>NZ_CP188259.1:5116250-10232500 GCF_049995355.1 Dactylosporangium sp. McL0621
GCCGGCCCAGAACGCGGGGTGATGAAACGGCGTCTGCCGGCCGGCGGCGGCCGCGGCGTTCGGGGAACCCCCGCGGGCGGACGAGACCGCGGCTGCGCCGGGCTCTCGCTGGGCGTACGCCAGCACGGCGGGCAGGCGCATCGACATCACGTCGATCTGGGCGGCGCGGAGGGCGGCGCCCGGAGTCTGACCATCGGCGAGGTGGCGGTAGAAGCAGTCCATGAGCACGCAGGTGGCGAGATCGTCGACCGGCCACAGGGTGGCGATCGCGCCGGCGGCCCCGGCGGTGAGGAATCCGGTCGGGAGGATGAAGGCCTCGTCGGGGCGGGTGACGATGACCGCCGTCTGGCAGGCGGACAGCACGACCAGCCGGCATCGCATCGCCTCGCCCTTGTAGTCGAGGACCTGGGTCAGGTGTAGCCGGCGACCACCGGGCAGCTCGACCGAGGACAGCAGCGGCTCGTCGAGATTGACCTGCCCGTGGCAGGCGAAGTGCACGTGTGTCGCATCCGCGATGGCGGCCAGCATCTGCGGCGCGGAGACGGGCTCGTCGGCCATCATCGTCGACTGCCCGAAGCGGCCGGCCGCCTGCTGCGCCTCGAGCCGGGCATACGGCAGCGGCGGGTCGGCGTCCGGCGTCGCAACGGCGAGCAGCCGCGGGGGTACCGCAGCGGCGGCGTTGGCCGTCGCGGCCGCCGCCGCCCACATCTGGGCCGACGGCGCGAACGACACGGTCGCGCGCTCGATCAGCAGCGCGTGTAGCGGCAGGAGGACGGCGAAGCGGGTCGGTACCAGCACCACCTCGCGAACGCCCAGCGCGTCGAGGGCCGCCGCGAGCGGCTCGACCAGGACGCGCAACTGCTCCATGGCCGCATCGAGGACGTCGGCGAAGCGGTCCATGTCACCGAACGAAGCCGCCGCCAGCCGGCCTCGGCCATCGTCGCCGACGAGCAGCAGACGCAGGCTCTCCTGGTCGAACCCGTCCACGATGACCGACGTGGCGACCGTCCGGCCGGCGGGGTCGCGGGCCAGGACGATCCACGTGCTGCCGTACTCGGCAACGGCCAGGTACACCAGGGCCTTGCCGGCCGGGATCCACCGCTGCAGGTCGCTCCAGCCGGGCGGGCGCAGAAAGTCGGGCAGCACCGCCCGCAGCCGTTGCAGCGTGCCGGTGTACCCCTGCGCGGCCCACGCGTCGCGATCCATCTCGCGGTAGGCCTTCAACGCGGCCGCCGTGATCTCGGGGTCGTCCTGGCGCCCGGCGAGCTGCCGGACGCCGACCAGGTTCCGCAGGGTTCGCCCACGCCCTTGCTCCAAGGCCACGGCGGCATCCTCGGGCCGGCCGAGCCGCGCGTAGGCATGGGCGAGCAGGCTGACGGTCTCACCGCCGTCGCGGGTCGAGAGCCGTTGGTGCCGACGCTCCGGCGACAGGTCGAGCAGGGCCTCCTGCGCCTCCACCGCCTCCTGCCAGGCGGCCGCCGCGCCGGGCCAGTCGTCGAGCGCGACGAGCATGTGCCCCAGCAGACCCGCCGCGTCGCGGCACTCCATGGCCGCGCTGTGCGGCCGCCAGACGGTGAGCGCCTGCTGTAGCCGTTCGGCGGAACGCTGGGCGTCGACGCGGTTGCCGACCAGGTCGTGGCGGGCCAGGTGGGCGGTCGCCAGGTCGAACGACACCCGCGCATACTCGTCGGCCAGGCCGAGGTCCGCCAGGACCGTCCGCGCCCGGTCCATCCAGCCGAGACCAGCCTCGAAGTCAGGATCGTCCGCGTCGGCGGCTCCCATCGCAAGCGCCTTGCCGAGCACATGGTGCAGCTGCGCCCACGCCAGCGGATCGGTCTCGACCTCGACGTGCTCCAGTGCGGCCGAGGCCGCGGCCCGCGCCGCCTGGATGTGCTCGCGGGTCGGCTCGCCGCGATGGTCCAGGTAGGCCAGCCCGAGCTTGTGCAGACAGGAGATGACCGGCGGGGTGGCCGTCGGCTCGTGCAGCTCGAACGCCTGCTCCAGCCACTGCTGAGCCTTACCGACGTTGCGCAGCGGCTCGCCCTCGATCCGGACGAGATAGACCTCACCGAGTCCCTGGGTCGCGGTGACGGCCACGTCACGCAGCCCGGCTGCGGACGCCAGCCGCAGCGCGATCTTGAACGCGGACTTCGCCTTTTCGAGGTTCTTCCACCGAAGTCCTGTGCCCCGGTGGAGGTAGCAGAATCCGATCATGACGTAGATGCGGGCGGTGACCGTGCGGTCGGCGGTCCTGGTGTACGTGATGGCCCGCCGGGCCAGCCCGAGCACGGTCTCCAGATCGGTGGTACCCGACTGCTCGAGCAGTGCTTCGGCCTGGGCGGCCAGGATCTCCCCGACCAGCGTCCGGTCGTCGGCCATCGTGGCGACGACCGCCGCGAAGTCCAGATCGATGGCCGCGGCCAGCCGGTTCGCCTCCGGGTCACCGCTGTCGTCGCCGCGCAGCAGCTCGGCGCGCAGCAGGCTCACCCGGGCCCAGGTTGCGGCGTCCCGGGTCGGCGAAATGTTGGATCGTCCGGCGTCCAGAAAGTCGATCTTCTCGGCCGTCGAGGCGGCGTTCCACTCCGGCCCACCGATGAACACGTGGTCACTCTCCGATGCAAAGCAGGGAGCAGGCACCCGATGCCAGGAGAATACCCAACCCCATCAATCGCGTCGTCGAGTCGACCGACCCCAGCCAGTCGATGTCGCCAGCTGCGTCCGCGCGCGTTTCGGCGGCGGCCAGCCCCGGCAGGGTTGCCTCAGTTGTTGCGAGGCGCTGGACGAGCGGCCGGTGCTAACCGCAAAGTTGCAAGTGCAGGGTGTTGTGTACCCATTGTTCCCAGCGGTCGGCCGTCCAGCCTCGGTCGCGGGTGAACAGCAGGTACAGCTGCGGGCTCAGGAGGCCGTAGAGCAGGTCGGCGGCGTGCTCGACGGTCAGGTCGGCTCGGGCGCCGGGCTTGGCGATGAGGCTGCGCGCGGCGGCGCTCTGTACCTCCAGGCGCGGATCTGTGTCCTGCTGCCACAGGCTGGCCAAGTTCGGATCCTGCGCGCCGGCGGCCTGCAGGACGTCCATGATGGGCGCCACCCGCGCGAGTACGGCACAGGTGCCGCGCACGTGCGCCCGCAGATGAGCCTCGGCGGTGTCGGCCGCGAGGGCTTCGCGGAACCAGTCCCGCTGCAGCGTGGGGATCGGCTCGTCGTCGCCGGCGATGGTGACATCGACCAGCTCTTTGAGCAGCGACGGCTTGTTGCCGAAGGCGAAGTAGATGGTCTGCACGGCGACGCCGGCCCGCTCGGCGATGCCCTGCAGCGTGGTGGCCCCGTAGCCCTGGCTGACGAACAGCTCGTATGCGGCCTGCAGGATGCGCCGCCGGGTCTGCCGTGACTTCTCGCCCTTTTTGCCGGTGCTCTTGACCAGTTGCATGGCTGTACTGTAACACTAGAGTTCAACTCTAAAAATCAAGTCTAGAGAAGGAGTACAGAAATGGCTCTCATTCGGACGACGCGGTTCACGGCCGACCCCGCGGATGCCGACCTCGTGCTGGAACGGCGCGGGCAGCTCATCGCGGCGATCAGGGCGCAGTACGCCGGCCCGGGCGAGACCCGGCTGATCCGCGTCGACGAGCGGACGTGGGTGGACATGTGGCGGTGGGACTCGCCGGAGATCATGAGCGCCGCCCTGGCCGGCGCGCCGAACCTGCCGGAGGCCGCCGCCGCGTTCGCCGTCGCCCGCGACGTCACCGCGGAACAGGGTGAGCTGGTTGCCGAGGACGGCTGGACCCGATGACCCGCTCCAGTCCCCTCGCGGTCGAAGCGATCGGCCTGGTGAAGGCGTTCGGCGCCACGCGCGCCGTCGACGGCATCGACCTGAACATCCCCACCGGCACGGTATACGGGGTCCTCGGCCCCAATGGCGCCGGCAAGACGACCACCATCCGGATGCTCGCCACGCTGCTGCGCCCCGACGCGGGTACCGCCCGGGTGTTCGGCCACGACGTGGTTCGCCAGGCCGCCGCCGTACGCGAACGGATCAGCCTGACGGGGCAGTACGCCTCGCTCGACGACGGCCTCACCGCACGGGAGAACCTCGTCCTGCTCAGCCGGCTGCACGGCCATTCCAGCGCGGCCGCGGCGACCCGGGCCGAGGAGCTGCTGGCCGGGTTCGCCCTGACCGAACCGGCCGACCGTCTGGTCAGGACGTACTCCGGCGGCATGCGCCGCCGCCTGGACGTCGCCGCCGGCCTCATCGTCACACCCGACCTGCTGTTCCTGGACGAGCCCACCACCGGGCTGGACCCGCGCAACCGCAACGAGATCTGGAACATCGTCCGTGGCATTGCCGTCCAGGGCGGCACAGTCCTGCTGACGACCCAGTACCTCGACGAGGCGGATCGGCTCGCCGACCGCATCGCCGTCATCGACCACGGCAAGCTCGTCGCCCAGGGCACCAGCGGCCAGCTGAAGGCCGCGATCGGCGGCGGCACGCTCCGGGTACGGCTCGCCGAACCCGGCGTCCGGCCGGCCGCCGAACAGGTGCTGACACGGGCGTTCGGCGGCTGCGTGGCGCTGGACGCGGACCCGGTCGCCCTGACCGCGCAACTGACGCCGCGCGGGCCCGCCGGCGCCGAGTCCGCGGCCCAGGCCCTGGCCGAATTGTCCCGAGCGCGGATCGAGGTCACCGAGTTCACCCTCGGCCAGCCCAGCCTCGACGAAGTGTTCCTCGCGCTCACCGGCCGACCGGCCACTGTGGACACCACATCGAAGGGAGCCGCCTGAATGACCACGCTCGACACCGCCACCGAAGCCCGTCTGACCGGCGGGGTGCTCGCCCGGCTGCGGCCGGCGCGGCCCAGCACGCTGACCGCCAGCCTGGCATTCGGCCGGCGCGCCCTGCTGAAGATCAGGCGCACCCCGGTCCAGATCTTCGACATCGCCGTCCACCCGGTCGTGTTCACCGTGATGTTCACGTACCTGTTCGGCGGCGCCGTCGGCGGATCAACCGGCGAATACCTCGGCTACCTGGTCCCCGGGATTCTGGTGATGACGCTGCTGGTGACCACCGGCACCACCGGCGCCGCCCTGAGCCTCGATCTGGCCAGCGGCGCGTTCGACCGGTACCGCACGCTTTCGATCCGGCCCGCCGCCCCGCTCATCGGGGTGATGCTCAGCGACGCCGTGCGATACGCGCTCGCCTCGACGGTAGTGGTCGGGCTCGGCCTCGCGCTCGGGTTCCGACCGGACGGCAACGCCCTCGACGTGGCCGCCGCCGTGCTGCTCGTCATCGTCTTCAGCGTCAGCCTGTCCTGGGTGTGGACGACCCTGGCGCTGCTGATGAAGTCGCCCGGGGCCGTGCTCGGGGTGACCCAGGCGCTGCTGTACCCGCTGTCGTTGTTCAGCAACATCTTCGTCGACCCGGCCACGCTGCCGGGATGGCTGCAGGCGTTCGTGGACGTCAACCCGGTCACGCACCTGGTGACGGCCGCCCGGGAACTCATGGCCGGCGGTACCTCCGGAGGCCAGGTCGCCTGGCTCCTGGCCGCCTGCGCCGCGCTGACTGCGGTCTTCGGGCCATTGTCGGTGCGCCTGCTGCGCACCTGGTAACGACTTCCAAAGGAGCACACTGATGATCGACATGACGACCGCCAAGCAGCGTTGGCTCGACAGCCTCTGGCCCTTCGTACGCGCCCACCTGCCGCCGGCCCCGTCCCGCGTGCTGGAGATCGGATGCGGCCCGGCCGGCGGCTTCGTCCCGGCCATGCGGAGGAGCGACTACGACGCCGTGGGCGTGGACCCGGCGGCACCGTCCGGACCCGGCTACCACCAGACCGAGTTCGAAAAGCACCAACTCGGCCGCCCCGTCGACGCGATCGTGGCCTGCACCTCACTGCACCACGTCGACGACCTGGACGAGGTTCTGAACCGAGCCGCGGCCGCGCTCACCCCGGGCGGCGCGTTCATCGTGGTGGAGTGGGCGTACGAACGGTTCGACGAAGCGACCGCACGCTGGAGCTTCGACCGGCTCCCGGACAGTGGCGAGCGCGGCTGGCTGCACAGCCACCGAGAGCAGTGGCAAGCCTCCGGACAACCCTGGCAGAGCTATCTGCAGGACTGGGCCGGACGCGAGCGGCTGTACCGCGGGGAAGCCATCATCCAGGCGCTCCAGGCCCGCTTCCAATCCCGGCTGGATACCCGCGCGCCGTACTTCTTCCCCGACCTGCACCCGGTCAGCCAAGCCGACGAGCAGGCGGCCATCGACGCCGGTGAAATCCGGGCGACAGGTATCCACTACGTCGGGACCAAGCGGTACCCGGCGTGACCCGCTCAGCGGCGCCCGGACAACGGCACCGGCGCCGCACCGCTTCACCCCCCGACGATCGTCCGTACCAGGGCGACCGTCGGGAAGTGGAGCAACACGGAGTCCGAGTGGAACGGTACCGGTGCCGGCGGGTCCATCGAGTCGGGCGGCGGTCGGTCAGGCCGTGAGTTCGGCACGGTGCGCGGCCAGGAAGTCGGTCAGGCTCAGCGGATCCGGGTTGAACGCGCGCGCGGCCTCGAGGTCGCGGCGGCCGAGGTACGACCCGGGGAACTCGGCGTAGTACTGGAACATGTTTCCCAGCTCGTCCGCCCCCGGGAACCCGAGACCGCGGACCTGGTCGTGGGTGGGCGGACGGTAGGCCACCGGCTCGCCGATCACCGTGCCGAGCGCCGCGGCGATCTGCTCGCCGGTCAGATGGTCACTGGCCACCGGGACCGTGGCGCCGATCGTCTCGGCCGGTCGCCGCAGCACCTGCAGCACGGCCTGGCCGATGTCGTCGGCGGACGCGCCGGCGATCGCGGCGTCACCGATCGGCAGGTGCAGCGCGAGCGTCCCGTCGGGGTCGCGTTGCGGCTTCTGCAGGGAGAGCAGGTTGTCCCAGTAGAAGGACATCAGCAGGTACGTCGTGGGCAGGCCGGACTTGGCGAACAAGGCGTCGGCCGAGCCACCCTTCACGTCGAAGTGCGGCACACGGTAACCGCCCTCGAGCGTCGGCATCCGGTCGTCGCCGGCCGGGATGACCTCCCGGGTGTCCTCCAGCGTCGACCACACCACGTGCTGCAGGCCGGCCGCCTGGGCGGCGCTGATCAGGTTCTCCACCTCGGCCAGTTCCCGGGCCGGGGAGCGGTGCTCCCAGTACGGGGTGACCAGGAACGCGCCGTACACCCCGTCGAACGCCGCGCGGAGGCTGCCCTCGTCCGCAAGGTCGGCCTCGACCACGTCGGCACCGAGGCCGGTCAGCGCCCGCGCCTTGCCCGACGCGGCGTCGCGTGTCACCGCCCGCACACCGAACTCACCGTCGGCCAGCAGCGCCCGCGCCACGGCCCCGCCCTGCGTGCCGGTCGCACCGAGCACCGCGATCACATTGTCGTGAGACATCGAGGATTCTCCTGTCTTGGGATGTGGACTGGGGGCTGATGTTCAGGCCGCAGGCGCGACGATGACGGTCTTGCCGGGCAGTGCACCCGCGGCGGCCTGGGCGTGCACGGCCGGCAGTTCCGCGAGGGGGACCCGCTGGGCGACGTCGACGCGCAATGCGCCGGAGTCGACCAGCGTGACCAGATGTGCCAGCTGGGCGGCGTCGCTGCGGACGAACAGGTCGATGCCGCGGACGCCGCGCCGCTCGTCGCTGGGCGCAGGCATCCACACCGTGGTGTTGACCAGCACACCGCCCGCACGGACCAGGTCGAGCAGCGCGCCCAGCTGCGCCGGTTCGATCGGCGCCAGGTTGAGCGCCACGTCGACCGGGTCCGTCGCCGACGTCACCGCGGCGGTGGTGTGGTCGATGACCTCATCGGCGCCGGCCGCCTTGGCCCGGTCGCTGCTGTGCGGGCCGGCCGCGGCGATCACGTACGCGCCGGCGTTCTTGGCCAGCTGCACGGCGTAGCCGCCGACCGCGCCGCCCGCGCCGTTGATCAGCACGCGCTGCCCCGCGGCCAGCTTCGCGTGGTCGAACAGCGCCTGCCACGCGGTAAGGCCCACGATCGGCAGCGCCGCGGCGTCGACCAGGGGGACGCTCGTGGGGGCCGGCGCGAGAATCTCGGCGGGAGCCACGACGTACTCCGCGGCCGCGCCGTCGCCGGTCATCGGCAGGAACCCGACGACCCGGTCGCCGACCTGGAAACCGTCCACGCCCTCGCCCAGCGCGGCAACCGTGCCGGACACGTCGATGCCCGGCGTGTGCGGCAGCGTCACCGGGATCGGACCCTGCATGAAACCTGCGCGGATGTTGCCGTCGACGCCGTTGAACGACGTCGCGGCGACCTGGATCAGCACCTGCCCGGCGCCGGGGGCGGGCTGCTCGACGTCCTCGTAACGCAGGACGCTCGGGTCGCCGTACTCGTGGAAACGCACTGCCTTCATCGCAAGCCCTCGTCTCTTCCTTTGCCAAGTGCTTCGTATTCGAAGCACTTCCTGACCATAGCACGCTTCAAATTCGAAGCAACTGGTGTACCGTGTGAGCCGGCCGACAGCCGCCGGAACCTAATCGCCCGCGGCCGCCAGGAGCCGGAGCTTCTCGTCGCTCGGGGAGCCGGGGATGGCCATGAAGACCAGCAGCAGCTGGCGCTCCACGGGATCCACCAGAAGCTGGCGGTACAGCTCCAGCTCGCCCAGTTCGGCATGCCGGTAGCGTCCGAGGCGCGCCGCCGGGTGGGTGAGCCAGCGTTGAACCAGGTAGCGCGACGCCCCGCCGAGCCGGGCGCAGTCGCCGAACAGCGCCACCGCCGGACGGGTCTGCAACAGCACCTCGCCGAAGCGGGAGAACACCATCGCGGGGTGGTCCGACAGACGCTCGACGATGCGCGTCATGACCGGCGCGGCGTGATCGTCCGGTGCCCCGGCCTCCTGACGATGAGCCCGGAGAAAGTGCGCCGGCAGTTCCCGGTCCACGTACCTCACCGCCTTCCCTGTCCGACCGCTCAAGCGTGGCGCGAACCGGGAACCGGATGAATGTCGCCGTTATCCACTGACAATCAGTCCGCGGACAACGAGGGCGGTAATGCGGACCGGATCAATTCCCGTCGTCGCCGCCGCTCGTGGCGATCAGGCGCTGAAGCAACTCGTCACTCGGTGACCCGGGCTCCGCCAGGAAGACCAGCAGATCCTGACCCTCGTCGGGATCCATCAGGCGCCGGCTGTACAGCTCCAGCTCGCCCAGGTCCGGATGCCGGTAGCGCTTGAGGTCGAGGTGGTGGGTGACATCCACCTCGTGCAGCCGCCAGACCTCCGCGAACTCGGGGCTGACCGCCAGCAGCGCTTCGACGATCTCGCCGGCGGTGCCCGTGGGATCGGCCGTGTACGCCGCCCGGATGTCCACAGTGAACACCCGGCCGCGGATGGCATGGTCCTCGGGGGGATACACGGCGCGTTGCGCCGGGTCGGTGAACCAGCGGTACACCAGGTAGCGGGACATGCCGGTGAACCGGGTGTAGTCGCCGAACAGGGCCACCGCCGGACGGGTCTGCAACAGCACCTCGCCGAAGCGGGAGAACACCATCGCGGGCGTGTCCGAGAGGCGCTCGACGATGCGCCTCATGGCCGGACTGACCTGCTCGTCGCGCAGGGTGCGGCGCGGAGCCGAATGCCCGGCGAGGGCGAACAGGTGCTCCCGCTCACTCGGGCTGAGCTTCATCCCTCGCGCCAGGGCGGCGAGCATCTGCTCGGACGGCATCGGACCGCGCTGCTGCTCAAGCCGGCTGTAGTAGTCGGCCGACATGCCGGCCAGTACCGCGACCTCCTCGCGCCGCAGCCCACCGGTACGGCGCCGTGAGCCCCGGGGGAGCCCGACCTCCTCCGGCTGCAGCGCCTCCCGGCGGGCCCGGAGAAAGTCGGCCAGCAATGCTCGGTCCATCGCTCACTCCGCCATTTCAGTCGGTTCGCTTACGGCCGGTGCGGGGTTTGGCCGAGCGTGGCGGCGTGGCGCGCATATGGTCGCGAACCCGGCCGAGGACGGTACTGAGGGCGGCGAGATCCTTGCCCGCCATCGGTTCGAACAGCAGCTGCCGGACGCGGTCGACATGCCCGGGCAGCACGCGGGCGATCAGGTCCCGGCCGGCGGCGGTGACGGTCACGACGACGCTGCGCTCGTCGTCCGGCGACGGTGAGCGGGTGACCAGGCCGCGCTTGTCCAGCAACCCGGCCTGGTAGGTGAGCCCGCTGCGGCTGTAGACGACGCCGTCGGCAAGGTCCGTCATTCGCAGTCTGCCCTCGGGCGCGTCAACCAGCCGGGCCAGGATCTGGAACTGCACATAGCTGAGGTCGCCGTCCGCGCGCAGGTGCTCGTCCACCGCATACTGCAGGAGGCTGCTGACCTCCATCAGCGCGAAGTACGCCCAGAGTTGCTCCGAGCTCAGGCCGGGCGCCGGGTCAACCACCCCATGATCCTACTTGCTTTGAATTCGAAGTGCGCTTCCGGTGTACCGCCTACGCCCGACGACTTGCCGAAATTTGGTCATTCGTCGCGGTGGGGCCGAGTTCGCCGGTCTCGAGGAACATCTCCTCGTTGCCGGAGGGTGAGCACACGAAGTTGCGGGTTTCGATGGGGGCCTGGAACGCATGAACCCGGGCGGTCGGCCGACGCCGACCACCCGGTCAGTACTGTCGACACGAACCATCCCGCTGGATGACGCGCACAGCCATCGCCATGGGTACCGAGCTGTTCATCGAGTCGCCCGAGACCGAGGACGAGATGCGGCGCATCTGTGCAGCGTTCCGTGGCGTCGTCCCGTGCTGAGCAACCAGATGGAAGGGGGCCGTACGCCGCTGCCGGGCGTCCGGAAGCTCAAGGAGATGGGCTACACGCTCGCGATCTTCTCGCTCGGAACCGGGTTCGCCGCCGCGAAAGGCATCAAGGACCATCTCGACGTTCTGGCCGCCAAGGGCGACACCCGTGAGGCCCTCCACGGCATGGTGCTCTTCGACGATTTCAACAAGCTGATCGGTCTGGACGAACACGCCGAGCTCGAGAAGCGCTACCAAGGCGTGGACTGACGGCCGGCCGTCCCCCATCCCAAATCGCGCGGCGCCGGAACAACCCACCCTTGGTAGGCAAGAGGCCGGATCGAGTAGGTGAGGTCGGCCGGAGCCGGAGCGAGCTAGCGTCTGAGCTGCTTGCGTTTGAAGGGATTTCGCCATGTCATCGACTGAAGCCCTGCTCGCCATCGTCCTGCTACTGCTGATCCTCGCCGGTGTCGCGGCTGCGGCGTTCGGCCGATTCCGCCGTTCGTCGCGGCGGCGTGGATGGCGGCCCCGCGGCGCCGGCAGGACCGGCGGAATCGCGATGCATGACGGCAGCTCGATCGATCCGGCGGCGGTCGGCACGGCACCACCGCCCTCCCAAGAGCCGCCGTCGCCACCCACAGATGCCGATGCTGCAGGCGGCCCGGTCTATGCGACACCGGCCGGCGGCGACGTCTACCGGACGGATGACACGGACGCGCAACAGCCGGCCCATCAGCCACGGGCGGCCTCTGACCCGCAGTCGCAGTACCCCGCCGCGCAGCAGCCAGGGATCTGGGACACCACGCAGACCGAGGACTTCCGGCGGCGCTGGCACAAGGTGGAGAGCCGGTTCGTCCAGGACCCGCCGGGCAGTGTTACCGAGGCTCGGCAGCTGGTGGACGAGGCGGTGAAGGCGCTCGCCGAAAGCGTACACAGCCGCGAAGAGCAGCTCGAGCGCGGCAGCGCGCCGGCGTCCGACAGCATCGCGGACATGCGCAACTCCGTGCTGCAGTACCACCGCCTGCTCGATCGGTTGTTGTCCGTCTGAGCTGTCAGGCCTCTCCACGGCGGCACCCAGCCTTCACTCGGCGCCTACCTGGCCGCCTGCGACAAGATGTAGCCGGCGCGCTGAGCCGGACCGAGGTCGAGGCGCTCGCCCGCCCGCTCCTGGAGCGCACCGTCGACGTGGAGGGCCACGCCTGGGACGCCGGTGGTGCCGTTCTTCTCGGCGTCCCCGACGGCGCCGCCGCGAACGGCCCCCGTGGTCCCACCGGCGGTGCTATCGATGTTGGGGTCCGCGCCGCCGGTGCGGTCACGGCGGCGTCGCCCCTTGGCGGCCGCTGTCGCCGCCGTGGCCGTGCTCGCCGCCACCATGCTCTGGCGAGCGTCGCACGACGGCCCGGTGCAGGGTCTCGAGCTGGTCGCCGAGATGGACAGCGACCGTGGTGACGTCTCGAGCCTTGCGTTCAGATCTCGGTGACAAAGGTGGCCTGCGGACGGACGATGCGGATCACTCATCGGCGTGCGTCCTCCACACGATCACCGCGATGGAGCTGGCGGCCATGGTCTTGCCATCGGGGCTGAACGCCACCGCGAAGACCGCGCCCGTGTGGTCAGTAAGGGTGGCCAGGCGGCGGGGTGTGGCCGCGACGCTCACATCCCACACAATCACCGTCTTGTCCTCACCGCCAGCCGCCATGGTTTTGCCGTCCGGGCTGAACGCCACCGCGAACACCGCGCCCGTGTGGTCAGTAAGGGTGGCCAGGCGGCGGGGTGTGGCCGGGGCGCTCACATCCCACACGATCACCGTTTTGTCCTCACTACCAGTGACCATGGTTTTGCCGTCCGGGCTGAACGCCACCCCGTCCACCGAGCCCGTGTGGTTAGTAAGGGTGGCCAGGCGGCGAGGTGTGGCCGCGACGCTCACATCCCACACAATCACCGTCTTGTCGGAGCTGCCAGTGGCCATGGTCTTGCCGTCCGGGCTGAACGCCACCGCCTCCAACGAGCCCGTGTGGTCAGTAAGGGTGGCCAGGCGGCGAGGTGTGGCCGCGACGCTCACATCCCACACAATCACCGCCTTGTCGGAGCTGCCGGCGGCAATGGTCTTGCCGTCCGGGCTAAGCGCCATTACCGTCAGCCCGCCCAGGCTGCCGGTGATGGTGGCCAGGCTGCGGGGCGCGGCCGGGACGCTCACATCCCACACGATCACCGTGTCGTAGCTGCCGGTGGCCATGGTCTTGCCGTCCCCACTGAACGCCACCGCTTTCACTGTGCTCGTGTGGTCCCTGAGGGTGGTCAAACGGCGGGGTGTGGCCGGGGTGGTCACATCCCACATGATCACCGTATTGTCACGGCTGCCGGTGGCCATGGTCTTGCCGTCCGGACTGAACGCCACCGCATTCACTGTGCTCGTGTGGTCAGTGAGGGTGGCCACCCGGACAGGCGCGACAATCGATGTCACGGATCGGGTAGGGCTGAGCTTCACCGACTGGGTAGGACCGGGTACTGGTCCTGAGCCCGTGCCAAATGGATCACCCTGTAAGGCCACCACTGCGACCACGGCAACAATGGCCACGCCAACCGCGCCGGCGAGCCAGCCCGGGTAGCGGCGCACCCGCCGCCCGAACATACCGACGGTCGGAGTCACGGCCTCGGCCGTCGTATCCGGCAGGCCGTTGCCCGCGAGTGGGGGCTCGATCGATTCGGCGTGAGACTCAGGCAGCTCCAAAGCCTCGAGTATTTGGGCCTGCACAGCGGCCTGGACCGGCCGGCCAGCACCTAGCTCAGCCTCACCACCCTGCCCATGCTCGTCATGCCCAGCCAGGTCACGAAGCTGGGACACCTGCGAAACGGGCGCGGGCGACACCGGTACAGGCGAGGTCGGGGTGGGCAGGTCCGGCAGACCGGGCGCTGGCGTGTGCGGCGCCGGCTGTTGTGCCACCGTACGTCTCGAAGCAGCCAGCGGTACCGGCTCCGGCACTTCGTCCTTCGACGTTGGTTCCGCGGTGAGCGCCTCGGCGCGGTCGATGCGCAATGTGCCGCTGGCCACGATGAGCTCGGGTTGTTCGATCACCGTGGGCGCGACACCCAGCGATTGGTGGAGCAACGTGGCGGCCAGTGACATGCGGCTGGAGCCGCCGACGAGGAACACCGCGGCGATCTCCTCGACGCGGATCCCAGCGCTGCGAATGGCGAGCCGGGTCGCCGCGACCGTGCGATCCAGCAGCGGCCGGGCGAGGTGATCCAGCTGTTCCCGTCCGAGGACCGCCTCCAGTTCGAGGATCGGCACGAAGATCGTCGTCATCGAGGTGCGGGAGAGTTCCTCCTTGCCGGTGCGCACATCGTCCCAGAAGGCGCGCGACATCCGCTGGTCGACCGGCGCAGCCGGTGCGGTGAGCCGGCGCCAGCCCTCGGGGTTGTCGGCGCCGTGGATGGCGCCGAGGTACGCGACGATCGCCGCGTCGACGTCCAGGCCGCCGGCGTCGAGGATGCCCTCCTCGGACAGCACCTCGAACCCGTCGGCGGTGCGCCGCACCACGGACGCGTCGAACGTCCCCGCGCCGAAGTCGTACACCATCAGGCAACGACCCGGCAATACCGCGTGACCGAGGAAGTTTAGGTAGTAGGCCGCGGCGGCGACGGGCTCGGCGACGAGCCCTACCGGCGGCAGGCCTGCGATGGCGGCTGCCTCCAGCAGCGTTTGGCGGCGGCGGGCGCCCCAGCCCGCGGGGTGGGTCAGGACCAGCCGGTCGACCGCAACGCCCGCCACCCGGACCGCCTCGTCGTGCACCCGCCGCAGCACCGCGCCGATGAGCTCGGCGACCGGCACCGCCCGGTCGCCGAGCAGCACCTCGCCGTCGTCGATGCGGGACTTCGGGTGCTGCTCGAACGCCTCCGGGCGGCTCCGGGACGCCCGCACCGCGTCGCGACCGACGAGCAGCTCACCACCCTGCGTGACGCAGACCGCCGAGGGCAGCAGCGGTGTCTCACCGAACAGCAGCGGCACCGCCCGCCCGTCGTCCAGCCCGACGACCGCGACGGTGTTCGAGGTCCCGAAGTCGATGCCGAGCGTCACCATGGCCAGATCAATACCACAGCCGGACCACCAAGATCGATACGTTGCACCGCCTGACATCAACACCGCATCCGTTCGGCCGAGGCGGCCTCCGCCGAGCGGAGGGCACATTCCATGTCCATGCCGCCGCCATCACCGGCACGTTCAGCGTGGCCTGCTCCCCGCGCACGCGGTGCAGCTCGGCACGGTCGTCCACCGCCAACGCTCCGGTCGGTCACGGTACGGTGAATTGGAGTGTCCCCTCTTCTGGGGTTGCCCTTCCGTTACGTGTCCAGACGGCTGCTTCGGCGCCCACCTCAAGGGCCAGGTGCAGTGCCAGGGAGCAGGGTCCTGGTGGGAACGTCTTGCCGCCGGTACGCGCCAGCATGGCGTGTGAGCCGTCGGCGCTCCAGGCGAGCACGACGTCGTTCAGGGCAGGGGTTGGGTGCGGGCCCATTGGGGTCAGTGACCAGGTCAACCGTTCCCACGGCAGCGGCTCGGGCAGGTCCAGCACGAGCGCGACGGTACGGCCGTGGTCGGCGGCGGTGAGTACCTCGACCACGGGGGGTGCCGGCCGGTACGCCAGAGCGAGGGCGGCGGCCAGGCTGTCGTAGCTGTCGGCGGCTTCGGCGTGTTGCCGCTGCACCGCAGCGCCGGCGGCGGCGACCAGCGCCTGCAGGTCCACGGTGTTGTTGGCCGAGACCGCCGCGGCCAGCTCCTGCCGGGCACTGGTGAGATCTGCGGCGGCGCCCGACAATCCGTTGGCAGCGTCACGGGTGCGGCTCGCCAGTGTACTGGTGTCCACAGTGGCCGGTGCCGGCCAGGTCGTCCCGGTGAAGGTGGCCAGCATCTCGGGAAGGCCGGGGTAGGCCGAGGTGGTGAACCGCCAGGAGTACACGGTCGTGGCTGGTGCCGAGCGGACCACGAGGTCGCGCATTTGGCAGCCCTGTGGTGCGCGGATCCCGGACAGGAGACCGAACCGGCCCGGGCCGGCCGCGGCCGGTACGGTGACCTCCAGGTCGTCGATGCGTGCCGTGACGGTGTCGCTGGTGCAGGTCAGGGCCAGGGCGTAGTCGACCCCGGCGGTGACGGCGCCGTCGTCGTGCCACAGCACCGCGTGCGAGCCGGTGGATGTGGTCGACACCAGCTGCCGGCCGCCGCCGACGGTCAGCTCGAGTGCCACCCACCGGTCCGGCCCGCTGTGCCCGGCGACGAGCCCGAAGCTGCCCGGCCCGGCGGGGCGGGCGGTGCACGCGACGGTACAGGCAGCCACGTCGAGGTCACCGGCCAGCGCCACCACGGCCCCCAGTTCGATGGCTGGGCGGGCGATGGTGGCGATACCACCGGCGGCGGTACAGCTGTTCGCCTCGGATCCGGTGCCCAGTACCTGCTGCTCGAACGCGGCCAGGTCGGTGAACGGGTCGGTGAACAGCGGCCGGGTGGCGCTCAACCGGGCGGTCAGCGCGCGTCGCGCCGGCAGCAGCGTCCCGGCTGGCAGCGCGGCGTGCAGCAGGTCGTCGCCGCGCACCGTACCGGCGCCTGGCGTGCCCAGGCAGCGGGTCAATCGGGTCAGCCAGGCGGCGTCCGCGTCGGTGACGGTGGTTGTGGGCGCCTGTTGCCAGGCACAGTCGAGCACGATGTCGGCGCCGGTACCGTCGCGTACCGGCTGCCCGTCCTCGCCGTACAGTCGCAGTGTCAGGTCCCCGCCGTACAGCTGGGGTACCGCGTCGGTGCGGAAGGTGGCGCTGAGGTCGTAGGCCCGGAACACCGGCGCCGCGCCGGGATCGGGCACGGTTCGTTGCAGGTATGGCGTCAGGTCCGCCAGTACTCCGCCGAAGGGGAAGCCCGTAGCCGGCACCGGGGGCGGGCGCAGGCGGTCCGGCGGGATGGCCGGTGGCCCACCGGTCTGGAACCGCACGGTGTGGGTGTACGTCGTGTCCTGGACCGGGGTCCCGTCGGTGCTGGCCAGCCGGGCCCGGGTGGTGACCTCGAGCAGGTAGTGGCAGTCGGGCTCGAAGATCGGCTGGGTGTCGGCCCAGCGTTGCACGGCGGTGGTCAGCCGGGCGGTCTGCTCGGCGGCCGGGGTCCGCGCGGCCGCCGCCGGGCGCCAGCACAGCGCCGCCAGTCCGGCCTCGACCCCGATCGCCGGACTGGCCCCGATCGCGTCGACGGTGACCGCCTGCAACGCGTCGCCGGTCACGGTCAGGTCGCCTCCCTGACCCGCCGGCATCTCGCGGGTTGCGACGACGGTGCCGGCATTCCAACCGCTGAGCACCACCGGGCCGGCGATGGCCGCGACCTGTGCGGTGACCTCGGCCGCCGGTTCGGGAAGGGTGACCCATAGCCGCGACAGGGGTAGCCGCTGGCCCAGCATCAGAACGTGCCCGACGACTGGGAGGTTGACCACGGTGGGTGCGGCGCCGGACAGCACCGCCCCGTCCTGGAGCCACAGCCTGGGCATGACGGTACCGGCGCTCTGGTCGGTCCAGGTCAGGCAGATCGGCTCCGGTGGCGCCGAGCCGCACGGCCAGTCGGGCTGGCCGGCGAGGAAGTCGTCGGTCCACCGCCGTGAGCTGAAGCGGGTGAAGGCGAACGGGCTGCGGGCCATCAGTTGCAGCCGCGATCCGGCCACACCCGAGTCCGAGGCCGCGTCCGGGGTCCATGTCCCGAAGACGGTGCCGGTGACGTCCTGCCAGCCGGTGTCGGGTTGGCTGCGGCGGCGCCGGGACAGGGTGAGCCTGGTGATGGAGTAGTCGGCGGTGTAGTCGCCGATCACGGTGGTGGGTGCCGACGCCGGCGGGTTGTCGGCGATCGCGGTCGGGTCGCCCATCGGCTGGCCGAAGGTGAGCAGGACCCCGGCGTCGAGTGGCACCAGCGGCGCCTCGGCGTCGGGGTCCGGCTGCGTGCCGTCGATCAGAGGCGTCCAGGTTTCGGTACACAGTGGATGCTGGGCCAGCGCGCCCGACCACGGGTCCTCGACCAGCGGTACGGCCGGCTGGCGCCAGCTCAGCTCCAGGTCGACGTCCAGATCCTTCAGCGGGGGTGGAAGTTCGACCGTCACGGCCAGCCTGCCGGCCACCTCGTACGGGCTGGGCGCCTTGCCGGTCAGCCGGGACCGCACGGCCAGCCCGACCCCGAACGGGCCGAGGGCGACCTCGGCTGTGCCGCCCAGGTGCAGAGCCCCGGTCAGCTGGGCGGGGTGTTTCGACAGCGTCGCGGCGGCGCTGATCCAGCTGCGTACCTCGATGCTGGCCGGGCCGTAGCGCCACCGGTCCCCCCAGGACACGCCCAGCCCGGTGGCGATGCCGTCGGCGCCGAGCATCAGCCACGCGTCGGCGTGGAACAGGGACAGGACCTCGGCGCGGATCCGGGCCGAGGCCGGGGTGTCCTTGCCGATCCAGACGTGCCACGCGTCGGAGCGGTCGAAGTCGAAGAACGCCTCGGTGGCGGCGGCGATCGAGAGCACCACCGGCACGCTCCAGGATGCGTCGATGCCCAGCTGCAGGGTGGCCGCCCGGCCGTCCAGCGCGGCCAGCAGCCCCAGCGTGCCCTCCTGCGCCGCGGAGCCCGACAGCGCCGGGGGGATCTTGAGCAGGTCCGCGGTGCCCTGCAGCAGCAGCACCGGGCCGGGCAGTACGGCGACCAGCAGCGCGCGGGTGTTCACCGAGAACCCGGCGTCCGGCAGGGTACCGATGCTGGCGCCGGCACCGATCGCCCACGTGGCGGTCTCGGGCGCCCACTTGCTCGGTTCGGTGGCGCTGAACTCGACGGGGCCCTGCTTGTACCAGCCGTACCAGTCGCCGCCGGTGGCCGTCGGGGCCATGTTGACCGCCAGCAGCCCCTCCAGGCCGTACAGAGCGGTACCGGTGGCACCCAGCGGCAGCGGCAGGTCCACGCCCAGGTGCAGGAAGGCGTACACACCAGTGTCTTTGCGCCCGATGGTCAGACCGGCGTCGATACCGATGTCCAGCGGGTCCAGGCCCAGCCGTAGGGCGCCGGTGAACGACTTCGCCCCGGAGGCGTCGGTGACAAGTGCGACCTCGCCGGCGAGCTCGGCCACACCGGCCACAGTGAACCCAACTGCCAGGCCGTCCAGGGTGAGCTGCGGCGCCCGGGCCGGGTCGGCGGGGTCCCAGAGCACCCGCAGCCCACGCGCGCTCGCCCCGGCCGGGAGCAGCTCGGTCAGGCGTACCGAGCCGTCCACGCCCACCCAGCGGCGGCCGTCGTCCTCGGTACCGAATCCGATGCGGGTGATCTCCATACCGAAGCCGTACAGGTCCAGGGCGATCGGCTGGGGCAGGTCGATCCACCCGCCGGGGACGTGCACGTGCCCGTCCGGGGCGATCCGCAGGTCCTGCACCGCGATCGTCGGCCAGTCCAGCGCCGGCGCGCCGACTACGAGGTCCAGCTCCCCGGTGACCAGCAGCCCGGCACCGTCGCCGTCGCGGACCAGGCCGAGGCCGTCCAGCCGGATGTTCGCCACACCAGGGATGGACAGCTCCGCGATCGCCGGGGTGTTGACCGGCAGAGGCGTGCCGCTCGCGTCGACCGCCCGCGGGGAGTCCGGGGTACCGGTGACCGTCGCGGCGAATCCGCCGTCGGCGTCGACGGTCAGGGACGCCGTGAGCAGCTGGTCGAAGAACGGTACGGCCAGCGTCCCCATGACCGCCGCGCCGGTGACCACGTCTTGCTGGATCTGCAGCTCCAGCGAGTCCAGGCCGAACGCGAAGCCCAGCAACGTACCGGCACCCTCTCCGGAGGGGGTCAGCCCGTCCCAGACCGGATCCCAGCTGCCGGTGAAGGCGCCGGAGAAGCCACCGGTACCGATCGCCCCGTCGACAACCTCGATACTGTCCGGGGTGATGCCCGCCACGTCCAGCCCGTCGGGGAAGTAGACGGTCGCGCTGTCGAACAGCAGGCCGCGGAAACCCTCCACCGCGGTGTCCGGCGGCGGCTGCTCGCCGCTGAACGACAACCGCGCCCCGGTCGCCTCGATGACGAACCCGGTGTCGCCCAGCCGCAGCGGCGGGATCGACAGCGCGACATCCTCGGAGAACGTGATCCCACCGGACCCGTCCAGCTCGACCAGGCCGGCGGTGAACCCGATCGTCGCCTGCGCCCCGGTCGGCTCCCAGCGGCCGGAGCTGTTGTCCACCGGTACCAGGAAGGTGGAGTCGATCACCAGGTCGGCGCCCAGGCCGAGCAGCCGTGCCCGGAACGGGCCGGTCCAGTCGAACTCGACGGTGAGGTCCGAGCCGTCCGCGGCCGGGAGCAGCTGCGCGGTGATGATGTCGATGCCGGGCAGCGCCAGGGTCAGCTCGGTGCCGAGTTCGACCTGGATCACCGCGGTGCTCACGCCGCCGGTGACCCGGGTGCTGTGGCCGACCACGGCCAGCTCGGACAGATCCGGCTTCGGGAACAGGTTCTCCGCCCACCCGGTCAGGTAGTCGGTGACCGGGATCCACATGCCGACGGTCATCGCAGTCTCCCTATGGTTCGAGGTTCCACGGGACTAGGTACCTGTCGTTGAAGTGCTGGTACGACTCCTCCGGCGTGGGCGGACTGCCACCGGCGGCCGGATCGCTTGTCGTCAGCTGAGTCAGATAACCTTCCACAGATGGATAGGTGGCCGTTTGGAGTTGGGGTGCGGGCCAGCCAGTTGGCCCACTGAGTAGCCAGTTACTGGGATTGCCGTAGTAGGCGCTGACCGCATCGGTGAACAACCAGCGGAACATCCGCTGCAACTGCCCCAGGTCACGATGCTTGTTCCTCAGCCAGTCGTCCAGGTACGCCTGGGCTGGACGGAACCGACCGGAGGTCGGGCCGGTATCGATACCAAATCCCGGGAATTTCGTGGTATCGAGCAGGTACGTCGCTTGCGCCAGCGCGACCGCACCCTCCACGGCACGGACCTGAGCTGGTGTGAATCTGCTGAGGCTTTGCGGACTTGACGTCGGCGACAGCAGTGCGAGGTAGATCGCGGCCGGGTGACCTACCGAACCATGCTTCTTCAGCGACGTATGGCCGCGACGGTAGATCTTGACGTATCCCATCAGGCACTCGACGAATTCCGCGAGACCCTCGTCCAAGGCGACGCCGGAGTTGATGACAGCGCCAGCCGTGTGGCCGGGCCACGTCGGTGGCGAACCTTGAATGGTATTTGTGACGGCGATCGCAGCGTAGGTGGCGTTCAGTGTCCCGGGGCTGGGCAGGGCCGATCCCAGCCAGTTGACGATCGCGTGCCCGTACTCGTGGGGAACCACGTTGGAGCAGAACCATGAGCTGTTCGACGGAAGTGTCGTCTCGGTGCGGTCTGGTCTCTTGGCATCAGCCGCCAGGGCCACCGTCACGGCCGTCGAACTCGTAAGCGCCAGCTGGAAATCGTGGCGCTGCGGGAGATTGACCGAGTCGCCTTTGAGCAGGACGACCGCGTCGTGGGTCAGTTTTGCGCACTTCAACGCGTGCAACGCCGCGGCGTAGGCGGTGTTCCCCGTGGCGAAGTTGTTCCTGTCGGCATCCACCACGAACGTCGCCGGCCCTTCGGCGGCGCCGACCACGCCACTGTTGAATCCGACGAAAAGCAACGGAACCCTGGCATTGCTGGCCAGGAAGTCCCCGGCCGCGAACACCGGACTTGGTACGTTGCTCCCATCGCTGAGGGCGAACAGCGTCCCGGTGCTGCCGCCGCCCACCGAGGGCAGACCGACGATGAGCGCCAGTCCCAACCGGACCGCGGTACCCGGCACCACGTCATCGAAGACGACCCCGCTGACCTCGCCGTCGTCGTCGGTGACGAAATAGGCGACCGGGTTCGCGGCAGTCTGATAGAGATCCAACCTGTGGCCAGCGGCGACCGGATAGGTGTCTGTCCTGCTTATGGTGTACGTGGCACCGGACGTGAGGTTGGTTGTCCGTTTGAACCAGTCGACCCGAGGCTGCTGGTACGCGGCGGCCAGGCGCACCTTGGTCCCGATCCAGTACGCCACCGGTTGCGACAACGTGCCCAACTGCAACGCTTCCAAGCCGGTCCACGAGCCTGGCGTGATGCTGTCCCTGGCAGTCCAGCCGGCGCTGTTCCAGACGAGCCGTTGACCCGGTGGATAGACCCGCTTCTCGGTACGCGACAGCCGGATCTGCTGGCCGGCAGGGAACTCTGCCCGGATGTGGAACGTGGCTGTCCGCACACTCGGGCGGGGCACCTCCAGCACGCCGCCCGTAGCGGCCTCGCGCCAGGTCCACTGCGTACCAGTGATCTCGCTGCCGAGCAGGCTGTCGATGAGTCGGACCGTGTCCGGCTGCAACGACCGGGGGGCGCCCTTCGGATCGGAGGCCGAGGACTGGTCCACATCCCACACCTCGAAACGCAGGTAGAACCGAACTGGAACGTTGTCGGTGAGAACGCCGCACCCCGCGACGACCGGATGGGCGGGCAAGAGGTCGGGATCGGCGATCGCGAGGGCCGCGAGGCTGGCGGCCGCCGGCAGTGGTGTGCCGTCGGCGCCGAAGGTCCAGACCCGAAGCCGGCTCCAGTCGCCGTCGGCGGTGGCCAGCCCGAGGGCGGTCTCGGCCGGTACCGACTCGGCCCAGGTGCCAGCCATCATCCGTTGTTTCCAGGTGTGCAGGGCGATGTCGGCACGCTGATCGGGATCGGTCCGGCGGTGGCACTCGTCCGCCCTCGGCTTCACCCCGGGTACCTCGCCGTTGTGCCAGCGGTTCAGCAGGCCACCATCATTGTCTGGATCGACGCTGTCTGGATCATCGACCGAGCGGCGGTCGACACCTTCGAGTACCCAGTAGACCGGCACCGGCGAGCCCGGCGGCAACATGTCCGCCAACGGCGATTTTCCATGGAGCGCGCTCACCACCCAGGCGTCCTGATCGAACGGGCCGACGACCTGCGGCCAGCCGTCCTGGACCAGGAGTTGCCCAGCGGGTAGGTACGACACCGTCGCCGCCTCTGGGGTGATGATCGTGTCCAATGTGGATGGCGGATCGTCTGGCGGCGTCTGGAACACGTTGCCAGGCCGAGCCGCGACGTCAACGGCGTCGGGGTCGGTGGCTGCGGTCACTACCACCTCCGTCCGGAGCGAGTCGTACTCGCCGGGTATCGGAAGGATCAGGGGCGGGACGATACCGACAGAGCTGATCACGGGCCCTCCTCCACGGCCGGTACGGTGACCGGGTTCCACCGGTACCGCTGCTCGTTGCCGGTGATGTCACGGGCCCGGATCCGGTAGGTGGCGGCCCCCGATCCCGGGTCCTCGTCGGTCCAGCCGAATTCGCGCGGCCCCGCGGTGGGGGGCAGCCAGCCGCTGCGCGAGGTGAAGATCCGCTCCGTGCCGCGCTGCCGTTCCACCATGCAGAGCACCCCGTCCTGCTCGACGGTCCAGCCCAGCAGGACCGTGGCTCCGTCGCGTACCGCCTGGGTCCAGGCCGGCGGCTCCGGTGGTTCGGTGTGGATCGGCTGGGCCGACACCACGGCCGTCGGTGCCGACACGTTGCCGGCCCGGTCTACGGCGGCGACCCGGTAGTACCACCGGCTCAGCGGCGCCAACCCGTCGTCGGTCCAGCCTGTCCACAGTTCCTGGTCGCCCGGGGCGTCGGCGCCATTGGCCGCCACCTCAACATAGGGCGGCAGCCGCCGCACGTCGGTCAGCTCGGCCACGTCGGCTGCGCGCCAGATCCGGTATCCGGCGAGGTCCGGCTCGGTGCCGCTGCGCCAGGCCAGGGACACGGCATCCTCCTCGCCGAGTATCGACAGCAGTGTCGGCGGCTTGGGTGCGGTGACGTCGCGCAGCTCGACGATCGGCATCGTGGCGCTCCACGGACCGGCGGTGCCGGAGGCGTCGACGGTGCGGATCCGGTACAGGAAACGGCCGGCCCCGCGGCCGTCCATCGTGTCCACATAGGACGGGCCGGGTACGGTTCCCGGGTGCGCCGGCTGAAACGGCTCCCGGTGCGTGTCCAGGTCGGCCAGGTTCATCACGGCCCGGTTGCTCAACCGCGGGTAGTACCAGGCCGACCAGTCCCGCCACGCAACCGCCACCTCGGCGGCGACATCCGCCGGCAGCGTGGCCGGATCGGCGGCTAGATCGGCGAGGGTCACGGACGGATGCTCCTGCGCCAGCCACGGCAGCGACCCGGCGTCGTCGGGGAACGGGCCGTCGGCGTACGGCCCGCGGCCGGTGCGGCGCAGCGACAGGTCGTAGGCGAACAGCGCGGCGGTGCTGGTCCGCAGCACCCGGTACCCGACCACGCCACCGACCGCCGCCAGCGGTACTGCCCAGCGGGCCCGCCCGTACCAGTCCGCCGGCTCGGCCTGCACCGCTGGCAGGTCGCCGTCGATGTCCGGCGGCCGGGTCACCGGCAACGCCGGTGGGGGTACCCGGTGCGGGACCGCCAGCCGGGCGGCCCGCCCGGTCGGCCCTTCCCGGCCCGGCCGCGCGCCCAGCCCACCGCGCCGGGGCGCCGCCCAGCGCGGGTCGTCGGCCACCGCCGGATCGCCGTCGGACGCGGCAACGCCTGCGAAGCCGACCGCGAACGCCTCGCCGGCTTCGGGTACCAGCGTCGCCCCGGGCAGCCACAGCTGGTACCGGGCGCCGGCCCACACCGTGCACCGGTCCCCGACAGCCGGCAGTGTGACGCCGCTGTCGTACCGCGCGGCCACGCCGATGCCGACGACCGCGGACCCGTGGTTCTGGGTGAGCACCGGGTAGGCGACCCCGTGCGACAAGAGCAGTCCCGCGACCGGGGTCACGGTCAAGTCCGGCGTCGCGGGCCCGCTGATCGCCAGGTCAACCGGTTCGGATAGGGTCACCTCGGCCCCGTCGGCCGACGTCACGACCGCGGTGAGCGTCGCGGTGACCGGTACCGGCAGCTGGGCGGGGGTGATGGCGGCGCGCAGGTCGAAATCGGCCGGCCGGCCGAAGCCCACGTACCGTCCGACGGCCGGGGACAGGGTGATGCTGCACGGGCCAGTACCCGGGCGCGACAGCGGGGCGGCCAGGTGGGCGACATCGACGCTGATGCCGGTACCGCTGCCGTGGCCGAGGATCGGGTAGGAGACCGAACCCAGCCGCAGGAGCTGGCCGGTGAGGGCGTCAGCCGGGCCCGGCCAGTCCAGGTCGGTACCCAGGTGGCTGCGGTCACCGTCGCGGGTGGCCTCGATGACGGTGCCGGAAAGCACGTTCGGGTCACCGCGGCGTAGGTAGACGCGGAACTCGCCGGTGGCCTCGACCGCCGGGGCGGCCAGCCGCCGCCCGGCCGGCCAGGTCCAGCCGGCCAGCACACCCGCCGTGGCGCCGCACAGGGCCCGATCAGCCTCGGACAGGGTCGGGTCGGCCGGGTCGAGGTAGCCGGCGGTCATCGCCTCGGGCGCGCCGGGCGTCGGCGCGTGGTCGACCTGCACGGTACGTTCGCCGGTCCACGGTCCGAGTCGGCCGAACGCGTCGATACCCCGGACCCGTACCGCGTACCAGCCCGGGTTCTCGACCGTGTGGGTCCACCGCTGCGGCACGGCGGGACCGGGCCACGGGCCCGTCGCATCGCGGTCGCGGGCCACGGCCAGCGGCGGCCGGTCCGCTCCGACCACGGTGAACGGGCCGTGCGCGGCCGGCGCATCCGAGTCACCACGCGGCGAGAGGGCCACCTGCGCCCGCACCGGCAGCCCCGCGTCCCGGATGTCGCCGGCCACCTGCCAGTCAAGGCCAATGACCCCGGCCGAGGCCGGCAACCGGCCGTCCGGGCCCGGCTGGGCCACGTCGGCATCGGCGCCAACGTCCACAACGGACATGGCACCGGCCGGTGTGCGGTCGGCAGCGGACACGTTCCACGCGTACCCCGCCTGATCGCCGACCGGCCCGGCGGTGTCGGACACCTCCACCTCGACCAGCTCCAGCGGTCCTTCGGTCCACGTCACGATGTCGAATCCGCCGGCATCCTCGATCGCAACCTGCTGGCCCGCGTCGCCGGTGACCGAGGCGACGGGCAGGCTGCCCCGCGCGGCGGTGAAGACGATCCCGTCCGCACCCGCCGGCGCCGCCAGGCGCAGCCGGACCGACCTGGTCCCCGCCGGCAGGATCAACCCGGCCGGGGCACCCGGCAGTGGCCGCTGTACCCGCAGCACGGCACCCTGCGATCCGTCCGGCGCGGCCAGCACCTCCAGCCCGCCGCTGCCCGCCACGGTCAGCTCACCGGCCCGCAGCACCCCACCACCGATCGTCCCCGGAAGCACGGTGTCGAACCCGGTGACAACCCCCGGACCGGGTACCGGGCCGTAGTGCGCCACCACCCGGTAGTCCCAGCGGCCGATCACGTCAGGGTCGCGAAAGGTCAGACCCAGCATCCGGGACACGTCCGGGTCGAGAGCGGCCAGCGCGAGCACCGTCGTGACCGCAAGCCCGAGCCGTGGCGCCGCCCCGGCCGCTGTCGACGACGCGGCCGTTGCCGGCAGCCGGGCGCCGGGACCCTCGCGCAGCAGCAACTCCACGGCGGCTCGGGGCAGCTCGGCGAAGTCGGCGGCCAGTTGATCAGCGACCCCGGTCGGCAGGCCGCCGGGAAGCCGGGACCTGGCCCGGGTCACCGTCGCCGCCCGGTCGTCGACCAGGTCGAGCTGGTTGCGGCTGCCCGGTGGTACCAGCGGCAGCAGTATCGGACTGCTGGTCAACGGTCGCCAACCCTCCCACAGACCGGCCAGCCCAAAGTCCAACGTGCACACGACGAGGTCCTCGCCATTGATCCGGGCGGCGGTGATACCCGTGGCCCACAGCTCAACCGACCAGCCGGTGGCGGTCGCGTCGGCGGTTCGCCGGGCCAGTACGGCATCCGGTCCGGCAGCCGGTCCGGTCACCTCGATCACCGGCGGCGTACCGGTGCCGGAGGCACGTACAGCCACCGCGGACTCGCGGCATCCGACGGTGAGGGTACGGGCACCGGGCAGCGCGAGGCCGACCACCGGGCGGCAGGCGGCCGGATCCAGCCTGATCGGCCCGGCCGAGACCGCGAGGGTGAACGACCCCCAGGACCAGGTCAGCCCCGACTCCGGCCGGCCGGCCTGCTCGAACGACACCGCCAACCACTCCGGCGCCTGGTGCGCCCGCCGGGCCACGTCGTACCCGCCGACCGGGAAACCGAGCCCGGGCTCGATGCTCCACAGCAGATGGACCCCAGGCGCCAGGACAGTCCCGTCCACGCACCGGTCATCCCCGCGGGATCCGATGACCAGGACCGCCGGTCCGAGGTCGCTCATCGACCACACCGGGCCCAACCGGCGGCATCCGTAGCCGGCGTGGCGTCGAGGTCACCGGACCACCAGTGCATCGATCTAGACCCAGGCGTAAATCTCGCAGCCCGCGGGCCGGGTCCATCAGGCAGCGCGGCATGCCGGTGGCCGGGAACGCGGACTCGTTGGCGCCGACCGCCGGGATCACTTGGCAGCCGAGCAAGCCACACAGCCCCTGTGATGCGGATCATCGGAGTGCCTTCCGGTCGGTGGCACCGGACGTGGGCCACTACCGGGGAGCGTCCACCCCGCGCTCGGGGGCGACTATGGCGTAATACCCACAACACCTGTCAGGTGCACGACACCCAAGGTTCGCCGCGAACGACCAAGGCGCCAGCTGGGAAGTGTCACTGCACGTCGAGCCGTACCAGCACATCGGTGCCACACCGCGACGAGCTGAACGTCGGCGACATCGTCCGCGAACCCATTGCGTACCCCCTGGGTGCGGGGGCGGCTGAGGGCGACGACATCATCACCTCTGCCCGGCCAGGGCGAGCCCGGCCACCGACGAGATCAGGTGCGGGGACCCCTCCCAATCCATGTCACCTGTGGTGGGCGGGTCCACGTCGACAGGCGCAACTCCGCTGCGGCGGTCGTTGGATGTTCACAACGCCGCCTGGAGTTACCCGCGCACCCCTTGATCACACCCACAGCCGGTCCAGGTCACTGCGTCCAACGCCCGGCTCATACACCGGACCCAGAACCAGAACACAAGATCGAATGCGTTCAATTCGGCACGACAGGACGCCTCGGCCTCGCCGAGGCTGGTCATAGTCGGTGACGAGGTCGAGCCGCCACCGCGTACCAACGGCGACATGTCCGCCCACCTGATCAAGCGGCTGGTTCTGGTGGGTGGACGTTGGCGTGTCGGTGGAAGTGCCGGGCGCTGCGGAACCTGCTGATCAGTTCGACGCGAAGTTCCACTGCGGGGGCAGGGGGCTGTCGCACTGGGCACAGGTGGAGTCGTTGTCCTGCACGACGTTGCGGTCGCCGCACGCCAGGCAGCGCCGGAATATGACCTTATCGGTGAAGTCGTCTGGATGCGGTACACCGACTCGATCGAGCGCTTCGGCAACGGCCGACCAGGAATCCGGATCGGGGCAGTAGCCGGTCGACTGGTTGGTTACCTGGACTACGCGCCATCCGGATCCGACGGCAGCGAAAGCGATCTCGCCCGCTGCGAGGACTTCCCGGCCACCGGCCAGCGTGGTGCTGGCGTCGCGGTCTTGGTCAAGGCAGTCGCCTGAAAACATCGCTACCCTGCAGGCACCGCGACAGGCGCCTGCAGGGTAGCGGCAAGGCGGTGGTCAGCTACCGCCGGGTCCACTTCTGGTTGCTCCCACCGTTACAGGACCAGAGCTGCACCACGGTCCCGTCGGCGGTGCCCTTGCCGCTCACGTCCAGACAGAGCCCAGACAGTCCGTTGGTGATGGTCCCGTCGCTGTTCAGGTGCCACACCTGACTGGGGGTGCTGTTGCAGGTGTAGGTGATGACCTGGGTTCCGTTGGTGGTGCCGTTGCCGGCGGCGCCCAGGCACTTCCCGGCGATCTGGA
Source organism: Dactylosporangium sp. McL0621 (assembly GCF_049995355.1). NCBI lineage: Bacteria > Bacillati > Actinomycetota > Actinomycetes > Micromonosporales > Micromonosporaceae > Dactylosporangium > Dactylosporangium sp. McL0621. Next base: position 5,144,897 of record NZ_CP188259.1, read on the forward strand.
GCTGGAGGGCGCTCGTGTAGGTGTACTGCTGGTTGGCATTGCCGGTGGTGCACGTCCAGATGTACTGCTGGATGCCGTTTGCCGGGTTGCCGCGGTCGTCCAGGCACTTGCCCGACCCCTGACCGACGATGGTGGTGGTGGAGGGCGGCGGGGTGGAGGAGGGCGGCGGGCTGGACGGTGGGGTGGTGATACCCGGGTTCCAGGTATAGGTGGCGACGCCCTTGGCCGGGAGGCTGTCGGTGAAGGACTGTCCGTGCCAGCTCGTGGTGAACGATTGCTGTGCCGTCGAGGTGTTGTCGACGACCAGGACCTCCGACCCGTCCGGGTTGCGGAACGCGACGTCGTTGAGGGACGCGGTGGTGGTGGAGGCGATGCGCTGGGCCCCTGGTACGACGAACTTGCTGAAGTGGCCGATGACGTAGTAGTCGAGATTGTAGGTGATGGCGCCGGTGCTCTGGTTGATCGTGACCATCGGGGTGCAGGCGCCGCAGCCGCCGGAGATGACCGGACCGTTGTTGGTGTCCTCGGCGATGTTCCACATCGTCGCCGCCTTCGCCCAGTTGCGGGTGCTCTGGATGAAGGTCTCGGCCGTCGACTGCGGGGCGATACCGCTGGAACACTCGGTTTCGTAGACGTCCTTGGTCGGGAAGCTGCTGTGCATGGTACCCAGGGCGCCGAGGTTGCCCGCGTAGCAGTGCCAGGCGGTACCGGCGAGGTACTGGGCGGCGGTGGCGTCGTTCAACAGCGGCACACCGAAATTGCTCATCACGTTGGTGTTGAAGTCGACCCCGAGGACGACCGGATGCAGACCCGCCTGGTTCAGTGCCGGTCCGAGATTGTTGGCGAGGAAGGCCGCTTCATTGGCCTCGCTGAAGTTCATGTTCGGGTAGCTGCCGCTGTAACCCGGCTCGTTCTGCGGCGTGATGGCGTAGATGTTCACGCCTTGGGCGGCATAGGCCTGGAGGAACTTCACGAAGTAGTTCGCGAGCGGGGCGTAGCTGCTACTCAGTAGAGTGCCGGCTCCGTTGACGTTGCTCATCTGGCCGTTGGCCTTCATCCAGCCCGGCGGGCTCCACGGGTTGGCCATCAGCTTCAGCGCCGGATTGAGCTGCGCTGCTTCCTTGAGGTCCGGAATGATGTACGACAGGTCATGCGAGATGGAGAACTGGGCCAGCGTCGGGTCGGTCTGGCCGGAGGGCATGTCGTCGTACGAGTACGGCTGCGCGGTCGCGGAGAAGTCCGACGCTCCCATCGGCACCCGTACCCAACTCATCCCGATCCCGTTGGTCGGGCTGAACAACGCGCCCATCAGCTGGGTGTGGTTGCTGGCGCTGAGCTTCGTCGAGATGAGCCAGGCCGACGTGTCGGTCATCGCGGCCCCGAACCCGGCCATCGTCTGATACGTGGTCGTGTCGTCGACGGTGATGGTGGCGGCGGCGGAGTTCGTGGTGAAGCTGAGATTCGGCTGGGCGGCCAGCCGGCTGCTCAGATTGCTGGTGGTCAGCCACTTCTGAACGGTCACGGCTGAATCAGCCGAGGCGGACGATGACACCAGCGCGATGGTTGCTGTGCCGAGGGCGCCAGCCAGCGCAGCAGCGATCGCCGCTCGGACCGCGCGGGTACTCGGTTTCATGATCTTCCCTTCCGGCGTGAGTGGCCTGATCGCCACCGAGGGGTGTGGGTTGTCCCGGTGCACGAACTACGGAGCCAGGGCGGTCGGGTCACTGTCGGACGCCGCGGCGGACCTCCGGTCGCCGCAAATGCCGACGCGCCACGCTCGCCGACAATGGCTTCGTGATGTGAGCGTTAACATAACGCAGCCGAAACATCACTGCAATGGGCATTGACCGCTGATAATGGGGCGGAAATGCGTTACGACAGTCGCCAGTCGGAAGTCGCTCGACAAAACACCGCTGCTCCACCGGCTCGACCGCGGTGGACGTGACAGGACGGCGGCGACGGCGGTCCGTTGCCGGGTGTGGGTTGGTGCGCGTCTTCGCGGAACGTGTCGTCGCCGACCTCTGCAGCACGTCCTGGTACCGCTGGCGGATCGCCTCAGCGCCGGCGTGGGCGCCAACCGGCACATCAGCAACATGATCAACGAGCTCGACCTGGACCTGCTGCTCCTAATACTCCAGCCGCACTTCAAGTAGCCCGAGTCTTCGCTGGTAGTGGCTGGTTCTTGCTCTGAATTGGTGACGCCTTCGCCATCGTGACCATCGATCGATATGATCAACGGGCCGAACTACCGCGATCAGGTGTGCCAGGAGACGTCGGACCTCACCGAGGGTGAGGCGGATGAGGCCGTCCCGTTCTGGCTCATCGCCCCCTTTTCGGCGTTCGTGGCGGTGACAGCGAGGAACGCGTGGGCCACCATAACGAGAGTTATGTGGCGGTACCAGGCGTCGTAACGGCGAACCTGATAGTGGTCAAGACCGACCTCGTTCTTCGATGTCTGGAAGCACTCCTCGATCGCCCAGCGTGTCCCGGCGACCCTGATCAGTTCCTCGTCGGTGGTATCGGCGGGGCCGTAACACAGGTAGTAGGCCAGTTCGGTGGGTTTGGTGATGTTGCGCCGGACCAGCAGCCAGCGGGCGTGGCCGTGTTCGGCGGTGCCGGTGTCGGGCAGGGTAGCGACGGCCCAGTCGTACAGGCGTGGACCTTTGACGCCATCGCCGCAGCTACGCCGTTTCCACGCCAGTACCGGCGCAGCGTCGGCGCGGGCGCTGCCGCGCTCAGTCGGGATCCTCTGGTTCTTCGCCACGGCCAGGACATATCCGGTCCGGCGTTGCTGCAGCCAGTGCCGGAACTTCGCGTCCTTGCCGTATGCCTCATCCGCGGTGACCCACTTCGCGGGCAGACCGGCGTCCATCGTGCGAGCGAGCATCCCCAGGCCCAGCGCCGGCTTGGTCGCGAAGCGGACCTCGTCGCCGATGCCCGCATCCCGACGGCGCGGCAGATCGTCGCACCAGGTGCGAGGCAGATAGAGCTCACGGTCCAGCAGCAGCCGGCCCCGCGGGCTGGCATAGGCCAGGAACACCCCGAGCTGGCAGTTCTCGACCCGGCCGGCCGTGCCCGAGTACTGCCGCTGCACACCCGCGGACCGGACGCCCTTCTTCACGAACCCGGTCTCATCCACAATGAGCACCCCGTCCGGGTGACCGACCTGTTCGGCGGTATAGCCGCGCAGATCGTCCCGGACCGCGTCCGCGTCCCAGCAGGCAGCGTTGAGCAGCCGCTGCATCTTGTCCGGCGTCCGGTCACCCGCTGCCTCGGCCAGGGTCCAGCCGTTCTTGTCCGCCAAAGGCGACAGCAACCCGAGGAGGTAACTACGCGCCTGACGGCGCGGCTCCACCCGACCGAACCGCGGCGCAAGAACCGCCATCAGATCATCAAAGCCGGACAGCCAACCGGGAACCGCCGCAATCGACACGAGGCGCCAGTCTACATAGGACGATCAACGAGCCTGCTCCGGTCCGGCCAACACGCTCATAACGCCCCCCACCTGCATAGACGTCACGAATGGAAGTGCGGCTGGAGTACTAAGGCGTGTTTGGTAAGTGGATGTCGATCGCCGGCCATGTGTCGGCGTGGCGGTGATCGATAGACGGCGAGGTCTCCGGTATCTGGTGTATCGACCAAGACGCACCAAATTCCGGAGACCTCGTGGACACCATAGCGGTGACGAGGCGGCATGACCTTACCGACGCGCAGTGGGCGGCGCTCGCGCCGCTGCTGCCTGCGGTGTCGGTGCTGGGTAGGCCGCTGAAGTGGAGCAGGCGGCAATTGATCGATGGGATCCGGTGGCGGGTCCGGGTCGGCGCGCCGTGGCGTGATGTGCCGGCGGCGTATGGGCCGTGGCAGACGTTGTACTGGTTGTTCCGCCGCTGGCAACGCGACGGCACCTGGCAGATGGTGCTGACCGCTTTGCAGGCGCACGCCGACGCCGCGGGCCGGATCCGGTGGGACGTCAGCGTCGATTCCACCAGCGTCCGGGCGCACCAGCACGCCGCTGGCGCGCGCCGTGACGGTGGCTCGCAGAAGGAACCGCCTGGTGGGGTGGACACGGAACCGGACGATCACGCGTTGGGTCGGTCACGGGGCGGGCGGACCACGAAGGTCCACTTCGCGTGCGAGCAGGGCCGCAAGGTGTTGTCGCTGCTGCTGACCGCCGGGCATCGTGGTGACAGCCCACAGTTCGTACCGGTCCTGCGGGGCATCCGAGTGCCCCGCCTCGGCCCTGGCCGGCCGCGGACCCGGCCCGACCGAGTCCTGGCCGACAAGGCGTACGCGGGGAAGGCGAACCGTGCCTACCTGTGCCGCCAGGGGATCCGGGCGACGATCCCGATCAAGGCCGACCACGCAGCGAACCGACGCAAGCTCGGGTCGAAAGGTGGCCGCCCACCCGCCTTCGACCCCGAGACCTACAAGCAGCGCCACGCTGTGGAGTGCGGCATCAACCAGCTCAAACGCAACCGCGGCATGGCAACCAGGTACGACTGTGAGGATATTGATGGGTCGTTTCGGAGCTTCGGTCTGACCCGCGATACGACAGGCCGGAACCTGCGTGCCCTGAGTTTGATCTGTCGACTGAAGCTCCGAGACGACGTCCTGCCACCGGACCGGCCGACGTGTCTCAATAGGGGCCTTGCTGCGAACAAGGCACCATCACAGTCCTGACCGCCCTGCCGGCCCGGTGACGGCCCATCCGTTCCCGAGCCCTCAGGAGCCGACCGACCGTGTCTAGCATGCCGGACCTCACTGCCAGCAGTCACGCGCACGACGCCGATGTTGTTCTCGGCGTGGGCACGCACAAGGACGTGCACGTGGCTGCAGTCCTCACCCCGATGGGCGCAATCGCCGGCACCAACGCGTTCCCGACCACCACGGTCGGCTATCGGCAACTGCTCGAGTGGGCACGGACCTTCGGACGAGTCCGCCGAGCCGGCGTCGAGTGCACCGGTTCCTACGGCATCGCACTGACCCGGCACCTGCTCCAAGCCGGTGTCGAGGTAATTGAGGTCAACCAGCCCGACCGCGGCGAACGGCGCCGCCGCGGCAAGACCGATGCCATCGACGCCGAAGCCGCAGCCCGTGCCGTGCTGTCCGGCCGGGCCACGACCCGGGCCAAGTCCAGCGACGGCCCAGTCGAGATGCTGCGCATGTTCCGGCTGGCGAAAGACTCCGCAACCAAGTCCCGCACCCAGGCGATCAACCAACTCAAAGCCGTCCTGATCCGCGCCGACCCAGCACTGCGCGACCTGCTGTCCGGGCTCAGTATCCCCAAACTCGTCCGCCGATGCGCGCAACTGAGCACCGCCACACCAAATGACCCAGCATCCGCAGCCGCCTACACCCTGCAGTTGCTCGCGGCCCGGACCATCCACCTCACCACCGAAATCGAAAATCCCACCGCTCGAATCACCGAAGCGATCGACACGCACACACCAACCCTGCTCCAGCAATACGGCGTCGGGCCGGACACCGCCGGCGCACTCCTCCTGGCCGCCGGCGACAACCCTGAGCGCATGTCCAGTGAGGCCGCTTTCGCCGCCCTCTGCGGCGTCAGCCCGATCGAAGCCTCATCCGGCAAAACCCAACGCCGCCGCCTCAACCGAGGCGGCGACCGCCGCGCAAACTCCGCCCTCTACACCATCACCATCGCCAGGCTCCGCTGGGACCATCGCACCCAGACCTACATCCAACGACGCACCGCCGAAGGCAAAACCAGGCGCGAAGCCATCCGTTGCCTCAAGCGTTACATCGCCCGTGAGCTCTTCCAGCTGATCACGCGAACTCAGCCTTCAACCGCTTGACATCCATAGGGGCATCAAACTCGCCGTTCGCTACCAAGCCGCCGTCACCATCAGCGCGATCAACGAATGGCTCTGACCCGGCTTACCAAACACGCCTTACAAGTCCTAACAGAATGATCACTTGATGAGTCGGCGGTAGCAGATGATGGAGCAGGCGAGGCTCATGAACGCTTCGTGGATGTCGTCGCGGATCTCCCAGCGGATGCGGAGGCGGCGGAACCAGTGCAGCAGCGCGACCGTCTGCTCGACCACCCAGCGGTGAACGCCCAGCCCGGAGCCGTGCTCGACGCCGCGGCGGGCGAAGTAGGGGGTGATGCCCTGATCGCGGACCCGGTCGCGGTAGATGTCGAAGTCGTAGGCCCGGTCGGCGTACAGGCTGTCGGGGCGTCGGCGGGGCCGGCCGCGTTTGCCACGTATCGGCGGGATGGCGTCGATCAACGGCAGGAGCTGCGTGACGTCGTGGCGGTTGCCGCCGGTCAGGCTGACGGCGAGTGGGATGCCCGCGCCGTCGGTGATGACGTGGTGTTTCGAGCCGGTCTTGGCGCGGTCGACCGGGCTCGGTCCGGTTTTGGGCCGCCCTTCAGGGCCCGCACATGCGAGCCGTCGATCACCGCCTTGGACCAGTCGAGCTTGTCCGCGGCGCGTAGCTCGGCCAGCAGGAGCTCGTGCAGACGTTGCCAGACCCCGGCCTCGTGCCACTCGGCCAGCCGCCGCCAGCAGGTCATCCCAGACCCGAAGCCCAACTCCTGCGGCAGGAACTCCCACGGGATCGCCGTGTACAGCACGAACAGAATCCCGCACAGCACCTGCCGGTCCGGCACCCGTTTCCGCCCGGGGTTACGCAACCGCCGCGGGTGCCGGGGCAACAGCGGCTCGATCCGCTCCCACAACCCGTCCGGCACCATCCATGGTGGCTGCTCGCCCTTCCGCACGGTCGACACTATAGATCATCGTCCACAAAGGACGGAAGTCCCTAGATCATTCTGTTAGGACTTGTTAGTACTGCAACGGCACTTGGCGTGTCGACTCGTGCGCTGCTGCGTGCCGTTGCCGCACTAGGCGGTCAGGTGCTCAGCAGGCCGTTGCGGTGGGCGACCGTGGCGGCCTCGGTGCGGGTGGAGACGCCCAGTTTGGCCAGGATGTTGGAGACGTGGACGCTGGCCGTCTTGGGGCTGATGTACAGCTCGCCGGCGATCTGGCCGTTGGAGCGGCCCTCCACGACCAGGGCGAGGACCTCGCGTTCCCGGCCGGTGAGCTGGATCGGGAGGTCGGAGCGAGCCGCGGACGGGCTGGGCGCGGGCGGCTCGATCCGCAGGCGGGCGCGGCGGGCCAGGGCGCGGATGTCGTCGGCGGTGCCGGCGGCCAGTTCGACGGCGAGGCGCAGCCCCCGCACCGCGGTGGCGGTGGCCGCCTCCGGACCGGTCGTCGGGTCGGCGGCCTCGGCCTCCGCGAGGCGGAAGAGGCTGTAGCAGCGGGGATACGCCTCTTCGGCGGCCTCCGTCGCGGCGGCCGCGGCGCGCCAGGCGCCGACCTCGTCCCGGCCGTCGAGGCGTGCGGTCTCGGCGGCGATCAGGGACTGGTAGGCCCGGGCGGGTGGTGTGCCGGCCCGCAGCGCGCCGGCCAGGGCGTGCAGGGTCTCGCGCCGCCGGGCGCTGTCCGCGGCGCCGGGCGTGGCGGCGTCGGCCTCGATGCGCAGGCCGAGCCACAGCAGGGGCCACGCGTACCGCACCCCGAAACCGGTGACCGGCCCGGCCAGCGAGGCCCGGACGCGTTCCCGGGCGTCGTCGAGGTCGCCGCGGGCGCGGGCCAGCTCGGCCTCGATGTACACCATCGGGGCGGTGAACTGGATCTCCGTGCCGCCGCCGAGCTGGCGGCGGGCCTCCCGGACGTCGTGGGCGGCCGCGTCGGCGTCGCCCTGCCACAGCCGCAGCTCGCCGCGGAGCAGTAGGAGCCCGCTGGCGAAGACGCCGTCGGGGTCGTCGGCGAGCGACTCGGTGATCAGATCGAGGCTCTCCCGCCAACGGCCGATCCGCAGCAGCGGCTCGGCCAGGTTGCCGACCAGCATCGCCCCGATCGAGCGGGCGTGACCGACCTGGGTGGCCAGGGTGATGCCGGCGGTGGCGATCTCGGCGGCCTCGGCGTGCCGGCCCAGCAGCTCCAGGCAGTCCGACAGGTTGGTGTAGCCGCGCAGCGCCACCTGGTGCAGGTCGAGGCGGTCGGCGAGGGCGAGCCCGTCCCGCAACGCGGCGAGTCCGGACTGCGGATCGCCCAGGTAGGCGGAGGCGCTGCCGAGGGTGATCAGCGCGTCCGCCTGCTGGGCGGGTGCGCCGGCCGCAACGGCCGCCTGCACCGCGCTGCGGGCGATCTCTTGGCCCTGCCGGACCTCGTCGATGCGCATGAGGGAGTTGGCCAGCGACGCCAGCACCACGGCGTGGGTGGTGGTCATCGGCTGGGCCGGCAGCAGCGCCAGCGCCTCGCGGAGCTGGCCGGCGGCCTCCTCGTCCCGGCCCAGCGTGCGCAGGACGTTGGCCCTGCGCTCGATCACCTGGGCGCGGCGCAGCGGGTCGGTGACGAGCCCGCTGTCGGTCAGCACCTGGTCCACGATGGACAGCGCACGGCCGGACTCGCCCGCGCCCCACGCGGCCTCGGCGGCCAGGAGACTCAGATGGGTCCAGTCCAGGCCGGCGCATTCGGCTGCGTCGGGGACCCGGGGCCAGATCTGCAACGCCCGCTCCAGGTGGCGCAACGCCTCGGCCGGGGTGTACCCGGCGCCGGCCTGCCGGCCCGCCTGCACCGACGCGGACAGGGCCCGGGGCAGGTCCAGCGCGGCGTACCAGTGATGCGCCAGGGTCGCCGCGACGCCGCGGTCATCGTCGAGCAGCTTCGGATCGTGCGACAAAGCCTCGCCGTAGGCGGTGTGCAACCGGACCCGCTCGCCGGGCAGCATGTCGTCGTAGAGCGCGTCACGGGTCAACGCATGACGGAACGTGTAGCCGCGACCGCTGTCGTCGACCACGAGCAGGTGGTGCTCGACCGCCTCCCGCAACGCGGGATACAGCTCGGACTCCGGCATCCCGGCCACCGCCGCGAGGAGCCGGTCCGCCACCCGCGGACCGGCTGCGGCGGCCGTTCGCAGGACCCGCTGGGCCGCGTCGGACACGGTCTCGGTCCGGGCCAGGAGCACATCGCGCAGCGACGGCGAGATGTCGCCCGCGCCGGCACCGCCGTCCGCGGCGGCCAGGACCTCCTCGACCAGGAACGCATTGCCCTGCGACCGCCGGAACACCACATCGATGAACTGGGCGGTCGGCGCGCTATGCCGGATCGCGTGCAGCTGGGCGGCGACCTCGGCCCGGCTGAACCGCTCCACGTCGATGCGTTCGACGATCCGGACCCGTTCCCAGGCGGTGACCACCGGGCGCAGCGGATGGCGGCGGTGCAGCTCGTCGGAGCGGTACGTCAGCACCAGCAGCACACCCAGCTCGCGCAGCGTCTGGACCAGGAACACCACCAGGTCCCGGGTGGAGCGGTCGGCCCAGTGCAGATCCTCCACGACCAGCAGCATCGGCCGCCCGGCCGTGAGCCGCGTGATCAGCGCCAGGACGTGCTCCCGCAACTGCGCCGCCGAGCCCTCCCGCACCGGCGCGCCCGCGGCCTGCGGATCCAGCTCCGGCAACAGCCGCGCGAACTCACGACGGGCCGCACCGAAACAGCGGTCCAGATCGTCGGCCGGGGTGGAGCGCGCCACCGCACGCAGGACGTCGACCAGCGGCGCGAGCGGAACGCCCTCCCCGCCGAGCTCCGCACAGCCGCCGCTGAGCACCCGCACCCCACGCTCGGACGCGACCCGGGTGATCTCCTGGACCAGCCGGGTCTTGCCGACACCCGCCTCACCGGCGAGCAGCGCCACCGCCGGCTCGCCCCCGATCGCCTGGTCGAGCAGCGACCGCAGCCGGACCAGCTCGTCGCGGCGACCGACCAGGACGGGGCTGACCAGTTCGTGGCTCACGGCAAATACCCTATTGCCGATCCGTACCACGGCACTATCGGACAAAGGACTCATCCTCGCGCGACGAGGCTCATGCGGTCTCGCCTGCGACCGTCCAGTTGACGGTCACCTTGGTGCCCTGGCAGCTGTCGGGTGCCGTGGCCGAGAGGGTGACCGCACCGGCCAGCCGGAGCGTCAGCTGTCCGGGCCCGCTCGCGGTGCGGGCCGGCACGATCTGGCCGGTGGCCAGGTCGTTGGTGCGGATCTCGTAGTAGCCGAGGTCTTTGCAGGACGGGCTGGGGGCCCACTGGACCGTGTTGATGTGCACGATCCTGACCGGCACCTCGTTGGCGTTGGCCACCGTGATCAGCACGTCGGCGGGGTGGCCCGGCCAGAGCGCGGTCTGGTCGCCCTCGTAGTCGGTGTCGGTCGACACGACCGTCAGCGGCGTCACCGTCGCCGCCTGGTGCGTCGTGCTGACCGAGGTGACGGTGTTGAAGGCGGCGTACGCGGTGGCCCCGGCCAGCAGCGCGCCGATGCCGGTCGCCGACGCGACCACGGCCGATGACTTCCTCATGACACTCCCTTGTGGATGGTGGGTGGGAACAGGACGATCCGGCGGTGCGGGTCAGGCGGTCACGATCCGGCCGGTGCCGTCGGCCGCCCGCACCCCGGCCGCGTTGCCGGCGATGACCTTCAGGCGGAGCTGCCAGTACAGGTCGGCGTCGGTCGGGGTGTAGGTCGCTTCGGTGCCGAGCAGCTCGGTGCAGTTGTCGGCGCCGTCGTTGTCGCAGCGCCACCACTCGTACCGCAGGTCCATCGGTTGCAGGCCGGCCCATCGGCCGGGGTCGGCGGCCACCGTGACGCCGGGGTGGGGCTCGGCGGTGATGGCCGGCGGGGTCACGTTGACGGGCACGTCGGTGCCGGCGCCGTCGAGGGAGATCGTCACGGTGTGGCGGGTCTCCGCGTCGTAGTAGTCGACGTTCAGGGTTCCCTCGGAGGGCCCCAGGACCGTCGTGAGCTGCAGCTGGAGGGCGCAGCTCTGACCGGGTGCGACCGCGTCGGTGTCGCAGCGGCCGGTGACCTGGTAGCCCGCGGTGGCGGTGACCGTGCCCAGCCGGACCGCAGCGGGGCCGGCGTTGGTGACGGTGGCGGTCGCGGTGGCGTGCTCGCCGACGCCGTGCATCCCGAAGTCCAGCTCGGCGGCGGACGGCTGCAGGTCCGGCGGGGACTGCACCGCGCCGGCGTCGCAGCCGCTCGCGCCGGGGCTGCGCCACGGCCGGCCGCGCTGGTCGGTGCCCTCGCACAGACCGCTGCCGATCGGGACGGCACCGCGCGCGGCGCTGTCGTAGGGCAGCAGGTGCGTCGGCGTCGAGCCGCCGTTGTCCTGCAGGGTGCCGGTGACGTTCGCGGGCGCGGTCACCGTCGAGCTCCGCAGGAACTGACACGTGTCGTCGGTGGCGACGTCGTATGCGCTGCCGTTGTCGGCGTACATGTACCGGACGCAGTTCTGACCCGTGTTGTCGGCGATCACGGAGGCGAGCACGGTCGTCCACCCCATGAAGAAGTTTCCCGCGGTCCGGCCGCTGTTGGCGGTGATGGTGACATGCCGCAGCGTCAGCTGCGCGCCGCCCGACTCGATGCCGCCGCCCCGCTCGGCGCCGAGGTTGCGGGTGATGGTGGAGTTGGTGATGCTCGCCGTGACCGAATCGGCCACGGTCAGGCCCGCCCCTCGGCCCCCGGCGAGCACGGTGTTGTCATCCACGGTGGAACCGCTGACCGACAGCGTGCCGCCGGCGAACAAGATGCCCCCGCCGACGCCGGTCTGGTCGGGGGCGCCGGCCTGGTTGGTGTCGACGCGGCTGTCCACGACGGTGAGCCGGCTGCCGGCGTCGCTGAAGACGCCGGCACCGCGCACCGCGTTGTTGAAGCTGACCCGGGCGCGTTGCAGGGTCAGGTCCCCCCGGTTCGCGATGCCACCGCCGTCCCCGGCGCTCTTGCCGCCGAACACGGTGACGTCGACGAGCCGGACCGTCGCCGTGGCCGGCACGGTGAGCACGGTGCCGGCCAGCATGCCGTGCAGCGAGGTCGTCGTCGCGCCCGCGCCCGCGATCGTCACGTTCGACCCGGCGGGCACCACCGTCGTACCGGCGTAGATGCCCGCGGCGAGCCGGATCACGCCGCCCGGTGCGACCCTCGCGAGCGCCCGGCCGAGCGACGCGCACGGCGCGGCGGCGGTGCAGGCATTGGTGTCGGCGCCGGTGCGAGCGTCCAGGTACACCTGGGGCGCCAGGCTCGCCGCGTCCGCCCGCCCCGCCGCGACGGCCAGGATGCCGGCGACGAGGCACAGGACCGTGCCGGCCGCTCGCCCGTGCCGAGCCGCGCGGCGCCGCGGCTGCCACTCAATCATGATCGCTCCCATCGATACCCCGGATACCGCTCCACCGTGCGCCTAAGGAGGCCCGGCGCACATGAGGCACCTGCCGTATTCCGGCCCGGCGGCCGCCTTAGTACTGCAACGGCGGGTCGCTACCTCGTGTGGTTGTGGGTCGCTTGCCGGGTGTGGTGACGGTTGAGCAGGTCGAGGGCTGGGACGAGGATTTTCGGGAGTACTTCTTGGGGTTCTCGCACTGGTTCAGTCGGGCGGATAGGGGTTGTTGTGCAGTCCGTGTTTCGACCGTGCGGCGGTCCGTGACGAGGTTCGTTCGGGTGTGCTCGCGGCGATCGGCGATCCTCGCGGGGTGCTGGTCGTCGACGCAACCGGATTCGTCAAGAAGGGCAGGACCTCGGCGGGAGTGCAGCGGCAGTACACCGGGACGAGCGGCAAGATCGGCAACTGCCAGATTGGCGTGTTCCTGGCGTATGCCAGTGTGGCGGGGCGGGCGTTGCCGATCCGGCCGTGGTGGACACCCGGGCGCGGGCACTGGCTCCTCGCCAGACGCAGCATCACCGACCCAACCAAGATCGCCTACTACATCTGCTACGCCCCGCGGCGCACCACCCTCGCCACCCTGACCTGGGTCGCCGGCCGCCGCTGGCCAGTCGAGGAATGCTTCAAGCAAGCCAAACAGGAAACCGGCCTGGACCACTACCAGGTCCGCACCTGGCGCGGCTGGTACGCCACATCACCCATCGATGCTCGCCCTGGCCTGGCTCGCCGCAGTCCGCGCCGCCGAACACCAAAAAGGGGAACCAGCACCAACCGTGACCAGCTCATCGCGATCACCGTCCCCGAAGCCCGCCGCCTGATCGGCGCGCTCCTCAACAGCCGCCACCCAGACAACGACCACACCATCGCCTGGTCACTGTTCCGACGCCGCCGCCGGTGGCAAGCCCAGCAATGTCACTGGCAACGAAGAACCCAAGTGCCGTTGCAGTATTAGACCCGGACGGCCTTGGATTCGACGGCTCCGCAACCGTACGGCGCGTGGCGGCTCTCCTGGCGCCGCCGTCCGGAGGACTGTAGCGACGGCGCGTAACCCCGGTCTGTCGTGAGTGGACGGTCGGGCGCGGCGACCGTGAACCCTGCGCGCTACCGCGAACGCCGGCAGCTGCGTCCGGCTCGGCATCCTGACCGGACGAGCTGGATCTTCACGTCGTGGATGCCGGCCGGCCAGGCCGGACCGACCCGATACGTCCCGTACTGCGTGGCGCTGACGATCGTGGTGCGCCCGGCGACGGTCACATCGACGGTGGGCCACCCCTCGCAGTTGTCGCCTATGTCCCCGATCTGCACCCGCCCCGCGCCCTGGATCGTGGTGGTGGCGTAGCTGGAGTTGGCCCAGAGCGAGGCGTGCGTGCCGGAGGCGGGCACCGGTGTACCGGTGGCGGTCCAGATTGCCCCATTGACCACCGTGAACTGCGACGGTGTGGCCGCACCGGCCGCCCCACCACCCGAGACGACCGCTCCCCGGCGAGCGCCAGGACGGCGCCGAGAAGCCCGGCCCGAAAACGCGATTCCATGCGCAGGACAATTGATCGACGGTTGGAAATACATCTGGTGCCGAGTTGAACACCGGCGCCCCCGGCCCACAGGAGGACGTCGCCGTGCGTCCGGGCGCCTCAGACCGGGCGTAGGCGCCGGACGTTGCGGAGCAGGGCGCCCGACAGCAACAGCGCCAGGAGCACGTAGGCGGATGTCTCGTACCACTGGAACTGCCAGTAGCGCGTCCCGGGCTGGTAGGCGACGAGCTGCTGCAGGTGCAGCTGGTTGATCGCGTCGTCGCAGGCGGTCGGGGTGCTGGCCCGGTCGAGGCAGATCGCCGGGGCCGGCCCGGTGAACGGCCGGCCGGCCGGGTCGACGGTTCGGACCGAGACGATCCAGCCACCGGGGATGCTGACCGGGGTGGACACCGTCAGGCTCCCGCCGTCGATCGTGATCGCCTGGGGCTTGCCAGCATCGAGGGTGAGCGGCACCAGGGCGGTCTGCGCGGGGCGGTAGTGCTCGCGGACGACGGTGGGGACGATCAGCTGCACGGCGGCGAGGACGGCGAGCGTGACCGCCATGGCCGGGACGGTCCGGCGCACCAGCGCGCCGGCGGCGACGCCGACGGTGAAGGCGAACGCGGCGTAGCCGACCGGGGCGAGGTCGCGCGCGCCGAACAGCAGCGGTATGAACCGGTTGGGCAGGTCGAGGCCCTGGTCCGCGCCGGGCAGGCCGTCGGCGTGGTCGATGGGGCCGGACCACCGGGTGATCGCCCAGCTGAGCAGGGCGGTGACCAGCAACGCGGCCCCGCCGGCCAGGCCGAGCATGACGGCCAGCCAGCGGACGCGGCCGACGCTCTGGGTCCACACCAGGCGGAGCGTGCCCGCCTCGAGTTCCCGGGCGAGCAGCGGCGCCCCCCAGAACAGGCCAATCAGCACCGGCGCGAGGTACACCAGCGCGATCCCGGCGAAGAACACCAGCGGGTACACGTCGTCGGCCTTGACCCCGGCGGCGAACGCGCGCTGCGCGGCGGTGCAGTCGCCGGCGGCGGCGCAGGTGTCCAGGCCGCTGCTTGCGTGCAGATGGGCGAGGCGCGGCCCGGTGACGGCGAGGACGGCGACGAGCGCGGCCAGGCCGCCGAGCGCGGCCCAGGCCTGGGCGCGGAACCGTCGCCAGGTCAGCCAGATCATGCGATGGTCTCCGTTTCGGCGGGCCGGACTCGGCGCAGCGTGGTCAGGACGAGGTCCTCCAGCGTCGTGCCGTCCGGCCGGGTGGCGAGCAGGTCGGCGATGCGCCCGGCCAGCTGCACCCGGCCGGCGCCGAGGACGATCAGGTGGTCGCAGATCCGCTCCAGGTCGGTCACGAGGTGCGAGGACAGCACGACGCTCGCGGCCCGGGCGGCGACCGCCCCGGCCAGGTCGTCGAGGAAGTCGCGCCGGGCCAGCGGGTCGAGGCTGGCCACCGGTTCGTCGAGCACGAGCAGGTCCGGGCGCTTGGCCAGGGCCAGCGTCAGCGCGAGCTGCGCGCGCTGCCCGCCGGACAGGCGCCCGGCCCGCCGGCGGCGGTCCAGTCCCAGCCGCCGCACGCGGCCGGCGGCGTACGCCGGATCCCAGGCGGGGTTGAGCCGCGCGCCCAGGGTGAGATGGTCGGCGACCGACAGCCCGGCGTACAGCGGCGCGTCCTGGGCGACGAACCCGATCCGGGCCCGGCTCGCCCCGGGCGGCCCGCCGAACACGCGCACGGTGCCACCGGTCGGGGCGAGCAGCCCGACCGCGAGGTTCACCAGCGTGCTCTTGCCGGCGCCGTTGGGCCCGACGAGCCCGACCACGTGCCCGGCCGGGATCGACATCGTGCATTCCTGCAGGGCCCACCGGCCCTGGTAGCGCTTGCCCAGGCCGCGGGCGTCGATGGCAGCCGTCATCGTGGGGTCCTCCTTGCCGTCGGTGTCGTCGGTACCACCGTGCGCCGCGGGCGCTGCGCCCGTCGTCGGGCCCGGGTCCGGACTTTCGCGCCGCCGTTCAGCCTGGAGTACACCCCACGGCATCGGTCCGTGGTCCGACGACACCGAACCGCGCGGGGCGTTAGCGTGATCCGTATGCGGCTCCACCCGACCGATCGCCTCAGCGCCGCGCAGTGGGTTGCGATCGACTGCGTGACCGCGCTGGTACTGCTGGTCGGCTCCGCGGTGCCGACGCGGGCGGCGGCCGGGCCGCAGGGGCCATCCTGGGCGTTCTGGGCCGGCCTGGCGGCGGCGCTGGCCGCCGGGGCGCTGCGGCGCCGGCGGCCAGTGGTCGCGCTCGGCGTCGCGCTGCTCGCCGGGCCGGTCGCCCTGGGCGCAGGCGCGTTCCCGCTGCCGTGGGTGGTGGTCGCCTTCGTGATGTACCTGATCCCGCTGCGCTTCCCCCGCCGCGTGGCGCTGTGGGTGCTGGCCGGCACCTTGCTCGCCGGCGCGGTCGGCGTCGTCGCCGCCCCGCTGGCCCGGCCCGGCCCGAACCGGGTCGGATCGCTGTTGGAGGGCGCGCTGCTGGTGTCGATCGCGTGGGTCATCGGCTATGCGGTACAGCATCAGCGCCTGCACAACGAGCAGCGGGCCGAGCGCCGGCTGACCGACGAGCGCCTGCGGATCGCGCGCGAGCTGCACGACGTTGTCGCCCACTCGATGAGCGTGATCGCGCTGCAGTCCGGTGTGGCCAACCACGTGGCCGCCGAACGCCCCGAGGAGGCGCGCCGGGCGCTGGCCTCCATCGAGGAGATGAGCCGGGCCGCGCTGCAGGAGATGCGGGCGCTGCTCGGGGTGCTGCGCGATCCGGAGGAACCGGCCCGGCCGGCCCCGGGCCTCGCCGACGTGCCGGCGCTGGTCGCCCAGGCCGCCACCGCCGGCGTCCACGTCGCCCTGGAGGTCACCGGCGAGCCGGGCGGGCTGCCCGCCGGCGTGGATCTGGCCGCTTATCGTGTCGTGCAGGAGGCCGTCACCAATGTCATCAAGCACGCCGCGACCGATCGCTGCCGGGTGTGCATCGACCGCGGCCCGTCCCTGGTCACGGTGCGGGTGAGCGACGAGGGACGGGGCGGAGCCGCCGCTGCCGGCCACGGCATCACCGGGATGCGGGAGCGGACCCGCATGTACGGCGGGACCCTGCAGGCCGGCCCGTCGCCCGACCGCCCGGGCTTCCAGGTCGTCGCCACGTTCGCGATCCCCCGGGCGGAGGCCGCGTGATCCGCGTGGTGGTCGCCGACGACCAGACGCTGGTCCGCGGCAGCATCCGGGTCCTGGTCGACACCGCGCCCGACCTCACCGCCGTCGGCGAGGCCGCCACTGGCGCCGACGCGGTCGACCTCGCGGCCCGGGAACGGCCCGACGTCGTGCTCATGGACGTCCGGATGCCCGGCCTGGACGGAATCGAGGCGACCCGGCAGATCTGCACCCGGCCGAACCTCGCCGCGGTGAGGGTCATCATCCTCACCACGTTCGACGTCGACGAGTACGTCTTCGCCGCCCTCCGCAACGGCGCCAGCGGCTTCCTGCTCAAGGACACCCGCCCGGCCGACCTGCTCACCGCGATCCGCGTCGTCGCCTCCGGCGAGTCATTGCTCGCGCCGAGCGTCACCCGGCGGCTCATCGAGGAGTTCGTCCGCCGCCCGGAGCCCGGCCGGCAGCCGGTCGCCGACCTGGACAACACCACCGACCGGGAGCGGGAGGTGCTGACCCTGGTCGGCCTCGGCCTGTCCAACGCCGAGATCGCCGCGCACCTGCATGTCAGCCTGTCCACCGCGAAGGCCCACGTCAGCCGGCTGCTGATGAAGCTCGCCGCCCGCGACCGGGCCCAGCTCGTCATCGCCGCGTACAACACCGGCCTGGTCCGCCCGACGACCGACTGACGCGGTCACTTCGGGCTGAACGTGCCGGCCCGCCGCAGCGACGCGCGACCGCCCGGGAATGCGGACGATCAGCTCGCGCGGACCTCGGCGACGGCCGCGACAAAAGTGCAACAGTGACGCCTCGACCTCGGCATAGCCGCGGGTCTTCAGGCCGCAGTCGGGATTGACCCACAGGCGTCGGGCCGGGACGGCCGCGACTGCTCGCCGCAGCGCCTGGACGACCTCCTCGTGGGACGGCACGCGCGGGGAGTGGCCTGCGGCGGCGAGCCGGTCGAGGTTGCCGGGCCCGGCGACGAGGTCCACACCGATCGCCTCGACCGAGTTGGCCAGCAGCGCCGACAGAGCGTCACCAAGGTCGCCGAAGTACGTGGCGACGAAGATCTGCGGCCGGTCGGTGAGCTCGCCAAGGCGGGTGTAGGCGGGCGTAGCCCGTCGATCTCCTCCGGGGTGCGGTCGGCGACGTAGGCGCGCTCGTCCAGCTGTACCCAGGCGACGCCGGTGGCGGCCAGGACGGCGAGGATTTGCGCGTAGACCTCGACGAGGTCGTCGAGGCGGGCGAACGGGTCCTCGCCCTTGGCCAGGAGCAGAAACGTGGCCGGGCCGAGCAGCACCGGCCGGGTGGCGATGCCCAGGGCGGCGGCCTCGGCGATCTCGCCGAGGGCCTTGACCGGATTGGCCGCGAACGCGGTGTCCGGGCCGATCTCGGCACCAGGTAGTGGTAGTTGGTGTCGAACCACTTCGTCAGCTCCAGCGCCGGCTCGGCGTCGACGCCGCGGGCCATCGCGAAGTATGTGTCCAGCTCGGACCGGCCGAGCCGGGCGAAGCATGCCGGGACCGCGCCGACGGCGACGGCGGTGTCCAGGACGTGGTCGTAGTACGAGAACGTGTTGGACGGGATCGCGGCCAACCCCGGCGTCGCGCAGCGTCTGCCAGACCTCGGCCCGCAACCCGGCCGCGGTCTGTCCCAGCGCGGCGGCGTCGATCTTCCCGGCCGCCCAGTACGCCTCGACGGCCTGTCTTCAGTTCCCGGTTCCCGCCGATGCGTGGGTAGCCGAGCACGGTGCTCTGCCCGAATGCAGGAGCCACCAGACGTTTCGTTCCCTCGAAGTGCCCGACGGCGCTCGGGAAGGAGGGAGGCAGGGATACGGCCCAAAAGGGCGGCCGTACCGCTTCCGCCCTGACCCGCCCGAGAGGTCGTCGGCGGCGCACACCGGCGGTGTGCGCAGCGCGGGCAGGTCTTCGGACTCGTGGGCGCGACCGAAAGGTCACCTACCGGCCGTCGCTTCCCAGGCCGTGTGGCCCAGTGCTTTGTTGACGGCTTTCGTTCCCACTCACCGCTGCGGGCAGTCCCGGTTCTGCACCGGATTCCCTCTTAAAGATCTTTCGGTATTTGAGTGATGGTCAGAGACGTAGGCCGGTGTGGTCGAGGAAGTTGAAGCACAGTTGGTAGCTGCTGCCGATCCGGTGCAGGCCGGTGTGGACGGCGGTGTCGGCGTCGTTGAGGATGTCGGGGCACAGGTTGGCCAGTTCGGTGGCTTTGAGGTTGCCCCAGACCAGTTCCATGGGGTTGAGGTCGTGGGCGTAGCCGGGCAGTGCTTCGACGGTCAGCCAGTGCTGCTGGGTGGCCAGCCATGCCTTCATGTCCTTGGACCGGTGCGCGGACAGCCCGTCCCAGATCAGCACGATCGGCTTGCCGCGCAGGTGCCGGCGCAGCTGGGTGAGGAACGTGATGAGGCTTTCGGTGTTGTAGCTGCCGGGTTTGGTCTGGAAGATCAGCTTGGCCCGGGAGCGGTCGGGCCGGTAGGCCAGCACACCGGCCATGGACATCCGCGACCAGGAGAACCGGTGCCGCAACACGGGTGTCTGCCCGCGCGGTGCCCAGGTGCCGCGGACTACGGGCAGGAGCGAGAAGCCGCTCTCGTCCTGGAAACAGATCCACGCTCCCCGTCGCCGGGCCCCCTTTTGATCCTGGGCCAGTCCTGCTTGACCCACGCTTCGATCGCTGCGTCGTCCCGTTCGACGGCCCGCCGGGCCGGGCGCTGCCGGGTCCAGCCGAGGCGCTGCCGCAGGATTGTCCAGGTCTGCGTCGGCCCGTACCGCACGCTGGTGACCCGTTCGATCACGTCCGCCACCCGGGCGAGGGTCCACAGGTCGGTGCCGAACCCGCTGGCCTTCGGCCCGGCCAGCAGTGCCGACTCCACTTCGGACAGTTGCTCGTCCGACAGCCGCGGCGTACGCCCCAGTCGCTGCGCGCCGGTCAGGGCCTCCCGGCCGCCGGCCCGCCACGCCCGATGCCACCGCGACGCGGTCTGCGCAGAGACCCCCAGTTGCGTCACCACATCGGCCTGCCGCGCGCCGTCCTCGAACAACTCCGCCGCCCGAATCCGGCGCTGCCGCAACACATCAACATCCAGACGAGCGGCACCACGCCGACCCGCCGGCTGTGCAGAGACCGACATGCCACCGATTCTCGTACCCGGCAACACGATCAGCCCGCAACGACTCACCTCAATATCGAAAGATCTTTAATACTGCGACGGCGTTTTGTAGTGGTCGGTCGTGGATCGCTAGTATCCATTGTGGTCAGTGTTGGGGTGGTGGAGTCGTGGAACGCTGCGCTTGAGGATCTGTTCGCGCTGGTCGCGGGGCGGTTCGGGCGGGTGGAGCCGCGGAAGCGAGCGTTCGCTTATGTGCGGGGGTTGTTGGCGCCGTTGGAACGGCGTAATGGGTGGACCCTGGCGGAGCAGGCTGGTGATGGTTCGCCGGACGGTATGCAGGAGTTGCTGTGCAGCCCTGGCTGGGACCGCGACGCGGTCCGCGACGATGTGCGCGGTTACGTGGTGGAGAAGGAGTACCGCGACACGGTGGCGCAGCTGCCGCGGGAGTACTCCGCGATCCTGCCCGGCTGACCGCCGCTCAACGTTCGTTCGGGGGGCACCGGCCGGCAGCGGGTGCCCCGAGCGGGCACCGGCCGGCAGCAGGTGCGCGACCTCGGGAGCGGTCGCGGCGAGCGTGTACGCCCGGCGCTCCGCCTCGACCTCGAAACCGGTCGCCCGATGGGAGTGCCGGCGCATGTGCTCCTCCCGGCTCGGCACCTGGAACACCTCGCTGTCCGTGCGCCAAGTCGTCGCCGGCGGGCTGATCGCCGGGACCGCCTGGATGGCATTGCAGACCGTAGGCGCACGATTCGTCTCCGCCCGGCTCAGCCACACGAGCGCGCTCTACGGCACGTTCGGACTCGTACTCGCCGCACTTCGAAGGTCGGTCGGACGTCGCCGAAGGTGCGGTGGACGGCCGGACGCCGCGGTGGCGTCCGGCCCTCCTGCGGATCATCGGGTCGTGTAGCGGATGACGTCGGTGCGCATCACATCGCCCGACGCCTTCACGGCCCGGAAGGTGTGCTGCCCGTTGCCGAGACCGGCGACGCTGTACACCTGCTGCTGTGTTGCCCGTGCGTCACCGTGGGTGTCCACGCGCTTGGCGAGCTTGCCGTCGATGTAGATGTCGACGAGGCCCTGGTCGGGGGCGGTGGCCGTGATCCAGTCGAGGCCGGTGCCCCGGAAGGTGTACGAGACGGCGTCGCCGTTGTGCGTGGTGGCGTGCACGTCGTCGAGGTAGTCGCCGCGGAACGCGAAGTCCAGCTGCGCCGCGCCGAGCGGGAGCCCGGCGAGGTACGCCGAGCGCAGGGTCACGGTCGAACCCGACAGGGTGTAGTCGGTGCCCTGCCTGAGGGCGGTGCCGCCGCGCGAGACGCCGGTGAGCTCGCTGCCGCTGCGCAGGAGCCGCACCTGCACGTCCGCCGGGGCCTTCGTGTCGAACGACGCCGTCGGCGGGTCGATGAGGCTCGGCTGGAGCACGTCGATCCGGTCGAGCAGCATGAAGGCGCCGGACTTCTTGACGGCCTTGAGCGTGTGGCTGCCGTTGGGCAGGTCGTTCACGGTGTACACGGTCTGCTGCGCGAGGCGGGGCTGGCCCGGGTCGCGGCCGGTGTTCACGGTCTTCATGAGCTGGTTGTCGATGTAGATGTCGACGTTGCCCTGCGAGGTGTCCAGCTCGGTGAGATAGGAGACGCCGGTGCCCTGGAAGGTGTACAGGAACGAGTCGCCGTCGCGCTCGGTGTAGTGCACGCCGTCGCTGTAGTCGCCGAGCCCGCGGCCGGTGCTCTGCGACCACGATCCCACGTAGGCGATGCCCGGGTCGGTGTCGTCGTGGGTGATCGTGCGGACCGGGCCGGTCGTCGAGGGCGGGGCGGGGGTGCCGGTGTCGGTCACGGTCAGGGTGAGCGGCTGCGCGGTGGCGGCGACGCCGTCGCGGGTCCATTCGCCGCTGTAGCCGACCCGCAGGGCGTCGTCGTTGACGGCGACGGTGGCGCCGGGCTGCGGGGTCACCCTGAGCAGCCGTACGCCGTGGATCGGTACCCCTGCGGCGGTGAACCGGCCGGTGAAGCGGCCGAGGTCCTGGTGCGCCCACAGGTCGCGCACGGTGGCGGCGCCGGTGAGGCCCAGGTCCGTCCAGTTCGCCGTGACGTCCTTCTCGGTGCGGCCGAGGTTGAACAGCGCGACGGTGTAGCTGCCGTCGGCGTTGAGCGCGTACCAGACCTGCTGCTGCGTCGCCGTCGAGACCGGCCGCGCCGGGGTCCCGCCCTGGTCGACGCCGATCACCTCCGGGTTGGTGAGCAGGCTCAGCCCGTAGGAGTCGAGGTTCGTCAGGTCGTTGCCGATGTACATCGGCGCGGCGGAGATCGCCCACAGCGTCGTCGCGGTCTGCCGCTCGTCGCGGGTCAGGCCGTCCATGGTGCCGTTGCCGACGTCGAGCGAGTCGAGGTCGTTCCACCCGCCGTTGCCGCCGTTGCGCCACCAGGCTGCCACGTCGGGGAAGAGCCGGGCGATGTTCTCCCACTTCGTGAGCGCGTCGTTGGCGCAGTAGCACTCGACGTCCCACTCGACCCGCCAGCCGTTGGCCTTGGACCGCCAGTAGTCGGCGTACTTCGGGTCGACCGCCCACGACAGCTCGAACCAGATCTTGCGGGCCTTGAGCGCCGAGGACCAGGCGGCGACGTCGTCGCGGGCGTCGAGCGACAGGTCGCTCACCCCGGAGCCGGGGGTGACGCTGTCGAACTTGACGAAGTTGACGCCCCACTGGCCGAAGAGCTCGACGATCGAGTCGATGTACCGCTGCGAGCACGGGTTCGAGAAGTCGATCTTGTAGCCGATGTGCCAGTAGTCGGAGGGGCGCGGCGGCTGCGCGACGATGTCGTGCGTCGTGCAGCCGGACGCGCCGGCGATCGGCAGGTTCGCGTTGTAGACGTCCGGTGAGATGCCCGGGATCATGTACAGCCCGAACTTCTGGCCGTTCGCGTGGACGTGGTCGATGACCTTCTGCAGACCCTGTGGGTAGAGCGTGGCGCTGGGCTTCGGCCGGCCGTTGGCGTCGACCCCGTCGTTCCAGCCGGCATCGACGTTGATGTAGTCGTAGCCGTACCGCTGCAGCTTGGCGTGCATCGCGTCGGACTGCCGGACGAGCTGGTCGCCGGTGATCCACTTCGAGTTCCCGGAGTACACCTGCATGCTGTAGCTGCTCCAGCCCATGTACGGCCGGGTGGCCCACGGGTCGGCGGTCGCCGGCGCCTGGCTCGTCGGATCAGATGGCGGCGCGGCCTGCGCCGGGCGGGCGCTCGCGCCGGTCAGCGCGAGCAGCGCGGCGGCCAGGACGGCGGCCGCGGAACGGGTTCGTAACGGTGACCTCACGGCGTCCGGAAACATAGCGGGAACGTAGAAGCAATAATTAACTTCGTCAAGTATTGATTTCCGCGAACCGGCGGACCTACGCTCGGCGGCACCATCAGCATCAGCAGGCACCCGGCGGCTCAGGCCGGTACTGCCGCAACGCCAAGCGAGGACGATGATGCCCGCCGCGCCGTTCGACCCCGACGAACCGGTCCTGGCCGCGAGCCGCCACCGGCAGATCCTGGGGCTGCTCGCCGAACAGGAGTACGTGACCACCCGCGAGATCCGCGACGCCACCGGCGCGTCGAACTCCACGGTCAACCGCGACCTGGGCCTCCTGGCCGGCGCCGGCGCCCTGCAGCGCATCCGGGGCGGCGCGACCCGGCCGGTCGCGCCGCGCGATGCACTGGTCGAGGTCCGCGCGCACCTCGCGGGACTGTCCCGCCAGCTCAGCTACGGGGACCTCGACTCGGTCCAGGCGATTCTCCGGCAGGCGCTCGCGGCTTGTAACCGGTCAAGCCTTCGTCGCGGATCGCACTAGCTCAGCCAGCTCCGCTCCGAGGTGGACCTCCTCGCCCGCGTGGACGGCCAGCTCGACGGTTCGCCCGCCGTGGCGGATCACGGCCGTCCGGGTGCCGGTCGGGTGGCCGCCGCGGACCGTCAGCGAGGCGAGCCGGCCCCCCTGCCACGCGAGGTCGACGCTCCACCCGCCGCGGCACCGCACGCCCCGGGCCGAGCCGTCGGGCCACTGCGCCGGGAGGGCCGGGAGCAGGCGGATCACGCCGCCGTGGCTCTGCACGACCAGCTCCAGGATCGCGGCCATGAGCCCGTAGTTGCCGTCGATCTGGAACGGCGGGTGGGTGCTGAGGAGGTTGGGCAGCAGGCCGCCCCAGCGCGAGCCGTCGACCGGCGCGTCGGTCGTCGAGTCGCCGTCGAACGGGCGGGTCGCCTCCAGGAGGAGCTCCCGGGCCGTCCGGGCGTCGCCGAGCCGGGCCCGCAGCGCGATCTTCCAGGCCCACGACCATCCCATCGCGCCGGGCCCGCGGGAGTCGAGCAGCCGTGCGGCGGCCGCGGCGAGGTCCGGTGTGAGCTCCGGGTCGATCTGGCCGAGGGGGTAGACCGTCACCATCTGGGACATGTGCCGGTGGACGGGGTCCTGCTCCGGATGGTCGTGGACCCATTCCTGCAGCCGGCCGTCGGCGGTGATCGCCGGTGGGCGCAGCCGTGGCAGCGCGTCGCGGATCTCCCGGCATACCGGGTCGTCGGCCTGTCCCAAGCGTTCGGCCGCGTCGAGGCAGCGCGTGAACAGGGCATGGATGAGCGCGATGTCCATGGTGGTGGAGTACGACAGGGACTCGGCGGTGCCGTGGCGGGAGATGAAGGCGTTCTCCGGCGACGTGGAGGGGATGGTGTCCAGCCGGCCGGCTCCGTCGTCGACCAGCCAGTCCAGGCAGAACTCCGCGCAGCCGCGCATCAGCGGCCAGGCCCGCTCGCGCAGGAAGCCGGTGTCCTGGGTGAAGTCGAAGTGGTCCCAGAGGTGCTGGGTCAGCCAGACGCCACCCATCATCCAGATCGCCCACGAGGGGTTGCCGTGCCCCATCCCGACGGGCAGGGCCCAGCCCCACATGTCGGTGTTGTGGTGGGCCACCCAGCCCCGGGCGCCGTAGAGGTGCCGGCTCACCTCGCGCCCGGTTACCGCGAGACGGTCGATGAGCTCGAACAGGGGCTGGTGGCATTCGCTCAGGCCGGCGGGCTCGGCGCCCCAGTAGTTCATCTCCGTGTTGATGTTGAGCGTGTAGTTCGACGACCAGGCGGGGCGAAGCTCGGCGTTCCACAGGCCCTGCAGGTTGGCCGGCGGGCCGCCGCCCGGGCGGGACGCCGACGCGAGCAGGTAGCGGCCCAGCTGGAACATGACCGTCGCGACGAGGGCGTCGTCGGTGCCGCCCAGGACGTCCCGGGCGACGTCGAGCGTACCGCCGCGGCGAGGCCCGACCGTGAGGCGCGTGCCGCCGAGCAGGTCACGCAGGTCGCAATCGTGGGTCCGGAGGGCCGCCGCGGCCCGCCGCGCCGCGTCGTCGAGGTGCTGTCTGCGGCCCGCGGGTGGCGAGTTCGTCCAGAAGTCGCCCGCGGCGGTGGCGCTCGACAGGGTCACGAGGGCGCGCGTCATGCCGCGCACGGACCAGGTGCCGCCGGTCACGTCCACGGTGCCGTCGGTGTCGATGCGGACGGCGGCCGCGGCGAACGGGTCGTAGCCGCCGGTGCCGGGCTCGGCGTACCGCAGCGGATCCTTGACGCCCTCCTCGTGCCGCGGCGCGCCGTCGAGGGGCACCTCGACGCCCACGACGATGCCCGCGGGGGTCGTTGCGCGGTACACGACGCGCAGGGGCGAGGACAGCTCGAGGCTCAGGTCCGCGGTACCGCCGTCGACCGTGACCGAGACGCACAGCGCCTGCGCCGGCCGGCTCGCCCAGGTGCGCCGTTCGACGGTGCGCCCGTCGCCGAGGTCGATCGTCTCGGCGACGACGCCGGTGTCGAGGTTCAGCGTCCGGCCCCGGTAGGTCGCGCCCGGTCCGGCGGCCAGCGACATCGACAGGTCCACGAACGGCAGGTACTCCTGGCTGTAGCGGCCCTCGAACGACATGAGCAGCGCCTCGGCCCGGCGGTAGTCCTCCCCGCGGATGGCCTGGCGCACCTCGGCGAGCCGCCGCGGACCCGCGCCCGCCGCGAGGACCTCGGCCAGCCCGATCGCGGGGCCGGCCGGCGTCCCGGACCAGACTGTCGAGTCGTTGACCTGGAACCGGCTGCGCTGCACGCCGCCGAAGACCATGGCCCCGAGGCGGCCGTTGCCGACGGGGATCGCCTCGAACCAGCTCGCCGCCGGCCGCGGCCAGGCCAGCACGAGGTCGCCGGTCATGCCCCACCTGCCAGTAGGTCGCGCAGCCAGCGCAGCTGGATCGGCGCCTGGAACGTGGCGCCGCCCTCGTGCCCGTTGTAGGGCCAGATCGTGATGTCCTTCGGGCCGGCGTAGTGGTTGTACGCGGCGAAGACGGTGGACGGCGGGCAGACCGCGTCCATCAGCGCCACCGAGTACAGCGCCGGCGCGGTGGCCCGGGCCGCGAGGTGTACGCCGTCGAAGTACGCCAGCGTGTCGAAGACCTGCTCGGTCCGGTCCCGGTTCGTCGCGCAGAAGTCGGCCAGTTCCCGGTAGGGGTAGGCGTCGGTAATCTCGGTGGCGCGCCGGAAGTGGGTGAGGAACGGTACGTCGATGAGGGCGGCCCGGACCCGGGGGTGCAGGCCGGCGACGGCCTGGGCGATGCCGCCGCCCTGGCTGGCGCCGGCGACGATGATCTGGTCGGTGTCCACGTCCGGGCGGGTGGCAGCCGCGTCCACCGCCCGGACCGCGTCGGTGAACAGCCTGCGGTAGTAGTACTGCTCGGGGCTCAGCACGCCGCGGGTGAGCAGGCCGGTGTGGTGGGGGGTGTCGCCGCCCGGCAGGTCGGGGGTGTCCCCGTCGCCCTGACCGCGGGAGTCCACGACGAGGACCGCGTAGCCGGCCGCGGGCCACAGCAGCCACTCGTGCGGCCGGCCCCGGCCGCCGCCGTAGCCGATGAACTGCACGACGCAGGGCAGCGGCCCGGAGAAGGTCGCGGGCGTGAGGAACCAGCCCGCCACCCGCTGTCCGTCGTGGCCGGCGAACCGGACATCGTGCACGTGTACCCCGGGCAACAGGGCGTCGTAGCGCGTGAACTGCGGCGCCAGGTCGTGCTCGGCCGCGGCGGACAGCGTCGCGTGCCAGAACGCGTCGAAGTCGTCCGGCTCGGCGCGGTGAGGGCGGTACGCGCGCAGCTGCTCGAGGGGCAGGTCGAAGTGGGCCACGGTGTCCTTCCTAACTCAGTCGTTGCAGGCGTACGAGGGCGCTGGCGTGATCGCCCGGGGGCAGGTCGAGGGGGAGCCCGGAGTACAGCAGCAGGGCGCCGGGATGGGTGGCTCCGGTGTCCCGGTTGCGGTAGACGGCGTCGGCCTGGACGGCGGCCAGGTGCAGGGGTGCGGGCTGGTGGCCGAACCGGCGGGTGGGGCACCAGGCGAGGACGACGTGCTCGTTCTCGTGGCGGTACTCGACCGCGGTGAGCGTGCCGTCGCCGCGCAGCCGGAAGGGCGTGCCGTGCTGGATCACCGTTCGGGCCTCCTTGTACGCGGCCACCAGCTCGGCGGCCTCCATCAGCTCGTCCTCGGTCCAGGCGGTGAGGTCGCCGCCGATGCCCAGGGCGCCGGCCATGGCGACGTGGAAGCGGAACCGCAGCGGGGTGCGCCGCGCGGTGGCCGGGTTGGGGCTGTCGGTGACCCACGCGCCCATGACCTGGGCCGGGTAGAGCTGGCTGAACCCGTGCTGGATGCCGATGCGGTCGACCGGGTCGGTGTTGTCCGAGGCCCACACCTGGTCGGTCCGGGCCAGGATGCCCAGGTCCGCCCGGCCGCCCCCGCCGGCGCACGCCTCGATGCGCAGCCCCGGGTGGTCGGCCCGCAATCGGTCCATGATCCGGTAGACGGCGCGGGTGTGCCCGATCCACAGCCGGTCGGGGTCGGCGTGGCCGGGCCATCCGGCCTCGGTGAACGGGCGGTTGGCGTCCCACTTGAGGAAGTCGATCTGGTGCTCGCGCACCAGCCGGTCGAGCCACGCGTGGGTCCACTCGGCCGCGTCCGGGCGGGCCAGGTTGAGCACGAGCTGGTGACGCATCTCGGTGCGATCGCGGTTGGCCATGTGCAGCACCCAGTCCGGGTGCGCCCGGTAGAGGTCGCTGTCGGGGTTGACCATCTCCGGCTCGACCCACAGCCCGAAGCGCATGCCGAGCAGGCGCACCTGCGCGGCGAGCGGGCCCAGCCCGGCGGGAAAGCGGACCCGGTTGGGCACCCAGTCCCCGAGGCCGGCCCGTTCGCTGTTGCGGTCGCCGAACCAGCCGTCGTCGGTCACGAAGAGCTCGACGCCGAGGGCGGCGGCACGGGCCGCGAGGGCCAGCTGCCCGGCCTCGTCGACGTTGAAGCCGGTCGCCTCCCACGAGTTGTAGAGCACGGGCCGGGTCTCGCCGGGATGGGGCAGCACGTGCCCACGGACGTAGCCGTGCCAGGCGCGGCTGGCCGAGCCGAACCCGCCCGCCGTGTAGAGGCCGGCGAACACGGGGGTCTGCAGCGTCTCGCCGGGCGCGAGTGACCAGCTGAGCCCCTCGTGGCCGAAGCCGCCCGTCCACGTGGTCCGGCCGAACGGGTCGCGGTGCAGGGTGATCCGCCAGCTGCCGCTCCAGGCCAGCGCGGTGCTCCAGACCTCGCCGTGCTCCTCCCCGGCGGTGCCGTCGTCGACGGCCAGCCACGGGTTGGCGTGGTGGCTGGTGATGCCGCGCCGGCTGGTCAGGACGGTCTCGGCGACGGGCACCTCGGTGCGCCGGAGCTGGAACTCGCTGTTCCAGCCGCCGGTGAGGTGGCTCATCCGGTACGCCGGGCGATGCGGAACCGCCCAGGCGGCCGAGTCGCAGCGCAGGATCGTGATCGCGGCCCCGTCGTCGGGGTTCTCGACGGTCGTCCACCGCTCGATCACGTCGGTGCCGGCGGGCATCCGGTAGTGCAGGGTCACCCGCAGCGGATAGTGCCGGTCGCGCAGGTGGATGCGCAGCTGCTCGCCGTCGGCGTCGTGGCCCGCGTAGCGCCATTCGACGGCCCGGGTGCCGTCGGCGAAGCGCACGAGCAGGCTGGGCGGGCCGAACCGGGCGCCGCCCTCCACCGCCAACTCGTCGACCCCGGCCACCGCCTCGAAGCTGCTCGCCGCCGGTGCGGCGCGCTCGGCCACCTGGGTGGCCTGGGCTAGTGTCAGTGGAGCACCCCAGTGGACGTGGCGCACGCTGTCGTCCTCGGCGAGCCGGACGGCGTACGACGTGGTCGGGCCGCGCAGCAGCCACAGGCGGTGAGCGGGGTCGAACAGCACGGGAGCATCAGGTCCTCGGTTCGGCGCGCGCGGCCGCGGGGCCGCTGAGTGCCGCCGAGCGTAGGTCGGCGTGGCGGGCGAAATCAATACTTGACGAAGTTAATTATTGATTCTACGTTTCGCCTATGTTTCCCGAGATCGGTACCACCTCGCTGGCCGCGGCCCCGGCCGCAACCGCGGTATTCACGGCAGTGCTGACCGAGGGTCCGCTGAGCCGGGTCACCCTGGCGCGCCGGCTCGGGCTGTCCTCCGCCGCCGTCACCAAGGCCGCGCGCCCGCTCATCGACATGGGCTACCTGTACGAGCTGCCCGCGACCGAGCGGACGGGGGAGGGCGCCGGACGCCCGGCCAGCCCCCTCGCGGTCCAGGCGGACCGCGAGTTCTTCGTCGGCGTGAAGATCACCGCGGACGAGCTCATCGGCGTGGTCTGCGACCTCCGCGCGGACGTGCGGGCCGCGGCCCACCTGCCGCTGAGCGACCCGAGCGTCGAAGGGGTCCTGGCCGACGTCGGCCGGCTCGTCGACGGGCTGCTCGACGAACACGGCGACTACCGCTCGCGCACCCGCCGGATGGGCCTGGCCATCTCCGGCGACGTGGACCGCACCACCGGCCAGGTCCGCTACTCGCCGTTCCTGCACTGGTACAACGTGCCGCTGGGCGAGCAGGCGGCCCGCCTCACCGGCCTCGCCGTCACGGTAGAGAACGACGTCAAGGCGCTGACCGCCGCCGAGCACTGGTTCGGCGAGGGCGTCGGGGCCGAGTCCTTCGCCCTGGTCACCGTCGGCACCGGCATCGGCTGCGGCCTGGTCGTGCACGGCCGGCTGGTCTCCGGCTCGTTCGGGGTGGCCGGCGAGGTCGGCCACATCGCCGTCGACGCCGGCGGCCCCGACTGTCACTGCGGCGGCCGCGGCTGCGT
Organism: Dactylosporangium sp. McL0621; assembly: GCF_049995355.1. NCBI lineage: Bacteria > Bacillati > Actinomycetota > Actinomycetes > Micromonosporales > Micromonosporaceae > Dactylosporangium > Dactylosporangium sp. McL0621. The sequence continues at coordinate 5,175,118 of NZ_CP188259.1, forward strand.
CGAGGCCATCGCCGGCACGGAGGCCATCGTCCGGCAGGCCCGGGAGTCCGCCGGCCTTCCCGAGCTCACCATCGACGACGCGGTGGCCCTGGCCCGCGCCGGCGACGAGCGGGTCGGCGCGGTCTTCGCCCGCGCCGGCAGCGCGATCGGCTCCGGGATCGCGGCCGTTGCGAACCTCGTCGGTCCCGCCCACATCGTCGTCTCGGGCGAGGGGCTGGCCGCCTACGACCTGTTCGAGGCGCACATCCGCGCCGGCTTCGAGCGCCAGGCGTTCGGCGCCGCCGTCAACTGTCCACTGTCCATCCGTCCGCTGCCCTTCGAGGAATGGGCCCGCGGCGCGGCCGCGGTGAGCATCCAGTCGCTCGTCGTCGCCTGAGCGGGAGGGGTGACCATGAGCTCGCCGCCTCGCAGGCGCAGCCGCTGGGCCGAGGCGCAGCGGTCCTGGCGGCGGCACTGGCAGCTGTACCTGCTGCTGACCGTGCCGCTGGCGTACTTCATCATCTTCAAGTACATCCCGATCAGCAACGCCGTGATCGCGTTCAAGGACTACAACGTCATCCAGGGCCCGTGGGGCAGCGACTGGGTCGGGTTCAAGAACTTCGAGCTGTTCTTCAGCAACCCGGTCTTCGGCACGCTGCTGAAGAACACCTTCGTCCTGGCGTTCTACCTGGTGCTGGCGAGCTTCCCGATCCCGATTCTGCTGGCGATCGGGCTCAACGAGGTCGGCGACGGCTGGTTCAAGCGCACGGTGCAGATGGCCACCTACGCCCCCTACTTCATCTCGACCGTCGTGGTGGTCTCGATGACGATCCTCGTGCTGTCGCCGCGGATCGGGGTCGTGAACGACGGGCTCGGGCTGTTCGGGATCGCGCCGATCGACTTCCTCGGCGACCCGACGTACTTCCGGCACATCTACGTCTGGTCCGACGTGTGGCAGACGGCGGGCTACTCGGCCGTCATCTACATGGCCGCGCTGGCCGGCATCGATCCGGCGCTGCACGAGGCGGCCAAGATCGACGGTGCCGGCCGCCTGCAACGGATCTGGAACGTCGACCTGCCGGGCATCATGCCCACCGCGGTGGTCGTCCTGGTGCTCGGCGTCGGCAACACGATGGCGATCGGGTTCGAGAAGGCCTACCTGCTGCAGAACTCGCTGAACCTGGAGCAGTCGGAGATCATCCCGACGTACGTCTACAAGACCGGCCTGCTCAACGCGGACTTCAGCATGGCCACCGCCGTCGGGCTGTTCAACTCGATGGTCAACCTCTGCCTGCTGCTGTTCGTCAACGTCGCCGCCAAGCGGATCACCGGCAAGGGGTTGTGGGGATGAAGACGATTCGCGAGCCGTTCCGGGACCGCGTGTTCCTGGTCGTCGTCACGATCATGCTGGCGGTACTGCTGGCGCTGGTCCTGCTGCCGATGATCTATATCCTCGCCAGCTCGTTCAGCAGCGCCAGTGCCGTCTCCGCGGGCCGGGTGTCCTTCTGGCCGGTCGATTTCTCGCTGCGGGCCTACCGGGAGGCCCTGACCAACCCGCAGCTGCTGCGCGGCTACGCCAACTCGCTGATCTACGCCACCGCCGGCACGCTGATCAGCGTCACGCTGACCGTGGCCACCGCCTACCCGTTGTCGCGCCGGACGTTCTTCGGGCGCAACGTGCTGATGACCGCCCTCATCTTCACGATGCTGTTCTCGGGCGGTCTGATCCCGACGTACCTGGTCGTCCACGACCTCGGCCTGCTCAACACCCGCTGGGCGCTGCTGCTGCCCAACGCGATCGGCGTCTGGCAGGTCATCATCGCCCGCACCTTCTTCGCGAACTCGATTCCGGACGACCTCCACGAGGCGGCGATGATCGACGGGGCGAGCGAGCTGCGGTACCTGTGGTCGGTCGTGCTGCCGCTGTCCAAGCCACTGCTGGCGGTGCTCGCGCTGATGTACGCGATCTTCCAGTGGAACACCTACTTCGACGCGCTGATCTACCTCAAGGACCCCGATCTCTATCCGCTGCAGATCGTGCTCCGCAACCTGCTCATCCTCAACCAGCGCGGCGTCGGCGCGACGGACGCGGCGCAGCTGCTCGCACAGCAGCAGCTCGCCAACGTGCTCAAGTACGCCCTCATCGTCGTGTCGAGCCTGCCCGTGCTGCTCATCTACCCGTTCATCGCCCGCCACTTCACCAAGGGCGTGATGGTCGGCGCCGTCAAGGGCTAGCAACAACCCTCACGTTTGAAGGGAACTCCCGCATGCACCCCCTCAGGAAAACGCTTGCCACAGTCACGATCGCCTCGGCGCTGCTCGCCGCGGGCTGCACGTCCGACGCCAAGAACGACGCCGCCAAGGCCGAGTACGGCGCCGACGGCAAGATCATCATCGACACGTTCGCGCCCGCCAACGCGGACCTGAACCTCGACACCAACCCCGTCACGAAGGTGATGAGCGACAAGTTCAAGATCCAGTTCCGCTGGCAGACGACGACGTTCGACGCCGGGCCGGCCAAGGAGAAGCGCCAGATCGCGCTGGCCAGCGGCGACTATCCGGACCTGTTCATGCTGATCCCGTGGGTGGACGGCTTCTCCCAGGCCGACGTGCTCAAGCTCGGCAAGCAGGGCGTCGCCGTGCCGCTGGAGACCCTGATCAAGGAGAACGCGCCGAACATCCAGAAGGCGCTGGACACCAACCAGACGCTCAAGGCGATGTCGACGGCGCCCGACGGGCACATCTACGCCCTGCCGCAGTGGTCGGACTGCTTCCACTGCAGCTACCCGAACAAGCTGTGGATCAACAGCGCCTGGCTGAAGAAGCTCAACCTGCCCGTGCCGAAGACCACCGAGGAACTGCGCACGGTCCTGCGGGCGTTCAAGACGCAGGACCCCAACGGCAACGGCAAGGCCGACGAGATCCCGATGACCGCCGACGTGCAGGACGGCCACCTGATCGACTACCTGATGGGCGCGTTCGCCTACCCGCCGGCCGGCGCCAACAACGGCGGGCTGGGGCTGCTCACGCTCAACGGCGACAAGGTGAGCACGCCGGTGAACACGGCGGACTGGCGGGAGGGACTGAAGTACATCCACTCGCTCTTCGCGGAGGGTCTCATCGACCAGGCCGCGTTCACCCAGAACGCCGAGGCGCTGCAGGCGATCGGCAACAACAAGGACGCCGTCATGATCGGCTCGGCGCCGCTGCTGCACCCGGCCATCTTCGTGAACCTCGGCTCCAAGGACGGCCGCGACAAGCAGTACGACGCAGCGCCGCCGCTGACCGGGCCGGGCGGGAAGAACTACAGCGGGCTGAACTACCCGAGCTCCAGCACCTTCACCTTCCTGCTGACCAACAAGGCCAGCAAGGAGGCACAGGTCGCGGCGATCAAGATGCTCGACTACATCTACACGACCGAGGGCACCGACACCGCGGTGATGGGCCCGGAGGGCGTGGGCTGGACCAAGCCCGGCACCGGGGACGTCGCGCTCGACAACAGCGTGCAGCCGCAGTACAAGCGCACGCCGGGCTCGGAGGCACCCAAGAACCTCTCGTGGGACTCGATGGCGCAGTACAACCTGACGCTGGCCTACCGCAACGCCGCCGTGGTGCCGATGGACATCTACGCCGAGGCCGGCTACGAGCGGCGGCTGTTCCAGGCGACCAAGCTCTACGAGGGACACGACGACAAGGCGCAGTTCTTCCCGACCGTCTCGGTCTGGACCGACCCGGCCGTCAGCGCCGAGATCGCGACGCTGAAGACCAACCTGGACAACTACGTCTCCCAGGGGGAGCTGGCCTTCATCACCGGGTCGAAGAACATCGACACCGACTGGGACGCCTACGTCAAGGGCCTCGACGGCGTCGGCCTGAAGCGGTACCTCGAGCTGAACCAGAAGGACTACGACCGGTACAAGGCCCAGAAGTGACCCGGAGCCCGGCCGACACCGTGACGCACGCCGAGGCGTACCTGATCGACATCGCCGTCGAGACCGTCCGCACCGACGCGGTGCAGGCGTTCGTCAAGCAGGAGACGGTCTTCGTCGAGGTCCGCACCGGCGACGGGCGGCTGGGCACCGGCTACTCGTACACCATCGGCAGCGGCGGCACCGCCGTGCTCGCGCTCCTGCGCGACCACCTGGTGCCCCGCCTGATCGGCCAGGACGCGGCCCGGGTGGAGGCGGTCTGGCGGGAGCTCTACGCCGGCACCCGGGCCACGGCCGTCGGCGCGATCACGTCGCTGGCCCTGGCCGCCGTCGACACCGCGCTGTGGGACCTGCGCGCCCGGGCCGCCGGCCTGCCCCTGTGGGTGCTGGCCGGCGGGACCAGGGACCGCGTTCCGCTCTACGACACCGACGGCGGCTGGCTGCACCTGAGCACCGACGAGCTGGTCGCCGGGGCCACGGCGGCCCGGGCGGCCGGCTGGCGGGGCGTGAAGCTGAAGGTCGGCAAGCCCGACCCGGCCGAGGACGCCGAGCGGATCGCCGCGGTCCGCGCCGCCGTCGGCGACCGGCTCGACGTGATGGTCGACGCCAACCAGTCGCTCACCGCGGCGGAGGCGATCCGCCGGGCGCGGCTGCTGGAACCGTACGGGCCCGCGTGGTTCGAGGAGCCGCTGCCCGCCGACGACGTCGCCGGGCACGAGCTGCTCGCCCGCTCGACCAGCATCCCGATCGCGGTCGGCGAGTCGATGTACTCGATCGGGCAGTTCGCCGAGTACGTGCGCCGCCAGGCGGCCGGGATCGTCCAGGTCGACGTCGCCCGGATCGGCGGGATCACCCCCTGGCTGAAGGTCGCCCACCTCGCCGAGGCGTGCAACGTCGCGGTGTGCCCGCACTTCCTCATGGAGCTGCACGTGAGCCTGTGCGCCGCCGTGCCCAACGGCCGCTACGTCGAGCACATCCCGCAGCTGCGGGCGGTGACCCGGTCCGAGGTCACCGTCGTCGACGGCCATGCGCTCGCGCCGGGCGTCGCCGGGCTCGGCATCGACTGGGACCGGGACGCGATCGACGACCGGCGCGTCGCGTGACGGCGCTGCTCGACGTCACCGACTTCGGCGCGCACCCCGGCCAGCACCACGCCGACGCCACGCCCGCGGTCCGGGCCGCGCTGCGCGCGGCGGCGGCCGAGGCGGGCCCGGTGGTGCTGCGCTTCCCGCCGGGCGACTACCACCTGTGGCCGGACGACGCGCAGCGCCGCGAGCTCTACGTCTCCAACACGGTGGGAGACGACCCGCGGCACCGCGTCAAGACGATCGCGCTGCTCGTCCAGGACACGGACGACCTCGTCATCGCGGGGGAGGGCGCCCGCCTCGTCCTGCACGGGCTGCAGACGGCCTTCGCCGTCATCGACTCGCGGCACGTGCGCATCGAGGGGCTCGAGTTCGACGCCGCCGTGCCGACGGTCGTCGACGCCACCGTGGTCGGCGCGGGCCCCGCCCACCGGGTGATCCGCGTCCCACCAGCCACGCTGTTCCGCATCGACGGTACCTCGATCCGCTGGCACGGAGAGACGCTCCGCTCGGGCGCGCTCGCCTGGTCCGGGCGCGATGCGCTGGAGTACACCCAGATCCACGATCCGGTCCGGCAGCGGACCTGGCGCGGCCCGAATCCCCTCTTCGAGCGTGTCCGGTCGATCCGGTCGGTGGGCGAGCGCGACCTGCGCATCGACTACGAGCACGACGATGAGCCGGCCGACCTGGGACTCGTCTACTCGATGCGGCCCACGACCCGCGACCACCCCGGCGGCGTCGTGCTCGACAGCTCCGGCGTGACGCTGCTGCGGCTGCGGTTTCGCTTCCTGCACGGATTCGGCGTGGTCGCCCAGACGAGCCGGGACGTCACCCTCGAGGGCTGCCAGTTCCAGCCCCCGCCGGGCAGCGGCCGGCACAGCGCCGGCTTCGCCGACTTCGTGCAGTTCTGCGGCTGCTCGGGACGCGCGGTCGTGCGCGACTGCAGCTTCGACGGGCCGCACGACGACGCGATCAACGTCCACGGCAGCTACCTGCGGGTCACCGGGCAGCCGGACCCCCGCACGATCGAGCTGGAGTACCCACACGCCGAGACGGCCGGCTTCGCGCAATTCTCGCCCGCCGACCGGATCGAGCTCGTCGACCGCGCCACGCTGCAGCCGGTCGGCTCCGCCACGGTCAGCGCCGTGCGCCAGCCGAGCGGCCGCGCCCACGACCGGCCGCTGCGCACCATGGTCGTGACCGTCGACGCGGACCTTCCGGGCGCCCTGGCCGGGCGGACCGCGGTGGAGAACGTCACCCGGACGCCGAGCGTGCTGATCGCCGGCAACACGTTTCGCAACATCCCCACGCGCGGGGTGCTCGTGACCACCCGGCGCGCCGTGCTCATCGAGGGCAACCGCTTCGAGCGCACCGGCATGGCCGCCATCTACGTCTCCGGCGATGCCGACGAATGGTGGGAGTCCGGGCCGGTGCACGACCTGACGATCCGCGGCAACGAGTTCATCGAACCGGGCGGCCCGGCGATCCTCCTCGACCCGCGCAACACCCGGTGCGACGGCGAGCATCCGGTCCATAGCGGCGTCGTCGTGACGGACAACCGGTTCGTGCTCAACGGTTCGCCCGCCCTCGACGCGAAATGCACGCGCGGCATCCACTTCCGCGACAACGCCGTCGCGCGGCGCGGCGCGCAGGGCCCCGATGTCATACTGCGGACCTGCTCCGACCTCACCTGACGAGACGCCGCGGCGGGCACGTTCCCGAGGGCCGAGCAGGTTCGTCGCGGAGCAGTGCAAATACCAACTGCCGTGGCCGCGGTCCGCAGCTGCGGGCAGCCGGGATCAACGCCGAAGCCCGTATGGGTGTGATAACGCCAGGCTTATAACGGGTCGCCGGGTCAGCCGGCGTCATGGAGCTCGCGGGCGACCTGGGCGAAGGCTCGGATGAGCGGACTCTCGTCAGGGGTGCGCCACACGAGCGCCCACTCGACGGGAGGTGCGTCGCGGATCGGCAGGTGCAGCAGGTCGGGCCATGGGTAGAAGCGGGCGGCCTCGGCCGTGGTGGCCATGACGGCCTGTCCGGCACTGACGGCCTTGAGGTGGTCGTCCCAGTTGGTGATCACCGTTCCCCGCCGGACAGGGCGGCCGGACGGGGTGTGGAAGGGCTGGAACACCTCCTCCATGTAGGCCGGGATCGGTGATCGGTGTGCGACGACGGTCAGGTCGGCGAAGTCCTCCCGGCTGATCGAGTCGCGCGGTCCGGCCGAAGTGCAGTTCCTCCGCGAGCACCAGGAAGATCTCGATGTCGCGCAGCTCCACACCACGCCCCCGTCCACGAGATAACCGCTGGGTTATCGGATCATACGCATGTTCGGCGTTGATCCAGACCGTGGCGCTGTCCGAGGCTTGACGCGACCGACACCCGTCCGCCCGAAGGAGACGCACTCGTGCAAGCCAGGATGAAGAACCCGGCGATGGTGCTACCGGATGCGATGAAAGGCATCCAGAACCTGTACAAGGCGATGCACCAAGGTGGTGTACCGCAGCAGCTGTTGGAACTGGTCCACCTGCGGGCCAGCCAGATCAACGGGTGCAGCGCGTGCGTGTACGCCGGCGTCCAAGGGGCCCGGAAGGCCGGCGAGACCGACGATCGGCTGGCGACCCTGGCCGCGTGGCGGGAGACGCCGTTCTTCAACGACGCCGAGCGGGCCGCCCTCGCCCTCACCGAGGCCGCCACCCGGCTCGCCGACCGGTCCGGCGACGCGGTCCCGGACGACATCTGGGACGCCGCGGCCGACAACTTCGACGAACGGCAGATCTCGGCCATCATCCTGATGGTCGCGGTCACCAACCTCTTCAACCGGATCAACGCCACCATCAAGGAGCCGGCCGGCGCGAGCTGGACCTGACCGGTGCCCTCCGGTGGCGGGCTCGACCTGACGGCGATGTACGCGATGCATCACGCGCTGCGTCGGCAGGCCGCACACCTGGCGAGGCTCACCGTCCGCGTCGGTGACGATCCCGGACGGATCCGGCCGGCCGCCGCCGGGTGGCAGCTGTTCAAACGGGCCCTGCGGATCCACCACACCGCCGAGGACCGGGCGCTGTGGCCGCCGATGCGCCGCGCCCTCGCCGGCCGGCCGGGCGACCTGGTGCTGCTGGAGGCGATGGAGGCCGAACACGCCGGCATCGACCAGCTCATCACGACCATCGACGCCGCGGTCGCCGACCTGGACGCGGTCGGCCTCGGCGACCTCGTCGACGCGCTCGTCGTCGGCGTGTGCGGGCACCTCGACCACGAGGAGCGGCGGGCCCTGCCCCTGATCCAGGCGACGGTGACGGCCGGGCAGTGGCAGCGGTTCGAGCACATCCACGCCGCCCTGGCCGGCGCGGACGCGCCGCGGCTGCTCGAACCGCCACGACGTGCGTGCCACCAACGACGGTGGCCCGACCACACGGCAACAACAACAACCAAGGAGAGCAACATCGTGAGCACTGTGCGCATCCACACCTACCGCGTCGACCCCGCCAACCTGGAGCAGCTGCTGGCCCAGCGGGCCAACCTGATCGCCGGGATCCGCGCCGGCAACCCGGGCCTGCTCGAGGCCCGGCTGACCCGGCACGAGGACGGCACCTACACCGACGCGTGGCGGTGGCAGTCGGCTGAGCAGATGGCGGCCGCGCTCGCCGGCGCCGCCGGGTTCCCGCTGGTCGGCGCGACCCTCGCGCTGACCCACGACGCATCGGTCCAGAACGGCGAGATCGTCGACGAACGCTGACCGCCGCCCGACGACCGCCCGGCAGCGCCACCGCTGCCGGGCCTCGCTTTCCATGTACCGCATAGGAGACGCACCCGTGAACATGATGACCGTCGCCGCGCTGCTCGCCGCCCTGGCGCCGGTGCCGGCGGCCGCCCACGCCGAGCCCGGCGGGTGGAGCGCGGCCTGGGCCACAGCGGTCCAGCAGCCCTCGCCCGACGTCTGGTACCCCACCTGGGCCGAGCACGGCTTCGCCGACCAATCGGTACGCCAGGTCGTGCGCGTCACCGCCGGCGGCCCGCAACTGCGGATCCGGCTGTCGAACGCCTACGGCAGCGGCCCGCTGCGGCTGACCGGCGCGACCGTGGCCAAGGCCGGCACCGGCGCCGGCGTGCAGGCGCACACGGTGCGGCCGCTGACCTTCGCGCTCGCCACCACGGCGAGTATTTCCGCCGGCGGGCATACCGCCAGCGACCCGGTCCCGCTGCCGGTCGAGGCCGGCGAACGGCTCACGGTGACGCTGTACTTCCACGACGTCACCGGCCCCGCCACCTACCACAACCTTGCCCAGGCGACCGCCTACCGGGCCACCGGCGACCACACCCGCGACACCGACGCGAGCGCGTACACCGAAACCAACAGCTCCTGGTTCTACCTCTCCGGCGTGGACGTCCGCGGCGGCGGCGCCGCGGTGGCCGCCTTCGGTGACTCCATCACCGACGGATACGCCGCCACCCTCGACGCCGACGATCGCTACCCGGACGCCCTCGCACGCCACCTCGGCGGCCGGCGAGCGGTGCTCAACCTCGGCATCGCCGGCAACCGCCTGCTCAACGACTCGGCCTGCCTCGGCGAGCGGGGCGTCACCCGCATCCGCTGGGACGTGCTCGACCAGTCCCACGTGAAGACCGTCATCGTGCTCGAAGGCATCAACGACATCCTCCTCGGCATGCAGGACCCCACACCGTGCACCACACCGGCGGTCAAGGTCAGCGCCGCCGACCTGATCGCCGGCTACCGGCAACTCATCCGCGCCGCCCACGACCGGCACGTCAGGGTCGTCGGCGGTACCCTGCTGCCCGCGAACCTGTCCGGCGAGGCCGAGCAGACCCGCGACGAAGTCAACGCATGGATCCGTACCGGCTGCGACTTCGACGCCGTCGTCGACTTCGAGCGCGCCGTCGCCGACCCGGCCGACCCCGACCGCTTCCGGCCGGCCTACGACAGCGGAGACCACCTCCACCCGAACCCCGCCGGCTACCGGGCGATGGCCGACGCCGTCGACCCGCGGTCGCTGTAACGCACCGAGCCGTCACCGTCCGCGTATGGCCCGCCCCTGGCGGGCCATACGCCTGTGTCCGGCCCGGTGCCGCGGCTCAGGTCAGGATGTCCACCGCCAGCTCGGCGGCGAGCGCGACGGCCATCGTCGCGGCGGCTATGGCGCTGCGGCGGGTGAGCGGCGCGCGGGCGCGGATCGACCTGGCGTAGGCGACCGCGCCGACCAGCACCAGCGCCAGTTCGACGGCCGCGCTCGCCCACGGGGTGCGCCACAGGCCGAGACCCAGCAGCGGCAGGTCGCCGGCGTTGCCGGGCAGGATCGGCAGGTCGGCCCGGTGTACGAGGAGATCCAGCAGCCAGTGGCTGAACGCCACCGACCCGAGGACGAGCCCGGCGCTGCGGCCCCAGCGCCACGCGCCGAACGCGCCGTACCCGAGTGACAGGACGGCCGCGCCGATCAGCGAGTGGGTCCAGTATGCGTGGATCAGGGCCTCGCCGTAGGTGCCGTCGGTGACCGAGGTCAGGCTCTCGATGCCACCGGCGAGCAGCAGCACCACGAACACGACGTCGAGCAGTTGCGTACCGAGCATGAGCGCCCACAGCGGCGTCCTGGGCGCGGCGGCCTTGACCGTGGCGGCCAGGCCGAAGTGCCCCGCCATCATCGGCCGGCCTCCGTCTTTGCGGACGCCCAGTGGTCCAGCCACCCGCAAAGGCCGACAAATAGCATCAAAAACTGGATGAAGTCCATGCCGCGTAGCGTCGCGCGTCGCAACGGGCCGTACCAGTGCCGTGATCATGACCGTGGGCATGAGGTTGTCACGCCCGCCGGGCCGCCTTACCGTGGGCTTTTTCACGGGTCGAGGCATGAGATCATCACATGCCGGGGGGTGTGATGATGGCAGTGCCTGCCGGCCGGCCCGAGATCGTGGCGCCACGCCTCGCCCAGGTGGTCGTCACCGTGTTGATCTGCGCGTACTTCGGGCTGATCGCCGTCGACCTGGTCGTCTCGGCGCGCTCGGCGGCGGCCGCCGTCGCCGGTCTCGCGGTCCTCGCCGCACACGCCGGTCTGCTCGTGCCGACCATGCTCGGCACCACCCGCCGGTCCGGCTGGTTACTGTGCGCCCAGGTGGTACTGACCTACCTGCCCGTCGCGCTGTGGCCCGAGGTTCCGACGCTGTGGGGGCTCAGCGTGTTCCTCGCCGGTTCCTGCCTCGTGCGCCTGCGCCCGCCGTACTCCTGGCTCTGCTACGCGGCGGTGTCGGTCTCTACGCTGCCGCTGTCCTGGGCGTACGACCAGTCGGTGCGCGCGCAGGTGTACACGCTGCTCACCGTCGCGGCCGTCGGCTTCCTGCTGTACGCGATGGCGTGGCTGCACCGGCTCGCGACCGACCTTCCGGTGACCGAGGCGCGTCTGGCCGCCATCGAAGTGGCCCGCGAGCGCCGGCGGCTGCTCAACGACGCGCACGACGTGCTCGGCTTTCGGCTGTCCGCGCTGGTACTCAAGATCGAGCTGGCTCGGCGCGGTGACGGCCGGCGCGCCGAGGAGGAGCTGGCCGAGGCCCGGGCGCACGCCCGCGCGGCGCTGGCGGAGGCACGCCTGCTCACCGCCGAGCGGCCGGAGCTGAGCTTCACCGCCGAGTGCGCGGCGGCCGGTGCGCTGCTGTCGGCGGCGGGTATCGAGTTCGACGCGCCGCGGGATGCGCCGACGCTGCCCCGTGAGGTCGACCTGGTACTCGCCACCGTGCTGCGCGAGGCGGCCACCAACGTCGTGCGGCACAGCACGGCCCGGCGCTGCTCGATCGCGCTCACGGTGGACCGGCGCGCGGTCCGCCTGGTCGTCGCCAACGACGGCGCGGCGACGGCGACGGCGACGGCGAACCCGGTTCCTGGCACCGGGCTGGCCAGCCTCACCGGCCGGGTCGCGGCGCTGGGCGGCACCCTGGGCGCAACGAACGACGGCGGTGTCTTCACCCTCGACGTGCGGGTACCCGCGCGCCGCCACGCCGGTGCCGGACCGGCCACCCCGTTCGTGCCGGCGGTCGGCGTCGCCGCGCTCGCCGCGATGTTCGCCGTCATGTTCACCTTCCCCGAGCGCATCGATGCGCCGTTCCTGGTGCTGGCCCTCGCATTCGGCGCCTGCGTCGGCCACCTGTGCCGGCCCCGGCCGACCGGCGGGCGGCCGACCGGATGGCGCCTGGTGTTCGCCGCGCAGGTGCTGCTCGCGTACGCGCCGTTGCTGCACTATTCGGCCGACGCGTGGGCGGCGCGGCACTACGTCGGCGGGAGCGTGCTGTTGCTGTTCCACGGCCGGACGCGCTGGCTGGGCGCCGGTGCGATCCTGGCCGCCGAGGTGCTGCTCGCCGTCACCGGCGTGACACCCGCGGCGACGGTGGTCTACCACCTCGCCGCCGACATCGACGACGCGGTCGCCTTGTTCGCCCTGGTGCAGCTGCCGCTGCTCACCGCCGCGCTCGCGCGGGCCCGGACCGGGCTCGCCGCGACGGCGGTGGCGAAGGAGCGCCTGCGCTTCGCCGACACGCTCGGCGGCCGGCTCGACGAGCGGCTGCGCGAGGCCCTGCGCACGCTCGCCCCGAACGGGCAGCCCCTGCCCGCGCAGCGGCTGGCGACGGCCCAGAGCCTCGCCCGCGCCGCGGCGGCCGACCTGCGTGCGGTGGCCGCCGGTTCGCACGATGTGGCCGTGCGGGACCCGCTGTGATCAAGGTGCTCCTGGCCGAGGACCAGCATCTGATACGCGGCGCGTTCGTCGCCCTGCTGCGCCTCGAACCCGACATCGACGTCGTCGCGCAGGTACACACCGGCACCGCGATCGTCCCGACGGCGCTCGCCGCGCAGCCGGACGTGGCCGTGCTGGATCTGAACCTGCCCGGCCTCGACGGGCTCAGCGCGGCCATCGAACTACGCGCCAAGCTTCCCCGGTGCCGATCGCTGCTGGTGACCGGGGTGGCCCGCCCCGGTGATCTGCGCCGCGCGCTCGAGGCGCAGATCACCGGCTTCCTGCTCAAGGACGCCGCGCCGGAACACCTGACCGACGCCATCCGGCGGCTCGCGGCCGGCCAGCGGGTGATCGACCCGCAATTGGCGCTGATCGCCTGGGAGACGCCCGGAAACCCGCTCACCGGCCGGGAGGCCGAGGTCCTGCGGTTGGCCGCGTCCGGCGCGTCCGCCGCCGAGATCGCCCAGCGCCTGCACCTGTCCGTCGGTACCGTCCGCAACCACCTCACGTCGACGGTGACGAAGCTCAACGCGCGTAACCGGGTCGACGCGATCCGTATCGCGACGGAGACGGGCTGGCTCTGAACCCGGCCGGCGCCGCTCCCTGCGCGCGGCCGGCAGGCGTCAGGGTGCGCTGCGGAACCCCTCGATTCCCTTGCGCCACGTGGTGTCGAGGTCCGCGCCGGGCGGGAATCGGCGGTTCAGCTCGAGGATCGCCATCCCGTGCGCGAAGGCCCAGATGGCCCTCGCCCGTTCGCGGTCGCCGCCGGTCGCCTGGAACAGCGGCATCATGGCCGCCTCCTCGACGCCGGGCGTGAGCAGCTCGCGCCGTAGCGCCCGTTCGGTCATCAGCCGGTACAGGTTCGGCTGGTGGCGCGCGAAATCACGGTAGGCGGCGGCGAGGGCGCCGATCGGGTCGGTGGATCCCTCGGCGGCCCGGGCGAACAGTTCGGCTTGTTCCTCGAAGCCCAGCGAGATCAGCGCGGACTCCAGCGCTTCCTTGTCGCGCAGGTGTTCGTAGATCGAGGAGGCGCGTATCCCGATCTCGTCACCGAGGCGGCGCATCGACAGCGCGGCCGAGCCCTCCCGTTCCAGGAGCTCTCGCGCGACCTGCACGATCTCCCGTGCCCGGGGCGTGAGTCGATCAAGCACTCGGGTCGCCATCGGCACTCCCACTCCCCTTCCGGGCCCCATCCTAACGATGTTAGGGTACCTAGCCTAACGCTGTTAGGATGGGGGAGAACCGGGTTGAACAGACGAAAGCCGGTCCACATGAGCACCGAGCACGGCCAGCCGGCGCACAGCGCCACCGCCGCGGACCCGCTGAGCGTGTCCGCGCCGCGGTTCCTGGTCGAGATCATCGCGTGGGTGGCCGCGCCCTGGGCGCTCGCACCCCATGCAATCTGGCTCGCCGTACTGGCTGACGTCCTGCTGATCGGCCTGCCGACGGTGTTCGGCATGCCCGGGGCCAAGAAGCAGAAGAATCCGGTCTCGATCCCGGCCCGGCCGGCGATCGCGCTCGAGCTGCTCCAGCCGGTCGCCGCCTGCGTGGCGGCCTTCGCGGCCTGGCCGACCGTCGTGGCGTCGGTCGTGGTCGTGGCGTCGCTGGCGGCCTGCATTCTTCAGCTCCGCCGCTGGCGCTGGATGCTCGCCGCCGCCGGCGGAATGCACGGTGATGTCGGTCCGGCCACATAGCGAGTGCCGCGCCCGCACGAAAGCGTCGGTGCGGTCGAACAGAAGCGGATGAGGGGTACGGGTGGAGCTGCGGGACATCGAAATGTTCCTCACCCTGGCCGAGGAGCTGCACTTCGGCCGGACCGCCGCTCGGCTGCACGTGTCCCAGGCCCGGGTCAGCCAGGCGATCAGCCGCCAGGAACGGCGCCTCGGCGCCCAGTTGTTCGACCGGGCCAACCGCCGTCAGATCCACCTGACCCCGTTCGGCCGGCAACTGCGCGACGACCTGCAGCCGGTGTACGCCGGGCTGCGCGACACGCTGGAACGCGCCCGCCTGGCCGCCCAGGGCATCACGGCGGTCCTCCGCGTCGGCATGCTGCCCGTCAACGCCCACGACTTCCGGCCCTACTGGGAGACGTTCCGGTCGCGCCATCCACAGTGGAAGCTGCGAATCCGGCACGCGCCCTTCATCGACTCGTTCGCCGGGCTCCGCCGCGGTGACGTTGACGTTCTGGTCAGCTGGCTTCCCGTCGAGGAACCCGACATCACCGTGGGGCCGGTCCTGATCGCCGAGCCCCGGATCCTCGCGGTGGCGGCCGGGCACGAGCTCACCCGGCGCGCCTCGGTCACCCTGGAGATGGTCAGCGACTACCGCCTTCCCACCGCTGGAATCGCACCCGAATACTGGTTCGACGCCTACATCCCGCCCTACAGCCCGGGCGGCCGCAGAATCGAGCGCAGCCTTCTCGTCGCCAACAACGAGGAAGTCCTGGCCCTGATCAGCACCGGGGAGATCGTCACGCCCTATCCGATCCACATGATCCGGTACTCGCCCCGCCCGGACATCGCCTACCTGCCCATCCGGGACATCGCCCCGCTGGCGTACGCGGCGGTGTGGCGCAGCGAGTCGGAGAACGACCTCATCCGCGCCCTCGCCCGGACCATCCGGGACCTCGGACCCCTTACCCCGGCCGAATGACTCGTGGCGGCCGGCCCGGTTCCGCCGCCGGCAACGGAGACGGTTTCCGCCGGGTCGGCTCACGTGTTGGGACCCCCAGGGCTGTGCGGGCTAGGCCTGCTGAGCGGTCAATCGGTAAATGTGGAGCGTGTTGTTGCGTGTGTCGGGATACTGCGTCGGTGACCGGCTCTGCGCTGCCTCAACTGCTTCGACCTCGTGCCCTGAGGCCCGGAGATCTCGTCGTTATCGCATCGCTGTCCGGGCCGCTCCCTGCGGCTTACGAGTCCAACGTCGAGCAGGCGGTGGTCGTGCTCGAACGGATGGGATTCCGCGTGCGTCGGGCACCGCTGCTCGAAGTAGGGCGGCACCATTGGTGGAGCGCGGCTTCGCCGGCGGAGATCGCCGGGGAGCTCAATGGTCTTCTGCGTGATCCTGAGGTGCGCGCGATCATCGCGAATGACGGCGGCCAGACGGCGCTCGGCTACCTCGACCTGATCGACGTCGAGGCGATCAGGGCTGACCCCAAGCCGATTCTTGGCTACAGCGACATCTCGTTGCTGCATCTGGTGCTTTATGCGCGCACGGGCCTGGTCGGGTTCCATGCCGACATGGCCACCCCTGGCTTCGGCGGCCACTGGCAGGCTGCGCCGGTGACGCGCCAAGCGGAACTCGAGAAGCTCTACTCCAGGTTGCTGACCGGTACCGAGGCGATCGGTGCGCTGCCTGCGAGCTCGTCGTGGGAGTGCTGGCGTGCCGGGCGTGCCGAAGGTCGGCTGATCGGCGGGGTGATCAATCGCATCGCGCTGGCGCAGGCTACGCGTTTCGCGGTGCCGCTCGAATGGTTCGACGGCGCGGTGTTGTTCTGGGAGGAGATGGGCGGCCTGGCCTCGTATGTGTGGAGCTATCTGCACGTGCTGCGACACTGCGGCATTCTCGATCGAATCGCCGGCATGGTCGTGGGCATTCCGCGCGAGATCATTGGACTTGAGGCGCCCGACGCGGCGCCAACCCTGGCCGAGATAGTCCTCGACGTCCTCGGCGACCGTGACATCCCGGTCCTGGGCAACGTCGAGTTCGGACATGCCGGCCCGAATCTGCCGATGCCGGTCGGCATCCGCGTCGGCCTCGACGCGCAGCAGCGGACATTGTCGCTGCTCGAACCAGCGGTACGGCCGCGTCTGCGGTGAACCCACCGGATCCGACCGACATCGTTCGGCATGGCTACGACGCCGTGTCCCACCTCTACCGCCGCGACGACGACAACCCGGTCGAGTACGGGCCCTGGCTGGCGGCCCTGCAACGCCAACTACCGGTCGGCGCCAGCGTCCTGGACCTGGGTTGCGGCTGCGGAATCCCGGTCGCCGCAACGCTGGCCAACGGCGGTCACCGCGTCACAGGTATCGACCTCAGCGAGGTCCAGATCACCCGCGCCCGGCAACTCGTTCCCAACGCCACATTCCTGCACGCCGACGCCAACCAGGTCTCTTTCCCGGACCAGACTTTTGACGCCGTCGTCTGTCTCTACGCGCTATTCACATGCCGCTCGACGAACAGCCACATCTGATTTCGCGAATCGCCGCCTGGCTCCGGCCCGGCGGCCTACTGCTCGTCACCACTGGCGCCTCAGCGTGGACCGGAACCGAAGAGAACTGGCTAGGTGGCTCAGCCCCGATGTGGTGGAGCCACGTCGACGCGGACACCTACCGCCGGTGGATCCTTCAGGCCGGTCTACGCACCGAGTCCGAAGAGTTCGTGCCGGAGGACAACAGCGGCCACCAACTGTTCTGGGCCCGTCGCCCTCGCTAATACCCCGCGTCCCAGCAACCATGATCAACCGAATCCGCAAGGTAAGTCTGACCAAACCCCAGCCCACCTCGGTCGGATTCACCTAACGACCCCACAGGTCAGCGCACTGGTCGCTCGCAACCTGAGACTGGATCGGACAGCTGTCGAGGTTTCTTGACGTTGTTGGGGTCCGGCTGGCGCGCCACAGCAGGTGGGCCGCGTAGCCGCGCCACGGCCGCCACCGGTCGGCGCGCCGGGTGAGGCCGGTCGTGTCGACGGGCAGCCCGTGTGCTTTGGCCGCCGAGCGCAACGTGCGGTCGGCGGCGGGGAAGGCGTCTGGATCGCCGAGCGCGTGCAGCATGAGGTCTTCGACTTGGCCAGGTCGAAGACCGGGTACGGCGAGCAGGACGCGACGGGCCAGGAGCCGGTCGGCTCCCTCGTCCAGGCGTAGCTCGCCGCTGGCCAGCCGCTGTGCCATTGCCCGCAGGGTGTTCGCCGTTGCCGTGGGCAGCGAAAGGTCGGCGATGGCTGCGGGCTCGGGAAACGTGTGGGTCAGCCCACCGTCGGGACTGGGTAATGGATCGGCCAGCGCCGCGACCACGGTCCGCGTGTGGATGCCGAGCACGGTGCGCAGCGCTGTTTCGGCGCCGTCCACTGTGCCGGGTAGCCGCAGCCCGGGCACCGCTTTGGTCAGCGATGCGAGGGCGGGATCGGCGGCCAGCACGGGCAGGTAGCTGGCCGGGTCGGCGTCCAGGTCGAGCAGGTGTCGGCAGCGGGCCACGGCGGCGCCCAGGTCCGCCACAGTGGCCAGCTTGAAGGTCGCCAGCACGTGGTCGGATGCGGGGCGCAGCGTGACGGTGCCGGGGCCGCCGGGTAGCCGCAGGACGCGTCGGTACGTGGCGTCGGCGTACTCTTCGATGCCGGGCAGCGCGCGGGCCGCCAGCCACTCGACCACTCCGTATGGGTCGTAGGGCGGCCGGACGGCCAGCCGGAGCGTGAGGCCGCCGCCGGGGTGCGGGTCGCTGTGGCGGCGGACCGCGGTACGCAGCTGCGACGGCGTGGCGTCGAAGATCTCGCGGAGGGTGTCGTTGAACTGGCGGATGCTGGCGAAGCCGGCGGCGAAGGCCACTTCGCCCAGCGGCATCCCGGTGGTCTCGACGAGCAGCCGTGCCTGGTACGCCCGCTGGGAGCGGGCCAGGGCGAGCGGCGGGGCACCGACCGCCTCGACCAGCAGCCGGTGCAGCTGCCGGGCACTGACCGCGAGTTGCCGAGCAAGCCCGGGTACCCCTTCCCGGTCCACCACGCCATCGGCGATCAGCCGCATCGCCCGACCGACTACGTCAGCCCGGGTGTTCCACTCCGGCGATCCGGGCACCGCGTCCGGGCGGCATCGCTTGCAGGCGCGCAGCCCGGCGAGTTGAGCGGCAGCGGCGGTCCGGTAGAAGGTGACGTTGGCCGGCTTGGGGCAGACCGGCGAGGGGCAGCTCGGCCGGCAGTAGATCCCGGTGGTGCGCACGCCGACGATGAACCAGCCGTCGAAGCGCGGATCGCGGCTGCTGGTGGCCTGGTAGCAGCGCTCGAAGTCAAGGTCCATCCCTTCGATCATGCCGGATCGCCGGGGCCGGCCGGGGCGGGTTCGTCTGTCGCGCCGTCGATGGCGAACCGTGCGCCGGCCGCGGCGAGGTCCCGGAAGAAGGCCAGAGCGGGCACCGCCATCAGCGCGCAGACCGCCAGCATCGTGGTGGCGACGCCGTGCCGCAGGGTCAGCGCGGCCAACCCGGCACCCAGCGGCGGCGTGGCCTGCATCAGCGTACGCAGCAGCGCGAACAACCGCCCGTGCACACCGGCCGGGGCGGCGGCCATCCGCAGCGTCTGCGCCCAGGTGGTCATCGCCGCTGCGCAGCCGCCCAGCCCGACCAGGCCAACGACGGCCAACCCAGGGGACGGAGCCAGCACGGCGAGTACGGTCACCGCAGCCACGATCGAGGCGACCACCACAGAGTGCGTCAGCGACGGCCGCCAGGGCCGGCGCAGCAGAACCAGCGCGGCGAGCAGTTCGCCGCCGGTCACGGCGGCCACCAGGTAGCCGTACCCGCCCGCGCCGAGCCCGTACTCGACCGCGCGCTCCGGCAGCACCACCAGAAGGGCGCCCTCGCCGATGTTGAACAGTGCGAACATGATCGTGGTATCGCGCAGCACCGGCTCGCGGACCACCAGACGCAGCACCGGCCCCAGCCCACCGCCAGGGCGGGCCGCAGTGGCCGGCTCGGCGACCGCCCGCGTGGGCCGCCGGCCGATTCGTGTGCCGAGCAGGCACAGCGCGAAAATCACATAGCTCAGCACGTCGAAGGCCACCACGTACCCGGGCCCGACCGTGGCCACCGCGACACCGGCGCCCACCGCGCCGACCAAGCCGGCGACCCCGAAGCTCACTGACTCCAAGGCGTTGGCCGCCGTGAGCTGCCCTGCTGGTACCAGTTGGGGAATCAACGCCGGGAAGCCGGCCAGACTGGTCATCTTCAGCAGCCCGTACACCGCAGCGACCAGGTAGAGCTGGATTGCCGTCAAACCGCCCCACGCCGCGGCGAGCGGGACCGTGCCGAACACCGCCGCCCGTAGCAGGCTGTCCGCCACGAGCAGCCATCGGCGGTCATACCGGTCCAGGGCCCAGCCGGCGACCAATCCACCGACGGCCACCGGCGCGGTATAGAGCGCGGCCAGGGTGGCCACGCTGCCGTGCGCCAACCCCAACGCGTACGCCACCAACGCGACCCAACTCGCCGCGTCCCCGGCCGCCGACACGGTGGCCCCGATCCACACCCGGCGGAACGCGATATCGCTCAGCGGAGACCCGCCCTTGTCGATCACGCGTCCCATGATTCAGGCGCGCCGCCCGGTGCTGCTGGCGGAAATCGGCCAACTCGATCCGGCCGGCACGGTGACAACCATCTCTGAAAGTCACACCAAGCCAAGATCCACGGAATCCGCAAGATAAGACTGACCAAATCCGGGGCCACGTTGGTCAGACCTACACTGCGAGCCGCAGCTCAGCCCCCTGTCCGTTCGCAGGGTTCGACGGGATCGGACAACAACGCCGCATCCCGGCCGGCGCCACCGTCCTGGACCTGGGATGCGGCTGCGGCACCCCGGTCGCCGCGACCCTCGCCGCCGCCGGTCACCACGTCACCGCGGTAGCCGAAGCCGCATAAAGGAGTCCTCCACGCTTTGAGGGATTGACAGGCACTCGTCGTCCTCTCGAAGTCAGACGACGGCAGGCGCGACACCTGTCGTGCGCGCCTGCCGCACTGTGGCCTTTCAGTCCTTCGGTGCGACCCGGATACGGTTCCCGTCAGGATCGGCTGCGAGGAAGGTCAGCCCGAACCCCGCGTCATGAGGCTCGTGCAGGATCGTGACGCCCTTGGACTGCCACTGCTTGAAGATCGCGTTGACCTCGTCGGGTCCGCCGCCGTCGATGGCCAGGCAAACCTCACTGGTACGCGGGACGTCCGGCGACAGATCCTCGAACTGGCCAGACCACAGACCGAGGTCAGCGCCTGGCCCGAGGTCGAAGGTGATGTATCCCGGAGTCTCGAACGAAGGGCTCATGCCAAGGAGGTCGCCGTAGAAACGGGCTGCGGCGGGAGCGTCGTTCACATAGACGATGGACACGACGGATGTGGTGGTCATGGTTGTTCCTTCTCACAGGTCGTAGGTACGCATCCACCAGCCTGGCCGGAATATGCGCCGCATCGTGTCGCAATTCCTGAAAAACTTGGTGTGTGACCCCAGACCGTTTCTTCGCCCTGATGCTGCTCCTCGAATCGAGGGATGGCGCGACCACACAGGAACTTGCCTCGGCGCTCGGGGTTTCCCTGCGAACCATCACCCGGGACCTGAACTGGCTCCGCGACGCCGGTCTGCCGGTGACCGCGCACCGGGGCCGTCTCGGTGGCGTGACCATGCTGCCCGGGTCTGGGCTCGACCTCGCGCGACTTACGCCTGGCGAGCGTGATCATCTCTCGCTCATTGGGCTGGATGAAAAGCAACGCGCGGAGCTCAACGCATCGGTCGAAAGCCGGCGCGCGCTCGCCAAGATCGCCGCTACACAGTCACGTCGAGTTCATGAGCTCCTGCCGCTCACCGACGTAGTGCACGTGGACAGCCGCCCCTGGCTCCAGACACGAGCTTCCGGCACGACTCCGGCTTCGCTGATCGGCTCAGTGCGGCGAGGTCGCCAGCTACGGATCGAGTACGACAGCCCACGCGAGCCATGCCCACGCGACCTGGTCGTGGATCCCTATGGGCTGTTCGCCAAGGCCGGCGTCTGGTATCTCGTCGCCGACTGTGCCCGAGTGCCACGGATGTACCGACTCGAACGGATCACGACGTGGAAAGAACTCGACCAGCCACGACGGAGGCGCGAGAACCAGACCCTGGCCACCGTCGCTGCAGCGCTCATTGATCAGTGGGCACGCAGCCACGCGATAGAGGTCAACGCCACCATCGACCAGACCCAGATCGAGCGAGCGCAACGGATTTTTGGCCTACGACTCGTCCGGGACGACCATGAAGAATCCGCCACCGGCCACAAGGTAACAATTCGCTTCCTGCATCTGGAGGACGTGCGAGCATTGCTGCCGTTCGGGGACGCCATCACTGTGCACGGCCCCGCCGAAGCCAGGGCTCACCTCCGCGCCCTCGCCACCAACCTTGCCCACCACTATGCGCCGTCACCAACGTCCTGACCAGCAACACCTAGTTGTCCTCACTCACCCGCACCGCCGCGCACCCACTCTGAAAAACAAGATCATTCGATTCCGAAAAGTAGGTCCGAACAACTCGCACCCCAACCTTCCGGACCTACCTTTCGGATCGCAGGTCGCAGCCTTGATCATCCGAAGCCTTCAGGCGGACAGGACAATGAAGGCCCGCAGCCCGTCGAGCAGGCGGGCGATGTCCTCCTCGTCGGTGTACGGGGCCAGGCCCAGGCGCAGCCCGTGCTCGTCGGGCACGGCGAGGCGGCGGAACGGCTCGTAGGCGTAGAACGAACCGGCCGGCGCCAGCACGTCGCGTGCGGCGAGGAACTCGAACGCGTCCCAGGTCCGCCGGCCGGGCAGGGTGAGCAACAGCGTGGGCGTGCGCTCGGCGGCGCGGGAATGCACGACCACGTCGAGCTCGGCCAGCCCGGCCTCGAGCAAACGCAAAAGCCGTGTCTCGTGTACCTCGACCGCGTGCCACGAGTGGCGCAGCCGTTCCCGGCGGTCCGTCGTCCCGCCGGGAGCCAGGCCGGCGATGAAGTCCACGGCGGCGGTCGCGCCGGCCATGATTTCGTACGGCAGCGTGCCCAGCTCGAACCGTTCAGGCACGTCGTCGGTGGCCGGCCGCAGCTTGTCGGGGCGCAGCGTCTCCAGCAGCGCCGGGGCCGCGCCGAGCACCCCGCAGTGCGGGCCGAGCAGCTTGTACGGTGAGCAGACGAACAGGTCCGCGCCCAGCTCGGCCACGTCGATGAGGGCGTGCGCGGCCAGGTGCACGCCGTCGACGTACACAAGGGCGCCCGCGGCGTGGGCGGTGTCGGCGATGGCGCGCACGGGTGGGCGGGTACCGATGAGGTTCGACGCGCCGGTGACGGCCACGAGCCGGGTTCGCTCGGTGATCGCCGCGGCGACCGAGTCCGGGTCGGTCTCGGATGTCACCGGGTCGAAGTCGATCCAGCGCACGACGGCGCCGGCCCGCTCGGCCGCCTGCACCCACGGCCGTACGTTGCAGTCGTGGTCGAGGCGGGTCACGACCACCTCGTCCCCAGGCTGCCAGGTCCGGGCGATGATGCGGGAGAAGTCGTACGTCAGCTGTGTCGCGCTGCGCCCGTAGACGACCCCGGCCGCGGGCACGCCGAGCAGGTCGGCGTAGGCGGCCCGGAACGCGGTCACGGCGTCGTCGGCGTTGCGCTGGGACGGCCCGGTGCGCCCGCGGTTGGACAGCGGCCCGGTCAACGTGCCGGCGATGGCGGCGCCGACGGCCCGGGGCGTCTGCGTGCCCCCGGGCCCGTCGAAGTAGGCGATCCCGGTGTCGAGGGCGGGGAACTGGCGGCGGAGCGCGGCCACATCGAACGTCATATGATCGTTCTGACAGGCCGCGCCGCCGTTGTCCAGTGCCATGCGTTGACGGCGTTGCTCAACGGCGGTTGAGCAGCATCGCCTCGGTGATCATGTCGTAGGCGACCGTCCAGGCGTGTTCGTGCTGCTCCGTCCACGCCGGCCCCATTTCGGCGGCGATCGTGGCGATGAGGACGGTGCGGACCTGGTTGTAGTGGGCCACCCGGACGCCGTAGCCGGCGTGGCGGTTGCCGAGACGGGCGGCACTGTCGAGGAACGCCGGAAGGTCGGGCAGGGCCACCACCAGGGCGTGCAGCTCGCTGGCGAACTTGGCGCGCTGGCGGGTCAGGTCGGCCGGGAACATCGGGCGCAGGTCCGGGTGACGGTCGAACAGTTCGGCGTAGAAGGCGTCGGCGACCTGCGACAGCCGCGGCCGCATCCGCTCGATGCCCTCCAGCACCAGGTCCACCTGCTCCGGTGTCATCTCACGTCCTCCTCCGGCGCCGACCCGAGTCGCAGCGCAGCGGCGAGTTCGCCGCGGTTGGAGACCCCGAGCTTGGTGTACGCGCTCTGCAGATGGTTGTTGACCGTCCGTATCGACAGGAACAGCTGATCGGCGATCGCCCGGCTGGCATGGCCCTTCGCGGCCAGGACCGCGATCTCGCGTTCGCGGGTGCTCAGCGGCGACGTGGTCACCGGCCGCAGCAGGCCCGGAGTGCGCACGTCCGGGCATCGGGCCAGCCACTGCGTGGCCAGCACGCCGGCTCGCGACCGGAGCCGCCCGTCGCCCGCGGCGGCGGCGTGGGTGGCGGTCTCGGCGGCGGCGAGCAGCGCGTCCAGGTCGGCGTAGCGGTGCGCGGCCGTGAGCAACCCGGTACCGTCGCCGCGGACGGCGGCCTCGGCGTGTGCCCGCACCGTCACGGTCATCTCGCTGGCCCACGGCAGCTCGCGGAGGCGTTCCAGCACGATCTCGGGCCGGCCGAGCCGGACCACGTCGTGCAGGAGCCGAAACTCGCGCGTGTACGCACCGACCTGCGCGCACCGCTCGGCCACGCGGACCAGCCGGGTCAACGCGGCCGGCACGTTGCCGTGCTGGGCCTCGACCCAGGCCAGGGCCCGCTGCTGCTGGATGACCGGGCCTGCCGTGTCGAATGCGGCGGCGTCGAGGCCGGCGGTCAACCGCTCCAACGCCGGCCGGTCCACGGCCCCGGCCAGCGCGGTCGCCATCACCAGGCCGGCCACCGGACCGCGGACCGCATCGGAGGTGGCGATCGGCCCGGTCTCGCTCAGTGCCGCCCGGAACGCGACGATAGCCGCTGCGACGTCGCCCCGGTCGAGCTGCGTCCAGCCCGCGATGGCCGCGAACACTGCGCTCAGGGACCGGTCCCCGGCCGCGACGGCCTCCTCCTGTCCCTGGGCGCAGGCGTCCAGCGCGGCGCCGAACTGCCCGCGCAGGTCCAACACCGTGGCCAGCACCGAGAGATGCACCGCCGCTGGTGGCCCCGCGTCTTCCAGCTCCGGCCGGGTGTGCGCCAGCCGGCACAGCTCCTCGGCCTCGTCCAGCCGGCCGAGCTCGGCCAGGCTCGCCGAGCGGACGTGCCAGGCCAGTGACTGGCTGCGCGGTGCGGTCGGCCCGGCGTCGCGGCCGGGCGGATCGACCGAGTTCACCAGTTCGAGCGCCTCGCGCGGCCGCCCGGCGTACGCCGACAGCATCGCCCGCGTGGCGAGGAGCCGTCCGTCGTGGGCGGGTCCCACAACATCGGCCGCGGCCTGCAGGCTCCGGCCGGCGTCGTCGAGGCGGCCGAGCCGGTACGCCAGGTTCAGGCTGCGGGTCACCGCCCAGGCGGCGTAGATCTCTGGGTCCGCGGCCGGGTCGTCCGCGGCGGCCAGCACCGCCTCGGCCCCGGCCGGGTCTCCCTCGTCCACCAGCGTCTCGGCCAGCACGATGCTCGCGCGAAGGTGCCGCTCGGTCTGCAGGACCGCGCCGGCCAGCCGCTTGGCCCGCGCGTTGTCGCGCGCGGCCCGGGCGGCGACCGCGGCCTCGGCCAGCAGCGCCGCATCGCCGGCGCCCGTCGCGTCCAGCCGCCACGTCGCCAGCTGCAGCGGATCGGCCGCCCGCCGGGCGCCGTGGGCGACGACACGGTCGATCTGGTCGAGCAGCATCCGCCGGGCGGCCAGCGTCGGGATGCCCTCGCGGAGGATCGCGCCGTGCAGCGGATGGGCCAGCGCGATCTGGTGTCGGCGCCCGTCCACGCGCACCATGATCCATTCGCGGGCCTCGAGCCCGGGCAGGTCGGCCGCTGGGAACTGCTCCGCCATGTCGTCGGCGCCGAGCGGACCGCAGACGGCCAGCAGGTCCAGCACCTGCCGGTCGTGCGCGGGGAGGTCGGCCAGCCGGCGCCGGACGATGGCGGCCACCCCGGCGCCCGGCCGCAGCGGGGCGCGCAACGCCCACACCCCGCCGGTGCCGACCAGCGCGCCGTCCTCGAGGGCCCCGAGGACGAGCTCCCGGAGGTACAGCACGTTGCCCTGACTGGCGTCCCACAACGCCAGCGCGGCCGGGGCCGTCACCGGGCCGAGCAGGCTCAGGTGCAGCAGCCGCTCGCAGGCGCCGCGATCGAGCGCGCCGAGCTCGATGCGGGTGGCGTGCCCGGCCCGCCACAGCGCGTCGAGCGGCTCCGGCGGCGCGGCCGGGGTCGCCACCGTCGCCACCACGAAGATGGCGCGCTGCTGGAGCAGGTGGCCCAGCAGTACCGTCGATGCCGGATCCAGCAGGTCCGCATCATCGACGCCGACCACCACCCGTTGCCCGCCGAGCGTCGTGCGCAGGTGGTCGAGGCACGCGACGAGGAGCGCGACCGGATCGTCGAGCCCGGCGCCGGCCGGCAGCAGCGCCGCGACCGCCGAGAGCGGGATCGCGGCCGCGGCGACGGAGACCGCCACGTGCAGCACCGGCCATCCGTCGTCGCGGGCGCGCCGCAGCGCCTCCCGCGCCAGCCGCGACTTGCCCACCCCCGAGCGGCCGGTGATGATCACCGCGCCGTGGTCGGACTCGGCCAGGGCATCGGCGATGCGCTCCAGCTCCCGGTGCCGGCTCACGAACGGCCACGCAGTTACGGCACTGCCCACCGACACCACCCGTCCGGACCCGCCACCGGGGCCGAGCGACCGTCCACTGTGGGGCGACCCGGCCGGCGCAGCCGCGACACGCATCGGCCGTGCGCCATGCCGATCAGCATGACACGGCCGGTCTGGCCCGGACTGGACGAAACCCGACAGCGCGGCTGAGTAGTCGGTTCGGCGACCGACGAACCTGAGCAATCGTTGCTCAGGCGCGAGGAGCCCGGTCCGGGTTGTGCTTCAGGTACGGCGGGCAGTCGGCTCGCCACCGATGCAGGGGAGAGCCACCATGGCAAGCAGGGACCGCTCCGGCCACGCCGTCGTACTGGGCGCCAGTATCTCAGGGTTGCTCGCCACCCGGGTGCTCAGCGACGCGTTCGCCAAGGTGACGGTGGTAGATCGGGACGAACTGCCGGAGGCGGCGGTGCCGCGGCGCTGCGTGCCGCAGGGCGAGCACGGGCACGGCCTGCTCGCCGCCGGTCACGCGGCGTTGACCGAGCTGTTCGACGGTTTCTCGGCCGACGCCGCGGGGCTGGGCGGCGTCGCGGTCGACATCCAGCGCGACATCCTCTGGATCAGCGACGGGCGCCCGCTGCGCAACGCCGAGTCGGGGCTGCGGGGCCTGTGCCTGAGCCGTCCCGCGATCGAGGGCTACGTCCGAGCCCGGGTCGCGGCGCTGCCGAACGTCGAGATCCGGGCCCAGCACGAGGCCGTCGGCCTGCTGAGCACGCCGGACCAGGCCCGGGTCACCGGAGCTGAGGTGCTGCCGAAGGGCGGCGCCGTGCACCGGATCGACGCCGACCTCGTCGTCGACGCGACCGGGCGCGGCAACCGGGGCCCGGCGTGGCTGACCATGCTCGGTTACGACCCGGCGCCCGAGGAGACGATCGACGCGAACATGGTGTACGTGACGCGCGAGTTCCGCCGGACGACCGGCGACGCGCCGCACGCCGCGATCGTGCAGAGTCCGTGGCCGGGCCAGCCCTACGGAGTCGTGGCCATCGATGTCGAGGGCGACCGCCGACAGGTCACCCTCCTCGGCTGCGGTCCGGGCATCACGCTGCCGAGCGAGGTCGACGAGTTCGTCGCCTTCGCCGGCCGGCTGCCCGATCGACGGGTGCACGACCTGATCTCGGGTGCGGAGCCGCTGGGCCCGCCGCACCGGATGCGGCTGCCCGTCAGCGTCCGGCGCCGCTACGAGCGGCTCACCCGGCTGCCCGAGGGTTTCGTGTCGGTCGGCGACGCGGTGTGCTCGTTCAACCCGGCGTACGGGCAGGGCATGACCGTCGCCGCCGCCGAGGCCCTGGCCCTGCGCGACTGCCTGGCCCGCGGACGCCAGGGCCTGCCGCGGCGGTTCTACGCCCGGACGGCGCGGCTGCTCCAGGCACCGTGGGAGATCGCCGTCGGCGGAGACCTGCGCTTCGCCCACGTCGACGGGGTACGCACGCGCAAGACGAAGCTCATCAACGCGTACATCGGCCGGGTCTACCGCGCCGCGGAGCACGACCCGGTGGTCGGCCGGGCGTTTCTGCGGGTCGCCAACCTGGTGGCCGCGCCGCCGACCCTGTTCGCCCCGGCGATCGTGGCCCGCGTCCTGCGGGGCCGCCGCCCCGCTCCCATGGTGCCGGCCGCCGGGGTCGACGCCGTCGTCCTGCCGCATCGCGGTGAAAGTAAGGTACTGCGGTGAGCGAGCAACGGCTGTCGCACCCCCATTCGAACCGGTCCGTTGGCCGGCGGTTGGCGATCACCGTTTCGGCGGCTCCGGGCGGAAGGCTTGGATCACGTCCTGTCCGTCCGTGATGACGCTGCAGGTCGACTCCGGCACCTCGTTCCAGACGCCCGGCAGGTCGCCCAGCGGTTCGGAGACGATCAGCCGGGACCCGTCCGATACCAGCCGGAGCGTGGGAATTTCCGGGTGGAGCATGCGCAGGCACCGGGTCTCGGTGCTGTAGAACAGCGACCGGGATTCGTGCCGCGTGGAGTACCGGAACGCCCAGACCGTCGATCCGTCGGACGTGGCGACGGTCATCTGTACCGGGTCCGCGACGTTGTGCCGGCGCGCGACGGCCTCGACGAAGCCGACCATGCGGGCCACCGCGCCGGGTGGGTCGTCGCGCAGGCCGAAGGTGAGCGCCAGGAGAAACATCAGTTCGGAGTCGGTGGACCCTTCGATCGCGGGGAAGAACTCGGGGTCGACGGCCAGCATGAGGTCGCGTCTCAACGTGGCGAACCGGGCGATGGAGCCGTTGTGCATCCAGAGCCACCGCTCGTACCGGAACGGGTGGCAGTTGGTCTGCTGGACCGCCGTTCCGGTCGAGGAGCGCACGTGCGCCAGGAACAGCGGCGAGCTGACATGGGCGGCCAGCTCGCGGAGGTTACGGTCGCTCCACGCCGGGCCGACGGCGCGGAACAGCCCGGGGACATCGCCCACGCCGTACCAGCCGACCCCGAACCCGTCGCCGTTGGTGGTGTCCACGCCGAGGCGGGCGTGGCGGCTCTGGTCGATCAGCGAATGTTCCGGCTTGTAGAGCATCTCCTCGAGCAGAAGTGGCGAGCCCGAGTACGCGAGCCACCGACACATCGCCGCCTCCGATCATCGTCCCTACAACACGAGTCTGACTCGGCCGCAGCCGCGTCGGCCGCCTCGGGCGCACCTACCGACTTGCCGGCCGCTGCTCGGCGAGGTCCTCGAAGTGCCGGTGGGCGAACTGCACCGCGGCGACACCCTCACCGACGGCTGCCGCCACGCGTTTCGTGGATCCGTGGCGCGCGTCGCCGGCGGCGAATACACCGGGGACGCTGGTCTCCATCGGCAGCGGAGGGCGGGTCAACGGCCAACTGGTGGAGAGATGCCGGTTGGCCACGAGGTCCGGCCCGGTGAGGAGGAAGCCGGCTGGGTCTCGCATGAGTGCGGCGGGCAGCCAGTCGGTACCGGGCTGGGAGCCGATGAGGATGAACAGCGCCGATGCGGCGACCGTCTCGGTGCGCCGGACGGCCGCGTCATACAGGGTGAGCTGCTCCAGCCTCCCGGCGCCGGCGGCGCCGACGACCTGCATGTCGGCGCGGACCGTGATGTTCGGACGCGCGCTGATCTGCTCGATGAGGTACGTCGACATGGTGGTGGACAGCGAGTTCCCGCGGACCAGGAGGGTGACGTGCTCAGCGAACCGCGCGAGATGGACGGCGGCTTGGCCGGCCGAGTTGCCGGCGCCGACGACGTAGATGGACTGGCCCCGAGTGGCCGGTGCCTCGCACAGCGCGGCGCCGTAGAAGACGCCGGCACCGAGCAGGTCCTCGACGCCGGGCGCGCCCAGCCGGCGGTACCGCACGCCCATGCTCAGCACGACGGCGTCGCCGGTCACCTCGCTGCCGGATGCCAGCGTGACCAGGTGCGGTTGGCCGGGTGTGTGGAGGCCTACGGCGCGGTCAAAAACCAGCTCGGCGCCGAACAGCAGCGCCTGGCCGCGGGCGAGGGTGGTGAGCATCTTGCCGCTGACGCCGAACGGAAAGCCGAGGAAGTTGCGGATCATCGACGTGGTGCCGGCCTGCCCGCCGACCGTTTGCGGCTCGACCAGCAAGGTGCGCAGTCCCTCCGAGGCGCCGGACAGAGCGGCTGACAGGCCGGCGGGGCCGGCTCCGATGACGATCATGTCGTAGTGCCCGGCCTGGGGTCGGCTGTGGAACCCCAGCATTTCGGCGATCTGCGGCACCGACGGGTCGGCCTGCACCCGCCCGTCGAAGTAGACGCAGACCGGCAGCCGCCGCTCGTCCCGGCCGGCCGTGTCGAGCAGGCGCCGGCCCTCCGGCGAGCTGGGCGAGAACGTCTGGAACGGGACGGCGTTGCGGTAGAGCAGGTCGTGCAACGCATGGCTGCGCGGCGCGCCCGGTTCCGCGACGATCCGCATCGCGTTGACCCCGAAAGGCTGGGTCTCATGGACCCACTCGTCGAGCATCAAGCCGATGCGGGGGTACAGCCAATGCTCGGCCGGGTCCCACGGTCGGACCAGGATCATGTCCACCCGCCCGAGCGCCATCGCGCGGAAGATCGCCTGTTCGGCCGGGCGGTCGAAGATCGGCGCCGCCAGCGCCCGGCGGGCGAAGGGGTGCAGCTCGTGGGCTCGCCGCAGGAACTCCTCGCCGGTCATGCCCGGCAGAGCCAGGTCCGCGACAAGCACCGCGACCTGCTCGTCGCGGTCCCTCAGCCGGGCCAGTGCGGACAGCGCCCGCTCCGGGGCGGTCTCCGTGAGGACGCGGTAGTCGGCGCCGAAGCGCCGATCGAGTGCCTGCCGCAGCGCGCCGAGTCGCTCGCGTTCGCCGCCGACCAGCAACAGCACCGGCGGAGCTTGCTCGCTCATCGCGTTTCCCCCTTGCCTGAGTACGGCAAACCCCGCATGCATACCCGTGGTCCCGCCCACCAACCGTTCGCTCACGCCGGGTGAGGTCGTGGTTCGCGACGGCGTGTTCGCGGCGCCGGAGACGTTCCGCCGGGACGACATCGTCCCCGCCTCAGCGCTACCGGCATCGGTGACGCGTGACCCGGGAACCGGTCTGTGTATTACGGCTCGTACACCAGGCGGGCGCGCCGGCCCCAGGTCCGCTCGATGTCGCGCAGGGGAACGGTCTCGAGGTCAATCGTGAGCCGTCCCTCGGCCGCGGCCTGCAGCACCTCCGCGATCGCCGGGAGCGCGGCGGCCGGATCGCCGCTGCCGATGCCGTGTCCGCTGAGTCGGAGGTTACGGCTGCGCACCAGGGCCGCATCGAACTCGATCGACGCGCCTGCGGCCGATCCGATCTGCAGCCACCGCGTCTCGCGCCACGACGGTGTGACGAGCTTGTCGAGGGCGGCGAGGGCGGCGAGCGCGGCAGGGCCCCACAGGTAGTCCAGCACCAGGTCGACGCCGTCGGGTGCGGCGTGGCGCAGGCGGTCGGCGAATCCGTCGCCGAGTTCGACGGCGGCGTCGGCGCCGAGCTCGCGGCAGCGCTGCAGCCCCGCGGCGTTGCGGCCGGCGGCGATCACCCTTGCGGCGCCTTTGAGGCGGGCTGCCTGTACCGCGAGGGAACCGGAGACACCCGTGGCGCCGAGCACGAGCACCGTGGCGCCGGGCGTGAGGTGGGCGGTGAGCGGCAGCCACGACGACTGCGCCGGGTTCACGATCGCGGCCGCCACGGCGGAGCTCAACCCGTCGGGGACCGCGATGCCCTGCGGCCGTACGGCGGCGAGCTCGGCGAGCATGCCGTTCGGCGGCGGCAATCCGCCGGTGTAGACGCGCCGGCCGTCCGGCAGCCGCACGATGCCGTCGATGCCGGGCACGAACGGTGGCCGCACCGCGCCGCTGTAGTGCCGGCCGGACGCGATCAACCGGACGATCTGGTGCACGGCGCTCGCCTCCACGCGGGCGAGCACCGTACCGTCGGCGAGCTGCGGATCGGGAATCTCCTCGTGGTGCGGCGGCGAGGCGAATTCGTGGACGACGGCCGCGTACATAGTGGGGCTCCGTTCGATCAAACGTTGTTGACGAAATCGTCACTCACGAGCCTAGCGTCAGTCTGGCCTTGCTGACGATTTCCTCACCGCTGAAGATCGCTGGTAAGGTGGCGGGCGACGACGACCTGCACGGGAGTACGCCGCATGGCTCAGCCGACCAGCAGTACGCCGAACCGGCTGGAACGGCGCAAGGCCCGCACCCGGGCCGCGCTGGTGCGGGCCGCCCAGACCTTCATGGCCGCCGGGAAGCTCAACGTGCCGATCCTCGAGCTCACCCAGACCGCGGACGTGGGCATGGGCTCGTTCTACAACCACTTCGACAGCAGGGAACAGCTCTTCGACGCCGCCGTGGAGGACGCCTTCGAACGCCACGGTGCCCTGCTCGACGAGTTGACCCAGGATCTCGACGACCCGGCCCACGTCTTCGCCCAGAGCTTCCGCCTGACCGGGCGCCTCCACCGGCGCAGTCCCGAGCTGAGCAAGGTCCTGCTGGCCAACGGCCTGGCCTTGGCCGCCTCTGACCGCGGACTCGCGCCGCGGGCCCGCCGCGACATCGAAGACGGCATGCGCGCTGGACGCTTCAGCGTGCGCGACCCGGAACTGGCCATGACCGTCGTGGCCGGCGCCGCGTTGTGCCTCGGCCAACTGCTGCACGACCACCCGGAACGCGACGACGCGCAAGCCACCGACCAGGTCACCGAAGACCTGCTCCGCATGCTGGGCCTGCCCGCCGGCCAGGCCCACGACATCTGCCGGCGACCGCTACCCGACCTCGCCTGAGCGCGGACCGCGGTCGGGCCGGCGCGCCGAACCGGCCCCGCGGGTGGCCTGGGCGGCCACCGTCATCCGGAGCGGTGCTGGGGTCACCGGCGAAGGCTCCGTTGCGGTGCGTGCCGCCACTGCTCAACCAGATCACGGTCCTCGTGCCGCCGGCCGTCGCGGCACTGTGCCCGGGCTTCGCACCCGGTGATCGTGCTTCCTGCGCCGGCGTTCCCGTGCTGAGCCGGCCCGGCCGTTGCCGTCCCAGCTGATCACCTGAGCGGCCAGGAAAGAGGTACTTGACTGACGCTGCCCTCGGAAGTGAAGATTTCGTCAGTTTCACGAAGAGGGGAGGTCACGGTGGTCGACCGACATGACCCGCACACCGGTCTGCACAGCGAGCAGGGCGCCCTGCGCAGCGAGCACCCGGGGAGAGCTCGTAACCCGGTCGTCAAGGTGCACGACCTGGCCTGGCTGGAGTTCGAGAAGCCCGATCTCGGCCGGGCTGAGGTGTTCGCCCGGGCCTTCGGCTTCACCGCGTCGCTGCGGACCGCTGATGAGCTGCTGCTGCGGGGGACCGACGCGGGTGCCCCCTGCGTGCTCGTCCGCCGGGGCGGCCGGTCGCGGTTCGCCGGCGCGGCCTTCCAGGCTGCCGATCCCGCCGACGTACTGCGGCTCGCGGACGCCACGAGCAGGACGGTCGCCGCGCTGCCGGAGAGCCTGGGTGGGGTGGGTGTGGAGCTGCTCGACCCGAGCGGCGTGCGGGTCCGCGTCGTCGCTGACACGCACGAACTCCCCGCGCTACCCGCCCAGCGGCCGCTGGCGTTCAACGTCGGGCACGACGTAGCGCGCGTGAACGCCACCCAACGGCCGCCGCGGGAGCCGGCTGCGGTGCAGCGGCTCGGTCACGTCGTGCTGCAGACCACGAAGTACCTCCAGACACTCGACTGGTACCTCGAGCACCTGGGCCTGATCGTCAGCGACTTCCTCTACTACCAGGGGCAGCGCGAGCGCGGCCCGGTCATGAGCTTCATCCGCTGCGACCGCGGCAGCACGCCCACCGATCACCACACACTCGCGATGGTCCTCGGGCCGGCCAACCGTTACGTGCACTCGGCCTACCAAGTCGCCGACCTCGACGCGCTGGCCGCCGGCGGGCAGTACCTGCTCGAGCGGGGCTACCAGCGGTCCTGGGGGATCGGCCGGCATATCCAGGGCAGCCAGCTCTTCGACTACTGGCGCGACCCGGACGGCTTCCTCGTCGAGCACTTCAGCGACGGCGACCTGTTCGACTGCACGCTCGAGCCGGGCTGGGCGCCGATGAGCGCCTCCGGGCTTGCCCAGTGGGGGCCGCCCGCGAGCAGGGACTTCCTCGGCCTCAAACCGGGCCGGGAGGCGTTTCGCGAGCTTCGCGCCGTCATCGGCGCGCTGCGCCAGGACAACGAGTTCGACCTCGACCGCCTCCGCGGCCTGCTGAAAGTAGCCACCTCATGAGCATGTCCGTCCTCCGTACCGCCGATGCCTGGTGGGTGCTCACCCCCACCGGCGCCGCCAAGGTGAACACCGTGGCCACGACCACCGCCGGGCTGCTGGCCGACCGGCCGGCGATCCTCGCGGCCACGACGAGCGGGGACACTGTCCCGGTCGACGCCCTCGCCCTGGTCTCCCCGGTGACGGCGCCCTGCCGCGTCGTGGCCCAGATGACGAACTTCGCCTCGCACGTCAGGGACACGAACGGCAATCCCGAGACGGTCCCGTTGACATTCTTCCGCAAAACGTCGGGCTCGATCAGCGGCCCGTTCGACGACGTGGTCCGCCCCAGCCACGTGCGGCTGCTGGACTACGAGGCGGAGATCGGGCTCGTCCTCGGCCGGCAGATGCCCGTCGGCACGACCGTCACCGCGGACAACGTCGCCGACTACGTCGCGGGCCTGGTGATCACCAACGACATCTCGGCACGGGACGTCCAGCTTCCGCAGACCCAGTTCTACGAGGCCAAGTCGTACCCCACGTTCACCCCGGTCGGCCCCGCGCTGGTGCTGCTCGATGCCGACGAGCTCAAGCGGTTCACCGACCTGCGGCTGCAGCTGCGGGTCAACGGCGAACTCCGGCAGGACATGACGGCCGCCGACATGATCTACCAGCCCCTCCAGACGCTGCAGGCGCTGACCCGCTTCCAGCGACTCGACCCCGGCGACCTGCTGCTGACCGGCACGCCAGTCGGGACCGCCCTGAGCGCCCCGCCGAAGCCGGTCATGTTCCTCGTCTCGCTGCTGCCGCCCGCGGTGAAATGGAAGCTCTTCTTCCGCGGCCAGGCCCGCAACGCTCGGTATCTTCAGGACGGCGACGTCGTCGAGACCGCGATCGCCACCGACGACGACGCGATCGACCTCGGCCGGCAGCGCACGGTCGTGAAGTACGCCCGATGACCGAAGACCTGCTGTGGCCCGACTACGCCACGCCCGACGACCTGGCCACGATCGAAGCCGTACCGCTCGAGGCACGGGGCCTGCCCGAATCGACGTATGCGCTGCTCGCGCGGGCGGCGAACCGCTGGCCGGACCGTACGGCGGTCAACGTCCTGCCCGACGCCACCCGCTGGCGGGAACCGGTGCGCCGCACCTTCGCCGAGCTTCTGCGCGACGTCCACCAATACGCCAACCTGCTCCGCGACTTCGGGGTGCGGCGCGGTGACGTGGTCGCCCTGATGGCACCGAACTGCGCCGAGCTGATCATCGCGACGCTGGCCGCGCAGCTCGCCGGGATCGCGGCGCCGCTGGGCGGCGGCCTGTCCCGGCACCACCTCGCCGAACTGTTCCGGCGTTCCGGTGCCCGTGTGCTGGTCACGGCCGGCCCCGACCTCGCGCCGGACATCTGGGACACCGCGCAGGCGCTCGCCCGCGACGGCCTGCTCGACACGATCCTCGTACTGCGGCCCACCGGCGCCGCCGGCACGCCCGCGCCGCTGCCCGCCGTCGACGGCGTACGCAGCGGCTACCTCGGCGAGCTGGCCGCAGCCATGGACCCGTCGGCGTTCGAGGGTGACCCGCCCCGCTCATCGGATCTTGCCGCGATGTTCCACACCGGCGGCACCACCGGTGCCCCGAAACTGGCCGCGCACACGCACGCCAACGAGGTCGTCGACGCGTGGATGTTGGCCGCCGGCAACCTGTTCGACCCGGAGACGGTGGTCTTCGCGGCCCTTCCGCTGTTCCATGTCAACGCACTCGTCGTCACCCTGCTCGCGCCGCTGTTCAAGGGGCAGACGGTGGTGTGGGCCGGTCCGCCCGGCTATCGGGATCCTGCCCTGTACGGCGAGTTCTGGAAGATCGTCGAGCACTATCGGATCGCCGCCATGAGCGCCGTACCCACCGTGTACACCACGCTGGCGCATCGCCCGGTCGACGCCGACATCAGCAGCTTGCGGTGGCCGATGGTGGGCGCCGCGCCGCTGCCCACCGCGGTGCGCAACGGCTTCCAGGCCCATACCGGAACGAGCCTGGTCGAGGGGTACGGGCTGACCGAGGCGACCTGCGCGAGTGCGCGCAGCTTCCCGGACGCGCCGCGGCCGCGGGCGGTCGGGCAGCGCCTGCCGTACCAGCCGATGCGGGTGGTCCGTCCCGCGGCGGACGGGTCCTGGGAGGACCTGCCCGCCGGTGAGATCGGCCTGCTGGTGATCGGCGGCCCCTGCGTCTTCGCCGGCTACGTGATCGGCCGCGGCGAGAACGGCCACGTCCTGGACGGCCTCGGCAAGCTGGTCGACGGCTGGCTGGACACCGGTGACCTCGCGGGCATCGACGGCGATGGCTTCGTCTACCTCGCCGGCCGGGCCAAGGACCTCATCATCCGCGGCGGGCACAACATCGACCCCGCCGTCATCGAGGACGCGCTGCTGGCCCACGCCGAGGTCACCGCGGCCGGCGCGGTCGGGCGCCCCGACGCCTACGCCGGCGAGGTACCCGTCGCCTACGTCACCCTTGCGCCCGGTGCTGCGGTCACCGGGGACGACCTGCGTGAGTGGGCACGCGAGCGGGTATCGGACCCTGCCGCGGCACCCAAGGCCGTGACGGTCCTCGACGCGTTACCCGTCACCGCCGTGGGCAAGCTGTACAAGCTCGCGCTGCGGACGGACGCCACCCGTCGGGAGCTCCTCGCCGCGCTCGACGAGATCGCCGGGGTGCGCGATGTCGAAGCGATGATCGAGGACAGCGCCATCGTCGCCACCGTGAAGGTCTCTCCGTCCGCCGACGTCGCGGCCGTCAAGGCCGTCGTTGATCGTTATGCCGTCGGATGGCGATTGGTGGTGCTGTCATGACACGGACGGATGCCGCTCTCGCGGTGACCGGATTGCTCAACGTCCACCTGACGCTCCATTTCGGTGCGACGCGGTGAGCGCGGTGTGCGTGGTCATCGTCGGCGCGGGCCCGACGGGGCTCACCGCCGCGACGCTGCTGGGCCAGTACGGCGTCGAGTGCCTGCTGCTGGAGCGGTGGGAGTCGGTCTACCCGCAGCCGCGTGCGGTCGCCCTCGACGACGAGGTCCACCGTATCCTCGCGCGCCTCGGGCTGCGCGAGGAGTTCGCCGCGATCTCCAGGCCGCACCGGGGGCTGCGGCTCGTCGACCGCAGCATGCGGGTGCTGGCCGAGTTCCGGCGCGACGGCGAGCACGGTCGGCACGGCTATCCCGAGGGAAGCATGTTCGACCAGCCCGAGCTGGAAGCGATCCTGCGCGGGAACCTGCGGCGGTACAGCAGCGTGACCCTGCGCGGCGGCACCGAGGTCACCGCGCTCACCCAGCAGGCCGGCGGCGTGCGGGTCGACGTCACCGACCGGACCACCGGCACGCGGTACCACGTCGTCGCCGACTATGTCCTGGGCTGCGACGGCGCCAGCAGCCTCACCAGGGCCGCGGTCGGCGCCACGATGCAGGACCTGCGGTTCACGCAGCGTTGGCTCGTCGTAGACGTGGCCACCGACGTCGACCTTGGCCATTGGGAAGGCGTCCATCAGGTCTGCGATCCCGTCCGCGCGGCCACGTACATGCGTGTCGGGAGGACCCGCTACCGATGGGAGTTCCGCCTGACGCCGGGTGAGACGGACGAGGACTACCGCGACATCACCCACCTGCGTCCGCTGATCATGCCGTGGACCGGAGACACCCCGGCCGAGGAGCTGCACATCCTGCGGGTGGCCGAGTACACCTTCCGCGGGCAGGTCGCCGACCGGTGGCGCGACCGGCGAGTGTTTCTGCTCGGCGACGCCGCCCACCTCACCCCGCCGTTCATCGGTCAAGGCATGTCCGCCGGGCTGCGCGACGCGATGAACCTCGCCTGGAAACTCGCCGGGGTGCTCGACGGGACCCTGCCGGACACTGTGCTCGACACCTACCAGATCGAGCGCCAGGCCCACGCTCGCGCCATGATCAGGCTGGCGATACTGCTCGGCACCGCGATGACGGGCGGCGGCCGGCTCGGCAACATCATCCGCCGCGTGGTGACGCCACGGTGGCGCCTGATACCCGGCCTCAGGCAGAAGGTCATGCACAGCACGACACCGGCGCTGCGCCGATCCGCCCTGGTGCTGCGGCAACGGCTGCGCCGCAGCCTGGCGGGCACGCTGTGCCCGAACGCGGTCGTCGAGGGCGCCGGCCGTTTCGACGACGTGGCAGCGGGCCGGTTTGCCTTGGTCACGTCCATCGTGCCGTCCGCTGCGCAACGAGCCGAGATCGAACGGCGCGGCGCGGTGATGGTCGCCGCCCCACCCGGCAGTCAACTGCACCAGTGGCTGATGCAAGGCGGCGCATGCGCCGCCGTCGTGCGCCCGGACGGCACGGTGATGCGTGCCCGGCGCGACCTGCGGGGCCTGGGCGCCGCCCTGCCGTGAGGGTCATGCGGAGCTCGTGCCGATGCCGCCGTCGGCCACGGTGAGCGGCAGCTCTGCCTGCAGGGTCGTCCCGGCCCCGGGCTGACTGTCAAGGGAGATCCGTCCGCCGAGCATCTCGACGCGTTGCTTGAGGCCGGCCAGGCCGCTGCCGGTGAAGGTCGCCCCGCCGGTACCGTCGTCGCGGACCGAAACACGTACCTGCTGGCCGACGACCTCGACGGTGACCGTGGCGGCGGAGGCCTGCGCGTGCTTGGCCACATTGGTCAGCCCCTCGGCGACCACGTAGTACGCGCTGGCCTCGAGCACCTCGGGCAGCCGTACTGACGTCTGCATGTTCAGCTCCACAGGCACGGACGACCGGCGGGCGAGCGCCCTGAGGGCGGGAACCAGACCGCCTTCGGCGAGGATCGCGGGGTGGATTCCGTGCGCGATCTCGCGCAGCTCGTCCAGCGCCTCGGTCAGCCCGGTCGCGATGCCGTCGAGCTCCGCACCGAACGCGGACTGCGCCGCCCGCACCTGCAGCCCCAGCGATACCAGCCGTTGCTGGGCTCCGTCGTGCAGGTCCCGCTCGATGCGTCGGCGCGTTGCGTCGGCGGTGGCGACGAGACGCGCGCGGGTCTGTGCCAGTTCGCTGCGCGCCTCGGCGTTCGCGATCGCCTGTGCGATCAGGTCGGTGTATTCGTGCAGCCGGTGCTCGGTGTCTGCCGGAAACCGCCGGCCTCGGGAGCCGACGCCGATCGTGCCCCAGATGCGACCCTCGACCGGGATCGGTACGTCGACGGCGGAGCGGATTCCTTCCGCCCGGGCGCCTGCGGGAACGCCCGGCGACGCCGGGTCGTCCACATCGAAGCGGACGGGGTGGCCGGTCTCGCGCACGGGCGTTTGGGGGGCGCGCTCGTCGAGCTTCCGGCGCGCTCCCGATTCGAGCTCGATGCAGCCGGCGCGTCCCATCAGGGTCGCCTCCCCGTCCGGCTCGAACCGCACGATCACCGTAGTGTCGGCGTCGAAGAGCGCGCCGACCTCCTCGGCCACCGCGGCGAACACCAGCTCCGGGCCCACCCCCTGGGCGACAAGGGTCGCCACCCGGCGCAGCGCGGCCTGCTCTTCGGCGACTTGGAGAAGCTTGTCGTGCGCTTCGGCTCTGGCGATCGTGACCGCGACAAGGTCGGCGAAATCCGTCAGGCTGCCCTCCGCGTCGGCGGGAATGCCCGCCTCGCGCGGCGACCACGCAACCACCGTTCCCCAGAGGCGGCCCTCGACGGTGATCGGCACGCCGAGCTCCGACCGAGCGGCGTCGCCGTGCGCAGCGGTGGCTGCTGCGTGGGCGTCGTCGGCGCGGCGCCGGTCGATCCGCGCCGGTCGGCCGGTCTCGTGGACCCGCGCGGTAACGTCCTGTCCACCGAACGGGATCCGGTCGCCGGTCGCTGCGGCGTTGCCGGCCGGATCCCAGACGCCGACCGGTACAGCGCCGTCGGCGTCGTACCGGGCCACGGCCGCGGACTCGGCGTCCAGTAGGCGGGCCACCTCTTCGGCGACCGTCGCGAACACCACCGGCGACGGCGATCCCCGCGCGACGAGCATCGCGATCCGCCGCATCGACGCCTGTTCGTCGGCGAGCCACCTCAGCTCGTCAGCGCTGCATTCCGGCCTGGGTTCCATAGGGTCCGAGTCAGTCTTCCGGCCCGGCCTCCTCAGGAGACCGACTCCACGAGCCCGGTGGTGCCTCGTGTGCGGCGATCCTCGGCCATGCGGACCCCGTCGAGGGCGACGGGCAGGTGTCGTGGACCGCGGAGGACAGGATTGGGCCGGTACGGTGGCGGATCGGCGAGCAGGCGGGGATGCTCCAGCCGCCGGGCCAACTCGGTGAGCGCGATCTGGGTCTCCAACCGGGCCAGCGGCGCACCGAAGCAGTGGTGGACGCCGCCGCCGAAGCCCAGGTGCTGGCTCTCGTCGGGGAGGAAGTCCATCCGCTGCAGATCGTGGCGGTCCGGATCGAACCGATCCGGTTCGCGCACGTGGTCGGGGTCCCGGCTGCCGGAAGCAAGGACCAGCCGGATTGTCGCGCCGGCCGGGATTGTGACGCCGGTGGTGTCGATGTCGTCCAGTGCCTTGCGGATCAGGATGTGTACCGGCGGTTCATAGCGCAGCAGCTCCTCGACCGTGAGGATGACGAAGTCGGGTTCCCGGCGGATGCGGTCGAGCATCTCCGGGTGGCGCAGCAGCGTCAGCATCCCGTTGGCGATGAGGTTGACGGTGGTTTCGTGCCCGGCCACCAGCAGCAGGCAGGCGTTGGACAGCAACTCCGACCGCGACATTCCTTCCCAGGTGTGCGCGTCAGTGATCATCGCCGAGAGCAGATCCTGGCCCGGCGTCGCACGATGAGCGTCGAGCAATGTGTCGAAGTAGCCGCTCATCTCGGCAACGGCGGCAGCACCCTTACGACGTGCCGGCTCGTCCCTGGCTTGCGGATCGACTCCCTCGACGATGGCGTCGGCCCAGGCGTGGAACCGGGGTTCGTCCTCCAGCGGCACACCGAGCAGGCGGCAGATCGCCGTCACGGGCAGTGCGTAGGCGAAGTCGTCCACCAGGTCGACCTCGGTCCTGCCGGCCAGACGGTCGATCAACCCGGTCACCACGTCAAGCAGGTCGCCCGACATGCTGTCGATGCGCTCGGGCGTGTGCGGCGGGCCGTAGTGCCGGCCGATCACCTTGCGGATGCGGTCATGTTCCGGCGAATCCTTCGAGATGAAACCCGGCAGCGTGACGACCTCGCGCGAGCTGGCCCGAGGGTCGTGCAGCAACGCGGCGATGTCGCGGTATCTGCTGACCACGAAACTGCCGTCGGTCTCGCGGACGACCGGGGTCTTGCGCAACTCCCGGTACAAGGGGTACGGATCCGCCCGGTGCGTGGGGTCCAGGATCTGCTCGAATACGCTGGCCGCTGCCATCACGGTTTCCTTCCCGTCCTTGATCGACGATCCCGGCGACGCTCAGCCGCTGTGCACGAGCACCGCGCGGCGCTCGCTCGGTTGGTGGCCGGTGAGCACCACCGTGGCCTGGAAGGACGGCTCCGGCCGCATCTCCACGGGCACCGGCTGCCGAGTGGGCGACGGGTCGACGGTGCGCATCCGCGGCGGGAACGGTGCGGCCTGCTCGATCAGGTCGCGGTAGAAGTCGAGCCACATCCCGTGGTCGAAGGCGACCGCCGCGGTGATACGGCCGCGGCGGCCGTACGCGGCCACGAACCGGCGATCGGCCGCGGAGCCTTGCGTGACGACGATCTCGTCGGCGAACGTGGGAACCCCGATCGACTTGATCTCGGTGCCGAACTGGGTGGACCAGAACACCGGCAGGGCGAGGTGCGCCCAACGGTCCGGCCCGGTGCCGATCATGTTGTGCGCCGCGATCTCGGCCTGGTCGACGGCGTTCCCCCAATGCTCCAGGGCCATGAACTGATACTCGTAGAGCGGGTGTGGGAATCGGGCCACGTCACCGGCGACGAAGATGTCGTCGGTCACCACGCCGTTGACGTCAAACACACGACAGCCTGCGTCACAGGCCACACCCCAGTGACCGGCGGCCAGACCCGACCCCTGGAGCCATTCGACGTTTCGCTCGCTACCCAGGGCCGCGACGGCCACGTCGACGTCCAGCGTGCTGCCGTCCGACAGCCGCGCCCGGCGAACACGCTCGTCCCGGTCGCCTTCCAACGCGAGCACCGACGTGCCGCTGCGGAGGTCGACGCCGGCGTCGCGCTGCATCTGGGCCGCGACCCGGCCGACCGCGGCGCCCAGCGCGCCGGCCAGCGGTGCCGGTCCACGGTCGACGACAGTGACGGGCAGGCCCAGCTCGCGGCAGTCCGAGGCGACCTCGCTGCCGATAAACCCGCCGCCGACCACCAGCACGTGCCCCGGTCCGGCCGCCAGCCGCTGCCGCAGCCCGGCCGCGTCTGCGCGGGCGCGTACCGTGAACACGCCGTCCAGCTTCGCCTCGTCGGCGTTGTGCCAGGGCCGGGCTCGCACCCCGGTCGCGATCAGCAGCCGGTCGAAGGGCACCGCCTCGCCGTCGGCGAGCAGCACCCGCTTGTTGCGCCGGTCCAGCCCGACGGCCGGCTGCCCGAGCCGCCAGTCCGCGTCCAGCCCTTCACCGCGGGGCAGCGCCGTGTGCTGCGCCGGCACCCATCCGATCAGCACCTGTTTGGACAGCGGCACCCGGTCGTACGCCTTGTCGGGCTCGTCGCCGATCAGCGTCAACGACCCGGTGAAGCCTTCGCGGCGAAGGGTGTCCGCAGCGCGCAGTCCGGCCAGGGACGCACCGACGATCACGATCCGTTCCACGCCGGTGGGCGTCTTGGCGGGTCGCGTCCCGGCGGCGGCCGCGGTCGCCTCCGGCGGTCGCGGATCCAGCACGATTGCCCGCACCGGACATGCCGCTGCCGCTCGCAGGACCTTCTCCCGCTGTGCGTCGTCCGGGTTCGGCTCGTAGAGCAGCGCTTCGTCGCCGTGCATCCGGAACACCCCGGGCGCGGCAAAGACACACTGCC
This sequence comes from Dactylosporangium sp. McL0621, assembly GCF_049995355.1. Lineage (NCBI taxonomy): Bacteria > Bacillati > Actinomycetota > Actinomycetes > Micromonosporales > Micromonosporaceae > Dactylosporangium > Dactylosporangium sp. McL0621. The sequence continues at coordinate 5,218,135 of NZ_CP188259.1, forward strand.
CGTACCCCTGGCACCGGGTCAGATCGACCACCAGTCGCATGGTCCTACGCTAGGACGACCGCCGGCAAGCCCGCCTCATCCCAGGTGGTGAACACCATTCTCGGGCGGAGGTGGGCCCACCGGAAGGGCCGGGCGACGCCGGCATAGGCCGGGCCCTCACGGGTATTGGTCCCTGGTCGCCCTCAAGCACGTGTCCGACGACGCAGGCTTGCGGCTCCCACAGGCCTGCGCGCTGCAGTACCGCACCGCGACACACGATGCATCGCATATTCGCCGCAGGGGAGTACTCATGACCAAGCTTGCCGGCAAGACCGCGGTCGTCACCGGTGGCACCACGGGTATCGGTCTCGCGTCGGCGCGGCGCCTCGCCGCGGACGGCGCCCACGTCTTCGTCGTCGGACGGCGCGAGGAGCAACTCCACGATGCCGTTTCGGACATCGGCGCCAACGCGACAGGTGTTCAGGCGGACGTATCGAATCTGGCCGACCTCGACCGGCTCTACGCAACGGTCGGCGAGCAGGGTCGCCGGGTGGACGTGCTCTTCGCGAATGCCGGTGTCGGCTCGTACGCCACGCTGGAGCAGGTCGACGAGCAGCACATCGACAAGATTTTCGACATCAACGTCAAGGGCGTGCTGTTCACCGTGCAGAAGGCCCTCCCGCTGCTCAACGACGGCGCGTCGGTCATCGTGAACGCTTCGACGGCGGCCGACCGGGGCGAGGCGTCGTTCGGGGTGTACTCCGCGTCGAAGGCTGCTCTGCGCTCCTTTGTACGCACCTGGGCCAACGAACTCAGGGCCCGCAACATCCGGGTCAACGCCGTCGCACCGGGCCCGATCGACACTCCCGGCATCGAGGGTCTGGCCCCCGACGCGGAACGCGTCGCCCAGCTCAAGTCCGACCTGACGGAGCAGGTACCGATGGGCCGGATGGGACGGCCGGAAGAGGTCGCCGACATGGTGGCGTTCCTCGCCTCGGATCAGAGCTCGTTCGTGACCGGATCGAACCTGTATGTCGACGGCGGGCAGAACCAGGTGTGACGCTGCCGGCCGGGAGGCAGCCGCCGGGTGTGGCGCCGAGGTGGCCTCGCGCTATTGGGGTACGGCGGTGCCGAGGAGCAGCCACGCCGCAACGGCGCAGACGGCGCCGAGGGGCAACGCGGCGATGACGAGCGCCGCCGGGGACCACCATGCGACCCGGCGGGTTACGCGGGCCGGCAGGCCTTGGATGCGCAGCGGTGCGAGCTCGCCACGCGGCGCGGTGATGGTCGTGACGGCCAGCCCCGCAACGCCGAGCAGCACCGAAAGCATTCCGGCGAGGACGAAGAAGCGCAGGGCCAGCGCCGAACCGGCCCGGGCCAGGACGGCGCGTTCGTCGGCGACGGCGCGCCGCCCGACGATGGTCAGCCCGGCGGCGGTGAGCGCCGCGGCGATCGACGGCGGGGCGTCGCGGGCGAGCCACACCTCGCCGAGGTCGGTGAGCTCCGAGCCGGGCGCCGCCCGGTCGGCGGCCTCCAGGTCGACGAGCGTGCCGCGCCGGCCGAGCCGGGGCAGCCGCTCGGCGTGCCCGACGACGGCGGCGCCGACCGCTCCGTCGAAGGAGGCGTAGGCGCCGTCCGGCGGCAGCGGGCCCGTCGACACCAGCGGGAGGGCGGGCGGTACGTCGGGCGGCAGCAGGCTGCCGGCCTCGCGGCGCGGTGACGGCGGCAGTGTGACCCCGAGCCCGTCGCCGGTGGCGGTGGCGGTCGCCCCGGACGGCATCCGCCAGTCGACGCCGAACGGCGTTCCCTGGATCGCGTGCAGCGTGAGCCGGACCGGCGGTCCGAGATAGTTCGGCAGCCCGAACTGCAACGAGACGAGCCGGCAGCCGGCGGTGCAGGCCGGCGACGGTGCGGTGTACACGTGCCGGCCGAGCGACAGGGACCCGAAGCTGACCTCGGCCCGCTGGACGCCGCCGGCCGGCGCGACGAGCGCCGTCACCGTCGCCGGCCGGCCCGCGAGGTCAACGGCGGTCAGGTCGAGGTCCACGGTGGCACCGGTGAGCGTCAGGCCGGTACCTGCCGCCGGCCGGAGCCGCGAGGCGAGCGCCGACACCGGCTCGGACGAGTAGTCGGCGGGCCAGTAGGCCACGGCGGCGAGCCGCGTCGAGTCGACGGCGAGGGACGACGGCAGGTTCGCGCTCACGGCCTGGATCGGGACGGCCGCCATCGCATAGCGGCCGTCCGGGTCGGCCGTCCGGGTGGCCTTCAGCAGCTCGGTCCGGGTGGTCTGGCCGATCGAGAGCACGGTTGGTGCGCCAACGGTCAGCTCGGCCCGGTACTGCTGGTCGCGGTCGGCGACAACGGTTTCGAGGCCGGCGAAGCCGAGCGAGCCGAACGCCACGACGAGCAGGACCAGAAGCCGTTGCGCGGCCGGCCGTCGGGCCAGCCGGAACGCGGTGAGCGAGCGGACCAGGGCGCCGCGGCGCAGGCTGCGCCCGGCCAGCCGGGACGCCAGCGGCCGCAGCAGCCGCGCCGCGACCAGCGCGAGCGCGGCGATGACCAGTGCCGGGGCGACGAGCGTGACCCCGGTCAGCACGCCGCTGCGGCGCTGGAACACCGCGGCCGCGGCGAGCAGGACGACAAGGGTCTCCAGGGCCAGTGTCGGCACCCGGGCGGAGCCGCGGTCCACCTCGCGCAGCAGCGCGACGACGGGCGCGCTGACGGTCCGCAGCTGGACGGCGAGGCCGGCGAGCAGCGCCCCGAGGACGGCGATCCCGGCGTAGGGGAGCACGGCCGCGTCCAGGTGGGCCGGGGCCGGTGCGGCCGCGCCGACGAGCAGCCGGCCCACGAGCAGGCCGACCGGCGCACCGGCGAGCACGGCGAGGATCGTCTCCCCGGCCGCGAGCCACCACAGGACCCGCCTCGGTACGCCCCGCAGCGCGACGACGCCGTACTCGTGGCGGTGCGCGCGGGCGGCGTTGGCGACCGCGAAGAGGATCACCGCCCAGGCGAGGACCACGACGGGGATCGCGGCCAGCGGCATGACGCGGTGGGCCTGCTCGCGGCTCCGGTCGATGCGGTCGAGCAGGTCAGGCAGCGACGTGCTGACGCTGACGCGTCCGTTGTCGTCGTCCTCGGCCGCGGCGGCGAGCCACCCGCGCAGCGCCGCCAGCCGGTCGATGGTGATGGCGCCGTCGGTCGCGGAGGCTTCGAACGACTGCAGTTCGCGCGGGTGGTCGGTGCCGGCGAGCGTGTTGCGCGCGACGTACATCGGGTCGTTCTGGTAGTCCTGCTCGCTGCGGGTGGCCCGCCCCCAGTACAGCTCGGCCGGGTCGCGTGCCGCGACCAGCCCGACGATCGTCATCGTCCACGACTGGCCGGCGGGGACGAACGTGTTGAGCGCGCTGTTGAACGTGGTGGCCTGGTTGTTCACCCGGTCGCCGACGGCGAGCCCGAGTCGCTCGGCGGCAGCCTTGGTGAGGACCGTCTCACCGCCGCCCATCAGGCACCGCCCGGCCACGACGACCACGTGCGCGCACAGGTCCTCGCGGAAGGCGATGCGGCGGACCTGGTCGCTGCCGGCGGTGTCCCGGCCGGCCGGCATCGCCAGGAACTCCGTGCTGAACACGCTGACGAACCCGTCCAGCTGCACCTTCCCGGCGGCGAGCCGCTCGAACTCGTCGGGCATCGCACCACCCGAGGCACGCTCGACCGGTGCCGACACCCACACCGTGCGCTCGGCGTTGCTGGCGTGCTCGACCTCTCCGGCGACCACCGCCCGGTCGATCGCGGTGAGGTAGATCGGCGCCGCCACCGCGGCGGCCGTGGCCAGCACGGCGAGGAGCCACAGGGTCAGGGCCTGGCCGCGCCGGGCACGCAGCATCGCCAGCATCAGCGCCGCCATCGCCGCCCGCTTCGGTGGTACTGCGGGGCCAGCGCGCAGGCGGCGAACAGCGCCGCGATGACCGCCACGCCGACGAGCAGCGCGAGTGCGCGCACGCTCGGGGCGGCGGCCCGGTCGGGCCAGCCGTCGGTGAACACCGGCACCGGCGAATGGGTCAGCACGCGGGCCACGGTGGCGATGAGCGCGGCCGTCAGCGCAGCCAGCACGGTCGGGACCAGCGCGGCCCAGCGCCCGGCGGCGCTCAGCGCCCGGGCCGGCACACCCTGGCGGCGCAGGGCCACGAACTCGTCGCTGCGGGCACGGCGCTGGACGGCCGCAATGACCACGAGCGCGATCGCGGCGGCAACCAGCCCGAGCAGGCCCATCAGCAGGCCGAAGCGCGCCGCCGCCGCCGGGCCGAACCGCGCCTGCCGGGCATCGGCCGCGTCGACCGAATCCTCGCCGACGATGGTCAGCCCTGCGGCGCGGAGCCGGTCGGTGAGGTCGGCCGGCGCGCCGGGGGCGAGCCACACCTGCTGCCGTTCGGCGCTCGGAGCGCCGCCGGCGACCCGCTCGGCGTACTCGAGGTCGACGAGGATCCCGCGCGTGCCGATGCCCGGCAGGAGCGGTACGGCGAATGGTTCGACGGGCACGGCCCGGCTCCCGAAGGGGTCGAGCGTGCCGGTGCCCCGCCCGTCGGGCTCGGGCAGCCGTCCGGCCACCGCGACCGGCAGCGGCACGGGCGCGTCGACGACGTAGAGCCGGTCGTCGATCGGCAGCTTCGACAGGCCGGCCGTGACGGCGGCGAGGGCGAGCCGCCCGTCGTACGAGCGCATGCTGACGGTCGCGGCGATGTTGCCGGCGCCGGTGCGCCAGCGGCCGGGGTCGGCGAAGACGGCCGGCGTGATCACGGCCTGGCCGTCGGCGTCGAGCTGGCGCAGCTCGACCGCCCGGCCACCGACGAGCTCGAACGAGACGAGCCGGCACCCGTTACGGCAGTCCGGCACGCTCGCGCCGACCGTGCCACCCGCGCCTTCGACGGGCGCGAACCGGGCGGTCACCGGCAGGCCGGTGGCGGCGACGACGAGCGTGGCCAGCAGCACCGGTGGTCCGGTCGGTGGGTGGGCACCGACGTCGGGCAGCGCGTCCGCGGCCGGTACGCTCGCCGCCAGCGTGAGGCTGGTGCCGGCGAACGTGATCGGCGCCGGGGCCGCCGGTCGCAGCCGGCGGCTGTCCAGGGCCGCCGGCGCGGCGAGCACATACGGCAGCCGGGGCGAGTCGACCGCGAGCACCGGCTCGCCGGCCGGGCCGGCCGCGGCGACGACGGCCATCGCCTCGTGGCCGCCCGGGTCGGCCGAGCGGACCGCATTGAGCAGGCGGACCCGGTCGCCCGGGGCGACGGTGAGCACCCGCCGGCCGCCCACCTCGACCTGAGAGCGCTGGTGCCGGGCGTCGCGGGCCTCGGCCCAGTCCTGGGCGGCGAGCATGAACAGACAGCTGGCCGCGGCGAGCAGGGGCAGCATGCGGTACGCCGAGGAGCGCCGCGCCAGCAGCAGCGCGCCGAACCCGGCCGCGAGCCGTCCGGTCACGAGCGCCGAGCGGCCGACGGCCGTCGCGGCGGGCACCAGGAGCCGGCCCACGAGGATCGCCGCCGACGCGGCCAGCAGCGCCGGGGCGAACAGTTGCACGCCGATCGTGTCGCTCGTCGCGAGGCTCTGGTAGGTGCTCGCCCCGGCGAGCGCGAGCACGCACACCTCGACGACGGCCGCGCCCAGCCGCGGCGGTTTCGGGGTCGCGGTGTGCAGGAGCCGCTCGACCGGCAGCCGGGTGGTCCGCCAGTCGGCGAGCACCGCGGCGGCCAGCGCGGCCGCCAGGACGCCGCCGGCGATCGGCAGCCGGTCCAGGCCGCCGGTGAGGGCCCCGACCAGGCCGCCGACCACGACCCCGGCCGCAAGCGGCACGCCGCTCTGCCCGCTCGTGGCCACCAGCACCCGCCAGCGCCGTGCGCCCCGCAGCGCGAGCTGCGCGGCGTCGAACCGGCGCTCCTCCGCGGCATACCGCGCGGCGATCGTCATCGCCAGCCAGCCGATGACGGCCAGCTGCACGGCGGCGACGAGCACGCCGCGCTCGACGGCCCGCCGGTCGGCGGCGATCCGCTCGGCGAGCGCCCCGCCGGTGGTGCTGACCTGGAGCGGTACGCGATGGATGCGGTCGATCGCGGGCGCGAGGTCACCGTCGTGGGTGAACACCGGCGGACTGAGCATCGCGTCGAAGGTGGCCCGGACGGTGGCACCGGCGGCGGCCACTGTGTCGAACGTCGTCCAGGCGGCGTCGGTGGCCGTGGCCCAGTACCACGACAGCGGTTCGGCCGGCCGGTAGATGCCGACCAGCCGGAGCGGCCGCGGCGCCGAGGCGGGCCCGGTGGACACCTCGAGGGTGTCGCCGACGCGTACGCCGAGCCGCTCGGCGCTCTGCCCGCTGAGGACCACGTCGCCGGTCGCCTGCGGACAGTGCCCGTCGACGACGGCGTTGGCGCACAGCTCCTCGCGGTACCGCAGCGGGATGAGCAGTCGCCGGTCACCGGCGGTGACCGTTGCGGCCAGCTCGATGCCGGCCGCTTGGCCCTCGACCGGCAGCGCCAGGGCGCGCTGGGCGGAGGCCGCGAACGTCTGCAGCACCGTCGCTCCGGCCAGGTCGACCGAGACCTTGCTGTTCGCGGAGACGGTGCGCTGCGCCTGCGGGGTGGCGGCGATGCGCGCGGCGGTGGCGGTGTCGACCGCCCGCGACGTGTACCAGGGCGCGAGGCTCAGCGCGGTGGTGACCAGCGTGGCGAGCAGGAACATGGCCGCGGACACCACTCGGCGGGCGACGAGCGCCCGACAGATCAGCGCGAGCATTCGCCGTGCAGCCTCCGATTCACCGGATCAGTGTATGGACGATCCGGCTGCAGGCAATCCGGTCGCGCGTCGGCCGACGGGGGAGCGGGTGCCCGCCGGCCGAGCGTGCGCTGCGGCCGGCGGGCGTGATGGTCAGGTGGGCTGGTTGTTCGTTCGGTGTCCGGTCGTCGTCTCGGATGCCGGTGGTTGGCCGCCGGCCGATGCCGGCCAGTTCGCTTCGGTGAGGGACGCGAATTCTGTATCGACGAAGTCGGTGTCGCGGCTGACGAGCTCAGCGAACATGGCGTCGAATCCGCGGTCCCATTCCGGCGACAGCCCGGTGCGCGGTCCCGGCATCACCGATCACCCCCTTCGGTGCGGGTGTGCCGCTCGATTGCTGCGGCGGGACGAGGTCAGCTGCGAAGGACCTTCTGCTCCGGTCCGGTGCGGTCCGCGACGGTGATCTTGCGGGGCTTCGCCTTCTCCCGGATCGGGATCCGCAATGCCAGCACGCCGTTGTGGTACGTCGCCTGGATGTTGTCGGTGTCGAGGGCGTCGCCGAGGAACATCTGGCGGGAGAAGACGCCGAGCGGCCGCTCCGAGAGCACCACCTGAGCGCCCTCGCCCGGATCGACCGGGCGGCGTTCGGCGCGGACGGTCAGCAGGTTGCGCTCGACGTCGATGTCGATGGCATCCTGGTCCACGCCCGGCAGGTCGAAGGCGATCACGAACTCGTCGCCGCTGCGGTAGGCATCCGCCGGCATCGCCGCCGGATGCGTCCACGTTCCGTTCGGGGACGTGCCGAACAGGTGCTGAGCGAGGCGCTGGACCTCCACGAAAGGTTCGCTGCGCATCAACATGACTGGCCACCTCCTGAACTCGACGGACGTGTCAATGCGCGATATCTTTCTTGTACCATGTCGTCGTTCCGACGACAAGCGAATCGTCAACGCGACGATGACACGGTCGCCCGACGGCAGTATCGCCTCCGGAGACGCCAATGGCCGTGCGCCCCCGGGGCCGGCAACTGCCGGCCGGCCCCAGGGGCGCATCCCGTGCGTCGGATCGCACTTCAGGGTGTCAGCCGCGAATCCACTGCTGGTTGGTCCCGCCGTTGCAGGTCCAGATCTGCACGGCGGAGCCATTGGCGGTGCCGGCGCCGTTGACGTCCAGGCACAGACCCGAGCCGACGGCCACGATCGTGCCGTCGGCGTTCAGCCGCCACTGCTGGTTGGCCCCGCCGTTGCAGGTCCAGATCCGGGCGCGGGTGCCCGACGTGGTGCCGGGCACTTCCAGGCACTTGTTGCCGTACACCGTCAGCTGGTTGCTCGACGTGAGCGTCCACTGCTGGTTGGCCCCGCCGTTGCAGTCCCAGATCTGCACAGCGGCACCGTCGGTCTGGCTGGCCCCGTTGACGTCCAGGCATCGGTTGGCGCCGGCGCCGCGCAGCTCGCCGGTGGGGCCGCTCGAGCCGCCGGCCGCGGTGACGGACAGGTTGTCGAACTGTGCGGTCACGCCCTGGCCGGTGCCGTAGCCGATCTGGCCGGCCACCCAGGTGGAGTCCGAGACGCTGCCGACGGTGGTGCCGTCGATGGCGGCGCTGAGGGCGCTGCCGTTCAGCGTGAGCGACAGCGAGTGCCAGCGCCCGATGCCCAGCGCCGCCGTCGTACCGCTGGCCAACGTCCGCCAGTTGCCGCTGGTGTTGTTGCTCAGGATGGACCACGCGCCGGTGTCGGAGACGCGGAAGTAGTAGCCGTTGAGGTTCTGCGGGCCCTGGTGGTTGTAGGTGTTGCCGCGGCCGATGAGCTGCGCGTAGCCGGACTTCTCCAGCATGACGTCCGACGAGACGGTGTAGTTGCGCCAGGTCAGGTCGCCCAGCAGGGCGAAGGGCTCGGCGTGGCCGGACGTCCAGTAGATGGGCGCCTGCTCCGACATCTGGCGGACGCACTGTCCGGTGTGGCCGCCCCCGCACCCGGTGATTTCGAAGGAGCCCTGCTGATCCATGAGGTACTTCGCCTCGCGGCCGGTCGCGTAGCCGTCGAAGTTGTCGCTGTACGGCAGCCGCAGGTTGCCCTGCGCGGGACTGGCCGCGGCGCCCTTGCCCTGCCCGCTGGTGGTCGTGATGCTGTACACGTAGCCGGGCTGGACGGTGAGCGAGAAGGCTCCGCCGGACGGCGTGATGTCGGCGCCGCGCACGAAGTTGTCGGCCGGGTTGCTGGACCGGACGTTGGTGGACCATACGTGCACGGTGCCGGTCGACAGCCCGCCGGCGACGCTGAAGTTGAGCGTCTGCGCCGCGGTGGCGTCCATGGTCTCGACGATGGTGCTGTAGTCGCCGTTGCCGGCCGACCTGAGCGAGACGTAGCTGCCGTTGTTGCGGTTGCCACCGATGTAGCCGCTCGAGCTGTCGAGGTAACGCCAGCCCGGGGCGGTGAACTGGGTGGTCTGCGCCATCACCCAGGCGCTCTTGCCGAGGGAGTAGTAGCCCGACCACGGCTGCTGCGCCACGGCCACGCCGGTGGTGGCCCAGGGAATGTTGGGGGTGATGGCGGCGATGACGGGCCAGTTGATGTAGGCGGTCATCTTCCCGTCGATGTAGCCGCGGTTGACGCCGCGGGCGAGTGCCGGCGCGCCGGCGTTGTAGTCGTCGGAGCCGTTCTCACTGGCCCACAGCGCCTTGCCGGTCGCGACGGCGTTGCTGGAGCTCGGGCAGCTGGCCTGCGAGCTGCGGTACCCGCAGACGTAGTGGCTGCCGAAGACCGACACGGCGCTGGCGAACGCCGGGTCACGCAGCGACTCGTCGGCGGCGGCCCACCCGAAGTCGTCGGACGCCACGAGCTTCACGCCGGTGTACCCGCGCGAGTTCAAGGCGGAGCGCAGGTTCTTGTACCAGGTGGCGTTGTAGCCCTTCTCGTTCCAGCCACCGAGGTAGTTGATCGTCAGCCCGTGCGTGCCGGCGCAGTCCAGCCAGGCCAGGAGGTAGTCGATCGAGTCGTTGGACCAGAAGTTGCCGTTGCCGATCCAGCCGGGGGCGCCCCACGCCAGGCCCACCAGGTTGATGTTGGGATTGCGGGCCTTGGCCTGCTCCATCAACCACCACTCGTAGCCCCGGTTGCAGTTGACACTGCCCCGCGTGTGCTCGTGGCTCGGCTCGGCGCCCGACGTCGAGTTGGTGTCCCCGCCGATCTCCACCTTGAGGACCTGCATCGCCGCGCCGTAGCCGGGCTTGAACAGGTAGTCGAGGATGTCGCTGCGCTGGGGCTCCGGGTAGTCGACCAGCAGCCGGCTGTTGCCACCGCCGCCGCTGACCGCGCCGACGCCGTCGAACACCCGGCCGCCCGACGAGCCGTTGATCGTGATCGACGTCGCGGCCTGTGCGGCGGACGGGAATCCCACCAGCACGCTTGCGGCCGTCAACGCAATGCCGATCGCGACCGCTACGCGCACGCGCCGGCGATTCGCTCTTTGCAACATCTGATCTAGCCTCTCCGTCGTCCGGATACATCAGACGTCTTACGTTAGGTCGGCGCGATTCATTGGTCAATTTCGATTGGGTAGGGCGGTTGCGCGCCGTCGCGCGAGCGTGAAACTTTCCGGGTTCGCGGCGGTCGGCCCGCCGAACGGCGACCGCGCCGGGCGATCCTCGATCGAGCGGCGGGCGGGCGTCCTAGAGCTGTGGTACGCCGTGCTCGTCGCACCAGCGGCGGATATCGGCAGTATCAGCGCAGCCGGGCGGCGCGGACCAGCACGGTGCGTTCGCCGAGCTCCCGGCCGGCGCGGCCCAGTTGCACGCCGTGGATCTCGTACCAGGCTTCGTCGTGGTACGAGATCAGTGCTCCGCTGTGCATTCGCCGCACCCGGATGGTGATCGTCCCCGTGCCGTACAGGTAGTCGTTCTCGGCCAGGGTGAGGATGACGAAGGCGTCCGTCATGGCCGGGCCACATCGGCGCGGAACGTCTCCGTGCCGGCCGGCGGCAGCGGGGTGAGCAGAACCAGCGCAGTCACCTGGTGCCGGACCGGGCCGCTCGGGAAGGCCTGCGGGACGTCCAGCCGCGGCGGCAAGCCGACGGTGGACAGTGCGACGCGTCCGGCCGCTCCCGGCCGTACCCGCTGCCACGCGGCCCCAGGATTCGTCGCCAGCCATCGGCGTCCTCCCTCCGACCCGGCCAAGCGCGTTCGGATGCACGTGCATCTGCATCGTAAGGAGCCTGGGCAGTTCCTCGGAAGGAACGTTCGGGTGCTGGGGGAGGTCGATGGTACCGGCGGGTTATCGGCCGGAAATGTCGAGGACGATGGACCCTTCGGCTGAGGAGCGGAACCTGGTCATGACCTCGACCGATGCGTCCTTCCGGCCGCCGTGTACGGCATGTGGGCGACGACTCGGTCACGTTCAGCGATCAGCTCCAGGAGTTGGAACCGACAATCAGGGAACGCCGTGGTCCACTCCTCGGCGATCGCACGGGTTCCCGCCGGGTCACAGGGAACGTCGACACCGCCGACGTGGAGCACCGCGTGGTCGCGCCCATCAAGGCGATGAACGGGTCGAAGTCGCGGGTGTTCCAGGCGTCGATGAACGCCCGGACGACGGCCTTGCTCGCGTCCCTGCCATCAAGCTCGGTCCCGGCGTCGCCGAAAGGCGATGGGTCCACGGGCCGACGCCGCAACGCCATGGGCCTGGCGCCGCGGTGGGTCCCGCCACAACGTCGCCCTCCGCGGGGCGCACCGCTCCACCACGCCCGCGGGCCCTTGCAGCCGGAACTCGCTTGTCAGAGGCGGATTTGACCGCGGAGGGCGGGACGCCCGGGCTGCGGAGGTGGATGTTTCACGCGGTTCCGCTGGCCGCACGCTCGCGCAGGTCGCTGGAGTAGACCATGCGCGGGCTGCTGGCGATGATGACACCATCCCCTATCGCTCGACGGGAATCGATGTCATGTACTGAAGGAGTCTCCGTGACCATACGTCGCCTCCGTCGGCGCCGACTTGTAGCCGCCGCGGCAGCGTCGGCATGCGTCGCCTTCGCCGCTGGCTGGTTCGTGACCGGCTCAGCCTCGGCGGGAACGCTTTCCGGCACCCTCTACCGCGACCCTGACTCGCAGGTCGTTCGCTGGGTCTCGGCGAATCCGAACGACTCGCGCATGCCCGTCATCCGCGACAAGGTCGCCAGTCAGTCGCAGGCGCGCTGGATGGCGAACTTCAACCTGTCCACCGTGCAATCCGAGGTGTCCTCGTTCGTGAGCGCGGCCAACGCCGTGAACCAGGTACCCGTGTTGACGGCCTACGCGATCCCGAACCGCGACTGCGGCGGGGCGAGCGCCGGGGGCGCCCCCGACCTCAACCAGTACCAGCAGTGGATCTCGGGGTACGCCAGGGGCCTCGGCAGCCGTACCGTCATCGTGATCATGGAGACCGACGCGCTGGCCCTGCAGACGTGCTTGAGCGGCACCGAGATCCAGCAGCGCGACCAGGCGATCAGTACCGGTGTGCAGACGCTGAAGGCGGCGAACCCGAACGCCAAGGTGTACCTCGACGGCGGCCATTCCGCCTGGAACTCCGCGTCGGAACAGGGATCGCGACTGGCCTCCGCCGGCGTCCAGTACGCGGACGGATTCTTCACGAACGTCTCGAACTTCCAGCCGCTGGGGAACGAACTCGCCTACGGCCGGTCGATCATCTCGTACCTGCAGGGCCGTGGCATCAGCGGCAAGCACCAGGTCATCGACACCAGTCGCAACGGTGGCGTGGCCGGCGACTGGTGCGCCGACGACAACAGCGACCGCCGGATCGGCAACTATCCGACGCTGAACACGGGCGACGCCAACGTCGACGGATATCTGTGGATCAAGCCTCCGGGCGAGGCTGACGGCTGCAGCTACGCCGCCGGAAGCTTCCAGGCCGGCCTTGCCTACAGCCTGGCCGCCAGCGCGCCGTACCCGCCGGCCGGGTCCCCGACCGCCTCGCCGTCGGCCAGCCGCTCCAGCTCCCCATCGGCCTCGCCGTCGGGCTCGCCGTCGGCGTCCCGCTCGCCGAGCGCGTCACCGTCGCCGAGCCGCTCGTCCGGCGGTGGTGGCGGTGCGTGCAGTGCGACGTACCAGACCATCGGCTCCTGGCAGGGCGGATTCCAGGGCAACGTCACGGTCACCGCCGGGGCGTCGCCGATCAGCAACTGGACGGTGACCTGGACGCTCGCGAACGGACAGTCGATCACCCAGCTCTGGAACGGCACGCTCACCACCAGCGGCTCCAGCGTCACGGTGCGCAACGTGTCGTACAACGGCTCGCTCGGCGCGGGCAGTTCGACGCAGTTCGGCTTCACCGGAACCGGCAATGTCACGACGCCGACTCTGAGCTGCACCGCCTCTTGACCGATCGTCCGGGGCGCGGACCGAAGACGGTCTGCGCCCCGGCTCGCATGATGCCGTCACGTCGGCCCCGACGCCTTCGGCTCGTAGCTCCGGCTCGCGCGTACGAGCTGAGCTCACCCCGGCATCGTTCGCCGCCCGACGGCGGCCGTCAGCCGGATCACCGTCGCGTTGGTCAGCCCCCGCACGGCGTCGCGGCGCACGAAAGATGAGCCCGCCGCCGAGGAACCGATCCCGGAGACGATCTGCGCGGCGATGCCAGACGGGCCCCTTCCCGTCAGCCTACGGTCGCGGCTCAGTCTTGACCGGCCCCTCACTCGCGGCACGCCACGGCTGACTCTGCAGGGGTCCGGCCTCGCAGATCGACCAATTGCCGCGGCGCCCGCAAAACGTGACGGTCCGGACACACCACCGGCATGATGGCCTGAGACAGTGAACGGTCACGATCATGCCGCAACGCCGGAGGGAGGCGTCTGAGCCTTGCCCCGGCTGCTGCTCGTCGAGGACAACTCGTCCTCTGCTGCCGCGCTGGCCGCTCTGCTGCGGCGCGAGGGCTTCGACGTCAGCACGTGCACGACGGCCGCCGACGCACTGCGCGAGTTCGACCGGCGCGGCGCGGACATGATCCTGCTCGACCAGACCCTGCCGGACATGACCGGCCTCGACCTGTGTCTGACCCTGCGGGCGCGCTCCGACGCCGGCATCCTCATCATCGGCGCCGGCAACGACCGTGAGGACGCCGCCGTCGCCGCCCTGGACCGCGGCGCCGATGACTACCTCGCCAAGCCCTACGGCCTGCGCGAACTCGTCGCCCGCATCCGTGCCCTGCTGCGCCGTTGCGCAGCCACCGCCCGACGCCATCCCGCGGTTATCGCGGCCGGACCGATCGCGCTCGACCCGGCCGCGCATACCGCCACCCTTACCGGACGACCGCTCGACCTGCCGCTCAAGGAGTTTCAGCTCCTCGAGACCTTCGTACGCAACCCCGGGCGCACGCTTGCCCGCGACCAGCTCCTCGGCGCCGTCTGGGATAGCGTGGACGATGACAGCAACACCCTCAATGTCCACGTCAAGCGGCTCCGCGCCAAGATCGAACCCGACCCGGCAGCACCGCGACACCTCGTCACCGTCCGCGGGATCGGCTACAAGTACCTCCCCTGAACCACCACCGGCGCCGGGACGACCAGGTTCACCGACACCGGCCTGACCCGCAGCTCCCACTGCAACATTGGCATCGTTACCGTCTGGGGCGGCACTGCAGGTGACGTGCTCGTGTCGGGCGGCGCGTTTCCCGGCCTCGACAGCGGCCGGCGGCGCTGCGCATCAACGACGCGACGACCGCCTACAACGCCGACGCGGTCATGACCGCCCGGGCCATCGCCGGGCAGCCGGGGCCGCTGCTGCTCGATCGCCCTGCTCCCGGCCCAGCTTCGGTCCACCACACCGCGGCGACCCGCCCGGCGAACGACGGCGCGGGTCGCGTGCGCGGCGGAGCTAGGGGCTGTATCGAAGTGGATGGCCGGGCTGCGGCGGACTCAGACGCCGCCGGGAACCGTACAACCCCGGTATCGGGGCGCGCCCGACCCCCACTTCGGTACAGCCCCTAGCTGCGTGAGTCGGTCGGCAGCCGGCTGAGCATCTCGCGGGCCTGGTCGGCCACGTCGGCGTCGACGATGAGGGTGTAGTGGTCGGCTTGCAGTGTCGGGGTGGAGGTGAAGTCGCGCTGGCCTCCGGTCATGGCGTGGGCGATTGCGCCGAAGACGGCGCCCCACACGACGCCGGCGACGACCGCGAAGAGCAGGACCCGCCACCAGGCGCCGACGGCGAACGCGCCGAGCAGGATGCCGATCAGGAGACCGAACCATGCGCCGGTGCCGGCGCCGGCCAGTGCCGCCCGGCCGGTCGTCAGCCGGCCGTGTACCTGTTCGACCAGTCGCAGGTCGGAGCCGACGATCCGGACGCGGTCGACCGGGAACTTGTTGTCGGAGAGGAAGTCGACGGCGCGTTGTGCGGCGGCGTAGTCGGGGTAGCTGGCGACCGCGATGGTGGCCTGTCCGGTCCCGGTGCGGCCGCCGGCGGCCGTCTCGTCGCGGGCGGCCGGGCGGACGCCTGACGGCCCGCGCGGCATGGTGTCGTTGTTGCGCAAGCTGAAAGCGTTGCGATTCGAGCTGGTCATGACGTGCTCCTGTCGTATCGGGACCGTTCTCCGATCTCTTGATCTCCCGCCTGTCGCCGGTCGGTCGGGGCGAGACAGCCGCATTCCGCGACGTGAGCGGCGCGGCTCAGAGCTGTGGGGCGGGCGGGAGCGGGAAGCGCAGTGCCGCCGCGACACGGTGCGGGCGCAGCTGCGAGTTGTCCGCGACATGTTTCACCGCGCCGCCCTCGTCGACGACGAATTCGGCCAGCTCATCAAGGACGTCCGGCGTCTCCCGGGTGGGCCGCCCGCACAGCGGGCACTGCCGGCCGGAGGCTCCCAGCCAGCCCGACTCGTCGCAGACCACACCGGGCACGGCCGCACCCTCGTCGATCACCAGATGTTGCACGGCGGCCACGGAGCCGGCCCAGAGGCACGGCTCCAGCCCGATCGCGGCGGGCCGGCCCGCCGCGGCCGCCTCGAAGATCTCGCCGACCAGCCGCTCTTCCTCGTGGCGCTCGTAGCGCTCCAGGATGGCCTCGGCGCTGTGCCGGATGTCGGCCGCGGTAGCGGTGCCCGGGTCGACCGTGAAGGTCCCGGCCACCCGGGAGGCCACGTCGCGGGACAGGAAGCCGGTGACGGCCGTCATCTCGTCCGGATGCCCGCCCAGGGCGATGACGTCGAAGCCTTCGCTGCGCAGCAGCTCGTCGAGCACGGAACCGACCCGCCGGTAGTGGTGCTTGCTCAGCTCGTCGGCCTTGTTGCGGACCCGGTACTCCGCCATGCCGGCGGCGAAGTTGGGCTTGCGCAGCGCCGGGTCCTTGATCTGGGTGATCTCCCGCATCTCGCCCAGGTACAGGCACCAGACCTGCGCCCAGGCCTTGTCCACCAGCGCCACACACATGCGGTGGTACTCGTCGAGGACCGCCAGCATCGGGCGGACCCACGGCGTCGCGTCCACCACGACGCGGTCCCGGACCGGCCGGGGCAGCGAGACCTGCTCGAACAGTCCGTTGCCGTTGCTGGCGAAGATGCCGAGGCCACCTGGTTGCAGCCGCTCCTCGTGGGCGACGTCTTCGATGCGTTGCAGGTCGGCCCGTACCGACAGCCGCACGTCGTGCTCCAGCGACATGTCCTCGCTCAGCGGTGCGACCTGATGCAGCAGGCTGGCAACCTGGCTGTGAGCGGACTTGTCCGGCCCGATCCCGAGGTACATCGAGATCACCGGGAAACGGCCTCCCTGGAAGCGGATGAGTCGATTGACGAGGTCCTGGGAGATCATGCGAAGCTCCCTCCGGTGTCGGACGGCGCGTAGGGGGTCGCGGAGAGTCAGCCGTACGTACCCGGATCGGTACCGTCCAACCGCGCCGGCGGCGGCATTTCGACGGAAGCGGCGCCCGTCAGCCGAGCGCGTCGGTGATGGGCGTGTCCGCCGGCATGGTCACGACCAGCTTCCGGTTGGCGAACTCCTTGAAGCCGATGGAGGACAGCTCCCTTCCGTATCCGGAAAGTTTGATGCCGCCGAAGGGCAGGTGCGGCTCGGACGACGTCGGATGGTTGATCCACACCATCCCGCTGTCGATCCGGCGTGCGACCGACCGGGCCCGCGCCGGATCGGTGCCGAACACGGCACCGCCGAGGCCGTAGGGCGAGTCGTTGGCGACCGTAACCGCCTCGTCGTCGCTGTGCACCCGATGGACGACGGCGACCGGACCGAACAGTTCCTCGTGGTAAGCGCGCATGCTCGGGGTCACGCCGATGAGGACCGTGGGTTGCATGAATGCGCCGGGGCGATCGACCCGCCCGCCACCGACCACCGCGACGGCGCCCTTGTCGAGGGCATCAAGGACCTGGTCCGACAGCTTCTCGGCGGCTCGCTCCGAGGACAGCGGCGCAAGCGAGGTGGCCTCGTCGGCGGGATCACCGGGCCGCAGCACGCGCATACGCTGGGCCAACGCGGTCACGAACCGGTCGAACGCGCCGGACATCACGATCATCCGCTTCGCGCTCACGCAGCTCTGGCCCATGTTGTGCATACGCCCCGCCATGGCCGCATCGACGGTGTGGTCGAGGTTGTCGCCGTCGAGAACGACGAACGGGTCGCTGCCGCCCAGTTCCAGGACGCTCTTCTTCATGTTGCGCCCGGCGGCGGCCCCGACGCTGGCGCCGCCGCGCTCGCTGCCGGTCAGCGACGCGCCGCGCACGGCGTTGAGTTCCACGACGCGATCGACCTCGGAGCCGGTGATCAGCAGGTTGGTGTACACCCCCTGCGGTATTCCCGCGTCGATGAACAGCCGCTCCATGGCGAGCGCCGACTGCGGGGTGTTGCTCGCGTGCTTGAGCAGGACCGTGTTGCCCAGCACCAGATTCGGTCCGGCGAATCGCACCACCTGGTACACCGGGAAGTTCCAAGGCTGGGCGCCCACGATCACGCCGAGCGGATCGTTGACGACGGCGGCCGACCCGCCGTCGAGCTCCAACGGCTCGTCGGCGAGCAGCTCCGGTCCCTCATCGGCGCAGTACTGCAGGATCCTCGCGGACAAGTCCATCTCGGCGCGGCTGTGCCCGATGAGCTTGCCCATCTCCAGCGTCACCAGCTGGGCCAGTTCCTCGCCGCGCTCGCGGAGCAGCCGTGCGGCCCGCCCGACCAGAGCGGCCCGTTCGTCGACGCCGACCCGGCGCCAGGACTGGAATGCGTGGTGGGCGCGCTGCGCCGCGTCGTCGACGGCCTCCGGGCTCATCGGCGGGAACTCACGGACGAGCTGGTTGTTGTAGGGGTTGACGGTGGCGATCGGGCTGTGCCGGACGGCGGAGGACGTGGGCATGGGTTCCTCCCTCGCGCAACGGTTGGAAACCGCGACTCCTACCCCGCGAGCGCAGCCTCAACCAGCCCGGGGGTTTGCCCGCCAGGGGGCGAGGTAGTGCGCGGCGATGAAGACGTTGAGCATGCGGATGGTGGAACTGCCGGCCGGTGAACAGATTCCGGTACTGGGGCAGGGAACGTGGGGCCTCGGTGAGGACGCGATGCGCCGCGACGAGGAGCTCACCGCGCTGCGGCTGGGCCTCGACCTCGAGATGACCCTCATCGACACCGCTGAGATGTACGGCGACGGTGCCGCCGAACGGCTCGTCGGAGACGCGGTCTTCGGCCGTCGCGACGAGGTGTTCCTGGTGACGAAGGTCCTGCCGGACAACGCCCACCGGGCGGGCGCGATCGAGGCCTGCGACCGCAGCCTGCACCGGCTGAGGACCGATCACATCGACCTGTACCTGCTGCATTGGCCCGGCCCGGTGCCCGTCGAGGAGACCGTCGAGGCGTTCACGCTGCTGCAGCAGCAGGGCAAGATCCGGTTCTGGGGAGTCAGCAACTTCGACACCACCGACCTGCTGGAGGTCACCGCGGTGCCCGACGGTCACGCCGCGCAGACCGACCAGGTGCTGTACAACCTGGCCCGTCGCGGCATCGAGTGGGATCTGCTGCCGGCGTGCCAGCAGTCCGGGCTGACGGTCATGGCCTATGCGCCGTTCGACCACCGGGGAACCGTCCTGCGCCATCCGGCGGTCATCGCCGTCGCCGAGCGGCACGGCGTCACCCCGGGGCAGGTAGCGCTCGCGTGGGTGATCCGCCAGGACGGGATCACCACGATCCCGAAGGCCGCCTACCCGGAGCACACCGCGGAGAATCGTGCCGCGCTGGACCTGCGACTCACCGCCGAGGACTTCGCCGACCTGGACCGCGCGTTCCCCCCGCCGGACGGCCCCGCTCCGCTCGAGGTGCTCTGAGCTCGATCACCGCGCCGAGATTCTCGTGCCGGGCACCCGGCCGGTCTTTGCGCCCACGCCGGGGATCCAGCGTGGGCGCAAACCTGCATGACCGCCACGGCCGCGGGTAGGCCCCGCGCATGAGCGGTGAGATAGTCGTCTGCTCGCACTGCGGGCGCCGGAACCGCGTCCCCGGGGCGTCCCCCGGCGTCCCGCGGTGTGGCAACTGCCATCAGCCCCTGCCGTGGATCGCCGACGCGACCGACCAAACGTTCGCCGCAGTGGTCGAGCAGTCGGCCCTCCCGGTGGTGGTCGACCTGTGGGCGACCTGGTGCGGGCCTTGCCGCATGGTGACGCCCGCCCTGGAGCAGGTCGCCCGGGAGCTTGCCGGCAAGGTGAAGCTCGTCAAGGTCGACGTGGACGCCGCTCCGAACCTGTCCCGGCGCTTCGACGTGAAGGCGGTGCCGACAATGCTGATCATGCACGACGGGAAGGTCCTCGAGCGCAAGTCCGGCGCCGCGCCCGCGCCTGCGTTGCGGCAATGGGCCGAGTCGACCCTTGCGGGCATCCGCTGATCATCCCGGCGCGGACGCTCGTTGCTGCGCGTTCGTGTGTCGTCGGTGTGGCCGCGGGCCGTCCACCTTGGGTGGGTGGTCCGGTCCCACCCCGAGCGCGCCGACGGTTGTGCCATGTCGAGGGAACAAGGGCTGCTGTCGCCGGGTCAACGGGCGCCGGACTTCATGCTGCCGAGCACGCCCGACCAGCACCTGGCGTTGTCGGAGCTGCGGGGTGGGCCGGTGGTGCTCGCGTTCTATCCGGCGGACTGGAGCCCGGTCTGCGGCGACCAGATGGCGCTGTACCAGGCGGTACTACCCGAGTTTGCCCGCTACAACGCCATCCCGGTGGGCATCTCGGTCGACGGCGTGTGGTGCCACCGGGCGTTCGCCGAAAACCGGGCCATACGGTTCCCGCTGCTGTCCGACTTCCACCCGAAGGGTGACGTGGCCCAGCGGTACGGGGCGTACTCCGACGATGACGGCGTCGCCGAACGCGCGCTGTATGTGATCGACCCCGAAGGCGTGGTGTTCTGGAGCGACCTTTCGCCGCGCGGGCTGAACCCGGGCGCGGATGGCATCCTCAACGCGCTGGAGGACCTGTCCGCCCAGCGCCAGGGGGCGCAGATGCGGCCGGATGCCCATCGGGATGCGGACACGGCCGAGCAGGTCGCCGGGCGCCGCGAGGCGAACCAGGCGCGCCGAGATGAGCAGGAGGACCAGACGCCATGACAACGCCGCTGCAGAGTGCCAGTGCCCGGCTCGTCGTACCGGTCACGGACCGCGATCACACGCTCGGACCCGTCGACGCGCCGGTCACGCTCGTCGAGTACGGCGACTACCAGTGCCCGTACTGCGCGCGGGCACGCCCGATCGTCGGTGAGCTGCTGCGCCGGCGGCAGGGCGCGGTCCGGTTCGCGTATCGGCACTTCCCACTGACGAACGTCCACCCGTACGCGGAGATGGCGGCGGAAGCCGCCGAGGCGGCCGGCGCCAAGCACCGCTTCTGGCAGATGCACGACTGGCTCTTCGAACACCAGGATGAGCTCGACGCGGGGACCATCCCCGCGGGCGCGGCGGAGGTGGGGCTCGACGACGAGGCGATCGCGGCGGCGATCCGCGGCCACCAGTACTTCGACAAGGTCCGTTCGGACTTCATCGGCGGGGTGCACAGCGGGGTCAACGGCACGCCCACGTTCTTCATCAACGGCGGCCGGCACGACGGCGGGTACTCGCTGGCGGAGCTGGAATTCGCCGTCGACGAGGCCGCCGCGGACGCCGAACGCTGACGCCGACGGCGCTGGCCGAGGCTGACCCGGTGATTGTCGGGCTGGTCGCGTCGCCCGGATCGGCGGCGGAATTGGCCCGCCAGGTCGTTGACCAGCTTCCGGACATGCTCTCTCGCGGTTCGCCGGGCGTTGCGTGGACCGTTCGCGTCATCATCGATCGGCTTGTCGAGCGCCCCGCCGACCTGTCACAGCTGATCGACGCCGCCCGCCGCCTCATGTTGCACGAGGGCTGGCAACTCACGGTGTGCTTGACCGATCTGCCATTGCAGAGGTCCCGGAGGCCGGTCGTCGCGCACGCCAGCGCCACCCATTCGGTCGCGGTACTGTCGCTTCCGGCGCTCGGCCCGATCGCCGTGGTCGGCCGCGCTCGCGAGACGACCGTCCGGCTCGTGACCGCCCTGTTCGCCGGGGACGACGAGCACACCGCCCGCCAGTTCGGCGGCGCGGCACGAGCCGACCACGGTGGCATCGGCCTGGTCGCCGGTGTGGTGACCGGACATCTGCGCCTCCTGCTTGGCATGCTGCGCGCCAACCGGCCGTGGCGGCTGACGATCGGGCTGTCGAAGGCGCTCGTCGCAGCGATCACCGCCGGGGTTTTCGCGCTGGTCACCAGCGACATCTGGCGGCTCGCGGTGGAATACAGCCAGGTGCGACTGGCCCTGCTCAGCGCGGGCGCGGTGCTCGCGGTCGTGGTGACCATCATCGTGGGCGCCTCGTTGTGGGAGCGCGCACCGTCGAGCGCGGCCCGCAAGTCGCCCGCAGGGGGACAGGTGGTCCTGTTCAACCTGGTCACCGTGTTGACCGTGGTGATCGGCGTGCTCGCACTCTATTTGGCGCTGCTCGTGCTGGCGCTTGGCGGCGTACTGCTGCTGGTGCCCGAGGCTGGGTTGACCGACGCTCTCGGCCGTCCGGCCGGCACCGGTGATTTCCTGGACATCGCCTGGTTGGCGTCCTCGGTGGCCACGATCGGCGGCGCACTGGGCGCCGGCCTGGAGAGCGACGAATCGGTCCGGGAGGCAGCGTACAGCTACCAGCCGGACGACATCATCGATGAGCGCCGGAGCTGAGCGTACGGCTCTGTCCACCGCGGCTGCCAAACCTGTGCGGGCCGTGTCGTCGGCATGGCCGCACAGGTGCTGGGTAGTGCACGCGTCGACCTACCCGGAGGAGGACCCATGAGTGGCGGTACGGGCTACGACTCATTCGACACCACCGTGGACAAGACAAACCGGTTGTTGCGCGACATTGAGCAGGAGTTCGGGTGGCCCAAGACGCGGCGCACCCAGTCGTACGCCGCGCTCAGAGCGGTGCTGCACGCCCTGCGCGACCGCCTGCCGGTCGACGAGTCCGCACAACTCGCGGCGCAGCTGCCGATGCTGGTCCGCGGCATCTACTACGACGGCTGGGACCCGAGCCGGGTGCCGGTGAAAATGCACCGTGCCGAGTTCGAGGCCCGCGTGCGGCAGGAGTTCCCGTTCGACGTCGAGGGCGGTATCGAGCAACTCATCACCGTCGTGCTCAACGCGCTGAAGCGATACGGCACCGCGGCCGAGTGGGCGGACGTCAAGGGCAGCCTGCCCAAGCAGCTCGCCGCCGTGCTGCCCTGATAGATCACGGCACCGACCGAAGCCGGGACGCGTGGAGCGACTACCAGCCCTCCGCGCTCGAGACCGCCGTGGCGCATCTGCGCGGCATGCTCGACGCGCGGTTGCCGTCCAGCGGGTGCGGGCGCCGGCGGTCAGGGGCACGCCTCGTCGTTGCGGATGACGTGGAAGACGGCGTTGATGAGGGCCAGGTGGGTGAGCGCCTGCGGGAAGTTGCCGAGGTGCCGGCCGCTGTCGGATTGGATCTGCTCGGCGTACAGTCCGAGCGGCCCGGCGAAGGACAGCAGCTTGCAGCACAGCCGCCGGCCACGCTCCGCCTCGCCGATCTCCACCAAGGCGGATACCAGCCAGAACGAGCACACCGCGAACGCGCCCTCGTCGCCCGTGAAGCCGTCGTCGGTGGTCTCGGTGCGGTACCGCAGCACAAGGTCGTTGACGGTGAGCTCGTCGGCGATGGCCAGCACGGTCGCCCGGACCCGCGGGTCGTCCGGCGGCAGGAAGCGGACCAGCGGCACCAGCAGCAGCGAGGCGTCGAGCGTGCCGGTGTCGTAGTCCTGCTTGAACACGCCGCGCTCGTCGACGCCGTTGGCCAGGATGTCGGCGTGGATCTCATCAGCGATCTGTTGCCACTGCTCGGCGCGGTCCCACTCCTCGCGCAGCCGGGCCAGGCGGGCGCCCCGGTCCAGCGCCACCCAGCACATCACCTTCGACGATGTGAAATGCCGCGGCTCGCCGCGCACCTCCCAGATGCCGCGGTCCGGTTCGCGCCAGTGCTTCGCGGCGCTCTCCACCTGGTGCACCAGCACCTGCCACAGCCGGTCCTCGAGCCGGTCGCGGGTCTTGGTGTGCAGGTACACCGAGTCCACCATCGCGCCCCATACATCGTGCTGGTGATGCTGGAACGCGTCGTTGCCGACCCGCACCGGGCGCGCGCCCTGGTAGCCGTGCAGATGCTCCAGGGTGTACTCGGTGAGGTCACGTTCGCCACCGACGCCGTACATGACCTGCAGGTCGATGTACCGGCCGGCGATCTCGGTGATGAACCGGCGGTAGTCATCGGCCTCCCAGGTGAGGCCGAGCGTGTTCAGGGCCCACAGCGCGAACGAGGAGTCGCGGATCCAGCTGTACCGGTAGTCGAAGTTGCGCTCGCCGCCGGGGGTCTCCGGCAGGGAGGTGGTGGCCGCCGCGGCGAGCGCACCGGTCGGGGCGTAGCTCAGCCCCTTCAGGGTCAGCGCGCTGCGCTCCAGGTGCGCCCGGAAAGGATGGTCCGGGAACCTGCCCCGGGCCAGCCAATGCTGCCAGTGGTGGGCGGTCCAGACCAGCCGCGCCTGGGCGTCGTCGCAGTCGCGCGGCGGCTCGTGCGCGGTCCACGACAGCGCGCAGAACCGCCGATCGCCGTCCTTCATCAGGGTCCGGCCGACCGCGCGGGTCGCCTCGAAGCCGATCCGCAGATCGGTGGTGAGCCGCAGCTGGATGTCGCTGCCATCAGCGCGGCAGAGGCCCTGGTGGTAATCCGAGCCCGGGTACTCCCAGCGCCCCGGCAGCCGGCCGTAGCCGAAGATCGGCTCACAGTCCAGGTTGAGCTGCACCTCACCGTTGACGCAACGGATCGTACGCAGCAGCACGTGCTCGGCGTCGTAGTCGGTCGGCGCGCGGCGGTGCGTCGGGGACCGCTCGGTGTCATGATGCCAGGGGCCCATGAGCAGGACGTCGCAGACGATGAGCCAGCCGGTCGGCGTGCCCCAGCTGGTCTCCAGCACCATGGTGCCCGGCAGATACCGGCGGGCTGCCGGCACCATGATGTCCGCGGGCCCCACGCGGAATCCGCCGGCGCCCCGGTCGAGGACCGCGCCGAAGACGCTGGGCGAGTCGAGCCGCGGCAGGCACAGCCACTCCACGTTTCCGCCGGGCGCGACGAGTGCGGTCGTCTCGCAGTCGGACAGGAACCCGTACGACTCGATCGGCGGAAACGAAGACGCGCACATCCTGCAAGCGTTGCCCGGCCCGGGACGATCCATACCCTCCCGCCAGGGTGATGCGGGCACTGGGCATGATGCCCGCGCGTGTGCGGGCACCCGCCCCCGCCGCGACCCCGAAGTGCCCGTTGGTCCCGTGGGCATGCGCGGCTGGATTGCGGGTAGCACCCGACAACTCGACAGAACAGGAGGTACCGGAATGCCGGTGCAGGCCATCGAGCGGTTTGAGCGCTTCTTCCGGGCGGCCGCGAGCCTGGACGTGGATAAGAGCGACCTGAAACGGTACGACGACTTCGTCGACGAGAAGGTCTACGACCTGTTGCTTATCGCACAGGCGAAGGCGAAGGCGAACGGTCGCGACGTTATCGCGCCCCAGGACGTGCCAGTAACGAAGGGCCTGCAGGAGCGCATCCACGAGTTCCGGAAGCTGGACGAGGAGATCGAACTGCGCCCTGTCCTGGACGCGCGCACCGCCCGGCCGCCGCTGGATCTGGCGCTCGGCGAGGATACCGAGCGCGGGCTGCCGGACATCGTCGGTGGCCTGAGCGTTGCGCTCGCGCGTACCTTCAAGATCATGGACCCGGAGCTGAAGAACCCGCAGACGGCACACTGGGACCGGGCGCTGCGGACATTCAACCTCCTGCTCTGAAGGTGATGAGCCAGCGCTTCGGCCTTGCGGGTGACATCAATTCGAGCGCGCCGAGGTGCGGGAGGCGCTCCGGCCCCTGCTGGCCGGATTACCTACCGACCGGGAGCAGACGAGCTGACCCCGCGGTTCGCCCGGCTGGTCAGTTCGGCGCCGACCGGCCGGGTAGTGCGTGGCTATGAAAGCTGTCGTGTACGAGGGACCGCGCACTGTCGCGGTCAAGGACGTGCCGGACCCGCGCATCGAGCACCCGCAGGACGTTCTGGTCCGGATCACCACCACCAACATCTGCGGCTCGGA
This sequence comes from Dactylosporangium sp. McL0621, assembly GCF_049995355.1. Classification (NCBI taxonomy): domain Bacteria; kingdom Bacillati; phylum Actinomycetota; class Actinomycetes; order Micromonosporales; family Micromonosporaceae; genus Dactylosporangium; species Dactylosporangium sp. McL0621. The sequence continues at coordinate 5,243,498 of NZ_CP188259.1, forward strand.
TCTGCACATGTTCGAGGGCCGCACCGACATGGAGAGCGGCCGGATTCTCGGCCACGAGAACCTCGGCGAGGTCGTCGAGGTGGGGGAGGGCGTGGACAAGGTCCGCGTCGGTGACATGGTGTGCCTGCCGTTCAACATCTCCTGTGGGCACTGCGCGAACTGCGAGCACGGCCTCACCGCATTCTGCCTGCGGACGAACCCGGACCCGGACATGGCCGGCGCCGCGTACGGCTTCGCCGGCATGGGCCCGTACAACGGCGGTCAGGCCGAGATGCTGCGGGTGCCCTTCGCGGACTTCAACTGCCTGGTGCTGCCGGAGAACGCCCGCGACCGGGACCGGCAGCGCGACTACGTGATGCTGTCCGACATCTTCCCGACCGGCTGGCACGCGACGCAGCTCGCCTGCGTGCAGCCCGGCGACTCGGTGGTCATCTACGGCGCCGGGCCGGTGGGTCAGATGGCCGCGCTCTCGGCGACGATCAAGAACGCCGCCAAGATCATGGTGGTCGATCAGCATCAGGACCGCCTGGAGCTCGCCGCGAAGATCGGTGCGATCCCGATCGACGCCTCCAAGGAGGACGTGGCCGAGCGGGTGATGGAGGAGACGGACGGCGTCGGCGCGGACCGCGGCTGCGAGTGCGTCGGCTACCAGGCCCACGACCCGTCCGGGCGGGAGCACCCGGAGATGACGGTGAACGCCCTCGTGCAGACCGTCAAGTTCGCCGGCACCATCGGCGTCGTCGGCGTATACACACCCGAGGACCCCGGCAGCCCCGATCAGCTGTTCAAGCAGGGGAAGGTCGCCTTCGACTACGGCAAGTTCTGGACGAAGGGCCAGACGATGGCGACCGGACAGTGCAACGTCAAGGCGTACAATCGGCCGCTGCTCAACCTCATCATGCAGGACAAGGCACGGCCGTCGTACATCGTGTCGCACGAGCTGCCGCTGAACCGGGCCCCGGAGGGCTACGAGCACTTCGACGAGCGTGAACGCGGCTGGACGAAGGTGATCATGCACCCGGACCTCTGACGCGCACAAGGGTTTGCGGACGCCGCCTCGGGTAGCTCGCAACCTGCCGTCGGAGGTGAACATGAAGATGCTGGCCGAGACGCCGAACCGTGACGGGGCCGACCCGTACCTGGATGACGCCCATATCCAGGCCCTTGCCGGCGACGGGCAACGCCACCTCACGCGGACCGGCGAGGTACTCATCAGGGAGGGTGAGGAGCACTACGACTTCTTCGTAGTGCTCGCCGGCAAGGTGGCCGATGTCGACGGGTTCGGCGGTGACGAACGTGTCATCGCCGTTCACGGCCCGAAGCGATTTCTGGGTGAGCTGAGCCTGATCACCGGCCAGGCGGCCTTCTGCACCGCGCAGGTGCGCGAACCCGGCGAAGTCCTCAGGGTGCCCGTCGACCGTCTCAAGGCCGTTGTCGCCCAGGACTCCACCCTCGGTGACCTGATCCTGAAGGCGTACCTGATCCGCCGTTCCCTGCTCATCGGCCACGGCGCCGGGCTGCGGATCGTCGGATCCCGCTTCTCGCCCGACGACCGGCGGCTGCGCGAGTTCGCCGCTCGCAACCGCATTCCCTACCAATGGGTCAACCTGGAGAAGGACCAGGACGCCGAGACGCTGCTGCGCGGGCTGCACGTGCGACCGGAGGAGACCCCGGTGGTGATCTGCCCGACCGGGCAGGTGCTGCGGAATCCGAGCAACGCGGAGCTGGCCCACGCGGTGGGCCTGCCCGCGCCCGGACCTGGCGCAACGGTGTGCGACCTCGCCGTCGTCGGGGCCGGCCCGGCAGGCCTTGCCGCCGCCGTCTACGGCGCCTCGGAGGGTCTGGTGACGGTCGCTCTCGACGAGTTCGCCACCGGCGGTCAGGCCGGCCGATCGTCGCAGATCGAGAACTATCCCGGTTTCCCCGCCGGGATCTCCGGCGGGGAACTGGCCGAGCGGGCGGTCGTGCAGGCGGAGAAGTTCGGCGCCCGGTTCAGTGTGCCGGCTCGGGCGTGCGGTCTGCGGGAACGGGACGGCAACTACGTCATCGAACTCGACAACGGCGGGGAGGTCACGGCCCGGACCGTCCTGGTCGCGACCGGCGTCCGGTACCGCAAGCTCGACGTTGCGCGGTTCGAAGAGTTCGAAGCGCCAAGCGTGTACTACGCGGCGACCCTGTCGGAGGCGTTGATCTGCCGCGACGACCCGGTCGCGGTCGTGGGCGGCGGGAACTCGGCGGGTCAGGCAGCGCTGTTCCTGTCGAGGTATACACGGGTCGTGCACCTGCTGGCCCGCAGGGACCTTGCTGAGACCATGTCGCGTTACCTGATTGATCGGATCGAGACGACACCGGGCGTTGAGACGCACCTCCGTACCGAGGTGTGCGAGCTGCTCGGCGGCGACACACTCGAACGGCTCGTGGTGCAGGACGAGCGCACCGGGCAGCGCCGGGAGCTTCCCGCCCGTGCGCTGTTCGTCTTCATCGGCGCGCAGCCGTGCATCGATTGGCTGGGCGGTCAGGTCGCCACCGACGAGGACGGCTTCATCCTCACCGGCCCGGACGACGACGAGCCGGGCCGACAGGGACGGCCTCTGCTGCAGACGAGCCTGCCCGGCGTGTTCGCCGCCGGTGACGTCCGCAGTGGGTCGATCAAGCGGGTCACCTCGGCCGTGGGCGAAGGCGCCGCGGCGGTGCAGCTGGTGTGGAAGCACCTGCAGAGCACCGGCCGCGCCGCCGATGCCACCGCGGCCACCCTCACGTAGCCACCGGCGCTCGTGCCATTGGGTTGAAAATCGTTGAACGTGGTCCGACGGAAGGAGCAGTACCGAACGAGCGGCACGGAAGGAGCAGACATGAGTACCGCAACCTTCACGCGCGCCGACGCCGACATCGAGCGGGACGTGGTCGAGGAACTGCGATGGGATCCCCGCCTGCAGCCCAACGCGATAGCGGTCGGAGTCCACGACGGCGTGGTGACACTGGCCGGATGGGTCGACGGCTACCCGAAGAAATGGGCCGCCGAGCGTGCGGTGCACCGGATCCGCGGGGTGAAGGCGGTCGCCAACGACATCGAGGTCAGGTTGCCGATCGCGGCGCAGCTGCCGGACTCCGAGATCGCCGCGTCAGCGGTCCGCGCGTTGGAATGGGACGCGTTCGTCCCGGTCGAGCACGTCGAGGTGACGGTATCGAAAGGCTGGGTCACGCTGCGTGGCGAGGTCGAGTGGGAGCATCAGCGCCGGGCCGCGGAACGCGCCGTGGACAACCTGCCCGGTGTGCGTGGAGTGACGAACCTCCTCTCGGTACGTCCGCGTCCGCGGACGCAGCCGTCGCCGAAAGACCTGCGCACGCGGATCGAGGAGGCACTGGTGCGCAGCGCCGAGACCGACGCCGAGCACGTGAACGTCGACGTGCAGAACGACAAGGTCGTGCTCACCGGCCAGGTCCGGTCGTGGGCGGAGCGCGAGGAGGCCGAACGGGCCGCCTGGTCGGCGCCGGGCGTGACCGCCGTCGAGAACCGCATCGTCATCACCGGGTGAGGTGGGTCGCCCCGCAGACGCGATCGTGCTCGCGGGGCCGACCGCGACCCATCGGGTCCGGAAAGGGCGGTGATGCCTGACGACGCACGTCGAGCACCGGCCCGGCGGTCATCCGGGACAAGGGAAGTGGATACACCCGCGTCCGAACAACCGTTGGGGAAACGCCACAGACCGCGCTCGGAAAGGAAACCGATCACGATGACACTCGCACCCTTCTCGTCCCGGCAGCGCCGCGGCGGGTTGCCGGCCGGCGCGCCGGCATACCGCTGGGACCCACGCCGCGAGGTGGACGAGCTCAACAACAGGTTCGGTCAGCTCATCCAGTCGCTCATCGGCGGTGAGACCGGGATCGCCGGCTCGGCCGGCTGGTCGCCGCCGGTCGACGTGGAGGAGACCGAGGACGCCTATGTCGTCGACGTCGACCTGCCGAGCGTGAACCCGCAGGACGTCAGTCTCGAGATGCGAGGCGAGGAGCTGCGGATCTCCGGGGCGTTCGAGGAGCTCAGCCGCGGCGGCGTCGTACGTCGCCAGGGGCGTCGGACCGGTGAGTTCGAGTACATGATCGACCTGCCCAGCGACATCGACAGCGATCGGGTGCAGGCCGCCTACAGCAACGGCGTGCTCACGGTCACGGTCCCGAAGGCCAGGGACGCGCAACCGCGCCGGATCGAGATCCAGGCGCAGGGGGACCAGCAGGGCCAGCAGCAGACGGGCCAGCAGCAGACGGGCCAGAGCGGTCAGCGCATGAACCAGCAGGCGAGCCAGGGCACCCAGCAGAGCCAGGGCACCCAGCAGGCCAGCCAGGGCACCCAGCAGCCCAGCGGGCAACAGTCCCCCGGGCGGCCGCGGGGTGGGCCGAACCCGGGCCAGCGGAGCTGACCGGGCGGTACCACTGATCGCATCGGCCAACGGCGAAGGAACGGCGCGAGGGCACCCGGTCGACGTGGCGCACGCCATGCGGCCGTGGTGCTCACGAGCCGGCCGGAGCTTCGCCAGAGCGTCACTCATCTGCGCCGGAGGAAGCTGGCCGGCTGCGCACGCGGCAGGCTTTCGGCGACGCATCAGCCGTATCCCGAAAGGAGCCGGTCATGGCCAGAGCTGTAGGTATCGATTTGGGTACGACCAATTCGGTGATCGCCGCGTTCGAGGGTGGCCAGCCCACGGTGATCGCGAATTCGGAGGGCAGCCGGACCACGCCGTCGGTCGTCGCGTACACCGACACCGGTGAGCGGCTCGTCGGTCAGCTCGCCAGGCGGCAGTCGGTGCTGAACCCCAAGGGCACCGTGTACTCCGCGAAGCGGTTCATCGGCCGGAAGTTCGACGAGATCACCGAAGAGGCCAGGACGGTCACGTACGACGTCGTACCCGGGCCCGACGGGATGGTCCGGTTCGACATCCGGGGCAAGCAGGTCTCGCCGGAGGAGGTCTCCGCGCAGATCCTGCGCAAGCTCGCCGATGACGCCGCGAAGTACCTCGGCGAGAAGGTCACCGAGGCCGTCATCACCGTCCCGGCGTACTTCAACGACGCCCAGCGGCAGGCCACCAAGGACGCCGGCCGGATCGCCGGCCTCGAGGTGCTGCGGATCATCAACGAGCCGACCGCGGCCGCCCTCGCCTACGGCCTGGACAAGAAGGGCCATGAGACGGTCCTCGTCTTCGACCTCGGCGGCGGCACATTCGACGTGAGCATCCTCGATGTAGGCGACGGCGTCGTCGAGGTCCGCTCCACGTCCGGCGACACGCACCTGGGCGGCGACAACTTCGACCACCGCCTGGTCGACCACCTCGCCGACGAGTTCCGCAAGGAGCAGGGCATCGACCTGCGACAGGACCCGCAGGCGCTGCAGCGGCTGACCGAGGCCGCCGAGCGGGCGAAGATCGAGCTGTCGTCGGTGACGCAGACCCAGGTGAACCTGCCGTTCATCACCGCCGACGCGTCCGGCCCGAAGCACCTCACGACGACGGTCACCCGCTCGACGTTCGAGGAGCTCACCCATGACCTGCTGGAGCGCACCAACGGCCCGGTGCGGCAGGCGATGAGCGACGCCGGCGTCAAGGCCGACGACCTCGACGAGGTCATCCTCGTCGGCGGCGCGACCCGGATGCCGGCCGTACAGGCACTGGTCCGCCGGCTCACCGGCGGCAAGGAACCCAACATGACGGTGAACCCGGACGAGGTCGTCGCGCTCGGCGCCGCGCTCCAGGCCGGCGTGCTCAAGGGCGACGTCCGCGACGTCGTGCTGCTCGACGTCACCCCGCTGTCGCTGGGCGTGGAGACCCTCGGCGGGCTGATGACGAAGGTCATCGAGCGCAACACGACCATCCCGACCCGCCGCACCGAGACGTTCTCCACGGCGCAGGACAACCAGCCGGCCGTCGACGTGGTGGTGCTGCAGGGCGAGCGGGAACGGGCCGCGGACAACCGGGTACTCGGCCGGATGCGGCTGGAGAACATCCGCCCGGCGCCGCGCGGCGAGCCGCAGGTCGAGGTCACCTACGACGTCGACGCCAACGGCATCCTCAACGTGTCCGCACGCGACAAGGACACCGGCGCGCAGCAGCAGATCACCGTCACCGAGAGCGGCACCCTGGACTCTGCCGAGGTCGAACGGCTGGTTCGTGAGGCCGAGCAGCACCGCGCCGCGGACCAGCAGCTGCGGGGCGAAATCGACGCCCGCAACGAGCTGGACAGCGTCGCGCACCAGGTGCAGCGCCGCCTCGACGAGCTCGGCGATCAGGTCCCCGAGCATGAGCGGGCCCGCGCCGGGATGCTCGTGCAGGAGGCCCGGCAGGCCGTCGACGGGCAGGCGCCGATGGACCGGGTGCAGGACCTCACCAACGATCTTCGGCAGATCCTGTTCGCGCTGCAGTCCACCGCGCAGCAGCAGGCCGGTGAGGGACAGACCGCGGGGCAGGCGGCCGGGCAGTCTGGCGGGTCGGCCCCGGCCGATGACGTCATCGACGCCGACTTCAGCGGAGGGTGAGCCATGGCCGAGCCGAACGGCGAGCGGATCAACGCCGCTTCCGACGAGCCGGCCCAATGGGCGACCCGGCCGGAGACCGAGGGGGCGGCCGAGCCGGAAGACCCGGCTGTGACCGAGGTGCGGCAGCGCGCGCAGCGGGCGATCGCCGACGCCGACAACGCCCGAAAACGAGCTGAACGGACGGCCGCCGAACGGGTCGCCACCGAGCGGCAGCGGGTCGCCGCGGCGTGGCTGCCCGTGCTGGACAACCTCGACCTCGCGCTGCGTCACGCCGGTGCGGACCCCGAGGCGATCGTGGAAGGCGTGGCGCAGGTCAGGGACCAGGCCGCAGACGTCCTGGCCCGCCTCGGCTTCGGCCCGGTCGGCGCGGTCGGCGAGCCTTTCGACCCGGCCCGGCACGAGGCGGCCGAGGCGGTCGAGGAGCCGGGCGTGCCCGCCGGCACGATCGTGCGGGTCATCCGCCCGGGCTACGGCGGCGACACGCTGCTGTTGCGCCCGGCCGTCGTGGCCGTGGCCCGCGCCGGCGCCAGTGGTGGCGGTGGCGGTGGCGTGGACTCCGACGGATCGGACGCGGATCGGGGAACCGATGGTGGCTGACCGACGCGATTTCTACGAGGTCCTTGGTGTCCCCCGGACCGCGACCGCGGAGGAGATCCAGCGCGCGTACCGCACGCTGGCCCGCCGCAACCACCCGGACGTCAACAAGGAGCCGGGTGCCGAGGACCGGTTCAAGGACGTCACCGAGGCCTACGACGTGCTCTCGGATCCGAAGAGCCGCCGCAAGTACGACCGGTTCGGCGCCCAGTGGCGGCAGGTGCCCGACGACGTCGACCAGCGGGCCGGGGCGCGGCCGCGCGCGTCGGCCGGCGCCGGGTACACCGGCCCGGGCGCCGGTTTCGGCGGTCCGGGCGGCTTCGGCGAGGAGGTCGACATCGAGGACCTGCTCGGCAGCATCTTCGGCGGCCGGGCGGGCGGCGTACCGGGCGGCGGCGGGGATAGTTTCGGACGCGGGGCGGTTCCCGGCGCCGACACCGAAGCCGAGATCACCATCAGTGTCGAGGACGCCTACCACGGCGGTCGGCGCCGGATCACGCTGGCCGGCGGCGCCGGCCGCACCCGCGAGTACGAGGTCAACATCCCGGCCGGGGTCATCGACGGGCAGCGGATCCGGCTCGCGGGGCAGGGCTCCGCCGGTGCTCGCGGCGGGTCGCCCGGCGACCTGTACCTGGTGGTGCACATCGCGCCGCACCCCCGGTACAAGCTCAGCGGCCGGGACATCACCGTGGAGACCCCGGTGGCGCCGTGGGAGGCGGCACTCGGCGCCACGGTGCCGGTCGAGACACCCGGCGGCCCCGTTCGGGTCGACGTCCCACCCGGCACGTCGTCGGGGCGGCGGCTGCGGCTACGCGGCCGGGGACTGCCGAACCCGCGCGGCTCCCCCGGCGACCTCTACGCCGAGATCAAGATCATGGTGCCGGCGCAGCCGAGCGACGCCGAGCGACGACTGTTCGAGGAGCTGGCGACGGTGTCGTCGTACAACCCGAGAGGTGACCGATGACATACGCCTTGGTGCGCCGCCCCTACCTGTCCACGGACGCGTTCGCCGCCGCCGCCGGCCTGCACCCGGACCTGATCTCCCGGCTGGTCGCGCTCGGCCTGTTGGAGCCGTACGTCGACGAACTCGGCGACCGCTGGTTCGCCCGGACGCAGCTCGTCCGGCTCGCCCGGATCCGCCGGCTGCACGCCGGGCTGCCGCTGAACTACGAGGCGGTCGGCATCGTGCTCGACCTCCTCACCCGCATCGACGAACTCGAGGCGCAACTCAGGAGGCGGACATGGACCTGAACCGACTCACCGAGAAGTCGCAGCAGGCGCTGCACGACGCCCAAACGAAAGCGATGCGGCACGGCCACACCGACGTCGACGGCGAGCACCTGCTGCTCGGCCTGCTCGAGCAGCCCGACGGTGTCGCGGTGCGGCTGCTCACCGGCCTGGGTGTCGACGTCGAGCAGCTGCGCGAACGCATCGAACGTGACCTGCAGCGCCGGCCGAGCGTGACCGGCCCCGGCGCGCAGCCCGGCCAGCTGAGCGTCACCCGCCGGCTCGCCGCGGACCTCGAGGCGGCCGATCGCGAGGCCGGCCGGCTCAAGGACGAGTACATCTCCGTCGAGCACCTGCTCCTGGCCCTCGTCGACGAGGGCGGCTCCACCGACGCGGGCCGGGCCCTGCACGACCTCGGCGTCACCCGGGAGCGGCTGCTCAACCAGCTCACCGAGCTGCGCGGGGCGCAGCGGGTCACCTCCGCGAACCCGGAGACCGCCTACGAGGCCCTCACCAAGTACGGCCGGGACCTCGTCGCCGACGCCCGCGCCGGGCGGCTCGACCCCGTCATCGGCCGCGACGAGGAGATCCGCCGCGTCGTACAGATCGTGTCGCGCAAAACGAAGAACAACCCCGTCCTCATCGGTGACCCCGGCGTCGGTAAGACCGCGATCGTCGAGGGCCTCGCCCAACGGATCGTCGACAACGACGTGCCGGAAGGACTGCGCGACAAGACGATCTTCGCGCTCGACATGGGCTCGCTCGTCGCCGGGGCCAAGTACCGCGGCGAGTTCGAGGAGCGACTCAAGGCCGTGCTCGCCGAGGTGACCGCCGCGCAGGGCCGGATTCTGCTGTTCGTCGACGAGCTGCACACGGTGCTGGGCGCCGGGGCCGCCGAGGGGTCGATGGACGCCGGCAACATGCTCAAGCCGATGCTCGCCCGCGGCGAGCTGCGCATGGTCGGGGCGACCACCCTCGACGAGTACCGCAAGCACATCGAGAAGGACGCGGCGTTCGAACGCCGGGTCCAGCCCATCGTGGTGCCGGAGCCCGGCCCGGACGACGCGGTCACCATCCTGCGCGGCCTGCGCGAGCGCCTCGAGGTGTTCCACGGCGTGCGCATCCAGGACGGCGCGCTCATCGCCGCGGTCCAGCTGTCCCACCGCTACATCGCCGACCGGTTCCTGCCGGACAAGGCGATCGACCTCGTCGACGAGGCCTGCGCGATGCTGCGCACCGAGATCGACTCGCAGCCGGCCGAGCTCGACGAGGCCGCCCGGCGCCTGCTGCGGCTGGAGATGGAGGAGGCCGCACTGTCCAAGGAGGACGACCCGGCCAGTACCGCCCGGCTGGACCAGATCCGCCGGGAGATCGCCGACGTGCGCGGCGAGGTCGACGCGATGCGCGCCCAGTGGAACGCCGAACGCCAGGCGATCCGCAAGGTGCAGGGCCTGCGCGAGGACGTCGAGCGGATCCGCCGGGAAGCGGAGGCGGCCGAACGCCGCTACGACCTCGACCGCGCCGCGGAGCTGCGCCTGGGCAAGCTGCCGGAGCTGCAACGCCGGCTACGCGCCGAGGAGGAGCGGCTCACCGCCAAGCAGGGTGGCCGACGGCTGCTGCGCGAGGTCGTCACGCCCGACGAGATCGCCGGGATCGTGGGCCGCTGGACCGGCATCCCGGTCAGCCGGCTGCTGGAGGGGGAGCGGGACAAGCTGCTGCGCCTGGAGGACATCCTGCACGAGCGCGTCATCGGCCAGGACGAGGCCGTTCAGCTCGTCGCCGACGCCGTCATCCGCGCCCGCTCCGGCATCAAGGACCCGCGCCGCCCGATCGGCTCGTTCCTGTTCCTCGGCCCCACCGGCGTCGGCAAGACGGAGCTGGCCAAGACGCTCGCCGCGGCGCTGTTCGACACCGAGGACAACCTGGTCCGGCTCGACATGAGCGAGTACCAGGAACGGCACACCGTCTCCCGGCTCGTCGGGGCGCCGCCCGGCTACGTCGGATACGAGGAGGGCGGACAGCTGACGGAGGCGGTGCGCCGCAAGCCCTACTCGGTCGTGCTGCTCGACGAGATCGAGAAGGCCCACGCCGACGTGTTCAACACGCTACTGCAGCTGCTCGACGACGGACGGCTCACCGACGCACAGGGACGCACCGTCGACTTCCGTAACACCGTCATCATCATGACGAGCAACCTCGGGTCGCAGCACCTCCTGCAGGGCGTCACCACGGACGGGCAGCTCACCGACCAGGCCCGCGCCGCGGTCATGACGGCGCTGCGCGAATACTTCCGCCCGGAGTTCCTCAACCGCATCGACGAGACGGTGCTCTTCAAGCCGCTGACCCTGCCGGAGATCGAGCGGATCGTCGACCTGCTCCTCGACAACCTCCGCGCCCGCCTCGCCGACCGGCGGACCACCGTCGAGGTCACCGAGGCCGCCCGGCGCTTCATCGCGGAGGCCGGATTCGACCCGGTCTTCGGCGCCCGCCCGCTGCGCCGCTTCCTGCAGCGGGAGGTCGAGACCCGCATCGCCCGCACGCTGCTGACCGGCGACATCCTCGACGGCGCCACCATCACCGTCGACCGAGGGCCCGACGGGATCGACATCGACTGGACCAACGAGCCGGCGACGGTCTCGGCGGCCGCCTGAACGGGTCGGGGTCCGGGCTTCGCGTACGAGGTCGCCGACCTGCGCAAGCTGCCGTTTGCGGATGCGTCGCCGGCCGGGGCGGTGTGCTGGTTCTCGTTGAGCGCATTGGTCTTCGAGGACAGCACGCCACCCGTGGCGTCGGAGCCTGCGTAGCGGATCGTCCGGCCGCGCCGCTGGGCCACCCGCCGGAAGCGGCCGCCCGGCTCAGGAGGTGCTGGCCAGGCGTAGTGCCGCCGCGGCCACCGATTGTTCGAGCTGCTCCGGCGGCGGCAGTGCCGGCAGGTCCCGGCGCATGCCGATGACGCTCTCCACCATGCCGAAGACCAGGTCGCCGGTCACCTCAGCGTGCGCCGGAGCGGCGCCCGCGACGGCGGCGACCAGCCGGCGGTACGCGATCCTGAGCTGCTCGCGTTCGGCGCGGAAGCGGGTGAACGGTTCGGTCGCGATCTCGGGCAGCGCGTACAGGATGCCGACGTTCCATCGTGCACCGAGCAGAATCCCGACGTCGTACCGGACGAGCGCCTGCAGTGCTTCGGCGGGGCTGAGCGCTTCCAGGGCGAGCTGCCCGGCGTAGGCGAGGGACGGGCGGACGGTGGACTCGAGCAGCTCGGCGAGGATCTGTTCCTTGGTGCTGAAGTGGTAGTAGAGCGAGGCCTGCCGCACCCCTACCATCTCGGCGATCATGCGGGTCGAGGTGGCGGCGTACCCGCGTTCGGCGAAGAGCTCGGCTGCGGCGTCGAGAATCTCTTCCCGCGCCGTGCCGACAGGCAGGCGCCGGGCTCCGGAGCGGGGACGACCGACTGAAGGTGCGGAGCTCACGCTCGCATCGTCCCACGCCGTCGACGTCCCGGTCGACCGGCGGCGACGTAACCGCGCCGACACATCCGGCAATCGAAGGTTTACGGGCGAGAAACGACCGTCGATCTCACGTCGACAAATCTGTCAGCCGACAGGTATTCGGGCGGCGGGGCGGTCAGCACCCGCCGCCGCCTGCATCGAGGAGGCGGTCTTGTCTACTTCCCCCACCCTGGCGACACCGCCGGCGAGCGACCGAGCCGACGCCGTGGACCTGCGCGGTTTCGGCTACGTACCCGAACTGCGCCGCAGTATCGGCAGCTACGCGTCGTTCGCCGCCGGGTTCTCCTTCGTCTCGATCCTCACGACGGTCTTCCAGCTCTTCGCCTTCGGTTTCTCCTTCGGCGGCCCGGCCTTCTTCTGGACCTGGCCCCTGGTCTTCGCCGGCCAGTTCATGGTGGCGCTCAACTTCGCCGAGCTGGCCGCCCGCTATCCGCTCTCCGGCTGCATCTACCAGTGGTCGCGGCGGTTGTCGAACGCCATGATCGGCTGGTTCGCCGGCTGGGTCATGATCGTCGCGCAGATCGTGACGGTCGCCGCCGCCGCGATCGCCCTGCAGGTCGTGCTCCCGCAGATCTGGTCGGGATTCCAGCTCGTCGGCGGCGATCCCGCGCTCACCTCCACCAGCGGTGCGACAAACGCCGTCGTCCTCGGGTCCATCCTGATCGCGTTGACCACGGTGGTGAACATCATCGGCGTCCGGTTCATGGCGATCATCAACAGCGCCGGCGTGACCCTGGAGATCATCGGTGTGGCGGCCGTCGTGATCCTGTTGCTGTTCAACATCGAGCGGGGACCGGGCGTCGTCTTCAATACCGGCGGTTTGGGCAGCGGCCTGTCCTACGTCGGTCCGTTCCTGGTGTCGGCGCTGATGGCCGCGTACGTGGTGGTCGGTTTCGACAGCGCCGGCGAGCTCAGCGAGGAGACCCGCGACCCCCGGCACGTCGCACCGCGGACGATCCTGCGGGCGCTCGCCGCCTCCGGTATCGGCGGCGGCCTGATGCTGCTCGTCGCATTGATGGCCGCGCCGAGCCTGACCGATGGCCGGCTGGCCACCGAGGGCCTGCCGTACGTGCTGACGAGCCGCCTCGGTGCGACCGGCGGCCGGATCCTGCTGATCGACGTGGCGATCGCGGTCGCGGTCTGCACCCTGGCGATCCAGACCGCCGGCAGCCGGATGATCTTCTCGATGGCGCGTGACGGCGTCCTGCCGTTCTCCGGCGCGCTCAGCAAGGTCAACCCCCGCACCGGTACCCCGGCGTTGCCGGCGATCGTCGTCGGTGTCGGCGCGGCCGCGGTCCTGCTGGTCAACATCGGCCAGCCCGCCCTGTTCACCGCTCTGACGAGCGTCTGCATCGTCATGCTCTACATCGCCTACGCCCTGGTGACGATCCCGCTGCTCGTCCGGCGCAGCAAAGGCTGGCCGGGCAGCGAGGAAGCCGCCGCCACCGAGCGCGGCGGCAAGCTGTTCTCCCTCGGCCGGTTCGGCATCGTCGTCAACGCCCTGGCCGTCCTCTACGGCATCGGCATGATCCTCAACCTCGGCTGGCCCCGGCCGGAGGTCTACGACCCGGCCGGCGCCCACTGGTACCTGCACTACTTCTCGCTGCTGTTCGTCGGCGCCACCCTGCTCGCCGGAGCCGCGGCCTACCTGCGCTACCGCGCCCGGAGCACGGCCCCGCACCCGCAGCTGAACTTCACGGCGCCCGTCGCCGCGGGGGAGACCGCATGAGCACCGCCACCACGGCCGGCGCGCGCGAACACGCGCGCGCCCAGGGCGGCACCGTCGTGGAATGCATGCCCACCGTCCCGGCCGGTGACGGCCTCAGCTGGGCCGAGACCGTCCCGGGCGGCGGCTACGCCGGCAAGCGGCTGGCCCGCGGCACCACGCTGCGACTGACCGACCTGTACGGCGACGCCTGCGTGTCGGTACTGCTGTTCAACGCCGACGAGCCGTGGGAGCGCCTCAACGTCGCCGACACCGTCAAAGTCCTGTGGCAGGCTTACGTCGGCGAGGGTCACCTGCTGCTGTCCGACCAGGGCCGCGTCCTCGCCTCGGTGACGGCCGGCGCCCAGGACCGTTCGGACACCTTCTGCGGTACCTCGACACTCACCAGCAACACCGGCAGGTACGGCGACGGCTCGCCGCACAGCCCGACGCCGGCCGGGCGGGAGCTGTTCACCCTGGCCGCCGCCAAACACGGCCTGACCCGCCGGGACCTGCCGCCGAGCATCTCGTTCTTCCAGGGGGTACGCGTCGGCGACGACGGCGCGTTCACCTGGCTCGGGTCAGCCGGGGCCGGGGCGACGGTCGAGCTGCGCGCCGAGATGCCGCTGATCGTCCTGCTGGCCAACGTGCCGCACCCGCTCGATCCGCGCGAGGCGTACACCTGCACGCCGGCACGCATAGAGGCCCGGCCCGGCCCGGCCACCGCGCCCACCGACGCCTTGTGGTCGCGGTCGCCCGAAGGCGAGCGCGCGTTGCTCAACACCGCGGAATACCTCACCGCCCGGGGGATCGCATGACCACCGCCGCCGCATCACCGGCTCTGGTCGGCGGCCGGACCGTGCTGGACGAGACCGTCGCGGCCCGCGCGCCCTGGTCGGCGATCGTGCGCCGCGGCCAGGTCCTGACCATTGTGGACCTGCACGGCAACCAGGCCGTCGACTGCCTGCTCTACAACGCCGACGACACCGGCGAACGCTATTCGGCGCCGGACACGATCGCCGCGCAGGGCGGCATCTTCCTGACCACCGGCAGCGTGCTGCGCTCCAACGAAGGCCGGGCGCTGATGACCGTCGTCGGCGACGAGGTGGGCCGGCACGACACCGTCGGCGGCGCCTGCAGCCGCGAATCGAACACCCTGCGCTACGGGCAGCACACCAAGCACCAGCACGCCTGCGTGGAGAACTTCCTGATCGAGGGCGCCCGCTGGGGACTCGGCAAACGCGACCTGGTCAGCAATATCAACTGGTACATGAACGTGCCGGTCGACCCGGACGGCAGCCTCGGCATCGTCGACGGCATCTCCGCCCCCGGCCTGCGTGTCGCGCTGCGCGCCGAGCTGGACGTGCTGGTCCTGGTGTCGAACTGCCCGCAGATCAACAACCCGTGCAACGGCTTCGATCCGACGCCGGTCCGCATGATCGTCACCGGGGAGTAGCCGCGTGTTCGACACCCTTCTGGTCGCCAACCGCGGCGAGATCGCCTGCCGCATCATCCGCACCGCCGCCAGGCTCGGCCTCAAGACGGTCGCGGTCTTCTCCGACCCGGACCGCGGTGCCCCGCACGTGCGCCTGGCCGACCAGGCCGTGCGGCTCGGGCCGGCCCCGGCCCGGCAGAGCTACCTGGTGGTCGACCGCGTTCTCGACGCGGCGCTGGCCAGCGGCGCCGGTGCGGTGCACCCCGGTTACGGATTCCTCTCCGAGGACGGGCCCTTCGCCACCGCCGTGGAAGCGGCCGGGCTCGCCTTCGTCGGGCCGACACCCGCTCAGCTCACCGCCTTCGGCGCCAAGCACACCGCGCGCGAGCTGGCCCGTGCGGCCGGCGTACCGATGATCGAGGGCACCGGTCTGCTGTCCGGCCTCGAGGAGGCCCTCGCCGCCGCCGACCGGATCGGCTACCCGGTGATGGTCAAGGCAACCGGTGGTGGCGGCGGCATCGGCATGCAGGCGTGCCACACGCCGGCCGAGCTCACCGCCGCCTATGACCGCGTGGAACGCCTCGCCGTGGCCAGTTTCGGCAGCGGCGGCGTCTTCCTGGAGCGCTTCGTCCAGCGGGCCCGCCACGTCGAGGTACAGGTCTTCGGCGACGGCCATGGCCGCGTCGTCGCGCTCGGCGACCGCGACTGCAGCCTGCAACGCCGCAACCAGAAGGTGATCGAGGAGGCGCCCGCGCCCGGGCTGTCCGACGAGGTCCGCGAGCGGCTGCACACCTCGGCGGCGGCCCTGTGCGCGTCCGTGAGCTACCGGTCGGCCGGTACCGTCGAATTCGTCTACGACGCCGAACGCGAACAGGCATCCTTCCTCGAGGTCAACGCGCGCCTCCAGGTCGAGCACCCGGTCACCGAGGAAGTCCTCGGGGTCGACCTGGTCGAGTGGATGCTGCGCCTGGCCCAGGGCGACGACACCGTCCTGGACACCCCCCGCCGGGCCGGTGCCGGCGCGGCCGTGGAGGCCCGCGTCTACGCCGAGGACCCCACCCAGGACCACCGGCCCAGCGCGGGCCTCATCACCAACGTGGAGTTCCCGGCGGGCGTGCGGGTCGACGGCTGGGTCGAGGCCGGAACCGAGGTGAGCACGGCGTACGACCCGATGCTCGCGAAGGTGGTCGTGACCGGGTCGACCCGCGACGAGGCGTTCGCCAACCTGCGCCGCGCCCTGACCGCCACTCGCGTCGACGGCATCGAGACGAACCTCGGCCTGTTGCGGGCGGCGACCGGCCACGGCGATGTGCTCGCCGCCCGGCACTCGACCGCGACCCTCGCCGGCGTGCACGACACGGAGCCGCGCGTCGTCGTGGAACGGGCCGGCACCCTGACGACCGTGCAGGACTGGCCGGGTCGCACCGGGCTGTGGGAGGTCGGCGTGCCACCGTCCGGGCCGATGGACGACCTGTCGTTCCGGCTCGGCAACGAGGCGCTCGGCAACCCAGAAGGCGCCCCCGGCCTGGAGTGCACCGTCGACGGGCCGGCGCTGCGCTGCACGGCCGACACCACCATCTGCGTCACCGGAGCGGCGGTGCCGGTCACCGTCGACGGCGTCGCGGTGCCCCGCTGGGAGCCGGTACGGGTGCCCGCCGGCTCGGTCCTCGACGTGGGTCGGGCGACCGGCGGCGGCCTGCGCGCCTATGTGCTCTTCGCCGGTGGGCTCGACGTCCCGGCGTACCTGGGCAGTGCGGCGACGTTCACCCTCGGGCAGTTCGGCGGGCACGGCGGCCGGGCCCTGCGCCTGGGCGACGTCCTGCGCACCGTACCGCCGACCGGAGTGGCCGCCGCTGCCGTTGCGGCGGCGCGGCGGCCGGTGATCCGTAGTGACTGGCAGATCAAGGTGACCGAAGGGCCGCACGCCGCCCCCGAGTTCTTCACCCGCGAGGACATCGACGCGTTCTACGCCGCGCAGTGGCAGGTGCACTTCAACTCCGCGCGCACCGGCGTCCGGCTCGTCGGCCCGAAGCCGCGGTGGGCGCGCACCGACGGCGCCGAGGCGGGGCTGCACCCGTCGAACATTCACGACACCCCGTACTCGGTCGGCGCCGTCGACTTCACCGGCGACGTACCGATCCTGCTCGGCCCGGACGGCCCGAGCCTCGGCGGGTTCGTCTGCCCGGCCACCGTCATCACCGCCGACCGGTGGAAGCTCGGCCAGCTCGCCCCCGGCGACACCGTGCGCTTCGTGCCCGTGTCCGACCTCGACTTCACACCGCTGCTGCAACCAGCCGACGACGGCATCCTGGCCCGCGACGAGGATGTCACCTACCGGCGCTCCGGCGACGACAACCTGCTCATCGAGTACGGCCCAATGACCCTCGACCTCGGCCTGCGGATGCGCGCCCACGCCCTGATGGACCGGCTGCGCGCCGAGGGCCTCAACGGCATCGTCGACCTCACCCCGGGCATCCGCTCGCTGCAGGTCCACGTCGACCCGGCCCGGCTGCCGGTGCGCAAGCTCCTCGGACTGGTCCGCGCGCTGCAGGCCGACCTGCCCGCCACCCGCGACCTGGCCGTGCCCAGCCGGACCGTGCACCTCCCGCTGTCCTGGGACGACCCGGCCACCCGCGAGGCCATCGCCCGCTACATCAACGGTGTCCGCGACGACGCCCCGTGGTGCCCGTGGAACATCGAGTTCATTCGCCGGGTCAACGGCCTGGCGTCGGTCGACGACGTGTACCGCACCGTCTACGACGCCAGCTACCTGGTCCTCGGCCTCGGTGACGTCTACCTCGGCGCACCGGTCGCCACCCCGCTCGACCCGCGGCACCGGCTCGTCACGACGAAGTACAACCCGGCCCGCACCTGGACCCCGGAGAACGCCGTCGGCATCGGCGGTGCCTACCTGTGCATCTACGGCATGGAAGGCCCCGGCGGCTACCAGTTCGTCGGCCGTACCGTGCAGGTCTGGTCCCGCTGGCAGCGAGAGGCCGGCGACCCGTGGCTGCTGCGCCACTTCGACCGCATCCAGTGGTACCCGGTCGGCGCGGAGGAGCTGCTCGACCTGCGCGCCGACGTCGCCGCCGGGCGGCACCGGCTGCGCATCGACGACGGCACCTTCCGTCTCGCCGACCACGAGACTTTCCTGGCCGACAACGCCGTCTCGATCGCCGCCTTCCGTGCGAAGCAGGCCGCGGCGTTCGGTACCGAACGCGAAGCCTGGGCCGCGGCCGGTGAGTTCGACCCCCGCCCCGAACCGGAGGCGCCGCCCGCCGCCGGAGCAGTGTCCGTGCCGGAGGGCGGCGCGCTCGTGCAGGCCCCGTTCGTCGCCAGCGTGTGGCGTGTCGACGTGCGCCCCGGCGACCGCGTGGCCGCAGGACAGCCGCTGCTCGCCCTGGAAGCGATGAAACTGGAGAGCGTCATCACCGCACCGCAGGCCGGGACGGTCACCGACATCCTCGTCAATCCCGGAACGCAGGTCGCTCCGGGCAGTCCCCTGGTGGTGCTTGCGTGAAACCGACCGACCGCGTCCGTGCCGCCTACACACGCCTCGCCCTCGGCGAACGACCCGAAGCGTGGATCACACTGCGCCCTGAGCGCGAGGTGCTCGCCGACGCCGCCGCCGTGGAGGCCCGCCTCGCCGCTGGAGAGCACCTGCCGCTGGCCGGGCAGCTCGTCGGGGTCAAGGACAACATCGACGTCGCGGGCCTGCCCACCACGGCGGGCTGTCCGGCGTACACCTACCGGCCCGAACGCAGCGCCCCGGCCGTGCAGCGCCTCGTCGACGCCGGTGCGCTGATCCTGGGCAAGACCAATCTGGACCAGTTCGCCACCGGCCTGGTCGGCACGCGCAGCCCGTACGGCGCGGTCCGCGACGTGCGCGACCCCGCCCGGGTCGCCGGCGGTTCCAGCTCCGGCTCCGCGGTGGCCGTCGCGCTCGGCATCGCCGACCTGGCCCTCGGTACCGACACCGCCGGCTCCGGCCGGGTGCCCGCCGCGTTCCAGGGCATCGTCGGGATCAAGCCGACACCGGGGCTCGTCCCCACCGACGGGGTGGTGCCGGCCTGCCGCAGCTTCGACTGCGTCACCGTCTTCGCCCGTACCGTCGCCGAAGGAGCCCGGGCCATCGGCCTCATGAGCGATCCGGTGTACCCGGCGGACGCACCGCTCGCGGCGCCGCCGCACCCGATCGTCGCGGTGCCGGACCGCGACGAGCTGACCGGCCTGTCACCGGCGTGGCTCGACGCGTTCGAGCAGGCCGCGAAGGCCCTCGAGACCCACGGCGCCCGGCTGCGGCCGATCCGGCTGGCGCCGTTCCTCGCCGCCGCGAAACTGCTCTACAACGGCGGGTTCGTCGCCGAACGGTACGCCGCCGTCGGCGCCTTCATCGACGGGCACCCCGGCGAGATCGACCCGACCGTCCGGGCGATCATCAGCGCCGCCCGCGACATCCCGGCCCACGTCCTCGTCGCCGACACCGAAAAGCTGACGCACCTGCGCCGTGAGGCCATGACCGAATGGGGTGACGCCGACGCGCTCCTGCTGCCGACCGCCCCGATCCACCCGACGATCGCCGAGGTCACCGCCGATCCGATCGGTGTCAACGCCACCGTCGGCACCTACACCAACTTCTGCAACCTCTTCGGCCTCAGCGCTGTCGCCGTGCCGGCCGGCGAGGCCGGCGCCACCAACTTCGGCGTCCAGGTCATCGCGCGCGGCTTCGCCGATGCGGTCGCCCGCGACATCGCCGCGCTGCTGGTCGGCGAAGCCCCGGCGGCCGCGGACAACCGGGGACTGCCGATGATGGTGGTCGGCGGGCACCTGACCGGACAGCCGCTCAACCACCAACTCACCCAGGCGGGTGGCCGCCTGCTCCGCCAGGTCCGCACCGCACCGGACTATCGGCTGCACGCCCTGGTTACCGATCCACCGAAACCGGGACTGGTCCGCGTCACCGACGGGGGCGCCGCCATCGAAGGCGAGCTGTGGGAACTGCCGCCGGCCGCACTCGGCCCGTTCCTGGCCGCTCTGCCCACCCCCATGGTCCTGGGAAAGGTGCGCCTCGAGGGCGGATCGACCGTCACCGGCTTCCTGTGTGAAGCCGTGGCTGTCGATGACGCCCCCGACATCACCGCCCACGGCGGCTGGCGCGCCTACCTGACATCCCTTCAGGAGAGCCGATGACCACGCTCGACGGTCGGTGACGGGCCGGGCGGCGCGGAGCCCGGGTCGGTCAGCCGAAGCTGTGGGTCGCTACCGCCCGGACGGCCGGGAGCGCGGGTGGCTGTGCCGGGTCGCCCGTCGGCACCAGGCGGGTGACCGCCTCCGGCATCGCACCGACTGTGAACGCGCGGACGGTTGCTCCGGCGGACACGGTCACGAACGACGCCACGGCCGGCACCGCGTCGGGCAGCGGGACGACGTGGTCCCCGGCCTCGAACCGGGCGTCGAGCACGCGCAGGGAGGTGCTCGTCGGCTCGGGCGGCGCGAACGAGGTACCCCACCAGGCCTCGACGACAACCCGGGCCGGCTCGGGCAGGGTGAGGCGCACCGACCGCCGTGCCGCGTCGTACGCCACCGCGCCGTCATCCGCGGAACCCGACACGGCCGCCTGGACCTGGGCGGCGATGAGGCCGGCGATGCCGCCGAACCCCTGCACGAACGTGACGCGCTCGTTGTCCTTGGTGATTTCCTCCCGGAGATACTGCTTGGTGCCGGGCGGCACCATGCCGCCGAAGACGACGATGTCGAGGCTCGCGGTGTCGTACTGCGTCATGACCTCGTCGAACTGGTTGGTCGCGTCGGCGTGGAAGCCCCGGCCGCGGAGGATCTCGGCGGCGTCGAGAATGACGCCGGGGCTGCGGCCGATGATGAGGACTCGTCGGGACATGCGGTGGCCTCCTACTGGTGTGATGTTGGTAATCCCAACAACTGGTAAAATCTGGTCATGGAACACCCGCCGAGCCTGCCCGCCCGTGTCGGGGACCGTCCGACCTGGCTCATCAGCCGGACGTTCGCCCGGTCGTCGGGTCTGCTGGCCGCCGGGTTCGAGGCGTCCGGCCGCGGCCTGCGTAGCTACCACTACCGCCTCCTGGCCGCGCTCGAGGAGTTCGGCCCGGCCAGCCAGGCGGACCTGGGCCGCGGGACCGGGATCGACCGCAGCGACGTCACGGGGGCGCTGTCGGAGCTCGAGTCGCGCGGGCTCGTCGAGCGCTCGGTCGACCCGGAGCACAAGCGGCGCAACATCGTCACCATCACCCCGGCCGGCCTCGAACAGCTTCTGGAGCTCGACCAGGTCATCGACGACGTCCAGGAGCGCGTCCTGGGGCCGCTGACGGACGCGCAGCGGCGCCAGTTCATCGCCCTGATGACGAAGCTGCTTGCGGCCGAGGACCAGTCGCCGCGCGGATGAACCCCGGCGACGCGGCGATCGCCCCGGCGATGGCCCGCATGCCCGCGTCGTTGGGATGCACGCCGTCCCCGCTGTCGAACTCCGCCCGCATCCGGTCCGGATCAGCCGGATCGGCGAACACGCGGTCCAGGTCGACGACGGCGTCGAAGCCCCCGCCGCCGCGGATCCATTCGTTGACGGCCGTGCGGACCGCCTCGCCGTGCTCGGTGTAGTAAGCCGGGATCGCGGCCCCCTTGGTCGGCATGAGCGTCGCGCCGACGACGCGGATGCCGCGCCGGTGAGCCGCGTCGATCAGGGCCCGGTATCCGTCGACGAGCGCCGCCGCGCTCACCGGCTCGCCCGTGGTCAGCGTGCTGATGGCGATGTCGTTGATGCCCTCCAGGAGGATCACGCACCGCACGCCCGGCTGTTCGAGCGCGTCGCGGCGGAACCGGTCGAGGGCGCTCGCGCCGCCACCCGGGAAGGTGCCGAGCACCTGGTTGGTCGCGATGCCCGCATTGAGCACGCCGATCGGGCGCCCGGCGGCGACCAGCCGGTCGGCGAGCTCGTCCGGGTAGCGGTGGTCGGCGTCCGTCGTCGAAACGGCCCCGTCCGTGATCGAGTCGCCGAACGCGACGACCGCACCGCCGCCGCCTCGATCCGTGGCCCCGGCCACGTCGACACCGGTCAGGTAGTACCAGGAGGTCGTCGTCTCCGCGAACGCGGCCGCGCCCTCGTCGCGCCGGTGGTCGCCGACAGCCCTGTAGGACGTCGCGAACGAGCGCAGGTGGAAGGTCGCCGGCCCGGTCGGCCGGGCGAAGTACAGCGTGACGGACAAGCGCTGCAGTGGCGCGACCCGCATGCGGACGGCGTCCGACGCCGCCTCCCCACCGGGCGGCACCACCGTCGAGCGCGACCGGTCGAAGGTCAGCGCGTGGATCGTCTCCGGCCGCACCGCCGCCCCGTCGCCCGCGACGCCGATCGAGGCACCGGCCAGGCGCAGGGGCGTAGTGCCGTACACATTGGACAGTCGGATCCGCACGCCCGACCCGCCCCGGCTGACGCGGACGACCTGCCGGACGGACTGGTCGGCGAACCCGTCCACGGACCAGTTGGCCGGCCCCTGCCCGAACGGCGGGGGGGCCGCGGCGATCATCGAGGCCGCCCACACACCGCTCCAGCGGGTGCCGGGCCCGGGCGGGGCCGCGCCGGCGGCCGAGGCGGTCAGGACCGCCGAGGCCACGATGACGGCTCCGGCGATCGCGGTCTTCTGCTGCGCGCGCACGTCAGCTCCTGCTCAGTGCATTGATGAAGGTGTACTCGTTGGTCAGGCCCTGCGCGAACGTGTACCCGGACCGGAAGCCGCTGAGGTGCCGTCCGTCGTCGGTGACAAGCGCCCAGTAGCGCAGCGACCGCGTGTTCTCGCCGACCTGGCAGCTCTGGGTGGCCGGGTCGAGCAGCTCCGCGGTGTTGCCCTGCACGCGTAGCGCCCAGCGGCAGCCGTCAGGGGTGCGCGCGACGATCCGGTCGCCGCCCGCGCGCTCGATCCGCACCACGCCGGTCTCCTGCGCGGCGCCGCCCTTGTCGGTGACGGTGACGTTGGTCAGCGTCCGGAAGCTGAACGGGTCGTGGGTGAACGAGCCGGTGAACCGATTCACCGGGGCGCCGGTGGCGCGGTGCCGCGAGGGCCGGCCCTTGGTGCCGAAGTTCATCGTGGTGTACAGGATGTCGCCGTTGGGCTGGATGCTCTGCGAGACGATCTGCTCGCGTTCGGCGTCGCCGTCGACCTGGACCGACCACTGCTTGATGCTGTAGTACTGGCCGATGGTCGCGTTGAAACACAGCTGGGTCGGCGACGACAGCTCCAGGCCCACGCCCGACACGGAGAAGTTCCAGGTGCATCCCTGGTCGGTGTGCCCGTAGACGGTCCCGCGCGGGCCCGGGGTGAAGTCGATCCAGCCGACCTGGGGGATGCTCAGCGGCAACGGCAGGTCCGGGTTGTGGTTGCAGGCGACCCCGCCGTCCGGGCACGCCAGCACGGCGATGTTGTTTCCGGTGGCCGGGTCCGGCTGGTCGTAGTTCCACCGGCCGAGGTACTTGTCCCGCGGCGGAGACGCCGTGGCCACGCCGACCGGGACGGCGAGCAGGGCGGCCGGGGCGAGCAGCAGGGCCAGCCAGAGCCGGGTGCGGCGCCTCATCGTGACTCCGCCGTCGCCGGCTCGGGCCGCGCGTCGCCGGCCTGGGCCTCGCCGGCCGGCTCGCGGATGTCGGGCAGACGCAGGGCCACGACGGCCGCGCACAGCGCGAACAGGCCCCCGACGAAGAGCGCCCAGCGGATGCCGCCCGCCGACGCGGCGCCGGCGGCCGCGCCGGCGGCGAGCAGGTGCGTGGTCCGGGCCGTCCCGACCGCGGACAGCACGGCCAGCCCGAGCCCGCCGCCGACCTGCTGGGTCGAGGTCATGATGGCGGCCGCGAGGCCTGCGCGGTCGGGCGCCACCCCGGCGTTGGCGGCGGAGCTGACGCCGACGAACACCGGCCCGATGCCCAGTGACATCAGCAGGATGCCGGGCAGGATGTCCGACACGTACGAGCCGCCGACCGGGACGCGCGCCAGCAGCAGGAGCCCGGCCGCGGCGATGACCGCGCCGGCCGAGACGGTCGCCCGCGAGCCGAACCGCTCCATCAGCTTCGCGCCGACGCCGGAGGAGATGCCGACGCCGAACGTCAGCGGCAGGTACGCGGCGCCGGCCGCGACCGGGCGGTAGCCCAGGACGTACTGCATGTACAGGGTCAGGAAGAAGAACATTGCGAGCATCCCGCCGAAGCCGATCAGGCCGGTGACGTTCGCCGCGGCCAGCCCGCGGACCTTGAAGATGTCCAGCGGCAGGATCGGCTTGGCCACGAGCCGCTCGTTGCGGACGAACCCGGTCAGCAGCACCGCGGCGCCCGCCAGTTCGAGCCAGGTCGCCGGGGCGTCCCAGCCCTGGTCGGGGGCCTTCACCAGGGCGAACACCAGCAACAGCATCCCGCCGGTCAGCAGGGCGCCGCCGAGGGCGTCGAAGCCGGAGCCGAGCCCGCGCGATCGGCCGGCCGGCAGCGCCGCGAGCACGGCCGGGATGATGAGCAGGCAGGCGATCGGGTTGACGAACATGACCCACCGCCAGCCCGGCCCCTCGGCCAGGATGCCGCCGAGCAGGATGCCCGCGGCCGAGGAAAGGCCGGCGACGGCGCCCCACACGCCCAGCGCCGTGCGCCGGTCCTTGGCGGCGGTGAACGTCGTCGTCAGCATCGCCAGGGCGGACGGGAGCATCAGGGCGGCACCGAGCCCCTGGGCCAGGCGCGCGCCGACGAAGACCGCCGCGCTCCCGGCGAAGCCGCCGACGAGGGACGACAGGCCGACCAGCACGGTGCCGGCGATGAGGACCCGGCGCCGGCCGAGCAGGTCGGCGAGCCGGCCGCCGAGCAGCATGAAGCCGCCGTAGGTGAGCAGGTAACCGCTCGGGACCCACTGCAGGCCCTGTACGGAGAAGCCCAGGGCGTCGCGGATGTGCGGCAACGCCACGTTGGTGATCGATGCGTCGACGAAGTCGAGGAACGCCACGGCGCAGAGCGTGAGCAGGATCGCTCGGCCCTTCGTCGTGGCCAGCGCGATGCGCCCGTCCACTGCCTGCATGTTCCGAACCCTCCGACAAGTGTTGGTCCAGCCAACATAGCACGAATGTTGGCGTTGCCAACACAGGCGCGGCCGGCGGCGACGAGCGAGGTCGCGGTGGGCGCGCCGCTGCCGATGTGATCGCAACCCCGCGGAGTCGGTCTCGTAACGCTGCCGAGTAAGGGTGGCGTCGAAACTTTCACATCCGATGCCGACTTTCCGGGAGACCTCACGGGTTACCGGACGACCGAGCTGAGCTGTGCATATGCTGCCGAACGACCATTTTGCGGGGTACATCAGGCGGTTTTCGGGGTCCGGCGCTCGAGCCCTGCCATCTTGTTCGGCGGATCGTTCCGGAACACGATGTGAGCGCTAACAATTCGCCGTGCCGGTGTGTCCCGGTTCTTCCAGGAGGTTCATGTGTTTTCAATACCCCTGAGTCGCCGTCGGTTGTTGCAGGCGACCGGCGGCGGCATGGTGGCCGGTGTCGCCGCGACGGCCGGCGTCGTGGACGTCCGGAGCGCGGAGGCGTCGGTGGCGCCGGTCCGCGCTGACATCGGCGTGTCGGCGTACGCGTTCGACCTGGGGCAGGTGCGGTTGACGGCCAGCCGATGGCTGGACAATCAGAACCGGACGTTGTCGTACCTGCGGTTCGTCGATGTGGACCGGTTGCTGTACAACTTCCGGGCCAACCACCGGCTGTCGACGAACGGCGCCGCGGCGAACGGTGGCTGGGACGCCCCGAACTTCCCGTTCCGCACCCACATGCAGGGCCACTTCCTGTCCGCCTGGGCTCAGGCCTACGCCGTGCTCGGCGACACGGTGTGCCGGGACAAGGCGAACTCCATGGTCGCCGAGCTGGCGAAGTGTCAGGCCAACAACGGCGCCGCCGGGTTCAACACCGGCTATCTGTCTGGCTTCCCGGAGTCCGACTTCAACGGTCTCGAGGCCGGTCAAGCGGTCAGCGTGTCGTACTACTGCATCCACAAGACCCTGGCGGGCCTGCTGGACGTGTGGCGCTACGTGGGCAGCACACAGGCCCGCGACGTGCTGCTGCGGCTCGCCGGCTGGGTCGACTGGCGTACCGGCCGGCTGAGCTACAGCCAGATGCAGACGGTCCTGAACACCGAATTCGGCGGGATGAACGCCGTGCTGACGGACCTCTACCAGCAGACCGGCGATGCCCGCTGGCTCGCCACCGCCCAGCGGTTCGACCACGCCGCGGCGTTCAACCCGCTGGCGTCCAATCAGGACCAGCTCAACGGGCAGCACGCGAACACCAACATCCCCAAGTGGGTGGGCGCGGCCCGCGAGTACAAGGCCACCGGCACCACGCGCTACCGGGACATCGCCGCCAACGCGTGGAACTTCACCGTCAACGCCCACACATACGTGATCGGCGGCAACAGCCAGGCCGAGCACTTCCGGCCGCCCAACGCGATCGCCGGCTACCTCGCCAACGACACGTGCGAGCACTGCAACTCCTACAACATGCTCAAACTGACCCGCGAGCTGTGGCTGCTCAACCCCGACAACGCCGCCTACTTCGACTTCTACGAACGGGCGCTGCTCAACCACGTCATCGGCGCGCAGAACCCGGCCGATGCCCACGGGCACATCACCTACTTCACGCCGCTCAAACCCGGCGGCCGGCGCGGCGTGGGCCCGGCGTGGGGCGGCGGCACGTGGAGCACCGACTACAACAGCTTCTGGTGCTGCCAGGGCACGGGCATCGAGATCAACACCAAGCTGATGGACTCGATCTACTTCTACAACGGCACCACGCTGACGGTGAACCTGTTCATGCCATCGGTACTGAACTGGAGTCAACGCGGGATCACCGTCACCCAGACCACCTCGTACCCGGTGACCGACACCACCACGCTGCAGATCACCGGCGGCGTGAGCGACGCGTGGTCGATCCGCATCCGGATCCCCGCCTGGGCCACCGGCGCCACGATCAGCGTCAACGGCGTGGCCCAGAGCGTCGCCACCACTGCCGGTGGCTACGCCACGATCACCCGCTCGTGGGCGTCCGGCGACACGGTCACCGTCCGGCTGCCCATGCAGGTGGTCGCCCGCCCCACCAACGACAACCCCAACGTCGTCGCCCTCACCTACGGCCCGGCCGTGCTCGCCGGCAACTACGGCAACAGCACACTCTCGTCCCTGCCGGCGCTGGCTGCATCGTCGGTCGTCCGCACCTCGAACAGCACACTGGCCTTCACCGCCACCGCGAACAGTTCGACCGTCAACCTGGGCCCGTTCTACGACGCGCAGGGCTTCAACTACACCGTCTACTGGGCCACGAACGGCCAGAGTTCCGGAGGTGGCAGCTACCGCCTCGTCAACGCCGCCAGTGGGCTCGTGCTGGGCGTGCAGAACATGTCCACCGCCGACGGCGGCCTGGCGCTGCAGTGGACCGACAACGGTACCGCCGACCACAACTGGGAAATGGTGACCGACGGCACCGCGGTCCGGTTCCGCAACGTCAACAGCGGCAAGGTCCTGGGCGTGCAGAACATGTCCACCGCTGACAACGCGACCGTCCTGCAATGGGCCGACAACGGCACCGCCGACCACCGATGGACGCTGCTCGACCAGGGCGACGGGACGTACAAGATTCGCAACGTCAACAGCGGCAAGCTGCTGGCCATCCAGAACAACTCCACCGCCAACGGCGCCTTCGCGGTTCAGGACTCCGACAACGGGACCACGGACAACCGGTGGCGACTCGTCCGCAACGCCTGAACGCCCGGGCCCACGCTCCCGCGCGGCGCGTGGAACTTACAGGCACTCGGCCGCCTATTCCATAGCGTTCGATATCTGGACATTGACAGCAGTCATCATACGAAATACGTTCTCGCGGGTGGTGAAGATCCTCGCCACCCGCGCCGTCCCGACGAGGGAGCGCTCAACGCAACGGATGCACGGCGTTGCCTCCCGGGTGACCGCCCAAGCGCGAGCCTCGCGCTCCTGTCGTTGACCGCGCAGCCGTCGACCGGCTCCACGCCGCGCGCGGCAACGATGCAGACAGAACCTCGAGGAGGAAGCGCACCGATGAAAGACGTTCCCGATCGACCGAAACGCCATAAGGGCGGTCGCACCAGACTTCTTCTCGGCGGCCTCTGCGGCGTGGTGGTCGCCGTGTCCTCGGTGGCCATTGCCACATTCGCCCACGCCGATCTCAACAGCCCACCCGGGACCACCTTGAAGGCGGCCGCCGAGCGCAGCGGCCGGTACTTCGGCGCCGCCATGGGTGGAGACCGCCTCAGCGACTCGGGCTTCCTCACGATCGCCAACCGCGAGTTCGACATGATGACGGCCGTCAACGAGATGAAGCCCGACGCGACCGAACCCAACAGCGGCCAGTTCGACTTCCGGGCCGGCGATGCGATCTACAACTGGGCCACCCAGCACGGCATGCGGGTGCGGGGCCACACCCTCGCCTGGCACGCGCAGCAGCCGAGGTTCTGGGGGAGCCTCAGCGGCAGCAGCCTGCGCGCCGCGATGATCGAGCACATCAACGGGGTCATGGCGCACTACAAGGGCAAGCTCGCCTACTGGGACGTGGTCAACGAGGCCTTCAACGAGGACGGCAGCCGCCGCCAGTCCAACCTGCAGGCCACCGGCAACGACTGGATCGAGGCCGCGTTCCGCGCCGCGCGCACCGCCGACCCGTCGGTGAAGCTGTGCTACAACGACTACAACATCGAGAACTGGTCGTACGGCAAGACGCAGGGCGTGTACCGCATGATCCAGGACTTCAAGTCCCGCGGCGTGCCGATCGACTGCGTCGGGCTGCAGACCCACTTCACCGGCGGCAGCTCACTGCCCGGCAACTTCCAGACCACGCTGTCGAGCTTCGCGGCGCTGGGCGTGGACGTGGCCCTGACCGAGGCCGACGTCACCAACGCCTCGACCAGCCAGTACCAGGGCCTGACCCAGGCCTGCACGAACGTCCCCCGCTGCGTCGGCATCACGACGTGGGGCATTCGGGACAGTGACTCCTGGCGCGGCAGCGAGAACCCGCTGCTGTTCGACCGCAACAGCAACCCCAAGCCCGCGTACACCTCGGTCCTCAACGCGCTGAACGCCGCCTCGACCATGGTGCCGGGCACGAACACGTCACCGAGCAGTTCCCCGCCGAGCAGCAACCCGCCGAGCAGTGCCCCGCCGAGCAGCAGCCCGCCGAGCAGTGCCCCGCCGAGCAGCTCGCCGCCCGCCTCCGGCCAGCCGGGCGCCTGCACCGCGACGTTCCGCATGATCAACAGCTGGGGCGGCGGCTTCCAGGGCGAGGTGACCGTGGCCAACAACGGCTCCGCCACGCTCAACGGCTGGACCGTGCACCTGACGCTGGCCGGCGGGCAGACCATGGCCAACATTTGGAACGGCATCAACACCGGCACCACCGGCACGATCAGCGTCCGCAATGCCACGTACAACGGATCCGTCGGCGCGAACGCCTCGACGACCTTCGGCTTCCTGGTCAACGGGAGCACCAACGCGGCGCCCGGCAACATCTCGTGCGCCAGCCCCTGACCGACGGCACGAAGCGGGCCGGCGCGTCAGGACGCTGACAGGGCCCGGAGCCACCGGCTCCGGGCCCTGCGCCGTCGCGATCGGCCGAGCCGACGCCGCCTTCCGCAGCGGTGTGGCGAGTTTTCGTCAGCATCGCACGCGAGCCCGTCCATGTCGTGTGTCGAAGATGTGCCTCCTGTGTGGTCACCCGTGAAGGCGGACGGCACCGCCGGCTGCGACCGACGACTCCCGCGGGACGAACCGTTGAACCGCCAGCGCCGATCGGCTTGGCGGAGTTCGAGCAGGCTGCCGCGCCCGCATCATCGCCAGCCAGCCTGAACCGGCGCCGCGTGGGGACCGCATCGTCGGCCCGCCACTGTGACCGCCTCGCGGGCTTGCAGGTCCGGCACCCGTACATGGACGGGCTGATCCGCCAAGCCGACCACGGGGTCGACGTCGATCGCGGCGCGCGTCGAGTGTCGCTCGAGTGGCAGTCCACCTGTCAGTCGGTGACGTTGACCCCGTAGCGGCGGGCCAGGTCCGCGACATGGAGGGCCTGTCCGGTGATCGACATGAGCCGCGGATCGACGGCGAGGTCGGCGATCACGCGACCGACACCTTCCGGCGACTGCGAGGCCGACAGGTCCAGGTGGGCGGCGAACTGCATGACGCCCTCCGTGCGCACCAGGCCCGGATAGACCGCAACCGAGGCGACACCGTCGGCCGCGAGTTGCTTGGCCATCGCCATGGCGAGGCGGTCGTCGGCTGCCTTTGCAGCGCTGTAGGCGACGCCGTACGCTGGGTCGTGGGAGGCGCCGACCTCCATCGACACCGTGACGATCACGCTTGCGGGAGTGCGCCGCAGCAGTGGCGCGCACAGCACGCTGGTGACGTAGTGGGTGCGGACGCCGCCGTCGAACATCGAGTCCCACAGTCCGAGGGGCTGCTGCCAGAACGGCGCGTTCCACTCGGTCCACTGTCCTGCGTTGAGTCGCTCGTACCCTGCCCAGGCGTTGTTGACCAGCAGGTGCAGTTCACCGGACGCGGCCTCGATCCGACGGACGACGGCCTGGATCTGTTCGTCGTCGCGGTGATCGCAGAGCACGCCGATGCCGCGTCCACCGGCTGCGGTGACCGCCTGCGCGGTCTCCTCCACCGTGCCCGGAAGGTGTGATGTCGATCCCGCCACCCGATTGGATCGGGCCGTAACCCAAACCGTCCATCCAGCGCCGCCGAGGGCTACTGCGATGCCGCGTCCCACGCCCCGACTCGCGCCGGTTACCAATGCGATCCTCCGGTCCACGGGTGGCATGCTATCGACCACATACGACACTCCCGGCTGTCTGTGGCGATCCGGGACCGGGCGGAGCGGGCGGCCGCGTCGGGGCGATCCTCCACTCCGATCCAGGTGCGCGGCAGTCGATGGGCGCTGTCGGCGCCGGCGGTTGGATGAGCAGCGCGATCGAGGCTGTCGTGAACCGCGGCGACGAATCACCGCCCCGTCCGTGAGCGCGGCCCACCGCTCGGTCGGGGCACCGGCTGGTGGTGGATGCGGCCCGGTCCGGGACGGCCCCGGGGGCTCTGTCACCGCCATCGCCCGCCACGGCGCGCAGGGCTGCGACGAATCACCGCCCCGCCGGGTGACGGCTGCTGTGGCGGACGCTAAACAGCAACCTTAGGTATTACCTGAGTGTACTCTCTCGGGTTATAGTCGGCGCGTGAACGTACCCACGACCCTGCTGGGTCTGCTCGAGGCCGAGCCCAGTCACGGATATGAGCTCAAGCGCGACTACGACGCGATGTTCGGCGGTGGCCGCGCGTTGCCGATCGGGCAGGTCTACGGAACGCTGTCGCGGCTGGAGCGAGATGGGCACATCGCCATCGAGGGGCTCGTGCCGGGGGGTGGGCCGGACCGGAAGCGGTACGTCATCACGCCCACCGGGGTCGATCGGCTCGAGCAGTGGCTCGGTTCGCCCGAACAGCCGGACCCGCATCTGCAGGCGGTGCTGTTCGTCAAGGTCGTCCTCGCGCTGATGTCGGGCCGGCCGGCCAAAGCCTATCTCGACGCCCAACGCAAGACGCACCTCGCGCGTATGCGGGAGCTGAATGCCCTGCGCATGTCCGATCGGCTCAGCACGGCGCTGCTGGCCGACTACGGCCTGTTTCACCTGGACGCGGACCTGCGCTGGATCGAGTTGACCTCGGCCCGGCTCAATCAGCTCAAGAAGGAGTTCGCCCGATGAGCGCACCGATTCTGGCCGCGCACGCGATCACGAAGACGTTCGGGTCCACGCCGGCCCTGTGCAACGCCGACCTGAGCGTGGTCCCAGGAGAGGTGCTGGCGATCATGGGACCGAGCGGTTCCGGGAAGTCGACGCTCCTGCACTGCCTGGCCGGCATTCTCCGCCCCGACAGCGGCGACGTCGTGTTCGACGGCCGCCGGCTCAGTGCCATGTCCGAACGTGAGCGCACACTGGTCCGCCGGGACAAATTCGGCTTCGTGTTCCAGTTCGGGCAACTCGTTCCGGAGCTTCCGGTGCTGCAGAACGTCATGCTTCCGCTGCTGCTCGCCCGCAAGTCCCAGCGGGCGGCCCGCGAGGCGGCGACCGCGGTGCTCGACCGCCTCGACCTGAGCGGACTGCATCGGCGCCGGCCGGGTGAGCTGTCCGGCGGTCAGGCGCAGCGCGTCGCCGTGGCGCGTGCGCTCGTCGGCCGACCGGCGGTCGTGTTCGCCGATGAGCCGACCGGGTCACTGGACTCCCTGGCCGGGGAGATGGTGATGGACCTGCTCGTAGCCGCAGCCCGGGAGCAGGATGCGACCGTGGTACTGGTGACGCACGACGCCCGTGTCGCGGCCTGCGCGGACCGGGACGTCCTCGTCAGCGACGGCAAGACGTCCGAAGACCCCTTTGCGCCGGCAACAGGGCGCGACGAGATGAGCGCACGATGATCGGCCTGGCGTTGCGGCTGGCGTTCGCGGGCGGACGCGAGCAGCTGATCCGGCTCGTGGCAACCGCGGCCGGCGTCGGCCTCGGCGTCGTACTGCTCCTGCTGGCGGCGGTGACACTGCCGGCGTTCCAGGCGCACGAAGCGCGCAACGGGTGGACCGACACCTCGTCGCACAATGTCCGCCCGGCCCAGGATGAGCGCATGACCGACCCGCTGTTGTGGCGGATCCGTGACGACGGCTACGACGGGCGGGACGTGCTGTGCGTCGATGTGGCGGCGCTGGGGCCACGCAGTCCGGTGCCACCGGGCCTCACCCGGCTACCCGGCCCGGGCGAGCTGGCGGTGTCGCCCGCGCTGCAAAGCCTGATGGCCCAGGTCCCGGCTCGTCAGCTCGCCGATCGCTTCCCGGGCCGGGTCGTCACCACGATCGGTCAGGCCGCGCTGCAAGCTCCGGACTCCCTCGTGGTGTTCGTCGGGTCGGACCCCGCTCAGCTCAACGGCGAGCCGGGCGTGATCCAGGTCCGCAGCATCGAGAGCCAGCCCCGCCGGGCGGCGCCCACCCGGTACGGGCGCATCATCATCGGTATCGGCGCGTCGGCGCTGCTGGTGCCGATCTTCGTCCTCATTGCCACCGCCACCCGCCTGGCCGCCGCCCGGCGCGAGCAGCGGCTGGCGGCGATGCGCCTGATCGGCGCGTTGCCACGGCAGATCCGCACCGTGGCCGCGGTCGAGGCGGTGGTGTCCGCGCTGTGTGGCTGCGCGCTCGGCTTCGCCGCGTTCACCGCTGCCCGCCCTTACGCCGCCCGGGTCAATCTCGACGGATCGCCGTTCTTCACCTCGGATCTGCACCTCACCTGGTCCTCGGGGCTGCTGATCGGTCTCGGTGTGCCGGTCCTCAGCGCGCTGGCCGCGGTCTTGTCGCTTCGCACCGTGCACGTGTCGCCCCTGGGCGTGGTCCGCAAAGCACCACCGAAACAGGCCGCATGGTGGCGCGTGATCCCGCTTTCGGCCGGCGTCGTGGGCTTCGTCGCCACCCTGCCGATCCTGGCCGACACGTCCGGTGACAGCGTTGTGTGGCTGCTTGCGGCGGTCATGGCGCTGCTCGTCGCGGGCGTCGTGATCATCGGGCCCTGGCTGACCACCGGTGTCGGCAAGGTGCTGATCTGGACGAGCCGGCGCGCGGCGACGATGCTGGCCGGGCATCGCCTCGCGGCGGATCCGTCCGGCAGGTTCCGCTCGATTAACGGTCTCGTCCTCGCCGTCTTCCTCGTCACGCTCATCAGCACGCTGTCCGCGGCCACCATCGCCCAGCTGCCGGACCCGGGCCGTATCGCGTTCCCGGCCGGCACCGTCGGCACCCAGTTCACCGACAAGGGCGCCGAGCCGCTGCCCGCAGGACGAACCAACCCGCTGCTCGTACAGCTGCACGACATCACCGGAGTCGTCGCCGTCATCGATCTGCGCGCCAATGCCGGCTTTCGGCCGTCCGACCGCAACGATCCCGGACGGGTCCTCACCCGCTGCGCCAACATGCGAGCGGCCGGGCTCGCCGCCTGCCCAGACCCGGCCGGTGTCGTGTCAATCGACGCGCGCGGCCTCGCCGGCGGCGACCTCGGCGACATGCACACCGAAACCGCCACCGACGACGACTCACTGCCGATGCTTGGGCTCCTGGTCGTCACCGACGGCAGCCCGGCGGCCCTGGAGACGGTACGGACCACCATCGAAGCGGCGATCTCCGGCAGCACGCCCACGCTGCCGTGGACGCTGGGGGAGCTCAAAGGCCATAACCATCACCAGGCCGACCAGATGACGCACATCGCCAATGCCGTCCTGCTTGTCACGTTGGTGATCGCGGGGTTCAGCGTCGCGGTGGCCGTCGCCGGCGGCCTGATCGAGCGCAAACGGCCCTTTGCGCTGCTGCGCCTGGCCGGCATGCAACCCCGCGATCTGTCCCGGGTGCTCATTATCGAGATCGCCGCCCCGCTCATCGGCATCTCGGCCGTCAGCGTCCTGCTCGGGCTCGGCGTCGCGGCCGACGTGCTCCGGGTCAACCACATCGCCTGGCAACCACCCCAAGCCGGCTACTGGTGGACACTCGCCGCCGGCCTGGCCGCCGCGCTCGCCTTGGCCACCACCGCCACCTTCCCGCTGCGCCGTATCTCGTCGCTGCAGAACGCCCGCTTCGAATAGCCGCGGAACGCGATGACGATGGACGCGGTCCAGGCATGGCGATCGCCCCCGATCGGTGGGCAGCCCACATCGGGCGACCGGTCAGAAGCCCGTTGACCTACCTGACACTGCGCGCCCGCGAGCGCATGCAGGCATGATAAATTGCAGATGTTTGCAACTCGCCTGGAGCGGCATCCGGAACGGGAAGAGTGCAGGCCGCTTCCTTCGTGCGCGCAGGCGACGTCATGCTCCTGGGGGAGGTCGGTGCCAGCATGCCGGCAGCGCAGCGAACGGCGTGGGCCGCCTTCCTCATGGTGACCCGCGGGCTGCTGCCCGCCGTGGACGACGAGCGGATGCCTGCGGCCACCGAGGACGGCGATCTGCTCAGGTTCGCCTTGCGGATCGAGCGGGACGCGCCGCTGTGGGGCGAGCACGGCCCGATGCTGCTCGCCGCGCTCCGCGACGTGCAGGCGATGCGGTGGGGCGGCGATCGAGCCGACCTCGCCGACCTGCTGCGCGTCATGGCCCATCGGCTGTACGTGATCTCCGCCGGGCCCCGGCCGCCACGCCACGACGGCCACGGCCGCCGCCGTTGCCGGCGCAACGTGGGCGCGTACTGATCGATCGTGCGCGGGCGGGGCCGCCATCGACCTGGCGCAATCGCCCTACTGGGCACGCCGGCGACGAACGCCGGAAACCGCGCGGGCCGTGCCGTCGAGGCGGGATTGAGGCGGCGCCGTGATGCCGCGCGTCCGAGGGGCCCCGCTCGGCCGGGTCGCCGGTATCCCGCGGTGGGTCAGTGGCGGTCGGCGGCCGTGGCGGTGGCGTCGCCGTGTGAGGCCGCGTGTCCTTGCTGCAGGTGTACTCGGGCATGGGCGATGGCGGCGGGCGTGTCGGGGAAGCGGGGCAGGTCGTCGCCGATGCCGAGGGCGGTCAGCACCTGGTCGTGGCGGCCGGAGACACCCGACAGCAGGACGGTGATGCCGCGATGGCGGAGCCGGGCAACGGCGTCGCCCAGCACGCGCGCGCCGGTCGCGTCGACGGTCGTGACGCGCGACATGCGCAGGATGACCACCCGCACGTCGGCGACCTCGGCGAGCTCCAGCAGGAAGTGGTGCGCGGCGGCGAAGAAGAGCGGACCGTCGAGCCGGTAGGCGACGATGTGGTCGCTCAGCAACCGACGCTCTTCGTCGCTGTGGTTGGCGGTGTCGAGCGGGACCTGTTCCAGCCGCGCGGTGCGGGCCACGGCACGCAACGCCAGTACGACGGCCACGCCGAGCCCGACCGCGACCGCGCTGACGAGGTCGACGGCGACGGTGACCACGAAGGTGAGGCCCAGCACGAGGGCGTCGCCGCGGGTCGAACGGGCAAGCGCCAGCAGCGCGCTGGCCTCGACCATCCGGATCGCGGTGGCGAGCAGCACCCCGGCGAGCGCCGCCAGCGGAATACCGGCGACGAGGGGCGCAGCGGCGAGGACGATGCCGGCCAGTACAGCGGCGTGGGTGAGGGCCGCCAGCCTCGAGGCGGCACCCGCCCGGACGTTGACCGCGGTCCGCGCGATCGCCGCGGTGGCCGGAACGCCGCCGAAGATCGGGACGACGAGATTGGCCATGCCCTGACCGAAGAGTTCCCGGTCGGGATCGTGACGCTGACCGACGCTCATGGCGTCGGCGACCGTGGCGCACAGCAGGCTCTCCAGCGCGGCGAGGGCGGCCACCGCCAGCGCGGACGGGGCCAGCCGTGACACGGCGTGCAGGTCGAGGAAGCTCAGCGACGGGCCGGGCAGCCCCGGCAGTGCGCCGATGCGGGCGACGTCGGCATGCAGGAGCGCGGCGAGGGCTGTCGCCGCGGCGACCGCGATGAGCGACCACGGCAGCTGCCGACGCCAGCGACCGCCGATCAGCATCGCGGCGGCAACGCCGAGAGCCGTCAGTACCGGTGCGGGCGCGGGATCGGCCATGAAGCGCACCACAGCGTCGGCGGCGACGGCCCAGACCTTGACGCCGTGCGCGTCGGCGACCCCGAGCGCGGCCGGCACCTGCTGCAGCGCGATCACCACGGCGATCCCGGCGGTGAACCCTTCGATCACCGGGGCCGGCAGGTACCGCACGTATCGCCCGACCCGCGCCAGCGCGAGGACGATCAGGATCGCGCCGGCCATCGCCCCGACCATCAGCACGCCGGTCGGCCCGAAGGCCGCGACCACCGGCACGAGCACGACGGTCATCGCGCCGGTGGGCCCGGACACCTGCAGATTCGAACCGCCGAAGACGGCGGCCACCGCTCCGGCGACGACGGCGGTCACGAGACCCGCACCGGCGCCGAGCCCCGAGGAGACGCCGAAGGCGAGGGCGAGCGGCAACGCCACCACGGCTACCGCAAGCCCGGCCGGCAGGTCCCGGCGCAGGGTGCGGCGCGCCATCGTCCAGTCCGAGGGCCGCGGCAACAGGCCGCCGACCCGGACGGCGGCGCGGCGCACAGCCGGCGGGCGGACCGCCATGCCATCACCTCCGCCGCACCGGTTCTTCTCAATTGCAGACTTTAGCAGTTGCGAAAGTCTGCAAGTCAGTGGGGCGGAGTCGTGGCGCCGCACTCGTGCCGGCGGAACCCGCCTGCACGGGCTGCTAGCGTTGCTGCGATGACGCGGGGCCGGGGCGGACGAGGTATGTCGGTACCGCTGTATCAGGCGAAGGCGGAGCTGTTCCGCACCCTCGGCCACCCGGTGCGGATCCGGGTGCTGGAGCTGTTGCAGCACGGTCCGCGGCCCGTCCGCGACCTCTTGGACGAGATCGACGTCGAGGCGTCGAACCTCTCGCAGCAGCTGGCGGTCCTGCGGCGGGCCGGGGTCGTCACCTCCTACCGCGACGGCTCCCTGGTGATGTACGCGCTGAGCACCACCGACGTGGCCGACCTGCTCGCCGTCGGGCGACGTATCCTCGGATCCCTCCTCAGCGATCGTGAGGGTCTGCTGGACGGACTCCGCGCCCAAAGCGAGTCGGAGCCCCCGGCCTAGCCAGCCGGGAGTCACGCAGCGGCGAGGTCCAGGGCCGCGGACAGCGCGCCGAGCAGCGGCGCGTCGTCGACGAAGCGGGCGGCGGCCAGCGCCGGCGGGAACGGCACCGCGCGGGTCAGGGCGGCCGAGATCCGGGGCAGGATGTGCTCGGCCGCGCCCATGAGGCCGCCGGCCAGGATGACCCGCTGCGGGTCGAGGACGACGCTGAGGTTGGCGACGGTCCGGGCGAGCACCTCCAGGGCGTCGTCGAGCAGGGCGGCGACGGCCGGGTCGGGGTACAGCGCGAACAGCTCCGCGGCGGTGACCGGCCGGCCGAGCAGGGCCGAGCCGCGACGGGCCAGGGCACTGCCGGACACGGCCTCCTCGAGCGGTGCGCGGCCGTCGGCGAACGCGGCGGCGCCGGGCGCATCGCGAAGGTAGCCGATCTCACCGGCGGCGCCGTTGGCGCCCGGCAGCACCCGGCCGCCGGCGACGAGGGCGGCGGCGAGGCCGGTGCCGACGTTGACGTACAGCGCCGTGTCGACGCCCCGCAGCGCCCCCCACCGCAGCTCGGCGGCGGCGCCCGCGTTGACGTCGTTGTCGACCGCGAGCGGCACGCCGCCGAACGCGGCCGCGAGCAGGCCGGGCAGCCGCAGCCCGTCCCAGCCGGGGACATTGGGGGCGAGACGGACGGCGCCGTCGCGGACGACGCCGAACGTGGAGACGCCGACGGCGACCGGGTCGGCGACGAGGTCCCGGGCGGCGGCCAGGGCCCGGGCGACGACCTGGGCGGTGCCCTCCGCGGCCCGGGTGTCGAGGCGCACGGTGTTGTGGGGGCGGGCCTCGGCCGTGCCGGCGTCCGCCACGGCGAGGGCGACCTTGGTGCCGCCGAAGTCGATGGCGAGAACCTGTCCCGTCACCGCGGGCGGCCCGGCCGGGCGAGCGAGTCGATCGCGACGGCGACGGCGAGGACGCCGGCGGTCACCATGTACCGCACCGAGGAGTCGACGTTGAGCAGCAGCATGCCGTTGGTGATCGACTGGATGACGAGGATGCCGAGCAGCGCGGCGTAGGCGCGGCCGCGCCCGCCGAAGAGCGACGCGCCGCCGATGACCGCGGCGGCGATCGCCATGAGCAGGGTGTCGCTGCCGCCGGAGCTCTGGTTGACGGCGGCGAGCCGGCTGGCGGCGAGGATGCCGCCGGCCGCGGCGAGCATCGCGGAGGCGGTGAAGGCGAGCACCCGGATGCGGGTGACGCCGATGCCGGCGCGGCGGGCCGCCTCGGCGTTGCCGCCGACGGCGTACATGTGCCGGCCGAAGACGGTGTGGCGCAGCATCAGGTCGAGTGCAACGACGAGGGCGCCGAAGAGCACCAGCAGCAGTGGTACCCCGCGATCGGCCGACAGCACCGTCACCGCGACGGCGAGCGCGGCGGCCAGCCCGCCCAGCCGCAGCGCCAGCCACCCGGCCGGGCCGACCGGCAGGTCCGCGGCGCGGCGGTTGTACCGGTGCCGGAGCGAGCCGGCCGTCCAGCCACCGACGATCGCGGCGGCGAGCGTCCACGCCGCCCACGGGGGCAGCCAGGTGTCGGCGAGCCCGGCGATGAAACCGTCGAACGGGAGGTTGATGGTGCCGCCCCGGCCCAGCAGGTACAACATCAGCCCTTGCCATCCGATGAGTCCGGCCAGGGTGACGACGAAGGACGGCATCCGCAGCCTTGTGAACATCCACCCGTGCAGCAGTCCGATGCCGGCGGCCACGGCGAGGGCGACGGCGACCGCGGCGACCGGGTTCCAGCCGTGGCGGACCGACAGGATCGTCATGACGACCGCGCAGAGGCCGCTGACGGAGCCGGCCGACAGGTCGATCTCGCCGAGCAGGATCACCATGATGACCCCCAGCGCGATGGTGCCGGTGGCGGCCATCTGCAGGGCGAGGTTGGCGAGGTTCTCGGCGGACAGGAAGTGCTCGTTGAGCGAGCCGAAGACGATCGCGATGAGGACGAGGCCGCCGGCGACGGGCCAGGACCCGAGGTCGGTCGTCCGGAGACGGTTCATGCGGCGCTCCCGGTGATCGCGGCGACGACGGCCTCGGGCGTGGTGTCGGCGGTGACGAACTCGCCGGCGTTGCGGCCGAGGCGCAGCACCGCGATGCGGTCGCTGACGGCGCGGACGTCGGCGAGGTTGTGCGAGATGACGAGCACGGCGAGGCCCCGATCGCGCAGCCGCCGGATGAGCCCGAGGACCTGGGCGGTCTGCTCGACGCCGAGCGCGGCGGTGGGCTCGTCCAGGATGACGACCCGGGGCTCGCCGATCAGCGCGCGGGCGATCGCCACCGACTGGCGCTGGCCGCCGGACAGCGACGCGACCGGCACCCGGATGTCGCGGATGCGCACGTCGAGCGACGCCAGCAGGTCGCGGGCGGCGCGTTCCATCCGGATGTGCGACAGCAGGCTGAACCGATGCCGCTCGGCGCCGAGGAACAGGTTGCCGACGACGTCGAGGTTCTCGCACAGCGCGAGGTCCTGATGGACGGTCGACACGCCGAGGCGCTGGGCGTCGTGCGGGTTGGCGATGCGCGCCGCGTGGCCGTCGAGCTCGAGGGCCCCGCCGTCCGGCGCGACGACGCCGGACAGCACCTTGACGAGGGTCGACTTGCCGGCGCCGTTGTCGCCGACGAGCGCGACGACCTGCCCGGCCGGCAGGTCCAGGCTCACGCTGTCGAGAGCCTGGACCGCGCCGTAGCGCTTGCTGACATCGGTGGCGGCGAGCACTACTGAATTCCCGCCTTGGTGCAGGCGGTCGCGACGGCACCGGTGCAGATCTCCGACGCCTTGTAGAACCCGTCCTTGACGATCGTGTCCTTGACCTTGTCGGCGGTGACCGCCGTCGGGGACAGCAGGACGGTGGGGATGTCACCCGTGCCGTTGTTCACCTTCGTCGGCGCGGCCGGGTGCTCGCCACGGCCGAGCGCGACCGCGAGCTCGGCGGACTTCTCGGCCTCCTGGCGGATGTCGAGATAGATGGTCATGTACTGCTCGCCGGTGAGGATTCGCTGCACCGCGGCGAGCTCGGCGTCCTGCCCGGTGATCGGCGGCAGGGTGGCGTAGCCGGCACGCTTCATCGCGGCGATGGCGCCGCCGGCCATGCCGTCGTTGGCCGACAGGACCCCGACGACGGTGTCGCGGCCGAGGGCCGTGATGGCCTGCTCCATCTCCTGCTGGGCCTTGTCGGGGCTCCAGTCGGGGGTGTCGTACTCGCGGCCGATCTGCGCCTTGCCGTCCAGGACGTTGTGCGCGCCCTTCTTGTAGTCG
Organism: Dactylosporangium sp. McL0621; assembly: GCF_049995355.1. Taxonomy (NCBI): domain Bacteria; kingdom Bacillati; phylum Actinomycetota; class Actinomycetes; order Micromonosporales; family Micromonosporaceae; genus Dactylosporangium; species Dactylosporangium sp. McL0621. The sequence goes on from NZ_CP188259.1 coordinate 5,284,483, forward strand.
GCGGAGCTGGGGTCGGTCGGCGCCCCGTTGATCATGACGATCTGGCCCGTCTTGCCGGTCTTGGCCATCGCGTCCAGCAGGGCCTGCCCCTGCATCTCGCCGACGCGGACGTTGTCGAACGAGACGTAGTACTCGTACGTGATGCCGGAGATGAGCCGGTCGTAGGCGAGGACCGGGATCTTCTTCTGCTTGGCCTGGTTGACCAGCGAGGCCACCGCGCCGGCGTCGACGGCGTCGAGGACCAGCACGTCGGCGCCCTGGGTGAGCGCGGCCTCGACCTGCTGCTGCTGCTTGGCGGCGTCCTGGTCGGCGTTGAAGTACAGCACCTTGCACGCGGCGCAGAGGGTCTTGACCTTGGCCTCGAACAGCGGCCGGTCGAACGCCTCGTAGCGGGTCGTCTTGGACTCGGGCAGGAACAGCGCGATCGTCGGCGCGTCCTTCGACTGCTGGTTGCCGGCGTTGCCTCCGCAACCGCCGGCCAGGACCGCCACGGCGGTCAGCACGGCCACGAACCATCTGGTTCTCATGGCTGGAAATCGTCGACCCTGTCCGCCGCGCTTGGCAAGGACCTTTACGAAATTGATAAAGGACCTTTCTGAAAGCTTGTGGCAGGCTGTACACCGTGCAGAGCATCACCGACAGGCAGGCCGCCACCGCCAGCACGACCAGCGTGCTGCGGGTGATGAACGAGCGCGCCGTGTTCGCCGAGACCTTCCGGCGCGGCGCCGTCTCGCGCCCCGAGCTGGCCCAGTACACCGGCCTGTCCAAGCCGACCGTGGCCGTGGCCCTGACCAACCTGGAGCGGGCCGGGCTGCTGCGCCAGGTCGGCCTGCGCGCCGGGGCGGCCGGCCGTTCCGCGGTGCTCTACGAGGTGCGCCCCGAGGCCGGCTGGGTGTACGCGGTGGACGTCGGCCGTTCCTACGTCCGCGTCGCCCTCGCCGACCTCGTCGGCCGGATCGTGGCCCGCCAGGACTCCCCGTCGCGCAGCCTGCGCGCCAAGGACCTCGTCGCCCAGTTGACCAGCCTGGCCGACGAGCTGGCGTCCGCGGCCGGCATCCGCCGCGACGACATCACCCTTTCCGTCTTCGGTACCCCGGGCATCCACGACAAGGCCACCCGCGCCCTGCACCTGGCGCCGAACCTGCCCGGCTGGAACCGCCGCGGCAGCGTCGAACGCCTGGCCGGCATCGCCGGCCGCACCTACGTGGTGGAGAACGACATCGACCTCGCCGCCGTCGGCGAGGCCACCTACGGCCTGGGCCGCGGCGTGCGCCACTTCGTCTACGTGTCGGTCGGCACCGGCACGGGCATGGGCATCATCATCGACGGCAAGCTGTACCGCGGCTTCCGCGGCGCGGCCGGCGAGATCGGCTACCTCCCGGTGGGCGAGGACGACCCGCTCGCCGACCAGCCCGCCGCCCGCCGCCGCGGCCTGTTCGAGTCCGTCGCCTCGGCCGACGGCGTGGTGGCGATGGCCCGCCGCCTGGGCCTGCCGAGCGTGGAGACCGCGAAGGACGTCTTCGACGCCGCCCGCGCGGGCGACGAGACGGCCCGCCGCGCCGTGGCCCGCGAGGTCGATCACCTCAGCCACGCCCTGGCCGGCATCACCGCGGTCCTGGACCCGGAGCTCGTCGTCCTGGGCGGCGGCGTCGGCGGCCAGCCGGGCGACCTGCTCACGACCCCGATCGCGGAACGTCTGCGCGACCTGGTCGCCCTGCGCCCGCCCCGCATCGAGGTGTCCAAGCTGGGCACGGACGCGGTCCTGCTGGGCGCCCTGGCGGTCGGCCTGAACGACGCCCGCGACCTCGTCCTGCAGGCCGCCGCCGGCTGAGCCGCTCTTTCGCCCGCGGCCGGCGGGCGTGGTGTGGCCGTGTCCGCGGTCGTGAAACTTTCCGAAGTCGCGGCGCATCCAGCCATCGATGGGCTTCGTCGCTTGACACCATACGTCATACGACCTATGTTCCGATTCGCGCACCTCCGAAGGGCGGGTCATTCGCTCCCAAACAAAGGAGTCACAGTTGTGAGAAGACGTCTGGTTCCCCGGTGGGTCGCGGTGCTCGGCGCGGTCGCCATGGTCGCCGCGGGAACGCTCGCCGTCATGACGGCGACGGTTCCGTCCGCATCCGCGGCGACGACAGCCGGTTGCGGCAAGACCCCCACACTGCGCAGCGGCTCGTACACCATCCAGAGCAGTGGCCAGAGCCGCAGCTTCATCCTGCGGATTCCCGACGGCTACAGCACCACGCGCCCGTACCGCCTGATCTTCGGGTACCACTGGCGCGGCGGCACCATGCAGGACGTCTCCTCCGGTGGGACCAGCGGCACCGCGTGGTCCTACTACGGCATGCAGGAGCAGTCCGGCAACAGCGCCATCCTGGTCGCCCCGCAGGGCATCGGCAACGGCTGGGCCAACACCAACGGCCAGGACATCACCTTCACCGACGACATGGTGCGGATGATCGAGAACGATCTCTGCGTCGACACCACGCAGCTGTTCGCCATGGGGTTCAGCTACGGCGGCGGGATGAGCTACGCCATCGCGTGCGGCCGGGCCACCGTCTTCCGGGCGGTCGTCGTGTACTCCGGCGCGAACCTGTCCGGCTGCAGCGGCGGCACCCAGCCGATCGGGTACTTCGGGATTCACGGCGTCTCCGACAACGTCCTCAACATCAGCAACGGACGGGCGCTGCGCGACACGTTCGTGCGCAACAACGGCTGCACACCGCAGACTCCCGCGGAGCCGGCGCCGGGCAGCGGCCGGCACATCACCACCGCCTACTCCTGCCGCGCCGGCTATCCGGTGCAGTGGGCCGCATTCGACGGCGGCCACGGGCCCGGCCCGGTCGACGGATGCTCCGGCTGTGACGACGGCGTCCGGACGTGGACCAAGGGCGAGGCCTGGCGGTTCATCTCCTCGTTCGCCAGCACCCCGCCGTCGAGCCCGCCCCCGTCGAGCAGCAGCCCGCCGGTCGGCCAGTCGAACGTCATGATCGCGGGTGCGGCGTCGGGTCGCTGCATCGACGTGCCCGGCTCCGCCACGACGAACGGCACGCAGGTGCAGCTGTGGGACTGCCACGGCGGGACCAACCAGCGCTGGACCTACACCACCGGCCGGCAGCTGATGGTGTACGGCAACAAGTGCCTGGACGCCAGCGGCCAAGGCACGGGCACGGGCACCGCCGTCGTCATCTGGGACTGCAACGGCCAGGCCAACCAGCAGTGGAGCCTGGGCGCCAACGGCTCCATCACCGGCGTCCAGTCCGGACTGTGCGTGGACGCCAGCGGCGCCGGCACGGCCAACGGCACGAAGCTTCAACTCTGGACCTGCCATGGCGGTTCCAACCAGCAATGGAACCTGCGCAGCTGACCGAAAGACCGGCGGCGCCGGCGACACCACTGTTCATGTCCCGGCCGGATAGGGGAGCGGCACCATGACATCCACATCTCGACTTCGCTCGAGGCGCGCGGTCGCGTTGGCGACGGTCCTGTTCTGTCTCACGGCGTTGCTGCCGGGCGTGGCCAAGGCGGACAACCCGATCGTGCAACACGTCTACACCGCCGACCCGGCGCCGCTGGTCTACAACGGCCGGGTGTACCTATACACCGGCCACGACGAAGACGGCTCGACCTACTTCACGATGCGCGACTGGCGGGTCTGGTCGTCGGCCGACATGGTGAACTGGACCGACCACGGCTCGCCGATGAGCCTGTCCACGTTCAGCTGGGCGAGCTCGGACGCGTGGGCCGGGCAGGCCGTGCAACGCAACGGGAAGTTCTACTGGTACGTCCCGGTGCGGATGGCCAACGGCGCCCAGGCGATCGGCGTGGGGGTCGCCGACAGCCCCACCGGGCCCTTCCACGACGCGCTCGGCCGGCCGCTGATCCAGAACGCCGAGATCGACCCCACCGTGTACATCGACGACGACGGCCAGGCGTACCTGTTCTACGGCAACCCCCATCTGTGGTACGTGAAGCTCAACGCCGACATGACGTCGTACTCGGGCAGCCCGACGCAGATTCCGCTCACCACCGCGGGGTTCGGGACCCGCGCCGGGGACGCCAACCGGCCGACGCTGTACGAGGAGGGGCCCTGGTTCTACAAGCGCAACAACTTGTACTACATGGTGTTCGCGGCGAAGTGCTGCTCCGAGTTCATCGCCTACTCCACGGCGCCGTCACCCACGGGGCCATGGACCTACCGCGGCACCATCATGCCGACGCAGGGCAGCAGCTTCACCAACCACCCCGGCGTCATCGACTTCAACGGCGGCTCGTACTTCTTCTACCACAACGGCGCCTTGCCGGGCGGCGGCGGCTACACCCGCTCGGTCGCCGTGGAGAAGTTCAACTACAACGCCGACGGCACCTTCCCGACCATCAACATGACCACGACCGGGGCGCCGCAGGTCGGCACGCTTGACCCGTACGTGCGCCAGGAGGCCGAGACCATCGCCTGGGGCAGCGGCATCGAGACCGAGCCCGCCAGCGAGGGCGGGATGAACGTCGGTTGGATCGAGAACGGCGACTACGTCAAGGTCAAGGGCGTCGCGTTCGGTACCGGTGCCGGCTCGCTCAGCGCCCGAGTGGCTTCAGGTGCCAGCGGCGGCCGGATCGAGGCGCATCTGGACAGTGCGACGGGCACCCTCGTCGGCACGTGCAACGTGTCCGGCACCGGCGGCTGGCAGACGTGGACCACGGTCTCGTGCCCGGTCAGCAACGCGACCGGAACCCACGACCTGTACCTTCGGTTCGCGGGCGGCAGCGGGTCGCTGTTCAACCTCAACTGGTGGCAGTTCGCGGCCGGGCCCAGCCAGCCGGTGGGCTACCCGACCGGCTATCACCGGCTCGCGATCGCCAACAACGGCCTCTGTCTCGACGTGAGCGGCACGTCCACGGCGGCCGGCGCGGCGGTCACCCAGTGGACGTGCAACGGTCAGCCCAACCAGCAGTTCCAGTTCGTGCCGGTCGCGGACGGCTACGGCCGGCTGCAGGCGCAGCACTCGGGCTACGACGTGGCCGTGGCCAACAGCTCCACCGCCGCCGGCGTCCCGAACGTCATCCAGCAGGTACCCAACAGCGCGCCGAACAGCCTCTGGCTTCCGGTCCAGCAGTCCGACGGCTCGTACTCCTTCAAGAACCGCAACAGCGGCCTGTGCCTGGACGTGTACGGCGCCAACAGCACGCTCGGACAGCAGCTCGACCAGTGGCAGTGCAAGAACGCCTCCGCCACCAACCAGGACTTCACGCCGCGCTGATCACCTCGCTGATCAGGGCACAGTCTCGACGCCCGCGGGCCCGGCCACGGCCGGGCCCGCGAACGGCTACTTGAACTTGGCGACGTTGTCCTTCGTCACCATCTCCGTGCCGGTGTCGACGGTCGGCTGGACCGGCTGGCCCTTGGCCGCGGCGACGGCGGTCTCGATGCCCAGCGAGCCCATCTTGGCCGGGAACTGGGCCACCGACGCGGCCTCGTCGCCGGCCTCGATGGCCTTGAGCTCGCCCGGGGAGGCGTCGAAGCCGACGACGACGGGCTTCTTGCCGGCCGCCTTGACCGCCTGCAGGGCCCCGGTGATGGGCGGGCCGCACGCGCCGTAGATGGCGGTGACGTCCGGGTTGGCGGTGAGGATGTCCTGCGCGGCGTTGAGGCCCTTGGTCTCGTCGCAGTCCGTCGCCGGCTCCGCGACCACCTTCGCGGCGCCGCCGAGGCCGTCCTTCAGCCCCTTGACCCGGTCGTCCAGAGACGGGTTGCCGAGCCGGCCCTGCAGGATGGCGATGGTGGCGCCCGGCGGCAACTGCTTGGCCAGCCACTGCCCGGCGAGCTTGCCGCCGGCGAGGTTGTCCGTCGCCACGACCGACGACTTGCCCGACCAGCCGGGGATGTCGTTGTCGACGAGTACGACCTTGATGCCGGCCTTCACCGCCTTGTCCAGCGCGCCCTGCACGTTCGGGCTGCTCGGGGTGATCGCGATCGCCTTCACGCCCTGCGTGATCATGTTCTCGATGATGGCGATCTCGCCCTCGTCGTCGGTGCCGCTCTTGCCCTGGCCGTAGATGACCTCGACGTCGGCGTGCGCGGCGTCGTACTGCTTCACCGCGTCGACCATCGTGTCGTAGAAGTCGACGGGGAACTTCGTGATGAGCCCGACCTTCACGGCGGACGTGCCGCCACCGGGGGCGGCGTCGTCGCCACATGCGGCCAGCGGTACCAGGAGCGCCGCCGCGAGCACGGCAAAGCCAACGGTGCGTTGCATGGGGGTTCCCTTCGGTGTGCCTCTGGCGGGCGGGTCAGGACCCGCCGACGATGAGGGAGACGATCTGCTGCTGGTGCTGCGGCGTCGGGACGGCCTCGCCGGCCTTGCGGCCCCGACGCAGCACGACGGCACGGTCGGCGATCTCCATGACGTGGTCCATCGCGTGCGACACGACGACGACCGCCCGGCCCTCGTCGCGCAGCCGCAGGATCAGGTCGAGCACGCGGCGGGACTCCCGCAGCCCCAGCGCCGCGGTGGGTTCGTCGAGGATGACGATCCCGGCGGCGAACGCGGCGGCCCGGGCGACCGCGATGGCCTGCCGCTGGCCGCCGGAGAGCAGCCCGACGCCGGCATGCCGGTCGGGCAGGCTGACCTGCAGCCGGTTGAGCACCTCGGCGGTGGCGTCGGCCATGGATCGCCGCCGCAGCACCCGCAGGCCGCGCGGCAGCCAGTGCGGCCGGGCGTCCTCGCGGCCGGCGTAGAAGTTGGCCGCCGGGTCGAGGTTGTCGAAGAGCGCGAGGTCCTGATAGACGGTCTCGATACCGGCCGCGCGGGCGTCCGCCGGGGTGCCGATCTCGACCACCGAGCCGTCGATCTCGACGGTGCCGTCGTCGAGCCGATGTACCCCGCTGATGCATTTGATGAGCGTCGACTTGCCCGCGCCGTTGTCGCCGAGCAGGGCGAGGACCTCCCCGTGCGCGACCTCGAGGTCGACCGAGTCCAGCGCCAGCACGGCGCCGAAGCGCTTGGTGGCCCCGGTGATGCGTAAGGCCGGTACCGTGCCGGCGGCGGTCCCGTTCATGCCCGCACCGCACGTATCACCTGGAAGCGGCGCTCCAGCGAGCCGCGGATCACGTCGAGCTCGACCGCCAGCAGGATCACCGCGCCGATGACGATCGGCTGGATGAACGCGTCGACGTTGAGCAGGTTCATCGCGTTGCGGATCACGCCGATCATGAGCGCGCCGATCAGCGCGTTGGCCACCGAGCCGCGGCCGCCGAGGAAGCTCGCCCCGCCGATGACCACTGCGGCGATGGCGTCGAGCTCGGCCAGCTCGCCGAACGTCGGCGAGCCGGCGTTGAGCCGGCCCGCCGTGATGAACGCGGCGATGCCGGCGGCCAGGCCGCTCATGACGTACACCGAGACCAGCACGCCGTTGACCGGGATCGCGGCCCGCCGCGCGGCGTCGGGGTTACCGCCGACCGCGTAGATCCACCGGCCCCACACGAGCCGGGTCGTCAGCAGCAGTACCGCGAGGGCGAGCGCGGCGACCAGCAGGGTCGAGTAGGGCAGCCAGCCGAGCGACTCCCCGCCGACCAGCTGGATGATCTGCGGCATGCCCCGGTGCGGCTGGCCGCCGGCGAGCCACAGCGCCAGGCCGTGGGCGATGCTGAGCGTGGCGAGCGTGACGATGAACGGGTGCGGCAGCCGGCCCCAGACCAGTGCCACACCGTTGACGGTGCCGACGGCCAGCCCCGTGCCGAGCATCGCCAGCACGACGAGCGCCGCCGACGGCACCGCCTCGAACACCAGCGCGCCGACGACCGCGGCGAGCGCGACGGTCGAGCCGACCGACAGGTCGATGCCGCGCGTGATGATGACCAGCAGCTGCGCGATCGCCAGCACCGCGATGACGGCGCTCTGGGCGAGCACGTTGCCGAGATTGCGGGTGGTGAGGAAGAACGGCGACAGCGCCGCGGCCACGGCGACGATCGCGACGAGCATCAACAGCGGGCCGGTGCGGATCAGGGCGAGGGCGGCCCTTGCCCCGTCGGCCCGTCCCGGCCGCGGAGGTCCGGTGGAGGCGAGGGGGTCAGGAGCGGTGCGGAGCGCCATCGGCTACTCCTTCGTCATGCGTCGGGCGGGACGCCAGTGATGAGATGTTTGATACGCCGGTCGGACTCAATCGTCAACGTCGACGACCAGATACCCCGCCCAAATCCGGAAACAATCGGCCATAACGACCAGCACGTCATATTGACGGGTGCCGGAAGTTCGTCCTAACGTCAGATGTCTCGCGCCCGCCACGCCATCGAAGACCCCTCCCGCAGGATGTCTGGCGCGCCGCGAGCCGCGTCATCGAGCGCGACCACGACAAGGAGACCCGGTGAACCGCAAAGCTTTTCTCGGCCTGGGTTTGACGGCGGTGCTGGGCACCGCGATGCTGACCGCCGGCTGTAGCAAGAACGACCCGTCCTCGTCGACCGGGGACGGCACGGGCGCCTCGGCGCCGCTGATCGGCGTGGACTACCCGCGCTCGGACACCGACTTCTGGAACTCCTACATCAAGTACGTGCCGCAGTCGGCCAAGGACCTGGGCGTCCAGCTGAAGACCACCAACTCGCAGAACGACATCGCCGCCCTCATCTCCAACGTGCAGACGTTCCAGAGCCAGGGGGTCAAGGGCGTCGTGATGGCGCCGCAGGACACCGCGGCGATCGCCCCGACGCTGGAGCAGCTCGCGGCCAAGAAGATCCCGGTCGTCACGATCGACACCCGGCCCGACACCGGCAAGGTGTTCATGGTGGTGCGCGCCGACAACCGCGCCTACGGTACGAACGCCTGCCAGTTCCTGGGCACCAAGCTCGGGGGCAAGGGCAAGGTCGTCATGCTCGAGGGCGGTCTGGACTCGATCAACGGCCGCGACCGCACCGAGGCGTTCAACGAGTGCATGAAGAAGGACTTCCCCGGCATCACGGTGTTCGGTGAGGCCACCGACTGGAAGGGCGACGTGGCCGCGACGAAGCTGCAGACGCGCTTCACGTCCGACCCGGACATCAAGGGCGTCTACATGGAGTCCTCGTTCGCGCTGTCGGGCACGCTGCAGATCCTCAAGCAGCGCGGCCTGCAGGTGCCCGCGACCGACCCGAAGCACGTCTTCGTCGTGTCCAACGACGGGATACCCGAGGAGCTCAAGGACATCAAGGCCGGCCTCATCGACGCCACGGTGAGCCAGCCGGCCGACCTGTTCGCCAAGTACGGCCTGTACTACGTCAAGGCCGCGATCGAGGGCAAGACGTTCCAGCCGGGCCCCACCGACCACGGCAGCGTCATCATCCAGGTCCGTGACGGCGTGCTGGAGGACCAGCTCGCGGCGCCGCTCGTGACCCTCGACGGCGGGAACATCGGCGGCCGGCCCACGACGAAGTTCGACGACAGTACCCTCTGGGGCAACAACGCATGAGCTCCACAACGCTGGACCCCATCGACGGGCCGGCCGGCGCCGACCGGCCCGTCGTGGAAGCGGTGAACATCGGCAAACGGTTCGGCTCCACGGTCGCGCTGGCGGACGCGGGCATCGTCGTCCGGCGGGGCGAGGCGCACGCCCTGGTCGGGCGAAACGGGGCGGGCAAGTCGACCCTGGTGAGCATCCTGACCGGGCTGCAGGCCCCGGACGAGGGGGCCGTCGCCTTCGACGGCCGGCCGGCGCCGCCGCTCGGCGACCGGGACGCCTGGCGGCAGCTGGTTGCGTGCGTGTACCAGAAGTCGACCATCATCCCGACGCTGGCCGTGGCCGAGAACCTCTTCCTCAACCGGCACGCCCGCGGTCCGGGCCGGCTCATCCGGTGGGGCCTGCTGCGCCGCGAGGCGGAGCGGCTGCTGGCCGAGTGGTCGGTCGACGTCGACGTCCGCCGGCCGGCCTCGACCCTGTCGGTGGAGCAGCGGCAGTTCGTGGAGATCGCGCGGGCGCTGTCCTTCGGCGCGCGGTTCATCATCCTCGACGAGCCGACCGCGCAGCTCGACGCCGCCGGGATCAACCGGCTGTTCGACCGGGTCCGCGCGCTGCGCGCGCAGGGGGTGACGTTCCTGTTCATCAGCCACCACCTGCAGGAGATCTTTGAGCTCTGCGACCGGGTGACGGTCCTGCGCGACGCGCGGCACATCGTCACGGCACCCGTGGCCGGCCTTCGCCGTGAGGCGCTGGTGGCGGCGATGACCGGCGAGGACGTGAGCCTGCCCGAGGCGGCCCAGCGGCAGCGGCCGGTGGATGCCCCGGTCCTGCTGTCCGTGCGGGATCTCGTGACGCGGTCGGGGGCCGGGCTGTCGCTGGCGGCCAGGTCCGGCGAGGTCGTCGGCATCGCCGGCGGCGGAGGCAGCGGCAAGGTCGAGGTGGCCGAGGCGATCGTCGGGCTGGCCCGCCCCGCCGCCGGGACCGTCACCGTCGACGGGCGGGTCCTACGCCCCGGCAGCGTGCCGGACGCCCTCGACGCCGGGGTCGGGCTCGTGCCGCAGGACCGCCACCGCGAAGGCTTCATCCCGCTGTTGTCGATCGCGGAGAACGTCACGATGACCGTGCCGGAACGCATCCGGCGCGGCGGCCTGCTGTCGCCGGCCCGCCGCGACGCCCTGGCCCGGCGCGCCATCGCCGACCTGGCGATCAAGGCCGACGGCCCGCACGTGCCGGTCCGCGACCTGTCCGGCGGGAACCAGCAGAAGGCCGTCATGGCCCGCGCCCTGGCCGGCGAGCCCAAGCTGTTGATCCTCGTCACGCCGACCGCCGGCGTCGATGTGCGCTCCAAGGAGACCCTCCTCGGCGTCGTCGAAGACGTCCGCCACCGCGGCACCGCGGTGCTCGTGGTCTCCGACGAGCTCGACGACCTGCGCATCTGCGACCGGGTCCTGGTGATGTTCCGAGGCCGGGTCGTGGCCGAGCTGGAGTCCGGCTGGGCCGACAACGACCTGGTGGCCGCCATGGAAGGAGTCGATCTTGACCACGTCTGAGACGGCGGCCGTGTCAGCGCCGCCGCCCGTGCTCACACGCCGGGGGCCGTTCGTCGCCCGCCTGCGCGACCTGGCGCTGGTGCCGGCAATCGTCGCCGTCGCGATCGTCGGATTCATCGTCAACCCGGTGTTCCTCAGCTCCGACAACGTCATCAACGTGCTGCAGAGCATGTCGGAGATCTCCATCGTCGTCCTCGCCGAGACCATCGTGCTCATCACCGGCAAGATGGACCTGTCGCTGGAGTCCACGTTCGGGCTCGCCCCCGGTCTGGCCGCCTGGCTCATCGTCGACCCGGCCGTCACCCACGGCCTCGGCGTGCACGCACTGCCGGCCGCGTGGGCGGTGCCGGTCGTGCTGCTCGTCGGTGCGCTCGTCGGGGCGTTCAACGGGCTGCTCATCGTGCGCTTCGGCCTCAACGGGTTCGTCGTCACGCTCGGCATGCTGATCGTGCTGCGGGGCCTGCTGACCGGCATCTCCGGCGGCAAGACGTTCTTCGCCCTGCCCGAGTCCATGCGGTACCTCGGCTCCGCCGAGTGGCTGGGCGTGCCGGCGTCGGTCTGGATATCGCTGCTGCTGTTCGCCGCCGGCATCGTGGTGCTCGGCTACACCCGGCCCGGGCGCGCGCTCTACGCGATCGGCGGCAACGTCGACGCCGCCCGCGCGGCCGGTATCCGCACCGACCGCATCCTGTGGCTGACCCTCGTCGTGGCCGGCATGCTGGCGGCCCTGGCGGGGCTGCTCATCAGCGGCCGGCTGGCGGCGGTGCCGGCCGCGCAGGGCAGCGGCGCCATCTTCCAGGTGTTCGCGGCGGCGGTGATCGGCGGCGTCAGTCTCAACGGCGGCAAGGGCACCATCTTCGGAGCCTTCACCGGGGTGCTGCTGCTGTTCATGATCATTAATGTGCTGACCCTGGCCGGCGTGCCCGCCCAGTGGACGAACTTCCTCAACGGCGCGGTCATCCTGGTGGCGCTCGTGGTCTCCCGCGTCACCGGCGGCAAGGCACAGACGTGATCCCACCCCAACGTCCCATTCCGGGGCGCCGCCACGCGGCGCCGCCAACTCCGAGGAGCATCGGTGACTGAGCGCATCTTGTCCGTGGACGCCCTCGACGTGCGGTTCCCGACTTCACGGCACCGCGACGGGTCCGACGCGATGAACCCCTTCCCGGACTACTCCGCCGCCTATGTCGTGCTGCGCACCACCGCGGGCGCGGAGGGGTACGGACTGGTGTTCACCGTCGGGCGTGGCACGGAGATCCAGGTCGCCGCGCTGCGCTCCCTGGCCGGCATGGTCGTCGGCCGGCCGGTCGACGAGCTCGTGGCCGATCCGGGGGCGCTGGCCCGCCAGCTCATCGGCGACAGTCAGATCCGCTGGCTCGGCCCGGCCAAGGGCGTCGTGCACATGGCCGCGGGCGGCCTGGTCAACGCCGTGTGGGACCTGGCCGCGCGACGCGCGGGCCGGCCGCTGTGGAAGCACCTGGCGGACCTCACGCCGGAGCAGGTGGTGGCGCAGATCGACTTCCGTTACCTCCGCGACGCGCTCACCGAGGACGAGGCTCTCGCGCTGCTGCGGTCCGCCGCCGGCGGCCGGGCCGAGCGCGAGGAACATCTCCTCCGCGAGGGCTATCCGGCGTACACCACCACGCCCGGCTGGCTCGGGTATGACGACGAGAAGCTGGCCCGTCTGTGCAAGGAGGCCGTGGCGGACGGCTACCACCTCATCAAGCTCAAGGTTGGCGCGGACCTGGCCGACGATGTGCGCCGCCTGGGCATCGCCCGCGATGCCGTCGGCCCGCAGGTGCGTATCGCCGTGGACGCCAACCAGATCTGGGGCGTTGCGGACGCCACCGACTGGATGCACGAGCTGAGCACCTTCGATCCGTACTGGATCGAGGAGCCGACGTCGCCGGACGACGTGCTCGGGCACGCCGCGGTCCGCCGTGCGCTCGCCCCGATCAAGGTGGCCACCGGCGAACACGTGCACAACGCGGTGATGTTCAAGCAACTGCTGCAGGCGGGCGCCGTCGACGTGGTGCAGATCGACGCCTGCCGGGTCGGCGGCGTCAACGAGAACCTCGCCATCCTGCTGCTCGCGGCCAAGTTCGGCGTGCCGGTCTGCCCGCACGCGGGTGGCGTCGGGCTGTGCGAGCTGGTGCAGCACCTGGCCATGTTCGACTACCTGGCGGTCAGCGGGACCACCGAGGACCGGTACATCGAGTACGTCGACCACCTGCACGAGCACTTTGCCGACCCGGTCCGCATCCGCCGCGGACGGTACCTCGCCCCGGCGGCGGCGGGCATGAGCGCCGAGATGGTTCCGGCCTCGCTGGCCGCCTACCGCTTCCCGGACGGCCCGGAGTGGGCCACGGCGGTGGCGGCGTGATCGTCGACGCGCACCACCATCTATGGCGCCCGGAACGCGGCTACCAATGGCTGGCCGAGCCCGGACTGGAACGCATCCGGCGGCCCTTCACCCCCGCCGACCTGACCGCCGAGCTGGCGTCGACCGGCGTCGAGGCCACGGTCCTGGTCGAAGGAGGCCGTTGCCACACCGACGAGGCGGCCGAGTTCCTCGGCTACGCCGCGGACACCGGCCCGATCGCCGGCGTCGTGGCGTGGGCCGACGTCGCCGCCGCCGACGTCGCCGCCACGCTGGCGGGCTACCGCCGCGCACGCGGGGGAGAGCTGCTCGTCGGTGTGCGCTCGCAGGTGCAGGGCGAGGCCGACCCGGACTACCTGGACCGGCCCGACGTGCGGCGCGGCCTGGCCGCCGTTGCCGACGCCGGCCTCGTCTTCGACCTGGTGATCCGGGCCGACCAGCTGCCCGCGGCGGCCCGCGCCGCTCGGGCGGTGCCGCAGCTGCAGTTCGTGCTCGACCACCTCGGCAAGCCCCGCATCGACGAGGGCGAGGCCGGCCTGCGGCGGTGGCGCGGGCCGTTCGCGGCGCTGGCCGGCAACGCGAACGTCGCCGCCAAGCTGTCCGGAATGGTCACCGAGGCCGGCCCGGGCTGGTCGCCCGAGGACCTGCATCCCTTCGTGGCCGTGGCGGTCGAGGAGTTCGGCCCGGAACGTCTGATGTTCGGCTCCGACTGGCCGGTGTGCCTGCTCGTCGCCGACTACCACAGCGTGCTGCGGGCCATGTCCGAGGCGCTGCCCCCGCTGCCCGGGCCGGATCTGGACCAGATCCTGGGGGGTACGGCGGTGCGGACCTACGGTCTCCCCGTGCCGGGCCCTACGACGGTTCCCGCTCGGCCCGGGCCGCCAGCACCGTCCGCAGCCACGCCTCCGAGGTGTTGACGTGTAGCAATGCGGCGGCGTGGGCCAGCAACTGGTCTCGGGCCCGCAGCGCCAGGTAGATCGCGTGGTGCTCCTCGATGGTGGTGTGCGCGGAGTCGTTCTGGATCAGCCCGCGCCAGACCCGGGCCCGCACGGTACGCCCGGACAGCCCGTCCAGTAGCGACGTGAGCGTCTCGTTGCCGGTGGCCGCGACGACGGTGCGGTGAAACGCGGTGTCGAACTGGATGAGCTTCTCGTGGTCGTCGGCGGCCGAGCGCATGTCGTCAAGGATCCGGGCGAGCTCGTCGAGGTCGTCGTCGGTCATGCGCAACGCCGCCATGCCCGTCGCCACCGGCTCGAGCATGCGGCGGACCTCCACCACCTCGAGCAGGGTGTCGTCCTGCAGCAGCTCCACCGCGAGGCCGAGCCCCTCCAGCAGCAGCCGGGGGGCAAGGCTTGTGACATAGGTGCCGTCGCCGCGGCGGACGTCGAGCACGCGGGCCGACTCCAGCACCTTCACGGCCTCACGTACGCCGCTGCGCGAGAGGCCGATCTGCACGGCGAGCTGCGGCTCGGGGGGCAGCCTGGCACCCGGCGGCAGCTCTCCGCTCTGGATCATGCTTCGAATCTTCGCGATCGCTTCGTCGGTCAGTGCCACGTCCCAACTATAGATACATCAGATGTTTGCCGGAGCGGTGGGCGCTCGGTGCCGCCCGGAGCGGGCTGACATCGTCGCCGACAATCGTCGGCATTGCGAAGCCGTGGTCATTTTCGAAACAGCAGCGGAAATCGCTTTCAAGAAACCGTTATGAACGGGGCGATCGTCGAGTCGTGCGCGAAATTTTCGGGGATGGGCCCCGCGTCAGATTCGGTATCCCTGGCCTTCCTCCTTCCTTCTACCTGCGTATATACGTCACTGGCGCATCCTGCATGACCCGGTCGAGTCGAAATATGGCGTCGATTTACTTGAATGTTCTGCAGGGGTCTGGCAGCCTCGCGTTCTTAGGCGCAGCCGAAAATGTTAGCGCTAACGCGACGTATTTATTACCGGAGATAGGGAGACCAAGGTGGATGCAAGCCCCTCCGCCCCGCGGGGCGGGACCCGGCGGAAGCGATCACTGTCCGTCAGAGCGCTGATCGCCGGCGTGGTCGGTGTCGTGGCGGTCGCCACGGCCGCGACGATGATGCCGTCGGCGAACGCGGCAGCGAGCACGCTGGGTGCGGCGGCCGCGCAGTCGGGACGGTACTTCGGCACCGCGATCGCGGCGGGCCGGCTCGGCGACTCGACGTACACCACCATCGCCGGGCGCGAGTTCAACATGGTGACCGCCGAGAACGAGATGAAGCCCGACGCGACCGAGCCCCAGCGGGGCCAGTTCAACTTCAGCTCCGGTGACCAGATCTACAACTGGGCCACCCAGCGCGGCATGAAGGTCCGCGGCCACACCCTGGCGTGGCACGGGCAGCAGCCCGGGTGGATGCAGAGCCTGTCCGGCTCCACCCTGCGCCAGGCGATGATCGACCACATCAACGGCGTCGTGGGCCACTACAAGGGCAAGCTCGCCTACTGGGACGTGGTCAACGAGGCGTTCAACGAGGACGGCAGCCGCCGGCAGTCGAACCTGCAGGGCACCGGCAACGACTGGATCGAGGTGGCGCTCCGCACCGCGCGCACCGCCGACCCGTCGGTGAAGCTGTGCTACAACGACTACAACATCGAGAACTGGTCGTACGCCAAGACGCAGGGCGTCTACAACATGATCCGTGACTTCAAGTCGCGGGGCGTGCCGATCGACTGCGTCGGGCTGCAGACCCACTTCACCGGCGGCAGCTCACTGCCCAGCAACTTCCAGACGACCCTGTCGAGCTTCGCCGCGCTGGGCGTGGACGTGGCCCTGACCGAGGTCGACGTGACGAACGCGTCGACGTCGCAGTACGCCGGGCTGACCCAGGCCTGCATGAACGTGCCCCGCTGCGTGGGCATCACCGTGTGGGGCGTGCGCGACAGCGACTCGTGGCGGTCCAGCGAGAGCCCGCTGCTGTTCGACGGCGGCGGCAACAAGAAGGCCGCGTACACCTCGGTCCTCAACGCCCTCAACGCCGCCAACCCGACCACTCCGCCGCCGACGACCCCGGGCAACCCGACCACCCCGGCGGGCGGCACCAACGAGATCGTGGGATCGCAGTCGGGCCGGTGCATCGACGTGCCGAACGCGACACAGAGCAACGGCACGCGGGTGCAGCTGTACGACTGCCACGGCCAGTCCAACCAGCAGTGGACGTACACCTCCGCCAAGCAGCTGCAGGTGTACGGGAACAAGTGCCTCGACGCCAGCGGCGCGGGCACCGCCAACGGCACGGCCATCATCATCTGGGACTGCAACGGCGGCGGCAACCAGCAGTGGAACGTCAACTCCAACGGCACCATCACCGGCGCGCAGTCCGGACGGTGCCTGGACGTGTGGGGCACCGCCAACGGGCAGCAGGTCCAGCTGTACGACTGCAGCGGGCAGGCCAACCAGCAGTTCAGGCTGGTCTCGCTCGGCGGCCCGACCTCACCGCCCCCGTCCTCGCCGCCCCCGTCCTCGCCGGGCACGTCGTGCTCGCTGCCGTCGTCGTACCACTGGTCGTCGACGGGTGCGCTGGCGAACCCGCAGAACGGGTGGGTGTCGCTCAAGGACTTCACCAACGTCGTCTACAACGGCAAGCACCTGGTCTACGGCTCGGACGTGTCGAGCGGCGGGTCGTACGGCTCGATGAACTTCAGCCTCTTCACCAACTGGTCCGACATGGGCTCGGCCACCCAGACCGGGATGAGCCAGGGCACGGTCGCGCCCACGCTGTTCTACTTCGCCCCGAAGAACATCTGGGTGCTGGCGTACCAGTGGGGGCCGAACGCGTTCAACTACAAGACCTCCAGCGACCCGACCAACGCCAACGGCTGGTCCGCACCGCAGGCGCTGTTCACCGGCAGCATCTCCGGCTCCGGCACCGGCGTGATCGACCAGACGCTCATCGGCGACGGCCAGAACATGTACCTGTTCTTCGCCGGTGACAACGGCAACATCTACCGGGCGAGCATGCCGATCGGGAACTTCCCGGGCAACTTCGGCTCCAGCTACACCACGGTCATGAGCGACTCGCAGTACAACCTGTTCGAGGCGGTCGAGGTCTACAAGGTCCAGGGCCAGAACCAGTACCTGATGATCGTCGAGGCGATCGGCAGCCAGGGCCGCTACTTCCGCTCCTTCACGTCCAGCAGCCTGAGCGGTTCGTGGACCCCGCAGGCCGCAACCGAGAGCAACCCCTTCGCCGGCAAGGCCAACAGCGGCGCGAGCTGGACCAACGACATCAGCCACGGTGACCTGGTCCGCAACAACCCCGACCAGACCAAGACCATCGATCCGTGCAACCTGCAGTTCCTCTACCAGGGCAAGAACCCCAGCGCCGGGGGCGACTACAACCTGCTGCCGTGGCGGCCGGGCGTGCTGACCCTGCAGCGCTAGGCGCGTAACCGCTCGCACGTGTCCGGTGCCGGCACCGGCACCGGACACGTGAACGTCGATCTGAGGAAAGGTAAGGTGCTCGATGCCGAGGCGCAGAATCCTCCTGCCGGCCATCGCGGTCGCGGCGATCCTCGTCGCGGTCACCGCCGGGCCGGCCCTGACCGGCGGCGGCGGTGGAACCGCGGCCGCCGCGACCAATGGCGCGCTGGCGGCGACCGCCGGATGCGGCAAGGCTCCGACGCTCACCAGCGGCACGCACACGATCCAGAGCAGCGGCCAGAGCCGGACGTACATCCTGAGAGTCCCGGACAACTACAACAACAGCCACCCGTACCGGCTGGTCTTCGGGCTGCACTGGCTGAACGGCTCCGCCGGCGCGGTCTCCTCGGCCGGGTACTACGGACTGCAGCCGCTGTCCAACAACGGCACGATCTTCGTGGCCCCGCAGGGCATCAACAACGGCTGGGCCAACACCAACGGCCAGGATCTGACCCTTGTGGACGATCTGACCAGGCTGATCGAGGGCGGCCTCTGTGTCGACACGACGCAGCTCTTCGCCCTGGGCTGGAGCTACGGCGGCGCCATGAGCTACGCGATCGCCTGTGCCCGCCCGACGGTGTTCCGTGCCGTCGCCGTGCTGTCCGGCGCCAACCTCAGCGGATGCAACGGCGGCACCCAGCCCGTCGCCTACTTCGGCATCCACGGCATCCACGACAGCGTCCTGAACATCAGCAACGGTCGGTCCCTGCGCGACACGTTCGTGCGGAACAACGGTTGTACGCCCCAGAGCCCGCGCGAGCCGGCTCAGGGCAGCCTGACCCACATCACCACCACCTACACCGGGTGCCGGCCGGGTTACCCGGTCCAATGGGCGGCGTTCGACGGCGACCACACCCCGAGCCCGGTCGACGGGTCGGGCAGCCCCAACGACGCCCGAACGTGGACGTCCGGGGAGATCTGGAAGTTCTTCGCGCAGTTCGAGAACACGGTCCCGCCGAGCTCGCCTCCGCCGTCGTCCACCCCGCCGAGCAGCGCGCCGCCGAGCTCCCCGCCGCCGAGTTCCCCGCCGCCGAGCTCCCCTCCGGCCAGTGGCCAGCCCGGCACCTGTACCGCCACCTACCGGGCCGTCAACGCCTGGCCCGGCGGCTTCCAGGGCGAGGTCGTCATCGCCAACAACGGCTCCACCGCGCTCAACGGCTGGACCGTGCGCCTGACCCTGACCGGCGACCAGGCGATCAGCAGTCTCTGGGGCGGCGTCAACACGGCGTCCACCGGCAACATCACGGTCAGGAACGCCAACTACAACGGCACCGTCGGCGCGAACGCCACGACCACCTTCGGGTTCGTCGCGACCGGCAGCAGCGCCGCACCACCCGGCAACGTCACCTGCGCCAGTCCCTGACCGAGGTATGCCGCCTCGCAGGCCGCCTCCGCGGCGGCCTGCGAGGCGGGTTTGTGCGCGGGCCCGGGTCGATGGGCTCCTACCGCTGCAGGCGGGCCGGCCCGCCGGGTCCGCCGCGGCGGACGAGCCAGGCGTCGGTGATGTGCGTGAACATCGCCTCGGCGGCGCCCTCGGGGTCGTGCGCGGCGATGCGTTCGTAGACGCGCCGGTGGCCCTGGTTGGACGCGATGCGCAGCGCCCGTTCGGTGCGTCCGACGTAGCGAGCGGTATGGAAGACCTGGCTTTCCAATGACTTGACCACGCCCCGCGCGATGCGGTTGCCGGACGCCTGCATGATCACGTCGTGAAAGGCGCGGTCGTGCTCCGCGTAGCTGTCGTGGTCGCCCACCAGGTTGTCCATCAGGTCCACCAGGCGGCCCAGCTGCTCGACGGTGTCCTGATCGGCCAGGCGGGCGGCCACGTTGGCCATGTCCGACTCGAGCAGGCGCCGGGTGACGACGAGGTCGTCCAGGATGGCCAGGGTCTCGTCCTCGGCGATGGCCGCGGCCAGGACGAGCTCGTCGAGCATGTTCCACGTCGTCGGCGCGGTGACGATCGTCCCGGTGCCCTGCCGGACCTGCACCAGCCCCTTCTCCTGCAGGATCTTCACCGCCTCCCGGACCACGGTCCGGCTCACTCCGAAGGTCTCGCACAGCGCCGGCTCGGGCGGCAGTGGTGAGCCCGGTGGGTGCAGCCCGCGCACGATGCGGTCGACCAGCTCCGCGGTGATCGCCCGGCCCAGGTTGGCCGGGCGCCGCGCCCAGGCCGGAGGCGCGGCGACGCCGGTGGTGGTGTCCTGTGATGTCGTCATGTGCCCTCCGGGTGGCGCGACGCCGCGACCGTCACGACTTGGCTACCACCGTACGGCAGCGTGTTGACGTCAAACGTCATACGAGTTACGTTTCCGTTCACCCGGAGCGCCCCGTCGCCCGGACACCCCTCTTGGAGAGTGATCAGCCATGAAGCAGCGAGCGTTATGGTCGGCCGTCCTGATAGCGGTGCTGGGGCTTTCCGGCTGTGGCAGCGCCGGTGGGTCGAAGTCCGCCGACACTGGTGCGGCCGGCAAGCTGGTGGTGTGGGACTGGAAGTCCAGTGACGCGAACGCGGCCAACTACGTCGCGAAGGCGAAGGCCGACTTCGCCAAGCAGCACCCCAATGTCACCGTGGAGTTCGTGGCGCAGCCCTTCGATCAGTACTACACGCTGCTCGGTTCGGCCATCCAGGCTGGTAAGGGTCCCGATGTGATGCTGTTCAACGGGGGCGGGCAGCTTCGTGACCGCGTCGACTCGCTCGTCGCGCTCGACGAGTACGTCGCCGCCGACAAGAGCCGGCTCGCGGGCTGGGAGGCGTTCAGCAAGAACAACAAGATCTACGCCGCGCCGATCACCCTGCAGGGCCACCCGATCTACTACAACAAGGCGCTGTACGAGAAGGCCGGACTCAACCCGGACAAGCCGGCCACGACCTGGGCCGAGTTCCTCAGCAACTGTGCCGCCATCACCAAGGCGACCGGCGCGAAGTGCCTGGCGATGGGCAACAAAGAGGGCTACGGCATCCAGTTCTTCATGTCGAGCTTCGGCCCCGGGATCCTGACGCCGCAGGAGTACACCGACTGGATCGCGGGCAAGCGCAACTGGGAGTCGCCCGACGTCAAGAAGATCTTCCAGCTGTGGAAGGAGGCCGGCGACGCCGGCCTGAACACCGACGGGGCCAACTCCACGCCGATGTTCATGGACATGTTCGGACTGTTCCAGGGCGGCAAGTCCTCGCACGTCCTGGGCCTGATGTCCGACGTCGGGGCCTGGAAGGACTTCAACGAGTTCCTGACGCCGGCGAAGGTCGGCGTGATGCTGTCGCCGGTCATCAACCCCGGCGCCACGCCGCTCATCGGCTATGACGGCGGCGTCGGCTACGGCGTCGCCAAGTGGACGAAGGACCCGAAGCTGGCCGCGGACCTGGTGCGGTCGCTGACCTCGGCCGAGGCGCTGAAGGCCTACTCCAACGACGCCGGGTCGGTCCCCGCCGACACGACGCTCGACCTGTCGAACGGCGGACCGGCGCTCACCAAGATCGTATCCGAGATCAAGTCGGGCAAGCCCGCGCTGCATGTCGCCCTGTCGGCCAAGACGCAGGATCTGATGGGCCGCCTGTCGCAAGCGCTCCTCAGCGGATCGGTCACCGTCGACGACGCAATGAAGCAACTCGCCGAGTCCGACAAGACGGGTTGATCAGTGTCCTTCCGAGGTTCTCTGTCATCGTTCCGCCCGGCGTCGGCCGGGCGGAACGACCAGGCGCCGGCCGCACGGCAACTGCCCGGCGCCGAGGGCGGCCCGCGCACCGGCCGGCGCCAGGACGGCGGAGCCCGCGCCGAACGCCTGGCTCCGTACATCCTCGTGGCACCGGCTCTCCTGATCATCGTGACGCTGCGGTGGTGGCCCCTGCTGCTCGGCGTCAACTTCTCCTTCACCGGGGACGCCGATCGCGACGGAGCGGCCGTCGGCCTCGACAACTACGCGACGCTCCTGCACGACCCGCTGTTCCGGACCGCCCTGCGCAACGTCGGGCTGTTGGTGCTGCTGCTGCCGGTGGCGGTGGCGATACCCGGCCTGCTCGCCACCTTCATCCACCTCCGCGTGCCGGGCCACCGGTTCTTCCGCAGCACCTACTTCTTTCCCGCGGTGCTTTCGCCGGTCATCATCGGCGCGATCTTCAACATGCTGCTGGCGATCGACGGGCCGCTGAACGAGGCGCTCAAGGGGGTGGGCATCGCGCCGGTGGACTGGCTCGGCGATCCGGACATCGCCATGTACAGCGTCGTCGCCGTGCACATCTGGGGCACCTTCGGCATGGCCCTGGTGGTGTTCCTCGCCGGCTTCGCCACGCTCGACCCCGCGCTGCTGGACGCCGCCCGGGTCGACGGCGCGTCGTTGCCGCAGACCATCCGGCACGTGATCGTCCCGGGCCTGTCCCGCACCATTCAGTTCGTCTTCGTCACCACGATGATCGGCATGCTGACCTCGATGTTCGGCCTGCTGTACGTCATGACGGCCGGCGGGCCCGAGGGCTCGACCTATCTGCCCGAGTACTACATCTGGATCCAGCAGGGGCAGATGAGCCGCCCGGCGCTCGCGTCGGCCGCTTCGACGGTGCTCTTCCTGGTCATGCTGGTCGTCGGCCTGCTCCAGATCGCGCTGCTGCGCCGTAGTGGAAAGGAGGACTGATGGCACAGGCCCGAGTGGGCCGATGGCTGGTCGCCGCGCTGATGACGCTGCTGGCCCTGGCCACCGTCTACCCCTTGCTGTTCACCGCCAATGTCGCGATGCAGACCCGGCGCGAGTACATCCTCGACCGGTTCTCGCTGGCCGAATCGCTGCGCTGGGACAACGTCGCCACGGCGTGGAGCAGTGCCGGCATGGACCGGTACTTCCTCAACTCGCTCATCGTCGTGGCCTCCGCCGTGATCCTCCTGCTGCTGCTCGGCTCCATGGCCGGGTTCGCGCTCAGCCGGGTGCGGTTCCGCGGCTCCGCGACGCTGTCGCTGGTCTTCCTGGCCGCGCTGTTCATTCCGTTCCAGGTCATCATGGTCCCGCTCGCCCGGGTCATGGACGGCAGCGGGCTCGTCGACACGTATCCGGGGCTGATCCTCGCCTACGTCGCGCAGTTCCTGCCGTTCACGATCTTCCTGATGACGAGCTACTACCGGACGGTCCCGCCGGAGATCATCGACGCGGCGAGGATCGACGGGAACACGCTCTACGGCGTGTACCGGCGCATCATGCTGCCGATCGGCCGGCCGGCGCTGCTGTCGGTGGGCATTCTCAACGCGTTGTTCTGCTGGAACGACGTGATCATCGCACTGCTCCTGATGCCCTCGCCCGAACACCGGACGCTGATGGTCGGGGTCACGTCGCTGCGCGGGCAGTACTCGGCCAACATCCCGACGTTCGCCGCCGGCGTGCTGATCGCCGCGGTGCCGGTGCTGCTGACCTACCTGTTCCTCCAGCGTCAGATCGTCGACGGCGTCACCGCCGGCTCCATGAAAGGGTGACATTGCGCATCACCGGCTATCGCACGCTGACGACCGTCCATGAGTGGGGCCGGCCGGTCGGTGACGCCAACGGCGTCTTCGCCGACGGGGTCACCTCGGTTCCGATCGTCATGGTGGACACCGACGAGGGCATCACCGGCGTCGGCCTGGGACCGCACCTCGACATCGACGCCGTCTTCGCCGCCATCGAGGGCGAGGATCCCCGGGCCGTGACGGCCCTGTACGACCGGATGCTGCGCCAGACCTTCAAGGCCGGCCACGCGGGCCGCGTGTTCGGCACGATCGGGGCGCTGGACAGCGCCCTGTGGGACATCAAGGCCCAGGCGGCGGGCCAGCCGCTCTGGCGCCTGCTGGGCGGCCGCGACCGCACGGTGGCCGCCTACGCCTCCGGCCTTGACATCGGCCTGACCGACGAGCAGCTCGTCGCGGTCTACCGGGAGTACGCCGAGCGCGGGATCCAGGCGGCCAAGCTCAAGGGCGGCCTCGACGTCGAGCGCGACAAACACCGCCTGGGCCTGGTGCGTCAGGTGCTTGCCGAGCCCGGACACGTACGGCGGCCGGGCCTGATGCTGGACGCCAACGAGTGCTGGAACCGCAAGCAGGCGGTCCGGCACATCGGCGAGATCGAACAGGCCCTGGACCTGATCTGGGTCGAGGAGCCGGTGCGCCGCTGGGACGCCGACGGTCTCGCGACGGTCAGCCGCGGGGTCCGCGCCGCGGTCGCCACCGGTGAGAACCTGACCGGGCTCGAACAGTTCCGCCCGCTGGTGGCCGCCGGCGCGGTCGACGTCGTGCAGACGGCCTCGGTCTGGGGCGTCACGCACTTTCTGCGGGTGGCCGCCCTGGCGCACGCATACGACCTGCCGGTCAGCCCGATCGGCACCACGCCGATGGCGCTGCTGCACGCCGCGACGTCGGTGCCCAACCACCTGACCAGCGAGTTGCAGGACCTGCGGCCGCCGGTCGGGGTGTCCGTCGACCTGGAGGTCGAGGACGGCGTCTTCGTCCTGGGCGAGTCGCCCGGCCTGGGTGTCACGGTGGACGAGCACGTGATCGTCGCATCCACCCAGCGGTCGAACACGGCCGAGGCGGACAGTCCGAACGTCCGGCCGGAGGAGGCCGGGCGGCGGCTGCTGGGCGCCGCGGACGGGGCACGGGGCACCGCGACACCGCGTCAGCCCGCGGTCCGGTGACATGGGCCGGCCGCGCGCCGGCGCCGGTTCGGCGCACGACCCGACGGATCGGCTCGCCCTGCGTCGCGTCAACCTGACCCACCTGCTGCGGCACCTGCGTACCAACGGCCCGCACTCCCGCGTCGCGCTCGCCGCCGCCACCGGGCTGTCCAAGGCGACCGTCTCCAGCCTGGTCGACGAGCTGCTCGCCCGGCGGCTGGTGCGCGACGTCGATGTGCGGCGGTCCGACGGCGACCGGCGGCCGGGGCGCGGTATCGCGCTGAGCCCCGACGTCGGCGCGGTCGGTGTCGAGATTAACGTCGACTACCTGGCCGTGTACGGCAGTGACCTCGCCGGGCGGACCGTGATCGAGCAGCGGGTGGGGTTCGACGCGACGCACTCCGACGTCGGACGCAGCCTCGACGACCTCACCCGGGTGGCGCGGCGCGGCCTGGCCGAGATGGGGCGCCGCGGCATCGCCCCGGTCGGGCTCACGGTCGCGGTGCCGGGCCTTGTGGACGTCGCCCGTGGCGTGGTCGTCCTGGCACCCAACCTCGGATGGCGCGACGTGCCGCTCACCGCCCGGCTTGCCGGCGGCCTCCCGGGGAGTCTGTGGGTCGGCGTCGACAACGACGCCAACCTCGCCGCTGTTGCGGAGCAACACGCGGGTGTCGCGGCCGGCACCGACGACCTGGTCTACATCACCGGTGCGGTCGGCGTCGGCGGCGGCGTGATCGTCGGCGGCCGGTTGCTGCGCGGCGCCGACGGCTTCGGCGGCGAGGTCGGTCACCTGCCGGTCGATCCGGGCGGCGACCGGTGCGGCTGCGGCCGGTTGGGCTGCTGGGAGACCAAGGTCGGCCTGGCGGCGCTGATCCGCCGCGTCCCGCCCGGCGCCGGAGACGGCCGCCGCCCTGGCCCGGTCCTCGGCCCGCAGGAGCGCGTCACGGAGATCTTGCAGCGTCTCGCCGCCGGTGACCCGATCGTCGCCGAGGCCGTCGCGGACATCGGCCGGTGGCTCGGGCACGGCGGCGCGATCCTGGGCAATCTGTTCAACCCTCGGGTCATCGTGCTCGGCGGGTACTTCGCCGAACTGGCCGACCACCTGATCCCTCCGGCGCAGGCGACCCTCGCCCGCCTGGCCGTCGCCGGCCCCGCCGCACGCTGCCACTTCGTCGCGTCGCATCTGGGCTTCACCGCCGCCGCCCGCGGCGGGGCGAGTGTCATGATCGAGCGCGTGATCGACGATCCCACGGCGGTGACCCTCGAGGCTCGTCCTCCCCGCAGTCGCGGGACTCAGGCGGAGGCGGACTGACCCGGCCCGGGCCCGTCGCTACCGTTGCAGGCGCGCGGGGTCGCTCGGGCCCCCGCGGCGCACGAGCCACGCGTCGGTGATGTGCGTGAACATCGCGGTGGCGGCGCCCTCGGGGTCGCGGGCGGCGATGCGCTCGCAGACGCGGCGATGGCCGAGGTTCGACGCGATGCACAGGCTGCGGTCGGTGCGCCCGACGTAGCGGGCCGTGTGGATGACCTGGCTCTCGAGGGCCTTCACGACGCCGCGGGCGATGCGGTTCCCGGACGCTTCCATGATCGTGTCGTGGAAGACGCGGTCGTGCTCCTCGTACGTCACGTGGTCATCGACGAGCTCGTCCATGCGGTCGACCATCGCGCGGAGTCGCTCGACGGTCGGCTCGTCGGCCAGGCGCGCGGCGACGTTGGCCATGTCCGACTCCAGCAGGCGCCGGGTCACGACCAGGTCGTCGAGGACGCCGAGCGTCGAGTCCTCGGCGATGGTGGCGGCCAGGACCAGCTCGTCGAGGATGTTCCAGCGCGTCGGCGGGGTGACGACGGTGCCGCTGCCCTGCCGGACCTGCACCAGGCCCTTCTCCTGCAGCACCTTCATCGCCTCGCGGATCACGGTGCGGCTGACGGAGAACGTCTCGCACAGCGCCGGCTCCGGGGGCAGGGGTGTGCCGGGCGGGTGCAGCCCGCGCACGATGCGATCGACGAGCTCGGCGGTGACCGCCTTGCCGAGGTTGGCCGGGCGCCGCGCCCACGCCGGCGGCGTGATGGGGCCGGCCGGCTCGGTTCGGGATGTCGTCATGGGCCCTCCCGGTTGCACGCCGCAGCCGGCGTGACGACGTGCCAGCAGTCTACGCCCGGCCGGGGGACATCGGACGTATTACCAATGACCGTAGTCGGATGCGCTCGACTAACCGCGGTCGTCCGGCGACCGCAGGAGCCCGGCGGCCCGCAGCGCCGTCCACAAGGCGTCCGGCACGGCGGCGGCCGCCCGTTGCCGCGTCTCGCCCACCTCGACCGGCGTGCGCAGGCCCACGACGGTCGACACGACCGCCGGATGGGTCCGGACGAAGGCGAGCGCGGCCGCGGGCAGGTGCACACCGTGGGCCTCGCAGACCGCGGCGATGCGCCGCGCGCGGTCGATGAGCTCCGCCGGGGCCGGCGCGTAGTCGTACATGGCGTCGGCCGGCGGCTGGTCCAGCGCGAGCAGCCCGGAGTTGTAGACGCCGGCGATGACGACGCCGACCCCGGCGTCGGACGCGGCCGGCAGGAGATCGTCCGTGGCGCCCTGTTCCAGCAGCGTGTACCGGCCGGCGCACATGACCAGGTCGATGTCGGTCTCCCGGACGAACCGGGTGAGCAGCGCGGACTGGTTCATGCCGGCCCCGACGGCTCCGATGACGCCCTGGTCACGCAGTTCCGTCAGGGCGGGTACGGCCTGCTTCGCCGCTTGCTCCCAGTGCTCGTCGGGGTCGTGCAGGTACACGATGTCGATGCGGTCCAGACCGGTCCGTTGCAGGCTCGCCTCCAGTGAGCGGCGGACGCCGTCGCGGCTGAAGTCCCACTCCCGGCGCTGGTCGGCCGGGACGTCGAAGCCCTCCGGGTCGCGCCGGTGCGCGGTCTGCGGTGACGGCACCAGCAGCCGTCCGACCTTCGTGGAGAGCACATAGGAGTCGCGGGGCCGGGTGCGCAGCGCGGCGCCCAGCCGGCGTTCGGACAGCCCGAGGCCGTAGTGCGGCGCGGTGTCGAAGTAGCGGATCCCGTTGTCCCAGGCGGCCTGCACGGCGGCGTGGAACGTCTCGTCGCTCGTCGCGTGGTACAGGTTGCCGCCCTGGGCGGCCCCGAAGCCCAGCCCGGTCAGGCGCACCGCCGGCCGGCGGGGGAGCGGCCGGGCCGGCCCGGCGATCGCCGTCATCGACCCAGCCAGCCGCCGTCGACCGGCAGCACGATGCCGTTGACGTAGTCCGAGGCCGGGGCGGCGAGGAACACCGCGGCGCCGGCCAGGTCGTCGGGGCGGCCCCAGCGGCCGGCCGGGATCCGCTCCAGGATGGCTCGGCTGCGGGCCTCGTCGTCGCGCAGTGCCTGCGTGTTGTCGGTGGCGACATAGCCCGGCGCGATCGCGTTGACGTTCACGCCGTGGGCCGCCCACTCGTTGGCGAGCGCCTTGGTGAGCCCGGCGACCGCGGACTTGGCGGCAGTGTAGCCGGGGACGTTGATGCCACCCTGGAAGCTCAGCAGCGACGCGGTGAAGATGATCTTTCCGTGGCCGCGCCGGACCATCTCGCGGCCGACGGCGCGACTGAGGACGAACTGGCTGCTGAGGTTGACCTCCAGGACACGGTCCCACAGCTCGTCGGGGTGCTCGGCCGCCGGCATCCGGGCGATGGTTCCGGCGTTGTTGACCAGGATGTCGATCGGGCCGAGCGCGTTGAGCTCGTCGGCGAGCCGGTGTACGGCGGCCCGATCCGCGAAGTCCGCGCGGAGCGCGGTGAAGCCGCGACCCGTGGCGCGCACACGCCGCTCGACCTCGCTTCCGGCCGGTTCGAGCTGGGCGGAGACGCCGATGATGTCGGCCCCGGCCACGGCGAGCGCCTCCGCGATGGCCAGGCCGATGCCGCGCCGGGCCCCGGTGACGACGGCGAGGCGCCCGGAGAGGTCGAACAGGGCGGTCACCGGCCCAGCTCCCGCCAGTCGATGAGGACCTTCATGACGCGGCCGCCCGACTCGAGCGCGGCAAAGGCGGCGTCGACGGCCGCGACCGGCTCGATGCGTGAGATGAGGCGGTCGGCGGGCACGGCGCCCGTGGCGACGAGCTCGATGGCCGCGGTCACGTCCCGCCGCTCGTAGAGGCGCGCGCCGAACAGCTCCAGCTCGCGCCAGAAGACCCGGTGCAGGCTCACCGCCCGGGGCTGCGGATGGATGGCCACCATGACGAGCCGTCCGCGGGTGGCGAGGACCTGGACCGCGGTCTCGACGCCGCCGGACGATCCGGAGACCTCGAAGGCGATGTCGGCCCCGGCGCCGGCGGTGTGCTCGTCGGTCGCCGCGATGACGTCGACGGCCGCCGGGTCGAGGGCCTCGATGCCGAGCTCGGCCGCGACCGAGCGGCGGAACGGGTCAGGCTCGACCAGGACGACGCGGGCCCCCTCGCGTTGCGCGACGATCGCGATGAGCGTGCCGATCGGCCCGCCGCCGACCACCACGACGTGGTCGCCGGAGGACACACCGGCCCGCCGGACGTCGTGCACGGCCACCGAGACGGGCTCGACGAGCGCCGCGTGGTCCAGCGGCAGCTCGTCGGGAAGGGCCAGCACGAGATCGGCCGGCACGTTCCACAGCGACTGCATGGCGCCGGGGGAGTCGATGCCGAGGAACTTCAGGTTGTGGCAGATGTGCGCGTTGCCCCGCCGGCAGGCCGGGCAGTGTCCACAGGAGAGGGTCGGCATCACGGTGACCGGCTGCCCGATCGACCAGCCGGTCACGCCGGGCCCGATGGCGTCGATCCGCCCCGACATCTCGTGGCCCAGCACGGCCCCGGTGCCGACCCGGGCGTCCATGTCGCCGTGGAAGATGTGCAGGTCCGTGCCGCAGATGCCGGTGAAGGCGACGGCGATGCGCACCTCGCCGGGCCCGGGTTCCGCGGCGGTTCGGTCCTCGACCTCGACGCGGCGCGCGGCGCGGTAGACGACTGCTTGCATCGACATGCTGCCCACCTTCGTTGTCCACGGCGCCCAGGCGCACCGCGCTCGAAAGGTAACTCGTATGATGTCTTACGTCAACGCCGGACGGGCGGTCTCACGGGCGGAGCGGGGCGCGGGTCCAGAAGGAGCTTTCGGCGAGGAAGGACCCGCTGTGGTCCGACTGGTCCACCCAGAGTTCCTCGCCCCGGCGGTGCAGGAACCAGCCCGGGTAGTTGGAGGACTCCAGCAGGATCGAGTCGCGGACCGCGCCCGGACGCGGGCAGAAGGTCGCATCACCGCGGAACAGTGGCGTTCCCTGGTCCTGGTTGAGCCGCAGGCGCCAGGACGCATGACGCAGATATCCGCCATCGGCGCCGCGGAACGAGAGGCAGCCGGGGTCGGCAAGGCCGGCGACCACGGCGAAGGTGGCCTGCCGCCGCGGGGCTTCGGCGCTGGCCGACCCGAGCGGGGCGAGGACGCCCAGGCCGTCGACGGCCGTGACGAACCGGCCCGGCGCGTCGGCCGACTCCACGGACACGGACCGGCCGGGCGTGAGCGGCTGCGTGCGCGCGGCCGACGGGGCGGCGGCGCTCGTGCGTGGCGGCGTTGCCGGCGACGGGGCCAGGGCCGAGCCGGTGCTCGCGCGGGCCGCGGAGGCCGAGGCCAGCGCGGCGGCCAGGCCGGCCGACGGCGGGTCCGGCGAGGGCAGGATCGCCACCGTGACCACGGCGCCGGCCGTCACGGCCCCAGCGACCGCCACGGCCACCGGATGCGCCAGCAACGTCTGCAGCAGCTTGCCGAGCGCCCCGGTCGCGGCCGTGGCGCCGGCCGTGGCGGGTGCCGCGATGGCCGCGTTCGCGGCGGCGGCCGTCCCGCTCACGGCGCCGAGCGCCGTCTTGCCCAGCAGGGCGGCCGCGAACCCGACCGGCACCGGCAGGAGTGCCAGCCCGGCGAGCAGCCGTTCCGGGGCGATCAGGCCGGACGCGGCACGGCCGCAGACGGCGCACGAGCGGGTGTGGCGCGCGATGCGCTTGCGCCAGAGTGGGTCCGGCGTGCCGTCCCACCCGGTCACCGCGGCGTCGAGCCGGGCACAGCGTGGCTCGGCCTCCAGCGCGGCCACGATCTCCCGGCTCAGGTCGAGCTGCCGGCGCAGGCGCTGGACGCGCACGCCGGCGTGCGCGATGCTGACGTGCAGGGCGTCGGCCAGCTCGCCGCGGGTCAGCTCGCCACTGACCTCCAGCCACCACAGCGACAGCAGCGCCCGGTCCTGCGGGTCGAGCCAGCGGGCCGCCCGCTGCGCCAGGCGGCGCTGTTGCGCGAGCATCATCCGCAGGGCCGTCAGCTCCTCGAACGGCGCGGCCGGGTCCTCGACGGTCTCGGCGTCGGCCAACGGGGCGCAGCGCCGGTCGGCAACCTTGCGGTGCTGCAGGTGGGTGCTCACCTGGTGTACCGCGATCGCGGCCAGCCAGGCCCGGTAGCGCTGCGCGCTGTGCAGCGACGGCAGCTGCCGCACCATCCGCAGCATGGTGTCCTGCACGACGTCGTCGGCGTCGGCATGCTCGCCCATGGCCCGGTGGACGATGGTGTACACCACGGGCAGGCTGACGGCCACGAGTTCGTCCAGGGCGCGCCGGTCGCCCGCCCGGGCGGCCTCCACGAGGCTCGGATCGGCCGCGCTGGTCGTTCCCACTCTCACATCGCACTCACAAAGCCCGAACGACGGCGCCCGGGCCGGTCGTCGTCCCACCGTGGACGTCGACTGTGCTCGACGATCGAGCACCGCGTCAAGAAGCGTCCGGTGCGACCATGGCGGGCCGGCGCGCATAACACAAAAACCATCGCCGGCTCCGGTCCGTCGCGCGGACGGACGGGAGCCGGCGAATGGTGTTACAGGCCCAGGTCGGAGGCCTTGAAGAAGCCGGAGTCGACCAGCTTCGACTTCACGTCGTCCTTGGTGACCACGACCGGTGGGAGGAGGTAGGAGGGCACGACCTTGACGCCGTTGTTGTACGTCTTGGTGTCGTTGGTCTCCACCGCGGTGCCCTTGTTGATCGCGTCGACCATCTTCGCGACCTGGTCGCCGAGGGTGCGGGTGTCCTTCCAGACCGTCATGGACTGCTTGCCGGCCAGGATGTTCTTGGTGTTGGCCAGGTCGGCGTCCTGCCCGGTGAGCAGCGGCCAGTCACCGCCGGGCTTGTACCCGTGGGAGTCCAGCGACTGCGCGATACCCAGGGCCAGGGAGTCGTTCGGCGACAGCACGACGTCGACCTTCTTGCCGCCGGTGTAGAACGAGTTCAGCCGGTTGTCCATCTCGGCCTGGGCCGTCTCGGTCTTCCAGCCGTTGATCGAGACCGTCTTCCAGTCGTCGTTGCTGGCCAGCTTCTTCCCCGACGGGATGACGAGCTTGCCGCTGTCGACGTACTGCTTGAGCACGTCCCAGGCGCCGGCGAAGAAGAACTTGGCGTTGTTGTCGTCGGAGGAGCCCGCGAACGGCTCGAGGTTGAACGGGCCCTTGCCCGCGTCCAGGCCGAGCTTGGACACGATGAACTGGCCCTGCAGCTGCCCGACCTTGTAGTTGTCGAACGTCGCGTAGTAGTCCACGTTCGGGCTGGAGTTGATCAGCCGGTCGTACGCGATGACCTTGACCTTCTTGTCCGCGGCCTGCTGCAGCACCGGGGCCAGGGCCGTCCCGTCGATCGACGCGATGACCAGGATCTTCGCCTTGTCGTTGATCATGTTCTGGAGCTGGGTGATCTGCTGGTCGACCTTGTTGTCCGCGTACTGCAGCGAGGTCTTGTACCCAGCCTTCTTCAACAGGTCCTCGAGGTGGGCGCCGTCGTTGTTCCAGCGCTCCAGGCTGCGGGTCGGCATGGCGATACCGACCAGCGCGGGACCGCTGTCACCGCCACCGGTGGTGTCGTCCTTGCGGGTGTCACTGCAGGCCGACGTCGTGGCCAGCACGGCGGCCAGAGCGGTGGCAGCCAGGAGCCGGAGTGTCTTCGACAACTTCGACGCCTCCTTTCGGTAATGGTCGGGAGTGGGGTTTGTTACGGCCGCGAACTTACCGGGATCGCGGCTGAATTGTGCATAACGGATTCATAACGGGAACGGTTGACGCGCATTTCAAAACGCGACTCCAGGACCTCCATGTGCATAACACTTTTGCGTTGATGGAATGCTGGAAACCAATACTTGAAAGGCGGCTTGAAATATTGACGTATGACGTATGACGCCCTAGCGTGAGGTCTCCCGGGCGTCGCGGACCGCGCAGGCGTTGGCGCCCAACGCCGTCGACCGCCACGAACCGCGGCACGGGCCAACCGCCACTGGACCCCGCCCCTTGCGAAGGAGCACCGCCGTGCCCATGTTGCGAAACCACCATCGACTCGCCACCGCCGTGAGCGCGGCGGCCGCCGGTCTCGTGGCGGCCGCGACCCTCGCCGCACTCGCGCCCCCGGCCGCGGCCGCCGTCATGACCACGCTCGTCGTGTCGCCGAGCGGCTCGGGCACCTCGTGCTCGTCCGCGCAGCCGTGCTCGCTCACCCAGGCCCAGGCCGCCGTCCGGGCGAGCGCGCCGTCGATGACCGGCGACATCGTCGTGCAGCTCACCGGCGGCACCTACACCCTCGGCGCGCCGCTCACCTTCACCGGCGCGGACTCCGGCACCAACGGCCACACGGTGTTGTGGCAGGCCGCGGCGGGCGCCAAACCGATCGTCTCCGGCGGGCAGAAGGTGACCGGCTGGACGGTGGCGGACTCCGGGCAGAACATCTGGCGGGCCGCCGTCGGCACCGGTTTCGACACCCGGCAGCTGTACGTCGACGGCCGCCTCGCCACACGCGCGCGCACCCAGGTCAACCGCGGCGACTTCACCGCCTCGGCGACGGGGCTCAGCTTCACCAACGGCGCGCTGTCGTACCTCAACAACCTCGCCAACAAGAGCCGCGTCGAGGTCGAGTCCGTCGACTCGTTCACCGACCGCTACGTGCCGGTACAGACGATCGCCAACAACACGCTCACGATGCAGCAGCCCGCGTGGAACAACAACACGTGGGGTTACGACACGCTCAGCAAGCCCTTCCGGGCCGGCCCGCTGTACCTCGCCAACGCCCGAGAGTTCCTGGACAGCGCAGGCGAGTGGTACCTCGACACCGCCGCCGGCACCCTCTACTACAAGCCCCTCGCCGGGCAGGACATGGCCACCGCCGACGTCGAGCTGCCGCGCCTGGAGTCGCTGCTGCGCGTCGGCGGCACCTATGCGGCGCCCGCACACAACCTGACCTTCACCGGCCTGCAGTTCGCCAACACCAGCTGGCTGCAGCCCAGCAGTAACCAGGGCTACGCCGACCAGCAGACCGGCGCCTACATCTACGGCGCCTGGAACCGGCCGGCCGACGCGCTGACGTCGTGCCAGTCGGGCTGCCAGCTGTTCGAGGCGACCCGGCCCGGCTGGCGCCAGATGCCGGCCGCGGTGCAGGTGTCGGCGGCCACCGCCATCACCTTCGCCGGCAACCGGTACACCAACCTCGGCCAGGTCGGGCTCGGCATCGGCAACGACGCCAACGCCAACGGCACCGGCGTCGGCCTCGGCGCCAGCAACATCACCGTCACCGGCAACACGTTCGACACCCTCGCGGCGGGCGGGATCGTCGTCGGCGGCGTCCAGGCCGACGCCCATCACCCCAGCGACGCGCGGATGACCAACAGCGGCATCGCGGTCAGCAACAACGTCATCCACGACGTCGCGCTCGACTACCGCAGCCACGCCGGGCTGCTGATGACCTACACGGCCGGATCGTCGATCGCGAACAACGAGGTCTACAACCTGCCGTACACCGGCATCGCGATCGGCTACGGCTGGGGCGCCAACGACCCCGGCGGCAGCCAGGACTACGTCGATCGCGGCCTCTACAACTACCAGCCGAAGTACACGACGCCGACCGTCGCGGCCAACAACCGCGTCACGGCGAACTACGTCCACGACGTCGTGCAGCAGATGACCGACGGCGGTGCGTTCTACAACCTCTCGGCCAGCCCGGGCACGACGGTCAACCAGAAC
The DNA here is from genome assembly GCF_049995355.1 of Dactylosporangium sp. McL0621. Classification (NCBI taxonomy): domain Bacteria; kingdom Bacillati; phylum Actinomycetota; class Actinomycetes; order Micromonosporales; family Micromonosporaceae; genus Dactylosporangium; species Dactylosporangium sp. McL0621. Next base: position 5,318,937 of record NZ_CP188259.1, read on the forward strand.
TACTTCCGCAACACCAACGGCTGGCTCGGCATGTACTTCGACGAGGGCTCGCGCTACGTCTCCGCCGCGAACAACGTCCTCGACAACATCGGCACCTGGGCGTACACCCAGGCCTGGGCGAACAACAACACCGGCAACCTGACGCTGACCGGCAACTGGACCACCAGCAGTACCACAAACGTCACCACCGGCTCCCGGGGCAACACCAACTCCGGCACGGTCGTGGTGACCGGCGGCAACTGGCCGAGCGGCGCGCGCGCCGTCATGGCCGCGGCCGGCGTCGGGAGCACGCCGCCGAGCGACGCCTTCGCACTGCGCGGCCAGGCCTCCAACCGGTGCCTCGACATCGCCGGCGCGTCGCAGAGCAACGGGGCGCTCGCCGAGATCTGGGACTGCCACGGCGGAACGAACCAGCAGTTCACCCTGACCGCGGCGGGTGAGCTGCGGGTCTACGGCGGCGCCAAGTGCCTGGACGTGACCGGCCGCGGCACGGCCAACGGCACCGCGGTCGAGATCTGGGACTGCAACGGCCAGACGAACCAGCAGTACCGGCTGGGCAGTGACGGCACCGTCACGGCGGTCGGCGCGAACAAGTGCCTCGACGTCAGCGCCAACGGCACCGCCAACGGCACGAAGGTACAGATCTGGGACTGCCTCGGGGCGGCCAACCAGAAGTGGACCCGGAGCTGACGCGAGTGCGCCACGAACCGGTGTCGGAGGTTCGCCCGGCCGCGGGGCGGGCGGACCTCCCCGCGCCGTGCGTCGTCACGGCCCTGGTGGTCGGCGGTCACGCACTTGGCGAGCTCATCCGCCCGGCCGTGGACAGCGTGGTGGTGCGGCAGCCGGCCGATCTTCTCGACGGCGACGGTGCGGGCGTGAACCTGGTCGTCCTGGCGACGCCGGACACCGTGACGGACCTGGCCGCCCTGGCCGTGCTGCCGCGGCCCCGGCCGCCGGTGCTCGCCGTCACCCCCGCGATCGGCCCGGGCGACGTGCTGACCGTCCTGCGTTCGGGCGTGCGCAGTATCCTCGTCGACGGGCAGTACACCCGGTCCGACCTGCTCGACGCGGTGCGGGCGACGGCGGCCGGGCACAGCCGGCTCTCCCCGGGCCCCCTGGCCGCCGTGGTCGACCACCTGCAGACGGGCGTCGGCGTCGAGCCGGCCCGGCCGGTCCTGACGCCGCGCGAGCTGGACATCATGAAGCTGCTCGTGACCGGCGAGGCCAACCCGGCGATCGCGCGGCGGCTGGCCCTCGCCGAGAAGACGGTCCGCAACAGCGTCAGCCAGATCTATCTGAAGCTCGGGGTGAGCGGCCGCGGCGAGGCGGTGGTGTGGTGGATGAGCCGCGTCCACCCGGGCTGAGCCACATGCCGCCGCCCCGCTAGCGCCGCGGGTCGAGGGCGACGCGGCCGGCCCGCCGGGGCACGTCGGCGGCGAGGGCCAGGTCGTCCGGCCCTCGGCCGGACCGCTGTACCAGTGCGCGCATGTTCATGATCCGACCGTAGAAGCTCCACATCTGTGTGAAGGTCAAGCCTCCGCGTCGGGGAACTCGATCGCCGCCTGCTGGCCGTCGCCGAGCAGGAAGTAGCCGAGGAACGTCACGCCCTCGCGCTCGGCGTCGAAGCGCGCGATCCGGGCCCCCTCCGGCTCGTAGAACACGTCGCCGGGGCGCAGTACCGCCGCCGGCTCTCCCTCGATCTGGTAGACGGCGGAGCCGGTCTCGATGCTGCCGAACACGGGGCCGTTGTGCACGTGCAGCCCGGCCGCGCGGTCCGGCGGGATGACGATCCGGCGGACCTCGACCCGATGCGTGTGCTGCGGCGTCGCCAGCGGTTCGTCCAGCACTACCGTGCGCGTGATCGGCGGCAGCTCATGCTCATCCACGCCGTACATACTAGTAGGTACGGCGTCGATCGGCGCAAGCTTGTCTGCGCGGCCTCGGTCGATAAGGCCGCCTTATCGACGCCCACCAAATCCGTATTGGACCGCGGCGGCGGGAGTGCGCGACGGTGCTGCGGTACCCGACGAACGGAGGCCGCCATGTCCGAGCACGTACCCGACCCCGTCGCGCTGCTGCGGGCCGGCGCCGCGGCGGCCGCCCGCGACGACCGGGCCGCGGCCGAACGGTCGTACCGGGCCGCCATCGACGCCGGTCACCCCGACCACACCGCGAACGCCTGGTTCAACCTCGGCACCCTGTACCAGCGCCACGGCGACAACAGCGCGGCCGTGGCGGCGTACCGCACCGCGATCGCCCAGCAGCATCCGGAGTTCACCCCGAAGGCCGCCGTCAACCTCGGGTTCGTCCTGTTCACCGCGCTCGGCGACCTCGCCGGGGCCCGCACGGCGTTCGAGGCCGCGATCGCCTCCGGCCACCCCGTCCAGGCCCCGCTCGCCGCCCGCAACCTGGCCGCGATGATGCAGGTCGCGGCGGACGACGCGCTGCAACCCTCCGACGACGACGTCAACGTCGCCGACGGCCGCGGACCGGGCGGCTTCAAGTACCGCACCTGGCAACGTCCGGAACACTGACCCGGGTCGGTCAGCGGCGCAGCAGCTGGCGGAGCAGGCGCACGGCCTGGGCGGGGGTGACCCGCGGCAGGTAGGCGCGCGTCACGGCGTTGCCGATGGTCGGCAGGGCGGCCGAGTCCGGGTACGCCAGCAGCAGCGGCCGGTGCTCCGGCTGGAACTTCGCCTTGAACGCCAGCAGGGAGCGGAAGCCGTAGACCGGCTCGAGCGCGCCGCCGAGCCGGTGCAGCAGCGGGGCCAGCCCGTCCGGGGGCGGCGCGGTGCGGCGGGCGAGCGGGGCCCCGGACAGGCTCAGGAACTCCGCGCCCTCCGCCTGGCAGCGCAGGGCGGCGGAGGCGATCAGCAGCTCCATGACGCCGTTGAAGCAGTCCGGGCGGCGGCGCATCAGGTCCAGCGTCCAGCCCACGACGCCGCCGTCGCGGTACACCGGAAGCCAACTGGTGACGGCGTGCACCCGGCCGGCGCCGTCGACGGCGAGCAGGCACCGCACCTCGTCGTCGCACAGCTCGTCGACGCCGCCGAGGGTGAACCCCATCTCCGGCATGCCCTTGGCCACCACCCAGGCGTCGGAGACGTCGCGCACCTGTCCGGCGATCTCGGGCGGGGCCTGGTTGAAGCGGTACCACCGCGCCTCGATGCCCTCGCGGCCGGCCCGGTTGAGCGCGGTGCGCACATCCTGCCACCGCCGGCCCCGGAACTCCAGCCCGGCCAGGGGCAGGATGGTCTCCTGGGCCACCTCGAGCAGGCCCCAGCCGTGGTCGCGCAGCCCGTCGGCGCACCGGTCGGTGATGCCGTAGAAGCACGGCGTCCAGCCGCGCTCGAGGCAGTACCGGCTGTACTCGGTCAGGGCGGCGGCGTGCGCGGCGGGATCACCGACCGGGCCGCCGAGGGTGAGGGCGACGGACGAGATGACGCGGTACGCCAGCACGGCCCGCCCGTCCTCGCTGAACCAGTAGCTGTTGCCGCGCCAGGTGACCATGTAGGACAGCGGGTCGCCGCCGAACTCGACAAGCAGCCGGCGGGCCCGGGCCGCGTCGCCGTCGGCCGCGGCCGGCTCGTCGCCGAGGTAGGACCGGGCGATCCCGGTGAGCAGCGCCAGCCACGCCGCCGTACCGATCCAGCCGTGCAGCACCCGCGCCGGGGCCTCGCGCGGCACGAACGCGGGCGGGAACAGGTCGAGGTAGCCGACCGGCAGGAACCGCCGCGGCAGGTCGGCCAGCAGCCCCCCGAACGACGGCACCGGGTCGAACTGCCGGCGCAGCAGGTACCCGCCGGCGAGGTACGCGACCGCGGCGACCACCGGGCCGCCCACGCCGAGCAGCCACAGCGCCCGGTGGCGCCGGCGTGGCGGCACCAGCCGGAACCGGCCGCGGAAGAACATCAGCAGGACGGCGACGAGCAGCGGCTGCAGGACGGCGGCGGCGATCGACAGGTCCTCGGGCGGCTGGAACTCCGACGCGTCGAGCCGCTGCGGTACCACGTCGAAGGCCAGCGCGGCCAGGCCGGCCAGGACGAGGTTGGTGACCACGGCCAGGCGCAGCGCGAAGCGCCGCCCGCGCCGCAGGCCCTCGGCGGCGAGCAGCAGCAGCACGACCGGCAGCACCGACAGCAGCGCCGGCCCCAGCCCGGTGTCGCGCAGCTGGGCCACCATGGCGTGGCACTGCTCGGCCAGCTCCGGCTCCCCGCAGGCGGCATCGACGTCGGCGAGCCCGGGCGGCAGGGCGAGCACGACGTACCGCAGCGCCGCCAGCGGCCCGGAAGGCCGCGCGATGAGCGTCGCCGCGACCGGCCCCACCGCGCCGGCCGCGACCACGAGCGCCAGCTGTACCCGGATCTCCGGGCGGGTCGGCGGCCCGGCGGCCGGTGCCCCGCCGGGCCGCAGCAGCCGGCCGAGGAGCAGCCCGGCGAGCCCCGCGACGAAGACCACCAGGTCGATGGGGCGGCCCGCGTACAGCACCAGCATCGCCAGCGCGACCACGGCCACCAGCCGCAGCCGCCGGCGCCACAACGGCGTCAGCGCGGCGGTCCCGGCGAGGGCCAGCCCGACGGTCGCGGGCACCGGCCCGACCACCAGCGCCCCGTCGGGCGCCGGAATCCACCAACCGTTCCCGGATGGCGCGGTCAACAGCAACAGCGCCAGTGGTACCGCCGTGAGCTCGACCGCCGCCCAGCCGGCGACGGCGCGCAGGGTGCCGATCCGCCGCTCCACCGGGAACGCGAGCGCGACGACGGCGAGGGTGGCGGCCGCGTACCCGCGCAGATCCTGGCTGTACAGCGGCGTCCAGTGCCCGAGCCCGCCCGCGGCGGCCGCCGCGGCCAGCCAGATCGCGAGCAGCAGCGCGGTGCTGAAGGGCGCGGAGCGCAGCAGCGAGCGGATCATGCGGCGGTGATGCCCATCCGGACGGCCAGCCGCGGCAGCCCGGCGACCAGGCCGGCGCCCCACACCTGCCACGAGTGCCCGCCGGGCAGCTCCCACCACCGCACGGTCATCCCGGCCCGCTCGCACGCGGCCCGGACGAGCCGCTGCTGCGGCCCGTACTCCGCGTCGTCCAGCCCGGAGACGAGCAGCGCCTCGCTGCCCGCGAAGCGCTGCCCGGCCAGGATGTCGAGCGGGTTGACCCGCACGAACGCCGCCGCGTCGCCGCCGAACGCGGCCGCGACGGTCCCGGCCCGGTCGCCGAGCGTGGGCTCGCGCTGGCCGGAGATGTCCAGCAGCGTGGGGTACCGATCGGGCCGGCGCACCCCCAGCTGCAGCGAGCAGGTGCCGCCGTAGGAGTAGCCGCCGACGGCCCAGTGCCGGTACGACGGGTCGACGTCGAAATGGGCGCGGACCCACGCCGGGACGTCCTCGCTGAGGTACGTCTCGACGTTGCCCAGGCGCGAGTCCAGGCACAGCGGGTTGGCGACGAGGGAGCCGAGGGCGTCGGGCATCACGACCAGCGGCGCGAGGCCGTCGTGCGCGCGGGCGAAGTCGTCCATGACCCGGTCGACCCGCCCGCCGTCGATCCAGTCCCGCGGGCTGCCCGGCTGCCCGGACAGCAGGATCAGCACCGGCAGCACGGCGCGCTCGGCGGCGAGGTAGGCGGGCGGCAGGTACACCCAGGCCGGCCTTGCGGCGAAGCCGGACCGCTCGCCCGGGATCGCCGCGTTCAGCAGCCGCCCGCTCGTGGCCAGTTCCGGCGGCCGGTGCCACACCGCGGCCAGCGGCTGATCGGCGGCGGCCCCGGTCGCCGTGACCCCGTGCGGTGCCATGTCGTCGATCCCGATCATGTTCTCCGGGCGCACGCCGAGGGCGGCGCGCACGGTGCTGAACTGGCCGTAGAAGGCGTTGACGGCCGTGGCGGCGCCGAGCACGGTGGCGGCGGCGGCCAGCACCGCCACGACCCGCCGCCGGCCGGTCCGCGGCCAGGCGACGACGGCCAGCCCGATGCCGGTCAACCCGAACGCGACCCGGGCGAGCACCGTCACCGGCAGGGGATCGGGGAAGGGCCGCCACACGTGGTCGACGAGCCATCCTCCGCCGGCGGCGAGGGCGACGGCGATCCCGGCCGCCGCGAGCCCGCGGCGGACCCGCCCGTGCACCACCGCCTGCAGCAGCAGCGTCGCCCCGCCCGCCGCGGCGAGACAGATGGTGACCGGTAGCCAGCCGTGCAGCAGCGACCACTCCAGCGGCGACCTCACCGGCGGCCCGTGCTGGTCGACGTGGCGGCGACCGGCGGCCGGCCCGGGGTCGACGCCTCGCGCGGGTGCGGCGGCCGGCCCGGGCGGCAGTGCCGCCGGAACCGCCGCTGGGCCGCCGGATCGGCGGGCGAGCACGCCGGCCGGCGGCAGCGCGGCGCGGGCGTGGGGGCCGCACACGCCGCGGTGGTGTGGTCGGTACGCACGAACTCGGGCGCGTTCGCGCCGTCGACGCTCACGCTCAGGTCGATCGCCATGCCCAGCGCCACGGCGATCCCCAGTAATCCCGCTACGTACCGTGTGCGCACGCCGACTCCTGTCCCCGGTTTGGCCGTCCCGTTTGATAGACGACCGAGCGGCGCCGTTCGGTTCCGTGGATGAAACCGGGGTCGTCGCACACGCCCAGCACGGTGACGGACTGTGAGCGGCTCGGGTAGCGTCGGCGCATGCCTGCCATCCGCCCGATCGCGCTCGCCGTGCCGCGCCGCGGCGACGATCTGCTCGTGTTCGAGTACCACGACGCGACGAAGCACCAGACCTTCTACCGGCCGTTGGGCGGCGGCATCGAGTTCGGCGAGACGGCCGAGGCGGCGGTGCACCGGGAGATGCGCGAGGAGCTCGGCGTGGGGCTGCTCGACGTGCGCCTGCTCGGGGTGCTGGAGAACATCTTCCAGGCCTTCGGCGGCGCCGGGCACGAGATCGTGTTCGTCTTCGGCTGCCGCCTGGCCGACGCTGCCCTCTACGAACGCGATGCGGTCGGCGAGATCCTCGACGACCGCGGCACGAAGGTCATGTGGCGTCCGCTGGGCGGCTTCGGCGCGGACCGGCCGCTGTACCCGCACGGCCTCGCCGGCCTGTTGCGCGGGTGAGGTCCCGGGCCGCGAACGCCCGTTGCCGACGAGTTTCGAACTGAGCGCTCGCATGCAAGCGACGAACTCGTCGGCCCGGACGCTGTGCAGCCCGGCGCGGCGTTCGCCGGTCACGCGCTGCCGGCTGGTTGGAAGAGCTCGACCGGGTTTCCGGCCGGGTCGTGGAGAACGATCTGCCCGGCTTGACGACGCACTGGTCGTCAAGCCGGATACGCTGCTCAGTCGCTGACGTGCCCGGACGCGCTTACCGCAGCGTCCACCTCTGGTTGGTACCGTTGCCGCAGGTCCACAAGATGATCTTTGTGCCGTTGGCGGTCGCCGCGCCGGAGGCGTCCACGCACAGGCCGGACTGCACGCCGGTGATGGTCCCGTTGGTGTTGACGTTCCATTGCTGGTTCGTCTGTCCGTTGCAGTCCCAGATCACGACGGTCGTGCCGTTGGTGGTGCCTTTGTTGTACGCGTCCAGGCACTTGTTGCCGTAGATCATGAGCTGCTTGCCTGAGGTGTACGTCCACTTCTGATTGGCCTGGCCGCCGCAGTCCCACAGCTGCGCCTGCGTGCCGTTGGTGGTGCTCGAGTTGTTGATGTCGATGCAGCGGCCGGACTGGGTACCCACGATCGAGACGCCCGCCGGGCTGCTGCCGTCGGTGCCGGCCACGGTGAGCAGGACCGCCTCGTGCGCCGGGACCGAGGTGGTGTAGCTGCCGCTGAAGCTGCCGGCGTCCGTGGCGGTCCACAGGTTGCGTACGGTGGCCGAGCCCGTCAGGCCGAGGTCCGACCAGCGAACGGTGATGTTGCCGGCCGAGCCGGTGCGGTTGAGCAGCAGCACCGCCCGGCGTCCGGAGCCGGACAGCGTCTTGCTGTACACCTGGCGGCCCGTCTGATCCTCGGCCACCCTCGTGCCCTGGCGGCCCAGCGAGTCCTGGTCCACCGCGATGACCTCGCGATTGGTCAGGATCGCGCGGGTGTCACTGCTCATCTGGGTGAGGTTGTTGCCGGCCAGCAGCGGGGCCCCCGAGATGGCCCACATGCCGACGTGGGTCCGGTTCTGCGCGGCGGTGAAGCCGGGCATCCCGGCGATGAGCATGTCCGGGTCGTTGTAGTGGCCGGCGGACTGCGCCGTGGGGTGCTGCGCGGCGTCGAAGTTCGTCAGCACCCGGTCCATCGACGGGCTCTCGCCGAAGTAGATGATGTCCGCGCTGGTGCGCCACATGCTCGACATCCCCGGCGCCCAGTCCCAGGGGTTCTGCCGGCCCCAGTTGCAGATCGACAGCACCATCGGCCGGCCGGTCTGCGCGGTGGCCCGCCCGATCGAGTCGCTGATCGCCTGGTACGCGTTGCGCGCGTTGAGCCCTTCCGCGTCACCGCCGCACCAGTCCACCTTCACGAAGTCGAAGCCCCACTGGGAGAACTGCAGGAAGTCCTGGTCGTAGTGGCCCTCGCTGCCGGACCCGGGCGCGGCGGGGCGGCCGGTGGGGAAGTAGTAGCCGCAGCCGTCGCGCCCGGCGTCGGTGTAGATGCCGGCCTTCAGGCCCTTGCTGTGGATGTAGTCGGCGATCGCCTTCATGCCGCCGGGCCACTCGTTCGTGTCGACGACGATGTTGCCGGCCCCGTCGCGGGTGCCCTGCCACCAGCCCTCGTCGATGTTGACGTACTGGTATCCGGCGTCCTTGAGGCCCGAGGAGACCATCGCGTCGGCCTGCGCCTTGATGACGTTGGCGTTGATCTGCGCGGCGAACGTGTTCCACGACGCCCAGCCCATCGGGGGAGCGCTGACCACCGCGGCCGCGGCCGCGGCGGGTGCGGCGACGGCGGTGGCCTGGCCGGCGCTGACGGCGGTGGCCAGCGCGGCGAGGGCGATGAGCGCACCCGCCACGACGGCGCGCGTACGCCCTGGCCTGAACCCGACGATCCCCATGGCGATCTCCTTCGGCTGCGTACGCCGGCCGCGTTGGCGGGGTGACCGACGCATGGTCACTGCGGCCGGGAGCAACCTAGTGTTAGCGCTCACACCAGTTGATGTCAATGCTTCGATTCGTACGCCCGGTCGTTGAAGTGATCGCTCACAGAACGCCGTGCGTTCACGGTGGCGCGGTGAACAAGGACTGCGTGTAGAAGCTGAGCCGGGCGACGGCCGGCATCCAGGTCCGGTAGTGCGCCGTGTTCCGTCCGGCGGTGCCCTTCGGGGCGATCTGGGCCACGGCATCGGCGATCGCGCCCAGCGCCGCGCGCTGCTCGACCGGTGCGTCGCCCGCCGTCCCGGTGGCCAGGCGGCGTATGACCTCGACGATGTCGGCGGCGTCCTCGCCGGCCCGCCCGATCCCGGCGAGGAGCACGCCGCCGCTGCCCGGCCGCCCGACGATGATCGCCAGCAGTACCAGCACGGCCTGGTACGCGCCGCCGTGCACGGGGTCGCCGAGGAAGGCGACCAGCGCGCCGTCGTCGATGCCGTTGCGGATCAGCCGGTACAGGTTCACCAGCTTTTTTCCGGCCCGTGGCGTCGGCAGCAACGGGGCGAGCCGCGGAATGAACTCGACCTCGGCGGTCCGGAGCCGAAGCTCGCGCATCTCGGGCGGCGGGTCGCCCGCATCCGGCTCGACCTGGATCGCGTCCGGAGTCTCCGGCGGTGCGTCAACCGGTGCCGAGGCCGCCGGCATCGTCTCCGGTGACGGTGACGGTGACGGTGACGGTGACGGTGACGGTGACGGTGACGGTGACGCGGCCGAGCCGGACGTGGGTGTGCCGGCCGGCGTTGCCACTGCGGGCGGCGGGTCACCCACATCGCGGCGGCCGAGTGGTTCGACCAGGGCCCGCAGGTAAGCGCCGGCCCGTTCGTCCATCGGCGGCAGCGCGTACGGGATCTGGAAGATCTTGTCGAGGTAGTCGAGATGCCGGGCGGTGCTCATGGGCGAGCCGGGGAAGAGCTGCCGGTGGTGCTGGTCGAGGCAGCGCAGCAGCCACTGGGGGTCGACCGCGACCACGACGATGAACAGCGGCTCGGTCAGCAGCAGGTGCAGGGCCTGCAGCGTTTCCACGACCCGGGCGGGGACGCAGCGGTCGAGGTCGTCGACGTACAACACGATGCGCTGCAGCGGCGGTCGTCGCTTGGAGCCGCCGCTGGACCAGGCGTCGTAGGCATCGTGCAGCCGCCGGCTCAGTTGCTGCAGGTCGTCGCTGACCCGGGCCAGGATGCCCCGGTAGGCCGTGTAGCCGCCACCGTTGGCCTGATCGGCCAGGAACTCCCGCAGCCGCACCTCCGGGTCGGTGCGCACGACCTCCTCCTGCAGCAGGCCGACGGCGTCGTCGAGCTCGGCCCGGCGCCGTTGCAGGTGCTCGCGCTCGACGTTCAGGAGCTCCTCCGCGCGGTGCAGGCCGCTGCGGACCGCTCGCCACGCGCTGGCCACCGCCCCGGCGACCGCGGCCAGGCCCAGCACGGCCGGCCACGCCGACTGGACCTCGTGCCAGGCCACGCCCCCGGCAGCGGCGAGGACGGCGCCGCCGCCGATCACCGGCAGCCGACGGCGGACCTGCCGGGCGATCGCGCGGCTCCGGACCCGCCATCGGCGCCCGCTGCCGTTCTCGGCATCCAGCGCCTCCAGTGCCGCCCCGACCGTGGCCCGCTCGGCCTCGGCCTGGTGCAGTCGTTCGCTCGGGCTCCCCGCTGCGCCCGGTGCTCCCGCCGGAGCCACCGGCTCGCCGCCGGCGAGTGTGCGGAACAGCTGGCCGACGAGCCCGGTCCAGACCTTGTCGTCGCTGAAGTGCCAGGCGTTGAACCGCACCTGCGCCACGTTGCTGACGAACGCCGACGTCCGCGGCCGCCCGACCGCCGAACCGGCGAGACGGTACACCTCGGCCTCGACCTGCAGCATCAGGCTGGACTTGCCGGCCCCCCACGGCCCGAGCAGCGCGATCGACACCGGCGGTGTCGTGTTGGCCGCGGCGATCAGTGTGGCCAGGGCCCGAACGTCCCGGCCGACGCCGAGCAGGTCGACGGCGCTCGGAGCGTCGCTGCGCGGGCTGGCGAGCCGCTCGGAGGCGCCCGCGCTCGCCGTGCCGCGCAGGGGTCGCCCGGCCCGGTCCCACACCCGGATCGCCCCGTCGTGCCCGACGCTGACGAACTCGGCTCCGTCGGGCATGATGGCGAGTCCCGTCACCGGTCCGGTATGGGCCGGTACGGTGGCGAAGGCGTCGCCGACGGCGGTGTCGCGGATGGCGACGTCGCCGTCCCAGCCGCCGGTGACGAGGACGCTCTCGTCCGGCGTCAGCGCGAGGCTCAGCGACCCGGCGGGCGAGGCATGGCTCCGCTCGACGGTCCCGGCGTCGACATCGATCAGGTCGGGACCGCTCCGGTCCAGGCCGACCCACACGTGGCGACGGTCCGCGGAGACCGCGAGACACCGGCTCCGTGAGCTGATGTCGATCTCCCGCGGTGGGGCGTCGGCGCCGAAGTCGATGTTGAGCGTTTCGTGGTCGAGATAGGCGATGCCGTTCCCGCCGGGCAGATACGCGACGGCCGCGATGCTCGCTTGCGACGTGTCCGCGGTCGCGACGGCCGTTCCTGTCGACAACGACCATCGGACGACGTTGCCGTTGGCGTCGACCGTTGCGAACTGCCGTCCGTCGTCGGACACCGGCCCGGTCAGGAACGTCTTGCCGCCCGATCGCACCGTGCGCACCTGCTCGCCCGTGAACCGGTTCCAGATCTGGGCGGTGTAGTCGTGTCCGATCGTCAGCACCCGGGCGTCTTCCGGAGTGATCAGGACCCGGCGGATCCAGCCCCGGTGTCCGCGGAACTCGCTGACCGGGGTTCCGGTCGTCAGGTCCCAGACCCGCGCGATGCCGTCGTTGCCGGCCGTGACGACGTGTTCGCCGTCGTGCGTGATCGCGACGTCGTTGATGCGGCCGCCCGGACCGCCGGCGTCGAATACCTGCTCGGCGGCGCCGGTGGTCCGGTGGAGCACGCGCGGTCCCGTCGTCGCCGGCCGTTACGATCCGGGCGCCGTCGGCGGTGACCGCGACGGCGTGGAGGTCGCCGTGGGCCCCGGTCGTCTCCGCCGCGACGGCCGACGTCACCCGGCCGCCGCGGCGGTCCCAGGTGCTCACCTGCAACCGGCCGTCGACGGTGACGACGGTGTCGCCGCCGTCGGCCAGGGCGGCCGCGTACACGTTCGCGGGCAGCTCCTCGCTCAGGGCCAGCAGACGGCCGTCGGTGGTGTCGAAGACGCCGAACGCGCCGAATTGCGATGCCGGAGGCGACCCGTCGGCGTGACTGGAGATCGGTTCGAAGCTCGACGCGTTGCCGGTCAGGAACCAGCCGTCGTCGGGCGCGATCAGCAGCGAACCGATCAGGATCTGGTCCGGCCCGAGGATGAACTCGCCGAACGGTCTCGCGCAATGCTCGGCGGTGAACGCGAGCTGACCGGTCACCGTGTCCCACCGTTCGACGGTCCCGTCGAAGCGGAGCGTCAGCAGCCACTCGCCGTCGTGCGCGACCGCGACCGCGCCGATGCCCATCGGCTCCCGGACCGGGAGGAAGTCCTCCTCCGGTTTCACGGCACCGAGGCGGTGCCGGACGGTACCGGACGCGATGTCCCACACCAGCGGCACGCCATCGAATCCGGCGCTCACGGCCGTGGCGCCGTCAGGGAAGATCGCGACCGCACGGACCTCACGCTCGTGCGCGGCCATCGTCTGGCGCAGCGCGCCCGAGTCGACGTCCCATACGCGTACGACCCGGTCGAAGCCGGCGGTGAGCAGGGTCGAGCCGTCGGGCGTCACCGCGACGGCGTTGAGATGGCGGTCGTGGCCGCCGAAGGCCCGGATCAACCGGCCGCCGGAGATGCTCCACAACCGGGCGACGCCGTCGTGTCCCGCCGTGAACAGGCGGTCGCCGCCCGGCGCGAGGGCTACGGCCCGGACCGGTCCCGCATGGCCGGCGAACGGTGTCGAGTCAACCACCTGGCGCTCCCAACCGTCCTCGATGCCGCCGCGGCGGTCGGCGGCTACGTCGATTATCGCCGCCCTGCGCGTCGATGTCGGTAGCCGCCGGCGCCTCCGCGGGACATGCCGACCGTGGCGGCGGACCAGGCGCCGGTCTTGCCGGTCAGACCGGCGCCGGCGGCGGACACCGAAGACGACGTGCTGGCGAAGGATCGCGCCGGCGTCGCGCTACTCACCGCGTTGCTGCGGCGATGGAGCAGCGGCGGCGATGCCGTACACGGTGGCCAGTCCGAGGCCCGTGCCGGAGCCCTTCGGTTTGGTGGTGAAGAACGGTTCGAAGGCACGTTCGATCACTTCCGGCGGCATGCCGCTGCCGGTGTCGGACCCTCAGGCGGATGTACCGGCCGGACTGCAGGGCGTGCCGGCGACGTCGTCGTCGCCGAGCCGGGCGTTGCTGGTGTCGATGGACAGCGTGCCGCCGCCGGGCATGGCGTCGCGGGCGTTGACGGCCAGGTTCACCAGGATCTGTTCGAGCTGGCCGGCGTCGGCGTGGACCGGCCACAGCCGGCGGTCCACGCCGGTGATCAGGTGGATGTGCTCGCCGAGGGAACGGCGCAGCATCTGCTCGACGTCACCGATGACGTGGTTGAGGCTCAGCACGGTGGCCTGGGTGATGTCGCGCCGGCCGAACGCCAGCAACTGCTTGGTCAGCCGGGCGGCCCGCTCCGCGGCCCGGCTGACCTGGCCCAGGTCGGTGCGGGCGTCGGCCAGGTCGCCCGGGTCCGGCGCCGGGCTGTCCAGCGTCGCGAGGACCATCGCGGTGTAGTTGCTGATGACGGCCAGGATGTTGTTGAAGTCGTGGGCCACGCCGCCGGCGAGCTGGCCGAGGCTCTCCAGCCGGCGCGCGTGCTGCAACCGGCGTTCGCTGGCGTCGCGTCCGGCCTGCGCGATCAGGTGCTCCCGTTCGGTCTGCACGACCAGGCCGGTCGGCCGCAGCACGTCGCGATCCAGGTCATCGACGTCACGGCCCAGCGCGCTCTGGAGCGCGACCGGCAGCAGCACCTCGTCGAGCTGGACGAACGCGCCACCGCGCTGCAGCGCGCCAACGCCCAGGTGCACGACTTCATGGCCATGCTCAGCCACGACGTGCGCACCCCGCTGACGACCGTGGTGACCTTCGGCGAGGTCCTGCTCGACGACTGGGACGGCGTCGTCGAGCAGGACAAGCAGCTGTACGTGCAGCGGATGACCGCCGCCGGGCACCGCGCCGCCGGGCTGGTCACCGAGGTCCTCACGCTGGCGCAGCTGGACGCCGGGGCGCTGGTGGCCCGGCCCCTGCGCCTGGACATCGCCCACGCGGTCCGCGAGGCGGTGACCACGCACACCGCGACGAACGGCCAGCCGATCGCCGCGACCGCCCCCGACGAGACGATCGGCCTGGCCGACCCGGCCCACCTCCAGCTGATCATCGGCAACCTCCTCGGCAACGCCACCAAGTACGGCGCCCCGCCGGTCGAGGTCGTCGTGGTCAACGACAAGGACCACATCCGGGTCGAGGTGCGCGATGCCGGCGAAGGCGTTCCCGACGAGTTCGTACCGCACCTGTTCGACCGGTTCACCCGCGCCGGCCGCGGCGTCGCCACCACCAAACCCGGCACCGGCCTCGGCCTGTACCTCGTCGCCCGGCTCGCCGAAGCCGGCGGGCTGGACATCAGCTACACACCGAACCAGCCCCACGGCGGCCGGTTCGTCCTGCGGGTGCCGCGCGACGGCCGCCGCGGTCAGCCGGCGGCGGCGCACGCCCGGGCCGACCATTTTCCGGTTCAGTAGGCGCGTTCCGGGTCACCGCGACCAACGGGGCGTCGACCCGCACGGGCAGCCGCACGCCCTGCGGCTCGACCGCGCAACGCTGACGCTCAGCCGGAGCCGATCGCGGCCGACGACAACGAGATGGTCGTGGAGGTGCTCGCGGCCGGCCTGCACCACCTGACCCGGGCCAAGGCCACCGGCGCGCACTACAGCAGCAGCGGCACGTTCCCGCTCGTGCCGGGCGCCGACGGTGTCGTGCGCGACGGGTCCGGGCGGCTGCGCTACGTCGCCCTCGACGACACGAAGCTCGGGACGTTCGCGGAGCGGACCGTGATCGACGTCCGCCGCAGCGTGGTGCTGCCGGACGGCGTCGACCCGGTCCGCATCGCCGCCGCGATGAACCCCGGGATGTCCTCCTGGGTGGCGCTGCGCCGCCGTATCGAGTTCGCCCCGGGTCAGCGCGTCCTCGTCATCGGCGCCACCGGGAACGCCGGGCGGATGGCGGTACAGGTCGCGAAGCTGTTCGGAGCCGCGCACGTCATCGCCGCCGGGCGGGACGCGGCGCGCCTCGAGGCACTGCGCGCCCTGGGCGCCGACGAGACGTGCACGCTGGACCGTCTCGAGCAGGCGGCGGACGTCGACGTCGTAGTCGACTACGTCTGGGGCGAGGCCGTGGCCGGCGCCATGGTCCCGATGCTCACCGCCCGCAAGGACCGCGCCGCCCCGCTGACCTGGATCCAGATCGGGTCGGTGGGCGGTGCGACCGCGCCGGTGCCGTCGGTCGCGCTGGGCTCGGCCCGGCTGCAGATCGTCGGCAGCGGGATCGGCTCGGTCCCCGCCCGCGACTTCATCGCGGAGCTGCCGGGGCTGGCGGTAGCGGTGGCGGAGGGCGCTCTCGACGTGCGGGCCCGCGCGGTGCCGCTCGCCGAGGTCGGCCCGGCGTGGACGGCCGAGACGGACGACCGCATCGTCTTCGTGCCGTAGCGAAAACCGGGCGACCGGAGGAGTCCATCCGCTTCGGGTCGCGTGTCTAGCATCGCCGCATGCAGATGGTTGAGCGTCCATGGGGGATCGCCACGTTCGGCGCGGCGAGCGTGAAGGCCATGCCGGATCTGGTGCGGGTCCGGTTCAAGATCGTGCGGATCGAGCAGAGTCCGGCCGGTGCGTTCGCGGAGACCCGCGGCGCGGTCCGGGCGGTGCGGGCCGCGTTGCGCGAGCACGGGGTCGCGGACGGGGACGTGCAGTCGTCGCGGCTCGACCTCAAGACGGCGACGGAGTACGTCGACGGGACGAATCGGCCGGTCGGGTACCGCTGCCAGGCCGCCTTTGCCGTTGAGTCGGGCAATCTGGACGACGTCGAGCCGTTGCTCGTCGACGTGGTGGCGGCCGGGGCGAACGAGCTCGAGGCCGTCGACTTCGATGTCACCACGAAGCGCGAACTGCGGGCCGCCGCCCGCCGGCGCGCGGTCGCGGCGGCGCGGGGCAAGGCGGAGCTGTACGCGCAGGAGGCGGGCGTGCGCCTCGGCGCCGTCCTGCACGTCGAGGACGTCGACTCGGACTCGCCGTATACGCAGCGGTACCGCAGCCACTCCGCGAGCAGCGTCGACGCCCTCGAGGCGGACCTCGCGCCGGGCCACATCATCGTGTCGGCGGCGGTGATCGTGGGCTACGCGTTCGCCCGGGACTGATCCGGGCGGCTCGCGTCCCGCCTCACGTTTCGTCGGTACCGCGGTGCCGGCTGCGAAACGCCGTGGACTTGGCCCGGTTGCCGCAGGCCGCCATGTCGCACCAGCGGCGGGAGGTGTTGCGGGAGCCGTCGAGGAACACCCACCGGCAGTCCTCGCCCCGGCACGCCTTCAGCCGCGGCCACGACGGGCGGGCGGAGGCGCGCAGCAACGCCGTGACGGTGGCGGCGCCGATGTCGCGGGCGAGGTCGCCGGCGGCATCGGCGCGCAGTCCCGCAGCGCCGCCGCCCAGGTCCGGCCGGAGCGTGAGGCCGTCCAGGGCGGCGGCGTCCACGGCGCTGTCGATGCCGTTGTTCCGCAGCGCCAGGGCGCGGATCACGGCCCGCAGGGTGCGCAGGAGCGCGACCGCCTCGGCGTCGGCCGACCGCGGCGCGCTCCGGCCGCCCAGGCCCTGCCACCACTGCCGCACCGACCGGCCGTCGGCGAGCTCGTCGTCGGCGCCGTGCGCGGTGTTGGCCACCGCGATGAGCAGCTCCTCGTCGTCCACGCAACCACTATACGCGCTTCACCGGTTGCTCGGACGCGTCGCCGGTGTCGTAGCCGAACACGATCATGTCGCGCATGATGATCCCGTGCTCGCGCAGCGGCGGCTGGATGTAGTCGAAGAAGTCGCGCTTGACCGAGTGCATCCGGAAGCCGCACTTCTGGTAGAAGGCGATGTTGTCCAGCGCGCAGTTGGCCGTGCCGACGAGCAGCTCCCGGCCGTGCCCGGGCAGCTCCTCGAGGATCGCGGCGATGATCCGCCGGCCCAGGCCCGTGCCCCGGCGGCCGGCGGCGACCGCGATGTAGAGGATCTCGCTGGGCTCCCGATCGTCCCAGCGGACCACGGCCGCGCCGACCGGCTCGTCGCCGTCCAGGGCCGCGTAGGCCTGGCAGGAAGGGTCGCGCAGCGCGGACCGGATGCGTTCGTCGTCCTCCTCGGCGTCGTGCAGGATCGGCACCAGCCGCTCCGCCGCCACGCCGGCGACCGCAATGCAGCGGACCGGGATGGTCACGTGGCACCTCCGACGGCGGGTAGGTTCAGGTCGGCTGTACCGGCGGTGGCCGGCGCCGCAAGGCCGGGCGGGTCGTCGGGCGGGCTCGGTGTGGTGTGCAGGAACAGGGCCAGGCCGGCGAGGATGGCCGCGCCGCCCGCCAGCTGCGGCAGGGTCGGGCGGTCGCCGAGGAACACGACCGCGGTCAGGGTACCGACGACCGGCGTCAGGTTCATCAGCTGCCCGGCCCGGGCGGCGGGCACGCGGCCGATGCCGCGGTTGTAGGCGACGCCGGCGACCGCGCCGCACAGCACCACGCCGATGCACGCCGTCCACGCCGCGACGCCCGCCGTGGCCAGCCGGCTGCCGCCGCCGCTCCAGGAGGCGATGACGAACGGCGCCGTGCTCAGCGCGCCGCCGGCCGTCTGCCAGGCCCCGGCGCCGAAGCCGTCGCCGTCGTCGTCCGCGCTGTAGCGGCGGCTGGCGACCAGGAAGACCGCACCCGCCGCGACGGCGCCGAGCACCAGGAGGTTGCCGGTGGAAGAGCCGGCGTCGGTACCGCCGGCGCCGGGCCCGAGCGCCACGAGGACGCTGCCGGCGAGGCCGATGCCGAGCGCGGCGGCGGCCCGGCCGCGCAGCCGTTCACCGAGCACGACGACGGCCAGCAGCACGGAGAGCAACGGGTCGACGGCCACGAGCAGGCTGCCGCTGGACGCGCTCGTGCGCGCCAGCCCGAGGTCGGCCAGCAGGAACGTCGCGCCGGGGAACAGGCTGCCGAGGAGCAGGTTCCGCACGGCGCCGCGCCGCCGCAGCCGCCCGCGCGCCGCCGCGACGCCGAGGAGCACCGCGGCGGCGCCGATGAGCTCGACGGCCAGGAGGTCGGCCGGGCGCACCGCGTCCAGCGCGACCACCGACACGGTGGCGCTGATGCCGTACACGGCCGACGAGAGCAGGATCGCCGCCTCGCCGGAACTGTGCGGTGCCACCCGGCGCCTCCATTCCCCGCCACCATCCGGCGACGTAACCACCGTAACGGTTACATCGGTTAGCCGAGGCGTCAACCGATAAACGTCAGGCGCTCTTCACCACCCCGCCGTCGATAAGGTACTCGGCGCCGGTGATGTTGTTCGGCGAGGCGGCGAACGCGATCAGCCGGGCGACCTCCGCGGGTGTGCTCAGCCGGCCGGTCGACGCGCCGAGCGTGGCCATCAGCTGCTTGGCGAAGGCGTCGTGGGGGAGGCCCTGCTGCGCGGCGACGTGCGCGATGAAGCCGTCCGGGTCGGTCCAGACGCCGGTGGACACCGGCCCGGGGGCGACGGTGATCGCCCGGACGCCCTGCGGGCCGAACTGCTCGGCGATCACCTTGGTCAGCGCGTTGAGCGCGGCCTTGGCGACGTTGTAGTCGACGGGCCCGGCGGTGACCAGGCGGGCGCCGGCCGAGGAGACGTTGATGACGGTACCGCGGCGCTCGATGAGGCTCGGCAAAGCCGCGCGAGTGGCTCGGAGCGCGGTGTAGAAGTGCAGGTCGAACGTGTGCTGCCAGGCGCTGTCGGGCAGGTCGACGAGGTTGAGCAGGGCGCCCTGGGCCACGTCGGCGGCGTCGCCGATGCCCACGTTGTTGACCAGCACGTCGATCCCGCCCAGTTCGGCCAGGGCGCGGTCGATGAGTGTGGCCGGACCGTCCGGTGTGGACAGATCGACGGCGACCGGGACGGCGGCGGTGGCACGCAGGCCGTCCGTGATGGTGCGGGACCCGGTCACGACGCGCATGCCCTCGCTCAGGAGGGTGCGGACGACCTCGAGGCCGATGCCCTTGCTGCCGCCGGTGACGACGGCGGTCTTGCCGGAAAGCTGCAGATCCATGGTGTACCCCTTCAAGCGGGACCGAACGGTCCGGGACCGATCGGTCCGAGTCTGGCAACGCCGCGCCCGGGCTGTCAAGGATGGCGGACCAATCAGTCCGTTATGATGGTCGGCGGAGGCAGCCATGGCACGCAGACCGGACCCGACCGCACGGCAGCGGATTCTCGATGCCGCGACGCGGCTCTTCGACACGTACGGCGTGCACGCCGTCGGCCTGCAGCAGGTCATCGACGAGCTCGGCTGCGGCAAGAACCTGCTGTACCGCGAGTTCGCGACCAAGGACGAGCTCGTGGTGGCCTATCTCGGGCGGTGCCGCGACGCCTGGACGGCGATGATCGAGGCCGCGACGGCGCCGTTCCCGGACGACCCGGCGGCTCAGCTCGTCGCGATCGTGCGCACCACGGTGGAGCACGCGACCGCGCCCGGGTACCGGGGCTGCCCGGTGCACAACACGCACGCCGAGTTCCCCGACGCCGCCCACCCCGTCCACCCGGTGGCGGTGCGGCACTTCACCGTCGTCCAGGACCTGCTCCTGGACCTGGCCGAGCGAGCCGGCGCGGCCGATCCGAAGGCGCTGGCCGATCGGCTCGCCCTCATCATCGACGGCGCCAACACCAACGGCGCGGCGCTGGGCAACCGGGGCAGCGCGGCCGCGGCGGTGGCCTTCGCCGAGGACGTGGTGCGGGCGGCGGTCTCCTGACGCCGCTCCGTCAGCTCGAGAAGGCCTTGCGGTAGTCGCGGGGCGGCACGCCGCGGCGGCGGACGAACTGCTCACGCAGGGTCGCGGCGGTGCCGAAGCCGACGCGCCGGGCGACCTCCTCGATCGACAGGCCGGCCGTCTCCAGCAGCTCCTCCGCGCGGTTCAGCCGCTGGCTGAGCACCCAGGCGTGCGGCGTCGAGCCCGTGGCGGCCGTGAAGCGGCGGGCGAACGAGCGCTGGCTCATCAGCGCCCGGGTGGCCAGCGTCTCCACCGTCAACGGGCCGTCCAGGTGGTCGCGGGCCCAGGCGAGCACCCCGGCCAGCCTTTCGTCGTCGCAGTCGACCGGTACCGGCGCCGCCACGTACTGGGCCTGGCCGCCGTCGCGGTGGGGCGGCACGACCATGTCGCGGGCGATCTCGTTGGCCACGGAGGCGCCGTACTCGCGGCGCAGCAGATACAGGCACATGTCGACGCCCGCCGCGCCGCCCGCCCCGGTGACGACCCGGCCCTCGTCGACGTAGAGCACCTCCGGCAGCACCGCGACGGCGGGAAATCGCTCCGCCATGGCCGCGGCCCACCGCCAGTGCGTGGTGGCCCGCCGCCCGTCCAGCAGCCCGGCCGCGGCCAGCACGTAAGTGCCGGTGCAGTAGCCGGCGACGGTCGCGCCCCGCTCGTACGCGGTCCGGATCGCCGCCAGCGCCTCCGGCGACGGCTCGAGGCCGAACGCGTCCCAGGAGGTCACCAGCACGAGGTCGGCGGCGGCGAGCCGGTCCAGGCCGTGCTCGATCACCACCTTGAGCCCGCTGTCCGTGGTCACCGGCCCCGGCCGGTCGGCGCAGACGGCGAAGTCGAACCCCGGGCCGCCGCGAGGCCGGCGGTCGAAGCCGAAGATCTCGCTGGCGATGCCGACGCCCAGCGCGCCGGTGCCGTCGGCCACATACGCGGCGACGCTGGTGAATGGGGTACCCACGCCACCCATGATGGCAGAAAATCGGCGATCCTATGCAGGTCTGCCACTGTTGGCCGATGCCGCCGCGGCGCAGGCTGAGGACATGTTCGTCATCGACTGCCCGGCCCACCGTTCCCGCGTCCTGCTCTCCGAGCGGCGCATCCGCAGCCTTCGCAACACCGACGCCGGCGTGCTGATCGACCTCGAGTGCTACTGCGGCCACGTCGAACGCCTCCACACGGGCCGCACCCACGAACGGCGGCGGCACTGAACGAGAATCCGGCGCGCGCGGGGTGATGTCAGGGCTGCGCGAGTACCGTGCGGGCCGTCTCCGGGGCGATCTGCGCCAGCACCTGCAGCGGCGCCTCCCATTCGCCGAGTGACCAGGCCTCGGTCAGCACCCGCCGGGCACGCACCGGCCGCCGGCGCTTGAACAGATCGAGCGCGATCGCGGCGAGAGCGCCGGCACGCTGTGCCGGGGCGTTGATGCGCCGGGCGATCCGCAGGGCGCGGTCCGGGTCCCTTGCCAAGGCGGTCGATACCTCGGCGAGCGCCAGGTCCCGGACGTCGGTGTGGGCCGGCTCGAGCCGGTTCCACGCCCACGCCGGATCGTGCCCGTCGCCACATGCGTCAGCGACACGTTCCGCGGCATCGGCGTAACCGGCCCGGGCCAGTGTTGCGGCGAGAAAGACCTGCATGCGACCGGACGGCGACGGGGGCGCGTCCGCGACCAGCCGCTCCGCCCGGTCGGGCTGCCCGGTCCGGCAGAGCGCCTCGATGCCGTACGCCAGCGCAAACGAGAACCAGGTGTCACTGCGGGCGGGCGCCGATCGGGCCAGGTCGACGGCGGCGTCGACCATGTGTCTGACCATCGGGCCGTCGCCGAGCTCGCCCCAGGCGTGCACGAGTTGCGCGTAGACGAGACCCCGGTCGCGCGGATCCATCAGCTCTGTCGCGAGGAGCTGCGCCTTGCGGGCGTGGTCGGCGCCGGCCCGGGCCGCGAGCTCGGCGTGGAACAGCGCGCGCTGAAGCCCGTCCGGCAGCCGCCGCTCGACCACGGCGACCTGCTCGGGACTCCCTGTCCGGACCATGATGGCGGCGAGCGCGGCGGCCACCTCGGCCAGGGCAATGTCGCGTTGCGGCGTCAGCAGCGCGATCCCGTGGTGCGCCAGCGTCTCGGCGTACTCCGGATCGCTTGTGGCATAGGCCTCGGCGACCGCCGCGAGCGCCTTGGCCCGGCCGATGCCGTCCGCAAGGAGCTGCGCCGCGCGGGAGGCGTTGTGCAGCCGACCGGCCTTGGCGAGCAGATCGGTGACCGCCAGCAGGGTCTCCCCGCCGGCCTCGTCGTCCTGGATGCCGGCGGCGAGCCGGATGGCCGCCTCGTCTTCTCCCTGTTCCGCGGCGATGACCGCGATGACGGCCGTCGCCTCGATGCGGGGCTGGTGGTCGGTGATGCGTAACACCGCGTCCTCCGCGGCGGCGAGGTCGCCGAGCCAGGCCAGTCCGATGGCCAGCAGCCCGGTCTTGACGTCGGCATACTCCGTGTCATCGCCGAGCCGGGAAGCCGCCTCGGCCTGGGCCGCGACCCGGCGTGCGTCCTGCGCCGCACCGGCCCGGACGAGCAGCCAGGCCGCCCGGGCCAGCAGTTCGGACGCGTTGACCAGGTCATCGGGGTCGAGGCCCGCGGGGTCGAAGTCCGGATCGTCGAACGCCAGTTCCGCGTCGGTGAGCTGTTCCTGGAGGGCCAGCAGCACCGCCTGCCGGGCCAGTTCGGGGCGGTCGCGGGCGATGGCCGCCTCCGCGAGCGTCAATGCGGCCTCGGCCCGCTCGACCGGGTCGTCGAGCAGCTCGAGCGCGCGCAGCGCAACCTCGTGGCCGCCCTGGGCGATCGGATGCACCGCGCTGATCAGTTCATCCCGTGGCATCAGCCGCAGGAGCCGCAGCGTGGCCTCGAAGTCCCCGCTGCGCGCCGAAAGGATCGCCACGGAGGCGAGCGAGCGGTTCTCGGTGGTGAGGGCCAGGCTCCGCGCGTCCTCCAGGGTCGCGCGGCCGCGCGGGTCGCCCCGGGCTATGAGCTTCGCTCCGATGATGGCCGCGGCCCGTGCCTGTCTGGTCGTGTCGGGCAGGGACCGGCCGAACGCGAGCGCCCGTTCGGTCTGGCCGGCGTCGACATACCGCTCGCACAGCAGGTCGCCAGCGCCGGACGTGCCGGCTATCCGCGCGATGTTCTCGGCATTGTCGAAATCGCCGCTGTCGGCAAGGATTCCGACCAGGTCCAGGCAGGGTTCGTCCGGCTCGGTCAGCGCCCGCGAGACGATCCTCCAAGCGGGCACGATCTGCCCCGCCCGGGCCAGACACCGGGAGAGCGTGGCGAGGAAGCCCTCCCGCAGGTACGGGTTGCGCTCGGCCAGGGCGCTCATCCGGCGGTACTGCCCCTCGTTGATTGTCCCGTCACCGTTGTCGATGACGATCAGCCGGCCGAACGCGCGGAACACCTCGTCGCGAATCCCGCCCGCGACCCGGCGCGCCTCGTCCAGCTCGCCCCGCTGGGCCAGCCCGCCGACGACCTGGAACAACGCGGCGTCGCGGAGGTCCGGATCGAGCGTGCGCGCGTAGTCCTCGCCGCGGGTCCGGGCGTAGCCGATCGGCGCGTCGGTGAGTCCGGCGGCGACGGCCTGGGCGATGAGGTCATCGCCGTCGGACAGCCCCCGCTCCGCCATGGTCAGGGCGACGACGTAGAGATCCTCCGGCGACCCGGTCAGGGCCGCGGCGCGAGCCCAGTCGCCGCGCTGCAGCAGCGCCGCGAACAGCCGGCGCTCGGTGGCCGCTCGGTGCTCGCCGTCGTCCATGGCGCCGACCTGAGCCATCGCCTCCGGCACGCGGCCGAGCAGGGCCCACGTTGCCGGTAGGTGCTCGGGCAGGTACAGGTTCGGCCGGGTCAGCTCCCACCGCGTGCGGGCCAGCCGGGCGACCCGGTCCAGATCGGGCGAGTCCCGCCGGCACCACAACCGCTGAGCGTCGCCGATCTCGCCGAGCGCCGGGCCGTCCCCGCCGAGCCGGCGGCGTTGCATGCCGTGGCGGGCGGCGTCGAGGGCGAGGTCGGTGAGTGCATCCACGTCGTCGGCATCGGCGAGCATCCGGCCGTACCGGGCGGCCAGGAAGAACGGAGTCTGGCCGGGCCACCTCCGGTCGCGGTACGTGGCCGCCCAGGCCGCCACACGGGCCCGGTACCGGGCGATCATGGCGGCGCCCAGCCCGTTGATCGCGGCTTCGCGCAGGTCGTTGTGCGTGAAGACCAATCCCTCGCCGCCGTCGGGGAACCCGGTCGATCGTAGGGTCCGGCCTCCCACGGTCACCAGCAACTCACGCACCAGGTGTTCCCTGACCTCGGCCAGCGCGGCGATGTCGGCCAGCGGGATTCCGCCCTCGGAGACGACCGTGAACCCGAGAAGGTCGTCGGCCAGCTGCCCGCTGCGCGTCATGACGTCGAACTCGAGCCGGGCCGTCCGCTTGATCGAGGCGGCCTGGGCCGACCCGCTGAGCCTGCGCACCTGGGCGCGCAGCGCGGGATGGTCCGTGTCGACCAGATCGGTGGCCTGGTCGAGCTGCTCGCGGCCGGTCAGGATGATCCTGAGCGCCGGATGCGGTACCGCGGGCAGCAGCGTCACGATGCTGGGCAGTACCGGCGTCCGGTTGCGGCTCTGGTCCTCGTCGATGCCGTCGACGACGAGCACCAGGCGGCGACCCGCCGCGTCCGCCCGCTCCGCCGCCCGGTCGAGCATGACCGCGACCTCGCTCTGGAACAGGCCGGGGTCATCGGTACCGGACATCTGCGCTCCGAGGTGCGTGACGAGCTGCGCGTGCAGCGACGCGGCGAAGGCACGGCTGTCGTTCCAGGCCGACTCACCGGCGCGGACGAAGAAGTGCAGGACATCGACGTCCTGGGGCGGGTGCAGCACGAACGTGGCGAGCAGCGCCGTCTTGCCGGCCCACGGCTCGGCCTCCCACCGCGCGCACGCCTCGGCGCCGCGACAGAACGCGGCCAGCTCGGCCAGCTCGGCGTCCCGTCCTTCCAGGTGCGCGGGCGCCAGCTCGCGTACGTGACGCAGCAGCACCTCCGGATCGACCGGTCCGGCTCCGCCGAAATGGTTGTTCTGGACGTTGTCGTCACCAACCAGAACACCCCGGACGTTCGACATGTGGACCGTGTCGGCCATGCGATGAACGGTATCGATTTCCGCGCATCAATCGATCACCCGGACGGCCCGACATCATCACGCCCCGGCCAGGCCGGCGCACTTTAAGGTCAGTCCTTTCCCGCCATGCGCACGCCGTCGTGTCGACGCTCGGCGCAGTCCATCCGTCAAAGAGACGTGGGAATTCAGTCCTCGTCGCTGAGCTGCAGTCTGCCTCCATTCTTGCCGGGCCGGGGGGTCAGCTTCAGGCGCACCGTGTGGGTCTGGCCCTGGGTGTGGTTGATGTCGCCACCGGTGGTGACGACCGTCCACAGGCTTACCTTGGCCTCGCCCTTCCGGGCCAGGCTGACCGTCAGCTGCAGCTCCACCTCGACCGAGTCCAGGGCGAACGTGAGCTCCTCGCCCTCGGCCCAGGCCGCCGCGTCGCGCAGTTGTGACCGCAACGAATGGATGGCGTCCGAGATGGTCAGCTCTCCCCGGGCGGAGGGTCTCATGCGGGCTCCCAGGCATACATTGAAGAATGTGAGTTGATTGGCGCCGGCAATGGACCTTACCCGGAATGCCGACGGCAGCGCACTTGGCCGAACGTGCAGCGCATTCTGGTGATGAGTCCCCTGTGTTCCGCGTGGAGCGGCACCTAGCGTGACCCTCAAATCAGTTTTACGAACGTCAATCGCCGCGGCGGCGATCCGGGAGCGTGGTAATGGCGCAGCGCACGGAGCAGGTCGTCCGCGTCAGCTTGGACGCCGTCCCGCCCCGGCGGGGCTCGGGCTATCTGGTCGCCCCCGGCCTGGTGGTCACGGCCCGGCACCTGCTCGACGGCCTCGACGGCCCGGACGGCCTGCGGGTCGCCCGGCTGACCGGCGGTGACCTCACGGTCTCGGAGATCATCCGGCCCGACGACGAGTCGCTCGACGTCGCGCTGCTCCGGGTCCACCGGGACGAGTCCGACGAGACCTCGATGATCGCGATAAACGATGTCGACGAGCCGGTCGAGGTGCTCACGACCGGTTTTCCGAGGGTGCAGCGAGAGGGTGACGAACGCAGGCCCGAGGGGATACGCGGGATGAGCGCGCCGCTCTCCGGCGCGCGGAACGTGATCTCGGTCGACGTGACGTCCGCCGTTCCGGTCGACGACGCCGGATGGTCGGGCTTCTCCGGCGCGGCGCTCTTCACCGTCGGCGGCGCGATGCTCGGCGTGATCGTCGCCGATCACCGCGGCTTCGGCGGCCGCCGGCTCGAGGCGGTGCCGATGCGACTGCTCCTTGCCGACTCGCGGCTGCGTGCGGCCCTGCCCGCGGGCTGGCGCGGCGGCGGCGCCCAGCAGTTCCTCAGCAATCTGCTCGCGTTCCGGATGGGCTCCGCCCAGGCGTTCAAGGTCAGCAGCTTTGCGCCGATGATGACCGCGGCGATCCGGGAGTCCCTGCTGACCTCGTGGATCAGGCCGCTGCGGGCCGAGTACCAGGTGGTCCCGTTCATGGGCCGCCACGAAACGCTCGCCGTGCTGGCCGAATGGCTGGCCACGCCCACGGCCCGGGTCAGCTTCGCGGTCCTCACGGGCCCGGCGGGCAGCGGGAAGAGCCGTACGGCCGCGGAGCTCTGCCGGCGCGCGATCGCCGATGGCTGGGTCGCCGGTCCGGCGGAGGCCAGCAGTGAGCCGGTCAGCGCGGATCTGGCAAATCTGCGCATGCCCGTGCTCCTGGTGCAGGACTACGTGGACAACAGCGCGGAGCCGGCGGCGAAGTTCATCGAGTCGGCCATGGTCACCGACCGCAAGGAGCCGGTCCGGATCCTGTTTCTCGTCCGCTCCGCGGACCTGTTCATCAAGCGGCTCAAGGCCGTCATGCATACGAACTATCTGAAGCCGGCCGAGGTCGTCCAGCTCCAGGCGCACGAGCTCACCGAGGCCGAACGGGCCGAGCACTACGCGACGGCATCGGCCGCGTTCGCCGCTCTGCGCGGCGTCGAACGACCCGTCGGGTCCCGAACCCTGGCCGCGTTCCCGACCCCGCTGCTGGTGCACGCCCAGGCACTCGCCGACCTGCAGGACGAGCCGGACGGAGACGGCGCGACGGACCCGGACGCGCGCGCGTACGAACTGCTCGACCAGCTCTTGTCCCGCGAGGACGCGAAGATCTGGGAGCCGGCGCTGGCCAAGTTCACCGACAACCGGGACACCCGGGAGGACTGCTTCGCGATCGCCACCGCGGTGGAGGCGTTCTCGGCCGACGACGCGGGACGGCTGCTGACGCTCGCCCACGGGCTGAACCAGAAGCTCGGCGTGGCCACCGCGATCGCCGAGCGGATGGGGGAGCTGTACGCCGACGAGGGCTTCCTGCCCCCGGTGCAGCCCGACCTGCTCGGC
Organism: Dactylosporangium sp. McL0621; assembly: GCF_049995355.1. Taxonomy (NCBI): domain Bacteria; kingdom Bacillati; phylum Actinomycetota; class Actinomycetes; order Micromonosporales; family Micromonosporaceae; genus Dactylosporangium; species Dactylosporangium sp. McL0621. Next base: position 5,346,556 of record NZ_CP188259.1, read on the forward strand.
GAGCGACTGGTCGAGCGGCGGCTGCTGGACAACCTCAAGGTCGACAAGCTGTTCGCCGCGGCGGACGCCCCGGCCCACCGCTCCCGGATGCTCGAGATCCTGCTGCGGATGTCCGCATCGCCGTACCCGACGGCCCGAGGCAAGGCGTCGGCGGCACTGGAACGGATCCTCGCCGAACACCTCACGGCACTGCTCGAGCAGGCGATCGCGATCGACTCGGCGCCGCCGGATCCGGTGTCCGACCCGCTGCCGGATCGGCTGGCCGCGGCGCTGTCGATCATCCAGGTGCCGGCCGCGGCGGTCGCGGCGACCCGGCTGGACTACCCGCTCGGGAGCCGCATGCAGGCGTTGGCGGCCGCGGTGTACGAACAGGCCGCGCAGTACGCCGAGCGGGAGCAGGACCAGGACACGTTCATCGACCTGCTGCAGAAGGCGACGCTGGCGCGGCTCCGGGCGGGCCAACCCGACGCGGCGCTGCCGCTGTCCGCAAGAATGACGAGCTTCGCGGCCCGCCTTCCCGCGGGGAGCCGGCACCTGCAGCTCGGCAAGATCCTCAGTTCCCAGTCGCTGGTTCGGGCCTACACCGGCAACGTCGAGGGTGCGCTGGACTCGGCGCAGCGAGCGGTGTATGCGGTCGAGGACGCCGCCCAGGAGTCCATGAATCCCGACCATTTTGCTCCGGCCCTCGCCGAGTCGCGGAACATCCTGGCGCAGGTACTGATGGCCGCGGCCAAGCCGCTGGAGGCACTGGAGCTGCTCGACGCCACAGTGGCCGAGGTCGACCGGCTTCCGGTGAAGGCCGCCTTGGAGGCGCTCACGCTCCGGGCGGTGCTCGCGATGACGATGGATGACGTCTCGGGGGCCCAGTGGGCGTCGGCCCGGGCCCGCGAACTGAGCGAGCTCGGCTCCGAGCAGTACGCGATGCACACCGCGCTGCTCGCCGCCCTGCACTCCATGGACGGCGACGGGCCGGAGGCCTTCCGGCTCGCCGTTGCGGCTGTCGGCGCGGTGGATGCCCTGCCGGACCAGCCGGCCGAGCGCGTCCGCCTGTTGGGTGCGACCGTCCGGCATCACGCCGCGATCGCCGTCGCGGACTATGACGAGGCCGCCGCCGAGCGCTATCTCGCCGAGGCGCTCGACCGGACGCGGCGCCTCTTCGACGAGGCGCCCGAGCTGTACGGCTTCATCTACGTGATGCAGCGCCTCATATGGGCTGCCATGCAACCGGACGATGACGTGCTGCGCGAGGTCTCGATCGTCGCCGGAGTCGTCGATGAGCTCTTTCAGCAGCGACCCAGCGTCAACTGGCCGATGCTGCTGCCCGCGGCCTCGGCTCAGGCCATCGTGCTCGCCGGTGCGGGGCGGGCCGGAGACGCCGTGGAGGTGTTCGATGCGGTAATCGCCAAGATGCGCCGGATCGAGGCGCCCACCCGGGCCGCCCTCATCGCCGACCTGCTCATCCAGAAGGTTGACCTGATGTTCGAGCATCTCGAGGACGGCAGCGCCGCCCTCGGCCCGGCCACCGAGGCTCGCCGCACCTACGAGGCCCTGGCCGCGGAAGATTCCGATCGGTTCCTCGCCGAGCTGATTCGAGCTGAGATGGTGGAGATGGTGGCGCTGAGCCTGTCCGGACGTGACGAGGACGCCCTGCGGGCCGGCGGCAATGCCGTTCGGCGGGCCGGACGCCTCGTCGAGCTGACCGACGCCGACGCGAGCCGCCGTATGCGTTCGCAGGCGCTGACCGTGCGAGGCAAGCTTCTGCGCAAGCACGACCGGCTCACCGAGGCGCTGGCGGATTTCCGTGCGGCCCGCGCCGACCTGCTCGACGTCGTTGCGATCGATGACGACGACGATGAGATCGCGGCGCTCGACGAAGGCATCCTGGAGGTGGAGGAGGCGCTCGGGGCCGCGCCGCGCGCCGCCGTCGGCCGTGCTCCCGTGGGTACGCAGCCATCCGCGAAGGACCACAACGTGCCGGCCGACCTCAGGATTTCCAAGGCGCTCAACAACAGCGAATCCCGTGAGGCCCAGGCCGTACCGGGCCGGAACGGCAAGGCGAAGGCCGTCGTCGCGATCGACTTCGGCACGCACGGCAGCGGCTTCGCCTGGACGCTGGTCAGCCCCGAGAACGACGACCCGCGCAACCGCCGGGTCATCCACGAGCAGAACTGGCCCAAGGCGCCCAGTGACTCGATCAAGGACCTGTCCGCTCTGGTCGTCGATGAGCAGAACCGCCCGGTGGCGTGGGGTTACGAGGCCCACGCCCTGTGGTGGCTGAGCTCGCCGTACAAGCGCGAGGAGCTCGGCCTGCACGGCTACGCGCACGCGTTCAAGATGGCGCTGAGCACCCGCCCGACGAACCGTGACGTGACGCGCAGCGACGGAATCGTCGACCTCCGCAAGGAGCGGCTGGTGCACCGGTTCATCGCCTCCACCCTGGAGCAGATGCGTAAACACGCGGTCGCGCAGGTGACGAAGCAGACGGGCCTGACCGAGCAGGACATCCAGTGGTGCATCACCGTGCCGGCGATCTGGTCCGACGCGCAGAAGCGAACAATGCGCGAAGCCGCCGCGAAGGCCGGGCTCGGCCCCGCCGATCAGGTAGTCATCGCGATCGAGCCCGAGACCGCCGCGGTGTACTGCGTCCTGGACTCCGGGCGGCTGAGCCCCGGCCGGACGTGGTGGACCGGCAACGAGCAGCGGTTCATGATCGTCGACTGCGGGGGCGGCACCATCGACATCTCCGCATTCGCCTCCACTATGGACGGGGGTCGGCTCCGGCTGGCCGAGATCGGCACCGGCAGCTCCGGAGCGGCGCTCGGCTCGCAGTACATCAACCAGGCCTTCCGGCAGAACCTGCTGCGGCAGCGGCTCGCCCCCGACGTGTTCGACTGGCTGGAGCGGGAGCACGGCGACCTGCTCAATGCGGTGGAGAACCGCTGGGAAGAGGTCAAGCGGCACGTGGGCGTGGCCACCGGCGACGACGGGCGGCCGGTTGTCTCGGGCGCCACCATCATCGACATCCCCGAACCGCTGTGGAAGCTGTTGCCGAAGCCGGTACGGCAGCGCCTCATCGACGAGGCCGACGACGACCCGCGCACCCTGCTGGCCACCGCCGAGCAGACGCAGGCGCTGTTCGACGCGGTCGTCGACCCCATCGTCCGGATGGTCCGGCGCGCGTTCGACGAGCTGAACGAGCAGGTCGCGGGCGAGCCCATCACGGTCGTTCTCGTCGGCGGGTTCTCGGCCAGCGACTATCTGCACGCCCGGATCAGCCATGCGCTCAAGGGCCGGGCGAAGGTCGCCCGGCCGACCGAGCCGCGGGAGGCCGTGGTGCACGGCGCGGTGCACTTCTGCTACGACCCGAACCTCATCACCGAGCGCCGGTCCCGGCTGACCTACGGCTTCCAGATGGCGCTGCGGTTCCGGGAGGGAACCGAGGACAACCGGCACCACATCATCTGGGGTCCCGACGGGCAGAAGCTGATCCGGGACCGATTCCAGGTCGCCGTCCGCCGCTCCCAGGCCGTCCAGCGCGACCAGCCGTACCGCAAGGTGCTCACCCCGTCCTCGGCCGAGACGCCCACGCTGCAGGTGACGTTCTTCGCCAGCCGGGACCCCGACCCGCAGTACGTCACCGAGCCCGGCGTCGTGAAACTCGGCGAGACGACGATCGACATCAGTCACAGCGTCGGGCAGCCGCCGGCGGACCGCAAGGTGCGACTGGACCTGGTCTTCGGCGACACCACCATCACCGCCACGGCGACGGCGCTCGACACCGGGGCCACGTTCCGGGTCGACATGCCGGTCGGCGACGCGGACCAGGCCGAGGCCCTCGATCTAGTCTGAGAACGAAGGAGGAGTTCGTGTTCCGCTGGTTCCGCGCTGTCGCGGCCGCTGCTGACACCCGTGACCGCCTGCTCGCGCTGCAGGTCCCGGCCGCGGCCGAGCCACCGACCATCGAGGCCGCCGAAGAGGCCGACCGAGCGAAGAAGCTGGCGGAGCTGCAGGCCGAGATCGTGGAGCTGCAGGCCGAGACGGCGAACCTGCGCACCCGCCTCGTCGCCCTGTCCGGCGGCTTCGACGAGGACGACCTGCTGCACGACAGCCTCGCCAAGCTGTACCACAGCCTCATCACCCAGCAGCTACGCCAGCTCGCCCGCCTGCGGTGGGCCCGGGTCCGAGGCACCCGTCCCGGGACCGAGGGTGCGGTGGCGCAGGCTCGCATGGTCCGCGAGCTGGTCCGGCTGACCATCGCCGGCCGCGCCGACGAGCAGGACGTCGCCGACTGGCTGCGCGGGGACGGCGATCCGCTCACCGGGCCGGAGCGCCGTGCGGTCGAGGGCGCCTGCGGCCAGGCCCGCCGCCTCACCGCCGGACTGGCCGGCACGGTACGGCAGGCCGCGTTCGCCGAGGATGTGCCGCGCGGCGAGCCGCTCGCCGACGGTGCCGGCCGGCCCTGGGCCAGCTGCGAGCCGGACGGCACGGTGTCCTTCGTGGTCGCCCCGGCCTACCTGTTCCGTGGCCGTGTCCTGGCCGAGCCGCTGGTTTTCACCGTGTCTGAGGCCGATGCCGGCTAGCGCACGGTCACCGGCATCGCCGCCGGCCACCACCACGCCTGCGTCACCACCGACCGGCACGGCGTGGACCGCGATGCTGGCCGTCACCCGATCATACGAGACCTGCATCCTCCGAACGGTGGATCGTGTAGAACTGCAACCGTTGCCGCGTATGCTCATCCGTCGATGGATGAGGGAGGCACTGTGGATCAGCAAGTGGGCCGCTCGGTGTCACGTCGCGGGTTGCTGCGCTCCGGCGCGGTCGTCGCCGGAGGGGTCGCACTCGGCGCCGCGGTGGGTGGTGACCCGGCCAATGCCGAGCCGGTCACCGAGGCTCGCGGGCCGGCGCTCCACCCGCCTGCGCTGAAGCCCGGCGACCGGGTGCGTGTCGTCGCGCCGGCCTATCCGGGCGACGGGCGGCTGGTCCGGGGCCAGCAGATCCTGGAGAGCTTCGGGCTGGTCGTGGAGTACGGCGAGCACGTGTACGACCAGTGCGGCTATCTGGCCGGCACGGACGCCGACCGGCTGGCCGACCTCAACGCGGCGTTCCGCGATCCCGGCGTGCGGTGCGTGTTCGGCGCCCGCGGCGGCTACGGTACCCAGCGCGTCATCGACGGGCTCGACGTGGCGGCCGCGCGCCGCGACCCGAAGGTCTTCATCGGCTTCAGCGACCTGACCGTCCTGCACGCCAAGCTCTGGCGGTCGGCCCGGCTGGTGAGCCTGTACGGCCCGCTCGCCACCTGGACGGATACGCGCACCGGGCCGGACTCGGTCGAGTCGATGCGCAAGGCCCTCATGACCACCGATCCGATCGTCATCGCGCGCGACCCGGCGGAGCCGAGCTCGGCCGTGAACCTCCCCGGCAAGGGCTCGGGCGTCGCGTCCGGCCCGCTGCTCGGCGGCAACCTGACCATGATCGAGACGAGCGTGGGGTGCGGCGAGTTCCCGAACCTGGACGGCGCGATCTTCCTCTTCGAGGACACCGGCGAGGCGCCGTACAGCTACGACCGCATGCTGACCCAGCTGCGCCGGACCGGCGCGCTGCACCGGATCGCCGGTGTCGCGATCGGGCAGTTCAACGCCGCCGGTGACGGCTCGAGCGGGTGGACCGCCGCCCAGGCGGTCACCGACCGGCTCACCGACCTGGGCGTGCCGGTGCTCGGCGGGCTGCGCATCGGCCACGGCAACGGCCAGCTGACCGTGCCGATCGGGGCCAAGGCGACGATCGACACGGTGGCCGGCACGCTCACCGTCGAGCCGGCCGTGCGCTGACCCCGGCGGCCGCTATGCCTTCTTCGGCGTCTCCTTGACGGTCGCGGCCGGCTTTCCTTCCATGCAGCGAACGTTTATCTCGCTCCGGTTCGTGACCGAGTCGAGGACGGCCTTGACCCCGTCGGCCGGTCCCGGCTGGTACTGGGTGGTCGCGTAGCCGGGGGCGAGGTCCAGCCGGGCGATCTGCGCCTTCTTCCCGTCGCACAGCACCCACGCCACGCCACCGGCGGAGCGCACGGGGGCGCCGGGCCCGGGCGGCGTCTCGGGCGGCGTGGTCGTCACCGCCGGGGTGGTGACGGGGCCGGGGGGCGGCGACGCCGGACCGGCGGTCGCGGAGGTCGCCGGTGCGCCCGGTCCGGCGGGGACCGCGCTCGGCGTCGGGCGGGCGGACGGTGCGGGCGGCCCGGCCGAGGAGGGCGCCGGGGAGACCGCCGGCGCCTCGCTCTGGGCGTCCGCCCGGGGCCCGGCCTCGGGCTCGTCGCCGGACAGGGCGAGCGCGGAGGTGATGACGGCGGCGAGGACCAGCGCGCCCACCACGGCGGCGGCCACCGCCCGCCGGTGCCGTCGCAGCGGCCCGGACCCGGTCGCCGGCGGCTCGACCTCCTGCCCGTCGGGGCCCGGCTCGGTGGCGACCGGCGTGTCCCCGGACCCGGACGGGTACGCATCCGGCTCGGGCAGATCGTCGATGGGCGGCGGGACGATCCCGGCCGCGTCGGCGAGCACGGCGGCGACCTCGGCGGCGCTCGGCCGGGCGTCGGGGTCCTTGGCCAGGCACCGGTTGCAGACCTCGTTGACCTCGGGCAGCACCCCGCTGACGGGCGGCAGCGGGTCGGGTTCGACGTAGACGTGCGCGTCGATCATCTGCGTCGTCGTCTCGGCCAGCCAGGGCAGGCGGTTGGTCAGCGCCCGGTGGATGAGCAGCCCGAGCGCGTACACGTCGGAGGCCGGCCGGACCTCGTCGTTGATGAGCCGCTCCGGGGCCAGGTAGGCCGGCGTGCCCAGCAGCTGCCCTTCCTCGTCTAGGTCGGGCTGCCCGGCGACGGCGGCGAGGCCGAAGTCGACGACCTTCGCCCCGGAGGGCGTGAGTATCACGTTCGCGGGCTTGACGTCGCGGTGCACGAGGTGGCGGGCGTGGGCCGCGGCCAGCGCCCCGGCGACCTCCGCGCAGATGCGCAGCGCCACCCGGGGCGGCAGCGCACCGGCGGCGAGCCGCTGCGAGAGGGTGCGGCCGGGCAGCAGCTCCATCACCACGTACGGCACCGGGCCGTCGTTCCCGGTGGTCACCTCGCCGTAGTCGTAGACGCTCGTGACGTTCGGGTGCGACAGCTGGGCGGCGGCCTGGGCCTCCGCCTGGACGCGGCGGCGGGCGGCCGGACTCCCGGCCCGGGTGGCGTCGAGGATCTTGACCGCGACGTGCCGGTTGAGCAGCTCGTCGTGGGCCTTCCAGACGACCGCCATGCCACCGGCGCCGAGCTGGCTCGTCAGCCGGTAACGGCCGCCGAGGATCTGCCCCTGCCACACGTCGCTCACAGCCCCCCACGGTCACCGCCGATGACACCGAAGCCCCGAGTATCCCTTGCGCGTGGGGGATGCGCAGGGGACGGCGCAATCCGCCGCCCGCGCCTCAGCCGACGACCGTGGCCAGGGCGGGGGAGCGGGTACCGGCGATGAGCTTGGCGGCCAGCGCCTCGTAGCGCTCCGCCACCGCCGACCAGTGCAGGGTCGGCCCGTGCGGCCGGGAGAGGCGGGCGGCCAGGGCCGGATCGGTCAGGATCCGCCGGACGGCCTTGGCCAGCGCCGCCGGATTGCGGTGCGGTACCAGCAGGCCGCGGCCGCCGCCGAGCAGTTCCACGGCGTGCGGGAAGGCGGTGGCGACCACCGGGATCCCGGCGCCGACGGCCTCGGTGAGCACGCCGGACGTGACCTGCTCGACGGAGTCGTAGGGCAGCACCACCACGTCCGCGGAGCGGATCAGGCGGCTGAGGGCGGCCTGCTCGTGGTACACCGCCTGGTAGTCCACGGCATGCGTGATGCCGAGCTGGGCGCCGAGGCGGTACAGGTCCGCCCGGTACGCCTCGCCGTGCCGCTCGAGCACCTTCGGGTGGGTCCGGCCGGCGACGGTGAAGACCGGGGCCGGCTTCATGTCCTGCAGCTGGGCCAGCGCTCGCAGCGCCCACTCGATGCCCTTGCCCGGGCCGATCAGGCCCCAGGTGAGCAGGTGCGGCTGGGGCCGTCGGGCCACCGGGACGCCGGAGTGGTCCGCGGTACCGTGCGGAATGACCGCGATCTTCGCCGGGTCCACGGCGTAGCCGGCGAGGAGCCGGTCCCGTGCGGTGTCCGTCATCGTGACGGCCGCGTCCGCGCTGGCCACGATCTGCTCCAGCAGCGACCGCTGGGTCGGGCTCGGGTGGCTCAGGACCGTGTGCAGCACCACGATGCTGGGCACCGTCAGGCGGCGCAGCAGCGGCAGCACGTCGGCGCCGTCGCGGCCCGGGTAGATGCCGTACTCGTGCTGCACGATGGCGACGTCATAGGTGTTGAGCGCGGCCGCCGCGGGGAGCCAGCCGGCCACGCTCGCGGCGGGCCAGGTGTGCACCACGCCCGCCACGGGCCGCTGGTCGTCACCGGCGGTGGTGACCCGGACGATGCCCCCGGGCGCCCCGCCGGCGGTCAGGTGCGCGAACAGCGAGGCGTTGAATGTGGCCAGGCCACATCGTGTCGGGGGAGACGTACTGAGAAAACCGAAGCGGACAGCCATATATGTGCCTTTCGATGGAATACTCGTTCGGACCGCGAGGGTCTCGTTACGGCTGGAATGCGGGCGCGTCGTCACGCCGCTGGCCGTTGACCCGCGGCGGCGCGGGCGGCGCCGGCTTGCGCGCCGGGCCGTTGCCGGGGGTGCCACCGGGGCCGATGCCGAGCCGGTGGGCGTGTTGCAGGGTGGTCAGGAGCGCGAGCGTGGACTCGGCGCCCTGGTTCTCGTTGCGCCCCGTGGCCGTGAGGCCGTCGTGGCCGCCGCCGGTCGCCGCGTCGAACATCGGCTGGGCGCCGTCGTTGGCCCCGAGGAACCAGCCGACGGCCAGGCGCAGTCCCGCCTCCCAGCGCGGGTCGGCGCTGACGGTCATCGCCCGCGCGCAGGCGTCGGCGATCGCGGCCGCCTCGATCGGCTGCTGGTCGAACCCGGGCGCCACGTCCTGCGGGCCGCGGCCGCCGACCGGGGTACACGAAAGGTGCCCGCCGGCGGTTTCCCGGTCCAGCAGCCAGCCGAGCATGCGCAGGCCGTCGGTCATCGCCCCGCCGCTGGCCGCGATCAGCGTCTCGGCCAGCGCCGCGTTGGCATAGGTGAGCCTGGGTTCCGGCCAGGACCAAGCCGGATCCATCGGTACCGGACCAATGGTGACCACCGCGTCGTGCAGCAACCATCGTGCCGCCGAATGGTCCGGATGCACGGCGAGGACCTCCGCGGCACCGAGGGCGGCGAACGCCATCGCGCGGGGCCAGCGGGTGCGGCGATGCGCGCCCAGCTCGAAGGACGTCAGCGCGGTCTCCCGCATCGCCCGCAGCGGGCTGCGCGCGGCCGCGGTGCCCAGGCCCCACAGCGCGCGCCCCCACCAGTCGCCGTCGGCCGGCTTGTCCTGCCAGCGGCGATCCGGTCCCAGCCGGTTGCGGAACGCGCCGTCGGGGGACTGGGCGTCGATGAGGAACGCCAGGTACCGACCGGCGAGCTGCAGCAGGTCGACCGGGGCCTCGGGCTCGCGGCAGATGACCAGCAGGCCCCGGGCCACGTCGTCGACGCAGTAGCCGTGGGAGATCCGCGGAGTGCTGAACTCGGCGTGCTCGAACAGGCCGGTGTCGTCGCTGAGCCGCTGGAGGTGCCGGAACGACGGCCGTGGACGGCCGGTCACGACCGTGGGGCGTGGATGTGGTGCGCGGCGCTGGACATGGCGGCCCTCTCTGCGAGCCCACGCACGTCAGTATTCGAACGATGACGACTGCGGGGCCGCAGGCAATGGATCGGTGTGTGCGGCGTACCGTGCTGCACGACGGTTGTCCGTCATGGTGCGTGGTGGTCGCCGGGGTCCCGAGGGCCGTGCCCCACTGTACCCCCGCTCCTCAGCGAGTACGAATCTCCGACCCGGACGGGTGCACGCCGAGCTTGACCGCGCGGTGCACGTCGGCGGCGTACGCCTCCGGCTGTTCCCAGGCGGCGAAGTGGCCGCCGGCCGGGTGTTCGACGTACTCGGCGACGTTCAGGAACGCCTCGGCGTAGCTGCGCGGCTCCGGCTTGAGGTCGTGCGGGAAGACGGAGAACACGGTCGGGGCGTCGATCCGGCCGGGGAGGGTGGCCGGCTCGGTGTAGGTGGCGAACGAGGTGCCGATGGTACCGGTGACCCAGTAGGCGTTGACCCAGGTGAGCAGCTCGTCCGGGGTGAAGGCGGGCCCGTCGGACCAGGCCTGCAGCTTCTCCACGATCCACGCCGCGAGGCCCGCGGGCGAGTCGCCCAGCGCGACGGCGAGCGTGTTCGGCCGCGTCGACTGGGCGGCGATGTAGCCGCCCTCGCGGCGGAACCACTGCGCCGACCGGGCCAGGTAGGCCGCCGCGTCGGGCGCGAGCGTCGCCGGGTCCGCCGTGAGGGCGCGCAGCGGGGCGACGTTCGTCAGGTGCAGGGCGCCGACCCGGTGCGGGTGAACGCCCGCGAGGATCTCCGCGACGGTACCGCCGACGTCGCCGCCGGAGAGCGTGTACCGCGCGTATCCGAGCTCGTCGAGGGCGTCCGCGACGATCGCGGCGATCCGGTTGGCGGACATGCCCGGCGCGGCGCGCGGGGGCTGCTGGTCATCGGCCGCGAACGGGAAGCCCGGCAGCGCGGGTACCACCACGTGCAGGTCGGTCAGCAACGGCAGGACGCGCTCGAACCGCAGCACCGAGTCCGGCCAGCCGTGCAGCAGTACGACCACCGGGGCCCGGGGGTCCGCGGACCGCTGGTGGATCACGCGCAGGGCTGCGTCGCCGGCCCCGGCCGTCGCCCACGGCAGCGCGGCGATGCGGCGCTCGTGGACGCTCCAGTCGTACCCGTTGATCCAGTGGTCGAGCAGGTCGTCGAGCACCGCTCCGCCGATGCCGCGCGTCGCGTCGTCGCGCCACGGGGTCGCCACGCGCCGCGTCTGCCGGAGTCGTTCACGCAGGTCGCCACTCATGTGTACGAGGATACACATGATGTGTATGCTCGTACACATGATGACGCGCAACGCGGCGGCGACGAAGCAGCGAATCCTGGAGCACGCGCGGGACCAGTTCGCGCAGCACGGCTTCGCGGCGGTCACGGTCAAGGGCGTGGCCGACGCGGCCGGCGTGTCGCCCAACCTCATCACCCGCTACTTCGGCGGCAAGGACGGCCTGTTCCTGGCCGCGACCCGGGTGGCGATCCCGGTCTCGAACTCCTTCGACGGCGAACGTTCGGGGCTGGGCGCGCGCCTCGCGGCGAGCATCGTCCAGCGCTGGTTCGGCGCGCCCGGCGAAGACCCGCTGCTCGTGCTGCAGCGCGCATCGGGGGAGCGCCCGGAGGCCGCGGAGGCGCTGGCCGAGTTCCTCGACACGAACTCACTGCGGCCGCTGTACCGGTACCTGCGCGACAGCGGCCTGGACGACATCGACGCCCAGCGCCGGGCCGCCGCGATCGACGCCTTCGTCCTCGGCGTCTCCACCCGGCGCCGGGTCCTGCGCTCGGCCCTCGGTGATCCGGCCGAGCTCCAGGCCTGGCTGAGCGCCACCATCCAGCACCTCGCCGACGGCTGACGCGGGCGCCACGCCGGTGTCTCGGACGCGGCGCGGGCTGATGCCGGCGTCTCGCGCGCCTTTCCGGCCACGCCGGTGTCTCGCACGCGGCCCGGGCTGATGTCGGCCGCTAGGCCGCCGCCAGCACCAGGATCGCCCTCGTGTAGAGCAGGTCGAAGCCGCGGCGTTGCACGTTGCGGTGGGACGGCGAGCCCGGCTGCGCGGTGACGGCGGCGAGCTCGACGCCGGCCTCCGCGGCGTCGGCGAGGCGGGCGGCCAGGAGCGCGCTCTGCACCCCGCGGCGGCGGAACGCGGGCGAGGTACCGGCGCTGAACTGCGCGATGCCGTCGCGGATGCCCATGCTCGCGCCGCCGGCCGGGACGCCGTCGACCAGGGCGAGGTACCGGCGGGCCCCGGCGGCGGCGATGTCGCGCTCGGCGTCGGCGACGATCCGGCGCGGGAAGTCCTCCAGCCACGGCAGGCCGTCGGTGTCGGGGTGCGCGACGGCGTCGAGCACGACCTCGAGCCAGGTGTCGAACTCGTCGTCGCCGCTCGGGCGGACCTCGACGCCGGGCGGTTCGACGCGCTCCACGTCGCCGGTGACGGGCCGGCCGAGCACGTTCTCGTAGGAGACGAGGCGGTACCCGCGGCCCGTCAGCCACTCGCCGACGGCCGGGTCGGCGAGGCTGCTCAGCTCGACCGACACCGGGGCGCCGCGCGCGGCGAACTCGAGCTCGATCGCGTCCAGCTCGTCGTCGCCCGGCCGGCCGGCGAAGCCGAGGCCGGCGACCTTGTTCCAGGGCGAGTCCGGTTCGGCGAAGCTGGCCACGCCGCCGGCGACCGGAATCAGGAACCCGGCCCCGCCGGTGCGGCGCTGGGCCGCGGCGTTGGCGGCGGCGATGAACCCGGCCTCGACGGCCTCGATGCGCCGGCCGAGATCGGTGTCGCAGAACAGCGGTGACATGGCAACCACCATACGCCGTTTACCGGTTGCTGGATGCGGTTGCCCGGTGTCGTCGTCACGACGGTGCGGCGGTCACAGCGCGACGACGCCCTCGCCACCGGCGGCGCCCGGGACCGTCACCTCGCCGACCTTCGTCAGCGTGCCGCCGGCCCCGATCCGCAGCGCGACCAGGCCGCCGGCCGCGCCGGTCTGGGCGTAGAGGTACCGGCCGTCCGGGGCCGCCGCGACGTCGACCTGGCCGGCGCCGGTGGCGAAGGTACCGATCGAGGGCAGGGTGCCCCCGGCCCCGGTGGCATAGCCGGAGAGGTTGCCGCTGCCGGCGTTGGCCGCGTACACCTCGCCGCCGGCGGCGACGATCCAGCACGTCGCGGCCTGCCCGGTCGCGACACTGGAGAGCCGGGTCAGGGTGTCGTCGCGATCCAACCGGTAGGAGGCGACCGCGTTCGTCCCGGCCTGGGCGACCACGACGTGGCCCTGGCGGTCGAACGCGACCGCGAACGGCACCGCGCCCGGCTCGGCGTTCACCACCGGCCGGGCCGACGGTCCCGCCGCCGGTCGACGGTGAACGCGTCGATCGCGTTGCTGCCGGCCTTGGTGGTGACCAGGAGCCGCGAGCCGTCCGGGGTGAACGCGATCTGGCCCGGCGTGTGCGTGAACTCCGGCGTCGCCGCCGGGTCCAGGCCCAGGGAGCGGTGCCAGGCGGCCACCTTCACCAGCGTCCGGCCGACCCGCACGAAACCCTGCACGGAGCCGCCGTCGCGGGCGTTGAGGACGTACACGAGGTCGCCGGTTTCGCGGGCCGTAAGGATCCGGCCCCCGGCTCGTAAGAACTGCACCCGCCGGGGGTGTAACGCCGGGCCGGTCCGGCGGGACTGCAGGGCATGACCGACACTCGCTACGACGACCTGCGCGCGCTGTTCATCAACTGCACCCTGAAGCGGTCCCCCGAGCTGAGCCACACCGGCGGCCTGATCGACATCAGCCGCGGCATCCTGGAGAAGCAGGGCGTGACCGTCGAGGAGATCCGCGCGATCGACCACGACATCGCCACCGGCGTATGGCCCGACATGACCGAGCACGGATGGGCCACCGACGAGTGGCCGGCGCTCTACCCGCGGGTCCTCGCCGCGGACATCCTCGTCATCGCCGGGCCGATCTGGCTGGGCGACAACGCCTCCACCACGAAGCGGGTCATCGAGCGGCTCTACGCCTGCTCGCACCTGCTCAACGACGCCGGGCAGTACGCGTACTACGGCCGCGTCGGCGGCTGCCTCATCACCGGCAACGAGGACGGCGTGAAGCACTGCGCGCAGAACGTGCTGTACAGCCTCCAGCACCTCGGCTACACCATCCCGCCGCAGGCCGACGCCGGCTGGATCGGCGAGGCCGGCCCCGGACCCTCCTACCTCGACCCCGGCTCGGGCGGCCCGCAGAACGACTTCACCAACCGCAACACCACGTTCATGACGTGGAACCTGCTGCACCTGGCCCGGATGCTCAAGGACGCCGGCGGCATCCCCGCACACGGCAACCAGCGCAGCGAGTGGGACGCCGGCTGCCGCTTCGACTTCGCCAACCCCGAGTACCGCTGAGGCCCGCTCACGTTTGGTGTCCGAAGACCGACGCCTGGTCCGGGCCGGCCGGGCGCTACTGTGCGCTCGTGTCCATCGCCGATGCGGCCCTGCCGGCCGACGCGGTCATCGTGGCGCGGCTGCGCGGGCGCGACGAGGCGATGTTCGCCGCGCTGATCGACGCCTGGTCGCCCGGACTGCTCCGGGCGGCGCAGGCGTTCGTCGCCGACGAGCACGCCGCCCAGGACGTCGTGCAGGAAACCTGGCTGGGTGTACTGCGGGGAGTCGCCGCCTTCGAGGGGCGGTCCTCGCTGCGCACGTGGGTGTACCGCATCCTGCTCAACCGGGCCCGGACCCGCGGCGGCCGCGACGCCCGGACGATCCCGCTCAGCAGCCTGGCCCCGACCGTCGCGCCGAGCCGGTTCCGCGACGCCGACGACCCCTACCCCGGGCACTGGCGGCGGCATCCGCCGGCCTGGCCGTCGTCGGAGGACCGGGTGCTCGCCGCCGAGGTCCGCCGCGAGCTCGGGCAGGCCCTGGCCGGGTTGCCGCCCCGCCAGCGGATCGTGGTCACCCTGCGGGACGTGGAAGGCTACAGCAGCGACGAGGTGTGCGAACTGCTGCAGCTGTCCTCGGCCAACCAGCGGGTCCTGCTGCACCGGGGCCGGGCCGCCCTGCGGGCCGCGCTGGAGACGTACCTGACGGGGGAGGTGGCGTGATGGACTGCGACGAGTTCGTGGAGCTGGTCACGGCCTACCTCGAGGGCGCCCTGGACCCCGCCACCGAGCAGCGCTTCGCCGCCCACCTCGCCGAATGCGAAGGCTGCGACCGGTACCTCGAGCAGATCCGCCGCACGATCGCCGAGCTCGGCCGGCTGCCCGCCGCTGGCCTGCCGGCACCGGCCCGCGACCGGCTCCTGGAAGCCTTCCGCGACTGGGAAGGCTAGCGCCGGGCCGGGTCTTACGCGTTGCTTACAGCTCGGTCGGCCACCGCCGCGGGCGCTTCCGTGCGGCATAGCCTGACCGCCATCGCGCCGCAGTGTGCTCAGGGCGGCCGCGTTGGGCGCGTTCGGTGCCGCCGGGGCGGAGCTCGCCGCGGCACCCGCGAGCGCCTGGTCGCCGTCATGCAGGCCCATCCCGGACGGCTGCTGCTGCAGACCCACGCGCTCGTCGAGCGGGTGCCCCTCGAGCCGCAGCCGTCCGCCCCGCCCCGCGCCGCCGGCGATGAGCAGGACGACCGCGGTCAACGCGAGGAACACGACGACGCTGGCGGCCACGATCCGGGCGGTGCTCCACGCCGCGTCGTCGCGATGCCGCTGGTGCCGGGCCAGGCCGGCCAGCGCCGCGCGGGCCGTGGCCGGCGCGGCCGTCCGCCGCACGCGCGACGTCGCGCTGTCCTGCCTCGGCTTCCGGCCGGCGGTCACGCCGGTCGATGCTGCCA
The DNA here is from genome assembly GCF_049995355.1 of Dactylosporangium sp. McL0621. Classification (NCBI taxonomy): domain Bacteria; kingdom Bacillati; phylum Actinomycetota; class Actinomycetes; order Micromonosporales; family Micromonosporaceae; genus Dactylosporangium; species Dactylosporangium sp. McL0621. The sequence goes on from NZ_CP188259.1 coordinate 5,362,138, forward strand.
GGCGCGAATCCGGCCGCCGTGACCGGTCCGGCGGCGGTCGTCAGCCTCTCGTAGGATTCGCGGCCCGCCGGGCCGATCGGCGGCCTTGACAGCGGCGGTGCCGCACCCTAAGTTCACAAGCATCTGCTTGTACAAGCGGATGCTTGTAATGACGAATGGGAGATCGAAGTGACAAGCGACTTCACCGCTGTCCTGGACCTGCCGGCCGGCCCGGCCGCCGTGTCGGCCCTGTTCACGTCCGCCGACGGCGTCAGCCGCTGGTGGGGCCCGACCGAGGGCGATGCCGAGGTGGGCGGGACCCTCGTCACCAGCTTCGGCCCGTACGGCGCCAACGCGATGCGGGTCCTGGAAGCCGGACCCACCCGGGTGGTCTGGGAGTCGATCGCGCCCGACGGGTCCGCACCGACCGGGCATACGCAGGAGTGGCTGGGCACGACCATGCAGTTCGACATCATCCCGATGGGCGACGGCACGCGGCTGCAGTTCCGCCACGCCGGCCTGACCCCGCAGCTGGCCTGCTGGGACGACTGCGTCGTCGCCTGGACGCAGTTCATGGCCAGCATCCGGAGCTTCGCCGAGACCGGCCACGGCACCCCGTTCCGGGTCTGAGAACCTAGCTCCATGGCCGAACAACGGGAGCAGCCAGTGCCCGAGGCGCCGGATGCGGTGCTACGCGCGCTGGCCGACCCGCACCGGCGGCAGATTCTGCGGCTGGTTCAGCACACCGAGCTGGCCGCCGGGCAGATCGCGGCGGCGTTCCCGCTGACGCAGCAGGCGGTCAGCCAGCACATCGGCGTCCTCAAGCAGGCCGGCCTGCTCAACGAGCGCCGAGACGGGGTCCGCCGCCTGTACACGCTGCGTCAGGAAGCGCTCGAGCCCGTACACCGGGTGCTGAGCGAGTTCTGGCCGGACGCCCTGAGCCGGCTGAAGAAGGCCGTCGAGACCGCCCACCCGCAACCACCGCAGAGGCAGCCGTGACCGCCGAGATCCACAACGACGTCATCGTCGCGACCACGCGCATCAAGGCGCCGCCCGACGTCGTGTTCCCCTACTTCACCGACGCCGCCCTCATCGTCGAGTGGATCGGCGAGCAGGCCGAGCTCGACCCGCGGCCCGGCGGCCTGTTCCTCCTCGACTTCGGCACCATCGCGGCCCGCGGCACCTACACCAGCGTCGACCCGCCACACCGCGTCGCCTTCAGCTGGGGCATCCCCGGAAGCGAGTCGCTGCCGCCCGGCGGCTCGACGGTGGAGGTGGTACTGACCGCCGACGGCGATGGCACGATCGTCGTGCTGAGCCACCGTGGCGTGCCCCCCGGTCGCATCGACGAGCACCGCACCGGCTGGCAACAGCAGTTCGGGCGCCTGGCCGGGATAGAGCCTTCCAGCCGCGTCCGGCGGGCCACCGCGTGAAGGATCTGATCGGCTTCTTCGGGACGGTGATCGCCACCCTCGGCACGCTCATCGGCGGCGTGGTCGCGTTCTACTTCGCCCGGCGTTAGAACATCGAGGACAACCAAGGCGACGCCCCGTCACCGCGGCGTGGTGACGGGGCGCGGCCCTGGCAACGGGGTCAGCTCGTGAACAGGCTCTCCGTGGCGAGACCCGGGGCCAGCAGCCGCCGGGACGGGGCCAGGTTGCCCGCCGTGGCGACCAGGTCGGCGACGAACGTCCGCACGGACGCCGCATCGCTCAGGTCGCCCAGGCTCGAGTTGACCGTCGCCGCGGTGGCCGCGTCGAGCTGCATGTCCAGCGTCGGCGTCCCGAACCGGGTCGCCGCGGCCTCCTCGCCCAGCGCGGCGATCGCGTTGCGCAGGGTCGCGGCCCGGTCGACGCCCTCTCCGGCGACCGCGCCGTCGATGCCGGTGGCGAGGTCGTCGGGCGACTGCTCCAGCAGCGACTCGCCGAGCACCTCGTCGGCCAGCATCCGCCACGGCTGCATCGACTCGTCGCCCGGCTGTGACCAGTCGTCGTCGGTGCCGGACGGCAGCTTGGTCTCGTTGCCGTCCTTGTCGAGCTTCTTCGTCTCGATGCTGCGGCTGCCGTCGTCCTCGGTCTTGAGCGTGCGTACCTCGCTGGTGCCGTCGGTGTTGTAGTCCGTGCGGTGGGCGCTGGTCACGTTGCCGTCGGCGTCGGTGACCCGCTCGCCGCGCGAGGTGATCCGGTCGTCCTCGGCCGTCTCGGTCTGGGTGAACGTGTTGCCGTCGACGGTCGTCACGACGGTCGAGGTCCGCTCGACGACACCGTCGGCGCGGGTCACCTCCTCGGTGCGGCGCACGGTGTCGTCGTGGCCCTCGATGCCGACCTCCCACTGGCGGCCCTGCTCGTCCTGGCCCCACTGCCGGGCGTTGAAACTGCCGTCGTCGTACTTGTTCTGCAGGCTCTCCAGCCGCCCGGTCGGCGCGCCGGAGCTGTCGTACGACTCGGTGACGACGTGCTCGCTGCTGCCGCCGTCGATGGGCACCTGCTGGAACTGCATCTGCGAGGCCAGCCGGCCCTCGGCGTCGTAGACCTGCGTGGTGCGCCCGTCGTCGGTCTGCGTGACCACCTGGCGCCCACCGTCGTCGAACTCGGTGACGGAGATCGCCTTCGCCGCCCCGTCGGCGGGCGCGAACGGGCTGTTCCCGCCGAAGGCGTCCGAGGTGCCGGTGCGGAACTTGCCGTCGGCGCCCGGCAGGCGCAGGTAGCCGGTGCCGGAGGCGTTCGCGGTGCCGTTGTCGGTGAAGTCGTACCGCCGGGCCGCGCCCGTGGCCAGGGTGGTGAGGTAGCTGCGGCCGACCGCGCCGTCGGCGATCGACGCGACGTGCGCGCGGCGCAGCGCCGGGCCGGCCGGGCCGATCGCCGCGCGGGTGGCCGTCTCCGCCCAGGCGCCGCCGTCGACGGTGGCGGTGCGCACCGTACCGCGGCCGTCGCCGACGATCGCCAGATAGCGGTCCTGGCCGGCCGACGCGAGGGTCGCGGTGAACTGGCCGCCCGACCACAGGCGCAGGCGCAGGATCGAGTCGTTGGGGTTGCCCATGATGCCTCCGTGTCCGCGGGTGATGTCCCCCGACAGATGCGTCACCCCGGCGGTTGATACACGCCGTCATCCTCACATCTGTAAGCATCAATGGATTGACGCTGCCCTCGCGAAATTCCTCGGCGCAAATTCCTGCATCGTGGGAGCCGTGCGGCCGCGTAATTGCACCGCGCTCGGCCGCCGTTGTTTTGTGAACGCCCCGGTGTCGTCTGTATTCCCAGCTCAGTTCGGTTTCCGGGCCGCCCCGGATAACGCGGCGGCGGCTGGTCCTACGCATCGTAGGATGGAGTGGCCATATCCGGGCGCGGATCTGAGGGTTTCCTTGGAGTCTGCTGATGCTATTGACACTGAACGTTGCCCGTTGAGAGCATGACGCGACACTACAGGTATGAAGTGTCGGCACGTTATCGCGGTCGTAAAGGTTGGCCTCGCAATATTGTGCAGGACCTGCCCGCCCGCGTGAATGCGCTGTACAACACGGGGGCAATATGGGAAATCAACCTGTCGTCGGCCGATCGACTGAGACGGGCCGTGGGCCCCGCAGTGGTGGACGGCGCACTGTGCCCGAGGCCGGGCCACAGACCGAACGAGTCCCGATCACGAGCCTGCGGGCCGCCGACTCGCCGCGGCTGTCCGGCGAGGACGACGAGCACACCCGGATGCTCGCCGACTCCGGCGCGGCGCTCCCGCCGGTCATCGTGCACCGCGAGACCATGCGCATCATCGACGGCATGCACCGCTTCGGCGCGGCCCGCCTGCGGGGCGAGGACACCATCGAGGTCCGGTTCTTCGACGGCACCGTGCAGGAGGCCTTCGTCCTGGCCGTGCAGTCCAACATCGCGCACGGCCGCCCGCTGTCGCTGGGCGACCGGATGCTCGCGGCCGAGCGCATCATCAACGAGAACCCGACGTGGTCCGACCGGGCGATCGCGGCGGCGGCCGGGCTCGGCGGTGGCACCGTCGCCGGCATCCGCCGCCGGGTCGAGGCCGCCGACGACGCAGTCCGTGACGCCGCCCGGGACACCGCGGCGCGCATCGGCCGCGACGGCCGGCGCCGCCCGCTCGACAACGCGGTGGGCCGGCTGCGGGCCGCCGACGCCATCCGCGAGGATCCGGACGCATCCCTGCGGGACGTCGCCCGCAAGGCCGGCGTCTCGCCGACGACCGCGCAGGACGTCCGCAACCGGCTGCGCCGCGGCGAGGAGCCCGTCCCGGCCCGGCCCTCCGCCGGCGCCCCGGGGCCGGTGCGCACCCGCAGCGTCCGGCGCCGCACCGGCGACGGCGGACGGCCCGGCCTGGACGAGGCGCTGAAGGGCCTGCAGCAGGACCCGGCCCTGCGGTTCAACGAGTCCGGCCGGACGCTGGTGCGCTGGCTCATGACCCGCGCCGTGCGGTTCGAGGAGTGGCAGGAGGTCGCGGGGGACGTGCCGACGCACGCCACGTACGTCGTGGCCGTCATCGCCCGCCGCTGCGCCGACGAGTGGCAGCGCATCGCCGAGGAGCTGCAGAGCCAAGCCGGCCAACCGGCGTGACGACGGCCGGGGCCGGGTTGCCGCCCCGGGTACCGTGTCCCGGTGACCTGCCACCACGGGACGGGCCGATGAGCGCGGAGCGGCGTGCCTGGGGCTCGCTCGAGTCGGATGTCATGACGGTGCTGTGGGCCGCCTCGGGCCCGCTGTCCCCGGCCCAGGTGCAGCAGCAGCTGGGCGGCGACCTGGCGTACAACACCGTGCTGACGATCCTCACCCGCCTGCTGGAGAAGGGTCAGGCCCGCCGCCGCGTCAACCTGACCGGCGGGCGCGGCCACGAGTACTTCCCGGCCGAGGACCGCGCCACCGCGGCGGCCCGGCGGATGCGCGCCGTGCTCGACGGCCCCGGCGACCGGCGGGCGGTGCTGCGCCAGTTCACCGCCGACCTGGCCCCCGACGACGCCGAGCTGCTGCGGGCGCTGCTGCGCGATCCCGACCCGGGGGAGCCGTCGCCATGACCGGTCCGGAGCGGAGCGGAGGGGCCGGTCATCGGGTGGCTCAGTTCATGTGGCATGCCGCCGACGAGCGAAGCGAGGAGGGGGTGTGACCTGGCTCGTGCACATCCCGATCCTGCTGCCGGTGCTGCTGCTGCTGTCGGCCGTGCTGTGGCCGCTCGCCCGCCTCGCCGCGCGCACCGGCCGGCCCGAGCGGGCCGCACGGGCGCTCGCGGCCGGCGCGATGGTGACCGCCGGGTCCAGCGCCGTGTGCCTGATCCTCGTCGTGGCCACGCTCGCTGACGACGTGCCGGCGATCGAGCGGTACGGCCGGCTGTCCCTCGCCAACGGACGCCCCCTGCCGGAGCCCGTCCCGGACCCGGTCGCCGTCGCCGCGACCGCCCTGCTGCTCTGGGTCGGCTGGCGCGTCGCCGCCGGGCTGCGCCGCCGCTGGGCCGTCGCCCGGGAGCTGCGCGCCGCCGGCCCCGTCGAGGACGGCCTGCTCGTCGCCGACTGGGACAGCCCGCGCGCGGTCGCCGTGCCGCCCGCCCGCGGCCGCCGCGGCCACGTGCTGGTGACCAGCGGCATGCTGCGCCTGCTCGACGCCCACGAGCGGGCCGCGGTGCTCGCCCACGAGCGCGCCCACCTGTGGCGCCGCCACGACCGCACGACCACGCTCGCCGCGCTGGCCACGGCGGTCAACCCGTTGCTGCGGCCGGTCGAGTCGGCCGTCTGCCTGCTCGTCGAGCGCAGCGCGGACGAGGACGCCGCCGACACGGTCGCGGACCGGCGGCTCGTCGCGCACACCATCGCGAAGGTGGCCCTCGCCGCCCACGGGCCCGCGCCCGCGCTCGGCTTCGGCGGCTCCAGCACCCTGCACCGCGTCGAGGCGCTTATACGCCCGGCGCCGGACCCGCTGCGCCGCGGCGGCCCGACGGTCGCCGGGGCGGTGGCCGTGGCGGCGCTCTCGCTCGCCGTGGCGGCCGTCGCGGTCGTCGAGTTCGTGGAGCTGTTCCGGGCCTGGCTGCCGACCGGCTGAAGGTCAGGCGCGGGAATCAGGCGGAGGAAGCGCCTGACTCGCCGACCGGCTGAAGGGCAGGCGTGGGGATCAGGCGGAGGAAGCGGCTGACTCGCCGACCGGCTGAAGGGCAGGCGCGGGGATCAGGCGGAAGAAGCGGCTGACCCGCCGACCGGCTGAAGGCCAGGCGCGGGAATCAGGCGGAAGAAGCGGCTGACTCGCCGACCGGCTGAAGGCCAGGCGCGGGAATCAGGCCCAGGACGCGGGCCGGTGCACCGCTCGCCCCGACGAGGGCCGGGACGCCCACGATCAGCACCCCGCCGACCGGCGGCAGCCGCTCGAGGTTGGCGAGGTTCTCCACGCCGTACCGCCGCCCGCCCAGCCAGCCGTGGTGCACCGCGGACCCGGCCCGCTCCCCGGCCGCCGAGTCCAGACTCGGCGTGTCGATCCCCAGGGCGTACACCTGAGGCCGGTCCGCGGCCAGGAACCGAGCCGTCTCGGCGGCGAAGCCCGGCCAGTGCGGGCGGCCTTCGCCGTCCAGGCCGAGGTACCGGCCGCGGTCGTGGATCCGCTCCGCCCAGCCGGTGAGCGCCAGCACGGCACACGGGCCGGGCAGCGGGCCGTGCCGCCGCTCCCAGTCCAGGATGTCCGCGACCTCCAGCCGCGCGTCGGCGTCGCCCCGCACCCGGTCGCGGATGTCGACGACCGCGGCGAGCAGCACCAGGTCGGCCGCGGCGATCGCGTGGACCGCCGCCCCGCCCGCGACGAAGTGCGCCGGAGCGTCGACGTGGGTGCCCGAGTGCTCATCGAGGTCCCACCGGCCGGCGAAGCAGCCGTCCCGCTCGAAGCCGGCGACGGTGGTGACGCTCGGCGGTACGACGTCCGGGTGGTGCGGCAGCGCGGGCGACAGCGGATGGGACAGGTCCACCGTCTCGCCGATCAGACCCACGAGCGGCACGGTACCGCCCGGCGTTCGCGGGCCGCTGGAGCGCCGATCGCGTTGCGGCTCAGGCGACCAGCTGACCGTCGCGCATCACGACCTGCCGCTTGCACGCGTCGGCGACCGCGGCCTCGTGCGTGATGATCACCATGGTCGTGCCGCCGTCGTTGAGCTCGGTCAGCAGGGCCATGATCTCGCGGCTGTTGCTCGAGTCGAGGTTGCCGGTCGGCTCGTCGGCGAACATGATCGCCGGCCGGCCGACCAGAGCGCGGGCGATCGCCACCCGCTGCCGCTCGCCGCCGGAGAGCTTCGTGACCCGGTGGCGGACCCGGTGGCCGAGCCCGACCCGCCGCAGCGCGTCCTCCGCCGCCTCCCGCCGCTGCCGGGCCGGCACCCCGCGGTACAGCAGCCCGTTCGCCACGTTGTCCAGCGCGTCGAGCGCCTCCAGCAGGAAGAACTGCTGGAACACCACCCCGACGCGGTGCGCGCGCACCCCGGCGAGCTGCCGGTCGCTGAGGCCCTCCACGGCCATGCCGTCGATGACCACCGACCCCTCGGTCGGCCGGTCCAGCGTCGCCATCAGGTTGAGCAGCGTCGACTTGCCGGACCCGGACGCGCCCGAGATCGCCAGCATGTCGCCCGCCTCGACCCGCAGGTCGACGCCGCGCACGGACTCGACGGGCGGTTCGCCGGGGTACGTCTTGCGCACCTCGCGCAGCTCGAGCACGGCCATGGCCCCCACAATGCCCGCACGGGCGCGGCCGCGCATCCCCCAAAGGTAAAGGCCGACCCGCCACCTTTCGGGGGGCCCGCGATCCTCCCCCGAAAGAGCGGCGGCATTCCCCTCTTTTCGGGGGTGTGCCGGTCCCGCCCCGGCGCGACGCTGAAGTCGCTCGGGGGGCCTGCTACCGATGGGGCGATGCAGTGGAACAGCACGTCGATGTCTCGTTGCCCGACCCGCTCAGCGGCTGCTCGGACGTCCAGTGGATCCCGGTGCGCTCGCTGCTGCCCGCCGACTCGCCGCGCACGGCCGGCGAGGACCCGGCGCACACCACGATGCTGGCCGCGCTGGACGCCCAGCTGCCGCCGATCATCGTGCACCGCGCCACGATGCGGGTGATCGACGGCATGCACCGGCTCGGCGCCGCCCGCCTGCGCGGCGACGACCTGGTCCGGGCCCGCTACTTCGACGGCACCGAGCAGGAGGCGTTCGTCCTGGCCGTGCGGACCAACATCGCGCACGGCCTGCCGCTGTCGGCGGACGACCGCACGCGGGCCATGGAACGGATCATCGGGTCCTATCCCGGCTGGTCCGACCGGGCGATCGCGGCCGCGGTCGGCCTGGGCCCGCGCACGGTGGCCAAGTTCCGGCTCCGCATGCAGCGGGAGGACCGGGCCGACGAGGCACGCACCCGGACCGGCCGCGACGGGCGGACCCGGCCCGTGCACAACGCCGAGGGACGGCTGCGCGCCTCGGAGCTCATCCGGGAGCGCCCCGAGGCGTCGCTGCGGGCGATCGCCCGCGAGGCCGGCGTCTCGCCGTCGACGGTGCGTGACGTGCGGCTGCGGATGGAGCGCGGCGACGACCCGCTGCCCCCAGCACGCCGGCGCCGCGACGACAGCTCCGCCCCGGTCGCCACCGACGAACGGGCCGGACCCGACCTCGGCGCCATCCTGCAGGGGCTGCAGAGCGACCCGGCGCTGCGTTTCAGCGAGTCGGGCCGGGGACTGCTGCGCTGGATGTTCTCCCGCGCCATCCGGGCCGACGAGTGGGTCGACGTCGCCGACAAGGTCCCGCCGCACAGCACGTACATCATCGCCAACCTCGCCCGCATGTGCGCCGAGGAGTGGCGCCAGCTCGCCGAGGACCTCGAGGAGCGCGGCGCCCAGCAGGCCTGATCCGCACCCGATGGCGCCGCGCTGGAAGTGCTCTGACGCGCTGCTGGCGATGCGTTGTCCGGGCTCCGCGGGCCGTGCGACGGTTGGCCGTCGGCAAACGAGAGGCAGCCATGAGCCACGAGCAGCGCTTCCTGCGCCCGAATGTCATCATCGAGCCGCTGGTCGACCGGTTCTACGCCTGGCTGCACACCGTCGCGCCGGTGCAGGCCTCGATGAACCTCGCGTTCCGGCAGCTGCCGAACCTGGAGTCGTACCTGCAGTCGCCGCAGATGCACGTCGCCGCCAGCAACAACCCCGACCTCCGCGGCGGGTACTTCATCAACATCGCCGAGGAGCGCGCCGACGAGGTGCGCGACCTGGTCGCCGCGATCAAGCGCGACCGGGCGCCGATGCTGCGCTTCGCCGAGGCGGTCATGCGGGCCGACGCGCTCGTGCGGGACGAGGCGGCCGGGTTCGACCTCACGCCGCTGTACCCGCGCCTGCCCGACGAGCTCAACGGCGTCGTCGAGATCGCCTACGACACCGGCAACCAGCCCACGGTGCGGTTCATGGAGCCGCTGGCGTACCGCAGCGGCGCCTACGCCGAGCAGCGCCAGTCCGTGCAGCTCTCCCTCGAGCCCGGCGTCGAGCGGCCGTTCGTCCTCAGCACCCCCCGCCTCCCGGGGCCGGACAAGCTCGACCTCGACCTGGCCCTGCGCCACGGCGGGCTGGACGAGCTCTTCGCGGCCCGCCTGCGCCCGACCACCGTGGCCCGGCTGCGCGAGGCGCTGGAGGTGCCCGACGAGCAGGTCGCGCAGCTCGAGCGGCTCCTCACCGACGCGCCGGGCCAGTCCGAGGACCGGCACATCGAGGCCGGGGGCCGGGTGCGGTACTACGGCCACGCCTGCGTGCTGCTGCAGTCGCCCGACGCGGCCGTCCTGACCGATCCGTTCATCAACTGCGACACGAACTCGACCGGCCGGTACCTGCTCAACGACCTGCCCGACCACATCGACCTCGCGCTGATCACCCACGGCCACCAGGACCACACGGTGCTGGAGACGCTGCTGCAGCTGCGCGGGCGCATCGGCGCCGTCGTCGTGCCGCGCACCTCGCGCGGCAACCTCTGCGACCCGTCGATCGGGCTGTACCTCAAGACGATCGGCTTCAACGTCATCGAGGCCGACGACTTCGACGAGGTCGAGCTGCCGGGCGGCAAGGTGACCGCCACCCCGTTCCTCGGCGAGCACTGCGACCTCGACATCCGCGGCAAGTCCACCTACTGGGTCGAGCTCGCCGGCAAGAAGTTCTTCATCGGCGCCGACTCCTCCGGCATCGACCCGGTGCTGTACCGCTACGTGCGCGCCGACCTCGGCCGCGCCGACATGGCCTTCCTGGGCATGGAGTGCGACGGCGCGCCGCTGACGTGGCTGTACCAGCCGCTGCTGACCCGGCCGGTGACGAAGAAGATGAGCGACTCGCGCAAGCTGTCGGGCTCCAACGCCGAGCAGGCCGCCGGCATCGTCACCGAGCTCGGCGCGGGCGAGGCCTACATCTACGCGATGGGCGAGGAGGAGTGGCTCGGGCACATCATGGCCACGAGCTACCGGCCCGACTCGTACCAGCTCCAGCAGGTCGAGGTCTTTCTGGGCTGGTGCGCGGACAACGGTGTGAAGGCCGAGCACCTGCTCGGTCAGCGTGAATGGCGTTGGTAGCACGGCGACAGGAGGACACGGTGCGGACCGTCAGTTTCGACTTCGACAACCCCGAGGCCCGCTTCAAGGTGCTCGTCAACGACGAGGAGCAGTACTCGCTGTGGCCGGGCGATCTGCCGGTGCCCAGTGGGTGGGCCGAGACGGGCGTGCACGCCTCCAAGGAGGAGTGCGACGAGTACCTGCGCAAGACCTGGACCGACATGCGGCCCAAGAGCCTGCGCCTCGCCCTCGACGGGCAGTAGCGGCGGGATGCCCCACGCCTTCACCAACGGCATCCGCCTAGCCTTCGAGCGGTACGGCCGGGGCGAGCGGGTGCTGTTCATCATGGGCTCCTCGGCCGGGGGCCGGGTGTGGACGATGCACCAGACCCCGGCCGTGGTCGCCGCCGGCTACCAGGCCGTCACCTTCGACAACCGCGGCATCCCGCCGTCGGACGTGCCGCCCGGCCGGTACTCCCTCGCCGACCTCATCGCCGACACCGAGGGACTCATCGAGGCGATCGGGGGGCCGTGCCGTGTCGTCGGTACCTCGATGGGGGCCGTCGTCGCCCAGGAGCTCGCGCTGCGCCGGCCCGACCTGGTCCGCAGCGCGGTGCTCATGTCCACGAAGTCGCGCTCGGACCCGGCCCGCCTCGCCCACGCCCGCGCCTACCGGGAGCTGACCGAGAGCGGTGTCGTCCTGCCGCCGGCGTACCGCGCGAGCGTCGCCGCGTTCGAGATGCTCTCCCCGGCCACCCTCAACGACCCGCAGGCCTCCGCCGCCTGGCTGGACACCCTGCGCCACGCCGCCGCGACCGAACCGGCGGGCTACGGCGGCGGCCAGGACTGGGTCGACCTGACCGAGGACCGCCGGCCCGGGCTGCGGGGCATCACCGTGCCCTGCCGCGTCATCACGTTCGCCGACGACCTCGTCACGCCGCCCTACCTGGGCGCCGAGGTCGCCGAGGCCATCCCCGACTGCGACCTGGTCGAGATTCCCCGCGCCGGGCACTTCGGTTACCTCGAACGGCCCGACGAGGTCAACTCGGCGATCCTCGAGTTCCTGGCCAAGCACGAAGAAACGGCCTGAAGTCCGCTATGGAAAGGATGTCCCGGCCATGACCACCGTCGTGATCCGTCCGCGCAGCAAGCCGCGCATGTGGGGTTGGACCTTCCGATGACCCTTGCCATCGGCGCGAAGCCGACCGCCACGCTCCCCGGCCCCGACGACTTCCCGGCCGCCGGGCCCGCCCCGGGCCCGGCGGCCGTCGTGCTCGGCCCCGCCGCGCCCGCCCCGGCCGTCCTGGCCGGCGTCGGCACCGCCGTCGCCGGCGCCCCCTACACGCAGCAGGACCTGCTGGACCTGTTCGCCATCACCGACCCCAAGGTCCGCTCCGTCTTCGCCAACAGCGCCATCGGGCGGCGGTACCTCACCGTCCCCGTCAGCCCCGACGGCCGCACCCACGACGAGCCGCAGGGCGCCCTGCTGCGCAAGCACAAGGCCGTCGCCGTCGACATGGGCGCCCGCGCCGTGCGCGCCGCGCTCGCCGACGCCGGCCTGAGCCTCGCCGACGTCGACTACCTGTGCTGCGTGACCTCCACCGGCTTCCTCACCCCGGGCCTGAGCGCCCTGCTCATCCGCGAGCTCGGCCTCGACCCCGGCTGCCACCGCGTCGACGTGGTCGGCATGGGCTGCAACGCCGGGCTCAACGCCCTCAACGGCACCGCCAACTGGGCCAAGTCCAACCCCGGCCGGGTCGCGGTGATGGTCTGCGCCGAGGCCTGCTCCGCCGCCTACGTCATGGACTCCACCATGCGTACCGCCGTCGTCAACAGCCTCTTCGGCGACGGCGCGGCCGCCGTGGCCGTCGTCGCCCCCGCCGTCGGCGCGCCGGCCGACACCCCGGCCGGCCCGGTCGCCGTCGCCGCCGGCCCGCGCGTGCTGGGCTTCGCCAGCCGCATCATCACCGACGCCTTCGACGCCATGCGCTACGACTGGGACGACGACCAGCACCGGTTCAGCTTCTTCCTGGACCCGGACATCCCGTACGTGGTGGGCGCCAACGCCGGCATCGTCATCGACCGGCTGCTGGGCCGGGCCGGGCTGCGCCGCCGCGACATCGGGCACTGGCTGGTCCACTCCGGCGGCAAGAAGGTCATCGACGCCGTCCGCGTCAACCTGGCCCTCACCCGCCACGACGTGCGCCACACCATCGGCGTGCTGCGCGACTACGGCAACGTCTCCAGCGGCTCCTTCCTGTTCTCCTACCAGCGGTTGGTGCGCGAGGGCGTCGTCGCGCCGGGCGACCTGGGCGTGCTCATGACGATGGGCCCCGGCTCGACGATCGAGACGGCGCTGGTGCAATGGTGACCGCGGCGCACATCGACGGCGGCCGGCCGCTGTCCGCCGAGACCGTTGCCGCGCTCGCCGCCGCGTGCGACCGGGCGGAGGATGCGGCCGGGGGCGGCGTGCTGGTGGTACACGTGACCGGTGCCCCGCACGGCGACTGGCTCGGCGGGCTCACCGTCAAGCTGGTCAACCGGTGGGAGCAGGCGGTCCGCCGCCTCGAGCGCCTGCCGGCCGTCACCGTCGCGGCCGCCACCGGCGACTGCGGCGGCGCCGCGCTCGACGCGCTGCTCGCCACCGACCACCGCATCGCCGCGCCCGGCACCCGGCTCGTGCCCGCCCTGCAGGCCGGGCTCGTCTGGCCGGGGATGGCGCTGTTCCGCCTCGCCCGCCAGGCCCCCGGCGCCGCGGCGGTGCGCCAGGCGGTCCTCTTCGGCACGCCGATCGCCGCCGCCGACGCCCTGGCGCTGCACCTCGTCCACGAGGTGGCCGACGACCCCGGTGCCGCCGTCGCGGCCGCCGTGGCCCGGGCGGCGACGGTACCGGGCGCGGAGCTCGCGATCCGCCGGCAGCTGACCCTGGACGCCCCGGGGGCCGGCTTCGAGGACGCGCTCGGTTCGCACCTCGCGGCCGTCGACCGCACCCTTCGGCGCACCGCGGAGGCATCCTCGTGACGGGCCCCGCCCAGCGCGTTGTGGCCGACGCCGCCGGGCGGGCCGCCGAGATCCTCGGCGGCCTGCCGGAGCCGGCGCTGCGCACGCCGGAGGAGCGATCGGCCGCCGCCGAGGCCCACGCCGCCGCGCGGCGGGTGCGCGGTGTCTTCCTGGAGCATCACGCGGCCGCCGTCTACGCCGAGCTGACCGGGGAGCTGTCCCGGTCGCTCGGGCTCGCCGAGCTGTGCGCGGCGGCGGCGGAGGCCTGTCCCGGGCTCGTGCCCGGGCCCGAGCAGCTCGCCGCCGACCGGGCCCGGCCGCAGGCGGCCAAGGAGGGCTGGGAGGTCGACCAGGGGCTGTTCGCGGCGGCGGTACTGCGCGGGCCGCGCGAGGGCCTGCACCTGCTGGAGGCCATGCGCCGTCCCACCCCGCGCGCGCTGGCCGCGCAGGACGCCTACCGCAGCGCCGGCGAGGCGGACCTCGGCTCGGTCCGGCTGGAGCGCCGCGAGGGCATCGCGCACCTCACCATGTGCCGCGAGGACTGCCTCAACGCCGAGGACGAGCGCCAGGTCGACGACATGGAAACGGCTGTCGATCTGGCGCTGCTCGACCCCGCCGTCGAGGCGCTCGTGGTCCGGGGCGGGAGGATGACGCACCCGCGGTACCGTGGCCGCCGGGTCTTCAGCGCCGGCATCAACCTCAAGGCGCTGCACGCCGGGCGGATCGGCCTGGTCGACTTCCTGCTGCGCCGGGAGATGGGGTACATCGCCAAGCTCAACCGCGGCCTGTCCGACGGCGGCGGATGGTGGGAGCGGCCCGGCGGCAAGCCGTGGCTCGCGGTCGTCGACGGATTCGCCATCGGCGGCGGCTGCCAGCTGCTGCTCGCCGCCGACCACGTCATCGCCGGCGCCGACGCCTATCTGAGCCTGCCGGCCGCCCAGGAGGGCATCGTGCCCGGCGCGGCGAACCTGCGCCTCACCCGCCACGGCGGCGCCCGCCTGGCCCGGCAGGTGATCCTGCTCGGCCGGCGCATCCGCGTGATCGAGCCCGACGCGCGGCTGTTCGTCGACGAGGTGCACGACCCGGAGGAGGACCTCGACGCGGCCGTTCCTGGCTGCGCCGACCGGCTGCGGGGCGAGGCGGTCGCGGCCAACCGGCGGATGCTGGTGGAGGCCGAGGAGCCGCCGGACGCCTTCCGGGCGTACCTGGCCGAGTTCGCGCTGCAGCAGGCCCGGCGCATCTACAGCCCCGACGTGCTCGGCAAGGTCGGCCGCTTCGCCGCCGCCACATGAGCGGTACGGAGCGGAGCGGAGTGGCCGCTCATCAGGGGCACAGGGTGGAGCTCAGGCCGGCGCCGGAGCTTGCGGAGGCGTCGGCATGAGCGGTCCGGGGGACGGCGAGCGCCCGCGGGTGCGGTACGTCAAGCGCGACCACGTCGCCTACGTCACCCTGGACCGGCCCGAGAAGCTCAACGCGATGGACCTGCGCACCCACGAGGAGCTCGGGTCCGTCTGGGACGATGCCGAGGCCGACGACGACGTGCGCGTCGTCGTCCTCACCGGCGCCGGCGAACGGTCCTTCTGCGTCGGCCAGGACCTGCACGAGCGGGCCGAGCTCAACCGCAACGGCGCCGGGCCAACGACGTTCGGCAGCCGCGGACAGCCCGGCTGGCCGCGGCTCACCGAGCGGTTCGGCTTCTCCAAGCCGATCGTCGCCCGCGTCAACGGATGGGCCCTCGGCGGCGGCTTCGAGCTCGTCCTCGCCTGCGACATCGTCGTCGCCGCCGAGCACGCCGTCTTCGCGCTGCCGGAGGTGGGCCTGGGCCTCGTGCCCGGCGCCGGCGGCGCGTTCCGGCTGGCCCGGCAGCTCCCGCTCAAGCACGCGATGGGCTACCTGCTGACCGGGCGGCGGCTCACCGCCGCGACCGCCCTGCGGCTCGGGCTCGTCAACGAGGTGGTACCCGGGGATCGGCTCGACGCGTGCGTCGCCGAGTGGACCGCCGACCTCGTGCGCGCCGCGCCGCTGGCCGTGCGGGCCATCAAGGAGGCCACGCTGCGGTCCCTCGACATGCCGCTGGAGGAGGCGTTCGGTACGCGGTTCGAGTGGGAGCAGCGGCGCATGCACAGCGAGGATGCGCGCGAGGGCCCCCGCGCCTTCAACGAGCGGCGGGAGCCCCGGTGGCGCGGCCGGTGAGGCCTACCAGCGCCACTCGCGCCGGTTGAACAGGTGCTCGGCGGTGATGCCCTGGTCGGTGCACCAGCCGAGGAACTCGTCGATCTGCTTGAGCTGGAAGGTGTCCTCGTTGTACGTCGTGGCCATGACGTGGCCCTGCCAGCTCTCCTCGCCCATCGCGTAGATGTAGGCCTCGTCGGCGTCGAGCTCGCGCATGACGTCGGCCGCCTGCTTGGCGTTCGACCCCGAGAGGCGGCGCGAGTCGCTCATCTTCTTCGTCACCGGGCGGGTCAGCAGCCCCTGGTATCCCCACGTCAGCGGCGCGCCGTCGCACTCCATGCCGAGGAACGCCATGTCCACCTTGCCGAACCGGCGGCGGATGTAGCGGTAGAGCACGGGGTCGATGCCGGAGGAGTCCGCGCCGATGAACGCCGACGCCCCGGCCAGCTGCACGATGAACGTGGACTTCGCGCGGACGTCGAGGTCGGCGTGCTCGCCCAGGAACGGCGTGGCCGCGATCCGGCCGCCTTCGAAGGGTACCTCGTCGAAGTCGTCGACCTCGATGACGTTGAACCCGATCGCCTTGAGGTACAGCCCGATCGACGGGTCGCACAGGCTGCCCCGCGACGACCGCGGCACCACGACGGCACCCATGCGGCCGCGCAGCGCGAGGAGGGTCTCGAGGACGATGTGGTCCTGGTGGCCGTGGGTGATGAGGACGTAGTCGATGCGGTCGGGCAGGTCGTCGAGGGTGTAGCGGTCGCCGTGCCGGTTGTCCGTGCTGATGAACGGGTCTGTGACGATGGCGACGTCGGGCGTCTGCAGGACCAGGCAGGCGTGGCCGAAGTACCGGATGCGCCCGCCGTTTTCGATGTGCCGGTCGGGGGAGAGGCTGGGCGCGTCGGACAGCAGCGTGGCGAGCTGCGCGGCCTGCCCGTCGTCGAGCTCCAGGGCCTCCCGCAGCCGGCCGAAGGTCGTCGCGGTGGTGCGGGCGGCGAACAGCGCGTCGAGCCCGGGGTGGTCGAACTGCAGCGGCAGGTCGAGTACGCCGGGCATCGGCAGGCGCGGCGTGCTGAGGATGAAGGGCCGCTCCACCCCGTCGTCGAGCGACAGCTGCACCGACTGGCGGCCGCGGTCGTAGACGGGGCTGGTGTAGACGAGTGGCTCGATGTACCGCATCGACGGCTGGCTGCCGGTGTCGTAGGCCAGCTCGACGAGGCCGTTGAGCGGCGACGGGAGCCGCGGGTACAGCGGCGTCAGGTCGAAGCCCCGCGCGTGCTGCTCGAGCATCGACTCGGCGTCGGCGATCGCGGCGGCGAAGGCGAGCATGTCGGCGCGGTCGCGTTTGATGCCGTCGAGCAGTTCGGCGACCTCGTTGCTGCGGGACTCCTCGATGTTCACGAAGTAGCCGCCGCGCAGCGCCGGGTTGTTGCTGGCGGCCAGGTGCACCTGCGGGTTCTGCAGGTACGACTCGAGCAGCGGCACGTGCACGTTCGCCAGGTTCATCGACGCCTGGACCGGCGCGACGATGTGCATCGCGGCGTAGAACCGGTCGACCAGCGGCTCGATGATGGCGTTGGATCGCAGGAACACCGGCTCGTCTGGCAAGCCCATGCCGAACTCCCTCCAGTACGGTCACCCGCAGCCATGATGCCGCCGCCCGGCGGATGCACGGCCCCCCGCCCATCGCCGCTCCATCGCTGCTCCACCGGCGCCGGGTCTGTTGTCCGGACACACCCTCGGTACGCTGAGCTGACGTCTACCGCGGCCGGAGGCAACCCAATGCTGTCGCGACTCGGCCTGCGCTTCCGCATGGCCACCTCGTACGTGCTGGTCTCGGCGGCGGCGGTGCTGCTCGTCGAGGCGGCCGCGCTGGCCCTCGTCGTGCCCCGGCTGCAGGCCGCCGACCTCGCCGCGGCCCAGGCGCGCAAGCGGGCCGTCGTCGCCGAGCAGAGCCTCGGGCGGCTCCGGACCCAGGCGATCGCGCGCAACCTGGCGGCCGCGGCCGGCAGCGCGTCGAGCGTCGCCGGCGGCGGTGACGGCGACGCCGTGCTCGCCCGGGTCGCCGCACCCAGCTTCGCCGCCGTCGCCACCACCCAGGGCGACGAGGGCGTCGTCCAGGTCGTCGCCGGCGCCGACGGCCGTGTCGCCGCCGCCGCACCGACGTCCGGCTTCCCGGACGCGATGGTGCCGGAGGAGGCCCGCGGCGGCGAGGCGCACGACGGCCAGGTGCACCAGGCGGGCGGCATCAGCTACTGGGCCAGCGCCCCGATCCGGGTCACGGGCGCCGACGGCACGGCCCCGCGCGTCATCGGTACCGCCTATGTCGTGATGACCCCGACCGGCGCCGGCGGCGAGGGGCAGCAGTCCGACAAGCAGCTCGCCGGGCAGCCGGACCGCGGGGCCGGCGATCCCGCGGGCGGCACGACCGTGCAGACGTTCGCGCTGCCCGGGATCATTGCGCTCGTGCTGCTGCTGCCCGTCGGGGCCCTCTTCGGGCTGCTGAGCACCGGCCCGCTGATCCGGCGCATCCGGCGGCTCGCCGAGGGTACGTCGGCGATGGCCGACGGGGACCTGCAGGTCCGCATCCCCGTGTCCGGCGGCGACGAGGTCGGCCGCCTGGAGCACGCGTTCAACTCCATGGCCGAGCGCCTCGACGCCGCCGTCGTCGAGCAGAAGGCCACGGCCGGCGCCGAGGCCCGCCGCGCCGAACGCACCCGCATCGCCCGGGAGCTGCACGACTCGATCTCGCAGGAGCTGTTCTCGGCCAGCATGGTCGCGGCCGGGCTGGCCAAGGCGCTGCCGGCCGAGTCGGCGCTGCGCGGGCAGGCCGCGTCGATGGAGCAGTCGCTGGCCCGCACCATGTGGGAGATGCGCGCGCTGCTGCTCGAGCTGCGGCCGATCGCGCTCGAGGACGCCGGGCTCGTCGCCGCGTTGGAGCAGCTGGGCCGGACGTACGAGGCGCGGCTCGGCGTGCCCATCGACGTCCGGCTCGACCCGGTCGCCCTCGACGCCGCGGTCGAGCACGCCGTGCTCCGCGTGGCCCAGGAGAGCATCGGCAACGCGATCCGCCACGGCGACCCGTCGGCGATCGAGCTGCGGCTGGCCGAGGCCGGTTCACGCGTCGAGCTGACCGTGCGCGACGACGGGCGCGGCTTCGACCCGGCGGCCGGCGGGCGGCACGGGATGGGGCTCGACGTGATGCGCGAGCGGGTCGAGGAGCTCGGCGGGACGGTGGTGGTCGACAGCACGCCCGGCGGGGGCGGCACGACGGTGCGGGTGTCGCTGCCCGTTCGCGTGGCCTCGCCGGTGGCCTGAGTCCTGGTCTGAGTTTCTCGGTGCGGTCGCGGCGCAGTGGGGCCGCGCTGCACCCCCGATCGCTCGGCTTTGAGACCCGCGCGGCGGCGGTGGGAGAATCGGGCCCTCATGCCGGAAGCGGCCGGCCCACGCTGCTCGATGGGGGAATGATCGGCATGCATCCAGACGAGCCGCGGCGTCCACGCGGAGTCCGCGCGACCTTCCGCCTCCTCGGCGGCGCGATCCGCCTCGTGTGGTCGGCCGGCAAGCGCGACTTCATCCTCGTGGTCGCGCTGCAGCTGATCCAGTCCCTCGGCGTGCTGGTACTGATTCTGCAGTTCCAGCAGCTGCTGGCGAGCCTCATCAAGTCCGACTCCGGCGGCGAGACCGGCGGCGGCGTCGCGGTCGGCCTGGTGCTGTTCATCGCGGCCAACGCCGTGATGGGCGTGGCCGGCTCCATCATCAACAACCGGCGCCAGATCATCGGCGAGCGGGTGACGCTGCACATCAGCAGCCAGATCCTGAAGGTCACGTGCCTGGCCGAGCTCGACGACTTCGACGACTCGGCGTTCCACGACCGGCTCCAGCGCGCGGCCGGCCAGGCCGTGGGCCGCCCGATGATGATGGTCCAGAGCATGATCACGATCGGGCAGAACCTGTTCACGATCGGCTCCATCTGGGTCGCGCTGCTGGTGATGCAGCCCTGGATCGGGATGGTCATGCTGCTCGTCGCCATCCCGGTGTGGATCGGCGGCACCCGGGTCGGCGACCACTACTTCACGTTCGTCATCCGCATCGCGCACCTCGACCGCAGCCGGATGTACCTCTTCCAGCTGCTCACCCTGCGCGACCCGGCCAAGGAGATCCGCGCCTTCAACCTCGCCGACCACCTCGCCGACCGCTGGCGCACGTCGATGATCGAGCGGATCGGCATGCTCGCCCAGACGCTGCGCAAGCAGCTGCGGGCCTCGCTGATCTCCACCTTCGGCAGCAACCTGGTGCTGGCGCTGGCCGCGGGCGCGCTGGTCGTGCTCAACGCCCGCGGCGTGCTCTCGCTGTCGCAGACCGCGGCGGTGGCCGCCGCTATGCTGCTCTTCGGCCAGCGCTTGCTGGACTCGGTGAACGAGACGAACCGCTTCTTCGAGTCCGCACCGTTGGTCAGCGACCTCAACGACTTCCTGGCGCTGGAGCCCGACCTGGTCCGGCACCGCTCCGGGCGGCCCTTCGAGGGCCCGTTCCGCCGCATCGAGCTCGACGACGTCTCCTTCCGCTACCGCGACGCCAACCGCGACGCCCTGTCGCACATCGGGCTGGAGCTCAACGCCGGCGAGGTGGTCGCGCTGGTCGGCGAGAACGGCTCGGGCAAGACGACCCTGGCCAAGCTCATCGCCGGGCTCTACACGCCGCAGTCGGGCGCCGTACGCATCGACGGCACCGACCTGGCCGACCTCGACCTGAACACCTGGCGCGCCTCGGTCGCCGTGCTGTTCCAGGACTTCATCCGCTACGCCCTCACCGTCACGGACAACATCCACCTCGGCGCGACCGGCCGCGAGCTGAACATGGACGAGGTGCGCGCGGCGGCCGCGGCGGCGGGGGCGGCCGGGTTCCTCGACGGGCTGCCGAAGGGGTACGAGACGATCCTTGGACCCCAGTTCGGCAAGGGCATCGACCTCTCGCTGGGGCAGTGGCAGCGCATCGCCCTGGCGCGGGCGTTCTTCCGCGACAGCCCGCTGGTGATCCTGGACGAGCCCAGCGCGTCGCTGGACGCCCGGGCCGAGCGTGCCCTGTTCGACAGCGTCCGCGAGTTGTACCGCAACAAGACCGTCGTGCTCATCTCGCACCGCTTCTCCACCGTGCGCACGGCCGACCGCATCATCGTGCTGGACGGCGGCCGGATCGTGGAGCAGGGCAGCCACAACGAGCTGATGGCGCGCGACGGCCTGTATGCCGAGCTCTTCTCGATCCAGGCCAGCGCGTTCCTCGAGGACGACCTGGGGCGCGCGGACGAGACCGGCGCCGACGAGGCCGCCCTGGAGCTGCAGGCGGCCCCGCGAACCGAGTAGACACCGCACCGCCGACTGTGCGCCGTCCCGGCTGCAGGGGCCGGCGCACAGTCGTGTTTTCGTGCCCGCACAGCCGGCCGTGCCCGCAGTCGGCCGTGCCGTGCTCGCACAGTCGGCCGTGCCGTGTCCGCACAGTCGGCCCGGTCGCCGTGCTCCGCGCGGCCCGTGCGTTCTCCGCACGGCCCGTGCGTTCTCCGCACGGCCCGTGCGTTGGCGCCCGGATGGGGCAGCCCTGACGCCCGGCTGGCGATCTCTGGCCCGGTCCCCGCACGGCGTGCGAGCGTTTCCGTCAACCGAACCCAACGGGAGGACGCCGTGCGGACCGTCAGCTTCGACTTCGACAACCCCGAGGCCCGCTTCAAGGTGCTCGTCAACGACGAGGAGCAGTACTCGCTGTGGCCGGGCGACCTCCCGGTGCCCGGCGGGTGGGCCGAGACCGGTGTGCACGCCTCCAAGGAGGAGTGCGACGAGTACCTGCGCAAGACCTGGACCGACATGCGGCCCAAGAGCCTGCGCCTCGCCCTCGACGGGCAGTGACGCCCGCCCGTCATGCCCTACCTCTCCAGCAACGGCATCCGGCTCGCCTTCGAACGGCACGGCCAGGGCGAGCGGGTGCTGTTCATCATGGGCTCCTCGGCCGGCGGCCGGGCCTGGACGCTGTACCAGACCCCGGCCGTCGTCGCCGCCGGCTACCAGGCCGTCACCTTCGACCACCGCGGCATCCCGCCGTCCGATGCGCCGCCCGGCCGGTACACCCTCGAGGAGATGGTCGCCGACACCGCGGGGCTCATCGAGGCCCTCCGCGCCGGGCCGTGCCGGATCGTCGCCTCATCCCTGGGATCCCTGATCGCCCAGGAGCTGATGATCCGCCGGCCCGAGCTGGTGCGCTGTGCCGTGCTGCTGTCCACCAAGGGCCGTGCCGACCCGGCGCGCGTCGCCCAGGCCGAGGCGGCCCGGGCCCTGTCCGAGTCGGGCGTGCGGCTGCCCCCGGGGTACCAGGCCGCCGTCACCGCCTTCCAGATGCTCTCCCCGGCGACCCTCGACGACCCGCAGGCCTCCGCGACCTGGCTGGACACGCTGCGCCAGGCCGCCGCCGGACCCGGACCGTCGCCCGGCCACGCCTGGGTCGACATCACCGCCGACCGCCGCGAGGCCCTGCGGAGCATCACCGCGCCCTGCCGCGTCATCTCCTTCGCCGACGACCTCGTCACGCCGCCGTACCTGTGCGCCGAGGTGGCCGCGCTCATCCCGGGCTGCGACCTGGTCGAGATACCGCGGGCCGGGCACTACGGCTACCTGGAGCGCCCCGCCGAGGTCAACACGGCCATCGTCGAATTCCTGGCCAAGAATGAGGTACCCGCATGAGGTTGTCGCCCGCCCCGCTCGAGGACTGGCTCCGCGACTACTACTTCACGGCGCAGATCGACATCAGCTCGAGCGGCGTCGAGCCCTACACGATGGCGCAGCTGCGCGAGCTCACCGGCATCCGCCCGGTCGACATCGACCGGCTGGTGTTCGACGACGGGTACTCCCTGGGCCGCCCCGAGCTGCGCCGGGTCATCGCCCAGGCCTGGGGCGACGGCGACCCCGACAAGGTGATGACCACCAACGGCTCCAGCGAGGCGATCTCGCTGGTGCTCTCGGCGCTGCTGAGCCCGGGCGACGAGGTCGTGGTCGTGCAGCCCGGGTACCACCTGCTCGTCGAGTACGCCGCCGGGCTGGGCTGCCGGCTGCGCACCTGGCGCATCGACCCGGCCAACGGCTGGCGGCCGTCGCTCGACGAGCTCGACGAGCTCGTCACCGACCGGACCCGCGCGATCGTCGTGAACTTCCCGCAGAACCCGACCGGCGCCACCATCACCCGCGACGAGCTCGACCGCCTGGTCGCCATCGCCGACGGGGCCGGCGCCTACATGCTGTGGGACGCCGCGTTCGCGTCCCTGGTGTACGACGCCGACCCTCTCCCGCCGATCTCCGCCCTCTACGGGCGCGGCATCGACTTCGGTACCTTCTCCAAGGCGTTCGGCCTGCCCGGGCTGCGCTTCGGCTGGTGCATCGCGCCGCCGGACCTGCTCGCCGACTGCGTGCGGATCCGCGACTACACCACCCTGCACGTCGCCCCGCTCATCGAGCTGCTGGCGCTGGGCGTGCTCGAGCACGCCGACGCGTTCCTCGCCCCGCGCCTGGCCCAGGCCCGCGGCAACCGTGACCTCGTCGCCGGCTGGGCGGCCGCCGAGTCCGCCCGCGTCGAGCTGCAGCTGCTCGGCGGCGGCGCGGCCACGTTCCCGAAACTGCTCGGCATGCCGAGCACCGACGCATTCTGCGACGACCTGTTCAACCGCCTCGGCGTGCTGGTCATCCCCGGCTCCTGCTTCGGCGTGCCGGAGCACGTGCGGCTCGGCTACGGCGGGCCGACGTCGAGCCTGGTCGAGGGGCTCGAACGATTCTCGACGGCGTTGTCGGAATGGTTCGGCTGAGGCCGGCACGCAATTCTTCGGGTTGCGCCGAGGGCATTCTCCGGCCTTGGCTGGAGTGCCGATGGTGTACCTGTGGCGAGGGGTTGGCGAGCCTTGCCGGTGCCTCGCCGGACCTGTGAACATGGGTGTCGACCGGTCGTTTGTTCACCACCGAGAGAATGGATCGGCTCTTACTCTGACTGACGATGTCGTGCCGTGAACGGCCGCCGTCGCCCGGTTGGGAGTGCGAATTAGCGTTCGCCAGGCAGCGCAGAGCACGAAGTAAGGGTACATGTGCGGATGTCGATGTCGAGGCGTCGGGCTAAATGCTGCCCGCGCCCTTCTGAAACCGGGCCGGCGAGAACATCTCGACGGCGTTTTCCCAGCAATTGCTCCGCCCCCCGTCGAGTGAGGAATGGCATCACCATGGACAGACTGGAGATCGACTCCACCGAGCTCAAGGAAACCAACGAGCTGCTCGACCAGTACGAGACCGAACTGCGCCACCTCGACGCCGAGGAGTCGCTGCACCGGGCCACGGTCCTGGCCCACCAGCTCCCGGACCGGGTCCGCGACCACCTCAACGCCTTCCGCCTCGAGCGCATGTCCGGCGTGCTGAGCATCGGCGGGTACAGCGTCGACGAGGACCGCCTCGGGCCGACCCCGGCGCACTGGCGGGACCGGACCGGTCACTCGTCGGCCCACCGCGAGGAACTGCTGCTGGTCATGTACTGCTCGCTGATCGGCCACCCCTTCTCGTGGGCCACCCAGCAGGACGGCCGGCTGATCCACGACGTCATCCCGATCAAGGGCCACGAGAACGAGCAGCTCGGCTCCAGCAGCGAGTCGCTGCTCACCTGGCACACCGAGGACGCGTTCCACCCGCTGCGCGGCGACTTCCTGACGTTCGCGTGCCTGCGCAACCCGTACGGCGCCGCCACGACCGTCGGCTACATCGACGACCTGGACCTGTCGGACTCGGTCCGGGAGGTGCTGCGGCAGGAGCGCTTCGGCATCCGGCCCGACGAGTCGCACCTGGCCAAGAACAACACCGACCAGAACCTCGACGCGTTCGGCGGCATCGACGACATGCAGGCCGACCCCGAGCGCGTGGCGGTGCTGTTCGGCGACCCGAACCAGCCGTACATCCGGGCCGACCCGTACTTCATGGTCGTGCCCGACGAGGACCCCGAGGCCCAGTGGGCGCTCGACGCGTTCGTCAAGGCGATGGACGGCGCCATGTTCGACATGGTGCTCAGCGGCGGCGACTTCTGCTTCATCGACAACTTCCGTGTGGTACACGGTCGCAAGCCGTTCAAGGCCCGTCACGACGGCACGGACCGCTGGCTCAAGCGGATCAACGTGACCACCGATCTGCGCAAGTCCCGCGGCGCGCGCCCGTCCCGGGCCGACCGCGCCATCCACTGACCGATGCCCGCCGGCCCGCCGGGGACGCCGCGCCTGGAGCGCGCCCCGGCGGGCCGCGGCATTTCGCACCGCCGAGCGGAAGGACGCCGAAAACCATGCAGAGGTACCGCGAGGTGGCACCGTGGTGACGGCGCTGCACCCGACCCGGGGCACCGTACTGACCGTCGTCGTCGACGGCGCCCGGCCGCTGACCCCCGACGCCGTCGCCGTCGTCACGACCGTCTGCGCGCGCGCCGAGGACCTCGGGGGCGCCGCCGTGATCGTCCTGCACGTCACCGGCGTGCCCGGCCCCGGCTGGACCGCCGGGCTCACCACCGAGCTCGTCGGCCGCTGGGAGCAGGCCCTGCGCCGGCTGGAACGCGTGCCGGCAGCCGTCATCGCGCTCGCCACCGGCGACTGCGGCGGCCCGGCGCTGGACGCGCTGCTCGCCGCCGACCATCGCATCGCGGCCGGCCCGGTCCGGCTCGTCCTCGCGGCCGACGGCGGCCTGGCCTGGCCCGGGATGGCCCTGCACCGGCTGGCCCGGCACGCGCCGGGCGCGGCCGCGGTCCGCCGGGCGGCCCTGTTCGGCGGCGCCCTGGAGTCCGCGGACGCCGTGGCGCTGAACTTGGTGCACGAGATGTCCGACGACCCGCGGGCCGCCCTGGCCGCGGCGATCGGCCGGGCCTCGGCGGTGTCGGGCACGGAGCTGGCGGTCCGCCGGCAGCTGGCCCTGGACGCGCCGACGGTCGGCTACGACGAGGCGCTCGGCACCCACCTCGCCGCCTGCGACCGCGCCCTGCGCGTGACCGCGACGGCCTGATCGGCAGCGTTATTTCGCGGCTGTACCGCGAGCGGGGGGCGGGGCCCCCGGCTCGTCCACCAGGACCGGCTCCGGCGCCGCCACCTCTTCGACGGCCGGCGCCACGCCCAGCCGCGGCAGCAGCGGGCCGACCAGCGCGGTGGTGAACACGGCCATGATGACCATCATGGTGAACATCGAGGTGTCCAGCACGCCGAGACTGACGCCGGCGTTGAGGATGATGAGCTCGGTCAGGCCGCGCGTGTTCATGAGCAGCCCCAGCGTCGCCACCTGCCGCCACGGCATCCGCATCGCCAGCGCCGGCGCGCTCGCCCCGAAGAGCTTGCCCGCGCACGCCACCGCCAGGATCGCCGCCAGCTCGAGGTAGTTGCGCCGGGTCAGGCCGCCGATGTCGACGCCGAGGCCGGTGACGATGAAGAAGACCGGCATCAGCAGCCGGCCGACCGTGCCCAGCGGCCGGCGCAGGTGCAGCTGCAGCGCGTCGGCCGGCTGCCGCGGGGTCACCAGGCCGAACAGGAAGGCGCCGAAGATGGGGTGGATGCCGATCCAGGTGGTGACGTACGCGCTCAGGAACACCCCGCCGGCCACGATCACCATGAGGTGCGGCAGCGCGTTGGCCCGCACCAGGCGCCGGAAGAGCGTCGCGAGCAGCGGGCGCACCGCGAGGAGCATCACGGCGACGTACGCCAGCGAGAGCGCCAGGGTCTGCACGAAGGTACCGCTGCCCGAGGCGGTCGCGATCGCCGACACGAGCGCCAGCACGCACCAGGCGAGCAGGTCGTCGACGGCGGCACTGGCCAGCGCGAGCGCGCCGACGCGGGTGTGCATGAGCCGGCTGTCGGTCAGGATGCGGGCCAGCACCGGGAACGCGGTGATGGCCATGGCGGCGCCGAGGAAGAGCGCGAACGCGGTACCGGAGACGTGCCGGCCGTGGACGGTGGAGTGCCCGGAGTACAGCAGCGCCGCCAGCCCCGCCCCGAGCCCGAACGCGAGCACGACCGAGGACAGCGACACCGCCGCCGCGGCCGTGCGGCGCTTGCGCAGCAGCCCGAGGTCGAACTCCCAGCCGATCATGAACATGAACAGCAGCAGGCCGATCTGCGCGATCGCGGACAGCAGCGGCCGCGCCTCGGCCGGGAACAGCCGCCCGGTGATGTCGCCCGGCAGCAGCCCGAGCGCGCTCGGCCCGAGCAGGATGCCGCCGATGATCTCGCCGACCACGGCCGGCTGGCGGAACCGCTGGGCCAGGCGGCCCAGCAAGGCGCCCGCGATGAGGATGAACGCCACGCCGGCTACGGCGGTCGCGGTGACGAGCTCCGCGTGTGATGCCGGGCTGTGCATCGGCCGCCTCCCGTGCCGTAGGTGTACGCGCCCGAGCCTGGCATCGCCCGCGACGGCCGGACAACGCACGACCATCGCCCCGACAACCGAACGCCACCGGCACCCCAGCGCCGGCGTCTCCCTCGAAGTGGGTGGGCCCCGCGCTACCTTCGGGGGTGGCGGCCCCGGCGCCCGCACGGTCGGATGCCGTATGCGCATGTCCCCCCTCTTCGCCGGCCTGGCCGCCGCCGCGCTGCTCGGCGGGTGCGGCGACGGCGGCCCCGGCCCGGCGCCCGGCCCGCTCACCGGCTCCCCGCCGCGCCCCCGCCCGTCGGCGTCGGCCGACCTGCCCGCGGACGTCGACCCGGCCTCCGTGTTCGTGCAGGTCTCCGAGTGCTTCCGCGCCCACGGCCACCCCGACTTCCCCGATCCGGTGCAGGGGCCGGACGGCGGCTGGGGCTTCCCCGTCACCGCGGGCCGCGTCCCGGTGCCGGGCGAGTGCACCGACCTCGCCCGCCGCGCCGAGGAGCTCAACCCGGGCGCGAGAAAGTCCGCCGCCGTCGACCTCGAGCAGCGGCGCGCCTTCGCGAGGTGCATGCGCGACAACGGCGTCGCCGACTGGCCCGACCCGAGCGCGGACGGCACGTTCGCCCTGCCGCCCCGCCTCGCCGATCCGGCCGCGGAACAGCAGTGGAGCCCGGCGGCCACGGGTCCATGCCGGACCCTGCAGCCCGCGGGCGGCCCCGACATCGTCCTGGCGACGGCGCGATGACCGCGGAGGCTCCGAAGGCCGCGGCGGACGGGATGACCGCGGAGGTTCCGGAGGCCGCGGCGGTCGCGATGACCGCCGGGGTCCCCAAAATGGGCCGCCCGGCCTGCCACTATTTGGGGAAGCGCCGCACCCCCGCGCCGGGCGAAGCTGTCAGCATGAGCCAGTCTCGGCATCGCCGGCCCGCCGACGGACGGGGGCGGATCGGGTGAAACGCAAACGTACAGCCGTGGTGACCGGGGTCGCGCTGGCCGGGGTCGCCGGCGCGGGCGCCGTCGTCGCGCTGCTGCAGCACCGTCCGTCCGGCGGCGCCCAGCCGACCGCGGCCGAGGCCCCCGCCGCCACCGCACCCATCGTCACCACCGACGTCCTGCGCCGCCAGACGGTCGGCGGAACCCTGGGCCGCTCCGGCTCGTACACCGTCGTCGCGCCCGCGCCGGGCACCCTGACGTGGCTGCCGGCCACGGGTACCGTCGTCGGCCGCGGCAAGCCGGCCTACGAGGTCGACGGCACGCCCGTCATCCTGCTCTTCGGCGAACGGCCACCGTGGCGGGCGATGCAGTCCGGGATGGCCGACGGGCCCGACGTGCAGCAGCTCGAGGACAACCTGCGGGCCCTCGGGTACGGCGCCGGCGTCACCGTGGACCAGCACTACACCTCGGCCACCTATTGGGCGGTACGCCGCTGGCAGAAGGACTCGGGCCTGCCGGTCACCGGCACCGTCCCGCTCGGCCAGGTCGTGTTCCTCACCGGCACCGTGCGGGTGTCGGGCGCCGACGCGAAGACCGGCTCGCCCGTCGAGCCCGGCGCGAGCGTCGAGCACGGCACCGGCGAGCAGCGCGCGGTGACGGTACAGCTGACGCCCAATCTGCTGGCCGGCGTGCACGTCGGCGACGGCGTCGTCGTGCGGCTGCCGGACGGGACCAGCAAACCCGGCACGGTCACCGGCATCGGCGCCGTGTCGCAGCCGGCCGGCACCGGCGGCGCCGCCGCGAACGCGGGCTCGGGCAGCCAGGCCGCGGCCACCGTCGTCATCACGATGACCGGCGAGATCGGCGGCGTCCTCGACGAGGTGCCGGTCCAGGTGTGGGTGACGATCCAGGCGCACCGGCGGGTGCTGGCGGTGCCGATCCCGGCGCTGCGGGCGCTGCCCGAGGTGCAGTACGAGCTCCTCGTCGCCGACGGCGCCCAGACCCGCCACGTGCCGGTGAAGGTCGGACTGTTCGACGAGGTCACCGGTGTCGTCGAGGTCAGCGGGGACGGGCTCGCGGCCGGCCAGCGGGTGGCGGTACCACCGGGAACGGCTTAACCCACGACGAAGAACGGCCCGCCGGATCGAGGATCCGGCGGGCCGTCGTGTTTCATGCGGTGCGCAGCGCGTCCGTCGGCGGGAGGTGCGCGGCCCGCAGCGCCGGGTACAGGCCCGCCACCGCGCCCGCCGCCACCGACACCAGCAGGCCGCCCCACAGCGCCTCGGGCGGGATGAGCGTCGCCCAGCCGCGGCTGACCGACATGCCGAGCGTGACGCCCGCCCCGATGACGATCCCCGCGACGCCGCCGGCCGCGGCCAGGATCAGCGACTCGGTCAGGAACTGCGCCGCCACGTGCCCGCGGGTCGCGCCCAGCGCCCGGCGCAGCCCGATCTCGGTACGCCGCTCCAGCACCGCGATCACCATGACGTTCGCGATCCCGATCGCCCCGACCAGCAACGCGATCGCGCCGAGGCCGAGGATCAGCCCGGACCCGGACTCCTTGACCTTCAGCTGGGCGGTCAGCGCGTCCGACGGCCGGCTCACCGAGACCCGCGACGGGTCCTGCGGGTTGGCCGCCGGGGCGAGCACCCCCGCCACGTCGGTGACGTTGTCGGTGTCGGCGCGCACGTACAGCCGGCTCGGATGCCCGTTGTAGCCCAGCAGATGCTCGGCCGAGCGGAACGACACCAGCGCCGCCTGGTCGATCTCGGGCGCGAGGGTGAGCGGCTTGAGGATGCCGACCACGGTGTACCAGTGGCCGCCGAGCCAGACCCGGTCGTTGCCGCTGACGTCGTCGATGCCGAGCGTCGTGGCCGCCGAGTAGCCCAGGACCGTGACCGGCGACTCGTCGTCGGCCAGGAACCGCCCGGCCAGCAGCGAACCGTCCAATGTGGTTAGCAGCGACGCGTCGCAGGCCCGCACCGAACGGCCGCCGGTGCGCCCCGCGGGAGTGTGGTCGTTGCGGTACACGTTGACGCCCCCGAGCTTCGCGGTCGGCGCGACGCCGGTGACGTGCGGCAGCTCCCGGACCATCGGCGTCGCCGTCGTCGGCAGGATCTGCTCCGTCCCGCCCGGATCGGCGCCGTTGGCCACGGTCAGCAGGTTGGTCCCGAGCTGGTCGATCTGGGCCAGCAGCGCCGACTGGCTGGAGCGGGTCACGCCGAGCACCGACACGATCGAGGCGATGCCGATCGCGATGCCCAGCCCGGACAGCAGCGCCCGCATCTTGCGTGAGCGCAGCCCCAGCGAGCCGGTCGGCAGCAGGTCGCGGGTGCGCAGGACGCTGCGCGGCACCTCATGCGTCGGCACGCGGCACCTGCACCTTCTGACCCTCGGCGAGCCCGTCGCCGCTGACCTCGGCCAGCCCGGAGAAATCGTCGAACAACCCCGTCTGTACCGTGATCCGCCGGGTCGTCGCCCCGTCCACCACGATGACCTCGTACCTGCCGTCGGCAACCGAGTTCAGCGCGGCGATCGGCACGGTCAGCACCTTGTCGTGCGTGCCCCGGACGATCCACACCTGCACGCCGGCCTGGTCGACGAACCCGGTCGCCTCGCCGTCGAGGCGCACCGTCACCGCCACCGTGTTCTGCGGCTGCCCGCCGCCCGTCGCCGAGGCCGCCGCCGTCGTGGCGCCGATGCCCGCCACCTGGCCGTTGCGGCTCTTGCCGTCGGGCAGAGTCACGACCACCGGCGTGCCGACCTTGATCCAGCCGAGCTGCTGGGTCGGCGCCGCGACGTTCACCGCCGGCTCGTTGCTGGTGGCGTACTCCACCGGCCGCCCGGCCTCCACCTGCCCGCCGAGCTTCAGCTCGAAGCCGCTGACCCGGATCGCCGTCGGCAGGAACGAGATCTGCGCCTGCGCCACGGTCCCGGTCACGGTGACGTGCGTGGCCTGCTGCCAGCGGCGGATCGCGGCCGACGTCGCGGAGGTGAACTTCTGGTCCACGGGCAGGCCCGCGCCGAAGCCGAGGTCGCGCAGGTTCCCCTCGAGCTGTTCGACGTCGACGCCGTCGCTCATGCCGGGGGCGAAGTCGCGCCAGGCGGGGCGGGTGCCGTACAACAGCGTCACCCGCCGCCCATCGACCTCGAAGGCGGCCTCGCCCCGCTGCACCACGGTGCCGATCGCCGGCAGCCACGTGAGCGTTCCCGGCCCGGCGCCACCCACCACATAGGACCCGGCGAAGCCGAGCGTGCCCGAGATGAACTGCCGCTCGGAGATGTTCGCCCGCCGCACGTCCGCCGTCGACGTGCTCACCGACGTCGGCACCGCCGGGCCCGGCGGCGGGGACATCCGCTCGCTCACGACCAGCCCCGCCGCACCGGCGACGCCGGCCAGCGCGACGCCGGTGACGACCTTCGTCGTACGGCTCATGTCCACCACCCAGGCGCGGCGCGACCCGGCGCCGCGCCGGCGGGAAAGTCCACTACGGTCATGCTGACACCATCGCCCGAACCATCACCTGGGCGCTTCCCCCAAAGGTAACCGGACCGGCCGGAAATTTGAGGGGGTGTACCGCCACAGCCTTACGACGCCGCGGTGTACTCCCAGCCCAGCCCGTCCAGCGACGGGGTCAGGCCACCCGGGAACATCGGCGCCTCCTGGGCCGCGTCCTCGCCCAGCAGCGCCCGCATCTGCACCTGCGAGCCCTCGTGCATCGCCTGCTTGACGACCGCCGACTTGAGCATCGCGGCGCTGCCGTTGTTCTCGGCCATCAGCTGGTCGACCGCGGACTCGAGCTCCTCGGTGCGCTCCTTGAAGTGCTGCACGAACGACTCGGCGTCGGTGAGCGCCGACTCGCCCGAGGACACCCCCGCGACCAGTTCGACGAACGACTCGAACTCGGTGCGGTGCTCGTTGCGGGTGACCTGCTTGGCCTCCCAGAAGTACGAGTCCTCGTTGCGGTGCATCTGGTAGAACGACATCAGGAACTCGTAGAACACGCCGTACTCGCGGCGGTAACGCGCCTCGAACTCGTCCAGGGCCGGCTTCTCCTCGACGGTGCCGGCCATGATGCTGTTGATCGAGCGGGCGGCGAGCAGCGCGCTGTACGTCGCCAGGTGGACGCCGGAGGAGAACACGGGGTCGACGAAGCACGCGGCGTCGCCGATGAGGATGAGCCCGGGCCGCCAGAAGCGCGTGTTGTGGTACGAGTAATCCTTTCGCACCCGAATCTTGCCGTAGGTGCCCTCGGTGACCCGGGTCGCGTTCTCCAGGTACTCGCTGATCAGCGGGCACTCGGCGATCAGCGCGGCGAGGGCCTTCTCCGGGTCGCCCTGGACCTTCTCGGCCAGGCTGCGGTGCACGACAGCGCCGACGCTGGTCAGGGTCCGGCTCAGCGGGATGTACCAGAACCAGCCGCTGTCGAACGCCACCGAGAGGATGTTGCCGGAGATCGGCTCGTCCAGGCGCTTGCCGCCCTCGAAGTAGCCGAACAGGGCCAGGCTGCGGAAGTACTCGGAGTACTCGCGGCTGCCGCCCGTGCGGCTGTGCAGCCGGCTGGTGTTGCCCGACGCGTCGACCACGAACCGCGCCTCGGCGACCCGCTCGTTGCCGTCGGCGTCGACGAAGCGCACCCCGTGCACCCGCTCGCCGTTGTCGAGCACGTCCTGTACCGTGCAGCCCTGGCGGACGTCGACCCCCAGCCGGGCGGCGTTGTCCAGCATGATCTTGTCGAACTTGGCCCGCTCCACCTGGTACGCGTACGACGTCGGCGACGCCACCCGCGGCGACACGGCGAACGAGAACGTCCACGGCTCCGGCCGCGCGCCCCACCGGAAGGTGCCGCCCCGCTTGACCGGGAAGCCGGCCTTGGCCAGCTCGTCGGTGACGCCGACCATGCGGCACACGCCGTGCACGGTCGAGGGCAGCAGCGACTCACCGATCTGGTACCGCGGGAACACCTCCTTCTCCAGGAGCAGCACACGCCCGCCGCGCATGGTCACCAGCGACGACAGTGTCGAGCCGGCGGGACCACCGCCCACTACGATCACGTCGAACTCTTCCGAATCCACCACCGGTAAACCTCCAAGCACCCGCGCGGACCAGCCATTTCGCGGGCCGATCGTGGCACGCGGCCGGTGAGCGGCGACACCCTCCGCCAGTTGTGCCCCGCGCGCACGCCACCGTGGCTCCAGTCGGCCTCCTTGCCGCTTTTCTGCTTCCGGTCGCTTTACGGCCTCTTCGCTTTCCGGCCGCGCCTCGTTGCTTCTGGCCGGGCCGTGGCGTTGGCCGGCTGGAGGCCCGATCGCGCTGACCTGACGGCGCTCTGGTGACGCCTTCCGGGTACCGCCGGGCCCGTGCCAGCGTCGAGCCTGTCCCGCGCGCGGCAGTCTTCGCCTGCCTGCGCGGCGGCGCGCCCGGCCTTGCCGCCGCGGTTCCTGCTCTGTCTGGCATTCCGCCGGGTGTACCGCCGGTCGACGGGCCGGCCGATCGACGAGGACGGTGCGACGCGATGACAGCCTCCGCATTCGAACTGCTCAACGAGCTCAGCGGCCGGGGTGTGAGACTGTACCTCGCCGACGGACAGCTCCGCGCGGTCGCCGCCGGGCACGCCATGACCGACGAGGTGCGCCGGCTGGTCCGCGCGCATCGCGACGAGCTCATCGCCGCCCTCCGCGAGCGCGACGCCGGCGCTTCCCGGCCGATCACCGCCGTCGACCGCGATCGGCCGCTGCCGCTCTCCTTCGCTCAACAGCGCCTGTGGTTCCTGGACCGGCTGCAGCCCGGCTCGCTGGAGTACAACGTCCCGATGCGGCTGCCGTTCGGCGGCGACCTGGCCGTGGACACACTGCGACGTGCCCTGGGCGCGCTGGTCGAACGCCACGAGGTGCTGCGCACCCGGCTCGTCACCGCCGACGACGGCACCCCGCACCAGGTCGTCGACCCGCCCGCCCCGTTCGACCTGCCGATCGTCGACCTGTCCGGCGAGCCGGACCCCGCCGCGGCCGCCGAGGCCTGGCTCGCCGCCGACGGCCGCGCCCCCTTCGACCTGGCCACCGGCCCGCTCTTCCGCGCCACCCTCGTGCGCACCGGCCCCGACGAGCAGATCCTGGCGATCGCCAAGCACCACGCGGTAAGCGACGAGTGGTCGGCCGGCATCCTGCGGCGGGAGCTGGCCGCGCTGTACGCCGGCGAGGACCTGCCCCCGCTGCCGATCCAGTACGCCGACTTCGCCGCCTGGCAGCGCACCTGGCTCACGGGCGCGGTGCTGGACTCGCAGCTGGACTACTGGCGGGGCCGGCTGTCGGGCGCGCCTGTGCTGGATTTGCCGACGGACCGCCCGCGCCCGCCGGTGCGCTCCTCCGACGGTGCGCTGATCGAGTTTGCGATCCCGGCGGAGGTGGCCGAGGCGCTGCGCGCACAGTCGCGCGAGTCGGGTGTGTCCATGTTCATGAGCCTGTTCAGTGTGTACGTCACGTTGCTCGCCCGGTACTGCGGCCAGGACGACGTCGTGGTGGGCACGCCGATCGCGAACCGGAACCGGGCCGAGGTCGAGGGCCTGATCGGCTATTTCGTGAACACGCTGGTGTTGCGCACGGATCTGTCCGACGATCCTACGTTCGCGGAGTTGCTGACCCGTGTGCGCAACACGGCGCTGGAGGCGTTCGCGCATCAGGACGTGCCGTTCGAACGGCTGGTGGACGAGCTGGTCACGGACCGGGACCGCTCCCGGACGCCGCTGTTCCAGGTCCTGTTCAACTACTTCACGGGCAAGGACACGGGCGGCGCCGAGCTCACGGACGACATGGCGCCGGAGCAGGCCCTGGCCAAGTTCGACCTGCGGCTGATCATCGCCGAGCGGGGCCAGGGCCTGACCGGTGCCGTGCACTACGCGACCAGACTGTTCGACGAGTCGACGATCCGCCGCCTGATCGGGCACTTCCAGCAGCTCTTGTCGGCGGCCGCCCGGGACGCGGACGTGCGGCTGTCCGAGGTGGACCTGGACACCGCACGGCTTGGAGACTGGAACGACACGGCGGCCGATCTGCCCCCTGTGTCGGGTGTCCACGAGTTGGTCCGGGCGTCGGCTGCGACCGCGGTGGTCTCGGGCGGCGAGTCGCTGTCGTTCGCCGAGGTCGTGAGCCGTGCGAATCGCCTGGCCCATTTGCTGCGTTCGGTGGGTGTGGGCCCGGAGTCGGTGGTCGGTCTGGCCACTGATTCGGGCCCGGACTTTGTCGTCTCGGTCCTGGCCGTGTGGTCGGCCGGCGGTGCGTACGTCACGTTGGACGGTTCCCAGCCAGCACCGCGTTCGGCGTTCATGCTGGCTGAGGCGGGTGTGTCGGTCCTGGTCGGCACGGCGGACGTGCTCGGTGACCTCCCGGTCGGCCGGTTGCGGACCGTGCTGCTGGACGACCCGCTGTTGCAGGCCATGCCCGACACCGTGCTGCGCACAGTCGTGTCACATCTGGACCGGGTCGCGTACGTGATGTTCACCTCCGGCTCCACCGGCCGTCCCAAGGCCGTGCAGGTAACGCACCGCGGCCTGCTCAACTACGTCACCGGTGTGCCGTCGCGGCTGGGCATCGGTGAGCCGGGCCGGTCCTATGCGTTGTTGCAACCGCCGACCACCGACTTCGGGAACACGATGCTGTTCACGGCGCTGACGACGGGTGGGTGTCTGCATTTCGTGGACCCGGCGATCGTCACCGACCCCGACCTGGTCGACGCCTACCTGACCGACCACGCGATCGACTACGTGAAGATCGTCCCGTCGCACCTGACCGGTCTGGGTGTGTCCCGGGTCCGTCCGGTTCGTGCGCTGGTCCTCGGTGGTGAGGCGACGCCGCTTGAGGTGGCTCGTGAGCTGGTGCGCGCCGATTTCGGTGTGGCGAATCATTATGGGCCGACTGAGACGACGGTTGGTGTGGCGACCGTGCGGCTCACGGATGAGGTGTTGCACGGCACGGTCATGCCGATCGGTGCACCCCTGCCGAACACTCATCTGCACGTTTTGGACCGGTCGTTGCGGCCCGTGCCGGTCGGTGTGCGGGGTGAGTTGTATGTGGGTGGTGCGGGCCTGGCCCGCGGGTATCGGGGCCGGCCGGAGCTGACCGCCGAACGGTTCGTGGCCGCACCCGGCGGGTTGCGGCTGTATCGGACCGGGGATGTCGTGGTGCGTCGTCCCGACGGGCTGATTGCGTTCCTTGGCCGTGCGGACGATCAGGTGAAGGTCCGTGGGTATCGGATCGAGCCCGGTGAGGTGCAGGCGGCGCTGCTCATGCATCCGGCTGTGACGGCCGCGGTGGTCGTGGCTGATGAACAGCGGCTGATCGGCTATCTCGTCGCGGACGGTGGGATGCCGTTGGTCGCCGAGCTGCGGGCGTTCCTCGCTGGGCGGTTGCCGGAGCACATGGTGCCGGCCGTGTTCGTCGAACTTACCGCCATCCCGCTCACCGCGAACGGGAAGCTGGACCGGGGCGCCCTGCCTGCGCCGGATCAGAGCCGGCCGGAACTTGAGGGTGCGTTCGTGGCGCCGCGGAGTCCGGCTGAGGAGCTGTTGGCTGGGATTTGGGCGCAGATTCTTGGGGTTGAGCGGGTCGGGGTACACGACAACTTTTTTGAGCTTGGTGGGCACTCGCTGCTCGCGACGCAGGTGGTGTCCCGGGTCCGGGCCGTGTTCGACGTCGAGCTGCCCGTTGCCGCGTTGTTCGACACGCCTACGATCGCCGGGCTGACGCTCGCGGTCGACGCGGCGTCGGCGGGCGGCGTCACGGCCCCGCCGATCGTGCCCGTGGGCCGGGACGAGCCGCTGCCGCTGTCGTTCGCGCAGCAGCGGCTGTGGTTCCTGGCCCAGCTCGATCCGGCCTCGACCGAGTACAACACGCCGATGACCATCCGCCTCGACGGCCCCCAGGACGTCGACGCGCTGCGCGACGCCCTGGGCCGGCTGGTGGCCCGGCACGAAGTACTACGCACACGGCTCGTGGCCGGCCCCGACGGCACACCACAGCAGATGATCGACCCCGCGGCGCCGATCGACCTGCCGATCGTCGACCTGTCCGGCGAGCCGAACCCGGCCGAGTCCGCCCACGAGTGGCTCCAGGCCGACCGGCGCCGGCCGTTCAACCTGTCGACCGGCCCGCTGTTCCGCACGGCCCTGCTGCGCCTCGCCGACGACGACCACATCCTCGCCATCGCCAAGCACCACGTCGTCAGCGACGAATGGTCCGTCACGGTCGTCCGCCGCGAGCTCGAGGCGCTCTACGAGGCCCGCCGCAACGGCGCGGAGCCGGACCTGCCGCCGCTGCCCGTGCAGTACGCGGACTTCGCCGTCTGGCAGCGCAGTTGGCTCGCCGGCGAGGTCCTGGAGTCGCAGCTGGACTTCTGGCGCCACCGCCTCGCCGGTGCCCCGGTCCTGGACCTGCCCACCGACCACCCCCGCCCCCCGGTCCGCACCTCCGACGGCGCCGTGATCGAGTTCGCCGTACCACCCGAAATCACCGACGCCCTGCGCACCGTGTCCCGCGGCGCCGGCGCGTCGATGTTCATGACCTTGTTCAGCGCGTACACCGTGCTCCTGAACCGGTACTGCAACCAGGACGACATCGTCGTCGGCACGCCGATCGCGAACCGGAACCGGGCCGAGATCGAGGGCCTGATCGGCTACTTCGTGAACACCCTGGTCCTCCGCACGGACCTCTCGGGCGACCCGACGTTCACAGAACTACTCGCCCGTGTGCGGCACACGGCGCTGGAAGCGTTCGCCCACCAGGACGTACCCTTCGAACGCCTGGTGGACGAGCTGGTCACGGACCGGGACCGCTCCCGGTCGCCCCTGTTCCAGGTCCTGTTCAACTACTTCACGTCCGGCGACGCCGACACCACCACCACGGACGAGGTACGCGAGGCCCAGGCCAAGTTCGACCTGCGCCTGATCCTGTCCGAGCACGGGTCGGGCCTGACCGGCGCCGTCCAGTACGCGACCAGACTGTTCGACGAGTCGACGATCCGCCGCCTGATCGGCCACTTCCAGCAGCTGCTGGCCACGGTGGCGCGGGCCGCGGACGTCCGGCTGTCCGAGGTGCACCTGGACACGGCCGAGCAGAGCAACTGGAACGACACGGCCGCCGATCTGCCCCCTGTGTCGGGTGTCCACGAGTTGGTCCGGGCGTCGGCTGCGACCGCGGTGGTGTCGGCCGGCGAGTCGCTGTCGTTCGCCGAGGTCGTGAGCCGTGCGAATCGCCTGGCCCATTTGCTGCGTTCGGTGGGTGTGGGCCCGGAGTCGGTGGTCGGTCTGGCCACTGATTCGGGCCCGGACTTTGTCGTCTCGGTCCTGGCCGTGTGGTCGGCCGGCGGTGCGTACGTCACGTTGGACGGTTCCCAGCCAGCACCGCGTTCGGCGTTCATGCTGGCTGAGGCGGGTGTGTCGGTCCTGGTCGGCACGGCGGACGTGCTCGGTGACCTCCCGGTCGGCCGGTTGCGGACCGTGCTGCTGGACGACCCGCTGTTGCAGGCCATGCCCGACACCGTGCTGCGCACAGTCGTGTCACATCTGGACCGGGTCGCGTACGTGATGTTCACCTCCGGCTCCACCGGCCGTCCCAAGGCCGTGCAGGTAACGCACCGCGGCCTGCTCAACTACGTCACCGGTGTGCCGTCGCGGCTGGGCATCGGTGAGCCGGGCCGGTCCTATGCGTTGTTGCAACCGCCGACCACCGACTTCGGGAACACGATGCTGTTCACGGCGCTGACGACCGGTGGATGTCTGCACTTCGTGGACCCGGCCATCGTCACCGACCCGGAGCTGGTCGACGCCTATCTGACGTCGCACGCGATCGACTACGTGAAGATTGTGCCGTCCCACCTGACCGGTCTCGGGGTGTCCAGGGTCCGTCCTGTGCGGGCACTCATCCTCGGTGGTGAGGCGACCCCCCTTGAGGTGGCTCGTGAGCTGGTGCGCGCCGATTTCCGTGTGGCGAATCATTATGGGCCGACTGAGACCACCGTTGGTGTGGCGACCGTGCGGCTCACGGATGACGTGCTGCACGGCACGGTCGTGCCGATCGGTGCACCCCTGCCGAACATCCGCCTGCACGTGCTGGACCGGTCGTTGCGGCCCGTGCCGGTCGGTGTGCGCGGTGAGCTGTACGTGGGTGGTGCGGGGTTGGCCCGTGGGTATCGGGGCCGGCCGGAGCTGACCGCCGAACGGTTCGTGGCCGCACCCGGCGGGTTGCGGCTGTATCGGACTGGCGATGTTGTCGTGCGTCGCACGGACGGGCTGGTTGCGTTCCTTGGCCGTGCCGACGATCAGGTGAAGGTTCGTGGGTATCGGATCGAGCCCGGCGAGGTCCAGACGGCGCTGCTCGCGCATCCCGCTGTGACCGCCGCGGTTGTGGTCGCCGAGGAGCAGCGGCTGGTCGGGTATCTGGTGGCTGACGCGGACGCCGGGATGCCGTCCGTCGCCGAGCTGCGGGCGTTCCTCGCTGGGCGGTTGCCGGAGCACATGGTGCCGGCCGTGTTCGTCGAACTCACCGCCATCCCGTTGACCGCGAACGGGAAGCTGGACCGGGGTGCCCTGCCTGCGCCGGATCAGAGCCGGCCGGAACTTGAGGGTGCGTTCGTGGCGCCGCGGAGTCCGGCTGAGGAGCTGTTGGCTGGGATTTGGGCGCAGATTCTTGGGGTTGAGCGGGTCGGGGTACACGACAACTTTTTTGAGCTTGGTGGGCACTCGCTGCTCGCGACGCAGGTGGTGTCCCGGGTCCGGGCCGTGTTCGACGTCGAGCTGCCCGTTGCCGCGTTGTTCGACACGCCTACGATCGCCGGGCTGACGCTCGCGGTCGAGGCGGCCACGCCGGGTGAGGTTGCGCCGCCGGTGGTGCCGGTTGGGCGGGACCTGCCGTTGCCGTTGTCGTTCGCGCAGCAGCGGCTGTGGTTTCTCGCCCAGATGGAGCCCGAGTCCACCGAGTACCACACGCCGGTCGCCGTGCACCTCACCGGTGCGCAGGACCGTGAGGCGCTGCGTGACGCGCTCGGGCGGCTGGTCGCACGGCACGAGGTGCTGCGCACGCGGCTCGTCGCGGACTCGGACGGGGTGCCGCGCCAGGTGATCGACCCGCCGGCGCCGTTCGACCTGCCGTTCGTGGACCTCTCCGGCGAGCTCGACCCGGTGGCCGCCGCGGACGACTGGCTCGCGGCCGATCGGCGCGTGCGGTTCGACATGGCCACCGGGCCGCTGTTCCGGGCCACGCTGCTGCGGATCTGGCCCGACGAGCACGTGCTCGCGATCGCCAAGCACCATGTCGTGAGCGACGAGTGGTCGACCGGTGTGCTGCACCGCGAGCTGCAGGCGTTGTACGACGCCTGCCGTAACGGTACAGAAGCCGCGCTTTTGCCCTTGCCCGTGCAGTATGCGGACTTCGCCGTGTGGCAGCGTGCGTGGCTCACCGGCGCCGTGCTCGACGCACAGCTGCGCTACTGGCGGGAACGCCTCGCCGGCGCGCCGATGCTGGAGCTCCCGCTCGACCGGCCGCGGCCCGCCCACCGCACCAGCGACGGGGCGGCGCTGAGCTTCATCATCCCGCCCGACGCCGCCGCCGGCCTCCGTGCACTGTCACAGGCGGCCGGCGCGTCGATGTTCATGACGACGCTCGCCGCGTTCGCCGTCATCCTCGGGCGGTACTCAGGCCAGGATGACGTCGTGCTCGGCACACCGATCGCGAACCGCAACCGGGCCGAGGTCGAGGGCCTCATCGGCTACTTCGTCAACACCCTGGTCCTCCGGACCGATCTCGCCGGCGACCCCACCTTCGGCGACCTGCTGGCCCGGGTGCGGGCCGAGACCCTGGCCGCGTACGCGCACCAGGACGTGCCGTTCGAGCAGCTCGTCGACGAGCTCGGCGTCGAGCGTGACCGTTCGCGCACACCGTTGTTCCAGGTGCTGTTCAACTACTTCGCCGCCGACGGCAGCCGCGACCCGGGCGACACGCCCGACCTCGCCGGTCACGAGTACCGCTCGGCCCAGGTCAAGTTCGACCTCTCGTTCTCACTCCGTGACACCGGCACGGTCCTGGTTGGCTCGATCGAGTACAGCACGGCCGTTTTCGACCGTGAGCGGATGCAGCGTCTCGCCGGTCACTTCGCCGAGCTGGCGTCGGCGGTCGTGCAGGACTCGGACATTCGGTTGTCGACTGTTGGGCTCCTGACGGGTGCGGAGCGGTTGGCGGTGGCGCAGTGGGCGGAGAGTTCGGCGGATCTTGCGCGGGTGGAGTTGTTGCCGGATCTGGTGGCGGGCTGGGTGGTGCGGACGCCGGATGCGGAGGCGGTCCGGTTCGGTGATGAGGTTGTGACGTATGCGGTGTTGTGGGAGCGGGTGAACCGGCTGGCGCATTTCCTGCGGGCGTTGGGTGTCGGGACCGAGGTTGTGGTGGGGGTGTGTTTGCCGCGCGGGGTGGAGTTTGTGGTGGCGGTGCTGGCGGTGTGGCAGGCGGGTGGGGCGTATGTGCCGTTGGATCCGGAGCATCCGGTGGAGCGGCTGGCGGTGATGCTGGCCGATGGTGGTGTGCAGGTGTTGGTCGGTTCCGATGACACGGTGGGGGATTTGCCGGTCGGGCAGGTCCGCACGGTGGTGCTGGATGACGCGGTGACGCAGGTGTTGCTGTCGGGGCAGCCTGTGACGCCGCCGGCGGTGGGCCGGGTCCCGGATCAGGTGGCGTATGTGTTGTTCACGTCGGGGTCGACGGGTCGGCCGAAGGGTGTGCAGATTACGCATCGCGGGTTGGTGTGTCTGTTGGCGGGGCAGCGGGCGGTGTTCGGTGGGGCGGTACCGCCGCTGGCTGTGTTGTTGTTTGCGTCGTTCGGGTTTGACGCTTCGGTGTGGGATGTGTGTCTCGCGCTCGGGTTTGGTGGGCGTTTGGTGATCGCGGCCGAGGCGGACCGTGCGGATCCGGGGCGGTTGGCGGGGTTGGTTGACGGGGCTGGGGTGGAGGTGGCGTTGTTGCCGCCGTCGTTGCTGGCGTTGCTGGATCCGGCTGGGATGCCGGGGTTGGGGGTGTTGATTAGTGGTGGTGAGCGTCTGGATGGGCAGTTGGCGGGGTTGTGGTCGTCGAGTCGGCGGTTGTTGAATGCGTATGGGCCGACTGAGGTGACGGTGGTGGCGTCGGTCGATGTTGATGGTGGGCCGTCGATTGGTGTGCCGTTCGGCGGGTCGCGGCTCCTGGTGGTGGATCGGTTCCTGAACCGGGTGCCGGTCGGGGTGGCCGGTGAGCTGCTTGTCGGTGGTCCCGGTCTTGCCCGGGGGTATCGGGGGCGGCCGGAGTTGACGGCGGAGCGGTTTGTGGCCGGGCCGGACGGTGAGCGGTGGTATCGGACCGGTGATGTGGTGCGGTGGCAGGCGGATGGGCGTCTGGAGTTTGTGGGCCGTGCTGATGCACAGGTGAAGGTGCGTGGGTTCCGGATTGAACCGGGTGAGGTTGAGGCCGCGATCCGGTCGCATCCCAGCGTCGGTGATGTGGTGGTGGTTGCGGATGAGCAGCGGCTGGTGGCGTACGTCGTCCCGGCCGATGTTGCGGTGGGTGTGCCGGCGGTTGAGGTGTTGCGGGCGTGGGCCGGGCAGCGGCTGCCGGAGTACATGGTGCCCGGGGTGTTTGTTGAGCTGCTCGAGCTGCCCGTGACTCGGAACGGGAAGGTGGACCGGGCGGCGTTGCCTGCGGTGGACGGGGCCGCGGCCGCCGCTGCGTCCGGGGTGGAGTTCGTGGCGCCGGCGGGTGCCGTGCAGCACGGTGTGGCCCAGGTTTGGGTTGACGTGCTGGGGGTGGACCGGGTCGGCGTGTTCGACTCGTTCTTCACGTTGGGTGGGCATTCGCTGCTGGCGACGCAGGTGTTGTCGCGGGTGCGCGGTCTGTTCGGGGTTGAGGTGCCGGTGGCGGTGCTGTTCGACAATCCGACGGTGGCGGGGTTGTCGGCGTTCATCGAGGCGGCCCAGCCCGCAGTCGCGAACGCGATCGGGGTGGCCGATCGGGGGCAGCCGTTGCCGTTGTCGTTCGCCCAGCAGCGGTTGTGGTTCCTCGCGCAGCTCGAACCCGACTCCGTCGAGTACAACATCGCCGCCCGGATGCGGCTCGGCGGCGTCGACATCGCCGCCCTGGCCGCGGCGCTCGATGCGCTCCGGGCACGGCACGAGGTACTGCGGACCCGGCTCGTGGCCGACGCCGACGGGGTACCGCGGCAGGTCATCGACCCGCCGCTCCCGACCGAACTGCCGCTCGTCGACCTGTCCGGCGAGCCCGACCCGGCCGCCGCGGCCGGCGAGTGGATGGCACAGTACGCGGCCGTGCCGTTCGACCTCGCGACCGGTCCGCTCCTGCGGGGCGCCCTCGTGCGGCTCGGGCCCGCCGAGCACACGCTGATGCTCGCCATGCACCACGCCGTCAGCGACGACTGGTCCGCCGGGATCCTGCGCCGGGAGCTCGAGGCGCTCTACGCCGGCGCCGAGCTGGCCCCGCTGCCCGTGCAGTACGCGGACTTCGCCGCCTGGCAGCGGGCCTGGCTCACCGGCGACGTCCTCGACGAGCAACTGACGTACTGGCGCCGCCGCCTCGACGGCGCGCCCACCCTCGAGCTGCCGACCGACCACCCCCGCCCGGCCCACCGTTCCAGCGCCGGCGCCATCATGCGGTTCGCGATCCCGGACGACACGTTCGCCGGCCTCCGTGCGCTGACCCGCGGCGGCGACGCATCCATGTTCATGACCACCCTGGCCGCGTTCGCCCTCCTCCTGGGGAGGTACACCGGCCAGGAGGACATCGTCGTCGGCACACCGGTCGCCAACCGGAACCGCTCCGAAATCGAAGGCCTCATCGGGTACTTCCTCAACACGCTCGTCCTGCGAACCGACCTCTCCGGCGACCCCACCTTCGCCGAGCTGCTCGAACGCGCCCGCGCCGAGGCCCTCGCCGCGTACGCGCACCAGGACGTGCCGTTCGAGCGGCTGGTCGACGAGCTCGGCGTCGACCGGGACCGCTCCCGGACGCCGCTGTTCCAGGTGCTGTTCAACTACGCCACGGTCGACGGCGACGAGCGGTCCATGGCCGACACGGGATCGCGCGTACTCCCCGTGAAGTACGACCTGTCCCTCGTGCTGCGCGAGACGGCGTCCGGGCTGGTGGGCGCCGTGCAGTACAGCACCGTGCTCTTCGACGAGGCCCGGATCGTCCGGCTCATCGACCATCTCCGGCAGGTGCTTGCGGCGGTGGCCGCGGATGCGGGCGTTCGCCTGTCGCAGGTGCCGCTGCTGACGCCGGCCGAGTCCGAGACGCTGGCGACCTGGTCTTCTGGTGGCCCGGTTGTGCC
Organism: Dactylosporangium sp. McL0621; assembly: GCF_049995355.1. NCBI lineage: Bacteria > Bacillati > Actinomycetota > Actinomycetes > Micromonosporales > Micromonosporaceae > Dactylosporangium > Dactylosporangium sp. McL0621. Next base: position 5,406,500 of record NZ_CP188259.1, read on the forward strand.
CTGGTCCGGTGCCGTGCACGAACTGGTCGCGGCCCGTGCGGCGGTCACACCGGATGCGGTGGCCGTGCAGTCGCTGAGCTACCGGGAATTGTGGCGCCGTGCGGCTGGTCTGGCCGCACGGCTGGCGGCCCAGGGTGTGGGTCCTGAGTCGATTGTCGGTCTGCGGTTGGACCGCGGCTCCGACTTTGCGGTGGCCGCGCTCGCGGTGTGGCAAGCCGGTGGCACATATTTGCCGCTGGATCCGGAGCTGCCGGCGGAACGCCTGTCGTACATCCTCGCCGACAGCGGGGCCGAGGTCGTGCTGGATAGTCCGCTCGGCGATGTCGAGCTGGTAGATGCCGTTCCGCGTCCGGTTGTTCCGTCGCAGGCCGCTTACGTGATCTATACCTCGGGGTCGACGGGTCGGCCGAAGGGTGTCACGGTTTCGCACGGCAACCTGGCGTCATTCCTGGATGCGATGGCCGTGCGTCCCGGCCTCTCTGTGGATGACGTATTGCTGGCGGTGACGACGTTCGGGTTCGACATCGCGGGTTTGGAGCTGTGGCTGCCCCTGATCCGGGGTGCACGGGTGGTAGTGGCGGACCGGGACGAGGTCCGTGCACCGCACAGGCTGGCTGAGCTGATCGGCGAGCATGGTGTGTCGGTGATGCAGGCGACCCCGGCCACCTGGCAGATGCTGGTCGAGGACGGCTGGGCGGGTTCGCCGGGGTTGCGGGTGTTGTGTGGTGGTGAGGCGCTGCCTTTGGGTTTGGCGGCTGCGTTGGTGCAGCGGGCTGGGACGGTGTGGAACATGTACGGCCCGACGGAGACGACTGTGTGGTCCGCGGTCGACGAGGTCACCGCGGGTGCGCCGGTCACGTTGGGTTCGCCGATCGCGGGGACGCGTTGGTATGTGTTGGACGCGTCGTTGCGTGAAGTTCCGGCTGGTGTGGTCGGTGAGTTGTACATCGGCGGTGCTGGTGTGGCCCGTGGCTATCTGGGTCGTCCGGAGCTGACGGCTGAGCGGTTTGTCGCGGACCGGGACGGTACACGGTTGTATCGGACCGGCGACCTGGCGCGGTGGCGGTCTGATGGTCGGCCGGAGTTCCTGGGCCGTGCGGATTTCCAGGTGAAGGTGCGCGGGTTCCGGATCGAGCTCGGCGAGGTCGAGGCCGCGATCCGTGATCAGGCCGGTGTGTCGGCGGCCGTGGTGGTGGCCGATGGGGCGCGGCTGGTTGCCTACGTGGTGGGCGAGTGCTCGGTTGATGGGTTGCGGGAGCGGCTGCCGGACTACATGGTGCCGGCCGTCTTTGTGGAGATGACCTCGCTGCCGTTGAACGCGAACGGGAAGGTCGACCGGAAAGCTCTGCCGGCGCCGGAAGCGCCGGCGATGACCGGGGACTATGTCGTGCCTCGCACGCCCGCGGAAGAGGTTCTCGCCGGTGTCTGGGGCGAGTTGTTGGATGCGCCGCGCGTGGGATTGTTCGACGACTTCTTCGCGCTCGGTGGGCACTCGCTGCTCGCCACCCGGGTGGTGTCACGCATTCGGGGCCTGTTCGGCGTCGAAGTGCCGGTCGCGGCGTTGTTCGATGCGCCGACGGTGGCCGGGCTGGCCGCGGCGATCGAGGCCGCCGCGCCGGGTTCGTCGGCGCCGGCGATCGTGCCGGTCGGACGGGACCGTGCGTTGCCGCTGTCGTTCGCACAGCAGCGGCTCTGGTTCCTCGCACAGTTCGACCCGGACTCGGTGGAGTACAACACGCCGGCGCGTATCCGGCTCGCCGGGGACGTGTCGGCGGACGCGGTGGCTGCAGCACTCACGGCCCTGGTTGCACGGCATGAGGTACTGCGGACACGGCTCGTCGCCGACGCGGACGGGGTGCCGTACCAGGTGATCGACCCGCCCGTGCCGTTCGACGTGCGGGTCGTGGACCTTTCGGATGCGGACCATCCGCACAGCGCCGCACGGACGTGGATCGATGCCCAGGCGGCGGTGCCGTTCGACCTGGCCACCGGGCCGCTGCTGAGGGCGGCGCTGCTGCGGCTCGCGGCGGACGAGCACGTCCTGGCGCTGACCATGCACCACGTCGTGGGGGACGAGTGGTCTGAGGGCGTACTGCGGCGGGAGCTCGAGGCGTTGTACGCCGGGAATGAGCTGGCGCCGCTGCCGGTGCAGTACGCGGACTTCGCCGTCTGGCAGCGCGCCTGGCTCACCGGCACGGTCCTCGACCAGCAGCTCGGCTACTGGCGCGAGCGGCTGGCCGGCGCCCCCGTGCTCGAACTCCCCGCCGACCGCCCGCGGCCGGCCCAGCGCTCCAGCGCGGGCGCGGTCGTGCGGTTCGCCGTGCCCGACGAGGTCGTCGCGGGCCTGCGAGCAGCCTCGCGTACCGCCGCCGCCTCAATGTTCATGACGGTTTTCGGCGCCTTCTCCCTGCTCCTAGGGCGGTACACCGGCCAGGATGACATCGTCGTCGGCACACCGATCGCGAACCGGAACCGGGCCGAGATCGAGGGCCTGATCGGCTTCTTCGTCAACACGCTGGTACTCCGTACGGACCTGTCCGGTGACCCGACGTTCGCCGAGCTGCTGGGCCGGGTGCGGAACGAGACTCTCGCCGCGTACGCGAACCAGGACGTGCCGTTCGAGCAGCTCGTCGACGAGCTCGAGGTCGACCGGGACCGCTCCCGGACGCCGCTGTTCCAGGTGCTGTTCAACTACGTCGCCGGGGATGGCGAGCGAGCCGCAATCGAGGGCGTGACCGAGCCTGCGCCGATGGCGGTGCGGTTCGACCTTTCGCTTGTTCTGCGCGAGTCCGGGTCTGGGCTGGTTGGTGCGGTGCAGTACAGCACGGCGTTGTTCGACGATGCGCGGGTTGTGCGGTTGATCGGCCACTTCCAGCAGGTGCTGGCCGCGGTGGCGGACGACGCTGGTCGTCGTCTGTCGCAGGTGCCGCTCTTGACGCCGGCCGAGTCCGAGACGCTGGCGACCTGGTCTTCTGGTGGCCTGGTTGTGCCCTGGTCCGGTGCGGTGCATGAGCTTGTCGCGGCCCGTGCGGCGGCGACACCGGATGCGGTGGCCGTGCAGTCGCTGAGCTACCGGGAGTTGTGGCGCCGTGCGGCTGGTCTGGCCGCACGGTTGACGGCCCAGGGCGTGGGTACCGAGTCGATTGTCGGTCTGCGGTTGGACCGCGGCCCGGACTTTGCGGTGGCGGCGTTGGCGGTGTGGCAAGCCGGTGGTACGTATCTGCCGCTGGATCCGGACCTGCCGGCTGAGCGCTTGTCCTACATCTTGGCTGATAGCGGTGCCCAGGTCGTGTTGGACAGTCCGCTGGGTGAGGTCGAACTGCTGGATGCTGCTCCGTGTCCGGTGTCGCCGGCGCAGGCCGCGTACGTGATCTACACCTCGGGGTCGACGGGCCGGCCGAAGGGTGTCACGGTTTCGCACGGGAACCTTGCGTCGTTCCTGGATGCGATGGCCGACCGTCCCGGCCTCTCTGCGGATGACGTGCTGCTGGCCGTGACGACGTTCGGGTTCGACATCGCTGGCTTGGAGATCTGGCTGCCCCTGACCCGCGGTGCACGGGTGGTAGTCGCGGACCGGGACGAGGTCCGTGCACCGCATGCTTTGGCCGAGCTGATAGATCGGCATGGTGTGTCGGTGATGCAGGCGACGCCAGCGACGTGGCAGATGCTGGTCGAGGACGGCTGGGCGGGTTCGCCGCGGTTGCGGGTGTTGTGTGGTGGTGAGGCGCTGCCCTTGGGTTTGGCGGCTGCGTTGGTGCAGCGGGCCGGGACGGTGTGGAACATGTACGGCCCGACCGAGACCACCGTGTGGTCCGCGGTCGACGAGGTCACGGCCGGCGCCCCGGTCACGCTGGGTTCGCCGATCGCGGGGACGCGTTGGTATGTGTTGGACGCCTCACTGCGTGAAGTTCCGGCCGGTGTGGTTGGTGAGTTGTACATCGGCGGTGCTGGTGTGGCCCGTGGCTATCTGGGTCGTCCGGAGCTGACGGCTGAGCGGTTTGTCGCGGACCGGGACGGTGCACGGCTCTATCGGACCGGGGATCTGGCGCGGTGGCGCTCCGATGGTCGGCCGGAGTTCCTGGGCCGTGCGGATTTCCAGGTGAAGGTGCGCGGGTTCCGGATCGAGCTCGGCGAGGTTGAAGCTGCGATGCGTGACCAGGCGGGTGTGTCAGCGGCGGTCGTGGTGGCCGACGGCTCGCGGCTGGTCGCGTATGTGGTGGGTCAGTGCTCGGTTGATGGGTTGCGGGAGCGGCTGCCGGACTACATGGTGCCCTCCGTCTTTGTGGAGATGACTTCGCTGCCGCTGAACGCGAACGGGAAGGTCGACCGCAGGGCGTTGCCGGCGCCGGACGCGCCCGCGGTTACCGGGGACTATGTCGCGCCTCGCACTCCCGTGGAGGAGGCGGTTGCCGAGGTCTGGGGTGCGGTGCTCGGGGTTGAGCGCGTGGGGGCGTACGACGACTTCTTCGCGCTCGGTGGGCACTCGCTTCTGGCGACCCGTGTCGTGTCACGGATTCGGAGCGTGTTCGGCGTCGAGGTACCTGTTGCCGCGCTGTTCGATGCGCCGACCGTTGCCGGGCTGGCGGTTGCCATCGACGCAGCCGGGCCGGGCATCGCCGCGGCGGCGATGGTTCCCGTGCGCCGGGACGAACCCTTGCCACTTTCGTTCGCGCAGCAGCGGCTGTGGTTCCTGGCACAGTTGGATCCCGGGTCGGTGGAGTACAACCTCCCGTCCCGGATTCGGCTCGGGGGAGAAGTCTCCGTCGAGGCTCTGGAGGCGGCGCTTACCACGCTTGTCGCACGGCATGAGGTACTGCGGACCCGGCTGGTCGCCGATGCCGATGGGGTACCGCACCAGGTGATCGAGCCGGCGGCGCCGTTCGTGCTGCCGGTCGTGGACCTGTCGGACACGGACGATCCGGAGGGCGCGGCGCGGGCCTGGCTGGCCGCCGACGGTGCGGCGCCGTTCGATCTGAGCGCTGGGCCGCTGTTCCGGGCGACGCTCGTGCGGGTCGGCGGGGACGAGCACGTGCTGGCGCTGGCCATGCACCACGTCGTCGGAGATGCCTGGTCGGCGGGCATCCTGCGGCGGGAGCTCGATGCGCTGTATTCGGGTGTTGAGTTGGCGCCGTTGCCGGTGCAGTATGCGGACTTTGCGGTGTGGCAGCGGCGTTGGTTGACGGGCGAGGTGCTGGACCGGCAGGTGGGGTACTGGCGGGATCGGCTGGATGGTGTGCCGGTGCTGGAGTTGCCGGCGGATCGGCCGCGGCCTCCGCAGCGGTCCAGTGCTGGTGCGGCGCTTCGGTTTGTGATCCCGGCTCAGGTGGCGTCGGGTCTGCGTGCGGTAGCGCGTGACGCTGGGGCGTCGATGTTCATGACGGTGTTCGCGGCGTTCAATGTGCTGCTGTCGCGGTACGCCGGTCAGGATGACGTCGTGGTCGGCACGCCGATCGCGAACCGGAACCGTGCGGAGATCGAGGGGCTGATCGGGTTCTTCGTGAACACGTTGGTGTTGCGCACGGACTTGTCCGGTGACCCGACGTTCGCGGAGCTGGTGGGCCGGGTGCGGGCTGGGACGTTGGACGCGTATGCGCATCAGGATGTGCCGTTCGAGCACCTGGTGGATGCGCTCGGCGTCGACCGGGATCGCTCCCGGACGCCGTTGTTCCAGGTGTTGTTCAACTACGCCGCCGCTGGTGAGGGTGGCGAGCCGGGGTTGCGCACGGGGTCCGTGCCGATGCCGGTGAAGTTCGACCTGTCTGTTGCGGTGGTTGAGGCAGGTGCTGGGCTGGTCGGTGAGGTGCAGTACAGCACCGTGCTGTTCGACGAGGCCCGGATGGTTCGGCTGATCGGGCACTTCCAGCAGCTCCTGGCCTCCGTGTCGGCCGATACTGGCCGGCGCGTTTCGGATCTGCCGATGTTGACCGCCCCGGAGGTGGCGGACTTGGCACGGTGGAATGACACGGCGACCGTGCTGCCCCGTGCCGAGACTGTGCTGGATCTGATCGCGTCCCAGGATCCGGGGGCGGTGGCGGTCCGTGCCGGTGACACCGAGCTGACCTATGGCGAGTTGTGGCAGCGTTCCGCTGATGTGGCCGGGTATCTCCTGGCCTCGGGTGTGGGCCCGGATTCGGTGGTTGGTCTACGTCTGGACCGTACCGCCGACTTTGTGGCGGCCGTGCTGGGTGTGTGGCGGGCGGGTGCGGCGTATCTGCCCCTGGATCCGGAGTTCCCGGCGGACCGGCTGTCGTTCATGGTGGCGGATGCGGGTGCGGCGGTGGTGCTGGAACCTGGGGTGGTCGTGCCCAGGTATGACGCCGTGCTCCCGGCTGTGCGGGGTGGGCAGGCGGCGTATGTCATTTACACGTCTGGGTCGACGGGTGTGCCGAAGGGCGTCGTTGTGCCGCACACCGGTGTGTTGAACCTGGCCGTGCAGATCGCACCGAAGCTGGGCCGTGTGGCGTTGCAGTTTGCGTCGTTCTCGTTCGACGCCGCGGTCATTGATCTGGCTGGTGTGCTGACCGTGGGTGGGACGTTGGTGATGGCGTCTGCGGCCGAGCGTGCGGAGCCGCGGGCGTTGGCGGCGTTGATCCGGGCCGAGGGTGTTACGGCGGCGAGTGTGGTGCCGTCGTTGTTGTCCCAGCTCGACCCGGCGGAGGTGCCGGGTGTTGGGTCGTGGATTGTCGGGTCGGAGCGGGTGAGTGGTGAGTTGGCGCGGTTGTGGTCGGTGGGGGCGCGGGTGTTCAACGCGTACGGGCCGACTGAGGTGTCTGTGCTGGCGACCACGATGGATTGTGCCGGGGATGCGGTGGGGGATCCGCCGATTGGTGGGCCGTTGGGCAATGTGCAGGTGCACGTGTTGGACAACAGTCTCCGTGCTGTCCCAGTTGGTGTGCCGGGGGAGATTTTCATCGGTGGTGTGGGTCTGGCGCGGGGGTATGTGGGTCGTCCGGAGTTGACGGCGGAGCGGTTTGTCGCCGGGCCGGGCGGTTCGCGGTTGTACCGGTCCGGTGATGTTGCACGGTGGCGTGCCGACGGTGTGCTGGAGTTCGTCGGTCGTGCCGATGATCAGGTGAAGGTCCGCGGGTTCCGGGTCGAGCCGGGCGAGGTGGAGGCCACGCTCCGGGCTTCGTCGAGTGTCGCGGACGCCGTAGTGGTGGCCGACGACGGGCGCCTGATCGCCTACGTTGTGCCGGCCGGCGACGCGGTGCTGGTGGTAGAAGAGCTGCGGGTGTGGGTGGGGGCTCGGCTGCCGGAGTACATGGTGCCGGGAGTATTCGTCGAACTGGCGGCCCTGCCGCGCAACCGGAACGGGAAGGTGGACCGCGGCGCACTCGACGGGGTGCAGTTGCCGGTCGGGGTTGCGTACGTTGCGCCGTCCGGGCCCGTCCAGGAGGTGCTCGCCGGGATTTGGGCGGCCTTGCTCGGGGTCGAGCGGGTGGGCGCGTACGACAACTTCTTTGCGCTTGGCGGGCACTCCTTGCTCGCGACCCGGGTGGTTTCGCGGATCCGGGCGGTGTTCGACGTTGAGGTACCCGTTGCCGCGTTGTTCGACGCACCCACGGTTGCGGGGCTGGCTGATGTCGTCGGGGCCGCGACGCCCGGTGCCTCGGCGCCGCCGATGGTGCCGGCCGATCGGAGCCGGGCGCTGCCGTTGTCGTTCGCGCAGCAGCGGCTGTGGTTCCTGGCGCAGCTCGACCCGGGCTCGATCGAGTACAACACGCCGATCCGCATCCGGCTGGAGGGCGCGGTTTCGGCCGACGACCTGGCCGCGGCCCTCGGGCGGCTCGTGGCGCGGCACGAGGTACTGCGCACGCGGCTGGTCGCCGGCGCGGACGGTGTGCCGGTTCAAGTGATCGACCCGCCGGCCCCGTTCGAGCTGCCGCTGGTCGACGTGGCCGGCGAGGCCGATCCGGCGGTCGCGGCCCGCGCGTGGCTCGCCGCCGACGCCGCGGTGCCCTTCGACCTCGCGACGGGTCCGCTGCTGCGGGCGACGCTGCTGCGGGTCGGAACCGACGAGCATGTGCTGGCGCTCGCGATGCATCACGTCGTGGGGGATGAGTGGTCTGAGCGCGTGCTGCGCCGGGAGCTCCAGGCGTTGTACGCCGGTGAAGAGCTGGCGCCGCTGCCGATCCAGTACGCCGACTTCGCCGCCTGGCAGCGCACCTGGCTCACGGGCGCGGTGCTGGACTCGCAGCTGGACTACTGGCGGTCCCGGCTGTCGGGCGCGCCGGTCCTGGATTTGCCGACGGACCGCCCGCGCCCGCCGGTGCGCACGTCGGACGGCGCCTTGATCGAGTTTGCGATTCCCGACGACGTCACCGAGGCGCTGCGCGCACAGTCGCGTGAGTCGGGTGTGTCCATGTTCATGAGCCTGTTCAGTGTGTACGTCACGTTGCTCGCCCGGTACTGCGGCCAGGACGACGTCGTGGTGGGCACGCCGATCGCGAACCGGAACCGGGCCGAGGTCGAGGGCCTGATCGGCTATTTCGTGAACACGCTGGTGCTGCGCACGGATCTGTCCGACGATCCTACGTTCGCGGAGTTGCTGACCCGTGTGCGCAACACGGCGCTGGAGGCGTTCGCGCATCAGGACGTGCCGTTCGAACGGCTGGTGGACGAGCTGGTCACGGACCGGGACCGCTCCAGGTCCCCGCTCGTCCAGGTGCTGTTCAACTACTTCAACGATGGTGACGGCGACGGCACGGTCAGCGGCCGCCAACGCGAGATGACGGCCAAGTTCGACCTGCGTCTGATCGTGTCCGAGCGCGGCGACGGTCTGGTCGGTGCGTTCCATTACGCGACCAGGTTGTTCGACGAGTCGACGATCAGAAGGATGATCGACCACCTTCAGCAGCTCCTGTCGGCCGTGATACGGGACGTGGATGTCCGGCTGTCCGAGGTGGATCTGGGGACGGCGGAGCGCCGTGACTGGAACGACACGGCGGTTGATCTACCACCTGTGTCGGGCATCCATGAGCTGGTCCGGCCGTCGGATGCGACGGCGGTGGTGGCTGGTGGCGAGTCGTGGACGTTCGCGGAGATCGTGAGCCGGGCGAATCGTCTCGGCCATCTGTTGCGGTCGGTGGGTGTGGGTCCGGAGTCGGTGGTGGGTCTGGCGACTGATTCGGGTGCCGACTTCGTGGTGTCGGTCCTGGCGGTGTGGGCGGCGGGCGGTGCCTATGTGACTCTGGATGGTTCTCAGCCGGCGCAGCGTTCGGCGTTCATGTTGGCTGAGGCGGGTGTGTCGGTGCTGGTGGGTTCGGCGGATGCGATCGGTGATCTGCCGGTGGGCCGGTTGCGGACCGTGCTGTTGGATGATCCGCTGTTGCAGACCGTGCCGGATACCGTGCTGGGCACGGTGGTGTCGCATCTGGACCGTGTCGCGTACGTGATGTTCACATCCGGTTCGACGGGCCGGCCGAAGGCTGTGCAGGTGACGCACCGGGGATTGTTGAACTATGTGACGGGTGTGCCGTCCCGGTTGGGGATCGGTGAGCCGGGCCGGTCGTATGCGTTGTTGCAGCCGCCGACGACGGACTTCGGTAACACGATGCTGTTCACGGCGTTGACGACGGGTGGGTGTCTGCATTTCGTGGACCCGGCGATCGTCACCGATCCGGATCTGGTCGATGCCTATCTGACTGAGCATGCGATCGATTACGTGAAGATTGTGCCGTCGCATCTGCTGGGTCTGGGTGTGTCGCGGGTCCGGCCGGCTCGGGCGTTGATCCTGGGCGGTGAGGCCACGCCGGTTGAGGTGGCTCGGGAGCTGGCCGGTCGTGCGGCGAACCACTACGGGCCGACCGAGACGACGGTTGGTGTGGCGACCGTGCGGCTCACGGATGATGTGCTGCACGGCACGGTCGTGCCGATCGGTGCGCCACTGCCGAACATCCGCCTGCACGTGTTGGACCGGTCATTGCGGCCGGTGCCGGTTGGTGTGCGGGGTGAGTTGTATGTGGGTGGTGCAGGGTTGGCCCGGGGATATCGGGGCCGGCCGGAACTGACCGCGGAACGGTTCGTGGCCGCATCCGGCGGGTTGCGGCTGTATCGGACCGGGGACGTGGTGGTGCGTCGTCCGGACGGGTTGATTGCGTTCCTGGGCCGTGCGGATGATCAGGTGAAGGTTCGTGGGTATCGGATCGAACCGGGCGAGGTCCAGGCGGCGCTCCTCGCGCATCCGGCTGTCACGGCCGCGGTTGTGGTTGCTGATGGGCAGCGGCTGGTCGGGTATCTGGTGCCCTCTGATGAGATGCCGTCGGTTGGTTCTCTGCGGGCATTCCTGGCCGGCCGGCTGCCGGAGCACATGATTCCGGCCGTGTTCGTCGAGCTCACCGCCATCCCGCTCACCGCGAACGGGAAGCTCGACCGGGCGGCGCTCCCCGCGCCGGATCAGAGTCGGCCCGAGCTCGGCGGTGGGTTTGTGGCACCGCGTACGCCCGTTGAGGAACAGCTCGCGGCGATCTGGGGCGAGGTGCTCGGGGTCGACCGCGTCGGGGTGCACGACAACTTCTTCGAGCTCGGCGGGCACTCGCTGCTCGCGACCCAGGTGGTGTCGCGGATCAGGGCGGTGTTCGACGCGGAGCTGCCCGTTGCCGCATTGTTCGACGAACCGACGATCGCCGGGCTGGCGATCGCGGTTGAGGGGGCTTCGCCCAGTGTCGGTGCGGCGCCCATTGTGCCTGTCGGCCGGGACAAGCCGTTGCCGTTGTCGTTTGCGCAGCAGCGGCTGTGGTTCCTGGCGCAGCTCGAGCCGGACTCGATTGAGTACAACACTCCGATCGCCATCCACCTCGGTGGCGCGCTCGACGTCGAGGCGTTGACGGGCGCGCTGGGGCGGCTTGTGGGGCGGCACGAGGTGTTGCGCACCCGGCTTGTCGCCGGTACCGACGAAACGCCACACCAGGTGATCGACCCGGCGGGGCCGTTCGCGCTGCCGGTGGTGGATCTTTCGGGTGCGGACGATCCGGCCGGCGCCGCCCGGGCGTGGCTCGCCGACGACCGGCGGGCGCCGTTCGACCTCGCGGCTGGGCCGTTGTTCCGGGCGACGCTCCTGCGGCTCAGCGACGACAGGCACATCCTGGCGATCGCCAAGCACCACGTGGTCAGCGACGAGTGGTCGGCTGACATCCTGCGGCGGGAGCTCGATGCGCTGTATGCGGGTGTTGAGTTGGCGCCGTTGCCGGTGCAGTACGCGGACTTTGCGGTGTGGCAGCGGCGTTGGTTGACGGGCGAGGTGCTGGACCGGCAGGTGGGGTACTGGCGGGATCGGCTGGATGGTGTGCCGGTGCTGGAGTTGCCGGCGGACCGGCCGCGGCCGGCGCGGCGTTCTAGTGCGGGTGCTGTACTGCGGTTCGCCGTGCCCGCCGCAGTCGCCGATGGTCTGCGCACGGTGGCCCGTGACGCCGGGGCGTCCATGTTCATGACCGTGTTTGCGGCGTTCAATGTGCTGCTGTCGCGGTACGCCGGTCAGGATGACGTCGTCGTCGGCACGCCGATCGCGAACCGGAACCGTGCCGAGATCGAGGGGCTGATCGGGTTCTTCGTGAACACGCTGGTGTTGCGCACGGACCTGTCCGGGGACCCGACGTTCGCCGAGTTGGTAGGCCGGGTCCGGGCTGGGACGCTAGACGCGTACGCGCACCAGGATGTGCCGTTCGAGCACCTGGTGGATGCGCTCGGCGTCGACCGGGACCGCTCCCGGACGCCGTTGTTCCAGGTGTTGTTCAACTACGCCGCCGGCGGTGACAGTGCCGACCCCGTGCTGCGCACGGGGTCCGTGCCGATGCCCGTGAAGTTCGACCTGTCCGTTGCGGTGGTTGAGGCAGGTGCCGGGCTGGTCGGCGAGGTGCAGTACAGCACCGTGCTGTTCGACGAGGCCCGGATGGTTCGGCTGATCGGGCACTTCCAGCAGCTCCTGGCCTCCGTGTCGGCGGATGCGGGGCGGCGGCTCTCGGACGTACCGGTGCTGACCGAGCTGGAACGGCAGGAGCTGGCAGGGTGGAGCGAGACCGCGGCCGACCTGCCCGCGGTGGAGACCGTCGCCGAGCTCATCGCGGCGCGTGTGCAGGCCGATCCGGGCGCGGTGGCGGTCCGTTCCGGCGACGACGTCCTCACGTACGGGGAGCTGTGGCAACGGTCGGCGGACCTGGCCGGCTACCTGCTCGGCGCCGGCGTGGGCGCGGAATCGGTGGTCGGGCTGTGCCTCGACCGCGGCGCCGACTTCGTTGTCGCGGTGCTCGGCGTGTGGCGTGCGGGCGCGGCGTACCTCCCGCTCGACCCGGCGTACCCGGCCGACCGGCTCGCGTTCATGGCCGCCGACGGCGGGGTGTCGATGGTGCTCGGGCAGCACGCGGTCGCCGCCGACGTCGGCATGGCCGTGACCTGGCTCGAAGGCCTCGACCTGCCACGCTACGACGGCGAGCTGCCGGCCGTGCGGGGACGCCAGGCGGCGTACGTCATCTACACCTCCGGGTCGACGGGCGTGCCGAAGGGCGTGGTGGTCGCGCACGGCGGCGTCGTCAACCTTGTGACGCAGCTCGGCCCGGTGCTGCGTGCGGACGGTGTCGTGCTGCAGTTCGCGTCGTTCTCGTTCGACGCGGCCGTGTTCGACCTCGCGTCGGTGCTGTCCTCGGGCGGCACCCTCGTCATCGCCACGGCCGCCGAACGGGCCGAACCCCGTGCATTGGCCGCGCTCGTGCGGCGCACGGGCGTGCAATCGGCGAGTGTCGTACCATCGCTGCTTTCCCAGCTCGACCCCGACGACGTCGCCGGGATCGGGACGTGGGTGCTCGGTGCCGAACGGCTCAGCGCACAGCTCGCCGCACGGTGGGCGCACAGGGTCGGACTGGTCAACACCTACGGCCCGACCGAGGCCACGGTGATGGCCACGGCCGGGCGCGTCGAAGCCGGCGACCCGGCGGCGCCGCCGATCGGCACACCCCTGGGCAATGTGCGCGTGCAGGTCCTGGATCGGTACCTCAACGCCGTGCCGGTCGGCGTGCCGGGCGAGGTCTTCATCGGCGGCGTCGGGCTCGCCCGCGGGTACGCCGGACGACCCGAGCTGACCGCGGAGCGCTTCGTCGCCGACCCGCTGGCCACGGACGGGTCGCGGCTGTACCGTTCCGGCGACGTTGCACGGTGGCGTGCCGACGGTGTGCTCGAGTTCGTCGGCCGTGCGGACGCACAGGTGAAGGTCCGCGGGTTCCGGGTCGAACCGGGCGAGGTTGAGGCCGTGCTGCGCGCACACGACGGCGTCGGGGACGTCGTGGTGGTGGCCGGCGACGGTCGTCTGGTTGCTTATGTGGTACCGGCGGGAGGCGAGTCGCCGGGCGTGGAGCAGCTGCGGGCGTGGGCGTCGGGGCGGCTGCCGGAGTACATGGTGCCGTCAGTGTTCGTGGAGCTGACGTCGCTGCCGTTGAACCGCAACGGCAAGGTCGACCGTGCTGCCCTGCCCGCGCCCGACGGGCGGCAGCTGCGGCTCGGCACCGAGCATGTGGCGCCGGAGGGGCCGGTGCAGGAGCTGCTCGCCGGGATCTGGGGCGAGCTGCTCGGCGTCGCGGAGGTCGGCGCGCGCGACGACTTCTTCGCTCTCGGCGGTCATTCGCTGCTGGCCACCCGTGTCGTGTCACGGATTCGCACGGTGTTCGCGGTCGAGGTACCAGTGGCGGCTGTCTTTGACGCACCGACCGTGGCCGGTCTGAGCGCTGTGGTCGAGGCGGCGGCGCCCGGTGTGTCGGCGCCGCCGATCGTCCCGGCCGGGCGGGACGGCGTACTACCGCTGTCGTACGCACAGCAGCGTCTCTGGTTCCTCGACCGGCTCGAGCCGGGCTCGGTGGATTACGTCATGCCGGTCAGCATCCGGCTGGCCGGCGAGGTGTCTCCGGCCGCTGTCGCCGACGCGCTCGGGCGGCTCGTGGCGCGGCACGAGGTACTGCGGACACGGCTCGTCACCGGGCGGGACGGAAACGCGTTCCAGGTCGTGGACCCCGCCGGGCCGTTCGACCTCCCGGTTGTCGACCTTTCCGCCGCGGACGATCCGGCTGCGGCCGCACGGGCGTGGGTTGTGCGCGACCGGCGGCGCCCGTTCGACCTCGCCGCCGGGCCGCTGTTGCGGGCCACGCTGTTGCGGCTCGGGGATGAGCGCCACGTGCTCGCGCTGGCCATGCATCACGTCGTCGGTGACGAGTGGTCGGCCGGGATTCTGCGGCGGGAGCTCGATGCGTTGTACGCGGGTGTCGAGTTGGCGCCGTTGCCGGTGCAGTACGCGGACTTTGCGGTGTGGCAGCGGCGTTGGTTGACCGGGGATGTGCTGGACCGGCAGGTGGCGTACTGGCGCGGGCGTCTCGATGGCGCGAAGGTGCTGGAGCTGCCGACCGATCGGCCGCGGCCTCCGCAGCGGTCCAGTGCTGGTGCGGCGCTTCGGTTTGTGATCCCGGCTGAGGTGGCGTCGGGTCTGCGTGCGGTAGCGCGTGACGCTGGGGCGTCGATGTTCATGACGGTGTTTGCGGCGTTCAATGTGCTGCTGTCGCGGTACGCCGGTCAGGATGATGTCGTCGTTGGCACGCCGATCGCGAACCGGAACCGTGCTGAGGTTGAAGGTCTGATCGGGTTCTTCGTGAACACGCTGGTGTTGCGCACGGACCTGTCCGGGGATCCGACGTTCGGCGAGCTGCTTGAGCGTGTGCGCACCGAGACGCTTTCCGGGTACGCACACCAGGACGTGCCGTTCGAGTCGCTGGTCGAGGCGCTCGGCGTGCCCCGGGACCGCTCCCGGACGCCGTTGTTCCAGGTGCTGTTCAACTACGCCCGGCTGGACGGAGGCGCGGGCGCGGGCGGCGATGAGGTGTCGGAGGCGCCGGCGCTGTACGACCTGAGTATGACGGTCGGCGAGACTCCTACCGGGCTGGTCGGTGGGGTGCAGTACAGCACGGAGCTGTTCGATGAGTCGACGGTGCGTCGGTTGGTCGGGCACTTTACGTCGCTGTTGTCGGCGTTGGTGCCTGGGACGCGGCTGTCCGAGCTTTCGATGCTGCCTGTGGTTGAGCCGTGGCGTGGTGCTGCGCTTTCCTTGCCGCCGGTCGGAGGTGTGCACGAGCTGTTGCCGGCGTCGTCGTCTTCGGTGGCGGTGCGGGCTGGTGGTTCGTCGTTGACGTTCGCGGAGTTGGATTTGCGGGCGGCGCGGTTCGCGGGCTGGCTTGCTGCGCGGGGTGTGGGTGCCGAATCGGTGGTGGGTCTGCGGTTGCCGCGGGGTGTGGACTTGGTTGTGGCGATGGTGGGTGTGTGGAAGGCCGGTGCTGCGTATCTGGCGCTGGATCCGTCGTATCCGGTTGAGCGGTTGGAGTTCATGGTTGCGGATGCCGGTGTGTCGGTTGTGGTTTCTGAGGTCGAGTATGGGGATCCGTTCACGGCGGTGGCTGTGCATTCGGCACAGGCGGCCTGTGTCATTTACACATCTGGGTCGACGGGTGTGCCAAAAGGCGCGGTTGTGCCGCACAGTGCGCTGTTGGGTGTGCTCGGCGGCTGGTCCGCGACGCACTTCAGCGAGGGCCTGTCGTGGTTGACGTTGGCCAGTGCCAGTTTTGATGTGTTCACGGGTGATGTGGTCCGTGCGCTCGCCGCTGGGGGCACGTTGGTGCTCGGTTCGCCGGGTGCGCAGTTGGATGTCGTGTCGTGGGCGTCGCTGCTGGTTGCGGAGCGGGTGGAGGCGTTCGAGTCTGCGCCGCGGTACGTTGACGAGCTGGTCTCCTACGTTGAGCGGACCGGGTTCGAACTGCCGGATCTGCGTCTGGTCGTGGTGACGACTGATGTGTGGCGGTTGGAGTCGGTGGCCCGTGCGCGGCGGGTGCTAGGGGTGCGGGTGCTGACGGCGTATGGGGTCACGGAGGCTTCCGTTGATTCGACGTTCTGTGAGGTGTTCGGCGATGGGGTGGGGCCGGCGCCGGTTGGTGGGCCGTTGCCTGGGGTTGAGGTGCAGGTGTTGGATGCTGTGCTGCGGCCTGTGCCGTTGGGTGCGGTGGGTGAGCTGTTCGTCGGTGGCGTTGGTGTTACTCGGGGTTATGTGGGTCGGCCGGAGTTGACGGCGGAGCGGTTTGTGGCGGCGGAGGGTGGGTCGCGGTGGTATCGGACTGGGGATCGGGTGCGTCGTGTTGGGGATGCGTTGGAGTTCCTTGGGCGGGCTGACGTCCAGGTGAAGGTGCGGGGGTACCGGATTGAGCCCGGTGAGGTGGAGTTTGCGCTGACCCGGCATCCGGGGATCGACACTGCCGTTGTCGTTGCCGATGAATTCGACCGGCTCGTGGCGTATGTGTTGCCGTCGGTGCCGCCGGTCGATGAGTTGCGGGCGTTCCTGGGGTCGCGGCTGCCCGAGTACATGATTCCCGCGGTGTTTGTGGCTCTGGACGTCCTGCCGTTGACGCCCAACGGGAAGGTCGACCGTGATGCCCTGGCGGGGGTGCGGGCTGAGGTTGGCGGGTTCGAGGCCCCGCGGACAGTGGTCGAAGAACTGCTGGCGGGCGTCTGGGGTGGGTTGCTCGGGGCCGAGCGGGTCGGCGTGTTCGACGACTTCTTCGCACTGGGCGGGCATTCGCTGCTGGCGACGCAGGTGGTCTCGCGGGTACGGGACGTGTTCGGGGTGGAGATCCCGGTGGCGGCCGTGTTCGATGCGCCAACTGTCGCGCGGCTTGCGGCTGTGGTCGATGGCGCCGCGCCTGGCGTACAGGCGCCGCCGATTGTGCCGGTTGGGCGGGATGTGCCGTTGCCGTTGTCGTTTGCGCAGCAGCGGTTGTGGTTCCTTGCGCAGTTGGATTCGGGGTCGGTGGAGTACAACACGCCGTTGCGGATTCGGTTGGGTGGGGGTGTTTCGGTTGGGCGGTTGGCGTCGGCGTTGGGGCGGTTGGTGGAGCGGCATGAGGTGTTGCGTACGCGGTTGGTGGCCGGTGTGGATGGTGTGCCGTATCAGGTAGTGGATCCGCCGGGGGTGTTTGAGCTGCCCGTGGTTGAGGTTGGTTTGGTGGAGGAGGCTCGGGCTTGGTTCGCCGCGGACGCTGCCGTGCCGTTCGACCTCGCCGTCGGGCCGTTGTTCCGGGCGACATTGGTGCGGGTCGGGTCCGACGAGCATGTGCTGGCGTTGGCGATGCATCACGTTGTTGGGGATGAGTGGTCTGAGGGGGTGTTGCGGCGGGAGCTTGAGGCGTTGTATGCGGGGGAGGAGCTTGCGCCGTTGCCGGTGCAGTACGCGGACTTTGCCGCCTGGCAGCGGGCCTGGCTCGCCGGGGACGCGCTCGACGCGCAGCTGGACTACTGGCGGGAGCGGCTCGCCGGCGCGCCTACGCTGGAGCTGCCGACCGATCGGCCGCGACCGGTGCAGCGCTCGGCCGCCGGGGCGATCGTGCGGTTCCCGGTGCCGGCCGAGGTCGTCGAGGGGCTGCGCGCCGTGTCGCGTGTCGCCGGTGGATCGATGTTCATGACGACGCTCGCGGCCGCCGCGGCGCTGTTCGGTCGGTACACGGGCCAGGACGACATCGTGGTCGGCACGCCCGTCGCCAACCGGAACCGGTCCGAGATCGAGGGGCTCATCGGGTATTTCCTCAACACACTGGTACTGCGCACGGACTTGTCCGGTGACCCCACCTTCACCGAACTGCTCGGCCGCGTGCGGGCGGAGAGTCTGGGTGCGTACGCGCACCAGGACCTGCCGTTCGAGCGGCTGGTCGACGAGCTCGACGTCGACCGGGACCGCTCCCGGACCCCGCTGTTCCAGGTGCTGTTCAACTACTCCGCTGGCGATCCGCAGGACCGCGGGGCCGAGGACGTGCTGGACGGGGTGACCGGGCCTTCGCCGATGCCGGTCCGTTTCGACCTGACCGTCTCGCTGGTTGAGTCCGGGTCCGGGCTGGTTGGTGCGGTGCAGTACAGCACGGCATTGTTCGACGATGCCCGGATTGTGCGGTTGATCGGCCACTTCCAGCAGGTCTTGGCTGCGGTGGCGGCGGATGCGGGTCGTCGTCTGTCGCAGGTGCCGTTGCTCAGTGTGGCGGAGGCGGCCGATCTGGCGACCTGGTCTTCTGGTGGCCCGGTTGTGCCCTGGTCCGGTGCTGTGCACGAGTTGGTCGCGGCCCGTGCGGTGGCGACACCGGATGCGGTGGCCGTGCAGTCGCTGAGCTATCGGGAGTTGTGGCGCCGTGCGGCGGGTTTGTCGGCACGGTTGACGGCCCAGGGTGTGGGTACCGAGTCGGTTGTCGGTCTGCGGTTGGACCGGGGTCCGGACTTTGCGGTGGCGGCGTTGGCGGTGTGGCAGGCCGGTGGTGCGTATCTGCCGTTGGACCCGGAACTGCCGTCGGAACGTCTCTCGTACATTCTGGCCGACAGTGGCGCCCAGGTCGTGTTGGACAGTCCGCTGGGTGAGGTCGAACTGTTGGACGCGCCGCCGGTGCCTGTGTCGCCGGCGCAGGCCGCCTACGTCATGTACACCTCGGGGTCGACGGGTCGGCCGAAGGGTGTCACGGTTTCGCACGGCAACCTGGCGTCATTCCTGGGCGCGATGGCTGTGCGTCCCGGCCTCTCTGCGGATGACGTGCTGCTGGCGGTGACGACGTTCGGGTTCGATATCGCCGGTTTGGAGCTGTGGCTGCCCCTGATCCGGGGTGCACGGGTGGTAGTGGCGGACCGGGACGAGGTCCGTGCACCGCACAGGCTGGCCGAGTTGATCGGCGAGCATGGTGTGTCGGTGTTGCAGGCGACCCCGGCGACGTGGCAGATGCTGGTCGAGGACGGCTGGGCGGGTTCCCCGGGGTTGCGGGTGTTGTGTGGTGGTGAGGCGCTGCCTGGGTCGTTGGCGGCGGCGTTGGTGCAGCGGGCCGGGACGGTGTGGAACATGTACGGCCCGACCGAGACGACCGTATGGTCCGCGGTCGATCAGGTCACGGCCGGCGCGCCGGTCACGTTGGGTGTACCGATCGCTGGGACGCGTTGGTATGTGCTGGACGCGTCGTTGCGTGAGGTTCCGGCTGGTGTGGTTGGTGAGTTGTACATCGGTGGTGCTGGTGTGGCCCGCGGGTATCTGGGTCGTCCGGAGCTGACGGCTGAGCGGTTCGTCGCGGACCGGGACGGCACACGGCTCTATCGGACCGGCGATCTGGCACGGTGGCGGTCTGATGGTCGGCCGGAGTTCCTGGGCCGTGCGGATTTCCAGGTGAAGGTGCGCGGGTTCCGGATCGAGCTCGGCGAGGTCGAGGCCGCGATCCGTGACCAGGCGGGTGTGTCGGCGGCCGTGGTGGTGGCCGACGGCTCGCGGCTGGTCGCGTATGTGGTGGGCGAGTGCTCGGTTGATGGGTTGCGGGAGCGGCTGCCGGACTACATGGTGCCGGCCGTGTTTGTGGAGATGACCTCGCTGCCGTTGAACGCGAACGGGAAGGTCGACCGGAAAGCGCTCCCGGCGCCGGACGCGCCTGCGTTGACCGGGGAGTATGTGGCGCCGCGGACGGTGGTTGAGGAGGCGGTTGCCGGCGTCTGGACTGCAGTGCTGGGTGTTGAGCGGGTTGGAGTGTTCGACGACTTCTTTGCGCTTGGTGGGCATTCGTTGCTGGCGACGCGGGTTGTTTCGCGGATCCGCGTTGTGCTGGGGGTTGAGGTACCGGTTGCGGCGTTGTTCGATGCGCCGACGGTGGCCGGCCTGGCGGTTGTTGTTGACACGGCGGGGCCTGGGATTGGCACGGCGGCGATTGTGCCGGTTGGGCGGGACCGTGCGTTGCCGCTGTCGTTCGCACAGCAGCGGCTCTGGTTCCTCGCACAGTTGGATCCCGGGTCGGTGGAGTACAACCTGCCGTCTCGGATTCGGTTCGGTGGGGATGTCTCGGCCGAGGGGCTGGCGGCGGCGCTCACGGCCCTGGTCGCGCGGCATGAGGTGCTGCGGACGCGGCTCGTTGCCGATGCTGATGGCGTGCCGTACCAGATCATCGAGCCGGCGGCGCCGGTGGAGCTCGCCGTCGTTGACGTGTCCGGTGCTGAGGACCCGGACGGGGCGGCACGGGCGTGGTTGGACGCCGATGGTGCGGCGCCGTTCGATCTGAGCGCTGGGCCGCTGTTCCGGGCGACGCTCGTGCGGGTCGGGCCGGACACGCAGGTGTTGTCGCTGGCCATGCACCACGTTGTGGGCGATGAGTGGTCGGCGGGGATTCTCCGGCGCGAGCTCGACGCCTTGTACGAGGGTGCCGTCCTGGAGCCGTTGCCCGTGCAGTATGCGGACTTTGCGGTGTGGCAGCGGCGGTGGCTCACCGGGGAGGTGCTCGCGCGGCAGCTGGGGTTCTGGCGTGACCGGTTGGATGGTGCGCCGGTGCTGGAGCTGCCGGCGGATCGTCAACGTCCGGCGTTGCGGTCGAGTACCGGTGCGGTGATGGAGTTCGCGGTGCCGGCTGGGGTGGCGTCAGGTCTGCGTGCGATGGCGCGTGACGCGGGGGCGTCGATGTTCATGACGGTGTTCGCGGCGTTCAATGTGCTGCTGTCGCGGTACGCCGGTCAGGATGATGTCGTCGTTGGCACGCCGATCGCGAACCGGAACCGTGCCGAGATCGAGGGTCTGATCGGGTTCTTCGTCAACACGTTGGTGCTGCGCACGGACCTGTCCGGTGATCCGACGTTCGCTGAGCTGGTGGGCCGGGTCCGGGCTGGGACGTTGGACGCTTACGCGCATCAGGATGTGCCGTTCGAGCATTTGGTGGATGCGCTCGGGGTGGACCGGGATCGCTCCCGGACCCCGCTGTTCCAGGTGCTCTTCAACTATGCGAACGGTGAGGGGCGGCAACCCGCTGCCCGGAGTGCTGCGGTGTCCATGCCGGTCAAGTTCGACCTCTCGATGACGGTGTTCGAGTTCCCCACCGGGCTGACGGGATCGGTCCAGTTCAGCACGGCGTTGTTCGATGAGGCGCGGATGGTGCGGTTGGTTGGGCATTTCCAGCAGGTGTTGGCGGCCGTGGCGGCGGATCCGGGTCGTCACCTGTCCGAGGTGCCGTTGCTGACCGCGGTCGAGACGGCGGCGTTGGCACGGTGGAATGACACGGTGACTGTGCTGCCCCCGGTCGAGACTGTGCTGGATTTGATCGCGTCCCGGGATCCGGCTGCGGTGGCGGTCCGTGCCGGTGACACAGCGTTGACGTATGGCGAGTTGTGGCAGCGGTCGGCGGATGTGGCCGGCTATCTGCTGGGTTCAGGTGTCGGCCCGGAATCTGTCATCGGGCTTCGGTTTGATCGGGGTGTCGAGTTTGTGGTGGCGGTGCTGGGGGTGTGGCGGGCCGGTGCGGCGTATCTGCCGCTGGATCCGTCGTATCCGGCGGAGCGGCTGGCGTTCATGGTGGCCGATGCTGGCGCGGCTCTGGTCCTCGAACCTGGGTTGGTCATACCCCGGTATGAGGGTGTGCTGCCGGCCGTGCGGGGTGGGCAGGCGGCGTATGTCATCTACACGTCTGGGTCGACGGGTGTGCCGAAGGGTGTGCTGGTGCAGCATGCCGGTGTCGTAAACCTGGTGTCGCAGCTGGGTCCGGTGCTGGGTGCGGACGGTGTGGTGTTGCAGTTCGCGTCGTTCTCGTTCGACGCCGCGGTGTTCGACCTGGCCGCGGTGCTGTCCGCGGGTGGGACGCTGGTGGTGGCTACGGAGGGGGAGCGGGCTGAGCCGTCGGCGTTGCTGGCACGGGCGGGGGTGCGGTCGGCGAGTGTGGTGCCGTCCCTGCTGGCCCAGCTCGACCCGGATGCGGTGGCTGGTGTTGGGACGTGGGTGTTGGGTGCGGAGCGGCTGACCGGGCAGTTGGCGGGTCGGTGGGCCGGTCGGGTGCGGTTGGTGAACACGTACGGTCCGACTGAGGCGACCGTGATGGCGACTGCCGGGCTGGTGGATGCCGGTGTCGAGGTGGCGCCGCCGATTGGGGCGCCGCTGGGTAATGTGCAGGTGCATGTGCTGGATGCTGCGTTGCGTCCTGTGCCGGTTGGTGTGCCGGGTGAGATGTACATCGGTGGTGTTGGTCTGGCACGGGGGTATGTCGGGCGTCCCGAGTTGACTGCGGAACGGTTCATTGCTGGGCCTAACGGGTCGCGGCTGTATCGGTCCGGGGATGTTGCACGGTGGCGGGCTGATGGGGTGCTCGAGTTCGTTGGCCGTGCCGATGACCAGGTGAAGGTGCGCGGGTTCCGGGTCGAGCCCGGTGAGGTTGAGGCCGTGCTGCGGGGCCACGACGGGGTTCGGGATGTTGTGGTGATTGCCGACGATGGGCGGCTGGTGGCGTATGTCGTGCCGGCCGGATCTGCGGCGCTGGTCGTGGAGGAGTTGCGCGGGTTTGTGGGGGCCCGGGTGCCGGAGTACATGGTGCCGTCGGTCTTCGTTGAGCTGGCGGCGTTGCCGTTGAACCGGAACGGGAAGGTCGATCGGCAGGCGCTGGACGGGGTGCAGTTGCCGGTCGGGGGCGTGTATGTGGCGCCGATCGGGCCAGTGCAGGAGGTGCTGGCCGGGGTGTGGGGTGAGTTGCTCGGCGTTGAGCGGGTCGGGGCGTCCGATGACTTCTTTGCGCTCGGTGGGCATTCGCTGCTGGCTACACAGGTCGTGTCGCGGGTGCGGAGTGTGTTCGGGGTTGAGGTACCAGTCGCCGCAGTGTTTGATTCGCCTACCGTCGCCGGGTTGAGCGCGGTTGTTGAGGGAGCTGTGCGGGGGCCGGGCGCGCCGGCGATTGTGCCGGTGTCGCGGGAGCAGCGGCTGCCGTTGTCGTTCGCACAACAGCGGCTGTGGTTCCTCGATCAGCTGGAGCCGTGCTCGGTCGAGTACAACATGCCCACTCGGATTCGGCTCCGTGGTGAGGTCGATCCGGCGGCGGTCGCGGCGGCGCTGGGTGGGCTGGTGGCGCGGCATGAGGTACTGCGGACGCGGCTGGTGGCCGGCCCCGACGGGGTGCCCATGCAGGTGGTGGACGCGCCGGCGGACTTTGAGCTGCCTCTGGTGGACCTGTCCGCGGGTGGTGTCGAGGAGTGGCTTGCCGACGATGCGGTTGTGCCGTTCGACCTGGCGGCCGGGCCGCTGTTCCGGGCCACGCTGCTGCGGCTCGCTCCGGACGAGCATGTGCTTGCGCTGGCGATGCATCACATCGTCGGTGACGAGTGGTCGGCCGGGATTCTGCGCCGGGAGCTCGATGCGTTGTACGCCGGCGTCGAGCTGGAGCCGTTGGCCGTGCAGTACGCGGACTTTGCGGTGTGGCAACGCACGTGGCTCACCGGGGAGGTGCTCGAGCGGCAGGTGGCGTACTGGCGCGGGCGTCTCGGGGGCGCGAAGGTGCTGGAGCTGCCGACCGATCGGCCGCGGCCGCCGGTTCGCTCGAGCGCCGGGGCGGTCATCGACTTCGCGGTGCCGGCCGAGGTCGCCGATCGGCTGCGGGCCGTGTCCCGTGAGGCCGGGGCTTCGATGTTCATGACCGTGTTCGCGGCGTTCAACGTTTTGTTGTCGCGGTACGCCGGTCAGGATGACGTCGTCGTCGGCACGCCGATCGCGAACCGGAACCGTGCCGAGATCGAGGGGCTGATCGGGTTCTTCATCAATACGTTGGTACTCCGCACGGACCTTTCCGGTGACCCGACGTTCGGCCAGCTGCTTGAGCGTGTGCGCACCGATACGCTTTCCGGGTACGCGCACCAGGACGTGCCGTTCGAGCGGCTGGTCGACGAGCTGGTCACCGACCGGGACCGCTCCCGGTCGCCGCTGTTCCAGGTGCTGTTCAACTACGCGCGCATCGACGGCCCTGGAGTGGTCAACGAAGACGTTTCTGAGGCGCCGGCACTGTACGACCTCACCGTCATCGTCGGTGAGACGCCTACTGGGCTGGTCGGCGGCGTGCAGTACAGCACCGAGTTGTTCGACGTTTCGACGATCCGCCGGTTGATCGGGCACTTTACGTCGTTGCTGTCGGCGCTGGTGCCTGGGGCGCGGCTGTCCGAACTGGCGATGCTGCCGGTGGTCGAGTCCTGGCGTGGCGCTGAGCTCGACCGGCCGCCGGTTGCCGGAGTTCACGAGCTGGTGGCCGGGTTCGCGGTGTCGACGCCGGCGGCGGTGGCGGTGCGGGCTGGTGGTTCGTCGTTGACGTTCGCGGAGCTGGACTCGCGGGCGGCGCGGTTCGCGGGCTGGCTCGCCACACGGGGTGTGGGTGCCGAATCGGTGGTGGGTCTGCGGTTGCCGCGGGGTGTGGACTTGGTTGTGGCGATGGTGGGTGTGTGGAAGGCCGGCGCGGCGTATCTGGCGCTGGATCCGTCGTATCCGGTTGAGCGGTTGGAGTTCATGGTTGCGGATGCCGGGGTGTCGGTTGTGGTCTCTGCGGTTGAGTATGGGGATCCGTTCACGGCGGTGGCTGTGCATTCGGCACAGGCGGCCTGTGTCATTTACACATCTGGGTCGACGGGTGTGCCAAAAGGCGCGGTTGTGCCGCACAGTGCGCTGTTGGGTGTACTCGGGGGCTGGTCTGGGACGCACTTCACGCAGGGTCTGTCGTGGCTGACCCTGGCCAGTGCCAGTTTTGATGTGTTCACGGGTGATGTGGTGCGGTCGCTCGCTGCGGGCGGCGCCCTGGTGTTCGGTGAGCCTGGGGCGCAGTTGGATGTGGTGTCGTGGGCGTCGCTGTTGGTTGCGGAGCGGGTGGAGGCGTTTGAGTCGGCGCCGCGGTATGTGGATGAGTTGGTCTCCTACGTTGAGCGGACCGGGTTTGAGTTGCCGGATCTGCGTCTGGTGGTGGTGACCACGGATGTGTGGCGGCTCGAGTCGGTGGCCCGTGCGCAGCGTGTGCTCGGGGTGCGGGTGCTCACGGCGTATGGGGTCACGGAGGCTTCCGTTGATTCGACGTTCTGTGAGGTGTTCGGCGATGGGGTGGGGCCGGCGCCGGTTGGTGGGCCGTTGCCTGGGGTTGAGGTGCAGGTGTTGGATGCTGTGCTGCGGCCTGTGCCGTTGGGTGCGGTGGGTGAGCTGTTCGTCGGTGGCGTTGGTGTTACTCGGGGTTATGTGGGTCGGCCGGAGTTGACGGCGGAGCGGTTTGTGGCGGCGCCTGGTGGGTCGCGGTGGTATCGGACCGGGGATCGGGTGCGTCGGGTTGGGGATGCGTTGGAGTTCCTTGGGCGGGCTGACGTCCAGGTGAAGGTGCGTGGGTATCGGATTGAGCCGGGTGAGGTGGAGTTTGCGCTGACCCGGCATCCGGGGATCGACGCTGCCGTGGTGGTTGCCGATGAGCTGGATCGGTTGGTGGCGTTTGTGGTGCCGGCTGTGCCGCCGGTTGAGGAGTTGCGGGCGTTCCTTGGGGTGCGGCTGCCTGAGTACATGATTCCTGCGGTGTTTGTGGCGCTGGATGTGCTGCCGTTGACGCCGAACGGGAAGGTTGATCGGGGGGCGTTGGCGGGGGTGCGGGCCGAGGTTGGTGGCTTCGTGGCGCCGCGGACCTTGGCGGAGGAGTTGCTCGCCGGGGTATGGGGGGAGCTGCTCGGCGTGGAGCGGGTTGGGGTGCACGACGACTTCTTTGCGCTCGGTGGGCACTCGCTCCTCGCCACGCAGGTTGTGTCGCGGATCCGCAATGTGCTGGCCGTTGAGGTACCCGTTGCGGCGGTATTCGATGCGCCTACCGTGGCGCGGCTTGCGGCGGTCATTGAGGCGGGGGCTCCCGGGGTGCAGGCCCCACCGATTGTGCCGGTTGGGCGGGATGTGCCGTTGCCGTTGTCGTTTGCGCAGCAGCGGTTGTGGTTCCTTGCGCAGTTGGATGCGGGGTCGGTGGAGTACAACACGCCGTTGCGGATTCGGTTGGGTGGGGGTGTTTCGGTTGGGCGGTTGGCGTCGGCGTTGGGGCGGTTGGTGGAGCGGCATGAGGTGTTGCGTACGCGGTTGGTCGCAGGTGCTGATGGTGTGCCGTATCAGGTAGTGGATCCGCCGGCGGTTTTCGAGTTGCCGGTGGTTGATGTGGATTCGGTGGAAGAGGCTCGGGCTTGGCTGGCCGCGGATGGGGTGGTGCCGTTCGATCTTGCGGTTGGGCCGTTGTTCCGGGCGACGTTGGTGCGGATCGGGTCCGACGAGCATGTGCTGGCGTTGGCGATGCATCACGTTGTTGGGGATGAGTGGTCTGAGGGGGTGTTGCGGCGGGAGCTTGAGGCGTTGTATGCGGGGGAGGATCTCGCGCCGTTGCCGGTGCAGTACGCGGACTTTGCCGCCTGGCAGCGGGCCTGGCTCGCCGGGGACGTGCTCGAGGGGCATCTCGATTACTGGCGCGGGCGGCTCGCCGGGGCGCCGACGCTCGACCTGCCGACCGACCACCCGCGGCCGGCGGTGCGGTCCTCGGACGGTGCGGTGATCGAGTTCGCGATGCCGGACGACGTCGTGGCGGCGCTGCGGGCCGTTTCCCGGGACAGCGGGGCGTCCATGTTCATGACGCTGTTCAGCCTGTACGCGATGTTGCTCGCCCGGTACTCCGGGCAGGACGACGTCGTGGTCGGCACGCCGATCGCGAACAGGAACCGTGCCGAGATCGAGGGTCTGATCGGGTACTTCATCAACACGCTGGTACTCCGCACGGACTTGTCTGGCGATCCTACGTTCGCGGAGTTGCTCAGCCGTGTGCGGCGCACAGCCTTGGAGGCGTTCGCGCACCAGGATGTGCCGTTCGAGCGGCTGGTGGACGAGCTGGTCACGGACCGGGACCGCTCCCGGACGCCGCTGTTCCAGGTCCTGTTCAACTACTTCAATGACGGCGACGGCAACGCCACGGTCGGCGGCGAGCTGCGCGAGGTCACCGCGAAGTTTGACCTGCGGCTGATCGTGTCCGAGCGGGGTGATGGTCTGGTCGGTGCGTTCCATTACGCGACGAGGTTGTTCGACGAGTCGACGATCCGCCGGTTGATTGGGCATTTCCAGGAGTTGCTGGCGGCGGTGGCCCGGGATGCGACTGTGCGGCTGTCTGAGGTGGGGCTGGGCACGGCTGAGCTGACCGACTGGAACGACACGGCGGCCGATCTGCCGGCTGTGTCGGGTGTCCATGAGTTGGTGCACGCGTCGGATGCGACCGCGGTGGTGGCTGGTGGCGAGTCGTGGACGTTCGCGGAGATTGTGAGTCGGGCGAATCGTCTGGCGCATCTGTTGCGTTCGGTGGGTGTGGGCCCGGAGTCGGTGGTCGGTCTGGCGACCGACGCAGGTGCCGACTTCGTCGTCTCGGTGTTGGCCGTGTGGGCGGCGGGCGGTGCGTATGTCACGTTGGATGGTTCCCAGCCGGCGCAGCGTTCGGCGTTCATGCTGGCTGAGGCGGGTGTGTCGGTCCTGGTCGGCTCGGCGGACGCGATCGGTGATCTGCCGGTCGGCCGGTTGCGGACCGTGCTGCTGGATGACCCGCTGTTGCAGACCGTGCCTGACACGGCCCTGGGCACGGTGGTGTCGCATCTGGACCGGGTCGCGTACGTGATGTTCACATCCGGTTCCACCGGCCGCCCGAAGGCTGTGCAGGTAACCCACCGCGGCCTGCTCAATTACGTCACGGGTGTGCCGTCCCGGTTGGGCATCGGTGAGCCGGGCCGGTCGTATGCACTGTTGCAGCCGCCGACGACGGACTTC
Source organism: Dactylosporangium sp. McL0621 (assembly GCF_049995355.1). Classification (NCBI taxonomy): domain Bacteria; kingdom Bacillati; phylum Actinomycetota; class Actinomycetes; order Micromonosporales; family Micromonosporaceae; genus Dactylosporangium; species Dactylosporangium sp. McL0621. Next base: position 5,434,098 of record NZ_CP188259.1, read on the forward strand.
GGCAACACGATGCTGTTCACGGCGTTGACGACCGGCGGATGTCTGCATTTCGTCGACCCGGCGATCGTCACCGACCCGGACCTGGTCGACGCCTACCTGACCGAGCATGCGATCGACTACGTGAAGATCGTCCCGTCGCATCTGCTGGGTCTGGGTGTGTCGCGGGTCCGGCCGGCCCGGGCGTTGATCCTGGGCGGTGAAGCCACCCCCGTCGAGGTGGCTCGGGAGCTGGTCGGTCGTGCCGCCAACCACTACGGGCCGACCGAGACGACGGTTGGTGTGGCGACCGTGCGGCTCACGGATGAGGTGCTGCACGGCACGGTCGTGCCGATCGGTGCGCCACTGCCGAACATCCGCCTGCATGTGCTGGACCGGTCGCTGCGGCCCGTGCCGGTTGGTGTGCGCGGCGAGCTCTATGTGGGTGGTGCGGGGTTGGCCCGCGGGTATCGGGGCCGGCCAGAACAGACTGCGGAACGGTTTGTGGCGGCCGAGGGTGGGCAGCGGCTGTATCGGACCGGGGATGTCGTCGTGCGGCGCCCGGATGGGCTGATTGCGTTCCTGGGCCGTGCGGATGATCAGGTGAAGGTTCGTGGGTATCGGATCGAGCCCGGTGAGGTCCAGGCGGCGCTCCTCGCGCATCCGGCTGTCACGGCCGCGGTTGTGGTTGCTGACGGGCAGCGGCTCGTCGGGTATCTGGTGCCCTCTGATGAGATGCCGTCGGTTGGTTCTCTGCGGGCATTCCTCGCTGGGCGGCTGCCGGAGCAGATGATTCCGGCCGTTTTTGTTGAGCTCACCGCCATTCCGCTCACCGCCAATGGGAAGCTCGATCGCAGTGCGCTCCCCGCGCCGGATCAGAGTCGGCCCGAACTTGAGCGTGCGTTCGTTGCTCCGCGTAATGCGGCCGAAGAGCTCCTCGCCGGGATTTGGCGCGACGTGCTCGGGGTTGAGCGCGTCGGGGTGCATGACAACTTCTTTGAGCTCGGCGGGCACTCGCTGCTCGCCACGCAGCTTGTGGCGCGCGTCCGGGGGATTGGGCGGGAGCTCAGTGTCGGGGACCTCTTTGACCGGCCCACCGTTGCGGGGCTGGCGCCGCTCGTTGGGGATCTCGGCGAAGTGTGGCGGCCCCGCTGTGCGGTCGAGATCCGGCGGGGTGGCGATGGGCCGCCGCTGTTCATTGTTCACTCCGGGACCGGTGGCATTACCGACTACACGGCGCTGGCCGGGCACCTCGATGACGGGCAGCGTGTTATCGGGCTGCAGTCGCTCGGGTTTGCCGAGGGTGAGGAGCCGCTGGTCACGGTCGAGGAGATGGCGGCGGCGTACCTGGAGGAGGTGCGGCGGATTCAGCCGGACGGGCCGTACCTCTTCGCCGGGTGGTCCATGGGTGGCTATGTCGCACTCGAGATGGCTCGGCAATGTGAGGGTAATGCCGAGGTGTTTCTCGTTGGGCCGCCGTACCTGCCGTTGCGTCGTCGGCGGGAGATGCGTGAGGAGCGTAAGAATCTCACTCGGCTCGTGCGTGAGCTTGATGCGGCGATTGCGGAAGGGCGGCCGCTCCGGTCGTGGGCCGAGGGGATGATGCTGCGGGTTTGGAACCTCGAGGAGGACGGTGCCGCGGCGGTTCGGGCCGGGGACCCGGCGCAGCTGCGTGCCGGGCGGGTGCTGGTGCTCAATGGGATGGCTGGAGTGCGGTACCGGATCGGGCTGTTGCGTCGGCAGGTTCGGCATGACGGCCGGGTGGTGTTGTTCATGCCGCGGGAGGATGAGGCGGAGCTGTACCGGGGCACGCTGCAGCAGTGGTTGGCCACCGTGCCGGAGACGGCCGAGGTGGTTGAGGCGCCCGGCACTCACTTCACGTTGATCCGGGGCGATGAGGGGCCCCGCTTCGCCGGCCGCCGGCTCGCCGAGGAGTTGGCCGCCCGCCGCCGTTAGCGAGCCGGTGAGCGGACGCCGGCAGTGGGCCGGTCGGGCGCGGCCGTCAGCGAGCGGTGAGTGGGCGGGCCGGCGGCCGCCGGTAGCGAGGCCGGCGAGCGGGGCGGCAGACAGCAAGGGGCCGGACAACAGCAAGGGGCCGGACAACAGCAAGGGGCCGGACAACAGCAAGGGGCCGGACAACAGCAAGGGGCCCGGACGGCAGCAAGGGCCCAGACAACAGCAAGGGGCCCGGACCGCGGGGGACGGTCCGGGCCGGGAGTAATGCTGGGGGAACGGGGAAGTGCGGCGATCAGCCCCCGGCGGCCTTGCTTGCCCGGCTACCGGGACCCGCCTCGACCTGGATCGGGCCGGGCTCCAAACTCCTGCACGCGTCGTCCGCCTTGCGCCACGCCGGGTCGTCCGCCCCCGGCGGCGAGTCGACGTGGAAGGTGCCCTCGCTGTCCGGGTCCGGCCAGTTGGGCAGGCCGTTGCGGCGGATGCAGTCGCCCCACTTGCGCAGTTTGGTCATCTCGTCGGCGCTGACCACGCGCTGGGTTCGGGCCGGGATGGCGCCGATGCGGGCGAACTGGTCCTGGCACTCGCCGGCCGGCTGTTTGACGAGGTCGTTCACGGACGCCGGGAAGCCCCAGTGGCCGTTGGTCTCCACCGGGTCCGGGAAGTCGGGGAAACCGTTGGCGCGCATGCATTCGGCGGCCGCGACGTACGCCTCGCGGCTCGCTCCGCCGGCCGACGCCGAGGGCGCCGCGGCGGGGCCTCCGGAGTCGCAGCCGGCCAAGGCGACGATCGCTGCGCCCGCCACGGCGAGCATACGGGTTCTCATGCTGCAACAGTCGGCGACCGGGGCCGGATCCGCTTCCCCCAAAGGTAGCCGCGGCCAACCCGATTTCGAGGGAGATGGAGAGCGGATGGGGCCGCGCTGACGGCGTTGTGGTGGTCCCTGTCCCCGGCCCCGGGTGCATGCCAGTGTGGGTGACCGGTGGGCGGGGACTCCGACGCCACGGCCCGATGCTGGTTGATCCCGGCGGAACGTCGGCGGCGTGAGCCTCCGGCAAACGTTTCCGTGCCAGCATTGGAGTTTGCCATGCGGACCGTACTGCGACTGACGGGCGACCTGGATGTTCCCGCCCTCATGTCGGTGCTGGAGACGGGAGCGGTCCTCGAGGCCGAGGGGCCGGGCGTCCACCGCCTGGAGCTCGCGGGGGACCACGGCGGGATCGCCGCCGCCTACGCCGCCGCCCGAGCCGGGCAGACCGTCGAGCGCGCCGCCAACGCCGCGGCCAGCGTCGAGCACGCTGCCGCCGCGGCCAGCGTCGAGCACGCTGCCGCCGACGCCGCGGCCAGCGTCGAGCGCGCCGACACCGAGGCCGCTGCGGCCAGCGTCGAGCACGCCGCCGACGCCGCGGCCAGCGTCGAGCCCGCCGCCGCCGCGCCGCGGTACACCCTCGAGCTCACCACCGACCATCCGCGCTCCGCGGGCCGGGACCCGAGCATCGCCGAGGTCCGGGCCGACCCGCCGCTGGGCGCCGGCCGCGACACCGTTCTGGCCGCCTTCGTGGTCCTGCTCGGCCGGTACGCCGGGCAGTCCGACCTCACCATCGGCGTCGCGGACCCGGACACCGGCGAGCTCAGAGCGCTGCGCGCCGACCTGTCCGACGATCCACGCCTCGAGGATCTTGTCCAACGCCTGCGAGAGGGCGCCGCCGACCGGGACGGAGCCGGTCGGCGGCCTTCGTTTCAGGTCGTGTTCGACGCGCCCGGCGCCCGCGAGCGGCGGCTCGGGGCGGGCCGGTGGGCCGGCGGGCTCGAATGCGAGGTACTGACGGCCGACGAGGGAGTCGCGGCCCCCGACGTGGCGCTGGTCAGTCACGGCGACGAGGCTCTGTTGCGGTACCGCCGCGAGCTTTTCGACGAAACGACGGCCCAGCGGCTGCTCGGGCACCTCCGCACGCTCCTGGCCGGCGACCCCACGGCGCGCCTGTCCGAGCTGGCCATGCTCGACGCGGCCGAGTCCCGCCTGGTGCTGCGGGACTGGAACGACACCGACGTGCCGGCCGCCGACGCGGACGGCGTGCACGAGCTGTTCGAGGCGCAGGCCCGGCGCACCCCCGGCGACGTCGCCGCGAGCTGTGGCGCCGAGTCGATGACCTACGCCGAGCTCGACGCCGCCGCGAACCGCTTCGCCCGGCACCTGCGCGTGCTCGGCGTCGGGCCCGAGGTCGTCGTCGGCATCGCCCTGGAGCGCAGCCTCGACATGGTGGTGGCGCTGCTGGGCATCTGGAAGGCCGGCGGCGCCTACCTGCCGCTGGACCCGGACTATCCGCCGGACCGGCTGGCGTACATGGTCGCCGACAGCGGCGCGGCCGTCGTGATCGGCAGCGCGGCCCGGGCCCCGGCGTTCGCCGACCGGGTCGGGACCGTGTCGGTCATCGACGACCCGGTCGTCCGCGCGTCGATCGACGCCCAGCCGGGCACGCCGCTGGGCGCCGTGACCCGGCCCGACCAGCTGGCGTACGTCATCTACACCTCCGGCTCCACGGGTCAGCCCAAGGGCGTGCTCGTCGGGCACCGGGGCGTGGTCAACCGGCTCGTGCGGATGCAGGAGGTGTGGCAGCTGCGGCCGGGCGAGCGGGTGCTGCACAAGGCGCCGCTGAGCTTCGACGCGTCGGTGTGGGAGCTGTTCTGGCCCGTCGTCGTCGGCGGCGAGTGCGTCGTCGCCGAGCCGGGCCGGCACCGCGACCTCGACTACCTCATCGACCTGCTCGCGTCCGGGCGGATCACCGCGCTGCACTGCGTGCCGTCGCTGTTCCGGCTGCTGACCCAGCATCCGGCGCTGGGGGACCTGCCCGGCGTGCGCTACGTGTACTGCAGCGGCGAGGCACTGTCCACAGAGGACGTGACGCGCTTCTACGCCCGCAACTCGACCACCGTCATCGGCAACCTGTACGGCCCGACGGAGGCGTCGATCGAGGCGTCGTCGGCGATCTGCGAGCGCGGCGACACCGGCCTGCCGCCGATCGGCCGGCCCATCGGCAATGTCCGCACCTTCGTGCTCGACGCGAACCTGCGCCCGGCCGCCGTCGGCGTGCCCGGCGAGCTGTACATCGCCGGCGTCGGCGTCGGCCGCGGCTACTCGGGCCGGGCCGCCCTGTCCGCCGAGCGGTTCGTCGCCGACCCGTTCAGCGGCGGCGGTGCCCGCATGTACCGCAGCGGCGACCTCGTCCGCTGGCGCACCGACGGGCAGATGGAGTACCTCGGCCGCATCGACCAGCAGGTGAAGGTCCGCGGCGTGCGGATCGAGCCCGGCGAGGTCGAGGCGGCGCTGCTCGCCCACCCGGCAATCACCGACGCCGTCGTCGTCGCGCGCGGCGAGGCCTCCGACCGCCGCCTCATCGCCTACCTCGTCGCCGAGCCGGCCCCGGGCGCGAGCGAGATCCGGGCGTTCCTGCGCCATCGGCTCCCCGATTACCTCGTCCCGTCGGCGTACGTCGTGCTGCCCGTCATCCCGCTGAACCCCAACGGCAAGGTCGACCGCCGCGCCCTGCCCGACCCGCAGGCCGAGCGGCCCGAGCTGGCCGCGAGCTTCCAGGCGCCGCGGACCCCGACCGAGACCGCCCTCGCCGAGCTGTGGACGGCGCTGCTGGGCGTGGAGCGCATCGGCGTCACCGACGACTTCTTCGACCTCGGCGGCCACTCGCTGCTGGCCACCCAGGTCATGTCCCGGGTGCGCAACCGCTTCCGGGTCGAGCTCGAGCTCGCCGCGCTGTTCGAGGGCCCGACGATTGAGCGGCTCGCCGCGCTCGTCGACGGCGCGGACGGCGGCGAGGTGGCGCCGCCGATCGTGGCCGTGCCCCGCGACGGCGAGCTGCCGCTGTCGTTCGCCCAGCAGCGGATGTGGTTCCTGCACCAGCTCGAGCCGGACTCGGCCGAGTACAACGAGCCCCTCGCCCTGCGCATCAGCGGGCCGCTCGACGTCGACGCGCTGCGCGCCGCGCTCGACACCATCGCCGGCCGCCACGAGGTGCTGCGCACGCGGCTGCTCGGCGACGCGGACGGCCGCGCGTACCAGGTCATCGACGACGCCACCGGCGTGGGTCTCGTGCTGACCGACCTCAGCAATACGGCCGATGCCGAAGGCGGGGAGGCCGATGCCGAAGACGGGAAGGCCGATGCCGAAGGCCGGAAGGCCGATGCCGAAGGCGGGAAGGCCGACCCGGAGGCCGCCGCCCGGGCCTGGGTCGCCGCCGACGCCGTCGAGCCGTTCGACCTCGCCCGGGGGCCGCTCCTGCGCGCCCGGCTGCTGCGCCTCGGCGACGGCGACCACGTGCTCAGCCTGTGCTCGCACCACGTGGTGTCCGACGAGTGGTCCGTCGGGCTGCTGCACCGGGAGCTGACCGCCCTCTACCGGGCCTACCACGAGGGCCGGCCGTCGCCGCTGCCGCCGCTGGGCGTGCAGTACGCCGACTTCGCCGTCTGGCAGCGGCAGTGGCTCAGCGGCGACGTCCTGCGCCGGCAGCTGGACTTCTGGCGGGAGCGGCTCGCCGGCGCCCCCGCGCTGCAGATCCCCACCGACCGGCCGCGGCCGCCGGTGCGCTCCTCGGCCGGCGCCCGCGTGGAGTTCACGGTGCCGCCCGAGGTGACGGCCGGCCTGCGGGCGCTGGCCCGCGACGCCGGCGCGACCACGTTCATGACGCTGTTCAGCGTGTACTCCGTGCTGCTGGCCCAGTACAGCGGCCAGGACGACATCGTGGCCGGCACGCCCATCGCCAACCGCAACCGCGCCGAGACGGAGGACCTCATCGGGTTCTTCGTCAACGCCCTGGTGCTGCGGGCCGACCTGTCCGGCGACCCCACCTTCGCCGAGCTCGTCGGGCGCATCCGGCGCGTGGCCCTGGACGCGTACGCCCACCAGGACCTGCCGTTCGAGCGTCTCGTCGACGCGCTCGTCGACGAGCGCGACCGGTCCCGCACCCCGATCTTCCAGGTGCTGTTCAACTACAACCAGGGCGACGTCGGCGGGGCCGCCGCGCCGGTCGAGTCGGCCGTCGGCATCACCCTGGCGAAGATCCCGTCGCCGATCTCGATCAAGTTCGACCTGCGGCTCATCTTCGACGACGTCGACGGCGGGCTGTCGGGCGCGATCGAGTACAGCACCGCGCTGTTCGACGAGGCCACCATGCGGCGCTGGTGCGACCGGCTGCTCATGCTGCTGGCCGCGGTCGTCGCCGACCCGGCCGCGCCGCTGTCGCGCCTGCCCCGCACCACCGCGGCCGAGCGCCGCGAGCTGGACGGGTGGAACGCCACCGCCGTGCCCGTGCCGGCCGTCGGCGGCCTGCACGAGCTGATCGCCGCCCGGGCCGGGGAGGACGCGACCGCCGTCGTCGCCGGCGGGATCGCGCTCGGCTACGGCGAGCTGGACCGAAGGGCGAACCGGCTCGCCCAGCACCTGCGCCGCCTCGGCGCCGGGCCGGAGACCGTCGTCGGGCTCTGCCTCGGCGCCGGGCCGGACGCCGTCGTCGCGCTGCTGGCCGTGTGGAAGGCCGGCGGCGCCTACCTGCCGCTGGACACCGGGTACCCGCCGCAGCGGCTCGCGTACATGCTGCGCGACAGCGGGGCCATGGTGGTCGTCGGCACCCGCGACGCCCTCGACGAGCTGCCCGCCGGCCGCCTGCGTACCGTCGCGGTCGACGACCCGTTCACCGCCGCCGCGATCGCCGCCGAGCCCGCGGTCGCGCCCGGCGTGACCGTGCGACCCGACCAGCCCGCGTACGTCATCTACACCTCCGGCTCGACCGGCCGCCCCAAGGGCGTCTGGGTCACCCACCGCGGCGTCCTCAACTACGTCCACGCGGTCGCCGGCCCGGCCCGCCTCGGCGGCGCCGGCCACCGGTACCTGCTCCTGCAGCCGATCGCCACCGACCTCGGCAACACCACGATGTTCGTCAGCCTCGCCACCGGCGGCACCCTGCACGCCCCCGGCCACGACATCGCCACCGACGCCGCGGCGATCGCCGCCTACATCGCCGAGCACGACATCGACTACCTCAAGATCGTCCCGTCCCACCTGGCCGCCCTCGCCCGCCAGACCGGCATCGGCGGCCTCCTGCCCGCCCGCACCCTCGTCCTCGGCGGCGAGGCCGCCCCCGCAACGCTCGTCGCCGACGTGCTGGCCGCGGCCGGGGAGCGCGCCGTGGTCAACCACTACGGCCCGACCGAGACCACCATCGGCGTCGCCACCACCGTCCTCGGCGACGGGCCCCTCACCCTCGGCCACGCGTTGCCGAACCTCCGCCTGTACGTCGCCGGGCCGTCGCTGGAGCCGGTCCCGGTCGGCGCGGCCGGCGAGCTGTACGTCGCCGGTCCCGCCCTCGCCCGCGGCTACGGCAACCGCCCCGACCTCACCGCCGAGCGGTTCGTCGCCGACCCGTTCGGAGCCGACGGCGGCCGGCTGTACCGCACCGGCGACCGCGTGCGCCGCCGCAACGACGGGCGCATCGAGTTCCTCGGCCGCGCCGACGACCAGGTGAAGATCCGCGGCTTCCGGATCGAGACCAGCGAGGTCGAGCGGGCACTGCTCGAACACGCCGGGGTCGCGGCCGCCACCGTCGTGGCCCGCGCCGACGGCGGCGAAGCGCGGCTCGTGGCGTACCTCGTCGCCGCCGACGCCACCGCCGGCCTCCCACCGGTCGGGGACCTGCGCGCGCACCTCGCCCGGACCCTGCCCGAGCACATGCTGCCGTCCGCGTTCGTGCGCCTCGACGAGCTCCCGCTGACCCCCAACGGCAAGACCGACCGACGCGCCCTGCCGGCCCCCGACACCGTCCGGCCCGACCTCGCCGAGCAGTACCGCGTCCCGCGCACCCCGACCGAGGAGATCCTGGCCGGCATCTGGGCCGGGGTCCTGGGCCTCGACGAGGTCGGCACCGACGACAACTTCTTCGAGATCGGCGGCCACTCGCTGCTGGCCACCCAGGTCGCCTCGCGCATCCGCGCGGCCCTCGACGTCGAGCTGTCGCTCGTCACGATCTTCGACCACCCGACGGTCGCGGGCCTGGCCCGGATCGTGGAGCGCGGCGCCGCCCGGGTCGAGGCACCGGCCCCCGCCCCGGTCCCGCGGACCGGCCCCCTGCCGCTGTCGTTTGCACAGCAGCGGTTGTACTTCCTGACGCGCCTCGACCCCGATTCGATCGAGTACCATAACATCGAGGCCGTCCTCGTCCGCGGCGAGCTCGACGTCGCCGCGCTGCGGGCGGCCCTGGACGCCCTCGCCGAGCGCCACGAGATGCTGCGCACCCGGCTCGTCGACGGCGACGACGGCCGCGGCTACCAGATCGTGGACCCGCCGTCCGGATTCGACCTGCGCGTCGACGACCTCAGCGACGCGCCCGACCCCCGCGCGGCCGCCCGCGCCCGGCTCGACGCCGACGCCGTGGAGCGCCTCGACCTGTCCGCCGGCCCGCTGCTGCGGGCGCGCCTCATCCGCCTCGGCGACGGCGAGCACGTGCTCGGCCTGCGCTGGCACCACATCGCCTCCGACGAGTGGTCCGCCCTCGTGTTGCGCCGCGACCTCGCCGCCCTCTACGACGCCGCCCGCACCGGCACGCCCGCCCGGCTGCCGGCGATGGCGCTGCAGTACGCCGACTACGCCGCCTGGCAGCGCCGCTCCCTCGGCGGCGACGCCCTGGCCCGCCAGCTGGGCTACTGGCGCGAGCAGCTCGCCGGCGCCCCCGTCCTCGAGCTGCCGACCGACCGGCCCCGGCCCGCCGAGTGGACGCCGGAGACGAGCCTCGTCGAGTTCACCGTGCCCGCCGAGGTCCTGCCCGCACTGCGCGAGGTCGCCCGCCGCGCCGGCGCCACCATGTACATGACCCTCCTCGCCGCCTTCAACGCCGTGCTGGCCCGCTACAGCGGCCAGGAGGACGTCGTCGTCGGCAGCCCGTTCGCCGGCCGCGACCGCGCCGAGGTCGAGGACATCGTCGGCTTCTTCGTCAACATGCTCGTGCTGCGCACCGACCTGTCCGGCGACCCGACCTTCGCCGAGCTCCTCGAGCGCGTCCGGCGCACCGCCCTGGGCGCCTACGCGCACCAGGACGTGCCGTTCGAGCAGGTGGTCCAGGCCGTGCAGCCGGTGCGCCGGCGCGACCGCAACCCGCTGTTCCAGGTGCTGTTCACGATGGACCGCATCGGCGACGAGCGCGTCTGGCTGCCCGGCGCGAGCACGGAGCCGTTCCCGGTGCGCATCCCCGACTCGCAGTTCGACCTCAACCTGCGCTTCGCGGAGCGGGCCGACGGCCTCGTCGGGCTGGTCGAGTACAGCGAGGCGCTCTTCGACCGCGCCACCGTCGAACGCCTCGCCGCGCACCTCGGCACGGTCCTCGCCGCGGTCGCCGCCGACGCCGGCCTGCGCCTGTCGCAGGTGCCGATGCTGACGGAGCCGGACGAGGCGCTCCTGGAGTCGTGGAACGCGACGGCGGTACCGCAGCCGTGGTCCGGCGGGGTGCTGTCGCAGTTCGCGCGGCAGGTCGCCGAGCGGCCCGGCGCGCTCGCGGTGGTGTCCGGCGCCGAGTCGCTGACCTACGCCGAGCTCGATGCGCGGGTGAACCGGATGGCGCGGCAGCTGGCCGCGCACGGCGTCGGCCGCGAGTCGGTCGTCGGGGTGTGCCTGGACCGCGGCGTCGAGCTGCTGGTCGCGGTGTGGGCGATCTGGCGCGCGGGCGGGGTGTACCTGCCGCTGGACCCGGGCTACCCGCTGCAGCGGCTGCTGGACCTCGTCGCGGACAGCGGCGCCCGGGCGGTCATCGGCGACGACCGGTTCCCCGGCCCCGTGATCCGCGACGACGGCGGCCTGCCCGCCGGGCCGGTCGAGGCCGAGGCGCGGCCGGACCAGCTGGCGTACCTGATCTACACGTCGGGTTCGACCGGGCGCCCGAAGGCGGTGCTGTCGCAGCACGGCGGCCTGGCGAACCGGGTCGCGTGGATGCAGGACCGGTACGGCCTCGCGGCCGGCGAGCGGGTGCTGCACAAGACCGCGATCACGTTCGACGTGTCGGTGTGGGAGCTGGTGTGGCCGCTGACCGCCGGCGGCTGCGTGGTGATGGCCGAGCCGGGCCGGCACGGCGACGTGGAGTACCTGGCCGGGCTGGTGTCCTCGGCGCGGGTGTCCGTGCTGCACTTCGTGCCGTCGCTGTTCCGCGAGTTCGTGCGGGCGCCGTGGCCGGACGGGCTGGCGTCGCTGCGGCTCGTGGTGTGCAGCGGCGAGGCGCTGCCGGGCCCCGACGTGGCCACGTTCTACGACCGGCACCCGTCGGCGACGGTGGAGAACCTGTACGGCCCGACCGAGGCGTCGATCGACGTGTCGTGGTTCGCGGTGCCGCGGTCGTCGGACGCGGCCCAGCTGCCGATCGGCGCGCCGATCTGGAACACCCGGCTGCTCGTGCTCGACCGGTCGCTGCGGCCCGTGCCGCCCGGCGTGCCGGGGGAGCTGTACATCGGCGGCACCGGGCTCGCCCGCGGCTACGGCGGCCGGCCGGAGCTGACGGCGGAACGGTTCGTCGCCGGGCCCGGCGGGGCGCGGTGGTACCGGACCGGCGACGTCGCGCTCTGGCGCGCCGACGGGCAGCTGCTGTTCCTCGGCCGGGCCGACCTGCAGGTGAAGGTCCGCGGCTTCCGGGTCGAGCCCGGCGAGATCGAGGCCGTCCTCGGCGCGCATCCGGGCGTCGCCGCGGCCGTCGTCCTCGGCGCCCAGGACCGGCTCGTCGCCTACGTCAAGCCGGCCGGGTACGAGATGCCCACGGTGCCGGAGCTGCGGCGGTTCCTGGGTTTCCGGCTGCCCGAGTACATGGTGCCGTCGGTCTTCGTCGAGCTGACCGCGTTGCCGCTGAACGCCAGCGGCAAGGTCGACCGGGCCGCGCTGCCGGCGCCGGACGGGCTGCGGCCGGAGCTCGACCGCGCGTACGCCGCGCCGGAGGGGCCCGTCCAGGAGCTCCTCGCCGAGGTTTGGGGCGAGCTGCTCGGCGTGGACCGGGTCGGCGTGCACGACGACTTCTTCGCCCTCGGCGGGCATTCGCTGCTCGCCACGCAGATCGTGTCGCGGGTGCGCTCGGCGCTCGCGGTCGAGGTACCGGTGAAGGCGCTTTTCGACACTCCGACCGTCGCCGGTCTCGCCGCCGCCGTCGACGCCGCCGCCCCGGGCGCGGTCGCCCCGCCGATCGTGCCCGTCGGCCGGGACCGGCCGCTGCCGCTGTCGTTCGCGCAGCAGCGGCTGTGGTTCCTCGACCAGCTCGAGCCCGGGTCCGCGGAGTACATCATGCCCGCCCCGATCCGGCTGCCCGGCCCGCTGGACACCGCCGCGCTCGGCGCCGCCCTGACCGCCCTCGTCGCCCGGCACGAGGTGCTGCGCACCCGGCTCGTCACCGACGACGCCGGCGAGCCGCACCAGGTCGTCGACCCGCCGGCCCCGATGGCGCCGCCGCTGGTCGACCTGTCCGGGCACGACGACCCGGCCGCGGCCGCCGACGCGTGGCTCGCCGCCGACGCCGACGCGCCCTTCGACCTCGCCGCCGGTCCGCTGCTGCGGGCCACTCTGCTGCGCCTCGCCCCCGAGGAGCACGTGCTCGCCCTCACCATGCACCACGTCGCCGGCGACTGGTGGTCCGACGGCATCCTGCGCCGCGAGCTCGCCGCGCTGTACCAGGGGATCGAGCTGGCCCCGCTGCCGGTGCAGTACGCCGACTTCGCCGCCTGGCAGCGCACCTGGCTGACCGGCGAGGTCCTCGACCGCCAGCTCGGCTACTGGCGCGACCGCCTCGCCGGCGCCGCCGTGCTCGACCTGCCCACCGACCGGCCGCGGCCCGCGATCCGCGCCAGCGCCGGCGCGATCGTCGAGTTCGCACTGCCGGCGGCGACCACGCAGGGCCTGCGCGCCGTCGCCGCCGCCAGCGGGGCCACCCTGTTCATGACCCTGCTCGGCGCCTGGACCGCCCTGCTGGCCCGCTACACCGGCCAGGACGACATCGTCGTCGGCACCCCCATCGCCAACCGCAACCGGGCCGAGACGGAGGGCCTCATCGGGTTCTTCGTCAACACGCTGGTGCTGCGGACCGACCTGTCCGGCGACCCCACCTTCGCCGAGCTCCTCGGCCGCGTCCGCGCCGCCACCCTCGCCGCCTACGACCACCAGGACCTGCCGTTCGAACAGCTCGTCGACGGCCTCGGCGTCGAGCGCGACCGGTCCCGCACCCCGCTGTTCCAGGCCGCGTTCGACTTCCAGCCCACGACCGACGACGCCTGGCAGCGCCGCCGCGACACCATCCGCGCCAAGTACGACCTGCGGCTCGTCCTCCTCGAGGGCGACGGCGGGCTGACCGGCGAGGTCGAGTACAGCAGCGCGCTCTTCGACGCCGCCACCGTCCGCCGCCTCGTCGAGCACCTCAAGGTGCTGCTCGCCGCCGTGGCCGCCGCCCCGTCCCGCCCGTTGTCGGCCCTGCCGCTGCTCACCGCGGCCGAACGGACCCGGCTGCTCGAGCGGGACAACGCCACCGCCGCGCCGCTGCCCGCCGTCGCCGGCGCCCACGAGCTCATCGCCGCCGCGGCCGCCGCCGGGCCCGGCCGCCCCGCCGTGCGCGCCGGGACCGAGGTCGTCGTCTACGCCGAGCTCGAACGGCGCGCCAACCAGCTCGCCCACCACCTGCGCGGCCTGGGCGTCGGCCGGGAGTCGGTCGTCGGCCTGTGCCTGCCGCGCGGCATCGACGTCGCCGTCGCCCTGCTCGCCGTGTGGAAGGCCGGCGGCGCCTACCTGCCCCTGGACCCCGGCCACCCCGAGCGGCGGCGCGCCGACATGGTCGCCGACAGCGGCGCGACCGTCGTCATCGGCCACGCCGCCACCGTCGCCGGCGGCCGCAACGCGGTGGTGCTCGACGACCCCGCGGTCCGCGCGGCCCTCGACGCGGAACCGGCCGGCGCGCCCGCCGTCGACGTCCACCCCGGTCAGCTCGCCTACGTGATGTACACGTCCGGCTCGACCGGGCGTCCCAAGGGCGTCCAGATCACCCACCACGGCCTCGTCAACTACCTCGCCTGGGCCGCCCGCGCCTACGAAGCCGGCGACGCGCCCGTGCACTCGTCCCTCGGCTTCGACCTCACCGTCACCAGCCTGCTCGTCCCGCTCGTCGCCGGCGCCACCGCCGTCATGGTCGCCGCCGACGACGGCATCGACGGGCTCGTCGACACCGTCCGCGACCCCGGCGGCTTCGGCCTGGCCAAGCTCACCCCGGCCCACCTGCGCGCCCTCGCCGACCTGCTGACCCCGCCGCAGCTGGCCGCGGCCGCCCGCCGCCTCGTCGTCGGCGGCGAGGCCCTCACCGCCGCCGAGGTCGGCCCCTGGCTCGAGCACGCGCCCGGCACCGTCATCGTCAACGAGTACGGCCCCACCGAGACCGTCGTCGGCTGCTGCGTCTTCGAGCTCACCGCCGGCGACCCGGTCACCGGGGCCGTCCCCATCGGCCGGCCGATCGCCAACACCCGCCTCTACGTCGTCGACCGCGCCCTGAACCCGGTCCCGTCCGGCGTCGCGGGCGAGCTGCTGATCGGCGGCGCCGGCGTCGCCCGCGGCTACCTCGGCCGCCCCGACCTCACCGCCGAGCGGTTCATCGCCGATCCCTTCGCAACAGACGGATCCCGGGTGTACCGCAGCGGCGACCTCGTACGCCGCCGGCCCGACGGCGAGCTGGAGTACCTCGGCCGGGCCGACACCCAGGTCAAGATCCGCGGCTACCGCATCGAGCCCGGCGAGGTCGAGGCCGCGATCCGCGAACAGGCGGGCGTATCCGCGGCGGCCGTGGTTGCCGACGGTTCACGCCTGGTCGCCTACGTCGTCGGCGAGTGCTCCGTGGAAGGGCTGCGGGAGCGGCTGCCCGAGTACATGGTGCCGTCGGTGTTCGTGGAGCTGACGTCGCTGCCGCTCAACCGCAACGGCAAGGTCGACCGCGCCGCCCTGCCCGCGCCCGGCCCCGCGCCCGTCGGCGAGTACGTCGCCCCGGCCGGCCCCGTCCAGGAGCTCCTCGCCGCCGTCTGGGCCGACATCCTCGGCGCCGAACGCGTCGGCGCCGACGACAACTTCTTCGCCCTCGGCGGCCACTCGCTGCTGGCCACCCGCGTCGTGTCCCGCATCCGCGCGGCCCTCGGCGTCGAGGTACCCGTCGCCGCCGTGTTCGACGCCCCGACCGTCGCCGGCCTCGCCGCCGCCGTCGACGCCGCCGCGCCGGGCGTGGCCGCCCCGCCGATCGTGCCGGTCGGGCGCGACCGCCGGCTGCCGCTGTCCTTCGCCCAGCAGCGGCTGTGGTTCCTGAACCAGCTGGAGCCGGACTCGGCCGAGTACAACATGCCGATCGTCATCCCGGTGCCCGACGACGCCGACGTGGCCGGCGCGCTGCGGCAGCTGGTGGAGCGGCACGAGGTGCTGCGGACCCGGCTCGTCGCCGGCCCGGACGGCCTGCCGCACCAGGTGATCGAGCCGGCCGGCCCGATCGACCTGCCCGTGCTCGACGGTTCGGTCGAGGAGTGGCTGTCCGGGCCGGCCCGGATGCCGTTCGACCTGGCGGCGGCGCCCCCGATGCGGGCCGCCCTGCTGCCGGCGGGCCCGTTCCTGGCGCTGGCCATGCACCACGTGCTCGGCGACGAATGGTCCGAAGGCATCCTGCGGCGGGAGCTCTCGGCCCTGCTCGTCGGGGAGACACTGGCGCCGCAGCCGGTCCAGTACGCGGACTTCGCGGCCTGGCAACGGCAGTGGCTCACCGGCGACGTCCTCGACGGGCAGCTGGCCTACTGGCGCCGCCGCCTCGACGGCGCGCCCGCACTGGAGCTGCCGACCGACCGCCCCCGCCCGGCCGTGCGCGGCAGCGCCGGCGCCGTCATCGAGTTCGCCGTGCCGGCCAACGTCATCGACGGGCTGCGCGGCCTGGCCCGCGAAGGCCGGGCGTCGATGTTCATGACCCTGTTCGGCGCCTTCACGGTGCTGCTCGAGCGGTACACCGGCCAGAGCGACATCGTCGTCGGCACGCCGATCGCGAACCGGAACCGGGCCGAGATCGAGAGCCTCATCGGCTTCTTCGTCAACACGCTGGTCCTCCGCACGGACCTGTCCGGCGACCCCACCTTCGCCGAGCTGCTCGGGCGGGTGCGCGCCGGGACCCTGGCCGCGTACGCGAACCAGGACCTCCCCTTCGAACAGCTCGTCGACGCCCTCGGCGTGCCCCGGGACCGCTCCCGGACGCCGCTGTTCCAGGTGCTGTTCGACTACGGCCGTCACGAGGGCGTCGCGCCGGCGGTCAACGGGGCGGCGGACCCGATGCCGGCGGTCTACGACCTCAGTGTGAGCTTCAACGAGTACGACGTCGGGCTGGTCGGGGAGGTGCAGTACAGCACGGAGCTCTTCACGGAGGCGACGGCGCGGCAGATCGTGGCCCACCTCGGTGCCGTGCTGGCCGCGGTGGCGGCTACTCCTGGCCGTGCGCTGTCTCGGCTTCCGCTGCTGTCTTCGGCGCCTTGGCGTGGTGCTGCGCTCGCGTTGCCGGCGGTCGGGGGTGTGCACGAGCTGTTCCCGACGTCGTCGTCTGCGGTGGCGGTGCGGGCTGGTGATGTGTCGTTGACGTTCGCGGAGTTGGATGCGCGGGCGGCGCGGTTCGCTGGTTGGCTCGTCGCACGGGGTGTGGGTGCGGAGTCGGTGGTGGGTCTGCAGCTGCCACGGGGTGTGGACCTGGTTGTGGCGATGCTGGGTGTGTGGAAGGCCGGTGCTGCGTATCTGGCGCTGGATCCTTCGTATCCGGTCGAGCGGCTGGAGTTCATGGTCGCGGATGCGGGCGTGTCGGTTGTGGTCTCGGCGGTGGAGTATGGGGATCCGTTCACGGCGACCGTGCATTCGGCCCAGGCGGCCTGTGTCATTTACACATCTGGGTCGACGGGTGTGCCGAAAGGCACGGTCGTGCCGCACAGTGCGCTGTTGGGGGTGCTCGGCGGCTGGTCGGCGGTGGGGTTCACCGGGCATTCGTGGTTGACGCTGGCCAGCGCCAGTTTTGATGTGTTCACGGGTGATGTGGTGCGCGCGCTCGCCGCTGGGGGCACTCTCGTGATCGGCGAGGTCGGCGCTCAGCTCGACACTGCCGCCTGGCACGGGTTGCTCACGACGGCCCGGGTCGAGGCGTTCGAGTCCGCGCCCCGGTACGTCGACGAGTTGGTCTCCTACGTCGAACAGACTGGCCTCGAGCTGCCGGATCTGCGCCTGGTCGTCGTCACCACCGACGTGTGGCGGCTCGAGTCGGTGGCCCGGGCACAGCGTGTGCTGGGGGTTCGTGTGCTCACGGCGTACGGGGTCACGGAGGCTTCCGTTGATTCCACGTTCTGTGAACTGTTTGACGATGGGGTGGGGCCGGCGCCGATTGGTGGGCCGTTGCCTGGGGTTGAGTTGCAGGTGTTGGACGCCGTGCTGCGGCCTGTGCCGTTGGGTGCGGTGGGTGAGCTGTTCGTCGGTGGCGTGGGTGTCACCCGGGGTTATGTGGGTCAGCCGTCGTTGACGGCGTCGCGGTTTGTTGCGGCGGCTGGCGGGTCGCGGTGGTATCGGACCGGGGACCGTGTGCGGCGCACGGCCGCTGGGTTGGAGTTCCTTGGGCGGGCCGACTCGCAGGTGAAGGTGCGTGGGTACCGCATTGAGCCTGGTGAGGTCGAGTTCGCGCTGACCCGGCATCCTTCGATCGACGCTGCCGTGGTTGTTGCGGATGAGCTGGATCGGTTGGTGGCGTATGTGGTGCCGGCCGTGCCGCCGGTGGAGGAGTTGCGGGCGTTCCTGGGTTCGCGGTTGCCGTCGTACATGGTGCCGGCGGTTTTCATGGGCCTGGATGTGCTGCCGTTGACGCCGAACGGGAAGGTCGATCGGGGCGCGCTGGCTGGGGTGCGGGCGGAGGTTGACGGCTTTGTGGCGCCGCGGACGTCGGTGGAGGAGTTGCTGGCTGGGGTGTGGGGCGGGCTGCTTCGGGTGTCGCAGGTCGGGGTACACGACGATTTCTTTGCGCTTGGTGGGCACTCGCTGCTGGCGACACAGGTCGTGTCGCGGGTGCGGGACGTGTTCGGCGTCGAGATTCCGGTGGCCGCCGTGTTCGATGCGCCGACGGTTGCGCGGCTCGCGGCCGTGGTCGACGGCGCGGCGCCCGGGGTGCAGGTGCCGCCGGTTGTTCCGGTCGGGCGGGATGTGGCGTTGCCGCTGTCGTTTGCCCAGCAGCGGCTGTGGTTCCTCGCGCAGCTGGACGGGGCGGCCGAGTACAACATGCGGGCCGTGATCCCGTTCGGCGGCCTGTCGGTCGAGACCGTGCGGGCCGCGCTCGGGTCACTCGTCGCGCGGCACGAGGTCCTGCGGACCCGGCTGGTCGCCGGTGCGGACGGTGTGCCGTACCAGGTGATCGATCCGGCGCCGGACTTCGTTCTTCCCGTCCTGGACATTTCGGACTCTGCGGAGGCGGAGGCGTGGCTGGCTCTTGATGCGGCGGTGCCGTTCGACCTCGCGGCCGGGCCGCTGTTCCGGGCCACGCTGCTGCGGCTCGGGCCGGACGAGCACATCCTGGCCCTCGCCATGCACCACGTCGTCGCCGACGAGTGGTCGGTCGGCATCCTGCGGCGGGAGCTCTCCGCCCTGCTCGCCGGGGAGCCGCTGGCGCCGCTGCCGGTCCAGTACGCCGACTTCGCCGTCTGGCAGCGCCGCTGGCTCACCGGCGAGGTCCTCGACGGCCAGCTCGCCTACTGGCGCCGCCGCCTGGCCGACGTGCCCGCCCTGGAGCTGCCGACCGACCGGCCCCGGCCCGCACACCGCTCCAGCGAGGGCGCGGCCATCGAGTTCGTCGTACCCGCCGACGTCGTCGACGGCCTCCGTGCGGTGTCCCAGGACGCCGGCGTGTCCATGTTCATGACGGTGCTGGGAGCGTTCACGGTCCTGCTCGGCCGCTACTCGGGCCAGGACGACTTCGTGATCGGCACGCCCATCGCCAACCGCACCCGTGCCGAGATCGAAGGCCTGATCGGCTTCTTCGTCAACACACTGGTCCTCCGGGCGGACCTGTCCGGCGACCCGACCTTTGCGGAGCTGCTGGGCCGCGTACGGACCGAGACCCTCGCCGGGTACGCGCACCAGGACGTCCCGTTCGAACAGCTCGTCGACGAGCTCGGCGTGCGGCGCGACCTGTCGCGTACACCGCTGTTCCAGGTGCTCTTCAACTACGTCGCCGCCGACGGCCGGGGCCCGGCCTCGGCGCTGCCGGACGTGGTGGGCGAGCCGGAGTCGACGCCGGTCAAGTTCGACCTGTCGATCGCCGTGGACGAGGTGGGGGACGGGCTGCGGGCCGCGCTGCGGTACAGCACGGCCCTGTTCGACGACGCCCGGATGATTCGCATGGTCGGTCACTTCCGTGCCGTGCTGGCGGCAGTGGCCATGGACGCAGGCCGTCGTCTGTCCCAGCTGCCTGTGCTCACCCCGGCTGAGGTGGCCGATTTCGCACGGTGGAATGACACGGCGACCGTGCTGCCCCGTGCCGAGACTGTGCTGGATCTGATCGCGTCCCAGGATCCGGGGGCGGTGGCGGTCCGTGCCGGTGACACCGAGCTGACCTATGGCGAGTTGTGGCAGCGTTCGGCGGATGTGGCCGGGTATCTCCTGGCCTCGGGGGTAGGCCCGGACTCGGTGGTGGGTCTACGCCTGGACCGTACCGCCGACTTTGTGGCGTCGGTCCTGGGTGTGTGGCGGGCTGGTGCGGCGTATCTGCCCCTGGATCCGGAGTTCCCGCCGGACCGGCTGGCGTTCATGGTGGCCGATGCGGGTGCGGTGCTCGTGCTGGAACCGGGCGTGGTCATGCCCAGGTATGACGCCGTGCTCCCGGCTGTGCGGGGTGGGCAGGCGGCGTACGTCATCTACACGTCTGGGTCGACCGGTGTGCCGAAGGGCGTCGTTGTGCCACACGCGGGTGTGCTCAACCTGGCCGTGCAGATCGCACCGAAGCTGGGCCGTGTGGCGTTGCAGTTCGCGTCGTTCTCGTTCGACGCCGCGGTCATTGACCTGGCTGGTGTGCTGACCGTGGGTGGGACGTTGGTGATGGCGTCGGCGGCCGAGCGTGCGGAGCCGCGGGCGTTGGCGGCGTTGATCCGGGCCGAGGGTGTTACGGCGGCGAGTGTGGTGCCGTCGCTGTTGTCCCAGCTCGACCCGGCGGAGGTGCCGGGTGTTGGGTCGTGGATTGTCGGGTCGGAGCGGGTGAGTGGTGCATTGGCGCGGTCGTGGTCGGTGGGGGCGCGGGTGTTCAACGCCTACGGCCCGACTGAGGTGTCCGTGCTGGCGACCACGATGGACTGTGCCGGCGACGCAGCGGGGGATCCGCCAATCGGCGGGCCGCTGGGCAATGTGCAGGTGCATGTGCTGGATGCCGTGCTGAACCCTGTGCCGGTCGGTGTGCCGGGGGAGATTTTCATCGGTGGTGTGGGTCTGGCACGAGGGTATGTGGGTCGTCCGGAGTTGACGGCGGAACGGTTTGTCGCCGGGCCGGGCGGTTCGCGGTTGTACCGGTCCGGGGATGTTGCACGGTGGCGGGCGGACGGTGTGCTGGAGTTCGTCGGTCGTGCCGATGATCAGGTGAAGGTCCGTGGGTTCCGGGTCGAGCCGGGCGAGGTGGAGGCAACGCTGCGGGCTTCGTCGAGTGTCGCGGATGCGGTGGTGGTGGCCGAGGACGGGCGCCTGGTCGCGTATGTGGTGCCGGCCGGGAACGAGTCGCTGTCTGTTGAGGCGTTGCGGGTTTGGGTGGGGGCTCGGCTGCCGGAGTACATGGTGCCGGGGGTGTTCGTTGAGCTGGCGGCCCTGCCGCGGAACGCCAACGGGAAGGTGGATCGGAAGGCGCTGGTCGGGGTGCAGCTGCCGGTCGGGGTCTCATTCGTGGCGCCCGCCGGTCCTGTGCAGGAGGTGCTTGCCGGGATTTGGACCGGACTGCTCGGGGTTGAGCGGATCGGTGTGCATGATGACTTCTTCTCGCTCGGCGGGCATTCGCTGCTGGCGACGCAGGTGTTGTCGCGCGTGCGGGTCGCGTTCGGGGTCGAGGTGCCGGTTGAGGCGCTGTTCGATGCACCCACCATCGATGGGCTGGCTACGGCTATCGCGGCCGCTACTCCGGGGTTGACGGCGCCGCCGGTTGCGCCGGTTGGGCGGGACGTGGCGTTGCCGTTGTCGTTTGCGCAGCAACGGTTGTGGTTCCTGGCGCAGCTCGAGCCGGACTCGGTCGAGTACAACATGCCGATCCTGATCCCGGTGCCGGGCGACGTTGACGTGGCCGGGCTGGCTGGGGCGTTGCGGCGGCTGGTGGAGCGGCACGAGGTACTGCGGACGCGGCTGGTCGCCGGGGCCGACGGCGTGCCGTACCAGGTGATCGAGCCGGCCCGGGACTTCGACCTGCCGATCGTCGACAAGTCGGTCGAGGAGTGGCTGGCGGCCGACGCGCTCGTGCCGTTCGACCTGGCCGCGGCGCCGCCGTTGCGGGCCACGCTGCTGCGCGTCGCGCCCGGGGAGCACGTGCTGGCGCTGGCGATGCATCACGTGGCCGGCGACGAGTGGTCGGACCGGATCCTGCGCGGCGAGCTGGCGGACCTGTGCGCCGGGGCCGTGCTCGATCCACTGCCCGTGCAGTACGCGGACTTCGCCGTGTGGCAGCGCACGTGGCTGGCCGGGGCGGTGCTGGAGGAGCAGGTCGGGTACTGGCGGCGGCGGTTGGCGGGTGCGCCCGTGCTGGATCTGCCGACGGATCATCCGCGGCCGGCGGTTCGCTCCTCGGAGGGCGCGGTCATCGACTTCGCGATCCCCGACGACGTGGCGGCGGCACTGCGCACAGTGTCCCGCGGCTCGGGCGCGTCGATGTTCATGACCCTCTTCAGCGCGTACGTCATGCTGCTCAACCGCTGGTCCGGCCAGGACGACATCACCGTCGGCACCCCGATCGCGAACCGGAACCGGGCCGAGATCGAGGGCCTGATCGGGTACTTCATCAACACCCTGGTACTCCGCACGGACCTGTCCGGCGACCCCACCTTCACCGAACTGCTCGGCCGTGTGCGGACCGAAACCCTCGCCGGCTACGCACACCAGGACGTGCCGTTCGAGCGCCTGGTCGACGAGCTGGTCACGGACCGGGACCGCTCCCGGACCCCACTGTTCCAGGCCCTGTTCAACTACGTCACCGCCGAGGAGACAGCGGACGACTCCCCGGACGACCAGTTCGGCCAGGCCCGCGACGTACAGGTGAAGTTCGACCTGCGCCTGATCGTGTCCGAGCACGGCACGGGCCTGGAGGGCGCGTTCCACTACGCGACCAGACTGTTCGACGAGTCGACAATCCGCCGAATGATCACCCACTTCCAGCAGCTCATGTCGGCGGTGGCCCGGGACGCGAGCATCCGGCTGTCGGAAGTGACCGTAGACACGGCCGAGTTGAGCGACTGGAACGACACGGCGGCCGATCTACCCGCTGTGTCGGGCATCCACGAGCTGGTCCGGCCGTCGGATGCGATCGCGGTGGTTTCGGGCGGTGAGTCGTGGACGTTCGCCGAGATCGTGAGCCGCTCGAACCGTCTGGCGCATTTGCTGCGTTCGGTGGGTGTGGGCCCGGAGTCGGTGGTGGGTCTGGCGACGGACTCAGGTGCCGACTTCGTGGTGTCGGTGTTGGCCGTGTGGGCAGCCGGCGGTGCGTACGTCACGTTGGATGGTTCCCAGCCGGCGCAGCGGTCGGCGTTCATGCTGGTTGAGGCGGGTGTGTCGGTCCTGGTCGGCACGGCGGACAGGATCGGTGACCTCCCGGTCGGCCGGTTGCGCACCGTGCTGCTGGACGATCCGCTGTTGCAGACCGTGCCCGACACCGTGCCGGGCACGGTGGTGTCACATCTGGACCGTGTCGCGTACGTCATGTTCACATCCGGTTCCACGGGCCGCCCGAAGGCCGTGCAGGTAACCCATCGCGGCCTGCTGAACTACGTCACGGGTGTGCCGTCCCGGTTGGGCATCGGTGAACCGGGCGCGTCGTATGCACTGTTGCAGCCCCCGACCACGGACTTCGGCAACACGATGCTGTTCACGGCGTTGACGACCGGCGGATGTCTGCACTTTGTGGACCCGGCGATCGTCACCGATCCGGATCTGGTCGACGCCTACCTGACCGAGCATGCGATCGACTACGTGAAGATTGTGCCGTCGCATCTGCTGGGTCTGGGTGTGTCGCGGGTCCGGCCGGCTCGGGCGTTGATCCTGGGCGGTGAGGCCACGCCGGTTGAGGTGGCTCGGGAGCTGGCGGGTCGTGCCGTGAACCATTACGGGCCGACCGAGACGACGGTTGGTGTGGCGACCGTGCGGCTCACCGATGATGTGCTGCACGGCACGGTGGTGCCGATCGGTTCGCCGCTGCCGAACATCCGGCTGCATGTGCTGGACCGGTCGTTGCGGCCCGTGCCGATCGGGGTACGCGGTGAGTTGTATGTGGGTGGTGCAGGGCTGGCCCGCGGGTATCGGGGCCGGCCGGAGCTGACCGCGGAACGGTTTGTGGCTGCGCCCGGTGGGTTGCGGCTGTATCGGACCGGGGATGTTGTGGTGCGACGCCCGGATGGGCTGATTGCGTTCCTGGGCCGTGCGGATGATCAGGTGAAGGTTCGTGGGTATCGGATCGAGCCCGGCGAGGTCCAAGCCGCGTTGCTCGCGCATCCCGCTGTGTCCGCGGCGGTTGTGGTGGCTGATGGGCAGCGGCTCGTCGGGTATCTGGTGCCCTCTGATGAGATGCCGTCGGTTGGTGAGCTGCGGACGTTCCTGGCCGGGCGGCTGCCGGAGCACATGGTCCCGGCCGTGTTCGTTGAACTCACCGCGATCCCGCTCACCGCCAATGGGAAGCTCGACCGGGCGGCGCTGCCTGCGCCCGATCAGAGCCGGCCTGAGCTTGCGGGTGGGTTTGTCGCACCGGCCACACCCGCCGAGGAGTTGCTGGCCGGGGTCTGGGGCGAGGTGCTCGGGGTTGACCGGGTCGGGGTGCACGACAACTTCTTTGAGCTCGGCGGCCACTCGCTGCTCGCTACCCAGGTCGTGTCCCGTGTCCGGGCCGTGTTCGGGGTGGAGCTGCCCGTTGCGGCATTGTTCGACGAACCTACGATTGCCGGGCTCGCCGTTGCGGTTGAGGGGGCCTCGCCCGGTACGAATGTGGCGCCCATTGTGCCGGTGAGCCGGGATGAGCCGCTGCCGTTGTCGTTTGCGCAGCAGCGGCTGTGGTTCCTGGCGCAGCTCGAGCCGGACTCGATCGAGTACCACACGCCGGTCGCGCTGCGGCTGCCCGGGGAGCTCGACGCCACCGCGCTGCAGGCGGCGCTCGGCGCGCTCGTTGCCCGGCACGAGGTACTGCGCACGCGGCTCGTGGCGGACTCGGATGGGGTACCGCGTCAGGTTGTTGATCCGGCCACGGCGTTCGATCTGCCGTTCGTGGATCTTTCCGGCGCGGCCGATCCGGTGGCCGCGGCCGAAGCCTGGCTGGCCGCCGACCGGCGCGTGGCGTTCGACATGGCCGCCGGGCCGCTGTTCCGGGCCACGTTGCTGCGGATCAGGGCCGACGAGCACGTGCTGGCGATCGCCAAGCACCATGTCGTGAGCGACGAGTGGTCGGCCGACATCCTGCGCCGGGAGCTCGCCGCGCTGTACGCGGGGGCCGAGCTCGACCCGTTGCCCGTGCAGTACGCGGACTTCGCCGTCTGGCAGCGCCAGTGGCTCACCGGCGAGGTCCTCGACGCGCAGCTCGGCTTCTGGCGCGCGCGGCTCGCCGACGCGCCCGTGCTCGAGCTGCCGGCCGACCGGCCCCGGCCGTCCGTGCGTTCCGCCGCCGGTACCCGGGTCGAGTTCCAGCTCCCGGCCGAACTGGTCGACGGGCTGCGCGAGGTGGCGCGAGCGGCGGGCGTTTCGATGTTCATGACGGTGTTCGGCGTGCTCACGGTGCTGCTCGGCCGGTACTCCGGCCAGGACGACATCGTCGTCGGCACCCCCATCGCCAACCGTAACCGGGCCGAAACCGAGGGGCTCATCGGGTTCTTCGTCAACACCCTCGCCCTGCGCACCGACCTGTCGGGCGACCCGACGTTCACGGAGCTGCTGGGCCGGGTGCGGGCCGAGACACTGGCCGCGTACGCGCACCAGGACGTGCCGTTCGAGCAGCTCGTCGACGAGCTCGGGGTCGAGCGGCACCGCTCGCGCAGCCCGATCTTCCAGGTGCTCTTCAACTACTTCACCGACACCGGCACGCCGTCCGACACGCTCACCGTCGCCGAGGACGGCGCCGACGAGTACGTCATCGGCGGCGTCGACCTCCGCTTCATCCTCGCCGAGCAGGACGGCGGTCTGGCCGGCACGGTCGAGTACAGCGCCGCATTGTTCGATCGTGAGCGAATGCAGCGTCTGGCTGCGCATTTCGCCGAGCTGGCGTCGGCGGTCGTGCAGGACTCGGACATTCGGTTGTCGACTGTTCGGCTCCTGACGGGTGCGGAGCGGTTGGCGGTGGCGCAGTGGGCGGAGAGTACGGCGGATCTTGCGCGGGTGGAGTTGTTGCCGGATCTGGTGGCGGGCTGGGTGGTGCGGACGCCGGATGCGGAGGCGGTCCGGTTCGGTGATGAGGTTGTGACGTATGCGGTGTTGTGGGAGCGGGTGAACCGGCTGGCGCATTTCCTGCGGGCGTTGGGTGTCGGGACCGAGGTTGTGGTGGGGGTGTGTTTGCCGCGCGGGGTGGAGTTTGTGGTGGCGGTGCTGGCGGTGTGGCAGGCGGGTGGGGCGTATGTGCCGTTGGATCCGGAGCATCCGGTGGAGCGGCTGGCGGTGATGCTGGCCGATGGTGGTGTGCAGGTGTTGGTCGGTTCGGACGACACGGTGGGGGATTTGCCGGTCGGGCAGGTCCGCACGGTGGTGCTGGATGACGCGGTGACGCAGGTGTTGCTGTCGGGGCAGCCTGTGACGCCGCCGGCGGTGGGCCGGGTCCCGGATCAGGTGGCGTATGTGTTGTTCACGTCGGGGTCGACGGGTCGGCCGAAGGGTGTGCAGATTACGCATCGCGGGTTGGTGTGTCTGTTGGCGGGGCAGCGGGCGGTGTTCGGTGGGGCGGTACCGCCGCTGGCTGTGTTGTTGTTTGCGTCGTTCGGGTTTGACGCTTCGGTGTGGGATGTGTGTCTCGCGCTCGGGTTTGGTGGGCGTTTGGTGATCGCGGCCGAGGAGGATCGTACGGATCCGGGGCGGTTGGCGGGGTTGGTTGACGGGGCTGGGGTGGAGGTGGCGTTGTTGCCGCCGTCGTTGCTGGCGTTGCTGGATCCGGCTGGGATGCCGGGGTTGGGGGTGTTGATCAGTGGTGGTGAGCGTCTGGATGGGCAGTTGGCGGGGTTGTGGTCGTCGAGTCGGCGGTTGTTGAATGCGTATGGGCCGACTGAGGTGACGGTGGTGGCGTCGGTCGATGTTGATGGTGGGCCGTCGATTGGTGTGCCGTTCGGCGGGTCGCGGCTCCTGGTGGTGGATCGGTTCCTGAACCGGGTGCCGGTCGGGGTGGCCGGTGAGTTGTTGGTGGGTGGTCCTGGTCTTGCGCGGGGGTATCGGGGGCGGCCGGAGTTGACGGCGGAGCGGTTTGTGGCCGGGCCGGACGGTGAGCGGTGGTATCGGACCGGTGATGTGGTGCGGTGGCAGGCGGATGGGCGTCTGGAGTTTGTGGGCCGTGCTGATGCACAGGTGAAGGTGCGTGGGTTCCGGATCGAGCCGGGTGAGGTTGAGGCCGGAATCCGGTCGCATCCCGGTGTCGGTGATGTGGTGGTGGTCGCCGATGAGCAGCGGCTGGTGGCGTACGTCGTCCCGGCCGACGTCGCCGTCGGTGTGCCCGCCGCTGAGGTGTTGCGGGCGTGGGCCGGGCAGCGGCTGCCCGAGTACATGGTGCCGGGGATCTTTGTCGAGCTGCTGGAACTGCCCGTCACCCGCAACGGGAAGGTGGACCGGGCGGCGCTCCCGGCCGTGACGGGGGTCGCGTCCGGCGTCGAGTTCGTGGCGCCGGTTGGTCCCGTGCAGCACGGTGTGGCCCAGGTTTGGGTTGACGTGCTGGGGGTGGACCGGGTCGGCGTGTTCGACTCGTTCTTCACGTTGGGTGGGCATTCGCTGCTGGCGACGCAGGTGTTGTCGCGGGTGCGCGGTCTGTTCGGGGTTGAGGTGCCGGTGGCGGTGCTGTTCGACAATCCGACGGTGGCGGGGTTGTCGGCGTTCATCGAGGCGGCCCAGCCCGCAGTCGCGAACGCGATCGGGGTGGCCGATCGGGGGCAGCCGTTGCCGTTGTCGTTCGCCCAGCAGCGGTTGTGGTTCCTCGCGCAGCTCGAACCCGACTCCGTGGAGTACAACCTTCCGGCGCCCATTCGGTTCTCCGGCGAGCTCTCCGCCGACGGGCTGCGCGCGGCGCTCGAGGCGCTCGTCGCGCGGCACGAGGTGTTGCGGACCCGGCTCGTGGCGGATGCCGACGGTGTACCGCACCAGGTCATCGACCCGCCGGCACCGTTCGCGCTGCCGACGGTCGACCTGTCCACGCAGGACGATCCCGAAGCCGCGGCCGATGCCTGGCTGGCCGCCGCCCGGCGGGTCCCGTTCGACCTGGCGAGCGGGCCGCTGCTGCGGGCGACGCTGCTGCGGCTCGGTACGACCGAACACATTCTCGGCCTGGTCATGCACCACGTCATCAGCGACGAATGGTCCGACGCGATCCTGCGCCGGGAGCTCGAGGCGCTCCACGCCGGCGCCGAGCTGGCCCCGCTGGCCGTGCAGTACGCGGACTTCGCCGCCTGGCAGCGGCAGTGGCTCACCGGGGAGGTACTCGAGGACCAGGTCGCGTACTGGCGCGGCCGCCTCGACGGCGCTCCCGTGCTCGAACTGCCGGCCGACCGGCCCCGCCCCGCCCAGCGCACCAGCGCCGGCGCGGTCATCGACTTCGCGATCCCGGCCGAGGTCGCGGACCGGCTGCGGGCCATGTCGGCCGCGGCCGGGGTTTCGATGTTCATGACGGTCTTCGCCACCCTCAACGTGCTGCTTTCCCGGTACGCGGGCCAGGATGACATCGTCGTCGGTACGCCGATCGCCAACCGGAACCGTGCCGAGATCGAGGGGCTCATCGGGTTCTTCGTGAACACGCTCGTGCTCCGGACCGACCTCTCCGGCGACCCGACCTTCGAGGAGCTGCTCGGCCGGGTCCGCACCGAAACCCTGGGCGCGTTCGAGCACCAGGACATGCCGTTCGAGTCGCTGGTCGACGCGCTCGGCACACCCCGGGACCGCTCCCGGAGCCCGCTGTTCCAGGTGCTCTTCAACTACGGCCGCATCGACGGCGACGCCGGGCCGGTCGACGACACCGTGGTCGAGGTGCCGGCGGTGTACGACCTCAGCTTCATCGTCGGCGAAACCGCGACCGACCTCGTCGGCGGCGTGCAGTTCAGCACCGAGTTGTTCGACGTTTCGACGATCCGCCGGCTCATCGAGCACTTCACGTCGCTGCTGTCGGCGCTGGCGCCCCGCACGCGGCTGTCCGAGCTGCCGATGCGGACGACGGGGACGTGGCGCGGCGACCGGTTGGAGCGGCCGTCGGTCGGGGGTGTGCACGAACTGGTGCCGACGTCTTCGTCGGCGGTGGCGGTGCGGGCTGGTGGTTCGTCGTTGACGTTCGCGGAGCTGGACTCGCGGGCGGCGCGGTTCGCGGGCTGGCTCGCCGCACGGGGTGTCGGTGCGGAATCGGTGGTCGGCCTGCGGTTGCCGCGCGGTGTGGACCTGGTCGTGGCGATGCTGGGTGTGTGGAGGGCTGGCGCGGCGTATCTGGCGTTGGACCCGTCGTATCCGGTTGAGCGCCTGGAGTTCATGGTTGCGGATGCCGGTGTGTCGGTGGTGGTCGACACGGTGGAGTACGGCGATCCGTTCACGGCGGCTGTGCATCCGGCCCAGGCGGCCTGTGTCATTTACACATCCGGGTCTACGGGTGTGCCAAAAGGCACGGTTGTGCCGCACAGTGCGCTGTTGGGTGTGCTCGGCGGCTGGTCGGCGACCCACTTCACGCAGGGTCTGTCGTGGCTGACCCTGGCCAGTGCCAGCTTTGATGTGTTCACGGGTGATGTGGTCCGTGCGCTTGCGGCCGGGGGCACCCTCGTCATCGGTGACGTCGGCGCTCAGCTCGACACTGCGGCCTGGCACGGGCTGCTTGCCACCGCCCGGGTCGAGGCGTTCGAGTCCGCGCCCCGGTACGTCGATGAGCTGGTCTCCTACGTTGAGCGGACCGGCTTCGGACTGCCGGATCTGCGTCTGGTCGTGGTGACCACTGACGTGTGGCGGCTCGAGTCGGTGGCCCGGGCACGGCGGGTGCTGGGGGTGCGGGTGCTGACGGCGTACGGGGTCACGGAGGCTTCCGTTGATTCGACGTTCTGTGAGGTGTTCGGCGATGGGGTGGGGCCGGCGCCGGTTGGTGGGCCGTTGCCTGGGGTTGAGGTGCAGGTGTTGGACGCCGTGCTGCGGCCCGTGCCGTTGGGTGCGGTGGGTGAGCTGTTCGTCGGTGGCGTGGGTGTCACCCGGGGTTATGTGGGCCAACCCTCGTTGACCGCATCGCGGTTTGTTGCGGCGGCTGGTGGGTCGCGGTGGTATCGGACCGGGGATCGGGTGCGTCGTGTTGGGGATGCGTTGGAGTTCCTTGGGCGGGCCGATGTGCAGGTGAAGGTGCGTGGGTATCGGATTGAGCCGGGTGAGGTCGAGTTCGCGTTGACTCGGCATCCTTCGGTTGATGCCGCTGTCGTGGTTGCTGATGAGCTGGATCGGTTGGTGGCGTTTGTGGTGCCGGCTGTGCCGCCGGTTGAGGAGTTGCGGGCGTTCCTTGGGGTGCGGCTGCCTGAGTACATGATTCCTGCGGTGTTTGTGGCGCTGGATGTGCTGCCGTTGACGCCGAACGGGAAGGTCGATCGGGGGGCGTTGGCGGGGGTGCGGGCTGAGGTTGGTGGCTTCGTGGCGCCGCGGAACGCTGTCGAAGAGGTGCTCGCCGGGGTGTGGGGGGAGCTGCTCGGCGTCGACCGGGTCGGTGTGCACGATGACTTCTTCGCGCTGGGTGGGCATTCGCTGCTCGCCACCCAGGTCGCGTCCCGGGTGCGGAATGTGTTCGGCGTTGAGGTACCCGTTGCGGCGGTCTTCGACGCGCCGACCGTCGGGCGGCTGGGGGCGCTCGTCGGGGCGTCGCAGGACAGCGCCGTCGCGCCGCCCATCACGCCCGCCGATCGTGAGCAGCCGTTGCCGCTGTCGTTCGCGCAGCAGCGGCTTTGGTTCCTGGCGCAGCTCGAGCCGAACTCGGCCGAGTACAACGCGCCGACCACGATCCGGTACGACGGTGAGCTCGACGTCGAGGCGCTGCGGGCGGCGCTCCAGGCGCTCGTCGCGCGGCAGGAGGTGCTGCGCACGCGGCTCGTTGCCGACGCGGACGGCGTACCACGCCAGGTTGTCGACCCGCCGGCGGAGTTCGCGCTGGCGATCGTCGACCTGTCCACAGAGGACGACCCGGAGGCCGCCGCCGAGGCGTGGCTCGCCGCCGACCGGCAGGTGCCGTTCGACCTGGCCGCCGGGGCGCTGCTGCGGGCGTCGCTGCTGCGGCTCGGCACGGGCGCGCACATCCTTGCGCTCGCCATGCACCACCTCGTCATCGACGACTGGTCCGAGCGCATCCTGCGCCACGAGCTCGACGCGCTCTACCAGGGCCTCGACCTGGCCCCACTGCCCGTGCAGTACGCCGACTTCGCCGTGTGGCAGCGCCGCTGGCTCACCGACGAGATCCTGCGCGACCAGCTCGAGTACTGGCGTGCCCGGCTCGACGGCGCGCCCGCGCTGAACCTGCCGACCGACCGGCCCCGCCCGGCGATCCGCTCCAGTGTCGGCGCCGCGATCGAGTTCGCGATCCCGGCCGACACGGTCACGGGGCTGCGTGCCTTGTCGCGGGCCGCCGGGGTGTCGATGTTCATGACGGTGTACGCGGCGTTCAGTGTCATCCTCGGGCGGTACGCCGGCCAGGATGACGTCGTCGTCGGCACACCGATCGCCAACCGGAACCGGTCTGAGATCGAGGGCCTGATCGGCTTCTTCGTCAACACGCTCGTGCTCCGGGCCGACCTGTCCGGCGATCCGACGTTCGCCGAGCTGCTGGGCCGGGTACGGGGTGAGACCCTGGCCGCGTACGCGCACCAGGACCTGCCGTTCGAGCAGCTCGTCGACCAGCTCGGGGTGCACCGTGAGCGCTCCCGGTCGCCGCTGTTCCAGGTGCTGTTCAACTACGCCGCCGCCGATGGGCAGCGCTGGGACGCCGACCTGCCGGACCAGCCGTCCGCGCCGGTCGCGGTGCCGGTGAAGTTCGACCTGTCCGTCGTCCTGCTCGAGGCCGGCGCCGGGCTGGCCGGCCGGCTGCGCTACAGCACGACCCTGTTCGACGACGCCCGGATGACCCGTCTGGTCGGTCATTTCCGGGAGTTGCTGGCGGCGGTTGCCGCGGACGCGGGTCGTCGTCTGTCCGGGCTGCCTGTGCTCACGTCCGCGGAGGTGGCGGACTTGGCACGGTGGAATGACACGGCGACCGTGCTGCCCCGTGCCGAGACTGTGCTGGATCTGATCGCGTCCCAGGATCCGGGGGCGGTGGCGGTCCGTGCCGGTGACACCGAGCTGACCTATGGCGAGTTGTGGCAGCGTTCCGCTGATGTGGCCGGGTATCTCCTGGCCTCGGGTGTGGGCCCGGATTCGGTGGTGGGCCTGCGTCTGGACCGTACCGCCGACTTTGTGGCGTCGGTCCTGGGTGTGTGGCGGGCGGGTGCGGCGTATCTGCCCCTGGATCCGGAGTTCCCGGCGGACCGGCTGTCGTTCATGGTGGCGGATGCGGGTGCGGCGGTGGTGCTGGAACCTGGGGTGGTCATGCCCAGGTATGACGCCGTGCTCCCGGCTGTGCGGGGTGGGCAGGCGGCGTATGTTATCTACACGTCTGGGTCGACGGGTGTGCCGAAGGGCGTCGTTGTGCCGCACACCGGCGTGCTGAACCTGGCCGTGCAGATCGCACCGAAGCTGGGCCGTGTGGCGTTGCAGTTCGCGTCGTTCTCGTTCGACGCCGCGGTCATTGATCTGGCTGGTGTGCTGACCGTGGGTGGGACGTTGGTGATGGCGTCTGCGGCCGAGCGTGCCGAGCCGCGGGCGTTGGCGGCGTTGATCCGGGCCGAGGGTGTTACGGCGGCGAGTGTGGTGCCGTCGTTGTTGTCCCAGCTCGACCCGGCGGAGGTGCCGGGTGTTGGGTCGTGGATTGTCGGGTCGGAGCGGGTGAGTGGTGAGTTGGCGCGGTTGTGGTCGGTGGGGGCGCGGGTGTTCAACGCGTACGGGCCGACTGAGGTGTCTGTGCTGGCGACCACGATGGACTGTGCCGGGGATGCGGTGGGGGATCCGCCGATTGGTGGGCCGTTGGGCAATGTGCAGGTGCACGTGTTGGACAACAGTCTCCGTGCTGTCCCAGTTGGTGTGCCGGGGGAGATTTTCATCGGTGGTGTGGGTCTGGCGCGGGGGTATGTGGGTCGTCCGGAGTTGACGGCGGAGCGGTTTGTCGCCGGGCCGGGCGGTTCGCGGTTGTACCGGTCCGGTGATGTTGCACGGTGGCGTGCCGACGGTGTGCTGGAGTTCGTCGGTCGTGCAGATGATCAGGTGAAGGTCCGCGGGTTCCGGGTTGAGCCGGGCGAGGTTGAGGCCACGTTGCGGGCTTCGTCGAGTGTCGCGGATGCCGTTGTGGTGGCCGAGGACGGGCGCCTGATCGCCTACGTTGTGCCGGCCGGCGACGCGGTGCTGGTGGTAGAAGAGCTGCGGGTGTGGGTGGGGGCTCGGCTGCCGGAGTACATGGTGCCGGGGGTGTTCGTTGAGCTGGCGGCCCTGCCGCGGAACGCCAACGGGAAGGTGGACCGGAGCGCGCTGGTCGGGGTGCAGCTGCCGGTTGGAGTGGAATTTGTGGCGCCGTCCGGGGCCGTCCAGGAGGTGCTTGCCGGGATCTGGACCGGACTGCTCGGGGTTGAGCGGATCGGTGTGCACGACGACTTCTTCACCCTCGGTGGGCATTCGCTGCTGGCGACGCAGGTGTTGTCGCGCGTGCGGGTCGCGTTCGGGGTCGAGGTGCCCGTCGATGCCATGTTTGACGCACCCACCATCGACGGGCTGGCTACGGCTATCGCGGCCGCCACTCCGGGGTTGACGGCACCGCCGGTTGCGCCGGTTGGGCGGGACGTGGCGTTGCCGTTGTCGTTTGCGCAGCAGCGGTTGTGGTTCCTGGCGCAGCTCGAGCCGGACTCGGTCGAGTACAACATGCCGATCCTGATCCCGGTGCCGGGCGACGTTGACGTGGCCGGGCTGGCTGGGGCGTTGCGGCGGCTGGTGGAGCGGCACGAGGTACTGCGGACGCGGCTGGTCGCCGGGGCCGACGGGGTGCCGTACCAGGTGATCGAGCCGGCCGGGCCGGTTGACCTGCCCGTCGTGGACGGGTCGGTCGAGGAGTGGCTCGCCGGGGATGCCCGGGTGCCGTTCGATCTGGCCGCGGCGCCGCCGTTGCGGGCCACGCTGCTGCGCGTCGCGCCCGGGGAGCAGGTGCTGGCGCTGGCCATGCATCACGTGATCGGTGACGAATGGTCCGATGGCATCCTGCGCCGGGAACTCGCCGCGCTGTACGACGGGGACGACCTGGCGCCGCTGCCGGTGCAGTACGCGGACTTCGCGGCCTGGCAGCGGCAGTGGCTCACCGGCGACGCGCTCGGCGGGCAGCTGGACTACTGGCGACGGCGGCTCGACGGGGCGCCGGCGCTCGAACTGCCGACCGACCGGCCGCGGCCCGCGCAGCGCGACACCGCCGGCGACCTCGTGCGGTTCCGGCTGCCGGCCGAGACGGTCGAGGGGCTGCGCGCCGCGGCGCGCGGGGCCGGGGCGTCCATGTACATGGCCATGCTCGGGCTCTTCACCGTGCTGCTGCACCGCTGGTCCGGTCAGGATGACATCGTCGTCGGCACGCCGGTCGCCAACCGCAACCGGGCCGAGACCGAGGGCCTGATCGGGTTCTTCGTCAACACGCTCGTGCTGCGCACCAGCGTCGCCGGGGACCCAACGTTCACGGAGCTGCTCGGGCGGGTCCGGGCCGCGAGCCTCGGGGCGTACGCGCACCAGGACGTGCCGTTCGAGCGGCTGGTCGACGAGCTGGTCACGGACCGGGACCGCTCCCGGACGCCGCTGTTCCAGGTGCTGTTCAACTACATGGCGGCCGGGGAGCTCACGGGCGAGCCGGACTCGGGGGTGCCCGGGTCGCCGGTGCTGCCGATCAAGTTCGACCTGTCGCTGACGCTCGGCGAGGCGGCCGGCGGCGGGGCCGAGGGCGCGCTGCTGTACAGCACGGCGCTGTGGGACCGGGCGACGATCGAGCGGATGGTCGGCTCGCTGCTCGAGCTCGCCGCGGCCGCCGCCGGGACCGCCGGGCGGCACGTGTCGGAGCTGCCCGTGCTCAGCCCGGCCGAGGAGCGGCGCATCACGGCGCGGGCTTGTGCCGGTACACCCGAAATCCCGGTCAATGGTGTGCACGTCTGGATCGCCGAACAGGCCCGGCTGCGCCCCGGCGCGACGGCGGTCACGGCCGGCGGCGACGCGCTCACCTACGCCGAGCTGGAGGCGCGGGCGAACCGCCTGGCGCGGCGGCTGGTCGCGGCCGGCGTCGGGCCCGACACGGTCGTCGGGCTGTGCCTGCCCCGCGGCGCCGATATGGCGGTCGCGCCCCTCGCGGTCTGGAAGGCCGGCGGCGCCTACCTGCCGCTGGACCCGGACTACCCGGCGGAGCGGCTGGAGTACATGCTGCGCGACAGCGGCGCCACGGTGCTCGTCGGCGAAGGCCCCGCATACGCCGGGCTCGAGGTAGTGACCCTCGACGAGGCCGAGCTCGCACGGTACGACGACGGGCCGCTGGACCGTGTGCACGACCCGCGCCAGCTCGCGTACGTCATCTACACCTCCGGGTCGACCGGCCGGCCCAAGGGTGTCGCCGTGCCGCACGGCAACCTCGTGCGGCTGCTCACCGCCGCCCGCCGGTGGTTCACGTTCGGCCCGTCGGACGTGTGGACCCTGTTCCACTCGTTCGCGTTCGACTTCTCCGTCTGGGAGCTGTGGGGCGCGCTCGCGCACGGCGGCCGGCTCGTCGTCGTGCCGTGGGCGGTGACCCGCGGGCCGGCCGAGTTCCTGCAGCTGGTCTCCGACGAACAGGTCACCGTGCTGAGCCAGACCCCGTCGGCGTTCGCCGCGTTCATGGCCGCCGACGAGCAGCGGCCGGGCCTGCCGCTCGCCCTGCGCTACGTCGTGTTCGGCGGCGAGGCGCTCGACCCGGGCCGCCTGGCGCCCTGGTACGCCGCCCACCCAGGCGGCGAGGCGCTCGACCCGGTCCGCCTGGCGCCCGCGGACGCCGCCCACCCAGGCGGCGAGGCGCTCGACCCGGTCCTCCTGGCGCCCGCGGACGCCGCCCACCCCGCGGTTGCCGGCGAAGGTCTGAGCGGCACGCCGCTGCTGGTCAACATGTACGGCATCACCGAGACGACCGTGCACGTGTCATACCTGGGACTCGACCCGGTCACCGCCGCCCAGGCGCACGGCAGCGTCATCGGCGTCGGCCTGCCCGACCTGTCCGTGCACGTGCTCGACCGGTCGCTGCGCCCGGTCCCGGACGGCGTGCCGGGCGAACTGTTCGTCGGCGGCGCCGGGCTCGCCCGCGGCTACGTGGGCCGGGCCGCCCTCACCGCGGAACGGTTCGTGGCGGACCCCCTGGCCGGCGACGGATCGCGGTTGTACCGCACGGGCGACGTCGCCCGCCGGCTCGCCGACGGGGGCCTGGAGTACCTGGGCCGCGCCGACGACCAGGTGAAGATCCGCGGGTTCCGCATCGAGCCCGGCGAGATCGAGGCCGCGCTGCGCGCCCACGAGGGGATCCGCGACGCGGTCGTGCTCGCCGCCGGCGAGCGGCTGGTCGCGTACGTGGTGCCGGCCGGAGACGAGGTGCCGGCCGTGGCGGAGCTGCGCGCACGGCTCGGAGCACGGCTGCCGGAGTACATGGTTCCGTCGGTTTTCATGGAGGTGACGTCGATGCCGATGAACCGCAACGGCAAGGTGGACCGGGCCGCGCTGCCCGCGCCCGACGGCCGGCAGCTCGCCGCCGGCGGCGACTACACGGCCCCGAACGGGCCCGTGCAGGAGCTGCTCGCCGGTGTCTGGGCCGAGCTGCTCGGCGTCGAACGCGTCGGCGCCGGCGACAACTTCTTCGCCCTCGGCGGGCACTCGCTGCTGGCGACCCAGGTGGCGTCCCGCGTGCGGGCCGTGCTCGGCGCCGAGCTGCCGGTCTCGGCGCTGTTCGACGCGCCGACCCTCGCCGGGCTCGCCGCCGTCGTCGACGGCCTGTCCCGCGGTGCGGCCGCGGCGCCGATCACGCCCGTGGACCGCGACCGGCCGTTGCCGCTGTCGTTCGCCCAGCAGCGGCTGTGGTTCCTCGCCCAGCTCGACCCCGGCTCCGCCGAGTACACCCTGCCGATGCCCATCCGGCTGCGCGGCGACGACCTGTCGCCCGAGGCGATGCGGCGCGCCCTGGAGGCGCTCGTCGCCCGCCACGAGGCGCTGCGCACCCGGCTCGTCGCCGGCGAGGACGGCGTGCCGTACCAGGTCATCGACCCGCCGGCGCCGTTCGAACTGTCCATCGTGGACCTGTCCGACGACGACGAGCCGTTCGCCGCGGCCGACGAGTGGCTCGCCGCCGACGCGGCGACACCGTTCGACCTCGCCGCCGGGCCCGTGTTCCGGGCCAGCCTCCTGCGCCTTGCGCCCGACGAGCACGTGCTCGCGCTGGCCATGCACCACGTGGCCGGCGACGAGTGGTCGGCGCGCATCCTCGACCGCGACCTCGACGCCCTCTACGACGCGGCGTGCGCGGAGACCGAGCCGGCGCTGCCGCCGCTGCCCGTGCAGTACGCCGACTTCGCCGTCTGGCAGCGCGGCTGGCTCACCGGCGACGTCCTCGACGCGCAGCTGGGCTACTGGCGCGAGCGCCTCGCCGGCCTGCCCGAGCTGGACCTGCCGACGGACCGGCCCCGCCGCCCCGTGCGCTCCAGCGCCGGAGCGGTCGTCGAGTTCACCGTGCCCGACGACGTCACCGCCGGACTGCGGACATTGTCACGGTCGGCTGGCGCATCGATGTTCATGACCGTGCTCGGCGCCTTTGAAGTGCTGCTCGGCCGGTACTGCGGGCAGGACGACATCGTCGTCGGCACCCCCGTCGCCGGGCGCAACCGGGCCGAGACCGAGGGTCTCATCGGCTTCTTCGTGAACACGCTCGTGCTGCGCACGGACCTGTCCGGCGACCCGACGTTCACGGAGCTGCTCGCCCGCGTCCGGGCCGGCACGCTCGAGGCGTACGCGAACCAGGACGTGCCGTTCGAGCAGCTCGTCGACGAGCTCGGCGCGGCCCGGGACCGCTCCCGGACCCCGCTGTTCCAGGTGTTGTTCAACTACGCGCGCATCGACGGGGCCGTGCGGGACCAGCGCGAGGAGACGCTGACCGTGCCGGCGATCTACGACCTGACCATGAACATCGGTGAGACCGAGGCGGGGCTGATCGGCTGGGTCGAGTACAGCAGCGAGCTGTTCGACGAGGCCACCGCCCGGCGCCTCATCGGGCACCTCACCACCCTGCTGCGGGCCGCGGCCGAGACGCCGCAGCTGCCCCTGTCGGAGCTGCCGATGATGACCGACGAGGAGCAGGACGGGCTCGACGACTGGGCCGACACGGTCCCGGCGAGCGTGCCGGCCCTGATCGCCGCCGCCGCGGCCGCCACCGCGGACGCCCTCGCCGTGCGGGCCGGCCACGACCGGCTCACCTTCGCGGAGCTGGACGACCGTGCGGCCCGGTTCGCGGGCCGGCTGCGCGACCGGGGCGTCGGCCCCGAGTCGGTCGTCGGCCTGCGGCTGCCGCGCGGCGTGGACCTCGTCGTGGCCATGCTCGGCGTGTGGAAGGCCGGCGGCGCCTACCTGCCCCTGGATCCCGAGTACCCGGCCGAGCGGCTCGAGTACATGATCGCCGACGCCGGCGTCCAGGTCGTGATCGACGCCGTCGACACCGGCACCGTGCCGTTCACCGCGCCCGTGCACCCGTACCAGGCTGCCTGCGTCATCTACACGTCGGGCTCCACGGGCCGGCCGAAAGGCACGGTCGTACCGCACGATGCCCTGCTCGGCGTCTTCGACGGCTGGGCCGCGTCACACTTCACCGCCGCCGACCGCCTGTCGTGGCTGACGCTGGCCAGCGCCGGCTTCGACGTGTTCACCGGCGACCTGGTGCGCGCCCTCGCCGCCGGCGGCACCCTCGTCATCGGCGACGTCGGCGCCCAGCTCGACACCGCCGCCTGGCACGAGCTGCTCACCACCGCCCGCGTCGAGGCGTTCGAGTCCGCGCCCCGCTACGTCGACGAGCTCGTCGAGCACGTCGAGCGCACCGGACACGCCCTGCCCGACCTGCGGCTCGTCGTCGTCACCACCGACGTGTGGCGGCTCGAGTCCGCCGCCCGGGCCCGGCGCGTCCTGGGCCCGCGCACGCGGATCCTCACCGCCTACGGCGTCACCGAGGCCACCGTCGACTCCACCTACTGCGATGTGACCGACCGCGTCGGCGCGACCGGGCCCGCCCCGATCGGCGGCCCACTGCCCGGCGTGCGCCTGCACGTGCTGAACCGCAACCTGCGGCCCGTCCCGCGCGGTGTCGCGGGCGAGCTCTACATCGGCGGCGCCGCCCTCACCCGCGGCTACCTCGACCGGCCGGCCCTGACCGGTGAACGGTTCGTCGCGGATCCCTTCACAGCCGATGGATCCCGGTTGTACCGCACGGGCGACCGCGTCCGCCGCATGCGCGGCGGCCTGGAGTTCCTCGGCCGCGCCGACGACCAGCTGAAGGTGCGCGGCTACCGGATCGAGCCCGGCGAGGTCGAGTACACCCTGACCCAGCACCCGGCGATCGACACGGCCGTCGTGGTCGCCGACGAGCTCGACCGGCTCGTGGCCTACCTGATGCCCGCGGTACCGCCGGTCGAGCAGCTGCGGGCCTTCCTCGGCGACCGGCTCCCGGCCCACCTGATCCCGGCCGTGTTCGTCGAGCTCGACGGGCTGCCGCTGACGCCCAACGGCAAGGTCGACCGGGGTGCCCTCGCCGGCCGGCGCGCCCAGGCCGGCAGCGAGTTCGTGGCCCCCCGGACCGCCGTCGAGGACCTCCTGGCCGGCATCTGGGGCGAGCTGCTCGGCGTGCCGCGCGTCGGCGTGCACGACGACTTCTTCGCCCTCGGCGGGCACTCGCTGCTGGCCACCCAGGTCGTGTCCCGCGTGCGCCGCACCATCGGGGCGGAGATCCCGGTCGCCGCGGTGTTCGACGCGCCGACCGTCGCCCGGCTCGCCGCCGTCGTCGACGGGCCGCGGCCCGCGACCGCCGCACCAGCGATCGAACCCGCCGACCGGACGCTGCCGCTGCCGCTGTCCTTCGCCCAGCAGCGGCTGTGGTTCCTCGACCAGCTCGACCCCGGCTCGGCCGAGTACAACGCCCCCATGCCCGTGCGCTTCCGCGGCCCCCTCGACACCGAGGCCCTGCGCGCCGCCGTCGAGGCACTCGTCGCCCGGCACGAGGTCCTGCGCACCCGGCTCGTTGCGGGCCCCGATGGTGTACCGCAGCAGGTCATCGACCCGCCCGCGCCCGTCGCGCTGCCGCTCGTCGACCTCGCCGGCGCCGCCGACCCGCAGGCGGCCGCCGACGCCTGGCTCGACGCCGACGCCGCGACCCCCTTCGACCTCGCCTCCGAGCCGCTGTTCCGGGCCACCCTGCTGCGCCTCGGCCCCGACGAGCACGTGCTGGCCATCGCCATGCACCACGTCGTCGCCGACGAATGGTCCGAGGAGATCCTCGACCGGGAGCTCGACGCCCTCTACGACGCCGCCCGCACCGGCACCGAGCCGCGCCTGGCCCCGCTGCCGGTGCAGTACGCCGACTTCGCCGTCTGGCAGCGGCGGTGGCTCACCGGCGACGTCCTCGCCGGCCAGGTCGGGTACTGGCGCGACCGGCTCGCCGACGCCCCCGTGCTGGAGCTGCCCGCCGACCGGCCGCGGCCCGCGCAGCGCTCCAGCGCCGGCGCGTCC
Organism: Dactylosporangium sp. McL0621; assembly: GCF_049995355.1. Classification (NCBI taxonomy): domain Bacteria; kingdom Bacillati; phylum Actinomycetota; class Actinomycetes; order Micromonosporales; family Micromonosporaceae; genus Dactylosporangium; species Dactylosporangium sp. McL0621. The sequence continues at coordinate 5,474,329 of NZ_CP188259.1, forward strand.
CTCGAGTTCGTGGTCCCGGCCGCCGTCGCCGACGGGCTGCGCGCCGCCTCCCGCGGGGCCGCCGTCTCCATGTTCATGACGGTGTTCGCCGCGTTCAACGTCCTCCTCGGGCGGTACGCCGGCCAGGATGACATCGTCGTCGGCACACCGATCGCCAACCGGAACCGGGCCGAGATCGAGGGCCTCATCGGGTTCTTCGTCAACACGCTGGTCCTCCGCACGGACCTGTCCGGCGACCCCACGTTCGCCGAGCTGCTGGGCCGTGTGCGCGCGGAGACCCTCGCCGGGTTCGCGCACCAGGACGTGCCGTTCGAGCAGCTGGTCGACGAGCTCGGCGTGGACCGGGACCGCTCCCGGACCCCGCTGTTCCAGGTGCTGTTCAACTACGCCACCGGCAGCGGCGAGCTGCCCGCCGCCCGGCCCGGTGCGGTGGCCCTGCCGGCCAAGTTCGACCTGTCGATGACCGTGTTCGAGTTCCCGGCCGGGCTGATCGGCTCCGTGCAGTACAGCACCGCACTGTTCGACGAGGCGCGGATGGCGCGCCTCATCGGCCACTTCCAGCAGCTGCTCGCCGCGGTCTCCGCCGACATCGGCCGCCACGTGTCGGACCTGCCGATCCTCACCGAGCGCGAGCAGGGCGAGCTGGCCGGCTGGAACGACACCACCTCCGCGCTGCCCGCCGTGGAGACGGTCGCCGAGCTCATCGCCGACCGGGTCCGGGCCGAACCGGGCGCGGTGGCCGTGCGCTGCGGCGAGGCGACGCTGACGTACGGGGAACTGTGGCGGCGCTCGGCCGACCTCGCCGGGTACCTCCTCGGCGTCGGCGTCGGCACCGAGTCGGTCGTCGGCCTCTGCCTGGGCCGCGGCGTCGACTTCGTGACCGCCGTGCTGGCCGTGTGGCGGGCCGGCGCCGCGTACCTGCCGCTGGACCCCGACTACCCGGCCGAGCGCCTCGCGTTCATGGCCGCCGACGGCGGCGCGTCGGTCGTGCTCGCCCAGCGGGCCGTCGCGGCCGACGTCGGCATGGCCGTCACCTGGCTCGACGACCTCGACCTGCCGGCCCACCCGGGCGAGCTCCCGGCCGTCGGCGGCGCCCAGGCGGCGTACGTCATCTACACCTCCGGCTCGACCGGCGTGCCGAAGGGCGTCGTCGTCGCCCACGCCAGCCTCGTCAACCTCGTCACCGAGCTCGGCCCGGTACTCGGCGCCGAACGCGCCGTGCTGCAGTTCGCCTCCTTCGGCTTCGACGCCGCCGTGCTGGACCTCGCGGCCGTGCTGTCCTGCGGCGGTACCCTCGTCATCGCCACCGCCGCCGACCGTGCCGAGCCCCGTGCCCTGGCCCGGCTGGTCGACGCGGCCGAGGTGCGCTCGGCGAGCGTCGTGCCGTCCCTGCTGGCCCAGCTCGACCCGGACGAGGTCGCCGGGGTGGACACCTGGGTCCTCGGCGCCGAGCGGCTCAGCGCGCAGCTCGCCGCCCGCTGGGCCGGCCGCGTCCGGCTCGTCAACACCTACGGCCCGACCGAGGCCACGGTCATGGCCACCGTCGGGCCCGCCATCACCGACGCCGAGGCGGCCCCGCCGATCGGCGCCCCGCTGGGCAACGTGCGGGTCCAGGTCCTCGACCGGCACCTCAACCCCGTCCCGGTCGGCGTGCCCGGCGAGGTGTTCATCGGCGGCGTCGGCGTCGCCCGCGGGTACGCCGGCCGCCCGGACCTGACCGCCGAACGGTTCGTGGCCGACCCGGTCGCCGCCGACGGATCGCGGTTGTACCGCTCCGGCGACGTCGCCCGCTGGCGCGCCGACGGGCAGCTGGAGTTCGTGGGCCGGGCCGACACGCAGGTGAAGGTGCGCGGGTTCCGGGTCGAGCCCGGCGAGGTCGAGGCCGCCCTGCGCGCCCACGACGGCATCCGCGACGCGGCCGTCATCGCCGGCGACGGGCGGCTCGTCGCCTACGTCGTGCCGGCCGGGGCCGAGGCGCCGGCCGCCGACGTGCTGCGCGGGTGGCTCGGGGGGCGGCTGCCGCAGTACATGGTGCCATCGGTCTTCGTCGAGCTGACCGCGCTGCCGCTCAACCGCAACGGCAAGCTCGACCGGGGCGCGCTGCCCGCGCCGGACGGGCGGCAGCTCGCCGCCGGGGGAGCGTACGTCGCGCCCGACGGGCCGGTGCAGGAGCTGCTGGCCGGGGTCTGGTCGGAGCTGCTCGGCGTCGAACGCGTCGGCGCGGACGACGACTTCTTCTCCCTCGGCGGGCACTCGCTGCTCGCGACCCAGCTGGTGTCGCGGATCCGGGCCGTGTTCGGGGTGGAGGTGCCGGTCGCCGCCGTGTTCGACGCGCCGACCGTAGCCGGGCTCGGCTCGCTCCTGTCCACCGACTTGTTGGACACCGGCGCTCCCGCCATCGGGCTCGCCGATCGGGGCCGGCCGCTGCCGTTGTCCTACGCCCAGCAGCGCCTGTGGTTCCTGGCCCAGCTCGAGCCGGGCTCGGCCGAGTACAACACGCCGCTCGCGATCCACCTGGGCGCCGCCGACCCCGCCGCCGTCGCCCGCGCGCTCACCGCCCTCGTGACGCGGCACGAGACCCTGCGCACCCGGCTCGTCGCCGACGCCGACGGCGTGCCGCACCAGGTCGTGGACGCGCCCGCCCCGTTCGACCTGCCCGTCGTCGACCTCACCGCCGAGCCCGACCCGGCCGCCGCGGCCCGCGCCTGGCAGGCCGCCGACGCGCTCGTGCCGTTCGACCTGGCCGCCGGCCCGCTGTTCCGGGCCACGCTGCTGCGCCTCGCCCCGGACGAGCACATCCTCGCGGTGGCCACCCACCACGTCGTCAGCGACGAATGGTCCGCCGGCATCCTCCGCGACGAGTTCGACGCCCTCCACGCCGACCCGGAGGCGACGCTGCGCGCGCTGCCGGTGCAGTACGCCGACTTCGCCGCCTGGCAGCGCCGCTGGCTCACCGGCGACGCCCTCGAGCACCGCCTCGCCTACTGGCGCGACCGCCTCGCCGGCGCCCCGACCCTGGAGCTGCCCACCGACCACCCCCGGCCGCCGGTCCGCAGCAGCACCGGCGCCGCCCTCGAGTTCGCCATCCCGGCCGAGGTCGCCGACGGCCTGCGGGCCGCGTCCGCCGCGGCCGGCGCCACCATGTTCATGACCGTGCTGTCCGCGTTCACGACGCTCCTCGGCCGGTACACCGGCCAGCGCGACATCGTCGTCGGCGCCCCGATCGCGAACCGGAACCGGGCCGAGATCGAGGGGCTCATCGGCTTCTTCGTCAACTCGCTGGTCCTGCGGACCGATCTGTCCGACGACCCCACCTTCGCCGAGCTGCTGGGCCGTGTGCGCACCGAGACCCTTTCCGGGTACGCGCACCAGGACGTCCCGTTCGAACACCTCGTCGACGCGCTCGGCGGGCCGCGCGACCGGTCCCGCACGCCGCTGTTCCAGGTGCTGTTCAACTACGCCCGTCTCGACGGCGTCGCGTCCGCGCCGGTCGACGAGCCCGTGCCGGCCCCGGCCATCTACGACCTGGGTCTGGTCGTGACCGAGAGCGGCGGGGGGCTGACGGGCAGCATCGAGTACAGCACCCAGCTTTTCGAGGAATCGACGATCCGCCGGCTCATTCGCCACCTCAACGTGGTGCTGGCCGCGGTCGCCGCCGCGCCCGATGCCCGGCTGTCGAGCCTGCCGATGCTCACGGTGGCCGAGGATCGCGCCCTGCGTGCGTGGAACGCCAACGGTGTGACGGTGCCGGCGGTCGGGGGTGTGCACGAGTTGGTGCCGGCGTCGTCGTCTTCGGTGGCGGTGCGGGCTGGTGATGTGTCGTTGACGTTCGCGGAGTTGGATGCGCGGGCGGCGCGGTTCGCTGGTTGGCTCGTCGCACGGGGTGTGGGTGCGGAGTCGGTGGTGGGTCTGCAGCTGCCGCGGGGTGTGGACCTGGTTGTGGCGATGCTGGGTGTGTGGAAGGCCGGTGCTGCGTATCTGGCGCTGGATCCTTCGTACCCTTCGGACCGCTTGGAGTTCATGGTCGCGGACGCCGGTGTGTCGGTTGTGGTTTCCGCGGTCGAGTACGGGGATCCGTTCACGGCGACCGTGCATCCCGCACAGGCGGCCTGTGTCATTTACACATCTGGGTCCACCGGCACGCCAAAAGGCACGGTCGTGCCGCACAGTGCGCTGCTGGGAGTGTTCGCTGGTTGGTCGGCGGCACAGTTCACCGGGCATTCGTGGCTGACGCTGGCCAGCGCCAGTTTTGATGTGTTCACGGGTGATGTGGTGCGCGCCCTCGCGGCCGGGGGCACCCTCGTGATCGGCGAGGTCGGCGCCCAGCTCGACACCGCCACGTGGCATGAGTTGCTCACGACGGCCCGGGTCGAGGCGTTCGAGTCCGCGCCCCGTCATGTCGATGAGCTGGTCTCTTACGTCGAGCGGACCGGTCTCGGACTGCCGGATCTGCGCCTGGTCGTCGTCACCATCGACGTGTGGCGGCTCGAGTCGGTGGCCCGGGCACAGCGGGTGCTGGGGGTTCGTGTGCTCACGGCGTACGGGGTCACGGAGGCTTCCGTTGATTCCACGTTCTGTGAACTGTTTGACGATGGGGTGGGGCCGGCGCCGATTGGTGGGCCGTTGCCGGGGGTTGAGTTGCAGGTGTTGGACGCCGTGCTGCGGCCTGTGCCGTTGGGCGTTGCTGGGGAGCTGTTCCTCGGCGGGGTCGGGGTGTCCCGGGGGTATCTGGGTCGGCCCTCGCTGACGGCATCGCGGTTTGTTGCGGCGCCTGGCGGGTCGCGGTGGTATCGGACCGGGGACCGTGTGCGCCGTGTCGGGGACGCCCTGGAGTTCCTTGGGCGGGCCGACGAGCAGGTGAAGGTGCGTGGGTATCGGATCGAGCCTGGTGAGGTCGAGTTCGCGCTGACCCGGCATCCCTCGATCGACGCTGCTGTGGTTGTCGCCGATGAGCTGGATCGGTTGGTGGCGTACGTGGTGCCGACCGTGCCGCCGGTGGAGGAGTTGCGGGCGTTCCTGGGTTCGCGGTTGCCGTCGTACATGGTGCCGGCGGTTTTCATGGGCCTGGATGTGCTGCCGTTGACGCCGAACGGGAAGGTCGATCGGGGCGCGCTGGCTGGGGTGCGGGCGGAGGTTGACGGCTTTGTGGCGCCGCGGACGTCGGTGGAGGAGTTGCTGGCTGGGGTGTGGGGCGGGCTGCTGCGGGTGTCGCAGGTCGGGGTACACGACGACTTCTTCGCACTCGGTGGGCACTCGCTGCTGGCCACCCAGGTCGTGTCGCGGGTGCGGCAGGTGTTCGGGGTGGAGATTCCGGTGGCCGCCGTGTTTGATGCGCCGACGGTTGCGCAGCTTGCGGCGGTCGTCGATGCGGCCGCGCCCGGGGTACAGGCGGCGCCGGTCGTGCCGGTGGGCCGGGACGTTCCGTTGCCGCTGTCCTTTGCCCAGCAGCGGCTTTGGTTCCTCGCGCAGCTCGATCCGGGGTCGATCGAGTACAACACGCCGGCGACGATCCCGTTCTCGGGCGCCCTCGACGCCGACGCGCTCCAGGCCGCGCTGAACGCTCTGGTCGCGCGGCACGAGGTGCTGCGCACACGGCTGGTCGCCGGCGCCGACGGCGAGCCGTACCAGGTCATCGATCCGGCGACCGACATCGTTCTCCCGCTCCTGGACATGTCGGACGCCGCAGAGGCGGAGGCCTGGCTGGCTTCTGACGCGGCGGTGCCGTTCGACCTCGCGGCCGGGCCGCTGTTCCGGGCCACGCTGCTGCGGCTCGCCCCGGACGAGCACATCCTGGCCCTCGCCATGCACCACGTCGTCGCCGACGAGTGGTCCTTCGGCATCCTGCGCCGCGAGCTCGACGCGTTGTACGCGGGTGCCGTGCTCGAGCCGCTGCCCGTGCAGTACGCCGACTTCGCCGTCTGGCAGCGGGCCCGGCTCACCGGCGACGTCCTCGCGACCCAGCTGGACCACTGGCGCGGCCACCTCGACGGCGTGCCGACACTCGAACTGCCGACCGACCGTCCGCGACCGGCCGTGCGGACCGGCGACGGCGCGAGCATCGACTTCGCCGTCCCGGCCGAGGTCGCCGACCGCCTGCGCGCCGTCGCCCGCGACGGCGGTGCGTCGATGTTCATGACCGTGCTGTCGGCCTTCACCGTGCTCCTCGGCCGGTACTCCGGCCAGGACGACATCGTCGTCGGCACCCCGATCGCCGGCCGCACCCGCGCCGAGACCGAGGGCCTCATCGGCTTCTTCCTCAACACCCTCGCGCTGCGCACCGACCTGTCCGGCGACCCGACCCTGGCCGAGCTGCTCGGCCGTGTCCGGACGGGAACCCTCGCCGCGTACGCGCACCAGGAGCTGCCGTTCGAACACCTCGTCGACGCGCTCGGCGTGCCCCGGGACCGCTCCCGGACCCCGCTGTTCCAGGTCCTGTTCAACTACGACAGCGACGACGGCCGCGGCCGCTTCGGCGGATGGGAGCCGACCGCCGAGCCGCGGCCGGAGCCCATGCCCGTGCGCTACGACGTGTCGGTCTCGGTCGTGGAGGCGGACGGTGCGCTGGTCGGGTCGGTGCAGTACGCGACCGCCCTCTTCGACGACGCCCGCATGATCCGGTTCGTGCGCCACTTCCAGCAGGTCCTGGCCGAGCTCGCCGCGGACGCCGATCGCCGTTTGTCGCAGGTGGCGCTGCTGACCGATCCCGAGGTGCACGAGCTGACCGGCTGGAGCGACGGCGGCCCGGCCGTGCCGTGGACCGGTGCGGTGCACGAGTTGGTCGCGGCCCGTGCGGCGGCGACACCGGATGCGGTGGCCGTGCAGTCGCTGAGCTACCGGGAGTTGTGGCGCCGTGCGGCTGGTCTGGCCGCACGGTTGACGGCCCAGGGTGTGGGTACCGAGTCGGTTGTCGGTCTGCGGTTGGACCGCGGCTCGGACTTTGCGGTGGCGGCGTTGGCGGTGTGGCAGGCCGGTGGTGCGTATCTGCCGTTGGACCCGGAACTGCCGTCGGAACGTCTCTCGTACATCCTGGCCGACAGTGGCGCCCAGGTCGTGTTGGACAGTCCGCTGGGCGAGGTCGAACTGTTGGACGCGCCGCCGGTGCCTGTGTCGCCGGCGCAGGCCGCCTACGTGATCTACACCTCGGGGTCGACGGGCCGGCCGAAGGGTGTCACGGTTTCGCACGGCAACCTGGCGTCATTCCTGGGCGCGATGGCCGTGCGTCCCGGCCTCTCTGCGGATGATGTGTTGCTGGCGGTGACGACGTTCGGGTTCGATATCGCGGGTTTGGAGCTGTGGCTGCCCCTGATCCGGGGTGCACGGGTGGTAGTCGCGGACCGGGACGAGGTCCGTGCACCGCACAGGCTGGCTGAGCTGATCGGCGAGCACGGTGTGTCGGTGATGCAGGCGACCCCGGCCACCTGGCAGATGCTGGTCGAGGACGGCTGGGCCGGTTCCCCGGGGCTGCGGGTCCTGTGTGGTGGTGAGGCGCTGCCTTTGGGTTTGGCGGCTTCGTTGGTGCAGCGGGCTAGGACGGTGTGGAACATGTACGGCCCGACGGAGACGACTGTGTGGTCCGCGGTCGACGAGGTCACCGCGGGTGCGCCGGTCACGTTGGGTTCGCCGATCGCCGGGACGCGCTGGTACGTCCTGGACGCCTCACTGCGTGAAGTCCCCGCTGGTGTGGTCGGTGAGTTGTACATCGGTGGTGCTGGTGTGGCCCGCGGGTATCTGGGTCGTCCGGAGCTGACGGCCGAGCGGTTCGTCGCGGACCGGGACGGTACACGGCTCTATCGGACCGGCGATCTGGCGCGGTGGCGGTCTGATGGTCGGCCGGAGTTCCTGGGCCGGGCGGATTTCCAGGTGAAGGTGCGCGGGTTCCGGATCGAGCTCGGCGAGGTTGAGGCTGCGATCCGTGATCAGGCGGGTGTGTCGGCGGCCGTGGTGGTGGCCGACGGCGCGCGGCTGGTCGCTTACGTGGTGGGTCAGTGCTCGGTCGACGGGTTGCGGGAGCGGCTGCCGGACTACATGGTGCCCTCCGTCTTTGTGGAGATGACCTCGTTGCCGTTGAACGCGAACGGGAAGGTCGACCGGAACGCCCTACCCGCGCCCGATGCGCCCGTCGCCGGCGAGTATGTGGCGCCGCGCACGGTGGTCGAGGAGGCAGTTGCTGGAGTCTGGGGTGCGGTCCTGGGCGTCGAGCGGGTGGGATTGTTCGACGATTTCTTCGCGCTCGGTGGGCATTCGCTGCTCGCGACCCGGGTGGTGTCACGCATTCGAGGCCTGTTCGGCGTCGAGGTACCCGTTGCCGCACTGTTCGACGCGCCGACGGTGGCTGGGCTCGCGGCTGCGGTTGACACAGCCCGGCCTGGGACCGGCACGGCGGCGATTGTGCCGGTTGGGCGGGACCGTGCGCTGCCGCTGTCGTTCGCACAGCAGCGGCTCTGGTTCCTCGCACAGTTGGATCCCGGTTCAGCCGAGTACAACCTGCCCATGCCGATCGGCTTCGACGGCGAACTGTCACGGCCGGCACTGACCGCGGCGCTGGGCGCCCTGACCACCCGGCACGAGACCCTGCGGACCCGCTTCGCCGCCGACGCCGACGGCGAGCCGTACCAGGTGATCGAGCCGCCGACGCCGTTCGAGCTGCCCTTCGTCGACCTCTCCACCGAGGACGACAGCGAGGCGGCCGCGCGCGCCTGGCTGGCCCGGGACGCGGTGGCGCCGTTCGACCTGGCCGCCGGCGTACCGCTGCGAGCCACCCTGCTCCGCGTCGCCGCCGACCGGCACGTGTTGGCGCTCGTCCTGCACCACGTCATCAGCGACGACTGGTCGGCCGGGATCCTGCACGACGAACTTTGGGCGCTGTACGCCGGGGAGGCCGAGCTGCCGCCGCTCCCGGTCCAGTACGCCGACTTCGCCGTCTGGCAGCGCGCCTGGCTCACCGGCGACGTCCTGCGCGGCCAGCTCGACTACTGGCGCGGGCGCCTCGACGGCCTGCCCGTGCTGGAGCTGCCGACGGACCGCCCGCGCCCGTCCCGGCGTTCCAACGCCGGCGCGGCGATCGACTTCGCCGTCCCCGCCGGCGTGACCGAGGCCCTGCGTGCGGTCTCACGCACGGCCGGCGCCTCGATGTTCATGACGGCGCTGTCTGCCTTCTCGCTCCTCCTGGGGCGGTACACCGGCCAGAATGACATCGCCATCGGTACACCGATCGCCAACCGCAACCGGTCCGAGATCGAGGGCCTCATCGGCCTCTTCGTGAACACCCTCGTCCTGCGCACCGACCTGTCGGGCGACCCGACCTTCGACGAGCTCCTCGCCCGCGTGCGCGCCGGCACCCTAGCCGCCCACGCCCACCAGGACCTGCCGTTCGAACACCTCGTGGACGCGCTCGGCGTGCCCCGGGACCGCTCCCGGACCCCGCTCTTCCAGGTCCTGTTCAACTACGCCACCGAGGACGGCGGGCGCGTCCTGGCCGCCGGCCAGTCCGAGCCCGAGCCCGTGCCGGTCCAGTTCGATCTCTCGGTCACGCTGACCGAGTCCGGCGACGGGCTGGTCGGCGCCGTGCACTACAGCACGGCGCTGTTCGACGACGCGCGGATCGTGCGGTTGATCGGCCACTTCCAGCAGGTCTTGGCCGCGGTGGCCGCGGATGCGGGTCGTCGCTTGTCGCAGGTGCCGTTGCTGAGTGTTGCGGAGGCGGCCGACCTGGCGATTTGGTCGGACGGTGGCCCGGCCGTGCCGTGGTCGGGCGCTGTGCATGAGCTGGTCGCGGCCCGTGCGGCGGTCACGCCGGATGCGGTGGCCGTGCAGTCGTTGACGTACCGGGAGTTGTGGCGCCGTGCGGGCGGTCTGGCGGCACGGTTGACGGCCCAGGGTGTGGGTACCGAGTCGATTGTCGGTCTGCGGTTGGACCGCGGCCCGGACTTCGCGGTGGCCGCGCTGGCCGTGTGGCAGGCCGGCGGCACCTATCTGCCGTTGGACCCGGAACTGCCGTCGGAACGTCTCTCGTACATCCTGGCCGACAGTGGCGCCCAGGTCGTGCTGGACAGCCCGCTCGGCGAGATCCAGCCGGTCGACGCGCCACCGGTGCCTGTGACGCCGTCGCAGGCCGCCTACGTCATGTACACCTCAGGGTCGACGGGCCGGCCGAAGGGTGTCACGGTTTCGCACGGCAACCTGGCGTCATTCCTGGGCGCGATGGCTGTGCGTCCCGGCCTCTCTGCGGATGACGTGCTGCTGGCGGTGACGACGTTCGGGTTCGATATCGCCGGTTTGGAGCTGTGGCTGCCCCTGATCCGGGGTGCACGGGTGGTAGTGGCGGACCGGGACGAGGTCCGTGCACCGCACAGGCTGGCCGAGCTGATCGGCGAGCATGGTGTGTCGGTGTTGCAGGCGACGCCGGCGACGTGGCAGATGCTGGTCGAGGACGGCTGGGCCGGTTCCCCAGGGCTGCGGGTCTTGTGTGGTGGTGAGGCGCTGCCTTTGGGTTTGGCGGCTTCGTTGGTGCAGCGTGCCGGGACGGTCTGGAACATGTACGGCCCGACCGAGACCACCGTGTGGTCCGCAGTCGATCAGGTCACGGCCGGCGCGCCGGTCACGTTGGGTTCGCCGATCGCCGGGACGCGCTGGTACGTCCTGGACGCCTCACTGCGTGAAGTCCCCGCTGGTGTGGTCGGTGAGTTGTACATCGGCGGTGCTGGTGTGGCCCGCGGCTATCTGGGTCGTCCGGAGCTGACGGCCGAACGGTTCGTCGCGGACCGGGACGGCACACGGCTCTATCGGACCGGCGACCTGGCACGGTGGCGGTCTGACGGTCGGCCGGAGTTCCTGGGCCGTGCGGACTTCCAGGTGAAGGTCCGCGGGTTCCGGATCGAGCTCGGCGAGGTCGAGGCCGCGATCCGTGACCAGGCCGGTGTGTCGGCGGCCGTGGTGGTCGCCGACGGCTCGCGGCTGGTCGCGTACGTGGTGGGTCAGCACTCCGTTGACGGGTTGCGGGAGCGGCTGCCGGACTACATGGTGCCGGCCGTGTTCGTGGAGATGACCTCGCTGCCGCTCAATGCGAACGGGAAGGTCGACCGGAAGGCGCTCCCGGCGCCCGACGCGCCTGCGGTGACCGGAGAGTACATGGCGCCCCGCACGCCCGTCGAAGAGGCGATCGCTGAGGTCTGGGGTGCGGTGCTCGGGGTTGAGCGGGTCGGGGTGTTCGACGACTTCTTTGCGCTCGGTGGGCATTCGCTACTCGCCACGCGGGTGGTGTCACGGATTCGGAGCGTGTTCGGCGTTGAGGTACCGGTTGCCGCACTGTTCGACGCGCCGACGGTGGCCGGGCTGGCGGCTGTCGTTGACACGGCCGGGCCTGGGAATGGCACGGCGGCGATTGTGCCGGTCGGGCGGGACCGTGCGCTGCCGCTGTCGTTCGCACAGCAGCGGCTCTGGTTCCTCGCACAGCTGGACGGGGCGGCGCAGTTCAACCTTCCGATGCCGATCCGGTTCAGCGGCGACGGGCTGTCGGTCGAGGCGCTGTGGGCCGCGCTCGGAGCCCTTGTCGCGCGGCACGAGGTGCTGCGGACGCGGCTCGTGGCCGGGGCGGACGGGGTCCCGTACCAGGTGATCGACCCGCCGGCTGAGTTCCTCGTGCCCGTCGTCGACCTTTCCGCCGACGGGCCGGCCGCCGCGGAAGCGTGGCTGGCCGCCGATGCCATTGCGCCGTTCGACCTCGCGGCGGGGCCGCTGCTGCGCGCCACGCTGCTGCGCCTCGCCCCGGACGAGCATGTGCTCTCCCTGACGATGCATCACGTGGTGGGCGACGAGTGGTCGGCCGGCATTCTGCGGCGGGAGCTCGACGCGCTGTACACGGGCGCGGAGCTGGCTCCGCTACCCGTGCAGTACGCCGACTTCGCCGTCTGGCAGCGCCGCTGGCTCACCGGCGAGGTCCTCGACGGGCAGCTCGCCTACTGGCGCGGACACCTCGAGGACGCGCCCGCGCTCGAACTGCCCGCCGACCGCCCCCGGCCGCCGCGGCCCGACGGCGACGGCTCCGCCATCGAGTTCGTGGTGTCCGCCGACGTGGTCGAGGGCCTGCGTGCGGTGTCGCGGGCCGCCGGCGCATCCATGTTCATGACCGTCTACGCCGTGTTCGCGGCGCTCCTCGGCCGGTACTCCGGCCAGGACGACATCGTCGTCGGCACACCGATCGCGAACCGGAACCGGTCGGAGATCGAGGGCCTGATCGGCTTCTTCGTCAACACACTGGTGCTTCGCACGGACCTGTCCGGCGACCCGACTGTCGCCGAGCTGGTGGGCCGGGTGCGGACTGAGACCCTGGCCGCGTACGCGAATCAGGACCTGCCGTTCGAGCAACTCGTCGACGAGCTCGGCGTGCGGCGTGACCTCTCGCGGACCCCGCTGTTCCAGGTGCTGTTCAACTACGTCGCCGCCGAGTCGGCCGGCGAGGAGCTGCCCGAGGTCACAGGTGAGCCCACGCCGGTACGGGTGAAGTTCGACCTGTCCATGGCCGTGGACGAGGTCGGGGATGGACTTCTCGGGTCGCTGCGGTACAGCACGGCCCTGTTCGACGACGCTCGGATGATTCGCATGGTCGGTCATTTCCGTGCCTTGCTTGCGGCGGTTGCCGCGGACGCGGGTCGTCGTCTGTCCGGGCTGCCTGTGCTCACGTCCGCGGAGTTGGCGGACTTGGCACGGTGGAATGACACGGCGACCGTGCTGCCCCGTGCCGAGACTGTGCTGGATCTGATCGCGTCCCAGGATCCGGGGGCGGTGGCGGTCCGTGCCGGTGACGCAGCACTGACTTATGGCGAGTTGTGGCAGCGTTCGGCGGATGTGGCCGGGTATCTGCTTGCCTCGGGTGTGGATCCGGACTCGGTGGTGGGTTTGCGTCTGGAGCGGTCCGTCGATTTTGTTGCGGCCGTGCTGGGTGTGTGGCGGGCGGGTGCGGCGTACCTGCCCCTGGACCCGGAGTTCCCGGCCGAGCGGCTGTCGTTCATGGTGGCCGACGCGGGTGCGGTGCTGATTTTGGAGGCCGGTCTTGAGCTGCCGTCGTACGACGGTGTGCTCCCGGCTGTGCGGGGTGGGCAGGCGGCGTATGTCATTTACACGTCTGGGTCGACGGGTGTGCCGAAGGGCGTCGTCGTGCCGCACACCGGCGTGCTGAACCTGGCCGTGCAGATCGCACCAAAGCTGGGTGCGGTGGCGTTGCAGTTCGCGTCGTTCTCGTTCGACGCCGCGGTCATCGACCTGGCTGGTGTGCTGACCGTGGGCGGGACGTTGGTGATGGCGTCTGCGGCCGAGCGTGCCGAACCGCGGGCGCTCGCGGCGTTGATCCGCTCGGCGGGCGTCACGGCGGCCAGTGTGGTGCCGTCGTTGTTGTCCCAGCTCGACCCGGCGGAGGTGCCGGGTGTCGGGTCGTGGATTGTCGGGTCCGAGCGGGTCAGTGGTGAGTTGGCGCGGGCGTGGTCGGTGGGGGCGCGGGTGTTCAACGCCTATGGGCCGACTGAGGTGTCTGTGCTGGCGACCACGATGGACTGTGCCGGGGATGCGGTGGGGGATCCGCCGATTGGTGGGCCGTTGGGCAATGTGCAGGTGCACGTGTTGGACAACAGTCTCCGTGCTGTCCCAGTTGGTGTGCCGGGGGAGATTTTCATCGGTGGTGTGGGTCTGGCGCGGGGGTATGTGGGTCGTCCGGAGTTGACGGCGGAGCGGTTTGTCGCCGGGCCGGGCGGTTCGCGGTTGTACCGGTCCGGTGATGTTGCACGGTGGCGTGCCGACGGTGTGCTGGAGTTCGTCGGTCGTGCAGACGATCAGGTGAAGGTCCGTGGGTTCCGGGTTGAGCCGGGCGAGGTGGAGGCCACGCTCCGGGCTGCGTCGAGTGTCGCGGACGCCGTAGTGGTGGCCGATGACGGGCGCCTGATCGCCTATGTGGTGCCGGCCGATGGTGCGGTGTTGGTGGTGGAAGAGCTGCGGGTGTGGGTGGGGTCGCGGCTGCCGGAGTACATGGTGCCGGGAGTGTTCGTTGAGCTGGCGGCGTTGCCGCGCAACCGGAACGGGAAGGTGGACCGCGGCGCACTCGACGGGGTGCAGTTGCCGGTCGGGGTCTCGTTCGTGGCGCCCGCCGGGCCCGTGCAGGAGGTGCTTGCCGGGATCTGGACCACGCTGCTCGGGGTTGAGCGGATCGGTGTGCACGACGACTTCTTCACCCTCGGTGGGCATTCGCTGCTGGCGACGCAGGTGTTGTCGCGCGTGCGGGTCGCGTTCGGGGTCGAGGTGCCCGTCGATGCCATGTTTGACGCACCGACGATCGTTGGTCTTGCGGCGGCTATCGCTGCGGCTACACCTGGGTTGACGGCGCCGCCCGTCAAGCCGGCTGGGCGGGACGTCGCGTTGCCGTTGTCGTTTGCGCAGCAACGGCTTTGGTTCCTCGCGCAGCTCGAGCCCGACTCGGTCGAGTACAACATGCCGATCCTGATCCCGTTGCCGGGCGACGTCGATGTGGCCCGGCTGGCGGAGGCGCTGCGGCGGCTGGTGGAGCGGCACGAGGTACTGCGGACGCGGCTGGTGGCCGGGGCCGACGGGGTGCCGTACCAGGTGATCGAGCCGGCCGCGCCGTTCGAGCTCACGGTGGTCGAGCGGTCGGCGCACGACTGGATCACCCAGGACGCCACCGTGCCGTTCAACCTGGCCGCGGCGCCGCCGTTGCGGGCCACGCTCCTGCGCGTCGCGCCCGGCGAGCACATGCTGGCGCTGGCGATGCATCACGTGATCGGTGACGAGTGGTCCGACGGCATCCTGCGCCGGGAACTCGCCGCGTTGTACGCCGGGACCGTGCTCGACCCACTGCCCGTGCAGTACGCGGACTTCGCCGTGTGGCAGCGCACGTGGCTGGCCGGGGCGGTGCTGGAGGAGCAGGTCGGGTACTGGCGGCGGCGGTTGGCGGGTGCGCCCGTGCTGGATCTGCCGACCGACTATCCGCGCCCGGCGGTTCGCTCCTCGGAGGGCGCGGTCATCGACTTCGCGATCCCCGACGACGTGGCGGCGGCACTGCGCACGGTGTCCCGTGCATCCGGCTCCTCCATGTTCATGACCGTGCTCGGGGCCTATGCACTACTGCTGCAGCGGTACTCCGGCCAGGACGACATCGTCGTCGGCACACCCATCGCCAACCGCAACCGGGCCGAGATCGAGGGTCTGATCGGGTACTTCGTCAACACGCTGGTACTCCGCACGGACCTCTCCGGCGACCCCACCTTCGCCGCGCTACTGGCCCGTGTGCGGAACACAGCACTGGAGGCGTTCGCGCACCAGGACGTGCCGTTCGAGCGCCTGGTCGACGAGCTGGTCACGGACCGGGACCGCTCCCGGACGCCGCTGTTCCAGGTGTTGTTCAACTACTTCGACACCGCCGAGTCCGACGAAGACGAGGCGGTCGACGACCGTGCCCGCGAGGCCCTGGCCAAGTTCGACCTGCGCCTGATGGTGTCCGAGCGGGGCGACGGTCTGGTCGGTGCGTTCCATTACGCGACGAGGTTGTTCGACGAGTCGACGATCCGCCGGTTGATTGGGCATTTCCAGGAGTTGCTGGCGGCGGTGGCCCGGGATGCGACTGTGCGGCTGTCTGAGGTGGGGCTGGGCACGGCTGAGCTGACCGACTGGAACGACACGGCGGCCGATCTGCCGGCTGTGTCGGGTGTCCATGAGTTGGTGCACGCGTCGGATGCGACCGCGGTGGTGGCTGGTGGCGAGTCGTGGACGTTCGCGGAGATTGTGAGCCGGGCGAACCGTCTGGCGCATCTGCTGCGTTCGGTGGGTGTGGGCCCGGAGTCGGTGGTCGGTCTGGCGACCGACGCAGGTGCCGACTTCGTCGTCGCGGTGTTGGCGGTGTGGGCGGCGGGCGGTGCCTATGTGACTCTGGATGGTTCTCAGCCGGCGCAGCGGTCGGCGTTCATGCTGGCTGAGGCGGGTGTGTCGGTCCTGGTCGGCTCGGCGGACGCGATCGGTGATCTGCCGGTCGGCCGGTTGCGGACCGTGCTGCTGGATGACCCGCTGTTGCAGACCGTGCCTGACACGGCCCTGGGCACGGTGGTGTCGCATCTGGACCGGGTCGCGTACGTGATGTTCACATCCGGTTCCACCGGCCGCCCGAAGGCTGTGCAGGTAACCCACCGCGGCCTGCTCAATTACGTCACGGGTGTGCCGTCCCGGTTGGGCATCGGCGAGCCGGGCCGGTCGTATGCACTGTTGCAGCCGCCGACGACGGACTTCGGTAACACGATGCTGTTCACGGCGTTGACGACCGGTGGGTGTCTGCACTTTGTGGACCCGGCGATCGTCACCGACCCGGACCTGGTCGACGCCTACCTGACCGAGCATGCGATCGACTACGTGAAGATCGTCCCGTCGCACCTGATGGGTCTGGGCGTGTCCCGGGTCCGTCCGGCCCGGGCGTTGATCCTGGGCGGTGAAGCCACGCCCGTCGAGGTGGCTCGGGAACTGGCCGGTCGTGCCGCCAACCACTACGGGCCGACCGAGACGACGGTTGGTGTGGCCACTGTGCGGCTGACCGAGGATGTGCTCGACCGAGGGGTGGTGCCGATCGGTTCACCACTGCCGAACATCCGCCTGCATGTGCTGGACCGGTCGCTGCGGCCCGTGCCGGTCGGGGTGCGCGGCGAGTTGTATGTGGGTGGTGCAGGGCTGGCCCGGGGGTATCGGGCCCGGCCCGAACTGACCGCGGAACGGTTCGTCGCTACCGAGGGTGGACAGCGGCTGTATCGGACCGGGGACGTGGTGGTGCGTCGTCCGGATGGGCTGATTGCGTTCCTCGGCCGTGCCGACGATCAGGTGAAGGTTCGTGGGTATCGGATCGAGCCCGGTGAGGTCCAGGCGGCGTTGCTCGCGCACCCGGCCGTGACCGCCGCGGTTGTGGTTGCTGACGGGCAGCGGCTGGTCGGGTATCTGGTGGCGGAGGATGGGATGCCGTCGGTTGGTGAGCTGCGGGCGTTCCTGGCCGGGCGGCTGCCGGAGCAGATGATCCCGGCCGTGTTCGTCGAGCTCACCGCCATCCCGCTCACCGCCAATGGGAAGCTCGACCGCGCGGCGCTCCCCGCGCCGGATCAGAGTCGGCCCGAGCTCGGCGGTGGGTTCGTGGCACCGCGTACGCCCGTTGAGGAACAGCTCGCGGCGATCTGGGGCGAGGTGCTCGGGGTCGACCGCGTCGGGGTGCACGACAACTTCTTCGAGCTCGGCGGCCACTCGCTGCTCGCGACCCAGGTGGTGTCGCGGATCCGGGCGGTGTTCGACGCGGAGCTGCCCGTTGCCGCATTGTTCGACGAACCGACGATCGCTGGGCTGGCGATCGCGGTTGAAGGGGCTGCGCCGGGTATCGGTGGGGCGCCCATCGTGCCCGTGAGCCGGGATGAACCGCTGCCGTTGTCGTTCTCGCAGCAGGGGCTCTGGGTTCTGGCTCAGCTCGAGCCGGACTCGACCGACTACAACACGCCCGTGCCCATCCACCTCGCCGGTGACCTCGACGTCGACGCGCTCGCGGCCGCGCTCGGGGGGCTGGCCGCACGGCACGAGGTACTGCGGACGCGGCTCGTTGCCGGGGTGGACGGGGTGCCGTACCAGGTGATCGATCCTGCCGTGGCGTTTGACCTTCCGGTCGTTGACCTCACCCGCGAGGCCGATCCCGCCGCGGCGGCCGAGGCGTGGCTCGACCGGGACCGGCGGGTGCCGTTCGACCTGGCCGCCGGGCCGCTGTTCCGGGCTTCGCTGCTGCGGCTGGGCGAGCACGAGCACATCCTCGCCATCGCCAAGCATCATGTGGTCAGCGACGAGTGGTCGGCGCAGATTCTGCGCCGTGAACTCGCCGTGCTGTACACGGCGGCGCGCGACGGGGTGCCGGCCGACCTGCCGCCGCTGCCCGTGCAGTACGCCGACTTCGCCGTCTGGCAGCGCCAGTGGCTCACCGGCGACGTCCTCGACGCGCAGCTCGGCTTCTGGCGCGAGAGGCTCGCCGGCGCGCCCACGCTCGAGCTGCCCACCGACCGGCCGCGCCCGGCCGTGCGGGCCGTCGGGGCCGGGCGGCACGATTTCCGCATCCCCGCGGACCTCGCCGACGGGCTGCGTGCACTGTCGCGCGACACGGGCGCGTCGATGTTCATGACCACGTTCGCGGCCTTCACCGCGCTGCTCGGCCGGTACTCCGGGCAGGACGACATCGTCGTCGGCACGCCGATCGCCGGGCGCAACCGGGCCGAGACCGAGGGGCTCATCGGGTTCTTCATCAACAGCCTCGTGCTGCGCACGGACCTGTCCGGCGACCCGACGTTCACCGAGCTGCTCGGCCGCGTCCGCACGGGCACGCTCGAGGCGTACGCGCACCAGGATGTGCCGTTCGAGCAGCTCCTCGACCTGCTCGGCGTGCACCGTGAGCGCTCCCGGTCGCCGCTGTACCAGGTGCTGTTCAACTACTACACGGCCGACGACGACGAGGACGAAAGCGCCGACGGGGCGCAGACCGCCCTCGAGGGCGTGGTCGGCGGCATGGACCTGCGGCTCATCCTGACCGAGGAGGCCGGCGGGCTGACGGGCACGATCGAGTACAGCAGCCAGCTTTTCGACCATGACCGGATCGAGCGGCTCGCGCGGCACTTCGTCGGGCTCGCCGCCGCGGCCGCCGGGGACCGTGACTGCCGGCTGTCGAGCCTGCCACTGCTCACCGGCGCCGAGCGCGCCGCCCTGCGTTCGTGGGGCGCGCCGACCGCCCGCACGGCCGGGGCCGAGCTCGTCCCGGCGCTGATCGCCGGCTGGGCCGCCGCGACCCCCGGCGCGGAGGCGGTCCGCTTCGGCGAGCGCACGATGTCGTACGCCGAGCTGACCGCCGCGGCCAACCGGCTCGCCCACCACCTGCGGTCCATCGGTGTCGGCCCCGAGGTGGTTGTCGCCATCTGCCTGCCCCGCGGCGTCGAGTTCGTCACCGCCGTGCTCGCCGTGTGGCAGGCGGGCGGCGCGTACTTGCCGCTCGACCCGGAGTACCCCATCAATCGCTTGTCTTTGATGCTCGCCGACGGGGGCGTCGGCGTGGTCGTCGGCACCGAGGACAGCATCGACGTGCTGCCGGTCGGCCGGGTCCGAACGATCGTCGTGCTCGACGACCCGGTGACCGAGGCGCTCGTCGCGGCCCAGCCGGTCGAGGCGCCCGATCGCCCGGCCCGGCCCGATCACGTCGCGTACGTGCTGTTCACCTCCGGCTCGACCGGCCGTCCCAAGGGTGTGCAGGTGACCCACCGCGGGATGATGAGTCTTGTCACCGGGCAGCGTGCGCTGTACGGCCTCGGCGCCGGCGACGGCGTGCTGCAGTTCGCCTCGTTCGGCTTCGACGCGTCCGTGCACGACCTGTGCCTGGCGCTCGCCGCCGGCGGCCGGCTGGTCATCGCCGACGAGCACCACCGTGACGACCCGGCCGCGCTCGCCGCGCTCGTGCGGGCCGAGGGCGTACACATGGCGACCCTGCCGCCGTCGCTGCTCGCCACGCTGAATCCGGAAGACCTTCACGGGCTCCGGATCCTCTTGAGCGCTGGCGAACCGCTCGACGGCCGGGTCGCCGCCGCCTGGTCGCGGTACCGGCTCGTGAACGGTTACGGCCCGACCGAGGCGGCCGTGTGCGCCTCAGCCGGTGACGTCGACGGCACGGCGGCCCGCCCACCGATCGGCGTGCCGTTCGGTGGGTCGCGGTTGGTGGTCGTGGACCGGTTCCTGAACGAGGTACCCGTCGGCGTGGCCGGCGAGCTGTACATCGGCGGTCCCGGGCTCGCCCGCGGGTATCGGGGGCGACCCGACCTGACGGCCGAGCGGTTCGTGGCCGGGCCGGACGGCGACCGCTGGTACCGGACCGGGGATGTCGTGCGCTGGCGCTCCGACGGGCGGCTGGAGTTCGTGGGCCGGGCCGACGAGCAGGTGAAGGTCCGTGGGTTCCGGGTCGAGCCGGGCGAGATCGAGCACGTGCTGCGTGGCCACGCCGGCGTCGGTGACGTCGTCGTCGTCGCCGACGGCGAGGACGCGACCCGCCGTTTGGTGGCCTATGTTGTACCCGTTGATGCGGGAGGAATGCCGCCCGTGGAGTCGTTGCGTGCGCACGCGCAGGTCGGGCTCCCGGAGTACATGGTGCCGACCGTGTTCGTCGAGCTCGCAGCCCTGCCGCTGAACCGCAACGGCAAGGTCGACCGCGCCGCGCTGCCGCCGCTCGACGGGCTGCCGCTGGCCTCGGCCGGCGAGTACGTACCGCCGACCGGACCCGTACAACGGCGCCTGGCCGACATCTGGGCCGAGGTGCTCGACGTGGAGCGGGTCGGCGCGCACGACGACTTCTTCAGCCTCGGCGGGCACTCGCTGTTGGCGACGCTGGTCATGTCCCGCGTGCGGGCCGTCTTCGGCGTCGACGTCGCCGTGGCCACACTGTTCGACGCGCCGACAGTCGCCGAGCTGGCCGAGGCCGTCGACGCGGCCTCCGCCCAGGCCGACGCGGGGCCGCCGATCGTGCCGGTTTCGCGGGAACAGCGGCTGCCGTTGTCGTTCGCGCAGCAGCGCCTGTGGTTCCTGGCCCAGCTGGACCCGGCCTCGCCCGAGTACAACCTCCCGGCGCGCATCCGGCTCGTCGGCGACCTGGACGTGCCCGCGCTGGTCGCGGCGTTGCGCGGCCTCGTGGAGCGGCACGAGGTGTTGCGCACGCGGCTGGTGGCGGGCGATGACGGTGTACCGGTGCAGGTGGTCGAAGCGCCTTTCGCCTTCGACGTGCCGGTCCTCGACATGCCCGCCGAGGACGCCGAGGCGTGGCTGGCCGCGGACGCCGCGGTGCCGTTCGACCTCGCGGCGGGCTGGCTGTGGCGGGCGACGTTGCTGCGAATCGCGGCCGACGAACACATTCTGGCGCTGACGATGCACCACGCCGTGGGCGACGAGTGGTCGGCGGGGATTCTCCGGCGCGAGCTCGATGCGCTGTACCGCGGCGACGAGTTGGCCCCGCTGCCCTTGCAGTACGCGGACTTCGCCATCTGGCAGCGGCAATGGCTCACCGGAGGCGTCCTGGAACGGCAGCTCGACTTCTGGCGCGACCGTCTTGATGGTGCGCCGGTGCTGGAGTTGCCGGCGGATCGACTTCGTCCGGCGTTGCGGTCGAGTGTCGGTGCGGTGATGGAGTTTGCGGTGCCGGCTTTGGTGGCGTCGGGTCTGCGTGCGGTGGCCCGTGACGCGGGGGCGTCGATGTTCATGACGGTGTTTGCGGCGTTCAATGTGCTGTTGTCGCGGTACGCCGGTCAGGATGACGTCGTGATCGGTACGCCGATCGCGAACCGGAACCGTGCGGAGGTCGAGGGTCTGATCGGGTTCTTCGTGAACACGTTGGTGTTGCGCACGGACTTGTCCGGTGATCCGACGTTCGCGGAGTTGGTGGGCCGGGTGCGGGCTGGGACGTTGGATGCGTATGCGCATCAGGATGTGCCGTTCGAGCATTTGGTGGATGCGCTTGGGGTGGACCGGGATCGCTCCCGGACGCCGCTGTTCCAGGTGCTGTTCAACTACGCGACCGGGGATGACGAGGAACGGGAGATCGACCCGGCGCCGCGGCCGGCGGCGGTGAAGGCCGACCTGTCGGTGGCGGTGGTCGAGGCCGGGGCCGAGTTGGTCGGGGCCGTGCAGTTCAGCACGGCGTTGTTCGATGAGGCGCGGATGGTGCGGTTGGTTGGGCATTTCCAGCAGGTGTTGGCGGCGGTGGCCGGGGATGCGGGTCGTCGTCTGTCGGAGGTGCCGTTGCTGACTGCGGTCGAGACGGCGGCGTTGGCACGGTGGAATGACACGGTGACTGTGCTGCCCCCGGTCGAGACTGTGCTGGATTTGATCGCGTCCCGGGATCCGGCTGCGGTGGCGGTCCGTGCCGGTGACACAGCCCTGACCTATAGCGAGTTGTGGCAGCGGGCGGCTGATGTGGCCGGCTATCTGCTGGGTTCAGGTGTCGGCCCGGAATCTGTCATCGGGCTGCGGTTTGATCGGGGTGTCGAGTTTGTGGTGGCGGTGCTCGGGGTGTGGCGGGCTGGTGCGGCGTATCTGCCGTTGGATCCGTCGTATCCGGCGGAGCGGCTGGAGTTCATGGTGGCTGATGCTGGCGCGGCTCTGGTCCTCGAACCTGGGTTGGTCATACCCCGGTATGAGGGTGTGCTGCCGACCGTGCGGGGTGGGCAGGCGGCGTACGTCATCTACACCTCTGGGTCCACGGGTGTGCCGAAGGGTGTGCTGGTGCAACACGCCGGTGTCGTGAACCTCGTGTCGCAGCTCGGTCCGGTGCTGGGTGCGGACGGTGTGGTGTTGCAGTTCGCGTCGTTCTCGTTCGACGCCGCGGTGTTCGACCTGGCCGCCGTGCTGTCGGCGGGTGGGATGCTGGTGGTGGCCACGGAGGGGGAGCGGGCTGAGCCGTCGGCGTTGCTGGCACGGTCCGGGGTGCGGTCCGCGAGTGTGGTGCCGTCCCTGCTGGCCCAGCTCGATCCGGATGCGGTGGCTGGTGTGCGGACGTGGGTGTTGGGTGCGGAGCGGCTGACCGGGCAGTTGGCGGGTCGGTGGGCCGGTCGGGTGCGGTTGGTGAATACGTACGGTCCGACTGAGGCGACCGTGATGGCGACCGCCGGCGTTGTCGACGCTGGGGTGGAGGTGGCGCCGCCGATTGGGGCGCCGCTGGGCAATGTGCAGGTGCATGTGTTCGACCCCAGTCTCCGTGCGGTCCCGGTTGGTGTGCCGGGTGAGATGTACATCGGTGGTGTTGGTCTTGCACGGGGGTATGTGGGACGTCCCGAGCTGACCGCTGAGCGGTTCGTCGCTGGGCCGTGCGGGTCGCGGTTGTACCGGTCCGGGGATGTTGCACGGTGGCGGGCCGACGGTGTGCTCGAGTTCGTCGGCCGTGCCGATGATCAGGTGAAGGTGCGCGGGTTCCGGGTGGAGCCGGGCGAGGTTGAGGCCACGCTCCGGGCGCTGCCGGGTGTGGCGGACGCCGTTGTGGTGGCGGATGACGGGCGTCTCGTGGCGTATGTCGTACCGGCTCAGGGTGAGTCGCTTGCCGTTGAGGCGTTGCGACTCGGGGTGGGCGCACGGTTGCCGGAGTACATGGTGCCGTCGGTGTTCGTCGAGTTGACGTCGTTGCCGTTGAACCGGAACGGGAAAGTCGATCGGCAGGTGCTGGATGGGGTGCAGTTGCCCGTCGGGGGCGTGTACGTGGCACCCGTTGGGCCCGTGCAGGAGGTGCTGGCCGGGCTCTGGGGCGAGCTGCTCGGCGTCGACCGCGTCGGGGCGTCCGACGACTTCTTTGCCCTCGGCGGGCATTCGCTGCTCGCGACGCAGGTCGTGTCGCGGGTGCGGAGTGTGTTCGGGGTTGAGGTACCAGTCGCCGCCGTGTTCGATGCGCCCACCGTGGCTCGGTTGGCCGCGGTGATCGAAGGCTCCTCGGCCGGTCCCGCGGCGCCTCCGCTCGTGCCGGTGCCGCGCGACCGGGAGCTGCCGTTGTCGTTCGCACAGCAGCGGCTGTGGTTCCTGGCGCAGCTCGAGCCGGACTCGGTCGAGTACAACATGCCGTTCCGGATCCGGCTCGTCGGTGACCTGAACGTCGACGCGCTCGCGGCGGCGCTGCGCGGGCTCGTGGCACGCCACGAAGTCCTGCGCACGCGGCTGGTCGCCGGCCCGGACGGGGTACCGGCGCAGGTCGTGGACGCGCCGATCGACTTCGACCTGCCGGTCGTGGACCTGTCCGCCGGCGGCGTCGAGGAGTGGCTCGCCGCCGACGCGGTGGTGCCGTTCGACCTGGCCGCGGGCTGGCTGTGGCGGGCTTCGCTGCTGCGGGCCGGCGACGACGAGCACATGCTCGCCCTGACGATGCACCACGCGGTCGGCGACGAATGGTCCGACGGCGTGCTGCGCCGCGAGCTCGAGGCCCTGTACGCGGGCGCCGAGCTGCCCCCGCTGCCCGTGCAGTACGCCGACTACGCCCTGTGGCAGCGCAACTGGCTCACCGGCGACGTACTCGAAGAGCAACTGGGCTTCTGGCGCACACGACTGACCGGCGCGCCCGTGCTGGACCTGCCGACCGACCACCCGCGCCCGGCCGTGCGAACCTCGGACGGGGCGATCATCGACTTCGCCGTGCCGGACGACATCGCCGAGCGACTCCACGAACTGTCCCGGGGCGCTGGCGCATCGAGGTTCATGACGCTGTTCGGCGCCTACACGCTACTGCTGCAGCGGTACTCCGGTCAGGACGACATCGTCGTCGGCACACCCATCGCCAACCGCAACCGGGCCGAGATTGAGGGTCTGATCGGGTACTTCGTCAACACGCTGGTACTCCGCACGGACCTGTCCGGCGACCCGACCTTCGCCGAGCTGCTGACCCGGGTGCGCACGGGAACGTTGGAGGCCTTCGCACACCAGGACGTGCCGTTCGAGCGCCTGGTCGACGAGCTGGTCACAGACCGGGACCGCTCCCGGACCCCGCTGTTCCAGGTCCTCTACAACTACTTCGCCGCGGGCGACGCGGACGAGAACGACGGCGACGGCATCGACGGCCCCGCACGTGCCGCCCACGCCAAGTTCGACCTACGCCTGATCATGTCCGAACGCAGCGGCGGCCTGAAGGGCTCGCTGCACTACGCGACCAGACTGTTCGACGAGCCGACAATCCGCCGCATGATCACCCACTTCCAGCAACTGCTCGCAACGGTCGCGGGGAGCGCGGAACTCCACCTGTCCGAAGTGGACCTCGAGGCTGCGCAGCAGCTGGACACCTGGAACGACACGGATGCGGACCTGCCGCAGATCTCGGGCATCCATGAGCTGGTCCGGGCCTCGGATGCGACGGCGGTGGTTTCGGGCGGTGAGTCGTGGACGTTCGCCGAGATCGTGAGCCGCTCGAACCGTCTCGCGCATTTGCTGCGTTCGGTGGGTGTGGGCCCGGAGTCGGTGGTGGGTCTGGCGACTGATTCGGGTGCCGATTTCGTGGTGTCGGTCCTGGCCGTGTGGGCGGCGGGCGGTGCGTATGTCACGTTGGATGGTTCCCAGCCGGCGCAGCGGTCGGCGTTCATGCTGGTTGAGGCGGGTGTGTCGGTCCTGGTCGGCACGGCGGATGCGATCGGTGATCTGCCGGTGGGCCGGTTGCGGACCGTGCTGTTGGATGATCCGCTGTTGCAGACCGTGCCGGATACCGTGCTGGGCACGGTGGTGTCGCATCTGGACCGTGTCGCGTACGTGATGTTCACATCCGGTTCCACGGGCCGCCCGAAGGCTGTGCAGGTGACGCACCGGGGATTGTTGAACTACGTCACGGGTGTGCCGTCCCGGTTGGGGATTGGTGAGCCGGGCGCGTCGTATGCACTGTTGCAGCCGCCGACCACGGACTTCGGTAACACGATGCTGTTCACGGCGTTGACGACCGGTGGGTGTCTGCATTTCGTGGACCCGGCGATCGTCACCGATCCGGATCTGGTCGATGCCTATCTGACTGAGCATGCGATCGATTACGTGAAGATTGTGCCGTCGCATCTGCTGGGTCTGGGTGTGTCGCGGGTCCGGCCGGCTCGGGCGTTGATCCTGGGCGGTGAGGCCACGCCGGTTGAGGTGGCTCGGGAGCTGGCGGGTCGTGCCGTGAACCATTACGGGCCGACCGAGACGACGGTTGGTGTGGCGACCGTGCGGCTCACCGATGATGTGCTGCACGGCACGGTCGTGCCGATCGGCTCACCGCTGCCGAACATCCGCCTGCACGTGCTGGACCGGTTCCTGCGGCCGGTGCCCGTTGGTGTGCGGGGCGAGTTGTACGTGGGTGGTGCAGGGCTGGCCCGCGGGTATCGGGGCCGGCCGGAACTGACCGCGGAACGGTTCGTGGCCGCGGCCGGTGGGTTGCGGCTGTATCGGACCGGGGATGTTGTGGTGCGGCGCCCGGATGGGCTGATTGCGTTCCTGGGCCGTGCGGATGATCAGGTGAAGGTTCGTGGGTATCGGATCGAGCCCGGTGAGGTCCAGGCCGCGCTGCTCGCACATCCTTCCGTGACTGCGGCGGTTGTGGTGGCTGATGGGCAGCGGCTGGTCGGGTACCTGGTCGCGGACGATGGGATGCCGTCCGTTGCCGATCTGCGGACGTTCCTGGCTGGGCGGCTGCCGGAGCACATGGTCCCGGCCGTGTTCGTTGAACTCACCGCGATCCCGCTCACCGCCAATGGGAAGCTCGACCGGGCGGCGCTGCCTGCGCCCGATCAGAGCCGGCCTGAGCTTGCGGGTGGGTTCGTGGCGCCGCGGACACCCGCCGAGGAGCAGCTCGCGGCGATCTGGAGTGAGGTGCTCGGGGTTGAGCGGGTCGGCGTACACGACAACTTCTTCGAGCTCGGCGGCCACTCCCTGCTCGCGACCCAGGTGGTGACTCGCATTCGGGCGGTATTCGACGTCGAGCTGCCCGTTGCGGCGCTCTTTGACGCGCCAACCGTGGCCGGACTCGCCGGGGTGGTCAAGCGGGCGATGGTCGGCACCGGTGGTGGTGACGAGGAGCTGGAGGAGTTCGAGCTCTGAGCGTCCGGCCCCGTCGTGGTGTGACCGAGCGGCGGGGCCCGCGGTGCCGGACTGCCGCGGACTCTGCCTGTTTGGTGGTCAGGCCGCAGGCATGCCTTGCGCCGTGCCTGATTTCGTGGCCAGGCCGCGGTTTCTAGGGCGCCGGCTCGCCGTGGACGGTGCGCGGTTTCGTGGGCGTGCCGCAGGTTCCAGGTGCCGGCTCGCCTTGGACCGTGCTCGTGTCGTCGTCGGGCTGTGGGCTTCGGGATGCCGGCTCGGTCCGTACTGTGTTCGGCCGTGCTGTCATGTCGCCAGAATGTTGGAGTCGTGGTGTCGGCCCGT
Organism: Dactylosporangium sp. McL0621; assembly: GCF_049995355.1. Lineage (NCBI taxonomy): Bacteria > Bacillati > Actinomycetota > Actinomycetes > Micromonosporales > Micromonosporaceae > Dactylosporangium > Dactylosporangium sp. McL0621. The sequence continues at coordinate 5,501,257 of NZ_CP188259.1, forward strand.
CGTGGCCCCGGAGGCAAGGTCCGACGCGGAGCTGGAGGTAGAGGTCCGCCGCGGAGCTGGAGGTCAGGGTCCGCCGCGGGCCCGGAGGTAAAAGTCCGCCGCGGGCCTGGAGGTAAAGCCCGCCGCGGACCCGGAGGAGAAGTCCCGACCCGGCCGCCGGAGGCGTGTGAAAGCACGGTGCTGAGCCGCGTCCCGCGGGGGCGTGGGGCAGGGGTGGCGCGCCGATGGTGGCGCATTGCCGCTCCTTCGCCGTGGATGCGAGCCTGATCGCGCCATCAGACCGCGGACCCGGACCGCCACCGGTAGGACGGCGGCGGAACGGCCGGCCGCGCATCGAGCGCGGCGACGGCCGAGCCGCCGCGGGCCGAACGAATCCCACGGGAGCAGTTCATGACCGTCCTGCGCATCGGTCACATCGAGCTTTACGCGACTGAGCGGGAAGAGCTCGTCGACTACTTCGTCTCCGCCCTCGACTTTGCTGACATGGCCCGGGCGCGATCGTCGCGCGCTGAGTCGTCTCTGCTGCAGCGCGGCGACGTGCGGCTGATCGTCACCGAGGGGGACGTCGCCGCAGAGTTTCTGGAACGGCACGGTGACGGTGTCGCCGACATCGCGTTCATCTGTGACGACGTTGCCGCGACCCGGGAGCGGGCGCTCGCGGCGGGGGCACGGGCCGTCGGTGAGAACGCCGTTGCGGCGTTCGGATCCGTTCGGCACAGTCTGCTGCCCGAGTCCACGCGGTACGCACCCGCCAGCCTGCCCTGGACGCCGGCCGCGCGGGCGGCGCGTCGGGCCGATGCCGAACGGAGCCCGCACATTCGGGCGCTGGACCACATCGCGGTCGTACTCGACGCCGGCGACCTGCACGAGCGCGTCGAGCACTACATCGCGGCGTTCGGCTTCGAACGGTACTCCAGCGAATTCATCGAGGTCGGCAACCAGGCGATGGACTCGATCGTCGCCCGGAACCTGGCCGCCACCGCCACTTTCACGTTCCTGGAGCCGGTGACGAACCGCGAGGCCGGCCAGCTCGACGCGTTCCTCGACCGCAACGCGGGGCCGGGCGTGCAGCACCTGGCGTTCCTGGTGGACGAGATCGTGCCGGCCGTGCGCGACTTCCGCGGCCGGGGCGTGGACTTCCTGACCACGCCGGGCGCCTACTACGACGCACTCAGCGACCGGCTCCGTGAGATGTCGGTCGAGATCGCCGACCTGCGCGACACGAACGTGCTGGCCGACCGGGACGAGTGGGGGTACCTGCTGCAGCTCTTCACTCGGTCGCCGCACTCCCGCAACACGCTGTTCTACGAGCTCATCCAGCGGCGCGGCGCACGCGGGTTCGGCAGCGCCAACATCCGTGCGCTGTACGAGGCCGTCGAACGGGAAGATCGGATCGTCGCGGAGTGACCGCGCTGAACCTCGCCGATCTGGCGGCCGATGCGCGCCGGCGGCTCGACCCGGCGATCTGGGACTTCATCGAGGGCGGCGCCGGCCAGGAGCGCACGCTGGCCGGGAACCGGGCCGCGTTCGAGCGCACGTGGCTGCGCCCGACCGTGCTCACCGCCGCCGGGACGCCCCGGCTCGACACGACGATCCTGGGACGGCGCTGGGCCGTGCCGTTCGGGGTCGCACCGCTGGCGTACCAGACCCTGGCCCATCCCGAGGGGGAGCTCGCCACCGTGCGGGCCGCGGGCGCGGCCGGGGTGCCGGTCGTCGTCAGCACCTTCGCCGGGCGCACGTTCGAGGAGCTCGCGGAGGCCGCGACGGCGCCGTTGTGGCTGCAGGTGTACTGCTTCCGCGACCGCAACACCACCACCGCCCTCGTGCGCCGGGCCGAGGCCGCGGGGTTCGACGCGCTGGTCGTCACCGCCGACACGCCGCACCTCGGGCGCCGGCTGCGCGACGAGCGCAACGGGTTCCGGCTGCCGCCGCACATCCGCCCGGCGAACCTGCCCGCGGGCGACTACGCGTCGCCGAGCGGGCACGCCCGGGCCGAGCTCGACCCCGGCCTGGACTGGGGCATCGTGGACTGGCTGCGCGGCGTCACGTCGCTGCCGGTCCTCGTCAAGGGCGTCCTCACCGGCGCCGACGCGGAGCGGGCACTGACCGCCGGCGTCGACGGCATCATCGTGTCCAACCACGGCGGCCGGCAGCTCGACGGCGCGCCGCCGACCCTGGACGCGCTGCCCGAGGTGGCCGCGGCGACCCGGGGCAAGTGCCCGCTGCTGCTGGACGGCGGCGTACGCCACGGTGCCGACATCATCGCCGCCCGCGCCCTCGGCGCCGACGCCGTGCTCATCGGCCGGCCCGTGCTGCACGGGCTCGCGGCCGGCGCGCAGGACGGGGTGGCGCGGATGCTGGAGATCCTGCGCGAGGAGACCCTGGACGCCATGACCCTGGCGGGCCTGTCTGACCTCGACACCGCCGGCCCCGACACCGTGACGACCACCGCCCCGCCCGAGCCGACCGTGCGGCACGGGGATGAGTCGCATCCCAGCACGGTCGTCGAGCCTGTGCCCACCGTGCCGCACGGGGATGAGTCGCATCCCAGCACGGTTGTCGTGCCCAAGGCGGCCGTGCCGCACGGGGATGAGTCGCAACCCGGCACGGTTGTCGTGCCCAAGGCGGCCGTGCCGCACGGGGATGAGTCGCAACCCGGCACGGTCGTCGTGCCCAAGGCGGCTGTGCGGCACGGGGATGAGTCACGCACGGTGGCCGTGGCCGGGGCAGCCGTGCGGCACGGAGACGAGTCGTACACCGGCACGGTCGTTGTGCCCGAGGTGGCTGTGCGGCACGGGGATGAGTCGCAACCCGGCACGGTCGTCGGGCCTGCGCCGGCCGTGCTGCGCCGGGCCGAGCTGCATCCCAGCCTGTCCGACCCGCTCATGGACACGATGAACTTCCTCAACGAGATCGCCCTGCGCCACCCGGACGCGATCTCGTTCGCGCCCGGCCGGCCGCACGACAAGTTCTTCAACACCGAGGACATCGTCGCCCACGTGCGGCGTTACCTGGTACACCTGCAGGAGCAGGGCCGGTCGCCCGAGCAGATCCGGTCGGTGATGTACCAGTACGGGCCGACCGCCGGGCAGATCCGCGAGATCATCGCCGGGTCGCTGCAAGCCGACGAGGGCATCGACGTGCCGCCCGAGTCGATCGTCGTCACCGTCGGCGCACAGGAGGCGATGCTGCTCGTGGTCCGGGCCCTGATCAGCGGGCCCCGGGACGTGCTGCTCGTGTCCAGCCCGTGCTACGTCGGCATCAGCGGCGCCGCGCGCATCCTCGACGTCGACGTCGTGCCCGTCGTCGAGCGGCCCGCGGGACTGGAGCCGGCCGACGTCGCCGCCGCGATCGAGGCGCAGCTGGCGCTGGGCCGGCGGCCGCGGGCGTTCTACGTCATCCCGGACCATTCCAATCCGGCCGGAACCACCGTGCCGCTGGCGGCGCGGCACGCGTTGCTGGAGCTTGCGGCGCGGTACGACATCCTGATCATCGAGGACAGCCCGTATCGCCTGGTGAGCCCGGGCGCCCAGCTGCCGACCCTGAAGGCCCTGGACTCCGCGCGGCGGGTCGTGCACCTCGGCTCGTTCTCCAAGACCGTGTTCCCCGGCGCCCGTGTCGGCTTCGTCGTGGCCGACCAGGCGGTCGAGGGCGGCGGGCTCCTCGCCGACGAGCTCGCGAAGATCAAGAGCATGGTCACCGTGAACACGTCGCCGCTGAGTCAGGCGGCCGTCGCCGGTGCGCTGCTGTCGGCCGGGGGGCGGGTCACCGACCTCAACGCGGCCCCGGCCGAGCACTACGGCGAGTCGATGCGGCTCGTGCTGGAGCAGCTCGACCGGCGGCTGCCCGCCGCCCGGCGCGAGGCCCTGGGGGTGTCCTGGAACCGGCCCACCGGCGGCTTCTTCCTCAGCGTCACCGTGCCTTTCATCGCCGACAACGCCGCCCTCGCACGGTCGGCCGAACGGTTCGCCGTGCTGTGGACGCCGATGTCGTACTTCTACCCGGGCGGCGGCGGCGATCGGGCCATCCGCCTCTCGACCAGCTATTTGACGCCCGAAGAGATCGAGGAGGGCATCGGACGCCTGGCCCGGTTCATCGAGTCGGAGGCGGCCTGAGCGGAGTATGCCGCCGGGCTCGTTACTCTGGAGGCCGGTGGTGCACGGACCGGCGAAGGAGCGCGGCGGCATGGTCAAGGTGCTGATCGTCGACGACCACGAGGTCGTCCGGCAGGGCCTGCGGTTCATGCTGGCCCAGGAGCCCGGCCTCGAGGTCGTGGGCGAGGCCGCCGACGGCACGGCCGCGCTCGCCGAGATCCGCCGCACGCGCCCGGACGTGGTGCTGCTCGACATGGTCATGCCCGGGCTGGACGGGCTCGGGGTACTGCACGCGCTGCGCGGCGAGGAGCACCGACCGGGGGTCATCGTCCTGACGTCGTACTCCGACGAGCACAAAGCGATCGAGGCGGTGCGCGCCGGCGCTTTGTCGTACCTCCCCAAGACCACGACCGCCGACCGGGTCATCGAGGCCGTGCGGGCCGCGGCCACCGGCGGCAGCGTGCTCACCCCGAACGTCGCCGCCGCGCTCGTGCGGCGGTGGCGCGAACAGGACCGCGACGGGCCCCTCGAGCGGCTCTCGGCCCGGGAGCGCGACGTGCTCGTCGAGCTGTCCCGGGGCCGCTCCAACCGCGAGATCGCGCGCTCGCTGTCGCTGGGGGAGCAGACCGTGAAGTCGCACGTGTCGAGCATTCTGATGAAGCTCGACCTTCAGGACCGTACCCAGGCCGCCATCTTCGGGCTCCAGCACGGCCTGGTGCCGCTCGGGGACGCGTTGCGCGACCCGTCCGGCGACTGAGCGGCGCGGCCGAGTCGACGGCGTTCAAGTCCGCTTTTACCGATCGGAATCGTATCGATGCGCCGGGTGGCCGTCTACCATTGAGCGAGTGGGCGGCGGGCGTCCAACAGCGTCGGCGACGCAGTTGTACACAGCCACCCGGTTCGGCCAAGGAAGAACGAGCTTCGGGGAGCCGCCTTGGAACAGCCGCCGTTTCTGCAGTTGCTGCCCGGACATCGAGCGCCGGACGACCCCGGCCCGACCGAGCTGTCCGAGCCCGAATGGTTACCGGTCCGCTCGTTACGCCCCGCCGACACGCCCCGCCAGCTCGGCGAGGACGTCGAGCACACGCGGATGCTGGCCCGCATCGACGCCCGCTTCCCGCCGATTATCGTGCACCGTCCCACGATGCGGGTCATCGACGGGATGCACCGGCTGGGGGCCGCGGTCCTGCGCGGCGACGAGCTCATCGAGGTCCGCTACTTCGACGGCAGTGAGCAGGAGGCGTTCGTCCTCGCCGTGCAGAGCAACATCGCGCACGGGCTGCCGCTGTCGCTCGCCGACCGCTCCCGGGCCGCCGAGCGGATCATCGCCGCCGCGCCCGGCTGGTCCGACCGGGCCATCGCCGCCGCCGCCGGGCTCGGCGCCCGCACGGTCGCCAACATCCGGCGTCGCCTGCGGATCCAGTCCGACAGCGAGGTACGGGCCCGCACCGGCCGCGACGGCCGGGTGCGCCCCCTCGACGGTGCCGGAGGCCGGCTCCGGGCCGCGCACATCATCCGCGAGCGTCCCGGTGCGTCGCTGCGGGAGGTGGCCCGCGAGGCCGGGGTCTCGCCGTCGACCGTCCGCGACGTCCGGCGCCGCCTGGAGCGGGGCGAGGATGCGGTGCCGCCGGCTCGTCAGCGGCGCAACGCGAAGGCGGGCCGCCCGGCGGTGACGTCGCCGGACGGCCCGGATCTCGCCGCGATGCTGCAGGGCCTGCAGAACGATCCGGCGCTGCGTTTCAGCGACTCGGGCCGGCAGCTGCTGCGCTGGATACTCTCGCGGGCCATCCACTCGGAGGAGCGGCTCGAGGTCATGGACAAGGTGCCCCCGCACTGCACGTACCTCATCGCCAACGTCGCCCGCTCGTGCGCCGACGAATGGCTGCGGCTGGCGGATCGCCTGGAACGCGAGGGCATCGGTACCGATTGAAGGCCGGCGAATCCCGCCGGCCCTCGACCAACAGTGTGCTACCAGCGCCACTCACGCTGGTTGAACAGGTGCTCGGCGGTGATGCCGTTGTCGGTGCACCAGCCGATGAACTCGTCGATCTGCTTGAGCTGGTACGTGTCCTCGGTGTACGTCGTCGCCATGACGTGCCCCTGCCAGCTCTCCTCGCCCATGGCGTAGATGTAGGCCTCGTCGGCATCGAGCTCGCGCATGATGTCGGCCGCCTGCTTGGCGTTGGAGCCGGACAGCTTGCGGGAGTCGCTCATCTTCTTCGTCACCGGACGGGTCAGCAGCCCCTGGTACAGCCACGTCAACGGGGCCCCGTCGCACTCCATGCCGAGGAACGCCATGTCCACCTTGCCGAGGTGGCCCTTGATGTAGCGGTACAACACCGGGTCGATGCCGGACGAGTCGGCCCCGATGAACGCGGTGGCGCCGGCCAGCTGCACCAGGAACGTGGACTTCGCCCGGATGTCGAGGTCGGAGTGCTCGCCCAGGAACGGTGTGGCGACGATCCGGCCGCCTTCGAAGGGTACCTCGTCGAAGTCGTCGACCTCGATGACGTTGAACCCGATCGCCTTGAGGTACAGGCCGATCGACGGGTCGCACAGGTTCCCCCGCGAGGACCGCGGCACGACGACGGCGCCGATCCGGCCGCGCAGGGCGATCAGCGTCTCGAGGACGATGTGGTCCTGGTGGCCGTGGGTGATGAGGACGTAGTCGATGCGGTCGGGCAGGTCGTCGAGGGTGTAGCGGTCGCCGTGCCGGTTGTCCGTGCTGATGAACGGGTCTGTGACGATGGCGACGTCGGGCGTCTGCAGGACGAGGCAGGCGTGGCCGAAGTACCGGATGCGCCCGCCGTTTTCGATGTGCCGGTCGGGGGAGAGGCTGGGCGCGTCGGACAGCAGCGTGGCGAGCTGCGCGGCCTGCGCGTCGTTGAGCTCGAGCGCTTCCCGCAGCCGGCCGAGGGTGGTCGGTGCGGTGCGTGCGGCGAACAGGGTGTCGAGGCCGGGGTGGCCGAAGTGCAGCGGCAGGTCGAGGACGCCGGGCATCGGCAGGCGCGGCGTGCTCAGGATGAACGGGCGCTCGACCCCCGTGTCGAGGGACAGCTGGACCGACTGCCGCCCGCGGTCGTACACCGGGCTGGTGTAGACGAGCGGTTCGATGTACCGCATCGAGGCCTGGTTGTTCGTGTCGTACGCCAGCTCGACGAGGCCGTTGAGCGCCGACGGGAGCTTGGGGTAGAAGGGCGTCAGGTCGAAGCCGCTGGCCTGCTGCTCGAGCATGGCCTCGGCCTCGGCGACCGCGGCGGCGAAGGCGAGCATGTCGGCGCGGTCGCGTTTGATGCCGTCGAGCAGTTCGGCGACCTCGTTGCTGCGGGACTCCTCGATGTTCACGAAGTAGCCGCCGCGCAGCGCCGGGTTGTTGCTGGCGGCCAGGTGCACCTGCGGGTTCTGTACGTACGACTCGAGCAGCGGCACCTGCAGGTTGGCCAGGTTCATCGACGCCTGGACCGGCGCGACGATGTGCATCCAGGCGAAGAATCGATCGACCAGCGGCTCGATGATGGCGTTGGATCGCAGGAACACCGGCTCGTCGGGCAAGCCCATGGTGGGCTCCCTCCATCTCGGGAACGGTCGGCCCGCACGGCGGGACGCGGAAACGCGCAGCGGTCCGGCCGCCGCGAGAGTCATGATGCCGCTGCCACGACCATGTGCGGCACCTCGCCGGAGGCCGGTCTAGTGGCTCACGATCGGCGCGCCAACGCGGCTCCACCCCGACCGTCCAACTGCCGCGCGCCGCGCAGTTGGACCGTGCCCGCGCATGCCCGTGCTGAGCCATGCCGGCGGTGTCCCGTGCGCGCCGTGCCGTTGTCCATGTGCCGCGCCGTGCCGTGCGAGGCCGTGCCGCGCCGTGCGAGGCCGTGCCGCGCCGTTTAACTGCGCGCGTGCCGTGCATACGCCGTGCCGTGCCGGGCCGTTTAGCTGCGCGCGTGCTGTGCATATGCCGTGCCGTGCCGTGCCGTGCCGTGCCGTGCCGTGCCGTGCGCCGTGCCGTGCACACCGTGCCGTGCGTGCGCCGTGCCCTCCCGTGTGGGCCCGTGGTGCGCCGTGCGTGCCCGTGGTGCGACGCCGTGTGCTGTGCCGTGACCGTTCCAAACCGTGCCGGTTGCGGCATGCTGGCGCCCGGCTGGCGTGGAATGCACAACCGGGCGACGGCGGTGTGAGGATCGGTGCGCGGCTCAGCAGATGGGAATCTGGGTCGTGCGCAGTCGCGCCGGCGCGGTGATGTCAGCGGGCGCCGTGTGGTTGAGCACGGCGCGGTGGAGGTGCTGCAGCTCGGCGCCGGGCTCGATACCGAGGGTGTCGCGAAGCCGGCGGCGGAAGTGTGCGTAGTGCTGCAGGGCCTCGGTCTGACGGCCGGAGGCGTACAGGGCGTGCATGAGCTGGGCTCGGAAGAGCTCGTGGTACGGGTGGTTGGCAACGGTCTTGTGCAGCTCGGAGATGATGCTGCGCGCGTGGCCGAGGGTGATCTCGGTGTCGAACAGCTCCTCGTAGGCGGTGATCCGCTCGTTGTTGAGGATCGTGGCCTGCTGCGTGATCGTGTCGCCCGGGATGCCGGTCAGTGCGTTGCCCCGCCAGAGGCCGAGGGCCCGTCGCAAGTTGGTCGCGGTGGCCTGGAGTTCACCGGTCTCGGCGTGTACGCCGGCGTCGCAGATGTGCTGGTGGAAGTGGTGCAGGTCGATGGTGTCGGGATCGGCGTGCAGGGCGTAGCTGTCGATGTTCGTCTGCAAGGTGACGTCGGGAATGGGTTTGAGCAGTTGCCGGAGGCGGTAGATATAGGACTGAATGGTGGTCTGGGCCGTGGCGGGCGGCCGGTGGTCCCAGGTGTAGCGGATGAGCTGGTCGGTGGTCACGTCGTGGTTGGGGTTGAGCAGTAAGGCGGCGAGCACGGCGCGCTGTTTGGGCGCGGTGATGCGAATGTTCTGATCCGCGGTCCGGATCTCGAGGCTGCCGAGGATGGCGAAGTGCAAGGGCATCGAAGCTCCCGCTTTCAGAGTGGCCGAGGCGGCGTGGGCGCCGTGCATGGCGCGCGGGGCGTCAGCGGGAGTGGGCCGCACCGTCTGTTGTGTCGACGGCACGGCGCGACCGCCGGGGTGTCCGGCGGTCGTGTTGGTTCTGCAGCGTCGGCGGCACCGTGCCCGTCCGGCGGGACGAGGTGCGCCGGTGATTGATGTTTCCCCGTTGAGGTCCCCGTGATCTCTGCCTGTCGCCGGGAATCGTATCGATGGGTTTTTTCACCGTCCAGTACGACCAGTTCCGGTCCCCGGCGGCGGGGTGTGCGACTGCGTCGCATGCATCAGTCGGACACCCGCTGTACGTCCGCGCGCGTGCGATGACTTGATGCCGGCGCCGCGCTCGGTGACACTGCGAGTGGCCTGTGCAGTCCGGCGACCCGGCCAGGCAGGCGACGGTGCCGGTGAGATGGTCGGGTTGCGTCGATGATGCTGCTCGGCGACCCGGTCAGGATGCGTCGACGCTCGCGTGATGCCGCAGGGCGGTGACCTTTTCGGCGACGTCCGGCAGTGTTCGCGGCGGCAGCAGTCGGCCGTTGATCGGGCTGCCGATGTACAGCCAGCCCAGCGCACGCTCGTCCGGCCCCAGTCCCAGCAGCGCCCGTACGGCCGGCGAGTCCGTGTGCGAACCCGTGCGCCAGATGCTGCCGTACCCGCGCTCGTGCAACAGCAGCATCATTGCGTGACTCATCAGGCTCGTCGCCGCGAGCTGCTCCCACTCCGGCACGCGGTGGCCCGGCCGGGGCTGGAACACGAGCGTCGCCAGCAGCGGTGCGCGCAACGGCTTCGCGGCCGCGTCGCCGGCCCGAGCGGCGTCGACGTCCGCGGCGAAACACTCGCCGAGCGCGTCGCGGCCCGCCCCGCGCACGAGTAACCAGCGCCACGGCCGCAGCTGCCCGTGGTCGGGCGCGGTCGCCGCGATCGCGAGCAGCTCGGCGAACTCCCCGTTGTCGGGCGCGGGCTCGGTCAGCCGGTGCTGGCTGCGGCGAGTCAGCATCGCGGTCAGCACGTCCATGCCGGGTGACTCCCGTCGGTCGATGTCCACGCCGAGGCCGGTCGCGATGGATGCCGGCGGCCGAGCCTGGCACCAGCGGGGGCCGGCCCGGCAAAGCACGGCCAGCCGCCCGACGACCAGGCCGCCCGAGCCTGGCACCGCCCGCGCCGGCCCGGCAACGTACGGCCAGCGGCCCGACAACCGGGCACCACCGGCGCGCCACCTCCCAGAGGTCTGCCACGATCGCGCTGCCCGGCCAACCGGCAACGCACGCACGGCACGACGTAGCGGGATCGCATGGCTGGTGCACGGCACGGGCACGCACGGCACGGCACTTGGCGCGCACGGCACGGGGCGCGCACGGCACGGGGCGCGCACGGCACGGGGCGCGCACGGCACGGCACGGCACGGCACGGTATGGGACGGGGCGGCACGGCACGGCACGGCACGGGACGGGGCGGCACGGCACGGTGTGGGACGGGGCGGCACGGCACGGTGTGGGACGGGGCACGCACGGCACGGGCACGCACGGCATGGGGCACACACGCACGGCACGGGGCACGCACGCACGGCACGGGGCACGCACGCACGGCACGGGGCACGCACGCACGGCACGGGGCACGCACGGGGGAGCGCACGGCACGGGGTAGGTCGCCCCCACCACCGCTCGGGGTTCCGCTGGTGGCGGGCTGGGGTGGCCCTGGCGCGTCCGTGCCGAGTGCCCACGTCCGGTGCTACACCTGATGCCGCGTTCCGGCGGACATAAGGGGTGGTTGTTGTGGCGGTGGGTACGATCCTGCGGTACGACGAGATCCGCGGCTATGGATTCATCGCGCCGGCCGGTGGTGGTGATGATGTGTTCGTGCACGCCAATGACTTCGGCGAGCGTCGGCACCAGGTGCATCCCGGGCTGCATGTGGAGTTTGAGGCGGAGTACGGCGAGCGTGGCCCCAAGGTGTCGGCCGTCCGGCTGCTGGAGGAGGCTCCGGTCGAGCCGAAGGGCCGGACGACCTCTGGTGATGACGAAGCGCTGTGCGACGTGCTCACCGCGGCCCAGTTTCGCACGGAGGTGACCGAGGTATTGCTCCAGCACGTGTCGACGCTCACCGCGGCTCAGGTCGTGCAGGTGCGGACGAAGCTTGTCGACCACGCGCGCGCCCACGGCTGGGTAGAGAGCTGACCGCGGGCCGCCTCAGGTGGTGAGATCGACTGATCGGCGGTCGCGGCTCGGGGTCGTCAGGGTGACCGCGGGCCGCCTCACGTGGCGACGCGGACCGGGCGGCGATTGCGGCGCAGGACCGCCAAGAACTAGGCGTTCAACGCCGCCAGGCTGAAACGCCGCCAGGCTGACTGGCACCCGCCTCACGCGGCCAGGTCTACCGGCCGCCGGTCGCGGCGCCGGGTCGCCAGGCGGTGGCCCAGCCACACCAGCCCGAGGCCGGCCCCGAAGATGATCGCGTTCACGACCGCGTAAGGCACCATGTCCGCCGTGGTGGGATTCGCCGGGAATGCCGAGGTATCGCCCCTGACCCAGGCCGCCAGCAGTACCGCGGTCTGGAAAGTGAAGACGAACCCGTGAACGCCCACATAAGCGACGAAAGCCGCAACACGCCGCCGGACGAAGAAGCCGATCGGGAGCGGCAGGACGAGCATCACAATGAGTTCCATGCCAGGGATTCTTCGGCGGCACCGTAGCGGAGGGCCTCCAGGCCCGCACCGGGAAGCGGCCCGGATGGGCATTGCGTGCCAGCTCGGATGACTCCGGGCCGAGCGCTCGGTCATGATGGACCCGTGCCGGTCCTGCTGCCCGTGGCGGTCTACCTGGCCGGCGTGGTCGGGCAGGCCCTCAGCGGCGCCGGGGGCGACGGTCCGTTCGTGCTGGCCGTGATCGGCTCGCTACTGGCCGTTCCGGTCGCCCTGGGTGCGCTGCTCGGGCGGCGCGCGCCCGACAGCCCCGTCGGGCCGGCCCTGGCCTGGGTCGGGGCGGCGCCGGCGGCCGCGTTCTGGATGCAGGAGTGGGGGCGGTTCGGCGGGGGCGCCTGGGTCTGGAACCTTGCCGGCTTCGTGGCGCTGTGCCTGGTCTTCCCGTCGGGGCTGCCGACCGGGCGGCGCTGGCGGCTCGTGCCCGCGGGCTGCGTCGCCGCCGGGGTGTACGTGCACGCGCTGCTGTCGTCGGAGCTGATGAACGGGCGGTACTGGCTGCCGCTGGCGCTCACCGGGTACGCGGTCGTGCTCGCCGCGCTCGCCGCGGCCGTCACCGCGCTCATCGTGCACTACCGCCGGGGCGACGATACGACCCGGCAGCGGGTGCGCTGGCTGATGCTCGGCGCGCTGAGTGTGCCGATCCTGCAGGCCGCCGGCTGGGTCGCGCAGGGGCTGGGGGCGCCGCCCGGGTTCGCGTACCTCGGGCTGTTCGCGGCGCTGCTGCTGGCGCTGCCGGCCGCGATCGTGGTGGCGGTACTGCAGCACGACCTGCTCGACATCGACCGGCTCATCGGCTCGACTCTGGCCTGGGTGCTCACCACGCTCGGGTCGGCCGGGGTGTTCGCGCTCGCGGTGACCCTGATCGGCGAGGCCGTGCCCGATCGCCGGCTCGGCACCGCCGCCGCCGCGTTCGGTACCGCCCTCGTGCTGCTGCCCATGCACCGGCGGCTCAACACGCTCGTCGGGCGGTTCGTCGACCGCGACCGGTACGTGGGCGAGGCCCGCGTGCAGCGCTTCGTGCAGCAGGTGCGCGACGGCGCGGCCGAACCGGAGCGGGCCGAGGACGTGTTCCGCTCGGTGCTGGGCGATCCCGGGCTGCGGCTGCGGCTGCGCCTGCCCGGCCGCGACGCGTTCGTCCGCCTCGACGGTACGCCCGACCCCGTCGGCGGCGAGCCCGGCCGGGTGGTGCCGCTGCGCTCCGGCGCCACCGACGTCGGCGAGCTGGTGCTGTCGGCCGGTTCGCCGCGCCGCCTGCGCCGGGCCCGGGAGCTCGCGCTCGCCGCCCGGCTGCCGATCGAGGTCAGCCGGCTGCGGCTGGAGCTGCGCGAGGCCCTGCGCGACGTGCGCGACAGCCGGGCCCGGCTGTTGCAGGCGGGCGCGGCCGAGCGCCGGCGGCTCGAACGGGACCTGCACGACGGCGCGCAGCAGCGGATCGTCAGCGTCGGCATGCGCCTGCGCTCCACCCAGCGCGGGCTCGCGGCGGACAGCCCCGCGTACCGTGACCTCGATCTTGCCGTTGAGGCGCTCGAGGCGACAATCGCCGAGCTGCGTCAGCTTGCGCACGGCCTGCGCCCGAGCCGGCTCGACGACGGGCTGCCCGCGGCGGTGCGGGCCCTGGTCGCCGACGCCCCGCTGGACGTGCGGGTCCGGGTGGCCGACGTGCGGACCACCGAGGCCGTCGGGACGACCGTCTACTTCGCGGTCGCCGAGGCGTGGGCGAACGCCCTCAAGCACGCCGGGGCCGGCTGCGTCGACGTCACCGTGGCCCCGACGGACGACGGCGCCCTGCTGGCCGCGGTCGCCGACGACGGCGTCGGCGGCGCCGGTGACCTGACCGCCGTGCGGGACCGGGTGGCGTCGCTGGGCGGCACCCTGCGGGTCGACAGCCCGCCCGGCGGCGGCACGCGCATCGAGGTCCGAATTCCCGGCGCCGTACTCCCGGAGGAGAACTGATGCGCATCGTGCTGGCCGACGACTCGGTGCTCTTCCGCGAGGGCATCATCCGCCTGCTCACCGACGCGGGGCACGAGGTCGCGGCCGCGGTCGGCGACGCCGATGCGCTGCTGCGGGCCGTCGACGAGCAGGCGCCCGACCTCGCCGTCATCGACATCCGGATGCCGCCGACGATGACCGACGACGGCGCGCGGGCCGCCCGGCAGCTGCGCGAGACCCACCCCGGCCTGCCGATGATCCTGCTGTCCCAGCACGTGGAGACCCGCCACTCGGTGTCCCTGGTCGCTTCGGGCGGCTTCGGGTACCTGCTCAAGGACCGCGTCCTGCGCGTCGACGACTTCCTCGACGCGGTGCGCCGGGTGGCCGGGGGCGGCTCGGCCCTCGACCCCGACGTGGTGGGCGCGCTGCTGGCCCCGGGCCGCCGCGACGACCCGCTGGCGCTGCTCAGCGAGCGGGAGCGCGAGGTCCTCGCGCTGGTGGCGGAGGGCCACTCGAACCTGGCGGTCGCGGCGCGGCTGCACCTCGGCGAGCGCACGGTGGAGAGCCACATGCGCACCATCTTCCAGAAGCTGCGCATCCTCGACACGGGGGAGAGCCACCGCCGGGTGCTGGCCGTGCTCGCCTACATCGCGCCGGCCTAGCCCTCAGCCCTTGTGCTGGCGGATCATCGCGTTCAGGTCGTTCGCCCAGGCCTGGGCCACCCCGCGGCGGTACGCGCCGAGCGCCGTGACGGTGACCGTCAGACGGTCGCGCTGCGGCGGGACGACATAGTGGATCGTCGGGTTGTACAGCGTCGGGCCGGACGTCATCCGCTGGTGGTTGGCCCGCACATCCGCGTGCGACAGCCACTCCCAGGGCAGGTAGGTCGTGGACAGCAGCTCGCGGACCTTGAGCCCCGTCGCGGTCGGGATCACGCCGACCATCGACACGCGGACCGCGCCGGCGAGGCACAGCAGCGCGCCGGCGCCCCAGATGACCAGGCCGGTGTCGTGATCGGCGGCGCCCGGGTCCTCGAAGATGCCGAGCGCGCCGCACAGCACGGCGAAACCCAGCAGCGCCAGGACGGCCACCAGGTTCCACTTGCGCGAACGCAGGACGCGAACGCCGCGCTTCACGCCCCCATGGTACGTACCGCGCGGCCCCGCGGACAGCGTGCGCCGCGCCTCAGCCGAGCTCTTCGGCCAGCCCGACGATGATGCCCTCGGGACCGCGGAGGTAGCAGAGCCGGTAGATGTCCTCGAACCGCACCACCTCGCCGACGAGCTCGGCGCCGTGGCCGCGCAGGCGGGCGACGACCTCGTCGATGTCGTCGACGGCGAACATGACCCGGCGGATGCCCAGCGTGTTCGCCGGGGCGACCTTCGGCTCGGCGCGGATCGCGGCCGGCTGGTGGAACTGCGCCAGCTCGATGCGGCCGGGGGCGCCCGGAATCCGCAGCATGGCGACGTCCTGCCGGACATCCGAGACGCCGATGACGCGCTCCACCCAGGGCCCCTCGACCGGCCCCTTGCCCTCCAGCTCCATGCCGAGCTCGACGAAGAACGCGATGACGGCGTCGAGGTCCTCGACCACGATGAGTACGTTGTCCATTCGCCGGATTGCCACGGGCGATCTCCTTCAGCGTGGGTTGGCGGCGCGCCACGCGACGTAGTCGGCGACGGCCGCGGCGATGTCGAACGCGGGCGTGAAGCCGGTGTCCGCGGTGAGCCGGGTGATGTCGAGGTACGGGTCGCCGCCGGCGCCGGGGCGCAGCTCGAGGCGCAGGCCGGGGACGATCGCCTCGAGGGCGGCGGCCAGGTCGCGGTTCGTGGTCCGCCGGCCGCTGGACACGTTGTAGATCCGGTGCCGCAGCGCCGGCGCGGTCGTCAGCAGGGCGATCGCGCGGCCGGCGTCGGGCGCGTAGCAGCTGTCGCCGCCGTCGCCGGCGTACCGGGGCGCGGGCCGCTCGCCGCGGAGGACGGCGTTGAGGTACGGCATCATGGGGTTGAACGGCGACTCCGGATCCATCAGCGGTCCCCAGACGCTGCCGATGCGCAGGACGACCGGCTGCACGCCGGTGCCGCGCAGGCCGTCGAGGGTCAGCGGCTCGACGGCCTTCTTGAACGCGATGATCGGATGCGGCGACTCCGCGGCGGGCAGCGCAAGCTCCTCGTGCCACGGGATCTCGGTGCGGCCGAGGTACACGCCGAGGCTGCCGGCCACCACGAAGCGGCGCACACCCCAGGTGCGGGCGGCGTCGAGCGCGTTGAGCAGGCCGGTCGTGTCGGCGCGGAAGTAGTCGACCGGGTTCTCGCCGGGGATGGAGCCGGCTAGGTGGACGATGTCGCCGATGTCGTGCCGGTCGGCGAGGGCGAGGAAGGCGTCGCGGTCGGTGACGTCGAGCGGCTCCACGGCGACCTTGCCGGCGAGGAATGACGGTACGCCGGCCCGGCGGTGGGCGGTGACCACGACCTCGTGCCCCAGGTCGACGAGCGCCCGGGCGGTGTGCGCGCCGATCATGCCCAGGCCGCCGGTCACGAGGATCATGGGCTTTACTCTAGGCCCAGGTGCCGAACCTTTGGAGGAGCCCGATGAGCAGCGCACCAGCCCCCGACGAGCGGACGCGCTACTCCTCGCGGCGCGCCGACGGCGTCGACGCCGAGTCCTGGCCGCAGTTCGGCGAGGACGACCGGCGGCTGCTGGAAGCGGCGGGCCGGGTGGTCTCCGCGGAACCGGGCGAGATCCTGTGGGACGGCGGCGAGCCGTACGACCTGTACGTCGTCCTCGCCGGCGGGGTCTGCCTCGTGGACCGGCGCGACGACCGGGTCGTGGTCGTGGTGGAGCCCGGCGACTTCGTCGGCGAGCTCGGCATGCTGATGGGGCAGCCGGCCTTCCTCGCCGGCGTCGCCATGGCCGGTACCACGCTGCTGCGGGTGGGGGTCGCGGACCTGCGCCGCATCATCGCGACCGCGGTGGAGCTCGGCGACGTGCTGCTGTCCGCGTTCGACGCCCGCCGGCGCATGCTGTCGCGGTGGGGCGAGGGCGGCCTGGTCCTCGCCGGCGACGACGACGTCCGCCTGCGCCGGCTGCAGGAGTTCGCCGAGCGCAACCATGTGCCCTACCGGCTGGTACTGCGCTCCGACGCGCCCGCGTGGACCGACCTCGCGGCGACGTGCGCGCTCCCGGCGGCGGGCGCGGCCGTGGTGACGGGGCAGGGGCAGGTCCTGACCGAGCCGACGGCCCGCGACCTGGCCACCGCCGTCGGACTCGACCTCGGCGGGCTCGCCGACCACGCCTGGTGCGACCTGCTCGTCGTCGGGGCCGGGCCGGCGGGCCTGGCCGCGGCCGTCTACGGCGCCTCCGAGGGCCTCGACGTCGTGCTCGTCGACGACGTCGCCCCGGGCGGGCAGGCCGGCACCTCGTCGCGGATCGAGAACTACCTGGGCTTCCCGCGGGGGATCTCCGGCCGCGAACTGGCCCGGTCGGCGATGGTACAGGCGGTGAAGTTCGGGGCCCGGCTCGTCTGTCCCCGCTCGGTCACCGGGTTGTCGCGCGGCCCCGACGGGTTCCTCGTCCGGCTGGACGACCAGACCGGCGTCGCCGCGCGCGCCGTGGTCGTCGCGAGCGGCGTGCGGTACCGGCGGCTGGCGCACCTCCCCGGCGTCGCCGACCTGGAAGGGCGGGGCGTCTACTACGCCGCCACCGAGATCGAGGCCCGCGCCTGCCTCGGCCGGGACGTGGTCGTCGTGGGCGGGGCCAACTCGGCGGGCCAGGCCGCCCTGTTCCTCACCCGGCACGCGAACCGCGTCCACGTCCTCATCCGCCGCGACGACCTCACGGAGACCATGTCCAGCTACCTCGCGCAACGGCTGACCCACCACGAACGGATCACCGTCCACCCCCGGTCGGAACTGGCCGCCGCGCGCGGCGAGGACCGGCTGACCCACCTCACCTGGCGGGACGGGATCGCGCACCGGGACGTCGACGTCGAGGCCGGCGGGCTGTTCCTGATGATCGGCGCGGTCCCGCGTACCGGCTGGCTGCGCGACGCGGGCGTCGAGCTCGACGACAAGGGCTTCGTGGCGACGCACGGGGCGTTCGAGACGTCGGTGCCGGGCCTGTTCGCCGTCGGCGACGTCCGCGCCGGCTCGGTCAAGCGGGTCGCCTCCGCCGTCGGGGAGGGATCGGTGGTCATCTCCGCGGTGCACGCCTTCCTCGCCGCGGCCTGACGCTGGGCGATGCCTTGCGGCGCGGCGCTACCGTGAGACCCGGTGTGCCGGGAAGCCTGGTCGGCGGCAGGTCATACGCTGCCCGACGAGGTGGGGGACGAGCCCGTGACAACATCGCTGGCGGCCGTGCTGGCCGGCCTGCTCATCCTGACCGCGGGCGCCGACCAGCTCGTGGTCGGCGCCGGCCGCCTGGCCCGCCGGTACGGTGTCGCGCCGATCGTCGTCGGTGTCGTGATCATCGGGCTCGGCACGAGCGCACCGGAGTTCGTGGTCTCCACGCTCGCCGCCGCCCACGGTCATGCCGACCTCGCCCTGGGCAATCTCGTGGGCTCGAACATCATCAATCTCACGCTCATCCTGGGTATCGCCGGCCTGGTCCGGCCGATCGCCGTGCGATCGTCCGTGCCGCGCCGGGAGGCGCCGTTCGCCGTCGCCGGGGTGCTGCTGTTCGCGGTAGCCGCGTTCGTCGGCCTCGGCCGGGCCGCGGGTGCGGTCCTCGCCCTGGCGACGGTAGGGGCGACCGTGCTGGTGCTGCGCACTGCACGGGCCGGAGCCGACGACCCGATGCCGGCCGAGGTCGGGTCGTTCCTGGACTCCGGGGCGCGGCCGGCCCGGAAGTCCCTCGAGGCCGTACGGACGATCCTCGGGCTGGCCGCCACGCTCGGCGGGGCCCAGCTGCTCACCTGGGGCGCCGCCGTGGTGGCGGGCGGCCTCGGCGTAGCGCCGGCGGTGATCGGCTTGACGGTCGTCGCGTTCGGGACATCGCTCCCGGAGCTGTTCACGGCCGTGCAGGCACAACGGCGCGGCGACGGTGATCTCCTGGTCGGCAACCTGCTGGGCAGCAACCTGTTCAACAGCGTGGCCGGCGGCGGCCTGGTCGGCCTGGCCGGGCGCGGGGAGCCCGCGCGGCTCGGCTACCCGGTTCTCGCCGCGATGGTCGCGGTGACGCTGGTGTCCTGGCTGGTGCTGTACCGGCGGTACCGGGTGACCCGGATCGAGGCGGCGCTGTTGCTGGTCGCCTACGCGATGACGCTGCCGCTGATCGGGTGACCACGCCTCGTCCGGCACCTCGCACGCATACACTCGTGCGCATGGCTGTCGACCCGACCGGCCCGGACTTCGCCGCCTTCCTGGCCGAGGACCCCGACGAGCCGGTGGTGATGCTCAACCTGCTGCGGTTCGCCGAGGGCGGCCGTGCGCTGTACCAGGAGTACGCCCGCGCCTTCAGCCGGACCATCGCACCGCGGTACGGGGCCGAAGTCGTCTACGCCGGCGACGGCGGGCCCGCCCTCGTCGCCGAGGACGGTCAGCAGTGGGACGCGGTGCTGCTGGTGCGGTACCCGAACCGGCGGGCGTTCAGCCGGCTGGTCGCCGACCCCGAGTACCAGCAGATCACCCACCTTCGCAGCCGCGCCCTGCGCGAGGCGGTGCTCCAGCCGACACGGCCATGGGGCGGCGCGTGAGCGGCCGGGCGTCGTAGGGCCCGGTCAGATCGCGCGCATCCGGTTGTTCCGCGCGTCGTGGGTCAGCTCGGCCCGGCCGAGCTCCTCCAGCAGCGGCGGCAGGTACATCCCGAACCGGCCGCGGTAGCCCTTGCGCAGCCCGTACCAGCCGCCGACCGGGTTGCCCGGCGACCGGCCCCATGCCTCCACCGTGCCGTCGGCGGCCGGCTTGTTCTCGTCCGCCGCGCCGAGCGGCACCCAGTCGTCCTGCTCCCGCAGCCAGGCGTGCAGGTCCTCGATCGCCCGGAGCTGATAGGTCAAACGCGTCGAGCCGACCTGGCACACGAGCGCCGGCGGGTCGGCGGCCTCGTCGCGGTACATCGTGTACTCCGAGGACCCGGGCGGGGTACGCAGTACCCACGGGTCGTCCTTCGTGCCAGCCGCCATGACCGCGACTGTAGGTCGACCGGCGGGGCACCCGGGCCGGAACGGCCGAGATACGACTACCTGGGTGGCCGGGTTCCCCTACCGCCGAGCACGCGGCCGCGCAGCCGGTGCAGCTGTGGCATCAGGCCGTAGATGACGATCGGCACGGCGATCGTGGCCAGCACGAAGGTACGCAGGACGGGTGACATCGGGGCGAGCCAGCGACCGAGCACCAGATTCAGTACGGTGAGGGTCGGGAACACGGCCAGCCAGATCATCGCGGCCAGCTCGTGCTTGGTCGGCGGGCGCGTCCCGGCGGACGGGGCGTTCGGCGCGGAGGCCATGGTGACTCCTTCAGGAGGTGACGGCGCCGATGGTCGCGGCGGCGCGGACGGCGTTGTCCACGTCCTGGTCCACGAGGTCGGCGTTGATGGCGACGGCGGCCGCGGAGCCGGCCCCGGCGGCGGTGATGACCTGGGCGCGAGGGTCGGTGACGTTGCCGGCGGCCCAGACGCCGGGGACGGAGGTGCGGCCGGTGGCGTCCGTGGCGATCCAGCCGTCGCCGTCGGTGGCACAGCCGAGACCGACGAGGAGGCGGTTGTTGGGCACGAACCGGGGCGGCACGAACAAGGCGTCGCAAGGTACGTCACGCCCGTCGTCCAGCCGCACACCGCGCAGGCGATCGTCCGCGACGACCAGTCGCTCGACGGTGCCCTCGACGACCTCGATGCCGCGGGCCGCCAGCCGGGTGCGCTGGGCGGCGGCCAGCGTGCCGGGCGGGCTGAGATAGACGAGGTCGTCGGTCCACTGCCGGACGATCTGCGCGTACCGTACCGCCGCCGGCGTCACCCCGAGAACGCCGAGCCGGCGGTCGCGGACCTCGTGGCCGTGACAGTACGGGCAGTGCAGGACGTCGCGGCCCCATCGGTCCCGAAGCCCCGGGAGGTCCGGAAGCTCGTCGCGCAGGCCGGTCGTGACCAGGAGCTGCCGGGCCCGGATGGGCCCCTCACCGGCGAGGACGAGCGAGAATCCGTCCCGGCCCGGCGTGACCGCGGTGACGGTACCGGCGATGATCTCACCGCCGTAGCCCCGCACCTCGCGACGGCCCGCCGCCAGCAGCTCCATGGGTGGCGTACCGTCGCGCGACAGGTAGCCGTGCATGTGAGCGGCCGGCGCGTTGCGCGGCATGCCCGCGTCCACCACGAGGACCTTGCGCCGAGCCCGGGAGAGCACGAGTGCCGCGGACAACCCCGCGGCGCCGCCACCGATGACGGCTACGTCGTAAGTCATGTCACCAGGTTCGAGCCATCCCGGCCGCCGGCCAACGAAAGTTGCTGTTTCCGGGAAACCGGCGTGGGATAGACCCCGTGCAGGACATGCCCACGGCGATCGCCGTCGCGCTCGACCAGGTCGGGTCCCGGCTCAAGGGACTCCGCGCCCAGCGCCGGATCACCCTGACCGGCCTCGCGGAGATCACGGGCATCTCGAAGAGCACGCTGTCGCGGCTCGAGAACGGGCAACGCCGGCCGACCCTGGAAATCCTGCTCGCGTTGTCGCTGGCGTACCGGGTGCCGCTGGACGACCTCGTCGGCGCCCCCGAGGTCGGCGACCCGCGAATCCGCCTCAAACCCGGGCTCCTCAAAGGCCGGACGGTCATCCCGCTGACCCGGCAACCCGACGGCGTGCAGGCGTGGAAGATCGTCATCCCGGCCGGGAAGGCCGACCCGGAGCCGCGGGCGCACGACGGACACGAATGGATCTATGTCCTGTCCGGGCGCATGCGGCTCGTCGTCGGCCGCCGGGACTGGACCCTCGACGCCGGCGAGGTCGCCGAGTTCGACACCCAGGAGCCGCACTGGTTCGGCAGCACGGGCGACGGGCCCGTCGAGATCCTCAGCATCTTCGTGCGGCCCGGCGAACGCATGAACGTCCGGACGGAGTCTCCGTGCTAGCGGGCCAGGCCGGCCACGACGGCCGCGTGGGCGGCCGGATCGGTGAGAGGAGCCGGGCCGGTGCTGAGGGGATAGAGCGCCGTCCGCACCGCGATGTCCGGGTCGGGGTACAGCGCGCCGCGCAGGGCCAGGGTGAACCAGCCGAACAGGTAGCCCCGTTGCCGGTCGGCGTCGGTCATCCGTTGGCCGGCGTGGTCGTTGAGGGACTGACCGGCGGTCGTGGCGTACCGCAGCCAGCCGCGGACCTCGCGGCCGAGCGGCGACGCCACCGGTACCCCGGGGAACCGGCCGGCCTCGGCGGCGGCGAGCGTGTCGGCGAGACCGGGCGCGTCGGCGACCCGCAGCAGCCCGGCGATGCGGCGGGCCTCCGCGACGGCCACGGCCCGCTTCGCCTCCGGGCTGGCGGCGTCGACGGCCGCGACGAGCTCGGCCCGCTGCGGACGCTGCCCGAACGGGTCCGGTGACAGGGAGCCGCCGCTCGGGCGGGCCGCGGTGAACCACGGGTCGAACTGGGCCGACAGCATCGGGCCGGTCAAGGCGTCCGGGCTGGGCAGGCCGCCGGCGATGGTGGCGGCCAGGAGCACGGCCCGGGCGACCGGTTCGTCGGGGCCCTCGTCGGCGGGGGCGATCGGTCCGAGGCCCACCGCGTGCAGCTGCGCGGTCAGGCGGCCGGGGTCGGTGCCCCAGAACTCGTGCGGATAGCCGGGATCGAACCCGGTCACCTCCTCGCCGTCGACGGCGTAGGTGAAGCGGGGCGACGCGTAGTCGTGGCGCAGCACCGACACCGCCTCGGTGCCGTGCGAGACGGTGGCCAGCAGCGGGCCGGCGCACTCGAAGCCGTCCGGCTCGAGGCACACCGTCCAGCCGTCCCGGGTGACGGCGCCGGCGAGGCTCGGATAGCCGGCGTCGAACGAGCTCTGCCGCTCGTACATCTCCTCGGGGCTCAGCTCCGCGAACGTGTCCGGGTACGCGCCCATCCGGGTCAGTGCCTCGCGGGCGTCGAGGCCCCGCACGAACGTCAGGCAGAAGATCTCCCCGAGCGCCTCGCAGAGCTCGACCGCCCGCTCCAACCCGTCCGTCATCATCGCAGGATATCGGGCCGAACCGGTCAGCCGGTGGTCAGTTCGGCCAGGAGGGACCGGGCGGCCCGGCGGGCGTCGGCCGCGTCGCCGGGGTGCCCGGCCGCGTCGTGGGCGTCGCCCAGCCGGCCGAGGATGGCGGCCTCGGCGCGCCGATCGCCGATCGCATGCATGATCTCCAGGGCCTGACCGAAGACGTCGATGGCCTCGGTGTGCCGGCCGAGGCGGTGCTTGGCGTACGCGATGCTGTCCAGGGTCGCGGACCGGCCCCACGGGTCGTTGCCGTCCGCGTACAGCTCCAGCGCCTGCTCGCAGTGGGTGAGGCCGGCGGCCTGGTCGCCGAGCTCCGCGTGGTACCAGCCGATGAGGTTGAGCGCGTCCGCTTCGCCGCCCCGGTCGCGCACCCGGCGGTACAACCGCAGCGCCTCACGGGCGTGGGCGATGGCGGCCGCGGAGTCCCCTTCGTTCGCCGCGCGCCCCGATCTGATGCGGTGCATGTGGGCCACGCCGGCGTCGTCGCCGAGGGCGGTGAACAGCGCGGTCGCGTGGTCGAGATGGACGCCGGCGGCGTCGATGTGGTCGCGGCGGCCGTGGACGCGGCCGAGCCGTCCGTGGGCCCGGGAGACCGCGCCGTGCGCGCGGGCCTGCCCGGCCCGGTCGGCGGCGCGCGTCGCGGCCCGCAGGGCGAGGGTCTGCACGGCCAGGCTCTGGTGCCAGCGGCCGCGCCGTTCGAGGAAGGTGTCGACGGCCCAGGCCAGCTGCCAGCAGAGGACGTCGAGGCCGAGGTCGTACGCCTGCGCGATCGCCGCCGTCAGGACCTCGTGCTCGGCGTCGAACCAGGTCATGGCGGCGGCCAGGCCGGCGAACCGTTCGGGGGTCACGCCCTCGGCCGGCGCGCCGGCGGCGATGGGGTCACGCTGTGGGCCGAGACGCGCCGCGGCCGCGCACGCCGAGTGCAGGTGGTGGTCGTGGATGCGCCGGCGGGCCCCGTCGCGCTCGCCGGCCGGACGGGCCGCGATCTGTTCGGCCGCGTAGGCACGGAGCAGATCGTGCAGGGTGTACCGGCCGGCGCGATGCTCGTCCACGAGGTGAGCGCGGGCGAGGGTGGCCAGCATGCGCCCGGCGGCGTCCGGCGTCACCCCGGCCAGGCCGGCGGCGGCCGGGACGGTGAGGTCCGGGCCCGGGTGCAGGCCGAGCAGGCGGAACAGCCGGGCGGCGGCGGGCGGCACGAGGTCGAACGACCACGAGAACACCGCGCGGACGTCGACGGCCGGGTCGTCGTCGGCGAACGCGGTCAGGCCGCCGGCCGCGCCGCGCAGCCCGCCGGCGAACGCGGACAGCGGCAGGTGCGGCTGCAGGGCGGCGCGCGCGGCGACGATGCTCAGGGCCAGCGGCAGGCCGGCGCAGCGGGCGACGATCTCGTGCAGCGGCTCCGGCTCCGCGGCCGCACGTTGCACGCCGATGCGGTACTCCAGCAGCGACCGCGCTCCGGCATCCGCCAGCGGACCCAGGACCAGCGGGCAGGCCCCCCTCGCGGGCGACGAGCCCACTGAGCCGATGGCGGCTGGTCACCAGGACGACGCAGCCCGGCCCCCCGGGCAGCAGCGGACGCACCTGGCCGACGTCGCGGGCGTTGTCGAGCACCAGCAGGACCCGCCGATCGGCGAGCAGGCTGCGCAGCAGCGCGGACCGGGCCTCGGCGGTCGCCGGGACCTCGCCCGCGGGCACCCGGAAGGCGTCCAGGAAGCCGCGCACGGCGGCGTCGGGGTCGGCGGGCGGGCGCCGCGGGTCGAACCCGTGCAGGTTGACGTGGAGCTGCCCGTCCGGGAAGGCGGCGCGCATGCGGTGCGCCCAGTGCAGGGCCAGGGCGGACTTTCCGCTGCCGGGCATGCCGGAGATCACGACCACCCGCGGCGTCGCGCGCATCGCCGCCTCGTCGGCGAGGATCGCGTCGAGGCGGGCGAGCTCGGCCTCGCGGGCCACGAACCCGGGCACGTCCATCGGCAGCTGCGCCGGCCCGGCGGCGGGTGCCGTGGCGGTCTCCGGCGGGGGCGCGTGGCCGGCGCGGAGGATGCCGCGGTACACCTCACGCAGTGCCCGGCCCGGGTCGGCGCCCAGCTCGGCGAGCAGCCGGTCGCGGGTCGCCGCGTAGCAGTCCAGCGCCTCCGGGGTCCGGTTCAGGGCCGACAACGCCCGCATCAGCAGCGCGGTCAGCGGCTCGACCAGCGGGTGCTCGGTGACGAGCCGGCGCAGCGGGGTGAGGACCGCGGCCGGGTCGCCGGCCGCGAGCTCGGCCTGGGCCCAGCGGATGGCCAGCTCGAGGCGCTGCTGCCGCAGGTCGTGCCGGACGTGTGCGGCCCAGTCGCCGGGCACCCCGGCCAGCGGCGTACCGCGCCAGAGCCGCAGCGCCTCGCGCAGCGGCCCGACCCGGTCCCCGCCGGGCGGCCGGTCGCGCGCGGCCTGCTCGGCCAGCGCCGCCGAACGGTGCAGGTCCACGAGTTCGGGCCGGGCGTCGAGCACGTACCCGCCGGACTGCCGGCGGATCCCGACCGTGCCGGCGGGGTCCAGCGGCTCGAGGACCCGTCGCAGCCGTGCGATGTGCGCGTGCAGCGCACGGCGGGCGCCGTCCGGCGGCCGGTCGCCCCAGACCCGGTCCACGAGGGTCTCGGCCGTCAGGACCCGGCGCACGTCATAGGCGAGCGCCGCGAAGACGGCCCGGCGCTGGGGCGGCCCGAGCGGCACGGCGGCCGGGCCCACCAGCTCGACCGGTCCGAGCAGACGGATCTCCATCACATCACCAGATCCATCGTGAGGCCCGGCGACAACATTTCGACAACATCGTGACCCACCGGCCGGGTCCAGGCTCGGTACGGGCGTCGAGAAGAGGTGGTGGGAGTGTCGGACCTTTCGCTGGAAAGCACCAACCAGGCGTACAACGGCACGGAGATCGTCGGGCACAGCGCGTATGAGAGTTTTACGAACGACTTCGTCCTGAAGATCAACGACGTCGGCGGCTCGGCCGACGGAATTCATGTGTTCGCACCGGGCGGTTCGAACCGGGGCGGCGACGCGATCCGCGCGGAAGGGCTGAACCACGGAGTTCTGGGGATCGGCAACCTCGGGGTCGAGGGACGGGGCGAGTTCGACCCCGGCGTGCTGGGCACCAGCAGCCGATCGGACGGGGTGCTGGGCCGCGGCGCGCTCAACGGGGTCGCGGGGTACACGAGCAACTCCGGCGCCAGCGGGGTGTACGGCGACAACGCCGGCGGGGGGCGCGGGGGCCCGGGGGTCGCCGGCCATTCGAACAACGGCAACGGCGTGCAGGGCGTGAGCGCGGGCGGCTACGGCGTGTACGGCGAGAGCGGCTCCGTGCACGGCGTGGTCGGCAAGAGCAACGGCAACTACGGCGTCTGGGGCAACGGCGCCGCCGGTGGCGTCTTCGCCGGGACCAACATCGGAATCCTGGCCAGCGGGCCGATCGCCGGCAGTTTCCGCGGCGACGTGAAGGTGTCGGGAACGCTCACGAAGGGCGCCCTCGCGTTCCGGATCGACCATCCGCTGGACCCGGACAACAAGTACCTCAACCACTCCGGCGTCGAGTCGACGGACATGAAGAACATCTACGACGGGCTCGTCGAGCTCGACGAGCGGGGCGAGGCCACGGTGCTCCTGCCGGAGTGGTGCGAGGCGCTGAACACCGACTTCAGGTACCAGCTGACCTGCATCGGGCGCCACGCGCCGGTCTACATCGCCGCGAAGATGCGGGACAACCGGTTCCGGATCGGCGGCGGCGAGCCGGGCCTCGAGGTCAGCTGGCAGCTCACGGGGGTGCGGCAGGACCCGTTCGCGCGGGCCAACCGGATCGTCGTCGAGGAGGAGAAGCCCGCCGGGGACCGCGGGCGCTTC
This sequence comes from Dactylosporangium sp. McL0621, assembly GCF_049995355.1. Lineage (NCBI taxonomy): Bacteria > Bacillati > Actinomycetota > Actinomycetes > Micromonosporales > Micromonosporaceae > Dactylosporangium > Dactylosporangium sp. McL0621. The sequence goes on from NZ_CP188259.1 coordinate 5,528,039, forward strand.
GTGCATCCCGAGGTTCACGGCCGGCCGGACCACCTGTGCGTCGCCGACCTCGCGGACCGTGTGGCCGAACTCTGGGTACCGGACGATGGGACGGCGCTGAAATGATCACCAACTGGGGGACGTTCGACCGGGGCGACCCGGCGGAGCTGTGCCGGTATCTCGCCCTGCAGGCCCTGCAGGGGGAGCGTTTCGAGGTGTGGACGACCGACGAGCCGTATCTCGCGATCGGCGGACGGGGCGACTGCGTCGTGACCGTCACCGTCGCTCCGTACGAGAACGGCGGGGGTACCTGGATCGCGGTGTGTGCCGTCGGCACTTCGCCGGAAGCGTCCGAGCGCGCGCGCAACGCCGTGCGCGATCGGATCCAGCACGCCGTCCCGCCGCCGATCCATCTTCCGCACCTGTAGACACCGCGCGCTTGACCTGGAGTGCGCTCCAGGTGGCAGGGTCGGCCGCATGAGTGACGCGACGCCGTCCCCGCTCGTGCTCGGGGCGATGATGTTCGGTACCACCATCGACGAGGCGACATCGTTCGCGCTGCTGGACCGGTTCGTCGAGCGGGGTGGCGTGTGGATCGACACCGCCGACTGCTACGCGTTCTGGGCCAGTGCCGACGGCCGGGGCGGCGGCAGCGAGCGGGTGCTCGGGCGCTGGCTCGCGGCCCGGCCCGGCGTGCGGGCGCGGGTCCGGATCGCCACCAAGCTCGGGGCCGAGCCGATCGAGCCCGGGTCGTGGCCGGCGCGCCGGGAGGGGCTCTCCGCGGCGGCGGTACACGATGCGTTCGCCGGCAGTCTCGACCGGCTCGGGATCGACCGGGTCGACCTGCTGTGGCTGCACCGGGAGGACCGGTCGGTGCCGATCGAGGAGACCGTGGAGGCGCTCGCGGGCCTGGCCGCGGACCGGTTCGGCGTGTCGAACTTCCCGGCGTGGCTGGTCGAGCGCGGCCGTGCGCACGCCCGTGCGATCGGGGCCACGCCGTTCGACGCGCTCCAGCTCAACGCGTCCTACCTGCGCCCGCGGCCGGGAACGCTCCCACCCGGCGTCGTGCACCGCTTCGGCGTGCTCAGCGACGAGCAGGCCGACCACGCCGCCGAGCACGGGATGGACGTGTGGGCGTACACGCCGCTGCTCTCCGGCGCCTACGACAACCCGGAGAAGGCCATCCCCGCGGTGTACGACCACCCGGGCAACACGGCCCGGCTCGCCGCCCTCGACGCGGTCGCCGCCGAGACCGGCGCGGCCCGGGGCCAGGTGGTGCTCGCCTGGCTGCTGAGCCGCGGCCTGCGCCCGATGCTCGGCGGCAGCAAGCTCCACCAACTCGACGCGGCCCTCGACGGCGTGGCGCTCCAGCTGACCCCCCGCCAGCTGGAGCGCCTCGATGAGCCGGACCGGTACGAGTGGGCCGATCCCTACGCCGAGCGGTGACTCAGCACAGAGCCGCGTCCACGGCGTTCGACACGTCGGCGACCATCTGCTCGGTCGTGGGCAGGCCGGTCACCGCGACCACGGCGCTGCGGCCGTCCGTGGTGACGAGGTTGCGCGTCTCGAAGCCCTGGATGTCGCCGCCGTGGCCCCAGGCGTCGCCGCCGCACGGCAGCGCGTGGCGGGCGAGGCCGAGACCGTAGTCCCAGTGCTCGGTCGGCTCGAAGGCGGCCGCCGGGACGGTGGTCATCATCGCCTTCTGCTGCGCCGGCTCGAGCAGCTTTCCGGCGACGAGCGCCTCCAGGAACGCGCGCAGGTCGGCCGGGGTCGAGACCAGCTGCCCGGCCGACCAGCCCAGCGACGGGTCCATCTCGGTGACGTCGACCCACGGGGCGCCGGGGGCGACGGCGACGTACCCCTGCGGATGCCGGCCCCGCAGGCGCTGCTCGCCGACGCCCGGCCAGTACGTGTCGCGCAGCCGCAGCGGCTCGATGATGCGCCGGGTGATCTCCTCGCCGATTGGCCGCTGGGCGACCCGCTCGGCGATGAGCCCGGCGAGGACATAGTTCGTGTTGCTGTACTCCCACTGCGTCCCGGGCGCGAAGCCCGGCGGCTTCGTGAGCGCCGCGTCGATGAGCCGGCGCGGCTCGAAGTACGCGTGGCTCAGCCCGACCAGGTCCTCGGGCCTGGTGAACAGGACGTCGTCGTAGTCGGGCAGGCCGCTGGTCTGCTGCAGCAGCTGGTGCACGGTGATGCGGGCCCCGTCGTTGCCGTTGCCGCGCACGATGCCGGGCAGGTAGTGCTCGACCGTCTGGTCGAGGTCGATCTTCCCCTCGCCGACGAGCTGGAGCACGACGACGGCGGTGAAGGTCTTCGTGTTGCTGCCGATGCGGACCTGCCCGTTGGCCGGGACCCCACGCCCGGAGGTGTACTCCCGGACGCGCCCGTCGGCCCCGCGGACGGACGCGAGCGCGCCCGGGAACCCGTCGGCCTGCACGAGGTGGTCGAGCTGCTGCTGGGCGGTGTCCCGAGCGGGCCCCGCGAACGCGGCGGGCACGGCGGCTCCGGCCCCGGCGAGCACGGCCGACGCGCCGGCCGCCACCAGGATCATTCGGCGATTGCGTGTCATCGTTGGCATACATCGAACGCTATGAGCGAACACGCCCGGCGGCGATGCAGCGTACTGGCCGATCGGGGTAGTGCAGGCTGTACCTCGCGCGATCACACGGCGCCGTGCGGCCGAGCGCCGGGCGGGCCCGCGCGGCACTCAGCCGACGCGCCACGCCAGGTGCAGGCCCTTGCCGATGTCGACGGTGCGGCCGCTCAGCGCCGGCTCGTCCCGCAGCAGCGAGAGGAACGCGGCGACCTCGCCCGGGTGGGACAGGACGTTGTCGATGACGATCAGGCCGCCGGGGCGCAGCACACGCAGGGGATGCGGCCACCAGCGCGGGTACTCGGTCCGCTCGGCGTCGAGGAAGAGCAGGTCGACGGCCGCGTCGGGCAGGCTGCCGAGGTACTGCCCGCCGTCGGCCCGGTGCAGCCGTACGCTCTCGCGCAGCCCGGCCCGCACGAGGTTCTCATCGGCGGCCGGGTCGGGGGTCACGTCGACGCTCGTGAGGCGCCCGCCGGTGCGGGCCAGCGCGTCGGCGAGCCAGATCGTGGAGTACCCGTTGGACGTCCCGATCTCGACCGCCTCCCGCGCGCCCGTGATCTGCGCGAGGGACCACAGCAGCCCGGCGCTCGCGGGCTCGAGGTTGCGGCGGGTCAGCAGGCGGTCGTTCTGGGTCGCGTCGAACGCGACGCCGTCGGCGTACAGCTCGTCGAGCAGCTTCTGCAGGGCCGCGTCCATGGTGACTCACGATAGCTGCAGATCGAGCCGCATATCGACGCCGGTCGCGGTTTGCGCGACGCGCCACAGGCGCTCGGCGAGGGCCGGGTCGGTCGCGGGCGCGACGATCGGGTCGGCGTAGACGGTGTCGTCGGACCGGCGCAGGTGCGGGCCGAGGAAGACGCCGGCGCGGGCGCCCGGGTCGGTGGCCGCGTAGAGCAGCGGGATCGCGCCGCGCTCGGCGGGCCGGCCGATCGCCGCCTTGGCCAGGGCCATGAAGGCGCGGCCGGCGCGGCTCGGCAGGTTCGCGTTCATCGGGGTGTCGGCCAGGCCCGGGTGCGCGACGAGGCTCCGGATCGGGCGCCCGGCGGCCTGAAGGCGCCGGTCGAGCTCGAGGCCGAACACGAGCGTGGCGAGCTTCGAGCCGACGTAGGCGCGGCCCTTCGAGAAGCCGCGCTCGGCCGCGAGGTCGTCCAGATCCAGTTTCTTCATGTGGCGGTACAAGTTGGAGCCCACATGCACGATCCGCGCCCGGCCGTCGGTGCGCATCCGGTCGAGCAGCAGGCCGGTGAGCGCGAAGTGGCCGAGGAAGTTGGTGGCGAACGTGCTCTCGAAGCCCTGCGGGCTCAGCTCCCGCGGCCGGTTGCCGATGCCGGCGTTGTTGACGAGCACGTCGATCTCGCGGCCCTCGGCGTGCACCCGCGCGGCGAACGCGCGTACCGAGTCGAGGTCGAGCAGGTCGAGCGGCCACGCCTCGAACTCGGCCGCCCGCGCCGGGTTGCGTACGGCCGCGATGACGTGCGCCCCGCGCGCGGCGAGCTGCCGCGCGACGACCTGGCCGAGCCCGCTGCCGGCCCCGGTGACGATTGCGGTACGTCCGGTCTGGTCCATGATGCCGTCCCCTCGTCGGGAGCGGATAGATTATCCGCTGCGATCCGAACGGTAGCACGCAGCGGATGAGTTATCCTCTAAGTGTGACCTTGCGCGCAGACTCCGCCCGCGTGCGCGGCCAGATGCTCGCCGCGGCCCGCGAGCGCGTCCGCGGCGGCGACCTCGACCTGCCGATGAACGCGATCGCCAAGGACGCCGGGGTGGGCGTCGGCACCGCGTACCGGCACTTCCCGAACCGCCAGGCGCTGCTGGAGGCCCTCGCGGCCGAGAGCCTGGGCACGCTTGTCGCGGACGCCGAGGCGGGTGCGGCCGACCCGGACCCCGCGGCCGGCTTCGCGGCCCTGCTGCGCAACGGCCTGCGCCTGCTGCGCGACGATCCGGCCCTGGCCGCGGTGCTGTCCTCGGCCCAGCCCGCGTGCCTGGCCGCGACGACCGACCTGACGACCCAGCTCGGCGGCGCGGTGCAGACGATCCTGGCCCGCGCCCGCGCGGGCGGCGCCATCCGGCCGGACGTCACCGCCGACGACGTACGCCGGCTGATCTGCGGTCTGCAGCACGCGGTCGCCGCGGGCGCGGACTCCGGCGCCGAGGACCGCTACCTCGACATCCTCCTGGCCGGCCTGCGAGCCGCCTAGGGGCTGTATCGAAGTGGATGGCCGGGCTGCGGCGGACTCAGACGCCGCCGGGAACCGTAGCGGTCACCCCGATACAACCCCGGTATCGGGGCGCGCCCGGCGCGGCCCCAGCCGACGCCTGAGCCTCGCCTCGCTCCGACCCCCACTTCGATACAGCCCCTAGATTTGGGGATTTGTACCGCGAGGAAGATCCGCTTTTGTACCGTGGGGTGAGCTGAGACTACGGGCGCCGTGGAGGTTCCGGTGGCTGCAGCTTCCCGCGGTTGGTTCGCCAATCTCAGTGTCCGGCTGAAGATCCTCACCGCGATCGGCGTCGCCGCGGCGGTCGCGCTGGCGGTGGGCGTCACCGGCTTGGTGGCGCTGTCCAACGCGAGCGCGATGGCGCAGCGCATCTACTCCAACAACGTGGCCAGCGTGACCGCGATCGCGCAGATCCGGGGCTCCTTCTACCAGGCGCGCATCGACCTGGCGAACCAGGCCGTCTCCCAGGACGCGCCGACCGTCGCCAAGTACACCGACTCGTTCCTGCAGGACCTGAGCAACTTCGAGGCGGCGGTGGCGGCCTACCGCGGCACCGGCCCGGCCGGCGAGCCGAAGCTGATCGACGAGCTCATGTCCAAGTACCGGACCTGGGTGCAGATCGCCAGGACCAAGCAGCTCGTGGCCGGGGCGGCCAACGACATGTGTCCTGGCAGACCACCCGGGACACCGAGATCGCACCACTGCTCACGACGATGAACACGGACATCGCGGCGCTGTTCTCGGCCGAGTCGGCCGACGCCGCGAAGTCGGCCGCGTCCGCGCGCAGCGCCTACCAGCGCAGCCGTACCATCTCGATCGTCCTGCTGGCGGTGGGCATCGTCCTCGCCCTGGCGTTCGGCCTCATCGTCGCCCGGGGCGTCATCCGGGCCCTGGACCGGGTCCGGACGGTGTGCGAGGCACTGGAGCGCGGCGACCTCACCGCGACCACCGGCCTGGCGTCGGACGACGAGCCCGGCCGCATGGGCCGGTCGCTGGACAACGCGCTGGCCCGGCTGCGCCAGACGGTGCTGACGATCGACGGCTCGGCGACCTCGCTGGCCGGCGCGGCCGAGCAGATGTCGGGGGTCACCACGCAGATCTCGTCGTCGGCCGAGGAGACCTCGGTGCAGGCCCAGGCCGTGTCGGCCGCGGCCGAACAGGTCTCGCGCAGCGTCGACACCGTCTCGTCCGGCAGCGAGGAGATGGGCGCGTCGATCCGGGAGATCTCGCAGAACGCCTCCGAGGCCGCGCGGGTCGTGGTCGAGGCGGTGGCCGCCGCGGCCGCGGCGTCGTCGACGATGAGCAAGCTCGGCGAGTCCTCCGCCGAGATCGGCAACGTCGTCAAGGTCATCACGCAGATCGCGGAGCAGACGAACCTGCTGGCGCTCAACGCGACGATCGAGGCCGCTCGGGCCGGGGACGACGGGAAGGGCTTCGCGGTCGTCGCCTCCGAGGTCAAGGACCTGGCCCAGGAGACGGCCCGGGCCACCGAGGACATCGCCCGCCGGGTCGAGGCGATCCAGGCCGACACTGGCGGCGCGGTAAACGCCATCGAGCAGATCTCGCAGGTGATCGCCCGGATCAGCGACTACCAGACGACCATCGCCTCCGCGGTCGAGCAGCAGACCGCCACGACGTCGGAGATGAGCCGCAGCGTCGCCGAGGCCGCCTCCGGCGTGGGCGAGATCGCCGCCAACATCACCGGCGTCGCCGAGGCCTCGCGGGTCACCAGCCACGGCGTCACCGAGTCCCAGCAGGCCACCAACGAGCTCGCCCGCATGTCGACCGAGCTGTCCGGTCTGGTCGCAACGTTCAGGTACTGAACGCGGCCGTAGCAGGGGTGGGACGCGTTCGACGGCGACAGCGACGCGGGGTCCGGTCAGGCGGGTTCGCGGCCGAGGAGGAGCCGGCGGCGGTGGTACTCGTGGAGTCCGTCGAGGATCGCGCCGCCGACGCGGAGCATTTCCTGGTCGTCGTTGAGCATGGACAGGCCGCGGAGGATGACGTCGAGGCCGGCGGCTTCGGGGGCGTCGAAGCGTTCGTCGTCGAGGTCGGCCTCGTGGATGAGTTCGGCGAGTTTCCACAGGACGGGGTCGGTGAGTTCGTACCGGCGCAGGATGGTCTCGAAGCTGCAGTCGCCGCCGTGGTGGCCGAGCTCGGCGCCGCGCATGTCGAAGGCGGTGGCGTCGTCGGGGGCGGTCTGGCCCGGGTCGACGAAGTGGAACTCGGCGTCGGGGTCGATGTGGCGGCGGATGAGCCAGGCGCAGGCGACGCGGTCGACGTGTACGCCGGCGCGGGTGGCCCACCTCATGGCCGGCTCCGGCGACCTCGGCCGGTTGGCATCTCGGCCGTGGTGCTGTCCGGTGCCGTGGTGCTGTCCGGCGCGGTGGTGCCGTGCGTTTCGGTGGTGAGGGCGGCGACGGCGGCGTGGGCGAGATCGCGGTCGGCCGGTGGGAAGAAGTCGCGGCGGTCGATGCGGCGCAGTTCGTCGCGCAGCCGTCGTGCGGTTCTGGCTCGCTCCGCCGCAGGTTCGGCGGCGGCCCGGGCGGCGGCGGTCAGGACGGACCGGTACTCGGCGGCGCGGGCGTGCTGCATCGCTGCGGCGAGGTCGCGTTCGTGGTCGGTGCTCGCGGGGGTGGCCAGCCAGATGGCGGCGGTGCCGCCGGCGTCGGTGATCTCCTCGGCGATCCAGTCGAGTTGTTCGCGGGTGCGGGCGTCGGCGGGCAGGGCGACCAGGCCGTCGCCGATGCGGGCGACGCCGAGCCGGTCGAGCTTGCGCCACACCGCGATGCGCGGGCTGGAGGGCTCCCGGGGGATGCGGTACGACAGCAGCACCCACTGCCCCGCGCCGACGGCGCTCACGAGCGCGTCCCGCGTGCCGTCAGCTCGGCGGCGAGCGCGGTGACGAGGTCGTGGATCTCGTCACGCAGCGGCGTGTCGAACGCCTGGTGCCGCAGCCGCCAGCTGACCGCGCCGGGGATCGGGGGCTCGTCGCAGTCGATCGCGACGACGAGGTCCGGGTCCGGGACCGCCGAGACGGGCCGCGGCAGCCCGGCGTCGAGCGCGGCGGCGGCCCGGGTGCCGGCCAGCAGCCGCGCGGCGTGGGCGCTGACGGTGGCCTGCGGCCGCGTGCCGGCCGAGACGGCGCGCCAGCCGCCGACGTGGAGGGCGTCGAAGTACGCCTGCGCGATGCGGCTCTTCCCCGCGCCGTGCGGGCAGACGAACAGCACCACCCGCCCGCCCGGTGCGGCCGCGGCCGGCTGCGGGTGTGACTCGCCGTGTGTCATGGGTCTCAGCTCCACCGGGACAACCTCAGACTCTCGGTAACCATGGTTACATCACAAGCAGGACTTCAGGAACCCGCGAAGCCGGCGAGACCGGCGGCAAGGCCGAGACACCAGCAGTCCGGCCACGAGGGCGACCGCCAGCGCGGCCGGGCGCAGCGAGCCCAGCTCCGGGACCACAGCGTGCACCGGGCCGGCCGTGATGGCCCGGTTCGCGGCGAACAGGGTGTGCAGCGCGAAGTACAGGCCGAGGTTTGCGATCACGCCGACGACCGCGGCCGTAATGCCGGTCAGCGCCGCGGACAGGGCGTGGTTGCCGCGCAGCCGCTCCACGTAGGGGGCGCCCAGCAGGACGAACAGGAAGCATGGCACGAACGTCACCCACGTGGTCAGCAGCGAGCCGAGGACGCCGGCCAGCCAGGGGTTCAGGCCGCCGGGGTGGTGGTAGGCGCCGAGGAACGCCACGAACTGCACCACCATGATCAGCGGGCCGGGAGTCGTCTCGGCGAGGGCCAGGCCGTGGACCATGTCGCCGCTGGACAGCCATGCATAGTGCTCGACCGCCCGCTGCGCGACGTAGGCGAGCACCGCGTACGCGCCGCCGAAGGTGACCACCGCGGTGCCGGAGAAGAACACTCCCTGCTGGGTGAGCACGCTGCCGGGCCCGCCGAGGGCCGCGGCCGCGGCCGGTGGCGCGGACCACAGGACCAGGCCCACGCCGAGGATGATCGCCGTCCGGCGGCCGGACGGCGGCGCCTGGTGCAGGGCGTCGTCGGGAATCAGGGGACTCGGCCCGTCTGCCCGTTCCGCGTGGCCGCTCGCCGCGACGAGGCCCGGCCGGACCCGGTGCAGGGCCCATCCGGCGACGGCCGCCGCGACGATGACGATCGGGAACGGCACCCCGAACACGGCGAGGGCGGCGAACGCCGCCGCGGCGAAGCCGACGAGGACCCGGTTGTGCAACGCCCGCCGGCCGACGCGCCACACCGCCTGGGCCACGATCATCACCACGGCCGGGCCGAGGCCGGCGAACACCGCCGTGACCACGGTCGTCGTGCCGAATCCGACGTACACCATCGAGAGTGCGAGCAGGGCCAGCACGCCCGGCAGAACGAACAGGGTGCCGGCGAGGAGCCCGCCGGCGGTGCCGTTGAGCAGCCAGCCGACGTAGATCGCCAGCTGTTGCGCCTCAGGTCCGGGCAGGAGCATGCAGTAGTTCAGCGCGTGCAGGAAGCGCCGCTGCCCGATCCACCGCTTCTCGTCGACGAGGTGCCGCTGCATGACCGCGATCTGCCCGGCCGGGCCGCCGAACGTCTGCAGCGAGATCAGCGCCCACGCACGCACCGCCTGCCGCAGCGGCACCACATCCCGCACCGCCACCGGCCCGTCCTCGGCGTCCGCCCGCATGCCCACACCCTCTTCCGGTCATCCTAATGCAACCACGGTTACATTGGCGGTAGGATGGCGGGGTTGCCGCCGCGGGAGGTGCCGCCATGCAGTGGGTCACACGAGAACGCCCGAAGGTCGACCGGATCGCCTGTCCCTGGCTCATCCGCCGGTTCATCGACCACGAAGCCGAAATCGTCGGGTCCCATCCGTCCGGCGCGGCGGTGCGCGCGATCGGCGCTGCCGGCGCCGACGTCGAGACCGAGGACCAGCGCCTGCTGGAGCGCGGGCTGTTCGTTTACGACGCGCTCTACGAGCACTGCCGGCGTCGGACAGCGCAGGCCGCGGCATGATCAGCTGGACGGCGATTCTTTACGGCGCAGCATTGTCCGCGCTGTTCGGCGGCCTCCTGGTGGCGGCCGCCGACCGGGGTGCCCGGCTCCCGGCCGGGGCCGGCGCGGCCGTGGGCGCCTTCGCGGGTCCGATCGCCTGGAATGCGATCCTGCGCGCCACCCACGCCGCCACGTTCTTCACCGACGCCCCGATCGCCGTCATGCCGGCCAGCTGGCAGGACACCGGCTCCGGGGTCTTCACCATTGCCGTTACCGCCATCGTCCTGGGCTTCGGTGCCCACGCCACCGCGCCGGCCCGCCGCGTCGTCGCGCTGTCGATGCTGGCCGGGCTGGCGGCGTTTCTCGTGGACGTGTACCTGTACTGAGCCGGTCACGCCCCGCCCAGCAGCAGGGACTCGTGGGTGTCCCAGAGCCAGCGCAGGTAGTCCGCGAGCTCCGCCGGCGTCGCGAGCCGGCCCTCGCCGGCGTACGTCAGGATGCGCTGCACCTCGCCCGGCACCAGGTCGTACGCCGTCGCGCCGGTCTCCGGGACGCGCCGGTGCGGGGCCACCGCCACCGGGACCGGGATCAACGGGATGCGTACGCCGGCGCGGTCCAGCTCCCTGAGGACCGTGAGGTACGCGCGCGGCAGGTGGTACGGCGACACGGCCAGCGCCAGGCTCGCGAGGCCGTGCGCCCGCACCTGCTCGGCGATCCACACCGCCTGCGCGCCGGTGTGGGCCGCCGGCTCGGGCTGGATGTGCACGCCCCCGGTGCGGCGCAGACCGAGGCCGCGCAGGTGGTCGAGGGTCAGCTCGACGTACGTGGCCTCGGCCGCGTTGGTCGTCGCGAGCAGCAGCCGGCGCAGGTGCGGGCCCGCCTCCCACAGCCGGATCGCGTGCGCCAGGCGCCAGTGCTCGCCCTGGCCGCTCGGCACGGCGAGCGCGTCGACGCGCCCGGCCGCCGCCTGCGGCAGGGCGAGGATCATCGTCACGGCCTTCGTCACGTCCAGGAGGCCCTCGACGGAGACGCCGACGAGACCATCCACCACCCGCTCGATCACGGTGACGATGGTATGTGCAGGATCGCATCGACCCCGGCGATGGTCTCGGCGTCCAGCGGCAGGTAGCCCTGCCGCGGCTCGACGTCGGTGCGGGTGCGGGCGGCGGGAACCGCGGCCGCCTCGGTCAGGCCCGGCCTCAGGCGCCCCTCGTACGTGTCCGGGTCCGGCGCGCCGAGACCCTTGGCCGCGCTCGAGCCGAGGCTGCCGGCGATGACGTGGTACCGCTCGCCCAGCAGCGGGGCGACGATCGAGCCGGCGCCGCTCCACACCAGCTCCAGGTCGCCGATCGCCCAGCGGCTCGGGCCGCGGCGCAGGTGGGAGTTGTGGCCGAACAGCAAGGCCGGGGTGTCCCGCAGGTCGAGCAGGTTCTCGGCGATGAGCACGTCGCGCACGGCCATCAGCCGCGAGACCCGCGTGCTGCGGTCGGGGTCGGCGACGGCGCAGGCGCGGTGGTACCGCAGCAGCGCAATTCCGGCCGTGAGCCGGATCCGCGCCCGGCGCCAGGCCGCGGCGGACGTGGCCGCGATCAGCTCCGGCCCGCGCATGTGCAGCTCGGTCAGCATGTCGTCGGCGATCATCCGCAGCCGCCCGGCCTCGGGGGTGGCGCCCGGCGACATCGCCGGATCGAGCACGGCCTCGGTGCGCGACCACCGCTCGTCGTCGCCGGCCAGCCCGTCGATGCCGATTTTCAAGCCCAGATACCCGCGGGTGTACTCCATGTAGCCGCGCGGGCTCGGCGCGCTCATGTTCTCGGTGGGCGCGTCGAAGCCCTGCAGCGACAGCCGCTCGTGCGGCGGCCGGGCCTCGTTGTGCTCCCGCATCCACACGACCAGCTCGCGGTTGGCCTCCAGCCGGCCCCACTCGTGCGAGAACCCGTCGCGCAGCACGGTCTCGAGGTCGCCGACCCCGTCGCGCACGTAGTCGTCGACGATGAGCGCGGCCACGCGGTCGATCTCGAGCGCGATCGTGCGGAAGCCGCGCCCGGCCAGCTCGGCGAACAGCTCGTTGCGCTTGCGGGGAAAGGCCTCTTCGAAGTGCGTCGGCTCGCCGAACGCGAGCAGCTCACAGGAGTCCGGAACAAACGTCATACATGCGGATCGTACCGCTGTAACAACGGTTGAAGGTTGAGCCGGAACTCGCCGCGTGGGTGCGCGTCGAAGTCTCAAACCACGGATGTATGCACGAACAGCAGCGGGCAGGCGGCGTGGTAGAGCAGGCGGTGGCCCACCGAGTCGGCGAGCAGCGCCGACGCCGGCCCGTGCGGCCGGCCGCCGAGCACGAGCAGCCGCGCCTCGCCGGACGCGTCCAGCAGCACACCGGCCGGGTCGCCGCCGGGCACGCGGGCCGTGGCGGGCACCGTCGGGTACTTGTCGTGCCAGCGCTGCACGTCGTCGGTGAGATCCTGGAGCAGGTTCGTGCGGCCCTGTATCGCGTTGGGGACCAGCGGCGGGATGCCGATGCCCCACGGCGCGGCCGGCGGCGCCAGGACGCGGACGGCCACGACCTCGGCGCCGCGCCGGGCCGCGAACTCGAACGCGACGGCCAGCAGCCGGTTGTCGTGGTGCGAGCCGTCGACGCCGACGACGACCGGGCCCTCGGCGTCGGGGCGGCCGCGGACGACCGCGACGGGGCCGGGCGCGCGCATCGCCACCCGGGTGCCGGTGGCGCCGTGCAGCGCCTCGGCCAGGGCGGTGCGCTCGTGACAGCCGACGACGGTCAGCTCGGCGTCGCGGGCCAGGCGGGTGAGCACCTCGGTCGCGCCACCGGCGACGACCTCGGCGGTCACGGGCAGGCCGGTGTGCCGCGCGCGGGTCGCCTCGGCCACCCGTTCGACGTACGACCCGGCGACCGGCTCCTCGGACCGGACGTACACGATTCGCAGACGGGCCGCGCGGCTCACCGCCTCGTCCGCGGCCCAGCTCACCGCCGCATCACCGGCCGCGGTGCCGTCGATGCCCACGATCACTTCGTCGATGCCGTTCATGGCCGCCTCCCGCATCCGCTCGGATCTGCCTCGAACGTCGCACGCCCACGCCGCCGCAACCAGGGGCCTACGGCTCGCCCGGCACGTGCCGTTAGACCCTGTGCGGGCGCGCCGGGCGGTCATACGTTCGGACCGTGACGATCGGACTACCGGGCGAAGGAGGCCTGTGATGAGCCGCTGGGACGTTGCCGACGTGATGACCGTCGGCGCGGTGTCGGTCCAGGAGGACACACCGTTCAAGGAGATCGTCGATTTGCTCGAGGCGCACGGGGTGAACGCGCTGCCGGTGGTCGACGCCTTCGACCGGGTGGTCGGGGTGGTGTCGTCGGCCGACCTGATGGCGAAGATTGAGTTCGCCGGCGACGACGACCGGGTCCGGCTGTTCGAGGCCCGGCACACCCGCCAGGCGCGCGGCAAGGCGCACGCCACCGCGGCCGGCGACCTGATGCACGCGCCGGCCGTGACGATCACGGGTGGCGCGTCACTGCCGGCCGCGGCGCGGATCATGGAGGCGGCCGGGCTCAAGCGGCTGCCCGTCGTGGACGACCTCGGCCGGCTGGTCGGCATGGTGACACGCCGCGATCTGCTGAAGGTCTTTCTGCGCACGGACGAGGCCATCCACCGCGACATCCTCGCCGAGGCCGCCGACGGCCTGCCCGGCGTGGAGGCCACGCAGCTGCGGGCCGAGGTCGATGACGGCGTCGTGACGCTGCTGGGCCAGGTCGAGCGCGCCTCCGTCATCCCGTCGCTGACCCGCCGGATCGAGCGCATCGACGGCGTGGTCGACGTGGTGAGCCACCTGTCGGCGGTGCTCGAGGACGAGGCGCGCCCGTACCAGGCGCCGGTCATGTTCTGAAGGGCCGGGACGGCGTCAGCGCAGGGGCAGACCCAGGCGCCGTCCCGCGTCCAGCAGCGAGTCGCGCACGCCCGGGTGGGCGGCGTGGTCGAGAATCTCCTGCGCCTGCTCCACCGAGTCGCGGCCCCAGATCTGGGCGGTACCCTGCTCGGTGACGATGTAGCTGTGCTGGAACGACGTCACCGGCCCGGACAGCAGCGGCACGACCGCCGACACGTCCGCCTTCGGGTGCCACGAGCGCAGCGCGATGATCGCGTGGCCGCCCGCGGAGTGCATCGCCCCGACGATGAAGTCCGTCTGACCGCCGAAGCCGGAGTGGGTCCGGGCGCCGACGCGGCTCGCGTTGGCCTGGGCGAACAGGTCGACCTGCAGGGCGCTGTTGATGCTCATGAGGCCCGGGTGCGCGGCGATCGCGGCCGGATCGTTTGTCTTCTCCGTGCGCAGCATCCGCACCCGGGGGTTGCGGTCGATCCAGTCGTAGAGCTCCTCGGAGCCGAAGCAGAACGACGCGGTGACCGGGGTGTCGGCGTCGAGCGCGCCGGCCTTCTCCAGGGCCAGGGCGCCGTCGGTGAACATCTCCGACCAGACGCGCAGCCCGCGCCGGTGCCGCAGCGCCTCGAGGGTGGCGTCGGGGATGGCGCCGATGCCGAGCTGCAGGGTGGCCTGCTGCGGTACCAATGCCGCCACCCGCTCGCCGATGGTCCGCGACGTGGCGTCGGGCGCGGCCGGGGCGTGCGTGGCCAGGGGCTCCCCGGCCTCGACGAGGTAGTCGACCGCCTCGACCGGCAGCTGAGCGTCGCCGTACGTGACCGGCATGTGCGGGTTGGCCTGGGCCACGACGATGCCGCCGCGGGCGCGGACCGCCTCGACCGCGGCGGGCAGCACGTTGACCTCGACGCCGAGGCTCACCGCGCCGCCCGAGGCCGGCGACGTGTGCAGCAGGACGACGTCCGGTACGAGGCGCTGGCGCAGCAGGTCGGGGACGAGCGAAAGGCGGCAGGGGAAGTACCGCAGCCGCGCACCACCCCGCATGCCCGGCCCGACGAACGACGTCTCGTGGACGACGCCCTCCCGGTCCGGGATGCCGGGCTGGGCGTTGAGCATCACGAGCCGGAACTCGGCGATGCTCGCGTCGGCGATGGCCAGCAGCCGCGCCGGCGCGGCGAAGTTGCCGCTCGCGACGATCCTCGGCACACCGGGCAGCGCGCCGAGGATGTGGCCGAACTCGGTCTCGCTCACCGTTCGCATGGGTTCTCCCTCCGATGGGAATGCAGCAGGAACGTTCGCAGCGGCCGTCGGCGGCTCGCCTCGACGGGGCCGCCGTAGCCGACGCGCAGGATCATCTGCGGATGCCAGACCCCGCCGGGCGCGGCGAGCATCCGGCGCAGGTGTGCCACCTCGAGCGCCTGGGTCATCGGCTGGACGGCCAGGCCGTGCAGGGTGGCGGTGAGCAGCACGCGCTGCAGGGCACCACCGGCGTCGAGCCAGGCTTCGGGGGTATCGCCGCGGGCGTGCAGGACGACGAGCGTCGGGTGCCGCTCGAAACGGGCCGCCTCCCGCGACAGCCGGGGCAGCGCGAGCCCGAAGTCCCGCAGCGGCAGGCCCGCGGTCGTCGCGCGGGGCCCGAACCAGGGGGCGAGCACGCCGTCGCGCCGGTCGCCGCGTTCGCTGGTCCACCGGGCGAGCTCCCGCCGGTACCGCGGATCGGTCCGCTGCCAGGCATCGGCGGCCTGGGTGATGGCCAGCACCGCGCCGCGGCGCACCGGGTCGAGCACGACGAGCCGGGTGCTCCCGCCGGCGGCGGCCCGGCGCAGCGCCTCGAGCACGGCCCCGGGCACGGCGGCGTCGTCGTAGGGGCCGCGGTTGGTCCGGCGGCGGTTGATCGCCAGGGCGAGGGCCTCGATGTCCGGGCTCGGATCGCGGGTGGCGACCGGCACCACGCGCACCGGCCCGCCGGCGGTCGCCGGCCGTTCCAGCCGCGAGACCCAGCCGTCGGCGGCGAGCGCGAGCCGCAGGTTGCACACGGCCGCCCCGACGCTGATGTGCAGGGCGCGGCCCGCGGGATCGGTGGCCGGGAGGGCGCGCTCGGCGTCGTCGTACACGTCGAACCCGGACCCGTCGAACCGGAACCGCCACGGCTGGGTGTTGTGCATCGAGGGTGCGGCGACGGCGGCGTGCAGGCACGCGGCGGTCGTCCGGTCCGACAGCTGCTCGGACATGGTGTCGTCACCTCCAGCGGCGGATGCCCCTCCGACGGTGGCGGATTCGGCCCGACGCGGACAGGGCCGATAGTCCCGATCCCGGGGGCCGGTCCGGCCGCGGCCGGGGTTCGGGACCAAAGGCGGAACCGCGCGGGACCGGTGGCCCTGGGGGGCCGGGCCGGCAGGGCGAACGATCGAAGGTGGATCGACCGATCCGTGCCGCCGAGAAGGGATGTGATGACGGTGACCGGGACGCTTGCCCCGACGCCCGCCGAGCTCGAGCTGAGTGTCGAGGACACCGCGGCCGCGATCGACCGCGTGGTTCTCCGGGCGCTGGGCGCGCTGGACGGGTACACCGGACTCGACCAGGAACGCATCGACCACATCGTGAAGAAGGCGTCGGTGGCCGCCCTGAGCGCGCACGGCCGCCTCGCCGAGCTGGCCATCGAGGAGACCGGCCGCGGCGTGTTCGAGGACAAGGCGGTGAAGAACGTCTTCGCCTCCGAGCACATCGCCCACAGTCTCGCCGGGCTGCGCACGGTCGGGGTGGTGGCGCGCAACGAGATCGACGGCATCGTCGAGATCGCCGACCCGGTCGGCGTCGTCTGCGCCGTCACGCCGGTGACGAACCCGACCTCCACGACGGTGTTCAAGGCGCTCATCGCGCTCAAGACCCGCAACCCGGTCGTCTTCGCCTTCCACCCGTCGGCCCAGCGCTGCAGCGCCGAGGCGGCCCGGATCGTGCGCGACGCCGCCGTGGCCGCCGGCGCGCCCCGGCACTGCATCCAGTGGGTCGAGCAGCCGTCGATCGAGGCGACCCAGGCGCTCATGGCCCACCCCGGCGTGGCCGTCATCCTGGCCACCGGGGGCGGCGGCATGGTCCGGGCCGCCTACTCGGCCGGCAAGCCGACGCTCGGCGTCGGGCCGGGCAACGTTCCCGCGTACATCGAGCGCAGCGCGGACGTGGTGCGCGCGGTCCACGACATCGTGGTGTCCAAGACGTTCGACAACGGCATGATCTGCGCCTCGGAGCAGGCCGTCATCCTCGACGAGGCGATCGAGGAGGAGGCTCTCGCACAGTTCGAGCGGCTGCACGCGCACGTGGCCACGCCCGAGGAGAAGCGGCGGCTGGAGCGGCTCATCTTCGGCGACGGCCCGCGGGTCAACCCCGACGTCGTCGGCCGGTCCGCGGCCTGGATCGCCGCGCAGGCCGGGTTCGCGGTCGCCGAGGACACGTCGGTCATCCTCGTGCCCGTCGCCGAGGTCGGCGCCCAGGAGCCGCTGACCCGGGAGAAGCTCTGCCCGGTCCTGGCCGTACTGCGGGCCGGCTCCCGGGAGGACGGGTTCCGCCTGGCCCAGGAGATGGTCGAGCTCGACGGGCTCGGCCACAGCGCCGTCATCCACACCGCCGCGGCCGATGTGGCCGAGGAGTACGGCCGGCGCGTGAAGGCCGTTCGCATCATCTGGAACTCGCCGTCGTCGCAGGGCGGGATCGGCGACGTCTACAACGCCTTCCTGCCCTCCCTCACGCTCGGCTGCGGCAGCTACGGGCGCAACTCGGTGTCGGGCAACGTCTCGGCGGTCAACCTGCTCAACATCAAGCGGGTCGGGCGGCGGACGAACAACCTGCAATGGTTCAAGATCCCGCCGAAGATCTACTTCGAGCCGAACGCGATCCGGTACCTCACCGACATGCCCGACGTCCACCGGGTGACAATCGTGACCGACCCGACGATGACCCGGCTCGGGTACGTCGACCGGATCCGCACGGCGCTGCGGGCCGGCGCGAACCCGGTCACTGTCCAGATCCTGGACAACATCGAACCCGAGCCGACGATGGCCACCGTCGAGCGCGGCGCCGAGCTGATGCACCAGTTCCGGCCGGACACGATCATCGCGCTCGGCGGCGGCTCGCCGATGGACGCAGCCAAGGTCATGTGGCTGCTGTACGAGCACCCGGGCACCGAGTTCGCCGACATGCGGGAGAAGTTCTTCGACATCCGCAAGCGCGCCTTCACCTTCCCGACCCTCGGCCGGCTCGCCCGCCTGGTGTGCATCCCGACCACCTCGGGCACCGGCGCGGAGATCACGCCGTTCGCGGTCATCACCGACACGAAGACCGGCCTGAAGTACCCCCTGGCGGACTACGCCCTCACCCCGAGCGTCGCAATCGTCGACCCGGTGCTCACCGCCGACCTGCCGCCGGCCGTCACCGCCGACAGCGGCTTCGACGCGCTCACCCACGCCACCGAGGCGTACGTGTCCGTGTACGCCAGCGACTACACCGACGGCCTGGCCCTGCACGCGATCCGGCTGATCTTCGAGAACCTGCCCGCGGCCGTGCACCGCGGCGCGGCCGACCCGGTGGCCCGCGAGAAGATGCACAACGCCGGCTCCATCGCCGGCATGGCGTTCGGCAACGCGTTCCTGGGCATCGTGCACGCGCTGGCCCACACGCTCGGGGCGACGTTCCACGTCGCGCACGGCCGCACGAACGCGCTGCTGCTGCCGCACGTCATCCGGCACAACGGCAAGGTGCCGGCGAGGCTCAACTCGTGGCCGAAGTACGAGCGGTACGTGGCCCCGGAGCGCTTCCAGGACATCGCCCGGATGCTCGGCCTGCCCGCGGCCACGCCCGAGGAGGGCGTCGAGTCCTACGCCCGGGCGGTGGAGCGGCTCCGCGCCGACGTCGGCATCGAGCCGTCGTTCCAAGCGGCCGGCGTCGACGAGCAGGCGTTCCTGGAGGCGCTGCCGCAGCAGGCGATGAACGCGTACCTCGACCAGTGCGCCCCGGCCAACCCGCGCATGCCGATGCTGGCCGACCTGCGCGAGATCATGCGGACCGCCTACTACGGCGGGGAAGGAGCGGGTCATGACAACCCCCGGACGAGCTGAGATCGACCAGGTCGCGGAGGCGTCGATCGCGGCCCTGCGCGCCCCGTCCATCTTCAACACCCAGCCCTGGCGCTGGCGGCTGACCGGCAACCACGGCGAGCTGTGGGCCGACCACACCCGCCGGCTGGACGGCCTCGACCCCCACGGCCGCCTCCTGCTGCTCAGCTGCGGCACCGCGCTGCACCACGCCGCGGTCGCACTGCTGGCCGCCGGCTACGCGGCCGACATCACCGTGCTGCCGGACCGGCACCGGCCGGATCTGGTGGCCCAGGTGCGGCAGGGCTCCCCGTGCGAGCCGCACGACCTGCTGTACCGGGCCATCTACCGCCGGCGCACCGACCGGCGCCCGTTCGCCGACGCCCGACCGGCCGGCGCGATCCTCGCCGAGCTCCGCTTCGCCGCCGAACGCCACGGCGTGCGCCTGCACCTGCTGCACTACGACCAGCTGGCCGCCCTGGCCGCCGCGGTCGACCACGCCGGCGCGTTCGAACGCGCCGACCCCGCGATGCGCGACGACGTGCAGAAGTGGACCACCCGCACGCGGCCGGACCGCGACGGCGTCTCGCCCCGCAGCGTCACCGGACCCACCGACCGCCGGATCGCGCCCCGGGACTTCGCCGTGGCCGTACCGGCGGCGCTGGACCCGGGCCCGGGCAGCGACCGCGGGACCGTGTACGTGGTGCTGGCCATCGACGGCGATGAGCCGCGGGACTGGGTCGCGGCCGGGGAGGCGCTGTCGGACGTCTGGCTGACGCTTACCGCCCGCGGCCTGGCCGCGTCGCCGATCAGCGAGGTGATCGAGGTCGAGCCGGTACGGCAGGCCCTGGGCCGCCTGCTCGGCGCGGGCCACCCGGCGATCGCGCTGCGTCTCGGCGTGCCGGTGCCCGACAGCGAACCGGTACCACCGGCCGTGCGCCGCTCCGGTACCGACATCATCGGACTCCCCGGACAATCCTGAACGACGTGCGAACAGCGGCGCGGACCCGACCGGTCCGCGCCGCACATTCATGTCCGCTCCGACGGGGCGTGCCCGGCGGCGTCCGCCCCGCACGGCGCCGCCGCGGGAAGGTCCCGCGGCGGCGCCGGTATTTCCGGGTCAGGACGTGCGCAGGCGGTTCAGGCGGCGGTGGTACTCCTCATCGTCGATCTCACCGCGGGCGTAGCGCTCCGCGAGGATCGCCGCGGCGTCCCGGCCGCTGTCCGGCGAACCGGGGCGGCGCAGGGCGTAGACGACCACGCCGGCGGCCGCCAGGAACACCAGCAGCGTCAGCACCAGGCCGCCCATCGGGAAGCCCATCATTGCGTAGTAGTGATGCCACATCATCGTGACCTCCTCCAGATGTCGCCGCCGCACCTCGACGGCTACCGGTGTTCGTGGGTGTCCCGCCGGTCCAGGCGCGCCTGCAGGCGGTCCTGCAGCAGGTCGAGGGCCTCGTACGGGGTGTCGGCGCACGCCTCGGCGTGCAGTACCCGGCCGTTGACGTCGATCTCCGCGCGGGCCTTCACCGGCCGGACGGCCGCGGGGTTGGCGATCCGGTCCAGCCGGACCCGCGCGAAGAGCACCGGCCGGGCGGTGTGACCGAGGACCGCGGTGACCTTCTCCCGGGCGTAGCGCTGGATCTGCGGCTCCATCCCCGGCTGCAGCTGCACGTTGATCTCGACCTCGTCGTGGGTGCGGGACATCGTCGTCGTCCTTTCGCCGAACGGGCCGGCGGTGGAGATCCGACCGCCTGAGATCATTTGATCTCCGTCGCGGGCCTTCGGGCAGGGTCTTGCGACCCGCGTTCGGGGACAGTGGTCCCGTGCCGGTCGTCCACCCGGCGCGGATGGACGAGCTGGCGCACCAGTTCGCGCCACCACCGCCGTCCGCCGCGCCGGTGAGCTCGTTCGGGCCGTACACAAGCCGCCGGCGGTCGGCCGCGCAAGGCCGCGCGGACCGCAGCGCAGGTCCCGCATGAGCAGGCCGACCGGTTCCCGCGGATCCTGCGCGACGGGCACCGCGCCAGGTTGTTCGGATGCGGTGCTCATCGCGCTGCTCCCTTCACCGCGGCGGCGCGGTGGCGATCGGTCATGCGTCCCGGCGCTCGTGTGCGATGAGCACCGGGCACTCGGCGTGGTGCATGAGCTGCTGTCCGACGGAGCCGACGAGCAGGCCGGCGAACCCGCCGTGGCCGCGGCTGCCGACGACGACGAGCTGGGCGGTGTGCGAGACGCCGATCAGGACCTTCGCCGCGCGCCCGGCGGTGACGAGGGCCTCGACCTTGACGTCGGGGTACTGCTGCCGCCACGGGGCCAGCGACGCGTCCAGCGCCGCCCGCTCGTACTCCTCGACGTCCCCCACCGGCAGCGACGGCTGAGCCGGGGTGAGGTGGGCGCGGATCGCGACCAGCTCGACCCCCCGGGCCCGGGCGGCCGCGAACGCCAGGCCGAGCGCGTCCTCGCCGGAGGCGGAGCCGTCGACCCCGACCACGACCGGCCCGTACGTCACAGCGGTCCGCCCGCGCACGACGGCGACGGGGACGCGTGCGTGCGTGGCGACCTGCTGGCTGACCGAGCCCATGAACAGGTTGGTCAGCCCGCCGGAGCCGCGGTTGCCGACGACGAGCAGCCGGGCGCCGGTGTCGCCGAGGTCCAGCAGGGTCGACGCGGGCGGCGCATCCACGCTCAGGCCGACGACGTCGATGCCGGTGCCCCGGGCGCGGATCCGCTCGGCGATCCCGCCGACGAGCTTCTGGGCGGCCTCCTGGGCGGCGCCCGTCTGCTCGGTGAAGGTGGCGTAGTACGCGCCCGGCCACAGAACCTGGTAGGCGTTGACGATCTGCAGCTGCACGCCGGTGCGCTCGGCCTCGTCCGCGGCCCACTCCACCGCCTGGCGGGCCTCCTCGGACCCGTCGTAGCCGACGACGATCCGCAGGGGGTTGGTGTTGGTGCTCATCGCTCCTCCTCGATTGTCCCTGGCTTCAGGCTCGGCCCGGCGCGCTCCTGCGGCCAGGGACCATCGGTGTCACCCAGCGGGTCCAAGGACCCGTTCTCAGCGGGTGTCGGAGCCGGCGGCGACGACCGCGCTGCGGCCGGCCTCGAGCCGGGCGACCGGCACGCGGAACGGCGAGCAGGACACGTAGTCGAGCCCGGCGTCGTGGAAGAAGCGGATCGAGTCGGGGTCGCCGCCGTGCTCGCCGCAGACCCCGATGTGCAGGTCCGGGCGGGCAGCGCGGCCCTCGGCCACGGCGATGCGGATGAGCCGGCCGACGCCGTCGCGGTCGATGGACTCGAACGGCGAGACGCCGAAGATGCCCAGCTCGAGGTACCGGGAGAAGAAGGCCCCTTCGACGTCGTCGCGGGAGAACCCCCAGCCCATCTGGGTCAGGTCGTTGGTGCCGAACGAGAAGAAGTCCGCGGCGCGCGCGATCTCGCCGGCCGTGAGCGCGGCCCGCGGCACCTCGATCATCGTGCCGATGCGGGCCTCGACGCCGAGCTCGGTCAGCAGCCGCCGGGCCTCCTCGCGTACGGCCTCCAGTTCCTGCACCGCCCCGACGAGCGGCACCATGATCTCCGCCCGGGCCCCCGGCACCAGCGCGGCCGCCTCGGCGATCGCCCGGACCTGCACGGCGAAGAGGCCGGGGATGACCAGGCCGAGGCGCACGCCGCGCAGGCCCAGCATCGGGTTCTCCTCGTGCATGCGGTGGACCGCGTCGAGCAGCTCGCGGTCGTGGCCCGGGTCCTCGCCGCGCTCCTCGGCCACGGCGACCTTCACCGCGAGGTCCTCCAGCGGCGGGAGGAACTCGTGCAGGGGCGGGTCGATCAGCCGTACGGTCACCGGTAGTCCGGCCATCTCGCGGAACAGGTCGGTGAAGTCGTCGCGCTGCAGCGGCAGCAGCTCGGCCAGGGCGGCCTCGCGCTGTTCGGTGGTGCGGGCCAGGATGAGCCGTTCGACGAGGGCGCGGCGCTCGCCGAGGAACATGTGCTCGGTGCGGCACAGGCCGATGCCCTGCGCGCCGAAGCGCCGGGCCCGGGCCGCGTCCTCGCCGGTGTCGGCGTTGGCCCGCACCGCCAGCCGGCGACGCTTGTCCGCGTGGGTCAGCAGCCGGTCGACCGCCCGGATCAGCGGATCGGCGTCGGGGGACAGGGTCCCCTCGAAGTAGCGCACGACGGGCGAGGGCTGCACGGGCACCGCGCCGAGGTAGACCGCGCCGGCGGTGCCGTCGACGCTCAGCAGGTCGCCCTCGTGCAGGTCGACGTCCAGCGACGCCCCGCACACGCACGTCTTGCCCATCCCGCGGGCCACGACGGCGGCGTGCGAGGTCTTGCCGCCCCGGCTGGTGAGGATGCCCTGCGCGGCGATCATGCCGGGCAGGTCGTCGGGGTTGGTTTCGCGGCGGACCAGGATGACCGGCGTGCCGTCCGCGGCGACCTCGGCCGCGCGGTGCGCGTCGAACACGGCGACGCCCACCGCCGCGCCGGGGGAGGCGGCCACCCCGGACCCGACCCGCCGCGGCGCGCCCGAGAGGTCGAAGGCGGGGAACATCAGCTGGGCCAGCTGCGCGCCCGTCACCCGGCTCAGCGCCTCGTCGAGGTCGATGACGCCCTCGTCGACGAGCTGCGCCGCGATCACGAACGCGGCCGCCGCGGTGCGCTTGCCGACGCGGGTCTGCAGCATCCAGAGCTTGCCGCGCTCGATGGTGAACTCGATGTCGCACAGGTCCTTGTAGTGCTCCTCGAGCGTGGACATGATCGACATCAGCTCGTCGTAGCTGGCCTTGTCGCGCTGCTCGAGGTCCTGCAGCGGCATGGTGTTGCGGATGCCGGCCACGACGTCCTCGCCCTGGGCGTTGGCGAGGTAGTCGCCGTACACGCCGCGCTCGCCGGTGGCTGGGTCGCGGGTGAAAGCGACGCCGGTGCCGGAGTCGCCGCCGAGGTTGCCGAAGACCATGGCGACCACGTTCACGGCGGTGCCGAGGTCCGAGGGGATGCGCTCCTGGCGGCGGTACAGCACGGCCCGCTCGGCGTTCCAGGAGTCGAACACGGCCCGGACGGCCTGCCGGAGCTGCTCGTGCGGGTCCTGCGGGAACTCCTCGGCGGTGTGGGCGGTGAAGATGTGCTTGTACCGCTCGACGAGCCCGCGCAGCGCCTCGGCGTCCAGCCCGGTGTCGTCGGCGGCGCCGGCCTCGGTCCTGGCCTCGTCGAGCGCGTGCTCGAACACCTCGCCCGGCACACCCCGGACCGTCTTGCCGAACATCTGGATGAGCCGGCGGTAGGAGTCCCAGGCGAAGCGCTCGTCGCCGGCCCGGGCGGCGAGACCGCCGACGGTGGCGTCGGTGAGGCCGACGTTGAGAATGGTCTCCATCATGCCGGGCATGGAGAACTTGGCGCCGGATCGCACCGAGACCAGCAGCGGGTCGGCCGGATCGCCGAGGCGCCGGCCGGCCTGGCGCTCCAGGCCCTCCAGGTGCAGCGCGATCTCGTCCGCGAGGCCGAACGGCTCGCGGCCGGTGCGTAGGTAGGCCCGGCACGCGTCGGTCGTGATCGTGAAGCCGGGCGGCACAGGCAGGCCCAGACCCGCCATCTCGGCGAGGTTGCCGCCCTTGCCGCCGAGCAGGTCCTTGAGGTCCCGCCCGCCCTCGGCGAAGTCGTAGACGAATTTGGTCACGGCGCACCTCCACGTCGTTGTGGTGTCGCTCCCGAAGCTAGGCATCCCCGGGTCGCGCGCGTAGGGCCGAGGGCCCGGGGACTGAGGGACTTCGGCCCTGCCCGCACGGGCGGGGACGGACGACGCTTGGGGCATGACCACCATGAGCCTTCCCGCGAACACCGAACTCGTCGCCTGGCGTGGATTCCGCGGCGGGCCGTGGCGCGACGAGGTCGATGTCGCCGGCTTCATCCGCGCCAACGTCCAGCCCTACGAGGGCGACGGGGCATTCCTCGCCGGCCCGACCGAGCGGACCACCCACGTCTGGGGCCTGCTCATGGCGATGTTCCCGGCGGAGCGCGAACGTGGCGTCTACGACGTCGACGCGAGCACGCCCGCCTCGATCACCTCCCACGCACCGGGGTACATCGACCGGGACCGGGAGCTGATCGTCGGGCTGCAGACGGATGCACCGCTGCGCCGGGGCATCATGCCCGCCGGCGGCCTGCGCATGGTCAAGAACGGCCTGCGCGCGTACGGCTACGAGCTCGACCCGGTCGTGGAGGAGTTCTTCACCCGGTACCGCAAGACCCACAACGACGCCGTGTTCGACGCCTACACGCCGCAGATCCTCGCGGCCCGCAAGGCCGGCATCATCACCGGGCTGCCCGACGCCTACGGCCGCGGCCGCATCATCGGCGACTACCGGCGGGTGGCGCTCTACGGCGTGGACTTCCTCGTCGAGGACAAGCGGCGCGAGAAGGCCTCGCTGGACCACCACGCGGCCACCGAGGACGTGGTGCGCGACCGGGAGGAGCTGGCCGAGCAGCTGCGCGCGCTGGCCGAGCTCAAGGCGATGGCGGCCTCCTACGGGTACGACATCGCGAAGCCGGCCCGGACCGCCCGCGAGGCGATCCAGTGGCTGTACTTCGGCTACCTCGCCGCCACCAAGGAGCAGAACGGCGCCGCGATGTCGCTCGGGCGCACCTCGACCTTCCTCGACGTGTACCTCGAGCGCGACCTCGCCGACGGCACGCTGAGCGAGGCCGGGGCGCAGGAGCTGGTCGACGACTTCGTCATCAAGCTGCGCATCATCCGCTTCCTGCGCACGCCCGAGTACGACCAGCTGTTCTCCGGCGACCCCACGTGGGTGACGGAGTCGATCGGCGGCATGGGCGGCGACGGGACCACGCTGGTGACGCGGACGTCGTACCGGTACCTGCAGACGCTGTACAACCTGGGCCCGGCGCCGGAGCCCAACCTCACGGTGCTGTGGTCGCCGGCCCTGCCGGAGCCGTTCAAGCGCTTCTGCGCGAAGGTCTCGCTGGACACCAGCGCGATCCAGTACGAGAACGACGACCTGCTGCGGCAGTACAGCGATGACGACACGGCGATCGCGTGCTGCGTCTCGGCCATGCGGGTCGGCAAGGACATGCAGTTCTTCGGCGCCCGCGTGAATGTGGCAAAGGCGCTGCTGTACGCGATCAACGGCGGCCGCGACGAGATGTCCGGCGCGCAGGTGGCCCCTGCGACCCCGCCGGTGGCCGGGGAGGTGCTCGACTACGACACCGTGCGCGCCGCCTACGACCGCACCCTGGACTGGCTCGCCCGCACCTACGTCGACGCGCTGAACATCATCCACTACATGCACGACAAGTACGCGTACGAGCGCCTCGAGATGGCTCTGCACGACTACCCGGTGCGCCGGTTCCTGGCGTGCGGCATCGCGGGCCTGTCGGTCGCGGCGGACAGCCTCGCGGCGATCCGGTACGCCACCGTCCGCCCCGTGCGCGACGAGACCGGCCTCGTCGTGGACTACCGGGTCGAGGGGGAGTACCCGGCGTACGGCAACGGCGACGACCGCGCCGACGCCATCGCGGTCTGGCTGGTCGAGGCCTTCATGCGGAAGGTGCGCCGCCACCCGGCCTACCGCGACGCCGTCCACACCCAGTCGGTGCTCACCATCACCTCGAACGTGGTGTACGGCAAGCACACCGGCAACACGCCCGACGGCCGCCGCGCCGGCGAGCCGTTCGCGCCCGGGGCCAACCCGATGAACGGCCGCGACGTGCACGGCATGGCCGCCTCGGCCCTGTCGGTGGCGAAGCTGCCCTACGCCGCCGCGCGCGACGGCATCTCCCTCACCAGCACGGTGACGCCCGACGGGCTCGGCCGCGCCGACGGGGAGCGGGCCGCGAACCTCGCCGGGCTGCTCGACGCGTACATGGGCGCCGGCGGGTTCCACCTCAACGTCAACGTGCTGAACCGCGAGACGCTGCTGGACGCGATGGCGCACCCCGAGCGGTACCCGCAGCTGACGATCCGCGTCTCCGGGTACGCGGTGAACTTCGTCAAGCTGACCGCGGAGCAGCAGCGGGACGTCCTCGGCCGCACCTTCCACGGCGCGCGATGACCACCGGCCGGCTGCATTCCTGGGACCTGTCCACCGGCGTGGACGGTCCCGGGACCCGCTTCGTCGCCTTCCTGTCAGGCTGCCCGCTGCGCTGCCTGTACTGCCAGAACCCGGACACCTGGCACATGCGCGACGGCACCTCGTCGACTGTGGAGGATCTACTGTCGACGGTGGCCGGCTTCGCGGGCTTCCTGCGCGCGGCCGGCGGCGGCCTCACCGCCAGCGGCGGCGAGCCCCTGCTCCAGCCGACCTTCACCCGGGCGCTGTTCGCCGGCGCCCGGGGCCTGGACCTGCACACGGCCCTGGACACCTCGGGCGCGCTCGGCGTCCGCGCCGACGACACGCTGCTCGACCTGACCGGCCTCGTCCTGCTGGACATCAAGTGCTGGGACCCGGCCGGATACCGCCGGCTGACCGGTGGCGAGCTCGCCCCGACCCTGACCTTCGCCCGCCGCCTGGCCGAGCGGGGCACGCCGGTCTGGCTACGGTACGTCCTGGTGCCCGGCCACACCGACAACCCCGACGACGTGCAGGCCCTGGCCGGGTTCGCCGCGGACCTGGGCAACATCGAACGCGTCGACGTCCTGCCCTTCCACAAACTCGGCGCGGCGAAGTACGAGCGGCTGGGCCTGCGGTTCCCGCTGCGCGACACCCCGGCGCCGGGCCCCGGCCTCGTGGAGCGGGTGCGCGCCCAGTTCCGCGAGGCCGGCCTGAAGGCCGTGTGACACCTCAGCCGATGCGCAGGTCACGGCGGGCAACGCCGGCGAGCCCGGCGCCGGCGGTCACGACCGCGACCGCCGCGAGGGCGATCAGGCCGGGCCACCCGTGCTGCGCGAACGGGCCGAGGCCGGACAGCGCCTCCGGCACCCCGAGCAGCGGGCCGAGCAGGGAGTGACGTAACGTCACACGCAAGACGCGGGTCAGTCCCGGTCGGGCCGCGGCTCCATCGCGAACACCGCGGTGCGCACCGCCCGGATGATGCGGTCCAGGTCGTCGACGCCGGCCGCGAGACCGGCCCGGGTGTCCGGGTTGGTGTTGCGGGCGGCAACACCCTGCAGTGACAGCCCGAGCGCGAACAGGTCCCGGATCAGGGTGTCCTGCAGTTCGGTGGCGATGCGCTGCCGATCCTCCAGCGCCTGGATCTGCTCGTTCTCCCGGCGCAGCGCCGCGACGTCCAGCACCAGGCCGGCGTGCACGGCGAACGCCGCGAACTGTTCGAGGTCGGCGCCCTCGAAGCGGTCGGAGCCACGGCGGTGGGCGATGGTGAGCACGCCGTGCAGGCCGTGGTTGCCGGCCACCGGGGCGGCCATCATCGAACCCAGCTGGGGCACGGCGCCGGGCTCGGCGGCGGTGCGCGGGTCGCCGGCCGGGTCCGTCACGAGAGCCGGCACGCCGCTGTCGAGCACACTCTCGGCCAAGGTGCCGACCGGCGACACGGAACGGCCGTGCCATGGCTCCAGCAGGCCGAAGCCGAGCGTCACGCGCGGCTCGGACGCCGGGTCGCCGGGCGGCGCGGTGAAGGCCGCGCCGTCCGCGCCCGACGCCTGCAGCGCACAGTCGGCCAGGCAGCGCACCGACTGGTCGCGGTCGGCGCCCCGGAGCAGGTCGGTGGTGACCGCGGTCATCGCCTCCTGCCAGTCGCGGCGCCGGCGGGCCTCGTCGAACAGCGTGGCGTTCTCGATGGCGACCCCGGCCGCGCCGGCGAGCGCCTTGGCGACCTCCTCGTCGTCGCGGCTGAACTCGGCCGCGCCCTGCTTCTCGGCCAGGTAGAGGTGGCCGAAGACGCGGTCGCGGACCCGGATCGGTACCCCGAGGAAGCTGTGCATCGGCGGATGGTCCTCCGGGAACCCGGCCGATGCCGGGTGCTCGGCGATCTCGGCGAGCCGGATGGGCTGCGGGTCGTCCACGAGGGCGCCGAGCAGTCCCTTGCCCTCCGGCAGGCCGCCGATGCGCCCGACGATCGCCGGGTCCATGCCCTCGTGCAGGAAGCGGGCCAGGTGGCCGTCCTGCACCACGCCGAGCGCCGCATAGCGGGCGTCGACCAGCTGCCGCGACGCCGAAACGATCTGGCGCAGCACCTGCTCCAGGTCCACGCCCTGGGCGATGTCGAGGTTGGCCCGGAGCAGCCCACGTAGCCGGCCCTGGGTGTTCTGCACGTCGCGGATGCGCTCGACCAGCTGCTCGAGCAGCTCGTCGAGCTCGAGGCGCGCATCGGCGACGAATGGGACCTCCGCGCCGTCCCGGCCGCTGCCCCCGGTCTTGCTCATCCCGCCTCCCGTCGTCGGCAACAGTGTGCCCGCCCGGGAGGCGGGAGCGTCAAGTGGCCTTACCGGTCGGCGCCGGCGAACAGCAGAGCGAGGTCGAGGAGGCGGTTGGTGTAGCCCCACTCGTTGTCGTACCAGCCGAAGACCTTCACCAGGTGCCCGTCGGCGGCGGTCAGGCCGGAGTCGAAGACGCAGGACGCCGGATCGCCGATGATGTCGCGGGACACCAGCGGTGCGTCGCTGTAGCGCAGGATGCCCGCGAGCGGCCCCGCCGCGGCCGCGGCGAAGGCGGCGTTGACCTGCTCGACGGTGGCGGGCTGGGCCAGCCGGACGGTCAGGTCGGTCATCGAGCCGTTCTCGACCGGCACCCGCAGGGCGACGCCGCCGAGTTTCCCGGCGAGCGCGGGCAGCACCAGGCCGATCGCCTTGGCCGCGCCGGTGCTGGTCGGGATGATGTTCGTGGCGGCGGTACGGCCGCGGCGCGGGTCCTTGTGCGGGGCGTCGAGCACGACCTGGTCGTTGGTGTACGCGTGCACCGTGGTCAGCATGCCCTGCTCGATGCCGAAGGCGTTGTGCAGCACCTGGGCCATCGGCGCGGCGCAGTTCGTGGTGCAGGACGCGGCGGAGACGACGTCGTGCAGGTCCGGGTCGTACGCGGCGCCGTTCACGCCGAGCACGATCGTCGCGTCGACGTCCTTGCCCGGCGCGGAGATGAGCACCTTGCGCGCGCCGGCCTTGAGGTGGATGGCGGCGTCCTCGCGGCCGCGGAAGCGCCCGGTGGACTCGATGACCAGGTCCACGTCGAGGTCGGCCCACGGCAGGAACGCGGGATCGCGCTGGCGGAGCACCTCGATGTACTGCCCGCCGACGCTGAAGCCACTGCCGGACGGGTCGACGTCGACCGTGGCCCGCAGCCGGCCGAACGTGGAGTCGTACTGCAGCAGGTGCGCCAGGCTCGCCGTGTCGAACAGGTCGTTTATCGCGACCAGCGTGATCTGGCCTCCGAGCAGCTTGCGCTCGACGAGACCCCGGACAACGTCCCGGCCGATCCGGCCGAAGCCGTTGATGGCGATTCGGTAGGTCATGACATCCTCCCAGCAGCGCGGCGCGGGGCTCATCCGTCCCGCCCCTTCACCGTCTCCCCGCGGCCGCACGGCGCGCACGGGCCGAAGGTCACCTCCGGCACGGGCCGAGGTCACGGGCGAGACCCATCCCGGCCGGCATCGGGACCTTCGCCCCTGCACGCCACCGCGATCGGGCGGCACGGTGGTAGGGCCGAATCGGACCGAACGCATCGGGAGCGCGCCATGGTGGCGATCCAGTACATCGACCGCACGCCGGCGGCACGCACGAGCGACTCCGGGCACCTGCTCATGCGGGCCGCCATGGTTTCCCAGGAAGCGCCGTCGGCCGGCGACAGCCAGCCGTGGCGCTGGCGGATCGACGGCGACCGGGCCGCGCTGCTCGAGGACGACCGGAGCCGGGTGCCGGGCGACATCGACGGGCGCCTGGTCGCGGTCGGTTGCGGCGCCGCGCTGCACCACGCTCTGGTCACGCTGGCGTCCGGCGGCGCCGCAGCCGCGGTGCAGCGGCTGCCGGACGAGCGCGACCCCGGCCTGCTCGCCGTCGTGCGGTACACCGGACCGGCTCCGCGCCGCCGCCGCGACGACCGGCTCCACCGGGCCATCGCCGTCCGGCGCACCGACCGGCGCTCGTTCGCCGACACCCGGCTCGGGCCGGACCACGTCACGACGCTGGAAGACGTCGCCGCGCGGTTCGGCGCCACGCTGCGCCCCATCGCGGACCCACCGTCCTGGGCGTTGCCCGGGCACCCGGGCCGCTACTTCGTGGTCGGAGCCGCCGGGGACACGCGCCGCGACTGGCTGGCCGCCGGCGAGGCGACGTCCGCGGTACTGCTCACCGCGACCGCCGCCGGCCTGGTCACCTCGGTGGAGCGATTCGTGGCGGAGCCGGGTCCGGACGGGCCCGCGGTGGTGCTCGGTCTCGGCATCGCCGGCCGGATCGGAACGCTCACGGCCTCGCCGCATCGGTCCGCCCCGTGACGTGATCTCCCGTGGCCCGACCAGATCGCGGTTCATGCATCCAGTGCAGCGGCGACGGCGGCGGCGAAGACAGGGAGGCCGGCCCGGCGCGGGCGGGACCTTCAGCCCGTGTGCCGGGCGGGCGGGAGGACCACGGTGGTGGGAGGAGACAGGAGAAGGGAGCAGGCGATGCGCCCGCTGCTAGTACGTGATGTGATGAGCACGACCGTGGTCACGGTCTCGCCCGGCCTGGGCTACAAGCAGGTCGCGGACCTGCTCGTGGACATGGGTGTCAGCGCCGTGCCCGTGGTCGACGACGACGGGCGGGTGATCGGGGTCGTGTCGGAGGCCGACCTGCTGCACAAGGTCGAGTTCAACGGCGCGGACGTGCACCCGGCGCTGTTCGAGCGCCGCCGGTCCCGCCAGGCCAAGGAGAAGGCCACCGGCGAGACGGCCGCGGAGCTCATGACGAGCCCCGCCGTCACCGTGCTCGCGTCGGTCCCGCTGACGACGGCGGCCCAGCTCATGGAGCGCCACGACATCAAGCGCCTGCCTGTCCTGGACGACGCGGGCAAGCTGGTGGGCGTCGTGGCCCGTCGCGACCTGCTGCGCCGTTACCTGCGCACGGACGACGAGATCCGGGCCGACGTCGTGGACGGTGTGCTGCTCGGCGTCCTCTGGCTCGACCCGATCGAGGTCGCCGTCGTCGTGGCGGACGGTCACGTGACGCTCACGGGCAAGGTCGACCGGCGCAGCACCGCGCAGATCGCGGCCCGGCTGACCCGGGCCCTCGACGGCGTCGTGGGCGTCACCGACGAGCTCGAGTGGGCCTTCGACGACACCACGCTGCAGCGCCGGTACACCTTCGACGTCTGACTGCCAGGAGGGGTGCGATGCTCAGCAGAATCGTCGCCGGGGTCGACGGGTCCGACGCCTCGCTGGCGGCGGCCCGGCTCGCCGCGGCCGAGGCGGCCGCGGAGCACCGGCCCCTGCGCCTGGTGCACGCCCGGCTGCCGGTCGCCGACTACGCGCTGCTGTTGCCGCCGGGCATCGCCGCCGATGACGCCCTGGCCCCGCGTGCGCTCATCGACGCGGTCCGCAAGGATCTCCGGCGCGCCTACCCGGGCCTGGATGTCCGGGCCGCGGTGACCGAGTCCGGACCCGCCGCCGCCCTGCTGCGCGCATCCCGGTCCGCCGGCCTGCTGGTGGTGGGCCGCAGCGGGCTGCACCCCGGCCGCCGCTCGCCCGCGGGCTCGACCACGGCGCGGGTGGCGGCCGGCGCGAACTGCCCGGTGGTGGTCGTCGGTCCGCAGCTGCCCGAGCACGGCGAGGTCGTGGTCGGCTTCGACCCGGCCGACCCGGAATCGCCGGCGGTGCCGTACGCGTTCGCGGCGGCCCAGTGGCGCGGCTCGGGCCTGCGGATCTGCTGCGTCCGCCCGGTCGACGGCGGACGCTGGCCGGACGACGCCACGGCTCGGCGCGCGGTCAGCGAGGCGGTCGCGGGCTGGCGCGCCGCCTTCGCCGACGTGCCGGTCGCCATCGACGTGCTGGCCGGCCTGGACCCGGTCGCCCGGCTGCTCGACGCCTCCGTCGAGGCCGGCCTGGTCGTCGTCGGTGAGTGGGACCGGGGCCGAGTCGATCCCGGCCCGGCGGGACGGCTGCCCGAGGTCCTCGTCCGCAACGCCGCGTGCCCCGTGGCCGTGGTGCGCCCCTCGCGGCGCCACACACGCCGGGCCGACCCTGGCCCGACGGCTCCCGCGGGGAGGCCGGATGACCCGGGGCCGGGCACTCGTCGTTCGTAAGGCTCAGGGTGTCAGCCATCGTCATCGATGTCGCCGTCGGTGTACTCCTCGACGCGGACGGCCTGCACCCCGAACAGGGTGTTCGGCAGCTGCATCAGGTCCAGCGGGAAGAGCCTGCTGGTCGTGCTCATCTCACGCCTCCTTCCGGCGTCGTTGCACCCTCATCACACGCCGTCGCGGCCGGCGGCGCGTAGGGCGTGCGACCCCCGGCGGCGGGTCGTCCGGCCCGTTCGGCCCCGCGCCGCCGCCGGACCAGCAGGAGCGTGACCAGACCCGGCACGGCCGCGAACCCGGCCGCCGCGGCGAACTGCGGCAGGCTCAGCGCCTCGGTGCCGAGCAGGTCGCGCAGCCACGGCAGCCAAAGCGCGCCGAGCTGCAGCGCCAGCGACAGCGCGACGGCGGCGTCCAGGCCCCAGTTGCGCTCGCGGGCGCCCCGGACGCGCACGGCGAGGGCAACGCCGAGCTGGGCCAGGCCGAGCACCGTGAACAGGACGCTCTGCCAGGGGCCGCCGGCGTGCCGGGCCAGGAGCGCGGCGCCGAGGGCGGCCGCGGTGATGAGCGAGCCGCTGATGGCGATGCGCGCCGCGAGACCGCCCAGGATCGCCTCGCCGGGCCGGCGCGGCGGGCGGTGCATGAGTCCGTCCTCGGCGGGCTCGCCGCCGAGGGCGACGCCCGGCAGGCCGTGGGTGTTCATGTTGATCCACAGGATCTGGGCCGGCAGCAGCGGTACGGGCAGGCCGATCCACGGCCCGGCGAGCATGATGAGCACCTCGGCGGTGCCGCCCGAGAGCGCGTACACCAGGAACCGGCGGATGTTGGCGTATATGCGCCGGCCCTCGCGCACCGCCCGCCCGATGGTCGCGAGGTTGTCGTCGGCGAGGACCAGGTCGGCGGCCTGGCGCGCGGCCTCGGTGCCGCCGCGGCCCATCGCGACCCCGATGTCGGCCCGGCGCAGGGCCGGCGCGTCGTTGACCCCGTCGCCGGTCATCGCGACGACGGCGCCGCTGTGCTGCAGGCGGCCGATGATGGTGAGCTTCTGCTCCGGGCCGGTGCGGGCGAACACCTCGGTGCGCAGGTCCGCGGCGGCGGCGTCGTCGCCGAGCGCGACCCGGGCCGGGCCGGCGGTGAGGCCGACCCGCTCGGCGATGGCGGCGGCCGTCGCCGGGTGGTCGCCGGTGATGAGGACGAGCTCGATGCCGGCCTCGCGGAAGGCGGCCACGGTGTCGGCCGTCTCCGCGCGCACCGGGTCCGCCAGCGCGACCAGGCCGAGCAGGTCCAGGTCGTGCTCGGCTCCGGATTCGTCGCGCCGGGCGCCGGCGACGGCCAGCACGCGGTAGCCGGCCCGGGACAGCTCGGCCGCGGCGTCGAGGGCCCGGTGCCGCCCGTCGTCGTCGATGCGTACCGGTCCGCCGGGCGCGAGCAGGACGTCGGGCGCGCCCTTGCACGCGACCACGTGTCCGCCCGCGGGATGGCGGTGCACCGTGGTCATCCGGCGCCGGGTCGCGTCGAACGGCACCTCGCCGACGCGGGGGAGCCGCTCGCGCAGGTCCGCCGGCACACCGCAGCGCGCCCCCGCGACCAGCAGCGCGGCCTCCATCGGGTCCCCGACCGCACGCCACAGCGGCTGGTCGGCCCCGGGCGCCGCGAGCGCGGCGTCGTTGCAGAGCACCATCGCCTCGGCGAGCCGCCGCGTGTCCGGGCCCGCAGCGGGCTCGGCGGAACCCGCCGGGTCGTAGCCGCGGCCGGTCAGGGTGACCGCGGTGCCGTCCGGCAGCACGAGCCGGTCGACGGCCATGACGCCCTCGGTCAGGGTGCCGGTCTTGTCGGTGGCCAGGACGGTGACCGAGCCGAGCGTCTCCACCGCCGGCAGGCGCCGCACGATCGCCGCCTGGCGGGCCATGCGGTGGGCGCCGAGCGCGAGGGCGAGCGTCACCACGGCCGGCAGCGACTCCGGCACGGCGGCCACGGTGAGGCTGACCGCCGCCAGCAGCATCTCGCCGAGCGGCTGGCCCCGGGCGACGCCGACGGCGAGGACGACCGCGGACAGCCCGGCGGCCGCGAACGCCAGCACGCGGCCGAGGCCGGCCAGGCGGCGCTGCAGCGGGGTCGCGCGGCGGGGCTGCCCGGCCACCAGGGCGGCGATGCGA
Source organism: Dactylosporangium sp. McL0621 (assembly GCF_049995355.1). Lineage (NCBI taxonomy): Bacteria > Bacillati > Actinomycetota > Actinomycetes > Micromonosporales > Micromonosporaceae > Dactylosporangium > Dactylosporangium sp. McL0621. The sequence goes on from NZ_CP188259.1 coordinate 5,563,131, forward strand.
CCCAGCGCGCTGTCGGCGCCGGTGCGGCTCACCTCGCCGACGGCCCGTCCGGTGGCGGCGACGGTACCGGCGGAAAGCTCCTCCCCGGCGTCCCGCGCCACCGGCACCGACTCGCCGGTCAGCGCCGCCTCGTCGACGCTGAGCCGGACCGCCTCGAGGAGGCGCAGGTCGGCCGGGACGATGTCGCCGGCCTCGACCCGCACGACGTCGCCCGGCACGAGCTGCGCCGCCGGGATCGTGACATCGGCGCCGTCGCGCCGGACCCGGGCGGCCGGGGCGGCCATGCGCCGCAGCGCCGCCACCGCGCGGTCGGCGCGGATCTCCTGGACCACACCGACGGTCGTGTTGAGCACGATGACGAGCAGGATGACCGCCAGGTCGCTGAAGTCGCGCAGGAGCGCGGTGATCACCGCGGCGGCGAGCAGGACCAGTACGAGCGGATCGCGCAGCTGCGTGAGGATGCGGCCGGTGACCGAGGGCGGGCGCGGGGCGGGCAGTTCGTTGGGGCCGTAGCGGCGCTGCCGCTCGGTGACCTCGGCGGTGGACAGTCCGGCGACGGCGGTTGCTGACGAAGCGACCATCGTTCCACTGTTCCGCGCCGGGGTGCGGCCGGGCAGGGCCGAAGGTCACCCCACGTGGGCGGCGTCCAGGGCGGCCTGCAGGGACTCGATGTAGCCGTCGCTGGTGACGGTGGCACCGGAGACAGTGTCGATGTCGGCGCTCTGCGCGCTGATGGTCTCCCGGGTGAGAATCGGCAGGGCGCGGGCGTTGATCTGCTTGTCCTTGCCGTTGCTGTTGGGATAGACGGGCACGGACACGGCGGTGATCTTGCCGTCGGCGACGGTGATGCTGACCTGGACGTCGCCCCAGCGGGTGGACGCGACCGAGCCCTGGTAGGTCTTTCCCGACGCGGTGGTGCCGGTTTCGCCGGTGGTGGGACCGGTGCTGGCCGTGTCGCTGTTCCCGGTGGTGCCTGCGCCGGTGGCGGCGGTGGTGGTCGTGGGCGTGGCGGCACCGAGGCTGGTGCGGTAGCTGAACAGCAGGACGACCGCGGCGAGGGTGGACAGTATCCAGAGGGTGATGCGTCGCACGGGGCGGCTCCTACCAGGCGAAGGGTTCGGTCGAGGTCCAGCGGCGAGGTGTCGTCATGACAGCAACCATCGGCAGGAAACCTGTGAACCGGCTGCGGGCAGCCTGAAAACTCCCCTCAGCTCAGCTATGCCCGGAGGTCCAGGCGGCCCTGGCCCCGGAGTCGCCGATGCGGTACATGCCGTAGACGCCGGCCGCCGCGACGACCAGGGCGAGCACCACCACAACACCCGTCACGGCGACCGACAGCGGGGCGAGGTACGTCCGGCGGCCGGAGGTCACGCGGGCCTCGCGGTCGCGCCACCAGACGACCAGCGCCAGCACGGCGACCGGAACGGCGTAGAAGATCGCGGTGTCGCCGAGCTCGGCGTGGTTGCGCACGAGCTCGCTGCTCGGCACGCGTCGTTCCAGCCACTCACCCGCGTCCGTGGTCAGCGGCACGAGCAGTACCACCAGCACGGCCAGCACGGCGTTCGGACCGGCCAGCCGGCGGCGGGCGGCGGGCCACACCGAGGTCAGCACGAGCAGCAGGGCCGACAGCGGCAGGAGCACGACGACGCCGTGCACGAGCAGGACGTGCGCGGGCAGGCCGTTGAGTGTGTTCATGAACGATCCCCGTCGAGAGCCGGTGAACAGTGACGAGGCAAGATTAGGAATCCGATTCTTCGAGTTCTCCAATCCCGCGCCTGTGAGAGTGGGAGCGTGACCCGTGTGCTCGTCGTCGAGGACGACCGGGAGCTCGGTGAGCTCCTCGTGCGCGCGTTCGGCAACGCCGGGTACACGACCGATCTGGCCGGCGACGGGCAGGCCGGACTGCACCGGGCCCTCACCCGCGGCTACGACCTGCTGATCCTCGACCGCGGCCTGCCGGCGATCGAGGGCCTCGACCTGCTGGCCCGGCTGCGCCGCAGCGGCGTGCAGGCCCCCGCGCTGATGCTCACCGCGCTCGGTACCGTCGCCGACCGCGTCGCCGGGCTCGACGGGGGTGCCGAGGACTACGTGGTCAAGCCCTTCGACCTCGACGAGCTGCTGGCCCGGGTCCGGGTGCTGCTGCGCCGGCCGCCGGCCCCGGCCGGGCACGTCATCGCCGTCGGCACCGCCGAGTTCGATCTGATCACCCGCACGGTGCACGCCGAGGACGGCACGGCCACGACGCTGTCCGGCCGGGAGAGCGACCTGCTGCGCCTGTTCGCCGAGCACCCGAGCCGGGTGTTCAGCCGCCGGGAGATCACCGCACGGGTCTTTCCGGAGTCCGGTACCGACACGCTGGCCGACACGTACGTGCACTACCTGCGCCGCAAGCTCGGCGCGGCCGTGGTGACCACCGTCCGTGGCACCGGCTACCGGCTCGGCCGCCTGTGACCCGGCCCGATCCCGACGAGGAGCTCGTCCGCCGCGCACGGCGCACCCTGGCCGTGCGGCACACGGTGGTGATCGCCCTGATCCTGCTCGCCGTCGGCGCCGTCGCGCTCTACGTGGTGTCCCGTGAGGAGCGGGCCGCCCTCGCCGCGTCCATCCAGCAGACGGCGGCCACCGAGGAGGACGTCGTCGACCCGCCCGCCGGCAGCTGGATCTTCCGGCTGGACGCCGGCGGCGCGCTCACCGCCACCGACGACGCGCCGCCGGGGTTCCCCGACCGTGCGGCGCTGGACCGGGTCCGCGCCGGCGGCCCGGCCGAACAGAGCCGGATCGGCGACTACCTGCTGGTCACCCGCCGCCATGGGACCTCCACCATCCAGGTCGTGGGCAGCCTCGCCGCGTCGCACGCCGAGACCCGCCGCCTGCTCGCCGCCCTCGGCCCGGCGGAGCTGCTCGGGCTCGCCGCCGCCGTCGTCGCGGGCCGGCTGCTCGCCCGCCGGGCCACCGCGCCGCTCGGTGACGCCCTGGCCCGGCAGCGCCGCTTCGTCGCCGACGCCAGTCACGAGCTGCGCACCCCGATCGCCCAGCTGCACACCCGCGCCCAGCTGCTCGAGCACGATCTGCGGGCCGGCGTCGCGGCCGCGGACATGGCGCCCGACATCGACCGTCTCGTCGCCGGGACGCGGCAGCTCGGCGAGATCGTCGAGGACCTGCTGCTGTCCACCCACCTGACCGATCGCACGGAGGCCGGCGCGGAGGTCGATCTCGGTGTGCTGGCCGACGCCGTCGTCGCCGGCTTCCAGGAGCGCGCCCGCTCCCAGCACGTCGAGATCGCGCTGCGGGCCGACCCCGAGCGGCCCTCCGTCACCCACGGACGGGAAGCGGCCCTGCGCCGCGTCCTCACCGCCCTGATCGACAACGCCCTCAGCCACACCCCGCACGGCGGTCACATCGGCGTCGAGCTCGGCCGGCTGGACTCCCCGCCCCGCGTGGAGGTCGTGGTCCGCGACGACGGCGCCGGCCTCGACCCGGCCGACGCGAAACGCCTGTTCGACCGCTTCGCGCGCGGCCACGACGACCACCGCCGCTTCGGCCTCGGCCTGGCCCTCGCCCGTGAGGTCGTCACCGGCCACGGCGGCACCATCGAGGCGGACGGCGCACCCGGCGGCGGCGCCACGTTCACGATCCGCCTTCCGGCGTCGGGGTGAGCGGGCCGAACGTCCTCCCGTGACGGGACCGCTCGCCCTGTCATGCACCGAGTCCGGGGGCGAGGGTGGGGGCATGGCGGCTGCCCGTGCGCTCGACCGGCTCAGCGCGTTCGACCTGACCAGCCTGGCGGTCGAGGCGCCCGACACCCCGATGCACGTCGGTGTGGTGGCGTTGCTGGACGGTCACCCTCCACTGGCGGACATCCGGGCCCGCATCCTCGACGGTGTCCGGGCGGTGCCGCGCCTGCGGCAGGTCGTGAGCCGGTCCGCCCGCCGCCCGCGGTGGGTGGACGACCCCGATTTCCGCGTCGAGGAGCACGTCGTACCGGTCGCGGTCGAGCCGCCCGGCGGCGAGGCCGAGCTGCTGCGGCTGACGGCCGGGCTCATGGCGGTACCGCTGGACCGGTCCCGGCCGCTGTGGCGCGTCTGGGTGGTGACCGGGCTGCCCGAGCGGCGGCTGGCCCTGGTCGTGGCGCTGCACCACGCGATCGGCGACGGCATGGCGGCGATGCGGATCATCGGCACGCTGCTGGACCCGTCGTCGGCCGCTGCCGTGCCCACGCCGTTGGCGGCGCGCTCGCGTCGACTGGCCGGGCCCACGCCGTCGTCGGCCGCTGCCGTGCCCACGCCGTTGGCGGCCCGCTCGCGTCGACTGGCCGGGCCCACGCCGTCGTCGGCCGCTGCCGTGCCCACGCCGTTGGCGGCCCGCTCGCGTCGACTGGCCGGGCCCACGCCGTCGTCGGCCGCTGCCGTGCCCACGCCGTTGGCGGCCCGCTCGCGTCGACTGGCCGGGCCCACGCCGTCGTCGGCCGCTGCCGTGCCCGTGCCGTCGGCGGCCCGCTCGCGTCGGCGGGCCGTGGGGCCCGGGGCACGGCGCTCGCCGCGGGCGGTCTGGCGTGCACTGCGGCAGACCCGGTCCGCGCCGCGGACCTCGTTGAACGCGCCGATCGGGGCCGGGCGGCGACTGGGCGTGATCCGGCTCGCCCTGGCCGAGGCGAGGGCGGTGGCGCACGACGCCGGCGGCAAGGTCAACGACGTGATTCTCGGCCTGATCGGCGGCGGCCTGCGCAGCCTGCTGCAGACGCGGGGCGAGCCGGTCGAGGGCGTCGCGCTGCGGGTCGCGGTGGCGGTCTCGCTGCGCGAACCGGGCGAGCCGGCGGCGTACGGCAACCAAAACGGCAGCATCATCGTCCGCCTGCGACTGGGCGGGACGGACCCCGGTGCGCGGCTGCGGGCTGTAGCGGCCGCGACCACCCGGGCCAAGCGCGAGCAGGCGGCCATCGCCCAGCAGCACTGCATGGTGCTCGCGGCCCGCGCCGGGCTGGCCCGGCGGATGAGCCGCACCCAGCGCATGGTGAACCTGGTCGAGAGCAACCTGCCCGGACCGCCCGCCCCGATCGTCGCCCTCGGCACACCGGTGCTGTATCTGCTGCCGATCGGGGCCATCGCCGGCAACCTGACCATCGCGTTCCTCGCCCTGTCCTACGCCGGCGAGCTGATCATCACCGCGATCGCGGACCGCGACCGGGTCCCGGACCTTCCGGTCGTGCTGGCCGGCATGCGACGGGAGTGGCACACCCTGCGCTCCGCCGCCTCCGGCAACGGCACGCGCGTCGGGACGTTCGGCCCTGCCGCCGGGTCATCCGGCGCGTGACGCTGGGATCGGTGGGACCGGCGCACACCGCCCGGTCCGGTGCAACACGCAAGGGAGCGTGGCCATGAACACCGTGCTCATCGTCGCCGCGGCCGTGATCCTCGTGGTCGCGGTGCTGTCCGTCCGCATCGTCAAGCAGTACGAGCGGGGCGTGGTCTTCCGCCTCGGCCGTGTCGTCGGCTCGCGCGCGCCGGGGCTGCGGCTGCTGATCCCGATCATCGACCAGATGCACCGGGTTTCCCTGCGGATCGTCACGATGCCGATCCAGTCGCAGGGCATCATCACGCGCGACAACGTCAGCGTCGACGTGTCCGCCGTCGCGTACTTCCGCGTCGTCGACGCGGTCAAGTCCGTCGTGGCGATCGAGAACGTGCGCGCCGCGATCAACCAGATCGCCCAGACGACACTGCGCAAGGTCGTCGGCCAGCACTCGCTGGACGAGACGCTCGCCGAGACCGACCGGATCAACGTCGACATCCGCGAGATCCTCGACGTCATCACCGTGGAGTGGGGCGTGGAGGTCACGCTGGTCGAGCTCAAGGACATCCAGCTGCCCGACAGCATGAAGCGGGCGATGGCCAGGCAGGCCGAGGCCGAGCGGGAGAAGCGCGCGAAGATCATCAACGCCGAGGGCGAGTCGCTCGCCGCGGCGGCGCTGGGGGAGGCCTCGGACACGATGATGGCCCACCCGCTCGCGCTGCAGCTGCGCAACCTGCAGAGCATGGTCGAGATCGGCGTGGACAAGAACACGACAGTGGTGTTCCCGGCCCCGCTGATGAGCACCATCGGCGAGCTCGGCTCCTTCCTGGCCCGTGAGGCGTCCGCTGCCCGTGAGGCGTCCGCTGCCCGTGAGGCGTCCGCTGCCCGCGAGGGGTCCGCTGCCCGTGAGGGGTCCGCTGCCCGTGAGGGGTCCGCTGCCCGTGAGGCGTCCGCTGCCCGTGAGGGGTCCGCTGCCCGTGAGGCGTCCGCCACCCGGCCCGCTGGCCGCGACCGTGCCCGCTCCGCGCGCCGTTCCGGCCAAGAGCTGACGTGGCGGCGTCGATCGCGCGGCCGGTGGATGTGGTGGTCGGCGTCGACGGCGGACGGTGCGCACTCACCGCCGTCGGCGTCGCCGCCGCTGAGGCCGCCGGCCGCGGCGCCGCGCTGAAGATCGTCCACGCCGACGGCTGGACCGTTCCGCCGGTTTACGACCTGCCCGCGCTGGGCCGTACGCCCGAGGACCCCGGGGATGTCGTGGCCGAAGCGGCCGGCCTGGCCGCGCTGCGCCACCCGGAGCTGGCCATCCGGACCGAGGTGGCCGCCGGCCCGTCGGCGGTCGCGCTGCTCGCCGCCTCGCGCGGGGCGGCCCTGACCGTTGTCGGCCGCCGCGGGCTGGGCGGGTTCGCCGACCGGCAGCTGGGCTCGACCGCCGGTCAGGTCGTCATGTACGGCGGCTCCCCGGTCCTGGTCGTCCGCGGCGCGGTGCGGCCGCGGCGATCGCGCCGAGGCCGGCCCTCGCGTCGGCGAAGCACATGCCGGTGCGCGGATCGGTGTACAGCTCGTTGTCGATCCCGGCGTATCCGTGGCCCATGGATCGCTTGATCACCACGACGTTCTGCGCCTTGACGACGTCGAGGACCGGCATCCCGGAGACGGCGTTGCCCGGGTGGTGCGCGGCGGGATTCGTCACGTCGTTGGCCCCGATCACCAGGGCCACGTCGGCCCGGCCGAGCTCCTCGTTGGCCTCCCGCAGCTCCAGCATCTGCGGGTACGGCACGTCGGCCTCCGCCAGCAGGACGTTCATGTGGCCGGGCATCCGCCCGGCGACCGGGTGGATCGCATAGCTGACCGCGACGCCGCGTTCCTGCAGCAGCTCGCCGAGCTCGGCCGCCTGCCGCCGGGCCTGGGCGGCGGTCCGGCCGTAGCCGGGCACGAATACCACGCGGTCGGCGTAGGCCAGCGGCATTGCCACATCGTCGGGGCTGACCCGGCGTACCGGTGCCGCCGGTGTGCGCCGTATCGGCTTATCGGCCAGGTGGCCACCCTCCAGATGGCCGCGCCCGCGCGCCCGGTAAGCTGCGCGGCCGAGGGTGGCGTACTGACTGGAGAAGGATGACCGAAGTCACTGTCGTCTACAGCCCGTGGTACGTCCTCGGAGTCTTCCTCGCCAACGGCATCGGCCTCGTGCTGACCGTGTTCTGCCTGGTTCGCATGGCCGACGCGCGCCGTTCGACAGGCAACCGGGCGCTGCTCGTCTTCGGCGCCGCCTGGGGCCTGATCGAGACCGCGCGCGACGACGCGCTGTTCGTGCTCGCCACCGCCGTGCACCTGCGCGACGACCGGGTGCAGTTCTACCTCGCCCCGGGTCTCCTGCTGACCATCGGCGCGATGGTCATTGCCGTCGCCGTGCTCGGCGTCGCCGCGGCCTGGCCGCGGACGCTGTGGACGATCTGCGCCGGGGTCACGGTCGGCCTGCTGGCCTCGGGGATGGTCGTGCAGTCGGTGCTGTCGGCGCGGTCCGGGTACGTCACCTCGATCGACGTGCCGGACGTGGTCGCGGTCTCGGCCGGCCTGACCGCGATCATCGCCGTCGGGGTGTGGCTGGCGACCGGGGCGACCGAGCGGTGGGCGATGGCGATGCCGATCCTGGTGGTGGCGGCGGTCATGACCGTGGCGCAGTACATGATGGCCGGTGAGGTGACGGTCGATCTCTCCGAGACCGTCGACGACGCGTCCGGCGCGCCGCCGCTCACGCTGATCTTCATCACGGTGGCGGCGCTCGGCGTGCGGATGATCGCGCTCACCGTGCTCAGTATCACCGACGAGGACAGAGTCGAGCGGGTCGCCGAGGCCTACGAGGGCGACCGCCGGGCCATGCGGCCGTAGACTCGGCCGGTGCTGACCATGGACCGGCTCAAGGTCGGGTACGGGGACCGGGTCGTCATCGAGGAGCTGAGCCTCACGCTTGAGGCGGGCGAGGCCGTCGCCCTGCGCGGCCCCAACGGCATCGGCAAGTCCACGGTGCTGCGCTGTGTGGCCGGGCTGCTCGAGCCCACCGACGGCACGGTGCTCGTCGGCGGCGAGCCGGTCGACGAGCGCGGCGCCGGGTTCCGCCGGGCCGTGGCCTCGCTGCTCGAGCCGCCCGCCTGGTATCCGGGGCTGTCCGCGCGCGAGCACCTGACCCTGGTCCGGCTGGCCAACGCCCCGGTCGGCACGGACTGGTTCGCCGACGGCGAGCTCGCCGGGCGCCTCGGCGTCGACGGGTTCGCCGACGCCTCGCCGGGCAGCCTCTCCTCCGGGCAGCGCCAGCGCCTCGCGCTCGCCATGGTGCTCGACCGCCCGAGCCGGCTGCTGCTGCTCGACGAGCCGGAGCGCCACCTCGACCAGGAGGGCCGGGGGACCGTCGCGGCGCTGCTCGACGAGTACCTCGGCCGGGGCGGCGCCGCGCTGCTCGCCTCCCACGACCCGACGGTCACCGCCGGCTGCGAGGTCATCGAGCTCGGGCACGACTGGGTCGACGAAGAATGACCTCGACCAGCGTTCGCCGCTGGATCCGCAAGCGGCAGCGGGCCCACGGCGACGCGTCCGACCGGTTCGAGACCGTGTACACCCTCGTGCTGCTCGCGGCGATGGTCGGGTACATGATCTGGGCCCAGGTGCGCTCCGTCCTCAGTGGCCAGACGGCGGCCCCGGCCGGGGTCCGCGAGGGCGTCGTGCTCGCCGCCGGGCTGGCCTGGTGCGCGGCGCTGCTGGCGGCGGCGGCCGCGCTCGGCCCGGTGTCGACGTCGGCGCCCGCGCTGCAGTGGCTGTTCACCGCCCCGCTGGACCGGCGGCCGCTGCTCGCCCCGGCGGCGGCGCAGGTGCTCGGGCTGGGGCTGCTGGCCGGGCTCGCGCAGGGCCTGCTCACCCTGACGCTGTCCACCACCGGCGCGGCCGCGGTGCTCGTCGCCGCGGTCGCCGGCGGGGTGCTGGTCGTCGGGGCCGCGGCGCTCGTGCAGTCCGCGAGCCGCCGCCCGGCCCGCCGCCTCTCCGCCGCCGCCACGGTCCTCGCGATCACGGCCGCCGCGGTCGGGGTCCTCGCCGCCACCGGCACCCCGGTCGGCGCCGTCGCCGCGACCGGCCCGTGGGGCTGGCCGCTGCTCGCCGGCCGGCACACCTGGGTGGCGGTCCTCGTCGCCGCCGCGGCCTTCGGGGTGCCGTTTCCGCTGTGGTACCGCCTGAGGTCCTACACCCTCGCCAACCTCACCGACGCCGCGCAGAGCAGCGGCGCGGCCACCGCCGTCTTCGTCACCCTGGACCCGGGCCTCGCCTCGCGCGCGGCCGAGGAGCGGCGCTGGCGCGGCCGCCGGCTCGGCCCCGACCGCCTGCCGCGCCTGAGGGGCCGGCTCGCCGTCACCGGCCAGGACGCGCTGCTGGTGGCCCGTTCACCGGTGCGGCTGCTGCTGGCCGGCGCGCTGACGACCGTGCCGGTGCTCGCGACCGGGCTGCCGGTGTCGCGCTGGGTGATCGCCGGCGCGTGGCTGCTGGCCGGGGTGGTCGCGGCCGCCGCCGGCACCGCGAACGCCCGCCGCGACCGCGACGACCCGACCCTGGCCCGGCTGCTGGGCCTGACCGACGGGCAGCTGTTCACCGGCCGGGTCGCGGTACCGGTCCTGCTGTGCACCGTGTGGTCCACGATCGCGATGACCGCGGTCGGTGCCCAGTCCGGCGGCGGCCTCGGCCCGTGGGCGCTGCTCGGCGTGTGCGCCGGCCCGGGCCTGGCCGCCGGCGCGCTGCGCTCGGCCCGGCGCCGCCAGGTCCGCCACGACATCGCCCCGCTGGTGTCGCCGGCCGGGACGATGCCGACCGGCCTGCTCATGTGGCTCGCCGGCGGCGTCGACGTCGCCGTGCTGGCGCTGTGGCCGGCGCTGCTGGCGATCGTGACCCGGCACCCGCAGGCGGCGCTGGCGAACCAGCTGCCGTTCTCGGTCGGCGCGGTCGCGGCGATGATCATCGCCGCCCGCCGCCCCTGACTTTCTGAAAGTTTCCGATCCCGCTGCCGGGCGTGCCGGGCATCGACCCGGACCTCGCCTGGGACGACGACGGCACCTGCTACTGCACGGTCGCCGGCGTCTCGCAGGTGCGCCTCGACCCGCACAGCGGGCGGGTGCTGGGCGAGCCGCGCCGGATCTGGTCCGGCTCGCCGGGGGCGAAGGCCCCGGAGGCGCCGCACCTGTACCGCATCGGCGAATACTGGTACCTCCTGCTGGCCGAGGGCGGCACCGAGCGCGGCCACGCGGTCTCCATCGCCCGCGGCCCGACCCCGGCCGGCCCGTTCGAGCCGTGCCCGGACAACCCGATCGCGACCCACCGCGGCCTCGACCACCCGATCCAGAACACCGGCCACGCCGACCTGGTGCAGGCGCCCGACGGCTCGTGGTGGATGGTGCTGCTCGGGGTGCGCCCGCACGGCGGCACCCCCGGCTGGCACGTGCTGGGCCGGGAGACGTACCTCGCCCCGGTGCGCTGGGCCGGCGGCTGGCCGGTCGTCGACGAGGTGCCGCTGGAGCTGCCGGCCCCGCCCTGGCCGCTGCGCCCGCAGGCGGCCGAGCCGGCCCGCGACGACTTCGACGACGCCGAGCTGCACCCGCGCTGGATCTCGCCCCGCCGGCGCGCGGCCGAGCAGTGCACCACCAAGGAGCGCCCCGGCTGGCTGACCCTGCGGGCCGGCGACGGCGCTCGACGAGCTCGGGGTCACCTTCGTCGGCCGGCGCCAGCAGCACCTGTCCTGCCGGGTCCGGGTGCGGTTCGACCCGGGGGAGGGGCGCGGCGGCCTGGCCGTCCGGCTCGACGAGCGCCACCACTACGCGATCGAGGCCGCCCGCGGCACCGTCGGGGTGCTCGCCCGGATCGGCCCGCTGCGCACCCTGGTGGCGAGCCGCCCGATCCCGGCCGGCCCCGTGGTGCTGCGGATCGACGTGGCCGCGCCGGCGGACCTCGACGACCCGCGCGACGGCCCGGACCGCCTGACCATCGGCGTGGAGTGGTCCGACGGTATCTTCGCCGCCCTGGCCACGCTCGACGGGCGCTACCTGTCGACCGAGGTCGCCGGCGGATTCACGGGCCGGGTCATCGGTCTGTACGCCGCCCAGGGCACCGTGCACGCGGACTGGTTCGAGTATGAGCGCCTATCCTGACCGGATGGATTCGACGCGGGCCGACCCGTCCACGCCGGTGACGATCGCCTACATCGCCGAGACCGCCGGTGTGTCAGTGCCGACCGTCTCGAAGGTGATCAACGGGCGTTCGGGCGTGGCCGCCGAGACCCGGGCCCGCGTCGAGGCGCTCGTCAACGAGTTCGGGTACCGCCGCCCGGCCCCGCCCAACCGCGGCGACCTGATGGAGCTGGTGTTCGAGCAGCTCGAGCACCTGTGGGGCACCGAGATCATCCGCGGCGTGCAGCGGGTCGCCCGCAAGCACCACGTCGGCGTCGTGCTGACCGAGTTCGGCCCGCAGGGCAGCGCCATCCGCTACTGGATCGACGACGCGATCGAGCGCCGCCCGGCGTGCGTGGTCACGGTGGCCCAGCTCACCCAGGAGCAGCGCGACCAGCTGCGGGCCCGCGGCATCCCGTTCGTCGTCTTCGACCCGATGAACGAGCTGCCCGACGATGTACCTTTCGTCGGCGCCACGAACTGGTCCGGCGGGCGCGCGGCCACCCGCCACCTCGCGGGCCTGGGCCACCGCCGCATCGCCATGGTGGGCGGCCCGGACCAGGTGCTGTACTGCCGCGCGCGCCTCGACGGCTACCGCTCGGCCCTCGACGCCGAGCGCCTGCCGGCCGACCCGGCCCTGCTGGTGCGGGCCGAGCTCTCCCTCGAGGGCGGCCTCGCGGCGGGGCGGGAGCTGCTCGCGCGGCCGGACCGGCCCACCGCGGTGTTCGCGGCCAACGACCTGCAGGCCCTCGGGGTGTACCAGGCCGCCCGCGAGCGGGGCCTGCGCATCCCCGGCGACCTCAGCGTGGTCGGCTTCGACGACCTGCCGGTGGCCGCCCTGATGGACCCGCCGCTGACGACCGTGCACCAGCCGCTGATCGAGATGGCGGTGGCCGCTACCGAGCTCGCGCTCGCCCTCGGCCGCGGCGAGCAGCCGCCGCAGCTGGGCGTCGAGCTCGCCACAACGCTGAAGGTCCGGGGGAGCACCGGCCCGTTGTCCGATCCGGTACAGCGGTCTTGATCACCGCCGCCGCCGCTGGGCACAATGCCGGGCGTGGACGAGGCGGTGACGAACCCGAGGCGGCGTTGGTGGCAGGGCTGGTCCGACTGTGACCTCAGCGGCTGCGACTTCGACCTCGACTTCTGCGACGGCTGCGACGGCTGCGACGGCTGCGACTGCAACCCGTTCATGCTGGGCTCGCTGCTGACGATGATGGCGATCGCGGCCCCGACCCGCCCGCCCCGGCGCCGCACCAGTGGCCCGGGCCGCGCGGGCGTGGTGGCGATCCGCGGCTACCAGCGGTTCCTGTCGCCGCATCTGCCCTTCCGGTGCCGGCAGACCCCGTCGTGCAGCAACTACGGGCTGGAGGCGGTGCGCCGCTACGGCCTCGTCGAGGGCTCGCGCCTGACCGCCGCGCGGATCAAGCGCTGCAACCCGTCGACCCCGCGGGGCACCCACGACCCGGTGCCGTAACACGGCACAATGACGGCATGTCAGGGCGATCCGGCGGACAGCCAGTGGTACGACGAAAACGGCCCCTGGCAGGACGGCGTGACCATGGTCGAGCGCCCCGACGGCCGCTACGAGGTGTTCCAGAACAAGTTCACGTCGCAGTCGTTCCACACCGACGACCGGGGCCATCCGGCGTGACCTTGCCGGACGGTGTGTGCGCTTCGGGTGGGGCAGGCGCACACTCGCAGGTATGACGCACTTCGCGAATGAGTTCCGCGGCTACGAGCGCACCGAGGTCGACGCGTTCGTGGACAAGGCCAACCCCGCCATCGCCTCCGGTGATCCGGCCCGGGTGGCCGAGGCCCGCGCCGAGGCCCAGGCCGTCACCTTCCACACCTCGATGCGGGGGTACAACAAGCAGGAGGTCGACCACTACCTGCGCCGCATCGCCAAGGGCCGCCCGGACGACCGCGACTGAAACCTACTGCGGTTCGACCAGCCGGCGCGCGTAGTTGGCCATCGAGCGCTGGTAGCGCGGCAGGTGCGGGGCGAGCGCCGCGACGGCGACCGACACCGCCTCCCGCTCCCGCCCGGTGTCGGCCAGGCACAGCGCGAGCGTCGCGCTGACCGCGTCGGCGAGACCCCGCGTCGGCTCGTCGAGCGTGGCCGGGTCGACGGCGCGCTCGGCCTCGAGCAGCCCGACGGCCTGCTCGACCCGCCCGACGTTGCGCAGCGAGCTGGACATCTGGATCACGGCCCGGCGGCGCCGGTACCCGCCCAGCCCGCCCGCGAGCGCCTCCTGGTACAGCGGGACGGCCCGGTCGGAGTGCCCGGTCGAGTCCCACGCACTGGCCCGCTCGAACGCGGCGACGGGATCGCCCGCGGGCCGCTCGCCGGCCAGGCCGTCGATCAGCGCCCGGAACGCATCCTCGCGCCCCTCGTACTCGTCGATCGACGCCCACGCGCCCTGCACCCGCTGCTCCCACGTACTCATGCGATCAAGGCTGCCCGACGCCGCCGGCGAGCCGGCGGCCGGGGTCGAGATCGATGATCACCCCGGGCCCGGGCCCGGGCCCGGACGTCGGCGGCGGCCGGCGCCGCAGCAGCCCCGCGAGGAGCGCCCCGGCCGTGGCCGCCACGAACAGGTGCAGGACCTCGGCGTCGCGATCGCGGTCGGGCACAGCGACGACGACCGTGCGCGCGGGCGGGCCGGACCCCTCCGGCGGAGGCGGCGAGCCGGCCGCGGCCCCGCCCCCGGCGACGAGGGCGGCGACCATGACGACGAGGGCGGATCCGGCGCGGCGAACAAGGTTTGACATACCATCGAGGCTGCCGTCCGAGGCCGTGCGCCGGCATCGGGAAGAGCTTCCCGGGTTTCCGGCCCGGCACCCCCGGGTTGCCCCGGGGGCCGCCGATATTGCGCCGCCGGCTACCGCTTCCCGACGGTGTAGGTCAGGTGGGTCACCCGGGACGACGCGTCCGAGCGGGTCTGCTCGAGAGAGATGCGGTCGCGGTCCACGCGGTCGAACAGGCGGATGCCGGTGCCGAACAGCACGGGCGCGAGGGTGATCGAGAACTCGTCGATCAGGCCGGCGTCCAGGTACTCCTGGATCGTCTCGCCGCCGCCGGCGATGCGGATGTCGCGGTCACCGGCGGCCTCGCGGGCCTGTTCGAGGGCGCTGGCGATGCCGTCGTTGACGAAGTGGAAGGTGGTGCCGCCCGGCCGCTCCCACGGCTCACGCCGGGTGTGGGTGACGACGAACACCGGGGTGTGGAACGGCGCCTCCTCCGGCCAGGCGAGTTCGCCGCCGTCGAACATCCGCTTGCCCATGACGCTCACGCCGGTGCGCTCGTACGTCGCCCGGGCGACGTCGTTGTCGACACCTTCCTCGCCGCCCTCGCCGAGCTTGAGGTTCTCCCGGAACCACCGCTGCGGGAACAGCCACGCCTGCAGCTCCGACCACTTCGTCATCCAGCGCTGGACCCCCGGGTCGCTCTGACCGGCGGGCGAGAAGGCGAGCTCGACGGGCACCGTCTCCGGCGCCATGAACCCGTCGAGCGACATCGTCACGCTGAAGAACACCTTTCCGGCCATCAGCTCTGCGTTCCCTTCGGTATGGTCTCGTTCCCGGTGAGCTCGGCGACGTAGGCCGCCAGGTTGTCCAGCGTCTGCCGGCCGCCCTCGATCGCGTGGTATTTCTCCACCGCCTCCTGCCGGAGCTCCTTGGTGGGGAACACCGTGCGCATCACGATCCGGGTCTCCTCGCCGGCCGGCTCGAAGGTCAGGACCGACTCGAAGGCGTTGGGATCGTCCCGGGACTCGCCGTGCACCAGCGCGATCCGCTCCGGCGGCACGATCTCGGTCCAGGTGATCCACTCCTGGTAGTCGGTCCCGTCCGGCCCGTGCATCACGAAGTCCCAGTCCCCGCCGACGCGGAACTCGAAGGACCGCGTCGTGGTCGTGAACCCTGCCGGTCCCCACCACTGCGACAGGTGCCGGACCTGTGTGAACACCTCGAACACCAGCTCCCGGGGGGCGCCGATGGCCCGGGAGAGCACGATCTCGCGGTCCGCGGTGGTTTCCCCGGCCCCGCCTTGTTTCAGACTTCGCACGTACTCGTCCATTCGGTCGAAGGTCTCGTTCCAGAATTTCTCGAAGCCGCCCACCCACTCGTGGACCGGCCGCAGCCCGCGGGCGTCCAGGCCGTACAGCCGCTGCTTGCCCGCCTCGCGGACGCGCACCAGCCCGACCTCGCGGAGCACCCGCAGATGCTTGGACGCCTGGGGCTGGCTCATCCCCAGGTCCCGCGCCAGCGCGGTCACGGCCCGCTCGCCGCCCCGCAGCAGCACGAGGATGTCCCGCCGCTGCGGCTCGGCGATCGCGTTGAACGTGTCCGAGGTCGTCGCCGCTCGTGCCATGGCGCAATCATATGCCTATAACGGAATGCGTCAACCGTGAGTTCGCACGAACGGGACATGGCCGTTTTCGCGCGTCGATGGATGGGCACAACGCGGGGCATGGAGATGCGCAGCAGGTGGCGGCCGAGCTTGTTGCCGCGGGCGTACGCCACCCTCGTCGTGGCGTTGCGGTGGCTCGTGGTCGGCGGGTGGGCGGCGGCGGCCGTGGCCTCGGTGATCTACCTGCCGGCCGTCGGGCAGGGCGGCAGCGACCTGGAGCAGCTCGTCTCCACCGACAACCCGGCGATCCGCAGCGAGCTGCGCTCGTTCGACAAGTTCGGGTTCCCGCTGCTCAGCCGGGTCGCGGTGGTGCAGCGCAACCCGCAGGGGCTGCCGCGGCAGACGCAGGCCGATGCGATCGAGCGGGCGCAGGCGGTCAGCGACGGGACGTACACCGACGCCGGTCCCATCCGGGCGGCTGTTCCCGTCATGAACACCCTCGGGCTGTTCCCGGGCTCGGCCGAGGACGGCACCACGATCGTGACGCTGCTGTTCACCGACCCCAGCGTCAACTTCGCGGGGCAGGTCAAGGCCGCGGAGCGGTTCGTCGCCGCGCACTACGATGCCGACGACCAGGTCGTGGGCATCACCGGGTCGGTACCGGCCCGCGTCGAGCAGGCGCGGATCGTGCAGTCGTCGGTGTCGCGGCTGGAGCTGATCACCATCGCGGCGGTGTTCCTCATCGTCGCCGTCGCGTTCCGCTCGATCGTCGCCCCGCTGGTGGCGCTCACGGTGGCCGGCGCCGCGACCCTGCTGACCCTGCACGTCGGCGGGGCGCTGGCGCTGAAGCTCGGGGTACCGGTGCCGCAGGAAACCCAGCCGCTGCTCGTCGCGCTGCTGCTCGGCGTCGTCACCGACTACGTCGTGTTCTACCTCTCGGCGGTCCGGCGCGCGCTGGCCGCCGGCGAGACACGGCTCGACGCGGCCCGGCAGGCGACCGCCCGGTTCACGCCGATCATCGCCACCGCCGGGCTGACCGCGGCCGCCGGCACCGGGGCCCTGATCGTGGCCGGCTCGCCCGCGTTCCGCGCGTTCGGCCCGGGCATGGCCCTGGCCATCCTCATCGGCGTGCTCGTGGCCGTCACGCTCGTCCCGGCGCTGCTGGCGATCCTGGGCCGGGCGGCGTTCTGGTCACCGCTGCGGCGTACCGCACCCACCGAACCGCCGGTGAGCGCGCCCGCCGGCGGCCGCTGGTGGGCGCGGCTGCTGACCCGGCGCTGGTTCGCGCTGCCGATGCTGCTGGTGTGCACGGCGGGGCTGGTCGTGGCCGCGCTGCCGCTGGCGCACATCAAGCTCGGGGTGTCGTTCGTCGAGGCGCTGCCGGCGGACCGCCCCGCACGGGCCGCCGCGACCGCCGCCGAGACCGGGTTCGCCGACGGGATCCTCTCGCCCACGGAGGTACTCCTGGAAGGCAACGCGGTCGGCGGCCGCGAGGCCGAGCTCGGGAAGCTGCAGCAGGCCCTCGCCCGCGAGCCCGGCGTCGCCGCCGTGCTCGGCCCGACCACGCCCAACCTGCCGAAGGGCTACGACGTCTTCCGCTCCTCCGACGGCGCCGCCGCCCGCTACGTGCTGATCCTCGCCGACGAGCCGCTCGGGGCTCGGGCCGTGCAGACGCTGAACCGGCTCGACCGCGACCTGCCGGGCCTGCTGTCCGCGGCCGGGCTGGACGGCGTGCAGGCGAGCCTCGGCGGCGACACCGCGGTCGCCCGGGTCATCGTCGACCAGACGACCCACGACCTGGGCCGGATCGCGATCGCCGCGCTGCTGGCCAACCTGCTGTTCCTGATGCTGTTCATGCGGGCCCTGCTCGCGCCGATCGGGCTGCTCGCGTGCAGCGTCCTGGCGATCGGGGCCACCCTCGGGCTCACCACGTGGCTGTTCCAGGACGTGTTCGGCGCCGACGGGCTGACGTTCTACGTGCCGTTCGCGGCGGCGGTGCTGCTTGTCGCGCTCGGCTCCGACTACAACATCTTCGGCATCGGCCCGGCCTGGCGCGAGGCCCGCACCCGGCCGCTGCGCGAGGCCCTGGCCCTGACCCTGCCGCACTCGGCGCGGGCGATCCGCACGGCCGCGTTCACCCTGGCGGTGAGCTTCGGCCTGCTGCTCATCGTGCCGCTGCGGCCGTTCCGGGAGCTGGCGTTCGCGCTGTCCGTCGGGGTGCTGATCGACGCGTTCGTCGTACGGTCGCTGCTCGCCCCGGCCCTGCTCAGCGTGCTCGGCTCGACGGTCGCGCCGGAGCCGGAGCCGGTCGACACCGAGCCGGTCGAGGTGCCGGCCGGCTGAGATCCCCGTTCACACCGGCCGCGCGCGCAGGGTGGCCCAGACCACCTTGCCGCGGGCGGTACGGTCGCAGCCCCAGGCCGTCGCCGCCCCGGCCACGAGGCGCAGGCCGTTGCCGCGCATCGCCGGCGTCACCGTGACCTCCTTGGGCCAGACGCGCATCCGCGGCAGGGTCGGCACCTCGTCCTCCACGGCGAGGTGCACCAGGTCGGCGGCCCGGCGCGTCATCGTCACGGTGAACGGGGTGCCCGCGTGCTCCACCGCGTTCGTGGCCAGCTCGGACATGACGAGGCGGGCCGGGTACAACAGGCTGACCAGGCCCCAGGCGCGGCAGGTGTCGTCGACGAGGTTGCGGGCCTCCGACGGGGACAGCACGGTGGGCTGCAGGTGCAGGCGGGCCCGCCCGAACGGCGGCGTGGTGCCCGCGAGCTGGTGCACGGCCACCGCCCGGTCCCGGTGGATGGGGACCCGGCTGGCCACGCCGCTGGCGTGCAGCCGGGCCACGTGGTCCGCACCGCCGACGACGACGAGTGGTACCGGAGGACGTTGCACGGCGCCCTGCTGCTCGGCCAGCAGCACCGTCGGGGTCAGCGCGCGGTCGACGTCCAGCAGGCCCCCGACGTCGAGCACCAGCGCGCGCGGCTGCTGGGCCAGCGCCTTGCGGACCGCGGCCAGCAGATCGACCCGCAGCCGCCAGGTCCACCGGCCCCGGGCCACGATCTCGACCACGGCCAGATCGACGATGTCGCGCACGGTAACCGCTGCTTGCAGCATGTCGGATGTCCTCGCACAGTAGTCCGGCCCGATTTGGTCAGCTGGTTGGCGCGCTGTCCATCGATATGCTCCGGTCGCTGAGCGAACTACGCAATCAGAAAGCGAAAGTTGCAGGCGGTGCGTTGCACAAGATGACCGTTCGCATGACGGCCAACGAGTGAGGCCCCGCAAATGCCTAACGCCGCCCCGGTACCGACACGGTCTGCTCCCGCACGAGGGAGTCGACGGCCTCCTGGGTCGAGCGCAGCGTCGCCATCGTGGCGTTGATCTGCTGGATGCTCTTCACGGCCTCGCCGGTCTGCGTCCGGATCTCCTTGATCTGCACCTCGATCTGCTCGGTCGCCTGCCCGGTCTCGGTGGACAGCTCCTTGACCTCGCCCGCGACGACGGCGAAGCCCTTGCCCGCGTCGCCGGCCCGGGCCGCCTCGATCGTGGCGTTGAGGGCCAGCAGGTTGGTCTGGGCCGCGATGCTCGTGATGAGCTTGCCGACGTTGCCGATCTCGATGCTGCTGGCGTCGAGCCGGCCGATCGTCGCGGCGGCCTCGTCGGCCCGCGCGGCGGCCGCCGTCACGGCCTCGCTGAGCTCGCGGCTGACCTGCCCGAGCCGCGCCGCCGACGCGGTCGGCTGGGTGAGCTGGTGCTCGGCGGTGGCCATGAGGTTCTTCTCGTTGTCGATGTCGAACAGCGCGCCCGCGACGCGCAGGGGCGTCCCTTGGCGGTCCCGCTTCGTCGCCCCGGTCGCCCGGAACCAGCGGTAGCTGCCGTCCTTGAGCGCCAGCCGGTACTCGATGTTGTACGGGATCCGGCCGGTCCGGTCGTTGAGGTGGTTCATGAACGCGGTGACCACGCGGTCCACGTCCTCGGCGTGCAGGCGCGACGACCAGCTGCTGAGGATGTTCGGGAAGTCGCGCTCGTCGCTGAAGCCGAGCATGCGCCGGAAGTCCTGGGACCAGTTGAACGTGTTGTTCGGGTTCACCGGATCGTCGGCGACGACGTCCATGTCCCACAGGCCGATCCCGGCCGCGTCGGTCATCAGCTCGAACCGCTCCAGGGCCGCCGACTGGTGCTCGCGCAGCTGCGCGACCTCGGCTCGGAGCGCGTCCCGCTCCGCGACCACGGACGCCGGGCTCGTGTCGTACGCCGTCGTGGCGCCCGATCCGGCCGTGTCCTTCGCTCCCCGTCCCCACGCCATGCGCAGACCCCCGTCCTCGTCGTATGACCTGTCGGCGGCGCCCGGCCGAGTTAAGGGGCTCCGCTATAGCGGAACTTTTTCCGCTATGCTGGACGGCATGGACGAGATCGTCGCGGCGCTGGGCGGGCGGCTGCGCGACCTGCGCCAGGCCCGCGGGCTCAGCCTCGAGCACCTGGCCACGGCGAGCGGGGTCAGCCGCAGCATGATCTCCGACGTGGAGCGCGGCGCCCGGTCGCCGACGGTCCTCGTGCTCGCCCGCCTCGCGACCGCCCTGGGCACCACCGTGGCGCGGCTGCTCGGCGAGGACCGCCCGGCCCGCGCGATCCTCCTGCGCCGCGGCGAGCAGCACGCCATCGACCACCCCGACGGCTGGCAGCGGCGCATCCTGTCGCCGGTGCTGCCGGGCGTCGAGTTCGAGCTCATCCGCACCCACGTGGCCGCGGGCGTCTCCATCGGTACCTTCGCCGCCCACGCCGCCGGATCGCGCGAGTACGTCGCGGTCGAGTCCGGCGAGCTGACCGTGGCCCTGGACGGCGCCGAGCACCGCCTCGGCCCCGGCGACGCCCTGTACTACGAGTCCGACCGCACCCACGCCTTCGCCAACCCTGGCGGCACCGAGTGTGTCTACTACACCGCCATGAGCGTCAGGAGCTCCGGTGACGATCACCGCCCTTGACCCGTCCGCCCTGCCCGAACCGACGGGCAACTACACCCACGGCACCCTGGTGACCGGCGCCGAGCGCACCGTCTACGTCAGCGGCCAGGTCCCGTGGGGCGAGGTCCCGGAGGACTTCGACTCCCAGTGCCGCCTGGTCTGGGCGAACATCGGCACGGTCCTGGCCGCGGCGAGCCTGGGCTACGGCAACCTCGCGAAGATCACGACGTACCTGTCCGACCGCCGCCACCGCGAGGCCAACGCCCGCATCCGCGCCGAGGTCCTGGGCGAGCACCGCCCGGCGATCACCATCATCATCGCGGACATCTACGCCGAGGAGTGGCTGCTGGAGATCGAGGCTGTCGCCGTCGCGTAGCCCTCGGGGCCCTCGGGGCTGAGCGCCCGGTCAGGCCCAGAAGCCCTCGTGGACGGCGACCGCGCCGGGCAGCGGGACCGGGCCCTCGACGGCGATCGGGCGGCCGCCGCGGGCGAAGACCTCGCGGCAGGGCAGGCGCAGCGGCGGTACACCCTCCTCTTCCGCGACCATCGAGGCCAGGTCGGCCTCGGAGAGCGCGAACACCACCCGGCCGATGCCCGACCAGTAGATGGCGCCGGAGCACATCGCGCACGGCTCGGTGCTGGTGTACAGCGTGCTGCCGCTCAGCGTCGCCCGGTCCAGGCCCGCGGCGAGCCGCACCAGGTTGGTCTCGGCGTGCCCGGTCGGGTCGGCACCGGTGACGACGCTGTTGCGCGCCTCGAGCACCGTGCCGCCGGGCGCGGCGAGGAGCGCGCCGAACGGGTGGTCGCCGCGCTCGCGGGCCTCGCGGGCGAGGGCGACGGCCCGCTCCAGGTACGCCCGATCGGCGGCGGTGAGCACGTCAGAAAGCGTAACGCCAGCTCCGGCCGTGGTGGACGAAGGGGACGTGCAGCTCCGCGGGAGCCGCCCCACGCTGACGGCCCGCGCCACGGCGGCGACGTTGTGGGCCTCCTCGTGCAGCCGGGCGGCCCACCGCCACCGCCACCGGCGGCGGTGCGCGACCGGCGGCCCTGGTGGCCGGCGGCCCTGGTGGCCGGCCGCCCTGGTGGCCTGGCCGAGCGCCGCCGCAGCAGCGCGAGGACGCCGAGCAGCACGGCGAGCATCCCGACCGGCGGCACGACGTGCCAGGCCGGTGAGTGCGCCGGGCCGGCGGCCCGACCGTGGCGGTGGAGAGCAGGGCCAGCCCGACCACCGAGGCGGCCTCCCGATGCGGCCGGAAGTAAGCGGTTGTTTACTACGGGGATTCGGTCGCGTTACGCTGCTTGCGGACGAGAGGACGAGCAGTGGCACGAGCAGGTCAGAACGCGGCGGTCCCCGCCGAACCCGGTGGCCGCGCGCCGGGTGGCTCCGCGCCGGTGCGCCGCCGCCGCAACGCCGAGCAGACCCGGCAGGCCCTGCTCGACGTGGCGATCGGCCGGTTCGCCCGCGACGGCTACTCGTCCACGACGGTCCGGGACATCGCCGACGAGGCGGGCGTGAACGTCGCGCTCATCAACCGGTACTTCACGTCCAAGGAGGGGCTGTTCGAGGCCTGCCTGGCCGCCGCGGTCACCGATCTGCGCCGCGAATCCGACAACACGTCCGTCGCGGCCGTCGCGCCCGCGATGGCGCACCGGATCGCGAGCTCCGCCCACGACGGGCGCCTGCCCGACATGCTCCTGCTGCTGTTGCGGTCCTCCGGCGACGGCCGGGCCGACGCCATCCGCCGTGACTTCGTGCACACGATCACCGAGCGGATGGCGACCGCGGCCGGCGGTCATCCGCCCGGCGACCGGGCGGCGCTGCTGCGGGCCCAGATCCTGCTGGCGGCGGCCCTGGGCATGACGCTGCTGCGCTCGTCCATGGGCGTCCAGCCGCTCGTCGCCGCCACCGAGCAGGACCTCACCGAGCCGCTGTCCGACCTCGTCGCCGTCCTGCTCCGGCCCGGCGAAGCGTGACGGCTCACCGAGGCGTGACGGCTCACCGAAGCGCGACGGCTCAGCGAGGCGTGATGGCTCAGCGAGGCGTGACGGCTCAGCGAGGCGTGATGGCTCAGCGAGGCGTGATGGCTCAGCGAGGCGTGACGGCTCAGCGAGGCGTGATGGCTCAGCGAGGCGTGACGGCTCAGCGCGAGCAGACGAGCGCGAACGCGTTCGGCAGGCGGCCGCGGAAGGCGGCGGCGTCGAGGCCGCCCGCGCGCCAGAACGGTTCCGCGTACTCCGACAGATGCCGGACCGTCAGCCCCGCCGCGACCACCGCGGTCACGATCTCGCCCAGCGTCCACAGCCACACCGTCGCCCCGACGCCGGGGAAGGTGTCGCTGAGGTAGCTGCGGTCGAAGTAGCCGCGGTCGCCGCGGATGCGGGGCTCGTCCAGGTCCCACGTCCACAGTGGATGCGCCGGGTGCTCCTCGTACACGAACAGGTGTCCGCCCGGGCGGAGCAGGCGCGCCGCGTCGCGGGCCCACGCCGCGATGTCGGGCTGCCAGATCAGGGCGCCCTTGCCGGTGTACACCAGGCCGGCGCACCCGTCGGCCAGCGGCGCGCCCGGCAGCGCGGCCACCACGTAGGTGCACGCGAACCCCAGGGCGTCGGCCCGGCGCTGGGCCGCCCCGGCGGTGGTGGCGCTGTAGTCCACGCCGACCACGCGGCGGGCGCCCGCCCGGACCAGGGCGATGTCGTCGAGGCCGTGGCCGCTCTGCAGGTGTACCACCAGAGGCCCGTCCCGCAGCAGCGGCTCGAGCAGCGCGGCCTCGGCGGGGAAGAGCGACGAGCCGGTGCGCGCCTCCTCCAGCAGCTCGTCGTGCTCGTCGACGTACTTGCGCGCCGCCGCCTCCCAGATGGCCCGGTTCCGCCGGGTCGAGGAGTCCATGGCGGTCATCCGCCCGCGCGGTGGACGCCGCGCGGGCGGTAGCCGAGGCGGTCCGCCTGGCCGGTCAGGTCGGCCAGGAGCCAGACGATGGCGAGCCACATCTCGGTGCCCTGCAGGCCCGGGACGGTCGCCTGGTCGCCGGCGGCGTCGCGGTGCGGGGCGCGGAAGCCGAAGCCCAGGCCCTCCGTCCAGTGGCCGAGCGCGTCCCGCAGCAGCGTGCGGGCCAGCGCGTCCACCTCCTCGTGGCGGTACCCGGTGTGCCGCGTCAGCCACAGCGGGTGCGC
Organism: Dactylosporangium sp. McL0621; assembly: GCF_049995355.1. Lineage (NCBI taxonomy): Bacteria > Bacillati > Actinomycetota > Actinomycetes > Micromonosporales > Micromonosporaceae > Dactylosporangium > Dactylosporangium sp. McL0621. The sequence continues at coordinate 5,587,097 of NZ_CP188259.1, forward strand.
GATGTCGAGGATGTTGCACGCGTTCTGGCGCTCCGGGCGGGTGACGCGCCCGTCGCGGGCGTGGCGCAGGACGGTGTCGATGACGCGCTCCGGGTACGGCACCGGCAGTCCGAACTGCGCGAAGCTGCCCCGCGAGGCGCGGTAGAAGCCGTTGACGACCTGCAGCAGACCGTCGTCGGGCCGGGGCGAGCCCCACATGCCCGTGTTCGGGTCGGCGTTGGCCAGCAGCCAGCCGAACAGCGTCTCGACCGCGCCGGGGCGGCCCGGCTCGCCGAGCTCCTGGTTGCGGTACATCGCGGTGGCCAGCACGTCCACCCAGTGCCCGGACGCCCAGGTGTCCGTCCACCACGGCCGGCTCCGCAGCCCGAAGAGGATCTCCTGCGGCTCGGCGTCCGCGACGACCCGGATCGGGTGGGGGAAGCGGGCGCCGAGCAGGTCGAGGGCGTACCCGACGCAGAGCACGTGGTAGTCGGCGCCGGGGTCGAACAGGCCCGGCTCCGGCGGCCGCTGGCTCCCGTCCGGGTTCAGGGGCCCGACCATGCCGGTCTCCGGGTCCTGCCAGCCCTGCAGCCGCTCGACCTGGTCGTGGAAGTCCAGCTGCGGCGGCGCGGTCTCCAGCAGCAGGTCGGCGATCTCGATCGCGTCGCACTGGGCCCGCACGGTCGGCGGCGCCCCCGGCGTGTCGCGGAACAGCCCGTCGTCGCCGAAGCAGCGGTCGAGGATCGCGGTGGCCCGCGACCGGGCGGCGTCGGCGAACCGTGCCACGTCGCTGTCGAACGTCGGCCGGACGCGCCACTTGAGCACCTTCGCCGGGTTGCCGCCCACGACCGCGCCCGCGGGCACGTCCTTGGTGACGACGGCCCCGGCCGCGAGGACCGCGCGGTCGCCGACCGTCACGCCGTCGAGGACCAGGACGTGCGAGCCGATCCACACGTCGTCGCCGATCGTGATGCCGAGGCTGCCCATGGGCTGGCGGAACACCTCGACCTCGGGGTCGGCGAAGCCGTGGTTGAACCCGAGCAGCGACGTGTGCGCGCCGACGCGGACGGCGGTGCCGAGGCGGATCGTGCCGCGCACCACCGCGTACGGGTTGACGGAGCAGTCGCGGCCGGTGTGCAGGGTGCCGCTCACGTACGCGTACGCCGCGATGTAGCTGCGCTCGCCCAGCTCCAGCTCGTCGTTGGCGATCGACGCCAGCTCGGAGACGAAGCACTCCGCGCCGATGCGGTGCCCCGGCCGCCGCCCGAGTGCCTCCTGCCGTACCCGCTGGCGCTCCCGGTCCTCCTCCGCCGCCTCGGCCGCGAACGACCACGGCGCGTAGTCGAAGCGGTGCCGGTCGTGCGCTCCGGAGTCATCCATGGTCACCATGGTCGCCGACCGCCCGGTGCGCGAGCCACCCGGCCATGGCGCGCACGCCGTGGGCGATCGCGCGCTCGTCCGGGTCGAAGGCGCCGAAGTGCGGGAAGGCGGTCTCGATCGAGGCGCCCGGCCGGCGTACGCCGAGGAACGTGTAGGTGCCCGGCAGCCGCCGCAGGAACAGCGCGAAGTCCTCGCCGTTGTACGGCAGCGCGGCGTGCAGCCCGACGACACGGTCGCGGCCGTTCGTCCGGCGCAGGTACCGGGCCAGCGCCTCGCCGTCCGCCGGGGGGACGACCATCGCCGGGAACGGGTCGCCGGGGTACTCCACCGTGGCCGGCCCGGCCGCCGCGGCGAGCCGCCCGACGTCGGCGCGCAGGGCGGTCCAGCGGGCCTCGGGCCAGCAGCGGTACGACACCTGGACCCGCTCCCCGGCGGCGGCCGCCCGCATGAACACGAACTCGGCGTACGGGCCGTGCGGGATCTGCACGTCGGCGACGAGCCGCTCCATCTGCGCCGGGCTCGCGGGCAGGCCCACGGTGCCGAGCGCGTTGATCGCGGCGGCGAGCCCCGTCGCCCGGTCGGCCGCGCCGGGCCCGGTCAGCGTGACCGTCGCGTGGTCCTGGCCGGGCAGACCGAACCCGGGCATGACGGCGAACTGCCCGACCGGGAACGGGCCGCAGTGCAGGGCGTGGATCTCCTGCGGGCGGGTGTGCTCCAGCACGTGATCGGCGAGCATCGCGGCCGCGCCCGTGAGCGACTCCTCGCCGGGCTGGAAGACGAAGACGACGGTGCCCGCGAGCCGGCGGCGCTGCCGGGCCAGGGCCTCGGCCACGCCGACGCCGACCGTCGTGTGGATGTCGTGGCCGCACACGTGCGCGGCGGAGGCTCCGGCGGGGATCTGGCCCTGTGCGGGTACCGCATCCATGTCGGCGCGATAGGCGACGGTCCGGCCCCGGCCGCCGCCGCGGAGCACCCCGACGACGCCGTGCCCGCCGATGCCGGCGGTGACCTCGAGCCCGGCCGCGCGCAGCCGCCGCGCGACCACGCCGGCCGTGTAGGCCTCCTGGCCGGAGAGCTCGGGATGACTGTGCAGATCGCGGCGCAGCCGGATCAGGTCGTCGGCGTCGCCGCCCCGGCCGAGCACGGGAACGAACGCGGATGCGGCGGCGGCGCCGAGGACGGCGCGGCGGGTGATTGGCATGCGTCAAGCCTGGCGAAGCGCGGGCCGTCACACATCATGGCCGTCCATAGTCGACAGTAGAGGGTTATCCCTACCGAGCGCGCCCATGAGCGCGCCGACGGAGATGGCGCGCAGTTCGCTCCGGGCGACGGTACCGTCGGCCAGCCAGTCGACCACGAGGGCACGCACGAACACCAGCCAGGCGGTGAGCACCGCCGCGAGCACGTCGCGCTCGCGGCCGGCAAGGCGCTGCCGCAGCACGGCTCGTCCTGCCGCCGCTGTACCTGTGGCTCACAGTCCCGCAGCGGGGAGGCCTTCGAGGGTGAAGCGCTCCTGGAGCCAGGGCAGCAGATGCTGGTACACCGTGATGGTGTTCGGTTGTCCGTTGTCGTGCGACAGCACGATCGAGCCCGGGCGCGTGTTGTGCTGGATGTCGCCGATCACGCGGCTGATGTGCGCCGACGCGCCCGAGTCGTGGGTGTGCTCCCAGTCCCGCGGGTCGACGTCCCAGTAGATCGAGTCCATGCCCAGCGCGCGCGCCTTCGCCACGAGGGCGGGCGTGAAGTTGCCGCCGGGCGCGCGGAAGTACCGGATCGGCGCGTCGGCCCCCACCGCGGCGTGGATCATGTCGTTGGTGTGCTTCAGGTCCCAGTCGATGTAGGCGTCGTCGCGGTGGGCCAGGTTCAGCAGGTGCTGCCAGGAGTGGTTGCACAGGGTGTGGCCGTCGGCGTAGATCTGCCGCACGAGGTCCGGGCGGTCCCGGACGCGGAAGCCGACCATGCAGAACGTGGCGTGGATGTGACGCTCCCGCAGCAGGGCGAGCAGCGCCGGGGTGTTGATCGGGTCCGGGCCGTCGTCGAAGGTCAGCGCGACCGCCGGGGTGCCCGTCATCAGGAACGAGCCGGCCGGGCCGGTGCCGGTGTGGAAGACCGGCGGCGCCGACGGGCTGGCCGAGGGCGTGGGGCTGGCCGAAGGCGGCGCGGCGGCCACCGGGACGGCCGACGCCGCCGGCGGCGCCGGGCTCGCGGCCCGGTTGACGTGCTCGCTGTCGCGGGCGGTCGTGCCCAGCAGGAGCACTGCCGCGGCGATCAATACTCCGGCCACCGGCCCCTTGGTCCCCAGACGCACATTTACCAGACGTCGCACGGGTGCGCTTGGGTTGCGTCGACGATCCCACTTTGATCGGGCGCGCCGCGGCCGATAGGTGGCCTTGCCCATGTCCCTGATCCTGCTCTCCCCGGCCGAGCCGGCCCACCCCGGACGCCGCCGTCAGCGCCCATCGCTGAACTCCAGCGCCCACTCCTGCAGCACGACGTGCCGGAACTGGTACACCGAGCCCTGCCGGCGCAGGAGCCCCTTCCGGTAGGCGACGCGGAGGAACCGCAGCAGCCGGAACGGGAACCGGCCGCGGGCGCCGAGCAGCAGCAGCGTCGTGAGGTACCAGCCCGACGACGTGTTGGCCAGCGCGGTCGCGACCCCGAAGCAGAGGCCGAGGCCCGTTCCGGTCGCGGTCGTGACCAGAAGGCCGTCGACCGCCCCGCCGGCCAGCCATCCGACCCCCGCCCCGAGCAGCGTGCCGGCGCCGACCGCCAACAGCATGCCGGCCATGGGATCGTACCGCCGCCGCAGCGTCACCCCGCCGAGCGCGCCGAACACGCCGCCGGCCCACGCGCCGCAGACCGGAGCGGCGAACCCGCCCGCCAGCGCCCGCAGGTGGTCGGGGCCGGACCGGGCCGACCGGTACTGCTCGCTGATGCGGCGGACGATCCAGTCGTCGAGCGACTCCACCGACGGCTCCCAGCCGGCCAGCGAGAGCAGCACCGGCAGCCGGGCGGACTGGCGCAGCAGCTTCTCCATCAGCAGCAGCAGCGCGGTGCTCTTGCCCGACCCCGGCGGCCCGAGGATCACCAGCTGCCCGTTGGGCGCCGCCAGCTGGACGCGGGCCACCTGGTCGACGTCATTGCGGTAGAGGTCGGGCGCAAGGCGGGCGCGTGCTGGCCGGGCCGCGGGCTCAGGCATCGCGTCGAGGTCGACGACCCAATCGATGCTGATCGGCTCCTGGTGCCGCAGGCGCCGGCGCGGTACCCCGATGCCGGCACGTTGCCGGTCGCGTCCAGCTCGTCGGGGGCGCCGGCCGCCGGGACCGCCTGGTCCAGCCATACCCCGAGCCGGACCTCCGTCGCGAAATCCTCGACCACGCTGCCGCACGCTACCGTTCGCGCACCAGTGATCGACTCCACCGGCGCAACCGAAAGCGCGGCCGAAAGCCTGATCCATTCCGCGTCTACATGTCGAGCACCACGTCGGTGGTGGGGCGGGAGCAGCAGATCAGCACCGAGCCGGCGGCCGGGGGCTCCAGCGGGGCCGGGGCGTAGGTGATCGAGCCCGACAGCAGGGGCGTCTCGCACGTGTGGCAGACGCCGGTGCGGCAGCTCCAGCGCGTCGGCACGTCGCACGCGTCGGCGAGGTCCAGGATGCTCTGCGCCGGCGGTACCGCGGCCGAAATCCCGCTCCGGGCGAACGTCACCCGGGGTCCGTCGCCCGGCTCGCCCGGCGGCGGGTGCGGGGCGCGGGCGGGGCGGTCGGCCAGGCCCGGGTTGAGGCTGGGGCGGGCGGTGAACAGCTCGGTGCGGATGCGGTCCGCGGGCAGGCCCGCGCTCGTCAGGGCGGTGTGCATGTCGGCCATGAACGCGTCCGGGCCGCACACGTAGGCCGTCGCGGTCGCGGGTACCGCCAGGGCGGTCAGGCGCTCGGCGTTCAGGCGGCCGCCGGTGGCGCTGTAGAAGACGTGCTCGCTCGCGTCGGGCAGGGTGGCGAGCAGGGCCGTGACCTCGGCGGCGAGCGGGTGCTCGCGCGGGCTGCGGGCGGCGTGGATCCAGCGGACCGGCCGCGGGCTCGGGCCGGACGCCAGGTGGTGCAGCATCGCCAGGACCGGGGTGAGGCCGATGCCGGCCGAGATCAGCAGCACCGGGTCCGGGCCGTCCTCGAGGACGAAGTCGCCGCGGGGGGCGGCGACGTCCAGGGTCGTGCCGGGGCGCAGCTCGTTTGTCAGGTACCGGCTCGCCGCCCCGTGCGGTTCGCGCTTCACCGTGATGCGGTACGCGTCGTCCGAGATCGAGTAGCTGCGGACCGCGCCGCTCGGGAGGCGCACGGTGAGGTACTGGCCGGGGAGGGCCGCCGTTCGGGGTGGGCCCGCGAGGTGGATCGACGTCACCGTCGCGTTCTCGGGGATCACGCGGGTGACGCGCAGCGGCCGGAAGCCGTCCCACGCCACCGTGGCGGCGGTCTTCGGGCTGAGCATGTCGCGGAACGAGCCCTGCCAGCCGGGGCTCAGCGCGGGGACGCCGGCGGCCAGGCGCACCCGGTCGAGGTCGCGGTTCGGCAGGTACAGCAGCGCGTCGGTCTCGGCCACCGTGATCGGGCCCCGGGCGGTCCGCTCGATGGCGTCGCCGGCCTGCACGTGGCCCTCGCGGATGACGCGCATGTAGAAGCCGGGGCGGTGGTGCGCGACGAGCAGCGCGGCCATCTCGGGCACGCCGAGGCGCATCCCGACGCGGTAGCAGGTGACGCGGGGCTGGGTGACCTCGAACTCGGCGTCGCCGATGCGGTACCGGTCGCCGATGCACACCTCGTCGTCGGGCAGCCCGTCGACGGTGAAGTTCTCACCGAACTGCCCGAAGTCGTCACCCAGGCCCAGATGCTGCTGCCAGTACCGGTAGGAGTCGAGCTGGTACACCAGCACGGCCCGCTGCTCGCCGCCGTGCCCCGCTGTGTCGCCCTGGCCGTCGCCGTCCAGGTTGAGCCGGCGCGCCCGGACCGGGCCGTCGACCGGGTGCTTCCAGACGCCGGTGAACACCGTGCGCCCCTGCCACGCCACGTCCTTGGGTTGCCCGACGTTCACGGACCGTAGCAGACCGTTACCTGTCATTGCGCCCGAGTGAGCACACGATCGGTGGTCCTGCCTGGCGGTGGGACGGTCACCCCGACACCTTCCCAGCCCGCGAGCCCGGGCGGTACCACCCCCGCGGGTGAGCCCACGGCCGCGCACGCGGCGCGGCTCAGGGAGCCGACGACGTCACCACCTGTGCCTGGTCGTGGCCGGCCGGGTCGAGCTCGCCCCGGAGCAGCGCCCGGTGGACGGCCCGCAACTGCGGGCCCGGGTCGATGCCCAGCTCGTCGGCCAGCCGGTCGCGGATCGCCGTGTAGTGCTCCAGCGCCTCGGCCTTGCGCCCGCCCGCGGCGAGCAGCTTCATGAGCACGCCGGCCAGCGACTCGTCGAGCGGGAACTCGGCCACCAGGTCGGTGACCACGCCCCGTGCGTCGCCGGGATCGCCGGCCGCGAGCTCGGTCTCGGCCCAGGCGACGACGGCGGACACCCACTCGTGCCGCCACGACCGGCGGACCCGCTCCACCCATGAGCCGTCGAGGCCGATCAGCGGGTCGCCGCGCCACAGCCCGACAGCCTCGCGCAGTGCGGCGCCCCGCGGCGCCGCGGCGACCATGGCCCGCGCCTGGCCGACCAGCCGCCGGAACCGGTGCAGGTCGACCCGCTCCGGGTCGATGTCCAGCCGGTACCCCCCGCCGGCATTGACGACCCGCACCGGACCGCCGGCCCCGGCCGGCATCCGCTCCAGCGCCCGGCGCGCCCGCGCGATGTAGGAGTGCACGGTCCGGCGCACGTTCGGCGGCGGCTCGGGTCCCCAGACCCGGTCGACCAGCGCGTCGAGGGACACGGTCCGTCCGGCGTCGACCGCCAGCGCGGCAAGCACCAGGCGCTGGCGCGGCGAGCCGGCGGCCAGCCACCCCGACTCCGCGCGGATCTCGACCGGCCCGAGCAACCGCAGCATCGCACGACCTCCCCCTGGCAGAATGCGAATCTGTCGGCCAGGATGCTTGCGGGCCGGACGGTCTGTCGACCGTTCTGCCGTCTTCCCGTCGGTGCAATGCCATCGCTTGTGCCAGGGAACCGGCGCCGGGCTGCGAAAAGGTTCTGTCCACAGTGGAGTCGGGGACATTCCGGGACAGGCATCGGCACGGGATGGAACATCGGGTCGCGTCCGGGGCCATCCACATTCCCGCAGCAATTTCGTCCACAACCGGGTTGCAGCCTGGTGAGCGGGGACGAAATCCCGCTGGGCCGGAATGGGGTGATGGAAATGTTCAATGATCTCGACGCCACCCTCAGGGCGGTGCTCGGCGATCCGGCCGCCCCGGCTGACGTGCGCGATGCCGACGTCAGCTTCGAAACGCCTGACAAGGACTTCCGGCCGCCCCGCCCGACCGTCAGCCTGTTCCTCTACGAGGTGCAGGAGAACCGCACCCTGCGGGACCCCGCGCCGTTCGTCGAGAGGGTCGGCGACGGTGCCGTGCGGCGGACTCCGCCACTGCGCATGAACTGCACGTACCTGATCACGACCTGGTCCCCGAAGGCCGGCGCGCTGCGGGCGCAGGAGGAGCACCGGCTGCTCGGGTCCGCGCTGCTGTGGCTGAACCGGTTCCCTCTGATCGGCGGCGGCTTCCTGCGGGGCGGCCTCGCGGACCCGCCGCAGCCGTACCCGCTGCCGTCGATGGCGGCCCAGCTCAACGAGGACCGCAGCGACGGGCAGTTCTGGAGCGCGTTGGGGATCGCGCCGCGACCTACCTTCTCGCTCACGGTCACGATCGCCATGCAGCCCATCGACGACGCCGGGGAACTGCCGCTCGTACAGGCGGTCCGGGTGGAGCCGGCCTCCCTGACCGATGCGGTCCTGTTCGGCCGGGTCGTCGACGCGGGCCTGGCCCCGGTCGGCGGGGCGACCGTCTCGCTGGCCGGCCGCGGGCTCAGCCAGAACGTCGGGCCGGACGGCCGGTTCGGCTTCCCCGGCCTGGCGTTCGGCCCGTACGACCTGGTCGTGGCGCGGGCCGGCCACCCCGACGTCCACACGGCGATCACGTATGCGGCCGACAGTCAGCTGCACAACGTGATCCTGACCGACACCTGATTCCCGCGATGACTACCAATCCGATGACCCGAACCGAAGGGACGGTCGATGGTCGACTATGAGAGCAAGGCGCCGGGCGTCTACATCGAGGAGATCACCCCGGCGGGCCCGATCGCCGGAGCCGGCACGAGCACTCCGGCGTTGATCGGCACGGTGGTCGCGGCGGTGAGCAACGATGCGCTCGGTGTGCCGGTCGCGATCACCAACTGGACGCAGTACACCACCGTGTTCGGCGGATTCGACAACACGCTGAGCCTGCCGTTCGCGGTCCGCGGCTTCTTCGACAACGGCGGCAGCTTCTGCTACGTCGTGCCGATCAAGGATTCGACCGGCCTGCCGGCGGCGCTCGACCGGCTCACCCGGCAGCCCGACGTGAGCCTGGTCGCCGTGCCCGGCCTGGTCGATCCGGCCCTGCAGGCCACGGTCATCACGCACTGCGAGACGATGGGCGACCGCTTCGCGATCCTCGACGGCGCGCTCGACCAGCTGCCGCTCAAGAACGACGGCCCGTTGCAGAAGCAGCGGGCGGGCCTGCTGTCCAAGAACGGCTTCGCCGGGCTGTACTGGCCGTGGATCGTCATCCGGGACCCGGCGGCCGCGGCCGGCTCGACCGCCACGCTCGCCAAGCCGCCGTCGGGGCACATCGCCGGCGTGTTCGCCCGCAGCGACGGGCAGCGGGGCGTGCACAAAGCTCCGGCCAACGAACCGCTGCGCGGCGCGCTCGACCTCACGTACAAGCTCAACGACACCGAGCAGGGCGCACTCAACCACGGCGGGATCAACGCGCTGCGGATGTTTCCCGGCCGGCCGCCGCTCGTCTGGGGCGCCCGGACGCTGACCGACGGTACGCCGTGGCGGTACGTCAATGTGCGCCGGCTCTTCTCGTACGTCGAGGACTCCATCCAGTCGGGCGTGCGCTGGGCGGTCTTCGAGCCGAACAACCTTGCGCTGTGGAAGGGGCTGGAGCGCTCGATCACCGAGTTCCTCACGCGGGTCTGGCAGTCCGGAGCGCTGTTCGGCCGGACCCCGGGCGAGGCGTTCTACGTCAAGATCGACGACGAGCTCAACCCCGCGCCGACCCGGGCCCTGGGCCAGGTCATCGTCGAAATCGGATTGGCGCCGGTCCGCCCGGCCGAGTACGTCATCGCGCGCATCGGCATCTGGGACGGCGGCGCGCGGGTGGAGGAGGGCTAGGAGATGCCACAGACCGGACAGCTCATCGATCCGTACCGGAACTTCAACTTCCTCGTGGAGCTCAACGAAAGCGGCATCGCGCAAGCCAGCTTCACGGACTGCAGCGGGCTCGGCTCGACGACCGAGATCATCGAGACCCGGGAGGGCGGCGACAACACGACCGTCCGCAAGCTTCCCGGCAAGACCACGTACACCGACATCACGCTGAAGTGGGGCCTCACCAGCTCCACCGAGCTGTGGGACTGGCGCCAGCAGATCGTCGACGGCATCGTCGCACGCAAGAACGGCTCGATCGTCGTGTTCGACCTGACCAACCACACCGAGGTCGTGCGCTGGAACTTCGTGCGCGCCTGGCCGACGCGGTGGGAGGGCCCGACGTTCAGCGGCAAGGGCAACGACATCGCCATCGACACGCTCGTCCTGGCGCACGAGGGTCTGACGAGGGCCTGACGATGCTGGTCACCGATTTTGCGTTCGAGCTGCCCAAGGGCTACATCGACGGCGCCGGCAACCTGCATCGCGCGGGGACGATGCGGCTCGCCACGGCGGCCGACGAGATCTATCCGCTCAAGGACCCGCGCGTGCAGGGCTGGCCGGCGTACCTCATCGTCGTCCTGCTCTCGCGGGTCGTGACGAAGCTCGGCGGGGTGGCCGAGATCAACCCGGGTGTCATCGAGGGGCTGTTCTCCGAGGACCTGACGTACCTGCAGGAGCTCTACAACCGGATCAACGGCCTGGCCCCGCGGGTGATGTCGGTGCGCTGCCCGCAGTGCGACGAGCGGCACGAGGTGGAGGTGCCGATCTTGGGGGAATCGTAGGCTATCCCACGGACCGGGTCTACCGGGAGATAGCGCTGCTGGGACGGTACGTCCCCTGGACCCTCGGCGAACTGCTCGAGCTCGACCACACCGAGCGGCTGCGCTGGCTGCGCGAGGTCACCAGCGTGGTTGAGGAGCAGGAAGCGGCGGGCGTACGGTGAGCGCCCGAACCGAGCCCGACACGCTGGGACGGCGGCTCGACGGCCTCGGCCGCCGGATCGCCGGCCGCCACGATCTCGCCTTCCCGTGGGCGGAGCCTCTCGGCGTGCTGCTCGACCACCTCGGGCAGCTGCCGTCGCCGGCCGGCCCCCGGTTTCACCGCCGGGAGACGACGCCCGAACGCCCGGCCGTCCCACCCACGAAGACCGGGCGGGCGCTGCCGGCCGACGTGACCGCCCGCCTGCGACCGCTCGTCGGCGACACCGCCGGGGCCGTCCGGGTCCACGACGACGACGCGGCCGATGCCCGGGCCCGCGCCCACCGGGCCGACGCGGTGAGCGTCGGCAACGACGTGTACTTCCGGGCCGGGAAGCTCCGGCCGCGGGAGCCGCGCGGCTTCGCGCTGCTCGTGCACGAGGCGACCCACGTCGTCGAGCGGATGCGGCCGGGTGCCGCGTGGCGGCGGGCGACCACCGGCGGGGCGGGCGAGGAGGAGCGGCTCGCGCTGGCGCGGGAGGAGCGAGCCCTGGCGCCGGACGTGCCGCGGGCGCCGATGCCCGGTCCACTCCCGACGGCCCACGGTGGACATGCGGAACCCGCGGCGCAACCGGTCGCGGCACACGCCCTCGGCCCGGCGCCCGACCCGGTCGCCGCGCCGGCCGGGTACGCCGTGTCCCGCCCGATGACCGCGTCGGCCGATCGCACGCTGCCGTCCTCGGGCGGCGCGGCGCTGGACCTGGAGGCGTTGAAGGCGGGGCTGCTGCGAGACCTGATCGGGCAGTTGCGCGACGAGTTCGAGCGAGGAGGTTGAGATGACCCAGCCGCGGTTCGCGGCCGCGCCTGTGCCAGCCGGCAACGGACTGGCCAAGGCGCTGCTCGTCAACACCACCACCGGCGCCGGCCTACCGGTGATGTACAACCCGGAGGAGCTGGTGCTCGACCAGGGCAACGCGTTCGCCGAGATCCCGGTGCCCGGGCTCAACGCGTCGCCGGTGCAGTACATCCGGGGCCGGGCGCGCACGCTGAGCATGGACCTGTTCTTCGACTCGTACGAGACCGGCGAGGACGTGCGGGCGCACACCGCGCCCATCGTCGCCCTGCTCGATGTCGCGCCGCAGACCCAGGCGCCGCCGGTGCTGCTGTTCTCCATGGGCCGGCTGCAGTTCCAGTGCGTCCTGGTCGAGGCGGCCCAGCGGTTCACCATGTTCCTGCGCGACGGTACGCCGGTCCGCTCGACGCTGTCGGTCAAGCTGCACGAGTTCGTGCGGATCGACCTGCGCACCGAGCAGGGCGTGTTCTTCGGCTCGCCCGTGCTGTCCGGCGCCGTCAACGCGGCCGGTACGGCCGCCGGCATCACCACCCACACCATCCACGTGGTGAGCGGCGGCGACACGCTCAGCGGCCTGGCCGCCGCGCTCCTCGGCGACCCGGCCCGGTGGCGGGAGATCGCACAGGCCAACAACCTCGACGACCCGTTCGCACTGCGGACCGGCCAGCCGCTGGTCATTCCGGCGCCGGCCGGCGCCGGCCCGGTGTCCCCCGGGCGGGGCCAGCCATGACCGAACCGTTCTTCGCGCCGCGCTTCGCCGTCCGGATCGCCGGCCTCACCCTGGCCGCCGACATCGCCGCCCAGGTGACTCGGCTGGCCGTCACGACCGACCTCGACGTCGCCGGGAGCTTCGCGCTCGTCCTGCGCAACCCGGACAACGCCGTGCTCGACTCGGCGCTGTTCGACTTCGGCAAGGAGATCGAGATCCACATCGGGTACGGCACGGCGCTGGAACCGGCGCTGCTCGGCGAGATCACGGCGATCGAGCCGTCGTTCCCGCCGGACGGGCCGCCGACCGTGGTCATCAAGGGGGCCGACCGCTCGCACCGCATGCGCCGCCGGCAGCCGGCGCCCACGAGCTTCGCCGACACCTCCGACAGCCTCATCGCGGCGGAGCTCGCGCTCGCCAACGGGCTGGTCCCGGTGGTCGACCCGACGCCGGCGTTCGCCGGCCGGGTGTCCAAGACCGGATCCGACTTCGCGTTCCTCAAGCAGCGTGCCAAGCGGCATTTCTTCGACGTGTACGTCGAGTGGGACCGCCTGCACTTCCAGTTCCCCCGGCCGCAGACGTCAGCCCGCGTCCTGGAGTGGGGGCGCAACCTGTCCGCGTTCGCACCGCGCGTCTCCGCCGGCGTGCTGGCCGGACTGCAGGTCGTGCGCGGGTACAACCAGGAACTGGCGCAGACGATGGTCGGCATCGCGCTCGCCGGGGACGTCGACCGGAACAACCTGCTGGAGAAGCTCGGCTCGTCGGCGGCCGACCTGCTGGCGTCGCTGACCCGCCAGGCGCTGCTCGGCGACGACGCCGACAACCCTTTCTCGGCCACCGAGCTGGCCCGGGCCCTGCTCGCCGAGGTGCTCGACGGCCTGTACGAGGGCACCGGCACCTGCATCGGCCTGCCCGGCCTCAGGGCCGGCGAGTACGTGACGATCGAGGGCGTCGGCAAACGGTTCAGCGGCACGTACCGGGCCCGCAAGGTCAGCCACGTCATCGACGAGAAGGGCTTCTGGACCTCGTTCGACATCGCGCGCAACGCGCACACGGGCCTGCTGCCCCTGCTGCGCCGGACGCTGTTGCACGAGCCGTCGCCGGCGGCGGCCGAGCCGTACCTCGGCGTCATCGTGGCGACCGTCGAGGACAACGACGAGCTCGCCGCCGGTCAGACCCCGCTCGGCCGCGTGAAGGTGAGCTATCCCGGCCTGTCCGACGACGTGGTGAGCAACTGGGCGCCGTGCGCGCGACCGATGGCCGGCGACACCGCCGGCTTCTACGCGCTGCCGGAGAAGGGCGAGCAGGTGCTTGTCGCGTTCGCCAAGGGCGACCTGAACCGCCCGTACGTGCTGGGCAGCCTGTGGACCGCCCAGGCGCCGCCACCGGTGCGCAACGACGGCCACAACGACCTCAGGGTGATCATCAGCCGGTCCGGGCACTCGATCGTGCTGGACGACACCGACGGGGCCGGCCAGGTCGTCGTCAGCGACGCCGGCGGCAGCACGATCACGCTGGACTCGAAGAGCGGCTCGGTCACCATCAGGGCGGCCCAGAACCTCACCATCGCGGCGGGCGGTCAGATCAGCCTCGAGGCGGCCGGCGGCGCCACCAAGCTCGTCATGACCAGCGACCACGTCGACATCAGCTAGGAGCGTGCCCTCATGGGAAGTGTCCTCACGACCGCCAGCACCGTGACGTGTGTCCACGACGGGGCCGTGACGTTCACCGGTCAGACGAAGCTGCGGTTCGCGACGAACCCGGTGCTGGTGCGGATCGACCCGCTGCTGACGAACACCGCCATCGGCTGCAAGAACAGCGGAACCGGCATCACGCCGTGCAAGAACGTCACCGGCATCACCGGCGGGGTCGCGGTCAAGCTGCGCGCCGGTGCCGGCCCGGTCCTGCTCGACGGCTTGGCCGGCACGACCAACGGGGTGGTCGCGGGAGTCTTCCAGCTGCTGAGAACGCCGGCGACGGCCGACCAGACGAAGCTGACCGCACAGTGACGAGGGAGAACGATGAACGCTGAGTTCTACGGGCGGGGCATGACGTACCCGTTGCAAGTGGGGATCGCCGGCATCGGTGAGTCGGCCGGCGAGGAGAAGGTCGAGCAGTCGATCCGCGTCATCCTGGGCACCCAGTTCGGGGAACGGGTCATGCGGCCGCGCTTCGGCTGCAACCTGCGCAGCCTCGTGTTCGCCCCGAACGACGTCGCCACGGCCAACCTGGCCCGCTACTACGTGCAGGAAGGCCTCGCCGGTTCGGAGCCGCGCGTCGACGTCGTCGGCGTCGACGTCGACAACGACCCCCGGCGCGGCGCCCTGATCATCACGGTCACCTACCGGCTGCGCGCGACCCAGGACGTGCGCAACCTGGTGTACCCCTTCTACCTCGAGCGGGGGCGGTGACAGTGGCCGACGACCGCGGCCGGATCGTCCCGCCGAACCTCGACGACCGCAGCTGGCAGGACCTGGTCGACGAGATGCGCGCGCTCATTCCCCGGTACGCTCCACAGTGGACCGATCACAACCCGAGCGACCTCGGGGTGGCGCTCATCGAGCTGTTCGCCTGGCTCGCCGAGGGCGTCGTCTTCCGGCTGAACCGGGTGCCCGAGAAGAACTTCCTCGCGTTTCTCAACCTGCTCGGCGTGACCCGGGACCCGGTCGCGCCGGCCGGCACCTTCCTGACCTTCGCGGCCGGCGCCAAGTCGACCGTGCCGGCCGGCACCCGGGCCCAGACCGTACCGCCGACCGGCGGCGCCGGCGCCGTGCCGCCGATCGTCTTCGAGACCGACGACGACGTCACGGTACTTCCGGTCGCGCTGACCGACGCGCTCGTCGTCGGACCCTTCGCGACAAACGCGGCGAGCAGCACCTACGCGGCGGTGAAGGACCTGGTCGGACCGCCGGCCGCGACGTACCCGCTGAACCTGCCGGCCAACCAGGTCTCCCAGGTCTGCTTCGGCTTCGACAAGGCCAGCGCCGAGGAGGTGCTCCTGCGCCTGCGGCTGTACCGCCCGGCGCCCGGGCCGGGCCAGGTCACCGCCGCGTGGGTGTACTCCAAGGGCACGACCGAACCCCTCGCGTGGCCGGCGGTCCCGACGGTGTCCGACTCGACCGAAGCGCTGACGCACGACGGCAGCGTCCGGCTGATGCTGCCCGGGGACTGGGCCGCCCAGCAGCCGAGCGTCGCCGCAATGAACCCGCCCGGCACCGGCTGGAGCACCGTCACCGCGTCCGACCCGAACGCCACGGTGACGCGGCCCCGGTTCTGGATCGGCGTGCGCGTGGCCAACACCACGGGGGTACCGCTGACCATCGGCGTCGACCGGACCCTGTTCAACGCCGCGCCGGCGCACCACGCGCTGTCGATCCGGGCCGCCGAGGCGCTCGGCGGCGGCACCGGCCAGCCGTTCCAGGTCGTGCCGCTGGCGAACCGGCCGCTGTACCGGCAGCCGGGCACCGCGCCGTACGCCCACCTCGCCGTGCAGGTCGGCACCGGCAACCCGGCGGTGTTCCAGACCTGGACGCAGGTCGCGGACCTGCCGGCCGGTCCGGGCCAGGTGTACAAGGTCGATCCGGTCACCGCCGAGGTGAGCTTCGGCAACTTCGACGATCAGACCGGCCTGGGCCACGGTTCCATGCCACCGGCCGGTAGCCAGATCCGCGCGCTGACCTACCGGTACGTCGTCGGCGGCGCGGCCGGCAACGTGGCCGCCGACCGGCTCACGGTCCTCGGGCCGACTCCCCAGGGCGGCCTGCCGGCCGGCATCACCGCGGTGACGAATCTCGCCCCGGCCCGCGACGGGGCCGACGAGGAGCCGGTCGACGACGCGCTGCGCCGGGCGCCGCAGCAACTGAAGATCCGGGACCGCGCGATCACCGCCGCCGACTACGAGTTCCTGGCCGCCGAGGCGACCAACGACGTCGTCATCGCGCGGGCGCTGCCGCCGCGGCTGCAGGACGCCGACGCGCCGGGCGGCACGGCGTGGAAGAAGGGCGACCCGTGGCAGTTCGCCGGCATCCAGCGCGCGCCGGGTGTGGTCAACGTCGTCGTCGTGCCCGACCAGGGCCTGGCCGTCGCCCAGCCGCAGCCGACGCCCGACCTCGTGCGCACCGTGCAGGCCCACCTCGACCAGCGCCGCGACCTCACCGGGCGGGTGGTGGTCACGGGACCCCGGTACCTGCCCGTCATCGTGCAGGTCGACCTGATCGTCTGGCAGCGGGCCATCGACGCCGGCGCCGACCGGAACCAGATCAAGGCCGACACACTGGGGCGCATCAAGCGGTTCCTGCACCCGACCCGCGGCGGCGCGGACGGGACCGGCTGGCAGGTCGAGCAGCCGGTGTTCGTCTCCGACCTGTTCTCGGCGATCATGCCGAACGAGGACATCGGCTTCATCTCCGGCCTGCAGGTCAAGGCCGACATCCCGGTGTACCACTTCCCGCCGCTGAATCCGGCCGGTACCGCGGGCAACTACAACGCGGGCCTGGAGCGGCCCTTCCCGCTCTCGCCGCTGGGCGCCACGGTCCGCATCGCCGACTACGAGCTGGTCTGCGCCGCGGCCGACAACCTGCACGTGATCACGACGACGGTTCCGGCCAGCTGAGCGGGGTGGGCGAGTGAGCGAGAAGAGCAGCTACCTGCAACACCTGCCGCCGGTACTGTGGCAGGGCGAGCCCGATCTGCCGGAGTTCTCGCTCGGGGCGTTCCTGCGCATCTTCGAGAAGATCCTCACCGGCATCGACGACGGAGTCACCGTCACGCACGACGGGCACACGCACGACGCGATCGGCACCGTGATCTCCGGGCTGTCCGACCTCGTCGACCCGTGGCGCACGCCGCCGGAGTTCCTGCCGTGGCTGGCTTCCTGGGTCGGGCTGGAGTTCCCGACGCTGTCCGGGCAGCCCCTGTGGGACGCGTACCAGCAGCGCAAGGCGACCGCGGACATCGCCGGGATCGACCGGCTGCGCGGGCTGCGCAACGGGCTGAACCGGTACCTGGACCTGTTCTCCATCGGCCCGGCCCGGCCTCGCGTCGCGGTCGACGACGGGCGGCGGCTGCTGATCGCCGCGCCGGCGCCGGGCACGCTCGCCCCGATCTCGGCGTTCGTCAGCCAGGGGCCGGTCGTGTCGGGCACCACCATCCTGGCCGAGGGGCTCGTGCGGCCCTGGGCGGTCACGCCGGCCCCGGGCGGCGGCGTGTTCGTCGCCGACATCGGCGTGCCGACGTCGGTGCCGATCCCGCTGAAGAACCGCATCTGGCGCCTCGACGCGGCGGGGCACCACGACGTGTCCGGCACCCCGCCGCTGCCGGTACCGCTGGCGCCGGGCACGCTGCCGCTCAACCGGGTCACGGCGCTGGCCGTGCGGCCCGCGCTGGGCTCGCTGCCGGAGACCCTGTACATCCAGGACCGTTCGGGTCAGCTGTACGGGCTGCCGTCGCCCTATCTCGGCGCCTCGGCAAGCGTCCTGACCAACCTGGTCGTGGGCGCCAGCACGTTCTGGCCGGTCGCCATGGCCATCGACACCAACGGCGACGTGCTGGTGCTCGACCGCGGCGACGGGCCGGGCACCGCCAACCCGCCGAAGGTCATCGCGGTACGGCCGGGGACCAGCCCGGTGCAGGTGACCCGCAAGAACCTCGCCACGGTGCTCGAACCGCTCGCGCTGCTCGTGCGGCCCGACGGCCGGCTGGTCGTCGGCGACGGCGGCGTCCAGCAGTCCACCGGCGTCCCCGTCCCGGCCGGCAACCTGGTGCTGGTCGACCGCAGCGCGGCCACCTGGACCGAGACGCCGCTGCTGCCGGCGGCCAACCCCCTCGTCGCGCCGACCGGCCTGGTCCTGGCCGGCACCAGGCTGTACGTGCTCGACAACGGCCTCAAGCCGTTCGCGCCGCCGACCATCGACCCGTTCGTGCTCGCCGCGGCCGAACCGGCCCGGGTCTACGTCGTCGACCTCGCGGCCTCGCCGCCCACCGTGACCGCGGCGACAGAGCCCGGGCAGCTGGTGTACCCGACCGGCCTGTGCGCCCTCGGCGACCGGCTGGTCATCGCCGACCCCGGACAGCCCGAGGTCACCGCGCTCGTGTCGGTGCTCTCGCGCGTCCTGCCGTACCGCTTCGACGTCGTCGTGCACTTCACCGACTCGCGGCTGCCCGCCGACCCGGCCGCGCGCGGCGTCATGCAGCGCCGGGTCGCCGGCAACATCCGCGGCATCGTCGAGCAGCAGAAGCCCGCCCACGCGCTGTGGAACCTCGTCACAGAGATCTGAGCCGTTCCATCCGATACGCCCACCAACCATTTGAGGAGGCCGCGGTGACCAGCTTGCCGCTCCAACGTACCGAGTACATCAACCTCAGCCTGGGCGGGCCGCGCGGTGGGGCCACCGCCCATGCCGAGAGCCTGGTGGACGCCGAGTCCTATCTGGTGCCGCACGACCGGATGCTCGGCGCCGACCTGTTCACCTTCGGTGTCGCCGACGGCCTCGCCGTCACCGCCACGACCGGCCAGACGACCCTGCAGATCGGCACCGGCGTCGCCCTGGACGGCAACGGCAACCTCATCGCGCTGGCGGCCAACGGCTGGGCCGTCACCGACCCGAGCGTCGACCCGACGCAGGTCGTGAACATCCCGATCGTGCCGGTCGTCGACACCGGCGTCCCGCTGGCCACGACCCCCGCGACCGGCGAGTGCTACTTGACCATCACCTTCCGCGAGGTGCTCGACCCGGCCGCGACGCCGACCCAGCAGAACCTGTTCCACGCGCCGTGGCTGCGGCTCATCCCGGTCGCCGACCTCGGCGCCAACGGCGACCAGGTGGTGCTCGCCCGGGTGAGCCTCGACGGCCAGTCGCAGATCACCGCGGTGACCGCCGAGAACCGGCGCCCCACGGGCCTGCCGGCGGGCCGGGTCGAGCTGCGCCGTGCGCGGGTCGCGACCGGCGGGCAGACGGCCGTCGGGCAGGTCCCGGCGGCCGACATCACCGCCGCGGGCGACGGCAGCCTGAGCGTCACGATGCGGCCCGACGGCGGCGCTGCCCATCAGCTCCTCAAGGCCGACACCACCGGCAATACGCTCGCGCTGCAGCCGGGCGGCGGCAGCGTCGGGGTCGGGCTGCAGGGCCAGCCGCCCCAGCGCACCGTGCACGTCGAGGGCAACGAGGTGCACTCCGGCGGCAACCACGGCGGATTCTCCTTCGCCGACCGGACCGTCGGCAGCTTCGACGAGACCGGCGGCATCGGCGGCCGGTGGATCTGGTACGCGCAGGACGGCGTCGCCCGCCTGTGGTCCGGCTCGGACCAGGTCACGGTCGCGACCCGCTCGTCCGCGCCGAACGCGGGCGCCGGGCCGCGCGTCGGCATCGGCGCGCCGACGGCCACCCACGCCCTGCACGTCGGCGTCACCTCCGGCATCCGCCAGAACGCCCAGTACCTCAGCGGCACGCTCGGCTGGAGCAGCCTGTCCTACAACGCGTTCCACAACGACGCGAACAGCGCCTGGGTGTTCCCGGTGCCCACCCGGCCCGCGGTCACCCTGGAGATGGACGACGTCGCCGGCGTGGGGCGCTTCCAGGTGTTCAGCACCACCAAGGCCGCGCCGCAGAGCTTCGTGCTGCGTTTCGCCGTAGACGGCGAGACCGGCGACGTCCTGGTCCCCGGCAAGCTCACGTCCGGCTCGCTCGTCACCGGTGCGGTCACCAGCGCCGCGCTGACGAGCACCACCGCCGCCAAGGTTACCGCGTTCAACGTCACGGCCGCGGACTCCCACGCCATCTGCGCGACGAACAACAGCACCACCTCGACGATCACCGCGGTCAACGACATCAACGGCGGCCTCGGCTCGGCCATCTCGACGATCGGCGACGTCAACGTCCTCGGGTTCGGCTCGTTCAGCCGGGACGTGGACGTGACCGGCACGCTGAGCGCCGGGGCCAAGCGGTTCACCATCGACCACCCGCTCGACCCGGCCAACCGGCTGCTCAACCACACCAGCGTCGAGTCCGACGAGCGGGCGGTGCAGTACAACGGCAACGTCACGCTGGCCAAGGACGGCACCGCGACGGTCCGGCTGCCCGAGTGGATGGACGCCCTCGCCACCGACTTCCGCTACCAGCTCACCTGCATCGGAGGCCACGCGAACGTCTACATCGCCGAGGAGGTGCGCGACAACGCGTTCCGCATCGCCGGCGGCACGGCCGGGCTCAAGGTGTCGTGGCAGCTGACCGGCGTCCGGCAGGACGCCTTCGCCCGCGCCAACGACTTCGTCGTCGAGGAGGACAAGCCCGAGGACGAGAGGGGCTTCTACGTCCACCCGGAGGCCTACGGCCGGCAGATGGACGCCAGCGTGCACTGGCCGCGCAACGCCGAGCTGATCAAGCGCAACCCGGCGCTGGCCAAGCGGTCCGTGCGCACGTTCGCGGCCGCCGAGGCCGGTCGCGTCGAGACGCAGAACGCGCGCCGGCAGACCGAGGCCGACCGCGCGGCGGCCGCCGCACCGGACGGCCCGGCGTCGTGACCGATGACGGCGTCCGGCCCTACCGCGACAACGCTGAGCACCTCACCGACGAGCTGCGCAGGCTCGACGCGAGGATCGCCCGGCGGCTGGCCCGCACGGCCGAGCGGCACGAGGCGATCTCGCCCGACCAGGTGGCCCGGGCGGTGTACATCACCCGGGCCGAGGTCGACTGGCTGCTCGCGGGCGGCTCCGGCGGTGTGCCGCCGGAGCCCGCCGATCCGGCCGCCGACCTTTCGGCCGAGATCGGCCACCGGGTGCTGGCCAGCGAGCGGGTCGGGGTGACGCTCGGCCTGCCCGCGCTGGGCCGCCACTTCGGGCTGTCGCCGATGGAGCTGGACGCCGTCGTCATCTGCCTGGCGCCGGAGCTGCGGCGGGCGTACGACCGGTTGTACGCCTACCTTCAGGACGACATCACCCGCCAGCGGCCGAGCGTCGACCTCGTGCTCGACCTGCTGTGCGCGGACGAGCGTGAGCGCTGGGCCGCCCGGCCGGTGTTCGCGCCGGACGCGCCGCTGCTGCGCTCGGGCCTGGTGCACACCTGGGACGACCCGCAGAGCCCGTCCGGGTCGTCGGGGCTGGCCCGGATGCTGAGCCTCGACCCGCAGGTGACCCGGTTCCTGCTCGGGTCGCCGGGGCTCGACGGGCGGACGGCCGGGTACGCCCGGCTGGACCGGCCCGGCGAACCGGTCCCGGGGACCGAGGTCGACCCGGCCCTCACCGAGCGGGTCGCCCGGCTGGCGGGGACGCATCGCCCGGGCGGCCCGGCGACGGTGCTGCAGCTGATGGGCGCCGATGCCGGCGACGTCGACGACCTGGCCCACCGGGTCAGTGCCCGGCTGGGCCGGGCGCTGCTCAGCCTCGACGTGCCGGCCGTTCCGCCGGCCGCCGACCCGGGCGCACTCGTGGCGCTGGTGCTGCGCGACGGGCGCCTCTTCGGCGCGGCGGTCCACCTGGCCGGCATCGACGCGCTGAGCGGGGAGGAGCAGCGGCCGGTCGCCGCCGCGCTGGCCGCGGCCGTGGACCAGCACGGCGGGCTGGTGTTCCTGTCCGGTGCGCACGACTGGCCCGAGGGCCGCCGGCTGCTGGGCGGCCGGGTCCAGGTGGTCGCGGTGCCGGCCCCCGATCCGGCGCGCAGCGCGGCGATCTGGCGGGAGGAGCTCGCCGCGCACACGCCCCGGGCCGACGCGTGGGCCACCGAGCTGGCCGGCCGCTACCGGCTGCCGGCCGGCCGCATCCCGGCCGCCGTCGACCTGGCCGTGCGGTCCCGCACCGGCCCGCTCGGCCTGCCCGGCCTGTTCGCGGCCTGCCGCGGACAGAGCGCGCCGACGCTCGGGAACCTGGCGGTGCGGGTGACGGTCCGGGCGCGCTGGGACGACCTCGTCCTGCCGGGCGGCAGCGTCGCGCAGCTGCACGAGATCAGCGACCAGTTCCGCCACCAGGCCCGGGTGTGGCAGGCGTGGGGCTTCGGCGGCCGCTCGGCCCGGGGCCGGGGACTGAGCGCGCTGTTCAACGGCCCGCCGGGCACCGGCAAGACGATGGCCGCCGAGGTGCTCGCCGGCGACCTGGGCCTGGACCTGTACCACATCGACCTGTCCGGCGTGGTGAGCAAGTACATCGGCGAGACCGAGAAGAACCTTTCGCGCGTGTTCGCCGAGGCCCGCTCCAGCAACGCGATCCTGTTCTTCGACGAGGCCGATGCGCTGTTCGGCAAGCGCACCGAGGTGTCCGACGCGCACGACCGCTACGCCAACATCGAGACCAGCTACCTGCTGCAGAAGATGGAGGAGTACGACGGCGTGGTCCTGCTCGCCACCAACCTCGCCCGGCATCTCGACGAGGCGTTCACCCGGCGCATCCGCTTCCACGTCGAGTTCCCGTTCCCCGACGCGGACCACCGGGAACGCATCTGGCGCGCGCTCGTGCCGGCCGCGGCGCCGGTGTCGTCCACTGTGGACTACGCGGTGCTTGCCGAGTGGTTCCCGGTCGCGGGCGGCAACATCCGCAACATCGCCGTGAGCGCCGCATTCCTCGCCGCGGCCGACGGCGGCGTCATCACCGAGGCGCACATTCTGCGCAGCGGCCGCCGCGAGTACGACAAGATGGGCAAGCTCTGGTCCCCGCCGGGCGAGCCCGCGCAGCAACGCGGGAGGGACTGATGGGTGAGCAGACCCACGAGGAGCCGCGCGGCCGACGGGCCGCGCCGGCGCTGCGGGCACCGGCCCCGAAGCACGACCGCAAGCGGGCCGCGGGCTCGCGTGTGCCGCCGCTGCACCGGGCGGCCGGCAACGCTGCCGTCGCCGACCGGTCCGCGGCGCCGCCGCCGGCCCCGCTCGCCTTCGCGTCGGATGCACCGCAGCCCAAGTCGTACACCGTCGATCTCTTCATCGACGGCAAGGTCCGCAGCTATCCGAACCTTTCGGCCGAGCAGGCGCGGGAGCGGCTGCTGTTCTACTGGCGGCAGTGCCACCACGACCTCGACCTGTTCCGGAAGCTGCACAACGACCACATCGTCGAGCGGCGGGAGCACCGCACCGCGGGGTTCTGGTCGGAGACCTTCGGCGGCGCCGTGCTGCCGGACCTCGACATGTGGAACAAGATCGGCAGCGGGACGCTCTCCGCGGCGATCCAGGCGCTGAGCACCGACGACGACGTCCTGCGGCGGGAGTGGGAGCAGAACGAGGCGGCCTCCGACCGCGGCCTGTCCGACGACGTTCGCAACCTCCCGCTGATGCGCGCGGCGCTCGCCTTCGACCCCGACCAGATGCGCATCGAGAAGTCCGCCCGGCTGCTGGAGCGTGCCTCCGTCGAGCTGCAGAACAGCTGGAACCTCATTGCGACCTACGAGGACGGCGTCCAGCGCGGGGCCGGTCGGGCCATCACCGGGATCAAGGTGTCGATCGCCGTGCTGTCCGCGGCCGCCTCCGGCGGTGGCGTCGCCTTCGCCGGCCGGGGCGCGGGACTGCTCGCCAAGAGCGCCGCGTCCGCGCTGACCGCCGGTGGCCTCGGGGTCGCGACCGAGACGTTCACGCAGATCGGCGAGCTGCGCATCGGTGCGCGGACCGAGTTCGACGTCGCCCGCATCGCCAAGCGCGGGGTGACCGACACGGTCACCGGCTTCGTCTCCGCCGTCGCCGGCGGCGCCTTCGGCAAGGCGCTCAAGGGTGCCGTGGGCCGCTGGCTCGCGAAGATGTCGAAGACCGAGATGGCCGCGCTCGGGCTGACCGGGGACGAGCTGCTGGGCCGGGCCATGGCGACGGTGCTGGACTGGTCCGCCGGCGTCGGCGCCACTCCGCTGAGCACCGCGACGGCGGTCGCGCTCAAGCGGGCGCTCGATGGGCAGTGGCAGGTGCACAACTTCGACGAGTTCGCCTCCCAGGTCTTCGACGACATGCTGTCCAACGCCGTGATGTCGGCCGCGATGATCTCCACCGAGCACGCCCTGGCGGCCGCCGCGCCCGCCGGGGGCGGGGGAGCGGGCGGCGGCTCGTCGTCCGGCGGCGGTTCGTCCGGTGGTGGCTCGTCCGGCGGTGGTTCCTCCGGCGGTACCTCCGGCCGGGGGTCGTCCGGCGGCGGCTCCTCTTCGGTGAGTCCGCGCACGGTGGAGCCGAACACGGCGCTCGCGGGCACGCGGCCCGAGTCGCGGACGGTTCCCCACGACGGCCGCACGCAGCCCGAGTCCCGGACCGTCCGGCCCAGCGGCAGCACGCCGGCCGAGTCGCTGACGGTCCAGCCGCGTGGCAGCACGGCGTCGGCTCCCGGCCCGGAAACCCTGTCACCGCTGCCCGATTCGGCGCCCGGCCCGCAACCGGCCCGGGCGACGGCGGCCCCGGGCGACCAGCGCCTGCGCACGTCGCCGGAGCTGTTCCTGCGCCACCCGGACGCCCGTGCGGCCACGCTGTCGAGGCCGGCGACGGAGGAGCTGCACGGCTTCACCGAGGAACGGAGAATCAGCCGGCAGGGCGGCGACCGCAACGAGGGTGTGAACCGCAAACACCTGCTCAAGGATCCGTCCGGGAAGCGCTGGCTGTTCAAGCCGGCCAGCGGCGAGGAGACGGGTCTGCGCGGCGAGAGCCTGGGCGTCTTTTCCGGGGAGCGCTACCGCCGGGCCCCCGCCGCCGCCCTCATCGCCAAGCGCCTCGGCATCGACACCCCCGACGTGCGACTGGTCACCTGGAACGGCGAACGCGGCTCGCTGCAGGAGTGGCGTGCCGACTACGAGCCCGGCCGGGAGGTGCGAGCGACCGACCCGGCCGGGTTCGACGAGTTCTGGAACTCGCAGGACCGCCTGGACCTCGACGCGATGGACTACGTCTCCGCCCAGCAGGACCGGCACAGCGGCAACTTCATGCTCAAGCGGCGGGCCGCCGGCGGCTATGACATGCTGGCCATCGATCAGGACTCCTCACTGCCGCCAACGGCGGAGCGGGTCAACGCGAACCGGCGACCGAACCCGGACGAGCACCAGCCGCGACCGTTGCCGAGCACGCTGAGCCGGGAGATGAGCGCACGGATGCGGCAGCTGCAGCGCAACTGGCCCGAGGGCGAGCTGCGGCAGTGGCTGACCGTCAGGGAAGTGGCCGGCGCGAAGGCGCGCCTCGACGAGATCGTCACCAGGCTCCAAAACGGCTCGATCAGGGAGGCGCCGTGACGATTGTCGCCGAGATACGCCGGCTCGACGATTCCTTTGACGTCGTGCCGCTGGCCCGCCTGCTGGTCCGTCCCGACGGCGGGATCGACGTCCTCGAGCTGCACCCGAATGGCGGGGCGATCGCCCGTGACCTGCTGGACGAGTCGCTGCAGGACCCGTTCGGCCATACCGTCTCCAACGCCGACGGCGCCGATTTCGTGCGCACCCTCCGATGGGCCCGCTCGACCGATCGGCTCTGGGTGACCCCGCTGGTCGAGCTGCCCGGCGAGCAGGCCGGCGACCCCCGTACCGAGCTGCCGATGCCACCGGTGCCACACGTCGCCGCCACCGTCCCCTACCCGGAGCAGCCGCCGCCCGAGCTCGCCGGATTCGACGTCGTCGAGCTCCGCCGGCCCGGCACCGACGACTATCTGCGCCGCGAGGTGGTGGCCCGCCTGGTCCAGGACCCCACCGGCGCGGTCCGCGTCGAGGGTCCCGACCCGGCCCGCGTCCTGCGGATCGACGCGCTTTACGCCCGGGCCGGGCGGCCACCGCTCGACCGGCTCGGCGAGGTACCGCTGCCAACAGGAACCCACGCGGTGCCGCGGCCGTTCGAGCGGCCCGGCGACCAGGCCTGGCGCGACGGGCTGGTCGGCACCCGCAAGGTCGCCGACGCGGCCGGCGACCGGACCGCGGTCACGCGGCTCGACCGCGAGTTCGCCGCCCTGCTGCCGCGCGTCTGGCTGTCCCGGTGCCCGTTCACGGGCGAGGTGCTCCGCCTCGCGCTCGACGGCTGGGGCTTCGACGGCCCCTACTGGGACCCGGTGCACCCGCTGCGACCGGTCGACGAGGTGCCCGCCACGTTCGTCGGCCTGGCCGGCGCGGTCGTCGACCCGGCCGCCGCCGAACATCCGGAGATCACGCCCGAAACCCTCGGACCCGGCCGGCCACCGGTGTACGCCGAGCTGCTCGGCGACCCCGACACCCGGGCCGTGCTGGCGGCCGTGCGGGTCGCCGGGCTGCGCTGCGACGTCGTCGCCTACTTCAGCCGGCGCCGACCGGCCGGACCGGCACCCTTCCGGGAGTGGGGGACCCGGGCCGCGGGGCGGGTCGCCGGCCTGACGCCCGCGACCGACCTCGAACCCCTGCTGCGCGGCGGCCGGCTGCGCTGGATCGAGCCCTTCGACGGTGGCGTAACGCTGCGGGAGGGCCCGGAAGGCTGCCCCTGGCTGCCGTCCTGACCGGCCTGCCGCACCCGACCGGCCGGCCGGCTGCCGGGGGCCGCGCGCCACGCGGCCCCCGGGCTCGGCGGCATCTGCTCACCAGCCGGCGGCGGCGAGGAGGTCGTCGACTATGCCGTCGGCGTGCTGGACCAGAGAGAGGTGGCCCGCCTCCGGGTCGAGGTGCGCGCGGGCGCCCGGGATGTGCGCCGCGAGCCAGGCGCCGTGCCCGGGCGGCACCATGAGGTCCTGGCCGCCCTGCCACACGCAGACCGGCACGGTGATGGCCCAGGGTTCGAAGCCCCAGGGGCGCACGAACGCGAGGTCGTCGTCGCGCCAGCCCGCGGTACCGGTGGAGACGGCCGTCCGGAAGCCCAGCGCGACGGCGTCGGCGAAGTCGCCGGTGAGCTCGGCCGCGTCGACCGGGGGCAGCAGCCCGCCGAGCGCCGCGGCGATCTCGGCCCCGGTCACCCGGGCAAGCCCGGCCGCCTGGTGGTCGAGGACCTCGGTGAGCGCCTCCGGTCCGGCGATCGCCGCGCCGAACTCGACGATGTTCTCCGGGCCCATGCCCTCGGTCCAGTCGAGGCCGCCCGCGTCGTGGGGGGCCACGCCGGCCAGGGTCGCGGCCGCGGCGCACCGGTCCGGCAGCAGCGCCGCGCAGGCCAGGGCGTGCGGGCCGCCGCCGGACCAGCCGAGGGTGACGAACCGGTCGTACCCGAGGTGGTCGAGGACCTCGGCCACGTCCCCGGCGACGTCGGCGACGCGCCGGCCCGGGCGCGGGGTGGAGCCCGCGTAGCCGGGCCGGCCGAAGACCAGCGTGCGCAGGCCGCGCTCGGCGGCGGGACCGGTCAGCGACGGTACGTCCCGGGGGCCGGACGGCGTGCCGAGGTGCAGCACGAACGGCCGCCCGTCCTCCGGTCCGAACGCGAGAACCTCGAGCGCCCGTCCGTCGGCCAATGCGATGCGCATGCCCGCCACGGTACCGCCGCAGCGCTCACCGGCACGCCCAGCGGTACGTCGCCGTCCAGCCGCGGTCGTCGGAGGCGGGACCGACCAGCACGCCGCCCGCGCTCGCCCCGGTGACCAGCCAGCGGGTGAAGCCGGCCGGGACGGGCAGCTCGGTGGCCCCGGCCTCCGTCCACAGCGTGGCGGTCCGGACGTCCTGCAGCACCACGGTGCCGTCGGCCAGCAGGCCGCCCGAGGCCACGGTGCGCGGCCCGCCCGCAAGCGCCCGGACCTCGCCGGTGCGCAGGTTCCACCGGGCCCACGTCAGCGGGGGCCGGGCGGCCGGCCGGCCGTTCGGAAGGGTCGTCGCGTTGGCGGCGTAGTCGACGGGGCCGGCCGCCCAGTCCCCGGCGATGTCGCTGGCGATCCCGCCGGGCCTGCCCTCCGGGGTGGGCAGGGGCGCGCCGGTGCCGTCGGGCTGCCACAGGTACGGCTGCGGGCTCTTGCCCACGCTGCCCACGATCCGCCCGTCCGCGGCGACGCCGAACGCGCTGGACTGGCCGCCGGCCGGGGCGGCCAGCACCTGCGGCTGGTCCCAGCGGCCGTGCCGCCACACGACGGCGCGGAAGGTGTTGTCCGGCATGCGGACATCGCCGACGACGTCGCCGTTCTCGCCCACCGCGTGCGCCCCGGCGTTCAGGGCGCCCGGCGGCCGGCCGAGCTCGACGGCGGTCCCGCCGTCTATGACGTACCCGTCCTCGTCGGCGTCGTTCTCGACGTTGCCGACGACCGTCCCGCCGCCGTTGACGCCGGACACGACCAGCCTCGGCACGGCGGTGAGCGTGCGGACCCCGCCGGGCCCAGCGAGCAGTACCGTGCCGTCGAGGGAGTCCGGGGTGGCGGCGATGTACCGGCCCGACGGGTCGATCGTCGCGCTCACGGTCGGGCCCAGCTGCGGCAGCTGCTCCGGTACGCAGGCGGGCGACGGCCCCACCGGGGCGGGCTTCGGCCCGGGACGCGGCTCGGCCAGGGCGACGGCACCGGCGACGACCGCCAAAGCGAGACCGGCCGCGACCGCGGTCAGGCCCCGCCGGCGGCGCACCCGGACCCGCCCGCGGGCGATGACCGCCCGCTCGTCGAGGCGGCTGTCCGGGACCGGTTCACCGGTCAGGATCGCGAAGGGGTTCTCGCTCATGCCAGGCTCCTCGTCGTCGTGTCCAGCCGGCGGCGCAGGGCGTCGAGGCCCTTGGCGGTGTGCGCCTTGACGGTGCCCTCGGCCACCCCCAGCAGCGCCGCGACCTCCAGCACCGGCAGGTCGCACAGGAACCGCAGCACGAGCACGGTCCGCTGCCGCTCGGGCAGCTGCCGCAGCGCGGCGCGCAGCAGCATCCGCTCCTCGACGTCGGGGTCGGTGGCCGCGACCGGCACGTCGGGCGGCGACTCCCACAGGTGGACCCGCGCCAGCCAGCGCCGGCGGTCGCGCAGGCACTCGCGCACGACCATCGTGTGGGCGTACCCGTCCAGGTTCGTGACGTCGTGCATGCGGTTCCACCGCTGGTAGAGCACGGTCAGCACGTCCTGAACGGCGTCGTCGGCGCGGTCGCGGTCGCCGAGCAGGTGGTACGCGACGCGGTGCAGCCGTTGCTTGCGGCTGCTGACGTACTGCAGAAACTCGTCTTCCCTGTCCGGGCGCACGCGGTGGGTTTCCCTTCCCTGGGCCGATCCACCCTCTTCGAGTCGAACGCCCCGGGAAAGGTTTACCCCGGTCTCCATGTCACCGGGTGACATGCCGTGCTAGCGTTGGGCATGTCATCAAGTGACATCGCCTTCGGGAGGACCACCATGCGCATCTTCGTCACCGGCGCCAGCGGCTGGATCGGCTCCGCCGTCACCGCCGAGCTGCTCGGCTCCGGGCACCGGGTCGTCGGCCTGGCCCGATCCGACGCGGCCGCTGCCACCATCGCGAACCTCGGCGCCGAGGTGCGGCGGGGCGGCCTCGACGACCTCGACGCCCTGCGCGCCGGCGCCGCCGACTCCGACGGGGTGGTACACCTCGGCTACAACCACGACTTCTCCCGCATGGCCGACGCCGCGCAGACCGACCTCGCCGCGATCACCGCGCTCGGCGAGACCCTGGCCGGCAGCGACCGGCCCCTGCTCATCGCCTCCGGGGTGGCCGGCCTGCCGGGCCGCCCCGCGACGGAGCGGGACACCGCGGACCCGGGCGTCCACCCGCGGGTCGCCAACGCGAACGCCGCACTGGCCTTCGCCGACCGGGGCGTGCGCACCGGCATCATCCGCTTCGCCCCGACGGTGCACGGCGACGGCGACCACGGCTTCGTCGCCGTCCTGGTGTCCGTCGCGCGCGAGCGGGGCGTGTCGGCCTACATCGGCGACGGCGGCAGCTGGCCGGCCGTGCACCGCCTCGACGCGGCCGAACTGGTCCGGCTGGCCCTCGAAAAGGCGCCCGCGGCATCGGTACTGCACGCCGTGGCCGAGCCGGGCGTGCCCACGAGGGACATCGCCGAGGCCATCGCCCGCGGGCTCGACCTGCCGGTCAAGTCCATCCCGGCCGAGGACGCCCCGGCCCACTTCGGCTGGATCGGCCAGTTCTTCGGCCTCGACGCGCACGCGTCCAGCGAGCACACCCGGGAACTGCTCGGCTGGACCCCGCGGCACCAGGGCCTGATCGCCGATCTCGACGCGGGCTACTACCTCAAGGGCTGACCCGCGGTGCTCATCCTCGCCCTGGGCAACGGCGGGCTGCTGTTCACCGCGCGGCGGGTGGCCGGCCCGCCTGCGCTGGGCGGCCCTCGTCCTCGGGGCGCTCGGGCTGGCGGCGATGGTGCTGCACCTGTCCGGGGCCGGGCCCGCGCTGGGCCGCGGCGGCTGGGAGCGCGTGGCCGCGTTCGCACTGCCCGTGTGGACGGCCGCCGCCGGGCTCGGCACGCTCGGCTCCGGAGCGGCGCGTATGCACCCCAACGGTCCCTTGCGCCCCAAAGGGGCGGCGGGGGCAGACTGATGGCGTGGAGGAGCGTCCCCCCGCACAGGACCGAGCGATCACCTCGGCCGGCCGGCCGGGCAAGGGGCCGGCCGTCGTCGCCCTCGTGGCCTCGGCCGGCGGGCTGGGCGCCGTCACCACGGTGCTCAAGGCGTTCCCGGCCGACCTTCCCGCGGCGGTCGTCGTGGCGCAGCACCTGGGCGGGCACGGCAGCGCGCTGGTCGAGATCCTGCGGCGGCGCACCGGGCTGCCGGTGAGCTGGGCCGTCGACGGGATGGTGCTGCAGCGGGGCCGGGTCGTGATCGCGCCGCCGAAGACCGCGGTCGAGGTGCTGCCCGACGGCACCCTGGCGATGACGCCGTCGCCGAACTCGTCGGAGACCGGGCCGCTCGACGTGCTGCTGCGCTCGCTCGCCGACTCGTTCGGGGCGCAGGCGGCCGGGGTCGTGCTCTCCGGCATGGGGCGCGACGCGGCCGCCGGGGCGCGGGCGCTCAAGGACGCCGGCGGCACGGTGGTGGCGCAGAGCGAGGACTCGGCCGAGTACCCCGGCATGCCCCGGGCCGCGGTCGAGATCGGCGCCGTCGACCTGGTGCTCGACCTGCGCGACATCGGACCGGTGCTCGTCGACGTCGTGCGCGGCGGCGAGCTGCCGCGGGCACGCGCCGACCGGGCCCGGGCCGAGGTCGTCTTCGGCGGCTCGGGCGAGGTGGCGGAGCTGATGCGGCGGGTGGACTGGCGGCGGACCCGGCTCGGGCCGGTCGACACGTGGCCCGACGCGCTCGTCGGGGTGGTGCAGACGGTGCTCGCGAGCCCGGTCGGGATGTGCGTGCTCTGGGGGCCGGAGCTGCTGCAGCTCTACAACGACGGGTACCGGCTCGTCATGGGCCGCAAGCACCCGGCCGGCCTGGCCCAGCCGACCCGGGAGTGCTGGCCCGAGGTGTGGCACCTGAACGAGCCGCTGTACGCCCGGGTGCTGGCCGGCGAGGCGGTGTCGCTGACCGACGCGCTGTACCCGATCACCCGCAGCGACGAGCTCGAGGACGCCTGGTTCGACCTGAACTTCAGCCCGGTCCGCGACCGCGACGGCCGCATCGGCGGGGTCTTCTCGACGGTGATCGAGAAGACGGCCGAGGTGCTCAGCCGGCGCCGCCTGCAGCTGCTCAACCGGCTCGTGTCCGGGCCCGTCGGGGCGCCCACGCGGCGGGCCTCGCTCGAACGGTCGCTGGCCGCGCTGGCCGGCGGCGAGGAGGACTGCCCGTTCGCGCTGGCGTACCTCGTCGACGGCGTGCGCAGCCAGGCCGAGCTCGTCGCCGCGGCGGGCGTCGAGGCCGGCGGCCCGATGGCGCCGCACACGATCGCGCTGCTCGACGACGACGCGGCCTGGCCGATCGGCCGCGTGGTCCGCACCGATCGCGCCGCGACCGTCGAGCGGCTGGCCGAGACGTTCCGCGGCGTCACCATCGGCGCCGCCGCCCGGGAGCCGCACAGCGCGGCGGCCTTCCCGCTGCGGGAGCCGTACGACGCCGAGAGCCAGGTGGCCGGCGTCCTCGTGCTCGGCATCAACCCGCACCTGCCGCTCAACGGCGGGTACCGGGAGTTCCTGGACCTCGTCGCCGGGCAGGTCGCGGGCTCGCTCACCGAGGCCACCGCCCGCCAGCGCCAGCGCGACCGCATCGACCGCCTGGCCGAGCTCGACCGCGCGAAGACCGACTTCCTGTCCAACATCAGCCACGAGCTGCGGACCCCGCTGACGCTGCTGCTGGCCCCGCTGGAGACGCTCGGGGCCGACCGGGCGGGGCTGCCCGCGCCGCTGCGGGCCGAGGTCGACATCGCCGCCCGCAACGCCCGCCGGCTGCTGCTCATGGTGGAGACCCTGCTCGACTTCTCCCAGCTCGAGGCGGGCCGCCTGCGGGCCCACCCGGAGGAGGTGGACCTGGCCGCGCTCACCGTCGACATCGTCAGCGCCTTCCGCAGGGCCGCCGACCGCGCCGGGCTCGAGCTGCGCGTGGACTGCCCGCCGATGAGCGGCCCGGTCACCGTCGACCCCGGCATGTGGGAGAAGATCGTCGCCAACCTGCTGTCCAACGCGCTCAAGTTCACCTTCGACGGGCAGATCAGCGTCGAGCTGCGGGAGCTGCCCGAGCACGCCGAGCTCGCGGTGAGCGACACCGGCGTCGGCATCCCGGCCGACCAGCTGCCGCACATCTTCAAGCGCTTCCACCGCGTCCGCGACAGCCGCGCCCGCACCCACGAGGGCGCCGGGATCGGCCTGGCGCTGGTCGACCAGCTCGCCCGCCGCCACCACGGCCGTGTGCGGGTGCAGAGCAGCGCCGGCAAGGGCAGCCGGTTCACCGTCTGGCTGCCCAAGACCCGGCCGGCGCGGGCCGGGAACCCCGCCGCCGCGGCCGAGCCGGAGCGCCGCCACCACCCGGTCGCGGGGATCCTGGCCGAGGTCGCCGGCTTCTGGGACACCCCCGCCCGGCCCGCCGCAACCGGCCCGCCGGCCCCCGCGCCCGGCGCCGGCGAGGCCGCCACCCGGGCGCGGATCCTGGTCGTCGACGACAACCACGACATGCGCGCGTACCTGGCCCGGCTGCTGTCGGTCGCCTGGGACGTCGAGGCGGTCGGCACCGGGGCCCAGGCCATGGCCGCCGCCCGCCGCCACCGCCCCGATCTGATCCTCACCGACGTGATGATGCCCAACGTCGACGGCCGGCAGCTGCTGCGCACACTGCGCGCCGAGAGCGTGCTGCGCGGCCTGCCGATGATCATGCTCAGCGCCCGGGCCGGCGAGCAGGCCGCCGTCGACGGGCTCGCGGCCGGCGCCGACGACTATCTCGTCAAGCCGTTCGCGGCGCGGGAGCTCATCGCCCGCGTGGGCGCGCAGCTCGAGCTGGCGCGGGTCCGGGAGGAGGCCGAACGCCGCTTCCGGGCGCTGGTGAACGCCAGTTTCGACGTGGTGTACCGGATGAGCCCCGACTGGACCAGGATGGGCGCCCTCGACGGCCGCGGGTTCGTCGCCGACCCCAGCGAGCCGTCCGCCACCTGGCTCGACACCTACATCCACCCCGACGACCAGCGCGAGGTCCTCGACGCGATCGCCGCCGCGGTGCGCGACAAGGCGGTCTTCCAGCTCCAGCACCGCGTCAGGCGCTCCGACGGCACGCTGGGCTGGACGCTGTCGCGGGCCGTGCCGCTGCTCGACGACGCCGGCGACATCGTGGAGTGGGTCGGCACCGCGACCGAGATCGCCCCGCCGCCGGAGCACGGATGAGCGGCCCGGATGATCGGCGGCGCGACCAGGGCTGAGCCGCGATCGTGCGGGTAGCACGCGGCGATGGGGACCTCCACGCTGGCGCCGACGCAGGAGCCGCCGTTCCACGCGCTGTCGGCCGCCGAGGCGCTGGCCGTCGAGCACGTCGAGGCGCAGGCCGGGCTGACGCCTGACGAAGTCGAGCGGCGGCGGGGGAGGTACGGGCCGAACCGGTTCGCCGAGGCCGGCCGCGAGCCGCGATGGCGGGCGTTCGTGCGGCAGTACGCCGACCC
The DNA here is from genome assembly GCF_049995355.1 of Dactylosporangium sp. McL0621. NCBI lineage: Bacteria > Bacillati > Actinomycetota > Actinomycetes > Micromonosporales > Micromonosporaceae > Dactylosporangium > Dactylosporangium sp. McL0621. Next base: position 5,621,183 of record NZ_CP188259.1, read on the forward strand.
GATGCAGATCGTGCTGCTGGTGGCCGGCATCGGCAGCGTGTATCCGCTGCGGCAGTACGGCACCGGCCTGCTCCTCATCGCGCTGACCCTGTTCAACGCCGTGCTCGGGCTGCGGCAGGAGGGCAAGGCCGCGGCCGCGGTGAGCGCGCTGCAGCAGGCGATGATCACCCGGGCCCGGGTGCGCCGCGACGGGCGGACCGACTCGGTGCCGTCGGAGGATCTCGTGCCCGGCGACGTGGTGCTCGTCGAGGCCGGCGACCGCGTGCCGGCCGACGGACGGCTGGTGCGCACCGCCCGGCTCGAGGTTGACGAGTCGGCGCTGACCGGGGAGAGCGTGCCGGTCGGCAAGGACGCCGGCGTGGTCGCCGCGGCCGCCGCCGCGCTCGGGGACCGGGTCGACATGGCCTACATGCACACCAACGTCACCCGCGGCACCGGCGAGATGGTGGTCACCGCGACCGGCATGACCACGGAGGTCGGCCGGATCTCGGGGATGCTGCAGACCGGCGAGGAGCCGCCGACGCCGCTGACCCGGCAGCTGAGCCGGCTGACCAACCAGATCCTGCTCGTCGCCGGCGTCGCGCTGCTGCTGTCGGTCGTGATGAGCCTGGCCCGCGGCAACCCCTTCGACGTCGTGTTCACCGCGGCCATCGCGTTCGCGATCTCGGCGATCCCGACCGGGTTGCCGGCCGTGGTGACCACGATCCTCTCGCTGGGCACGCAGCTGCTCGCCCGGGCCAACGCGATCGTCAAGCGGCTGCGCTCCACCGAGACCCTCGGCTCGACGTCGGCGATCAACTCCGACAAGACCGGCACCCTGACGCTCAACCAGATGACGGTCGCGGAGCTGGCGATCCCGGGCCGGCGGTACACGGTGTCGGGCACCGGCTACTCCGCCGACGGGGACATCCGGCGGGTGGCGGGCGACCCCGACGTACCGCTGGAGCCCTATCTGCTGCCGATGGCGCTCGCCGGCGATGCCGTCGTCACCGCCGGGCGGCTCGTCGGCGACCCGACCGAGGGCGCGCTCGTGGTGCTCGCCGAGAAGGGGCACCTCGACGTGGCCGCGACCCGGGAGCGGTACCCGCGGATCGCCGAGGTGCCATTCGACGCGGCGTACAAGCTGATGGCCACCTACCACCGCATGACCGACGAGTCCGGGCGCGACGTGGTGCGCTGCTTCGTCAAGGGCGCCCCGGACCAGCTGCTCGCGCGGGGCGCGCTGGACGACGAGCGCCGGCGGCGGTACCTCGCCGAGAACGAGCGCATGGCCGGCCAGGGCCTGCGCGTGATGGCCACGGCCCGCCGCGACTTCGACCCGGCGACGTTCGACCCGCACGGCGACCTGCTCGGCACCCTCGACGAGCTCACCCTGCTCGCGCTGGCCGGCATCGTCGACCCGCCGCGGCCGCAGGCCCGGGACGCGATCGCCCAGGCGCACGCGGCCGGCGTCCAGGTCCGCATGATCACCGGCGACCACGCGGTCACCGCGGGCGCGATCGCCGGGCAGCTCGGCATCACCGGCCGGGCCATCACCGGGGCCGACTTCGCGGCGATGGACGACGAGGAGGCGGTGCGCGAGATCGACGGCATCGGGGTCATCGCCCGGGTCACGCCGGAGCACAAGGTGCGCCTGGTGGAGATCCTGCGCCGCAAGGGCCACATCGTCGCGATGACCGGCGACGGGGTCAACGACGCCCCGGCGCTCAAACGCGCCGACATCGGCATCGCGATGGGCATCACCGGCACCGACGTGTCGAAGGAGGCCGCCGCGATGATCCTCACCGACGACGACTTCGCCACGATCGTCAAGGCGGTCGCCATCGGCCGGGCGCTCTACGACAACCTCAAGCGGTACGTGTACTTCCAGATGGGCGCTCTGATCGGGTTCATCGCCACCTTCCTGGGGGCCGGCATCCTGGGCATCGCCGCGGGGCTGCCGTTCCTGCCGCTGCAGTCGCTGTGGATCAACTTCACCGTGCACCTGCTGCAGTCCATCGGGCTCGGCTACGGCCGCCCCGAGGAGGACATCATGCGCCGCCCGCCCCGCCCCGCCGACGAGCCGCTGCTGGCCGGGCGGACCCTCGCGTGGCTCGGCGTGCTCGGGGTCGTGATGGGCGCGGTGACGCTGGCCGTGCTCGCGGGGACCGACGCCCGGCACGACCTCGACACCGCCCGCACCATGGGGCTGACGACCTTCTCGCTGATGAGCCTGTACCTCTCCGCCACCGTCCGCAGCGACACCCGCTCGGTGTTCAGCCTCGACACGTTCGACGACCACCGGTTCCTGATGACCAGCGGCCTGTCGCTGCTCACCATCGTCCTCGCGACCGAGCTCGCCCCGCTGCAGGCGCTCCTGCACACCGTCCACCTCGACCTCGCCGAGTGGCTGGTCTGTGCCGTGGCGGCGGCGTCGATACTCGCGGTGACGGAGCTGCGCAAGGCGCTGCTGCGCCGGAGGGAGGCCCGCAATGCCCAAGCGTCCGCGTGACCGCATCGCCGAGCTCATCGCCCCGCTGCGGGTCGAGCCGGGCCGCCGGGTCCGGCTGCCCCGCGACTTCGACCCCGGCTACACCGGCGACCTCGTGCGCAAGCGCGACCGCACCGAGCTGCTCGAGCGTGGGGTGGCGCTGCTCGCCGACCACCAGGCGCGGCTGGCCGCCGAGGGCACCCGGGGCGTGCTCGTCGTGCTCCAGGCCCTCGACGCCGGCGGCAAGGACGGCACCATCCGGCACGTGATGAGCGGCGTCAACCCGCAGGGCGTGCGCGTGCACAGCTTCAAGGTGCCCAGCGCCGAGGAGCGGGCCCACGACTATCTGTGGCGGTACGGCCTGCGGCTGCCGGCCCGCGGCGAGATCGCCATCTTCAACCGGTCCCACTACGAGGAGGTGCTCGTCGTGCGGGTGCACGACCCGGAGGCGCCGACGTCACACTGGCGGGACCGGTTCCGGGCCATCAACGACTGGGAGCACCACGTCGCCGCGAGCGGCTTCCACATCGTGAAGCTGTTCCTCAACCTCAGCCCCGAGGAGCAGCGCCGGCGCCTGCTGGCCCGCATCGACGAGCCGGCCAAGAACTGGAAGTTCTCCGCCTCCGACCTCGCCGAGCGGCGGCACTGGGACGACTACCAGCGCGCCTACGCCGACCTGCTGTCCCACACCAGCACGGACTGGGCGCCGTGGCACGTGATCCCGGCCGACCAGAAGTGGTTCGCCCGCATCGCCGCGGCCGCCGTCATCGCCGACACGCTCATGGCGATGGACCCGCGGTACCCGACCCTCGACCGCAAGGCGCGCCGGGAGCTCAAGCAGTTCCGCGGCGCCCTGGAGGACGGGTGAACGGCCGGGAGCGGCTGCAGCGGCTCGGGCGGACCGGCTGGTCGGTCGCCGGGCTGATCGGCGGGGCGGCGCTGGCCGCGGCGGCGGTCGCGGTGCTGGTACCGCTGATCATGCCCCTGCTGCTCATGGTCGTCATCGCCATCACCGTGCAGCCGCTCGTGGCCCGGCTGCGGCGGCTCGGCCTGGCCCAGGGGCCCGCGGCGCTGGTCGGGGCGCTCATCCTGCCGCTCGGCCTGGTGCTCGTCGCCGCGCTGCTCGTGTGGGTGCTGACGCTGCAGGCGGCCGAATGGCGCCCGGCCCTGGCCGAGGCCGGCCGGCGGCTGCAGGACGCGCTCGGGGCCGACCCCGTGCAGACGATCCTGCAGTCGGCGTCGTGGCGCGCCGCGCTGCTCGGCGTCGGCTCGGCCGTGACCGGCGGGGCGGTCGCGCTCGGGCAGGCCGTGGTCGGCCTGCTGGTCGGCACGTACCTGCTGTACTACCTGCTGCACGACGGACCCCGCTGGGGCGCGGCGATCGAGCGGCGGCTCCCCACCGAGGTCGACCCCGACCACCAGCTCGTCCGGCGCTCGTCGGTGCAGCTGCGGCGGTACATGGTCGGCACCACCGTCGTCGCGGCCATGGACGCGTCCGTGATCACGTTCGGCGCGGCCGTGCTGCGGGTGCCGTTCCTGCTCACGATCGCCGTCGTCACGTTCGTCGCCGCGTTCGTGCCGTACCTCGGCGCCTGGGTCTCGGCCGCGTTCGCGGTGCTGCTCGCGCTCGGCTCGGGCGGCGCCACCGCGGCCGTGTGGATGCTCGTCATCGTCCTCATCACCCAGAACCTCCTCGAGGGCGTCCTGCGCCCGCTCATCTTCGGCCGCGCCCTCGACCTGCACCCGGTGGCGGTGCTCGCGGCCACCGTGGTGGGCGCGGCGGTGGGCGGGCTGTGCGGGGTGTTCCTCGCCCCGCCGCTGACCGCGATCGTCCGCTCGTGGTGGAAGGCCCGCCGCGCCGCCCGTCCTCCGGACGCCTGACCGAAGGGTAGAAGGCGGCCCGCGCGGGGTATCCCGGGTGGGTGACGACCTTGAGTGTTTCCCCGCCGCCGCCGGTGACGACGGAGCTGCGCCGGTGGGTCATCGCCGACGTGCGCGAGCTGCAGGCCTGCGCGAGGCGCTGCTCGACGCCCTGACGAGCCGGCGCCTCGTGGCCGCGCCCGCGCTCGACGACCGCGCCGACCGGGTGCTGCTCGTCGCCTCGGAGCTCGCGACCAACGCGCTCATCCACGGGCTGCCGCCGAGCGTCGTACGGCTGCTGCTGGCCGACGGCTGCTTCGTGCTCGACATCGCCGACCACGACATGCAGGCGTTCCCGCAGCTGCGCGACGTCGAGCCCACGGACTCGGGCGGCCGCGGGCTGCACCTGGCGCGGCAGCTTTCGCTCGACGTCGGCTGGTACGCCACCGTCGACGCCAAGCACATCTGGGCCTCGTTCTCGGCGGTCACGACGACCCCGGAAGGGTGATGGTGGTACCACCCGGGACCGCCACCCTCGGGGTATGGAGACTGCCCCGATCGAGCACCACGGACTGATCGGCGACCTGCAGACCGCCGCCCTCGTCGCCGAGGACGGGTCGATCGACTGGTTCTGCGCGCCGCGTTTCGACTCACCAAGCATCTTCGCCGCCCTGGTCGACGACGGGCACGCCGGCGGCGGGCTCTGCCGGTTCCGGCCCGAGCGCGACGACTTCGTGAGCCGCCAGCTGTACCTGCCCGGCACCGCCATCCTCATCACGCGCTTCATGAGCCCCGAGGGCGTCGGCGAGGTGCTCGACTTCATGCCGGTCACCGGCTACGAGCCGTCCGAGCGGCACCAGATCGTGCGCGTGATGCGGATGGTCCGCGGGCACGGCCGGTTCGTGTTCGAGTGCTCCCCCGCGTTCGACTACGGGCGGGCCGAGCCGGACATCGACATCACCGAGTCCGGCGTCGTGTTCACCGGCGGCGGCCAGGCGCTCACCCTCAACCCCGGCCGCACCGAGCTGGCGAGCCAGATCGAGCGGGTCAACGGCGGCATCCGGGTCGTGCTCGACGCGCACGAGGGCGACAGCGGCGGGATGGTGCTGACCGCGGGGCCGTCCGAGACGCCCCGGACTGTCGCGACGGACGAGATCTGGCGGCTGTACGCGCGGACGCGCGACTACTGGCGCGGCTGGGTCGGGCAGTCGCGGTACACCGGCCGCTGGCGCGAACAGGTGGAGCGCTCGGCCGTCACGCTCAAGCTGCTGACCTACGCCCCGACGGGCGCCCCGGTCGCGGCCCCCACCGCGGGGCTGCCCGAGCTCGTCGGCGGGGAGCGCAACTGGGACTACCGCTACACCTGGATCCGCGACGCCTCCCTGTCCGTGCACGCCCTGCTCGGCCTGGGCTACCGCGACGAGGCCCGGGCGTTCCTGAGCTGGCTGCGCGACCGGGTGACCGAGGGTGAGCCGCGCATCATGTACCGCATCGACGGCTCCACCGACCTGCCCGAGCTCGAGCTGCAGCACCTGCGCGGCTACCGCGGCTCGAAGCCGGTCCGCATCGGCAACGACGCCAACGGCCAGCTCCAGCTCGACGTCTACGGCGAGGCCCTCGACGCCATGTACCGCGGCTTCCGCTCCGGCCTGCGCCCGGCCTACGACGGCTGGAGCGCGTTCACCCGCGGCATCGACCGGCTCTGCGACTCGTGGGACCGGCCCGACGACGGCATCTGGGAGTCCCGCAGCGGGCGGCACGACAACACCTACGGCCGGCTCATGTGCTGGGTCGCGTTCGACCGCGCCATCCGCATCGCCCGCGTGCTCGGCGCCCCGGCCGACCTGCCCCGGTGGACCGCCGCCCGCGACGCCGTCTACGAGCAGGTGATGGCCCGCGGCTGGAACCCGGACGCCGAGACGTTCACGCAGCACTACGAGACCGACGTGGTCGACGCCGCCCTGCTGTACATGCCGATCGTCGGCTTCATCGCCCCGGAGGACCCGCGCTGGCTGTCGACCCTGGAGGCGATCGACGAGCACCTCGTCTCGGACAGCCTCGTGTACCGCTACGACCCGCTCAAGTCCCCGGACGGTCTCGCCGGCGCCGAGGGTACCTTCTCGATGTGCACCTTCTGGTACGTCGAGGCGCTCGTGCGCGCGGGCCGCCTCGACGAGGCGCGCCTGACGTTCGAGAAGATGCTGACGTACAGCAACTACGTCGGCCTGTACGCCGAGGAGATCGGCCCGACGGGGGAGCAGCTGGGCAACTTCCCGCAGGCGTTCTCCCATCTCGGCCTCATCAACGCGGCGGTCCGCCTCGACCGGGCCCTGGGCTGACACGATGGGGGCATGATGATCGCCGAGGGCCGGGGTGGCTTCCCCTGGGGCCTGCTCGTGGTGGCGGACGCGGACTCCGACTTCGCCACGCTGCCCGACGAGCCGGAGCGCGACGTGCCGCTCATCGCGGGCGAGGACGCGATCGTGTGCCGCGTCGCCCACGCGGTGTTCGACGACGTGACCGTGCGCGTCTGGCGCGACGCCCCTGGCCCGGCGCTGACCGGGCCGCCGGTGGGCGCGGCCCCGATCGCGGTGCCGTCGGGCCGCCTCGTCATCGGCGACGTCGAGCGCGAGTCCCCGGCCACGATGACCGTGCACCTCCCGCCGGGGCACTACGACGTCGAGGCGTACTTCGACGAACCCGACTGGCCCGAGGCGGTCGACCTCGTCCTGCGTACGTCGAGTAGCTGACAGAACCCGAGTATTTCGGGGCACTCGCCGGGGCTCTTTGTGAGGCCTGGTGCGGGAGAGCCGCACCGCCGCACGAAGGGAAACGCCCCATGCATCTCTTCCGTCCCCTGCTCCGGTACCGCGGTCCGTACCTGCGGATCGGCGTCAACGTCGGCCGGCTGGCGCGGTTCACGCGCCACGAGCTCACGGTGCTGTCGCTTCTCGAGTTCGACCGCGTCAAGGCGCCGTCGGCGATCTGGGGCATGGCGCGCGACGACGACTTCCAGTCCGAGGGCGTCGACGACAAGACCATCGAGTGGGTCACCACGCACGCCGCGGCGGTCAAGGCGGCGAAGTGGAAGAAGCGCACGTGGGTGGTCATCGACGACAAGGGGCACAAGTACTCGACCCTCATCTACGGCGGTCAGCTCAGCGAGCTCGCCCGGGCGCGGTACTACCGGTCCGGCGACTACAGCGAGGTCATCGCGGCGCTGCTGAGCTGCTTCGCGCCGTCACCGCGCCGCGACGCCTGGATGACCGAGCTGCCGCTGGAGTGGGCCGGCCAGGACGAGGGGTACGTGCCCCGGGCCCTGACCCAGGAGGAGCTCACGCCCGAGCGGATCGCCACGATGGAGTCGCTGACCGCCCTCGGCAGCAACATCATCGAGCGCTCGCACGTGAAGGTCTCCCGCAAGGGCAAGTACCTCATCATCCAGTACCTGGCCAGCACGCGCCGGTTCAACCACGGCCTGGACGGCTATGCCGAGCACCGCCACGTCGTCGACCTCGAGACCGGCGACATCTTCTTCCAGGCCAACGGCGAGGGCCGGCACGCAGTCCGCACCGTCGACGGGATCAACAACCCGCTCGCCCCGTTCGTGTTCGACGTGATGCTGCGCTCGTTCTTCGCCTGGAACCGCCTGCTCGACGAGCGGGCCAAGGCGCGCCGCGAGTCCGGCGACACGAGCGCGGAGACGCTCGACATCCTCCGCAAGCCGCGGGAGGCGCACCAGGCGCTCAACGAGTACCTGCGGCGCACCGACAAGCGGCTGTTCCTGCACCGCCAGCTGGCCTGGGCCCTCGACTTCGCCAGCGGCCTGTCCCGCACGGCCCGGCTGATCTTCGGCGGGGAGGTGGTCGGCGCGCCGTCCGTGCTCGGCAAGCCGCGGCCCAAGACCGGCGGCGGCGGGGGCGACGGCGGCGGTGGCGGCGACGGCGGCCCGTCGGGGGGCGGTACCACCCTGCAGCAGTCGGTCGCACCGATCCTGCCGTTCCTGGTGCTGCTGGTGTACTTCCTCGACGAGGAGCCCGACGAGGTCGGCGACGACGAGGAGCCGGACTACAACTCGATCTTCGTCGCGCTCGACGAGCGCGACCGGCCGATCGCCCAGGCGCCGCTGAAGCTCTTCTCCGACGAGGAGATGTAGCCGGCGATGCCCGCCTCCGGCGTCATCCCAGCCGCGACCGAGGAGCTGCTGGCGTGGGCGCGGGCGGCCGGCCTGACGGTCGCGTCCGGCCCACCGGCCGGCGATCGGTCGCAGGTGTACCTCTGGCTGCTCGGCCTGCTGCCGGAGCAGCAGCTGCGCCCGGGCGAGGGCGTCGCGGCGGTACGGCTGCGGCTGCGGTACCTGTGCTGCGCCGGCCGCCCCGACGACCTCGCCTCGCTGGACCGGCTCCTGCAGGCCACGGTCGGCGGCCCGCACCCCGCGGTGTTCGAGCCGGTCCCCGCCGAGCTGTGGCTCAGCGCCGGACTGGCCCCGCGCCCCGCCTTCCACCTCGACGTCGTCGCCCGGCTCGAGCGCCCCGTGCGGGCCGTGCCGCGGGTCACCGCGCCGCTGCAACTGCGGACCGCGCCGATGGCGACCCTGCACGGCACCGTGCTCGGCCCCGGCGGCGTGCCGCTGCCCGGGATGCGGGTCGAGACCGCGGACGGGCGGGTCGGCGCCGAGACCGATCGCGCCGGGCGGTTCGCGCTGCCCGGCGCGGTCGCCGGCGGCCCGGTCGCGCTGCGGCTCAGCGGCCGCGGCCGGCACTTCCAACACCAGGTTCCCGCGGACGGTCAGCCCGCGGTGATCCGCTGCGAGTTCAGAGAGGACTGACATGCCCCACTACGCATCACCCGGCATCTACGTCGAAGAGGTCAGCGGCGGCGCCCGGCCGATCGGGGCGGTGGGCACGAGCACCGCCGGCTTCGTCGGCACCGCCCCGGACGGCGGCGCGCGGCGCAACGAGGCCGTCGCGATCGGGTCGTGGTCGGAGTTCCTGCGCGCCTTCGGCGGCGAGGGGCCCGGCAGCAGCACCGCGCTGTCCCGCGCCGTGTACGGCTTCTTCGACAACGGCGGCGGCCGCTGCTACGTCGTGAACGTCGGCCCGGGCGAGCCGATCGGCGGCACCGGGCGCGCCCGCAGCGGCCTCGGCCTGCTCGAGGCCATCGACGAGATCGCGATCGTGGCCGCGCCCGGCTACAGCGACGCGGCCTCCCACGAGGAGCTGCTCAAGCACTGCGAGGCCCTCGGCGACCGGGTCGCGATCCTCGACCCGCCCGAGGAGCCGGCCGAGGTCGAGCGGTTCACCCGCGTCGCGACCGCCGCCGTGCCGAAGAAGCCCAAGGGCGACGGCGACGCCCCGCCGGCTCCGGTCAACGACGGCGCGCTGCGGCCGCGCCAGTCCGACTACGGCACCTTCTACCTGCCGTGGCTCGTCGTGCGCGACCCGATCACCGGCGAGATCGTGCCGACGCCGCCGAGCGGCCACGTGGCCGGCATCTGGGCGCGGACCGACACGCTGCGGGGCGTGCACAAGGCGCCCGCCAACGAGCCGGTGCGCGGGGCGCTCGACCTCACGTACCGCATCACCCGCGCCGAGCAGGAGGTGCTCAACCCGGCCGGGGTCAACTGCATCCGCTACTTCCCGGCCGAGGGCATCCGCGTGTGGGGCGCCCGCACGCTGGCCGCCGAGGCGTCGGAGTGGCGCTACCTCAACGTGCGGCGGCTGTTCAGCATGCTCAAGGAGTCCATCGCCGACGGTACCCGCTGGATCGTCTTCGAGCCCAACGACGAGCAGCTGTGGCGCTCGATCCGCCGCGACGTCGGCGCGTTTCTCACCCGGGTCTGGCGCGACGGCGCGCTCATGGGCGCCTCGCCGCAGCAGGCCTTCTTCGTCAAGTGCGACGCGGAGACCAACCCGCCGGAGGTGCGCGACGCCGGCCAGGTCGTCGCGCTCATCGGGGTCGCGCCGGTGAAGCCGGCCGAGTTCGTCGTGTTCAAGCTCAGCCAGTCGTCCGTCGGCACCGAAGCGCAGTAAGGGAGCCCCGCCAATGACCACGCCACTGAGCGCGCCCGCCGCGACCCCGGCGGCCCAGCCCGGCAACTGGGTCGACCCCTACCGGGCCTACAACTTCAAGCTGCTCGTCAACAACGTGACCGAGGGCCACTTCACGGAGGTGACCGGGCTCGGGGTCAAGGTCGAGCGGATCTCGTACCGCGAGGCCGGCAACAACAGCGTCGTGCGCGCGATCCCGAGCCGCGTGACCTATCCGCCGGTCACGCTGCGCTTCGGCCTGACCCGCTCGGCCGACCTGTGGGAGTGGCTCATGACCGCGGTCGAGGGCCGGGTCAGCCGCCGCAACGCCTCGATCGTGCTGCTCGACTCGTCCGGCTCCACCGAGGTGCTGCGCTGGAACCTCATCAACGCCTGGCCGCAGGAGTGGTACGGGTCGCCGCTGGACGCCATGAGCCGGGAGCTGGCCATCGAGACGCTGTCGCTGGCGCACGAGGGTCTGCAGCGGGAGGCCGGCGGTGGCGCGGCGGCGACTGCGTAACGGCCTCGCCGCGGGGCTGCGCCGCGGGGCGGCCCGGGCGCGCCGGCTCGCCGAGCGGGCCGAGCGCCTGGCCGACCGCCTGGCGGCGCCGCCCCCGCCGGTCCTCGACCCGCCGTTCCCGTTCGAAGACCCGCTGCTCCCGCTCGAAGCCGACGTGGACCTGGATCTGCCACCGGACCTGACCCCGCCGTCCAGGCCGGCGCGACCTCCGCAGCACTGGCTCGACGCGGTCAACCGCCGCGCTCCCGTGGGCGCGGGGCCGTCGGCGGGCTTCTCGACGGCACGGTTCCCGGAACTGTCCACACCGGACTCGCCGGGCCCGTCCGCACCGGCCTCCGTCGCACTGTCCACACCGGACAATGCGGCGCCCCGACCGGTTGGGACCGACCTCGAGCTGGTGCGCGCTCGCCCGGTATTCGGGCGGCCTTCGTCCCCGCCGGACGCTCGGCCGGCTTCCGGGTGGCCGTCGTCCGCGCCGGACATTCGGCCGGCTTCCGGGTGGCCGTCGTCCGCGCCGGACATTCGGCCGTCTTCCCGATGGCCGTCGTCCGCGCCGGACGGCCGGCCGGAGGTTCGGCCGCGAATCGGTGACCCGGGCCGCGGCGAGCCGATGCCGGCCATCGGCCCGGTCGCGAACGTGGACGAGGCCGCGAGCCCGGGATGGGACGGGAGCCCCGGCGCGATCCGGCCGGGGGACTGGCCCGAACTGCCCGACGACACAGCACAGTGGACGGTCGCGCCGCGCCCGCGGCGGCGTGAGCGCGACCGGTACCTGGACGAGGAACAGCGAGGACTGCCATGGAACGCGTAGCGTTCATCGTCGACACGACCGGTGAGCGGATCGACTGCCTGCTCAACCCGGAGACCTTCGAGGTCAGGCGGCTCGCCGGGGTGCGCACCCCGGCGGCCGGGGCCGAGCCCATCGTCGGGCGCGGCCGGGCCGACGACCCGGTGCGCTACACCGGCGGCGGCCGCACCGAGCTGCAGCTCGACATGGTCTTCGACGTCGGGCTGATGGAGACGGCCGGGGCGCCGCAGGACGTGCGCGCGCTGACCGCGCGGCTGTGGAACCTGGCCGAGAACTCCGCCCAGGAGCTGGGCAACGGCCGGCCGCCGCTCATCCGGCTCGTGTGGGGCAAGTCGTGGAACGTGCCCTGCGTCGTGTCGGCGATCGCCGAGCGGTTCGACGCGTTCAACTCCGGTGGCGCGCCGGGGCGCTCCTGGATCCGGCTGAAGCTGCTGCGCGTCGGCGAGCCGGACGCCGCCTCGGCCCGCTCGTTCGACGACGAGCTGACCCGCTCCGCGACCGCCACGGCCGGCGCCGACCGCCCGGCCGCGGTCGAGGCGATCGGCGACGGCGGGCGGCCGGACGGGGCCCCCGGCTCGGCCCGCCTGGACCTGCTCGCCGCCGAGGCGCTCGGCAGCCCGATGCGCTGGCGCGAGCTGGCCGCCCACAACGACGTCGACGACCCCCTAGCCGTCACCGCGGGCACCGTCCTGGCCGTGCCGCCGGACGGGAGCGCGTCGTGATCCCCGCGGTCGAGGTGCGGGCCGGGGGCGCACCGCTGCCCGACGGGTGCCGGGTGCGGGCGGTCCGCGTGGCGCGGCGGCTCTCCCAGCCCGCGCAGTGCGAGCTCACCCTCGACGACCCGCTGGGCCGGGCGACGGAGCTGCTCGGCGCCGCGATCACCGTGCGGGTGGCCGGCGACGGGCAGGACCTGTTCGCCGGGGAGGTCACCGGGGCCGACGTGGTCCGCGCCGCCGACGGCGAGGCCGGGTCGCGGCTCGTCGCCTACGACGCGCTGCACCGGCTGCGCAAGCGGCAGACCCCGCGGTGCTTCGAGAACGTGGACGCCGCCGGGCTCGCCGAGGCGATCGCCGGCGGGATCGGGCTGAGCGTCGAGGCCGGGGAGCGCGGGCCGCGCTTCGAGCGGATCGTGCAGCACCGCCAGCGCGACCTGGAGGTGCTGGTCGCCACGCTCGCCCGGGTCGGGCTCTACGCGGCGGTGGACGGCGCGGCGCTGCGCCTGGTGTCGCTGGCCGGCCACGGCGAGGCGGTCGGGCTGCGGTACGGCCGCAACCTCCACCGCGCCGAGGTCACCGCCAGCCTGGAGCGCGCCGCGGCCCGGTGCACCGCGTCGGCCTGGCGGCCCCGCACCGCCGACCTGCTGACGGCCTCGGCCGAGCGGCCCGGCGGCGGCCGGGACATCGGGCTGCGCCCCAGCCCGGGCACCGACGGCGGCGCGGGCACCCTGACGCTGCTCGACGAGGCCGCCGGCGGGGCGGAGGAGCTGCAGGCGGTCGCGCAGGCGGCCCTCGACGCCAGCGACGCCCGCACGGTGGTGCTCGACGGGGTGGCCGACGGCGACCCGCGGCTGCGGCCGGGCGGGCGGGTCCGGGTCGACGGGATCGCTCCGGCCCTCGACGGCGGCTACGTGCTGACCCAGGTGGTCACCACCGTCGACGCCGACGGGTACCTGGCCGCCGTGTCCACCCGGCCGCCGGAGCGCCCCGCGTCCCGCGGCGGGGCGGCGCTCACGCTGGGCACGGTCACGGACGTCGGCGACCCCGACGGCTGCGGCCGGGTCCGCGTCGGGCTCGGCGCCGTCGCGGGGCTCGACCTGGGCTGGCTGCCGGTGCTCGTGCCGGGGGCGGGCGCCGGCCGCGGCCTCGTGGTGCTGCCCGACGTCGGCGACGCGGTGCTGGTGGCGCTGCCCCAGGACGCGTACGGCGGCGCGCTCGTCGTCGGCTCCCTCTACGGCACCGCGGCCGCGCCCGACGGGGCCGGGGTCGAGGGCGGCCGCGTCCGGCGCTGGTCGATGCGGACCGCGTCCGGCCAGTCCGTCGTCGTCGACGACGAGCGCCGGTCGCTGCGCCTGCAGAACGACGCCGGCTCCTACGTGGAGCTGGGCCCCGACCTGCTGCGCCTGCACGCCGCGAGCGACCTGGTGCTGGAGGCGCCCGGCCACGGCATCACGGTCCGGGCCGGCACCGTCGACTTCGAACACGCGATCATCGCCGTCCCGGGAGGTCCCTCGTGAAGCTCGTGACCCTGGCCGCCGTGGTCCGCTGCGGGCACGACGGCCGCGTGCAGAACGCGGCCTCGCAGACGTGGGTGCGGGCCGCCGGCCGCCCCGTGCTCGTCGACGCCGACCCCGAGCGGCGGCCCATCGCCGGCTGCCCGAACATCGGCCCGACGATGAAGCCGTGCACCACGACGCTCGCCGTGAGCGCCGGCTACAGCTCGTGGCTGCGCATCGACGGCCGCCGGATCGTGCTGTCCAACCTGGACGGGCTCACCGACGGCACGGTACCCGGCACCGTGCACTACACCGTCCGGGATCCCGGCCAGGGCCTCGCGGGGGCCGACGCATGAGGGCGATCCGCTTCCTCGACAACGGCCTCGCGGTCACCGCGGCCGGGACGCTGTCCATGGTGGAGGGCGACGCGGCCGTACGGCAGGCGCTCCTGCTGCTGCTCGCGATCACCCCCGGCGAGCGGCTGATGCGGCCGGAGTACGGCTGCCACCTGAACCGGCTCCTGTTCGCGCCGAACGACCAGACCACCGCCGGGCTCGCCGTGCACTACGTGCGCCAAGCGGTCCAGCGCTGGGAGCCGCGCGCCGACATCGTCGAGCTCGACGCGGCGGCGGACCCCGACCGCCCGACGCGGCTCAACATCCGGCTGCGCTACCGGGTGCGGGCCACGGCCGCGCTCGGCGTCATCGACCTGCCCCTGGACCTCGCCCCGGCCGAGCCCGGTACACCCGCATGAGGAGCCCGTCATGAGCCTTCCAGCCCCGAACCTCGACGACCGCGCCTTCGCCGACCTCGTCCGCGAGGCCCGCGAGCGCATCGCCCGCACCTGTCCCGAGTGGACCGACCTGTCCGTGCACGATCCCGGCATCACCCTGGTCGAGGCGTTCGCGCACCTGACCGAGGTGCTGCTGTACCGGCTCAACCGCGTCCCGGAGAAGACGTACGTCGAGTTCCTGAACCTGCTCGGGGTGGCCCGCCGCCCGCCCGCCGCCGCGTGGACGGCGCTCACCTTCGCCCGCACCGGCGAGGACCGGCCGCGCGTGGGCATCCCGGCCGGCACCGCGGTCCTCGCCGCGGCCGGCGCCGACCCGCGCCCGGTGGTGTTCGTGACGACCGAGCCGGTCGTGCTCGCCGAGGGCGCCGCGGAGGCGAGCGTCCGCGGGCACCACTGCGAGCCGGTCGCCGCCGAGCTGCTCGGCCTCGGCACCGGCCGGCCCGGCCAGGTGCTGCGCACCGCGCACGCCCCGCTCGTCACCACCACCGAGCCGTTCGACGTCATGCTCGGCGTCGAGACCCCGGCGGGCGAGGTCGCCGACGGCGCGGCGGCCCGGGACTTCGGCGGCCGCTCCTTCGAGATCTGGCATCCGGTGGACGGGTTCGCCGGCCTGGCCCCGGACGCCCGCGTGTACCTGCTCGACCGCAGCACCGGCACGGTCACGTTCGCCCCGGCGGTCGACGACGCCGGGGTGCCGGTCGCGGCGGTCCCGGCCGCGGGGCGCGAGGTGCGGCTGTGGTACCGCACCGGCGGCGGCCCGTCCGGCAACGTCGCCGCGGGCACGCTCACCGCGCTGCGCGAGCCGATCCCGGGCGTGCGCGTCACCAACCCCGACCCGGCGGTCGGCGGCCGCGAGATGGAGCGGACCGAGGCGGCGCTGACCCGCGGCCCGTACGAGTTCTTCGCGCTGCGCCGGGCCGTCACCGCCCGCGACTTCGAGCTGCTGGCCACGTCGGCGTCCCCGGCCGTGGCGCGCGCCAAGGCGTTCACCCGCAGCAGCATGTGGGCGTTCGCGCGCCCCGGCGAGGTCGAGGTGGTGCTCGTACCGCACGTCGGGGAGGAGTCGCGGACCGGCGGGCGGCTGCCGATGGCCACGATGCTGGGCCGGCAGACCGAGGACGTGCGGGCGCAGACCCAGGGCGACCTCGACGCCCGGCGGGCGCTCGGCACCAAGGTCCTGGCCGGCTGGGCGCGGTACAAGGCGGTCTCGGTCCGCGGCCGGGTCGTCGTCGGCCCGCACGAGGACGTCGACGCGGTACGGCGGCGCGTCAACGACCGGCTGCACGCCACCATCAGCCCGCTGCCGACTCCGGCCAGCCCGACCGGCTGGGCGTTCGGCGAGCCGCTGCGCGCGTCGAACGTGTACCGGATGCTGGAGCAGGCCGAGCCCGGCGTGCGCTACGTCGAGGACGTGCGCTTCGTGCTCGACGAGGTGCCCGACGGCGCCGTGCGGGCCGTGGCCGCCGACCGCTACCAGCGCGACACCTGGTACGCGGGCAGCGCCGGGCTGCTGTTCCGCTCGACCAACGGCGGCGACGGCTGGGAGACGGTCGGCCGGTTCCCGGGCGAGGACGTGCGGATCGTCGCGGTCGCCCCGGAGGCGGCCCGGCCGGGCATCGTCGCGCGCCCCGGGCACCTCGCGGTCGTGACCCGCGACGCGGACGGCGGCTCGGTGGTCCGGGTCTCGGCCGACCTGGGCGAGACGTGGACGCTCGTGGCCGCGCTGGAGCCCGCCGTCGCCGACGTGGCCTGGATCGACCGCGAGGGCGCGGCCGCGCTGCTGTGCGCCACGGACGCGGGGCTCTACGAGGTCGCGGCGGAGGCGGGGGCGGTACCGCTGCAGATCCTGGTCGAACCGTCCGACCCCGACCGGGGCTTCGCCGGCGTGCGGGCCTTCGTCTCCGAGCGCGGCGTGCACGGCGTCGCGGTCGCGGCCCAGGCCCAGCTGGGGGTATATCTGTCGGTCGAGGGCGGCGCGGCCGGCTCGTTCGTGCCCATCGGGCTGGCCAAGGTGGACGCGCGGGCGCTCGAGGTGCAGTACGACGGGCCGGCCACGGTGCTGTGGGTCGGGGCCGGCGAGTCGGACCCGAACAAGCCCGGCCAGGGCTGCCACCGGGCCCGGCTGTTCGAGGCCGACGTGCGCTGGGAGCGGCTCGGCGCCGGCTGGTCCGGCGGCACCTGCTGGGACATCGACTTCGACGGGCCCACGGTGCTGGCCGCGACCCAGAGCGCCGGCGTGCTGCGCCTCGACGGGGCCGCGCCCTCCCCCCAGTGGGTGCCGGGCAGCGTCAACAGCGGGCTGCCGCTGCGCGACCGGACCCGGTTCGCCCCGGTGTCCTCGCTGGCCGCGGGCGCCCCCGGCGGCCGGCCCCGCCGGGTGCTGGCCGGCACGGGCAGCGGCGTCTACCGCACCGACGACGGCGCCGGATGGGCGCTCACCGCCGGGCGGGAGACCACCGGCCCGGTGACGATCCCGGAGACCTGGCTGCTCTGCTCGGCGGAGCACGACATCGAGGTGGTGCGCACCGATGCGACGGACTGAGATCGAGCGCCTGCTGCCGGCGGTCTACCAGCGGGCCGCCGGGGGCGGACCCCTCGCCGCGCTGCTGGACGTCATGGAGGGCATGCACGAGCCGGTCGAGCGCCGGCTGGCCGCGGTCGAGGACCTCGTCGCGCCCTACCGGGCCCCGGACGCGTTCCTGCCGTACCTGCTGAGCTGGCTCGCGATGGACCACCTCGGGCGCTCGCTGCCCCCGGGCCGGCGCCGCGACCTCGCCGCGCGCGCCGGTGAGCTGGCGCGGGCCCGCGGTACCGCCGCCGGGCTCTGCGCGCTGCTGGGCACCGTCACCGGCGTCGGCGGATTCGCGGTCGACGAGCCCGCCGACCGCCCCTTCCACATCGTCGTGCGGGTGCCCGAGGCCGCCCGCGACCAACTACCGCTGATCCGGATGGCGGTGGCGCTGGAGAAGCCCGCCGCCGTCACCGTCGACATCGCCTGACCTGCGACAAGGAGGAGCCGTCATGTCCACCAGCTGGGTGGTCACCACCGCCGCCGAGCGCATCGCGCTCGACGACGCCAAACAGGGTGAGACCACCTTCACCGTCACCAACCCCGGGGCGCGCGCCGACCGCGCGGTCTTCGAGGTCGTCCCCGGCGACAACGCGGACCCGGCGTGGTTCACCGTCGACCAGCCGCAGCGGCAGGTCGCGGCCAGCGGGTCGGCGTCGTTCCTGCTCGCCGTCGCGGTCCCCGCCGGCGCCGCGCCCGGCACCTACGAGGTCCGCGGCCGCGTGTACTCGTCCAGCGAGGCGCCCGAGGAGTCCTCGGTGCTGAGCAACCGGATCGTCTTCGACGTCCCCGCCCCGCCCGCGGCGCCGCGGCGCCGGATGCCACTGTGGATCATCGCAGTCGCGACCGGCCTCGTCGTCGTCACCGGCATCGTGGTCACGCTCGTGGTGACCCTCGGCGGCGGCGAGGACCGGGCCGCGCCCCAGCCGGCCGTCGCCGCGTCGGGCCCGGTCACCGTGCCCGACGTGACCCAGCTCAACGAGGCCCAGGCCGCGTTCGAGCTGCGCCGCAACGGGCTCGTGCCCGGCGTCGTCAAGCACCGCAACGACTCCACCCGGACCGACACCGTCGTCGAGCAGAGCGTCAAGGCCGGGGCCACGCTGCAGAAGGGCGACGTGGTCGGGCTGGTCATCGCGGTGCGGCTCGCCCCGCCGGCTCCCAAGACGGCCGACAACGCCACGATCAGCATGAAGAACGGCAAGCTGGAGTGGGACCAGGCCGAGCCCTACGTCACCCACTGGGCGGTTGCCTACTGGCCCAAGGTCTGCATCGGGCAGAACCCGCCCGCGCTGGCGTGCGCGTACGTCCCGCTGGCCATCGTCCGCGTCGACACGCGCTCGGCCGTGCCGCCGCTGCAGCCGGCCCGGGCCAACCTGAGCCCCGCCCCGTACGACATGTACAGCCAGGACTTCGACGGCACCTTCCAGTGGACGGTCGCCGCCGTGGACGACTTCGGCGTCGTCGGGACGGCCAGCCCGACGCTCACCGCGAAGCTGGGGGTCTGACATGAGCTCGAAGCGGATCGCCATCCTCGTGATGGCGGCGATCGCGGTGCTGTACGTGCTCTCCGCGGTCAACCACACCGGCGGCGACGCCGCGGCGCTGCAGCGGCCCGGCGGGTTCGTCGGTTGGCTCGGGCGGTGGCTCGGCGGCACCCCCGACGCCGACCGGAAGGACCTGAGCGCCCCGTGCCTGAGCGAGGCGCGGCTCACGGTCACCAACGGCACCTGCACGCTCAAGGTCGCCGCGGCCCCGGCGGACCAGCGCAACGTGCGGCTGCGCAGCGACAGCAACCTCGCGGTGCAGGCCCCGGCGCCCGGCCGCGACACCCTCGTGCGCAGCGACGTCGAGGCCGGCGCCACGGTCAGTGTCGCCGTCGGCCGGGCCGGCGCCGACATCGACGTCATCTGCGCGGGCGAGCGCACCTGCGTGCTGACCCTGGTGGCGGGGGAGTGAGCCCGATGAACCTCGAGCGGCTGCGCACCCCGTTCTTCCTCATCGCCCTCGTCGCGATGGCGCTGGTCGTCGCCGTCGAGCTCGGCGAGCACCTCATCGTCGGCGGGTTCGACGCCGGCACCGCGCTGACCGGTCAAGCCGCGGCGGCCGGGCTCGACGTCCCGGCCGGCGGGCAGGTCGAGCGGCCGGCCGGGCTGGGCGTGCCGTACCTCGCCCTCGTCGACGCCGCCGCCCTGTTCACCGTCGCGCTCATGGCGGCCGGGCTCGTGGTGCCGCAGCGGCTGCAGGGCCGGCTGCAGGCGATCGTGACGCTGGTCTTCGCGATCCTGCTGCTGCTGGCCGCGGCCGGGCTGCTGGTGCTCGCGATCGCCAAGCTGATCCTCATGGTGACCCTGCTGCTGGCGTTCCCGTTCGGCACGATCGCCTACCTGATCGGGTTCGGGTTCTTTCCCCGCGGTACCGCCGTCGTCATCCTGTCGCTGCTGATGTTCCTGAAGTTCGTGTTCGCCGGCGCGCTCGCCGCGGCGCAGCAGCGCTTCCTGCAGAACAAGGGCCTCGTGGCGCTCGTGCTCACATCCCTGCTGTGCACCGTGGTGGTGAGCCTGCTGCACGGCGTCGTGCCGGGGGTGCTGGTGAGCATCACCGACGCGGTGGCCGGGATCGTGTGCGCCATCGCCGGGATCGTGTGGGCGATCGTGCTGCTCGTCGGCGCGGTCGTGGGCATCGTGACCGCGGCCCGGGCGACGGCCGACGCGGCCCGCACCGCGGCCGTGCCCGCGATCGCGGCCTGAGCACTCACGCGCCGAAACAGGCGAAGACGCCGGTGCTGTACCGGTGCGCCGGATCGGCGGCCAGCTGCGCGGCGGCCAGGGCGGCCGCCGCGTCGCTGCCGGCGGCGAGGCGCTTGTGCACGTCGCTCATCAGGACCGCGGTCGCCCGGTCGTCGACCGGGCCGGTGCTGGCCACCACCGAGCGGGTGCCCAGCTGCAGCAGGGCGCTGGTCAGCCCGAGCAGCTCCTCGCCGAGGTGCACGGCCGCGACGCCGGTGTCGCAGCCGGACAGCACGAGCGTGCCGGGCGCGGTCCGCAGCGCGGAGAGGTCGTAGATGGTGAGCGGCCCGTCGGTGAGCCGCAGCGCGGAGAACAGGCCGTTGTCGGCGCGGAAGTCGCCGTGGCAGGCGATGTGGCCGATCCGGGCGCCGTCGAGCGCGGCGAGCACGTCGGCGACCCGGGCCCGCTCGCCGTCCAGGACCCGCGATCCGGGCGCGTACCCCGCGATCCGGGCCACCTCGGCCCGCGCGTGCGGCGGGTCGGACGGGCCGACGAGCACCGGGCGGCCCGTGGGCTCCGGCGTGCGGTACGCCCGCCACCACATCGCCGCCGAGGGCGCCACCCGCACCGGCCGGCCCCGGCAGCTGGGCAGCAGGGCCCACGGCACCGCGTGCAGCCGTGCCACCGGCGCCAGCACCAGGTCCCGGTCGCCGATGCGGTCCGCGAGCGGGGACAGCAGCGCCGCGTCGAGCACGTTCGCGGCGTGCCGGGCCGCGGCCTCCGCGGCGGCCGTGTGCCCGCGCGCCGCCACCAGCCGCCGCTGCGCGAACCGCAGCCCGGCGAGCTCCTCGGCCACCGGCGCCAGCGGCCCCAGCGGCCGGTGGGTGACCTCCCCGCCGGCCACCACGAGCGCGTGCAGGACGCCCCCGACCGCGACGAAGTCGACCAGGGCGGCCGGGCCGAGCGCCGCGGTCAGCTCGGCCGGCCCCGGCGGTCCGCCCGCCGACGGGCCGTTGCCCTGCGCCTGCCACGCGCGGGCCCGCACCCGCGCCTCCAGGTCGTGCTGCCAGCGCATGAGCCGCCCGGAGTCCGCGGCGCTGACCGGCGCCGCGGACAGGTCGGCGTGCACCCGGCGCAGCATCGCCAGCCCGCGGGTGACCACCGGGTCGGCGCTCGGCCGGGCCGGCGGCAGCCACAGCGTCGCGGCGCTCGTGCGCTGGGCGGCCGCCAGCATCCGGGCCGGCTCCTCGTGCGCGACGGCGAGCTCCAGCCGCAGTTCGGCCAGCTCGGCGACGGTGGCGCCGCTGCGCACCCGCAGCTCGGTCGCGCCCAGGCTGGCGCGGTGCACCTCGAACTCGGCGAGCCCGGCGTCGGCGTGGCGGATCGCGGCGGCCACGTCACCGCCGGCCCGCGACGCCCGGGCCCGCTCGTGCCACAGCCGGGCCCGCAGCGCCGCCGGTCCGCGCCGGGCAGCCCCGGCCGCGGCGGCGAGCCCCAGCCGCACGCGTTCGGGATCCTTCAGGTGTACCGCGAGCTGCACCGAGTCGAGCCAGGCCTCCCACGCCGGGATGAGCCACCCGGCGCGGCCCAGCGCCGCCGCGGTGTCCTGCAGCCGCCGCAGCGTGCCCCGGTGGGCGGCCCCGGCCGCGACGGTCGCGGACAGCTCCACGGCCAGGGCCCGCAGCGCGAGCAGCGGCCGGCCGTGGGCGCCGAACGCCCGCCGGGCCGCCCGGGCCGTCGCGCGCGCCTCGGCGGCCCGGCCCCGTGCCAGCGCGATCCGCGCCACCAGCAGCGCCGCCTCGCCCCGCACCGCGTCGAGCCGCCCCCGCGCGCCGGCGTCGAGGGCCTCCTGGGCGGCCCGCTGGGCCTCCGGCAGCAGCCGCACCGACTGCAGCAGCTCGGCCAGGTCGAGCAGGCCGACCGCGTCGGGCCCGGTCCGGCTCAGCTCCGGCCGGGCCCGGGCGTAGCGGGCCAGCGCCTCGGGCACGTCGCCGGCCTGCGCGGCCACGAAGCCCCGGTTGTGCTGCACCTGCGCGGCGCCGGTCGGCAGGCCCAGCTCGGCGTAGATGGCCGCCGCGGCGGCGAGGTCGGCCTGGGCGAGGCGGACATTGCCGTGGTACCCGTGCAGGATGCCGCGGTTGTTCAGCGCGCGGGCCTGCCACAGCCGGTCGCCGGCGCGCCGGAACACCCGCAGCGCCGTCCGGTAGCCGCGCATCGCCTCGTCGTCGCGGCCCAGCCGGCGCAGGATCACGGCCTGCTGCATGACCGCCCGGGCCCGGCGCAGCCCGCGCAGCCCGACCAGCGCCGCGTCGATCTCCCGCAGCGCGGCGGCCGGGCGGCCCAGGTCCTGCAGCACCAGCGCCAGGCTCATCCGTGCCTCGGCCGCCAGGGTCGCCCGATCGTGTCGTACCGCGACGGTTACCGCCTTCCGGAGATGTTCCGCGGCGGCCCGGGCGTCGTACGATGCCCGGGCGGCAAGGCCCGCCGCCCGGTGGGCCATCGACAGCGCCTCGGCGTCACGGGCCCGGCGGGCCGCACCCAGGGCTACCTCCGCGAGCGCGCGCGCCCGCCGCGGGTCGCCCGCCGCCGCCTCGATCGCCCGCGCCGCCAGCGCGAGCGGTTCGGCGGCACCCTCGGTCACACGGCCGATCCTGCCACCACCGTGAGCTGTCGCCTACCCGACGTATCGATCGGATGACCGGACCAGTCATCCTCTGCAGTCACCGACATCGAGGAGGAGCCGTGAACGCGTCGCAACGGTTGGAGCGGTGGCGGTCCCGCCGCGCCGAGCACCTGGCCGCCCTGCCCTGGCTGGTCACGGACACGGCCGGGGCGCGTCCGGTGCGCTACGTCGGCGGTGAGCTGCTCGCCCTCGACGAGCACTACGACGACGCCCGCGCCGCGGTCTCCGCCCAGGGCCACAAGGCCGCCGACCTCGCCGAGGACGAGCCGCTGCCCGGAGTACGGCGTATCCGGGCCCGCGGGCTCGACCCGCTGCGCGCGGCCCGGCGGGTGCACGAGCGGGCCGGCCGGGGCGGGCTCGTCGGCCCGAACCACGTCCTGCTCGGCGCGCCCCACGAACAGGGTGGGCCGTTCGGCCGCCCCGTGGCCAGCCGGGCGGCCGCGATCGCCGCGCCCGGGGCCGAGGCGCCGGTGCGCGTGGCCGTCCTGGACACCGGGGTGTGGGCCGACAGCCCGCTCCCGCCGAGCCGGTACGCCGTCGGCGCGTCCGACTACGAGACCGTCGTCGACGCCGACCTGGACTCGGTGCTGGACTCCGACGTCGGCCACGCGAACTTCATCGCCGGCGTCGTGCTGCAGGGCACCACCCGCGCGCAGGTGCGCATCGTCAAGGTGCTGG
This sequence comes from Dactylosporangium sp. McL0621, assembly GCF_049995355.1. Taxonomy (NCBI): domain Bacteria; kingdom Bacillati; phylum Actinomycetota; class Actinomycetes; order Micromonosporales; family Micromonosporaceae; genus Dactylosporangium; species Dactylosporangium sp. McL0621. The sequence goes on from NZ_CP188259.1 coordinate 5,644,531, forward strand.
ACTCCTTCGGCGTCGGCACCGAGCTCGACCTGGCGCTGCGCATCGCCGGCCTCGGCGACGCCGACGTCCTCAACCTGTCGCTCGGCGGGTACACCGCCGACGACCAGCCGCCGGTCCTGCTCGGCGCGGCCCTCGACCGGTTCCTCGCCGGCCGCGACCGGGTCGTCGTCGCCGCGGCCGGCAACGACGGCCAGGCCGGGCCGTACTGGCCGGCCGCGTTCGCCGCCGCCGACGTGCCCTGGAAGGACCAGGTCGTCGCGGTGGCCGCCCACGACGGCACGGCCGTGTGCCCGTGGAGCAACACCGGTCCGTGGGTGAGCCTGGCGGCGCCCGGGGCCGACGTCGTGAGCACGTACATCAACCACCCCGACTTCGGCACCGGCTGGGCGGCCTGGAGCGGCACGTCGTTCGCGACCCCGCACGTGGTCGCGGCGATCGCCGAGGCGGCCCACCCCGGGGCGGTGGTGGCGGCGGCCAAGATCGTGCAATCCGGTGCCGCGCACAGCTTCGCCGGGTACCCTTCGATCCTGTGACGACCTTCGATCCCACGATCGCGCTCATCGAGGCCGCCGACGGGGATCAGCGCGCCTGGGACGCACTGGTGACGCGCTACTCCGGCCTGGTCTGGGCCACCGCCCGCAGCTTCCGGCTGGGCGACGCCGACGCCGCCGACGTGTTCCAGGCGACCTGGTTCCGGCTCGTGGAGAAGCTGCACCAGATCCGCGACGGGGCGGGCCTGGGCGCCTGGCTGGCCACGACGGCCCGGAACGAGGCGATCGACATGCTGCGCCGGCGCGGCCGGGAGTCGCCGGCCGACCTCGACGACCACATGTCGGTCATCCGGTCGACCTCCGGCCTGCCGGAGGAGTCGGTGCTGCGGGCCGAGGAGGAGCGGCTGCTGTGGCAGGCCATCCGGCGCCTGCCGGGCCGGTGCTCGCGGCTGCTGCGGGCGATGGGCACCGACCCCGTCCCGACGTACGCGGAGCTGGCCGCGGCCCTGGACGTGCCCGTCGGCAGCATCGGCCCGACCCGCGCCCGCTGCCTCGGCCAGCTGCGCACCCTGATGGCGGCGGCGCTGTGACCGACGAGGAGGAGACGGCGATGAGCGGGGCGAGCGACGACGCGCTCGGCGATGCGGTCGGGCGGGTCTACACCGCCGTCGACCCGCCGCCGGTCCCGTTGCTGCGGGCGGCGTCCGGCATCCTGGCCTGGCGCCGCCCGGACGCCGCCCTGGCCACGCTGCTGCTGGACAGCGCGGTGGCGGGCGCGGCCCCGGGCGTCCGCGCGGGCGGTTCGGGCGCGCCGCGGCTGCTCAGCTACGGCTCGGGCGACACCGTGCTGGATCTCGAGGTGAGCGAGGACGAGGGCACCCTGCACCTCATCGGCCAGGTCAGCCGGCCGGTCGCGGCGCCGCTGGAGATCCGCCACCGGGACGGCACCTGGTCGGGCACGACGGACGCGCTGGGCCGCTTCACCGCCGCCGGGCTGCCCGCCGGGCCGCTGCGGGTGACCTGGGGCCCGGCCCCGGACGGCACCACCCTGTCGACGCCGGCGATCATGCCCGGCTAGCCGGTCGGAACTCGGATTGCGGCAATGAGCCGCATGTATACGATGTGCCGGTGACCTATCCGGGGGGATCGGACGATCCGCAGCAGCCATATCAGCCGCCTTACGGGCCGCCGCAGCCGCCGGCCCAGCCGCCGTACGGGCAGCAGCCGGGCTACGGCCAGCAGCCTCCGGCGTACGGGGAGCAGCAGCCGGGCTACGGCCAGCAGCCTCCGGCGTACGGGGAGCAGCCGGGCTACGGGCAGCAGCCTCCGGCGTACGGGCAGCAGCCGGGCTATGGGCAGCAGCCCGGTTACGGGCCGCCTCCGGGGTATGGGCAGCAGCCGGGGTACGGCCAGCAGCCGCCCAGCGTGCCGTGGTCCACGCAGCCGCCGAACACGGGCACGCCGCAGCGGGGCGGAAAGATCGCGCTGATCGGGATCGGCGGGCTGCTCGCCGTCATCGTGCTCGCCGTGGGTGGCTACTTCACGTACCAGAAGGTCTTCGTACACACGCCCACCGAGGTGGTGCAGGACTACTTCGGCGAGGCCGCGAAGCCCCACCCCGACAAGAACAAGCTCATCGACATGCTGTGCAAGGAGAAGGCCGACCAGGCGCGCAAGGAGGTCGCGGCCGGCGACGACGACACCTCCTCCTCGAACGAGGTCGTCGAGTGGCACGTCACCGGGGAGACCGTCAACGGCGACGCGGCGAGCGTCTACACCACGTTCACCGTCAAGTCGAACGGCAAGAACCGCAGCGAGAACCTCACCGTGAAGCTGGTCAAGGAGAACCGGAAGTGGAAGGTCTGCGACTTTGACGACTGAGGGTTCGGCGGGGTCGCCGGGGGTAGACCCGCCGCCATGCTGGCGACGATGCTCGGCGCGCGGCCGACGGTGCCGGGCGAGGACCGCAGACACGGCGTGACCGTCGCGGCGCAGGCGCGGCCGGACCGGTGGTGGTTCGGGCTGGGCCGGCCGACCCGGCCGATCGAGGACGGCGGCGATGTGCCCGACGGCGGGCGGGAGCAGACCACCCAGGGCTACATCTGGGCGTTCACCGCCGACGAGGCCCAGCGGCACCTGTGGTGGGGCACCGTGTCGAACGCGACCGGCGGCGGGATGGCCACGCTGGCCGGGGAGTTCGCCGGCGCGGGGCTCGGCGTGCCGGTGCGCCCCTGGGACGACCCGGACAACGTCACCTGCGAGTTCGCCGCCTCCTACAACGCCGCCCACGACGTCGCGCCGGCCCAGGGGGTGGCCGGGGACGTGGTGGCGGCGCAGGTCTGGCAGTACGACATCGCCACCGGCATCGCCACCGAGCGCACCCCGGACCCGGGGGAGTGCCCCGACTTCGCGCGGCTCGCGGGCGTGCGCGCGGCCGGCTCGATCGGCGACGTGGTGCTGCTCGGCGGCGTCGAGACGACCACCACCGCCGGCCCCCACGCCGGGGGCACGGTGGTGCTGCTGGCCTACCACGTCGACGGCACGTTCCTCGGCGCGCGGCGGTTCCCGGAGTGGGACAACATCAAGAACTTCGTCGTCGCCGGCGGGCGCCTGTACTTCGGCGTCGGCCGGGTCGAACCGCCGTCCGGGGGCGTGCAGCGCTGGTGCGGTACCGCCGCCGATCCCTTCCGTTTCGAGGAGGTCGGGCGGCTCGGCAACCAGCCCGCCTACTTCACCGTGCACGAGAACCGCATCGTCACGGGCACCTGGCACGGCACCGGCAGCACCGAGCCGGCCGGCGTCTACGTGAGCCCGCCGCTGCACGAGCTGGGGCCGCGCGCCCGCGACCGGTGGCGCCCGGTGTTCACGGCCGCGCAGCTGTTCCCCGACCCGCTGACCGCCGACGCGATGGTCTCCTTCGCCGTCACGTCCTACGAGGGCTGGGTCTACGCCACGTTCGGCCTGCCGTCGGTCGCGCCGTCGATGACGCGGCATCTCGCGGCGTACCCGCAGATCCCGCGCGGCACCGTGCCGGAGCTCGCGCTGGCGTACCTGCGCAGCTCGCCCGGCGGCGTGGTGTACCGCATCAAGAACCCCGGCGAGCTCAACCAGCAGGTCGAGCTCCTCTACGGCGAGCGCCGGTACTGGTGCTACGAGCCCGGCACCGCCGAGTGGGCGCTGCGGGACAACCTGCTGCACCAGGACCCGAGGTTCGGCGGCGGCGGCTTCGGCAGCCGGTTCAACGACTACGTCGGCTGGGGCGCCGCCGTGTTCCGCGGCAAGCTGTACCTCGGCACCTTCAACACCGAGAAGGTGCTGCGCGACATCACCCTCAACCCCGACACCGGCGTGCTGAGCCAGGTGCTCGGCCGGCCGGTCCCGGCGGTGGAGGCCGCGCTGTGCCGCCAGGTGGCGTCACGGCTGGTCTTCCGCGACCGGCGCACGGCCGGGCAGGTGTGGGTCTTCGACGACGCCGACCGTCCCGCCCGGCCGCTCACCACCACCGGGTTCAACAACGCCTGCAACTGGGGCATCCGCGGGGTCCTGCCGGTCGGCGACGAGCACCTCTTCTTCGGCACCAACCAGGGTTGGCAGTACCCGACCGAGCCCCGCGACGACCCGCCCCGCCGCGCCGGCTGGCAGCTGCTGAAGCTCTGACGCGCCCTCAGTACTCCGACGCGGTGGTGCTGCGCATGATGTATGTAGGCCAGGGTGAAGTACACCCCGGGGCTCACGTCGTCGTTGCGTTACTCCGCCACGGCGTCGTTGCGTGATGCGGTTCCGTCGTCGCTTCGTGGCTCGGTGCCGTCGGAGGAGCCGGTCGTGGCCGGGGCGACCCCGCTGCGGAAGCGCCGGTGGTGGCCGCCGCCCGGTCCGCCCGGGCCGGCGTTGGACCCCGTGGTGGTGCGGATGCCGCCGGTCGTCGTCGGGCCGCCGTTGCGCCGCATCTCGGCGCTGGCGGCCTCGTCGGCGCGCTGCTCGGGCGAGCTCATGGTGCACCTCCGGTGCGGGTCACTCAGGCCTCTCGCGTCCGTGTTTCCACCACCTACCCGGGGTGCATCCCGGCTAACCCGCGAAACGGTTCCTTCCCGGCAATTGGGGTAACCGCCGCATATGAACGTGTCCTTCCTACGCCCGTTGTACGAGCGTCCCGGACCGTGGGCGTCGGTCTACCTCGATGGGACGCGCAACAACGAGGACCCCGCGGGCACCGTCGAGCTGCGCTGGCGGGCGGCCCGGGAGAGCCTCGAGGCGGCCCTGTGCGACCCGGAGACCTTGGACGCGCTGGGGCGCGCCCTGCTCGGGCACACGGGCGAGGACGGCCGGTACGGACTGGCTGCCTTCGCCACCGCCGGCGAGGTGGCGATGCTGCAGGTGCTGCCGGCCCCGCCGCGGCGCGACATCGCCGCGTTCGGCCCGCTGCCGCACGTCATGCCGCTGCTGGCCCAGATGGGCGAGTCGATCCCCTATGTCCGGGTGCTCGTCGACCGTACCGGCGGCCGGATCGAGGCGGTCGACGCCTCCCGGCTCGTGCGCACCGACACCGTGGCGGGCACGGAGCAGTGGCCGGTGCACCGGGTCAAGCCGGGCGGGTGGTCGCAGCCGCGGTACCAGCGCGCCGCCCACGTGTCCTGGGAGCGCAACGCCGGTACCGTCGCCGCGGCCGTGGCGGACGCCGCCGAGCGGTGCGGGGCCGAGGTCATCCTCGTGGCCGGGGACCCGCAGGCGCGCCCGCTGCTCGTCGCGCAGCTGCCGGAGCACTGGCGCGAGCGGGTCGTGGAGACCAGCTCCACCACCGGCCCGGCGGCCCTGGAGGACGTGACCGTGCACGCGATCGCGGAGCGCGCGGCGGAGAAGGCGCGGGCGGTGCTCGACCGGTACCAGAGCCGGCGGGGCAACGACGCGGCCGGCGACGGTCTGCCCGCCGTCGTCACCGCCCTGCAGCGCGGCCAGGTCGGCACCGTGCTGCTCGTCGACGACCCGACCTCGACCACGGAGCTGTGGATCGGGCCGGAGCCGGCCCAGCTGTCGTTCGACCGGGCGGAGCTGATCGCCATGGGGGTCCGCGACACCCGGCGGGTCCGGGCCGACGCGGCGCTCGTGCGCGCGATCGTCGGCACCGAGGCCGACCTGCTCTTCGCCGCGCCGGACGAGCTGCCGGCCGACGGCGGGGTCGCCGCGCTGCTGCGCTACGCCGACGCCGGGACGCGCCGGCGCTGAGGAGGCCCCGATGTGATGTAAACCGCCGTTGACTTTCCCGTGGACCCCGGTCTACCGTGCAATGTCAACAGACGTTTACATTACGAGGGGTACTCCGTGGCAAACTCCGTCTCGTCCGGGCGGACCGGCCGGCACTCGAACAGCACGCTCGTGGTGTTGTTCCTGTCGCTGGGCGGCCTGGCGTTCGCGGTCCTGCAGTCGCTCGTCGCGCCCGCGCTGCCGATCATCGCCCGGGACCTCCACGCGTCCACCGGCGACATCAGCTGGATCCTCACCGCGTACCTGCTGTCGGCGTCCGTGCTCACGCCGATCCTGGGCCGGCTCGGCGACATGGTCGGCAAGCGCCGGGTGATGCTTGTGGTGCTCGTCATCCTGGCCGCCGGCACGCTGCTGGCCGCGCTCGCGCCCAACCTGGCGACGCTGATCGTCGCCCGGGCGCTGCAGGGCGCGGCCGGCGCGATCATGCCGCTGTCGATCGGCATCGTGCGCGACGAACTGCCCCGCGAGCGGGTCGGCGTCACCGTCGGCCTGCTCTCGGCCATCTTCGGCATCGGGGCCGGCGTCGGCATCGTGGCCGCCGGACCGATCGTCGACCACCTGTCCTGGCACTGGCTGTTCTGGCTCCCGCTGGCGGTCGTCGCCGTGGCGCTGCTCGGCGTCTTCTTCGGCGTGCCCGAGTCGCCGGTGCGCGCGCCCGGCCGCCTCGACGTGGCCGGCGCGGCGATCCTGTCGGTGTCGCTCGTCGCGCTGCTGCTGGGGATCAGCAAGGGCCGCGAGTGGGGCTGGGACAGCGTCGCGACCCTGACCCTGCTGGCCGGCGGCGTCGTGCTGCTCGCCGTGTTCGTCGCCGTCGAGCTGCGCGTGCGCGAGCCGCTGGTGAACATGCGCCTGATGGCGCTGCGCGGCGTGTGGGCGACCAACTTCGTCGCGCTGATCTTCGGCTTCGCGATGTTCGGCACGTTCGTGCTCGTCCCGACGCTGCTCGAGCTGCCCGCGGCGACCGGCTACGGCTTCGGCAAGTCCGTCTCCCAGGCCGGCCTGTTCCTGCTGCCGACCGTGCTCATGATGCTCGTCTTCGGCCCGCTCGCCGGCCTGCTGGACCGCCGCTTCGGCCCCAAGGTCCCGATGGCCCTCGGCGCGATCGCGGTCACCGCCGCCTTCGCCCTGCCGGCCGCCGGCCACGGCGAGATCTGGATGATCCTGGTCTCCGGCCTGTTCACGGGGGCCGGCATCGGCCTCGCGTTCGCCGCGATGTCCAATGCCATCATCGAGAGCGTCCCGGCCACTCACACCGGCGAGGCGGCGAGCGTGAACACCATCGCGCGGACGATCGGCAGCAGCATCGGTACCGCCGTCATCGCCGCCGTCATCGCGTCCAACACGACGCCGCAGGGGCTGCCGACCGACGACGCGTTCACCCAGGGCTTCTGGCTCTGCGCGGGCGTCGCGGTGCTCGGCATCGTGGCGGCCCTGATCCTGCCCTCGGCGCGCCGCCGTCACGAGCAGGCGGTCGAGGCGGGCGTCGAGGACCTGCCGGAAGAGCCCGCGGGCCGGCCCCACGGCGCACCCGCGCCCGCGCCGGCCAAGTAGCGGTTCAGGGTTCGGGCCGCCGCCGCGCCTCCTCCCGGTCGGTCTCGGCCTGGTCGAGGTGTCGGCGGCCCTGCCGGCGGTGCTCGTCGGCGCCGCCCGGGCCCGCCTCGGCCGGCCGGGCGTGCGGCCACGCCGCGGTGTCGTGCCCGTCCGCGGTCGCCCGGGCCGCGGTGGCGGCGTTCTGCGCCGCCCGCTCGGCCAGGCGCCGGGACTCCTCGGCGAGCCGGGCCGCGCGGTCGCTCTGCGACGCCGTCGAGCCCCGCGGCCCGGCATCGGACTCGATCACGTCGCGGCGCAGCTCCGCCAGCCGGGCCGCGGCCTCCTCGGCGCGCTGCCGGGCCTTGTCGGCTCGGTCGTGGGCCTCGGCGCGGCGCCGGGCCCGGCGTTCGTCAGCCGGGATCTCGTCCGGAGCGCTCATGGGCGTACGACTACCCACATCGAGTGGGGATCAGTCACGGTCAGTGATGACTTGAATGGCGCGTTACGAGATGGTGAGCGGCCGGATTTCTGCTTGGTGGAAAGGCTTCCCCCATCGATGATTGACCCGTGACACGGGTCGCACCGGGCAGCCCGGCTGACACTGTCGGGGCCCTCGCGCGCCCGGTCGCGGTCGTCGAGGCCACCATGCGCTGCATCGAGCTCGATCTCCACTTCCGCGCCGATCCTTCGCTACCGTGCGTGGCCGTCATGTACCTCGACGGCGGCATCGGCCTGATCGACCGGGAGCGCTTCGGGCAGCTGATGTCCGGCCCGTTCGGGTACGGCCGCGCGCTGTGGGAGCGCACGCCGGTCGGGCGCACCGCCGACCCGGCGCCGATGATCGTCGACGAGCGCGCCTCGGTGATCGACGTCTGCGAGCAGATCAGCCGGCGCGACCGGGTGCGCCGCTACGACGACGTGCTCGTCCGCCGCGGCGACGGGCGCCTCGCGCGGGTCTCGGCGGCGTGGCTGTACGAGGCCCTCGCCGACCTCATGGCGCTGCAGGCGGTCGTCGACCCGCTCAGCGGGCTGGCGAACCGGGCCCGCTTCCTCGCCCGGCTCGCCGCGGCCTGCCGCGACACCGCCCGCCCCGGCGTCGCCGTGGTCTTCGTCGACCTCGACCGGATGAAGCAGGTCAACGACACCCTCGGGCACGCCGCCGGCGACCGGCTCATCGTCTCGGCCGCGCACCGCCTCGCGGCCGCGGCCGGCGGGGACGACGTCGTGGCCCGGCTCGGCGGCGACGAGTTCGCGGTGCTGACCCGCGTCCCCGGCGGCCACCAGCCGGAGCTGTCGGCGGCCGCGCTCGGCGAGCGGTTCCGGCTCGCGATCGCCACGCCCGACCCGGCCCTGCCGCCCGGCGCGCACAGCTCGGCCAGCGTCGGCGTGGCCGTCGGCGCCGCCACGGCCGACGCCGAGACGCTGCTGCGCGAGGCGGACGCGGCGATGTACCGCGCCAAGCAGGCCGGCGGCGACAAGGTCCGCGTGGTCGTGGACGCCGGCGCGCCCGCCGCGCCCCGCCCGGGGGCCGGGGACGGCATCCTGGCCGCGATCGACCGCGGCGAGCTGCGGCTGTTCTACCAGCCGATCGTCGGCGTGGACGACGGCCGGGTCTGGGCCGTCGAGGCGCTCGTCCGCTGGCAGCACCCGCAGCACGGCCTGCTCACCCCGGGCCGGTTCCTCGCCGACGCGGCCCGGGCCGGGCAGATGCCGGCCGTGGACCGCTGGGTGCTCGGCCGGGCCTGCGCCGACCTGGCCGCCTGGGTCCTCGTGCTCGGCGACCGCGCGCCGCGGTACGTCAACGTGAACCTCACCGTCGAGACGCTGCGCGGGGCCGGGCTGGCCGGCGACGTGCTCGCGGCGGCGCGCCGCAACGGGCTCGCGCCGGACCGCATCCGGGTCGAGCTGCCCGAGTCCGCGGACCTGGGGCAGCTGCAGGACGCGGTACGCCAGCTGGAGGAGCTGCGCGAGCACGGCGTCGGGATCGTCCTCGACGACATGGGCGCGGGCTCGGCGACCCTGCGCCACCTGTCCGCGCTGCCCGTCTCCGGCATCAAGATCGACCGCTCGTTCATCGCGGGCATGCTCGACAACCGCAACGACCACGCGGTCGTGAAGCTGCTCGGCGAGCTGGGGCGCAGCACCGGGGTGAGCGTCACGGCCGAGGGCATCGAGGAGGATGCGCAGCTGACGGTGCTGAAGGAGCTCCAGGTGCCGTTCGCCCAGGGCTACCTCCTCGGCCAGCCCGCGCCCGCCGACCACCTGAGCGCCCTGCTGCGCACCGGCCGGCCGCGCGGCGTGGCGAGCGTCCGGCTGCCCCCTGTCGAGTGGGCCGCCACCGGCGTATAACCATCGACATGGCAAGATACCGGCTCCGGCCGACGCGCCCCCAGGCGGTCGTCATCGCCGTGACGATCGCGGCCCTGGTCGGCTACGCGATCGCGACCGGCCTGGGCATCGCGCTCTGGTGGGGCGCGATCGGGCTGGTCGTCGGCGGCACCATGCTGTGGCAGGCCTTCGGGCGGGGCCGCGGCACGGCGCTCGACCTCGACGACCACGAGGACCCGCCGACCGGCTCGCCCCTGCTGTGGGGCATGACCCGCGAGCGCATCGGCGACGGGCGGTACCGGGTGCGCCCGGGCAAGCCGTTCGCGCTGGTCTTCGCGCTCGTCGCCGGGTCGGGGATCGTGCTGGCGGCGCGCACCGTGGACGGGCCGGGCCTCGTGGCGGTGGTCATCCTGGCCGGGACCGCCATCGGCTCCACCCTGTGGTGGGCGTTCGGCCGCAACGGGGGCAGCGCGATCCTGGAGCGCCGCGACTGACACCTACGGCGGGATGGCCTCCAGGGCGGCCCGCAGGCGGGTCAGGGCCGGGCCGAGCTCGTCCAGCGGCGGCGTGGCGAGGGCCAGGCGCAGCGCGTGCGGGCGGTACGCGCCGGCGGCGAAGGTGTCGCCCGTGGAGACGAGGATGCCCTCGCGCGCGAGCACCGCGGCCGCGTGGTCCGGGCGCTGGTGCGGCTCCAGCGCGAGCCAGGCGACGTACGAGGTGGGGTGCGCGACGACGTCCAGGCCCCGCAGCGCCGCGCGGGCGACGGCCTGGCGGGCGGCGGCGTCCGCGCGGCGGGACTGCTCCAGCCGGGCCACGGTACCGTCGGCCAGCCAGCCCGTCGCCAGCGCGGTCACCAGGGCCGGCGCGCCCCAGGCGGCGGTGCGCAGCTGCCGGACGGCCGCGGCCACGTGTGCGGCGGGCAGCACCGCGAAGCCGAACCGCAGGCCCGCGGCCACGTTCTTGGACAGCCCGGCGACGTAGCAGGTGCGCTCCGGGGCCAGCGCCTGCAGCGGCGGGGGCGGGGCCGGCTCGAGGAACGCGTACGTGCCGTCCTCCACGATCAGGCAGTCGCCGGCCCGCGCGGCGGCGACCACGCGCTCGCGCTGCCGCGCCGTGAGCACCCAGCCCAGCGGGTTGTGCACGGTCGGCATCGCGTAGATCGCCCGGACCGGGCGGGTGCGGCACAGCGCGTCGAGCGCGTCGAGGTCGGGCCCCGCGGCCGTGCCCGGGACCGGCAGCAGCCGCAGGCCGTGGGCCGCGGCGAGCAGCCGGATGCCGGGGTAGGTGAGGGCGTCCACGGCCAGGAGGTCGCCGGGGCGGGTCAGCGCGCGCAGCACCGTGTCCAGGCCCTGCTGGGTGCCGCCGGTCAGCAGCACGTTCGCCGGTGCCGTGTCGATGCCGCGGCCGAGCAGGTAGGTGGCGACCGCGGCCCGGTCGGCGCGGCGGCCGCCGGGCGGCTCCTGGCGCAGCAGGCGCTCCGGGTCGCCCGCGCCCGCGAGCCGGCGCAGGGCCCGGCGCAGCTCCCCGGCCTGGGCCGGGTCGAGCGGCTGGTTGAACGACAGGTCGGCGACCCGCGGCACCGGCAGCGCCCGCGACGGCTCGGGCCCGTCGAAGCCGGCGAGGTCGCGCACGTACGTGCCGCGCCCGGGCTCGCCGACGGTGAGGCCCATGGCGGCCAGCTCGGCGTACACCCGCGTCGCCGTGCCGACCGCGATCCGGCGCTCGCGGGCCAGCTCGCGGTGGGTCGGCAGCCGGGTGCCCGCCGGGACCTCGCCCGAGCGGATCCGGGCCGCGAGCTCCCCGGCGATCGCCTGTCCCTGTGACAATCGTTGGATTGTCCCAGGGTACGACACGTACGGTCGACGCATGATCATCGAGCTGCACGAGCGCGTCGCCACGCTCACCATCGACCGCGAGCACAAGCTCAACGCCCTGGACTACCCGGAGATCGACGCCATCCTCGGGGCGCTGGACCGCCTCGCCACCGACGCCACCGTGCGCGCCGTGATCCTGACCGGCGCCGGGCGGCGGGCTTTCAGCGCCGGCGCCGACATCCCGTCGCTGGCCGCGAGCATCGGCCGGGGCACCGAGCACGCCCTGCACGACATCGTCCGGCGGGGCCAGGCGCTGACCCGCCGGATCGAGGAGTACCCCAAGCCGGTGATCGTCGCCGTCAACGGGCTCGCCTACGGCGCCGGCTGCGAGATCACCGAGGCGGCCCCGCTCGCGCTCGCGGCCGAGCACGCGACCTTCGCCAAGCCGGAGATCACGCTCGGCTTCCCGCCGCCGTTCGGCGGCACCCAGCGGCTGCCGCGGCACGCCGGCCGCAAGCGCGCGCTGGAGATGATCCTGACCGGGGACCCGATCCCGGCCGCCCGGGCCGCCGAGCTCGGCCTCGTCAACGCCGTGGTGCCGGCCGACGACCTGGCCGCCGCGGCCCGCGACCTGGCCGCCCGGGTGATCCGGCACGCCCCGAGCGCGGTCGCGGCCTGCCTGCGGGCGGTCACCCGCGGGGTCAACCTGCCCATCGACGAGGGGCTCGCCGTCGAGGCCGCGGCCTTCGCCGCCGTCGTCCCCACCGAGGGCGTCCGCGCCGGCCTGCGGCGATTCCTCGGCGACGAAAACGTTTGATGGGATCGCCGGCGGGCTATTGGGGTCGCCCCGCTGGTTGGAGGACGCAAGATGGGCGTCACCCCGTGAACGCCGAGCAGGCCCGCGGTGACGACCGATCCGCCCGGCGTCGCCGGCGCGTAGGCTGGGGCGCGACACCAGGAGGCGCGATGGCTGCTCCCACGTTCGCGGTGCGCCGCGGCGACGTGCGCGACGCGGTCGTGCTCACGCTGACCGGCGCGCTCGACGCCTTCGCCGCGCCCGACCTCGACCGGGCGATGGGCGAGGCGCTCGCCGCCGCGAACCCCGGCCACGCGCTGGTGGTGGACCTGTGCGCGCTCGAGTTCATCGCCGCCGGCGGGGTCCGGGCGCTGTTGCGGGCCGCGGACGCGGCCGACCGGGTCCACGTGCCGCTGCGGGTGGTCGTGGGCGAGGACCAGTACGTCCGCGGCGTCATCGACCGCGTCGACCTCGACGGCCGGATCCCGCTCGGCGGCCCCCCGGCGCCATGACCGACCCGCACCACCACGCCGTCCTGCTCTACGACGACGCCGACGAGCTGCGCGCCGCCGTCGCCGACCGGGCCGACGGCGAGCTCGTCGTCCTCGCGTGCCGGCCCGAGCACAACCGCCTGCTCGCCGCCGCGTGCCCGGGCGCGCTGCTCCAGCCGCGCCCCGAGACCTTCCGCCGGCCGGTCGCCGTGCTCGCGGCCGTGCGCCGGCTGCTGCGCCATCCGGACCGCCGGCCCGGCGCGCCCGTCCGGTACGTCGCCGAGCCCGACCACGGCACCACGGCCGGCGACTGGGCGCGGGCGGCGACCTACGACGCCGCCTGCGACGTCGCGCTTGCGGGTGAACCGATGACGACCGTCAGCGCCTACCCGCGCGCCGGCACCCCGGCCGAGGTCCTGTCCGGGCGCGTCCACACGACACCGGACGGCGACGCGCCGCGGCCGGATCCGGGTGTACCGCCGGTGCGTCTGCTGTCCGGCTCGCGCGACCGGTACGACATCGGCCCCGTGCGCGCCCGCGCCGCCGAGGCCCTCGCCGGCCTGCCCACCCTGATCCGCACCGACTTCGTCGCCGCCCTCAACGAGGTGCTGACCAACGCCTACCTGCACGGCCGGCCGCCCGTCGACGTCACCGTGTGGCTCACCGCCGACCGGGTCGAGGGCCGCGTCACCGATCGCGGCCCCGGCTTCGACGATCCCCTCGCCGGCTACCGCCCCGGGTCCGGCGGCACCCGCACCGGCAGCGGCCTGTGGCTGGCCCGGCAGGCCTGCGACGACGTCGACGCCTGGCCGGCCCCGGAGGGCTTCACCGTGCGGCTGGCGACCGCGATCGCGCCCGAGCTGGCCCGGCAGACGTACGGCGCTATCGCGCGCGCCGAGGTCGCCCAGGCCCGGGTGGACTTCCGCCAGGTCAGGTCCCGCCCTCGGTGAGGCGGCTGTGGCTGGCCCTCGTCCTCGGCTCGCTCAGCGGCTTCGCCCCGCTCACCATCGACATGTACCTGCCGGCCCTGCCCGGCATGGCCCGCGACCTGCACACCAGCGCCCCGGTGGTGCAGCTGTCGCTCACCGTGTTCGTCGTCGGCCTGGCGCTGGGCCAGGTTGTGGCCGGGCCGCTCTCGGACACCTGGGGCCGGCGCCGGCCGCTGCTGGGCGGGCTGCTGCTGTACGTCACCGGCTCCCTCTGCTGCGCGGTCGCCCCCACCGCCGGCCTGCTGGTCGCCGCCCGCGCCCTGGAGTCGCTCGGCGCCGCGGCGGGCGTCGTGCTGGCCCGGGCGATCGTCCGCGACCTGTTCGAGGGCCTGGACATGGTCCGGTTCTTCTCCACCCAGATGCTCGTCAACGGGCTCGCCCCGATCCTCGCCCCGGTCGCCGGCGGGCAGCTGCTGCGGATCGCCGGCTGGCGGGTGCTATTCCTGGTCCTCGCCGCGATCGGCACCCTGCTCTTCGCCGCGGTGCTGGCCGGCCTGCCCGAGTCGCTGCCCGCCGGGCGGCGCCGCCCCGCCCACCTCGGCGGCACGCTGCGCTCGATGGGCGCGCTGGCCACCGACCGCACCTACCTGCGCTACGTGCTCGCCGCGGCGCTCATGTTCGCAGCGGTTTTCGCGTACATCTCCGGGTCGTCGTTCGTGCTGCAGAACGCCTACGGCCTCAGCGCCCAGCAGTTCAGCCTCGTCTTCGGCGCCAACGGGCTCGGCATCGTGCTGCTCGCCCAGGTCAACGGCCGGCTCGTCGGCCGCGTCGCCTCCGCCGACACGCTGCTGCGCGGCGCGCTGACGGTCGCCGTGCTCGCCGCGGCCGGGGTCCTGCTGTGCACCGCCCTGGGCGCGCCGCTGCCGCTGCTGCTCGCCTGCCTCTTCGCGGTCGTGTCGATGCTCGGGGTGGTGCTGGCCGACGCCACCGCGCTCGCCCTCGGCCCGCACGGCGCCACCGCCGGGGCCGCGTCGTCGCTGCAGGGGCTGCTGCAGTTCCTCGTCGGCGGGGCGGCGGCCTCGGCGATGGGGCTGGCCGGGCCGGGCTCGGCGGTGGCGATGGGAGTCACGATGTTCACGTGCGCCGCCGCCGCACTGGCGGCGCTGCGGCTCCTACGCTGACCCTCCGCCCGGCGGCGCCCGGCGCCGCTCGTACGCTGACCCTCCGCCCGGCGGCGCCCGGCGCCGCTCCTACGCTGACCCTCCGCCCGGCGGCGCCCGGCGCCGCTCCTACGCTGACCCTCCGCCCCGCGGCGCCCGGCGCCGCTCCTACGCTGACCCTCCGCCCGGCGGCGCCCGGCGCCGCTCCTAAGCTGAACCGATGCTTACCGTTCGCCCGGCCGGGGCCGGGGATCTCGCCGCCGTCGCCGCGATCTACGCGCACTACGTCACCGAAACGGTCGCGACCTTCGACGAGACCCCGCCGGCCGCCGAGGCCTGGCACGCCCGACTCGACGACCTCGGCTCGCGCGGGCTGCCGTTCCTCGTCGGCGAGGCCGAGGGGCGCATCGCCGGCTACGCCTACGCCGCCCCGTGGCGCCCCAAGCCCGCCTACCGGCACTCGGTCGAGGACTCGGTGTACCTGGCCCCGGGGTGGGGCGGGCGCGGCTTCGGCACGGCGCTGCTGCGCGGGGTGCTCGACGGCTGCGCGCAGGCGGGCATGCGCCAGGTCGTGGCCGTGATCGCCGACACCGGCAGCGAAGCGTCGGCGGCCCTGCACCGGTCGGCCGGCTTCACCGAGGCGGGCCGGCTCACCGGGGTGGGCTACAAGCACGGGAAGTGGATCGACACGCTGCTCATGCAGTACACCCTGGGATAAACATCTTTTGCCCTCAAGTCGTGCGGCCCGGCGTCGAACGGCCCGGCATGGCCGGATTGACGCGCGTCGCCGGGGCGCTGGCCGGCCTCG
Source organism: Dactylosporangium sp. McL0621 (assembly GCF_049995355.1). Taxonomy (NCBI): domain Bacteria; kingdom Bacillati; phylum Actinomycetota; class Actinomycetes; order Micromonosporales; family Micromonosporaceae; genus Dactylosporangium; species Dactylosporangium sp. McL0621. The sequence goes on from NZ_CP188259.1 coordinate 5,660,137, forward strand.
CCGCGGCGTTCCTCGTGATGCAGCAGATCACGACCGGGGCGTTCGACTCGCTGGAGGCCCGGCAGACCGTGCAGACGCCGAACGGCTCCGGATCGGCCTCGACGGGCAGGCCCAGGTGCTGGGGGTGCTGGGCGCGACGAACGCGGTGTTCCAGATCGTCGCCGACGCCGACACCGCCGGCTTCGACGAGAAATACCCGCCGGACACGGTGCCGTCGGTCTACGACCTCGACGGCCTGCTCGGCGTGGGCCGCGGGAGGCGCGCACCCGCCAGTTCCCGGCGCGCATCATCGAGTCCGGGCGGCTGTAGGCACCCGAGCAGCGTCGCGACGCTGCTCGGCGGGATGCGGGCCGGCGCGTTAGGCTGGCGCCGGCATCTGGCACTGGGGGACGAACATGGTGGAGGATCAGCGGCAGGGCGAGGCGACGCTCACCATCGCCACGGCGGCCGTTGCGGACGGGGTTGTCGTGCTGACCGTGACCGGCGCCCTCGACTACCACACCGCGGGGCGCTTCGGCGCCGCCGTGCAGCAGGCCTTCGAGGCCGGCGCGGCGACGGTGACCGCCGACGTGTCCGCGGTCGGGTTCACCGACTCGTCGGGGCTGGCCGCGCTGATCCGGGCGCACAAGGCGGCGCACCTGGCCGGGCGCCGGTTCGCGCTGCGGGGCCCGGACCACAACCTGCGGCGGATTCTCACCGTGACGGGCCTGGATACGGTACTCGACATTGCCGAGCCGTCCGCGGAGGACTAGCGGGTCAGCGCTTCCGGTTACGCAGAGTCAGGGTGGTGATCGCAGCCACCGTGCCCAGGGCCGCCGCGCCGAGCACCGTGAGCGGGACGGGGCGGGCGAGCCGGCGGCGCAGGTTCGGGTCGCGGACCGTGCTCGTGACCGAGCCGGCCGTCGCGCCCGCCCGCTGCGTGACCGCGGCCGCGGCGTGGGTCGCCTGCGCTCGGACGCGGCCGGCGAGGGCCGCGGCCTGGGTCTGGGTGCGGCCGGCCAGGGCCTCGGCGCGGGCCCGGGCCCGGCCGGTGGCGTCGTTCGCGGCGTTCTTGACCCGCGCCTTCACGTCGGCCTTGGCCGCCAGCGCCTCGACGGTCTCGCCGAGCGCGGCGCGGGTGCGGGCAATCTCCGCGCGCAGCTGCTGCGCGTCCGGGGCGGGGGCGACCGTGGTCATGGCGGGTCCTTCCGTGCAGTCCAGTTACTGTCGTCGTTCCCTCGCTGACGGAAAGTAAACGCACTGTCGACTGTGGACCGGCCGATCACAAGCGGACCCGGGTGCCCTCGACGAGCCGGCTGGGCCGGCTGCCGAGGGTCCGGGCCGCGGTTCGGCTCTTACGCCCAGGGGCTGTATCGAAGTGGATGGCCGGGCTGCGGCGGACTCAGACGCCGCCGGGAACCGTAGCGGTCACACCCCGATACAACCCCGGTATCGGGGCGCGCCCGGCGCGGCCCCAGCCGACGCCTGAGCCTCGCCTCGCTCCGACCCCCACTTCGATACAGCCCCTAGTCGCGCTCCTCGTCGCGGGCCGGAACCTCGCTGAGCAGCGTGAACTCGAACTCGACCTGGGTGCTGTCGGGCGCCTCCTCCGGCACGACCAGGTAGGACTCGACACGGAAGCCGAGGTTGAGCACCTCGGCCGCGCGGATGTGCTCGACGAGCTCGTCGACGGCGGAGAAGTAGGCGGTGTACATGACCGCCGGCCCGGCGCCCGGCTCCTCGGCCGGCTCGGACAGCGTCTCGGGGGTCTCAGCAGCGAATTCAATGGTCACGAGCGGCGAGCCTACGACAGCCCGCCAAGATCCGCGACCGGTGGTCGAATTGCCTACTAAGCAGACAGGTAAAGTCGACTGGGTGAGCATCCATCTCCACTGGTTCCTGCCGACCAACGGTGACAGCCGCGACATCGTCGGGTCCGGCGACGGTTCCCAGCTGACGCTCGGCGCCGTCGCCGACGGGTTCCGGCGGCCCGGCATCGACTACCTCGCGCAGATCGCGCGCTCGGCCGAGCAGCTCGGCTTCGAGGCGGTGCTCACCCCGACCGGCACCTGGTGCGAGGACGCCTGGATCACCACCGCGGCGCTGACCCAGGTGACGAAGAAGCTCAAGTTCCTCGTCGCCTTCCGGCCCGGCCTCATCACCCCCACGCTCGCCGCGCACCAGGCCGCCACCTTCCAGCGCATCTCCGGCGGCCGGCTGCTGCTCAACATCGTCACCGGCGGTGACCCCGTCGAGCAGCGGCGCTTCGGCGACCACCTCGACCACGACCAGCGCTACGCCCGCACCGACGACTTCCTCGCCGTGCTGCGCGGGGTCGCCGGCGCGCCGGAGCCGTTCGACTTCACCGGCGAGCACTACCGCATCGAGCAGGCCCGCATCCCGTTCGACCCGTGGCCGCCGCCGCAGATCTTCTTCGGCGGGGCCAGCCCGGCCGCCGAGCGCGTCGCCGCCCGGCACGTCGACACGTACCTGGCCTGGGGCGAGACGCCGCCGCAGATCGCCGAGCGGCTCGAGCGGATGCGCAAGCTCGCCGCCGAGGCCGGGCGCACGCTCAGCTTCGGCATCCGGTTCCACGTGCTGAGCCGCGACACCGCCGACGCGGCGTGGGCCGAGGCCGAGCGCCTGCTCGGGCGCATCGACCCGGACCGGGTCGAGCTCGTGCAGCGCCAGTTCGCCGCGGGGGGAGTCGGTGGGCCAGCGGCGGATGTCGGAGCTGCACGGCGGGCGGCGGGACCGGCTGGTGGTGTACCCGAACGTGTGGGCCGGCTACGGCCTTGTCCGCGGTGGGGCCGGCACGGCGCTGGTGGGCAGCCACGGGGAGGTCGCCGAGCGCATCCGTGAGTACCATGATCTCGGCATCGACCACTTCATCCTGTCGGGCCAGCCGCACCTGGAAGAGGCGTACCACTTCGGCGAGGGCGTCATGCCGATCCTGCGCCGCGCCGGGTTGCTGGACGGCTGACGGGGTAGGGGGACCGCTATGGCTCTACGGTGGATTGCCCCCGACTTCGGCGGGCCCGAGGTGCTCACCCTCGTCGAGACCGCGGTGCGGCCGCCCGGCCCCGGCGAGGTCACGATCGACGTGCGGGCCGCCGGGGTGAACCCGGCCGACTACAAGCACATCGCCGCCCCGCGCGGGGCCGCCCAGGAGCTGCCGCTCCCGATCGGGTACGAGGTCGCCGGGGTGCTCAGCGCCGTCGGGCCCGACACCGAGATCGCCTCCGGGGGCGGGACGGCGGGCGACCCGGTCGTCGCGTTCCGGATCACCGGGGGGTACGCCACGCAGGTCACCGTCCCCGCCAAGGACGTCTTCGCCAAGCCCGAGGCGCTCGACTTCCCGGCCGCGGCGAACCTGTTGCTCGCCGGGTGCACCGCCGCCGAGGCGCTGCACGTGGTCGGCGCGGCCAAGGGCGAGACGATCCTGGTGCACGGCGCGTCCGGGGCGGTCGGCGCCAGCGTCCTGCAGCAGGCTCGCATCAAGGGCATCAACGTCATCGGTACCGCGAGCGAGGCCAACTTCGCCCTGCTGCGCGGGTTCGGCGCCCAGGCGATCGCCTACGGCCCCGGCCTGCTCGACCGCGTGCGCACGGCCGCCCCGGAGGGCGTCGCCGCCATCATCGACACCGTCGGCACCGACGAGGCCGTCGACTCGGTGTACCACCTGCTGCCCGACACGAGCCGCGCCGTGACGATCGTGCTCTCGGAACGCTCGCGGGCGGCCGGCATCACCGCGATCGGGGGCAACCGGCCCGAGAGCGCCGCGTACCGCGACAGCGTCCGCGCCGACCTGCTCGACCTGGCCGGCGAGGGCCGCCTGGTCGTCCCGCTGGCGCGCACGTTCCCGCTGACGGAGGCCCTCGCGGCCATCGAGCTGGTGCGCAGCGGCCACCCGGGCGGCAAGGTCGCCCTGATCCCCTGACCGGCCGGCGCTGGGAATGATCTAGCGTTCCTACCGGTTCAGTGTGATGCCGCGGTCCCGCACGGGGCGGAGGCCAGGCGCACTGACAAGGAGCCGTACATGCCCGGACTGATCGTCGTCGGCGCGGGACCGCTGATCGGCACGTCCACCGCCCGCCGGTTCGCCGCCGACGGCCTGCCCGTCGCGCTCGTCGCCCGCTCGCGCCCGACGGTCGACGCCGCGGTGCGCGCCACCGGTCCGGCGGCCGCGCACGGCTTCGTGGGAGACGTGACCGACGAGGCCTCGATCCGCGCGGCGCTGGACGCGGCCGTGGACGCCATCGGGGTGCCGGAGGTGGTGCTGTACAACGCCGCCCAAATCCGCTACGACGCGCCCGGCGAACTGACGTCCGAGCAGCTCCTGGCCACGCTGGCGGTGAACGTCGTCGGCGGCGTGACCGTCGCGGCCCACCTGGCCCCGGCCATGGCGGCCGCCGGCGGCGGCTCGCTGCTGTTCACCGGCGGCATGCCACAGGCGAAAGCGGCGGCGACCTCGCTGTCGCTGGGCAAGGCCGGCCTGCGCTCGGTCGCCGACCTGTTCCGCGACCAGTACGGCCCGCAGGGCCTGCACGTCGCAACCGTCACGGTGTGCGACGCCGTCGTCCCGGGCACCGCGTACGACCCGGACCTCATCGCCGAGGAGTTCGCGGCCCTGCACCGCGAGCCCCGCGACGCCTGGCGCCACGAGGTAGTGTTCCAGCGGTGACCGCGGGCCGGACGCCGGCGGCTAGCGCAGTTCCTGGTCGTCGCCGTCGAGGGTGAACTTCACGGGCGGCTCGAGGCCGTACCTGTCGTTGTCTACCAGGTCGCGCAGCGCGTCGACCCGGTCCACCGACTCGGCCCAGGCCTCGCGGCTGTCCTTGTCGTGCGGGTTGCGCAGCGTCTCGGCCCGCACGTCCAGGAACTCGCCCAGCCAGTCCTGCTCGTCGACGCCCGTCGCCGGCGTGCCGCCGGCCCGCTGGGTGGCCCGGGTGATCAGTGCCGGCAGCCCGTCCGGATCGTCGTCCGTGCCGTGTTGTACGGCGCTGTCGTACAGCACGGCCACGCCCAGCGGTGTGCGCAGGCCCAGCCGGTGCGCGTCCGCCAGGGCCGGACCGAACGCCAGGCGGTCGGTCAGCCGGTCCTGCTCGGCGCGGAACTTCGGGTCGGTCGCCGCGGCCGCCCAGTCCTCGGCGAAGCCAGGCAGGCCGGCGGTGTCGGCGCTGCCCGCGTCGGCCAGTTCGCGCAGGCGGGGCAGGTGCCGGGCGAGGCGGCTGCCGGGCGCCTCGGCGTCGTAGGCCTCGACGATCGTGCGCACCTCGGTGCTGCTCGTGGTGAACCCTATCGTGCCGCAGGTGTACCCGCGGCCGTCGCCGAGCGCCTCGACCGCGGCGTAGTGCGGGTCGGGGTCGCCGTGCTCGAAGAGGCTGACGAGCTCGTCGGCCAGGTGACGCTGGGTCGCCGTCAGCTCGATGGCCGAGGGTCCGTGACCGGCCTCCGGCCAGGCGGGACCGCCGCAGGCACCGGTCAGGAACGCCAGCAGAATTGCTGCAATCCACATTCGCGCAGGTCGCATCGACCATCAGGCTACCCACCGTAGTTGCGGATCATGCAGGCCCCGAACGGCTCTCATATGTTCATGACGTGACCGAGCAGCCCGAGACGACCCGCAAGGTGGGGCGCGCCCGGCTCGGGCGGGCCGTCGGCAAGGCGCCGCTCCCCGAGCGGGCCGCCACCTCCGTGATCCGCGACGGACGGCAGCCGGCGCCGCCGGTGTTCGTCGACCCCAGCGGCGTGCGCCGCCGCCGGCTGCGCCGGACCGTGTACCTCATCGGCCTCCTGCTGCTCGCCGCGCTGCTCGCGCTGTGGGTCAGCCAGTTCGTCGGCACCGCGCGGCCGCCCGCCGGGCACTGTCCGCCCGCCGCCACGGCGACGCCTGCGGCCTGCCGATGACCATCTACCGCGCGGCCCAGCCCGGCGCCGACCCCGCCTCCTCCAGCCACCTGCCCGCCGTGCGCCGCCGCCGCACGGCGCTGCGCCTGCTCCTCGCCCTGCTCGCCGTCGCGCTGATGGCCAACGTGCTGTTCGTGGAGGCGTACACCAACAGCGGTTTCGCCCCGGACCACGCGGCGCAGGACGCCGAGTCCACCGGGGCCGTGCCGGCCGGGGTCCGCGACGGCGGGCCGGTGCTCGACGCGACCGGGCCGCAGGAGCGCTCGCTGCGGGTGCCCGACCGCACGATCGCGCTGACCTTCGACGACGGCCCCGACCCCACCTGGACGCCGCGGATCCTGCAGGTGCTGCGCCGCTACGGCGTGCACGCCACGTTCTTCGAGATCGGCTCGGAGGTGGCCCGGCACCCGGAGCTGGCCCGCCGGGTGCTGGCCGAGGGGCACCAGCTCGGGTCGCACACGTTCAGCCACCCGCAGCTGGCCGACCTGCCGGTGTGGCGGCAGCGGCTGGAGTACTCGCAGACGCAGATGCTCATCGCGTACGCCACCGGCCGTTCGACCTCGCTGCTGCGCCCGCCCTACTCCTCGGTGCCCGACGCGCTGAAGGACCGCGACTGGGGCACGGTGCAGGAGGCGGCCGGGCAGGGGTACGTCGCCGTCCTCAACGACCTCGACAGCCGCGACTGGGCCCGCCCGGGCGTCGACGCGATCGTGCGCCAGGCGACCCCGCAGGGCCAGGCCGGCGCGGTGGTGCTCTTCCACGACGCCGGCGGCGACCGCGCGCAGACCGTCGCCGCCCTCGACCGGCTCATCCCACAGCTGCAGCAGCGCGGGTACCGCTTCGGCACCGTCGCCGAGGCCCTCGGCTCGAACCTGGGGCCGGCCAACCCGCCCGCGGCCGCCGCCGACGTGTGGCGCGGGCGCGGCCTGGCCTGGGCGATCCGCCTCGCCGACGTCAGCTGGTGGGTGCTGTGGGGCCTGCTCATCCTGGTCGGCGCGCTGACCCTGGCCCGGGCGCTGCTGCTGTTGCTCTTCGCCGTGCGCCACTCCCGCCGCCGGAGGTCGGTCACCTGGTCCTGGGGGCCGCCGGTCACCGAGCCGGTGACGATCGTCGTGCCCGCCTACAACGAGCGCACCACGATCGAGCCGGCGGTGCGGTCGCTCGCGCTGTCGGCGCACCCCGGCGTGGAGGTGATCCTGGTCGACGACGCCTCCACCGACGGCACCGCCGAGGCGGTCGAGGCGCTCGGCCTGGACAACGTGCGCGTGGTGCGGGTACCGCCCGGTGGGAAGGCGACCGCGCTCAACACCGGCGTGGCCCTGTCGCGCAACGAGCTCGTCGTGATGGTCGACGCCGACACCGTGGTCGAGCCCGACTCCGTGCGCCGGCTGCTGCAGCCCTTCGGCGACGAGACCGTCGGCGCGGTGGCCGGCAACGTCAAGGTCGGCAACCGCCGGGGGCTGCTGGGGAAGTGGCAGCACATCGAGTACGTCATGGGCTTCAACCTCGACCGGAGGCTGTACGACACCTTCGGTTGCATTCCCACGATCCCGGGCGCGCTCGGCGCGTTCCGGCGCCGGGCCCTCACCGACGCCGGCGGGCTCACCACCGACACGATCGCCGAGGACACCGACCTCACCATGGCGATCCACCGGGCCGGGTGGCGGGTCGTGTACCAGGAGACCGCACGGGCCCACACGGAGGCGCCGGCGACGCTCGGGCAGCTGTGGAAGCAGCGGTACCGCTGGAGCTACGGCACGATGCAGGCGATCTGGAAGCACCGCTCGGCCGTGCGCGACTCCGGCCCGTCCGGCCGCTTCGGCCGCCGCGCGCTGCCGTTCATCACCCTGTTCAGCGTGCTCCTGCCGCTGCTGGCCCCCCTGCTCGACATCATGGCGGTGTACGGCACGTTCTTCCTCAACCGCACCGAGACCGCCATCGGCTGGGGCGCCATGCTGGTCGTGCACGCGGTGACCGCCGTGCTCGCCTTCCGCCTCGACCGCGAGCCACTCCGTCCCTTGTGGACATTGCCGCTGCAGCAGCTGGTGTACCGCCAGGTGATGTACCTCGTGCTGCTGCACTCGGCGATCACCGCGCTCACCGGCCGCCGGCTGCGCTGGCAGAAGCTGCGCCGCACCGGCGAGGTGGACGTGGTACCCGCCCCCGGTGCATAGCGATGCGGCCAGATGGGTACCCGGTCCACGTGGCAAGCGAAGGTGACCTCCTCAACGACCGGTACCGGCTCGACGACCGCATCGCGGCCGGGGGCATGGGCGAGGTCTGGCGTGCGGACGACACGCTGCTGGGCCGGTGCGTGGCGGTGAAGCTGCTGCACGCCGGCCGGGCCGGCGACCGCGAGTTCCAGAGCCGCTTCCACCACGAGGCCCGGGCCATGGCCGCGCTGCACCACCCCGGCATCGCCGCCGTCTACGACTACGGCGAGTACGGTGAGGGCTCGGCGTACATCGTCATGGCCTTCATCGACGGCCAGCCGCTCGACCGGCGCATCGCCGAGGACGGGCGCCTCGACCCGGCGACCACGATGTCGATCGTGGCTCAGGCCGCCCACGCGCTCGAGGCCGCGCACGAGGCCGGGATCGTCCACCGCGACGTCAAGCCGGGCAACCTGATCGTGCAGCCCGACGGTACCGTCGTGCTCGTCGACTTCGGCGTCGCCCGCTCGGCCGCGATGGCCGCGCTCACCGCCACCAACGACGTCGTGGGCACCGCGCTCTACATCGCGCCCGAGCAGGTCTCGAAGGAGAATGTCGGCCCGGCCACCGACGTGTACGCGCTCGGCGCGGTCGCGTACCACTGCGTCGCCGGCCGCCCGCCGTTCATGGGCGACAACCCGATCGCGATCGCCGTGCACCACCTCCAGGACGAGCCGCCGCCGCTGCCGGCCGACGTGCCGGCGCCGATCAGCCGGCTGATCACGACCGCGATGGACAAGCAGCCGGCGCGGCGCTACCCGTCCGCGGCGGCGATGGCCGCGGCCGCCGAGGCCGCCACCGTCGCCGCGGACGACACGACCGCCGTGGACGAGGTGACCGCTCCCTTGGCCGGCGCCGGGATCGGGTCGGCGGCCGTGCCCCCGGCGCCGGTCGGCGAGCTCACCGAGGAGTTCGGCCCGCGCCCCCCGCGCCGGCGGTCGCCCGTCCCGTGGGCGCTCGGGCTGCTGGCCGCGCTCGCGATCGGCCTCGCCGTCTGGCTCGGTACCTCGGACTCGCTCTTCCACGGCCCGGGCGGGACCCCGGCCCCCTCCGGCACGACGTCGGGCGACTCCGGCGTCGGCACCGCCCCCGCGGGCGGCGGCGGCGGCGCGGGCAACGCCAAGACCACCGGCGGCACCAAGACCACGGGCGGCCCGTCGACCGGCACCGGTAACGGCAACGGCAACGGCAATGGCAACGGCACCACCGGCCCCGGCGGCGGCGGGGCCGCGACCCCGACGACCGCCGGCGGCGGGGGCGGCGCGACCCCGACCGGCGGCGGAGCGGAGCGGCCGGTCCGGCCGCGGAGCCGACCCCGACGACGGCCGTCGAGCCGACCACGGAGCCGCTGGTCGCGACGAGCGGTTGAGCGCTCAGCGCCGGGTGAACGCGCGGCGGTAGTCACGCGGCGGCAGGCCGCGGCGCCGGGCGAACTGCTCGCGCAGAACGGCGGCGCTGCGGTAGCCGGTGCGCTCGGCGATCCGCTCGGTGGACAGGTCCGTGGTCTCCAGTAGCTCCTCGGCCAGGTTGAGCCGCTGGGCGCGCAGCCAGGCGTGCGGGGTGGTGCCGGTGGCGGCCTTGAAGTACCGGATGAACGAACGGCGGCTCATGAGCGCCCGGGCGGCGAGGGCGTCGAGGGTGAGCCGCTCGTGCAGGTGCGCGCGGGCCCATCCGACGACCTCGGCGAGGCGCTCGGTCTCGCCGCCGTCCGCGACCGGCACGTCCACATACTGCCGCTGGCCGCCTTCCCGGTGCGGCGGTACCACGAGCAGCCGCGCGATCGCGTTGGCGAGCCCGGCGCCGTGGTCGCGGCGGATCAGGTGCAGGTACAGGTCCAGGCCGGCCGCGGCCCCGGCGCCGGTGGCGATCCGGCCCTGGTCGACGTAGAGGCGCTCGGCCCGGACCGTGACGTCCGGGTGCCGGGCCGCGAGCGTCCCGGCGTGCTGCCAGTGCGTGGTGGCCTCGCGCCCGTCGAGGAGCCCGCTCGCGGCCAGCGCGAACACGCCGAGGCAGTGCGCGGCCACGGTCGCGCCCCGGGCGTGGGCGCGGCGCAGGGCCGACCGCAGCCGCGGGGCCGGCTCGCCGATCTGCTCCGCGCCCGGGAGCACCAGCACCAGGTCGGCCCGCTCCAGCAGGCCCGGCCCGTGCTCCGCGAGCACCGGCACGCCGAGGTCGGTGGTCACCGGCCCGCGCCGGTCGGCGCAGACGGCGAAGTCGAAGCCCGTCAGCCCGGGCCGCGCCCGGAACGCGGCGCTGGCCATCCCGAGCCCGAGCGCGGCCGCCCCGGCCGGCGCGTAGGCCGCGACCTTCTGGAACGCCATCGGCCCATCGTGGCACGAATCCTGCGATGGACGGCACCCGGGCCAGACGCTGCCGCCGCAGACTGGGTCCATGAGCGCAACCGGTCTGGTCCTGGTCGACCCCTACAACGACTTCCTCGCCGACGACGGCAGGATCTGGCCCCGCATCCGCGACGTCGCCGAGGCGGTCGGGCTGCGCGAGCACCTGCGCGCGCTGCTGGCCGGGGTGCGCGCGGCGGGCCGGCCGGTGTTCGTCGCCCCGCACCGCCGCTACCGCCCGGGCGACGTCGACGGCTGGGCCCACGCCCCGCGCCCGCACGCCATGCTGCGCGACGCGCGGCTGTTCGAGCTCGGCACCCCGGGCGGCGAGTTCCACCCCGAGCTCGGCCCGCGCGCCGGCGACGTCGTCGCGGGCGAGCACTGGGCCATGAACGGCTTCGTGCACACCGACCTCGACCTGCTCCTGCGCCGGCACGGCATCGAGCACGTCATCCTCGCCGGCCTGACCGCGCCCGGCTGCGTCGAGGGCACCGGCCGGCACGCGATGGAGCTCGGCTACGGCGTGACGCTCGTCAAGGACGCCACGGCCGCGTTCACCATGGACCTTCAGCGGGCCGCGACCGAGCTCACCGGGCCGCTGTACGCCGACGCCGTCCGCTGTACCGCCGAGGTGCTCGCGGCCCTGGCGTAGCGGGTCTCAGCGGCGCAGGGCGCGCCGCGCCAGGGCGTTGCCGAGGAACTGGCCGGCCTGGACGATCACGATGATCGTGGCGACGGTGATGTACACGACCGGCCAGTTGTAGCGCTGCGACCCGTACGTGACCGCGAAGTCGCCGAGGCCGCCGCCGCCGAAGAGGCCAGCCTGCGCGGACATGTCGACCACGCCCACGAAGATGAAGGTGTAGCCGAGGATGACCGGGCCCAGCGCCTCCGGTACGACCACGGTGAGCAGGATGCTGATCGGGCGGGCGCCGGCCGCGCGCGCCGCCTCGATGACCCCGGGCTCGACCGCGAGCAGGTTCTGCTCGATGATGCGGCTCACCGCGAACGCGGCCGCGAGCGACAGCGCGAAGGTGACCGCGTTCGTGCCGATGGTCGTGCCGATCGCGACAAGCATGAGCGGCTGGATCGCGGTGAGGAAGATGACGAACGGGATCGGCCGCACGACGTTGACCAGGATGTTGATGATGATGAAGACCGCGCGGTGGGACAGCAGGCTGCCCGGGCGCGTGGCGTACAACGCCAGCCCGAGCACCAGGCCCAGGAGGCCGCCGGCGACGACCGAGATGATGACGATGTAGAACGTCTGCCCGATCGCGTCGCGGAACACGGGCAGGTTGGTGACGAACTCGTCCACGTCAGTCCTCCTCGGCCACGTCGATGCCGTCGGCACGCAGGGCGGCCAGCGCCGCGTCGATGCCCTCGGCCGGGCCGGTCAGCTCGAAGGTGAGGCTGCCGACCGCCCGCTCCTGCAGCTCGCTGATGCCGCCGAAGACGATGTCCGCGGCCACGTCGTGCGCGGTGAACGTCCGGACCAGGTGCAGGCCGGTCCGGTCGCGGATCGCCACGCTCACCAGGCGCCCGCTGTGCGTGCGGCGCAGCCGTTGCAGGGTCTCCTTCGAGGGGCGGTCCCGCAGGGCGCCCCGCACGAAGTCGGCGGCGGCGGTACTGCGGGGCCGGGCGAACACGTCGTACACCGTGCCCGTCTCGGCGATCCGGCCGCCGTCCATCACCGCGACCCGGTCGGCGACGGCCCGGATCACGTCGAGCTCGTGGGTGATGAGCACGATCGTCACCCCGAGCTCGCGGTTGACCCGGCCGAGCAGGTCCAGCACCTCGGCCGTGGTGCGCGGGTCGAGGGCGCTGGTGGCCTCGTCGGCCAGCAGCAGGGACGGCTCGGTGGCGAGCGCCCGGGCGATGCCGACGCGCTGCTTCTGCCCGCCCGAGAGCTGCTCCGGGTGGTCGTGCGCGCGGTCGAGCAGCCCCACGAAGTCGAGCAGCCGCGCCACCCGCCGGTCCCGTTCGTCCTTCCGCACGCCGGCGACCTTCAGCGGGTACGCCACGTTGCCCGCCACCGTCCGCGAGCGGAACAGGTTGAACTGCTGGAAGATCATGCCGATGTCGCGGCGGACCCCGCGAACGTCCCGTTCGGACAGTGCCGAGATCTCGCGGCCGCCGACGAACACGCGCCCGCTCGTCGGCGCCTCGAGGCCGTTGACGAGCCGGATCAGCGTGCTCTTGCCGGCGCCGGAGTGGCCGATGACGCCGAACACCTCGCCCTCGGCCACCTCGAGGCTGACGTCGTCCAGGGCGAGCACCCGGGCGCCGTTGCGGCCCCGGGTGAACGCCTTCGTGACCTGGTCGAGCCGTACGTGCGGCACGGTCTACTTCTTGCCCGCCGCGACGGCCTGGTCCTGCACGGTCTTGAGCAGCGACTGCAGCTCGCCCGGGGCCACCTTGCGGAAGACGGCGGTGCCGCCGTTGGACTGCTGCACGCCCTGCTCCACCGTCACCTCGTGGTAGAGCTCGGCGAGCTTGAGGTAGGTCGGGTTGTCCTTGTCGGCCGCGCGGGCGACGAAGATGTTGACGTACGGGGCCGCGCTCGCGCTCGCCGGGTCGTCCTGGAACACGGCCGCCGTGCGGGGCAGGCCGGCGCTGGTGGCGTAGTTGTTGTTGACGATCGCCGCGGCGACCGAGCCGCTCTTGAGCGCCCCGGCGGTCTGCGAGGCGTCGAGCGTGACGACGTCGACCTTCTTCGTGTCGATGTCGGCCGCGCTGGAGAACGCGGTGCCGCCGTTCTTCAGCGTCACCAGGCCGGCCGCCTGCAGCACCAGCAGCCCGCGGGCCTGGTTGATGGCGTCGTTGGGGATGGCGACCTTCGCGCCGGCCGGGATCGCCGCCGGCGACGGGTAGTTCAGGGAGTACAACGGCAGCGGGTAAACGGCTGTCGCACCGATCGGCTGCAGGTCGTCGTGGGCGGTGGCGTTGTAGTTGGCCAGGTACTGGATGTGCTGGAACTCGTTGAGCTCCAGCTGCTTCTCCTTCAGGGCCGGGTTGGGCTGGCTGTAGTCGTTGAAGTTCACGAACTGCACGGTGACGTTCAGCCGCTGGTGGGCCAGGTCCGCGTAGGTCTTCCAGTACGGCTGCGACGCGTCGGTGACGCCGATGCGCACGGTCTTCGCGGCCTCGCCGCCGCTGTCGTCGTCGCCGCCCCGGGTCACGGCCACCGCCACGACGGCGGCCACGACCACGACGGCGGCCGCGACGGCGATCCACGGCCAGCGGCTGCGCCTTCGCGCGGGCAGCCGGGGCTCTTGGGACGGATCGGGCTCGGGGGCGTTGCTCGGTTCGGTCATGCCGGCAACCATAGTCGACTAAATCGATAGGAAAAATGTGTTCTATATCTACCCGGTCCGGCGGGCCGGGGGCGTAGCCTTTTCCTCTGCAGTTGATCGAGACAGTGGGTGGAACGTGAGTGACGTCGATGTGGCGGTCGTCGGCGGCGGGGCGGCCGGGGCGCTGGTCCTGGCGCATCTGGCGCGGCTCGCGCCCGACCGGCTCCGGGTCGCGCTGATCGACCGCGGCCCGGGCGAGCTCGGCAGCGGCACCGCGTACCGCACGCCGGACCCGGCGCACCTGCTCAACGTCCGGGCGAGCGCGATGAGCGCCTGGCCCGACCGGCCCGACCACTTCACGCGCTGGAGCGGCGTGCCCGCCGACGAGTTCGCGCCCCGCGCCACCTACGGCGCCTACCTCGCCGCCCTGGCCGCCGAGGCGGCCGGGGGCGACCTGGCCGACGTGCGCCTGATCCGGGGCCGGGCCAACGGCGTCCACCGCACGCCGGACGGCTGGAGCATCACCATCGACGGGGCCGCCCCGGTGGTCGCGACCGAGGTCGTGCTCGCCATCGGCATCGAGCCGCCGGCCCAGGCGTGGGTACCGCGCCGCCTGCGCCATCAGCCGCGGTTCGTCGCCGACCCGTGGCGGCCGGGCGCGCTGGACGACGTCGGGCCCGACGACCCGGTCCTCATCGTCGGCACCGGGCTGACCGCGGTCGACGTGGCCGTGTCGCTCGGCGCCCGGGCCCGGGGCACGATCACCGCGACGTCGCGCAACGGCCTGCTGCCGTTCGCGCACACGCGCGAGGTCCGGGCGCCGATGCCGCTGGACGGCACCGACCGGCCCGCGACCGTCAAGCAGCTGCGGCGGCTGATGCACCGCCGCGTCCGCGAGTCGATCGCGGCGACCGGCGACTGGCGCCCGGCGATCGACGGCATGCGCCCCCACACGCAGGCGATCTGGGCCGCGCTGCCCGAGGCCGAGCGGCGCGAGTTCCTGCGCCGGGACCTGCGCCGCTGGGACAACGCCCGGCACCGCATGGCGCCCGCGGTCGCCGACGCCATCGCGGGGCTGCGGTCCGCGGGCCGGCTCGTGATCGCGACCGAGCACCCCTCGGTCGCCATCGCCGTCGCCGAGCCCGGCAGCTGGATCGTCAACACCACCGGGCCCGACCCCGACCTGGCCGGCTCCACGAACCCGCTCATCCAGCAGCTGTTCGCCGAGGGGTACGTGACCGCCGGCAGCCTGGGCATGGGCTGGGCCACCACCGACGACGGGCAGCTGCGCGACGCCTACGGCAACCGGGTCCCGGGCCTGTGGACGCTCGGGAGCACGCGCCGCGGCCAGCTGCTGGAGAGCACCGCGGTCCCCGAGATCCGGGCCCAGGCCCTCGCCCTCGCCGAGCGGCTGCGCGACACGCCGTCACCGCGCCGAGGCCCGGCCCGGCTGGTCCGCCGCGACCAGTACGGGCTGCCGGTCCTCGCCACCGCGCCCGCCGCCGAGCACTTCGACGACGCGGTGCGGCGGGTCCTGCGCGTCCAGCGGGGCGCGGAGGAGGCGCTGGCCGCGGCGACCGCCGAGGACCCGTCGTTCGCGCTCGCCCACACCGTGCGCGCGCTGCTGGCCGTCGAGGGGCTCATCGGCGCCGACGCGCGCTCCGCGCTGGAGGAGGCCGAGGCGGCCGCGCAGGTGCGCAGCGACGCCCGGACTGGCAGCCTGCTGCGGGCCGTCGCCGGGCGCGTGCGGGCCAACGACCCGGCCGGGCTGCTCGCGCACATCGAGGAGTTCCCGCGCGACGCGCTCGTCGTCAACGCCTGCGTCCCGACGATCGCGTTCGGGGGCGCCACGCAGGTACCGCAGCACGCCTGGGCGATCGTCGAGCGGCTCGCCCCGGTGTACGGCGAGGACTGGTGGTACCTCGGCCTCCTGGCGTTCGTACGGCAGGAGCAGCACCGCTGGGCCCAGAGCGCCGACCTCGCCGACCGTGCCCTCGCCGCCGACCCGGCCGGCGGGCACGCGGCCCACGCCCGCAGCCACGTGTACTACGAGACGGGCGACCACCGCGCCGGCCTCGAATGGCTCGACGCCTGGATCGCGGGCCCGGGCCGCACCGCGCTGCAGGGCGCGCACTACTCCTGGCACGCGGCGCTGCACGAGATCGCCCTCGAGCGCTGGGACGGCGTGTCGGCCCGGCTCCAGGGCCGGCT
Organism: Dactylosporangium sp. McL0621; assembly: GCF_049995355.1. Classification (NCBI taxonomy): domain Bacteria; kingdom Bacillati; phylum Actinomycetota; class Actinomycetes; order Micromonosporales; family Micromonosporaceae; genus Dactylosporangium; species Dactylosporangium sp. McL0621. The sequence goes on from NZ_CP188259.1 coordinate 5,676,085, forward strand.
GTCGCCACGGTCGGTCAGCGGGGTCCGGGCGCTCGTCGACTCGGCGTCGCTGCTGTGGCGCTGCCACGTGCTCGGCGCGCCGCCGCAGCCGGTGCCGATCGAGGCGGTGCTCGGCGCCGTGCCGGAAGGCCTGCTGCGCGAGCCGCGGACCGCGTTCATCGCCCTGCACGCCGCCCTCGCGTTGGCCGCCGCGGGTGACCTGACCGGGCTGGAGGCCCTGCGCCGGTACGCCACCGGCCGCACCGGCCCCGCCTTCGACCTCGTCGCCGTGCTCGTGCGGGCGCTGAGCGCGTACGTGAAGGGGGACTACGCGCTGACCGTCGAGCTGATCTCCCGCCGCACCGGGGAGTGGGTCCGGCTCGGGGGCAGCGACGCCCAGCGCGAGGTCATCGACGACACGCTGCTCAGCGCCCTGGTCCGGGCCGGCCGCTACGAGTCGTCCCGGACGCCCGCCGCGCGAGACTGACGGGATGTCGAGTCACACCGCGCTGGTCGTCCTGGAGCACACCGGCATCTTCGTGTTCGCCATCTCCGGGGCGCCGACCGCCATCCAGAAGGGTGGGTGCGCTCGTTGCCCCGGGCCGCGAATCACCTCCGCGGCTGAGCCGCCGGCCGGGCGGTGAAGTACGTCTCACGGGAGTCGGGACGGAACCCGCAGTGCCGGAAGAGCCGGCCGGCCGCGCCGTTGCCGGCGTCCACGCTGATCTCGGCGGGCTCGTCGTAGTCCGGCCGGGCCGCCACCCCGGCCATCGCGGCGGCCACCATCGCGGGCGCTCATCGATCGGCTGACGCGTCCGACGGTGTGTTCGTGGCGGCCCAGCTGGCCAGCAGGCGCAGGGTGTCGTGGGCCGCGGTGCCGGCCTCGGCGCTGTAGGCGGTGAGGGTCAGCCCGGGGTCGGCCGGCAGCGGCAGGGCCTCGAAGGCGAGGTCGAGCCGGCCGACGACGGGGTGCTGGAAGTGCTTGACGCCGGTGTGGTGCAGGCGCACGTTGTGCGCGGCCCACCGGGCGCGGAAGTCGTCGCTGCGGGTGGCGAGCTCGCCGACCAGGTCGCTCAGGGCCTTGTTGTACGGGTCGCGGCCGGCCTCGGTGCGCAGCAGGTTGACGGTCGTGTCCGCGGCGCCGCTCCAGTCGGGGTAGAAGCCGTCGGCGGCGGGGTCGAGGAAGCAGAACCGGGCCAGATTGACCGAGGCCGGGCCGGAGGCGAACGCGGGCGAGTACAGGGCCCGCCCCAGGGGGTTGATCGCGAGGATGTCGAGCCGGCCGTTGCGCACGAACGCGGGGGCGTCGGTCATGGCGTCGAGGAGGCTCCGCACGCCGGGCCGGATCTGCGGCCGGGCCGGCCGCCGCCGGGTGCGGGCGGAGGTGTTGGCCGCGCGGGCCAGGTCATACAGGTGGGAGCGCTCGGCCTCGTCGAGCTGCAGCGCGCGGGCGATGGCGTCCAGGACGCTGTCGGAGACGCCGGAGAGGTTGCCGCGTTCCAGGCGGGTGTAGTAGTCGGGGCTGACCCCGGCGAGCAGGGCGACCTCGGCGCGGCGCAGCCCGGCGACGCGGCGGGTGCCGCCGAAGTCCGGCAGGCCGGCCTGTTGGAGGGTGATCCGGGCGCGCCGGCCGGCCAGGAACTCGCGCACGTCGCCCTGGTTGTCCATGCCCGTCACGGTACGGCGCGGGGTGAACGGCATGGGGGTTCTGTCATTACCTGCTACGGCAAACCCTCCCGCCGGTGTGCACGAGCCGGTTCCATGGAGGAGACGCGCCGACGACCTCGAGGAGTACGACATGGAGCTGCTACCTGTACGCCCCACCGTGAAGACGCCCGCGCAGGCGTTCACCGGCGACGTCTACATGACGCCGATCTACAACGGCACCGGACCGTCGCGCCTGACCGTCGCGCTCGTGCGGTTCACCCCGGGGGCCCGGACCAACTGGCACTCGCACGCCGTCGGGCAGGCCCTGCACGTGACCGAGGGCGTCGGCCTGGTCGGCACCCGCGACGGGTCGGTGCTGCGCATCCACGCCGGCGAGACAGTCGTCTGCCCGCCCGGCGAGGACCACTGGCACGGCGCCGCGACCGGCACGTTCATGAGCCACCTGGCCATGCTCGAGGCCGAGCCCGGCGGCGGCGACCCCACCACCTGGCTGGAGCCGGTCACCGGCGAGGACTACGAGCAGGCGAACCGGCGGTGACCCTCACCCCGAGCCGGCGGGCCATCGGGCCCATCGCCGCGTTCACCGCGTCCGGGGAGCTGCCCCGGCTGCGCGAGGCCCTCGCCGGCGGCCTCGACGCCGGGCTGTCGGTGAACGAGATCAAGGAGATCCTGGTCCAGCTGTACGCGTACGCGGGCTTTCCCCGCAGCCTCAACGCCCTCGGCACGTTCATGGCGCTGCTGCAGGAGCGGCAGGCGGCCGGCCTCGACGACCCGGCCGGCGCCGAGCCCGGCGCGCGGCCGACCGGCCGGAGCAGCTACGACCTCGGCGCCGAGAACCAGACCCGCCTCACCGGCCGGCCGGTGACCGGGGCCGTCTTCGACTTCGCCCCGGCCGTCGACGAGTTCCTCAAGGCCCACCTGTTCGGCGACATCTTCGGCCGCGACAACCTCGACTGGCCGAGCCGGGAGATCGCCACCGTGGCCGCCCTGGCCACCCTCGACGGCGTGGACTCACAGCTGCGGTCCCACCTCGGCATCGCCCTCAACACCGGGCTCACCGAGACGGAGCTGCGCGACCTGGCCGCGGTCCTCGGGGAGCGGGTCGGCCCGACCCCGGCGGAGCGCATCGGGGAGGGCCTGACGCGTCAGAAGTAGCGCTCCGCGATGGCCTCGACGATCTTCGGGTCGTCGGTCAGGACCGGGTCGCCCGGGCGCGGGTCGTGGAAGACGACGTCGGTGAAGCCGAGCCGCTCGTAGCGGCCGGCGAAGTCCTCGAACGCGTCCACGCTCGCCAGCGGGCGGTCCGGGGTGTCGCCGGTGAGGATGTACCGGGCGAGCGTCGACGGGTCGCGGCCGTGCACCGCGCAGCGCTCGTCGAGCTGCGCGGACTGGGCGCGCACGGCGGCCTCGATGGCGGCGCCGGACTTGTCCTCGCCGTTCGGGTCGCCGTACGTGATCCAGCCGTCGCCGATGCGGGCGGTCAGGTCGAGCGCCTTCGGGCCGCCGGCCGCGATGGCCAGCGGGACCCGCGGCCGCTGGACGCAGCCGGGGTAGGTGCGGGCCTCGTCGGCGGCGTAGTGCGGGCCGCGATGGCTGTAGGCGGGCTCGCGCAGCGCGCCGTCGAGAACCTCCACGAACTCGGCGAACCGGGCCGAGCGCTCCCGGGGCGTCGGCGCCGTGCCGCCGAGGACGGTGGCGTCGAAGCCGGTGCCGCCCGCGCCGATGCCGAGCGTGAGGCGGCCATCGCTGATGTGGTCGAGCGTCATCGCCTCCTTGGCCAGCGTCACCGGGTGGCGGAAGTTCGGCGAGGTCACCATCGTGCCGAGGCGGATGCGGGAGGTCGCCGCGGCGAGCCCGGTCAGCCAGGGGATCGCGGCGTGCCAGGCCTGGTCACGGTACCGCCGCCAGGAAAGATGATCATAAGTCCACAGGTGCGTGTAGCCCAGCGACTCCAGGTGTCGCGCCCGGGCGACGGTCTGTGGCCACGGGTCGGCGGGCAGGAGCAGGACACCGATGCGCACCCGGTAATCCTATGCGCGGGCGATGCCCAGCGTGGCGACGAGGTCCTCGTGCAGCTCGAACCACACCCGGTGGCAGGAGTCGACCTCGACGCCGGTGATCCACTCCCCGCCGCGGGACAGCGCGGCGGTGAACCGCTCGTGGTAGCCCGCGAAACGGTCCAGGTGCGCGGTCAGGTCCCGTTCGAGGTCGCGCAGGGCGCCGGCGAGCGTATGGAAGGCCTCGACGCTCCGATCGGTGCCGAGCTGCCACGCCGTGAACGCGGCCGCGGCGCGGGCGTTGAGCGGGACGAACCGGTCGTGGACCGCGGTGACGGCGGCGCGGGCGCCGGCGCGGTCGAGCTCGTCGCGCAGCTGGGCCTCGTTGTGCCGGCGGCCGCGCTCGGTGAGCGACCAGCCGCTGAGGCCGGCGAACGCCGACCGGGCCACCTGGCCGAACGCCTCGGCGTCGAGGAGGTCCTCCCCGGTCTGCCCGGGGTCGAGGCGGAACCTGGCCGCGATCGTCGCGGTGTCGGCGAACCCCTTGAGGCGCACGGCGTGCAGCACGAGCATCAGGAGACCTCCGTGACGGTACCGGCGGCGCCGTCGACGATCACGACGGTACCGTCGGCGAATCTGCTTGTGGCTCCGCCCAGGCCGACGACGGCGGGAATGCCGAACTCGCGCGCGACTATCGCCGCGTGGCACAGCACCCCGCCGGTCTCGGTGACGACGCCGGCGGCGACGCGGAACAGCGGCGTCCAGGCCGGGTCGGTGGTGCGGCACACCAGCACGTCGCCGGGCCGGACGCGGGCGAAGTCGTCGGCCGAGCACACGATCCGGGCCGGCCCGCGGGCCCGGCCGGGGCTCGCCCCGAGCCGGGTGATCGGCCGCGACTGCAACACCCAGACCCGGTCGCCCCGGATCGCCCACTCGACGTCCTGCGGGCGGCCGAGGATCTCCTCGCACCGGCGGCCCAGCGCGACAAGCTCCCGGAATTCGGCGGGGCCGGCGCCGGTCACGATGATCTCGTCGGGGGTCACCGCGCCGGAGACGACCGGCGCGCCGGGTCCGGCGGCGGCGTTGATGACTATCGCGTCGGCGCCGTCGCGCGGGTCGCGGGTGAACAGCACGCCCGCCGAGTCGGCCGCGACGAGCGCCTGCACCAGGACCGGGATCGGTCGCTCGGGGAGCCCGAGGTGTTCGCGGTAGTGGCGGCCCCGTTCGGTACCAGCGGCGCACCGCCCGATCGCGGCGAGGACCTCGTCGACGCCGCGGACCCCCAGCACGGTCTCGTACTGCCCGGCGAACGACGCCGTGACGGAGTCCTCGGCCAGCCCCGAGGAGCGCACGGCGACGGGGTGGTCGCCGAGGTGCCGGCCGAGGGTCGCGCGGTCGACCGGGCCGGTCACGACGAACCCGTCGGGCACGGGGAGGCCGGCCCGGAGCAGGATGCCGAGCGCGTGGGCCTTGCCGCCGCACTCGGGGCCGGCCGCGGCGAGCGGTACGACGCTCACGGCTCGAGCCGCCCGAGCACGCGCTCGTGCCGCTGCTGGGCCGCCTGGGCCGTCCGCAGCCCGAGCGCGGGCGCGATCTGGCCCCAGGTCAGCCCCTCGGCGCGGGCCACGAACAGCAGCGCCGCCTCGAGTTGGTCGACCTCGGCCCGGGCCGCGGCGAGCAGCCCGATCGCGGCGAGCAGGTCGTCGGGGATCTCCACCGCGCCGCGGTCGGTGTTGGCGAGCCAGAGCGCCTGCCGGATGAGCGTGAAGGCGTCGTGCGGCTGCCCGTCGGCGAGCCACGGCAGCCGCGGCAGGTCCTGGCCTCGTACCATCGCCCCAGCCTCGTCTTCAACAATCTGTTTGTCAACAACTTGTTGACGTCGGCCCCGGCTCAGTGTTCACGTGGGCGACGTCCGCCGATCACCGGCGCTCGGCACACTGAGCGGCCGTGCCATCCCTGTCCGACCGGCTGCAGGACCTGGTCCACGCGCCCGGCATCGCCCCGCTCGCGTTCCTGCTCGCGTTCCTGGCCGGCGCCGGGCACGCGGTCACGCCCGGGCACGGCAAGACGCTCGCCGCCGCGTACCTGGCCGGGTCCCGCGGCCGTATCCGCGACGCCGCCTGGCTCGGCGGGTCGGTCGCCGCCATGCACACCGTGTCGGTCCTGGTGATCGGCGTGGCCTGGACCTTCCTGTCGCTGTCCGGCCTGATCCGCATGGAGGCGCTCACCACCTGGCTGCAGATCGCCGCGGGTGTACTCGTCATAGCCACCGGCATCTGGATGCTCCGCCGCCACCTCCGTGCCCACGGGCACGAGCACCGCCACCACGAGCACGGGAAGCGGCCCGGCCTGGTGCTGCTGGGCATCTCCGGCGGCCTGACCCCGTCGCCGTCGGCGTTCCTGGTGCTCGCCACCGGCCTGTTCCTCGGCCGCGCGGGCTTCGCGCTGCTGCTGGTGCTCACGTTCGGCCTCGGGATGGCGGTCGTGCTGTTCGCCGTCGGCGCCCTGGCCGTCGCCGGCACCTCGCTCGTCACGCGCAACGCCCGCTCGCTGGCCGCCCTGCGCCGGGTGGGCCGGCTCACCCCGGTCCTGGCCGCGGGCGGCATCACGCTGTTCGGCGCCGGCCTGGTCACGGTCGCGGCGGTACACCTGGCGGCGGTCGCGTAGCGCCGTAGCCCTCAGCTCACCGGGAAGGCGACGTCGAACACCTCGTCGTCGTCGGCCGCGGCCCCGAAGTCGGTCCAGTACGTCTCCCGCGGGGCCCGCGCCACGGCGAGGCCGTTGTCGGTGGGCCACCGCTCGACCGCCTCGTACACCCGGCCGAGCTCGCCGCCGGTCACCTGGGCCTTGGTCACCCGGGCGTAGGCCTCGCGGTGGGCCGGGATGGCGCGGTCGCCGCCCGCCGCGACGGTCGCGGCGACCTCGACCGCGGTCGGGGCCTCGTTCGGGTTGCCCTCGTAGATGGTCGGGAACACCGGCTCGTCGGGGCCGGTCCGCCCCAGGAAGGGCCAGTCGCCGGTGCCGAGCAGCCCGCCGGCCGCCCGCGCGCGCTCGGCGACGCGGGCCATCGCGCCGGGCAGCCACGCCTCCAGGGCGGCCTGGTCGACGACGCGCGTCTCCGTCACGACCTGCTGCTCGGGCACGTCGCGCAGCTGAATTCCGGCCATCGGTACCTCCACTGTTAGCCCTGCGGTCGCCTCCATCACAACACATGCACGCCTGGCGTTCTTGCCAACAACTTGCGATAGCAGGAGACTGCCAACAAGCGTCGTGCGGGCGGCGCGGGGGTGGGGGAGGGACATCATGCACATTCCGGACGGGTACCTCAGTCCGCAGACGAGCGCCGTCTTCGGCGTGGCGATGCTGCCGCTGTGGTGGCAGTCGGCCCGCCAGGTGAAGAAGGTCGTCAAGAGCCGGTACGTGCCGCTCGTGGCGCTCGGGGCGGCGTTCTCGTTCGTGGTCATGATGTTCAACATCCCGATCCCCGACGGCACCACCGCCCACGCGGTCGGCGGCGGCCTGATCGCGATCCTGCTGGGGCCGTGGGCGGCCTGCATAGCCGTGTCCATCGCCCTGCTCATCCAGGCCCTGTTCTTCGGCGACGGCGGCATCCTCGCCTTCCCCGCCAACGCCTTCAACATGGCGGTGGTCCTGCCGTTCGTGGCCTACGGGGTGTACCGCCTGCTGACCCGCAACGCCGCGCTGACCTCGCGCCGGCGGATCTGGGCGGGCGCGGCCGGGGCGTACGCCGGGCTGAACATGTCCGCGCTGGCGGCCGCGATCGAGTTCGGCATTCAGCCCGACCTGTTCCACAAGGCCGACGGGACCCCGCTCTACGCCCCGTTCCACCTGTCGCAGACGATCCCCGCGATGATGCTCGCCCACCTGATCATCGCCGGCGTCGTGGAGGGCGTGCTGACCGGCGGCGTCGTGGCGTACCTGCAGCGGGCCAACGTGCCGCTGCTGCGGATCAACGCGCCCGAGGTGCCGCTCACCGAGGCCGAGGTGCAGCGCAGACCCGTGAGCCCGCTGCGCGCGGCCCTGGCCACGCTCGGGATCATGGCCGTCATCAGCCCGCTCGGCCTGCTCGCCCCGGGCGGGGCCTTCGGCGAGGATGCGCCCGGGGACCTCGACCTGGGCAAGTACGGGCTGAGCGCCGTGCCCGAGGGCCTCGCGAAGTACACCGGCTTCTGGGGCCGCACGCTGCTGCCGGACTACGGGGGCGGGAGCTGGTGGCAGTACATCCTCAGCGCCCTGATCGGCGTCGTGGTCGTCGCCGGCCTGGTCTTCGGCATCACCTGGCTGATCGGGCGGCGGCGCGGCGGCGAGCGGGAGGCGGCCGACCTGGACGCGCCGCCGGTCCGCTCGTGAGCGCCCCGGCATCGGCGCCGGCCTGGCTGCTGCAGCCCGAGGTCGGGCTGTGCCCGTGCGGCTGCATCGGCAAGCGGCGCAAGGGCAGCTTCGTGGCCAAGACCCTCGAGGGCGCCTCGGGCGTGCTGCGGCAGGCGATGTTCTCCGACGACATCGCCGCGGCCAAGGGCCTGCTGCAGCGGCTCGACCCGCGGGTCAAGCTCGTCACGATGGTCGGGCTGCTCGTCGCGGTGGCGCTGGTGCACTCGCTGCCGCTGCTGGCCGGCGCGTACGCGGCCACCGTCGCGCTGGCCGTGGCCTCCGGGCTGTCGCTCGGCTTCTTCATCAAGCGCGTCTGGCTGTTCATCCCGATCTTCACCGGCATCGTGGTGCTCCCGGCGACGCTGTCGATCGTCACGCCCGGAGACGTACTGCTGCCGCTGTGGCACTGGCACGGTCACACGCACGGCGTCACGGAGCAGGGGCTGCACGGCGCCGGGATCATCGTCGCGCGCGTGGCGACCTCGATCTCCCTCGTCGTCCTGCTCACCCTGACCACGCCCTGGGTGCGCCTGCTCGCGGCGCTGCGGGCGCTCGGCGTGCCGAAGATCTTCGTGCTCATCATCGGGATGGCGTACCGGTACCTGTTCCTCCTGCTCGACGCGGTCGACGACATGTACACCGCGCGCAAGGCCCGCACCCTCGTCGGCGACACTGGGAAGCGGCAGGTCGCCGAGGGTCGCCGGTTCGTCGCGGCCGGCGCCGGCACCCTGTTCGGCAAGGCGCACCAGCTCTCCGAGGAGGTACACCAGGCGATGACCGCCCGCGGTTACACCGGCAACGCCCGGACCCTCACCGGCTTCCGGCTGCGCCCGGCCGACGCCGTGTGGAGCGTCGCGGTGGTCGCCCTGGCCGTCGCGCTGCTGGTCGCCGACCACCGGGTGGGCCGATGAGCGTCGTCTTCGAGTGCACCGGCCTGCACTACCGTTACCTGGAGCGCTTCCCGGCCCTCGACGGGGTCAGCCTGCAGGTCAACGGGGGCGAGACGGTCGCGCTGCTCGGCGCGAACGGCTGCGGCAAGTCCACCCTCCTCAAGCTCCTCGACGGGCTGCTGTTCGCCGAGCGGGGGACGTTCACCGCGTTCGGCGAGGAGGTCACCGAGGACAAGCTCGAGGACGAGCAGTTCAACCACGGCTTCCGCGCCCGGGTCGGGTTCGTCTTCCAGAACTCCGACGCGCAGGTGTTCTCCCCGTCGGTACGCGAGGAGATCGCCTTCGGCTGCCTGCAGCTGGGCCTGGACCGGGCGGTCGCCGCGCAGCGCGTCGACGACGTCCTGGAGATGCTGGACATCGCCGAGCTGGCCGACCGGGCGCCGTTCCAGCTGTCGGGCGGGCAGAAGAAGCGCGTCGCGATCGCCTCGGTGCTGGTGATGAACCCGGAGGTGCTGCTGTTCGACGAGCCGACCGCGGCCCTGGACCCGCGCACCCAGTTCTGGCTGATCGAGCTGCTGGAGCAGCTGCGCGCCGCGGGCAAGACAATCGTCCTGGCCACCCACGACCTGGAGTCCCTGCCGTCGCTGGCCGACCGCTGCGTGGTCTTCGGCGAGAACCACAGGATCCTCGCCGACGCCGCGACCGCCACGGTGCTGGCCGACCGCGAGCTGCTGCTGTCGGCGAACCTGATCCACGCCCGGAGCGTTCGCCAGCCCGACCCGCGCTGACCCGCCGCGGTGCCGCCGCCTCTCCATGACCCGACACTATTGCAAAAGCACCGTCGACCCGATGGACTTCGTGCTCGCCGGGTTCGTCCCCGCACCGGCCCCGGATGCGCTTCGAGAATCTGGAGGCCTGGCAAGTACGAGAGTGTTGCAATGTAGCCGTCGAGGGAGCCCGTCGTGACACTGTCGTTTGTGGACGCCGCCGCGCTGCAGGAGGGCTGGGACCGCCAGCAGGAAGGGTATATGCCCGACCGCGAACATCGCTTCGCCGCGATGCTCGATGCCGTCGCCGCCACCGCCGCCGACGGCGGGCCGGTGCGCCTGCTCGACCTCGCCGGGGGCACCGGGTCGATCACGCTGCGGGCCCTGCGCCGGTTCGCGGCCGTCGACGCGACGGTGCTCGACCTCGACCCGGCGCTGCTGGCCATCGCCGAGGGCAGCCTGGCCGGGCGGGCCGCGATCGTCGCCGCCGACCTGTCCCGGCCCGAATGGGCGGCCGCGCTGCCGGCCGGCGAGTTCGACGCGGTGCTCACCGCTACGGCCCTGCACTGGCTGCCCGGCGAGCGCATCGAGGGGCTGTACGCCGAGATCCGCGACCTGCTCCGCCCCGGTGGCGTGTTCGTCAACGCCGACCACATGCCCGACGAGGGGCTGCCGACGCTGACCAAGAACCTGCTCGCGACCGAGGAGGCGACGCGCAACGCCCGGTACGCCGCCGGGGCCGCGCTGTCGTGGTCGCAGTGGTGGGCGCACGTGGCCACGGTGCCGGAGCTGGGGCCGCTTGTCGCGCGGCGGCACGAGATCTACCCGAGCGGGCACGCCTCGGAGTACACGCCGCCGGTCGCGTGGCACCTGGAGGCGCTGCGGTCCGCCGGCTACGCGGAGGCCGGCGTCCTGTGGCGCGGCGGCCCCGACGCGGCCGTCGTGGGCGTGCGCTGACCACCACGCCCGGCCGTCCCGACGCGGCCGTGGTGGCCGTGCGCTGACCACCACGCCCGGCCGTCCCGACGCGGCCGTGGTGGCCGTGCGCTGACCACCACGCCCGGCCGTCCCGACGCGGCCGTGGTGGCCGTGCGCTGACCACCACGCGCGGCGGCCTCGATGCGGCCGTCGTGGGCGTGCGCTGACCCACCGCCGCGCCGAACAGAATCATCCCGGGAACTTCGGCGCCGGTTCCACCGACCAAACACAGTGATGAACCGGGCCAGAGGACTCGCCGCGCTCGCCGGCGTCGTGACCCTCGTCGTGGCGCTGCGCTGGGGCGGCGGCGTCACCGGCCGGACCATCGCCGGGCTGCCCGATCCCGGCGCGTTCACCGCCTGGGGCCTGCCGCTCACCCGCGCGGCGGCCGAGGCGTGCGCCGTGGCCTGCGCCGGGTTCGCGGTGACGGCGGCCTTCCTGCTCCCCGGCGACGGGACGCTGCTCGGCGCGGCCGCCTACCGGATGCTGCGCCGGGCGGCGTGGTGGGCCGGCGGCTGGGCGCTGGCCTGCCTCACGCTGCTGCCGCTGACGCTGTCGGACCTGCTCGGGCGGCCGGTGCCGGAGGTGACGTTCGCCGGGGTGCGCAGCCTCGCCTGGTCGGTGGCGCAGGGCCAGTCCGCGCTCGCCCAGGCGGTGCTCGCCGGGGCCGTGGCGGTCGCCGCGCGGCTCGTGCTGACCCGGACCGGCGCCGCGGTGGTCGCCCTGCTGGCCTGTGCGGCTCTCGTACCGCCCGCGCTGACCGGCTGCTCGTTGTGCGCTGGATCCGGGCCGACGAACGGGAGCAGCGCCGCCTCGACCGCGCCGCCGACCGCGCCGAGGCGACGGGCGAGGAGGACGACCACGCGCGGTACAACGCCTTCCTCAAACGCGCCGCCGAGCACCCCTGATGACCAGGATCGAGGCGGCGAGCGCCAGCACGACGACGACGGCGGCGGCGGCGGCGACGACGACCGTCCCGGGCACCGTCCAGGAGTCGTGGGTCGCCGCGGCGACGGCCGACTCCGTCGCCGTCACCGCCGATCCGGAGACGGTGAAGGAGAACTGCCCCTCGATCGGATGACCGTCGGCGGAGACCGTGCGCCAGGTGACCCTCACCGCACCGTTCGGCAACGGCCGCAGCGGCTGGGTGAGGGTCCGGTCCGCCACGCGCGCGGATCCGTCCACATAGGACGCGCCGTCCGGGCCCGTGACCACGACGGTGCTGAACTGCTGCTTGACGCCGTCGCTGAAGGTCAGGGCGACGGCGCTCAGCGGTGCGCGCACGGCGGCGCCGTCGGCGGGATCGCTGGCCACGAGCCGGGAGTGCGCGAACGCCGGGGCGGCCGGGGCGAGCAGCAGGAGCAGGGCCGCGGCGAGGAGAACGCGAGTGATGCGACGCACGCCGGGAACTTTAGGCCATGCCGCGGCGACTATCCCGGTGACTGTCCACTTGGTACAAAGGATGTCCCGATGTCGTTGCCGCTGCGCATTTTCGGTGCAGCTCTGCTGCTGACGCTCGCCGGCTGCGGCGAGGCCGTCCCGGCCGGACCCTCGCTGGTGATGCAGGACCCGTGGGTGAAGACGGCCGACTCGGGGATGTCGGCCGCGTACGGCACGCTGGTGAACACCACCGGCAAGGAGGTCGTGGTGGTGTCGGCCACGTCGAGCGCGTCGCCGGCGATGGAGCTGCACGAGACGACGATCGTCGACGGGAAGATGGCGATGAAGCCCAAGGAGGGCGGGTTCGCCATTCCGGCCCACGGCCGCCACGAGTTCGAGCCCGGCGGCGACCACCTGATGCTCATGGACGTGAAGACCCCGGTGAGGCCCGGCGACCAGGTCACCTTCACGCTCACCCTGAAGGACGGCGGGACGGTGCGGTTCACCGCGCTGGGCAAGGACTTCGCCGGCGGCAACGAGTCCTACCAGCCGGGCCGGGGCTGACGTGCCGGGTCGAGTCGGGCGGCGCGCCCTGCTGACCGGCGGCGCCCTGGCGCTGGCCGGGGCCGGGGCCACGGCCGCCGTGGCCGCGGGCCGGCCCGGTGAGTCCACTGTGGACTTCGGCGCGCAGGTCGTCCCGTTCCACGGTGTGCACCAGGCCGGCATCGAGACGCCCGCCCAGGCGCACGCCGCGTTCGTCGCCCTCGATCTCAGGCCCGGCACCGACCGGGCCGCGCTCGGGCGGGTCCTGCGGCTGCTCACCGACGATGCCGCCCGGCTCGCCCGGGGCGCCCCGCCGCTCGCCGACGGCCAGCCCGAGCTGGCCGCCGTGCCCGCCCGGCTCACCGTCACCTTCGGCTTCGGGCCGGACCTGTTCGACGCCGCGGGGCTCGCGGCGCGGCGCCCCGAGTCGCTGCGGCCGCTGCCCGCGTTCGGCATCGACCGGCTCGAGCCGCGGTGGTGCGGAGGGGACCTGCTGCTGCAGATCTGCGCCGACGACCCCGTCACCGTGTCCCACGCGCAGCGGATGCTCGTCAAGGACGCCCGGGCGTTCGCGACCGTGCGCTGGGTGCAGCGCGGCTTCCGGCGCGGTCGCGGCGTGCAGGACGACGGGGTGACCCAGCGCAACGTGCTCGGCCAGGTCGACGGTACGGCCAACCCGCCCCCCGGCACCGGCGTGTTCGCCGGCGCGGTGTGGACGGACGAGGGGCCCGGACTGGCTGCGGGCCGGCGGCACGACGCTCGTGCTGCGCCGCATCCGGGCCGAGCTCGAGACGTGGGACGCGGCCGACACCGCCGGTGCCGGCCGCGGGCCGGCGGCACGACGCTCGTGCTGCGCCGCATCCGGGCCGAGCTCGAGACGTGGGACGCGGCCGACACCGCCGGCAAGGAGTTCGCCGTCGGCCGCCGCCTCGCCGACGGCGCCCCGCTCACCGGGCGGCGCGAGCACGACCCGCTCGACCTGCGGGCGAGGGACGCGATCGGGTTCCCGGTCATCCCGGAGTTCGCGCACGCCGCCCGCGCGCACGTGCTCGACGACCGGCAGCGCATCTTCCGCCGGCCGTACAACTACGACGAGCCGCCGGCTGCCGACGGTACCGCCGAGGCGGGTTTGATCTTCGCCTCGTTCCAGCGTGACATTGCACGGCAGTTCCTGCCGATCCAGCGCAACCTCGCCGAGGCCGACCTGCTCGACGAGTGGATAACGCCGATCGGCTCCGCGGTCTTCGCCGTCCCGCCCGGCTGCGCCGAAGGCGGGTGGATCGGCCAGACCCTGCTGGGGTGACGGGCCATGGCAGGCTGGCGGGATGCTGAGCGGAGACATCGGTACCGTGGCCATCGCGTCGGTGGCCGCGTTCCTGCTGGCCGTGTTGTCGGCGGTGGCCGGCTTCGGCGGGGGAGTGCTGCTCCTGCCGGTGTTCACCGCGCTGTTCGGCTTCCGGGTCGCGGTGCCGATCCTCACGCTGACCCAGATCTCCAGCAACGTCGCGCGGATGTGGCTCAACCGGCGCGAGCTGCGCTGGCCGCTGATCGGCTGGTTCGCCGCCGGCGCGGTCCCGTTCGCGGTGGCCGGCGGGCTGCTGCTCGCCCACGCGCCGCTGGGCGTGCTCAAGCGCGGGCTCGGCGTGTTCCTGATCGGCGTCGTGGCCTGGCGGCGGTGGAGCCGGACGCCGCGCAAGCCGCCGGACCGGGCGTTCTCCGCCGTCGGGGCCGCGTCCGGGCTCGGGTCGGCGCTGCTGGGCTCGGTCGGGCCGCTGACCGCGCCGTTCTTCCTCGCCTACGGGCTGACCCGCGCGGCGTACGTCGGCACCGAGGCGGCCGGGGCGGTCACGCTGCACCTGTCGAAGGTCGCGGCCTACGGGGCCGGGGACCTCCTCACGAGCCGGGTCCTGTTCTTCGGGGCCGCGCTGACCCCGGCGACGCTGGCCGGGGCGTGGGTCGGCCGGAAGATCGTCGGGCGGATCAGCGACCGTGTATTCGTCGTGCTGGTCGAGGGGGGCCTGGTCGTCGCCGGAGCGCTGTTCATCCTCGGGGCATAGCGCGCGGCCGGGCGGGTAGGAACGCGCGTGGTTGTGCGCGAGCACCATTGGTTCGCGGAGCCGACGACCCCGGTCAGCCGCCGGTACGTCATCTGGCTGATCGTGGCCCAGTTCGTCTTCTACGTGGCGCTGCTGGGCCCGGCGATCGTCGGCATCGGCGTCAAGGTGCAGCAGATCGTGCCGGACGAGCAGAAGACCTCCGCGCTGGGAACGGTCGCCGGGTTCGGGGCGCTGTTCGCCGTCGTCGGCAACGTCCTCTTCGGCCGGCTCTCCGACCGCACCACGTCGCGGCTCGGCCGCCGAAGGCCCTGGATCGTCGCCGGTACCGTCGTCATGACCATCGCGCTGCTCATCATGGCGCTCGGCCAGTCGGTCGCGGTCGTCACGGTGGGGTGGTGCCTGGCCCAGCTCGGCGCCAACGCGACCCTGGCCCCGTTCATCGCCACCATCGCCGACCAGGTGCCGCGGTTCCAGCGCGGTTCGGTCTCGGCCCTGCTCGGCATCGCGCAGAACGTCGGCATCCTCGGCGGCACGTACGTCACGCAGCGGTTCCAGCACCAGGTCGTGGTCATGTTCGTGGCGCCGGCGCTGCTGGCGATCGGCGCCATGGTGCTCTTCGCCGTCATCCTGCCCGACCAGCGGCTGCCGGAACGCCCGCCGCCGATGCTGGTCCGGGAGTGGCTCGCGACGTTCTGGGTGAACCCGGTCGTCCACCGGGACTTCGCGCTGGCGTGGGCGTCGCGGTTCCTCATCACCCTGGCCACGTACATGTTCACCACGTTCCGGCTGTTCTTCCTGCAGGACCGGATCGGGCTGGACCCGGACGCGGCGCCGGCCGCGGTGACCGTCGGCGTGCTGGTGTACACCATCGCCCTGATCGCCTGCGGCTGGGTCGCCGGCCGGCTCTCCGACCGAACCGGGCGGCGCAAGATGCTCGTCGCCGGCTCCACGCTGCTGTTCGGTGTCGGCACCGTGGCGCTCGCGCACGTCTCGACGGTCGGGCAGTTCTACTGCGTGGAGGCGGTGATGGGCGTCGCGTCCGGCATCTACGTCGGCGTCGACCTGGCGCTCGTGGTCGACGTGCTGCCCAACCCGGACGACTCGGGCAAGGACCTCGGCGTGTTCAACATCGCCAACGCGCTGCCGCAGACCGTGGCGCCCGTCATCGGCGCGGCGCTGCTGGCGGTGGGCAGCGTGAGCAACCAGAATTACACCCTGCTGCTGTACAGCGCCGGGGTCGCGTCGCTGGTCGGCGCATTGGTCGTACTGCCGATCAAGAAGGTGAGGTAGGCCGGATGACCGACGAGCGGATCGAGGCAATGCTGGCGGAGCTGTCGCCGGCGGAGAAGGCCGGACAGCTGACCCAGTACTTCTACTTCAAGCTCCCCGGCGAGGCGGACCCCGCGCTCGGCGTCGACGCCGAGCAGCAGCCGCGGGCGGTCGAGGCGGCGCTCGGCCGCGGCCGGGTGGGCTCGCTGCTCTTCGTGACCGACCCGGCCGAGACCAACCGGCTGCAGCGGCTCGCCATCGAGGGCAACCCACACGGCATCCCGGTGCTGTTCGGCTTCGACGTCATCCACGGGCTGCGGACCATCTTCCCGGTGCCGATCGCGATGGCCGCCTCCTGGGACCCGGAGACGATCGAGCGCGGCCAGGCGGTCGCGGCCCGCGAGGCGCGCGCCGTCGGCATCCACTGGACGTTCGCCCCGATGGTGGACATCGCCCGCGACCCGCGCTGGGGCCGCATCATCGAGGGCGCCGGCGAGGACCCCTTCCTCGGCGCCGCCGTCGCCGCGGCGCAGGTGCGGGGCTTCCAGAGCGGCGGCATCATCGCGGGCCCGAAGCACTTCGCCGGGTACGGCGCGTCCCTGGGCGGCCGCGACTACGACGAGGCGAACATCTCCGAGTACGAGCTCTGGAACACCTACCTCCCGCCGTTCCGCGCCGCCGTCGAGGCCGGGGCCGGCAACATCATGACCGCCTACATGGACCTCAACGGCGTCCCGGCCTCCGGCAGCCACTGGCTGCTGACCAAGGTGCTGCGCGACACGTGGGGCTTCACCGGGTTCGTGGTCAGCGACGCCAACGCCGTCAAGAGCCTGGAGACGCACGGCTTCGCGGCCGACCCGGCGGACGCGGCGGCCCGGGGCGTCCTGGCCGGCGTCGACCTGGAGATGGCCGTGTCGGAGCCCGCCTACGACCATCTGCCGGAGGTACCGGAGGCGGCGGACGCGATCGACGCGAGCGTGCGGCGCATCCTGGCCGCGAAGCTGCGGCTCGGGGTGCTCGACGAGCCGTACGTGGACGAGGACCGGGCCCGGGAGATCCTCGCCGACCCGCAGCACCGCGAGGTCGCGCGGGAGGCCGCCCGGCGCAGTGCGGTACTGCTGCGGAACGAGGGCGACGTCCTGCCGCTGGACGCCGCGGCGCTCGGCTCCATCGCCGTGCTCGGGCCGCTCGCGGACTCCCGGCGCGACACGATCGGCCCGTGGGTCTTCGACTTCGACCTCGACGAGACCGTGACGGTCCTCGACGGCATCCGGCGCGCGGCCGGCGACGGGGTCCGCGTCGAGTACGCCCAGGGCATCCCGGTGACGCAGCGCGTCTTCCCGTCGATGTTCGACATGTTCGGCGGCAACCGCCCGGCCGACCCCGACGGCTTCGACCCCGCCCTGGAGCTCGCCTCGGCGGTGGACCTCGCGGCCGCGTCCGACGTCGCGGTCGTGGTGCTGGGGGAGTACCAGAACATGATCGGCGAGTCGGCGTCGCGCTCCTCGCTGGAGCTGCCCGGGGCGCAGCTGGAGCTGCTGCAGGCGGTCGCGGCCACCGGCACGCCGACCGTCCTGCTGGTGATGAACGGCCGCCCGCTCGACCTGCGCTGGGCGGCCGGGCACGTGCCGGCGATCCTGGACATCTGGTACCCCGGCAGCCAGGGCGGCAACGCGGTCGCCGACCTGCTCTTCGGCGCGGCCGCGCCGGGCGGGAAGCTGCCGTTCACCTGGCCCCGGACGGCCGGGCAGATCCCGATGTTCTACGGGCACACGCGCTCGCACGAGCCGCAGAACCAGTACCGCCGCTACTGGGACGAGGAGAGCACGCCGCTGTTCCCGTTCGGCCACGGGCTGACCTACAGCACCTTCGAGTACGCGAACCTGTCGGTGTCGGCGGGCTCGGCCGGGGTGGACGACGAGGTCACCGTGTCGGTCGACGTCACCAACACCGGCGGGCGCGAGGCCCCGGAGGTCGTCCAGCTGTACCTCCACCAGCGCCACGGCCGCGCCTCGCGCCCGGTCCGGGAGCTGAAGGGCTTCACGCGCGTCGTCCTGGCCCCGGGCGAGACGCGCCGCGTGACGTTCACGGTCGGGCCGCAGCAGCGGCGGTACTGGCACGCCGCCGTCCGGGACTGGGTCCTCGACGCCACGACGTTCGACGTCTGGGCCGGCGGCACCTCGACCGCCGAGCTCACGACGACATTCGAGGTGCGTTAGCCGAGCCGGTACAGCTTCGATTCCCGCTGCTCGAACCCGAGCCGCTCGTAGAGGCGGTTCGCGGCCTCCCGCGACGGCCGCGAGGTCAGGTCGACCGTGCGCGCCCCGTGCTCCCGCGCGATGCGCACGGCGGCCTGGGTGAGGGCCGCCCCGGCGCCGTGCCCGCGCGCCGCCTCGTCGACGACGACGTCCTCGATCCACGCGCGGGTGCCGGTCGGGATGGCGAACACCACGAGCGTGAGGGTCCCGACGATCCCGCCCCCGACCCGCGCGAGCAGCACGTGGTTGCCGGCCGCCCCGGCCACGGCGCGCAACGCCGCGGCGTCGAGGGCCGTCGCGGACCGCGAGAGCTGCGGGAGCAGCCGTCCGAACGCCGCGACGACCTCGTCGGTGACCTCGCGTACGACCTCGATCTCAACGCTCATGCCCGTTGACCTTACGGTGCCGCATCGAGGTGTTCGCGGAGGAAGCGGCCGATGCTGCGCAGGGCGGCGCCCGCCTCCGGCAGCTCCGGCCCGCGGGCCTGGAAGACGTGCGGCATGCCCGGCGCGACCTCCAGGGTGACGGCGACGTCGGCCGCGGCGAGGCGGGCGGCCAGGCGCGTCGAGTCGTCGAGCAGCACCTCGTGCGAGCCGCACTGGATCAGCGTCGGCGGCAGCCCGGCCAGGTCGGCGTGCAGCGGGCTGATGCGCGGGTCCGCGGCGTCGGCGCCGGCCCGGTACGCCTCGAAGCTCGCCCGCAGCAGGTCGGCCCGCACCACCGGGTCCACGCCCGACTTGGTGCGGTGGCTCGCCCCCGCCATCGTCAGGTCGCTGGCGGGGGAGAGGACCACGGCCGCGCGCGGGAGCGGCAGGCCCGCGTCCCGGGCGGCGAGCAGCAGCGCGAGCGTGAGGGTGCCGCCCGCCGACTCGCCGGCGACGGCCAGCTCGTGCGCGGGCACCGCCGCGAGCACGGCCCAGTACGCGGCCAGGGCGTCGTCGAGCGCGGCCGGGTGCGGGTGCTCCGGGGCCAGGCGGTAGTCGATGGACAGCAGGCGCGCGCCCGCGGCCCGGGCGACGTGCACCGCGGGCGCGACGGCGGTGCGCGCGGAGCCCGCGACGAAGGCGCCGCCGTGCACCCACAGGACGGTGCCGCGCGGCCGGGTGCCGGTGATCGTCACCTCGAGACCCAGGTCCGTCTCGCGGAGCCGTACGTCGGGGGCGATGGGCCGGGCCCCCATGACCTCGGCGAAGAAGCGGCGCTGGTCCTCGATGAGCTCGTGCACAACAGTCATGTACGGTCGAAACATGATTCCCAGGATGTATATTCCCAGGAAGCAACATGACTGATCTCGCCGAGCTGTTCGAACGGATCGTGCGGCTGCAGGTCGAGCTGTTCGCCGTGGTCGACGCCCGGCTGCGCGAGGAGCTGGACCTGCTGCTCATCGCGCTGCTGCCGCTGCGGGTCGTCGCCGCGACCCCGGGCTGCCGGGTGCAGGACATCGCCGACGGGGTGGGCATCAGCGTGGGCGGGGCGAGCAAGTCGGCCGATCGCCTCGAGCGCGGCGGGTGGGTGCGCCGCATCGACAACCCGGCCGACCGGCGCTCGTCGCTGCTCGAGCTGACCCCGGAGGGCGAGCGCGTGGTGGCCGCCGGCTCGGCCGTCATCCGCGAGGAGATGCAGGCGCGCCTGGGTCCGGTGCTCGGCGCCCGCGGCCTGGATCGCTTCGCCGCCGACGTGGAGCGCCTCCTCGGTCTAGCCTGGAACCATGACCGTCGCGCCGCGCTGGGAGCCGAGTGAGCGCTGGGTCCGCGGCCGCCGCGGCGACCTCACGATCGTCGACTCGCGCCGGGCGATCCTGGTCTGGGACTCGCCGACGCCGGTGCCGCGGTACGCCTTCCCGGAGGCCGACGTGCGCACCGACCTGCTGCGCGCGGCCGGGGAGCGCTTCGACCTCGTCATCGGCGACGGCACCGGCCCGGGCGGCGCCCGATACATCGCGCTCCCGTGGACCGCGGCCGAGCACTGGTACGAGGAGGAGGAGGAGATCTTCGTCCACCCCCGCGACCCGCACAAACGCGTCGACGCGATCCCGAGCAGCCGCCACGTGACCGTCGAGATCGGCGGCGTGACGGTCGCGGACACCCGCACGCCCGTGCTGGTCTTCGAGACCGGGCTGCCGACGCGGTACTACATCCCGCGCGCCGACGTGCGCCTCGAGCTGTTCGAGCCGACGGACCTGCGCACCGGCTGCCCGTACAAGGGCACGGCCGGGTACATGTCGCTGCGGGAGCCGGGCGACGCCCCGCCGAACATCGTCTGGTCGTACGCGGAGCCGCTGCCCGCCGTCGGCCCGGTCCAGGGCCACCTGGCGTTCTACAACGAGGCGGTGGACCTGACCGTAGACGGCGAACGGCTGGAGCGACCGGTGACCCACTTCAGCCGGTCGCTCGGTCACTGATCGGCCGGGCCACCCCGGTTTGACCCCGCCCCGGAGGGGGCATACGCCCCGACAAGGGCAACCCCGGAACTATGGAGGCGTGACATGACCGTCGGCGGCATCATCTCCGCCCTGATCGTCGGCGCGATCATCGGCGCGTTGGGGCGCCTGGTCGTGCCCGGTAGGCAGAACATTCCGATCTGGCTCACCATCGTCATCGGTATCGTCGCCGCGCTCATCGGCACGGCGATCGCCCGCGCCGTGGGCGTGGCCAACACGTCCGGCATCGACTGGCTGGAGATCGTCATCCAGGTCGTGCTGGCCGCGGTCGGTGTCTGGGCCGTCGCCGGCTTCTGGGGCCGCCGGCACAGTGTGCACTGACCACCCGTCCCTGACCCCGACATCGCCGATGGCGCGGACCACCACGGTCCGCGCCATCCGTCTCGTGACACCTATTGGCAGTGCGAGCCGGACTTGAGCTTCCACATCGTGAAGCTCACCGACGATCCCTTCGGCACCGCGCTGCCCGCGCCCGGGCTCTGTGAGCCGATGGTCTCGGCCAGGTCGCAGTTGGTGGTGTCCTTGTCGGTCTCGTTGCCCAGCTTCAGCCCGACCGCACCCAGCGCGTTCTGCGCGCCCTGCAGCCCGGCCCCGACGATGCCGGGCACGATCACGGTCGGGTCGGTGAGCGTCCACTGCAGACAGTCGTCGAACCAGTTGCCGTGGGCCGAGGCGTCGAGGACCTCGAAGCAGAAGGTGTACGACCCGGCGCCGCTCGGCGTCCCCGAGACCACGCCGGTGCTGTTGTTCAGGGTCAGCCCCGGCGGCAGCGTGTAGAAGAGGCTGGGGAACCAGTGGTACGGCGGGACACCGCCGGACGCGTATGCGGCCAGGTTGAGACTGACGGGGGTGCCCACCAGCCCGGCCTGGTCCGGCGCGCTGGACTGGACCGGGCTGTACCAGGCGAAGGCCCCCACCGTGTTCGGGGTGCCGAGGCCGGTCGGCCCGTCCCAGCCCGTCCCGGCCGCGCAGATCGGCGCGCCGCAGCCGCCGTTGCTGCCCGACTTGACGTCGTTGAGGTACGCGGTGTGGCCGTACAGGTAGGAGGCCGGGTAGTCGGCCGCGCGCGGCGGCGTGGCCAGGGCGAAGGTGGCCGCGATGATCGGCGCGGCGACGCTGGTCCCGCCGATCGGGGTCGCCAGCCAGCCGCCGTCGTACACGGCGACACCGTGCTCGGGTTCGGCGACCGCCGACACGTCGGCCTCGGCCCGCCCGGTGCAGCCGGCGACCGTCGGCTGCCAGGCCGGCTTCGGTTCGAACGCGGAGCACCCGGACCCGGCGCCGCCCCAGGCGGACTCGGTGAAGCCGGGGCCCGACCTCGTCAGCGACGTCCCGCCGACCGCGACGACGTGCGGGTTGGTGGCCGGGTACCGCGGCCCGGCGCCCATGTCGCCGGTGCTGACGGTGATCACCACGCCGGGCCGGTCGAAGTGCGCGTCCCAGGCGGCGTCACCCGGGTCCTCGGGGTCGGTCCAGCTGTTGGAGACGAACTTGGCGTGCGCGGTGGCGTAGTCCTCGGCGGCGTACATGTTGGCGTCGAGGTTGTCGTTCGTCTCGACCAGCAGGATGTGACACAGCGGGCAGATCGCCGACACCATGTCCAGATCGGTGGAGACCTCCTTCCACCAGACCGGGTTCGCGGCCGGCAGGTCGGCCTTGGCCGGGGAGCCGTTCTGGTTCACGTTGACGAAGCATCCGTTCGCGGTGGTGCAGGCGGGCAGGTTGAACTGGCCGCGGTACTGCGCCAGGTCGCTCTCCACGGCCCCGGGCTCGCAAATTTTACAAAACTCATCTATTGCCATTGATTCGTAGGGTTCTTAACCTGCGTCATAGGGAAGCCGATTAAAACGTTTCACTCCCGCCAGAGTGGAGAACCCATGAACCGATTCCTGGCCGCCCTCGTCGTCCTCGCGGCCGCCGTCCTCGCCACCGTCGCCGCGCCCGGCCGGGCCGGCGCGGCCTACCAGGCGACGGTGACCAACTTCGACTCCGGCGGCCATCAGGTCGCCCGGCTGGACACGCGCGGCAACGCGGTCGACGCCCACGACGGGCACATCGCGCTCTTCGACGGCCTGTACCACCTCTACGGCACCAGCTACGACTGCGGGTACCGCTGGCGGCAGGCCGGCACCCCGTTCTGCGGCTTCAAGGTGTACACCTCCACCGATCTCGTGCACTGGACGGACCGCGGCTACCTCTTCGACCCGACGACCGCGACCTGGCAGACCCGTTGCAACGGCGACACCTACGGCTGCTTCCGGCCGCACGTGGTCCGCAACGCCGCCACCGGCCAGTACGTGCTGTGGGTGAACGTCTACGACAACAGCGTCGGCTATCGCGTCTTCACCGCCTCCTCGCCGATCGGCCCGTTCACCGAGGTCGCCGTGCCGACGCTCGCAGTGAACAACAACGCGCCGGTCGCCGGCGTCAACAACGGCGACCACGCGCTGCTCGTCGACGACGACGGGGCGGCGTACCTGGCGTACACCGACTGGCGCAGCTCCGGCGACATCGTCGTCGAGCGCCTCAACGCGGCGTACCTCTCCGGCACCGGCAGCTACACGCGCCTGCACCAGTCCGCCACCGAGGCGCCCGCGCTGTTCAAGCGCAACGGGATCTACTACATCACCTACTCGGACCCCAACTGCGGCTACTGCGCCGGCACGGGCACGTCCTACCGCACGGCCACGAACCCGCTCGGCCCCTGGTCGGCCGCCACGAAGGTCACGACCAGCTCCTGCGGCGGCCAGCCCGCGTTCGTCTCGGCGCTGCCGACCACGACGGGCACGGCCTACCTGTACGCGAGCGACCTGTGGAACAACGCTGACCCCAACGAGGCCCTCGCGAACTCGTACTGGGCGCCGCTGGAGTTCGGCGCGAACGGGGCGATCGCGCCGATCACCTGCCAGGCCACGTTCTCCCTCGCCCTGGCCACCGGGTCGCCCGGCGCCCAGCAGGCCTCCCCGGACCAGGACCAGTCGGGCGGGGTCGGCGGGTACCAGTCCTGGTGCGACATCGGCCGGAACATCGCCCGCATCCAGACGTTCGTCCCGTCGCGCGGCGGCACGCTCACCTCCGCCTCCTACAGCACCTACCAGCAGGGCTACCCCGACGCCGGGCTGCAGATCTCGATCTACCAGGCGAACGCCTCGTTCCAGCCGACGGGCAACGCGCTGTACAGCACCACGCTGCCCGCGTACTCGATCGGGTGGGCGCCGCGGGACGCCACCGTCTATCCCAACATCGCGGTGACCGCGGGCACCCGCTACGGCATCGTCGTGAAGTCGGCCAACACCACCGGCTGCTACGGCATGCTGCACAACGACTCGGCGCCGTACCCCGGCGGCGGCCAGGGCTACAGCTCCGACGGCGGCGCGACCTTCCGCGCCGAGGCGAACCGGACCACGCGGTTCGCGACGACGGTCAGCTCCCGCGCCGCCCTCCCGGCCGGAGCGGTCCCGGCCGGGTTCACCCGCTGCACCGGCGAGCACGGCGTCTGCACGCTGACCGCGCCGGCGGTCGTGGCCTACGGGGCGGGGACGCTGGTGTACCAGACCGCGCCCGCCGGCCCGGTGCCGTGCACGAGCGCGGCCTTCGGCACCGACCCCGCCTACGGCTCGCTGAAGTCCTGCTACACCGCCCCGATCGGCGGCCCGGCCGGATATACGCAGTGCGCCGCCGAAAACGGAACGTGCGGCTTCAGCGGTACCCACACCGTCGCCTACGGCGCCAACGGCGCGTTCGCCTACCGCTCGGTCGCCGGCGCGACCGCCTGCACCAACGCCGTGTTCGGCGACGCGTTCTACAACGTCGTCAAGGCCTGCTACCTCGGACCGTAGGAACTCCCGCGGGCCGTCACCACCGGACCCGCCGCGTGGTGACCGTGACCGCCGCCGAGAACGCCGAGACGTTCCCGGCGGCGTCGCGGGCCCGGACCTGGTACCGGTAGGTGGTCCCCGCGGTCAGGCCGGTGTCCGTGAACGAGTTGGTCGTGGCGGTGCCGACGGGCGCGAAGGTGCCGCCCGTGGCCCCTGAGGCGCGATAGATGTCGTACCCGCTGACGTGAACGTTGTCCGACGAGGCGGCCCACGCCAGCGTGGTGGACGAGCGGGTGGTCCCCGACGCGCTCGGCGTCCCCGGCGTCGTGGGCGGCTGCGTGTCGGGCGCCGGGCACGGCGGCGGCACGGCGGACACGGCCGCGGTGAAGGCGGAGACGTTGGCGGAGGTGTCCCGGGCCCGCACCTCGTATCTCACGACGCCGAGCAGCGCCTCCGTGAACGTCGTCGCCGGGGTCGTCGCGACCGACGTGAACGGCCCGTTGTTGACGGACCGGTACACGTCGTAGCCGATGACCGCCACGTTGTCGGTGGAGGCGCCCCAGTTCAGCGTCACCATCAGGGCGCAGTTGACCGACACGCCGATCGGGCCCGGCGTCGTGGGCGCCTCCCGGTCCGTCGGGAACGGGCAGGGCGGCGGGATGATGCTTGCCGCGGCGGTGAAGCCGGAGACGTTGCCGGCCGCGTCGCGGGCCCGGACCTGGTACTTCACGACGCCGAGCAGCGACTCCGAGAACGAGGTCGCCGGGGTCGTCCGGACGAAGGCGAACGGCTCGTTGCCGACCGACCGGAAGACGTCGTAGCCGACGACGCCGACGTCATCGGTCGAGGCGGTCCAGTGCAGGGTCAGCACCAGGGCACAGTTGATCGACCCGGTGAAGTCGGCCGGGACCGTCGGCGCGCCCGTGTCGGCGGCGTGCGCGCTCGGCGCCCCCGCGATCACGAAGGCCACGGTCAGGGCCGTGGCGGCGCCGGCGACGCGGCGGAGAAGACGGAGAATCTGAGACATGGCGGCGCCTCCGAAACGTGGGGCGGACTTCCATAGACATCGATGTCGTCGCAAACCTTATACCCTCGCTGCGTGCCCGACGCCATCTTCGCCGATCCGCGACTCGCCCGCGTCTACGACGCGTTCGACGGCGCCCGGACCGATCTGCCGGCCTATCTCGCCCTGGCCGGCGAGCTCGGCGCCCGCCGCGTGCTCGACGTCGGCTGCGGCACCGGGGCGCTGGCGGTGCGCCTGGCGAGCGGCGGCCGCACCGTCGTGGGCGTCGACCCGGCCGAGGCCTCGCTCGCGGTCGCGCGCGCGAAGTCCGGCGCGGTCACGTGGGTGCACGGCGAGGCCGCGGCGGTACCGGCGATCGGGGCCGACCTGGCCCTGATGACCGGCAACGTGGCCCAGGTCTTCCTGACCGACGAGGCCTGGACCGGAGCGCTGCGGGCCGTTCGCCACGCGCTGCGCCCGGGCGGCGTGCTCGCCTTCGAGACCAGGCGACCCGAGGCGCGCGCATGGGAGGAGTGGGCCGCCGACGCCGGACCGGTGACCCTCGACGTGCCCGGCGCCGGGCGGGTGGAGCGGCGCCGCGAGGTGACGGACGTGCGGCTGCCGTTCGTGTCGTTCCGGTACACCTATAGCTTTCTCGACGACGGCACGGAGATCACCTCGGACTCGACGCTGCGCTTCCGGGCCCGCGACGAGGTCGAGGCGAGCCTGGCCGCCGCCGGCTACCGGGTGCGCGACGTGCGGCAGGCGCCGGACCGCCCGGGCCTGGAGTTCGTGTTCATCGCGGACCGGCCCACCAGGTGAGCGAGCGGCGCCCGGCCCAGCGGCGCTCGCACTCGGCGTGCCACCACTTCGGCGGCGACGGCCCGACGGCGCGGGACAGCGGCTGGTCCGGATGGAGCCCGTGCCGCTCCAATGCGCCCGCGGCGACCCGCAGCACGATCGAGCCGCTCGGGCGGCCGGACTCGTCGCGGCCGCAGTAGACGTCGATGCGCACCTCGTCGTCCGCGAACGGCATCCAGTCGATGCCGCGCTCGCGCAGTCAGCCGCGCAGGGCCGCCTGGGGCCGCGGGGAGCCGGCCACATTGGCGTAGGCGAGAACCATGATCCATTCAGGGGTCGGCCCGTTCATGCCCGCCATGATAGGCGGCCCAGCGCACAGCGCTCAGCCGATTGCGTCGAGCAGCAGGCGCAGCCCGGCGGTGCCCGCGACCGCCGCCACGATGCACGTCAGGTGGGAACGGCCCAGCGCGCGCAGTCCGATGGCGATGCCCAGCCCGGGCAGCAGCGTCCAGTCGAAGTCCCGCCAGCCCGGGCCCAGCACGTCGACGGTGAGCAGGGCGGCGAGCAGTACCACGGGCAGCGCGTCGGCCACGGCCTGCAGCCGGGGCGGGAAGGTCCGGCCGCCCAGGAGCGCCGGCCCGATCGCCTTGTACAGCACGTTGAGCAGCGCGAGCGCGACCGTGGCGACGATCAGCGTGGTCACGGCCGGGCCTCCCGCACGCGGGCCGGCGTGCGCAGGGCGAGCACGGCGGCCGCCCCGGCCAGGGCCAGCGCCCCCCCGGACGGCATGAACCGGCACGTGGCGGCGATCGCGGCCGCGAGCGCTCCGGCCGGGGCCAGGCGGGGGGCGGTGCGCAGGGCATCGAGGAGCAGCAGGGCGAAGAAGCCGGGGAAGATGACGTCGAGACCGGTGGCCGCGAGCGCGGAGCCGCCCGGTACGACCAGGGCGCCCAGGGCGGTGCCGAGGACCCAGGCCGGCCACTGCACCAGGGTCGCGCCGAACATGAGCCGCCGGTCGAAGCCGCCGCCGGGTCGCTGCGCGGCGACCCAGGAGCCGTCGACGACGGCCTGGCCCTGCAGTGCGCGGCGCAGCGGGCCGCCGGGCAGGAACCGGGCGGTGGCCGCGGCCATCGGCACGAACCGCAGGTTCATCAGCGCCGCGCTCGCGAGCGCCGGGCCGATGCCGCCGCCGACGAGCGCCGGGCCGATGCCGCCGCCGACGAGCGCCGGGCCGATGCCGCCGCCCCCGGCGAGCGCGGTGACGAGCGCGAACTGGGCCGAGCCGGAGAACACGACCGCGGACATGGCGATGGCCAGCCAGGCCGGCCAGCCGTGCGTCACCGCGAACGCGCCGAAGCCCACCGCGAGCAGGAACGCGCCCGCGGCGAGCCCGACGCCCACCCGAATGCCGTTACCCATGCCTTCGTCTTCTCCGGCGCTCACATGGCCTAAACACCTTTAGAGCATGTAGATTACTGAGGGTGTACCAATGGTGCTTCATCGGCGGCCACCTGGCGCTCGACCTGTGCAACACGCTGTCTTGGCGGCTGGACCCGGCGCGGAGCGTCGACCGGCTCGGCTCCGCGACGCTGCTCGCCGACTGGTTCGAGGCCGCGACCGGCGCGCGGGCGCGGGCCGACGACGCGGCGCTGGAGCGCGTGCGCGGCCTGCGCGGGGCGGCGATCGGCCTGATCGACGCACACCTCGCGGGCGAGCCCGCGACCGGCGACGACGTGCGGACCGTGCACGAGGCCTGGCGGGCCGCCCTCGCCGAGGCGCGGGTGTCCGACCGCCTGCCCCTGACGGAGACCGTCCCGGCCGATCGGCCGGTGCCGTACCTGGCCCTGGCCGTGGCCGAGCTGCTGCGCCGGCCGGACCTCTCGACGCTGCGCCGCTGCGACGGCGAAGGCTGCGGATGGCTCTTCCTGGACACCACGCGCAACCGCAGCCGGCGCTGGTGCGACCCGGACGACTGCGGCAACCGGGCGCGGGTGCGCGCCTACAGCCGCCGCCGGCGGGCGACCTGACGTGCTATCCGGTCCGGCCGGCGGCCACGGTCACAGCGGCAGTCCGAGGTTGTCGCGCAGCGTCGGGCCCAGATAGCCGTCCTTGACGATGCCGCGCTTGCGCAGGTGGTGCAGCAGGCCGTTCACGACGTAGTCGTGCTGGACGCGGTCGTGCAGACCGCCGACCGAGAGCACGTCGAGCACGCCCGCGCACCAGTTCGACGCGCTGAGCGCCACCCTCGACCAGGTGGTCGCCTGGTCCGACGCCCTGGCAGTACTGCGGAAGTGACGGCGGCGGGCGGGTACTGTTGATCAATGCCCACCGCGCGCCCGATCGTCAACTACGGCGACCCCGTCCTGCACCGCCGCTGCGCCGATGTCACCGAGTTCGACGACGCGCTCGGCGAGCTCATCGACGACATGTTCGCCTCGATGTACGAGGCGCGCGGCGTCGGGCTCGCGGCCAACCAGATCGGCGTCGACCGGCAGGTGTTCGTCTACGACTGCCCCGACGCCGACGACGCCCGGCAGGTCGGGCACGTGGTCAACCCGGTGCTGGAGCCGCTGGCCGAGCCCGCCGACGGCGACGAGGGCTGCCTGTCCGTGCCCGGGCCACGCGGGTCGCTGCCCCGCGCGGCGGTCGCGACCGTCACCGGGCAGGACCGGCACGGCAACCCGATCACGGTCACCGGCACCGGGTACTTCGCGCGGTGCCTGCAGCACGAGACCGACCACCTCAACGGGGTGCTGTACGTGGACCGGCTGCCGGCCGAGCGGCGGGAGGAGCTGCTGCGCGAGGCCGGCCTGCGGGTCTGAGGATCGTCGGCGCGGCGGCGGTACAACAAATTCTTAACGCGCCTCTGGCAGGCTCACGAGGTCGTTGGTGCCGCGGGGGCGCATCAGCGGCCCGTCCGCAGCACGGTGACGACGATGTCGTCGGCGTTGCCGGTCCTGGACGTCGCCAGCAGGTGGTCGCACAGCTGGTCGGCGGTTAGGTCCTGCCGGTCGGTGAGCAGTTCGGCGAGGCCGTCCAGGCCGTCGTCGAGGGGCTCGCCGGGCAGCTCGATCAGGCCGTCGGTGTAGAGGGCCACGTGACTGCCGGGCGCCAGGGTGACGGTGTGATCGCTGCGCGTCGCCGGCAGGCCGGTGCCGAGCAGGAGTTCCGGCGGGTGGCGCAGCAGGCGGGCGTGGCCGTCGGGGGCGAGCAGGATCGGAGGCGGGTGGCCGGCGTTGGACCAGCGCAGCGTGTAGGGGGCTGGGGTGCCCGGCTCGGCGCTGACCTGGGCGAGGATCACCGTCGCGAAGGTGTCCAGGCCGAGGCCGGACATGGCCTCGTCGGTCGCGGTCAGAATGCGTGACGGCGGGCCGAGCAGGGTGTACGCGATGCCCCGCAGGATGCTGCGGACCTGGGCCATGGTCGCCGCCGCGTACCGGTCGTGGCCGGTGATGTCGCCCACGACGACGGTCAGGGTGCCGTCGGGCAGCAGGAACGAGTCGTACCAGTCGCCGCCGACGCGGGCGTGCTCCAGCGCGGGCAGGTAGCGCGCGGCGACCTGGTAGTGCTCCGTGCCGATCGGCGGGGTCAGCAGGCTGCGCTGCAGCGTCGCGGACATCTCCCGCTCGATCGCGGCGACCCGGCGCTCGGTCTCGCGCAGCCGCGCCCGGTCCAGCGCCTGGGTGATCGTGGCCCCGACGAGCCGCACGAAGATCAGGTACGCGTCGTCGGCGACCAGGCGCGGGCTCAGGGTCGTGCGCAGCATCAGGTCGCCCGAGGTGTACCTGCGGGCGCTCAGCCGTACCGTCGCCACCTTTCCCGCCGCCGTCTCGCGGACCACCACGTCGCCCGGGTCGTCGGCCGCGGCGATCTCGACGTCGGGCAGGTCGTGCGGGTCGGCGTGCAGCACCGGCATGGCCCGCTGCAGGACCTCGCCGCGGTGGTGGACGGCGGCGAGCCGGTCCTGCAGCGTGTTGAGCAGCTGCAGGCGGCGGTGGAGCAGGACCTGCGTCGTGGTCTCGAACGCGATGTCGACGACGCCCTCGACCCGGCCGTCGTCGCCGACCACCGGGGAGTACGAGAACGTGAAGTAGCACTCCTCGAGGAAGCCGTGCCGGAGCATTTCCAGGCGGAAGTCCTCGACCCAGGTGGCGTCGCCGCCGGCGCGGACCTGCTCCAGCATCGGCCCGATGTCGCCCCAGATTTCGGCGAACACGACCTCGGCCGGCGTGCCGAGCGCGTCCGGGTGCTTCTCGGCGATCATCGGCGCATAGGCTTCGTTGTACACCATCACGAACTGCGGCCCCCAGAAGAGCGTCACCGGGAACCGCGTGCGCAGCGCCAGCTCGACGGCCCCGCGCAGGGCCGGGCTCCAGGACGCCACCGGCCCCAGGGGGGTGGCGGCCCAGTCGACCTTCGCGTACGCCTCGCGCAGCGACCCGGCCGCCTCGAACAGCTGATGCACAGCTCGACGGTACCGCCCGGCGGCGCCTGTCGGTCAGCCGATCGGCGGCGCCCAGCCCGGGCGCTGGACCAGGCAGAACGGGTGCCCGGCGGGATCGGCGAACACAAAATCGCCCGGCAGTTGTACCGCCCCGAGCGTCACGACCGCGCCGGCGGCCGCGGCGAGGTCGTCGACCATCACGTCGAGGTGCATCTGCTGCGGTACCGCGGGATCGGGCCAGGTCGGCCGCGGCTGCCCCGGCGCGCGCTGGAAGGCCAGCCCCGACGTGGTGGTGTCGGCCGACACGACCACGAAGTCGCCGTCGTCGTAGGTGACCGGCTCGCCGAGCACCGCGCTCCAGAAGCGCGCGCTCGCCGCCGGGTCGGGGCAGTCGACGATCAGGTGGTGCCGGCGCCCCACGGTCACGCGGAATCCACCGAGAGCAGCGTCGCCAGCTGTTGCAGCACGCCGGGCCGGGCGCGGTAGTAGACCCACGTGCCGCGCCGGTCGGCGTCGACCAGCCCGGCCTCGCGCAGGGTGCGCAGGTGGTGCGAGATGGTCGGGCCCGACAGCTCGAACGCCGGGGTCAGGTCGCAGACGCAGATCTCGCCCTCGGGCGCGCTGGCGATCATCGACATGAGCTGGAGCCGCACCGGGTCGCCGAGGGCCTTGAACGCGGGCGCGAGGACCGCCGCGGTCTCGGCGGGCATGCGCTCCCGCGCGATCGGGGTGCAGCACGCGTCTCCGGTGAGCACGACCAGCTGATTTGACATGTGTCTAGCTTGACAGATCTCGAAATACCGTGCAACGGTTGAACGATGGCCACCTGCGCCGACGACGCGCTGCCGCGTGCGCTCGCCGGGGTCTCCGGCGAGCGTCTCGCCGCCACCGTCGCCGCACACGACCCGCGCCACGTCCTCGAGGATGCCGGCGCGGCGGTGACGGCCGAGCCGTTCACGGTGCCGTTCGTCCCCGAGGTGTACGCCGAGCCGAGCGTCCGCTGGTCCGGCGGCCCCCTCGCGGCCGGGCGCGAGGTCGCGGTACACCTGGCGTCGGCCGACCGCCCGCTCGTCCGGCGGGGCGAGCTCGTCGTCGCGGGCGGCGGCGATCCGGCCGGGCGCTGGCTCGTCGTGCCGGCCGGGATGACCCTGTTCGCCGCGTACGGCCACGCCCACGGCGCGCTCGGGCTGCTCGTCCCGCGCGGGGTGGATGCGGACGGCTGGCGGTACACCATCCGGACCGGACCCAACCCGGGACCGCTGCCGATCCTCACGCTCGACACCGGCATCCACGCCGAGGTCGCCCGCGCGGCCGCGGCCGGCGACGCCTGGCTGGCCGGCAGCACGCCCATCCGCCGGCTCGACCGGCCCGGCGTCAACCGGCACGGCCGCTGGCGCTCGGGGACCGCCCCCGAGCTGCTGCTCACCGCCCAGGCCGACGACGCCGGCGGGGTGGCGGTCGTCCTGGAGGCGGCCCGGGTCCTCGCCGCGGCGCTGCCGGGGGCCGCGGGGCTGTCGGTGGCGCTGCTCGGCGCGCAGGGCTCGGCCCACCACGCGCGGCAGCTGCACAAGGCCGGCGCGACCCCGCTCGTCATCCACGTCGCCGGGGCCGGGGACCGCGCCGACGCCGTTCCGGTCGAGGCCCGCGGTCCGGCGCACGCGCTGCTCGCCGCGCTCGACCAGGCCGGGCGGCACACCGGGCTGACGCTCGCGCCCGGGCCGGTGCCGTCAGCGCACCGCCGGTACGCCGCGGTGGGTCTCGCCGCCGTCGGCATCGGCGCCGCGGCGGCCGACACGGCGGTCGCGCGCCTGGTGGTCGCGACCGGCCTGTTGTGCGGGCATGTGACCGGTTGGACAGCCGCCGGCCCGGCCGAACCGTGACCGTTGTGGCTAGCATGACGCCTATGAGCGCTGCGGCCGACGAACGCGGCGTGATCGTCACCGGGACCGACCAGCACCAGGCCTGGCAGCGTCGGGTCCTGCCGCCGGTCGAGCGGGTCCGGCCCGACGTGTGGTCGATTCCCGTGCCGATTCCGGACAACCCGCTGCGGTACACGCTGAGCTACCTCTTCCTCGACGACGCCGGCGCGCTGCTGGTCGACCCGGGCTGGGACACGGCCGAGGGGCGCGCCGCGCTCACGTCCGGGGCGCGGGCCGCCGGCGCCGACCTCGCCGACATCACCGGGATCGTGGTCACGCACATCCACCCCGACCACCATGGGCTCAGCGGCTGGCTGCGCGAGCGCACCGGCGCCTGGATCGGCATGCACCCGGCCGAGGCCCGCACGCTGCCCGCCCGCTCGTGGCGGGGCCGCGACCCCGGGACCGACCGCGCCTGGCTGCTGCGCCACGGCGCGCCCGAGGCCGAGGCGGAGGCGCTGGCCATCTCCCCGGAGCGGCTCGGGGAGCTCCTGCACATGGCCGAGCCCGACCGCGCGATCGAGGACGGCGACCGGCTGCCCCTCGCGCGGCACGAGCTGCGGGCGGTCTGGACGCCGGGGCACACCCCCGGGCACCTCTGCCTGCACGAGTCCGGCGCGGGCGTGCTGCTCACCGGCGACCATCTGCTGCCGCGGATCAGCCCCAACATCACGGTCCACGCCGCGAGCGCGGGCAACCCGCTCGGCGACTACCTGGCCTCGCTCGGGCTGACCGGCAAGTTCGGGGCGGAGGAGGCACTGCCGGCGCACGAGTACCGCTTCCGGGGCCTCGACACGCGCGCCGCCGACCTCGTGCGCCACCACGACGAGCGGGGCGGGGAGATCCTGCGCGCGATCGACGCCCTCGGCGCGCCGTCCGCGTGGGCGGTCGCGGCGGCGATCACGTGGTCGCGCGGGTGGGACGCGCTGGTGGGGATGCTGCGGAGGATGGCCCTGGGTGAGACGCTCGCGCACCTGGAGCACCTGGCCGCGATCGGGGCGGTGCAGGCGTCGGAGGACGCGCTGGTGCGCTGGCGCCGGGCCTGATCACGGCACCACGGTCACCGGCGGACCGCCGCAAGCGGTGGTCGCGCGCCTGATCGCGGCACCACGGTCACCGGCCGGCCGCCGCAAGCGGTGGTCGCGCGCCTGATCGCGGCACCACGGTCACCGGCCGGCCGCCGCAAGCGGTGGTCGCGCGCCTGATCGCGGCACCACGGTCACCGGCCGGCCGCCGCAAGCGGTGGTCGCGCGCCTGATCACGGCACCACGGTCACCGGCCGGCCGCCGCAAGCGGTGGTCGCGCGCCTGATCACGGCACCACGGTCACCGGCCGGCCGCCGCAAGCGGTGGTCGCGCGCCTGATCACGGCACCACGGTCACCGGCCAGCGGCCGCAGCGCACGAGTTTGACGGCGACCGAGCCGGCGATGCGGTGCAGCGCGTTCGCCGAGCGCCCGACGATTACCGCGTCCGCGTTGAGCTGCCGGGCGGCGTCGACCAGCTCGGTGTACGGCTCGCCGGTGCGCACGACCAGGTGCGCGTCGACGCTCAGCAGCGGGATGTAGTGCTCGACGGCGTCGCGCAGCTGCCGCTCCACGGCGTCGTGCGCGTCGACCACGTTCGTCGCCGCCCCGCCGCCGGTGTCGGCCAGGGAGAGCACGGTCGCGGGCAGCGTGCGCACGTACACCGCGACGAGGCGGCAGCGCTGGCGGCGGGCCAGCCCGACGGCGTACGCGGCGGCCCGCAGCGAGGACGTCGAGCCGTCGACGCCGACGAGGATCGTGCCGGGCCCGTCCCCCGGGGTGCTTGAGGGTTCGATCACACCCAGAAGCATAACGCCTGAATATAAGCACGTGATATAAAAGTTGTGTGTCCAAGATCCTCGACGGGGTGGCCCTCGCCAACAGCCTGGAGCGGGTCGTCTCGCTCCTGCGGCGGCTGGCCCCCGCGGACCAGGTCTCGCTGTCGAAGGCGGCGGTGCTGCGGACGCTCGACGTGCACGGCCCGTGCCGCATCTCGGAGCTCGCCGCGCGCGAAGGCATCACGCAGCCGGCCATGACGCAGCTCGTGTCCCGCCTCGAGCAGGACGGCTACGCCGAGCGGCGCTCCTGGGCCGACGACGCCCGGGTGGTGATGGTGCACCTCACCGAGGACGGCGCCGAGGTGCTGCGCCGGCGCCGCGACACCCGGGCCCGGCTGCTGGCCGGGCTCGCCGACCGCCTCGACCCGGCGGACCGCGCCGCGCTCGCCGCCGCCCTGCCCGCCCTGGACCGGCTCGTCACCACCTACCAGACCCTTCCCGGGAGTACCTCCTCATGCATGTGAGCCAGCACAGTCCGGCGGCGGCCAGCCCGTTCCGCCAGCCGAAGGCGGTGTGGGCCGTCGCGTTCGCCTGCGTCGTGTCGTTCATGGGCATCGGCCTGGTCGACCCGATCCTGCCGGCGCTCTCGGCCCAGCTGCACGCCTCGCCCAGCCAGGTGTCGCTGCTGTTCACCAGCTACCTGCTCGTGACCGCGGTCGCCATGCTCATCACGAACATGGTGTCGAGCCGGATCGGGCCGAAGTACACCCTCATCGCCGGCCTGGCGATCATCGTCGTCTTCGCGGCGCTCGCCGGCACCTCCGACACGATCGGCGGCATCGTCGGCTTCCGGGCCGGCTGGGGCCTGGGCAATGCGCTGTTCATCGCCACCTCGCTCGCCGTCATCGTGGCGTCCGCGACCGGCGGCTTCAGCGGGGCGATCATCCTGTACGAGACGGCGCTCGGCATCGGCATCGCGGTCGGCCCGCTGCTCGGCGGCACCCTGGGCGGCATCAGCTGGCGCGGCCCGTTCTACGGCGTCAGCGTGCTGATGTTCATCGCGCTGCTGGCGACGATCTTCCTGGTGCCGAAGACGACCACGCCCGCCGTGCGGACCTCGATCGCCGCCCCGCTCACCGCGCTGCGCCACCGCGGGCTGCTGATCATGAGCCTGACCGCGGTGCTGTACAACTGGGGCTTCTTCACCATGCTCGGGTACGCGCCGTACCCGATGCACCTGAACGAGCACAAGCTCGGCCTGGTCTTCACCGGCTGGGGCCTGCTCGTCGCCCTCTTCAGCGTCGCGGTCGCCCCGCGGCTGCAGCGGCGCTTCGGCACGGCCCGGACGCTGTACGTCAACCTGTTCCTGCTCGGCGTCGTGATGACCGTCATCGCCGCGTTCACCGACTCGCCGGCCACGGTCATCGTCGCGGTCATCGTGTGCGGCGCCTTCATCGGCATCAACAACACCCTGACCACCCAGGCCGTCATGACCGTCGCCCCGGTGCCGCGGCCGGTCGCCTCGGCCTCCTACGGCTTCGTGCGCTTCATCGGCGGCGGCCTCGCCCCGTTCGCGGCCGGCAAGCTCGCCGACCACTACAACATCCACGTGCCGTTCTACCTCGGCGCCGCGACCTTCCTCCTGGCGATCGCGGTGCTGGCCACCGGCCACCGCATCCTCACCGACGCCGAGAACGCCGCCGCCGCGGAGGAGGCCGAGCCGATCGGCGAGATCGTCGCCGTCGGGCGCACCGGACCGGCCAACGGCAACCGGCCGGTGGTCGTCGCCGTCGACTCGGGCCCGAACGCGGCCGCCGTCACCGCGGCCGCGGCCGAACGGGCCGCCGAGCTGCACGCGCCGCTGGAGCTGCTGCACGTCCACGAGATCGCGGTCGTCGGCGAGGAGGCCGTCGACCGGGAGACCTACGAGCAGGCCCGCGCCCGCGTCCAGGCCGCCCTCGACGGGCTCGCCGCCCGCGGCGTCGCCGCGTCCGGCCACGTCCTGCGCAGCGTCGCCGACCACGGCCACGCCGGCAGCCTCATCGCCCGGCACGCCAAGGCGGTCGGCGCCCAGCTGGTCGCGATCGGCGGCCCGACCCACGGCGGCGTCGCCCATCTGCTCGACGGCAGCGCCGGTCAGCGCATCGTCGCCGAGGCCGGGTGCGAGGTGCTCGTCGTGCCGCCGGAGCCGTCCCTGCGCTGACCGGCCCGGCCCGTGCCGCCGGCCCGGTAACCCCTCAGGGGTCGCCGGACCGGCGGTTTCCGGCTGTCTGCACCACGGATGGTGGTTCGTTCCGCGGACGGGTTCAGGTTCAACGGGTTCGTTTTATGGTTAGCCCATGATGACCATTGAGACCCGTCATGATCTCGAGCGGGAAATCACCTGGGTCACCGTCGCCGGTTCGCTGACCACGGAGCACAAGCACCGGCTGCGGACCACCATCGGCAAGTCGCTCGTCGCCTGCCCCCGGGCCGTCATCGTCGACCTCACCGACTTCGACGACGCCACCGGCGCCGCCGCGCCGCTGTGCCACGCGGCCCAGGCCAGGGCCCTGCGCGACTACGGCGTCTTCCTGCTGTGGGTGCGCCCGGCCCGCGGCCGGCTGCGGGCGCGGCTCGCGAACCCGTTCTGGCACCGCGTGCTGCGGCTCTTCGACGACGTGCCGGCGGCCGAGGCGGCCGTCGAGCTCGGCCCGACGCCGCCGGACCGGTTCACCGTCACGCTGGAGCCGGACGGCTTCGCGCCGAGCCAGGCCCGGCTGCAGGTCCACGACGCCTGCATGGCCTGGAGCCTGCCGGAGGCCGCCACGGTCGCGCGCCGGATCGTCTTCGAGCTCGTGCACAACGCCGCCACCCACGCCGCCACGCCGCTGACCCTGACCGTCAGCCGCCGCGGCAGCTACCTGCATCTGGCCGTGCGCGACGGGGATCCCCGGCCTCCGACGGTACTGCCCAATGCCCGCCGCCGCGTCGACCTCCCGGGCGACGGGCTGCACATCATCGACCGCAACGCCACCGTCTGGGGCTGTCTGTGCACCGCAAGGGGGAAATGCGTCTGGGCTGCCATCTGGCTGCCACGGCATCAGTCACGATGACCGATATGTTCGGTAGCCCGGGCTGATGGGTATCAGGGTGGTCGATCCGGCAACACCGCGAGGAGACCCCCCATGCAACCCGAGCTGGAAACGGTCGGCCGGCACGCGCGCCCGTTGCTCGGCGTCCTCGGCTGGTGGGCCGTGACGAGCTTCGGCCTGCTGAGCGTCCTCGTGGCGGCGCTCGCGGCGCTCTGGCCCACGTCCGTGCGCGCGGCCGGCGCGGCCACGCTCGGCGCGTGGCTGCTGTTCACCGCGTGCGGCCGGCTCGGCGGCGGCCAGGTGCTGCGCGCCCGGTACGGCGGCCCGCTCGCCCCGCAGGCCGGCCCCGCCCTGCTCGCTCTCGCCGGCGTGATCCTGCTCCGCATGCCCGGCGCCGACCCGTCCGTCGGCGTCGCCGTGACCGCCCTGGCCTTCGGCGTCGCCGCGGCCGTCGACGCCGCGGCGGCGCAGCCCTTCCCGAGCCTGGGCCGCCTGTGCCTGCGCGTGCGCGCGGCGAGCGGCCTGATCGCCACGATCGCGGTGGCCGCGGCCCCGGTGGCCGGCCCGATCATCGCCGCCGCGATCGCCGGCGTCGGCGAGCTGATCATCTCCGTGCGGCTGCTGCCGGAGGTGGAGCGGCTCGCCCAGATGGTCGAGCGCACCGAGGCGTCGCCGGCGGACGCCGGACTCGCCCATGAGCTGGCATTCAGCCAGGTAGATGGGCGTGATTTTCTTCATATTGACGCACCGGAATACGACTGACGGTTAAGACTCCGTCCGGTTCGAACAGGGTGCCGTGCACGCACGCTCACATTGGGTAGCGACCGTGAGTAGCGCCCGCCGGTCATGGCAGCACCCCGACCCGTTGACCGCGTTCCCAGGTAACTCCTAGCCTTCCCTCGCACCAGTCAACTGGATCATGGGGGAGTGGCCGGCGTGGATATTCGTCTGCCTGTTCGGCGTGCGCATTTTCGGCCCGGCGTGCTCATCGCGCTGCTCGGTCTCGTCGTCGCATTGCTGGTGGCACCGCCCTTCGCGGGCCCGGCCGCGGCCGCGCCCAAGCCGGTCGCCTGTCCCGGAACGGCGAACGATGCGGCGAGTGCGCAGCAGCAGGCGGCCGTGTGTAAGGGCCGGGTCGAGGTCCTGTCGGGGCGTACCGAGCGGGCGCAGGTTTTCGCGAACCCGAACGGGACCTTCACGTCGTCCGAGGCGATGGTGGTGCAGCGGGTGCGGACCGCGAACGGCGGCTGGACCGCGCCGGATCCGATGCTGCGTAAGACGTCGTCCGGGTATGCGCCGGTGGCGAGTTGGCTGGGTACGACGTTTTCGGGTGGTGGCAGCGGTCCGCTGGTGTCGCTGCGGCGCGGGTCCGGTGAGCTGGCGCTGTCGTGGCCCACGGCGTTGCCCGCGCCGAAGGTGGAGGGCCGCACCGCCACGTATCCGGAGGTGCTTCCCGGCGTGGATCTGCAGCTGACCGCCGAGGTTGAGGGCTACTCCGAGGTTCTGGTGGTGAAGACGCCGGAGGCGGCGAAGCAGCGGGCGCTGGAGAATGTGCGGTTCCGCACCGCGACCAAGGGTCTGCGGGTGAAGACCGGTGATGCGGGGTCGGTGAGTTATGTCGACGGTAGCGGCGCGCCGATGTTCTCCTCGGGTACGCCGGCGATGTGGGACTCCTCCGGCGGTGTGCCGGCCGACGCGAAGGCGGTCGGGGTGCAGAGCCGTACCGCGCGGATGCCGGTGGCGGTCGAGGGCGGCGATGTCGTGATCCGGCCGGATCTGCAGGTGCTGCGCGGGGGTGCGACGAAGTTTCCGGTGTTCATCGATCCGGCGTTCAACGCGTCGGCCTGGACGATGATCAATAGCCGGTTCACGTCGCAGTCGTATTGGAGCTATGACCGCAACGGGTGTCCGTCGCCGTATACGGCGGTGCCGTGTGCGAAGGTCGGGTACACCGATGAGGGTCAGACGATGATCTACCGGTCGATCTTCCTGCTGCCGACGTCTTCGTATGTGGGCAAGCATGTGCTGGACGCGAAGTTTTCGATGGATCTGCTGCATTCGTGGACGTGCAGCGACACGCGTACGAGCCTGTGGTGGGTCGGGGGGATCGACGCGAACACGAACTGGAGCAACCATGCGGGTAGCTGGAGCTCGTTGCAGACGTTTGTGGACAACCACACCTGCAACAAGACCCGGGTGCGCAGTGAGTGGGGGATCACCGGGCTGATCCAGTCCGCGGCCGGGCAGTACTGGAACGGTGTGACGATCGGCC
This sequence comes from Dactylosporangium sp. McL0621, assembly GCF_049995355.1. Lineage (NCBI taxonomy): Bacteria > Bacillati > Actinomycetota > Actinomycetes > Micromonosporales > Micromonosporaceae > Dactylosporangium > Dactylosporangium sp. McL0621. The sequence continues at coordinate 5,715,836 of NZ_CP188259.1, forward strand.
TGCGGGCGGGTGATGAGGCGAACCATAACGCGTGGAAGAAGTTCGACGCCGGGACGGCGTTGCTGACGGTGACGTACAACTCGTACCCGAACGCCCCGGATCAGCTGACGGTGTCGGGCAGTGCGTGTGTGACGGGTGCGGGGCGGCCGGTGGTGAAGACGGTGACGCCGGAGTTGCGGGCGCGGACGAGTGATGGTGACGGTACGGCGCAGGTGCACAATGTGTCGTTCTGGTGGTGGCCGGTGGGCGGTGCCCGCAACGACAACGACCGGGTGATGCAGAACTCGGTCACGCCGGGGACGACGGCGATCGTGAGTGTGCCGCCGGGCCGGCTGGTCAACGACGGGGTGTACCAGTTCCAGGCCCGTTCCTACGACGGTACCGACGACGGGCAGTTCTCGCAGGTGTGCGAGTTCAAGGTGGACACCGCGCCGCCGGGGGCGCCGTCGCAGGTGACGTCGACGGACTATCCCAGTGACGGGCAGCGGCACGGCGGGGCGGGGGTGGCGGGGACGTTCAAGTTCTTCCCGCCGGCCACGGTGCCGTCGGACTTCGCCGGCTACGCGTACACCCTCGACACGGGCACGACCCCGCCGAACGCCACGCAGGTGGCTCCGGCCGCGGACAACACGGCGACGGTGACCATCACCCCGCCGACCGACGACGCGTTCACCCTGCGGGTGTGGACCAAGGACACCGGCGGCAGCTACTCGGCGACCCCGAAGTCGTACGCGTTCAGCGTCCAGGCCGGCGCCGGTCCCGATGCCCGCTGGCGGCTCGACGAGGGCTCCGGCACCACCGCGGTGGACGCGAGCGGCCACGGCAACCCGCTCACGCTGACCAACCCGGCGTGGATCGCCAGCCGCGGCAGCACCGGCAAGGCGCTGCAGTTCAACGGCACCAACGCCACCGGCGCGACGGCCGGCCCGATCCAGACCAAGGACCCGTCGACCGGCGCCGCCACGACCGTGCGGACCGACGCCAACTTCACCGTCACCGCCTGGCTGAAGGTCGACACCCTCGACCCGGGCGGCGCGAGCTACGTCGCGGTGGGCCAGGACGGCACGCGCACCTCGGCGTGGACCCTCGGATACCACGGCAGCACCAACCGCTGGCGGTTCGCGATGTACGGCACCGACGTCGACAACCCGCCGGTCGTCGCCGGCCTCGTGTCCGACGGCACGCCCGTCGCGGGCCGGTGGACGTACATCGTCGCCACCTACGACGCGTCGACCCACACCCTGCGCATGTACGTCGACGGGGTACTGCAGACCGGGACGCTCGTGCTCTCCGGCGGGTTCAACGCGACCGGCCCGGTCACGCTCGGCCGGCGCAAGTGGAACGGCGCCGCCGACAGCTTCTTCAAGGGCGGCGTCGACGACGTACGCATCTACGGCCGCGTCGTGCCGAGCACCGACCCGGAGCTCACCAGCCAGCTCAAGCCGGAGAAGCCGATCGTCACGTTCCCCAACGGCAACAACGCCACGGCGAACCAGCCGCTGCAGGTGACCCTGAGCGCGGGCGGCGACCCCTCGGTGACGGCGATCAAGTACGGCCTCGGCATCTACCCGCCGGGCTCGACCGCGACGCTGCCCACGCCGGGCGGCTCGGTCACCGTGACCGTCACCCCGCTCACCCAGGGCCAGATCCAGCTGTTCGCCGAGTCCGTCGCGGGCACCCGCAACAGCGAGACCACCACCGCGCTGGTCAACGTCGGCACGCCGCCGGCGATCACCGGTACCGTCACCGACCCGATCAGCGGCAGCGCGGTCGCCGGCGCGACGGTGATGCTGCGCCCGAGCGGCGTGACCCGGGTGACGGACGCGAACGGCGTCTACCAGTTCACCGGGCTGACGGCCGGCACGTACACCGTGTCGACCGCGGTCGGCGACGCGTGCGGGCTGTACGCCAGCACGGAGGTCGTGGTCACCGGGCAGACGTACGTGGACCTGGCGCTGTACCCGCAGTCCGACATCTTCGGGTACACCTGCACGGCGCAGAGCCAGGCGTTCGACCCCGCCGACGGCAGCCTCCTCAACCTCAGCGGCGACGACGCCACCACCCAGGTTGCGCTGCCGTTCGTGGTGCCGTTCTACGGTCACAACTCCTCCACCGCCTGGGTGTCGACGAACGGCTTCATCGCCTTCGCCGACCCGAGCGCGGCGGGCGACGCCTCCGCCGGCGCGGCCATCCCGCAGGCGGCCGCCCCGAACGCGATCGTCGCGCCGTTCTGGCGGGACCTGATCGTCGACGGCAGCGCCAGCGTCCGCACCGAGCTCACCGGGGCGTTCCCGAACCGGCAGTACATCGTCGAGTGGCGCAACGTCGAGATGTGGGGCACGCCGAAGCGGGTCACGTTCGAGGCGATCCTGTCCGAGAACGGCGACATCGCCTTCAACTACGCCGACATCGACGCCGACGACGTCGAGAAGGGCCTGGACGCGACGGTCGGCATCGAGAGCACCGGCGGCGAGTACGGCCTGCAGTACCTCTACAACCAGCCGCTGCTGGAGAACGGCAAGGCGATCCTGATCGACTACCCGCTCGACGCCCAGCCGATCGGCACCGGGACCGTGACGGGCACCGTGCCCGCAACGGCGCACCCGCCGCCGGGCTCACCGTGTCGCTGCAGCCCCAGGGCCTCACGACCACGTCGGCGAGCGACGGCAGCTACGCGTTCGCCTCCGTGGAGGAGGGCGGGTTCAGCGTGTCCACGGTGGACGGCTGCGCCACGGCCGCGGTCACCGGGCACGTGTCCGGGCCGACGGTGGCGAACCTGGCGCTGGCCCCGGTACCGGACGAGTTCGGCTACACGTGCACGACGGCGACGCAGGCGTTCGTGCCGGCCGACACCACGGTCCTGCCGATCGTCGACGACGACGCGCACACCCCGATAACGCTGCCGTTCCCGGTGACGTTCTACGGCCAGACGTACACCAGCGCCTGGGTTTCGGCCAACGGCTTCGTCAGCTTCACCGATCCCGGCTACGAGGTGCCGGACGCGCGGGCCGCGCTACCCGATCCGACCGGCCCGAACGCCGCGCTGTATCCGTTCTGGGACGACCTGGTCCTGGACGGCAGCTCCAGCGTCCGGACCGCGGTCGTCGGCTCCGCGCCGAACCGCAAGTTCGTCATCGAGTGGCGCGACATGTACCTCTTCGGCAACACGTCGCGACGCGTCAACGCCGAGGTGCTCATCGCCGAGAACGGCACGATCACCTTCAACTACGCCGGCCTCGACAACGCCTACGAACGCGGGCTCGGGACGGTCGTCGGCATCGAGAACGCCGACGGGACCGTCGGGCAGACCTACTCCTCCTTCCGCGACGCGCTCGTCGACAGCCGGGCCGTCATCTACACCCCGCCGGTCGCGTGACCGCCATGTCCGTCATTCAGCTCCGGAGGTCGCTGGTGCGTGACTCGAAGTTCCGGCGGGGTCTCCTGCTGGGCCTGCCCCTGGCCTTGTTGGTGGCGCTCGGCGTGCAGGCGCCTGCGTTCGCGGGCCCGGCCAAGCCGTTCACCCCGGCCGGCGCCGCGAAGGTGCCGAGCGTGAAGACGAAGCCGGTACCGGCGGGGAAGCCGGTCAAGGACACCACGAAGAAGGCGCAGGACAACCCGGCCCCGGTCTGGCCCGGCGCGTCGGCGACGGACATGGATCCGGCCGCGGCGAAGGTGGCGGGCGGCCCGGTCACGATCACCACGCCGACGACGACGCGGCAGGCGCGGACGATCGGCGCGGCGAGCGTGCCGATCCCGGGCAAGGTGCACGTCGAGGTCCTGGACCAGCAGGCGGCGAAGAAGGCCAACGTCCAGGGCCTGCTGTTCAAGGTCGGGCGGGGCGACGGCGGCAGCGACGCGGCCGGCGTCGGGGTGAAGGTCGACTACAGCAAGTTCGCGACGGCGTACGGCGCGGACTGGTCGACCCGGCTGAAGCTGGTGGAACTGCCCGCGTGCGCGCAGTCGACGCCGGAGCGGGCCGAGTGCCGGGGCACCGACGTGCCCAGCCACAACGACTCCAAGACGAAGACGGTCTCCGCGGACGTCGTCCTCGGCGCGACGGCGAAGACGCTCGCCCTGACGGCCGGGAGCTCGGGGGCGTCGGGTAGTTACGGTGCGACGAGTCTGTCGTCGTCGAGTACGTGGTCGGCTGGTGGGTCGGCTGGTGATTTTTCGTGGTCGTTCCCGATGCGGACGCCGCCGTCGTTGGGTGGTCCGTCGCCGACGTTGCAGATTACGTATTCGGCGCAGTCGGTTGATGGGCGGATGGTGACGTCGAACAATCAGCCGTCGATTGTGGGTGAGGGTTTCGAGCTGTCGACGTCGGGTTATATCGAGCGTCGGTACAAGACGTGTGCGGAGGATCCGAAGACTGGCGGGAACGCGGCGGCGAAGACCGGTGACATGTGCTGGGCGACGGACAACGCGACGATGAGTTTGAACGGTTCGGGTTCGGAGCTGATCAAGGATGGTACGGACCCGAACAAGTGGCATCCGCGTAATGATGACGGGTCGCGGGTGGAGCACAAGCTGGGTGCGGCCAATGGTGACAATGATGGTGAGTGGTGGGTTGTCACCACGGTGAATGGGACGCAGTACTGGTTCGGGCGGAATCAGTTGCCGGGTGCGCCGGCGGGGACGGCGACGCAGTCGACGTGGACGGAGCCGGTGTTCGGCAACGACGCCGGCGAGCCGTGTCATGGTGCGACGTTCGCGGCGTCGTCGTGTACGCAGGCGTACCGGTGGAATCTCGACTTCGTTGTCGATCCGCACGGCAACACGATGTCGTACTGGTACGGCGCCGACCGGAACTTCTACAGCAAGAACAACGGTACGGCGACGCAGTACGACCGGGGTGGCTACCTCGACCACGTCGTGTACGGGACGCGGGATGAGAACCTGACCACGGCCGGGGACTGGACCACCGGCACGGACACGGTGTTCTCGGGGCATCCGGCGGCGCGGATCAACTACGGCTACGCCGATCGGTGCCTGTCGTCGTGTGGGACGAAGGACAAGGCGCACTGGCCGGACACGCCGTGGGATTTGAACTGTGACAGTGGGGCGACGTGTCCGCAGACGTCGCCGTCGTTCTGGACGACCCGCCGCCTCGCCTCGATCACGACGCAGGTGTGGGAGGTGTCGACGTCGGCGATGCGCGACACCGAGCGGTGGACGCTGACGCACACGTTCCCGGATCCGGAGGACGGGACCCGGGCGGGGTTGTGGCTGGACAAGGTCGGGCACAGCGGCCTGGTGGGTGGGCAGACGGATCTGCCTGATGTGAGTTTCGTGCCGACGCAGATGCCGAACCGGGTGGATGGGGTGGATGCGTCGCCGTCGATGAACTGGTCGCGGTTGACGGCGATCAACACGGAGACCGGTGGTCAGATCCAGATTGTGTATCTGGGGAAGGACTGTGTGGTCGGTTCGCGGATGCCGGCGTCGCCGGAGAACAACACGTTGCGGTGTTATCCGGTGCGGTGGACGCCGGACCCGATCACGGGTGAGGTCACGGACTATTTCCACAAGTATGTGGTGGACAAGGTCATCGAGAACGATCTGACGGGCGGGTCGAAGCGGGTCCTGCACCAGTACACGTACCTCGGTGACCCGGCGTGGCATTACGCCGACGACGACGGGCTGATCTCGTCGGATCAGAAGACGTGGAACGTGTGGCGGGGCTACGCGAAGGTCGGCACGTCGGCGGGTGAGGCACCGACCGCGCCGGGGAACCCGGATGAGCGGACGTACTCGGAGACGCTGTACTTCCGGGGGATGAACGGCGATCACCTGCCGTCGGGGACGCGTTCGGTGAACGTGGTCGACTCCGAGGGTGGCAGCGTCCCGGACGACGACGCCTACTCGGGGATGATCCGGGAGTCGCGGACGTTCAACGGTGTCGGCGGTGCGGAGGTCAGCGGCGCGATCAACGATCCGTGGCAGTCCGCGGCCACGGCGACGCGGACGATCAACGGCGTTACGACGACGGCGAAGTTCATCAACACGTCGGCGGTGCACAGCCGCACGACGCTGGATGCGGGCCGTGGGGTGCGCCGCTCGTCGACGAAGAACACGTTCGACTCGCTGGGCATGGTCGTGACCGCGACGGATTACGGCGATGACGCGGTGACGGGCGATGAGCAGTGCACGACGACGTCGTTCGAACCGCGGAACACGTCGGTGTGGCTGATGACGGCGCAGCAGCGGACGCAGACGTTCTCGGTCGACTGTGACAAGGTGGCGGCGGGTCCGATCACCGAGGCTGATGTGATCGGTGACAGCCGCCTGTATTACGACAACGCGACCACGTTCGGCACCGCCCCGACGAAGGGTGATGTGACGAAGAGCGAGGCGTTGAGCGTCTGGAGCGCGACCAACCCGACGTACTACCAGCTCAGCCGCTCGGCATACGACGTGCTGGGCCGCGTCACGGAGTCCTGGGACGCGATGGACTACCACTCGCAGACCGACTACACCCCGGCCACCACCGGCCCCGTCACCAAGACCGTCGACACCAACCCGCGCAACTGGACAATGACAACGACGCTGGAGCCGGCATGGGGCCTGGCCACATCCACCGTGGATCAGAACGGCCGGCGCACAGACCAGGCATACGACGGGCTCGGCCGCCTCACCGCGGTGTGGCTGCCCGGCCAGAGCAAGGCGGCCAACGCGCCAGCCAACTCGAAGTACGCCTACCTGATTCGGACCAACGGCGCGAACGCGGTCACGACGCAGACACTGAACCCGTCGGGCGGCTACACCACGTCATACGAGCTCTTTGACGGCCTGGTCCGCGAGCGGCAGACCCAGACCGACTCACCATCCGGCGGCCGTCTGCTCACCGACACCTTCTACGACACCGCCGGCCGGAGCTCGCGCAACTTCGGCGTGTACCACGACGCATCGGGGACGCCGGGCACCTCCATCGTGGCACCGGTCGATGAGGGCCTGACCATCCCGACGCAGAGCCGCTACATCTACGATGGGGCCGGTCGGCAGATCGCGGACATCTTCCAGCCGTACAACACCGAACGGTGGCGCACGACGACGTACTACGGCGGCGATTACACGGCCGTCACGCCGCCGATGGGTGGCACTGGCAGCCTGACGCGCACGGACGAGAACGGCCGCACCACCGAGCTCTGGCAGTTCGCGAACCGGATTCCCGGCAACTTGAACTCGGACCCGAGCACCTTTGACAAGACCACGTACAGCTACAACCGCCGCGGTCTGCTCTCTAAAGTGGTCGACCCGGCCGGATATGAGTGGACGTACGACTACGACCTGCGTGGGCGCAACACCTCCTCCAAGGACCCGGACAGCGGTACCACGACCAAGGAGTACGACAACGCCGGACGCCTGACCAAGAGCACTGACAGCCGCAACAAAGTCCTGCTCACCACCTATGACAACCTGAACCGCAAGACGGGCCTGTACCAGACCTCGATCACCGCGGCGAACCAGCTCGCGGGCTGGACGTACGACACGACCAAGTTCGAAGACGGCGTCACCAACGCCAAGGGCTACCCGACCTCGTCGATCCGTTATGTCAGCGGGCAGCAGTACAAGTCGACCTCGGTGCAATACAACGACCAGTACCAGCCGACGGTCTCAACCCTCAGCATCCCTACCGCGGAGACCGGCCTCGCGGGCGACTACACGTTTTATACGGGCTACAACGTCGACGGCTCGATCAACAGCATCGGCTCTCCGGCCGCCGGTGACCTGCAGTCCGAGACCACAGTCGTGGGGTACAACGCCCTCGGCATGACCGACAACCTGAGCACGTTCTACGGGGCCGATCAGCGTCGCTGGCTCGTCGAACGTACGTCGTTCAATGCGCTCGCCCAGCCGACGCAGTACACCCTGTTCAACAGCACGGTGAGCACCGACGACGGTGACAGCAACGGCCCTCGCGCTTACCTCTCGCGCTCGTACGAGCTGGAGACCGGCCGGGTGACCGGCCTGAAAGCCGAGCGCGACCAGGTGTCGCCGAACACGGTGGCTGACCTGCATTACTCGTACAATGACTTCGGCACCATCACGAAGATCGCCGACACGCCGGCCGGCGGCACTGCCGACTCGCAGTGCTTCCTTCACGACCGCTATGAGCGGCTTACGGATGCGTGGACGCCGGCTTCGGGCGACTGTGCGACCGGCCCGACGGCCGCGACGGGCGGCCCGGCCCCGTACCGGGTCAACTACCAGTACGACACGATCGGCCGCCGCACCCAGCAGACTCAGTACGGTACGGCCGCCGGCACCGCCGTTACCGACTACACGTACCCAACCGGCACGACTCCGGCGAACATCGTCCGCCCGCATTCGCTGACAGGTACCAGCGTCACCGACAACAACGGCACGCGGATTGCCTCGTACACGTACGACATTGCCGGGAACACCACCGGCCGCCCGGGCGCCAATGGCGACCAAACTCTGCAATGGGACGCCGAGGGCCATCTCACCAGCGTCACCGACACCGCCGGCACCACCACGTTTCTGTACGATGCCAGCGGCAACCGCCTGATCCGTAAGGACGTAACAGGCAAGACGTTGTACCTGCCGGGCATGGAGCTGCGCTACAACACGCAGACCGCGGCGAAGACCTGCACCCGCTACTACTCGTTCGGCGGGACAATCGTCGGCCAGCGTAGTGCGGCGGGCCTGACCTGGCTCGCCAATGACGGCCAAGGCACCGCTGACGTCTCGATCGTGGCTACCACACAGGCAGTAACGGTTCGCCGCCAGCAGCCGTTCGGTGAGCAGCGCGGCGCCTCGATCACCTGGCCCAACGAGAAGGGCTTCGTCGGCGGAACCAATGATCCGACCGGCCTGGAAGAGGTCGGTGCCCGGTACTACGACGCCGCGATCGGCCGCTTCATCTCGGCCGACCCAGTCGTGGACAGCAGTGATCCGCAGCAACTGCAGGCCTATGCGTATGCCGAGAACAGCCCGATCACTCACAGCGACCCGACCGGCGAGCGGACGGACGAGCAGTACTACGGCAAGTCCGGCGCCGCCAACATGGACAAGCCCTTCGATCAGGCCCAGTACGACCGCGACGCGCAGGCCGAGCTGGACCGGCAGAAACGCGCCAAGGAGGCGCAGCAGAAGGCCTGGTGCAAGGCCCACCCGATCAAGTGCGGCCTGAAGAAGGCCACGACCGCAACGGTCAACTGGGTCGACGAGCACAAGGCCGAGATCATCGGCAACATCGCCGGTTTCGCGGTCGGGCTCGGCTGCGGCGCACTCATCGGCGTGACCGGGGTAGGAGCCGTCGCCTGCGGTGCACTGGCGGGCGCGGTGACCAACATGGTCACCTACGCCATCCAGACGAAGGTCGAACACAAGGGCAACTTCTCCTGGGGAGGAATGCTCAAGACTGGCGCGCAGGGGGCCATCGTCGGCGGTCTCATGGGCGGTTTGGGCTCCGTCGGGGGTGCCATGCTCAAGGCCGGTAAGGCAGCCCTCATGGGCGGCGGCGGACTCAAGGCCGCCGCGTCTGCGGGCGGTAAGGCGGCCGCGGCCGAGTCGAAGGCCATTGCCCAGGGTGCCAAGGGCGCGTTCAAGAAGGGTTGTAGCTTCACCGCCGAGACCAAAGTCCAGATGGCGGACGGCAAGCAGAAACCCATCAAGGACGTCAAGGTCGGCGACGCGGTTAAGGCCACTGATCCAAGGACAGGTGAGACATCGCCGCGCACAGTGCTCGCGGTCAAGCTGAACCGCGACCACGCTCTTACCGACCTTGCGGTCAAGACCGCAGACGGCACTGTTGCCACGATCAGGACCTCCCAGAACCACCCGTTCTGGGACAGCACCCAGCAATTGTGGGTCAGCGCCGGCGATCTGCGATCGGGAACGGAGCAGGGTGGAACTGCCGGGACCTCGGCCGAGTTCCTCGGGGTCCGCAACTACCTCGGCGCGCGGGACATGTACGACCTCACCGTCGCTGACACCCACACGTACTATGTCGTTGCGGGCGACCTGCCCGTCCTGGTCCACAACTGTGGAACCATCAATCGCAACGTTTTGTCGGACGACGAGTTCGTGCAGGCCAAGGAAGTGGTGGATGAGCTGTGCGGCCATTTCGAAGGGCAGGGCGTCGGCAACACTGCGGGGATCGATGGCACTTGGAACGGCATTCCGGCAAGTCTCAAGGAAGTGGCACCCGGTAGCGCTAACAACGTCAACGCATTGAAGGGTGCGGCGGACAAAGCGCGCAGGTCCATCCTGAGGAACGGGTTTGGCGGCCAAGGCGCGGTCCTGTTCATTCGCGCGCATGGGGTATCTGTCGCGGAGGCCACCGGCATCGACCACTTGACCAGGATGGCTGGTGGCCCGGCATTCTCGAGGATCTCCATTCGCGCTGCCGACGGTTGGGTGCACTATGGCCTTTGAGTGGACTATCTCCGACGGTCGGCCCGTGGTCCCCATGGACCTGGTCCGGCAGATGGAGGTCGCGTTCGAGCGATTCGGGCGACAGCCGGTCGACCTGCGTCAGCGCGTGCGGAACAACATCGTGACGGGGGCGGAGTTCGAACTGGTACTCGCCGTCCCGATCTCAGGTGAAGATGCCCGCGTCTCGTTGGACCAGTTGAATTACGACGCGTCGACCGGCACCTGTTTCGGATTTGTCGAGGCGGACAGGAACAAGTCGTCCGTCGCGCTGGGCATAGTGGGTGCGGTCTCCTGGCACCAGATCGCCGGTGGTGACCTGTCGGGCACAGGCCTCAACGGCGAGCGGCTTTCGGTCGAGCGGTCCGGCGAACTGCTGGAGAATCTGTTCTCGGCTCTCGGAGGCGAGGACATCTTCGGTGTGGTTGCCCAAAGGCTCGGTTGTGGACCGTTCGAATGAGCGTGCCCCAGCGTTGACTCTCCCACGGTGGGAGACCGCAGCATGGGTGTGTGGATGACGTACTGCTGAGCATCGGTGACCTCGCCGGCCGGACCGGGCTCTCCGTCAAGCTCATCCGGCACTGGTCCGACCTCGGGATCGTGCCGCCCGCGGAACGGACCGGTGCCGGCTACCGCCGGTTCGGGATCGAGGCCGTAGCGCGGCTCGAGCTCGCGCGCACGCTCCGGCAGCTCGGGCTCGGCATGGCCGCGATCCGCGACGTCGTCGGGCAGGAACAGGATCTCGCCGAGGTCGCGGGCGTGCACGCGCGGGCTGTCGAGGCTCAGATCCGGGCGCTGAGGCTGCAGCAGGCCGTGCTCCGGTCGGTCGCGGCCCGCGGTACCGGGGCCGCGGAACTTGCCGTGCTGACGAGGCTCGCGAAGCTGTCCGCCCGGGAGCGGGCCGCAATCATCGAGCGGTTCGTGGCCGAGGTGCTCGACGGGGTTGACGTTCCCGCGTACCGCGAAGGGCTGCTCGCCGCGCGGCCCGAGTTGCCCGATGATCCCACCGCCGAGCAGGTCGACGCGTGGCTGGAGCTGGCCGAGCTCGTCCAAGACCCCGGCCTGGCCGAGTCCATGCGCCGCACGGCCGAGTACGTTGCCCGGATCGCGCCCGGGCCGCAGCCCCGAGGAGCCGAAGAGGTCGCCGCGTTCTGGGTTCAGCAGGCGAAGGCGGCCATCGCGCACGGGATTGCGGCCGACTCGCCCTCCGCCGATCCCATTGTCGGCGAGATCGTCGCGGTCTGGCTGCCCACCCAGCGCGCCACCGTCGATCCGCCGCACGAGGACGGGCGCAAGGCGCGCAGCCGGCTGCTGGAGCAGCTCGAGGTCGCGAGCAACCCCAAGGCCGAGCGGTACTGGCGGCTCGTCCGCACCATCACCGGTCGCCCGGTGCCCGAGAGTCTCGCCGGTCCGGGGGAGTGGCTCATGACAGCGCTGCGGGCGAACTCGGAACCCGGGATCCTGGGGCGCGGCTGAACGGAACGGCGCGATCTACTATCGTGGGCTATCGATGCGCAGGGGAGCTGAGGTCAGGTTCATCGGCGGGCGGGCCACGGCCGTGCGGGCCGTCGCCGCGCTGCTCGGGGTCGGCGCCCTCGAGGTGCGCGCGCTCGCGAGTGACCTGCGGCAGGGGGCGATCGCCGCGTACGAGGTCGACGACGCCGTCGCGCGGATGCAGATGATCGCCGAGGTCACGCACGACTTTCCGCTGCTGCTCGTGCGGCCCCGGCTGCTCGGCCGGGAGCGGGGCGCCCGCGAGGCGCTCGTGTGGCGGTGGGGTGTGTCGACCGACGCCGCCCGCGAGTGGATCGAGGACGCGCTCGCCGACGCCGGGCCGCAGTTCCGTCGGTACCCGGCGATGCTCGAACGCGAGCACCAGCGCTGGATGGCCAAGAACCCGCGCGGGCGGGTCCTGCAATAAAGCGCACCCAAACTCAAGCGCAACCAAAACAGGGTGCTGTGTCAGAGGAGCCCGGCCAGCACGGTCTCGATGCCGTGCCGGATGCGCTCCGGGTCGAGCGCGAGCACCCGGCGCTGATGGTCGAGCACGTTCGGGGTGAGCAGGGCCAGCAGGACGCTCGCCACGTACGGCGCGTCCAGGCCGCGGCCGAGGTCCTCGATCAGCCGCGTCAGGTGCAGGTGGTACGTCGGGTAGGGGCCGCTGGCGTACCCCAGCGCCGCCTTCTTCACCGCCAGCAGCCGCAGGTCCCACTGCTCCTCCTGCAGATCGAGCAGCGCGATCACGAAGGCGCGGATGCGCTCGTCCGGCGGCGCGCCCGGGCCGAGCGGGGGCGGGCCGGCCAGGAACGCCTCCTGGAAACGCACCTCGTGCTCCTCCAGCAGCGCGTACGCGAGCGCGCCGACGTCGCCGAAGCGGCGGTACGCGGTACCGACGCCGACTCCTGCTTCGCGGGCAACCTCGTCGAGCGCGAGCCCGGCGACGCCGTGGGTGGCCACGATCCGCAGCGCCGCCTCGACGAGCCGCTGCCGGTTGCGGGCGGCGTCGGCCCGCTCGGCGGGGGGCTGGTCGATGAGCGGCAGCGGGGGCGGCTTGCGGCGGTTCACGTGAGAAGCATCCCACCCCTTGTAAGTGGAAGAAGTTCCACTTAGTCTCGACCACGTAAGCGGAATTGTTTCCAGTTTTGGAGGCGTCATGGGCGCGAAGGTCGCCGTCATCTACTACTCGGCCACGGGCAACGTGCACGCGCTGGCCGAGGCGATCGCGGAAGGGGCGGTCGACGCGGGCGCCGAGGTGCGGCTGCGCCGTGTGGCGGAGCTGGCCCCGGAGAACGCGATCGACGCCAACCCGGCCTGGCGCGCGCACGTGGAGGCCACCCCGCACGTCGAGACCGCCACGCACGAGGACCTGACATGGGCGGACGCCTATGCGTTCGGTTCGCCGACGCGGTACGGCAACATCGCCGCGCAGCTGAAGCAGTTCATCGACACCACGGGCGGGCTCTGGGCGACCGGGCAGCTGGCGGACAAGGCCGCGACCGCCTTCACGAGCGCGGCCAACCCGCAGGGCGGCAACGAGTCCACGCTGCTCGCGCTGTACAACACGTTCTACCACTGGGGCGCGTTCATCGTCCCGCCCGGCTACACGGACCCGTCGATCCACGCCGCGCGCGGCAACCCGTACGGCATCGCCCACCCGGGCGCCGAGGGTGCTCCGACCGTGGCGACGCTGACGGCCGCGCGGTACCAGGGGCGCCGCCTCGCCATCGTGACCGCCCGGCTCCTGGAAAGCGCGTTGGTGAAATAAGAATAGGCTTGGCTAAGCTAACGGCGTCAATAGGAGAACCCTCTTCTTCACCCTCCGGAACGCGTTTGTTGATCGGCTTCACTTGATGTGAAAGCCGATCAATGAACCGATCAGGCGTGAATGCGCCGGCCATGCCCGGCCGGCGCCTCGGTTCTGGAGGGAGCCGGCCTTGCCGCAGCTTCGGCATCGACGTCTGCTCATCACCGCGAGCCTCTCGGTGCTCGCGCTCACGCTCGGCGGCGCGCCCGCAAGCGCCGCGCCGAGCCTCCCGCGCCCGTCCCACGCGTCCGACCGCGCCGCGACCGCACACCGGGCGGGCACGGTCAACAGCCTTGCGCCGGGCGAGGACGACGAAGAGGGCTCCAGCGACATCATGGAGCAGGCCGACCAGTGGAACGAGGCCCGCAGCGCGCCCGGGATCGTGGCGCCGGGGGCGTACTCGGCCGCGTGGGCGCAGCTGCAGTCCCTGCCACACACCGGCGGCCGGTGGGTCGACGAGACCGGGCTGCCGTACAACTCGGACGACCCGCGGTACCGCGACATCAACTCGAACTCATCCGGCGGCGCGGGCAACGTGACCGGCCGGGTCGTCGGCATGGCCGCCGACGATCACGGATACGTGTACGCCGGCTCCGCCAACGGCGGCGTGTGGCGCTCGTCGACGGGCGGCGGGCACTGGCAGCCGATCTCCGACAAGCTGCCCGCCCCGGCCACCGGCGACCTGCGCCTCGACGACCGCGGCCGGCTGTGGTTCGCCACCGGCGAGGCCAACACCAGCGCGACCAGCTTCGTCGGCACCGGCGTCTACCTGCTCGCCGACCCGCGGCACGGCGAGTTCCGCAGCTCGGACCGGGTCGGCGGCACGGAGCTGGAGAACACCACGATCCGGGCGCTGCGCTTCGGCGGCGACAAAGTGTGGGCGGCGACCAGCCGCGGCGTGTGGACGCACTCGACCACGAACCTGTCCGGGCCGTGGCACCTCGAGTTCGCGCCCAACCCGACCTTCCTGCCCGGCGGCGCCGACGCTGCCGATGACGCCGCGGCGTACAAGAACATCGCCAACGACGTCGCGATCGACCCGCGCGACCCGTCGAAGGTGGTCCTCGCCATCGGCTGGCGCAGCGGCGACGACTACAACGGCTTCTACACCAAGGTCGGCGGCACCTGGCAGAAGACGACCCTCGCGGGCGACATCGCCAGCGACCCCGACAACCTCGGGGCCGTCACGTTCGGCCGGTCCGCGGACGGCTCGAAGTACTACGCGATCGAGCAGTCGCCCGAGATGCTGGCCACCAACGGCGACAGCAACCTCTACGGCGTGTTCGTCTCCGACAGCGGCTCGCCCTTCGGGCCGTGGAAGCTCGCGGCCGACTACCACAAGCTGGCCGCGTCCGGCTCGGCCAACACCGCGCCGGGCTACATGCCGGGCATTCAGGCCTGGTACAACCAGTTCGTCCAGGTTGACCCGAAGGACCCGAAGCACCTGTACATCGGGCTGGAGGAGGTCTTCGAGTCCAAGGACGCCGGCGCCACGTGGACGACGCCCGGCCCGTACTGGAACTTCAACTTCGCGTGCTGGAGCATCGACCCGTCGAAGCAGACCGGCGACTGCCACCAGACCGTCCACGCCGACCAGCACGCGGCCGCGATCGGCAGCAACGGCGGCAAGCCGTACGTGGTCGTCGGCGACGACGGCGGCATCTACAAGCGTCCCGTCAACGGCCAGGCGGACGCGTCCGGGCACGCCACCGACTGGGTGTCGCAGAACGACGGCAGCATGGACGTGCTGCAGTACTACTCGGTCGGTGTCGGCGCCGACCGGCAGGGGCACAACGCGGGGGTCGCGATCAGCGGCGGCCTGCAGGACAACGGCGAGTCGATCCTGCGGCCGGGCGACCGGGTGATGGGCTCCAACTTCGGCGGCGACGGCGGCGACACCATCGTCGACCCGAACAACGGGTGCAACATCGCGGCCGAGTACGTGTACCTGGCCCTGTCGGTGACGAACAACTGCGCGGTCAACGACGGCTCGTGGACGACCGACCCGAGCAAGGTCTCCAGCCGCAACATCGCCCCGCCCGACAACGCGCTGGGCTCGGCCGGCGCGCGGTTCATCGCGCCGATCGCCGCCGACCCGAAGAACGTCAACGACTGGGTCGCCGGCGGCCGGCACGTGTGGATCCAGCACAAGGGCTTCAACATCCAGTCGGGCGCGGACTGGGTCAACGCGTTCGACCTCGGCCCGGGCCACGTCGCCACCGGTGTCTCGATCTCCGGGGGTATGGTCTACGTCGGCTGGTGCGGCCCGTGCAACAACCAGGGCTTCACCCGTGGCATCGCGGTCGGCAAGGCCGACGGCACCGGCTGGCACCAGCTCACGCTGCCGGTCGACGGGGTCATCCCGAACCGGTACGTGTCCGGCTTCGACGTCGACCCGGCCGACGCCAACCACGTGTTCGTGGCCATCAACGGCTACTCCCGCAAGTGGACCGAGGGCCCCGGCGCCGGCGTCGGGCACGTCTTCGAGTCCCGCGACGCGGGCGCCCACTGGACCGACATCTCGGCCAACCTGCCCGACATTCCGGCCAACGCGCTGAAGGTCCTGTGGGGCGGCGGCCTGGTCGTCGGCACCGACCTCGGCGTGCTGTACCGCCCGCCGGGCCAGGCGAACTGGAAGGTCCTCGGCCGCAACCTGCCCACCACCACCACGATGCAGCTGCGCACGGGCCTGTTCGGGCTGCGGCTCTACGCGGCGACCCACGGGCGCGGTGTGCAGTCGTTCGACCTCTGGCAGCTGCTGCTGTTCGGTTAGGCGAAAGGAGCGGGCCGGGGCTCGGTCCCGGCCCGCTCCACGTCGTCGCGGGCGCCGGCCCTGCTATCGACATTCACTATTATGAATGCCACAGTCGAGTGGCCTGGCGCGCCGTAGCGTGATCGCATGGGCTCGCTGCTGATGCTCGGCGACGGCCGGATAACCGCCGCCGCCGGCACCACCCTGTGGCTGCGCGCGGCCTGAAGCCGCCTACCCGTTGCTGTAGATGCGGGCCGGGTCGATGAGCACGGCCGTGCGGTGCTGCTCGGCCATCACCCGGTCGTACTCGTCCCAGTCCTCGTGATCGCCGCCCGCCGCCTTGAAGACCTCGCGCAGCAGCAGCCGCAGGCGGTCGGCGTCGACGCCGACCGCCGGGTCGTCCGGGCCGATCAGGGTCGCGGTGCCCTCCAGCGTCGCCCACTCCCAGCCCGCCCGGGCCGTCACCGTCACGCGGGGCCGGGCGCGCAGGTTGCCCAGCTTCACCTTCCCGTAGGTGACGAAGGCGAGCGCGGGCGCGCCGGTGAGCGGGTGGGCCAGGGCGCCCGCGTTCACCACCGAGGCCTGGACCGTGCCGTCCGCGCGGACCGTCGAGACCACCACGAGGCCGTGCTCCCGCGCGGCCAGCGCGGCAAACTCATCCAGCGTTGTCATGGCAGAGAATTTACGCGCGGTGTGGTCGGCAGCTCGTCGAAGATGAGCACCGTCTCGGTCGAGGTGATCTCGGGCATGCCCTGCAGGCGGGTCAGCACCAGCTCGCGCAGCGAGGTCGTGTCGCGGGTACGCACGAGCAGCACCAGGTCGTGCGAGCCCGACACGAGCGCGGCGTGGTCGACCTCCGGCATCGCGAGGATGCGCGCCTGGACCGCCTTCCACGAGTGCTGGCTGATGTTGACGTACACATAGGCGGCGACGCCCAGGCCGTACCGCTGCGGATCGATGGTCGCGGTATAGCCGGTGATCACGCCGTCGTGCTCGAGGCGCTGCACGCGCGCGTAGACGTTGGCCCGCGAGATGTGCAGGGCCTCGGCCAGGGTGCGCATCGACGCCCGGCCGTCGGCCCGCAGCGCCTCGACGATGCGCCGGTCCACCTCATCCAGCTGAGCCATCCGTCTCCCTAAGCGGCGGATCCGAGCAAAAGCAGGTCCATTCGTCTCCAAATGTAGTCCTGCGCTGGACCAATGGCCGCAGAGGGGCCGATGATGCTGGACATCCCACCTGGTGGAAGGAAACCCCGTGACCACCATCGAGGCGCTGCTGCCGAGCGACACCCCGCTCGGCCTGATCGACGCCGACGGCCACCGCCGCGCCGGCGCGAGCCTTCCGGAGAACGAGACACTGCTGGAGCTGTACCGCCGGATGACGGTCGGCCGCCGCTTCGACGCCCAGGCGACGGCGCTCACCAAGCAGGGCCGCCTCGCGGTGTACCCGTCCTCGCACGGCCAGGAGGCGTGCCAGATCGGCGCCGTGCTCGCGCTGCGCGAGCAGGACTGGCTCTTCCCGACGTACCGCGACTCCGTGGCGATCGTCTCCCGCGCCGTCCCGCCGGTCGAGGTGCTCTCCCTGCTGCGCGGCGACTGGCACTGCGGCTACGACCCGTACGCGTACCGCGTCGCCCCGCAGTGCACCCCGCTGGCCACCAACACCCTGCACGCCGTCGGCCTCGGGCACGCGGCGCGGCTCAAGGGCGAGGACCAGGTCGCCCTGGTACTGCTCGGCGACGGGGCCACCAGCGAGGGCGATACGCACGAGGCGCTGAACTTCGCCGCGGTGTGGAAGGCGCCCGTGGTGTTCCTGGTGCAGAACAACGGCTACGCGATCAGCGTGCCGCTGTCCAAGCAGACCGCCGCACCGACGCTGGCGCACAAGGGCGTCGGGTACGGCATGCGCTCCCGGCTCGTCGACGGCAACGACGCGGCCGCGGTCCACGCGGTGGTGCGCGAGGCGGTCGAACACGCCGCCGCGGGGGAGGGCCCGACGCTCATCGAGGCGCTCACCTACCGCATCGAGGCGCACACGAACGCCGACGACGCCAGCCGTTACCGCGACTCCGACGAGGTCCGGGCGTGGCTCGAGCGCGATCCGATCAAGCGCCTGCGGGTGTACCTGCACGACGCCGGCCTCCTCGACGACGCCACCGAGGCCGGGTTCGCCGAGCAGGCCGAGCGGTTCGCGGCGGACGTCCGCGAGGCGATGAACGCCGACGCCGTGGTCGACCCCGTGGAGCTGTTCGAGCACGTGTACGCGACCCCGACCCCGGCGCTGCTCGCGCAGCGGGCCGAGCTCATGGCCGAACTCGACGAGGAGGCACGGGCATGACCGGTCCGGAGCGAAGCGGAGGGGCCGGGCATCATGGGCTCAGCTCGGAGGTCGTGCGGCCGGAGCGAAGCGGAGGCCGCATGACCAGCATGGTGGAGCGGCCGACCACGGTCAGCCTGGCCGGGGCGCTCAACGCCGCCCTGGCCGACGCGCTCGCCGACGACCCGCGGGTGCTCGTGTTCGGCGAGGACGTGGGCCCCCTCGGCGGCGTCTTCCGCGTCACCGACGGGCTCGCGGCCAAGTTCGGCGACGGCCGGGTGTTCGACACCCCGCTGGCCGAGTCCGGGATCGTCGGCACCGCGATCGGCATGGCGATGAACGGCCTGGTGCCCGTGGTCGAGATGCAGTTCGACGCGTTCGCGTACCCGGCCTTCGAGCAGATCACCAGCCACCTGGCGAAGCTGCGCAACCGGACCCGCGGCAAGGTGGGCCTGCCGATCGTCGTGCGAGTCCCGTACGGCGGCGGGATCGGCGGCGTCGAGCACCACTGCGACTCGTCCGAGGCGTACTACACGCACACCCCGGGCCTGCGGGTCGTCACGCCCGGCACGCCGTCGGACGCGTACCGGCTGCTGCGCCAGGCGATCGCCTGCCCCGACCCGGTCATCTTCCTGGAGCCCAAGCGGCGGTACTGGTCCAAGGAGACCGAGCCGCTCACCGTCGACGGCCCGGCGATCGACCGCGCCCTCGTGCGGCGCCCGGGCCGGACGTGACAGTCGTCGCCTACGGTGGCATGGTCGCCACCGCGCTCGAGGCGGCCGACGCGGCCGTCGCGGAGGGCTGGGACCTCGAGGTCATCGACCTGCGCAGCCTCTCGCCGTTCGACGACGCCACCGTCACCGCCTCCGTGCGCCGCACCGGCCGCGTCGTGGTCGTGCACGAGGCCGCACGGTTCGCCGGGTACGGCGCCGAGGTCGTCGCCCGCCTGCAGGAGCAGTGCTTCCACTACCTGCAGGCGCCGATCCTGCGCGTCACGGGGCTGGACATCCCGTACCCGCCGCCGCACCTCGAGCAGCACCACCTGCCCAACCCCGACCGCATCCTCGACGCCGTCGCCAAGCTGCAGTGGGACGACCATGCCTGACTTTCTCCTGCCCGACCTCGGCGAGGGCCTCACCGAGGCCGAGGTGCTCACCTGGATGGTCCGCGTCGGCGACACCGTGCGCGTCGACCAGCCCGTCGTCGAGGTCGAGACGGCCAAGGCGGCGGTCGAGGTGCCGGTTCCCTTCGCCGGTACCGTCACCGCTCTGCACGCCCCGCCGGGCACCGTGGTCCGTGTCGGCGCGCCGCTGATCACGGTCGAGCCGGTCGAGGGCCTCCAGGAGCCGGGCGTCGTCAGCGGCAACGTGCTCATCGGCTACGGCACCACGACCGAGACCCGCCGCAACCGCCGCGGCCCCCGCCGGGCCCAGACCGTGCCGCACGGCGGTGGGTCTGTGCCGCACGGCGACGGGTCTGTACCGCACGGCGGCGGGTCTGTGCCGCACGGCGACGGGTCTGTACCGCACGGCGACGGGTCTGTACCGCACGGCGTTGGGCCTGTGCCGCACGGCGTTGGGCCTGTGCCGCACGGCGGCGGGTCTGTGCCGCACGGCGTTGGGCCTGTGCCGCACGGCGACGGGTCTGTGCCGCACGGCGTTGGGCCTGTGCCGCACGGCGTTGGGTCTGTGCCGCACGGCGACGGGTCTGTGCCGCACGGCGTTGGGCCTGTGCCGCACGGCGTTGGGCCTGTGCCGCACGGCGGCGGTCCCGTGCGGGTCATCTCGCCCCTGGTCCGGCGGATCGCGCGCGAGGGCGGGCTCGACCTGCGGACCGTTGTCGGCACCGGCCCCGAGGGGCTGATCCGCCGCGCCGACGTCGAGAAGGCCCTGGTGCCCACCGAGCCGGGGGAGACCCGCATCCCGCTCAAGGGCGTGCGCGGCGCCGTGGCCGAGAAGCTCAGCCGGTCGCGCCGCGAGATCCCCGAGGCCACCGTGTGGGTCGACGTCGACGCCACCGAGTTCCTCGCGGCCCGCGCCGCGCTCAACGCGGCCGCGCCGGAGCGGCCGGTCAGCCTGCTCGCGCTGCTGTCCCGGTTCGCGCTGCTGGGCCTGGCCCGCCACCCCGAGCTCAACGCCCGCGTCGAGCGGGACGAGATCGTCATACCGCAGCACGTACACCTGGGATTTGCCGCGCAGACGGACCGCGGCCTGGTCGTTCCCGTCGTCCGCGACGCCCACCGGATGCCGACCCGCGCCCTGTCGGCCGCCATCGCCGAGCGCACCGCGGCCGCCCGGGCCGGCACCCTCGCGCCGGCCGCGCTGACCGGCGGCACGTTCACCGTCAACAACTACGGTGTCTTCGGCGTCGACGGCTCCGCCGCGATCATCAACCACCCGGAGGTCGCGATCCTCGGCATCGGCCGGATCATCGACCGGCCGTGGGTGGTCGGCGGCGAGCTCACCGTGCGCAAGGTCAGCCAGCTCACCCTCGCGTTCGACCACCGGGCCTGCGACGGCGGCGCGGCGGGCGGCTTCCTGCGCTACATCGCCGACTGCGTCGAGTCCCCGCTGACGGCGCTCGGCGAGCTGTAGAGCGTTCGTGGCGCCGCGGGGCTGAGCGGCGAGCTGTAGGGCGTTCGTGGCGCCGCGGGGCTGAGCGGCGAGCTGTAGGGCGTTCGTGGCGCGGCGGGGCTGAGCGGCGATCTGTAGGGCGTTCGTGGCGCGGCGGGGTTGAGCGGCGATCTGTAGGGCGTTCGTGGCGCGGCGGGGCTGAGCGGCGATCTGTAGGGCGTTCGTGGCGCGGCGGGGTTGAGCGGCGAGCTGTAGGGCGTTCGTGGCGCGGCGGGGTTGAGCGGCGAGCTGTAGGGCGTTCGTGGCGCGGCGGGGTTGAGCGGCGATCTGTAGGGCGTTCGTGGCGCGGCGGGGCTGAGCGGCGATCTGTAGGGCGTTCGTGGCGCGGCGGGGCTGAGCGGCGACCTGTAGATCCTTTTGCGGTGGCGACGGCGCTGCTAGCGTCGCGGGCATGAGCAGCGCCCTGCCGGACCGGGCTCGCGTCGTCGTCATCGGCGGTGGCGTCATCGGGGCCAGCGTCGCCTACCACCTGGCCAAGCTCGGCTGGACCGACCTGGTCCTCGTCGAGCAGGGGCGGCTGTCCAGCGGCACCACCTGGCACGCGGCCGGCCTCGTCGGGCAGCTGCGCGCGACCGAGAGCGGCACCCGGCTCGTGCAGTACTCCGCGCAGCTGTACGGCGAGTTGGAGGCCGAGACCGGGCTCGGTACCGGCTTCAAGCGGTGCGGCGGCGTCACCGTCGCCCGCACCCCCGACCGGATGGTCCAGCTCGAGCGCACCGCCGCGTCCGCCGCCGCCTACGACCTCGAGTGCGAGCTCATCGGCCCCGTGCGGGCCCGGGACCTGTACCCGATCCTGGCCACCGAGGACCTCGTCGGGGCGATCTGGCTGCCGGGCGACGGTACCGCCAACCCCACCGACGTCACGAACTCCCTCGCGAAGGGCGCCCGCGACCGCGGCGCGCGGATCGTGCAGGGCGTGCGCGTGCTCGGCGTCGACGTGCGCGACGGTGCCGTCGCCGGGGTGCGCACCGACGCGGGCGACATCGAGGCCGAGATCGTCGTCAACTGCGCCGGGCAGTGGGCGAAGGCGGTCGGCGCGCTCGCCGGGGTCAACGTGCCGCTGCACTCGGCCGAGCACTTCTACGTGGTCACCGACGCGATCGCCGGCGTGCACCGGATGCTGCCGATCCTGCGCGACCCGGACGGGTACACCTATTTCAAGGAGGAGGTCGGCGGGCTCGTCGTCGGCGGGTTCGAGCCCGAGGCCAAGCCGTGGGTCGCGCCTGACCGGCTGCCGTACCCCTTCGAGTTCCAGCTCCTGCCCGAGGACTGGGACCACTTCGGCATCCTCATGGACAACGCGCAGCTGCGGATTCCGGCGCTGCGGGAGACCGGCATCAAGAAGTTCTACAACGGCCCGGAGAGCTTCACCCCGGACAACCAGTTCATCCTCGGCGAGGCGCCGGAGGTGCGGAACTTCTTCGTCGGCGCGGGCTTCAACTCGGTCGGCATCGCCTCGGCCGGCGGCGCCGGGCGGGCCCTCGCGGAGTGGATCGTGGCCGGCGAGCCGACCAGCGACCTGTCCAGTGTGGACATCCGCCGGTTCGCGCCGTTCCACGGCAACAACCAGTGGCTGCACGACCGGGTCGCCGAGGTGCTCGGGCTGCACTACGAGGTGCCGTGGCCCAACCGCGAGCTGACGTCCGCCCGGCCGTTCCGGCGCTCCCCGGCCCACCACCTGCAGGCGGCCGCGGGCGCCGCCTTCGGCTCGAAGATGGGCTGGGAGCGCGTGAACGTGTTCGCGCCCGCGGGCGTGACGCCTTCGCTGGAGTACACCTGGGGCAAACCGAACTGGCTCGCGTGGTCGGCCGCCGAGCAGCGCGCGACCCGGGAGGCGGCGGCGCTGTTCGACCAGACGTCCTTCGGCAAGCTGCTCATCGCCGGCCGCGACGCCGAGGAGCTGCTGCAGTGGCTGTGCACCGCCGACGTCGCGGTGCCGACCGGCCGTGCGGTGTACACCGGCCTGCTCAACGCCCGCGGCGGCTACGAGTCCGACGTGACCGTCACCCGGCTGGCGCGCGACGAGTACCTGCTGGTGACCAGCTCCGGCTCGGTGGAGCGCGACCGCGACTGGATCCGCCGGCACACGGGCGAGCGGCACGTCACCGCCACCGACGTCACCTCCGCCTACGCCGTCTACGGGGTGATGGGGCCGCGGTCGCGCGAGCTGCTCCGGTCGCTGACGCGGGCCGACCTGTCCGACGCCGCGTTCCCGTTCGCGACCAGCCGGGAGATCGACCTCGGGCACGCCACTGTGCGCGCGACCCGCATCACCTACGTCGGCGAGCTGGGCTGGGAGCTGTACGTCCCGGCCGAGTTCGCCGCCGGCGTCTACGAGCGGCTGCTGGAGACCGGCATCGCGCCGGCCGGCTACTACACGATCAACTCGCTGCGCCTGGAGAAGGGGTACCGCGCCTGGGGCCCCGACCTGAACCCGGACACGAACCCGGTCGAGGCGGGGCTGCTGTTCGCCTGCAAGCTGCGCTCGGACACCCCGTTCCTGGGCCGCGCCGCCGTCGAACGGGCCAAGGCCGAGGGCCCGGCCCGCCGCCTGGTCTCCCTCGTCGCCGGCGACCCGGACGTCATGATGTGGGGCGGCGAACTGGTCCGGCGCGACGGGCGCCCGGTCGGCCAGGTCACCTCGGCGGCCTGGGGCGAGACGCTTGGCGCGTGCGTGGCCCTGGCGTACGTCACGGCCTGGGAGGGCGGCGCCTTCGAGATCAACGTCGGCGGCCGGCTCGTGCCCGCGACGGTACACCGGCGCCCGCCCTTCGACCCGGCGGGAGAGCGGATCAAGGTCTAGCGCGGCCCCGCCGGCCGGTCACCGGCGGACGGCGACGGCGTGGAAGCGGTGCGGCGGGTCGTCGTAGCTGACGAGCCGCCAGCCGGTGCGGCCGGTGACGGAGCGCAGCACCGGCTCGGCGAGCGGCTCGTCGGGGCGCAGGGTGCGGCCGTGGCGGGCGGCGTGCGGACCCAGACGGTCAGGTCCCAGGAGCCGGACGGGAGCCGGTCGCGCCAGCGGCCCCCGTCGGCGATGACCACGCGGCCGGCGGAGCGGACCGCCCATCCGTCGTCCTCGGCGACGCCCGCGGCCGCGGTGAGCCGGACGCAGTGCCGGTCGGCGGCGTGCAGCCGCTCCGCGAGCCGGTCGGCCAGCAGCGCAAGCGGCGCTGTCAGTGCCGTCGACCACGACCCGCGCGGCCCGTTCGAGCAGCGCGGCGGCGAGATGGTCGAGCACCGTGGCCCACCGCCGATCCTGCTCGGCCATGTAGCCATGATGCAGATGCGGCGGCTGTTCCGCCTAAACCATGCCGAGGATGCGGTCCGATCGGTGGGTAGAAGGCCGCAAGTGCGGCGCGGTACGGTGATGGCCGTGACGGTCTTTCGGATCGGCGAGGCGGCCGAACTGCTCGGGGTGAGCGTGGACACCGTGCGGCGGTGGGTCGACGCCGGCCGGCTCCAGGCGGGCCGCGACGAGCACGGCCACCGCACGATCGACGGCGTCGAGCTCGCCGGTTTCGTCCGCACCCAGGGCGTGGAGCCCGACGGGCGGTCCGAGACGTCGGCGCGCAACCGGCTGCGGGGAATCGTCACCGCGGTGGTGAAGGACACGGTCATGGCCCAGGTCGACATCCAGGCCGGGCCGTTCCGGCTGGTGTCGCTGATGAGCCGGGAGGCCGTCGACGAGCTCGATCTGCAGGTCGGGTCGGTCGCGGTGGCAGTGATCAAGTCGACCACGGTGGTGGTGGAGCGGTCCACCCCGGCCGTGGCACATAGAGGGAGGACCACGTGAGACTGCACCGCGCGCGCACCACGCTCGCCGCTGTCGCGGCGGCGGCGGCGCTGACCGTGACCGGCTGCGGCAGCGACAAGACCGACACCCCCGCCGCCGGGACCGGGACCACGGGCGCCACGAGTGCCGCCGCGCCGAGCGTGACCGGCACCGTGAACGTGTTCGCGGCGGCGTCGCTGACCGAGACGTTCACCAAGCTCGGCAAGGACTTCGAGGCCGCGAACCCGGGCGCGACGGTGAAGTTCAACTTCGGCGGCAGCTCCACCCTCGCCACCCAGATCAACCAGGGCGCCCCGGCGGACGTGTTCGCCTCCGCGGCGCCGGCGAACATGAAGACCGTCACCGACGCCGGCAACGGCGACGGCACCCCGACGACGTTCGTGAAGAACCAGCTCGTGATCGCCGTGCCGAAGGGCAACCCGAAGGCGGTCAAGGGCCTGGCCGACCTGACCAAGCCCGGGGTCAAGGTGGCGCTGTGCGCCGAGGCGGTCCCGTGCGGCGCGGCGGCGAAGAAGGCGCTCGGCGCCGCCGGCGTGAAGCTGACCCCGGTCACGCTCGAGCAGGACGTCAAGGCGGCCCTGTCGAAGGTGAGGCTCGGCGAGGTCGATGCCGCGCTCGTGTACCGCACCGACGCCAAGGTCGCCACCGCGGACGTCGAGGGCATCGAGTTCCCGGAGTCGGCGGGGGCGATCAACGAGTACCCGATCGTCGCGCTCAAGGCGGCCAAGAATGCGGCCGGGGCGAAGGCGTTCATCGCGTACGTGCTGTCGGACAAGGGCAAGACGGTCCTGACCGAGGCCGGCTTCCAGGCCCCGTGACCACGGACGACGAGCCGGGACGGCGCGACACCGCGCTGCCCCGCCGCGCTGCCCCGGGCCGGCAGGCGCCGCTCGGCCTGTTGCTGCCCGCCGCACTCGGCCTGGCGTTCCTGGTCCTGCCGCTGGCCGGGCTGCTGATCCGGGCGCCGTGGAGCACGCTGCCCCAGCGGCTCGCCACCCCCGGGCTGCTGACCGCGCTGTGGCTGTCCCTGCAGTGCGCGACCCTCGCCACGGTGCTGTGCCTCCTGCTGGGCGTACCGCTGGCGTGGCTGCTCGCCCGGGTCGAGTTCCCGGGCCGGCGGCTGGTCCGGGCGTTCGTCACCGTCCCGCTGGTGCTGCCGCCGGTCGTCGGCGGGGTGGCGCTGCTGCTCGTGTTCGGCCGCCGGGGCCTGCTCGGCGAGTGGCTCGACACGACGTTCGGGTTCACGCTGCCGTTCACCACCACCGGCGTCGTCGTGGCCGAGGCGTTCGTGGCGATGCCGTTCCTCATCATCGCCGTCGAGGGGGCGCTGCGCGGCGCCGACCGCCGCTACGAGGAGGCCGCGGCCACGCTCGGCGCCGGGCGCTGGACCACGTTCACCCACGTGACCCTGCCGCTGGTCGCGCCCGGGGTCGCCGCCGGGGCGATCCTGTGCTGGGCCCGCGCGCTCGGCGAGTTCGGCGCCACGATCACGTTCGCCGGGAACTATCCCGGCATCACCCAGACCATGCCCCTCGCCGTGTACCAGACCCTCGAGAGCGGCGACCTGGACGCCGCCATCGTGCTCAGCCTCATCCTGCTCACCGTCTCCGTGGCCATCCTCGCCGGGCTGCGCGACCGCTGGATCGGCAGCACGTGACGGGCCACTCCGACCCGGCGATGCTCGACGCGCACCTGGTCGTCGACCGGGGCACGTTCCGCCTGGACATCGCGCTGACCATCGCCGCCGGGGAGGTCGTCGCCCTGCTCGGCCCGAACGGGGCCGGCAAGACCACCGCCCTGCGCGCCCTCG
Source organism: Dactylosporangium sp. McL0621 (assembly GCF_049995355.1). Classification (NCBI taxonomy): domain Bacteria; kingdom Bacillati; phylum Actinomycetota; class Actinomycetes; order Micromonosporales; family Micromonosporaceae; genus Dactylosporangium; species Dactylosporangium sp. McL0621. The sequence goes on from NZ_CP188259.1 coordinate 5,742,842, forward strand.
CCGGCCTGCAACCGCTCACCGGCGGCCACCTCACCCTCGCCGGCGCCGACCTGGACCGGCCCGCCCGCCGGGTGTGGACGCCGCCGGAGCGCCGCCCGATCGGCGTGGTGTTCCAGGACTACCTGCTCTTTCCGCACCTGACCGCCGCCGACAACGTCGCGTTCGGCCCCCGCCGGCGCGGCGCCGACCGGCGCACCGCCCACGCCACCGCCGAGGCGTGGCTGACCCGGGTCGGGCTCGCCGACTACGGCCGCCGCCGACCCCGGCAACTGTCCGGCGGCCAGGCCCAGCGGGTCGCGCTGGCCCGGGCCCTGGCCGTGGACCCGACCCTGCTGCTGCTCGACGAACCCCTCGCCGCGCTCGACGCCCGCACCCGCCTGGACACCCGGGCCGAGCTGCACCGGCACCTGGCCGCCCACCCGGGCGCCACGCTGCTGGTGACCCACGACCCGCTCGACGCGCTCGTCCTGGCCGACCGGCTCGTCATCGTGGAGGACGGCCACGTCGTGCAGGAGGGCGACGCCGCCACCGTCACCGCCCGGCCGCGCACCGACTACGTCGCCCGGCTCGTCGGGCTCAACCTGTACCGCGGCCGCGCCGACGGCCACACCGTCCGGCTCGCCGACGGGTTCGCCCTCACCTGCGACGACCGGGTCGACGGCGACGCGTTCGTCGTGTTCCGCCCCGCCGCCGTCGCCCTGCACCCGAGCCGGCCCGACGGCAGCCCCCGCAACACGTGGCCGGCCACCATCACCGGCATCCAGCGGCACGGCGACAACCTGCGCGTCCAGCTGGACGGGCCGATCGCCGCGGCCGCCGACGTCACCCCGGCCGCCGCCGCGCACCTGCACCTGGCCCCGGGGGAGCAGGTGTGGGCCGCGGTCAAGGCGATCGAGACCCACGCCTACCCGGCCTGAACCGCTCTAGGGCAGCGCCACGCTGACCTCGGTCGCCTTCACCGGCACGACCACCCGGGCGCCGGCGGCGAGCCCGAGGTCCTCCGCCGCGTCCCCGGTCGCCGTCCGGCCCCCGTCCAGCGCCATGCTTCCCACGACCGCGCTCCCGGTGGCGCTCGCCGCCGTGACCGCCGCCGGTGTGCCCGGCGCCGTGGCGAAGGTCGTCACCGGCTGTCGGGTGCAGACGGGCAGCGAGGACGCGGTGCGGGGCCGGGCCGCGGCCGCCTTCTACACCAGGGACTGCGTGGCCGCGGTGGCCGGCGATCGCGGCGCTCACCGGCCCGGTCGTGGCGCTGCCGCTGCTGAGTGCGGTCGTGCTCGCCACGGCGGGCCTGGCGGTGGTACTGCTGCCGGCCCCCACCGGTCGACCTTGCATGCGTATCGAGATAGAACGGCTGACCAAGACGTACCGCGGCGGGGTGGCCGCCCTCGACGGCCTCGACCTCGTCGTGCCGACCGGCATGTTCGGGCTGCTCGGGGCCAACGGCGCCGGCAAGACCACGCTCATGCGCATCCTCGCCGGCATCGTGCGCCCGTCGTCGGGCCGCGTGACCGTGGGCGGGCACGACCTCGGCGGCGGGGCGGGGCGCACCGCGGTGCAGCGCGAGCTCGGCTACCTGCCGCAGGACCTCGGCGTATACCCGGACCTGACGGCCCGCCAGTTCCTGGACTACGTGGCGCTGCTCAAGGGCCTCGACGACCGTGCGGCCCGGCGCCGGCGGGTCGGCGAGCTGCTCGAGGTCGTGGCGCTGACCGAGCACGCCGACCGGCGGCTGCGCGGCTTCTCCGGCGGCATGCGCCAGCGGGTCGGCATCGCCCAGGCGCTGCTCGCCGACCCGCGGCTGCTCATCGTCGACGAGCCGACCGCGGGCCTCGACCCGGAGGAGCGGATCCGGTTCCGCACGCTGCTGTCGCAGTTCGCGGGCCGGCGCACGGTGCTGCTGAGCACGCACATCGTCGACGACATCGCGCAGACCTGCCGGGAGGTCGCGGTGCTGGCGAAGGGGCGGCTCATCTTCCGCGGCACGGTCGGCGACCTGACCCGGTGCGCCGAGGGCCGCGTGTGGTCGCTCGTCACCGACGGCCCGCCGCCCGCCGACGGCACCATCGTGTCCGCGATCCCGCAGGAGGGCGGCGTCCGGTACCGCATCGTCGCCCCCGTCGCCCCGAGCCCGCAGGCCCTGCCGGTGGAGCCGGGCCTCGAGGACGGCTACCTGGCGGTGACCGCCCGCTGAGCCTCTTGCGCCGCCCTGGATGCGGGTGCAACACTGCCTCGCATGCGATCGATAGTATACGACGATCGCCTGACCTGGGGAGATGGCGTGGATCGACTCGAGGGGTTCCAGACGAAGGCCGATGTCGTCTACGACCGCCTCCGCCGGGCCATCCTCTCCGGCGAGCTGCGCCCGGGCGCCCGCATCAACATCGACGCCCTGTCGCGCTCGCTCGGCATCAGCAAGATCCCGCTGCGCGAGGCGGTCCAGCGGCTCACCGGCCAGGGCCTCGTCGTGCAGCCCAACCCGCACGCCGGCGCCCACGTCGCGCCGCTGTCGCTGCGCGAGATGCGCGGGGTCTACCTGGCCCGTGGCGCGATGGAGGGCCTGGCCGCCCGGGTCGCCGCGACCACCATCGCCGACGCCGAGCTGGCCGAGCTGCAGGAGCTGCACGAGCAGATGCGCTTCCAGTTCGAGCGGGGGCGGCTCGGTCCGATGTCGGAGCTCAACCGGCGGTTCCATACCGGGATCGCCACCGCCACCCGGTACGCGACGCTGCGCGAGATGACCGATCTCGCGCTGCTGCGCGTGCAGCACTACCGCATCGGCGTGCGTGTCGACCCGGCCTGGGGCCAGGTCATGACCGAGCATGCGGCGATCCTCGACGCGCTGCGCCGCCGCGACCCGGACGACGCCGAGCGCGCCGCGCGTGACCACGTGGAGTGGCAGCTCGGCGTGGAGCTGCGGGCGCACCTCGACCCGGAGCTCATCGACCTCGACGACGACCACCCGAGCGTCGGCACCGGGGCGGTGGAGCCGTGAGCGCGCCCAGGGGCCTGTCCGACCGTACGTTCGGCTTCCTGCTGACCCTCCCGGCGCTCGCGCTGCTGGGCGCCGTGGTGCTCTACCCGCTCGCCGGGGCGCTGAGCACCAGCCTGTTCCGGCAGAGCCTGGTGCTCCCGGGCCGTTCGTTCGTCGGCCTGGGGAACTTCCGGGACGTGCTGGCGCAGAACTTCTGGCCGGTACTGCAGAACACCCTGGTGTTCACGGTCGCCTCGACGGTCGTGCCGGTGGTCCTCGGCTTCGCTCTGGCCCTGGCGCTCAACTCGCGCATCCGCGGCCGTGCGGTGCTGCGCGGTCTGTTCCTGATGCCGTGGGTCATCCCGGGTGTCGTCGTGTCGTTCATCTGGCTTTGGATTTTCAATGCGAACTATGGGCTGCTCAATGGGTTACTGACGAGGCTGCATCTGGTGGATGAGCCGGTGTCGTGGTTGGGGCAGCCGGGTACGGCGATGGCGGCGATCGTGGTGGCGAAGTCGTGGGCGAGTTTCCCGTGGATCATGGTGATGTTGCTGGCGGGTCTGCAGACGGTGCCGGCGGCGTTGCATGAGGCGGCGGCGCTGGATGGTGCGGGTGCGGTGGCGCGGTTCTGGCATGTGACGTTGCCGCATCTGCGGGGGATTCTCGGGATTGTCGTGCTGCTCGAGGTGATCTGGAATGTGCAGCACTTCGACATGATCTATGTGCTCACGGGTGGTGGGCCGGCCGGCTCGACGACGACGTTCGCCGTCGCGGTGTACGACACCGCCTTCAAGGCCTTCGACCTCGGCCGGGCGAGCGCTCTCGGCGCCCTGTGGCTCCTGCTCATCCTCGGGCTGACCGTCGTCTACGTGCGGCTGGCCGAGCGGGGTGAGCGGGCGTGACCCGCCCGCGCCCCTGGCTCGCCGTGAGCACCGTCGCCGTCATCGGGGTGTTTGCGTTCGGCCCGGTCTACTGGGTCCTCGTCACGGCGTTGACGCCTACGCAGGAGGTGTTCCGGTTTCCGCCGCACTTCGTGCCCGACCACATCACGTTCGAGCACTTCGGGAACATCTTCCAAAATCCCAAGCTGCTGCGGTACCTGCTGAACTCGCTCATCGTCTCGGCGCTCACCGCGGTGCTCACCGTCATCGTGTCCGCCTACACCGGTTATTCGTTCGCGAAGTTCCGGTACCGCGGCCGCCGTTCGCTCATGTACCTCGTGCTGGCCTCGCAGATGTTTCCGCAGGCCCTGCTGCTCATCACGTTGTACCTCGTGTTCAGTCAGGCCGGTCTGCTCAACTCGTACCTGGCGCTGATTCTGTCCTTCACCACGTTCACGCTGCCGCTGTGCGTGTGGATGCTGAAGGGCTTCTTCGACACCATCCCCGATGAGCTCATCGAGGCGGCGAAGGTCGACGGGGCCGGGCAGGGTGCGATCATCCATCGCATTCTGCTGCCGGTCTCGCTGCCCGGCCTCGTCGCCACGGGACTGTTCGCGTTCATCCGCGGCTGGAACGACTTCATTTTCGCCCTGACGCTTGCCGGGCCTGACAAGCAGACGCTGCCGCCGGGTCTGGTGAATACGTTCCTCGGCGAGTTCGAGACGGCCTGGCCCGATCTCATGGCGGCCTCCCTCGTCGTGTCCCTCCCTGTCGTCATCGGCTTCACCGTTCTGCAGCGCTATCTCGTCGCCGGCCTGACCTCCGGCGCCGTGAAGGGCTGAACACCCCCTTTTCAGGAGTTGTCCCGATGCATATCACCCGCCGCACCTTCCTCGGCGCGATCGGTCTGACCACGCTCGCCGCCTGCGCCCCGTCCACCCAGGCCCCCACTCCCGCCGGCTCCGAAGGCCTCAAGGATGACGGGGTGAAGGAGTTTCCGTTCACGTCGTGGTCGTTCAACGAGGCGGTGACGAAGCAGCCGATGCAGGATGCGATCGATAAGTACAGTGCCGCGAATGCCGGTGTGAAGATCACGACGCCGTCGTATCCGTACAACGATTATCTGAATCAGTTGCTGTTGCAGGTGCAGGGTGGTCAGTTGAAGGGGGCGATCCAGCTCGATGTGGCGTGGCTGGCGACCCTGGCGGCGACGGGGAAGTTGGTGGATCTGCGGAGTGTGGTGGGCGGGCTGGATTATGCGCCGGCGGCGTTGGCGTTGGGGCAGTCGAACGGGGTGCAGTACGGGTTGCCGTGGACGTTCGCCGGGATCGGGCTGATCGCCAACAACGAGTTGCTGACGCGGGCGGGGGTGACGGCTCCGCCGAAGACGGTGGCCGAGTTCGAGGCGGCGTTGACGGCGGTGAAGGGGCTCGGGAACGGGATTGTGCCGTGGGCGGGTATGACGAAGGTGGATCAGCTCAAGGATGTCATTCCGTGGATGTGGGAGTTCGGGTCGCCGATTGTGCGGGACAACCGGATTGTGATCGGGGATGACGGCAGTGTTGAGGCGTTGACCTGGTACAAGAAGTTGTATGACCAGAAGCTGATCGCGGCGGATGTGAACCGGGTTGATGCGCGGGCGTTGATGTCGCAGGGGAAGACCGCGTTCTATGAGGATGCGATCGGTGGGAAGGCGACGGTGACGAAGTCGTCGCCGGACAAGGATCTTGCGGCGAAGTTGCAGCCGGTGGCGCGGCCGGTGAAGGCCGGTGGGGACAAGCCTCGGCATCTGGCCTGGGGTCAGGTGATCGCGGTGATGAACGGTGCGGGGGCGGCCGCGGCGGCGAATTTCGCGAAGACGGTCACCACCGATAAGGGGTATGCGGTGGACTGGTTCACCAGGACGGGGTTGCCGCCGACGACGAATGCGGGTTTGGCGGATACGGCGGTGAAGAACGACAAGTTCGCGACCGATTTCAGTGCGCAGATCGGTGCGAACTCCAGTGCCAGCCCGTTCTGGGGGTATCCGCAGTTCTCGCAGATGGAGAAGGTCCTCGCCGAGGAGGTGCAGTCGATCCTCATCGGCAAGAAGACGCCGAAGGACGCGCTCGCCTCGGCCCGCGACCGGATGAACGCCCTCATCAAGTAAGGGATCCCGTGAAGCTCACCATCGCCTCCGTCGAGGCCGTCGCCCTGTCCGCCCCGTTCGAGCGGGTCTACGGCAGCCGCGACGCGGTGCCCGACTGGCTGCTCACGCCCGCGTCCAGCCATCGGGTGCTGCCGCGGCTCGGGCAGTACACCACCCTCGTTCGTATCCGCACGACCGACGGGCTGGAGGGCATCGGGGAGGCCTACGGGCTGCCGGAGCCGCGCGTCACCGCGACAATCGTCGGCAGCGTGCTCGCGCCGATGCTGCTCGGGCGGGACGCCGGCGCTTCGGAGGCGCTGTGGGAGCTCATGTTCGGCGCGCAGGCCGGCGCCGGGCGCACCGGCGGCTTCTACCTGGAGGCGATCAGCGGCGTCGACCTGGCCCTGTGGGACCTGCGCGGCAAGGCCGCCGGGCTGCCGGTCCACCGGCTGCTCGGCGGCCCGGTCCGGGACCGGGTGCCGGTGTACGCCTCGCCGATCCCGTTCCTGCCGACCACCGCGGAGTCGGCCGAGCGGGCACTGTCCTTCGTGGACGCCGGCTTCCGGGCGGTGAAGCTCAAGCTGGGCCGGGGCGAGGCGACGGACCTGGCCCACGCCGGCGCGGTGGTCGAGGCGATGGCCGGCCGGGCCGCGCTGCACGTCGACCTCAACTGCGCCTACGACGTCAAGACGGCCGTGCGGCTCGGGCTCGCCCTGGAGCCGCTCGGCGTGCGCTGGCTGGAGGAGCCGCTGGCGACCGACGACGTGGCCGGGCTGGCCGAGGTCCGCGCGGCCGTGCACATCCCGGTGGTGACCGGCGAGAGCGAGTTCACCCGGTACGGCTACCGGGAGTTCCTGCTGCGGCGGGCCGTCGACGTGGTCATGCCGAACCTGGCCCGGGCCGGCGGGATCACCGAGGCCCGGCGCATCGCGGCGCTGTGCGACGCGTTCCACGTCGCCGTGTCCCCGCACGGTGTCGGGTCGGCGGTCGGGCTCGCGGCCGCCCTGCAGTTCGCCGCGGCCACGCCGAACGTGCCCATCTACGAGTACAACCGGCTGCCCAACCCCCTGCGCGACGACCTGCCGCTCGAGCGACCGTCCCTCGTGGATGGTGCGCTGGTCGTGCCGGACGGGCCCGGGCTCGGGGTCACGCTCGACGAGGACCTGATCGCCGAGTACGCGGTGTTCCGTGCCTGACCTGGTCGTGGTGACGGGCGCGGCCGGCGGCATCGGGTCGGCGGTCGCGGCCCGGCTCGCCGCCGACGGCTACCAGGTCCACGGCGTCGACCGCGCCGACGGCGACCTCACCACCGAGGAAGGCGTGCAGGCCGCGCTCGCCGATGCCGGCCTGGTGAAGGCCCTTGTTCATTGCGCCGGGATCACCGCCGGTGCCCCCGCGCACGAGACCACCCTCGAAGCCTGGCACCACGTCATGGACACCAACGTCACCTCCGCGTTCCTGTGCGCCCGCGCCGTCCTGCCCGCCATGATGGCCGCCGGCCACGGCGTCATCATCACCATCGGCTCCATCCACGCCACCCGCCACTTCCCCGCCCTGCCCGCCTACAGCGCATCCAAAGCCGCCCTCGCCGCCCTCACCCGCCAGCTCGCCGTCGACTACGCCCGCCACGGCATCCGCGCCGTCACCATCGCCCCCGCCTGGGTCCGCACCCCCGACACCGAAACCCGCCTCACCGACCCCGACGACCTCGCCCGCCTCACCGAAACCCAGCACCTCGGCACCCCCGACGACATCGCCGCCGCCGTCGCCTACGTCCTCACCGCCCCATATCTGACCGGCACCGAACTCGTCCTCGACGGCGGCGCCGGCGCGGCCCAGACCGCCGCCCTGCTCCGCCCCGGACCACGGGGCAAGCTCGGCCTGCCACCGCTCCAGGAGGGACCGCCATGCCTCTGACCCGACGCACCACCATCGGCCTCGCCGGCGCCGTCATCGGCGCCTCCGCCTTCGCCCGCCCCGCGAGCGCCGCCACCGCCGACTACGTCATCCGCCACGACCAGCCCCGCCAGACCATCCTCGGCCTCGGCGTGGAGATCCAGTCCGACTCGATCGGCTCGGGCAACAACGGCCTGCCCGCCGCGACCACCTCGGTGCCGCACGACCTGGTCGCGACCGAGCGCACCCGGATGTACCGCGACCTGCTGAAGATCCGCGACGACCGCGGCTTCCGCTATCTCCGCCTGGCGCTCGGGCTCTACCTGCGCGGCCTGGACGCGGCCCAGAAGCAGATCGTCGGCCGCTGGTCGACGCAGCTGAGCGAGCTGGCCGAGCTCGTCGCGCAGTCCGGGATCGAGGGCGTCTCGGCCGAGTACTGGTCGCCCGCGCCCGGCTGGAAGAGCAACGGCAGCTACGTCGGCGGCACCATCGCCTCCACCGACCCGGGCTGGCTCGACCAGTTCGGCGACGCGATCGTGCGCGACCTGCAGTACCTGCGCGACAACGGCGTGCCCGTCAAGATGTTCAGCCTGCAGAACGAGCCCAGCATCGCCGGGGTCGCCTACTCCTGCTGCGGGTACAGCAACGACCAGTACTACAAGGCGTTCAAGGCGGTCGCGCCCAAGGTCCGCGCGGCCTTCCCGGACGTCTTCATCCACGCCGACGCCGAGAACGGCCAGCGCGGCCGCGGCGGGGCGCTCATCCGGGCCGACGCCGCCGCACTGTCCTACGTGGACGGCTGGTCGTTCCACCGGATCGGCTCGGACAGCAACGACCAGCTGCAGAACAACTACACCAGCGACGCGGCCGGCAAGCCGGTGTTCTCCAACGAGTTCGAGTACCAGGTGCCGACCAGCGACTGGAAGATGGTGAACACCGCCCAGTCCATCATGAACTGGATGACGTTCCAGAACGCGCCGACCTGGTTCTGGCTGCACGCGCTCAAGCCGACGTACAACTCGGAGTCCTCGGGCTACTCGCTGGGCTACTGGCGCCCCTATGACGACGACGACTTCACGAAGTTCGCCGGCATCGCCAAGGGGCACTGGGACTACAACCCGCAGAACTTCAACGGCATCCACGGCTTCGTGAAGTACCTGCCGTGGAACTCGGTCCGCTACGCCGTCGACGAGGCGACGGTCCGCACCGACCAGCGGATCATGGCGTGGAAGACCCCGCAGGGCAAGCTCGTCTTCGCCTTCACCAACCGGGGCACGTCGACCGTCTCCTACACCGTGGACACCGGCTCGGCGCGGGCGTTCCAGGGCCAGCAGTACACGCCGGCGGCGCGCAACGCCAACCTGGCCGACAAGACCGGCCCGGTGCTGTCGCTGTCCCTGCCGCCTACGTCGGTCCAGTTCTGGATCGAGCGGCTGTGACGGCCGCGACGACGTCCTCGGGCAGCGGTCGTGCCGGTCCGCGGGCGAGGAAGTCGTCGACCGGCTGATCGGCGATCCAGTAGCCGCCGCCGAATCCGGGGTCGGCGCAGAACCCGCGGTACTCCAGCCGGTCACCGGCGAGGCTGAGCGTGGTGGTGCCGCGACACGACGTGCCGCGGTCACCCCCGCGTGAGCAGCAGCCCGACCCCCACGTCCACGAACCGGTGTCCACGCCGCCTACCGGTCGATCGTGTAGCGCAGGTGCGTCACGAGCGAGGTCTGCCGGGCCGAGACCTGGGTCAGCCCGGCCCGGCCGACCCCCTCGAAGAGCCGCTCGCCCCGCCCGAGCAGCACCGGCGCGACGTGCAGCCGCAGCTCGTCGAGGAGCCCGGCGGCCAGGAACTGGTTGACGGTCGAGGCGCCCCCGGCGACGGCGACGTTGCGGTCCCCGGCCGCCGCGCGGGCCCGCTCGAGCGCCTCGGCGATCCCGCCGGTGACGAAGTGGAACGTGGTGCCGCCGTCCATCGGCAGCGGTTCGCGTTCGTGGTGGGTGAGCACGAAGACGGGGCCGTGGTACGGCGGGTCCTCGCCCCACCAGCCCTGCCAGCCGAGGTCCCACGCGCCGCGGCCCGGCCCGAACATGTTGCGCCCCATGATGAACGCGCCGGCGTCGCAGATCTCGGCGACCTCGGCCGCGTTCTCCTCCTCGGCCTCGAACATCCACCGGTGCAGCACGCTCTCGGCGCCCTCGCCCAGCGGCGCCTCGAGGCTCTGGTTCGGCCCCGCGACGTACCCGTCCAGCGAAGCGGCGATGTTGCAGACGACCTTGCTCATGGCGGTGATCCTCTCCCTCCGGGTGTCCGTTCGCCATCCGGTCGGAGCGGCCCGCCGGTTCTCGACATCAAGGTGTGGTCACCCTCTGACCGCGTACCGGTGCATCGTCACGCCCTGCTCGAACGCGCGCTGCTCGAGCAGGTCCAGCTCGATCGGCTCGGCGTGGTCGTCGAACAGCGGCCGGCCCGCGCCGAGGATGACGGGGTGGGTGAGGAGCAGCAGCTCGTCGAGCAGCCCGGCCCGCAGCAGGTGGGTGGCGAGCGTCGCCCCGCCGACCCCCACGTCGCCGTCGGTCTGCGCGCGCAGCTCCGCGAGCGCGCGCAGCAGGTCGCCGCCGATGACCCGGGTGTTGTGGCCCGCGCCGGTGCGGGTGGTGGACACGAGCACCTTGGGCATCGACGTCCAGATCTCGAACCGGCCCGGCATGCGTCCTCCTGTGCGATCAGGTGGCCGCGGCGACGGTCACCGCCTCCATGCCGCGCACGCAGGCCTCGAGGGCGGCCGGCGGGATGTGCTCGGTGTCGCCGCAGATGTCCAGGTGTACCGTATCCGGCTCGGCGGCGATGGTGACGAACATGCGCTCGTTGGGCCGGTCCTGCCTGGCCATCCACCGGAACGTGGTCTCGGGCAGCGCGGCCCGCACCTCCTCGGCGGCCGGCACCGGCCCGTCGGCCGGGCCTGGCGGGCGGCGGTCGTTGAAGTAGCAGGCGATGTCGACCTCCTCGCCGCGGTCGCGGTTGACCCGCGCGATGAGCTCCTCGAGGTCGCCGGGGTCGTAGTAGGCGTGTTTGTACGCCGTGAGGCTCCGCCGTCCGGTCAGCGCCACGGCCTCGTCGAAGGGCCGGCCCGCCACGTCGAGCACGCACAGGGCGGGCTGGCTGACCGGGCTCACGGCCTCGGCGAGCGCGCTGCGGAACCGGTTGCTGACCACCACGCGCACGACCACCGGGTGGATGCCGGTCGCCTCGGACAGGGCGGCGGCGAACGCGGTCAGCAGCACCGTGGTGCGGTCGGTGCCGGTACGCCGGGCGACGGCCTGCGCGGCCAGGTGCAGCGCGCGCGAGGAGAAGTCGGCCTGCCAGTGCCGCGGCCGCCGGGCGTCGACGGGCCCGGGGAAGCGCCGCGGCTCGATGGCCCGCAGGGTCTTCTCCCAGTGCCGCAGCGCCGACGCCGACTGCCTGCGCCCGGCCTCGGACCGCTGCCACCGTGCCTGCTCCAGCGGGGCCAGGCCGCCCGGCTCGCCGTCGGCGCGCCGGCCCGCGCGGTGCCAGCGGCCGACCTGCTCGGCCAGCACGAGCCCGCCGAAGCCGTCGTTGACGAGGTGGCACACGACCGTCACCTGGTGGGTCAGCGCGCCCCGGTGCCGGATGACGGCGGTGCGGACCGGCCAGTCGCGCTCGAAGTCGAACGCCGTCCCGTGCAGCCGGGCGCTGACCGCCGCGGCGACCGCGGCCGGATCGGCGTCGTCCGGGGCGTCGATGACTTCCAGCGGTACCTCCCCGGCGCCGGCGAGCACCTGCAGCGGCGGCCCGTCCGGGCGCAGGCGCAGCCGGGTGCGCATCGAGGGGAAGCGCTCGAGGATGAACCGCAGCTCCTCGGCGACGTCCTCGACGGTGGCCCCGGCGGCCAGCGGTAGCACGATGCCCATCGGCATCCAGGTGCGCTGCCGCTCCATGCCGTTCCACAGCTCGCGCTGCCCCCAGCTGAGCTCCTCGACGCCGCCGCCGGCGGCCGGAACGCCACCATGATCGTTTCCGGCATGCCGCCCCCTGGCTCACCCGACGCATCGACGCCGGGGATTCTACGGGGGAGGGTGACCATACATTGGAAAGGGGCGGTTTCCGGAGGATTGTTCATCGACGTCGGTCTTCTCCCCGTTTCGGAAACGTTCAGCTCGGCGGGCCTGCTGTGTCGTTGCGCGGTCCTTAGGTTCGATGGCATGGACAGACGTCGAGCCATCCGCGCGCGCGGGATCACCAAGTGTTTCGGCGAGGTCGTCGCGCTCGACGGCGTCGACCTGGACGTGGCCGAGGGTCAGATCCACGGGCTCGTCGGGCCCAACGGCGCCGGCAAGACGACGCTGCTGGGGCTGCTGCTGGGCCTCGCCGTCGCCGACAGCGGCCGGCTCGAGATCCTCGGCACCCCGGTCGGCCGGGCGCTCGCCGCCCCGGACGGCGTCGCCGGCTTCGTAGACGGGCCCGGCCTCTACCCCTCGCTCACCGCCCGCCAGAACCTCGCCGCGCTCGCCGCGCTGCGCGGCCGCGACGCGCCCACGACCCCGATCGACGAGGCGCTGGAGCAGGTCGGGCTCACCGACGTCGCCGACGACCGGGCCGCCGGCTTCTCCCTCGGCATGCGCCAGCGGCTCGGGCTGGCCGCCGCCCTGCTGTCCCGGCCCCGGCTGCTCGTGCTGGACGAGCCCGCCAACGGCCTCGACCCGGCCGGCAAGAAGCACGTCAACGGCGTCCTCACCCGGCTCGCGGCCCAGGGCACCGGCGTCGTGCTGTCCAGCCACCGCATGGACGACGTCGAGGCGCTCTGCTCCGACGTCACCATCCTCGCCACCGGGCGGGTTGTCTTCTCCGGCCCGCTGTCCAAGCTGGCCGTGGAGAGCCGGGAGCTCGACTACCGGCTGCTCACCTCCGACCCGCCCGCCGCGCGCCGGCTGGCCGCCGAGACCCCCGGGATCGCCGTCGCCGAGGGCGACACGCTCGTCGTGCACGCGCTGGTGCCCGCCCTCGACGAGCTCGTGGTGCGGCTCGTGCGGGCCGGCATCGCGCTGCGCGAGCTCGCGCCCGTGGTGTCGCCCCTGGAGGCCGCGTTCCTGACGCTCACCGAACAGCAGGAGGCGGCCGTATGACCGCGACCATCACCGCCGCCCGGCCCGTCTCCGTGCCCCGGGGCTACCGGTTCGAGGTGGTCAAGCTCGTCTCGCAGTGGCGCGTCCGGCTGCTGGTGCTCGCCTGCTGGATCGCGCCGGCCCTGTTCGTGGCCGCGGTCGGCCAGCAGAGCACGCTGCCCACCGACACCCTCTTCGGCCGCTGGATGCTCACCACCGGCTGGGCCGGGTCGCTGGTCATGCTCGGCTTCGCCGGCACCTGGGCGCTGCCGCTGCTCACCTCGGTCGTCGCCGGCGACGTGTTCGCCGCCGAGGACCGGCTCGGCACCTGGCGGCACCTGCTCGTGGCGGTCCGCTCGCCGCGGCGCATCTTCGCCGCGAAGGCCCTCGCGAGCCTCAGCGTCATCGTGCTGATGGTGACCGGGCTGGCCGTCTCCAGCACGGCCGGCGGGCTCGCGGCCGTCGGCAACCGGCCGCTGGTCGGCCTCGACGGGCACCTGCTGTCCCCGGGCGACGCCGCCGGCAAGGTCCTGCTGGCCTGGGTCTGCGTGCTGGCGCCGACCCTCGCGCTCGCCGCGATCGGGCTGCTGGGCTCCGTCGCGCTCGGGCGCTCGCCGATGGGGCTGCTGCTGCCGGCGCTCGTCGCCCTCGCGATGCAGGTCGCCCAGATGCTGCCGCTGCCCGTCGCCGTGCGTCTCGCGCTGCCCGGGTACGCCTTCATCGCCTGGAACGGCCTGTTCACCAGCCCGGCGCAGCCCGGTCCGCTGCTCATCGGCGTCGCGGTCAGCCTGGCGTGGGCGGCGACCGCGACGGCCCTGGCCTACCTGCTCTTCATCCGGCGCGACTTCACCAACCCGGCCTACGACGGCGCCGGGCGGCGGGCGGTCACCGCCGGCCTGCTGCCGCTCGCGGGCCTGGTCGCCGTGACTATCGCGGTCGTCGCCGCGGCGAACGGCAGCGGGGCGACGAGCTCCGGCATCGATCAGGACAAGGTCGAGCGCTCGGTCGCGATCGCGTTCGCCCACCTGTACCGCATCCAGACCGGCCAGCTGAACCGCCCGGACGTGACCGAGGAGCGGCTCGGCGCGACCGCGGCGTGCACCAAGGGCGGCGGCCAGGGCACCCCCGAGGGGCCGGGCAACGACTGGCGCTGCGTCGTCTCCTGGCACCTTCCCGACGTCGAGGCCACCGGGTCGGCCATCTACCAGCTCGACGTCACCGCAGACGGGCGGTACATCGCCGACGGCGATGGACCGAAGGAAGTGAACGGCTACTTCCTGGTGCACACCCCGGCCGGGGACACACCGAACCCGCTCTGGCAGTTCGACGGCAACGTCGAGCTGTGGTCAACCAACCGGAAGGGATAGCCCATGCAGGTAACACGCCGCCGCAGGCGTGTCGAGAAGGCTCACGTCCGCCTTCTCACTCGCCAGATCCCCCTCGTGGCCGGCACCACCGCGGTCGCCGTGGTCGCCGCCGGCGCAGGCGCGGCCTACGCCCAGACCCACCAGTTCGGCACCGACCAGGTCGGCCAGCTCACCGACCGGGGCCTCGTCGTCTCCGACGACCAGTACCTCGACCCGATCGGCGAACGCCTCCAGATCAACAACGGCAAGATCATGTCGTCGTCGGCCAGCCCGGACGGCACCCACCTGGCGGCCGCGGTCGCCGACGGCGGGGAGGCGCTGGCCATCGTCGACCTGCGCAACTGGAAGGTGCAGCAGCTCATCGGCAACAACGCCGCGGCGAACCTGCGCATCAGCGGCAACGACGTGGGCCAGGAGGGCCCCACGTACTCGCCGGACGGTTCGCAGCTGTGGCTGGGCCAGGCCGACGGCTACCGCAAGTTCACCGTGCAGGCCGACGGCTCGCTCGCCGACCCGGTGTTCGTCCCGATCGCGGCGGACGGTCCGCGGCGGGCGCTCGTCGGCGAGGCGGTGTTCTCGCCCGACGGCGCCACCGTGTACTCCGCCGTCAACGGCCAGAACCGCGTCGTCGCCATCAACGCGGCCACGGGCGAGATCCAGCACAGCTGGGCGGTCGGCAACGCGCCGCGCGACCTGCTCATGGCCGGGGGCCGGCTCTACGTCAGCAACGAGGGCGGCCGTCCGGCCAAGCCCGGCGAGAGCACGATCAACTCGTACAACACGCAGGTGCCGGCCAGCCAGGTGACCGCGGCCACCACCACCGGCACGGTCAGCGTCATCGACCTGGCGAACCCGGCCGCGGCCGTGGCGAGCATCGACGTCGGCCTGCACCCGACGGCGCTGTTCGCCAAGCGGGGGACGCTGTTCGTCACCAACACGGCGTCGAACGACGTGTCCGTCATCGACACGGCCCGCAACAAGGTCGTGCAGACGATCGCCACCCAGCCGTGGCCGGAGGCGTCCGTGGGCTACGAGCCCGACGCCGTGACGCTCACCGACGACGGCCATCTGCTGGTGACGCTCGGCCGGGCCAACGCGGTCGCCGTCTACCGGTTCGGCGGCGCGCAGCAGCCGGTCAGCTTCGTCGGCCTGCTCCCGACCGACTACTTCCCGGCCGAGATCACCACGGTGGGCAAGCAGGTGCTGGTCTCCAACACGCGGGGCGTGGACGCCCGCCGGCCCAACAACCCGGCCGGCCACGGTACCCACGACACGACCTCGAGCCTGCAGCGGTTCACGCTCCCCAGCGACCGTGTCATCCGGGCCATGACGGCCAAGGTCTTCAGCCAGAACGGCTGGGCCGGCGGCTCCGTCGCGCTGGCGGCCGACCAGGGCCGGCTGCACCCGCGGCCGGTGCCGGTCCCGGCGCGCCTCGGCGACCCGTCGACGATCAAGCACGTGTTCCTGATCGTCAAGGAGAACCGGACCTACGACCAGATGTTCGGCGACGACACGCGGGGCAACGGCGACCCGGCGCTGGCGCAGTACGGCCAGAACGTGACGCCGAACCAGCACGCGCTGGCGCAGCAGTTCGGCCTGTACGACAACACGTACGACATCGGCACGAACTCCGCCGAGGGGCACAACTGGCTGATGCAGGCCGACGACCCGGAGTACACCGAGTCCTCGGCCGGCGAGTACCTGCGCAGCTACGACACCGAGGACGACGCCCTCGGCCACCAGCGCACCGGCTTCCTGTGGACCGGCGCCCAGGCGACCGGCAAGACCGTCCGGGACTTCGGCGAGTTCCAGCAGTTCCTCACCAAGCCGGCCGGCGCGACCTGGCAGAACCTGTACTGCGACACGAAGAACATGGCCGCGACCGGTCAGGACACGGCGTACCCGCTGACCTCGTCCTCGCCGATCCCGTCGCTGAACGACGTGTCGGTGCACGGCTTCCCGAAGTTCGACACGGACGTGCCGGACATCTACCGGTACGAGATCTGGAAGCGCGACTTCGAGCAGCACGGCCCGGCCAACCTGAACATGTTCTGGCTCTCCAGCGACCACACCGGCGGCCCGCCGAACGGTGCGGCCCAGGTCGCCGACAACGACCTCGCCACCGGCCGGATCATCGACGAGATCTCGCACAGCCCGTACTGGAAGGACTCCGCGATCTTCGTGGTCGAGGACGACTCCCAGGCCGGCCTGGACCACGTCGACGGCCACCGGGCCCCGATCCAGATCATCAGCCCGTGGGCCCAGCACGGCGTGGTCGACAGCCGCTACTACACGCAGATCACGATGATCCGGACGATCGAGCAGATCCTCGGCATCCGGCCGATGAACCAGAAGGACAGCGCGGCGACCCCGATGCGCGACGCCTTCACCCAGCGCCCGGACTACACGCCCTTCACCGCGCTGCCGAACCAGACCTCGCTGACCGCGGGCCTGACGACGCTGCCCCTGTGCGGCGCCGATACCCCCGCCCCGGCGAACCCGAACGCCCCGCCCGCGGCCACCGCGACGGTACCCGCGGCCCAGCAGGCCGTGGCGTCGAAGTGGGCGCAGTGGAAGTCGCAGCAGCACCTGACGGGCACCAACGCGCGGGCGGACTCGTCCAACCCCGCGCAGATGAACCACTTCGACTGGTACGAGGCGCACGACTGGTCCAAGCCGTACCCCGGTGAGGACAAGATCTACGCCCCCGAGAACGTGCCGGGGGCCTACCTCCCGGCCCCGGACACCGACGGCTGACCGTCCTCGCAAAGGGCCCCCGCCCGGCCGCCGCGCCGGTCGGGGGCCCGTCATGGCGCAGCGCACCGGGCTACGCTCGGGGCGGGCGGAGCGGGGAGGCGTATGCGCGCGGCGCGGTTGAGCGGCCCGGCGTGGTGGTTCGTCGCCGGGTACGCGGTGTCCGCGATCGGGACCGGGCTCTGCTACCCCTTCCTCGCCATCTACCTGCACCAGCTGCGCGGGCGGTCCGACACCGCGACCGCCTTGCTGCTGTTGCTGCTCGCCGGGGTCGCGGTGCCCGTGTCGGTGCTCGGGGGGCGGCTCGTCGACCGGTACGCGCCCCGGGCCGTGGCGATCGGCGCGCTGCTCGTGCAGGCGGCCGGGTGGGTGCTGCTGGCCGCCGGGGCCGACGGGCCCGCGATGCTCGTCATCGGCGTCGGTACCGGCGCGTTCCTGCCCGCCGTGGTCCCCGTCATCGCCGGGCTGAGCGCCTCCGAGGCGGTCCGGGCGCGCACGATGTCCATGCGGTACCTGCTGCTCAACCTCGGCCTGGGCGTCGGGGCCGGGATCGGCGGGCTTGTGCTCGGGCCGGCCGGCGCGCCGGCGTTCCGCTGGCTGTGTGTCGCCAACGGGGTCAGCTGCGCGGTGTACGCGCTCGTGCTCGCCCGGCGCGTCCCGCCGGTCCGTGCGGTGCGGCGGGAGGAGCGGCTCGCGCCCTTCCGGCCGGGGTACACCTTCGGGCTGCTGCTCGCCGCCCAGCTGCTGCTCGTCACGTTCGGGCTGGCGCAGGTGGACAGCGGCGTGCCGCTCATGGTCCGCGGCGCGATGTCCGGGTCCACGGCCCTGGTGGGCGGGCTGTACGCGGTCGCCACGCTGGTCGTGCTCGTCGGGCAGCTGCCGGTGGCGCGCTGGGTGGAGCGGGTGCACAAGACGCGGGCCCTGATCGTCATGGGGCTGCTGTGGGCGGGGGCCTGGCTGCTCGGCTGGGCCGCCGGGGCGCTCACCGGCGGGGCGCGCACCGCGCTGCTGTTCGCGATGATCGTCACGTTCGCGCTGGGGGAGTGCGCGTACAGCCCGGCGTTCTACACGCTCGTCGAGCGGATCGCGCCGGCCGGCACGCTCGGGCGCTCGTCCGGGGCGGCCTGGGCGGTGTTCCAGCTCGGCAACACCATCGGGCCGCCGATCGCGGTGTTCCTGGTCGGCGGGCCGGCGCCGTTCTGGTTGGTGCTCGCCGCGGCCGCCGCCCTCGCCGCCGTGCTGATGCTCGTCGTCGACCGGCGGATGCACGCCGCCGCGCCGCCCGAATTAAACCATTTGACGCCCGCGATAGGTTGATCCTCCGTACCTCTGCGAGGTCGAGGGGGGCACCCGACCCCCTCGACCCCAGGAGTACCCATGCGCCGGGCCCCCGCCCTGTCGTTCCTGCTCGTCACCGTCTTCGTCGACATGCTCGGGCTCGGCCTGATCGTGCCGATCGTGCCCGCCCTCATGACCGCGATCGCCGGGACCGCCGCCGACGCCGCGCGCTGGTCCGGGATCGTCGGCTCCAGCTACGGCGTGCTGCAGTTCCTTTCCTCCCCGCTGCTGGGGCGGCTTGCCGACCGGTACGGCCGCCGCCCGGTCCTGCTGTTGTCCCTCCTCGGCCTCGGCGTCGACTACCTCGGCCACGCCGTCACGCCGGCCGCGGCCCTGCTGCTGCTCTTCCACGGCCTCGCCGGCGCCTGCGCGGGCACCAACACCGTCGTCAACGCCTACATCGCCGACGTCACGCCCGCCCCGGACCGGGCCCGCGCCTACGGGCTGGTCGGGTCCGCGTTCGGGCTCGGGTTCATCGCCGGCCCGACGGTCGGCGGCCTGCTCGGGGGCGTCGACGTGCGGCTGCCGTTCTACGCCGCGGCCGCACTCGCGTTCGCCAACGCCGCCTACGGATGGTTCGTGCTGCCGGAGTCGCGGCCCGGCGACCGCCGCACGCCGCTGAGCCTGCGGGCCGCCAACCCGCTCGCCGCCCTCGCGGACGTGCTGCGCCGGCCGGTGCTGTCCCGGCTCGCCGTCGCCCGGTTCCTCGCCGACCTGGCGCGGATGACCAGCCAGGCGAGCTGGACGTTCCTGGTCACCTACCGGTTCGCGTGGAGCACCGCCCACGTCGGGCTCGTCATGGCCGCGGGGGCGCTCGCCGGCGTCGCGTTCCAGGCGCGGCTCGTCGGGCCGGTCGTGCGCCGGCTGGGGGAGAAGCGTGCGGCGGTACTCGGGGGAGCCCTCGGGTCCGCGACGCTGGCCGGCACCGCGTTCGTGACCGTACCGGCCGGGGTCTACGTGCTGCAGGCCGTGGGCGTGCTCGGCGCCGTCGGGTCCGCGGCCGCGCAGGCCTGGCTGTCCCGCGTCACCGGGCCGGACGAGCAGGGCACGGTCCAGGGGGCGGTCAGCGGCATCGGGGCCATCGCGGAGGCGGCGGTGCCGGTCGCCGCCCTCGCGGTCTTCGCGTGGTCGCTGGCCTTCGGAATGCCGGGCCTCGTCTTCGCGCTCGCGGCGGTACTCGCCGCGGTGTCGGCGCTGGTCCTGGCGAGCACCGCGGAGGTCGCGCGGTAGGGTCGCCTCCGGTGATCATCCGAGCGGGAGGTACGGCGGTGGGCTGGCTGACACGGCGGCGCGCGATCGAGATCACGGTGCGCGCCGACTTCCGCAAGACGATCACGTTCGGCACGCTGGCGTTGATCTTCCTGGTCGTCGGGCACGACATCGGCGGCGTGCACGCCGAGTCGCTGCGGGCGCGGCTGATCGCCTACGGCTGCGCGCTGTTCACGGCGATCTTCGGGGTGGCCGCCAGCCGTACCGCCGCCCGCGAGGTGCAGCGCGTCGCCGTAGCCCGGGCCGGGGCCGCCGCCGGCACCCCGCTGCGACTGTTCGTGCTGCTCGCCGGGTACCTCATCGCCGTGCTCGCCGTGTGCGACCTGCTCGGCGTGCAGCTGCGGCAGGTGCTCGTCGGCGGCGCGATCACCGGCATCGTCGTCGGCCTCGCGGCGCAGCCGGTGCTGGGCAACCTCTTCGCCGGGCTGGTGCTGCTCTTCGCCCGCCCGTACGTGCCCGGCCAGCAGGTCCGGGTCCTGTCCGGCGCGATAAACGGCCCGCACACGGGCGTGGTCGTGTCGGCGGGCCTGCTGTACACGATCCTGGAGACGAAGGACGGCCCGCTCAACATCCCGAACTCGGCGCTGCTGGCCGCGGCCGTGGGCCCGGCCGTCGACGAGCCGGACGAGGAGGCCCCGGCCGACGTCTCGGCCCCGGTGCCGGACGGCGCCGCCCTGGCCACCGTCATCGCCGGGGCCGAGTCCGGCGAGGAGCGCAAGCACGTCTAGAACATGCCGTTCGGCGTCGTGGACGGCTCGGGGACGGGCTGGACGACGTCCCAGTGCTCGGCGATCTGCCCGTCGGCGAGCCGCCAGATGTCGATGACGGCGGTGCCGCGCTCGTCCTCCGGCGTCACCATCCGGTAGTGCACGACCACGTACTCGTCGTCGGCGACGACCCGCTTGAGCTCCAGCGCGGCGCCGGCGACCGGCGCGGCCGCGATCCACTCCATGAAGGCGTCCCGGCCCGACGGGTTGCCGGGGCTGTGCTCGACGAAGTCCTCCCGCAGCAGCGGCCGCAGCACCTCGATGTTGCCGGCCGCGAACTCGCGGAAGCCGTGCAGGACCAACGCCCGGTTGCGCTCGGCAACGCTGATGTCTGTCATGCCCAGCACCGTGGCAGCCGGACCGGCGGCCTGTCGATGACATGCGAGGTAATGGTCATCCGCGCGTCCGTCGGCGACACTCGGGACGTGCCTGCCTCCGCCGAACCGATCGGCCCGCTGCTGCGCCGGTGGCGCCGGCTGCGCGGCCTCAGCCAGCTCGACCTGGCGATCGGCGCCGAGGTGTCGGCCCGGCACATCAGCTTCGTGGAGACCGGCCGCACCGTGCCCAGCGGCGCGATGGTGCTCCGGCTGGCCGAGTACCTCCACATCCCGCTGCGGGAGCGCAACCGCCTCCTGGTCGCGGCCGGCCACGCCCCGCTCTACCGGGAACGGCCGCCGGACGATCCGGACTCGGGCCGCGTCCGCGACGCGCTGGAACGGATCCTGCGGGCGCACGAGCCGTACCCGGCGGTCGCGGTCGACGGCCGCTGGAACGTCCTGGCCGCCAACGCCGCGTTCGGCGGCCTGGCCGAGGGCGTCGACCCCGAGCTGCTGCGCCCGCCGGTCAACATGATGCGGCTCGGGTTCCACCCCGGCGGCCTCGCGCCGCGCATCCGCAACCTCGCCCAGGTGCGTGCCCACCTCCTGCCCCGGCTCGCCCGCCAGGCCCTGCACACCGGCGACCCGCAGCTGCACGCGCTGCACGAGGAGCTGCTGCGGTACGGGCGCGACGTACACCCGCCGCCGCCCGACCCGGCCGACATCGCCCTGCCGATCCGGATCGGGCACCGCGGGTCCGAGCTGCACTTCATCAACACCGTCACCACGTTCGGGGCCGCGTTCGACATCGCGCTCTCGGAGGTCGCCGTGGAGACGTACCTGCCCGCGGACGAGGCGACGGCACGCTACTTCCTCGCGGCTCAGTTGTAGTAGAAGCTGTCCGCCTCGGCGGTCTTGTTCTTGGCCGGGCGCTTCGTGGCCAGCGGCTGGCCGTGCCCGGCGAACGTCGTCGTGCACACGAACGCCGGCTTGTCCGTCAGCTCCATCTCGACGTGGATGGAGGTCACGTTGCCCTGGTCGTCGGTCTCCAGCATGAACGGCGCGTTCTTCGAGTAGAACGCGACGATGCTCGGGTGCCCGACCGGCAGGAACTCGTCGGTGCCCTCCATCGGGTCGAAGAGCCCCTTGTACGCGTGCGGGCCCGTCGCCGTCGCCGAGGCCACGCTGGTGATGAACGTGGCCAGGCCGGTCGGGTTGTCCATGTTCAGGCCGACCAGGGACTGGCTCTTGAGCCGCGCCAGGTCCAGGTGGACCCACTTCTCGGAGTCCTTGTCCCGGCTGTACGAGTCGGTGCCGAACACGACCCGGTGCAGGTGGGTGTCGTGGGCGGTGCCGGTGAGCGTGACGTCCTCCTCGAACACCTTGCCGGCGTGGTCGTACCCGCCGGTGGCCTCGATCCGGCCGTTGGTCTCGTCGGCGAGGTTGCTCTGGACGTGGAAGGTGTACTGGGCCGACATCAGCTTCGTGAGCGCGGCGACGACGTCGTCCTTGGCCGGCGGCGGGGCGGGCGAGCGGCTGACGCTCGGCGCGCTCGTGGGCCGGTACGGCTCCGAGTCGGTGTCGGGCAGGCCGAGGCAGCCCGACGTGCCGAGGGCGGCGGCGGTCAGGATCAGGGCAGCAAGCAGCGGCGTTCGACGTGGCATGTTGACATCCCCCCGTGTCGATGGCGGGGCGAAGAATAGCCGACCGGGCGACGGTCCTGCCACGATTTGTCGACGCCGTCGGCCGCTCACCGAATCGGTCAAGGCGTCGCGAGAAGAGCCTGGCGGAGCTCGGAACGTCTCTGTTGTATCGCCCGCCTACGGTGATCGGAAGGACAGCCCGGCCGCGTCCATCGCCGCTCGTAGGTGGCGAATGGCGTAGGGCCCGACTCCGTGGAGTGCCTGGACCTCGCCTTCGCTGAGTCCGGCCACCTGTTCGAGCCGGACCACGCCCTGTGCGGTGAGCGCACGTGTCGCGGCCGCGCCGATGTGTGGCAGCGGGGTGCCCGGCTCCGGTACCGGCCGGGCCCGGGCCGGCCGGGGATGACCCTCGTGGTCCAGGACGGCGGCGCCGCGTGGCGAGAGCCGGTACCCGATGTCGAGCGACTCGGTCAGGCCGCGCTCCTTGAGCTTGCGCACGTCCTGCTTGAACGACGGGGTGTCGCGCCCCAGCCGTTGTGCGAGGTCGGGGGCCCGGGTGGCCGGCAGTTCGTCGATCAGTAGCAGCGTCGCCCGGGTCCAGGGCCCGATCGGCGAGGCGCGGTCGAGCCGGTCGAGCGCCGCGATGATCGCGTCGATGTCCGCAGCGTCGGGTACCGACTCCCGCAACGCGTGCCGCGGGTCCGCGCCCCCGTACCGCAGCCCGATCCGATACACCGGCCGCTCGGGGTGGAGGCGGTCCAGCCCCTGCCGGAGCGCGGCCAGCGACGCCGCGCCGGCCCGGCGGGCATCCGCGGCGGACAGCGAGCTCACCGCCACGCGGTCGACGGATGTGATCTCGACCAGTCCGACCGCGGTACGCATCCGGGTACCGACCCTGACCCGAGGCTGCTCCCACCGTCGGAACGCCACGTCGACGTCGCCGGCCCGGATCGCCTCCAGTTCTGCGGGACGCATCTGCACGCCCCTAGTTCAACACATGCCACACGATCCATCCGACGGTCCGGGCATCCCGCGTCCGCGCTCGTTCAGCCGCAACGCGCGCCTGGCCAACGTGGCGGCCTACCTGGCCGAGCTGCTGACCATGTGCTGCACGACGGAAGCCTCGACCTCATCGTCCCATGCCGAACTTGACGGCATCTGCGATCCGCGAGGCAGCCTCGGCGGCCGTGAGATGGGTGGTGTCGACGACTTCGGCCTCGGCGTGCAGCCAGGCGCGGGCCGCCTCGGCGTAGGGCTCGAGGTATTCGAGACGGAACGGGGAGGGCACCGGGTGTTCCCCCTCGATGCGCCCGATGAGGGTGTCCCGGTCGGCGTGGAGGACGAAGTGCCTGACCGGGATGGCATGCTGGTCGAGACCCGCGCTGATCTCGCGCCAGTACTGTTCGACCAGGACCGTCATGGGGATCACCAGCGTGCCGCCGGTGTAGTCGAGGACATGGCGGGCGGTCTCGACCACGAGCGGCCGCCACGGCGGCCAGTGCTGGAAGTTGTCCGTCTCGGGCAGCCCCGGCGTGATGTCCATGAGTACCGCGCCGACCTTCTCGGCGTCGAACACCCGTGAACCCGGGATCAGCTGCTGCACGAGTGCGCTGGTCGTTGTCTTGCCTACACCGTGGGTACCGTTGATCCATACGATCACGGGATCCGATGCTAGCGGCCAGGAGTCACTGCACCGCTGAGCACCCGGACGGCGCGGTGAGCCGCCGATCGGACGGATGGCGGCGTTGCCCGGGTCGGCATGTTATAGGCGTGGGAAAGGAGTACATGGACACGCCGCGTCGTACCCGCACCTACCGCAGCCATCACCTCGACAGCGTGCGGTGGGATCACATCACACTGCGGCCTGGCGACGTCGTCATCTCGACCTCGATGAAGGCGGGTACGACCTGGATGCAACGCATCATGAGCCTGCTGGTCTTCGGCGCGGGCCCCTTGCCGGCACCGCTCGCCGAGTTGTCTCCGTGGATCGACGCGGCCTTCCTGGGCGAGGTGGATGGCGTCGTGGCGAGCATCGAGGCCCAGGAGCACCAGCGTTTCCTGAAGAGCCACTTGCCGTTCGACGCTCTGCCGTACGACCCGGCCGTCCGTTACGTGTACGTCGGCCGCGACACGCGGGACGTGTTCATGTCGGCCTTCAACCACTACAGCGCCTACACCGAGTTCACCTACTCGCTGCTGGACGCCGCGGGTGGCGCGGCCGGCCCGATGCCGCGGTGCCCGGCCACTGAGCGAGACCTGTGGGCCGATTGGATGACCCGCAGCCTGTTCGATTGGGAGTCGGACGGCTGGCCGTTCTGGTCCCACCATCACCACGCCGCGTCCTTCTGGCCGTATCGGAACCTGTCCAACGTGCTGATGGTTCACTACGCCGATCTGCTCGCCGATCTTGAGGCGCAGATGCGCCGCGTCGCCGCCTTCACCGACCTCGAGGTGGCCGAGGATGCTTGGCCCGAGCTCGTGGCGGCCGCCCGGTTCGACGCCATGAAGCAGGACGCGACCCGCAACGAGGAGCACATCAGCCGGCCACTGATGTTCGAGGGCGGCGCCGGTCGCTTCTTCTACAAGGGCACCAACGGACGCTGGCGCAATGTCCTCACCGAGGAAGACCTGGCCCTCTACGAGACAGCAGCCGCTCCGCTCGACCCGGGGCTGCGCTCATGGCTCGAAGCCGATTCCGCGCCGACGCTTGTCTCCGGCGTTTGACGCAAACGGCCGTCGCACACCCTGATCTTGGGGGCGGGTTCGGCCGGGACGCGACGTACGATCCACTGCTATGGTCCGCACTACACCGCCGCGTCCCGTGGACATCACCGAGCTCTTCCCCGAGCTGCGGGAACACTCCACCACCGCCACCCGCCTGCATCCCCGGCCCGGCGCTCCGACCGCGGCCGACAGCTCGGTCGGCGGGCCGCTGCTCTGGCCGGCCGGCGAGGCGTGGCCGGTCTGTGACGACGCCGGGGCGCACGAGCCGTTCAACCTGACCAGCCCGGCCTTCGTGCGTCGCCGGCGGGAGGTTCTCGCGGCCGCGAAAGCCCGGGAGCCGCTGCCGGGCGGGGAGTTCCTGACCGCCGAGGAGCGGGCCGAACTCGACGCGGCCGAGGCGCTGGACCTGGACGACCTGCTCGAGGAGTCGATCCCGCTGGTCCCGGTCGCGCAGCTGTACCGCCGGGACATCCCCGACTACGCCGGTCCGGACGGCACCGACGTGCTCCAGGTGCTGTGGTGCCCGGTGGACCACTCGGACCGGCATTACAGCCCCCGCGTATTTCTCTACTGGCGCGACAGCTCCGCCGTCGGCCCGCTGCTCGAGGCGCCTCCCGAGCCGGCGGTGGTCAGCGACATGTACCTGCCGATCCCGTGCGTGGTGTACCCCGAGCAGGTTCGCGAGTACCAGTACGCCGACCTGCTCCCCGATGACCTCCGCGAGCGGCTCGAGGCGTGGGGTGGAGACGAGGACGAGGACGACGACGAAGACCGCCGTCCCGACTACCAGGCCGACCTGTCGCTGGCACCGGGATGGAAGGTCGGCGGGTACGCGAACTGGTCGCTGACCGACCCGTACCCGATGGACTGTGCGGTCTGCGGCGCCTCGATGACCTTGACCTTCACCGCGGACTCGTCCGACTGGAACGGCACGAACTGCAGCTGGCGCCCGTCCGATGAAGACCCGGCCGCATCCCCGGACCCCGTCGGCGTGCAGATCGGGCGTGGCTACGCGCTGTACACCTTCCGCTGCCCCGAATCCTTCGACCACCCGCCGGCCACCGCGATGCAGTGACGCCGGGCGCGTTGCAGGATCTGTGCATGAGCGATCATCTGTTGTGGGAGCAGCACTGCTGCCTGCCGCTGTCGACCGGCGCCGACGTGGGGCAGCTGGCCCGGTACCAGCGGCCCGGCGGCAGCTTCGTGTCGGTGAACGTCGGGTACGCGCCGCACGGGGCCGGCGAGGTGCTCGGGCTGCTGGAGAGCTGGCGGCGGCGGATCGCGGCCGACGAGCGGCTCGGGCTGGCCGCGGGCCTCGACGACATCGGGGCCGGCCGCGTGGCCGTCGCGTTCGACCTCGAGGACTCCGGGCCGCTGGAGGGCGACCTCGGCCGGGTACGGCAGTTCTACGACCTCGGCGTGCGCACGCTGCTCCCGACGTACAACCAGCGCAATGCCGCCGGGTGCGGGTGTCTCGACGAGACCGACGACGGGCTGACCGCCTTCGGCCGGGCCCTGGTCCGCGAGATGAACGCGGTGGGCATGGTGCCCGACGGCTCGCACTGCAGCGCCCGGACCGGTCTGGACCTGTGCGAGGCGTCCGAGCGCCCGGTGATCTACAGCCACTCCTGCATGCGCGCCCTCTGGGACCACCCGCGCAACATCACCGACGAGCAGGCGCGGGCGTGCGCGGCGACCGGGGGCGTCGTCGGCATCACCGGTGTCGGGATCTTCCTGGGGCCGAACGACGCGTCAATGGAGGCGCTGCTGCGTCACGTCGACTACGCCGTGGACCTGGTCGGCCCCGAGCACGTCGGCCTGGCCACCGACTACTCGTTCGACGCCGACGACCTGGCGGCCGATATGCGGCAGAACCCTTCGCTGTTCCCGGAGAGCTACACCCGCTGGGGGCCGGTCGAGTTCATGCCGCCGGAGGGGCTGCTCGGCGTCGGCGCGGCCCTGCGCGAGCGGGGGTACCCGGACGACGCCGTCGGCGCGATCCTGGGCGGCAACTTCCGTCGGGTCGCCGCCCGGAGCTGGCGCTGACCGTTCGCACCTACCAGGGGACCTGGGGTGAGCGGTAGAAGTTGATGCCCATGGCCTGCCAGCGCGGGGCCTGGGCGGCCAGGCGCAGGCGGAACGCGGCCCAGTCGTGGGTCGACGCCGGCGACCAGCCGAGCTCGGCGATGGCCGGCAGGCGCGGGAACGCCATGTACTCGATGTCGGCCGACGTCCGGATCGTCTCGGTCCACAGTGGAGCCTCGACGCCGCGGACGGCGGACGTCGGGGCGCCCACGAGGTACGTGCCGGGGTCCCAGCCGTACGCGTCGGCGACCTCGATCAGCCCGGCCCAGTCCTGGCCGAGCGGGGTGGAGTCGTTGTACTTCATGTCGAGGTAGGCGAGGTTCGCCGGGGACAGGACCACGCCGGTGCCGTTCGCCGCCGCCGCGGCGACCTCCGGGTTGACGTTCGTGGTGTCCCAGTACTGCGCGACCGTCGTCGGCAGCGGGCTCGCGGTCACGACCTGGTGCCAGGCCTGGACGCGCTTGCCGTGCGCGGCCACGATGCCCTGGACGCGGTTCATGAACGTCACGTAGTCGGCCTGGCTCGTGGCGTGGGCCTCGTCGCCGCCGATGTGCAGGTACGGGCCGGGCGTGAGGGCGGCCAGCTCGCCGATCACGTCGTCGAGGAAGCGGTACGTGATCTCCTTGTTCACGCACAGGGAGCTGAAGCCGACGTCGGTGCCGGTGTACAGCGGCGGCGCGACCCCGTCGCAGTTGAGCTCCGCGTAGGAGGCGAGCGCGGCGTTCACGTGCCCCGGCATGTCGATCTCGGGGATGACGGTGACGTACCGGGCGGCCGCGTAGGCGACGATGGCGCGGTACTGGGCCTGCGTGTAGTACCCGCCCGGGTCGCCGTCGACGGCGGTGCTGCCGCCGTAGGTCGCGAGCCGGGGCCAGCTGTTGATCATGATGCGCCAGCCCTGGTCGTCGGCCAGGTGCAGATGCAAAGTGTTGATCTTGTACAGCGCCAGCTGGTCGATGTACCGCTCCACCTGCGCGACGCTGAAGAAGTGCCGGGCGACGTCGAGCATGGCCCCGCGGTAGGCGAACCGCGGCGCGTCGGCGACGTGCCCGGCCGGGATGCTGTGCCCGTTCGCCAGCTGCCGCAGGGTCTGCACGCCCGCGAACAGGCCGGCCGCGCGCCCGGCGGTCAGCGTCACCCGGGCCGGGCCGACGTCGAGGCGGTAGCTCTCGTCGCCCTGGTCGCGCCCGGCGACCGTGAGCGCGATGGTGTTGCCGCCCTTCGGGGCCCGGCTCACCACGGGCACGTGCAGGATCGCCGAGAGCTGCTCGGCCACGCCGCGCGCGCCCGGGCCGGCCGTGATCGTGGTGTGGCGGCCGATCGTAAACGCGCCCCGCTCGGGCCGGGCGGAGACGGGCGCGGGGAGGATGTCGGCGTACGCGCCGCGGGCCGGGGCGGCGGCGCCGGGCTCGGCGACCGCCACCGTGGACGCGCCGGCCGCGACCAGTGCTGCCAGGATCAGCCTCCACCGCATGGCGTGCCTCCGTACTGTTAACAAGCCTGACTGATCGACAGACGTCACCCTATTCCTGGAGTCCGCCCAGGACAAGGCCGTGGCGCCTCGAGCATAAGCTGGGCGCTGTGCAGGCATTCGAGCGGCTCGTGGCCGCGCATCCGCGGCGACGGCGCGTTCGCCGTGCGCACCCACCGCTTCCTCGTCCAGGCCCGCGTCCTCTAGACCTCGGCGGCGGCTTCCAGCTCGTTGCGGGCGTCGCGCTCGATCAGGACGGGCACGAAGGTGTGCACGCCGACCGTGGCGTAGCGCCGGGTGACCCGTTCGACCGTGGCGCGGACCGTCGCGGGGTCGTGCCGGGCGGCGTACCGGCGGATCAGCCGGGCCGTGAGGTGTTCGATCGCGTGCGCTTCGAGCTTCGTCCGGTACTCGGTCGCGGGCATGTCGGGGCTCCCATCTCTCGCCTTCACTCTCGCGTCGCGGCCGACCCGGCGGCAGGGCCGAACGTCCCGTCGATCCGGGCCGCCGGCCTCAGGCGCGCCGGCGCCCCCGGGCCGCATCGTGGAGGCGAGGGAGGTCGAGGACGATGCTTCGGCGAGACGTACGGGTGCTGGTGTTCGGGGCGGGGGTCGCGGCCCTCGGGATGGCGATGAGTGACGTACTGGCCCGGCTCACGGTGCGGGCCGAGCGGCGCACTGAGCGGCCCGCGTCGCGGGTGGGGCGGCGGTGATGGCAGGAACCTGTCAGAATCGGCGGCATGGGAATCGACTGGGATGACTGGCTGCACCGGTGGGACGCGCAGCAGGAGGGGTACGTGCCCGAGCGCGAGGCCCGCTTCACGGCGATGTTCGACGTGCTCGCGGCGCTCCTGCCGGACGGGTTCACCGCGGTCGACCTCGCCTGCGGGCCCGGCTCGATCGCCCAGCGCCTGCTCGCGCGCTTCCCCGCCGCGCGCGTCGTCGCCGTCGACATGGACCCGGTGATGCTCGCCCTGGGCCGCGGCGCCCTCGGTGACGCGGGCGGCCGGCTGCGCTGGGTCGAGGCGGACCTCGCCGCGCCCGGCTGGGTCGCGGAGCTTGGCGAGCCGCGGGTCGACGCGGTGCTGAGCAGCACCGCACTGCACTGGCTGTGGCCGGATTCCCTGACCCGGGTGTACCGCGAGCTCGCCTCGCTCCGACCCCCACTTCGACACAGCCCCTAGCCGCGCGGGAACGGCTCCTGGCGACGAAGCGGCGGCAGGAAGTACCACCGGACTTCGCCTTTCACGTGCGGGCCCTGCGCGACGCCGGGTTCCGGGAGGTCGGCACGGTCTGGCAGGTGCTGTCGGACCGGGTCCTGCTCGCCGTCCGGTGATGGCGGCCCGAGGGCTGTTAGGCTGATGTCGATGGCTGACCTCCTGGTCGTCGTGCCCGGGATCACCGGCAGCGTCCTGCGTGACGCCGCCGGTCGTGACGTGTGGAACCTGTCGCCCCGCGCGATCGTCGGCGGGCTCACCGGGCTGCGGCGCACCGTCGGCGCGCTCCGGCTGCCGGCCGGCATCGGCGACGCCGCCCCCGACGACCCGGCCGGGCTGAGCGCCGGCGGACCGATCACCGGCTGGCACCTGTGGCCCGGGTTCTGGGCCGGCGGCGGGTACGGCCGGCTGCTCGCCCACCTCGAGAGCGTCAACCCCGGCGGCGTGCGCGGGTTCGGGTACGACTGGCGTCTTTCGAACCGCCACACCGCCCGTTTGCTGAGCCGCCGGGTCGAGCGCTGGCTCGCCGAGTGGCGCGCGCGGCCGGGCAACGCCGGTGCGCGGGTCGTGTTCGTCTGCCACTCGATGGGCGGGCTGGTGGTCCGGTACCACCTCGAGGTGCTCGGCGGCCGCGAGCACGCCTGGCGCGTGGTCACGCTCGGCACGCCCTACCGCGGCGCGGTGAAGGCCATCTCGGCGCTGACCGGCGACGCGTTCGGCGGCCTGGGCGCCCTCGGCTGGGACGAGCCCCTGACCGAGCTGGCCCGCAGCCTGCCCGCGGTGTACCAGCTGCTGCCGACGTACCGGTGCGTGTCCACCGCCGACGGGCCCGCCGGCCTCGACACCGTGAGCGTGCCCGGCGCCGACCCGGCGATGGTCCGCGACGCCCTGGCGTTCCACCGCGAGATCGCCGCCGCCGTCGCCGGCAACGGCGCCCCGCCCTACGAGCTCTACGCCTTCGCGGGCAAGATCCAGGCCACCGTGCAGAGCGTCGAGCTCGGGCCGGTCCGCCGGTACCGGCACGAGCAGGGCGGCGTCGACCACGCCGGCGACGGCACGGTCGCGCTGTTCTCGGCGGTGCCGCCGGAGTGGCCGAACACCGCGCCCGCGCTGCTGCATGCGGCCCGGCACGGCGGCCTGCCGGGCACCGCCGCGCTCCTCGACGCGCTGACCGACAAGATCCTGGCCCGGGACCTCGGCGGCATCCTGGCGCCGCCGTGCGAGCTCGGGCTGGACGTGCCCGAGGTCGTCGCGTCCGGGCCGGTGCCGGTCGCCGTGCGCGCCGACCGGGCCGACCTGCTCCTGCACGCGGTACTGCGCGAGCCGGGCGCGGAGGGGCCCGACCCGTACGGCCGGGACACCGTCGCGGAGATCCGGCTCGACGCCGACGGCTCGGGCGGGTACCACGGCCGGATCCCCGCCCCGGAGGGCATCTGGCGGCTGGACGTCACGGCCGTCGCGGAGACGCCGCCGGTGACCGTCGGCGACTACGTCACCGTCGCGTCGGGCAGCTCGTAGACGGTCGCCCGGGCCTGGTCGGCCACGGCCAGCAGCGTGCGGCCGCCGTCGGAGCCGACCGTGAGCGCGGCGACCTCGTCGAAGTGCCCGACGACCCGGGCGTACCACTGGCCGTTCGTCGCGTCGTACAGCACGACCTCGCCGTCGAGGTTGCCGGTCGCGGCCAGCGGCCAGGGCTCGTGGACGCCGGCCGCGACGGCGGTGACCGCCCGGCCCGGCTCGCGCGACTGCACCGTGCGCCCCTCGCCCGCGCGCCGCGGATCGACCGGCCCGATCCAGACCCGCCCGTCCCGGAACCCGGCGACGAGGATCGCCGCGCCGGCGGCGTCGACCGTCGCCACCCCGGTGGCGTCGGCGAACCCGGGGCCGAGGTCGGCCAGGTGCTCGCCGGTGTGGGCGTCCCACAGGTGCACCGCGTCGGCGGCACAGCTCACGAGCACGGTGTCGTCGCCGATGCGGCCGAAGGCCACGGCCGTCACCGCGCCCCGGTGCGCCGGCACCGCCCGCCGGCCGAGGCGTAGCGCCAGCCGGACCCGCCGGGTGGCGACGTCCCAGAGCCGGACGTGCCCGTCGGCGGAGCCGGACGCCAGCACGCGCCGGTCGCCGAGCCGCCCGAACTCCAGCGCGCTGGTCCACGGCGCGGGCTCGGCCAGCGAGGCGAGCTCGGCGCCGGTGTGGGCGTCCCACAGGTACACCGAGTCGCTCTCGCCCGTCGCGAGCAGGGTGCGCTCGCGGAGGCGGCCGAAGGCCAGCGGCCGGCCCGGGTACGGCTCGCCGGCGAGGCGGAACAGGTGCTCGCCGGTGCGTGCGTTCCACATGCGCACCCCGTCGTCGGTGCTCGCGGCGAGCAGGGGGCCGGCCTCGGTCGAGCGCAGGGCGAGCGCCGTGACCGCGGTCGCGGCCGGCCGGTCGTCGGCGCCGAGGCTCAGGTCCCACAGGCTCACCGCCGAGCTCTCGTCCGAGACCGAGGCCAGCAGGCTCCGGTCGCTGACCGTGCCGAACGCGACGGTGCGCGCCGGGCCGCGGCTGCGCAGCCGCAGCCGCTCCTCGCCGGTGCGCGCGTCCCACAGCACCAGCTGGTTGTGGTCCCGGTTGCTGGCCCAGGACCACACGGCCTGGCCGCCGGCGAGCACGGGGCCGTGCTGGCGGGAGGTGCCGAGCGCCACGCAGCTCAGGTGGCCGCGCAGCCGCAGCACCTCGCGGCCGCTGGCCAGGTCCCACAGGGCCGTGCCGTTGCCGCTGCCGGCGATCACGGCGCGCCCGCCGACCACGCCCCCGGCGGCCTTGCGCACCCATCCGTCGTCGTGCTCGAGCCGGTCGGTGAGCACGGCGCCGGAGCCGGTGTCCCACACCCGGACCCGGCCGCCCCCGCCGTCGACCAGGTAGACGCCGTCGCGGTGCTCGCCGAACCCGAACGTCGACGCCGGCCGGCGCAGGTCCGTGGGGCCGCCGGGCACGCGGTCCAGCGTCATCCGCAGGCTCGCGGCCGCGACGTCCCAGAGCTCGATCGTCTCGCCCCGGGATCCCGCGAGCAGCTGACCGTGCACGGCGAGCTCGTCGAAGCCGGTCATGCCGGGCACCTGGGCCTCCAGCGCGGCGCCGGAGACGGGGTCCCAGAGCCGGACCCGGCCGCCCTCCTCGAGCACGGCGACGCAGGGTCCCGCGCCGGTCGCGACGAACGCGGCCGTGCGCGGGGTCTCGGCGAACCCGCCGATCGTGAGCAGCTGCTCGCTGGTGGCGGCGTCCCAGATGCGCACAGTGCGGTCGAGGCTCGCCGTGGCGAGCAGGGTGCGCCCGCCGACCGTCCCGAACGACACCGACAGGACGGCGTCGGTGTGCCCGGTCAGCGACAGCAGCAGCGGCC
This sequence comes from Dactylosporangium sp. McL0621, assembly GCF_049995355.1. NCBI lineage: Bacteria > Bacillati > Actinomycetota > Actinomycetes > Micromonosporales > Micromonosporaceae > Dactylosporangium > Dactylosporangium sp. McL0621. Next base: position 5,776,163 of record NZ_CP188259.1, read on the forward strand.
CGGTCGGCGTGGTCGACCAGAGGGCCCGGAACTCCCCGGCGAGCAGGCCGCCGAGCACGGCCAGGCCCGTCGGCTGTTCGTGCAGCGCCACGTTGTGCAGCAGCTTCGCCCGGTGGTCCGGCTCGGTCGTGCGCAGCGTGTCCAGCGCGCGCCAGTAGAGCTCGGCGGCGGGGTTGGCGACCGAGCCCAGCGTGGCCAGCGCCCGGGCGAGGCGGTCGGGGTCGGCGTACACCAGCAGGCCGGCGTCGCGGATCACCTCCTCGATCCGCCCGGCCGCCGCGGCGTGGGTGGCGAGGTGGCGCAGCACGTACGGGTTGGCGATCGGCCAGGCGGGGACGCCGTCCTGGCGGACCGTCGCCAGCAGCCCGTCGACGACCAGCGACTGCACCCGCGCCGGGTCCCGGCCGCGGCGGAAGTAGTCGTTGTAGGACTGGTGGTACAGCCGGTAGACGGTCTGCCCGTCCTCGCCGGCCTCGATGAGGTGGGCGCCGGCGTGCGCCATGATCCAGTTCAGGTCGTCCTCGGTGTACGCGGACCCGGCCGGCCCGAGCGCGTCCGCCACGGCGAGCCAGACCTGCCGGCGCGGCAGGCCCGCGCCCTCGGCCCAGGCCAGCGCCCGCAGGAACACCACGACCCGCTGCATGTCGCTGCCGTAGCGGCGCAGGTCGGCCGCGAACACGTCGGCGAGGCCGCCGCTGAACAGCTCGCGGGCCTCGGTGCCGGTCAGGTCGAGCACGTCGGCGCGGCCGGCCAGCGCCCGGGCCAGCAGGCGGGCGATGAGGAACACGCCCTGGGCGGCGCGGCCGATCTCCTCGGCGGCCGCCTCCGCCGCCTCGGGCCGGTCCGCGTACGGCGAGCCCGGAGTCGCGCGCAACCGCAGCCGGGCGTACGCGGCGACGTCCTTGCGCGTGTCGACGGTGTCGGCCAGGCGCACCGTGTGCTCGGCGGCGAGCGAACGCAGCAGCGGCCCGTCGGCGCCCGCCTCGAGCCCGGCGCGGTCCGGCCGGGTGCCGACGAGCACCCGCACGCCGTCGAGATGGGCCAGCGGGCGCAGGAGGTCGGCGGCGATCGCGTACGTGTCGTCGGGCTGGGTCTCGTCGAGCGCGTCGACGAGGATGGTCAGGCGCCGCCCCGAGCGCCCGACCGCGGCGACGAACTGTTCGGCGGTGGCCCAGCCCGACGCCGGCAGCCCCGCGGCCGCCGCGATCTCGGCCGCGCACTCGAGGAGCGTCTTGTTCTTGGCGTGCAGCCCGATGTCGATCGCGCCGACGGGCGGGACGACGCCTGTCGCGCCGCCGGCCGCCTCGGCCGCCTCCCGGTACCGCGGCACCGACAGCAGCGCGATCCGGCCCAGGAGCGCGGACTTGCCGGTGCCGGGCGCGCCGGTGACCACCGCGAGGCCGTGCGGCGCGGTGCCCAGCCAGTCGACGAGCTCGCGCAGCTGCTGTTCGCGGCCGGTGAAGTACCAACCGCGCTCGCCGACCTCGATCCCGCGGAACTTCGGCAGGAAGTGCTCGGCCACGTCCGCCGCGCGCAGCACCTCCGAGCCCGGGTCGAGCAGCGGCCGCGACGGCAGGTCCGGCTCGTGGTGCGGGTTGTGCAGCCAGCGGCCCAACGGCCCGCGGGTGGCGATGTCCGGCCGCTGTAGCGCGGACCCGTCGCCCATCACCATGCTCAGGGCGCGGGCGAACTCGTCGGCGCCGATGTACTTGTCGTGCGGGCCCCAGAGGTTCAGCTCCGGCCCGGCCGGCGGCCCGTCGGTGAGCAGCGTGCGGATCGCGGCCGCGAAGACCTTCTCCCGCGCCGTGTCGTAGCGCTCGGCGGAGGTGATGACCGCGATGCCGCGGGGCCGGCCGGATACGCTGCGCCGCGCGTCGGCGGCCGCCTTGAACGCGGTGGCCAGCTCGTCGGCGCCGCCGCCGCTGTAGCAGGCGTCGACGAGGACCAGGATCTGCTCCGCGTCGGTGCGCGCCAGCCGGCGGCCCAGCGTCTCCATGGGGATCGCGTTGACGCTGTCCAGCCCGCTGCTCGGGCTGTCCCGGGCGGCCAGGTAGTGGCGCCCGTCGTGCTCGCCCTTGCCGTGGCCCGTCCAGTACAGCAGCAGCCGCCGCTCGGCCGGCTCGAACCCGCGCAGCATGTCGAGCAGGTCGGCCAGCAGCCCCTGGCCGGCCGGCGGGTCCTGGGTGGCGAACCCGAGCGTCTCCAGCAGTACCGCCGTCTCGGCGACCTCGCGGCGGCTGTGATCGAGCCCGGGCAGGTGGTCGTACCGGTCGATGAGCACGACGGCGAGCCGTCCGTCGCGCTTACCGTCCGTGTCCACAGTGTTATCGTGCCGATTGACCGACAGGCGCACCAGCATTCCGTGTCAAGCCGCTCCGACAGGTGGGTGGACCGCGTGACGTCCCGTCTCGATCACCTGCTGGCCGAGGTCGACCGGCAGCTCGGCGACGTGCGGGAACAGTCCGCCGCGCTCGCCGGCCGGGCCGGGCTGCTGCTCGCGGCGGGCCTCGTCGGCGCGGTCGTGCTCGCCGCGGCCGGCGACGGCGGCGCCGTCGCGGTGCTGCTCCTCGTCGCGCTCGTGCTGGCCATGGTCGCGGGCGTCGGCGCGGTGGTGCCGGCGCTGGCGGTCGGGCCCGGCGCCGGGGCGCTGAAGGCCTGGGCGGTGGACGACTCGGCCGAGGACGGGCTGGCCGCGCTCTACGCCGCCAAGCTCCTGGTGCTGGAGGCGAACCGGCGGCGCCTCGTCTTCGCGTCCCTCGCCGTCTACGGCCAGGCCGCGGCCGCCCTCGTCGCCACGGTGCTCGCCCTGGTGCTGGCGGCGCGCCGATGACGTCGCCGGACCGTCTCGAGCTGACGCCGCAGGTGTGGCGGGCGGCGCGCACCGCCGTGGGCCGCGGCGCCCCGAGCCTTGCGCTGGGCACGTCGAGCCGCGCGCTGTCCGTCGCCGCCGAGCGCCTGTCGCACCTGAGCGCCGACGAGCTGGGCCGGTCCGGGCCCGGCGCGCTCGCCCGGCTCCTCGGGGCGGTCGGCGACGAGGGGTTCCACTTCCGGCGGCTGCTGGCCCGGGCCGGGGCGGGCGTCGGCCTGCTGGTCGCGCTGGCGCTGTTCAGCTTCGGCAGCGGGTCCGGGGCCCCGTGGGTCGTCACGCTCGGGGCCGCGCTCGCCATCGCCTCGGTGGGCGCGGCGGTGCTCACGCTGACGATGCCGGCCGGCCGGCGGGCGCCGTGGGACATGGCCGGCGTCGCCGTCGTGGCCGAGGTGTCCGAGCCCCCCGGCGATCGGCCGGAGGGCTCGGCGGAGATGGAGCTGGTGGTGGACGCGCCCGGGCTGCGGCAGGCGCGGTTCCGGGTCGAGGAGGTGGTGGCGGTGGACAGGTGGCCGGAGCCGGGGGCGACGCTGCCGGTCCGCATCACCGGGCGCCGGGTCACGGTCGACTGGGACCGCGTGGTGGCGCCGGCCCCGGACGAGGACGCCTGAACGCCGCGCGCTCAGCCGATCAGGCCGCTGATCCCGCCCGCGAAGACGGCCACGACGCCCAGGATCGCCACCACGAAGCCGATGATGCCGAAGGCGCGCGCCGCGCCCGGCTGCGGGTGGCCGCCCCGCGCGAGGCCCGCGAGCCAGGCCGCCGCCGCGCCCAGGACCGCGGGTGCCCCGGACCAGAACAGCGGCACGGTCACCAGGGACAGGGCGCCGAGCACGATCGCCCCGACGCGGGCCCGGGCCGGGTGCGGCGCCAGCGGGAGGCCGGCCGCGAGGGCGATCGCCAGCGCGGCCACGCCGACCACGGCGATGCTCACGATGCTCGCGATCGGGCCCTCGGGCCGGTGCGGGTCCTTGTCGGTGAACAGGATGTCGCCGAGCTGGAAGGCGATGTTGGCCACGGTCGACAGGGCGAACGCGCCGCCGACGAGCAGCGGGGCGGGCAGGCCGCGGGTCGTGGACGCGGGCCGGTCGGTGCTGAGAGCGGACATGTCGGTTGCCTCTCTGGGGGAGCGGGTCGGTGTGCACCCACCGTGCGGGCCGGGCCGTCCCGCGGGCCAGGCCCGCCGTGTCCCGCGCCGTCCCGGCGTGTCCCGCCGGTCTGTGGCGCCGCGCCCCCGCTGTAGCACTATGAACCCGTGACCGTTCCGGCGTCGATCCCCCGCGGGCTGTCGCGCGCCGTCGTGGTGGCGGGCGCGGCGACCGCCGTGGGCGTGGCGCCGGGCATTCCCGGGTTCGACGGCGCGGTGATGCCGACCGGTGCGCTGTTCGGCTTCGGCTGGCCGGCGTTCGGGATCGTCGGCGCGCTGCTGCTCGACCGCGACCCCCGCTCGCGGCTCGGCTGGTCGTGCGCCGCCCTGGCCGTCCTGCCGGCCGTCGTCGTCGCGGTCGCCCTCGCGAGCGGCGGCGACCCGTCGCGGTGGGCGCGGGTCGAGCACGGCTGGACGGGGCTCGGCGTCGCCCCGGTCGTGGCGGCGTTCGCGGTCATCGCCTGGGGCCTGGACCGGCCCGCCGACCGGATGTCGCGCCGCCGGCTGGTGTGGCTCGTCGTGTGGTCGGCCGGGTTCGTCACGGCGGCGCTGCTCGCCGCGGCCGGGGGCGGGCCCCGGGTGGCGGCGACGGTCGAGGCGCTGGGCGCGGCGGCCATGGCCGGGGTCGTGTTCCGCCTGGCGACCGTGCGCGAGCTGCGGCCCGTCGACGAGCCGGTGCTCGACGCCGCGGTCGCGGTGCTCACGTTGCTGGCCGGGGCCGGCGCCGGGACCGCCGTGCGCGCCGTCGGGCAGCGGGCGGGGCTGCCCGGCGCGGACGTGTCCGGGGTGTTCGCGGCCGTCGTGGCGGCCGCCCTCGTCCTGCCCGCCGCGCTGTGGCTGCGGCGGGCGTTGCTGTCGCGACGGTACGGCCGCGGCACCCTCACCGCCGCCGACGTCGAGCAGATCACCGCCGACCTGCACGCGGAGGCCGACGTCCGGGCGCTGCTGAGCAAGGCCGCCGCGATGATCGCCGCGGCGAGCGGGCACCGGCGGGTCGAGATCGTCATCGGCCCCGACGCGCCCGAGCCGCCGGGGCATTGGGTGTTGTACCCGCTGATCGTCGCCGGCACCCGCGCCGGCACGGTGTTCCTCGAGCCCCGCCACCCCGAGGGCCCCGAGCCGTGGCAGGAGCGCGTCGTGCGCCAGCTGCTGCCGACGGTCGCGCTGATGGCCCGGGCGGTCAGCCTCGCCGTCGAGGCCGACCACGCCCGCCGCGACGTCGCCCGCCACCGCGACGCCGAGCGCGCCCGGATCCTCGGCGACCTGCACGACGGCATCGGCCCGGTGCTCGCCGGCATGAGCCTGCGGGTGCGGGCCGAGCTGCGCCGGAGCCCGACCCCGCTGCTGGAGGAGCTCGCCGCCGATCTGGCCGGCTGCCGCGGCGACCTGCGCCGGGTCGTGTCCGGGCTGACCCCGTCGGTGCTGGACGACACCGACCTGTCCACGGCCCTGGCCCGCCTCGTCGGTACCTTCACCGGCCAGGGCCCGTCCGTCACGCTGGACGACCGCCTCGAGACGCCCCTCGCGGCCCCCGTCACCGTCGCGGTCTACCGCACCGTGGCCGAGGGCCTGACCAACGCGCTGCGCCACGCCCGCGCGGCCCGGGTCGCCGTCGCCGTGCGCGCGACCCCCGGCGGGCCGGTGCTGGTGGAGGTACACGACGACGGCGCCGGCGGCCCGATCAACCCCGGCGTCGGCCTCTCCTCGCTGCGGCGCCGCGCCGAGGAGCTCGGCGGGACCCTGGACGTCGCGGCCGGCCCGGACGGCACGCGCCTGCGGCTGGAGCTGCCGGCATGACGGGCGTGCTGGTGGTGGACGACCACCCGATCGTGCTCGCCGGCCTGGCCGCGCTGATCGAGTCCGACGGCGGCCTGGAGCTGGTCGCGGCTGTGCGCAGCGCGGCCGACGCGCTCGCGGTGACCGCCCGCCCCGACATCGCCCTGCTCGACCTCCGCCTGCCCGACGGCGACGGCATCACGCTGGGCGCGCAGCTCAAGCGGCGGTGGCCGGGCCTGCGCGCGGTGCTGTTCACCATGCACGCCGACGACCAGTCGGTGATCCGCAGCCTGGGGTCGGGCCTGGACGGGTACCTGCTGAAGGACTCCGACCCCGACGACGTCCTCGCCGCCATCCACTCCGCGGCCCGTGGCACCCTCGTGCTCGGCCGCGGCACCCAGGCGGCGGTCATCGCGGCCGCGGCGGCCGCCCCGCCCCCGGCCGTCCTCGCCGCGCTGGACTCCCGCGACCTGGAGATCCTCGAGCTGCTGGCCCAGGGCCTGCCGACGGGCCAGGTCGCGGCCCGGCTCTTCCTGGCCCCCAAGACCATCCGCAACCGCGTCTCCGACATGCTCGCCAAGCTCGGCGTGGCCACGCGCGAGGAGGCGATCGCGCTGGGCCGTGCGGGCGGCCTCGGCCGGGCTAAGGCCTGAGGATCGCGGCGGCGACGGTGTCGACGTACCAGCGCTCGTACCGCTGCGGGCTCCACCCCCGCCGGCGCACCAGCCAGTCGTAGTTGCGGATGTCCATGGCGAGCCACAGCACGTCGGCCGCCGACTCCACGTCGTGGTCGGGCCGCAGCTCCCCGGTCGCGGCGAGCTCGGCGGCGAACAGGCCCATCCCGTGGCGGCGCTCGTCCGCGTTCTTGCGCCAGATCTCCGCGGCGTCCGGGTCGGCGCTCGCGGCCCCGGCCAGCGCGATGATCACGTCGGCGAGGCGGGCGTTCGTCGCGGACAGGTGCCGGGCGTAGCGGGCCAGCTTGGCCCGCGGGTCCGGCAGCGCCGCGATCTCGGCGACGAACGCCCGGTCCGGCAGCGCCACCGGCTCGTCGTCGCCCGCGATGGTGACGTCGACCAGCTGGGAGAGCAGCTGCCGCTTGCTGCCGAACACCGCGTACACGGTCTGGACCGCGACCCCGGCCTCGGCGGCGACCGCGGTGAGCGGGGTGGCCGCGTACCCGGGCTCGACGAACAGCTTCGCGGCCGCGGCCAGGATCGCGCGCCGGGTCTGTCTTGCCTGCTCCTGTCGCCGGGCCGACTCGTACCGCCGCTTGACAACCACGGCTGGAGTGTAGTGCTCTATTGGATAGAGTGTCACTCTACTAAACGGAGGTGGTGGCGATGCCGTTCGGTGTCGTGCAGGACATGCCCGGGGTACGCGAGGCGGACTACCGGATGGTCGAGCGCAACCTCGGCCCCGACCGGCCGCCGGGCCTGCTCGCCCACGTCGCCGGCCCGGTCGACGGCGGGTGGCGGATCGTCAACGTCTGGCAGGACGAGGGCTCGTTCCGCCGGTTCCAGTCCGAGCGGCTGGTCCGCGCGGCCGGCCTCGCCGCCCAGGAGGACGGGTTCGACCCCGCGCTGGCCGCCGGGTTCCGGGTCATGACGGTCGACGGCGACGAGATGCCGTTCTGATGACCGCCTTCTGGGCGCAGGCCGCGCCCGGCTGGGTCCGCCACGCCGATCGCACCGACACCGTCGGGCGACCGCTGGGCGCGGCGGCGATCGAACGGCTCGGGCCCGCGCCCGGCCGGGTGGTCGACGTGGGGTGCGGGTGCGGCGGCACGACGGCCGAGCTGGCGGCGGTCGGCGTCGACGTCTCCCCGGAGATGATCGCTGCCGCCCGCCGCCGCTTCCCGCACCTGGAGTTCGTCTGCGCCGACGTGGAGACCCTCGACGAGATCCCGGGCGCCCCCTTCGACGCGGCGTACTCCCGCAACGCGCTGATGCTCCTCGCCGACCCGGTCGCGGGCTGCACGGCGATCCGCCGCTCCCTGCGCCCCGGCGCCCCGCTGGCCGCGATGGTCTTCCGCGACATGGCCGCGAACCCGTGGCTGCCGGCGGCGCTGCTCGGCGCCGCCCCGCACGTCGGCGCGCTGCCGCCGCTGCCGGTGGGCGACGAGCCGGGCCCGTTCGCCTGGGCCGACCCGGCCCGCGTGCGGCGCATCCTCACGGCGGCGGGCTTCGACGGCATCGAGGTCGAGCCGGTCGACGTGGTGCTGGAGCCGCCGGACGAGCCGGGGACGGTGGCGGAGTGGCTGATCGAGCTCGGGCCGGCCGGCGCCGCGTACCGGGCCGCGCCGGCGGAGGCCCGGGCCGCGGCCCGGGACGCAGCGGCCCGGCTCCTCGCCCGGTACCGGGGGCCGGGCCCGGGCCACCGCCTACCGGCCGGCCTGTGGCTGGTCACCGCCCGCGCCTGACCGGGCGCCCGGCGGGGGACCGCGCCACCGCCCGGGCTGTGCGACAGTAGCTCGATGAATGCCCCGGCGTTGCTTGCCGCCATTCCCAGCCCGGCCCGTGGCGTGTGGCACCTCGGGCCGCTGCCCATACGGGCCTACGCGCTGTGCATCATCGCCGGGATCATCGTCGCCGTCGTGATGACGCAGCGGCGGTGGGCGGCCGCGGGCGGGCGGCGCGACGACGTCGTCGACGTGGCGATCTGGGCGGTGCCGTTCGGCATCGCCGGCGGGCGCATCTATCACGTGCTGACCGACCCCGAGCTGTACTTCGCGCGCGGCCGCGACCCCGTGCGTGCGCTGTACATCTGGGACGGCGGGCTCGGCATCTGGGGCGCTATCGCGCTCGGGGCGCTCGGCGCGTGGATCGGCTGCCGCCGCCTCGGGATCTCGCTGCCGTCCTTCGCCGACGCCGCGGCGCCCGGGGTGGCCGTCGCCGAGGCGGTCGGGCGGCTCGGGAACTACTTCAACCAGGAGCTGTACGGGCGGCCGACGTCGCTGCCGTGGGCGCTGCGGATCGATCCGCAGCACCGGCCGGCGGCGACGCCGGACATCGCGCTGTACCACCCGGTCTTCCTCTACGAGGCGCTGTGGTGCCTCGGCGTCGCCGTGCTCGTCGTCTGGGCCCAGCGGCGCTTCGGCCTCGTGCGCGGGCAGGTGTTCGCGCTGTGCGTGGCCGCGTACACGGTCGGGCGGGCCGGTGTCGAGCTGCTGCGCGTCGACACCGCCAACCACGTGCTCGGGCTGCGCCTGAACACCTTCACGTGCGCGATCGTGTTCGCCGGGGCGGTGACCGCGTTCTGGCTCAGCCGGTCACGGTCCCGGTCACGGACGTCCCTGACTTCGTGACGTGGTAGGTGACCAGGGTGCCGCTGCGGAAGTGCAACGTGAGCGTCACCCGCGCGCGGTGCCGGAGCGTCAGGCCGTGACGATCCCGTACTCGTGGATCTTCCGGTAGATCGTCGCGCGGGACATGCCCAGGCTGTCCGCGGCCTTGACCTTGTTGCCGTCGTTGTCGATCAGGCTCTGCACGATCGCGTCGCGCTCGATCGACTCCAGGGTGCTCAGCAGCCGGCGGCTCACCGTGCGGGCCTCGGGCGGCAGGTCCTGCGGCTGGATCGAGCCGGTGCGCCGCCGCTGCACGGTGCGCCGCAGCGCCTGCCACAGCTGCTCGACGTTGCCCGGCCAGCTGGCCCGCACCAGCACCTGCATCGCCTCCGGCGAGCACACCAGGCGCCCGTCGGGTACCAGCCGCCCCAGGAACTGCGGCACCAGCTCCTGCACGTCCTCGCTGTGGTGGCGCAGCGGCGGGATCTCCACCGTGGTGGGGAAGAACCGCAGCAGGTCGGCCGGGCCGGCCCCGGTGCTCATGGTCGCCGCGACCCGGCACCGGTCGCGGCGCTCGGAGCTGCGCAGCGCGAGCAGCGCCGCCGCGAGCGCCTGGACCCGCCCGGGGCCGAGCCGGTCGAGATGGCGCACGACCACGGTCCCGGAGCCGGTGACGATCTCGCGGCGGGCGGCGGCGGCCCACGCCGGGTCGCCGGTGCCGGCGGCGTCGAGCACCTTGAAGTGCCCGCCCGGGTCGTGCCGGTCGTGCACGGCGCGGATCACGGCCAGCTTGCCGACGCCCGGCTCGCCCTCGACCACCACCCACTCGCCGGCCGCGAAGGCCTCCTCGACCCGGCGGACGCCGTGCAGCCAGAGCACGCCCGACCCGACCAGGCCGGTGCCGGCCAGTGCCGAGACCCGCCCGTGGGCCGGGGCGGACTCGAGCGCCGGGCGGGCGTTCGGGGAGAGCTTGACGTGCACGACGCCGCCGTTGCGCCGGCCGTCGGCGGGCACCGGCCGGCAGTGCAGCCGCGCGGTGAGGCCGCTGGGCAGCTGCACGTCGACCGCGGACGACGGGCGCGGGCCGGCGAGGGTCTGCGAGGCCTGCCCCAGCAGGACGGCCTGCTCGGCCGGGTCCAGCACCTGCCGGGCCTGGTCGTTCATCATCACCACGTCGTTGTTCAGCGCGAACACGATCCCGGCGGTGCGGCGGCAGGTGCGCAGGTACTCCTGCAGCAGTTCCAGCTCCCGCACCCCGCTGTCGGCGAGCAGCGCCTGCTGGATCTGCCCCGCGGCGTTCTTGGCCAGGGCCAGCAGCAGCGGCCCGGCGTCGCGCCGCCAGCACGTGAGGTCGATGGCGCCGACGGTCTTGCCGGAGATCGGATGGTGGATCGGCACGGCCGCGCAGGCCAGGTCCTCGAGGTGCTCGGCGTAGTGCTCGTGGCCGAACACGTGCATCGGCCGCCCGCCCTCCAGCGCCGTGCCGATGCCGTTGGTGCCCACGAACTGCTCGGCGTAGCTGAAGCCGGGCGCGAGGTTGACCCGGTCCAGGTGCGCGGTGAGGTCGCGGTCGGCGGTCATCCGGCTCAGCACCACGCCCGCCGGGTCGGTGAGGATGATGCTGATCGGCTGGCCGTCGAGGTTCTCCCGCAGGTGGCGCAGCACCGGCAGCGCGCTGTGCGTCAGCGGCGTGTCCAGGTCGGGGTCGCGCAGGTAGGTCAGCTCGATCCGGTCGGCGGCGACGTTCCAGTGCCGCGAACGCCACCACGAGGCCAGGATCGTGTCGCGGACCTGGGCCGGCTCGATCTTCTCGGCGGACAGGAACCGTTCGCGGGTCACGGCGAGCCCGTCGGCGTCCGCCGAGACGGAGGCCGTTGACGGGGGTTGTTTCGGTGTGCGCGACACTGCGCCCCCTTCCCGGACCCGTCGACGGCCTTCGACGCCCGGTGCTCACTACAAACTACGCGCAGGTGACCCCGGACGTGTCTCATGTTGAGACCGCACGTGCATCTGGCACGCCGTGTGATGCCCCCATGGACGCCGAGACGTACAACCCGTGGAGCGTCGTCAACGTCGTGTTCCACCATCTCGCCGCGCAGGGCCTGCACCCGGTGCTCGGCGGCCGCGACCCGGGGGAGCCGGCCGCGCGGCTGCTGGAGGCGCTGGGCATCACGCCGGCCGCGGAGGGGGACCGCCAGGTCGCCGCGGGCGTCAAGGTCCACCTGGCCGAGATCCGGGCGGCCTTCTTCGAGCAGCCCCCTGCTTCAAGTTGAGACAGCCGCACGCGGATACGTGCGGTGTCATTCCTGTCACGACACGTACCGGTGAAGGAGTGAGGATGAGTCGGCAGAGTGTGGCCAGGGCCCACCAGAAGATCCAGGAGCTCTCCTGGGAGCCGATGTACCACGAGCCGGTGTCGCAGTACGGCACCGACTACACGTTCCGCAAGGCGCAGAAGAAGGACCCGCTCAAACAGGTCCTGCGCTCGTACTTCCCGATGCAGGAGGAGAAGGACAACCGGGTGTACGGCGCCTCCGACGGCGCGATCCGCGGCAACATGTTCCGCCAGGTCCAGGAGCGCTGGCTGGAGTGGCAGAAGCTGTTCCTGAGCATCATCCCGCTGCCGGAGATCTCCGCGGCGCGGGCGATGCCGCTGCTGTTCCGCACCGTGCCCAACCCGGAGCTGCACAACGGCCAGGCGATCCAGATGATCGACGAGGTCCGGCACTCGACGATCCAGCAGAACCTCAAGCGCCTGTACATGAACAACTACATCGACCCGGCCGGCTTCAACAGCAGCCTGCGCAACTTCCAGAACGACTACTGCGGCACCATCGGCCGGCAGTTCGCCGAGGGGTTCATCACCGGCGACGCGATCACCGCGGCCAGCATCTACCTGACGATCGTGGCCGAGACCGCGTTCACCAACACGCTGTTCGTGGCGATGCCGGCCGAGGCCGCCGCCAACGGCGACTACCTGCTGCCGACGGTGTTCCACTCGGTGCAGTCCGACGAGTCGCGGCACATCAGCAACGGGTACGCGACCCTGCTCATGGCGCTGTCGGACGAGAGCAACCACCAGCTGCTCGAGCGCGACCTGCGCTACGCGTGGTGGAACAACCACCGCGTGGTCGACGCGGCGATCGGGACCTTCATCGAGTACGGCACGAAGGACCGCCGCAAGGACCGCGAGAGCTACGCCGAGATGTGGCGGCGCTGGATCTACGACGACTACTACCGCAGCTACCTCGTACCGCTGGAGAAGTACGGCCTGACCATCCCGCACGACCTCATCGAGGAGGCCTGGAACCAGATCTGGAACAAGGGCTACGTGCACGAGGTCGCGCAGTTCTTCGCCACCGGCTGGCTGGCCAACTACTGGCGGATCGACCCGATGACCGACGCCGACTTCGAGTGGTTCGAGCACAAGTACCCCGGCTGGTACAACCGGTACGGCAAGTGGTGGGAGCAGTACAACCGCCTGTCGCGGCCCAACGGCCACCACCCGATCGTGGCCGAGGACGTCGACTACCAGTACCCGCACCGCTGCTGGACCTGCATGGTGCCGTGCCTCGTGCGCGAGGACATGGTTATGGCCGAGGTCGACGGCCAGTGGCGCACCTACTGCCACGAGGCGTGCCGGTGGACCGACGTCGAGGCGTTCCGGCCGGTGTACCAGGGCCGCAACACCCCGAACATGGGCCAGCTCATCGGCGCCCGCGAGTGGGAGACGCTGTACCACGGCTGGAACTGGGCCGATGTCGTCAGCGACATGGGCTTCGTCCGCGACGACGGCAGGACGCTCGTCGCCCAGCCGCACCTGGACCTGGACCCCAGGAAGATGTGGACGCTGGACCACCTGCGCCGCATGCCCGAGGTGCTCAGCCCCAACGTGCTGCTCAACCAGATGACGCCCCAGGAGCGCGAGGCGTTCCACGCCGACTACATCCGCGGCGGCCCCGCCGGCCGTCCGGCACCCAAGAAATAGGCACCGTGGGCGACAAGCACCTGGTCCGGTTCGAGCCGGTCGGGATCGAGATCGAGGTCGACGAGGACCAGACGGTCCTGCGTGCCGCGGCCGAGCAGGGCATCATGCTCATGCACGGCTGCAAGGAGGGGCAGTGCGCCTCCTGCAAGTCGTTCGTCCTGGACGGCGACGACATCGAGCTCGATCGCTACTCGACGTTCGCGTTGCCCGACTACGAGAAGGACGAGGGCTTCACCCTGCTCTGCCGGGCGCACGTCTACGAGGACGTGCGGATCGAGCTGCTCAACTTCGACGAGGACATGATCCGGTCCGGCCTGCCGATCCAGCAGGCCGTGGCCGAGGTCGTGTCGATCGAGCCGGTGACCCACGACCTGCGCCACCTCGTCCTGCGCCTGGTCGAGCCGGCGGAGATCAAGTTCTTTCCCGGCCAGTACATGGACATCACCGTGCCGGGCACGGGCGAGACCCGGTCGTTCTCGATGGCCAACGTCTCCAGCCGCGAGGACGGCCGGCTCGAGTTCGTCATCAAGGTGTACCCCGGCGGCCTGTTCTCGTCCTTCCTGGACAACCGGCTGGCCGTCGGGGACCGGCTAGACATCACCGGCCCGTTCGGGGTCTTCACGCTGCGGGAGGCCCACGACGAACGCATCGTGTTCGTCGGCGGCGGCGCCGGCCTGGCGCCGATCCTGGGCCTGCTGCGCTCGATCGCCGAGCGGGGCATCGAGCGCCCGGCGGTCTTCTACTACGGCGCCCGGACCCGGCGGGACCTGTGCTTCGGCCCGGAGCTGCGGGCGCTCGAGGCCACCATCAAGGACTTCCGCTACGTGCCGGCACTGTCCGAAGAGGACGGTTCCGGCTGGGACGGCGAGACCGGGCTCGTCACCGACGTACTGAAGCGCCACGAGACCGACCTCAAGGGCGTGCACGCCTACGTGTGCGGGCCGCCGCCGATGGTCGAGGCGGCGATGGCCGCGCTCACCGCGCTCGGCGTGGAGGAGAAACGCATCTACTTCGACAAGTTCACCACCACAGGTGGGGAGGATTGATGACGACCGTGCCGCAGGAACGCAGCGTTCCGAAGCCCGTCTTCACCGACGCCGAGGCCGGCGCCAAGCAGTTCCCTGACTCCGGCGCCCGCCGGTTCAACTACTACCTGCCGCAGAAGCGCAAGCAGACCCACTACGAGGACGTCACCGTCGAGGTGCAGCCGGACCCGCGGCACTACCTGGCGCAGGGCTGGCTCTACGGCTTCTCCGACGGCCGCGGCGGCTACCCGCTGGACTGGACCGCCCTGAAGGCCTGGGGCTCCGACCGGCCCGAGCCGCGGCGCGGGCCCGGCTCCGGCGGGCGCGGCTACGACTGGCCGGCGCACGGGTGGCACGAGTTCCGGGACCCCAACGAGGAGTGGGAGTTTTCGCTGTACCGCTACAACTCCAACGTCGTGCGCCAGGTCACCCAGAACGTGGAGGCGGCCCGCCGGGCCAAGGCGTTCGAGCAGTGGAACCCCAACTGGGTCCAGTTCGTCGAGCGCCACGTCGGCGCCTGGATGCACGTCGACCACGGCCTCGGCCTCTACCTGTTCGCCAACGCCAACCGGCGCGCCCCCACGAACATGCACAACAACGCGATCTCGGTCAACAGCATGCACCGCATCCGGGCCGCGCAGGACCTCGCGCTGTACAGCCTGACCCTCAGCGAGGAGATCCCCGGCTTCGACGGCTCCGCCCACCTGGAGACCTGGAACACCGATCCGGCCTGGCAGGGTGTACGGGACACGGCCGAGGCGCTCACCGCGATCGACGACTGGTGCGAGGCGGTCCTGGCGGCCAACGTCGTGTTCGAGCCGCTGGTCGGCGAGCTGTTCCGCAGCGGGCTCGTCCAGCACGCGGCCCCCCGCAACGGCGACTTCGTGACCCCCACGATCGTCGGCGCGGAGGAGTACGACTTCTCGGAGCGCGACCTGCGCTACACCGTGGCGATGTTCCAGCTGCTCACCAACGACCGCGAGTTCGCCGAGCACAACCGCGGCCTGATCGGGCAGTGGCTGGCGAACTGGGTGCCGCGGTGCATCGCCGCCGCCCGGGCGCTGCAGCCGCTGTGGTCCCAGCCCGACGCGAAGCCGCCGCGCTTCGAGGACGCCCTCGACCGGGCCAAGAGCCGCTTCACCGGCATCCTCACCGACCTCGGCCTGCCGACCCCGAAGGAGCTGGCCCAGTGACCACCACCGAGTTCGGGCACAGCCCGTTCAAGTCCGACAGCAGCCCGTCCAACATGTGCGGCTTCACGCTCATGAACAACCAGGTCGGCGTCGTCGTCGCCGAGGTGATGGCGGGCAAGCCCAATGTCCGGGTGCTGCCGCTGCCCTCGATGATCCGCGTCGACGCGTCCGGCCGGATGGACGTCGTGTACGACGAGGTCTCCGAGGCCCTCGGCGAGGAGCCCGGCTACTTCGACGCGGCCCAGTTCGAGGAGAGCATGTCGACACACTACGGCCGCATGATCCACGAGGACGACCGGACCATCATGTTCGCCAACCCCGAGGACGCGGCCGAGTACATCGGCTTCGACCTCACCGCCGGATCGAGGTAGCACCGTGTACGAGAAGGATGGCGAGCGGTACTTCGTCGTCGACAGCCATATGCACTACTGGAACGCCGCCCCGGACAACTGGGTGCCGGGCGCGGAGCAGTACGCCAAGGGCTGGATCGAGTGCTTCCACGCGTACCAGGGCCTCGGGCCCGAGGAGACGCACTGGCCGATCGAGAAGTTCATGAAGTACACCGAGGAAGACCTCATGCGCGACGTCTTCCAGGACGGCCACGTCGACGTCGCGGTGTTCCAACCGACATACCTCACCGAGTGGTACCGCGAGGGCTTCAACACCACCGAGCGCAACGCCGCCCTCGGCGAAAAGCACCCCGGCCGGTTCATCGCCAACACCCGCTGGGACCCCCGCGAGGGCGACGACGGCCTCAAGCGGCTCAAGGAGAACGTCGAGCGCTACGGATCCCGCGGCGTCAAGCTCTACACCGCCGAGTGGCGCAACGGCTCGCGGGGCTGGAAGCTCACCGACCGCGAGGCCTACCGCTACCTCGAGGCCTGCCAGGAGCTCGGCATCGTGAACATCCACGTCCACAAGGGACCGACGATCTGGCCGCTGGACAAGGACGCGTTCGACGTCAGCGACGTCGACCACGCCGCGACCGACTTCCCGGGCCTGAACTTCATCGTCGAGCACGTCGGCCTGCCCCGCATCGAGGACTTCTGCTTCATGGCGACGCAGGAGCCGAATGTGTACGCCGGGCTGTCGGTCGTCATCGGCGGGCTCATGCACGCCCGGCCGCGCTTCTTCGCCAAGGTCATGGGGGAGCTGCTGTTCTGGGTCGGCGAGGACAAGATGACCTTCGGCAGCGACTACGGCATCTGGGAGCCGAAGTGGCAGGTCGAGGGCTTCGTCGACTGGGACTACCCGGACGACGAGTTCTCCGACTACCCGCGGGTGACGACCGCGACCAAGAAGAAGATCCTCGGGCTCAACGCCGCCCGGCTCTACGGCATCGACGTGCCGGCGCAGTTCCGCCTCGACGCCGGCCAGGGTACCCCGGCCGCCCGCGACGACGCCCAGCTCGTCGACTCGGCATGACCGGGGTGCTCGCGGACCCTCTCCTGACCGCGCTGGAGGGGGTCCGGGACCCGGAGCTCGACGAGCCGATCACCGCGCTCGGCTTCGTCGCCTCGTGCACCCGCTCGGCGGACGGCGTCGCCGAGGTGCACCTGCGCCTGCCGACGTACTTCTGCGCGCCGAACTTCGCGTTCCTCATGGTCGCCGACGCCTACGACGCGGTCGCGGCCGTCGACGGGGTCCGCGCGGCCCGCATCGTGCTCGAGGACCACTTCGCGGCCGACGCGATAAACGCGGGCGTCGCCGCGCGGGCCGGGTTCGCGGGGTCCTTCGCCGGCGAGGCGGCCGGCGAGCTCGACGAGCTGCGTGCGGGGTTCCTGCGCAAGGCCGTGCTCGCGGGCACCGACCAGGTGTGCCGGCCCTTGCTCGGCGCCGGGCGCGACCCGGCGGACCTGGCCCGGCTGCGGCTCGGCGACGTGCCACCGTCGCCCGAGCTGCGGCGGCTGCGGCGACGCCGGGCCGAGCTCGGGCTCGCCGCCGGCGATGACGCGCCCCTGCTCATCGACCCCGACGGCGGGGGCGGCGTGCCGGGCGGGGCGGCGCCGCTGTACCTGCGCAAGGCGCGCACCACGCGCGTGAACATCGAGGCCAACACCGGCATCTGCCGCGGCATGCTGCGGCACCGCTACGCCGACGCGGGCCTCGGGCAAACTTCTGAGGAGGATCGATGAAGGCCGTTCGACTGCACGGCTACCACCAGACGCCCGTCGTCGAGGAGATCCCCGAGCCGGTCGTCTCCGGGCCGCTCGACGTCGTCGTACGCATCGGCGGGGCCGGTGTCTGCCGCACCGACCTGCACATCATCGAGGGCCAGTGGGCCGCGGCGATGAACCCCGCGCTGCCCTACACCCTCGGCCACGAGAACGCCGGCTGGGTGCACGCGATCGGCGCCGGCGTGACGAACGTCGCCGTCGGCGACACCGTGATCCTGCACCCCACCCCGACGTGCGGGCTCTGCCACGCCTGCCGCGCCGGCAACGACATGCACTGCGTCGACAGCAGCTTCCCGGGGCTGTCGCACGACGGCGGCATGGCCGAGCTCCTGCTCACCTCGGCCCGCGCCTGTGTCCGGCTCGACCCGGCCACCCGGCCCGAGGACGTCGCCGCCCTCGCCGACGCCGGCATCACCGCCTACCACGCCGTGCGCAAGGCGATCCCGCTGCTGTACCCCGGCACGACCGCGGTGCTCATCGGCGCCGGCGGCCTCGGGCACATCGGCATCCAGTGCCTGGCCGCGCTGACCGCCACGAAGATCATCGTGGTGGACCGCAACCCCGACGCGCTCAAGCTGGCCGAGCAGCTCGGCGCCGACCACACCGTCGTCGCCGACGGCCGGCACGTCGAGGCGGTCCAGGATCTGACGGGGGGCCGCGGCGCCGAGGTCGTGCTCGACTTCGTGGCCGAACAGGGCGCCGAGCACGACGGCTTCGCGATGACCGGGCGCAACGGGTCGTACTTCGTCATCGGCTACGGCGGCACGGTACAGATTCCGACCCTCGACATCATCTCGACCGAGCGCAACATCATCGGCAACATCGTCGGGACCTACACCGACCTCGCCGAGCTCATGGTGCTCGCCGAGTCCGGCAAGGTCACGCTGCACACCAAGACCTACCCGCTCTCCGCCGCCGCGGAAGCGATCGCCGACCTCGACGCCGGCCGGGTCCGCGGCCGCGCGATCCTCGTGCCGTAGCGGCCGGGAGGAACCGATGGCCAAGGAACTCCGCTTCGGCCCGCAGGCGCGCAGCCTGCTGCTGGCCGGCGTCGACCAGCTCGCCGAGGCGGTGAAGTCGACGCTCGGGCCCAAGGGCCGCAACGTCATCCTGGAGAAGATCACCGGTTCGCCGGTGGTCACCAACGACGGCGTCACCATCGCCCGCGAGATCCACCTCAAGAACCAGTTCGAGAACATGGGCGCCCAGCTGGTCAAGGAAGCCGCGATCAAGACCAACGACATCGTCGGCGACGGCACGACCACCGCGACCGTGCTGGCCCAGGCGATCGTGCGCGAGGGCATGACCGCCATCGACGGCGGCGCCAACCCGGTGCTCGTCAAGCGCGGCATCGACTTCGCCGTGGGCCGGCTCGTCGAGCACCTGCGCGCCGTGGCCCGGCCGGTCGACACCGAGGCCGACCTCGGGCGCGTCGCGGCGATCTCGGCCAACGACGACGAGGTCGTCGGCGCGGTGATCGCCAAGGCCCTGCACACCGTCGGCAACGGCGGGATCGTCACCGTCGAGGAGTCCGCCGCGCCCGGCTCGCACGGGATGAGCGTCGGGTTCGTCGAGGGCTTCGAGTTCGACAACGGGTACCTCTCGCCGTACCTCGTCACGAACCCGGCCGCGCTGGAGGCCGTCCTCGACGAGCCCTACATCCTGCTGTGCAGCGAGAAGATCACCAAGGTACAGCAGCTCATGCCGATCCTCGACAAGATCATGCGGGCGCCCCGCCCGCTCGTCATCATCGCCGAGAACGTCGAGGGCACGGCGCTGAGCATGCTCGTGCACAACCACGTGAACCGCACCTTCCAGTGCGTCGCCGTCCGCGCCCCCGGCTTCGGGGACCGGCGGCTGCACAAGCTCGAGGACATCGCCGCGATCACCGGCGGCGCGGTGTACAGCCGCCACTCCGGCTTCTCGCTGGAGACCATGACCGTGGAGCACCTCGGCCGGGCGACCCAGGTGCGGGTGACCGCCGGCAGCACCGCGATCATCGGCGGCAACGGCGCCCCGGACGACGTCGAGTTCCGCCTCACCCAGCTGCGCTCCGAGCTCGCCCGGGCCACCTTCGGCATCGACGAGGACGTGCTCACCGAGCGCATCGGCGCGCTCTCCGGCAAGGTCGCCGTCATCCGGGTCGGCGCCCCGACCAACGCCGAGCTCAAGGAGCTGCAGCACCGCGTCGAGGACGCGCTGTCGGCCACCCGCGCGGCGATGGCCGAGGGCGTCGTCGCCGGCGGCGGGGCGGCCCTGCTGCACGCCGAGTCCGCGCTGCACGACCTCGAGGTCAAGGACGACTACGCCACCGGCGTGGAGATCGTGCGCCGCGCCCTCACCGAACCCGCCTTCCTGATCGCCGCCAACGCCGGCTACTCCGGCCCCGAGGTCGTCGCGCGCCTGCAACACCTCGGCCCGGAGGAGGGCTTCGACGCCCTCGAGGGCCGCTACGGCAACATGCTGGAGATGGGGATCGTCGACCCGCTCCGGGTGGCGCGCTCCGCGCTGCAGAACGGTGCCTCAGTGGCCGGGCTCCTGCTCACCACGAACACACTCGTGGCCGAGGAACAGACGCCGTGGGGTGGCAGCCCGGCGCTCATGACGGAGTTCGGCGCGCTCGACGAGGGTCTGCACCAGCCCTCGCCGGACTCGAGTACCCCGCAGTCGCTCGGGCTCGGCCCGTCGGTCGGCTGAGAGCAGCCGAGCATGCCACCCCTTCCCGGGGACGGCGGCGCCATCGCCGCCGTCCCCACCCTCGACCAGCCGCCGCGGCCCGCCCCGGCCCTGCACGCCCTGCGCGCCCGGGGACGCCTGCGCGGCGGCCTGGCCCTGCTCGGCCCCGCGTTCGTGGCCGCCGTCGCCTACATCGACCCGGGCAACTTCGCGATAAACATCACCGCCGGGGCCGCCCACGGATACCTGCTCGTCTGGGTCATCATCACGGCGAACCTCATGGCGATGCTGGTGCAGTACCTGTCGGCCAAGACCGGCGTGGCCACCGGCCGCGACCTGCCGGAGCTGTGCCGCGAACACTTCCCGCGCGCGGTCGCCCGCGGCCTGTGGGTCCAGGCCGAGGTCATCGCCATGGCCACCGACCTCGCCGAGTTCGTCGGCGCCGCCGTCGGCCTCTACCTGGTCTTCGGCGTGCCGCTGTTCCCCGCCGGCCTCATCACCGCCGTGGTCGCGTTCGGCATCCTGGCGCTGGAGCAGCGCGGGTACCGCCGCTTCGAGCTGGCCATCGCCGCCCTGCTCGCCATCGTCTTCCTCGGGTTCCTCTACGACCTCGCCGCCGTCGGCGCCGACCCGGGTGCCATCGCCGGGGGACTGCTGCCCCGCCTGGGCGACAGCGGCGCCCTGCTGCTCGTCGCGGGCATCTTCGGCGCGACCGTCATGCCGCACGTGGTGTACCTGCACTCCGCCCTCACCAAGGCCCGCGTCTCCTGCCGCGACGACGCCGAGCGGCACGAGCTGCTGCGCTTCCAGCGCCTCGACGTCATCGTCGGCCTCGGCGCCGCCGGCGTCATCAACCTCTCGATGCTCGTCGTCGCCGCCTCACTGTTCCACGGCACCGCCCGCGCGGGCATCGACTCGATCGAGGCCGCGCACGCGGGCCTCGCCGAGCTGGTCGGCGGCGGCGCGGCCCTGGCCTTCGCCGCGGCCCTGCTCGCGTCCGGCCTGTCCTCCTCGAGCGTCGGCACCTACGCCGGCCAGGTCGTCATGCAGGGCTTCATCCGCCGGCGCATCCCGCTGTTCCTGCGCCGGGGCCTGACGATGCTGCCCGCCCTGCTCGTGCTGGGCCTGGGCCTGCCGCCGACCGGGAGCCTGGTCGCGTCCCAGGTGGTCCTGTCCTTCGGCATCCCGTTCGCCCTGGTACCGCTGGTGCTGCTCACCCGCCGCCGCGACATCATGGGCACCTTCGTGAACCGCCCGCTGACCACGGCCGCGACGTCGCTGATCGCCGCGCTCATCATTGTTCTGAACGTGTACCTGCTGTGGACGGTGCTGCGGGGGCACTAAGGTATATCGTCGTGGTCGATCCCTCATACCAGCCGCAGTACTGGGCCCCACCTCCTTTTCCGGGCGCGCCGTTGGTGGGTGCGCCGCCGTCGCCCCCGGTCGTGAACGCGGAGCCGAAGCGGGCCGGGATCGGGCGGCGGCTGCTCGGCTGGTGGATCGACTACCTGATCGTCATGGTGCCCGGCGTGGCCCTGGTCGCGTACGCGCTGTGGAGCCTGGTGCGCGGCCTGCCCAACTACGTCGGTGGCGTCGCCGCCGACGTCGGGGCCACGCGCCTGGTCGGGCTGGTCACACACCGCGGCGCGGGCGGCCCCGGCTTCCGGGCGGTAGCCTCGGGCCAGTGGCTCGACCTGGCGTTGCCGCTGATTTTGGCGGTACTCGCCGTGCCGCTGCTGCAGTTCACGTACCAGGCGTCCATGCTGGCCTGGCGGGGCCGGACGATCGGCAAGATCGTCGCCGACACCAAGGTCGGGGGCGGGCGGTTCGCGGTGCGGCGGGCCTTCGCCACCACGTTCGTCGAGACCGGGCTGGTCGGGATCGGGCTGGCCCTGGCCGTCTACGGGGAGTTCTCCCTCGGCGTCCTCGTGCTGGTCGTGGCCACGGTGGTGTGGTGGGTCAACCTGCTGCCTGCCCTCGGCCCGAAGCACCGCACCGTCGTGGATCGCGTGGCCGGGACGGTGGTCGTGCGGCGGGCGCTCTACGCGCAGGTCGCGGCGGCGACCGCGGAGCTCGCACGGCGCACGTCGGGGGCGGCCATCGACGCCGGGCGGCGGACCACTGGTGCGGCGCTGGACGCCGGGCGGCGGACGACGGGGGCGGCGCTGGATGCGGGTCGGCGGACCACGGATGCGGCGCTGGATGCGGGTCGACGGACCACGGATGCGGCAGTTGACGCCGGGCGCTGGACGACTGGTGCGGCGGCTGACGCCGGGCGCTGGACTGCGGGCGCGGCGCTGGACGCCGGGCGGCGGACCGGGGATGCGGCCGCGGTGGCCGGGCGCATGGGCGCGGACGCGGCGGTGGTGGCGGCCCAGGTCGCGGCGGAGGCGGCGGCCGCGGCCCGGCGTCGCGGAGCGGAACACCTCCCGGCGGCGGCCAGGCGCACCACTGACGCGGCGGCGGCCGCGGCGCGCAAGACCGCCACGGCGGCGGCGGAGGCCGCGGCGGTGGCGGGCCAGGCGGCACGGCAGGGCGCGGCGGCGGCGGGCGAGGCGGCACGGCAGGGCGCGGCGGCGGCGGGCGAGGCGGCGCGGCAGGGCGCGGCGGCGGCGGGCGAGGCGGCGCGGCAGGGCGCGGCGGCGGCGGGCGAGGCGGCGCGGCAGGGCGCGGCGGCGGCGGGCGAGGCGGCGCGGCAGGGCGCCGAGAAGCTGGTCCAGGCCGCGCCCGTGCAGCAGGCGCTCAACTCGAAGGTCGGCCAGCAGTCGCAGGCCTTGGGCGCCGCCGGAGCGAAGCGGGCCCGCGAGCTCGGCGACCGCACGGCCGGCGCGGCGCGCAAGGTCGGCGACCGGGCGCAGCAGCTGTGGCAGGAGCGCCAGGCGGCGCGGGCCGAGCGCCAGGAGCCGAACACGCCCGCCGACCCCCCGACCGCACCGGCACCGCCCGCCCTACCCGCCGCGCCGTTCCAGCCTCCCGCCGTGCCGACCGTGCCGTCCGAGCGTCCCGCCGTGCGGTCCCAGTCGTTCGACGTGCCGACCGCGCCGTCCCAGTCTCCTACCGTGCCGTTCCACCCCGCCGCCGTGCCTTCCCAGCCTTCCACTGTGCGGTCCCAGTCGTTTGCCGTGCCCGCCGTGCCGTCCCAGCCTTCCGCCGTGCCATCCCAGCCTGACGCTGTGACGTCCCAGTCGTTCGCCGTGCCCACCGTGCCTTCCCAGCCTTCCGCCGTTCCGTCCCAGCCTCCCGCCGTGCAGTCGCAGCCTCCCGCCGTGCAGTCGCAGCCTCCCGCCGTGCCGCCGTTGCCGATGTGGCCCGAGACGCCGCCCGACGCGATTCCGCCGCATTCCGCCGCCGATTGATTCGGCCGCCCTCCGGCGGCGGAAGTTCTGTCGTGAACGTTTCACCCCGAAATGTTTTCGGCTCCGTGCTCACTCTTTGATGCCGCTTAAGTCTTGGCACAACCCGTCACAAGCATTGACTCCCGGCAATACGGGCGACCAGGGTTACGAAAAGGATTTCGTCAATGCCCTGTGAAGGGAGCCCCCAACCCATGCCCAGATCCGGACCCACACGGATCATCGTCGCCGCGGCCGCCGCCATCGGCCTCGTCGTCGCCGGGGTCTACGCCGCCGGCAGCGCGTTCGCCGGCGACCGGACCAGTCAGACCGCCGACCTCACCGCCGTGCCCGCCAACGAGCCCGCCAAGGGCCTCGTGTACGACGGCCTGCAGCGCCGCCCCGCCGGGCCGTGCGGGGCCGGCCTGCTCGAGGTCAAGGGGACCAGCCCGGTCATGTGCACGCACGGGCCCGACACGCCGCCCGCCGGGCTGTCGGTCAAGGCCGGCGTGCCCGCCATCGCCTCGGCCGCGGCGTCCACTCAGGCGCTCGCCGTCTGCGAGGGCGACGGTACGAGCGGCCGCCGCGTCGAGGTGCTCTACATCCACGGCTCCAGCAGCCGCTACTCGCAGTACCTGGAGACGTTCCGCACCCTCGCCGAGGGCGTGGACACGATCTTCAACGAGAGCGCGAAGGAGACCGGCGGGGAGCGGCACGTGCGGTACGTGACCGAGACCGTCAACGGCGCCTGCCGCCCTGTGGTCCGTGACGTGCAGATCGCCGACTCCGCCCTGAACGCCAACGACTGGGCGCCGCTGCTCAACGCGGTCAAGGCGGCCGGGTACACCCGCACGGACCGCAAGTACCTGCAGTTCGTCGACGCGAACGTGTACTGCGGCATCGGCGGCCTCGCCGGCGACACGACCAAGAGCGACTCCAACCGGTCGAACACCGGCCCGGAGTACGCCCGCGCCGACAACGGCTGCTGGAACGCCGGCGTGGCCGCGCACGAGCTCGGCCACACCCTCGGCGCCGTCAACAACAACGCGCCCAACGCGTCCGGCTTCGGCCACTGCACGGACGAGTGGGACGTGATGTGCTACAAGGACGACGCCAGCGTCACGGTCCGCACGGTGTGCACCGACCGGGCGCACGACAACCGGCTGGACTGCAACCACGACGACTACTACAGCACCAACCCGCCCGCCGGGTCGTACCTGTCGAAGTACTACAACGTCGCCGACAACCTGTTCCTCATCAAGGGCACCGGAGGCGGCGGCAACCCGCAGCCGGACAGCAACCTGGCGAGGTCCGCGACGCCGTCGGCGTCGTACACGTCGTCGTGGGAGTCGGTGAACGCCATCAACGACGGGATCGACCCGCCGTCGTCGAACGACACCGTCAACCCGCGCTGGGGCACGTGGCCCAACAGCGGGCAGCAGTGGGCCGAGCTGCAATGGTCGAGCGCCCAGACGCTGAAGCGCGTGCAGGTGTACCTCTTCGACGACAACCAGGGCATCGATGTGCCCTCGAGCTGGAAGTTGCAGTACTGGAACGGCAGCGCGTACGTCGACGTGCCGGGCGCCAGCGGCTACCCGGTCACCGCGAACGCGTACATCACCGTGAACTTCACCCAGGTCAGCACCACGCGCCTGCGGGTGCTGCTGCAGTCCACCGGCACCAGCTCGGTCGGCCTGCTGGAGGTCAAGGCCTTCGCCAGCTGACATCAGGACCGTTCGGGCGTGGTCGCAATCGGCCGCGCCCGGACGGTCTCAGGTGCCGTCGCCGGCCGGGTAGCCCGTGCAGGGTGAGGTCGACGTCGGCCGGGTGCCCAAATCGGCCGCGCCCGGACGGTCTCAGGTGCCGTCGCCGGCCGGGTAGCCCGTGCAGGGTGAGGTCGACGTCGGCCGGGTGCCCAAATCGGCCGCGCCCGGACGGTCTCAGGTGCCGTCGCCGGCCGGGTAGCCCGTGCAGGGTGAGGTTGACCTCGGCCGGGTGCCCAAATCGGCGGCGCGCGGACGGGTTCAGGTGCCGTCGTCGGGCGGGTAGCCGTTCAGGTGCCGTCGTCGTCGGGCAGGTAGCCGTTCAGGGTCAGGTCGAAGTCGGCCAGGTGCCGGTCGAACCACTGCGCCGCCGCGCCCGCGACCTGGTCCAGCGTCCCGGGCTCCTCGAAGAGGTGCGTCGCGCCCGGCACGATCCACAGCGCCGACTCGCCGCCGAGGTCGTGGTGCGCGGCCCGGTTGAGGTCCAGGACCGAGGCGTCGAGCTCGCCGACGATGAGCAGTACCGGCGCGGTCACCTCAGTGAGCCGGGGGCCGGCAAGGTCCGGGCGGCCGCCGCGGGAGACCACCGCCCGCACGTGGCGCGGACGGTCGGCCGCGGTGAGCAGCGCCGCGGCGGCGCCGGTGCTGGCCCCGAACAGGCCCAGCGGGAGCCGGGTCAGCACGGTCTGTGCGGCGATCCAGTCGACGACGCCGGTCAGCCGGTCGGCGAGCAGCCCGATGTCGAAGCGCAGGCGCCCCCCGGCGGCGTCCCGGCGTTCCTCGTCGGCGGTGAGCAGGTCGGTCAGCACCGTGGCCAGGCCGACGCCGTTCAGACGGCCGGCGACCATGCGGTTGCGCGGGCTGAGGCGAGAGCTGCCGCTGCCGTGGGCGAACAGCACGATCCCGCGCGCATCGGCGGGCACGGTCACGTCGGCGTCGAGGACGACCCCGGCGGACGGTACCGCCATCATCGTGTCGTGTCCCATGATCTCCCGCCTACCCCGAGTGGGGTGGAGTACGCATGCCGGGGCCTCGGGCGGGTAGAGGAACGGCGTGATGCTGTTCGCCGACCGGAGCGGTGCCGGTCGAGCCCTCGCCGAGAAGCTGGCCGGCTCGCCCGCCGTCGCCGGTGACGTTCTGGTGCTGGCGCTGCCCCGTGGCGGTGTGCCGGTCGCCGTGCCCGTGGCCGAGCGGCTCGGCGCCGAGCTCGACATCGTGGTCGCCCGCAAGATCGGGGCGCCCGGCCACGCGGAGTTCGGCGTCGGGGCGCTTGCTGAGGACGGGCCGCCGGTCTTCGACACGCACGTCTTGCGCTACCTCGGGCTCAGCTCCGCCGACCTCGCCCCGACCGTCGCCGCCGAGCGGGCCGAGCTGCGTCGGCGGGTGCGGCGGTACCGTGGCGACCGCCCGGCCCCCGCGGTGACCGGCCGCTGCGTGGTGCTCGTCGACGACGGTCTGGCCACCGGTGTCACCGCCCAGGCCACCGTGGGCTGGCTGGCCTCCCGGGAACCGGCGCGGATCGTCCTGGCCGTGCCGGTCTGCTCCGAGCAGGCGCGCGACCGGCTGGGCGGCAGCGCGACCGTCGTCTACCTGCACGCGCCGCCGGACTTCGCCGCGGTCGGGCAGTGGTACGCCGACTTCACCCAGCTCACCGACGCCGACGTGGATGCGGCGCTGGAGCGCCACGCCCGGACCGGCACGCCGTAGCGCCGCGGCAGTGGGGCGTGGAAGTGGAAGCGGCCCGGCCGCGCTGTAACGGCGGCACGGTCCGGCTGTGACGCGCACGGTCCGGCTGTGACGCGGCACGGGCCGACCTTGTGCCGCGGCACGGGCGCTGGGACAGGTCACGGGCCCACCTGGGACGCGGCACGGGCCTATCTGTGACAGTGACACGGCACGGGGACTGGGACGCAGCACGGGCGTGTTGTTCGCGGCACGGCAGACTGGTACGCATGAGCGAGCACTCGAAGGTCGGCACCGTCGGTCTCGTGCTGCACCCGCGCAAGCCGGTCGACGACTCCGTTGCGGCCATCCTCGCGGCCACGGGTGGGCACCCCGTGCGGGTCGTGGCCCGGGAGCGCGACCGGGACCGGCTGCCGGACGGTGTCGGTACCGTCGCCGACGACCGGTTCGCGGCCGACGTCGACGGGATCATCGCGCTCGGCGGCGACGGCACGATTCTGGGCGCTATGCGGCTGGTGGTCGCGCGGCCGGTGCCCATCCTCGGCGTCAACCACGGCAACCTCGGGTTCCTCGCCGAGGTGTCGCCGCCCGAGCTGCCCGCCGCGCTCGCCCGCCTCGCCGCCGGTGACTTCACGATCGAGCGGCACGCCGGGCTCGCCGCGAACGCCGGGCCGGCCGAGCTCGCGACCGGGTTCGGGTTCAACGACGTCGTCCTGGCCCGCACCGGGCGCTCCGGGGCCGTCTCCGTCGACCTGTCCGTCAACGACGTGCGGTTCGGCTACTACCGCGCCGACGCCGTCATCGTGGCGACGCCGACCGGGTCGACGGCGTACAACCATGCGGCCGGCGGGCCGATCCTCTCGCCGTCCTCGGACGCCGTCGTCGTCACGCCGGTCGCCCCGATGGCCGGCATCGCCCGCTCGGTGGTCCTCGGCGCCGGCGACCGGGTGAGCTTCACCGTGGCCGAGGACAGCGCTCCGATCGCGGTCGACGTCGACGGTACCGCCGGTGCGATCCTCCACCCCGGCGACCGCATCACCACGACGCTGCGCCGCGACGCGGGCGAGATCGTCCGGTTCTCGGCGGCCGAGCACGCCAGCCGCAGCCGGGTGAAGCTGAGCCTCCTCGACCTGCCGCTGCGCCCCGACCAGCTGCTGGAGCTCATCCCGCCGGAGATGCGTCAGCGCGCCCACGAGGCCATCGCGGGCCGTGATACGTAACCGTCCGGTTCTCGGCGGCCGAGCACGCCAGCCGCAGCCGGGTGAAGCTGAGCCTCCTCGACCTGCCGCTGCGCCCCGACCAGCTGCTGGAGCTCATCCCGCCGGAGATGCGCCAGCGCGCCCACGAGGCCATCGCGGGCCGCGATACGTAACCGTCCGGTTCTCGGCGGCCGAGCACGCCAGCCGCAGCCGGGTGAAGCTGAGCCTCCTCGACCTGCCGCTGCGCCCCGACCAACTGCTCGATTTCATCCCGCCCGAGATGC
Organism: Dactylosporangium sp. McL0621; assembly: GCF_049995355.1. NCBI lineage: Bacteria > Bacillati > Actinomycetota > Actinomycetes > Micromonosporales > Micromonosporaceae > Dactylosporangium > Dactylosporangium sp. McL0621. The sequence continues at coordinate 5,804,555 of NZ_CP188259.1, forward strand.
GCCAGCGCGCCCACGAGGCCATCGCGGGCCGTGATACGTAAGGTCCGCAGATGGGCACTGTCTCGTTACTGACCCTGGGCTCCGGCCGGGGGACGCAGGATCATCGGCGTGTCCGACAACCAACGCCATGCCATTGTCCTCGGGGGCAGCATCGCCGGCCTGACGGCCGCCCGCGCCCTTCGTGATTCCTTTGACCGTGTCACCGTCTTCGACCGCGACACCCTGCCCGACGGGGCCGCCCACCGCCGGGGCGTACCCCAGGCCGAGCACGGCCACGGCCTGCTCGCCCGCGGCCGGGCCGTGCTCGAGGAGCTCTTTCCCGGCCTCGTCGACGAGCTCGCCGAGCTGGGCGCCATCCCGCTCGACATCCAGCGCGACGTCGTGTGGATCTTCGGCGACCGGCCCGCGCCCCGCGTCGCCTCCGGGCTGGCCGGGCTCTCGATCAGCCGGGCCCTGCTCGAGGCCGGCCTGCGCCGCCGGGTCGCGGCGCTGCCCGGGGTCACGATCCTCGACGGCCACGAGGCCACCGGGCTGACCTTCGACGGCGCCCGGGTCACCGGCGCCACCGTCCGGCCGGTCGGCGGCGGCGAGCACGAGGTCCGCGCCGACCTCGTCGTCGACGCCACCGGCCGCGGGAACCGGGGCACGACCTGGCTCGCCGCGCTGGGCTTCGAGCGCCCGGCCGAGGAGCGCATCGACGCCGGTACCGTCTACGTCTCCCGCGACTACCGCCGCGGGCCCGGTGCGGCCGATTTCCCCGCGATCCTCAACGCGCCCGGCGGCCCGGCGCGGCCCTACGGCGGGATCGCCCTCGGCGTCGACGGCGACCGCTGGATGGTGACCCTGCTCGGGGTCGGCCCCGGCCAGGCCCCGCCCACCGACCCGGACGGGTACCTCGACTTCGCCGCGAAGCTGCCCGACCCGCGCCTGCACGCGCTCCTGGCCTCCTCGGAGCCGCTGGGCGACCCGGTGCGGCTGCGGCTGCCGGCCAGCGTGCGGCGGCGCTACGAGCGGCTGACCCGGCTTCCGGAGCGGCTGGTGTCGATCGGGGACGCGCTGTGCAGCTTCAACCCGGCGTACGGCCAGGGGATGACGGTCGCGGTCGCGCAGGCCGCGGCCCTCGGGCGGGCGGCCGGTGCGGGGCTCGATGGTCTGCCACGGCGCTTCTACGCGCGGGCGGCCCGGATCATCGACGTGCCGTGGGACATGTCGGCCGGCGGCGACCTCGCCTACCCGTTCGTGGAGGGGGCGCGGACGCGGCGGGGCGAGGTGCTCAACGCGTACGTCGCCCGGGTCCAGGCCGCGACCGGCCACGACGCGGCCGTGGCCCGGCGCTTCCTCGAGGTCACGAACCTCATGCGTCCGCCGCAGTCGCTGCTGGCGCCCGGGATGCTGGCCCGGGTGCTGCGGGCTCAGCGCAGGAGCAAGGCCCAGAGCGCGACGAGCACGACGAGCAGGGCGACGGCCACCATCGCCCAGTAGGACCTCCGGGAGGCCTCCGCCGGCGTTTCGACAACCGACGGCGGAGGCGCCCCGACCGGCGGCGGAGACACCGGCACAAGCGGAGGCGCCCCGACCGGCGGCGGAGGCGTCGGCACAAGCGGAGGCGCCGGCACAAGCGGAGGCGCCGGCACAAGCGGAGGCGCCCCGACCGGCGGCGGAGGCGTCGGCACAAGCGGAGGCGCCGGCACAAGCGGAGGCGCCGGCACGACCGGTGCCGTTTCCACGGGCGCCGTTGGCAAAGGCAGCGTCTCCAGCACCGGCGGAGGCGAGGGCGCGGGAATCGGAACCGGGACGGCGACCGGGACTGCGACCGGGCCGGCAGACTGCGCGCGCTCGATGAGCCGGGCCACGCGCGCGCTGGCGGCGCGCAACCGCGCGGCCTCCTTCGCGGGCACCTTGTGCCCGGCGATGATCCCGCACGCCTGGGCCACCGCGACGACGAGCACCGGATTGCCGACGAGCTCCCGGTGCCCGGTGAACAGCGCCGCGATCATGTTCCGGTCCACCCGCAGCCCGGGCGCGAGCCGGTGGGAGCGGATGACCTCGGCGAGGTACCGCCGCGTGCTCTTCGGCCGGGACCGGCCGCGCGGGCGCTTGCGGCTGCCGCGGTGCTCGGCCCGGACGACCAGCGCCGTCAGCGTCGCCACCAGCGACTCGACGGCGTCGTCGGCCTCCTGCCACCGCCGCGTCACCGTATCCGTCACCGAAGCCGTCCCCCAAGCCGTGTCCATGCCCACGCGTGTACCCAGATTCTCGCGTGACCCGCACACCGGCACGCCGGGAGGGCGGCCTTATGGCTTCCCGTCGATCCACACGAGCTTGGACGGGTACAGCGCCTCGGCCGTGGCCAGGGCGGCCTCGGCGGAGCCGAACACGGCGACCTCGATGCGCCCGTCGGCCAGGAACCAGCTCGTCAGGGCGTGTCCGGTGAGCTCGTGCCCCCACGCGACGACCGACGGGTGGCCGTCGTCCTCGGGGTCGGCGACGATCCCGAACAACCGCGGCGCGTCGTCCAGCAGCGGTTCGTCGGCCTCGATCACGCGGGCACCCTCTCCGTCTCGGCAACATGCACATGCAAACGCAGCGTACGACCGTCTTCGCCCGCGGGCATGATCGCGAGGCCATGTGGAGTATGAACATCCCTCGGAAGAGGTGGGGGCCTCAGTAACTCACGTCCCGTAGCAGGCTGGGCGCCGCCTGCGACCAGGGGATCTCGGCGCTGTCGCGGCGCAGGACCCAGCGGGCCAGGGCCTCCAGCAGCCACGGGCCGGTCGTCTGGTCGCGCTCGTAGCCGAGCAGGCGGCCCCAGGGGCGCCGGGTGACGATCACCGCGACGATCGCGCCGTCGTCCACGACGAGGTCGGTGACGCGGCCCGCAGTACCGTCGACGCGTTTGCCCAGAAGATCACTGGCGCGCAGGCCGGCCTGGGCGGGGTCAGTTGCCGGCATCGTGGGCTCCCGGGATTCGGCTGATGAGGTGCTCGCGCAGCCACTGCTCCAGCGCGGGCTCGGCGAGCAGCTCCCGCCGGATGGTCAGGTGCACGGCGCTGTCGGTGTGGCCGACGACGTCCCACGGGATGCGCAGCGGGTCGGGGTTCTCGGCCGGGTGCAGCCGGCCCGAGACGCTGGAGACCCAGCGGCCGAGGCGCCCGCCGAGCCGGCGGCCGAGGGCCTGCGGGCCGACGAGCAGCGCGGCGATGCGCGGCCCGCCGTCGGGGCCGGGGGCGAGCTCGACGTCGTCGACCTTGCCCACCGCCTCGCCGGCCAGGTCGACGATCTGCCGGTCGAGCAGGTCGAAGCCGATCAGCAGCGGCATGGTCAGCCTCCCATTCCGGTCATGACCAGCAGCGGGATCGCGGCCACGGCCGCGATCACGATGACGGCGAGGTAGAGCAGGCCGAGCGCGTTGGCGAGCCGGCCGTTGACGCGGTCGCCGAGGTAGTCGCGGTCGTTGGCGACGACCAGGATCGGCAGGTACGTCAGCGGCAGCACGACCGCGCTGAAGATGAGGGTGTACTCGGTCAGCTGCACGGGATCGACCATTGTCGCGAGCGCGGCGACGCCGATGAGGACGCTCACGAGCACGACCGTGTGGAAGCGGGCCGCCTGCGTGGGCTTGAGGCGCTTGCCCCAGGACCAGCCGAAATACTGGGCGATGGTGTACCCGGCCGAGAGCCCGGTCTCCATGGCCGCCCCGAACGTGGCCGCGAAGAAGCCGAGGATGGCCACGGCGAGCCCGAGCTTGCCCAGCGCGAGCACCACCGGCAGCGCGGACTGGCCGAGGTTGTCCAGGCGCATCCCGAGCGGGTGGTACACGGTCGCGGCCGTGGCCATCAGCGCCAGCGAGAGCAGGCCGCCGAGCGGGAAGCCGATGAACACGTTCGCCTTGTTGATCGTCAGGTCCTTGGCCGTCCAGCGCTCCTCGACACCGCCGGAGGAGAAGAAGAACACCTCGTACGGTGTCATCGCCGCGCCGAACAGGGCGACGGCCTGGAACGAGTACGTGCCCCAGTTCTCGTCGCCGGCCGGGCCCGGGCGGCTTGCCTGGTGCCACAGGTCCGACCACGGCACGTCGAGCTTGAACAGCGCCACGACGAACACGATCAGCGTCAGGCCGAGCAGGCCGAAGACCCGCTCGATGGTCTCGAACTTCGTGCGCCACAGCACGACCCAGGCGACGAACCCGACGACGGGCACGAACAGCAGGTAGTTGACGCTCGTGGCCAGCTGCAGCGCGAGGGCGACGCCGCCGAGCTCCGCGCCGAGGGTCAGCACGGTCACCAGGTAGGAGCCGGCCAGGTTGACCAGCCCGACGCGCGGCCCGAGGCGCTCGCGGACCAGGTCGAACACCGGGCGGCCGGAGACGGCGGCGACGCGGCCGGCCATCTCGGCGTACACGCAGATCCCGACCACGCCGACGACCACGACCCAGGCGAGGGACATCCCGAACCGGGCCCCGGCCTCGGAGTTGGCCACGATGTCGCCGATGTCGACGAACCCGCCGATCGCGGTCAGGATGCCCAGCGTGATGGCGAACGCCTTGTTCATCCGACCTCACCGAGCCGTCCGGCCAGTTCCCGCAGCCCGTCGGTGTCCGTGGGGTCGGCCGCGACGTCCTGCAGCCGGGCGACGGCCTCGGTCAGCAGGGGCAGCAGGCGGTCGCGCAGCGCCTTGGCCGGGTCGTCCGGCGGGGGCAGCTGGGCGAAGTCGCGTACCGAGGACGCCAAGCTCTTCGCACTGTCATCCAGCAGTACCGTCGCGTAGAGCTCCGGCGCCCGCCCGTCGCGCACGGCGCCGCCGGTCAGGTCGGCGGTCAGCAGCGCGTCGTGGGCCGCCTGGGCCGTGCGCTCGGCGGCCACGCGGAAGTCGTGGAAATCGGGCGGGCGCACCGAGCAGTACCCGAGCAGCCCGCACAGGACCACGAGCAACCCGGTCACCGTGGCGGCCATGATCCGAGGTCGCATGAGCGCGCTGTACCCGGGTGCGGTCCATTTCCAAACACGGTTGCCCGGCGCCCGGACGGGTATCGATGGGTGCATGGCGGAAAGCGACGAGAGCAGCACCAAGACCGTCCTCGTGGCCGCGGGGGCGAACCTGGCGATCGCCGCGGCCAAGGCGGTCGCGGCGATCCTCACTGGTTCGGCCGCGCTGTGGGCGGAGACGATGCACTCGGCCGCCGACACCGGCAACGAGGTGCTGCTGTGGCTGGGGCTGCGCCGCTCGAAGCGCAAGCCCGACGGCCGTCACCCGTTCGGCTACGGCCAGGAGCGGTACTTCTGGGCGTTCCTGGCCGCGCTCGGCATCTTCCTCGTCGGCGGCCTGCTGTCGATCGCCGAGGGCGTGCGCAGCTGGCTGGTGCCGGAGCCGCTGGAGAGCCCGTGGATCGGCATCGCGGTGCTCGTGGTGTCGGCGGGCTTCGAGTCGTGGTCGTGGCTGACCGCCCGCCGCCAGCTGCGCGAGGACGCCAAGGCCCGGCGCCGCTCGGTCCGCGAGCACCTGGTCCGCGCCTCCGACCCGAGCGCCACCACCGTGTACCTCGAGGACTCCGCCGCCCTCGTCGGCATCGCCCTGGCCCTGATCGCCCTGATCATGCACATGGTCACCGGCTGGGCCTGGTGGGACCCGGCGGCGAGCATGGCCATCGGCGTCCTGCTGGCCGTGGTCGCGTGGCTGCTGGCCCGCCGCTCCAAGGCGCTGCTGATCGACGCGGCCGCGCCCGACGACGTGATGGAGGACCTGCGCGAGACGATCGGCCCGCAGCCGTGGATCGGCACCGTGCACGAGCTGCGCGCCGTGTACGTCGGCCCTTCCCAGCTGCTCGTGACCATGAACGTGTCGCCGAGCGAGGAGCTGCGCGCCCGCCCCGGCTCGGAGCTCGTCACGCACGTCACCGAGCTGCGCGAGCGCCTGCTGCGCAACCCGGGCGTCGCCGACGCGGTCATCACACTGGTCTGATCGCGTGGCCGTCCTTGCCGGCGATGCTCCATGGTGGCCGCGATGTGGGCCAGGGTCGCCTGGCGCTTGATGCGAACCTGCTCGGCCACGAACGACTCGCTCGCGTCGGTGATCTGCTGCTGCAGCAGCCGCAGCTGCTTCACCAGCAATGCCAGGAACACGATGTTCACGACAAGGGCGGCGACAGCCGCCATCGCGGAAATGGCGTCGGCCTTCACGGCAACCTCGCATCTCCCTGTTGACCGCTCATGGGGATACTTCCGGGATCATCGAAGCAGCGCCGCAGCCGGAACGGCAGACCCGGACGCCGGAGATGTCATCCACTCATCGGTTCCCGGCATCATTGACGCGTGGCCGTCCTCTACGTCGCGCTGCTGGTGACCGCCGGGCTGGCGGGCGCCCCGGTTTCGCGGAAGTTCCCGATCGCCACGGCGGTCGCGTTCGGGCTCGTCGCGGTGTTCTCGCTACTGCAGCTGACCGTGGCACCGGCGCTGTACGAGGCGCTGCGCCGCGACCGTGCGGCGATCGCCGGGGGCGAGCTGTGGCGCCTCGTGACGTCGTTCGTCGTGCAGGACAGCGGGTGGCCGGGCACGATCTTCAACCTCGTCACGCTGGCGGTGATCGGCACGCTCGCCGAGCGCCGCTGGGGAACCGTGCGCTGGATCGGTCTGGCCCTGGTCGTGCAGGTGCTGGGGGATCTGTGGGGGCTGGTGGTGTACCCCGTCGGCGCCGGCACTTCGCTCGTCAACTTCGGCCTCGCCGCCTCCCTGGCCGCGGCCGCGCTGCTGGGCGAGCCGGACCGCCGGCGCCGCCTGGCCGCCGCCGTGTCGCTGGTGGTCGCGCTGGTGCTCCTGGTCCTCGGCGACATCCACGGCGGCGCGGCGGTCCTCGGCGCCCTCGGGGGAGCGGCGCTGGCCCGCCTGGAGGTCAGCCGGCCTGGCCCTCGATCAGGAGCTCCCGGCCGTTTCCGCCGGGTTCCCAGGTGGCCGTCAGGCCGGTGAGTCCCGCCTCCCGCAGGCAGGGCATCAGCTCGTCGTCGAAGGCGCGCCCGACGCTGCCACCGTCGGGCCGGACGGCGTGCTCGGTGACGCCCAGCGCGAACCGGCCGCCGGGGCGCAGCAGCCGGACGACGTTGGCCAGGGACGCCGGCAGGGGCTGCCACAGCTGGACGTTGTTGACCGCGCAGACCGCGTCGACGCTTCCGGCGGGGAGCGTGACGGTCTCGGCGGTGGCGTCGATCAGCTCGACCCGGCCGGCGATCCGGCGGAGCCGGGCCGTGGCCTGGGCGCGCATCACGGACGAGGGCTCGACGCCGATGACGCGCCCGGCGGGCAGGGCCTCGGCGAGCAGCCGCAGCCCCACGCCGGGACCCGAGCCGAACTCGACCACCGTCTCGCCGCCGGTCAACTGCAGCGCGGCCACGACGCGGCGGGTCAGCTGCGCGTTCTTGCGCGCCATCGTGCGGCCGACGAGGCGCCCGAGCAGACCACGCGGACGAGCGAACTGCGCAGAGATCACCCGTCCACTGTGCCATCCCGGCGGTTCCCGTGCTGCGTACGATCGCCGTTGTGTCCATGTCGGACGTGCCGGAACTGGTACGGCTGATGCGCGCCGGCAGCGACGAGCCCCGGCTGGCGGAGGCGTTCCGGGCGGTTGCCCGGGCGGGCGCCGACCCGCAGGCGCCGGTGGCCGCCGCTCGCGAGATGCTGGCCGGCGGGACCGTCTCGCACCCGAGTTGCTGACCTGGCTCGCCGAGCACGGCGGCCTCACAGTCCGCCAGCACAAGCAGCTGCGGAGCCTGTTCGGTTCGCCCGGATTCGGCCAGGTGGAGTCGGCCGGCGCGCTCTGGCTCCACGAAGGTCCCGCGGTCGCCGACGGGTTGCTGGCCGTCCTGCCGTACTACCTCACCGACGACCTGTACGGGCCGAAGGCGCTGCGGGTACTCACCGCGATGGGGTCGCACGCGCGGCCGGTGCTCGGCCGGCTCGATCGGTTCATCTCCTCGCGGCGCCGGGCGGCGTTCAACATCGGCGACGAGGACGCCGAGATGCGCGCCGACGAGACACTGCTCGCCGCGGCGATCGCCGCCCGCGAGGTGATCGCCGGATGACTCCGTCTACATGGACTGATACATCCAGGTCGTTGCGGCGGGTCACCACGGCCCGGCGGCCGCTGCGGATGAGTGTCGTGAGGCCCGGGAGCGTTCGGTCGAACCGGTACGTGGCAGGGGGCAGTTTGGGCGGGATCTGACCGGGTAGCGCGCATTGACATGGGCGCGATTACGGCTGAAGTACTGATTTCCCGGCTCGTCGAGTGGGGCGTCGACACGGTGTTCGGGCTGCCCGGCGACGGGATCAACGGCATCATGGAGGGGCTGCGCCGCAACCAGGACAAGATCCGATTCGTCCTCGTGCACCACGAGGAGGCGGCGGCGTTCATGGCCACCGCGCACGCCAAGGCGACCGGCCGGATCGGGGTGTGCCTGGCGACGTCCGGGCCCGGCGGCATCCACCTGGCCAACGGTCTGTACGACGCGAAGCTCGACCACGCCCCGGTGCTGGCGATCACCGGACTGCAGGAGTCCAGTGTGCTCGGCACGGCCTACCAGCAGGAGGTCAACCTCGACCGGCTGTTCGAGGACGTGTCCGAGTACAACCAGATCATCATGAACCCGGCCCAGCTGCCGACCCTGGTCGACATCGCGATCCGCACCGCCTACGCGCGCCGCGGCGTGGCCCATCTGACCATCCCCAACGACATCCAGGTCGCCCCGGCCGGCAAGGACCCGTACCAGACGGTTGCGCCCGTGGTGGCGCCGTCGAGCTCGCCGGTGTACCTGCCGCCGGCCGTCCGGCCCCGCGACGCCGACCTGCGCGTGGCCGCCGGCCTGCTCAACGGCGCGGAGAAGGTGGGCATCCTCGCCGGGATCGGGGCCCGCGGGGCCGGCGCGCTGGTCGTGCAGGTCGCGGACACGCTCGGCGCCCCGATCGTCAAGACGCTGGCCGGCAAGATGGTGGTGCCCGACGACTCGCCGTACGTCACCGGCGGCCTCGGCCTGCTCGGCACCAAGCCGAGCGAGGACCTGATGGAGGACATCGACGTCCTGCTGATGCTCGGCACGAACTTCCCGTACACCAAGTTCCTGCCCAAGCCCGGCACCGCCAAGGTCGTGCAGGTCGAGATCGACCCGGGACGCGCCGGCACCCGCGTCGCCACGGACGTGCCCCTCGTCGGCGACGTCGGGGCCACCCTGGAGGCACTGCTGCCCCTGCTGGAGCGCAAGGACCAGAAGCATCTGCGGCGGTACCAGGAGAAGGTGCGCGACTGGCGGGAGCACCTGACGGCCCTGGAGTCGCCGGAGCGCGACCCGATCGCCCCGCAGTATCTCGCCGCCCAGCTCGACGCGCTCTGCACCGACGACGCCATCCTCACGTGCGACTCGGGCACGATCGCGACCTGGGCGGCGCGGCACTGGCAGATCCGCGGCGGCCGCGAGTTCTATCTCTCGGGCACGCTGGCGTCGATGGCGCCCGGGCTGCCGTACGCGATCGCCGCCCAGCACGCCCACCGGGGCCGCCAGGTCGTCGCGTTCGTCGGCGACGGCGGCTTCGCCATGCTCATGGCCGAGTTCAACACCGCGGCCCGGTACGGCCTGCCGATCAAGGTCGTGGTGAGCAACAACAACTCCCTCGGCCAGATCCTGTGGGAGCAGATGGTGCTCGGCTACCCGGAGCACGGCGTGCGCTTCGGCGAGCCGAACCCGGACTACGCCGCGATCGCCCGGGCCTGCGGCGGCTTCGGCACCCGCGTCGACAAGCCCGGCGACGTGGCGAGCGCGCTGCGGGAGGCGTTCGCGTACGACGGCCCGGCCCTGGTCGACGTGGCCGTGGACCCGAACGAGCCGCCGATGCCGGCGAGCGTCACCTACGAGCAGGCCAAGAAGTTCGCCACGGCGTTCATCAAGGGCCAGCCGCACCCGGCGGCCATCGCCACCACCCTGTTCAAGGACAAGATCCAGAAGCTGAGGAGCTGAGCCATGGCGGTCGTCTCCCTGCCGGCGCCGACCGCCCGCCGGGCCGCACCCCAGTCCCGCGACGCGGCGGGGCTGGAGTCGGCGCTGCGCCGGGCGGTCCGCGGCGACGTGCGCTTCGACGCCGGGGCGCGGGCCGCATACTCCACCGACGGCTCCAACTACCGCCAGGTACCGATCGCCGTGGTGTGCCCGCGCGACCCGGACGACGCGGTCGCCGCCGTGCGGGTCTGCCGCGAGCACGACGTGCCGATCGTGTCCCGCGGCGGCGGCACCAGCCTCGGCGGGCAGTGCTGCAACGTCGCGGTGGTGCTGGACTTCTCGAAGTACGTGCGCGGCGTGGAGTCCGTCGACCCGGACGCCCGCACGGCGGTGATCCTGCCGGGCACGCCGCTGGACGACGCCAACGCGGCGCTCGCCCCGCACGGCCTGATCATCGGCCCGAAGCCGGCGACGCACTCGCACTGCACGATCGGCGGGATGGTCGGCAACAACTCTTGCGGGTCCACCGCCCAGTGGTCGGGCACCACCGCCGCGAACGTCGAGCGCCTCGAGATCCTGACGTACGACGGCACGCGGATGTGGGTGGGGGCCGGCTTCGAGGACACCGGGCTCCACCACGCGCTGCGCGAGCTGCGGGACCGCTACGAGGAGCAGATCGCGACCCGATTCCCGGACATTCCGCGGCGGGTCTCCGGCTTCAACCTGCCCGAGCTGCGCGACGACCACGGGTTCCACGTCGCCCGGGCGCTCGTCGGGACCGAGTCCACCTGCGTGGTGGTCCTGCGGGCCGAGCTGCGGGTGCTGCCCCGGCCCGGGAACCTGGTCACCGTGCTGCTGGGCTTCCCCGACATCGCGGCGGCGGGCGACGCGGCCCCGCGGGTGGCCGCGCACTCGCCGATCCAGCTGGAGGGGCTGGACGAGAAGCTGCTGCGGTACGAGCGGGAGGAGCACCGGCCGACGGAGATCCTGCGCGCGTTGCCGGACGGCCGTGCCTGGCTCATGGCGGACTTCGCCGGCGACGACTCGGAACGGACCGCGCGGGCCGTCGTCGCCGAGCACGACGGGCCGGGCACGATCCTGGACGACGACGACATGCGCGAGCGGCTCGCGAAGGTGCGCGAGGCCGCCCTCGCGACCACCGCGCGCACCCCGAACGGCCCCGACGCCTGGCCCGGCTGGGAGGACTCGGCGGTCGCCCCGGCGCGGCTCGGCGACTACCTGCGCGCGCTCGGCGGGCTGCTCGACGAGTTCGGGTACGGCGCCACCAGCCTCTACGGCCACTTCGGCCACGGCTGCGTGCACTGCAGCATCCCGTTCGACCTCACCAGCGCCCCCGGCATCGCCCAATACCGCGAGTTCGTGCGGCGCGCGGCGCGGCTGTGCGTCGAGCACGGCGGCTCGCTGTCCGGGGAGCACGGCGACGGGCAGGCCCGCGGCGAGCTGCTGCGGATCATGTACGGCGACGACGTCGTGCGGGCCTTCGAGGAGTTCAAGGCGATCTTCGACCCGGCCGGGCGGATGAACCCCGGCAAGGTCGTGCACGCCCGGCCCCTCGACGGCGACCTGCGCCTCGGCGCCGACTACGCCCCGGCCCAGCCCGCGACCGCGTTCCGCTACGCCGAGGACGACGGCAGCTTCGCCCGGGCCGCGATGCGCTGCGCCGGGGTCGGCGAGTGCCGCCGCAGCGCGCCCGACGGCGGCGTGATGTGCCCGAGCTACCAGGTCACCCGCGACGAGGAGCACTCGACCCGGGGCCGGGCCCGGCTGCTGTTCGAGATGGTCAACGGCGGGGTCATCGACGACGGGTGGCGCAGCACCGCGGTGCGCGACTCGCTCGACCTCTGCCTGGCCTGCAAGGGCTGCCGCAGCGACTGCCCGGTGCAGGTCGACATGGCCACGTACAAGGCCGAGTTCCTGCACCACCACTACGCCGGGCGGCTGCGCCCGCGCGAGCACTACTCCCTCGGCTGGCTGCCGCTGCTGGCCCGGGCCGCGTCGGTGGCGCCCGACCTGGCGAGCCTGGCCGCGCGGCTGCCCGGCGCGAAACGCCTGGCGGGCATCGACCCGCAGCGTTCGGTACCGCGGTTCGCGCCCGCCCGCATCGACAAGTGGCTGCGCCGCCGCGGCTCCCGCGGCACCGGCGAGCGGGGCCGCGTGCTGCTCTTCCCCGACTCGTTCACCACCGCGTTCGCGCCCGCCATCGCCGCCGCGGCCGTCGGCGTGCTCGAGGCCGCCGGCTTCGAGGTGATCGTCCCGCCCAAACCGGTCTGCTGCGGCCTGACCTGGATCTCGACCGGCCAGCTCGGGACCGCCCGGCGGGTGCTGCGGCGCACCGTCGACACGCTCGCCCCGTACATGCGCGAGGGCCTGCCGCTGGTCGGCCTCGAGCCGTCGTGCACCGCGGTGTTCCGCTCCGACCTCGGCGAGCTGTTCGGCCGCGACCAGGACGCCGACCGCCTGGCCCGGCAGAGCGTCACCCTCGCCCAGCTGCTGACCGAACGCGCCCCGGACTTCGCCCCGCAGCTGCCCGGCGGCGGCCGCGCGATCGTGCAGCGCCACTGCCACCAGCACGCGGTGCTCGGCGCCGAGGCGGACGCCGCGCTGATGGACGCGATCGGCCTGGAGGCGCAGGACCTCGACTCGGGCTGCTGCGGGCTGGCCGGCAACTTCGGCATGACCGCCGGGCACCGGGACGTCTCGCTCGCCTGCGCCGAGCGGACCCTGCTGCCCGCCGTGCGCGCCGCGGACCCGGGCACCCTGGTGCTCGCCGACGGCTTCTCGTGCCGCACGCAGATCGAGGACGCCGGCACCGGGCGCCGCGCCGTGCACCTCGCGGAGGTGCTCAACGCCGCGGTGCACGGCGAGATCCTCGGCGCGTACCCGGAGCAGCGCATCTCGCATCGGCCGGGCGACCGTGGCTGATGTTGCGTCCCGGTGCGCTGGGCGGCGTACAAGATGCCTGCTCGACGGCGTCACCCGGCCGGGCGAGGACGGCGCTCTGAACGTCAGGCCGTGGCCGGACCTGAACGCGCCCGGCCACGGCCTGACGTTCAGAGCGGCCGACGCCGAGCCGTACCTGGTCGCCGCAGGGCCGCGCGGGTGACGGTGCCGTACACCAGGTGCGGCACGATGTCGCTCGCCCAGTCCTTGGCCGACCACGTCCTCGGGTCGCTGATGCCGAGCGCCTTCAGCGGGACGTCGGCCAGCGCCATGGCCACGCCGCCGATGAGCGCCACCTCGACCGCCGGGCGCAGCTCCCGGCCGCGGCGGGCCAGGGCGTGGTGCAGCAGGCCGGCCAGGGCGCCGACGGCGATGCCGACCCCGGCGCCGACCAGCGGGCCGAGCCCCTGCAGGCGGTTGGCGCGGGTCCGCTCGTCGCCGGGCACGTGCACCCCGGCGTCCTCGGCGGCCCGCTCGACGAGGTCCTGGGGCGCGTTGCTGGCGGGCCGTCCGCGCACGGCCATGTCGAGGTATCCGGCGGCGTTGAGCGCGGTCGTCCCGGCCGCACCGGCGAGCGCACCGCGAAGCAGTCCCGTGGTCATGGCCGGGCTCTACCCGCCGGTCCCCGTCACTAACGGCGGCGGGCCCGCGCCGGGCGAATCGCGCGGCGCGGGCAGGACGGGTCAGCCGCCGTTGTTGGGCTTGAACTCCGGCACGAGCATCTTCGTGCGGGCGGCCGCCGTGGTGGTGGTCTGGATCGTGTCGAACATCGTGCGGCCGAGCACCGCGTGGGCCTCGACGGCCGGGTGGGTCGCGCCGTAGTTGTCGAGGTCGCCCAGGGCCTCGGCGAAGAACCCGTACACCAGCGCCGGCGAGCCGTCGGCGCCGAACATGATGCCGGCCTCGTGCCGCGCCGCGCCGAGCGTGTTGAAGTCGGCGCCGTACTTGGTCGCGACCCGGCTGCGCTCTTCCGAGGACATGTTGCGGCGGATGCCGTCGTGGTACCCGTCGATCCAGCGCAGGATGCTCAGCAGGAACGTGCACGAGGACGCCGACAGCAGCGTCCCGTTCGCCAGCCGGGTCAGCAGGTCGGTGATCTCGTGCGGGGTGGTGGTACCGAGGAAGAAGCGGTTCGGGTTGGCCACCGGCTCGACCCGGGTGTGCACGAAGCCCTTCGCGGCCAGGATGTCGTTGATCTCCAGCGCCGGCACGACCCGCCCGCACATGCGCACCGCGGTGTTGTCGGAGACGAGCAGCATCGCGGTGAGGAAGTTCGCCACGGTGATGTCGTCGCCCCAGACGGTGTGCAGGAAGTAGATCCCGCTGCCGCCCAGGATGATGTCGGCCTGCAGGTCCAGCTTCTGCCCGAGGGTGAGCCGGCCCCGGTCGATCTTGTCCATGACCGCGGTCGCGACGGCCAGCTTCTGCACGCTGTACCCGTTCACGACGTGGTCGGCGTCGTCCTCGACCACGGTCTCCAGCGCGCCCGCGGCGTTGACCCGCGTGACGTGCGAGTACCAGGTGCCGCCGGCCTTCGCCTTCTGCCGCCCGTACACCCGCCGGATCTTCTCGGCCGGCGGCAGCCCGGCGAGCTCGTCCCGGGCCGGCGCCGCGCCCGCCGACCCGCTCGCGACAAGCGCCGCGGTCGCCCCCGCGCCGGCCGCGATCGCCGCCCGCCGGCTCATCCCCATGGCCATAAGCCCTCCCCGTTTGTCGCGTTTGTCAGTCCGAAGGCATATTTAACCCTGCAAATGGGGCTGAAGATAGATGTGCCGGGCCGTCGGCACGAAGTCGCGGATGTGGGCCCGGGCCTCGTGCAGCGCCGCGGCGACGTCGGCCCCGGCGGGCACGCCGACACGGGCGGTGACCATGAGCTCGTCGTGCGTGAGGTGCACGACGCTGAGCTGGGTGATCGAGCGGATGTCGGCGGCCAGCAGGGCGAGCTCGATCCCGTCGGTGTCCACGGCGCGCGCCGGCGCCAGGGTCACCAGCCCCGCGAGCCGGACGGCGAGGAAGAGGTCGACCCCGGCGATGGCGGCGGCGACGGTACCGGCGGCAAGCGTGTCGAGCAGCCGCGTGTGGCTCAGGTGACAGGCGGTCGCCCCGGCGAGCACGGCGAGCGTGGCGGCGGGCGCGGCCAGGTGCAGCGCGACCGCGAGCGAGGCGCGCAGCCGCGGGTTGTGGCGCAGGTACGCGCGCCACGACGCCGCCCCCCGGTCCCGGTTCGCGGCCCGCACGACCACGACCGCCGCCGCGCCCTGCGCGACGAACGCGGCCGCGAGCCCGAGCCGCGCGGCGCTCGACGGCCCGACGCACGGGATCGGCCCCTCGGGTGTGACGGCCGCCCACACGACGGAGAGCGCGGCGAGCGTGGAGAGCGCGACGCTGGCGGCGAGGGGCAGCAGCAGCCGGTCGCGGCGCGGCGCCTGGTCGGGCCCGGGGACGAGGGTGACGATCCCGGCGACGGCGAGCGCGACGACGGCGAGCACCATGGTGGCGGCGGTGCGGGCGTAGGCCAGGCCGAGCAGCGCCACGGCGGACAGCCCGCCACCGATCGCGACCCGCCGCGCCGTCATGCCCACGCCGCCCATCTTGGCCGATGCGGGCCACCCCGTCACCGTGCCGTTTCCTCCAGCGCCGAGCAGGACTCGACTTCCTGCAGGGGCCGAGCAGGACTCGACGAGGTGGTCCTCGGCCGTGTGGGACCGCGGCCCGGTGCAACGCACGGCCTGGGAATTGCGTCAATAGCGGTGAAGGCCACCCGATCCACCGGCGGTGATCTTGTACAGTGAAAGCCCGTTGACCCTCAGGAGTCGGCCGTGACCTCGCCGGACCCCCCAGATCGCCGGCGCCGCGCCCCTCGGCTGCCCGGCCGCGACCCCGTGTGGGCACGGCTGCTCATCGCGTTCGGGCTCGTGTTCACGCTCCTGGCGGGCGGGGCGCTGGCGGGCAAGGAGGCGCTGTTCAAGTACGCCACCCGGGGCGTCGCCCAGGAGAACCTGCTCGGCGACAGCGGGCGCCAGGCCCAGCAGCGCGGGCACGTCGACATCGACGGGGCCAAGAACATCCTGCTCATCGGCATCGACGCGCGGCCCGGCCAGGACCCGGCCGACCTGGTGCGGGCCGACTCGATCATCATCCTGCACATCCCGGCGAGCCACGACCAGGCCTACCTGGTCTCCATCCCGCGCGACACGTGGGTGAAGATTCCGCCGTACGACAACGGGGTGAAGGAGTACGAGGGCGGCCACGACAAGATCAACGGCGCCTACGCGTGGGGCGGCGACGGGCTCACCGGGGCCAACCAGCGCTCCCACGCCGTGGAGCTGCTCGCCCTGACCATCAAGTCGCTGTGGGGCATCACGTTCGACGGCGCCGCGATCGTCGACTTCACCGGCTTCCAGCAGGTCGTCGAGGTGCTCGGCGGCGTCGACATGTACGTGGACGAGGAGACCACCTCGGTCCACATCGGCCACGACGCCAAGGGCGAGACCAAGGTCCCGTTCCGGCAGTACACGCGGGCCGACGGCGGCCAGGGGCTGTCCCCGGTGGCGGGGGTGACGCCGGTGGTGTACCACGTCGGCTACCAGCACCTCGAGCCGTGGCAGGCCCTCGACTACGTGCGCCAGCGCGAGCTGCTGCCCAACAGCGACTACGACCGCCAGCGCCACCAGCAGCAGTTCCTCAAGGCCGTGTTCAAGAAGATGCTCAGCCAGGACGTGCTCACCAACCCGGGCCGGCTCAGCCAGGTGCTGCAGGTCGTGGGCAAGGCGATGACCATCGACAGCGGCGGCCTCGACCTGGCCGACTGGGCGTACGCCATGCGCGGCATCGGCGGCGACGACCTGCTCACCATCAAGACCAACAACGGCACCTTCAACAACAGCCCGGACGCCGCCAACGCGGAGACCCTCGACCAGACGACGCTGGAGCTGCTCGACGCGGTGCGCACCGAGCGGGTCCAGGCCTTCGTCGCCGGCCACCTGGACCTGGTCGCCCCCAGCTGAGCCGGGCTCACCAGGCCAGCTCGGGCCCGTCCCGTTCGCTCCCGTCCAGCGACAGGTACCGCGGCGAGGCCGGGTCGGCGCTGTCGAGCAGCTCCGCGAGCCGGTCGGCGGCCCGCTCGGGCGACGTGGCGGCGCCGGCGACCCCCATGGCCGTGGTCAGGCTCCCCGGGTGCACCGCCCAGCACCGCACCCGCCCGGCGAGCTCCTGCGCGAGGGCGATGGTGAGCATGTTCTGGGCGGCCTTCGAGATCCGGTACGCGTAGCTGGTGCTGCGCCCCGCGAACTCGCCCGCGGCCTGCGCGGACAGCGACCCGAGCCGCGACGTCACGTTGACGACGATCGGCGCCGGGGCGGCGGTGAGCCGGGGCAGCAGCGCCTGCGTGAGCCGCAGCGGCCCGGCCACGTTCACGTCGACCGCGTGCAGGATGCTCTGCGGGTCGCACTCGGCGAGGGGCCGCCCGGGCGCCCCCACGCCGGCGTTGTTGACCAGCGCGTCGACCGGCCGCTCGCCGACGGCCGCGAGCAGGGCCGCCCCGACCGGGTCGCGCACGTCCTGCACGACGGTCACCACGCGGTCGGGGCCGGCCGGGACCCGCGGCGTGCGCACGCAGGCGATGACGTCCCAGTTGCCGGCGGCGAGGCGGTCCACGAGGGCGGCCCCGAGCCCGCGCCCGGCGCCCGTGACGACCGCCAGCCGCCTCCGGCCGCCCGCGCCGCTCATGTTCCCCCTCGCCGCCCGACCCGGTCGCCTACTCCGGCCGGGTCTCACCGGCGTCGTGGTAATCCTTCTCGGCGTTGACGTGGAGCACCACGGGGGAGTCGGGCGTCGCCCCCGGAACCGTGGTCAGCGTGCCCAGGGCCAGGATCGCGAACAGGACTGCCATCGACCGACGCATCTCGTCCTCCTTCGGGAATCGACGCTGGCGACTGTAGCGGCTGCGGGCGCGCTCCGATGCCCCGTCGCCGGGGCCCACCCGGACAGGACTAGGCGGCATCACCCCGGCCCGCGGCACCGTCGGTCGCATGGCGAAGATCCTGTTCGTGCTCACCGGGGCCAGCTACTGGACGCTCAAGGACGGCACCCGGCATCCGACCGGTTACTGGGCCGAGGAGTTCGCGGCGCCGTACCGCGCGCTGACCGAGGCCGGCCACACCGTCGAGGTCGCCACCCCCGGCGGCGTCGTCCCGCACGTGGACGTGATGAGCCTGCGCCCGTCGATGGCCGGCGGGGAGCAGGGCGCCCTCGACGAGGAGAGCGTGCTGCGCTCCGCCGAGGAGCTGCGCCGGCCGCTCGTCCTGGCCGAGGTGCGGCTGTCCGACTACGACGCCGTGTACTACCCGGGCGGCCACGGCCCGATGCAGGATCTGTGGGACGACGCCGACTCGGGCCGGCTGCTCAGCGCGGCCCTCGCGTCCGGCAAGCCCCTCGCGGTCGTCTGCCACGCCCCGGCCGCGATGCTGGCCACCCGGCGCGACGGCGTCTCACCCTTCCAGGGGTACCGCGTGACCGCCTACACCAACGACGAGGAGGACGCCGTCGGCCTGGCCGCGCGGGCCCGCTGGCTGCTCGAGGACGAGCTGAAGAACCTGGGCGTCCGCTTCGAGCGCGGCGAGAGCTGGAAGCCCTACACGGTCGTGGACCGCAACCTGTACACCGGGCAGAACCCGGCCTCGGCCGCGCCCCTGGCCCGCGAACTGCTCAAGGTGCTCGCCTAGCGGACGCCGGGGCGCAGCACGACCCGCCGGCCGCGGAGGTCGCCGCGCTCCAGCATGCGGTGGGCCTCGGCCGTCGCCGACAGCGGGAGCTCCACCGTCGCGCGGGGCCGCAGGCGGCCCGCGGCGAGCAGGCGGTTGACGGCCGCGGCGGCTTTGGCGAGCTCGGCGGTCGTGGCGTGGGAGATGACGAAGCCGGTCACCGTGCGGTCGTCCATGTACAGCGCCGCCGCGGGCAGGACCGGGCGCGAGGTCGCCCCGGACAGGATGACCGCGCGGCCGCGGAACGCCAGCCGGTCGAGCACCGTCTCCAGGTCGTTGCGGCCGGAGGTGTCGACGTACAGGTCCGGCCGTCGGGTTCCGAGGCCGGCCTCGCGGTAGTCGAGGACCTCGTGCGCGCCCAGGGAGCGGCAGTACTCGGCGTCGGCTGCGGACGCGGTCGCCACGACCCGGGCGCCCGCCTCCGCGGCCAGCACGATCAGCGCGGCCCCGACGTTGCCCGCGCCGCCCGCCACCGCGACCGTCTCGCCCGCCCGGAGCCGGCCGTGGGTGAACAGCGCGAGGTACGCGGTCGCGGCGGGGTGGGCCACGGTCACGGCGGTCTCGGGGGCGACGCCGGGCGGGAGGGGGTACGACCGCTCGATCGGCACGACCGCGAACTGCGCGGCGGCGCCCTGCCGGCCCGCATGGCCGAGGCTGTTGCACCACACGGCGTCGCCCGGCGCGAACCCGGCCGCCCCGGGCCCCGCGGCCACGACGGTCCCGGCGAGGTCGCGGCCGACGACGAACGGCATCGGCAGCGGCGTGCGGAACAGCCCCGACCGCACGAACGCGTCGACCGGGTTGACCGTGGTGGCGACGACCTCGACGAGGACGTCGGTCGGCCCGGGCACGGGGTCGTCGAGCTCGCCGTACCGGATGACGTCGGGCGTTCCCAGCTCGTGCAGGTGGGCGGCGCGCATGGAAGCCAATTCTGCGCGCCGGCCGGGCCGCCGCCTCACGGCCCGAGGACGATCTTTTCCGGTCGCGCTTTTCCCGGTCGCGCTTTCCGGTCGCGCTTTCCGGTCGCGCTTTCCGGTCGCGCTTTCCGGTCGCGCTTTTCCGGTCGCGCTTTCCGGTCGCGCTTTCCGGTCGCGCTTTTCCGGTCGCGCGCACGTCAGCCGGCCGGCTCGACGACGATGTCGGGGGCCAGGGCGGCCAGGAAGTCCGCGGCGTCGAACATGGCGCCCGCGGACGCGACGCCGGTGGTGCGCGTGCGGCCGGTGAGGATGCGCGTGACCGCCTCCACCGCGAGGGGCGCGGTGACGGCGTAGATGTCGCGGCCGTACGCCACGAGCCGTCGCCGCTGCCCACCGCGGTGCACGACGGCGTCGACGACGAACGACTGGGCGGAGCGGCCGCTCGCGTCGGCCGCGACCGGGGCCGGCGTGTCCGGGGCGGCGAGGTCCCGCGCCGCCTCGACCGTCATGTGGGTGCGCACCTCCCGCACGTCCACGTGGCTGGGCACGGTCACGATGTCGGCCATCGAGAACTCGGCGACGACCTCGCGGGCGCCGGCCGGCGGCGGGAAGGCCCAGCGCTCGGTCCGCGGCGCGTCGTCGTGGTAGTCGAGCCGGCCCTCGGTGAAGCGGACCCGGCGGCCGTTGCGCCGCTGCCGGGAGACGTCGCCGGCGATGCGGGTGCCGGGGGTGGGGTGCCAGCTGTCCAGGCCGTACGCGATGTCCACGCGGTCGGCCCGGGTCCAGTCGCCCATCGCCGCGGTGACGAGCAGGTCGCCGAGGCCGCCGTAGAACGCCATCGCCGGCACCACGACCGCGCCGGCCGCCCCGGCGCGCTCGCCGAAGCGCCGGAACGTGTCGGCGTTGGCCTCGATCTCGGCGGCCACGTCCACGTACGGGATGCCGGCCCGCAGCGCGGCCTCGATCACCGGGCCCGCTGTCGCGGCGAACGGGCCGGCCGTGTTGATCACCGCGGCCGCGCCGTCCAGCGCCCGGTCCAGCGCCGCCGGGTCGTCGACCGCCGCCGGCCGGGTGTCGAGGCTGGCGCGGGCCACGGCCTCGAGGCGGCGCGGGTCGCGGCCGGCCAGGACGGGGGTGAGGCCGCGCTCGAGCAGCGCGGCGGTGACGAAACGACCAGTGTGCCCGTACGCGCCGTAGACGGTCACGGTCCTGCCTGAAAGATCCACTCGCTCATCGTGCCGACCGGGACCGGGGGACCGTGAGCGTCGGGAACGACGAGATGCGTACAGTTTCGGACATGCACACAGTCGCGGTGGCTGTCGCCGACGGGGTCCTCAACTTCGAGCTGTCGCTGGCCTGCGAGCTGTTCGGCTCGGCCCCGCCCGTGCCGGTCGCGCCCTGGTACGACCTCGTCATCTGCGGCGCCGCCCCGGTCCGCGCCGACGGCCGGTTCCTGCTGGAGCCCGACGACGGGCTGGACCGGCTGGCCCGGGCCGGCACCGTGATCGTGCCCGGCTGGGCCGAGCTCGACGCCGACCCGCCGGCCGACCTCGTCGCGGCCATCCGCGCGGCACACGAGGCCGGCGCGCGGGTGGCGTCGCTGTGCACCGGGGCCTTCGTGCTCGCCGCGGCCGGACTGCTGGACGGGCGGCGGGCCACGACCCACTGGCAGTACGCCGGGGCGCTGGCCGCGCGCTACCCGCACGTCGAGGTCGACCCGGACGTGCTCTACGTCGACGAGGGCAGCGTGCTGACCTCCGCGGGCAAGGCGGCCGCGCTGGACCTGTGCCTGCACCTGGTCCGCCGCGACCACGGCGCCGCCGTCGCCAACGCGGTCGCCCGCCGGCTCGTCGTGGCCCCGCACCGGCCCGGCGGCCAGGCTCAGTTCGTCGCCACGCCGGTCCCGGCGCCCGAGGACCGCCCGCTCAGCGAGCTGCTCGCCTGGGCCGCCCGGCGCCTGGACCAGCCGCTGACCGTCGAGGACCTGGCCCGCCAGGCGAGCGTGAGCAGCCGCCACCTCGCCCGCCAGTTCCGCGCCGCGACCGGCACCACACCGCTGCGCTGGCTGCTGAACCAGCGCATCCGGCGGGCGCAGGAGCTGCTGGAGCACACCGGCGACGGCCTCGACGCGATCGCGGCGGCCACCGGCCTGGGCACCGCGACCACGCTGCGCCGCCACTTCCACCAGGTGGTCGGGGTGGCCCCGGGCGTCTATCGGCGCACGTTCCGGGACCACTGACGCCTACCATGCCGGGCATGGCCTTTCGTCACTGCCTCGCGCTGCTCGCCGCGGTGCTGCCGGCCCTGCTCGCCGGGTGCGCCCAGGAGGACGAGCTCCGCCCGGGCTGCACGCCGCCGCCCCACGAGGAGCGCCTCCTCGACGCCTACCGCGACGACCCCGTGTTCAAGGTGCGGCCGCCGGGCGTCCAGAAGGCCGGCGCCCCGCGCGACAGCAAGGCCTGCCGCATCCTCAACGAGGAGGACACCTCGTTCACGAACGTGACCCTGACGCTGCACGGCGACCATCCGTACGGGCGGGAGGAGCTTCTGAACGTCTACGACGCCGACCTGCAACGCGCGGGATGGCGACCGGCGGCGACGCCCGCGGACTCGTTGCAGTACTGCCGCGACGTCGCCGGCGTCCCGAGCGACCTGCAGATCGACGGCTACCCCGACAGCTCCGTCATCGTGTCGATGGCCGCCGAGCCCGACGGCGGATGCGACTGACGGTCAGGCGGAAGAAATCGGTCGCGTTCCGGACCCGCGGCGGCTATGTTCGGCGCCTCTCACGTCTGCAGGAGGTGGCTTGATGACGGCCCGTGTCCTTACCCGGCCCTGTTTCCCTTCCGACGTAAGGACCTCCCGACATGGATCTTCCGCGAATCTTCGTGATCCGCGAGCGTGACCACCGCATCCACAACCCCTTCACCGAACAGAAGCTCGCCCTCCTCGGCGACGTGATCCGGCTGCGCCCCGGCCAGACCGTGCTCGACCTCGCCTGCGGCAGCGGCGAGATGCTCTGCACCTGGAGCCGCGACCACGGCATCTCCGGGACCGGCGTCGACATCAGCACGTACTTCCTCGGCACCGCCCGGGCCCGCGCCGCCGAGCTGGGCGTCGCCGACCGTGTGGCGTTCGTGCACGACGACGCCGCCGGTTTCGTCGCGCCCGCGCCGGTCGACGTCGCGGCCTGCATCGGCGCGACCTGGATCGGCGACGGCGTCCCGGGGACGCTGGCACTGCTGGAGCAGAGTCTCGTACCCGGCGGGCTCCTGCTCGTCGGCGAGCCGTACTGGCGCATCGACCCCGACCAGGCGGCCGTCGAGGGCTGCGGCTTCACGTCCCGCGACGAGTTCGACGACCTGCCCGGGCTGGTCGAGTCGTTCGGCCGGCTCGGCTGGGACGTGGTGGAGATGGTGCTGGCCGACGGCGACAGCTGGGACCGGTACGCGGCCGCGCAATGGTTCAGCCTGCGGGCCTGGCTCGACGCCAACCCGGACGACGAGCTGGCAGGCGAGGTGCGGGCCGAGCTGGACACCGCGCCGGCGTTGTACGTGCGCTACCGGCGGCGGTACCTCGGCTGGGGCGTGTTCGTGCTGAAGCGACGCTGACCCGTGCGACCGGCCGGACGGTGGCGCACCGTCCGGCCGGTGGCGCGTCCACCCCCGCCTTGTGCTCAGCGTGCGGGCGGGAACCGGGCCGTGAACGCGGCCCGCACCGGGGCCCCCTTCGCGTGGTCCAGCACCGCGAACACCACTTCGTCGAAGCACCCGGCGCTCTCGGCGAGTGCGTCGCCGAACGCGCCGGCCACGGTCTGCGGATCGTTGCGGAAGACGCCGCACCCCCAGGCGCCGAGCACCAGGCGCCGATGGTCGTGGGCGGCGGCCACGGCGAGCACGCGGCGGGCCCGGACGGCGAGCGCGGCCGCGACCTTGCCGGCCCGGCTGGCCGGCAGCGCCCCGCGGTTGGGGGCGGCGGCGGTCAGGAACGAGACCTGGTACGGATCCTCGAGCAGCCGTCCATCGTCATCGCGGAACACCGGAACGCGGGGCGAGTAGATGACGCTGTCGGTGTAGAGGTTGTCGCTGCGGGACCGGTGCAGCGTGTAGAACTGGGGCGCGGCGGTCAGGCAGCTGTACAGCGCCGACGCGCGAGCCAGGCCCTCCTCCTGGGCCTGGGCGCCGGTGCGGAAGCCGCCGCCCGGGTGCTTCGCGGAGGCGAACACGAGCGCGGCCACGTCGCCGTCGCGGGCCAGCCGGCGGCTGGCCGCCAAGGTGCTCTCCCCGGTGACCGAGACCGCGGGGGCCGGCCCGTTCGGCGGACGGCCCGGCAGCGCCTGCCCGGGCTGGTACAGCCGGGTGCCGCCGACCGCCGCGCGGATGCCGGCGGTCAGGTCGACGCGTCCGCCGCCTGGAGGCCGGTAGGCGGCGGCGCGGAGGATCTGCAACGTGTCGCGGGCGAGGTCCCGCAGCTGCGCACTCACGCCGACCGATTCTGCGCGACCGCGCCGAGCCCGGCGACCGGATATCGGGCCGGTCAGGGCGACCCGCTGAGCGCGGAGATGCTGCCACGGCTCTTCACGACCAACCAGCCGCTGAGCGCGGAGATCTAGCACGGATATCTGATCTGGCCTCTTGCCGCGGTCACCGCCGCCTTGATCGTGCACCACCGACGGGACGTCTGAGCCTTCCACCGGGTGCGGCGGCGGGCGTACGGGTTGGGGTTATCCCTGTCCTGAGACGGCCGAATGGCCTGGTCGGGGCGGCACGGATTCGGGATTTGCCCGGTCCGGCGCGGGTCTACCGTGAGCTGAGACACATCAACTGAGGGGGCCCACCATGACCGACGCCGACATTCCGTACGTCGTGGAGCACGACACCAACTACGACGGCCACGACGAGTGGCTCAGCGCCGACACGAACGCGGACGGGCGCGACGACGTGTACCAGTACGACCTCGACGGTGACGGCAACCTCGACAACCAGGCGTGGGACAGCAACCACGACGGCTACATCGACGCGCGTGGGTACGACCACGACCACGACGGGCGCATGGAAGAGGTCAAGTACGACACCGACAAGGACGGCAAGGCGGACCTGCTGCAGGTCGACAGCGACGGCGACGGCAACCTCGACCGGCTCTACACCGACGCCGACCACGACGGCAAGTACGACCGCGTCGACACCATCCACGCCGCGGACCCCAAGATGACGCACTACACCGACCACTACACCAACGGCGCGCACTACAACGGCTGAGCCGGCGTCCGATCGGCCGGGACCCACCGCGGGCAGGGCCGCACCGCATGGTGCTGCACATCGCGGTACGTGCCGTCGCCCGCTTGGTCGGGTATCCCATGCAATCCGGGCGGAGACGTGGCCGCGCCGGCGAACGCGAACAGTTTGACGGACGGTACCGGCCAGGTTGCATGGTCGAAACCGCAGTCCATGTGCCAGCCGTCCGGAAGGACCCACGGCTCCGGCTCGGGCAGGGAGAACAGGATCTGGGCGCCGGCCCGCGGGCGTCGCCAGCTGCCGGGCCCGAAGATGGCGTCCAGGGCGTCGCGCACCGCCTGGTTGTCGACGAGTGGTCTGAACACCGGGTCGCGGCTCACGCTCTGCCAGTTCAGGACGGTCGAGCCCGCCCAAGTGGCCGGGTCGGTCGGCTGGAGCCCGGCTTGGCGTTCGGCGTGCTGCCACAGGGCGTTGCGCATGGCGGCCGCCTGGTCGGCGGTGAACGCGCGGTGGAGGCGGACGACGCCGGTGGACTCGAAGCCTGATCGGATATCGACCGGTTGCACGGTAGGGGCACATGCCGCTGGCGGAGTAGGTCATTTCCGGCTTCCCGGGGCCCGCCCTATGATGCGGCCGTGACGTACGTCCTCACCAAGGCCGACCTGGTCTGGAACCGTGCGATGTCCGATGAGGTTCACGCCGGCGTCGGGGATCGGCATCTTCGGGCGATGGCCAAGCCGTACGGGCGCATCATGGGCAGCGGGGTGTCGGCGGTGCTGGACACCAGCTCGCCCGAGGAGGTTCGGCGCGCCGCCGATGCGTTCGAGTACCTCGGTCTGTCGGATCTGGCCGGCCTGACCCGGCGGCTGGTCGACGTCGACTGGTCGTCCGAAGACGACCTCGAGGGGCGGCTCAACCGCGCCTTCTACGGGCTGGAGGAAGCGCTGGCCGGGGCGTTCGAGCGCAAGTACGCCGAGTCGCCGGAGGACTTCGACGGCGTTGCCGGCGATGGGGTCGATCGGCGGCCCGGGTCGTGGGCGTCCGGCGGTCAAGGCAAGCGAGTCTGTCCGGGGGAACTGATCGTGCATGAGCACGATGTCGTGTGCTCGCAGCGCGATGCGTGTCCGGGGATCACCGGCCTTGTGCTGCATTCCAGATCGCGGTGGCACGACTCGGAGCAATTGCCGGGCCGTCCCGTGAACCGTTCGCCCCGCCCGGTACGACGAACAGGGCATGGGTGGGAGACGTAGCGCCGGGCATGTGACTCTTGGCCTCGTCGGGCGACGAGAACCGGGAGGTCACGCATGCTGACGCGACCGCCGGACCCCCGGGAGGACTCCCAGCTCCTCGCGGCGATCTCGGACGGCGACCGGGAGGCGTTCGCCGAGCTGTACCGGCGGCATCTGCCGTGGCTGCTGGTGCGCCTGGGGCGGCGGTGCTCGTCGCCGGAGCTCGTCGACGAGGTCGTGCAGGACACGTTCGTGGCGGTCTGGCGGTCGGCCGGGCGGTGGGACCGCCGGGGCGAGGTGGCCGCGTGGATCTGGGGCATCGGTATCCGCCGCCTGGTCGACACGCTGCGGCGGGGCCGGCCGCCGGCCGATGAGCTGACCGAGTTCGCCGGCGTCGAGACGTCGGCCGAGGAGCACGTGCTGCTCGCGGTCCAGTACGGCGACGTCGGCGCGGCGCTGGCCGGCCTGTCCCCGGAGCTGCGGGCGGTCGTGCAGGCGACGGTCCTGGACGGGCTGACCACGCGGGAGGCCGCCCGGCTGCTGGGCATCCCGCCGGGCACGGTCAAGACACGGATGATGCGCGCCCGCGCTCAGCTGCGGGAGCGCCTGGCATGACGGGGAGGTTCGGATGACCGTCTGGCACCTGGATCCGGAGGCGATCCGCCGGTACGCGCAGGGGGCCGCCCCGCCGGACCTGGCCGCGTCGGCCGAGGCGCACCTGATGAAGTGCCCGGCCTGCCGGGGCGCGATCGCGTCCCACGTCGACACCCGGCGGGTCGAGGCGATCTGGCAGGAGGTGGCCGACCGGGTCGACGCTCCCCGGCCGGGCTGGCCCGAGCGGCTGCTGGCCCGCCTCGGCGTCGGCGAGGCGACGGCGCGTCTCGTCGCCGCCACGCCGACCCTGCGGGGGCCGTGGCTGCTGGGGATCGCGGGGGTGCTCGCGCTCGCCGTCTGGGCGGGTCAGGCCGACGAGCGCCTGCTGCGGATGTTTCTCGTGGCCGCCCCGCTCGGGCCGCTGGCCGGTGTCGCGGTGGCCTTCGCCGGCGGCCTCGACCCGACCCGGGAGATCGGGCTCGCCACGCCGTACTCGGGACTGCGGTTGCTGTTGATCCGCACGGCCGCGGTCCTGGCGGTGACGGTGCCGATCGTGGCCGCGGCCGGGCTGGCGCTACCCGGCTCCGGCTGGCTGGCCGCCGCCTGGCTCCTGCCCACGGCCGGGCTCACCTGCGCCGCGCTGGCGCTGACGGCCCGGATGACACCCGTCGTCGCCGTCGGCGTCGTGGCCGCGGCCTGGGTACTGGTGACCGTCCCGACCGCCGTCGCCGGTCACCTCGACCTCGCCGTCGGCGTCGGCGCCCAGATCTTCTGGCTCGCCGTGGCCGTCGGCGGCGGCACCTGGCTCGCCGTCACCCGTCACACCGTCATGATCAAAATCGGGAGCAGTGCATGACTGTACGCGTGCAGGGCGCGACGAAATCCTTCGGCCGCACGACGGCGCTGGCCGGCGTCGACCTCGACGCCGGCCAGGGCGTGACCGGCCTGCTGGGACCGAACGGCGCCGGCAAGACGACCCTGCTGCGGATCATCGCCACCGTCCTGGCGCCGGACCGGGGCACGGTGACCCTGCTGGGCCGTGACCCGGCGCGCCCCGACGACCGGACCCGGATCCGCGAGCGCCTGGGCTACCTGCCGCAGGACGCCGGCTTCCACCGGGGGTTCACGGTCTTCGAGTTCATCGACTACGTGGCGATCCTGAAGCAGATGACCGACCGGCGGGCCCGGCACGACGAGGTCCGCCGGGTCGTCGAACTGACCGGGCTGGCGTCCGTCAGCGCCAAGCGGATCCGGGCCCTGTCCGGCGGCATGCGCCGGCGGGTCGGCCTGGCCCAGGCCCTGCTGGGCGATCCCGGCCTGCTCGTCCTCGACGAGCCGACGGTCGGCCTCGATCCCGAGCAGCGGCTGCGGTTCCGGGAGATGATCTCGCACGCCGGCGAGGGGCGCACGGTGGTCCTGTCCAGCCACCAGACCGAGGACATCACCGCCCTGTGCACCAGGATCGCCGTGTTCCATCAGGGCCGGGTCCGGTTCACCGGCACCCCCGGCGAGCTGACCGCCCTGGCCGCGGCCCGCGTGTGGGCCGACACCCAGCGGTCGGCCGCCGCCCTCGCCGCGTGGCGCACCGGCGACGGCATCTTCCGCAACGTCGGCGACCCGCCGGCCGGCGCCGAGCTGATCCCACCCACGCTGGAGGATGCGTACCTCCTGCTCATGGGCGAACCCGATCTGGAGGTCACCCACTCGTGAGCAACGCCATCCTGATCGGCCGGGAGGCCCGCCGCCTTCTGCGGCACCCCGTGCTGTGGCTGGTGCCGGTCGTCGTGGCCGTGACCTCCGCCGCCGACTCGGCCAGCGCCGGCCGCAACGCCGACTACTGGTACAGCACCATCTTCATCGCCGTCACGTTCTTCGGGCCGATCATCGTCCTGTTCGCGGCGAACCTGGTCGCCAGCGGCGCCCGCCGCAGCCGGGCCGAGGAGATGCTGCAGGCCACCCCGACCGCGGACACGCACCGGACCTGGGCGATGAGCCTGGGCATCGCACTGCCGCTGGCCGGCATCGGCGCCGTCGCGGCGGCGGCCATGGCCGTCATCGGCAGCCTCAACGACATCCCGGCCGACGACCTGATGAGCGCCGGTGAGCTGGCCCAGCTTCCGCTCGTCATCGCCGGCGCCGGGCTGCTCGGCGTCCTCGCCGCCCGCTGGCTGCCCTTCGCCGGCGGCGTGCTGATCGTGTTCGTGCTCGCGACGCTGGGCGGCCTCGTCGCGTTCCGCCACATCCACGGCGGCACCTGGTGGATGTGGTGGACGACCGGGATGACGTTCGAGAACTGGACGCCGGTCCCGGGCCGGCCCTGGCTGCACGTCGCGTACCTGACCGGCCTCTGCGCGTGCGCCGCGATCGCCGCCGTGTACCGCTCCCAGGGCCGCCGGCTGCTCCTCGTCGGCGGCCCGGTTCTGGCCGCCACCCTCGTCCTCGGCGGGCTCCAGCTGCCATGACACCGTCCGTTGCCCGGGAGCTGGTCCGAAGCGGCCACCTGGTACGCAGCCTGCGCCTGGCCCCGTTCGCGACGAGTGCCGCCGCCGTCGCCGCGTACCTGGCGGCCCGCCTCGGCGACACCCACGACGCCATCGGCGACCTGCGCGTCCTGGGCCTGCTGCTGGCCCTGGGCAGCGGCTACGCGCTCGACGACAGCGCCGCGATCACGCTGCAGGCCAGCCCGTACGGCCTGGCGCGCCGGACGGGGCTGCGGATCGCCGGTGCCGCGGCCGTCGTCGTGCCGGTGTGGGCGGCGGTGCTCGCCGTCTATCTCCCCTCGGCTCCGGCGGGCGAGCGGTGGAGCCTCGGCCTCGGCCTCACGACCGAGCTGGCCGCCGCGGTCACCGTGCTGTGGGCCGTGGCCGCGTGGGCCCGCCGCCAGGGATTCGACCAGCCCGGCATCATCACCACGCCCGTGCTGCTGGCGGCGCTGCTGCTGGCCGCGTCGATTCCCCAGGCCCCGATGCTTGTCGGCTCCGGCCGGGAGTGGACGCCCGCCCACCTGCGCTGGTCAGGCATCGCGGCCGCCGCGACCTGCGCGCTCGTGGCCGCGATGCGCGACCCGGCCGCGCGCTGGGCGACCCGGGGGCGAACCCGATAGCGACCGAGGCGGGTCACAGAGTGATCCAGTACCGCCGCTTGGGGCCGATGCTCGTCTCCCGGACGTCCTCGAGCACCCCGCCGGCCTTCTCGATGATGCGGGCGGACGCCGTGTTCTGCGGTGAGCAGGTGAGCAGTACCCGGTCCATGCCCATCGACCGCGCCTCCCGGAGGGTCTCGCCCAGCGCCCACGTCGCGATGCCACGCCCGCGGTGGCCCGGCCGGACGTTGTACCCGATGTGGCCGCCGGCCTCGCGGAGCAGCGGGTGGTCGATGGCGTGCCGCAGCTCGATCGCGCCCAGGCAGAGGGTGTCCTCCATGATCCACCGGTAGGTGGAGTGCACGTGGCCCACCGCGGGGGTCAGCTGCGGGTCCTCGCACCGGAGCAGCTTCGCGACCCACGCGGCGAAGCCGTCCGAGCTGTGCACGTCGTCGCCCTCGCGCAGGCCGGTGCCGTCCAGGTGGGAGCCCGCGGGCCATTCCGCGTAGGCGGCGAGCCAGGCCTCGCGCAGCCGCACGTCGGGACGGGTGAGCTCGAAGCGGATTTCCGGGAAATCGGTCATGCAAAGCTCCAGATGCTCAAGGATCAGCCCCCGGCGTACTGCGGGCGCCCCGCCGGCCGGTACACCTGGATCGTGACGCCCTTCGAGTCGGCTCGGGACTGGACCAGGTCGAGGGCGAGGTCCGGGCCGTCGGCGGGGAACAGCCGTGCGCCCTGGCCGAGGATCACGGGTACGACCAGCAGGGTCAGCTCGTCGACGAGGTCATGCTCGAGCAGCCACCGGACCAGGGTGCCGCTGCCGTGCACCTGCAGCTCGCCGCCCGGCTTCGCCTTCAGGTCCGCGATCGCGGCCACGAGGTCGGCGGACAGGACGGTGGTGTCCGACCACGCCGGGTCGGTGAGGGTGGTCGAGGCCACGTACTTGGGCTTGGTGTTCAGCGACCGCCAGACGGGCTCCCAGCCGGGGACGTCCTGGACCGTCAAGGACCCCCAGGAGGCGGTGAAGAGCTCGTAGGTGCGCCGGCCGAACAGGAACGCGTCGGCGCGCTGGTAGGCCTGGTTGATGTACGCCCTGGTCTGGTCGTCGCCCTTCCCCAGGGCCCATCCGCCGCGCTCGAACCCGTTCCTGCGGTCCTCGTCGGACGTGCCGCCGTTGCCCTGCATCACGCCGTCGATGGTGAGCTGGGTCATCGTCGTCAGTTTCATGATCGGGGGTTCCCTCTTCCTTCGGGGCCGTCCCTCGTGGCCGGCTCACCCCCGCTACGAAGACGTTCGGCCCGATCCGACACGGCCTCCCGAACTTTTCACGGGAGCGGGATCCAGAAGCGGAGCTTGCCGTCGCGCTCGTCCTCGAACACGCCGCCGTTCGACTCGATCACGCGGCGTGAGATGACGTTCGTGGTGTCGCAGGTCAGCAGGGCCGACTCGATGCCCAGCGAGCGCGCGATCGGCAGCGCCGCCCGCAGCATGGCCGTCGCGTAGCCGTTGCCCCGGGCCGTCGGGCGGACGTCGTAGCCGATGTGGCCGCCGACCTCCAGCAGGTTCGGGGTGAGGCGGTGGCGGATCGCGAGCCGCCCGTAGTAGGAGGAGCCGTCCACCCACCACAGGGTCGTCGACGGGACGAAGTGCTCCGGCCGCGGCGTCTCCTCGAGCGCCTGCGCGCGCAGGGCGGTCACGTAGTCGGCGAACCCGGCGGGCGAGTCCCAGGTCGGGGAGAAATCCTGGATCTCGCGGGCGACCATGGTGAGGTCGTCGGGGCCACCGCGGCCCTCGGCGACGAACTCGGCCATGGCGGCCAGGAACGACTGGTGGACGGCGACGACGGGCGGGCTGGGCGCAGGCACGACTGCCGATGATAGTCGTCAGGCCCAGTCCGGTGGGGGCGCCCGGTGCAGGGCGGGGTCGCCGGCCTTGAAGGTGCGCACCGGGCCCGGCGGCGTGCGCGGGCCCTCGAAGCGCACCGTCACGCGGCCCAGGCCGGCGCCCCACACCCAGCCCGGACCGTGCGCGTCGTGGCGGACGTCCTGACCGGTGCGCCACTCCGCGTCGGGCGGGTCAGCGGCGACGTCCGCAACAACGGGGTCCGCACCGACGGCGTCCGCCGGAACGGCGTCGGCGGACACCGGAGGGGTACCGATGGGAAACAGCGTGTCCTGCGCGAACTCCGACAGCGCGGACACCCCCACCCCCAGCAGGCGCAGGCCGCCCGTCACGTCGATGTCCGCGAGCAGGCGCCGGGCCGTCTCCACGACGGCGCGCGGCTCGTCGGTCGGCTGGTCGCGGGTGGCCGAGCGGGTGATCGTGGTGAAGTCGAAGTAGCGGGCCTTCACGGTCACCGTGCGGCCCGACAGGCCGGCGGCCTGCAGGCGCTTGGCGACGCGGTCGGCCAGCAGGTCCAGCTCGCGCTCCAGGCGGGCCCGGTCGGCGACGTCGGTGCCGAAGGTCTCCTCGGCCGACACCGACTTCGTGTCGCGCTCCGCCACCAGGGCGCGGTCGTCGTCGGCGCGGGCGAGGCGGTACAGGCCGTTGCCGTGGGCCTGGCCGAACCAGGCGAGCAGGTCGACGAGCTCGCGGGCGGCGAGCTCGCCGATGGTGCGGATGCCGGCCTGGCGCAGCCGTTCGGCGGTCGCCGGGCCGACGCCCCACAGCTTCGTCACCGGCAGCGGGTGCAGCACCGTCAGCTCGTCGCCCGGCCCGACGACGGTGAGGCCGTCGGGCTTGTCGAGGTCGGAGGCGATCTTCGCGACGAGCTTCGAGGTGCCGATGCCGACCGAGCCGGTGACGCCGCCGGTCGCCACGGCGATGCGGGCCTTGACGTCGCGCGCGAGCCCGGTCACGGCGGGCACCGAGCAGTCGTGGCCGCCGGCCGCGAGGTCGACGAACGCCTCGTCGATCGACACCTGCTCGACCAGCGGCGACACCTGGCGCAGCAGCTCCATCACGATCTGGCTGGTTCGGCGGTACGCCTCGAAGCGCGGCGTGAGATAGGCCGCCCCGGCGGGCAGGCGCCGCCGCGCCTCCGACATCGGCATGGCGGAGCGCACGCCGAACGTCCGGGCCTCGTACGACGCGGTCGCCACCACCCCGCGCCCGGCGATCCCGCCCACCACGACCGGGCGGCCGCGCAGGGACGGCTTGTCCCGCTGCTCGATGCTGGCGAACGCGGCGTCGAGGTCGAGGTGCAGGATGCTCGCCTCGCGCCTCACCGGCCCATTCTGTCAGGCGTAGTACCCCTCGACGGCGGCGCGGGCCTCGGTGAGCAGGGCCGGGCCGTCCTGGAGGACGGGCGCGAAGCCGCGGCCGAGCTGGCGGGTGGACAGGGCGTAGACGACGCGGCCCAGGCCGGAGCGGTCGATCGCGCCGGAGCACATGCCGCAGGGCTGGCAGCTGGTGTACATCGTCACCCCGGCCGCGTCTGCCCGGCTCAGGTGGCGGGCGGCCCAGCGGGCGAGCTTGAGCTCCGGGTGCGCGGTGATGTCGCCGTCGGACGCCACGGTGTTGTGGTCCTCGGCGAGCACCTTCCGGTCCGCGTCGACGAGCAGCGACCCGAACGGGGCGTCGCCCGCGGCCCGGGCCCGGGTGGCGAGCTCGATCGCCCGGCGCAGGAACGTCTCGTCGCGGGCGGTGAGCGACGGCCGCGGCCCGGTGGCCAGGGTACCGGTCGCGGTGACGACGCCGGAGCCGCTGACCAGGACCCGGGCGCCGTCGACGGTGACGGTGATCCGGCTCGGGCGGCCCATCGCGTGGCCCTGCTCGATGACGACCTCCGGGCCGGCGGCGAGCCCGCCGGCCACGAGCAGCGCGGCGAGCGGCCCCGCGGCGGTCCCTGTGGCCGGGTCCTCCGGGATGCCCATGGCCGGATTGAAGAAGCGCGCATAGGTGGTGCCTTCGAAGGTGTACACGTAGCAGCCCTCGCCCCCCACCGCGCGCAGGGCGGGCACGAGCCGCGCGGCATCCGGCACGGCCCGGTCCACCGCGGCCCGCGAGCGCACCGGCACGAGCAGGTGCCCGGCGCCGGTGGAGACGACCCGCGCGGGCCGGTCCGGCACCAGGTCGTCCGGGGCCAGCCCGAGCGCGGCGGCGAGCCCGGCGCGGTCCTCGGCGACGGCGCCGAAGACGGGCGGCGACTGCTCCATGGCGACGACGATGTGGCCCTCGGCGGCGCGGGACGCGTACACCGGCAGCACCGCCTCGCCGATCTGCTGGTGGAACGTGGCCGAGTCGCCGTCGAGCAGCGACTCGGCCAGCCACAGCCAGGCCCCGAGCGCGTTGTGCCCGGCGCCGTAGACCTCCTCGCCGGTCGGCGTGAACGACCGCAGCCGCCGGGTCACCCCGGGGTCCCCGGACGGCAGGACGAACGTGGTCTCGGACTGGTTGAACTCGCGCGCGATCCCGCGCATCTGTTCGTCGGTCAGGCCGTCGGCGCGGGGGACGAGGGTCAGCGGCGCGCCGGTCAGCGGCGCGGCGGCGAAGACGTCGACGTAGGCGAACTCGGTCATGCCCAGAACGCTACGGCGAGCGGGGCCGCGACTGCAGTGCGTTCGCGCGGTCCGCGGCCGCGTTCGCCGCAAGATCTGCGGTAGATTGCCGCGATGATCGACGACGTCGACCGGCGGCTGCTCGCCGAGCTGCAGCGCGACGCCCGGGCCTCGCTCACGGCGCTGGCCGCGGCCATCCACCTGGGCGTGTCGGCGACCCGGGCCCGGCTGCTCAGCCTGGAGGAGCGGGGCGTGATCACCGGGTACACGGCGCGGGTCGACCCGGCCGCGTGCGGGCTGCCGCTGCGGGCGGTGGTGCGGATGAAGGTGCACGGGGCGCTGTACGACCAGGTCGCGTCGGTGCTGGAGCGCGAGCCGCAGATCGTGCGGTGCGTGCGGGTGACCGGCGAGGCCTGCTACGTGGCCGAGGTGCTGGCGGCCGACATGCCGGACCTGGCCCGCATCACCGGCGAGCTGGCCCGGATCGGCTCGATCACCACGGATCTCGTGTACGAGGTCGTGCTGGACCGCGCCGTCCCGGGCCGCTGAGCGTCACTGCAGGCCGGTGCGCACCGACGTGATGCGCTGGGTGTTGAAGCCCAGCCAGTGCATGCGCCCGACGTACCGCGCATGCTCGATCTTGATGCAGCGGTCGACGACCACGTCCAGGCCCGCGTCGGCCGCGATCTGCGTGCCCTCCTCGCTGATGACGCCGAACTGGCACCACAGCGACTTGGCGTGTACGGCGACCGCCTCGCGGGCGACGCCCGGCACGGCCGGCGGCGCGCGGAAGACGTTCACGACGTCGATCGGCACCGGCACGTCGGCCAGGCTCGGGTAGCTCTTCTCGCCGAGGATCTGCGACTCGCGCGGGTTGACCGGGATGACCGTGTACCCGTGGCGCTTGAGGTAGTACCCGACGAAGTAGCTGGCCCGCAGCTCGTTGGCGGACAGGCCGACGATCGCGACGGTGCCCCCGGTGTGCAGGACACGCTGGATCGTGGTCGGGTTCTGGTACCGCTCAAGGTCCATCAGACCGCCTTGCTGACGTAGGTGAAGCCCTGCTCGAGGTCCCAGATCAGGTCGGGCACGCTCTCGGTGCCGACCGACAGGCGCACGGTGCCCGGCCCGACCCCGGACGCGGCCAGCTCGGCGTCGCTGAGCTGGCGGTGGGTGGTGCTGGCCGGGTGGATGACGAGGCTCTTGGCGTCGCCGACGTTGGCCAGGTGCGACCAGAGCTGCACGCCCCGGATGAGGTTCTGCCCGCCCTCGCGGCCGCCGGCGCAGTCGAAGGAGAAGACCGCCCCGGCGCCGCGCGGCAGGTACTTCTCCACGAGCGCCTTGTACCGGCTGCCGGGAAGGCCCGCGTAGGTCACGTTCGAGGCGAGCTCGTGCGCCTCCAGGAACTGCGCGACGGCCAGGGCGTTGGTGACGTGCCGCTCCATGCGCAGCGAGAGCGTCTCCAGGCCCTGCAGGAACAGGAACGCGTTGAACGGCGAGAGCGCCGCCCCGAGGTCGCGCAGCGTCTCGGCGCGCAGCTTCATGAGGTACCCGTAGGCGCCGAACGTCTCGTGGAACTGCAGCCCGTGGTAGGCCGGCGACGGGTCGGCGACCACCGGGAAGCGCCCGTTGGACCAGTCGAAGGTGCCCGCCTCGACGACGACGCCGCCGATGCTGGTGCCGTGCCCGCCGATGAACTTCGTCGCCGAGTGCACGACGATGTCGGCGCCCCACTCGATCGGCCGGCACAGGTACGGCGTGGCGAACGTGTTGTCCACGATGAGCGGCAGCCCGTGCTCGTGCGCGACCGCGGCGACGGCGGCGATGTCGAGCACGTTGCCGGCCGGGTTGCCGATCGTCTCGGCGAAGAACGCCTTCGTGTTCGGGCGCACCGCGGCCCGCCAGGCGTCCACGTCGTCGGGGTCGACCCAGGCCAGCTCCACGTGCATCTTGCGCAGCAGGTGCTTGAGCTGGTTGACGGTGCCGCCGTACAGCGCCGAGGACGACACGACGTGGTCCCCGGGCTCGAGCAGCGTGAACAGCGCGGCCGCCTGCGCCGCGATGCCGCTGGCGAACGCGACGGCGCCGGTGCCGCCCTCGAGGTTGGCGACGCGCTCCTCGAAGACGGCGACGGTCGGGTTCATGATGCGCGAGTACGTGTTGCCGTACTCCTGCAGGTTGAAGTACGCGGCCGCCGACTCCGGGTCCTCGAACACGTAGCTGGTGGTCTGGAAGATCGGTACCGCGCGGGCGCCGGTGTTCGGGTCGGGCCGCTGCCCGGCGTGCAGCTGCCGGGTCTCGAAGCCGAACTCGTGGTCCTGCTCGGCCTTGAAGGAACGGGACGGAACGTCGGTCACGGTCACCCCAGGAATCGCTTGATGATGGGCGTCTGCCGGGCCTCTTCGAGCAGGAAGCAGTCATGCCCGTACGGCGCCTCGATCAGGTGGAACTCTACCGTCTTGCCGAGCTCGCCCAGGGCGGCCGCGATGTCCTGCGAGGCGGCGGGCGGGTACAGCCAGTCGGAGCTGAACGCGATGAGCAGCGTGCGCGCCCGCAGCCCGGCCAGTGCCGCGGTCAGCGAGCCGCCGCCGTGCTCGCGGGCCAGGTCGAAGTAGGTCAGCGCGCGGGACAGGTAGAGGTACGTGTTCGCGTCGAAGCGCCGCACGAACGAGCCGGCCTGGTGGCGCAGGTAGCTCTCGACCTGGAACTCGGGCTCGGTGAGCGTGTACCGCACGTCGGTGCCGTGCTGCAGGCGCCGGTCGAAGCGGTCCTGCAGGGCCGGGGCGGACAGGTAGGTGATGTGCCCCACCATCCGGGCCACGCC
This sequence comes from Dactylosporangium sp. McL0621, assembly GCF_049995355.1. Lineage (NCBI taxonomy): Bacteria > Bacillati > Actinomycetota > Actinomycetes > Micromonosporales > Micromonosporaceae > Dactylosporangium > Dactylosporangium sp. McL0621. Next base: position 5,841,627 of record NZ_CP188259.1, read on the forward strand.
CATGCCGGCCTCGGGCGCGCGGCCCGTGCCGTGGTAGTGACCGTCCTGCCACGCCGGGTCGCCCATGATGGACTCGCGGGCGATGGCGTTCCAGGCCACGCCCTGCGGGTGCAGCGCGTGGGTGCTGGCGATGACCACGATCGCGTCGACGGCGTCCGGGTACAGCACCGCCCACTCCAGGGCCTGCATGCCGCCCAGTGACCCGCCGGCGACCGCGGCGAGCCGCTCGATGCCGAGCTCGCGCAGCAGGGCACGCTCGGTGCGCACCATGTCGGCGACCGTGATGACCGGAAAGTCCGACCCGTACGGCTTGCCGGTGTCGGGGTTCGTCGACGACGGGCCGGTGGTGCCGCGGCAGCCGCCGAGCAGGTTCGTGCACACGACGTGGTACCGGTCGGTGTCGAACGCCTTCCCCGGCCCGATCATGCCGTCCCACCATCCGAGAGCTTTACCGGCCGCGCCGTCGCGGTCCTCGGCGGCGAAACCGTCGCGGGTCCCGGCCGTCTGCGGGCTCGCCGACAGGCCGGCCGCGTGCGCGTCGCCGCTGAGCGCGTGGCACACGAGGATGACATTGTCCCGCGCGGGGGCCAGGTTGCCGTATGTCTCATACGCGACTCGGACGGAATGCAGCTCGCGCCCGCAGTCAAGCTGGACGGGAGTTGGTAGGTCGAGGTACTGCGTCTCGGCGTTCAGTGTATTGTCCATCGCCCTAGTGGGTGTTATAGGTAATCGGGCCAGGAAATTCAGTAATGTAGAGGAGTTTCGGATGAGCTCGGCGAATAACGGAGTCAACGTACAGGCGCTGCTGGACGCCCGCCAGGCACTCAAGGACGCCCCCGAGGCCGCGCAGTTCACCTGGCGAGCCTCGTCGCGCTGGGACAACGGCGTTCACAGCACCACCACCATCGAGAAGTTCTTCGGCCTCGGCACGGAGCAGACGCACAAGGCGGCCTCGACGTTCGAGGCCGACCACCCGGCCGTGTTCGCGGCCGAGGACAACGGCATCACCCCGATCGAGTATCTCCTCGTCGGGCTCGCCGGGTGCCTCACCGCCGGTGTGGCGAGTGTCGCTCAGAACCGAGGCATCCAGCTGCGCTCGGTCGAGGCGCACGTCGAGGGCCAGCACGACATCCGGGGCATCCTCGGCGCCGACAGTGACGTGCGCAACGGCTTCGAGGGCGTGAAGGTCACCTTCAACATCGACGCCGACGCCTCCCGCCAGGAGATCGAGGCCCTCGTCGCGCAGTCGCAGAAGCGCTCCGCCGTCTTCGACGCGCTCACCAACCCGACCGACGTCACGGTCGAAGTTGCCTGAGCACGTCCCCGCGGTCGTCGTCGGGGCCGGCCATGCCGGCCTCGCGGCGAGCCACTTTCTGCGCCGGCACGGCATCGACCACGTCGTGCTGGAGCGCGGTGAGGTCGCGAACTCGTGGCGGCGCGAGCGCTGGGACTCGCTGCGCCTGCTCACGCCGAACTGGCTGACCCGGCTGCCCGGGCAGTCGTACGAGGGGCCCGACCCCGACGGGTACATGACCAGCGGCGAGGTGGCCGAGTTCATCTCGCGGTTCGCGGCCGGGGCCCCGGTGCGCACGGGCACGCCGGTCACCTCCCTGCGGCCCGCGGACGGCGGCTTCGTGGTCAACGACGAGCTGCACGCCCGCGCGGTGGTCATCGCCAGCGGCGCCTGCAACACGCCGGTCGTCCCGGCGTTCGCGGCCGCGCTGCCGTCCTCGATCACGCAGATCACGCCGCATCGGTACCGCGGGCCGGCCGACCTGCCCGAGGGTGGCGTGCTCGTCGTCGGCGCCTCCGCGACCGGCGTGCAGCTGGCGGCCGAGCTGCACCGCTCGGGCCGCAAGGTCACCCTGTCGGTGGGCGAGCACGTGCGTATGCCGCGGCTGTACCGCGGCCGCGACGTGCTGTGGTGGATGGACGCCACGGGCGTGTGGGACCAGCGCCACGACGAGATCGACGACCTGGAGCGGGCCCGCAAGCTCTCCTCGCCGCAGCTGGTCGGCGACGAGAAGCGCCGCACCCTCGACCTCAACGCGCTCACCGACCTGGGCGTGGAAGTGGTCGGGCGGTGGGCCGCGCTGCGCGACGGGAAGGCCCTGTTCTCCGGCGGCCTGCGCAACCTGTTCGCGCTCGCCGACCTCAAGCTCGTGCGGCTGCTCGACACGTTCGACGCGTGGGCCGGCGACGGCCCGGGGGAGCGCCCCGAGTCGACCCGGGTGCCCGCCTCGACGCGGCTGCAGCTCGACCTCACCGGCGGGGAGATCCGCACGGTGGTCTGGGCGACCGGGTTCCGGCCCGACTACACGTGGCTGGACGTGCCGGTGGTCGACGCCAAGGGCCGGCTCCGCCACGACGGCGGGGTGGCCGAGGGGGTCTCCGGGCTGTACGCGCTGGGCCTGCCCGTGCTGCGCCGGCGCAAGTCGACGTTCATCCACGGCATCGAGGACGACGCGCGCGACGTCACCGATCATCTTGCCCGTTTCCTACTGGGCCGATCGACTTAACCGGCATATGGTGTCGGCATGGACCTGTTCGTGTCCGGCGTCGTGTTCCTGGACATCGTCTTCACCGGCCTGCACCGCCTGCCGCGGCCCGGCGAGGAGACCTGGGCGCCCGGGATGGGCTCCTCGCCGGGCGGCATCGCCAACCTCGCCGTAGCGGCCTCCCGGCTCGGGCTGCAGACCGGCCTCGGGGCCGCGTTCAGCACCGACGCCTACGGCGAGTTCTGCCGCGACGTGCTGCGCGAGCAGGACGTCGACCTGCGCCCGTCGCGCTGCTTCGAGGACTGGCACTCGCCGGTGACGGTCTCGCTGGCGTACGAGCGCGACCGCAGCATGATCACCCACGGGCACCCGGCCCCGGTCGGCCCCGACGGCCTCGTCGGCGAGCTGCCCGCCGCCCGGGCCGCGTCGGTCAGCCTGACCGGCGAGCGCCTGCCCTGGGTACGCCGGGCCGCCCGGTCCGGCACGCTGGTCTTCGCCGACGTCGGCTGGGACGACAGCGCCGAGTGGCCCGCGGCCGCGCTCGACGCACTCGAGGACTGCCACGCCTTCCTGCCCAACGCCGTCGAGGCCATGCACTACACCCGCACCGACTCCCCGCGGGCGGCCCTGCACCGCCTCGCCGACCGGGTGCCGGTCGCGGTGGTCACCTGCGGCGCCGACGGCGCCCTGGCGATCGACGCGGCCACCGGCGAGACGGTCAGCGCCCCGCCGGTGCCGGTGGAGGCCCTCGACCCGACCGGCGCCGGCGACGTGTTCACCGCCGGCTTCATCGCCGCGACCCTCTGGCAACGCCCGCTGCGGGAGCGGCTCGCCTTCGCCAACCTGGTCGCCGCCCTGTCGGTGCGGCACTTCGGCGGCTCGCTGTCGGCGCCGGGCTGGAGCGACATCGCCGCCTGGCGGGCCACCGTACGCGACGAGGCGTACGACTTCCTGGACGACCTCGTCCCCGCGGGCGGGCCGAGCCGGATCCGCCGCGCCATGGCCACCATCGCCCGGCTGCCCGATGCCGCGTGAGGCTCACCATCCTGGGCGGCGGCGGCTTCCGGGTGCCGCTCATCCACCGCGCGCTGCTGCGTGACCCGCTCGCCGGCCACGTCGTGCTCCACGACACCGACCCGGGACGGCTCGCGGCCATCGAACGGGTGCTGGCCGCCCAGGCCCGCGGGGCCGCCGCCGCGCCGCGGGTGACCGCGACGACCGACCTCACCGCGGCCCTCACCGGCGCCGACGTCGTGTTCTCGGCGATCCGCGTGCACGGCCTCGCCGGGCGCGTCCTCGACGAGCGGATCGCGATCGCCGAGGGCGTGCTCGGCCAGGAGACCGTCGGCGCCGGTGGGCTGTCGTTCGGGCTGCGCACCGTCCCCGTCGCGACCGGCATCGCCCGGCGCATCGCCGCGGTCGCGCCGCGGGCCTGGGTCGTCAACTTCACGAACCCGGCCGGCCTGGTGACCGAGGCGATGGCCGCGCACCTCGGCGACCGCGTCATCGGCATCTGCGACTCGCCGGCCGGCCTGTGCCGCCGGTTCGCGCCCGGCGACCCCGCGCCCGACTACGCGGGCCTGAACCACCTCGGCTGGCTGCGCGCCGCAGGACGCTCGATCCCGAACGAGTACCTGCACTACTACGAGGACCCGCCCGGCCCCGCGCGGGGACCGACCCGCGGGGAGTTCCTGCAAGAGCAGCAATCGCAGTTGTACCGCCGGCTGGCCGACCCGCACGCGGACCCGCTGTCCGCCTGGGACGGCGTGCGCGCGGAGCGGGACGCGACCTACTTCGCGGCCGGGGAGGGCTCGGGCGGGTACGAGGACATCGCCTTAGCGCTCATGCGCGCCCTCACCGGCGGCGGCCCGGCCCGGCTCATCCTCAACGTGCGCAACGCCGGCACCCTGCCGCACCTGCCGGCCGACGCCGTCGTCGAGGTGTCGTGCACCGCGGACACCGACGGCGCCCGGCCGCGGCCCGTCACACCGCTCGACGCCGGCCAGGCCGCCCTGACCGCCGCGGTGAAGGCGAGCGAGCGCGCGGTGCTGGAGGCCGCGGCGACCGGTTCGGCCGCCGCGGCCCGCCGCGCGTTCGCGATCCACCCGCTGGTCGCCTCCGACGCGGTCGCCGGGCGCCTCCTGGCCGCGTACCGGCGGGCCTTCCCCGAGCTGGCGTACCTGCGGTGACGGTTCAGGACAGGAACGAGCCGTACCGGCCGTTGAGGATGCCGGTCTTCTGCGCCTGGCTGAAGTGGGTGTTGGGGTAGCTGTAGAACGACGCCGACATCGGCGTGCCGTCGGTCGAGGTCGAGTCCGGCAGCCCGAAGCCGTGGCCGAGCTCGTGGACCATCCCGCCGTACCAGCGGTTCATCGGGCCGTTGATGCCGGCCGCGCCGTCGGCGTCGTGGCCGCTCAGCGTGACCCAGCCGGGGCTCGCGCCGCCGCCGGACTTGCCGGCGTCCTCGGCGCTGATCTCGCCCACGCACAGCCACCGGCTGTCCGGGTTGCTGATGCCGAACCGGCGCATGAGCTCCTGGTGCATGTTGCCGACCACGCACCAGTACCGGTCGCCGTTGGGGTCGCAGTTCGTGTTGATGTACCAGTTGCGGTCGTGCTCGCCGTTGACGACCTCGACCACGGTGGCGTTCAGCGTGAACGTCTTGCCCAGCTCCTGCTTGTAGTACCGCTGCGCCTCCCGCATCACCGCGGCGATGCCGTCGGGGTAGCGCTGGTCGAAGGCCACGTCCGTAGGCTTGAGCCAGAACACCCGCACGGTCCGCAGCGCCGGCCCGGCCGGGGTGCCGGTGGCGCTCGGCGTCGGCGACGGCGTGGCGGACCGGGTCGGCGACGCGGTCGCCGTCGGGTCGACGGCGCCGGTGCAGGCGACGTTGTTGAGCCGGAACGCCGTCGGTACCGCGTTGGTGCCGGTCCAGGCACCGTTGAACCCGAACGAGGCGGTGGCCCCGGTGCCGATGGCCGCGTTGTAGCCGACGTTCGTGGCCGACACGTTCGCGCCGCTCTGCGTCACGGTGGCGTTCCAGGCCTGGGTGACGGTCTGGCCGTTGGCGAAGGCCCAGGTCAGCGTCCAGCCGTTGACCGGGTCGCCGAGGTTCGTGACGGCCACGCCGGCGCCGAAGCCGCCCTGCCACTGCGAGCTGACGGTGTACGACACCCGGCAGCCGGCCGCGGCCGCGCTGGCCGTGGTGGCGACGACCGCCCCGCCCGCGGCGAGCCCGGCGGCGGCCGCGACGGCGACGAGGCGGCGGACCTGATGACGGTGCACGCGCTTCTCCTCTCATCAACGATCTCCGATGCCATGGCATCGCCACTCTGCGCGCCGAAAACCTTTTCGGCAAGCGGGCGTGAAACTTCCACCGGATCGTCGCGATCGGACGTCAGCCCAGGACCTGGGCCAGCATCCCCAGGGTCGGCCAGTCCACCAGGTTCCCGGCGCGGATGCCGGACCACGTGTGCAGCTCGACCCACGTGCGCTCGGTCGACCCGGCCTCGCCGAACGGGGTGCCGGCCGCTGCGCGCAGGCCGGCCACCTCGTTCGCGGTCAGCTCGGCCGAGAACAGGTGCGCGCGGTGCGCCGAGAGGGTGCCGGCCACCTGCCGGACGCCGTGCGAGCGCAGCCGGGACGCCGGGAGCGGCAGGCCCGTCTCCTCGTGGACCTCCGCCGCGGCCTGCTCCCGTGCCGAAAGGTTTTCGGGCCCGGCGCCGCCCGGCAGCTCGTGGATGAAGCCGTCCGGGGTCGTCGCCGTGGAGCGGAACTCGCGGACGAGCACCACCAGGGTCTCGCCCGGCGTCGCCCCGCGGTGGAAGAGCACGACGCTGGACAGGTCCGGGCGCGCCAGGACGATCTGCCCGGTCTTGACCCGGTCCTCGCCGGCCACGCGGATGTCCGTGCGCAGCGCCCAGTAGACGACCTGGCGGCGGGCCGGCCCGCGGCGGTACACCCACTCCACCCGGGCCCGCAGCAGCTCGTGGCCGGCGGCGGTCTGGGTGCGGTACCACTGCTGGAAGCTCCTGGTCCGCCAGACCAGCAGCGGCACCTCGCGCTCGCCGCCGGTCCGGCGCGCGCCCGGCGACAGGCCGTCGAGCGCGAGGTCGAGGGTGGCGGCCAGGTCCGCGGCGGCGGGCACGTGCTCGGCCCGCGCGCCCGCGGCGAGGTAGCGGTTCTTCGGGGCCGCGGGCGGGGCGCCGAAGACCGCCTTGCCGCTGCGGTGCCAGGTGCCCCACTCGACGTTGGTGGTGAACGCCGGCATCGTGACGGGCTCGCGCGGCACCCAGAAGACGATCCGGTCCGCGTGGTGCAGGCCGGCCTCCTCCCAGCCGATCTGCCCGTCGTAGTCGGGCACCACGCCGGTGGCGGGCTCGGGGGAGAAGACCACGAGGCGGCCGCCGGTCCAGCGCTGGCGCAGCAGCTGCACGGCCTCGGGCCGCCAGCTCGCGACGTCGGGTGTGCGCGGGGTCGGCCCGGCCAGGAACAGCGCGGCGTCCCACCAGGACGGCGGCTCGTCCGGCGGGGTGACCACCACGACCTCGTCGCCGGCCACGCCGTCGCGCACGGCCTCGTCACCGGCCACGCCTTTGCGCGCGGCCTCGTCACCGGCCACGCCTTTGCGCGCGGCCTCGTCACGGGCCACGCCTTTGCGCGCGGCCTCGTCACGGGCCACGCCTTCGCGTGGGGCGTCGTCGCCGGCCGCGCCTCCGCGCGGGGCCTCTTCGGTCACGACGCCTCCGCGCGCGGCTCGACCAGGGTGCACTCGCCGAAGGACAGGCAGCCGCAGCCCGCGCAGGCCGCGAACTGCTCCCGGTCGCGCTCCAGCCGGGCGATCCGCTCGTCGACCGCCTCGCCCCAGCACCGCGACGCGCGGCGCCAGAACGCGGCCGTCGGCGGCATGCCCGGGGGCAGGAACGCGAGCACCTCGCCGATCTGCACGAGCGGGATGCCGACCCGCTGGGAGGCGCGGATGAACGCGACCCGCCGCAGCGCAACGTCGTCGTAGCGGCGCTGGTTGGTGGCGTTGCGCCCGCTGCTGATGAGGCCCTGGCGCTCGTAGAAACGCAGCGCCGAGGCCGGCACGCCGCTGCGCCGGGACAGCTCGCCGATGGTGAGGGTGGTCACCCGCCGAGCCTAACGTCCTTGACGTGAACCTAGGTTCAACCCGTTGCATGGGGCGCATGACGGACATCGAGCGGGCCCTGGTGATCGGGGCCACGGGGAACATCGGCCGGATCGCGGTCGAGCTGCTGCGCGAGCGCGGCGTGCACGTGCGGGGCCTGGCCCGCGACGCGAGCGGCCTGCCGGACGGCGTCGAGGCGGTGAGCGCCGACGTGCACGACCTCGACGCGCTGGGCGCCGCGGCGGAGGGCATGGATGCGGTACTGCTGATCTGGCCGTCCCTGACCGCCGAGGGCGCCGACGACGTGGCGGCCCGGCTGCGCGGGCGGATCGTCTACGTCTCCGCGATGAGCGTCCGCGACGACGCCCCGCCGGAGCGCAACGGCGTCTGGGGCCAGGTCGAGGCCGCGATCCGGCGCCACACCGGCGACTGGACCTTCCTGCGCGCGAGCGGCTTCGCCACGAACGCGTTGCAGTGGGCGCCGGCGATCCGCGCGGGCGGGCCGGTCCGCATCCCATACCCGCGGGCGGCGCGCTCGCTCATCCACGAGCGCGACATCGCCGAGTCGGCGGTGGCGGCGATGACGGAGCCGGGCCACACCGGCCGCGCGTACGTCCTCACCGGCCCGGCCGCCATCACGCAGGAGGACCAGGTGCGCACGATCGGCCCGGCCCCGGTCGTGGCGGCGTCGCGCGAGGAGGCCCGCGCCGAGATGCTGGCCTGGGCCGATCCCGCCTTCGCCGACGGCGCGCTGGACTACTGGGCGTCCCTTGTGGACGAACCCGAGCCGGTCGCGGACGGCGTGCGCGAGCTGACCGGGCACCCGGCGCGCCCGTTCGCGCAGTGGGCCGCCGACCACGCCGCCGACTTCCGGCCGCTGTCCACGCCGGAGGTCGCGCGCCGCTACGCCGACGCGTTCGCGAAGGGCCGCATGGAGCGGGCGCTGCCGCTGTACGACCCCGCAGTGGTCCGGGCCGCGCCGCTGGAGGGCGGCGGGGAGCTGCGCGGGCTGGACGAGATCCTGGCGCACGCGGCGCGGCTCACCGCGGACCTGGACATCCACGGGGTCACCGTGCACGGCCCGTACGTCGGCGCCGACGGCTTCGCGGTCCGGTTCACCTTCGACCAGACCCGCCGCTCGACCGGCGAACGGTCGACGCTGACGAAGATGTCGCTGCTCACCGTCGAGCGCGGCGTCATCACTCGCGAGGACGTGCACTACTTCGATCCGGCGTGAGCGGTCCGGAGCGGAGCGGAGGGGCCGCTCACCATGGGCTCAGGGTTGTCGCGCCGCCGCCGGAGCTTGCGGAGGTGGCGGCGTGAGCGGTCCGGAGCGGAGCGGAGGGGCCGCTCACCGTGGGCTCAGGGTTGTCGCGCCGCCGCCGGAGCTTGCGGAGGTGGCGGCGTGAGCGGTCCGGAGCGGAGCGGAGGGGCCGCTCACCGTGAGCTCAGGGTTGGCGGCGTGAGCGTCGTCACAGCGGGAACTGTCACGCTTGCGGCGCGGATTCCCGTCGTCGAAGCATGGAACAACGAATGGAATGGGCGAAGGTCGTCCCCGACGGGTACGCGGTCATGTCGCAGCTGGAGCGGTACGGCCGTAGGACGGTCGAGCCCGGTCTGCTCCATCTGATCAAGATCCGTGCGTCGATCCTGAACGGCTGCGCGTTCTGCCTCGACATGCACACGACGGAGGCGCTCGCCGACGGCGACCACCAGCGCCGGCTGTTCGCGGTCGCCGCGTGGCGGGAGTCGACGCTGTTCGACGAGCGGGAGCGGGCCGCGTTCGCGCTGACCGACGCGCTGACCCGGCTCGGCGAGGACGGGGTCTCCGACGCGGTGTGGGCGGCCGCCCGCAAGCACTGGTCGGAGGAGGAGGTCGCGAACCTCGTCCTGGCCATCGGCATCATCAACGTGTGGAACCGCATCAGCGTGGCCGCCCGCCGGGCGACCCCGCCGCTGTAAGTTTCGCCATCCGTTGACCCGAGTCGATGCCTGGCCTAGCCTCGCGGGAAAGCGTTTTCCTCAGGAGGAAACCATGCATCGGTACCTTCCCGTGCTCGCGGCCGCCGCCTTGGCGACGGCCGCGGGCACCCTCGCCGCCCCCGCCCCCGCCGGCGCGGCCGCGGCCACGCTCTACGTCGCCCCCAACGGCTCCGACGCCAACGCCGGCACCCTCGCCGCCCCGCTCGCCACGATCCAGAAGGCGGTCGGCCTCGTCACCGCGGGCGGCACGATCGCCATGCGCGGGGGCACGTACGCGCTGACCACCAACGTCCAGATCACCAGGAGCGGCACCGCGTCGGCCCCGATCACCCTGACCGCGTACAACGGTGAGAAGGTGACCGTCGACGGCGAGGCGCTGGGCTACACCCCGGGCGCCGTCGGCTCGACCATCCCCAGTGGACAGCGCGGCGCCATCCACATGGAGGCCTCGTACTGGCGCATCGCCGGCCTGGAGATCGTGCACGGCCCGTACGCCGTCTACTGCAACAACTGCAACAACAACACGTTCGAGCGACTGTCCACCCACGACAATTACGAGACCGGCTTCCAGCTGCAGGGCACCTCGGCCAACAACCAGATCCTCAACCTGGACAGTTACAACAACCGCGACCCGCGCAAGAACGGCGAGAGCGCCGACGGCCTGGGCATCAAGGAGGGCAGCGGCACCGGCAACGTGGTGCGCGGCGCCCGCCTGTGGAACAACATCGACGACGGCCTCGACCTGTGGATGTTCACCTCGCCGGTGACGATCCAGAACACGATCGCCTACGGCAACGGCTACAACCGCTGGAACATCCCGAACTTCTCCGGCGACGGCAACGGCTTCAAGCTCGGCGGCAGCGGCGGCACCGGCCCGGCCGCGAACCATTCGGTCACGAACAGCTTCTCCTTCGCCAACGCCGCGCACGGCTTCACCGACAACGGCAACACCGGCACCATCACGGTCAGCCGCGACACCGCCTGGAACAACGCGAAGACCGGCTTCGACTTCGACGGCGGCTCCACCTCCAAGCTGACCGCCAACCTGGCCGTGGGGAACAAGACCACGGTCGCGCTGGGCAAGTCCACGGCGTCGGGCAACTCGTGGAACATCGGCGGCTCGTGGCCGCTGCAGAGCACCGACCAGTCCACGATCACCGGCCCGCGTACCGCCGACGGCTCCATAGCGTCGTCGAACTTCCTGGTCCCGGCCAACGGCCAGGCGGTGGGCGCGAAGATCTGACGTCCCGCCCCGGCGGGGCGCTCACCGCAGCACGAAGCCGGGGACGAGCGGGTCGGCGGGGTCGACGACGAAGGTGTGCTCGCCGGTCCGGTACGCCATGCCGGTGACCTGCGGCACGACGGCCGGGCGCCCGGCCGCCTCGACCGCGGCCACGACGGCCCCGGTGAACCGCGAACCGACGATCGACTCGTGGCGCAGCACCGCGCCGCCGGCCGTCACGCGGCCCTCGCCGGCGAGAACGGCGAGCCGTGCGCACGTGCCGGACCCGCACGGCGAACGGTCGACCTCCCCGTCGGCGAAGACCGTGACGTTGCGCTGGTACACCTGGCCGTCGACCTCGCCGAGGTCCTCGAACAGGATCGTGCCGTACACCCCGCTCAGCCGCGGATCGCCGGGGTGCACCGCGTGCTCGCTGTCGTTCAACGCCCACTTGACCTCGCGACCGAGCGCGATGAGGTCCCGATAGTCCGACGGGTGCACCGCCAGGCCCACGCTCGCGGCGTCGACGCTCGCGTAGATCGCCCCGCCGTAGCTGACGGTAACCTCGACGTCGCCGCGGGACGTGCCGAGCGCGACGTCGCGGGCGATGACGTAGCTCGGCACGTTGACGAAGTCCACGGCCACGGTACGTCCACCGGCGCGGTGCACCCGAGCGGTGACCCGGCCCGACGGCACGTCGACGACGACGTCGACCGAGCCGTCACCGGGCGCCGCGACCAGCCTGGTGTCGACCGCCCACGCGCCGAGGGCGATGGTGCCGTGCCCGCAGGCGGTGGAGAACCCGTCCTTGTGCCAGAACAACACACCCAGATGCGCGCCGTCGTCATCGGGCGGCACCACGAACCCGCCGTACATGTCGGCGTGCCCGCGCGGCTCGAAGCACAGCAGCTCACGCAGCGCCTGCGCGTCCGGGCTGTCCAGCGCACGCATCCGCCGCTCGGCCACGGTGGCGCCGGGCAACGGCACGGGCGGCGCGGCGACGATCCGGAACGGTTCCCCGGCGGTGTGGTAGTCGGCCGTCGACACGGCGAGTGGCATCACGCGTCCATCGTGGCGCAACCGCCCTAAGCCGTGTTTCGTAAGTCAGGGTCGGAGGTACTCGTTGATCGCGGTGATGACGACGGTCGCCTGGTAGCGGACGGCGAGCTTGTCGTATCTCGTGGCCATACCGCGGTGACGCTTGAGCCGGTTGATGCCGCACTCCACGGCGTGGCGCTGCTTATAGCGTTCGGGGTCGAACGCCGGGGGCCGGCCGCCCTTCGGCCCAAGCTTGCGCCGGTTCGCGGCGTGGTCTGCCTTGATCGGGATAGTCGCCGGGATGCCACGGCTGCGGCGGCATTCCTCAACGTCGTTTTCCGGCACGGTCGTCGTACTCCTCGCGGGCGGCGACGACTTCCTCGATGTGCCCCACCGACCACTCCGTGAGCGCCTTCAGGGGACCTCGCAGCGTCTGACCGAGCGGCGTCAACTCGTACTCCACGCGGATGGGCGCCTCCGGGTACACCGTCCGCAGGAGCAGCCCATCGCGTTCGAGCGTGCGCAGCGTCTGGGTGAGCATCTTCTCGCTCACCCCCGCGAGCTGCCGCTGCAGCTGGGTGAACCGGCACGCCCCGTGCCTGCCGAGCTCGCCGAGTACGAGCACCGCCCACTTGCTGCCGATCTGGTCGAGCAGGTCACGCGAAGGGCAGCCACGCGTGTACGGATCCCACGTCGGCATGGGCTCGATCACTTCCTGGGCAGTCGCCACAATCCTCACCTCGACACTTTCGTCCGGGTGACCACCTTACCTGCAAGTGGCTTCTTACCAAAGGAGAGCGACCAGTTCATCGTGGGTTTCACGCCGCGGGAAGTCCGCAGCAGGAAGGAACGACACTCATGTCGATCGTTGTCACCGCAGCCTCCGGACAGCTGGGCAGGCTCACTGTCGAAGCGCTACTGGCCCGCGGAGTGCCGGCCTCCGACATCGTCGCGACCAGCCGTGACGTCGCCAGGATCAAGGACTTCGCCGACCGCGGCGTCGTGGTGCGCCGAGCCGACTTCGCCGAGCCGGACAGCCTCCCCGGGGCCTTCGAGGGCGCGGACAAGCTCCTGCTGATATCCACCACGACCGTGGACGAGCGCGTCGCTAACCACCGCCGCGCCATCGACGCCGCGGTGGCGGCGGGCGCGTCGCTCGTCGCGTACACGAGCATGCTGCACGCGGACACGGCCACCTCGGTCCTCGGCGTCACCCACTACGCCACCGAGCAGGACCTGCGCGACCGTGTCCCCAGCGTGATGCTGCGCAACGGCTGGTACCTGGAGAACTACACCGCCCAACTCCCGCAGGTGCTGCACGGCGGAGCCGTCGTCGGGGCGGCCGGCCAGGGAAGGATCAGCGCCGCGACCCGGGCCGACTACGCCGACGCCGCCGCGGTCGCGCTCAGCACCGGCGGCCACGTCGGCAAGGTCTACGAACTCGGTGGAGACGAGGCATTCACCCTGGCCGAGCTGGCCGCGGCGATCTCGGCCGCCACCGGGAAGCAGATCGAGTACACCGATCTGCCGGCCGACGGGTTCGCCCGGGTGCTGACCGAGGCCGGCGTACCCGCCGAGCTGGCGCACGTTCTTGTCGACGTCGACCTCGCCATGAGCCGGGGTGAGCTGTTCACCGACTCCGGCGACCTGCGGCGCCTGATCGGACGGCCGGCCGCGAGCCCTGCCGAGGCGATCGCCGCCGCCTTGCGCTGACAACGGGGCCCGGCACCGGAGCGCGTCCAGGCCGACGCCGATCACCCCTGCCGTGATCGAGGACCGAATCACGCGCCCCACCGCGCCAAGCAACACCCTCAACCCGGCACAGACGTACGCAGCCGACCAGCCTCAACAGGCGGCGGAACTCCTTATCAACAAGCTCGTATCTCCCTCCCCGTCATCCGGAAAGGTGCTTCACGATGTCTACCCGAACCAGCGCACACGCCACCTGGCGGCGCGCGCTCCTCACCCTCACCGCGACGTCCGCCGCCCTGGCCGCCCTCACTGTTCCCGCCACTGCCGCGACGGCCCATGACCACGAGGACAGCGCCTCCACGATCACGATCAACGGCAGCAATGCCTACCCCGAAAGCGTCGCGGCCGATCATCACTACGTCTACACCGGCAGCATTGCCGACGGCACCGTCTACCGCGGACGCCTCGGGACGAAGACGCTCGAACCGTTCCTGCCCGCCGGCCAGGACGGCCGTACTTCGGTCACCGGGATCAAGATCGCCGGCAACCGTGTGCTGATCGCCGGCGCCTTCACCGGACGCTTCTTCATCTACACCAGCACCGGGAAGCTCGTTTCCAGCTACACCGTCCCCGACACGGGCGAGCCGACCCTCGTCAACGACGCAGCCGTCACCCCCGACGGGGACGTCTACATCACCGACTCCTTCCGCCCCGTCGTCTACCGGATCCCCGCCGCCGAGGTGAACGCACCCGCCACCGCCGCCCACCGGACCCTGGAGGTGGCCTACCAACTACCGGACTACGTAGCCGGCCAGTCCAACAGCAACGGCATCGCCACCACCCCCGACGGCAAATCACTGATCATCGGCTACTACTACAGCGGCGCGCTCTACCGGCTCACCCTCGCCACCGGCAAGACCCGCAAGATCGTGGCACCGGCACTGCCCAGCGCCGACGGGATCGTCCGGCAAGGAAACACCCTCTACATCGCCCGTGCCGAGAACAACCAGGTCGACAGCCTGCGACTGTCCGGGGACGCCACCCAGGCAGCCATCGTCGCCACCCGCACCTACCCCGGGGCTGACACCACCACCGGTGTCGCCGTGAGCGGGGACCGGCTACTGGTGACCAACTCCCAGATGGACACCTACCTGTTCGGCGATCCCCAGACCAGCCCCGTGTTCACCCTCGAAAGCCTGCCACTGCACTGACGCTCCCCCACCCCGGGCGACGGCGAGCGGGATGATCGCGAGAGCATCCCGCTCGCCTTCCTGGCCTCGACCCGGCGGGTGCACGCGAAGGCCATCGGCCGAAGCGGACCGAGCGCAACGAATTCGGGCCGGATGACTCGATCGCGGCCGTCGCTCGACGTTGAGTCAGGTGGACAAGAAGTGCTGTAGGGCCTCAGCCGTTTCGCCTGGCTGTTCCTCGGCGAGGAAGTGCCCGCAGTCGAACGCCATGCCGGTGAAGTGCGGTGTGCGTGCGCGCCAAATGCCGGGCACGTCGTAGGCGGAGCCGATTCCGGACGCGCTCCAGAGCACTAAGGCGTGTTGATTAGGCGGGTCGGAGCCACTCGTTGATTGCGGTGATGATGACGGTGGCCTGGTAGCGCGCGGCCAGCTTGTCGTAGCGGGTGGCCATGCCACGGCTGCGTTTGAGCTGGTTGATGCCGCATTCCACGGCGTGGCGCTGCTTGTAGCGTTCAGGGTCAAAGGCGTGCGGACGGCCGCCTTTGGCCCCGCGCTTGCGCCGGTTCGCCGCGTGGTCGGCCTTGATCGGGATCGTCGCGCGGATGCCGAGCCGCCGCAGATAGGCCCGGTTCGCCTGCCCGGCATAGGCTTTGTCGGCCAGGACCCGATCCGGGCGGGTCCGCGGCCGGCCTCCACCCAACGGGCTGGTGTCGGACTGGGGCTACAGGCGGGGCACCCGAATTTGTTGCAGGACCGGCACGAACTGCGGGCTGTCGCCGCGATGCCCAGCCGTCAGCAGCAGCGACAACGGCTTGCGGCCCTGCTCACACGCGAGATGAACCTTCGTGGTCCGCCCACCCCGCGACCGACCCAACGCATGATCGTCCGGCTCGGTCACGACACCACCCGGCGACTGCCGCTGCCCGGCACCATCACGGCGGGCACCGGCCGCATGCTGATGCGCCCGGACACTGGTCGAGTCCACGCTGACGTCCCACCGAACCCGGCCAGCAGCATCAGCGTGCGCCTGCAACGCGGTCAGCACCCGCTGCCACGTCCCGTCCCGCTGCCACTTGCGGAAGAACCAGTACAACGTCTGCCACGGCGCATACTCCGCCGGCACATCCCGCCACGGCGCGCCCACCCGGATCCGCCACCGGATCCCGTCGATCAACTGCCGTCTGCTCCACTTCGGCGGCCGCCCACGCACCGACGCCGCAGGCAATACCACGGCCAGGACCGCCCACTGCGCGTCGGTGAGATCGTGCCGCCTCGTCACCGCTACGCTGGCCACGAGGTCTCCGGTATTCAGGTTTGCTTGGTCGCTAACCCACTTACCGGAGACCTCGCCATCTATCGATCACCGTCACGCCGACGATCAGACGGCTCGGCTTACCAAACACGCCTTAGTCGTGCCGCGGCGCGGTGTGGAACGAGTACTGAGCCACGATCGGCACCAGCGGTTTGAGCGCCCCCGCGGCGATGACAGCGCCGGAGTCCTCGCGCAGCGGTCCGAACGCCCGCAGCAGCGGCGCGTCCGGAAGAGCCCGCGCGACGACGTCGTACCAGGGCTCCGGGTCCGGCGCGCCCAGCAGCGCGGAGAACACCGCCTGGGCCTGGGTCGGCGCGCCGACGATGATGCCGAGCAGGAGCAGGACGCCGCGGTGATCGTCGACGGCGGGGAGGGTGGTGCGGATGAGGCGGTACAGGTTGAGCACGCGCTTGCCGGCCCGCGGGGTGGCGACGACCCGGCGCAGCCGGCGCACGAACGCGACCTCCGGCGGGGACAGCGTCAGCCAGCCCGGGTCCAGCCGCGACTGGTCCGCGGGCACCGGCTCGGGGTCCGGCGCCTCGATCGGGGGCGGGTCCGCGGCGTCCGGCGCGGGCCGCGTCACCGGCGTCGCCGCAGGCCCGGGCGATGCGAGATGGTCGACGAGGCGGCCGAAACCGGCGTCGTCCATGGGCGTCAGGCGGTACGGAATCTGGAAGATCTTCTCGAGGTAGTTCGTCGGCGTCGCCGCCCAGTGCTCGGCGGCCGTGCCGCGCCGGTGACCCAGGACGCGCTCGAAGTGCAGCTCCAGGGAGCTGAGCAGCCACCGGGGGTCGACGGCGACGACGACCACGAACAGGCGCAGGCCGAGCAGGAGATGGACGGCCTGGAGCACGTCGACGACCCGGTCGGGCGGGCATCGGTCGAGATCGTCGATGTAGAGCACGATCCGGTCGATGGCGGCCTCCTGGCCGTCCCGGGCGGTGCGCTCGAGCAGCTCGTCGAGGCGCTGGAAGTCGCGCCGGATCATGGCGATCGTGCCCAGCTGGGAGCGGTAGTCGGCCGAGGCGCTGCGCTCCTGGACGAACTCGGTCAGCTGCCGTCCGGAGCGCACCTCGTCCAGTGCCCGCTCGGCCTCGTCGACGCGGGCCTGCGCGGCGAGGATCTCGTGCCGCAGCACCGCCTCCTGCTCGGCGAGGCGCTCCAGCTCGTCCAGCACCGCCCGCTCCTGCGCGGAGCGTTGCTCGGCCAGCCGCCGGCGGACCTCACCGGCCAGGTGGGCCGCCCGCTCCGCCGCGCCGAGGGCCCGGCCGAGCACCGCCAGCGCGGCCCGACCGGCCAGCACGAGCGGGACGAGCAGCCCGAGAAGACCGGACAGGAGTTGTACCGCACCGGGCGTCACCGCAGCCATGGCGATCGGCAGCCCGAGGCACAGCAGCGCGGCCGCGATGCCGTACGCCCACAGCCGCCACCGGATCGCGTCGCGGTTCCCCGGCACCAGCATCCGCCACAGGCGCAGGACCCGCCGCGACACCGACACACCGTCGTCGGTGAGCGCGCCCAGCTGCTCCAGCTCGTACCCCGCCGCCAGGTCCACCTGTCGCCGGGCCTCCTCGAGCGACCGGTGGACGGCGGGATCGTCGAGCACCGTCCCGGCGACGACGGTGAGGACGGCGAGCGCGTCGCGACCCTCGGTGCGGCGCTCCTCCAGGTCCGCGAGGGTGGCCTGGAGCCGCTCCGCCTCGACCTCGGCCGCCTCGAGCCGCTGCTCGGCCGCGACGAGCTCCGACCGGGTGGTCTCGAGCTCGCCGACGAGCCGCTCGCGCTCGGCCTGCCAGCGTAGGGCGGCATCCTCGCGGCTCTCACCGGTGCGCGGCTCGGCCAGCTCGGCGAAGATCTCGGCGACGAGGCTCGGCCACAGGTTCGCGTCGGTGTAGTGCCAGGCGTTGAACACGATCTGCCGGACCTCGCGGCACATCGCGTTGGGCGCGTCCGGCGGTGAGGCCGCGGAGAGCCGGTTGAGCAGGCGGATCTCGCGCTGCAGGCACTCCATGAAGAACGACTTGCCGGTACCCCAGTCGCCGAACACCCCGATCGACAACGGCGGCCGCGTGTGCCGGGAGCTGATGAGCATGGCCAGCGCGGTCGCTGCTTCGGCCCGGCCCAGCAGGTCCGGCCCGTCCCAGAAGTCGGCGCTGTAGCCGGGGTACCGCGGCCGCCGAGCCGGCGGGCTCGTAGCGGCGAACAGCGGCACGGTGGGCCGGACGCGCTCGTACGCCCGCTGCCACAGCGGGATGCGATCGGGCGGCACACCGACACCGCTTAGCAAGGCGTGAACGGTCTGCCATCGCGGTAGCCGATCGCCGCGCAGCGCATTGGCCAGGGAGGATTTCGTCACCGGATGGCCTTTGCGCGCGGCGTGCCGGGCGATCGCGTCGTACGAGAGACCGGAGTTGACGCGGATGGACTGCAGGGCGGCGCTGAACTCCGCCAGGGTGGTGATGGCGGCGAGCCGTTCCGGGGTCGGGACGTCCTCGTTCAGGGTGGGGACTCCTAACGGGTGCAGGTCAGGACTCCATCCACCCCTGTCCGGAGCCGGTATGCAACCTCCGTGCGGCTGAACAGGAATGCGATCCATGCCGCCGGGTCCGGAATCGGCGGCCTGAGCGGTGACGCGTCGCCAGCCTGCCGGCCAGCCGGATGCGACGGGCGGCTGGACCCGTCGGAGCGATCGTCGTTGACTGCGTTTGGCGTACCGTCGGCATGTCGGACGTCGCCACTTCAGGTTGCGGATCGAAGGGCGTTCAGGCGCGATTGAGCATGGTGATGATGACTTCCGGAACGTGGCCCGACCTCGATGTGCGACTGTTGCGGCGCTTCGTCGCGGTGGCCGAGGAGCTGCACTTCGGTCGTGCCGCGGCGCGGCTTTTCATTGCCCAGCAGGCGCTCAGCCGCGATGTGCAGCGCCTCGAGGAACGCGTCGGGATCGCGTTGTTCGACCGGACGAGCCGCCGGGTCGCGCTGACCGCGGCCGGTGAGATGCTGCTGCCCCGGGCGCGGCGGCTGCTGATCCTGCACGACGAGGCGGTGCGCGAGCTGCGCGGTGAAGAGCAGGCGTTGCTGGTGAACGTCGTCGCACCAGGCCTGACCCCTGCGCGCGTGCTGGCGGCCGCCCGGTCGCGGGACCCGGTGACGGAGTTCTTCGCCCGCTTCGAAGGCGGGATGAGCCGCGCGACCTTGCTGCTCGGCGAGCATCGCCTCGATGCGACGTTCGGCCGTCGGGGCCAAACGGTGAGCGGCCTCGCCCATCGGCTGGTCCGGTGGGAGCCGATGGCGTTGCTGGTGCCGGTCCGCAGCCCGCTGGCCCAGCAGTCCGCGGTGCCGCTGTCCGCGCTACGCGATGCTCAGGTGTGCTGGCTGGCCGGTGACCACGTCACCCCGGAGTGGGAGGACGTGGCTCGGCGGCTGTTGCAGTCGTGCGGCGCCCCCGTGGAAGTCGGCCGTGCACATCCGCACGTGCACAGCATTGAGGAGCTCGCGCATCACGTACAGGCCCGGGAGTCGCCCGTCCTGACGTTGGTGGACCAGCCGCCGGTGCCTGGTGCGGTGCTGCGGCCGCTGGTGGAGCCCGGCGCCGTCTACCCGTGGAGTCTTGTCTGGCGAGCCGGGGATCAGCACCGTCCCGGGTTGCGGGCGCTGCTGGAGTCGGCGGCGGAGCTGGCCGCCGCCGAGGGCTGGCTGACCGTGCCCGAGCTGGCGTGGCGTCCGGACGAGCGATTGACAACGGAACTGAGTTGATCCGGTCTCAGCGGGTGTTGGACCGCCGTGAGCGGGCCCCGTCAGAGTGAGGCCATGTGGACACCCGCCCGACTTGTGGTTGCCGGCTGCTACGGCTTGACCGGGGTTCTCAACGCCCTGTGGGGCGCCACCCTGCCGGCCACCGACGCGCGGCTGGACCTCGGACCCGCCAGACTGGGCGTGGCGCTGCTCGTGCTGGGATTCGGAGCCCTGGTCTCCATGCCGTTGGCCGGTGTCCTGGCTGAGCGGTTCACCGGGCGCGGCCTGCTTCGGGTGGTAACCCCGCTGTACGCCGCGTCTCTGGCGGGGCCGGCGGCGATGCGCTCCTTCGGGACGCTGGTGGCGGCGATCCTGGTCCTCGGCGTGCTGCTCGGCATGGTGAACGTGGCGCTCACTGTCCAGGCCGTCGACCTCGAACGCGCCGAGCAGCGGCCGGCCATGTCGACGCTGCACGGGGTATGGGCCCTCGGAGCTTTGGGCGGCGGAGTGGTGACGGCGGTGGCGCTGCGAGTCGGTACCGACGTCAGGTTGATCATGATCGTCGGCGCGGCAGCGGCGGGACTGGCCGCTGCTGACCTCGGACGACGCCTGCCCGTCCCGGTGCCGCCGGCCGCCGGCAGGGCAGACGGACGGCCGGCACCCGGGCGCCGCGCAGGGCCGGCGCTGGTGCTGGTGCTCGGCCTGATCGGCGCCGCCGCGTTTCTGACCGAGGGAGCCGCGACCGACTGGGCGGGCGTGTACGCCCGCGAGGTCCTCGGCGCCGCCCCCGCCACCGCCTCGCTGGCGTACACGATGTTCGTGGCGTCGATGACCGCCGTCCGGCTGCTCGGCGACGCGGTGCGATCCCGTGTCCGGGCCGACCGGGTGGTACTGCTGGCCGGGCTGACCGCCACGGCGGGCTACGCCACGGTGCTGCTTGCACCGGCCACCGGCGGCGCAGCGCTGGCGGTGGCGCTGAGCGGGTGGGCATTGGCCGGCGCCGGCCTGGCTCTCATCTGGCCCGTCGTGTCGAGCATGGTCGGCGCCGCCTTTCCGGGGCGGGCCAAGGACCTCTCGATGGTGACGACGCTCAGCTACGGCGGCGGTCTGATCGGACCCGCGGTCATCGGCGGGGTGGCGTCGCGGGCTTCGCTGCCGGCCGCGATGGCAATCCCGGCAGCCTTGGTGGCAGTGGTCACCGTCATCGCGCCGCGGGTGCTGGCCGCCCTGACCACGCGCACAGTCACTTTCCTGTAGGTACCTACTATCGCGGCGGTGTTAGCGTCCCGATGTCACCGGCCGCCGGGCCGGTACTCCAGGACCTGACCGGGGGGCATTCCACGATGATCATCGTTACCGGGGCGACCGGAAACGTTGGCCGACCACTTCTCCAGGCACTCGCCGCAACCGGTGAAAAGGTTACGGCGGTGTCGCGCCGGATCGCAGATGCGGCGGTACCGGCGGGGGTTATGACCGTGGCGGCGGATCTGACTGATCCGCAGGGCTTGCGGCCCGTCTTCGACGGCGCCGACGCGCTGTTCCTCCACGACGGTGGCGCCAGTGCCCACATGCTGCGACCCCGGGACATTCTCGCCGCGGCCGGCTCCGCCGGGGTGCGCAGGGTGGTGCTGCTGTCCTCGCAAGGAGTCCGCACCCGACCGGAATCCCAGTCCCACGGCGTACTGCTGCGCTCGATCGAAGACGCCGTGAGGCAGTCCGGTCTGGACTGGACAATTCTGCGGCCGGGTGGCTTCAACTCCAACACGTACGCCTGGGCCGACTCGATCCGTACCGAGCGGACCGTCGTAGCGCCGTTCGGTAACGTCGGCATACCCACGATCGATCCCGCCGATATCGCCGACGTAGCGGCCGCGGCGCTGCGCGAGGGCAGCCACGCCGGACAGATCTACGAGCTGACCGGGCCCACGCCCATCACACCCAGACAACGCACCGAGGCCATCAGCGACGCACTCGGCGAACCCGTCCGGTTCATCGAACAGACCCGCGACGAGGCCCGCGCACAGATGCTGCAGTTCATGCCCGAGTGGGCGGTGGACACCACCCTCGCCGTCCTCGAGGAGCCGACCGTCGCCGAGCGGCAGATCAGCCCCGCCGTCGAGCAGGTACTCGGCCGGGCACCGCGTACCTTCGCCGACTGGTTCCAGGACCACATCCCCGCCTTCCGGTAGAGCGGTGAAACCGAGGCGCCCGACACCGGATGCCTGCCTCGCGTCAACAGCGGATCCGTGCGAGTCGCGTCCGTAGACTCCCCGGACTCGGCTTCAAATTATTGCTCTTCCTCCCTTAGAAACTTTGAAGCTCTTCGCCCTTCGCTTTTCGGCTGGCATCCGTTTGAGCGTCCGGCTGCCGCGCACGCCGGCGCGGCCACGTCTCCGGCCGGCTTCCAGGGGATGCTCGACCAAGCGGGCGGCAGCACTCACGGCGACGTGCGCCCATGCCGTGCGGTGATGACGACAACCCGGCCAGGACATCGGAGGCCAAGACCGCCGCGGTGCTTGACGTCGTCGGACCAGGTCAGATCCTTGGAAGGGATGAGTTCGGCGCAGGCGTGGTCGGCCGGCGGCTGGCTGGTACTGCTCCCGGCGGCCACCGCAGCGGCTCGTCCTGCTCGACCAACCCGCCGACGATCTCCCAGTCGTCCTCGTAGATGGGCCACGCCAGCACGGCGCGCCCCGCCTCGTCGGTGAACAGCATGCCCGCGGCCATGCGTTTGCGCGGCAGCGTCCGGTGCGGTCGTCGCCGTAGGCTAGGCGCGGCGGGTGAATCCGGACGAGATCGCGGCGCGGAGCTGCCGAACGTCGTGAATGCTTGGGGAGGTGTCCCGATCCTCGAACGACTTCAGGATCTGCGCCGCCCGCCGTCGGGACTGCACGGACCCGCCGCTGATTGCCCTGGTGATGGCGTCGAACCGCTCCGCCTTGAGCAAGTTGGGCTGCTTCGCCACCACCGTCGCCAGGCCGATCGCGAGGTCGTCGTGTGAGTTCGCGGAGAGGGCGAGATCGACGATGCGCTGCAGGACCTCGAGGTCGATCCAGGCGGCGTCGCGCTCCAGCAGGCGCACGAGCAGCGTGGCCACGGCCGGTCGGCACTGCCCGATGTGCTGCAGCTGCCGGGCGATGCCGACGTAGTCGGCGTCGGACATCGGGATGCCGGACATCAGGCTGTCCAGCAGCGTCTCGTGGAGCTGCTGCGCCGCGGGGGCGAACCCGCCGTCGCGCCGCCAGGACCGGATGCCGGATCGGATCCAGCCCTCCAGCACGTTCTGCCCGGTGATCCGCGCCTCGCCGAACGCCGGGCGGAAGTCGGACAACAGGTCGCTGTGCCAGCCCTGGACGTTGAGGTGGAGGCTGGGCCGGGCGGCGCCCAGCAGATGGCGCAGGTCGAAGCTGTTGCAGATCGCGTACCAGTCGGACTCCTCGAGGCACGAGCGCCACAGCGCAACCATCGCCCGCCACACGGTGAAATCGGTCGCGCTGCCGATGACGATGTCGTCGAGCGCCACGCCGGCGTCGCCGCCGGGTAGCCCGACCCGCAGCGTCACCAGGTTGGCGCTGTACACCGCGAACTGCTTGACCGGGTCGCTGTCGCCCTTGATGTAGCCGGCGTACCGCAGCCCCTCGGTGAGCAGGTTCCGGCGATCGCCGTTGATCAGCTGTGTCAGCGTCTCCAGCATCGCGTCGCACTCATGCCCGTCGTATCGGCTCCAAATCTCGGTGGCGAATGAGAGGATCCGCGGGTTCTTGACCAGCGGCTGGTGGGACAGCAGGGCGCGCAGCTCGCTGATGTCCAGGCTGACCGTGGATCGGCGCCGCGCGCGCACGGCCTGCGCGTGGGCCAAGTCGCGCAGGATCCGCATGACCCGCGCGGCGACCATGAATTCGCCGAACGTGGCGTGCAGGAACTCGTAGGTCCGGGGTGGCTGCCGGGCGAGGTCGGCGCGCCGTTTCGGCGGCGGCGAGTGGATGAAGAAGAAGCGGGCCAGCGTCGCCGCGGCGTGGTCGAGCGGATCGTCGAGGTCAACGGTCGACTGCGTGTCGTCCTCGCCGAGGAACACCGTCAGGTCGGCCCGCAGGTCCTCCTCCGTCAGGAACTGCCGCCCGCGGTTGAACATGGCCAGGGCGGCCACTGCCAGTTGGTGGAACCGCAGGTCGATCAGGCCGGCGTACACGTCGGGGCGCAGCACGCCGCGGCCCTGCTCCTTTTCCAGTTCCCGCCGGATGAACGTGTCGACCAGCGTCTCGTAGAGGTCGGACGACGACATCGACCGTCGGTCGAGCCGCTCGTTGCGGGGGTTCGAGACATACAGCGCGAGCATCAATAGCAGCAGTGGCTGCCGGGACAGGTCGCCGGCGTGATGGGCTGCCTCCGGCGTCATGGGACGAAATCCTGGCACGTCCGTGTTGGCCTGGTTCCAGACGCCAAGCCACTCGTCGATCTGGCGGTCGTCGAACTCCTCGAGCTTCACCAGCAGTGAACCGACGGGGATGGCGAGCCGGTCGGCCACCACAGTGCGACACGTGACGGCCGCCGCGACCGGCGCTCCCTGGGCGAACTCGGTGTCCTGGTACTCCTGGACGTCGAACAGATAGCGGGCCCGCGATGCTCCGCTGGCCAGCATGAGCTCGTCGAGGCCGTCGAACAGCACGACCCGGGTGTGGTGGCCGCCGTCCGGGACGAGCTCGTTGAGCTTCACCCGGGCGCTGGTCGACTCGTCGAGGGCCTCCTGGATCTGCTGGTAGACCGGCGCGTAGGCGTGGACGCGGCGTAGCGGGACGCAGACGGCGGTGAAGGACTCCCGCGGCAGCCGGGCGGCCAGGACCGCGACCAGCAGCGACTTGCCGGCGCCGGGGTGGCCCAGGATGACGATCGGGCGCCGGATGCTCTCGGGCGAGGCGAAGTGGCCGGCCAGGAACAGGTTGAGGTCGGCGTGCACCGGTTGTTCGAGCCACCACGACTCGTCGGCCACGCGGGCCATCGAATCGGAGATCGCAAACCGGAACCGCGGCATGACGTGGATGTCCTCCACCGACGGGAAGTGCAGCGTCTCGCCGTACCAGGATCCCTCCCGGTCAAGAACCGGCTTACGCAGCATGCCGGCGTTGGCCGCGGCCACGATGGACTGCGCGGTGGCCGCGTCAGGTCGCCGCGGAGGTGCCCCGGCGGCCGGGGCGCCGTTCGTAGCGGCGAACACCAGCAGCGCTTCGACGCTGGCCAGCGCCCGGGTGTCCGACCGAATCGCGTGCAGCACGGCGGCGATGTCACGCAGCTCGTTGTGGGTGTGCGTATGCTCGGCCAGGTCCGCCCAGAACGCGAACTCGCCGGCCCGGCTCACCAGGCCGGCGTAGCCGTCGCGGTAGAGCTTCAGCGCTGCGCCGACGACCTCGCTGCGGCCCGGCTTCACGGATACGTGCGACCAGCCGGCCAGGCCGCTGAGGAACGTGAACGAGCGATCGGCCATCGAGCGGTAGAGCGGCGTGATTCCCAGCCGCAGATTGTCCTCGAAGCCGACGCCCGACCACGGCATCGGGACGCCCAGCTGGAGCAGTTGGGCCAGCCGGCCGCGGCCGTCCGGGCGCTGCGCGCGCGGTGCGGCGAAGGCGAGCTGATCCGCCGCGTTGATCCCCAGCGACGCGTAGCGCGGCCCGATCGCGGCGCGCAGCGCGTCGAAGAACGAGGCCACCACGACGATGGTGTGCGCCGCCTCGATCAACTGGTAGCGCGGCAGCCCGGTAGTGCCCATCAGCCGCGCGGTGAGCGTGTCGATCAGGCGCCGGCTCCGCGCGATGGCCTCGTTCTTGGGGTCGACGAGACCAAGGAACGGATCGCCGGCCATGGCGCCCGCGCCCAGGATCAGGCCGCCGAGCAACGAGTCGATCGCGGCGAGCGCCGGCCGGTCGAACTGGCCGAGCACCTGCAGGGCGCCTTTGAAGGTGATCGACGGCTCGATGCGCATTCCAAACACCTTGGCACTGCCGACGGGCGGCCGGTAGCGCGCTGGTTGTCAGAAATCAGGCATGCTTGCCGAAGCGCTGGCGTCCGGATGATCCGCCGCGTGCCATTGATCGGGGCCGCGGGTGAGCGGCGGCTGCGGTGGGTCAGCGCGGCGCTGCTCGTCGCGCTGGGTCTCGCGGTCGTGCGGCTCGGCTCGCGGTACTGGAGCGGTCTCGCCATCAGGCCGCTGCTCGGTGGTCTCACCGTATTGCTCGTCGAGGCGACCGGTGGCCGAGGCCACCTTCGCCGACACGACGACGCATGCCGACACCGTGCCGCCGCACGCTCGCCGCGGCCCGCGGCCGCACTGTGCGATCGGCTGAGCAGCCAAGGTCAGGTGCCCTGTCGTCGGCATGATGGCGCACCTCCATCCCATGGGAGTTCCGCGACGGCCCGCCACGGACGGGGACCGGCTCGCCAAGGGCCGACGAGGCCGATCACGCTGATCTGCTGCCGCGGCTGAGCGGGGCTACGCCGGTCGGGCGCGGTCATGCTCGCGAATGGCTGTCGCGGGCGGATCAGCCGCGGGCGAGCTGGCCTCGCAAGGTCTGCAGGGCCTTGGCCAGCAGGCGCGAGATGTGCATCTGGGACAGACCCAGCTCTGCGGCGATCTGGGACTGGGTGCGGTTGCCGAAGAAGCGCATCGCGATGATGCGCTGCTCGCGCTCCGGCAGGCGGGCCAGCAGCGGGCGCAGGGCCTCGCGGGCCTCGAACTGCTCCAGGGCCGGGTCGGTCTCGCCCAGCAGGTTGCCCAGGTCGGTCGGGCCCTCGGCGTCGCCGGTCGAGGACGGGGCGTCGAGGCTCAGGGTGCGGTACGCGCG
Source organism: Dactylosporangium sp. McL0621 (assembly GCF_049995355.1). Taxonomy (NCBI): domain Bacteria; kingdom Bacillati; phylum Actinomycetota; class Actinomycetes; order Micromonosporales; family Micromonosporaceae; genus Dactylosporangium; species Dactylosporangium sp. McL0621. Next base: position 5,868,261 of record NZ_CP188259.1, read on the forward strand.
GCCGGCGTCCAGGGCCTCGATCACGTCCTCCTCGCTCGCGTCGATCTCGGCGGCCAGGTCGGTGATGGTGGGGGAGCGGCCCAGGCGCTGGCTCAGCTCGCCCGTCACGCGGTTGATGCGCAGGCGCGTCTCCTGGATGCGCCGGGGGACCCGGACGTCCCAGCAGCGGTCCCGGAAGTGGCGCTTGAGCTCGCCGGTGATGGTGGGGATGGCGTACCCGACGAAGGCGGCCCCGTTCGCCGGGTCGAAGCCGTCCACCGCCTTGATGAGGCCGACGATCGCGACCTGCTCGAGGTCGTCCTGCTGCTCGCCGCGGTTGCGGAAGCGGCCCGCGAGGTGGTGGGCCAGGGGCAGGTACAGCTCGATCACGCGGCCGCGGACCCGGCGGCGGTCCGGGCCGTCCGGCAGGTCGGCGAGCAGGCTGAGCAGGGCGAGCGCCTCGGCGTCCCCGGCCCGGCGGCGTGCGGCGGTGGAGACCGGGGCGTCCAGGGGCGTGGCGGGGTCACGGTGCATTTCGATCGTCATGAAGGCAGACCTCACGGCAGCGGGAATCACGGACTGGATTGCTTCGAGCCGGACGCCCGCTGCTTGAGCGCCTGTGAACTCGACGGTAGCCGTGACCTCGGCCGACTTCAACTCTTGCGTCGATTCGTGCGTCGATTCAGTGCAGGTGATAACCTGCGGCGCGCTCGAAGCCGTCGAGCAGGTGTTGCAGACCGAATTCGAACAGCGCAGCGTCCGCCTCCGCCTCGGCCTTGCGCGCCCTGCGGTCCTCCTGCTCGAGGTGCATCGCGCTGCCGCGCACGAAGTTCGCCAACGCCGCGGCCAGCGGGGCGGCGTCCGGCCGGTCCGCCAGCGCCCGCTCCGCCCACGCGAGGTGCGCGGCCACGTTCGGGCTGAGCGACGGGTCCGCGAACGAGACGGTCAGCGCCAGCCACGGGTGCTGGCGGTACAGCCGCCACTGCAGCCGGCTCAGCCGCTCCAGCTGCGCCCGCCAGCCCCCGGCCGGCTTCGGCGGCGGATGCTTGGCGAACACCGCGTCGGCCATGAGCACCTCGAGCTCGGCCCGGTCCTGCACCCACTTGTAGAACGTGCCGGTGACGAGGCCGCCCGCGCGCTGGCCGATGAGGCGCAGCGACAGGTTGCCCAGCCCGTCGGCGTCGGCGAGCTCGATCGCGGCGTTCACGATGCGGGCCCGGGTCACGTCGCCGTGGGCGGGCGGCGGCTGCCACGCGGCGGCGACGGCGGGCGCGTCGGCGGTGACGATGAGACCGGGGCCGCGGTGCTTGGCCGCGAGCCCCTCCTCGCGCAGGAGCGTCATCGCCTTGTACGCGGTCGCCATGGTCGCGTCCCACTCGGCCATGATGTCCTTGGCGCTGGGGATGTCGTGGCCCGGCCGCAGGTCGCCGGCGAGGATGCGCCGGCGCAGATCCGCGACGATGTCGGCGGCAAACCGGGTCACGGGCGAGAGTCTAGCGCTCGGCCTCGCGGGCCATCTTGCGCAGGGCCTGCCCGAAACCGGCCCGGCCGGCCAGCGCGACGAGGCCGCCGGTCACCCGGTCCAGGCGGTGCGGCACGACCGTCACGTCCTCGAACCAGTCCACCCGGCAATGGTCGTCCGGCCGCGGTACCACCACGAACCACGCCTTGCCCCGGATCACCCGGCCGTGCTTGTCGACGTCGCACCGGCCCGGCGCATCGCCCTGCGGCGGCTCCCAGCGCACCACGGTCATCGGGTCGTCGAAGCCGAGCGGGCCGAGCCCGGAGCGCGCGACGAAGCCGGCCCCGAGCCCGTCCATCCGCTCGGTGGTCAGGCGCACGGTCGTCAGCGGCGCCCAGCGGGCGTGGTTGCGCCAGTCGGTGAGCGCGGCCCAGACCTTCGCGGCGGGGGCGCGGACCTCGACGGAGACGGTGAAGCGGGCCACCCGCTCGACGATAGCCGTTACGGGGCCGCGGGGCCGGGTAGCGGAGCGCGGACGGCTCGACCTGGCGGTGAAGATCGGGGCGACCCGGTCGAGCAGATCCTCGACGCGACGGACGGCCGCGGCGTGGACCCGCCTCGTCCTCGCGCGCCCGTCAGCCGCAAGAGCAAGCGGGCGTAGATCTCGAGGGGGTGTGGGTGGAGCGAAGCTCCCCCACCGCGAGCGAAGCGAGCTGGAATTACAGCTTGAAGCGGCCGACCTCGCGCTGGAGGTCGGCCGCCGGGCGCGAGAGCTCCGTCACCGTGGTGTCCGCCTCGGCCAGGGTCGCCGACGTGGCCTGGGCGGCCTGGGCCACGCCCGAGATGTTGCCCGCGATGTTCGTCGCGCCGTGCGCGGCCTCGCCGACGCTGCGGCTCATCTCCGCGGTCGTGGCCGACTGCTCCTCCACCGCCGAGGCGATGGTGAGCTGGTAGTCGTTGATGCGCGCGATGATGCGGCTGATCTCGTACTGCGTCGACATCGCCAGGATCTTGTCCTGGGCCGGCATGGTGAAGCCGGACGGCGGGGCCCCGTGGAAGACGACGACGTCGCGCAGGGCGCGGTACTGGCCGACGTTGTCCGTGACCTTCTGCAGCGCGCCGAGCCGCTCGCTCGACCCGGCCGCGAGGCTGTGGTAGGCGGCGACCGCGGCGTCGACGCGCTCGTCGGCGGTGGCGGCGGCGGTGCGGAACTGGGCGGCCTGGCTCTGCGACCCGCCGGCCGAGAGCAGCGAGTACACCAGCATGCTGCGGTACATGTCGGCCATGCCGGCGCGCATCTGGGTCAGCTGCTGGGAGCTCTCGAGGTGGCGGGTCTTCACGTCGTGCAGGTCGCTGTTGAGCCGCGACATCCGGTTCAGCGACAGGATCGCGACCGCGGCCGCCACGAGCGTGACGAGCAGGACGGTCAGGAAGGCCTTGGTGATGACCCCGCGGTCGGCCACCGCCGCGGTCAACCGCCCGCGTGCGACCGTGACCTGCACACCCTGCTGCGCCACCGTAGAACCCCCCGCCGACTGCGATACGGCGCCCGGAGCGCCGATCGGCTCATCGGCGGACGATTCCGGAACCTGAGGCGACCCGCCGCACAACCGTTGCGCAACCGCCCCGCCGCAGCTGCCGGCGGTCCCAGACGAGCAGCAGCCCCCCGAGCCCGCGCAGGGCGACGGCGCCGGCGAGCACCCACAGGACCCATGGCATGGCCTGTCTATGCCCACCGGACGTTCTGTTCACACACCCCGCCCCGGCGGCCCTCACACCTCCTTGCCGGCCCAGAACCGGTCGAGCTTGTCGCCGATGAAGCCGGGCCGCTCCTGGAACACCCAGTGCCCGCACCGTTCGATCACCCCGCCGTGCGCCTCCTCGGCGATGGCCCGGGCGCTGTCGATGCAGTGCGAGCCGAACGACGCCTCGCCGCCCCAGGCCATCATGGGCACCGGCAGCTTCCGGGCCACCAGTTCCCGGGTCTGCTCGGTCATCTGCGGGATGTACCCGTACAGGTTCAGGCTCCCGCGCAGCGTGCCGGGCTGGCGCATCAGCGCGGCGTACGCCTGCACCTCGTCCTCGGCCACCGCGTCGGGGTTGTAGGCGAAGTCGCGGAAGAAGTGGCGCAGGTACTGCTCCTCGCGCCCCTCGAGCAGCATCCGCGTGATGTCCATGTGCGCATGCATGCCGAGGTGCCAGTAGTTCACCATCGGATCGACGTAGCCCGGGTAGTCCAGGCCGAAGAACGGCGTCTCGATCGTGGAGAGCGACAGCGCCCGATCACCCGCCGCGTACGCGAGCGCGACGGCCGGCGGCCCGCCGAGGTCGTGGCCGACGATGTGGAACCGCTCGACGCCCTCGGCCTCGAGCAGCCCGAGCAGGTCGGCCGCGATCGTGTTGGGCTCGTAGCCGCCGAACGGTTTGTCGCTGTCGCCGCACCCGCGAAGGTCGGGGGCGATGAACCGGTACCGGTCGGCGAAGCGCTCGATGAGGCGCAGATACTGCCGGTGCGACTCGGGCCAGCCGTGCAGGCCGAGCACGACGGGCCCGTGCCCGGCGGTGACGTAGTGCAGCCGGACGCCGTTGGTCTCGGCACGATGATGCTGTACGTCCACCATGGCGCTGCCCTACCCGCCGGGCGCGCCTCAAACGGGGACGAGGGCGGGCAGGATCGTGGCCGCGGTACCGCGCAGGTTCAGCGTGCTCACCGCGTCGAGCGGGGTCGGGTCCGGGTTCACCTGGACGACCGCGGCACCGGCGCGGGCCGCGATGCGCGGGATCTCCGCGGCCGGGTACACCACGCCGGACGTGCCCACCGTCAGCAGCACGTCGCAGCTCGCGGCGGCCGCCACCGCCGCGCGGAGGGCCTCCTCCGGCAGCGCCTCGCCGAACCACACGACGCCCGGACGCACCAGCGCCCCGCACGCGTCGCACCGCGGCGGGGCGAGGCGGCGGCCCTCCTGCGGCTCCTCGGCGTCCGGGAACACGGCCGGGTGCGCCCCGGCGCCGATGCACCGCGGCGCGAACAGGCTGCCGTGCAGGTGGTTGGGGGCGGCACTGCCGGCCCGCTCGTGCAGGTCGTCGACGTTCTGCGTGACGACCGTGGTGCCCGGGACGGCCGCCTCGAGCGCGGCGACCGCGCGGTGCCCCGCGTTCGGCTCGGCCCGCCGGGCCCGGGAGCGGCGCCACTCGTACCAGCCCCACACGAGGTCGGGGTCGGCGTGGAAGGCCTCGGGCGTGGCGAGCCGCTCCGCGTCGAAGCGGGCCCACAGCCCGGTCAGGTCGTCGCGGAACGTGGGCACGCCGCTCTCGGCCGACATCCCGGCCCCGGTGAACACGACGACGCTGTGCGCGCCGGCGACGAGCGCCGCGGCCGCCTCGATCGCGCCGGTCACGTCAGGCCCGCGGCGCGCAGGGCGGCGTGGAACTCGCCGGCGACGTCGACGTACGCGTCCAGGTCGGTCACGAGGTTCGACACCGTGAGGAACACATGGTCGATGCCCGCGTCCGCCAGCGCCGCGATGTCGTCCACGATCTGCCCGATGCTGCCGGTGTACGGCCGGCGCCCCTCCGCCGGCACCTCCCGCAGGGTGCCGCCGAGCCCGACCTGGAACGTGCACCCGATCGAGGACGGGTCGCGGCCGTTCGCGGCGGCCATCTCCCGCAGCCGGGCCAGGGTCGCGCCGGCGACCGCGGGCGGCAGGCCGGTGGGCAGCCAGCCGTCGCCGCGGCGGGCGATGCGGCACAGGGCCGCGTCCGAGAACCCGCCGAGGTACACCGGGATGCGCCGGGCCGGCTTCGGGCCCACCTCGGCCGGGGCGACCGTCCAGCGCTCGTTGCGGTACGACACCGGGTCCGGCTTCCAGAGGGCCTCGGACACGTCGAGGAGCTCGTCCAGCGCCGCGCCCCGCTCCGCGAACGGGCGCGGGGCGAGCGCCGCGAACTCGTCGATGCTCCAGCCCGCGCCGAGCCCGGCGACGACGCGCCCGCCGCTGACCGCGTCGATGCTGGACAGCGTGCGGGCCAGGCGAGCCGGCACGTGCAGCGGCGCGACGAGCACACACGTGCCGAGCTCGACCCGCTCGGTGACGGCGGCGGCGAGGGTGAGCGCGACGAGCGGGTCGAGCACCCCGCCGTACCGCACCGGCCAGGGCGCATCGGGCACGTTGTAGAGCCCGTGGGGCCCGCTCTGGTCCCGGGGGAGCAGGAACCGCTCGAAGACCCAGACGCTGTCGTACCCCATCTCCTCCACCGCGCGCGCGGCGCGCGTGACCGCCGTGCGCGGGTCGAAGTCCTTGAGCTGGGGCAGGCCGATCCCGACTCGTAACGCCACCGTGGCATCCTTTCCACGCTCGTGATCCCGCCGACCCTACTACGCTGATCATCGTGCCCAGCGACGTGCGGCGGGCCTGCCGGCAGATGCTCGCGAACCAGGTCGCACCCTGGCTGCGGGAGCGCGGCTTCACGGGGGCCAGGGGCGTGTTCCGGCGCCTCGGCGACGACGGCGGCGTCGAGCTCGAGTTCCAGAACTCAAGCTATCCGTGGCGGCCGTCCTGCCGCCGCGATTCCAGCGCTTGGTCAACGTGATGCAGTACGTGAAGCCCGACCACCCGTACGTCGCCTGGCTCCGCGGCGGAGCCATCGACGGTTGAGCACATCCTCGGCGGGTAACCCGACGGTAGGACGAGTGAAAGGAGGCTCTCATGCAGCCGATCACATTCCTGCCGTGGGCGTGGCGAGACACGTTCGCCCCGGAGGCGGACGATCACCGGATGCCGGAGGAGCGCCGTAACGACCTGGACCTCAGTGGGTACCGGGTGGAGGCGCTCGACGGCCACATCGGGTCGATCGACGGGGCCAGCTACGAGGTCGGCAACTCCTGGCTGGTGGTGGACACCGGGCCGTGGATCTTCGGCCGCAAGGTGCTGCTGCCCGCCGGGACGGTGAACAACGTCGACCACGCGGAGCGCAAGGTGTACGTCGACCGGACGAAGGACCAGATCAAGCGCTCGCCGGAGTACGACGAGAGCACCTTCGGCACGGACGACTACCGGCGCCAGGTCGGTGACTACTACACCGGCAGCTACGAGCGGGAGCATGTCCTGCGCTGAGGTGACCCGGCGCGCGACGGACGGCCCTCAGGCTGCGGCCTAGGGGCCGTCCGCGTCGTCGCGGTACCCGGCGGAGACTGGCAGAACGCGATACCAGATCTATATCGGGGAGCCGCCGCGGTCTATATCGCCGGGCGGTTCCCGGTGGCGATCGGGGCCGCGAGCGAGCCGAGCAGGGCCAGGGCGCGCGCGCTGTCCGAGCCGGGCTCGGCGTGGTACACCACCAGCAGTTGCCCTCCCGAGTCGCCGATCGAGAGCTTCTCCCGGCGCAGCTCCAGCAGGCCGACGTCCGGGTGGCGCAGCCGCATCGGCGCGCCCGCGAGGGGCTTCACGTCGTGGCGCGCCCACAGGCGGCGGAACGGCTCGCTGGCCAGGGACAGCTCGCCGACGAGCTGCTCGACCCGCGGGTCGCCGGCGTCGGCCGCGACCGAGGTGCGGAACGCCGCCACCATGCCGCCCAGGGCCTGCTCCCAGTCGGGCAGCAGGTCGCGCTCGTCGGGGTCGAGGAAGATGTCGCGCAGCCGGTTGGTGCCGGGGCGGATCCGGGGCGAGAGCGCGGTGGCGAGGCGGTTCGTGGCGAGCACCTCGAACATGCGGCTCTCCACGAACGCGGGCAGGTCCAGCACGTCCAGCAGCTGGCGCACGCCGGCCGGGACGGTCTCGCGGCGGGGCCGGCGCGGGGCGCGCGGGCGGGCCGCGGTGAGGCTCAGCAGGTACTGCGTCGCCTCCGCGTCCAGCCCGAAGACCCGCGCGATCGCCTCCAGCACCGGCGCCGACGGGTTGCGGTCGCGGCCCTGCTCGAGGCGCAGGTAGTAGTCGGCGCTGATGCCGGCGAGGGTGGCGACCTCCTCGCGGCGCAGCCCGGGCGTGCGCCGCACGCCCACCACGCGCAGTCCGGCGTCGGCGGGGTCGACGAGCTCGCGCCGCGCCCGCAGGTATGCGCCGAGCGCGTTCGTACTCACCGGACCAGCCTACGGCCGGGGTGGTACCGCCATCCTGGTCCTGTCACTCCCAGGAAGCCCAGGGAACTGCCTGAACCGGCGCGCACGGCGCAGGCTGGAGACATGACAGCGAACAACCTTCCGGGCGGCGTGTACCGCGTCGGCGACCTCGACCTGACCCGCTTCGGCTACGGCGCCATGCAGCTGGCCGGCCCCGGCGTGTTCGGCCCGCCGAAGGACCGCGCGGCCGCCGTCGCCGTGCTGCGTGCGGCGGTCGAGCTCGGCATCACCCACATCGACACGGCCGACTTCTACGGCCCGCACGTGACAAACGAGATCATCCGCGAGGCGCTGAGCCCGTACCCGCAGCAGCTCCACCTCGTCACCAAGGTCGGCGCCCGCCGCGACGAGCAGGGCGGCTGGCCCCACGCGCGCACCCCGGACGAGCTGCGCGCCCAGGTCCACGACAACCTGCGCAACCTCGGCCTCGACGCGCTCGACGTGGTCAACCTGCGCGTCGGCGGCTTCGACGCGCCCGAGCCCGGCTCCCTCGCCGAGCAGTTCGGGGCGCTGGCCGAGCTGCGCGAGCAGGGCCTCATCCGGCACCTGGGGCTGAGCACCGTCGACGCCGTACAGCTCGCCGAGGCCCAGGCGATCGCCCCGGTGGTGTGCGTGCAGAACATGTACAACATCGCCCGCCGCGAGGACGACGCGCTCGTGGACCTCACCGCGGCGCAGGGCATCGCCTACGTGCCGTACTTCCCGCTCGGCGGGTTCTCGCCGCTGCAGTCCGAGACGCTCGCCACGGTGGCCAAGCGCCTGGAGAGCACGCCGCTGTCGGTGGCCCTGGCGTGGCTGCTGCGGCGCTCGCCGAACATGCTGCTGATCCCGGGTACCTCGTCCGTGGCCCACCTGCGCGAGAACGTCGCCGGCGCGGGCCTGCAGCTGCCCGCGGACGCCCTCGCCGAGCTCGACGCGATCTGACCGATCGACCGGGATCGGTTGTCGTCGGGCAACGGTATATTGTCGCGGTGGGCAGCGACCTGACCGCGGACCGGCAGGTTGTCCGCGACTTATCCGGGCACGTGCGGGTGGACATCCAGCTGCACGGCCTGGTCGACCTCGGCACCCAGCCGATCCTGGAACTGGCCCTCGACGACGCCCTCGCGGTGCGGGGCGTCCGCGAGATCGTGGTCGACCTCGGGGGCCTGACGCTGCTCGACTCGACCGGCATCGCGACGCTCCTGCACGCGTACCGCCGCGGCGCCGCCGGCGACGTCCGGCTCCGCGCGGTCGGCGCCGACGGCATGGTGCTGCGCGTCCTGGACATCACCGGCGTGCTCAAGGTGCTCAGCGGCGAGGATTGATCGCGATGTTTGCGGGCATGCAAGTGTAATGACCCCGTCCAGATTCACCGATGACAGCGTTCCCGAGACCGGCATCCGCAAGCTGTTCACCACGGCCGGGCACTGGCAGCGATGGCTGGACGTCGAGGGGGCACTCGCCCTGGCCGAGGCGGACGCGGGCGTGGTACCGCCGGATGCCGCCGCGGCCATCGCCGCCGCGGCCCGCCTGGAGGGGCTCGACAAGGGCCGGATCCGGGCCGGGATCGCCGAAAGCGGGCACCCGCTGATGCCCCTCATCACCGAGCTGACCCGGGTGGTGGGGGAGGACTACGGCGGCTGGGTGCACTGGGGCGCCACCACCCAGAACATCACGCAGACCGGCGACGCGCTGCTGCTGCGCGACGCCCACCGGCGGCTGCTGGCCCTGCTCGGCCGGGCACTCGCGGCCGCCGCCGACCTCGCCGAGCGCGGGGCCGAGATGCCGATGGCCGGCCGTACCCACGGGCAGCACGCCGTGCCCGTCACGTTCGGCTTCAAGGCCGCCGTGTGGATCGACGAGCTGCTGCGCCACCTCGACCGGATGCGCCGCTGCGAGCCGGCGGTGTTCGCGGCCATGCTCGGCGGCGCCGTCGGCACCCACGCGGCCCTCGGCGCCGACGGCCCGCGCGTGCAGGCCCGCCTGGCCGAGCGGCTCGGCCTCTGGCCGATGGACGTGCCCGCCCGCAGCACCGCCGACGGACTCGCCGAATACGTGTGCGTGCTGGCGCTGCTGGCCGGCACCGGGGGAAAAATAGGGCGGGAGTTGTACTCGCTGATGCAGACCGAGTACGGCGAGGTCCTCGAGCCCGCCGCCCCGGGCGACGTCGGCAGCAGCACCATGCCGCACAAGCGCAACCCGAAGCTCTCCCAGGACATGATGACGATCTCGGCCCAGATCCGGGCGCTGGTACCGCAGGCGCTGGAGGCGATGCACGCCGACCACGAGGCCGACGGGGCGTACACCGCGATGCTCGACGACGCCGTCACCCGCGCCTGCGTCCTGGCCGGCGACCAGCTCGTCCGGCTGGCCGTGGTCCTCGAGGGCCTGGAGCTCGACCCGGAGCGCATGCGGGCCAACCTCGACCTGACCGGCGGCCTCATCGTCTCCGAGGCGGTGATGCTGGCCCTGGGCAAGGTGATCGGCCGCCAGGAGGCGCACAGCGTGGTGTCGGAGGCGGCCCACCGCGCGGCGGCCGGCGAGTCCACGTTCGCGGGACTGCTGGAGAGCGACCCGCGCGTCACGACGTACCTGACCGTGGCCGACCTGGCGGCCCTGCTCGACCCGACCCGGCACCTGGGCCTGTCCGCCCAGCTGGCGCGCGCGGGCGCCGAACGCGCCCGCGCCGCGGTTCAGGACATCGGCAGCGATCAGGGAAGCTGGGACGTGAGCCCGGCGGCGAGCACCTCGGCCTGCACGTCGGTGATCTCCTCGCCGTAGTCCTGGCGGAGCTCGGCCTTCGTGTACACGATGTGGCCGTCGGCCGCGGCAGCCTCGGGTACGAGGATGACCCCGTCCGGCGCCAGGGCGAGCGCGGGGTCGGCGTCGTTGGACTGCGCAAGCGCCCGGATGTCGTCAGCGGTGATGGTCGTCATGCGCAGAGGCTGCCCGACCCGAGATCCGGGCAAACATGCTGAATTCCCGGCTCGCTGCGCTCGCGTCGGGGGGGCAGGCTCCACCCAAACCCCCTCAAGATCTACGCCGGCGCGCTCCTGCCACGGGCGTTCAGTCCATTCCGGCTCGCCCGCGCGGGCTTTCGGGCTCCTCGGATGCCTCCGGGCCGCCCTCGACCTCGTCGGCGAGCGTGCTGTCGTCGTGCTCCTGCGCGAAGTCCCCGCCCTCGTCGTCCACGTCCTCGTCGAAGGCCTCGAGCCGCTCATCGGTCATGCCGGACCCGTACCCGGATCGGCCGTCGTCATGCCTTCCGCGGTTCGCCGGACGGGCGAGCGTGCAAACGGTTGCCTCGCGGTTCCCAATTCGTTTCGGCGCCCCGCGGACGGGCAACCGCTCGGCATGCCTACGTTGCTCGCGCGCCTGGAGGCCGCCGCCCAGCTCGACCGGATCGCGGACGTCGTGCGCCGCCTCGCGCAGGCCACCGCGGGCCGCGGCCGCCTCGGCGACGTGCTGCACGGCCGGACAATCGGCCACCCGCTGCACCCGGCCGTCGTACAGTTCCCGGTCGGCGCCTGGATGAGCACCGCCGTGCTCGACGCGCTGCCCGGGCGCGACACGCCCGGCTCCCGGCGCGCGGCGGCCACGCTCCTGGCTGCCGGCACCGCCGGGGCCGTCCCCGCGGCCGTCACCGGCCTGGCCGACTACGCGACACTCTCCCCGCAGCAGCGCCGCGTCGCCCTCGTGCACGCCGCGGCCAACGTCACCGCGCTGGGCTGCTTCGTCGCCTCGCTCGCGGCCCGGGCCCGCGGCGACCACCGGCGCGGCCGCGCGCTGTCGTTCGCCGGGCTGGGCGTCGCGGGCGCCGGGGCGTACCTCGGCGGCCACCTCGCCTTCGCCCTGGGCGCGGGCGCCAACCACGCCGCGGCCGCGTTGCCCCTGGTGCCGAGCGGCTGGCACCGCCTCGACGCGGTGAGCGCGATCGCGGAGGGGAAGCTCAGCGCGTACACCGTCGGCGAAACCCCGGTCGTGGTTTACCGCGACCACGACCGCTTCAGCGCCCTGGTGGGCCGCTGCGCGCACCTGAGCGGCCCGCTGGCCGAGGGCCGCACCGTCGACGTCGGCGGCGAGGCGTGCGTGGAGTGCCCGTGGCACGGCAGCGTGTTCCGGCTCGCGGACGGGCGGGCGCTGCGGGGGCCGGCGAGCTCGGACCAGACGGCCCTGCGCACCCGCGTGCGCGACGGGCAGCTCGAGGTCGCCCAGCCGTAGTCACCGGACCTCGTACGTGCCGTCCAGCCGGGCCCGGGCGATGACGTGGCCGGTCATGGCGGTGCGCGCCTGGTCGAGGGTGAAGGGGCCCGGCAGGCTGGGGCGGTGGTCCAGGGCGAACAGCTGGAAGACGTAGGCGTGCGGTCCGTGCGAGCGCGGCGGCATCGGGCCGGACCAGCCCCGGCGGCCGAGTCCGCCCTTGCCGTGCCGGAGGCCGGGAACGGGGCTGGGCTCGGCGAGGCCGTTCTCCGGGATCTCGGTGAGCGACGGGTCGATGCCCAGGGTGAGGGCATGGGTCGCGGGTTTCTTCATGGGTACGTCGGGATCCTGCACGACGAGGACGAGTTCCGCGGTCCCTGGGGGCGGCGCCGTCCACGTCAGCGCCGGCGAGACGTTCGCGCCGAAGAGCCGGCCGCGGTGCCGTTGCGGGATGGGGGCGCCGTGGTCGAAGGCGGGGCTGGTGAGCGTGAACGTCTCCGGGGCCCGCAGGCCGGGATCGGCCCAGAGCAGGGTGTCGTGCCCGGCGCGGCGATGGCGGAGTGCGTGTCCGATGGGGTTGCGCATGGTGGTCACCTTCGTCAGGGCTGAGGGTGCTCGGCGGTCAGGTCCGCGAGGATCCGGGTGAGGGCGGCCAGGCGGTCGGCGTCGAGGGCGCGGAGCGCGGCCGGCGGGTCGGTGATGATGCGGTGCGCGGTCGCGGCGGCCTGTCGCCCCTTGTCGGTCAGGCTGACGAGCTTGCTGCGCCTGTCGTCGGGGTGGGCTTCCCGGCGTACGAAGCCCCGGCGCTCGAGCCGGTCGGCGGCGACGGTGGCGGCGGACGGGTCGACGTCGAACGCCCGTGAGATCTCGCGCAGGGTCATCGGCGCCCGGGCCAGGCTGATCAGCAGTTCGGCCTTGTCGTTGCCGATGCCGAGCTCGGCGTGCAGGGCGCGCCGCCGGTCCGCGCCCTGCACGAAGACCTGCATGGCGGCCCACGCCGCGCGGGCCAGGTCGTTGTCGGAACTCATCGGATCGCCTCCACAACAGGGGGATTGAGCCGCGGGCCGCCGCGTTGCGCCCGGGTCCGGGCCCAGCGTCCGGTCGAGAGCAGGCCGAGCGGCACGGTCGCGATGCCGCAGCCGGCGAGGACGGCCCAGGCGGTGTGGCCGGCGGTGACGAAGCCGGCCGAGCCGCCGGCCACGATGGCCCCGCAGACGGCGACGCCGATCGCGGCCCCGGTCTGGCGGCAGGTCGAGGCGATCGCGCCGGCGACCCCGGCCTGATCGCGGGGCAGGCCGGACAGGGCGGTGTGCGTGATCGGGGTGCTGACCAGGCCGGAACCGGCGCCGAAGAGCAGGTAGGCCAGGACGAGGTACCACAGGCTCGTCGTCTCGGTGGTGCCGATCAGCAGTCCCGTTCCCGCCGCGAGCAGCAGCCCGGCCAGTACGAGCGCGGGGCGGGGGCCGCGCGCGGCCACGACGCGACCGGAGACGAGCGAGAACGCCGCGAGCGCGGCGGCCATCGGAATGGTCAGCAGGCCCGCCTGCAACGGGCTGTACCCGCGGATCTCCTGCAGGTAGAGCGTGTTCAGGAACAGGAACCCGCCGAGCGTCATCAGCGCCACCAGCGCGATGATCGCGGCCCCGGAGAAGGCGGGGGAGCGGAAGAACCGGATGTCGACGAGCGGCTCGGACCGCCGGCGTTCGGCCCCGACCAGCCCGGCCGCCGAGACCGCGGCGAGGGCGAACAGCCCGACGATCGGCGGCGAGCCCCAGCCGTGGCGGGGCCCTTCGATTATCGCGGCGGTGACCGGTCCGATGACGGCGACGACCAGCAGCTGCCCGAGCGGGTCGAACCGCCGGCCCCGGGCGGCCCTGGACTCGGGGACGAACCGCTGGGTCAGGTAGATGGCCAGCGCCCCGATCGGGACGTTGACCCAGAAGATCGAGCGCCAGCCGAGGCCGGAGACCAGCAGACCGCCGAGCACCGGACCACCGGCCAGGCTCAGGCCCGCCACCGCGCCCCAGGCCCCGACCGCCCGGGCGCGCGCGGCCGGCTCGGTGAACGTGTTGGCGATGATCGACATGGCGACGGGGTTGAGCATCGATCCGCCGACCGCCTGCAGGGCGCGGAAGGCGACCAGCAGCCCGAGGGTGGGCGCGACGCTGCACAGCAGGGAGCCGAGCGAGAACAGCGCGAGCCCGGCCTGGAACACGCGCCGGCGCCCGAACCGGTCGGCCAGGGAACCGGAGAGCATGAGCAGGCCGGCGATGACCAGCGTGTAGGCGTCGATCACCCACTGCAGGCCGCTGACCTGCGCGTCCAGCGCCCGCTGGATGGAGGGGAGGGCGACGTTGGCGATCGTGACGTCGAGCCCGGCGACGAAGACACTCAGACAGCAGGTCAACAGGACAACGGCCGGCCCGCGGGTCGTCCCCGGGGAAGTGTTCATATAGTAGTTGTAGCTCATCAACTATTATTCGCCAAGCCCTGCCGTGTGCCGGCGGCCGTGCGGAGGGCGCATCCCGGCGCGACTCCGGGCGGCCCGAATGCGCTGGCGTAGATCTTGAGGGGGTTTGGGTGGAGCCTGCTCCCCCAACGCGAGCGAAGCGAGCCAGGGGATTGACAAGATTATGAAAAGGTTTGCAGACTTCACGGTGATCGATGGGAGGCGTCGATGGTGGTGACGATCAAGGACGTGGCGCGTGTCGCCGGGGTTTCGGCGTCCACCGTCAGCCGGTCGCTCGCCTCGCCCGATCTCGTGCGTGAACACACCCGCCTGCGCGTGCAGCAGGCCGTCGCCGCGCTCGGCTATCACCCCAACCGGGCCGCCCGCGGGCTGATCACCGGGCGCACCGGCAACCTCGGGCTGCTCGTGCCCGACCTGGCCAACCCCTTCTTCCCCGGCGTCGTCAAGGGCGTGCAGGCCCGCGCCCGTGAGTTCGACTACGCGGTCTTCCTCGCCGACACCGACGAGGACCCCACCGCCGAGGCCGGCCTGGTGCGCAACCTCAGCAAGCAGGTCGACGGGCTGATCCTGTGCTCGCCGCGCATGAGCGAGGACGAGGTGCGCGCGCTGACCGGCGACACGCCGATCGTGCTGCTCAACCGGCGCGTCGGGCGGGTCCCGTCGGTCACCACCAACAGCGCCGACGGGCTGCGGCACGCGGTCGGGCACCTGACCGCGCTCGGGCACCGGCGCGTGGCGTACGTGCCCGGGCCCAAGGCGTCCTGGTCCAACCGGGAACGCCTGCGGGCGCTGCGCCAGGCCTGCGCGGAGGCCGCCGTCGAGCTCGTCGAGACCGGCAACGTGGTGCCGCGCTTCGCCGGTGGGGTCGCCGCGGCCGACCAGGTGCTCGCCACCGGGGTCACCGCGGTCCTCGGCTACAACGACCTGGTCGCGATCGGCATGCTCAGCCGGTTCGCGGCGCGCGGCGTCGCCGTGCCCGGGCGGATCAGCGTCATGGGCTTCGACGACATCGTGCTCTCCGAGATGGTCAGCCCCGCGCTGACCACGCTCGCCCAGCCCAAGGAGCAGACCGGCCGCGCCGGCGTGGACCTGCTCCTGCAGCTGCTCGAGGACCCGGCGCACCCGATCCAGCGCCGGGAGCTCGAGTCCCATCTCATGGTCCGCGACAGCACCGGACCAGCGAATCCCTAGCGCCAGAAGGGAATCCGCCATGTTTCTCCCGAAACGCGCCACCGTCCTGCCGAAACGCGCCACCGTCCTGATCGCCACCCTCGCCCTCGTGGCCGCCTGCGGTGCGCCCGATAAGCCCGCCGGCACGACCGCCGAGAGCGGCGGCACCGTGCCCGACACCCCGAGCGCGCCGGTCAGCCTCAACATCCTCGACGTCGCCGGCGACCTGCAGCTCACCCAGGGCATGATCGACGAGTTCGCGCAGAAGAACCCGAAGGTCATCTCCAAGGTGACGTACTCCAAGGCGACCGCCCCCGAGCTGGCCGGGAAGATCAAGGCGCAGCAGGACGCCGGCCGCGTGGACATCGACGTCGTGCTCACCGGCGTCGACGGCCTCGCCGCCGGCATCGACCAGAACCTGTGGCTGCCGATCTCGGGCAAGGTGACGGCCGACTACCAGCCGGGCGCCCAGGCGATGCAGAAGCTGGCCGGCGAGTTCGGCGTCACCGTCACCTACTACCCGTCCGGGCCGCTGATCGAGTACCTGCCGGCGAAGGTCCCCAACCCGCCGAAGACCGCGGCGGACCTGCTGGCCTACGCCAAGGCGAACCCGGGCACGGTGCAGTACGCGCGGCCCGCCAACTCCGGGCCCGGCCGCACGTTCCTCATGGGCCTGCCGTACCTGCTCGGCGACAAGGACCCCAAGGACCCGGTCGCCGGCTGGGAGAAGACCTGGGCCTACCTGGCCGAGCTGAACAAGTACGTGACGCTGTACCCGTCGGCGACCAGCGAGACGATGAAGAGCATCGCCAACGGCTCCGCGAAGATCATCGTCAGCACCACCGGCTGGGACATCAACCCGCGCGTGCTCGGCCAGGTGCCCAAGGAGGCCGCGATCGGCTCGCTGCAGGGCTTCCACTGGGTCACCGACGCGCACTACGTGACCGTGCCCAAGGGCGTCTCGGCCGACAAGCAGTCCGCGATCCTGCTGCTGCTCAAGTCCATGCTCACGAAGGAGCAGCAGGCGAAGGCGTACGACAAGGGGTACTTCTACCCGGGCCCGGCGGTCAAGGACGTGCCGCTGTCGATGGCGCCCGCCGACAGCCAGAAGGCGATCGCCGACTACGGCCGGCCGGAGTACGACGCGCTGATCGCGAACAACCCGCTGGAGACGCCGCTGGACGCCAAGGCGCTGGTGGCCGCCTTCGACAAGTGGGACCGTGAGATCGGTGGCGCGAAGGTGAACAAATGATCCGTCTGGACGGCGTGACCCGCAGGTTCGCGGGTCACGCCGCACTGGCGAACCTCGACCTCGAGATCGAGCGCGGGGAGTTCATCGCGCTGCTCGGGCCGTCCGGCTGCGGCAAGACCACGGCGCTCAACTGCCTGGCCGGGCTGCTGCCGTTGTCGGAGGGGCGCATCTGGCTCGACGACCGGCGCCTCGACACGCTCCCGCCGGAGCGGCGCGGCTTCGGCATGGTGTTCCAGAACTACGCGCTCTTCCCGCACCTGAGCGTGCGCAGCAACATCGCGTTCGGGCTGCAGATGCGCCGCCTGCCCCGGGCCGAGGTACGCACCCGCACCGACGAGGCGCTCCGGCTGGTGCGCCTGGAGGAGCACGCGGCGAAGCTGCCCGGCCAGCTCTCCGGCGGCCAGCAGCAGCGGGTCGCGATCGCCCGCGCCATCGTCGTGTCCCCGTCGCTGGTGCTCATGGACGAGCCACTGTCCAATCTGGACGCCAAGCTGCGGCTGGAGATGCGCACCGAGATCCGGCGGCTGCACCAGCGCCTCGGCCTCACCACCGTGTACGTCACCCACGACCAGGAGGAGGCGCTGTCGCTCGCCGACCGCCTCGTGGTGCTGCGCGCCGGGGAGGTCCAGCAGATCGGCACGCCGGAGGAGCTGCACGACCGGCCGGCCAACGCGCACGTCGCCGACTTCATGGGCTTCCGCAACCTGCTGCGGGCCCGGGCCGAGCACGTCGCGGGCGACCAGGTCGGCATCAGCGTCGAGGGCGTGTCGTTCACGGGCACCGCGGTGGGCGACATCCGCCCGGGCGACGCGGTGGTCGCGGCCGTCCGGCCCGAGCATCTCGTCCCGGGCGAGGAGGGGCTCCGCTGCGTCGTGGACGTCGTGGAGTACCAGGGACGGGAAATGGCCGTCGAGGCGCGCACCGGCGACGGGCTCCTGCTGCACCTGCGCACCACCGCCCGGCTCGCGCCCGAGGACCCGATCACCGTGACCTCCAAGCACATCCTGGTCTACCCGGCGGAGGGGGAGGGCTGATGGTCGCGCTGCGCCACCGGCTCGCCGAACGCGGCGTCGACCGGCAGCTGTGGCTGCTCGCCCCGGCCGCCGCGTTCGTGGTGCTGCTGTTCATCTACCCGTTCGCCTACGGCGTCGGGCTGTCGTTCCAGCCGGACAAGGGCGGGCCGTTCGAGGCGTACCGCAGCTTCTTCGCCGACGCCTACGACCGCGACACGATCTGGACGACGCTGCGCATCGCGCTGCCCGCCGCCGTGCTCAACGTCGCCGCGTCGGTGCCGATCGCGTACCGGATGCGCGGCCGCTTCCGCGGCAAGCGGGCCGTCACCACCCTGCTCGTCGTGCCCATCACGCTCGGCACCGTGCTGACCGCCCAGGGCCTGCTCAACTACCTCGGCCCGACCGGCTGGCTCAACCGGACGCTGCTCGACGCCGGGGTCATCGACACCCCGATCCGGCTCGTGCACAACTCCTGGGGCGTGTTCCTGTCCCTCGTCATCACCGGGTTCCCGTTCGCGTTCCTGCTGGTGCTGTCGTACCTGTCCGGCATCGACCCGACCCTGGAGCGCGCCGCGGCCACCCTCGGCGCCCGCTGGTGGCAACGGTTCCGGCGCATCACGCTGCCGCTGCTCGCACCGGGCCTGGCGACCACGTTCTGCCTGACGTTCGTGCTGGCCTACAGCGTCTTCCCGTCCGCGGTGCTCGTGGGTGACCCGGCGGGGGAGACCCGGGTCATCGCGTACGCCGCCTGGCAGGCCCGCTACCAGCACTACGACTACGCCCAGGGCTCGGCCATCGCCATCGTCATGGGCCTCGTCGAGCTGATCGTGATCGGGATCGTGCTGGGCGGCCGCTCCCTGCTGTACACCGGACCGACGGGAGGCAAGGGATGAGCCGCCGGATCGTCGCCCGCCCCGCGGCCTGGCTGGTGTGGGGCGCCGTCATCTTCTTCATGCTCAACCTGGCCGGGGTCGTCGGCTCGGTGCTCGTGAGCTCGTTCGGCAAGCAGTGGTTCGACACCTGGCTGCCGCAGGGGTTCACCACGCAGTGGTACAGCCAGGCCTGGGACGAGTTCGACCTGCTGCACGTGCTGCTGGTGACCCTGGAGGTGTCCCTCGCCGTCGTCGTGGTCTCCCTGCTCGTGGGCGTCCCCGCCGCCTACGTGCTCGCCCGGCGCCGCTTCCCGGGGCAGCGGGTGGTGTACCTCGCGTTCCTGCTGCCGATCCTCATGCCGCCGATGACGTACGGGATCCCGCTGGCGACGGTGCTGTACAAGTACGACCTCGCCGGCCACCTGTCGGGCGTCATCCTGGCCAACCTGGTGCCCTCGGTGCCGTTCGTCATCCTCACCATGACCCCGTTCATCGAGCAGATCGACCCGGGCATCGAGCGCGCGGCCCGCATGTGCGGCGCCGGCACCCGCCAGGTGTTCACGCGCATCCTGGCCCCGCTGCTCGTGCCCGGCATCCTCGCCGCCTCGATCCTGGTGCTGGTGCGTACGATCGGCATGTTCGAGCTGACGTTCCTCACCGCCGACGAGGAGTCGTCCACCTTGGTCGTGAAGCTCTACGCCGAGATGGCCTCGCCCGGCATCCGCGCCCAGCAGTCCATCGACGCGATGGCGGTCGTGTACACCGCGACCATGCTCGTGCTGCTCGTGCTGGCGCTGCGGATCGTCAACCCGACCCAGCTCGTCGCCCGAGTCAAGGAAGAGGTCGACTGACGTGCGCATCGCCGACGCCCGGGTCATCGTCACCTGCCCCGGCCGGAACTTCGTCACCCTGAAGATCGTCACCGACGACGGTGTCACCGGGGTCGGCGACGCCACCCTCAACGGCCGCGAGCTCGCCGTGGCCGCCTACCTCACCGAGCACGTGATCCCGGCGCTCATCGGCCGGGACCCGGCCCGGATCGAGGACACCTGGCAGTACCTGTACAAGGGCGCGTACTGGCGGCGCGGCCCGGTCACCATGTCCGCCATCGCCGCCGTCGACACCGCCCTGTGGGACATCAAGGGCAAGGTCGCCGGGCTGCCCGTCTACCAGCTGCTGGGCGGGCGTAGCCGCGAGGGCGTCACGGTGTACGGCCACGCCAACGCCGAGACCGTCGACGACGTGCTCGCCGAGATCGCCCGCTACGCCGACCTCGGCTACCGCGCCGTGCGCGTGCAGACCGGCGTGCCCGGCCTCGGCACCACCTACGGGGTGAGCAAGGACAAGCTGTTCTACGAGCCGGCCGACGCCGCCATCGCCTCGGAGGCGACGTGGTCGACGGAGGCGTACCTCAACCACGTCCCGAGCGTCTTCGCGCAGGTCCGCGCCGAGTTCGGGCCGGGGCTGAAGCTACTGCACGACGTGCACCACCGGCTCACCCCGATCGAGGCGGCCCGGCTCGGCAAGAGCCTCGAGCCCTACGCGCTGACCTGGATGGAGGACCCGGTCCCGGCCGAGCTGCAGGAGGGCTTCCGGCTGATCCGGCGGCACACCACCACCCCGATCGCCGTCGGCGAGGTGTTCAACACCGTCTGGGACTGCGAGACGCTCGTCCGCGAGCAGCTCATCGACTACATCCGGGCCACGGTCGTGCACGCCGGCGGCATCACCCACCTGCGCCGCATCTTCGACCTCGCCGGGCTCTACCACGTGCGCACCGGCAGCCACGGCGCCACCGACCTGTCCCCGGTGTGCATGTCCGCGGCCCTGCACCTCGACCTGGCCGTGCCCAACTTCGGGCTGCAGGAGTACATGCGCCACACGACCGAGACCGACGCCGTGTTCCCGCACGGGTACCGCTTCGAGGGCGGCTACCTGCACCCGTCGGAGGAGCCCGGGCTCGGCGTCGACATCGACGAGGAGCTCGCCGCGCAGTACCCGTACAAGCCCGCCGCGCTGCCCGTGAACCGCCTGTTGGACGGCACCATGCACTCCTGGTGATCATCTGCCGGGCCCGGAACCCTCAAGGCACCCGTCCCGCAACCGATGGGGCGGGTGGAGAGGGGTGAGCGGCATGTCGGGTTGGCTGGCGAACCGGACCGTGCGCACGGTCGGGCACGTCGTGGCCGGCGACGATCGCCGCGGCCGTCGAGGAGCAGAGCGCCACGACCGGCGAGATGAGCCGCAGCGTGTCGTTCGCGGCCGACAACGCGGGCCGGATCGCCGACAACATCACCGGCGTGGCCCGGGCCAGCCAGCTCACCAACGACGGCGTGGTGCAGGCCCGCACCGCCGCCGACGACCTGGCCCGCATGTCCGGGGACCTGCAACGGATCGTGTCCCGCTTCCAGCTGGTGTAGGAGTTCCATGGCCGGCGAGCCGTTTTCCCCCGAGGATCTCGAGGGCATCATCTGGCAGGTGTGGACCGCGTACCTCGGTACCAGCCCGACCGTCTCGGTGGACGAGGAGGCGCCCGGCAACCACGCCGAGATCACCGCGAGCGTCGGCGTGGCCGGCGCGTGGCTCGGCACCGTCGTGCTGCGCGGCGGCCTCGGCGCGGCCGCCGCCCTCGCCGCCGAGATGCTCGAGCTGTCCTCGGTGAAGCCCGACGACATCCAGGACGCGGCCGGCGAGCTGATGAACATCGTGGCCGGCAACGTGAAGAGCTTCCTGCCCAAGCCCAGCCACCTGGCCCTGCCCCAGGTGGTGGTCGGCCGCGCCGAGGTCATGTGGCCGGGCACGCGGCTGCTCAGCCGGGTGCGGGTGCAGTGGGACGGCTACCAGGTGACGGTGGAGGTCCTCGAGGGCGTCCCGCCGCGCCGGGACTGAGCTCAGCGGACCGGAACGTCGGCGGTGACCGTGGCCTGATCGAAGTCGGACACTCGCAGCGTGATGCTGAGCCGCCACCGTCCCGCCATCGGGAACGTGATGTTGCCCAGGCCCTGGTTGCCGGTGACGGTGAAGACCGGGTTGGGCATCGGCTCGATGCCGCGCTCGGGCAGCGACGCGGTGACCGTCCACTCCACGACCGGCAGCGGCTTGCCCTCGGGCGAGTAGACGAACGCGTGGAAGCTGTTGTACTCGCTCACCTCCGCCGGGTACACCTCGAACTGCACCGCATAGAGCGGGCTCGTCAGCGTGGTCGCGAACCCCTGCGCCTGGGCCGCAGCCTGCGCCTCGACCCCGGCCGTGCGCCCCGGAGCGAGCTGCACCAGCACCGCGCTCGCGGCGAGCACCGCGGCCGCGATGCCCGCCTCGACGCCCACGGCCCGGCGCAGCAGCCCGGGCCGGCCGCGCTGGACCATCCGCCGCGACCAGGCCGCCACCGCGAGCACGGCGGCGACGAGGCCGACCTTCACGAGCAGCGTCCGGCCGTACGCGCTGGAGCCGATCGCCGCCCAGCCGCCCATCTGCACGACCGCCTGCAGCGTGCCGGCGGCGACGAGCCAGTACACCGACGCCATCGCCCACCGCGACCAGGACGGCAGGATCAGGCGCAGCTCCCGCGGGTCGGCGCGGCGCAGCACGACCGCCCACAGGCCGGCCAGCCCGCCCAGCCACAGCCCCATGGCGCCCAGGTGCACGACGTCGGCGCCGACCAGCAGCCCCGCGAACGGCGACGCCACCGGATGCCCGGCCAGCGGCCACGTCACCAGGCCGGCCGCGGCCGTCGCGAGCAGGGCGAGGCCGAGGCGCCGGCCCGGGCGGCGGCGCAGCCGGGCCACGAGGACCGCGGCGACGGCCAGGGCGACCAGCCGGCCCAGCATCGCCAGGCCGAACGGGCTGAGCACCACCTCGCGCAGCTCGGCGGGGGAGACGTCCAGCAGTGCCGCCCCGGACGCGGCCGGGGCCTGCAACCACAGCCCGGCGACGGTGCCGCCGGCGATCGCGGCCACCCCGGCCCGGGCCAGGCGCAGCAGCGGCCGGCGGGGGAGGCGGCGCGGGTACCACAGCGCCAGCATCGCCGCGGAGCCGACGAGCAGGACGAGTCCGGCGTAGCCGGCATACTTCGCGACCGGCATCGCCACCCGCACGATCGGGTCGGTGCCGATCGGCTCGGTGCCGGCCGCGGGCGTGGACGGGGCGCCGACGGAGAACGTGAACGACCCCGACACCGGGTGGCTGTCGCCGGAGATGACCCGGTAGCTGACCACGTAGGTGCCGGTGGGCCGGTCGATGGCGCGCAGCCGGATCGTCAGGCCGTCGCCGGCGGGCGCCGGGTCGCCGTCGTCGATGCGCTTGCCGTCCGGGGCGACCACCTGCGAGCGGCCGGGCACGACGCGGACGGGTTCGTTGAAGGTGAGCCGGATCTCGGCCGGCGCGGAGGCGACGAGCGTACCGGGCGCGGGGCTGGACGTGGTCATGACTGCATGCGCGGCGGCGGGCCGCGCGGGCGCGACGAGGACGCCGAGGACCCCGGCCAGCACGGCCAGGAGCCACCACGTCGTCCGCCCGTTCACGTGGACGGGTACGAGCCCGGCCCCGTCAAGGTTCAACGGGGCCGGGCTCGGTTTGGTTCAGATGTTCAGCGCTGGATCAGCTGAGCGCGTCCTTGACGTCGTGAGCGGCGTCCTTGACCTTGTCGCCGGCCTGCTTGACGTTGGCCTCGTCCTGGTCCGCACGCCCCTCGGCGCGCAGGTCCGGGTCGCCGGTGGCCGTGCCCCAGCTCTCCTTCGCCTGGCCCTTGGCCTCTTCCGCCTTGTGCTCGACCTTGTCACCGAAGCTCATAGTCGTCTCCCAGTGTGATTGCGAAGTCTCCCACTGATATGGGTGCCCGAATCGACCTGGGTCAAACGGCCAAGGCTTCAGCGGTGCAGTACACCCTCCTGGGCGAACGGGGCCAGGGTCGGCTCGGTGATCGGCACGTCGCCGAGCGCGGCGTCGATGCGGGCGAGCACGTCGTCGTCGAGGGTCACGCCGGCCGCGGCCGCGTTCGCGTGGACCTGCTCGGGGCGCGACGCGCCGGTGATGGCCGAGGCGACCTCGGTGCGCCGCAGCACCCAGGCCAGGGCGAGGGTCGGCAGCGTGACGCCCAGCCCCTCGGCGATCGGCACGAGCCGCTGGACGGCCTCGAGGAACTCGTCGCGCAGCACGAGGTCCTTCGACGCGTTCATCGAGTCGCTGGCGAACCGCGACCCGGCCGGGATCGGCTGCCCGGGCTTGTACTTGCCGGTCAGCACGCCCTGGGCCAGCGGCGACCAGACGATCTGCGAGATGCCGTTGTCCGCGCTCAGCCCGAAGACCTCGGCCTCCGGGGCCTGCCACAGCATGGAGTACTGCGGCTGCGACGACACGAACAGGTCGGGCCCGGCGATGTCGATCGCGGCCCGGATCTGCTCCGGCGTCCACTCGCTGAAGCCGAGGTACCGCGCCTTGCCCTGGCTCACCACGAGCTGCAGCGCGTCGACGGTCTCCTCGATCGGCACGCTCGTGTCGAACCGGTGGGCCTGGTACAGGTCGACGTGGTCGGTGCGCAGCCGGCGCAGCGAGGCGTCGATCTGCTTGGCGATCTGGTCCGCCGAGAGCCCCTGGTCGGTATCGGACATCTGGCCCCACACCTTGGTGGCGAGGATGTACGAGTCGCGCGGGTGCTCGGACAGGATCGCGCCCCACGCCTCCTCGGCCGCGCCGCGCCCGTACACGTTCGCCGTGTCGAAGAAGTTGATCCCGGCGTCGAACGCGGCCTCGGTGCAGGCGCGGGTCTGGTCGGCCTCGATCCCCCCGGCGTACGTCAGCCACGAGCCGAGCGAGATCTCCGACACCTCGAGGTCGGAACTGCCGAGCTTACGAAATCGCATCACATCTCCAGCATCGATCGGTGTACTTGCGCGGCAGTCATCGGGGGCTCCGGCAGCGGGGGGCCGGCCGCCCGGGCCCGCAGGCCGTCGAGGTTGATGGCCAGGGCCCGGCGCCAGGTCCGCGGGGCGGCGGCCGCGGTCGCGCGCACGATCGTGGCCGTCGACCAGAACAGGTACGCCAGGTCCTCGGCCGTGCAGTCGGGCCGCACCGCCCCGGCGCGCTGGGCCCGCTCCAGCAGCCCGCGGGCCTGGTCCATCTGCGCGTCGCAGATCGCGGTGAGCGCCTCGGCGTCGGGGAAGCGGCGGCTGACGGCGTCGTTGAGGGCCGGGTTGCCGGCCTGGAGCTCGCAGACCAGCGTGACGTACAACGTCAGCGCCTCCCACGGGTCCTCGACCGTCTCGGCGCGGGCGAGCGCGTCGCGGACCCCGGCCTCGACCAGGGCGGGCATCACGGCGTCGATGAGCGCGTCGCGGCCCCGGAACCGGTTGTACAGCGTGCCCGGGCTGACTCCCGCCCGCTGCGCGATCTCCTCGAGCGGCACCTGCAGGCCGCGCTCGCGGAACGCCTCGGCCGCGGCCGCCATCAGCCGCTCCAGGTTGCGCTGCGCGTCACGGCGCAGCCGTACCCCCTCCGTCACGCCCCAAGCCTACGGGGCGTAAGTTGAGGGCTATGTCAACTTCCAGGACGATCGCCGTGTTCGGCGCCGGAACCGGCCTCGGCACCGCCGTCGCACACCGCTTCGGCCGCGCCGGGTATCGCGTCGCGCTAGTGGCCCGCACCGCCTCCCGCCTCGAAACGCTTGCCGGCGAGCTGGCGGCGCAGGGCATCGAGTCCGCGGCGTTCCCGGCGGATCTTTCCGACCCGGCGGCGGTACCGGACCTGCTCGCCCGGATCGAGGACCGCCTCGGCCCCGTGGACGTGCTGGAGTACGCCCCGATCACCACCGACCTGTTCGCCTCGACGGCCGCCCTGGACGCGGCCGGCCTGCAGCACCACCTGAACCTGCACCTGCTGACCCCGGTCGAGCTCGTCCGCGCCGCCCTGCCGGGCCTGCGCTCACGCGGCGCCGGCGGCATCCTGCTCGTGCAGGGCATCTCCGCGCTCAACCCGATGCCGCGCCTGGGCGGCCTCGGCCCGGCGATGGCGGCCGCGCGCAACTGGGTGCTCGCCCTCAACGCCGAGCTCGCCGGCACCGGCGTCTACGCGGGGGTCGTACACGTCGGCGCGATGGTCACGGGCAGCGCGGGCCACCGGGCGATGACGTCGGGCGCCCTCGGCGACGGCATCGACGTGTCGAAGATCCCCCAGGTGGACCCGGCCGACATCGCCACGGCCCTGTGGGACCTGCTCGCCACCCGCGACCGGTCCGAGCTCCTGCTGCCCTGACCGGGTCCTCACAGCGCCGCGACGGCGGTCGAGAGGCCTTGGTAGCGGCGGCGACACCCTGGTGTGGTGCAGTGCGGGCAATGTCGACGACGCGCACCACCGCCTGGTCCGACGCCCACGCCACGGCCTGGGGCGCGGCCGGCCCGCTCGCGCCGGCGCTGACGGCGATCCGGTGCGCGGCCGGGCAGATCCTGGCCGCCCCGATCGTCGCGGCCACCCCGGCACCGGCGTTCGACGCGGCGGCGATGGACGGCTACGCGGTGTCCGGGCCGCCCCCATGGCGGGTCGCCGGGCAGGTGCGGGCCGGCGGGCCGCAGTTCGCCCGGCTCTTTCCCGGCTCGGCGGTCGAGATCGCGACCGGGGCGCGGGTGCCGGCCGGGTGCGAGGGCGTGGTGCCGTACGAGGACTGCCGCCGCGTCGGCGACACCGTGGCCGGCGCGCTGGCCGGCGCGCACATCCGCCGCGCGGGCGAGGACGCGGCCCGCGGCGACGTGCTCGTGCCCTCGGGCCGCCCGGTGACGGCGGCGGCCGCGGGCCTGGCCGCGCAGACGGGCGTCGAGCGCGTCTGGGTGCATCCGCGCCCGGTCGTTGACGTGCTCGTCACCGGTGACGAGGTGGTGCTGCGCGGCGTGCCCGGCCCCGGCCAGGTGCGCGACGCGTTCGAGCCGCTGCTGGCCGCGGTGGTAGCGCGGGCGGGCGGGGAACTGGGCGCGTACCGGTCCGTGCGCGACGACCCGGCGGCGCTGGGCGCGGCCCTGTCCACGTCGGCCGCCGACGTGGTCGTGGTCACCGGATCGTCCTCGGCCGGCGCCGCCGACCACCTCCGCGCGGTGCTTGACGCGCGCGCGTCGACCTGGCACGTCGACGGCGTAGCCTGCCGCCCCGGCCACCCGCAGGCGCTCGCGAGCACGCCGGACGGCCGGTGGGTAGCGGGCCTGCCCGGCAACCCGTACGCGGGCCTGGTCGCCGCCCTCACCCTGCTGGAGCCGCTGCTGTCGACCCTCGCGGGCCGCCCCCGCCGCCCGCTGCCGTCGGCACCGGTGCACGGCACGGCGTCGGTCCACGCCGCGCGCTCCCGGATCGTGCCGGTAGCGACCACGGGGGATGGCGTGCGGATCGTGCCGGGCGCGCGCTCGGCGAGCCTCCGGGCGGCCGCGACCGCCGACGCCCTGGCCGTTCTCGACGGCGGCTGGACGACGGGCGCCGCCGCCCCGCTGCTCATGCTCCCGTGACCGATTTCCACACGACATACGCCAGGCCCAACCGGCGGGACCGGGCATTCGGCCGGTTCGACAGGCGATTCTGAGGGCGTCGGCGCAAGAGCTTCGCGGGCCCGCTGCGCAAAATACGCATCCGCCGCTTCAACGCTGCCGAACTTGTCGCAGAGCTTCTTGTCGTACCGCTGCGTAAGCCCCCAATCGCGATGCCGCTGATGTTCCTTCCGAAACGTCTCACCGCCAGGCGAATAATTACGCCGCCGAGTAGCGTCATACATACCAGTAATTTCGGCCCGACTGAACAACCCCCGCTGCCCCAACACCTATCGATTATCCCAAATCACGCCAGAAACCAGGATCCCGTTTCAAATAGCGCGAGACAGGACAGGGACCACCGAATGACGACCCGCACGAGCCAGGCAGCAAACAACGGCCAAGAGGCATAACCGCAGGCAACAACGAAAAGGAACCACGCTTACACATTGCCGGAGCCGAAGGCTGCCGCGCACCATCGGCCGAGCGTCGTCTGTCAGCCCCCCGTCCAGGTAAGCCGCGACTCAGTCGAACAAAGCGAGCGCCGTCCCACACGTCCGCACCGCCGCCCGGGAGGTTGCGGCAGATCAGGGCGTGCAGCGCGTCGAAGGTGCCAGGGCCGAAGCCGAGGTCGCCGGGGTTGCACTTCCGCGCCTGGACCCTACGGCGGCGGCGGGCCGAGCCGCTCCGCGCGGATCTCGACGAGCCGCCGCAGGTGTTCGTGCGCCGCGGCGGCCTGCAGGCTCCGCAGCGCCGTGGCCACGTCCGCGTCGGTGACGAACGAGGCTCGACCGGCGATGCGAACAGTCCCGAGCCGGTCACCGCGAGGGCGTCCGGGTCGGCCGGCCCCCGGTACGGCGTCAGGCCGGCGGCCGCCGGCTGCGGGCCCTCCTCGATCTGGCGCAGGGCCGCGCGGAGGCCGTCCTGCCGGGCCGCGCGCTGTCGTCGTCGGCGCGGACGGCCTTGAGCCGCCGGGCGAGCGCCTCCCGGGCCTCGTCCGGGGTCGCCCCGAACATGATGCCCAGCACGAGGTACGGGTTGCGCCGCTCCATCAGGCCGCTCCGCTCATGCCAGGTACCCCCGCAGCCGCTTGATCATGAAGGCCCAGTGCTCCAGCCGCTCGCCGACCTGCCCGAGCAGGCGCTCGTCGACCGGGAGGCCCGCGGCGAGCCCGGGGTAGCGGCGGCAGCGCTGCAGGTGCCGGCGCTCGCGACATCACGTCATGTACATGGCGCGATTACGGGATCGACTCCACCGAGGTGCGCAAGTCGTGACGGACCGCTGACACTCGGTGCATCACTGCCGGAGGAGCTCGTCCAGCTCGGCCGCGTTGCGCTGGGCGTAGTCGGCGTAGCAGTTGTTCATGAGCACGTGGGTCCGGCCCGTGGTCGCGGCCAGGGCCGAGATCTTCGGGGCCCACTCGCGCAGTTCCGGCGTGGAGTACAGGTAGCCGAACTTCTCGTGGATGTCCTTGCTCGTCCAGTGCTCGCTGTGCCCGTGGAAGCGCACCACCGCCACGTCCGACGTCGCCTCCACGACCGCGGGGACCGAGGAGCGGTGGCCCTGCGGCATGTCCACGACCACGTACGGCAGGTCGTGCGTACGCAGGAAGTCCAGGGTCTCGGCGCGGTTGTCGTCCTCGAACCAGGACGCGTGGCGGAACTCGATCGCCACGCGCAGGGGCTTGCAGCGCGCCGCCACCTCCAGCAGGGTCTGCTTGTTCGCGCGGCGGATCGTGAACCACGGCGGGAACTGGAACAGCAGCAGGCCCAGCTTGCCCGCGTCGGCCAGGGGGTCGAGGGCGGTCAGGAAGCGCGACCACACGTCCTCGTACGTCTGGGCCGGCAGGTCCTTCGGGTACACGTTCGCCTTCGCGACGTCGGGGCGCAGGTCCTTCGGCAGCGCCGACACCTTCGTCGGGTGGCCCGTCATGAGGCTGAACGCCTTGATGTTGAAGGTGAAGCCGGGCGGGGTGCGCCCGGCCCACAGGCGCGTCGTGTGCTCGGCGGGCGGGGCGTAGTACGTCGAGTCGACCTCCACCAGCGGGAAGTGCTCCGCGTAGTAGCCGAGGCGCCGTTCGGGCGAGTCGGCCTCCGGCGGGTACCAGCCCGACTCGAGCAGGGTCTTGTCCGTCCACGACGCTGTGCCGACTTTCACATCGCCCACAGTGCGTCCCATTTCCGGGCCGGGAAAAATCAAACCTGTGTCGTACCTCTCCGTGCTGCGCATCCCCGGCGCCGCCGCGTTCTTCGCAACGACGGCGATCGGCCGCCTCGGGGTGTCGATGTACGGGCTGAGCGTCGTCCTCGCCGGGGTGGCCGCGTACGGCGACTACGTGCGGGCCGGGCTCGTCGGCGGGGTCTTCGCGGCCAGCGAGGCCGTCGGCGGGACGCTCGTCGGGCGGTTCGCCGACCGCGCCGGGCAGGGGCGGGCGCTGCCGGTCATCGCGGTCGTGCACCTCGCCGCGCTCGGCGGCCTCGTCGCGGCGCTGGCCACCGCGGCCCCCGCCGGGGTCGCGATGGTCGCCGCCGCGGCCGCCGGGGCCGGGGTGCCGCAGCTCGGGGCGTTGGCGGCCGCCCGCTGGAGCCATCTGCTGCACGGGGATCCGCGCATCGACGCCGCGTTCGCGCTCGAGTCGCTCGCCAACGACGCCGCCTTCATCGCCGGGCCGCTCGCCGCCTCCGGTGCGGTCGTGCTGCTCGCGCCGGCGGCCGGGGTGGCGGTCGCGGGCGCGCTCGTGGTGGGCGCGACCCTCGGGCTGGCCCTGCAACGCCGGACGATGCCGCCGGGGCAGCCCGCGGGGCCGTCCCGCACGGTGGCGTCCGGGCCGGCCACGCCGCTGGTCGCGCTCGGCGCCGCGAACGTGCTCCTGGGGCTGCTGTTCGGCACCACACAGCTCGCCGTCACCGCGCTGGCCGAGGCGCACGGGCGCATGGGACTGGCCGGCGTGTACTACCTGACGATGAGCGCCGGCAGCCTCGTGGGCAGCGCGCTGTACGGCACCGTGCGCTGGCGGGCCGCGCCCTGGCTGCGGTTCCTGGCCGCGGGGGCGCTCGTCGCGGCGGGGGCCGTGCTGCTGCCCGTGGCGGCGTTC
Organism: Dactylosporangium sp. McL0621; assembly: GCF_049995355.1. Lineage (NCBI taxonomy): Bacteria > Bacillati > Actinomycetota > Actinomycetes > Micromonosporales > Micromonosporaceae > Dactylosporangium > Dactylosporangium sp. McL0621. The sequence continues at coordinate 5,898,365 of NZ_CP188259.1, forward strand.
CCGGCGCTGTTCGCCGTCGGGCTGGGCGTGGGGCCGGTCATCATCGTGGCCGGCACGCTCGTCGAGGCGGGGGTGCCCCGGGGGCGGCTCACCCAGGCGTTCGCGCTCATGTCCGCGCTCAGCGCCGCCGGGATCGCGCTGGCCGGGATCGTCGGCGGCGCGGTCGTCGAGGAGCGGGGCCACGCGGGCGGATTTGCGCTGATCGTGGCGTACGGCATCGGGCTCTGTCTGTTGCCCTTGGCGCTGCGGCGGGTCAGCGGTTGATGGTGAAGTCGGTCGGGCCGCTGACCTTCGTGCCGACCCGCGCCACGACCTGGTAGGTGCCGGCCGGGGCCGGGTTCTGCGCCGGCGCGCAGGCGTGCGGGGTGGTCCGGTAGCTGCTCCAGACGAAGCGGTACCGCACCGCGTCGCCCGCCGCGAAGGCGCGCACGTCGCTGGTCTTCTTGGCGTCGCAGTCGTCGGAGGAGAACAGCAGGGCGCCGTCGTGCAGCACCTGCACCTCCTGCGCGCCCGGGCCGAGGTCGCGCGAGCACCAGCCGGCGGCCTTGCTCGCGACGTTGATGTTGAACGTGAACGTGCCGCCGACGACGCCGGGGGACGGGGTCGCGGTCACGATGACGGCGATCTGGTCGTCGCCGCAGGGCGCGACGTTGGCCGGGGGCGCGCTGCGCTCGACCGGCGGGGGCGAGCTCGACTCGGGGTTGGCCGGCACGATCTGGGGCGCGGACGACTCGGCGCCCGGGGTCGTCGCCGCCACCGAGCCCGGCGTGCCCGCGGCGCCCGACGCGGCCCCGCTGGCCACCGCGGACGGCTTGCCGTCGCCGTCCCCGCCGCGCAGGAAGATCCACACGATGAGCAGGGCGCCCACGACGACGACGGCCACCATGGCCCGGCGGCGCCAGTACACGGAGGGCGGCAGAGGTCCGACGGTCCAGCCGTTCGCCGGTGGTTGCATTCGGGCAGTTTGCCAGAAGCCGCACGGCGCTTCTGCCCCGGATCTCCACGTGTCGCGGACCTGGGAAGGTCGCCACGGAAAGTGACCGGCTACGACCTCGCCGACGCCGACGGGTGCCCGGCGATCCGGCGGGCGGCCGTCACGACCTCGTCGACGCCGACGGCCAGCAGCGCCGGGTGCGGGGCGCTGCCGGGGGTGTCGCCGGGCTCGGCGGTGTGGCCGCGCCAGATGGCCACGTGCTGGGGCCGGTCCGGCGGCGGGCCCCACAGCCGGGGCGGCACCGGGCCGAACAGGACGACCGACGGCGTGCCGTACGCGGTGGCGAGGTGGGCGATGCCGGTGTCGCCGCTGACGAGCAGCCGCGCGTGGCCGACGAGCCCGGCCAGGTCCCGCAGCCCCGTCACACCGGCGAGCATCGCGGCGCGGGGCAGGCCCGCCGCCTCGACGATGCGGCGGGCCAGCGGCGCCTCGGCCGGGGAGCCGGTGACGACGACGTCGTGCCCGCCGCCGGCCAGGGCCCGGGCGACCGCGGCGAACCGGTCCGGCGGCCAGCGGCGCCGGCCGGACTTGGCGCCCGGGTGCACGATCGTGACGCCCGGGCGCTGCGGGTCGGGGCAGGCGAGGGCCAGGTCGCCCTCGTCGCCGCTCAGGCCGTACCACCGCAGCATCCGGCACCAGCGGAGGACCTCGTGCTCGTCGAACCGCCAGCGCGGCCCCTCGCCGAACGCCAGCAGCCGCCGGGGGAGGGTGGCGCGCAGCAGGCTGTGCGACTGCGGGCCGCGGCCGTGCAGGTTGACCGCGACGGCCGGGTGCAGCTCGGGCAGCCGCTCGTCGAGGCCGTCGCAGGGCAGCAGCCGGTCGACCGCGCCGGTGAGCGCCGCGAGCGGGGCCAGCCACGCCGGGGCGGCGAGCACGATCGGCTCGCCGGGGAAGGCCCGGCGCAGGCCCCGCAGCGCCGGCACCCCGGTGGCGAGGTCGCCGACGCCCAGGGCCCGCAGCACCAGGATCACGGGTACGACGTCTCCGTCTCGGCGCAGATGACGAGCTCGCGCACGGCACAGCCGCGGGGCTGGCCGATGGCGAACATGATCGCGGCGGCGACGGCGGCCGGGTCGTTGAGGACCGCGTCCGGTCCGGGCTTGTACCGCTCGTCGCGGTCGTCGAAGAACCGGGTGCGCATGCCGCCGGGTACGACCAGCGTGACGCCGACCTGCCCGGCGAGCTCGGCGGCCAGGGCCCGGGTGAACCCGACCACGCCGAACTTTGCCGCGCAGTAGGCGGTCGCGTCGCTGACCGCCTTGACGCCGAGCGTGGAGGCGATGGTGACGACGTGGCCATGCGAGTCGGTGAGGGCCGGCAGCGCGGCCCGGATCACCGCGGCCGGGGCGAGCAGGTCCACGGCGAGGATCCGCTCCCAGGTCTCGGCGGGTACGTCGGCGAGGCGGCCGGGCACGTCCATCCCGGCCGCGGTGACGACCGCGTCGAGGCCGTCGAGCTCGGCGATCGCCTTGCGGGTGGCCGCTTCGGCGGCCCGCGTGTCGGCCAGGTCGCACTCGATCCAGGGCACGCCGCCGGCGGGCGCCTGCCGGTCGATGACGAAGGGCCGGTCGCCGGCCTTCAGCGCGGCGTCCACGACGGCGGCCCCCAGGCCACTGGAGCCGCCGGTCACGATCGTCCGGGTCATGTTCTTTCTCCGATCAGCTTGGTGGTGGAGCGGCCCTCGAGGTACGGCACGACGACCGTCTGCCCGCCCCATTGCCGGACGAGCTGGGCCTCGGGCAGGGCCGGGCCACCGTCGGCGTAGTCGCCGCCCTTGACCCAGATGTCGGGCCGCAGCCAGGACAGCGTCGCCTCCGGGGTCGGCTCGTCGAAGACGACGACGGCGTCGACGCAGGCGAGGGCCAGCAGCAGGCGGGCCCGGTCCGCCTCGCCGACGACGGGCCGGTCAGGGCCCTTGAGCCCGCGGACGCCGGCATCGGAGTTGAGGCACACGACGAGGCCGTCGCCCAGGGCCCGGGCCGCCTCCAGGGTGGCGATGTGCCCGGCGTGCAGCAGGTCGAAGCAGCCGCCGGTGGCCACGATCGTGCCGCCGGCACGCCGGATGCGGGCCACGAGCTCGTGCACGTCGCCGCCGGTGGGCCCGGCGGCGTGGGCGGGCCGGCGGCCGACGTACCCGCTCGCGGCGGTGGGCCCGGCCGGGTCGGCGGGCCGGCGGCCGACGTACGCGCTCGCGGCGGCCACCGCCGTCGCGACGGCCTCGGACGGCAGCGCCCCGGCGGCCAGGGCGCCCGCGGCCGTCGCAGCGAACCGGTCCCCGGCGCCGCAGGTGTCGCCCGCGAAGACCTTCGGCGCGGGCACGATGAGCGGGGTGGGGCCGGCGTGGCAGAGTACCGCGCCGCTCGCCCCGGTGGTGACGGCGACCGCACCGGCCCGCCAGCGCCGGCGCAGCTCCTGCCCGGCCCGGGTGACGGCGGCGATCCGCCCGCCACCGTCCTCGTCACCGCTGAACGCCCGGGCCTCGGCCTCGTTCGGGGTCACGAGCCGCGCCCCCGGGACGGGCGCCGCGCCGCGGGGATGCGGGTCCCACACGAGCGGCGTACCCGTCGCGGCGAGCGCGTCCCGCAGCCCCGGCCGCCCGGTCAGGCCGCGGCCGTAGTCGCTGACCAGAACGGCGTCGGCGGCGTCGAGGAGCGCCCGCACGTCCCCGGCCGGATCGGCCGGCGGGGCCGGGTCGGCGCCGCCCCGATCCAGCCGCAGCAGCACCTGGCCGCGGGCCCGCAGCCGGACCTTCTCCGGGGTCGCGCCGGGCAGCGTCACCGCGTGCAGCCGCACGCCGGCCCCGGTGATCAGCTCGGCCAGGCGCCGCCCGCCCGCGTCGCCGGCGAGCGCGGTCACCAGCGTCACCTCGAGCCCGTCGGCGGCGGCGAGCACCGCGGCGAGGCCGGCCCCGCCCGCACGGTCCACAGTGGACTCCTCGTCGAGCACGAGCGCGGGCGCGTCGGGCGCGACCCGGCGGACGCTGCCGTCCACGTCGCGGTCCAGCAACGTGTCGCCCACGACCACGAGCCGGACGGTCACGATGCCACCAGCCGGGCCTGCTCGACGTGGGCGTCGATGTGCTCGCAGATCACGTGCGCGGCCACCAGGTGCAGCTCCTGCACGACCTGGCCGTCGCCCGGGCAGCAGACCGCCTCGTCGCAGGCCTCGGCGAGCGGGTTCGGCCCGGGCCCGGTCAGCGCCCACGTGTGCAGCCCGGTCGCCCGGGCCGCGTCGACCGCGGCGAGCACGTTCGGGCTGCGGCCGCTCGTCGACAGGGCCAGGAGCACGTCGCCGGCCCGGCCGTGGGCGCGCACCTGGCGGGCGAAGACCTCGCGGTACCCGTAGTCGTTGGCGATCGCCGTGAGGGCCGCGGAGTCGGCGCTCAGGGCGATCGCGGACAGCGGCGTACGCTCGTCGCGCAGCCGGCCGGTCAGCTCGGCCGCGAGGTGCTGCGCCTCGGCCGCGCTGCCGCCGTTGCCGCACAGCAGCAGCCGGCCGCCGTCGCCGAGGATCTCGGCCAGACGCAGGCCCCAGCGCTCCAGGTGTACCGACGCATGCCGGAACGGGCCGATCGCGGCGGCGAGCGCGGTCAGGTGCGCGTCGAGGGCCCTCATCCGGCCACCGCCGGGACCCGCGCGCCGAGGGCCGCCGCGTAGACCGAAGCCAGCTGCTCGGCGCAGCGAGGCCAGGAGTAGCGCTGCTGGGCGCGGTCCAGGGCGGCCGAGGCGTAGGCGTAGCGGCGCATGGCGTCGTCGAGGAGGCGGCGCAGGGTCTGGCCGAGGGCCCGCGGGTCGCGCGGCGGCACGAGGTCGCCGGTGACGCCGTCCACGACGGTGTCGAGCAGCCCGCCGACGGCGGTGGCGACGACCGGGCGGCCGCAGGCCATCGCCTCGAGCGGGGTGAGGCCGAAGGGTTCGTACCAGGGCACGGCGGCGACGACGTCGGCGGAGCGGTACCAGGCCGGCATGTCGGCGGTCGGCACCGGCCCGGCGAAGCGGACCCGGTCGGCGACGCGGCACTCCACGGCGGCGCGCCGCAGCCGGTCGGTCTCGGCCGGGTCCGGGCCGCCCGCGATGACGCACTCGGCGTCGGGGACGAAGCTCATGGCGCGGATGAGATCCGCGAACCCCTTGCGCTCGACCAGCCGGCCCACGGAGAGGATGCGGGGACGGGACGTGCGGGGCGCGACCGGTCCGCCGGGGGTGAAGGCGTCCAGGTCGACGCCCGACGGGACGAGCGCGAGACGTGCGCGGGGCACGCCCAGGCGGACCAGCTCACGGGCCTCGTCGCGGCACTGGGCGATCACCCGGTCGGCGAGCCGGCCGATGCGCCGCTCGAAGCCGATCCGCGGCGGCGGGCTGGTGTCCGCGGCGCCCTGGTGGCGGCGCTTGACCGCGCCGAGGGCGTGGAAGGTCTGCACCACCGGGATGCCGAGCGGCCCGGCGGCGGTCAGCGCGGCCAGCCCGCTCATCCAGAAGTGCGCGTGCACCACCTCCGGCACCCACGGGTCGGCGTCCCACTGCGCGCCCAGCCAGCGGCCGAAGTCGCCCATGTACGGCAGCAGGGCGTCCTTCGGCAGGGCCTCGGCGGGCCCGGCCGGCACGTGCACGACCTGCACCCCGTCGCGCATCGCCACCATGCGGGGGCGTCCGGCGCCGTCGCGGCGCGTGTAGACCCGCACGTCGTGCCCGAGCCCGGCCAGGGCCGCGGCGAGCCCGGCGACGTGGGTGTTCTGGCCGCCGGCGTCCTCGCCGCCGGGTGCGGCCAGCGGGCTGGCGTGTTCGGAGATCATCGCGATGCGCACAGTTCGTCCTCCAGCAGGTGGTCCCAGTCGGCCAGGAAGCGGTCGAGGCCGTAGCGGCGGCGGGCGGCGGCCCGCCCCGCGGCCCCGAGGCGCCGGGCGTCGCCGGGCGATTCGATGAGCCAGAGCGCGGCGTCGACGAGCGTGTCGACGTTGGTGGACAGCACGCCGGCCTCGGGGGGCACGGCCTCAACGGCCTCGGTGGTCGCGAGCGCGACCACCGGGGCGCCGATCGTCATCGCCTCGATCAGGCTCAGCCCGAGCGAGGTCCAGCGGCACAGGTGCAGGTAGGCGCGGCGGCGGGCGAGCTCGGCGTGCATGGCGGCCTGGGGCGGGTCGTCGAAGACGCCGATGCGCTCGCTCGCGAGGCCGGCCACGCCCATCCCGAACACGTCCAGCGGCGCGGCCGCGGCGAAGCGCGGGAACAGGTCGGTGCCGGTGACCCGGCCACGGCGCACGGGCTCGTTGGTGACCACGGCGAGCCGCTCCAGCTCGCCGGTCCAGCGGGCCGCGGGCTCGACGATGCCGTGCTCGACGACGGTGGTACGAGTGCCGCCGCAGTCCCAGAACAGCGCGTTGAAGTGGGTCACGTGCACGATGACGACGTCGGCGCGGTCGGCCATCGGGTGCCGGGTGCCGGGCACGTCGCCGCGGGGGGTGTTGTGCTCGACGTACACCTTCGGCAACCGCGCCGTGCCGGTCCACATCGACAGCAGCTCCAGCTCCTCGGGCCGCTGCAACAGCACGACGTCGATCTCCTCGCGGGCCAGCCGCTCGTACGGCACCTCGCGCACCGACCCGGGCCAGTCGTAGGTGCGGGCCCGGCCGCGGCCCCAGGGCCCGCGATCCTCGGTGACCGGCACGAGGTACCGATGCTTGCCCTGCACGAACGCGGTGGTCCACGACCCGTGGACGTGCCACAGCAGAATGTTCACGGTCGTCTCCCGCTCCTGAGCAGTTCGGCGGCGGCGACGACCGCGGCCGGGTCGATGCCCGCCAGGCACGGGTGGCCGCCGATCGGGCAGACCGCGGCGCGGGTTTCGCGGCAGGGGGCCGCGGCGTCGCCGAGGCGCACCACCGGCACCCGGAACGGCGCCCACTGTCCGAAGGGGACAGTCGGGGCGAAGAGGCTCACGACCGGGGTGCCGACGGCGGCGGCCAGGTGCGCCGGCCCGGTGTTGCCCACGACGAGGCAGTCCGCGCCGGCCAGGAGCGCGGCGAGCCCGGCGAGGCCGGTGGCGCCGCCGAGGTCGGTGCCGAAGTCGCCGGCCACGTCGGCGGTGAGCGCCTTCTCGCCGATCGAGCCGGTGACGAGCACGTTCCAGCCGGCGGCGGTGAGCGCCTTCACGATGCGCCGCTGCAGGCCGGCCGGGGCGGCCCGGGCCGCGACCGAGGCGCCCGGATGCACCACGACATAGGGGCCGGCCGGCCGGCGCCGGTCGTCGCCCGGCGGTGGCTGTTCTTTGACGCGCAGGCGCAGGTCGTCGCCCGGCGGCGGCGGGAAGCCGGCCGCCATCGCGAGCGACAGCGCCCGCTCGGCCTCGGGGATGCCGCCCGGCACGCGGTGGCGCACGTCGAGCAGCGAGCCCGGGTAGTCGGTGCTGATCGCGCTGATCCGCCCGACCCCGGCCATCCGCAGCAGCAGCGCGGTCGGCAGCGGCGACTGGTGGAACGAGGTGAAGACGACGGCCTCGTCGGCCCCGGCCGCGTCGAGCCGGGCGACCAGCGCGCCGATCGCGTCGGCGGCGACCGGGTCGGGCTCGGGGTCGATCCACGGCAGCCGCCACTCGAGCACCTCGTCGACGCCGGGCAGCAGCTCGGCCGCGGCCCGCCCGCGCGGCCCGCACAGCAGCACCACCCGCGCCGCGCCGGCCGCGACCGTGCGGATCGCCGGGCCGGTGACCAGCACGTCGCCGGCGGAGTCGGGGCGCACCACGAGTACCGTGCCGGCCGTGTGCGGGGTCCGCGGGCCCGACGGGTGCAGCTCGTCGCGCTGCAGGATCATCTCGGCGGCGCCGCGCAGGTCGGCGGTGACGGCCGGGGCGGCGGCCACCTCCGGGCGCCGCGTCAGCCCCGTCGGGACCAGGATGCCGGCGGACCCGGCGGCGAGGGCGGCCTCCATGTCGCGGCCGATGTCGCCGACCACGACGCAGCGCTCCGGCGTGGTGTGCAGGTCGCGCGCCGCGGCCCGGACGAGGCCCGGGCGCGGCTTGCGGCAGAGGCAGCCGGCGTCCTCGTCGTGCGGGCAGACCTGCCAGGTGTCGAACGGGCCGAGCAGCTCCTCGATGCGGGTGTTGACCCGGTGGAGCTGCTCGGCGGTGATGAGCCCGCGGGCCACGCCGGACTGGTTGGTGACGACGCCGAGGCGCAGGCCGGTGGCGCGCAGGCGGTCGAGGGCGGCCCGGGCGCCGGGCAGCGGGCGGACCAGGGCGGGGTCGTTGTTGTACGGCACGTCCTCGACCAGGGTCCCGTCCCGGTCGAACAGCACGGCGTCGAAGAGGTTCATGCCGCCCGCCACCGCCATCGGCCGGCCAGCCAGTGCCCGACCGCCAGCGGGGGGATCAGGGCGCTGGTCAGCGCCATGGTGGCGACCTCGGCCGGGGTCCGCGGGCCCGGCGCGATCCGGGCCAGCGCGAACTCGGCCGTGCCCGCGGCCCAGCCGAGGCCGAGCGCCGCGGCCGACCACCGCCACCGGCCGGGCAGAGCGAGGGCGCCGAGCGCGCCGGCGGCCGCGGCGGTCACGAGCGCGTGGCGGGACCGGCGCCCGGGCGGGACGCCGAGCCGGGTGCGCCAGCGCGGCCCGTACAGCCGCCGCAGCAGGGCGTCGTCGGCGTTGCCGCGCTGGGTCCGCAGGCTCACCCAGGGGCTCTCCGGCCGCACCGGGTGCGCGACGGTACGCCCGCCGCGCACCAGCCGCCAGCCGGCCCGCCGGACGCGGTGGGCCAGCTCCGCATCCTCGCGGAACGCGCGCGGGAAACGCTCGTCGAAGCCGCCGGTCTCCTGCAGGGCCCGGCGCCGGTACGCCATGTCGGCGGTGATCCACTCGCCGGCCTCGAGCCCGATGGTGGTCCGCTCCCAGTCGGTCGGGCGGCGCCCGGCCGGCCGCGGCACGCGGACCCGGCCCTGCACGCCGCCGATCTCGTCGCCGACGTCGAGGTCGGCGCGCAGCCGCCGCACCCAGTCCGGCGCGGGGACCACATCGTCGTCGAGGAACACGACCCACTCGCCGGTGGCCCGCCGCCAGCCGGTGTTGCGGGCAGCGGCCGGACCGCGCCGCTCGCGGTCCTCGACGACGAGCAGCTGCAGATCCGGCGGAAGGGGGCCGAGCGCGTCCAGCAGCGGGCGGAGGCTCGCGCGGCGCACGGTCGGCACCACGATGCTGACGCCGGTCACCGGCCGCCGCCGAACGCCGCGGAGCGGTGTACCGCGAACGGACCGAGGGCGAGCAGGTCGACGGGGGCGGACCCGAACAGCTCCATCGCCTCCCGCGGGGTGTCCACCATGGGCCGGCCGGCGGTGTTCAGCGACGTGTTGACCACGACGGGCAGGCCGGTCCGCGCCTCGAACCGCGCCAGCAGGCGCGCCACGAGCGGCTCGTCATCCGGGTGTACCGTCTGCACGCGCGCGGTCCCGTCGACGTGCACGACGGCCGGGATCCGCGCCGCCCACCCGGGGCGGACGCGGTGCACGAAGAGCATGTACGGGCTGGGGGAGACCCCGTCGAAGACCTCGGCGAACCGCTCGGCGCGCACCATCGGCGCGATCGGCCGGAACTGCTCGCGGCCCTTGACGTCGTTGAGCCGGGCCGTCATCGCCCGCTCGCCGGGGTGGGCCAGCAGCGAGCGGTGCCCGAGCGCGCGCGGCCCGAACTCGCTGCGCCCCTGGAACCAGGCGACGATCCCGCCGCCGGCGAGCACCCCGGCGGCCTCGTCGGCGATGTCGTCCGGCCGGCTGTACGGCAGCGCCGCCCGTCGCAGCTCCGCCTCGAGCTCGGCCTCGCTCCAGCCGCGGCCGAGGGCGGCGCCGCGCATCGGGGCGACCGCGTGCCCGGCCGCGGCGGCCACGTGCAGCGCGGCGCCGAGCGCGGTACCCGCGTCGCCGGCCGCCGGCTGCACCCAGACGCGCTCGAACGGCCCCTCGGCGGCGAGACGCGCGTTGGCCACGCAGTTGAGCGCCACCCCGCCGGCCATGGTGAGCGTCGCCGGGCGCCCGGCCGCGTCGTACGTCCAGCGGGCCAGGTCCAGCAGCACCTCCTCGAGGCGCGCCTGGACCGAGGCGGCGAGGTCGGCGTGGTCGTCGGTGAGCTCGGCGCCGGCCGCCCGCGCCTTGGCCAGTGCGGCCCAGTCGACGGGCCGGACGGCGAAGCCGCCGGCTTCGGTGGCGTACACGAGTTCCCGCAGCTCCGGCAGGAACCGCGGCCGGCCGTAGGAGGCCAGAGCCATCACCTTGTACTCGTCGCTGGAGTGCAGGAAGCCGAGGTGGCGGGTGAGGTCCTCGTACAGCAGGCCGAGCGAGTGCGGCAGGCCCTGCGCCGCCAGCGTGGTCAGCTCGCCGCCGCGGTAGACGCCGGCGAGGTGGCTCGCGGACTCGCCGCGGCCGTCGAGAACGAGCACCGCGCCGTCGCCGCCCGCGCCCAGGCCGGCGGAGGCGGCGTGCGCGACGTGGTGCGGCACGAACCGCACCTGCTGCGGGTCGAGCCCGGGCAGCGCCTCGGCCAGGAACCACGGCGCGCGGCGGGCGTAGTCGACCCGCAGCGCGTCCCACGGGTCGTGCACGCCGAGCGCATCGAGGTCGGCGCAGAGGGCCGGGTCGAAGGAGTACGCGACCGCGTCGAGGTCCTCCGGGCGCAGCCCGGCCTCGGCCAGGCACCAGGCGGCCGCGAGCTCCGGGAGCTCCCACGCGGAGAACGGCACCGGCCGCTTGCCGTGCTTGCGGCGGCTGAACCGCTCCTCCTCGGCCGCCGCGACCGTGCGCCCGTCGACGACCAGCGCGGCGGCGGGGTCGTGGAAGACCGCGTTGATTCCGAGGACTCTCATGCTCGGTCCGGCTACCCCGGGTCCGTGGCATCAACCAAATCGGTTCTCCCGCAGAACCGTGCCCGGCATCCGGGATCCGTTCTGCGGGAGAATCGTTTGACCATCGGCGCACGGGGAAGGTGGGGGAGTCATGCACATCGTGGAGCACCTCATCGGCGGCGCCTGGGCGGCCGGCTCGGACGCGTCGACCGTGATCGACCCGCGCGACGGTAGGCCGGTGACGACGGCGCCGGCCGCGGCTCCGCACGAGGTCGCCGCGGCGGTGGCGGCGGCCCGCGCGGCCCAGCCGGCCTGGGCGGCGACCGCGCCGGCGGCCCGGGCCGACGCGCTGCGGGCGGCGGCGAACGCGGTGGAGCACGCGACCGGCGCGCTGGCCCGCACGATGGCCGCGGAGATGGGCAAGCCCGAGGCCGAGGCGGCGGCGTCGATCGCCGCGGGAGTGGGGACGCTGCGGCAGTACGCCGAGCTGGGCCCCCTGCACGGCGGGCGCACGCTCGCCGGTGACCCGGGCGCGCTGGACCTGATGGTGCCCGAGCCCCGCGGGGTCGTCGCCGCGATCACGCCCTGGAACGATCCGGTGGCGGTCTCCTGCGGGCTGCTGGGCGCGGCGCTGGCGACCGGCAACACGGTGGTGTACAAGCCCAGCGAGCGCGCCCCGGCCACCGGCTGGCAACTGACCGCGCTGCTCGCCCCGCACCTCCCGCCGGGCGTGCTGTCGATGCTCGCGGGCGCCGCCGCGACCGGGGCGGCGCTGGCCGAGTCCGCGGTCGACGTGGTCGCGCACGTCGGCTCGACCGCCACCGGCCGCGCGATCGCCGCCGCGGCCGCCCGCACCGGGGCCAAGGTGCTGCTGGAGAACGGCGGCAGCGACCCGCTCATCGTCGACGCGGGGGTGGACCCGGCGTGGGCCGCCGCCCAGGCCGCGCTGGGCGTGTTCGCCAACGCCGGGCAGGTCTGCGTCGCCGTCGAACGCATCTACGTCCACGGGGACGTGGCCGAGGAGTTCCTGACCGCGCTGGTCAAGGAGGCGGCCGCGTTCGAGATCGGGCCGCTGGTCGACGTGCGGCACCGCATCGCCGTGCACGGGCAGGTCGTCGACGCCCTGGACCGCGGCGCGACGCTGCTCGCCGGGGGCGTGGTGCCCGAGGGCCCCGGCGCCTGGTACCCGCCGACCGTGCTGTCCGGGTGCACCGACGAGATGCGGGTGGTGGAGAGCGAGACGTTCGGGCCGGTGGCGCCGGTCGTGACCGTGGCATCGTTCGACGAGGGGCTGCGCCGGGCCAGCCGCTCGCCCTTCGGGCTGGCGGCGACGGTGCTGACCGGCTCGATGAGCCGCGCGCACCGGGCGTGGCAGCAGCTCGAGACGGGTACCGTCAAGATCAATGCAGTGTTCGGCGGCGCACCCGGCGGGGCCGCGCACCCGCGCCGGGGCAGCGGGCAGGGCTTCGGCTACGGCCCGGAGCTGCTCGACGAGATGACGGCGACAAAGGTCGTGCACCTGGAGGCGCCGCCGGGCGGATGGTGACCGGCTAGGGGCTGTATCGAAGTGGATGGCCGGGCTGCGGCGGACTCAGACGCCGCCTGGAACCACCCCGGTATCGGGGCGCGCCCGGCGCGGCCCCGGCCGACGCCTGAGCCTCGCCTCGCTCCGACCCCCACTTCGATACAGCCCCTAGTCGTCCTGCAGGTGGCGGCGCAGGAAGTCGAGGGAGTGGGCGAGCAGCCGCGAGACGTGCATCTGCGACAGCCCGACCTGCTTGGCGATCTCCAGCTGGGAGAGGTTGCCGTAGAAGCGCAGCGACAGGATGCGCTGCTCGCGCCCGGGCAGCCGGGAGATCAGGCGCTTGAGCGACTCGCGGTACTCCACCAGGCCGAACTCGGGCGAGTCGCCGCCGATCGTGTCGAGCATGGTGCTGTCGTCGTCCATGCCGGGCGTGGGCACGTCGAGGGACAGCGGCCGGTACGCGCGGGTCGCCTCCATCGCCTCGATGACCTGCTCGTCGGTGAGGCCGGTCTCGTGCGCGATGTCGTTCACCGTCGGCGACCGCCCGAGCTGCTGGGTGAGCCCGTCCCGGGCCTGGTTGACGGCCATCCGCAGCTCCTGCAGCCGGCGCGGCAGCCGGATGCCGGAGGCCCGGTCGCGGAAGTGGCGCTTGAGCTCGCCGGTGATCGTGGGCGTCGCGTAGGGCCCGAACTCGGTGCCGTGCTGCGGGTCGAAGCCGTCGACCGCCTTGATCAGGCCGAGCGCGGCGACCTGGGCCAGGTCGGCGGCGGGCTCGCTGCCGCTGTCGTAGCGGCGGGCGAGGCGGTGCGCGGCCGGCAGGCACCGCTCGATCACCTGGTCGCGGACCCGGGCCCGGCCGCGGTCGCCGGCGGGGAGCTGGGCCATGCGCAGCAGCGACTCGGTGACGCCGGCCGGCCATTGCCCGTGCCCGAGCTCGACCGCGTCGAGGTCGACGGGCCGGCGGTCGCGCTCCTGGACCGGCCAGTCCAGCTGGTCGTACACGCCGAGCTGCTTCGCCGCCCCCGCGATCTCCAGGGCCGAGAGCGCCACGCCGGCCGCCCCGGTGACCTGCAGGCCGGCGTCGAGCTGCTCGCCCCGCCGGTGCAGGTACAGCAGAATCTTGATGGCGGCCGCGTCGACCAGGCGGACCTGGGTCACGTCGACCGCCACGTGCGCGGTCCGCGCGTCGAACTGCTCGAACACGATCTGCCGCAGGTACGGCGCCGAGGCGTAGTCGAGAACCCCGGCGCACTCGAGCAGGGTTGCATCCGGGCGCTGTGACATCGTGATCGTCAACTCCATGGCCGCCCCCTAGCCCCCAACGCTATGCCGATGTAGGCGGCGTCGCACCGGTAGCGGCCGGATTGGTAGCGCCCGCCTCCATCACGAGGATCGCGCCGATCACACCGGAGGTCTCGCTGGTCAGCGGCGAGCACACCACGCGCAGGTCGATCGTGCGCCCGCGGCGGTTCACCGCCGACTGCTCGACCTCCTCGCGCTCCGACCGGCCGGCCAGCACCTCGCGGATGGCCGGGCGCAGCCGGGCCGTGGACAGGCCGATGTCGATGTTGAGGAAGTGCTGGCCGGCGGCCTCGTCCGGGCGAAGGCCCCACAGGTCCTCGGAGCGGCGGTTCCACACCAGGATGTGCATCTCGCGGTCGAGCACGACCACGCCGGCCTGCAGGCTGGTGAGGATCGCCTCCATGAACGAGTTGGCGTCGTTGAGCTCGGTGGTGCGCTCCCGCAGCTCGTCGTTGATCGACTGGAGCTCGTCGTTGGTCGACTGCAGCTCCTCGTTCATGGTCTCCAGCTCCTCGTTCGTGGACTGGAGCTCCTCGTTGGTGGTCTCCAGTTCCTCGACCGTGGACTGCAGCTCCTCGTTGGTGGTCTCCAGCTCCTCGTTGGTGGACTGCAGCTCCTCGTACGCGGTCTCCAGCTGCCGGTTGGCGTGCTCGAGCTCGTCCTGCAGGCGCCGCGCCGCGGTCATGTCCTGGAAGATCACGACGACGCCGAGCAGGCCCGCGTCGGAGTCGATGAGCGGGTGGATCTGGATATTGAGGTACTGCTTCTCGCTCGCCGAGGTCACGAGCTCGATGTCGTCGATCCGGGTCACCCGGCGCTCGACCTGCGCCTGCTCGATGTACCCCCGCAGCTCCACCGGGCGGTAGGACAGGTCGAGGTCGCGGAACGGGCGGCCGATGTCGCGCGGCGAGACCCCGAACAGCGTCTCCGCGTGCCGGTTGGTGAGCGCGACCAGCCCGTCGGCGGTGACCACGACCTGGGCCACGGGGCTGGCCATGAAGGCCTCGTTGCGCAGCCGGTCGAGCCCGGACAGCTCGGTGCGGGGCGGGACGTGCGGCTGCTCGGCCAGGTACCCGCCGCCGTTGAGCACCGGCCGGGACACCTTGCGGAACATCCGCCGCTTGAGGTCCAGCGGCGTGAACAGGTTGGCGTGGCTCAGCAGCATCTCGGCCTTGCCCAGGAACAGCACGCCGCCCGGGGCGAGCGCGAAGTGGAACCGCGACAGGATGCGGGTCTGGGTCTCGGCGTTGAAGTACATCAGCGCGTTGCGGCAGACCAGCAGGTCGATTCGGCTGATCGGGGCGTCCTGCACCAGGTCGTTGCGGCCGAAGATGACCGAGTGGCGCAGATCCTTGCGGAACGTGAGGCGGGGGCCGGAGGGCTCGAAGTACCGCTCCAGCAGCTCCGGCTCCAGGTGGGCCAGGTCGCGCTCGGCGTAGGTGGCCTGCCGCGCGTGGGCGAGGCTCTCCTCGTCGACATCGGTCGCGTAGATCTTGACCCGCTCCCGGAACTGCTCCGGTCCCATCGCCTCGGCCAGGACGACGGCCAGCGTGTACGCCTCCTCGCCGGACGCGCAGCCGGCGCTCCACACGCGCAGCGGCCCGTCGTGCTCGTCGGTCAGGCGCGGCAGCACCTCGCGGCTCAGCGTCGCCCACGCGTCCGGGTCGCGGAAGAACCCGGTCACGTTGATCAGGATGGTGTTGAACAGCGCCGTGAACTCGTCCGGGTGGACCTGGAGGTAGTCGAGGTACTCCGCGTAGTCGTTCGGCGGGACCTGGGCCATCCGCCGCTCGACCCGCCGCATCAGGCTCGACCGCTTGTAGCCGGTGAAGTCGAAGCCGCGGGCCTCCTTGAGGTAGACCAACAGCGCCTCGAAGTCCGGGTCGGGTTGGGTCACCGCGCCACGCTACCGCTTGATCGGCAGGCGCAGCGTCGCCCACACCACCTTCCCGCCCGCGGTGTGCACGCATCCCCATGCCGAGGACATGCCCTCCACGATCAGCAGCCCCCGCCCGGGCTCCTCGTCGTCGGCGGAGCGCTCCAGCGGCAGCGGGCTCTCGTCGCGCACGGCCACGTGCAGGTGCCGGTTGCGCAGCGCGACGCGGACCCGGATCGGCGTGCCGGCGTGCTCGACCGCGTTGGCGACCAGCTCGGTGACGATCAGCGCCGCGGTGTCGGCCAGGTGCCCCACCTTCCACTGGACGCAGGCCCGGTCGACGAGCTCGCGGGCCGCGCTTGTCGAGTGCGGCTCGGCCGGCAGGTCGAGCTCCAGCCGCCGCGGCCCGGGCAGGCGCGCGTGGGCGCTCAGGGCGCCGGCGAGGTCGGCGTGCACCGCCACCCGGCGCGCGACGCCGAGCCGGTCCAGCTGCTCGCGCAGGTGCGGCCGCGGCCCGACGATCATCACGTCGGTGCCGGTCTCCGCGCCCTGCCGGGCCAGCATGGGCAGGGCGGTCAGGGTGATGTCGTCGCCGGCCTCGAGCCCGGACACGTCGACGATCAGCACCTCGGGCTGGTCGGTGAGCGCCTTCTGGGCGCAGTTGCGCAGTTCGGGCACGGTGGCGAAGGTCAGCCGCCCCTTCGCGTGCAGCACCGTCACCGGGAAGTCCGGCTCGTGCGTGCAGGTCAGCTCGTCGGCCTCGGCATTCATGGCAGCGCGTCCTCCGGGACGTCGTTCTCCAGCGCGGCGAGCCGCTCGATCAGGTGCCGGATGGTCTTGCCGGCGGTCTCGGCCTCGTCGGCCGCCTCGCCGTAGCGCAGCGCCGTGGACCCGTAGCCGCGCAGCTTCGCCGCGCTCGCCATGCGGCGGCTCAGCGCGGCCTTCTCCTCCAGGCTGCGCAGCGCCATCCACAGCGCGCCCTCCAGCGACCCGCCGAGCTCGTCCAACAGCCCGGGCGCCGACCAGGCGTGCCCGACCCGGCAGCGGAACCGCCCGGGGGCCGCGGGCAGCTCGAACAGCGCGCCGTGGCACGACGGGCACCCGAACCCGGCCGGTATGCCGCCGACCTCGTCGGCGGTGACGTCCTCCATGGCCGCCATCGCGTCCTCCACGTCGATCTCCGCCAACTCCACCACCTCCCGCGGCGCCGGCCCCGGCAGCTCCGCGAGCAGCTCGGCGAGCGTCGCCCCCATCCGCCCGGCCGGGAGCGTCCGGGCCGTCGGCACCTGCGCGACCGCGTGGTTCGGCATCGACGGGTAGAGGGCCTCCCCCGGATCCTGCACGAACCCGGAGCCGCCCTGCCGGACGATCTCCGACAGGCCGTAGGCGCCGTCGTCCCGGTTGCCCGACAGCACCACCCCGAGCGCGGCCGCGCCCCACCAGCGGGCGGCCGAGCGGAACAGCGGGTCGGCCGCGGGCCGGTGGCCGTTCTCCACCGGGCCGTGCGAGAGCCGCATCCGCCCGTCGCGGATCAGCAGGTGCTGGTTGGGCGGTGCGACGTACACACAACCGGCCTCCAGTGCGGCGCCGTCCGTGCCGTGCACGGCCGGCAGCGGCCCCGACCGGCTCAGGATCTGCGGGAGCGCGCTCGTCCCGGTGCGGGGGACGTGCAGCACCACGCACACCGCGCCGGGAAGGTCAGCGGGAAGCCCACCCACGAACGTGCGCAGCGCTTCCACACCACCAGCGGAGGCGCCGACTACGACGATCCCCCGGGGCTCGGTCATGCTCACAGGTCCTACGCCGTACACGGGCTGTCCATGGACTCGCCGCTTACCCTCGCGAGGGGCGTGTCAAACCGTTCTGTACCTCACGAGTACGATGCCCGCCGCGAAGGCGCGCGCCTCCACCAGCCGGAGCCCGCCCGGCGCCGCCGGGCCGTCGAACAGCCGCCGGCCCCGGCCGAGCGCCGCGACCTCGTCGCGCAGGACGGTGCTGTGCGCCCAGCCGGGCTCGCCGAGCGTCCGCGACACCACGCACTGTCACGTCCATTGGCGGACCCTATCTACCGTGTTGGCATGAGCGCGGAGCAGGTCCTCCACACCTCCACGACGCCGACCGGCCATCAGCGCACGCTCGCCGTCGCCGTGCGCGACGCGCTGGTGTTCACGGAGAAGTACACGGGCGACGGATCCGGCTGGATGGGGCGTTTCACGTCGTTCCGGGCCGAGGCGCGCCTCGACGCCGACCCCGGGCCGCTCGTCGCCGCCGTGGCCGACCTCGCCGCGCGGGGCAAGCTCGACCTGCCGCCGATGGCCGCCCGGGAACGGGTCGCCGACCTGCTCGCCGCGGCCGGGCTGCTGGTGCGCCGCGACAGCACCGTCCCGTGGGTGCACCTGTCCCGCCACGCCACGCTCACGGTCGCCCCCGACGGCCGCCCGCCGGCGATCACGTTCGCCGAGTACGGCGGGGACGACGGGCGGCGGCACGTCGTGACCGAGTACGACGACATCGACCGCCTGACCGGGCACCTCGCCGCGGCCCATCCCGCGTCCATTGTGGACATTGCGGCGGGCGACCGGATCGGCCGGTTCATCGCGGCCTTCACCGCGTTCGCGGACGCGTCCGGCACGCACGCCGGCCCGGTCGCCGCGCTCTACGAGGAGCTCGGCCTCGAGTTCGAGGAGCGGTTCGAGCGGCGGTACCGGCTGCTGCACACCAACCGCGCGGACACCGACTGCCTGTTCTCCCTGACCCTGCTCGTCTCCTCCATCGAGAACCGGATCTCGTTCAGCGAGTTCTACGACTACGGCGCCCGCCCCGGCGATCCCGGGCGCGAGTACGGCTACAGCGTCGTCACCCCGTACGACTCCCTGGAGCCGCTGACCGCCGACCTGGAGGCCCGGCTCGGCCGCACCCCGGACGGCGCCCCGGCGCAGGACCGGCTGGCGGCGTGCTTCGCCGACCTGGTGGCCCGCGGCGCGCTCGGCGACGGGCGGCCCATCGAGTCGAACCGCGACGCGGTGACCGAGCTCCTCACCGCCGCGGGGGTGCCGGCCAAGCCGGACTTCTGGGTCTGGTTCGACAGCGACTGAGTGGCACGGCCCGGGAGTAAGCCTCCGGGGCTGGGTAGTGCACCCGCGGTACCGACGACAGGCGGGAGGCGGTCCGATGACGACGGCGACGCGGGTGACCGCGAGGCGGAAGTTCCGATCCGAGAACGGTGCGTTCGTCACCACGGCACGCGGGGCGGAGGTGCTCGAAACGCCGCTGCTCAACAAGGGTACGGCGTTCACCCGGGAGGAGCGGGCGGCGCTCGGCCTGGAGGGGCTGCTGCCGCCGACCGTGCTGTCCCTGGACGAGCAGGCGCGGCGGGTCTACGAGCAGTACCACCGCCAGCCGTCCGACCTGCACAAGAACACGTTCCTGGCCATGCTGCAGGACAACGACGAGGTGCTGTTCTACCGGCTGCTGGCCGAGCACCTGCGCGAGATGCTGCCCGTCGTGTACGACCCGACGGTGGGCGAGGCGATCAGGCGGTACAGCCACGAGTACCGCCGCCCGCGCGGGGTGTACCTGTCGATCGACGAGCCCGAGCGGGTGGAGGCGGCGCTCGCCGACTCCGGGCTGGGGGCGGACGACGTGGACCTGATCGTCGCCTCCGACGCCGAGGAGATCCTCGGGATCGGGGACTGGGGCGCCGGCGGGATCGGCATCGCGGTCGGGAAGCTCGCCGTCTACACCGCGGCGGCCGGCGTCGACCCCGGGAGGGTGATCCCGATCGCGCTCGACGTCGGTACCAACAACGAAGAACTGCTCAATGATCCGGACTACCTCGGCAACCGGCACACCCGGGTGCGGGGGCCGTGCTACGACGAGTTCATCGACGCGTACGTCCGGGCGGCGACCAAGCTGTTCCCGAACGCCCTGCTGCACTGGGAGGACTTCGGGCCCGGCAACGGCCGGCGGATCCTGGAGCGCTACCGCGACCGGGTGTGCACGTTCAACGACGACATGCAGGGCACCGGCGCGATCGTGCTCGCCGCGGCGCTCGGGGCCGTGCGCGTGGCCGGCACCCGGATGCGCGAGCAGCGGATCGTCGTCTTCGGCGCCGGTACCGCCGGCGTGGGCATCGCCGACCAGCTGCGCGACGCGATGATCCGCGACGGGGCGGACCGGCAGACCGCCACCCGGCAGATCTGGTGCCTCGACCGGCCGGGCCTGCTCACCGACGACATGACCGCCCTGCGCGACTATCAGACCCCGTACGCCCGGCCGGCCGCCGAGGTCGCGGGCTGGCGGCGCAACGGCGGGATCGGGCTGACGGAGGTCGTCGCCCGGGTCCGCCCGACCATGCTGATCGGTACCTCGACCGTGCACGGCGCCTTCACCGAGGCGGTGATCCGGGAGATGGCCGCGCAGGCGGACCGGCCGATCATCTTCGCGCTGTCCAACCCGACCGAGCGCATCGAGGCGATGCCGGAGCAGCTCATCGCGTGGACCGACGGGCGCGGCCTGATCGCCACCGGCATCCCGGTCGCGCCGGTCACGTACAAGGGCGTCACCTTCGGCATCGGACAGGCGAACAACGCCCTGTTGTACCCCGGGCTCGGCCTCGGCGCCATCGTGGCCCGGGCGAAGCGGGTCAGCGACGGCATGTTCGCCGCCGCCGCCGAGGCCGTCGCCGGCCTGGTCGACGTGAGCACCCCCGGCGCGTCCCTGCTGCCGCACGTGGAGAGCCTGCGCGCGGTGTCGGCCACGGTCGCCGTCGCGGTCGCGAAGCAGGCCGCCGCGGAGGGCCTGGCCCGGGCCGAGCTGACCGACCCGGTCCAGCAGGTGCAGGACGCGATGTGGCGGCCCGAGTACCGCCCGGTCAAGGCCGGGTGACGGCGATGGCCGCACACAACCCGGCCGGCGGGCCCGCCGTGCTCGACGTGCCGATCGGCCTCGACACCATCGGCACCCGCGACGAGACCGACTCCCTCGGCACGGTCGCCGTCCCGGCCGACCACTACTGGGGCGCGCAGACGCAGCGCTCGCTGGTGCACTTCGACATCGGCGAAGACCGCATGCCGAAGGCGGTCTACCACGCCTACGGCTACGTCAAGAAGGCCGCCGCGCGCATCAACGCGAACGCCGGGCGGATGCCGGAGTGGAAGGCCGGCCTGATCTCGCGGGTGGCCGACGAGGTGATCGCGGGCGAGCTCGACCGCGAGTTCCCGTTGTACGTCTGGCAGACCGGCTCCGGCACCCAGTCGAACATGAACGTCAACGAGGTCATCTCCAACCGGGCGATCCAGCTCGTCGGCGGGCGGCTCGGGTCCAAGACCCCGGTGCACCCCAACGACGACGTCAACATGGGCCAGTCGTCCAACGACACCTTCCCGACCGCCATGCACATCGCCGCGGTCACCGCGATCGAGGAGCACCTGCTGCCGGCGCTCGCCCGGCTGCACGGCGCCACCGAGCGCAAGAGCCGGGAGTGGGCGCACGTCGTCAAGATCGGCCGGACCCACCTGGAGGACGCGACGCCGCTCACCGTCGGCCAGGAGTGGTCCGGCTACGCCGCCCAGATCGAGGACGCGACCGCACACCTCACCGCGACAATGGCCGGCCTGTACCGCCTCGCCATGGGCGGCACCGCCGTCGGCACCGGCCTCAACGCGCCGCCCGGCTTCGACGCGGACAGCGCCCGGACGATCGCCGAGCTGACGGGCCGGCCGTTCGTGACGGTACCGAACAAGTTCGCCGCCCAGGGCTCGCTGGACACCCTGGTCCGGGTCTCGGCCGCCCTGCGCGGCGTGGCCACGGCGCTGTTCAAGTTCGCCAACGACATGCGCTGGCTCGGCTCCGGCCCGCGCGCCGGGCTGCACGAGCTGATCCTGCCCGCCAACGAGCCCGGCTCCTCGATCATGCCCGGCAAGGTGAACCCGACCCAGGCCGAGGCCATGCTCATGGTCTGCATCCAGGTACTCGGCTCCGACACCGCGGTGGCCGTCGCCGGCAACGAGGGCAACTTCGAGCTCAACGCCTTCCGCCCGGTCATCATCAACAACGTCCTGCACTCGGTACGCATCCTCGGCGACGCCGCCGACCACTTCCGCGAGTTCCTCGTCGAGGGCGTCCAGCTGGACCACGGCCAGTTGCGGCAGGACGTCGAGCGCTCGGTCATGATGGTCACCGCCCTGTCCCCGGTCATCGGCTACGACAAGGCGTCGTCGATAGCCCACCTGGCGATCGACGAGAACCTGACCCTCAAGGAGGCGGCGCTGCGCCGGGGGGTGAGCGACGAGCTGTACGAGCGGATCGTCGTGCCCGAGGACCTGACCCACGCAGGCGTCGCCGGCGGAGACTAGCCGCCCGAGCCGTTACGGGCTGACCCGGGTGTCGGCGGCGGGTACGTGGGGCTCGCTGCGCTGCAGGGCGCGCACCGCCGGGATGAGCAGCAGGGCCACGCAGCCCAGGACGCTCACCCCCACCGAGAAGCCCAGCACCGCCTCGGCGCCGACCAGGGCCGCCACCGGCCCCGCCAGGGCCTGGCCGATGGGCAGGCTGCCGTCGGAGCCGAAGACCTCGTACGACGTGATGCGGTTGAGCATCTCCGGCGGCACGTGGGTCTGCACGCTCGTCTGCCACATCACCGACCAGAACGACCACGCGGCGCCGTTGGCCGCCGCCGCGGTCAGGAGCAGGGTCAGGGGCGCGTGCAGGGCGATCGCCAGCGGTAGCAGGCCGTAGCCGAACATGGCGACCGCGCCGGCCGCCAAAGGGCGGTGGGGGCGCAGGCGCAGGGCGAGCAGGCCGCCGGCGATCGCGCCCGCGGCGAGGCCCGACTCGGTCCAGCCGTAGGCGGGCGCGCCCAGGCGGCCGCTGATGAGCACCGAGCCGAGGGGGATGAGCGGGCCGAAGAGCAGGACGCCGTACACCACCCAGACCAGGATGACGCTCCAGATCCAGGTGCGGGAGCGGAACTCGTGCCAGCCGGCGGCCAGGTCGCGCAGCGGGGACGTGGCGGTGTCGGGGGGCGGCATGGCGCCGAGGCGCAGGCCCGCCAGGCAGGCCGCGCTCACCGCGAACGTGGCGGCGTCGGTGGCGTACAGCGGGCCGGCGCCGAGGAGGCCGAAGACCACGCCGGCGGTGGCCGGGCCGAGCAGCTGCGCGATGGACTGGGACACCTTGATGGTGGCGTTGGCGCGGTGCAGGTCGGTGGCGACCAGCGGGACCATGCCGTTGACGCCGGGCTGGAACGCGGCCGAGGCGGCGCCGTGCACCGCCGAGCACACGAGCAGCAGCCACAGCGCCGGGGTGCCCAGGAAGAAGGCCGCGGCCACGCTGCCCTGGGCGACCAGCCGGACGAGGTCGGCGCCGAGCATCAGCGGGCGGGCGCCGATCCGGTCGGCGAAGACGCCGCCGAAGAGGATGCTCGCCAGGAACGGGATCGAGAACGCGGCCAGCACCAGGCCGACGCCCGTGGCGCCGTAGTGGTGGCCGACGGCCAGGGCCGAGGCGACGATGAGCATCGCGTCGCCGAAGACGGACACGGTGCGGGCCAGGAAGTACCGCGTGAAGTTGCCGGTCCAGAGCGCGGTCCCCTTCATGATCGCGAATGTACCAGCGGGCGCAGCGCGTCGAGGGCCTCGTGGGCGCGGCGGGTCACGGCCGGGACGGCGCGGCGGTTCGGGGCCGCGCCGAGGCGCTCGACGGTGCGCACGAACACGGCGACCAGGCCGTCGGCGAGGGCGGTGGCGGCGGCCGGCGCGTACCCGGCGGTCCGCTCCAGCTCGGGGCCGAGCGCGCCGGCGACGCGGTGGGCGAGGTCGAGCAGCGCCCGGCGCAGGGCGTCGCTGCCGGCGACGAGGCGGACCATGCCGCCGGGGTTCTCGACCGCGCGACGGGCGGCCGGGCCCAGCAGAAAAGCGTCGAGCCAGCGTCGGTACGCGTCCAGCAGGTCCCCGTCCGGCCCGTGCCCCGCGAGCGTGGCCAGCATCGTCGCCTCGAACGCGTCGGCCTGGTCGAAGACGAGCGACTCCTTGGTCGGGAAGTAGTTGTACAGCGTCTGCTCGGACACCCCGGCGGCCCGCGCGACCTGCGTCATCGCCACGCCGTCGTAGCCGTGCTCGGCGAAGAGCGCGGCGGCCGCGTCGGCCATGGCGGCCCGGGCGCGGGCCTTCTTTTCCTCTCGCAGCATTTTTGGGTTACCCTAATGTTTGTGGAACTCAAGAATTTGTACGACGTGATGGTAGTCGGTGCCGGGCCGGTCGGGCTGTTCCTCGCCGCCGAACTGCGCCGCTACGGGGTGGACGCGGTCGTGCTGGAGCGGCTGTCCGAGCCGTCCCAGCAGATCAAGGCCGGCTCGGTCGGCCCGTCGTCCGCGGAGGTCTTCGACCAGCGGGGCCTGCTCGAGCGGTTCCCGGCGCCGGACCCGGGCGTCCTGGCCGCCCTGGGCACCGGCCGGCCCCTCGGGCACTTCGCCGGCCTGTGGCTGCTGCGCGGCGCGCCCGAGCTGCGCACGATGCCCATCTTCGCGCCGCAGCCGCAGGTCGAGGCGGTCCTGGAGACGTACGCGCGCGAGCTCGGCGTGCCGGTGGTGCGCGGTTGCGAGGTGACGGGCCTGGACGGCGAGCGCGTCGAGGTGGCGCACGCCGGCGGGACCACGACCGTCACGGGGCGGTTCGTGGTCGGCTGCGACGGCGGCCGCAGCACCGTGCGCCGCCTGGCCGGCTTCGGGTTCGAGGGCACCGGGGCCACCATCACCGGCCGCCAGGCGCTCGTCGACATCGCCGGGCCCAACCCGCTGGAGAAGGGCTGGCACCGCACCGGTACCGGCATGGTGGTTTACGGCCCCGGCCCGCAGCGCGTGCTGACCGTCGAGTTCGACGGGCCGCCGGCCGACCGCGACCGCCCGCTGGACCGCGCGGAGATCGAGGCGAGCCTGCGCCGGGTCTCGGGCACCGACGTGGTCGTGAACGCCCTGATCACCGGCACCCGGTGGACGGACAACACGCGGCAGGCGACACGGTACCGCGAAGGCAGTGTGCTTCTGGCCGGCGACGCGGCGCACGTGCACCCGCCGTTCGGCGGCCAGGGCCTCAACCTCGGGTTCCAGGACGCGGCAAACCTCGGCTGGAAGCTCGCCGCCACCATCGCCGGGTGGGCGCCCGAGGGGCTGCTCGACACGTACCACGAGGAGCGCGCCCCGGTCGCCGCGACCGCGCTGGCCAACACCCGCGCCCAGATCGCCCTCATGCGCCCCGACCCGCAGACGTCGGCCCTGCGTGAGCTCTTCACCGAGCTGCTCGCCTACGACGAGCCCAACGCGCACGTGTCCCGGCTCATGACCGGCGTCGACCGGCCGTACCCGATCCCGGGCGAGCACCCGGAGGCCGGTCGCGTCGCGGCGGACCGGCCTGTCGGCGCCGCCCGCCTCTACGAGCTGCTGCGCACGCCGGGCGGCCTCCTGCTCGACGCCACCCCCGGCGGGGCCGCGACCCGCCTCGCCGCCGGCTGGGCCGGGCGCGTCACCGCCGTGCCCGGCCCCGAGAACCTGCTCGTCCGCCCGGACGGCGTCGTCGCCTGGGGCGGCCCGGCGCTCGACGGGCTCGACAAGGCCCTCGAAACCTGGTTCGGGCGCCCCTGAGGCGGGCAATACCGGGGTATGAGCGGCCGCGTGATGGTGTTCGCCCCCGCCCCGGTACTGACGGTGACGATCGAACGACAGGCCGGCCACGAGGAGCTGCACGTGCACCCGGGCGGGCAGGGCGTGTGGCAGGCCCGCATGCTCGCCTCGCTCGGGTGCGAGGTCGACCTGTGCGTCGGCGTCGGCGGCGAGATCGGCTCGGTGCTGAGCGACCTGCTCGGCCACCTGGACCCGGGCATCGCGCTGCACACGGTCGACCGGGGCGCGGGCAGCGGCTGGTACGTCCACGACCGCCGCGAGGGCGAGCGCACCCAGATCGCGGACCATCCCGGCCCGCCGCTGACCCGCCACGACCTCGACGAGCTGTACAACACCTCGCTCGTGGCGGGGCTGCGCGCCGACGTCAGCGTCCTGAGCGGGCCGGCCGACCCGGCGATCGTGAACCCTGACACGTACCGGCGCCTCGCCGCCGACCTCGGGTCCAACGGCAGCACCGTGGTCGCCGACCTCTCCGGGGACCTGCTCGCCGCGGCGGTGGCCGGCGGGGCCGCGTTCGTGAAGGTCAGCCACGAGGAGCTCCTCGACGACGGCCGGGCCACCGGCGACGACGTGCCCGCGCTCGTGGACGCCGCCCGCACGCTGCGCGCGGAGGGCGCCGGCACGGTGCTCGTCAGCCGCGCGGGCGAGCCGGCGCTGGCGGTCTACGACGACGGCCGGGTGGCGACCGTACACGGGCCGAAGCTCGAGGTGGTCGACCACCGCGGGGCCGGGGACTCGATGACCGCCGGGGTGGCCGCCGTGCTCGCCCACGGCGGCGACGTCGAGGAGGCCGTGCGCACCGGCGCGGCCGCGGGCGCGCTCAACGTCACCCGGCACGGCCTCGGCTCCGGCCGCGGCGACGCCGTCCGGGAGCTCATCGGCCGGACCCGCCTCGAGTCGTGGGAGCGGTAGCGGTGCGGATCGTCGTCACCAACGACGACGGGGTCGGCGCGCCCGGGATACGGCACCTGGCCCAGGTCGTGCGCGCGGCCGGGCACGACGTGGTGGTGGCCGCGCCGCACGCCGAGGTCAGCGGGGCCGGGGCCGCGCTGAGCGCGACGGTCGAGGGGGGCCGGCTGCTCTACGAGGCCGTCGAGCTCGACGGGCTGGCCGGCGTGCCGGTGTACTCCGTGCCGGCCTCGCCCGCGTACATCGCCGTGCTCGCCGGCCTCGGCGCGTTCGGCGGGCGCCCCGACGCGCTGCTGTCCGGGATCAACCGCGGCGCGAACGCGGGCCACGCGGTGCTGCACTCCGGCACCGTCGGCGCCGTGCTCACCGGGGCCACCGACGGGCTGCGCGGCCTCGCGGTCTCCCTCGACATCCTCGGCGACCCGGCGCTGAACGCCCTGCCCGCCGCGGACGACGCCCGCCGCTGCTGGCCCACCGCCGCGGCGATCGCGGCCGGCCTGCTGGACTGGCTGGCCGCGGCCCCGGAGGGCACCGCCCTCAACCTCAACGTCCCCGACCGCCCGCTGGAGGCCGTCGCCGGCCTGCGCCCGGCGACCCTGGCCCCGTTCGGGCAGGTGCAGATGACGCTCGTGGAGAGCGGTACCGGGTTCGTGCGCACCGCCCTGAAGGAGCGCGGCGCCGAGCGGGTCCCGGGCTCCGACGTCGCCCTGCTGGCCGAGGGCTACGCGACGGTGACGGCGGTCCTGCCCCCGGTACGCCATCCGACCCTGGCGCCCCCGGAGGACTGGCGGCGCTCCTGACCCGGCCGCGGCCTAGCGGGCCGGCGCCGCGGACAGTCCGGTGTCGCTGGTGGCGGCCCAGGAGGCCAGCAGCGTGAGGGCGTGCGCGGTCGGCGAGTCGGGCTCGGCCGCGTAGATGGTCAGGACGAGCCCGGGCTCGGCGACCAGGGCCGTGCTCTCGTAGGCCAGGGCGAGGTCGCCGACGACGCCGTGGTGGAAGTGCTTGACGCCGGTGCCGTGGATGCGCACGTTGTGCGAGCCCCAGCGGCGGCGGAAGTCGTCGCTGCGGGTGGACAGCTCGCCGACCAGGTCGTGCAGGCCCTTGTCGTGCGGGTCGACGCCGGCGGCGGTGCGCAGGTTCGCCACGGTCATGTCGGCGAACAGGTTCCAGTCGGGGTAGAAGCGGTGCGCGGCGCTGTCGAGGAACGTGAACCGGCCGAAGTTCGGGGGACGGGACGGGTCGCCGTACAGGTCGTGGAACATGGCCCGGCCGAGCAGGTTGGTCGCGAGCAGGTCCTGCCGCCCGTTCACCACGGTCGCGGGGGCGGTGATCGCGTCGAGGGACCACTGCAGGCTGGGACGGACGGTCCACTGCTTCGGGCGGCGGCTCGGGCGCAGCAGCGCGTTGCTGCCGTTGGCCTCCTGGGCCAGGCGCATCAGGTGGGCGCGTTCGGCGTCGTCGAGCTGCAGGGCGCGGGCGATGGCCTCGAGCACCCCGGCGGAGACGCCCGCGAGCTGGCCGCGTTCGAGCTTGGCGTAGTACTCGACGCTCACCCCGGCCAGGGCGGCGACCTCGCTGCGGCGCAGCCCGGGGACGCGGCGCAGGCCGGCGGCCGGGATTCCGGCCGCGTCCGGGGTCAGCTTGGCGCGGCGCGAGGTGAGGAACTCGCGCACCTCGACTCGGTTGTTCACGGTTCCGACGGTACGACCGGCCGGGCCGAACTGGGGTGTACTGCTGGTACACGTTTCACCAGAACCTCCCACCGGCGCCGCGGGTGCGGTTACCTGGAACCATGCGCACAGTCAACGCCATCGCCGCGACCTCGGCCACCGACCCGCTCGTGCGAACCACGATCGAGCGGCGCGACCTCGGGCCGCACGACGTTCTCATCGAGATCCGCTACGCCGGCATCTGCCACTCCGACATCCACACGGTGCGTGGGGAGTGGGGCGACGTGGCGTACCCGCTCACCGTCGGCCACGAGATCGTCGGCCAGGTCGCCGAGGTCGGCCGCGAGGTCACCGGGCACGCGGTCGGTGACCGGGTCGGCGTCGGGTGCATGGTCAACTCGTGCCGCGAGTGCGAGAACTGCCGGGCCGGGCAGGAGCAGTACTGCCTCAACGGCAACACCGGGACCTACGCGAGCGTCGACCGTGACGGCACCGTCACGCAGGGCGGCTACTCGACCCATATCGTGGTCGACGCCGACTTCGTCCTGCGGGTGCCCGAGAACATTCCCTACGAGAAGGCGGCGCCCCTGCTCTGCGCGGGCATCACCACCTACTCGCCGCTCGCGCACTGGAACGCCGGACCCGGCAAGAAGGTCGCGGTGGTCGGCCTCGGCGGCCTGGGCCACATGGCGGTCAAGATCGCCGTGGCGATGGGCGCCGACGTGACCGTACTGTCGCAGACGCTGGGCAAGAAGGACGACGGGCTCGCGTTCGGCGCCCGGGACTACCAGGCCACCGGCGACCCGGCCACGTTCGAGGCGCTCAGGAACAGCTTCGACCTGATCATCAACACGGTCAGCGCCCCGATCGACATGGCGGCCTACCTGGGCCTGCTGCGCCTGGACGGCACGCTCGTCAGCGTCGGCGCCCCGCCGCAGCCGCTGCCGGTGCCGGTGTTCGCGCTGTTCGGCAACCGGCGGTCCTTCGCCGGATCGAGCATCGGCGGCATCGCCGAGACCCAGCAGATGCTGGACTTCTGCGCCGAGCGCGGGATCGCCCCCGACGTCGAGGTCATCGGCGCCGACGCGGTGAACGAGGCGTACGAGCGGGTCCTGCGCTCCGACGTGCGCTACCGGTTCGTGATCGACGTCGACAGCCTGCGCTGAGCCCGTCCCGTCACGTGCGCGGGCGGGAGCTGCGGACCGCGAGCAGCAGCAGACCGCCCGCGCACAGCGCGGTGCCGATGGCGTACGCGCTGCGGTACCCGAAGTGCTCCGCGATGCCCAGGATCGAGCCCGCGAACATCGCGCCGACCGGGAACGTGTTGGTGTACAGCGTCGTGGCGTGCCCGGGCCGGCCCGGCATCATGTCCTGCACGTAGGTGATCCCGACGCCCGAGATCGCGGAGATGAAGACGGCGTTGAGCGGCTGGGCCGCGATGAGCACCCACAGGCTCGAGGTCGACCACGCGATCGCCTGGTAGGCGATCCCGGCCACGGCGCCCATCAGGATCAGGGTGCGTACCCTGAACCGGGTGGTCAGGGCGCCCAGGCCGAGCATGAGCGGGATCTCCAGCGCCGCGCACAGGCCCAGCACCAGGCCCGCCGCCGACGCGTCGCGGTGCAGGTCCCGGTCGATGAACAACGGCAGCGCCTGCACGCCGAGCGTCATCGGCACCTGGAGCAGCACGAACGCGGCCATGGTGAGCACGAGCACCAGGCGCGGCACCGCGAGCGGCGACGCGTCCTCCTCGGTGTTCTCCCGGCGCGGCGGCGCGAGGTCCTCGAGGCGCAGCGTGGCCACCAGGGCCGCGATCCCGTACAGGGCGGCGGCGGTGCCGTACAGCAGCCCGAAGCCGCCGACGTCCAGCAGCACCGCGGCGAGGGCCGGGCCGCCGACCCAGGCGAGCGAGAACACCGTGCGCATCGCGCTGATGCCCAGCGCCGCGCGGCCCGGGCTGTCGCGCTCGAGGACCTGCCGCGCGTACGCGAACGTCTGCGGGAACAGCGAGCCGGACAGCGCGGTCGCGGTCACCGTGAGCCCCAGCAGCACCCAGTAGTCGCGCACGAACGCGGTGACCCCGGTGCCGGCCATGCCCGCGAGGGCCGCGCCGACGAGGATCCGGCGGCGGTACGGGCCGCGGTCCGACAGCCGGCCGACGAGGGTCGTGACGAGCACCCCGGCCAGCGGCGCGGCGACGAGGAACGCGGTCACCTGGGCCGGTCCGGCGTGCACGTCGGTGTTGAGGAACAGGGCGAGGAACGGGTACACCACTGCCGTGGACATGCCGACGGCCAGGAACATCAGCCCGAGCGGGATCAGGGCCGGGGTCAGGCCCCGCAGGCCGGCCCGGGGTGGCCGGAGGGTGCTCGTCATGAGGGCACTTTACCGGTCATGAGGCCGGGGTACGTGACCCCGCTTACGTTTCTGCCGGTTGCTGCCGGGCACTCGAAAGGGGAGAGCAACACCGGCAAGGAGGTAGACATGAGCACGGTCACCGAGTCCATCGACGTTCACGTCCCGGTGCACACGGCCTATGACCAGTGGACCCAGTTCGAGTCCTTCCCGCAGTTCATGAGCGGTGTCGAGTCCATCCGTCAGCTCGACGACCGGCACACCCACTGGGTGACGAAGATCGGCGGCGTGCGGCGCGAGTTCGACGCCGAGATCACCGAGCAGCACGCGGACGAGCGGATCGCGTGGAAGAGCACCGACGGCGACACGCGGCACGCGGGCGTCGTGACGTTCCACCGCCTCGGCGACACCGACACGCGGGTCACCGTCCAGCTCGACTGGCAGCCGCAGAACCTCACCGAGAAGGCGGGCAGCGCCATCGGCG
This sequence comes from Dactylosporangium sp. McL0621, assembly GCF_049995355.1. Lineage (NCBI taxonomy): Bacteria > Bacillati > Actinomycetota > Actinomycetes > Micromonosporales > Micromonosporaceae > Dactylosporangium > Dactylosporangium sp. McL0621. The sequence continues at coordinate 5,928,972 of NZ_CP188259.1, forward strand.
CCGACTCGATGCAGGTGAAGGCCGACACCATGCGCTTCAAGGAGTTCATCGAGCAGCGCGGTCAGGCCACCGGCGCGTGGCGCGGTGACGTGCCCCGGCCCGGCCTCTGATCGGACCGAAACATGAACGAAGGCCCCGCCGCCTGGCGGGGCCTTCGCGTGTAAACGACATGAGCTAGCGGTTCTCGGCCGCCTCGAACACCGCCGTCATTCGCTGCAGCTCCTCGGACCCCACGGTCGCCCGCAGCCGCGTGAACTCCTCGGCCTCCTCGTGCGCCGCGTGCTCGAAGATGTCCGCGGCCAGCGCCGCGAGCCGATCGTCGAACCCGGGGTGCCCGACGCCGAGGTCGTCCAGCTCGGCCAGCGCCCGCATGGCCTCCCTCTCCTCCTCCAGGCGCGTGTCGACGACCCGGTGACCGTCGTCGCCGAGAGCCTGGCGTGCGGCCGGATGGACGACCTGCTCCTCGGCGCTCTCGTGGATCGTCAGCAGCCGCACGAGCTCCTGGAACCGCTCGCGCTTCTGCTCGCCCTGCGCCGTGGCGACCTGGTTGAACAGGGCCTTGATGTCACTGTGCTGGGCCAGTAGGACGTCGACGACATCCCGCTGATGTACCTGCGTCACGGTGATCCCTCCTTGTCGTCCTCGGCCCTCCAGTACCCGCGAACCCGCCGACGGCGTCTTTGTTTTCGGGTGATCCACCGGGGTATTCGGCCCGGCATGAAAGCGGTGGTCTGGCACGGCAAGCGGGACGTACGGGTCGACGAGGTGCCGGATCCGCGCCTCGAGCAGGCCAACGACATCGTGATCCGGGTGACGTCCAGCGGCATCTGCGGGTCCGACCTGCACCTGTACGAGGTGCTCGGCCCGTTCATGACCGAGGGCGACATCATCGGCCACGAGCCCATGGGCATCGTGGAGGAGGTGGGCGCCGACATCACGAACGTGCGCCCCGGCGACCGGGTCGTGATCCCGTTCAACATCTCCTGCGGGCACTGCTGGATGTGTACGCAGGGCCTGATGACGCAGTGCGAGACGACCCAGGTGCGCGCCGAGGGCAAGGGCGCGGCACTGTTCGGGTACACCAGGCTGTACGGGCGGGTGCCGGGCGGGCAGGCTGAGTACCTGCGCGTGCCCCAGGCCCAGTTCGGCCCGATCAAGGTGCCGGAGGGCCCGCCGGACGACCGGTTCGTGTACCTCTCCGACGTCCTGCCCACCGCGTGGCAGGCGGTCGAGTACGCGGCCGTCCCGCCGGGCGGTACCCTCGCCGTGCTCGGCCTCGGCCCGATCGGCGACATGGCGAGCCGGATCGCGTCCTACCGCGGCCACCGGGTCATCGGCGTCGACCTCGTGCCCGAGCGTCTCGCCCGGGCCCGCGCCAACGGCGTCGCGGTCGTGGACCTCGACGCGCACGACGATGTCGCCGGCGCGCTGCGGGAGCTGACCGGCGGCCGCGGGCCGGACTCGGTGATCGACGCCGTCGGCATGGAGGCGCACGGCTCGCCCGCGGGCAAGCTTGCCCAGGCCGCGGCCGGCCTGCTGCCCGACGCGTTTGCGCAGAAGCTCATCGACAAGGCCGGCGTCGACCGGCTCGCCGCGCTGCATTTGGCCATCGACGCCGTCCGGCGGGGCGGCACGATCTCGCTGTCCGGGGTGTACGGCGGCACGGCGGACCCGCTGCCGATGATGGTGCTGTTCGACAAGCAGATCCAGCTGCGGATGGGCCAGGCCAACGTCAAGCGCTGGGCCAGCGACATCCTGCCGCTGCTGACCGGCGACGGTGACCCGCTCGGCGTGGAGACCTTCGCGACGCACCGGGTGCCGCTGGCCGACGCGCCGGCGGCGTATGAGGCCTTCCAGCAGAAGAAGGACGGCACGGTGAAGGTGCTGCTCCAGCCGTGACCGGAGACGGGGGTCAGGCCAGGCGGCGGCGCAGGAAGCCCAGCGCGTGGGCCTGCAGCCGGGAGACGTGCATCTGGGACATGCCCAGCCGCGCGGCGATCTCGGACTGGCTCAGGTTGCCGTAGAAGCGCAGCGCGATGATCCGCTGCTCGCGCTCCGGCAGCCCGGACATCGCCGCGGGCAGCGACGCGCGCAGCTCGGCCAGCTCGTAGCCGGGGTCCTCGCCGCCCACCATGTCGCCGAGCGTCGCCTCGTCGTGGTCGGCCGCGGCGGGCGCGTCGATCGACATCGGGCGCTGCAGCTGGCCGGCCGTGATCACCTCGCCGATCTCGTCCACGCCGGCCCCGAGGTGCGCGGCGAGGTCCTCGGGGCCGGGCGGGCGGCCCAGGCGCGAGCCGAGCTCCTCGCGCGCCCGGTTCATCTCCAGGCGCAGCTCCTGCAGGCGCCGGGGGACCCGCACGGCGCCGGTGCGGTCGCGGAAGTACCGCTTGATCTCGCCCGCCACCGTGGGGCTCGCGTAGGCGCCGAACTCGATGCCGCGGTCCGGGTCGAAGCCGTCGACCGCCTTGATCAGCCCGAGCGCCGCCACCTGGGTGAGGTCGCCCATCGGCTCGCCGGCCCCGGCATAGCGCCGGGCGATGTTGCGCGTCGCCGGCAGGCACAGGGCGATGACCTCGTCCCGGAGCCGGGCGCGGCGGGGGTCGGCGGGCTTCAGGGAGTACAACTCCTGGAGCAGTTCCGTCGCGCCGACGGGCCAGTGCCCGTGCCCGATGTGCAGGGCCCCGAGGTCGACCGGGACGCCGGCGCGGTCCCCGACCGGCCAGCCCGCCTCGCCGTAGGCGTCGAGCTCCTTGGCCACGCCCGCGATCTCCAGCGCCGTCAGCGCCGTGCCCCGCGCGTCCGTCAGCCGCAGGTCACCGCCCGCCTTCAGGGCGCGTTCCCGCAGGTAGAGCAGCACCTTGACGGAGGCCGCGTCGATCAGCCGGAGGTGCTGGGCGTCGATGGTGATCGCGTGCGAGCCCGCGTCGAACCGCTCGTAGACGACCTGGCGCAGGTAGGGCGCCGAGGCGTAGTCGAGCACGCCGGCCAGCTCGACCAGCGTCTCGTCGCGACGGCACGACAGCGTGACCGACAGCTCCATGGCCCACGTAGTTGCCGCACGACAAACACTTCAAACCCCCTTTGTGGGGAGGACCCGGGAACGGCGTAGTCGCAGGCGCGCATCGATGAACAGCGAAGGGACCCCCGATGACCGTTTTCGATCGCCGCCCGCCGCGCCGCGGGCCTCGCCGCCGGCTGCGGCGGCGTCGGCGGGTCGAAGTCCGAGCCGCCCTGTTCTACGTCGTGTACCTGTTCCAGCAGGCGTTCCAGTTCCTGCACATGGGCTACGCGTCAGCGCCTTCTATCTTCCTGCTGCGCCAGTTCTTCCTCGGCCTGCCCCGCGAGTTGTTCGAGGCGGCCCGGGTCGCCACCCAGGGCCGCCGGGGCTGAAGGGGTTTTCGTTTCGCGCCGCGGGCGGCGGGTAACGGTCGCGGCATGTCCGAACCTCAGCAGCAGCCACCGGGCACCCTCGGCGCGATGGCGAACAAGCCCGACCACGGCGAGGAGACCTACCGCGGCAGCGGCCGGCTCAACGGCAAGGCGGCCGTCATCACCGGCGGCGACAGCGGTATCGGCCGCGCGGTCGCGATCGCCTTCGCGCGCGAGGGCGCCGACGTGCTCATCTCCTATCTCGACGAGCACGACGACGCGCGCGACACGGCCAGGTACGTCGAGGCCGAGGGCCGCAAGGCCGTCCTGATCCCGGGCGACCTCGCCGACCGGGCGACGTGCGAGGCCGTGGTGGGCGCGGCCGTGCAGGAGTTCGGGCGCATCGACGTGCTGGTCAACAACGCGGCGTACCAGATGAGCCACGAGAGCGTCGAGGAGATCAGCGACGAGGAGTGGACGCGCACCTTCGACATCAACATCCACGCCATGTTCCGGCTGGTGAAGGCCGCGCTGCCGAACCTGGCGGAGGGGGCGGCCATCATCAACACGAGCTCGGTGAACTACGACATGCCGAAGCCGACGCTGCTGCCGTACGCCACCACGAAGGGGGCCATCGCGAACTTCACCGCGGGCCTGGCCCAGATGCTGGGCGGGCGCGGCATCCGCGTGAACGCGGTCGCGCCGGGGCCGATCTGGACCCCGCTCATCCCGTCGACGATGCCGCCGGAGCAGGTCGCGGAGTTCGGCAAGAACACCCCGCTCGGCCGGCCCGGCCAGCCCGCCGAGGTGGCGCCGGTCTACGTGCTGCTCGCCGCCGACGCGGGCAGCTACATCTCCGGCGCGGTCGTCCCGGTCACGGGGGGCAAGCCGATCCTCTGAGCGGCCGCCGCGTTTGGCCGGGTCACGGGCCGGGCAACCGGTCCCCAGGGACCCCGTTGGAGGCATCGATGAGTGGAAAGATGGCGAAGCTGGCCTACAAGCCGGTCGGGATTCTGCTCGGCGCCGCGGCCGGGGCCGCCGCCGGGCTGGTCTTCAAGCAGGTGTGGAAGGCCGCCGGGCACGACGACGACGCGCCCAACGCCACCGACGAGGAGCGCGGCTGGGGCGAGATCCTGCTCGCGGCGGCGCTGCAGGGCGCCATCTTCGCGGTCGTGAAGGCCGCGGTCGACCGGGCCGGTGCGGTCGGCGTGCGGCGCGCGACGGGCTACTGGCCCGGCTGAGCACGGTTGTCAGGAAACGGCGGCGAGGGCCAACCTCGCCGCCGTTTTTCGTTTGCAATCGCTTGCGATCATGGCCACAGAAATTGCGCAAGAAGGCGACGGCACTTGCCATCGGGAATGGGTGCGGCGGGGCCGGATAGAGCGCGAACTACCTGCACAAACGCTGGCCCGGGACAATGGAAAGCCGCATTGGCACCCCGCCTTGCTTGTCGAGTTTTTGCAACAAACTCTGGACTTCTAGCGCGGGCGGTCGTACTGTCTGCGACACCGAAACGAAACACAATCCTTCCCCGCATCCCGTCCGCCTGAAGGGATTGATCGATGTCGATAAAAGCACTCCGCGTGGCGCTCGTCGTCGCGCTCGGGGCCTCGCTCGCCGCGTGCGGTGACAGCAAGGACGAGGCCTCCGCCGGGGGTCCGACGACGATCGTCGTGGACTGCCCGCCCCAGAAGACCGACAACGGCGGCAAGTCGCTGCAGCTGTGGAACGACGACGTGGCCGCGTTCCAGAAGGCCCACCCCGGCGTCACCGTGAAGACCGTCTCCGTCGGCAGCCAGTGCAACAACCCGGCGGACTTCACCGCGCGGCTGCAGGGCGGCACGCAGGCCGACCTGTTCTACGGGTACATGACCGACCTGGACCAGGTCCTGGACGCCGACGCGGCCGAGGACATCACGAAGTACATCACCGCCGACACGGTGCCGAACTGGGACAAGCTGCTGCCGGCCATCAAGGACCCGTTCATCGAGAACGGGAAGGCCTACGGCCTCGGCTACGCCGGCTACGGCCTCGGCCTCGTCGTCAACAAGAAGCTGTTCCAGCAGGCCGGCCTCGACCCGAGCAAGCCGCCGGCGACCTGGCAGGAGGTCGCCGCGGCGGCCAAGAAGATCAGCGCGCTGGGCAACGGCATCGCGGGCTACCAGGAGTACAGCGCGGGCAACACCGGCGGCTGGCACTTCTCGGCGGCGCTGTACTCCCGCGGCGGCTCGGTCGTCAGCGCCGACGGCAAGAAGGCCGCGTTCAACACCGCCGAGGGCAAGGCGGTGCTGCAGAACCTCCACGACATGCGGTTCACCGACAACAGCGTCGGGGAGAAGCAGCTGCTGCAGTGGGCCGACCTGCTCACCAACGCCGGCGCCGGCAAGGTCGGCATGTACATCGGCGCCCCCGACACGATCAAGGCCATCGTCACCCAGTTCAAGGGCACGTACGAGGACTGGGCGATCGGCCCGATGCCCGGCGACGGCGGGCCGGCCAAGTCCACGCTCGGCGGCGGCTCCGGGTACTTCTTCAAGAAGGGCCTCACCCCGGCCCAGATCAAGGCCGGCCTGCAGTGGGTGACGTTCGAGAAGCTCACGCCCGGCCAGGGCGACTTCAACTACGTCGCCCAGAAGGGCATGGGCGTGCCCGTCGGCCTGCCCGAGCCGCTCATCTGGACGCCCGGCAGCGACGTGCAGAAGCAGGACGACGAGCTCAAGAAGGCCAACAGCAACCTGAACCTGGCCGACTACGCGCCGTACGCGAACAGCCCGGTGAAAATCAAGGCCGAGCCGGGCCGGGCGCAGGCGATCTACGCCGTGCTCGACGCCGCCATGTCGGCCGTGCTCACCCAGCCCGGCGCCGACATCAACGGCCTGCTGGCCACGGCCGAGCAGAAGGTCAACACGATCCTGTCCCAGGAGGCCTGAGTGGACGGCGCGGTCCGGCTCGAAGGCGCGGTGCGACCGGCCCGCGCCATCCCGAAGGCCCAGGGGCTCTGGCAACGGCGCCTCGTGCACAACCTGACCGGGCACGGCTTCCTCGCCGGGGCGGTGGTGTGCTTCGCGTTCTTCTCGTGGTACCCGATGGTCCGCGAGTTCGTGATGAGCTTCCAGCGCACCCGGCGCGGGGTCACCACCTGGGTCGGCACGGACAACTACGTGCGCCTCTGGCACGATCCCAGCTTCGCCGCGGCGTGGCGCAACACCGCGATGTTCACCGTGCTGGCCCTGATCGTGGGGTACGCGCTGCCGTTCTTCATCGCCGTGCTGCTCAACGAGCTGCGCCACGCCCGCGGCTACCTGCGGGCCCTGGTGTACCTCCCGGTGATGCTCCCGCCCGCCTCGGCCCTGCTGCTGTTCCGCTACGCCTACGACCCGGGCGCCGGCGGCATCTTCAACTACCTGCTGCAGGCCGTGCACCTGCCGACCTCGCAGTGGGTGCAGTCGACCACGATGACCCAGCCGTCGCTGGTCATCGCCTCCACGTGGATGAACGTCGGCAGCTCGATCCTGGTGTACCTCGCGGCGCTGCAGAGCATCCCCGGGGAGCTGTACGAGGCGGCCGAGCTCGACGGGGCCGGCGTGCTGCGGCGGCTGTGGCACGTCACCGTGCCGCAGACCCGGCTCATCCTGTCGCTGATGTTCCTGCTGCAGGTCGTGGCGACCATGCAGGTGTTCATCGAGCCGCTGATCCTGGCCGGCGGGGCCGGCGTCGAGGACTCGGCGACCTCGGTGGTCTACCTGATGTACCAGCACGCGTTCAAGCAGAACGACCTCAACGGCGCCGCCGCCCTCGGCGTCATGCTGATGGTCGTCCTGGCCGGCTTCTCGGTCGCCTACGCGCGGCTGAGCCCGAAGCAGGATTGAGGGGTACCCCATGGACACCGCCGCCCGCACCCTGATCTCCCCGGCCCGGCTGCGGCGCCCGGCCGCGCGCCGTGCCTACTGGGCGATCGTCGTGCTCGTCGTGGTGCTCTTCACCGTCGTGTTCACCGGCCCGCTGTACTGGATGGTGACCGGCGCGCTGAAGTCCGGCCCGGAGGTGGCCCAGGTCCCGCCGACGCTGTTCCCGCAGGACCCGCGGCCCGGCAACTACGCCGAGGCCTGGACCGCCCTGAGCCTCGGCCGGCTGCTGCTCAACACGGTCTGGTACGCGTTCGGCGCGCTCGCCTTCCAGCTGGTCTTCGACGTCGCCGCCGCCTACGCGTTCTCCAAGCTGCGCCCGGTGTTCGGCAACGGCCTGCTGGGGCTCATGCTGGCCACGCTCATGATCCCCTCGACGGTGCTGGTGATCCCGCAGTACGTCACCGTCATCGACCTGCCGCTGGTGCACTGGAACATGGTCGACTCGCCGTGGGCGATCTGGCTGCCCGCGGTCACCAACGCCTTCAACATCTTCCTGCTCAAGCGGTTCTTCGACTCGATTCCGCAGGACCTCATGGCCGCGGCCGCCATCGACGGCGCCGGCCCGCTGCGCACGCTGTGGTCGATCGTGCTGCCGATCTCCCGGCCGATCCTCGGCGTCGTGTCCATCTTCTCGGTCACGGCCATCTGGAAGGACTTCCTGTGGCCGCTGCTGGTGGAGCCCTCGGCCGACCACCGGACCGTCAACGTCGGCATCTACGCCTTCTCGCAAGGGCTCACCCAGAACGTCGTCATCGCCGGCGCCGTCATCGCCGCCGTCCCGACCGTCGTGTTCTTCCTCGTCTTCCAGAAGAACATCATGTCCGGCCTCACCACCGGCAGCCTGAAGGGCTGAAGTCTCCCATGTCACGTCGCTTGGTTGCGGCGGCGATCTTCGCTGCCGTCATGCTGTACCCCGTCCCGGCCTCCGCCGCGGTCAGCCCGCCGGGCGCCGAGGTTCCGTTCACCACCTACGAGGCCGAGACCGCGGCCACCAACGGCGCTCGCGTCGGCCCCTCGGTCGCCTTCACCCGGCTCGCCGCCGAGGCCTCGGGCCGCCGCGCGGTCGGCCTGCGCGCCGGGCAGTGGGTCGAGTTCACGCTCAAGGCCCGCGCCGACGCGGTGAACGTGCGCTACTCGGTCCCCGACGGCAGCGCCGACTCGAAGCTGCGCGTGTCGACCGGGGCCGAGCTGGGCCTGACCGCCCGCTACTCGCACGTGTACGGCAACTACCCGTTCACGAACGACCCGGCCGACGACGGCGAGCACCACTACTTCGACGACGTCCACGCCCGGCTCGGCCGCACCCTGCCCGCCGGCTCTCGCGTCCGGTTCACCGCCACCGCGCCGGTCGTCGTCGACCTCGCCGACTTCGAGCTCGCCGGCCCGGCCGCCGCGGCCCCGGCCGGCTTCCTCAGCGCCGCCGACTTCGGCGCCGACCCGAGCGGCGCCGCCGACGCCGGCCCCGCGATCCAGGCCGCCCTCGACGCCGGCTCGCAGCAGGGCCGGGGCGTGTGGATCCCGGCCGGCTCCTACCGCGTCCAGCAGCACCTGACCGTGAACAACGTGACCGTCCGCGGGGCCGGGCCGTGGCACACCGTGCTGCGCGGCGCCGGCGCCGGGATCTTCGGCACCGGTACCGCGGCCGTGCACCTGGCCGGCTTCGCGATCGCCGGGGACACCACGGTCCGCGACGACTCCACCTCGGACAGCGGGCTCGGCGGCACGATAGGCGGCGGGTCCACGGTCGACGACGTCTGGATCGAGCACACCAAGGTCGGCATGTGGTTCGACGGCCCCAGCGACGGGCTCACCGTCAGCCACGCCCGCATCCAGGACACCATGGCCGACGGCGTGAACCTGCACAACGGCGTCGCGCACACCGTCATCCGCGACACGTTCGTGCGCAACACCGGCGACGACGGGCTCGCCATGTGGTCCGACGCCAACGCCGACCACGACAACGCGTTCGTGCACGACACCGTGATCGCGCCCCTGCTGGCCAACGGGTTCGCGATCTACGGCGGCCGGGACAATGCGGTCACCGACAGCGTCGCCGCCGACACCGTGACCCAGGGCGGCGGCATCCACGTCGGCAACCGCTTCGGCGCCGTGCCGCTCGCCGGCACCACCACCATCGCCCGCAACGTGCTGCTGCGCACCGGGAACCTGGTGCCGAACCCGCCGGAGGAGGTCGCGGCGCTGTGGTTCTACGCCGCGGACGCCCCGATGACCGGCGCGATCGACGTGCACGACGTGTCCATCGTGGACAGCCCGTTCGCCGCCGTGCAGTTCTTCGGGCAGCGCATCGACAACGTGCGCCTCGACCGGGTCGCGATCGTGCGGCCCGGCACGTTCGCCCTGCAGCTTCAGGCGCCCGGCTCGGCCCGCCTGTCGTGGGTCGTCGCGGCCGCCGGGTCCTACGACTGCGGGAGCGGCTTCGTCCTCGACCGCGGCCCCGGGAACCTCGGCTGGACCGCTACCCGCTGCGGCTTCCCGCCCGCCGGGGCACTGCGGCTGAGCGCCGACCGCCTCGACTTCGGCAACCAGGCCCTGCACACCGCCGGGTCGAAGACGTTCACCATCACCAACCCCGGCCCGGACCCGATCGCCGTCCGCGCGCTGCGGGCTCCGGCCGGGTACACCGCGGCCGGCCCCTGCCGGACCATTCCCGTCGGCGGCTCGTGCACGGTGACCGTCACCTTCGACCCCGGCCGCGCCGGCGTCTACGCGGACCGGCTGACCATCGACAGCACCTCGCCGGCCGGGCCCTACGTGGTCGCCGTCCGCGGTGTCGGCTTCGACCCCGACGGCAATCTCGCGCTCGGCCAGCAGATCACGTCGAGCTCGCAGGCGCTGTCCTGGCTCGCCCCGGCCAACCTGGTCGACGGCGACCCCGGCACCTACTTCGAGTCGGCCAACAACGCCTTCCCGCAGACCGTCACGCTCGACCTCGGCGACTCCCGCACCGTCGACCGGCTCGTGCTCAAGCTGCCCGCGAACTGGGGCGCGCGCACGGAGACGATCGCCGTCGACGGCGTGGTGCCGGCCGCCGGCTACACGCTCGACCCCGCCACCGGCAACGCGGTCACCATCACCTTCCCGCTCACCACGCTGCGCACCATCACGCTGACCTTCACCGGCAACACCGGCTGGCCGGCCGCGCAGCTGTCCGAGCTCGAGGTCTACGCGCACTAACCGAAGGGAGGACACCCCCATGCAACGACGACTGATCGCCGTGGCGGCCGCCACCGCCACCGTCATCGTGGGCGCCGCCATCGCCCTCGTCGCCCGCCCCGCCGACGCGGCCACCGCCACCTACCAGGCCGAGTCCGCGGCCCTGGCCGGCGGCGCGGCGGTCGCCACCGACCACAGTGGATACACCGGAACCGGGTTCGTCGGCGGGTACACCGACGGCAACAAGGGCAACGCCGCCACCACGTTCACCGTCGCCGCCGGCAACCAGCTCGCGCTGCGGTACGCCAACGGCACGGGCTCCGCCAAGACCCTGTCGCTGTACGTCGGCGGCGTGAAGCTGCGCCAGATCACCCTCGCCGCCACCGCGAACTGGGACACCTGGGCGACGGCCACCGAGCCCGTTTCGCTCACCGGGGCGAGCAACACGGTGGCGTACCGCTTCGACAGCACCGACTCCGGCAACGTCAACCTCGACAGCGTCACGGTGTCGAGCGCGGCCTCGAGCGGGCTGGAGGCCGAGTCCGCGGCCCTGTCCGGCGGGGCCGCCGTCGCCACCGACCACAGTGGATACACCGGAACCGGGTTCGTCGGCGGGTACACCGACGCCAACAAGGGCAACGCGGCGACCACGTTCACGGTGCCGGCGACGTCGTCGCTGACGCTGCGGTACGCCAACGGCACCGGCGCGGCGATGACCCTGTCGCTGTACGTCAACGGGGCCAGGCTGCGCCAGATCTCCCTGCCGGCGACCGCGAACTGGGACACGTGGGCGACGGCGACCGAGTCCGTGTCGCTGACGGCCGCGAGCAACACCGTGGCGTACCGGTTCGACTCCACCGACTCCGGCAACGTGAACCTCGACAATCTGACCGTCGGCGAGGCGCCCGCCCCGCCGACGCCCGGCGCCTTCGAGGCCGAGACCGCCTTCTTCTCCGGCGGCCCGAGCGTCGCGGGCGGGTACCTCACCGGCTTCACGACCGTCGGCGCCCGGGTCATCGTGTCCGTGAACGCTCCCGGTGCGGGCTCGCGCACGGTCTCGCTGCACTACCGCAACACGACCGGGGCGGCGCGGACGCTCTCGCAGTACATCAACGGCATCAAGGCCGCCCAGGTGAGCCTGCCGGCCGGGTCGGGCGCGCTCACCGCCACCCAGACGGTGACGCTGCGGGCCGGGCTCAACCTGATCGGCTGGCAGGTCGACAGCGGCGACACCGGCGGGGTCGACATCGACTCGGTCGGCGTCACCGGCGGCGTGGCCCTCGCCGCGCGCGGGGCGACGCTGCCCTACACCGAGTACCGCGCCGCCGACGCCACCACCAACGGCACGAAGCTCGCCGCCGGCCGCACCTACCTCACGATGGCGAGCGAGGCCACCGGCCGCCAGGCCGTCCAGCTCACCGGCACCGGCCAGTACGTGCAGTTCACGCTGACGAAGCCGGCCAACGCCCTCACCGTCCGGTACTCCATCCCGGACGGCGGCGACGTGCCGATCTCGCTGTACGCGAACGGCACGCACGTCAAGGACATCACGCTCACCGCCCGGTACTCGTGGGTGTACGGCGCCTACCCCTACACGAACGACCCGGCGCAGGGCTCCGCGCACCACTTCTTCGACGAGGTCCGCGCCACCATCGGCGACTGGCCCGCCGGCACCGTGCTGAAGCTGCAGAAGGACGCGACCGACACGGCGAGCTCGTACACGATCGACGTCGTCGACGCCGAGCAGGCCGCGGCCGCCTACACCATGCCGGCGAACTTTGTGCCGATCGGCAACTACGGGGCCACCTCCGGCGACGGTACCGACGACACAAATGCCTTCAACAGCGCGGTCTCGGCGGCCCGGTCGGCCGGCAAGGGCGTGTGGATCCCGGCCGGCACCTTCGACATCACGAGCCGGATCAACCTCGCGGGCGTCGCCGTGCGGGGCGCCGGGCAGTGGTACACCACCGTGAAGGGCCGCAACGGCAAGGGCGGGCTCTTCGCCACCGGGTCCGGGGTCACCGTCGCCGACCTGACCATAGCCGGCGACGTCACGTACCGCGACGACGCGAACTTCGACACCGGCATCGAGGGCAACTTCGGCACCGGCTCGCTGCTGTTCGACGTGCGCATCGAGCACACCAAGGTCGGCATGTGGATCGACTCCGGCACCAACGGGCTCTACGCCGCCGGGATCCGCATCGCCGGCACGTTCGCCGACGGCGTCAACCTGCACGCGAACGTGCAGAACACCCGGGTCGACCAGTCGGCCGTGCGCAACACCGGCGACGACGCCCTGGCCATGTTCTCGGAGGGCACGGCCGTGACGAACTCGTCGTTCACGTTCGACACGGTGCAGACGCCGCTGCTGGCCAACGCAGTCGGCGTCTACGGCGGCAACGGCAACGTCGTCGCCGACAACCTCCTGTCGGACACCGTGACCGGCTCGGCCGGGATCGCCGTCAGCAGCCGCTTCGGCATCCCGTTCAGCGGCCCGACCACCGTCACCCGCAACACCCTCACCCGCACCGGCGGCTACGAGCCGAACTGGGCGACGAACCTCGGCGCGCTGTGGATCTTCGCCGACCAGTCCGACATCACCACCCCGGTGATCGTCTCGAACAACACCATCGCCGACAGCACCTACCAGGCGGTGCTGCTCAGCTACGGCCACCGCATCGGCAACCTGCTGCTGGACCACGTCACCATCGCCGGCGCCGGCACCTGGGGCATCGACGTCTACAACGTCACCGGCGCCATGACCGCCAACTACGTGACCGTCACCGGAGCCGCATCGGGCGGGCTCAACAACCCGGGCGGTTACCCGATCACCCGCGGCCCGGGCAACTCGGGCTGGTAAATCACAACTCTGGGGAGTGCACTTCCATGGCTGGCAACGGCTGGTGGCGGACCGCCGCCATCTACCAGATCTACCTGCGCAGCTTCGCCGACGGGGACGGAGACGGCGTCGGCGACCTCGCCGGCCTCCGGTCGCGGCTGCCGTACCTGCGGGACCTGGGCGTCGACGCGCTCTGGCTGACGCCGTGGAACGTCTCCCCGATGGCCGACGGCGGCTACGACGTCGCCGACTACCGCGACATCGACCCGCTCTTCGGCACCCTCGCCGACGCCGAGCGGTTCCTGGCCGAGGCGCACGAGCAGGGCCTGCGGGTGCTCGTCGACCTCGTGCCGAACCACTGCTCGGACGCGCATCCGTGGTTCCGGGCGGCGCTGGCCGCGCCGCCCGGCGACCCGGCCCGGGAGCGCTTCTGGTTCCGCCCCGGCCGCGGCCCGTCGGGGGAGCGGCCGCCGAACGACTGGCGCTCGTACTTCGGCGGCCCGGCCTGGACCCGGGTCGCCGACGGCGAGTGGTACCTGCACATGTTCGCCCCGCAGCAGCCGGAGCTCAACTGGGAGCACGCCGGCGTGCGGGCCGAGTTCGAGGACGTGCTGCGGTTCTGGTTCGACCGCGGCGTGGACGGCTTCCGCATCGACGTCGCCCACGGCCTCATGAAGACCCCGGGCCTGCCCGACGTGGGCGCCGCCCCGGACCCGGCCGACCTTCCCTACCAGGACCACGAGGGCGTCCACGAGATCTACCGCGCGTGGCGGAGCATCGCCGACTCGTACGAGGACCCGCGGGTCTTCGTGGGGGAGGTCTGGCTGCCGACGACGGCGCAGTTCGTGCGGTACCTGCGCCCGGACGAGCTGCACTCGGCGTTCAACTTCGAGTTCCTGTGCTGCGCCTGGGAGCCCAACGCGATCCGCAAGACGATCGACGACACCCTCGACACCCACCGCCTCGTCGGCGCCCCGCCCACCTGGGTCCTGTCCAACCACGACACCATCCGCCACGTGACCCGCTACGGCCGCGAGGACACGACGTTCGACCTGGGCAACCGCCGCCACGGCGCGTTCACCGACCCGGCCCTGGGCCACCGCCGGGCCCGGGCCGCGGCCCTGCTGACCCTGTCCCTGCCCGGCGGCGTGTACGTCTATCAGGGCGACGAGCTGGGCCTGGCCGAGGTGGAGGACATCCCCCTGGACCGCATCCAGGACCCGACGTGGGAACGCTCGGAGCACACCGACCGCGGCCGCGACGGCTGCCGCGTGCCGCTGCCCTGGTCGGGCACCGAGCCCCCGTTCGGCTTCTCCCCGCCGGGCTCCGCGCAGCCGTGGCTCCCGCAGCCGCCGGCCTGGTCGACCCGGACGGTCGAGTCCCAGGAGCCCGACGCGTCCTCGATGCTGCGGCTGTACCGCGAGGCGCTGGCCATCCGCGGCGAGCGCCTGGTCACCCTGCCGGAGTCCATCACGTGGCTCACGAGCGACGACGGCGTCCTGTCCTTCCGCCGCGGCGAAAACTTCGCGTGCGTCGCGAACTTCACCACGACCCCGGCGCGCCTGCCGGCCCACACGGAGCTCCTGCTGACGAGCGAGCCGCTCGCGGGCGGGCTGCTCCCGGCGGACGGGTGCGCCTGGCTCGCCCTCTGAACGTCAACGGCGCCGGCGGCCCAGGTCGCCGGCGCCGCGGTGTCTCCACGTCCGGCACGAGTCAGGCCGCCCGGCACTCGTCGGTGGTCCATCGGCAGCAGGCGTCGAATCGGAACGGTTCCGCGGTGGCATTGCGCCAGACGCGCTCGCAGTCACCGCACGACACAGCGCGCCGCGCCGATTCCCGCGTTCGACTCAGACGAGTTGCGGCGCGGTCAGGCGGGGTTGCGCAGGCCCGTCAGGCGGCACATGGCGGCGAAGCCGTCGTCGGTGCCCGGCCAGTGCGCGCGGACGGCGTCGAGGCCCGCCCGGCGGACGGTGGAGCGCAGCACGGCGGTCACGATGATGGCGTCGTCGGCGTAACCGAGGACCGGGATGAAGTCCGGGATCAGGTCGATCGGGACGGCCAGGTACACCAGCAGCAGCCACAGGCGCACGCGCACGCCGCGGGGCAGGGTGCGGTCGCCCGCGAGGCGGCGCAGCAGCCGCAGGAGGTCGGGCAGGAGCCGTACCGCCTCGCGCAGCTCGAGCTTGCCCGGCTTGACGACGAGGAGCGCGGCGACGAGCGCGAGCCACACGACGAGCAGCGCGACCGCCACGCTGATCAGGGTTTGCAGCCACCACGACATGACCGGGTCTCCCGTCCGTTCCCACGACGGTACAGGGCTGGCGAGAAACTTGCGGTCCGTGGCTTTCCCGCCACTTCCGGAGCGGCCCCGGTACGTGTGACGCTGCACCGGTGAGAGGGATCCACCGCGTCGTGGTGCTCGTGCTCGACGGGGCCAAGCCGCTCGATGTCGGCATTCCGGCGCAGGTGTTCACCAACCGGCCGGGCATGCCGTACGAGGTGCATGTCTGTGGCGCCGCGCCCGGGCTCGTCGCCGGCGGGGACGGGCTCGCGTACCACGTGGCCGAGGGGCTCGACGCGTTCGACGCCGCCGACACGATCTTCATTCCGGGGTACCGCCATCCCGATCGCGAGGAGCCGCCGGGCGAAGTGGTGGCCGCCCTGCGCGCGGCCCACGCGCGCGGGGTCCGGCTCGCCGCGATCTCGACCGGGGCGTTCGCGCTGGCCGCGACCGGGCTGCTCGACGGGCAGCGGGCCACGACGCACTGGCACTACACCCGGGAGCTGGCCCGCCGCCATCCCGCGATCCTCGTCGACGAGGACGTGCTCTTCGTGGACGAGGGGGAGGTGCTCACGTCGGCCGGGGCCGCCAGCGGGATCGACCTCTGCCTGCACCTGGTGCGCCGCGACCACGGGGTGGCGCTCGCCAACGTCGTGGCCCGGCGGCTCGTCGCGGCGCCGTACCGCAGCGGGGGCCAGGTGCAGTACATCCCGCGCAGCGTGCCCGAGGCGGTCGGCGAGCACTTCGCGGCCACCCGCCAGTGGGCCCTCGAACGCCTCGGCGAGCCGCTCGCGCTGGAGGACCTGGCCCGCAACGCGAACGTGTCGGCGCGGACGCTCTCGCGGCGGTTCGTGGAGGAGACCGGGTACACCCCGACGCAGTGGATCCTGCGCGCCCGCGTCGACCGGGCGCGGGAGCTGCTCGAGCGCAGCGGGCTCGGCGTCGAGCAGGTCGCGGCGCAGGTCGGGCTCGGCACCGGGTCGAACCTGCGGCTGCACTTCCAGCGGATCCTGGGCACGTCGCCGAGCGAGTACCGCAAGACGTTCGCCCGCCCGAATGGCGCGATGCTTGCGGAGACTGGCGAGCCGTCCGCTGTCGCCTGATCGGGCGAACGGCGACGATTGTCCCATGTCTGGACGAATTGCCATTAATGGGTTCGGTCGCATCGGGCGGAGCGTGCTGCGTGCGATCGTCGAGCGGGGCAGCGAGCTCGAGGTCGTCGCCGTCAACGACCTCGCCGCGCCGGCGGCCCTCGCGCAGCTGCTGAAGTACGACACCACTCTCGGGCGGCTCGGGCGTCCCGTCGCGGCCGAGGGGGACGAGCTGGTCGTCGACGGCCGGCGCATCCGGGCGCTCGCCGAGCGCGAGCCGGGCAAGCTGCCCTGGGCCGAGCTCGGGGTCGACATCGTGCTCGAGTCCACCGGCCGGTTCACCGCCGCCGACGCGGCCCGCGCGCACCTGGACGCCGGCGCCGAGCGGGTCCTCGTGGGGGCGCCGTCGGCCGGGGCGGACGTGACCCTCGCGTACGGCGTGAACACCGAGACGTACGACCCGTACCGCCACACGATCGTCTCGAACGCCTCCTGCACCACCAACGCGCTCGCCCCGCTGGCCGCCGTGCTCGACGGGCTGGCCGGGATCGAGCACGGGTTCATGACCACCGTGCACGCGTACACCCAGGAACAGAACCTGCAGGACGGCCCGCACCGCGACCCGCGCCGGGCCCGGGCCGCCGGGGTCAACATCGTGCCGACCACGACGGGTGCCGCGAAGGCGATCGGCCTCGTCCTGCCGGGCCTGGCCGGGCGGCTCTCCGGCGACTCGATCCGGGTGCCGGTGCCGGTCGGCTCGCTGGTCGAGCTCAACGCGACCGTCGAGCTCGAGGTGACGCGCGACGCGGTGCTCGACGCCTACCGGGAGGCGGCCGAGGGACCGCTGAAGGGCATCCTGTCGTACTGTTCCGAGCCGATCGTCAGCAGCGACATCGTCGGCGATCCGGCGTCGTGCATCTTCGACTCGGCGCTGACCAGGGTCGACGGGCGGCATGTGAAGGTCGTCGGCTGGTACGACAACGAGTGGGGCTTCGCCAACCGGGTCGTCGACACGCTGACCCTGATGAGCGCAAAAAAGATCGCCTAGATCGCAAGCGGTTGCGGGGCGGCGGCGGTGGACGACCGGACGATCAGCTCGGGCTCGAACAGCTCCTCGTCGAGGGGCACGGGCCGGCGCTCGATCTGCGCGACCAGGGAGTTCACCGCCGCCACGCCGATCGCGCCGATCGGCTGGCGGACGGTGGTCAGCGGCGGGTCCATCATCGGCATGTACACCGAGTCGTCGAACCCGACCACGGACAGCTGCCCGGGCACCTTCAGCCCCTGCTTGCGGGCGCCGCGGATGGCGCCGAGCGCGAGGGTGTCGCTGGCGCAGACCACGGCGGTGGCGCCGGCCTCGAGCAGCGGGGCGACCGCGGTCTGGCCGCCGGCGATCGAGAACATCGTGTGCGAGACGAGGCCGCCGTCCCCGGCCAGCCGGCGGAACTCGGCGAGCTTGCGTTCCGACGGCACGTGGCCGCGCGGCCCGACGATCAGCCCGATCCGCTGGTGGCCCAGGTCGCGCAGGTGGGTCACGGCGAGGTCGACCGCGACCGCGTCGTCGACGGCGACCCGCGGTACCCCGAGGTTCTCGTCGGCCTCGTTGATGAGCACGATCGGCAGCCGGCGGGCCCGCAGCGCCTTGGTCTGCTCGAGCCCGGCGTCGACGTAGCTGGCCCCGACGAAGATGATGCCGGCGACCTTGCGGGCCAGCAGCATCTCGATGTAGTGCGCCTCGGACACGCCGTCGGCGGTGCGGGTACACAGCACGGGGATCAGCTTCTGGCGGACCAGGGCCCCGGCCATCGCCTCGGCGTAGGCCGGGAAGATCGGGTTGTGCAGGTCGGGCAGCACCATGCCGACCAGGCTGCCCAGCTCCCGCCGGTGCCGGGTCGGGCGCTGGTAGCCCAGCACGTCGAGCGCGGTGAGCACCGCGTTGCGCGTGTCCGCCCCGATGCCGGGCACGTCGCGCAGCACGCGGCTGACCGTCGCCTCGCTGTACCCCGCGTACTTCGCCACCTCGGAGAGCCTCGTCGCCACGGGCTCAGCGTACCTGGTCCAGCAAGAACCGTCGCTGGCGGCGCAAGAACTTGCGCGTACTGCGCGAGTACCGCCGGGATCAGCCCGGGCGGGCGCGGGCACATCCAGGCCGTCGGGGCGTCTACGAGACCGGCGAGACGGCCGGCTCCGAGCGCGCCGTGCGGGAGCTTCTCGACCCGGCCTGACCTCGGCGTGTTCCAATGTGGGGATGATGGCGTCGCGAACCGGCCTCGACCCCGCGCGTTTGACGGTGGCCGTCGAGCGCGTCTTCAGCGTGCTGCGGCAGGGCAACCCGCCCAACGACATCAGCCTGACCGCCGCCTCCACCATCTGGCGGCTGCAGCAGGAGGGCCCGCGCAAGCTGACCGACCTCGCCGCCGCCGAGGGCGTGAGCCAGCCCGCCATGACCCAGCTCGTCCAGCGCCTCGAGCGGGAGGGCCTGGTCGTGCGGGCCGCCGAGCCGACCGACCGCCGGGTCGTGCTGATCGAGGTCACGCCGGCCGGCGTCGCCCTGCTCGAGAACCGCCGCGCGGTGCGGGCCGGGCACCTGGCGGCCCTGATGAGCGACATGAGCGCGGACGACGAGGCGCTGATCGCCGCCGCGCTGCCGGCGCTGGAGCGCCTGGCCCGCGACCGTCGCTGAGGTCTTCTGATCAGCTGATGTGGGCCAGCGCCTCGGCCGGGGCCAGGCTCACCGTCTCGCCCCGCAGGATCGGGGTCACCGTGGCCGCCATGTGCGCCGTGACGGTCGGCTGCAGGAAGTTCGACAGCGGGTCGCGGAACACGCCGTAGTCGTCGTAGTGGATCGGGATCACGCGGTCGGGCTGGATCAGGTTCGCCAGCGCCACGCCGTCGCGGGCGTCCATGGTGACCAGCGCGCCCAGGATGCGGGTGCCGCCCAGGTGCAGCAGCGCCGTGTCCACGCCGGGGAAGCGGCGGGGGATGTCGCGCAGGACGCGCCGGTTGAAGCGGGTGTCGCCGCTGATGTACAGCCGCAACCGCCGTACCCCGCCGACCTCCCAGTCCAGGATGGTGCCGATGGTCGGCGGCAGCGCCAGGTGCAGGCCCGTCGGCCCGTGGCGGGCCGGGACCGCGGTGATGCGCAGCGTCTCATCGCCGCGGTGCAGCACCACGTCGGTCCACGGGCTCAGCCCGACGGCGTCGTCGAAGTGCCACCGGCGCAGTTGCCGCGCGGCCGCGACCGTGGTCAGCACCGGCACGTCGCGGGGGAGCCGCCGCCGGGCGACACGGTCGAAGTGGTCGCCGTGCAGGTGCGACAGCACGATCCCGTCCAGCGGGGGCAGGTCGCCGGGGCCGAGCGCGGGCTCGGTCAGCCGGCGGCTCCACAGCCCGTGCCCGAGATAGGCGCGCTGCCCCCGATGCAGGAAGTTGGGGTCGGTGAGCAGCGTGAACGAGCCGAGCCGGAGCAGGACGGTCGCGGTGCCGATGAACGTCGCGGAAGTCTCCATGACCTGCCCAGTACCCCCTCGACCGCGCCGAAACGGGCCTCAGCGGTACAGCTCGGCCATCGCGGCGATGGTCCCGGCCATGTGCTCGACGAGCTCCGGCGGGCCCACGACCCGTGCCTCGGGCCCCAGCCGCAGCAGGCCGGCGGCGGCGTGGGCGAGGCTTTCCAGCGGTACCGTCGCCTCGCGCCAGCCGTCCGGGCCCGGCGCGCCCAGGGTCGCGCGGGCCTGACGGGTGGCGCGGGGGCCGAGGACCTCGGGCAGGGCCGCGAGGCCGGCGGGGGAGAGGCGCACCACGGCCGCGTCGGCGGCATCGGCGCGCTCGTAGCGCTCGACGTGCGAGCGCCAGAACTCGGCGAGTTCGAAGCCGTCGGGGCGGGTGAACGTGTCCGGCAGCGCGCGCAGGGAACGGATGGAGGCGACACGGTACGTCTGCGGCTTCTTACTGATCGCGACCAGATACCAGACACCCGCCTTGAGTACCAGGCCGAGCGGGCGCAGGCGGCGGGTCACCTCGGCCGGCTCGGGGCTCCAGCGGCGGTACCGGATCTCGATGCGCCGGTCCTGCCACAGCGCCTCCGCGACCGCCGTGAGGTGCGGGACGGCGTCGGGCTCGCGGTACCACCCGGGCGCGTCGAGATGGAAGCGCTGGCGGATGCGCAGGGAGGCGTCGCGGTACGGCGTGGGCAGCGCCGCCATGAGCTTGAGCTCGGCCGCGGCGACCTGTGCGCCCAGGCCGAGCTCGGCCGCCGGCCCGCGCAGGCCCGTCAGGAACAGCGACTCGGCCTCGTCGGCGGTCAGACCCGTGAGGCGGGTGCGGTACCCGTCCATGAGCGCGTACCCGCCGTCGGGCCCGTGCTCGGCGTAGATCGGCACGCCGGCCGCGGCCAGGGCGTCGACGTCGCGGTACACGGTCCGGGGCGTGACCCCGAGCTCGGCGGCGAGCCGGGTGGCGCTCATCCGGCCGCGGTTCTGCAGCAGCAACAACAGGGAGACGAGCCGGCTCGCGCGCACGCCGCAGAGTCTGACAGAAGATGTCAGGGGTACGCGGCGAGGATGACGTCATGAACGACTTCGACTTCCTCTTCGGCTCCTGGCACGTCACCAACCGCCGCCTGGGCACCCTGTTCGCCGGCGCCGACGACTGGCACGAGTTCCCGGGCGTTGCGACGTGCCGCCCGGCCCTGGACCACGGCGGCAACATCGACGAGATCGCGTTCCCGACGCTGGGCAGCAGCGGCCTGACGCTGCGATTGTTCGACGTGGAGCGCAAGACGTGGTCGATCTACTGGGCGAGCAGCCGCACGGGCACCCTGTTCCCGCCGGTTGTCGGCACCTTCAACGACGGCCGGGGCGACTTCTACGGCGACGACACCCACGAGGGCCGGCCGATCCGGGCGCACTTCATCTGGTCCCACATCACGCCGGACTCGGCCCGGTGGGAGCAGGAGTTCTCGGCCGACGGCGGGGCGACCTGGGAGTCGAACTGGGTGATGGAGCTCAGCCGGCAGAACGCCTGACGATATCGGCAACGGGGTATTCGGCCCCGCCATGAGACCTCAGCAGCCACGCCGTGCACCGTGTGCGCATGCAATGCACGGGCCGTGCACGGTGGTGCGGCCGAATAGTCGGGCGCAACGCGGGTAAGCGATACGCATGGCTGCAAACAGGAAGCGTTCCGGCCAGCTCGACGCCGGTGAGCGGAACTCGATGTCCGACAGCACGTTCGCGTTCCCGCGGCTGCGCAAGGAGCCGCTCAACGACGCCTCTCACGTGCGCAATGCGATCGCGCGGTTCGACCAGGTGCGCGACGCCAGTGACGAGGAGCGCGCCGAGGCGTTCAAGCGCATCAAGCGGGCCGCGAAGCGTCATGGCGTGGAGATGACCGAGACGAGCTGGCAGGAGCTCGGCAAGCCGACCCGGACCATGAAGTCCTCCAACAAGCCGCGCACCGCGACCAAGTCGGTGCGCAACCAGCCGCGGGCCGAGCGCTCGCGCGACGAGCTCTACGCCGAGGCCCAGCGCCGCGACATCAAGGGGCGCTCGGCGATGAACAAGGCGGAGCTGGCCCAGGCGCTCGGGGGCCGCTGACGTGGCGCGCCCCCGCATCGTCGTCGTCGGGGCGGGGTTCGCCGGGTACCACGCGGCCCGGACGCTGCTGCGCCGGGCCGGTGACGCGGCCGAGGTCGTGGTGGTCAACCCGACCGACTACTTCCTGTACCTGCCGTTGTTGCCCGAGGTGGCCGGCGGTGCCCTCGACCCGCGGGACGTGAGCGTACCGCTGCAGGACACCCTGCCCGGCGTGCGGCTGGTGCTCGGCCAGGCCGACGGCATCGACCCGCATGCGCGCACGATCCACTACACCGGCCCGGAGGGCGACGGGGGCACGCTCGGGTACCACCGGCTGATCCTCGCCACCGGCAGCGTCACGAAGCTGCTGCCCATCCCGGGCGTCGCCGACCACGCGCACGGCTTCCGCGGCATCCCCGAGGCGCTGTACCTGCGCGACCACCTCATCCGCCAGATCGAGCTCGCCGACGCCGCCGAGGACCAGGCCGAGCGGCGGGCGCGGATGACGTTCGTGGTCGTCGGCGCCGGGTACACCGGTGTCGAGGTCGCCGCCCAGGGGCAGCTGCTCACCGCCGACATCGCGGGGCGGCACCCGCGGCTGCGCGACACGCCGCCGTGCTGGCTGCTGCTGGACACCGCCCCGCAGGTACTGCCCGGCATGGACGTGGGCATGGCGTCCGCCGCCGAGCGGGTGCTGCGCCGCCGCGGCATCGAGGTGCGGCTCGGCACCTCGGTCCGGGAGGCGACGGCCGAGGGCGTGACGCTCACCGACGGGCGCGACGTGTGCTCGCGCACGCTCGTCTGGTGCGTGGGCGTGCGGCCCGACCCGCTCGTCGAGGACGCCGGGCTGCCCACCGAGCACGGCCGCGTCTGCGTCGACGCGTACCTGCGGGTGCTGGGCTTCCCCGACGTGTACGCGTGCGGCGACGGTGCCGCGGTCCCGGACCTGTACAACCCGGGCCGTTACACGCCGACGACCGCCCAGCACGCCGTTCGCCAGGGCAAGGTCGTGGCGGACAACATCGCCGCTTCCTACGGGATCGGGCGGCTGCGGCGGTACCGCCACCGCGACCTCGGTTTCGTCGTCGACCTCGGCGGCTGGCAGGCCGTGGCCAACCCATTGCACATCCCGCTGTCCGGACCGATCGCGCGTGCGGTGACCCGCGGCTACCACCTGTCCGCGTTGCCCGCGAACCGGCTGCGCACGGCGGCCGACTGGCTGTTCACCGCGGCGTCGTCGCGCCCGGGCATCCAGCTCGGGCTCGTGCCCGGATCGGCGGTACCGCTGGACACGGGCGCGCCCGAGCTTGCCCACCATCCCGGGTGAGGCCGGGCCCACCCGGGCCGGATTAGCGTCGACGGTATGTCAACGACCGCCACCACTCTCGCCGTCATCGTGCTGGTGCTCATCGTCGTCGCCGCGGTGGTCGCGGGCGTGAGCCGGCACCGCCGCACCCAGGAGCTGCGGAGCCGGTTCGGCCCCGAGTACGACCGCGCGGTCGCGGACCAGCCGTCGCGCCGCGCCGCCGAGCGCAACCTGCAACACCGGGAGCAGCGCCACGACAACCTGGAGCTGCACGATCTCGACCCGGGACAGCGGCAGCTGTACTCCGAGCAGTGGCAGCGCACCCAGGCCCACTTCGCCGAGGAACCGCAGGCCGCGACCCGGGAGGCCGACGAGCTCGTCACCAGGGTGATGTCGGACCGCGGGTACCCGGTGGACGACTTCAACACCAAGGTGGAGGACCTGAGCGTCGAGCACGCCGAGACCATCGGCCACTACCGCGAGGCGCACGAGATCAGCGAGTACAACGAGCGCGGCCTCGCCTCGACCGAGCAGCTGCGCCAGGCCCTCATGCACTACCGCGCGCTCTTCGCCGACCTGCTGGGCGACGCGGGCCGCGGCGGCGGCCGCCCGGCCACCGGCCACGGCTGAGCCGGCGCGACGGCCGCCGGTCGGGTCGTACGGCCGCCGGCCACGGCTGAGCCGGTGTCACGGCCGCCGGTCGGGTCGTTCGGCCGTCGGCCACGGCTGAGCCGGCGTCACGGCCGCCGGTCGGGTCATTCGGCCGCCGGCCGTTGCGCCAGGACTAGTCGACCTCGACCGCGGGTGTACCGCCCGCGCACGTCACCGTCATCGTGACGACGTCGTTGCCGTGGCGGAACCGCACGCTCGCCGCGGCGGCCGGCCCCGGATGCTCCTCGTCGAGCCTGTACGGCTTGGTCGGCGTCGACGCCGTGATCATCGCCAGGCCGTCGCGGCACTCGGCCGTCACCGAGCCGCCCGCCGAGGTGAAGGTGCCCGGCGGCGCGCCGGTGGTCGCCGCGGGCGTCGGCGGCGGGGTCCCGGTCGCGGTCGCGCCGTCGGTCGGGCCCGGCACCACCCCGCCCGGCGGCGGCGTCCCGCCCACGGTCGTCCCGCCCGCCGGCGTGGTGGCCGTGGTGGCCGTGGTGGCCGGGGCGCCGGCGGCCGAGCTGGTCGCGGCCCCGGCGGACGGCGGCGGCACGACGAGGGAGGCGACCGGGTCGGCGAAGCGGGGCTGGGCCTCCGCGGGCGTCGCACGGTTCGCGGCCGAGGCCAGAATCCAAGCCAGAACGACGGCGGCGGTACCGCCCGCAGCCGCCGCCAGCACCAGCCTCGCCGTGTGGCGCAGGCCCGAACGCGGGGGCGCGGCCGGAGCGCGCAGGACCGCGGCGACCTCCTCGGCGCCGGGCCGCGACTCCGGGTGCCTGGCCAGGCAGCGGCGGCAGAGCCCGGCGACGGCGGGCGGCACGCCGGGCAGCGCGGGCAGCGGCGCCGCCACCCGGTGCCGGTGGGCGTCGAACAACCCGGCCCCGTCCGCGTCGGGCCAGGGCAGAGCGCCGGTGAGCAGCTTGTACAGCATCACGCCGAGCGAGTACACGTCGGAGGCCGCGGTGACCGGCCCGGCCGCGAGACGCTCCGGCGCCAGGTACTGCGGGGTGCCGAACACGGGACGCCCGCTCGCGTCGGTGTCGGTGAGCGCGGCCGGCCCGGCGACGGCCGCGATGCCGAAGTCGACGAGCTTGGCGCCCGAGGGGGACAGGATCACGTTCGCCGGCTTCACGTCGCGGTGCACGAGCCCGTCGGCGTGCGCGGCGGCCAGCCCGGCGGCGACCTCGGCGCAGATCCGCAGCGCCTCCTCGGCCGCCAGCGGCCCTTCCGCCGCCCGCTCGGCCAGGGTCGGGCCGGGCACCAGCTCCATCACGATGTACGGCACAGGCCCGCCGTCCCCGGCCGCCTCGGCCTCCGCTCCGGCCTCGGCCTCACCGAAGTCGTACACCTGGGCGATGTTCGGATGCGACAGCGTGGCCGCGGCCCGGGCCTCTTCCCGGATGCGCCGCCGGGAGCGCTCGTCGGCGGCGTACCGCCCGGAGAGCAGCTTCACCGCGACGGCCCGCCCGAGCACGGCATCATGGCCGAGCCAGACGACCGACATCCCCCCGATGCCGAGGATGTCGTCTAATCGGTACCGCCCACCCAGCACCCGGCGCTCGCCGTCCACCGGGATTACGGTACACATCGATATCGGATCTTCGCGATCCGCTCCGGTTCCTATATTGCGATCGTGAAGTCACTGTGGGTGTTCGCGAGCATGCTGACCGCTATAACCGCGGCCGCCATAGGCAATCCGTCGCTCAGTGCCCCACCGTCGACGAAGCCAACACCGACCGTGACCCTAACGCCGGCGGCGACCGCAACCGCCACGCCGACCGCGAGTGCGAGCGGCGGGGCATACCTGACGGCATTCTTCGCACTCCCGGCCACGGTCCCGATCGGCGAGCCCACCGGCCTCGCCATCGCCGTGATCAACCCGTCGCCGCGGTCCGTGTCGTTCGCGTTCACCGCGACCCTGCCCCCGCACCTGGCCGTCGCGCCCGTCGGCGCGCCCCCGCAGAACACCTGCGGCGGCACGGTCACCGCATCGCCCGACGGCACCACCGTCACGAGCGAGGGCCGCGCCGCCCCCGCGGCCGGCTGCGGCGGCTGCGGCGTGGTCCTCCCGGTGATCGCCGACCGGGCCGGCACGTACACCGCGACCGACATCGTCGCCGGCCCGGTCACCGGCGTCCCGGCCCGGATTGCCGGCATCACCGGCATCACCACCTGTGGCCCCCGGTGCGCGGCGCTCAGCCCGACCCTGATCGTCACCGCCGATCACGCTGCGTCACCGGCGCCGAATTACCGGCATTACGATTACCGGTAATTCAATAATCGGTAATCCGTGGTGGGACGGCCTGAGATCCTGCCCACGCCGCGGGGACGCGAAGGTGCGGGTGGGGTTGGGGATAATCGGACCGTGTCCGCGCCCACCACGCCCCAGCTTGCGCCCCCGGCCCCGCCGCGGCGCCGTCGGCCGTGGGTACGGCTCGCGGTCCTGGGCGTCATCGCGCTCGTGCTCGCCGCGATCGGGCTGCGCGGGCGGCTCCCCGCGCCGGGGGACGTCCTGGACGCGCTGGGCGGCGCGAAGTACACCTGGATCGCTCTTGCCGTCGTGCTGCAGGTGGCCTCCATCGAGTCGTTCGCGCTCCAGCAGCGCCGGCTGCTCAACAGCCTCGGCGCCCGCCTGACCCGCGGCCAGGTGATGGCGATCACGCTCGCGGGCACGGCGCTGTCCATCTCCATGCCCGCCGGGCCGGCCGTGTCGACCGCGTTCACGATCCGGGAGTACCAGCGCGGCGGCGCGACCCGCGAGGCCTCCGCCGCGTCCGCGATCGTGTCCGGCCTGGCCTCCATCGGCGGCCTCGCGCTGCTGTACGCGGGTCTGGCCCTGGCCGTGCTCGCCCGCCACCCCGACGGCCTGCTGAGCTGGCAGCCGCTCCTGGTCGTCGTGGCCATGGCCGCGCTCACCACGGCGCTGGTCGTGGCCGGCCGCCGCTTCGCCCGCCGCCCGCCGCCCGAGCCGGGGTTGGGCCCGGTCGCCGGCAACCGCGTGACCCGCGCGCTGCAGTCGCTGCTGCGCGCGGCCGGCGACGCGTGGCGGGCCGGGGCCGGGCTGCGGGCCCCCGACTGGGTGTTCGCGCTGGTGTACGCCACCGTGAAGTGGCTCGCCGACCTCTTCTGCCTGATCGCGGTGGCCGAGGCGCTGCACCTGCCGGTCGGCGTGGCCACGATGGCGACCGTGTACCTGACCGTGCAGATCGTCCGCCAGGTCCCGCTGACCCCGGGCGGCGTCGGCGTGGTCGAGACCGCCCTCGTCGCCGGCCTGACGACCGCGGGTGCCACCGCCGCCGGCGCCACCGCGGCCGTCCTCGTGTACCGGGTGCTCTCCTGCTGGGCCCTCATCCCGATCGGGGGCATCGCGGCCGTGATCCTGCGCCGGCAGCGCGAGAAAGCCGCAGGGTAGAGGCCTCACGGCCGCGCCCCGGCCGGGACGTCCCCGCGGCGCAGCACCACCGCCGCCACCAGCACGGCCGCCCCGAGCAGCCCGCACGGACGGCTTCGTGGGCCGCCTGAGTGACCCGGCCCTGTGGATGGTCGAGACCATCGTCGCCGGCGCGGCCGAGGCCGGCGGCACCCCGGACGCGCTGGGCCGGCCTGGCCGCGCGCGACGTCTACCCGGAGGGCTGCGCGCGTTCGTCGCCGGGCTCCTCAGCGCGCCGGCGGCAGCAGGGGGCGCATGAAGGTGCGCTCGTAGCGCAGGACGCAACCGCTCTCGTCGCGGATCCGATCGGCCGCCACGAAGTCGGGATGCACCCCGAAGAGGGTTCGGTACTGCTCGTACGCGGCCAGGCTCGGGAAGCTGAACAGCGCCAGGGCCTTGTCGCTGGCGCCCTCGGACGGCAGGAAGTAGCCGTGGTGCGTCCCGCCGTGCCGGTCGACCAGCTCCATCCACGACCCGGCGAAGGCCTCGAACGCCTCGATCTTCGCCGGGTCGATGACGTACTCGACGACGCAGGTGATCATCACCCGAGCCTAGGCCCTGTCCTGCCGATCATGCCGGCCTGCGCCGGGCCGCGCACCCCGCGAAGGCCGGGTCACAACACCGGTAGCCAGGCCTCCGCGGGGCACACGCAGGCGAAATCTGGACCTCGTCTCGGCTCGACATGATCGGCAGGACAGGACACCTAGGCCGCCCCACGCGGTCAGACGAGATGGCGCCCGAAGAAGTGCAGCGCCGAGTCGGTCTCGAAGCGCGGCACGTCACCGTGGTTACCCGGGTTGGCGTGCAGCGTCCTGGCCGGCGAGGCGAGGGCGTCGAAGAGCGCGAGGGCGGCCTCCCGCGGTACGAACGCGTCGTCCCACTGCAGCAGGAACAGCACGGGGGCCGTGATCCGGCTCGCCGCCCCGGCCAGGCCGAGCGGCCCGCACAGGCCCAGCACCGCGGCGCGGACGCGGGGCTCGGCGGCGACGAAGGGCAGGCCGAGGCCGCAGCCCATCGACAGCCCCCGGTAGCCGACCGGGCCCGCGCCGACGTGGTCGAGCTCCTGTACCGCCGTCACGACGGCGCTCCACTCGGGCACGGCCTGCCGGGCCAGGTACGTGTGCAGGGCCGCCAGCCGCGGGGCGACCTCGTCCCCGGAGGCCATCGCGGCCCGGTTCTCGGCCGCCATCCGGGCGACGGTCTCGTCCTGCGGCCGGTCGCCGTGGCCGGGCGCGTCCACGGCGACGACCGCGAAGCCGCCCCCGGTCACGAACCGGCGCGCCGGGCCGGCGACGCCGGGGGCGCGTTTGTGCTGCCCGCCGCCGTGCCCGAGCACGACGAGGGGCCGCGGGCCGGTGGCACCCTCCGGCGTCCACAGCACGCCCGGGATCCCGTCGAGGGTGAAGGACTGTTCGGCGACGCCGTCGGACGACGTCGATGAGGTGAAGCGCATGCGTTCAGGCCTTTCGGATGCCTGCTCGGGCGCTCCCTCAGACCATGCGAGGGAGGGAGCCCCGATCGTCGGTCACAGCGTTGATGGGTCTCACCTCCCGAAGTCGCGGTGGTGCACGGCGCCGCCGAACCTATCACGGATGGACGACCTCGTAGTCGTACAGGAGCTGCTGCCCGATCCGCATCGTGCCCGCGGAGGGCCGCGTGTCGACGACGCCCGGGGTGGGCGCCGGGCCGCCGCCGGCGATCAGCTGCAGCCGGCCGAGGACGTGCGCGGTCTGCGGGTCGAAGAGCAACATCGCGACGTCCTGGCCCTCCTGCCGGCCGATGCCGAACACGTGCCGGCCGTCGATCGTCACGTCCCGGTAGACCAGGTCCGGCAGCAGGCCCAGCGCCGCCAGCAGCGCGACGCGGGCCCGGCTGGACAGCAGCGGGTCGACCCGCTCGATGAGGCCCGCGCAGGTGTTCCAGACCGCCGGCCCGGGATCGGGACCCGCCGGTCGCACCAGGCCGAGATCCTGCAGCAGGAGCATCGTCTCGCCGGGCAGCCCGGCCAGCCACTCCGGCGTGGGGTGCCGCAGGCCGGGCCCGTCCTCGGCGAAGCTCTGCCGGTCGAGCTCGGTCACG
The DNA here is from genome assembly GCF_049995355.1 of Dactylosporangium sp. McL0621. NCBI lineage: Bacteria > Bacillati > Actinomycetota > Actinomycetes > Micromonosporales > Micromonosporaceae > Dactylosporangium > Dactylosporangium sp. McL0621. The sequence continues at coordinate 5,958,673 of NZ_CP188259.1, forward strand.
TCCTCGCCCTTCGGGCCGGGGCCGGCCGGGCGGCCGTCGTAGAGCTCGCGGACGGTGATCATGCCCTGCACCTCGTACCAGGTGTCGCGCACCTGCGGGACCAGGCCGCCGCCGGGGCCGCCGGCGGGCACGAGCATGGTGGCGCGTACGTGCAGCTGGTCCTCGCCGTCCGCCGGGACCGACCGCGTGCCCTGGGCCGCGTGCTGCAGGTCGGGCCACGGCTCCGGGATCGGCGCGCCGATCTCGACGTGGCCGGCCGGCGCCGGGCCCAGGCCGGGCCGCTCGCTGACCTTGCGGTTGAGCGCGACGCCGATGCCCGCGAGCACGGCGAGCGCGACGAGGGCGGCGGTGACGGGCGCGAGCCAGGAGCGCCGGCGGGCCGGGGCGTCGCCGCGCATGACGCGGTACCGCAGCCGCGCGAGCTCCTCCGGGGAGGTGACGGCGCGGGGCGCCGCCAGCGGTGCCGCAGCTCGGCGCCGTACCGGTCGAAGAGGTCGGCCACGTCGGGCGGACTCTCCCGCGGGTCGGCCATGTAGTGCAACATACCGATGACTGCCCGCACCCCCGGCCCGTGTTCCCGGCTCCTGAGCTCCGCCTAGAATGGCGCCCGTGCGGCCCCTTCCGGAATCGCTCGCCGACGGGTTCGTGCTGCTGCGCCCGTGGCGCGCCGGCGACTTGCCGCAGCGGTACGAGGGCTTCGCCGACGAGCTGTGCCAGCGCCACTCGTGGCCGCGTGTCGAGCCCCCGACCCGGGCCGAGGTCGACGAGGCGTTCGCGCGGCCGGGCGACGACCTGAACCTCGCGATCGCCGACGCGGCAAGGCCCGACCGCATCTGGGGTGCGATGTCGGTGTACGACCTCAGCGACGCCCAGCACCGCGCGGCCATCGGCTACTGGGTCGCCCCGTGGGCGCGCGGCCGCGGCGTGGCCACGCGCTCGCTGCGCCTGCTGGCCGGCTGGACGTTCGCGGCGTTCGGCCTGGAGCGGCTCGAGCTCACCTGCGGCCCGGACAACCCCGCATCGGCCCGCGTCGCCGAGCGCTGCGGCTTCACGCGCGAGGGCGTGCTGCGCTCGCACATGGTCTTCAAGGACTCCCGCCGCGACACGGTGGTGTACAGCCTGCTGCCCGGCGAGCTCACCGCATGACGGTTCCGCCCCGCGACGGCGAGACCGCGAAGGTGCTGCGGGCCTGGAACCAGCAGGCCGCGCAGTACGACCGGCAGCTCGCGTTCTTCGAGCGCCACTGGTTCGGCGGCGGGCGGGAGTGGCTCGCCGCCCGCGCGCAGGGGCGCGTGCTCGAGGTCGCCGTCGGGACCGGGCTGAACCTGCCGCACTACCCGGCCGGGGTCGCCGTGACCGGGGTCGAGCTGAGCCCCGCGATGCTCGCGATCGCGCGGGAGCGGGCGGCCGGGCTCGGCGGTGCGGTACACCTGCTGCGGGGCGACGCCGAGGCGCTGCCGTTCGCGGACGACAGCTTCGACACGGTCGTGTGCGCGCTGTCGCTGTGCACCATTCCGCGGCCGGGCGCCGCCGTCGGCGAGATGCGCCGCGTGCTCAGGCCCGGCGGGCGGCTGCTCCTGCTCGACCACATCGGCAGCCACTGGCCGCCGATCCGTGCCGCGCAGTGGCTGGTCGAGCGGTTCACCATCCGGGCCGCCGGCGAGCATTTCACCCGGCGGCAGCTGCCGCTCGTGCGGGCCGCCGGGTTCGAGGTCGTCGAGGCGGAGCGGCGCAAGGCGGGCACCGTCGAGCGCGTGCACGCCCGCAAGCCGGCCGCCGGTTGAGGTTCACCTGACCGCCACCGGTCCGGCGGGCTGGACGTGATCGCCCCGAACGGCCCGGCGTACAGCATCACCGCGCCGAGCGGCGACTGCACCGGCCCGATCCTCGCGTGCGGAGGGGCCGCCCCCGCGAAAGCGAGGACGGCCCCGGTACTACGCGGTCAGACGAGCTTCCAGGGGCCCCAGGGGTCGCCCGGGGTCTGGTTGCGCGTCCACCACTTGGCGACGTACTTCTTGCCCTGGTACACGACGACGTCACCGGTGTTGAAGACGCGCGACGGCGTCCACAGGGCGGTTCCGTCCGGCGTCGTGGCCATCTGCTGCCACGGGCCGTAAGGGTCGCCCGGCACCTGGTTCTGCGTCCACCACAGCGCCTTCCACTCGGAGCCGTTGTACGACACCGTGTCGCCGTTGTTGTACACCTTCGACGGGTTCCAGGCCGGCACGAGCGGCGTCACCGGGGCGTTGAGCCCGACGACGACCGGGTCGTGGTCCGAGGCCGCGAACGGGTCGGAGCCGTTGAACAGCAGCGTGGCGTTGTAGTTGTACCGGCTGTAGGCGTACGCGATCGCCTCCTGCGCGTTGATCTGCCAGACGTCCGCGCCGGTCACGAGGGCGCGTGCGCCCGCGTTGGCCATCACGTGGTCCAGCGAGCCCTGCAGCCCGTTGAAGGAGTACGTCGCCTCCGACGGGTCGAGGGTCGAGCCCAGGTCGGTGTACCCGGCCTGGTACAGCACCTGCAGCGGGTCTTCCTGGGTGTACGAGTTGAGGTCGCCCACCAGGAAGATCCGGTTCGTGCCGATGACCGACGCCGCCGACGAGGCGAACGCCACGGTGTCCTGCGCCTCCCGGACCCGGGTCGCGTTGTACGAGCCCTGGTCCACCGCGGGGGACGAGGTGTCCTCGGCGTCGCCGTCGTACAGCGGGTCGCCGGCGCCCTTGGACTTCCAGTGGTTCGTGACGACCAGGAACGCGTCCGCGTTCTGGGCGCCCGCCTTCTTGAAGCCCTGCGCGAGCGGCTCCCGCGCGATCGAGAACGGCTGGCCCGGGCCCGACGACGTCAACAGGATCGTCGCGTCGCCGACCAGCGCCACGTCCGCCGGCTTGTAGATGAACGCCGAGCGGATCACGTCCTCGTCGGTCAGAGCCGGCAGCTTGTCGGCGCTCGGCGAGGGCACGTACGCCCACACGTTCGCGCCGGCCGCCGCGTTGAGCGCGTCGACGAGCTGGGCCAGGGCCGCGTCGCGGCTCTCCCCGAACTTCGCCGAGTTCTCGACCTCTTCGAGCGACACGATGCTCGCGCCGAGCCGGTTGATGCCGGTCACGATCTTCGCCTGCTGCCGCTGGAAGCTGGCGTCGTTCGCGGCCCCGCGCGGGCCGGCGCTGTTGTTCGGACCGGTGCAGGTGCGCACGGCGATGTGGTTGCCGGCCCGGTCGTCGTAGTAGGTGCAGGTGCCCAGGCCCGCCGCGACGTACCGCTCGCCCGTCATCGGGAAGAAGTTCTCGACGTTGAACGTGGCCAGGCGCAGGTTGCCGCCGACGTTGGCGGGCTGCGCGTTGGCCGTGCGGGTGTCGCTGAAGGTCGCGACCGCGTGGCCGTCGTCGGTGACCTGGCGCGTCGGCTGGAAGTTCCAGAGCGAGAAGCGGTACTCCAGGATCACCGGCTGGTGGAACGCGACCTTCGAGCCGATGCTGACCGGGTTGGTCGGCGTCAGCCACGGCAGCGGCGTGCCGGCGTTGGCGGCGGAGCTGTAGTTGACGCTCGCACCGTCGTCGAGGGTCACCGTCCGGGCCGCGTTGTCGGCGACCACGGCCTGGGCCTCGGGACTGCCCGCCTTGCCCGCGTCGGTGGGCTGGCGCAGCGGGGTGTCCCCGGCGGCGAGGGTGAAGGAGCCGTACCAGTTCGCGTCGTAGTTGTCCGCGACGGTGAACGTGCCCTGCGGCGCGATCAGCTCACCCTCGTGCGCCTCCTTCTCCGCGTCCGTGTCGAGGCTCGTCCACGGGATCGAGCCCGGCACGACCGCCGGCAGCGCGGTCGCGAGCTTGGTCACCGACGGCGAGGAGATCTCGGTCTCGCCCTGGAACTCCTGGACGGTACCGCTGACCCGCACGCTGTCGCCGATGCTCACCTGCCCGGCCGAGATCGAGCCGAACACGAACACGGCGTCCGACGCCCCCGGCGTCGTGTCGGCGCCCCCGGTCTGCACGAAGAAGCCGTTGAAGCCGCCGGTGGTGTACACCGCCGTCACAACGCCCTCGGTCGTCACGGGCTTGCCCGCGTACGGCGACGTGTCCGTGTTCGTGCCCTGGATCGCGGCGATCGCCAGCACCTCGGCCGCGGCGTTCACCGTGAAGGTGAACGTCGCCGAGGCGCTGCCGCCGGCGGCGTCGGTCGCGGTGACCGAGACCGACGACGAGCCGGCCGCGCCGGGCGTGCCGGTGACGACCCCCTCCGACGAGATCGAAAGCCCGGCGGGCAGACCGTCGGCCGTCCAGGTGTACGGCGCGGTGCCCCCCGAGGCCGCCAGGGTCAGCGGCGCGATCGCGGTGCCCACGGTGGCGCTCTGCGCACCGGGGTTGGTCACCGCGAGCGTGCTGGTGCCCCCGTCCGAGGCCGCGTTCTGCGGCTCCGGCGTCGCCGTGTGGAAATCGGCGGCGTTGTTGTCGGTGTCCGCCCCGGCCGCGTCCCGCTGGTAGCTCAGCACCAGCGAGTTCCCGGACGTCGCGGACCCCTCGGGGGAGTTGCTGGTACCCCAGCCGATCTTGTCGATGACCGAGCTGTCGGTCGGCAGCACACCCGCGGCGCTCGCGGCGACGTAGAGCGTGCCACCGCCCGCGCCCGGGTTGATGCTGGTGCCGGTGTTGAGGTCCGCCGCGGGCAGCGGCGCACCGGGGTTGGTGCTCGCCCCGTTGCTGGGCAGCTGGATCAGGAAGTGACCGTGTGCGGCCACCGTCCCGGACAGCGCGAACACCTGAGATCCGCTGGGCACGACGGTGCTGGTGGGCGCCCGGTACTGCAGCGTGTCCCCACTCAGCGCGATCGGGCTCGCGGTCGGGTTGTACAACTCGATGAACTTGTTCAGATAGCTCGCACCCGACGAGCCGCCGTTGACATAGGCCTCACTGATCACCAGACCCGTGCCCGCCGGGCTGGCGAACGCGGGAACGGCGAGCAGCGGTACCGCCAACCCGGCCGTGGACAGGGATAACGCGACGGAGACCCGCCGGACGAGCGCACGGGACATAGACCCGGACCTCCAGTGGTCGGTTTGCATTTCCGCCGGCCCGCAGGCCGACCTGGGGACGTTAGGCGCCCCGGTACGACGGTCGGCAGACGAAGCCTGAACGGCGTGTAAACCCTAAGGCAGATCCACGACGCTGAACGTGATGATAGGGCTGGTGGTAGGGGTCCTCGACGGGTCAGGAACGCGACTGCGCGACGAGCCGGTCGGCCAGTTCCGCGGCGTGCCCAGGCGTGAGGTCACCGAGGCCGAACAGCGCGCGGACGTACAGCGGCGCGAGGATGTGATCGACGATGTCGAGGGCCTCGGGCGCCGGCTCGCCCCGCTCGCGGGCGCGTTCGAGCATGGCCTCGAACTGCCGGCCGCGCTCGGCGACGAACCGGTCCCGCGCCGCGAGCCCCTCCGGCCCGGCGGTGGACAGCGCCACGACCAGGCGCAGCACCGCGAGCCCGTCGGGGCCGCGCACGTCGCGGGCCACGCCCTCGGCGTAGGCGCGCAGGTCGCCGGCGACGCTGCCGGTGTCGGGCATCGGGAAGTCCGCGGCGAGCCGGGTCATGGCCACGTCGGTGACGAGCGCCTCGAGGCCGCCCCAGCGCCGGTAGATGCTGGTGTCGGCCACGCCGGCGCGCGCGGCGACGTCGGCGACGGAGAAGGCGCCGTGACCGCGCTCCGCGACGAGCTCGGCGACCGCCCGGTGCACCGCGTCCCGCACCCGTGCGCTGCGCCCTCCGGTGCGCCGAACCGTCATGCCTATGATATTAACGCAGTACGGAACTGCGTTAAGGCCGAGGGGAGCCCGATGACCACGATCGTCGACCGCATCGAAACCGCCATCGCCACGACCGGCACCGTCGTGGCCGCAGTGGTGCCGGCCCTGGCGTCGCCCTCGCCGTGCCCCGGGTGGACGCTGCGCGACGAGCTCAACCACCTCGTCGGCGGCATGCGCATCTTCGCCGCGGAACTGTCCGGCACTGACGCCGGCGGCGAGCACGAGTCCGACTGGCTCGGGGCCGACGCGGAGGCCGCCTACGCCGCGGCCGCCGCGCTGGACCGCGCGGCCTGGCGCCGTCCGGGCGCCCTGGACGGGACGGTGCGCCTGGGCTTCGGGGTGCTGCCGGCGCCGACGGCGGCCGTCGTCCATCTCACCGAGGTCGTGGTTCACGGCGCCGACCTGGCCGTGTCCACGGGCCAGGAGCGTCACCTGGATGAGGAGCAGTGCGCGTGGCTGCTGGCCACGATGGAGGAGGTGGGGATGGCCGCGTTCCGCCGGCCGGGCATGTTCGGCGCCGAGCGGCCTTGCCCCGCCGACGCCCCGGCGCATCGCCGCCTGCTGGCCTACCTGGGCCGCGACCTGCTCGCGCCGGCCCGCCGGGCATAGCCCGGGGAGCGCGTCTCAGGCGCGCTCGGCGCGGCGCAGGCCGTCCTGCGGCGTCCACCACTCGACGACCAGCACGGTCGCCTCGGGGTCGAGGTGGGTGTGCACGACCTCGGTGACATCGGCGCGGAACCGGTCGCCCTCGGCCTGCTCGCCGGCCGCGGCGGCCGGCACGGCCCGCCCGGCGATCTTCGCCTCGCCGGGCCACTGGGCCTCGGCGCCCTCGATCGGGTCGACGGTGGCGCTGTGCAGCGCGAACCGCGGGTCGCGGCGCAGGTCGGCGCCCTTGCGGGCGTTGGCCATCGAGCCGAACACGAGCTCGCCGTCCTCGAACGACGCCTCGATACCGGAGATGCGCGGCGCCCCGTCGGCGCGCACGGTCGCGATGGTCTTGTGCCGGTGCGCCTCGAACAGCGCCCGCACGCGCCGCGCGAACTCCGGCTCCGCCGACTCGACGTCCTGCCATGCCGTCATGCGCCAATGATTCCATCCGCGCCCGCCGAAAGTCAGCGCCGCGGCCCGTGCCGCGGCGCCGGAAAAACCCGGGTGCGGGGATGATCTTCGGCGGGGACACTGACGGGCATGAAACTTGCCGAGGCTCTCGCGCTGCGTGCCGATGCGGCGCGCCGCATCGAACAGCTCCGGGCCCGCGTCACCGCGACGGCCCGCTACCAGGAGGGCGAGACGCCCGCCGAGGACGCCGCGGCCCTGCTCGCCGAGGCCGGCGCCGTGCTCGGCGAGCTCGAGACGCTCATCCGGCGGATCAACCGCACCAACGCCGCCGTCCGGGTCGAGGGCGGCACGCTCACCGACGCCCTCGCCCGCCGCGACGTGCTGCGCCTGCGCCACACGATCGTGACCGCCGCGGCCGCGGCGGCGGCCGGCGACGGGCAGCGCGGCTACCGGCAGCTGCGCTCCGAGCTCAAGATGGTCGCCGCGCTGCCGGTCGCCGAGCTGCGCCGCGAGGCCGACGACCTGGCCCGGCAGCTGCGCGAGGTCGACACGCTGATCCAGCGCACGAACTGGGAGGCCGACCTGCTGGACTGAGGACGCGGAGCGGGTAGCCGACGTGGAGGCGTGCACGAACCCGAGGCCGGCGGGCATTCCGGCCCCTTTCTTGGCGCGCCCGGGGGCGGGTGCGGGGTTCGACTCCCCGGCTGACATCGCACGCCCAGCACGGCGCACAAGTGACGGAGCACGGAGTACGGCACACCACCGGGTGCAGATCCACGACGGCGAGGGCGGGTACGGGGTACTCCGTGGTCCAGACGAGAGGCGCGACGGCCGGCGGCCGTGCGGTCAGTTGCGGTACCGGAAGAGGATCCGGCCCCTGGTCAGGTCGTACTGGCTGAGCTCCACCAGCACCCGGTCGAACGGCAGGATCTTGATGTAGTTCTTGCGGATCTTGCCGCTGATGTGGGCCAGGACCACGTGGCCGTTGGTCAGCTCGACGCGGAAGTTGGCGTTGCGCAGGCACTCCACCACGGTGCCCTCGACCTGGATGCCGTCGGTCGACTTGGCCATCAGCGGATCACCAGCTCGAGGTTGCTGCCCTGCCGGTGGGCGCCGGCCCCCTCGACGAGGGCGACCGCCGCGGCGTTGGCCTCGTGGACCTCCGCCGAGACCGTGGCCACCCCGCGCTCGTGCGTCGCCCGCCGCACCTCCGCGAGCAGCGCCCGGGCGATGCCGCGGCGGCGATGGCCGGCCCGTACGGCGATGAGGCCGATCCGGGTGTGCCTCGGCAGCAGCGCCAGGCGGGCCAGGCCCACGTAGGCGTCGGCCTCGGCGGCGACCACGTACCGGGCCGGGTCGAGCGGCCGCGACAGTACCGCCGCCGGCATCTGGTCCCAGCCCACGGAGGACTCGATCTCGGCGCGGATCGCACGGTCGAGGCGGCGCAGCGGGCGCACCTCCGCGGTGCCGAGGGGCAGCGTCGTCACGCCCCGCGGCGACGGGACGGGGGCGGCGCCGGACGCCATGACGTACTCCCACTCCCGGCGCCGGACGGTCAGGCCGGCCTGCCGCCAGCGGGCGGTCAGGTCGAGGTCGGCCTCGTCCACGACCGTGTGCAGCGGCCGGGGCAGCGCGGCCAGCATGACCGCGGCGAGCCGCTCGAAGACCGGGTCGTGCCAGGCGTCGATGCTGAGGAAGAGGCGGCCGTCGGGCCGGGGCGACGCGTCGCCGCGGCCGACCACGAGGTCGTCGGCGAGGGCATGCCACTGCCGCTCGGCGACCTGCGTGATGAGGATTGTGTCCATCGGTGTCACCTTTCGGGAGATCCCAGAGGGAGGCTCCCGGGCGGCACCTAGCGCCGACGCCCGACCGTGACGGGGGTGGGGAGCACCCACTTCGCTGCATCGTTCACGGTGCTCACCTCCTCGGGCCGGACCACGGTCGGGGAGGAAGGTACCGCCGCCGCCGGTCACCCGTCCACCGATTAACCGCCGCGGCGCCAATAGCGGACCGTGTCGTGCCGGTTACGGACTTCCGGGCGTGCGGGGGCTACGATCGCTGGCACGGTCCGAGCCGGGCCGGTCATGCGGACGGGGATGTTCGTGGAGTTGTCGGTGCGGCCCGGGACGGGCGCGACGTTGGTCACCGCCGTGGGTGACCTCGACATCGCCACCTCGCCCGAGCTGCGCCGCTACCTGCACGCCGTGCTCGACGAGTACGCGGCCGCGCTGTACGTCGATGTGGCCGCCGTGCAGTTCATCGACTCGAGCGCCCTGGGCGTGCTTGTCAGCGTGTACCAGCGGCTGGCGGGCCGGGGCCAGCGGCTCACGCTCGTCAGCCCGCACGAGCGGCTGCGGCGCACGTTCCGCCTGACCGCCCTCGACCAGGTCTTCACCATCGTCTCGGCGCTGCCGGCCGGCCCGGCGGCCGCCTGAGCGCGGCTAGGGGCTGTATCGAAGTGGATGGCTGGGCTGCGGCGGACTCAGACGCCGCCGGGAACCGTAGCGGTTACACCCCGATACAACCCCGGTATCGGGCGCGCCCGGCGCGGCCCCAGCCGACGCCTGAGCCTCGCCTCGCTCCGACCCCCACTTCGATACAGCCCCTAGCCGGCCGCGATCGGGGTCGAGATCGTCGCGGCGTCCACCACGGGCTCGACGAGCGGGATCGCGGCGGTCAGCGTGGTGCCGCCGGCCGGGGAGCTGGCCACGCTCAGGCGGCCCCCCAGCGCCGCCACGCGGTCGCGCAGGCCGATGAGCCCGGTGCCGCCCCCGGGGTCCGCGCCGCCGGTGCCGTCGTCGCGGACGGTCAGCCGTACGCACCGGTCGTCCGCGGTCATCCCGACCCGCGCGAGGGTCGCGTTGGCGTGCTTGGCGACGTTCGTGAGCGCCTCCGACACCACGTAGTACACCGCCACCTCGACCCGCTCCGGCAGCCGCCGGTCCATGCACAGGTCGAGGTCTACGGGCACGGTGCTGCGCCGGGCCAGGGTGCGCAGCATCGGGCAGATGCCGCCCTGGATGAGCAGCGCCGGGTGGATGCCCCGGGCCAGGTCGGACAGGCTCTGGTGGATCTCGGTCAGGCGGTGCACGGTGTCGGACAGCAGGTGCTGTACCGCCGCCGGGTCCTCCAGCGCTCCGTCGTCGACGAGCCGCAGCTTCAGCGCCAGCGCGATGATGCGCTGCTGCGCGCCGTCGTGCAGGTCGCGCTCGATGCGCCGCCGGGCCTCGTCGGCCGCGGCCACCAGGCGGGACCGCGAGGCGACGAGCTCGGCGGAGTTCTCGGCGTTGGCGATGGCGGTGGCGACGAGGCCGGTGAAGGCGCTCAGGCGGGCCTCGGCGTCCGGCGGTACCGGATCCCGCCGCGACGACATCACCAGCGCCACGCCCCACAGGTCACCGTCGACGATGATGGGCACGCCCATGCCGCGGTGGACGCCGACGGCGCGCACCCGGTCCGCGATCGGGCCGCTCGCGCTGTCGTAGTCGATGTGGGCGGGGCGGCGGGTGCGCAGGATCCTGCCGGCGACGTTCTCGCCGGTGATCGGCAGGGTCGGGCGGTCCGGGAAGAGCGTGCCGTGCTCGTCGCGCTCCGAGACGGCGATGACGGTGCCGTCGGGCTCGTACCGGATCAGCGCCGTGCTGAACCCCTGGAACAGGTGGTGCAGCTCGGCGGTCACGGCGGCGAACACCTGGGCCGGCGGCCCGCCGGCGGCGACCATCGTCGCCACCCGGCGCAGCGCCGCCTGCTCGGCCAGCAGCGACTCGGCCTCCTCGGCCCGGCGCCGGGCCTCCGCGGCGTTGGCCCGCGCCAGGCTCGCCAGCCCGCCGGCGAGCAGCGCCGCCGCGACGAAGATCAGGGTGAGCGGGATGTCCTCGTGCGGGTTCAGGTGCAGGCCGGGCGGCGGCAGGTGGAAGTAGTTGAAGGCGGCCGCGCTGGCCAGCGCGGTGGCGAGCCCCAGCGGTACGCCCCACACGCCCGCCACCACCATCACGCCGAGCAGGTAGATGGCGGCGCGGGGCGGGTTCGTCGGGGCGGTGGCGTGCAGCAGGCCCAGCACCGCGGTCTCCGCGGCGATGATGGCCACCGCGACGACGATGCCGGCCGGGGTCCCCGGCGGGTGCGCCGGCAGCAGCCAGCAGGTCAACCGGCGGCGAACCGCCGTGCTCACGCCGTCCCCTCCATCCACACGTCGACCGTTCGCCTGCCCGTCCGGCGTGTTCATCACCCGGTGCGGGTGACCTGAACCGCCGGGCCCCCCGTGGGAGGGCCCGGCGAGGCGCGGTCAGCTGCAGGCCGTGCCATTCAGCGAGAAGCCGCTCGGGGCGGCGCTGTTACCGGTGTGGTTCGCCTGGAAGCCGATCGTCGTCGAGCCGCCCGGCGGGATGGAGCCGTTGTAGTTCACGCTGGTGGCCGTCACCGCGCCGCTCGTCGGCGAGTACGTCGCGCTCCAGCCCGAGGTGATGTTCTGGCCGGAGGCGAGGTTGAACTTCAGCGCCCAGCCGTTGATGGCGGTGCTGCCGGTGTTCTTGATGGTGATGTTGTCGGTGAGGCCGGTGTTCCAGGCGTTTACCGAGTTCGTCACCTGGCAGCCGCCCGAGCCGCCGTTGTTCGGGGGCGGGCTCGACGTGGGCGGGCGCGGCGACGTGGTGGTCGGGCCGGGGCCGGGGCCCTCGGTGACCGTGATGCTCGAGCTGCCGCTGCTCTGGTAGCCCTCGGTGGCGAGGATCTGGTAGTCGTGGGAGCCGAGGTTCAGCCCCAGGGCCGCCCAGGCGTTGAAGTGGTTCGCCGTGGTGATGGTGCCGCCCGTACGGTGCTGCTGCCGCACGCTCCAGTACTGGTAGAACGTCGCGTTGCCGATGATCGAGGGCTGGTTCACCCGCTGGGTGCGGTAGATGTCGTACGTGCTGCCGTCGGTCGTCACCGAGCCGAGGCGGGTGGCGCCGGTGCTGGGGTTGTAGCTGCCGAAGTTCTCCACGATGTAGTACTCGATCAGCGGGTTCGTGGTCCAGCCGTACAGCGCGAGGTACCCATTGCCGTTGACGTTGAAGGTGCCCGAGTAGTTCACCGTGTGGCTGGAGCCCGGCTTCCAGCCCTTGCCGACCACCGTGTTGTTGATGTTGCTCCACTGGACGCTGTAGGAGCCGCCGGCGCCCAGGTTCATCGTGACGTTGCCGTTGTCCTTCCAGTACGAGAAGAAATAGCCGTTGTGCGTGCCGGTCGTGTTCGAGGTGACCGTCCGGTCGGCCTCGGCGTGGGCGATACCGGTCAGCGCGAGTGAGGTCGCGGCCAGCGCGACGGCACACACGCCGCCGATGAGCAGCCTTGCCTTCATGCGTGCGTCCTTTCGGGGTCGACGCTCGTCGATGGCGGCAGTGTCGGCTTCCAATCCCGAAACTGTCAATCCGTTCCGGAACGGTGCCACCGGTGATGAACAGGCGATTTGCGCCTCGGCGTGCGCGAACGGCACCGAAAGTTGCGGAACGGACGTGAAACTTTCGAATCGCTGTGACCTGCGTCGAAAGCCTTCATGCGGCGGTACGACGGCCGATGAAACGAACCGTGACCGCCGAGCACCGCGCCCCCCTGCGCTACGTCGTGGCCGCGCTCGGGATCGCGGCCGCCGGCGCGCTCTGGTTCGTGTTCTGGCTGCTCACCGGCGTGGGCCCGGCGGCCGTGTCGTTCCTCGTGCCGCGGCCGCCTCGGCCGGGATCGGGTTCCTCGCCGCGATGCCGCCGTCGACGTACCGCTGATCGCCGTCATCCCGGGCGCGCTGACCTGGACCGACAAGCTCGTCATCGTGGCCTCGGTGTGCGTGACCGGCCTGGTCACCGTCCGGCAGTTCGTCGCCTTCCGGGAGAACGCCCGGCTGCTGCGGGAGAAGCGCCTCTCCGAGGAGCGCCTGCAGCACGAGGCCACCCACGACGGGCTCACCGGCCTGGCCAACCGGGCGCTGTTCCGGCGGCGGCTCGGCGAGCAGCTCGAGCGCGGGGGCGCCACGGTGCTCCTGGTCGACCTCGACGACTTCAAGACCATCAACGACCTTCGGCCCCGACGCGCTGCAGAAGTTCGGCCCCAACGTCTCGGCCCGCCAGCTGCACGACCCCGACTTCGTGGCCGACGTGCAGGCCGCGCTGGACGACGCCGGGCTGCCCGCGGACCGGCTCGTGCTCGAGCTGACCGAGTCGGCGGCGCTGCGCGGGCAGCAGGTGTCCAGCACGCTGTACCGGCTGCACGACCTCGGCGTCCGCATGGCGCTGGACGACTTCGGCACCGGCGAGTCGTCGCTGAGCCTGCTGCGCGCCTTCCCGGCCGCGATCATCAAGCTGGACAAGTCGTTCGTCGACGGCATCGAGCTCGACGAGCCGGGCTCGCCCGAGGCCGACGCCCGCCAGGCGGTGGCCCGCGCGGTCGTGCAGCTCGCCCGGGCGCTCGGGCTGGACACGGTCGCCGAGGGCATCGAGAACCAGGCCCAGGCCGACCGCCTCCTCGAGCTCGGGTACTCGCTGGGCCAGGGCTACCACCTGGCCCGCCCGATGCCGGCCGAGGCGATGACCGGCCTGCTGGCCACCCAGCACCTGGCGAGCGCGCTATAGCGACCGGGGCAGCCCGAAGGCCGGGAGCAGGCCGCTGTCGAAGCGGGTCATCGCGCTGATCCGGTCGCCGGCCAGCGCGATGACGAGCAGCCCGGTGCCGTGCCGCACGCCGGCCGGGGTGAGCGAGTAGACGCCGAACGCCGGCTGGCCGTTGGCGCGGGCCGGCACCAGGTGGCGGGGACCGGTGGCGAAGATGTCCGCGTACAGGGCGGCGACGACGTCGCGGCCGCGGTACTCGTAGGGCATCGGCGGCATCGAGACGAACACGTCGTCGGTGAGCAGGGCCACCAGCGCGGCGATGTCCGACTTCTCGTACGCGCGCACGAACTCGGCCACGACCGTCGCCTCGGCCGGCGAGCCGGCGGCGGGCGGCGGCGGCGGCTCCGTGCCCGGCCGGCGCCGCAGCGTGGCCCGGGCCCGCTTCAGCGCGCTGGTGACCGACTCGACGGTGCAGTCGAGCATGCCGGCGACGTCGGCGGCGGGGAAGTCGAGCACGTCGCGGAGGATGAGCACGGCCACCTGCCGCGGCGGCAGGGTCTGCAGCGCGGTGACGAACGCCAGCGAGATCGACTCGGCCCGCTCGTAGTGGCCCTCGGGGCCCTCGGGCAGCGGTTCGAGCCACACGACCTCGCCCAGCCCGGTGGGCTCCGGCGCCCGGTCCCACGGCGTCTCCCACCGCGCCGGGCGGCGCCCCGCGGCCCGGCGCGCGTTGAGGCAGCGGTTGGTGACGACGCGGTACAGCCACGTGCGCAGCGACGCCCGCTGCGCGTAGCCGCCGAACCCGCGCCAGGCGTCGAGCAGCGCATCCTGCAGCGCGTCCTCGGCGTCGTGGTAGGAGCCGAGCATCCGGTAACAGTGCACCAGCAGTTCCCGGCGGTGCGGCTCGACCAGCGCCCGGAAGGCGGCGCCGTCGCCCGCCCGGGCTCGAGTGATCAACTCTGCAGTCATCGCGGTATGGACACCGGGCGGCCCGCGAACTGGGCGCTCCGGCGCCGCCCAATCCTGTCACGCCCCGGCATCGGTACCGGCATGGGACACATCATCGTGAGCGAGAACATCACCCTCGACGGCGTCGAGCAGGACCCGACCGGCGACGAGGGCCACGCGGCCGGCGGCTGGTTCGGGCGGGCCGGCGAGGCCGACCGCGTCGCGTTCGCCGAGTCGGCGGCGAAGGAGGCCGACAACACCGAGGCGCTGCTGCTCGGCCGGCGCAGCTACGCCTGGTTCGCCGAGCGCTGGGCGCAGCGCCCGGGGGCGTGGGCGGACCGGCTGCGGGCGCTGCCGAAGTACGTGGTGGCGTCGAGCCGGCCCGAGGGCTGGGGCGACACCACGGTCGTCACGCTGGACGAGGTCGCCGGGCTGCGTGACCGGATCGGGGGCGACCTGGTCGTCTACGCCAGTGCGCAGCTGGTGCGGGCGCTGCTGGAGCGGGACCTGGTCGACGAGTACCGGCTGGCGGTCCATCCGCTGTTCGGGGCGGTGGCGGCGGCCCGGCCGCTGCTGCTCGCCGAGGCGCGCGGGGCGGGGGAGGGCCTCACCTTCCTGACCTTCCGGCGGGCGGATCAGCCGTAGCGCAGGTCGCGGGCCAGGCGCCGGTACTCGGTCGCGAGATCGGCGTCGACCCCGTCCTGGTCGGTTTCGGCGACGGCGACCTCCGGCCGGGACTCCAGCAGCCGGATGCGGTGCGCGATCGGGGGATGGCCGGCGAGCGGGGACGTGGAGTCCGGCCGCTCGCCGGTCGCGTGCGCCCGCACCTGCCGGGCCAGCTCCGGCCAGGCGGCCGGGTCCGGGTGCCGGTCGTCGCCGGCCCGCACGTGCCGGCGCAGCACGGTCAGCACGGCCTCGCGCTGGGCCAGCGTGTCGAGCACCGCGCGCATCGCCGCCGTGCCCGCGACCCGGGCGGCCTCGGCGTCGGCGAAGTACTCGGCGCGGTGCACGTCGGACCGGGCCAGGCCCACCACCAGGAGCCGGCCACCGGCCGAGATCCAGCGCAGGACCGCGATCACGGGGCGCAGGAGCAGTTCGGCATACCAGACGTCGGCACCGGCGCCGATCATGCGGCCGCCGCCCCCCGTGCTCGCGAGGGCCTTGAGGATCGCCGGGTCCTGGAACGCTCGGATCGCGGTGTCGGGCCGCGGCTCGAACAGGGTGACGAGGGCGGTCAGGCTCCGGTCGACGGAGCCGGCGATGCCGGTGCGCAGCGGGTCGCCGTCGGTGAGGTGGGCGAGCTGGTGGGCCACGAGCGCGGCGCGCTCGGCCGCGTCCAGCACGCCGAAGAGGGGGACGCCCAGCCGCAGGTACCGCCGCCGCAGCAGTCCGGTCGTCCCGCCGTCGGCTTCGAAGCGGTCGTCCAGGACGATGATGCGCGGGGACGGCACGCCGACCGCGGCCGCGATGCCGTCGACGAACGCGAAGAGGTGCGGCGCGGCGGCCCGGTCCAGCCGCGTGGCGTAGCGGGGGAGTCCGGCCGGGCGGGGCAGCAGGACCACGCCGAAGGCGAGCAGCACCACGCCGGGCAACAGGCCGACGCTCGGGAAGTGCCGGACGCAGAGCCACGCGCCGAACCCGAGCGCGGCGAGCGCGGTCAGCTGGATCAGGGCGGCCGCCAGCGTGACGACGACCCGCGCGAGGCTCCAGCCGGGCGGGGCCGCGGCGTGCCCGGCGAGCTCGGTGGCGAGCTGGTCGTCCAACGCGTGCGCCCGGTGGTCGAGCCGGCGATCGACCGCGGCCCAACCGGTGACCATCTCCATCACATCGACTGTAGTCGACCTCGCAAGGCGGTGGCGATCTCGCCGGCCGCAGCCAGCTGGGCGGGGGTCAGGGCGTCGACGAACAGCTCCCGCACGGCGCGCAGGTGCGGTACCGTCGCGGCGCGGAACGCCTGGGCGCCCGCGGGCTCCAGCACGATCTCGGCGCCGCGGCTGTCGGTGGCGCACTCCTCGCGCCGGATCAGGGCGCGGCGCTCCATCCGGGCCAGGTGGTGGGACAGCCGGCTGCGCTCCCAGCCGCAGCGGGTCGCGAGCTCGGAGGAGCGCAGGCGCGTGCCGTCGGCCTCGCTCAGCGCCAGCAGGACGACGTAGTCGGCCGGCGACAGCCCGGTGTCGGCCTGCAGGCGGGCGGCGAGCGCGTTGCGCAGGGCCTCGACGGTTTCGACGAACTCGCGCCAGGTGTCCAGCTCATCGCGGAGCGGCAGTGTTCGCGGCATGACGGGCGTCACCTCCATGTGGTTGACGCGTCAATCGTATCCGGGTCATGATTGACGCGTCAATCACCTGGAGGGCGGCACCATGAGCGACCTGATTCTCGGCCTCGACACCTTCGGCGACGTTCCCGTCGACGACGCCGGGGCATCCCTGTCCTACGCCGCGGCGATCCGGCAGGTCGTCGACGAGGCGGTGCTCGCCGACTCGCTCGGTGTGGACGCGATCGCGCTCGGCGAGCACCACCGGCCCGAGTACTCCATCTCCACCCCGGAGACCGTGCTCGCCGCGATCGCCGCGCGCACCGAGCGGATCCGGCTCGCGTCCGGCGTCACCGTGCTCAGCTCCGACGACCCGGTCCGGGTCTTCCAGCGCTTCGCGACCGTCGACGCACTCTCCCGCGGGCGGGCCGAGGTGATCCTCGGCCGCGGCTCCTTCACCGAGTCGTTCCCGCTGTTCGGCTACGACCTCGCCGACTACGACGTGCTGTTCGAGGAGAAGCTCGAGCTGTTCGTGAAGCTGCTCGACGAGCGGCCGGTCAGCTGGAGCGGTACCGTCCGGGCACCCCTGCACGAGGCCGACGTCTTCCCCAAGACGGAGTCGGGCCGGCTCGCGGCCTGGGTCGGCGTCGGCGGCTCGCCGCAGTCGGTGGTGCGCACGGCCCGCCACGGCCTGCCGCTGATGCTCGCGATCATCGGCGGTGCGCCGGAGCGCTTCAAGCCCTACATCGATCTGTACCGGCGCGCCGCCGACCAGCTCGGCACGCTCGCGCACCCCGTCGGCATGCACTCGCCCGGGTTCGTCGCCGACACCGACGAGCAGGCCAAGGAGCTCTTCTACGGGCCGTACAAGGTGATCCGCGACCGCATCGGCGCGCTGCGCGGCTGGCCGCCCCTGCGCCGGGCCGAGTTCGAGGCGGAGGCAGCGCAGGGCTCGATGTACATCGGCGGCCCGGAGACCGTGGCCAGGAAGATCGCGCACACCGTTCAGGCGCTCGGCGTCGGCCGCTTCGACCTCATCTACACCGCCGGCGCCCAGCCGGCGAGCGCCCGGCTGCGCTCGGTCGAGCTGTTCGGGGCCAAGGTGGCGCCGATGGTCCGCGACCTGCTGGCGGGCTGAGCATGACCACCATCGGCATCCTCGGCGCCGGCAAGGTGGGCACCGTCCTGGCCCGCCTCGCCGTCGCGGCCGGCTACGACGTGCTCATCGCCGGCTCCGGCGACCCGGCGAAGATCGCGCTCATCGTCGAGGTGCTCGCCCCCGGCGCGGCGACGGTCACCGCCGCCGAGGCCGCCGGGCGCGCCGACGTCGTCATCCTGGCCCTGCCGCTGGGCCGGCACCGCACGATCCCGGCCGAGGCGCTGCGCGGCAAGCTCGTCATCGACGCCATGAACTACTGGTGGGAGGTCGACGGGGTCCGCGCCGACCTGGGCAACTCGAGCGAGCTGGTCCAGGCGTACCTGGCGGGCGCGCGCGTGGTGAAAGCGTTCAACCACATGGGGTACCACGACCTGGAGAGCGGGGCCCGCCCGCCCGGTGCGGCCGGGCGGCGCGCGATCGCCATCGCCGGCGACGACCCGGACGACCGCGCCGCCGTGGCCGCGATCGTCGACGCGCTCGGCTTCGACCCGGTCGTCGCCGGCCCGCTCGCCGAGGGCGTGCGCATGGAGCCCGGCACCGCCCTGTTCGGCGCCAACGAGGACGCGGCGACGGTACGCGCCATGCTCGGCCGCTTTCCGGTGGCCTAGTCTCGGCGCGTGCCTCGGTGGAAGTGGTGCGTCGCCGGCCTGTCACTGCTCGCGGCCGGCTGCTCGGCGCCGGTCGCGCCGGAACCGGTCGAGCGCCTGCCGGCACCGTCGGCGTCCGCCCCGTCGTCCGCGCCGTCATCCGCGCCGTCATCCGCGCCGGCTTCGCGTCCGGTGAGTGCTCCGATCGCGGCCACCACGGCGGCGCGGACGCCGCTGCTGCGCTCGGCGTGGTCGGTGCCCGAGCGGGTGGACCGGCCGTGTGGCGGGCCCGGCGTGGCCCCGGCGGTGTTCGCCACCGTCGACCCGCCCGGCCCCGACGCCGCGCGGCTCGCGGCGGTCGTGCACTACTCGGCGCCGGCGCGCCGGCCGTACGAGGGCGACGTGCGGATGCGGTACGACACCGGCCACGCCCGGTTCGAGGCGGCGCTGCCGGCGCTGGACCTCGCCGCCGTCGACCCGGGCGCGGCCGGCATTGGCGTCACGGTCACCGTCGGCGACCAGGCGCCGCTGAGGCTCGCCATCCCGTTCGGCGCGGCGTGCCCGCCATAGATAGTTGTTCGGGCGCGGCGGCCGTGGGTAACAGGGCCGCATGCGTATCGGGTATTTCCTGTCGTGCGAGGAGTACACGCCGGCCCAGCTGATCGAGCAGGCCCGCCTGGCCCAGGACGCCGGGTTCCAGGGGCTGTGGATCTCCGACCATTACCATCCGTGGAACGACGCGCAGGGTCAGAGCCCGTTCGTCTGGTCCGTCATCGGGGCGCTCAGCCAGGTCGTGACGATCCCGGTCACGACCGCTGTCACGTGCCCGATCCAGCGCATCCACCCCGCCGTCGTGGCCCAGGCGGCCGCCACGAGCGCCGTGCTGCACGACGGCCGGTTCGTGCTCGGCGTCGGCACCGGCGAGGCCCTCAACGAGCACATCACCGGCGAGCGCTGGCCCTCGGCCGGCGAGCGCCTGGAGATGCTCGAGGAGGCCGTCGACGTCATGCGCAAGCTCTGGGACGGCGGCTTCGTCAACCACCGCGGGCCGCACTTCGCGGTCGAGCACGCGCAGGTGTACACGCTTCCGCCGGCCCCGCCGCCGGTCTACATGTCCGCGTTCGGGCCGAAGGCGCTGGACCTGGCCGGGCGGATCGCCGACGGGTACATTCTCACCACGCCCGACAAGGAGCTCGTCGACGGCTTCCGCGCCGCGGGTGGCGGCGACAAGCCGGTGCAGGGCGGCTTCAAGGCCTCGTGGGCGCCGAGCGAGCGGGAGGGCGTCGAGATCGCGCACCGGCTGTGGGCGAACGCCGGCGTGCCGGGGGAGCTGTCGCAGGTCCTGCCGTCGCCGAAACACTTCGAGCAGGCCTCCGAGCTCGTCACGCCGGAGCGGACGGCGAAGGCGATCGCCTGCGGCCCCGACCCCGCGAAGCAGGCCTCGTACCTGAAGCGGTACGAGGCCGCCGGCTTCGACGAGGTGTACGTCGCGAACGTCGGGCCGCACTACGCGGAGCTCATCGACCTGTACCGCAAGGAGTTCCTGTAGGGGGAAGGCGTCCGCCGCCGCCCGATGAGGAGAACCTAGGCGCTGGCCGGCTGCTCGGCCGGCGCCACCTGGATCGGGCGGTTGCCCAGCAGCCGCTCGATCAGTGGTGCGAACACGAGGCCGATCACGGCCCACAGCAGCGCCTGCGCGGCCACCGCGTACATGCGGAACTCGTACAGCAGGTCCGCGTCGAAGCCCGGGAACACGATGTCGCCGGCCTCGTTGCGCAGCGGCAGCGGGGTCTCCGAGGCGTGCCCGCCGTAGTCGGCGACGTTCGTCGGCAGCTTGCCGAAGTCCGGCAGCAGCGCGATCAGCAGGCCCGCGGCCACGACGAACGCCGCGCCCGCGACGAGCGTCGCGTTCCAGGTGCCCAGGCGCGGCTTGAGGCGCTGGCCCAGGATCACGGCCAGGATCAGGAACAGCACCGAGGCCAGGACCATGATGAGGTAGTACGCGCTGCGCTGCCCGATCGTCTCGTCGTGCCCGACCGCGGGCGGGTCCGCCGGGTACTTGACGAACGGCACGAGGTAGATGGTCAGGAAGCCGGCGCCGGCGAGCAGCAGGGCCAGGCTGCGCGGGCGCAGGTTGCCCACCCGGCCCAGGCAGACCGCGTAGGCGACCGCGAACAGGGCGCCCATCGCGAGCCCGAACAGGACCATGCCGATGCCGATGCCGATGTTGCCCTGCACGGTGCGGCTGAACAGCTCCCCGCCCTCGTGCGCGTGGCCGGCCACCGCCCCGCCGGCGGCCGCGTGGTCCAGGGCGTCCTGGGCCTCGTCGCGGCCGCGCTCGTAGTCGACCGCGTCCTGGATCAGCGGCTCGGCGAAGATGCGCGCGAACACGAACGCGACAAGCCCGGCGAGGAGCCCGGCCAGGGCCCCCCGGGCGATGATTCGCTTCTCCATGGCCGCCGGCTCAGTGGCAGGGGAAGCCGAGGAAGTGCCGGCCGTCGTGCACGAACTCGTGCACGTGGGCGTCGCTGCCGAAGATCGACACCGCGCCCTGGTCGACGCCGATGAAGTAGTACAGCAGCAGGGCCAGTGCGGCGGTGCCGGCGAGCCAGACGAACGACCGGGACAGCGGGATGACGACCGGCGTGGTGACGACGGCCGGAGTTGACGACGACGCGCTCACGAGGAGCCTCCTTCGGGGATCGGGCGTCCCCCTTGTAGTGGCGGCGGACGGGGACCGGGTCTGACTCGCCGGGGAGACCCCGGCTCACAGTGGCGCGACCGTGCCGGACTTGCACCGGCTTCCTGTCACCGTCGATGCCGCCGACGCTACGGCCCGCGTCGGGGCAGCGTCAACGCGGGGTCCCCCGCCAGTGCCGCGATTCACGATCTTGACCGATATGCGCGGAGTGTGTTTGTTTGCTCACTCTTTGACTGGGTAGCGGGCAGACGCCGTAGTCGTCGCGAAGGGAACCGCCCGTAATGAATTCCCGTAAGCCCACCGAGGTCGTCAAGGACGTCGTCGAGGCCGCAGCCGCGAAGGTCGCCGATGCGCTCGCGCCGCCCGAGGTGCCCGGCAAGCCCGGCAGCGTCACGCCGTCGGTGGACGAGCCGACCACGCCGACCGACCCGCCGCCGCCGTCGCCGGAGCAGGGCACGCCGGCCGCGGTGACCCCGACGGGCGCGCCGACGGGCGGGCCGGCGACCGCGAACGCGCAGCAGGGCGAGTACCTGACGACGTCGTACGGGACCCGGCTGCCCGACACCGACCACTCGCTCAAGGCCGGTCCGCGCGGGCCGATCCTGCTGCAGGACCAGCACTTCCGTGAGAAGATCACGCACTTCGACCACGAGCGCATCCCCGAGCGGGTCGTGCACGCGCGTGGCGCCGGCGCGCACGGCTACTTCGTCGGGTACGGCACCGCCACCGACGTCACCAAGGCCGCGTTCCTGGGCAAGGGCGTGCGCACCGACGTGTTCGTGCGGTTCTCCACGGTGCTGGGCTCGCGCGGCTCGGCCGACACGGTCCGCGACACCCGCGGCTTCGCCACGAAGTTCTACACCTCCGAGGGCAACTTCGACCTCGTCGGCAACAACATCCCCGTCTTCTTCATCCAGGACGCGATCAAGTTCCCGGACATCATCCACGCCGGCAAGCCGCACCCGGACCGGGAGATCCCGCAGGCGCAGTCCGCGCACGACACGTTCTGGGACTTCGTGTCGCTGCACACCGAGGCCCAGCACCACACGCTGTGGAACATGTCGGACCGGGGGATCCCGCGCTCGTTCCGCATGATGGACGGCTTCGGCATCCACACGTTCCGGCTCGTCAACGCGGCCGGCGGGACGGCGCTGGCCAAGTTCCACTGGAAGCCCAAGCTCGGCGTGCACTCCCTGGTCTGGGAGGAGGCCCAGCTCATCAGCGGCCTCGACCCCGACTACCACCGCCGCGACCTCTACGACGCGATCGAGGCCGGCGCCTACCCCGAGTGGGAGCTGGGCCTGCAGCTCTTCCCGGACACGCCCGAGGAGACGTTCGCCGGCGTCGACCTGCTCGACCCGACGAAGCTGGTGCCCGAGGAGCTCGCGCCGGTGCAGCCGGTCGGCCGCCTCACGCTGAACCGGACCCCGACGAACTTCTTCGCCGAGGTCGAGCAGGCCGCCTTCCACCTCGGCCAGCTGCCGCCGGGCATCGACGTGACGAACGACCCGCTGCTGCAGGGCCGGCTGTTCTCGTACGTCGACACCCAGCTGACCCGCCTGGCCGGCCCGAACTTCAACCAGATCCCGATCAACCGCCCGCACGTGCCGGTCAACGACATGCTCCGCGACGGCTTCCACCAGCAGGCGGTGCACGGCGGGGTCGCGCCCTACCGCCCCAACTCCCTCGACGGCGGCAACCCCTTCACCGCCGGCCCCGAGGAGGGCGGGTACGTCGAGGCGCCGGTGACGGTCGCCGAGGCGCCGAAGGTGCGGGCCAGCCCGGCCTCGTTCGACGACCACTACAGCCAGGCACGGCTCTTCTGGCTCAGCATGTCGCCGGTGGAGCGCGAGCACATCATCAACGCGTACACCTTCGAGCTCTCGCGGTGCTACCACCGGGAGATCCGCGAGCGCCAGCTGCTCAGCCTGGCCAACATCGACCCGGTGCTGTGCGCCGAGGTCGCCGCCGGCCTGGGCCTGCCCGCGCCGGCGCAGACGGTGCCCCTGGCCGAGCCCGAGCCGAGCCCCGCGCTGTCGCAGGTCGGCGAGGCGTGGCCGGCCGACGGGCGGGTCGTCGGCATCGTCGTCGGCCCGGACGCGGCGGGCCTCGAAGGGGTCGACGAGGTGCGCCAGGCGGTGCTGGCCGCGGGCATGGTACCGCTGGTCGTCGGCCCGCACGGCGGGATGATCGGCGACGTCGCCGTGCAGCGCACCTTCGCCGGCGCGCGCTCGGTCGAGTTCGACGCGCTGCTGCTCGCGGCCGGGCCGGGCCCGTCGCCCGACGCCGTGGCCGCCCGCGACGCGAAGGCCGGCGCGTCCGCCTCGGCGACCGTCGACCCGCGGGTGCTGCTGCTCGTCGACGAGTGCTGGCGGCACGCGAAGGCGATCGGCGCGTGGGGCGGCGGGGCCGAGGCCCTCGCGCAGGTCGGCGTGGCCGGCAGCCCCGGCGTCGTCACGGCCGACAGCGGCCCGGCCGCGCTCGAGGCGCTCCAGCCGCTCCTGGCCCTGCACCGCGTCTGGGACCGGTTCCCCGCGGTCGCGGCGTGACCTGAAACCGTGGCCGCGGGCTTGCGCAAAGCCCGCAGCCACGGCTTTCACGAAAGGCCCGCGATGGTTACTTGGCGAGGGTGCGCAACCGGTCGAGGAGCGGGGCCGCCGCCTCGTCCAGGAACCGCTGCTGCAGGGCGTCGCCGACCTGGACCAGGGCCACGTCGGTGAAGCCCGCCTCCCAGTACGGCCGGACGCTCTCGGCCAGTTCGTCCAGGTCGGGCCCGCACGCGATGGAGCCGGCCACGTCCTCCTTGCGCACGAACTGGCTCGCGGCGTGGAAGCCCGCCGGGGTCGGCAGGTCGGCGTTGACGAACCAGCCGCCGCCGAACCAGCGGAACTGCTCGTGGGCGAGGTCGACCGCCTGCTGCTTGTCCGGGGCCCAGCAGATCGGGATCTGCCCGATGGCCCGCGACCGGGCCGCGCCCTTGGGCCGGGCCGCGTTCCAGCCCTTGACCAGGTCGGCCTCGGGCTCGACGGCGATGAGGTGGTCGCCGAGCGGGGCGAAGCGCCGCACCGACTTGTCCCCGGAGACGGCGATGCCGAGCGGCACCCCGCCGTCGGGGGCGTCCCACACCCGGGCCGAGTCGACGCGGAAGTAGTCGCCGTCCCAGGTGACGAGGTCGCCGGTGTGCAGGGCGCGGATGATCTGCACCGCCTCCTCCAGCATGTCCTGGCGCTGGTCGACCGGGGGCCAGCCGTCGCCGGTCACGTGCTCGTTGAGGTTCTCGCCGGCGCCGAGGCCGAGGATGAACCGCCCGTCGGACAGCAGCTGGATCGTCGCCGCCTTCTGGGCCACGACCGCCGGGTGGTACCGCTGGATCGGGCACGTCACGTAGGAGGCCAGCTCCACCCGCGAGGTCGCGTGGGCGACGGCGCCGAGCACCGACCAGGCGTAGGGCGCGTGCCCCTGCTCGGTCAGCCACGGCGAGTAGTGATCGCTGCAGACCTCGAAGTCGAAGCCGGCCTCCTCGGCCTGCACGGCGTAGCGGACGAGGTCCTTCGGCCCGCTCTGCTCGGTCATCAGGGTGTACCCGAAGCTGACCATGTGTTCCTCCGCTCCTGTGCACAGAATTCGTCGTCGTTCTGCCCGCTGGCACCGCCCCGAAACGAAACCAGGGCCGGCCCCGGGTGGGGGCCGGCCCTGGCCGGGCGAGCGGTATCAGGCGCGGACGGCGTCGAGCGCCTTCTTGAGCGCCGCGGGCTGCGTCGGCTTGGTCGGCGCGCCCGGCTTGAGCTCCAGCATCTTCGCGCCGATCTCCTGGAGCTGGTTGCGGCCGAGGCCCTCGCGGACCTTCGGGAACCACTCCTGCTCCTCTTCCTCGATGTGGTGGGTCACGTTCTCGATGAGCACGGTGACCTTCGCGTCGAAGTGCTCGTCGTCGGCGTCCAGCGTGGACAGCTCGAAGCAGAGCACGTCGGCGACGTGGTGCTCCTCGTACGACTCGAGCACGTCGTCCTCGAGGTCGGGCAGCAGGCGGCGCACCTCGGGGTACATGACCTCGTTCTCGATGTAGGTGTGCACCGTCAGCTCGCGCAGGATCTCCCCGACGATCTTCGCCTTGGGCGCGGCGGGGCCGTCCTCTGCGTCCTGGAACTGCTTGAACAGGCGCTTGACGTTCTTGTGGTCTTCCTTGAGCAGCACAATGGCGTCGGTCGACATCGACTCTCCTTGGGTACGGGCCTACTCCCGTACGGGTACCCGGGCCTCAGCTGCGCAAACGACCGAACCCACTGCGGTGGAAGACCAGCGGCGCGGCGTCGTGGTCGGCGTCGAGGTCGTGGATGCGCAGCAGCACGATGTCGTGGTCGCCGGCCGGGTACTCCTCGTGGATGCTGCAGTCCAGCCACGCGCACGCGCCGTCGAGCAGGATCTCCCCTTCGCGGCTCTCCCGCCACGTCGCGCCGGCGAAGCGGTCGCCGCCGCGCTGCGACAGCTGCCGGCCCAGGCGCTCCTGGTCGGCGGCGAGCACGCTGACCCCGAGCCGCCCGGCCCGGCGCAACACCGGCCACGTGGTGGAGGCGCGGGCGATGCACACCGAGGCCAGCGGCGGGTCGAGGGACACCGACGTGAACGAGCTGGCGGCGAGCCCGACCGGGATGCCGTCGACGACGGCGGCGATGGCGGTGACGCCGGTCGGGAACGCGCCGAAGACGCGGCGCAGGTCGGCGGGGGAGAGCAATGCGGGAGCGGTCATCGGTTCGGCCCTGCTTTCCGCTGGTGTACCGGTCATGTCGAGTCTAGCCGAAGTCCTACTAAAACGATAGGGATAGGTGTGATCGCAGGGTCGTCCCCGCGTACGCGGTCCGGAACAGCCCGCGTGACTGCAGCTCCGGCACCAGCCGGTCGACGATGTCCTCGACGGTGCCCGGCAGCAGCTGGGGCAGCAGGTTGAACCCGTCGACGACGCCGTCGTGCAGGTACCGGCCCCACTCCTCGGCGACCTGCCCGGGCGTGCCGACGAAGCTCTCGTGGCCGGGCGTGACCTCGATGACGAGCTGCCGGATCGACAGGTTGCGCGCGGCCGCGAGCTCCCGCCAGCCCGCGATCCGGGCCAGTTTCCCGGTGCGGTGCTCGATCGAGATCGTGCCGCGGGACGGGTCCAGCTCGTCGTCGGTCGGGTCGATGTCGGGCAGCGGGCCGTCCGGGTCGTAGCCGGAGAGGTCCTTGCCCCAGTACTGCTCCAGGAACGCGATCGCCCGGGGCCCGGTGGTCTGCTCCCGCTTGATCCAGCGGGCGCGCTCCTGCGCCTCGGCCGCGGTGTCGCCCAGCACGACCGAGGCGCCCGGCAGGATCCGCACCGCGTCCGGGGTCCGGCCGTGGGCGGCGAGGCGGCGCGCAGGTCGGCCGCGTACGCGGCGGCCTTGTCGTAGGCGGTGTTGGCGGAG
This sequence comes from Dactylosporangium sp. McL0621, assembly GCF_049995355.1. Lineage (NCBI taxonomy): Bacteria > Bacillati > Actinomycetota > Actinomycetes > Micromonosporales > Micromonosporaceae > Dactylosporangium > Dactylosporangium sp. McL0621. Next base: position 5,985,186 of record NZ_CP188259.1, read on the forward strand.
AACACCACGTCGGCGTGGCGGGCGGCCAGCTCCCGGCCGCCGGGGGAGTCGCCGGCCTGGAACAGCACCGGGCGTCCCTGCGGGCTCGGCGGGCCGGCCACCGAGAACCGCTCGCTCTCGAAGTGCACGTGGTGCACGCGCCGCGGGTCGAGGAACCGGCCCGTGGCCATGTCCTTGATGACCGCGTCGTCCTCCCACGAGTCCCACAGCCCGCGGGCGACCTCGACCACGTCGGCGACCTCGGCCGGGTCCACGCCGGTGCGCCCGACGGTGGCCAGGGCGGCCGGCTCCTCGGTGGCCCCGACGACCCAGCCGGCCCGGCCCAGCGACGCGTGGTCGAGGCCGGCCAGCTGGGTGGCGAGGTGGAACGGCTCGGTGGTGCTCGTGTGCAGCGTCGGCGCGAGCCCGATCCGGGTCGTCCGGCGGGCCAGGAACGCGGCCCGGACGCCGGCCTCCACGCCGCCCCGCAACGGGTCGTCGGGGAAGGTCACGAAGGCGTACCCGGCATCCTCGGCCGCCAGCACGCGCCGTTCGAGGGACTCCAGGTCGGGCGCGTCGACCTCGACCGCGAAGAGCAGTTCGGGGCTCATCGGGCGGCCTCCGGTTCGAGTGTGGGCACGGCGGCGAGCAGGGTCCGGGTGTAGTCGTGCGCCGGGCGGTCGAAGACGTCGCCGACGGGCCCCTGCTCGACGACCCGGCCCTCGTGCATGACGAGCACCCGGTCGGCGAGGTGGTGCACGACGCCGAGGTCGTGGGAGATGAACAGCAGGGCGGTGCCGTCGGCGGCCTGCAGGTCGGCGAGCAGGTCGAGCACCTGGGCCTGGATGGACACGTCGAGCGCGGAGACCGGCTCGTCGCAGACCAGCACGTCCGGGCGCGGCCCGACGGCGCGGGCGATCGCCACCCGCTGCCGCTGCCCGCCGGAGAGCTCGCGCGGGTGGCGGCCCAGGTGCGCGGCGCCGAGCCCGACCCGCTCGAGCAGCTCCACGACCCGGTCCCGGCGGGCGCCACCCCGCAGGTCGAGGGGCTCGGCGACGAGCTTCTCCACGGTGTACCGCGGGTCGAACGACGAGCGCGGGTCCTGGGCGATGACCTGGACCCGCCGCCGCAGCGCCCGCCGCCGCCGCTCCGGCACCCCGCTCCACCGGGCCGCGCCGAGGTGGACGGCGCCCGCCTCCGGCTCGAGCAGGCCCAGCGCGATGCGGGCCAGGGTGGTCTTGCCGGACCCGGACTCGCCGACCACGCCGAGGGTCTCGCCGCGGGCGAGGGTGAAGCCGACGTCGTCGACGACATGCCGATCGCCGTAGTGGTGGTGCAGGCCCTCGGCCCGCAGCACGATCCGGTCCGGCTCCACGGCGCGCGGCGGCAGCGGCTCCCGCGCGGTGCTGCTCAGCCGCAGCCCCTTCGAGGCGGCGGTGGGCACGGCGGCGAGCAGGAGGCGGGTGTAGTCGTGCCGCGGCCCGGTGAGCACCTGCGCGGTCGGACCCTGCTCGACGACGATGCCGTCGTGCATGACCAGCACCCGGTCGGCGAGGCCGGCCACGACGGCCAGGTCGTGGCTGACGAGCAGCAGCGCCGACCCGGCGGCCCGGCGCTCGGCCAGCAGCCGCAGCAGCTGGGCCTGCACGGTGACGTCCAGCGCGGTGGTCGGCTCGTCGGCGATGAGCAGCGGCGGGTCGGCGGCGATGGCCGAGGCGATGAGCGCGCGCTGGCGCAGGCCGCCGGAGAGCTGGTGCGGGTACTGCCGCGCCCGCTCGGCCGGCTCGGGCACGTGCACGGCCTCCAGCAGGGCGGCGACCCGGGCCTCGCGCTCGCCCGGCGCGACGGTGCCGTGCACCCGCAGCACCTCGCCGATCTCCCGGCCGACCCGGTTGAGCGGGTCGAGGGAGACGAGCGCGTCCTGCAGCACGAGCCCGGCGACCCGGCCGCGGAGCCGCCGCCACTCCCGGTCGGTGAAGCCGGCGGTGTCGCGCCCGTCGAGGCGCAGCGTGTCGGCGTGCACGTCCGCGGTCGGGCCGGCCAGGCCGACGAGGCTGCGGGCGGTGACGCTCTTGCCCGAGCCGCTCTCGCCGACGATCGCCACGCATTCGCCCGGCTCGACGGCGAAGCTGATGCCGCGCACGGCGTGGACCGGGCCCGGGAACGTGACCCGGAGGTTCTCCACCTCGACCAGCGGTGCCATCAGTGCCTGCCTTCGAAGCGGCGCTGGAGCCGCCGGCCGACGGCGGTCAGCGAGATGACGGTGACGGTGAGGGCCGCGCCGGGCAGGATCGCCGACCACCACGCCACGCGCAGGTAGTTGCGGCTCTCCGAGAGCATCGCGCCCCACTCGGGCGACGGCGGCTGCGGGCCCATGCCGAGGAACGACAGCGCCGAGGCGTTGACGATCGCGGTGCCGAGGCCGATGGTGGCCAGGATCGGCAGCGGGCCCAGCACGTTGGGCAGGATGTGCCGCCAGGCGAGCCGGGCCCGGGACAGGCCGAAGGTGACCGCCTGCTCGACGTAGCCGGAGCGGCGTACGAGCAGCGTCTCGGCCCGCACGATCCGGCCGTAGCGGGGCGCGAACGCCAGGGCGATGGCGAGGATCAGGCTGGGCGTGCCGGGGTCGGTGAAGGCGATGAACAGCAGCGCCAGCAGTACCTCGGGGAAGGCCGACAGCACGTCGAGGGCCCGGCTGAGCACCTCGTCGGCCCAGCGCGGCGCGAGCCCGGCGAGCAGGCCCACGAGCCCGCCCGCGACAAGCGACAGCAGGGTGGACGCGGCCCCGATGGCCAGGGAGTAGCGGGCGCCGTACACGGTGCGGGTGAACACGTCCCGGCCGAGCTGGTCGGTGCCGAACCAGTGCTCGGCGCTCGGCGCCTGCAGGGCCGCGAGCGGGTCGGCGGCGAGCGGGTCGGCGCCGGCGAGGAGCCGGGGAGCGAGCGCGGCGAGCACGACGACGGCGAGGGCCAGCGCCGGGACCCACCACCACCGCAGCAGGCGGGGCGGGGCGGCCGGGACGGGCAGGGCGATGGACATGGTCAGCCTTTCCGCAGCCGCGGGTCGACGAGCAGGTACGTGAGGTCGGCGAGGGTGCTCAGGCCCACGTAGATGGCGGCCGAGAGCATCACCACGGCGAGCACCACCGGGATGTCCTTGGTGCCGACCGCGTCGGTGGCGACCTGGCCCAGGCCGGGCCGGCCGAACACCCGCTCCACGACGACGGCGGCGCTGAGCAGGAAGCCGATCAGGGTCCCGGCCAGGGTGACGGCCGGCAGCAGGGCGTGGCGCAGCGCGTGCCGCCACAGCAGCGCCGACCGGGTCAGCCCCCGGGAGCGGGCGGTCACCGCGAACGGCTCGTCCAGCGCCCGCTCGAGGCCCTCGCGCAGCACCTGGCTGAGCAGCCCGCCGATCGGCAGGGCGAGCGACAGCGCGGGCAGCACGATCGCGGACAGGTCGCGGTCGCCGGAGACCGGGAACCAGCCGAGCCGGAACGAGAAGACGCTCAGCAGCAGGATGCCGATGAGGAACCCGGGCGCGGAGACCACCGAGAGTTCCAGGGTCGAGACCAGGCCGCGGATCCAGCGGGCCCGGCCGGTGCTCACCAGGGCCAGCGCCACCGCGATGACGGCGCTGAACAGGCAGGCGACCAGGGTCAGCTTCACCGTGGGCCAGACCTGGCTGCCGATGATGTCCACGACCGGGCGCTGCAGCACGTAGGAGCGGCCGAAGTCGCCGTGCAGCAGCCGCCACAGGTAGGTGACGTACTGGATCGCGGCCGGGCGGTCGAGGCCCAGGTCGGCCGCGATCTGCGCGCGGATCTGCGGGGTATCGGGCCCGTCGCCGACGAGGGTGTCGACGGTGTCGCCCGGGGCCAGGTGCAGCGCCAGGTAGGCGGCGGTGGCGGCGGCCCAGAGGACCACCGCCCCGCTGCCGAGGCGCCGCAGGACGGGACGCCACATGCCGGTTACCTACTTCCCGATCCAGAGGTTGTACGCGCTCGCCGGTACGCCCGCGGTGGGCTCGAAGCCGACGCCGCCGATCTTCTTCTGCGCCGCGATCTGGTCGGCCGGGGCGTAGAGCGGCAGCAGTGTCGCGTTGTCCGTGAGGGTGCGCTGGATGCCGGTGTAGAGCTCCTTGCGCTGGGCCGGGTCCGCCGTCGCCGAGCCGGCCGCCACCTGGGCGTCGAGCTCCGGGCTGGTGAAGCCGTGCCGGTTGATGGGCGCGCCCTTCGGCACGATCAGCGTCAGCGCGGCGCCGGCGTCGGTGTCGGCGCGGGAGTTGTCGAAGACCTCGAACTCGTTCTTGTTTATCGCGTCGGTGGCGGTGCCCTGGTCGACCACCTTCACCTGCAGGTCGATGCCGGCGCTCTGCTTGACCGCGGCCTGGACGGCCTGGGCGAGGATGTCGCGCTTGTCGCGCACGAACGGGGCGGAGAGCACGATGCGGACCGTGAGCCGCTTGCCGTCCCTGGTCCGGAAGCCCTCGGCGTCCTTGGCCGGCCAGCCGGCCTGGTCGAGCAGGCTGTTGGCCTCGGCCGGGTTGTTGCCGTACGTCTTCTCCAGCGAGGCGTCGTAGTACGGCCCGGACGGGCTCAGCACGCTCCAGGCCCGGGTCGCAGTGCCGCGGTACACGCCCCGCAGCACGCCGTCGACGTCGACCGCGTCACGGAAGGCCTTGCGCACCTTGATGTCGTCGAAGGGCGCCCGGGTCTGGTTGAAGTAGTAGTTGTACGCCGTGCCGCTGTTGAGGTGCTGGGCGAACTGCAGGTTCGGGTCGGCCTTGACCAGGCCCTGCTCGGTGGCGGGCACGCCCTCGATCACGTCGACCTGGCCGGAGGTGAGCGCGCCGACGCGCACCGAGGACTCCTTCAGGAAGCGGTACGTGATCTCGTCGAGGTAGGCCGCGCCCTGGTGCCCGGCGTTGGCCGGGGCCCAGTTGTAGCTGGGGTTCTTCTTGTAGTGGACCTCCTGGCCCTTGCTGTAGCGGTCGAGGATGAACGGGCCGGTGCCGACCACGTCCGGGCCGCCGGCCTTGAGGTTCGGGCTCTTGAGCGACTTCGGCGAGACCTGGGCGCCCTGCGGTGAGGCGAAGAAGTCGAGGATGAGCACGTCGGGCTGCTTGAGGTCGACCTCGACGGTGTAGTCGTCGACGACCTTCGCGCCCGCGTAGTTCTTCAGCTGGGTCGAGGTGACGCCCGGCGCGTAGCCCGGCACGAGGAGCTGGTCGAGGTTGGCCTTGACCGCGGCGGCGTTGAACTTGTCGCCGTCCTGGAAGGTCACGTCGTCACGGAGCTTGAAGGTGTACGTCCGGCCGTCGGCCGACACGTCGTAGGACTTCGCGAGCCAGGGCACGTACCCGCCCTTGTCGTCGTGCGTCAGCAGCGCCTCGAAGCTGTTCCAGACCAGCAGGCGGGCCTTGGCCTGGGCGTAGAGGTGCGGGTTGAAGGTCACGGGCTCGGTCTCCACGGCCCATGTGAGGCTGCCGCCGGACACCGGAGCGCCGGCGCCGGCACCGGGGTCGCCGGCCGCGGCGCCACCGCAGCCGGCGGCCAGGAGGGCGACCGCGGCCAGCGTCGATAGGTATTTACGCATGAGGATGCCTCGATTTCGGAAGGCGGAGACCCGGCGCGGACGAGGTCGCTCGGGTGGTGTCGGCAAGTGCAACAGCGACCCTGCGTGACTGTCAACGCTCGATGGGCATTCCTGTCGGGCATGTCACGCGGGTCTCGTCAAATACATATCTTGCATGTAGGATTAGTCGGCTATTGCTTCCGGGTATGACGGAGGTCCCCATGTCCAAACTGCCCCGCTCCAGCCGTCTGGCCAGCCCGGTTGATACCGCGGTCCACGGCGAGTACCGCATATCCCAGCGCCCCGACGACCCCCGGCCGCTGTACCGGTTCGCCGATCAGGTAGGTCCCGATCCCGAACCCGGCCGTTACCACCTCTACGCGGGCTGGTTCTGCCCGTGGTCACAGCGAGTCACTATCGCCCATGCCCTCGCCGGACTCCAGGACGTCGTCACGGTGTCCTTCGTGGACAACCGGCGCGACGGGCGCGGCTGGGCGTTCCGGGAGCGCTACGGCCCCGACCCGGTCAACGGCTTCACCCTGCTGCGCGACGCCTACGAGGCCACCGAGGAGGGCTTCGACGGGCACGTGAGCGTGCCGGCGCTGTGGGACCGCCACCTCGCCCGGGTGGTCAGCAACGACTTCAAGGGCATCGGCATCGACCTGGCCACCCGGTTCCGCAAGGTCGCCACCCCGGTCGTGGACACGTACCCCGAGCACCTCCGCGCGGAGATCGAGGCCACCGACGTCAGGGTCGACTCCGGCGCCCGGCTGGTCGCGCTCGACGAGCGCCTCGCCGACCGGGAGTACCTCGTCGGCGGCGTGCTCACCGAGGCCGACATCCGGGTCTGGGTGCACCTGGCGCGCCTCGGGCCGCGCATCACCGAGTACCCGAACCTGTACCGCTACGCCCGCGACCTGTACCGGATCCCGGCGTTCCGCGACACGACCGACTTCACCACGTACCCGACGCCGGATTGGTCCCTCGCATGAGCAAACCCCTGCACCTCGCCGTCGCGCTGGACGGCGCCGGCTGGCACCCGGCGGCCTGGCGCGACGAGTCGGCCGCGACCGAGGAGCTGTTCACGCCGGAGTACTGGCTGCGCCTGGTCCGCCGGGCCGAGTCCGGCGCCCTCGACTTCGTCACCATCGAGGACTCGCCCGGCCTGGCCCCGGGCGACGCCGGGCACGTCCGCGGCCACCTCGACGCGCTGCTCATCGCCGCCCGCGTGGCCCCGCTGACCACCCACATCGGCCTGGTACCGACGGTGCTGACCACGACCACCGAGCCGTTCCACGTCTCGACCCAGGTGGCCACGCTGGACTACCTCAGCACCGGCCGGGCCGGCTGGCGGCCCCGCGTCGCCGTCGACCCCGCCCGGATCGCCGAGATCGCCGCCGACCCCGCCCTCGTCGCCGCGCTGTTCGAGGACGCCGCCGACCACGTCGAGGTGGTCCGGCGGCTCTGGGACAGCTGGGAGGACGACGCCGTCATCCGCGACGCCGCGTCCGGCCGGTTCGTCGACCGGGACAAGCTGCACTACATCGACTTCGAGGGCCGGCACTTCAGCGTCAAGGGCCCGTCCATCACGCCGCGGCCGCCGCAGGGCCAGCCGGTCGTGACCGCGCTCGCCCACGCCCGGGTGCCCTACGAGTTCGCCGCGGCCGCCGCCGACGTCGTCTACGTGACGCCGGCCGACGCCGGGCACGCCCGGGCGATCGTCGAGGAGGTCCGCACGCTCACCGACCGGCCGCTACTGGTCTTCGCCGACCTCAACGTGTTCCTCGACCCGGCGCGCAAGGAGCGCCTGGACGCGCTGCAGCCCTTCACCAGCGATGCGCCGGTGTACGCCGGCGACCCGGCCGGCCTGGCCGACCTGCTCCTGCAGTGGCGCGCGGCCGGGCTCGACGGCTTCCGCCTGCGGCCGGGCGTCCTGCCGGCCGACCTCGACGCGATCGTCGGCGGCCTCGTGCCGATCCTGCGCGAACGGGGCGCCTTCCGCACCGCGTACACGTCCACCACGCTGCGCGGGCACCTCGGCCTCCCCGAGGCCGCCAACCGCTACGCACCGCAGGGAGTTCCGGCGTGACCAAGCAGGTGATCCTCGCCGCGCACTTCCCCGGCGTCAACAACACCACGGTGTGGAGCGACCCGCAGGCCGGCAGCCAGATCGAGTTCGAGTCGTTCCGGCGTCTGGCCCGGACCGCCGAGCGCGGCAAGTTCGACTTCTTCTTCCTCGCCGAGGGCCTGCGCCTGCGCGAGCAGCGCGGCCGCATCCACGACCTCGACGTCGTGGGCCGCCCCGACAACGTCACCGTGCTGGCCGGGCTGGCCGCGGTCACCACCCACCTCGGGCTGACCGCCACCGTCAACTCGACGTTCAACGAGCCCCTCGAGCTGGCCCGGAAGCTCGCCTCGCTCGACCACCTCTCCGGCGGCCGGGCCGGCTGGAACGTGGTCACCTCGTGGGACGCGTTCACCGGCGAGAACTTCCGCCGGGGCGGCTACCTCGACCGCGGCGACCGCTACAGCCGCGCCGCCGAGGTCCTGCAGACGGTACGGGAGCTGCTGGACACCTGGGCCGCCGACGAGATCGTCGCCGACCGGGCCGCCGGCGTCTGGTCCCGCCACGCCGAGCCGGGCACGTACGCGCACACCGGGCCGCACATCGACATCCGCGGCAACTTCGCGGTGCCGCGCAGCCCGCAGGGCCGGCCGCTGATCATCCAGGCCGGCGACTCCGACGCCGGCCGCGAGTTCGCCGCCCGCGACGCCGACGCCATCTTCTCCCGGCACGGCACCCTGGAGGAGGGCCAGGCCTTCTACGCCGATGTCAAGGGCCGCATGGCCCGGCACGGCCGGCGCCCGGAGCAGCTGAAGATCCTGCCCGCGAGCACCTTCGTGCTCGGCTCCTCGGACGCCGACGCGCACGAGCGGGCCCACCACGTGCGCCGCCAGCAGGTCAGCCCGCAGACCGCGATCCTGCTGCTGGAACAGCTGTGGAACAAGGACCTGAGCGACCACGACCCCGACGGGCCGCTGCCGTCGTTCGACCCGGTGCCCGAGCAGGACTCGATCATCAAGGGCCGGGCGCGGATGTTCGACGACCCGGTCGCGACGGCCCGGCAGTGGCGCGCCATCGCGGAGGAGAAGCAGCTGGGCATCCGCGATCTCGTCATCGAGCTGACGGGACGGCAGACCTTCGTCGGTACCGCCGCCACCGTCGCCGCCACGATCAACGACTTCGTGCAGCAGGACGCCGCGGACGGCTTCATCCTCGTCCCGCACATCATCCCCGGCGGCCTGGACGAGTTCGTCGACACCGTCGTGCCCCTGCTGCAGGAGCGCGGCGTCTTCCGTACCGACTACACCACCACGACCCTGCGCGAACACCTCGGACTGGCGCTATGAAATTCCTGGCCATCACCCTCATCGTCCACAACGGCGCGAAGTCGCCCCGGGAACGGCTGCGCGAGGTCGTCGACAACGCCGTCTTCGCCGAGGAGCTCGGCTTCGACGGCTTCGGCGTCGGCGAGCGCCACGAGCGGCCGTTCATCTCCTCCTCGCCGCCGGTCGTGCTCAGCAACATCGCGGCCCGCACCCGCACCATCCGGCTGTTCACCGCCGTCACCACGCTGAGCCTGCTTGACCCGGTCCGCGCCTTCGAGGACTACGCGACCCTCGACAACCTCTCCGACGGCCGGCTCGAGCTCATCGTCGGCAAGGGCAACGGCGCGGCCCAGGCCCAGCTGTTCCACGTGACCGCGGAGGACCAGTGGGACCGCAACCGCGAGGGCTACGAGCTGTTCACGAAGCTGTGGCGGGAGGACAAGGTCACCTGGTCGGGCCGGTTCCGCCCGTCGCTGACCGACGCCGAGGCCCTGCCCCGGCCGCTGCAGCAGCCGATCCGCATCTGGCACGGCAGCGCCACGAGCAAGGCCTCGGTGGAGCTGGCCGCGCAGCACGGCGACCCGCTGTTCTCGGCCAACGTCACCAACCCGGTCGAGCCCTACGAGGAGCTCGTCAGGCACTACCGGGAGCGGCTGGCCTTCCACGGCCACGACCCCGCCACCGCGCTCGTCGGCGCCGGCTCGGCCGGGTTCTACGTGCACGAGGAGTCCCAGGTCGCGATCGAGCGGTACCGCCCGATCTTCGAGGCGCGGCGCGCCTACGGCCCCGGGGTCTTCACGTCCCTCGAGGACGCGATCGAGCGCGGTTCGACGCTGGTGGGCAGCCCGCAGCAGATCATCGACAAGGTCCACCGCTACCACGCGCGCCTCGGCCACGAGGTGATGCACGTGCAGGCCGACGCCGACGGCCTCACCGACAAGCAGCACCGCGCCTCCCTCGAGCTGTTCCAGTCCGAGGTCGCCCCGGTGCTGCGCCGCGAGATCCCCAGCCGCCCGTTCCCAGCCCCGGTGGTGAGCGCATGACGAGCAACGTTCCGCTGTCCATCCTGGACCTGGCCCCGATCAGCTCCGGCTCGGACGCCGGGGCCGCGCTGCGCACCACGATCGACGTGGCCCGGCGCGCCGACGCGCTGGGCTACCACCGGTACTGGGTCGCCGAGCACCACTTCGCCGCGGGGGTGGCCAGCGCCGCCCCGGCCGTGCTCATCGGCCTCATCGCCGCCGCGACCGACCGCATCCGGGTCGGCTCCGGCGCCGTCCAGGTCGGCTACTCCACCGCGGTGCAGGTCGTGGAGCAGTTCGGGCTCGTCGACGCCGTGTACCCGGGCCGGCTGGACCTCGGCCTGGGCCGCTCGGGCGGCAAGCCGGGCCCGGTCACCCTGACCGCCGACCGGGACGTGGACGGCCTGCTCATCCCGGCCCCGTTCGACTTCGCGCGGATGGCCGGCTCGCCGCGCTTCGCCCTGTACGCGGGCCTGCTGCGCCAGCCGGGCGCGGCGCCCCCGCCCTTCGCCGAGACCGTGGACACCATCCAGGCCCTGATCGCGGGCACCTTCGAGCGCGACGGCCTGGACGTGCACGCGACGCCCGGCGAGGGGGCCAAGGCCGAGCTGTGGGTGCTCGGCTCCAGCGGCGGGGAGAGCGCCCGGGTGGCGGGGGAGCGGGGCCTGCCCTTCGCGGCCAACTACCACGTGTCGCCGTCCAGCGTGCTCGAGGCGGTGGAGGCGTACCGGTCGGCGTTCCGCCCCTCGGCCGTGCTCGACCGCCCCTACGTGCTGGTCTCCGCCGACGTCGTGGTGGCCGGGACCGAGGAGCGGGCGCGGCAGCTCTCCACGCCCTACCGCCACTGGGTCCGCAGCATCCGCACGGGCAACGGCGCGATCCCGTACCCGACCCCGGCCGAGGCCGCCGCGCTGCCGTGGAGCGACGAGGACCAGGCCCTGGTCCGGGACCGCCTCGACACCCGGTTCGTCGGCGCGCCCGGCCAGGTCGCGGCCCGGCTGCAGACCCTGCGCCGGGTCACGGGCGCGGACGAGCTGCTGGTCACCACGATCACGCACGATCCCGCGGACCGGGTGCGCTCCTTCGAGCTCCTGGCGGACGCCTGGCTCTAACCCCTCCGCAACCCCTGGCTTAGACTCCCGGCGGTGACCATCACCCCTACTCCGTTCGACGCGGCGGTGGCCCTGGTGCAGGACGGCCGCCTGGTCGAGGCCGAGGCCATCATGGTGCGCGAGCTCGACGCCGTCACCGCCCGCCACGGTGCCGGCACCCCCGCGTGGGCGTCGGCCCAGTGCGACCTCGGCAACGTGCTGCTCAACGCCGACCAGCTCGGCCGGGCCGTCGACTGCTACCGCGCCGCGGTGTCGGTGTCGCCGCGGAACCACCCGGACCTGCACAAGGACCATCTGACGTACCGCAGCAACCTCGGCCTCGCCCTGCGCCTGGCCGGCCGGCTCGACGAGGCCGAGGCGGAGCTGCGCGCGGGCCTGGCCGCCCGCGAGGCCTTCTACGGCCGCGAGCACGCCGGCTACGCCTTCGGTCTCGAGCCGCTCGCCGAGCTGCTGCTCAGCCGGGGCGACCTCGCCGGCGCCCGGCCGGTGGCCGAGGAGATGGTCACGAACCTCTGGAACAACGGACACGAACGGGTGGCGGTCGCGCTCGCGCTGCGGGCCGAGATCGCGCGCACCGGGGACCCGCGGGCGGAGGCGTTCACCGACGCCGACCGGCTCCCCGGCCCCGTGCTCGAGCAGCTGGCCAACGCCGTGCGCCGGCGCATCGCGGACGGGGAGCCGCGGGTGTACCAGGGCCTGGTGCGCGACCTGGTGCGGCTCCTGGAGGCGCAGCTGGGCCCCGACCACCCGGCCACCCTGGGCGCCCTCTCGAGCCTGGCCAACCTCGGCCGCGACACCGGCGACCAGGCCGGGCGGGTCGAGGCCATCCAGCGGGTGCAGGCCGCCTACGACCGGCTGGGCCGCCCGGAGGACGCGCTCATGGCCGCGATGGGCCTGGCCCTCGCGCACGGCGAGGCCGGCGACACGGAGGCGGGCCTGCGCGCGTACGCGTCCGCGCACGAGCGCGCCGTGCGCCTCGGCCGCCCGGAGGCGGTGAGCCAGGTGCTGCGCAACTGGGGCCTCGCCCTGCAGGAGGCCGACCGCCCGCACGAGGCCGAGCCGTGCCTGCGCGACGCGGTCCGCATCGCCACGACGGGCGCCGACTACGAGCTGCTGGGCCGCGGCCGGATCGCGCTCGGCCTGTTCCTGCAGCACCAGAACCGCCTGCCCGAGGCCCGCACGGTCATCGAGGAGGGCCTGGCCGTGCTCGACCCGGTGCACCCGGACGCGATGATCGGCCGCAGCCACCTGGGCGCGGTGCTGGAGGGCCGCACGTGCGGCTGCGGCGACATGCAGGCCACCCTCGCGGACGCGTTCCGCGAGTTCGTGCTGAGCAAGCTGCCCCCGGACCTGCTGGCCGACCTGCGGGTGCGGGTGGCCGACGGCGACTTCAAGATCGACGTCGAGCTGAACCGCGAGCCGGCCCCGCAGGAGCTGGACCACCTGAACCGCGTGGTGAGCGCGGCGTACGCCGAGTTCCGCCGCCGCCTGGTCGCCTGAGACAGCTGACCCCCGGCACCGTGGCCGGGCGGCCGACCCTCATCCACCGCCCGGACAAAGCGTAGCGACGGGGTCGCGGCGGGCGACGGTCTGCACTACCTTCCGTGCATGTCCACTCTGCACTTGCACACACGCCGGGCCGCCGGGGCCGACGTGCTCACCGTGCAGGGGCCGATGGTCGCCGTGACCGCCATGACGCTGCACGCGGCCCTCGAGCGGCTCCAGGCCGACCCGGCCGCGGTCATCGTCGTCGACCTGGCCGCCGCCGCGCCGTGCGACCTGACCGCGGTCACCGTCCTGCGCGCGGCCGCGGCGGTCGCGAGGAGCAACGGCGGCGCGGTCCGGCTCGCGGCGGTGTCGCCCGAGGCGCTGACCGTCCTCGAGTCGGCCAAGGCGCTGCGGTACCTTCCGACGTACCTCACCGTCGAGGACGCCCTGGAGGGCTGAACCGGGGCTACAGCCGGCACGGCACCCAGAAGACGTAGTCGGCGGTGTACGCCACCGACCGGGGCGCGTCGGAGCCGGGCGTGCAGGGGCCGACGGGCCCGACGCCGCCGGTGGTGTTGACGCGGCTGATGAACCGCACCGGGTCGAGCTCGCCCGGCGTGGTGTTCTCGTGGGCCACCACGTGCAGCAGCAGCCAGGCGATGGTGCCGTCCTTCGGCACCGTCTGGTCGACCGCGCCGAGGATTGTCGAGTGGTCGACGCCGGACTGCCAGCGCGGCCCAGCGTAGTGGTGGATCGTGGTCGCCGGCCGGCCGTACCGCAGCAGGCTCGCCTCGGGCGTGGACTTCGCCGCCCAGGTGCCGGTCCCGTCGGGGTTGGCGGTGCACGCGTAGGTCTGCGTGCCGGCCGTGACGCGGTAGGCCGAGCCGATGCGGAAGTCGCGTCCGGGCGTCGGCGCGCCGGCCGGCAGCCGGAACCGCCCGCCCGCGATCGCTTCGGTGCCGGCGGACGCCGAGCCGGTGCCGGCGGCGGTCAGGACCGCGGTGGCGGCGAGCACGATTGCGGCCGCGCCGCGCCGGCCGGCCCGCCGGGTGACTGATGTACGCATGAGCGCAGCCTACGGGCGGACCCGTCGATCGGTACTGACGAATATCCTACAGGCACTCGGTTGATCCGGATGCCGCCGAATCCCGTACACCGGCCGCGCGAATGAGCGTCAGACCAGTTCGGTCCGCAGCTCGTGGGCGCCGTCCTCGCGGGTCATCTCGTAGTAGACGCGGTGGCGGCCGTCCGGGAGGGCGACCACGCTCAGGTAGCGCAGCCCGCCCGGCGCGTGCGGCGACGTCAGCGGCTCGCCGTCCGTCGCGGTCAGGGCGTCGAACGTGCCCGTGGCCACGCCCGTGCGCTCCTCCCAGTTCTCCTCCGCCGTCGCGCGGCCGTCGTAGGTCGCGACAACACCGTCCACTGTGGGCAGGACCGACGAGACCCGGACCCCGCGGGCGTCCCACGCGCCCGGGCGGCCGCTCAGCGCGACGCCCCGCCACTGCCAGGCGAGGCCGTCGGGGCTTGTCGCGTACCAGGTGGACATGCGGTCGGCGTGCTCGTCGGACTCGAGCGGGTGGCAGGACGCCCACAGGTGCCAGGCGGCGCCGTCGAAGTACACGACCGGGTCCTTGACGCCGATCGTGCGGTCGCCGGGCAGGACGGTCTTCGCCGGGGCGTCGGTGAGCTCGTCCGGCGTCGCCGCCTCGAGGACGTCGATGCGCCAGTGCTTGGTGCCCGGGGTCGCCACGCTGACGTACAGCCGCCACGGTCCTCCGGGCGTGCGCACGAGCGCCGGGCGCTCGAGGGAGGCGCCGCCGAAGCGGTCCTTGTGCACCTCGGCGATCGGGGTGAACCGGACGCCGTCGGTGGAACGGGCCACGACGTTGGCGTAGCCGCGGCCCTCGCCGATGGGGCGGCGCAGGCGGTACGCGAGGTAGATCTCGTCGCCGTCCCGCCACGCGCTCGGCGCGCCCGCCCAGGTACCGGTGCCCCCGTCGGGCGGGGCGACCGCCACGGCGGAGTCGTGCAGGCGGGGCAGTGGTGGCACAGACAAGGTACGTCCCCTCACGGCTGGTAGCGGCTGGCGTGCTCGAGGCTGAGCCAGTCGGCGTACGACTCCCCGCTCACTTCCTCCAGCTTGCGGATCTCATCGGCGAAACGAGGCAGCAGGGTCGCCCGTTGCGCGGGGGTCACCCGCGGCCGTGACCCGTGCCGGCGGTGCAGCAGGCCGAGCACCGGCGTGCGGACGGCCTTGCGCACGGGCAGGGGGAAATGGTGCCCGATGCGCCCGCCGGTGCGCAACGCGAGCCGGATGACGGCGTTCGCGGGCGTGTCGTCGACGAACCGGCGCACGTTCTCCGGCGGGGCCTCGGCCAGCAGGCCGGTCTCGACGCCGAGGAACGTGCACACCCGGTCGAGCGTCCCGGCCGGGCGGTCGCGCAGGTCGCGGTAGCGCAGCAGCAGCACGCGGGCGCGGTCGACGTGGGTGAGCAGGTGCTCGAGCTGGGAGCCGTACTGCCCGAGGCCGGTGTAGTGCCAGAACGCGGCCCAGCCGGCGGCCTTGCGCCGCGGCTCCAGCTCCACGGCGCGCAGGAAGTCGGCCTCGGACTCCAGGCCGGCGCCGAACAGGTGCGCCCAGTTGGAGTGGGCGCGGTCGACCGGGTCGCGCAGCACCAGGATGATCTTCACGTCGGGCAGCAGCTTGGCGATGCGGGCGTGCGAGTCCAGGTCGTGCAGGTAGAACGGGGTCGACTCGCCGCGCCGGGCGCCCGGCCGGGCCTCGCTGAAGAGGGCCTCGTAGTCCTCCCGGCGCCAGACGTGCTCCTGGTAGGTCTGCACGTCGCCCGGGCCGCCGTGCCGCGGCGGCGGGCCGTCCGAGAGGAAGAACTTGGGCTCCTTCACGGCGGACAGGAACAGGCCCGGGTGCGGGGCGAGCGCCCCGTGCAGCGCCGAGGTGCCGGCCTTGGGCACCCCGGCGATCAGGAAGTCGGGAAGGCTCATGAGACCCCTCTCGGGACGTCGCCGCGCAGGGTGATCCGGTGCATCACCCGGTGCGCGGGGCCGTAGTCGCGGTTGGCGTAGTGCGCGGTGCTGCGGTTGTCCCACATCGCCACGTCGCCGGCGCGCCGGCGGTGCCGCACGATGTGCTCGGGCTTGGCCAGGTGCGCGTAGGGCTCCGGGGATGAGGGCACGGGATGGCGCCCGGCGACGGCCGGGTTGCGGGCGGGGCGGGGCGCGGCGGTCAGACGGCGTGGGCCGGACACGGGCACGCACAGGTCCGGCCGCAGTCGACGTGCCGCCGACAGGTCACCCGGAGCGAATTCATGCCGTCACGGTAGACAATGAGGGCGCTTCCCGTCAATGCCTACCGGGTGGATATGCAATGGGCCCGGGGCCAATCATGACACCGGAACATCTTGACGGACATCGATAATGGTGATTATGTCACGGGACATGGTGACCCCCCGAAAACTTCTCACCCCCGTCCTCGCCGCGCTGCTCATCGGGCTCGCGGCCGGACCGGCCGGCGCCAACCCCGGACCGCCGGTCACCGACGACACGCCCGCCAACACGTGGGGCGCGACCCTGGCGTCGATCGGCGACGACGACGTCAACGTCGCCTGGAACGGCGCGCTGCGCATCGCCGACCCGACCCAGGTGCCCGACGGCCAGCGCGCGCCGGTCGTGTCCGGCATGCTCGTGCTCGCCCCGCACGCGCTGACGACCCCGGCCAACCTGGTGCGGGCGTTCACGACGACGGCGACGACCGGCGTCGACGTGGAGTACCGCGGCGAGAGCGCCGACGAGACCTGGTCGGAGTGGACGCCGGCCGGCACCGCGCTCGCCCAGGACGTGGCGACCGTCCAGGTGCGGGTCGTGCTGACCGGAGCGGGTGCGGCCGTGAGCGCGGTGGCGCTGGTGGCCTCGCACCGGACGGCGCCCGCCGGGCTCGCGGCGGCCGGCAACGTGTACCGGGTCTACGCGACGCGCGAGGGGCTTGTCGGCGGTACCACCGCCAACGGCCACGTCATCGTCAGCCGCGACCACTTCGTGGCCCTGCCGTCGCGCCGCGGCCTGGCGCCGAAGGGCACCGGCGACTACACGGTGCGGGTCTGCACCACCAGCGGCGCGCGGTGCGAGTTCGCGCCGGTGTGGGACGTCGGGCCGTGGAACACCACCGACGACTACTGGAACCCGGCCGCCACCCGCCAGTCGTGGAAGGACCTGCCGCAGGGCCGCCCCGAGGCCCAGGCGGCGTACCAGAGCGGCTACAACGGCGGCAAGGACCAGTTCGGCCGTACCGTCGCCAACCCCGCCGGCATCGACCTGGGCGACGGCGTGTTCTGGGACGGCCTGCAGCTCACCGACAACTCGTGGGTCGACGTCGCGTACCTCTGGACGGGCAGCGGCGTGCGCGGCGTCATCGGCAGCGGGCCCCTGAACATCCGCGCCGGCGCCGGAACGACCTTCGCGAGCAAGGGCTACGCCGCCACCTACGCGCAGGTGCCGATCGAGTGCTGGGTCACCGGCCAGTCGGTGGCCGGCCCCTACGGCACCACGACGCGCTGGGACCGGATCGGCACCGGCCAGTACATCAGCCACTCGTACGTGTCGAAGACCACCGGCGGCACCGCGCCCGCCTGCTGACCCCGTCCATCCGGGAACCGCGGCGGCCGCTCGTGCGTGTACCAGTGTGAGCCTACGCAGGCGAACGGTACTCGCCGGCGCCGCCGCGGCCGCCCGGCCGCGCCTCCCGCCCTGCACCACGCTCACGATCCCTCCGTGCCGGTCGACCTCGATCCCGGCCCCTTCGACCCGCGACCCGGTTCGGTACAACATGACGACCCGGTCGGCCGCGCCCGTACGCCCGGACATCGCGCTCTCCTCCCTAGCTCGTGGCACGTTTCCGGGATTTGCGGGATCTTGCCGTTCCCTAACGTTCTTGTCATCACCGAGTTGCCTTTGATGACAGGGAGATAGAGACATGAGCGACGTCGACTACGGGCAGTACGAGGCCGGCCAGGACAGCGGCGAGCTGGACCAGCTGCACCAGGCTTCGGGCTCCGAGCTGGACGCCGGCAGCCAGTTCGGGGTGTACGAGCAGGACCACTCGGCGGCCGAGTCGACGGACTTCGCGCAGGGGCGCCACGAGGAGTACGAGGTCCCGGGGGGCGTGCGTTACGAGTCGGACGACTACACGAACTACAGCCACGACGCGTCGGTCGACGACCACGTGTTCGCGGCCGAGGGCTCCGAGTCCTCGCACCAGGCCGAGTTCTCCGAGCTCGACGCCCTGCAGGAGCGCTTCGGCAGCGCGTTCGCCCAGGGCACCGTCTTCAGCGGCTCGAACGCCGAGCTCGAGGCCGCGAGCTGAAACCACGGACAGCAGCACGGCCGGTCTCCTGTGGAGGGGTGACCGGCCGTGCTGCGTGCGTGTGGCCGGGCGCTCAGGCGCAGGCCACGCAGGTGCGGGCGGCCGGCCGGGCCAGCAGGCGTTCGGGCGGGATCGGGCGGCCGCAGCGCTCGCAGACGCCGTAGGTGCCCGCGTCCAGGCGGGCCAGCGCGTCGTCCAGGTCGGTCCGGCGGCGGCGGGTGGCCTCCAGGACCGCGGTCAGCTGGGCCCGCTCGTAGGCGATGGTGCTGCCCTCCGGGTCGTGCTCGTCGTCGGCGTTGGACTCGCGGGACGCCTCGAAGACCGCGCGCAGGTCGGACTCCAGCGCCCGCACCTCGGCCGCCGCCTCGTCGCGGCGGCGCTGCAGCTGGTCCCGGTCCACGCCTCCGACCCTACGGGACCCAGCGGTACTCCACCTCCGGCCGGCCCGCGCCGCTGCCGTAGCGCAGATGGCGGGCCGCCGCGCCGCGCTCGGCGAGGTACTCCAGGTAGCGGCGCGCGGTGACCCGGGATGCCTGCAGCGACTGGGCGACCTCGGCCGCGGACAGGCCGCCGGACGCCTCCCGGATCAGGTCGGAGACCGCCGCCAGGGACTCGGGGCTCATGCCCTTCGGCAGGTGGGTCGGGGAGCGGCCGCGCAGGATCGCCAGCAGCCCGTCGACCTCGCCCTGGTCGGCGACGGCCGCCGAGCGCGCCAGCCGGGTGCGGTACTGCCCGTAGCGCTCCAGCTTCTCGCGCAGCGCCGCGAAAGCGAACGGCTTGAGCAGGTAGTGCACGATGCCCTGCGACACCGCGGCGCGCACGACGTCGAGGTCGCGGGCCGAGGTCACCGCCATCACGTCGGCGGGGTGGCCGGCCGCCCGCATCGCGCGCACCAGGTCCATGCCGTGCATGTCGGGCAGGTTCATGTCCAGCAGCACCAGGTCCACGCGCTCGCGCTCCAGCACGCGCAGCGCCTCCGCGGCCGTCGCCGCCTTGGCCGCCACCGCGAAGCCGGGGACGCGCTCGACGTACATCACGTGCGCGTCGGCGGCGATGGGCTCGTCCTCGACCACGAGCACCCGGATCACGGGGCACCGACCAGGACCCGCACCGTGAAGGCGGCGCCGTCGACGTCGATGGCGCCGCCGTGGCGGTGCACCACCTGGCCGACGAGCGCCAGGCCCAGCCCGCGGCCCATGGGCACCGCGGCGGCGGGCTTGGTCGACCAGCCGCGCTCGAAGGCGTGCGTGACGTCGGCGGGGTCGAGGCCGGGGCCGCTGTCGGCCACGCGCAGCACGAGCTCACGACCGCGCCGCAGCGCCGCGAACTCGACCCGGCGCGGGGGCGGGGCGGCCACGGCGGCGTCGATGGCGTTGTCGAGCAGGTTGCCCACGATCGTGACGAGGTCCCCGGGCGGGAGCATTGCCTCCGGTACCTCCGCATCCGGAGCGACCTCGAGCTCCACGCCGCGCTCGGCGGCCTGCGCGGCCTTGGCGAGCAGCAGCGCCGCCAGCACCGGCTCCCGCACGGCCCCGACCACGCGGTCGGTGAGCCGCTGGGCGACCGCGAGCTCGTTGGCGGCGAACTCGATCGCCTCCTCGGTGCGGCCCAGCTCGATCAGGGACAGCACGGTGTGCAGGCGGTTCGCGGCCTCGTGGGCCTGGGCGCGCAGGGCCTCGGCGAAGCCGCGCACCGAGTCGAGCTCGCCGGTGAGCGCCTGCAGGTCGGTGTGGTCGCGCAGGGTCACGACGGTGCCGAGCACGCCGTCGCCGCCGGCCGCCGCGGGCGCCTGGTTGATGACGAGGATCCGGTCGCCGGCCAGGTGGATCTCGTCGGTGCGGGAGCGGCCCTCGGCCAGGGCGCCGCCGAGCGCGGCGGGCAGCCCGGCGGCCCCGATCGGGCGGCCCAGTGCGTCCTCGCCGAGCGCGAGCAGGCGCCGGGCCTCGTCGTTGGCCAGCAGCAGGCGGCCGTGCCGGTCGAGCAGGAGCAGGCCCTCGCGGACCGCGTGCAGGACCGCGTCGTAGAACTCGTACATCCGCGCCAGCTCGGCCGGCCCGAGATCGTGTGTGCGGCGGCGCAGCCAGCGGCTCACCAGCCAGGAGCCGGCCGCCGCGGCCAGCATCGCGAGGGCGGCGGTCACGAGCAGCGCCGGGATCCGGCCGCGGACCTGCCGGGCGACCGACGTGAGCCGGATGCCGACGGAGACCAGCCCGACGATCCGGTCCCCGGCCAGGACGGGTACGACCGCCCGCATCGACGCGCCGAGCGTGCCGGTGTAGGTCTCGGTCAGCGGCCGGCCGTGCACGGCGGGATCGATGGTGCCCAGGAAGTGCCCGCCGATCTGGCGAGGGTCCGGATGGGTGTACCGGATGCCGCCCGTCGTCATGATGACGACGAAGTCGGTCTCGGCGTCGCGGTTGAGCCGGTCGGCCAGCGGCTGCAGGACGGCGGTCGGGTCGGGCGCCGCGAGCCCGTCGCGCACCGCGGGCGAGTCGGCGACGGTCCAGGCGATCCCGAGCACCTTCTGCCGGGCGGCGTCGAGGCTGGCCCGGTCGGCCTGCACGTACGCGCCGACGAGCGTGCCGGCGACGAGCACGGTGATGACCGTCAGCTGCAGGCCGAAGAGCTGACGGGCCAGGCTCCAGCGCCGGGGGGACACGACTGCCACGAACGCAATGTACAGAACGGTGACGCAGGTCACTGCGCCTTGCATGCTCTGGGCATGACACCCCCGGAGACCGCGCCCGCCCCCGCCGGGCGGCGCGACCGCACGCACTTCCTGTATCTGGCCGTGATCGTGGCGGTCATCGCCGGTGCCGTGTTCGGCCTGCTCGCCCCGAAGGCGGCGCTGGAGGCCAAGCCGCTGGGGACCGGCTTCGTCAACCTCATCAAGATGATGATCAGCCCGATCATCTTCTGCACGATCGTGCTGGGCATCGGCTCGGTGCGCAAGGTGGCCCGGGTCGGCCGGGTCGGCGGGCTGGCGCTCGGCTACTTCCTCGTCATGTCCACGGTCGCCCTCGCCGTCGGCCTCGTCGTGGGCAACATCCTGCAGCCCGGGTCGAACCTGCACCTGACCGCCGCGGCCAAGGCGGCCGCGGAGAAGCAGGCGGCCAGCGGCTCCGGCTCCACCACCGACTTCCTGCTCGACATCATCCCGACGAGCTTCTTCTCGGCGCTGACGGCCGGCAAGGTGCTGCAGACGCTGCTGATCGCGCTGCTGGTCGGCTTCGCGCTGCACGCGATCGGAGAGTCGGGGCAGAAGGTCCTGGCCGGCGTCGGTCACCTGCAGAAGCTCGTCTTCCGCATCCTCGCCATGATCATGTGGCTGGCCCCGATCGGCGCGTTCGGCGCCATCGCCGCGGTCGTCGGGGCCGGCGGCTGGAGCGCGATCGAGAGCCTGCTGCAGATCATGGCCGGCTTCTACCTCACGTGCGCCATCTTCGTGTTCCTGGTGCTCGGTGTGCTGCTGCGCACCGTGGCCGGGATCAACATCCTGCTGCTGCTGCGGTACCTCGCGCGGGAGTTCCTGCTCATCCTGGGCACGTCCTCGTCGGAGTCGGCTCTGCCGCGGCTCATCGCGAAGATGGAGCACGCCGGGGTTTCGCGCACGGTCGTCGGGCTGACCGTGCCGACCGGGTACTCCTTCAACCTCGACGGCACCGCGATCTACCTGACCATGGCGTCGCTGTTCATCGCCGACGCGCTGGGCCGCCCGCTGAGCATCGGCCAGCAGATCTCCCTCCTGGCCTTCATGATCATCGCGTCCAAGGGTGCCGCGGGCGTCACCGGCGCCGGACTGTCCACACTGGCCGGTGGGCTGCAGGCACACCGCCCGGAGCTGGTCGACGGCGTCGGCCTGATCGTGGGCATCGACCGCTTCATGTCCGAGGCGCGGGCCCTGACCAACTTCGCGGGCAACGCGGTCGCCACGATCCTGGTGGGCAAGTGGACGGGCGAGTTCGACCGCGAGCGCTGCGACGAGGTCCTGGCCGGCCGGGCCCCGTTCGACGAGCACACCATGCTCGACGAGCACACCGCGCGCGACGAGCCGGCCCCGGCGGCTGACTCCCCGGCGGTCGCGCCGGCGCCTCGGGAGCCCTCCGAGGCGTCCTGACCTCAGGCTCCCCAGGGGCCGCCCGGCCCCTGGGGAGCAGTTCGGGTGCAGGCCTGGCCCCGGGGTTCAGGCAGCGGAGTACGGTCCGATGGAGGGCCGTGACGTCGAGTGCCCGAACGCTGCCCCGGGTGGGCCATCAGTGCCATCTTCGTCGTCGGCGGCCTGCTGACCTGTGCGCTCGCCCCGTCGCTGACCGACGTCACGCCGCTGATGGCCGGCTTGCTCCTCGGCGCCGGCGTCGTCGGCATCCTCACCGGGGCCGTGCTCTGGCGGCTGCCGTGGCACCGCTGGCCGCGCCGGGCCTCGCTTTGGACCCTCGTGCCCGCGCCGGCGCTGCTCGGCGTGGGCAACTGGACCGAGCCGGACCCGTACCTCGCCTCGATCTTCTACTTCCTCGTCGCGGTCTGGATCGGCAGCGCCCAGCGGCGCGGTACCACCTTCGTGCTCAGCCCCGCCTTCGCGGTCGCCTACTGGGTGCCGCTGACGCTGACCCCGCACGGGCCGGGCATGGTCCGCTCGGTGTTCTTCGTGACCGCCACGTGCGTGCTGGCCGGCGAGTCCGTGGCCTGGATCACCGCAACCCGGTGCGCCTGGCCCTGCTGGGCCAGCTCCGCCGCGCGATCGCGGCCGGCGAGCTCGTCATCTTCTACCGGCCCAAGGCCGACGCCGGCACCGGGCGCGTCATCGGCGCCGAGGCCCTGGTCCGCTGGCAGCACCCCGAGCACGGCCTGCTCGGCCCGAACGAGTTCATCCCGCTGGCCGAGACGACGGGCCTGATCCGGCAGCTGCCGTCGTACGTCCTCGACACCGCCCTGCGCGACTGCCGCTCCTGGCGCGAGGCCGGCCACGATGTCTCGGTGGCCGTGAACGTCTCGGCCCGCTGCCTGCTCGACCTCGAACTGCCGTCGGAGATCGAGCGCCTCACCGCCGAGCACGGCGTCCCGGCCGACCGCCTGGTCGTCGAGATCACCGAGAGCGTCATCATGTCCGACCCGGAGCGCGCCCTCGAGGTGCTCAACCGCCTGCACGTACTGGGCGTCCGCCTGTCGATCGACGACTTCGGCACCGGCTACTCGTCCCTGGCCTACCTGAAGAACCTCCCGGTGCAGGAGCTGAAGGTGGACCGCTCCTTCGTCACCCACATGCGCGAGCGAAGCAGCGAGCTGGCGATCGTGCGCTCCACCGTGGACCTGGGCCACAATCTGGGCATGCACGTGGTAGCCGAGGGCGTGGAGGACGCGGCCACCTGGGACGAGCTGAACGCCTTGGGCTGCGACGAGATCCAGGGCTACTACCTGGGCCGCCCCATGCCCGCCGACGACGTGGTCAACTGGCTGGGCACCCGCCGCGCAACAGCGGCCCTTTCGTAGATGTGCCTAACGACCTCGGGATCAATAATGGTGTATTGATGTGACGCCGGCGTGTTGGCTTGATCGAGACGATGGCGAGCCGCACGGTCTCTGATTTGTGACGATCAAGAGGGCCCGTGCGGCCCTATCCCATTCTGTCTTCACCGGATCTCCCGCAACCACCTGGACCGGCTCGTCGTGGTGCAGCCGCCCTTCCCGGGCGGCGTGAAACGGTTCGGTTCGTTGCGGGGTTCAGCCCTCCGTGACCCGCCACCGCACCCCGTGCCCGGACAGGAAGTCCATGAACGACTCCGGGCCGAATGCCTGCGACGGTGCCAGAACGCCGGCCTTGGCCCCGTCCGTCACGAGCCTCCGCGCCGCCTCCACCGCGATCACCGCTGTCTTGCCGTATCCGTCCGTGCCCTCGACCTCGCCACGCACGGTACGTCCGCCTTGCCCGGACGCCTCGACGGAGATCGTCCACCTGCCCTGCCGCCGCTGTTCGTCGTCGGGTCCTTCGGGCAGGGAGTCGATGACCGCGGGGGCGATCACGTCCTTCAGCGCGTCGAACGACCCGCCGAGCAGACCTTCCATACGTCCGACCGGCACGTGTCTGGGCACCGTCGCCACCGGCGGGAGCGCCGCCTTGCTCACCCCGACGGGCGCGTCCCCGCTCGGGAAGCGCCACGTCGCGTGGCTCGCCGCACCGTACGTCGTCCAGCCGCCGTTCTCGTAGCGCAGCGCCCCGTCGAACAGCAGGTCCGGGTCGAGCGACCGCAGCGTCCCGCGGCTGAAGCCGCCGTCGCGGTACCAAAGGGCCAC
Organism: Dactylosporangium sp. McL0621; assembly: GCF_049995355.1. NCBI lineage: Bacteria > Bacillati > Actinomycetota > Actinomycetes > Micromonosporales > Micromonosporaceae > Dactylosporangium > Dactylosporangium sp. McL0621. The sequence continues at coordinate 6,009,415 of NZ_CP188259.1, forward strand.
CGTCAGCCTGTCCACCGGGCCGACGGTCTCCCCGACGAGGTGGCTGATGAAGTCGCTCGGCCCGCCGTCGTCGGCCATGGCCGGCACGACCGTCACGCCCGCATCGACGGCGGCACCGGTGAAGGTGTCGAAGACCTCGTTGATGTAGTGCTGTTCTCCCGTGGTGTCGACGTAGTGCGCTCCGGCGGCGACCGCTGCGCGCACGACCGGCGCGCCGAGCCGAGCGAACGGCCCGGCGGTGTTGACCACGGCGTCGGCGCCCGCGAACGCCGCCTCCAGCGAATCTTGGTCGCCGATGTCGGCGATCCGGACCTCGAAGCCGGTGCCGGCCGCGGCCGCGCGAAGCCGCTCGGGGTTTCGGCCGACGAGCACCGCTTCGATGCCGCGGCGGGCGAGTTCGGCGACCGCGAGGCGGCCCGTGTAGCCGCTCGCGCCATTGAGTGCGATCTTCATGAGGTACTCCGTAGATCGTTCTGTTGTGTTCGCGATCGACGGTATGACCGAACGAGGCGGACGAACCATGTCCGAGGATCCGACGTTCATGCTCAATCGTTCCGAATCTCGGACGCGAGGTAGGCTGCGGCCATGGACGTGCTGAGCGACGCAGTGACGACGATGCGCAACGGCCGTCCTCACTCGAACCGCAACAGGCTGGGCGCGCCCTGGGGTCTGCGTTTTCCGCCAACCGACGGCGCAGGATTCCACATCGTGCTCAGCGGCACCTGCTGGCTACTACCGGCCGACGCCGAGCCGCTGCGGCTGACCACCGGCGACATCGTGTTCCTGCCCCGCGAACCCGGGCACGCCCTCGCCAACGATCCCGGCAGCCCCCTCACCGAGTTCCGGGTGGGCGGACGCGACCGCGAGGACGATCCAGGCACCGGCGGCGCCGTCACCGAGCTGCTCTGTGGCGCCTACCTGCTCGACCGGTCGCGTCCCCACCCGCTGCTGGCCGACCTGCCCGACATCGTGCACCTGCCCGCCCACGTCGGACGCCACCCGCGGCTACGGACCGCGGTGGACCTGCTCGGCGCCGAGCTCGCCGAGCCGCGCGCGGGCGCGACCGCGAGCGTGTCCGCGCTGCTGGAACTCCTGCTGCTCTACATACTGCGCGCCTGGTTCGACGATCAGTCGACAGGCTCGCCGACCGGCTGGCCCGCGGCGCTCGCTGATCGCGCCGTCAGCGCGGCGCTGCACGCGATGCACGCCGAGCCGGCAGCGCCGTGGACGGTGCGGGGGCTAGGCGCGCGGGCCGGGCTGTCCCGGACGGTGTTCGCGCAGCGGTTCACCGCGCTCGTAGGCAGGCCGCCGCTGGCGTACCTGACCTGGTGGCGGATGACCATGGCGGCGAAGCTGCTGCGAGCGACCGACGCACCGCTGTCCACAGTGGCCAGACGCTGCGGCTACTCCTCGGAGTTCGCCTTCGCCAAGACCTTCAAGCGCGAGTTCGGCGTCGCGCCAGGGGCCTTCCGCCGGCGCCCGGAATTCGATACGAGCAGCCCCGCTCCAGACGGGACAGTCGCAGCTCAGGGGTAGCCCGTCGCGTCGGACTCACCGGCGTCCTGGACCTCCACGATGCATCGCCCCAGCAGTCCGACACCGGGCTGTCACGGACCCTCTTGATCGTCACAAATCAGAGACCGTGCGGCTCGCCATCGTCTCCATCAAGCCAACACGCCGGGGTCACATCAACACACCACTATTGATCCCGAGCTCGTAAGATCATCACATGACTGCCCCCACTCCCTACCTGTACTTTTCCGGAAACGCCCGCGAAGCCCTGACGTTCTACGCCGACGTCTTCGGAGGCGCCGCGCAGCTGCACACCCTGGCCGAGTTCAACCGAACCGACGGCCCGGCCGACGCCATCGCCCACGGCTACCTCACGGGCGGTCCGGTCGCCCTCTTCGCCGCCGACGCGTCGGGTGACAAGCTGCCGTTCCGGGCCGAGGGCCTGATGCTGTCCCTGCTGGGTGCCGCCGCCCCGTCCGTCCTGCGCAAGTGGTTCGCCGCCCTCGCGGAAGGCGGCCGAGTGGTGGACAACCTGCAGCGCCGCCCGTGGGGAGCCTCCGACGGCCAGGTCATCGACCGCTACGGCCTTCACTGGCTGGTAGGTTTCGAGGGCGACGAGACCGACTGACAAGGCCACCGGCGCGCCGCCCGCCCGGGCTGGCTGGCAGCCCAGGCTCGCGTACAGCCTCTAGCTCCCGGCGGCCCCTGCCTCACGGGCAGCCGCTGTCTCGCGGGCAGCGCCCACCACGCCGCCAGCCTCTGGTTCGCCGGCACCGCCTGGTTCGCCGGCACCGCCTGGTTCGCCGGCACCGCCTGGTCCGCCGTCAGCGCATGGTTCGCGACGGCGCCTGCCTCGCGGGCCGCCCCGGGCTCGCTGGCAGCTTCTGGTCCGCTGGCAGCGCCTGCCTCATGGGCGACCCGGGTTCACCGGCAACCCTCTGGTTCGCTGGCAGCCCATGACCCGCGGGCGGCCCCTGGCTCGCTTGCCGCCGCGGCCCCCCGGTGGCCCCGCTGAGCCGCGGCGGCGGTTAGCCTGCTGGTGTGGTGAGAGCCGAACTGGACGAGTTGATAGTCGCGAACGCCGAGGCACTGAGGGCGTGGTTGTCGAGCAACCACACCACCTCGACGGGCGTCTGGCTGGCCCTGACCAGAAAGGGCGGCACGGTCACCACACTGACCTGGCAGCAGGCGGTCGACGAGGCCCTGTGCTTCGGCTGGATCGACGGCCAGGCCCGCAAGGGCGATCACGAGTACTCCTGGATCCGATTCACCCCCCGCACACCCCGCAGTCCCTGGTCGCAGCGCAACGTCTCTCACGTGGCCCGGCTCGAGGAGCAGGGCCTCATGCTGCCCGCGGGCCGCGCCGCGGTGGAAGCCGCGAAGGCGGACGGGCGCTGGGCGGTCGCCTACGCTCCCCCCTCGGAAGCCGAGGTCCCGGCAGACCTGAGCACCGCAATCGCCGCCAACCCGGCCGCCCAGGCCATGTTCGACGTACTCACCAAGACCAACCGCTTCGCACTGATCTACCGGATCAACGCCGTGAAGCGGCCCGAGACGCGCGAGCGAAAGATCACCGAGTTCGTAGCGATGCTGGCCCGCCACGAGACGTTCAATCCGCAGAAGGCGAAGCCCGCGAACCAGCCGGAGCCGACACCATAGCCGTCCGGGCAACGCTGGCCACCACGAGACGCTCTATCCGCAGAGGGCAAGGCGGCGGCCGCGATCCTCGATGCTCGGCGTCGATGGCGAACCCGCCCGGGTCGATACCGTGAACGCCTGGGCGCCACTGGCCCGCCAGGAGACGCTCTATCCGCAGAGGGCAAGGCGCCGGCCGCGCCCTTCGATGCTTGGCGTCGATGGCGAACCCGTCCGAGTCGATACCGTGAACGCCTGGGCGCCACTGGCCCGCCAGGAGACGCTCGATCCGCAGAGGGCAAGGCGCCGGCCGCGCCCCGCGATGCTTGGCGTCGACGGCGAACCCGTCCGAGTCGATACCGTAAACGCCTGGGCGCCACTGGCCCGCCACGAGACGGTTGATCCGCAGAAGGCCAGTTCCGCGAGCCTGCGGGAGTCGACGCGGTAAAGGTCCGGTCGACGCTGGCCTGGCGAGGTACGGCCTGCCTATGTGGCTTCTGATCGCACCGGCGCGGGGAGGCCCTTGACGAGCAGCCAAACCGCGAACACCATCTCCTCGATCCCGATCGGAGCCGCCAGCACGGCCTGCGCCGCGGCGGGCAGATCCTCGCCGTAGGTTTCCAGTGCCCCGCGCAGCGCGAGCAGGACGCCGCCGATGAGGCCCCACCACGCGAGCCAGCCCGGGACCAGGCGGCCGCGCAGCAGCAGTGCGTTGAGCATGATCGCGCTCGCGCCGAAGACCACGAGCGTGCCGATGCGCATCGCCCACTCGCGGCCGTCGATGAGCGCGTCGCCCGTGGCCGGCGGGGCGTGGGAGCCGGCCAGTGACGTCATGACCAGGGCGGCCAGGGTCCCGGCGGCAATCAGGGCGCCCTCCAGCGTGCGGGTCACCAGATAGAGCGCGGCGACCGGCTGGCTGACGCGCCGCAGGACCGGCCACAGCATGGCGGCGATGGCGGCGACGCTCAGGGCGAGCACGATCTCCAGCAGGGCTCCGGTGGCGAGCCGGGGTTGTGCGCCGCCGGTGGTGGTGAGGAACTGGGGCTCGGTGACCGGCAGCAGCAGCGAGCCGCCGGCGATGGCGGTGGCCGAGGCCACGAGGAACAGGATGCCGGCCGTGCGGGCCGGTGGGGTGGGGGTTCGCATGGTTGTCGAGTTTTGTCGGTGGGTGGGGTTTGGGCATCGGCCCGGGGAATGTGATTGTCGTAGGCCCGTGGACCGGTGAGCCGCTCGTTCTTTCGGCCGATGACGCCGCCCCCGCAGTACCCGAGGCTTGACCCGTGTTCCAAGACGACCTCCGGCGGCTGTGGATCGAGCCGCGTGTATCCGGCGCACCCGTCAGGGTGTGGCGGGACTGGGCGCTGCTCGCCGCCGGGCTGGCGGGGGCGGGGCTGGAGACGGCACTGCGCGGCGACGTCGTGTGGTGGCCGGTGTCTCTACTCGTGACCGCGATGCTGTGCCTCGCGATGTTGTGGCGGCGCACCCGCCCGCTGGCGATGGTCACGCTCGCGTTCGGCACCGGCATCGTGCTCACGGTCATCGACGCCGCGACGGGCCACGCTCGTCCGCTCGGGTTGTACACCGGCATGATCGTGCTCATCCTCGTGTACACCCTGACGCGGTGGGGATCCGGGCGCGACATCGTGCTCGGGCTGGCCGTGACGCTCGTGTCGTTCGGGCTGTCGACGGCCGTCGACGACATCACCGCCGCCGACGCGATCGGCAGCCTGGTGTTCCTGGCGCTGCCGGCCATCGCCGGGGTGTCGGTGCGGCTTTGGGCGACGTCGAAGGGCCGGGAGCTCGAGCGTATGCGGTCCCGCGAACGCGAGGCCCTCGCCCGGGAACTGCACGACACCGTGGCCCACCACGTCGCCGCCATGGTCGTACGGGCTCAGGCCGGGCGGGTGATCGCGGCGGCCAACGCCACCGCGGCCGCGGACGACCCCGGGGACGAACGAGGGGCCGGCGAGCTGCGGGCGGCGATGAAGGAGACCCTCGAGGGCGTGGAGGAGGAGGGGGCACGGACGCTGGAGGCGATGCGGGCCATGGTCCAGGCGCTGCGCGACGGCGACACGGGCGCCGAGATGACACCGCCGGCGGGCGTGGCCGACCTGCAGCGACTCGCGCGCGACCCGGCCGGACGCCTGGCGGTCGACCTGTGGATCGACGCGTCGGCGGAGCGCCTGCCCGTGGCGGTGGACGCGGCCGTGTACCGGATCGTGCAGGAGTCGCTGACCAACGCGGTCCGGCACGCCGTCGACGCGACGACGGTCGAGATCCGGGTCGCGTCGACGCCGCCGGACCGGGTGCGGGTGACGGTCCGTGATGACGGCGCGGCGGTGCGGCGGGGGCGCGGGCGGGGGAGAGACGGGTACGGGCTGACCGGGCTCCGGGAGCGGGCCTCGCTGCTGGGTGGGAGCCTGAGCGCCGGGCCGTGTCCGGGGCATGGCTGGCTGGTCGAGGCCGAGTTGCCGCGGCGGTCAGGATGAGGGCGCGCCAGAGAACGGCGGCCGTGGGAGGCGTTGCTGTTCCCGGCGGTGCCCCCGATCGGGTTGAGGCCGAGGTGCCACGGTGGGCGGGGTTGACCGCGGCCCGGAGGAGGGCGGCCGTGGGAGGCGTTGCTGTTCCCGGCGGTGCCCCCGATCGGGTTGAGGCCGAGGTGCCACGGTGGGCGGGGTTGACCGCGGCCCGGAGGAGGGCGGCCGTGGGAGGCGTTGCTGTTCCCGGTGGCGCCCCGGATCGGGTTGAGGCCGAGTTGCCAGGGTGGGCGGGGTTGACCGCGGCCCGGAGGAGGGCGGCCGTGGGAGGCGTTGTTGTTGCCGGCCGCGTTCCCGTGCCGGCAGTGGGACTACGTTCGCACGAAGCAGTTCGACTTCTTCGACGGCCGGTGGCGGGCCGGGGTGATGGTGCGGCGGTGCGGCGAGGGCGCTGGCGGGGGAGAGATGGGCGTGGGCTGTCCGGGCTTTGGGGGCGGGCTTCGTTGTTGGGTGGGAGTCTGAGGGCTGGGCCGTGTCCGGGGGGTGGCCCGCTGACCGTCGAGTACCCGGTGGACATGGCCGGCGGCGAGATCGGTCAGCTGATGATCGAGATCGAGTTGGCGCGGTGGGCGGGATGACGGCGGCCCGCATGAGCTCGGTCCCGGGGCGGGCGACGATTCGGGTGCTGATCGCTGATGATCAGGCGATCATCCGTACCGGGTTGCGGATCATGCTCGATGCGCAGCCCGATATCGAAGTTGTCGGTGAGGCTGGGGACGGGGCCGAGGCGGTTCGGCTCGCGCGGGAGCTGCGGCCCGATGTGTGCCTGTTCGATATTCGGATGCCGGAGCCCGATGGGCTGGAGGCTACTCGAATCCTCGCCGGGCCTGGGGTTGTCGATCCGATGGTCGTGGTGGTGATTACCGTTTTTGATCTCGATGAGTACGTGTACGGAGCGCTGCGTGCCGGGGCTCGCGGGTTTCTGCTCAAGGATGCCGGGCCGGAGCTGCTCGTGCAGGCGGTGCGGGCCGCCGCCGACGGGCAGGCGCTCATCGCGCCCAGTGTCACTGTGCGGCTGATCGAGGCGTTTGCCGGGGCGGCGGTCGGGCGGGTGCCGGTGCAGCCGGTTGACGCGCTCACGCCGCGGGAAGAGGAAGTGCTGCTCGCGGTGGCTCGGGGGCTGTCCAACCACGATATCGCGCAGGCGTTGTTCATCACGCTCAGCACGGTCAAGACGCACCTGGCGAGTCTGATGGCCAAGCTCGGGGCCAAGAATCGGGTCGAGATCGCGATGTGGGCGTACGAGACGGGGAGGATCAGACCTAGGGCCGGCTCAGGGGAGGGTTTATAGATCCTTATTTCTTCCGGCGGCGGTTGACATGTCGCGAACGGGGATCTTCGATGGTGAATGTCCGGATGTGTGGGGCGGTCCGCCAGCCGCCCGCACGCCGGCGCCGCCGGGACGAAGGTGCCATGAGGGCAGTGTCAGGTGTGCCCATGGCTCGAACGCTCAGCGGGTCGTCGCGGTTCCGGGAACGAACCACCGGGGGCCCCGGCGGCGGAAAGGCGGCCGGGGCGGCCGGAAAACGTGTCAGCTGACTCGGCGGCGTATCCACCAGAAGCTGAAGCCCGTCAGCAGGGCGGTCAGGACCAGGTACCCCGACAGTTCGATCCACTGGAACGGCCAGTAGCGACTGCCGGGCTGGTACGTGTACTGGAAGTGCAGGTTCCTCGTGGCCAGGCAGTCGAAGTCCCCGGCCATGTCGCCCGTCATGCAGGTTTTGTTCTGGGCGGCCGTGTACGGGGTCCCGTCCGCGTTGTAGATCTCCTGCACCGAGTCCGTCGACCAGGCGTTCGGCATCGTGTAGCCCATGATTCGGGCGCCGGTCTGGTTCATGCCCAGGCCGTGGGCGCGGTCCAGTGATTCCTTGTTCACGGCCACCGTTGTCGTGACCGGCGCCATGAGGTGGGCGCGGATCGCGGTCGGGACCACGATCTGGAGGATGGTGTAGAGGGCGACCACGATCGCCATGCTGGCCACCGTGCGGCGCACCAGCAGGCCCACGACCACGCCCAGGACGAAGGCGAACGCGGCGTAGCCGAGCGGCACGACGCCGCGGGCGCCGAAGTTCGACGCGGCGAACCGTTCGCCGACCCACTGGTCGTAGCGGCTCGCGCTCCAGGTGAGCAGGAGGCTGTACCCGCCCGTGACGGCCACCGCCACGGCGCCCAGCAGCCCGAGCTTCACGCCCAGCCAGCGCCGGCGGGTCACGCTCTGGTTCCACACGAGGCGGTCGGTTCGGGTCTCCAGCTCGCGGGCGACCAGCGGCGCGCCCCAGAAGACGCCGATCAGGCCCGGCACGGCGATGAGCAGCAGGCTGATGATCGCGGTCGGCGCCTGGTACCGGTCGGCGAACAGCCGGCGGGAGACGGTGCAGTCGTCCGGGGCACAGTTGACGACGTCCGAGGTGTAGTCGTGGCGGATCTCGAAGCCGAGGTACAGCAGGAAGGCGGCGAGCGCGGCCAGCGCGATCGCGGCCACGATCGCCTGCGTGCGGAACTGCCTCCAGGTGAGCCAGATCATCGGGTTACCTCCGCGGCCATCATGTACGCCATGCCGACGTCCTCGAGGTCGGTGCGCTCGGCGCCGGCGATGGGGTCAGCGGAGTACACCACCGCGGGGCCGCCGCGATCGGTGTGCACGACGCGGGCGCCGGACGGCAGCGTGCCCCCGCCGGCGGGTACGCGGTGGTGCAGGGCGATCAGGTCGGCGACGTCGCCGGCGACCTGGACGCGGCCGCCGGCCAGCACGATGAGGTGGTCGCAGACCTGGGTGAGGTCGCCGAGCAGGTGGGAGGAGAGTACGACGCTCACGCCGAGCTCGCCGACGAAGTCGAGCAGGTCGTGCAGGAACGCCCGGCGGGCGATCGGGTCCAGCGCGGCCACCGGCTCGTCGAGGATGAGCAGCTCGGCGCGCTTGGCGGCGGCCACCGTCAGGGCCAGCTGGGCCCGCTGCCCGCCGGAGAGCCGCCCGGCCTTCTGCGCCGGGTCGAGCCCCAGCCGCTCGATGCGCCGGCGCGCCAGGCCGTCGTCCCACCCCGGGTTGAGCCGGGCGCCGAGGCGCAGGTGGTCGGCGACGGACAGCCCGGAGTACACCGGAGCGTCCTGAGCCACGAACCCGACCCTCGCCAGCTGGGCCGCGTTCGCCGCGGGGCGGTTGCCCAGCACCGTGATCCGGCCCTCCGACGGCGTGATCAGCCCGCAGGTGAGCGAGAGCAGCGTGGACTTGCCGGCGCCGTTGGGCCCGACGAGGCCGACGATCCGGCCCGCCGGCACGGTTAGGGTGCAGTCGGTCAGGGCCGTTCGCCGGCCGTACCGTTTGCTGAGTGCTTGTGTCTCGATGACCGCTGTCATGGGGCCTTTGTAGTCATCGGGCGGTCACAGGAGCGTCCGCAGGGCTGTGACCAGTCTGTGACCGCGCTGTGGCTAGGCTGCGGGCCGTGAGCGAAACGCCGTGAACGGAAAGCCGTGAACGGAAAGCCGTGAACGGAAAGCCGTGAACGGAAAGCCGTGAACGGAAAGCCGTGAACGGAAAGCCGTGAACGGAAAGCCGTGAGCGGAGAGCCGTGAGCGACAAAGTCGTGAGGGAAAAGCCGTGAGAGTGCTCGTCGTGGAGGATCAGCGGCAGCTCGCCGACTCCGTCGCGCGGGTGCTGCGCCGCGAAGGCATGGCCGTCGACGTGGCCTACGACGGCACCGCCGCCCTCGAGCGCACCGACCTCGTCGAGTACGACGTGGTGGTCCTCGACCGCGACCTGCCCGGCGTGCACGGCGACGACGTGTGCCGCACCCTCGTCGCCCGCGAGTCGCCCAGCCGCGTGCTGATGCTTACCGCCTCCGGCACCGTCGCCCAGCGGGTCGAGGGCCTCGGGCTCGGCGCCGACGACTACCTGCCGAAGCCTTTCTCGTACGCCGAGCTCGTCGCGCGCATCCGGGCCGTCGGCCGGCGCAACCGGGCGCCCGCCCCGCCCGTGCTGATCCACGATGACGTGCGCCTCGACCCGGCCCAGCGGGTCGCCACGCGCGCGGGGGCCCGGCTCCCGCTGAGCCCGAAGGAGTTCGCCGTGCTGGAGCACCTGCTCGCCGGGCGGGGCCGGGTCATCTCGGCCGAGGAGCTGCTGGACCGGGTCTGGGACGAGGCCGCCGACCCGTTCACGACCACCGTCAAGGCGACAATCAACCGGCTGCGGGCCAAGCTCGGCGATCCGCCGCTCATCGAGACCGTCGCCCGCGCCGGGTACCGGATCTAGGTCATGGTCCCGTCGAACCGGCTGCGGTGGCGGCTCACGCTGCTGTACAGCCTTGCCAGCTTCGTCTCCGGAATCGTGCTGCTGGTGCTCGTCGTCCTCGTGTCGCTCACGCTGCCCACGGACGGGCCGGCGCCGCGCGTGATCGAGGCGCCCCGGCCCGGCCCGGCCGGTAGTGTGGTCGCGCGGCTGCCGAGCGACAACGACGGGTACCAGCGCGACCTTCTGCTCGTGCCCGGTCTTGCCCTGCTCATCATGGTGCCGGTCTCGCTCGGCGGCGGTTGGGTCCTGGCCGGGCGGATGCTGCGCCCGATGCGCACCATGAACGAGCGCCTGGAGCGCATCTCCGGCCGCAACGTGCACGAGCGCCTCGCCCTGCAGGGCCCGCGCGACGAGTTCCGGGACCTGGCCGACACCATCGACGGGCTGCTCGGCCGGCTCGAGCTGGCGCTGGACGGGCACAAGCGGTTCGTCGCCAACGCCGCGCACGAGCTGCGCACGCCGCTCACCGTCGAGCACGCCCTGCTGGAGGAGCCGCTCATCGACGCCGGGGCGACCGTGGAGTCGTACCGCGCCAACTTCGAGCAGCTGCTGGCGGTCAACCGGCACCGGGGCGCCCTGCTCGAGTCGCTGCTCACGCTGACCGGCAGCGAGTCGGCCCGCGACGGCGGGGTCCCGTTCGCGCTGGACGCGATGGTGGAGGCGGCCCTGGCCGGGCTCGCCCCGCACGGGCTGACCGTGGCCGCGACGATCCGGCCGGCCCGCATCGTCGGCGACCCCACGCTCGTGGCGCGGCTGGTGGCCAATCTGCTCGACAACGCGATCCACTACAACGCGCCCGGGGGTGTCGTGGAGGTGGGCGTGCGGCGGACGGACGGGTACGCTCGGCTGATCGTCGCCAACACCGGCCCCGTGGTGCCGCCCGATCAGGTCGAGCGGCTGTTCGAGCCGTTCCAGCGCATGCGCCGCGTCGCCGACGACGGCCACCACGGGCTGGGCCTGTCCATCGTCCGTACGATCGCGACCGCCCACGCCGCGACGATCCACGCCCGCCCGCGCCCCGGCGGCGGCCTGAGCGTCGAGGTGTTCTTCCCGGCGGCGAGCCTTGTCGGCTGACCGGGCCCCGCGCGGCGTCGTGGACACCCTGGCCGACGCCCAGCGCTGGCGGCTGCCGGCCGCGGCGTGGATCCTGCTCGACGGGCTGACCGCCCGCATCGACCAGGCCCTGCGCGCCGACGACCCGGCCGCCCTCAAGGACGCTCACCAGCGCCTCGAGCTGCTGCGCCCGGGCTCGACGCCTTCGATCGGCGGCCACGGTACCTCGATGTGCCCGCCCGCCCTCGCGGAGAAGATCGACACGCTCATCCGCCGGGTGCGCGCCGGGATTTCGTAGCCCCTCGTCCACCCCCTCGCATCACATCAGTACATGCAGATGTGTTCTAGGGTCGCGTCATGATGCGTCGACGCGTGAATCGATGGCTCGCGGCAGTGGCCGGCGGGGCGCTCCTCATCACGACGGGCGGCACCGCCGCGCACGCGGCCCCGCCCCTGCCCGACGGGCTGCGGCCGGTGCAGGTGCGCCAGTCGCTGCTCGGCACGCACACGTGGTACCAGCAGCTGTACCACGGCCTGCCCGTCCTCGGCGGCTGGTACGCCACCCACTCCGACGCCGCGACCGGCGAGGTCACCGTGCAGGACGGGCGGCTCGAGGTGAAGGGCCTGGCGAGCGAGGTGCCCGGCGTCGCCCCGGACCGCGCCCGCAGCTCGGTGGCCGGGCGCACCGGCGGCCAGGTCGCCCGCTCCGAGCTCGTCGTCGTGCCGGGCGCCACCGCCAAGCTCGCCTGGCTGGTCGCGACCCGCACCGGGCACGGCACCGTCCGTACGGTGCTCGACGCCGGCAGCGGCGTCACGCTGCAGGAGAAGCACCTGGCCCAGGAGGCCACCGGCACCGGCACGGTCTTCGACCCGAACCCGGTGGTGCGCCTGCAGAACGAGTCGCTCACCGACAACGACGACGCCAACTATCCGGCGCTGCGGGCCGCGTACCGGACGGTGCCGCTGACGCATCTCAACGCCCGGACGGACACCCTGCAGGGCGACTACGCCGACAACATCAGCGACAACCCGGTGCAGTCGAAGCGGCGGGTGTACCAGTACAACCGCTCCCAGCCCGGGTTCGAGCAGGTGATGGCGTACTACAGCATCACCTCGGCCCAGGAGTACATCCACCAGCTCGGCTTCCGCGACGTCAACAACGAGCCGCAGGACTACGCGACGACCGGCCTGACCGACGACAACTCGTTCTACGACCCCGACACGGACGGCATCACCTTCGGCACCGGCGGCGTCGACGACGCCGAGGACAACGAGGTCATCTGGCACGAGTACGGCCACGCGATCCAGGACGACCAGGTCCCCGGCTTCGGCGAGGAGCTGGAGGCCGGCTCGATCGGCGAGGGCTTCGGCGACTACTGGGCGTTCACGATGTCGCAGGCGAGCAGCCCGGACACCCGGCGCACCCCGCTGGCCTGCATCGCCGACTGGGACTCGACCTCCTACACCGACGACCTGCCGCACTGCCTGCGCCGTGTGGACGGCCCGAAGATGTACCCGGCCGACCTGGTCGGCGAGGTGCACGCGGACGGCGAGATCTGGTCGCGGGCCCTGTTCGACATCAACAACGCGCTGGGCCGCACCCGCGCGAACCGCGTGATCCTCGAGGCGCACTTCTGCTTCGACCCGAACACCACGATGCCGGCGGCCGCGACCCAGACGGTGAAGACGGCGCGGGCCCTGTACGGCCCGGCCGCGGCGAACCAGGTGCGGGCCGCCTTCCACGCCCGCGGCATCCTGTAACGGTCATCGCCCGGACCGGCGGCGCAGCCCCAGGGCAGCGCCGCCGGGCCGGGTGACAACCTCGCGAACGTCCTGGCCGATTCGGGCGACCGCAACCGCCGGGCGATCGGCTCTCGTGACCGCGACGCCGGTCAGCCGGCGGAGAGGGCGGTGGTGAGGTCGGTGTGGTTGAGGTACACCAGGATCTGGAACCCGCCGTTCTCGCGGCGCAGCAGGAGCGTCGAGGTCAGGTGCAGCGGGTCGGTGCCGGCGCGCGGGGCGGACCAGTCGGCGTTCACCAGGAGGTAGTGGTCGTCCAGGCGCTGCTGGCGCGCGTCCGTGCGGCTCAGGGCGCCCACGCCCGCACGGTCGAACATCGTGCGCCGCGCCGGCAGGGCGGCGGTCAGCTGGGCCGGGGTGACCGCGACCGCGCGGGCCGGGTCGAGGGCCAGGAACGGGTCGGCGAACAGGGCCGGGGCGTCGCCGGTGTCGTACGCGTCGAGGAACGCCGACACGTCGGGGTCGAGCGGGGTCCAGGTCATAGCTGCGCGGTCACCTTCTCCAGGAGGGGGATCACGTCGGCGAGGCGTCGGCGCTCGTCGGCGGTGAGGGTGGCGAGGGCGGCGTCGATGCGCGTGACGCTCGCGGCCTCGCGGGTCAGCAGGGCCGAGCGGCCTGTCGCGCTGATGGTCACGACCGCGCGGCGGCCGTCGGACGGGTCGGGGGCGCGGGTGATGTACGCCTGCTCGTCCAGGCGCCGCAGGACCGGCGCGATCGCGGCCGACGTCACCTGCTCCTGGCCGGCCAGGGCGCCGGGGCCGGTCGGGCCGAGGCGCTCCAGGCGCTGGAGCACGGCCAGCTCGAGGAACGAGAGGTTGTCGTCGCCGTCGGCGTAGAGCTGTCGCAGCCGGCGCGCGAAGCGTCCGACCGCGAGCCGCAGGTCCCGGGCCAGTGTCACGTTCGCTAAGATAGCTTAGCTAATCTGTCTTAGCAATACGCCGGAAGGGTTGCCGTGCCGTGGCGCCGCGTGGTGACTGCCCGGTGACGCTCGCCGGGCACCATCGCGGCATGACGGTCAACCTCGACTTCTGGCGGTACCCGGGCGACGCGGAAGATGACCAGTCCGAACAGGCGGAACAGGTGCGGGACTGGCTGCTCGGGCCGGCCGAGCAGTGGCCCCCGCCGGCCCGCCAGATCACCTTCGAACCCGACGTCATCACGGTGAGCGTAGCGCGGCGGCGGGCCTTGCTGCGGGGCGCCGGTTGGCTCCCCGTCAACGTCCAGATCATGGTCGGCGCCTTCGACAACACGCCGCTCGGGGCGCACGTGTGCTTCCTGCAGTACGCCGGTCCGCGGGGCGAGACGTTCACCGGCCGATCCGAGCTGGCCGGCGGCACCGCCTCGTACGCCGACTTCTGGCTGAAGCCGCAGGGAGTGCTGCAGCTCCTGGCGGTGCCGCAGGCCGACTCACCGGCGGCCGGCGGCCCCGTGCTGGCGGGCTCGATCGTCGTGCCCTCCCGGATCGCGGCGGCCTACCTGGCGTTCACCGCGATCCAGGACCATCAGGACATCGAGATCAGGGCCGGCTCGCAGCAGGCCGTGGCGGAACAGCTGGAGCTGCAGGGCAACGTCAAGTTCACGATCCTCGGCACCGTCGAGATCGGTGGGGGCGGCGGGCGCCAGGACACCAGCACCCGCACCACGACGGGCGAGGTGGCCTGGACGGTGCGGATCGCCCGTCCGGGCCTGACGATCGCGCCTGCGCAGCGATGACCTGCGCTACCGGGCCGGGAGGGGCGCACCGAGGATCGCGGTCAGCTCTTCGTACACGGCGTCGGCCGTCCCCGCCTGTCGTGGCAGCCGCGCCCGTAGCTCCGCGAACCGGTCGCCGATCGCGGCGAGCGCGTCGGGCCAGTGGGCCAGCCGGTCCTCGACGGAGGGCCAGCGCCCCAACTCGCTGAGCATGGGCGCCAGTGACCCGGAGTACCGCACGGCCCCCGACAGCAGGATCGCCGTGAGCACGAACGTGGCCCGGTCGGGCCGGACAGGGTCGAGCGGGCCGATACCGGCCGCATGCACGGCCCGCAGCGCCCGGCCCAGCCACCAGGCGCCGACGTCGGCGACCATGCTCTGGACGTGCGGCCACACGACCGCATCGCGGAACACCCCGGCGAGCGTCCGCCGCCATGGTCCGTCGCGGTGCGCGTGGTGGACGGAGCCCGACTGCAGGTAGGTGACCGCGCGCCGGACGTCGTCGTCCGCGACCCGCCCGTGCAGCCGCTCGGCGCCGGTGCCGTCCGGCACGAGCAGGTCGGCGTGGTCGCCGTCCCAGGCCATGGACCACCCCAGCCGCCGGGTGAACAGCGTCTCGAACAACTCCCGGTCGGCGCCCCGCAGCCGCCACAGGAACCGGAACAGCGCGGCCCGGTCGGCGTTGAACTGGATCGGGCCGAGGCTGATGCCGGCCCCGAGGTCCCAGGCGTTGATGCTTTCCAGCCTGCCCTCGACCGCCGCGATCACCGGAAGGTAGCAGTGCGGTTCGACCGGCGGCGCGCTCGGCACCGGCACCGTGACGCCGTGAACGACGCCCCCCACGTCGCGTGTGGGCGTGCCGCGGTGCACCGGGCGCACCGGCAGGGCGTCGGCCGCCGCGTCGGCCAGCGCGGTGCGCAGTGTCGGTACGGCCAGGCCGGTCAGCGTGTCCGCCGCGATCGCGGGCACGGCCCGCAGGAGCGCGCCCGACCACGCCGCGCGCAGCCGCCGGCGGCGGGCGGCCGGCAGCGCGTAGAACGACCGCAGCCCGGGCACGTCGACCCAGCGCGCCGACGGTGGCGGGCCGGCCGGCACGTAGACCCGCCCGCCGCCGTTGACCAGGATCGCCCGCAGCGCCGGATCGCCGGTGACCACGGCGGTGACCGGGTCGGGCAGCTCGCCGTCCGGGCCGAACGCGAGCACGTGGTACCCGGTGCCGTCCGGCGCGGTCCGCACGACGGCATGCCCCGGACGCAGCAGCGCGGCTCGGATCGCATCGTCCAGGTCGATCGCGTGGTGGGCCGGTTCCCGGGGTACGACGGGGATCGTGCGGTCCGCGAGCTCGATGGTCGCCGCCGCGGCCGCGGCGCCGACGCCGGCGGCATTGCCGGCGACCGGGTCGGGGGCGGTCGCATCCAGTTCGGACGTTTCGGTCCGGGCGGGTGCGCGCTCCGGGCCCGTCGCGATCGCCCGGACCAGCCGGCACGCCGCCCCGGCGTCCAGGCGCCCGGCGCCCGAGCGTTCCTCGTCACCGGCGGGTGTCGCGGTCTCCATGATCACCCACCGGGTGAGTGCCATGGGCAGCATCCGCGGCGCGGCCGCCTCGAACATCAGCGCGACGGCGCCCGAGACGAACGGCGCTGCCATGCTCGTGCCGCTCTTGCGGGTCAGGCCGTTGAGCAGGTAGGTGCCGCCGGGCCCCGGAATCGCCGAGCGCGCCGCCCGGATCCGCACGCCCGGCGCGGCGATGTCGGGCTTGACGCGGCCGTCGCGCGTCGGCCCGGAGCTCGAGAAGGACGCCGGCTCCCGGGTCGGCGAGCCGGGGTCGTACGCGCCGACGGCGATCGGCAGGCTGCCGTTGCACACCGAGTTCGTCGTGCCGCGCCCGGTCGCATCCGTCAGCCGGGACTGGTGCCTCGGGTCGCCGCGTTCGACGTAGGCGTCGGCCACGCCGCCGACGATCCGTTCGCCGTGCAGCGTGACGGTCCACACGCCGGACGGCGCGCCCGCCCAGACGAACAGGTCGACGTGGTTCGAGCCGTTGCCCGGGTCGTCGAGGCGATGGAAGCCCGACACCCGGACCTGCCCGGTGTCGTCCCGCACGACCGCCTGACCGCCGGGCGGCAGCTCGGCGACGGCGGCGCCCGACGGGTCGCTCAGCACGACCCGCAGCCGGTCGTTGCCGTCGTACCAGACCTCGAGCTCGCTCGGCGAGTCTCCGGGCGGCGGAATGCTCCAGCCGAGCGGGGCGGCGCCGCCCGCGGGGACGCGGACCCGCGCATGCAGCCGGGCCGTGAAGTAGTTGCCGGCGCTCATCACGGCGGCGACCCCCGGCTCGGCCCCGAGCAGATGGTCGAGCGCCTGGATCACCAGCGGCGACGCGTCATGGGGACCACCGGTCCGCCCGAGGCTCGTGTGAACGACCAGGGGGCGCCCCGCCGTCTCGTCGACGGCCCAGCGCACCGCCTCGAGCAGCTGCACGGACGAGCCCAGGTCCTCCTCCGGCAGGGTGTCGTCCGGGGCGAGATGCACGAACAGGATCTCGGCGCCCGGGGCGACTCCCGCGGCCGAGCCGGGCGCCCGGCCGTTGCCGACCGCGATGTCGGCGACGTGGGTCGCGTGCGTGCCCGCCCGGCGGATGTCGCCGCTGAGCGGGTCGTAGCCGTGCGCGTACGGGTTCGTGGTGCCCAGCGCCCGGTTCAGCTCGGCGGCGTCGAACACCCGGCCGTATCCGAACGGTTCCGGGCTCCCCGGCTGGGGCCCGCCGCGCTGATCCCAGAGCTTGCGGATGCGCGACGAGCCGTCCGGACCGCGCAGGTTGGCGTGCCCGAAGTCGATCGACCAGTCGAGGAACGCCACGGTGACGCCCCGGCCCGTGATCGGCCCACCGCCGATGTCGGGCAGGTCGGCGGGCCGGGCCCGGACGTCGGGCACCGACCGGTCGAGGGCGGCCGTCAGGCGGCTGCTCGCCTTGAGACTTATCACCGCCGGGTGGGCCCGGACGGCGAACAGTGCGGCCAGCCGTACCCGCGCGGTCACCACGGGTCCGAAGCGTGCGAGCACGGTCAGGCCAGGGACGACGGCGCCGGGCGACGTCAGCCGGGCGAGCACGGGCACGATGTCGTCCGCGCCTTCCTCGTCCGGCATCGGCGGCTGCGGCCGGCCGGTCCGCCGGAGCAGCAGTTGCCGTACCGCCGGGTCGATCTGCAGGCCGTCATCCGGTCCGGGCACCGTCCTGCGCCTCCCTTCGCGGATCGGGTCTCGCGGTCAGCCCTCCGAGGAGTCCGCCCCGCTCTTTCGGGGCCTGGCGGCCTGCTTGGCCGGCGAAGACCGCGGGGCCCCGCCGTCGGGTCCGGCCCCGCCGTCCGGCTCGGCCCCGCCGTCCGGCCCGGGCTCAACGGCCTTCGCCTCCCCGGCGAGCGCCGCGCGTGCGGGGGGTGACGCCGAACGATCGGCCTGGTTCTGCATCTGGTGGAACAGCTCGAGGAGGCCTTCCTTGCCGCCGTAGTGGGCCGCCAGCGCCGGGTACTTGTCGGCGACCTTGTCGTCGATGGCGCCCTCGCCGTCCCGCTGGACCGCCGTCACCAACGCCACCGCCTCGTGGGCCACCTGCTGCACGGTGGCGCCGACGATGGTGTTCACCGTGGCGTTGATGCGCCGGCTGAGCGCCGCGCGGTCGACGGCTGCCAGCGCGGGCACACCGTCGAGGTGTCGTTGCGAGACCCCGCCCGGCGTGCGGGCCGCGATCTCGACCGCCCGCACTGTCTGCTCCGAGACCTGCCGCTCCTGGCGTATCGAGTCCTCGGCCTGCTGGCTGAGCGCGATCGCCGCCACGGGCCCGCGCATGGCCGGGGCCACGGGCATCATGGTCAGCATCATCGGGTTCAGCGCCCGCTGGCGCGCCTGCTGGCTCATGGCGTTCAGGGCGACGACCGGCAGCATCCATTCGTAGGTCATGGTGGCTCGTCACCTTCCTTGGTTCATGGCCATCATCATGACCATCGGCAGCATCATGCTGTCGCCGGACTGGCCGTCGGACCCCGACTGGCCCATCATCATGACCATCGGCAGCATGGCGGACATGCCGCCGGAGGCCGAGCCGGAACCGGACACGACGGGGGGATCGGTCTCGGCCGGCCACTGCGTCGGGCCGGCGTTGGGCCCGCTGCCCTCGAGCTCGTGCGTGTGCTGCGCCAGCTGATTCTGGAACTGCGTCTGCAGCTGGTTCTGCATCATCATCGACACGACCATGTTCATCATGTTCTGCTGCCGCTGCTCCTGCTGCATGCGCCGCAGCGCCGCCCGGGTGGCGCGCTGATGACGGCCGAGTGCGGTGCGGACGCGGCGGATGTCGCGCTGGTTCTCGGTGACGACCGCGCTGACCCGCGTGCGCAGCGCGTTGAGGTCGTTCGACAGCGTGTTGATCCGGGCCGAGTCGGTGTTGATGCCGTCCTGCAGCCGCCGGATGCCGGTCTCGAACTCGGTTCGGGTCACAACCGGCTCGGGCAGCCGTAGCGTCGCGTTGCCCTGCGGCGTGTTGAGCGTCGCCGTCGACACGCCCGGGCCGGGCGCCGGCGCCTGGATCCGGGGCAGCGGCGGGCGGGCCGGGCCGCCACCGAGGACGCCGCCAACCAGATTGCCGATCGCGGCGGCGGGGCCGCCGAGAATGCCACCGACGACGTCGAGCAGGCCCTCGTCGTCACCTTCGTCGTCGCTTTCGTCGTCGCTCTCGAGCCATTCGTCGATGTCTTCGAGCGTTTCAAGCCTCGCCACGGGTTCCCCCTCGATGTGTGTACTGATCGGTCTCGCCCGGGCGCTCCGCGGCGGCCTCGGACGTCGTCGGTGTGGTCGTCAGGCCCGCCCGGCGCAGGGCCGGACCCACCCACTCCAGCAGTTCGTGCGGGTCGAGGTCCCGGGTGCCGGGGCCGCCGTCGCCCAGGCACACCGAGCAGAAGCGGTTGAGGCCCCAGCAGGCCGGGCAGGCCCCGAACACCCGCGCGACGAAGGCGGCCATCTGGTCAGCCGCGTCGGCCGTCGCGCGCTGCCGTGCGATGATCCGCTGGGCCTGGGCCAGGCGCTTCCGCAGCTGTGGCACCTCGTCGTCCGCCTCGGTGGTCGTCCGCGCTGCCGCCATCTGCTGCATGAGCATGGCCATGAGCGGATCGTCGCCGGCCCGCTGCATCGTGGCGTCGAGCATCGCTTTCAGCTGGTCGTCCACGGCTCGTCCTCACCGTCGGTCCAGGCCTCGTCCTCGAGGACGTTCTCGAGCGCCGCTTCGCCCGGCTCGGGTTCCGCCTCGGCCCCGGCCTCGTCGTCCGTTTCCGCGACTGCCTCGTCGTCCGCCTCGCCCGGTGCCCTCGTCGCCGCCGGCGGCGACGTCAGCATCGAGGGCGCCGGCGGTGCCGTGCCCTGCGCCTGGAGCGCCTGGCTGAGCTGCGTCAGCGCCTGCACGGCGACGGGCAGCAACTTCGCGAGCTGGGTGGCCGCGCCATCCGCGGCCGGGCGGACGGCTGAACCCGGGGGCGTGGCCGTAGCCGGGGCCGCAGCGACGGCCGTAGCCGGGGCCGCAGCGACGGCCGTAGCTGGGGCCGCAGCGGCGGCCGGGGCCGGGAACGATGCCACGGGGGCCGGAAGGCGCGCGTCCGGCGGTCGCGCCGGGGCCGGTACGGGGCCGGCGATCCGTGCTGCGGGCGCCTGCCGGGGCGGGGGCGCCGGAGCGGGCGGCGCGAGCGCGGTCTGCAGGGCACCGAGACCGCCGCCGACGAGGCCGCCGACCAGTGCGCCCCAGGGTCCGGCGGCCATCCCGGTCGCCGCCCCGGTCGCCGCGCCGCTGGCGATGTTGCCGAGCCACTGCGCCACGTCCTCGGGCGACTCGGCGCCGAGCCAGGCCTCGTCGAGATACACCTCGGGTGCCACGGCCCACGCGAGCTCGTGCTCGACCGGGACATTCGGATATCCGGCCATGCCGCCCTCCCGCCGTCGTCCAACGGGCGCCATCCTCCGGGCCGCCCGTCACGGCGCCGTCACGAAGACCGATCAGCGGGTACGGCGCGGGGACCGGCCGCCGGCGCGGCACAGAACCCGGACCGCCGGCCGGCGCGGCACAGAACCCGGACCGCCGGCCGGCGCGGCACAGAACCCAGGACCGCCGGCCGGCGCGGCACAGAACCCGGGACCGCCGGCCGGCGCGGCACAGAACCCGGGACCGCCGGCCGGCGCGGCACAGAACCCGGACCGGCCGCCGGTCCGGCACGAAAGCCGGTCAGCGGCCCTTCAGCGGGTACGGCACGAACGTGCTGCGGTTCTCGTCGAGGTCCAGCTGGCGGCTGATCGGCGGGGCCGCGCGCTGCGGGCACGTCGCGCGCTCGCAGGTCTTGCAGCCCGGGCCGATCGGCATCGCGGCGGTGGCGTCGGTCAGGTCCATGCCGGTCGAGTACACCAGGCGCGAGGCGTGCCGGATCTCGCAGCCCAGGCCTATCGCGTACACCTTCCCGGGCTGGCCGTAGCCGCCGTGGTGGCGGGTGATGGTGCGGGCGATCCACAGGTACCGCTGCCCGTCCGGCATCGCCGCGACCTGGATGACCGGGCGGCCCGGGGAGCTGAAGGCCTCGTAGACGTTCCACAGTGGACAGGTGCCGCCGGTGCGGGAGAACGGGAAGCCGGTCGCGGACTGGCGCTTGGACATGTTGCCGGCGCGGTCGACGCGCACGAAGGAGAACGGCACGCCGCGGGACCGCGGGCGCTGCAGGGTGCTCAGGCGGTGGCAGACCGTCTCCCAGCCCATCGCGAAGTGCTCGGCGAGCAGGTCGATGTCGTAGCGGCGCAGCTCGGCGGCGCTCAGGAACTGCTCGTAGGGCAGGATCAGCGCGGCCGCGAAGTAGTTGGCGAGCCCGACCCGGGTCAGGATCTGGGTCTGGACGTCCTCGAAGTGCTCCTCCTCGACGATCTCGTCGATGACGTCGGCGTACTCCATCAGCGCGAGCTGCGCCGCCATGCGCATCGCCTCCTGCCCGGCCCGCAGCGCGGCCGCGAGGTGCAGGGTCTGGGTCTGCGGCCGGTACCGGTGCAGGTCCCCGCCGAGCGTGTCGTCGCGCATGATGCGCACCCCGTGCCGCTCGGCCAGCCGGTCGCGCAGGGCCGGGCGCACCTCGCCGCGGCGCAGGCCCATCCGCGCGGCCAGGGCCTCGGCCGCCTCGTCGAGCTGGGGCACGTAGTTCTGGCGGCGGTAGAAGAACTCGGTCACCTGGTCGTGCGGGCTTCGCCCGAGCTGGCCGCGGTCGCCGACGAGCTCGGTGAGCTGGTCGGAGACCTGACGGTACCGCCGATGGAGGTCGATTATCGACTCGGCCAGCTCCGGCAGCCGGGTGGCGAGCTCGCTGAGGTCGGCGATGCTGCCGGTGCCGGCCAGCGCCTCGCGCAGCCCGGAGACGAGCTGCGGGGTCTCGTGCGGCACGAACACGGCCGGGTCGACGCCGAAGAGCTCGGTGGCGCGGATGAGCACCGGCGCGGTCAGCGGCCGCACGTCGTGCTCGATCTGGTTGAGGTAGCTCGGCGAGATGGCCAGATGCCGGGCGACGTCGGTCTGGCTGAGCCCGTGCTCCTCGCGCAGCCGCCGGAGCCGGGCGCCCGCGAACACCTTTGCCATCCTCAAGAAATAGCACCGATGTCAAATTGTGTTTTCGCAAGTTAGCAAAGTCGCCCGGAAAATTGGCAAGACTTGGCTTTTTCCGCCCCTCGACCGGCCCGTTTGCCCCGTGTGACTGTGAACGGAGAGGCACGGCACACAAGGGAGCAAACGATGAGCGACGCGATCGATCAGTTGCGGCAGGAATGGGACACCGACCCCCGCTGGCAGGGGGTGCGGCGCGACTACGACGCGGCGGACGTGGTGCGGCTGCGCGGCGCGATCCAGGAGGAGCACACCCTCGCCCGGCGCGGCGCCGAGCGGCTGTGGTCGCTGCTGCACGACGA
The DNA here is from genome assembly GCF_049995355.1 of Dactylosporangium sp. McL0621. Taxonomy (NCBI): domain Bacteria; kingdom Bacillati; phylum Actinomycetota; class Actinomycetes; order Micromonosporales; family Micromonosporaceae; genus Dactylosporangium; species Dactylosporangium sp. McL0621. The sequence continues at coordinate 6,031,903 of NZ_CP188259.1, forward strand.
GGACTACGTCCACGCCCTCGGCGCGCTCACCGGCAACCAGGCCGTGCAGATGGTCCGGGCCGGCCTGAAGGCCATCTACCTGTCGGGCTGGCAGGTCGCCGCGGACGCCAACCTCTCCGGCCACACGTACCCCGACCAGAGCCTCTACCCGGCGAACTCGGTGCCGGCGGTCGTGCGGCGGATCAACAACGCGCTGCTGCGCGCGGCCCAGATCACCACGGCCGAGGGCGACACCGGCACCGAGTGGCTCGCCCCGATCGTCGCGGACGCGGAGGCCGGCTTCGGCGGGGTCCTCAACGCGTACGAGCTGATGACCGGCATGATCGTCGCGGGCGCGGCCGGCGTGCACTGGGAGGACCAGCTCGCGTCCGAGAAGAAGTGCGGCCACCTCGGCGGCAAGGTGCTCATCCCGACCGGCCAGCACATCCGCACGCTGCAGGCCGCCCGCCTGGCCGCCGACGTCGCCGGGGTGCCGTCGCTGATCGTGGCGCGCACCGACGCGCAGGCGGCGACGCTGCTGACCACCGACATCGACGAGCGCGACGCGCCGTTCGTCACCGGCGAGCGCACCGCCGAGGGCTTCTACCGCTTCGGCAACGGCGTCGACGCGTGCATCGCCCGCGGGATCGCCTACGCGCCGTACAGCGACCTGCTGTGGATGGAGACCAGCACGCCCGACCTCGAGGTCGCGCGGCGCTTCGCCGAGGCCGTCAAGCGCGAGTACCCGGACCAGATGCTGGCCTACAACTGCTCGCCGTCGTTCAACTGGCGCAAGCACCTCGACGACGCCACGATCGCGAAGTTCCAGCGCGAGCTCGGCCACATGGGGTACAAGTTCCAGTTCATCACCCTGGCCGGCTTCCACGCGCTGAACTACTCGATGTTCGACCTGGCGCGCGGGTACGCCAGCGAGGGCATGACCGCCTACGTGGCGCTGCAGGAGCGCGAGTTCGCGGCCGAGGCGCACGGCTACACCGCGGTGAAGCACCAGCGCGAGGTCGGCACCGGCTACTTCGACCTGATCAGCACCGTGCTCAACCCGGCCGGCGAGACCACGGCGCTGCACGGCTCGACGGAACAGGAGCAGTTCGCGTGAGGTACAAGATCAATGGCGTGCTGGCGGCCCGCTACGACGAGGTCCTCACGCCCGGTGCCCTGGAGTTCCTCGTCGCCCTCGACGACCGCTTCGCCGCCCGCCGCGTCGCGCTGCTGGACACCCGCCGCGCCCGCCGGGCCCGCTTCGCCGCCGGCCAGCTGCCCGAGTTCCGGCCCGAGACCGCCGGGGTCCGCGACGACCCGTCGTGGCGGGTCGCGCCGCCGGCCCCCGGGCTGGAGGACCGCCGGGTGGAGATCACCGGGCCGCCCGAGCGCAAGATGACCGTCAACGCGCTCAACTCCGGGGCCAAGGTGTGGCTGGCCGACTTCGAGGACGCGACCGCGCCGACGTGGGACAACGTCATCGGCGGGCAGCTCAACCTCATCGACGCGCTGGACCGCAACCTCGACTTCACCGACGAGCGCGGCAAGCGGTACGCGCTCGGCGACGAGATCGCCACGATCGTCGTGCGGCCCCGCGGCTGGCACCTGGTCGAGAAGTGGATCGTGGTGGACGGCCGCCCGATCTCCGCCAGCCTCGTCGACTTCGGGTTGTTCCTGTACCACTGCGCCTGGCGCCAGCTCGACGCCGGTTCCGGGCCGTACTTCTACCTGCCCAAGCTCGAGGACCACCGCGAGGCGCGGCTCTGGAACGACGTGTTCGTCTTCGCGCAGGAGTACCTGGGCCTGCCGCCGGGCACCATCCGGGCCACGACGCTCATCGAGACCATCACCGCCGCGTTCGAGATGGAGGAGATCCTCTACGAGCTGCGGGAGCACTCGGCGGGCCTGAACGCGGGCCGGTGGGACTACATCTTCAGCATCATCAAGAACTTCGGCCAGTGGTCGGACTTCGTCCTGCCCGACCGCGCCGAGGTCACGATGACGGTGCCGTTCATGCGGGCCTACACCGAGCTGCTCGTGCGCACCTGCCACAAACGCGGCGCCCACGCGATCGGCGGCATGGCCGCGTTCATCCCGAGCCGGGACGCGGCCGCCAACGCGACCGCGTTCGACAAGGTCCGGGCCGACAAGCAGCGGGAGGCCGGCGACGGCTTCGACGGCTCGTGGGTCGCGCACCCGGGCCTGGTGGAGACCTGCCGCGCGGCGTTCGACCCGGTGCTGGGCGACCGGCCGAACCAGCTCGACCGGCTCCGCGACGACGTCGACGTCACCGCCACGGACCTGCTCGCGGTCGACAAGACGCCGGGCCAGGTGACCGCCGAGGGGCTGCGCGCGAACATCTCGGTGGCGCTGCGGTACATCGACGCCTGGCTCGGCGGCACGGGCGCGGTGGCGCTGTCGAACCTCATGGAGGACGCGGCCACCGCCGAGATCGCCCGCTGCCAGGTGTGGCAGTGGCTGCACCACCACACGCCGCTCGCGGGCGGCGGCACGGTGACCGGGGAGACGGTGCGCGCCCTGCTCGCCGAGGAGCTGGCCGCCCTGACCGACGGCCGCACCGGTACCGGGCTCGAGCGCGCCGTCGCCGCGGCCGGGATCGTGGAGCGGGGCGCGCTCGGGGAGTACCTGCCGCCGTTCTTCACCACTGACGCGTACACCCACTTGGCACCGTCGGCATAGATCACCGAGAATCGGCCGCGTGCGAATTCTCGTGGTCGGCGGTAGCGGCCTCATCGGAGCTCATGTTGTGCAGGTGCTGCGCGAGCGGGGGCACGGCGTGACCTCGCTCGCGCGCACCGCCGCGCCCGGCGTCGACCACGCCGTCGACCTGGGCGCGGCGACGCCGGACGAGCTGCGGGCGCTGCTGGACGGCCACGACGGCGTCGTGCACGCCGGCCGCAGCGAGGAGGAGCGCTCGCGGCCCCGGCCGATCCACCCGGCGCTGCGCGGCGAGATGGTCGAGCCGATCGTGCGCCTCTTCACCGCGGCCCGGGCGGCGGGGCTGACCCGCGGCGTGGTCATGGGCTCGTACTACACCCACTTCCACCGCCTCCACCCCGAGTGGCGGCTGCCGGAGCGGCACGTGTACATCCGCTGCCGGGTCGAGCAGGCCGCCGAGGCGCGCGCCGCCGCCGGGCCCGCGCTGCCCGTCGCCGTCGTCGAGCTGCCGTTCGTCTTCGGCCGCGCCGGCGACCGGCTCCCGAACTGGGCGCCGCCGCTGGCCCGCTGGGCCCGTGGCCGGGCGCCGATGCTGGCCCCGCCCGGCGGCACGGCCGCCGTCTCGGTCCGCAGCGTGGCCGAGACCACCGCCGACGCCCTCGAGCGCGGCTCCGGCGAGGACCTCCCGGTGGCCGACGAGAACCTCGCCTGGCGGGACATGCTCGCCCGCATCGCCGCGGCCGCCGGGCACCCGCGACCGGTGCGGCGGCTGCCCGGCGGGCTCCTGCGCGCGGCCACGCGGCTCGGCGGCGCGCTGCAGTCCCTGACCGGCAAGGAGTCGGGCATCAACGCGTCGTACGCGGCCGGTCTCCTGCTGGCCGAGCTGTTCGTCGATCCGCCGAGCGGTCGGGAACTGGACACCGCGATCCGCGAAACGTTCATGGAACGGAATGTCACACCGGATCTCTGACAACCAGTCAAAGATCAGCGCAGGAGAAATACATGCTCCGTCGTACCGTCGCCGTCCTGTTCGCCACCGCGGTCCTCGCCGCCGGATGCTCCGAACCCGCCGTGCACCCGGACCCCGCCGCGCCCGCACCGTCGTCCGCCGCACCCGTCGCCTCGTCCATCGCACCCGGAGCCGCGCCCGCGGACATCGTCAAGCAGGCGGACCTGCAGGCGTTCGCGTTCGCCATGCCCGTGCCGAAGGGCGCCCCGGCGGGCGGGGCGTGGACCGAGCCCCTGGCCGGCGACGAGGGCAACGAGTTCGTCAACTACCTGGACAAGAGCAAGAAGGGCTACCTCACGGTACGGCTCCTCGACTGCCGGATCCCGGCGGCGCAGAGCAACAACAAGTCCTACGGGTGGTGCTTTCTGACCCCCAAGGGCAAGCTCAAGGGGTACCCGCTGGCCGTGTTCGACGACCCCACGAGCCCGGTGCGCGTCGTGACCGCCGGCCACGTCACCGTGTTCGTGGACGTGTGGGTCGGCTTCGACGAGACGTTCAAGGGCCCCGACGTGGAGGCGTTCATCTCCTCGCTCGACCTGGACAAGCTCGCCAAGCTGTGACGTCAGCCGTCGCCGGCGCGCAGGGTCCACGAACGGCCCTGCACGCCGCCGCGGGCCTCGATGTCCGCGGCGAGGCGGCGCTCCGTCGAGCCGTGCACGCCGGGCGCGTCGCCGGCCGCGAGCTCGAAGGCCTCGGCGCGGTAGCCGCGTTCCGCGCTCAGGTCGAAGTAGTCGATGCGGATCGCGGACAGGCCCCGGTCCGTGGTGAGCAGGACGCTGATGCTGCCCTCGCGGTCAGGACACGACGATCCGGTCGATGTCGGGGGCCCAGCCGGTGGCGTTGCCGAACTGGATGGTGTTGGGCCCGGCCTGCAGGTTCACGGTCGCGGTGACCGAGCCGACCGTGTCCCAGCCGCCGGTGGAGGGCGTGCTCACGGTCGGGCCCGCGGCGCCGTTGACGGTGAGCGTCACCGAGCGGGCCGCGCCCGAGGCGTAGTACAGGCGCACGGTCCGGCTGCCGGCCGCGGCCGCGGTGACGTTGTTGAACCGCAGCAGGTTCGCCGTGCCGTTGCCGACGTAGCCGACGACCGCGCCGCCGGAGGCCCCGATCGACGAGCGCACGGCCGCCTGGCCGGCCAGGGTGTTGGCCGACGACTCGGCCTCGTAGGAGCCGCCCGTCGGTTGCGTGCCGCCGCCGATCTGGGCGAGCCAGTGGTCGTTGGCGTTGACCATCGTGAACGTCAGCGCCGGGCAGTCGTAGGCGCTGCCGGGCGGGATGGTGCGCGGGGCCGAGGTGTTCGACGCCGTGGCCGCGACCCAGGCGCCGCCCGAGTAGACCTGCACGCCGCTGCTCTCGAAGCCGCGGCCGTTGAAGGTCTGGCAGTAGTACCCGGCGCCGGTGGCCGGGTTGACCGAGGTGTAGATCTCGAACATGTTCCAGCCGAAGTTGAACTGCGGCAGGTCGTACACGCCGGAGCTGGTGAAGTACGTGTCCCAGGCGTGGGTGACGTAGTTGTAGAGGTACACCGTCCACGTATTGCTCGTCGTCGACGTCCTGTGCTCGTCCATGCTGTAGGCGCGCCGGCCGTTGACCGTGGTCGTGTACGTGTTCAGGAAGTTCGCGTCCATCGGGGTGAGCTTGCCGACGCCGTCGCGGCCGCCGCACCAGTCCCACGCCCACAGGTCCGGGCCGCTCGGCGTGTACGCGGTGGTCAGCTCGATGCACGCGCCGCCGCCGGGCAGGGCGGTCGGCGCGTACACGTAATCCCCGCCGGCCGTCGTGGTCGGCGCGGAGTCCAGCACGCTCTGCGTGGCGTGGATGCCCTGCGTCGTCGCGCTCGGCAGGTTGACGCCCCAGTCGGTGTGCAGCTGCGCGGCCTGGACCGCCGGCTGGGCCGGGGCCCGGTCCGGCTGCCGGGCCTGCGCGAAGCGTTCGAGGGCCGCGCCGCCGGCCGCGCGGGCCGCGGCGCCGGTCAGGCCCGGGACCGTGCCGCGGATCGGGGCGAGGCCGCCGCCGTCCGCCGTCGGCCGGGCCAGCGATCCGGAGTCGGCGGCGGACGCCGCCGGGGCCGCGACCAGCGCGGTGGTGAGGGCGGTCGCGACGGCCAGCGCCGCCGCAAATTTTCGATGCATTTCGTGTACCTCCAGTGCGCACCCGGCCGGCCCCGGCGCACGCGCCAGCGGCCCGGCAGGGGTGGTGACGGGCATGGCGGGGCCCGGGACGCACAGAGCGGGATCGCCGACTGTCTATGCGCTGGAGTACACTGTGAGCGCCGAAAACGTTTTCGGCAAGAGGGTGTGCAGAAGGCTACGAGCCGAGCAGGCCCCGGCGGCGGGCGACCGCGGCGGCGTCGGTGCGCGAGTTCACGCCGAGCTTGGCCAGGATGTTCGTGACGTGCACCCCGGCCGTCTTGACGGCGATGGACAGGCCCTCGGCGATCTGCCGGTTGGTGCGCCCCGCGGCCATGAGCCGCAGCACCTCCTGCTCGCGGTCGGTGAGGCGCGCGGCGCCCGGCTCCAGGCGGCCGCTCTTCTGCAGCGCCGACGCCTCCTCGGCCAGCGGCCGGGCGCCGAGCCGGTGCGCGATCGCGCCGGCCTCGCGGGCCCAGGCCACCGCCGTGGACTTGTCGCGGGCGGCCCGCCCGGCCCGCACCAGGGTCTGGGCCACGCGATACGGGTGCCCGGCGGCCCGCCACGCGGCGATCGCCTCGTCCCAGCGCCGGGCCACGGTGAGGCTCGCGGCCCGCTGGACGGGGCCGTTGACCGGCAGCCGCTGGGCGAAGCGCCGGTCGGGCTCGGGCAGGGCCAGCAGCAGCGACCAGGCGAGGGCCGGGTGGGACGGCAGCTGCCGGTCGTCCAGCGGCGCGCCCGCGCCGAGCAGCGTGTGCAGCTCCCACAGCGGAATCAGGAACTGCCGGCCGGTGTAGCGCTCGCCCAGCAGCGTCTCGGCCGTGCGCACGGCGGCCGCGGCGCGCTCGCGGTCGCCGGTGAGCGCGTCGAGGCGGCCGGCGGCGATGGTGAGCACCGCGCGGTACAACGGCGGCGGCTCCAGCGCGAGCGCCTCCCCGGCGACCGCGCGGGCCCGCGGCCACTCGCCGAGCGCGGTGAGCGACGCGGTGAGCGCGGCCGCGAGCATGGGGCCCCGGACCGGCCGGAGCCCGCCCCGCCGCGCGGTCGCCAGCCCCGCCTCGGCCGCCTCGGCCGCGGCCCGGGACTCGCCGGCGGCCTCGAGCGCGCTCGCCTCCATGACCCGCGCGAGCAGCTCGGTGTCGTCGTCGCCGCCCTCGCGGGCCAGCGCGACCGCCTCCCGGGCCCGGGCGACGGCGATGCGCGAGCCGCTGGTCTGCGGGTCGGCGCCCGAGCCGGGGTCGGCGGCCTCGGCCGCGAGGGTGACGAGGGCGAGGGCGCGCACGGCCGGGTCGCGGTCGGCCGCCGCGTCCTCGGCGAGGGCGTAGGCCTCGGGGGAGCGCGACAGCGCCTCGAGCCGGCTGGCCAGGGTGGCCCGGATGCGGTGGTTGCGGGGCTGCAGGGCCAGGGCGGCGCGGAGGTCCTCGATGCCGTCGTCGCCGCCGCGGTACCGCAGCAGGCTCCGGGTCTCCAGCAGCAGCGCGGTGCGGGCCGGGTCGCGGGTGTTCGCCAGCGCCTCGGCGGTCAGGGCCAGGCCGCGCTCCAGCGCCCCGGCGTGCGATGCGGCGACGGCGGCGGCCATGAGCACCGCGACCCGGTCGGTGCGGGTGCGGAACTCCGGGTCGAAGACGCGCTCCCAGGTGGCCGCGACCCGCTCGAGCATCCGCAGCCGGCCCCCGTGGGCGGAACGGGCCACGGCGGCGGCGCGCCAGGCGGCGTCGAAGGCACGGTCGGCGTCGCCGGCCGCGTGCCAGTGCTCGGCCAGCTCGACGAGCGCGGCGGTGGCCGGGCGGAACCCGAGGGTGATCGCGCCGGCGGCGAGGCGGTGCAGGCGGGCGCGCTCGGCGGGGCGCAGGTCGTCGAGGACGGCGGCGCGGATCAGGTCGTGCCGGAAGCGGTACCCGCCCGCGCGCGCGAGCAGCAGGCCCGCCTCGACGGCCGGGGCCAGGGGCTCGTCCGGGGGCCCGGTGATCTTCTGCAGGAGGCTCCGGTCGACGTCGCGGCCGAGGACGGCGGCGACCCTTACCGCGGCGCGGCTCTCGGGCGGCAGCGCGCGGAACGGGGCCAGCAGCGGGTCGGCGTCCGGGTGGGCCGCCAGCGCCAGGAGCAGCAGCGGGTTGCCCTGGGCCTGCCGGATCAGGGCGGCGTCCGCGCGCCCCAGCAGCTGGGCCGCGGCGTCGTCGGCGAGCGGGCCGAGCGTGACACGTTCGGCGCCGGGCACGTCGCCGGCCAGCGCGCCGGGCGTGACGCGTTCGGCGCCGTACGTGGCCACGACCAGCACGCCCGGCCGGTTCAGCATCGCCGCGAGGCAGCCGAGGAGCTCGCGGCTGGCCTGGTCGGCCCGGTCCAGGTCCTCGAGCACGAGCACCACCGGCGCGGCCGCCTCGATCCGGGCGACGAGCTCGGCCTTCACCGGGTCGGCGGCGCGTTCGGCCTTCGCCGGGTGGGCGGCGCGTTCGGCCTTCGCCGGGTGGGCGGCGCGTTCGGCCTTCGCCGGGTCGGCGGCGCGCTCGGCCTTCGCCGGGTCGGCGGCGCCGAGCGCGGCCAGGAACGGCGCGTAGGGCTGGGCGTCGCCGCCGATCGACGGCGCCTCCCCGACCAGCACGTCCGCGTCGACGGTCGCGGCGAACGCGGTCACGAGCGCGGTCTTGCCGATGCCGGCGCCGCCCTCGACGAGGACCACGCCCGGGCGGGCCGCGGCGGCCCGCCAGGCTTCGTGCAGGACGGTCAGCTCGCAGTCGCGCCCGATGATGTGCACCCCATCAATCTAAAGACCCCGTCAGCGCCCGCCGCAGCTCGGGCTCCAGCGCGGTCTCGAACGCCGCGTCCGGGCGCGCCCCGACCGCCGCGATCACGGTGCTGAAGAAGCAGCGCGCGGCCGCGGTCAGGGCCACGTCGAGGATCTCCGCGTCGCTCAGGCCGTGCCCGCGCAGCACGTCGACCTCCGCGGCGGTGATGCCGTTGGGGTCGGCCGCGACCCGCTCGGCGAAGTCCATCACCGCGGCGTCGGCCGGGGACAGGCCCGCATCGGCGTGGTCGGTGGCGATGCGGGCCACGGTTTCGGCGTCGTAGAAGCGGTCGCGCAGGACGGCGCCGTGGGCGAGCCTGCAGTACCGCGAGCCGAGGCGGCGCGCGGCCGCGAGGGTGGCCAGCTCGTAGCGGCGCAGGTCCATCGTGGACTTGACGGCGCCGTTGAGGGCCGCCCACGCGGCGACGGCCGCCGGGCGCCAGGCGAGGGCCCGGGTGTAGTTGGCGACGTAGCCGAGCCGTTCGCGGTCGGCGGCGTAGAGGCTTTCGACGCCGGGGTCGGTCTCGGGCGGGTCGGACAGGAAGGACATGCCCGCACGTTAGGCCCGCGGCGGCGCCCCCGCATGGGCGAAGTCACCCATGTTGCGATTCTTACGGTCTTCTGGCGCGTCCGTACCGCGCCGACGTCGCGCCTTGCCGGAGCAGTGAACTGCGTTAGTGTTCTGCGCGTGCAGGTGTTGATGGTGGCGCCACCAGGCGCGGGCAAGGGCACTCAGGGTGCCGTGATCGCCGAGCACTTCGACATCCCGCGCGTGGCCATAGGCGACCTGTTGCGCCGCAACGTGGCCGAGGGCACCGAACTCGGCCGCCGGGTCCAGCCGCTGCTGGCCCGCGGCGAACTGGTCCCCGACGACGTCGTCCTCGACCTGCTGCGCCAGGGCCTGACCGAGGCCCGCGCGAACGGCGGCGGCTACGTCCTGGACGGCATCCCGCGCACGATGTCGCAGGCCCTGGCGGCGTACCGGGTGGCCTACGCCCTCGGCATGACCGCCGAGGTCGCCCTGCACCTGCGGGCCGACGACGACGAGCTGCTGCGCCGCCTGCTCAAGCGGGCCGAGATCGAGCACCGCACCGACGACACCGAGCCCGTGATCCGCCAGCGCCTCAAGCTCTACCGCGAGGTCACCCAGCCGGTCCTGGCCTTCTACGCCCGGCGCGGCATCCTGCTGACCGTCGACGCGATGCGCCCGGTCGAGGAGGTCAGCGCCGACGTGCTCGCGGAGCTGGAAGCCCGCTCGGCGCGCTGACGTCCATGGCCCGCATGCTGGTGGTGACGGTGTGCTCGGCGGCCTCGTACTTCGCCGCGCTGTCCCTGCGCCTGCTCGCCGACGAGCCGCACACCGGGTGGAACGGCCTTGCGCTCACCGTCGCCGCCGCGGTCGCCACCGCCGTCGGAACCGCTCTGCCCCAGGTCGTCCTGGGCGGGCATCGGCGGGAGTTCGTGGTTCGGCCGGGCCGGTTCGTGGCGCCGTCCTCCCCGGCCCTGCGGGCCACGGTCCAGGCCCTCGCCCTCGCGACGTTCGCCCTGATCCCGGTGGTCGTCCGGCACGTCCACGTGCTGCGGCTCGGGGCCGACACGCCGGCGATCGTGGGGTTCGGCACGCTGGGCGTGGTCGGAGTGCTCGCCGCGGTGCGGTGCTGGCAATACACGGTCGTGCTCGACCCCGGCGGCGTCACCGTGCACGCCTTCGCCTCCCCGGCCGACCGCGCGCCCTGGGAGAAGATCCGGGCCGGCCGGGTGGAAGGCCGGGCGTTCCTGCGGGCCGTCGACCCGGCCTTCATCGAGCGGGCGATCCGGGCACTACCGCGACCATCCCGAGCATCGCGCCGCGATCGGTACCGCGGCCGAGCACACCCGGCTCCTCGCCGCGCTCGCCGAGGAGGAACGGGAGCAAAGTGTTTCGCCCGGTAGCGCTTGAGTTGCCGGTCTGCTCGCGCTCGCGCGCATGCAGAGCATGGACGACAGCATCGGGCGGATCCGCCGCCTCCATCACCAACCGGCTGCGCCCGGTCGTCGTGGCCATGGACGCGATGGCCGAGGGCGACCTGTCGCGCACCGTGGCCGTCGGCGGCCGCGACGAGATCGGCACCATGGCCGGCGCCGTGGACCGGGCCACCGCCAGCGTGCGGCAGACCAGCCGCAGCGTGGAGGCGGGCCGCCGGGCCGGCGGCGAGCTGTCGGGCCTGTCGACGGAGCTGCAGCAGCTCGTGGGGCGCTTCAAGCGCGTGTGATACTGCCCGCATGAGGCTGGTGCAGATCGCTCAGCGCGCCGAGGACCTCGGCCGGGCCGCCCGCTGGTACGCCGACCTGCTCGGCACCGCCCCGGCGGCCACCTTCGACCCGCCGGGCCTGGTCTTCTTCGACCTGGACGGCACGCGGCTGCTGCTGGAACGCAACGCCACCGCGGCCCTGCTCTACCTCGCCGTCGACGACATCGACGCCACCGTCGAGCGCCTGCGCGCGGCCGGCACCGCGGTCCGCTCCGAGCCCCACGTGATCTTCACCCACGCCGACGACACCCTCGGGCCGGCCGGGGCCGCGGAGTGGCAGGCGTTCGTGGAGGACAGCGAGGGCAATCTCGTCGGGCTCGTGGAGCACCGGGCCGCATGAGCAACCTCCTGCGGATCGGCATCCTCGGCGCGGCCCGGATCGCGCCCGCCGCGCTGGTGCGCCCCGCCCGGGACGTGCCGCTGGTCAAGGTCGCCGCGGTGGCCGCCCGCGACCGGGCCCGCGCCGAGGCGTTCGCGGCCAAGCACCGCATCGGCGCCGTGCACGCCGGCTACGCCGAGCTCGTCGCCGACCCGGACCTCGACGCCGTGTACAACCCGCTGCCCAACGGCCTGCACCACGAGTGGACCCTCGCCGCGCTCGCCGCCGGCAAGCACGTGCTGTGCGAGAAGCCGCTGACCGCCAACGCCGCCGAGGCGCGCGAGGTCGCCGCGGCCGCCGAGCGGGCCGGGCTCGTCGTGATGGAGGCGTTCCACTACCGGTACCACCCCCTGATCCAACGGGTCCTGGAGCTGCTGCCGACGCTGGGGGAGCCGCGGCACATCGAGACCGCCCTGTGCGCGCCGATGCCGAGGTTCTCCGACATCCGGTACGACCTCAGCCTCGCCGGCGGCGCCATGATGGACATGGGCAGCTACACGGTGCACGCGCTGCGGACCTTCGGCGGCGCCGAGCCCGAGGTGGTCGCGGCGCGGGCCACGCTGCAGAAACCGGACGTGGACCGGGCCATGGTCGCGGAGTACCGCTTCCCGGGCGGCGCCACCGGCCGCACCACCGCCAGCCTCTGGTCCCGCCGCGTGCTCGACCTCTCCGCGCGCTACACGGGCTCGGAGGGCTCCCTGAAGATCTTCAACTACCTGATGCCCAACGTGTACCACCGCCTGACGGTCACGCGCGCGGGCCGCACGACGCGCGAGAAGGTGCCGGGCGAGGCGACGTACGTCCACCAGCTGCGCGCCTTCGCCGCCGCGGTGCTCGACGGCGGCCCGAACCTCACCCCGCCGGAGGACTCGGTGCGCACGATGACGGTGATCGACGCCGTGTACCGCGCCGCCGGCCTGAACGTCCGCGGCACCGGCTGACGGCGCCCGGCACGGTCAGGTCGCGGCGCGCAGGGCGGCCTCGAGCAGCGCCCGCGCGGTGCCCCGGACCGTCCGGGCCGCCTCCTCGCGGGTCTGGCCGGCGATGTCGACGAGCCAGACGAGCGTCTCGATCCCCGTCGCCGAGCGGATCGCGACGGCGAGCGCGCGCACGTCGACGCCCGGGTGCCGCGCGCGCACCGGACGCAGCCCGTCCTCGATCCAGCCGATCGCGCGGCCCTGGCGCAGCGCCGGGCGCTCGGCCGGGGTGCGGCCGCCGGGCTCGAGGGAGAGCCGCAGTGAGGTGCGCAGCTGAGGTTCCCAGGCGAAGTTGTACTCCGTGAAGGCCGCCAGGCACGCATCGAGCCGGGCGAACGGCTCGTCAGGGGCGTCGTCGCCGAGCAGCGTGTCCGGCGAGATCTGCGGATGCGCCGCGAGCAGCAGGCTGCGCTGGTTCGGGAAGTACCGGTACGCGGTCGTTCGCGAGATCCCGGCCCGCGCGGCGGCGTCCTCGACCTGCGGGCTCAGCCCGTCGCCGAGCAGTTCACGGGTCGCCTCGACGAGCGCCTGTCGGGTCCGCGACTTCTGCCCGGTGCGGCCTGTCGCTTCATATGGAACTGCCATCGCCAAGATGGTACCGTGGTCCCATGGTACTCAAGTCCCACGAAACCACCGCGGACCCCGTGGTGACGGATCCCGGCCTCTACCGGGTCGTGTTCGAGAACGAGCGGGTGCGCGTGCTGGAGTACCGCGACCAGCCGGGCGACCGCACCCATGAGCACCACCACCCCGACAGCGTCCTCGTGCCGGTGTGCGCCTTCGAGCGCCGCGTCTCCTCGGGCGGGCGTACCGCCGAGGTCTCCCTGGAGGCCGGGCAGGCGCGATGGGTGGGCGCGCAGGATCACATCGGCGAGAACGTCGGCTCCACCGACTCGTTCGCGCTGCTGGTGGAGCTGAAGGAGCCCGCCCCGAATCCGCCGGTGGGCCCGGCGCCACTGGGGCCGAGCTAGGTCCGGCGCGCGCCGCGCGGGGGCGGCACCAGGTGGGCCGCTAGCTCCGGCGCGCGCCGCGCAGGAGCAGCACCAGGCCGATGACGGCGACGATCGGGCCGATGATCGCCCACTGGGTCGAGCCGCTCATGGAGCTGCCGCCCAGCACATCCAGCCCCTGCAACGTCCACACGATCCCGGCGAGGAGGGCGAGCGCGCCGACGATGAGCAACACCCAACGCATGCGCACAGCCTGCACCCCCGCCGGGCCGTGCACAACGTTCGTTCTCGTTCGGTAAGAATTCCGCGCGCTGATACCGTTGGGCCGATGATCCGGATCGGTCTTGTCGGCGCCGGGCCCTGGGCCAACATGTTCACCGCGCCCATGCTGGCCGCGGCGCCCGACGTGTCGCTCGACGTGGTCTGGGCGCGCCGGGCCGAGGCCGCCGCCGCGGTGGCCGACCGGCACGGCGCCACCGCGGTCGGCTCGTTCGAGGACCTGCTGTCGGCCTGCGACGCGGTGGCGTTCACGGTGCCGCCCGACGTGCAGGCCGAGCTCGCCGTCGCCGCGGCCCGCGCCGGCCGGCACCTGCTGCTGGAGAAGCCGGTCGGGTTCACCGTCGCCGCCGCGGAGGCGGTCGCCACGGCCGCCGACGCCGCCGGCGTCGCGACCCAGCTGATGCTCACCTACCGCTACACCGCCCAGGTGCGCACGTTCCTCGCCCGGGCCGCCGGCGCGCGGCCCGGCTACGTGCGGGTCGCGTACTTCGGCGGCGGTGCGCTCGACGGCTCGCCGTTCGCCACGCCGTGGCGGCGGGAGGCCCAGGCCGTCCTGCCCGACCTCGGGCCGCACACCCTCGACCTGCTCGAGGCGACGGCCGGCCCGGTTGCCGAGCTCCGCGCGGCCGAGGCCGGCGAGGTGGTGACCGTGACGACCGTGCACGAGGGCGGCGCCCGCGGCCACGTCGCGATCTCCGGCACCACGCCGGGCCCCGGCGGGGTCCTGGAGGCCGAGGCCGTCACGACCGCCGGCCGGGTGCACCTCGCCGACCCGACGCCCTACGAGCCGGGCGACGTCCAGCGCACCATCGTCGAGGAGTTCGTCCGCACGGTACGCGGCGCGCGACGGCAACCCCTCGACATCCACCACGGCGTCCGCCTGCAGCGCCTGATCGCGGCCACCGCCACGGCGATCCGCACCGGCGAGGCGGTCCGCCCGTGACCGAACGGCCGGACCGGACCGGCCGCCGGGCAACGCGGACTCAGCCGGCGGCGTAGAGGGCCGCGACCGCCAGCCCCGCCTCGCGCAGGGCCGCGCGGACCGGCGCCGGCGACAGCACCTCCACGCGGGCGCCCAGCCCGAGCAGGCTGCCCACCGTGTGCTCCGTGCCGTTGAACGACAGCTCCAGCCGGGTGCCCGCGCCGCCCGTCAGGTGCCGGGCCAGCAGCCGGCGCGCGAGGGCGGCCGCCGACGGCTGGACCTCGGCGACGACCGCCAGGTCGCGCGGGCGGGACTCGACGCCGGAGCGCAGGGCGGCCCACGTCGCGGCCAGGTCGAAGCCGGGCGGGCGTCCGGCCGCGTCCGGGCGGGCGGTGCAGGCGTCGATGCGAGCCACGCGCAGCAGGGCCGGCTCGGCCGTCACCAGGTACCAGACGCCCGCCTTGGCCACCAGGCCCACCGGGTCGACCGTCCGGCGGCCGGCCCGGCCCTCGCTGTCGCGGTACACCACGTCGAGACGCCGGCCCCGCAGCAGCGCCTCGTGGACGGCGGGCAGGTGGGGGACCGGCTCGCCCGAGCGCATCCACGGGTCGACGTCCACGAGCACGTGGCTGCGCCCGTCGGCCAGGCCGCCGCGCAGGGCCCCGCCGCCGGCGCCGGTCAGCTTCTCCAGCGCGGTGTCGAGGGCGTCGCCCAGGCCCAGGTCGCCGGCGAGGCGCGACTGGCCGACGGCCAGGCCCGCACCCTCGGCCCGGCTCAGGTTGGCCAGGCCCGCCCGGTACGTGTCCAGCAGCCGCACCCCGCCGTTGCGCCCCCGCTCGGTGTACACCGGAATGCCCGCCCCGCTCAGCGCCTCCACGTCGCGCAGCACGGTGCGGACCGACACGCCCAGGCGCTCGGCCAGCTCCGGGGCGGCCGCGCCCGGGCGGGCCTGCAGGAGCAGGACGAGGGAGAGGAGGCGATCGCCGCGCATGCCTGCGAAGGTACCGCGGAAAACATGACAACACGTGTCGTGTTTTGCCCGGCAGGATCTGCGACATGCACACACGCATCACGGGGCCCTACGACATGGCCCGGCAGCAGGAGTTCTTCGGCGGCTGGGTGCAGCCCGCCGACGACCCGAGCTCGATCCTCATGGCGTTCCCGGTCGAGGGCTGGGAGCACTCCGCCGCGGTCGTGCTCCGCCAGGACGGCGACGCGGTCACCGGCACGGTCACCGGGCCGGCCGCGGCCTGGGAGCAGGCGCTCGCCACGCTGTCGCTGGACGAGGACGGCACCGGCTGGGACGCGGTCGGCGAGCGCGACCCGGTCATCGGGGAGCTGCAGCGCGAGCACGCGTACCTGCGGCCGGTGCTGTTCCACTCGCCGTACGAGGCGGCCTGCGCGTTCGTCATCGGCCACCGCCTGCGCATCACCCAGCAGCGGGTTATCCGCGCCCGCATCTCGCGGGACTTCGGGGCGGCGATCGAGGCCGGCGGGCGGGTCGTGCACGCGTTCCCCACGCCGCAGGTGCTGCGCGGCCGGACCGAGCTGCCGGGCGTCGACGCGGAGAAGGTGGCGCGGCTGCACGGGATCGCCGACGCCGCGCTCGACGGGCGCCTCGACCGCGCCCGGCTGCGGGCGCTGCCGCTCGCCGAGGCCTACGCCGACGTGAAGCGGCTGCGGGGGATCGGCGACTTCTTCGCCACCGGGATCGTGCTGCGCGGGGCCGGCCGGGCCGACGCCGTCCCCGCCGAAGGGTTCACCCGATCCGGGATCCGCCGGTTGTACCGCATGAGTCAGGACCCCACCGACGCCGAAATGCTGCGCATCGCCGAACCGTGGCGGCCCTTCCGCATGTGGTGCTCGGTGCTCGTGCACGCGAGCGAACGGCAGGCTCAAAAAAGTACGACCTGAACAGCAACGGCGGGGGGAACGGACCTCGTTGTCCGTTCCCCCCGCCGCCACCCGCGCCGGATCAGCGCAGCAGGGACAGCACGTTCTGCGGCGCCTGGTTGGCCTGCGCGAGCATGCTCGTGCCGGCCTGGGTCAGGATCTGCGAGCGGGTGTACGACACCATCTCCTGCGCCATGTCGGTGTCACGGATGCGGGACTCGGACGCGGACAGGTTCTCCACCGCCACGTTGAGGTTGTTGATGGTGTGCTCGAAACGGTTCTGGTACGCACCGAGCGTCGCCCGGGCGGTCGAGACGCCCTTGATCGCCGTGTCGATCGCGGCGATCGCGGCCGTGCCGGACGTGGTCAGGTCCAGCGACGCCACGCCGAGGCCGGTCGAGTCGAACCCGGTCACGCCGGTGACGCTGCCGAACGCGGCCGTACCCAGGTTGACGCTGATCTGGTCGGACGTCGAGCCGTTGGCGCCGACCTGGAACGCGCCCGTGTACGCGCTGGCGGTCGACAGCAGCTTCTGGCTGCCGAACGCGGTGGTCGAGGCGATCCGGTCCAGCTCCTGGTTGAGCTGCGAGAACTCGGTCTGCGCGGCGGAGCGGGCGTCGGAGTCCTGGGAACCGGTCGAGGAGGCCTGCACGGACAGGTCACGCATGCGCTGCAGGATCGAGTGGGTTTCGGGTCAGTGCGCCTTCAGCGGTCTGCACGACGCTGATGCCGTCCTGGGCGTTGCGCACGGCGACCTTCAGGCCGCCGATCTGCGAGCGCAGGCCCTCGGAGATGGACAGGCCGGCCGCGTCGTCCGCGGCCCGGTTGATCCGGTAGCCCGAGGACAGCTTCTCCAGCGACTTGCTCATCTGGCTGTCGGTGACCGACAGGTTCCGGTAGGCGTTCTGCGCGGCCATGTTGTTGTTGATGCGAAGACCCATGGTGTCCTCCTTGGATGCGGGTCCGGGCCGGCGGCCGTCCTTGGCCGCCGTTGCCAGTGCCATCGCCCGCCCCGTTTCCCAGCTGAGGAAACGCCCGCCGAACTGCCCGATCGGATGACAGGACCCGCGCTAGTCCAGCGCCAGGAGGTCCTCGACGAGGCGCAGCGCCCGCGCGTCAAGCTCCGCGCGCAGCATCGGATCGGCCGGGGTCGTCGTGCGGTACAGCACCACCGAGCGCGACCCGTCGTCGCTCACCCCGTTGCAGGTGGCGGTGCCCGGCACGTCGCCCGGGTGCGACCAGAACCCGCCGCCGGCGGTCGGCACCCGGAACGCGCCCAGCCCGAACCCGAGGCCGGCGCGCACGTCCTGGTACGGCCCGGCGGGCACGGTCCGGTCCAGCTCCGCGAGAGCGTCCGGGCCGAGCAGCTCCCCGCGGCGCAGCGCGCACCAGAACCGAGTCAGGTCGGCGGTCGTGCTCACCAGGCCGCCGGCCGCGTCCAGCGCCGTCGGGTTGAGCTCGGTGACGTCCAGCAGCGGTCCGCCCGGCACCAGCTGCTGGTAGGCGCGGGCCGAGGAGCGCGGCAGCGACGGGTGGTCGTACGGGAAGTAGGTGTCGCGCAGCCCGAGCGGCCGGGCGATCCGGTTGCGCACCTGCTCGGCCCAGGACCGGCCGGTGACCGCGAGCACCACGAGGCCCGCGAGCACGTAGTCGGTGTGCGAGTAGGTCCACTGCGTCCCCGGTACCGCCGCCGGCCCGTGGCGCAGCGCGACGAGCGCCTCCGGGTCGTGGTGGGCGAGCCGCGGTCCGCCCGCGAGCGCCCCGATGTAGTCGGGCAGCCCGCTGGTGTGCTGCAGCAGGTGCCGCACCGTGACGCGCGGGTCCGTCAGCACCCCGGGCAGCAGCGCCGCGACCTCGTCGTCGAGCGACAGGCGGCCCTCGGCGGCGAGCTGGAGTACCACCGCCGCCGTGAAGGCCGCCGTCGCGCCGCCGATCCGGAAGCGCCCCGCGGCCGGCATCCCCGCCCCGGCCCACGCGACGACGTCCCGCCCGCCGGCGTGCACCTGCCCCTGCGCCCCCGTGACGCCGAGCCGGCACAGGTCGTCGAGGGCCGTCCGCAGCACCGCTTCGAGGTCGTGCCGTTCGGCGACGGCGATGGTCTCCCGCATGCTCACCAGCCTGCACCGGACCGGGCCCCGGATCGATCCCGCCAGCTTGCCGCCGAAAGGTAGGGCCAGCGGTAGTGACTTCCGGCCGACCCTCCATGATGGGGTGTGACCTTTCGTGCCGCCGACGCCGCCGACGTGCCCGCGATCGTCGACCTCGTCCAGTCCGCCTATCGCGGCGACAGCAGCCGGGCCGGGTGGACCACCGAGGCCGACCTGCTCGACGGGCAGCGTACCGACCCCGCCATGGTCGCCGCGGCGATCACCGAGCCGGGCAGCACGGTGCTCCTCGCGCTCGACGACGCCGGCGCGATCGTGGCCTCCGCGCAGCTGGAGCAGCGGGACGGGTACGCCTACTTCGGCATGTTCGCCGTCGACCCGGGCCGCCAGCGCGGCGGCTTCGGGGCGCGGCTGCTGGGCGAGGCCGAGCGCTTCGCCCGCGACGAGTGGGACGCGGCCGAGGTGCGCATGACCGTCATCGTGCAGCGCGAGGACCTCATCGCCTGGTACGAGCGGCACGGGTACGCGCGCACCGGCGAGATCAGCCCGTTCCCGTACGGCGACGAGCGCTTCGGCGTGCCCCGCCGCCCGGACCTCGCCTTCGAGACGCTCGTCAAGAAGGTCGCGTGAGCGGTCCGGAGCGCAGCGGAGGGGCCTATAGTTCAAGCGGCCGGAGCGAAGCGGAGGACGCATGAACTTCGATGGGGCGGCCCCGCATTACACGATCGGGCGGCGGCCGTATCCGAACGAGTTCGCCGCGGCGCTGCGGGACGAGCTGGGCCTGGACGGCACCGGCCGGCTGCTCGACGTCGGCTGCGGCCCCGGCTCGCTCACCACGCTGCTCGCCCCGCTGTTCGCGGCGGCCGTCGGGGTCGACCCCGACGCCGGCATGATCGCCGAGGCGGCCCGCCGCGCCCCGGAGATCGAGTGGCACGTCCTGCGCGGCGAGGACCTGCCCGCGGGCCTCGGCACCTTCCGCGTGGTCACGTTCGCGCAGTCGTTCCACTGGATGGACCAGCCCCTGGTCGCCGCGCGGGTGCGCGGCATGCTGGAGCCCGGCGGCGCCTGGGCGCACGTCGGCGGCAACACCCACCGCGGCGTCGACGGCGACGACGAGCTGCCGTGGCCGCGCCCGCCGTGGGACGCGATCGACGACCTGGTGCGCAGCTACCTGGGCCCGCGCGGCGCCACCCGCGCCGGCGAGGAGGACGTGATGCGCGCGGCCGGCTACCGGGGCCCGGTCCGGCTCACCCCGTGGCCGGGCGAGGTCGTGGAGCGCTCCGCCGACGAGCTGGTCTCCGCGGTGTACTCCCTGTCGAGCTCGACCCCGCCCCGGTTCGGCGAGCGCCGGGCGGCCTTCGAGTCGGACCTGCGCCGCCGGCTGGCCGAGGCCTCGCCGGCGGGCCGGTTCGCCGAGCGCATGGGGCCGCCCGACCTCATCGTATGGCGGCCCTGATCCCGGTCGGCGCACGGCCGAGCAGCGCCCGCAGATCGCCGGTCTGCCGCTCCAGGAGGCCCGCCTTCGCCAGGCCGTGCAGGTAGCCCATCGGGCCCGCGGGCGGCTCCTCGCGGTACGGGATGCCGAGCAGCGCGGCCAGCTCCGGGTACGTCCATAGTGGACCCGTGAGGTCGTGGGCGCGGCCGCCGGGCCCGTCGCCGGTGAGGACCGCGGCCGCCGCCTCCGCGAGGTCGGCCCGGGTCGCGGTGTTGAGGCCGCGGCCACCGGTACCGCTGCTCAGCTCGCTCCGTTCCCGCAGCCCGGGATGCGCGAACGCCTCGGTGTAGAACGGGTTGCGCAGCATCGTGTACGGCACCCCGGCCGCGCGGATCAGGGCCTCCGTCGCGTGGTGGGCCTCGGTCACGCCCGGCCCGGCTCGCTCGGCCCCGAGCAGGCTCGTGTACGCGAGCAGCTTCACGTGACCGGCCGCGGCGATCGCGTTGCGGTGCTGGGCCACCCGGCGCGCCGGGTCCAGCTCCGGCGAGGAGATGAGCAGCAGCCGGTCGACGCCGGCGAACGCGGCCGCGAGGCTCTCCGGTTCGTCGTAGTCGCCGCGGCGCGCCTCGACGCCGTCGATGCGGCCCGGGTCGCGCACGACTGCGACGATCCGCTCGCGCGGGACGCGTTCCCGGAGCCGTTCGAGCACGAGCCGGCCCAGGGCGCCCGTCGCGCCGGTGACCGCGATGATGTCCGTCGTCACGCGCCAAGATTCACATGCTTGTCAACGCGTTTTACCCTGGGCGCCGTGACGGTACTGGGGCGGTCCGTCGCGGTCGGGGGAGCCTTCCTGCTGGTCGCGACCATCTGGTTGACGGCCGACAGCGGCGGTCGGGCCCCGTCCGGGCCGCTGTGGCCCGTCGCGGCCGCCGCGGTGGTCCTGATCGTGGTGTGGCGCGACGCGCAGGGCATCCGGTCGGCGCGCCTGGCGCGGGCCCTGGCCGGGGCCGCGGTCGTCGCGGCGGTGCTGGGCTGGCTCGTCGCGGCGGACCCGGCCGCCGGGCCGTTCTGGCCGGCCGTCGTGACCGGGCTGCTCCTCGTCGCGCTCGGGCTCGCGGCGCCGGCCGGCACCCGCCCGCGCGAGGGCCGTGCGGCCGCCCGCTTCGCCCTGCGCGACGGCGCCCCGCTGCCGGTCGACACCCTCGCCCCGGCCGGAGAGGGCGCTCCTGACCTCGGCGAGCCCCCGAAGTTCGCGGGCGGCCTGCTGCTCGTCGCCGCCCGCCGTCCGGCCCGCGGCACGATCGCGATCGGGTGACCGGTTCAGGCGTCATTTGATCAGGCCTCGGCCTGTTCCAGCACCGCCTCGGCGCGCTCCGGGCTGCCCTCGGCCAGGCCGCGGTCGATCGCGCGGCGGGACGCGAGCCACATGACGGCGCCGACCAGGAAGACGATGCCCTCGGTGACGGTCAGGGCCCAGATGATGCCGGGCAGCCCGAACCAGACGTTGCCCAGCAGCACGATCGGGATGAACAGCACGCCCTGGGCGGTGGACATCACGATCGCCGGTACCGCGCGGCCGGTCGCCTGGAACAGCGAGGTGATCAGGCCCCGGAAGCCGTTCACGACCATGGCCACGAGCTGGGCCAGCAGGATCGTGACGCCGATGCCGAGCGCCGAGCGGTCGGCCAGGAACGCGGTGAGCACCTGCTCGCGGAAGACGAACACCGCCGTGGAGAAGACCAGCACGATGGCGCCGACCGTGAACGCCGAGCCGCGCAGGGCGGCCGTGAGACGGGTGCGGTCGCCCTTGCCGTACGAGTACGCCAGCAGCGGCAGCACGCCGATCGTGACCCCCATGACCAGGAACTCCGGCACCTGGGCGATGCGCACCGCGACGCCCATGGCGGCGAGCGGGCCGTCGCCGTACGCGACCGCGAGGCGGTTGAGCACCAGGCTGGTGACGATGAGGAAGGCGGCCTGCAGCAGCTCGCCGACGCCGACGCCGAAGACCGGCCTGAGCACGGCGGGGGACAGCGTGAACCAGCGCGGCGCGAGGTTCACGTGCTCGCTGTGCCGCTGCAGCCAGAAGGCGAAGTAGGCGACGCTGACGAGGTTCGCGAGGCCGACCGACAGCGCCGCGCCGGCCACGCCCCAGGGCAGGACCAGGATGAACAGCACGTCGAAGACGAGGTTGGCGACGGTGGAGGCGATCAGCCCGATCATGGCCTGGCGGGCGGCGCCCTCGGCCCGCACGAGCTGCTCGAGGCAGAACGCCGCGGCCAGTACCGGCACGAAGGCGAGCATGACGATGACGTAGTCGTTCGTCGCCGGTACCGCCGCGTCGTCGGCTCCCAGCAGGGCCACCAGCGGGTGCAGGAAGAGCAGGCCGAGACCGCCGAAGAACGCCCCGGCGCCGACCGCGCCCCAGAGGGCGAACGACGAGACGCGCTTGATCTCGCCGGCCTTGGCGGGTTCGTGCTCCGACGCGCCGAGCAGCCGGGAGATGAGCGCGCTGCCGCCGACGCCGAACACGCTGCCGACGGCCATGACCAGGCCGAGCAGCGGGGTGCCGAACGTGATCGCGGCGAGCAGGGCGGTGTTGTGCAGCGAGCCGATGAAGCCGGCGTTGATGACGTTGTAGACGGCGCCGACGATCATCGCGGCGGCCATCGGGACGCAGAGGTGGACGAGGGCGCGGGCGATCGGGGCCGCGGACAGGTACCAGCGGTTGGTGCCGGCGGCGTCGGCCGTCGGGTTCTCGAGGGTAGCGGTGCTCATGGCTGCTCCTCACCGGGGCAGTTGATTGCGGGCAGGCTTGATCGCGCGGCGGCGGTCGCCGACGCGTGGTGGGGCTTCTGTCAGGATTTGACGGTTATGACCGCGTCGGGCGCGGCAGCTCCGCGGTGATCTTCGTCAGGAGGGCGTGCAGGGACGCGCGCTCGGCCTCGTCCAGCGGGGCCAGGATCGTCTCCTGCGCCTCGGCCATCGCGGTGTCGAACCCGGCGATGAGCTCCTCGCCGGCCGCGGTCGCGTAGACCTGCTTGCTGCGCTCGTTGCCGCTCTCGGCGCGGCGCTCGACGAGCCCGCGGCGCTCGAGCCCCTGCAGGAGGCTGGAGACGCTCGCGGCGCTGGTGCGGGTGATGTCGGCGATGTCGCGCTGGATCGCGCCGGGGGTCTTGACCAGGTACCCGAGCGCGAAGGCCTGCGCGAAGCTGAGCTCGCGCGACCGGATCCAGTCCTCGCCGGCCTTCTGCAGCGCCCACCCGATCCAGCGGATCAGGTCGACGGGGGTGGTGAACTCGGGTGCGTCCATGGTTAGAACTCTAAAGGTTAGAGGTCTAACTGTCAAAGGTCGAACTGTCCCGCAACCGGGATCACACCGGCTTGCGCGCCACGGCGCCGAGGACGGAGCGCTGCTCCTGCTCGACCGGCTCGCCGGGGTCCGGGTGCCAGCTCGTGACCGGCACGATGCCCGGCTCGACCAGCTCGAGGTCGCCGAGGATCTCCGCCACCTGCTTCGGGGTGCGGGTGCGAACCGAGGTGGGCGTCCGGTCGTACAACTTCGTGATCTGCGCGTGCTCCGGCCCGAGATCATCGACCGCGGTGAAGTGCGAGACGGCGACGTAGCTGCCCGGGGCGAGCGCGGCGGCGAGCTCGCGCACCAGCCGCGGCGGCTCGTCCTCGTCGCCCAGGAAGTGCAGGACCGCGACGAGCAGCACCGCGACTGGGCGCTCCAGGTCGATCAGGGCGCGCACCCGCTCGTGGCCGAGGATGCGCGCCGGGTGGCGCAGGTCGCCGCCGATGGCCGCGGCGCGCGCGTTACCGGCGAGGATCGCCTGGCCGTGGGAGACGGCGACGTCGTCGATGTCGACGTACACCACCGTGGCCTGCGGATCGATCGCCTGCACGACCTCGTGGACGTTGCCGCGCGTGGGGATGCCGGAGCCGATGTCGAGGTACTGCCGCACGCCCTGCGCCGCCAGCCAGCGCACGACGCGGCCGAGGAACGCCCGGTTGGTGTGCGCGACCTGCAGGATGCCGGGCCACGCGGAGATGAGCTGCTCGGCGAACTCGCGGTCGACCGCGAAGTTGTGGTACCCGCCCAGGCCGTAGTCGTACACCCGGGCCGCGTTGGGAACGGTCACATCGACGCCGTCGGGCGCCCACTCCGGCAGACTCACATGATCGAGGGTACCCGGCGGTGTAAATATGACGATCTCATGGCGAACGGCTTCCGGACTCCATGACGTGGCACGTTGTCTTTACCGTTGACGCGTGACGACCGAGCCCGCTTCCGCCGAACCCTCCCTTGCCGCGCCTGACCCGGCCGCCCCGCCGGTTGATCCGGGCGAGGACCTGACGGACCCGGGTGCGCCGCGGGTCGAGGGCCCCCCGCCGGGGCTGTGGGCGAAGATGAAGGCCGACCCGGAGTTCGCCCCGGAGCACCTGGCCCTCGAGGCGGTCACCCGGCTGGGCCCGCGAATGTCCGCCGAGCTGCAGAAACTCAAGGGCCAGAACCCGGGCGCCCCGGCCGACGCGCTCGCCGACATGATCGTCTACCGGTACGTCAACCAGTCCCGCCTCTCCGGCGCCGTCGGCGGTGCGGTCCCGGTCGCGGGCGCCCTGCTCGACGTCGGCGTGCTGGCCTGGACACAGGCGCGGATGGTGCTGATGCTCGCGGCCAACTACGGCCTCGACCCGGCGCACCCCGACCGGGCCGTGGACCTGCTGGTGTTGCAGGGCATCCACAAGTACACCCAGACCGCCCGCACCGCGCTGGCCGTCGCCCGGGGCCGCGAGAGCGTCGGCGCCCTGCTGCCGGCGGACCGCCCGGAGATGCGCAAGGTCCTCATGCGGCTGGGCCTCAAGCTCGCCCAGATGGCCGGCGTGCGCGCGGTGAAGAAGATGGCCGCGAAGGTCATTCCCGGCCTGGCGATCATCCTGGGCGGGGTCACGAACGGCACCGCGACGCGGTCCCTGGGCGGGCGGGCGATCGGCCTGTACCGCCGCCCGCCGATGCCCGCCCACGCGCCGCTGCCCACCCAGGCGCTGCCGGCCACCCACGCGCCGCTGGCCTTCCACCCGCCTCGGCAGCTTCCGCCGGGCCGGTAGCACCCGCGCCGCGCTGGCCTTCCGCCCGCCTCGGCAGCTTCCGCCGGGCCGGTAGCACCCGCGCCGCGCTGGCCTTCCGCCCGCCTCGGCAGCTTCCGCCGGGCCGGTAGCACCCGCGCCGCGCTGGCCTTCCGCCCGCCTCGGCAGCTTCCGCCGGGCCGGTAGCACCCGCGCCGCGCTGGCCTTCCGCCCGCCTCGGCAGCTTCCGCCGGGCCGGTAGCACCCGCGCCGCGCTGGCCTTCCGCCCGCCTCGGCAGCTTCCGCCGGGCAGGTAGCACCCGCGCGCCGCTGGCCTTCCACCCGCCTCGGCAGCTTCCGCCGGGCAGGTAGCACCCGCGCCGCACTCTGCGGACGAAGATCACGGTCGCCGTCAGTTTCAAAGAGGTCGACGCCACCGTCGGCCGCCTCGTCACGCTGGAGTCCGCGATCGCGGGCGAGCTGCTGGTCGTGCTCGTCGTGGTCGCGCTCGTGCTGATCCGCTCCAGCCTGACCTAGGCTTGGCCCCCCGAGCCCTCGTCACGCGTTGTAACCGCCGCCGAATTACCGGAATTACGATTACCGGTAATCCAGTAATCGGTAATCAGGTGGTCTTGGTCGGCCGGGGGTTCGCCGGGCGCTGACCGTTACCGCCATTACCCTGGCGCATCAGGGCCGTGTCGGTGATCTCGGACGCCGTCGCGGTGTCGCCGGAGACGGTGCCGATGACAGTGACGGTGTCGCCGCTCTTCACATCGGCGATCTTCGCGGCGCCGTTGTCGACCTTCGTGCCGTCCCCGACCACGTACGTGGTGGCGTGCCCGTCCTCGCTCTTCGCCGTGATCGAGGTGGCGCTGACGGCCGTGACGGCGCCTGTCTGGAGGCGCTGCGTCACGTACTGGCCGTTGCCGTCCTTCACCACGAAGTCCCCGTGCAGGGCGCCGCCGAGCGCGCTGATCCCGCCGCGGCCGAAGCCGCCGCCGGGGAAGCCTTGGGCTCCGCCGCCGCCGTTCTGGCCCTGGTTGTTGGGGAATCCCTGGCCCTGGCCTTGGTTGCCTCGGCCTTGGTTGCCCTGGCCGCCGGGGAAGCCCTGACCGCCACCGGGTGCGCGCCCCGCCGCGGGGCCGTTCTGCGTGTTGTTGCTGTCGCTCGCCGCCTGTGCCACCGCCACGCCGCCGCCGATCACGATGACCGCGGACACGGCCGCGACGATGCCGAGCTTGAGCCGGGAGGAGCGCTGCGGGGCCGGGGTACCGCCGGCGGCCGGAGCCGTCGAGGCCCAGGCCGGCGCGGTGTACGCACCGGGCGGGCCGGAGATCGGCTGCCCGGCCGTCGCATCGGCCCAAGCGGGGGTCGAGGCGGGTGGGATCGAAGACGTTGCGGGCGTGGCCGGCTGCATGGTCGGCGCCGTTGCTGCGGCCGTGGCGGGCTCCACGGCACCCGCCGTCGTTGCGGGCGTGGCGGGCGTTCCGGACGGCGTTGCCGACGGGGCCGTGGGTGCGGAGGCGCCGGACGGAGACGCCGGACCCGCAGCGGGCGAGGATTCCGGCGTGGTGGCCGGGTCGTCGTGGGCTGAGCTCATCGCGCGTACTCCTGGGGAAGTCGGACCTGTCCCGACGACCGTGCACCGCGGGGCTGTGCGCGCAATCACGTGGACCTGCCAACTGGCTGTGAATGCCAATACGGTTACCCGATGAGCGAAGTTGTCGATCTCGCGCGGGCACTGGTGCGGTACGACACCACGAACACCAGCGACGACGGAGCGACCGGCAACGAGCGGCCCGCGGCGGAGTTCGTCGCCGAGCGCCTCGCCGATGCGGGATTCCAGCCGGTGTACCTCGAGTCGGCCCCCAAGCGCGGCAACGTCGTCGTGCGCCTG
Source organism: Dactylosporangium sp. McL0621 (assembly GCF_049995355.1). Lineage (NCBI taxonomy): Bacteria > Bacillati > Actinomycetota > Actinomycetes > Micromonosporales > Micromonosporaceae > Dactylosporangium > Dactylosporangium sp. McL0621. The sequence continues at coordinate 6,058,682 of NZ_CP188259.1, forward strand.
CCCGGGGCCGACCCCAGCCGGGGCGCGCTGCTCGTGCACGGCCACCTCGACGTGGTACCGGCCGACGCGTCCGAATGGTCCGTCCCGCCCTTCGCCGGCGAGATCCGCGACGGGTACCTGTGGGGCCGCGGCGCCATCGACATGAAGCACATGGTCGCCATGGCCCTGGCCGTCGCGCGCCGGTTCAAGCGCGACAACATCGTCCCGCCGCGCGACCTGGTGTTCGCGTTCGTCGCCGACGAGGAGGCTGGCGGGCGGCAGGGCGCCGGCTGGCTCGTCGAGCAGCACCGCGACCTGTTCGACGGCGTCACCGAGGCGATCAGCGAGGTCGGTGGCTTCTCGTACACGGTGCGTGACGACGTGCGCGCGTACCTCGTCGAGACCGCGGAGAAGGGCGTCATGTGGCTGCGGCTGAAGGTCCGCGGCACGCCGGGCCACGGCTCGATGCTGCACACCGACAACCCCGTGGCCAAGCTGACCAAGGCCCTGGCCCGCCTCGAGTCCCACGAGTTCCCGCAGGTCCTGCACCCGGCCGTACGCGACTTCCTGGCCGGCGTGAGCGACCTGACCGGCGTCGCCTTCGACCCCGACGACCCCCAGGCGGCGGTCGCGCGCCTCGGCTCACTGGCCCGCATGATCGGCGCCACGCTGCGTGACACCGCCAACACGACGATGCTCAAGGCCGGGTACAAGGCAAACGTCGTACCGTCCGTGGCCGAGGCGACCGTGGACGGCCGGATGCTGCCGGGCCGCGAGCGCGCCTTCGAGCGCGAACTGGCCGAGGTGCTCGGCCCGGACGTCGAGATGGACTGGGACATGCTGCCCCCGGTCGAGACCACCTTCGACGGCCGACTGGTCGACGCGATGGCGGCGGCGATCGACGCCGAGGACCCGGGCGCTCGGCTCCTGCCGTACATGCTCTCGGCCGGTACCGACGCCAAGTCCTTCCAGCGCCTGGGCATCCGCCATTTCGGCTTCGCCCCGCTGCGCCTGCCGCCGGACCTGAACTTCACCGCGCTGTTCCACGGCATCGACGAGCGCGTACCGCTGGACGGCCTGGAGTTCGGCGAGCGGGTCCTGGACCGCCTCCTGCGAACCTGCTGACTTGCGCATCCGGCGACGACGTTGGTGGTGTCCGGGAAGCGCGCCGGCCCCACAAGCGTGCGGAGCGGCAGCCCGAGAGCGGCGGAGCGTGCCGCCCCGGGTCAGACGCGGAACGACAGGCGCGTCGTGCCGATGACGATCTCGTCGCCCGGGTGCAGGATCACGGTGTCCACGCGGCGGCCGTTGACCACCGAGCCGTTGGCCGAGCCCAGGTCCGTGAAGATGGCGCGGTTGCCGTCGTACTCGACGCGGGCGTGCTGCCGCGACGCGCCCACGTCGGCCAGGCGCAGCGATGCCTGCTCGCCGCGGCCGATGATGATGGCGCCCTCGGTGAGCGGGTAGTTCTGGCCGTCCTCCGTCACCAGGCGTACGCCGATGCCCTCACCGGGCGTGACCTGCCCGCCCGTGTACACCTGGGCGGCGACGCGGAACAGCCCGGTGTCGAGGTCGTCACCGCGCGTGATTTCCACCACGATGTCGCCGTACACGGCCCAGCCCTGCTCGCCGACGTACTCGGCCTGGGACTGCGCAAGCTCCTGCGCGAGCGCGGCGGCGAACGGCGCCAGGCGGGTGTGGTCGGCCGGTGCGAGGGCGATGATGTACCGGTTCGGGACCAGGATCCGCCCCCCGGTCATCTGCGACTGGTTGGCGTTGGCCTCGCCCTGCATAGCGTTGAGGATCTCGACCGGGTGCACCACGCCCTTGAAGACCTTGGCGAAGGTGCCCTCCACCATGCCTTCCAGCCGCTTCTCGAACCGCTGCAGCGCGCCCAACTCGTCCCCCTCCAACATGATCCGGCACAAACTGTGTATCACGCCGGTTGTACACCCGCAGTCGTGAGCGCGACGCGCGCCGCGCCCGTGATCGATGTCATCGCGGCCCGGGGGCCGGGGGCGCGAGGTGTCGCGGCGACCTGTGGACGCCTTGTCGCGAGGGCGCCGCGCCCCTGATTGATCTCTCCCGGCGGTACCAAGGCCGAAATCGTCGGCGCGGGGGTCGAGGCCGCCTGGGGCTCGCGCGCAGGGGGTCGGGGTGCGCAGGGGCGGGGGCCGTGACCAGTCGTGAATCGTGTGCCGGGGGTCGTGTCTGGCCGTGAACTGTGTGCGGGGTTCGTGGCTGGCCGTGAACTGTGTGCGGGGTTCGTGGCTGGCCGTGAGCCGTGCGCGTGCCGGCCACCGCCATGACCCCGAACGCGGTCCACGGCCGACCACGACCCCCGCACGATTCACGGCCGACCACGACCCCAACATTTGGTCACGGCAAACCACGACAGATTGGTGTCATCGCGCGGCGACGGAGCGTGTGCCAGCGTCGGCGAGTGCTGGAGTCGGCATCACGGCCGCGGCGCGTGGTGTTGACGTCACCCAGCGCATCGCCGGGGCGGTCAGGACCGCCCCGGCGACGAACGCGGCCGCGATTGCGGCCCAGCCGGGCCCATCCCCGTGCATCGCCAGGAAGGTCAGCGATGCCGGGCCCAGCATGCTCTGCAGGCCGAACGACATGCGCGCGGCGCCGACGTACTCGCCGCGCGCGGTCGGCGGGGGGAGTTCCGTGGTCAGGCCCCAGTAACCGGCTGACTGCCACAGTTCACCCAGCGTGACCAGGGCGGAGCCGGTCAGGAGCAGGGCGATCGTCATGCCGCCCGTCGTGGCGCCGGCCAAGGCGAGGGGGAGGCAGGCCAGGGCGCACACCAGGCCTCCGCGGCGCAGGGCGCGCACGATGCCGGCCGGCGTGTCGGCGCCTCGGCTGGCCAGTACCTGCAGTGCCACGCACATCGCGGTGTTGACTGCGAAGAGTACGGCCAGCATCACCCTCGGTGCGTCGGTGCGGGCCGTCAGCCACAGCGGGATCACCTCGGTGGTTAGTGACGCATGTGAGGCCAGGAGACTGCACAGCGCAACCAGCGCCAGGAACGGCCGGTCCCGCCACACCCCGGCCCGGCGTGGAGCGGCGGGCGGAGACGCAAGCGAAGAGGCGGTCGAGGGCGAGGAGGCGGGCGGAGATGTGGGCAAAGAGGCGGCCCGGGTTGAAGAGGCGGGCGCGGCCACGAGCGGAGACCTGGCGGGGTGCGCCGGGGCAGAAGAAGCTGCAGACGGGGAAGGGGCGGACGCAGAAGAAGCGGCGGGTGGAGAGAGTGGAGCGAACTGGGAGAGCGGTGCGAGCTGGGAGAGTGGTGCCGTTGGAGACGGAGGTGCGGATTGAGACGGAGGTGCGGTTGGAGGCGCAGGTGCGGTTGAAGAGGTGGGCTCGGGCAGAGAAGAAGGCTCGGGCAGGGAAGAAGGCGCGGGCGGAGACGGGGGAGCGGGCGGAAAGGAGGGCTTGGGCGGAGACGGGGGCGCGGGCAAGCGGGCGATCAACAGGGCATTGACCAGCAGGCCTAGAGCGGCGGCCAGGACCATGCACCGGTAGGCCCAGTGCGTCCCGATCGCCAACGGCACCGCCGCCAGGCCGCCGCCCGCGAAGAAGCCCACGTTCATCGCCGAGCGCACGAACGCCAGCGTCCGCAAGCGCTCCGAGCGCGGCAGGACCGCGGTCTGGTACACCAGCTGGCCCGCCCCCGCCAGGGCCTCCGCCAGTGCCGGCAACGCCACCAGCGCCAGAAACGCCGCGAAGCCGTGGATCGCCGGGTACAGCGCCAGGGCCGCCGCCTCCCCGAGCACTCCCCACAGCCAGGCCCGCCGCCCCCCGATCCGGTCCGCCACGCGCCCCAGCGGCACCGCACCGGCCAGCGCCAGGGCTCCGGCCACCGACAGGCCGATGCCCACCTGCACGGGCGACAGGCCGGTCACGTTGAGGAAGAACACGGCACTGCCCGTAGCGAAGACGCCGTTGCCCGTGGCCCAGACGAGCGACTGCACGCAGAGTGACCGGGCGATGCCTCGAGGTGGCAGGAAGTTCATGGGTGACAGTTCAGCGGCTCCCGCGGTACAACTGCGAAGGTTTTCGGCATGGCCGAAAGGTCGCATGTGGACGGACGGGGGGACGCGCGTGTCGGAGGTGCGGTTCGAGGTCGCCGATGTGGCGGAGATCCGGTTCTGCGTGTCGCCGCTGTGGGAGACCGTCGCCAGTCTGTGGGCCCTGGCGCAGCCCGGGCGGCACGCGCTGCACCTGCCGTGGATCAAGGTGGCCCGGGGAATGGCCCGGCGGCGGGAGCTCGCGGTGCACGTCCAGTTGCTCTGCGCGTTCGCGCGGCCGCGTTCGTGGTTGCCGGACTTCCTGACCCCGCCGCCGGGCTCGCCGCTCGTCGCGATCGGGGAGGAGCTCGAGGCCGTGCGCGCCACGCCGGCCGCCGAGGTGCGCCGCGACGTGCTCGTCACCGCCGAGTCGCGGGCGCTCGACCCGCTCGCGCAGCGGCTGGCCGACGAGCCCGAGGTCATGCTCCCGCGGCTCGTCGACGCGGCCCGGGCCTGGCACGACGCGGCGATCGGGCCGCACTGGCCGCGGATGCGGGCGCTGCTGGAGTCCGACATCGCGTACCGTGCGCGCCAGCTCGCCACCGGTGGTGCCCGGCTGCTGTTCGACACGCTCCACCCGACGGCGCGCTGGGACGGGGACCGGCTCGTCATCGCCGACCGGTGGACGCAGTCACTGTCGGTGAGTGGGCGTGGCTTTCCGCTCATGCCGTCGGTCTTCGCCGACAAGGGGCCGCTGATCTCGTGCTCGGACGAGTCGGCCCCCGGCGCCGTGTACCCGGCCCGCGCGATCGGCACACTCTGGGAGGGGATGGGCCGGCCGATGGCGGGAGAGCGCCGGGCCGGGACGGGGGCCCGGGGCGCGGCGCTGGGAGCAGGGCCACGGGGCGCGGTGCTGGCGGCAGGGGCACGGAGCGCGGCGCTGGGAGCGGGGGCGCGGAGCGCGGCGCTCGGAGCGGGCGAGCGGGCCGCGGCGCTGGGAGGAGTCCTCGGCCCGGCCCGCGCCCGCCTCCTCGACCTGCTCCGCGCCCCCGGCACCACCTCGGACCTCGCGCACCGCACCGGCCTGTCCATCGGCGCGGTCAGCCAGCAGCTGGGCCTGCTCCACGCGGCCCGGCTGATCGAGCGCAACCGCCAGGGACGCTCCGTGTACTACCTGTGCACAGACCTCGGCGTGGCCCTGCTGGACGGCAATTTCTGAGAATCGGCTGAAACTGCAACCAACCACTGTCCTGAATCCGTCTTCAGGTACGAAACGCGGACGCACACTTCGGGGGGATATTGTGGCCCGCCGAGGGACAGTTGGTGGCGGGGAGTGGTATGGCCAAGAAGCGTGGGAAGAAAGACCCGTTGTGGGCGCGATTGTCCCTGATCGGAGGGGCATTTCTGCTGCTGCTCAGCGGGGGCTCGCTCGTCGGTGGCAATCTGTTGCTGAATCATTACAGCGACCAGATCACCCATGAGGGCGGCCTCGGCGATGCGGCGGCGGCCGGCGCGACCATCGACGGGCCGATCAACCTGCTCCTCGTCGGCATCGACGAGCGCGTGCAGAAGGAGGAGATGGGGGCGCGGGCCGACTCGATCATCGTCGCCCACGTGCCGGCCTCGCACGACGCGCTCTACCTGATGTCGATCCCCCGGGACACGAAGGTCGGGATCCCGGCGAACAAGAAGACCAAGTACAACGGCGGCACCGACAAGATCAACGCCGCCTTCCAGTTCGGGTACCAGAACGGCGGCGGCCGCGACGGGGGCCTCGCGCTGCTGGCCGAGACGGTCAGCGCCCTGGCCGGGGGCAACCTCAAGTTCAACGGCGCCGCGATCGTCAACTTCGACGGCTTCTCCGGGCTGGTGAAGGCGCTCGACGGCGTCTACATGTGCGTCGACGAGAAGACCACCTCGATCCACACCGGCTGGAACACCAAGACCGGGGCCGAGGGCGTGCCGTACAACTTCAACGCCGACGGCATCCCGACCAGCCTCAAGCCCGGCATGCGCCCGATGGTCTACGAGGTCGGCTGCCGCGACTTCGCGGCGTGGGAGGCCCTGGACTACGTGCGCCAGCGCGACAAGCTCGCCAACAACGACGGCGACTACGGCCGCCAGCGCCACCAGCAACAGTTCATCAAGGCTATGGCGAAGAAGGCGATGAGTGCCGGCGTGCTCGCCAACCCGATCAAGGTCAACGAGGTGCTGGGCTCGGTCGGCAAGGCGGTGTCGTTCTACAACAACAACGTCTCCCTGGCCGACTGGATCTTCACGCTCAAGGGCGTCAACCCCGACAGCATGATGACCCTGCGCACCAACAACGGGCAGTTCAAGACCGAGATCATCAACGGCCAGTCGTTCGAGGTCCTGGACCAGTCGGCGATGGACCTGCTCAAGGCGTACAGCAGCGACAACGTGGCCCAGTTCGTCGCCGGCCATCCGGAGATGGTCGCCAACGACGCGGCCACCCCGGCAACGGCGCCGTCCCAGGGCAACTAGGGAAGAGCCCCGCCTTCGGGCGGGGCTCTTTTTCGACCCCAAATCATGTATAACCAATCACATTAGAAGGGAATAATTCTGTCGGAGTGTTGACGGAAAAATTCGCGTGAGCCTACGGTGTCGGCGTGTCCGTTCAGGGAGTCCACGCGCTGGTCAGGCGCACGCATGAGGCGCGCGTCCTGCGCGTGCTGCGTGAGCACGGCGCCCTGAGCCGCGGGCAGATCGCGACAAAGGTCGGGCTGTCCCGCACCACGCTGTCGGAGATCACCGGCGACCTGCTGTCCCGCGGCGCCGTGGTCGTCGTCGACACCGACGCGGCCAAGCGCGCCGGCAGCGGCCGCCCCGCCGAGTTGCTCACCCTCGACCCCAGCTCCGGACAGTTCCTCGGCGTCGACCTCGGCCACACCCGGGTCCGCATCGCGGTCGCCGACGCCGCCCACGACATCATCGCGGCCGGGCACGCCGCCTACCCGGCCGAGTCGACGTGGGACGAGCGCCTCGCCGCCGCGTTCGCGCTCATCGACCGCGTCGCCGCCCGTACCGGCGTGAGCTTCCGGGCGCTGCAGGGCGTCGGCGTCGGGGTGGCCGGCCCGCGGCCCGCCGCGCCCGAGCTCGCGGCGCCCTTCGGCGAGCGGTTCGCCGCGCCGGTCGTGGTGGACAACAACACGCGCTTCGCCGGGCTGGCCGAGGCGATGACCGACGGGCCGGACGTGCACGACGTGCTCTACATCCGCCTCTCCGACGGCATCGGCGGCGGCCTCGTCGTCGGCGGGCGGCTCGTCGCCGGCGCGGGCGGGGTGGCCGGCGAGTTCGGGCACGTCACCGCCCGGCCCGGCGGCGACCCCTGCCGCTGCGGCAAACGGGGCTGCCTGGAGACGGTCGCGTCGATCCCGGCGGTGCTGCGCAGCTGCACGAGCCGGGGCGTACCCGTACGCACCATCGACGAGTTCGAGGCGGCCCTCGGCCGCGGCGAGCCCGCCGCCCACGCCGTGCTCGACGAGGCCGCCGCGGCCGTCGGGCGGGTCGTGGCCACCGCCGCCCTCGTGCTCGACCCGGCCCAGGTCGTCATCGGCGGGCGCCTGCCGCGCCGCGCGCCCGCGTTCGTACGCCGCGTCGAGGAGATCCTCGCCGGCGAGCTGTGTCCGGTCGGCGGCGCCCGCCCCGCGGTCCGGGCCGCCCGCCTCGGCGACGACGACGGCGCGCTCGGCGCCATCGCCGCGCTGTTCCGCCAGTCCCCGCTGCTGGACGGCTACCCCGAGCCCGTCCGCTGAGGCCTCCCATCACCCCGCCCCGGCAAGGAGCTACATGAGCGCGCCGAAAAACCGAGAACCCGCGCCGATACAGCGAGAACCCAAGCCCGAAGAGCGAGAGCCCAAGCCCGAAGAACGGGAGCCCGCGCCGACAGAGCGAGAACCCGCGCCGATAGAGCGAGAGCCCGCGCCCCAAGGGCCCAAAGAGCGAGAAGCCACGCCGAAAAAGCGGAAACCCACGCTGCTCGCGCTGAACGTGGCCTCGGCCGTGGCGGGCCTCGGCGTGTGGTGGCTCTGGTCGGCCACCGCCGAGAACGTCCCGACCCCGGTCGAGGTGGCCCGGCGCATGGGCGAGCTCTTCGCCGACGGCACCCTCGAGGCCGACATCCTCGCCAGCCTCCGCCGGGTGCTCATCGGCTTCGCGCTGGGCTGCGCCGTGGCCGTCCCGGTCGGATTCCTCATGGGCTGGTACGCCGTCGCCCGGGCCGTGTTCGAGCCGTGGGTGCAGTTCTTCCGCACGGTACCGCCGCTGGCGCTCATCCCGCTCGTGGTGGTGCTGCTCGGCATCGGCGAGGAGCCGAAGATCTTCGTCATCTACGTGGCCGCGTTCCTGTCCTGCGTCATCGCGACCTTCCAGGGTGTCGTCGACGTCGACCGGACCCTGATCAACGCGGCCCGGGTGCTCGGCGCGCCGACCCGGACCATCTTCGCGCGGGTGGTCGTGCCCGCGTCGATGCCGTACATCCTCGTCGGCATGCGCGTCGGGCTCGGCTCGGCGTGGGGCACCCTCGTCGCCGCGGAGCTGGTCGCCGCGCAGGAGGGCCTCGGGTACCGCATGCAGAACGCCCAGATCTACGTCGACCGGCCCACCATCTTCGCCGCGCTCATCTGCATCGGCGTCCTCGGCCTGCTCATGGACCGGGTGCTGCTGCTCGTGGAGCGGCGGGCCACGTCCTGGCAGGAGCGCCGATGAGCACCGACATCTCGATCCGCGCGGTCGCGAAGGTCTTCCCCCTCGACGGGCGGCAGTTCGTGGCCCTCGACGAGATCACGCTCGAGATCGCGAAGAGCGAGTTCGTGGCGATCGTCGGGCCGTCCGGCTGCGGCAAGAGCACGCTGCTCAACATCGTCGCCGGGCTGGAGCGGCCGAGCGGCGGCGAGGCCCGGGTCGGCGGCGAACCGGTCACGGGCCCGGGCCCCGACCGCGGCGTCATCTTCCAGCAGTTCGCGCTGTTCCCCTGGCTCACCGTGCGCAAGAACGTCGAGTTCGGGCTGCGCACCGCCGGCGTGCCGCGGGCCCAGCGGCGGGCCCGGGCCGAGCACTTCATCGACCTCGTCGGCCTGAGCCGGTTCGCCGACGCGCTGCCCAAGACGCTGTCCGGCGGTATGAAGCAGCGCTGCGCCATCGCCCGCGCCTACGCCGTCGACCCGCAGATCCTGCTCATGGACGAGCCGTTCGGCGCCCTGGACTCCCTCACCCGGGTCCGCCTGCAGGAGCAGCTGCTGCAGACGTGGAGCCGGGACCAGCGCACCGTCATGTTCGTCACCCACGACGTCGACGAGGCCGTGTTCCTCGCCGGCCGGGTCGTGGTCATGGCCGCCAACCCGGGCCGCATCGTCGAGATCGTCGACGTCGGCCTGCCGTACCCGCGCACCGAGGACGTCCGGCTCGGCCCAGAGTTCGCGGCCCTGCGCAACCGCGTGTGGAGCGCGGTCCACCATCAGGAAGGAACGAAGTGATCACTCGCCGCGCATTCGTCGGACTGCTCGCCGGTACCGCCGTCGCCACCCTCGCCGGTTGTGGCGACGACAAGCAGGAGGAGACCGGGGGCACCGACAAGGTCACCTTCGGGTACATCGGCGACTACAACGGCAGCAGCCTGCCGGCCATCGCCAACAAGCTCAAGCTCTGGCAGAAGCACGGGCTCGAGGCCACGCTGAAGGTCTTCACCACCGGCCCGGTGCAGATCCAGGCCATGCAGACCGGCGACCTCGACTTCGGCTACATCGGCCCCGGCGCCTTCTGGCTACCGGCCTCGGGCCAGGCGAAGATCATCGCGATAAACACCCTGGGCGGCGCCGACCGGGTCATCGCCCAGTCCGGGATCACCTCGATCGGGCAGCTGCGCGGGAAGAAGGTCGGCGTGCCCGAGGGCACCTCCGGCGACATGATCCTCACCCTGGCCCTGCAGGCCGCGGGGCTGACGAACAAGGACATTCAGCGTGTACCGATGGATGCCGCCACCCTCGCCTCGGCGTTCTCGTCGAAGCAGATCGACGGCGCCGGTTTCTGGTACCCGGCGATCGCCACCATCAAGAAGTCCGTGCCGAACCTCGTCGAGCTCGCCGACGACGACACGTTCAAGGACAAGGTGCAGTTCCCCAACGCGTACGTGGCCGGGAACAAGGCCGTCGCCGACCGGCCCGCCGTCGTGAAGAAGGTCGTCCAGGTGCTGCGCGAGGCCACCGACTACCGCGCCGCCCACCGCGACGAGGTCATCGCCGCCGTCGCCGAGCTCACCAAGCAGCCCGCCGACGCGGTGAAGGCCGACGCCGACCTCAACAAGGCGATGACCAGCCAGGAGCTCGACCAGCAGACCGCCGACGGCACCGTCGGCAAGTGGCTCACGGCCATGGGCGACTTCTTCGTCAGCGCCGGCAAGCTCAAGGAGAAGGCCGACCCGAAGACCTACTACCTGGGCGAGCAGTGGACGGCCGCCAAGTGAGTTCCCCCCGCAACATCCTGTTCCTCATGACCGACCAGCACCGGGTGGACACGCTCGGCGCCTACGGCAACCCGCTCGCGCGGACCCCGGTGCTGGACGAGCTCGCCCGCACCGGGACCCGCTTCGACCGGTGGTACACCCCGACCGCCATCTGCACCCCGGCCCGGGCCAGCCTGCTGACCGGGCAGGCCCCGTTCCGCCACAAGCTCCTGGCGAACCAGGAGCGCAACGTCGGCTACAGCGAGGACCTGCCCGACGGCACGTGGACCTTCCCGCAGGCGCTGCGCTCGTACGGGTACAACTGCGGTCTGGTCGGCAAGTGGCACGCCGGCACCGAGAAGACCCCGGCCGACTACGGCCTGGACGGCGTGCACCTGCCGGGCTGGCACAACCCGGTCGACCACCCGGACTACCTCGGCTACCTGGCCGAGCGGGGCCTGCCGCCGTACGCGATAAGCGACCGCATCCGCGGCACCCTGCCCAACGGCCAGCCCGGGAACCTGCTCGCGGCCCGCCTGCACCAGCCGGTCGAGGCCACCTTCGAGCACTACCTGGCCACCCGGACGATCGAAATGCTGCGGCGGTACGCCCACAAAAGAACAGTGCAGGGCGCGCCTTTCTTTCTGGCGTTGCACTTCTTCGGGCCGCACCTGCCCTACATCGTCCCCGACGCGTACTTCGACCTCGTCGACCCGTCCACAGTGGAGCTGCCGCGCTCGGTCGCCGAGACGTTCCAGGGCAAGCCGCCGGTGCAGCGCAACTACAGCGCCCACTGGACGTTCGACACCATGCCGATCGAGGTGACGCGCAAGCTCATCGCCGTCTACCGGGGCTACGTGACGCTCATCGACGAGCAGCTCGGCCGGGTCCTCGCGGCGCTGGCCGAGCTCGGGCTCGCCGACGACACCTCGGTCTTCTTCACCTGCGACCACGGCGAGTTCACCGGCGCCCACCGGCTGCACGACAAGGGCCCGGCGATGTACGAGGACATCTACCACACCCCCGGGCTCATCCGGGTACCCGGCGCCCCGGCCGGCCAGGTGCGCCGCGAGTTCGTCAGCCTCACCGACTGCACCGCGACAATCATGGAACTGGCCGGCATCCCGGCCGGCGAGCCCGTCGACTCCCGCTCGCTGCTGCCCCTCGTGCAGGGCGAGACGCCGGAGTGGCCGCCGGACGTCGTCGCCGAGTTCCACGGCCACCACTTCCCGTACCCGCAGCGGATGCTGCGCACCGACCGCTACAAGCTGGTCGTGAACCCGGACTCGACAAACGAGCTCTACGACCTGGAGCTCGACCCGGACGAACTGCTCAACGTGTACACGCTGCCCGAGCTCGAGCCGGTGCGCTCGGCCCTGCTGCGGCGGCTGTACACGCTCCTGCGCGACCGGGGCGACAACTTCCACCACTGGATGGCCTCGATGTACGACGTCGGGGAGCTGGACCACGACCCGACGCTGAGCGGCCTGGACGAGTCGAGCTATGCCGGCAACGCCTGACATCGTCATGATCCTGACCGACGACCACGCCGCCCACGCGATCGGCGCGTACGGCTCGGTCGTCAACGCCACCCCGCGCATCGACGAGATCGCCCGGCTCGGCTGGCGCTTCGAGCACTGCTTCGCCACCAACGCGCTGTGCTCGCCGAGCCGGGCGTCGATCCTGACCGGCACCTACGGCCACGTCAACGGCGTCACCACCCTGGTGACCCCGATCGACGCGAGCCAGCCGACGTTCGTGTCGCAGCTCAAGGCGGCGGGGTACCGCACCGCCATGGTCGGCAAGTGGCACATGGGCGACGGGCCGGGCCACGACCCCCAGCACTTCGACTACTGGGACGTGTTCATCGAGCAGGGCGAGTACCACAACCCGCGCCTGCTGTCCCGCAACGGCCTGCGCACGGTGCCCGGCTACGCCACCGACATCGTCACCGACCTCGCCCTGGACTGGATGTCCACGGTGGACGACGCGCCGGTCTGCGTCCTCATCTACCACAAGGCCCCGCACCGGCCGTGGGAGCCGCCCGGCGCCGTCGCCGCGGACCCGGTGGCGGTACCGGCGACGTTCTTCGACGACTACGCGACCCGCTCCTCCTCGGCCCGCCGCGCCGCGATGCGCATCGCCGAGCACCTCAGCCGCGAGGACCTCAAGGCCGACCCGCCGCCGGGACTGTCCTACGAGGACGAGGCGCTGTGGAAGTACCAGCGGTTCATGGCCGACTACCTCGCCTGCGTCGCGTCCGTCGACGCGAACGTCGGCCGGGTCGTCGACTGGCTGCGCGCCCGCGGCCGGTTCGCCGACACCCTGCTCATGTACGCCTCCGACCAGGGCTTCTTCCTGGGCGAGCACGGCTGGTTCGACAAGCGGTTCATGTACGAGGAGTCCCTGCGGATGCCGCTGGTCCTGTCGTACCCGCGCAAGCTCGCGGCCGGCCGGGTGTTCGGCGAGATCGTGACAAACGTGGACTGGGCCCAGACGATCCTGGACGCGGCCGGGGTCGCACACCACCCGCGGATGCAGGGCCGCAGCTTCTGGCCGGACCTGCTCGGCGCGCCGGCGCCGCCGCCCAGCAGCGGCATGTACTACCGGTACTGGGAGCACGACGACGTGTTCCACAAGGCGCCGGCGCACTACGGGTACCGCACCGCGACGCACAAGCTCATCTACTTCTACAACGACGGGCTCGGGCTGCCCGGCACCGGGGCGTTCACCTATCCGCCGGAGTGGGAGCTGTACGACCTCGCCGCCGACCCTTCGGAGACGAACAACGTCTACCACGACCCCGCCTACCGGGCCGTGCGCGCCGAGCTGACCGCGGCCATGTGGCGCGAGCAGGCCCGGCTCGGCGACGCGCCGCACCCCTCGCAGCCCCGGCCGGCGGGGGTGTGACGATGTCCGCCTGCTGCCAGCCGCCCGGCCCGGCGCGCGAGCCGGTACCGTCCACTGTGCCCGGCGGCGGGGTGCACCTCCTGGAACAGGCCCTCGTCCCGGCCCAGACGTTCGCGATGGGCGACGCCCACGGCGACGGCGCGCGGCTCGACGGCGAGACACCGGTCCACGCGGTACACCTCGAAGCCTTCAGCATCGACGCCACGCCGGTGACCGTGGCCGACTTCGCGCGGTTCGTGGCGGCGACCGGGTACCGCACGGAGGCGGAGACGTTCGGGTACTCGGCCGTGTTCCATCTGTTCTTTCCCGGGGATCCGGCCGACATCCTGGGGCGGCCGGCGCGGACGCCGTGGTGGCTCGGGGTGCGCGGGGCCGACTGGGCGCATCCGTTCGGGCCTGGCTCCACCGCGTCGGAGGATCATCCCGCGGTGCACGTGTCGTGGCACGACGCGCAGGCGTACTGCGCGTGGGCCGGGCGCCGGCTGCCGACCGAGGCCGAGTGGGAGTGCGCCGCGCGCGGCGGCCAGGCCGGGCTGCGCTACCCGTGGGGCGACGAGCTGGACGGCGTGCGCTGCAACATCTGGCAGGGGACGTTCCCGGTGCACAACACGCTCGAGGACGGCTTCGGGGCGACGGCGCCGGTGCGCAGCTACGAGCCGAACGCGTACGGGCTGTGGCAGCCGGTCGGTAACGTGTGGGAGTGGTGCGCCGACTGGTTCGACGCCGCCTACTACGCCCGGTCGCCGCTGGAGAACCCGGCCGGCCCGGCGTCGGGCTCGGCCCGGGTGCTGCGCGGCGGGTCGTACCTGTGCCATGACTCGTACTGCAACCGGTACCGTAACGCCGCCCGCTCCTCGAACACCCCCGACTCGTCGATGGGCAACGCCGGGTTCCGCACGGTGGCATGATCCTCGGCATGACCGATCGCTTCCTCGCGCACCTGCCCATCGGCGAACCGCCCGTGCCGTTCGAAGGCGGCATCCCCGGCTGGGAGATCTTCCCCTTCGAGGGAGACCTGCTGGTCAAGACCCTGGAACCGCCGGTCGTACCCGAGCCGGCGCGGTCCGGGGAGTCGGGTCCCGAGGACTGTTCCGTGTGCCGCGACCCAACGGGCCAGGCGATCTGGTCCGACGAGCGGTGGGTGCTCCGCCACCTGGGGGAGCCGAGCGCGATCCCGGTGGTGCTGCTGCTCTGCCCCCGCGGCCATTACGACTTCGACGACCTGCCCGCCGGCCTCGCCGCGGAGCTCGGGCCGCTGCAGCAGCGCATCGAGCGGGCCATCCACGCGCTCGGCGGAATCGCCCGCGTGCACATCTCGAAGGTCGGCGACGGGGCCCGGCACCTGCACTGGTGGTTCGTGGCGCGGCCTTCGGGGCTGACCCAGCTGCGGGGATCCTGCCTGGTGATGTGGGACGACGTGCTGCCCAAGCAGCCGGAAGCACAGTGGCGTTCGGTGCTGCGGGAGGTGGCTCTCAACCTGGCCGCCGACGGGGGCACGGTCCACATCCCCTGAGGACCGTGCCCCCGGCTCTCAGTAGCCCCAGCGGTTCTTCAAATGGCGCCACCAGTCACGCAGCATCCAGGCGTCGAAGTCGGTGATCTGCGTGGCCGAGCCCGCGTTCATGAGGAAGCAGCACTGCCCCGTCGGCGTCCAGTCGTAGAAGTCGTCGAGGCCGAAGCTGTGCCCCATCTCGTGGAGCAGGATGTGGACGTTGTCGGCGTCGAGGGCGCCGACGTAGTACTCGCTGCCGATGCGCTGGCCCCAGTCGCCGCCCGCGCCGCCGCCGAAGCCCGACGTGAGCCACAGCGACATGTCGTAGTGGTGCGACGCCCCGCCCGGGCAGTTCGGGTAGTTGCCGCTCTGGTTGAAGAAGCGCCCGCACGGCTCGCCGCACTGGGGCGCGTTCTCGCGGATGTTGTTGACGTACACGTCGACCGAGCTGTCCGTCCACTGCAGCTGCGCGCGGTCGCGCACCGCCCAGCCGACGACCTTGACGGGCACCTGCTGGTACGGCCAGCCGTTGTGGCCCGCCATGACGTCGATCCACTTCTTGAACTGCCGCTGCAGCGTCGCCTGGATCCGGTCGCGCAGCGCGGCGCTCACGGAGGCGCCGGAGTCCCACCGCACGCAGTAGTTGATGCTGCCGTGGTTGGCGAAGATCTGGTCCCAGGCGTAGTTGCGGAAGCCGTAGAGGTCGTTGTAGGTCGTCTCCTCGTGCGTCCACACCTCGCTCAGCGGCTGGACCAGGTTCGCCGGCGGGTTCCAGCCCGACGGGTTGCCGGGGTCGGTGGTGCCGATCGCCGAGGCGTAGGCGCGCACCTCGAGCAGGCCGACCGAGGCCGCCCCGCTCTGCAGCACCACCCGCAGCCGGCCGGTGCTGACCTGGTTGAAGTTCACGGCGTTGTACCTGTTCGCCGCGACCGGGTAGCCGCTCGCGCCAGCGACGTCGGCGTAGGCGGAGCCGGTCCAGTACTGCAGCCGCCACGACGCCGGGACGCGCACGCCGCCGTTGTCGTCGAAGAAGTACACGTCGGCGGAGCGCAGGGTCTGGGCGCTGCCCCAGGTGAGCAGCACCCACTGCTCGCCCGTGTTGGGCCAGGTGCCCCAGCGGCGGTTCACGGTGTCGTTGGACGAGCCCGGGTCGATGCCGTCGTTGACCGCGGCGACGCTCTCCCAGGGGGAGGTGTACGACGCGGTGGCGGTCGCCGACCGGGCGAGGTTGTCGCCCTGCCCGGGCGCCGCGTGCGCGACGACGGGAGTCCCGACCAGCACGGCCAGCGCCCCGGCGACGACGGCGAGGCTGCGTAGTCGCATGGCTTCTCCTTCCTTGTGTCACTTCTTGGGTCGCGAAAACCTTTTCGGGACGCTGGCAGGGCCGCCATCGATTGTCAACGTTCTATGTGTGCAGGTCAGTGCTCCGTGCTCGCAACCGATGAACCTTACATCGACGAAAACTTTTCGGCTTGGGGGGGTTGCCGGGTATTCCTGTCGTTTTGCGGGGCATTTCGTTGGGTGGTGTGGGAAGGCGGCACAGTGAATCAGCCGAACGGGCAAACCCGTGACCGGCACCACGCCACCGGTGTCACACGGGCATATCGTGGCAGCGCTAACATCAACATCGGGGGAGGGACATGCGCGCAACCAGCCACAACCGGGCCGCCGTGATGAACGACGTAGCGCGGCTCGCGGGCGTTTCACATCAGACGGTGTCGCGCGTCCTCAACGACCACCCCAGCGTCAGCCCCGCCACCCGCGAGCGGGTCCTCGAGGCCGTCCGGCAGCTGAACTACCGCCCCAACGCCATGGCCCGCGGCCTCGCCGGCCGCCGGTCCCGGGTCGTCGGCGTCGTCTCGTTCGACACCATCCTCTACGGCCCCGCCTCGACCCTGCTGGGCATCGAACGCGCCGCGCGGGCCGCCGGCTACGGCGTGAGCATCGTGACCCTCGAGCGCGTGGACCACGCGGGCATGGTCTCGGCGCTCAACGCCCTGGCCGACCAGTCCGTGGCCGGCGTCGTGGTCATCGCGCCCCAGACCGCCGCGGCCGCGGCCCTGCACAACATGCCACTGGGCATGGCCGCCGTGGCCGTCGAGTCCGCCGTGGGCGGCGAGGTCCCTGCGATCTCGGTCGACCAGGTGACGGGCGCGCGCATGGCGGTACGCCACCTCATCGAGCTCGGCCACGAGAAGGTCTGGCACCTCTCGGGCCCGCGCGACTGGCTCGAGACCCACGGCCGCATCGAGGGCTGGCGCATCACGCTCGAGGAGGCGGGCCTGCCCGCGCCGACGCTCATGACGGGCGACTGGAGCGCGCGGTCCGGCTACAAGGCAGGCCTGGAACTGGCAACGCGCGACGACGTGACAGCCGTCTTCGCGGGCAACGACCAGATGGCCCTGGGCTTGATGCGAGCGTTCCACGAACGCGGCATACGCGTGCCGGACGACGTGAGCATCGTCGGCTTCGACGACATCCCCGAGGCCGAGTTCCTGTCACCGCCGCTGACCACGATCCGCCAGGACTTCGACGAGGTGGGCCGGCGGTGCATCGCGGCACTCTTGCGCTTGATCGAGGCCGACCTGCCGGAGGGCCCGGACCGCCCGTCCCCGGACCCGCGGGTAGCTCCGACAATGATCGTGCGCGCAAGCACAGCAGCGCCGCGCGCGTAGAATGACGCTGTCTTGGCTCGTGGTCACTGCGCGCGCCGGGATCTTCGCCGCTCGTGTTGGGGGGCATGATCGGTTAGGTTGCGGGGTGTACGGTGAATAAAGCGGAACGCCACCGGCCCCGGGGGTTCGTAATTTCCCGGGACGGCCGCCACATCACGAGCCAGCGCCGACAGCCCGATGTGACGACGAGAGCGAGCGACGCGCGGGTCTCAGCCCGAGTCGACGTGAAACTTGCACGTCGACTCACACGCGCCAGGTCAAAGGCCACGCCACGACGAACGCGCCAGGACGATCATCGCCACGACACGCCGAACGCCCACGATGGTCACAGTGCGGCGAAGACTGTCGCATCGGACGACCGCGCCGCGGCGAACCCGGCGGCGGGGCGAACTCCCCGGCGGGGCGAACTCCCCGGCGGGGCGAACTCCGCGGCGGGGCGAACTCCGCGGCGGGGCGAACTCCGCGGCGCGGCGAACTCCGCGGCGGTCACGGCCCCGCCGCGTTGAACGCCTGGGAGGTCAGAGCTGCACGCGTCGAACGGCGTGGACGGCTAGGGCCGCGCCGCGTTGAACGGCGTGGACGGCGTGGACGGCTAGGGCACCGCCGCATTGAACGGCCTGGACGGCCAGGGCTCCGCCGCATTGAACGGCTTCGACGGCCACGGCCGCGCTGCGTTGAGCGGTGCGCGCGGTCAGGGCCACGCGCGCGGAACGGCGTGGGGCGCGTGGGGCGGTCAGCTGCCGCGCGCACGGAACGGCATGCGGCGGTCAGGGCCACTCGGCAGCGAAGGCGCGGGACGGGTTTGTCACGAAAACCGCCTCGGCGATGTCGGTGCCGAAGCGGTGTTCGAGCCACGGGCGTAGGCGTTCCAGCAGCCAGACCGGGCCGGGGCCCTCCGCCGAGCCGCGCGCTCGCGCGGTTGTGGTGTCGCCGCCGAAGAGCAGCTGGTCGGCGTGGCCCGCCTCGATTATGGCCGTTGTCAGGTCTCGCAGGCGCCAGTCGGTTGCCGCGTTCGCTCGCGACGGGCCGTCCAGGGCGACGAATGCGCCGCGCGCGGCCGCCTCCACCGCGGTCGATACGTCCGGGAATCGTTCCAAATGGCCCAGGATTACCTTTGACGGTGCTACATCTAGGAAGTCGAGTACCTCGGCTGAGGCGGTGCCGGCCTCCAGGTGTACCGCGATCGGCGCCCCCGTGGCCGTGGACGCGGCGGCCGCGGCGTGCAGGGTTGATCGTGCGTGCGTGTCGAGTCCGTGGAAGCCGCCGGCCACCTTGATCAGGCCCGCTCGTACGCCGGTGGTGCCGATGCCGGTCGTCAGCTCGGTCGTGAACAGCTCGGCCAGGCGGGGCATGACTCGGGTCAGTAGCTCCGGTGCGTAGTGTTCGGCTCGGTGCAGGCCGGTCGCGGCCACGATCCGTACCCCCGTCTCGCGCGACAGGTCCGGGAGTGACTCGGCGCCGCGGCCGAGGCCCAGCGGGGTCCACTGGACCATGGCAGATCCGCCTGCGGTCGCGAACGCGGTCAGCTCTCCGCGCGCCGCGGCGATGTCGTCGAGCTCCTGGCCCGGTAGTGCCCGGCTGCGGAAGAACAGGTGGTCGTGGGCGTCCGTGATGCCGAGTCCGGGCACGTCGCCGGTCACCGTGCGGATCGTCGCGGTCATGCGTCGGACGCCGTCCGTGGGCACCCTAAGGGGGCGAGGGCGCGGAGTGTGCCGAGTCCGCGCGCCGTGCACCAGAAAGCGGCGGCGGCCCGTGCCGCCGACCGCAAAGCGGCGTGTGTGCGTGCCGCGGACGGCACAGCGGTGTGGGCGTGTGCCGCGGACGGCACAGCGGTGTGGGCGTGTGCCGCGGACGGCACAGCGGTGTGGGCGTGTGCCGCGGACGGCACAGCGGTGTGGGCGTGTGCCGCGGACGGCACAGCGGTGTGGGCGTGTGCCGCGGACGGCACAGCGGTGTGGGCGTGTGCCGCGGACGGCACAGCGGTGTGGGCGTGTGCCGCGGACGGCACAGCGGTGTGGGCGTGTGCCGCGGACGGCACAGCAGCGTGGGCGTGTGCCGCGGACGGCACAGCAGCGTGGGCGTGTGCCGCGGACGGCACAGCAGCGTGGGCGCGCGCCGTGCTCCACCAAGGGGCGACGGCGCCCGCCGTGCGGATCGTCGTGGTCATGCCTCGAAGGCCGTCCGCACGCACCGCAAGGCGGCCAGAGCGCGCGGCGTGCCGAGGTACGGCGCCAAATGCACGAACACCTCCACCACCTCCTCGCGGCTCATCCCGATCCGCAGCGCCGTACGCACATGCCCGACCAGCTGCGGCTCCACCGACCCGAGCGCCGCCAGCGCGGCCAAGGTCGCGATCTGCCGATCGCGCAGCTCCAGGCCCGGGCGCTGATAGGTGCCCCCGAACAGGCTCGTCACGATCCAGTCGGGAAAGCCGGGCGCCAGCTCCTCCAGCGGCGCAATGGCCGCCTCGTACGTCTCGTCGTCCTGCATCTCCGCGAGCAGCCGCCGGCCCGCCTCGCGGTCGAATACGGCGGGCCGCAGCTCAGATCCGAAGCTCATCCGTACATACTAGTAGGTACAAACGACTCACGGGGCGGCGTTGGCCGAAGCGCGGACGACCAGGTGCGGCGACAGGTGAACCGGGCCCGGTTGCGATGGTTGCGCGCCCGTCAGCTGGGCGACAAGCAGTTCCACGCTGCGCCGGCCCAGCTCGGCGAAGTCCTGGTGGATGGTCGTCAGCGGCGGCAGGAAGAAGCCCGACTCCGGGGTGTCGTCGAAGCCCACCACGCTCACCCGCGCCGGCACTGCGCGGCCCGCCTCGTGGAACGCGCGCAGCACGCCCAGGGCGATGTGGTCGTTGCCGCAGAAGACCGCCGTCACGCGCGTGTCGGCGGCCAGGTGCTGGCCGCGCAGGTACCCCGACCGCGCGCTCCAGTCGCCCGGCTCGATCGGCGGCACCGGCGCGCCCGCCGCGTGCAGGGTCTGGCGCCACCCGTCGATGCGGTCGCGCGCCTCGGGCCAGTCGGCCGGGCCCGGCACGTGGTGGACGGTCTCGTGGCCGAGGTCGAGGAGGTGGCTCGTGGCCATGCAGGCGCCGCGCACGTTGTCCACGCGCAGCATCGGCACGTACCCGTCGTCGGCGCCGCCCACGCCGACCGCCGGCGTGCCCAGCGGTACCTGGGTCAGCGCGTCGGCCACCGAGTTCTTCGGCGCGATCGCGATGATGCCCTCGACGGCCTGCGCGCACAGCTGCTCGACCGCGTCCAGCACGGCGTGGCGCTCCAGCGAGCGTACGGTCGCGATGCTGACGTAGTAGCCGGCCTCGCGCGCCGCCTTCTCGATGCCGTAGATCATCGACGCCGGGCCGGCCAGGGTGGTCTCGAAGCCGATCAGGCCGATGGTGCGCGAGCGGGACGTGACCAGCGTGCGCGCGGCCAGGTTGCGGCGGTAGTTGAGCACCCGCACGGCGTCGAGCACCCGCTCCCGCGTGGCCGCGCTGACGTTCGGCAGATCGTTGAGGACCCGCGACACCGTCTGGTGCGAGACGCCGGCCAGCCGGGCCACGTCGCGCATGCCCACCTTGCGCAGCGGCGGGTCGACGGCGTCCAGGTCAGGACCGGCGCCGGTGTGCGCAACGGGACCACGCCGGCCGCGGTCCGGCCCGATGACAGCTGCAGCCACGGAGTGTCTCCTTCCGGCAACATCTCGGTCGCCGCTACTTGACGCCCGGGATGAGAACGCTAACACTCTCGAAATACAACCGCGACGGCCAATGCAATCAGGCCACAAGCGGCACCGGGTCACCGCCGAACACCCCTGGCGTGTGGCCATCTGCCTGTAGATGTGAACGTTAACGCTATCTCCGAAGGGACAGACGCAGTGCTGAAGAGATGGTCCGCTGCCGTAGTCGGCGGCGTACTCCTGCTCGGCGCGCTCGGCGCGTGCGGCGGGGAGAAGAGCGATGATGCCGGTGGCGGCACCGCTCCCAAGGCTGACAAGAAGATCGTCCTGGGCTTCGCGCAGGTCGGCGCCGAGAGTGGCTGGCGCACGGCGAACACCAAGTCGATCCAGGATGCCGCGGCCGCCGCGGGCATCGACCTGAAGTTCTCCGACGCGCAGCAGAAGCAGGAGAACCAGATCAAGGCCATCCGCAACTACATTGCGCAGAAGGTCGACGTCATCGCGTTCTCGCCGGTCGTCGAGTCCGGCTGGGACACGGTGCTCAAGGAGGCCAAGGACGCGAAGATCCCGGTCATCCTGACCGACCGCGCGGTGGACTCCAAGGACACCACGCTGTACAAGACATTCCTCGGCTCCGACTTCGTCGTCGAGGGCAAGAAGGCCGGCGACTGGCTGGTCAACGAGTACAAGGGCAAGACCGACCCGGTGAACATCGTCGAGCTGCAGGGCACGACGGGCTCGGCCCCGGCCAACGACCGCAAGTCGGGCTTCGCCGACGCGATCAAGGGCAGCCCCAACCTGAAGATCATCGCGTCGCAGACCGGTGACTTCACGCGGGCCAAGGGCAAAGAGGTCATGGAGGCCTTCCTGAAGGCCAACCCGAAGATCGACGTGCTGTACGCGCACAACGACGACATGGCCCTGGGCGCCATCGAGGCGATCGAGGCGGCCGGCAAGAAGCCCGGCACCGACATCAAGATCATCTCGGTTGACGCGGTCAAGGACGGCATGACCGCCCTGGCCGCCGGCAAGATCAACCACATCGTCGAGTGCAGCCCGCTGCTTGGCCCTCAGCTCATGGACCTCGCCAAGAAGGTCGTCGCGGGCCAGTCGGTCGAGCCCCGCATCCTGACCGTGGAGAGCGAGTTCACGCCCGAGCAGGCCAAGGCCGCCCTCCCGGACCGCAAGTACTAAAGAGTCTGACTGAACCATGCTGACCATGACCGGCATCACCAAGCAGTTCCCGGGTGTCATGGCCCTGCAGGACGTGGACTTCCGCCTGTTGCCAGGCGAGGTCCACGCCCTCATGGGCGAGAACGGCGCCGGGAAGTCCACCCTGATCAAGGTGCTCACGGGGGTCTACAGCAACGACGCGGGCGAGATCGTCCTCGACGGCACCCCGGTGAGCTTTACCGGGCCGCTGCAGGCCACCCAGGCCGGCATCAGCACGGTCTACCAGGAGGTCAACCTCTGCCCGAACCTCTCGGTCGCCGAGAACGTCTTCATCGGCCGGGAACCCCGCACCTTCGGCCACATCCGCTGGGGCACCATGCGCAAGCGGGCGGCCGAGCTGCTGCACCGCCTCGAGCTCGACATCGACGTCTCGGCGCCGCTGTCGCAGTACTCGATCGCGGTGCAGCAGATGGTCGCCATCGCCCGCGCCATCGACGTCGAGGCCAAGGTCCTCGTCCTGGACGAGCCGACCTCCAGTCTCGACGCCGGCGAGGTCAAGCAGCTGTTCCGCATCATGCGGCAGCTCAAGGACGAGGGCATGGCGATCCTGTTCGTCTCGCACTTCCTCGACCAGGTCTACGAGATCTGCGACCGGATGACGATCCTGCGCAACGGCCGGCTGGTCGGTGAGCACGTCGTCGCCGACCTGCCGCAGCTGGAGCTGGTCAGCCTCATGATCGGCAAGGAGCTGGCCATCCTCGAGCGCCTCGAGGACCAGCCCAAGCGGCGCCTCGACAACGCCGAGCCGGTGGTCGAGGCCGAGGCGCTCGGCCGGAGCGGCTCCATCGCACCGTTCAGCCTGACGATCCACAAGGGTGAGGTCGTCGGGCTGGCGGGACTGCTCGGCTCAGGACGTACCGAAGCCGCCCGTTTGTTCTTCGGCGCTGACAAGGCCGACAGCGGCTCGCTCAGCATCGACGGCAAGCCGGTCGCCATGCACGGCCCGCGCACCGCGATGGAGCACGACATCGCGTTCTGCTCCGAGAACCGCCGCACCGAGGGCCTCGTCGAGGAGCTGTCGGTGCGCGAGAACATCGTCCTGGCCATGCAGGCGGCGCGGGGCTGGTCCCGGCCGCTGTCCCGGCAGCGCAAGGACGAGCTCGTCGACAAGTACATCAAGGCCCTCGACATCCGCCCGGCCAACCCCGACCTGCCCGTGCGGAACCTCAGCGGCGGCAACCAGCAGAAGGTGCTGCTCGCGCGCTGGCTCATCACCGAGCCGCGGCTGCTGATCCTCGACGAGCCCACCCGGGGCATCGACGTCGGGGCCAAGGCCGAGATCCAGCGGCTGGTCACCGAGCTCTCCGACGGGGGCATGGCGGTGCTGTTCATCTCCGCCGAGCTCGAGGAGGTGCTCCGGCTCAGCCACAAGATCGCGATCCTGCGCGACCGGCGGATCGTGGCCGAGCTGGCGAACACCGACGACGTCGACACGGACCGGCTCATGGCCGCAATCGCCGAGGGAGGCGGTACCGCATGAAGCGCTTCATCTGGCCGATCGCCGTGCTCGTCATCCTGCTCGTGACGAACGTCTTCTTCTCGCACACGTTCTTCAAGGTCGAGCTGCGCGGCGGGCACCTCTACGGCAGCCTCATCGACATCCTGCGCAACTCCGCGCCGCTCGCGCTGGTCGCGCTCGGCATGACGCTCGTCATCGCCACCGGCGGCATCGACCTGTCCGTCGGCGCCGTCGTCGCCATCGCGGGCGCCATCGCGTGCCTGCGCATCAGCGACCTCGGCGACCAGGGCAGCGTCGCGGGGGTACTCGGGGCGGTCGCCGTCGCCATCGTCCTCGCACTGGTGCTCGGGGCATGGAACGGGTTCCTCGTGGCCACGATCGGTATTCAACCGATCATCGCCACGCTGATCCTCATGGTCGCCGGGCGCGGCCTCGCCCAGCTCATCACCGACGGGCAGATCATCACGGTCAACAGCGGGCCGTACAAGATGATCGGGGCCGGCTACTGGCTGTCCCTGCCGGTGTGCGTGCTCATCGCCGCCGCGGTCATCGCGCTGGCCGCCGTGTTCGTGCGCCGCTCGGCGCTCGGCATGCTGCTGGAGGCGGTCGGCGGCAACGCCGAGGCGTCCCGGCTGGCGGGCATCAAGTCGCGGTGGCTGATCCTCAGTGTGTACGTCTTCGCCGCGGTCTGCGCCGCCGTCGCCGGGCTGATGATCAGCTCGAACGTCTCCAGCGCCGACGGCAACAACGCCGGCCTGCTCATCGAGCTCGACGCGATCCTCGCCGTGGTCATCGGCGGCACCTCGCTGTCCGGCGGCCGGTTCTCGATCGCCGGCACGGTGCTCGGCGCGGTCATCATCAAAACCCTCGACATCACCATCTATACGGTGGGTGTACCGCCAGAGGTGACGCTGCTGTTCAAGGCGATCGTCGTCATCGTCCTGTGCCTGGCGCAGTCGCCGAAGTTCCGCGCCAAGTTCCAGCGCCGGCGCCCCGCCCCGCTGACGGTGCGGACCGACGAGAAGGTGCAGGTCGGGGCATGAGCACAGTGGACAGTGTGAAGGGCCGCGACTGGCAGCAGGTCGTGGCCGCGTGGCTGCGCAAGCCCGCGATGGCGACCGGCATCCTGCTGTGCGTCATGTACGGCGCGGGCGTCGTGCGCTACGAGGGCTTCGACGACACGCAGATCGTGCTGAACGTCTTCATCGACAACGCGTTCCTGCTCGTGGTCGCGGTCGGCATGACGTTCGTGATCCTCACCGGCGGCATCGACCTGTCCGTCGGCGCGGTCGTCGCGCTCACCACGATGATCGCCGCGTCGCTGCTGGAGAAGGGCGTCAACCCGGGCGTCGTGTTCGTCGTGGTGCTCGCCGTCGGCGGCCTCATCGGCCTCGGCATGGGCGCGATCATCCACTTCTTCGACATCCAGCCGTTCATCGCGACCCTCGCCGGCATGTTCCTGGCCCGCGGGACCTGCTACGTCATCAGCACGGACTCGATCCCGATCACGAACGAGTTCTGGAACGAGATCGCCTCCGACAAGGTGCGCTTCGGCGGCTTCCACGTCTCCTGGAGCGTCGTCATCGCCTTGCTGGTCGTCGCGGTGGCCGCCTACGTCCTGGCGTACACCCGCTTCGGCCGTAACGTCTACGCCCTCGGCGGCAACCAGCAGTCGGCGCTGCTGATGGGTCTTCCCGTCGGGCGTACCCGGATCGGCGTCTACACCATCAGCGGGCTGTGCTCCGCACTCGGCGGCGTGCTGCTGACGTTCTACACGCCCTCGGGCTACGGCCTCAACGCGCTGGGCATGGAGCTCGACGCGATCGCGGCCGTCGTCATCGGCGGCACGGTGCTCACCGGCGGGTCCGGCTACGTGCTCGGCACCGTCCTGGGCATCGGCGTCCTCGGGCTCATCCAGAGCATCATCACGTTCGAGGGCACCCTCAGCTCGTGGTGGACCAAGATTTTCATCGGTGCGCTGCTGTTCGTCTTCATCGTGCTGCAGCGGACGGTGACCAGGAAACAGACCGCACGGAGTAGCAGATGACCCAATACGTAGTCGGCGTCGACTTCGGCACCCTGTCCGGGCGCGCACTCGTCGTCCGGGCGGATGACGGGGCCGAGGTCGCCACGGCCGTCCACGAGTACCGGCACGGCGCCGTCGAGCGCACCCTGCCGGCGACCGGGGACCCCCTCCCTCCACATTGGGCACTGCAGATACCGTCGGACTGGATCGACGTGCTGCGCACCGCGGTACCGCAGGCGGTGGCCGCGGCCGGCATCGACCCGGGCGACGTCGTCGGCATCGCGACCGACTTCACCGCGTGCACGTTCCTGCCCGTGCTCGCCGACGGCACCCCGCTGTGCGAGGTGCTGCCGGCGGACCGGCACGCCTATCCGAAGCTGTGGAAGCACCACGCCGCACAGGGGCAGGCCGACCGGATCAACGAGCTCGCCCATTCCCGGCAGGAGCCCTGGATTTCGCGGTACGGCGGGAAGCTCTCCTCGGAGTGGCAGCTGGCCAAGGCGTTGCAGGTGCTGGAGGAGGCGCCGGACGTCTACGCGCGGGCCGAGCGCTTCATCGAGGCCGCCGACTGGATCGTCTGGCAGCTGGCCGGCGTGGAGACGCGCATGGTCGGCCTGGCCGGGTACAAGGGCGTCTACCAGGACGGCGCCTACCCGTCGAAGGCGTTCCTGGAGGCGCTCGACCCCGGCTTCGGCGACTGGGTGTCCAAGGTGGACGGACCGCTCGCCCCGCTCGGCGGGCGGGCCGGCGGGCTCACCGAGCAGGCGGCGGCCTGGACCGGGCTGCCGGCCGGGATCGCCGTCGCGGTCGGCAACGTCGACGCGCACGTGACCGCGCCGGCCGCCAAGGCGGTCGAGCCCGGGCAGCTTGTGGCCATCATGGGCACCTCGACCTGCCACGTGATGAGCGGCGCCGAGCTGCGCGAGGTGCCGGGCATGTGCGGCGTCGTGCAGGACGGCATCATCCCGGGCCTGTGGGGCTTCGAGGCCGGCCAGTCCGGCGTCGGCGACATCTTCGGCTGGTACGTCGAGACGCTGCTCTCGGGCGGCCTGTCC
The DNA here is from genome assembly GCF_049995355.1 of Dactylosporangium sp. McL0621. NCBI lineage: Bacteria > Bacillati > Actinomycetota > Actinomycetes > Micromonosporales > Micromonosporaceae > Dactylosporangium > Dactylosporangium sp. McL0621. Next base: position 6,085,671 of record NZ_CP188259.1, read on the forward strand.
CACGACGAGCTCACCGAGCGCGCCGCGGCCCAGAAGCCCGGCGAGCACGGCCTCGTGGCGCTGGACTGGCACAACGGCAACCGGTCGGTCCTCGTCGACCACGGCCTGTCCGGCGTCATCGTGGGCCAGACGCTGCACACCCGGCCCGAGGACGTGTACCGCGCCCTCGTCGAGGCGACCGCCTTCGGCACCCGGACCATCGTCGAGACGCTCGAGTCCTCGGGCGTTCCGGTCGTCGAGTTCATCGCGGCGGGCGGCCTGCTGCGCAACCGTTTCCTGATGCAGATCTACGCCGACGTGCTGCGCCGGCCGATCTCGATCATCGGCTCGGAGCAGGGCCCCGCGCTCGGTTCGGCGATGCACGCCGCGGTCGCCGCGGGCGTCTACCCCGACATCCGGGCCGCGGCCGAGGCGATGGGCAAGGTCTCGCGCGCGGTCTACGTTCCGGACTCCTCGGCGGCGGACGTCTACGACCGGCTCTACGCCGAGTACGTGACCCTGCACGACTACTTCGGAAGGGGTACCAACGACGTGCTGCACCGGCTGCGGACGCTGCGGGAAGAGGTCGCCCGGTGATCCGGCGACTTCGTGAGGAGGTGTGCGCCCTGCACGCCGAGCTCACCCGCTGGGGCCTGGTGACGTGGACCGCGGGGAACGTCTCGGCCCGGGTGCCGGGCGAGGAGCTGCTCGTCATCAAGCCCTCCGGCGTCTCCTACGACGAGCTGACCCCGGACGACATGGTCGTCGCCGACTTTTCGGGCAAGCTCGTCGAGGGGCGCCACGCGCCGTCGTCGGACACGGAGGCGCACGGGTACGTCTACGCCCACATGCCCGAGGTCGGCGGGGTCGTGCACACGCACAGCCCGTACGCGACCGCCTGGGCCGCCCGCGGCGAGCCGATCCCGTGCTCGATCACGGCGATGGGCGACGAGTTCGGCGGGGACATCCCGATCGGGCCGTTCGCGCTCATCGGCTCCGACGCGATCGGCCGGGGCATCGTCGAGACCCTCCAGGGGCACCGCTCGCCGGCGGTCCTGATGCGCCAGCACGGGCCGTTCACCATCGGCAAGACCGCCAAGGCCGCCGTCAAGGCGGCCGTCATGTGCGAGGACGTGGCCCGCACCATGCACCTCGCCCGTCAGCTCGGTCCCGTGGAGCGGCTGCCCGCCGAGGCCGTCGACTCCCTGTTCGACCGATACCAGAACGTTTACGGCCAGAAGGGCGCACGATGACGACGCACGAGATTTGGTTCCTCACCGGTAGCCAGGGGCTCTACGGACCGGAGACCCTGGAGCAGGTGGCGTCGCAGTCGCGCCAGATCGCCGCGACCCTCGACGAGTCGCCGGCCGTGGGCCCGCGGGTGGTGTGGAAGCCGGTGCTCACCTCGGCCGGCGACATCCTGCGGGTGTGCCTCGAGGCCGGCGCCGACCCGAACGTGGTCGGCGTCGTCGCCTGGATGCACACGTTCTCCCCGGCGAAGATGTGGATCGCCGGCCTCGACGCGCTGCGCACCCCGCTGCTGCACCTGCACACGCAGGCCAACGTCGAGCTGCCGTGGTCCGACATCGACATGGACTTCATGAACCTCAACCAGGCCGCGCACGGCGACCGCGAGTTCGGGTACATCCAGTCCCGCCTCGGCGTCCCCCGCAAGACGGTGGCCGGGCACGTGTCCGACCCGCGCGTGGCCCAGCGCATCGGCGCCTGGGCCCGGGCCGCGGCCGGCTACGCCGAGATGCGCTCGCTCAAGCTCGTCCGCTTCGGCGACAACATGCGCGACGTGGCCGTGACCGAGGGCGACAAGGTCGAGGCCCAGCTGCGCTTCGGCGTCTCGGTGAACACCTACGGCGTCAACGACCTCGTCGAGGCTGTCGACGCGTCGCTGGACGCCGACGTCGACCGGCTCGTGAAGGAGTACGCCGACACCTACCGCGTGGCGTCGGCCCTGCTGGGGGAGCGGGCCGACGCGCTGCGGTACGCCGCCCGCATCGAGCTCGGCCTGCGCTCGTTCCTCGAGGCGGGCGGGTACAAGGCGTTCACGACGAACTTCGAGGACCTCGGCGGGCTGCGGCAGCTGCCGGGCCTGGCCGTGCAGCGCCTCATGGCCGACGGGTACGGCTTCGGCGGCGAGGGCGACTGGAAGACCTCCGTGCTCGTGCGCACCCTCAAGGCGATGGTCCCGGGGGGCGGGACGTCGTTCATGGAGGACTACACGTACGACCTCACGCCCGGCCAGGAGGTCATCCTCGGCGCCCACATGCTCGAGGTCTGCCCGTCGATCGCGGCCGACACCCCGTCGTGCGAGATCCACCCGCTCGGCATCGGCGGCCGCGAGGACCCGGTCCGCCTGGTCTTCGACGCCGCGCCCGGCCCGGCGGTCGTGCTCGGCCTGGCCGACCTGGGGGAGCGGTTCCGCCTGGTGGCCAACGAGATCGAGGTCGTCCCGCCGTCGGCCCCGCTGCCGAAGCTGCCGGTGGCCCGCGCGGTGTGGAAGCCGGCCCCGGACCTCGCGACCTCGGCCGAGTCCTGGCTGACCGCCGGGGGCCCGCACCACACGGTGCTGTCGCAGGCGGTCGGGGTGGAGGAGCTGCACGACCTCGCGGAGATGGTGGGCACGGAGCTGCTGGTCATCGACCAGAACACCACGGCGCGGCAGTTCGCCAAGGAGGTCCGCTGGAACGCGGCCTACTACCGGCTGGCGCGCGGCTTCTGAGCCCTGCTGCTCGTTGCGCGGCCGGCGTCCGTTCCTAGGACGCCGGCCGCTGTGCTTTCTGCCTACACAGTCGTGCCTGCCCGTCTCGCGCGAAACGCCGTGGCGGGCCGGCGGTGTGCTGGTCTCTGCTCGCTTTTCTGTTTTTCTGTTTTTCGCGTGATCGCTAGGCGGTCTTCTGCTCTTCCGGCGGTCGCTGCCTTGCTTGCAGACGCTGCGCGATCCAGGGCGCGCCGAGCGCCGACGGCGGGTCGACGAGCGACGTCACCCGGATGAACGCCTCGGCCAGGTCGGCGTCCTCGACCGCGGCCAGTTGCAGCGCCCGGAGCATCGCCGCCGGCCCGGCGGCGGGCCCGGTCGTGGGCCCGGTCGACGGTCCGGTTGCGGGCCCGGTCGCCGATCCGGTCGCCGATCCGGTCGACGGTCCGGTTGCGGGTCCGGCCGCCGATCCGGTCGACGGTCCGGTTGCGGGTCCGGCCGCCGGTCCGGTCGATGGTCCGGTTGCGGGTCCGGCCGCCGGTCCGGTCGATGGTCCGGTTGCGGGTCCGGCCGACGGTCCGGTCGCGGGCGGGCCGTCGAGGGCCAGGTCCGCGCCGACGGCCAGGGTCCACGGCGCCTCCTGCAGCCGGGCCTGCCCGGCGTGGAAGCGCCGCGGGTCGTCGTCCTCGCGCAGCAGCTCGGCCGACATCGCCGCCACCGACATGCCCTGCCCGTACACGGGGTTGAACGCACACGCCGCGTCGCCGATCACGACGACGCCCGGCGGGAGCTCGGCCTGGTCGTACCGGTGCCGCACGTACGCGGGAAAATGGAACGGGACCGCGTCGCCGACCGGCCGCCCCTCGGCGATGACCTTGGCGGTGTCGGCGACGGCGAGCGTGTCGGCGTAGGCGGCGAACCCGGCCGGATCGCCCGGCGGCCGTTCCCCGTGCACCCCGGCGAGCGTCACCAGGACGCGGCCGCCCTCGAGCCGCTGCATCACCGAGCTGCGCCGCTGCCCCGGGTACCGCGCGGTGACGACCACGAGGGCGTCGCCGAGCAGGTCGCCCTCGAACACGCGCGAGGCGTACCGCAGGTCGATCGGCACCTCGTCCCGCGGCGCCGCCGCCCCGCCGAGCGCGACGAGCCACTGCGGCATGCGCGAACCGCGCCCGGTGGCGTCGACGACGAGCGTCGCCGGCACGACCCGCGAGCCCTGCCCGTGCCGCCCGGTGATGCGCACGGCCCGGCCCGCGGCAAAACCGACTATGTCGTGACCGTCGGTGATGGTGACGTTCGGCAGTTCCCGGACCGCGGCCCGGATCGTGGCCTCGATGAGCGCCCGGCTGGCGGTGATCGCGGCGAGGCCGATGTCCCGCCGGCGCAAGGTCCGGCCGTTGAGGTGCCAGCGCGCGTTGCCGAGCACGTCGCCGCGCATCCCGCCGGCCGCCTCGAGCCGCTCGGTGATTCCGGGCAGCAGGCCTTCGATCGCCTGGAGCCCGCGGGGCAGCATCGCGTGCACGTGCCGCCCTTGGGGCGCCCCCCGCCGAGCCTGCGGCCCGGCCGGGAGAACGTCCCGCTCAATGATCTCGATGGTGTCGTACCGCGGCGCGAGTGCGGCCGCCGCGAGGAGCCCGGCGACGCTGCCGCCGAGGACGACTGCGTTGTGCTTCATGCACGCAGCGTGCAGCGCCGCACCGGCGCCGTCTGCGTACAAGTACGCCCTGCTGGAGCCGCCTATCCGTCACTACTGCGCCGCGCTGGTGCCACTAGCCCGCGGAGATCTCCTCGGGGCAGGTGTCGCCGGCCTTAGCCAGGGCCATGTCGACGCGCGCGGGCGATACCGGATATCGGATGCCAGTCGCCGCCCGCCCGTCCGTCCGAACGGCGCCGCGTCCGCCCCGTTGCGCGTGGGCGATGCTGGGTGCCGGGTCCCGGGTGCTGGGAGCCCGGTGCCTGGCGCCGAATTGCCAGATGTCGGTAGCTGGTCGCCGGTCTGCCCATTCGTGACCACTGCGCCGTGCCCCCGCCGTTGTGCATTGGCGATACCGGTCGGACGGCGCCCAGATGTTTCGCGCCTTGCGGCCCCGGCCCGCGGCGCGAGATGTCGTCGCCAGCTCCCAGGGCCGGGAAACGGGGTTGCCGCGCTGACCGAATGCGGCCCGCCCGGCCTCGTCCTCGATCGTCGGCCTTGCGACCCCGAGCAGTGATCGCACCGTAATCGGGGGAAGGTGGGCGGATTATCGTCGGGGGATTGCCGATAATCGTAATTCGATAATCCGGCGGGTCTCAGCCCTCGCCCATCTCGGCGACCTCCGTGATCCAGGTGCGGGACGCGGTCGGGAGGGGGGAGGCGCCCTTCGCGTACGTGGCGATGCCCGTCATCAGGCCCGGCCACAGCGAACCCCGCCACCGCCCGCCGAACGGCTGCAGCAGCACGAGCCGGCGGCCGTTCCACCAGCCGTGGGTATCGGTGCCGGCGGCGCCCCGGACGGTCACGTGCGTGTCGGGGAAGTCGCGCAGCAGGTCCAGGACGAGCAGCGCCGTGCGCCGCGGGTCCTTCGAGGTGTCGACCAGCACGCCGCCCGCGTCGGAGCGCTGCACGGTACCGATCGACTCCGGAATCGCGTCGACCGCGTCGTCGAACGCGGAGCGCACGAGCAGCTCCCCGGCGTCGGCGGCGATGTCCTCGGCGCGGAACTCGGGGCCGAGGACGTCGCCGGCCAGGCCGTTCGCGTAGCGCGCGACGATCTCGGCGGGCGGGGCCTCGTCCAGGCGGACCTGGGCGCGCAGCTCCTCGAAGCCGCCGAGCGGTGACAGGAGGTGACCGTGGTGTACCGCCGCGATGCCGACCGTCGCGAGCGCGGCCTGCTCCGCGGCGAACGCCTCGTCGTCGGCCGCGACCAGCGAGTCGAGGCCGGCCGCCACCAGCGGCGTCCAGTCCTGGGGCGCGGGCCACAGGCCGGCCGCGGCGAGCACGAGCACGATGCGGAACGCGGCCAGCCGGGCCGGCAGCGGCCAGCCCGCGGCCGCCCCGCCGAGGCGCAGCACCTGCTGGCGCAGGCGCTCGATCTGGCCCGCGTCCATGCCCATGACCGCGATCCCGAGCTCGTCGGCGGCGTCCACCGCGGCGCGGCCGAAGGCGAAGTCGAGCAGCGCCGGGCCGACGATGCCCTGCAGCCGCTCCTCCTCGGCGGCGCGGCGCTCGGCGACGGGCACGCCGTGGCGCGGGGTGCGCCCGGAGGCGAGCTGGGCGACGGCGGCGAAGAGCGCGTCGAGGTCCGAGGCGTCGCCGAACACGCTCGCCAGCTCGCGGAACTCCAGCGGCGACGCGTGGCTGTAGCGGGTCACGGCCACGGCGACGTCGTTCACGACGGCGGTGCCCAGCTGCGTACCGTCCGCGGCCCGGACCTGCGCCGAGCGGCCGCCGAGCCGCACGTCCTCCGCCACGTACGTGTGCAACCGCTCCTCCGCCCCGCTCCACGGCAGCTTCACCGACGTCTCGCCGGCGGTCACCACGAGCCCGTCGGGCGCCGTCGAGCCGGCCGCGACCAGGCTCGCCTCGACCCGGTCGGCGTGCACACGCACCGCGAGCACGCGGGTCGTGGCGGGCGGCACCGGCTCCGGGGTACGGACGGCGAGCGAACCATCGCCGAGAGTGATGTCGCGCGCCTCCAGCTCGTCCAGCAGCGACGCGGTCACCTCCTGCAGCAGGGCCAGCTCGCAGTTGCCGCCCGGGTCGGCCGCCGTCACCAGCAGTGACTCGGGCGTGCACTCCAGGCCGCCGGTGACGAGCACGCCGGCGTCGCCGGTCCACCACTCGACGAGCCCGGCGCCGCGGTACCGTCCGCCCGCCGGCGTCTGCACGAGCACCTCGCCGGTCTCGTCGAACCCGCCGACCTCGTCGAGCGCGCCGGTCAGCCCGGCCACGTCGCAGCGCACCCCGGGCGGCACCAGCAGGCTCACCTGCAACGCGCGCACCGCGCGGGCGATCTCGCCGAACGCGCGCCCGGCCGGGTCGAACGCGCTCGTCGCGACCCCGAGCCGGTCCGCGCCTGCCGCGAACGGCAGCTGCTCCACGATCGGCACCTGGTCGTTGACCAGCAGGAGCGGCTCGTCGGGCTCGGCGGCGTGCGGGCGGGCGCTCAGCAGCGCCGCGACCGCCTCGAGGCGCTCCACGCCCAGGGCCTCGATCCACAGCAGGCCGGGCAGGCGCCGCAGCCAGTCCGCGAGGTCGGTGATCAGTGTCGGTACCGTCGCGCCGTCCGCCGTCAGGTGCGTCCACACCTCCGCGTCGCGCCCCCAGCCGCCGGGCGTGGCGTCGCCGGAGCCGATCGACACCGTGGCCGCGCTCGGTGACGCCGCGATCACCACGCGTGCCCGGAAGGCGCCTCCGGAGCGGGGCAGGACGGGGATGGGCAGCACATCGCGTACCGCGGCCGAGCCGTCACCCACCGTAGCGCCGGCGCGCGCGTCGTACAGCACGGTGGTGCGGGCGCCGGCGGCCCGGGCCTGGCGCAGGCAGGCCTCGGCGAACCCGAGGTCGGCCGCGCCGGTCAGGACCAGCACCTCTTCGGCGCCGCTCAGCAGCGGTGCGGGCGTCTGCGGGCGGTCGGCCGGGGCCGTCCACGCCGGGCCAGCTGTCAGCAACCTTCGGCTCCTCTCGGCGGCAACACCGTTGTCACATATACCTTGACGCAATGACCGTCCGCATCAGGCACATCACGATCGACTGCGCCGATCCGTACCGCTTGTCCCTCTTCTGGAGTGCGATTACCGGCTACGAGGAACAACCCAACGACCCCAACCTGCCCACGCATGATCAGGCGCTCATCCTTGCCCCAGACGGCTCCGCCGGCTTGCTGTTCATCCGCGTCCCCGAGCCCAAGAGCGTGAAGAACCGCATCCACTTCGATGTCCAGCCGCTGGATGCGACCCGCGACGAGGAGGTGGAGCGGGTGCTTGCCCTGGGCGCCTCTCGTATCGGTGATTTCAGACGTCCAGACGGTACCGGCTGGGTCGTGCTCACCGATCCCGAGGGCAACGAGTTCTGCATCGAGAGATCGGCCGCCGAGCGCACAGAGTGAGATGTTCGTGACCCACGGCGGACATCGGGAGGGGCCGGGAGCGCGCTTTCGGCCTGGCCGCCGCCATCGGGTACGCCCTGTTCATGCGCCGCCCCTGGTCCTGCCCGCCCGGATCGTCGCCGCGGTCGCCCTGGGCGCCGTGGCCGGCTCCTATCCGGCCCGCCGGGCGGCTCGCCTCACGCCGGCGGAGGCGCTGGCGAGAACGTGACGGGCGGTGGCCAGTTCGTCACGAACGCCGTGAGCCTCCTTGCGGAGCGCGGGCGTGCGGCGGACCATGCAGCCATGCAGCGTGAAGAGCTCGCTCTGACCGGTGGCGGCGGCGTCCGGATCGTCTACGACGTGTGGCGGCCCGAGGGCGGCGCGACCGGGGTCGTGGTGCTCTCGCACGGGATGGGAGAGCACGCCCGGCGCTACGACCACGTGGTGCAACGGCTCGGTGACATCGGGCTCGCCGTGTACGCGCCCGACCATCGCGGGCACGGACGTTCCGAGGGTAAACGGTTGCTGGCGCGGAGCATCAGCGAGTACACCCGGGATCTGGATCTGCTCTTCACGCAGGTGCGGGAGCGCCATCCGGGGCAGGTACCGTTCCTGATCGGGCACAGCATGGGGGCCATGATCGCGCTCGCGTACGCGCTGGACCACCAGGCCGGGCTGCGCGCGCTGGTGCTGTCCGGCACGCCGGTGGTGCCCGGCAAGGGTATTCCGAAGCCCGCCATCGCGGTCGCGAAGGTGCTCGGCCGCATCGCGCCGGGCGCGCCGGTGCAGTCGCTGCCGTCGAAGCTGATCTCGAAGGACCCGGCGGTGGTGGCGAAGTACGACGCGGACCCGCTCGTGCACCACGGCAAGGTCCCGGCCGGCCTCGGCGGCGCGATGCTCACGCAGATGGCCGTGTTCCAGCGCCGCCTGCCCGAGCTCACGCTGCCCACGCTGGTGCTGCACGGCTCCGAGGACGGCCTGGTCGACGCCGAGTCGAGCCGCCTGATCGCGGCGCGCGCCGGCTCGTCCGACCTGACCCTGCACATCTACGAGGGCCTGCACCACGAGGTGTACAACGAGCCGGAGCAGGAGCGCGTGCTCGACGACCTGATCGGGTGGTTGAAGGCGCACTAGGGGCTGTGTCGAAGTGGGGGTCGGAGCGAGGCGAGGCTCAGGCGTCGGCTGGGGCCGCGCCGGGCGCGCCCCGATACCGGGGTTGTATCGGGGTGTGACCGCTACGGTTTCCGGCGGCGTCTGAGTCCGCCGCAGCCCGGCCATCCACTTCGATACAGCCCCTAGGAATCAATCGGTACCCGCCGTGCGTTGTGGATACCCATGAACGACGTGATCGCCGAGTACCGCAGGGGAGTCCTCTACTTCGACGCCGGTGACCCCATCGAGGCCGCCAAGATCCTGTCCAGCGTGCTGGACGAGGAGCCCGGCAACGCCGAGGTGCGGCTGTGGCTGGCCCGTGCGTACTTCGCCTCCGCGCAGCTCAACCGCGCCGAGACGCACCTGCGCACGCTGGTCGACCGCGACCCGAGCGACCACTACGCCTGCCACCTGCTGGGCCGCACGCTCGAACGCCAGAGCCGCCCCCGGGAGGCCCTGCCGTTCCTGCGCCTGGCCGCGGCGATGTCCGCCGTTCCCGACTATTCGGCGGCGGTACAGCGGGTGGCCGGCACGGTCTGATCCCGGGCCGGCGAATTGATGCCGACCCGGGGGCAGCGCTCCGCCCGTTGATCGCCTACGGTGGCCACTCGTGAGGCACTATCCGTGGCGCGCATTGATCAAGGGCATCTGGCGGACGCTGGTGGCCCTGGTCCTGACGACCGCGTTCGTCATCGTGACCGGCATCCTGGCCGGCGGTCCCAGCTTCACGTGGCTGGCGGTCGGGCTGGCCCTGTCGCTGTTCGCGGCCGTGCCCGGATACCTCCTCTACCGCCTCGGCGCCCCCGACCATTCGGCCGGCAACCGCGTGGTGATGCTGCTGGTCCTGACGTTCGCGTCGGTCCTGGGGGCGCTGCTGGTCCTGCCGGCGTACATGTCCCGCGAGGGCGTCCCCACCGACGCCCAGGTCACCCACGTCGTGCGCGCCGTGAGCAAGGTCTCGGAGAAGCGCTTCCCGGCCTACCAGGTCGCCGACCGCACGACGGGCGAGAACCTGGGCCGGCTGCGGTTCCTCAGCACGGAGCCGAAGGTCGGCGACACGGTACGCGTCCGCAAGGACCCCCGCGGCTGGTTCAACGTCACGATCGCCGACCCGACGGGCCGCTTCACCAAGCTGGCCGCCCTGGTGGTGGCGGTGCTGGGCCTCTCGGCGTTCTTCCTGGGCGCCGGCGGCCACATGCCCGACGACTGAGCTCTTACAGCGTTACCGGCAACGCACTCGGCCCGTGGATCAGCACGCCCGTCCGCCACGCCACCTCCGCGGGCGGAACCGCCAGCCGCATGTCCGGGAACGCCGTCAGCAGGTCCGTGAACGCGATCTGCGCCTCCAGCCGCGCGAGCGGCGCCCCGAGGCAGTAGTGGATCCCGTACCCGAACGCCAGATGCTGGTTGTCGGCCCGATCCAGATCGAACGCGTCGGGGTTCGGGAAGCGCTCCGGGTCCCGGTCGGCCGCGAGCAGCGAGATCGCCACCATCGCGCCGGCCGGAATCGTCACATCGCCATACGTGACCGCCTCGGTGGCGGTCCGTGACGTGGCCGTCTCCACGGGGCTCTCCAGCCGCAGGAACTCCTCGACCGCGGCCGGCACCAGCGACGGGTCCTTCCGCAGCCGCCGGTACGCCTCCGGCTGGGTCAGCAGCGTGTACATCCCGTTGCCGATCAGGTTCACCGTCGTCTCGTGCCCGGCCAGCAGCAGCAGGAACGCCATCGACGTCAGCTCGTCCTCGCTGAACCGGTCGCCCTCGTCCCTGGTCGCGATGAGCGCGCTGAGCAGGTCACCGGCCGGAGCCGACCGCTTGCGCTCGATGAGCCCCAGCAGGTAGCCGACGAACGCGGCGGCCGCCTCGGGAACTCCGGGCCCGCCCGCCGACGCCGACACCATCACGCCGGTCCAGCGCCGGAAGTCGGCCTGGTCCTCGATCGGCACCCCGAGCAGTTCGCAGATGACCTGGATCGGGAGGTGTACCGCGTAATCCTCGACCAGTTCCGCGGAGCCGCCAGTGGCGCGCAGCGCCGCGGCGCCGCCCTTGCCGTCCTGTTCCGCGGTGCCGTCCTGTTCGGCGGTGCCGTCCTGTTCCGCGGTGCCGTCCTGTTCGGCGGTGCCGTCCTGTTCCGCGGTGCCGTCCTGTTCCGCGGTGCCGTCCTGTTCCGCGGTGCCGTCCTGTTCCGCGGTGCCGCCCTTCGCGCGCAGCGACCCGATCAGGGCGGCGCTGAGCTCACCGATCCGCGGGCGCAGCTCCTCGACCCGGCGCGCCGTGAACACCTTCGACACCAGCCGCCGCAACCGGGTGTGATCGGGCGGATCGTTCGCGAGCAGATGCCTGGTCAGCGGCGTGCTCACCGGCCGCGCGAGCTGGCGGGCGTTGTCGCCGGCGCCCTGGCGCTTCGAGAGCCGCGGGTCGGCCAGCGCCACCTTGCAGTCCGCGTACCGCGTGATGAGCCAGACCTCGATGCCGTTCGGCAGCGTCACCGGGTGCACCGGCGCTTCCTGCCGCAGCTGCGCGTACACGGGATGGGGGTTGTTCCAGAATTCCTGTGTGAACTGCATCTGCACCGTCACACATCAACGGTAACCAATCAGCGGGGCGGCCGGAATCGCCGACCCGATCGTGGCAGGATGGCGGGCGTGGCGAGCGAGTCGAGACACATCAGCGTGCACATCGCGCGGCCCCCGGCCGAGGTCTACGAGTACGCCGCCGACCCGGCCCGCCTCCCGGAGTGGGCGCCCGGCCTGTGCAGCGCCGTGGAGCGCGACGGCGACCGCTGGTACGCGATCTCCGGCGACGACCGCATCGAGCTCACCTTCGCCCCGGACAACCCGCTCGGCGTCCTCGACCACACCGTCCACCTCCCCACCGGCGAGGTGTTCCACAACCCGCTGCGCGTCGTCCCGCACGACGACGGCAGCGAGCTCGTCTTCACGCTGCGCCGGCAGGCCGGCATGTCGGACGCCGACTTTGCCCGCGACAGCGGCCTGGTCCGGGCCGACCTGGAGGCGCTGAAGCGCATCGTCGAGGCGCGCTGACCGGGCAACGCCATCGTGCGTTTGCCGCCACCGCCAAGCCGCCTTTAAGTGCCCGCCAATCGGGTCGTCGTCTGCTGTACGGCATGAAGAGCCCCGAACCCAACCTCCTCGGCATCACCATCAACCACCGCTCGATGCGCGGCGACGCCCGCCGCTTCGCCGAGGTGACCCGCGCCATCGCCGAGGGTGGCGTTGCCGGCACTCCGGGTCGCGCCAAGGCCATCCACCGCTACCTGACCGACCTCTGCGCCGGCATCCACCACCATCACCAGGCCGAGGACGACGTCCTGTGGCCGGTCCTGCGCGCGACCGCCGGCGCCGAGGTCGACCTCGGCGAGCTCACCGACGACCACGCCCAGCTCGACCCGCTGCTCGACCGCATCCGCATACAGTCCGCCGCTCTCGCCACTACGCCCGGTGACCGTGATGCGGCCGCGAGCCTGGCCGACTCGCTGGCCACGCTGCGTGACCTCCTCGACGAGCACATCGAGGACGAGGAGCGCACGATCTTCCCGGTCATCCGCCGGTACGTCTCCGGCGACCAATGGCAGAAGGTCGAGGACGCGGTCCGCAAGGGCGGCAAGATGGGCTTCGAGCTGCCGCGCATCGAGCGGTACGCAACGGCCGGGGAGCTCGAGGAGCTGTACCGCCTGGCCGGACCGGTGCTGCGCCTGATGCTGGCCGCGGTACGCCCGGGCTTCCTGCGCCGCGAACGCCTGATCTTCGGCTGATCCAATCCGCCCCGAGCTACATCCAGGGCGTCGCACCGGTCCGGGTGGCCAGGTCCTTCGCGGCCTCGAAGTGGGCGTCCGCGGGCTGCCCGAGCGCGATCGCCAGCCGCCCGAGCACCAGGTCGACCGGAGGTCCGGGCACGGTACCGCTGGCCAGGCCCACGAACTGACCGGCCCATGGCCGCAGCAGCTCGTAACACTCGGCGGCCACGGCCACGTCACCCAGCGCGGCCGCGTTCTCACCGCGCAGCCCCATGATCGCCAGCCAGTAGTAGTCCTCGCGAATCGGCAGGTGCGGCTTCCACGCCGCGCGGGCCTCGTCGAGCCGCCCGGCGTCGACGAGCGCACGGGCGATGAACTCCCCGGCCTCCGCCTCGGCGGTGGGCAGGTCGCGCAACGGCTCGAGCACCGGCAGCCAGGTGTGCCCGAGACCCTGCGTGAGCCGGATGAAGAACACCCCGACGATGCCGACCAGGGTGGCGTTGGGCTGCCCGGCGGCCTCGATCCGCTCGCCGAGCTCGGTGTAGATCCGCTCCGCGGTCGCGTGGTCACCGGCGAACAAGGCCCGGATCGCGCCGAGAATCGCCATCACGGAGAGCGTCACGCCGAGTTGCCCGGCGGTCGACCGCTCGAGCGCCCGGTCGAGGTGCTCCTGAGCGAGACGCAGGTCGTTGCGCTCCAGCGCCGCCTGGTACAGCACGTGATGCGCCTGAGCCTGAAACCCGAGCAGCCCGGCGCGCTCCGCGACCTCGAGCAGTTCCGCCCCGACGACAGGCAGCTCATGCCGGCGCTCGGGATTGAGCACCGCGAAGTACCGTGCGTTGAGCGCCTGGCACGACAACAGCGCGTCACCTTCGGCCCGAGCGATGCGCAACGCCTCCGCGCTGGCTTCGGCGCACCGGGCGAGCTCGTCGCCCTCGAGCTCGTAGACGAGCGCGACGAGCATCCGCCCACGCAACCGGGCGGGGACGTCGGCGCGCGCAAGAACCCCTTCCAGCAACCCGACAAGCGGCCAGTCGATGTACCGTGCGACGCGAATCGACCACGCCACAGGCGCATCGAACGCGGCCAGCGCACGCGCGAGCGGCTCGACGTCGACGACGTTCTCAAGCCCGGTGGCGTCCGCCACGTTCAGGGTGTGCGGCCTGCCGACACCGGCCACCGCCGGCGCGGCCGCGCCGGGGTGCCGCCTCGCTCCATTCTCGGCGCCGCCCGTCGCAGCGGCGCCGCCCGTGGCAATGGCGTCGAATGTGCCTGTGGCGTTGCCTGTCGCGTCGTCCACGAGTGCACCCGCCGCGTGGCCGGCTGCATCGATGCCGCGTGTGTGTTCGGCGGCGCCTCTCGCATCAGCGGGGCGCGTGCGCGCGGTGCCGCCGGTCGTATCGGTCTCAAGTCTGCGCGCGGTGCCGCCGGTCGTATCGGTCTCAAATCCGCGCGCGGTGCCGCCGGTCGTATCGGTCTCAAATCCGCGCGCGGTGCCGCCCGTCGTATCGGCCTCGAATGCGCGCAGGTCGATGCCCGTCAACTGCGCCGCGGCCCGGACAGCCTCCCAGCGCGCCGCCCGCGCCCCCATCGCATCGCCGGAGTTCGCCCGCGCCGACGTCAGCCCGCACAGCAGATCGAGGGCAAGCGTGGCCGAGTGGTCACCGGATTCAGCGGAGCCCGGCCGCCGTAGACCGAGTGCGTCGAGCGACGCCCCGTACAGCTGCGCCGCCTCTCGGTGCGCGAACATCCCCGCCGCCTGCCGGGCCGCCGCGGCGCCGTGCCGAGCCGCCCGGACCGCACTTGCCGGGGTGGCGGCGGCCAGCGCGTGGTGCCCGAGCGCCGCGACGTCATCGGGCGCCGCCCGCTCCAACACGTTCAGTACCCGCTCATGCAACCGTCGGCGACGAAGCTGCGGCATGTCGTCGTAGAGCACATCCCGTAACAGAGCGTGACCGAACCGCACGCGTCCGGGCCCGGGCTCCTCCAGCAGCCCGGCCAGCACTCCGGCCTCGAGGCCGTCGAGCACCGCATCCTCGTCCTCGGTGAACGCCTCGGCCAGCACGTCGATGTCCACGTCACGCCCAAGGATCGAGGCATGCCGCAGTACCGTCTGCGCCGGCGCGGGCAGCCGGGCCAGCCGCCGCCGCAGGACGTGCCCGATCCCGGCCGGAATGGCCCGGACCGCACTGCCGGCTCCCTCCGCCGAGATCAACCGCGCGATCTCAGCCAGAAACAACGGGTTGCCGCCGGTGCGCTCGTGCACCACCGTGGCAACCTCGGCCTCCACCGGAGCCCCGAGGTGCCCGGCGAGCACCCGCGCCGCCGCGTCGGGCTCGAGCCCGCCGAGCAACAGCTCCATCGACCGGGGCCCGGCCAGCGCGGCGCGGGCGGCCCCGAGCTGCGGGTTGTCCTCCCCGGTACGGAACGTGGCCACGACCAGCACGGAACGCCCACCCAGCGCAACCGCCACGTGCCGCAGCACCTGCAACGTCTCGCCATCGGCACGGTGTACGTCATCGAGCACAACCAGTAGCGCCCCGCCCGACCCGAGCCGCTCCCCGACGGCCTGCGCGAGGTGAAAATGGCCCCCGTCGCCCCGCTGGTCCGTGGTGTCGGCCGTGCGCCAGGTGCTCCCCTCAAAGCCGCCGTTGCCGAACTGACGAACGTGTTCGGTGTCGTTAGCGTGATCTGCCGGAACGGCCGCAAAGGCGGGCGCCGGCGCGAAGGAGGACAGGTCCGCGCCGCTGCCGGTCAGAACCTCCGTCCACGCCCACGCCGGTGGCGCCCCGTCAACCTCCGGGCAGCGACCCCAGGCGACCTGCCAGCCACGCTCCGCCATCGCCATCGAGAACGCCCGCACCAGCGTGGACTTGCCGGCCCCCGCCTCGCCACCGACCCAGACGATGCGGAGGCCGTCACGCTGCGCCGCCTCGGCCGCGGCTGACAGCTTGGCCAGCTCCTCGTCGCGCCCGAGTGCCTCGGCGCCACGTCCGGCGCCGGACGAGGAGTTCGATGTGGTGACCGCGTCACGCTGTGTGTTCGAGGCTGGAGACGGTTCCGCGGCGGACGGCGGTATCGGAGTGTCAGCGGAAAGGTACTCGGCGTGCGCGAGGACATCGGCCTCGAGAGCGCGCAGTGCTGGGCCGGGATCGACGCCCAGCTCGTCCGCGAGCCGCTCGCGGGCCTGACGCAGCGCGGCGAGGGCGTCGGCCTGCCGCCCCGCCCGGTACAGCGCGCTGGCCAGCACGTGCACGGCCTCCTCACGCAGCGGGTGCTCCTGCACGTGGCGGTCCAGCTCCGGTACGACCAGCGCCGCCCGGCCCAGCCGCAGCGCGACCCGCCCGGCGGCCTCGACGCCGGCCAGGCGCAGCCCTTCGAGGCGGGCCGCCTCGGGGGCGGCCCAGGCCTCGTCGGCAAACTCGGCGTACGCGGGACCGGCCCAGACGTCGAGGGCCGCCCGCAGCAGCCGATCCGCCGTGCGCGGGTCCGACTCGGCCACGTCGCTGCCCTGCCGCAGGAGGGCCTCGAACCGCCACGAGTCCACCCGCTCGTCCGGCAGCCGCAACGCGTACCCGGGCGCCACCGACACCACAACGGCCGCCGGTGTGCGCGGCGCCCGGCCGGGTTCAAGCGCTCGGCGCAGGTTGGAGATGTACACCTGCAGGGCCGCGAGCGCCTTCGGCGGCGGCTCGCCCTGCCACAGGTCGTCGATGAACCGGTCCGTCGGCACGACGTGCCCGCCGGCAGCCACGAGCCGGGCGAGCACCGCACGCTGCCGAGGCCCACCGGCGTCGGCCGGGACACCGCCGACCTCTATCCACAGCGGCCCCAGCACGCCGACGCGCACTGTATTGGCGCCATCACCGAAGGTGTCAGCGCTGCGGGCGGCTACCGCGTTGCCGCGGCCATCGCCACTCCGTGCCGCCTCAGCCACGGATCGTCACAAACATCGGGAGCTCTCCCACGGTCCAGGGATCTTCCGGCATCTGATCATGATCGAAAGGGGCGTACAACCAATCCGCGGAGATCGGACACCTCTGGGTGCTGAGGCCGCTCGGACGTCGGTCAGTGCCCGGGCGGGGAGAGCCGAGGGCTGGAGATGGGTCAGGCGATTCGGAACGCGGACGCCGGCCGCGACCGTTCAGGCGATGGAGATTCACCCACCTGTGAAGCGGCAAAAGTCTCGCCGCCCGCTGAATAGCGGGCGGCGAGACCGTGAGACAGGGCGGCGAACCGATGGGGGATACAGCGCGCCACCCCGGTCGGAGCGGCAAGCACCGGAACGGCGAGGAACGGGATGGCTCGCCGTGGGGGGTACGGCGCGCCACCCCGGTTGGGCTCGCGAGGAACGGGCGGCGAACCGCTCAGTGGAACAGTGAACTGACGGACTCGCCGTTATGGATGCGGCGCATGGCCTCCGCCATCGCCGGCGCGATCGACAGCACCCGGAGCTTCGGGACCCACTTTTCCTTCGGCAGCGGGACGCTGTTCGTGCACACGATCTCCAGGACGTCGTCCTGCTCCTGAAGTCGTCGCAGAGCGTCACCGGTGAAGAGACCGTGCGTACATGCCACCCGGATGCTCGCCACGCCCCGCTCGCGGAGCCGGTCGATGAGCTCGAACACGGTGCTGCCGCGGGCGATCTCGTCGTCCAGGACGATGACGTCGCGCCCCTCGATGTCGCCGATCACGGTGCTGATGACCACGTGGTCGTCGGAGAAGCGCTGCTTGGCGCCGGCTGCCACGGGTACCGACAAAAGGCGCGCGAATGCCGAGGCCGGTTTCGCGTTGCCCAGGTCGGGCGACACCACGACCGCGTTCGACAGGTCGTGGCCGCGGAAGTGCTTGGCCAGCTCGCGCAGCGCGTGCAGGTGGTCGACCGGCACCGAGAAGAAGCCGTGCACCTGCGGGGAGTGCAGGGTCAGCGTGAGCACGCGGCTCGCGCCCGCGGCCGTGAGCAGGTCGGCGACGAGCCGGCCGCCGATCGAGATGCGCGGCTCGTCCTTTTTGTCGGATCGCGCGTACGCGTAGTGCGACATGACCACCGTGGTCCGCGCCGCCGACGCGCCGCGCGCGGCATCCAGCATGAGCAGCAGTTCGACGAGGTGTTCCTGCACCGGCGGCACGAGCGGCTGGATCAGGAACACGTCCCGTTCGCGGCAGTTTGCCTGCAGTTGTACCTCGAGACAGTCATTGGCGAATCGATCCACCCGGACGGGTAGCAGGGGCACCTCAAGCTGCGCGCAGATCTCCTCCGCGAGCTCGGGATGCGCGCTACCACTGAACACGGCGATGTCACGCACGAGCGGGACTCCTCGAAGCCGGGGGCTGGTCATCCCGTTGATACCACACCCATTCGGCGCGTCCGCTCCTGCGGCGCATCGTCGGCCGGGCACCGTCCTCGCAGTACGTAGCGGTCCACGAACTGTGCGACAGAATCACGTACCGTCAGTGGTGCGTCACTGCGGGCGAGAACGGCCTGGGCCGCGGTGAAGCAGGCGAGCGCGGCGGCGGCGGTGGCCGGATCGGTGAGCCCGTCCCGGGCGGCCGCGAGCCAGTCGCGGTGCCGGCGCAGCGGTGAGCGCAGGTGCTCGGTGGCGTCGACGGCAGCCTGCGCGCCCTCGGGGTCGTCCAGCAGCGCGGTGACCACGGCCGCGGGCACCACCCAGTCGTCGCCGGCCTGCTGGTCGATCATTCGCAACTCCAGGTAACCGCGCGGTCGCACCGGCGGTACCAGGGTGCCGAGGTGCCGCTCCAGGTCGGTGAGCGTCACCGGGCGTGGACCGTGCCCTCGCAGCCAGTCACGCATCGTCAGGCCGCTCGGCACGTGCCAGCGTGCGCCCGGCTCCGCGGTCGGGTCGTCCTCGGCCGGCGCGACCATCGCGACCTTCGCGGCGAGGGCGTACCGGGCCCAGGCCTGGCGGGGGTCGTCGGTGCGCCGCGGCGCGCGCGTGCGGCTGGCGTCGGTGCCGAAGCGCAGCGCCTGGCGGTAGGACGCCCAGCGGCGGCCGGCCCGGGTGACGTGCGGGGAGTTGGCGAACGCGGCCATCATGATGGGGCCGATGGCGTCCGCGAGCCACCAGCGCCGCGCAAAGTGGGACCAGTCGTCGGTGTCGGCCCCCGATGCATCGGTACCCGAGTCAAGGCACACCTGGATCGACGCGGAGTTCGTCATCACGGTGCGTCCGCGGGCGCCCGACCGGTCGTGGTACTCGGCCAGAGCCACGTAGCGCGGGTGATCCGTCACCAAACGTGGTCGGCGCAGCTTGTCGAGGCCGGTCCCGTCGAGATGCAGCCCGTGCTCGGCCAGCGTCGCCCGCACGAGCGCCAGGTCGCCGGTGAGTGCGCTCAGGCACTCCGTCAGCGACGCACCCACGGCGCTGGACAGCTCCAGCTGGCCGCCCGGCTCGATCGTGACCGCGCTGCCACCGGGCAGCGGGTTGCCCAGATGGGCCAGGAGCTCCAGGAGTCGCGCCGGCGCCGGGCGATGCAGCGGTCGCGCATGGTCACGCACGCAGTACTCGAGTTCCACCCCGACGCGGCCGACCGGCCCCACCCGGAATCCGGCGGCAGCGACATAAGCCGAGGCGGTGGTCTCGGTAAGGAGGATGGCGGGTGTCGTGTCGTTCACGGCGGCCTCCCGGAAGAAGGGTGCGTGCTACCCAGAGTGGTGTTGCGGATGGGAAAAGTGATCGTTCAGGCGTGACGTGCTGAGTGGCGGGGCGGTGCGCGGTGCGGCGGCGGGCTCGGCCGGCGGCGGGTGCCGGGCGAGGTGCATTCAATTAGGCGGTCGTTCGGGCGATCTGTCCAGCCTTCGAGGACAACGCGCGGTGAACTCTGGATGGGAAGCCGCTGGAAGTCAACAAGATCTGTGCCCCCACCCGCGGGTGCGCCAGATCTTGCGCTCCCTGTGCAAACATGCCCCGAGTTTGCGGCGAATCGATGGAGATCGGTTGAAGAATCCGATTTCTAAAAGCGTTTACTCTGGTACCGCCCCTGCGTCGCCCGACCACGAAAGCGCCGAAAGGATTGCGCCAGGGAAATGGTTGAACGTTGGAGCCTGGTGCATTTCGGCCGACAATTCCGGCACTGATCGCGGACCGTGCCGACCTCAGTACTCAGAGAATCGGCCCGCGTTCGTCGCCGCCGCTCTCGCCGCGATAACTGTCGGTGGCACCGCGTGTGCACGGTGTGGGAGACGCCCTGTTGCGCCGATCATGGCTGCGGTCTCGTACGGGACCGGAGAGCGGTGCGGCAGGTAGCCCCGGTGGATCGTGGATGGGGCGTTCGTGCCGAGAGTCGCCCTGCGATACCGCGGATCTGGGGACGGCGGCCATGCAAGGTGCCCAGCGCAGTGGGCCGCGACGGGTGTGCTGAAGCGGGCAGTCCCGCAGCGGAGCATCCTGCAGCGGAGCGGGTTACGGCGGAGCGGGTTACGGCGGAGCGGGTTACGGCGGAGCGGGCTGCGGCGGAGCGGGTTACGGCGGAGCGGGCTGCGGCGGAGCGGGCTGCGGCGGGCGGGTTACGGCGGCCCGGCCTGGCGATGTTCGTGTGGCGCGAGGTGCTGTGCGCGCTCCGTGTGGTGGGCGCTGGGGCGGACTGGTGTTCGCCGTCCGTCACGGCGCCGAATCGCCTGCTCGATGCGAGGCGCTGGAGTGGAAGCGGCGCCAACCTCTGTTGTGGACGTTCGTGCATTCGCGCGGTGACCCGGCGTCGCCCGGGAGGTGGCGCGTGCAGTTCGCGGCGGCGCCGCCAGCCCGATTGCCGGGCGGCTTTCGTGCGCGGCGCCGCTCATGAATTCGGCATCATGGAGTAGTCAAAAAACTACTGGTCGTGTTCAGATTTGATCACCCAGTATTTCGCCGGTGTGTTCCGGCGGGTACTTCCCGGGCCACCCTCTGTCGAACATCCTGAGCGCGGAAATTTCGCCCGTGCCCGGCTCCGTGCTGGCATGCGCGGAGCCGGGCCCGTGCGGTGCTACCACGGACTGGCGAAGTCCTGGGTCCAGAAGGGCACGCCGCGCGAGTTGTACGCCACGGCGACACCCACGTTGCGGAACCGGCAGTTGAGGATGTTCGCCCGGTGGCCGGGGCTGTTCATCCACGCGTTCATGACGGTTCCCGCGTCCGGCTGGCCCCAGGCGATGTTCTCGCCGTAGGTGGACCAGCGGTACCCGGCGGCCCTGACCCGGCTGCCGGGTGAGCCGCCACTCGGCGACCCGTGCGAGAAGTAACCGCGCCCGGCCATCTCCCGCGAGTGCTGCCACGCAGCGAAACTGAGGCGTGAGCTAGCTGTCACCGGCCCGCAGCCGGCCCGCGCCCGCACGCTGTTGGTCAGGCCGACGACTCCACGGGCCATGGCGAAGTCGGACGCGAACGCCGGCCCGCTCTGGACCGCCGCACCCGCCGAGACCGCACCCGCGACGAGCGTTACGGCGACACCCTTCCGGAATCCCATCTCACCTCCACGAAGTAGGGCAGATGGCCTGAAAGTAGGCAGGTGTCCGACGTCCGTGCGGAATGTCGCCGAAACCCGGCGCTCGCACCGGGGATGGGCTACGGGGCCGCTCAGGAGGCCCGCGCCGACCTGTGGGATTTCACCCGCGAGAGTGACAGCACTATGACGATCTGTAACGACGGCGGCCGCCATGCCAGGCGGGACCGCGAGGCACGGCCGGTGCGGGATCTTGAACACTCGGTCGCCGAGGAAGGTGGGTTCGCGTCCGGGCAAGTCAGCCGATGCTCGCGATCACGAGGTGTTCGGGCGGCACGCCGGCCTGGCGGAGATTCTCGGCGTCCCGTGCGGTCGACGCCGCCGTTCCCGCCACGAACGCGGCGTGCTCCGACCAGTCGCGGCCGTCGGTGCTGAAGCGGTCGCGGATCACGAGGGCGCCGGCCGGGGCGAGGTCGGCCAGGCGGTACACGTCGCGCTCGATCGGCGTCGGCCAGCGGTCGCGGATCACGAGGGTGCCGGCCGGGGCGAGGTCGGCCGGGCGGTACACGTCGCGCTCGATCGGCGTCGGCCAGCGGTCGCGGATCACGAGGGTGCCGGCCGGGGCGAGGTCGGCCGGGCGGTACACGTCGCGCTCGATCGGCGTCGGCCAGCGGTCGCGGATCACGAGGGTGCCGGCCGGGGCGAGGTCGGCCGGGCGGTACACGTCGCGCTCGATCGGCGTCGGCCAGCGGTCGCGGATCACGAGGGTGCCGGCCGGGGCGAGGTCGGCCGGGCGGTACACGTCGCGCTCGATCGGCGTCGGCTAGTAGACGGTGACATTGCATTCGGTGGCGCGGTCATTGGCGGAGCGCAATGCCGCGAATGTGGCCAGGATCGGGGCGACGGCGTCACGGTCGGCGACGAGCAATAGCGGACGGTTGGCGTCCACGGGGACCGGATCGCCCGTCAAGAGGTGCAGCCGGATGCGCTCGCCCGGGGCGGTGCGTTTGACCAGCTCGGCGCCGACCGGGTCGTCGCGGTGGAGCGGGACGTGCAGTTCTACCGTGCGGTCCGTGTTCGGGAGGTTACCCACCCAGCATTCCCTCGGGCGGCAGGGAAGGCGGGGGACCTCGGCTACGGCGCGTATGCCGGGCGGACACGGATACGGATACGGCAGACGGGGCCGCAGCCGCAGTACGGCCAGGTCGGCGCGGCGGCGGTCGTGCCCGATCACCTCGGCGCTCCAGTGCGCCGGTTCGTGTGCCGAGCCGGCCGCGCCGCCCTCCGTCCAGCGGGCGAGGAGCCGGCCCGTGTCGCGCAGTGCCGCTTCCTCGTCGGCGCGCAGCGGGGCGCGGGTGGGTTGGCCCGAAGGGCGTCGATCAGCAGGATCGCCAGGGCGTCCAGGCGCTGGGGTGGGACGCCGAGGGCTGCAGCGCTGCGGCTGGGGTTGCGGTGCGCGCGCGGAAGCCGTCGCCTGTCGGGAGTTGCGGTGTGGACGGTGGTGGCGCCGGTGCTGGGCTTGGCGTGGTCGGGAGGCTACGGAGCGGTGTTGGGTCCGGGGACGCCGTCGCGGGGCCTAGCGCGGTCACTCTTTGAGTTTGGGTGTGTACCCGTCGTGGTGCGGTGGAGATGTCGAACCCGCGGTCACGGGAGCAGATCGTCCACGGGAGTTCGCGTGCCGGAGCGGTAGGCGCGGACGTAGTCCGGATTCGGCAACGTTGCGCGCAGGGCGGTCTCCGTTGTCGTTCTCGCCGGCTGTTCGCAGGTGGGGGTGGGGGCGGCTATTTCCCGGCGTACCACATCCGCGGCGCCCAGCAAGGCCACCGCGTGCATCGGGTCCGATGCGCGGCGGTGGCACTCGGCCAAGGCCTCCAGGACGCTCGCCGTGCGCCAGCGGTCGCCCACCCTCCGGTGCAGGGCCAGGCTCTCGCGCAGGCGTTCCGTCGCGGACGCCAGGCGGTCGTCGGCCAGATCCACCCGGGCCAGCATGTCCTGGGCCCACGCCACGCCCTCCGGGAAGGCGAGCTCGGTGAAGCGGTCCAGCGCGTCGACCAGATGGTGGCGGGCCGTCGGCTGGTCGCCGCGGTAGTGGGCGACCGCGCCCAGGTGGGTCAGGGAGGACGCGGCGGACTCGGCGTCGGCCAGGTCACGGAACGCGGTCAGGCTCGCGGCCAGCAGGTCCGCGGCCGCGTCCAGGTCGCCCGAGAGCCAGGCGGTCGCGCCCGCCAGCTGGGTCGCGCGACCCTCGCCCCAGGCGTCGGCGGCCTTGCGGTACAGGCGGCGGGCCTCCTCCAGGTGGGCGCGGGACTCGTCGTAGCGGGCGCGTTCGCGCTCGACGCTGCCCAGGAGGGTCAGCAGCGGGCCGCGCGCCGCCGCGTCGTCGTCGGCGGTCAGGGGGAGGGCCTGGTGGGCCAGGGCCGCGGCGGCCGGGTAGTCGCAGGCGAGCATGGCGAGGGTGGCGGCGGCCGACGACGCTGTGAGCCGGGCGGCGGGCGGGGCGTCCGGGCGGCGGGCGAGGGCTTCGGCGAGCCAGAGGCGGCCCAGCGAGTACCCCCCGATGAAGTGCTGGAATGGCGCCATGGCGGCGGCCATGCGCAGGTCGGCGTCGGCGCCGGGGCCGGGGCGGGCGGCCAGGCTCGTCAGGGCGGCGCGCAGGTTGTCCTGTTCCAGGGTGAGGGTGCGCAGCCAGTCGCGCTGCTCGGGGCCGCGGATGCCCGCCGCGGCGCGCTCGGCCAGGCCCAGGTAGAAGGCGGCGTGCGCGGACTGGGCGGCGGCCGCCTCGGCCGGGTGCTCGGCCAGGCGCGCGGCGGCGTAGGCGGCGATGGTCTGCAGCATCTGGCCCCGGCCGGGGCCGCCGGTCAGCAGCGAGCGCTCGGCGAGGGCGGCGAGCAGATCCGGCCGGTACCCGGGCAGCGTCGACACCGCCGCCTCGCTCCAGCCGCCCTGGAAGACGGCGAGCTGGCGCAGCAGGGCCTGCTTGTCCGGCGACAACAGCTGGTACGACCAGTCCAGTGCGGCCCGCAGCGTGCGGTGGTGCTCGGGGCCGGGCGCCTTCGCGTCGGCCAGGACCCGGAAGCGGTCGGCGAGGAGGCGGTTCACCTCCGGTACCGACAGCAGCGCGGCCCGCGCCGCGGCCAGCTCGACGGCCAGGGGCAGCCCGTCGAGCGCCGCGCAGATCGCGGCCGCCGCGGGGCGGTGCGGCGGTGGCAGCGGCCGGCCGGTGCGCTCGAACATGCGCGTTTCGAATAGCCGCAGCGCCGTGTCGGGATCGAGGGGATGCACCCCGAGCACCGTCTCCGCCGGCAGACCGAGCGGCTGCCGGCTCGTCGAAAGGACACGAAGCAGCGGTCGTACCTCCAGCAGCCGTCCCGCCAGCGCCGCGACCTCGGCCGCCGCGTGCTCACAGTTGTCGAGCAGCAGCACCAGCGGTACACCCGGAAGCGCCGCCGCGTCGAGGGCCTCCAGCAGCGTGTCGAACCCGCTCAGGTCCGGGCGGCGGGCCACGCCGAGCGCGTCGAGCACGAACCCGGCCGGGTCGCGACTGTCCATCGTGGACACGTCCACGAACCGCACCGGGCCGGGCGCGGCGGCGGCCAGGGCGATCGCGAGGCGGGTCTTGCCGCTGCCGGCGGCGCCCACGAGGGTCAGCAGGCGGCCGTCGTCGCCGGCCAGGAGGCGACCGGCGAGGCGCACCTCGGCGTCCCGTCCCACCAGCGAGGTGAGCGGGGCCGGAAGGCTCGCCGCCGGATCCATCCGGAGACTGTACCGTTGCATTCATGAACAACTTCGGCGGTAGGGTTTCGTGGCGTTTCTGGTAGAGATGCCCGACGGTGGATACCTGCAGGTCGAGGAGCGCGACGACGTCACGGCCGGCGCCATCGGCGTGCTCGGCGCGTCGCCGCTGGAGGGCACCGGCCTCATCACGTTCGGCGCCGTCGTGCGCACCGGCCTCAGCGAGGCCGAGCAGGACGACTTCGCCGACTGGCTCTACGACCGCGTGGTCATGTTCGCCGAACTCGGCGGAGAGATCGACGGGTGGTCGCGGCGCGAGGACGGGACCTGGGAAGTGCTCGCCCAACCTCCTCCGTTGGAGTCCTAGGGAGCGACGAACGTCACTCGTTTCGGCTGAACGGAGGATGAACACGGGGCCACCCGGTCGGCCGGGCACCCGTTACGCTTTCCGTCGATGGCGATGACGATCGAGGTCCAGGGCGCGGGGCGGCAGCTCAGCGTCGGGGCCGCCACGGATGTCGGCCGGCGCTACCCGGCCAACTTCGACGTGCTGCACGCGGCCGAGCTGCAGCGGCGTCCGGGTCTGTGCGCCGTCGTCGCCGACGGGATGGGCGCCGGCGAGGGCAGCCGCACCGCCGGGCGCATGGCCGTCGACGTGTTCACCGCCGCCGTCCAGCAGCACCGCGGCCCCTTCGAGCCCACGCCCCTGTTCGCCGCGATCGCCGACGCCCAGCGCCGAGTCCGCGCCGCCGGGCAGGAGCTGCGAGAGCTCACCGGCTGCACGCTGACCGCCCTCGTCGCCGACGCGACCGGCGCCTGGGTGACCCAGATCGGCGACAGCCGCGTGTACCGTCTCCGCGGCGGCCTCCTCGAGCTGCTCACCGTCGACCACACCGCGGCGTGGCTGGGCGCCGTGCACGGGTGGTACCCGGCCGACTCCCCGCAGGCGGCGGCCGCCCGCTACCAGCTTCACCGTTTCATCGGGCACCCCGGGCTGCCCGAGCCCGACGTGCTGAGCGTGACGATGTTCCCCGGCGACGTGTACTGCCTGTGCACCGACGGCATCGCCGAGCAGGTCCCGTACCAGCTCATGGAGCGCACCCTCGGCTCCGGCGCCCCGCCCGACGTGATGGCGTCGGCGCTGGTCGCCGCGTCCCTGGAAGCGGGCGGGCGCGACAACGCCACGACGGTCGTGGTCAAGGTCGCCTGACCGCCGCGCGGTCTCGCAACGGCGCCCTGCCCTGGCGTGGCGAATTCGGCTCTGCTCGTCCCGCGGATTGACCGCTTCGTGAGGTGACCGGCCACGTCGGGGTGCGCCGACGGCGATCGGATCGCGGATCGGCCGCTTCGGGGCGTGTCGGCGGCGATCAGCCCTTGTGCCGCCCGCGTCGCACACCCCGGCGACGACCGGCCCGTGGAGCGGACGCTTCCCACCCCCGTCGACACCTCTCTACTGTCCGCTCCGCAGGTGCTGGTGGCGGTCGGCTGCCCGCTACTTCACAGTCGCCTGCTGCTTCACAGTCGCCTGCTGGTTCGGGGCCGCCCGCTGGTCCACGGCCAGCTAGCTGCTTCACGGCCGCTCGCTGCTTCGCAGTCGCCTGCTGGTTTCCGGTAACGGCGCCCAGGCGGCAACGGTCACCGTCGCGGACCGGCCCGCGAGGAACGCCGCCACGGCCATCAGCCCGGCCACGGCGCACAGCGCCGCGACGGGCACCGTCCACGAGCCGCTCAGGTCCCGCAGCGCCCCGATGAGCACCGGGCCGGAGGCTGCCAGCAGGTATCCGACCGCCTGCGCCATGGCCGAGAGCGCCGCGGTCTGCGAGTCGTCCCGGGTGCGCAGGCTGAACAGCGA
Organism: Dactylosporangium sp. McL0621; assembly: GCF_049995355.1. Lineage (NCBI taxonomy): Bacteria > Bacillati > Actinomycetota > Actinomycetes > Micromonosporales > Micromonosporaceae > Dactylosporangium > Dactylosporangium sp. McL0621. The sequence continues at coordinate 6,112,355 of NZ_CP188259.1, forward strand.
CAGGCACACCACCAGGGCCATGCCGGCGCCGAAGCCGGTCACCAGGATGGCGGCCAGGGCGTACCCGGCCGTCCACGGCAGCCACTGCAGCCCGGCGATGCCGAGCCCGATGCAGGCCGCGCACCCCGCGCCGATGAGCCGCTGGTCGGGAAGCCGGCGGATCAGCACCGGCACGGTCAGGTTGGCCACCACCGAGGCGGCCAGGCTCGCGAACAGGTGCCATCCCGCGACGGCCGCGGCGATCCCGTGCTCGCGCTCCAGGGTCGGCAGCCAGGCGACGAGCACGTAGAAGCACAGCGACTGCATCCCCATGAACGCCGTGACCTGCCACGCGAGGGGGCTGCGCCACGGTAGCGGCGCCCGCCGGACCGCGGGGCGAGCGGCACTGACCGGGCCGTGGCGCAGCTGCGGCACCCACACGGCCACCGCGACGAGGACGAGCAGGGCCCAGCTGCCGAGTGCGTACCGCCAGCCGGCCGCCATCGCCGCGAGGGGCACCGCGGTGCCGGAGGCGACCGCGGCGACCACGCTCTGGGTGGCGGAATACCCACCCGTCAGCTGGGCGACCCGGTCGGGGAAGTCGCGCTTGACGACGCCGGGCAGCAGCACGTTGAAGCAGGCGATCGCGGCACCGACGGCGAGGGTGCCGGTCCACAGCTGGGTGGGCAGGGAGCGTACGGCGATGCCGCCGGCCAGGAGCACCAGTGCCAGTCCGAGGCTGCGCTCGAGCCCGATCCGCCCGGCGATCCGCGGCGCGATGAGCGAGAAGACCGAGAACGCCAGGAGCGGCAGCGTGGTGAGCAGCCCGCTGGCGGCGGAGGAGAGGCCGAGGTCGTGCCGGATGTCGGCGACGAGCGGCCCGACGGATGTGATCGGGGCCCGGCCGACGGCTCCGATGAGCAGCACGCCGGCGATGATCAGGAGGTTGCGGTTCGCCCGGGCCGGCATCGGCTACAGGGCCGCGGCGACCAGGCGGACGGCCGCGCTCAGGTCCTGCGCCGTCGGCGCGTCTTCCTCGTCGATCAGCACCTGGGTCAGCACCCCGCTGATGAGCGCCTGGTAGAACGAGCCGACCTGATCCGCGCGGGTCGGCTCGAGCTCGGGGTCGATGCCGTGGAACACCTGCGCCCATAGGCCGCGCGCGTCGCGCATCCCGTTGACGAGCAGCCGGCGGACCTCCTCCGACTTGTCCATCTGCAGGAACGCGTCGAACGTCGCCATCATCAGGGGGCGCTGGCTCTTCACGCTCTCGATCATGAACTCCCAGTACTTCTCGAAGCGCTCCGCCCCGGTCAGCCCCTCGGCGTCGGCCGACGTGATCGCCTCCGCCAGCGACAGGCCCCAGTTCTCGACCGCCCGCTCCAGAGCCGCGGTCATGAGGTTGGCCATGCCGCCGTAGTGGTAGCCGATCGAGCCGAGGTTCGTCCCGGACGCCTCGACGATGTCGCGCGCGGTGGTCCGGGAGTAGCCCTTCTCGTAGATGCAGCGAACCGCCCCTTCGAGCAGGTCTTCGCGATGTCCCATGAGTCATGACCATACTATACGCCCGTCCTATACGGACGTACTACACGGACGTGCTATACAAATGTGTAGCACGAGTGTATGGTCGTCGGCATGGACATCCTCATCTCGGGCGCCAGCGTCGCGGGGCCTGCACTGGCGTTGTGCCTTCAGCGGTACGGGCACGACGTCACCGTCATCGAAAAGGCACCCGCGCTGCGGGGCGGTGGCTACGCGGTCGACTTCCGCGGATCGGTACACCTGCAGACCCTGGAGCGCATGGGTCTGCGCGCCGCCATCGAGGCGCGCGCCACACACATGGGAGAGATCGCCATCGTCGACGGGGCCGGGGAGCGGCTGGCCGGGCTGCCGTCGGCGGTCTTCAGCGGCGATCTGGAGGTGCTGCGCGGCGATCTCGCCGAGGTGCTGTACGCGGCGACGAGCCGGCGGGTGCGGTACCGCTTCGGCGACCAGATCACCGCGATCAGCCAGGACGAGCACGGCGTCGACGTCACCTTCGCCGGCGGCCCGCCGCAGCGCTTCGACCTCGTGGTCGGCTGCGACGGGGTGCACTCGGCGGTGCGGCGGCTGGTGTTCGGCGACGATCCCGCGCACAAGAAACCGCTCGGCGTGTACGGCGGCATCTTCACCATGCCGGGCACGCTCGGGCTGCACCGCAGCGGCGTCATGTACAACGAGCCGGGCCGCGCGGTCACGGTGATGTCCCCGCACGGCGGCAACCAGATCGTGTCGATGAGCGTGTACGAGCCCGGCCTCGAGTTCGACTACCGCGACGTCGCGCAGCAGCGGCGGATCGTGGCGGAGCGGTTCGCCGGCGTGGGCTGGCGGGTGCCGGAGCTGCTCGAGGCGATGGAGCGCGCCGAGGACTTCTGGTTCGACTCCACGACGCAGATCCACCTCGACCGCTGGTCGCAGGGGCGGGTCGTGCTGCTCGGCGACGCCGGGTTCGCGGGCGGGCCCGGCGGCAACGGCACCGGGCTGGCGGTCGTCGGGGCGCACGTGCTGGCGGGCGAGCTGGACAGGGCGCGGGGTGACCATCGGGTGGCGTTCCGCCGCTACGAGGAGCTGATGCGGCCCTACGTGGCGACCTGCCAGAAGCAGAGCGGCGGGAGCCCCGACTTCCTGGTGCCGACGACCTGGAAGAAGATCGGGCAGCGGAACCGGTTCTTCAGGATGATGCGGTATCTCCCGGTGGCGCCCCGGCTCATCAAGCACTTCGCGACGAAGACGGCTACGGCGTTCGAACTGCCCGCGTACGACCTGCCGGCTCTGGTCTGACACCCGGACCCTCGGACCCTCGGACGTCGGCGCCGAGGTCGAGGTCGGGTGGGTGGCTGTCGGCTTGGCCGGCAGGCGCCCCGGGGCCGCTGGGCTGGCGGTCGGGGATGGCATCGGGTCGGTGGCCGGTGGCCGGAGGTCGGCGGCTGGTGGCTGAGGGTTGGGCGGGCGCTCGGTGGGAGCTGACTGCGCGCGGCAGCTTGGGCCGGAGCGTGAATTCAGGGAGCCTGCCGCTCGGTGCGCGGCCTCGACGTCCGCCTCGCGGTGCAGGTCTTCTGGGCCTCGTCGTGCGTGGCTGAGGGAGTTCTCGGTGGCGAGCGGCTGGGCTGCGAAGGGCGGCGAGTGGCCTGGGTCACATGGCGGGTACCGGCGGGAACAAGGGGCATGGTTTGTAACTTAAGCCTGACACGCTCAACCTACTGATGGCAGGTGTGTCCTGATGGCAACGCTTCCTGTTCTTCCACTCAACGACGACGTCCTGCTTCCTGGCATGGTCATTCCCGTTACGCTCGACGCCTCCACGCAGGCGGCGGTCGACGCTGCTCGCGCTGCCGGTGACCAGCGGGTGCTGGCCGTCCCGCGGGTTGACGGAGCTTATGGTTCGTTCGGTGTCATTGCCGTGCTCGAGAAGGTTGGGCGGCTGCCCAGCGGGGAGCCCGCGGCCGTCATCCGGGGCGTCGACCGGGCCCGCATCGGGGCCGGGGTGCCCGGGCCGGGGGCGGCGCTCTGGGTCGAGGCGACCCTCGTGAACGAGGCGGTGCCGGCCGGGAAGGCCCGGGAGCTGGCGCGCGAGTACAAGGCGCTGGTGATCGGCGTGCTGCAGGAGCGCGGCGCGTGGCAGGTCATCGACACCGTCGAGAAGATCGCGGATCTGTCGGAGCTGGCGGACTCGGCCGGGTACGCGCCGTGGCTGACGCTCGAGCAGAAGGTCGAGCTGCTCGAGGCGCCCGATGTCACCGCGCGGCTGGAGCTGCTCGTGGAGTGGGCGCGGGCGCACGCGGCCGAGCAGCAGGTCAACGAGAAGATCAACCACGACGTGCGGGAAGGGCTGGAGAAGACGCAGCGCGAGTTCCTCCTGCGTCAGCAGCTCGCCGCGATCCGCAAGGAGCTCGGCGAGGATGAGCCCGACGGGTCCGCCGACTACCGGGCCCGCGTCGAGGCCGCCGAGCTGCCCGAGAAGGTCAAGGAGGCGGCGCTGCGCGAGGTCGGCCGGCTCGAGCGGGCCAGCGACCAGTCGCCCGAGGCGGGCTGGATCCGCACGTGGCTCGACACCGTGCTGGAGATGCCGTGGAACGAGCGGACCGAGGACAACACGGACCTCGCCGCCGCGCGGGCGGTGCTCGACGCCGACCACGCCGGGCTGGCGGACGTGAAGGACCGGATCCTGGAGTACCTCGCCGTGCGTAACCGGCGCGCCGAGAAGAACCTGCAGGTCGTCGGCGGTCGGGGCTCCGGCGCCGTGCTGGCCCTCGCGGGCCCTCCCGGGGTCGGCAAGACCAGCCTCGGCGAGTCGGTCGCCCGGGCGCTCGGTCGCAAGTTCGTGCGGGTGTCGCTGGGCGGGGTGCGGGACGAGGCCGAGGTTCGGGGGCACCGGCGCACGTACGTCGGCGCGCTGCCGGGCCGTATCGTGCGCGCCCTGCGCGAGGCCGGCTCGATGAACCCGGTCGTGCTGCTCGACGAGGTCGACAAGCTGGCCGCCGGCTACGCCGGTGACCCGGCGGCGGCCCTGCTCGAGGTGCTCGACCCGGCGCAGAACCACACGTTCCGCGACCACTACCTCGAGGTCGACCTCGACCTGTCCGACGTGCTCTTCCTGGCCACCGCGAACGTGGTCGAGACCATCCCCGGCCCGCTGCTGGACCGTATGGAGCTGGTCGCGCTGGACGGGTACACGGAGCAGGAAAAAATCGCCATCGGCCGGGACCACCTGCTGCCCCGGCAGCTGGAGCGGGCCGGGCTGGACGCGGCGGACTTCACGATCACCGATGAGGCGCTCGGCCGCATCGCCGGGGAGCACACCCGCGAGGCCGGCGTCCGGCAGCTGGAGCGGGCCCTCGCGAAGATCCTGCGCAAGGTCGCCGTCGCGCTCGCGACCGACCCGGCGCCGGTGCGGGTCGGGGTGGACGAGGTCGCGAAGTACCTGGGGCGGGCGCGCTTCACGCCCGAGTCCGCCGAGCGCACGGCCGTGCCCGGCGTGGCGACCGGGCTCGCGGTGACCGGGGCGGGCGGCGACGTGCTGTTCATCGAGGCGACCTCGATGGAGGGCGAGCCCGGCCTGACCCTGACCGGCCAGCTCGGCGACGTGATGAAGGAGTCGGCGCACATCGCGCTGTCGTACCTGCGCTCGAACGGGCGCCGGCTCGGCATCGACCCCAACGAGCTCGCCGGGAAGCGCATCCACCTGCACGTTCCCGCGGGTGCGGTGCCCAAGGACGGGCCGAGTGCCGGCATCACGATGGTCACGGCGCTGGCGTCGCTGGCCACCGGGCGGCCGGTGCGACCCGAGTTCGGGATGACCGGCGAGGTCACGCTCGCGGGCCGGGTCCTGCCGATCGGCGGCGTGAAGCAGAAGCTGCTCGCCGCGCACCGGGCCGGCCTGACCGAGGTCATCATCCCGAAGCGCAACGAGCCCGACCTGGACGACCTGCCCGCGGAGGTGCGCGAACAGCTGACCGTGCACGCCCTGGCCGACGTCGCCGACGTGCTCGCCCTGGCGCTGCGCCCGGCGGGTGACGTGGCCGCGGACGGCGAGGGCAGCGACGGGCCGGCGGTGCCGGAGTTCGCGGCGGCCGGCATCTGATCTACCCCGCGCCCGGGATCGGGCGCGGGGGACTGAGACCGCACTGCGGGCTCGGCGAAACGCACCTGGCGGGGTGCGGCCGGGCACCGTGGCGTGGGGGTGGATAAGGGGAGACGCGGCGCCGGACCCGAACAGGGGTGCGGCGCCGCGTCGCGTTGGCCGGGTGCACGGAGACGGGCCCGGGAGCGGGATGCGCAAGGCCGGGCCCCGAGAGAGCTGGGTGGGTGGGCAAAAGAAACGCCCGCGAGCGGGATAGGTGTGCAAGGAAACGCCCGACAGCGGGATGCGCAAGAAGCCGGCCCGAGAGTGCGGTGCGCAAGGGCCGGCCGAGAGTGCGGTGCGCAAGAAGACAGACCCGAGCGCTGGGTGCGCAGAGAGACGCCCAGGCGCGGGGTGGGTGCGCAAGGAGACGCGCGAGGCGGGTGCGCAAAGAGCGGCCCGGAGGCGCAAGGCCGGTGGAGAGGTCGCCTTCGGTAGCGTGGCGCCGTGACGCTCTCGTTGACCTGGGACTCCGTGCTCATGTGGCGGTGCCGCCGGCAGTGGCTCCACCGGCCCGCCGAGGCCGCCGACCCGGTCGCCGTGGTCGAGCGGCTGGCCGGGGTACAGGCGCAGGTCACGTCGGCCGCGGAGCAGGCCGTCGCCGCCCGGCAGGCCGAGCCCGACCCGGCGTCGGTGCGGGCGGCCGTCGCGGCGAAGCGGCTTGTGAAGACGTGGGCGGCGCGCGGGACCCTGCACCTGCTCGAGGCGCGCCAGGCCCCCGCGCACCTGGCGTTGCTCGCGGCCGCGCGTACGTGGGAGAAGGGGGCGTGGCAGAAGACGTTCGTGACCGTGGCGCAGCTGGAGCGGATGGCCGCGGCCGCGTACGAGGCGCTCGACGGCCGGGTGCTCACCCGCGAACAGCTGACGGCGGCGATCGTCGAGCACGCCGGCGACCCGTCGCTCGCCGCGCACATCGGGTCGGGCTGGGGCGCGGTGCTCAAGCCGCTCGCATGGCAGGGGCTGCTCGTCTACGGGCCGAACAGCGACGACGAGAACCGGGTGACCTTCACGCGGCCGGACACCTTCGTGCCGGGCTGGACGGGGCTGCCCGATCCGGGCGCGGCGGCGCGGATGGTGGTGCCGGCGTACCTCGGGGCGTACGGGCCGGCCTCGCCCGCGACGTTCGACCAGTGGCTGTGCCGCGGGGCGTCGAAGAAGGCGGCGCTGCGGCAGTGGTTCCGGGATCTGCTCGACGACGGGGTGATCGCCGAGGTCGAGGTCGAGGGGGAGCGGCTCTTCGCCCGCGCCGGCGACCTCGGGTCGCTCGCCGATGTCGCGGACTTCGCGGAGGTACGGCTGCTGCCCGCCTTCGATCAGTTCGTCCTCGGCCCCGGTACCGCCGACGCCCGGTTGGTGCCGCCGGAGCGACGGGCCGAGGTCAGCCGCGCGGCCGGGTGGATCTCGCCGGTCGTCGCCTTCCGCGGCCGGGTCGCGGGAGTCTGGGACGGCGACGGGGAGACCCTGTTCGACGACGGCGTCCCGGCGGCGGGCATCGCGGCGGAGCGACGCCGCATCGCCACCAGGTAGAGCTACTTGAGCAGGGCGCGGGCCTTCTCGGGGTCCTGCTCGCCCAGCGCCGACGACGGGCACTCCGCGGCCAGCGGGCAGGCGCCGCACGCCGGCTTGCGCGAGTGGCAGGTGCGCCGGCCGTGCAGGATCAGCAGCTGGTTGACCGCGACCCAGTCCTTCTTGTCGTACCGGGCCTGGATCGCCGCCTCGGCCGCGGCCACGTCCTTCTCCGGCGCCCAGCCCAGGCGGTGCCCGACCCGGCCCACGTGCGTGTCGACCGAGATCGCGGGGACGCCGAACGCGTTGCCCAGGACCATGTTCGCGGTCTTGCGCCCGACCCACGGCAGCGCGACGAGCTCGTCGAGGCTCTCGGGCACCTCGCCGCCGTGGCGTTCGACCAGGACCGCGGCGAGCTTGATGACGTTGCGGGTCTTCTGCCGGTAGTACCCGACCGGCACGAGGATCTGCTCCATCTCCTCCTGCTCGGCGGCGGCCAGGTCGGCGGCGGCCGGGTAGCGCTCGAACAGCACCGGCGTCACCGCGTTGACGCGCTCGTCCAGGGTCTGGGCGGCCAGGGTCGCCGCGACCAGCAGCTGCAGCGGCGAGGCGAAGTCGAGCTCGAGGCGGTGGTCGGGGTAGCGGGCGAGCAGGAGCTTGAGGATCCGCCGCGCCCGCCGGGTCTCCGCGATGGGCAGGGCCGTGGTCGCCGAAGTCACCGTCGAAGCGTACTGCGTGAACGCCGGTGGGGACGGCCCCGAAGGAACCGTCCCCACCGTCGGTAGTAAAGGTCAGATGAGCCCGAGGCGCTCGACCGCCTGACGCTCCTCCTCCAGCTCCGCCACCGACGCGTCGATGCGGGCGCGGGAGAACGCGTCGATGTCCAGGCCCTGGACGATCTCCCACCGGCCGCCCGAGGAGGTGACCGGGAAGGAGGAGATCAGGCCGGCGGGGACGCCGTAGGAGCCGTCGGACACGATCGCGGCCGAGGTCCAGTCGCCCGCGGCGGTGCCGTTGACCCAGTCGTGGACGTGGTCGATCGCGGCCGAGGCGGCCGACGCGGCCGAGGAGGCGCCGCGGACCTCGATGATCTCGGCGCCGCGCTTGGCCACGCGCGGGATGAACTCGTTCTCCAGCCACTGCTGGTCGCCGACCGCCTCGGCGGCGTTGCGGCCGGAGACCTCGGCGTGGAAGAGGTCCGGGTACTGCGTGGCGGAGTGGTTGCCCCAGATGGTGACCTTGCGGATCTCGGTGACCGGCACGGAGAGCTTGCGGGACAGCTGGGAGATCGCGCGGTTGTGGTCGAGGCGGGTCATCGCGGTGAAGCGCTCGGCCGGCACGTCCGGGGCGTGGCGCTGGGCGATGAGGGCGTTGGTGTTGGCCGGGTTGCCCACGACGAGGACCTTGATGTCGTCGGCCGCGCCCGCGTTGATCGCCTCGCCCTGCGGCTTGAAGATGCCGCCGTTGGCCTCGAGCAGGTCGCCGCGCTCCATGCCCTTCGTGCGCGGGCGGGCGCCGACGAGCAGGGCCACGTTGGTGCCGGAGAAGGCGCCCTTCGGGTCGTCGAACACGTCGACGCCGGCGAGCAGCGGGAACGCGCAGTCCTCCAGCTCCAGGGCCGTGCCCTCGGCGGCGCGCACGGCCTGCGGGATCTCCAGCAGCCGCAGCTTGACCCGCGTGTTCGCGCCGAGCAGCTGCCCGGAGGCGATGCGGAACAGCAGCGCGTAGCCGATCTGGCCGGCCGCGCCGGTCACGGTGACGTTGACGGACGAGTCGCTCATGAGAAGTCTCCTGGCAGCAACGGCGGGTGTGCTTCTGCCCTCAAACTATCCTTGCCGCCGACTGGCCGTTCACCTTCCGTCCACTCCGTGTGGCTTACGGCACTCGATCAGGTACCGCGTCGTCGTCGCGGTGAACGAGCCCTCCCGCCCGATCAGCTCGTGCATCTCCTCCAGGCGGCGGCGGTACCCCGCGATGGTGAAGCCCGGCACGATCCAGATCACCTTGCGCAGGTACACCGCGACCGCCGCCACGTCGAGGAACTCCAGGCGCAGCGTCGCCTCGCGGACGTCGACGACCTCGAGGCCGGCCGCGGCCGCACCGGCGCGGGCCCGGGTCACGCTGCGCCCGTCGCCGACCGGCTGCGGGCCCATCATGAAGTCGGTGACCCGCGCCGCGGTGCCGACCCCGACGTGCTGGGCGAGGTACGTGCCGCCCGGGGCCAGCACCCGCCCGATCTCCGGCCAGCCGACGACGGTCGGGTGCCGGCTGCTCACCAGGTCGAAGGCGCCGTCGGCGAAGGGCAGCGGCGCGTCGTCGGCGACCAGCTCGACCTGCGCCCCGAAGGGCGCGAGGGCGGCGCGGGCGAGGGCGGCGTTGGGCGGCCACGACTCGGTCGCCGCCACCGCGGAAGGGCAGGCGGCGGCGGTACCCGCTGAAGAGAGGGCCTCGCGGAAGACCTCACCGCCACCGGTCTGCACGTCCAGGGCGGCCGCGGCGGTGCGCAGGCGCTCGCCGAGGAGCCGCGCGTAGCCCCACGGCGGCCGCTCCTCGGTGGCGCGCCCGTCGAACCACGCGAAGTCCCACCCGTCGACCGGCGCCGCTTCCGCCTCGTCGAGCAGGTCAGCCAGGTTGTTCATGGTTGTACCCTCCGTTGCCGGGGCATCACCCAGGCATGACGATCATTCCGCAGAACGCGCCGCTGTGGCTCGCCACCACGGCCGAGAACGAGATCCACGCCGGCCGGGTGATCGGCTGGCAGACCGAGCACGTGCAGCCGGTGCCGCTGGTGGCGTGGACGGACGAGACCGGCCAGCTGTCCCGGGTCGGGCACCCGGTCAGCCCCGTGGTGTGGCTGGGCGACACTCGCGGCGAGGCGATCGAGTCTGCCCACCGGGAGTCCCGGCTCGCAACGCTATAAAGCGGCCACCCGGCTGCGCACGCCGAGCTTGCCCGGGATGGGCTCGACGTGCGCCGCGACCGTCTTCGGGGCGATGTGCGGGGCGCGAGGTGTAAGAGGTCCCTATCGAGGTCTGAACACCTAGGTTCCTAGGATGCTCTACGCACTGTGCGCCCCTGCAGAAATTTGTTCTGCGGCAAACAGGTGTCCGCGCTCGCCGGGGTGAGCCGCGGGCGGTACCGTCCTCTCCGAATCGCGAAACGACGTTTGGGGAGTGGACCGGTGAAGGTGAACGCCGAGGCGAGGCAGCGGCTCAGTGCGCTCCTGCGGTCGCACGAGAACGACGTCCTGCAGCGCTGGGCGGAGATCGCGGCCCGGTCGCTGCGGGGCCGGCTCACCGAGGCCGAGCTGGTCCGGCAGGTCCGTGAGGTGTACGTCGCGCTGATGGGCATGCTCGAGGGCGCGGGCGACGGCGAGCTCGCCGGGGCCGGCTCCAGCGAGTCCCGGGCGGCGCTCGGGGAGCTCTCGCGCTCGTGGGCGCGGCAGGGCTTCACCCCGACCGAGACGGCGAACCTGGTGTTCACCATCAAGGAGGTCATGCTCAGCCTGTCGGAGTCCGACGACTCCGACCAGGTGCCGGTCGACTTCCTCGTGCTGTCGCTGGTCGTGGACGAGATGGGCCTGTATACGTTCGACACCTACACCAAGGCCCGCGAGTCCATCATCGCGGACCAGACCGAGCAGCTGCTGGAGCTCTCCACGCCGGTGGTAAAGCTGTGGGACGGCGTGGTGGCGGTACCGCTGGTCGGCACCCTGGACTCGGCCCGCGCCCAGGTCGTCATGGAGAAGCTGCTGCAGACGCTCGTCGACACCGGGTCGGCCTACGCGATCGTCGACATCACCGGGGTACCGGCGGTGGACACCCAGGTCGCGCAGCACATCCTCAAGACCGTGGTGGCGGCGCGGCTCATGGGCGCGGAGTGCATCATCTCGGGCATCCGGCCGCAGATCGCCCAGACGGTGGTCGCGCTGGGCATCGAGTTCGGTGACATCGCGACCAAGGCGAGCCTCGCCGACGCGCTCGTGCACGCGCTGCGGGCCAGCGGTGTGGAGTTCAGCAAGCGGAACCGGTCGCTCTGATGGACCGGGTGCCGGTTCTGAAGATCGGCGACATCCTGCTCGTGTCGATCCAGATCGATCTCGACGACCAGACCGCCCTGCAGCTGCAGGAGGACCTGTCGGACCGGATCGTGGAGACCGGCGCGCACGGCGTGGTGATCGACATCTCGGCGCTGGAGATCGTCGACTCGTTCATCGGCCGGATGCTGTCGACGATCGCGGCCGTGTCGCGGGTGCTCGACGCCGAGACGGTCGTGGTCGGGATGCGGCCCGCGGTGGCGATCACGCTGGTGGAGCTGGGCCTGTCCCTCAACGGCGTGCGGACCGCGCTCAACGTCGACAAGGCCCTGGGGATCCTGGCCGCGGACCGGCGCATCCAGGGCGTCGGGCTGCTCACCGCGGCCGAGGACGACGGTGCCTGACTTCACGCCCGGGCAGGAACCGCAGCGGCTGGACATCGTCGACGACAAGGACGTCGTGCGGGTCCGCCAGGCGGTGCGTGTCGCGGCGGTCGAGGCCAAGCTGCCGCTGGTGGACCAGACGAAGCTGGTGACCGCGGCCAGCGAGCTCGCGCGCAACACGCTCATCCACGGCGGGGGCGGGTTCGCGACGATCGCCGGGGTGCACAACGGCCGGCGGGCCGGGGTGCGGGCCGAGTTCGTCGACACCGGGCCGGGGATCGCCGACCTGGGGCTGGCGTTCACGGACGGGTACACCACCGGCAGCGGGCTGGGCCTGGGCCTGTCGGGCTCGCGGCGCCTGGTCGACGAGTTCGAGATCGACTCCACGCCCGGCAGCGGCACGCGAATCTCGGTGACGAAGTGGGCGCGGTGACGGCGGTCGCGGTACCACCGACGGTTGAGGAACTTGGCTGGCTCATGGTCGACGAGCCGGGGGCGGCGGGGATCGCCCGCAGGGTCGCGGTCGACTGCGCCCACCGGCTCGGGTTCAGCGAGCAGCGGGCCGGCGAGGTGGCGATCGTCGCCGCCGAGCTGGCGTCCAACCTGCACCGGCACGCCGACGGGGGAGCGCTGTCGGTGCGGTGCCTGCGCCGCGGGACCACGGGCGGGATCGAGCTCGTCGCGGTCGACTCGGGGCCGGGCATGCGGGACCTGCCGTTCAGCTCGGTGGACGGCCACTCGACCGCCGGTACCCTCGGCATCGGCCTCGGCGCGGTCCGGCGGCTGTCGGACCGGGCGGGCGGCTACTCGCTGCCGGGACGGGGCACGGTGCTCATCGCGCAGCTGTGGCCCGGGGACCGGCGGCGGGCGGAGCCGTCGCGGGTGGCGGGGCTCACCCGGCCGATCACCGGGGAGAAGGTGTGCGGGGACCGGTACGCGGCCCGCCGTTCGAACGCCGGGGCGCTGCTGGTGCTGGTCGCGGACGGGCTCGGGCACGGGTCGCTGGCCGCGGCGGCCGCGGCGGCGATCACCGACGGGTTCCTGGCCTCGGAGGTCGAAGCGCCGGGGGCGATCCTGGAGCAGCTGCACCGCACGGTGTCGCACACGCGCGGGGCGGCGGTGTCGGTGGCCCGGATCGCCGGAGAGTCGGTGGTGTTCGCGGGGCTGGGCAACGTCGCGGGGACGATCGCGTTTCCGGACGGGAACCGGCGGGGCATGGTGAGCATGCCGGGCATCGTGGGGCATCAGGCCCGCACGATCCGGGAGTTCAGCTACGAACTGCCGCCGGAGGGGATCGTGGTGCTGCACTCCGACGGGGTGTCGGACCGGTGGAGCCTGCGCGACTACCCCGGGCTGGTGCGGCAGGAGCCGCTGCTGGTCGCGGCGACGCTGCTGCGCGACGCCGGGGTGCGCCGCGACGACGCGTGCGTGGCCGTGGCCCTGGGCGGGGACCCGGCGTGACCGGCGGGCGGGGTCCGCAGGAGGTGCCGGCGTGACCGGGGAGCCGGTGCCGCTGTTGCGGATGCTGCTCCGTGAGGAGCACGACGTGTTCGTGCTGCGCCAGCGGGGCCGGGAGGTGGCGGCGGCGCTGGGCATGGAGCACCAGGACCAGGTGCGGGTGGCCACCGCCCTGAGCGAGGTCGGCCGGGAGGTCTCCCGCGCCGAGGTGACGTTCGCGGCGGCCACGGAGCCGTATCCCCACCTCGTCATTGTTCTTTCGTCAGCGGCCGTGGGTAACCACATGCTCGAGGGAGTCCGGGCGGCCGGGCGGCTGATGGATGAGGTGCGGGTGGAGGACGAGCGGATCGTACTGACGCGGCGGCTGCCCGCGCAGGTCGACCCGGAGCGGCTCGAGCAGGCGCGCGACGAGCTCGCCGCGAGCATGCCCACGACGGCGCTGGACGAGCTGAGCGTGCAGAACCGGCAGCTGGTCACGGCGCTGGAGCAGGTGCAGGCGCACCGGGACGAGCTGCTGCAGCTCAACGCCGAGCTGGAGGAGACGAACAAGGGCGTCATGGCCCTGTACACGCAGCTGTCGGAGGAGCTCGAGCAGACCAACCAGGGCGTGGTCGCGCTGTATGCGGAGCTGGACGAGCGCTCGGCGCAGCTGCGGGAGGCCAACGAGGCCAAGAGCCGGTTCCTGGCCAACGTCTCGCACGAGCTGCGCGCGCCGGTGACGGCGATCATCGGGCTGACCCGGCTGCTGCTGGACCCGCGCTCGGAGCCGCTGACCTCGGAGCAGACCCACCAGCTGGAGCTGGTGCAGGGCTCGGCGGCGGATCTGCTGGCCCGGGTCAACGACCTGCTGGACCTGGCCAAGGCCGAGTCGGGGCGGATCGAGCCGAACTGGGGCCCGATCGACCTGGCGGCGGTGTTCGGGCAGCTGCGCGGGACGCTGCGGCCGCTGGCCCGCCCCGAGGTGGAGCTGGCCGTCGACGAGCCGCCGGCGAAGGGGCTGGTCAGCGACGAGCTGCTGCTGACCCAGATTCTGCGCAACCTGCTCACCAACGCGCTGAAGTTCACCGGCCGGGGCACGGTCGGGATGGGGGCGTGGGTCGACGGGGAGCGGCTGTACATCGCGGTGGCCGACACCGGCACCGGGATCCCGTTCGCGGAGCAGTCCCGGGTGTTCGAGGAGTTCCACCAGGTGCGCGGGGCGCTGCAGACCGGCGGGACCGGGCTCGGGCTGCCGTACGCGCGGCGGCTGGCCACGCTGCTGGGCGGGGCGCTGACGATGGTGAGCGAGCCGGGGGAGGGCAGCACGTTCACGTTGTCGCTGCCGCTGCGCCCGGCGGTGCCCGCGGACGGCCACGACGGGGAGGGGCCGCTGCCGCACGTGGACCGGGCGCTGGTGGTCGACGACGACCCGGCCGCCCGGCACCTGCTGCGCCAGCTGCTGGCCGGCATCGCCGACCAGGTCAGCGAGGCCGCGGACGTGCGCTCGGGGCTGGCGATCGCGGTCCGGGAGCGGCCGTCGGTGATCTTCCTGGATCTGCGGATGCCCGGCGGGGACGGCACGCTGCTGCTGGCGGACCTGGCCGCGCTGCCGGAGGTGGCCGGGATTCCGGTGTTCGTGGTGACCGCGGCGGACCTGTCCGACTTCGGGCCGCACGAGCTGGCGCACGCCCGTTCGGTGGTGACCAAGGAGGATCTGACCCGCCGGACCGTCGTCGACCTCGTCGCGGGGCTGGGTTCGTGACCCCCGTCCCGGCGGCCGACATCCTGGTGGTCGACGACAGCCCGTCGAAGCGGTACGTCATCACCAGCTGGCTTCGGCGCGAGGGTCACCGGGTGGTCGAGGCGGCGACCGGCGAGGAGGCCCTGGCGCTGCTGCACGACGGGGCGTCGGGGACCGAGCTGGTGGTGCTCGACGTGCGGCTGCCCGACATCGACGGGTTCGAGGTCGCGGAGCGGATCAAGGAGGACCCGCGCACGGCGGCGGTGCCGGTCATCCACATCTCGGCGACGGCGGTGCACGCCGTGGACCGCACCCAGGGGCTGATCCGGGGCGCGGACGCCTATCTGGCCGAGCCGATCGACCCCGACGAGCTGCTGGCGACGGTGGGGGCGCTGCTGCGGTACTCCCGCGCCCGCCAGCGGGCCGAGCGGCTCGCGGAGCGGCTGACCCGGCTGGTGGAGACGACGGCGGCGATCAACGCGGCCACGACCCTGCCGGAGCTGTTACGCCTGGCCGCGGTCGGCGCGTCGCGGGTCTTCGGCAGCGCGGCGGCCGTCGCCGCGGCCTCGCCCGAGACCGGGGCGCTCGCGGTGCAGGTGGACGCGGCCGGGGCGGTGCCGGTGGTGCGGGGGGCGTACCGGGAGCAGTTCGACGCCGACCCGCTGGGCGGGGCGGCCGGGGCGGAGCTGTTCGGGCAGGACGAGGGCCCGTGGTGGGACGGGCCGGCGTTCCGGGTCGTGGCGCGGGCCAAGGTCGGGCGGGAGCCGCTGCACATCGCGGTGCCGGCGAGCGGGTTCACCGACGACGACCACGACGTGCTGCGCCAGCTCGGCCAGGCGATCTCGCTGGCGGTGGAGGCGTTGCGCTCCTACGACGAGGAGCGGCGCACGGCGCTGACGCTGCAGCAGAGCATGCTGCCGGCGTCGCTGCCGCCGGTGCCGGGCTACGACATCGCGGTGCGGTACCGCCCGGCGAGCGACCACGCGTACGTGGGTGGCGACTTCTACGAGGTCGTGGCCGTGGAGGGGCACATCGTGGCGGCGATCGGCGACGTGGCCGGCCACTCGCTGCGCGCGGCGACGATCATGGCGGAGGTGCGGCACGCGCTGCGGGCGTACCTGGCCGAGGACCACGCGCCGGGGCTGACGCTGGAGCGGCTGAACCGGATGATGCTGCGGTTCCTGCCGGAGGAGATCGTGACGATGTGCCTGTTGCGCATCGAGCTCGCGTCGGGGGAGATCCGGATGGCCAACGCCGGGCACCCGCCGCCGCTGCGGGTCGCCGGCGGGCGGGCGACGCCGGTGGAGGGCCGGGTGGCGCTGCTGGGTGTGCCGACCGTCCACGACGCCGAGACGGTGTTCACCCTGGACCCGGGCGAGTCGCTGGTGCTGGTGACCGACGGGCTGATCGAGCGGCGCGGGTCGTCGTTCAACGAGGGCCTGGAGCGGCTGCAGGCGGCGCTGGCGGCGGATCTGGGCGCGGACGGCGGCGGCGGCGACCTCGAGGCGGTCTGCGACCGGCTGCTGCTGGGCCTGGGCGACGAGTCCGACGACGACCAGGCGATGCTGGTGATCCGGCGGGGGATTTCTGCCTGAACCGGTTGCGCCGGGCCGCCGGCGCGGGGACCTTCGGGGGGAGACGCATCCAACGGGGGGTATTGACATGGCCGTCTGCGTGACGTGCGGCAACGATTACTACATGGCGTTCGAGGTGCGCACCGTCGGGGGCGGGACGTACACGTTCGACTCCTTCGAGTGCGCGATCCAGAAGCTGGCGCCGGTGTGCGAGCACTGCGGGACCCGGATCGTGGGCCACGGCGCGGAGGTGTCCGGGCGGTTCTACTGCTGCGCCCATTGCGCCCGTACCGCGGACGCGCCGACCGGTTTCGAGGTGCGCGACTCGGTGGGGGCGTACCCGGGCTGAGCCCGTTCCCCCGGTGATCATTGCACTTCCCCGCCATGATTGGGTTACGCAGGCATTGTGGAGCCCCCGCGCGCGTGAGGAGCAGCTGTGGTCGTCCTGGGAATCGACATTGGCGGATCTGGCATCAAGGGGGCCCCGGTCGACCTGGCCACCGGGGCGTTCACGAGCGACCGGGTCCGCATCGAGACGCCGCAGCCGGCCGACGTGGCCAGCGTGGTGAAGACCGTGGTGGCCGTGGCCGGCTCCTTCGAGGCCGCGCAGAGCATCGGGATCACCTTTCCGGCGGTGGTACAGCACGGGGTCACCAAGACCGCGGCGAACGTGGACCAGTCGTGGGTCGACGCGTCCGCCGAGCAGCTGTTCTCCGAGGCCCTCGGCCGGCCGGTGACGGTGCTGAACGACGCCGACGCGGCCGGGGTGGCGGAGCTGGAGTACGGGGCGGGCCGGGGCGTGCCCGGGCTCGTCGTGATGGTCACGTTCGGCACGGGGATCGGCACGGCGCTGTTCATCGACGGCAAGCTGGTGCCGAACACCGAGTTCGGGCACCTGCAGATGAGCGGGCTGCACCTGCACGGCGGCGACGCGGAGGACTACGCGTCGGACCGCATCCGGGAGGCGGAGGAGCTCGCGTGGCCGGACTGGGCCGAGCGGGTCCAGACGTACCTGCGGCACCTGCACGCCCTGCTGTGGCCGGACCTCATCATCGTCGGCGGTGGCGTGAGCAAGAAGACTGACAGGTGGCTGCACCTCGTCGACGTGCCGACGAAGGTGGTCCCGGCGACCCTGCAGAACAACGCGGGGATCGCGGGCGCGGCGCTAATGGCCGCCCGCAACGCCGGCGTCGCCTGAGCTGCGGTCCGCGGTGGTGCCGGTGTCCTCGGTCCTGGAGCCGCATCCGGCGGCCAGGACGGCGGTGGCGGCGAGCCAGCCGAGGCGATGCATGCGCATAATGGGTACCATATCGGGTGATTTTCGCATTTGGCCGATTTCCGGCCGGGTGCGCGGGTGAGGCACCATTGCGGGCATGGGGGACTCGCCCGCGCCGCTGCGTGCCGGTGACCCGGCGTCGGTCGGGTCCTACCGGCTGCGCGGGCTGCTGGGCGTCGGCGGGATGGGCACCGTGTACCTGGCCGAGGGGCCCGACGGCCGGAAGGTCGCGCTCAAGGTCATCAACGCGGCGTTCTACCACGACCCGATGTTCCGGCACCGGTTCGCGGCCGAGGCCGCCGCGGCGTCGCGGGTCGCCGGCTTCTGCACGGCGCGGGTCCTCGACGTGGCCCTCGACGGGGACGTGCCGCACCTCGTGACCGAGTACGTGGCGGGGCCGTCGCTGCACGACTACGCCACCGCCCACGGGCCCCTCGCCGGGCAGGTCGAGGCGGTCGCGGTCGGGGTGGTGGCGGCGCTGACCGCGATCCACGCCGTCGGGCTCGTGCACGCCGACCTGAGCCCGCGCAACGTGCTGCTCTCGCCGTTCGGGCCGAAGGTCATCGACTTCGGGGTGGCGCGGCTGCTCGGGCAGACCGCCGCGCACGGGCCCGCCTTCGGCACCCCCGGCTGGCTGGCCCCGGAGCAGGTGCGCGGATGGCCGCCGTCGCAGGCCTCCGATGTGTATGCGTGGGGCCTGCTCGTCGCCTGGGCCGGGACCGGGCGCATGCCCGTGGGGGCCGACCCCGGTGCCGAGCCGGACCTCGCCGGGCTCGACGCGGGCCTGGCCAAGGTGGTGCGGCAGGCCCTCAAGGCCGACCCCGCCGCGCGCCCCACGGCGCGGCAGGTGCTGCTCGCGCTCGTCGGGCAGGACGACCCGGCCGCGGCGCAGGTGGCCGCGACCGTGCGCGCGTCCGGCTCGGCGCGGCCCCGGCCGTCGTCGCGGACGGCCACGTTCGTCAAGGGCGCCGCGGCGGTGTCGCCGCCGACGAAGCCGGTCCCGGTGGCGCCGGGCGGCTCCGCGGCGCCGGGCGGCTCCGGGACCCGGCTCGACCCGGCCGGCGGGCGCTGGTCGCCGCCGCTGCCGCCGCCCCCGCCACCGCCGCGCCGGCGGCCGCGCCGGGCCGGGCGCGGCATCGGCGCCGTGGTCGCGCTCGTGGCCCTGCTCGCGTGCCTGCTCGGCGGGCTGAAGCTGGCCGAGTCGGCGGGCAAGGGCGGCGGGGCGGGCGCCCAGCCGGGGCAGCCGGCGAAGCCGCCGACGCCCTCGCCGACGCCGAAGCGGTCCCCCGTCGCCTCCGACGGCAAGATGCGCTTCACCCTGGCGAAGTTCGAGTGCGGCAAGAAGGAGCTCGGGGACTGGCCGCTGACCCGCAAGCCCGCCGGGCAGTACTGCCTGGCCGCGCTCAAGGTGGAGAACACCAGCGACAGCAAGGGCCGGATCTGGGCCGGCAACCAGAAGCTGCGCGACGGCGACGGCAAGGAGTACGGGCCCGACGAGTTCTCGTGGGTGTACTACGAGCCGTCGCGGCCGCTGTTCGGCGAGATCGCGGCCGGCGACGCGGTGACCGGCACGCTCGTCTTCGACGTGCCCGACGGGGTCACGTTCACGGAGCTGCGGGTCAAGTCGGGGCTCGTGGGCGGCGACGGCAGCGCGATCAAACTCCGCTGAAAAAGCGTGAGAGCGCTCCATGGGAGCGGTTCCGAGCGGGCGGTGCCGGGATTGCCGTGCGCCCGCGTTCGCATCGACGGTGGTCCCGAGCAAACACCATGCGCAGCCGCTTGGCAAGGGTTGCCGGCTCGTGAACTTTCGTTACCAGCGTGTTATTGACACCACAGTCCGCAATCGGATTTAGTGTGCCGGAACCGGTTGCGGAACCGGTTCCAGAACACGCTCTCTTGCCAGAAAGCGCTCTCACCGGAAGGATCGCGGCGTGCCGATCACCATCGCCGATGTCGCGGCGCGGGCGGGGGTCAGCAAGACCACCGTCTCGCGGGTGCTCAACGGCAAAGGAGAGGTCGACGAGGCGACCGCGGCACGGGTACGCACGGTCATCGACGAGCTGGGCTACGTGCCCAGCGCGCGGGCGGTCAACCTGGCCCGGGGTCACACCCGGGTGATCGGGATGCTCGTCCCGTCGCTGACGTGGCCGTGGATGGGTGAGGTCGTGCAGGGCGCGGTCGACGTCGTGGAGTCGGAGGGGTACGGGTTGCTGCTGTTCACGTGCAACCGCGGCGCCGAGTCCATGCGGCAGTTCTCCGCCCAGGTGTCCGGCAAGTCCTTCGACGGGCTGCTGGCCATCGAGCCCGAGGGCACCCTGGACTACCTCGCCGACCTGTACGCGGGCGGCCTGCCGGTGGTCCTCATCGACGACCGCGGCGACAAGCCGCTCATGCCGTCGGTGGCCACCACCAACCGGGCCGGCGGCTCGCTCGCCGCCCGGCACCTCGTCGAGATCGGCCGGCGGCGCCCCCTCGTCATCACCGGCTCCGAGAAGTTCGGCTGCACGCAGGACCGCCTCGGCGGCTTCGCCGACGTCTTCGCCGCGGCCGGCGCCCCGATCGACCCCCGCCTCGTCGTGGAGGGGGACTTCACCTACGAGTGCGGCATGGTGTCGATCCACCGGGCCCTCGCCGAGGGCCTCGAGTTCGACGCCGTGTTCGCGCACAACGACCTGTCGGCCTCCGGCGCCCTCCAGGCGCTGCGGATGGCCGGCAAGGCCGTGCCGCAGGACGTCGCCCTGGTCGGCTTCGACGACATCCTGCACGCGGCCCACACCGAGCCGCCGCTGACCACCGTCCGCCAGCCCATGCGCCAGATGGGCGAGATGGCGGCCCGGCGGCTCATCGCGCATTTCGACGGCACGCCGTTGACGGCCGAGCCGAACATCCTGTCCACCACGCTCGTCGTGCGCGGGTCCACCGTCGCGGCGCAGCCCGAGCGCACCACCTGACGCCTCAAAGCACCACGGGCGGCACCGCACCTCGAGGCGCCGTCGAGATACCCCGAATGTAACCGTCCGCCCCACCTGTCGATCCAGGTACCAAAGGAGACACCCCCGTGTTGACCAGACGCTCCGTACTGCTCGGCATGGCCGGTCTGCTGGCCACGTCGACCGCCTTGGCCGCGTGCGGCAGTTCGCCGAACGACCCGAACAAGGGCAGTGGCGCCAAGACCACGGTCCTGACCGTCGGCATGCCGAACGGCCCGCTGACCGAGAACGAGAACCCGTTCCTGACCACCTCGGCCGGGGCCAAGGACGGCTACCGCTGGGTGATCTACGAGCCGCTCATGATGTGGAACCCGGTCAAGCCGGCGGACCCGATGAAGCCGTGGCTGGCCACCAAGGCCGAGTGGAACAAGGACTACACCTCGGTCAAGGTGAACATCCGCGACAACGCCACCTGGTCCGACGGCGAGAAGGTCACCGCCGACGACGTCGCGTTCACCTACAAGCTGGTGCGGGACAACGAGGCGCTGAACGGCGGCGGTGTCGCGATCGCGGACGCGGTCGCGAGCGGCGCCGACGTGACCATCACGTTCAAGCAGTCGCAGTTCGTCAGCCAGCAGAAGGCGATCGCCCAGATCCCGATCGTGCCCAAGCACGTCTGGGAGAAGGTGGCCGACCCGAAGGCCGAGGCCAACAAGAACCCGATCGGCTCCGGGCCGTACACCCTGAAGTCCTTCACCCCGCAGACCACGACCCTCACGGCCCGCGACAAGGGCTACTGGCAGGCGCTGCCGCAGGTCAAGGAGCTGCGGTACACGTCCTACAACGACAACAACGCGCAGACCACGGCCCTGGCCAACGGCGAGTGCGAGTGGAGCTTCGTCTTCATCCCCAACGTGAAGACCGTCTTCATCGACAAGGACGCGGCCAGCCACAAGATCTGGGCCCCGCCGGTCCTGGGCATCCACGGCCTGTACATCAACACCACCAAGGCGCCGTTCAACGACCCGAAGCTGCGCGTCGCGATGGGCATGGTCATCAACCGCGACGACATCTTCAACACCGCCGAGGCCGGCTACTTCCACCCGCTGGTCAAGAGCGTGACGGGTCTGCCGTCGCCCGCCGGTGACGCCTACATCTCCGACGAGTACAAGGGCAAGGACTACAAGGTCGACGTCGAGGGCGCCAAGGCGCTGCTCACCGGCGCCGGCTACAAGCTCGACGGCACCACGCTGAAGGACCCGTCCGGCAAGCCGGTCGCCCTGACGCTGAGCGACCCGGCCGGTTGGTCGGACTACCAGACCTCGCTGGAGATCGTGAAGGCCAACCTGGCCCAGATCGGCATCGCGGCCACGATCGACAAGGCCAACCAGGACGCCTGGTTCAAGAACATCGAGGCCGGCCAGTTCGACGCCGCGTTCCGCTGGACCGACGGTGGCTCGACCCCGTACGACATCTACCGCACGGTGATGGACGGCGACCAGCTCAAGCCGATCGGCACCGCGTCCCCGGCCGCGAACTTCGGCCGCTTCAACAGCCCGGAGGCCACGGCCGCCCTGCGCGCCTACGCCGCCGCCACCGACGACGCGGCCCGCAAGACCGCGCTCGCCACGCTGCAGAAGGTCTTCGTCGAGCAGGCCCCGATGATCCCGGTCGGTGCCGACAACATCGGCGCGGCGTACAGCGCCAAGAACTGGACGGGCTGGCCGGACGACGCCAACCCGTACGGTGCCGCGCAGCCGACCCAGGCCAACGCCCTGGACGTCATCCTGCACCTCAAGCCGGCCGGCTCCTGACGACCGGATCGTACTGACACCGCTCCCCGGGCGGCCCTTGCGCGGGTCGCCCGGGGAGCGGTATCCCATGACGAGACACCCCCCGAGACAGGACCAACGGCAATGACGTTGAGCGAGAGCCCGGCGGCGCCGGTCGGCGAGGTGGTGCTTGAGGCCGAGGGCCTGACCAAGCATTTCCCCGTCCGGCGGAAGCTGAGCGACATCTTCACCGGCAAGCGGGCGGTCGTCCACGCCGTGGACGACGTGTCCCTCACCCTGCGCCGCGGCAGGGTCACCGCACTGGTCGGCGAGTCCGGCTCCGGCAAGTCCACCGTCGCCCGGCTGTTCGCGCAGCTCTACCCCCGCACCGCCGGCGACCTGCGCCTGCACGGCGAGACGACCCGGGTGCACGGCGGGCGCCGGTTCCGCGACTACGTCAGCCGGGTGCAGCTCATCTTCCAGGACCCGTTCGGCTCCCTCAACCCGGTGCACACGGTGCGCTACCACCTGACCCGGGCGCTGAAGATCCACGGCAACGCCGGCCGCAACGCCGAGGAGCTCGAGACGGCCCTCGCCGGGCTGCTGACGCGGGTGGCGCTGACCCCGCCCGAGCGCTACATCGACAAGTTCCCGCACGAGCTGTCCGGGGGCCAGCGCCAGCGCGTCGCGATCGCGCGCGCCCTGGGCGCCGACCCGGAGGCCCTGCTCGCCGACGAGCCGGTGTCGATGCTTGACGTGTCGATCCGCCTCGGCATCCTCAACCTGCTGCGCGACCTCAAGGAGCGGCTCAACCTCGCCATCCTGTACATCACGCACGACATCGCCTCGGCGCGGTACTTCGCCGACGAGACGATGGTGATGTACGCCGGGCGCATGGTCGAGGGCGGCGACAGCGAGTCGGTCACGCAGAACCCCGCGCACCCCTACACCCGGCTGCTCATCGAGTCGGCCCCCGACCCGGACCGCATCGCCGGCATCGCCGACGCGACCGCGAAGGACCGTGGCAACGGCGAGCCGCCGAGCCTGATCCGGCCCCCGGCCGGCTGCCGGTTCCACCCGCGCTGCCCGCACGCGATGCCGCGCTGCACCGTCGACCTGCCGCCGCGCCTGGACGTCGGCGGCGAGCCCGGGCACTGGGCCGCCTGCTGGCTCTACGACGCCGAGACCGTCGCCAAGGAGGGCGTCGGCTCGGTCGCCGACCCGTCCATCCCCACGCCGCCGGCGCTGCACCTGCCGGAGGAGGCACGATGAAGTTCCTGCTGCAACGCCTCGCCTTCTACCTGTTCACGGCCTGGGCCGCGATCACCATCAACTTCTTCATCCCCCGGATGATCCCCGGCGACCCGATCAGCTCGTTCCTGGCCCGCAACCAGGGCGCGGTGTCGTCGGACTCGATCCACTCGCTGGAGGTGCTGTTCGGGCTCGACAAGCAGCAGAGCCTGTGGCAGCAGTACCTCGACTACTGGGGCCAGCTGTTCCACGGCGACCTCGGCCTGTCGTTCACGTTCTTCCCGTCGACGGTCAGCGAGATCATCAGGTCGAGCCTGCCGTGGACGATCGGCCTCGTCGGCATCACCACGATCCTGAGCTTCGTGATCGGCACGACGCTGGGCATCGGCGCCGGCTGGCGGCGGGGCACCTGGATCGACGGCCTGCTGCCGGCCACGACGTTCCTGTCGTCGGTGCCGTACTTCTGGCTCGGCCTGGTCTTCATCGCCGTCTTCACCGGCAACGGCAGCTACTTCCCGTCCTCCGGCGGCTACACGCCCGGCCTGGTGCCGTACTTCGACGGGACCTTCATCGGCTCGGCCATCAACCACAGCGTCCTGCCGGCGATCACGATCCTGCTGTCGTCGATGAGCGGCTGGATCCTCGGCATGCGCAACATGATGGTGACAGTGTCGGCCGAGGACTACATCACCGTCGCCCACGCCAAGGGCCTCTCCGAGCGGCGGGTCGCGTTCAGCTACGCCGCCCGCAACGCGCTGCTGCCCAACATCTCGGCGTTCGCGCTGTCGCTGGGCTTCATCGTCGGCGGCACCCTGCTGGTGGAGATCGTCTTCTCCTACCCGGGGGTGGGCTTCCAGCTCTTCCAGGCCGTCGGCGCGCACGACTACCCGCTGATGCAGGGCATCTTCCTGGTCATCACCATCTCGGTGCTGGTCGCCAACCTGCTCGCGGACGTGGCCTACACGCTGCTCGACCCGCGCACCCGAAAGGCCGGCTGACATGACCGTCACGCCCTCCAGCATCGAGCAGGTCATCCCCGGCCAGGGCGCCATGGCGCAGCCGGACCCCGTGACGGCCACGAAGGCCAAGCGCCGGCGGTTCCGCTTCATCGCCAACGGCAAGGCCGCCACCGGCCTGTTCATCCTCGGCATCTACGTGCTGTTCGCGATCATCGGCCCCTGGGTCGCGCCGTACGACCCGGACAAGATCACCTCGGACGCGATCCAGGCGCCGTCGGCCAAGCACTGGTTCGGCACCACGCACCTCGGCCAGGACATCTTCAGCCAGATCCTGGCCGGCACCCGCAGTGTCGTGTTCGTCGGCGCGGTCGCCGGGATCGTCGCCACGGTCCTGTCGATCCTCGTCGGCGTCACCGCCGGCTACCTCGGCGGCATCGCCGACGAGATCCTCTCGGTGCTGTCCAACGTGTTCCTGGTGATCCCCGGCCTGCTGCTGGTCATCATCATCTGCACCTCGCTGCCGCACGTGAACGACCTCACCGTGGCGCTGGTGATCGGCCTGACCAGCTGGTCGTGGGGGTCACGGGTCCTACGGGCCCAGACACTGTCGCTGCGCCGCCGCGACTATGTCGACGCGGCCCGGGCCACCGGCGAGAAGACCTGGCGGATCATCTTCTTCGAGATCCTGCCCAACCTGACCGCGATCATCGCCTCCGGCTTCGTCGGCACCGTCATCTTCGCGGTGCTCTCGGAGATCACACTCGCGTTCATCGGCATCTCCTCGGTGTCGTCCTGGAACTGGGGCACCATCCTGTTCTGGGCCCAGGGCCAGCAGGCCCTCGCCCAGGGCGCCTGGTGGTGGTTCGTCCCCGCCGGCCTGGCCATCGCCATCCTCGGCACGGCGCTGAGCCTGGTGAACTTCGGCATCGACGAGTTCGTCAGCCCGCGGCTGCGCACCTCCGGCCACGGCCCGAAGCGCACCAGCACCGGCGAGCGGGTCCGGATGCGGGTCGGCTTCACCCCCGTCGTGCGCCCCGTCGAGCCGGCCGGGAACATCGAGATGAGGGACGGAACCACGCGATGACCCAGGTCCTCACCCGGCCGCTGCTGGAGATCAAGAACCTCAACGTCGACTACGGCCTCGGCGACGACGCGGTCCACGCGGTCCGCGAGGTCAGCCTCACCATCCACCGCGGCGAGGTCGTCGGCCTCGCCGGGGAGAGCGGCAGCGGCAAGTCGACGCTGGCCTACGGCGTCACCCGGCTGCTGCCGCCGCCCGGTGTGGTCTCCGGCGGCACGGTCACCTACCACCCGCCGTCGGGCGACCCGTACGACGTGCTCTCCCTGTCCCACGCCGAGCTGCGCAAGTTCCGGTGGGCCGAGACGTCGATCGTGTTCCAGGGCGCGATGAACTCGCTCAACCCGGTACACAAGATCGACATCCAGATGATGGACGCGATCAAGGCGCACGAGCCGAAGCTGTCGCGCGCCGCCCGCCTGGACCGGGCCAAGGAGATGCTGCGGCTGGTCGGCATCGCCGAGGACCGCATGGAGGCGTACCCGCACCAGCTCTCCGGCGGCATGCGCCAGCGCGTCATGATCGGCATGGCCCTGGCCCTGCGGCCGCAGCTGGTCATCATGGACGAGCCGACGACCGCCCTCGACGTGGTCATGCAGCGGCAGATCCTCGGCCAGCTCGTCGAGCTGCGCGAGCGGCTGGGCTTCTCGGTGCTGTTCATCACCCACGACCTGTCGCTGCTGGTGGAGTTCAGCGACCGGATCGCGATCATGTACGGCGGGCGGATCGTCGAGGAGGCCCCGTCGGCCGACATCTACCGCGAGCCGCTGCACCCGTACAGCACCGGCCTGCTGCGCTCGTTCCCCGCCCTGCGCGGCGAGCGGCGCGAGCTGACGGGCATCCCCGGCTCCCCGCCGGACCTGCGCGGCATGCCGCCGGGCTGCTCGTTCCACCCGCGCTGCCCGAAGCGGTTCGAGCCGTGCGACAAGGTGATCCCGATCCTGGGCAAGCCCGACGACCACGTCGGAGCGGCCCGCTCGGTGGCCTGTCACCTGCACCCGGTCACCGCCGGGTAGCGGGGGACCCGCCCCTACTCCATTCGCTGAACAACCCAGGAGAACCATGGACACGACCGCGACACCCCTCGATCGAGCCAACCCGATCGCCACGCTTCCGCCCTCGTTCCGCTGGGGCGTGGCGACCTCGGCCTACCAGATCGAGGGCGCGGTCGACGAGGGCGGACGCACCCGGTCCATCTGGGACACGTTCTGCGAGGTGCCCGACGCGATCGACAAGGGCGACACCGGCGAGGTGGCCTGCGACCACTACCACCGCATGCCCCAGGACGTCGCGCTCATCCGCGACCTCGGCGTCGACCTGTACCGCTTCTCCGTGGCCTGGCCGCGCGTCCAGCCGCGCGGCCGGGGCCCGGTGAACCCCGAGGGCATCGGCTTCTACGACCGGCTCACCGACGAGCTGCTGGCCAACGGCGTCACCCCGTGGGTCACGCTGTACCACTGGGACCTGCCGCAGGAGCTCGAGGACGCCGGCGGCTGGCCCCACCGCGACACCGCCTACCGCTTCGCCGACTACAGCATGATGGTCTTCGACGCGCTGCAGGACCGGATCACCACCTGGACCACGCTGAACGAGCCGTGGTGCTCGGCGATGCTCGGGTATGCCTACGGCGCGCACGCCCCGGGCCGGCGGGACTTCGCCGCGAGCATGGCGGCGGTACACCACCTGCTGCTCGGCCACGGCCTGGCCACCCAGCGGATGCGGGAGGCCTCCGACGGCCGCCACGAGTTCGGCATCACGCTGAACATGGGGGTGTCGACGCCGCAGACGGACTCCGCGGCCGACCGCGACGCCGCCCGCCGCGCCGACGCGCTCGGCACCCGCATCTACCTCGACCCGCTTGTGCACGGCCGCTACCCGGCGGACCTCGTCGACGACCTGGCCCGCCGCGGCATCACCCTGCCGGTGCAGGACGGCGACCTCGAGGTCATCAAGACCCCGATCGAGGTCCTCGGCGTCAACTACTACTTCTCCGAGACGGTCTCCGGCGTCGACGAGGACGGCAACGACACCGACGCCGACGGGCTGCCGGTGAGCCGGGTCATCCCGACCGGCCGGCCGATCACGGCGATGGGCTGGGAGATCGTCCCCGAGGGCTTCACGCAGCTGCTGGTGCGGCTGTACACCGACTACCGGCTGCCGATCTTCGTGACCGAGAACGGCTCCGCGTTCGCCGACGTGCCCGACGAGACCGGCTACGTCGACGACGCCGACCGTGTCGCCTACTTCGACTCGCACATCGGCGCGGTCGCGCTGGCCCGCCAGCAGGGCGCCGACATCCGCGGGTACTTCGCGTGGTCGCTCATGGACAACTTCGAGTGGGCGTACGGCTACGACAAGCGGTTCGGCATCGTCCGCGTCGACTACGACACGCAGGAGCGCACCCCGAAGCGCTCGGCGCACTGGTACCGCGACACGATCCGGGCCCTTCGCGCCTGACATATTCCCTGGTGGCCCCGTCCTGTGCGAACATATGTTCGTGTCGGACGGGGCTACGATCCTGCACGCCGACCTCGACGCGTTCTACGCCTCCGTCGAGCAGCGTGACGACCCCCGCCTGCGCGGACGCCCGGTGATCGTCGGCGGCGGCGTGGTCCTGGCGTGCAGCTACGAGGCGAAACGGCGCGGCGTGCGCACGGCGATGGGCGGTCGGCAGGCGCGCGCGATCTGCCCGGAGGCGATCGTGGTGCCGCCGCGGATGGGCGCCTACTCGCAGGCCTCCAAGGACGTCTTCACGATCTTCCGCGACACCACCCCGGTCGTCGAGGGCCTCTCCATCGACGAGGCGTTCCTGGACGTCGGCGGGCTGTACCGCATCGCCGGCGCGCCGATGGGCATCGCCGCGCGGCTGCGGGACCGGGTCCGCGCCGAGGTCGGCCTGGCCATCACCGTCGGCGTGGCCCGCACCAAGTTCCTGGCCAAGGTGGCCAGCGGCGTCGCCAAGCCCGACGGGCTGCTGCTCGTGCCGCCCGCCGACGAGCTCACGTTCCTGCACAAGCTCCCCGTGGAACGACTGTGGGGTGTCGGTACCGTGACCGCCGCCAAACTCCACGCGCACCATGTGACGACGGTCGGGCAGGTCGCCCGGCTCGGCGAGGCCACGCTCGTGTCGATGCTCGGCGGGGGCACCGGACGGCACCTGCACGCCCTGGCCCACAACCGGGACCCCCGGCCGGTCGTGGTGGGCCGCCGGCGGCGCTCGGTCGGCGCCCAGCGGGCCCTGGGCCGCGGCCCCCACCCGGGCGCGTTCCAGCAGGCCGTCCTGGCCGAGCTCGCCGACCGGGTGACCCGGCGGATGCGGGCGGCCGGGCGGGCCGGGCGCACCGTGGTGCTGCGGCTGCGCTTCGCCGACTTCACGCGCGTGACCCGCTCGCACACCCTGCCCCGGGCGACCTCGCACACCCAGACGATCCTGGACGCGGTCCTGCGCCTGCACGCCGCGGCCGTGTCCGACATTGCCAACCGCGGCCTGACCCTGGTCGGCATCGCCGTGTCGAACCTCGACGGCGACGGCTCGGCCCAGCTCGAGCTGCCGTTCGACGTGACCTCGGGCGACGAGCTGGACACGGCGATGGACAAGGTCCGCGACCGGTTCGGCTCGGCCGCCCTGACCCGGGCGTCGCTGCTGGGCCGCCGGCAAGGCCCGACGGTACCGTTGCTGCCCGACTAGGCCCTGTCCTGTCGGTCATGTCGAGCCGAGACGAGGTCCAGATTTCGCCTGCGTGTGCCCCGCGGAGGCCTGGCTACCGGTGTTGTAACCCGGCCTTCGCGGGGTGCGCGCAGCGCCTTGGGCGGGCCGGCTTGGCGCAGCGCGCCGGGCCGGCCTGGGCGAGGGTCTGGGCCCGGCGCAGGCCGGCATGATCGGCAGGACAGGGCCTAGGATCCCCGGCATGCTCCGGGCCCTGCGCCACCCCACGCGGCTGCTGCCGACGGCGTTCGTGGTGGCGCTGCTGGCCGGCACCGGGCTGCTGCTGCTCCCCGCGGCCCGCGCCGCCGGAACGTCGGCCCCGCCGCTGACGGCGCTGTTCACGGCCGCGTCGTCGGTGTTCATCACCGGCATGAGCACCGTGGACACGGCCACCTACTGGTCGCCGTTCGGCCAGGGCGTCATCCTCGCCCTGGTGCAGATCGGCGGGCCCGGCACGTGGTGCTCCCGGAGGCCGACATGGGCGCGCGGGTGGCGCACCTGGTCACGGGGAAGCTGCTGGACTTCATCGAGCTCGACGACGGGTACGCGATCGCCAAGGTGTGCCCGCCCGACGACCTGGTCGGCTCGACGCTGGCGCAGCTGGGCCTGCGCAGCCGGCACGGGATCACGGTGGTGGCGGTGAAGCGCCCGGGCCGCGACGCGGAGACGGCGGTGGCGGAGACGGTGATCGGCGACGGCGACGGCGACGTGCTGATCGTGTCGGGCCCGACGGAGAAGATCGAACGCCTGGGCGAGCGCGGCGCCTTCCCGCGCTGATTCAGATCCTAGTGTCCTAGGATGCCCTACGCGCGCGGCGCTCCTCGCCGGCCGAATACTGGATTGTCGGATTACCGGTAATCGCAATTGCGGTAATCCGGGGAGCGGGCGCGGTGACCACGGCTTCGGGCCGGCTGACGGGGACCACGGCCGCGGGGCTGCGAGTCGCCGCTGACAACCGCTCGGTCACGGCGACAGATGAGGCTCTTGCGCCAAGCGCTGCCAACCCGTCCCGGCGAGCGCCGCCGCGCCCGCTGCTCGTCGGCGAACACCCTGATCACCGCGCCGATCCCCTACGCAAGGCCGCGAGGATCCGCGCTCGCCGCCCGGAGTGACCTGCGGTTATGTCTAATCCTAGCATCCTAGGAAGCCTTAGGGGACGTGGCTACGCCACGCCTGACAAAGCAACTACCTAGCCGCTGCGCGGCTGACTTAGGTTTTTCGGTTTCGCGGCGTCGGCTGCCTGCGGTGGCTAGGTGGCCTTGGGCGCGGTCGACTGCCGTACCTGGGACTGGCAGGCCACGACGGCGTCGAGGTGCCAGCCGAGGGCCTTGTCGGCGTGGAAGGTCAGCACGGCGACGGTCTGGGCCTTGGTGTCGAAGCCGATGTCGATGCGGTCGTCGCTGTTGAAGAGGCGGCGTTTGCCCGCGACGAGATCCGGGTTGCGGGCGTTGGCCCAGGCGTCGACGAGCTCGTCGGGGGTGCGGGTCTCGCGGCTCGTGGGCGGTGCGGTCGCCTGGGCGCCGGCGATCTGGGTGCCGCGGGCGCAGCGCAGCTGGGCGGCTGGGTCGAAGCGGGCGGCGTCGCGGTCGCCGGCCCAGTTGACGTACGTCAGGAGTGCCGCGCGGCGGCGATGGCGATGCCCAGGAGGCGGAGGGTTTTGCGGCGCACTTTCTCAGGGTGCGCCTTCCGGGGTGGGGTCGGCTGGGGTTTTGTCGCAGGTGGTGGGGGTCAGGCGGTGTGCTCTTCCTTGCGCCACCAGTCGGCGCCGGTCGGGGGGAGGGTGTCGATCGGGTCGTAGTAGGGGTAGGTGCGGTCGAGCTGGGTTTCGTCGTCCTCGATGCTGGTGCGGTAGTTCTTGGTCCAGTAGCTGATGCCGCGTTCGCGGTCGTATTCGGTGACCATGTGGACCCAGCGTTTGCCGACGTAGGGGACGTCGCAGACGATGCGCGGGGTGGCGTAGCCCGGCAGGTAGCCCATGATGTCGTGCTGGAGCTGCTGGGCCTGCCAGACGGCGACGCGCCAGTGTTCGGCGTTGGGGATCATGTCGCACATGTAGAAGTAGTAGGGCAGGATGCCGGCTTCGCCCTGGAGGCCGAAGCAGAGGTCGAGGAGGTCTTCGGCGGTGGCGTTGACGCCGCGCAGGAGGACGCCCTGGTTGCGTACGTCGCGGACGCCGACTTCGAGGGCGGTGTGGGCGGCCTTGGCGACGAGGGGGGTGAGGGATTGGGCGTGGTTGACGTGGGTGTGGATGGCGAGGTTGACGCCGCGGCGGGCGGCGGTGCGGGCGACGCGTTCGAGGCCTTCGACGACTGTGGGTTGCAGCCAGTGCTGGGGGAGTCCGGCGAGGGCTTTGGTGGCGAGGCGGATGTCGCGGATGGTGTCGATGCCGAGCAGTGACATGAGGAAGGTTTCGAGCTGGTGCCAGGGGAGGTTGGCGACGTCGCCGCCGGAGACGACGACGTCTCGGACGCCGGGGTGGGTGCGGAGGTAGTCGAGCATGGCGGTGTGGCGGTCGGCGGGTTTGGCGGCGAGTTTGAGTTTGGTGACGGTGGGGGTGTTGTTGCCGACGAGGTCCATGCGGGTGCAGTGGCCGCAGTACTGGGGGCAGGTGGGGAGGAGTTCGGCGAGGACTTTGGTGGGGTAGCGGTGGGTGAGGCCTTCGGCGACCCACATGTCGTGTTCGTGGAGGGAGTCGCGGGTGGCGTAGGGGTGTGAGGGGAAGTCGGGGTGGCGGTCGGTGGCGATGGGGAGCATGTAGCGGCGGATGGGGTCGTTGCGGAGGGTGTCGTCGGTGGGTGGGGTGTCGGGGCTCATGGTGTTGATCATTTGGGGTGGGATGAGCATCGACATGGTGGCGTGGTTGGCCTGGTCGGTGGCGAGGTCGTCGTAGAAGGCGTCGGTGACGGTGGTGCCGAGGACGGCGCGGAGCTGGGGGATGGTTTTGACGCAGTGGGCGCGTTGCCATTGGGCGCTTTCCCATTGGTCGCGGGTGATGGTGGCCCAGCCGGGGTAGCGGCGCCAGTCGGGCTCGGTGAGTGCTTGGCGCTGGTAGGCATATGGCTGCACGGTCCCGCTCCTCAAGGTTTTGTGTCTTGATGGCAGATTATCGGGAAATTCTTCGGCAGGCGATCCCTGTTGCGGAAGGTTTACTGTCTGTCGGCTGACCGGGCGAGTTTGTGGTCTTGCGGCCCGACGTGGGCACGCAGCGTGATGCATACGGTTCGGGGCGAGGCGTGGCACCCTGCCCGCACCTGTCGCGCAACCGAGGTCCGATGAGAAGTCGCTGGTCCGTCCGAGCCAAAATCACCGCGATGATGACCGTGCCGCTGGTCATGCTCGTGGCGTTGTGGCTGTTCGCGGTGAGTATCACGCTGCCGTCCGCGCTGGATCTGCGCGGCACGTCCACGATCGCCGACCGGGTCGGTGAGCCGGCGGAGACGATGGTGTCGGCGTTGCAGTCGGAGCGGCAGCTGACGGGGGCGTATCTGGCGTCGGGGCGTAAGAGCGGCCAGGCGCAGATGGTGCAGGCGCGGCAGCAGACGGACTCAGAACGGTGACGTGGCGGCGGAGGCCCGCGGGGTGTTCGTGCTCGCGGCTGCCGGCGGTGGTGTCGCGGCTGCGGCGGGGTGATGCGGTCGATGTGGCGGTGGAGGCGCCGCCGCTGCGGCTGGGTGGTGACGAGATCGGGCAGGTGGCGGAGGCGTTCAACTCGGTGCAGCGTACGGCGGTGGCGTCGGCGGCTGTCGGTGACGTCATCCACCTGCTGGTGGAGTTGCTGGAGAACGCGACGGCGTATTCGCCGCCGCACACGCGGGTGCAGGTGACGGGGCAGGCGGTCCCGAACGGGTTCGTGGTGGAGGTCGAGGACCGGGGGCTGGGTATGTCGCCGGAGGCGTTGGAGGCGGCGAACCGGCGGCTGGCGGAGCCGCCGGAGTTCGACCCGGGTAACAGTGCGCAGCTGGGGTTGTTCGTGGTGGCGCAGCTGGCGGCGCGGCACCGGGTGTGGGTGGTGTTGCGGGCGTCGCCGTACGGGGGTGTGACGGCGGTGGCGTTGCTGCCGGCGGATCTGGTGGTGGCGCAGGCGCAGGCGCAGGCGGCGGTGGCGGCGGAGCCGTTCGAGGCGGGCCGTGTGGGACGAGCTGGCGCTGGGGGCGCTGGGTGCGGTGGTCCTGGCGGACACGCGGCGGCTGGCGGACTGCTTCCCGTCGATCGACTATTTCGAGCGGCGGGGTACGCCGTTCGTGGTGGCGGTGAACTGTTTCGACGATGCGGTGACGTATTCGGAGGCGGAGGTGCGGGAGGCGCTGGATCTGGATGGGCGGGTGCCGCTGCTGTTGTGTGACGCCCGGGATCGGGAGTCGTCGAAGGCGGTGTTGATCGGGCTGGTGGAGCATGTCCTCACCCTGACCCGGTCTTGAAAAATATCCTGCGTTCGCGTTACTGTGCCGGAAAATCTTCGGTCAACGGTGGGGTGGTGCGGGAAAAGTGGGTTCGCCGATCGGGTTGCATCGGGTTCTGGCGCCGGCCGGGGTGCTGCCGCAGGCCGCGGAGCGCCTCGACGCGTCCCCGGCGGTCGGGGCCGACGAGGTGCGGGTGCGGGTCGAGCGGCTCAACCTCGACGCCGCCTCGTACCGGCAGCTGGCCGGGGCGCACGGCGGGGACGGGCCGGCGATCCGGGCCGCGGTCGCCGGGATCATCGCGGCGCGGGGCAAGATGCACAACCCGGTGACCGGGTCGGGCGGGATGCTCATCGGCGTCGTCGAGGAGGCCGGGCCGGACTCGCCGCTGGGACTGCGGCCGGGGGACCGG
Organism: Dactylosporangium sp. McL0621; assembly: GCF_049995355.1. Classification (NCBI taxonomy): domain Bacteria; kingdom Bacillati; phylum Actinomycetota; class Actinomycetes; order Micromonosporales; family Micromonosporaceae; genus Dactylosporangium; species Dactylosporangium sp. McL0621. Next base: position 6,146,451 of record NZ_CP188259.1, read on the forward strand.
GTCGCGACGCTGGTGTCGCTGACCCTGACGCCGCTGCAGGTGTACGACGGGCTGGCCCGGTGGGACGGCCTCGGCGAGCAGGTGCCGTGCGACGGGCATGCGATCCTGTTCGCCCGGTCGGTGGCGGCGGTGCTGCCCGCCGACCTGGAGCCGGAGCTGGCCCTGGCGGTGCTGGACGTGTGCGGGGCGCCGGCGCTGGTGCGGCGGCACCTGGCCGACCGGGTCCTGGTGCTGGGCGCGGCGGGGAAGTCGGGGAGTCTCGCCCTGGCCGCCGCCCGCGGCCGGCACACCGTCGGGGTCGTGCGCGACGAACGGGAACGGGCCGCGCTCGAGGAGTCGGGCCTGGCCGGCGAGGTGGTGGTCGCGGACGCCCGCGACGCGGTGGGCCTGCCCGCGGCGGTCGGCGCGCCCGCGGACCTGACCGTGGTGTGTGTCGACGTGCCCGGCTGTGAGCACGCGGCGATCCTGGCGACCCGGCCCGGCGGTACCGTCATCTTCTTCTCCATGGCCACGTCGTTCCCGGCCGCGGCGCTGGGCGCGGAGGGGCTCGCGGCGGACGTGACGATGCTGATCGGCAACGGCTACGTGCCCGGCCACGCCGACTACGCGATCGGGCTGCTGCGGTCCGAGCCGACGCTGCGGCGGCTGTTCCGGGCGCGGTTGGCAGACTTGGCGGTATGAGAACCCTCTACCGCGGTGGCCGCGTCCATACCCCGGCCGACCCCTCCGCCACCGCGCTGCTCACCGACGGCGACCGGATCGTGTGGGTCGGCCCCGACGCGGACGCCCCGGCCGGCGCGGACCGGGTCGTGGACCTGGCCGGGTCCCTGGTGACGCCGGCGTTCGTCGACGCGCACGTGCACACCACCGCGACCGGTCTCACCCGGCAGGGCCTGGACCTGGCCGGGACCCGGTCCGCGGGCGAGGTCCTGGACGCGGTCGCGGCGCACGCGGCGGCGCTGCCGGGCGACGCGGTCGTGATCGGGCACGGCTGGGACGAGTCCGGGTGGGACGACCACACGACGCCGTCGGCCGCCGAACTGGACCGGGCCGGCGGGGGCCGGCGGGTGTACCTGTCCCGGGCGTGTGTGCACGCGGCGCTGGTGTCGCCGGCGCTGCTGTCGGCGGAGGCGAAGGCGGCGGCCGGGTACGACGACGGCGGGTGGCTGCGCCGCGACGCCCACCACGTGGTCCGGGAGGCGGCGTACGCGTCGATCAGCGCCGCGCAGACCCGCGCCGCGCAGGAGGCGGCTCTGCGGCATGCGGCGTCGCTGGGGATCGCGGCGGTGCACGAGTGCGGCGGGCCCGGCACGTCCGGGGAGGCGGACTTCACGACCGCCCTCGGGCACGGGCCCGGGTTCCCGCGGGTGTTCGGGCTGTGGGGCGAGGCCGGGGCGGCGGCGAAGGCGCGGGAGCTGGGGGCGCGGGGCGCGGCCGGGGACCTGTACGCCGACGGGGCCCTCGGCGCCCGCACGGCGCACCTCGGCGCCGCGTACCTCGACGACGGCGCCGGCGGGTGCGGGCACGGGTACCTGAGCGCGGAGCAGGTCGGGGCGCATCTGGCCGGCTGCGCGGAGCACGGGGTGCAGGGCGGTTTCCACGCCATCGGGGACGCCGCCATCGGTACCGTCCTGGCCGGGTTCGGGCTCGCCGCGGCGACGGTCGGGGTGGAGCGGCTGCGGGCCGGCCGGCACCGCATCGAACACGCGGAGCTCCTCGACAAGGCGGCGATCGCGAAGTTCGTCGAGTACGGGATCGTCGCGTCGGTGCAGCCGGCGTTCGACCGGCTGTGGGGCGGGGAGCACGGCATGTACGCGCAGCGGCTCGGCCCGCAGCGGGCGGTGGCCGCGAACCCGATCGGGTCGATGGCCGGCGTCGGGGTGCTGCTGGCGTTCGGGTCGGACAGCCCGGTGACGCCGCTGGACCCGTGGGGGTCGTGCCGGGCGGCGATGCGGCACCACAATCCGGTGCAGCGGATCGGGGCGAAGGCCGCGTTCGCCGCGCACACCCGGGGCGGCTGGCGGGCCGTCGGCGAGGACGACGAGGGGGTCCTGAACCCGGGCGGGACGGCGACGTTCACCGTGTGGGACACGGCGTTGCCGCTGACCGCCGTCCTCGGCGGTGAGCAGACGCCCGCGGCGCGCACGACGGTGCTCGCGGGTACCGACATCTGGAATCTCTGACCCTGAAGGAGGCCCCGGTGGCCGGGAAACTCGGCCTGGACCCGGCGACGGTCGCTCACGCGCGGCGGCTCGCCGCGGCGGCGGGCCGGCCCGTCGTCGATCTGGCCCGGACCCACACGACGGTCGCGGTGGAGCGGGCGACGCTGCGGCTGGCCGGGATCGGCGGCGCCGACCCGGACGGGATCCCGTGGGTGAACCGGCTCGTCGACGCGGTCGTCGCCGACGTCGGGCTCGGTCACGGGGTGCTGCTGCCGGTGTTCGACGCGCTGATCCGTGACGGGCACGGCGATCTGACGCTGCTGGCGCAGAAGGCGGCGGCCGGCAGTGTCCGGTTCGAGGTGCCGGCGTCGCGGCGGGCGCGGCGGCCGGCGACGGCGGCGGTGCGGCGGGGGGTCGCCCGGATCGACCGGCGGCGGCGGGAACGGGAACGGCTGGTGGCGCGGCTCGGGGACCCGCCGCGGCGGCCGTGGATCTACCTGATCGTCGCGACCGGCGACATCTACGAGGACATTCCGCAGGCGCAGGCGGCGGCGCGGGCCGGCGCCGACGTCATCGCCGTGATCCGTTCCACCGGGCAGTCGCTGCTGGACTACGTGCCGGAGGGCGCGACCCGGGAGGGGTTCGCGGGCACGTATGCGACGCAGGAGAACTTCCGGCTGATGCGGGCGGCGCTGGACGAGACGTCGAAGGAGGTCGGCCGGTACGTGCGGCTGACGAACTACGCGTCGGGGCTGTGCATGCCGGAGATCGCGGCCCTGGCCGGGCTGGAGCGGCTGGACATGATGCTGAACGACTCGATGTACGGGATTCTGTTCCGGGACATCAACCCGATCCGCACGTTCGTCGACCAGCGGTTCTCGCGGCAGATCCACGCCCGGGCCGGGATCATCATCAACACCGGTGAGGACAACTACCTGACGACCGCGGACGCGGTCGAGGCGGCGCACACGGTGACGGTGTCGCAGCTGCTGAACGAGTACTTCGCGGCGGAGGCGGGGCTGCAGACGTGGCAGCTCGGCCTCGGCCACGCGTTCGAGATCAACCCGGAGCTGCCGGAGTCGTTCCGGCTGGAGCTCGCGCATGCGCTGCTGGCCCGGGAGCTGTTCCCGGGGGCGCCGCTGAAGTGGATGCCGCCGACCCGGCACATGACCGGTGACGTGTTCCGCGGGAACCTCCTCGACGGGTTCTTCAACCTCGCCGGGGTCCTGACCGGGCAGGGGATCCTGCTGGTGGGGATGATGACGGAGGCGGTCGTGACGCCGTGGCTGTCGGACCGGGACATCGCGCTGCAGAACGTCGACTACGTGCTGCGGGCCGCGGGGAACCTCCACGAGGACTTCGTGCCGGGCCCGTTCATTCGAGGACGGGCGGCGGTGGTACTCGCTGAGGCGGTCGAGCTGCTGGAGCGGATCGGTGAGCAGGGGCTCCTCGCCGCGATCGGCGAGGGCACGTTCGGGATCATGCGGCGCCCCGCCGACCGGGGCAAGGGCCTCGACGGGGTCGCGGCCCGGGCGGCGGACTACTGGAACCCGGCCGAGGAGCTGCTGTGCACGAGGTGATCCGGCCGTACGGGGACACGACCGGCGACGGGATGGTGCAGCTGTCGTTCACGCTGCCGCTGCCGGCCGGGAAACGGGGCGAGGGGGCGGCGCTGCAGCTGGCCGGGAAGATGGGCGTCGACCCGGCGATGGTCGTGCACGCCCGGCCGATCGGGGAGCAGCACACGTTCTTCGTCGTGTACGGGCGGGTCGGTCATCTCGTCGAACCCGACCGGGTCGTCGTTGCCGAGCGTGACTATCCGCTGCTGTCGCCGAAGGATGTCAACGCCGCGGTCCGGGGGCGGCTGCGGCGCAAGCTCGTCGTCGTCGGGGCGTGTATCGGCACCGACGCGCACACTGTCGGGATCGACGCGATCCTCAACGTGAAGGGCATCGCCGGGGAGAAGGGCCTGGAGTACTACCGGGAGCTGCGGGTCGTGAACCTGGGTGCGCAGGTGTCGGTCGCGGACCTGGTCGAGGCGGCCGGGCAGGAGAAGGCCGACGCGGTCCTCGTCTCCCAGGTCGTCACCCAGCGTGATGCGCATCTGCAGAATGTGCGGGCGATGTCGGCGGCGTTCCGGGAGGCGTTCCCGGCCGCGCGGCGGCCGCTGCTGGTGGCCGGCGGGCCCCGGTTCGACGAGCTGATGGCGGCCGAGCTCGGCGTCGACCGGATCTTCGGCCGCGGTACGACGCCCCGGGAGGTCGCCTCCTACCTCGCGCACACCATCACCGTTCGGAGCCGCTGACATGAGCAGTCTGGTCGGGGTGCAGGTCACCCACCGCCGGTATGTGCCGTACGGGCATGCGCACTACGGCGGGAACCTCGTCGACGGCGCCTACAGCCTCGCCCTGTTCGGGGACGCCGCGACCGAGCTGTGCATCCGCACCGACGGCGACGAGGGCCTGTTCGCCGGGTACAGCGGTGTCACGTTCCACGCCCCGGTCCACGCCGGTGACGTCGTGGAGGTGACCGCGGTCGTGACCCGGCAGGGGAACCGGTCCCGGACCGTCGACTTCACCTGCCGGGTGACGTGCCGGGCCGACCCGGGCCGGGGCCCGTCGGCGGCCGCGGTCCTGGACCCGCCGGTCCTTGCGGTGTCGGCGACCGGGACCGTCGTCGTCCCGTGATCGCCGCGTGCGTCGACGTCGGCTCGACGGACACGAAACTCGCCGTCGTCGACACGTCCAGCGGGGCGCTGCTGCACACCGCGTCGCATCCGACGACCCTCGGCGGTGACGTCCTGGACGGGGTCGACGCGCTGCTGCGGGCGGCCGGGCCGGTCGGGCACGTGTACTGCTGCTCGTCGGCCGGGGGTGGGCTGCGCCTCGGCGTGGTCGGGTTCGAGGCGCTGGTGTCCGCCGACGCCGCGTACCGGGTCGCGTTGAGCGCCGGGGCGCGGGTCGTGCACACCACGACCGGTCCGCTGACGGGGGACGGGGTGCGGGCGCTGCGGGCGGCCCGGCCCGACGTGCTGCTGCTGTGCGGCGGTACCGACGGCGGCGAAACGGACACGATCACCGGCAACGCGCGGCGTCTCGCCGCGGCCCGGTGGCGGGTGCCGGTCGTCGTGGCCGGGAACCGCGACACCACCGACGGCATCGTGGCCCTGCTGGCCGGGCGGGGGCTGCCGGTCGTCGCGGCCGGGAATGTGCTGCCCCGCATCGGGGTCACCGACCCCGGCCCGGCCCGGGCCGCGATCCGGGACCTGTTCATCCGGCACGTCATCGGCGGGAAACGGCTGTCGCGGGGCCCCCGGTTCGCGGGGCTGGTGTCGGCCGCGACCCCGGACGCGGTCCTGACCGGTGTCGGGGTCCTCGCCCGGGCCGCCGGCGGGGACCTGCTCGTCGTGGACGTGGGCGGGGCGACGACCGACGTGTACTCGGCCCTGCAGCCCGGTGAGACGGCTCCTGACGCGGTGGCGGGGGTGCTGGGTGAGCAGCGGACCGTGGAGGGGGATCTGGGCGTGCGGTGGAACGTGGACGGGATCGTGGCGGCCGCCGCCCGGGAACGGCTCACCGTCGGCCCGGGCCCGCTCGGCCTGGCCGCCGCCGCGGTCACGGTCGCGGTGCGCCGCCACACCAGGGCGGGACGGGACCTGCGACACGTTGCGGCGGTCGTGGCGTCCGGCGGTGTCTTCCGGCATGCTGAACCGGCCGCCGCGCACGCGGCGCTCGTACCGACCCTGCACGACCACGCCGGTGGCTGGGCCCTGCCTCGGGCACCCCGCACCGCCGTGGACAGCGCCTACATCCTCGCCTCCGCGGGCCTGCTGGCAACGCCGTTCCCGGCGGCTGCCGCCGCCCTCTGCGCCGGCCTCATATCGTGATGTCCCGGTCACGGGCCGTGAGCGTGCGGGTGAACCGGCGCCGACACGCCAACGCGACACGCCGCCCAGGTGAAATCCATCCGCCGGGGCGGTTGACAGGCACCCCGCGCAGCCGCGTACCGTCTTTGCGTCCTACCTCGGGAAGGATGACCGCGGTTCGCTACTCTCCAACGCCCGCCATGCCGGACGTCCTCGTCAACCGACGGGACGACCCCGAGTGCGGCGGGCGGGGGTCGGCGGGGGCTGCGAACGGGCATCCACCGGTGTAAGGGCAGGGGGGATCACGCGACCAGTAGACAACGGCACGCGCACGGGCAGCCAGCTCCGTGCCGAGCCGGAACGAAGGCCGCGCACGACGTCACTGCCGCACCGGCCGGACACAGGGCCTGGGAGCGCGGGGCGCGACTCCGGTCGCGCCCCCATTTCAGCTTCCAGCCCCGGCCCCGGCCGTTCGCACACACCGCGCTGCGGTTGCGGCCACCGGCAGCTGCGGAACTTCCACATGCCGCCGGCCGCGGGACGTTCACCCACCGGCGCTTCCGCTCACCGCCCGTCCGGCACTGGCGCGAACGTGTTCGTCACGAACGAGGCTGGCAGCGGGGGCGCGGTGCGGCGGCGGCCGCCCGGCGGGGCGGGGCCGCCGGGGCTCGTGGGGTACACGGGCGAAAAATCGGACATCGGCGGACTGCACGGCTGTGCGGTGATGTGTGCAGGACATCACCGGACGGTCACCGCGCGCGCCCGGAATGAGGGGTCTCCCGGGCCTCCCACCCCGCGATTCCACGTTCGAGCGACTTACCCCGCATAATGGGCGCCGCAAGGGCACGGTCGGAACGACTCGGGGATGGCGCAGGTGACGTTGGTCGAACCAGACTCTGCCGCCGCACCCTCGGCGCCGCCCGCCCCGCCGGCCGGGACCGGGCCCGCGCTGCCGGCGTGGGCCGCGCTGCTCGCCGCCGCGGCCGCCGGTGGGGCCATGCTCGTCGCGTTCCCGCCGTACGGGCTGTGGTGGGCCGCGCCCGCCGCCGTCGCGCTGCTCGCCGTCGCCGTGCACGGGCGGCGGATGCGCAGCGGGTTCTGGCTCGGCACCGTCACCGGCGCGCTGTTCTTCACGCCGCTGCTGGCCTGGACCAACCTGCACACCGGCCTCGTGCCGTGGCTGCTGCTGTCGGTCCTGGAGACGCTGTACATCGGGCTCGTCGGCGCCGCCGGGGCCTGGATCAGCCCGCTGCTGCACGGCCGGCACCGCTGGAACCGCGGCGGCTGGGCGTGGCCCGTCGCCGTCGGCGCGCTGTGGGTCGCCCAGGAGGCGCTGCGGGACCGGACCCCGTTCGGCGGGTTCCCGTGGGGGCGGCTCGCGTTCAGCCAGGACACGTCGCCGCTGCTGCGGCTGGCCGCCGCCGGTGGGGCGCCGCTCGTCGGGTTCGCCGTCGCGCTCATCGGCGGCCTCGCCGGCTACGCCGTGCTGCGCGGCATCGGCGCCGGGACCGACGCGCGGCGGGCCGTGGCGCCCCTCGCGGCCGTCGTCGCCGGGTGCGCCGTGGCCGCGGCCGCCCAGGCGGTACCCCTGGCCCAGCCCGGCGGCCGCAGCGTCTACGTCGCCGTCGTGCAGGGCAACGTGCCCCGGCTCGGGCTGGACTTCAACGCCCAGCGGCGGGCGGTCCTCGACAACCACGTGCGGGCCACGATCGAGCTCGGCGACCAGGTGCGGGCCGGGGCGCGGCGGCCCGACCTCGTCGTGTGGCCCGAGAACGCCAGCGACATCGACCCGCTGCGCCAGACCGACGCCGGGCTGCTCATCGACCAGGCCGCGAACGCCGTCGGCGCGCCGATCCTCGTCGGGGCCGTGCTGTACAGCCCCGAGACCGGGGTCGAGAACGCCGGGCTGGTGTTCAACCCCGGCCGGGACCTCGGCGACCCGGTGCAGAAGTACGTGAAACGGCACCCGGTGCCGTTCGCGGAGACCATGCCGCTGCGCGGCATCGCCCGGATGGTGTCGAAAGAGGTCGACCGGGTCACCGACATGACCGCCGGGACCAGCCCCGGCGTGCTGCAGGTCGGGCCGGCCACCGTCGGTGACGTCATCTGCTTCGAGGTCGCCTACGACGGGCTCGTCCGTGACACCGTCACCGGCGGCGGGCAGCTGCTGACGGTCCAGACGAACAACGCCACGTTCGACGAGGCCGAGGCCCGCCAGCAGCTGGCCATGGTGCGGCTGCGGGCCGTCGAACACGGCCGGGACGCGCTCATGGCCTCCACCGTCGGGATCTCCGCGTTCGCGTCGCACACCGGCGCGACCAGCGGCGAGACCGGGTTCAATACGCCGGCGGTCATCCTCGCCGAGCTGCACCTCGGCACAGAACGTACGCTTGCGACAAGGCTGGGAGCGATCCCCGAATACGTGATCGCCGCCCTCGCCGTCGCACTGCTCGCCGCCGCCCGGTTCGGGCGGCGCCGCACCACCACCGATATCAGCCACGACGCCGACCCAGGCATCAAGGAGGACCTGTGAGCACACCCGACCGAGGCGTGAACCAATACCCCGGAGTCGGCAGGGTCCTCGTCATCATCCCCACGTACAACGAGGCCGACAACATCAGGATCATCGTCGAGCGGGTCCGTAAGGCCACCCCCGCCGTCGACATCCTGATCGCCGATGACAACAGCCCCGACGGCACCGGCGCCATCGCCGACGAGCTCGCCGCCGACGACCCGGCCGTGCAGGTCATGCACCGGGCCGGCAAGCAGGGCCTCGGCGCCGCGTACATCGCCGGGTTCCACTGGGGCACCGAACGCGGCTACGACGCCGTGGTGGAGATGGACGCCGACGGGTCCCACGCGCCCGAGGAGCTGCCGAAGCTGCTCGACGCGCTCGCCGACAACGACGTGGTCCTCGGCTCCCGGTACGTCAAGGGCGGCCGGACCGTCAACTGGCCGTTCCACCGGCAGGCGATCTCGCGGACCGGCAACGTGTACGTGCGCCTCGCGCTCGGCATGCCGCTGCGCGACGCGACCGGCGGCTACCGGGCGTACCGCACCCCGGTCCTCGGCAAGATCGACCTGGAGACGATCGCGTCCCACGGGTACTGCTTCCAGGTCGACCTCGCGTGGCGTTCCCACAAGGACGGGTTCCGGGTCGCCGAGGTGCCGATCACGTTCACCGAACGCGAACGGGGCCAGTCGAAGATGAGCTCCTCGATCGTTCGTGAGGCACTGTGGAAGGTGACGGTGTGGGGCACCGCCGCCCGCTGGAACGCCCTGAAGCGGGTCGTCGCCGGGAACGGGCCGGCCAAGGGCGGCCAGGGGCGCTGAGGAGAGGACGGGGCAGATGCGAGGGCTCGGCTGGGCGGCAATCGGCGCGTTCCTGCTGGTGATCGCCGAGATCACCGTGTTCGTGCTGGTCGCTCAGGCGATCGGCTGGGGCTGGGCCGTGGTCATCGGCCTGGCCACCATGGCCCTCGGGTTCATGCTGGTCAAACGCGAGGGCGTCCGGGCGTGGCGGCGGTTCCGGGGCGCCCTCGGCGAGGGCCGGCCCGCCGGCGGTGAGGTCTCCGACGGCCTCACCGGCCTCATCGGCGCCCTGCTGCTCATCGTGCCCGGCTTCCTCACCGACGCCGCCGGGCTGCTGCTGCTCGCCCCGCCGGTCCGCGCGTTCGCGGGCCGGCAGGTCCGCCGCGTCGCCGAACGGCGGATCTCCCCGGCCGCCGCCGGTGACCTGTTCGGGCCGCGGGTCGTGCGCGCCGAACGCGGCCCCGTCACCCCGCCGCCCACGCCGGCGTCCGGTGACGTCGTCGAGGGTGAGGTCGTCGAGGGCGAGGTCATCGACCCGCGGTGAAGGCGACCCCGGTCACCGTCGCGGCCCTCGCCGCCGACGCCGCCGAACGGGCCCGCGCCGCCGCCGGAGCCCACCCGGCCCGGGTCGCCGTCGACGGGGCCCCCACCGCAGGGGTCCACGACCTGGCCGAAGCGCTGGCGGCGATACTGCACGAAGCCGGCGTGTTCGCCCTGCACGTGCCCGCCGGCGGGTTCCTGCGGGCGGCGTCCCTGCGCCTCGAACGGGGCCGGACCAACCCCGACGCCTACTACGAGGACTGGCTCGACCTGCGCGCCCTCACCCGCGAGGTCCTCGGCCCCGCCGGGCCCGGCGGGACCGGCCGGGTCCTGCCGTCACTGTGGGACCCCGGCACCGACCGGGCCACCCGCGCCCGCTACACGCAGGTGCCCCCGCACGGCGTCGTGATCGTCTCCGGCGTGTTCCTGCTGGGCGCCGGCCTGGATTTCGATGTGTCGGTACATCTGCTGCAGAGCGACGCCGCCCTCGCCCGGCGGCTGCCGGCGGACCTCGCCTGGACCCTGCCCGCCTACGGGCGCTACCGCGACGAGGTCATGCCCGAGTACCAGGCCGATCTGGTCGCCCGCGCCGACGACCCGCACCATCCGGCCCTCGTGACCGCGTTCTGACCTGCGGGTTCGGCTGTGCGCGGACGGGCCTGGCGGCGCCGTGATCAGCGGCTACCGTCGGAGGCGTGAAGACGTTCTGGGTCGATCGTGACCACGACCGGTACGAGAGCCTCGTCCGCTCCGCCCCGACCGCCTTCGCCCACAGCCTCGGCGACATCGCCCCCGTCGCGTTCGCCTGCACCGCCTGGACGTTCGCCACCCCGCCGCTGCTCGACCCCGGCTACGTGCGCTGGCACCGGCGGGTCCTGTCCGCGACCTGCGGCCGCAACCCGTTCGACGGCGGCCTCACCGCCCGCGTCGAGCTCGTCTCCCCGCTGCCGGCCGAGCTCACCACGACCCGCGCCTGGTGGCGCGACCGCGGCTGGCGGGGCTGGCCCGAACTGTTCGGCCAGTTCGTCCAGCCCGGCGACCGGGACCTCAGCCGGTACCCGCACCTGCGCACCACCCTGCTCATCGAGGCGCCGCTGCCCCTCGACGGCCTGCCGGAGGCGCCGGAGCCCGACGCCCGCCCCGACGACGTCGTGGCCACCGCCGCGCGGGCCGTCACCGTCCTCGTGCGGGACCTCACCGACCTCGTCGGCCCCGTCGTGCAGCAGCTGGACACCGACCGCGCCATCACCTGATTGCGGGCGCGGAATCCCTCTTGCCCTTCCGCGGGCGAATTGGGAAGGTTCCTCCCGTGGAGGTACGCCCACTCACCCGCGACGAATGGCAGCTGAAACGCGACCTGCGGCTGCGCGCCCTGCAGGACAGCCCGCACGCGTTCGCCAGCACGTACGCGCGCGAGGCCAGACGCAGCGAGGCCGACTGGCGGACCTGGCCCGCGGGTGGCGCGTTCTTCGCCGCGTTCGCCGGGCCGGCCCTCCCGCTGGGGATCGCCGGGGCGTGGGTCGCGGCCGCGGACCCGGCCACGACGCATCTGATCAGCATGTGGGTGGAGCCCGCCGCCCGGGGCCGGGGGATCGCCACCCACCTCGCCGACGCCGTCACCGGCTGGGCCCGCGACCGGGGGCATGACACCGTCGAGCTCGAGCTCGCCTGCGGGAACACGGCCGCGTTGAACGCCTATCTGCGGTGCGGCTTCACTCCGACGGACCGGGAGCCGTTCACCGTCGGCGGTACCGTGCTCGTCCGCGCCGTGAAGCCCTGAGCGCTGTTTTTCTGTACCGCTTTTCTGTACCGCGCGCCCACCCGCACACGACCACGTCCGCACCTGGATCGCCGGCCGCTACGACAGCCGGAAGACGTGTGAGTTCTTCGCCTGGGTCGGCGAGCACCGCGGCCGCTTCGACGACGGCCGGTGCGTCCCGGCGTTCAACCGCGGCCACCACTCCTGGCTGCTGATCGCCCGCGACTACGGTCGCCGTCACCGCTAGGAAGCGCCTTCGCACCGTACGGGCGGCCTCCCAACCAGGGAGGCCGCCCGGGCGGCTGTGTATGCGCTTTTTTCGTTCCCGTTCAACCTCAGCGGCTCGCCGCTCGGGACCCCTGGCTCCGGCCGGCGCTCCCGGCTCCCGCATCCGACCTCCGCGGCCCAGCGTTCCCTCCCGCCTACCCCGCGGTTCGCTCCCGCCCGGCCCCGCGGTTCTCCCGCCCGCCCCGCGGTTCGCTCCCGCCCGGCGCCGCGGTTCGCTCCCGCCCGGCGCCGCGGTTCTCCCGCCCGCCCCGCGGTCTACCTCCGTGGCCTGACGTTCTCCCGCCGCCGCCCCCCGGCCAGCAACGCCACACCCACCACGGCCGCCACCACCTGCGTCCCACCAAGCCCCACGAGAAGCACCCACAGCGGCCACCCACCCACCCCGGCGAACACCGCCGCCCCGATCGCCGCCGCCGACAGCTTCACCCCGGCCCCGAGCGTGAACACCTGCGTCCGAGCCCGAGCCGGCGCCTCGCTGGCCCGCACCTGCAACAGGGAAGTGAACAACGGCCCGTCGAACAACCCCGCCACCGCAAACAACCCGACGACCCCGGCCCAGCTCGACACCAGCGGCACCGAGGCCAGGACAACCCCGGTCACCACAAGACAGCCGACCACCACCCGGTGCGGCGCGATCGCCACCGGCCGGCGCGCCATGAGCAACGACCCCGCGAGCGCCCCGAGCCCGATCGCGGTCACCAGCAGCCCACCCCCGGCCGGATGCCCATGCGCCACCCCGAGCAGCACCGCGATCGACGGCATCATGCCGTGCCCGAACGCCCCGACACAGGACGCCGCCGTAACGGCCAGCAGCGGCCGCGAAACGACAATCGCCCGAAACCCGGCCCGCAGATCCTCCACGAACGACACCCGCGGGTCCGACCCTGCCTCGCCGCCGGCCGCACTTCCCACCCCAACGCCGCCCGCCGTACTGCCCATCCCGACGCCGGCCGCCCCAACGCCGCCCGCCGCGCCGCCGCTCCCCGTTCCGCCCGGCACACCGCCGACGCCGACGGTGCTCGCCCCTTCGCCGCCCGCTGCCCCGCTCGTCTCCGTACCGCCCGGCACACCGCCGACGCCGACGGTGCTCGCCCCGTCGCCGCCCGCTGCCCCGCTCGTCTCCGTACCGCCCGGCACACGCTCCACCCCGAGGCCGGCCGCCACACTGTCCACCCCGACACTGCCCGCTCTTGCGCCGTCCGTCCCCGCTCCGCCCGCCCTTGCACCCTCCGCTCCGCCGCCGGTCCCCGCTCCGCCCGCCCTCGCAACCTCCGCTCCGCCGCCCGTCCCCGCTCCATCCACCCCCGCTCCGTCCGTGCCCAAGTTCCCCGCCCTCACCCTGCCCGCCGCGGACGTCGCCCCCGCCCCGGCGCCGGGGGAGCCGGTGATGCGCACCGGGCCAGCGCCGGAGTCCACCGCCGCCAGGGGTCGCACCGTCAGCAGGAGCACAGCCGCGGACAGACACGCCGCCGCGATCACGGCCGCCGCGGCCGCCACCCCGACCGACACCGCCAGCGCCGCCCCCGCCGCCGGCCCGAAAATGTCCGCGACGTTGTACGTCGCCGCATCCAGCCCGCGAAACCGCGCCCGATCCGGCTCCGCGACGACATCATCGAGGCGGCTCGAGAGCCCACCGAAGACCATCGAGCCGCAGCAGCCGGCAACGACCGCCAGCACCAGCACAATCGGCTGCGGTACGTGACCAAGCAGCGACAGAATGCCACCCATTGCGATGCCGAACCCGGCGACGAACCCCGAATGCACGAGCCGTGGACGCCGCGCACGGTCGGTGACCAGACCCACCAGCGGGCCCGCGACCAGGTGCGGCACGAGCAGCACCGCGAGTACCAGCGAACCCTGCGCCGGACCGCCCAGCTGCCGCACCGCCGCCAGCACGATCACCACGCCGGCGCCGGCATCCGCAGTGCGGGCCAGCGCCGCGGCGGCAAGCAGCCGGACCGCACTCACGAGATATCACCCGATCGGGTGGCCACCATGCTGCGGAACGTGACGATCACGGGCAGGATTTGGTGATGCATGTTGCAGTGACCAACCGTGACGGCGGCATCGTCCTCGTGAGCATCCACGGTGCCATTGACATCAACACCGCCGTCGCCCTCCGCGACACGATGCATCAACTCCTCGAAAGCGGAAACACACGCGTCGTGGTCGACCTCGCCGGCGTCGACTTCTGTGACTCGATAGGCCTCGGCACCTTCGCGTACACCCGCAATCACTGCCACGCCGCCGGCGGCTTCCTGCGCCTCGCCGCCCCGACACCGTTCGTGGCCCGCTTATTACGCACTGTTGGTCTGACCGGCCCAATCCCCGTGCATGACACCGTCGCTGAAGCCCTCAACGTCGCCCCTGCTGTCTGACCCCCGGTGAGGGCGAGCGCCACCAACCGCGCCTCACGAGCTGGGCCGCACGCGCCGGCCGCTCCGACTGGCGCCGCACGAGCAGGGCCGCGCGACCTGATCCACACGAGCTGGCCGCTCCGAATGGCGCCGCGCGACCTGATCCACACGAGCTGGGCCGCACCGAACCGCGCCGCGCGAGTTGGCCGTGCGACTGCGGACGTACGAACTGGACCGTAGGAGCTGGACTGGGCTGACCGGGCCGCACGAACTTGGCCGCGCCGACTGGGCCTACACCATCTACACCATTCGGGGCCGCACCCGACGCCGGAGGCAGCACCGCCCCGGCGCGGCCGAGGCCACAACGCCCATCGGCGGGGCCGGACGGTGCGGTCTGCATACGCCTCGCAACGACGCCTCGGTCTGCCGCAATTGCCGTGCTGGCAAAGCGTCCGGCAGCGAGCCGTGGACGCGAAGCGACCATTATCGGTGCGGCGGCGGGGATCATCGGCCGGTGGACCAGTGCGCCGGCCGGCGTAGACGGTCCGGTAGGCCTGTCGTGGCATCACCGACGGCCGCGTCCAGCTGCGACTGAATCAGGAACAGCGCACCGCGCAGATCCGCACCGGACAGATCCGCGCCGCGCAGATCAGCCCCGATCACATCGGCGTTGCCCAGGTCCGCGCCCCGCAGGTCGGCGCCGATCAGCAGCGCGCCGCGCAGGTCGGCGTTGCGCAGGTCCGCACCGCGAAGCTTCGCCCCGATGAGCTGCCGCCCCAGCGCCGGACTCTTCGCCCGCCCGGCCGATGTGCCCGGAGACGTGCTGCGCCCACGAACCCGGCCGCGAGAACCCGGCTGTGCTCGCGAACCAGGCTGTGCCGCGGCACGGTCACGGGAACCCGGTCGGTCCGCGGCACGGTCGCTGGAATCGGATTGGTCCGCCGCTCGGTCGCGGGAGCCCGATTGGTCCGGCGCTCGGTCGCGGGAATCCGGTTGGTCCGCGGCTCGGTCGCGGGATCTCGGCTGGTCCGCGACGCGGTGGGTCGAACCCGGTTGTGCCGCGGTGCCGTCGAGCGGAACCGGATGTGCCGCGCTGCGGTCGGGGGAGCCGGGCCGGGCCGTGCGCGCCAACTGGCTCACCTCGCGCAGTAAGGGCGCGATCCGCTCGCGGTGACGTTCGGCGAGGTCGGGCGTCAGCTCGTCGGCGGCGTCCCTGAGTGCTCGTGTGGTGGACAGAGCGTCATCGAGGGCTTCCGTCAGCGGCGTGGACTGGGGGAGGGAGCGGGCTTCCGTCAGGTACCACAGCAGCTCATGCAGGATGCGGACCGCGGTGAAGACCTCGAACATCCGTGGTGCGGACGCCGGGTTGTGGCGCCAGTCGCGGCCGGCGGCGACGACCTGGGCGACGTGCTGGCCGGCGCCGAAGCAGTCGTAGACCGTGCAGCCGGTGAAGCCGCGGTCCCGCAGCCGGGTGTGGATGCCGCAGCGGAAGTCGTCGCCGAGGTTCGGGCAGGCGTGGCCGGCCGGCTTGTCGATCGCGAAGTCGGACGAGCGGGCGAACGCCGGGGCGACGCAACACAGGCCGAAGCACTTGGAGCAGTCGGCGCGTAGCTCTGCGTTCATGGTCCCTTCCCGTCCGGGCCCGACGGTACCTTGCGTACGGATCGCCGCAACATCATTACCGCCGCAGCGGCCCCCGTCGACGGACGGGGGCCGGTCCGGTGCCGTGGTGCAGCGGGTGCCGGCGACGGCCAGTCGGGGGTCACGAGGGAGCTGCGCCGGGGCGGTGTACGAGGACGTCGAAAAGCCCCGACCGACCCGGCCGGGGCTTTCGACAGTGTTCGGGCTGTTACGCGGTGCGGCCGCGGCGCAGGCGAACCTCTTCGAGACGCTCGTTGAGGATGTCCTCGAGCTCGGCGATCGAACGCCGCTCGAGCAGCATGTCCCAGTGGGTGCGCGGCGGCTTCGCCTTCTTCTGCTCGGGCTCGCTGCCGTCGACCAGCCGTGCCACGCTCCCGTCGAACTTGCACTCCCAGGTCATCGGGACCTCGGCGTCGACAGCGAACGGCACCTCGAACTGGTGCCCCTTCGCGCACAGGTATTCGCGGGTCTGACGCGGAGCCAGCTCGGTGTTGCGGTCGGACTCGTAGCTGACGGCTCCGAGACGGCTGCCGCGCAGCATGCGCTCGCCCATGGTTGGTCTTCCCCTTCGAATCGTGTTGCGCTTCGCTGTAACCAACGACGCCACGTGGTCTGACGATTCCCACCGCGGGCGGGCAGATTACACGACCCGGCAGGGACTGCGGTAGGTTCGTCGCCGGGTCGGTACCCTGATTTTACGTTGGGTTTCAATAATCGACCACATCGTTCGTTTCGTGTCGCGCCTCACCCGCCGTAGTTTCGGCAGGTCACCCCCATGGTTGACGCTTCTCACCCCAGGGCTGGTGGCACACTTCCCGACACGGTGAGCCGGGTCAGGGCCGCCGTGAGCTGCGTCACCTGGTCGCGGAGATCGTCCGCCCAGGCGTGTGCCCGGTCTGCCTCGGCCCGCAGCCGGACGAGCTCCTCACGTGCGCCGATCAACGCCGCCTCGGCCCCCGCCGCCCGTCCGCCCTCCGCGTCCAGGCGCCGCTGCAGGCGACCCTCCGTCTCCGATCCCTCACGCAGGGCCCGCTCCACTGCGGTGTGCGCGATGTCTCGTTCCCGCAGTGCATTACCGGCGAGGTCGCGGGCCGCGTCACGTTCCCGGTAGGCCTCCGCTCGCAGTGCCGCTTCGGTCGCCGCTTCGCGCCGGGCCGCGTCACGCTCGGCCGCGAGCGTTTCGGCCGCCTCACGGTACTGCGTGATCGACCGCTCCGCCCCCTCCCGCGCTGCCGTGATCGACTCCGCCGCCGCAGCCTGCGCCTGCGTGACGCGTTGGTCACCCTCCGCACGCGCGGCGGCGATCGACCGCTCGGCCGTCGCCCGCACGTCGGCGACGGTGCGTTCCATGGCCGCGCGCGCCTCGGTCACCGTCGCCTCCGCGGCCGCGTACGCCTCCGCCATCGCCTGTTCCGAGGACGCCTTCACCTCCGCCACGTGGGCGGCCGTGGCCGCATGCGCGTCGGCGACCCGCCGTCCGGCGTCCTCCAGCGCCGCGGCGACTTTCGCGTCCGCCTCGGCCGACACCCGGCGTCCGTGCTCGGCGGCCTCCTCGGCGACCCGCCGGGCCCGCGCCTCGGCGGCGTCAAGACGATGTTGTACCTCCGCGATGCGCGCCATGCTCTCCCCGCGCACGAACTCGACCTCGTCCTCCGCGGCCTGCCGCAGCGCCTGCGCCTCGAGCAGCTCGCCGTGTTTGGCCATCGCCGACTCGTGCGAGGAGTCCGCCTCGGCCCGCTGCCGTGCCGCATCCGCCCGCGCCTCCTGCAACGCCAGCCGCGCCCGGCGGGTCTCCTCCCGCGCGTCGTCGCGCTCCGCGTGCGCCGCGACCAGCCCCGCGGCCGCCTCCGCCCGCGCCTCGGCGACCTGCCGCTCGATCCCGGCCGTCGACATCTCCGCGTGCAGCGCCTCGACGAGATCGGTCAGCGACTGGTCGAGCCGCTCGGCGATCTCGAACGCGCGGGCGACCTGCCCCGTCAGCCCCGGCGACGTCCGCTGCCGCATCCGCGAGTTGCGAGCGTTGCGCTGACACTCGCCGTCGTTGTCGCGGCAGTACCGGAACGGCCGCCCCGCCGCACTGCGCTGCGGGACGGCCCGCCCGCAGTACGCACAGGGCCGATCGTCGCCGGCGTGCTCCTCCACGACATACTCGCGGACCGCGCCACCTTCGGCGTCGAGCCGCACATCGATCCGGGACTCACTCACCGGCACAGCGTAGGGGACCGCGGAGTCGCAGTTCAGCCGACACGCCGAATTATCGAATTGCTATTACCAATAATTCGATAATTACCCTCCGCCGGGCCGGCGAGCGCTCGAAATCCCCTGTCGGGCGCATACACCATAATGACTGTTATGGTGTACCGTGGAGGTGAGCGGGATCTTGCGCCGGACGGTGGCGGGCGGGACGGTGCGCGATCGCGGCGCGCCTGATGGATCCCGGACGGGGCCGGCCGGCACGTCGATCGGGCCGTCACCGCGACACTGTCCGTCGGCGCTGGCGTGATACGTGCGGCATCCGCTCCTGACGTCGTCCTCGATGACGCCCTTTGCGGAGGAATCAGCGTGAAGCCGGGTCGTCGACGCGCTCTTCGCCGGAATGGGGCCGAGGTCATAGGCGATTACGCTCATCCCGCGCTCCACCGCGGCGCCGCGCAGTTGACGCGATCAGGCACCGTGGTGACGTGACGATGCGAGCGGCCGTGTACGACCGGTACGGACCTCCCGACGTGCTCCGGATCGAGGACGTTCCCGTGCCGACCCCCGCCGCCCGGCAGATCCTGGTCCGCGTCGAGGCGACCTCGGTCAACCTCAGCGACTGGGAGACCCTCCGCGGAACGCCGCTGTACTCGCGCATCGGCGGGCTGCGCGCCCCGGCCCGGCCGACGCTCGGCTCGGACATCGCCGGTCGCGTCGAATCGGTCGGGCCGGACGTCACCCGGTTCCAGCCCGGCGACGAGGTGTACGGCGACAACCTGGTGCTCAAGGGCGGCTTCGCGCAGTACGCGATCGCGCCCGAGTCGGCACTGAGCCGCAAGCCCGAGGCGCTGACGTACGCCGAGGCGTCGACGATCCCGCAGGCGGGCGTGATCGCGTGGCAGGGCACCGCCGGCGTGCAGCCCGGTCAACGCGTCCTGATCAACGGCGCCGGCGGCGGCTCGGGCGCGTTCGCGATCCAGCTCGCCAAGCGGCTCGGCGCCGAGGTGACCGGGGTCGACAACGCGGGCAAGCTCGACTTCATGCGCTCACTCGGCGCTGATGCGGTGATCGACTATCGGGGCGAGGACTTCACCCGCACCGGACCGTACGACCTCGTACTCGACCTGGTCGCGCACCGGTCCGTGTTCGCCTACCGGCGGGCGCTCGCACCGGGCGGCCGGTACCGGTGCGTCGGCGGGTCGATGTCGGCGCTGCTGCGCGTGCTGACCGTCGGGACGGTGCTCGGGCCGCTCACCCGCCGCCGGATCGGCGTCCTCGCGGTCAGGGAGGGGCCGGCGCACTTCGAGCCGGTCACGGAACGCTGCGTCGCGGGGGAACTCGAGATCCGCATCGACCGTACGTTCAGCCTGGACGAGGTGCCCGAGGCGCTCGCCCACGTCGGCGAGGGACGCGCCCTCGGCAAGGTCGTCGTGCTCGTGGACTGACCAGGACAATCAGCGGACGTCGCCTGAGCATGGTCACGGCCGGCCCGAACGGAAGCGAAGGTGGCATGGTCAAGGGGTGGCACGGCTGGTTCGGCACCATCACCGGCGTCGTCCTCGTCACGGTGGTGGCACTGCCGCTCGCGGCACTGGCGGTGTCGGTACTGGCCCGCCGTCGCGGCGCCACCGGTACCCCGCCGGCGTGGGCATGGCGGAAGTCGCTGGCCGAGGTCGGCATCGTCTACGGGACGGTGCCGTGGGTGTGGACGATCCTGCTGCCGGGCGCGCGGGTCGGCGCCGTGCCCGGGCGGGTGAGCCTGGTACCGGTGCGGGATCTGCTCACGATCGCCGCCGCCGGGCCGATGACGGCGACAGGCCAGATCGTCGGGAACCTGCTCGTGTTCGCGTCGTTCGGGTTCTTCGCCCCGCAGCGGTTCACGGCGCTCGCCTCGTTGCCGCGGGTCCTCGCGCTCGGCGCCGGGTGCTCGGTGCTGGTCGAGGTCGCACAGTACGTCCTGAGGCTGGACCGGGTCTCCTCCGTGGACGACGTGCTGCTCAACGCCGCCGGTGCCGGGCTGGCCGCGCTGGCGTCGCGCCGCTGGTGGCGCACGACGGCCGGCGCGGTGCCGGATCGGCCGCGATCGGCGTCAGTGCCGCAACCCTGAGCCGGGGTCCGCGGCCGAGGCGTCTGTGGAACGCCCCGACGGCCGATCGACGGTCTCAGCGTGCCGCTCGCAGGACGACGGCGAGGGCTACGACGGACACGGCGGACACCAGGAGCAGCGACCAGCCGATGCCGCCGGACATGGCCGCGCCCATCACGGCGACACCGGCCGTCGCCCCGGCCTGACGGACCGCGTTCAGGACACCTGCCGCCGCGCCCGTCGTGCCGGGCGGGGCGGCGGCCACGATCGCCGCGGCCAGGGCGGGCAGCGCGAACGAGACGCCGAGACCGGTGATGAGCAGGGCCAGGCCCAGCCACGCGTAGCTCGAGCCGGCGTGCGTGGTGGCGGCCAGGCCGGCGCCGCCGGCGACGAGCAGGGTCAGGCCGAGGACGATCGGGCGATGTGGGCCGGACCGCACGACGATGCGGCCGGTGAGCGGCGGGTTCGCGACGAACGGGATCGTCAGCGGCAGAAACGCCAGGCCGGTCTGCAGGGCGGTCAGGTGGTGCTGGCGCTGCAGATACAGCGGCAGGACGAACAGCAGCCCGGACAGGGCGAAGTTGATGGCCGCGCCGGCCAGCAAGGCCGACTGCACCCTGCGTACGCGCAGGAGCGCTCGGTTGAGGACCGGTGCGGTGCTGCGGCGCTCGATGACGATGAACACCGTGAGTGAGGCTGCGGTCGCTGCCGTGGCGGCGATGGTGTGGTGCCACTGGCTGGCGCCCGCGGCGATGAGCGCGTCGGTGGCGAAGGCCAGGACCGCTGCGGCTGCCAGTTGTGCGGGCCAGTCGATCCGGGTCGGCGCCGAATCGCGGTCACGGGCCGGTGCCGGGCTGCGGTCGCGGTGCTCGGCAGCGGTGGCGGGAACGTGGCCGCGGGTCGCCGCCGTGGTCGTTGCCCGTGAGAGGGCCGCGGTGCGGGTCAGGAACAGCACGAACAGGCCGATCGGGACGTTGATCAGGAAGACGGCGCGCCAGCCGGCGATGCCCACCAGGGCGCCGCCGGCGATCGGGCCCGTCGCGACGGCGGCGCCGCTCGTGGCGGCCCAGGTTGCGATGGCTCTCGCTCGGGCGGCCGGGGCCGGGTACAGGGCGGCGATCAGGGCCATGGAAGCCGGTACGCACGCCGCCGCCGCGATGCCCATGACTGCTCGTAGTGCGATCAACACCGACAGGGATGGGGCCAGGGTGCTCAGCAGTGACGCGACGGTGAAGGCGGCGACGCCGGTACGGAAGAGCCTGGACGCGCCGTACCGGTCGGTCAGGGCACCGGAGGAAAGGAGGAGCGCGGCGAAGACGACCGTGTACGCCGTGGTCGCCCACTGCAGGCCCGCCGTCGACGCGTGCAGGGACGTGGCCAGGTCCGGCTCCGCGACCGCGAGGACCGTCATGTCGAGCAGGACCATGAAGTAGCCGAGGGAGATGCCGGCCAGTACCGAACGTGTGCGGGGTCGGGGAAGCGTTGCCGTGGTCATGGGGAGCTACTCTGCGTGCTGAGGCGGGTACAGCTCCACCGGGAAGAACGCACGGAGCGTTCGGGGAAACCGAATGCGCCGCGGAACAATGGGGCGGTGGAACTGCGCCAGCTGCGGACCTTTGAAGCCGTCATTCAGCATCGGACCGTCACCGACGCGGCGATCGCGCTCGGGCTGGCGCCGTCGTCGGTGTCGCAGCAGATCCGGACCCTTGAGGCGGCGCTCGGGGTGGCGTTGTTCGCGCGCGGGGCCCGGGGCATGGAGCTCACCGCGGCCGGGAAACGGCTGCAGGGCTGGGCGCGGACGCTGCTCGAACAGGCCGACGCGGCGATACGGGACGTACGGGACGAACGGCGGCTGCTGCGGCTCGGGGCGCTCGAGACGCTCGCCGCCGTGTACGTGCCGGGTGTGCTGGAGCGGTTCGCGCGGTTCCGGCCCGGCGTCGAGGTCGAGGTGCACGCGGACCAGGCTCGTGACGGGCTGTTACGCGGGGTGCTCGAAGGGCAACTGGACGCGGCGCTGCTGCTCGACGCGGGGGACTTCGTCGGCGGGCTCGGGTTCCCGGCGCCGGTCGGGCCGTTGACGTACCTGGACCTCGAACCCGTGCCGCTGGCTCTGGTCGCCGCGCCGGGGCATCCGCTCGCCGGGCGTGACCGGATCGCCGGCGCTGACCTGTCGGGGTGGAAACTGCTGGTCAACGTGCCCGCGTGTTCGTTCTGGCTGGCCGGGCAGCGACTGCTTGGTGACGCACCGCAACGGGTGAAGGCCGGTGGGGTGCCGGTCATGCGCGCCTGGGCCGAACGTGGTCTCGGCGTGACGCTGCTGCCCGAGTTCGCCGTCACCGACAGTCTTGCCGCCGGAACCCTGGTCCGGCTGCCGCTCGAGGTGCCTGCGCTCAGCCTGCGGCTTGTCTGGCGTGAGGATCAGGAGCAGCAGCCCGGGATGCGCGAGATCCTGTACGCGGCCGCGCGTCCTTGAGCACGCTGCAAATGCCGAAAAGGCAAAAGCGAAAAGCATTTAGATTTTTAGGGAGGAAAAGCAATAATTTGGAGCGGGTTCGATGAGTCTGCGTACGCGACTTGTTGCCGGGGCCGGCCGCCGCCGGTGTGGAAAGACGAGCCAGTTGACGGCGTCGGCGCAGGTCGCAGGCTCTTCCGGTGTCACGGGTGTATGGGTCAGCAGGTCGTGGCGAAGCCGTCGAGGAGGTTCTTGTCGTATACGAGGATCACGTACAGCGGGAAGTCTTTGCGTTCGACCGGCTGGCCGTACTGGGTCGTCACGTCGGCGGGAGTTCCGTAGAAAGGACGCTGCTTTTCCAGCAGGACGAACCGGGCGTCGTGTTTCGCGGGGTCGTACATGTCGGTGTGCGTCTGCCAGCACATGCCCAGCAGCCGGCCGTCGCCGCTCAGGGTTGGAACCACCGTCACGTTTCGTGAGGTGCCGACGGTGATGTTGTTCGACACCCAGTACGAGCCGAGGCCGTAGCGCAGTCCGCGGCTGCGGAGCCAGTCCGCGGCCTCCTGGCCCTCGACCGGGGCCGCCCGCGGTGGCGCGTATCCCGCGAGGGCAGTCAGCAGCACAACCAGTACGACGGCGAACAGCGACTGCACCGGCACGGCCAGTCGTGTGCGGAGCTGCGCCCCGGCTGGACTGCGCCGCGGACCCGGTGTCGGGTCGCGCAGCCAGCGAGTGACGACCCGGGCGGCGAGAACCGCGGCCATCGGCAGGGCCGGCACCACCTCGCGGGTGGCCATGAGGTCGCTCGGCAGGCTCGAGACGATCTCGGCGGCGATGTCGCAGACGATGGCAGCGGCGAGGATCGCGTCGACACGGTCGGCGGTGCCGCGCAGCGCGGCGATCGCCGTGAGTAGCAGGGCGGCGATCGCCAGCAGCAGACCGGGAAGCCGTACCAGTTGTAGCGTCGTCTCCACCCAGGGCGACTGGATGCCGGGGCGGGCAGTGCCGAACAGGATGCCGATCATGTGCGTGACGGCGTGGGCGCGGTCCGCCCACGCCGACGTGGGCGAGAACTCGATCGGCGGCTTCGGGGCGCGGAAGCCGCCGGCGCGCCCGATCAGCCACAGGGCGCCGTGCGAAACGATGATCGAAGCGATGCCGGCCAAGGCCAGGCGGGCGTCGAGGCCGCGCACCGAGCGGGCGAGCAGCGCGCGGTAGGCGCAGACCACGATCAGCGGGACCGCGCCGACGAACGTGATCAAGGGGTCGCCCATGGCGCCCCAGGCCAGGACGAGCGCGACGGCGAACGGCAGCCACCTGCGGTCACGGGCCCGGTCGATGAGCAGCCACGCGATCAGGAGGGGGACCGCCGAACCGGTGTGGTTCGGCGATGACAGCAGGGTCTGGTAGCTGTAGCCGGGCGCGGGGACCAGGACGATCGCGACCGCGATGGCCGCGGCCAGCCAACCGCCATGCGTCAGCGTTGCCGCGAGGTTCCGGCGTGGTGCGGCGGTCGGAGACGCCGTGGCGGTCGAGGGGTCATGGTCCGGGTCGTCGGAGTCCGTGACGGCTGGTGATGTGGTGGTGGCTGAGTGGGTTCCGGTCGGGGTGGGCAGGGGTTGGGCTGAGTTGGATGCGTTCAGCGATGTGACGGTGACGGATCGTGCGAGCCATGCGGTCAGGGCGACGACCAGGGTCCAGGACAGCGCGGCGGCGATGTGGATCTGATCCGTGGTCACGCCGGTGACGAGCTGGATCAGGCCGTACTGGATGAGCTCCGTCGGAAAGAAGGAGACATCGGACAGGGTCCAGCCCCGCAGCAGGACGTTGCCGTGGAACAGGTCCCAGGCCTGCAAGGCGTTGCTCGCCCCGTCGCTGTTGACCGTCACGGCGCGGGCCATCCGCAGGTACGCCAGGAACAGGGCCAATGCGGGGACGATTCCCAGCAGCGGCCACCAGCGGCGCAACCTCACGCGATGCCCCAGTCGTGGAGCACCTCGGTGGTGTGCTGGCCCGGCAGCGGCGGGGCGGACGGCGCCGTGGATGCCGGCGGCGGGGATGGCGCCGGCGGGGATGGCGCCGGCGGGGATGGCGCCGGCGGGGATGGCGCCGGCGGGGATGGCGCTGTGGACCGGGGGAGATCCGGGGGCGGCGACGAGGTGGAAGAGGCCGGTGCGGGGGCCGGCGTTGTTGCGGTTGGCGACGCCGCTGCCGGCAACGCGGGTGCTTCCGACGCCGCTGCCGGCGACGCGGGTGCTTCCGACGCCGCTGCCGGCGACGCCGGTGCTGGTGATGTGGGGATGGGCGATGACGGAAGTGGCTCGCCCGCGGGTGAGGTGAAGCGCGGGGCCGCCGCCGGCTGGGTTACGCCGTCCACCGCGATGAACGTGCCGCGCGCGGCCAGGTGCGGGTCCGCCGGGGCCTCCGACAGGGACAGGACCGGGGCCACACACGCGTCGGTGCCGTCGAACACGGCGGCCCACTCGTCGCGGGTCTTCTCCGCGAACGTGTTCGTCAGGAGCGTGCGCAGCTCCGGCCAGCGGGCCACGTCGAACTGGTCCGGCGCGTCGGTCAGGCCCAGACGGGCGATGAGCTCGGCGAAGAACTGCGGCTCCAGGGCGCCGACGGCGACGTGCCGCGCGTCGGCGGTCTCGTACACGTCGTAGAACGGGGCGCCGGTGTCGAGCAGGTTCACGCCGCGGTGGTCGCGCCACAGGCCGGCGGCCAGGAGGCTGTGCAGGATCGTGCTCAGATGTGCGGCGCCGTCGACGATCGCGGCGTCCACGACCTGGCCGCGGCCCGTCGACGATGCGGCGTGCAGGGCGGCCAGCACGCCGACGACCAGGTACAGCGCGCCGCCGCCATAGTCGCCGAGCAGGTTCGCGGGCACCTGCGGCGGCCCGCCGGCCCGGCCGATGGCGTGCAGGGCGCCCGTCCGCGCCAGGTACGTGATGTCGTGGCCGGCCGACGCGGCCAGCGGGCCGTCCTGGCCCCAGCCGGTCATCCGGCCGTACACCAGCGCCGGGTTGCGGGCCATGACCTGCTCCGGGCCGACCCCGAGCCGCTCGGCGACCCCCGGCCGGAAACCCTCGATGAGCACCTGCGCCCGCTCGGCCAGCGCCAGGACCAGCTCGACACCCTCGGCCGTCTTCAGATCCGCGGCCACCGACCGTTTCCCGCGGTTGATGAGGTCGCCGGCCGCCGGCGGGGCGATCGGCGACACCGGTCCGAGCCGGTCGACGCGCACGACGTCGGCGCCCAGATCGGCCAGCAGCATCGCGGCGAACGGGCCGGGGCCGATCCCCGCCAGCTCGACCACCCGCACGTCCCGCAGCGGTCCATCGCTCATGCCGAGCAAGGTACCGGTCGATCATCCGGCCGGAGCGGGCGCCACGACGTCATCGCGCTCCGTAACGCGACGAACGGCCCGGGTCGCACCACCATCACGGTCACTACGCGTTATGATCCTGATGCGCACAGTGTCGAGGAACTCCGTGGCGCGGTGAACCCCGCTGTCGCCGATCGCCGGGTGGGCCTCCGGCGCGGCGAACAGGCCGGATTGCGGCGGTGTCAGTCCTCCGCGACGCGGCACACGAAGACGCCCCATCCCATGTACCGCCGCTGGTACTGCAGATGCGTCCGCCGCGCATCGGCGAGGTAGGCGCGCATTGCGTCAGCGTCCGGATGCGAACCGTTACCGCGCAGCCAGTCCGACACCGTCCACCACTGCGCGGCCACGTACCGGTCCCAGCTGTCACCGTCCGCAAGCACCATCTCGAGCAGCTCCAGGCCCGCGGCCTCCAGGCGATCGTGCGTGCCGATGAGCGTGGTGAAGGCGTCACGCGGCGTGTGCAGCGCGTCGTACGCCTCGTCCGGGGTGTCGTCGACCCAGTACGGCTCGCCGATGAGCACCAGGCCGCCGGGGCGAAGAGCCCGGAGCATCAGGTCCGCGGTCCCGGCCAGCCCGCCGCCGATCCAGGTCGCACCAATGCAGGCCACGATGTCGTACCCACTGTGCTCACCCGACTTCACAGCGTCCGCGGCGTCGCTGAGCTCGAACGTGACCCGGTCGGCGACGCCGAGCTCCGCCGCGCGTTCGCGGGCGACCGGAACGAACACGGTGCTGACGTCGACGCCGTGGCCCTCGATGCCGTACACGTCCGCCCACCGGCACAGCATCTCGCCCTTGCCGCTGGCCAGGTCCAGCATTCGCAGCCCAGGTCGCAGCCGGCAGATGTCGCCGAGGAGCATCAGCTTGTCCTCGGTCAGCGGGTTGAGGATCCGGTGCCCGGCCTCGGCGATCTCGTGCATGTTCAGCACATTCATGAGCGTGACCGTTGCAGCACGGTACACCCGATGTCCATGGGTTTTTACCAGCTCGTCCGAAACGACGAGGGCACGATCTGTGATGGGCTGCGCTGGACGACGGGCTCCCGGCGCCGATAGCGGTGGGTAGTCGGGGATGTGCGGGACGTGCAGCTCCGGCCGTCAGCGGGCGGGTTGGCGACGCGGCACGGGTGGGGCGGCCGGGCCGAGGAAGAGCGCATTATGCGTCGTCGGCGGACGGGTTGGCGGCGCGGATGGGGCGGCCGGGCCGAGGAAGAGCGCATTATGCGTCGTCGGCGGACGGGGGGTGGATCAGCGACGCGGCCAGTTCGGTGAGCGTCGCGCGGGCCTGCGGGCTCAGGTGCTCCGTCAGCGCCAGAACGCGCCGGCCGATCTCCGCCCCGCCCTCCGCCGCCACGCGCCGGCCCTCGTCGGTGAGTGAGACGAGGACGGCCCGCCCGTCGTACGGCGACGGTGTGCGCTGCACCAGGCCCCGTTTCTCCGCGCGGCTCACCAGCCCGGTCATCGAGGACTTGTCGAGCCCGAGGTGCCCGCCCAGCTCGACCATCCCCGCCTGCCGGTCCCGCAGGATGCCGAGGAGCCGGATCTGCACGATCGACAGGTCGTACGGGGCGCCGACCGCGGCCAGGATGCGCTGGATCTGGAACGACAGCTGCACGAGGGCGTCGACGGTGTTCAGCGAGGTGGCCACCGGCACAGCGTACTTGACGTAGTACGTGGCACAAACTATCTTCGAGATAGTACGTGACACGAACTTCTTTGGAGGTGTGCCGTGAAGGCCGCTGTCGTCCGCTCCTTCGGAACCCCACCCGCCTACGGGGACTTCGCGACGCCGGAACCGGGCGGGCCGCACGACGTGCTCGTCACCGTCGAAGCCGCGGGGCTGCACCCGCGCGTGCGCTCCTCCGCCGACGGCAGTCACTACACGTCCGACGGCACCCTGCCGCTCGTTCCGGGCATCGACGGTGTCGGTCGCACCGCGGAGGGTGAGCTGTTGTACTTCGTCCGGCCCGACACGGCACTGGGCTCGATGGCCGAGCGGGCTGTGGCGGATCGCCGACGTACCGTGACGCTTCCGGACGGCACCGACCCGGTGGCCGTCGCGGCGGCGATGAACCCCGGCATGTCCTCCTGGATCGGCCTGCGCCGGCGCGGCTTCGACGTCGCCGGCAAGGACGTCCTCGTGTTCGGGGCCACCGGGAATGCGGGCCTGCTCGCGGTGCAGGTGGCCAAGCACCTCGGTGCGGCGCACGTCACCGGGGCCGGCCGGGACCCACGGCGGCTGGCCCTGCTGCCGTCGCTCGGCGCCGACGCGGCGATCGGCCTCGACGAGGTGGCCAAGGCCGCGGACGTCGACGTGGTCCTCGACTACCTGTGGGGTCCGCCGGCCGAGCACGCCCTGCCCGCCCTGCTCACCGCCCGCGACGACCGCTCCAAGGCGCTCGCCTGGGTGCAGATCGGGTCGGTCGCCGGGCCGGATGTCGCGCTGCCGTCGTACCTGCTCCGCGCGGCCAACGTCTCGATCATGGGCAGCGGGCAGGGCTCAGTGCCCACGGCCGGCATCGTGGCCGAACTGCCGGCGCTGGCGGCGCAGATCGCGGCCGGGGCGTTCGCGGTGAACCCGGTCGCCGTCCCGCTCGCCGACGTCACCGCCGCCTGGGCCGCGCCCGTCGAGCCCGGCCGGCGCATCGTGCTCGTCCCCTGAGGCCGCGGCCTCCCGGCGGAACAGGTTCGTCTCCGCCGCCTGGTGCAGATCGATCTCGTGTACCAGCATCCGCGCGGTGTCGTCGTCGAGCTCGCCGCGCATCACCGCGTTCACCACGGCCGACCGCTGCGCGTCGAAGCCCTCGGTGGTGGGTTCGGCGCCCGGAGTCACCGTTGTCCAGATGATCGCCTGGCCGCGCTCCAGGAGCGCGTCGGCGCGCTCGCGCTCACCGTGCGTGTCGATCTTCAGGCGGCGGGCCAGCGCCCGGATCGTGGTGCCCTGGATGAGCAGCGTGCCGAGCGTGACGAACAGGGCGATCGCCTGAATCGCGTCGCGGCCCGGGAACTCCTCGCCGTTGTGCAGGGTGTGCGGGACCGCGGCCGCCGCGGCCAGGGTCAGGATGCCGCGCATGCCGGTCCAGCCGACGATCAGCGACTCCCGGGGCGTCGGCGCGCCCAGCGGCCCCTGCCACTCGCCCATCGACTGGCCCCGGCGGCGACCCTGCGTCCGGGCCTGCGCACGGCGGGTGACCCGCTCCCGGAACCGCGCATCGGTCTCCATCCGCCGCACGAACGCGCGGCGGCGCATGTCCCACCACGTGAACGACGCCCACACCGCGGCGAGCCGGAACACGATGACGGTCACCAGCAGCACCACCGTGGCGACCAGCGTGATCGTCAGGCCCGGCTTCGCCGCGGCGTGCGCGAGGTCGGCGATGACGAACCGCAGCTGCAGCCCGATGTAGGCGAACACGAACGTCTCCAGCAGGAAGTCCAGCACCGGCCAGACCGCGTCCTCCTGCAGGCGGGTGCGGAACGCGCCCGGGTACTGGTGCTGCGGGTCCAGGGTCGTGTTCGCGCTGAACAGAAACGCGCAGCACACGACGGCGAGGATGCCGGAGGCGTGGATCTGCTCGGCGGTCAGGAACGCGGTGAACGGCAGCAGCAGGACCAGCGACGTCTCCAGCACCGTGTTGTGCAGCCGCGGCCGCAGCCACAGCGCGAGCGCCGCGAACAGCCCGCCGATGATCAGGCCGGTCACCGCGGTGTACGCGAACAGGCCGAACGCATTGTCGAACAGCGTCTCCCCGGCCCCGGCCGCGGCCGCCGCGAGCCCGAACAGCGTCAGCGCCGTCGCGTCGTTGACCAGGCTCTCGCCGGTCAGGATCGCCGACACCCGCCGCGGCAGGCCGAGCTCGTCACCGTGCGAAACCGTGGTGATCGTGTCCGGCGGCGCGAGCACCGCCCCCAGCAGCAGCGCCGCCGGCAGCCCCAGCGCCGGCATCAACCAGTTCCCGACCAGCCCGACCACGCCCGCGGTGAGCACGACGAGGGTCACGCCCAGGGTGAGGATCGGCCGCAGATTCTGCGTGAACCCCGAGAACGATGCGTTGCGGGTCGCGGAGTAGAGCAGCGGCGGGACGACGACCGCCAGAATCAGTTCACTGTCCAGTTCCAGCCGCGGTACCCCGGGCAGGAACGACGCCGCCGCGGCCAGGATCACCACGACCAGGCCCGGCTGCACGCCCCTGCGGTGCGCGAGCGCGGACACCGCGATGCCCCCGACGATGATGAGCAGCAGCTGGACACCGTTCACGGAAGATCACCCTAGTGTGGTACGTCAGCCGGCACGCATGAACTCGTAGGCGCCGCGCAACCGGGTGTGCAGCAGCCCCGACGCCAGACCGACATCGAGGCGGATGTCACCGGGGCGTCCCGAGCCGCTGGCGGAGCGGAGTTTCCCCACGTCGAGGCCGTCGCGCTCGGCGACGAGGACGCCCAGGTCGTACCGGCTGACCGGGTCGGCCCCGGCCACGTTGATGACGCCGCGGAAGTCGCCGGCCCCCAGCTCCAGCAGCGCGTCGGCGAGATCGTCGACGTGCACCGGCCGGCGGATCTCGTCCGTGAACAGCGCCCCGTCGGCCCGCCCCGCCACCAGGTCGTGCGTGAGGTGCTCGTGGCCGCCGTTGCCGTCGCCGAGGATCAGCGACGTGCGCACGACCACGGCCCCGGGCGCGATCGCCCGCACCGCCGTCTCGGCCGCCGCCTTCGCCGCGCCGTACGGGTAGATCGGGTCCGGCCGGTCGGCCTCCGTGTACTCGCGCCCGGCGCGGCCGGAGAAGACCGCGTCGCTGGACACGTGCACCAGACGAACGCGTTCGCCGCAGGCCAGGGCCACGTTCGCGGCGCCGTCCGCGTTCGTCACCCAGTCGTTGCGGTCCCGCCCGGCCGCCGCGTGGATCACCAGGTCCGGCGCGGCGGCGTCCACCACGTCCTGCACCGCCTCCCGGTCGCGGATGTCGAGCCGCACCGGGCTGATCGCGGGGCTCACGCCGCCGCCCACCGCCTCGATCCATGGCCGGACGTGGGTGCCGAGCACGGTGTGGCCCGCGGCGACGGCCAGGGCCGCGACCCGGCGGCCGAGGGAGCCCGTCGCGCCGGTGATCAGGATTCGCGCCATGGGCATAAGTAGTACCGGAGAGCTACTCGTAGATCGCTCCGTGGCGCGACGTGACGGGTCGTGTCGCGCCCGTACGGTCCCGCCATGACAACCGAACGTGACCGTGCCGTCGACGCCTTGCGTGTCGTCGCCATCCTCGGGGTGGTGCTCGGCCACTGGCTCGTCACCGCCCTGGTCGTGGACGGCGACGCGGTCCGGGTCGCCAGTCCGCTGCGCGCCGTGCCCGGCCTCGCCCCGGCGTCGTGGCTGTTCCAGACCCTGGCGCTGTTCTTCTTCGTCGGCGGCCTCGTCGCCAGCCGGCCCTCCGCGGCCCGGCGGCCCGCGCACCGGCAGTGGGTCTCGGCGCGGCTGCAGCGGCTCTTCCGGCCGGTCATCGTGCTCGTCGCCGTGTGGAGCGCGATCGTGATCGCGGCGACACTCTGGGCGTACGTCGAGCCGGGCGGGCTCGCCACCGCGCTGCGGTCACACACCGTGCTGAAGCTTGTCGCGTCGCCGCTGTGGTTCCTGCTCGTGTTCGCCGCGCTCACCATGGCCAAGCCGCTCGTCGGGCGGCTGCACCCCGGGTGGCCGCTCGCCGTCGTCGCCGCCGTGGACCTCGGGCGGTTCGCGCTCGGCGCGCCGGCCTGGACCGGCTGGATCAACCTGGCCGCCGGCTGGCTGGTGCCGTTCTGCCTGGGCGCGGCCTGGTCCCGGGGCGCATTCCGGTCCCGGGGCGTCGCCTGGGCGCTGCTGGCCGGCGGCGCGGGCGCGACCGTGGTGCTGGTGCGCTGGTTCGGGTACCCGGTGTCGATGGTCGGCGTGCCCGGTCAGCGCATCTCCAACCTGAACCCGCCGACCCTCGCGGCCGTCACGTTCGGTGTCGCCCAGTGTGGCCTTGCGCTGCTGCTGCTGCCGGCCCTGCGCCGCGTCATGCGGCACGACGGGCCGTGGCGGACGGTGAGCGCGGTGAACCGCTCCGCGATGACGATCTTCCTGTGGCACCAGACCTCGCTGCTCGCGGTCTCGCTGCTCGTGCCGGGCCCGCGGGCCGGGCTGCAGACCGCGCCCTCGGATGCGTCGTGGCTGTTCGCGCGCGTGCTGTGGCTGCCCGGGTTCGCGCTCGTGCTGGCCGGCTGCTGGGGGCTGTTCCATCGGTACGAGCGGCAGCGCTCCGTGGCCGCGTCCCCGGCCGCGCCGGCAACGGCGGCGGAGGAGGAGCTGGCGCAGGTCCGGTGAGCCCGGCCCGCGACTTCGGAGGAGGCCACCGCGCTGGCCGATGCGGCTCAGCACCGCCTCGAAATGGGCCGGCATCGGTGAGCCGCGAGTCGCGCCGGCTCAGTGTGCGGCGGTGAACGCGCCGGCTCAGTGTGCGGCGGCGAACGCGCCGGCTCAGTGTGCGGCGGCGAACACGCCGGCTCAGTGTGCGGCGGCGAACACGCCGGCGCCCTCGATCGGCGGGCAGCCGGGACGGTGGTACACGACGCGGGCCCGAGGTCCGGGAGCGTCGGTCGGATCGGCTCAATCCGTGGCGGTGGTGACTCCGGGGCCGTGGGCGCGGGCCACCGTCGCCCAGGCGTTGAGGGTGAACCAGGCCGGCAGCGCGCGGCGTACGTGCTCCGGGCCCAGCACCTGCAGGGCCCCGTCGCGCTGGGCGTGCTGCCACGACACGTCGCCGCGCCACACCTCGGTCAGGCGGCGCAGGGAGCCGGCCACGGTCACGGTCACGGGGAAGCCGGGGTCGTAGTCGCACACGTCGGCCTCGCGGGAGGCGATCACCATCCACCAGTACCGCAGCGTGCCCGGCACGTCGGTGAACTCGAAGTGCACCACCGAGCGGCCGTGCGGCACGGCGTCGTGGTCGACCTGGCGGTGCATGTCCCACAGCAGCAGCTTCGGGTCCAGGTCGGCGTCGCCGAGCTCGCCGATCCAGCGCACGCCCCACACCGCGATCGCCTGCACGATCGGGACCAGCTCGAGGCCGGCGTCGGTGAGCACGTACCGGCCGTCCTCGTGGCGGATCAGGCTGGCCACGGCGAGGCTGTGCAGCCGCTTCGACAGCAGCGCCGGCGAAATCCGGGGCAGGCCGCGGCGCAGGTCGCTGAAGCGCTCGCTGCCCGTCATGAGCTCGCGCAGGACGAGCATGGTCCAGCGCTCGTCGAGCAGCTCCATCGCCTTGGCGACGGGGCAGAACTGGTAGTAGCCGGCGCCCATGCCCGCAGCGTAGGCCCGTGTGGTCGTCGGGCCGCCGGTCTGTCTTCAAGGTGTCGCAGCGGGTGAGGTACAGATCGTGTACTAGTTGCGGCCGGGAGGGGGCACTTAGCGTGCCGTCATGACCACTCCCTTGAAGGCCAAGCACCGCGCGATTTGGGGTTCCGGCGACTACGCGGCCGTCGCCGCGGACATCATTGCGAGTCTGGGGCCGTTACTCGTCGAGGCGTGCGGCATCGGGCCCGGCCAGCGGGTGCTCGATGTCGCGGCCGGTACCGGCAACGCCGCCGTTCCCGCCGCGCTCGCCGGGGCCGACGTCACGGCCAGCGATCTCACGCCGCGGCTGCTGGAGACCGGGCAGCGGCTGGCCGAGGAGCAGGGGCTCAAGCTGACCTGGGCCGAGGCCGACGCCGAGGCGTTGCCGTTCAGGGACGGGGAGTACGACTGCGTGATCTCCTGCGTCGGCGTCATGTTCGCGCCGTTCCATCAGGCGGCCGCCGACGAGCTGGTCCGGGTCTGCCGGCCCGGCGGGACGATCGGGCTGATCAGCTGGACGCCCGGCGGGTTCGTCGGGCAGCTGTTCGGGGCGATGAAGCCGTTCGCCGCGCCGCCGCCGGCCGGGGCGCAGCCGCCGCCGCTGTGGGGCGACGAGAGCCACGTCCGCGCCCTGCTCGGGGACCGGGTCACGTCCGTACGGGCCGAGATCCGGACGGTGCGGGTCGAGGTGTTCGCCGAGCCGGACGCGTTCCGGGAGTACTTCAAGCGCAACTACGGGCCGACGCTCGCGGTCTACCAGACGCTGGCCGCGGACCCTGCCCGCACCGCCGAGCTGGATGCCGCCCTGGACGCGCTCGCCGCCAGGTTCCGGGCGTCCGACGGCTCGATGGAATGGGAGTACCTGCTGCTGACCGCCGGCCGCGTCGAAGCGTGAGCGGCATCAGGCGGCGGGTGGCCGGGAAGGTGAGGGGGCCGCCGCGGCGCCGTGTGGGTGCGGTACCGCAAAACCGGCTCCTGACCGCCGGGGATGCTCCGCGAGCGCGGCATGCCCGGTGGTTGGCGCGGGCCCGGGGCCGGATGCACTGGTGTGTTGCCCGGCGCGTTAGTTACTCTTCGGTAGGTGAGCACTGAGGCTTTCGTTTTCGATGCCATTCGCACACCCCGCGGCCGGGGCAAGAAGAACGGCTCGCTGCATGGTGTCAAACCCATCTCGCTCGTCGTCGGGCTGATAGACGAGGTGCGCCGCCGCAATCCGGGGCTCGATCCCGAACGCATCGACGACGTCGTGCTCGGGGTCGTCTCGCCCATCGGCGACCAGGGGTCCGACATCGCCCGCATCGCCGCGATCGCGGCCGGGCTCGGGGAGACCGCGGCCGGGGTACAGCTGAACCGGTTCTGCGCCTCCGGCCTGGAAGCGGTGAACATCGCCGCCCAGAAGGTGCGGGCCGGCTGGGAGGACATCGTCCTCGCCGGCGGGGTCGAGTCGATGTCCCGCGTGGCCATGGGCTCCGACGGCGGCGCGTGGGCGATGGACCCCGAGACCAACCTGGCCACCGGGTTCGTCCCGCAGGGCATCGGCGCCGACCTCATCGCGACCATGGACGGCTACAGCCGCGAGGACGTCGACGCCTACGCGCTGGAGTCGCAGACCCGCGCCGCGAAGGCGTGGGCCGGCGGGTACTTCGCGCGCTCCGTCGTGCCCGTGCGTGACCGCAACGGGCTCGTCGTGCTCGACCGTGACGAGCACATCCGCGCCTCGACCATGGACGGGCTCGGCGCGCTGCCCGCGTCGTTCGGGACCATCGGCGAACTGGGCGGGTTCGACGCCGTGGCGCTGCAGAAGTACCACTGGGTGGAGCGCATCGAGCACGTGCACACCGCCGGCAACTCCTCCGGGATCGTCGACGGGGCGTCGCTGGTGCTGGTCGGCAGCGAGGCCGCGGGCCGCGAGCACGGGCTCACGCCGCGGGCGCGGATCGTCTCGGCCGCCGTGAGCGGCGCCGACCCGCTCATCATGCTCACCGGGCCCGCCCCGGCCAGCCGCAAGGCCCTGGCCAAGGCCGGGCTCACCGTCGACGACATCGCCCTGGTCGAGATGAACGAGGCCTTCGCCGCCGTCGTGATGCACTTCGCCCAGGACATGGGCTTCGCGCTGGACCAGGTCAACGTCAACGGCGGGGCGATCGCGATGGGTCACCCCCTGGGCGCGACCGGTGGCATGCTGCTCGGCACGCTCGTCGACGAGCTCGAGCGCCGCGGCGAGCGGTACGGACTGGCCACGATGTGCGTCGGTGGCGGCATGGGCATCGCGACGATCGTCGAGCGACTGTGAACCGGGGGAGCGACGTGGAGATCATCCGTTACGAGCGCGGCGAGGACGGCGTCGTGCTGCTCACGATGGACGACCCGGCCCGATCCGCGAACACCATGAACGCCGCGTTCACCGCGGCCCTCACCGCCGTGGTCGAACGGCTGTACGCGGAGCGGGCCGAGATCACCGGCGTCATCCTGACCTCGGCCAAGAAGACCTGGTTCGCGGGCGGCGACCTGGACCTGCTGGGCCGCCTCGGCCCCGAGCAGGCGGCCGAGATCATGGCGTCGACCACGCACCTGAAGAGCCTGCTGCGCCGGCTCGAGCAGCTCGGCCGGCCCGTGGTCGCCGCGATCAACGGCTCCGCGCTCGGCGGCGGCCTGGAGCTGGCCCTCGCCTGCCACCGGCGGATCGTGGCCGACGACGCCCGCATCGAGATCGGGTTCCCCGAGGTGACGCTGGGCCTGCTGCCCGGCGCCGGCGGCGTGGTCCGCACGGTGCGGATGCTCGGGATCACCGAAGCGCTCATGCAGGTACTGCTGAAGGGGCAGCGGCACCGTCCGGCCAAGGCCCTGCAGGTCGGGCTCGCCGACGAGGT
Source organism: Dactylosporangium sp. McL0621 (assembly GCF_049995355.1). Classification (NCBI taxonomy): domain Bacteria; kingdom Bacillati; phylum Actinomycetota; class Actinomycetes; order Micromonosporales; family Micromonosporaceae; genus Dactylosporangium; species Dactylosporangium sp. McL0621. The sequence continues at coordinate 6,182,714 of NZ_CP188259.1, forward strand.
CGTGCCCGCCGACGCCGTCGTCGACCGGGCCCGGGCGTGGATCGCCGCCAACCCGGGCGCCGTGCAGCCGTGGGACGTCGCGGGGTACAAGATCCCGGGCGGCACTCCCAGCAACCCCAAGTTCGCCGCGAACCTCCCCGCCTTCCCGGCCACGCTGCGCAAGGAGCTCAAGGGCGCTCCGTACCCGGCCCCGCGCAACATCCTGTCCGCCGCGGTCGAGGGCGCCCAGGTGGACCTCGACACCGCGTTCGTGATCGAGGGCCGGTACTTCGTCGAGCTCGCCACCGGCCAGATCGCCAAGAACATGATCAAGGCGCTGTTCTTCGACCTCCAGGCCGCGAACTCGCGCGGCAGCGGCAAGGTCGCCTTCCGCAAGGTCGCCGTCCTCGGGGCCGGGATGATGGGCGCCGCGATCGCGTACGTGTGCGCGAAGTCGGGCCTCGACGTGGTCCTGAAGGACGTCACCCTCGAAGGGGCGCGGAAGGGCAAGGCGTACGCCGAGAGCCGCCGCCACGACCAGGCGCTCCTGGACCGGATCACCCCGACCGCGGACGTCGCCGACCTCGCCGGCGCCGACCTCGTCATCGAGGCCGTGTTCGAGGACCCGGGCCTGAAGCACAAGGTGTTCGCGGAGATCGAGGGCGTCGTCGCGCCCGACGCGCTGCTGTGCTCCAACACCTCGACGCTGCCGATCTCCCTGCTCGCCGAGGGCGTCCGCCGCCGCGCCGACTTCATCGGCCTGCACTTCTTCTCACCCGTCGACAAGATGCCGCTCGTCGAGGTCATCCGCGGCGCCGAGACGTCCGACGCCGCGCTGGACAAGGCGCTGGCGGTGGTACGGCTGCTGAAGAAGACGCCGATCGTCGTCAACGACAGCCGCGGCTTCTTCACCAGCCGCGTCATCGGCACGTTCACGATGGAGGGGCTGCGGATGCTCGCCGAGGGCGTGCCGGCCCCGTCGATCGAGCAGGCCAGTCTCCAGGCCGGATACCCCGCGCCGGTACTGCAGCTGATGGACGAGCTCACCCTCACCCTGCCCCAGAAGATCCGCAACACGACCGCGGCCGCGATCGTCGCCGAAGGCGGCACATGGACGCCGAGCCCCGCCGACGCGCTCATCGACCGGATGGTCGACGAGTTCGGCCGGCCGGGACGCTCGGGCGGGGCGGGCTTCTACGAGTACACGGACGGCAAGCGCACCGGCCTGTGGCCCGGCCTGCGCGAGCACTTCGCGTCCGCCGCGGCGGCGGTGCCGTTCGCGGACATGCAGGAGCGGATGCTGTTCGCCGAGGCGCTCGAGTCCGTCAAGTGCCTCGACGAGGGCGTCCTCACGTCGGTCGCCGACGCGAACGTGGGCTCGATCCTGGGCATCGGCTTCCCGGCCTGGACGGGCGGTGTGCTGCAGTACGTCAACCAGTACGACGGCGGCCTTCCGGGCTTCATCGCCCGCGCCGAGGAGCTGGCCGAACGCTACGGCGAGCGCTTCACCCCGCCGCCGCTGCTGCGCGCCAAGGCCGCGGAGGGCGCGAGCTTCGTGTAGCGGTGTCACTGGGCGGCGGGCTGTCTCGTCCCAGGGGCATGAACCTTGCGCTGTGGATCGCCACCGGTGTGCTCGCCCTCATCGCGTTCGCCGGCGGCGTCACCAAAACGTTCGTGCCCATGGAGAAGCTCACCCGGCTGCGGGGCGCCGGGTGGACCCGCGACGCCCGGGCCGGATTCGTGCGTACGCTCGGTGTGCTCGAAGTCGCCGCCGCCGTCGGGTTTCTCGTCGCGCCGGTGCTCGCGGCGGTCACCGCCGGGTGTTGGATCCTGCTCATGGTCGGGGCGGCGGTTACGCACGCGCGGCGCGGCGAGGGCTGGCTCGCGGCGGTCAACGTCGTGTACCTCGCCCTCGCCGCGTTCGTGCTCGCCGGGCGGGTCGCCTGACATGGGGCGCGGCGAGGAGTTCGAGGCGCTGCGGCCGCTGCTGTTCTCGATCGCGTACCGCGTGCTCGGCAGCGTCGGCGAGGCCGAGGACGCGGTGCAGGAGACCTGGCTGCGGTACGCCGCGACGCCCGCCGAACCGCGCAACGTCCGCGCGTTCCTGGCCACGACCGTCACCCGGATCGCGATCGACGTGCTGCGCTCGGCGCGGGTGCGGCGGGAGTCGTACGTCGGGCCGTGGATCCCCGAGCCGCTGCTCTCGGACCCGTACGAGGACCCGGCGCGGGCCGCGGAGCTCGCCGACTCGGTGTCCACGGCGGCGCTGCTGCTCCTGGAGCGGCTCAGCCCCCTGGAACGGGCCGTGTTCGTGCTGCGCGAGGTGTTCGACTTCGGCTTCCCCGAGGTCGCCGCGGCCGTCGGGCGGTCCGAGGCGGCGTGCCGGCAGCTCGTCGTCCGGGCCCGCCGGCACATGGCCGAGGGGCGGCCCCGGTTCGCCGCCGACCGCCGCGAACGCGAGGCCCTCGCCGCCCGCTTCTTCGGCGCCCTGCGCGAAGGCGACGTCGCCGGGCTGCAGTCGATGCTCGCCGCCGACGCGACAGTGGTCGGCGACGGCGGCGGGAAGGCGCCGCAGCTGGCCCGGCCGATCGCCGGGGCCGTCAACATCGCCCGGCTGCTGGGCGCGCTGTTCCCGCGGATGGCCCGGGCCGCCGTGACCCTGCAGCCGCACGAGGTCAACGGCGAACCGGGGGCGATCGCCCGGGACCGCGACGGCCGGGTCCTGCACACGATGGCCCTCGACATCCTCGACGGCCGCGTCCAGACCATCCGGGTCGTCATCAACCCCGACAAGCTCCGGCACGTGGGGCCGGTCGCGGACGCGTGGGCCCTCAACGAGGAGCTGCGCCGCGACCGGTAGGCCCCTACGCGGCGTTGATGAGCTGGTCGAAGCCGGCGTGCAGGTCGGCCGAGATGTCCGCGTGGCCCAGGCGGCGCAGAATCCACAGCGACGCCAGCAGCGCCGGCCGTTCGTCGCCGCGCTCGGCCGCCCACGCCGCGTGCTCCAGCAGCAGCGCCGCCGTCAGCGCGTGGCCCAGGCGCAGGGCCAGCTCCCGCGCGCCGGCCGCGACCCGCGGGTCACGGGGGTCGGCGGCCGCGGTGGCGATGTCGGCCGCGAGCCGGGCGGTCGCGGCGGCCAGGGCCTCGGCGACGCCCGGGAGCCGGTGCGTGGCCGCGTCGGCGGCCGCGGTGAGGCGCAGCAGCAGCGGCCGGGCGCCGTCGCCGGAGCCGAGGGCGCGCAGGACGTCGACGGAGAGCACGTTCGTGGTGCCCTCCCAGATCGGCAGCACCTGGGCGTCGCGCAGCAGCCGCGGGATGCCGGTGTCCTCGACGTAGCCGGCGCCGCCGAAGCACTCCAGGTACTCGCTCGCCGACGCGACCGCCAGCCGGCCCGTCGTCAGCTTGGCCAGCGGCGCGGCCAGGCGCAGCTCCGCGGCCGCGGCGGCGTCGCCGTGCTCGGCCCGGCCCAGCAGCGCGAACGAGTGCGCGGCGAGCGCGAACGCGCCGGCCGCGTCGACCGCGAGAGCGCCGAGGGTGGCGCGGTGCAGCGGGTTGTCGGCGAGCAGGCCGCCGGCGACGGTGCGCTCGGCCGCGTAGGCGAGCGCGTACTCCAGGCCGCGGCGCATCCCGCCCGCGGCCGCGGCCGCGTTGTGCAGGCGCGTGACGACGACCAGCGTCATCATCGCGGCCAGGCCGGGCTGCCCCGGGTCGGTGAGCGGGAACGCGGGGACCCCGTCGAGGCGGACCTCGCCCGTCGGGACCGCGCGGGTGCCGAGCTTGTCCTTGAGCCGCAGCACCTGCAGGCCCGGCGCGGGCGAGCGGCCGTCGGCGCCGTAGCGCGGCACGAGGAACGGCACCAGGTGGCGGCTGCCCGGCCCGGCGCCCTCGGGCCGGGCCAGAGCCACCGCCATCGCCGAGTCGATCGCCGAGCAGAACCACTTGTCGCCGGTCAGCGCCCAGCCGCCGGCGCCGTCGGGGTGGGCCGCGGTCGTCGAGCGGCCGATGTCGGAGCCGCCCTGCGACTCGGTCATCCACTGCCCGGACGTGATCGCGACCGCCGGGTCGGTGGCGACGAGCCGGGCCAGCCACCCGGGCTGCGCGCCGGTCTGGGTGAGCAGCGCGGCCGCGCCGTCGGCCATCGCGACCGGGCACGAGAACGTCGCCGACTCCGGGCCCCACAGGTGCAGCAGCGCCTGCTGCACGACCCGCGCGCCGGGGCCCCAGGTGTCGCGGGCCTCGGGCAGGTACGGCAGGGCGACGACGCCGTGCCGGGCCGCCGCCGCGCGCTGGGCCTGCCACCCGGCGGACGTGTCGACGCGCTCGATCCGCTCGCCCCACGCGTCGAAGCGGGTCAGCGCCGGCGGGTGGGTCTCGGCGTCGTGGTGCGCCGCCCGCAGCGGGCCGATGACCTCGGCGGACAGGTCCGACAGGCGCTGCTTGGCGGCGGCGTGCCCGTCCTCGCCCAGCAGCCGGTCGAGCCAGCCGCGCAGCTGGGGGTCGGCGGTGTACGGGTCACGCAGCGACGGCCCGGTCTGCACGAATCGCGTCATGGCTCACAGGTTACCGCCGGGTACGGTGGTGATACTGGGTGCCGTGACCCTGCACATCGACACGGCCCAGCGCCGCGCCCGCCTCGCCGTGCGGCACGGGCTCGCCGGAGCGGTACCGGCCGGGAAGACCCCCGAGGACGTCGCCGCCGACCTCGTCGCGCTGCACGCCACCGACCCGGCGACCGTGCACCTGTCCGTCGCCGCCCGCCTGCACCGGCCCCTCGTCGCGACGCTCGAGGACGCCCTGTACGAGCGGCGCACGCTGCTGCGGATGCTCGGCATGCGCCGCACGATGTTCGTGGTCCCGTCCGCCTTCGCCGCGGTCGTGCAGGCCGGCGCCGCCCGCGCGGTCGCCGCCGAGCAGCGGCGGCTGCTCGTCAAGCACCTGACCGAGACCGGGGTCGGCGACGCGGCCTGGCTCGAGGACGTCGCCGAGTCCACCTACGAGGCGCTGCGCCGCCGCGGCCGCGCGACCGCCGCCCAGCTGGCCGCCGACGAGCCGCGCCTGCGCAGCCTCATGGTGTTCCCGCAGGGCAACCAGTACGTGACCAGCCGCGTCCTGCTGCTGCTGGCCGCGGACGGGCGGATCGTGCGGGGGCGGCCGCTCGGCACGTGGATCAGCAGCCAGTACGCGTGGTCGTGCCTGCCCGACTGGCTGCCCGAGCCGCTGGCCGACCTGGACCCGGCCCACGCGCGGGCCGAGCTCGCGCGGGCGTGGCTGGCGCGCTTCGGCCCCGGTACCGCCGCCGATCTCAAGTGGTGGACGGGCTGGACGATGACGCAGACCCGCGCCGCCCTGCGCACGCTGGAGGCCGTCGAGGTGGGGCTGGACGGCGGCGAGACCGGCTTCGTCCTGCCCGGCGACACCGAACCGGTCGACGACCCCGGCCCCTGGGTGGCGCTACTGCCCGGACTGGACCCGACGGTCATGGGGTTCCAGAGCCGGCAGTGGTACCTCGGGCCGCACGCGCCGGCGCTGTTCGACCGCACCGGCAACGCCGGGCCGACGATCTGGTCGGACGGGCGGATCGTCGGCGGATGGGCGCAGCAGGCCTCGGGCCGGGTCGCGACCGAACTGGTCGAGGAGGTCCCCGCGGCCGTGCGCAACGCGGTCCGGCGAGCGGCGGATGAACTCGCGGGTTGGCTGGGCGACGCCCGGGTGACTCCCAGGTTCCGGGCGCCACTCGAGCGAAAATTGTCCGACGCCGCCGGTACGGTCGTCGCATGACGGTGGTTGCACGCTTCTTCGGCCCCGCGGGTCACCCGTTCTGCCTGGCCGCCGAGCCGGAGGCGGCCGCGTGACGGCGGTGTGCTGGGTGCTCGCGTATCTGGCGGCGCTGTACACGCTGGTGCGTGCGTGCGGAGCCGAACGCGGGACGCCGCTGGTGCAGCTGATCACCTACACGCCGTACGCGGCCGTGGGCTCGCTCCTCGCGGGCGGCGGGGTCCTGTTCGTCTCGGCGCCGGCCGGGCTGGTGCTCATCGCGTCCGGGCTGGTGCTGGCCGCGCTGGTCGCACCGCGGCTGGTGCCGGGCCGGATGCCGCGGGAAGGGGTGCGGCTGCGGGTGATGTGCGCGAACCTGCTGTACGGGCGCAACGCCACCCCGGGGTTCATCGAGCAGCTCAAGGTCGACGACATCGATGTGCTCGCGGTGCAGGAGCTCACCGCCGACGGGCTGGCCGCGCTGGACGAGGCCGGGATCGACGCCCTGCTGCCGTACCGGGTCGTGGCCCCGGCCCCGGGCGGCGGCGGCTCGGGCCTGTTCAGCCGCCACCCGATCTCGGCGCCGGTGTCGCGCACGCTCGAGGCGATCCCGATGTGGCAGACGGCGGCGACGGTCCACGTGCCCGGCGCCGGGCCGGTGCTCGTCGAGTCCGCGCACCCGTACCCGCCGCGGCAGCGCCGCGTGCGGATCTGGCGGGACCAGATCGCCACGCAGGCCGTACCGGCCGCCGGCGGGCCGCCGCGGGTCCTGCTCGGCGACTTCAACGCCACCCTCGACCACGCCGCGCTGCGCCGGCTGCTGCGGGCCGGGTACCGCGACGCCGCCGCCGAACGGGGCCGGGGGCTGCTGCCGACCTGGCCGTGCCGGACCGAGACCCTGCCCTTCTGGACGCCGCCGATCACCCTCGACCACGTGCTGGTCGACCGCCGCGTCGGGGTGCGGGAGTTCGGGGTCCGGGCGGCGGGGGAGAGCGACCACCGGCCGGTCGTCGCCGAGCTTGTCCTGCCGGCAACCTGATGGCGGTGCGGCTGGTGCAGGTGAACCTCAAGGCCCGCGACGACGTGGCGCTGGGCCGGTTCTGGGCGGCGGCGCTCGGCTGGACCGCGTCCGGGTCGGGCCGCGGCGCGACCCCCGTGGCCCCGGTCGGCTTCGACTGGACCGATCCCGACGCCCCGGTCTGCGTCGACGTGATCGCCGTGCCGGACCCGGAAACGGTGCGGTACCGCATGCACATCGACCTGGCCACCACCTCGGCGGCGCATCAGGCGGAGCTGGTCGCGCGGCTGCTGTCGCTCGGGGCGACGGCCGCCGACATCGGGCAGGGCGACGTGCCGTGGACGGTGCTGGCCGATCCGGAGGGCAACCTGTTCTGCGTGCTGGAGCCGCGGGAGGTGTACCGGGACACGGGGCCGATCGCCGCGGTGGTCGTCGACTGCGCGGACCCGCGGGGCCTGGCCGGGTTCTGGGGGCCGGCGCTGGGCTGGATCTCGCACGAGGTGACCGGCGATTTCGCGCGGCTGCGTTCGGCGTCCGGGAACGGGCCGTTCCTGGAGTTCATCCGGGCGCCCGGCGGGGCGACCGTGTGGCACCGGGCCCATCTCGACGTGGTGCCGTGCGCCGGGGACGAGCAGGCGGCGGAGGTGGCCCGGCTGCGGGCCCTCGGCGTCACGCCCTCCGACGCCGATCCGGGTGACGTCCCGTGGGTGGTCCTGGCCGACCCGGAGGGCAACGACTTCTGCGTGCTCGCCCCGGGCTGAGCTTTTGTTCTTGGCACCACGGGCCTGACAGAGAGGGCCGCCAGGCCCGAACGGTGCCTCGCGGGAGGCACGGTCCGCAAGTGCCGCGGACCCGAGCCATCGCCTTTACGCCCTTCTCCTCGCGCGCGCCGCGGCGAGGGTGTGGGCCGGGTCGCGGTCCAGGTTGTAGCGGTCGCGGTCGTACCGCCGCGTCGTGCGCGGATCCGCGTGGCCCATGGCGTCCTGCACGTCTTCGAGCGGCACGCCCTCGTCGCGGGCCGTCGTCGCGAACGCGTGCCGCAGCGAGTGCGGGCTCAGCCGCTCCCACGCGGGCACGGCCGCGTCCCGGGCCAGGCGCCGCACCAGCCGGAACACGGCGTGCCGGTCGACCCGCCCGCCCGTCGCGGTCGCGAACAGCGGGCCCGGGGTCTCGCCGCGCTGCGGCAGGTACTCGTCGATGGCCCGCACCACGCCCGGCGTCAGCGCGCGGCGGCGCGGCTTGCCGCCCTTGCCGGTGAACCGCACGGTGCGGTGCCCGCGCTCGGCGCCCAGGTCCTCGACGTCCAGGGCGACGACCTCGCCGACGCGCAGGCCCAGGTCGGCGAGCAGGGCCAGGACCGCGCGGTCGCGGGCCGCGGTCGGGCCGTCGAGCCGCTCGGCGGCGGCGAGCATCGCGTCGACCTCGGCCGCGGCCAGCCCGACGGTCGCGGACACGTCCCGGTTCACCCGCGGCCGGTCCGCGCCGCCGACCGGGTTGGCCTTGACCGCCTCCAGCCGCAGCAGGAACGCGTACCAGCTCGACAGCGCCGAGAGCTTCCGGGCGACGCTCGCCGGGGCCAGCACGCGGCCGCTGCGCTCGTCGACCGTCGACTCGAGGTCCCGCGCGTACGCGTTGACGTGCAGGAACGAGGCGCGCAACGGGTCCAGGCCGCGCTGCGCGCACCAGGCCAGGTACTGGTGGACGTCGCGGCGGTACGCGGCCCGGGTGTGCGCGGACAGGCGCCGGTTGGCCAGCCACGCCTCGGTGAAGTCGGCCGAGCCGTCGGCGGGCGCGGGCAGGCCGGGCGGGGTGAGGCGCTCAGGGGTGGTCATGGCTACGGGTTGACCGACCACACGGTGGTGCGCTTGACCGGGGCGTCTTCCAGCGTCTGCGGTACCGGCACGTCGTACTCGGCCAGCAGCGTCAGGTGCTCGCGCGGCAGGTAGGCCCGGCCCGGGTCGCCGACGAGCACGGTCGACCCGCCGCGCGCGGCCCGGCGCAGGTAGTCCAGCATCCGCCGGGTCATCTCCCGGCTGTAGAACACGTCGCCGGCCAGCACGACGTCGGCGTCCGGCTCCTGCTCGAGCACGTCGGCGAGCAGCGGCGTGACCGCGACCCCGTTGGCCTCGGCGTTGATCCCGATCGCGGCCACCGCGAGCTCGTCGATCTCGACCGCGGTGACCCGGGCCGCGCCCGCCTTCATCGCGGCGATGGCGACCAGCCCCGAGCCGGCCGCGAGGTCGAGCACGGTCCGGCCGGTGAGCAGCTCCGGGTGGTCGAGGGTGTACCGCGCGAGCGCCTGACCGCCCGCCCACGCGAACGCCCAGAACGGCGGCGGCATCTGCCCGCCCTGATCGGTTTCGGTCCGCTCCCAGAGCTCGATGGCCTCGTCGGCGAGCCGCAGCCGGACCTCGGGGGTGAGCGGGACCGGGGCGAGGCGGGTGTTGTCGAGCACGAATTGCGCCATCATCGCTGCGGACGGTACCAAGCTCGCTGTCACTCGTGCGTGCGACGCCCCGCGCGGGCCGCCCCCGGTACCGTCGCTGCATGGGGGGAGATGCCGTATTCGTCTGGATCATGCTCGGCCTGTCGGTGGTCGTGCTGGTCCTGATCGCGCTGTACGTCGACTCCTGGCGCCGCAAGGACGACGCCTGAGTTATCCACAGGCGCGGACCGCCGCTTCCCGCCGCCGGGCGGGCGTGGTGGGCTTGGGCACATGGTGCCTCCACCCCTGCCACCGGGCATCGCGGCCACCCTCGACGCCCTGCGCGCCGACGCCGCCACCTGGCTCGCCGCCGCCGCGGCGATGAGCACGGCCGCCGACGCCGCCGCCGGCCTGACCCTCGACGCGGGCCGGATGTCCGCCGCGGCCGAGCTGGCCGGCCTCACCCGGGTCTACGGCGAGGTCCGCGCCCGCGCCGCGGACCTGCTCGCCGGGGCGGCCCGCGCCGGCGCCACCACGGCCGCCGCCCTGGACGAGGCCGCCGACGCCTACGAGCGCGGTGACCGCTGGTGAACGATTTCGGACACCTGCTCGACGTGGCGGAGCGCCTGCTCGACACGGCCGCCGGGCACGCCGACGCGGTCGTCGCCGACACCCGGCACTGGGCCCGCGTCATCGGCCCGGCCACCGGCCTCACCGGCCCGCTCATCGCCGCCGTGGCACGGGCCGCGGCCGACGCCTACGCCCAGGTCCGCCCCATGTTCGACCGGCCCGCCGACCCGCTCGCCCTGTGGCAGGCCGCCAACCGCTGGAGCGACGCGATCGCGGCCCCGGCCCGCTCGGCCGCCGCCGGCCTCGCCCGGTCCAACAGCCACTGGCAGGGGCCGGCCGCGGAGGCGTACCTGGCGACCGCCGGCCCCCAGCAGGAGACGCTGCACCGGCTGGAGACCGCCGCGACCGGCACGGCGGCCGCGCTGCGCGAGGCGGGCGCGGCCCTGGTCGCGTACTGGACCGCGCTCGGCTCGGCCCTGTCCGCCCTCGCCGGCAACCTCGGCCTCGCGGCTGCCGCGGCCGCCGACCCGGCCACCGCGGCCGCGGGCGCCGCGGCCGCCCTGGCCGCACTCGAGCAGTTCCTGACCGTGTCGGCCGGCCTCATGCGGGCGCTGACCCTGGAGGCCGACCGGCTCCGCGGCGCCCAGCAGGCCACCCTCGCGCAGCTCGCCGAAAGGGGTTGCTAGGCTCACGTCGGTTCGGTGAGCGTGCTGGAGTCCGACCCATCACGCTCCCGACTTTTCCCTGCTCCGACTACATGCCGACCACGGCGTGCAGCGAGTCCGGCAACGACCCCGGGTGCAGGATGCCGAGCCGCTGGGTGGCCCGTGTCAACGCCACGTAGAGGTCGTTGGCGCCGCGCGGCGACTCCTCCACGATCCGCTCCGGGTCGACCACGATCACCCCGTCGAACTCCAGACCCTTGGCCTGCTTGACCGTCAGCACCACGACCCGCGTGGTGAGGTCCGGCTCCTCGCCGAGGGCGGCGTCGGGGGCCGCCTTGCGCACGTGCGGTACCAGATCCTCGAAAATCCCCTGCGGCAGGATGACCCCCAGGCGGCCCTCCGCGGCCGCCTCGGCCTCCTGCTCGACCGCCTCGGCGAGCGCGTCGCCCAGGCGGGCCGCGGCGACCCCGCGCACCCAGGGCTCCACGCCGGCCTCGCGCACCGAGCGCGGCGGGCGGAGGTCCGGGTCGATGCCGGCGAGGACACCGGCCGCGACCGACATGATCTCGGCCGGGGTGCGGTAGTTGACGGTGAGCTCGCGCAGCCGCCAGCGGTCGCCGACGTACGGCACGAGCGCGTCGCCCCACGCCGACGCGCCGCCGAGGTCGCCGGTCTGCGCCACGTCGCCGACGACCGTCATCGAGCGGCTCGGGCAGCGGCGCATGAGCAGCCGCCACGCCATCGCCGAGAGCTCCTGGGCCTCGTCGACGATCACGTGCCCGAACGCCCACTTGCGGTCGGCGGCGGCCCGCTCGGCCGGGGTGAGGGCCTCGCCCTCGTCCTGCCGCTCGGCGAGCCGGTCGGCCTCCAGCAGGTCGGTGACCGAGAGCAGCTCGGGGTCGTCCTCGTCCTCGACGTCGATCGAGCGCGAGCCGAACGCGATCTCGAGGGCGCCCTCGGCGTACGCGACCTGCTGCCGCCGGCGCCGGTCGGCCAGGATCTCCAGGACGGTCTCGTCCTCGCCGAGCAGCTCCGCGGCCTCGTCCAGCAGCGGCACGTCGGCCGGCGTCCACCCCTGGCGCGGGGCGCGCTTGAGCCGCGGGTCGGCCCCGGCCGCGGCCAGTCGCTGGTCGGAGGCGAACAGCGCGGCGAGCAGCTGCTGCGGCGTCAGGATCGGCCACAGCCAGTCCAGCGCGCCGAGCACCTCGGCCTCGCCGCGCAGCTCGCGGCGGATCTCGGCCAGGTCGGCCTCGTCCAGCAGCTGCGGGTCGCCGGGGGCGTCGTCGCCGCCGAGCGGGTCGTCGGCGTACGGGTCGATGCCGATCGTGTCGGCCACCAGCAGCGACAACGCGTGGATGATCTCGGTGTCGAACGTCGGCCGGGCCAGGTTGTGCAGCTTGCCGGACTGCCGCGCCCGGTCGCGCGCGTCCTCGATCACGGCCGGGTCGAGCACGATCGGCCCGCCGTCGAGCAGGTCGAGGTGCAGCGTGACCGGCTCGTCGGGCACCCGCTGCCGGTCGCGCACGGCCGCGGCCAGCACCTCGGCCATCTCCGCGCGGCCCTTGACCGCGGCGATCTCGGCCGGCTCCTCGCGGTCCGCCACGATCCCGGGGAACAGGTCACCCATGGTGCCCAGTAGCACGCCGGTCTCGGCCAGCGACGGCAGAACCTGGGAGATGTACCGCAGGAAGGTGGGGTTGGGCCCGATGATGAGCACGACGCGGGAGGACAGCATCTGGCGGTGCGTGTACAGCAGGTACGCGGCCCGGTGCAGCGCCACCGCGGTCTTGCCGGTGCCGGGGCCGCCCTGCACCACGAGCACCCCGCCGAGGTCGGCCCGGATGACATGGTCCTGCTCGGCCTGGATCGTCTCGACGATGTCGCGCATGCGGCCGGTACGGGTGGCGTTGAGCGCGGACAGCAGCGCCGCCTCGCCGGTCACCCCGTCGTGGGCGCCGCGCCCGGTCGCGTGGGCCTCGGTGAGGTCCAGCACCTCGTCGTCGAGCCCGGTGACGGTGCGCCGCTGGGTCCGGATGTGCCGGCGCCGGCGCACCCCGTCCGGCGCGGCCGCGGTGGCCAGGTAGAACGGGCGGCTGGCCGGCGCCCGCCAGTCGATCAGCAGCGGCTCGTAGTCGTTCTCCTCGTCGAAGATCCCGATCCGCCCGATGTAGCGCACCTCGTCACCGGTGAAGTCGAGCCGGCCGAAGCACAGCCCGTTCTCGACCGCGCTGTACTGCGCGATCCGGTCCGAGTACAGGGCGGTCTGCGAGTCGCGGTGCGAGCGGTCCGCGGGCGTGCCCCCGGTCTGCAGCAGCGTGTTCGTCAGTTGCTGCGACGCCTCGTCGCGCAGGCGGTCCAGGTGCTCGTAGAGCGTGTCGAGGCGCCCCTGTTCCTCGACGATGTCGGCTGTGTCGGACGGGTTTGACAATCCGCTCTCCAGTCGGCTATCATTGCAGCATTCGACGCCCTTGCGGCGTCTTTTTTGTTGCGTGAACGCTGTAGTCTAGCCCTTTGCTCGGCTTCGCCGCACATCATCGTTTGCAGGAACCGCTCGCGGTCGTACCCCATGATGATGCGTGTTCCCGTGCCCGCCGCGCTCACGGTAGATCTCGACCTCGGCCCGGTCTCCGGTGCCCGGATCGAGCGCGCTTGCCGTAGTCGATGCCGAGGCGGTACCCGACAGTGATCATGCGCGCACCCTACGACGTAGCGGCCGGTCAGGTCATCGACCGGAAGAGGTACGCGGACGAGGTATCTATGCTTGGTGGCATGGCCGCCACGCTCACGCCTGATCTGTCGTTCCTGCTGGATCACACCAGTCACGTGCTGCGCACGCAGATGACGGCGGCGCTCGCGGAGATCGGCCTGACCCCGCGGATGCACTGCGTGCTCACACATGCGCTGGGTGAAGAGCGCACCCAGATCCAGCTGGCCGAGATCGGCGGCATGGACAAGACCACGATGGTGGTAACGGTCGACGCGCTGGAGAAGGCCGGCTACGCCCAGCGCCGCCCGTCGAGCACCGACCGGCGCGCCCGGATCATCGCCGTCACTCCGGAGGGTGCCGAGATGGCGGCCCGCAGCCAGGAGATCGCCGACTCGGTGCACGCCGCGGTCCTCGACTTCCTGCCGGACGACGAGCGCGCGGTGCTGATCCGCGCCCTGACCCGCCTGACCCAGGGTCATCTCGCCACGCCCGTCGAGGCCCAGGGCGTTCGCCGCGCCCGTCAGTGACGCCCGGGGGTCCTCTCGCCGCATCCATCGAAGCGCAGGGGTGCGGCTGCGCCGCGTCGATGACGCGGCCATCCCGTCGCTCCGGAGGCCGGCGGCCGCTGCTGGCCTTGAGGGCCGCAGGGGCTGTCACTCGCCGCGGGCGCCGCCCTCGAGCTCGGCGACGATGTCGAGGTGGCCGACGTGCCGGGCGTACTCCTGCACCAGATGGAAGAGCACCCGCTCGAGCGACGCGGGCTCCGCTCCGTCCCACCTCGGGCCCGGTACACCTACGGTGTTGAGGTCGTTACGCAGGATGATGGCGCGGGTGGTCTCGCCCTGGTGACGGAGGTCGTCACTGAGCGTCTCGCGGGACTCGCCCGGAGCCACGTGCCAGGCGCCGTCGTCGCCGCGGTCGCCCCATGGTTCGGCGACATCGCCGCCCTCGAAGCCCCAGACGAGCCAGCGCAGCTCGACGTACCGCAGATGCTTGAGCAGACCGAGGGGCGTCCAGCCGGATGGGAGAACGCTGCGGCCGACGGCCTCGGCGGGCAGCGACGCGATGCGCTCCAGCAAGGTGCTGCGGAAGAAGTCCAGGTAGCGCAGGAACACCTCGGCGCGGTCGGCGGCCGGCTCGGTGGCTTCTGGGAACCTCGTCACAGTTATTCATCCCGTCGAAGATAGTTCCGTAGCAGACCATCTGTTACGGTCGGGCTTATGAAACAGAACCGATGGCTCGCACTCGCGGTACTCGCGACCGGCATGCTCATGGTCATCCTGGACGGCAGCATCGTCACGGTCGCCATGCCCGTCATGCAGCGCGATCTCGGCTTCACGCCCGAGGGCCTGACGTGGGTGGTCAACGCGTACCTCATCGCATTCGGCAGTTTCCTGCTGCTCGCGGGCCGGATCGGTGACCTGCTCGGCCGCAAGCGGGTACTGCTCGCCGGCACCGCGGTCTTCGTCGTCGCCTCGGTGCTCGCCGGCCTGGCCACCAGCCCGGCCATGCTGATCGCGGCACGCTTCCTGCAGGGCATCGGCAGCGCGATGGCCAGCGCCGTCAGCCTCGGCATCCTCGTCACGCTCTTCCCCGAGCAGCGCGATCGGGCCCGCGCGATCGGCGTGTTCTCGTTCACCGGCGCGGCCGGCGCATCGATCGGCCAGGTGCTCGGCGGCGTGCTCACCGACGCCCTGAGCTGGCACTGGATCTTCCTCATCAACGTGCCGATCGGCGTGGCGACGCTGGCGCTGGCCGTGCCGTACCTGCCGAACGACCGCGGCCTCGGCCTGCGCGCCGGAGCGGATGTGCTCGGTGCACTCTTCGTGACCGGCGGCCTCATGACCGCCATCTACGCCGTGGTCCAGACGAGCGGTAACCGCTTCGTGACCGGTGGTGTCGCCGTGCTGCTCCTGGCGGCGTTCGTCCTGCGGCAGGCCCGGGCGCGTACCCCGCTGATGCCGCTGCGCGTGCTGCGCTCCCGCCAGGTCGCCGGGGCCAACGCGCTGCAGATCCTCATGATCGGCGCGATGTTCTCGTTCCAGATTCTCATGGCCCTGTACATGCAGCGAGTCCTCCACTACACGGCGCTGCAGACCGGCCTGGCGATGCTCCCGGCAGCGCTCGCCATCGCCGCCGTGTCACTCGGCGTGTCGGCCCGGCTCATCCACCGGTTCGGCGAGCGCACGATCCTGATCGCGGGCCTGGCCCTGCTCACCGTCGCGCTCGGGTGGCTGACGAGGCTGCCGGTCGACGCGCGGTACACGACGGATCTTCTTCCCGTCATGGTGCTGATCGCCGGCGGGGGACTGGTGCTGCCCGCGATCACGGGCCTCGGCATGTCGGGCGCCCGGCCGGACGACGCGGGCCTGGCGTCGGGCCTGTTCAACACGACGCAGCAGCTCGGCATGGCGCTCGGCGTGGCCGCACTGTCCACTGTGGCCGCCGCCCGCACCGACGCCCACCTGCGCGCCGGCGCTTCGGAGGCGGCCGCCCTCACCGACGGCTACCGGCTGGCCTTCACCATCGGCGCCGCCTTGCTGGCCCTGTCCATCGTCGGCGCCGCGCTGCTGCTGCGTTCCGTTTCTGCGGCGGTACCGCAGGAGCCCTCCACCAGCGCAGCCGTGAGCGGTGAGTCACCCTCCGTTGCCGCGGCTTCCGGCTCCGAGGGGTCCGTCAGCGCGACACCGTCAGTCACCGCGTCTTCGTAGGGCGTAGCCGCCTTCGATGCATCGCCACGCGGACCCCGCGGCCCCATCCTCCGGGGCCGACGGGGTCCGTCAGTGCGTCATCGCCGGGCGGCGCATCCCTCGCCGGCACCGGCTCCCGTCCAGGCGTCCGCCCCGTCATCGACGCCGAGCGGGAGGCCGCTCTGGCCGCCCCGTCATCGACGCCGAGCGGGAGGCCGCTCTGGCCGCCCCGTCATCGACGCCGAGCGGGAGGCCGCTCTGGCCGCCCCGTCATCGACGCCGAGCGGGAGGCCGCTCTGGCCACCCCGTCATCGACGCCGAGCGGGAGGCCGCTCTGGCCACCCCGGTTGAGGCGCCGGCCATGGCGGGACGACCGTCGACGGATCGACTCCCGTCCTTCCGTGGTCGATGGAGCCTGGAGAACCTCCGTGCGTCGAGGACCGCCTCGCCCGATGTGCTGTGTGGCCGGCGCGTGGCAGCGGGCGGGCTCGGCAGGCAGTGCCCAAGGCGTCACGCTCCGATGGAGAATCCGCTGTTCGCGGCGCGCGGATCGGCGCGTACCACCAGTGAAGTTGCGACTACCACGCATCGCTGCCGTTCGAACTGCAACGTCCGGGGTCGCGTGGCTCGTCTCTCTCAGGACGACGTTGGCGGGCACCGTCGCCGGGAGTGACGCGGCGGGTGGGCATGATCGGATTCGGGGCGGGCTGTGGCCGGTTTCTCAGCGGTGTCTGCGACACTGTCGCGCATGCTGCAGCGGGTCGGGGGCGCGATCGGGGCGTCCGTGTTGTTGGTGGTCGCGCCGCTGGTGGTGGCGCTCGGTAGTCCGGCCGCGGCGTTCGGATCGTCGGTGCTCACCGGGCCCGTGCTGGCGCCGCCGCTCACGTCGCCGTTGCTGCAGAAGGCGCCGAGTCCCACGCCGAGCGCGACTGGCTCCGCGAACGCGAACCTCGGCCCGTCGATCCCGGGTAGCAATGTGTGCACGATGAGTGACCCGGTGCTGACCGAGATCTCGGGGATCGTCGCGACTGCGGACGGTTACGCGGTCATCAACGACAGTAACGTGGAGCGGTCGCGGGAGAAGATCTTCCTCCTGGACGATCAATGCCGGGTGACGCGCAACGTGGGGTACCCCAGCAGCGCCTTTGACCCGGAAGACCTTGCGGTTGCCAAGGACGGGACGCTGTGGGTCGCCGATGTCGGGGATAACACGACGCTGACCGGCGGGTCGGGCAACCGGCGCTCGTCGATCGCGCTGTGGAGCCTGGCGCCGGGGGCGAACACGCCGGTGATCCACCGCCTGGCGTACCCGGACGGCAAGGCCCGCGACGCCGAGGCGCTGATCATCGACGGCAACGGCCACCCGGTGATCATCACCAAGGACCCGGTCGGTGAGGTCTACACGATGACGCAGCCGCTGCCGGCCAACAACGCCAATCCGGCGCCGCTGACCCGGGCCGGCTGGTTCCGGCCGCAGGCGACGGGGACCACGAACCCGTACGGCATCCTGGGCACTTCGGTCGTCACCGGCGCCGCGCTGAGCCCGGACGGCAAGCGCGCGGTGGTGCGGACGATGGCGGATGCGTACGAGTTCGATGTCACGGACGGTAGCGTCGTCGATGCGATCACGGGCGGGTCGACGCCGCGGATCACGCCGCTGCCGAGCGAGCCGCAGGGCGAGGGCATCGCGTACACCCGCGATGGCACCGAGTTCGTGACCACGTCGGATCAGCCGAAGGCGAGCCCGATCCTGCGGTACACCCCGTATCACCCGGCGGTCGCGCCGTCCGCGTCGCCGGCGGTGCAGGCCCAGGCGCCGAAGAATGCTGACCGGTCGTTCCTGGACAGCTTGTCGCTGCAGGACCTGACGCGGATCGTTATCGGGTTCGGGCTGGTGGGCGTGCTGATGATCGCCGTCGGAGTGTTCGCGGTTATCCGGTCGCGTCGGCGTCGTCGAGCGTTGCTCGTCGGTGGTGCCGCCGCGACGGGGAGCGCGTCTACTTCCGGGGCGCCAACGTCCGGGGCGCCGACGTCCGGTGCACCAGTCTCTGACGCACAGGATTCCGGTGCGTCGAGTTCCGATGAATCCACTTCGGACGCGCGGAACTCGGGTGGTCCGATCTCTGACTTTCCGGCCGGCGGCGAACCTTCCTCCGCGTCGCCCGGCTCCGCCACGCCGACCTCGGGTGGTCCCGTCGCGGGCCGGCAGTTCTCCGACGCCTCCGGGTCGGACGGACGGTCTTCCGGCGGGCCATCGTCGGCGGCACGCGGCTCGGACGGTCCGTCCCTCGATGCGCCGTCGTCGGGCTCGCCGAGCGTAGGGGGAGCCGCACCAGCCGGCGCCGAGCCCGTGCCGGCGCCCGTGAGCGGTGTGGCGTCACCGGTCGGCGGGCCGTCGATCAAGGAGCAGGCGTCGGTCCGCGGCGAGTCGTCGCCGAACGTGACCGCCGGTGCTCGGGCGTCGGATTCCGCCGTTCCGGTCGGTGACGTCGTGCCTGCCCCGGCTCGCGCGCAGCGCGGTAGTGGGCCGGCGGCCGAGGAGGCGCAGGCTCCGGCGCAGACCAGGGGGGCCGGTTCGTCGGTACCTTCGAAGGCGGCCAAGGCCAGGAAGTCGTCGAAGCGTCCCCAGCAGGGCGGCTCGGAGGGTCCCGGGTCGGCCTGAAGGCGGGGATTAACGGTATTGCGATTACCGGTAATCCATTAATTCGGCAATCCCCAAAGTCGGCTGCGATAGGCACCTTCCCGCGAACTTGTACGATCGTACTAGTTCGGGATCGGGGAGGGTTGCCGTGGCGTACGTGATGCTGATGCTCGCCATCGCGGTTGAAGTGGTCGGTACCAGCTTGCTCAAGGCCACCGAGGGGTTCACGAAGCTCTGGCCCACGACGGGTGTGCTCGTTGCGTATGCGCTGGCGTTTCTGTTCATGGCGCAGGCGGTGAAGGTGGTGCCGGTTGGGGTCGCGTACGCGATGTGGTCGGGGCTCGGGACGGCCGCCATCGTTGCGGTCGGGGCGGTGTTCCTCGGGGAGCCGCTCAGCCTGATCAAGGTGGTTGGGGTCGGGCTGGTGATTGCCGGGGTTGTGGTGCTGAACCTCGGCGGGGCGCACTGAACCGGCGGTGCGGCGGTGCGGCGGTGCCTCGGTGGGAGTTGGAGTTGTGGGCGGCGGGAGGTGGCCGCGATGTGGGGGTTGCGGACGGTGGGAGGTGCGGCTTTGGGGAGGCGCGGGCGGCGGGAGGTGGCCGCGATGTGGGGGTTGCGGACGGTGGGAGGTGCGGCTTTGGGGGAGGCGCGGGCGGCGGGAGGTGCGGCTGTGGGGAGGCGCGGCTGTCGGGAGGCGCGGCTGTGGGGAGGCGCGGCTGTGGGGAGGTGTGCGGTGGACAGTGCGGGCGGTTGGTCGGACGCTATGGACGGTCGATGCGCGGCGTGATGAGGTTCGGCTGTGGGGGAGTTGCGGACAATGAATGCACGCCGTGATCCTGAAGGGCGTAAGCGTGCGCTCGCCCAGGCCGTTGTCGAGGTCGTGGCCGAGGTTGGGGTTGGGCGGACCACGCATCGGATGGTGGCTCGGCGGGCCGGGGTGCCGCTCGGGGCCACGACGTACTACTTTCCTACGCTTGCGGATCTCGTTGCGGCTGGGCTGGCTTTGGTCAGTGATTCGGTTGGCGTTGAGCTCGAGCGGTGGCGGGTCGCTGTTGAGCGGGAGCCGGACAAGCTGGCCGAGGTGTTGAGCCGGCTCGTGGCCGATTATGTGGCGGATCAGCCGAAGGCGTTGCTCGAGTACGAGCTGTACCTGGCGGCTGCTCGGGTGCCGGCGCTTCGGCCGCTGGCCCGGGCCTGGCTTGATGGGGTGCATCTGATGTTGGCGCCGCGTACCGGGGAGGCGGCTGCTCGGGCGATCAGTGGTCTGATCGACGGGGTGATGCTGCAGGCTGTTGTCACCGGGGAAGCGGTTCCGCGGGAGGCGCTTGCCGTTGCTATCCGGCAGCTTGGGGGCTGACGAGTGACAGGCCGGCAAGGGAACGGATGAGCCGGCCCGCTGTAAGACCGAAGCGAGACCGGCCGCCGTGGACCCAAGAACCAGCCGCCGTGGACCCAAAGGACCAGCCGTCGAGGACCCGAAGAGCTGGCCGCCTTGGGGGAAGGAACCGGCCGCCGCGGGACACGGGCATGACCCGCGCCGTGGGTCAGGGCGGAACCGGTCGCCATAGGCCATGGGTAAGACCCGCGCCGTGGGTCAGGGCGAAACCGGCGAAGCGGGCCACCGCCGACGCAAGCGCGTCAGACCAGGCGCAGCTGGCCCTCGGCGCGCGCGGCCGGGCCCAAGTCGCCCGTGCGGTGGTGGCGGCGGCACAGTACCTGGTAGTGCACGTCCGCCGGGGCCGGCTCGTCCGCTCCGTCCGCCGTGGTGTCGCCGATCACGACCTGCAGGCCCTCGCGGGCGATCACGCCGTTGACCACGCGCGCGTTGAGCAGGCCCGCCCGGCCGCACCAGCACAGCACCTCGACCTGCACGCGCGTGACCTCGTCGGCGAGTTCGAAGAGGCGTTGCGCGGCCGGGAACAGGGCGGTGCGGAAGTCGGTGGCGAGGCCGAACGCGTACACGTCGACGTCGGAGTTGTCGACGAGGTCCGCCAGCTGCTCGATCTGCGCGACCGTGTAGAAGCTGGCCTCGTCGCAGATGAGGTAGTCGACTCGGATGCCGCGGGCCCAGCGATCGCGGACCAGGGCGCGCAGGTCCAGCCCGGCCACGTCCACGGCGTCCTTGCCCAGGCCGATGCGCGTGGAGAGGCGGCCCGGGCCGGCGCGGTCGATGGTGGTCAGGACCACGCCGTGGCGGCCCTGCCGGGCGTGGTTGTAGTCCATCTGCAGCGCGAGGGTGGATTTGCCGCAGTCCATCGGGCCGTAGAAGAACTTCAGCCGGCCCCCGCGTCGTGTGCGGGAGTCACCGGCGGCCACGCACGCCGTTGGGTCGTCGTCGGTTGGGGTCACGGCGCAGAAGCCTACTTGGCGGCCTGCTCGTCGATGCTCCGCAGGAGGGCGCTGACCTCGGCGTGTTCCGTGACGCCCATCGCCTCGTACAGGTCCGCGGCGGTCTGCAGCCGCTGCCGCGACAGGCGCGGGTCGCTCGTGCACAGGCCCAGGCCGTGGTAGGCGCGGGCCTGCTCGTAGCGGTACCCGGCCCGCATCGCGCGTTCCAGGGCGCGCGCGTACTCGGCCTTGGCCTCGTCGAGCCGGCCGGCGGCAAGCAGCCCGCCGCCGTGGTTGCTCGCGGCCAGGCAGGCGATGTGCGGGTCGAGGTGCGCGGAGTCGCGGGCGGCGACCTCCAGCAGCGCCAGGCCCTCCCCGGTGCGGCCGAGGGCGACGAGGCTCATCCCGAGGTAGCTGCGGGCCTCGCAGATCACCGCCATCCCGGCCTCCGGCGGGATCCGCCCGACGGTCCAGCGCAGCAGCAGCTCGGCGTGGCGGTGCTGGCCGAGGGTCTGGCGGATGACGGCGAGCTCGATGGCGCCGTTGATGGCCAGCTGCGCCCCGGTGGCCCGGCCGGCGGCCAGGGTGCGCCGGGCGGCGATGAGCGCCTCGCCGGTGCGGCCCCGCAGCCGCAGGATCGTGGTGAGGCAGGTCCACTGCCCGCCGTACACGGTGACCTCGGCCGGGTAGATCGCCTGCAGCGACTGCTCCAGCAGCTCGAGGGCCTCGGTGAGGCGGCCGGCGAACTGGTACACGGCGGCGAGGTTGGAACGGGCCCGGCCGCCCCACTTCGGGTGCTCGGCGATGACGTTGAGGTGCCGGGCCGCGTTGCCCTGGTCGCCCTCGCGGGCGTAGGCGGAGGCGAGGTAGTTGTGGGTCATTGCGACGAGGTCGTCGTCGGCGAGCGCCTCGGCCGCGGCCAGGGCGCGGCGGTGCAGGTCGATGGAGAGGTCGTTCATCGAGTTGCGGAAGAGGTACCCCCACACCGCCCTCGGCAGCAGGCACGTGTGCCGGTGCCGGCCGAGGCGGTCGGCGAGCTGGGTGACGCCGACCACGTTGCCGATCTCCAGGTCGAGCCAGCGGCGGGTGGCGGCGAGGTCGGCGAAGCGCGGCACCCACGGCTGGACCTCGCCGACGTCGATCGCGCCGCGGGCCCGGCCGCCCTCCCAGGAGCGGGTCGCCGCGGCCGCGGCCTGCAGGTAGAAGTCGAGCATCCGGTCAATGGCCGCGTCCCGCTCCGGGTCGTCGGCGGCGAGCTGCGCGGCGTACTCCCGCAGCAGGTCGTGCAGCCGGAACCGGCCGGCGACGGGCTCGATGAGCAGGTGCGCGTCGACGAGGCGGCCGAGGAGCTCGTCGGCGTCGCGGATCGGCAGGTCGGTCAGGGCCGCGGCGACCCGGACCGCGAACTCGCCCGACGGGTGCAGGCCGGTGAGGCGGAACAGCCGGCGGGCCGAGTCGTCCAGGGCCCGGTACGACAGCTCGAACGCCGCGTGCGGCGACCGCCCGTCGACGGTCAGGTCGATCGGGGCCGGGTTGGCCTGGCGCAGCCGGTCGGCGAGGTCGGCGACGCTCCACGACGGGCGGTGCGCGAGCCGGGCCGCGGCCAGCCGCAGCGCGAGGGGCAGCCCGCCGCACAGGCGCACGACGTCGGCGACGGCCCGCGGGTCGTCATCGGCGCGCGCGCCGATGACGGTG
The DNA here is from genome assembly GCF_049995355.1 of Dactylosporangium sp. McL0621. NCBI lineage: Bacteria > Bacillati > Actinomycetota > Actinomycetes > Micromonosporales > Micromonosporaceae > Dactylosporangium > Dactylosporangium sp. McL0621. The sequence goes on from NZ_CP188259.1 coordinate 6,205,186, forward strand.
GTGACGAACCGGACGGCGTCGTCGTGGTCGAGCACGTCCAGGGAGACACTGTGCGCGCCGTCGAGCCCGCCGAGGCGCCGGCGGCTGGTGATGAGCACCAGGCTCGCCGACGCGCCGGGTAAGAGCGGGGTCACCTGGGCCGGGTCGGCGGCGTTGTCGAGCACGACGAGCATCCGCCGCTGGGCGAGCTCGCTGCGCCAGCGGGCGACCCGCTCGTCGGGGTCGGCCGGGATCCGCTCCGGGTCGAGGCCGAGGTGGCGCAGCAGCAGCCCGACGGCATCGTGGGCGGCCAGCGGCGGCCGCTCGCCGTGGGCGCGCAGGTCGACGAAGAGCCGCCCGTCGGGGTAGCGGTCGGCGACGAGGTGCGCGACGTGCACGGCGAGGCTGGTCTTGCCGACGCCGGCCATGCCGTCGACGGTGAGCACGACCGGGACGCCGTCGCGGCCGGGCCGGGCCGCGGCGACCAGGCGGGCGACGAGGTCGTCGCGGCCGGAGAAGTCGGCGATGTCGCGGGGCAGCGTCCACGGGGTCGGGACCGGCAGCGCGCGGGCCGCCGGGGCGCCGGAGGCCATGCCGAGCATCGCCGGCGGACCCGCCCGCGGCGACGAGGCGGCCGGCGGCGGGGGTTGCAGCAGCCCGCGGTACAACTCCTGCAGTGCCGCACTTGGGGCGAGCCCCAGCTGCTCGTCGAGGGCCTCGGCCAGGCGCAGGTAGACGGCGATCGCGTCGGCGGTGCGCCCGACCCGCGCGAGGGCGGTCATGAGCTGCCCGTGCAGGCGCTCCCGCAGCGGGTGCTGCTCGGCGAGGCCGGTCAGCTGGCTGATCAGTTCGGCCTGCAGGCCCAGCTGCAGCTCGACGTCGAGGCAGTCCTCGAGGGCGCTGTTGTGCCGCTCCTCGAGGGCGACGGCGGCGGCCTGGACGCCGGGGCTGTCGACGCCGGCGAGGGCCGGGCCGCGCCACAGGTCCAGCGCGTCGCGCAGGTGCTTACGGGCGGTGTGCAGCTCCCCGGCGGCCATCGCGGCCCGCCCGTCGGCGACGAGCTGCGCGAAGACGAGCGTGTCGAGCTCGTCGCCGGCGACGACGGCCCGGTACCCGGCGGTGTCGGTCTGGATCGCGCCCGGCAGCTGGCGGCGCAGCCGGGAGACGCAGGTGTGCAGCTGGGCGCGGGCGGTGGCGGGGGCGGCGTCGCCCCACACGGCGTCGACGAGGCGGGGGAGCGTGACCACCCGGTTGGGCTGGAGGAGCAGCATGACCAGCAGGACCCGGTCGCGGGTCGCGGAGATCTCCAGCCGCCGGCCGGCGACGTCGACCTCCAGCGGACCGAGCAGCCGGTAACGCACGACCGAACAGTAACGCAGGGTGTCACGTACACGACACCCGCCAGTCACAAGCCCGTCAGAGCTTGGCCGGTGGTGTGTTGCCGGCCGCCTCGATCGCGCGGCGCATCGGCACGAACAGCAGCAGGACGAACCCGGCAATGAAGAACACGACCAGGACGATGATCGCGACGCGGTAGCTGCGGGTCAGGTCGTAGGCGAGGCCGAACGCGAGCGGGCCGAGCCAGCTGGTGCCCTTGTCGGAGATCTCGTACAGCCCGAAGTACTCGCCCTCCTTGCCCTTGGGAATCAGCTGGGAGAACAGCGACCGGGACAGGGCCTGGCTGCCGCCGAGGACGAGGCCGATGCCGCCGCCGAGGATGACGAACAGCACCGCCTGCTTGGCCGGCATGAAGAACGCCACGATGATGACGACGGTCCACAGCACCAGGCTGACCAGGACCGTCTTCCAGGCGCCGATGGACTTGGCGAGCCGGCCCAGCAGCAGCGCCCCGGCGAAGGCCAGGAACTGCACCATCAGGATCGTGGGCACCAGCACGTCGTCGGAGAGCTGCAGCTCCTCGGTGCCGTACTGGCTCGCGAGGGAGATGACGGTCTGGATGCCGTCGTTGTAGATGAGGTACGCGACCAGGAACAGCAGCGTCAGCGGGAACGCCCGCAGGCCCTTCAGCGTGCTCCACAGCTGCCGGAACCCGTCCGTCACCAGGTTCCCGCGCTGGGTGACGTCCAGGGCGGCGACGGGCCGGTTGCGCAGCGTGAGCAGCGGGATGGTGGTGAACCCGGCCCACCAGAGACCGGCGGAGACGAGGCTGTACCGCGCCACCTCCCCGGTACTCATCCCGAGCGAGTCCTTCATCAGCACCGCGGCCACGTTGAGCAGCAGCAGGGTGCCGCCGCCGAGGTACCCCCACGCCCACCCGAAGCTGGAGACCTTGTCCCGGTCCTGCTCGTCGGCGATCTGCGGCAGGAACGAGTTGTACACGACCACGGACGCGCCGAACGTGATGTTCGCCAGCAGGAACAGCCCGGCGCCGAGCAGGTACCGGTCGCCGGTCAGGAACAGCATCCCGACCGTGGCCGTGGCGCCGATGTAGGCGAACAGCGCCATCAGCTGCTTCTTGCGCGGCGACCGGTCGGCGATCGCGCCTACCACCGGCAGCACGAACACCGTCAGGAACACCGACAGCGACACCGTGTACGGAAACAGCGAGCCGGGGGCGATCGCGATGCCGAGCGGGTGGATGGCGGCATCGTCGGGGCAGCCGGCGTCGGGGCAGTTGGCCGCCGTCTCGGCGATCGACGTCAGGTAGGGGCCGAGGAAGACGGTCACGACGGTGGTCGGGAACGCCGAGTTGGCCCAGTCGTAGAAGTACCAGCCGACGCGCTCACGACGAGAGCTGTACTCCACTGTGGACCCTTTCTAGACCGGCCAGATGCCGCGCTCCTGGTACACGTCGCGCAGCACCTCGATGTGATCGGTCATGATGCCATCTACGCCGAGGTCGAGGAAGTGGGCCATCTCGGCGGGTTCGTCGATCGTCCACAGGTGCACCTGCAGCCCCATGCGGTGGCAGTAGCCGACGAACTTGGCGGTGGCCAGGGCGATGCGGCCGTACCGCGGCGGGATCTGCACCGCCACCACGCTCCCGGCCGGGGTGTAGCGGCGCCCGACCTGGTAGGCGGCGAACAGCCCGGCGACCTCGCGCATGCCCATGGACGTGGCCACGCCCGGCCCGGCGAGCCGCCGCATCCGCCGCAGCCGGGCCGAGGAGAACGAGGCGAGCAGCACCCGGTCGTGGGCCTTGAGCCGCTCCACGACCTCCAGCGTCGGCTGTACCGCGTGGTCGGTCTTCGCGTCGATGTTGAACCGGATGTCCGGGTAGGCGTCGAGCACCTCGTCGAGGCGGGGCACCGCGGCCGCGCCGCCGACGCGCTCGCTCTGCAGGTCCGCGAACCGTAAGTCGATCATCCGACCCGGGCGCCCCAGGAGCCGCTGCAGCGTGTCATCGTGGAACACGACCGCGACCCCGTCGGCGGTGGCGTGCGTGTCGGTCTCGATGTACCGGTATCCGAGATCGACGGCACGGGCGAACGCCGCTGTCGTGTTCTCGTCACCGGCTGCCGCCCCGCCACGGTGGGCGAAGCCCAGCGGTCCTGGGGCGTCGAGGTAGGGCACCTGCTTCACGCGGCCAGTATGCAGCGATCTCGGGTCAACTTCGTGCAACGGCGGGTTACGGCAGGCTTGACGGCCGACGCAGAGCGCGGAACGGCAAAGGTAGGGTGACGCACATGCGCGTGCTCGGCATCGACTTCGGCACGTCGAACACGGTCGCGATGGTCCGCACTCCGGACGCGCGGATGCGACCGCTGCTGTTCGACGGTTCCCCCTTGCTGCCCTCTGCCCTGTACTTCAACACCGACGGGAAGGTCCTCGTCGGCCGGGACGCCGAGCGCAATGCGCGGCTCGACCCGGCCCGCTTCGAGCCCAACCCGAAGCGGCGCATCGACGACGGCGAGGTGTTCATCGGCGACACGTCGATGCCCGTGCCGCGCCTGTTCGCGCACGTGTTGTCGCAGGTGAACGCGGAGGCGCGCCGGCAGCTGGGCGGGGCCCCGGAGGAGGTGCGCCTGACCCACCCGGCCCGGTGGGGCGAGCGGCGCCGGTCGCTGCTGATGGAGGCGTGCCGGATCTCGGGCCTCGGCAACCCCCGGCTGATCGCGGAGCCGGTCGGCGCGGCGTCGTACTTCACCGCCGTGCTCGGCTCGGCGGTGCCGGTCGGGCGCAGCCTGGCCATCTACGACCTCGGCGGCGGCACGTTCGACGCGACGGTGGTACGCCGCACCCAGTCCGGGTTCGAGGTGCTCGCCGAGGACGGCCTGGCCGACGTCGGCGGCCTCGACTTCGACCACGCGATCGTCGAGCACCTGGGCAAGACCTACCAGGAGAGCCACGCCGAGAAGTGGGCGGCGCTGGCCAACCCGACCGACGCCTCGGACCGGCGGCTGCGGCGGATGCTCTACGAGGACGTGCGCGGCGCGAAGGAGATGCTGTCGCGGACCGCCTCGACCGACATCCACCTGCCGTCGATGGAGATCGACGCGCACCTGACCCGCGAGGAGCTCGAGACCCTCGTCCGGCCGTACCTGGAGCGCACCGTCGCGTGCCTGCGCCGGGCCATCGAGTCGGCGCGGCTGCAGCCCAAGGACCTCGTCGGCATCTTCCTCGTCGGCGGCTCCTCCCGCATCCCCCTCGCGGCGCACCTCATCCACACCGAGCTCGGGGTGGCCCCGACGACCCTGGAGCAGCCGGAGACTGTCGTGGTGGAGGGCGCGCTGTGCATCGGCGCCGCCGTCACCCCGGTCCGCGCGTCCGGCACCCCGCGCACGGTGACCCCGCCGCCGCAGCAGCGCCCGGCGCCGGTCCAGCAGCGCCCGATGCCGCCGGTGCAGCACGCCCCGGTCTCGGCCGCGCCGATGTCGGGCGTGCCGGTGTCGCCGGCCGTGCAGCGCCCGCCGGTGGTACCGCAGGTGCAGCAGCGCCCGCCGGTGGTCGCGCCGCAGCCGGTCGTGCAGCGACCGCCGGTGATCCAGCAGCCGGTGACGCCGGCGCCGGTGTTCCGCCCGCAGCCCGCACCGCAGCCGGTCGTGCAACAGCCGGTGGTGCAGCAGCGCCCGGGCCCGTTCCCGCCGCAGGCGGCCCGGCAGGCCCCGGCCCAGCAGGGGGAGGCGGCCGAGCGCAACTGGATCGCCGTGATCGTGGTGGTGCTGGTCCTGGTGGCGGTCCTGTTCGTGATCCTGCTCGTGACGGCGCTCAGCTAGCGGCCGGAACCACGACAAAGGCCCGCACGGTGCACCCGTGCGGGCCTTGTCGCGTTCGTGGCGTCTACTGCGGCGCCCAGTAGGTGGCCAGGCTGCTCGTCGCCGGGTCGTCGGAGCCCAGCAGCAGGCTCCACGGGTCGGCGCCGGGCGGCACCTCGAGGTGCTCGTAGTCGGCCAGCCCGGCGGGCTCGGCCGGGCCGTGGTGCTCCAGGGCCGGGTCGAACGCCGCGGACAGGCTGTGGTCCGGGCCGCCGAGCACGTCGGCGTCGGTCCACGGGAAGCCGCCGGCGGGCTCGGGCGGGTCCTGCAGGTGCAGCTCCTCGGGGAACTGCACGTCGTGCCAGCCCGGGTCGTCGGCGGAGGCGTCGACGTCGGGGTCGGTGCCGAAGGTGCTCTCGTGGCCGTCGTCGCCGGCCCCGTCGATGTGGCCGTCGCTGAGGTGGAGCTGCCCGCCGTCGTCCTCGTGGCCGGCCTGTCCGCCGTCGTCGTGGCCCTCGGTGTCGCCGTCGTGGTGGACCGCGTCGCCGTCGTGGAGGGACTCGTCGTACTCGGCCGTGGCGTGTTCGGTGCCGAGCGGCTCCTCGAGGTCGTCGTGCCCGCCCGCGCCGAGGTGGCCGTCGCTGAGGTGCTGGCCGGGCTCGCCGAAGTCGTGCCCGGCGTCGCCCGAGCCGAAGTCGTGCCCGGCGCCGTAGTCCTCGGCGTAGTCGTCGTGCCCGGCGCCGCCGTCCTCGCCGTACCCGCCGTGCCCGGCGCCGCCGTCCTCGCCGTACCCGCCGTGCAGGTCGTGCCCGGCGTCGCCGCCCAGGTCAGCGGTGTCGGCGTCGTCGCCGCCCTCGGACCATTCCCAGTGCCCGTCCATCGGTCAGCCCCCTACGCCTCGGCGGCCTCGGCGCCCGCATCGGCCGGTGCGGACGGGGTGAGCGCGCGGATGCGCACAAGCACCTCGTCGACCTGCTTGATGCGGGACCGGAGGCCTTCCCGTTCGGTGCTCAGCGCGGCCTTGCGCTTGCCGCGCTCGGCCTTGTCCTCGGCCAGCGACTTGTCGATGTTGGCGATGTGGGCGTCGAGCTGCTTGAGCCGCCGCTCGATCGCCTCGTCGAGGGCCAGGGTCAGCGCGTACTGCAGGTCGGTGAACCGGTTCATGATCTCGTCCGACAGGGCGGCGCGGGCCTCGCCGAGGACCTCCCGCAGCCAGGTGCGGGCCTGGACCTTGTCGGCCATGCTCTTGCGCTTGAAGATCATGTAGGCGCCGGCGGCGAGGCCGAGGCCGACCCCGACGACGGGCAGGACGAGCCCGGCGCCGGCCAGGCCGATCGCGCCGAGCGCGCTCGCGCCGCCGATCATGCCGGGGACGCGGGCGGCCATCATCGCCATACCGGCCGAGGACATGACGACCATCGCGCCCTCGCCGCCCTGCTCGCGGCGCGGCTTGGTGCCCAGGGCGTGGCGGAGCCGGGCGTTGAGCCCGCGCAGCACGTGCTGCAGCTCGTTGGGGTGGAACACCTGGGCCAGGACCCGCTCGCCGACCTTGCGGAAGCGGAACTCGAGGTCGTGCGACAGCCGGACGCTCAGCGCGTACAGCGCCTTGTCCAGCTCGGCCGGCAGCTCCTGCATGTCGCCGCGGCCGCCCTTGTCGATCTTCTCCATGAACTGTTCCTGCAGCTGCGTGATGTAGTTGCGCAGCCGGGAGGTGGCCTCGACGCGGGCCCGCTGGGTCTCCGTGGACAGGGCCAGGGACCACTGCCGGGACTCGGTGCGCTTGCGGGTGGCGACCTGCGCGCGCTCCTCCTTGGCCCGCTCGAAGTCGGCCGGGTCCGGGTCGGTCGCCTTCATCCGGTCGCCGAGCTCCTGGTCGACGCGGATGTACTCCGACCGCACGCTGCGCAGCACGTTGGCCTGCTGCAGCAGGTGGCCCTTGGAGGCCAGGTCGATGAGGGCGTGCTGCAGCTCGGCGATCCGCGACTCGCGGATCAGCTCCCCGGCGGCGTCCTTGGGCATCTGCATGGCCAGCTCGGCGAGCCGGGCCGACACCGGGTACCAGGGTGCGGACGCGAACCGGGGCGCGTGGGTCTGCAGCTGGCCCTTGTTGTCGTCGAGGATCTTGCGCCAGCCCGGGTAGGCGTCGACCTTCGTCAGCGCGAACAGCACGAAGTTGACCTTCTTGCTGGCCTCGATGAGGAAGTTCATCTCCGGCTTGGAGAACGGGCTGGAGGCGTCGACGACGAACAGCAGCGCGGTGGCCTTCTCGACCGCGTCCATGGCGACCTCGGCGTGCATCGAGTCGAGGCCGCCGGTGCCGGGCGTGTCGATGAGGGTCAGGTACTGCAGCAGCGGCGCCGAGTGGTGGATCTCGATCCGCCGCGGCGGGCGCATCCCGTCGGGGATCCGGCCCAGCACGGTGCCCCAGTCGCGCAGGTCGCCGAGCCCGATCGGGACCGGGTCCTCCCGGCCGGGGATGTAGGCGCGGGCGCCGTGCTGCGGGTTGTGCTTGAACTCCAGGTACGACGCGGTGGCCACGGCGGCGTCGACCGGCGACAGGTTCGGCACGCCGATGAGCATGTTCGTCAGCGAGCTCTTGCCGCGCTTGGTCTCGCCGACCACGACGATGCTGGGCCGCTGGACGTCGCGGCGGCGCTCGGTGTCGATGTCGGACGCCGCGTCCGGGTCGATCTTGCGCAGGTAGGCGAGGCTGCCCTCGACGCCGGCCTTGAGCAGCTTGCCCAGCGCCGCGGTGGCGTCGGCGGGCTTCTTCGGCGCCGCTCCCGCGGGCGCGTTGGGGGTCGTGGTCATCGTGGCTGCTCTCTGCGCGGCTGCTGCGTGGTGTGCTGGCTGGGCGGCTGGACGGTCGGGTGCGCGCCGGTCGGCCCGCCGGGCTGGGCCGGGCGCTGGACCGTCGGGTGGGCGCCGGTGGCGCCGCCGGCGCTGCGGGCCGCCTGGAACACGGTGACGATCGGGGCCCGCAGGACCCGCCCGTCGCGGTCGACGTAGCCGGGGACCTCGACGCCGGAGATCTGCCCGTTGAGGTTCGGGTCGTTGGTCGGGGTGGTGCCGCCGGCCTCGTGGTGGGCCGGGTCGAAGCGCACCCCGGCCGGTTCGAGGGTGGTGACCCCGGCCTCGTGCAGGGCGGCGGCGAGCCGGTCGCCGAGGGCCTTGCTGGTGACCCGGTCCCGCACGTAGATCGAGGCCTGCACGAGCGCGCGCCGGTCGGCGTCGGACTGCCCGCCGCGGCCGGGCGGCGCCGACACCGGGGCGGTCGCGCCGCGTCCGGCGCCGCGGGCGGCCAGCAGCAGCAGGAGCAGCAGGGCCGCGCCGACGAACAGGGTGCCGACGAACGCCACCAGGGCCGGCTTCACGCCGAAGGAGTCCTGGGCGGTGCAGGCCTTGCTCTGCGCCTGAACGGTCTGGGCCTGCGTGCCGGCGTTGTCCGGCTGCTCCGGGGTGCCGCCGGCCTTGACCGCGCCGCTGACCGCGGCGCCGCCCTCGACGGGCGGGGCGGAGGCGCTGACCGTCTGCGCGGGGCAGTTCGGGGCGCCGCCGAGCAGGCCGGTCGCCACGCCGGTGAGCACCGCGATGACGAGCGCGACGGCGACCGCGACGAGACGCAGGCTGTTGGAGGACATTCTCGGCTCCTGGGGGTGGGGGCCTCGGCTATTGGCTGTACGAAGGTGATTATCGGACATTTGCCCCTCCACCGCGGATGCGCTGGGAGAGCAGGTAGAAGCCACGGTGCGCGACGAGCGCAACCCGCGACTGCGACGGGCTCGCGCCGGCGACGGCGTAGGCGCGCCAGCGGGTCGCGGCGTCCAGCGCGGCCCGGACCATCGAGTCGCGGTCGGCGCTGGGCAGGTTGAGAATCCAGCCCGGGTCGTTGGACAGCGCCAGGCGGGTCAGCTCGCCCTCCATCTGGTCGGGCAGGTCGACCGCGCCGGTCGTGACGAGCTGAGCGACCTCCAGCAGGCGCAGCCGGTGCGACTCGGGCTGCTGCAGTACCCGTTCGATGGCGTCACGCAGCAGCTCCCGGTCGTGCGGCCGCTCGGCGTGGCTGGCGATCTTCTCGAGGCTCGACAGCGCCCAACCGGCCTTGATGGCGTCGGTGCGCCACCGGAACGCGTGGTCCAGGGTCTGCCGCAGCCGCGGGAAGCCCGAGGCCTGGAACAGCATCCGGACGAGCTCGCCGGTGGCCAGCGTCGGCTTGGCGACCAGCTGGGCGATGGCGAAGCTGATGCCGTACAGGTCGAGCAGGCGCAGCAGCCGTTCCCGCGACTCCCGGGTGACCGGGCACTCGCGGGTGGTGAACAGGTCGACGGAGGCCAGCAGCACGGTCCGCTCGCCCTGGGGCAGGGCGGCGAGCTGGCGCAGGGCCTCGCAGTCGGCGGCGGTGAGCCGGCCGGCCTCGGTCGTCTCGGCGAGGAGGCCCACGACGGGTACCACATCCGAAACGACCCGGCGCAGGACCTTCGACTGGTCGTTGGCGAGGGGCGCGACGATCGGCCACGGGTCCTGCCCGCCGCCGGCGAGCTTGTCCACCTTGTTGAACAGCCCGAGCGAGTTGATCGGGTTGCTCGACAGCCGGGCGGAGATGGACCGGAACGCCTCCAGCGCCTGCACGTCGTCCTCGCGGACGGACTGCGTGAACACGTAGATGATCGCCTCGGCGCCGGACAGCGCCCCGGCGGAGTCGGAGTCGAGGTCGTCGTCGATCGGGGCCTCGGAGAACAGGAACCGGCGGGCCTGGTCCGACACGGACGTGTTGGCGCTGGACAGGCCGGGCGTGTCGACGACGGTCAGGTCACGCAGGTGGTCGCTGGTGAGGGTGACGTCGACGTAGGCGACCTCGTGGCGGGCCACGCCGAGCCGCTGCGGGATCATGCCGGCCTCGTCGAGGGGGAGGCTGACCCGGGCCCCGTTGCGCTTGACGACGTCGACCCGGTCGGAGGTGCCGTAGCGGAACTGCGTGACGATGCGGGTGCACTCGCCGACCTCGGTGGGCGCGACCCGCCGGCCGATGAGCGCGTTGACGAGCGTGGACTTGCCGGACTTCAGGCGGCCGGCGATCGCCACGCGCAGCGGCTCGCCCAGCCGCCGGCGCACGTCGACCACCTGGGCCTGGGCGGCCCCGCCGAGCCGGTTGCCGACCTCGCCGCACAGGTCACCCACGCGGGAGCTCAGGGGTCCTGGAGCCACGGGGTCAGCCCCGCTTCGACGTCGGGCACAGACTGATCACCGACTGCGCGAGGCCGGTGGGTTCAGCCACAATGCCGACGTACCCTCGGGTGTCCAAGGGGTGGACCTCGCTCATTATTCGCTCCTGGGTGCAATCAGTACCGTCATGTCACGCACGTACGGCACACACATTACGAATATCCTGCGCGCGCAGGATCCCATGTTCGTGCCAGGAATGGAGGCTTCCCGTGCCTGAGGCACCGACTGATGAGCCCGTCGCCGGCCCGGCGGCCGGGCCGGCGTTGGTGTCGGCGGTCGTGGGCCGGGCGAGCGTTCCTGCCGTGTGGCCGCCCGCCGACCTGCTCGCCACGGCCGTGGAAGCCCTGCACAACCCGGGTCTGGTCGTCATCGCCGGGGCGGCCGGCACCGGGCGCACCGGGGTCCTGAAGCGGCTCGCCGAGTCCTTCCGCGGGGCCGTGTTCAGCGGGGGCGCCCTGGCGATGCTGCGCGGCGTGCCGGCCCTGCCGCTGTCGCGGGCGGTCCGGGTGCGACTCCCGTCACATGAGGCGCCGCTGCTCGCCGAGGCCGTCCGCTCCCGCGTCCGTCACGGCCTGTTGCTGCTCGACGACCTCCAGTGGGCGGATCCGCTCACGATCGCGGCGCTGCCGGCCATCGCCGAGCACTGTCGGATAGTTGTCACCCTCCGCACGCCGCACCGCCTGCCGGGCGACGCCGAACGGGCACTGCGGGCCGCGGCCGCGAAGTCCGGGGCGTGGCTGTCGATGCCGCCGATGCCCGCCGACGCCGCCGCCGCGCTCGTGCGGCAGCTGGCCCCGTCCGCGTCGGCCGCGGTCGTGACCGACCTCGTGCGCCGCGCCGGCGGCGTCCCGCTCGCCGTCGTCGCCCTGGCCAAGCACGTCGCCCAGGGCGGCACCCCCCGCGACGGCCTCGACAAGGGCCTCGCCTACACCGTCGCCGGCGCCCTCGCCGACCTGTCCCGCCCGGCCCGCACCGCGATGGCGGCGCTGGGCCTGCTCGGCCGGCCCGTCACCGCGACCGTCCTCGGCGAGGGCCTCACCGAGCTGGTCGAGACCGGCCTGGTCGAGCTCACCGACGGTGTCGCCGCGCCCGTCTCCCCGTACACCGCCGAGGTCGCCGCGGGCCTGCTCGACGCGACCGAACGCGCCGCCCTGCACCGGCGCCTGGCCACGCTCGTGCCGCCCCGGGAGGCGGCCCGCCACCTGGCCGCGGCCGGCGCCGGCGCGGAGGCCTACCAGGTCGCGGTGACCGCCGCCGCGGCCGCCGAGTCCTCCGGCGACCGCGCCGAGCTGCTGCTGCTCGCCTGCGACCTGCCCGGCGTCGACGCCGAGCCGCAGGTGCGCATCGCCGCGGCCCGGGCCGCTCTGGCCGCCGGCCGGCCCGGCTCGTGCCTGCGGGTCATCGACGCGGCCACCACCGACCCGGTCGCGGCCGTGCTGCGCGGCGAGGCCCTGCTGCAGCAGGGCAGCCCGGTGCCCGCCGCCGCGGCCGTCACCGCGGTCGGCGACGACGCCCCGGCCGAGGTTCTCGGCGGCCGGGACCGCATCCGGCTGCTGTCCATGCTCACCACCGACCCCGGCGGCGCCCTGGCCCGGGCCGAGGAGTTGCTGCAGGTCCACGGGGAGGCGCCCGCCCACCCGGGGCTGCGCGCCGCGATCGCCGCCGTGCGGGCCGGGACGCGCCAGCCCGGCTGGGAGTACGGCCTCGCCTCCGCCGCGTCCGCCGCCGGGCAGGCCGGCGACGTCCTCGCCGCCCGCTGGTCGGCGTGGCTGCTCGTGGAGACCCTCACCGCCGACGCCCGCCTCGCCGAGGCCGCCCAGGCCGCCGCCGCAGCGGCCGCCGCCTGCGCCGGGGACCTCGCCTACAGCTGGCAAACCCGGTTCCTGGCCGCCCAGCTGTGGTGTGACGTGCTGCGCGGCGACGCCATCGACGAGGTCGTGCGCCGCGCCGGGGACCTCGCCGACCGGACCCTGCCCGCCCTGGCCCGCGGCTACGCGGTCGCCGCGGCGAGCCTCGCCGAGGCCGACGGCGGCCTGCTCGCCCCGGCCCGGGCCCGGCTGGAGGCGCTGCAGAACCGGCCCGCGTCGGCCGGGCCCGTCCTGGACTGGGTCACCCGCGAGGCGGCCTGGCTCGACGGCCGCCCCGACCAGGCGTTCGAACCGGCCGACGCGGCCGTGTCGACCCCGCTCGTCGACGGGCTGCGCCGCATCACCGCCCGCTGGGCCGCCTACGACGCCGGCGCCTCGTTCAGCACCGCCGACGACACGATGCCCCTCGCCCCGGTCCAGGTGACGCTGGAGGCGTGGAAGGCCCCGGTCCGTTTCACCGAGGCCGCCGCGGCCTGGCACGAGCTCGCCCGCCGCGAGGAGGTCCGCTGCCTGCTCGCCCAGGGGTTGCTCGAGGAGGGCGCCGATCTGGCGGTACCGCCACTGCTCGAGGCGGAGCGCCTGGCGGAGGAGGCCGGCCTCGTGGTGCTGCTGGGCCGGGCCCGCCGGGCGCTGCGGCGGCACTCGATCCGCCGCGACACCCGCGGCCGCCGGGCCGGCGACGAGCTCACCGACCGCGAGCGCGACGTGCTGCGGCTGGTGGCCAACGGCGAGCCGACCCGCCGCATCGCCGGGCAGCTGGGCATCTCCCGCGAGACGGTGGAGACGCACATCCGCTCGGGCATGCGCAAGCTGGGCGCCCGCACGCGTACCGAGGCCGCCGCCCTCGCCATCGAGGAGCTCGGCCAGTGAGCCCCGTGGGTGTGTTTGACGGGCCTCGATTGCGGGCATTGTGGATCCCCGGCTTCCAGCCATCGAGGAACGTGGATGAGTAACGTCGTGGTCTTGTGCGGGAGTGCCCCTTCATCGCATGGTGGGCGCATGGCTATCCCTGCGGGCCGGCGTGCGGCTTCCGTTGCGGGCCGGTCCGTGGCCGCTTCGGCGGGTTTGTCCACGGCTTCCGGCGCGGGCCGCTGATGGCGGGGGATCCGGCTCTCGCCCCCCGGTACGTCGTCGCATCCGGCGCCGACGCCACCGCCGTGCTGCGCCGCCTCGCCCGGGCCGGCTGGACCACCCGCGAAGGCTTCGCCCTGACCGACCAGGCCTGGGACGTCTCCGACGCCCGCCTCGCCCTGTTCGGCCGGGTCACCGACGACGACACCGCCGAACTCGCCCTCCTCGCCGCCGCCCGCGGCGCCGGGATCGTCGCGATCAGCGACACCGCCGCCGAGATCGGCCGCGCCCTGCTCGCCGACCTCGGCCGGATCGGCCCCGTCACCACCGACCCCGACGCCGAGCTCGGCCCCGACCCCGCCGACGACGGCGGCGGACCCGTCCTCGCCCCCGAACAGCGGGCCCTGCTGGAACGCCTCGCCGGCGGCGAGACGATCGCCGCCGCCGCCGCGGCCGAGTTCCTGTCGCTGCGCACCGCGAACCGGCGCATCGCCGAGGCCCGCGAGGTCCTCGGCGTCCGCACCACCCGCGAGGCCGTCCTGGCGTACCTGCGGATGCGCCGCGAAGGCGCCTAACCGGCCCGCATCCGCGCCGCCTCGCGGGTCAGATGGTCCCGCTCCGGCACACTGACCGCCTCCCGGGCCGCCGCCGCGTACAACTGCGCGGCCCGATCCCGGTCCCCGGCCCGCTCGTGCAGAAACGCCAGCACCGCCGTATACCGCGGCACCTGCGGGTCGACCCCGTCGAGAGCCTTGAGCCCGGCCCGCGCCCCGTCCGCCGCCCCGACCGCCACCGCCCGGTTCAGCCGCACCACCGGACTGTCGTGCAACGCCAGCAGCTCGTCGTACCACTCCACGATCTGCACCCAGTCCGTCTCCGCCGCGCTCGGCGCGTCCGCATGCAGCGCCGCGATCGCCGCCTGCGCCTGATACTCCCCGAGCCGATCCCGGGCCAGCGCCCGCTGCAGCACCGCCACCCCCTCACCGATCAGCGCCGTGTCCCACCGCGACCGGTCCTGCTCCGCCAGCGGCACCAGCCGCCCGCCCGGACCCGTCCGCGAGGCCCGCCGCGCGTGATGCAGCAGCATCAGCGCCAGCAGCCCCGCCACCTCCGGCTCGTCCGTCAGCGCCGCGAGCTGCCGGGTCAGCCGGATCGCCTCCGCGGCCAGGTCGACGTCCCCGCCGTACCCCTCGTTGAACACCAGATACAGCACCCGCAACACCGTCGCCGGGTCCCCGGGCCGGTCCAGCGCCAGCCCGGCCAGCCGCCGCTTGGCCCGGCTGATCCGCTGCGCCATCGTCGCCTCCGGCACCAGGTACGCCGCCGCGATCTGCCGCGTCGTCAGCCCGCCCACCGCCCGCAGCGTCAGCGCCACCGCCGAGGCCGCCGGCAGCGACGGGTGCGCACACAGGAAGTACAGCCGCAGCGTGTCATCGGTGCCCGGCACCGGCCCGGCCGCCGGCTCCGCATCCACCGCCGCCTCCCGCCGGCTGCGGGACGCCTCGGCCCGCGCCGCGTCGAGGAACCGGTGCCACGCCACCGTCACCAGCCACCCCTTCGGGTCCCGCGGCGGGTCGTCCGGCCACGTCCCCAACGCCCGGACCAGCGCCTCCTGCACCGCGTCCTCGGCATCGGCGAAGTCGGCGCCGCGCCGCACGAGCACGCCGATCACCGCCGGCACCAGCTCCCGCAGCAGCCCCTCCCGCTCCCACACCCCGGTTCAGTCCGCGACACACTCGACGTGCCCGGCCAGCAACGGCCGCACCTCGAGCCACTCGTACAACGGCTTCCCGCCCGCCCCCGGCGCCGACGACAGCTCCGCCGCCAGCTGCAGAGCCCGCTCCCACGACTCCACGTCGATCATCATCCACCCGGCGATCAGGTCCTTCGTCTCCGCGAACGGCCCGTCCGTCACCGGCGGTTTCCCTTCGCCGTCGTACCGCACGAAAGCACCCCCCGCCGCCAGCGCCTGCGTGTCGACGAACTCCCCGGACTCCTGCAGCCGCTCCGCGAAGTCACGCATGAACTGCGCGTGCGCGTCGACCTCCGCGGGAATCCACTCGTCCATCGGCTCGGCGCCCCCGACCGGCGCCGGACCGCCCCGATAATGCTTGAGCAGCAGGTACTTCACGGTCAGTTCCCCTTCGTCAGCCGTCGCGTGCCCCGGGGACGTAACCGGCGCCCGGTTCTCGACATTCTCGTCCGTTTGCTCTGGCTCTAGGATCGCCGCATGACGTTCCCCGCCCCGGACGACGACTGGCAGCCGCCGCAACGCCCCGACTGCGCCTGCCGCGAACACCTCGAGGACGTCCAGGCCCTGGTCATCCCGAGCGAGGACTGGGACGAGGACCCCACCTTCGAGGACCTGCTGGCCACGGGGTCCCTCGGGGTCCGGCCGATCAACCCGAAGGAACGGTTCATGCCCGTGTTCGACGAGCACGGTCACGAGTCGCGCCTCGGCCCGATCCACTGGCAGATGGGGGCGGCCGACGAGATCTACGGCTGCTACGCCGACGACGCCGAACTGCCCCTGGACCGGTCGATCGCCGCGCAGCCCGGGGTGGACCTGGTCGAGTGGTACGACCGGGAGGAGTTCCTGATCGGCGCGCCGCGCCTGTGCGACAGCGGCCTGCTGGCGGCGATCGCCCGGGCCATGCAGGACCCCCGGGTGCGGGTGCCCCGCTGACCCGTCGCGGTCTCCGGTCCTGGGAATCGGGTAGGTGCCGGGCTGGCGTGCCGAGCCGCAACGAACGCGCACGATCGGCTCGCCGCGAGCGACGGGGCCGGCAGCGCTGGCGTGCCGAGCTGCAACGAACGCGCACGATCGGCTCGCCGCGAGCGACGGGGCCGGCAGCATCGGGTCGCCGGTTGGCGCTGCACGAGGCGCCAGCGTCGTAGCCAGGCCGGCCACGAGGGGCCAGCGTCGTCGCCGGTCCGGCCCGCGGGTCGTCGCCCCGCACGCGTTCGTCAGCTGGGGGAGCGGACGCCGGCGGCCCGGTGGCGGCGCTGCAGCGTCAACGGCCGGACCGGGTCGATGTAGCGGGGCAGCCGCGGCTCATCGGCGCGCAACGGCCGCAGCTCGGCGGTGATCGCGTCGATGATCCGGTCGGTGGCGCGTTGCGCGGCCCCCGGTACCGCCGGATCGATCCCCGACAGATCCACCACCGCCCCGAAGTGCACCCGCACCACCGGCCGCCGGAACAACGCCCGCGCCAGGGCCCGCATCGTCGGCCCGACCCCGCCCCACGCCGCCACCTCGTGCGCCCCCCACTGCGCGACGGCGACGACCGGCGCCCCGGTACCGAGCGCGATCCGGGCAAGCCCCGTCTTCCCACGCTCCGGCCACATCCCGGGATCGAGCGTGATCCGCCCCTCGGGGTACCCGAGCACATGCGACCCGGCGGCAAGGGCCCGCGTGACATCGTCGACGGCGGCGGCCACGTTCGCCTGCCGCCGGTTGATCCGGATATGCCCGCTGGCCCGCATCACGGACCCGACGACCGGCGCCCGGAACAGCCCCCCGGTCGCCATGAGCCGCGGCGCCAGCCCGGCGACCCGGCACGCGGCCGTCACGGCAACGGGATCGAACGGCCCGATGTGATTGACGGCGAGAATGACGGGCCCGTCCCGCAGCTGCGGCGGCAGCCCACCGGTGACCCGCAGCCGAGCCACGGGAAACACGACAGCCCGGGCGACCGCGAGCAACACGAGCCAGATACGCGGCGCCCGCCACCGCGCCACGGCACCGACCGGCTCAGCGGTAACCGCACCGGGCTCGGCCGCCTCGCGCGATGCGGTTACCGCAAGTCCGACAGCACCCCGACCGGTGACCTGAGTGCCGACAGCGTCCTGCTCGGAGACCTGCAATCCGACAGCACCCCGACCGGCGACCTGGGTTTCGACAACGCCCTGCTCGAAGGCCTGGATTCCGGCAGCCCCCTGCTCGAAGGCCCGGGTCCCGACGACGTCCAGTTCGGACGCCGAGCCGCCGCCCACCACCGCCACACCGGCACCATCGTCCACCGGGGCAGCCCCGGAGCCGATCGCGCCCGGTTGCAGCGTCAACCCGTCGCCCGCCACCGAACCGCCCGCGGCGCCATCGGCCCCGGCGACCTGGGCCTGCCCCCCCACGACGCCACCCACCGATGCGCTCCCGCCCGCGGCATCGACGGACGGACGCAGCTGCGCAGGAGCCACGGTCCGGGCCGCCGCCATGGTGCTGTCCTCGGCCGTACGCCCGGCTGGCTCCCCGTCGCTCACGTGCTCATGTCCGTTCTGGCCGCAGGTGCGTGTCCCGGACACGGTAGCGCCGAGCCCCGCCGACGACACCATCCCGTCGGCTCATGTTCAGTTCCGCCCGCGCGACCCAGCCGTGCGGCATCAACGGCACCCGGCCGGAGACGACGGACGCTCCCCGGGCCGCCCGATGAACCGGACGGCCCGGAGCGCGACGCCGGCGTTACTCGGCCTCGCGCAGCTCGGCCAGCCGCGCCTCGATCTCGGCCAGCTCCGCCCGCAGCCGCTCCGCCTGGGTCTCCGCCTCGGCCCGCGCCGCGGAGACGATCTCCTCGACCGCCTCGTGCACGCCCGGCACGTCCAGCATCGCGACCATCTTCAACGCCTCGCCGGCCTTGATGACGTAGGGCTTGGCGAGGGCCTTCGCGCCCTGGTTCGCCGCCACCGTCCACTCGCCCTCGGCGTAGGCCAGGGTGACCGTCAGGCCCGCCGGCGCCTTCGCCTTCGGGACGGCCTTCTTCGCGGCCGGCTTGCCCGGGGTGTTCTTCGACCCGGCCGACGAATCGGACGAATCGCCGCCCGAGCCGGTCGGCGCCGGGGCCGGGGCGGGGTCCGCGGCCGGGGACGCCTCGGCGGCGGGGGAGCCGGTGGAGTCCGGCGCCGGGGCGGCGTCGCTCACGGCGGCGGGGGAGTCGGCAACGGAAGGGGCTGGCACGGGGCTCTCCTCACGAGGTGCGGGAACGGCGGGCGCACGTTTGGCCGGCACCGTCTTCGGCGCCATGGCCAGGTCGGCGGGGGAGAAGGGCAGCTCGTCGCGGCCGAAACGGACCACGACCCATTCGTCGGACAGCTCCGGGTCCGTCAACGCGACGATCTGGCCCAGCTGCCCGGCGATCTGCCCGGCCTGCTCGGTGAATACGACTTTCGGTTTCCGGCCGGCCGCGAGGGTGTCCCGGATCTGCTCCAGATCCACCGTCGACAAGCCCTTGGCCGCGGTCCGCGCGGCAACCATCGCACCCTCCCCAACCCGTCAATCGAACATGTGTCGGAACAGTCATACCAGCCACCTATGACATTTTCCGAACGCGACACACCGTATGACAGACCGGGAACGTGCCGTCAGGGGAGTTCGTCGATCTCCGCCTGCGGATCCAGGTTCCGCAACACGTCGGCACGGTCGGTGACGATCGCCCAGCCCGGCCGGGCCTGCGCCCGGCGTACCACGTGCGCCGCCGCGACCGTCGCCGGTCCGCCGTCACCGGCGAACAGCGTCGCCGAGTCGACCGCGTCCGCCGCGGTCAGGTCGTCGACCACCACCACCGGCAGGCTCAGCAGTACCTTGAGCACGTCGTAGTCCTTCGGCGACGTCTGCGCCCACGCCTCGGCGAGGGCGGCCGCCGGCACCGCCAGGACCACACCCTGGTCCACGGCGTGCCACACGATCGCCGAACTGTACGGCTTGCCCGCCACGAATCCCAGGATCGCCGAACTGTCCAGGATCCGCCCTCCGACCGCGGTCACGACACCGGCCCGTTCGCCGGCGCCACCCCCAGCACCTCACGCGCCCACGCGTGGTGCTCCGGGTCGAGCCGCACGCCCCGCTGCGCGTACAGGTCGTTGAGCGTCAGCAGCGCACGGTCCCGGGCCAGCCGGGATCGCACCGCCTCCGCGACGTACGCCGACACGGACTCCGCACCGCCGGCGTCCACGAACCGCCGCACTGCCGCGGCGTCATCGGCGGGCATGGTCACCGTCACCCGTTCCTTGCGCACTTCACGCATACGCACAGGGTATCGCCCGCATACCGTGCTCACCTAGCGTGCCGTCACCCGATCGGGCGCCATTCCTGCCGGCCTGCGCCGTTCGGGTCCCAACGTCCGGAGAACTGCAACCGTCCGTGACCAAGCCCACGCCACCGGGAACCCCGGCGAATGCCCCGTCGGGCGAAAAATGCGGATATGTCGCGGCGCGCCAGCGCCCGACATATCAAGCATCAGCCAACCGCACCGCGGGCTCGAGCAGTGACAAACTCCTCCGCGAAGCAGCAGCATCCAGCGCGACTCACACCCCGACCGGCATCGGCAGATTCGGCCCCGCATGACCGAACTCGCTCGTGCGGCGGGGCTCGGACGACGACGCGATGACGACGAGGTCGCCGGGGATCAGGGCCGCGGCCGCAGCGGATGTTCGATAATGGACATTATGTCAACCTAGATGGCGGGGCGGTAGAAGAACGTGCGGCGGCGCGCGATGCGCCCGGCACGGATTTCGTACCAGTCCGCGAAGATCTCGTTCAGCGGCACCCCGGCGTGCGACATCCCGTCGAAACGGCCCCAGCAGAAGCCCTGCCCGTCCGCCGACACGCACCGGTCCACCTGATGCCGCCCGGCCGACACGATGCACCGCCGCCGGTAGAAACCGACGAACGCGTCGGCGCCCTCGATCGGCGGGCAGCCGGGACGGTGGTACACGACATCGTCGGTGACGAGACCGGACAGCCCGGCCCAGTCGCGGCGGTCGATGACGGTGAGCAGAGTGGCTATCAGCGCCGGCGCGTCGCCCATGCGTCCATCACACGGGCTCGTACGGTGGCGGGTCAACGCCCCGCAGGCTGATGTTTACACCCCGAAACGGGACCGTAACCGGGCCGGGCCGGGCGCAGACTGGTGGCAGGGATGCGCCGGCCGTCGGCGTGCCGGCGCATCCCCCGGCACGGCGGGACCGGGATCAGACGGTGACGTCGACGTGATGACCGTCGTCGGTGGAGGCGGCCGGCGCGGCGGCAGCGGCGCCCTTGGCGTCGTCGGATGGGGCCGCGGGCTCGACGGCGCTCCGGGAGGCCGCGAAGGCCAGGATGAACGACCACGGCGGCACGGCATCGGAGGCGTTCGTGACGGCCCCGGTCTGCGACAGGTGGTACCCGGTCGCGCCGGCGATGGCGGCGCGGTCGCCGGGGGTGAGTTTGCTCAGCATCGGCGGCGAGGCGGGCAGGCCATCTTTGGGCGGCGGCGCTGGGGCCTCCACCGCGGCGTTCGTCGCCGCGCCGGGCACCGGTTTCGGTGGTGCCGGGGGTTGGGTGGTGGCCGGCAAGCTGGCCTTAAGTTGTCGCATCTCCAAAATGGCCTCCCGAAGCGTCCGTGCTCCAAGCTGATCCTCACGTACATGACAGCATTTCCGCAGGTGAACGCGGAGCCGGGCGGTCGGCGCGGACATTTCGGACCGAACGGATGACGTGGATCCCAGGCGTCGCGGCGGCCTCACTAGAATCGGCCGGTGGATGCACCCGACGTCGCCGCGACGGCTGCGGCGCTGCCCGAGGCCCGCGCCGCCGAGTTTCTGGCCGCGGTACCGTCGGCCCGGGCTTCGATCCTGACCCGGCTCGCCGGCGCGTTGTGGCGCGAACAGGTCGTCGATCCGCGGCGGCTGCAGGGTGCTCCCCCGCCGCTGTTCGGCCCGCCGCTGCCCCGCCTGGTCGCCGACGGCCGCGCGTTCGACGACCCGGGGACCCTCGCGGCGGCGCTGGGGCTGGCGGCGGGGTTCCGGCGGGAGCTGGACAACAGCGTCGCGAACCTGGCGCTGGCGCTGACGGCGCCGCCGAGCCCGTTCGGCGGCCTCGCCGGCGCCGAGCAGTCCATCGTGGACGGTCATCCGCTGCATCCGTGCTGCCGCACCCGGATCGGCATGTCGACCGCCGATGTCCTCGCGTACGCGCCGGAGCACCATCCGGACGTGTTCCTGCGGGTGGTGCAGGCCGACCCGGGCCGGTGGCGGACGGCGGGGGCGCCGGTCCCGGCCCGGTTCCCGGTGCATCCGTGGCAGCTGCCTCGGGCCCTGGCGACCGGTCTCGTCACCGACACCGGTGTGGACGTGCCGGCGCGGCCGCTGATGTCGTTGCGGACGCTCGAGGTCGTCGGCGGCGAGTGGGCCGGGTGGCATGTGAAGACGGCGGTGGAGGTGCAGATGACGTCGGCGGTGCGGACCCTGTCGGCGGCGGCGATTCACAACGGCCCCCTCGCGTCGGAGCTCGTCGCGGGGCTCGGGGCGGGGCTGACGGTGCTGCGGGAGGTGTCGGCGGGGACGGTCCTGGACGGGTCGGGGCGGCCGCAGCGGGCCCTCGGCGCCGTGTGGCGGGAGCCGCCGCCGGCCGGGGCCGACGTGCTGCCGCTGGCGCTGCTCCCCCACCGCCCGGACCTGCTGACGCCGGCGTTCTTCGGCGCCTTGACCGAGGTACTGCTGCCGCCTCTGCTGGAACTGCTGGCTTCGGGGGTCGGCCTGGAGGCGCACGGGCAGAACACCCTCGTCGAGGTCGGCGGCGGTGTTCCGGTGCGGGTGTACTACCGCGACCTGGGCGGCATCCATGTGCACCCGGGCCGCCTCGCCCGCGCCGGGCATGCGATGCCGCCGCTCATCGGGGCGCTGCCGACCACCGACGAGGGGGCGTTGCGCACGAAGGTCCTCGCGTCGGCGTTCGCGACGGTGCTGGGCAGTTGTGTCGCGGCGCTCGGCGACGACGGGCTGTGGGCGCACGTCGCCGCGGTGACCGGCCGGTGCGTCGCGGCCGCGGACCGGGCCGCGTTCCTGGTCGAGGACTGGCCGGTGAAGGCGACGACGGCGATGCGGCTGGCCGCGGACCCGCTCACGGACGTGTGGTGCGCGGTGCCGAACCCGCTGCGGCGATACCACTGATCTCGCCGATGACCTGGTCCCACAGCGGCCGGGGCGGGACCTCGTGGCCCATGCCGGGCAGTTCGACGTACCGGGCGCCGGGGATCGCGGCGGCGAGGGCCCGGCCGTGTTCGGGCGGGAACAGCGGGTCGTGGCTGCCGTGCAGGACGACGGTCGGGCAGCGGATGTAGGCGGAGGTGCCGTCGAGGGGCCGGCCGTCGGCGAGGATCCAGTGGTTGGTCTGGGCGGCGGCCATGTCGGTGGTCCGGTCGAAGATGTGCCGGGCCAGGTCCCGGACCGTGTCGGGGTCGGCGGGGACGGTGCCGGCGAACCGGGCGGCGTTTTCGGCGATGCGGGCGGCGGCGGCGTCGCGGTCGTACCAGTCGGGGGCCGGCAGGCCGAACGCGTCACGGATCCGCGGTTGCGGTCCGGGCAGCCCGAACGCGGCGCCGGCGGCGAACGTGGTGGCGATGAGGGCCAGGGACAGGACCCGGTCGGGGTGTTCGATGGCGACCCGCTGGGCGATGGCGCCGCCCATGGACACGCCGGCGAGGTGCAGCGGCCCGCCGGCGAGGGTGAGCACGTCGTCGGCGAGGTCGGCGGCGGTGTAGTCCGGCTCCCCCGGTTTCGAGGCGGGTGACCGGCCGGTGTCGCGGTGGTCGTACCGGATGACGGGCCGGCCGGCGGCGCCGGCGAGGCGGGTGCAGAAGTCGGGGTGCCACCAGTCCATCGATGACGCCGCCCCGCCGATCAGCACGACCGGCGGGGCGTCCCCGGCTCCGAAGATCTCCTTGGCGAGCATGATCCCGAGGGTATTAGACCTTCCCGAAGATCGCCGTCAGGAGGACCTCGTTGATGTCGAACGCGGTCTTGGACGTGTACAGGGTGCCGCCGGAGACGCGGGAGATCTCCTGCAGGGACGCGAAGTCGGCGTCGTTGCCGTAGCCGACGGTGACGATCGGGACCTTCTTGTCGCTGCCGGCGTTGGCCTGCAGCTTCTCCCGCAGCTGGTCGAGGTTGAGCCCGCCGGTGCTGTCGTCGTTCTTGCCGTCGGTCATGAGCACGACGAGGTTCGTGGCGCCGGGCCGGTAGGCGTCGGCGACGGCCTGCTGGGCGGCGGCCGCGGTGTCGTACAGGCCGGTGTCGCCGGTCGCGGCGAGCTTGTCGATCGACGTGGTCATCTGGTCGCGGCGGGGTTTCCCGCCGACGCTGTCCCCGACCCGCCCGATCGGGACGAGCTGCTTGTAGTCGGTGGTGCCGTTCTGTTTCGTGGAGAACACCCACAGCCCGGCGTCGACGTTGCCGTCGAAGAGCGCGACGGCGCCGTGGGCGGCGTCCTTGGCCAGCTGCATGCGGGTCTTGCCGGTGCCGGGGACCTGTTCGTTCATCGACCCGGACACGTCCAGGACGAGCAGGACGTTGGTGGGGCGGGTCAGGGCGGTCCAGGTGTCCATCGACTGTTTCACCGACTCGGGCAGCAGCACGGCCCGGGGCACGGTCTTGATCCGGGCCGCGAACGTGGACCCGGACAGGGCGGTGCCGGCGACGCGGTTCGGGTCGCGGAACCCGGCGTCGAGGAACACCTTGCGCCCTTCGGGCCCGCGGGCGTAGGCGAGGAACGCCTTGGCGGCGTCCTGTTTGTCCTTCGACGCCCACGGCGCTTCGAGGATCAGGTACGGGTTGTCGGCGTCGGCGCTGCCGTTGGACGGGTACACGGCCACGAGCGGGGTGTGCGGGTTGGCCTTGTTGTAGGTGAGGACGTCCTGTTCGAGGGCGGGGAACGCGGACACGTACCGCAGGCCCGCGTCGGCGCCGGCCCGGTCGGCCTTCGACAGCCCGTCGAGGAGCTGGGCGGTGGTGTCGGTGTACACGGCCCGTTCCGACTTGAGCTTGGCGAGGGTGGCCTGCTCGTCGGGGGTGACTTCGCCGTCGTCGTTGCCGTCGAGGATCGCCATGAGGGCGAGGAGGCCGGCGGTGGACTGCAGCGGGTCGGACATGCCGAGCTTGAACTGGCCCCAGCCGGCCTGGTTGTACTTCGCCCAGCCCTGCGGGTCCGCCGCCACCTTGTTGATCAGGTCCTGCCAGGACAGTTCGCCGTCGGGCCAGCCCAGCGCCTCGGCCATCGGCTTGGGCATGGCCAGCACGGACGGGGTCCGGGCGAGGCTGGGCTGCAGGTCGGGCATCATCCGCTCGGCGATGGCGGCGGTGGAGGCGCGGCGGACCCAGGCGGTGGAGTCCGGTACCCACACGTCTGGCGGGGTGCCGGTCTTCGCGTCCCATTCGGTGCCCAGGGCCTGGGCCATGACGGCGGTGTCGCGGGCGGACACGGCGACGTGGACGCACTGCCCGGCCACGGCCGGGTCGGTCGCGGACCACTTGGTGGCGAGGTCTTCCAGCAGGGTCGCGGTGGCCGGGGAGGCGACGACGGACGCGGTGACCGTACCGGTGCAGCTGGTCGTGGTGAGCTTGCCGTAGGCGAACCAGCCGCCACCGGCGACGAGGGCGGCGACGAGCCCGCCGACGATCCACGGGGTGCCGCGAAAGTGGTCCTGAGCTGGGCTGCGGCGGTGTGACCGCACATCTGCCCGGTTGGCCGGGTGGGCCATGGGTGTGCCTCCGGGGGTGGGAAGTCGGCATAGTGTAGGCCCTCGTCAGACGGGGTGTGCCCCGCCCCGGACGTACGCTGGCGCAGGTGACGACGCGACCCATCCGGCTGCTCGGCGACCCGGTGCTGCGCTCCCCCGCCGCGGCGGTGACGGCGTTCGATGCGGCGCTGCGGGATCTGGTCCGGGACCTGTTCGACACCCTCGACGCGGAGCCGGGCCGGGCGGGGCTGGCGGCGCCGCAGCTGGGGGTGGCGGCGCGGGTGTTCGTGTACGGCACCCGAGCCGGCCGCGGCCACCTCGTGAACCCGCAGGTCACGGCCCGTTCCGGCGGTCAGACCGGGGATGAGGGGTGTTTGTCGGTACCGGGCCTGGCGTTTCCGACGCCGCGGGCGCTCGAGGTGACGGTGGCGGGGTTCGACGAGCGCGGCGAGCCGGTCACGGTGGCCGGGTCCGGGTTCCTGGCGCGGGCGTTGCAGCACGAGTGCGACCACCTCGACGGGGTGCTGTACGTGGACACCCTCACCGGCGACGTGCGGCGGCAGGCGCTGCGGGCGGTCAGGGCCGCGTTCCCCCGGCCGGCGGCTGTCCGTCCGGACGCTGCCCGTCGAGGGTTGTGAACCGGGGCGGGTCGAGGCGCAGGAAGTCGTGGTGGGCGACCTCCCAGCCGTAGGCGCCGGTCCGGGCGAACAGCAGCACGTCGCCGGCCCGCAGCCGCGGCACCGGTTCGTCGCGGGCGAGGACGTCGCGGGGGTTGCACTGCTCCCCCGCCACGGTCACGCGGGTGTCGCGGACTTCGGGGCGCGGCCACGGGTACGGCCACGCCTCGACGGGCAGGATCGTGAACGGATGGCTGTACCCCCACGACGCCGGCAGCCGGAAGTGGTGGGTGCCGCCTTTGACGACCGCGAACCAGGTGCCGTGGCTGGATTTGAGGTCGATGACCTCGGCCGCGTACCAGCCGGCGGGGGCGGCGACGAACCGGCCGGGCTCCACGACGAGCGTCAGCCCCGCCGGGAGATCAACATCACGGAGCCGGTCGAGGTCGAAGGTCTCCCGGCCGGTGACGTCGACGCCGAACCCGCCGCCGGCGTTGACGACGGGCCCGATCCCCCGGCCGGCGGCCCAGGCGAGGCAGTCGCGCAGGAACGCGGCGTGGGCGGCCGCGTCGAGGTTGTTCGACACCGCGTGCAGGTGCACGCCCTGCACGTCGTGGCGGCGTCCGAGCTCGAGGGCCGCGGGGATGTCGTCCTCGGCGAGCCCGAACTGGGTCGCGGTACCGGACATCCGGTGCGTTCCGGGCAGGGCCGGGTGGGTCCGGTTGACCCGCAGGCAGATCCGGGCCCGGCCGGGGATGCGGCGCAGCTCGTGGAGGCTCTCCACGTTGATGACCGCGCCGGCGTCGACGGCCCGCCGCAGCAGCGCGTCGGGTTTCGCCGGCCCGCTCAGGATCAGCGGCACGCCGAGTCCGGCGGCGGCGTCGAGCTCACCGGCGGAGGCGACCTCGACCGCGTCGGCCGCGGCGGCGGCGGCGCGCAGCACGTCGGGGTGGCCGTTGGCTTTCATGGCGTACGCCACGAGGGTCCCCGCCGGCAGGACGTCACGCAGCGCCCGGATGCGGCCGCGGACCACGTCGAGGTCGTAGACGTAGGCGGGCAGCGGCCCGGCGAGGGCGGCCTCGATCACACGTGGGCTGGGTGACACCGCACTCCGTTCAGCTGCGCCGGGCCCGCGCAGTAGGCTCACGCCGATGCGCCTCATCGACGCCCGCGACCCGATCGCGTTGTGGCAGTACGCGGAACGGTATCTCGGTGTCGGGACCCGCACGTACAGCCCCTACGCCGCGGACCTGGACATCGCCGACACGTACCACCCGCAGCGGGGCGCGGCGACGTTCGAGCTCCCGACGTTCCGGGTCCCGGCGCCCCTTGCCGGCTACTCCGGCCAGCCCTCCCTGTACACGTCCCTGTACACGGACGGTGACGGAATGTTGCTGCCGGTGCATCCGAACACCCTCGACAGTCCCGACCTCGCCGCCCGCGACGTCCTCCTCGGCCTGCAGCGGGGCCCGACGCTGACGGTGGTCCCGTCGGCGAACGCCCGCACCGTGTTCGTCACCGCCGCCGCCGGCCGCCCGGTCGAGCCGCACTTCGTGAAGCTGCACTACCCGCGGCGCCTGTCCCGGTTCACCCGCCGGCTGCGCCGCCCCGTCATCGAGCTGCAGCTGTGGGTCTGCGCCGAGCTGCTACGCGCCGGCATCCCGGTCCTGCCGGAGATCGGCGGCGGCTGGTTCGACCCGGGCCTGGGCGAGCAGGCGTGGGGCTTCCTGGTCCGCGCCGCCCGCCCGGCGGTGCCCGCGCCGCGGTTCACGGTGCCGCTGTTCGCCCTGTACGGCGCCGACCTCCTGGCCCCGGCCGACCCGACCCTGCTGCAGCAGCTCGTCGAGGGGTTCGGCGAGCCGCCGCAGTCGTTCGTCGCCGAACGCATCGTGGCGCCGATGGTGCGCATGTGGTCGACCGCGGCCCGGGCGACGGGCTGCCCCCTGGAGACCCACGGCCAGAACACCCTGTTCGCGTTCGACCCGGCAACCCGGGAAACCGCGATCCTGTACCGCGACTGCGCCATCTACGTCGACAGCACCCTGCGCGCGGCCGAGTCCCTGCCGGCCGCCCTGCCCCCGGCGAACGTCATCCCGCGCGACGTACCGCTGGCGGCCGACGAGGTGTTCTCCCTGACGTACGACAGCTTCATGGGCCACCACGCCCTGTCCTACGTGGCGTCGCTGGCCGAGTCCCTGTGGTCGGTCCCGCCGCCGGCCTTGCACGAGACGGCCCGGGCCGCGTTCACCGCCCAGGACCTCCTGCCGGACACGGTCTTCTACTACGACAACAACCTGTACGACAACGGCGACTGGAAACTGGTCGACACCGGCGCCCACCCCGAGTGGCGCTGACCTCGCGAGCCGGCAGCGACACCCGACCCTTCCCGGGACGCCGCGACGCACGGGACAAACAGGACACAACGGCCGCGCAGCCCAGCGCAGCCTAGCTTCGGCGCCGACGGCGAGCCCGGCACGGCCACGCCGCCCAAGCCCAGCACGGCTTCGCCGCCGCCGCCGGCGAGCGCGCCACGCCGGCCGGGCCGTGCTCGGCGCCGGCACCCGAATCCAGCGCGGCGGTGGCGCTCGAGTCCACCGGCGACGTGGACCATCCCGCGGCGGCACGCGTGACGTGGACCACCACGTGGCGGCACGCGTGGCGGCACGCGTGGCGACGACACGGGCCGGGTCACCACAGCGACCTGCGACGGCCCGCATCCCACATGTCCTCACGCCACCGGCGGGTCACCCACAGCGCCGCTGACCACTGCACGGCCGGGCACGCGTTAGGGTCGGACCGGTGATCGTCGTGCACGGCCTGGTACTGCCGGACGGAACCCTGGCCTGCTGGGCCGAGTCCCCGGACGCCGCCCTGCACCCGTCCGGGCACAGCGCGGCAGCCGAACACGCCCAGGCCGAAGAGCGCGCCGCCGCGGGCACCCAGCCCACGGCCGTACACCCGTTCGCGGTCCTCCCGCCGCTGCCCGGCACCGTCGCCACCGCCGACCTGCTCCTGCCCTCGACCCCGCACCGCCCGGCCCCGTCCCCGGAGCTCACCGCGCACCTCCCGGCCGGCCACCGCCGCCCGGCCGCCCGCCGTCACACCCGCTGGACCGTCCCGATCGTCGTCCTCCCCCCGGCCACCGATCCCGAACTGCTGCTGAGCACGGCCCCGGACACAACGCCCGGCAGCTCGATCGGCGCCCTGGCCGACCTGGTCACGTTCGCCACCGACCTGGTCGACCGAGGCCGCTTCCTCCCGGCCCTGACCACCGAGTCGCCGGGCCCGCACCCCGACACCGGCTCGGACCCCCGCCCGGACACCGGCTCGAAGACCGGCTCGGAAACGGGCGCGGGAACCGGCTCGGAAACGGGCGCAGACTCCGGCTCGGGGACCGGTGCGGACACCGGCTCGGGGAACAGCTCGGAGGCGGTCGCGGACAATGGCTCGGAGACCAGCCACCAGCCTGAGCCCGGCCACCGTATCGAGCGCTTCGAAACCGGCCGCGGCCCGGCGGCGAGGTGGCGCCCGGCCCTGTGGGGCGCCGACGCCACCACGGCCGACACCCTGGGCCGCGCCATGCCCGGCGTCGCCGCGTCCGCCACCGACCCGTCCCTGCGCCGGCTCCGCCTCCCCGCCGACCGGCCGGCCTGGTCCCCGGCCGACGCCACCCGTACGGCCCTCGACACGACCGTCGACCACCTGGTCCGCGCCCGCCTGGCCGGCGAGCCGCTGCTCGGCGACGGCCAGGTCCGCAACGACACCGCCGTCCGCGCCTGGCTGGCCGCGCTCACCACCCCCGACGCCCGCCTCCGCACAGCCGCCCCGGCCCACACCTCCCGCGCGCCCGGCGGCGTGACGGCAGCCAGGGCCCGCGCCCAGGCCCGCGCGATCGCCGAGGCCGCCGCCCGCCGCGAACCGGTTGCAGCCGGGACAACCGCGGCAAACGACACCGCGGCCCGCCGCGAACCCGTTGCCCCGCCGCTCACCGCCGGGCCGGTCCCGACCACAGCAACCGAACCGAGGCCCGCCCCCCGCCCCGAACCGGTCCCGCCGCCGCCCGCCACCAGGCCGGCCCCCACCAACGAGTCCGCCGTCAGCCGCGAACCCGTCCCGCCGCCGACAGCCGAGGCGGGGTCCGGCCGCGCGCTGGCCCGCGCGATCGCCAACGCCGCCGCCCGCCGCGAACCGGCCCCGGCCACAGAACCCGCGACCAGTACCACCGCAGCCCACCCCGAACCCGCGGCCAACGAGACCATCGCCCGCCTCGATTCCCGGCCCCCCACCGGCGAGCCGGCCACGGCCACGACGCCGCCACGCCCGGAGCCGGTCACCGAAGCGGGCCCGTCCGACGCCACCCGCCGCGAACCCGTCCCGTCGCTGCCCCCCGCGGAGCACACCCCGGCCGGGCGGACGGCGACAACCGGGCTGGCCCCGGCCGAGGCAGCGCCGGCTGGGGAAGGCGAGCCAGCCCGGGCCGGCGAGGCGGACCGGGCTGCGGATGCGGTGGTGAGGGCCGCGCCGGCGATGGACGACGGGCCCGAAGTGGCCCGGCTGCGGGAGGTCCTCGAGCGGTGGGCGGACAGCGGCCGCCCCGCCCCCGTACGGACCTGTTTCCGGCTCTCCTACGTCGAAGCCGCCGACGAGGACGACGACCTGGCCCCCGACCCGGCCGGCGACCAGCGCAAGACGCCGGGGCCGGGCCGGGCCGACCCCGACGGCGGCTCGTGGCTGGTCGAGTTCCTGCTGCAGCCCGCGGCCGAGCCGGGTCTGCTCGTCCCGGCGCAGGACGTGTGGCACGACGGGGCGTCGCCGTTGTTCAAGTGGGTCGACTACCCGCAGGACGTGCTGCTGGCCGACCTGGGCCGGGCCGGGCGGCTGTGGCCGGACCTCGACGAGGCGCTGTGGGTGCCGCGGCCGGTGTCGCTGCGGCTGGACACGCCCGGCGCGTACCGGTTTTTGACGTGCGCGACGCTGCTGCACGACGCGGGGTTCGGGGTGCTGCTGCCGGCGCAGTGGCAGCGGCGGCAGGACCTGGGTCTGACGCTGACGGTCCGGACCCGCCAGCCGGCGGCGCCGGTGCTGCGGGACACGACGACGAACCGGGCGGCGATCGTCGCCTACCGGTGGGGCCTGGCCATCGGCGACGAGTTCCTGTCCGAGGCGGACCTGGCCGAGCTGGCCCGGGCGAAGGTGCCGCTGGTGCGGCTGCGGGGCCGGTGGGTGCACCTGGACCGGGAGCGGCTGCGGGCGGGGCTGGCGTTCCTGCGCCGCGGCGGCCGCGGCGAGATGACGGCCGGGGAGGCGATGCGCCTGACCCGGCTCGTCCCGGACGGGGACCTGCCGCTGCCGGTGACCGGCGTCGACGGGGAGGGCTGGCTCGCGGACCTGCTCACCGGCCGGGCCGCGGAACGTCTGGAGCTGCTGGACCCGCCGCCGGGCCTGACCGCGCAGCTGCGCCCGTACCAGCGGCGGGGCCTGTCGTGGCTGGCGTTCCTGGACGCGGTCGGCGTCGGGGCGCTCCTCGCCGACGACATGGGCCTGGGCAAGACGGTCCAGGTCCTGGCCCTGGAGGCGCATCTGCGGGCGCGGGGGCCGCGCCCGCCGACGCTGGTGGTGTGCCCGCTGTCGGTGCTGGGCAACTGGCGGCGGGAGATCGAACGGTTCACGCCGCACCTGACGGTCCGCGTCCACCACGGCGCGGCCCGCCTCACCGGCGCCGGTACCGTCGACGGGGTCGATCTGGTCCTGACCACATACCAGGTCGCGACCCGCGACGTCGACACCCTCGCCGCGGTCGGCTGGGACCGGGTCGTCCTCGACGAGGCCCAGCACGTGAAGAACGCGGCCGGGGTGACGGCCCGGGCGGTGCGGCGGCTGCCGGCCCGGCACCGGGTCGCGCTGACCGGCACGCCGGTGGAGAACCGGCTGACCGAGCTGTGGTCGATCGCCGACTTCCTCAACCCGGGGCTGCTGGGCGAGGCGAGCCTGTTCCGGGCCCGGTACTCGGTGCCCATCGAACGGTGGGGCGACGAGGACACGGCCCGGCGGCTGCGGCGGGTGACACGGCCGTTCCTGCTGCGGCGGGTGAAGACGGACCGGGCGGTGATCGCGGACCTGCCGGAGAAGTTCGAACGCCGCCAGTGGTGCAACCTGACGCTGGAGCAGGCGACGCTGTACAAGGCGGTCGTCGACGAGCTGTTCGTGAAGCTGCGGGAGGGCCGGGCCGGGCCGCAGCGCAAGGGCCTGGTCCTGTCGGCGATGACGAAACTGAAGCAGGTGTGCAACCATCCGGCGCACCTGATGGGCGACGGCACGCCGCTGGCGGGCCGGTCGGGCAAGCTCGCCCGCCTGGAGGAGATCCTGGCCGCGGCGATGGCGGCCGGGGACCGGGCCCTGGTGTTCACCCAGTTCGCGCGGTTCGGGCACCTGCTGGCCCCGCACCTGGCGCAGCAGTTGGGGACGGGCGTGGAGTTCCTGCATGGCGGTACACCCAAAGGCGCCCGCGACCGGATGGTCGAACGGTTCCAGTCCGGGTCGGGCCCGGGGGTGCTGCTGGTGTCGCTGAAGGCGGGCGGGACGGGCCTGAACCTGACCGCGGCGAACCACGTCGTGCACGTCGACCGGTGGTGGAACCCGGCCACGGAGGCGCAGGCGACGGACCGGGCGTTCCGCATCGGGCAGCGCCGCGACGTGCAGGTCCACACGTTCGTGTGCATCGGCACGATCGAGGAGCGGGTGGAGGAGATCATGATGAGCAAGCGGGACCTGGCCGGGGTCGCGGTCGGCTCCGGCGAGGGCTGGCTCACCGGCCTGTCCACGAACGACCTGCTCGAGCTGATGTCGCTGGCGCCGGAGGCGGTCGGTGATGCCTGAGACGACGTGGTCGCAGCAGTTCCTGGGCATGCTGGAATCGTTGCGGATGGGTACGACATTTTCGGCGGGCCGCCGCTACGCCCGCGCCGGACAGGTACGCTCCGTAACCATCTCGACCAGTATTGTGACGGCGCTGGTTGTCGACGAGGACGGCGAGACGTACCGGGCGCGGATCGGCGTGCAGGCGTACACCGCCGCCGACTGGGCCCGCATCGAACGGGCCCTGGCCGGTGAGGCGATCCACGCCGCGAAGCTGCTCGCCGGGCACCTGCCCGACAACCTGGAACGGATCCTGGCCGGGTTCGGCCTGTCGCTGTTCCCGCAGTCGCTGTCGGAGATCGTCCTGGACTGCTCCTGCCCCGGCTGGCAGAAGCCGTGCCGGCACCTGACCGCCGCCTGCTACGTCCTGGCCGAGGAGTTCGACGCCGACCCGTTCGCGATCCTCGCCTGGCGGGGCCGCGGCCGCGACGAGCTGCTGGAGGCGCTGCGCGCGCACCGGGTCTCCGCCCTCGCGCACATCGCCCGCGCCAAGCGCCCGGACCCGGCCCCGACAAGCCACAACCTTGGCGGCGGTACCTTCTGGGAAGCCGGCCCCCGCCTCGACCCGCCCGAACCGGAGGTTCCCGGGGCGCTGCGCCGCGGCGACGCCATCCTCGACCAGCTCGACGCGCTGCCCCTCGCCGTCGGCCGGTTCGACGTCGCCGACGTGCTGCGTGCCGCCTATCACACCGTCACCCACCGCGAGGCGGGGTTGCCGCCGCGCCGCCGCGGCCGGTAACGTCGACGACGACGGCGGGTGACCGCCGCGGTCAGGGCCGAGAGGCGCTGCGACGGACCCGTTGAGTCCGCCACGCTCGGCCAGCCACTGACCTCCCTTTGACCCAAAGGGCGCCTCCTGTCACCGGGAGGTGACCTCAGGTATGTCCGAACACACCCTGCAGCAGCTCGTCGAGCACGGGCACCCGTACCTCCAGCGTCGCGGCGGACTCGACTTCGCCGTCGCCGACCTGTCCCTCGCCGACGCCGGCCGCACCCAGATCCGCCTCGCCGAACACGAGATGCCGGGCCTGATGGCGACCCGCCGGGAGTACGCCACGGCCCAGCCGCTGCGCGGCGCCCGCATCGCCGGCAGCCTGCACATGACCGTGCAGACCGCGGTGCTGATCGAGACCCTGGTCGCGCTCGGCGCCCAGGTCCGGTGGGTATCGTGCAACATCTTCTCCACCCAGGACGAGGCCGCCGCGGCGGTCGTCGTCGGCGCCACCGGTACCGCCGACAACCCTGCCGGCACGCCGGTCTTCGCGTGGAAGGGCGAGTCGCTCGCCGAGTACTGGTGGTGCACCGACCAGCTGTTCCAGTTCACCGGCGACAACGGCGAACCCGCCGGCCCGAACATGATCGTCGACGACGGCGGCGACGCGACCCTGCTGGTCCACAAGGGCGCCGAGTTCGAGACCCGCGGCACGGTACCGGCGGCCGCCGAGACCGACGACCCCGAGTACCGCATCATCCTCGACACCCTCGCCGCCAGCCTCGCCCGGGACCCGCAGCGGTTCACCCGGGTCGCGGCCGGCGTCCGCGGCGTCACCGAGGAGACCACCAACGGCGTCAAGCGCCTCTACAAGCTCGCCGAGTCCGGCGAGCTGCTCTTCCCGGCGATCAACGTCAACGACTCGGTGACGAAGTCGAAGTTCGACAACACCTACGGCATCCGCCACTCCCTCCTCGACGGCCTCAACCGGGCCACGGACGTGATGCTGGCCGGGAAACTCGTCGTGGTCTGCGGCTACGGCGACGTCGGCAAGGGCGCCGCCGAGGCCCTGCGCGGGCAGGGCGCCCGCGTCGTCGTCACCGAGATCGACCCGATCTGCGCGCTGCAGGCGGCGATGCACGGCCTGCCCGTCGTGCAGCTCGACGACGTCATCGACACCGCCGACGTGGTCATCACCGCCACCGGGAACAAGGGCATCATCACCGCCGCCCAGCTGGCCCGGCTCAAGCACAACGCGATCGTCGGCAACGTCGGGCACTTCGACAACGAGATCGACATGGCCGGCCTCGCCCAGCTGCCCGGCATCGTCAAGCGCGAGATCAAGCCGCAGGTCCACGAATGGGCCCGCGCCGACGGCCGCTCGATCATCGTGCTGTCCGAGGGGCGCCTGCTCAACCTCGGCAACGCGACCGGCCACCCGAGCTTCGTCATGTCGAACTCGTTCACGAACCAGACGATCGCGCAGATCGAGCTGTACACGAAGCCGGACGCCTACGAGCGGCAGGTGTACCGGCTGCCGAAGCACCTCGACGAGAAGGTCGCCGCCCTGCACCTCGACGCCCTGGGGGTGCGGCTGACGGAGCTGACGAAGGAGCAGGCCGAGTACATCGGCGTCGACGTGGCCGGCCCTTACAAACCGGAGCATTACCGCTACTGACAGTGATCCGCCGGGGTTGCGCTCCTGCAGCGGTACCGCAACCCCGGCACCATCCCCACCAGCTCCCCCGCCGCCCCGGCACGTCCGGCGGCGTCTCCTGCCTCACCCGGGCCGCCGCGATCACCGCAGATCGCGGCGGCCCCGCGTGTATCACCGGACCGGCACCATCGCCGACCGGTCGCGGCGGCGCGGGGCGGGCCGCGGTGGAGCGCGGCGGGCGGGCGGCGGTGGCTCGCCCGCCGCGTCACGGGCCGCCGATATCGCCGGCCGGTCGCGGCGGCCCGGGTTGCATCACCCAGGGCCACCGGGATGGGTTAGCGCATGCAGCCCGCCCGAGCGGCCAGCGCTGGTAGATGTGCACGACGCCGACGTCGACGTCGGCCCCCCGGTCGTCGGCGTCGACGACCGGGGGCCGGGGCCCGGGGCCGGGGCGGTCGCCGCGGATGTTGACGTAACCGTCGCCGACTCCCGCCACCCGCGCCCGCCACCCGCGCCCGGCTCTACGCCATCCACGCGCCGCCACACACCGCCAGGACTCCGCACTGATGCAGCCGCACCCGCCCTCACCCTTTTACTGTTGCCGATTTTCTCGGCACCGATGATTCCGCCCCGCCGGCCTCGTCACATGGGCAACGATCCCGGATGAGGAAAGGCGGCCCGCACCGATGGCGACCACGCTGTACTCCGCGACCATGTCCCTGGACGGCTTCATCGCCGGCCCGGACGGCGACATGAGCTGGCTCACCCCGCACATCGCCCCGAACCCCCTCGTCGACGACCTCATCCCGCGCATCGGCGCCCTGCTCGTCGGCAACCGCACCTTCGGCGGCGACGACCCCTACCGTGGCACCGACCGCGCCGGCAAACCCTTCGGCGGCGGCTGGGACGGCCCCCAGTTCGTCGTCACCCACCACCCCCGCCCACCCGCCGACGGCATCACCTTCGTCCCCGACGTGGCCACGGCAGTCACCGCCGCAAGGGCGGCGGCCGGCGACGGCTACGTCAACATCCTCGGCGCCGACATCGCCCGCCAATGCCTGACCCTCGGCGAGCTCGACGAGATCCTGACGATCATCGCCCCGGTCCTGCTCGGCTCCGGCACCCGCCTCTTCGACGCCCCCGGCACCCCGCCGGTCCAGCTCGAGCAGGTCAGCGTCACCCACACCCCGAAGGCGATCAACACCTGGATGCGGATTATCAATTAACGGCAATCCGGTAATGGTAATTCGATAATTCCGGGCCGCCCCGTGCCGCCACCACGGTGCGGCCCCCTGTCCGCACTGGCCACACCTCTCGCAAGCCGGCCGGGTTCGGCGCCGATGCGGCGTTGGGGCTGGTCCAGGTGTTCCTCAAGCCGGCCGGGCTCGGCGCCGGTGCGGTGATGGGGCTGGTCCAGGTGTTCCCTCGACGGTAGCGTCCGGCCGCCGGGTGCCCGCCGCCACCACTGCCGCGGCCGCGGTCCCCACCCTGCCCGCGCGGAGCAGGGCGGCGCAAAACCGGTGGCCACGACCGGCCCCGGCCACGTAGAAACTCCGGAGTGTTCAAGATCCTGCGCCGGCCGTACGCGGCGGGCCTGGCCGCCACGAACCTCCTCGTCCGTCTCGCCGGCGGCGCCGTCGCCCTGGCCCTGGTCCTGTTCGCCGAGGCCACCCGCGGCTCGTTCACCGCCGCGGGTCTTCTCGCCGGGTGCTTCGCCGTCGGTACCGCCACCGGCGCCCCCATCGCCGGCCGGCTCGTCGACCGCCTCGGCGCGACCCGCGTCCTGCTCGGCACCGCCGCCGTCCACGCCGCCGCCCTGCTGACCATTGCCGCCCTGCCCGCAATCCCCCTCACCGCCGCCGCGGCCCTCGCCGTGCTGGCCGGCGCCGCCCGCCCGCCGGTCGGCGCCTGGATGCGCGGCATCTGGGCGGCGATCCTGGACAACGACCGCGACCGCCGCGCCTCGTACCGCTTCGAAAGCGCCCTCCTCGAGCTCGGCTTCATCGCCGGCCCCCTGATCGCCGGCCTCGTCGCCGCCGTCGGCCGCCCGGCGCTGGGCCTGGCCCTGACCGCCGTGATCGCCGCCACGGCGTCAACCGTCTTCGCGCTGCTGCCACCGTCGCGGGCCGCCGACCCCCGCCACCGCCCGACACCCGACCCGGCCCCCGCGCCGGTCCCGATCCACCCGGCCGCCGCGCCGGTCCCGGTTCACCCGGATGCCGGACAGCTCCCGATCGCCCCGGTCGCCGGGCACGACCCGGTCCGCACGGTCATCGGGCCGGTCTCGGCTCATCCGGGTGCCGGGCAGCTCCCGACCGTCCCGGCTGCCGGGCCAGTCCCGGTCCACGCGGCCCCCCAGCAGGTCCCGACCGGGCAGTTCCCGGTCCGTCCGGTCGCCGGACACGCTCAGCCCGGCCCCGCTACCGACCAACAGACGGTGAGGACAAAGAAGACTCAGCGTGATCTGCTCGGGGCGTTGCGATCACCGGCAATTCGCACACTCGTCGTGTCCCGAACCGCACTCGGTGTGACGATCGGGGCGTTGCAGGTGACCGCCGCCGGGTACGCCGCCGCGCACGGGCACCCCGGCTTCGCCGGGGTGCTCCTCGGGGCCCTCGCCGTCGGCAGCCTCGCCGGCAGTGTCGCGCTGCGGCTCCGCCCGACGCTGCTGGCCGCCGTCATGTGCGCCGCGGTGCTGCCGCTGTTCGCACCGGCCGGACTGTGGTGGCTGGCGGTGCTGTTCGCCGTCGCGGGCGCGCCGGTCGCGCCGCTGAACGCGGTCGCGTACGAGGTGACGGAGACCGCGGCACCACCCGGCACGGCGACCGAGGCACGGATGTGGACGAGCACCGCGACGACGGCGGGCACAGCCCTCGGTACCGCCGCCGCCGGCGCCGCCGTCGAGCAGTGGTCGCCCCAGGCCGCGCTGCTCATCGCCCTCGCCGGGGCAGTCCTCGCCCTGAGCGCCGACGTGGCCGGCCGGATCGGCGGGCCATCAGACGGCCAGATCGGCGGGCCATCAGACGGCCAGACCGGCGGGCCATCAGACGGCCAGACCGGCGGAACCTCACACACGACAGCCGAACAGGCCGTCAGTGGCGCTGCCACACATCGGCCTCAGCGGTCCAGCGCAGCGTCGTGACAGCCTGCAGGACCAGACCCCCGGACAGCGACGGCGTCAGGTACAGCTCATCGGCGAGCGACCGGATGATGTGCAACCCCCGCCCGTGCTCGTCCAGGACCGGGTCGAACACCAGATCGCCCCGCGGCCCGTCGCTGTCCACGCTCAGATCCACCTCGTCACCGCCACGCGCCGGCGGCACGGACGGGAAGCCGGCATCCCCGGGCACCGGCGCCGCCGCCGACGGGGACAACCGCGACGGATCGACCACCGCACCCGCGTTGATCACATGGATCATGCACCGGGCGCTCGTCACGTCGATCGTGATCTCGTAGTCGTCGATCTGCAACGCGTGCTCGATGACGTTCGCGCACGCCTCGGTCAGGATCAGGCTGATGTCGTCACGGCACGACGGCTCCACCCCCAGCGTGCGCAGCGCCTGGTCCAGCAGCCGCCGCACCACCGGCACCGTCGCCGCATCGCGGGGCAGATGCAGCGCCAGCCGTAACGCGATCGACACGCAACCCCCTCAGCCCGGCCCGTACCGTCACGGTACCCGCAACCCCCCTCGGGTTATGTTTGCCGACCGGCAACCACAGTCACCCGGGGTGGGTGAGGGACGGACACCGCCGCCGGGGAAGCCCCGAACCTGTGCGCCGAACCGTGTGGATCCTCGCCCTCGCCGCAGGCTACGTCGACGGCCTCGCCCTGCTGTACCTCGGCGGCGTCTTCGCCAGCGTCGTCACCGGCAACCTGCTGCTCGTCGGCGTCACCGCCGCCACCGACCCCCACCATCTCGCCGGCACCGCCGGCCGGGCCGCCCTCGCCGTCGCCGTCTACGCCACCACGGTCGCCGCCGCCCGCAACATCCCGCCCGCCCGGTGCCTCGTCGCCGAACTCGCCGCCCTGTGCACCCTCACCGGCGGCTGGGTCGCCACCCACCACGACCCCCACGGCCCCGCCGAACTGCCCCTGCTCACCCTCGCCGTCATCGCCGTCGCCCTGCAGGCCGCCTCCCAGCGCGACGGCGACACCCCCACCGGCCACCTCACCGGACCCCTCATCCGCGTCGCCGAAGGCCGCATCCGCCTCGCCGGCGACGGCGCACCCCTCATCGCCATGCCCGCCGGCGCCGCCGCCGCCGCGCTACTGCTCGACCGCGCACCCTGGCTCGGGCCCCTGCCCGCCGTCGCGCTCGTCGCCGCCGCCGTCGTCCTGCGCGCCGTACCGCCCCGCAAACGCCGGTCCCGCACCTCCACCACCCCGCAGCCGGAACCCGCCTGGACCCCGTAAAGTTGCAGCAATGGGGATGGTGCACACCGTCGGACTCGTCCTGCATCCACGCCGCGACTCCAAACCGGCCATCGATGCCGTCATCGACTGGGCCCGCAACCGCGACACCACCGTCCTCGGGCTGCCCGACGAGGTCGACCGCATCGACTGCACCGCCGTCGCCGTCACCGCCGACGAACTCGTCGGCCGCTCGTCCCTCGTCGTCAGCCTCGGCGGCGACGGCACCATGCTGCGCAGCATGCGCCTGCTGTCCGGCAAACCCACCCCGGTCCTCGGTGTCAACCTCGGCCGGCTCGGCTTCCTCGCCGAAGTCTCCGTCGACGAACTCCCCGGCGCCCTGTCCGCGATCGACGCCCACCGCTTCACCGTCGAACCCCGCATGGCCGTCCGCACGACCCTGCCCGACGGCACCGCCGTGACCGCGTTCAACGACATCGCCCTGGTCCGCACCCCCGGCCACGGCCTGGCCGCCATCGCCATCTCGATGCAGGGGTACCCGTTCGTCCGCTACGCCGCCGACGCCCTCATCGTCGCCACATCCACCGGCTCCACCGCCTACAGCTTCTCCGCCGGCGGCCCCATCGTCTCCCCCACCGTCGAAGGCATCCTCGTCGTCCCCGCCGCCGCGCACTCCGCGTTCAACCGCGCCCTCGTCCTCTCCCCCGACGAGGACCTCGACCTGGAACTGCTGCCCAGCAGCGGCCCCCTCGTCGTCGAGGTCGACGGCGAGGTCGTCGGCGAGGTCAAACCCGGCGACACCCTCACCGTCTCCGCCGCCCCCGCCGCCGCGAAGGTGGTGCGCCTCGGCTACACCACCTTCTACGAACGCGCCCGCCGCAAACTCCAGGTCAACGGCAGCCTCGAGGTCGAACTCCCATAACCGGAAAATCGGAAATGTCCGATACCGCCGGGCCCCGGCCGGGATGGTGCCCGGCGGCATCGGCCAGGACGGCCCGACAGCGCGGAAACCAAACGGACGACCACGCGGCACGACCGCACCGCACCGCACCGCACGACCGAAGCGGACCACCGACAGCGGACCACCGACAAACGGGACAGCCGCAGACGGGACAGCCGCTTAGCGGAAGCACCCGCCCGCGGGCAGACGATCACAGCAACGACGAAGACGGCCCGCAAGAGCAGCCAACAGCCAGCAAGCGCTCAGCTGTGCGAACGCGACGGCAACCCCGCCACCCCCACCAACGCCTCATCCGCGTAACACCACACCCAATCCTCACCAGGCTCGAACGACTGCACCAACGGATGCCCCGCCGACCGGAAATGCGCCGACGCATGCTTCGACGGCGACGAGTCACAACACCCCACATGCCCACACGTCAAACACAGTCGCAAATGCACCCACCGCCCCCCGACCGCCAAACAGTCCTCACACCCATCCGCCGACGGCTCCACCGGCTCCACCAGATCCAAATGCGCGCAAACACTCTGCATCGCACCACCGTAGCCCGCACCACATTCGTCGCGCGGCCAGACGCGTGGTTGGATTGACCGCATGGCCAAGCCAGCGATCTTGACCGTCGACGACGACCCCGCCGTCTCCCGCGCCGTCGCCCGCGACCTGCGCCGGCAGTACGGCGAGCAGTACCGCATCGTCCGCGCCGACTCCGGCCGCGAAGCCCTCGACACCCTCAAGGAACTCAAGCTGCGCGGCGAACAGGTCGCCGTCCTGGTGGCCGACTACCGCATGCCCGAAATGAACGGCCTGCAGTTCCTCGAGGCCGCCATGGACCTCTTCCCCCGCGCCCGCCGCATCCTGCTCACCGCCTACGCCGACACCGACGCCGCCATCCAGGCCATCAACATCGTCGACCTCGACCACTACCTCCTCAAACCCTGGCACCCACCCGAGGAGAAGCTCTACCCCGTCATCGACGCCATGCTCGACGCCTGGAAAGCCGCCCCCGACCGGCCCAGCGCCGACGTCAAAATCATCGGCCACCGCTGGAGCGCCCCCAGCTTCACCGTCCGCGACTTCCTCGCCCGCAACATGATCAGCTACCGGTGGTACACCACCGACGACGCCGAAGGCCAACGCCTCCTCACCGCCGCCGGCCTCACCCCCGACGACGTCCCCCTCGTCATCACCACCGAAGGCAAAACCCTCCTCAACCCCACCGAAGCCGAACTCGCCGCCCACGTCGGCCTCACCACCACCCCCGCCACCGACTTCTACGACCTCGTCGTCGTCGGCGGCGGCCCCGCCGGCCTCGGCGCCGCCGTCTACGGCGCCAGCGAAGGCCTCCGCACCGTCCTGCTCGAAGAACGCGCCACCGGCGGCCAAGCCGGCCAATCCAGCCGCATCGAGAACTACCTCGGCTTCCCCGACGGCGTCTCCGGCGCCCAGCTCACCGACCGCGCCCGCCGCCAAGCCATCAAATTCGGCGCCGAACTCCTCACCGCCTGCCGCGTCACCCGCCTCGAAAGCCACGGCAACACCCGCGTCCTGCACTTCGAAGACGGCACCACCATCGCCTCCCACGCCGTCATCCTCGCCACCGGCGTCTCCTACCGCCGCCTCACCGCCCCCGGCCTCGCCGACCTCCACGGCCGCGGCGTCTACTACGGCAGCGCCGCCACCGAAGCCCCCTCCTGCACCGACCAGGACGTCTACATCGTCGGCGGCGCCAACAGCGCCGGCCAGGCCGCCATGTTCTTCTCCCGCTACGCCAGCCGCGTCCACCTCGTCATCCGCGCCCCCAACCTCGACGCCTCCATGTCCCAATACCTCATCGACCAGATCGACGCCGTCGACCACATCCAGGTCCACCCCTGCACCGAAATCGCCGCCGCCCACGGCGACGAACACCTCGAACGCCTCGAACTCCGCCCCCTCGATGGCGGCCCCGGCCACACCGTCGACGCCTCCTGGCTGTTCATCTTCATCGGCGCCGAACCCCGCACCGACTGGCTCGACGGCACCGTCCAACGCGACCCCCGCGGCTTCGTCCTCACCGGACCCGACCTGCTCACCGGCGACGGCCCCCCACCCGGCTGGCTCCTCCCCCGCGACCCCTACCACCTCGAATCCAGCATCCCCGGCGTCTTCGCCGCCGGCGACGTGCGCGCCGACTCCGTCAAACGCGTCGCCTCCGCCGTCGGCGAAGGCGCCATGGCCGTCTCGCTCGTCCACCGGTACCTCCTGGAGTCCCAATGACCAACGGCCGCCGCCTCACCCCCGAACAACTCCGCGGACTCTTCCTCTTCGAAGCCCTCGACGACGACAAGCTCGACTGGCTCGCCGCCCGCGGCTGGGCCGTCACCCACCCCGCCGGCAACGCCATCTACACCGAAGGCCAGCCCGCCACCTGCTTCGTCGTCCTCATCTCCGGCACCGTCGCCCTCAGCCGCAACATCCGCGGCGACGACGTCGAGCTCTCCCGCACCGACCAGACCGGCGTCTACGGCGGCGCCACCCAGGCCTACCTCGGCGACCAGGTCCCCCAGCTCTACAACAACACCATGCACGCCATCACCGACGCCGAAGTCCTCGAACTGCCCGCCGCCGAGTTCGGCCCCGTCATCCGCCAATGGTTCCCGATGGCCATGCACCTGCTCGAAGGCCTCTTCTTCGGCATGCGCAACAGCAACAACGCCGTCGCCGAACGCGAACGCCTCCTCGCCCTCGGCTCCCTCTCCGCCGGCCTCACCCACGAACTCAACAACCCCGCCGCCGCCGCCGTCCGCGCCACCGCCGTGCTGCGCGACAAGGTCGCCGGCATGCGCCACAAACTCGCCATGATCGCCGACGGCCGCCTCGACGGCGAACGCCTCCACGGCCTCGTCGAACTCCAGGAAACCGCCGTCAAGAAGGCCCAGAACACCCCCAAACGCTCCGCCCTGGACATCTCCGACGCCGAGGACACCATCGGCGACTGGCTCGACGAACACGACGTCGCCGGCGCCTGGGACCTCGCCCCCACCCTCGTCGCCGGCGGCGTCGAACTGCCCTGGCTCGAAGACGTCGCCACCAGCATCGGCGACATCGACCTCGAACCCGCCGTCCGCTGGCTGTGCTACACCATCGAAACCGAGCTGCTCATGGGCGAGATCGACGACGCCGTCGGACGCATCTCCGGCCTCGTCTCCGCCGCCAAGCAGTACTCCCAGCTCGACCGCGGCCCGTTCCAGGTCGTCGACGTCCACGAGCTGCTCGACGCCACCCTCATCATGCTCAACGCGAAGATCCCCAACGGCATCCGCGTCGTCACCGACTACGACCGCGGCCTGCCGAACATCCCCGCGTACGCCGCCGAGCTCAACCAGGTGTGGACGAACCTCATCGACAACGGCGTCGCCGCCATGCACGGCTCCGGGACCCTCACCATCACCACCGCCCTCGACCCGAACGGCGACTGCCTCACCGTCGACATCGCCGACACCGGCACCGGCATCCCGCCCGAGGTCCGGCCCCGCATCTTCGAGCCGTTCTTCACCACCAAGCCCGTCGGCGAGGGCACCGGCCTCGGCCTCGACATCAGCTACCGCATCGTGGTCAAGAAGCACCACGGCGACATCCGGGTCAACTCCGAACCGGGCGACACCCACTTCACGGTCGTGCTGCCCCTGCGAGAGGCCGTCCCAGCGGCCGCCCTTTGAGTTGTTGCAGGTCGGCGCGTAGCGCCGATCGTTATTGTTCTTGGCGTGCCGTCAGGCACGCTGCCTGACGCGTCCTAGGATGCTAGGATTTGTGCTCCGAACCAGCAAGAAATGTTGTAGAAACCCCACAACGGGACGGCCATAGGATGCGTCGACAGACGCATTGGTGTACTCGGCAGTAATCAAGCAGGGTGTAGATCGTCGCGGCACACGCGGGGAAAATCCAGGAGGCTCAACCGGTGTTCAGTCGTATCGCCATCGTCAACCGCGGAGAGGCCGCCATGCGGCTCATCCACGCCGTGCGTGACCTGTCCGCGGAAACGGGCACACGGATCGAGACGGTCGCCCTGTACACCGACGTCGACCGGACCGCGACCTTCGTCCGCGAAGCCGACCTCGCCTACCCCCTCGGCCCCGCCGCCGCCCGCCCCTACCTCAACCACGACCTGCTCGGCCGGGCCCTGCGCGCCACCGGCGCCGACGCCGCCTGGGTCGGCTGGGGCTTCGTCGCCGAGGACCCCGCCTTCGCCGAGCTCTGCGACGCCATCGGCATCACCTTCATCGGCCCCAGCGCCGACGCCATGCGCAAGCTCGGCGACAAGATCGGCGCCAAGCTCATCGCCGAAGAGGTCGGCGTCCCCGTCGCCCCCTGGAGCCGCGGCGAGGTCGCCACCCTCGACGACGCCCTGCGCGCCGGCGAGCAGATCGGCTACCCGCTCATGCTCAAGGCCACCGCCGGCGGCGGCGGCCGCGGCATCCGCAAGGTCGCCTCCGCCGGCGAGCTCGCCGACGCCTACGAACGCACCAGCGCCGAAGCCCTGCGCGCGTTCGGCTCCGGCGTCGTCTTCCTCGAACGCCTCGTCACCGGCGCCCGCCACGTCGAGGTCCAGGTCATCGCCGACGGCCAGGGCACCGCCTGGGCCCTCGGCGTGCGCGACTGCTCCGTCCAGCGCCGCAACCAGAAGATCATCGAGGAGTCCGCGTCGCCCGTCCTCGGCCCCGAACAGACCGCCGAGCTCAAGGCCGCCGCCGAACGCCTCGCCCTCGCCGTGGACTACCGCGGCGCCGGCACCGTCGAGTTCCTCTACCACCCCACCGACCGGATCTTCGCGTTCCTCGAGGTCAACACCCGCCTGCAGGTCGAACACCCGATCACCGAGATC
The DNA here is from genome assembly GCF_049995355.1 of Dactylosporangium sp. McL0621. Classification (NCBI taxonomy): domain Bacteria; kingdom Bacillati; phylum Actinomycetota; class Actinomycetes; order Micromonosporales; family Micromonosporaceae; genus Dactylosporangium; species Dactylosporangium sp. McL0621. Next base: position 6,250,064 of record NZ_CP188259.1, read on the forward strand.
ACCACCGGCACCGACCTCGTCAAGCTGCAGCTGCACGTCGCCGCCGGCGGCAAGCTCGACGGCGTCCGCCCCGCCGAAGCCGGCCACGCCGTCGAGGCCCGCCTCAACGCCGAAGACCCCGACCGCGACTTCGCCCCCGCCCCCGGCCGCATCTCCCGCCTCGTCCTGCCCGCCGGGCCCGGCATCCGCGTCGACAGCGGCGTCGGCGAAGGCGACAGCATCCCCTCCGACTTCGACTCCATGATCGCCAAGATCATCGCCTACGGCCGGGACCGCGACGAAGCCCTCGGCCGGCTCCGCCGCGCCATGGCCGAGACCACCGTCATCATCGACGGCGGCGCCACCAACAAGAGCTTCGTCATCGACCTGCTCAACCAGCCCGAAGTCATCGACGCCACCGCCGACACCGGCTGGATCGACCGCGTCCGCGCCGAAGGCCGCCTCGTCAACCACCGCCACTCCGCCATCGCCCTGGCCGCCGCCGCCATCGAGGCCTACCAGGACGAAGAGCAGATCGCCCGCGCCCGCCTCCTCACCACCGCCCACGGCGGCCGCCCCCAGGTCCAGCACGAATCCGGCCGCCCCCTCGACCTCAAACTCCGCGGCGTCGGCTACCGCGTCGCCGTCGCCCGCGTCGGCCCCACCCGCTACCGCGTCGGCGTCGCCGCCGGCGCCGACCCCCACCCCGCCGACGTCGAAATCGAACGCTTCGACACCCACCGCGGCCAGATCACCGTCAACGGCCGCCGCTTCCGGCTCGTCTCCGCCACCCACGGCCCCATCCACCTCATCGAGGTCGACGGCGTCACCCACCGCATCAGCCGCGACGAAGGCGGCGTCGTCCGCTCACCCGCCCCCGCCCTCGTCGTCGCCACCCCCGTCGCCGTCGGCGACGAGGTCCAGGCCGGCGCCCCCATCCTCGTGCTGGAAAGCATGAAGATGGAGACCGCCCTGCGCGCCCCGTTCCGCGCCCGCGTCCGCGAACTGCCCGTCTCCGTCGGCAGCCAGGTCGAGACCGGCGCCCCCCTCATGCGCCTCGAACCCCTCGCCGACGACACCGACGACACCGCCACCGACGGGCCCGCCGCCGAAGCCGTCGACATCGACCTGCCCCCCGAGATCACCACCGGCACCACCGCCGAACGCCTCGCCCACCGCCTGCAGGACCTCCGCGCCCTCCTCCTCGGCTTCGACACCGACCCCCACGACCGCGGCCGGACCCTCACCAACTACCTGCAGGCCCGCGCCGAAGCCGACACCCGGCCCACCACCGGCGAACTCGAGCTCCTCACCGTCTTCGCCGACCTCGCCGACCTCACCCGCAACAGCGCCGCCGGCGAACGCGACCTCGAAGCCAACACCGCCGTGCACTCCCCCCGCGAGTACTTCCACCGCTACCTCGGCAGCCTCGACGTCGACCGCGCCGGCGTCCCCGCCGCGTTCCAGGCCCGCCTCACCAAGGTCCTCGCCCACTACGGCATCGACCGCCTCGACCGCACCCCCGACCTCGAAGCCGCCGTCTTCCGCATCTTCCTCGCCCAGCAGCGCACCGCCACCGACGTCGCCGTCGTCTCCGGACTGCTCCGCCAATGGCTCGCCGGCCCCCCGCCCCTGGAACCCCTCGCCGAACGCGCCGGCCTCACCCTCGAACACCTCATCGAGGCCACCCAGGTCCGCTTCCCCGCCGTCTCCGACCTCGCCCGCGGCATCGTCTTCCGCTGGTTCGCCCAGCCCCTCCTGCGCCGCAACCGCGCCGAGGTGTACGTCGGCATCCGCTCCGACCTGCGCTACCTCGACGAACACCCCGACGCCCCCGACCGCGCCGACCGCATCCAGTCCATGGTCGCCAGCGCCGAACCCCTCGTCCGGCTCATCGGCCAGCGCATCGGACAAAGCAACAGGCTGCGCGCCGGCGGGCCGAGCCGCGACCACGCCCCCCTCCTCGAGGTCCTCACCCGCCGCTACTACGGCAACCGCGGCCTCAGCCACGTCACCACCGCCGACACCGCCGGCGGACGGTTCGTCACCGCCGAACACACCGGCCGCACCGGCAACCGGACCCGCGTCGCTACCACCGCCGTCGACATCGACACCCTCGACGCCGCCCTCGACGCCGTCGCCGGCTTCGCCGCCGACACCCCCGCCCTCGTCGCCGACCTCTACGTCGCCTGGGAGGACCAGCCCGACGCCGCCACCATCGCCGCCCGCCTCGGCGACGTCCTCGGCCGGCACCCCCAGCCCACCGCCGTACGCCGCATCACCATCACCGTCGCCGGCACCTCCGGCGCCGTGATGCACCACCACTTCACCTTCCGCCCCGACGGCGGCGCCTTCGCCGAGGACCGCCTCATCCGCGGCCTGCACCCCCAGATCGCCAACCGGCTCCAGCTGTACCGGCTCCGCGAGTTCGACCTCACCCGGCTGCCCTCCGCCGACGAGGAGATCTACCTGTTCAAAGCCGTCGCCAAGACCAACCCCGCCGACGAACGCCTCATCGCCATGGGCCAGGTCCGCGACCTCACCCCCCTGCGCGAGGCCGACGGCCGCCTCGTCGCCCTCCCCGCCCTCGAGGACATCACCACCGGCTGCCTCGACGCCATCCGCAACATCCAGGCCCAGCGCCCCCAGAACAAGCGCTTCGACACCAACCGCATCATGATGTACGTCTGGCCCGCCACCGAGCTCACCCAGGACGAGATCGAAACCCTCGTCCAGCGGCTCCTGCCCACCACCGCCGGCGCCGGACTCGAAGAGGTCCAGTTCCTCGCCCGGCAACGCAACGCCGCCGGCGAACTGTCCGAGGTCGCCGTCCGCATCACCCTCGACCCCGGCCACGGCGCCCGCCTCAACGTCGACAAGCCCTCCACCGAACCCGTCCAGCCCCTCGACGACTACCGGCAGAAGGTCCTGCGCGCCGCCCGCCGCGGCAACGTGTACCCGTACGAGCTCACCGGCCTCCTCGCCGGCCACAACGGCACATTCACCGAACACGACCTCGACGAACACGGCACCCTCGCCCCCGTCCAGCGCCCCAAGGGCCGCAACAGCGCCGCCATCATCGCCGGCGTCGTCACCACCCCCACCCCCCGCCACCCCGAAGGCGTCACCCGCGTCGTGCTCCTCGGCGACCCGACCAAGGCCCTCGGCGCCCTCGCCGAACCCGAGTGCAGTCGCGTCATCGCCGCCCTCGACCTCGCCGAGCGGATGCGGGTACCGCTGGAATGGTTCGCCCTGTCCGCCGGCGCCCGGATCTCCATGGCATCCGGCACCGAGAACATGGACTGGGTCGCCGCCGCCCTCAAGCGCATCGTCACCTTCACCCAGGCCGGCGGCGAGATCAACATCGTCGTCACCGGCATCAACGTCGGCGCCCAGCCCTACTGGAACGCCGAGGCGACCATGCTCATGCACACCAAGGGCATCCTCGTCATGACCCCCGACTCCGCCATGGTCCTCACCGGCAAACAAGCCCTGGACTTCTCCGGCGGCGTCTCCGCCGAGGACAACTACGGCATCGGCGGCTACGACCGGATCATGGGCCCCAACGGCCAGGCCCAGTACTGGGCCCCCAGCCTCGCCGGCGCCCGCGACGTCCTCATGGCCCACTACGACCACACCTACATCGTCCCCGGCGAGGCCGGCCCCCGCCGCGCCCCCACCTCCGACCCCGCCGACCGCGACGTCTCCCCCTACCCGCACACCATCGACGGCAGCGACTTCACCACCGTCGGGCAGATCTTCTCCACCCAGCACAACCCCGACCGCAAGAAGCCCTTCGACATTCGCACCGTCATGCGGGCCCTCGCCGACCAGGACCACCCCACCCTCGAACGCTGGGCCGGCATGGCCGACGCCGACACCGCCGTCGTCACCGACGCCCGCCTCGGCGGCTGGCCCGTCTGCCTCGTCGGCATCGAGTCCCGCTCCGTACCCCGCACCGGCTTCCCGCCCACCGACGGCCCCGACACCTACACCGCCGGCACCCTCTTCCCCCGCTCCTCCAAGAAGGTCGCCCGCGCCATCAACGCCGCCTCCGGCAACCGGCCCCTCGTCGTCCTGGCCAACCTCTCCGGCTTCGACGGCTCACCGGAGTCGATGCGCAAGCTCCAGCTCGAGTACGGCGCCGAAATCGGCCGCGCCATCGTCAACTTCACCGGCCCGATCGTCTTCTGCGTCATCTCCCGCTACCACGGCGGCGCCTTCGTCGTGTTCTCCAAGGCCCTCAACCCCAACCTGACCGTCCTCGCCCTCGAAGGCTCCTTCGCCTCCGTCCTCGGCGGCGCCCCCGCCGCCGCCGTCGTCTTCGCCGGCGAGGTCGACAACCGCACCAGCAACGACCCCCGCGTCACCGCCCTGCACGCCCAGGTCGCCGCGGCCAGTGGCGCCGAACGCGCCGCCCTCAACGCCCGCCTCGCCGAGGTCCAGGCCGCCGTCCGCGCCGAACAGCTCGGCGCCGTCGCCGCCGAGTTCGACCGCGTCCACAGCATCCAGCGCGCCGTCGAGGTCGGCTCCGTCGACGCCATCATCAGCGCCGCCGAACTGCGCCCACGCATCATCGAGGCCGTCGAGCACGGCCTCAAACGCTGAACAACCCAACAACCAGAACAAGACCAACAACCAGAACAAAGACGCCGGCCGCACCTGTACCCCAGGAGCGGCCGGCGTCACCGCAACCTCACCGCGCGCCACCGAACCACCGCGGCAACTGCCCCGACAGCTCCAGCTGATCGTCGCCGGCCCACGCCACATGCCCGTCCGGGCGCAGCAGCACCGCCGGCACCCCCAGACCCTCGCTCGTGTCCACCACGACATCGACCCGGTCCTGCCACCCCGCGACCGACAACCCGCCCGTCTGATCCACCAGCAGCCCCCGCCCCGACCGCAGCAACTCGTACAACCGGCCGTGCTTGAACATCACATCCCGCAACCGCCGCCCCACCAGCGGATGCCCCGGCCCGAAGTCGTACCGCACCGCGATCCCCGTCAGCTTCTCCGCCAGGAACCGGTTCACCTCCTCGAACTCCATCAGCTCGGCCAGCAGCCGCCGCACCGCCCGCGGCCCCGGCTCCGCCGACAACAGCAGCATCTGCGCCCGCGCATGCTGCAACACGTCCTCCGCGACCGGATACCGCTCCGCCTGGTACGAGTCCAGCAACCCCTCCGGCGCCCACCCGCCCACCTGCGCCGCCAGCTTCCACCCCAGGTTGAACGCATCCTGCATCCCCAGGTTCAGCCCCTGCCCGCCCACCGGCGGATGCACATGCGCCGCATCCCCGGCCAGCAGCACCCGCCCCGCCCGGTACCGCTCCGCCAGCCGCGTCGCATCCCCGAACCGCGACAGCCACCGCGGCGCATGCACCCCGAAATCCGTCCCCGCCACCGCCACCAGCCGCTCCCGCACCTCCTCCAGCGTCGGCGGTACCCCCGGATCCGGCGACACCCCCGCCGCCGGCACCACCAGGCGGTACCAGCCGCCCGCCACCGGCCCCACCCCGAACCGCTTCTCCGTCTCCCGCACCCGCGCCACCACCGCCACCACCGACTCCCACGGCGCCGTCAGCTCCACCTCCGCCAGCAGCGTCTCGACCCGCGACGGCTCCCCCGGAAACCCGATCCCCGCCAGTTTCCGCACGGTACTGCGCCCGCCGTCACACGCCACCAGAAACCGCGCCCGCACCGCCTCCCCACCGTCCAGCATGGCCGTCACCCCGTCGCCGTCCTGCTCCAGCCCCACCACCGCACACCCCCGCCGGACCCGCGCCCCCAGCTCCTCCGCCCACTCCGCCAGCAGCCGGTCCGTCACCGTCTGCGGAATCCCCAGCGTGTACCCGTGCGCCGTATCGAGACCCTCCGGCGCCCGCTTGTCGATCGCCGCGAAGAACCCGCCCACCGGATGCTGCCGGCCGTGCGCCAGGAACCGCTCCAGCAGCCCCCGCTGGTCCAGCACCTCGACACTGCGCACATGCAGCCCCAGCGACCGCACGAACGGCGGCGGCTGCGCATCCCGCTCCAGCACCACCACGTCCACCCCGCGCAGCCGCAGCTCCCCGGCGAGCATCATGCCGGTCGGCCCGCCCCCGACCACGATCACGTCCGCCATGCGTCAAGCGTCGCAAAAACCGGCGGCACGGCGCCGCCGAACCCCCTACCGTGGCCGGGTGCCGCCCACCTTCCAGCCCGGCCTGCAGCTCTGCCGCGACCTCTACCACCTCGGCGTCCGTCCCCTCCTCGGCGGCCTCCCGCACGCCGCCGCCCGCATCGGCCCCGGCTCCGAGGTCCTCGGCTTCGACACCCCCCGCTCCACCGACCACGACTGGGGCCCCCGCCTGCAGCTGTTCATCGACCCCGCCGACGCCGACCCTGCCGAGCTCGCCGCGACCCTGCGCCACCGGCTCCCCAAGGACATCCACGGCTGGCCCACCAGCTTCGAACCGCCCGGCGCCCGGGTCCGCGTCATGACCGCCACCACCGGCCCCGTCCACCACCGCGTCGACATCACCGACGTCGCCACCTGGTCCCGCGACCACCTCGGCTTCGACGCCCGCCACCCCGCCACCGCCACCGACTGGCTCGCCACCCCCACCCAGCTGCTCGCCGAAGCCACCGCCGGCGCCGTCTACCACGACGACACCGGCGAGCTCACCCGCCTCCGCGCCAACCTCGCCTGGTACCCGGAGCCCCTCTGGAAGCGCGTCCTCGCCGCCCAGTGGGTCCGCATCGCCCAGGAGGAGGCCTTCGCCGGACGCACCGCCGAGCTCGGCGACGACCTCGGCAGCCGCATCGTCGCCGCTCGCCTGGCCCGCGACGTGATGCGGCTGAGCCTGCTGCTGCAGCGCCGCTACCCGCCGTACAGCAAGTGGCTCGGCACCGCGTTCGCCGCCCTGCCCGGCATCGCCCCGGTCGCCGCCGCTCTGGCCCGGGCCGTCGCCGCCGGCGACGCCACCGCCCGCCAGGACGCCCTCTGCGACGCCTACGAGGCCTGCGGCGACCGGCAGAACCGGCTCGGCCTCGCCCCGCCGGTCGACGCCACCCGCCGCCCGTACTTCGACCGCCCCTACCCGGTCATCGACGCCGGCCGCTTCGCCGAGGCCCTCGCCCCCGGGTTCGCCATCGGCGCGATCGACCAGTTCGCCGACTGCACCGACGTCCTCGGCCGGTCCGGCCTCACCCGCGGCCTGACGGCGGCCGTCCACCCGGACCCGGCACGGCCGCCCGCCGCGTAGCGGCAAGGAGGTTCTGCCGGCGTGCCGTCAGGCACGCTCGCTAAGGCATCCTAGGATGCTAGGATCGGACGGGTCGTCAGTACCGGCCGAGCCAACCGGACGGGGCCATCACGACGCGCGGGTTCGCCGCCGGGTCGAGCCAGCGCAGCACCGCCAGCAGGTCGCCCTGGGGCAGGCTCACGCAGCCCAGCGTGCTGTTGCCGTTGGACTGGTGCAGGAAGATGCCGCTGCCCCGGCCCGCCGTCGCCGGCATGTTGTACCGGATCACGGCGAAGTACGTGTACTGCGGGCTGACCTGCCACAGCGGCTCGCTCGGGCCGCCCGGGTTCGGGCCGTGGCTGAACGTGTTGTAGCCGGGCGAGTCGCTGTTCTCGTTCCACCAGTCGTCGGCGGCGAGCTGGTGGTAGGCGTAGCGGACGCCGGGGTCGGCGGCGATGCCGTACATGGTGGCGTCGATCGCGTAGACGCCGGCCGGCGTCGTGCGGTCGCCCTCGCGCTTGGCGTCGCTGAAGCCCCGCGAGCCCAGGTGGACCGCGACCGGCCCGGACGCCGGCCGCCAGGCGCCGCCGGACTTCGCGTACGTGCGCAGCGTCGCCGTCGTCGCCGACGGGCTCGCCGACTGCACGATGACGACCTGGGTGGTGTTCGCCGGCAGGGTGCGCAGCCGGGCCGGGTCGCCGGCCGGGTCGTCCTCCTTCGGCGGGCCCGGGGCGTGCGTGGTCCGGGCCGGGGCGGCGGCGGTCGGGTGGGCCGCGCCGGTGGTGGGGGCCGCGGCGCCGGTCGGGGCCGGGCCGCCCGGGGTGGAAGGGTCCGCGGAGGCCGGCGCGAGCGGGTCGGCCGGGCCGGACGCGGGGCGGCCGGGCTGCGGGGTCGCGACGCCGGACGCGGGCGCGGCGGCCCTGTCCGGCCCCCGCGCGCAGCCCGCCGCCAGCAGCAGGGGCACGAGCACCGCCAGGATGACCTCCGGGCGGCGTCGGGGCTGGTCGACCGGCACGACCAATAGTATCTACCGCATGGGCGCAAGCTTCCGGACAAATCCGGCGACACGCCGCGTGGCCGGATGGCTCGCGGCCGTGTGCGTCCTCGCCGTCGCCGCCGGCTGCGACGGCGCGCCGGGCATCGCGCCGGCGTCCGCGGGCGTGCCGAGCGTGTCGGCCGCGGCGCCGGACGGCTCAACGGGTACACCATCCGCATCGGCGGCCCCCGAGGACTTCGTGGAGGCCCTGCCCGCGGCGCTGCGCCAGGCGATGACCGGCGTCTCGTGGCGGGCCGGGTGCCCGGTGGGGCTCGACGATCTCCGGCTCGTGCACGTGTCCTATGTGGACTTCGACGGGAAGGTCCAGGCCGGGCAGCTGGTGGTGCACAAGGCCATCGCCGACGCGACCCTGCGGGTGTTCCAGCGGTTACGGGCCGGGCGGTTCCCGATCCGCGGGATGCAGCTCATCGAGCACTACGGCGGCAGCGACGACACCTCGATGGCGGCCGACAACACCTCGGCGTTCAACTGCCGCAACGTGCCCGGCACCAGCCACTGGTCCAACCACGCCTACGGCCGGGCGATCGACGTCAACACCGTCGAGAACCCGTACCTGCCGAAGGGCCAGGTCATGCCGCCGGCCGGCCGGGCCTTCCTCGACCGGCGCGACGTGCGCCCGGGCATGATCGTCGCCGGGGACGCCACGGTGAAGGCGTTCCAGGCCGAGGGGTTCGCCTGGGGCGGCGCCTGGAAGTCCGGAACCGACTACCAGCACTTCGAAAAGCCCTAAAAAGGGATGCGGAATCCGCTACACGTCACATTGCGCCGCCGCGTGATCACCGGCACCATACTGTGCCCATGGAACCCCGGATGGGCGTGTTCCGGCTGCTGGTAGCCGGCATGCTGGTGCTGATCGTCGGCGGCGTCGCCACGACCGCCTGGGCGCTGCACCGCGCCGAGCCCCGGCCCGGGCCCGGCGCCGAGGCCGCGACCGGCCCGAGCGCCTCGCCCTCCCCGGCGGCCTCGCCCAGCGCCCCGCCGTTCGCCGGCTGGTCCGACCCGGCGGGCGTCGGCCGGCCGTACGGCACCAAGGTCCAGGGCCTGCTCACATTCCGCGGCAACCCGACCCGCACCTACTACGGCCAGGGCCCCGTCCCCCGCGTCACGCCCGCCCAGCGCTGGCAGTTCCCGAAGAGCGGCGGGATGTGCGCGATGTCGGCGGACAAGGGCGAGACCCGCGAGTGGTGCGGCACCGGCTGGACCGGGCAGCCGGCCGTGTTCGAGCGCGACGGCCGCACCTGGGTGGTGTTCGGCGCCTACGACCGCTCCATCCACTTCCTCGACGCCGCCACCGGCGAGCGGATCCTGCCCGACTTCAAGACCGGCGACATCATCAAGGGCAGCGTCACCGTCGACCCCGACGGCTTCCCGCTGGTCTACTCCGGCTCCCGCGACGGCTACTACCGTGTCCTGGCCATCGACCGCGGCACGCCGACCGAGCTGTGGAAGCTCGCCGCCGACGCGGTGAAGCCGACGCTGTGGAACGACGACTGGGACGGCTCCGGGCTCGTCATCGACGACTACCTGCTCGAGGGCGGCGAGAACAGCCAGTTCCACGTCGTGAAGCTCAACCGCGGGTACGGCCCGGACGGCAAGGTGACGGTCGCGCCGCAGCTGGTGTTCAACACGCCCGGCTGGGACGAGCAGGAGCTCAAGGACGCCGGCGACACCAACGTGTCGATCGAGAACTCGGTGGCGGTGTACCGCGACACGGTGTACTTCGCCAACTCCGGCGGCCTCGTGCAGGGCTGGGACCTCTCCGGGCTGAAGGCGGGCCGGGCCCCGGCGCGCACCTTCCGGTTCTGGACCGGCGACGACACCGACGCGTCGATCGTCGTGGACGCCGACGGCTTCCTGTACGTCGGCTCCGAGTACGAGAAGGGCAACGCGCGGTCCCGGGAGGTCGGGCAGATGCTCAAACTGGACCCGTCCAAGCCCGACAACCCCGTGGTCTGGGCGGTGAAGGACCAGGGCCAGAAGCCGGGCGGGATCTGGGGCACGCCCGCGCTCTACGGCGACCTGGCCGTCTACGACACGGCGGGCGGCGACGTCCTGGGCCTGGACCGGGCCACCGGCGCGGTACGGTGGCGGTTCCACCTGCCCGGCGGCGAGACCTGGCAGTCGCCGGTGATCGTCGACGACGTGCTGCTGATGGGCGACTGCACCGGGGTGCTGCACGCCTACGACGTCGCCGACACCCACGCGGAGCCCCGGCCGCTGTGGGAGGTGAAGATCGGCGGCTGCATCGAGTCGACGCCGGCGGTGTGGAAGGGCTCGCTGTACTTCGGCACCCGGGCGGGTGCCGTCCACGCCTTCGCCGCCGGGTAGCGGACAATGTATTGCGGAATTGTTACGGGCCGCGACTGGTCACGGCGAACGGGCGCGCCATACGGTGCCCGACACACGATCAGCGTCGACACCCGAAAGGACCCGAGCAGATGCGCAGAGGGATCCTGTCCCTGCTGGCCGTCGGCGCGCTGGCCATGAGCGGGGCCGCCGCCTGCACCGCGAACGTGTCGGGCACCGGCGAGCCCGGCGGCAAGCCGCGCATCGGCGTCATCCTGCCCGACAGCAAGTCCTCGGCCCGGTGGGAGACCGCCGACCGCAAGTACCTGGCCGCCGCGTTCAAGGCGGCCGGCGTCGACTACGAGATCCAGAACGCGCAGAACGACAAGAGCGCCTTCACCACCCTGGCCGAGCAGATGATCACCCAGGGCGTGGACGTGCTCATGATCGTGAACCTGGACTCCGGGACCGGCAAGGCGGTGCTGGACAAGGCCCGCAACGCCGGGGTCGCCACGATCGACTACGACCGGCTCACGCTGGGCGGGTCGGCGCGGTACTACGTGTCGTTCGACAACACCGCCGTCGGCACCCTGCAGGGCCAGGGCCTGGTCCGCTGCCTCGAGGCGGCGAAGGCCACCCGGCCGGTGATCGCCGAGCTCAACGGCTCGCAGACCGACAACAACTCGACGCTGTTCAAGGACGGCTACGACGCCTTCCTCGGGCCGAAGTTCGCCTCCGGGGAGTACGTCAAGGGCCCCGACCAGTGGATCGAGGAGTGGGACAACACCCGGGCCGGGACCGCGTTCGAGCAGATGATGACCGCCCAGCCGAACATCGGCGGGGTCATCGCGGCCAACGACGGCGTCGCCAACGCCGCCATCAACGTGCTCAAGAAGCAGGGCCTCAACGGCCACATCCCGGTCACCGGGCAGGACGCCACCGCGCAGGGCCTGCAGAACATCCTCAACGGCGACCAGTGCATGACGGTGTACAAGGACGTACGCCGCGAGGCCGCGGCCGCGGCGAAGCTCGCGATCGCGCTGGCCCGGCATGAGACGGGCGTCACCACGAGCAAGGTGTACGACCGGATCGGCAAGCGCGACGTCGACGCCATCCTGCTCGACCCCAAGGCGATCACCAGGGACAACGTCCGCGACGTGGTCGACGACGGCTACGTGTCGGCCGACGAGGTCTGTACCGCGGACTTCGCCGCGAAGTGCGCCGCGGCGGGTATCAAGTAAGGTACCGGTCTCACCTGGGGATCCGGCCGCTTGAAGGAGCACTGTGACCGAAACACCCTTGCTGGAGATCCGGGGGCTCAGCAAGAGCTTCGGGCCCGTCCAGGTGCTGCGCGACGTGGACTTCCAGGTGTACGCCGGGCAGGTCACCGCGCTCGTCGGGGACAACGGGGCCGGCAAGTCGACGCTGGTCAAGTGCGTCGGCGGGATCTACTCGATCGACGCCGGGGAGTACTTCTACGAGGGCCGCCCGGTGTCGGTGCACGGCCCCCGCGACGCCGCCGCGCTCGGCGTGGAGATCGTCTACCAGGACCTGGCGCTGTGCGACAACCTCGACATCGTGCAGAACATGTTCCTCGGCCGGGAGATCCGCCGGGGCCTCGTCCTCGACGACATCACCATGGAGCAGAAGGCCGCCGAGACCCTGGCCAGCCTGTCGGTGCGGACCGTCGCATCGGTCCGCCAGCCGGTCTCCAGCCTCTCCGGCGGCCAGCGCCAGACGGTCGCCATCGCCAAGGCCGTGCTGTGGAACAACCGGATCGTCATCCTCGACGAGCCCAACGCCGCCCTCGGCGTGGCCCAGACCGCCCAGGTCCTCGAGCTCGTGCGCCGGCTGGCCGACAACGGCCTGGCCGTCGTGCTCATCTCGCACAACATGAACGACGTGTTCGCGGTCGCCGACCGCATCGCCGCGCTGTACCTGGGCCAGCTGGCCGCCGAGGTCCGCGCCACCGACGTCACCCACTCGCAGGTCGTGGAGCTCATCACCACCGGCCGCAGCGGCGAGCTGGGCCTGCGCGGGCAAGGAGCCACCGTATGAGCGTGTCGATGCTCGACGCCCAGGAGCGCACCGGCCGGCACCCGTCGGCCGGGTTCGGCGCCTACACCCGCGACTACCTGGCGCGGGTGCGGGGCGGGAACATGGGCGCGCTGCCCGCGGTACTCGGCCTGCTGACGCTCGTGGTCGCCTTCTCGGTGGCCCGGCCCGAGTTCGTCACCGCCGGCAACCTCGCGAACCTGCTGCACCAGGGCGCCGCGGTCACCGTCATCGCGATGGGCCTGGTGTTCGTGCTCCTGCTGGGCGAGATCGACCTGTCCGCCGGGTTCGCCAGCGGCGTCTGCGCCTCGGTGCTCGCGGTGCTGCTCACGAACTTCGGGCTGCCCTGGTACGTCGCCGTGCTCGGCGCGGTCGCCACCGGCGCGGCGATCGGCCTGGTCATCGGCCTGCTCGTGGCGAAGCTGGGTATCCCGTCGTTCGTGGTGACCCTGGCCGCGTTCCTGGCCTTCCAGGGGGCGGTGCTGCTGCTCATGAAGGGCGGCACGATCGTCGCCGTCGACGACCCGACGATCAAGAAGATCAACTTCGACGGGCGGTTCACGCCGCTGCAGGGCTGGGTGCTCTACGGCGTCACCATCGCCGGGATGCTCGCCCTGCACCTGTGGAAGCGCTACAGCCGGGTCCGGCACGGCCTGGCCGCGGACCCGCTGTCGGTGGTCGCGCTGCGGGTGCTGACCGCGGCCGTGCTGCTCGGCGCCGCCGTCTGGACGCTGAACCTGGAGCGCTCCAAGAACGACGCCATCTCGCAGCGGGGCGTGCCGATGGTGGTAGCGATCCTGGGGCTGCTGCTGTGGCTGTGCACGTTCGTGCTCAACCGCACCGCGTTCGGCCGGCACGTGTACGCCGTCGGCGGCAACCGGGAGGCGTCCCGCCGCGCCGGCATCCACGTCGACGCCATCCGGATCGCCGTGTTCGTCATCTGCTCGACGATGGCCGCGGTCGGCGGGATCGTCGCCGCGTCCCGGGACGCCTCGGTCAACCCGAACACCGGCGGCAGCAACGTGCTGCTCTACGCCGTCGGCGCGGCGGTCATCGGCGGCACGAGCCTCTTCGGCGGCAAGGGCCGCGTGCTCAACGCGGTGCTCGGCGGCGCGGTCGTGGCGGTCATCGAGAACGGGATGGGGCTCATGGAGTACAGCCCCGGCACGAAGTACGTCGTCACCGGCGTCGTACTGCTGCTCGCCGCCGGCATCGACGCGCTGACCCGGCGGCGGGCGGCCGCGGCGGGCCTGCGCTGAACTACTCTGCTTACGCCACCCCGATCGAAGAAAGCCGAGCATGCGCGTTGGCCCCAGCCAGGAGGAGATCCGGCGGAGCAACCTCGGAGCGCTCCTGCGCTCCGTGCACCTCCACGGTGCGATGTCCCGCGCCGATCTCACGACGAGCCTGGGCCTCAACCGCAGCACGATCGGCGCGCTGACCGCGGACCTCGCGGCGGCGGGACTGGTCAGCGAGGGCGTACCGCGGGAGCAGCGCGGCCGCGCGGGGCGCCCGTCGCTCGTGGTGCGCCCGGAGTCGGAGAAGGTGTACGTCTTCGCCTTCGCCGTCGAGGTCGACCGGATCGTCGCCGCCCGGGTCGGGCTCGGCGGCGCGGTGCTGGACCGCTTCGAGGCCGCCCGCCCCCGCGGCGAGCACGACGCCGCCACCGTCATCGCCCCGATCGCCGACTTCGTGCGCAAGATGCAGCTCTCCGCCCCGGCCGGGGCCCGCCTCATCGGCAGCGGCGCGGCGGTCTCGGCCATGGTGCGCCGCGACGACGGGTTCGTCCGGCTCGGCCCGCAGCTCGGCTGGGCCGACCAGCCCCTCGGCGAGGCCCTGCGCGGCCTGGTCGGCGAGGGCCGCGCGGTGGCGGTACGCAACAACGCCGACCTGGCCGCCCTGGCCGAACACACCCGCGGCGCCGCGGCCGGCTGCGACAACCTCGTCTACCTCTACGGCGACGCCGGCATCGGCGGCGGCATCATCGCGGCCGGCCGCCCGGTCACCGGACACGGCGGCTACGGCGGCGAGGTCGGCCACATGGTCGTCAACCCCAACGGCAAGGCGTGCAGCTGCGGCTCGCGCGGCTGCTGGGAGACCGAGATCGGCGAGCACGCCCTCCTCACCGCCGCCGGGCGCAACGCCACCGCCGGCCGCGAGGGCATCCTGGCCGTCGTCGACGCGGCCTCGCGCGGCGACAACACCGCGCAGGCGGCCATGCGCCAGGTCGGCGACTGGCTCGGCTTCGGCGTGGCCAACCTGGTGAACATCTTCAACCCGGAGATGGTCATCTTCGGCGGCACGCTGCGGGAGGTGTACCTCGCCTCGGCCGCCCAGGTCCGCTCCCGCCTCAACCGCAACGGCCTGCCGGCGTGCCGCGAGCACGTCCGGCTGCGGACCCCGCAGCTGGGCCAGGACGCCGCCCTGATCGGCGCGGCGGAGCTCGCCTTCGAGCCGCTGTTCGCCGACCCGCTCGAGTCCGCCTAGCTCGGGGCGAGGAGGCAGAACTCGTTGCCCTCCGGGTCGGCGAGGACCGTCCACGGCACATCCAGCTCGATGGCGGTGGCGCCGAGCGCCAGCAGCCGGGCCGCCTCGGCCTCGGGGTCGTCGCCCGGGTACGGCCGCACGTCGAGATGGACACGGTTCCACCCGGTCTTCACGTCGGGCGTGCGCAGGAACTGCAGGTACGGCCCGACGCCGGCGGCCGAGTGCAGCACCGCGTGGTGGTCGGTCACCGTGAGCGGGACCCAGTCCGTGGCCTCGCCCCAGAAACGCGCCATGGCCGGCGGGTCCGCGCAGTCGACCACGACCGTCGCGATCGGCCCGGTGTCGTCGTGGAGCGAGTCCAGCACGCAGAACTCGTTGCCCTCCGGGTCGGCCATCACCGTCCAGGGCACGTCACCCTGGCCCACGTCGGCGAGGGTCGCGCCGAGCCCCTGCAGGCGCGCGACCAGCTCCGCCTGATGCGCCGCCGACGTGGTCGCGAGGTCGAGGTGCACCCGGTTCTTCACCGTCTTGGGCTCCGGCGAGGCCACGAGGTCGAGACAGACGGCGACGGGGTCGGGGTAGACGAAGCCCTCGGGCTCGAGGTTGGTGACCCCGGGCCCCTCGCTGGACAGGGCCCACCCGAGCGCTGCCGCCCAGAAACCGCCGAGCGCAGCGTCGTCGTGCGCCTTCATGTTGACCTGAACGAGCCGCGTCGCCATGCCGACGATGGTAGATCGTCACGGGGGCGCGAAATGTCGGGCGCTGCCGCGCCGCGACATTTCGGACTTATACCCCGACGGGGGATGCGCCGGATTTCTCGCGCGGACGCGGGTCAGGGCCACCAGGGAGGCCAGCGACAGGGTCACCGCCGCGACGCCGGCCACGGAGCCCACCGCCGGGGCGGCCACGAGCACCGGCAGGGTCCGCACGGCGACCGCGCTGCCCAGGGCGCGCGTCGAGGCGCTCCAGGCCAGGGTCGTCGTGACCGTGCCGGGCCGGGCGGCCTGGGCCAGCCGGGCGTCCATGCCGCCCTCGAACGCGGTCATGCTCAGCCCGGACAGGAACTGGGCCAGGAACAGCCCGGCGACGTGCGCCGGGGCGAGCAGCCAGCCCAGCAGCATGCCGACGCCCCACAGCGGCCAGGTCACCGCCGCGGGCAGGCGCAGGCGGCCGACCCGGTCCACGGCCCACGAGGACAGCAGGCAGCCGGCGCTGAACGCGGCGGCGGCGCCCGCGACCGCACGCTGGCCGTGCAGCTCCGTCGCCAGGGCCACGGACAGCAGGGTCGGGCCCGCGGCCAGCAGCATGATGCCGCCGCCGGCGGCGAGGACGGGCAGCGGGACGCGTACGCGGCGGGCCTCGGACTCGGCACGGCGCCGCTCGACCCGGGTCGCGTGGGCGGGCGGGACCGGCGGTGGCACGTGCCGGGCGGCGCCGCAGACCCTCACCACGACGATGACGGACGGCAGCGGCGCGTTCAGCATCCCGGTAACGGTGCCGGCCGGGTACACGGGTTCACACACGCTTGTCGCGTCGGGCGTCGACAGCACGGGTACGCCACGCTTCCTCACGCTGGGTGTCGACATCGTCGAGCACACGGGTCCGCTGCGGGCCGAGCCGGGTGGTCACGGTGCCGCTACCGGTGGTGACGTGAGTGCGAGCGGGACGCTGGCGGTGACGGGTGACCCGATCAGCAGCATCGCGATGTTCGGGCTGTGCCTGCTGCTGGCCGGGTTCGCGTTCGTGACGCTGGCGCGACTGCGCTTCGCGGTCGACGTGCCGGCGGGTACCGACGAGACCGCCTGACGAAGAGCGGGAGCCCGGCCGCAAGTTCGGGGCGCTCAGAACAGAGGAGCGCGCGGTCGCGTGGGAGCAGGGGTGTGACCGCAGATTCGCGGCGCGCAAACGGACGGGCCACGCGATCGCGCCGGAGCAGGGTGTGGGACTGCAGATCGCGGCGCGCAAACGGACGGGGCACGCGATCGCGTGGCAACAGGTGCGCGGCCGCCGCGGACCGCGGCGCTGCTGTCGCATGGCGCACGCCGCGGACCGCGGCGCCGCAAACGGACGGGGGCACGCGGCCGCATGGGAGCAGGTGCGGCCGCGGACCGCGGCGCCGCAGGGAGGGAAGGCGCTCGATCGCGTACCGCGGTCCCACATACAGAGGGGGCGCCCGTGCTGGGCGCCCCCTGTTCAGCTTCCCGCTTCGGCGTGGAACCGTTCCACGATGTCCGCTCGAATCCGGCCGCGGTCGGAAACCTCGAGCCCCTTGCCCTGCGCCCACTCACGGATCGCCCGGTTCTGCTCCCGCTCGGCGCGGGCCGACAGAACCGGCCGGACCCGGCCGCCACGCCCCGGCACGATCGACGCCGAGGTTCGGCCGAGCTTCGTGGCGGCCGTGACAAAAGGCGCAAGGACGTCGCGCAGATCGGCGGCGTTCTTCGCAGACAGATCAATGGTGTACTGCACGCCGTCGAGGCCGAAGCTGAGGCTCTCATCGGCGAGGCCGCCGTCGAGGTCATCGATCAGCTCATGTATCACGCGTCTGGCCATGGCGATGCTGCCCTCCGATAAGAATACGGGGAGTGAAATTCCGCAGCCCCCATCGCGCCGCCGGACCCGATGAAATCGGTCAGACGGGCAGTGAGAGGCACGGAACGGTCGTCGCAGCCTACTGCAACGCTCACGGAAGGCAACCGGCGCCCTCGATGTCCACACCCCGCCTGACAAGCAACGCAGCCACGGCGAGCATCCCTATCGTCCACGCAACGTGATGGTCCCCACATCAACGCCAGGCAACGGCGCCGGTGACGGATATCGCCAACGTCGACTACACCGAGTAGCGGCGACGAGCTGGGCGATCGACGCGACCGGTCAAGGTGCCCGACGGACAGCGGGAGCCCAGGAGAAGCCGCCGGGCGCCGGGCCCCCGGCGCCGAGCCGTGCATTCCGGGCGCCGAGGCGTGGGCCGAGCAGAGCGCGCGCCGAGGCGGCTAGGGACGACCCAGCGCCGAGCCGTGGGCGCCGGCCCACGCCTTCCGGGCGGCAAGCGGACGACCGAGCGCTAAACCGTCGGCGCCGGCCCACGCCTTCCGGGCGGCAAGCGGACAACCGAGCGCCGAGCCGTCGGCGCCGAGCAGTCGAGGAACAAACGCCGCACATGGAAACGCGGGCGCCGCCAGTGGAAAGGCGACGCCCGCGGGACGAACCACAGGGAACGCGGGGAGCGAACCGCGCTAGAGCAGACCGATCACGCGTGAGCCGCGGCCCGCGCCCGCTGTGCGTCGCGGCGCTCCACGAACCGCGTCGCCTGCGTGTCGAGGTCGGCCAGGAACGTCGCGAGCTCCTCCCGCGCCGCCTCCCCGTCACCGGACAGCGGACGGTCGAACGCGCGGACCTGCCGCAGCACCGGCGTGAGCACATCGTCGTGGTGCAGCCGCAGGTCGTAGATGCCGGCCTTGGCGATCTGCACCGACTTGCGCCCGAAGTTCTCGATGGTGTGCCCGGGCATCTGGAACGAGGACGCCACCTTGGCCACGGCCCGCATCGCCGTGTTGGGCGCGACGTCGAACGCGGCGTTGAGCAGGTTGCGGTAGAAGATCATGTGTAGGTTCTCGTCGGCGGCGACGCGCGCCAGGAGCTGCTCGCAGATCGGGTCGCCGGAGATCGCGCCGGTGTTGCGGTGCGACACGCGCGTGGCGAGCTCCTGGAACGACACGTACGCGACGGACTCGATGAGCCCCTCGTACGAGTTCTGGAAGCCGCCCTCCATGTGCGCCATCCGGGCCCGCTCCAGCGCGATCGGGTCGACCGCACGCGTAGCAAGCAGATAGTCACGGATCGCGATGCCGTGCCGGCCCTCCTCGGCGGTCCACCGGTGCACCCAGGTCCCCCACGCTCCGTCACGGCCGAACACCGTGGCGATCTCGTGGTGGTAGCTGGGCAGGTTGTCCTCGGTCAGCAGGTTGACGACGAGGGAGATCCGGGCGACCTCGGACAGCTTCGACTGCCCCGGCTCCCACGCCTCGCCGCCGAGCACACCGTCGAAGTCACGGCCCTCGCTCCACGGCACATACTCGTGCGGGAACCACTCCTTGGCCGTGGCCAGGTGCCGGTTGAGGTTCTCCTCGACGACGGGCTCGAGCTCGCTCAGCAGGACGAGCAGGTCGGTGGGTTCGGCCGGGCTCACTGGGCCTCCGATTCGTAAACGGCTGGAAGGGGTGCGGTGCCGCCCAGGTGAGCGGGCAACCACCAGGAGTCATCGGGGCCGGCGGGCTGCTGCGGGTACGCCCGCTGCGCCCGATCCAGCATCGACGTCATGCGTGCGCGCAGTTCCTCGTTGACGGAGTCCTGATTGTCGCGCCGTTCGGGGTGCAGGGGCTCGCCCATCATGATGGTGACGGCGACACCACGCTTCGTGAGGTCGCGCGGCCGGCCCTTGGTCCAGAAGCGCTGCGTGCCCCACAGGACCATCGGCACGAGGGGCGTGCCGGTCGCCGCGGCGAGGCGGGAGGCGCCGCTCTTGAAATCCTTGATCATGAACGATTGGCTGATCGTAGCCTCGGGGAACACCCCGACGACCTCGCCCGCCTTGAGTGCGTTGAGGGCGGCCTTGTACGAGGCCATCCCGGCGTCGCGGTCGACGGGGATGTGGTGCATGCCGCGCATGAGCGGGCCGCCGATGCGGTTGCGGAAGATCGACTCCTTGGCCATGAAGCGCACGAACCGCTTGGACTTGCGCGCGCCCAGGCCGCAGAAGATGAAGTCCAGGTACGAGATGTGGTTGCAGGCGATCACGGCGCCCCCGCTCGTGGGGACGTGCTCCTCGCCCGCGATCGTGATTTTCATGTTGAGCGCGCGGAACGCGGTCCTCGCGGTCGCGATGACCGGTGGGTACACCAGATCTGCCATGTCATAACGCTAGCGGTCCTCCCGTGCGCGCACCCGGTACCCTGCCCCAAGACCATCTGACTTCCCAGGGAGTTCACAGTGCAGGACGAGGTGCTGCAGCCGCCCGCCCCCGCCGAGCGTGCCCAGGACGACGCGCCCGACGTCGAGGTCGAGGTCGTGGTCATCGAGGAGCCGCCCCGCTTCGGCACGCCCGGGCCGCCGATGCGCCGCTCGCCGCTGATCATCGGTTTCACCGCCGGGCTCGGCCTGCTCCTGGCCTACTGCGCCTATCTCGCCGTACAAAACGTCCGCTCGATTCTCATCCTCATCTTCATCGCGATGTTCCTGGCGATCGGCCTGAATCCCGCAGTTGTACGGCTGGTGAAGTGGGGCATGCCCCGCGGGCTCGCGGTCGCCGCCGTCGGCATCGGCGCGATGCTGGTCCTGTGCGGCGGCATCGTCGCGCTCATTCCGCCGCTGGTGCAGCAGAGCAACGACCTCGTCGAGAACCTGCCCCAGTACATCGACAACCTCCAGCGCAATGACCAGCTGAACAAGCTCAACGACGACTACCAGCTGCTCGACCAGCTCAAGAACGTCGCGACCGCGGGCAACATCACGAAGGCCCTGGGAGGGGTCTGGGGCGGGGTCCAGGTCGCGTTTTCGGCACTGTTCAACATCTTGACCGTCATCATTCTCACGGTGTACTTCATGGGCGCCTTCGAACGCCTCAAGGAGGGCGGCTACAAGCTCGTCCCCGCGACCCGCCGCGAGCGCGTGCGGCTGCTCGGCGACGAGATCCTGGCCAAGGTGGGCGCCTACCTCGGCGGTGCGCTGGCGATCGCCGTGGTCGCGGGCCTGTCGTCGTTCGTGTTCCTGCTCATTCTCGGCGTCGCTTATCCGTACGCCCTCGCGGTCCTCGTCGCCATCACCGACCTCATCCCGCAGATCGGTGCGACGCTCGGCGCCGTCGTCGTCTCCATTGTCGGCTTCGCGACCTCGCTGCAGGCCGGCATCGCGTGCGTCATCTTCTTCGTCATCTACCAGCAGGTCGAGAATTACCTCATCTACCCGACGGTGATGCGCCGCGCGGTCAAGGTCTCCGACCTGGCGGCCATCATTTCGGTACTCGTCGGCGTGGCCCTCATGGGCGTCGTCGGCGCGCTCATCGCCATTCCGGTTGTCGCCGCGATTCAGCTCATCTTCCGCGAGGTCGTCATTCCGCGGCAGAACGCGCGCTGAGGTTCTGCGAAAGCGGAATACAGGTACACTTCGGCCATGCACGACGAGCCGGCCCGCGGACCCCTGGCCTATCTGGCCCGGCCGCACCGCCCTGCGCTCGTCGCCCGCACCCTCGATGAGCTGCGCGGACCCGTCCGCGGCATCGTCGAACTGCCGCAGCGGCTGATGTGGAATCCGCACCGCGCGTTCGACCTCGACAACCACGACCTGCTCCTGTGGATGTACGAGAACGTGCTGCGCGAGGCGATCCGCCACGACGAGCTGCGCCGCTTCCTCAACAAGAAGATCCTGGTGCGGGTCTGGCCGGAGCTGAACCTGCCCGACGGCGTACGCCGTGCGTGGGAGGCCCGTCACACCGCCCTGCGCGCCCGGTGATCCCGCAGCGCGTCACGTGATCCCCTTCTACACCGACGTCGCCCGCGTCGCGCTCGCCGTGGCCGAACGGCACGGCTTCGTCCTGGGCGGCGGGTTCGCCTGGCTCATCAACGGGCTGGTCGAGCGCCCGACCGAGGACGTGGACCTCTTCACGGACACCGACGGCGCGGCGGGCGCGGCCGCGGACGCCGTCTGCGCGGCCCTGCGCGAGGCCGGGTACACCGTCCACGAGGAAGAGGCCGACGACCTGCTCGAACTGTTCGCCGGCTTCGACCAGCGAGAGTTCACGGTGGGTGACGGAGCGCGCACGGTACGGCTGACGCTCTCTCGCCTCGATCGCCGCCACAGTCCCGTCATGATGGACGTCGGCCCCGTCATGCACCTGGACGACCTGATCGCCACGAAGGTCGCCGCACTGGTCAACCGCCGCGAGGTGCGCGACTACATCGACGTGGCCGCGGCGATGGAGCGGTACTCGGTCGGCGAGCTCCTGGAACTGGCCCGCCGTCAGGATCCCGCCCTGGAGTTCGACGACGTGGTGGCCGCGGGCCGCTACCTGGACCGCCTGGACGACGGCCGGTTCGCCTTCTACGGCCTGGACGAGTCGCGCATCGCCGCGCTGCGCCTCCGCCTGCGCGACTGGCCCCGCTGACACCGCCGGCCGCTCCCCTTACTGACGGCGTTCGCCGCAACCACCCCTCGACACGGGGCGTATCGATCAACTGACGGAACGCTCACCGAGCGGCGGCACTGGCCATCACGTGGGCGAAGCCACGCAGCGTGCGGTCAACCTGACGGTTCGCCGCCGGCCCCTTGGCCGTGAGGTATGCGGACCCGGCGACCTCCACCCGCTCCCGTCCGTTGTTCCCGAGTACCCGGGTGATCAGAACCTTGCCGACCCCGTCGACCTCCATGACCATCGGGTGCGCCCGGTGTTCACCGAGGTTGCAGCGGTGACCCCTGGCGCACCAGGCGGGGTGCTCGTACGGACCCATGCAGGACTTCCTTCAAACGATCGGAAACGATTGACACCACCGACGTTACGGACCACCACCAGCCCAAACTACGGATTGTGACGTGCACTACCACAGCGTCACCGGTTCGAGCGACATTCCTCGTGAACCACATCACGCCGCCGACGCACCACGCACAGTGCCGCTACCGTGCACGCCCTCTGCCCTCCCCGCCGCGCTGCAACACCGTCAGCCGCTCATCGCACAAATCCGCCACGGCACCGCAACGGCACAGACGGTTCGCACCATTCATGGAGGGCAGGCTGCCGCGCAGTAGCACCCTGAGGGCGGCCTGCCACGCAGAAGCACCCCGAGGGCGGGCCTAACACCCCGGGGGCGGGCCGCCACACGCAGAAGCACCCCGAGGGCGGGCCTAACACCCCGAGGGCGGGCCGCCACACGCAGTAGCACCCCGAGGGCGGGCCTAACACCCCGAGGGCGGGCCGCCAGCCAGCGGCATCGCGCCGGCTACGATGCGTTCTCGTGCCGCCACTGTCCGAGGAGGCCGCGGAAGTGGGCGATGAACCGATCGTGCTCGTGGGCCGGATACGTGGTGCGGACGGTGCTCACGAGCAGCTCGTCGAACTCGGCGGAGCTCACCCACTCGGCGACCAGCTCGGGGACGTGACGCAGCGTCGTGTCGCAGAACTCGCGGTAACGGTCGATCTCGAAGTACTCGTCGGCCAGCGCCCGGTAGCCACGCAGCTTCTCACGGTAGTCGGGCGTGTTGTCGCCGATCTCGAAGTAGCGCGCCGAGTCCATGTCCAGGCGCGCCGGCCGGCCGGTCACCACGCAGAACGCCGACCAGCGCAGCAACGCCGTCATCGCGAACGGAAAGTAGTAGTGCAGGCTCGTCAGCGCGACATCCGGGCACGCGTTCGCATAGTCGATCGGGTACACCACACCGTCACGGACCAGGCACTCACAGGAGTTGAACTCCCAGCGGAAGAACGCGTTGACCAGCCGCGAGATCGTGACGACCTCGTCGCCGACCTCGTCCGTGAGGAACCCGTGCGCGACCTCGTACCGCTCGTGCATCGGCAGCGAGGGCCGGAACTTCATGACCATGGTCTCGGGGCCTACCGAGAGCGACCGCGTGAACACGTCGTAGTGCTCGATCGACTGCTGCAGGTGCATCAGGCGCTCGCCTGACTGGTCGTAGGCGGTGTGCAACTGCTCGCTGTCGGCGACTCGGGACACGCCGACCCAGGCGCCGCCGTCGTACGGCTTCATGAACAGCGGGTACCCGAGGCGCTCCGCCACGGCGTCGAGGTCGAACTGCCGGTTGTATCGCTCCGCGGTGTACGCCCACTTCGCATGGTCGACCGGGTTCTTGTACGGCACGAGGACCGTCTCGGGCACGTGCAGCCCGAGCCGCATCATGGCGCAGTAGGCCGCGTGCTTCTCCATGGACTGGAACGTGAACGGGCTGTTGAGCAGGTACACGTCGTCCATGAGCGCGATCTTCTTGAGCCACTCGCGCGGGTGGTAGTACCAGTAGGCGAGCCGGTCGATGACCAGCTGATGGGCCGGACGGTCACGAAGACTGAACGGTTCGATGGTGACCCGCTCGGTCCGCAGTCGATGCCGGCTCCCGTCACCGGCCGTGACCGTCCCGAGCCGTCCGACGAGCGCCTCGTACGCCCGCGGCCAGTCCTGCTCCGTGCCCAGCAGCAGCCCGACGAGATGCTCACGCACGCCGGGGTCGCCGCCCTCCCCCGCCGGCGAAGGCTTGCCGGCCACCCGCTGCCGCGGCACGCCCCCACCGGTCCGAACCTCGGCCGCAGCGCCGACATCATCAGCGGTCACCGTCTCCGAGGGCGCCGCAACACCGTCACGGTCCGTGAAACCGGCGCGGTCCGTGAAACCGGCGCGGTCCGTGAAACCGGCGCGGTCCGTGAAACCGGCGCGGTCCGTGAAACCGGCGCGGTCCGTGAAACCGGCGCGGTCCGTGAAACCGGCGCGGTCCGTGAAACCGGCGCGGTCCGTGAAACCGGCGCGGTCCGTGAAACCGGCGCGGTCCGTGAAACCGGCGCGGTCCGTGAAACCGGCGCGGTCCGTGAAACCGGCGCGGTCCGGATCACCTTGGGTCGAGGGCGTCGGTTCGGCGCCGCCGGCTCGTCGGCCTGGCACAGCTCCGGTACTTGGCGGATCAGACAACGGCGGTCCCGCCGGCGTCTGGGTGGTCGGCGGCGGGATCGTCACGGTGGGTTCTGACGTGGTCATCGTTGACCTCCTGCAGGAGACGGTGCAGGTGCGGATCGAGCGCGTCACGCCAGGTGGTCATTGAGTGACCCCCTGGCACCTCGAGCAGCGGCACGCCGAGGCGGGCCGCCATCGCCCGGTTGTTGAGCAGGTTCTCTTCGTCCTTGCCGCACGTCAGCACGACGCGGGATCGGACGGGACGGGCGCGTTGGACGAAGGCAAGAATGCGGCGGTACCACGGGAAGCCCGCCTCCTGCGGGTCGAGCTCCGCGGTGAAGAAGCTCCCCGACTGCAGGAACAGCCCGGCGAAGCTGCCCGGATGGCGCGTCTCGGCGTGGAGCAGGGCCAGCGCGCCGAGGCTCGCACCGAGGCCGACCACCGGCCCGGGCGGAAGCTTCGGTAACACATTGTGCGTGAGAGCGGTGGCGTAAGCCGGGTTGGCCGAGTACCACTCATTGCGACTGCCCGGTGACAGCAGCGCGACGTGCTCGTGCGGGAAGCGGCCGGTGAGGCCGGCAACTCGCTCATACTCCGGCCCATCGTGCGCCAGCAGGACCGTCTCGCTCACCGGAGGCACCGAGGGCGGCACGATCCGCGACTGAATCGTCACGGAGATGTCACGGGCCACTCACGCACCATAGGGCAGATGATCGTCCGGCGCAGTGCTCACCGGCAACAGCGGCGCCTCGAACCGTGCTGCACGGTCGCTTCCCGGATCGATTGCGGATGGGGTGTCCGGATTGGGCGTACGGGACGCCTCCGAGACGGCCTACGTGCGGTGCGTCGAGCGGGCGTACGGGCCGCACCGTCCGTCTGGGCGTAGGAGCGGGAGGGCCCGACTGGGCGTAGAAGCGGGAGGGCTCGATTCGGCGTATGAGCGGGCGGGCCCGGTTGGGCGTGGAGCGGACGGGCCGATTAGGCGTAGAAGCGGGCGGGCTCGGCTGGGCGTAGGAGCGGGCGGGCCGATTGGGCGTAGGAGCGGGCGCTCCGCATTCGCGTCTGCGCGGGCGGTCTGCTGCCGGAGGTACACCCAAAAAGTCCGCTGGTGCTCACGCGCCGTAGGTCAGGTGATCGTTCGGTGCGGGGCTCACCGGCGACGGCGGGGAGTCGGGCATGACGATCCAGAGCATCGGGTACGCCAGGACGGCCAGGCCGCCGGTCAGCAGGATGGACAGCAGGAACACGGCGCGGACCATGGTGGGATCGGTCCCGAGGTACTCGGCGATGCCGCCCAGCACGCCGGCGACGGTTCGGTCGGATCGCGATCGGCGGAGGCGCTTGATGTCGGTCATGCCTGCAAGGTTGCCCGCTGACGTTCCCCGACAACCTCGGGTGACGCCCCGAAGAACCCCTGAGTCACGCCCCGGATGCTTCCGCAGTGTGATGGCGCGGTCGCCCGGCGACCGACCCCGAGGGGGCGGCCCACGACCTCAGGGTCGGCGGCCTGCGTGACTCGTCCGGCTGGCTGCGGCACGCTCGGTGAGGGCCGGCTCGCGGAGAGGGCTGTTGGATGCCAGGGCGATGACGGTCCGCTCAAATCGTCGTGGCGTGACGGGCGGGATGACCCGGACATCTCTACCCTGACCCGCATGACGACGCCTCCACTGGAAGAACCCCCCGAGCCCGACCCGAACATCGACGAGCTCGTCGAGCTCGACCGCAGCACCGTGACCGTCGCCCGCTTCGCCGACTACGCCGGGGCGCAGCAGGCCGTCGACTACCTCTCCGACAATGGGTTCCCCGTCGAGCGGACCGCGATCATCGGTACCGACCTCCGCCTGGTCGAGAACGTCCTCGGCCGCCTCACCATCGGGCGGGCCGCGCTCGCGGGCGTCGCCAGCGGGGCCTGGTTCGGGCTCTTCGTCGGCATCCTCTTCACGCTGTTCAGCAACTCGAACTGGCTCGGCGTCCTGCTCACGACGATCCTCATCGGCGCACTGTGGGGCGGCGTATTCGGCGCGATCGCCCACGCGCTCACCGGCGGCCGCCGGGACTTCACCTCGCGCAGCTCACTGCAGGCCGGGCAGTACGCGGTCACGGTCGAAGCCGAGTACTCCGACGAGGCCCGCGTCCTCATCACCCGCCAGAACTGGCGCGCCGCGAACTGAACGCCGGCCGCCGCGCCAGCAATGGCACGGCGGCCACGTGCTCACAACCAACGGGTCGAAGCGCGGCGCAGGCACTACCGGAACCGTCCGAGCTCCCGGAAGGCGCGACCGACGCGTTGTCACGGACAGCCTGCACGCCCTTCAGCGGCGGGCGCGCGCACCACTACGTCGGCGTCGGCGGTGACTGCATGCGGTCGATGATCTTCTGGAGGGCGACCGCCATGACCTCGCGCTCCTCCTCGGTCAGCGTCGCCAACGCGTGATCGGCCAGGTTCCGGCGGGCTTCGGTTATGGGGGCTTGGGCGGCGCGGGCCTTCTCGGTCAGGTACAGCCGGACCAGACGCCTGTCGCTCGGGTCGGGGCGGCGCTCGATCAGGCCGTCGTTCACCAGGCGTGTCGCCGTGTTCACCACCGTCGGCGTGGTGACGTTCAGGCGCGCGGCCAGCTCTCCCGGTGACAGGCCGTCACGGTCCCACAACACCTCGAGGACGAGGTTCTGGCCGATCCGTACGCCGTGCGCGCTCATCGCCTCGTCGGCCGCGGCACGGAGCAGCTTGTGGGCGCGGGTCAGCAATCGGATCAGGTCAGCCACGTTTGCATGCTAACGACTTTCCCGGCTACATTTCGCTAGCACGCTATCGATCGCTGCGACCTGGGGAGACCTGCGCCTTGATCCTGATTACCGGCGGCCTCGGCTTCATCGGCACGCACACCACCCGCGCCGTGCTCGACCTCGGCGCGCCCGCCCTGCCCGCATCCCGTCACCCGAAGTCATCATCGCTCATACCCTCCGGGGTCGGGACGGCGGTCGTCGACTGCACCGACCCGCAGTCACTCTCCGCGCTCGGCCGGCAACACCGCATCACCACGATCGTGCACCTGGCCGCCGCGCCGCTCGGCGGGACACCGCTGGACGACCTGCAACAGAACACGGCGGCGACCTTCGCGATCCTTCGCGCCGCGGCCGAGTGGGATGTGCAGCGCGTGGTCCTGGCGAGCACGATCGGGGTGTACGCGGGCGTCGAGGAGTACCCCTGGCGCGAGGAAGCCCCGCTCCCCCTCGCGTCGCCGCACCCCATCCCGGCGTCGAAGAAGACGGCGGAGATCCTCGCCCTGGCCAGCGGTCTGGACGTCGTGGTCGCCCGCATCGGCGGCATCTGGGGTCCGCAGGGCCGCACCGCCAGTCCCTTCATCGCGGCCCCGGCCCTGATCCACGCCGCGGCCGCCCAACGCGAACGGCGCGGGGACGAAGCCCAGCACCAGGGCGACAAGGGCGACCAGCTCCGCACCCAACCGCGTGGCGAGGGAGCCCAGGACCAGACCGATGAACAAGCCCAGGACCGCGCCGAAGCACGCGGCGCCGAACTCCAGGACCACGGCAAAGAGCAGCGCGACGAGGGACTCCGCGACCACGCGCAATCGCCCCGCGAGGAAGCGCATGACCACACCGGCCGGGACGGCGGCCAAGGAGGCGGTGGTCGTCGGGGCGCGGGTGGGCCGGGGACGGTGTACGCCGGGGATGGGGTCGACATTCTGTACGCCCGGGACTGTGGCGCCGCCCTCGCGCTGCTGGCCACGGCTCCGGCGCTGCGGCATCGGGTGTACAACGTGGGGTCCGGGCGTGCGACCACCAACGCCGAGGTGGCCGCGGCGATTGCTGCCGTGTACCCCGAGGCGGAGCCGGCGCTCGCGGACGGGGCCTCCAGCCCGGGGCCACTCCCCTACCTCGACACCGATCGGCTCGCCGCCGAAGGTTGGACGCCGCAGTGGCCTCTCGAACGAGCGGTCGCGGACTACCTCGCCTGGCTCGCGGCCGGGCATGAGCGGTGACAAGACCAGCACGGGACCCGGGCCACACCCGCTAGAGCATCCTAGGATGCTAGGTTAAGTGACTGAACGGAACAGGTGCGTCGCCACTCGACGACGTAGTCGGTGTAGAGGGTCTCGACCGAACACGCACCGACACCACGGGACATGCGACCTGTTCCAGATTCCGATGATCCGGTCACGGACGGCGATACGTGGACAACGGCGCGACCAGGGCCAGCCGCGCCCGAGTACGAGCAACGTCAGTGACTGGAACGGCGGCGAGTCAGCTCGTGCTCGGGCCGGTCCGTCACAACTACCAGACCAAAGAACGCGGCGGCTCCAATGGAGGGAGCCGCCGCGTCTTTGTTTGTCAGCGAACGAGGTGCGGGCGGGCTCCAACGGGGCAGCGCCGCCCGGCAGCGAATATTGCGCGGGCGGGCTCCCAGCGAACCGCCGCCCGCTGGCCGACTGGCAACGAACGAGGTGCGGGCGGCCTCCGGCGTGGGCAGCGCCGCGCAGTAGCGAACATGGCGTGGGCGCGCTCCCAGCGAACCGCCGCCCGCTGGCGGATCTTCAGCGGGCGGCGGCGCGGGTGGGCCTCAAGCAGAGCCCGGCGTTGCCGAAGGTGTCAGCGAGCGTGGCGCGGCGGGGTCTCCGGGGACGGGGTCGCCTGGCCCTCGGCCTCGTGGGCACCGCCGTCTGCCGCATGCGACGGCGTGTGGTCGATCGGCGGGGCCGTCCCGTCGGCCTCGTGGGCGCCGCCCGCCGACGTGGCGCCGTTGCCGCCGGTTGACGCAGTCGCGTCGAAGGCCGTTGTCGGGGAGCCGCCGTAGGAGGGTGCCGTCGAGCCGCCGGCTGAGGACCCCGATGAACCGGCAACCGCGGAAGCGGCGGAGCCGGCGGCCGCGGGCGAGCCGGCCGCCGCCGAGGAAACCGAGTCGCCGTTGGAAGACACGGGCGAGCCGCTGCCGGAAGAAGCCGGCGCGCCGGCGACCGACGAAGCAGCCGAGCCGGCGAGCGAGGAAGCAGCCGAGCCGCCGTTGGACGACACGGGCGAGCCGGCCGCCGCCGAGGAAGTCGAGCCGCCGCCCGGAGAAGCTGACGAGCCGGCGAGCGAGGAAGCAGCCGGGCCACCGTTCGGCGACGCGGGCGAGCCATCGTCGGCGGACACGGACGAGCCGCCGTTCGAAGACCTGTGCGCGCCGGACACCGAGCCGCCGCCGGGCGACGCGGAGGCGCCGGACAGCGAACCGCCGTTGGGTGATGCGAGTGCGCCCGACGGCGCGGCGCCGCTGAGCGACGCGGATGCGGTCGACGGCGCGGCACCGCTGAGCGACGCCGGTGTGGTTGACGGCGCGGCGCCGCCCGAAGGAGCCTGGGCGGAGCCCGCGCCCGACTCGGCGGCGTCCTCGGCCGCCCGTTGCTGTGCGGCCGACATCGAGCGCAGCGGGATCTCCGGCAGGAAGAGGATGACGATCAGGCCGGCGACCATGATGCCCGTGGCCACCATGAACACGATGCTCATCGAGTCGGAGAAGCCGACCTTGAACGGGTGCGCGAGCGGGGCGACGAGCTTGTTCAGGAAGGACGTGTCGTTGAAGGTGGCCGCCGAGCCCGCCTTCGACATCTGCTGGATCGCCTGGGCCTGGTCCGGGTGGGCCCGAGCCGCCGCCTGGAAGTCCGGGCTCGACTGGGCGGCGCCGAACGCGCCCTTGATCTTGTCCGGCAGGAGGCTGAAGAGCACCGACAGGAAGACCGCGGCGCCCAGGGTGCCGCCCATCGAGCGGAAGAACGTCACCGTCGACGTGGCCACGCCGATCTCGCGCGGGTTGGCCGCGTTCTGCACGGCGGTGATGACCGGCTGCATGTTGCCGCCGAGGCCGAGGCCCATCAGGGCCATGATGAGCATCGTGCGCCACAGCGGCGTGTCCGCGCCGATCTGCGAGAACAGCCCGAGGGCGGCCAGCATCAGCACCGAGCCGACGATCGGGAAGAGGCGGTAGCGGCCGGTGCGGGCGATGGTCTGGCCGGAGACGATCGAGCCGGTCATGATGCCCAGCACGAGCGGCAGCAGCATGAGGCCGGCCTTCGTCGGGGTCGCGCCCTTGACGATCTGCAGGTAGAGCGGCAGGGTCAGCAGCCCGCCGAACATCGCCATGCCCAGGATGAAGCTGGCGATCGAGGCGACCGAGAACGTGCGGCCCTTGAACAGCCGCATCGGCAGCAGCGCCTCGTCCTTGTAGGCGGCCTCGGCCAGCAGGAACAGCACCAGGCCGAGGGCGCCGATGCCGTAGCACAGCAGCGAGCGGCCGGAGCCCCAGCCCCACTCGCGGCCCTGCTCGGCGACGGTCAGCAGCGGCACCAGGCAGACGATGAGCGCCACCGCGCCGGGCCAGTCGATGCGGTGGTCCTGGCGGCGGTGCGGGATGTGCAGGAAGCGCATGACGACGAAGAAGGCCGCGGCCGCGATCGGCACGTTGATGTAGAAGATCCAGCGCCAGCCGGTGATGCCGACGATCTTGTCGGCGCCGGCGAAGAAGCCGCCGAGCACCGGGCCCAGGACGCTGGAGGTGCCGAAGACGGCGAGGAAGTACCCCTGGTACTTGGCGCGCTCGCGGGGCGGCACCACGTCGCCGATGATGGCGAAGGCGAGCGAGAACAGGCCGCCGGCGCCGATGCCCTGCACCGCCCGGAACGCGGCCAGCTCGTAGATCGAGGTCGCGATGCCGCACAGCACCGAGCCGACGATGAAGATGCCGATCGAGAACAGGATGAACGGTTTGCGGCCGTAGATGTCCGACAGCTTCCCGTACAGCGGCGTCGAGATCGTCGAGGTGATGAGGAACGCCGTCGTCGCCCACGCCTGCAACGAGAAGCCGCCGAGATCGTCGGCGATGGTGCGCATCGCGGTCGACACGATGGTCTGGTCTAGCGCGGCCAGGAACATCGCCATCATGAGTCCGACCAGGATCGTGACGATCTGGCGGTGGGTCAGTTCGGTGTCTTCCCCCGCGGCCGCAGGTGCTGTTGTGCTCAAGGCGTCTCTCCTGTTAGAGCAAGCCGTTTCGATCCGTCAGCGTTTCAGAATTCACGCTACTCCTCGATCGCCGAAGGGGCGCGGCGACCACCCTGAATGCACCAGGGACACTAGACCCGAGGTACGACAAAAATGGAGGAAAGACGGCGTGGCTGCAACGCTCGTGGTCAAGGATCTCGCGGCCGGACACGGGGACAAGGCGCTCTTCAGCGGCCTGGACCTGGTGGTGGCCCCCGGAGATGTGATCGGCCTGGTCGGGGTCAACGGGGCCGGCAAGTCCACGCTGCTGCGCACCATCGCCGGGCTGCTCCCCCGGGAGCAGGGCGTCGTGCAGCTCAACCCGCCCACGGCCACCATCGGCTACCTGCCGCAGGAGCCCGACCGGCACCCGGGCGAGACGCTGCGCGCGTTCCTGGCCCGCCGCACCGGCGTCGCCGAGGCGCAGGCGCGTATGGACGCCGCGGCCGAGGCGCTCAGCGGCGACGAGGGAGCGGCGGAGGAGTACAGCGTCGCCCTGGAACGCTGGCTGGCGCTGGGCGGTGCCGACCTGGACGAGCGGGCCGCCGAGACCGCGGCCGACCTGGGCCTGGCCGTGGACCTCGACCTGGAGATGACCGCGCTGTCGGGCGGTCAGGCGGCCCGCGCGGGCCTGGCCAGCCTGCTGCTGTCGCGCTATGACCTCTTCCTCCTCGACGAGCCCACCAACGACCTCGACCTCGACGGCCTCGAACGGCTGGAACGCTTTACCGAACAGCTCCGGGCGGGGGCGGTGATCGTCAGCCACGACCGGGAGTTCCTGACCCGCACCGCCACCGCGATCCTCGAGCTCGACCTGCACCAGCAGCTGATCCGCTTCTACGGCGGCGGCTACTCGGCCTACCTGGAGGAGCGCGAGATCGCCCGGCGGCACGCCCGGGAGCGCTACGAGGACTACGCCGACCAGAGGTCCGACCTCGAGGCGCGCGCCCGCATGCAGCGCGCCTGGATGGAGAAGGGCGTCAAGAACGCCCGCCGCAAGCAGCCCGACAACGACAAGATCGGCAAGTCGAAGCGGATCGAGTCGACGGAGAAGCAGGCGGCCAAGGCGCGGCAGACCGAGAAGCTCATCGAGCGCCTCGAGGTCGTCGACGAGCCGCGCAAGGAGTGGCAGCTGCGGATGGAGATCGCCGCCGCGCCGCGGGCCGGGGCGGTCGTGGCCACCCTGTCGCACGCGGTGGTACGCCGCGGCACGTTCACCCTCGGCCCCGTCGACCTGCAGATCGACTGGGCCGACCGGGTCGCGATCACCGGCGCCAACGGGTCCGGCAAGACGACGCTGCTCGGCGCGCTGCTCGGCCGCATCCCGCTGGAGGAGGGCCGGGCCCACCTCGGCCCCGGGGTCGTCGTCGGCGAGGTGGACCAGGCCCGGCGGTTGTTCGAGGGCGGGGACTCGCTGCTCGACGCGTTCCGGCTGGCGGTACCGGAGCAGAATCCCGCCGATGTGCGGACACTGCTGGCCAAGTTCGGGCTCAAGTCCGACCACGTGAACCGCCCGGCCGCCGCCCTCTCCCCCGGCGAGCGGACCCGGGCCGCGCTCGCGCTGCTGCAGGGCCGGGGCGTGAACCTCCTCGTGCTCGACGAGCCGTCCAACCACCTGGACCTGCCGGCGATCGAGCAGCTGGAGTCGGCCCTGGACAACTACCCGGGCACGCTGCTGCTGGTGACGCACGACCGGCAGATGCTGGAGGCGGTACACACGAACCGGCACATCCGGGTCGAGGACGGCAAGGTGACCGCGTCGTGAGCGAGCTGGCCGAGTTCTGGACCGAGCGCCACCTGTGCACGGTGACGACGATCCGCCGCGACGGGACGCCGCACAGCGTGCCGGTGGGCGCGATCTACGACCCGGAAACCGCGAAGGCCTGGATCATCACATCCGGCAAATCGCAAAAAGTCCGCAATATCGAGTACACCGGCAAAATCGCCATCTGTCAGATCGACGGACGGCGCTGGAGCACCATAGAGGGCTACGCCGTGATCGAACGCGATCCGGAAGCAGTGCGAGACGCCGAGCGCAGATACGCACGTAGATACAAGCAGCCGCGCGAGAATCCCGACCGCGTCGTGATCATGGTCACGGTACTGAGGGTGTTGGGAACCTATCGTCCGAACTGACATCCAGCGTTCAACAACAGGCAAGCACCCGACCCGACGCTGAGCCCGCCGAAGCCGTTTCGGCTCCTCATCATCGGGAGCATTCCATGCAGCGCAATATCGTCCGGCGCGGACTCGTCGCCGGCCTGCTGTCGGTGGCCGTGGTGGCCGCCGTGGCCGGCTGCGGCTCGTCCAAGAAGGCCGCGGACGCCCAGAACAACAAGACCGGCGCCGCCTCGGCGACGTCGGCGCAGGACCTGGGCGGCCTCGACGCCCTCGTCACCGCGGCGAAGGCCGAGGGCCAGCTCAACGTCATCACGCTGCCGCGGGACTGGGCGAACTACGGCGAGCTGATCGACACCTTCAGCACGAAGTACGGCATCAAGGTCAACAGCGACAACCCCGACGGCTCGAGCCAGGACGAGATCAACGCCGTCAAGTCGCTCAAGGGCCAGGACCGCGCGCCCGACGTGCTCGACCTCGGCGGCGCGTTCGCCCAGTCGGGCGC
Organism: Dactylosporangium sp. McL0621; assembly: GCF_049995355.1. Taxonomy (NCBI): domain Bacteria; kingdom Bacillati; phylum Actinomycetota; class Actinomycetes; order Micromonosporales; family Micromonosporaceae; genus Dactylosporangium; species Dactylosporangium sp. McL0621. The sequence continues at coordinate 6,284,471 of NZ_CP188259.1, forward strand.
GAAGGAGGGCCTGTTCGCCCCGTACAAGGTCGCCACCTGGGCCGACATCCCGGAAAACCAGAAGGACGCCACCGGCGCCTGGTTCAACGACTACGGCGGCTACATCTCCATCGGCTGCGACGCCAAGAAGATCGCCAACTGCCCGCAGACCTGGGCCGACCTGAAGAAGCCCGAGTACAAGGGCAAGGTCGCCCTCAACGGCGACCCGACCAAGTCCGGCTCGGCGTTCGCCGGCGTCTTCGCCGCGGCCCTGGCCAACGGCGGCAGCTTCACCAACATCCAGCCCGGCATCGACTACTTCGCCGCGCTGAAGAAGTCCGGCAACTACATCCCGGTCGAGTCCACCCCGGCCACCATCGAGAAGGGCGAGACCCCGATCTCGATCGACTGGGACTACCTCAACGCCGGCTACACCAAGGAGCTGCAGGCCAAGGGCATCGACTGGAAGGTCGCCGTGCCCACCGACGGCGTCTACGGCAACTTCTACTGCCAGGCGATCAACAAGACCGCCCCGCACCCGGCCGCCGCGCGGCTGTGGGAGGAGTTCCTGTTCTCCGACGAGGGCCAGAACCTGTGGCTCAAGGGCTCGGCCCGGCCGGTACGGCTGCCGAAGATGACCGCGTCCGGCAAGGCCGACGCCACCCTCGTCGCCGCCCTGCCGAAGGTCGACGCCAGCAAGTCCGAGCTGCCCAGCCCGGACCAGATCGACGCGGCCAAGAAGGTCCTCACCGACGGCTGGACGAAGGCGCTGACCGGGTGACGACCCCCGCAGCACCCGCCGTCCGGACACGGTCCCTCGCGGGCCGTGTCCGGCGGTGCGGCCCGTGGCTCGCGGTCGCACCGTTCCTCATCGTGATGCTCGTCGGCCTCGTGCTGCCGGTGATCGCGCTCGCGACCGGCGCGTTCGAGGGCGACTCGTTCGCCAGCTCCTTCAACTCCGGGTACCGCTCGGCGTTCTGGGGCTCGGTCAAGCTCTCCGTGGTCTGCGCCGTGCTCGGGGCCGGCGCCGGGCTGCTCGTCGCGCGGGCCGTCCTCTCGGGCGGGACGGTGCTGCGCCGGCTGGTGCTCACCGCGTCCGGGGTGCTGGCGAACTTCGGCGGCGTACCGCTGGCGTTCATGTTCATCGCCACGATCGGCAACGCCGGCATCGTCACCAGCCTGCTGCACGACTGGACCGGCTTCGACCTGGCCGACTCGCCGTTCAGCCTCTACCAGTTCGGCGGCCTCGCCGTCGTCTACCTCTATTTCCTGGTACCGCTGATGGTCATCGTCATCGCCCCCGCCCTCGACGGCGTGCGCGCGGAGTGGTCGGAGGCCGCCGAGAACCTCGGCGCGACGCGGGCCCAGTACTGGCGCCACGTCGCCGGCCCGCTGCTGGCCCCGCCGGTCATGGCCGGGGCGCTGCTGCTGTTCTGCGGCTCCCTGTCGGCGTTCGCGACCGCGCAGGCGATGGTCGGCGGCACCGTCCCGCTGGTCACGCTGCAGATCGCCAACGCGCTGTCCGGCAACGTGTCGGCGGACAACGCCGGGGTCGGCGCGGCCCTGGCCATCGAGATGATCGTCACGGTCGGCGTCGTGATGGCCGCGTACTGGACGATCGAACGGCGCACCGCGAGGTGGCTGCGATGACCGCGGTCCTGACCCGGCCGGTCGCCGAGGCCGTCCGCAAGCCCGGGCGGAGGACCAACTTCGGCCGGATCGTCGTGCTCGCCATCGCCGGCGTCTACTTCCTGGTCCCCCTCGCCGCCGCGATCTGGTTCACGATCCAGGACAAGGTCAACGGCGGGGTCACCGGCGAGTACTACACCAGCATCCCCCAGGCCGAGGGCTTCGCCGAGGCGCTGCGCCGGTCGCTGTCGCTGGCCGTGCTGACCGTCCTCGGCGTCCTGCTCGTGACCGTGCCCGCGATGCTCGCCGTCACGCTGCGGCTGCCGAAACTGCGCCCGATCGTCGAGGGCCTGTCGCTGCTGCCGCTGGTCATCCCGCCGATCGCGCTCGTGGCGGGCGTGCGCGACATGCTCGCGCTCGGCCCCGACCAGCTCGCCGGCACGCCCTTCGGCGACGCGCTGGTCTCCTCGCAGGACCCGGAACTGCCGATCATCCTCATCGTGGTGTACATCGTGCTGGCCACCCCGTTCGCGTACCGCTCGCTGGACGCCGGCATCCGCGCCATCGACGCCCGCACGCTCGTGGACGCGGCGCGCGGACTCGGCTCGTCCTGGTTCGACGTGGTGTGGCGGGTGCTGCTGCCCAACCTGCGCGGCGCGGTCCTCGGCGCGGCGTTCCTCACGCTGGGGCTGGTCCTCGGCGAGTACACGATCGCCAGCATCCTGCTCTTCGACACCCTCCCCACGTGGCTGGTCAAGATATCGGGCGAGAACGGGCAGCTGTCCGTCTCCGTCTCCACCGCCAGCCTGCTGTTCACCTGGGTCCTGCTGCTCGTCGTGTCCCTGGCGGACCGGCGCCGAACCTCACGGAGTGACACATGAGCGGTACGAAACGAAGCGGAGGTGACGCATGAGCGCCGTCGGTGTGCGCATGCTCGGCATGCGCCGCAGCTTCGGGGCCGTCCACGCGCTCGACGGCCTCGACCTCGTCATCGAGCCCGGCGAGTTCATCGCCCTGCTCGGCCCGTCCGGCTGCGGCAAGACCACGGCCCTGCGGGTCCTGGCCGGGTTCGAGACCGCCGACGCCGGCACGATCCGGGTGGGCGACAAGGACATCACCGGCCTCGCCCCGAACAAGCGGGACATGGGCATGGTGTTCCAGGCGTTCAGCCTCTTCCCGAACCTCACCGCGGCCGACAACGTCGCCTTCGGGCTGCGCGTGCGCGGCGTCGACGGCGCCGCGCGGCGCAAGCGGGCCGCCGACCTGCTGGAGCTCGTCGGGCTCGGGCCGGTCGGGAAGCGGTACCCGCACCAGCTCTCCGGCGGCCAGCAGCAGCGCGTCGCCCTGGCCCGCGCCCTGGCCATCGAGCCCCGGGTGCTGCTGCTCGACGAGCCCCTGTCGGCGCTGGACGCGCAGGTCCGGGTCCAGCTGCGCGACGAGATCCGCCGCATCCAGCAGCGGCTCGGCATCACCACGCTGTTCGTCACCCACGACCAGGGCGAGGCGCTCAGCGTCGCCGACCGCGTCGGGGTCATGAAGGCGGGCCGGCTCGAGCAGCTCGCCGACCCCGACACGCTGTACCACCGCCCGGCCACCCCGTTCGTCGGCGAGTTCGTCGGCACCATGAACCGCCTGCCCGGCGTCCTCGGGTCCGACGGCACCGTCCGCGTGCTCGGCGCCGACCGCCCGCTCGCCGACGCCAGCCAGGCCACCCCGGGCGCCGTGGTCGTGCTGGTGCGGCCCGAGGCGATGACCCTGAAGGCGTCGGATCAGGGCGGCGCGCTCGTCGTGGTCCGCACGTTCCACGGCGCGCTGACCCGCCTGTCGGTACGCCTCTGCGACGGCGACGAGGCCCTGGTCGACCTGCCGTCCCCGCAGGCGGCGGGCATCAAGCCGGGCGACACGGTCACCGTCGGCGTCGGCGAGGGCCCCGTGCTGGTCGCCGACAGCGTGGAGGACCCCGCGGCGGTACCGGAGTCGGCTAAGGTCCCCGCGCATGGGGATGTCTAGCTACCTTCGCAACCTGCGCCGGCACGTCGGGCACGACCTCGTGCTCCTGCCCGGCGTGTCGGCGGTGGTGCTCAACGACGCCGGGGAGCTGCTGCTCGGCCGGCGCAGCGACACCGGGACGTGGTCACTGCTCGCCGGGATGGTCGACCCCGGCGAGCAGCCCGCCGACGCGATCGTGCGCGAGGTGCGCGAGGAGGCCGGCGTCGAGATCGCCGTGGAGCGCCTCGCCGGGGTCGCGATGCACCCGGTCACCTACCCCAACGGCGACCAGTGCGACTACCTCAACGTGTGGTTCCGCTGCCGGTACGTCTCCGGCGAGGCCCGCGTCAACGACGAGGAGTCGCTGGACATGCGCTGGTTCGCGCCCGGCGGGCTCCCGCCGCTGGAGGCGTTCGCCCGGCTGCGGATCGAGCAGGCCCTGCGCGACGAGCCCGCGGCGTGGTTCACCGCCCCGGGGTCGAAACACCCCGCGATCCGGGAGCGCAACGCCGTCTGATTTTTCGAACCGATTTCCGGTGTACCGCCGGTGCCCGATCGATCCCGCCGAGCACCGGCGGCCCTCACTGCGCGGGCGGCCAGTTCGGCCCCGAGGAGGGCGGCGGCGGCGAACCGGGCAGCGGCGGAATCCCGGCCGGCGGCGGCCCGTACGCCGGCGGCGCCGACGTGGGCGGACCGTACGCGGGCGGCGCGGAGGACGGCGGCGCAGAGGACGGCGGCGCGGAAGCGGGCGGGGCCGAGGTGGGCGGACCGTACGCCGGAGGCGCCGACGCGGGCGGGGCCGAGGCCGGAGGCGCGGATGCGGGCGGTGCGGACGTGGGCGGACCGTAGGCGGGCGGACCGTAGGCGGGCGGGGCCGACGACGGCGGCGTGGGCGGGGCCGGGCTCACGGGACCGGCCGGCGCATACGGGGAGGCGGGCGCCGGCTGGGCCGGATAGCCGGGCTGAGCCGGATATCCGGGCGCGGGCTGGGCCGGGTAGCCGCCCACCGGTACCGGATAACCACCCGGCGGCGGGAAAGCGCCGGGCGGCGGGAAGCCCGGGGCGAGCACCGGGGCCGGCCGCGCCACGACGAACGGCGACGCCCGCCGCCCGATGAGCTCGAGCAGCCACACGACCAGGACCCCGAACAGGCCGAACAGGGCCTCGACGAGGAACATCTGCCACGCGCTGAGGTTCTGCAGCACCAGCAGGTACCGGGTGCAGGCGTAGATAACGACGGCGAGCACGACGCCGAGGACACCGGCGCGGCGCCCGAGCGGGCTCACCCCGGCCAGCAGCACGGTGGCCAGCGCGGCGAGGGTCAGGCCGGTGTCGATCGGGCTGGCCGAGTCGAGCTGGATCGTCAGCACGACCCCGGCCAGGGCCGCGGCGACGCTCGAGCCGAACACGCCGACCAGCGCGCCCACGAGCTTGGCGAGGCTGAACGCGCCCGCCTCGCCGCCGGCGGGGCGGTTGGCGGAGAGGTACCGCCGGACCGGAGGGAACGCGAAGGCGACCCCGCCGGCGATGGACAGCACGATGAAGGCGACGCCCCAGGGCCAGTAGGTGTCGGGCCGGTCGTGCAGGATGATGGTCTTCCCGTCGTCGAGGCCGATCACTATGGCCTGCACGAGGAGGCCGCCGAGCAGCGTGACGGCCCAGCCGGGCACGCCCGTGAGCCCGACGAGCAGGGCGAGCACCAGGCCGATGCCGGCGACCGCGAACAGGGCGACGCCCATGCCCTGGTCGGCGTACAGGTACGCGGACAGCTGGGCCAGGGACCCGATGGCGAGGTTGGGGGTGCCGGTGCGCAGCGACAGGGACATCCCGGCCGCGGCGAAGCCGAGCGAGGCGATGGGCAGCCAGATGCTGCCCGTCTCGAAGAGTCGCTGACCCTTGCCGCTGTACAGCGCGATTGTCACGCCGATCGCGGCCAGCAGGAGGACGCCCTCCCAGATGAAGTGCGGCAGCAGTTCGCGGAACGGCCGGGCCGGGGGCGGCGAGGGGACATCGCTCATGCCGGGCAACATACCGTGCACCGGCGCCGGTCGGCGCTCCCGTCACGCGGCGCGCCGCGGCAGGCCGGCGACGAGTACCGGCACCCCTCACACCGCGCGGCGCGGCGGAAGCCCGGCGGACGCGCCACCGGCACCCTCACCCGGCGCGGCGCGGCGCGGCTGAAGCCCGGCCGACGCGCCACCGGCACCCTCACCCGGCGCGGCGCGGCGCGGCGCGGCTGAAACCCGGCCGACGCGCCACCGGCACCCTCACCCGGCGCGGCGCGGCGCGGCGCGGCTGAAACCCGGCCGACGCGCCACCGGCACCCTCACGCGACGCGGCGCGGCGCGGCTGAAACCCGGCCGACGCGCCACCGGCACCCTCACGCGACGCGGCGCGGCTGAAGCCCGGCCGACGCATCGCCGCTGCCCCCACCGACGCCGGCTCCGGCGTTCTCACGCCGCGGCAGGAGCGTGCTCGCCACGGCCAGCACGACCCCGATCCCGGCGGCCGCGACGAACACCCGGTCGAAGCCGCCGACGGTGGCGAGCAGCGCGAGACCGATCGACGACCCGGCCTGGCTCGCCGTACTGGCCAGCCCGCCGGCCGTCCCCGCGTCACCCTCCGGCACCCCCGCGGTCGCGGCGGCCATGAGCGTCGGGAACACCAGGCCGATCCCGGCCGCGACGAGCAGCGTCGGCCCGAGGACCCCGGCGAGGTAGCCGGTCCCGGCCCGCGACAGCCACGCGAATCCGGCGGTGAGGCACACCGACCCGCACAGCACGAGCACGCGCGGACCGAGACGCGGCAGCAGTACCGCCGCCCAGTGCGCGACCACCACGAACAGGACGGCCGCGGGGGTCTGGCCGAGCCCGGCCCGCAGCGCGCTGTAGCCCAGGACGTTCTGCAGCAGCAGCGACGAGAAGTACCACAGCCCGATCGCCGCCGCCCCGAACAGCAGCAGCATCGCGTCGGCGGCGGCCGGGCCCCGGCGGGCGAGCAGCCGCAGCGGCAGCATCGGCGCCGCGGCGACGCGCCACTCGACGACCGCGAAGACGGCGAGCAGCCCGAGGCCGGCCGCGACCGTCCCGCCGTGCCCGCGCATGACGCCGTAGATGAGCGCGGCCAGGCCCGCGGTGCCGGTGACCGCGCCGAGCACGTCGAGGCGCTCCCGCCGGCCGGGCCGGTCGCCGGGCAGTGCCGCGAACGCCGCGGCGACCAGGGCGGCGCCGATCGGCACGTTGACGAGGAACACCCAGCGCCAGGACAGGGCGGTGGTGAGCGCGCCGCCGGCCAGCGCGCCCGCCATCCCGCCGACGCCGCCCGCGGCCGACCAGGCGCCGAACGCCCGGGCCCGGGCCGCGCCCGCGGTGAACGCGGTGTTGATGACGGCGAGGGTCGCGGGGGCGAGCAGCGCGGCGCCGAGCCCCTGCACCGCGCGGGCCGCGACCAGCACGCCCGCGGTCGGGGCGAGGCCGGCGGCGAGGCTGGCCAGGGCGAAGAGCAGCACCCCGCCGGCGAGCAGGCGGCGGCGTCCGGCCAGGTCCGCGGCGCGGCCGCCGAGCAGCATGAAGCCGGCGAGGGTCAGCAGGTACGCGTCGACGACCCAGGCCAGGCCGGTCGGCGTGAAGCCGAGGTCGCGGCGGATCGAGGGCAGGGCGACGTTCACGATCGACGCGTCCAGGATCACCACGAACTGGCACGCGCACACCAGCGGCAGGACCAGCCAGGCGGTTCTCGGCACGATGGGCTCCCCGTGTAGGATTTAGTTACGCGCATAACGTTATGCGCATAACTATTTCTGTCAAGGAGGGGTCGTGGACTTCGCCGCCGCCGACGCGCTCAACCAGGCGATCCGGCTGCTCAGCCTGCGCCATCGGGCCCGCGCCGCGGCGCTGCTGGCCCCGCTCGGGCTGTACCCGGGCCAGGAGGCCCTGCTGCTCGAGCTCGACCGGACCGGGCCCCGCATCCAGGCCCAGCTCTCCGACGCGCTCGGCTGCGAGCCGCCCAGCGTCACCCTCATGACCAAGAAGCTGGAGGCGTCGGGGCACATCAGCCGCCGCCCCGCCCCCACCGACAGGCGGGCGACCGTCGTGGCGCTCACCGACCGCGGCCGGGCCCTGGCCCAGCGGGTCAAGGCGCTCTGGTGCGACCTCGCCGAGGAGACCGTCGCCGGGCTGCCCGCGGACACGGTCGCCGCCCTGCCCGCCGTGCTCGCCGCGCTGACCGCCAACGTCGACACGCAAAATCGGGCGGACCGGGCGGGCCACCGAATCCGGGCGGAACGCAATACGCTCCAGGCGTGACCGACGAGCAGCGCGACGACCCGACCGCGCAGGCCCACGGCGAACTGTCCCTGGCCCGCATCGCGCTCGCCGACGGCGACCTCGGGCACGCGGCCGGTCACGTCGCCGGCGCGATCGCCTGGGCGCCGCGCCTGCCGGAGGTGCACGAACTGCTCGCCGCCCTCGTCGCCCGGGCCGGCGACGAGGGCGCCATCGCGCTGTTCCCTGTCGAGCAGCCGGCGTTCATCGGCTCCGTCGTCGCCCGCGCCCACCTGCAGGGCCGCCACGACCCGATGGGCGGCCTGCGGATGCTGGCCCAGGCGACCCGGTTCGACCCGGCCCAGCCCTGGGCCGACGTGACCTGGGTGCGGGCCCTCGAACCGCGCCGGCTCGACCCCGACGAGCTGGCCCGGCTCTTCGTGGCGGTCATGCCCGGCCTCGGCGACCCGGCCGGCGAGGCGGTGGCCCGGGTCAACGAGGTGTACCTCGACCTGGCCCGCCGCGCCTGCGCCGCCCACCCCGGCAGCGCGCTGTTGCACGGCGCCGCGGCCGGCCTGGCCCGCCGCTTCACCGCCCTGGTGCCGGGCGTCCTGGCCGAGGCGGTCCGGTGGGGCGCCCACGGCCACCGGCTGCACCCCGACAAGCTCACCGCCGTCTGGTACGCGTACGCCCTCAAGGCCGACGGCCGCCTCGACCAGGCCCTGCAGGTCATGCGCCAGGCGTGGCAGGCCCAGCCGGACGAGGTCGACCTGTGCGCCGACATGGCCAACTGGCTCGCCGAGGCCGGCCGCCTCGACGAGGCCCTCGAGCTGCTCGACGCGGCGATCCGGCGGGCCCCGGAGTACGACTGCGCCGTGCACACCGCCGCCCGGCTGCGCTTCCAGCGCGACGCCGACGTGCGCCACCTCGTGGGCCTCGTCGACTTCATGCGCGAGCACCCGGTCACCAGCCACGAGCACAGCGACCTCGACGGCGCCTGCCGGGGCCGGCCCTGGCTCGGCATGGTCAACGGCCCCGCCGAGTCCGTCATCAACCTGCTGCACCAGATCCCGCGCACCGACCGCGCCATGGCCGGCACCGCAACCGTCTCCGCCCTCGAGGTGCCCAGCGCGCTGCGCGTCGTGCACCGCGAGCTGCCCGGCCTCGACCTCACGATCGAGGGCGACCCGCCGCCGGACATGGTGGCGCCGCAGCGGCCCGGCGGCCGGGTGCTGTGGACCTACGCGGGGCTGGTCGCGTCGCCGGCGGTACCGCTGCCGTCACCGCGATCCCTGGAGCTCCTCCAGGGCGTCGTCTGGCCGTTCTGGCCCAACCCGGTGGCCGCCTACGACCATGCGCTGCCGCTGGGCCAGCTGCCCGCGGCCGAGCTCGTCGCGCTGCTCGTGCACCCGCCGGCCGGCCGCGACCAGCAGCTGCCCGACGGGGTGTGGGAGCGGGCGGCGCAGGCGTACAGCTGCCTGGGCCTGCTGCACTGCGACGAGCTGCGCGCCGGCGCCGAGCCGGGCGACACCGCCCGCCCGCGCGAGCTGCTCACCTCGATCGTCTACGGCGTCGAGGACTGGACCACCGAGGCCGCGGTTTTCGCCCTGGTCGTGGCCGCGTGGCTCGACCCGGTGTGCCGCCCGGAGGTGCGCGAGACGATCGGGCGGCGCTTCCTCGACGCGATGCAGCAGTCGCGCGCCCGGGTGGTGACGATCCGCGAGTCGCTGGCCACGCTGGTCCTGGCCACGCCGGACATGGCGCCGGAGGTGACCGGCCTGGCCCGCGAACTGCTCAGCCGCGCCGACGAGCCGGACGAGACGCCACCGGCGGCCGTGCCCGCGCCGGGCCGGAAACGACGCTGGTTCGGCCGGCGCTGACATCTGCAAGTTGCACATCAGCGGACCGTTACGGTCCGTACGACAATGGCCGCTCCGAATTGTGCGGGCAGCACCTTCGCACAATTCGGCGGAGCGGCGGCCGCGCTGGCCACCGCGGGCGCACATTCACTCATGCCACAGTATGAAGCGGCATAGTTACTCAGCGATACGGTCACGTACGGTCAGCCCATGACCCCCATCGTCCGTATTCTCGCCGTCCTGGCCCTCGCCGGGGCCGCCGCGGGCGCCGCGCCCGTCGCCGCGGACGCGGCCGCCTACCTCGTCGTGCACCCGGGCGGCCGGCTCATCGGCGGCGACATCGCCTACGGCGGTGGCGCGTTCGTGGTGACCCTGCACGCGCCGCCGCGGACCGACGCGCTCATCGACTGCCCGTCGGGCTGGTTCTGCTTCTACGACCGGCCCGACTACGGCTATCCGCGGGGCAAGCTCAGCGACTGCGGCTGGCAGAGCCTGGCCTGGTGGGGCTGGCAGGACCGGGTCGAGTCGGCGTACTACAACCTGTCTCGCGGCTCGGTGCAGTTCCTCGACGGCGGCACCGGCCTCTTCCAGATCGGCACGGCTGCGCGGGCGATCGGCGACGCGGGCTCGGGCCGCAACCGCGCCACCGACGTGTACCGCTACTGCTGAAGCGTCGCCGACCACCCCGCCTCGGCGTAGGCCACGTCCTCGGTCGTCGTGGCGCCCCCGGCCGCCGGTACCGCGCGGACCGTCTGGCCCCCGAGCAGCCGCCCGTCCTCGCGGTCGAAGAAGAGCGTCACGCGTGAGCCGGCGGCCCCGTCGGCGCTGACCGCCAGGCCGGGCCGGCCGAGCCCGTCGGCGCCCTGCCCGCGCAGCACGATCCCGTCCCGGGCGGCGAGCATCCGCAGTACTGCTCCGCGCTGGGCCGGGCCGAGCGGATACCGGTCGGCGATGTCGAGGCACAGCAGCAGCGGCCGTACGTCACCGTCGGGCTTCGGCCGCTGCCGCGCGACGAGCGCGAACAGCGCACCGGGGTCGGTGCCGGGCGCGTCGACGGTGCCGGGCGGCAGCCCGGGCTCGAGCCGCTCGACCCGGGTCACGGGCGCGGGGCCGCGCCCCGACACCGTCTCGGTGAGCCGCCCGGGGGCGTCGTTGGCCCAGCACACCTGCTCGTCGGTGCGCACCCGCGCGGCGCGCTCGTCGGTCCACGCGACACGGTGGATGCAGCGGTACCGCGCCTCCGCCTCGGCCGGCAGCGCCTCGGCGCTCTCGGCGAGCCGGCGCAGCGCGTCGCCCGCGGGACCGCCGTCGGCGACGAGCCCCAGGGCCGGTGGGGCGCCCCGCCCGCCGAGCGCGGTGGTGCGCCCGCCCGGCACCGCCACGAACAGGACGCCGGCGAGGGTCGCGCCGAGCGCACCGGCCGCGACCCAGCCGAGCACCGGGGCCCGCCCGCGCGGCCGTTCGGACGCCGGCCCGGGAAGCGGGGACGGCCGCTGCGGGTGCGGCTCGGGCCGTGGCGGCGCCGTGGCGGTGTCGTCGGGCCACGGCTCCGGCAGCTGGTCGTAGCGGCGCTGCCAATGCCGGACGTCGGCCTGCGTGCCGCCGGCGAGATAGACGATCCAGGCCAGGACCCGCGCGTCGAACCGGGCCTCGTCCACCAGGTCCGCCGCACCGGGGGCCGATCCGGGCAGGAACCTGGGTGCGGGCGCACCGGCTCGCTCGGCACACGTAGCCAGGGTGACGCCGGCGACGTCGAGCATCCGCAGGAGCTCGGGCCGCACGTCGGCGCGGGTGCGCAACCGGCGCAGGTCGGGGCGCAGCCGGGCGGCCTCGGCGGCGGCCTGCTCGTACCACCGCTCCCACTGCCCCAGCTCGGCCTCCGGCACCGCGCAGCCGATGAGCAGGTAGCGGCGGCACTTGTCCCACTCCGGCAGCGTCCGGCCGTCGTCGATCTCGGACAGGGTGCTGGTGCTGACGAACAGCCGCTTCGCCAGCTCTCGCCGCGTGGGCGGCCCGACGAGGTCCAGCGCGTCGCGCAGCCGGCCGGCCCAGCCGGCCGCCGGGCCGAAGCCCTGGATGTCGCCGCGTTTGCGGCCGCGCCGTCTCTTGGCGGCGCCGTCCGGGCCCGTGGTCGGGGCGGCCATCGACTCAGCTCGCTCTCGCGCGGTGCGTCGGGGCGACGCCCCACCGCTGCGGCGGGGCGTCGTCCCCGGAGGGGTTCAGCGTCGGCATGTGCCGCCGGGGGTTTCGCACGCACGCCGGCGGTTGCAGCCGACCGGCGCCGCCCGGCTGCCGGAATCGTGCCACCGCCGCGCGGGATCGCGCCACCCGGGTCGCGTGAAACATTCGCATGAATAGTCGCATGTCGATTCACATTTTCGGGGGTGTGGCTCAGCGCGACCGTGCGGTAACGTTCGCGGCACCCGGTCCGGCCTGGCAAGAGGGTTCAGCGGTCGCGGGACGGGGTCTTCCGTTGCAGCGGGAGGCCCCCACTTCAATCCCGCCCACCACGCCCGACCCGTGCGGCCAGGCGTCCGGCCGCGGCCGCCACCGCCACCACCATCGCGGCGATGCTGCCGGCCGAGAAGCCGGCCCCGAGAGCCAGGGCGGCCAGGCCGAACACCCCGGCCAGCGCGGCCAGCCCGAGCACTGCGTCGACGATGCGTCGTGCCATCTCGATCCTCCGATCAACCGTTGCGCACGGTCGGCCCGTGCGCCGCGGGTGATCGTCACACCGGCGGTAACGCGTTACGGAGATCACAATGCCCGGGAAATCACGGCATCATCCGGAGCCGAACATTTATCGGAGTCCGGGCAGGTGGGGTCGGTGCCGGAAATTGTGCAAACCTCCGGTCCGCACAATTGGGCGCGCCTATTCGGCTTCATAGTATGGCCAAGTGGCCATACCGTCAAGACGCAAACGGCTCATGCAACACGAAAGGGCCGGCCCGATGGGCCGGCCCTTTTCACGAACGCTGGTTACCAATAGTGGCGGCGGCCGGCGATCGGACGGCCCACCGCGCCGAGAATCCACAGCACCGCGCCGACGATCAGCAGCACGATCCCGATCGTCTCGATGATGCCGACGTGCAGGAACAGGCCGACGAGGAACAGGATGAGACCTAGGACGATCATTTTGTCAGCTCCCGGGAGGAGTGGGGGTACCGATCTACGTGGATCTGGTACCCCCAAGGCCCCGGGTATCAAACACAACTCACCCGCGGCGGCCCCGCCTCGCGCGGATGTAGTCGGAGACGACGTAACGGCCCAGGTCGTCGGCGTCCGGGGTGAAGACCCGCCCGCCGTTGCGCCGGGCCACCGCGTCGACGAAGCGCCGCAGGCCCGGGTCCTCACCGAGCATGAAGAAGTTCAGCACCGCCCCGTAGCGGGTGAGCTGGTCGACCTCGTGCACCGTGGCGCGGACCGTCTCGCGGGTCGAGGGCCACATGAAGTACGACTCGCCGTCGTCGAGCAGGTGGGCGGTCGGCTCGCCGTCGGTCACGACGAGGACGACCGGGTCGGACGCCGGGTGGCGGCGCAGGTGCCGGGCGGCCAGCTTGAGCGCGTGCTGCAGGTTGGTGCCCTGCACCATGTCGGGCTCCACGGCGGCGAGCTGCTCCTGGGAGAGCGTGGAGGCGTACCGCCCGAAGCCGATGATCTGCAGCGCGTCCTGCGGGAACCGGGTCGCCACGAGGTGGGACAGGGCAAGAGCGGCCTGTTTCATCGGACCCCACCGCCCGTCGGCCATCATCGAGAACGACAGGTCGACGCAGAGCGCGACGGCGGCCGACACGCGCCGCTCGGTCTCGGCGATCTCGAAGTCCTCGACGTCCAGCCCGATCGGCAGGACCGCGGCGCCGCCGGTGGCCTGGCGGCGCACGGCGTTGCCGATCGTGCGCACCGCGTCCAGGGCCTGCTCGTCACCGTACTGCCAGCGCCGTGACGCCCCGGTCAGCTCCCCGGCGGCGCCCGCGTCGCGCAGGTCGTGTTGGCCCTGGCGCCCGGCGTGCAGCTGGCCGAAGACGGTCCGCAGCGCGGTGCCGCCCAGCCGCCGCAGCGCCTTCGGGCTCAGGGTCAGCCCGTCGTCGCCGCGGGTCACCCAGCCCTGCCGGCGCAGCTGCTGCTCCAGTTCCCGCAGCCGGCGTACGTCGTCGGCGGCGGCCCGGCCCAGCTGCCGCTCGACCGCCTCGACGTCGACGTCGTCCAGGGTCGCGCCGGGGTGCTCCTGGCCGAGCTGGTCGAGCAGGTCGTCGAGGTCGCCGATCTCCTCGAGGGCCCCGGCCGCGTCGCCGTAGCCGAGGTCGTTCTCGCCGCGGACGCGTTCGCCGCGGCCCCAGTTGAGGTTGGGGCGCAGCGCGCGCAGGTTGTCGGTGAGGGCGGCGAACTCCCCCGCCATGTCGCCGAGCGACTGGGCCATGAGGTCCTGCAGCTCGGCCCGCTGCTGCGCCGAGAGCGAGCGCATGAGCCGTTCGCCCGCGGCGGCCCGCCGGGCGAGGGCGTCGATGAGCTCGTCGACGTTGGCCGGCTTCTCCGGGAAGAAGTCGCCGTGGCGGTTCATGAACTCGGCGAACGCGTCGTCGGTGTTCTCGCCGCGGGCGTGCTTGGCGAGCAGGGCGTTGAGGTCCTGGAGCATCTCGCGCATCGCCGCCTGCGCCTCGGGGTCGCGCAACGCCTGCTGCATGCCCTGGAAGCGCTGCTCGACGACCTCCTGGCGGAGCTCGTCGAGGATCTGCTGGTACAGCTGCCGCGCCTCCGGAGATGTCCAGTTGTACTCGGACAGTTCCGAAACGGTCCGTGCGGTCGATCGTGGCAGCGCGTCCAGCTGCGCCTCGGCGAATCGGGCGTCGTCGGAGTCGAGCCGGCTCAACGCGTCACGTTCGGAGGCCAGCGCCTGGTCGAGCAGCTGCGTGGAGCGCGTCACCGCGCCGTCGAGCTGCCCGCGGCGCATGGCCTCGCGGCGCATCCGGCGGGCCCGGGCGAGCAGGTCGTCGAGGCCCCGGCCGCCCTGAGGGCCGCGGCGCAGCAGGTTGCGCAGGGCGTCGCGCAGGCTGCCGCCCTCCAGCACCTCCTGGCCGACCTGGTCGACGGCGGCCCGCACGTCGTAGGGCGGGGCGAGCGGGTCGGGCCCGCCGCGCCATGCACCGTAGCGGAACCTGTTGTGGCGCAAGATCAGCCTCCGTACACGGTGCGGCCGTCGTCGGTGAGGTCCTTCGACAGCCGCCGGGTCAGGTGCAGGCCCTCCAGGGCGAACTCGACGGCCGCGGCGGCCTCGCCGCGGCTGGGCGCGTCGCCGAGGCCGAGGCGGTCGAGGACCTTGGCCAGGCCCGGGACGGTGCCGACCTGGCGCAGGATCTCGTCGGCGCCGGCCAGCTCGCCGGTCTCGATGACCTGGCCCTCGGCGACGAGGTCGGTGAAGCCGGACAGGTCGAGCCCGGCCAGCCGCCCGCGGAACGTCTCCGCGGTCGCGGTGCGCAGCAGGTGGGCGAGGATCTCGACCTCGCGGCCCTCCTCGCCGCTGTCGAACTCGACCTTGCCGCGCAGCGTCGAGGTCACCGACTCGGTGTCGCCGATGCGCGCGACCGGCAGGTCCTCGCGGAGCAGCCCGGAGCGGCGCAGCGCCGACGCGGAGACGGTCTCGGCGGCGGCGATGCCGAAGCGGGCGGAGACGCCGGAGCGGGCGTCGACCGACGGGGACTCGCGCACCGCGCGGGTGAACCGGGCGAGGACCTCGATGACGTGGTCGGGGACCTGGGCGACGAGCTGGGCCTCCTGGCGTACCAGATCCATCTCCAGCTCGAGGTCCAGCGGGTAGTGGGTGCGGATCTCGGCCCCGAACCGGTCCTTGAGCGGCGTGATGATCCGCCCGCGGTTGGTGTAGTCCTCGGGGTTGGCGCTGGCCACGAGCAGGATGTCCAGGGGCAGGCGCAGCTGGTAGCCGCGGACCTGGATGTCGCGCTCCTCGAGCACGTTGAGCAGCGACACCTGGATGCGCTCGGCGAGGTCGGGCAGCTCGTTGACGGCGAAGATGCCGCGGTTGGTGCGCGGCACGAGGCCGAAGTGGATGGTCTCGGGGTCGCCGAGGGTGCGGCCCTGCGCGACCCGGATCGGGTCGACGTCGCCGATGAGGTCGCCGACGCTGGTGTCGGGGGTGGCGAGCTTCTCGCCGTACCGCAGCGACCGGTGCACCCAGTCGACCGGCAGCGCGTCGCCGGCCTCGGCGGCGAGCCGGCGCGAGGCGGGCGTGATGGGCTCGAAGGGGTGCTCGTTGAGCTCCGAGCCGGCGATGATCGGCGTCCACTCGTCGAGCAGGTGGATCAGGCCGCGGATGACCCGGGTCTTGCCCTGGCCGCGCTCGCCGAGCAGCACGACGTCGTGGCCGGCCAGGATGGCGCGCTCGAGCTCGGGCAGGACGGTGTCGTCGTAGCCGACGATGCCGGGGAAGCGCGGCTCGCCGGAGCGCAGCCGGTCGAGGAGGTTCTCGCGGAGCTCCTCCTTCACGGTGCGGAACCGGTGGCCGCTCGCCCGGAGCTCGCCTACCGTGCGGGGAAGGTCCAGGGGCTGGTCTGGCGTCACAGTCACATCAGCGAACACTATCTCGGATCACCAGGTTCCCGCCGCCTCCGGCCGCGCGCCCCGCACCACGCCCACCACCCGGGCACCGCGCGGCCGCTGCGGGACCGCCGCACCGGGGCCGATCACCAGGTTCCCGCCGCCTCCGGCCGCGCGCCCCGCACCACGCCCACCACCCGGGCACCGCGCGGCCGCTGCGGGACCGCCGCACCGGGGCCGATCACCAGGTTCCCGCCGCCTCCAGGAGCCGGCCGCGCACCGCAACCACCGCGGGGGACGCCGTGCCCGCCCGGTGTGCGAGAAACAGCGTGTTCAGCGGCGGTACCTCCGGATGCTCCAGCACCACGAGCCGCCCCTCGGCGAGGTCGGCCCGGCACAGGTACTCCGGCAGCACGCTGAACCCCGCGCCGCCCCGCACCGCCGCAAGCACGGCGTGCAGGTTGGGCACGACCACCTCGGCGGTGCGGGTCGCGCGGGTGCCGTAGACGCTGCGCCAGTACCGCCGGATGATCGGCAGTTCCTCGGCGTAGGCGACCAGCGGCATGCGCCCGGGGTCCCCCGCCACCGCCGCGACCAGCACGAACTCCTCGTCGTAGAGAGGCTCGGCGACGAGCCGCCGCGACCGGGGGCGGGTGGTGAGCACGGCCAGGTCGAGCGCGCCGGACTCGAGCCCGCGCACGAGGTCGTCGTTGAGCCCGAGCGTGACCCGCAGCCGGATCCCCGCCGTCGCGAGCGCGGGCAGCACCTTCTCGGTCATGAACTCGGCCGCCCCGCCGAGGTGCACGGTCCCGGTGACCGCGTCCGGCGCGGGGTCGGCCACGGCCTCGAGCGCGTCGAGCGGCCCGGCGACCTGCCGCGCGAGCAGGTCCGCGGCCGGGGTCGGCGCGACGCCGCGGGGCTGGCGCACGAACAGCTGCTTGCCGAGCGCGGCCTCGAGCGAGCGCACCTGCCCGGTGACCGCCGGCTGCGAGAGCCCGAGCCGCCGCGCGGCCGCGGTGACCGACCCCTCCCGGTGCACCGCGAGGAAGGTCCGCAACAGATCGAAAGACAAAGCCATAACCTTTCCGATGGTACCGCCGGTGCCTCCCTATTGGTCGTGATGGCACAGGGCGCGGCAGCCTGGTTCTCATGTCGACCATCCTCACCGTGCTGACCAGCCACGCCTCCCTCGGCGAGACGGGCCGCCCGACCGGCTACTACGTCTCCGAGGCGGCCGAGCCGTGGCGCACCTTCACCGCCGCCGGCCACACCGTGGACCTCGCCTCCATCGCCGGCGGCACGCCCCCGTCCGACGGCGACTGGGACGGCTTCGAAGACTTCCGCCCGGTCGCGGCCGGCGGCACCCTGCCCGTCGCCGGTGCCGACCCGGCCCGCTACGACGCGGTCTTCCTGGCCGGCGGCCACGGCACCATGTGGGACTTCCCGACGTCGGGCGCCCTGGCCGCGCTCCTGGCGTCCGTGTACGCGCGCGGCGGCGTCGTCGGCGCGGTCTGCCACGGCCCGGCCGGCCTGACCGAGGTCGTGCTGCCCGGCGGCGCCCACCTCCTCGCGGGCCGCGAGGTCGCGGGGTTCACCGACGAGGAGGAGTCCGCTGTCGGCCTCACCGAGGTCGTACCGTTCTCGCTCCAGCAGCGCCTGACCGCCCGCGGCGCCGTGGTACGCCCCGGCCCGCCGTTCGCCGCGAACGTCGTCCGCGACGGCCGCCTCGTCACCGGCCAGAACCCGGCCAGCGCACAGGGCGTGGCCGAGGCGATCCTGATGGCCCTCTCAGCCTGACTCAGTACCGTCACAGTCGGTCACATCGAGGATCGCCGTATGACGATCCTCGATGCCCGGACCCTGCCGGCGTGGGCGGCCGCCGCCTGGTCCGCGGGCTACGGCGCGCTGGCCGTGACCTGGTGGGCCGGCCGCGGCGACTACCCGTTCGCCCGCGTCGACGACGCGCACAGCTCGCAGTCGCTCCTGGAGGGCACCGCACCGGCGGTCGTCGCCCCGATCATGGCCCTGGTGTGCCTGGCCGCCACGCTGCTGGGGGTGTACCTCGCCCGCGGCGGCCGGGCCCGCGCCGCGCTCGCCTTCGGCTGGACCCTCGCGGCGGTCCTGGCGCTCCTGCTGCCCGACTACTCGCTGCTGGCGTTCGTGGCCTTCGCACCGCTCCTGCTGGTCTTCGCCTTCACCGGCGTACCGGGCCCGCAGGACGGCCTGGGCGACATCATGTACTGGCACCGCACGAACCTGCTGATCCTCTTCGCGGGCGGCCTGCTGTGGGCGGCCGCGACCCTGCGGTCGTCCCGCCGCGCGGTCGCGTCCGCCACGCCCCCGGAGACCCTGCTGCGCCGGGGCCGCCGGGCCGTGTGGGTGGCCGTGCTGGCCCCGGTCCCGTACGAGGTCACGCGCATCGCCTGGTTCCTGGGCGTCCCGCTGGGCATCCCGCGCGACTTCCTCACGATGATGCAGTCCACGCACGGCATGCTGGAGGTCGGCCTGGGCTGCGCGGTGGCCTCGATCGGCGGCGGCGTCCTGACCCACGGCCTGGTCCGCCCGTGGGGCGAACGCTTCCCGCGCTGGACCCTGTGGTTGTCGGGCCGCCGGGTCCCGCCCCTGCTGGCGGTGGCACCGGCGATGCTTGTCGCGGTGGTACTGATCCCGGCCGGCCTGATGAACGCCCGCCTGCCGATCACCGCCTCGACCTGGGGCGTCACGGCGCCGGGCCTGCTGTGGGTGGTGTGGGGGGCGGCGCTGGGCACCGCCGCCATCACGTACCACTTGCGCCGCCGCCCCCGCTCCCCGTCCTGAGTTCTTCGCCCGGCTCCCCGTCCCTCGTTTCCGCGGCCGGCTCCCCGTCGCTCCTTTCCGCGGCCGGCTCCCCGTCCCTCGTTTCCGCGGCCGGCTCCCCGTCGCTCCTTTCCGCGGCCGACTCCCCGTCGCTCCTTTCCGCGGCCGACTCCCCGTCCCTCGTTTCCGCGGCCGGCTCCCCGTCGCTCCTTTCCGCGGCCGGCTCCCCTTCGCTCGTTTCCGCGGCCGGCTCAGTTCCCACGCCTCCGGAGGCCGAGGTCAACGGCGGCAGATCCCGCAACATCCGGAACGTCACCACGGCCAGCCCGACGAGCATCACCGCACAGACCGCCGCCACCACGTGCAGCCCCGCCGTGGACGCGTCCCGGGCCGCACCCAGCACCCGCTCCCCCATCGGCCCGGGCAGCGTCCCCGCAACGGCCGTAGCCTCCGTGACCGTGTCCCGGGCCCCACCGGCCGCATCCGGGGAGAGCCCACCCGGCAGCTCGACCACCGCCCGGTACACCGCCGTCCCGAGACTGCCGAGCAACGCAATCCCGAGCGCGTACCCGAACTCCCCACTGACCTCATTGAGCGCCCCCGCGGCCCCGGCCCGCTCCACCGGCGCCGCCCCGAGCACAATCCCGGTCGCGAGCGTGACCATCGGCCCCATCCCGAGATTCGTGACAATGAACGCCGCGATGATCGGCAAGGGCCCGGCCGAAGCCGGAATGAACACGACACTCGCCACCCCCGCCGCGGACAACAACAGCCCGCCGCCGATGAGCCACCCTTGCCGAACGCGCCGCGCAAGCAACGGCGATACCTGAAAACTGCCCGCGGTCGCGATAGCGGCGGGCAGAATCCAGAGCCCGGCATCGCGCGGCGAAAGCCCATCGACGAGCTGCAGATGCTGCGTGATGAACACCATCATGGCGCCGGTCAACATCGTGCCGACAAACATCCCACCGAGCGCCGTGGCAAACGCCCGATCGCGAAACAACCGAAGATCGAGCAACGGCTCCCGCCGCCGAACCCGCCGGCGCTCGCTCCCGCGGTAGCCGTCGCCATCGCTCCCGCCGCCGTCACCGCCGCCACCGTCACCGCCGCCACCGCCACCGCCGTCGCCGTCGCCGTCGCCGGTCACGTTCGTGTCAAACACGTCCGGCGCCTCCACCGCCGCGCCCCCTGCGCGCGCAGACTCATCCGCGTCGATCGCATTCGTCTCGAACGCGTTCCCCGCCCGCACGGACTCCGCCCCGCCCGGCACGAACGCATTCGTGGCGAACTTGCCCTCTGCGTCGGGCTCGGACGCGGCTTCGGCCGAGCGGATGTCCGCGCCGAGCTTGGTCTGGCGGCGCACGAAGACGACGGCCAGAGCTACCCCGACCAGCAGGGCCGCAACCGGCAGCGGGCGCCAGCCGTCACGGGCGAGCTCCTTCACGCCGTAGACCAGCGGAAGGATGGCGGCCAACGACAGGGCCACGCTCGGCAGGTCGAAGCGCCCCGCACCCGGATGCCGCTGCTCCGGCAGCAGCAGCGGACCAAGGATCAGCAGCAGAACCATCGGCGGTACGCCCAGCAGGAACGCCGACCCCCACCAGAAATGCTGCAACAGCAATCCACCGACGACCGGCCCGATGATCGCGCCGCTCATGAAGCAGACCATCCACACGCCGATCGCCAGGCCGCGGCGGCGCGGGTCCGGGAACAGACCGCTGATCAGGGCCAGAGCCGACGGGGCGAGGGTGGCCCCCGCGATACCGAGCAGGGCACGGGCGGCGATGAGCATGAGCGGCCCGGTGCTGTACGCGGCCACGATCGAAGCCGCCCCGAACGCCGCCGCGCCGAGCAGCAGGAGCCGCCGCCGCCCGATGCGGTCGCCCAGCGTGCCCATGGTGATCATGGAGCCGGACAGCAGGAACCCGTACACGTCGAGGATCCACAGCTGCTCGGTACTACTCGCGTGCAGGTCGGCGCCGATGCGGGGCATGGCCAGGAGCAGCACGAACACGTCGATCGAGACCAGCAGGGCCGGGAGGGCGAGCACGGCCAGGCCCAGCCAGGGTGAGCGCTTCATCATGCCAACCGGTCGACGCCGGCAAGCAGGGTTCGACATCCCTCGCGAGATTTCCGGCAATACCGAGCACTGACATCGCCCCCAGCCGACGCTGCCGGCCGGCCGATCGACCGCCGCGACGCGGGCCCCCGGGCGCAAGTGACGTGGACCGTCGGGCGTCGGCAACGCACGCCGTCGCCCCCGGCGACGCGGCCGGTCGACCGCCAGCGACACCGCCCCTCGTTTGCCGCAACACGGGTGGACCTGGATGTGGTCGACGGCGTCGATCTGGTCGATGAGGTATTGGGACAGCGCGCCGCTGACACAAACCCGCTGACACGAACCCGCCGCGCGGCGGGCGTGGGCCGGCGGTGCCGGGATTGCCGAATTAGCGGATTACTGGATTACTGGATTCGCTAATCCGGTAAATCGGGAGCGGTCACTCTCCGTGGCCGGAAGGCCCGCTCAATCCTGGAAGCGGACGTCCAGCCACGACGTGAAACCGTGCCAGGTGGCGGTCGGGTCGTGGCGTTGGTAATACTCCCCCGCCGTCTCGCCGCCCAGGCGGATCACCGCCGCCGTCGCGCAGCCGATCACCGTTGTCACCGTCAGGCCCTGCTGCGCGGAGTACCACAGCGGCAGCAACGGCTGCAGATGGTCCAGCTGGAGCTGGTTGTCCGGCAGCAGCACCGCGTCGGGGCTGAAGACCACGCCCAGCAGGAGGGACAGCGTCACCAGCAGCAGCATCCAGCCGACCACCGTGCGGGTGTACGGCGTGCGCCGCGGGATCGCCATCGCCGTGCCCGACAGCAGCCCGGCCAGGCCCGCGGCCAGCACCGACGCGCCCGTGAGGTGCACATAGACAGTCTCGATCAGCAGGGCCTCGTTGCGTGACCACGGGCCCAGGGCGTCGACCAGCCCCTCGTACCGCAGCAGCAGAAACCCCGCCGTGGCGGCCTGGCCGAGCTCCAGCACGGCGCACGCCGTCACCAGCCGGAAAGCCACCCGGACGGGATGCACACGCCGACGGTACGACGGTATAGGGCAGGATGGAGCCGACGTTTCGTAACGAAGGAGTCAAGCGCATGGCCCTGAGCAAGCCCGAAGTGACCCTGCCCGACGGTCCGCCGCCGGCCGACCTCGTCATCGAGGACATCACCGTGGGTGACGGCCCCGAGGCCGTGACCGGTCAGCAGGTGAGTGTCCACTACGTCGGGGTGTCGCTGTCGACCGGCAAGGAGTTCGACGCCTCGTGGAACCGCGGCGGCGCCTTCGACTTCGGCCTCGGCCGTGGTCAGGTCATCGCCGGCTGGGACCGCGGCGTGGCGGGCATGCGCGTCGGCGGGCGCCGCAAGCTGGTCATCCCGCCCCACCTGGGCTACGGCGACCGCGGCGCGGCCGGCGTGATCAAGCCCGGCGAGACCCTCGTGTTCGTCGTCGACCTGCTCGGCACCAACTGAGCCTCGGCCCGCAACGGAGGCCGGGAACCGCCGCGCGACCAAAACGCGGGACGCAGCGAAGACCGGAAATAGCTCCGAACCTGGTGGTCAACACCGGAAGAAGCACCCCCATTCCCGGCTGTCGGGACAAAATTCCCACAGCCGGGAATGCGGAAATTCACAGCCGTCCCACAGCGCACTCGGCAGATCGAGATGCGATGCTGGACCATCGGCGGCGGGCCGATGAGCGGGCATACGAAGGGGTGTGCAGATGACGATGCAGTCGGCGTCACCGCGGGCGAAGCGGATCCTGATGGTTGGAGCGCCGGGTGCCGGAAAAGGCACCCAGGCCGACGCGATCGCGAAGCAGTTCGGCATCACGCACATCGCGAGCGGCGACCTGCTGCGCAAGCACATCTCGGACGGCACGACCATCGGCAAGACCGTCGAGGACATCGTCAACAAGGGCGAGCTGGTCCCGGACGCCGTGATCATGGACATGCTGCGCAAGCCCGTCCTGTCCGCCAGCGAGACCGGCGGCTACGTGCTGGACGGCTTCCCGCGCACGGTCGAGCAGGCCGAGGCCGCGTACCGCACCGCCGGCAGCCTCGGCGTCGGCGTCCAGATCGCCGTGCACCTGGAGGTGCCCGAGGAAGAGCTGATCCGCCGCATGCTGGCCCGGGCCCGCGGCGCGGACGACACCGTGGACGTCATCCGGCACCGGATCAAGGTGTACGAGGAGAAGACCCGCCCGCTGCTGGAGTACTACCAGTCCCGCGAGCTGCTCATCCAGGTCAACGGGGCCCGCCCGGTGTCCGAGGTGACGTGGTCGATCATCGTGCAGCTGCAGCGCGCCTTCAAGCGCCCCAACACGCACGTACGTCAGGCCACCGCCGACAAGGCAGTGGCCTGACCAACCGCAAAAGCCACCAAACGCCCTAAAGCCTCAAAAGGACCAAAATCCTCAAAGGGCCCGGAAGCCGACGCTACGAGGCCAGCGCGGCCGACACGACCCCCTGCGCCTCCTGCTGGATCAGCGCGAGGTGCTCGGGCCCCTTGAAGGACTCCGCGTACACCTTGTAGACGTCCTCGGTCCCCGACGGCCGCGCCGCGAACCACCCCGAGCCGGTGACCACCTTTAGCCCCCCGATGGCGGCCCCGTTCCCCGGGGCCTCCGTCAGCTTCGCCGTGATCGGCTCCCCGGCCAGCGACGTGGCCGTCACCTGCGACGGCGACAGCTTGCCGAGCACCGCCTTCTCCTGCCGGGTCGAGGCGACGTCGAGCCGCGCGTACGCCGGCTCACCGTGGCGCCCCACCAGGTCCCGGTAGTGCTCCGACGGCGTGCGGGACGTGCGGGCCAGGATCTCCGACGCGAGCAGGCACAGCAGGAGGCCGTCCTTGTCGGTCGTCCACACCGACCCGTCGCGGCGCAGGAACGACGCCCCGGCGCTCTCCTCCCCGCCGAACCCGACCGTGCCGTCCAGCAGCCCGGGCACGAACCACTTGAACCCGACGGGCACCTCCACGAGGGTCCGGCCGAGGTCGGCGGCCACGCGGTCGATCATCGACGACGACACCAGGGTCTTGCCGATCGCCGCGCCGAGCGGCCAGCCGGAGCGGTTGCGGTACAAATAGTCGATCGCGACCGCGAGGAAGTGGTTGGGGTTCATGAGCCCCGCGTCGGGGGTGACGATCCCGTGACGGTCCGCGTCCGCGTCGTTACCGGTGGCGATCTGGTAGTCGGCGCGGCGCCCGATGAGCGACGCCATCGCGTTCGGTGACGAGCAGTCCATCCGGATCTTGCCGTCCCAGTCGAGGGTCATGAACCCGAACGCCGGGTCGACCACCGGATTCACCACGGTCAGGTCGAGGTTGTACCGCTCCCCGATGTACGCCCAGTACGCCACGCTCGCCCCGCCCAGCGGGTCGGCCCCGATCCGCACCCCGGCCGCGGCCACGGCCTCGAGGTCGATGACCGAGCCGAGGTCGTCGGCGTAGGAGGCGAGGAAGTCGTACCGCTGCGTCGTCTCCGCCGCCAGCGCCCGCGCGTAGGTGACGCGCCGGACCCCGTCCAGGCCGCCGCGCAGCAGCTCGTTCGCGCGGTCCTGGATCCACTTGGTCACGTCGGTGTCGGCCGGGCCGCCGTTGGGCGGGTTGTACTTGAAGCCACCGTCCTCCGGCGGGTTGTGCGACGGGGTGACCACGACCCCGTCGGCCCCCCGGTGCCGGTTGGTGAGGATCGCGTGCGACACCGCGGGCGTGGGCGTGAAGCCGTCCCGGCTGTCGATGAGCACGCTCACCCCGTTGGCCGCGAACACCTCCAGGGCGCTCACGGTCGCGGGCTCGGACAGCGCATGGGTGTCCCGCCCCAGGAACAGCGGGCCGGTGTACCCCTGGGCCGCCCGATAATCGCAGATGGCCTGGCTGGTCGCGACGATGTGGTCCTCGTTGAACGAGCCGCGCAGGCTCGAACCCCGGTGACCGGAGGTCCCGAACGCGACCTGCTGGGCGGGGTCGGCCGGATCGGGGTGCACGGCGTAGTAACTGGTGATCAGCCGCGGCACGTCGACGAGATCGGAGCGCTGCGCGGGCTGACCGGCGCGGGGATGGACGGACATGGCCAATACGTTGCCACGTCCCAACGCCCGGCACACGGCGGACGGGGCAGCGGGCGCAACCCGCGCCGCCGTACACTGCCGCCGTGACAACGACGACGATGTATGCCAGGGTCGGCGGGGGCCCGGCCGTCAAGCAGGTCGTCGACCTGCTCTACACGTGGATTCTGGCCGACGAGCAGCTCAGCCCGTACTTCGAGGACGTCACGGTGCACGAGCTCAAGCGGCACATGGCGGCCCTGCTGGCGCAGGTGCTCGGCGGCCCGCAGGAGTACGGCGGGCGCGAACTCGGCCCCGCCCACGACGGCCTGCACATCACCGAGGAGCACTACACCCGGGTCGTCGACCTCGCCCTCGCCGCGCTGTTCAAGGCCCACGCCCCGCGCGACGTGGTGGCCGCGGTCGAGGACACGCTCAACGCGGTCCGCGCGGAGATCGTGACCGCCTAGGATCGACCCCATGACCTGGGTCGCACCGCAAGCACCGCCGTTCGGAGGTTCGCTCGTCGCCGACGAGCGGACCCTGCTCGAGGGCTGGCTCGACTGGCAACGGGCGGTGCTGGCCGGCAAGTGCACGGGCCTGACCGGCGCCGAGCTCGCCGAGCCGTCGGTCCCGCCCTCGACGATGTCGCTGCTGGGCCTCGTGCGCCACCTCACCGACGTCGAGCGCGAGTGGTTCCACGCCCGCTTCCACGGGCGCACGGTGCAGTACCAGTACCGGCGCCCCGACGCCAAGGACGCCGCCTTCGACGAGGTCGACCCCGCCCACGCCGAGCGGGACTACACCCGGCTCATCGACGAGTGGCGCTCGTCGCGCGCGGCGGTCGCGGACAGCCGCCTGGACGACGCCTTCGAGGACGCCCAGCGCGGCCCGATGTCGCTGCGGGCGGTGTACCTGCACCTCATCCAGGAGTACGCCCGGCACAACGGCCACGCGGACCTGCTGCGCCAGCGCATCGACGGCGAGACCGGCTGAGCCCGGAGCGACCATCGAAAAGGCCGGCGGGACCAGCGGAAGCCGGCGAGACCGGCCGAGCCCGCGGCGGGCGGGCTCAGCCGAGCCGTCGTCCGTCACCTTCGCTTGCTGGCCACCATCCCCGGCCGCATGGCGACCAGCCCAAGGCAGACCGTGATGACGCCGATCACGATGTTGTTCGCGATCGTGCCGCCCGTGGCGTACCCGCGCAGGATGACGAACGGCGCGACGATCGTCCACACGCCGAGCACCACCGGCAGCCACGCCAGGCCGTGCGTACGGCCGTAGGCGACGGCGAACCCGCCCGCGAGGACGGCGATCGCGATGCCGCAGATGAAGTTGTTGACGGACAGGTTCGCCTCGAAGGGCGGGAACCCCACGATCCACGGTGAGACCGCGAGGTAGAGCCCCGCCAGCATCAGGGCGCCGTCGGTGATGCGCGCGGCGGGCGTCTCCGCCACCTGGTCGTACCGTGCGCGCATTTCGACGATGTCCGGATGCCCTTCGAGGTCTGCGATGGGTCGGACCATGACGACCCCCTTCCGGTCGGATGAGGGTTGGACTAACCCGAGACGCGTGGAACTAACACTCTTGCCGGGCTGAACTATTGCGGACCGGACGCGGCGGGCCGGCGCTGCGAACGCCCTGCTCCGCCACGTCCGGCTGGTTTCGCGTGGGAGCCGCGAGTGGGGGTTCGGCATCACCTCCATGGCTGTCGATGGGTGCGGTGACGGTAACGCCGCTTGTCCCGGGAGCGCTCCCATGCCAGAATCCACGTCACCTCGCGGATGGGAGCCGCCGGGGCACTGCCAGCAATGCCGTTGCCACCCAACGCCATTGCGCTGTGCGGTGCCTGCCCCCCGGTTCGTAACTTTCACGAGGAGCGAGATGACCACACCCCAACGCGGGCCGAAACGCCGGCTCCGCGCGTTGGCCGTCGGCGCACTGATCGCCGCCAGCTTTGTCGCACTGCCGGCCGGCACCGCCCATGCCGCGACCGGCTGCTCGGTGGTGTACAGCGTGCGCAGCCAATGGCCGACCGGCTTCACCGGCGACCTGGTCGTCACCAACCTGGGTGACGCCGTGTCCAGCTGGAACGTCACCTGGACCTACGCCGGGAACCAGACCGTCACGCAGAGCTGGAACGGCGACTTCACCCAGTCCGGCAAGAACGTGACGATCAAGAACGCGGCCTGGAACGGCAACCTGCCCTCGGGCGGGACGGTCAACCCGGGCTTCAACGCCAGCTACAGCGGCACGAACACCAACCCGACGAGCTTCTCGCTCAACGGCACCCCGTGCACGGGCCCGAACCAGGCCCCGTCCGTCTCACTGACGGCCCCGGCGGCGAACACCCGCTACTCGGCGCCGGCCACGATCCCGATGACGGCCACGGCCACGGACCCGGACACCGGCGACTCGATCGCGAAGGTCGAGTTCTACCACGACGGGCTGCTGCTGGGCTCCGACACCACCGCGCCGTTCACGTACAACTGGACCGGCGTGCCGGCCCAGACGGCGGCGTACAGCCTGCAGGCCAAGGCCTACGACAGCAAGGGCGCGGTGGGCACCTCCACCGCGGTGCCGGTCTTCGTCGACCCGGTCACCGGGCCGTCGATCATCGCCACGCCCACCTCGCTGAGCGTGCCCGAAGGCGGCTCCGCCACCTTCGCGGTCAAGCTGAACCAGGCGCCGACGGCGAGCGTGACGGTGGCGGTGGCCAAGACCGGCGACACCGACATCACCGCCACCCCGGCCTCGCTGAGCTTCACCACCGCGAACTGGAACACCGCGCAGACGGTGACCCTCGCGGGGGCGCAGGACGCGGACACGACGAACGGCACGGCGACGCTCACGCTGAGCGCCACCGGCTGGCAGTCGGCGACGGTCACCGCGAACGAGAGCGATGACGACGTGGCCGGCGGCGTGTACGTGCAGCGCTTCCTGGAGCAGTACACCAAGATCCACGCGAACGGGTACTTCTCCTCGGAGGGTGTCCCGTACCACGCGATCGAGACCCTCGTCGTCGAGGCGCCCGACTGGGGCCACGAGACGACCTCGGAGGCCTTCAGCTTCTGGATCTGGATGGAGGCGCAGTACGGCCGGGTGAAGGGTGACTGGGCCCCGTTCAACAAGGCCTGGGACACGATGGAGAAGTACATCATCCCGACCCACGCCAACCAGACCACCGGCGGCTACAACGCCAGCGACCCGGCGGACTACGCCCCCGAGGCCGACCAGCCCAGCCTGTACCCGCAGCAAGGTGGTCACCTGGACTCGTCCATCAAGGTCGGCGCCGACCCGCTGTACAGCGAGCTGACGTCGACGTACGGCAACACCGACGTGTACGCCATGCACTGGATCGAGGACGTCGACAACGTCTACGGCTACAGCTCCTGCACCCCGGTGGCCGGCTCGAAGGTGTCGTTCATCAACACGTACCAGCGCGGCCCGCAGGAGTCGGTGTGGGAGACCGTCGCCCACCCGTCCTGCGAGACGTTCGCCTACGGCGCCAAGCAGAACGGCG
The DNA here is from genome assembly GCF_049995355.1 of Dactylosporangium sp. McL0621. NCBI lineage: Bacteria > Bacillati > Actinomycetota > Actinomycetes > Micromonosporales > Micromonosporaceae > Dactylosporangium > Dactylosporangium sp. McL0621. Next base: position 6,313,149 of record NZ_CP188259.1, read on the forward strand.
GGTACCTGCCGCTGTTCATCGACGGCACCCCGGCGAAGCAGTGGCGCTACACCGACGCCCCGGACGCCGACGCCCGCGCGGTCGAGGCGGCCTACTGGGCGCTGCAGTGGGCCACGGCCCAGAACAAGCAGGCCGACGTGGCGGCGACCGTCGCCAAGGCGGCGAAGATGGGTGACTACCTGCGCTACGCGATGTACGACAAGTACTTCAAGAAGCCGGGCTGCACCTCGCCGACCTGCGCGGCCGGCACCGGCAAGGACTCGGCGGCGTACCTGATGTCCTGGTACTACGCCTGGGGCGGCGACGCGGGCGGCCAGTGGGCGTGGCGGATCGGTTCCAGCCACAACCACCAGGGCTACCAGAACCCGCTCGCGGCGTGGGCGCTGTCCAACGTCTCGGCGCTGACCCCGAAGTCGCCGAGCGCGAAGGCCGACTGGCAGACCAGCCTGGGCCGCCAGCTCGAGTTCTACCAGTGGCTGCAGTCGTCCGAGGGCGCTTTCGCCGGCGGCGCGACGAACAGCTGGGGCGGCAACTACTCGGCCCCGCCGGCCGGCACGCCGACGTTCTACGGCATGGCCTACGACGTGCAGCCGGTGTACCACGACCCGCCGTCGAACCAGTGGTTCGGCTTCCAGGCCTGGTCGATCGAGCGCGTGGCGGAGTACTACTACGCGACCGGTGACGCCAAGGCCAAGACGATGCTCGACAAGTGGGTCAGCTGGGCGATCGCGAACACCACCTTCGCGGCGAACGGCGACTTCAAGATCCCGGACACGCTGTCCTGGACCGGCGCCCCGGCCACCTGGAACCCGTCCAGCCCGGCCGCGAACACCAACCTGCACGTCTCGGTCGTGAGCACCGGCACCGACGTCGGCGTGGCCGCCGCGTACGCCCGGCTGCTGACGTACTACGGCGCCAAGGCGAACAACACCTCGGCGAAGACGACGGCCAAGAAGCTGCTGGACGGCATCTGGCTGCACACCGACACGCAGGGTGTGGGCATTCCGGAGACCCGGACGGACTACAACCGCTTCGACGACGTGTGGTCCTCGTCCAACCAGCAGGGTCTGTACATCCCGTCGGGGTACAGCGGCGTCATGCCCAACGGTGACGTGATCGCCCCCGGCAAGTCCTTCCTGGACATCCGCTCCTTCTACAAGAACGACCCGAACTGGCCGGCCGTGCAGTCGTACCTCAACGGCGGCTCGGCCCCGACGTTCACGTTCCACCGGTTCTGGGCCCAGTCCGACATCGCCATGGCGATGGCCGACTACGGCCTGCTGATCGGCTCCTAGGCACGACCGGGCGCCCCGCCGCACGGCGGGGCGCCCACCCCGATCGACACGTCGGAAATTTCCGACGTATAGTCGGCGCATGCCCGAGACCGCCGTCTTCGCGGCGCTGGCCAGCCCGGTCCGCCGCCAGGTCCTTCAGGTGCTGCGCGACGAGGGCCCCCAGCCCGTGGCCGCCCTGTCGGCCCGCTTCGACCTCGCCCGCCCGAGCTTCTCGGAGCACCTCAAGGTGCTGCGGGACGCGGGCCTCGCCAGCCAGACACGCCAAGGGCGGCAGCGGGTGTACCGTCTGGAGCCCGCCGCGCTCCAGGACGTCCGCGCCTGGCTCGAGCCGTTCGAGCACTTCTGGGCCGCCCGGCTCGCCGGCCTCGGCGCCGTCCTCGACGAGCTGCCGTGACCGGTCCGGAGCGAAGCGGGGAGGGGGCGTGACCGAGCTCGCCACCGACACGTTCTACCCGCACCCGCCGGCCAAGGTGTGGCGCGCGCTCACCGAGCCGGACCTGATCGCCCGCTGGCTGATGCCCGGCGACTTCCGCCTCGAGGCCGGCCACCGGTACCGCATGCAGGTCCCGCCGCTGCCCGCCGCCGGGTTCTCCGGCACCGTCGACGCCGAGGTGCTCGGCTTCGAGCCCGGGCGCTCGCTGCGCGTGGCCTGGACCGATGCCGTCAGCGGCGAGACGTGGACGCTCGCCTGGACCCTGCACGCCGAGGGCCACGGCACCCGGCTCTTCCTGCACCAGACCGGCGGCCCGGGCCTCGAGCGCGCCGCCGGCATCATGCGCGGCGGCTGGCGCGGCCGGATCGCCGGACGACTCTCGGAGGTACTGCATGGGCTCTGAAAAGACACAGGCCACGTCGGCTGAGACGCGGTCGGCCGGCGGCGGCTCTGTGGCCCGGGACTACGCCGAGCTGGCCGACGGCTTCCTGGCCCGCATCCGCGCCGTGCCCGCCGGGGCCTGGGACAACCCGAGCCCCTGCCCCGGCTGGACCGCCCGCGACGTGGTCGCCCACCTCGTCAACGGCCACCGCGGCTTCCTGTTCATGGCCGCCGGCCCGGCCCCCGCGCCGGCCGACGGCGTCGGGGTCGGCCCGATGGCCGGCGCCCCGCCCGTCGCCCCCGGGGCCGACCTGGCCGCCGCGTTCGCGCACGTCCGCGACGATATGCTGGCCATGCTCGCCGACCCGGCGCGGACCGCGCTCCGGCTGCCCGGCGGGCCGATGGGCGCCGTGCCCATCCCGCAGGCCGTGTCCGTCGTCGGCAGCGTGGAGGTGCTCGTGCACACCTGGGACCTGGCCCGCGCCACCGGCGGCGACGAGACCCTCGACCCGGCGCAGGTCGCGCGGGTGCACGCCGCCGCCGGGCCCTACGCGGCCGGCCTGCTCGCGACCGGCGCGTTCGACCCGCCGGTCGAGCCGCCCACCGGCGCCGACGCCCAGACCCGCTTCCTGTGTTTCCTGGGGAGACGACCGTGACCCGGGACGAGCTGCTCGAGCACTGCCTGGCCCGGCCCGGCGCCTGGGAGGACCAGCCGTGGGAGGGCGACGTGGTGGTCAAGGTCGGCCCGAAGATCTTCGCGTTCATCGGCGCGGAGACCGTCGGGGTGAAGTGCGCGCCGAGCCGTGAGGCGGCCGACGAGTGGCTGCACCGGTACCCCGGCGACGCCTCCGCGATGGCGTACATCGGCCGCTCGGGCTGGAACTCGCTGCGGATCGCCGGCGCCATCCCCGACGAGGAGCTCTACGAGGCCGTCGACGAGTCCTACCGCTGGGTGGTGTCCAAGCTGCCCAAGCGGGACCGTCCTCAGACGTCGTAGGCGGTGAGCGTATTCCCGGCCGCCACGCACAGCCGCGACCCCGACCCGGCGAGCTTGTAGGCCTCGGGCTCGTCGAGCTGCTTCGTGCGCCTTCCGGTCGCCGGGTCGACGATCGCGACCCCGTCCACGGTCGCCACGCACACCCGGTCGCCCAGGGCGATGATGTCGGCGAAGTCCCAGTCGAAGTTCCACCGCTCGGCGCCGTTGCCCGGGTCGAGCCCGGTGAGCCGGCCGCTCTCGTGCACGGCGACGATCCCGCGGCCGGTCAGCAGCGGCGCGCCGTCGGCCAGGAAGCCGCCCGGCGCGTCGTAGCTCCAGCGCTGCTCCCCCGACGCGGCGTCGAACGCGTGCACGGACTCGTTGCGGTACAGGTAGTCGTCGTCGACGTACCGCATCCCGAGCGCCACCACGAGCGGCCCGAGGGCCACCGGGCGGCCGTAGACGTGGCCCTCGGCCGCGGCCACGCCCCAGGTGCGGGTGCCCGCCGCGGCGTCGTGGGCGGCGAGCTCGTGCGCGGCGGCGAGGACGGTGCCGCCCGCGGCGAGCAGGTCGAACGGGCCGTCGGCGGCGGTCACCGGCTGCCGCCACGCGTCCGCCGGGCCGGAGAAGCCGGTCAGGCCGCGGCCGCCGGTGCCGTCGGCGACGGTCACGACCGCGCCCCGGTCGGTCAGGACGACGTCGCCGAGGTACCCGTTGAACGCCCGCCGCCAGCGCTCCCGGCCGTCGCCGAGGGCGGCCACGCGCACCTGGGCGGCGCCGCTCTCCTGGGTGCGGAGCACGAACGCGTCCCCGGCCGCCCGGATCGGCGCGTCGCCGGCCCGGCTGGTCTGCACCGTGTTGCGGCCGAGCTCCTGCCGCCAGCGCACCTGCCCGTCGCCGGCCCCGTAGGCGGTCAGCCCGTTGCCCAGCGCGAGCACCGTGTCGCCCGCGACCAGCAGCGCGTCGGGCTGGTCGGGCAGCGTCACCCGCCAGCGCCGCCCGTCCGACACGGCGCCGGGCACGGAGGGGCTCTCGTCGGCGCGGAGGGCGTACCAGGCCCCGGCGCCGCCCACCGCGAGCGCCCCGGCACCGGCGGCGGCGACCCGAAGCAGGGTGCGGCGATCCATCCGGCGATCGTACGGCCGCGGGCGTGTCGAATCCGCGCCGCCCCGTTCGTCGTCAGCAGGCAGGCACCGGACCGACGAAGGGATTCCACCATGGCGAAGTACCTCCTGCTGATCTACGGCGACGAGCAGCGCTGGGACGCCGAGACGGCCGAGCAGCGCACCGCGAAGGACGCGGGCCACCGGGCGTTCGCCGCCGCGGCCGGCCCGCGCCTGGTGTCCGGCCACGAGCTCGAGTCGTCCGCGACCGCGACGACGCTGCGCTCCACCACCGGCGAGCGGCCCACCCCGACCGACGGGCCGTTCCTGGAGACGAAGGAGGCGCTGGGCGGCTTCTACGTCGTCGACGCCCCCGACCTGGACGCCGCGCTGGCCCTCGCCGAGCGGCTGCCGGAGCTGGCGGCGGGCCACGGCGGCGTGGAGGTCCGGCCGATCGTGGACCACGGGTGACGGTCACCGCGGCCGTGGAGCGGGCCCACCGGGAGGAGTGGGCCCGCGTCCTGGCCGTCACCGTCCGCCTCACCCGCGACCTCGACCTGGCCGAGGAGTGCGTCCAGGACGCCTTCGCCCAGGCCCTGCGGGTGTGGCCGGAGGCCGGCGTCCCGGACCGGCCCGGGGCCTGGCTGACCACTGTCGCCCGCAACCGCGCCCTGGACCGCCTGCGCCGCGAGGCCCACCTGCGCCGGATGCTGCCGGAGCTGGTCACCGACGAGGTCGCCCCGCCCGCCGACGACCGGCTCGGGCTCATCCTCATGTGCTGCCACCCGGCGCTGTCCCGCGACGCCCAGGTCGCCCTCACCCTGCGGCTGGTCGGCGGCCTGTCCACGGCCGAGGCGGCCCGGGCCTATCTGGTACCCGAACCGACGATGGCGGCCCGCATCACGCGAGCCAAGCGCAAGATCGCCGCCGCGCGGATCCCGTTCCGGGTGCCCGGCCCGGCCGAGCTGCCGGCCCGCGTCTCGGCCGCCTGCGAGGTCGTCCACCTCGTCTTCACCACCGGGCACACCGCCCCCGCCGGCCCCCGGCTGCAGCGCGCCGACCTGATCGACGGCGCCGTGGCCGTCGCGCGGATGCTGCGCCTGCTGCTGCCCCGCGACACCGAGGTCGCCGGCCTGCTCGCGCTCCTGCTGCTCGTCGACGCCCGCCGCGATGCCCGCACCGCCCCGGACGGGCGGATGCTGCTGCTGGCCGAGCAGGACCGCACGCGCTGGGACGCCGGGCGCATCGCCGAGGGCACCGCGCTGCTCGGCGAGGCGCTGCGCCGCCCGCCGACCCGGTGGGCCGTGGAGGCCGCGATCGCCGCCGTGCACGCCGAGGCGCCTACGTGGGAGGCGACCGACTGGAACGAGATCTGCGGCCTGTACGACGCACTGCTCGCCCTATGGCCCTCGCCCGTCGTGCGGCTCAACCGCGCCGTGGCCCTCGGCCTGCGCGACGGGCCCGCGGCCGGCCTGGACGCCCTCGAACCGCTCCTGGACGAGCCCGCACTGGCCGGGTACGGCTACCTCGCCGCCGCCCGGGCCGACTTCCTGCGCCGGCTCGGGCGCCGCGCCGACGCCGCCCTGGCCTACGCCGAGGCCCTGGCGCTGACCGACAACGAGGTCGAGCGCGCCTTTCTGGCCGGGCGGCTCGAACAGGTACGGTGCAACGAATAATCGGCGCAAAACGTCTGGACCAGTGCACGGCGCACCGAACCTGACGGAGGATCCTTGACGAGCATGTCCCGCCGCCGCCTCATCGGCGCCGGCCTGGCCACGGTGGCGACGGGCCTACTCGCCCGAGATGCCACTGCCCCGCACCCGGGCGAGTCAAACCTGTCGGCGTCCCCGCCGCCGATGCTGCTGCCGCCGCCGGCCCGGCCGTCGCCCTCCGCGAGCCCGTCGGCGGGCCCGGCCCCGCTGAGCAGGCCGGTGTACACGCTCAAGGAGTTCCGCCAGTTCGTCCCCGGCCCCGACTTCGCGCCCAACGCCGTGGCCCTCACCATCGACGACGGCCCGCACCCGGCCTGGACCCCCGAGGTGCTGCGGCTGCTGGAGCGCCACCAGGTGCCGGCCACGTTCTGCCTCATCGGCAACCAGGTCCTCGGCCACGAGGCGGTCGCGCGCAGCGTGGCCGAGGCCGGGCACCAGGTCGCCAACCACACGTGGAGCCACCCGGCCCAGCTCGCCACCATGCCGCCGGAGCAGGTGCGGCAGGAGCTCGACCGGGCCCAGGAGAAGATCCACGAGACCACCGGCCAGACGCCCACGATCTTCCGCGCCCCGGGCGGCGCGTGCTCGCCGGCGGTGTTCGCGGAGGCGGCCCGGGCCGGGATGACCCCGGTGAACTGGGACCGGGACCCGCGGGACTGGACCCGGCCGGGCACGCCGGCGATCACCGAACGGCTCCTCGGGGCCCGGGCCGGCGACATCCTGCTGTGCCACGACGGCGGGGGCGACCGCTCGCAGACGCTGGCCGCGCTGCGCACGGTCATCCCGGCCCTGCAGTCGCGGGGCCTGCGCTTCGTCGCCCTACGCTGAGGCCCGCCGGACCACGGACCGGGCGGCCTGCGGGGTGTCCGCGGCCAGGGCGGCCTTGGCGATCCGGCGGCACTCCTCCAGGGTGTGCGCGGCGAGGGACTCGCGCACCGCCGGGATGCTGCGCGGCGCCATCGACAGGCTGGAGATGCCCAGCCCGGTGAGGACCAGCGCGAAGTCCGGGTCGGCGGCCGACTCGCCGCACACCCCGACCGGCTTGCCCGCCTCCAGGCCGGCCGCCGCGCAGGCGGCGATGAGCGCGATGAGCGCGGGCTGCCACGGGTCGAGCAGCTCCGCCAGGTCACCGGCCATCCGGTCGGCGGCGAAGGTGTACTGGCTCAGGTCGTTGGTGCCGAGGCTGAGGAAGTCCACGTCGCGCAGGATCGCCGGGGCCCGCAGCGCCGCCGCCGGCACCTCGATCATCACGCCGGCCGAGGGCAGGCCGTGGGCCCGGCAGGCGGCGGCGAACTCGGCGGCCTCGGCGGCGGTGGCGACCATCGGCGCCATCACCCACACGTCGGCGGTGTTCGCGGCGGCGGCGGTGGCGACCGCGGCGAGCTGGGTCGAGAGGACCTCGGGGCTGCGCCGGGCGACCCGCAGGCCGCGCACGCCCAGGGCCGGGTTCGGCTCGTCGGCCATGCGCAGGAACGGCAGCGGCTTGTCGGCCCCGGCGTCGAGGGTGCGCACCACGACCTTCCGGCCGGGCAGCGCCGCGAACACCGCGGCGTAGGCGGCGACCTGCTCCTGCTCCGAGGGCGGGTCGGCGCGGTCGAGGTACAGCAGCTCGGTCCGGAACAGCCCGACGCCCTCGACCTCGCCGGTCAGGTCGCGCGCGGAGCCGATGTTGGCCAGCAGCGCGACCGGGTGCCCGTCGGCGGTGCGCCCCGGCCCGGACGACGCCGACTGCCGGGCACGCCGCGCGACGGCCTCGGCGTTGACGGCCGCCGCCTCCTCCGGGGACAGCCCGACCGCCACGGCCCCCGAGGCGCCGTCGACCGACACGACCGTCAGGTCGGCGATGCCGGCAACGCCGACGCAGCGCACGACGGCCGGGATGCCGAGCATCCGGGCCAGGATCGCGGTGTGGCTCGTCGGGCCGCCCTCCGCGGTGACCAGCCCCAGCACCACCGCCGGGTCCAGGCCCGCGGTGTCGGCCGGGGCCAGGTCCCGGGCGACCAGGATGAACGGGTGGCCGGGCGACGGGATGCCCGGCATCGGCAGGCCGAGGCAGGCCGAGACCAGCCGGTCCCGCAGGTCGTCGAGGTCGGCGACCCGCTCGGCCAGGTAGCCGCCGGCCGCCTCGAACGCCGCCCGGTGCTCGGCCAGGGCCGCGGCGAGGGCGTGCGGGGCGGCCGCGCCGGCCTCGATCGCCGCGTCGGCGGCGTCGGTCAGCATCTCGTCGGTGGCCATGAGCACCTGGGCCCGCAGCACCTCGGCGACGGCCGCCTCGGCCGCGGCGTCGGCCCGGCGGGTGAGCTCGGCGGCGACCGCGGCGACCGCGGCGCGGACCGCGGCCCGCTCCGCCTCCGCGTCGACGACGGCGGGCGGGGGCGGCAGCGACGGCGGCGGGGCCAGGCGCAGTACCGGGCCGGCCGCGCGCCCGGGCGAGACGCCGATGCCGGACAGCTCAGGCATCGGGGGCGTCCAGGTCGCGGGCGAGCAGCGCGGCGAGCTCGTCCAGGGCGGCGTCCGCCCCGTCGCCGCTGGCCTCGAGGGTGACTTCCGTGCCCTGCTTGGCGCCGAGGGACAGCACGCCAAGCATGCTACGGGCCGGCACCGGTTTCTTGGCCCCTTCGGTGCTGATGGTCACGGGGACGGGCTGCTTCGCCGCGGCGGCGACGAACAGGGCGGCGGGGCGGGCGTGCAGGCCGCTGGCCGAGCCGACGACGACGGTCCGGATGGGCACGGGGGTACCTCCTTGGGGCTGTGTCGAAGTGGGGGTCGGAGCGAGGCGAGGCTCAGGCGTCGGCTGGGGCCGCGCCGGGCGCGCCCCGATACCGGGGTTGTATCGGGGTGTGACCGGCGCGGGTCCAGACGGCGTCTGAGTCCGCCCGCAGCCCGGCCATCCACTTCGACACAGCCCCTACGGCTCGACGGTTACCTTGATCGCCTCGCCGCGGGCCACGATGCCGAACGCGTCGAGCGCGTTCTCCAGCGGCAGCCGGTGGGTGATGAGGTCGGCGACGGGGACGGCACCGTCGGCGATGAGCCGCAGCGCCTCCTTGTTGTGGGCGGGGCTGGAGCCGTTGGCGCCGACGATGGTCAGCTCGCGGTAGTGCACGAGGTTGGAGTCCAGGGCGATGACCGGCTTGTCCTTGGGCAGGCCGCCGAAGAAGCTGATCCGGCCCTGCCGCGCGGTCATCTGCACCGCCTGCTCCTGGGCCGCGCCGGCCGCGGCGGCGGTGATGACGACGTCGGCGCCCCGGCCCTCGGTGAGCTTCAGCACCGCGTCGACCACGTCCGTCTCCGCGCCGCACATCGCCGCGTCGGGCCGCACGAGGTTCGCGGCCAGGTCGAGGCGCTCGCGGTTGAGGTCCACCAGGAACACGCGGGCGGCGCCGCGGGCCCGGGCCAGCCGCACGTGCAGGCAGCCGATCGGGCCGGAGCCCATGACCACCACGTCGTCGCCCTCGCCCACGCCGGCCAGATTCTGCCCGTTGAGCACGCAGGCGAGCGGCTCGGCGACGGAGGCCTCGGCGAAGCTCAGCCCGTCGGGGATGCGGTTGAGGCCGTCGACGGCGAGCACGTTCGGCGGCACGATCATGTACTCGGCGAAGCCGCCGTCGAAGTGGTACCCCATCGACACCTGGTTGGGGCAGACCGTCATCCGGCCGCGGCGGCACTCGCCGCAGCGCCCGCACGGGATCGCGGCGATGACCTGGACCCGGTCGCCGGGCTCCCAGCCGTCCACGTCGGCGCCCGCCTCGACGACCTCGCCGGCGATCTCGTGGCCCATGACCCGCGGCGGCACGATGTGGTGATGGCCGAAATTCAAGATCTTGACGTCGGTACCGCAGGTCGAGCACGCCCGCACCCGGATCTTCACGTCGCCGCGGCCCGGCGACGGCTCGGGGGCGTCCTCGATGCGGACGTCACCGGGGGCGTGGAACCGTACAACTCTCACGATCGCTCCATAACCAGCAGATTGAGCACTTCGTCGGCGGTGGTCGCCCCGCGCAGGCGGGCCGCCTGGTCGGGCTCCATGAGGATCTCGGCGAGCGCGGCGAGGATGTCCACGTGACCGTCGCCGGCGGCGGCGATCGCGACGCACACGCGCACGTCCTCGCCGCCCCAGTCGACGCCGTCGGGGAACGCGAGCACCGCCAGGGCGTCGCGCACCACGGTCTCCTTGCTGTTGAGGGTGCCGTGCGGGATCGCGACGCCCTCGCCGATGTACGTGGAGACGCTCTGCTCGCGCTCGAGCATCGCCTCGACGTACGCCGGGCCGACCGCCCCGATCTCGACCAGCACCTCGCCGCAGCGGCGGACGGCCTCGTCCCGCGATCCGGCCCGCTCGCCGAGCCGGATCGCGTCGCGGGCGAGCAGGTCACCCACTGAGTTCACCGCCGCGCTGCACCACCTGCACGACGCGGGTGACGGCCGGGTCGCCGATGAACACCTGGAACGCGATGATCACCTTGTCGGGGGCGCTGACCCGGGCCCGGGCGGCGAGGCCCTGGTGGCACAGCACGACGTCGGCGTCGGCCGGGATCGAGTTGACCGGGGTGTGCTCGACGACGACCGCGTTCTTGGCGAGCTGGCGCTTGAGCTGGCTGGCGAGCATCACGCTGCTGCCCATCCCCGCGTCGCAGGCGACGACGACCTTCTTGATGTCGGTACCGTTGATGCTCGGCATCGGGTTCACGCCTCCTGGCGGCTGAGCTTGGCCTGCACGTTCTCGGCCTCGTCGGGGTTGACGACGGTCTCCTCGTCCGGCCCGATCGCCTGGTCCTCCGCGGGTTCGCCGCGTCCGAAGCCCAGCAGGACCGAGGCGACCGCGAACGTGACCGCGGCGGCGACGAAGATGCCGAGGAGCACGACGAAGTAGCCGCCCTTGGGGGTGACCGCCATGTACGCGAAGATGCTGCCCGGCGACGGGGTGGCGACCAGGCCGGCGCCGGTGAGCATGAACGTGCCGACGCCCGCGGCCCCGCCGCAGATCATGGCGAGGATCAGCTTCGGCTTCATGAGCACGTACGGGAAGTAGATCTCGTGGATGCCGCCGAGGAACTGCACGATGATCGCGGCCGGCACGCTCGGGCGCAGGTTGCGCGGGCCGAACAGGAAGAACGCGAGCAGCAGGCCGAGGCCCGGGCCGGGGTTCGACTCGATCATGAACAGGATCGACTTGCCCTTGTCGGCCGCCTCGGCGACGCCCAGCGGGCCGAACACGCCGTGGTTGATGGCGTTGTTGAGGAAGAGCACCTTGGCCGGCTCGACCACGATCGAGGTCAGCGGCAGCAGGTCGTGCCCGACGAGCCAGTCGGCGCCCTTGCCGGCCTGCTTGGTCAGCCACTCGACGACCGGGCCGACGCCGTAGAGGCCGCCGATGGCCATCGCGCCGCCGATGATGCCGGCGCTGAAGTTGTCGACGAGCATCTCGAAGCCGGGCCGGATGCGGTTCTCGACCAGGCCGTCCCACAGCTTGAGGATGTACGCGGCCAGCGGGCCGATCATCATGGCGCCGAGGAACATCGGCACGTCGGCGCCGATCACGATGCCCATGGTGGCCACGGCGCCGACGACGGCACCGCGCTGGCCGTGCACCAGCCGGCCGCCGGTGTAGCCGATGAGCAGCGGCAGCAGCACGGTGATCATCGGGCCGACCAGCTGCGCGATGTGCGCGTTGGGAATCCAGCCGGTCGGGATGAACAGGGCGGTGATCAGACCCCAGGCGATGAACGCGCCGATGTTCGGCATGACCATCGCGGCGAGGTAGCCGCCGACTCGTTGCACGGAGGCTCGGAATCCCGAGCCGGTGACCTGGGGTGTGTAACTCGACACGGGGTGTCTCCTTCAGGAGGGCGGACCGGAGAGCAGCGGGCGGAGCTCGTCCGGGCGGGGGTGGATGGTGACGTTGTGGCGGATCAGGTCGGCGGGGCCGGGCATCCTGCTGCCGGGCAGGCTGACCGCGGCGGCGCCCCAGGCGAGGCCCTCGGCGAGCGCGGCGGCCCCGCGCGCGCCGGCGGCGAGGAACCCGGCGAGCAGGGCGTCGCCGGCGCCGACGGTGCTGCGCGGCCGGGCGACCGGGCAGGTGCCGGTGACGACCCCGTCGGCGTCGACGAGGACCGCCCCGTCGGCGCCGAGGCTGGCCAGGACGGTCTGTGCGCCCCACGTGCGCAGCTGTTGCGCCGCGGCGACGACGTCGCCGAGGTCGGCCAGGGGGGCGCCGACGACCTCGGCCAGCTCGTCGCGGTTGGGCTTGAGCAGCGTGGCGCCGGCGGTCGCGGCCTCGCGCAGGGCCGGGCCGCTGGTGTCCACGGCGACCCGGATGCCGGCCGCGCACAGCCGGCGGCACAGCTGCGCGTAGGCGTCGGCGGGCAGCCCGGGCGGCACGCTGCCGCAGAGCACGACCCAGTCCGCGGAGCCGGCCCGGGTCAGCACGCGCTCGGTGATCTCGTCGAACTCGGCCCGCACGAGCTTCGGGCCGGGCTCGTTGACCTTGGTGACGGTGCCGTCGGGCTCGGCGAGGGTGATGTTGGAGCGCGTGCGGCCGGAGATCGGCACGGCGAGGACCTCGACGCCCTCGGCCTTGAGCAGCCGTACGAGCTGGCCGCCCTCGTCGCCGCCGCAGGGCAGCACCGCGACCGACGGCAGGCCGTTGGCCAGCAGCGCCCGGGACACGTTGACGCCCTTGCCGCCGGGGTCCAGGTGGGCCCCGGTGGCCCGGATGACCTCGCCCCGCGCCAGCCGGCCCACGTCCATGGCCCGGTCGAGGCTCGGGTTGAGCGTGACCGTCACGATCATGCCCGCACCACCCCGGGTCTGGCCGCGTGCGGCGCGTTCATGCCCGCACCACCCGGACGCCGGTGGCCTCGATGTCCCCCACGAGGTCGTGGTCGGCGCGGCCGTCGGTGACGAACAGGTCGACGTCCGCGAGCTCCCCGAACCGGGCCAGGTAGTCGTTGCCGAGCTTGGTGTGGTCGGCCAGCAGGACCGTGCGCCGGGCGGCGCGGATCATGGCCCGCTTGACCGCGGCCTCGGCCGGGTCGGGCGTGGTCAGCCCGCGCTCGACCGAGACGCCGTTGGTGCCGAGGAACGCCACGTCGACGTAGAGGTCGGCGAGGGGCCGCAGCGACCAGTCGTCGACGGTGGCGAGGGTCTTGCCCCGCACCCGGCCGCCGAGCAGCAGCACGTTGAGGTTGGCGCGGGGGCCCAGCGCGGTGGCGATGACCGGCGAGTTGACCACGACGGTCAGCTCCCGGTCGGTGGGCAGCAGGTTCGCGAGCTTGCTGGTGGTGGTGCCGGCGTCGAGGATGATGGCCCCCTCCTCGGGGACCTCGGCGAGCGCGAGCTTGGCGATGCGCTCCTTCTCCTCCACGAGCACCGCGTCGCGGGTGGCGAGGGCGGGCTCGAAGCCGATGCGCTCGACGGGGATCGCCCCGCCGTGCACCCGGCGCAACACGCCGGCCCGTTCGAGCGTGGTGAGGTCGCGGCGGATCGTCTCCGACGTGACGTTGAGCTCGTCGGCCAGCCCGGCCACCTCGACCCGCCCCTGCTCGCGGGCGATGCGCACGATGGCCTGCTGCCGCTCCTCGGCGTACATGATGTGGTTTCACCGCCGTTTCGATTTGCTTGTGTTTTGTTTACGCCCGTTTGTGTGGGCCGTCAAGAGTTGAACCACAGAAACCCACACCGGCCACCCCAGCAACCAGACCACCAGCGCAAACGCCACGAACTGCGTCATCCCCTGCAGCGCCCCGGTCCGCTCGGGCACCCCCATCCACCACCGGCCGCCCTGCAGCAGCCCGACCGCGACCGCCCCGGCGAGCAGCGCCTTGCCCCACTCGCGCCACTCGTACCTGACCCGTTCGGGCCCGCGCTTCGGGATGACCCGCGGTGGCGGCCCCCCGGCGAACCGCCGCGCGAACCGGACGTCGGCCCACCGCACCATCGAGGGCCCGAACACCACCGAGAACCCCAGGAACACCGCCGCGACCGCGTGCGCGCGCCCGGCCACACCCCCGCCGCGCAGGTCCATCGCGGCGACGACGAGCAGCACGACGTCGACGAGGGCGGTCGCGGCGAGCAGGACGGCCCCGGCCCGCCGGCGCCGCAGCAGGTACCGGCACGCCAGCCCCGCCCCGAGCAGCACCCAGAAGGCGATCTCACATCCGACGATCCAAGCGATAAGCATGCCCTCGAGCCTCGCCGCCGCACCGGCCCGGCGCGTCGGCAGTACTGAGGGTTCGCCTACATCCTTTGTCGCACCGGCGGCCGTTCGGCCGATGACGACCGGCCGCTCCGCGGCGTTACGGTCATCGATGGAAGCCGCGCCCGCGACAAAGGAGTCGCCATGCCCGTTTTCCGGCCCGGCCACATCGTTGCGCTGCCCCTCGGCGTCGTCATCGCCGCGCGCCACACCGGCGGCGAGGCCCGCGCCCCCGTGCTCGGCGGCGCCGAGATCGAGGGCCCGCTCGGCGCCGCACTCGAGCGCGCCGGCCTGCGCACCGAGCTGTCGGTTCCGGTCCGCGACCTACGCGCCACGGCCACGGCCGGAACCCGGGCCGCCGTCGAGCTCACCGTCCCCGCGCCGCCGGTCGACGAGGCCCAGGTCGTCCTCGAGGCCGACGACACCGGCATCGTGCGCTGGCACTTCGCGCGCCCGGTGACCACGACCGCGGCGCGGCGGTCCGGCGCCGCCACCCAGACGTTCGAGATCCCGGTCGAGCAGTACGCGCCCCCGGCCCCGACCGCCGCCCGGCGCGCCCTGCTCGGCTTCGGCCTGGGCAAGATCCTGCACGTGCTGCGCTTCCCGGTCGAGTGGAGCGCCGGCGGCGTGGCCCGGTCCGTGTCGGCGCTGTGGGAGCGGCGCCACCGCCCTTACGGGCTGTGGGAGGCCGGCCCGGCCTACTTCGAGCACGCGGCCCGGCCCCTGGACGCCGGCTGGTTCGACGGGCGCACCGACCCGATCCTGCTGCTGGTGCACGGGACGTTCAGCACCGGGTACAGCGGCTTCGCCGGCCTCGCGGCCGATCCGGCCTTCCAGTCGCGTGCGCAGAAACGGTACGGCGGCGCGGTTCTGGCCTTTGACCATCCGACCCTGCACGACGACCCGGCCGCCAACGTGCGCCGGCTCCTGGAGCGGCTGCCGGCCGGCCGGCCGCTGCGCTTCCACGTGCTGGGCCATTCGCGGGGCGGCCTGGTCGCGCGGCTGCTCGGCGACCATGGGCTGGCCGCCGCCGCCCGCCGGCCGCCGCCGCTGGTCGAGCGGCTCATCCACGTCGCCACGCCCAACGCCGGCACCGTGCTGGCCCGCCCCGACCGGCTGCGCGACCTGCTCGACGTGGCCACCAACATGACCGCGCTCCGGCTGGACGACGCCGCCGAGCCGGTACTGGAGATCGTCAAGGACGTCGCCACCGGCGCGCTCGCAGGGCTGCCCGGCATCGCCGCCATGGACCCCGGCGGCCCGTGGCTGGCCGCCCTCAACGACGAGCCGCGCCCGGCCGGGGTCGCGGTGCACGCGATCGCCGCCGACTTCGAGCCCGGCGACGACGCGCCGCCGGCCCTGAAGGTCCTCGACGGCCTGGCCGACGCGCTCTTCGCCGGCGCCAACGACCTCGTCGTGCCGGCCGAGGGCGTCTACCGGGCCGGGCAGTACCGGGTCGACGCCCCGCTGACCCTGACCGGCGCCCGGCCGGCCGTGGCCCACACCGGCTACTTCGGCAACCAGCAGGTCCGCGACGTCATCTGCGGCTGGCTCGGGGCCTGACCAGCGTGTGTCGGGCATCGAGACGATCGGCTGAACCCGCGGCCGCCGGCGCCGTCCTACGATGCGAGTCTCATCGATCACGGGGGTACTGGAACATGGCCGGGTCACGCATCAACCGCCTCGCCGGGCTCGCGGCGTTCGTCGCCGCGGCCGACGCCGTCATCGCGGTGCTCGGCCGGCAGACGTTCGTAGCCAACGCCGGGCGGTACGGCTGGGCGGTCATCGACGACCCGCCGTACGACGGGACCAGGCAGCGGTTCGTGTTCTGCATCGCGGTCGCCGTCGTCGTCGCGGCGGTGGGGGTCGCGACGGTGTTCCTGGTGAACCGGGCGCGGCCCGGCGCGCGGCTCGCGGTCATCTACGCGCTGCCCGCCTGCTTCGTGGTCAACCTCTTCACGGTCCTCTACAGCCCGGCCAGCCTCGGCGGCAACTCGCGGGGAGCGTCGGCCGCCGACAACGCCGAGGCCGCCGCCGCGTCCGACAAGCTGTTCCCGCTCTGGTTCACCGGCGGGCACGCCATCGCCGTCGTCGCGCTCGGCATCATCGCGCTGCGCCTCGTGCTCCTGCTGCGCAAGCCCGAGCACCGCGACTTCTACGAGTTCGCGACGGCCGGGTAGCAGGGCCCGCGTACGACGAAAGTCTCATTGAGCCGGGGCCCGCGCCGGTGATGGAATCGCAGGGTGAAGGGGCGCACGGTCGACTGGGTCCTCGCCGGCAGCGGGCTCGCGGCCGGCGCGCTGATGTTCGTCACCGGGCAGTACCAGGCCCGCCTCGACGCGCGCTGGCTGTTCGCGCCGCTCGTGGTCTGCTGCGGCGCCCTGCTGCTGCGCCGGGCCGCCCCGGTGGCGTCCGTGGCCGTCGGGACCGCCGCGGTCGCCGCCGACGTCGTCATCGGGCCGTCGCTCGCCACCCCGCTGGTGTACACGCAGGTGCTCTACGACGCCTGCCTGCACGGCAGCGCGCGGCTGGCCCGGCTGCTGCTCGCCGGCAGCGTCGTCGGCTCCGTGGTGACCGCGGTCGCCTGCCTCGTCGTGGTCCGCGACGTCCGCGCGGTCGGGCTCGCCGTGCTCCTCGCGCTCGTCACCGTCGTGCCGATCCTCACCGGGACCCACGTGCGCCACCACCGCGACCAGGCCGCCGCCGCGCGCCGCTCGGCCGAGCAGGTCACGCGGCTGGCCGAGGCCGACCGGGCCAACGCGGTCGCCGCGGAGCGCGCCGGGATGGCCCGGGAGCTGCACGACGTCATCGCCAACCACCTCAGCGCGGTGGCCATCCACGCCACCGCGGCGCTCTCGGCCGACCTCGGCCGGGACGGCACCCGCGACGCCCTCACGGTCATCCGGGAGAACAGCGTGCAGGGCCTGGCCGAGATGCGGCGGATGGTCGGCTTCCTGAGGGACCCGGCCGCCCTGCCCGATGACCCGCCCGGAGGCCTGGCGACCCTCGACGACCTCGTCGCCCGCGCCGGGCTAACGGTCCGCCTCGAGGTGCGCGGCGCGACCGGGGATGTGCCGGTGAGCGTCGACCTCACCGCGTACCGCATCGTCCAGGAGTCCCTGACCAACGCGATGAAGCACGGCGACGGCGGCCCGGTCACGGTCGAGGTCGACCGCGAGCCGACGGCCGTCGGCATCCGGGTCACCTCGGGCCGGCCGGAGCACGAGCAGCGCGGCGAGGGCGCCGGCCTCGTCGGGATGCACGAGCGCGCCGCGCTGCTCGGCGGCACCCTCACCGCCGGCCCGCGGGGGGATCATTGGCTGGTGGAGGCCCGCCTGCCGTGGGAGACGGCGTGAACGTCCGGGTGCTCGTGGCCGACGACCAGCCGGCCGTACGCGCCGGGCTCGTGCTCATCCTGCGCTCGCAGCCCGGCATCGAGGTCGTCGGCGAGGCGCCCGACGGCGCGGCGGCGGTCGAGATCGGGCTGCGGCTGCGCCCCGACGTGGTGCTGATGGACCTGCGCATGCCCCGCCTCGACGGGGTCGCCGCGACCCGGGAGCTGGTCGCGGGCGGGGTGACCGGGGTCCTGGCGCTGACGACGTTCGACCTCGACGAGTACCTCTTCGGCGCCCTGCGCGCCGGCGCCGCCGGCTTCCTGCTGAAGGACGCCTCCGCCGACGAACTGGTGAGCGCCGTGCGGACCGTGGCCCGGGGCGAGGGCGTGGTCGCGCCGGCCGTGACCCGGCGGGTGCTCGGGGCCTTCGCGGGGCCGCCGAGCGAGGCCCCGACGCCGGTCGCCGTGCCGGTGGGCCTGCTCACGGCCCGCGAGCGCGAGGTGCTCGAGTGCCTCGGCGAGGGCCTGTCCAACGCGGCCATCGCGGCCCGGCTCGGGATCGCCGAGGCGACCACGAAGACCCACGTCTCGCGCATCCTCGCCAAGCTCGGGCTGCAGAGCCGCATGCAGGCCGCGATCGCGGCGCGCCGGGTGACCGCCCTTGACACGTGACCATTTGGTCACATAACTTCGAGGCGTGGACGACGATCGCGTCTTCAAGGCCCTTGCCGATCCGACCCGGCGGTTCCTGCTCGACCTGCTCTTCGCGCGCGACGGCCGCACGCTCACGGAGCTGGAGTCCGAGCTGGCGATGACCCGTTTCGGGGTGATGAAGCACCTGAAGGTCCTCGAGGAGGCGAACCTCGTGGTGCCCCGGCGCCAGGGCCGGGAGAAGCTGCACTTCCTCAACGCCGTACCGATCCGGCAGATCCACGACCGCTGGATCGACAAGTACACGAGCGACAACGCCTCGGCACTGCTCGACCTCAAGCGCGGACTGGAGAGCGACGACACATGAACGGTACGGAGCGAAGCGGAGTGGCCGGTCATCGGCAAGCACAGAATTCGGCATGCCACGGCCGGAGCGAAGCGGAGGTCGTGGCATGAGCGGAACACAGGTCTACAAGGTGTACATCAGGGCCGGCGCGGAGCGGGTCTGGGCCGCGATCACCTCGCCGGAGTGGAACTCCCGCTACGGGTACCGCGGCCGCACGGAGATGGACCTGCGCCCGGGCGGCGCGATCGCCGGGCGGTCCAACCCGGGCATGCTGGCCATGGGCGCGCCCGAGATCGGCACCGACGGCGAGGTCGTCGAGGCCGACCCGCCGCACCGCCTGGTGCAGACCTTCCGCATGCTCATGGACCCGGGCATCGCGGCGGAGGGGTTCACGCGGCTGACGTACGAGCTGAAGGAGGGCAAGGACGGCGTCACCGCGCTGACCGTGACCCACGAGCTCGCCGACGCGCCGAACATGGCCCGGCTCATGGCCGGCGAGTTCGAGGAGATGGGCGCGGGCGGCGGCTGGGCCTGGGTGCTCAGCGACCTCAAGTCCCTCCTCGAGACGGGCAAGGCACTGGCCGATCAGTAGCGGAAGCGGCCCACCAGGCCCTGGAGGTCCTCGGACACCCGGGCGAGACTCCCCGCCGCGGCGCCGACGCCGGCCACGGTCACCGTCGTGGCCCGCGTCGCGTCGGCGACCGCGGCCACCGCGCGCGAGGCGTCGTCGCTGCTGACCGCGACGCCGCTGATCGTGCGGGTCAGGTCGGAGGTGGTCGCGCTCTGCTGCTCGATCGCCGATGCGATGGTCACCTGCAGGTCGTTGATCTGCCGGATCACCTCGGCGATGCGCCCGATCGACCCGGCGGCGCCCGCGGTGTCGTGCTGGATGGCGCCGATCCGGGCCGAGATCTCCTCGGTCGCCCGGGCCGTCTCGGCCGCCAGATCCTTGACCTCCCCGGCGACCACCGCGAACCCGCGGCCGCTCTCCCCCGCCCGGGCCGCCTCGATGCTCGCGTTGAGCGCGAGCAGGTTCGTCTGCCGGGCGATGCCGCTGATCACGCCGGCCATCTCGCCGATCTGCCGGCTCGACTCGCCGAGCTGGTCCATCGTCCCGGTCACGGCCGCGGCCAGCCCGTGGGCCGCGGTGGCGACCTCGGCCGCCTCCTGGGCGCTGGCCGAGATGGCCGAGATCGACTGGCCCATCTCCTCGGTTCCGGCCGCGAAGGTCTGCACGCTGCGGGAGATGTCCCCGGTGGCGGTGGTGGCCGCGGCGGCCCGGGCGGCCGAGGACTCGGCGCCGACCGGCCGCGGCGGCGAGCAGCCCCGCGATGCCGACGATCCACACGGTCCGGCGGCCGGTCTCGGCGGTGTGCTGGGCCCCGGCGGCGACCGTGAGCCCGCGGGCGGTGACGGCGGCGGCCACGGCGTTCGTCGCGTCGGCCATGACGCCGAACGCGTCGATGGAGTCGCCCGACGCCAGTTCGTCGGCGGTCGCCTTGGCCCCGGCCGTGCCCTGGCGGTACAACCCGATCATCCGGGTGTCGATGGCCATGAAGTCCTCGAAGCCGCTCGTCGCCCGCCCGAGCAGGGTGCGCTCGCCGCCGGTGAGGGCCGACCCGGAGATCCCGGCGAAGTCGGCGCGCAGCGCGGCGACGGAGTCGAGGAACTCCTTGCGCTGCCCGACGGTGTCGTCGAGCGCGCCGGGGACGCCGCGGGCGAAGTCGAACGCGTAGCCGGTCTGCCAGCCGGCGATGTCGGCGGCGCGGAACTTCGCCTCCATCGCCAGGCGGGACAGCCGCATGAGCGCGCTCGTCTCGGCGCTGGCCGAGCGCTGCCGGCCGAAGCCGAGCGCGGCGGTGCCGAGCAGCACGCCGGAGACGAGGACGCCGATGACGGCGAGCAGCAGGATGCGGGTCGTGATACGCCAGCGACGCATGTGTCACCCTCGACGGTTGCAGCGGTGCAAGACGCCAGGCCTATCGGCACCGCGCCGATCTTTCTGAGCCGTCCCGCATTCATCCAATCTTTGCGACACTGAAGGGCGGCAAAAGCCCCAGCCAAGCCATTGACGAACGTCAGACCTCCCATGTTGACTGCAAGCTAGGACGCGGCTCCCCATCGGCGGGCGTGGGTCGCGGACCGCCCCGGCACGACCTCTGCGAAGGAGAACGCAACCGTGACCCGCCGACTCGCCCTGTTCGCGGCCGCCACCGCGATGTTGGGCTCGCTCGTCGCCGTCCTGCACGGCGGCACCGCCACCGCCGCGACCACCGACCAGGCGTTCAACCCCGGGACCGGGGTGCTGGACGTGGACTACGCCGGATACCTGTCCAAGCACGACATCGTCTACAACAGCCCGCAGACCAACCCGCTGTACGGCCTGACGGTCGGCAACGGCCGGACCGGCGCGATGGTGTGGAACGCCAACGGGCTCACCATGCAGGTGTCCAACGTGGACGCCTCGGAGCAGTCGGCCTACGCGGCCGGCCTGGTGAACCTCAACACGAACCCGGGCCTGGACACCGGGTACACCACCTACCAGCAGCGGCTGTCGCTGTACGACGGCACCCTGACCACGAAGTACGACAGCAACCGCACGGTCACCGTGCTCGGCGTGCCCGGCTCCGAGGTCATGGGGGTGCACGTCGAGGACTCCCGCACGAACCTGGGCAGCACCACCCTCGACCTGAGCATGTGGGACCCGGCGACGGTGACCAACAGCGCCGACGTACCCAACCTCGACACGTGGAAGCAGATCAGCACCTTCGCCGACAGCGCCGCCGCCGGGTTCAGCCGGGGCCAGAGCGACCCCGGCGGCTTCGGCTACACCCTCGCCGCGACGGTCGAGGGCGCCGGCTACAGCACCCAGGTCGTCGGCGGCCGCCAGGTGCGGCTGACCATCACGCCGGCCGCGAGCTACACGGTCTGGTTCACCGCGGCCAGCCGGATCAACGCCCCGAACCGCGACTCGGTCGCCGAAGCCCGCCGGCAGCTCGCCGCGGCCAAGAGCGCCGGCTACCTGACCACGCTGAACAACTACCGCAACTTCTGGCACGCGTTCTGGGCGAAGTCGTTCGTGCAGTACAGCGGCGCGGCCGGCACCGGCGACTACCTCGAGAACGTGTACTACCTGGCGACCTACATGATCGCCGCGGGCGGCTTCGGCAACTACCCGTTCCACTTCATCAACGGCGTGTTCCGGGCGACCCAGGACAACACGAAGTGGAGCAACGGCTACTGGTACTGGAACCAGCGCGACCTGTACAACTCGATGCTGGCCTCGAACCACGTGGACCTCGCCGCCACCGAGAACCGGCTCTACAGCCGCAACTACACGGCGCTGAAGGCGTACACCCAGACGCGGTACGCCATCGACGGGCTGTGGACGCCGGAGACCATGGGCTGGGACGGCAACGCGCGCGGCACGGTGAACTCGGACTACGTCAACGACATCTACTCGACGGGCACCGAGGCCGCGTACAACATGTACCTGCAGTACCGCTACACGAACGACACCGCCTACCTGCAGGGCACCGCGTACCCGTTCATGCGCGAGGTCGTGAAGTTCTACCAGGCCAAGCTCTCCCGCGACGCCGCCACCGGCCGGTACTACATGGCCTCCTCCAACGCCCACGAGACCTACTGGGACGTGAAGAACGCGATCACCGACCTGGCCGCGGTCCGGCTGCTCTTCCCGCTCACGATCGCCGTGAGCAACCAGCTCGGGCTCGACGCGGGCCTGCGGGCCGGCTGGCAGGACGTGCTCGACAACATCGAGCCGTACAAGGTCGCCGGCGGCGCCTGGCTGCCGCACGACCCGCCCGCCCCCGCCCAGCAGCGCAACGGCGAGAACGTCACGGCCGAGCTGATCTGGCCGTACGACCTCACCGGCATCGGGGCGGCGGACTACCAGACGGCGCTCACCAGCTGGAACAACCGGCCGAACCCGTACAGCAACGTGTGGGCCAACGACGCCGTGCAGGCCGCGCGGCTGGGCCTGGGCGACCAGGCGCTGTCGGGGATGAAGCTGATGTTGCAGCGGTACCAGAACTACCCCAACGGCATGACGAACAACACCAACGGCGTCTTCGAGTACCTCGGCGTGCACCTGGCCGCCACCAACGAGGCCCTGCTGCAGTCCTACAACGACAAGATCCGGGTGTTCCCGGCCGCGCCGAACGACGCCGGCTTCAGCGGGCGGTTCACGCTGCTGGCCAAGGACGGGTTCCTGGTCAGCTCCGAGCGCGAGGGCAACGAGACCAAGTACGTCGGGCTCAGGAGCCTCTACGGCAAGCAGGCCCGCGTGGTGAACCCGTGGGGCACCCAGGAGATCCGGGTCCGCCGCGCCTCCGACAACGCGGTCCTGACGACCACCACGGCCGGCGAGGTCACCTTCGCCACCGCCGCGAACACGGTGTACGTCGTCGAGCGGACCGCCAAGCCGCTGACGTCGTACACCCACACGCAGCTGACCGGCGCGGCCAACCAGGGCGTGAAGACGCTGTCCGGCACCGCCTCGACGCTCGGCACCGCCGGCGCCGGGCAGCCCGGGCTCGTCAACGACACCGCGCTGACGTACGACGCGAACTGGTACCAGACCACCAGCCGCGGCTACGGCGACTACAACGACGACACGCACCACAGCACCACCGTCGGCGCGACCGCGAGCTACACGTTCACGGGCACCGGCGTGCAGCTGCTCTCCGAGCGCTTCAGCGACATGGGCAACATGGACGTGTACATCGACAACGTCCTGCAGGCCAACGTGAACCTCAACGCGGCCGGCGCCCGGCAGGTCCAGCAGACCGTGTACAGCAAGACGGGCCTGGCCAACGGCACCCACACCATCCGGATCGTCAACAAGACCACGTCGGTCGGCATGGTGGACGCGCTGCGGATCACCACCGGCACGACCCCGCCGCCGGGCGGGCAGGCGCTGCGGGCGCAGGTCAACAGCCGGTACGTCACCGCCGACGCCGGCGGCACGAGCCCGCTCATCGCCAGCAAGACCGCCATCGGCACCGCCGAGCAGTTCGACGTCGTCGACCTCGGCGGGGGCCTGGTGGCGCTGCGGGCCCGGGTCAACGGGCAGTTCGTGTGCGCCGAGAACGCCGGGGCCAACCCGCTCGTCGCCAACCGCGCCCAGGCCGGGTCGTGGGAGACGTTCCGGCTCCTGCGCAACGCCGACAACACCGTGAGCCTCCAGGCCACGGTCAACGGCCGGTACGTGACGGCGGAGAGCGCGGGCGCGGCCCCGCTCATCGCCAACCGCGACGCGATCGGGCCGTGGGAGAAGTTCGACCTCGTCAGCGCGTGAGGCCTCGGCAGCGCGTGAGGCCTCGGCAGCTCGTGAGGCCTCGGCAGCGTATGACGTGAGGATGCCGGCCGCGGGGCGCCCCGCGGCCGGCATCTGTCCCGGGGATCCGCGTCGGCGTCACATCTCCCCGGCGTCGCCCGGACCCGTGGCGGTGGCTCCGCACATCGAACCATGGGCAACCCTCGACGTCAGAGTGAACATCCGAGGTATCCCGCGTCAAGCAGTCGCCGAACTTCTGTTCTGCGGGAAGAAAGCCTTGCCCTAGCCGCCACCACTCTGCTAAACATCCGATGTATGAGCGAACGGTTCACGTCCCTGGATACCTACGACGTGCGATTCCCCACGTCCCGCCAGCTCGACGGCTCCGACGCGATGAACCCCGACCCCGACTACTCCGCCGCCTACGTCGTGCTGCGCACCGACGCCGCCGACGGGCACGAGGGGCACGGGTTCGCGTTCACCATCGGCCGCGGCAACGAGGTGCAGACGGCGGCGATCCTGGCGCTGCGGCCGTACCTCACCGGGCGCTCCGTCGCCGCCGTGCTCGACGACCTCGGCGGCCTGTGGCGCGAGCTGGTGCACGACTCGCAGCTGCGCTGGCTCGGCCCGGAGAAGGGCGTCATGCACATGGCGATCTCCGCGGTCGTCAACGCCCTGTGGGACCTGCGGGCCAAGCGGGCCGGGCTGCCCCTGTGGCGGCTGCTGTCCTCGCTGGCGCCGGAGGAGCTGGTGGAGCTCGTCGACTTCCGGTACCTCACCGACGCCCTAACCCCCGCCGAGGCCCTGGAGATCCTCAAGCCCGGCGCGGAGGGCCGCGAGGAGCGCGTCGCGGCCCTGCTGGCCGACGGCTACCCGGCGTACGCGACCTCGCCCGGCTGGCTCGGCTACGACGACGCCAAGCTGACCCGGCTGTGCCGCGAGGCCGTCGGGGCCGGCTTCACCCAGATCAAGCTCAAGGTCGGCGCCGACCTCGGCGACGACATCCGCCGGCTGCGCATCGCCCGCGAGGTCTGCGGGCCGCACGTGCGCATCGCCGTGGACGCCAACCAGCGCTGGGACGTCGGCACCGCCGTCGAGTGGGTGCGGGCCCTGGCGCCGTTCCATCCGTGGTGGGTCGAGGAGCCCACCTCGCCCGACGACGTCGTCGGGCACGCCGAGATCGCCCGGCGCATCGCGCCGATCCCGGTCGCCACCGGCGAGCACGTGCAGAACCGGGTCGTGTTCAAGCAGCTGCTGCAGCTGCGCGCGGTCTCGTTCGTCCAGCTCGACGCCGCCCGCGTCGCCGGGGTGAACGAGAACGTGGCGATCCTGTTGCTGGCGGCCAAGTTCGGCGTCCCGGTCTGCCCGCACGCGGGCGGGGTCGGGCTGTGCGAACTGGTCCAGCACCTGTCGATGTTCGACTACGTGGCGGTCTCGCGCAGCACGCACAACCGCGTCATCGAGTACGTCGACCACCTGCACGAACACTTCGTGGACCCGGTCCGCCTACGCGCCGGCCGCTATCTGGCGCCGACCGCGCCCGGGTTCAGCTCCACCATGCGGCCCGAGAGCCGCGCCCGCTACGCCTACCCCGACGGTCCGATCTGGAACGAGGCCACGTCATGAGAATGCTCCCGCCTCTCATCGCCGCCACCCTGCTCGTCTCCCTCGCCGCGTGCGGCGACTCCGCCGACACCAAGACCGACACCGCCAGCCCGCCCATCGCGGTCGACCTGCCCCGGGCCGACTCCGACTTCTGGAACTCCTACGCGAAGTACATCCCGCAGTTCGCCAAGGAGAGCGGCATCAACCTGATGGCGCCGACCAACTCGCAGAACGACATCGCCAAGCTCGTGGCCAACACCCAGGCATTGACGAGCCAGGGCGCGAAGGCCATCGTGATGGCACCGCAGGACACGGGCGCCATCGCCACCACCCTCACCACCCTGGAGCAGAAGAAGATCCCCGTGGTCACCGTCGACACCCGCCCGGACAAGGGCAAGGTGTACATGGTGGTGCGCGCCGACAACAAGGCGTACGGCGAGAAGGCCTGCGAGTTCCTGGGCCAGAAGCTGGGCGGCAAGGGCAAGGTCGTGGAGTTCCAGGGCGCCCTGTCCTCGGTCAACGGCCGCGACCGGTCCGAGGCCTTCGCCGCGTGCATGCAGAGCAAGTACCCCGGCATCACCGTCTTCGCCGAGCCGACCGACTGGGAGGGCGCCAAGGCCTCGGCCGCGCTGCAGACCCGCCTGGCCCAGCACCCCGACATCAACGGCATCTACATGCAGGCCGGCGGCGTGTTCCTGGCGCCGACGCTGCAGCTGCTGCGCTCCAAGAACCTGCTCGTGCCGCCGAGCGACCCCAAGCACGTCTTCATCGTCTCCAACGACGGCATCCCGCAGGAGTTCGACGCCATCCGCAAGGGCGAGATCGACGCGACCGTCTCCCAGCCGGCCGACCTCTACGCCAAGTACGCGCTCTTCTACGCCAAGGCCGCGGTCGAGGGCAAGACCTTCGCCCCGGGCAAGACCGACCACGACAGCACCATCGTCCAGGTCCGCGACGGCGTGCTCGAGGACCAGCTGCCCGCGCCGCTGGTCACCAAGGACAACGTCGAGGACAAGGCCCTGTGGGGCAACCAGATCGGGAAGTGATGACCGCAGCCAGTCCGGCCGTGGCGGCCCACGAGGTGACCAAGCGCTTCGGGGCCACCACGGCGCTGTCCGAGGTGTCCCTGCGCATCGCGCCCGGCGAGACCCACGCGCTCGTCGGGCGCAACGGCGCCGGCAAGTCGACCCTGGTCTCGCTGCTGACCGGCCTGCACCGGCCGGACGGCGGCGAGGTCCGCTTCGGCGGCGAGGCCGCCCCGCCAGTGGCCGACCGGGGCGCGTGGCGGGCCCGGGTCGCCTGCGTCTTCCAGCGCTCCACCATCATCCCCACGCTGACCGTCGCCGAGAACCTGTTCCTCAACCGCCAGGCCGGCCGCGGGCCGATCCGCTGGACCGGCCTGCGGCGGCGGGCGGCCGAGCTGCTCGGCGAGTACGCCGTCGACGTCGACCCGCGGGCCCTCGCCGGCGACCTCGGCGTCGAGCAGCGGCAGCTCGTCGAGATCGCGCGGGCCCTGTCGCAGGGGGCCCGGTTCATCATCCTCGACGAGCCGACCGCCCGCCTCGACGCGACAGCCATCGACCGGCTGTTCGCGCGCCTGAAGTCGCTGAGCGAGGCGGGCGTGACGATGCTGTTCATCTCGCACCACCTGCAGGAGGTGTACGCGGTCTGCGACACCGTCACCGTCCTGCGCGACGCCCGCTGGGTGCTCACCGAGCCCGTCGCCGCCATCGGCCACGACGAGCTCGTCGCGGCGATGACCGGCGAGGCGTCCGGCCTCACCACGGTCGCGCCCCGGTCCCCGTCGGTGTCCTCCGTCGTGCTGCAGGTGCAGGATCTCGCGGTGGGCGGCACCTACGGCCCGGTCACGCTGGACGTGCGGGCCGGAGAGATGGTCGGGGTGACGGGCTCGGGCAGCAGCGGCAAGGTCGCGCTCGCGGAGACGGTCGGCGGACTCCGCAAGGCCACCTCCGGGCAGGTTTCCGTCGGTGGTACCGTCCTGAAGCCCGGCGTCCCCGCCGCGCTCGCGGCCGGCATCGGCCTGGTGCCCCAGGACCGGCACCGCGAGGGCCTGATCCCGCTGCTGTCCGTCGCCGAGAACGCCACCCTGCCGATCGCGGACCGGCTCGGCCCGGCCGGGGCCGTCGTGCCGGCGCGGCGCCGGACGGTGACGCAGGAGCTCATCAGGCGGTACGACATCCGCACGGAAGGCCCGGACGCGCCGGTCGCGAGCCTCTCGGGCGGCAACGCCCAGAAGGTCGTCCTGGCCCGGGCGCTGTCGAGCGACCCGCGGGTGCTCGTGCTCATCAACCCCACCGCCGGGGTCGACGTGCGCTCGAAGGAGTCGCTGCTCGGGGCCGTGCGCGCGGCCGCCGACGCCGGCACCGGGGTGCTCATGATCTCCGACGAGCTCGACGACCTGCGCCACTGCGACCGGGTGCTCGTCATGTTCCACGGACGCGTCACCGCCGAGCTGGCGGCCGGTTGGAGCGACACCGACGTGGTCGCCGCCGTCGAAGGAGTCTCCGCATGACCACCACCGCCGTCGCCCGCCCCTCCCTGAGCCTCGGGCGGATGCGCGACCTCGCGCTGGTCCCGGCCATCGTCGTGCTGCTGATCGTCGGCGCGCTGATCGACCCGGTCTTCCTGTCCCGGGCCAACCTCGTCAACGTGCTGCAGCAGCAGACCGAGCTGTCCCTGCTGGTGCTGGCCGAGACGCTGATCCTGATCGGCGGCCGGTTCGACCTGTCCCTGGAGTCGACCGTCGGCCTCGCCCCGGCCCTCGGCGTGGCCCTGGTCATCCCGGCGGCCAGCAACGGCATCGGCACCGAGTGGTCCGACGCCCTGGCCGTGCCGATCTGCCTGCTGGTCGGCCTCGCCGTCGGAGCGGTCAACGGCCTGCTGATCCTGCGCTTCGGCCTGTCGGCGTTCATCGTCACGCTCGGCATGCTCATCGAGCTGCGCGGCCTGCAGATCGGCATCACCGGCGGGCAGAACCTCTTCGAGCTGCCGCCGTCGGTGCTCTATCTGGGCAACGCCACCTGGCTCGGCCTGCCCCTGTCGATCTGGCTGTGTGCGGCCATCTTCGCCGTCGGCATCGCGGTGCTCGGCTGGTTCCGCCACGGCCGGGCCGTCTACGCCATCGGCGGCAACGCCGACGCCGCCCGGGCCGCCGGCATCCGCACCGACCGGGTCATGTGGATCGTCTTCATGGTCGCCGGGGTCCTCGCGGCGCTGGCCGGGCTGCTCATGACCGGCCGGCTCGGCTCCGTCGCCGCCGCCCAGGGCTCGGGCATGATCTTCCAGGTGTTCGCGGCGGCGGTCATCGGCGGGGTGAGCATGAACGGCGGCAAGGGCACGCTGTTCGGCGCGCTGTGCGGCGTGCTCATGCTGGGGCTCATCAACAACATCCTGACCCTGGCCGGGGTCTCGGCGCAGTGGATCCAGGCCGTGTACGGCCTGATCATCCTCGTCGCCCTCGTGCTGGCCCGGCTCACGACCGGCAAGGCGCAGGACTCGTAGTCGAGGGCGGGCAAAGGTGGGCGGAACCGGTCCGGGGCCGGTCCCGCCCACCGGCTTGTCTAGCTCAAGGTGAGGGCGACGTCGTCGATGACGAACGACGTCTGCAGCGAGGAGTCCTCGGTGCCGTTCCACTTGAGCGTGACGGTCTGGCCCGCGAACGCGCTGAGGCTGTAGGACTTCTGGACGTACCCCGTCGCCTTGTTCAGGTTCGACAGGGTCGCCAGGGTCGTCGAGCCCGCGGTGACGGTCAGCTTGTCGTAGGCCGTCGAGGTGGTGGTCTCCGCGGTGTCGATGTGCACCCAGAACGTCAGCGTCGTCGTGCAGCCGGCCGGGATGGTCACCGACTGCGAGATGCTCTCGGTGTGCGTGGAGCCGTACCCGAGCAGCCACGCGCTGTAGGTGCCCGCGTGCGCCGCCTCGCCCTGCGAGGACCACTGGCCGATCGCGCCCGTCGTGCCGGTCCAGCCGGTCGCGCCGGACTCGAAGCCGCCGTTGGTGATCTGCTGGCCGCTGCAGCTGCTGCCGCCGCCGCTGACCGTCCACGTGAAGGACGTGCTGCCGGTGGCGCCGGTGGTGTCCCGGGCGGTCACCGTGCTCGTGGTGGTCTGCGCCGTGGTCGGCGTGCCCGAGATCAGCCCGGTGCTCGCGTTGATGCTCAGGCCCGCGGGCAGGCCGGTCGCCGAGTAGGTGAGCGTCTGGCCCGAGGCGGAGTCGGTCGCGGTGATCTGCAGCGACTTCGCCGTGCCGACCGTCGCGGTCTGCGCGCCCGGGTTGGCGACGGTGACCGTGTTGCCCGGCGCGGTGGCGCCGGTCAGCATGCAGCCGGCCACCGTGAGGTCGATCGCGCGCGCGGAGTTCAGGCAGGTGGTGAACCAGTAGGTCTGCTCACCGTAGGACTGTCCCTGGTGGACGGTCACGTTGCCGTTCGCGTCGACCTCGCACGGGTTGTTGAGCGTGCAGCTCTGCCCGTCGTCGTTGCCGGTGTTGTTGATGCCGATGATCTGCCGGTCCGACGTCCGGATGATCGGCGAGCCCGACGTGCCGTGCGTCGTCTGGCAGCCGGAGTTGTACCGGATCGAGTCGTGCCAGGTCCACGTGTCCTCGCGCAGCGTGGGCACGAAGCCGTTGATGGAGCAGGTCCAGACCTGCTTCCAGTAGCTCGACGGGATCGTCATCGCGGTGCCGTCGGCCGGACGGGCGGCGGCGACGGTGAGCGCGGTGGTGTTGCTGTACTTCGACTTGATCTGCGCGAACGTGTCGGTGAGCTGGTACAACGACACGTCCGTACCCGTCATGGTGCCGTAGATGAGCTTGTCGGCGCGGACGGTGCCGAGGGATGCGCCGGAGTCGCTCAGCAGCGTCCCGGAGCGGCTGCTCGTGCGGTTCGTGTACACCTGGCCGGCGGGGATGAACCCGTTCTCGTAGCAGTGGCCGTTGGTCAGCAGCATGGCCCGGTCGGAGTCCACCGACTGCGGCCACCGCACCAGCGAGCCCGAGCAGTTGTTCAGCGCGATCGTCGAGCCCAGGCCGGTGACCGCGAGTGCCTGGGCCGGCGCCGGGCCGGCGACGACGCTCGCGGCGACGGCGAGGATGGCCGCGCCGACTGCGAGTGTCCGTCTCTTGCGCATGGGGGATCCCTTCGTTGGGGTACGCGCGGCGGTCGTGGGCTACGCGTAGCCGCCCGTCAATGTGATTCGCACCCTCACATCGACGAACTTCCCCGTCAACGACGGTGGACCCTTTGCCTGGCCCTGCGTTTACTCCTCGATGGCCCCACCGATCCGGCGCAGGTGCCGGCGGAAGGTGTACTGCGGGTCGGCCGCGCGGCGCACGAGGTAGTCGGCGAACGCGGTCTGCTGCCGCAGCGTCTCCCCGCTCCGGATCTTCCGGGCCTGCTCACGCTCGGTCTCGCGGATGCTGTTCGCGATGCCCTCGATCTCCGCCGCGCGCCCGGCGGCGACGAAGACCACGCCGTCGTCGTCGGCGACCACGAAATCGCCGCTGGTCACGACATGCGGCCCGAACCGGACATCTTCGTCGTCACGGTCGTCCACGCGCAGGGGGCCGAGCGGGAGGGCGCCGTAGCTGAAGACCGGCCGCGCGATCTCGACCAGCTCGGTGGTGTCGCGGTGCAGGCCCCAGACGACGAGGCCGGCGACCCCGGCCGCGGCCGCCTCGAGGACCGTCAGGTCGCCGATGCAGGCCTCGTCGGTGCGCCCCTCGTTGTCGATGACGAGCACGTCGCCGGGCTCGGCGGACTCGAAGGCCTCGAGGAAGACGTCGACGCTGCCGTAGTGGCGGACCGGGAGCACCCGTCCGGCCAGGCGGGTCCCGGCAATGACGGGCCTGATGCCGGCGGGCGCGATCCGCGGCGCGAGGCCGGCGCGTACGCAGGCGTCGGCGACGAGCGGGGTGGTGAGGTCGGTGAAGTCGGGCACGTGGTCATCATGGCCCCGCCGCTGCGGCGGCGCTGCGGCCAATCCCGCGCGAGTGGCTGCTGCCCTACGGCAGCTGCGCGGCCAGGCGCGCCACGGCCGGGCGGGCCTCCAGGTGCAGGCGGGCCACGTTGATGCCGTCGTCGCCGAGCACGGCGAGCAGGGTATCGATCCTGGTGCCGAACGCCGGCGTGGTGCCGGCCCAGGCCTGCTCCCCGCCGCCGCGGCGGGGCAAACCGTCCGCGGGCGGGCGGCGTCGCAGTCCCGAAGAAAGGTCGCACATGCAGGTGCGACGGATCGGCGCTGGTCATCCGGCGTGCGAAATCGAGGCCCTTGACAGTCCGGGCGCCGGGGGCGAGGCTCGGAGAGCGCTCTCCCAAGCCGGCCCGCGGTCGCCGCCCCGACCGCCGAACGGAGCTCCATGCTGTCCAGAAACCGTGCCGTGCTCGCCGCCGTCCTCGCCGCCGCGCTGACCGGCGGCCTCGTCGCCGGCGTCCGCACGGCCGAGGCCGCCGACCAACCCTGGCGCGACGCCACCCAGACCCCCGCCCAGCGCGCCGACGAGCTGCTCGCCGCCATGACCCAGGCCGAGAAGCTCACCATGCTGCACGGCGGGGCGGGCTGCGGCTTCGCCGGCTGCGTCGACGCCAACACCCGGCTCGGCATCCCGCAGCTGCGCCTGCAGGACGGCCCGGTCGGCGCCGGCGACGGGTTCACGGGCGTCACTCAGCTGCCCGCCCCGGTCGCCGCCGCGGCCAGCTTCGACACCGCGCTCGCCCGCCGCTACGGCGAGGTCCTCGGCGCCGAGCAGTGGGGCAAGGGCACGAACGTCGTGCTCGCGCCGACGATCAACATCGTGCGCGACCCGCGCTGGGGCCGGGCGTTCGAGTCGTTCGGCGAGGACCCGTACCTGGCCGGGCAGATCGGCGCCGCCGACATCCAGGGCATCCAGGCCCAGGGCCCGATGGCGCAGGTCAAGCACTACGCGGCGTACAACCAGGAGACCAACCGCAACACCCTGGCCGACAACGCGGTCGTGGCCGCCCGCACCGAGCGCGAGATCTACCTGCCCGCCTTCGAGGCCGCCGTCCAGCAGGGCCAGGCCGACTCGGCGATGTGCTCCTACTCCGCCGTCAACGGCACCTTCGCCTGCGAGAACGGGCCTCTGCAGAACGACGTGCTCAAACGCGACCTGGGCTTCACCGGCTTCGTCACCTCGGACTGGGGCGCCACCCACTCGACCGTCGCCAGCGCGAACAACGGCCTCGACATGGAGATGCCGGGCAGCCAGTACTTCGGCGCCGCGCTCACCACCGCGGTGCAGAACGGCCAGGTGTCCGCCGCGACCGTCGACGACCACGTGCGGCGCATCCTGCTCTCGATGTTCCGCCGCGGCCTGTTCGACAAGGCGCAGACGGTCGACACCGCCGCGGTCGTGACCACGCCGGCCCACGCCGACGTCGCGCGCCAGATCGCGCAGGAGGGTGCGGTACTGCTGAAGAACGCCGGCGGCGCGCTCCCCCTCCCCGCCGGCGCGACGGTCGCGGTGATCGGCCCCGGCGGCGGCACCCGCGCGATGGTCCAGGGCGGCGGCAGCGCCGCGGTCAACGCGCCCTACCTCGTCACGCCCTACGACGCGATCCACGCCCGCACCGCCTCCGCCGTCTACGCGCCCGGCATCGCGGCCGCCGACGGCGCCCTGCCCCCGGTGCCGGCGAGCGCGTTCACCGTCCTGACGGCGGCGTACTACAACAGCACCGACCTCTCCGGCACCGCGGTGCTCACCCGCGCCGAGAGCACGATCGACAAGGTGTGGGGCGGCGCTTCCCCGGCCCCGGGCGTCGCGGCGACGAACTGGTCGGCGCGGTACACCGCAACCCTCCACCCGAGGGTGAGCGGCACGTATCAGTTCTCCCTGACCAGCGACGACGGCAGCCGTCTGCTCGTGAACGGCCAGCAGGTGATCAACAACTGGTTCAACCAGGGCAGCACCACCCGCACCGGCTCGGTCGCCCTCACCGCCGGGCAGAACGTCAGCGTCGAGGTCGACTACTTCCAGGGCGGCGGCGCGAGCAACCTGACGCTGGGCTGGTCCGCGCCCGGCCAGTCGGTGCACGACCAGGCGATCGCGGCCGCCCGCGGCGCCGCCACCGCCGTGGTGTTCGTCGACAACTTCGAGTCGGAGGGCTCGGACCTGGCCGGCATCGACCTGGCCGCGGCCCAGAACCAGCTCGTCGCCGACGTGGCCGCGGCCAACCCGAACACCGTCGTGGTGGTCAACAGCGGCTCCGCGGTCACCATGCCGTGGGTGAACAGCGTCAAGTCCGTCGTCGAGGCGTGGTACCCGGGCCAGGAGGACGGCAACGCCCTCGCCGCCCTGCTCTACGGCGACACGGACTTCACCGGCCGCCTCCCGGTCACCTTCCCGGCCCGCCTGGCCGACGTCCCGGCGAGCACGGCGGCGCAGTGGCCCGGGCAGAACGGCCAGGTCCAGTACTCCGAGGGCCTGAAGGTCGGCTACCGGTGGTACGACGCCCAGAACGTGGCGCCGCTCTTCCCGTTCGGCCACGGCCTGTCGTACACCTCGTTCGCCTATGCCGGCCTGTCCGTCGGCACCCCGGACGCGAACGGCCGCGTGGCGGTCGCGTTCGACGTCACCAACACGGGTTCCCGGGCCGGCTCCGAGGTGCCGCAGGTGTACGTCGGGCCGCCCGCCGCCACCGGCGAGCCCCCGAAGAACCTGCGCGGCTTCGCCCGGGTCACCCTGAACCCGGGCCAGACCCAGCGCGTGACGGTGACCCTGGACGCGCGCAGCTTCCAGTACTGGGGTACCGCCTGGACCACGGCCGCCGGCACCCACCAGGTCTACGTCGGCGCCTCGTCGCGCGACATCCGCCTGACCGGCCAGGCGACCATCGGCGGCACGACGCCCACCGAGACGCCGCTGCCCCGCACCGCCTGGACCGTCACCGCCTCGTCCTCGGCCGGCGCGGACGTCCCGGCCCGGACCGTCGACGGCAACGCGGCCACCCGCTGGTCGACCGGCACCCCGATGGCCAACGGCCAGTGGCTGCAGGCCGACCTCGGCTCGGCCCAGACCTTCGACCGCCTGCGCATGGACTCGGCGGGCAGCGCCAACGACTACGCCCGCGGCTACCAGATCCTGGTCTCGTCGAACGGGACCACCTGGAGCGCCCCGGTCGCCACGGGCACGGGCACCGGCGCGCTGATCACGGCCACGTTCCCGGCCCAGACGGCCCGCTACGTCCGCATCGTGCAGACGGGCACGTCGACGAGCTGGTGGTCGGTGGCCGAGCTGAACCTGGACACGTCCGGCACCGTCCCCCCGGCCGGCGGCGTCCTGCCCCGCACGGGCTGGACGGCCACGGCCTCGGCCGCGGGCGGCACCGACGTCCCGGCCCGCGTCCTGGACGGCGACGCGGCCACCCGCTGGTCGACGGGCACCCCGATGGCCGGCGGCCAGTGGCTCCAGCTGGACCTGGGCACGGCGCGGACGTTCAAGGAGCTGCGCATGGACTCGGCGGGCAGCGCGGCCGACTACGCCCGCGGGTACCAGATCCAGACCTCGGCCGACGGGGTCACCTGGGGCGCGCCGATCGCCACGGGGACGGGATCGGCGGCCCTGGTGACCGCGGCGTTCCCGGCCACGACGGCGCGCTACGTGCGCGTGGTCCAGACGGGCACGTCGACGAGCTGGTGGTCGATCGCGGAGGTGAACCTGTACGCGTGATCAGCGCCGGCGTACGGCCTGGACCAGGGTGAGCAGGATGAGCACCGGGTACAGGCCGTACGCGACCAGGCGCAGGCGCTCGCCGTACCAGCCGCCGAGGTCCAGCAGCGCCGAGGCGCACCAGTCCGGGACGTGCCGCGCGCTCCACTCCCCCAGCGGGTCCGGCACCCACTCGGGGAAGCGGGCCACAAGGGCCGCCGCGAGCACCCCGAGCCAGGCGCCCAGGCGCCCCAGGACCAGGGTCAGGGCGAACGCGGCGACCAGGCACAGCAGCGCGAGCGCGGCCTGGGCCCGGGCGGCGTGCCGGCCGACGTCGTGGCCCTCGTCCGGCTCGTACCCGTGCCCGAACCAGGTCTGCCACACCACCCCCACGAGCCAGATGACCAGCAGCATGGTCAGCAGCGTCCAGCCGCCGCGCTGCAGGCGGATCCCGAACTGCCCGCCGCCCGCGGGGCGTTGGGCGGCGCGCGGGGCCGGGCGCGGGGTGGGGCGGGGCGGCGGCGCCACCTGGGAGTCGCTCGGCGGGCGCGGGGCCGGGGTCGGCGGCGGTCCGGGTGCGTCGCCCCGGGCGCGGCGGGCCGCGTCGCGGATCTTGTTCAGGTCGTCGTTGGTCATGTCAGTCGGCGCCGGCCGGGTTCAGGGTCGGCTGCTCGGCCGGGGGTCGCTGGGTGACCAGGCCGAACTGCGCGGCCTGGTCGGGCGTGAGGTGGCGCAGCAGGCTCTCGGTGCTCGGCGGGGCCGGGGCGGCCAGGGGGCTGCTGCGCCCGGCCGGCTCGCCGCAGACCGGGCACTCCGGCTGTGGCTGGGCCGACATCCAGATGCTCTGGAACGCGTACTGGCCCGGGACGCGGCCGAGGACGCGGTGGAACAGCTCGTAGCGCGGGACCATCGCGAAGGCCACGGTCGCCATGTGCCGCTGCCGGGGCTCCTCGAGGAAGGCCCGCAGGCCGCCGCCGTCCCCGTCGCCGTGCAGCAGGGCCAGGCCGAGCTTGGCGCCGGCGGCGCTGACGAAGTGGATGTCGGTGAGCAGGCCCGGCTCGGCCTCCAGGCGCCCGGTGGCGTAGTCGGTGCCGCGGCGTACGCCGGGCGCGCGGTCGATGCGCGCGTTGCCGGTGCTGCACTGCCAGCAGGGGCCGCCGGGGTAGGTGACGATCACCTCGCCGCCGGCCGCGCGCGCGTACACGCCGATGAAGACGGCCGGCGTGCCCGACCAGTAGGCCAGGTGGTTGAGGCGCTGCTGGGCCCGGTTGTCGTCGGTCGCGGCGACCACGAGGTCGGCGCCCTGGACCTCGGTCAGGAGCGCCGCCCGGTCGAGGTCGTCGACGGCGGCGGCGTGCCGGTCGACGCGCACGGCCGGATTGATCGCCCGGAGCCGTCCGGCGAGCGCGTCGACCTTGGACCGGCCGACGTCGGCGGTGAGGTACCCGCAGCGGCCGAGGTTCTCCGGCTCGACCCGGTCCGGGTCGACGAGCGTGAACGCGCCGACGCCGGAGCGGGCGAGGACCTCGGCGACGTAGGAGCCTACGGAGCCGGCTCCGACGACCAGCGCCCGCCGCTCGCGCAGCCGGGTGGACAGGATGCCCCCGGTCCGGGCGAACAGCGGCGGTTCGGCCGCGGCGGTCACGTCCGGTTCGGGCGCAGGCGGCGGTACAGGCGCCGGATCGATCCCGGCTGGTCCGGCGGGTCCGTCGGCCGGGCGGTGCGGCGCGGAGCGAAACCGGTGGTAGTCGCGTGCGGCCTCCAGGGCCCGCGTCAGCCGGTCGACGGGGCGCACCCGCAGGTCCCAGGCCAGCGGCTCCTCCTGCGCGGCGCCGGCGAAGTCGAGCAGCAGCGGCGGTACCGCCGGGAAGTCCGCACTGAACAGCAGCGAAGCGTCGTCGTAGCCGGCCCCCTCGACCTGCCCGCAGATCATCGGGGTGCCGTCGATGTCGACGAGCACCGGCTCGCCCTCGGTGAAGCGCAGCCCGGCCCGGCGGACCGCCTCCATGATCGGGATCTGCCGCGGGCGCAGCCGGACCAGCCCGACGCCGTCGCGTCCGGAGCGGGCCCCGAAGCAGGAGACCCGGGCGTTGCCGTCGACGATCACCTCGTGGGCCTCCGGCGGCCGGCTCGTGCCGAAAGTGACGATGACCGCCAGGTACTGCGACATCCCCGGGTTGAGAACCAGGCTGCGGCCGTACTCGTACAGGTCCTGCGACGACGGGTGCGGCATGCCCCGCGGGTGCGAGTGCACGATGCCCTTGAACCGGGCCTCGGTCTCGGTCTCGATCTGGCGGATCTGCCGGCCGAGCGCGTCGGTGTTGTGGTACTCCACGGCGGTGACCGGCGCGTCGACGTCGTGCAGGAAGGTCGTCACGACGTCGGCGCCGCGGATGCCCAGCAGCGCGCCGCCCTGCTCGGGCGCGCGGGACCCGAGCGCCTCGACGAGCGACTGCAGGGCGTAGTCGGTGATGCGCAGGGTCGGCAGGGGGGCGGCCACGGCTAGTCGTTCTCGTTGTTGATGGAGAACGGGAACGTGAACCCCTCGCGGACGTAGCTGACGCCCAGGGCCCACAGCACCGACTTGGAGAAGGCCTCCTCCAGGGTCGCCTGGCCGGAGCCCTTGCGCTCGTCGAGGCAGATGAGGCCGCTGCCGTAGAGGTGGGCGCCGTGGGCCGGGAGCTTGCCCTCCAGCTCCGGGGCCACGAGCTTGACCTTGTAGTCCGTGCCGTCGAAGTAGGCGAAGAGGGTGTACTCGTGGCCGAGCTCGGTGGTGATGGAGTACAGCCAGCCGGAGACGTCGGTCTCGTTGATGAACACGGTGTTGCGCGGCAGCTTGTTCCGCGCGGTCTGCTGGTCGCGCACCATCCGGTCGAGCGCCGCGAACGTGGCCTGGTGCACGACCGACACCGGCTCGCCGGCCGACTGGTCGCCGAGCCGGATCGTTCCCTCGCGGTCGACGACCACGCGGTCGGCGGGGTCGGGCGGGTACGGCGTACCGCGGCGCTGGGCGCGCTTGATGCGGTCGCGGACCTCGTTCAGGTCGATGTCTGACATCTCCGGCGCTCCCTTACGGACGTCAATGGCTGTGTGTCGTGACGCGCTGCGGCTCGTAGACCCGCCCGGCGACCACGTAGGCGGGCGCGACCACCCCGGCGACATTGCCGTCGGGCCGGTACTCGCCCCAGACCCGCTGGGACTGCGCGTCGGCCGGCTGGCCCGGCTTGGCCTCGAAGTCCCAGGTGCCCTCCGGGCTCGCGGCCCGGGCCCGCCACCGCAGCTCGGCGCCCGTGGCGGCCAGCCGGACCGGCCAGTCCGGCGCCTCCTCGAGCAGCCCCCGCAGCCGCGCCTCGTCGATGTCGGGGCCGCCGAACATCGCGCGGCACAGCTCGGCGAGCCGCTCGGCGATCTGCTCCTGGTCGGGCTCCGGGCGGCGCAGGGCGCGGCGCTTCTTCGCCAGCACCGCGGCCCGCGCGGCGCTGGTCATCTCCTGGTCGATGAAGGTGCGGAACCGCTCGGCGATCTCCTGGTGCTCGACGTGGCGCGCGGTCGCCGCGGCGCCGGGCGCGGCCGTCGCGCGGGCCGCGAGGACCTGCGTGAACCGCCCGTCGAGGTCGTCGTGCTCCTCGGTCAGCGCGGCGATCTCCAGGCTCAGCCGGTTGATCTCGGCCTCGAGCGCGGCGGTCGCGCCGTCGGCCCCGTCGCGGCGGATCTCCAGCCGCGCGACCGCCTCCTGCACCTCCCGCAGCGACGCGGCCACCTGCTTCACCGACTGGCCCAGCTCGGTGAGCCGGGCCCCGTGGTGCTCCGTGGTCTGCCGCAGCGACAGCAGCCAGTGGTAGGCGTCGGCCAGGCCGAACGGCTCGTTCCGGCGCGATGCGTTGCTCATGCCCCGCCCCTGCCCATGCTCGCGAAGGTGATCCGGTGTTGCAGCGTGTGCCCGCTCGCCGCGTCGACGGCGGTGACCGCGATCTCCGTGCCGCCGAACGCCAGGGTCAGCACCACGCCCCGGTCGGCGGCGGCGCGCCCGTTCGCCGGGCCGATCGGCACGTTGACCGTCCCCAGCACGTGCACCTGCCGCTCGTCGGCGTAGCGCGGCACCCCGGCGGCCTCGGCACCGAGCATGACCAGCTCCAGCTCGGTCTCGGTGTCGCTGACCGGGAACAGCGTGATCTTGCGCTCGGTGTCGACCGGCAGCAGGTCGTCGCGCTGCACGATCGCCTCGAACCGGTCCATGCACAGCCGCTGGCCGTTGCCGTTGCCCGGCAGCAGCCGGTCGGGCGGGTCCACCGCGTCCTCGAACGGCAGGTTGGTGGCGATGCCGTAGGTGCGCGGGCTCTTGCGGGCGATGACGACGTCGGGGTCGAGGGCGAAGTGCACGGCGCCGGCCAGCACGGCCGAGGCCGGGTTGGGCGGCACCTGTACGGCCGCGCGCCCGGCGAGGTGCTGGGTCAGGCGGCTGCGCAGGTACGGCGACTGGGCGAACCCGCCCACCAGGAACACGTGGTCGAGCTGGCCGGCCACGCGGACCAGGTGCTCGTCGACGAGGGCGAGGATCGGCTCCACGACCTCGTCGAAGGCGGCCTTGACCTCGGCGTTGCTCAGGACGATCGGCTCCTCGATGCCCTGCTGGGAGGCCGCGAACCGGGACAGGCGGCCCTCCTGGGACAGCAGCTGGTACAGCTTCACGGGCAGCGGCAGGTTGAACGGCGCCCCGCGGGAGGGGTCGAAGAAACGCTTGTCGCGCTCCCAGTTGTCCAGGATCTCCAGCACCGCGGCCGGGAGGTCGACCTGCAGGCGCTGCAGCAGGTCCCCGCCGATCCGCTTGGCCAGCACGTTGACCAGGAACGCCCGGTCGACGAAGGTGCCGCCGTGCGGGCCGCCGGACGCGTGCCCGAGCTCGGTGAGCGAACCGCGTTCGTCGATCCGGAACGAGCTCAGGTCGACGGTGCCGCCGCCGGCGTCGATCACCAGCATGCTCCAGTCGCCGGCCTCGTCCGGCTCGTCGTCCGCGGTGGCGAGCTGCAGATGCCCCTGGCAGTACTGCGTGGCGACCTCGGGCTCGACCGCGATCAGCAGCCGCCGCACGTCGTCGGGCATCCCGGCGGCCACCGCGGCCCGGCGCATCAGGTGCCGCTCGCGGTCGCGCCAGATCGCCGGAACCGTGACGCACCAGCGGATCTCCTCCTCGCGGACCTGGGCCTCGCCCGTGATGCGTTCCACGGCGTACCGGTACAACTCCTGCAGGTATCCGGTGACGAGCTCGACCGCGGCCGGGTCACCGTCGGGCAGCCGCATCTTGAAGCCGTGCTCGAGGGCGATGGCGGCGCCGCCGCGGGACTCGAGCTTGTAGCGCCGGGCGGCGGCGAAGCCCCAGTCGAGGATCGCGCCGCCGCCGTCGACGAGCAGGGCGCTACGCGTCTTGACGTACGGCGCCGGCTGGTCGATCCACTCCATGTGGAAGGTGAGCCGGCGCTCGGCGATCGGGCGCTGCTCCTCGCTCGTGAAGGCCCAGGCGAAGCCGCTGCCGTGCGTGCCGAAGTCGATTGCGGCGGCCACGCGCGGGCGGGCGTGGCGGGGGAAGCGGCGGGCCCGCTGGGACGGCTGCGTCTGTGGGCGGTGGTTGGTCATCGCGGCTACCCCAGGAAGAAGTCGGCGGCTCGTTCCGCCTTCTTGCGGTCGGTTTCGGCGGCGCCGGTGGGTGGCTGAAACGGATCGCGGCCGGCTCCGGCGGGCGGGTGGTGCGGGTCGCGGCCGGCTCCGGTGGCGTCGCCGGAACCGGCTTCGGCGGCGCCGCCGGACGGGCGGTGCGGGTCGCGGGCGGTGCCGGCCGGGGCGCTGGGTGGCAGGTGCAGGTCGTGGCCGGTCAGCTCCTCGATGCCGGCCCACCCGTCGCGCAGCGCCCGGTTGCCGGCGATGGCCGCCCGCGGTACGGCGCCGGCCAGCGCGGCCGCGGCGTGGCCCAGGCCGCTCTCGGCCAGCACGCGGGCCTGCCCGAGGCTGGCCTCCTCCTGCCCGAGCCGGCCCTTCGCGGCGGCGACGTCGTAGGCGCCGGCCAGCGCGGCGCCCAGGCTCCGGCGCACCGCGTCGTCGCGGCACTGCCGGTGCACCTGCGGCGCTCGGCCGCTGCGCAGCAGGTGGTACCAGTCGCCGAACACGCCGGCCACCGTGCCGCACAGCTCGGCCAGCTGGTCCTGGAACGCGAGCAGCTCGTCGCCGCCGGCCGCGGTCTCCGGCAGGTGCAGCTTCGGCAGGTTGACCTTCAGCAGGTCGTCGGGGCCGCCCGAGATCAGCCCGAAGCCCAGCAGCGACGTCCACACGCGCCGCCCGGCCTGGATGTCACCGTGGATGAGCACCGCGGGCCGCCCCTGCAGGGCGTCGCCAATCATCATGAGGTCGACGTCGGCCTGCTGCAGCGGCCGCCGGAACAGCCCGGCCAGGCTCGTCAGGTTGTCCGACCACGGCAGCGACTCCCAGGTGCGCCGCAGCGCCACGTCGAACTGCGGCCCGCTCCGCGCGTCGTCGAAGAACGGCGCGATGAGCAGCACGGGCGGCCCGGCGCGCAGCTTCTCGTCGAGCACGCGGCGGACCTCGGCGCGGTCGAACTGGAACGGCGTCTGCGCCTCGCGCATGGCCGCCCGCTGCTGCTGCAGCGACGCCAGCGCCTCGAACTTCACCAGCTCGACCGCGCGCCCGTGGTCGCGGCGGGCCTGGCGCTCGGCCAGCATGCCCTGGACCTCGCGCTCGGCCCGGCGCTGCTCGCTCTGCAGCTTCTGTTCCTCGCGGCGCAGCGTGCTGAGCAGCTGCTGCCGTTCGGCGAACCCCCGGCGGTCGTCGCGCTGGCGCAGCATGTCCCGGGCCCGCCCGATGATGCCTTGCGCCAGTCCGCCGAGGACGGCGACGAGCAGCGAATCGAGCCCGAACACATAGGCCTCACAGGACATCGGGGACCGGCTGCCCCAAGTTCTAGCAACCGTGCGCCGGGCGCCTCAATGTCCGCGCGAAGGTCCGATCCCTACAGGTACCGCGGGCTGTCCGTCCGGTGTGGACCCCCGGCGGATGGTGCGATCCATTCCGGCTCAGCGCGCCCTGATCCATTCGTCGGCCGTCGTCACCGCGGCCTGGCGGGGGAAGATCTTCTCGGTCAGGACGCGGTGGACCTCCTCGTCGCGGTCGGCGCACGCGTCGGACAGGACGGTCAGGGCGTAGTCCAGGTCGGCGGCCTGGCGCACGGTCGACAGGACCACGCCGCTCGTGGAAATGCCCGCCAGGACCAGGTCGGTCGCGCCGGCCGCGCGCAGCAGGACGTCGAGGTCGCTGCCGGCGAAGGCGCTCACCCGGCGCTTGAGGATGACCGGCTCGCCCGGGCGCACCGGCAGGGCGGCGTGCAGCTGGGTCGCCGGGTGGTCCTGGGTCATGGCGTCGCCGGACCGATGGATGGCGCCGAAGACCGGGTTGGCCGGGGCGGCCTCGGGGTAGCCGGGACGGAAGGCGACGCGGACGTACATGACGGGGATGGCGGCGGCGCGGGCGGCCTCGATCGCGCGGCTCACGGCGGCGAGGGCGGCGCCACCGCCGGCCCGGTCGACGATGCCCTGCTGGAAGTCCATGGCGAGCAGCACGGGGCGGCGTTCGGACATGCGGTAAGCCTTTCGGGGTGCGTGGTTCAGGGCTAGGGGCTGTATCGAAGTGGATGGCCGGGCTGCGGCGGACTCAGACGCCGCCGGGAACCACCCCGGTCACACCCCGATACAACCCCGGTATCGGGGCGCGCCCGGCGCGGCCCCAGCCGACGCTGAGCCTCGCCTCGCTCCGACCCCCACTTCGACACAGCCCCTAGTCGCCCAGGCGGGCCAGCAGGGCCAGGGCCTCGTTGATCGTGGCCAGTTCGGTCTCGGTGTAGCGCCGGCCCAGCTCGTGGGCCAGCCAGGCGTTGCGGCCCTGCTTGTCGGCGAGGGCGCGGGCCCGGCCGGCCTCGCTCAGGGTGATGACGTGCCGCCGGCCGTCCTCCGGGTCGGGCGCGCGGGCGATCAGGCCGAGCTCGTCGAGGGCGTTGAGCG
Source organism: Dactylosporangium sp. McL0621 (assembly GCF_049995355.1). NCBI lineage: Bacteria > Bacillati > Actinomycetota > Actinomycetes > Micromonosporales > Micromonosporaceae > Dactylosporangium > Dactylosporangium sp. McL0621. Next base: position 6,356,228 of record NZ_CP188259.1, read on the forward strand.
TGGCCGTCATCGACTGCGAGCGGACGCCCTCGGCCAGCGCCAGCACCGTCGTCGACGAGGCGCCGTCGCGGTGCAGGCGCAGCACGACCGCGGCCTGGGACGGGGTCAGGCCGCCCGACGGCACCTGGCGCAGCCGGGCCCGCAGCCGCCGGAACAGCTCCACCAGGTCCCGGGCCGCCGCGGCCGCCAATGGCTCGTCCATCCCGCACCCCCAAGATTCGGTAGCCAGCCTACACAGTTTGCCTACAGATATCGCGATGGGATCCCGGACACACGAAATGCCGTTGCGCGGAGGCTCGCCTCCGGTAATGTGGAGGCATGCCTCAAGTTTCTCGGTCCTCGTACCGGCTGACGTTCGGCGTCCTCGCCGCGTCCACGGCAGCGTTCTCGATGTTGCAGTCGCTGGTCAGTCCCGTACTGCCCGTCATGCAGCGGGACCTGCACACGTCGGCGGGCACCGTGACGTGGGTGCTGACCGCGTGGCTGCTCGCCGCGTCCGTCGCCACGCCGCTCATGGGCCGCATCGGCGACATGATCGGCAAGGAGCGCACGCTGCTGGCCGCGCTCGCCGCCATCGCGGTCGGCTGCCTCCTCGCCGCGCTCGCCCCCAACGTCGGCGTGCTCATCGTGGCCCGCGTGATCCAGGGCCTCGGCGGCGCGCTGTTCCCGCTGTCGTTCGGCATCATCCGCGACGAGTTCCCGCCGGCCCGGGTCATCTCCGCGGTCGGGGCGATGTCGGCGGTGATCGCGCTCGGCGGCGGCCTGGGCATCGTGCTCGCCGGCCCGGTCGTGGCCGCGCTCAACTGGCGCTGGCTGTTCTGGATCCCGCTCGGCGTGGTCGTGGTGACCGGGCTGCTGGCCTGGCGGTTCGTGCCGCCGTCGCCGTCGCGCTCGCGGGGCCGCGTGAACTGGCTCGCCGCCGTGCTGCTGTCGGCCTGGCTCGTGGCGCTGCTGCTGCCGCTGAGCAAGGGCAACGCCTGGGGCTGGACGTCGCCGCGCACCATCGGCCTGCTCGCGGCGGCCGCGGTGCTGGCCGCCGGGTGGGTCGCGGTCGAGGTGCGCTCGGGCAACCCGCTCATCGACATGCGCATGATGCGCCGGCCGGCCGTGTGGACGACGAACATCGTGGCGCTGCTCTTCGGCGCCGGCATGTTCGGCGTGTACGCCTTCCTGCCCCAGTTCATGCAGGTGCCGAGCTCCACCGGCTACGGCTTCGGCTCCACCGTCGGCCAGGCCGGCCTGCTCATGGTGCCGATGCTGGCCACGATGGCGGTCGCCGGCATGCTCAGCGGCCCGATGGCGGCCTGGTTCGGCAGCCGCGCGCAGGTGATCGCCGGCTCGCTGCTGGCCACGGCGGCGAGCGCCGCGTTCGCCTTCGCCCACACCCATCCGTGGGAGGTCGCCACCGCCGCCGCGGTCTTCGGGGTCGGCATCGGCCTCGCCTACGCCTCGATGACCTCGCTCATCGTCCACAGCGTCCCGATGGCCCAGACGGGCGCGGCCAGCGGCATGAACGCGAACATCCGCACCATCGGCGCCTCGATCGGCACGGCCGTGGTCAGCTCGATCGTCACCAGCGACCTGCGCGCCGACGGCCTGCCGACCGAGTCGGCCTACACCACGGCGTTCATCGCCCTGGGCGCCGCCGGGGCCCTGTCCGTCGCCGTCGCCCTGCTCATCCCCCGCCCCCGCCGCACCGGGACCCCGGCGAGCGAGCAGCGCGAACACTTCGCGGCGGACGAGCCCGACCTCACGCCGGTGGCCGGCTGAGCTCCGGCGGAGCCGGCAACCGCGGGTCCAGCCCGGCGGTCTCCTGCGCCACCCGCAGGGGGCCGCCCGCCGCGCTCACCGGCGCCACGGCGTCCAGCAGCGCCACGTCGGCCTGCGGCAGCTCGTCGAAGTGCACCGGGATCAGCCCCCACGCGTCCCACGGCAGCACCTCGACCCCGTTGAGCGCGGAGAGGTCCCGCACCACGTTGCCCTGGATCTCCCAGAACCCCGTCAGCCCGGCCGCGCTCGTGCCGACCGTCCGCGGATCGCGCACCCCGGACCGGCACTCCATCCAGGCCTGCCCGCCCACCAGGAACGCGTCGCGGGGCACGTCGAGCGGGTCGAGGTCCTTGGTGCCGTAGACCCCGGGCTCGCCGCTGGCGACCTGCGCGTCGACGAGGTGCCAGCCCCGCCCCTCGGCCCACGTCTCGACCACCCAGTGGTCGTCGTAGAAGCCCTCGGCGAAGTACCCGGCGAACCCGGCCCGGGCCCGCGCCGGCACCCCGCCCGCGCGCAGCAGCGCGACGAGCAGCACCGTGAAGTCGCGGCAGGTGACGGCCAGCCGGCGCTCGGACGGCCGCTCGTCGAGCGAGCCGAGCCGGTCGAGCATCGCCGCGACGAACCGGAGGTCGGCGTCCTCGCGGCGGACCGGGTGCGGGGCCCAGTCGCGGTGGACGAGCACGCCCCCGACGACCTTCGCCAGGTCGGCCACGCCGGCGGGCAGACCGGTCAGCGGCCGCCCGGGATCGGTGATCGCACTCTGCTGGAGGGAGAACTCAACCTCGTCCATGCCGGCACGTTATCGGCGGGGTACGACAGTTTCAGGCCCGGACGACGAAAACGCCCTCGAGAAATTCGGAAACGTCCTGGCGCAGCCGGATCAGCATCGCCCCCAGCGCGACGCCGTGCAGCTCCCCGGCGACGAACCTGCGCCCCTCCTCCAGTGCGGCCCCCGCGAGCAGCAGCGCCGCCGGCCGGATCTCGCCGAGCGCGGCCGACTCCGGCCCGATCGGCCGGCTCAGCAGCTCGGTGGAGTTGCTCAACGCGGAGGCGAGCCGGGCTTCGGCCAGGCTCAGCGAGCACTCCGCGGCGACTCCCGCCGCCGCCCGGCGGACCAGCTCGACCACCGCCTCGCTGTCCGGCGGCGACGGCCGGCCCTCCTCGATGTCACCGACCAGGCGCACGAGGGACTCGACGAGGTCCTTTTCCCAGTGGACACCCGGTGACGGCTTCTCAAGGCGCGCGACCAGGCGCTCCGCCAGCACCGCCCCGATGGCGGCGAACAGCTGGGAGCCCTCCGGCCGGGCCGGGGCGCGGGCTCGTCGCGCTCGCGGCCGCGGCGCGGGTCGTCGCCGCGGCCGACGGCCGGGACGTCGCCGCGGCCGACGGCCGGGACGTCGCCGCGGCCGACGGCCGGGACGTCGTCTCCGTCGAGGACGTCGACGCCCTCGCCCGGCCGGCGCTCGCCCACCGCCTGCACATGAGCGACCCGCAGCCGCAGGACGCCGACCTGGCCGTCGACGAGATCGTCGCGGCTCTCCGGCCGGTGGGCTGACGCTCAGGCGGGGACGGACCAGATCTGCAGGGTCGGGCCGTCGCCGGGCAGCGCGCCGGTCCACGCCGCGCCGCCGTAGAGGTTCGTGGCCTCGGGGACGCCGGCCAGCTCCACCGGTGCGCCCGAAGCGCGGCGGGCCAGGATCAGCAGGCGCTCGTCGTGGGTCTCGCGCCAGAAGGCGATCGCGTCCGCGTCCACGTGGGCGAAGCGCAGGCCGCCCCCGCGCAGCGACGGGTGCTTGCGGCGCAGGGCGAGCAGCCGGCCGTACCAGGGCAGCACCGAAGTCCCGGTGCGCCAGGGCATCGGGGTGCGCGAGGCCTCGCCGGTGGTGCCGGTCAGGCCGAACTCGTCGCCCGCGAAGACCATCGGCACGCCCGGCAGCGTCGCCAGCAGGCCGGCCGCCACCTCCATGCGCTCGAGGGAGCCGACCACGGTGCGGATGCGGGCGGTGTCGTGGCTGCCGAGCAGGTTCCACGAGTGCGTCCACGAACGCCAGGACATGGTGGCCATCATCGCGAGCATCGTGGCCACGAACGCGTGGCCGTCGCGGCTGGGGACCGGGCCGGGCACGCCCAGGAAGTCCGGCGACGGCAGCGGGTCGCCGCGCAGCCACGTCCACAGTGGACGGGTGAAGCCGGCGTAGTTCATGGTGCCCTGCCAGCCGCCCGCGTCGAGGTCGCCGCCGGCGCCGTGGGCGTGCTCGGCGACCAGGAGGGCGTCGGGGCGGGCGCCGCGCACGGCGTCGGCGATGAGGCGGGAGACCTCGAGCGTCAGGTCGTCGCCGGCGCGCCGGCCGGTCATGTTGGCCACGTCGACGCGCCAGCCGTCGAGGTACCGCAGCCACCGCCGCACGATCGAGTCCGGGTCGGTGACGAACCGCTCGCGGAGCCGGGCCGAGTGCCAGTTGAGCTTCGGCAGCGACGGTACCCCGAGCCAGGACTCGTAGCCGCCGTCGGCGCTCATGTAGTACAGGTCCGGCTGGTCGAACCACGGGTGCTCGACCCCGGTGTGGTTCGTGGTCAGGTCGCCGACGAGCCGCATGCCCCGGGTGTGCAGGGCGTCGGCGAGCCGGCGCAGGGCCCGGTCCCCGCCCAGCAGCGGGTCGACGCGGTCGAAGGCGACGGCGTCGTAGCGGTGGCTGGAGCGGGCCGGGAAGAACGGGGTGAGGTACACGGTGTCGGCGCCGAGGTCCTGGATGTGGTCCAGGCGCCGGGCGATGCCGTCGAGGTCGCCGCCGTACCATTGCCGGGACGCGGCGGCCACGTCGACCGGCTCGTCCCACTCGCAGCGCACCGCCCAGCCGGGGGTGGCCGGCGCCGTGGCGGAGCGGGCGAAGCGGTCCGGGAAGATCTGGTACACGATCGCCTCGCGCGTCCACGGGGCCGGGCCCGGGTGCGCGACGAGCCGGAAGTCGGTGTCGTCGGGCACGTCGTGGCCGAAGCGGCCGAGCACAGTGTACCAGTCGCCGTCGACGAGGAACCGGTACCGCGTGACGGGGTTGCGCACCAGCACCGAGGCCCGCCACCACAGCTCGCCGCCCCGCCGGTCGCGGACGGCGGCCGTGAAGCGCGGCTCGCCGTCCTCGATGGACCGCACGTGTACCGAACGCACGTCCGCCGACGCCCGCAGCCAGACGTCCACATTGGAGCCGAGCCGGGGGTGCTGGTCCGGCACGTAGAGGGCCGAGCCGTCGTGGTGGACGCTCATCCCTTCACCGCCCCGGTGGTGAGGCCGGACACGATGTACCGCTGCAGCACCTGGAACACCACGACCGTGGGCACCGCGGTGAGCAGCGAGCCGACGCAGAACATGCCGAAGTTGGCGTTGCGCTGCTCGGCGACCATGCCGTAGAGGCCCACGGCCAGGGTCTTGGCGCCGTCGCTGTGCAGGAAGACGTTGGCCAGCAGCACCTCGTTGATGGTGCCGATGAAGCCGAGCAGCGCGGTGACCGCGAGGATCGGCGTGACCAGCGGCAGGGTGACCCGGAAGAAGATCTGGGCGTGGCTGGCCCCGTCGATGACCGCGGACTCGTCGAGCTCTTTGGGCACGGTGTCCAGGAAGCCCTTCATGAGCCAGGTGTTCACGCCGAGGGCGCCCCCGAGGTACAGCAGCATCAGGCCCCACGGCCGGTCGAGCCCGATCGCCGGGTAGTAGTCGCCCAGCGCGGCGAAGATGAGGTAGATGGTCACGACCGACAGGAACTGCGGGAACATCTGGATCAGCAGCAGCGAGACGAGCCCGACCCGGCGGCCCTTGAACCGCATCCGGGAGAACGCGTACGCGGCCAGGACCGACAGGAACACCCCGGCCACGGCGGCGATCCCGGCGATGAGGATCGAGTTGAGGTACCAGTGCGGGAAGGCGGTCTTCGAGAACAGGTCCTTCAGGTTGCCCAGCCCCGCGGCCTGCGGGATGAGCTGCGTCGAGCTCAGCGAGCCCAGCGGGTTGAGGGCCGCGGAGATGACGAAGACGATGGGGAAGAGCGAGAAGGCGACGGCGAGCAGCCCGGCCGCGTGCCGCCAGCCCGTCCTACGGACCCAGGCGATCACGAGTAGACCTCCTCCTGCTTGCGGCTGCGACGGAAGCCGATGACCGAGATGACGGCCACGATCGTGAAGATGTACACCGAGATGGCGGCCGCGAAGCCGAGCTGCGCGCCGGAGCCGCCGAACGCGAGCCGGTACGTGTAGGTGATGAGCAGGTCGGTCGCGCCGATGCTCGAGTTGCCGGCCGGGAACGGGGCGCCCTCGGTGGTGAGGTAGATGGCGTTGAAGTTGTTGAAGTTGAAGGCGAACGACGAGATGAGCAGCGGGGTGAGCGCGACCAGCAGCAGCGGCAGGGTGACCCGCCGGAAGCGCTGGGCCGCGGTGGCGCCGTCGATCGCGGCCGCCTCCGACATCTCCCGCGGGATGGCCTGCAGGGCGCCGGTGGCGACGAGGAACATGTACGGGTACCCCATCCACAGCTGCACCAGGATCACCGCCAGCCGGGCCGTCCACGGGGAGCCGAACCAGTCCACGTGCAGGCCGGTGAGCCGGTTGATGAGCCCGAAGTCCTGGTTGAACAGGTCCCGCCAGACGAGCAGCATCGCGAACGAGGGCATCGCGTACGGCAGCACGAGCAGCACGCGGTACCAGCTCCGCCCCCGCATCTTCGCGTTCAGCGCGAGCGCGCAGGCGAGCCCGAGGCCGAACGTCACCAGCACCGAACCGACCGCGAACGCGAGGTTCCACACGAGGGTCCGCAGGAACGGGCCCGCGATGCGCTCGTCGGTGATGACCCGGGCGAAGTTGCTGAAGCCGACGTTGACCTTCCAGCCCTGGGCGAGGTGCTCACCGTCGCCGGCCACGAACGCGCCGGTGTCCTCGTCGGCCTTCCACTGCCGGCCGGTGCCGCGGTCGGTGACGCAGTCGCAGCCGGCCTCGTAGTAGCGGGTGGCCTGGCCGGTGTAGGCGCGGGTCAGGCCCGAGGCCCGGATCGCGCCGCCGGTCGTCGGCACGGTGAACGCGAGGATCTCGTCGTTGCGCTGGGTGGCCTGGCCGAGGTCGAGCAGCCGGTACCCGTCGGCCGCGGTGATGCGCCCGGCCGCGACGGTGGCGCCGTCGAGCGGGTGCAGGCCGTCGGCGTCGCCGCTGTAGGCCTTGCCGTCGGACGACAGCAGCAGGAACTTGAGGCCGCCGTCGTCGACCGCGACCGACAGGGCGTACTCGACCGAGCCCGGCACCTGCTGCACGGAGGCGCTCTGGATCGCGGTGACCGCCTCCTGCTTGCTGCCCCGGTGCCCGTCGCCGTAGTTGGTGAAGGCGGTGGCGACGGTGTACAGCACCGGGATGATCTGGAAGGCCAGGAGGAACAGCACCCCCGGGACGAGGTACTTCGCCGGGACGGCCCGCGGCGACAGGTAGATCGCGAAGATCAGGCCGGTCACCACGACGAGGACGGTGAGCCATCCCCAGGCGTGGGCGTCGGCGAGCGGGAAGGCGGCGTAGACCGCCAGCGCCAGGGCGAGCCCGAGGACCGCGATCTTCACGACGATGCCCCGGGGGTGCGTGTTCGTCATGGCGCTACTTGGCGATCGCGTCGGAGATGGTCTTCGACGCCCCCGCGAGGGTGGACGGCACGTCCGCGCCGCCGACGATCGCCGACTCCGCCTTGCCGAACGGGTCCCAGACCGCGGCCATCGCCGGGATGGCCGGCAGCACGGCGCCGCCCTTGCCCGCCGCGAGCCACTTCTCGATGTCCGGGTCGGTGGCCTTGACCTGGTCCATCGCCGCGTTCAGGGCCGGCGGGCGGGGGTTGGCCTGGTACAGCGCGACCTGCAGTTCCGGCTTGGTGAGGTAGTTCGTGATGAACTCGTTGGCGAGGGCCTTGCTCTTGCCCTTGCTGGCCACGTAGAAGGCCTGCACGCCGACGAACGGCGTCGCGGCCTTGCCGCCGGCGAAGCCGGGCACGGGCGTGATGTCGTACTTGAGGCCGGCCTTCTTGATGTCGGCGACGGCCCACGGCCCGGAGATCAGGAACGGGGTCTTGCCGCCGGTGAAGGTCGGGATCGCGTTGTCGCTGTTGACCGAGCGGGTCAGCGCGCCGGAGCCCTTCTCGCCGAGCGCGGCGATCTTCTTGAACGCCTCCACCGACGCGGGCTTGCCCACGCCGAGGTCCGCCGGGTCGTAGTCGCCGTTGGCCTTGGTGCCGAACAGATAGCCGCCGGCCGAGGCGAACAGCGGATAGACGTGGTACGCGTCCCCGTTCTGCCCGACCTGCAGCGACATGATGTTGGTGACCTTGCCGGCGTCCTTGAGCGCCTTCCCGGCCGCCACGAGGTCCTCGATCGTGGCCGGGGCGGTGGGGGCCAGGTCCGTGTTGCGGATCAGGGCCAGGTTCTCGATGGCGTACGGCACGCCGTAGACCTGGCCGTTGAAGGTCACGGCCTTCATCGCCACGTCGGCGAAGCCGGACTTCTGCGAGTCGGAGAGCTGGATCGGGTCGATGGTGCCGTTCTGCACCAGGTTGCCGATCCAGTCGTGGGCGCCGACGACGATGTCCGGGCCCTTGCCCGACTGCGCGGCGGTGACGAAGTTGGTCTGCAGGTCCTTGGAGACCGCCTGGACCTGTACGTCCACGTGGTTGGCCTTGCCGAACTGCTCGGCGAACGGCTTGAGCGCGGCCGCGCGCTGATCGTCCGCCCAGATGGCGAGCGTCGCGGTCGGCGCCGTGGAGGCGCTTTCGGAGGGTTTCGACGACCCGCAGGCCGTGAGGGTCAACGCGGCGAGGGCGAACACGCCGACGGCGCGCAGGGGCATGCGCATGGGTGCTCCTGTTCAGGGTGCAGCGCGCGCCGGCCGGTGGAGGGCAGGCACGGAGCTTGCGGAAATGGGTGACGGCAAAGGTCCAAGGGGTGTCGATCGATTGCCGGTGGCGCAGAACGTAGCAAGGACTTGCATGGAATGAAAGAGCTTCCAAGCGACTTTCAATTTCGCCGCCGGGCCGCTTACTCTCGTCGCATGGCCATGGACGCTCCCCGAGCCCGCCTTGCCGACATCGCCAAGCAGGCGGAGGTCAGCGAGGCCACCGTCTCGCGGGTGCTCAACGACCGGCCCGGGGTCAGCGCCGACACCCGGCACGCCGTGCTCACCGCGCTCGACGTGCTCGGTTACGAGCGACCCGAACGGCTCCGCAAGCGCAGCGCCGGCCTCGTCGGCCTCGTGACGCCGGAGCTGGAGAACCCGATCTTCCCGCTGTTCGCGCAGGTCATCGAGTCGGCGCTGTCCCGGCACGGCTTCACGCCGGTGCTGTGCACGCAGACGCCGGGCGGGGTGACCGAGGACGAGTACATCGAGATGCTGCTCGACCGCGCGGTCGCCGGCATCATCTTCGTCTCCGGCCTGCACGCGGACACGACGGCCGACCACGACCGGTACCGCAAGCTGATCGACCGACCCCTGCCGATCGTGATGATCACCGGGCACGTCCCCGGCCTCGACGCGCCGTGCATCTCCTGCGACGACGCCCGGGCCAGCGAGCTGGCGGTGGACCATCTCGCCTCGCTGGGGCACACCCGCATCGGCTTCATCTCGGGCCCCGAGCGCTTCACCCCGGTGCAGCGCAAGATCCTCGGGTACCGCGACGCGATGCGGCGCCAGGGCCTCGACGAGGAGATGGAGCTGTCGCTCTTCGGCGTCGAGGGCGGCGCGGCGGCGGCCGGGCGGCTGCTCGACCGCGGCGTGACCGGGCTGGTCTGCGGCTCGGACCTCATGGCGCTCGGCGCCGTGCGGGCCGCGCGGCTGCGCGGGCTGACGGTGCCCGGGGACGTGTCGGTGGTCGGGTACGACGACTCGCCGCTCATCGCGTTCACCGACCCGCCGCTGACCACGCTGCGCCAGCCGGTGCTGGCGATGTCGAACGCGGCGGCGCAGTCGCTGATCGATGCGATAAACGGGCAGCCGTCGCCGCACTCGGAGTTCCTCTTCGCGCCGGAGCTGGTGGTGCGCAGCTCCACCGGGATCGCACCCCGGTAGCAGGCGACGCCGGGTTGCACCCCGGCAACGCCGCGCGGCTCCCGCGGGTCGCGTCCCGGCTCCACGCCGCGCTGGTGGAACGCGGCCGAAGCCGGGGATCACACCCGGCCGGCACCACGCCGGTCGAACACGGCCGAAGCCGGGGTCAGACCGGCCGGCGCCGCGCCGGTCGAACGAGGCCGAACCAGCGCCGGCGAACGCGGCCCCCATCGGGTCGCGCTCCGCTCGGCGCCGAGCCGGTGAAACATGGCTCGACCGGATCGCGCCCCCGTCGACGCCGCGCCGGCTCCAAACAGCGCCGCGACCCGGGAAGCGGCGCCCCCTCCCCCTTTCCCGCCTCCTGAAGGGCTTCCCATGCCGGATATTTCGGATTTGTCAGGACCGTGGTGGCGCACCGCCGCCATCTACGAGGTGTACGTCCGCAGCTTCGCCGACGGCAACGGCGACGGCGTCGGCGACCTCATCGGCCTGCGCGAACGCCTCCCCCACCTGCGCGACCTCGGCGTCGACGCGGTCTGGCTGACCCCGTTCTTCCGCTCCCCCATGGTCGACGGCGGCTACGACGTGTCGGACTACCGCGACGTCGACCCGAGCTTCGGCACCCTCGCCGACTTCGACGCCATGCTGGCCGCCGCGCACGACCTCGGCCTGCGGGTGATCATCGACGTGGTGCCCAACCACACCTCGAGCGCTCACGCCTGGTTCACGCAAGCCTTGCAAGATCTTCCAGGCGGACCGGCCCGCGCGCGGTACCACTTCCGCCCCGCGACCGCCGACGGCACGCCCCCGAACGACTGGGAGTCCGTGTTCGGCGGGCCGGCCTGGACGCAGGCGCCGGACGGCGAGTGGTACCTGCACCTGTTCGACCCGGCCCAGCCGGACCTGAACTGGGACAGCGCGGACGTGCGGGTCGAGTTCGAGGGTGTGCTGCGCTTCTGGCTCGACCGCGGCGTCGACGGCTTCCGCATCGACGTGGCGCACGGGATGGTCAAGGCGGCCGGGTACCCCGCGGCCGGGCTGACCGGCCAGATCGGGCTGCTCGGGCGGCGCGTGCTGCCCTACTTCGACCAGGACGGCGTGCACGAGATCCACAAGGCCTGGCGCAAGATCCTGGACTCGTACCCGGGGCAGCGCATGGCCGTCGCCGAGGCGTGGGCCTCCACCCCGCAGCGCCTCGCGCAGTACACCGCCCCGGACGAGCTGCACCAGGCGTTCAACTTCGAGTTCCTGCAGGCCGACTGGGACGATCCGGCGGCGGTGCGGGCGAGCATCGACTCGTGCATCCACGCCGCCGAGCCGGTGGGCGCGCCGACGACGTGGGTGCTGTCCAACCACGACGTGCGCCGGCACGCGACCCGCCTCGGCTCCCTCGAGCGGGCCAACGCCGCCGCGCTGCTCATGCTGGCCCTGCCCGGTTCGGTGTACCTCTACCAGGGCGAGGAGCTCGGCCTGCCGGAGGTGCTCGACCTGCCCGCGCAGGCCCGCCAGGACCCGGTGTGGTTCCGGTCCGGCGGCAGCGACCCGGGGCGCGACGGCTGCCGCGTGCCGCTGCCGTGGCAGGCCGGGGCGCCCGCCTTCGGCTTCTCGGCCACCGGCGAGTCCTGGCTGCCGCAGCCGCCGGAGTGGGCCGCGCTCGCCGCCGACCGGTCGTCCACAGTGGAGCTGTACCGCGCCGCGCTGTCGCTGCGCCGCTCGCTCACCGGCGCGCTGCGCTGGCACGAGAGCGCCCCGGGCGTGCTGGACTTCACCCGCGACGGGCTGCGCTGCGTCGTGAACCTTTCGGGCGGGCCGGTCGCGCTGCCCGAGGGGCCCGGTTCCGAGGTCGTCCTGGCCAGCCGACCCATTGACGGCGGTACACTTCCGGCCGACACGACAGTTTGGATCTTTGCAAGAACTGTCAGTACTTCCTAGGCGTTTCTACAGGTCAAGGGCCTTGCGAGAACTGCTCGCGGGCAATTCCTGCAAGGTCCTTGACAGCGGTTTCCGCTGGGCCGAAGCTCAGCGTCACACCCTTCCCGCCGGCTCCGCTACCGCCATTCCGGAGGCCCTCGTGCGCGTGTCCCTCAAACGAACCCTGGCCGCTGTCGGCGGCCTCCTACTGTGTACGGCGCTGACCGTGCCGCTGCTCACCGGCGACCGCAAGGCCGAGGCCGCCGTCGGCTCCAACGACGTCATCGCCAACCTGTGGCTGTGGCCCTGGACGTCCATCGCCACCGAGTGCACCAACGTCCTGGGCCCGGCCGGCTACGGCGCGGTGCAGGTCGCCCCGCCCGAGGACTCGATAAGCGTCTCCGGCCACCCGTGGTGGGACATCTACCAGCCCGCCGGATACGACATCAACGGCCGCATGGGCACCCGGGCCCAGTTCCAGAGCATGGTGAACGCCTGCCACGCCGCCGGCGTCAAGGTCTACGTCGACGCCGTCATCAACCACATGACCGGCGCGAACCAGTCCAGCACGACCGCGTACGGCGGGGCGAGCTTCACCAACAACTACAGCTACCCCAGCGCCGGCTACAGCTCATCGGACTTCCACTTCTACCCGGCCGACTGCCCGCAGTCGGACAACCAGATCCACGACTACAACAACCAGACCGAGGTCTGGAACTGCCAGCTGGTCGGGCTGTCGGACCTCAAGACCGGCACCGACTACGTGCGCACGAAGATCGCCGGGTACCTCAACGACCTCATCTCGATCGGGGTCGACGGGTTCCGGGTCGACGCGGCCAAGCACATGGCCCAGGCCGACCTCTCGGCGATCAAGGGCAAGCTCACGAACCAGAGTGTGTACTGGGCGCAGGAGGTCATCCCCGGCAGCCCCGGGAACCTGACGCCGGCCGCCTACGAGGGCGTCGGCGGCGTGCTCGAGTTCACCTACGCCACCAGCCTCAAGAACCAGTTCAACGGCAGCATCGCCAACCTGCAGACGTTCGGGCCCAGCTGGGGCCTGGAGCCCAGCGCCAAGTCGACCGTGTTCGTGTCCAACCACGACACCGAGCGCAACGGCTCGACCCTGAACTACAAGGCCGGCACCACCGACACCCTCGCGAACGTGTTCATGCTCGCCTGGAACTTCGGCACCCCGAACGTCATGAGCTCGTTCAGCTTCTCCAACAACGACGCCTCGCCGCCGGCCGACGGCAACGGGTACGTCACCGCCGTCACCTGCGGCAGCGGCTGGGAGTGCCAGCACCGGCAGCGCGCGATCAAGAACATGGTGGGCTTCCACAACGCGACGCGCGCCGACACGACGGTGGGCAACTGGTGGTCGGACGGGTCGAACGCGATCGCCTTCTCCCGCGGTACCAACGGCTGGATCGCCATCGACAACGGCGGCGCCGCCGTCGGGTCGCGCACCTTCAGCACCGGGCTGCCGGCCGGCGTCTACTGCGACGTCATCCACGGCGACTTCAACGCCGCGGCGTCGACCTGTTCGGGCCCGACGGTCACGGTGAACGGCAGCGGCCAGGCCACCGTCGGCGTCGCGGCCAAGGACGCGGTCGCCATCCACGTCGGCGCGCGGGTCACCGGCGGCTCGACCGCAACCCCGACCCCGACCCCGACCGGGACCACCTCCGGCGTCTCCTTCACCGTCTCCGGGGCCCCGACCGGCAACCCGGTCTACCTGGTCGGCTCGGTGTCGCAGCTGGGCGCCTGGAACACCGCGAACGCGATCCCGATGACGGCCGGCGGCGCGAACTGGACGGCGACGGTGCCGCTGCCGGCGAGCACGGCGGTCGAGTACAAGTTCATCACGAAGACCAGCTCGGGCACGGTCACCTGGGAGCCGGGCAGCAACCACACGTACACGGTGCCCGCCTCCGGCACCGGGACCGTCAGCACGACGTGGAACGGCTCCTCGACCACCAGCCCGGCGGTGACGTTCAACGCCAACGTCACCACGACGCTCGGGCAGAACGTGTTCGTGGTCGGCTCGATCCCGGCGCTGGGCTCGTGGAACACCGCGAACGCGATCGCGCTGTCCTCGGCCAACTACCCGATCTGGTCGGCGACGGTGACCCTGCCGGCCAGCACGGCGGTGGAGTACAAGTTCATCAAGAAGAACCCCGACGGCTCGGTCACGTGGGAGAGCGGCGCGAACCGCACCCTGAACACGGGCACGGCGGCGCAGACGGTGAACGCCACCTGGAAGTAGGGACTCGTCCACCGTGGACGGCGGCGGGCTCTCTCCCCGCGCCGTCCACGGTGGACGTTCACGGCTGGTCCTCGGCCGCGAGCACCATCCGGCGCAGCAGCTCCGCCAGGGTCCGCCGGTCCTGTTCGTCCAGCCCCGCCAGCAGTACCCGCTCTCCGTGCGACTCGCCGCCCAGATGCCGCACCAGCGTGTCGTGCCCGGCCGCGGTGAGCCGCACGTGCACCCGGCGCCGGTCGGCCGCGTCGCTCTCGCGCACGATCCAGCCCGCGTCCTCGATCGCGGCGAGCCGGGCCGACAACGCCCCGCGGGTGAGGCCGAGCAAGTCGGCGAGCTGCGACGGGCTGGCCGTGTACGGGGGCCCGTTGCGGCGCAGCATCAGCAGCACCTTGAACTGCCAGTGCTGCAGCCCGCCCGCCTCGAGCACGTCGCGGCGCAGCTGGGCCTGGTGCCGCCCGAGCATGTGCAGGCGCATGAAGATGGCCTCGGCGAGCGGGTCGAACCCCGGCAGCTCGCGGGCCCAGACGTCCACGAGCCGGTCGGCATCGTCCTGCACGGCGGCCTCCAAGTAGTTTTCTTGTGGATAGTTTTCCTGATTACTACCGTCGGCGCCATGACAGCAACCGCAACGATCGCCCTCGACGAGCTGCTCGCGGCCGCCCGGGGCCTCGCCCTGGCCGCGCGGTGGGAGCAGGCCACGGGGCTGCTCGACGCCGCGGCCGCCGGGCTGCCGCCGTCCGCCGCCGGCCGCTCCGCGAACGCGCGGCTCGCCCTGGCGGCGGCCGAGATCGCGGTGGACTCCGCGTGGTACAACGGCAACGACGACGGCGCCGCCCTCCTGTCCAAGGTGGACTCCGCGGCCCTCGACCCGCCGCACCGGTGGGACCTCGGCTTCGCGGGGCTGCGGTGCGAGTACCGCAGCCGCCTCGGCCGCCCCGATCCGGCCCTGCGCGAGCAGGGCGAGGGCTTCGTGGCCACGGCGCCGGACGGCAACCGGCGCGGCTGGGCGCACATGTACCTCGGCCTCATCCACGACAACGTGCTCGGGGACCCGGCGGGCGCGCCGCCCCACTACGAGCTGGCCCTGGCCGGCTCGGCCGGCGACGACCTGCTGCGGCGCGAGGCGCAGCGGCACCTCGGCGGCCACGCCCGTGAGGCCGGCGACCACGCCGGCGCGCTCCTGCGCTGGCGGGAGGCGACCGCCCTGGGCGCCCGGGCCGGGATGTCCGCGGGCACCCTGTCGCAGCAGATCCTGCTGGCCGTGCTGGCCCGCGACGCCGGCGACGAGCCCGGGGCGGTGGCGCTGGCCACGGAGGTGCTGCGCTGGGCCGAGGCCATCGGCGCGTCGGCGATCGCCGCCCGGGCCGACGGCTTCCTGCGCGGCGCCGAGGTCGGTTAGTGACATCGGTCGATGCCGGTGGTACACCTTCGGCATGGCAGAGCGAGTGCTGGACCAGTGCCGGCTGTTCAACGAGGGCGTCCGCACCGGCGACTGGGGCGCTTACCTGGACCGGTTCGGCGACGACGCCACCCTGCGCATCGAGGGTGACCCCGGCAGCCCGTACGTCGGCCGGGACGCGATCGCGGCCGCCTACGCCGCGGCCCCGCCCGCGGACACCCTGAGCGTCACCTCGGTCGAGTCCGACGGCGACCGGGACGTGGCCCGGGTGACCTGGTCGGCCGGGGGCGGCGGCACCCTGCGCGTGCGCTGGTCGGCCGGGCGGATCGCCGAGCTCACGGCGGAGTTCGACGGACCCGTTTAGGCTGGGTTGATGGAGGATCCATACCAGCTGTCCCGGTTCGTCGAGGCGCAGGAGCACGTCTACGACCACGCCGTCGGCGAGCTCAAGGACGGCAACAAGCGCAGCCACTGGATGTGGTTCGTCTTCCCGCAGATCCAGGGCCTGGGCCGCAGCTCGATGGCGCAGCGGTACGCCCTGGGCTCACTCGACGAGGCGAGGGCGTACCTGCAGCATCCGGTGCTGGGCCCGCGCCTGCTCGAGTGCGCGGACGCGCTGCTGGGCGACGCCGAGCACACCGCCGTGAGCATCTTCGGCGAGGTGGACGCCATGAAGCTGCGCTCGTCGATGACCCTGTTCGCGCACGCCGAGCCGGCCGAGAACCGCTTCGCCCGGGTCCTGGACCGCTACTTCGCGGGCGCCGAGGACGCCGAGACGGTGCGCCGCCTCTAGGGTCAGGCCTGGCCGAGGCGCAGCAGCGGCGCGTAGGCGGGCACGTACTCCTGCCCGCTGAGCCCGGCGATGCGGGCCATCACCTCGTCGGTGGCGGCCCGCACCGAGCCGCCGGCCACGTCGACCGGGCGCCCGAAGCGGTACCCGACCCGGCCCCCCGGCACGAGGCGCGGCCAGCGGGCGTCGATCGGCTGCACGGCGTCGGTGCCGACCACCCCGAACGGCACGATCGGCACCCCGGCCTGCCGGGCGAGGCGGACGGCGCCGGTCCGGCCGCGGTACAGCCGCCCGTCGGGCGAGCGGGTCCCCTCGGGGAACACCGCCACCAGCCCCCCGGCGCGCAGCACGGGCACGGCCGCGTCGAACGCGGTGAGCACGGCCCGCCCGCCGGCCCGCTCGACCGGGATCGCCCCGAGCCCGCGGACGAGCACCCGGGCGAGGCGGCGGCCGCGGAAGTACTCGGCCTTGGCCCAGAACGCGATGTGCCGCGGCACGACGGCCCCGAGGAACAGCTGGTCGGCGACGCTGAGGTGGTTGCCGGCGAGGATCGCGCCGCCGGCCGGGAGGTGCTCCAGCCCGTGGACCTCGGGCCGCCACCCGGCGCGCAGGACGCGCCCGGCGGTGGCGCGGGTGAGGCGGTACAGCACGGGCGTCACGCGGCCCCCGGCCCCGCGTAGGCGTCGAGGGCCACGTCGACCAGCTCGGCGACGTCGGCCGTCCCCGTGGCGAGCGGCAGACTCCCCCACCGCCACAGCTGCACGATCCCGTGCAGGTTCGCCCAGAGCGCCCCGGCCGCCGCCCGCTGATCGCCCGGCCCCACCCCGGTCGCCGCGAGGAGCTCGGCCAGCAGCCCGAACAGCGGCAGGCTGGTCTCGCGCAGCCCGAGGCGGTCGGAGCGCAGCAGGTCGTGGCGGAACATCAGCTCGTACATGCCGCGGTGCTCCTGGGCGAACGCGACGTAGGCCCGCGCCAGGCCGCCGAGCCGCTCGCGGGGTGAGCCCCCGGCGGGCACCGCGCCCAGGCAGGCGGTCAGGCCGGCGAAGCCCTCCCGGGCGATCGCGGACAGCAGCTCGACGTGCGTCGGGAAGTACCGCCGCGGCGCCCCGTGCGAAACCCCGGCCCGGCGGGCGATCTCACGCAGCGATACGGCCGCCGAGCCCTCCTGCGCCACCAGGTCCACCCCGGCCCGCACCAGCCGTTCACGGAGCCCCTCGTCATCGTGCATAGACACTGTCTACACGATCGCGTAGACAGTGTCTACGGCGTCCGGTGGCTCAGGCCTCGAGCAGCAGCGCGGTGAAGGCCTCGGGCCGCTCGAGGTTCCACAGGTGTCCGGCGCCGGGGATGATGCGCAGCTGCGCGCCGGACTACCCGCGGCCGCCGCGGGTCGAGGTGACGCCGCGCCGTATCGCCGCCCGCCACGCCGGGGTCGTGGTCTTCGACTCGCGGCAGGCGGTGCGCGTGCTCGCGGTTGGTAGAAGCCCCGGCCGGACCCGTGAAAGTTTGGGCAGCTGGCCGGTGAACCGGCCGGGGCGTATCGCGGTGCTGGGAAGAGCGTGCCAACCCGTCCTGACGTGGCGCTGAAACGAGCCTGAAGCGAGGCGGCAGGTGTGAGCCGCGCCATTCGGGAACGTTCGTTCTTGACCGATCGTTCCTCAAAGCGCTACCGTCCTACCCATGGGACGACCGCGGGGATTCGACGAAGAGGCGGTCACCCGCGAGGCGGTGGCGTTGTTCTCCGGACGGGCCTATGACGGGCTTTCGGTGGACGACCTCGTCACCGGGCTCGGGGTCCACCGCAACAGCCTCTACAAGACCTTCGGCAGCAAGCGCGGGCTGTACCTCACCGCGCTGCGCTGGTACCTGCGCAACGAACTGGAGCCGTTGCTCGTCGCCGGGGCCACGACCGAGGGGCTGCGGACGAGCGACAAGCTCGACCTGCTGCTGCTCGCCGCGGCCGAGCAGGCGCCGCTCGACGGCGAGGTCGGGGCGCTGGTCGGCGGGGCGTTGCGGCGCCTCGACGACGTGCTGGGGCCGGATGCGGCCAACCTGCTACTGGGCCTGCGCCTGCGGGCCCGGATCGACACCGGGGAGTAGACACCATGGCAACCGTGAACATCGACGGCGACACGCTCGTCGTGGAGATCGAGGGGCTCGACAAGCTCTGGGCCCTCAAGAGCCGGCTGGCGATCCCGCTGGCCAACGTGCGCGGCGCGACCGCCGACCCCGGCATCGCCCGCGAGCCCAAGGGCATCCGCGCGCCCGGCGCGTACATCCCGAACGTCATCACCGCCGGCACCTTCCACCTCGACGGCGAGAAGGTGTTCTGGGACGTGCACGACGCGCGCAAGGCCGTCGTCATCGAGCTCGCCGACGAGCGGTACGCGCGGCTGGTCATCGAGGTCGAGGACCCGCGCGCGGTCGTGGCACTGGTCGAGAAGGCCGTCAGCCGCTAGGGGCTAGCACTTCACCGGCGGCGCCGTGGTCCCGACGCCGGCCGGGACCACCGAGGGCGCCGGCGACGGGGACTCCACAGTGGATGGCGACGGCGACGGGGACGGGGACGGCGACGGGGACGGCGACGGGCCGCCGTACAGCTGCTGGGTCGTCTGCTGGAAGTCGCTCTGGCCGAACGCCAGGCCGGAGACGAGCGCCTGATGGCCGTACACGTCGGAGATCCGCAGCGCGACCGTCCCGTCGAGGCCGGACGGGCCCGTCCAGGTGTTGTCCTCGCCGTGGCTCAGGGCCGTGAACCCGGCGCCCTGCTGCAGCTCCACAGTGGACAGGGGGTTGCCGTGGTTGTCGACGACCACGCTCAGCGACGAGTACCCCTTGCCGCCCTTGACCTTCACCCGCAGCGGGCCCACCTCGGGGTCGCGGGCGGTCGTGTAGGTGACCGGGATGACCCCGGCGCTCAGCGACCCGATCTTGGCGAACGCGCCCTTGCCCAGGTCGATCTTCCCGGCCGGGCAGCCCGGGCACAGGTCGATCACCTGGACGCGGGTGGTGCCGTTCGGCCCGGTCACGTCGAGCAGCGTGCCGCAGCCCTTCCCGCCGGCGTACTCGGCGCGCCCGACCGCCGCATAGGCACCGTCGGCGGGCGTGCCGAGGTTGCACATGCCGTTGCGCCCGGCGGTGTAGTACGACGCGGAGCCGCCGGCCGCGCACGCCGCGCTGCCGCCGACCTGGGTCACCAGCACCACGGCGACGACCGAGGCGACGACGACGGTGGCGGCGGGCACGACCCAGCGAAGGTGACGGCGGTTCACGTTGCGGATCGTACCGTCTGATAATCCATATCCATGGAGTTCCCGTCGTACCTCGGCACGATGCCGATGCACGCGATCACCGAAGTCTATGGCGAGGCCGGGCTGCGCGAGCGGTACCACCTGGAGATTCAGCGCTTCGCCCCGCCCGACCGCGAACGTCTCGCCGCGGCGCTGCGGCTGGCGAGCGAGCTGCACCGCGACGACCGGCGGGTGCGGGAGCCGTACGTCAACCACCTGCTGCGCGTCTCGATCCGCATCATGCACCACTACGAGGTCTCCGACGTCGACGTGATCGCGGCGGCCGTCCTGCACGACACCGCCGAGGACCACCCCGACGAGCTCGCCGGCCACCCGGGCGCGACGAGCGAGCAGGCGGTCGCGGCGCTCGCCGGCCGGTTCGGCGACCGGGTCGCCGGGCTCGTCGCCGCCGTCACCAACCCTGTGTACGACCCGTCATTCGACAAGTACGAGCAGTACCGGGAGCACGTCAGGGCCAGTCTCGAGCGCGAGCCCTGGGCCCGGGTCATCAAGGTCTCCGACTTCACCGACAACGGCGTCGGTGTGATCCACACCACGGGCCCGAAGGTCGAGCGGTCGGCGACGAAATATCGCCCCATGGTCCCCGTGCTGCGCGAACTCGTCGCGCGCCCCGACACCCCGCTGTCCCGGCTCGTGAAGCAGCACATCTTCCGCCAGCTCGACCTCGCCGAGGAGCGCTTCGCGGCCATTCTTGACGGGCGGTGAATGTGCGATGGTATGCACCGTGACGATGGTGGAACTCGCGGTGGGCTGGCTGGCGTCGCACCTGTTCGACCGGGGCCAGGCCCAGGAGGCCGAGCCCGCGGTCGAGGAGCAGCTGCGCGGGCTGGCCGGGCTCGTGCGGGCGAAGCTCGACGACGACCCGGCGCTGCGCACCCTGGAGCGGGAGGCCGCGGCGTCGCCGACGCCGAGCGTGGGCACGCGCCGGCGGGTCATCCAGGCCCTCGAGGACGCCGTCTGGACCGACCCGCACTTCGGCGAGGCCCTCGCCGCCACCGTCCAGCGCCTCCGCCCGGTCATGCCCCGTCCGGCCGACTGACCACGCCGGACAGCAGCTCCTCCAGGC
Organism: Dactylosporangium sp. McL0621; assembly: GCF_049995355.1. NCBI lineage: Bacteria > Bacillati > Actinomycetota > Actinomycetes > Micromonosporales > Micromonosporaceae > Dactylosporangium > Dactylosporangium sp. McL0621. The sequence continues at coordinate 6,376,787 of NZ_CP188259.1, forward strand.
CCGCCGGGTCCACCGTGGACCGTCCCTTGTAGACCAGCCCGAGCCGGCGCAGCTCCAGCCGGACCGGCCGGGGCAGGAAGCCGTCCTCGGTGGACCGCGGCGGCTCGGCGGCCGCAACGGCCGGGCCGAGCGCCGTCACGTCGTCGAGCAGCTCGCGGTAGGAGCGGTACACCGGCTCCCCCAGCGCGGGCGGCTCCCCGCCGGCCCGCACCGCCGGGAACGGGCTCGGCCGCCCGGCCAGCGCCGCCGCGACCCGCGCCGGGTCCAGCGCCACGATCCGCCCGGCGTCGTCGGTGCGCACCGCGAGCACCTCGGGGCCTTCGGCGCGGCCGATCACCAGGTACCCGAGCGCGAGCAGCACGTCGTCCGGGGCCGGCGGGGCCGGGGCGAGCCCGACCCGCCACGTGCGGCCCGGGAGCCGGCCCAGGCACAGCCCCGGCGCGGTCCGCAGGAGCAGCCAGCGCGCGAGCTTCGGGCGCAGCAGGAACGGGGCGGGCACCAGGCCGCGATAGGCGGCCGCGACGGCGTCGAGCACCGGGCGCGGATCGGTGCGGAGCCGGGCCCGAGGGTACCGCTGGGCGAAGCGCTCCACCCCGAGCCGGTCGTCCGGCCAGAGCTCGGCCGCGGCCGCCCACCGCCGCAGCCGGGCGCCCGGCGGGTCGGCGACCAGGGCGAGCAGCGCGGGGAGGCCGGCCGGCCCGGGCGCGTACCGCCGGAACATCGAAGGCAGCGAGAACCCGGGCGCGTCGAGCTCCCGCTCCAGGTCCGCGGCCGAGAGCCGCACGGCCCCGAAGTCCGGCCCGGGCCGCACCAGCAGCCCGGCGCCGAAGACCGCCCCGGTGCGCTCCCACAGCCGCACGCACTGCCGCCGCTCGTACTCCGAGACGTCCGCCGCGAGCTCGGCGCGGTACCCGGCGACCGAGCGGGAGTGCGGCACCCCGGCGACGAGCCCGGCCCCGGCCACCCGCAGCACCTCGTCGTCGTTGGCGGGCAGGTCGGCGGCGGCGCTGAAGAGCAGGTCGCGGCGCGCACCGGCGAGCGGCCCGCGGATCCGGCAGCCGACCAGGCGCAGGTGCTCGAGCCCGGGCAGCGGCGGCAGCGCGACGTCGGCCCCGACGAGGGTGAGGCGCCGCAGGCCGGTACAGCGGGCCAGGGGCCCCAGGTCGCCGGGGCGCACGACCGTCAGCTCGGCGACCGCGGCCAGCTCCGCGTCCGTGGGCGGCCCCACGTGCCCGACGGCCGCGCCCAGGGCCGCCTCCAGGGGTGTCATCGCCGCAGGGTGCCACCGCACCCTGACGGCGCACTGAAATCGGGCTCAGTGGTAGCCGGTGCTGCGCCTTCCCTCCGCGGCCGTGACCGCCAGGTCGAGGTGCCAGTCGCTGACCTGGTCCTCCGGCGGCGGGGTCTTCGGGTAGGCGGCGTGCAGGGCCTCCAGGTACCAGGCCTCGTCGGCCGGGCGCATCAGCAGCCGCAGCCAGGTCACGTTGCGGGCGCGGCGGCACTCCTCGATCGACAGCACCGAGCGCAGCGCCTCGATCGAGTCCTCGCCCGGCAGCACCAGCCGCTGGATCGGGGCGGCCGGCGGCGGCTCGGCCCCGGCGGTGAGCAGCCGCGCGGTGAGCACGTGCGCGACCCGGGTCAGCTCCAGGGCGCGGCGGGCGGCTGTCGTCGGGCCGCGGACCGGGTCGGGGCCGGCGTGCGCGGGGTCGGCGAGGGCCGCGGTGTAGGCGGCGTTCTCCCCCGCGGTCAGCGCCCGCTCGGTGTCCAGCGCCGACCAGGCCTGCACGCACTCGTCGACCTCGGGCGGGCCCAGCGGCACCGGGCGGCCGGGGTCGTCGAGCCAGTCGCGCAGCGGCCCCGAGCCGAGCGCGTCCGCGGCCTGGCGCAGGACCGCGCGCAGCAGGCGGCCGTCGGCCGGGTAGGCGGCGGCCGGGGCGGCCTTGAGCCGGGCGTTGAGCAGTGCGCCGAGCGCGCGGCGGTCGTCGTCGAAGTTGGCGTACCGCTGCAGGCGCTCGATCAGGGGCCGCAGCTCCGGGGCGTCATCGAGCAGGCCCCGGTAGCGCAGCAGCTCGCCCAGCACGCCGTCGTCGGGCTCGGCCAGGATCCGCAGGCCGATCGCCGCGCCCGCGACCGGGTCGGTGGCGTCGCGCAGCGCCTCGGCGGCCGCGCGCCGCACGGCCAGGGCGGGGTCGCCGAGCAGCGCGGCGACGGCCCGCACCGCCTCCGGCTCGCGGCGGCGGTGGGCCAGGCAGGCGACGAGAGCGGCCCGGACGCCGGAATCCGGCTCCTCCCGCGCGGCCGCGGCGAACGGCTCGACCCCGGTGGCGGTGAACCGCAGCAGCATGGCGGCCTCGGCGCGGACCCGCGGGTCGGGGTCGATGCGCATCAGCCGCAGGCAGACGGCGTCGTCGCGGACGTGGGCGGGCACCTGCAGGCCCTCCAGGCGCAGCAGCGGCGAGGGGTCGTTCAGCAGCCGCGCGGCGAACGCCGCGGTGCGGTTGAAGGACAGCACGGCCCGGGCCGCCCGCAGCCGGATCCGGGGCTGCTCATGCCGTTCGAGGCGCTGGCGCAGCGGCTCGTAGCGGGGGCCGAGGTAGTACAGCAGGGTCGCGATCCGGTCGTCGTCGCAGTTGAGGTCCTCGGCGGCCAGCGCGATCCGCGCGTCGATGCCGTTGCGGCGCGCGAGGATCTCGCCGAGGGCGACCGCGGCGGCGTCCCCGACGTGCTCGACGGTCTCGCCGAGCCCGCCCGCCACCCGGACCTCGGCCGTGTCGCGCAAGGCCACCTCGAGCAGCGGCTCGACCAGCCGGTGGTCCCCGGAGCCGGCGGCGGCGCGCGCCGCGTCGAGCCGGACCACGGCGTTCGGATCGCGCAGCGCGTCGCGCAGCCGGTCATTCAGCGCCATCGTGGTACACCATAGTGGGATGCACCAGCTCCGCATCCGCACCGCCGTGGCCGTGCTGGTCCTCGCCGTCCTGCCCGCGACCGGCTGCAACGGCCGTGAGCGGGTGTGCCGGTCACAGGAGTACCCGGTCAAGGCGGTCGGGAATCGGACAGGCGCCGCGTGCGTGGCCAAGGGCCAGGAGCCGCCGGCCGGGTACGTGCGCTACCCCGCCGGCCAGGAGCCGGTCCACGTGGGCGACGAGTGGTACCGGTACTGGCAGACGAAGGTCGTGGACGAGCACGGCACCATCGTGCCCGAATGACACCGCTCAGGCACGGACGACGTCCCTCCTGGGTGATCGCGTAGCGGCGTCACCCGGCCGCGGGTACCGCCTTGACCAGCTTGATCTTGCCGTTGGCCTCCGGGACGATGTGGTCCACCGGCCGGACCTCCACCGTGTAGGCCGGCAGCGCCCCGGCGACCGCGGCCTGGATCCGGCTCGTGAGGTCCCCGGGCACGACCCCGGTCAGCACGACGTGCACGTCGAGGGTCCCGGGCCGCCGTTGCAAGAGCTGCATCCGGTGTACCGCGGGAAAGCGCTCGACCACCTTGGTCAGGAAGTCCGCGTGCAGGCTGCGCCCGTCCGGGCCGACCAGCCGGTCCTCGCTGCGGCCCTGCACCGCGCTCACGATCGGGGTGTGGGCGACGCCGCACGGGCAGTCGTTGGGCCGGATGGTCACGCGGTCGCCGAGGCGGTACCGGATGAGCGGCATCGCCTCGCTGCGCAGCCGGGTGACCAGGACCTCGCCCTCGCCGTCCTCGACCGAGACGCTGCCGTCGTCGTGCTCGACCTCGAGCACGACGTTGCCGGTGCGCAAGTGCAGCGACCCGCGCGGGCAGGTGCGGGCGGCGGTGAACATCTCCACCGAGGCGTACACCTCGTGGCCCTGCGCGCCGAAGTAGCCGAGCACGTTCGCCCGCGCCGCCGGGGTGAGCCGCTCGCCGCCGAAGACGACGGTGTGCACGTGCGGGTACTCGACCCCGCGCCGCTGCAGCTCCTCGACCAGGGTCGCGATCACGTTCGGGAAGCCGAACAGAAACGTCGGGCGGGCGGCGAGGAAGGTCTCCACCTGCTGATCGAGGCCCCGGGAGGTGTCGATGTGCAGGTTGCGCACGATGCCGAGGCGTTCCAGCGGGTGGCGCAGGAACGCGGCGGTGCGGAAGTACCCGATCCGGTCGGTCAGCCGCAGCCCGGAGGCGAGCATGTCCTGCAGGTAGGTGGCCCGCAGGTAGCCCAGGTCCCGCTCGGAGTTGCGGAACGTCACCGGGATGCCCGACGAGCCGCTGGTGCGGGCCGCGCGGGTGTTCGCCGCGGTGAAGCCGTCCGCGAGCAGGTCGGTCTCCGGCAGCTCGTGCACCAGCCGGCGGTCCAGCACCGGCAGCGCGGCCAGGTCCGCCGCCGAGCGGACCCCGTCGACCTGGTCCGGGGTCAGCACGCGGCGGTAGTACGGCACGTGCTCGAACGCGTGCCGCACGAGCGTGCGCAGCTGGCGGCTCTGCAGCTCGTGCAGCGCGGCCGCGGGCCGGCGCTCCCGGTTGCGGGCGAGCACCAGGTTGGCCGCGACCGGCGCGAGACTGATCGAGGAACGCAGGGCGGACGGCATCAGAACCCCTTCACGAATTCAGCCGCGCAGAACCGCGAGCCAGGACGGCGGCAGGTTGCGGCGCACCTCGACCGCGTCGAAGACCGACGGCTCCTGCGGTCCGCGGGCGCGGACCCAGGCCGCCATGAGCGCCAGCCCCTCGGCCAGCGGCACCGGCTCCCCGGTCAGCTCGAAGATCTTGCGGGCCTTGTCGTGGCTGGCGTACGCGTCGTGGACCTCCTGCCGCGCGGGCAGGTGCTGCACCGACAGCTCCACGCCCATGGCCGCGGCGGTCTCGCTGGTCAGGGTGTTGACGGTGTACGCGGTGTCGCCGCCGATGTTGAACGTCTCGTTGTAGGCCGCGGGCACCTCGACCGAGCGCGCGATGGCCGGGGCCACGTCGCCGATGTAGCTGAACGCGCGGGTCTGCTCGCCGTCGCCGAACACGGTGAACGGCTCGCCCCGCAGCGCCTGGTTCATGAAGATGCCGATGACGTTGCGGTACCGGTCCCCGATGTTCTGGAACTCGCCGTAGACGTTGTGCGGCCGGAAGACGATGTAGGGCAGGCCGAACATCTCGTACGTGACGCGCAGCTCCTGCTCCACGGCGTACTTCGCGATGCCGTACGGGTCCTCCGGCGCCGGGGTCAGGTCCTCGGTCATCGGCAGCCGGCCCGCGCCGTACACCGCGATCGACGAGGTGAACACGAAGCAGCGCACGGTGCCGGCGTTGACCGCGGCGTTGATCAGGTTGATGCTGCCCAGCACGTTGTTGGTGTAGTTGAACCGCTTGATGAAGTGGCTGAGGCCCTCGGCGGCGTAGGCGGCGAGGTGGAACACGTAGTCGAAGCGGTGCTCGGCGAAGAGCGCGTCGACCAGCGCGGGGTCGCAGATGTTGCCGTGGCGGAACTCCGCGCCGCCGGGCACGTTCTCGCGCACGCCGCCGCTGAGGTCGTCGAGCACGACGACGCGGTGGTCGCGGCGCAACAGCTCCCGGGCGAGGTTCGCGCCGATGAAACCGGCGCCGCCGGTGACGAGGGACGTCGGCTGAGCCATTACCGAGCCAACCTTTCCTGGGTAGGAGCGGACCCGCCGGGGCGTACAAGGCCCAGCAGGCGGAGCAACGGCATCGTCATCACCGTGGTGACGAGCGCCATGAACACCAGAACCGTGAAGGCCCGCTCGTTGATGACCCCGATCGCGAGGCCGGTCTGCAGCACCACGATCTCGGTGATGCCGCGGGCGTTGAGCAGCACGCCGAGCCCGGCCGACGCCCGCCACGACAGGCCGCCGGCCCGGGCGCAGAGCGCGGCGCTGCCGAGCTTGCCGCCGATCGCGACGAGGATGGTGACCGCGCCGGCCACCAGCAGCCCCGCGTCGCCCACGGCGCTGACCACGTCGACCTGCAGCCCGATGGAGGCGAAGAAGACCGGCAGCAGCAGCGCCCGGTTGAGGGTGCCGAGCCGCTCGGGCACGCCGGCGAGGAACCGGGAGCCGCGCGGCAGCACGATCCCGGCCAGGAAGGCGCCGAAGATCGCGTGCACGCCGATGCGGTCGGTCAGCCCGGCGAGGGTGAACACCAGGCACAGCACCGCGACGAGCGGCACGGCGACGGGCGCGCGCACGTCCCGCAGCCGGTCGGCGCCCCGGGCCAGCAGCGGCCGGACCACGAACAGCACGAGCGCGGCGAACCCGGCGGCCAGCGGCAGCGCGACGAGCGCCCCGAGCGGGCTGCCGGCCTGGATCACGGCGAGCACCACGGCCAGGGCCGACCAGGCCAGCACGTCGTCGATGCCGGCGCAGACCATCGCCAGGTTCCCCAGCGGAGTGCGGGCCAGCCCGGCGTCCTCGACGATGCGGGCCAGCACCGGGAACGCGGTGATGCTTATCGCGGTGCCGAGGAACACGGCGAACGGGGCCTGCCCGACGCCGGGCCCGGCGAAGTGCGGGAACACCGCCGGCACGAGCAGCAGCCCGAGCACGAACGGGACGGTCATCGTGGCCTGGCTGAGCATGCCGATCGCGGCGCCCTGCCGGCGCAGGGCCGACGGGTCGAACTCGGCCCCGACCGAGAACATGAACAGCACCAGCCCGACCTGGGCCAGCACGGCGAGGTGGCCCCGCACGTCGGACGGCAGCAGCTCGGCGGTCACGCCGGGCAGGAACCGGCCCAGGACCGACGGTCCGAGCAGCAGCCCGGCGATCATCTCGCCGACGACGCCGGGCTGGCCGAGCCGCCGGGCCGCCCAGCCGCCCGCGTGGGCCAGGCCGCCGATGGCCAGCACCGCGAAGAACAGCCGCAGGTACACCGGCAGCCCCGGGTGGCCGCCGCCCCTCGCCCCGGCCCCGGCGCCGCCGAGCCCGTGGTTGTGCCAGAGGAAGAGGCCGAGGGCGGCCGCGGGGACGAGGCAGACGGCGAGGGACACCACGAAGATGCGCCGCGGGTGCCGCACGAGCGGCGCCGGCTCGACCAGCGGCTCGGTCAGCGAGGTGCTCATGGGGCCGTCCGGGGCAGGATCAGCAGCAGCACCAGCGCGTGGACGAGGTCGCCGGTCGCCATCGCGGCGATCGCGCCGGGCGCGCCCAGCCACGGCACGAGCACCAGCGCGGCCAGCACCGCCCCGGCCAGCCCGGCCGCCGAGCCCGTGGCGGTGCGCCGCAGGGTGTGCCGGTCGCCGTTCTCCAGCAGGAAGTTGAGGCTGCCGAGGCCGAAGAAGACCGGCAGGCAGGCGACGTAGAGGGCGCCGAGCGCGACCGCCTGGACGGTGCCGGCGGCGTGGCCGTACCACCACACGGCGGCGCCGGTCGCGGCGGCGACCCAGGGCGGCCCGGCCAGCGCGAGCAGGCGCAGCCCCCGGGCCGCGCGCCGGGCGGCCGGGCGCTCGGCCCGGGAGCGGTGCAGGGCCAGCGAGACGTGCGGCTGCACGATCCGCAGCAGGTACCCGAAGGCGTTGGCCAGCAGGGCGGAGGCGCTCACGGCGAGGTACAGGGGGCCGCTCTGGCCCGCCCGCCCCGTGTGGTCGAGGACGAGGAAGACCGCGCTGACCGTGCCGGCCGCCGCGAGCTCGCCGGCCGACATGAGCACCGCGGTGCCGGCGGCCGGGCGCAGCAGGGCCGGCCGGCGCAGGCCGCGCGGGCGGGCCGCGAGGCCGGGCAGCAGCGCGAGGTCGAGCGCGGCGACCGCGGTGAGCAGGACGGCGAGCACGCCGGTCGGGCCGAGCCCGAGCAGCGCCCCGCCGGTGGCGGCGGCAACGGCCGCGACGAGCACGCCGTGGTTGGCCACGTCCCGCCAAGGCCGCCCGAGCGCCCGGTGCAGGCCGACGAGCACCTGGTTGAGGCCGAGGCCGACGGCGAGGGCCCCGGCCAGCAGCCACATCGGGGGCTTGCCGGTGGCCAGTCCGTAGCCGCCGATCCCGATCAGGGCGAGCAGGCCGGGCCCGGCGGAGAGCGCCACGAAGACGGCGGTCAGCTCGCCGCGGACCCGCCGCACCCGGGGCAGCAGGGTCAGGGCGCTCTTCTCCACGCCGAACGCGGTGAGGTACAGCACCGCCGTGAAGCCGCCCATGACCAGCGCGTAGCCGGCGAACCCGGCCTCGCCCCAGGCGGCGAGCAGCAGCACGTTGGACAGCACGGTGGCGACCCGGTAGCCGCCCCGGCCGGCCAGCAGCGAGAGCATCAGGCGGCCCCCGATGGCGCCGCGCGGCAGCAGCGACGAGGACGCCGGTGGGGGCCCGGTGGCGGCCGGCGCCCCGGCCGCCGCGAGCTCAGGCCCCAACGGTGTACTCCGACGTGATGAACTTGCCCTTGCCGCCCGCGGTGAGCGGCAGCCGCTCGGCGCGCACGACGTCGAGCTCGAACGGGCCGCCGGCGACGCGGTACATCTCCGCGCGCACGCTGTCGAAGACCGGCTGGAGGTCCTCGGTCCCGGCCGAGACGATGTTGATCCGCACCCGGCCCTGCGCGTCCTGCTCGACGAAGCACTCGGCGATGTCGGGGTGGATGGCGGCGAACCAGACGAACGTGTCCGGGTACAGCCGCCGGCCGTCGGGCAGGATCACGTAGTCGTTGGACCGGCCCTTGGTCAGCCGCATGGTGCGGAACGCGCGCCCGCACCGGCACGGCTTCGGGTCCAGCACCCCGATGTCGCCGAGCTCGTAGCGGATCAGCGGCATGGCCCGCTCCATGTAAGGCGTGATGACCAGCCGCCCCTCGGTGCCCGCCGGCACGGGCCGCCCGGCGTCGTCGACGACCTCCACGTGGATGCGGTCCTCGGCCACGTGGCGGCCGCCGTGCGGGCACTCGAAGTAGATGTTGAGGATCTCGAAGGCCGAGTACTCGTCGAAGACGGGCACCCCGTAGCCGTCCACGAGCAGCGCCCGGTGCTCGTCGGTGAGCAGCTCCGACTCGGTGAGCACCATCTTGAGCGTGCGGCGCAGGACGGCCATCTCGTCCGGCTCCAGCGCCCGCAGCACCTCGCGCATGTGCACCGGCTGCCCGGCCAGCACGTGCGGGCGGTTGGCCAGCAGCTCGGCCTTGATCTCGGCCATCGGCCGGTGCGACAGGATCGTGTGCCGGCGGAACAGCTTGAGCTTCTCGAAGCCGCGGGTCGGGGCGACGTACGGGCGCACGTGGGTGAGCCGGTCCGTCGGGCGGTACCGGCCGGTCGCCGCGAAGCGCCGGAAGCACGCCGCCATGTGGTAGTCGTGGGTGCGCTGGTCGTGCCGGACGGTCACCCGCTGCCCGGTGCTGCCGCTGGTCTGGAACTGCCGGAAGGGCCGGTCCTGCGACCCCTCGGCCAGCAGGTCGGGAAGCGGCCGCTCGCGCAGCGTCGGCTTGGCCAGCACGGGCAGGTCGGCCAGCTCCGCGAGGTCCCGCAGCGGCGCGTGCTCGTAGCGGGCGTCGTCGCGGTAGTACGGCACGTGCACCCGGCTGAACGCCAGCATCTCATTGATCCAGCGCAGCTTGCGCCGGTCGACGGCGGCCCGGGAGGCGTGCTGGCGCACGAGCGTGACCGGGATGTACAGCGCCTCGCGAAGGAACACGGCCGGCGCCTCAGACCTCGACCGAGTCGCGGTCGGCCCGGCCGGCGGGCACGGCCTCGGCCGCGGGGCGCCGGTTGCGCCACGGGTTGAGCCGCTCGAACCAGCGGGTCGGCGCGAGCAGGACGAACAGCACGATCACGACGTGCACGGCGATGAAGACGTACGCCTCGTACTTCGTCGGGTAGTGGCCGAGGAAGACCTTGATGTGCGAGGCCCAGTTCCAGCGCTCCGGGACGGTCGCCCACTCGGGGTCGGTGTGGTGGTTGACCTTCAGGAACGCGAGGTCCTCGGCGCCGGAGACCATCAGCAGCAGCATCGCGTAGGAGACGCGGCGCACGTTGCCGGGCGTGCCGCCGCCGAGCCGGTAGGCAGTGGTCAGCGCGAGGATCAGGAACGGGGTCAGGACCAGGATGTGGTAGTACAGCGTCGGGTGGTCCTCGGCGTAGAAGAAGATCTTCGGCACGAAGAACAGGAAGTACACCGCGAACGAGGCGGGCACGATCAGGCGCACGAGGTTCCGCCGGGCGAACCACTCCACCGGCATGCGGGACACCGCCTCGGTGGCCAGCACGAACGGCAGCAGCTTGAACAGGAAGATGCCGAGGTTCTTGACCTCCCGGTCGTGCGGCAGCACGAACCAGATGATCGCGGCGAGCACGGCCGCCAGGCCGGCCAGCACGATGGCGGCGGCGTTGCGGCGCAGCGCGGAATTCATGACGTGATCTCCTGTGGTGTCTGGTCCGGCTCGATGTCGATGCACAGTGTCGTGAGCGCGGTGTCGAGGGTGCGCTGCAGCGACTCGCGGGTGTCCGCGGCGACGATGAGGTAGCCGAGCTTGTGCGCGGCCTGGGTGTACGGGTGCACCCGCTGGCCCGGCTCCTTGAACAGCTCGAGCGCGGCGACGTCGGGCAGGGCCCGGACCGCGTCGGCGCCGGCGATGCCGGTCACCACGCCCTCGGTGTCGGCGGTCAGGATGCGCAGCATCACGACCCGCGGCTCGGCGTGCGTGGTGAGCTCCGGCGGGCGGCCGGCGGCGAGGCGGATCGCGGCGGCGACGGTGTTGACGCCGTAGGCGTGGGCGGCCAGCCGGGGCATGCCGTTGCCGCCGAGGCGGGCGCCCAGCTCGACGAAGTACAGCTTCTCGTCCTCGCCGGCGATCACGTCGAGGTTGACCGGGCCGTTGCGGTGCCCGAGCTCGGCCAGCACGGCGGTCACCATGTCCTGCAGCCGGGCCCGCACCGCGCAGGACAGCGACGCCGGCACCAGGTGCGAGACGCTGATCATGTGCGGCATCGGGGTGAGGGTCCGCTCGGTGACGATCGTGAGCTCGGGGCGGCCGTCGCGGGCGAAGCACTCGACGGAGTAGTGGGTCCCGGAGACGAACTCCTCGACGACGATCTCGCCGCTGAACGAGTGCTTGCGGGCGGTGCTGATCGCGCCCGGCAGGTCGGCCGGGTCGGTCACGCAGCGCAGGCCCTTGCTGCCGGAGGCGTCGGCGGGCTTCACCACGAGCGGGTAGCGCAGGCCGGCGGCGGCGCGCGCGAGGGCGTCGGGGTCGCTGTCGTGCACGCTGCGGTACCGCGGCAGGCCCAGCTTCTCCACCACGGAGAGGAAGTAGCCCTTGTCCTCGGAGGCGCGCACCGCGTCGGGGGCCGGCTGGAAGGCGGTGCCGTAGTGCCGGCTCAGCGCGGCGACCGAGGCCTGCGCGGCGTCGCTGGCGGGCGAGATCACCGCGGCCACGTCGATGGCGCCGAGCCGCCGGGCGATCGCCTCGGGCTCGCGGGTGGTCAGGCAGAGGAACTCGTCGGCCAGGGACGCGCCGAGCGCGTCGGGCTTCTGGTCGACCCCGATGATCCGGTACCCGAGGCGGCGGCCCTCGACGTACGCCGGGACCTGGTCCTCCCCGGCCCCCAGGATGATGAGGTTCGCTGTGCTCACAGGTTCGCTCCAGAGGTCAGTCCGTCCCTGGCGCGCTCGCTGCCGTACAGGTCGTCGGACGGGTCGATCGGGATGTTGCTCTCGCGGACGGTGTACTGCGGCAGCTCGCTGCGCACCCGCAGCGCCGGGATCATGTACCGGGTCAGCAGGCCGAGCCCGGCGAACGCGGCCGTGCCCAGCAGCAGCGACGCCACGGCCAGGCCGGTCGGCCCGATCCAGCCCAGGGCGAGCGCGACCAGCAGGACCGGGGTCGCCACGGCGAACAACAGCGCGCCGAGGTGCACGATCGCGAGCGGCCGGATCGAGAAGCCGACCCACAGGTCCATGGCGTGCGACACGAGCCGGGCGAGGTTCCACTTCGCGACGCCGGCCGTGCGGGGCTGGTGCGCCGTCGCCACGGCGGTGTAGCGGGCGCCGATGAGCGGGGCGGTGGCGATGAAGTACGGCGAGCGCAGCCGGGTCTCGACGATGCGCCGGGCCACCGAGGTGCGCACGACCCGGAACACGGAGGCGCGCATCGGCACGTGGATGCCGAGGACGCGCTGGGCGACGAGCTGCATGCCGAGCGAGCCCGTCCGGCGCAGCCACGGGTCGCGGCGGTCGACGCGGATGCCGAAGACGATGTCGTACCCCTCGAGCGCCTTCGCGACCAGCGTGTGGATCTCGGCCGGCGGGGACTGCAGGTCGGCGTCGAGCTGGACGGTCCAGCGCTTGGAGGCGTACTTGAACCCGGCCGAGAAGGCGGCCTCGAGGCCGAAGTTGCGGGCGAAGGAGATGTACCGCACGCGCGGGTCGGCGGCGGCGAACGCCTTGATCTTGTCCAGGGTGCCGTCGCGGCTGCCGTCGTCGACGAAGAGCATCTCGGCGTCGGGGTAGGCGGCGAGCTCGGCGGCGATCTCGCGGTACGCCCGGTCGATGCACTCCTCCTCGTTGTAACAGGGGATCATCGCCGTCAATGCGCACTGCAAGTCACAGGCCTCGTCGGTGGAGACCTGGTCGGCCGCCGACGGCTCTGTTGAGCCACCGTCCCGCTGCGCCGGGACGGCGGCCAGCTCGGTGCCGTTCGACATCGTCCGCCTTTCGCTCGCCGGGTCTGGTGCTGCGCCGGCGCCGCGCCCCGCAACGGGGTCACGGCGCCGGCCGGGAGCGGCGGTCAGTCGAACATCGCTTCCATGGTCTCGTGGGTCTGCGCGGTCAGGTGGGCCGTGGAGGGCCCGCCCCAGCAGGTGTTGAGGATGATGCGGGTCCGGTCCGCGCTGAGCGGGATGGTGCGGTGCAGCGTGGTGTCCGACCGCAGGAAGTACAGCTCGCCGGTCGAGTGCGGCCACGTCTTGATGACGTTGTTGACCAGGTACTCGGTCACCCGCGGGTCGTCCTTGTTCCAGTCGGTGTGCGGCACGGTCTGCAGCATGCCGCCGACCTCCGACTCGGGCGCCTCGATGATCCAGATGACCGTGAAGGGGAAGTCGCCCCAGTGCCAGCCGTGGGTGTCGCCGACCTTGTGCTGGCGGATGATGATGTACTTCTCGCCCTCCCACGGGCAGTCCATGACCTCCTGGGTCGCGATGCGCGACAGGAAGCCCTTCAGCGCCGGCGACTCGTAGATCGCCGGGATCAGCTGGGCGTCCTTGCGGATCGCGGCCTGCCCGACGGTGCTCATGAAGCGCGGCGAGTTGCCGGTCTCCTTCATGTGGATGTCGATGCGCTTCGCGTGGTTGTCCAGGATCTCGTGGACTTCCGTGGTCACCGCGGCGAAGATGTCGCGCGAGACCAGGTTGGCCAGCTTGACGTAGCCCTCGCGGCGGAAGTGCTGGGACAGGGAGCGCACCTTGTTGTCGTCGCCGAACTCATCGGCCAGGTGCTTCTCGATCAGCTCTTCGACGTTGGACGGGGTGACCTCGGTAGTCATCTGCGTTCCTCTCCGGCGCGTCTGCGCTTTGCTTCCGTACGCACCTTGGCAGTCCCGGGGCCCGGGAACATGTCACGTGTTCGGGGGGCACTGCCCCGCCGGGCCCACGACGGGCGTGCCGTGGCGCGGGCACGCGGCCACGCCGAGGCCCGCTGTGCCGTCCGGGCGGACGTCGACGAGCGTCGGGCGCCGCCGGTGCAGCCGGGTCAGGAGCAGCCCCTCGGGCGTGCCGCCGGCGAACAGCGCCCGCCAGCTCAGGTGGGCCCGCCCGCACTCGGCGGACCAGGCCCCGGCCCAGCCCAGGTGCTCGTCGTACAGCAGCGCGGGCCGGCCCGGGTCCGCCCGCGCGGCCGCGAGCGGCAGCACCGGCAGGACCAGCGCGCCCGCCGTGTCCACCGCGCCGGCCAGGCGGGCCAGGTCGTCCGGCGGGCCGAGCAGCGTCGCCGGGCGGGTCGCCGCGAACGCCGCCCGCTGCGGCGGGCGCGGGTCGGGCGCGGTCGGGTCGACGTCGGCCGCCGCGGTGAGCAGCACCCGGTACGAGCCGCGCGGCAGCCGCAGGTCGAGCAGCGCCGGGCGCAGCTCGAACACGGGCGTGCCGGGCCGGTGCCGGCCGGTCAGGGCGAGCGCGGCGGCCAGGTCGGCGCCGTCCGGCAGCCACGCCGGCGGGTCGGACTCCCCGCGCCAGGGCGCCGCGAGCGGGAACAGCTCGTGGTAGTGGCGGGCGAGGCGGTCCGCGGGCAGCGGGGCGGCGGTGTCCGGCGCGCCGGCCCGGGCGTCGCGCTCGCGGTAGTAGGGCACCTCGGCGTGGGCGCGGGCGGCGGCCGCGGCGTAGGCGGCGGCGTGCCCGGGGGCGGAGTAGCGGGTCGCGGCCACGGCTCAGCAGAAGGTGTTCTGGTCGTGCAGCAGCCGCCAGCGGCCGCCGGTGCGGGCGAAGACCAGGCTCAGCAGGTACGCCTTCTCGTACGCGACGCCCGCGGCGTCGACGTCGTGGTAGCCGACGCGCAGCACCACGGCCCCGGTGTCGCCGGCCTCGGCGGTGCTGACGACCTCGGTCTCCATGCGCCAGTCCGGGTCGGCGAACCAGTCGCGGTGGAACGCGGCCACGTCCTCCCGCCCCCGTAGCAGCCGGCCGTTGGGCAGTACCACGGTCACGTCGTCGTGCACCGTGTCCAGGTAGGCGGCGAGGTCGCGGCCGCGCACCGCGGCCAGGTGCGCCGCGGTGGCGTCGTCGAGATCCATGCCCGGTTCCTCTCGGGTGGTCGGTGGTTGGCTACAGCGGCGCCGCGACCGCGTACTGCGGCACGGTGACGCAGCCGAAACGGGCCTTGAGCCCGACGAGCCCCTTGCCGAACTCCAGCCGCGGCACGCCCCGCTCGATCGCGTACTCGATCTCGCGCAGGTACAGGTCCCAGTACAGGCCGCGGCCCGTCGCCGCGCCCGCGGCCGAGCCGGTGACGGTGGTGACGAGGCCGGCGGCGTGCTCGAACGACAGGTCGAAGGACAGCAGCGCGCCGGTGGCCGGGTCGGTGTGCACGAAGTAGCGCACGCCGTCGCGGTGGTTGAGGCGCTCGAAGTACAGCGACGGCAGCGGGACCAGAACCTCGCCCGGCGACAGGTGCTTGAGCCGGGTCAGCTGCTCCAGCCGGGCCGCCTCGACCGGGTCGACGGCCGGCACCCCCGCGCCCACCCGCAGGCCGGGGTCGGCGTCGGCGTCGGCGTAGGTGCGCCGCAGCCGCCGGCGCCGGTCCCGCGGCAGGCCGGCGAAGTACTCCTCCATGCTCTGCCACCGGTTGACCAGGACCGTGTTCGGCGACACGGGCCGGCACAGGCGGGCGGCGGTGCGCATCACCGGCAGGGCCGCGGCCGACACGTTCTGGTACACGACGCCGAGGCAGCGGCGGCCCAGGCGCGCCTTCAGCGCCCGCTCGAACGCGCGGCGGGCCGCGACCCGCCCGGCGTGGTCCAGGTGCGTCGCGAAGAGGAAGCCCTCGTCGAAGCCCATGAGGATGCGGGAGAAGTACACGCCGGGCCGGGCCGGGCCGCCGACCGGGCTGTAGACCGGCTTGCGGCGCCGCGGCGAGCCGAAGTCGCCGCAGAACAGCGCGACCGCCTGGCCGCGGTCGGCGACCACGCCGAGCAGCACCGTGCGCAGCGACGTCCAGGCGACCGCGGCCAGGGCGCCGGCGTCCCAGGCGGCCGGGGCGCCCTCGTCGCGCAGGAACTTGTCCCACTCGGCCGGCACCGCCTCGGTGCGCGGGTCGAACAGCTCAGCCCGCACGCCGCGCCCCGGCCTCGTCGAGGCGCGCGAGCGCCAGGTCCCGCAGCGGGCGGCGGCCGGTGCGGGCGTGCTCGCCCACCGCGGCGACGAGCGCGTCCGCGCCGAACTGGGCGAGGAGGCGGCGCAGGGGCGGGCCGTCGGGCACGGCGAACAGCGCCCGGAGCAGAGCCGCGTGCCGGGCCCGGTCCCAGTTCCCGCCGAGGCCGTTGTCGCGCAGGGGATCCGCGCCGGGTGGGTCCGGGTCGGCACGCAGCAGCCAGCTCGTGCCGCGGCCCGGCCCGGAGAGCCACGCCAGCGCGTGCCCGACGCGCTCGGCGACCGCGGCCCGGTCCCGGCCGGCGGCCAGCTCGCAGGTCACCGACTCGGCGTCGTAGCAGGCGGTGTGGAGCCGGCCCAGCACCGTGCGCATCCGCGGCAGCGGCGGGCCGCTCGGCGGCGGGTCGTCGGTGAGCAGCGCCCACAGCGCCCGGCCGCGCACCGAGGCGGGCAGGCCGGCCACGAACCGGTCCCAGCCGTCGTAGGCGGCCAGCAGCGCGGCCCGGTCGAGGCCGACCCGCATGTCGGAGCGGCAGTTCGGCCGGGCGTACAGCCACAGGATCAGCACCGGGGGCAGGGCGCGCAGCAGGTCCCGGGGCAGCAGGCCGCCGGCCCGGGAGCCGGAGATCTTGTGCCGCTGGCCGGACTGGCGCACGAGGCCGTAGGGCACGATGACGGGCTGGCGGGTGCCGAGGAAGCGGTGGTACACGGCGCGGGTGCGGTCCATCGTGCTGCCCGCGCTGCAGTGGTCCTGGCCGGCGGGCTCGCAGTCGATGTGCTCGTGGGTGACGCGCAGCGTCCAGTCCACGGCCCAGGCGGGCTTGACGCACTCCATCGCGCCGGTGGTGACGCAGGCGCCGCACGAGCGGCAGTCGTAGCGGACCCGGCCCGGGTCCAGCTCGTGCAGCACGGTGGTGTTGCGGCCGCACTGCTGGCAGTACACCGCGAAAAGCTTGCGGGGGCCGGAGACGCCGAGGATCGCGGCCAGGCGGGCGGCGCGGCGGATGTAGCGGCGCTGGATGTGCCGGTACTCGCCGCCGGTGTACCGCTCCCACTGGTAGTGCGTGAGCCAGGCCGAGCCGGCCGGGGTGCGCCCGTCGGCGTCGGCCTCCGGCGGGCAGATGCCCAGGTCCTTGAGCTCGCGCAGGTAGGCCCGGCAGATCGCGGTCGAGCGCTCCCGGGCCACCGCGAGGGGGCGCGAGCCGTACCGGGCCAGGACGGGGTCGGCCGCGGCCTGCCGGGGGCGGAACGGGTCGAAGTCGTCGAAGCTGAGCAGGATCGCCGAGCGGCGGCCGGAGCGGACCAGGGCCCGGTGCACGAGGTGCGCGCAGACCGTGTCGCGCAGGTTGCCGATGTGGAACGGGCCGGTCGGCGACATGCTGGTCTGGATCAGGATCCGGTGGCCGTGCGGGTGGCGGGCGGCGAGGCGGGCCGCGTAGTCGTAGGCCCAGTGCGGCGCGGTGCGGTCCTGGGCGAAGAGGTCGGCGTACCCGCCGCGCGCGGTCACCGGAGGCCTACACTGCGTCGATGGGCGCCGCACACGGATTCGAGTTCGAGCACCGTGCCGACGGCACCGTCGTGATCACCCACCACGGGCGCGTGGCCGCGACGCTGCGCGGGGCCCGCGCGGCGCGGTTCCTCGACGAGGTCGGCGCCGGCGACGCCCAGCTGGCGATGGCCCGCTGGACCGGCAACTACCGGCACGGCAACGAGCGGGCGGCGAAGCGCCATCCGCGCAACCGCTGAGCTCACACCGCCACCGCCGCGGGCGGGCGGGCGGCCAGCGCGGCCCGGGTCAGCTCGGCCTTGTTGCCCAGGTTCAGCTTGGCCCGGATGCGCTTGAGGTACGTGTCCACGGTGTGCTTGCTGATGCCGAGCCGCCGGGCGATCTGCTCGTGGGTCAGCCCGGCCGCGACGTTGTCCAGCACCGTCTGCTCGCGCGGGGAGAGCCCGGGCTGCACGACCTGCGGCGCGGGCGGCGCCCCGCCGGCGGCGACGAGCCGGACGGCCTCGACGAAGAGGTGCGGCTGGCTGCTCTTGGGCACGAACGCCCGGGCGCCGGCGGCCATGCACCGGGCGATGTCCGAGCGGCGCTCGTCGCCGGCGGTCAGCACGACCTTGCAGTGCGCGGCCGCGGTGGCGACCTCGGGCACGCAGGGCCCGTCGCCGGTCAGGTGCATGTCCAGCACGAGGACGTCCATCGCGGCCGGGTCGACGTGCCCGGGGGCGGTGGCCGCGGCCACCACGGCGATGTCGCCGGCGGACTCGAAGGCGCCGCGCAGGCCTAACAGGATGATGGGATGGTCGTCGACGATGCCGACACGGATCACTACGGACCTCTTTCGTCAGGATTCTTCGCTGGAAAAGGGGCCGATCCCGGTCAGATCCACCGCGTGCAGCCCGTCGGGCGGCTGGCCCGTCCAGGGCCCGAGCACCGGCGACATCGCCACGGCCCGCCGCAGCAGGTCGCGCACCGTCGCCAGAGCCTCCTCGACCGCCGGGCTGCGCACGTAGAAGCCGAGATCGATGCGGCCCGGGCCCGCCCTGACGCAGAGGTGCTCGAGCCCGTCGCCGGGCCGCACCACCGACCAGAACACGTCACCCAGGAAGTCGCCGATCGGTTCGCCCGACGACCGCACACCGGAAACCACCAGGGTGAGGGCCACGAGCCGCATCACCCTCGCGGTCTCGTCAGTCCCAACCGAACCCGGACGTCGCGTGGCAGCCATCGCGCCACACCGCTTTCCAGTCAGTCCTCGAAAAGGTCATCATCGTTCCCCCGTCTTGGTCGTGTCCGTGCGCCGGCACCCGCCCGGTCTGGTGACCGAGGGGCCGTGCACGCTGCGGTAGGAGGTGTCTACCAGGGCGGCGGATCCCGCTGGAACACATTGACGCTGGACTGAACCGGCCAAGGCCGGAACCGGACACAACCAACCTGTCGTACATTGATGGCCGTACATACCTACGAAGCGTTGCGGCAGAACGTATTCCCGCAGGTTTCCATCGTCGGCAGGCGATGCCGCCACAGAATCGCGCGCATTGAATGCGAGTGGACAGCATCTGCCATTATCTTTGCCGATGCCGGGCGGGCGGGCGCGGCGGGTGCGGGAGGCGGCGGGGGACATGCTGGAGGCGTTGGGGCTCGACATGCGGGCGGAGCAGATCTACCGGGCCATCCTGGCCAACCCGGGGTGGGGCGTGGACGAGCTCGGCCGGCATCTGGTGCTGTCGGAGCAGGAGGTGCGCGACGCGCTCGACCGGCTCTTCGAGCTGACCCTGCTGAGCCCGTCGCGGGAGGAGCCGGGGGCACTGCGGCCGGTGAGCCCCGACGTCGGCCTGACCGCGTTACTGGCCCGGCGCCGGGCCGAGCTGGCCCGGCGCCGGGCGGAGATCGCGGCGAGTGAGGCGGCCATCGCGGGGGTGGTCGCCGAGTACGCCGGCGCCCGGCCGGACTCGTCCCGGCCCGGCGTGGAGCACCTCCACGGCCTCGACGAGGTCCAGACCCGCCTGGAGCGGCTGGCCGCCCACGCCCGTGCGGAGTGCCTGTCGTTCATGCCCGGCGGCGGGCAGTCCCGGGCCAGCCTCGCCGCCAGCCGCGTGCTCGACGAGGCGGCGCTGCGCCGCGGGGTCACGCTGCGCACGATGTACGAGTCGTCCGCGCACCAGGACCCGCCGACCACCGAGTACGCCCGCTGGCTCGTGAGCGCCGGCAGCGCGGTGCGCACCGCGCCGACCCTGCCGACCCGCATGGTGCTGGTGGACCGGCAGGTCGCGCTGCTGCCGCTGGAGCCGGGCGACACCCGCCGCGGGGCCGTGCAGCTGGCCGGGGCGGGCGTGATCGCCGCCCTGGTCGCGCTGTTCGAGCTGGCCTGGACGGCGGCGGCGCCGTTCGCGGCCGGCCCCGAGGCGGACGCGCACGGCCTGAACGAGCAGCAGCGCCAGCTCCTGCGGATGCTCGGCGAGGGTCTCACCGACGAGACGACGGCCAAGGCCCTGGGGGTCTCGGCGCGCACGGCCCGCCGCATGGTGGCCGAGCTGATGGAGCGCCTGGGCGCCCGCAGCCGCTTCGAGGCCGGCCTGAAGGCGGCCCAGCGCGGCTGGTTATAGCAGCTGTTGCGCGTGCCCCGGCAGCTCCACGTCCGTGAGACCGGCGAGGATGCCGGCGACCGTCAGCGGCGCGTCGACCAGGCAGGCCCCGTTGGACAGCAGCAGCGCCGGCACCGGCGTGGCCAGCTCGGCCGGGCTCAGCGCGGCCGCGAGCAGGCCCAGCGCCTCGCCCTGCGCGCGGATGCGCCCGCGCAGCCCGTCGAGGCCGCCGGCGAGCCCGGCGATGCGGTCGAGGGTCCACGCGTCCTGGGCGAGGCGGTTGTCGTACGTCGAGATCGCCCCCGACCCCACCGCGTTCACGGCCGCGACGGTCGCCGCGGTGACCAGGCTGACGTGGGCGAGGATCCGCCCGGCGCCCCACTCGCCGGGCGGCGGCGGCCCGGGGCGCGGGACGACGTCGAGCAGCGCGGCGTAGGCGCTGCGCATCGGGGCCGGGTCGAAGGTCTCAGGCATGCGCGTGGCCCATCTCCCACGGCGCCTGCGGCAGCACCTCGCCGGTCTCCAGCAGCGACTTGAGGTTGGCCAGCACCGCCGGCCAGCCCTGCGAGATGCCGCGGTACATGTCGAGGTTGGCCAGCCGCTCGTGGGTGACGGTGAGCCGGACGATGTCCTGGTGCGGCTCGACGAGGAAGGTGACGGTCGAGGGCTTGCGGTCCTCCTCCGGCGAGTCCTCGAAGGTGATGACGAGCCGGGCCGGCGGCTCGGCCTCGAGCACCGTGCCGACGACGTCGGCCGTGCCGGAGCCGTCGGTGCGCCGGTGCTCCCACGGCGAGCCGGGCTGCCAGTCGGAGACGTTGGCGTGGCCCCAGTACCGCGCGGTCAGGTCGGCGTCGGTGAGGGCCCGCCACACCTGCTCGGCGGTGGCGTGGATGTAGGTGACGTACACGTACGTGGGCACGGTCGTCATGGCGTACTCCTGTTCTGCCTGGCGCCGGATCGCGCTGAGCGCGGCCAGGCGGGGCTGGTCGAAGCCGGAGATCCAGCGCTGCTCGATGTCGTGGATCGGCGCCGGATTCAGGAAGTGCAGGCGCTCCCGCCCCCGCCGCACGACGGTGACGAGGCCGGCCCGCACGAGGATGTCGATGTGCTGGGTCGCCGACTGGCGGGCCATGTCGAGGTGCTCGCACAGCTCCCGGAGGGTCTGCCCGTTGCGCTCGCGGAGCCGGTCGAGCACCGAGCGCCGGGTCTCGTCGGCGAGCGCCTTGAACACGAGCTCCATGGCTCCATTATGCAGGTGTTTGCCTGCCAATTGTCAAACGCCGCCGCGCTTGCTCGTCCAGTTGTACCTATGTCAAACTGGACGGCATGTACTTGGACATCGTGATCCTCAGCCACCTGCAGCGCGGGCCCGTGCACGGCTACGAGCTGAAGCGCAACGTGTCCGCGACGACGGCGTACGCGCTGCACAACAACACGCTCTACCCGGCGCTGCGCCGCTTCGAGGAGGCCGGCGCCGTCGTCAAGACCGCCGAGCAGCAGGAGGGCCGGCCGCCGCGGCACGTCTACGAGCTGACCGACCTCGGCCGCGAGCTGCTGCACGACATGCTCGCCGACCTGCCCGCCGAGCAGGCCGGCGACGAGCCGGAGTTCCTCACCCGGCTCGGGCAGTTCGAGCACCTGACCCCGGACGAGCGCCGCCGCGTCCTCGCGGCCCGGGCCTCGGCGCTGCGGGACCAGGCCGCGCACATGCGGCAGCTCGCCGAGAAGACCGGGCGCAGCCCGCGCAACCACCGCTGGGGCGGCCTCGTGGTGACCGAGCTCGCCGACCGCGTCGAGCGGGAGCTGGCCTGGGTCGCGCGCCTGGAGACCATGGTGGAGGAGCCGTGAAGCTCAGCGGCCTGATGCAGCTCGGCCTGCTCGCCGGGCCGCTGCTCACGATGGTCGACTCGTCGATCGTCAACGTGGCGGTGCCCGACATCGCCGCCGAGCTGCACACCGGCCTCGCCGGCACGCAGTGGGTGGTCAGCGGCTACCTGCTGGCCCTCGCCGCCGGCCTCGCGGCCACGTCGTACCTGGCCCGCCGCTTCGGCACCATGCGCGTCTACGCCCTGGCGATGGCCGGCTTCGTCGCCGCGTCCGGGCTGTGTGCGGCCGCGCCGGGCGTCGCCGCGCTGGTCGGGGCGCGGGCGCTGCAGGGCCTCACCGGCGCCCCGCTGGTCCCCCTGGCCATGAGCGTCCTGCTCGGCCGGGGCGCCGCCCGCCGCATCCCGCTGGCGGCGGGGCTGCTGTTCTTCCTGGCCCCCGCGATCGGCCCGTCGCTCGGCGGCCTGCTCATCGCGGCCGGCGGCTGGCGCTGGATCTTCCTCGTCAACCTGCCCGTCGGCGTGATCGCCCTGCTGGGCGTCCGCCGCCTCCCGGCCGACGCCGCCCCGCCCGCCGACGGCCGCGCCCGCCCCGACCCGATCGGCCTGGCCCTGCTCGCGACCGGCCTGGTCGCCGCGCTCTACGGCGCCGGCCGCGCCACCTCGGCGGGCTGGTCGGCCGCCCCCGCCGCCGTGCCGCTGTTCGCGGGGGTCCTGCTCCTGCTGCTGTACGTCCTGTGGGCCCGCCGCGCCGAGCAGCCCGCGGTCGACCTCACGCTGCTGCGCCACCGCCGGTCGGCCCTGGCCCTCGGCCTGAGCGTGCTGTCCTCGGTGGTCGCGTTCGCCGCGGTCTTCCTGCTGCCCGTCTTCACCGAGTCCGTCCAGCACCACACCGCCCTGGCCACCGGGGTCGCGCTGCTCCCGCAGGGCCTCATCACCGGCGTCGGCACCGCGGCCGGGCAGCGCCTGGCCGAGCGCTACGGCGTGCGCCCCCTGGTCTGCGCCGGGTTCCTCGTGCTCGCCGTGGCCAGCGCCGGCCTGCTGCTCATCACCGCGGCCACGCCCCTGTGGGCGACGGCGCTGATCCTGTCCGGCCGCGCGGCCGCGATCGGCTTCGGCATCACCCCGCTGCTGTCGGTGATGCTGGAGCCGCTGCCGGACGAGCGGATGGCCGACGGCAACACCCTGTTCAACATCGCCCAGCGCCTCGGCGGGTCCATCGGCGTCGGCGTGCTCGGCTCGCTGCTCGCCGCGCGGGCGGCGAGCGTCGGCCCGATCGCCGGCTTCCACGAGATCGGCCTGATCCTCACCGTGCTCGCCCTGGCCGCGGCCGGGCTCGCGCTGCCCCTGCCCCGCCGGGTCGCGGCTCAGCCGTCGGTCGCGTAGAGCTCCACCAGCCGCTCCGACAGCGCCACCGGGTCGCAGTCGCCCAGCGGGATGCGCCGCGCGCTCTGCCAGTGGTCCGACCACTCGTCGTCGACCCAGATCTCGGCGATCCGCTGCTCGCCGGCCGTGCCGGCGACCGACGTCGGCAGCCCCGGGTCGAGCTCGACCAGCAGCGTCAGCCCGCCGGGCAGTCCGCGCGCCAGCTGGGTGTGCCGATAGGTCTTGTGCTCGTAGCCGTTGCCCCGCCACCGCCCGGCCAGCAGCCCCGCGACCCGCTCCGCCGCCAGCGGCCCGCGCCCGGGCACGCTGGTCGCCGCGCGCTCCGCCGCGCCCAGCGCCACCGCCGGCCGGTTGAGCTGCGGGAACGGCTGCATGATCTCGTAGTCGGCGAAGAGGTGGGCCCAGGCGTCCCGGTCCTCACCGAGCTCCGCCGGGTGCGCGAGGCCGAGGTCCGCGCCCCCGCCGACGACCGCTGTCGCGTCGTCGAGGTCGGCGAAGCTGCCGTCCTCGGCGATCCGCAGCGCCCGGACCAGGCGCCGCCCCGGGCCGTACTCGCCCCAGAGCAGCCGCCGGCCGATCGGGCCCAGGATCGGGTGCGGCAGCAGCACGGCCGCGACGTCGCGGGCCGGCCGGAGCCGGCGTTCGAGCATCTCCCGTTCCAGGCGCGCCATCTGGGCCGCGGCGGTCGCCCGCACGTCCTTGCGCAGCTGCAGGAACCGCTGGTACGCGGCCGGATCGGTGTCCTTCACGCCCGGCTTGGGCGGCCGGGCCAGCCGGCGACCGTCCGCGCCCACGGCGAAGAGGGCGAGGTGGTCGTCGGCGACCACGGTGAATGTGCGCCGCCCGTAGTCGAGCGTGATCCCGGTGTCCAGCCCGTGCGTGACCGCCAGCCGGTCCGCCAGCTGGGTCCGGTTGAGGCCGCGCCGGGCGGCGGCCTGCTCGAGGTACACCCCGGCCCGCTCGTTCATCGACCCGCCGGACATGCCGGACTCGATCGCGAGCAGGTGCCGCAGCGCCACGTCGGTGCCCACCGTGGCCAGCACCGCGTGCCCGTCGATGGCGCGGACGTACCGGCTCTGCCCGGGCCACGACCGCACCAGCGGCGCCAGCTCGTCCATCGTCGCGTCGTCGCCGAGGTGGGCCTGCGCCAGCAGCGCCCACGCGTCCGACGCCGGCAGGCCGGCCTCGAGCCACGCCCGCAGCAGCGCCCGCCCGAACTCGGCCGCGCCGGCCGGGTCGCAGCCCGCGATCAGCCGCTCCAGCTCCGGCCCGGCCGGCGCCACCGGCGGCTGCGCGGCCGCCGACCCCTCGACGATCAGGGGCACGGCGCGGCCGGGCGGGTCCGGGTCGCCGGGCGCCGGCTCCGGCGGCTCCGCCAGGCGCGACCAGGTCAGCGCGTCGACCAGCCGGGCGACCTCCTCCGGCGGCAGCGGCGGGCCCGCGGCCGAGCGGAGCTCCGGCAGCCGCTCCGGGCGCGCCCACGCCGGGGGCTTCCCGGCCCGGGTCGGCCGCCGCGCCTGCGCGGACCCCGGGGGGAGCAGCGCGAGCAGGTCATCGCCCGGCAGCGCCGCGGCCCCGGCGGGCCGCAGCGCGAACAGGTCATCACCCGGCGTTGCCGGGTCCCCGGCGGGCCGCAGCGCGAACAGGTCATCGCCCGGCGCCGCCGCGGCCCCGGCGGGCAGCAGCGCCGCGACCGCGGCCGGTGCGGCCGCCCCGAGCTCGTCGGCGATCTTGAACACGAGCGGCGCGTGCCCGGCCGCGGCCAGGTGGCGCAGCGCGTCCTCGGCCTGCTGCCGGGCCCGTCCGGGGCGCCCGGCCGCGGCCGGGATCAGCGCCCACGCCGCCGCCTCGGGGTGCCGCTGCAGCCACAGGCGGGCCCACTGCCGCGCCGAGCCGAGGTGCCGCAGCCACCCCGCGACCAGCGGGGCCGGCTCCGGTCCCCGGAACGGCAGCACCAGCACGCCGAGCCGGTCCGCGCTGCCGCCGGCCTCGCTGAGGGCGAGGGCGAGCGCGTCGAGCTCGAACCGCGCGACCGCGACCCGGCCCAGGTCGATCCGCTGCCGGCTGCGCAGCTGCGGCGGGTCCGCGATCAGCGCCCGGGCCGAGGCGTCGGGCCCCTTCGCGATGAGCCAGGACACCTGCGGCAGGGTCAGGCTGTTGAGCGTGTCGGCGCCGGTCGCCGCCCGGTCCCAGTCGGGCTCCTCCAGCCCGTGCTCGAGCGCCCCGGCCCGCGACCACCACGCCTCCCGCTCCCCGTCCAGCCACGCCATGACGGTGGGCTCCGGCAACGTCTTCTCCCTAGGGGCCGTATCGAAGTGGGGGTCGGAGCGAGGCGAGGCTCAGGCGTCGGCTGGGGCCGCGCCGGGCGCGCCCCGATACCGGGGTTGTATCGGGGTGTGACCGGGGTGGTTCCCGGCGGCGTCTGAGTCCGCCGCAGCCCGGCCATCCACTTCGATACAGCCCCTAGCGGTCGGGGCCGAGGCGGGCGGCCAGCTTGTGCAGGTAGGCCTCGACCTGGGCCCGGTCGTAGCCGCGCACGACGACCAGCAGCTCCGGGTGCTCGAGGGCGGCCCGCACCTCGGCGCGCTCGGCCGGGTCCCCGGACAGCAGCGCGTCCTTGGCCCGGCGGACCAGGTTGTCGATGCGGCCGGGATCGTAGCCGCGCAGGACCGTGAGGAACGCGGGGTCGTCGCCGCGGCGGGCGATGCGGTTGTCGAAGCGGTCGCCGGCGTGCCGCTGCAGGGCCGCCACGATCTCGGCCTGGGACTGCTTGACGTCCTGGAGCTTGAGCACGACCCGGTCGCCGGGCTGCAGGATCAGGTGCGGGCCGGACATCGCGGGCGGGACCGGCTCGTCGAGGACCACGCGCTCGATCGCGGACCACGCCACGAGGCCGTCGCGGGTGGTGGTGACGCCGTCCGGGCCGATGGTGAAGCGGAACGGGCGCAGCTCGTCGCGGACCATCACCGCGCTCACGACCAGCCCGAAGACGCCGCCGGCGGCCAGGATCAGCCGGCCGGCGCCGTTGTCGCTGCCCCAGGCGCAGACCAGGGCAGCGACGGCGAACACGGCGACGAGGAGAGCAAGGCCGAACGAGCGGCGTCTGCGCTGCAACTCCATGCCGGCCAACCTACTAGGGGCTGTATCGAAGTGGATGGCCGGGCTGCGGCGGACTCAGGCGTCGCCTCGCTCCGGCCCCCACTTCGACACAGCCCCTAGACCGGTTGTCTACTCGGTGCGCAGCGCCCGCGCGGTGCTGGTGCGGGCCGCCCAGCCCGCCGGCAGCAGGGCGCCGGCCAGGGCGATGACGAGGCCGCCGAACGCCAGCGGGACGAGGACCTTCAGGGAGTACACCTCGATGATGTGCGCCGGGAAGCGCGTCCCGGCGGCGTGGGCCATCTGCGGCAGGACCCAGTCGTGCAGCGCGATCCCGAGCGGCACGCCGACGAGGCCGGCCACGAGGCCGAGGCCCGCGACGGACGTGAGGACCATCGCCACGGTCTGCCGCGGCGCCATCCCGAGCGCCTTGAACACGCCCAGCTCGTGCACGCGCTCGCGGGTGTCGAGCACGACGGTGTTGAGCACGCCGAGGCCGGCCACAGCGACGAGCATCAGGGTGAGCGTCCCGGCGAGGGTGTCGATGACGACGACGGTCTGGCTGATCTCGCCGACGTTGATCTCGGCGTGGCCCTTGTCGCCCAGGGCCTGGTTGAGCTGCGCGGTGTACTGCTGCAGGTTCGTGCCGTCCTTGAGCAGGATCTCGAACCGCTTGCCGCCGCGGTCGCCGTCGAGCTCCAGGCCGGCCAGCGAGCGCGCGTCGGTGATCACCCGGCGGCCGTCGGAGCTGAGGTCGAGCGCCTCCCCGACGATCGTGACCTTCGCCGACCTGCCGTTGCTGGTCACGGTCAGTGTGTCGCCGATCTTGACCCCGGCCGCGTCGAGCATCGCGCTGGGCACGACCGCCTCGCCGGGGGCCGAGAACCAGCGGCCCTCGATCATCTCGTAGCTGGCCCAGGAGGAGTCGCCGTCGAACGCGAGCACCTCGCTCACGCCGGTCAGCCCGGCCACGGTGACCTCGCCGTACTGCATGGAGAAGTACTTGTCGGTGCCCGGCTGCGCCTTGATCACCGCCTCGACCGCGGCCTCGTCCGGCTTGGCGGAGTCATGCTGCTCGCCGGGCCCGCGCGGGCCCCCGACGCCCGCCTCGACGTCGCCGGCGGTGCGCTTGTTCATCGCGGCCTGCACCGCGTCGACGGACATCGCCAGGCCCAGGCCGAACGTGACGCCGAGCGCGCCCAGCGCCACCGCGGCGGCGATCGTCGCCGAGCGGCCGGGGCGGGTGAAGGGGTTGGCCAGGCCCAGGCTCACCGACCGGGGCAGCGACAGGCGGCCCAGCACCTGGCGGGCGGCCCGGCCGCGGCCCAGCGACGGCGTCCGCCCGACGGCGAGGGCGTCCACGGTGCGCAGCCGCCCGGCCCGCAGCGCCGGCACGAACGCGGTGAGCGCGACCGCGGCCAGGGCCGCGAGCGGTACGACGATCGACACCCACCAGTCCAGCGCGTTGACGCCGGTGCCGAACGCCTCGCCCTCGTCGTTGAGGATCGGCACGGCGGCGAGGTTGCCCAGGCCGGCCCCGAGGATCGCCCCGATGACGGCCGGGATCAGCGCCTGCATGACGTAGGCGCGGGCGACCTGGGCCGGGCTGTAGCCGAGGGCCTTGAGGATGCCGATGCGCCGGGTGGCCGAGCCGACCGCGCCGCTGACCACGATGCCGATGATGAGCACCGACATGACCAGGCCGAGCACCCCGAACGCGATGACGAACGGGGCGAAGGTGGCGGCGATACGCTCGGTGTCGCTCTTCACCGACAGGTACGAGGTGCTGCCCTGCAGCGCGCCGGCGGGCACCGTGGCCGCGACCGCGTCCTTGCCGGCGTTGAGGTCGGCCTCGGTGGCGGCCTTGCTGAAGCGGTACACCATCTGGAAGCCGCCCTTGCCCTCCGGCGTCATCGCCGTGACGGTCGCCGGCAGCGCCCACGCCGTGCCGGTCCGGCCGACCGAGCGGGCCAGGCCGACGACGGTCAGCGTCGGCTTGCCCGGCGCGCCGTCGAAGCGCAGCTTGTCGCCCACCTCGAACGGCGCGTCGCCGCCGGACCAGACGATCTCGTCCTTGGCGGTGGCGTAGCGGCCGGCGGTCAGCTCGAGCCGGTCGAGGCCGGTGCCCGCGTCGGGGCGCCCGACGACCGTGGTCGAGGGCAGCTCGGCGCCTTCCGGCAGACCCGCCTTGCTGGAGACGATGACCGGCGCGAGGTCGGCCGTGGGGTACGGCCCGCCGGACTCGGTCACGCCGGCCGCCTGCCCGGTGGCGGCGAGCTGGCCGGCGCTCACCTTGCCCGCGTCGAACTGGGCGGCGAGGTGGGCGCCGTGTTGGCGGTCGAAGGCGCGGCCGAACGGCTCGGAGGAGGCGACGAGCAGCCCGACGGCGAGCACGGACGCGGTCACCGCCAGCAGCGTCGTCAGCGTCATGACGACGGTCTGCACCCGGCGCCGGCCGACGCCCGAGCGAACCACACCACCGAGCCCGGCGCTCATGCCGCCACCCCCGTGGCGAGCCGGCCGTCGACGAGCGAGATGGTGCGGGTCGCGCAGGCCTCGGCCAGCGCCAGGTCGTGGGTGACGAGCAGCAGGGTCTGCCCGTCGCGGTTGAGCTCGGTGAGCAGGTGGCGCACCTCCTGGCCGGACGCCGTGTCCAGGGCGCCGGTGGGCTCGTCGGCCAGCAGCAGCGGCGGCCGGTTCATCAGCGCCCGGGCGACCGCGACCCGCTGCCGCTCGCCGCCGGAGAGCCGGCCCGGGAAGGCCTTCGCGTGGCGGGCGACGCCGAGGTACTCCAGCAGCTCCTGCCCCCGCTGCAGCGCCTTGCCCCGGGGCGTGCCGGACAGCTGGGCCGGCAGCAGGACGTTGTCGAGCACGGTGAGGTCGTCGAGCAGGTTGAAGAACTGGAAGACCATGCCGATGCGGGTGCGGCGGTACTGCGCCGACTGCGCCTCCGACAGCCGGTCGACCCGCACCCCGTCGACGCTCACCGTGCCGCTCGTCGGCTTGTCCAGCCCCGCGATCAGGTTGAGCAGCGTCGACTTGCCGCTGCCGGAGGGCCCCAGCACCGCGAGGGCCTCCCCGCGCCGCACCCGCAGGCTGAGGCCGGACAGGGCCGCGGTCGCGCCCTCGTACTGCTTGGTCACGTCGTCGAACTCGATGAGCACATCCGATTCGGTCATGCCGCGGACGCTATGGGCGAAACGGGCACGATCACGTCGGCCCCCGTGCGGGTTTGCGCTCGGCCGCACGGCGTACGGCCGCCGGCGTCATCCCTGCGATGTACGCACGGGTCCCGACGCGCGCCCGGGCGGCCGTCGGCGAGACTGGGCGGGTGAGACTCCGGGAACAGCCCGCCCGCGGATGGCGGGCCTTGGTGGCCTGGCTCCGCGTGGAGACGCCCGGGCAGAACCGGCTGACCCCGTGGGCCTGGACCGCCGACATCATCCTCGCGGTCCTGCTCGCGCTCGGCGCGGTCAACGGCGCCGCCGAGCACAAGTACTCGGGCCAGGACGGGCCGATGGTCGTCTACGGGCCGTTCGACCGGCCGGTGGGGCCGCCCTTCGCGCCCGAGCCGGGCACCCCGGACGACGGCCGGCAGTTCATTCCGCCGGACCCGGACCGGCCGCTGATGGTGCCCCTGCCGGACGAGGACGAGCCGGCCGGCCCGCTGCTCATCGTCGCCGCGCTCACCGCCCTGCCGCTGGCCACCCGGCGCCGCTACCCGCTGGCGTCGTTCCTCGTCATCGCCGTGTGCGCGTTCCGGGTGTACCGCATGGACGCCGACCCGACGTGGACCGTCGTCGCGTCCCTGGTCGCCGCCTACAGCGCCCCGATGTACTCCCGGTACCGCAACCTCGCCCTGGCCAGCGTCGTCGTCGCGGCCGCGATCGCCGTGAGCGACCTGCGCGACAACCTGCCGGACCTGCCGCAGGGCCTGCTGCTGTTCCTGATGTTCTCCTCGGTCGGCCTGGCCGCGAACGCCATCCACAGCTGGCGGGTGCGGGCCCGCACCGCCGAGCGGGAGCAGGAGGTCGCGACCCAGCTGGCCGTCGACCGCGAGCGGGCCCGGCTCGCCCGCGAGCTGCACGACGTCGTCACCCACAACGTGAGCGTGATGGTCGTGCAGGCCGGCGCCGCCCGCAAGGTCATGGACGCGCGGCCGGACCAGGCCAAGGAGGCGCTGCTGGCGGTCGAGGCCGGGGGCCGGGCCGCGCTGACCGAGCTGCGGCAGGCGATCGGGCTGCTCACCGTCGACGCCGACGGCGCCGACCTGGCCCCGCAGCCGGGCCTGGACCAGGTGGAGACGCTCGTCGCCCGGGTGCGCGAGACCGGGGTGCCGGTCACCCTCGCCATCGCCGCCCCCGACGTGCCGCCCGGGATCGGGCTGGCCGCCTACCGCGTGGTGCAGGAGGCCCTGACGAACGCCGTCAAGCACGCGGCGGGCGCCGGGGTCGACGTCGTGGTCTCCGCCGACGGCCGGGTGCTGCACATCGACGTCGCCGACACCGGGGGCGAGCCGGTGCCGGGCGCCCGGGGCAGCGGGCGCGGCCTGGCCGGGCTGCGCGAACGCGTGTCGGTCTACGGCGGTACGCTCACCGCCGGCCCGCGTCCGACGGGCGGTTTCCGCCTCGTGGCCGAGATCCCCCTGCCGCCCGAGGAGAACGCTTGACCACGCCGCTGCGGGTCGTCATCGCCGACGACCAGGCCCTCGTGCGCACCGGGTTCCGGATGATCCTCACCGCCGACGGCATCGACGTCGTGGCCGAGGCGGCCAACGGCGCCGAGGCCGTCGAGGCGGTCCGGCGCACGGTGCCGGACGTGGTGCTCATGGACGTGCGGATGCCGGAGATGGACGGCCTCGAGGCGACCCGCCGCATCCTCGAGGTCGACTCGGCCACCGCGCCGCGGGTCGTCATCCTCACCACGTTCGACCTGGACCGGTACGTGTACGCGGCCCTGTCGGCCGGGGCCTCCGGGTTCCTGCTCAAGGACGTCAGCCCCGAGCAGCTCGTCGCGGCCGTGCGGCTGGTGCGGGCCGGCGACGCGCTGCTCGCCCCGGCGATCACCCGCCGGCTCATCGAGCGCTACGCGACCCGCGACGCCCGCACCGCCACCCTGCACCGCGACCTGTCGACGCTGACGCCCCGCGAGGTCGAGGTGCTGACCCTGCTGGCCCGCGGGCTGAGCAACGCCGAGCTGGCCGGGAGCCTGTACCTCTCCGACGCCACGGTGAAGACGCACGTCGCCCGGATCCTGTCCAAGCTGCGGCTGCGGGACCGGGCCCAGGCGATCGTGGTCGCCTACGAGACCGGGCTCGTCACGCCGGGAACTTCGGGGCCGGAAGCCGGCTGAGGACGATGCCGAAGCCGGTGCGGTACGCCTCCAGCGCCTCGGCCCCGGCGAGCGTGCGCTCCTCGCGCCCGCCGGGGCCGGTCCGGATCAGCCGGTCCTTCGCGATCGTCAGCCGGCCGCCGTCGCCGGTGAGCCGCGAGCAGGTCAGCGAGCGGGTGAAGCTCGACTCCGGCGACGTCTGGTGGTACCAGCACGTCGGCCCGAAGTCGCTCAGCGCGTAGGGGCGGGGGTCGATGCGGTACTCGGGCCCGTCCGGCCCGGTGACGTCGAGCTCGTCGCCGTGCGGCGCGACGCCGAACACGCCGCCGGGGTCGTCCTGCGGCCCGGTGTCGTCCAGCCGCAGCGGGTGGTGCGCGAAGCGGCCGAAGCCGACGTCGACCAGCCACGGCACGCCGTCCACCAGCACGCGCAGCAGGAGGTGGTCGAACGGGAAGCCGTACCGCTTGCCGTTCCAGGTCCGCGCCGAGTGCAGCGTCACCTCGTAGCCGAGGTCGCGCAGCAACAGCGCGAACGCGCCGTTGACCTCGTAGCAGAAGCCGCCCCGGCGGCGACCCACGATCTTGTCGAGCAGGCCCTCGTCGTCGAGCCGGACCGTCTCGCCCAGCCCGATGCTCAGGTTCTCGAACGGTACGGTGCCCAGGTGCGCCCGCTGCAGCGTGCGCAGCGCCGCCAGGTCCGCCCGCGGCGGCCGGGCGGCGCCGATCCTCGTCAGGTAGTCGTCCACAGGTGGGTCAACGCGCGTCGAGTTCCACGTAGTCCAGGTCGCCCGCGTAGTAGTCGCAGCCGACGTCGACCTGGTCGCAGTTCGTCTTGCCGCCGACGGACAGCGGCCAGCTGTTGGCGATGTACCCGGTGCGGCCCGAGCGCTGCGCCTCGGTGCGCCCGTCGACGACGAGCGTGAGCCCCTCGCCGGTGCGCTCGCAGCGCACGACGTGCCAGCCGCCGTCGTTGAGGCGGCTGCGCGAGGAGACGATGATCGAGCCGCGGTCGCCGCGGAACACGCACTGCACCACGCCGCTGGGGATCTGCAGCTTGAAGTTCCCGCCATCGACGGTGGCCTGGCCCTGCTGCACGATGTTGCCGAAGTGGTACTGCGTGCGCAGCCGGACCGTGACTGCGCATGGAGTCCCCCGCTCGTTTCGAATATGCGAATGATGCTAATTGCCCGAAACGTCCGTAAGTGCGGACATTGAGCAGGTTGTGCGGCGAGTGATCATTGTTCGGTGGAACGCATCGAACTGCGCCGGGACGACGTCACGCTGTCCTGTCTCGCCGGCGGCCCGGACGGGGGCCCGCCGGTCCTGCTGCTGCACGGGCTGGCCGGCTCGGCCGAGGAGCTGCGGCCGACCGCCGCGGCCCTGCTCCCCCGCTGCCGCGTCGTGGTGCCCGACCAGCGCGGCCACGGCCGCAGCACCCGCCGCCCCGCGGACCTGTCCCGACGCGCCTTCGCGGCCGACGCCGCCGCGGTCGTCGCGGAGCTCCTCGGCGGCGGGCCGGTCGCGGTGGCCGGGCAGTCGATGGGCGGGCACACGGCGATGCTGCTGGCCGCGTGGTACCCGCACCTCGTCGACCGCCTCGTGATGCTGGAGGCGGGCGTCGGCGGCACCGAGCCGGGCGACGACTATCCGGCGCGGCTGGGCCGCTGGTTCGCCACGTGGCCGGTGCCGTTCGCGGACCGGGACGCGGCGGAGGCCTTCCTCGGCGGTACCGCCACCGCCCGGGCGTGGGCCGCGGACCTCGACGCGGCCGCGGACGGCCTGCGGCCGCGGTTCGACGCCGACGTCATGCAGGCGGCGATCGAGCCGGTCGCGGCCACGGCGCGCTGGGACGAGTGGCGCTCGATCACGGCGCCGACGCTGCTGGTGCGGGGCGCGCGCGGGACGTGCCCGGCGGCGCAGGACGAGCGCATGCGCGAGCTGCGCCCGGACGCCGGCTACGCGGTGATCCCCGACGCGGGCCACGACGCCCACCTCGACCGGCCGGCCGCGTGGCTGGAACTGCTCCGGCGGGGTCTAGAGGCTGTATCGAAGCGGGGGTCGGAGCGAGGCGAGGCTCAGGCGTCGGCTGGGGCCGCGCCGGGCGCGCCCCGATACCGGGGTTGTATCGGGGTGTGACCGGCGTGGTTCCAGACGGCGTCTGAGTCCGCCGCAGCCCGGCCATCCACTTCGATACAGCCCCTAGGGCAGTAGGCCGCGGTCCCGGGCGTACACCGCCGCCTGGGTCCGGTCGCGCAGGCCGAGGCGGGTCAGGATGCGCGAGACGTGGTTCTTCACCGTGCCCTCGCTGAGGAACATCCGCCCGGCGATCTCCCGGTTCGTGGCGCCCGTGGCCACCAGGCGCAGGATCTCCAGCTCGCGGCCGGTCAGCTCGGCCGGGTCCTCGGCCGGGCGGGCGGCGGCGAGGCGGCGGGCGACGGCGGGGTCGAGCTGGGCGACGCCGCGGTGGACGAGGCGCACGGCGCCGGCGAGCTCGGCCGCGCCGAGGTCCTTGAGCAGGTAGCCGTCCGCGCCGGCCCGCAGCGCGAGCGCGACGTACCGGTCGTCGTCGAACGTGGTGAGCATGACGACGCGGCAGGCCGGGTGGTCGCGGCGCAGGGCCCGGGTCGCCTCCACGCCGTCGAGGCCCGGCATCCGCACGTCCATCAGGACCACGTCGGGCGCCAGGTCGGCCGCGCGCGCGAGGGCCTCCTCGCCGCCGGCGGCGGTGCCGACGACCTCGATGCCGGGCTGGATGCTCAGCAGCGAGGCGATGCCGTCGCGCACGAGCTGCTGGTCGTCGACGACGAGGACCCGCACCGCGTCGCTCACGCTGCCGTTCATGCCGGGATCGTGACGCTCACGCGCACGCCGGGTTCGGCCTGGTCGACTGCGAGCGTGCCGCCGAGCTGCTCCACCCGTTCGCGCATGCCCCGCAGGCCGAAGCCGGTGCCGGGCACCTCGGGCAGTCCGCGGCCGTCGTCGGTGACCGTGAGTCGCGCGGTACCGTCGCGGAAATCGGCGACCACGGACACGGCGCGGGCGTTGCCGTGCCGGCGGGCGTTCGTGAGGGCCTCCTGGGCCGCCCGGTAGACGGCGAGGCGGACCGCCGGGGCGAGCGCCTCCTCGTCGCCGGCGACGTCCACGGTGACGTCGTGGGCGTGCCGCGCGAGGTCGTGCAGCGACGGGGGCGCGTCGCGCAGCGCCCGGACCGAGTCGCGGACCTCGGCCAGGGCCTCCTTCGCCGACCAGCGCGCGTCGGCGACGGCCCGCCCGGCCGCGGCGGGGTCGCGGTCGCGGAACGCCTCGGCCTTCTCCAGCTGCACGGCGATCGCGGTCAGGTGGTGCCCGAGGCTGTCGTGGATGTCGCGGGCGAGCCGGTTGCGCTCACGCTCCGCGGACAGCTCGGCGATCCCCGCCACGGCCCGCTCGAGCTGGGCCCGGGCGTCCATCTCCCCCACCGCCACGGCCGCGGCGGTGAGGGCGAGCGTCAGCCCGACGGCGTACATCACCAGGTCGGACACCTCGCCACGGCCGGTCAGCGCGTACCCGGCCGCGAGCGCCGCCGCACCACCGGCCCCGAGCGCGATCGCGGTGCGGCGGCCGACCGTGAAGTACGCGGCGAACGGCACGGTGATGAACAGCGCCGCGGTGAGCCCGCCGGGGTCGAACGGCGCCACGAGCGCGAGCAGCGCCAGGCGGGCGAGCAGCCAGCCCCAGTGCCGCCGGTCCAGCGCCTCGACGACGGCCACGCCGAGCACCCCGGCCACGAACCCGGCCGACGGGTGCGCGGCCAGGCCGGCGGCGAGCACGGCCCCGCACAGCACGAAGGGCACCCAGCGGATGGGCATGGCGTCATGCTACTTGCACGGCGCGCGCCGCCGGGAGCGCGACGAGCGACAGCCAGGTCACGGACGCCCCGGCGACGACGTGCACGAGACTCGTCCACGGGGTGTCGTCGAGCGGGGCGAGCGCCGCGAGGAGCGTCAGCGCGAGCCCGTACCCGGCGCTGGGCAGCCGCGGGAAGACCCCGGCCCGCAACAGGGACACGCCGAACAGCAGCGTGCCGAGCACGAACACCCCGGCGCAGCCGAGCAGCGCCGGCCCGGTCGGCCCGGCCTTGAGCGCGGCCACGGCGGCCGGATCGAGGTAGAAGAGCACGACGTTGAGCGCGAACGCGACCCCGGTGAACAGCCCGAGCCCGAGCAGGTGCACGGCGTACGCGGCCGCGCCGAAGCGCCCGGCCTTCTCGCGCTGGTGCAGGTAGAGCGCGGTGGCGGCCGGGGCCGCCAGGGCCGTGCCGAGCCCGAGGACGAGCCCGGTCGCGGCGGTCTCACCGGTGAAGGCCTCGACCGCGCCGGGCACGGCGATGGTCAGGCCGAGCAGGACGCCACAGCAGGCGCCGAATCGTTGCAGCCACATGCCCGGCGACGCTACGGCCGGTGCCGGCGCCGCCGGCAGTGCCGACCGGCCAATACCGCGCCGCCACTCGTCACACCATCGTGTCTTCCACATCCGTCGGCAGACACATCGCGCGGTAGCGCGGGGCAATCCTTTGGCTGCAGAATCGAAGGACCGCCAGGCCCACCGGTGCCGATCAGGTCGTGATGCGCGGCAGCCACACGTTCAGAGGTGACCCAGTTGGACTCGTTCGACCTGCACCGCTTGTCCGACTTCGCTGGAGGAAGTCGAGAACGAAGCGGTCGATTGGGAGCAGGGGCGTGAACTCGAGGCCGTCCTCTACGGGATCTACGACGTCCCG
This sequence comes from Dactylosporangium sp. McL0621, assembly GCF_049995355.1. Classification (NCBI taxonomy): domain Bacteria; kingdom Bacillati; phylum Actinomycetota; class Actinomycetes; order Micromonosporales; family Micromonosporaceae; genus Dactylosporangium; species Dactylosporangium sp. McL0621. The sequence continues at coordinate 6,412,997 of NZ_CP188259.1, forward strand.
GACCGGATCCGCAAGCACGTCACCTACGGCATCATGGTCAGCGCCCTCAAGCGGCTCAAGTCGTGGCTGGAACTCGAGGCAGTGCCGGGCGAGGACTTCTCCGCCGCCGTTGAAATCCTGGAGTACCTCGAGGACTTCGACGACAATGAACTGGAGGTCGAGCTCGATCAGTTGCGTGAGATGCTGGGCGAAACCACCGAATCCATTGAGACACGTGACGTTGCCGCGCTCCACGTCGGTTACAGCGACGCGATCTCCGAGGACCGCTACCTCAAGACAATGTTCGGATCACTCGCCGCAATCCCCTAGGCGCACGGTCGCGGCTGGTGATGGCGCTCGTCTGCGGGCGTCGGCCCGCTCATCTGCCGCGCCGGCTGGGCGGGGCTGCCCAACGCCGAGGTAGGCCGCAGGGTTGGGATGACTCGGCAGACGGTGACCTCGCGGCGGGCCCGCTACGCGGCTGATGTGACATCCGGCGGCGCGCGTCTTGAGTCGCCGCCAGTCCGTGGCCCACGGGGTCCATGCCCTACCGCATCGGGGACAACACAGCCCGCCGCTGGCGGGGCGACTACCGCTCGTGGACGGTCGGTTCGGCGATCATGGCGTCCACGGCTTCGACGCTCGCCTTGAACTCCATGCCGGTCAGCTCGCGGTGCATCTTGACGGCCTGGATCCTCAGCCCGGCCCGGGCGAACTCGTCGACCGACGTCATACTGGGCGGCAGCTGCGTCCAGGGCGGCGGCTCCCGTCGCGGCCACAGCACTTCGCGCCAGGCCATCCCGGACGCTCTGCGCAACACCCAACTGGTGACCACCGCCAGGACGAACATAACGCCCACGGCCGCCAGCCCGCCGCGCTGATGGCCGAGAAGGCGGTGGTCCCGAAGACCGTCAGCGTGTGCCTGCCCTCGGCCGGGCAGGCCACCCCGACCGCGTCGCCCGGTTGCCCAGCCCGGGAGCATCAGGGGCGCCCGGCCCGCCCGCACAACGCCCGGACCGGCCGAGGCACACGGTCACGGGCGTCGAGCCCGGGTTGTAGAAGGTGAGCGAGTCGGACCGTGAAGTGGTCCTGCCGGAAGCCGCCCGGGGTCACGTCCACCTCGTTCACGTGGATCACCGGCAACGCCAGGCTCGACACCGCGCCCGGCCCGACCAGGCCGATCACGGCGCCGGTGGCCCGGGCCGACACGCCGCGCGAACCTCGGGCTTCTTCACGCGTTGAGTGTCTTTCCCGGACGCAACCGCCGACCGGCAGACTGGTGGCATGCCGCTGAACGCGTACCCCGTCAGAACCTCGATCGCCGTGTCCGACATCCGGCGCGCGGTCGCGTTCTACGAAGGCCGGCTCGGGCTCGAGCCCGTGCAGTCCGGCCCCAGCGCCCACATCCCCGACGGCAGCCGGGTCTACGCCTCCGGCGGCGGGCCGGCGCTCAACGTCTACCAGTCGGCCACCGCCGGACGGACCGCGGCGACGCTCGCCACCTGGTACGTCGACGACCTCGATCACGTCGTCGACGAGCTCGCCGCGGCCGGGGTGGCGATGGTCCGCTACGAGCAGTTCGAGCACGACGCCAAGGGCATCACGGCCCGGGCCGGCGGCGGGCGGATCGCGTGGTTCCAGGACCCGGACGGCAACACCTTCGCGCTCGAGGCGGACGCCTGACGCCCTAGATGAGGTCGGCCGCCGTCATGCCCGCCGGGTGGCCGGGCGGCCACTGGACGAGCTCGATGCGGTAGCCGTCGGGGTCGGTCAGCCAGGCGAGCCGCATGCCCGGCGCCGGGTCCGTCGGCGGCTCGGCCGTCACGCCCCGGCCCGCGAGGCCGGCGATCGTCGCGCCCAGGTCGTCGACCTGGATGACGAGGTGGTTGACGGCACTGATGTCGCGGACGGGCCGCGCGGGGTCGTGGACGAGCTCGAGGCTGACGAACGGGTCGCCCGGCAGTTGCAGCATGGTCAGGCTTCCGAAGGCCGTCCCGGGGACGCTCCCGATCGTGGCGAAGCCGACCGCGGTGTAGAAGGCGATCGAGCGCTCCAGATCGGTCACCCGCAGGCCGAGGTGCAACATGCGCATGCCCGGCACTCTACGGCTGGTGGGCGGCGACCTCCGTCGAGGCGCGCGGCACCAGGCGGCAGGGCAGGGCGCGCTGGCCCGGGACCGGCTCGCCGTTGATCGCGGCCAGGAGCAGCTCCGCCGCGGTGCGGCCGATGCCCTCCAGGTCCATGTCCACGCTCGTGAGCTGCGGGCGGCAGCCCTCGACCATGACGTCCCAGTTGTCGAAGCCGACCAGGGCCACGTCGCCCGGGATGGTGCGGCCCGCCTCGCGCAGCGCCTCGGCGACGCCGCGGGCGATCTGGTCGCTGCCGCAGAACACGGCGTCGATGTCGGCGCCGGCGGAGAGCAGGATACCGGCGGCCTGGCGGCCCCAGGCCTCGCTCCACTCGCCGTGCAGGGTCGGCGTGGCCAGGTCGAGGCCGAGCGTCTCCAGGGTCTGCACGGTCGCCTGGGCCCGGACCCGGGCCGAGTGGTGGCGTTCGGGGCCGGTGACGTGCGCGATGCGCCGGCGGCCGATGGCCAGCAGGTGCCGCACGGCGCGGCGGGCGCCGTCGGCCTCGTCCGGTACGACCGAGCAGTCGGCCGGGTTCGCGGAGCTGATGAACGCGTACACGACCGGCACCGCCAGCTCGGCCGCGATCGGCGGGCGGGCCTGGGTGCGCCGTCCGGTGACGATGATGCCGTCGACCTTGCGGCTCAGCAGGGTGCGCAGGTAGTACTGCTCCCGGATCGAGTCGTCCCGGGCGTCGCACAGCAGGACCGAGACCTGGCCCGCGCCGAGGGCGTCCTCGGCGCCGATCATGAGCGGGATGCTGAACCGCCCGATACTGTCGGTGGTGATCATGCCGACGGTGTAGGTGCGCCCGGCCTGCAGGCCCCGGGCGGCCGCGTTGGCGACGAAGCCGAGCTGGTCGGCGGCCTGCTGGACGCGCTGGCGGGTCTCAGCGCGCAGCGACCCGCGACCGTTGAGCGCCTTCGACGCCGTCCCGGTCGAGACCCCGGCTAAGGCCGCCACCTCGCTGATCGTGGCCGGCCGGACAACGTTGCTCAGGGGGTCCTCCAGTTGCCGTGGGAGTTTCCGATTTTCCTTGAGGTGTGACTGTAACGGCGCCTTGACACGGGAACAAGCCCCTCCTAGTTTCAAGGCAATCGTTTTCCGAGCTTTCCTCCAACACCCCAAACCCTTTGAGGAAACCGCCATGACAGTGTCCCCCCGGCGCCGGCTGAAGGCCGCGGCCGCCGTCGTCATGTCCGCTTGCCTGGCCGCCGGCTGCTCCACCTCCGGCGGTACCGACGACGCCGCCAGCGGATCGTCCGGCAGCGGCGGCACCTACACGATCTGGGACCCGTACCCGCAGTTCGACGACAGCGCGGACTGGGTCAAGCTGCTGCAGAAGTGCGGCACCGACGCCGGCGTGACCGTCAAGCGCACCGGCTACGACACGTCCGACCTGACCAACAAGGCCCTGCTGGCCGCCCAGCAGGGCAACTCCCCCGACGTGCTCATCGTCGACAACCCGGTGGTCTCCACCCTCGCCGACGCCGGCGTGCTCACCACCACCGAGGAGATGAAGGTCGACACCTCCGCGGTCGAACCCAACCTCCTCGCCGCCGGGCAGATCGGCGGCAAGACCTACGGCATCCCGATCGGGGCGAACACCCTGGCCCTGTACTACAACAAGGCGGTGCTGACCGCGGCCGGCGTCGACCCGGCCGCGGTGAAGGACTGGGCGTCGCTGACCGCGGCGCTGACGAAGGTGAAGGCGGCCGGGAAGAAGGGCATCACGTTCTCGGCGATCGGGACCGAGGAGGGCAGCTTCCAGTTCCTGCCGTGGTTCTGGGGTTCGGGTGCGAACCTGACGAAGCTCGACTCGGCCGAGGGTGTCTCGGCGTTGCAGTTGTGGACGGACTGGCTGAAGAACGGGTACGCGCCGAACTCGGTCATCAACAACACCCAGACGACGAGCTGGCAGGAGTTCGCGACCGGCCAGTTCGCGTTCGCGGAGAACGGCACCTGGCAGCTGGGCAACGCGAAGAAGGCGGGCTTCGAGTACGGGATCATCCCGATCCCGTCGAAGGCCGGCGGGACCGCGCCCGCCCCGACCGGCGGCGAGTTCGTCACCGCACCGGTACAGAAGAACACCGGCAAGTACGCGACCACGCAGAAGCTCATCGCGTGCCTCAGCAACGCCGACAACGCCTTCACCACCGACACGACGCTGTCCTACATCGCCGCCACCGACGCCGTGCAGACCAAGCAGGTCGCGGCGAACGCTGAGCTGAAGGTGTGGGTCGAGGCGGTCAAGGCGGCCAAGGGCCGCACGAGCGACAACCTCGGCACGAAGTACCCGAAGATCTCCGAGCCCATGTGGAAGGGCTTCCAGTCCGCCCTGTCCGGCGGCAAGTCGCCGCAGGACGCCTTCGCCGCAGCCCAGACCAGCGCCGCCGCGGCCACCAAGTAGATGCAACGAACGCGCGACGGGCGGTGGGCCGCGTGGGCGTTTCTGACGCCCGTCGCGGTCTACCTGCTCGCCTTCTACGCCTATCCGCTGTACCGCAACCTCGACCTGAGCCTGCACAAGTACACCGTCCGCTCGTTCGTGCAGGGCAACGCGCCGTTCATCGGCCTGGACAACTACGACACCGTCCTGTCCGACCCCACGTTCTGGCCGGCGGTCTGGCACACGGCCGTGTTCACCCTGGTCTCGCTGCTGTTCCAGTTCACCATCGGCATGGCCCTGGCGCTCTTCTTCCACCAGCACTTCCCGCTCTCGGCGACGCTGCGGGCGCTGTTCCTCGTACCGTGGCTGCTGCCGCTGATCGTCTCGGCGTCGACGTGGTCGTGGATGCTCAACAGCGACTCCGGCATCGTCAACGCGGCGCTGCGCCTGGTGGGCGTCGACCCGGTCAACTGGCTCACGTCGCCGGCCTGGTCGCTGGCCTCGGTGACGCTGGCCAACATCTGGATCGGCATCCCGTTCAACCTGGTCGTGGTCTACAGCGGGCTGCAGGCCATCCCGGGCGAGATCTACGAGGCCGCGGCCCTGGACGGGGCCAGGCCGTGGAGCACGTTCTGGCGCATCACGTTCCCGCTGCTGCGGCCGGTCTCGGCGATCACCCTGCTGCTCGGGCTCATCTACACGCTCAAGGTCTTCGACATCATCTGGATCATGACCAAGGGCGGCCCGGCCGACGCGTCCACCACCCTGGCGACCTGGTCGTACCGGCTCGGCTTCGGCAACCTGCTGCCGTCGTTCGGCCCGGGCGCGGCGGTCGGCAACCTGCTCATCATCGTCGCGATGGTCTTCGGCCTCGTCTACATCAGGACGCAGCGATGAAACTCAAGACCGTCATCGGCGTACTGCTCACCGCCGTCATGCTGTTCCCCGTCTACTGGATGCTCAACGTGTCCCTGACCCGGGACACCGACATGCGCGACGACCCGCCGCACCTGTTCCCGCTGCACGGCACCCTCGAGGGGTACCGCGCGGTGCTGGACCAGCAGGTGCCGTACCTGATCAACAGCCTGCTCATCGGCCTCGGCACCGTGGTGCTCACGGTCGCGCTGGCCGCGCCCGCGGGCTACAGCCTGGCCAAGCTGCGCCCGCGCGGCGGCGGCGTGCTCAGCTTCGTGCTGCTCGTCGCCCAGATGATCCCCGGCATCATCATGGCGATGGGCTTCTACGCCATCTACCTGCGTCTCGGCGTGCTCAACAGCACGGCCGGGCTGATCCTGGCCGACTCGACGATCGCGGTGCCGTTCGGCGTGCTGATCTTCACCGCGTTCATGTCCGGCATCCCCGCCGAGCTGCTGCAGGCGGCCCGGGTCGACGGGGCGGGCACGCTGCGCACGTTCTGGTCGGTGGTCCTGCCGGTGAGCCGCAACGCCGTGGTCACCGTGAGCCTGTTCGCCTTCCTGTGGGCGTGGTCGGACTTCGTGTTCGCCAGCACCCTCGACGGCGGCGGCACCCAGCAGCCGATCACCCTCGGCATCTACCACTACATCGGCAACAACAACCAGCAGTGGAACGCCATCATGGCCACCGCCGTGGTCGCGTCCATCCCCGCGACGCTGCTGCTCATCGTGGCCCAGCGGTACGTGGCCGCCGGTGTGACCGCCGGCGCCGTCAAGGACTGAGGAAACCCCATGCACAACCCTTTCGGCCCCGCCGTGCCCACCGACCGCGCGATCAGCGCGCTGCGTCCCCTGTCCGCCGGCGCCGCCCGCCTCGACCGCGGCGGCCTGCTCGGCGGCTGGCAGGAGCGTAACCGCGCCGCCACGCTGCCGCACTGCATCGAGCGGCTGCACGAGCGCGGCAACCTGGACAACCTGCACCGGGTCACCGGCGAATTCCACGGGCCCTTCGTGGGCTGGTGGTTCGCCGACACCGACGTGCACAAGACGCTCGAGGCCGCGCTGTGGGACGGCGGGTTCGCCGGGTTCGTGGCCGACACCGCGCAGCTGCTGGAGAAGGTCCAGGACCCGGACGGCTACCTCGTGTCGTACTTCCAGGCCGGCGAGCGCGACCGCCAGTGGCGCGAGCTGCCGTCCAGCCACGAGATGTACACCGCCGGCCACCTCGTGCAGGCGGCCGTCGCCGGGGCCCGCACCGCCCCCGCCGACCCGGCCGTCCAGCAGCTGCTCGGCGTCGCCCGGCGCTTCGCCGACCTGCTCGTCGAGCGCTTCGGCGCCGGCGGCGAGGACGCGGTCGACGGGCACCCCGAGGTCGAGACGGCGCTCGTCGAGCTGTTCCGGGTCACCGGGCACCGGCCGTACCTGGACCTCGCGGCCCGCCTCGTCGACCTGCGCGGCCACGGGCTGCTGGGCCCGGAGAGCCGGTTCGGCCAGCGCGCCTACTATCAGGACCACCGCCCGGTCCGCGACGCCACCGAAGTCACCGGGCATGTCGTCCGTCAGGTGTACCTGCTCGCCGGCGCCGTCGACGTGGCCGTCGAGACCGGCGACAGCGAGCTGCTGCGGGCGGCCGAGCGGCTGTGGGACTCGGCGCTGGCGTCGAAGACGTACCTGACCGGCGGGCAGGGCTCCCGGCACCGCGACGAGGCCTTCGGCGACGCGTACGAGCTGCCGCCGGACCGCGCCTACGCCGAGACGTGCGCGGCGATCGGCAGCTTCCACTGGGCGTGGCGGCTGCTGCTGGCCACCGGCCGGGCCCGCTACGCCGACGAGATGGAGCGGCTGCTGTACAACGGCATCGCCGGCAGCACCGCAACGTCCGGCACGGCGTTCTTCTACTCCAACCCGCTGCAGCTGCGCACCGGGCACGACGGCTCCGACGAGGACGCGCCCGGGGAGCGGCTGGCGTGGTACAAGTGCGCCTGCTGCCCGCCCAACCTCGCCCGGCTGATGGCGTCGCTGCACACCTACGCGGCGACCGGCGACGCGAACGGGCTGCAGCTGCACCTGTACACGCCGGGCACCTTCTCGGCCGGCGGCCACACGTTCACCGTCGCCACCGACTATCCGTGGGACGAGACGATCACGCTCACCGTCGGCTCGTCGACGGGCGACCCGTTCACCCTGTCGCTCCGGGTCCCGGCGTGGTGCGCCGACGCCCGCGTGGTCGTCAACGGCACGCCCGCCGCCGCGTTCGTCGAGGACGGGCACCTGCGCCTGGAGCGTGTCTGGCGGTCCGGCGACCGGGTCGAGCTCGTGCTGGCCATGCCGCCCCGGCTCGTGACCCCGCACCCGCGCGTCGACGCCGTGCGCGGTACCGCCGCCCTCGCCCGCGGCCCCGTCGTCTACTGCCTCGAGCACGCCGACGTGCCGGGCCACTACTTCGAGGACCTCCATCTCGACGGCGGCGCCCCGATCGAGGTGCGGCGGGACCATCCGCTCGCCCCGGTCGCCCTCGCCGTGACCGTCCGGGACGAGGCAACCGTCACCGTCCCGGCCATCCCCTATTTCCTGTGGGCCAACCGCGGTCCCGGACCGATGCGGGTCTGGATTCCGCTCCTTCCATAACACCCCCAGAGGTGATGCAGTGCGCATCCGAACCGCCGCTGCCACGGCGATCCTGACCACCCTCGTCACGACCGGCGTCTTCGCCGGAACGGCCCACGCGGCCGGCAACACCCTCACCGTCAACGTCGGCACCGTCGTACGCCCGGTCACGCAGGTCGCATCCGGCGGCCTCTACGGCGTCGACACCGCCGGCAAGCCGCCGCTGGCGCAGTTGTACCCGCTGCGCATGAACCACTTCACCCAGCCCCCGCCCGGCGGTCAGCAGCTCGGCAACGGCGCCACCCAGCCGTGCTGCGACGGCCTGCAGGTCGCGGGCAAGGTGACGAGCGCCGGCGCCCGGCAGTTCTACCGGCTGCCGGACATCTACCCGAACTTCCCGTACCGCTGGGTCAGCTGGGCGGACTGGGAGGCGAAGGTCCGCACCATGGTGAACGCCCGGGTCAACGCGACCGGCGTGACGAACGTCGACGGCTACGAGCTGTGGAACGAGCCCGACTGGACGTGGAACACCGCCTCGGCGGGCTCGTTCAACGCCGGCTGGACCCGCACCTTCCAGCTCGTGCGCTCGCTCGACCCGGTGACCCCGATCGTCGGGCCGAGCCACTCGGTCTACAACCACAGCTGGATGGTGGACTTCCTCACCAACGCGAAGAACACGAACACGGTGCCCGACGTCGTCGTCTGGCACGAGCTGGGCGACGACAGCTACCTCAACGTCGGCGCGCACGTGGCCGACTACCGGGCGGTCGAGTCGTCGCTGGGCATCTCCCCGCGGCCGATCTCGATCAACGAGTACGCCTCGCCGAGCCAGGTCGACATCCCCAGCGTGGCCGTGCACTACATGGCGGTATTCGAGCGCTACGGCATCCGTGACGCCGAGCGCGCGTACTGGTACGAGGCCGGCACCCTCAACGGCCTGCTCTACAACAACGCGCCGACGTCGTCGTACTGGGCCTACAAGTGGTACGGCGACATGGCCGGCAACGTCGTGCAGACGGTGCCCGGCTCGTGGCTGGAGGGCGTCGCCGCGTACGACCCGAACCGCAAGTTCGTCAACGTCGTCTTCGGCGGCGACAGCGGCAACAACACCGTGCGCGTCACCGGCCTCGGCGCGCTCGGCTCCCAGGTGCGCGTGACCCTCTCGCGCACGGGCACCACGGGACGTACCACCAACCAGGGCGCGCCGACGACGGTGTCGACCGCCACCTACACCGTCTCCGGGGGCGCGATCAGCGTGCCCGTGAACGGCATGGACGCGTTGGCGGCGTACCAGCTGCTCATCACGCCCACGTCCGGGATCGCGACCTGGCAGCAGCGGTACGAGGCCGAGAACGCGGCGGTCGTCAACGCCAACCGGTTCTCGTCGTCGACGGCCTCCAACGGCGGCTACGTCGGGCAGATCGACGGCATGGCCAACAGCCGCAACGACGCGTTCGTGGACTTCATCGTCAACGTCCCGCAGACCCGGTCGTACACGATGAACATCCGCTACGCGAACGGGACCGGCGCGACGGCGACGCAGGGGCTGGCGTACAACGGCGGCGGCTGGTCGACGGTCAGCTACCCGGCGACGGGTGCCTGGGGGTCCTTCGGCTCGTCGGTCAATGTGACAGTCGCGCTGACCGCCGGGTACAACACCATCCGGCTGGCGAAGGGTGCGCCCTTCTTCGCGGGCGGCACCGGCTTCGCCGAGCTGGACGCGATCACGCTGTCCTGACGTTATTTCTGGGCGGCGATCTGGATCAGGTTGCCGCAGGTGTCGTCGAACACCGCAGTGGTCACCGGCCCCATGTCGGTGGGCGGCTGGGTGAACACGACACCTGCGGCGACCAGTCGGTCATACTCCCGCTGGACGTCCTCGACGGCGAAGGACGTCCACGGGATCCCGTCGTTGTTGAGGGCCTCGCGGAACGGGGCGACGGCCGGGTGGCCGGCCGGCTCTAGGACCAGCTCGACGCCGTCGGGCTGGTCGGCCGAGACCACGGTCAGCCAGCTCACGCCCGGGCCGAGCGGGATGTCGGTCTTCTTCACGAAGCCGAGGACCTCGGTGTAGAACCGCAGGGCCGCGGCCTGGTCGGTCACGAACACGCTCGCCAGGTTGATTCGCATCGTCACGCCCGCCAGCATATGCAAGTCGCGGCTTGCCTATCAAGCCCGGCACACTCTGGCGTATGACGACCCCGTTCACGCTGACCTTCGACTGTGCCTCCCCGGCCGCGCTGTCCGCCTTCTGGTGCACCGCCCTCGGCTACGTCCCGGCGTCCCCGCCCGCCGGGTTCGCCAGCTGGGAGCAGTGGCTGCGGCACTTCGCCGTGCCCGAACAGGAGTGGGACGACGGCGCCGCGATCGAGGACCCGACCGGCGCCGGGCCGCGAATCTCGTTCCTGAAGGTGCCGGAGCCGAAGACCGCGAAGAACCGGGTGCACCTCGACGTGCAGGCCGGCGGGGGCCGGGCGACGCCGTGGGAGGAGCGCTGGCCCCGGGTGCGGGCCGCGGCCGACCGCCTGGTCGCCGCGGGCGCCACCGAGCTGGGGGTCGCCGACCTCGACGGCCGCCCGGACCACGTCCTGCTCGCCGACCCCGAGGGCAACGAGCTGTGTGTAGTGTGAATGTCGTTCGGATGTTCGGTACTCGATAGCCTGCGTCACTGTCGCCGCCGAGGGTCGGCCCATGACGATCACTCGCCGGGCCGCCCGCCCGATCAGGCGTCCGCCGTTGCCGCCAGGTCGCGCCAGGCCCGCCACGTTTCGAGGCGCTCGGCGTACGCGCGCTCGGCGATCGCGTACGGGTAGGTGCCCAGGAACAGCCGCAGCGGCGGCTCCGGGGCGTCGACGAGCTCCAGCACCGCCTTCGCGGTCGCGCGGGGGTCGATCGGCGTGTGGCCGGCCGCCGCCGTGCGCCGGGCCGCGCGCAACGGCTCGTACGCCGGGTCCGGCTCGGCCCGCACCGCCGAGTCGCCGCCCCAGTCGGTACCGTAGGGTCCGGGCTCGACGATCGTCACGCGCACCCCGGCCGGCGCCGCCTCCTGCGCGAGCGCCTCGGAGAGCCCCTCCAGCCCCCATTTGCTCGCGTTGTACAGCCCGAGCAGCGGAAACGCCGCGACGCCGCCAATGCTCGACACCTGCAGGACGTGCCCGCGGCCCTGGGCGCGCAGGATCGGCAGGGCGGCCTGGGTGACCCAGAGCGGGCCGAGCAGGTTGGTCTCCAGCTGGTCGCGGGCCTGCTCCTCGGACAGCTCCTCGAGCGCGCCGAAGAGCCCGTACCCCGCGTTGTTGACCACGACGTCCAGCCGCCCGAACCGCTCGTGCCCGGCCGCGACCGCCGCGAACGCGGCCGCGCGGTCCCGCACGTCGAGGGCTACCGGGAGTACCGAATCGGCAAAACGCTCGACGAGGGCATCGAGGCTCCCGGTGTCCCGCGCGGCCGCCACGACCCGGTCGCCGCGCTCGAGGGCCGCCTCCGCCCAGACGCGGCCGAGGCCCCGGGACGTGCCGGTGATGAACCAGATCTTCGCCATGACCCGATCTTGTTCCGCCGGTGCGGTGGCAGCCAGTACCCGGCCAGGGTCACCATAGGGCGTGGACGACAACCGGCTCGGGGAGTACCTCAAGGCACGCCGCGGCCTGATCCGCCCCGACGCGCCGGCCGGCCGGCGGCGGGTGCCCGGGCTGCGCCGGCCCGAGCTGGCCGCGGCCGCCGGGATCAGCGAGCAGTACCTGGTCCGCCTCGAGCAGGGCCGCGACCGCCACCCGTCGGAGCAGGTCCTGGCCGCGCTCGGCCGCGCCCTGCGCCTCGACGGCGACGCCCTGGCCCACCTGCGCCGCCTGGCCGCCCCGCCGTCGGTGGCGACCGGCCCGGAGACCCTCGCCGACGGCGTGGCGGAGCTGCTGGACGCGTGGGCGGGCGTGCCCGCGTACGTGCGCGGCCGCCGCTTCGACGTCCTCGCCGCCAACGCCCTGGCCCGCGCCCTCGTCCCCGCCCACCGCCCCGGCCGCAACCTGGTCCGCGACGTGTTCCGCGACCCGTCGATGCGCGCCTTCTACGCCGACTGGCCGGCGGTGGCCCGCTCGACCGTGTCCGCCCTGCGCGACGCGGTGGGGGCCGCGCCGGGCGACGCGGTGCTGGCCGCGCTCGTGTCGGAGCTGCTGGCCGCGAGCCCGGAGTTCGGCGAGCTGTGGGCGCGCCACGACGTGCAGCCGACGCGCGACGAGCAGAAGCTGTTCCGCCACCCTTCGATCGGAACCTTCCCGTTGTACCGTCACGTGCTGCACATCGCCGGCACGGACGGACAGGTGATCATCGCGTACCGCGCGGGGCCGGAATCGGATGTGCTCGCGCGTCTCGCCTCTGGCCCCGCGGGGGCCGGCTCGGACACGCGCCTCGCTGCGCCCGGCTCCGATGTGCACCCCCGCGCGGACACGCGCCTCGCCGGGCCCGGCTCCGATGTGCACCCCCGCGCGGGCGCACCCTTCGCGGGGCCCGGCTCAGGCCTCGCCGGTCTCCCGTAACCGGGTCCGGAACTGCTCCAGCGTCTCCCCGATCCGAGACGACATGTGCGGCGAACTGATCTTCACCGTATTCGCCGCCATCGCCAAGTTCCAACATCAGCCGGCAGACACGGTGACAGGAGTTGGGCAACGGGAGACTGTTGCGCCCAAATCTGGGATAGCCGGGAGGTGAGACTCCTCCCGGCTACTCGACCTGAGGTAGTGCCAGCTATACCGCACGGGTAGCGCAGCCTCACACGGTTGTGCTAGCTCATGCGCCATCGCGCTCCGAGCGGCCCTTCTCTACCGTCGTCCCATGCGATTTCGACCGATCACGACAATTGGTGCCGCCGAATCAACACCAGGTTCCAACTGCAAAACTGTTCGACTGCATTCGAGGTCCGTGATCGGGTTGCTGCTGGCGGCCGCCGCAGCTTTGGTGGCAGCATTCGTGCTCGCCCCCTCCGCCCTCCTGAGGCCAACCTTCGGGGCTTACGACAGTGGCGCGAAACTGCAGGACGCCCTCGGGCGTGCTCTCGTCGAGTATTGGCGAAGCGGAACCCCGGCGTTCCCCGCCCGCCTGACGACGCTGGTCGACTACTGGTTCCAATGGCATGCGATCAAGGTGGCGATCAGCGCGTTGTTGGTCATTGTCTTCGCCCTGCTCACCACCGCGCTGTGGCAGAGATACCTGCGTGCCCGGCCCTGGTACGCGGCGATTGCCACAGCCGCAACGGTGTTGACGGTTCTCGCCATGGGAGTGCTAAGTGAGAACATCCTGGTGATGGCCGTACCTCTGATCGGGTTGCTGCCGCTGCTACCCGGTAGAACCGCCGACGGAAAACTTGCACAGGTTTTGAGTGAGATGCGCGAAGGGCTGACGGATTCGGCCAGCCCGCACGCCGGTTCCCCTGCGCTGACGGTGCTGCTCGGCGAGGTCGAGCGATACTACTGGGTCACGGTGGCGATTTCCGCCACGCTGATGGTGGCAACCGGCCTGGCGAGCGCCCATTTCTGGAAGCGGCGTATCGCCGGCGACCCGAGCGCCACCCGCGTCAGGTTCATGCACAGCACACTCGGTGTCATCACGACCCTGACCGCATGTCTGCTGCTACTCGTGGCAGCGGACAGCGCACTCTTGGCGCTGGAACCCGCCACTTCGCTGCTCGGCGTCATCGGTGCGGGCTGACACCGCTCCTCCAACTGCTGCGTCGTAGGTTCGTGACCGTGGCGACGAGCGTGTGGCGGGCGATGGCGGGCAACCCCGTCCGATTCGTCCTGTCGCGATGGCCATGGCGCAGCCTGGCCTATGTGGTCAGTAGCGTGGCGGTCATCTCGATCGCCTGGCCGGCCGTTTTGCCGCTGCTGCTGTTTCCGCCGCTGCTGCTGGCAAGATCATCGCTAGCGCCGTTTCGTGGATCTTGTTAGTCACGGGCCGTCTACGACACGGTGCAGGCGGCTCCGTTCAGGGTGAAGGACGTCGGGCGCGGGTTGGAGCCGCTGTACGTGGCGTTGAAGCCCGCCGACTGCGACGCCCCCGGGGCCAGGGTGCCGTTCCACGCCTCGCTCTTCGCGGTCACCACCGCCCCCGACTGGGACCAGGCGGCCGACCAGCCCTGCGAGACCTTCTGGTTGCCGGGGAAGGTGAAGCTCAGCGTCCAGCCGTTCACCGTCGTGGTGCCCGTGTTCTTCACCGACACGGTGCCCGTGAAGCCGCCGCCCCAGTCGTTCACCGAGTACGTCACGGCGCACCCGGCCGCCGGCGGCGGCGTCGACGGTGAGGGCGACGTCGTGGTCGGCGGGGTGGTGACCGTGGCCGCCGCCGAGGCCGGGCCCGTGCGGCCCGCCGAGTCGGTCGCGACGACGGTGTAGGACGTGGTCGTGTTCGGGGTGAGACCGGTCAGCTGGTACGTCGTGGAGGCGACCGTGGCCAGCAGCGTCGAGCCGCGGTACACGCCGTACGACACGGCCGTCGTCCCCGTCGTCGGGGCGGTCCAGGTCAGCGTGGCCGAGGTGCTGGTCACGGCCGAGACGGCCGGGGTGCCCGGCTGGCCCGGCGCGCCCGGCGGGGGCGTCGTGGTGTAGGTCAGGCCGTAGCCGTAGGCGAACAGCGGCGTCTTGCCGTCGCCGTCGTTGATCGGCTCCTGCGACGCCGACTGCATCCACGTCACCGGCAGCTTCCCGGTCGGCGCGTAGTCGCCGAACAGCACGTCGGCCACGCCGCCGCCCTCGGTGCCGGGCAGCCACGCGGCGACCAGGCCGCTCCAGTCGGGCAGCTGCGCGGCGATGTCCAGCGGCCGGCCGGAGACGAGGACCACGACGACCGGGACGCCGGACGCCTTGAGGGTGTTGAGGGTCGCGAGGTCGGTGGCGTCCAGGCCGAGGGAGCTCGGGCGGTCGCCCTGGCCCTCCGCGTACGGGGTCTCGCCGACGACCGCCACAGCGACGTTGTAGCTGCGGTCGATGCCGGAGCCCGAGGAGTTGTACGTGACCGTCGCCGACGACCCCGCCGACGCGCGGATGCCCTGCAGGATCGTGGTGCCCGGCGTCGTGTTGCCGGCCGCGCCCTGCCAGCTGACCGTCCAGCCGCCGCTCTGCAGGCCGATGTTGTCGGCGCTCTTGCCGGCCACGAAGATCTTGCCGCTCTTGGCCAGGGGCAGCACGCCGGTGTTCTTGAGCAGCACCTGGGACTCGCGCACGGCCTGCCGGGCGACCGTCCGGTGCGCGGCGTTGCCCACGGTGCCGGTGAGCGAGCGGTCCGCGTACGGGTGCTCGAAGAGCCCGAACTCGAACTTCTTGGTCAGGATCCGGCGCACCGCGTCGTCGATGCGGGCCTGCGGCACCCGCCCGGCCTGAACCTCGCCGCGGAGCGTGTCGATGAACTGCTTCCACGCCGTCGGTACCATCACCATGTCGATGCCCGCGTTGACGGCCCGCCGGACCTCGGAGGCGGTGAAGCCCTCGCCGCCCTCGATCTGGTCGATGCCGTTCCAGTCGGAGACGACGAACCCGTCGAAGCCGAGCTCGCCCTTGAGGACGCCGTTGATCAGGTAGTCGTTGCCGTGCAGCTTCTGGCCGTTGAACGACGAGAAGGAGACCATCACCGAGGCGACGTGGCGGCGCACCGCCTCCTGGAACGGCGGCAGGTGGATCGCGCGCAGCTCGGTCTCGGAGATCTGGGTGTCGCCCTGGTCGACGCCGCCGGTGGTGCCGCCGTCGCCGACGTAGTGCTTGGCCGTGGCCAGGACGCCGCCGGACTGGTACCCGTCGATGATCGTCGCCATCGACACCGGCAGCTCGGGCTTCTCCCCGAACGACTCGTAGGTGCGGCCCCAGCGGTCGTTGCGGGCCACGCACAGGCACGGCGAGAACGTCCAGTGCACCCCGGTGCCCTTGACCTCGTCGGCGGTGACCCGGCCGACCTGCTGGGCCAGCGCCGTGTCACGGGTCGCGCCGAGGCCGATGTTGTGCGGGAACATCGTGGCCCCGACGACGTTGTTGTGCCCGTGCACGGCGTCGGAGCCGTACAGGATCGGGATCTTCAGCGGCGTGGCGAGCGCCCCGCGCTGGAAGTTGTCGGTCATGTCGGCCCAGGCGCTCGCGTTGTTCGGCGACGGCGCCGAGCCGCCCCCGGACAGGATCGACCCGAGCCGGTAGTTCGTCACGTCCGCGGCCGACGCCGACCCGCGCTCGGCCTGCGTCATCTGCCCGAGCTTCTCGTCGAGGCTCATGCGCGACATGAGGTCGGCGACCCGCTGCGACACGGGCAGGGTCGGGTCGAGATACGGCTCGGCGGCCGCGGCGGGCAGCACGCCGACGAGTGTGGCGGCGGCGACCGAGACGGCGGCCAGTGCGGCGATGACGACGGGGCGGCGCATGCCCGGAGATTAGGCCGGGGGTACGACACTTTTGTGCGGACTGATCGACGGGCGTGAAAGTGCGCAGGTCAGGACGCTGGTGACGGTGTAACATTCATCGCCGCCCAGTCGCAGATCGCCTGCAGCGGGCCCTCGAGCGTCTTGCCCAGCGGGCTCAGCGCGTACTCCACGTGCTGCGGCGCCGCCTCCTTCAGCACCCGCCGCTCCACCAGCCCGTCGGCCTCCATGCCGCGCAGGGTCTCGGTGAGCACCTTCTGCGTGATGCCGGGCACGCGCCGGCGCAGCTCGGCGTGCCGCTGCGGCCCCGCGGCGAGGGCGTACACCAGGAGCACCCGCCACTTGGCGGCGAGCCGCTCGAGGGCCTGCCGCGTCGCGCACGTCTCGTCGAGAACGTCGGGGATCACCAGCGCCACAAGGCCTCCCGCCGGCATGGGCACCACGAAGTGCCTTCTGGTTCGGTACCGTCGGCAAAGCCTATCGTTCGGCGCATGGCGGTACACCTCGAAGAAATTGCATTTGTAACTGACGGCATAGAGCTCGCCGGGCACCTGCGCCGCCCCGAAGGCGCCCGGCGGCGACCGGCGCTGGCGGTCACCGGCCCGTTCACCGGCGTCAAGGAGCAGGTAGCGGGCGCCTACGCGCAGCGCCTGGCCGAGGCCGGCTTCGTCACGCTCGCGTTCGACCACCGCGGCTTCGGCGCCAGCGGCGGCCGCCGCGGCCACGAGGACACCCAGGGCAAGCTCGCCGACCTGCGGGCCGCGGTGTCCAAGCTGGCCGCCCACCCGGCGGTCGACCCGGCCCGGATCGGCCTGCTCGGCGTGTGCCTGGGCGGCGGCTACGCGGTGCGCGCGGCGGCCCAGGACCCGCGGGTGAGGGCCGTAGCCGGTATCGCGGGCGGCTACAACAGCCCCGAGTTCTCCGACGGGTACCGCGCGGCGCTGCAGACCTTCGTCGAACGCTACGACGAGTACATCCCGGCCGTGGCGGACAACGGCGCCGAGGCCGCGATGGGCGGCGACGAGCCGTGGGCCTACTACGGCACCGCCCGCTCCGCCGCCGCCACCTGGGAGAACCGGGTCACCCGCGGCTCCCTGCACAGCCTGATGACGTTCGACGCCCTGGGCGCCGCGCCGCTGCTGGCCCGAACCCCGCTGCTGGTCGTACACGGCAAGGTCGACGCGTACTGCTCCCCGGACCTCGCCGCCCGCCTCCACGAGGGGGCGACGGGCCCGAAGCGCATCGAATGGCTGGACTGCGACCTGCACATCGACCTGTACGACAACGAGCCCTACGTAGCCCGCGCCACCCAGGCCGCCACCGAGTTCTTCACCGAGCACCTGGCCTGAAGCCCGCGCCGGACAAGAACCACCCCCAGCTCCACAACACCGGCCTGCCCGTCGCGACGAACCAGCACCACGCTGCGCGCAACTCCCTCGGCGAGCACCAGGCCGAACCGCCACGACGGATCCGCCCCGACCAGCCCACGCGCTCCTCAGCGAGCACCAGGCCTATCCGTCGCGACGAACCAGCACCACCCAGCCCAGCAACAGGGCGCCGAGGGCCCACAGCGCCAGCACACCCAGACCGGCCCAGGGCTGGATCGGCAGCGCCGCCAGGTCCTTCGTGGCCTGCACGGCGCTGCCGGCGGTCCCCGGCCCGACCTGCTCCAGGTGCCGCCGCCACGTCTTGTCGGACATGGCCAGGGCGAGGATCGGCCAGGCGTACAGCAGCCCCAGCACGATCCCGGCCGCCGCCGCGGGGCTGCGCACCGCCGTCGCCAGGCCGAGGCTCAGCAGCGCGATCAGCTCGAGGTACAGCACCGAGCCGACCACCGGCCGCCACACGAACTCGTGCGCGGGCAGCAGCGCCCGCCCGGCGAGGACCGACCCGGCGACGCCCACCACCGACGCCGCCGTGGTCGTGGCGAGCAGCACCGCGGCCTTGGAGGCGAGCAGGCGGGTGCGGCGCGGCACCGCGGCGAGGCTGACGCGCACCATGCCCGTCGCGTACTCATTGCCGATCACCAGCGCCGCCAGGATCGCGATCACGGCCTGCCCGAGCTGAACCCCCGTGAGCGAGACCTTGCCGAGATCGGCGGAGCAGCGCACGGCGCACGAGACCGCCCCCGACGCGAACGCGCTCAGCCCGATCGTCGCCGCCGCGGCGCCGAGCAGCAGCCACCACGTGCCCGGGGTCGTGCGCAGCTTCGTCCACTCGGCGTGCAGTGCGGTCCTCACGCGTCCCTCCGCCCCAGCCGGTACCCGGCCCCGCCCAGCACCACCGCGACCCACACGGCGAGCACGGCCAGGCCACCCCACGCGGAGAGCGGGAAGTACCCGTCGGCGGGCGAGTAGATGTTGTCGACCTGCTCCCAGCGCGGCTCGCTCTGCTGCAGCGCGAACGCCGCCGCCGGGGTGAACCGCAGCAGCCAGTCGCTGGCCCGCAGCGGCAGCACCGTGACCGACAGCAGGTACGGCAGCACGATCACGACGATCGACACCGTGACCGCGGTGACGCCCCGGCGCACCAGCGACCCGACGCCGACCGCGAGCGCCGCGCACCCGGCCAGCAACAGCCCGGTGCCGGCCATGACCCGCAGCTCGGTCGCGGCCGAGACGTAGGCGACCGCGACCCCGTTGCCGCGCAGCACTGCCTGCCCGCCGGTGACCACGACCGCCGCGACGGCCAGTCCGAGCCCGAACACCGCGGCGCCGAGGACGAGGGCCTTCGCGGCCAGGACACGTCCGCGGTGCGGCACGGCCGCGAGCGTGGTGCGGATCATGCCGCGGCGGTACTCCCCGGTGACGTACACCGCCCCGACCACCACGATGAAGATCAGCCCGAGGAAGGTGCCGACCAGCGTCTGGCTGATCGTCACGCTGCCGCCGGACGCGCCCGACACGGCGGGCCCGATGTCCCCGGACCCCGTAACGGTCCAGCCGTCGGCGGTCTTCACGAAGCCGGTCTGCGGCCCGGCCGACCGGGCCCGGCTCGCGTCCGGCGCGCTCGGCGGCGCCGGCTCCTGCGGGGCGACGCCGGCGGGCCCCTCCCAGTCCGGCGAGAAGGCGCCGCTGGTCGCCGGGTTCTCGAACGTGCCGGTGGCGATGCTCGGGCCGCCCGAGACGCCGGAGAGCACGACGGACTCGTCGACCTGCTCGGAGTACTGCGGCGAGGTGGCGAACATCCCCGCGGTCACGGTCGCGGGCAGGCCCGGCAGCCGCGCGGTGCCGACCTCGGTCCACGCGCTCCCGTCGGTCGACTGCTCGGCCTTGACCGTGTCGCCGGTGCGGGCCAGCCGCAGCCACACCGGTTGCGGCTTGATCTTCGCGCTGCTCGGGCGGCCCTGGTCGTGGACGTAGTTGTACTGCATCCGCACGCCGTGCTCGCCGGTCAGCATCACGGCCGCGTACGCCGCGCCGGCCTTGGTGCCGTCCTTGATCATGAGACCGGCCTTGGACCACGGCGCGAGCCCGTCACGCATCTGCGGCCCGTCGAAGGCCGGCAGCTGCCCGGTGAGGTCCGCGACCCGCACGGTGATGCTGCCGTCGCCGGTGAGGTTTCGGTGTACGTAGGTGGAGTTGTCGGCGACGGCCTGGCCCTCGGGCCCGAGCGTCGGGGTGCAGTCGGAGACGTCGCACGAGCCCATCCGGCCCGGGGCGAGGCCGAGCGCGACGATGACCGCGGCCCCGGCGAACAGCCCCAGCACCCAGCCGCGCAGGGTGCGCAGCTTCGTCCACTCGGCGTGCAGTACGCGCAGGAAGCTCATCGGTCCTCCCCCGGGGTCGTGGCGCGGAACTCGACCGCGTCGCGGGTCAGTTCGAGGTAGGCGTCCTCGAGGGTGGCGCGGTGCGCGGCGACCTCGGAGAAGGGAACGCCGGCCCGGGTGAGCGCGGCGATGACATCCTCCGCGGCCGCGCCGGTGACGGTCAGGGTGCCGTCGCCGTTGGGGACGACGGTTTCGGCTTGCTGCTGCAGTACCGCAGAAGCCCGCTCGATCGCGGCGGACCGCACGACGATCCTGCCGTTGGCGGCGCCGGTCAGCAGCTCCGCCACGCCCGCGTCGGCGATGACCCGCCCGCGGCCGACCACGACCACGTGGTCGGCGGTGCCCTGCAGCTCGCTCATGAGGTGGCTGGAGACGAGCACCGCCCGGCCCTCGCGGGCCAGCTCGCGCAGGAACGTCCGCATCCAGATGATGCCCTCCGGGTCCATGCCGTTGAACGGCTCGTCGAGCATCAGCGCGGGCGGGTCGCCGAGCAGGGCGGCGGCGATGCCGAGCCGCTGGCGCATGCCGAGGCTGTAGCCGCCGGCGCGCCGCTGCCCGACACCGCCGAGGCCGGCCAGCTCCAGCACCTCGTCGACGCGGCGGGACGGCAGCCCCTGCGAGTGGGCGAGCCACAGCAGGTGGTTGCGCGCCGTCCGGCCCGGCTGCAGGGCCGCGGCGTCCAGCAGCGAGCCCAGGTGGCACAGGGGGCGGTCGAGGGCGCGATATGGCCGCCCGCCGACGAGCGCGGCGCCCGCCTCGGCGGCGTCGAGCCCGAGGATCACGCGCATGGTGGTCGACTTCCCGGCCCCGTTCGGTCCGACGAACCCGGTGACAAGCCCGGGCCGGACCGTGAACGTCATGCCGTCGAGGGCGAGGGTGGGGCCGAACCGCTTGCGCAGCCCGTCGACGGTGATGGTGGCGTCATGCATGGTTTCGGTTCTACGCGGCGGACGGTGGCAGCCAGGTGTCGTCGGGTGTCACCTCGTTGACACCGGGGGCCTGGCAAGGTGGAGGCATGCGCGTGCTCGTCGTGGAGGACTTCGAGATTCTGGCCCGGACCATCGGCACCGGTTTGCGCCGCGAGGGCCTGGCCGTGGATGTGGTCCTCGACGGCGCCGAGGCGCTCGACCGTTTGGCGGTCACGCGGTACGACGTGGTCGTCCTCGACCGCGACCTGCCCCGCGTCGCCGGCGACACGGTGTGCCGGCACATCGTCGCCGAGCACCCGGCCAGCCGCGTGCTCATGCTGACCGCGTCGGGCACCGTCCGCGACCGGGTGGAGGGGCTCGGCCTCGGCGCCGACGACTACCTGCCCAAGCCGTTCGACTTCGACGAGCTCGTGGCCCGCATCCGGGCCCTGGGCCGCCGCCCGACGACCGCGCTGCCGCCGGTGCTCACCGTCGGCGATCTCACCCTGGACCCGTCCCGGCACATCGCCACCCGCGGCGGGCTGCGCCTGGACCTGAGCCCGAAGGAGTTCGGCGTGCTGGAGTGCCTCATGGCCGCGGGCGGGCGCCCGGTGTCCGCCGAGGACCTGCTGGAGCGGGTCTGGGACGAGGCCGCGGACCCGTTCACGACGGCGGTGAAGACGACGGTGCGAAGGCTGCGCAGCCGCCTCGGCGACCCGCCTGTCATCCACACGGTCCGCGAGGCCGGCTACCGGGTCGGCCCGGCATGAGGAGAGCGATGGACGGCACGCCGTCAACCGACGTTCCCGGTTCCAGGCGCCAGGCTGATGGTCGGCCTGGCATGAGGCCGGCGATGGACAGCACGCCTTCAGCTGACGGGGTCGGGCGCCGGGCCGCTGGGCGGCCCGGTCCGGGGTGGCGATGGGCGGTGCGCTGTCAGCTGCCCTTCCTGGTGTCGGGCGTCGTGCTGGTGGTCGGTGCGAGCGAGGGCGGCCCGGCATGAGATGGCGATGGACGGTGCGCCGCCAGCTGACGTTCCTGTACGCCGGCCCGTTCCTCGTGTCCGGCATCGTGCTGCTGCTCGTCCCGCTCTTCGGCGCGAGCCAGAGCTCACCCGTCGGCGACGGCACCGTGCCGCCGGAGGGTGCCGACGTGGAGACGCCCTCCCGGCTCGTACCGCTCGTGGTCTTCTCGATACTGGCCATGCTGGTCGTCGCGATCGCGCTCGGGTGGCTGGTCGCCGGCCGCTTCCTGCGGCCCCTGCGCAGCATGGTCGACACGGCCCGGGAGATCTCCGCGACCAACCTGCACCGCCGCCTCGGTCCGACCGGGCGCCGCGACGAGTTCGGCGAGCTCGCCGGGACCCTCGACGACCTGTTCGCCCGGCTCGAGGCGTCCTTCGCCGCCCAGCGCCGGTTCGTGGCCAGCGCCGCACACGAGCTGCGCACACCGCTGACCGCCCAGCGGGCCCTGCTGCAGGTGACGCTGGCCGACCCGGAGGCCTCGCGGGACGAGCTGCGGGCCGCGGCCCACGAGGTGCTCGCGCTGGGCGAGAGCCAGGCCCGCCTCATCGACTCCCTGCTGACCCTGGCCACCGGCGAGCAGGGCGTCGAGCACGCCGCCCCCTTTGATCTCGCCGAGGCCGTCGCCCGCACGCTCGACGTGGTCCCGCTGGACGGCCCGAGGCTGCGGCCGACGCTGCGGGCGGCCCCGCTCACGGGCGACGCCGACCTGGTGGAGAGCATGATCGTCAACCTGATCGGCAACGCGGTCAAACACAACGTGGAGGGCGGCACCGTGACCGTGGCGACGGATCTCGTCGACGGCCGGGCGACGCTGGTCGTGGAGAACACGGGCCCGGTGGTACCGCCGGATGAGCTGGACCGCCTCTTCCAGCCCTTCCAGCGCCTCGGCGCCCAGCGCGTGCGCGCCGCCCGCGACGGCTACGGTCTCGGCCTCGCCATCGTCCGCGCGATCGCCAACGCGCACGGCGCCGACCTGTCCGCCCAGCCACGGCCCACCGGCGGTTTACGTGTCACGGTGACGTTTCCGCCCTGATCGCCCGGGCGACGCAGCCACGCCGCGACGGCGACCTACGTGTGGCCCTGGCAGCCAGCCTCTCCGCGCGACGCAGCCGCAGCGCGACCGCGGTTCAGGTGTCGCCGTGGCGCATCGGCCGGCATCGCCGTGCCGCGATCGCGGTTTGCGTCGCACCGCGGCTCGTCCTGCGCCCTGGCGCTGCAGCTTGAAGGCGGTTTGCGCGGCACCGCGGCTCGTCCCACGCCCTGGCGCCGCAGCTTGACCGCGGTATACGTGGCACCGCGGGGCCCCTCCCACGCACCCGGAAGACGCAGCCTGAACGCGGTTGACGTGGCACCGCGACCGTCCTGCGCACTCACGACACCGCCCGCGCCGGCGACCGCGGTTTACGTCGCACCGTGGCTCATCCTGCGCACTGACGGGCCAGCTTGACCGCGGTTTGACGTGGCACCGTGCTCGTCCTGCGCACTCACGACGCAGCCGCTGCGCGGCTGGGGTTGACCTGCGTGACCGCCTTCTTTGTGGCGCCGTGCCGTTCCGGCTGACCGTCCGGGCGATCAGATTGGAGCCGGACGGCCGTCCTGGTCCGGGTTCCGCCGTCGTGCCCGACTGCGACAATCGACGGCATGACCGGCCTGGACATCATCATCGCCGCGCTCGTCGCCGGGGCCGCCTCGGGCACGTCGGCGGCGGCGAGCACCGCGGTCGGCGACGCGTACGCGGGTCTGCGCAGCGCCCTGCGGCACCGGCTCGACGGGCGCGCCTCCGCCGTGCAGCTCGACGCCGAGCCGACCCCCGATCCTCAGGTGTGGCAGGCGCGGCTCGGCGCGGACCTCGGGGCGAGCGGCGCCGACCACGACGAGGCGATCCTGGCCGCCGCGCGCAAGGTCCTCGACCTGGCCCGGCCGGCCGCCAAGTACCAGGTGGACGTGCGCGACAGCCACGGCATCCAGATCGGCGACGGCAACACCATGCAGGTGGGCACCAGCTACGGCCCTTCCGCGGCCACCATGACGGGGCCCGTGACCGTGCAGTACGGCCAGGTCCCGAGTCCCCCAGCCCCGCCGGCGGCGGAGTAGGGCCCTCCCCCGCCGGGCCCGTCCTCGGCCCGACCGGCAACTTCTACGGCCCGGTCACCGTCACCGAGCGGCGGGCGGTGACGTGGCCGGTCCAGGTCGGCGTCGTACCGGTGCTGGCCGACCGGCGGCTGGACCGCAGCCTGGCCACGAAGGTCGCTTCGAACGACGCCCGCCCCGTCGTGGTGTGCCAGGTCCTCGCCGGCATGGAGGGGTCGGCAAGACGCAGCTCGCCGCCGGCAGTGGGACGACGACCGCATCGATCTGCTGGTCTGGGTCACCGCGGGATCCCGCGCGAGCGTCATCACCGCCTATGCCGACGCCGGCCGGGCCACCAGACCACGAAGATCGCGCAGACGAACCTGGCCTTCTGGCGGGAGCGGGCGGGTTAGGCCGTTGCCGTGGCGAAGACGCGGCGCATGGAGTCGAACGTGGCCAGGGAGCGGCGGGCCTCGTCCTGCAGTGCGCGTACCGCTGCGTCGTCCTCCGGGGCCTCGAGCGCCTCCTCCCACAGGGAGCGCTCGGCGCGGCGCCAGTCCGGTTTGTCGTGTACCTCGATGTCGGTGAAGCCGGCCAGCGGGAGGTCGCGGGCGAGGTCGACGCCGTGGATGCGGGCCGGTACCGCCTCGTCGGCCGGGTCCGTGGCGTCCCAGCAGGTCAGGACGAGACGGCCGCCGGGCTTCAGGAGGCGGCGGAACTCGTTCAGGGCGGCCAGCGGCGGGGCGGCGAACTGGACCGCGTCGATGCACATCAGGCCGTCGGCGCAGTCGTCGGGCAGGCCGGTCGCGGTCAGGGTGCCGACGCGGAACTCGGCGCGGCCGGGCAGCCGCTCGGCGGCCAGCGGGACGGCCGCGGCCAGGGCCACGGCGGCGAAGTCGACGCCGATGAGGCGGGCCTGGGCGCGGCGCGCGAGCTCGATGCCGTACCCGCCGCGGCCGCACGCGATGTCCAGCAGCAGGCCGTCGCCGGGCAGGCGCAGGGCCGCGCCCACCTCGGCCAGGCCCGGGCCGGTGAGGATGCCGGGCAGGCGCAGGTCGGCGGGCACGCCGAGGGTCCGCGCGATGATGGCGTCGCGCACCGGGGACTCGGCGATGTTCGCGTACCATTCGTCGAAGTACTCGGCGTCGAGGCTCTTGGTCATGCCGGCCTTTCCGTGGCGACGTAGTCGGCCAGGTGGCGACCGGTCAGGGTGGAGCGGGCCCGGACCAGGTCGGCCGGGGTGCCCTGGAACACTACAGTGCCGCCGTCGTGGCCGGCGCCCGGGCCGATGTCGATGATCCAGTCGGCCGAGGCCATGACGGCCAGGTGGTGCTCGATCACGATCACCGACTTGCCCGCCTCGACCAGGCGGTTCAGCAGGCCCAGCAGCTGCTCCACGTCGGCCAGGTGCAGGCCGGTGGTGGGCTCGTCGAGGACGTACACCCCACCCTTCTCCGCCATGTGGATCGCCAGCTTGAGCCGCTGGCGCTCGCCGCCGGACAGGGTCGTCAGGGGCTGGCCGAGGCTGATGTAGCCGAGGCCGACGTCGGCCAGGCGGGACAGGATCGTGTGGGCGGCCGGAATGCGCGACTCGCCGGTGGCGAAGAACTCGTGCGCCTCCGTGACCGGCATGGCCAGGACCTCGGCGATGTTGCGCCCGCCCAGCCGGTACTCCAGCACCGAGGCCTGGAAGCGCTTGCCCTCGCACTCCTCGCAGACCGTCGCCACGCCGGCCATCATGGCCAGGTCGGTGTAGATGACGCCGTTGCCGTTGCAGTTCGGGCAGGCGCCCTCGGAGTTCGCGCTGAACAGGGCCGGCTTCACCCCGCCGGCCTTGGCGAAGGCCTTGCGGATCGGCTCGAGCAGGCCGGTGTACGTCGCCGGGTTGCTGCGCCGCGAGCCGCGGATCGCGCCCTGGTCGACGGAGACGACGCCGGCGCCCTTCGGGATGGAGCCGTGGATGAGCGAGCTCTTGCCCGAGCCCGCGACGCCGGTGACCACCACGAGCACGCCCAGCGGGATGTCGACGTCGACGTCGCGCAGGTTGTGGGTGTTCGCGCCCCGCACCTGCAGGAACCCGTTCGGCTTGCGGAAGGAAGGCCGCAGTCCGGCGCGGTAGTCCAGGTGGCGGCCGGTCAGGGTACCGCTGCGCCGGAGCCCTTCGACGGTGCCCTCGAAGCACACCGTGCCGCCCGCCCCGCCCGCGCCCGGGCCGAGGTCGACGACGTGGTCGGCGATCGCGATCGTGTCGGGCTTGTGCTCCACCACGAGCACCGTGTTGCCCTTGTCGCGCAGGCGCTGCAGCAGGCCGTTCATGCGCTCGATGTCGTGCGGGTGCAGGCCGACCGTCGGCTCGTCGAAGATGTACGACACGTCGGTGAGCGACGAGCCGAGGTGCCGGATCATCTTGGTCCGCTGGGCCTCGCCACCGGACAGCGTGCCCGACGGCCGGTCGAGCGAGAGGTACCCCAGGCCGATCTCCACGAACGAGTCGAGCGTGCGCTGCAGGGTGCCCAGCAGCGGCCCGACCGAGCGGTCCTCGATCCCGCGCACCCACTCGGCGAGGTCGCTGATCTGCATCGCGCAGGCGTCGGCGATGTTCGCCCCGCCGATGCGCGAGGCGAGCGCGGCCTGGTTGAGCCGGGTGCCGCCGCACTCGGGGCAGGCGGTGAAGGTGACCGCCCGTTCGACGAAGGCGCGCAGGTGCGGCTGCAGGGCCTCCTTGTCCTTCTGCAGGAAGGACTTCTGCACGCGGGGCACGAGCCCCTCGTACGTCATGTTGATGTTCTCGAGCTTGACCTTGCACGGCTCCTTGTAGAGGAAGTCGTGCCGCTCCTGCTCGGTGTAGTCCTTGATCGGCTTGTCGGGGTCGACGAAGCCGGAGGCCGAGAAGATGCGCACGAGCCAGCCGTCGACGGTGTACCCCGGGATCGTGATCGCGCCCTCGGCGAGGGACTTGTTGCGGTCGAACAGCTCGTCGAGGTCGATGTCGGTGACCGCGCCCATGCCCTCGCAGCGGGGGCAGGCCCCGGCGGGCACGTTGAAGCTGTAGTGGAACGCCGGGCCGGCGCTCGGCGTGCCGAGGCGGCTGAACACGATGCGCAGCATGGCGTTGGCGTCGGTCGCGGTGCCGACGGTGGAGCGCGAGTTCGCGCCCATCCGCTCCTGGTCGACGATGATGGCCGTGGTCAGGCCCTCGAGCAGGTCGACGTCGGGGCGGGCGAGGCTGGGCATGAAGCCCTGCACGAACGCGCTGTACGTCTCGTTGATGAGCCGCTGCGACTCCGCGGCGATGGTGCCGAACACGAGCGAGCTCTTGCCCGAGCCGGACACGCCAGTGAACACGGTGAGCCGGCGCTTGGGGATCTCGACGCTGACGTTCTTCAGGTTGTTCTCGCGGGCCCCGTGCACCTGGATGAGGTCATGACTGTCGGCGACATGCACCCGGACACCCTAACCAGCCTCGGTGACGATTGCATGGACCTTCTTCAGGAACGACTCGGCCGCGGCCCGGTCCACGGACCGCCCCGCCGCGCGGCTCTCGGCGTGGCTGGCGAGGGCGGCCCGGATCACCGGGGCCTGCGCCGGGAGGTGCTCGACGGCCCACGCGGCGGCGGCGCGCTTGGGCGACCAGGTGTGCTCGGCGTGGTACCGCAGCGCCCGGCACCCGTTGAGGACCGCGTTGTCGCCGTGGTCGCCGAGGCCGGCGAGCTGGGCCGCGACCGACTCCGCGACGACGGGCAGCAGCCGGCGCGGGCGGACGCGGGTGACGAGGTCGGGGAAGGGCGGGCCGATGAGCGCGCGGCGCTGCTGGCGGACCATGTCGCGGTCGATCGGGTACCAGAAGGTGAGCCCGTCGCCGGGGCCGGTCTCGGCCTTGTAGGGCAGCTCGGCGCCGGTGTTGAGGTTGAGCGCGAAGCCGGCCTCGGTGGCCAGGCGGGCGAGGGTGGCCCGGTCGTACAGCACGAACTCGAGGCCGGCGGCGGGGCACGGCAGCGCGCGGTGGTCGAGGGCGGCGACGACCGCGGCGATCTCGGCGGGTGCGGGGTGGTCGGCGACGGCGAGCAGGTCGATGTCACTGCGGCCGGGGACGTACGCGTCGAAGGCGAGCGAGCCGGCCGGGTACACCCCGACGAGCCGGCCGCGGAAGACGCTCTGGAGGCGGCCGACGACCGCGCCGAGGTATCCGTCGAGTGAGCTCACCGCTCAGTTGTAACTGCCGGAGGTGTGCCGGGTCGAGGGCTACTCGACCCGAGTCACCGTCCGGGCAGGACTACTTCTTCTTGCCCTTCTTGTCCTTCTTCGACTTCTTGGACTTCTTCGCCATGGGAATCACCTCCTGCGGCTCGCTGACGCAACAGAGACTACGACCAAACTGTCGGTGAACAAAGGGTTTCCTGAAGATTTCCTAGGCCATCCAACGATCGCCGACCGTCCATAAAGGACTTCAGAAGAGCCGGACCCCGCGGTTGTACCCACTGCGCCTACGCTGTCAGCAGCGGTTCTCGTGTTCGGTATAGTCACCATGAAGTGAGGTGAGCATGAGTGCACCGAATGCGGTGAGAAATTATCACGCGCCCCGGCGTGTGGCGCAGGCCGCAGCCACGCGGGAGGCGATCGCGGTCGCGGCCGAGCGCCTCTTCGCCCGGCACGGGTACGCGGGCACGACCATCGCGGCCGTCGCGGAGGCGGCGGGGGTCACCCCGAAGTCGGTGTACGCGCTCGCCGACAAGCCGGGCCTGCTGCTGCTCGTCGTGCGCCGGGCCGAGGCGGCGCCCAGGCCCGAAGACACCGCGGGTGCGCTGCTGCGGCGGTACCCTGTGGAAAGGGCCTTCGAGGAGGCCGCGCAGGCCGAGCCCGTGCTGCGCGAGGCGTGGCGGCGGCACGAACGCGCGCGCCGCGCCGGGCTCAAGGCGCTCGTGCGCGCGGCGGCGGACGCCGGACGGCTGCGGCCCGGGCTGACCGTGGGGCGGGCCACCGACACGCTGTGGGCGCTTGTCACGTGGCACGCGGTGGCGCTGCTGGTGGAGCAGCGGGGCTGGACGCGGGCGAAGCTGGCGACCTGGCTGAACCAGCTCATCGAGACGACGCTCAGCGGGCCGCCCACCCCGGGTTCCTGAGACGCCGCGCGGGCCGGCCGCCTCGGCTTGCTAAGACGCCCCGCGGGCCGGCCGCCTCGGCGACCCGCGTTCGCCGGACGCACGCGGGCCGGCCGCCCTCCTGGACGACCGGCCCGCGCGTCTCGATCAGGCCGGGAGCTTGCCCGGGCCCGCGTTCCTGGTCACGATCCCCGGCACGTCGGCCGTGGCGTCGAGGCTCGCCCGCAGGGCCGGGGTCCAGCCGGCGTCGGTCGCGATGTCCGGGTCGAACGCCGCGTTGTACTCGTTCAGCAGGTTCACCGCCACGACCGGCCCGGTGCCGACCCGCGCGAGGGTGCCCTTCTCCGTCATCTGCGTGCCGCCCCAGTTGTAGACGAACGCGTTGAGCGGGGTGTCGGCGCTGCGCAGCACGAAGTTGTTCTCGGCGTACACCTGCGACTGCACGCCCACGCCGATCGCGTAGACGAACGTGTCCTCGTCGGTGGCGTAGTAGTAGTTGTTGTACACGTCCACCTGGCCGAAGCGGACCCGCGGCACCCGCTGGCCGACGTCGGCGAACCGGTTGTGGTGCAGCGTGACGCGCAGCTTGCCCACGTCGACGCCCGGCGTGTTCGTCGAGCCGATCAGCATGGTCTTGTCGTGCTCGAAGTAGTTGTTGTACGACACCGTCACGTAGTCGGAGCCCTTGATGATGTCCGAGGAACCGTCGTGCACCTGGTAGGGCCGGGCGAGGTAGATCGGCTGGTTCACGTCCTGGTTCGCGCCGTCGGTGAACGAGTTGTGGTCCAGCCAGACGTTCGTGGCGCCGCTGAGCGACACGCTGTCGTACAGCGAGTTCCAGTTGCCCGTGGCCCCGTCGGTCGGCGTCCAGGCCGGGAAGCAGTCGTACGCGTCCTCGAAGGCCACGTTGCGGATGATCACGTTGTTGACGTTGGTGAGCAGCAGATCGCCGCCCTTGATCCGGGCGTTGCGCAGCCCGTAGATCGTCGTGTTGGCCCCGACGTCGATCTTGACCTTGAGGCCCTGGTTCTTCGCCGAGCGGACCCGCGCGTCCTCCAGCGGCCCGGTGGGCGCCACGCGGCCCCAGGTCGCCGGGTCGTACGCGGTCAGGTACGCCTGCAGGTTGTACTCCGGGTCCGCGTAGTCGGTGCAGCTGCGGCCCTCGTTGGCGTCGATCGTGCCCGCCACCAGCACGATCTTCGGCGTGCTGCCGGCCACCGCGGCGGCGAGCTCGTCGCGGGTCCGCACGACGATGACGTGCGCGTCGTCGGCGGCGGAGCCGCCCGTGGTGCCCGCGCCCGCCGAGCCCCAGCCGTCGTTGGCGGCCAGGACCCCGCGCGCCTGGGCGGGCACCGCCGGCGAGCCGGCGTTGGCCTGGGCGGCTAAGACCACGCCGGTCGCGACCAGCCCGGCCACCGTGGCGGCGGTAAGGCCGGCCCGGATCCCTACGTGCATCGGTCCTCCAGTCACAGGAAAGCGCATTCCTGGCGACCACGTTGGCACCGGCACTGCGGGGAGTCAACGCGTGGCGTTTGCAGGTTTGTTGCAGTCGTCACTTTCAGGCCCTCTGCCGCCACGTAGCTGTAAGGATCATTGGAGGCTTACGCGGTGACCACCGCCGCCGCCCCGGCCGCCCGCCGTTTCGCCGCCCTGCGCAACCGCGACTGCCGCCCGTACCTCTTCGGCGCGGCGCTGTCGATGATGGCCGACAACGTCGAGCACGTGATCACCTACTGGGTGCTGTGGCAGAAGTTCCACTCCGAGGCCCTCGCCGGCTTCCAGGTGATCAGCCACTGGGTGCCGTTCCTGCTGTTCTCGGTGTGGTTCGGCGGGCTCGCCGACCGCTACGACTGCCGCCGGGTCATCCAGGCCGCCCAGGCGCTGTTCATGCTGGTCTCCCTGCTCTGGGGCATCCTGTTCATCACCGACTCGCTGCAGGTCTGGGAGGCCTGTGTACTGCTGGTGCTGCACGGCATGGCGGGCTCCCTCTGGGGCCCGGGCGAGCAGCTCATGCTGCACGATTTCGTCGGCGACGAGGAGCTCGTCTCGGCCGTGCGCCTCAACGCGACCTTCCGCAGCCTCGGCGTCCTGTTCGGCCCGGCGGTCGGCTCCGGCCTGCTGCTGTGGCTCGGCCCGAAGGCGGGCATCCTCACGAACATCGCGTTCTACCTGCCGCTGACGCTGTTCCTGTTCCGCACCAGGTTCACCGGCCACACCCGACACGGCCGCCCCGCCGGGCCGCGCGTCGGCCTGCTCGACACCGTGAAGGTTTTGCGCCGCGTGGCCGGCGACCACACCCTGATCAGCATGATCATCCTGGCCGGCCTCGCGTCGTTCTTCGTCGGTACCGCGATGCAGGCCACGATGCCGACCTTCGCCGAGGACCTGAGCCCGGGCAGCGCGGACGTGTACGGCATCCTGCTCTTCGCCGCGGGCGCCGGCGGGGTGGCCGGCGGCCTGCTCCTGGAGGCGACGGGCTGGATGCGCCCGACGGTCCGGGCGGCGATCGTGACGACGCTGGCGTACGGCCTCAGCAGTCTCCTCTTCGCCGTCGCCGGCAACCTCTGGCTGGCCGTCGTCCTGCTCTTCATCGGCGGCGTCGCGAACCTCGCGGCGATGTCGATCGGCCAGACCGTGACCCAGCTGCTCGCCCCGCCGGACGAACGGGGCCGCGTCATCGGCGTGTACAACGTCGCCTCGGCGGGCCTGCGCGCGGGCAGCGGCGTGACGGTGGGCGTCCTGGGCGCGGCGATCGGCGTGCACTGGTCGCTGGGGCTGAGCTCGGCGGCCCTGTGCGTGGGGACGGGCTTCGCCGCGCTCTACACCCGCCACGGCCAGCGGGTGTCCTGAGCGCAGTGCCGGGGCGCCGTTGCCAGGCGCACCCCCGAGACCCTCCGCACCGCCGCCGTGCCGCACGCTCACGCCCCGCGAGCCGGGGCGCTCGGGCCGCAAGCGAGGCCACTCCCGCACCGCGAGCCGGGGCGCTCCGGCCGCAACGCCAGGCCACTCCCAACAGCGCAAGCGGGCACCCCAGCCGCGACGTGACATCGGCTCCCGCATCGCGAGCCGGTGTCCAGGGGAGCACCACACCGCCACAGCGCTCCAACACCGCGCCGGGGTGTCCCCGAACGCTATGTCGGGCGCTCCGCGCCACGACATAGCGGATTTTTCGCCCGACGGGGTATTTGCCCGATTCCCGCGAACCTGCGCGCACCCGCACGGCACCGCCCCACGACTCTTCTGTCGGGCGGTCGGTCCGATGTCATCCCCGACGGCGTTGCAACGACCTGAAGGGGGGCCGCCGACATGAGCGGTGGACACGCGGCGAAGGCCGGCGCGCACACCAGACACAACAAGGGCGGCCACGACGAGGAGGAACACGAGAACCACGAGCGGTGGCTCGTCTCCTACGCCGACATGATGACCCTGCTCATGGTCCTGTTCATCGTCCTGTTCGCCATCTCCCAGGTCGACCAGAAAAAGTTCGCCGAACTCAAGAACGGCCTCGCCGTCGGGTTCGGCAGCCCCTCCATCGCCTTCAACGGCGGCGAAGCCTCCCTCATGGAATCCTCCGAATCCAACTCCCCCATCGACCTCTCCTCCGGCATCGGCGGCACCACCACCGACGCCACCGCCGTCCAGAACGCCGTCCAAGCCAACGAACGCGCCGCCGCCTCCCAACGCCAGGCCGCCGCCGCCACCGAAGTCCGCAACTACGACAAGATCAAAACCCAGATCACCGCCGAACTCACCAAACAAGGCCTCCAGGACCAAGTCACCTACACCATCGACGAACGCGGCCCCGTCGTCACCATCATCACCACCGGCATCGTCTTCAACGGCAACGAAGCCACCCTCCTCACCGCCGGCCAACACATCATCGACGGCATCGGCCCCGCCATCACCGCCCTGCCCAACCACATCGAAGTCGACGGCCACACCAACCAGCTCACCGGCGGCACCGGCACCTACCCCTCCGGCTGGGAACTCTCCTCCTCCCGCGCCTCCGCCGTCGTCCGCACGCTGCACACCGACGCCGGCATCACCGACACCCGCCTGCAAGCCGCCGGCTACGCCGACACCAAACCCCTCTACCCCACCACCGACCCCCGGGCCGAAACCCTCAACCGCCGCGTCGAGGTCATCATCCTGTCCACCCTGCCGGCCGACACCCGGGCGCTACTGCCCTCGGCCTCAACCAACTGAGGAGAGAGCAATGGCCAAGGACGACAAGACCACCGACGAGACCCCGAAAACGAGCAGGAAGAAGCTCATCATCATCGCGATCGCGCTGGTCGCCCTGATCGGCGGCGGCGCGGGCGGCTACCTGATGTTCAAGCCCAAGACCGCCGCGGCCGAGCCCGCCCCCACACCCGGCGTCGTCTCCGTACTCGACGCCATCACCATCAACCTCGCCGACGGGCACTACCTCAAGCTCAAAATGACCCTCCAGGCCACCACCGAGGCCGCCGAGGCCCCCGACGGCAGCAAGGCCCTCGACATCGCCATCGAGCTGTACAGCGGCCGCAAGATGGACGAGCTGATGTCGAACGCGGAGCGCGACCGCACGAAGAAGGACCTCGTGGCGAAGGTCGTGAAGGCCTACACGGTCGAGAAGAAGAAAGAGGTCATGGACATCTACTTCACCACGTTCGTGATCCAGTAAGCCGGTTCAGAGGCCGCCCTCCGGGGCGGCCTTCCGGCGTTCCAGCGCGCTGTCGAGGGCCCAGCGCACGAACTCCGGCAGATCGGGCAAGGGCCCGGCGGGACCGAGCTCGGCCAGCGCGTAGCCGATCTCGTCACCGGCGCAGTCGGCGAGCTCGGGGTCGGCGGCGGCCCGCAGGAGGGCGTCCACCACCCGCGGGTCGCGCCAGTTGCGCAGATCCGCGATGGCGAGGCCCCGCAGGTCAACATCCAGAGCGTCGTCGACAAGCACCGCGGCAAGGCGTTCGGCCCGTCCGTCCCAGGGCAGGGCGCCGGGCTCGGGCAGGACGCCCATGCACGGCGGCCGGTACCCGTGGGCCTCCGCGTAGTGCAGCATCAGCACCGGCGCCGAGTACACCGCGCCGTCGGTGGCGTAGTAGTGGAACTCGCCCGTGCCTTCCGGTGGATTCGGACCGGGGCACCACTCGCACTGGTGCTTGCCGAGCATCACACTGGCCGGGAAACGGGACGCACCGTGCAGGCGGGCCAGCTCCGCGGCCGACAAGGGCGCCCGGCCGAACGCCGACGGGTCGTCGTCCGGCCGGCCCAGCCAGCCGATGTTGCGCATCGGCAGCGGGAACGCGTAGTACGCGTACGGCGACAGGTCAGCGAAGCGCATGCATGGCCTTGACCGCGTCGATCCAGAAGCGCAGCTTCTCGGGGGTCTGGCCGACCAGGTACGTCGCGCGCAGCTTCGGAGGCAGGTGCCGCAGGAGCACGACGACGACGTCGAGGTGCTCGCGCAGCTGGGAGACCTCCGCGTTGGAGAAGACCTGGTGCACGAGGTCGGTGTCGTCCGTGCCCTCGTCGCAGTCGGCGAGGCCCCCGGCCAGGCGGGCGGCCCAGCCCTCCGGGTCGTCGGCCAGCTCGCGCAGGCCCAGGCGGCGCTCCCCGGACAGGCGCGCCTCGAGGCCCGCGAGCGGGATCGGCGCGTACTCGCCGTCGCCGAGGTAGATCAGGCCCGCCTGCAGCGGCTGCTCGTGCAGGTGCAGCTTGATGAGCCGCTCCAGCGTGCGCTTGCTGACCCAGTCGCGGCCCTCGTCGTCGATGTCGTACTTCCACCAGTCCAGCGCCGCCTCGGCCGGGCGGCCGTAGGTGTCGATGAGCCACTGGCCGGACGGGATGTCGTCGGGGCCGACCTCGATGCTGGCGGTGAAGCGGCTCGCCTGGGCCAGGTTGTTCGGGGTCACCTGGAGCTTGCGGCCCACGTGGTAGGGCGGGTTCTGCAGCGCGAACTGGGCCCGCAGCCCCTCGATCGGCCGCCCGGCCAGGGACCACTCCTGCGTGATCTCCATGAGCCGGGCGAACGCCGCGCGGTCCTTGGGCCGGTTGTACTCGTCCCACACGATCACCTTCGGCCGCGGGCCGAGCAGGGCCCGGGTCAGCAGCGTGTCGAGGGTGCCGTCGGGGGCGGGCACCGGCACGCAGAGGTCCTCGACGTTGGTGACGGGCAGCGAGAAGTACACCGGGTCGGCGCCCGTCTCCTCGCGCACGATCTGCTTGGCGATCTCCGTCTTGCCGCAGCCCGGCGGGCCCTGCAGCAGGACCGCCCAGCGGCGGGCGATCGCGGTGCGCAGCAGCCGGCGGACCGGGTCGGCGACGGTCACCGGGTCGCTGACGCCGAGCTCGGCGGCGAGCTGCTTGAGGATCTCGTCGGTGCGGTCGGTGCCGTCGTCCTCGGTGAGGCGCAGCCGGGCGCCGTCGAGCAGCGGCAGCCCCCACCGCATCGGCAGCCCCTCGGCCGCGCAGTCGAGCACGTGCTGCAGCGTGCGGGGCGAGAGCAGCTTGCGCACCGCCGGGGTCTGCGACGCCCACACGCGGAACGCGCTGTCGAGCTCCCAGCGGGGGTACCGCGCGGTCAGGCTCTCCCGCCACGAGGTGTCGTTCGCGCCGATGTGCAGGGTCGCCATCCGGTCGAGCACCGCCAGGTCGGTGCGGCGGGCCGAGGTCTCGGCGGCCGACTCGTTGTCGGTGAGGAACACCCCGACGCAGCCGAGCGCGCGCAGGTCGTGCTCGCCGAGCGTCCAGTTGCACGCCACCTGCATCAGCTGCGACTGGATGGTGTCGCCGGCCTGCAGCGAGTCGTCGATGAGCAGCACGAAGCGCCGGCCCGGGTTGAGCTGCTTCATGATCAGCTGGTGCAGGGCCAGCTCACCGGTGGCCGCGTCGCGCACGGGCGCGTTGACGAGCAGGTCGTCGGGGGTGAGGTTGGCCGCGGGCACGAGGACGACGTCGAGGCCGTGCTCGCGCGGCACGTACGACAGGAACGTCGACGTCTTGCCGATCCCGTGCTCGCCGAACACCTGCCCGGTGATCCCGGCCGCGATCATGCCGTCGATGAACCGTTCCAGCAGCGACTCGCCCACGCGTCAGTCCTCTCCCGTCCGCACCCGGTGGCAGGCCATCGGCGGGATCTGCCGCTCCGGCCACGTGTCGCCGCCGTCGGTGATGAGCCAGATCCACTTCCCGGGCTCGGCCGGGCGCACCACCGGCGCGTGCCCGTCGGTCACCACGATCACCGCCTCGACCCGGTCCTCCAGCCGCTTGCCGCCGACCTCGAGCCGCCCCTCGGCGTAGTCGACGACCCCCTGGAAGCTCGTCCCGCCGCCGCCCAGCACCCGCTCCCCCGGCTGGAACGGCATGACCAGCGCGTCGAAGCTGAGCCAGTGCGCGCGCACGCCCTCGATCCGCCCGACCAGGGTGGTCAGCCACTCCACGACCGCATCGGGCATCGAGCCGGAGGTGTCAAAGGCGATGAGCACGGTTTTGTACCGTGTCTCGCCCCGCCGGTGCAGCATCGGCTCATGGCCGAGGGCGAGCAGCACGGCGCCCAGCTTCTTGGGGTACACCATCCGCTCCCCCGGCTGGAGCCGGTCGGCGAGCACGTCGGCGAGCCAGCGCCGCCACCACTCGACCCGCCGGGTCTTCTGCGTCGTGCCGCGCAGGGCCGCCAGCCCGAGGTCGCCCCACAGCTTGGCGATCCGGTCCCCGCCGTCCTCGGTGCGTGCGGCGAGCTCCAGCAGCTCCGCGCGCGCCACC
The DNA here is from genome assembly GCF_049995355.1 of Dactylosporangium sp. McL0621. Lineage (NCBI taxonomy): Bacteria > Bacillati > Actinomycetota > Actinomycetes > Micromonosporales > Micromonosporaceae > Dactylosporangium > Dactylosporangium sp. McL0621. The sequence continues at coordinate 6,450,009 of NZ_CP188259.1, forward strand.
GGGTTGCCGGCCCGGGCCTGGCGCATCAGCGACTCCAGCACGGCCCCGGCGAGGCGCTCGACGGTCTCCGGGTCGAGGGGCACCCCGTCCTCGCCCATGTGCACGCAGAGCACCACGGTCACCGGCGGGTCGGCCATGCGCCGCAGCTCCCGGTAGATCCCGAGGTCGGTCGCGACGAAGGCCGCGTAGCCGAGCGGCTCCCGCCCCTGCCCGCGCAGGTCGGCCTCGTAGGCCCGGTGCACCGCGACCGGGTCGACGCCGACGGTCTCCCCGTCCAGCCGCGGCATCGTCGTGCCTAGGCGCCGCATCCCCACGTGGTTGACGCTGACCTCGGTGGCCAGCGTGAACAGCGGGTCGTCGCGCAGCTCCCGATCGGTGTGCAGGTGCCGCTGGATCAGGTGCCGGGCCTCGTGGAACAGCACGAACTTGACCCCGGACGGCCCGAGCCGGGCGAAGAACCCGGGGTTGTACAACAGGCTGCACACCCCGTCGCCGGTGGCCACGACCGCCGCCGTGGCCACCGCCGTGGTCGGGATCTGGTGGCGGCACTTGGCGTAGATCCACGACCCGGCGACGCTGTCGCGCACCCCGAAGTCGAGCAGCGCCGCCTCCTTCAGCTGCCGCGCCCGCTCGGTGACGGCCGGGTCGGGGTGGACCATCGCGGCGACGGCGCGCCGGTCGCGCAGGTCGGCTCTCACGATGCCCCCTTCCCGAGTCCGGCTGCCTTCTCGGGGCGAGACATTACCAACGGGGTACGACAAAAAATCAGCCGGAAACGGTGGCGGCCGCGACCGTCAGCAGCTCCGCCACGGGGCCCGGGAAGTCCCCGGCCATGCGCAGGGCGAGCACGATCGCCTCGGCGTCGCCGCCGCAGGCCGCGCCGACGAGGGCCGCCAGCGCGGCCCGCGCTTCCGGGGCCGAGTGGTTGGCGCCGATGAGCTTCAGCGGCAGCTCGGCCGGCACCGCGTGGCGCAGCACCTGCTCCCAGGTGACGACGCCGGAGGCGGTGGCGCGCTGCAGCCAGCCGTTGTAGGGCCCGTCGCGCGGCGTGGCGAGCACCTCCGCGGCGGGGCGGCCGGCCGCGAGCTCCGCCTCGGCCTCGTGCTGCCACGGCCGCAGCTGCGTCCGCCCGGCCTCGGCGAGCTCGGGCGGGCAGCCGCGGGCGTCGCCGATGTCGACCAGGGCCGGGCCGGGCAACGGCGAGCGGCGGTGCTCGGCCAGGATGGCGTCCCAGTGCCAGTGCCGGGTCTCGCCGTACACCTTGCCGAAGTCCAGGCCCTCGGTGCGCAGCAGCGCGATCTGCCCCTCCGGCGACTCGGCCGCGGCGATCTCGGCCTCGAGCTCGTCGAGGCGGGCCCGGCGGGTGGCCTCGTCGCGCACGGCGAGGACCTTCCGGACCCGGCTGCGGGCCGTGGGGGTGATCACGGCCGCGGAGAAGCCCACGGGGTTGAGCTTGGCCTCGATCAGCTCGGCGACGGCGGCGGGGCCGTTGCGGTGCCACAGGTTGAGCAGCAGCCGAAGCTGGGCGGTCTTGCCGCGCACGCGCACGTGCCGCAGGATGTGCCGCTGCAGCCGGAGGTCGGCGCAGTCGAGCGGGTCGGTGCCGTGCCAGCCGGCGGCGAGGGTCAGCAGCTGCCGCGGACCGCCGGGTCGAACGGCCCGCCGGCCAGCAGCCGCCGGCGCAGGGCGTGCGAGGGGCCGGTGCGGCGGAACAGCTTGCCGTTGACCTCGGCGTCGTCGAGGGTGGCGAGCCGCTCGGCGGCGCCGGCGCCGAGCGTGAGCCGCGACGCGAGGGCGAGCGCGAGCGCGCGGCGCGGGTCGGTCAGGGCCCGGTCCACCCATTCGGGCCGCCACGAGCCCTGCGTGAACAGGCCGTGCACCGTCTGGTCGTCCATCGTGCCGAGCAGCGCCAGGTGGGTCTCGACCGGCGCGTGGTCCAGCAGCGTGACGAACGCGGCGCGGCCGGTGGTGGTCCTGTCCGGCCACGCGGCCGTCCCGGCCGACTCCAGCAGCTCGGCGACCGCCCCCGGGAACGCGTTGAGCCTCCCCCGCACCCACGCCCACCTCCCCGGGTCGGCGCCCAGGTGGGCCTCGACGAGCTTCGCGAGCTCGTCGAGCCGGACCGTCTCCAGCACCGCGGCGGCCGGGCGCATCCGCTGCAGCAGCAGGGCCGGGTCGAGCCTGTCGGCGACGGCACGCTTGGCGACGATCCGGGCCGCGCGGGCCGCGCCCTTCTTCGGCACCGGGGCGAGCGCCATCGCCTCGGTCAGCCGGGGCACGGCGACGGCCACCGCGGCCGGGTCGGCGAGGAACAGCTCGAACCGCAGCGCCTCCGGGCAGTCGGGCCGGGCGGCGAGCGCGGCCGCGGCCGGCCCGGCGAACGGCCCGGCGGCGGCGACCGCGTCCCAGTCCAGCGTCTCGCGCAGCGCAAGGTGCTCGGCGAACCCGCCGCGCAGCTCCTCGATCGCCCCGGCCGTGCCCTCGGCCTCGGCGACCAGCTCCTCCAGCCGCTCGGCCGGCACCGCGGGCAACCACTCCGGCCGCCACTCGGCCAGCCCGCCGAGGCGGTGCAGGCTCAGCATCGCGCGCAGCTGCTCGGCCCGGGTCAGGTCCGGCCCGACGCCCCGCAGGATCTCGCGGACGACCGGGATCCGGGGCCCGACGACCGCGGCCCGGTTGTGGCGGTACTGCCCGTACTCCGGCGCGTTGCGGGCCACCAGCATCCGCTGCAGCCGCAGCTCCCACCGGCGCTGCAGCGCGACGCCGGCGACGCGGACCCCGCCGGCCCGGGCGAGCCGCTCCCGCAGCCCGGGGTGGGCGGCCAGCGCGGCCTCGTTCTGGGCGAGCGCGCCGAGCACGTCGTCGTCGCCGAGCTCCAGCAGCGCCGCGACGGCGGCCGCAGGGAGCCGCTGCTGGTCGTAGGCGATCGGGTGCAGCAGGTCGCGCGCGCCGCTCATCAGCCGGGGCCAGTCGAACGCGGCCCCGCCCGCCTGCGCCGCCGCCTCCATGAGCGCCCACGGTCCCGGCGTCCGGTCGAACATCAGGCCGCCACCGCCGCGGTGGCCACCGCGAGCAGCTCGGCCGGCGGCCCCGGGAACCCGGTGACCATCGCCGCGGCGAGCACGATCGCCTCGAGGTTGCCGTCCCACACGTCGGCGAGCAGCGCGGCCAGCGCGGCCAGCGCGGCCCGGGCCTCGGGCGGCGAGGCGCTGCCGCCGGCGATGTCCAGCGGCAGCCCGGCCGGGACGCAGTGGCGCAGCAGCTGCTCCCAGGTGACGACGCCGGCCGCGGTGAACTTGCCGATCCAGCCGCCGTAGTGCCCCTCCCGCGGGGCCGCCATGATCTCCTCGACCGGCCGGCCGGCCGCGTACTCGGTCGCCTGCTCGCTGTCCCACGGCCGCAGCTTGTCCCGCCCGGCCTCGACCAGCTCCTCGGGCACCTCGCGGGCCTCGGCGATGGTGGCCAGGATCGGGTCGGGCAGCGGCTCGCGGCGATGCTCGGCGACGATGGCGTCCCAGTGCCACAGCCGGGAGTCCTTGAACAGCAGCGTGTGGTCGGTGCGCTCGGCCCGCAGCAGCGCGAACTGGCCGGCCGGGCTCTCCTCGGCGGCGATTTCGGCCTCGAGCTCGTCGAGGGCGGCCTGCCGGGCGCCGGGCTCGGCGATGGCGAGGACCTGCTCGACGCGCTTGCGCACCGGCGGGGTGATCGGCGCGGCGCGGTAGTTGGCCGGCTTGAGGTCGGCGGCGAACAGGTCGCGCACGGCGTCGGGGCCGTGCCGGTGCCACAGGTTGAGCAGCAGCCGCAGCTGGGCGGCCTTTCCGCGGACGCGCACGTGCCGGATGATGTGCCGCTGCAGCTCCTGGTCGGCGCAGTCCAGCGCGTCGGTGCCGTGCCAGCCCGCGGTCTGCTGGAACAGCTGCGCGCGGGCCTGCGGGTCGAACGGGCGGCCGGCCAGCAGCCGCATGCGCAGCCGGTGCGGGGTGTTGGTGCGGCGGAAGACCAGGCCGTTGACCTCCGGGTCGTCGAGGGCGGCGAGCCGCTCGGCCGAGGCGGCGTCCAGCGACGGGCGGGAGGCGAGCGCCACGCGCAGCACCCGGCGCGGGTCGGCGATCGCCCGGTCGACCCACTCGGGCCGCCAGGCGCCCCGGGTGAACAGGTCGGTGACGGACTGCTCGTCCATCCGGTCGAGCAGGGCCAGGTGGGCCTCGGCCGGGGCGTGGTCGAGCAGCGTGACGAACGCGGCCCGGGCGCTGGTGGTCCTCTCCGGCCAGGCGGCCGTCCCGGCCGCCTCCAGCAGCTCGGTGACGGTGCCCGGGAACGCGTTGAGCCTCGCCCGCACCCACGACCACTTGCCCGGATCGGCGCCGAGATGGGCCTCGACCAGCTTCGCCAGCTCGTCGAGCCGGACCGTCTCCAGCACTGCGCCGGCGGGCCGCATCCGCTCCAGCAGCAGGCCCGGGTCGAGGCCGTCGGCGACGGCGCGCTTGGCGACGACCTTGGCCGCCTTGGCCGCGCCCTTCTTCGGCAGCGGGGCGAGGGCCATCTCCTCCGTGAGCCGGGGCACCGCCGGGGCCACGGCGGCGGGCTCGGCGAGCAACAGCGTGAACCGGAAGTCGTCGGGGCAGTCGGGCCGGGCGGCGAGCGCGGCCGCGGCGGGCCCGCCGAACGGGATCCGGGCGTGGCCCTGCGCCACCGCGGCCCAGTCCAGCTCGGCGCGCATGTACAGGTGGTCCGGGAAACCCCGCCACAGCTCGTCGATCGCGCCCCGGGTGCCCTCCCACTCGGCCGCGTGTGCCTCGAGCTCCTCCAGGTCGAGCGGCAGGTGCGGCCAGACGTCCTGGTGCAGGCTGGAGTCGGAGAAGCCCGAGTCCGGCCCCTCCAGGCGGCTCAGGGTCGCCAGGGCCCTCCAGTGCTCGGCGACCGTGAGCTTGACCGGGCCGAACCGCCAGGCCTCGCGGACCGCGTCGCCGGTCGGGCCGACGACCCCGGCGCGCTGCTGCTGGATGAGCCGGCCGAGGTCGGGGCCGTCGGGCGGGTAGGCGGCCAGGGCGAGCCGCTGCAGCCGCAGGTCCCACGAGCGCAGCGCGCGCTGGGTGACCCCCGGGGTGCCGCGGCGGGCCAGTCGCTCCTTGAGGTCGGGGTGCCCGGCGAGGTAGAGCTCGTTGTCGGCGAGCGCGTCGAACAGTGCGGGGTCGCCGAGGTCGAGGGCGGCGTCGACGAACGGCCGCGGGAGGCGGTGGTGGTGCCGCAGCAGCGGTGTCAACGCCTCCCGCGCGCCGCTGACGAGGCGGGGCCAGTCGACGGACCCGCCGCCGACCTCGGCCGCCGCCTCGAACAACGCCAGCGCCGCATTCGCTCTCACGGCCCCGGACACTACCAACGGGGTACGACAGAAACCGCTAAGGCAAGATCCACTGCTGGTTGGCCGCGCCCGTGCACGACCAGATCTGCAGCTGGGTGCCGTCCGCCGAGCTCGGGCCGGTCGCGTCGAGGCACTTGCCGAGCGCCACGAGGCCGCCGTTGCTCCCGGCCGACCACTGCTGCGCGGCCGAGCCGTTGCAGTCGTACAGCTGCACCTTCGTACCGTTGGCGGAGTTCGCCGCGGCCACGTCGAGGCACTTGCCGAGCGCGCGCACGGTGCCGTCGGTGCCGACCGTCCACTGCTGGGCGGCGGTGCCGTTGCACGTGTACAGCTGGATCTTCGTCCCGTTGGCGGAGCTCGCCCCCGCGACGTCGACGCACTTGCCGCCGTAGCCGCTGATCCGCCCGGTGCGGCTCGTCGGGGTGCCGCTGTCCGCGCCGGCCCAGAGGTAGGTGCCGACCGTCTTCGCGGGCAGCGTGCTCGCCACCTGCTGGGCGCCGACGCGCAGGGTGAACGCCTGGCTCGCCGCGGTCTGGTTGACCACGACGGCCACGAGGGTGCCGTCGGGGTTGCGGAACGCGACGTTCGTGACGCTGCCGGTCGAGCCGTAGCCGGTCGCCACCCGCTGCGCGCCGGGCGGCACGAACTTGGAGAACTGCGCGACCATGTTGTAGTCGGGCAGCGCCCAGAAGGTGTCGCGGTTGGAGGTGCTCTGCACGAGCATGGTGGGGTCGGGCGAGCCGGACCAGCGCTCGGGGGCGCGGTTCTGGTCGAGCATGCTGACCCAGCCCTCGTACAGGGTGGCGGAGTTGCGGAAGTACTGCACGATGCGGTCGGCGCCCGCGGTACCCCAGACGGAACGCTCGGTCATGAGCACATCCTTGTCCGGGTAGCTCGCCTTCACCTGGGCCATCGCCGACGGGTCGCCCGCGTAGTCGTGGAAGGCGATGCCGTCGACGGCGGCGTAGCCGTCACCGCCCAGCACGCCGGCGGCGTAGGAGACGCCCTCGCTGAAGTTATGGTCGAAGGCCCAGATCTTGACGGTACCGAGGGCAGCCGACGACAGCTCCGCCCGCAGCGCCTTCGCCAGCTGCCGCTCCTGGTCCGCGCTCACGAGCATGCCCGGGTAGTCCGCCGGCGAGAACAGCGGCTCGTTCTGCAGGGTGAGCGCGTGGATGGGGATGCCCTGCGCGGCGTACGCCTGGACCGCCCGGCGGTAGTAGGTCGCCAGCGTCGGGATGTAGCTGCTGTTCAGGCTCCCGCCGATGATGTTGTTGCTGGTCTTCATCCACGGCGGCGCCGACCACGCGCTCGCGAAGATCTTGAGGTTCGGGTTGATCGCCAGGGCCTGCTTGAGCGTGGCGATGATGTTGTAGTCGATGTCGCGCTGGATGGAGAAGCGCGCCAGCGACGGGTCGGCCGCCCCGTCGTCGTACGTGTAGAAGTCGTGCGAGGTGAAGTCGCTGGTGCCGAAGGTGATGCGCACGACGTTGAAGCCGGCGCCGGTGGCGGGGTCGACGAGCGCGCGGAGCGCCCGGTCGCGGCCGGCCGCGCTCATGCGCGACAGGTTGAAGATCGTCGACTCCTCGAGGGAGGAGCCGACACCCAGGATGCTCTGGTACCGCGTGTTGGTGTCGACGGTGATCGTGGCGCTGCCGGACGCGGCGGCGACCGGGACGTCGGACTGGCGGGACAGCTGGTACGGGGTGCCGGCGAGGCCGGTGGCGGGGTTGGTGTACCAGTTGCCGTTCTTCGGCTCGTAGCCCGCGGTGCGCGACTCCGAGCTCCAGTAGACCTGCACGCTGGTGGCCGCGGCGGATGCGGGCACCTGGGCGGACGTGAGCAGGGCGGCCGCGGTGGCCGTCACGAGCAGTGCAGACAGTGGCCGGGTTGGGACCATGTGCACGCCTCCTTAACTTCAGGACTTGTATTAAGCCCCGGCCAAATAGGACTGTCAATATTCCTAACAGATAACGCGCCGGGCCCGGCCGTGCGAGGCTCTGATGATGCTCATGGTGTCGATCTCCTGCGCCCTGGTGGCGGCGGTCGGCTACGGCGCGGCGACAGCGGTCGAGCACGCCGCGGCGTCCGGGGGCGACCGGCGCGACCGGCGGTGGAAGCTGGGCATCACGCTCGACGGCGCGGCCGCCCTGCTGCAGGCCGCGGCGCTGGCCACCGGCCCGGTCGTGCTCGTGCAGCCGTGTCTGGTCCTGGCCCTGCCGGTGTCGCTGCTGGTCGCCTGGCGGATGGGCGCGGCCCGGCCGACCGGCGGGCAGTACGGCGCCTGCGGCCTCATCGTCGCGGGCCTGGCGGCATTCTTCCTGCTCGTCGGCGACCCGGGCGACGCCGACCCGCTGCGCCTGCGCACGACCCTGCTCACCGCGGCGACCCTGCTCGCGGGCGGCACCGCCCTGCTGAGCGCGGCCCGCCGCTGGCCGGCCCGCGCCCGCGCGACCGCGTTCGGCCTCGTCGCCGGCTGCTGCGCGGGCCTCGCCGCGGTGCTGCTCGACGCGGTCGCCGCGGCCTGGCACCAGCTCGGCCGCGGCGCGCTCACCGACGCCGACGCGATCGTGGCGGCGGTACTGCTGGTGCCGTCGGCGGCGGCGAGCTTCGTCCTGCTGCAGCTGGCGTTCGCCGCGGACGGCCTGGGCGTGGGCTACCCCGCGGACCTGATCGCCAACCCGACCACGGCGGTGCTGCTCGGGGCCCTGCTGCTGCACGAGGAGATCCCGCACAGCCCGCGCGACGTGGCCGTCTTCGCCGCGTGCCTCCTGGTGGTGGTCTCCGGCGTGGTGCGCCTGGCCATCCGGGCGTCCTTGGCCGGCCGGCGGGTCGGCTAGCTCGTGGCCCGGCCGGCCCGGCCGGCCCGGCCGGGCCCCCGGCTCGGCCGGGCCCCCGGCTCGGCCGGGCCCCCGGCTCGGCCGGGCCCGCGGCTCGGCCGGGCCCGCGGCTCGGCCGGGCCCGCGGCTCGGCTAGGTCTCGGCTTGACTAGGTCGCGGCTTGGGTCAGCCGGCGCCGCACGCCCTGGGCCGCGACCACCAGCAGCGCGACCAGCCCGAGGCGCGCGAGCAGCACCGGAACCATCCACTCCAGGCGCGCCGTGAACAGACCGTCGCCGATGAGCCCGGTGTGCGGCAGCGCGAACGTCGCCGCGACGGTGACCGCGGCCCCGAGCCGCCACGCGACCGCCGGCCCGGTGCGCAGCCCGGCACCGTGGCCGCGCTCGACGTACGCGAACCAGGCGACCGCGGCCGCCGCATGCGCATAGAAGAGCACCGTCTGCGCCGTGCCGAGCCGCTCGCCCAGGTCGAGCAGGTCCGGCGACGGCGACGGCAGCCGGGGCAGCACAACGAGCGCCGCCACCAGGTCGGCCACCGCAGCGACGGCGAAGAGTCCGGCCAGCCCGAGCACGCCCCAGAGCGCGCGCTGCCACATCGGCCCGGTCACACCCACCACCCCTTGACCTCGGCCAGCAGGTGCCGGGCGCCGGTGAAGTCGTCGGTCTGCACCGCCCACCGGTCCCCGGTCAGCAGCAGCTCCCCGCTGCCGGCGGCGAACGGCCGGTGCATGCGCGCGACCCAGTCGTCGCGCAGCCGGTTGTCGTCGAACGTCACCACGGTGCCGTGCCGCCCCGCGCGCCGGCAGGCGATGGTGTCCCGCACGCCCGCGTCGGAGTGGATGGGGTCGGCGGCGTCGGTGCACAGCAGCGCGGCGGCGAGACGGGCCGCGGTGGGCGGCGGGTCGGCCTGCGTGAGACCGCGCGCCGCCCACGCCCCGAGGCCGGCGGCGAGCACCACCCCCGCGATCACGAGCTCGGTCCGGACAGAGATCACGCGCGGCACAGTAATGGTTCGCCGACCGCCCGGCGACCCCATATGCCGTGGCGCCCTACGGGATGAACGCCACCTCCGGGAACGCCGGGCTCGGGCCGTCGAGCAGGCGTGCCGGCCGGCCGCGCAGGTGCCGGTCGAAGAACGCCAGCGGGTACGCCTGCTGGATGCGCACCGCCCGCGCCGGGTCCAGGATGCCGACCGGCTGGCCCATCTGCGGCAGCAGGACCTGGTAGTCGGTGTACGACGAGTGCTCGGCCCCCGTGACCTGCACGTTGCGCCGCCAGCCGTGCAGGTGCGACCACAGGGTGGCCACGCTCGGGTACGCCGCGCGCGTGAACTCCGCGGTCATGAGCATGAGCGGCCGGTCGAGGACGTCGGGCACCTCCGGCTCCATGGGCCCGTCGAGGCTCAGCCCGGCCCGCACCCGCCGCTCGGCGAACATCACGTGCGTGATCGCGGTGGCGCCCTTGGACCAGCCGAACAGCCCGATCCGGTGCGGGTCGTGCCGGCCCGCGGTGAGCTCGCCGAGGTGGTCGAGCACGAAGCGGATGTCGGCCGCGAAGTCGTCGGGGTACATCGGCACCTCGGGGTCCGGGGTGAGCACCCGCCCGTCGGGCAGCTGGGTGAACGCGTCGCCGGTGTGGTCGACCGTCACCACGAGGTACCCGTGGCTGGCCAGCTCCTGCACGACGACGGTGTTGCCGGCCCGGTGGTCGTGGGCGCCGTGCGAGTAGACCACGACCGGCAGCCGCTCGCCGCCGCGCCGCCCGGGCGCGCCGAGCCGCCCGGCGGTCAGCGGCCCGAGCACGGCGTCGGGCGGGAACCCGGCCGACACGAGCAGCTCGCGCACCACGGCGGGGGCGAGCCAGGGCGCCCGCGGGTACCGCCCGGCATCGCGCGCCGGGTACCAGAGACTCGTCATGAGCACGCGGTCGCCGCGCACGAGCGGCCGCACGGTGGTACCCACCGGAAAGGGCCCGGTGGGCGGCGGCAGTGTCAATCGCGGCGGAGCATCGGCGGCGGAGGCCCGGGACGCGAGCGGCACGGAGGCGGCGACGGCGAGCGCGGCCCCGAGCGCGCCGCGGCGGGTGAGCGTGACGCGGTCGATTGTCATGCCCCTACCGTGCCGCCCGCCGCCCGGCCCGTCGTCCATCCACGGAGCTATCCACGCACGGCGATGTAGTACCGCGGATGTACGCCACCGGGCCGGCGTCACCCGATCGTGGCGGCGGGGCCGACGCGGGCGGCGGAGGACCGTATCGTTCCAGGATGTCCTGGGACCCGTTGACCTATCGTGGTGCGCTGCGCATCCTCGGTGCGGCCGATCCGCAGGGGCTGCAGCGGCTGGACCGGATTCTCGGCGGCCTCATCCTGGGCGCGGGGGTCGCCGGCCAGCTCCCCGCGCTCGGCGTGCTGGCGCCCGTCTACGGCTGGGCCGACCAGAAGAACGAGGGCCTCGGCATCGTCAGGTCCCTGGTGACCCGGTCGGCGCGGCGGGTCCGGCGGGCCAGCGGCCTGGACCGTCTGCAGCTCGTCGCCGCGGCGCACTCCGCCATCGTCGGGGCGGCCTTCTTCGAGAACTTCCGCGAGTACGTCGGGCCGCTCGACGATGCGCTCGAGCTGACCCCGCTCGACCGGCTGCGCCGGCTGACCCACGTGCCGGTCGGGGAAGGCGACGAGGCCGGATCGATCATCGAGATCCTCTACGCCGCACCAGTGCCGATGCCGTCGTCTGTCCGCGGCTTCCACGAGAACCTGGTGCACCTGTGCGGGTTCTACCAGGGCATGGTGGAGCGGACCACCGTCTTCCTGGCCGGCCTCCAGGCGTGGAACAGCGGGCAGTGGGCGCTGCGGCGCAAGCTCACCCCGGTGTTCTTCGCCGCCGAGGCCGCGCAGCGGTACCAATGCCTGTTCCACGAGATCGCGGCGGCCGTGCCGGAGTTCCTGGTGTGGTCGACGCTCGGCGAGCACGGCGCGACCCGCAGCCGGCTTCGCGACCTGCGCGACGACGTGCTGGAGGCGCACCGGGCGGAGATGGCCGCCCTGCACCGGGTCGAGTACCTGCTGCGCCGGATGTCGGCCCCGCTGTCCGAGGAGCCCGGCGACGCGCCGCCGATGCATCCCAGCCGGGAGGTGCTGCACAGCGCCAACCGGCTTGCGCTCGACGACCCGATCGTGCCGGCCGACTCGCTGCGGCACGTCGGCGGGGTCACGTTCCCCGCGCTGCGGCAGATCTACGTGAACCCCGCGTTCCGCTTCGCCGAGTACCAGGAGGGCGACCGGCCGGCCGACGACCGGTGGTGGAAGGACCGGCGCCGCAACACCGACCTCGACGCGTTCCTGGCCGGGCACCTGATGTCCCGCGCCGCCACCGAGCGGCCGACGCTCGTGCTGGGCCATCCGGGCAGCGGCAAGTCGATGCTGACCCAGGTGCTCGCGGCCCGGCTGCCGCCGCAGACCCACACGGTCGTGCGGGTGCCGCTGCGGCGCGTCGACGCCGACGCCCCGCTCCACGTGCAGATCCGCCAGTCGCTGCTCAACGCGACGCACGGCCGGGTGGGCTGGCCCGACCTGGCCGACCACAGCGCCGGCACGATCGCGGTCATCCTGCTCGACGGCTTCGACGAGCTGCTGCAGGCCGGCGGCGACAGCCGCACCCACTACCTGCACCACGTCGCCGAGTTCCAGCGTGTCGAGGCCGGCTGCGGCCGGCCGGTCGCCGTGTTCGTGACCACGCGCACGGTGGTCGCGGAGCGTGCCCGCATCCCGTCCGGCACCCTGCTGATCCGGCTGGAGGCGTTCACCGACGACAACGTGCGGGCGTGGCTCGACGTCTGGAACCACGTCAACCATGTGCGGATCTCCGCCGACAAGATGCTCCACGTCGACCCGGCCGCCGCCGTGCGCTACCCGGACCTCGCCGCGCAGCCGCTGCTGCTGCTCATGCTGGCGCTGTACATGTCGGACCCGGACGTGCGGCCGATCGACGGCACGGTCTCCACGACCGTGCTCTACGAGCGGCTGCTGGACAACTTCACCCGCCGCGAGCTGCAGCGGATCCACGACCGGGCGCCGGCCGACCCCGACCGGGTGGCCGAGCTTGTCCCCAAGCGCCTGTGGGAGCTCAGCGTCGTGGCGTTCGCGATGTTCAACCGCGGCAGCCAGTACGTCACGGACGAGCAGCTCGGCGGCGACCTCGCGGCGATGATCCCGGGGTACCGCGACGCCGTCGCCACGGGCGAGGTGCGCCGCTCGGCCCTGGCCCAGGGTGTCATCCGCGGGTTCTTCTTCGTGCACACGTCGGAGCTCGACCTGCACCACGAGGAGGCGAAGCGCAGCTACGAGTTCCTGCACGCCACGTTCGGCGAGTTCCTGCTGGCCGCCAGCCTGCTCGACCGGGTCGCCGAGGCGGTCGCCGGCAACCTGGCGGACCCGGCCGGGGCCAAGGTGCACGACGCCCAGTTGTTCGCCCTGCTGTCGCATCAGGCGCTGGCGTTGCGGCGATCCACGCTCGGGTTCGTGCGCGAGCTCTTCCTCCGGGAGCCCGGCCAGCGGCACCGCCCGCTCCGGGCCGCCCTGCGCATCCTGCTGCACAACGCCCTGCGCCGCGGGTTCACCGCCGACTACGCCGACTACCGGCCGCTGCCCCTGCACCATGTGCGCGGCCTGGCCGCCTACTCGGCGAACCTGCTGCTGCTCCTGCTGGTGTGCTCCGGGTGGGAGGACGAGCCGGCCCGGATCGCGGCGCTGGGGCCGCCGGACGAGCCCGACCCGGAGGGCTGGTGGTCCTCCCTGCTGCATCTGTGGCGATCGGGGCTGGACGACGCGAACACGACGGCGCTCGCCGAGACGCTGCAGCGGGAACCCGGCACCGACCTGATCAGGGTGAGCCGGGCCGGCTCGCCGGCCTCGAACGACCTGCGCGCCCTGTTCGCCGCCCCGGATGCCGCGTAGTCAGGCGCGCGGGCAATGCGCCGGGCCGGCCGGATCCGCGTGCTCGATGACGAACGTAGCGAAGCGGGTCAGGTGGTCGAGCTGGACAACCTGGTACGCCAACGAGTGAAGGTCACCCCGCCCACGGCGGTCCAGCCCTCGTCCAGCAGGCGGCGGGTCAGGGCGAGGCCGATGCCGTCGGTGTTGCCGACGATGAGCGCACGGGGCATCGGCGAAATATACGCTTGCGGCGCGACGTTACTGTTGTCGTAGTCGATCGTGTCAGTCGAGTGTGGAGGGAGACCGCCGTGCAGTACCGCACCGCCGTCGTCGTCCCCCGCTCGCTGTACGAGGTGATTCGCGTGTCTTCGTCGCTCCCGGTGCCCGCTCGCGCGGCGGCACTGGGTCGTCCCGCCCGGAGCTGAGCCCGGCGGGGCGCAATCGCGCTGTCCAAGTCCGAGTGACGAGCCCAGAGGGGCAACAGTGCGTAACGAACTGCGACGCGTCCGCAACATCGGCATCCTGGCCCACGTGGACGCGGGGAAGACCACGACCACCGAACGGATCCTCTACGCCACCGGCGCGACGTACAAGCAGGGCGAGGTCCACGACGGCACCACCGTCACCGACTTCGACCAGCAGGAGCGCAACCGCGGCATCACCATCTTCGCGGCCGCCGTCAGCGTCGACTGGGACGGCCACCGGATCAACCTGATCGACACGCCCGGCCACGTCGACTTCGCCGACGAGGTCGAGCGCTCGCTGCGCGTGCTCGACGGCGCGGTCGCCGTGTTCGACGGCGTCGCCGGCGTGGAGCCACAGAGCGAGTCGGTGTGGCGGCAGGCCGACCGGTACGGCGTGCCCCGGATCGCGTTCGTGAACAAGCTCGACCGGGCGGGGGCCGACCTCGGGGCCGCGGTGGACTCGATCCGCGACCGCCTCGGCGTGACCCCGCTCGTGGTGCAGGCCCCGGTCGGCACCGAGTCGGGCTTCACCGGCGTCCGGGACCTCACCGAGCCCTCGGACGCGCCGGAGCGGGCCGCGCTGGTCGAGCAGGTCGCCGAGCTGCATGCGGAGGCGTTCGAGGAGTACGTGGCAACGGGAGGCCTGAGCCGGGCGACGCTGCGCAAGGCGCTGCGGGACCTGACGCTGAGCCGGGAGGCGGTCGTCGTGCTGTGCGGCTCCGCCTACCGCGACAAGGGCATCACGGAACTGCTCGACGCGGTGGTGGCGTACCTGCCGGCACCGGCCGGGGACCCGGACGCGCCGCTGACGGCGCTCGTGTTCAAGGTGCACGCGGCGACGACGGGGCGGTACACGTACGTCCGCGTCTACTCCGGCACCCTGCGCAAGGGCACCGACGTACGCCTGTCCAACGCCGGCAAGGAGGAGCGCGTGTCACGCATCCTGCATGTTCAGGCGGACCGGTACACCGACGTCGACCGGGCCGTCGCGGGCGACATCGTGGCGCTGGTCGGGCTCAAGCCGGCCCGCGTCGGCGAGACGCTGTGCGACCCGGCCCACCCGGTGGTCCTCGAGCCGCCGAGCCGGGCCACGCCCGTCGTCTCGGTCGCGATCGAGGCCCGCAGCCGCGCCGAGACCGGCCGGCTGGCCACGGCGCTGGCGCGGCTGGTCGAGGAGGACCCGTCGCTGGTCGTGCGGGTCGACGCCGAGACCGGCCAGACCCTGCTCAGCGGGATGGGCGAGCTGCACCTGGAGGTGGCGGTGGAGAAGATGCGCCTGGCCGCCAACGGGCTGGACGTCGCGGTCGGCCGGCCCCAGGTCGCCTACCGCGAGACCCTGGTCCGCGGGGTCAGCGGGTTCTACCACCGCCTCGTCAAGCAGGACGGCGGCTCGGGCCTCTACGCCCACGTGGCCATCGACGTGTCCCCGGTGGACGGTGAGGAGTTCGTGTTCGAGTCCACTGTGGTCGGTGGGCACGTGTCGAAGGAGTACGTGCGGGCCGTCGAGGCCGGCTGCCGCGACGCCCTCGCGGCCGGTCCGGTCGCCGGGTATCCGGTCACGGGCGTCAAGGTGACGCTCACCGACGGCAAGATGCACGACCACGACTCCTCCGACCTGGCCTTCCGCCTCGCCGGGCGGGAGGCGCTCCAGCTGGCCCTGCGCGAGTCGCAGATGGTGCTGCTGGAGCCGGTCACCGAGGTGACGGTGACCGTGCCCGAGGACATGGTCGGCGGCGTGCTCGGCGACCTCATGGCCCGCCGGGCCCAGGTCGGCGGCACCGCGCCGCGCGGCCGGACGGTCGTGGTGACGGCGACGGTACCGCTGGCGGAGCTGTTCGGCTACGCCACGCGCCTGCGCAGCCGCACGCAGGGCCGCGGCGTGTTCACCACGCGCCCGGCCGGCTACGCGCCCGCCCCGGCGGGTGTGTCGGCCGCGTAACACTGTTTGACACATGACAAATTGGGTAACGGGCGCCTCTCGTCCACTAGCGTCAGAGGATTGATGGGAGGCGTCCGTTGCTGCTCGCCGTGCTCGATGTCGGGTCGAACTCCGCGCACCTGCAGATCGTGCAGGCCCGCCGCGGGCGGCCGCCCCAGCCGGTGTACCGCCTGAAGGCCCCGACGCTGCTCGCCGAGGAGGTCACCGCCGACGGTGCGCTCTCCCCCGACGGCGTGAAGCGGGTCGTCGACGCGGTGACGTGCACCGTCGAGGCGTTCCGCCGGCACGGGGCCGAGGACCTCATCCCGCTGGCGACCGCGACGATCCGCGACGCGACGAACAACACCGAGATCTGCCGCCGGGTCCGCGAGGCGACCGGGGTGCAGCTGCGCTCGCTCAGCGGCGAGGACGAGGCCCGCGTGACGTTCGAGGCGGTCCGCCGCTGGCACGCCGCGACCGAGGGCCTGTGGCTGCTCGACATCGGCGGCATGTCGATGGAGATCGCCGCCGGCGCCGGCCCGGAGCCCGACCTCGCGGTGTCGCTGCCGGTCGGCGCCGGGCGGCTGACGAGACAGTTCCTGCCCGAGCACCCGGCCGGCCGGGACGCGGTCGAGCGCCTGCGCCGGCACGTGCGGGGAGTGGTGAAGCCGGTCGCGCGGGAGCTGGCCCGGGCCAAGCGCCCGCGCAGCGTCGTGGGCACGTCGAAGACGTTCAAGCAGCTGGCCCTGCTCACCGGCGGCGGCGGGAAGCTCGAGCGGCGGCCGCTGCGCCGGTGGCTGCCGCGCCTGGCCGCGATGAGCCCGCGGGAGCGCGCCCAGCTGCCCGGGGTCGCGGCGGCCCGCGCCCGGCAGCTGCTGGCCGGCGCGGTCACCGCCGTGACCGTGATGGAGGCCCTCGACCTGCGCTCGCTGGACGTCTGCCCGTGGGCGTTGCGCGAGGGCCTGCTGCTGCGGCGGTACGCCGAGCTGCGGGGCTGACCTCAGCCGCGCTGCCCGGCGTTGCGCGGCAGGTGGATCTTGCCTTCCGAGTCGACCTTGTCGTCGAACGGCATCAGCGGGTCGTCCACCTCGCCGCCGAGGCTCGGGGTCTTCACGCCCCGCGCCGAACCGTTGGGCTTGTCCTCTTCGTCGATGCGCGACGCCCCGTCGCCTCCCGGCGTGCCGGTCGTGCCCATCGTGGCGTTCTCGTCGTCCATGAACTCCGACTTACCCAGCGGCCTTGCGCCCAACCGCGCCCCACACCGCGACCTGGTCGAACGTCGGCCGCGGCCCGGGCTCGGCCTCGGCGCGCCACTCGGCCACCGACACGATCCCGGGCTCCAGCCGCTCCAGCCCGGCCGTGAACTGCGCGAACTCGTCGCGGCTGCGCAGCTTGCCCGGCCCGTGGCGGCCCGACTGGATCTGCGCCGCGAGCTCCGGGGCGAGCCCGTCGGTCGTGGCGTGCGACATGACGAGGAAGCTGCCGGGCGCGAGGGCCGACAGCAGCCGCGCGACGAGGTCGTAGGGCTCGTCCTCGTCCGGCAGGAAGTGCACGACCGCCACGAGGATGAGCGCGACCGGCCGGCTCAGGTCGATGGTGGCCTTGAGCGCGGGGTCGTCGAGGATCCGCTCCGGGTCGCGCAGGTCCGCGTCGACGTACGCGGTCGCGCCCTGCGGCGTGCTGGTCAGCAGCGCCCGGGCGTGGGCGAGCACGATCGGGTCGTTGTCGACGTAGACAACCCGGGCGTCGGGCGCCACGCCCTGCGCGACCTCGTGCACGTTGGGGCTGGTCGGGATGCCGGTGCCGATGTCCAGGAACTGCCGGATGCCGTGCTGCCCGGCGAGCACCTTCACGACCCGGCGCATGAACGCCCGGTTCTCCACCACGGCGGTGCGGATCGCCGGGAACGCCGCGGCGATCGCGTCGCCGGACTCGCGGTCGGCCGCGAAGTTGTCCTTGCCGCCGAGCCAGTAGTCGTAGCGCCGGGCCGGGTGCGCGACCGTGGTGTCCACGCGTTCCGTCCATTCCGATGATGCCACCGCAGTCTCCGTCCGTGGTCGGCCCGTGCGGCTGGAATCATAGTCCGGCCTTGGCCGCCATCCCGGTGAGGATGTAGTCCAGGCCCGCGTCGAAGTCGGTGTCCGGGTCGGGGCCGAGGAAGACCTCGGTGGCGGCGCGGGCGGCGAGCGGGTACAAATCCGGCCGGAACGCCTCGGCCAGGGCCTTCGGGTCGTACGGGTTGTGCTCGTACCCGGCGCCGAGGCGGGCCTGCTCCTCGATGGTGTGCCCGACCGTGTAGTGCAGCACGGCGGCGAAGCCCCGGGCGGCGTCGGGCAGCGTGAAGCCGGCGTCGAGGAGCACCCGCAGGGTCAGCTCCATCGCGGCCGGCAGGTCGGGCCCGGTCAGGTTGGTGCCGGCGAAGACGCGGGCGCCGTCGCGGTACCGCAGCAGGACCTTGCGCAGCGTGCGGGCGCGCGTGGCGACCCAGTCCGGCCACGCGGCGGCGTCCGCGGGTGGCCGGAGCCCCTCGATCGCGTCGGTGAACATGACCGCGGCCATCGCGTCGAGCAGGTGCTGCTTGTTCTTGACGTGCCAGTACAGCGTGGGCGCGCGGACCCCGAGCCGGTCGGCGACGAGCCGCATGGTGAGCCCGTCGAGCCCTGTCTCGCCGAGCAGCTCGAGTCCTGTGCGGGCGATCACGCCCGGGTTGATGGCCACGCCTTGACACTCTAACAGCGTTAGAGAGATGCTGGGTTCTCTAACAACGTTAGAGACACTTGGGGGACGAACATGGTCATCATCGTCGGCGCCGGCCCGACCGGCCTCTGGCTGGCCAGCGAGCTGCGCCTGCACGGCATCGCGGTCACGGTGCTCGACCGCCGCTCGGCCCGGATGGGCGAGTCGCGGGCCGGCGGGCTGCACGCGCGGAGCATGGAGATCCTGGAGTCGCGCGGGATCGCCGACCGTTTCGTGGCCGCGGGCCGCCGGGTCCCCTACGCGCACTTCGCCGGGCTCTGGCTCGACCTCAGCCGCCTCGACACGAGGTACCCGTACGTCCTGGGCCTGGTCCAGTCCCGCATCGAGGCCCTGCTGGAGGAGCACCTGCGGGAGCACGGCACCGAGGTGCGCTGGGACACCGAGGTCGCGGCCGTGCACCAGGCCGAGGGCCACGCCGAGGTGACCACCGCCGCGGGCGAGACCCTGCGCGGCGACTACGTCGTGGGCTGCGACGGCGGCCGCAGCACGATCCGCCGGATGCTCGGCGTCGCCTTCGACGGCACCGACGCCACGGTGAGCTCCATGCTCGCCGACGTCAAGCTGGCCGCCCCGCCGGACGGCGTGATCTTCCAGCAGCGCACGCCGCTGGGCGACTTCACCGCGCTGCAGCTCGAGCCCGGGTACCACCGCCTCATGGTGAACCGGTACACCGCCCCGGCGCCCGGCAGCGACCTGGAGTTCGACGAGTTCCGTGCCGTCTTCACCGCGATTGCCGGCACCGACTACGGCATGCACAGTCCGAAGTGGACCTCGCGCTACCACGACGCCGCCCGGCTGGCCGCCCACTACCGCCTCGGCCGCGTCCTGCTCGCCGGCGACGCCGCGCACATCCACTGGCCGTCGGGCGGCCAGGGCCTCAACACGGGCCTGCAGGACGCCACCAACCTGGGGTGGAAGCTGGCCGAGACCATCCGCGGCCTGGCCCCGGCCCCCGGCGCCGACGTCCTCGCCGCCGCCCCCGCCCCGGCCCCGGGCGGCTCCGACCCGGCCCGGATGAGCGCGGCCGAGCTCAACGCGCTCGCCACCGGCGCCGTGACCGCGCGGCCGCACATCGACATCGAGGGGCTGGCGCTGCTGGACACGTACGAGGCGGAGCGGCGCCCGGTCGCGGCCCGGGTGCTCGCCAACACGCGGGCGCAGGCGGCCCTGTCCCGCCCGGGCCCGCAGGCCGACGCGCTGCGGGCCACGATGGCCGAGCTCCTCACCGTGCCCGAGGTCAACGACGGCCTGGCCGCGATGGTCGCCGGCCTCGATCAGGCCGAACCCTCCAGGAGCGCCTTCAGCCGGGCGTAGCTGCGCGGGGCGGCACGGGCCGCCAGCCGGCGGACCACCGGGACGAGCAGGTCGGCCGCGCCGCCGGCGGTGAAGTCGAGGGTGAACGTCACGCGGGAGCGGCGGCCGTCGTCCAGCGGCTCCACGGTCACCGTCGCCTCGGGCCGCACGGCACCGCCGACCGCCCGGGCCGCCCAGCGCCACGGCGCCTCGGCCAGGGTGACCTGCTGCAACATGCCGCGGTCGGTGCCGGCGATGCGGCGGACGGTGGTGAAGCGGCCGTCCGCGTGGACCTCGACGCGGCGGACGTCGGCCTGCCACTCGGGGAAGCGGGCGGGATCGGTCGCGTACGCGTACACCTCGGCCGGCGGGCGGTCGATCTCGATCGTGGTCACGGTATGCCTCCCGGATTCGTCTCCCATCAGGACGTGTGCCGAGCCGAGGATGTGACCGTGGAGTTCGTTTTCGAGGAGTACCGCAGCTACCTGCAGGCGATCGCCTACCGCCTGCTCGGGTCGAGCGCCGAGGCCGAGGACGCGGTGCAGGAGTGCTGGCTGCGGTACCGCCGGGCCGGGCCGTCGATCCACGAACCGCGCAAGTGGCTCGGGACGGTGGTCACCCGCATCTGCCTCGACCAGCTGCGGGCCCGCGGCGCGCGCCGGGAGGTACCGCTGCTGCCGGATCCGATCGTGGCCGACGACGATCCGGAGCGGGCCGCCGTCGAGGCGGACGCCGTGGGGATCGCCCTGCTCGTCGTGCTCGGCACGCTCTCCCCCGCCGAGCGGGTCGCGTTCGTGCTGCACGACGCGTTCGGGGTGCCGTTCGACGAGCTCGCGCCGATCCTGGACCGGACGCCGGCGGCGGTACGGCAGCTGGCCAGCCGCGGGCGGCGGCGGGCCCGGGAGGCGCCGGTGCCCGACCCGGACCTGCGCCGGCAGCGGCGGGTGGTCGGGGCGTTCCTGGCCGCGGCCCGCGACGGCGACCTCGACGGGCTCGTCGCGGTGCTCGACCCGGAGCTGGAGCTGCGCGCGCTGACGCCGGGCGGCCTGCGGACGCTGCGCGGGGCGGCGGACGTCTCCCGGGAGGCGGCGCTGTTCGCGGCCCGGGCCGTCCACGCGACGCCGGTGCTCGTGAACGGGTCGGCCGGGCTGCTCGTGCCCGGCACGGCGCTGCTCGCGTTCACGGTGTCCGGCGACCGGATCCGGTCAATCGCGATCTACACCGTAGAAGCGCAGGACGGACGCCGGCAGGACGGTCGCGAGGGCGGCCAAGGCCGGTAGGAGCGCCACGATCCGGCCGGGGTCGAGGCTGTCGCCGGGGCGCGAGACCCAGACGAGATCGCGCCCGGCGATGCGCCAGCCGAGGAGCCCGTAACGGCGGGTCACGTCGAGCACCTCGCCGGTCACGAGGGCGTCGGCGAACGCGGGGTGCCGCGGCGGCGGTGCGCCGTCGAGCTCGGGCGGGTGCTGGAAGGCGAGGGCGGCCCAGGGCGGCACCGGGCCGACGCGCCCCTCGGCGCTGGGCTCGCCGTTGGCCGGGTCGGGGATCACGGCCACCGGCGGCAGCGCGACGGGCAGGTGCAGGACGCTGACGGTCCGGTACCCCGCCGAGGACCCCAGGACCGTCGTGTCGAACAGCGTGAACCGGCGCCCGGTCGGGTCGATGATGCCGGTGAGCTCGTCGGCCGGGTCGAGGTCGGCGACGGCGGCCCCGGCGGCGCGCCAGCGGTCCTCGACGGCCCCGAAGCCGGGGCGGGATCCGCGCCGGGCGTAATGCCAGCCGCGCTCGAAAGCGAGCTCTGCGCGCTCCGTCCGCCCCTGTTTGGTCACACACTCATCCCCCGAGCTCGATCAGTTACCGAGAGCGTAGCCCTCGTCACCGGGCGCGCGCGACCTCGAACCAGACTTCCTTGCCTCCGGCGGGGATCGACGAGGTGCCCCAGTCCACCGCGACCGAGGCCACGATGAGCAGGCCGCGGCCGTTCTCGCTGTCGGCCCCGGCCGGGCGCGGGCTCGGCAGCCGCTCGCTGCGGTCCTCCACGGTCACCCGCAGCCGGTCGGCCCCGAGCTCGAGACGCACCAGGACGGCCCCGACGGTGTGCTGGATGGCGTTGGTGATGACCTCGTCGAGCAGCAGCAGGGTGTCGTCGGCGATGCGGCGCTCGCCCCACGCGGCGAGCACGTCGGCGGCGAAGCGGCGGGCGGCCGAGGCGCTGACGGCGTCGCCGCGGAAGCGCCGCTGGGCGGTCGGGCGGAACCCGTCGGCGGGCTCGGGGCGCTCGTCGACGGCGAGGAAGACCACGGCGACGTCGTCGGAGCGCGGCTGCGGCCCGACGCCGGCGGTCAGCACGTGGTCGAGCATCGCGTCGGGGTCGCCGGGCGGGGCGGAGCGCACGGCGTTGCGCAGGTCGGCGAGGCCGTCGTCGAGGTGGTACCGGCGGTCCTCGACGAGCCCGTCGGTGTACAGCAGCAGCCCGGCCCCGCCCGGGACGAGGAACGTGGTCTCGCTGTAGACGATGTCCGGGCTGACGCCGAGCGGCGGCCCGGGGCGCAGGGCCAGGATGTCGGCCTCGCCGCCGGCGCGCATCACGGGCGGCGGGTGCCCGGCCAGGACCGCGGTGGCGGTGCCCTCGGCCAGGTGCAGCTCCAGGTAGGCGCAGGTGGCGACGGCGTCGGGGGCCAGGTCGAGCAGGAGCCCGTTCACGCGCTGCATGACCACCGACGGGCTGTGCCGCTCGGCCGCGTAGGCCCGCAGCGCGTTGCGGACCTGCCCCATGACCGCGGCGGCGGTGGCGTTGTGCCCGACGACGTCGCCGATGACGACCGCGACCACGTCGTCGCCGAGCGGGATGACGTCGTACCAGTCGCCGCCCACGTCGGCGCCGTGCGTCCACGGCAGGTAGCGGGCCGCGTGGCGCAGCCCCGGCACCTGCGGCAGCTCGGCGGGCAGCAGCGCCCGCTGCAGCTCGCCGGCGATGGACAGCTGCGCCTCGAACAGCAGCGCCCGCTGCATCGCCTGCGCGCACACCGCGGCGAACGCGGCGAGGTTGGCCCGCTCGGCCTCGTCGAACTCGCGCGGGCTGCCGTACCCGATGACCAGGGTGCCGAGCACGTCGCCGGCCGCGGCCAGGGGCAGGAACGCCCACGCCTGCCGGCCGCCGCTGGGGATCGGGGCGGCGTCGCCGGACTGCGCCGCGGCGAACTTCTGCAGGCTGCTGAGGTAGCGGGCCCGGCCGGTCCGCGCCACCTCGGTCGCCGGATACGGATGTTGCAGCGGTACCGCCTGCAGCCGCTGCACCACCTGCGGTTCGTAGCCGGCGTGGTACTGCAGCACCAGGTGATCGTCGCGGCGCAGCAGCACCGCGAGGCCCTGGCCGCCGGCGGACGGGCGCAGGACGGCGCCGATCGCGGAGTACACGTCGGCGGCGGTGCTCGCGGCGACCAGCGCCGTGGTGACCGCCTGCAGCGCGGCGTTGCGCCCGGCCGCCCGGCGCGCCGCGGCCATGCTCAGGTCGAGCCGCTCCTGCTGGTGGACGAGCGCGGTGACGTCGCGGAACGACACGGCGACCCCGTCGGCCCCGGCGGGCGCGGCGCCGACCTGCCACACCTGGCCGACGTCCTCGTAGCGCAGCTGCTCCTGCCACGGCCGCCCCGACTCGGCGACCTCGCGCCAGCGCTCGATCAGGCCGTGCACCTGCACCTGGCCGCCGGCGAGCTCGCTCCACCGGCGGCCGATCGTCTCCTCCACGCTGCGCCCGGTGAGCGCGGCGCCGGGGCGGTTGACGTACTCGCAGACGAAGTCGTACACCGCCCCGGACGCGTCGCGCAGGGCGCGCAGGAGCGTGAACCCGTCGAAGGCGGCGTCGAGCACCTCGTACAGCCGCGTCCCACCGGCCGACTGCGGCCCGAGCGTGACGGCGCGCAGGTCGACGAACCGTGCGGCGAACCCGTCGCCGCTGGGCCCGATCCACACCTCGAAGTGCCCGGACACGCTGGGCCGGTCGTAGTAGACGGTGCGGGAGACGGCCTCGCGGGTCTCGACGACCTTGCGGTACAACGGGATCGTGCTGTCGTTCACGGTGTCGGGCCACAGCTGCCGGTACCGCCCGCCGACGAGCTCCTCGCGCGGCTGACCGAGGTAGCGGGCCCCGGCCTCGTTGAGGTAGAGCAGCTGGAAGTCGACGATGTCCCCGCCGTCGCCGCGCACCGCGCGGGCGAAGGCCCACCCCTGCGGGTCGGCGTCGAGCACCGCGAGCACGTCGGCGGAGGGCAGCACGTCCGTCCCGTCGACCATGCCGCCATCATCCCGAACCCACCGCGCGGACGCCAACCACGCCCCGGTGAAGCCCCGCGCCTCGTCGTCGCCGCCGTCGGTGAGGCACGGACCGTACCGATTCATCCGTTTTGCACCGCCGCCCACGCCGCGGGTGTGCCGTCAGGGCTGCAGGCGGGCCGTTGTCCAGCCGGTCGGGGTGCGGTCGTAGCGCAGGCGGCGGTGCAGGCGGTCGGTGCTGTCGTGCCAGAACTCGATCGACTCGAAGGCGAGGCGGTACCCGGCCCAGGTGTCGGGCCGCCCGGCCGGGCCCGCCGCGCCCAGTTCGGCCGCGCGGGCGCGCAGGGCGGCCTCGTCCGGCATCGGCTCGCTCTGGCGCGAGGCGGCCGCCATCGCCCGGGCCACCGGTGCCCGCTCGGCGAACAGGGCGTCCGACTCGGGGTCCGCAAGGCGGTGCACCGGGCCGGCGACGTGGAGCTGCTGGAGGGTCTCGCGCCAGAAGAACGTCGCCGCCGCGTACGGGTTGGCGGTCAGGTCGCGGCCCTTGCGGCTCACGGTGTGGGTGCCGAAGACGAGGCCGTCGGGGCGGATGTGCTGCACGAGCACGGTGCGGTTCGACGGGCGGCCGGCGGCGTCGGCGGTGGCCAGGGCGATCGCGTTCGGCAGGGCGATGCCCCGGCCGGCGGCGGCGTCGAGCCAGGCGCGCAGCAGCGCCACCGGGTCCGCGGGCGGGTCGGCGAACTCGGGCAGCGACAGGTCGTCCATGCGGCCACGGTACCGACGCGCAGGCCGGCCGGGCGCGTTCGGGCGGGCGTTCAGCCTCCGCGGGCGATGCCGGCACATTCCCGGCGTGCTCAGGCCTCCTCCGGTGACGCCGGCACGTTCAGGCGGGCCAGGAGGGCGCGGCGCTCGGCGCCGAAGCCCGGTGCGTCCGCCGCGCGCGGGTGGGGCAGGGCGACGCGGCGGTCCTCGGCGATGCGGCCGGCGTCGAGGATGAGGATGCGGTCGGCCAGCAGGAGCGCCTCGTCGACGTCGTGGGTGACGAGCAGTGCGGCGAACCGGTGGCGGGCCCGCAGCCGGCCGAACAGGGCCTGCATCTTCAGGCGGGTCAGGGCGTCCAGGGCGCCGAACGGCTCGTCGAGCAGCAGCAGGTCGGGGCGGCGCACGAGGGCGCGGGCGAACGCGACGCGCTGGGCCTGGCCGCCCGAGAGCTCGAACGGCCACGCCGAGGCGCGGTCGGCCAGGCCCACCTCGGTGAGGGCCTCGCGCACGCGCGCGGGCAGGTCCTCGCCGCGCACGCCGAGGGCCACGTTGGCCGCCACCCGCTTCCAGGGCAGGAGGCGGTGTTCCTGGAAGACGACGGCGGTGGAGCCTTCGGTGCGGTACACCCCGGAAGCCTCGGCATCGAGCCCGGCCAGGACGCGCAGGAGGGTGCTCTTGCCGGAGCCGCTCGCGCCCAGCAGCGCCACCACCTCGCCCCGGGCGATGGTCAGGTCGACGCCGTCGAGCACGACGGTGGCGCCGAACGCGCGGCGGACCGCCGTCGCGGTGGTCACGTCGCCCGCAGTCCCCGGTGCCATGCCAGGAGCCTCCTCTCGCCGTAGCGCAGCGCCAGGTCGGAGAGCAGGCCGAGGGTCGCGTACACGAGCAGGCCCAGCACCACCACGTCGGTCTGGCTGAACTCGCGCGCCTCCATCATCATGAAGCCGAGCCCGCCCTGGCCGTTGACCTGCTCGCCCACGACGAGGCTGAGCCAGCAGGCGGCGAAGGCGAAGCGCAGGCCGAGGAACAGCGAGGGCAGCGCGCCCGGGACGATGACGTGCCGCACCCGTTCCAGCGGGGTGAGGCCGCAGGCGCGAGCGGCCTCGACCAGGCGCTCGTCGATGCCGCGGATGCCGGCGTACGTGTTGAGGTACACCGGGAAGAACGCTCCCAGCCCGACCAGCGTCACCTTCAGCGACTCCCCGATGCCGACCCAGATGATGAGCAGCGGCACCAGGCCGAGATGGGGCAGCATCCGGGCCATCTGCACGGTCGGGTCGACGAGGTCGTCGCCGAGGCGCAGCAGGCCGGCCACCGCGCCGAGGGCGAGGCCGAGCAGGCCGCCGATGAGCAGGCCCAGCGCCGCGCGCTGCAGCGAGTCGAGCAGGTAGCCGCCGAGGGTGCCGTCGGCGGCGAGCCGCCAGCCGGTCGCCAGCACGGTGCTGGGCGCGGGCAGCTTGTCGGTGTCCAGCAGGCCGATGCGGGCGCCGCCCTCCCACGCGGCGGCCAGCAGGACCGGCGTGACGGCGCGCCGCCACCGGCGGGCCCGGCGGCGCGCGGCCGGCGGCTCGGTGCGCACGGCCCGGGCGGTGCGCGGGCGGCGGTCCAGCAGGGTCATCGCAGCAGGTCCGAGTACTGCTCATCGACGCGCGACCTCATGTCGACCTTGCCGGGAATGAGCTGCAGGTCGGTGAAGCCGTCGGCGATCTGCTGCAGCTCGTCGCCGATCTGCGGGCTGATCGCGGCCAGGGGCTGGGCGCTGCGCTGCAGGGCCCGGCCGGCGACGTCCTCGGGAATGCCGAGCTCGGGGGCGAGGATCTTGACGCGCTCGGCCGGGTTGGCGATGCCCCAGTCGGTCACCTCGCGGTACGCCTTGAGGAACTCGCGGATCTTCGCGCTCTTGGACTTGAGGGCCTGCGGCGAGACGAGCAGGTACTCGCGGTTGTTCGCCAGGCCCGTGGCGTCGACGAGCACCTTGACGCCGGCGTTCTCGGCGAGGGCGAAGTACGGGTCCCAGATGATCCAGGCGTCGACCTGGTCGTTGTCGAAGGCGGGGCGGGCGTCGGCGGGCTTGAGGTACTGCACGTCGATGTCCTTGATGGTCATGCCGGTGGCCGCGAGGAGCTTCACGAGCAGCCAGTTGACGTTGGAGCCCTTGTTCAGCGCGACCTTCTTGCCCTTCAGGTCCTTGAACGAGGTGTACCCGCGGGAGGCCTTGACGAGCACCGCCTCGCCCTTGGGCACCGGCTGCGAGGTACCGATGATCCTGAAGTCGATCCGGCCCGCCGCCGCGAAGATCGGGGGCGCCTCGCCGACCTGGCCGATGTCGATCGCGCCGGCCTTGATGCCCTCGGTGAGGGCCGGCCCGCTCTCGAACAGGTTCCAGGTCGTGCCGGGCGCCTCGGCCTTGCGGGCCTTGACCAGGCTCAGGCCGCCGAAGCGCTGGTAGCCGACGCGCAGCGGCTCGTCGGCCGCGGCCGCGGCGGGCTCGTCGCCCTTGGCACAACCGGCCATCAGGGTGGTGCCGAGCAGCAGCAGGACACCGGCCAGGGCGGTCCGTAGACGCATCGATGACACTCCCGATAGCGGTTCGTGAATACGTTGCCCCGGCACTATACCCATAAGCCCTACCGGTTGACTAGGATTAGGCCGTGACCCTCACCTTTCACTGGTTCCTGCCCACGAACGGCGACGGCCGCGACATCGTCGCCGGCGGGCACGGCGCCCAGCCCGGCGCGGCCGGCGGGGCCCGCCCCGTCACGGTGGCGTACCTCGGCCAGATCGCCCGCACCGCCGAGCAGCTCGGCTTCGAGGGCGCGCTCACGCCGACCGGGCTGTGGTGCGAGGACGCGTGGCTGACCACGGCGATGCTGGTGGCGGCGACCGAGCGGCTCAAGTTCCTGGTCGCCTTCCGCCCGGGCCTGCTCTCCCCCACCCTCGCGGCGCAGATGGCCGCGTCCTACCAGCGCCTCTCCGGCGGGCGGCTCATGCTCAACGTCGTGACCGGCGGGGAGAGCCGGGAGCAGCGGGCCTACGGCGACCCGCTGGACAAGGACGAGCGCTACGCCCGCACCGGCGAGTTCCTGCACGTCGTGCGCGCGCTGCTGCGGGGCGAGGCGGTCACGTACCAGGGCCGGCACATCGGCGTGGAGGACGCCCGGCTGCAGCGGCTGCCCGCCCAGGTGCCCGACATCTACTTCGGCGGCTCCTCGGCCGCCGCCGGGCCCGTCGCCGCCGAGCACGCCGACGTGTACCTCACCTGGGGCGAGCCGCCGGACGCGGTGGCCGGCAAGCTGGCCGGGATCGGGAAGCTGGCCGCCGAGCGCGGCCGGACCCTGCGCAGCGGCATCCGGCTGCACGTCATCACCCGCGACACCGCCGAGGAGGCCTGGGCCCAGGCCGCCCGCCTGCTGCGGGGCATCGAGCCGGCCACGATCGAGCAGGTGCAGGCGAACCTGGCCCGCAGCGAGTCCGAGGGCCAGCGCCGGATGCTCGCGCTGCACGGCGGCCGGCGCGACGCCCTGACCATCGCCCCGAACCTGTGGGCGGGCGTGGGCCTGGTCCGCGGCGGCGCCGGCACGGCCCTGGTCGGCAGCCACGCGGAGGTGGCCGACCGCATCGAGGAGTACCACCGCCTCGGCATCACCGAG
The DNA here is from genome assembly GCF_049995355.1 of Dactylosporangium sp. McL0621. Classification (NCBI taxonomy): domain Bacteria; kingdom Bacillati; phylum Actinomycetota; class Actinomycetes; order Micromonosporales; family Micromonosporaceae; genus Dactylosporangium; species Dactylosporangium sp. McL0621. Next base: position 6,478,253 of record NZ_CP188259.1, read on the forward strand.
TTCATCCTGTCCGGCTACCCGCACGTGGAGGAGGCGTACTGGTTCGGCGAGGGCGTGCTCCCCGTCCTGCAGGCCCGCGGCCTGTGGCGGCACCCGTCCGCGCCGGCCGCCGAGCCGGCCACGGTCCCCTTCGCGGGCCGGTAGCTGTCGGGAACCCGATGGCAACAAGGGTGAACGGTTCCGGCCCGGCCGCGTGTCTCTCGGCAAGGTGACCGAGCGAACACGCGGAGGGCTGAACCATGAACAGCATCGTCCGGCGGATGGCCTGCGTCGCGGGCGTCGTCGCGATCGCGGTCGCGGGCATCGCCGCGCCCGCGCACGCCTATCGGGCGCGTTCTGGTTCCGGCCGGTCATGATGCACGAGCTGCTGCACGCGTTCGGGCTGGAGCACTCGGCCGACTCGTACTCGTTCATGAACGGCGGCTGGTACCCGTGGGCGGGCGGCGGCGGCGACATGGCCGACGCCATCAAGCCGCTGCCCGACGACGTCCGCGCGATCCGCGACCTGTACCCGGCGTCCGGCTCCCGGTCCGAGATCGCGCTCCTCACCACCTGGTACGACAGGAACCGCGTCACGTCCGGCGCGGCCGACCAGGTGTGGGTGTGCAACCCGAGCCGCGGCAGCGCCATCTCGACCGGCGCGCTCGCCACCGCGTACTGCGGCGTGGGCGGCCCGAACGCCGGCTCGACCACGGTCTGCGCGGGCGACAACATCTACGCCTGGTACGTCATGGCGAACTACTCCACCGACACGGCCGACGACATCAGCGTGCGCATGTACCTGTCCACCGACGACGTGTACAGCAGCAACGACCTGCTGTCGCCGAGCACGCCGAGCCCGACCGTCGAGGCCGCGCACTCGAGGGTGATCGGGAACCGGCTGGAGGTGCCGAGCGGCCTGACGTCCGGCACGAAGTACTACGTCATCCTCCACGCCCTCGGCACCACGTCGTCCGGCGACTGGGTCGAGGACTGGACCCCGCTGCCCGGCCGGCTCACCGCCTGCTGAGCGGTGAGGGCCGGGTTCCCGTGCGGGTCAGCTCCATGGCGAACGTCTGCCGCCGATCCGTCCCGGTGAACCCGGCCCGGCGCACGGTGTTCGGCCCGACGCCGTAGCGCGCGGCCGGCTCCGGTCCGGTCGGCCGCCGGCCGCCCACGGGCACCGCCCGGAGGCGGCGAGGTCCCGCCGGCGGCCGGCCACCGCCTCGGTTTCATTGCGGCACTCAGCCGTACGCCTCGAACTCGTAGATCCGCGCGGCGCCGCCGGTGCCCGACTGCTCCGCGGTGATGACGTTGAGCCGCAGGTACCGCGCCGAGGCGTTCACCCCGTGCGTGGTCACGCTCGCGGTGTTGCCGCGGGCCTGCACGATCGTCGTCCACGTGGTGCCGTCGGTGGACGCCTGCACGTCGTAGTCGCGGGTGTTCCAGGCCGTCGACTCCCCGCCCGCGCCGGCGTGGCGGATGGTGACGGTCCTGACGGTGGCATTGGCCCCGAGGTCGACGCGCCACCACTTGGAGGCGCCCGTCGAGCACCACTTGTCGCTGGTGCCGCCGGAGACGCTGCCGTTCACCGCCTTGGCCGGGCCCTCGTTGGCGTTGCAGGACGAGTCGGCGGTGGCGGGCTTGTTCAGGGCCAGGTTCGCCGACGCCGGCGGCGCGGAGTCGAACGACGGCGGGGCGTCGGCGGCGGCGCTCCCCCACGCGGTGTTCGCGGTCGTGCCGAGGGTCAGGTCGACGGTACCGCCGGCCGCGAGCACGCTCTCCGGCAGCCACGGCCGCGTGGTCGTGGCCCCGTTGAGCTTCGCGCTCTGGATGTACGGCGCGTTCGTCGCCGCGCCGGTGCCGTTGATCGTGATGGTGGCGCCGTTGCCGCGGTGGATCACGATCTGGCCGAACAGCGGGCTGCCCAGCAGGAGCTCGCCCCGGCCCGGCGCGAGCGGGTAGAGGCCGATGGCCGCGAAGACGTACCACGCGGACATCGCGCCGAGGTCGTCCTGCCCCGGGATGCCGCCGGGCCCGTTCGACCACAGCGTGTTCACGACCTGGCGCACGGTCTGCTGCGTCTTGTACGGCTGGCCGGCGAAGTCGTACAGCCACGGGGTACCGATGGACGGCTCGTTGCTCAGGTCCGACTTCGTGCCGCCGGCGTTGGACAGCGCCCAGCTGCCGTCGCTGTTGTGGAAGAACCCGTCGAGCCGGGCCGCCGCCGTGGCCGCCCCGCCCATCTTCGCGAACAGGCCGTTGACGTTGAAGGGGACCATCCAGGTGTACTGCGCCCCGCTGCCCTCGGCGAACCCGTCGGAGCTCGCCGGGTCGAACGACTGCCAGGCCCCGGCCGAGTTGCGTTGCTGGATGTAGCCGGTCCCCGGGTTGAACACGTTCTTCCAGTTCTGCGCGCGGCCCAGGAACTGCGCGGCGTTCGCGGAGTCGCCGAGGCGCCCGGCGAGCTGGGCGATGCCGAAGTCGGCCGACACGTCCTCGAGGGTCTCCCCCGCGCCGCCCCAGGCGTTGCCGTCGGAGGGGACGTAGCCGATGGACAGGTACTTGTCCAGGGACGGCCGCTCGCCGACCACCATGACGTTCCAGCCGGTGCGGCTCAGGTCGGCGGCGGTGACGGTGGTCGCGGCGCGGACCATCGAGGTGAGCGCGCCGGCCGCGTCGAACGTGGTGCCGCCGAAGGCGTAGATGCTCGCCACCGCGGCGTGGCCGGGGTCGCCGGTCATCACGTGCGTGCCGCCCTGGTTGTGCGTCCAGCGGTCCCACACGCCGTTGTTCTGGCTCGCCTGGTTGAGCAGCGACTCGGCGATGTCGGCGCCGACGTCGGGGCGCAGCAGCGTGACGAGCTGGACCTGGTCGCGGTACACGTCCCAGCCGGAGAAGTTCGCGTACTGGGCCCGCTGCGCCCCGGCGACGGCGTGCACCTGCTGGTCCATGCCGCGGTACTGCCCGTTGGTGTCGCTGAACACGTTGGGGTGCAGCAGGGAGTGGTACAGCGCAGTGTAGAACGTGCCCTGCTGCACACTCGTGCCGCCGGTGACGGCGACCCGGTTCAGCTCGGCGTTCCAGGCGTCGTGGGCGCGGGTCCGCACGGTGTCGAACGCGGTGCCGGCCGGGTTCTCCGCGTCCAGGTTGGCCTTGGCGTTGGCGAGGCTGACGTAGGAGACGCCGACCCGCATCCCGACCGCCGCGCCGGTGCCGGTGTCGAAGGAGACGTACGCGCCGGAGCCCTTGCCCGCCGGCGGCCAGCCGGACGTGCCGTAGGTGGTGCCGCCGCTGGAGCTGGTGGAGCCGGGCGACAGGGTGCCGTCCTGCCATGTGCCCGTGCTCGCGAACGGCTTGTCGAAGGCGGCGTAGAAGTACAGCGTGTAGTAGCTGCGCCGGTCCTCGGTGTTGATGTAGCCGCAGAAGTTGCCGCTCGTCACCGAGCCGCTGACGACCCGGTTCGCGGTGTCCACGGTGGTCGTCGCGGCGCTGGAGCCGACCTCGGAGTTCGAGGTGCGCACGAGCAGCGACGCGGTCTTGCCGGCCGGGTAGGTGAACCGGCCCGCGCCCGTGCGCGTGGTCGCCGACAGCTCCACGTCGACGCCCGAGTCGAGGCCGACGCGGTAGTACCCCGCGGTGCCGGTCTCGTTCGCGTGCGCGAACGAGCTGGCGTAGGTCGCGTCGGTGCTGTCCGACGAGGGCGAGGAGGACACGGTCGCGGGGTACGGCAGGAACGGCACGTCCCCGGCGCCGCCGGCGCAGCCCGTGCCCGACATGTGGGTCAGGCTGAAGCCGCGCGTGCGGGTCACGTTGTAGTCGTAGCCGCCCGGCTGCGGGGTGCGGGTCTGGTCGCCGCGGGTGTTCTCCGGGCTCCACTGCACCATGCCGAACGGGGTGTCGGCGCCCGGGAAGGTCTCACCGGAGTTGGCGGAGCCGATGAGCGTGTTGACGGTGGCGGCGGGATCGGCCACCGCCGCGACGGCGCCGGCCACGGCGCTGAGCTGGACGGCGCCGACGGCCGCGGCGAGGGCCGCCACGGCACAGAGGGCCCGCCTGAGGGCATTTGGACGCATGGGGACACGCCTCCTGAGGGGATGCTTCGCAGCGGCGCTCTGGCGGGAGCGCGGCGCGCGGAACGGGTCAACGACCTTCGTCGATCCCTAAAGGAAGCTAACAATGGCAACGATCGATAACAAGGGGGTTTTGTAAAAATTTGCCCTCTGGACGGGGCGGGCCCGGGCTTGTACCTTGCAGCTGACCGTGACGCCGCCCGAGGAGGTGAGACCCATGAACGCTGTAGCGATGTGGGTGCTCCCCCTGCCGTCACGGCTGGGCGACTGACGTAGGTGTCGCCGGGAGCGCCCCGCCCACGAGGCACTCCCGGAAGGCAACACCCATGGACCCTGAATTTGACGTGATCATCGCCGGCTGCGGGCCGGCCGGTGCGATGCTGGCCGCCGAGCTGCGGCGGCACGATGTGCGGGTACTCGTCCTGGAGCAGGACACCGAGCCCACGTCGTCCGTGCGCATCGTCGGCCTGCACATCCGCAGCCTCGAGCTGCTGGCCATGCGCGGGCTGCTGGACGGCATGCTGGAACACGGACGGCGGCGCCCGGCCGGTGCCTACTTCGCCGCCATCGACCAGCCCGCGCCCGCGCGCGTGGACTCCGCGCACGCCTACCTGCTGGGCATCCCGCAGCCGGCCGTGGTCCAGCTGCTCGAGGAGCACGCGATCGCCCTGGGCGCGCAGGTCCGGCGCGGCCGTGCGGTGGCCGGCTTCGAGCCGGACGACGACGGGGTGACGGTCGAGCTGGCCGGCGGCGAACGGCTGCGGGCGCGCTACCTCGTCGGCTGTGACGGCGCGCGCAGCAGGGTGCGCAAACTGCTCGGCGTCGGCTTCCCCGGCGAGCCCGCACGCAACGACACGCTGATGGGCGAGCTGGAGGCGAGCGCGCCGCCGGAGGAGATCGCCGCCCGGGTGGCGCAGATCCGCGAGACCGACAAGCGCGTCATGTTCGGGCCCGCCGGCCCGGGCGTCTACCGCGTCGTCATCCCCGCCGCGGGCGTCAGCGACCGCGCGGAACCGCCCACCCTGGAGGACTTCCGGCACCAGTTGCGCGCCGTCGCCGGTACCGACTTCGGCGTGCACTCCCCGCGCTGGCTGTCCCGCTTCGGGGACGCCACCCGGCTGGCCGAGCACTATCGGGCCGGGCGGGTGCTGCTGGCCGGCGACGCGGCCCACATCCATCCGCCGATCGGCGGCCAGGGCCTGAACCTGGGCCTCCAGGACGCCTTCAACCTCGGCTGGAAACTGGCGGCGCAGGTCCGCGGCTGGGCCCCGGAGGCGCTGCTGGACACCTACGAGGCCGAACGCCGTCCGGTCGCCGCGGACGTGCTGGACAACACCCGCGCCCAGACGGAGCTGCTGTCCGACGGCCCGGGCCCGCGGGCCGTGCGCCGCCTGCTGACCGAGCTGATGAACTTCGACGAGGTGAACCGCTACCTGCTCGAGAAGATCACCGCGATCGGCGTGCGCTACGACTTCGGCGCCGGCCCCGACCTGCTCGGCCGCCGCCAGCCCGACATCGACGTCAAACCGGGCCGCCTCTACGACCTCCTGCACGGCGGCCGCGGCCTGCTGCTGGACCGCACCGAGGGCCTGACCGTGGGCGGCTGGTCGGACCGCGTCGACCACCTCGCGGACCCCACGGCGGCCCTGGATGTTCCGTGCGTCCTGCTGCGCCCCGACGGCCACGTCGCCTGGATCGGCGACGACCAGCGGGACCTGGACGCGCACCTCGCCCGCTGGTTCGGCCGCCCCACCGGCTGAGCGGGCACGGCGTCAGGCCCCGGCGGCCTCGGCGACGTAGGCGGCGGCCGGCGGGCCGACCACGCGTTCGAGGAAGCCGGGGCCGTGGCCGCCGGGTTCAGCGCCGGGTCAGCGCGATCAGGGGAATGCGCCGGCTGGTCTTCGTCTGGTAGTCGGCGAAGCCCGGCATCCGGGCGACCAGGCGCTGCCAGGTCGCGGTGTAGTCCTCGTCCAGGATCTCCTCGGCGTGCACGTCGAGCACCTCGGTGCCGACCTCGGCGGTCGTGTCGGGGTTGGCGTTGAGGTTGTGGTACCAGTCCGGGTTCTTGTCCGCGCCGGCCGCCGAGGCGACGATCACCATGCGGTCGCCGTCGGGCAGGTAGGCCACGGGGTTGACGCGCTCGGTGCCGGTGCGGGCGCCGAGGTGGTGGATGAGCAGCAGCGTGCCGCCCTCGAACGGGCCGCCGACCTTGCCGCCGTTGGCGCGAAACTCTTCGATGATCTTTGCATTCCAGTCGCTCACGGCTCAATCACATCACCGTACGGCGCCGACGGCTACCTCGGCGCCGGCCACCGTCCGGGCGACCCATGGCCGCCCGGACGGTGGCGGGCGGTTCAGCGCAGCAGGGACACGTCGGTGATGGTGACCCCCGGGGCGTCCTGGACCGCCCAGAACACGGTCTGGCCGACCTGGATCTCGACCTCGGCGGGCTCGGCCGCCGCGCCGCGGACGTGCACCAGGGTGCCGCGGGCCAGGGCCCGCTGCCACTGCGTGCGCCGCCCGTTCGCCTTCTGGGCCCGGGGCTCGGGCGCGGCGACGCGGACCACGCCGCGCAGGCCGCTGCCGTTGGCGTCCGCCCACTCGTAGGTGCCGGGCAGGCCGAACGCGTGGGTGTAGACGGACTCGTCGCACAGCGCGGCGGAGTCCACGACGGTCTTGCCGATCGCGCCGCGCACCGCGAAGCCGGTGCCCGTGGTGCCGTCGGTCGACCAGGTGACGAGGTCGCCCCGGTTGACCTCGAGCCGCGCCGGGGTGGCGGTCAGCTCGCCGTCGACCCGGCCCACGGTGATGTGGTGCTGCTGCTGCGCGCCGCCCTCCTTGTCGGCCACGACGATCGCGCGCGCGTCGTCGTCCTCGTCGGCGAGCCCGGTCGGCAGCGGCGACAGGTCGTAGCGGAAGGTGCCGGGCGCGCTGAAACGGTACGAGAAACAGTTCGTCAGGTTGAGAAACCTGCTGTCGAGCGTGTGCATCGGCCTCTCCTCACAGGTCCGCGCTGAGGACGAGCTCGTCCTCGCCGGTGGACTGGACCTCCGCCGCGAGCGCGGCGATGGTGAACGGCACGGCGGGGTCGTTCGGGCCGGCGGCCGGCAGGGTGATGACCTGTGAGCGGCGGGTCAGCTCGATGGTGAGGCCGGCGACGAACAGATTGACGACGGTGCCCAGCAGGCCGGTGATCGACGCGACGCCGAACGCGGCCATGATGACGCCGACGGCCAGGGCGAGCAGCGGGCCGATGAACGGCACGGCGGCGACGGCCGCGGCCACCGCGCCGCCGATCGCCAGCACGAGCGCGGTCGCGGCGGCGCCGAGGTCGAGCTTGCGCACCTGCTGGATGACGAGCGCGACCACCCAGTCGCCGCCGGCGAGCGTGACCGACAGGCCGAAGTCGGCCGAGACGACCGCGGTGCTGGAGAACGACACCGGCACGGTGATGGTCGGGAAGCCCAGGCAGATCTTCGGCGTGCAGATGTCGCCGAACGGCGTCGGGATGCAGATCCGCGGCAGGCAGAAGTCGAGGAAGCTCAGGTCGAGCGTGAGCTTCAGCGACAGCGTGTAGTGCACCGCGACGTCGTCGACGGCGGCGGTACCGGGGGCGACGAGCCGCAGCACGCCGCCGGTCAGGTTCGCGGAGGCGCTGTAGGCGGCGCCGAACGGGCCCAGCGCGGCCGAGCCGGAGGCGCTGCGGGTCCCCAGCGCCTGCTCCCCGCGCTGCAGCAGCACGTTCGCGGCGGCCTCGTCGACCGCGGCGATGATGTCGGTCGCCATCAGGCCACGCCTCCCCACACTTCGAGCCGGTCGTCGGCGACGGCCGGGCCGGACTGCAGCACGAGCTTGAAGAACCCGCCGTCGATGAGGTCGAACGGCAGCCGGACCTGGCTCAGCGCGCCGTTGAGCAGCGTGCGGACCAGGCATTCGAGCAGCCCGTCCAGCGACGGCGGCTCGACCTTCTCGACGGCCACCTGGTCGACGACGAGCGAGACGTCGCCGACGCCGGGCGAGAAGTACCGGGCGCTCGGGTGGCCGACCGCGACCACGTCGAGCGTCGTGCGCACCGGCGTCACCGTCCGGTGCCGGTCGTCCTTGGGGTCGTCGCGCAGGCAGCCGACGGTGATGGTGGCCGCGGTCGCGACCGCGAACTGGTTCGGGCCCAGGCCCAGCGGCGGCGGCAGCGCGCCGTCGGCCGGGAACAGGTCGACGTGCGGGACGGTGAAGTCGACCGCCCACGGGATGCCGCCGGGCACCCCGGGGAACGGGATCGCGCTCATCGCCGTGACCGCCGGAGAGCTGGCGGACACGAACGGCGGCGAGGCGTAATGCAGGTAGTGCGGGCGGACGGTGAACAGGGTCGTGAGCGCCTTGTTCACCCCCGCCTGGCCGAGGGCGCCGAAGACGCCGAAGGTTCCGGTCAGGCTCATGGAAGTACCCCCCAATCCTTTGCCTTCTCGACGCGCGGGGGTCACTCGTTGATACGACAGTGGTGCGGTTGCCCGGGCGGCGGCAGCAGCACGGCACCGACGCCGGGGATCGCGTCGCGGCGGGCCTGGGCGATGAGCGCGGCCGCGGCGGCCGGGCCGTTCTCGCCGGTGCACGACATGCGGGCCGCGATGAGCCCGGCGACCATCGGCGTGGAGAACGAGGTGCCGCTCCACGTGGCCATGCCCTCGAAGCGCTGCCGGACGCCGCGGCGGGGCGGTTCGGTGTACGTGTACATCCCGCTCGGGAACGCGTTGACGAGCCGCTCGCCGGGCGCGTACACGTCGACCCACGAGCCGAAGTTGCTGAACCCGGCGCGGGCCCGCCAGTGTGCGGCGAGGGCCCCGACGCCGACCGCCCAGCGGCTCGCGGCGGGCCAGAACGGCGCTCGGCCGCCGTCGTTGCCGGCCGCGGCGACGAGCACCACGCCCTTGTACCGGTGCAGGAAGCTGTCGTGGAAGGCGTCGAGGACCATCAGCTTGGCCGGGTCGTCGGTGAGCGTGCCGGCCGACAGGCTGATGACGTCCGGGTGGTCGTGGACGAGGCCGTGCTCGAGCGAGGCCGCCAGCTCGCGCTCGAACGCGGTGCCGGGCGGGTTCGTCGCCGGGCCGAACAGGCTCCCGGGCAGCCCGGCGCGCACGATGACCTCGGCGGCCGGGGCCACGGTGCGGATGACGCCGGCGATGAAGGTGCCGTGGCCGGCGTACCGCTTGATCCTCCCGCCGCCGACGCCCGGATCGGGGTCGCCGGTGACGCCCGCCAGCCACGGCTTCGCGGCCGCCTTCGGGTCCAGGCCGGTGTCGATGACCAGGATCCGGATGCCCTCGCCGGCCCGGTGCTCGCCGGTCGGCGGAGGGTCGGGCGGCGTGTGCGGCGGGACGTGGCCGGGCTCGTCGGCGGGGCAGACGCCGGTGTGGTCGGTCAGGTGCAGCAGGTGCTCCGGGCCGACGTCGCCGGGGCTCAGCGGGTCGTGGGTGCGCCGGCCCTCCCCGTCGAACAGGCCGTTGCGCAGCACCCGCAGCGCGTCGAACACACTGCGACCGGCGCCGATGCGCAGGTACCGCAGGCCGTGGAACGCATCGCCGTCGCGGGGCTCCTCCGGGCGCCGCTCCGCCCCCGGGTGCGGCGCCGCGGTGCGCTCGGCGTCGTCGCGGGGCTCCTCCGGGCGCCGCTCCGCCCCCGGGTGCGGCGCCGCGATGCGCCCGGCGTCGTCGCGGGGCTCCTCTGGGCGCTGCTCCGCCCCCGGGTGCGGCGCCGCGATGCGCCCGGCGTCGTCGCGGGGCCGGAAGCCGGCCGCGGCCAGGATCTCGCGGGCGCGGGCGGCGGACTCCTCGCGGGCGAGCACGAAGCCGCGCCGCACGAAGTACCGGATGCCGCCGGTCTCGTCCCAGTCCGGCGGCCCGGGCTCGACGTAGTTGCCGTACTCCTCCAGCACCAGCGCGGTCTGGGCCTCGGCCGGCGTGCGGGCCTCGCGGGACCGCGGCCATCCTTCGTCGTTCATCATCGGCTCCTTCCGGTATTGCCGTTGGTCGGTGGTCGGGTTGGCCCCACACTGGGAGGCGTGCCCGAGGGCGACGAGCTGCTGCTGCTTGCGCTGTCCCGCCCGGCCGACGCGCTGGCCGAGGCGGACCGGCTGATCGCGGCCGGGGTCGGACCGGGCCCGGCGTCCGTGGCGCACCAGGCGCGCGCGATCGTGGTACGCGACGCGGGACGGTTCCCGGACGCACTGCGGCAGCTGCGCCAGGCGCTACGGCTGGCCCGGGCCGCGGGCGACGGCGGGCGGGTCGCCGACGTGCAGGCGACGCTCGGCTCCACCCTCGCGATGGCCGGGCGGACCGCGGCGGGGCTCGCGGCGCTCGACGCGGCGGTGGCGGCCGGCACCGGGCAGGTCGCGGGCCGGGCGCTGATGCGCCGCGCGCACCACCTGGCGACGATGGGCCGGCGGGAGGCGGCGCTGGCCGACCTCGACCGGGCCATTCCCCTGCTGCACCGCCACGGCGACGTCGTGTGGGAGGCGCGGGCGCGCAGCTGCCGGTTCGGGGTGTACGTCAACTTCGGCGAGGCGGCCCGCGCCGAGCGCGACCTGGCGATCGCCGGGCGCCTCTTCGCCGAGGCCGGCCAGGAGCTCGAGCTGGCCTTCATCGTGCACAACCGGGCCGAGCTCGCCGTGCTCGCCGGGGACCTGCCCGCGGCGCTGGCGCTGCTCGACGAGGCCGAGGGCCGGTACGCGCGGCTCGGCGCGTACGTGTCGGACCTTGTCGTCGACCGGTGCAAGGTGCTCGTCGCCGCGGGGCTGGCCGCCGAGGCGCTCGCGCTCGCCGACGCGGGCGTGGCGCGGCTGCCGGGCCGTACCGCGGACAAGGCCGAGATGCTCTTCGCCGCCGCCCGCGCCGCCCAGGCCGCCGGCCGCCCGCAGGACGCGGCCGAGCGAGCCCGGGCCGCCCGGGACCTGTTCCGCGCCCAGCACCGCCGGTGGTGGGCCGCCCGGGCCGCGTTCCTGCTCGTGCAGTCCGGCTACGACGCCGGCCGGCGCGACGGCCGCCTGCGCGCGGTGGCCGAGCGGATCGCCGACCGCCTCGACGAGCTGCACGCCGAGGAGGCCGGGGCGGCGCACATGCTGGCGGGCCGGCTTGCCACGGCCGGCGGGCGGCTCGCCGCGGCGGACCGGCACCTCGCGCGGGCGGCGGCGCTGGGGTGGCGCGGCCCGGCGTACGGGCTCGCGGCGGCCTGGCTCGCCCAGGCGCTGCGGGCCGAGGCGCGGGGCCGGACCCGGGCGGCGCTGGCCGCGTGCCGGCGCGGCCTGGCCGCGGCGGCCCAGCACCAGCAGCGGCTGGGCGCGGTCGAGCTGCGCATCCACGCGGCCGCGCACGGCACGGAGCTGGCCGCGATCGGCCAGCGGCACGCCCTGCGCCGCGGGGACGCCGGGATGCTGCTGCGGTGGAGCGAGCGCTGGCGGGCGGGGGCGCTCGCACCGGCGCCGCGGCGGCCCGTGGAGGAGCCGGAACTCGCCGCCGACCTCGCCGCGCTGCGGGACATCATGAACCGCATCGACCGGGCGCGGGCGGCCGGGGCCGGGATCGGGTCGCTGGAGCACGACCGGCGGCGGCTGGAGGCGGCGATCCGCGCCCGAACCCGCCGGGCGGCGGCGCGGCGCCGGGCCGACGGGGCCGCCGACCACCCGCCGCGCGACCACCGGGCGGCGGCGCAGCACCGCGCCGGCGAGGCCGCCGACCACCCGCCGCGCGACCACCGGGCGGCGGCGCAGCACCGCGCCGGCGAGGCCGCCGACCACCCGCCGGCTGACCACGAGGCCGGCCAGGCGCCCAAACACCCGCCGCCCCGCGCTCCGGCGGCCGGACACCCTCCATCCGGCCGCCGGAGCGAGGACACCGCCGGGCCACTGCCGCGCGATCGCCGGGCCCGCGAGGCGGGGTTCCCGCCGCGCGACGAGGTGCTCGGGCGGCTCGACGGGCACCTGCTCATGGAGCTGGTCGCCGTCGACGGCGTGCTGTACGCGGTCACGGCCCGGGCCGGGCGCACCCGGCTGTACGAGGTCGGGCCGCTGGCGGCGGCGGTCCGGGAGGTCGAGCTGGCGCGGTTCCTGCTGCGGCGCCTGGCCCGCGGACGGGCACCGCGCGGCAGCGAGGACCTGCTCGAGCGCGCGGGCCGGTGCCTGCAGGCCGCGGTGCTCGGGCCGGCCGCGGACGAGGTCGGCGGGCGGCCGGTGGTCATCGCGCCGCCCAGCCGGCTGCACGCCGTGCCGTGGGCGATGCTGCCGGCGCTGCGGCGGCTCCCCTGGTGCGTCGCGCCCTCCGCGGCGGTGTGGCTGCGGGCGCGGAGCCTGCCGCCGGACCCGCGGCGGCGCACCGTGGTCGTCGTCGGGCCGGGGCTGCCGGGCACGCGCGCGGAGGCGGCGCGGATCGCCGCCGGGTACCGCAAGCCGGTCGTACTCACCGGCGGGGAGGCCACCGCGGCCAAGGTGCTCGCGGCGGTGGACGGGGCGGCGACCGCGCACATCGCCGCGCACGGCGTCTTCCGCGCCGACAACCCGCTGTTCTCGTCGCTGCGCCTGGCCGACGGGGAGCTGACCGTGTACGACCTCGGGCGGCTGCGCCGGGCGCCGCGGCGGCTGATCCTGTCCAGCTGCGAGTCCGGGATGGTGGCCGCGATGCCCGGCGACGAGCTGCTCGGCATGATCAGCGTGCTGGTGCCGCTGGGCACGACGAGCCTGCTGGCCAGCGTCGTGCCGGTGAACGACGCGGCGACCGCCCCGTTCATGGCGCAGGTGCACGCGGGCCTGCGCGCGGGCGCGGCGGGGGGCGAGGCGCTGGCGGACGCGCGGGCGGGCACCGACGGCGGCCCGGTCGCGCTGGCCACCGCCCTCGCCTTCGTCGCGCTGGGCCACTGAAACAGGAGCGGGCGTCACACGGTCACCCAGGCCGTCGTCACACGCGCCCCGTCCGCCGCGCGGCAGTGCAGCCGCACCCGTCCGTGCTCGACGTCCTCCACCAGGAAGCGGCCCAGCTCGTCCAGGTCGACCCCGCGGCGGCCCGTGGCCGACTCCAGGTGGCAGTCCCCGGCGGCCGCGCCCGTGATCAGGCCGATCAGCCGGACCCGCCCCCCGCGCGCCTCGACCTCCAGCTCCACCGCGATCCCGCCCCCCTCGAACGACAGCAGCCACCGGCCCGGCGCCGCGGCCGGCTCGGACCGGACCGCCGCGTACACGTCGTGGGTGCGGGAGTCGGCGATGAGCAGCGCGATCTCGGCGTCCAGGTCGCGGGCGAGGAAGGCCGCACGCGCCGCCGGCAGCAGGTGCGCCGGCGGCGGGTCGACGGCGGCCGCGATGCGCCGGAAGGCGGCGAGCGCGTCCTGCTGCCATCGGGAGAACATGTCGGGCGTCACCGCGATCACCCCTTCCGGGCGTCGGTCGGCCGGTGCGGGGCGTCGTCGAAGAGTTCGTCGCCGTCCAGCAGGTCGCGCAGGCACTGGAAGCAGCGCTGCCGGGTCGGGCCGATGCTGCCCATCGGGATGCCGAGCGCGGCGGCGATCTCGGCGTACGACGGCGGCGGATCGGCCATGAGCACGCGCATCAGGCGCTGGCAGGCAGGGCGCAGGCGGCCCAGGGCGTGCCAGAGGGCGGCGTCGCGCTCGTCGCGCAGCAGCCCGTCCTCGAGCGGGTCGGCGACGGCCACGATGGCGTCCCAGCCGTCGGGCTCGTCCGGGGCGCCGAGCTGGAGCCGGGCGGCGCGGCGGTGGATCGTGAGGCTTTCGTGACGTACCGTCGTGGCCAGCCAGGCGCCGAGCCGCTCCGGGCGCTGGATCGCGTCGAGGTTCTCCAGCAGGCGCAGCCAGCTCGTCTGCACCGCGTCGGCGGCGTCGGCCTCGTGCAGGCCGAGGCTGCGGGCGACCGACCAGAGCAGGCCGGTGTACCGCCCGGTCAGCTCCTCCCACGCCGCCGCGTCGCCGCCCTGGATGCGTCGCAGCAGCTCCGCCGGGTCGAACTCGTCCATCGCGCCGCCCCCTGCCGACCTGGTCCCTGCCGACATGACGCGGGAGGGCACCGGTCTGATACATGCGCGAAGCCGGACCCGCCACAGCGGCGGATCCGGCTTCGCGGTAAAGGGACGGCCCTGGTCAGACCAGGTCGAACCGGTCCAGGTCGGTGACCTTGGCCCACGCCTTGACGAAGTCGCGGACGAACTTGTCCTGGGCGTCGGCCGAGGCGTACACCTCCGAGATCGCGCGCAGCTGGGAGTGCGAGCCGAACACGAGGTCGACCGCGGTCGCGGTCCACTTGACCTCGCCGTCGGCGGCCCGGCCCTCGTACACGTTCTCGTCCGACTTCGACACCGACCACTGCGTGCCGGCACGCAGCAGGTTCACGAAGAAGTCGTTGCTCAGCGTGCCCGGACGGTCGGTGAACACGCCGTGCGCGGCCCCGCCGTGGTTGACGCCGAGCGACCGCAGGCCGCCGACGAGCACGGCCATCTCGGGCGCGCTCAGGTTGAGCATGTACGCCCGGTCGACGAGCAGGATCTCCGGCGGGAGCTTCTCGCCGGCGCGGACCCAGTTGCGGAAGCCGTCGGCGCGCGGCTCGAGCACCTTGAAGGAGTCGACGTCGGTCTGCTCCTGCGTGGCGTCGGTGCGTCCGGGCGCGAACGGCACGGTCACCGTGTGCCCGGCCTCGCGGGCCGCCCGCTCGATCGCCGCGCCGCCGCCGAGCACGATCAGGTCGGCGAGGGAGACCTGCTTGCCCCCGGCGTTGAACTCGGAGCGGATGCGCTCGAGCACGGGCAGTACCGCCGCAAGCTGCTCCGGCTCGTTGACGGCCCAGTCCTTCTGGGGCGCGAGGCGGATGCGGCCGCCGTTGGCCCCGCCGCGCTTGTCGGTCCAGCGGAAGCTGGCCGCCGCGGCCCACGCGGTGGCGATGAGCTGGGTGGCGGTCAGGCCGGAGTCAAGCACCTGGGCCTTGAGGGCCGCGACGTCGGCGTCGTCGATGAGCGTGCCCTCGACGGCCGGGACCGGGTCCTGCCACAGCTGCGGCGCCGGGACCCACGGGCCGAGGTAGCGCGCGACCGGCCCCATGTCGCGGTGCAGCAGCTTGTACCAGGCCTTGGCGAACGCGTCGGCGAGCTCCTCGGGGTGCTGGTGCCAGCGCTGGGTGATCGGCCCGTAGATCTCGTCGTAGCGCAGCGCCAGGTCCGAGGTCAGCATCATCGGGGCGTGGCGCCGGGCCGGGTCGTGGGCGTCGGGAACGGTGTCCGCGCCCGCGCCGTCCTTGGGCTTCCACTGCTTGGCGCCGGCCGGGCTCTCGGTCAGCTCCCACTCGTACCCGTACAGGTTGTCGAGGAAGCCGTTGTCCCACTGGGTCGGCGCGGTCGTCCAGGCGCCCTCCAGGCCGGAGGTGAGCGCGTCGACGCCGACGCCGGTGCCGGCCTGGTTCTTCCAGCCGAGGCCCTGCTGCTCGATCGGGGCACCCTCCGGCTCCGGGCCGAGGTGGTCCGGCCTGTGCGCGCCGTGCGCCTTGCCGACGGTGTGGCCGCCGATGATGAGCGCGGCGGTCTCCTCGTCGTTCATCGCCATGCGGCCGAACGTCTCGCGGATGTCGCGGGCGGAGCCCAGGATGTCGGGGTGGCCGGCCGGGCCCTCCGGGTTGACGTAGATGAGGCCCATCTGCACGGCGCCGAGCGGGTCGGCCAGCTCGCGCTCGCCGCTGTAGCGCTCGTCGCCGAGCCAGGTGTCCTCCGGGCCCCAGAAGATCTCCTCGGGCTCCCAGATGTCCTCGCGGCCGAAGCCGAAGCCGAAGGTCTTGAAGCCCATCGACTCGTAGGCGACGTTGCCGGCGAAGACCAGCAGGTCGGCCCAGGAGATCTGGCGGCCGTACTTCTCCTTGACCGGCCACAGCAGCCGGCGCGCCTTGTCGAGGCTGGCGTTGTCGGGCCAGCTGTTCAGCGGCGCGAAGCGCTGGGCCCCGCTGCCGCCGCCGCCCCGGCCGTCGGTGGTGCGGTAGGTGCCCGCCGCGTGCCAGCTCATACGGATGAACAGCGGTCCGTAGTGGCCGTAGTCGGCCGGCCACCACTCCTGCGAGTCCGTCATGAGCGCGTTGAGGTCGCGCTTGAGCGCCTCGACGTCGAGCTTGGCGAACTCCGCACGGTAGTCGAAGTCCTCGTCCAGCGGGTTGGCCCGGGCCGTGTGCCGGTGCAGCACCGACAGGTCGAGCTGGTTGGGCCACCAGTCACGGTTGGTGTGCGGGCGGCTCGCCTTCGCGGTCGGGGCCGGGATAGACGGGTTCTCGCTCTCGCTGGCGCTCTCGGTAACGTCCTTGTTGTCAGACATTGTCCGCTTCTTCTTCCCCACGTTCTGGAATCAATCAAGTCTTAGTCGAGCACAGCCTACCGGTGACCGCGCCCTCCGTTCCACCGAACACTCCGATGATTTTGCGGCGGGCGGGTGAGTCAGCGGCCGAGCGCGGCGGTGGCGTCGAGGCGGTACCCCCGCTGCAGGAGCAACGCCAGAAGCATCAGCGCCGCCGGTACCGCCCCGAAGCCGAGCCGGATCCAGGTGACCGCCGAGGCCGGCTGGACCACCTCGCCCGCGCTCGCCACGAAGCCGCCGAGGGCGAGGCAGGCGGCGTACACGTACGGCCCGAGCGCCCCGCCGAGCGAGTCCACCGCGGTCCACACGCCGGTGTAGCTGCCCGCGCTCTCGGCCCGGCCCGAGGCGGCCACGACGTCGGGCAGCATCGAGAACGGCAGCAGCTGCAGCGCGGCGAACGCGACCCCGAGCACGGCGACCGCGGCGACGAGCACCGGCACGCCCACCGCCGAGCCCGCGGCCAGCACCAGGCAGCCGAGCACGAAGACGGCCTGGGCGACGAGCAGGCCGCGCTGCTTGCCGTAGCGGCGCGCGACCGTGACCCAGGCCGGCGTGGCGAGCAGGGCCGGGGCCAGGAACGCGGCCACGAGGACGGTGGTGAGCTTCGGGCGGCCGAGCTCGTACTCGGTGTAGTACGGCACCCCGGCCAGCACCAGGTGCGACGTCGTGGACATGGCCAGGTAGGCCGCGATGAGCCGGCGGAACTGCCGGTCCCGCAGCGCGACCAGCAGCGCGCGGCCGCGGCGGGTGCGCTCCAGCGGGGCGGCCACGGCGAGCCGGCCGACGCCGGCGACGCCGACCAGCATGGCGACGAGCATGCCGGCGCCGAGCGCGAGGGCCATCGTGGCGTAGCCGGCCCGGGTCGGCTCGTCACCCCCGGCCAGCAGCGGCGCGGCCAGGCCGCTGGCGAGGATGCCGATGGTGAGCACGACCATGCGGAAGCCCATGAGGCGGGTGCGCTCGTGGTAGCCGATCGCGAGGTCGGCCGGGGTGGACAGGTAGGGCACCTGGTAGGCGGCGAAGAGCAGGTTGCCCGCGACGAAGGCGACCGCCACCCAGCCGGCGGCGGCGGGGCCGGAGAGGTGTGCCGGTACCGTGAAGAGCGCGGCGAACGCGGCGAAGAGCGCGCAGCCGAGCAGCAGCAGGCGGCGCCGGCTGCCGTGGCGGGCCAGGCCCGCGTCGGAGACGGTGCCGACCCAGGGGTGGAGCACCACGTCGGCGATCTTGGGCACGAGCAGGGCGGCCCCGGCCAGCAGCGGCGTGACGGCGAGGACGTCGGTGAGGAAGTACAGCAGGAGCAGGCCCGGCACCGTGATCCAGATGCCCATGCCGAACGACCCGGTGGCGAACGCCGCCAGCCCGGCCCGGGGAAGTCGTGCGCCGTCCATGCCGCCCCCTGGTTATCCAACGGTTGATGGATACTAGGCGATGATGGAACGCATTGACAGCCCCCGCCGCGGGCCGGGCCGGCCCCGGCGGGACGAGCGGGCCGCCACCAGCGAGTCGATCCTGGCCGTGGCCGTGGGCCTGTTCGCCCGGCACGGCTTCGCCGCGGTCAGCCTGCGGCAGATCGCGGAGGCGGCCGGCGTCGACGTGGCCACCGTGCACCACCACACCGGCGGGAAGGCGGCGCTGTACGAGGCCTGCTTCGGCGTCGTGTACGAGGCCGAGCGGGCGGCGCTGGGCCCGGTCCTCGCCGACGCGCGCCTCGCGCTGCCGGACGGGGCCGACGCGGTGCTGCCGGTGCTGCACCGCCTCGTGGACACGTTCGTCGACTTCCTCGAGGCCCACCCCGAGAACACCGGGCTGTGGCTGCGCCGCTGGCTCGACCCGGCCGGGCACGAGGGGCTCGACGAGCGTTACTCGGCGCCGCTGTACGACCGGGTCGCCGACGTCCTCGCGGCGGCCGACGCGGCCGGCATCCTGCACGAGCCCGCCCCGCACACCGCGGTACGCAGCCTCATCTGGGCCCTGCACGCGCACGCCGTGCAGGTGCTGCACGCGGGGCCGGACCCGGACCGGCAGCGCGAGGCCCGGGCGTTCGCGCACCGCTGGCTGCGGCGGATGTACGGCACCGCTTGACCTTCACCGATACCCCGGCGCATTATCCATCGGGTGTTGGATAAACCGGTCGTCGTCATCGGCGCGGGCCCGGCCGGCCTGGCCACGCTGAAGGCCCTGCGCGACCAGGGCGTGCCGGCGGTCGCCCTCGACGCCGGCGAGCGGCCCGGGGGCCTGTGGGTGTTCGGCGCGCCCGGCTCGGCGGCGTACCGCACCCTGCACCTCAACACCAGCCGCACCCGCACCGAGTTCGCCGACTTCCCGATGCCCGCGGACTGGCCCGACTACCCGGACCACGCGCGCATCGCCGGCTACCTCGCCGACTACGCCGCCGCCTTCGGCCTCACCGACGCCATCCGCTTCGGCACCCCGGTCACCCGCGTCGAGCGCGGCTGGCGCGTCACCACCGCCGCCGGCGAGACGCTGGAGGCCCCGGCCGTCGTCGTCGCCACCGGCCACAACGCGGTGCCGCGGCTGCCGTCGCCGATGTACCCGGGCCACTTCGACGGCGAGGTCATGCACAGCCACGACTACCGCGGCCCCGAGCAGCTCGCCGGCCGCCGCGTCCTCGTCGTCGGCGGGGGCAACTCGGCCATGGACATCGCCGTCGACGCCTCCCACGCGGCCGCGGCCACGCTGCTGTCGCTGCGCCGGGGCGTGTGGATCGTGCCGAAGCACCTGCTGGGCCGGCCCGCGGACACGCTCAACGGCGCCCTGGCGCGGCGGCTGCCGTGGCGGCTGCGGCAAAGGATCAGCGAGCGGCTCCTGCGCCTCGCGGTCGGGCCGCCGCAGCGCTACGGCTTACCGGTACCGACGCATGGTTTTCTGCAGGATCACCCGACCCTGTCGGACGGACTGCTGGCGCGGATCACGCACGGGGAGATCGGCGTGCGGCCGGGCGTCGAGCGCCTCGACGGCGACGCGGTGCGCTTCACCGACGGCCGCCGCGACCCGGTCGACCTCATCGTGTGGTGCACCGGCTACCGCGTCGACCTGCCGTTCCTCGACCCGGCGCTGCTGTCGCCCAGCGCCGAGACGATGCCGTTGTACCAGCGGATCTTCCACCTCGACGCGCCCGGCCTCTTCTTCGTGGGCCTCATGCAGTCGACGGGCGCGGCCCTCCCGGTCGTCGAGGCGCAGGCCCGGCTGGTCGCCGCCTTCCTGGCCGGACGCTACGCCCTCCCGCCGCCGCAGCAGCAGCGCGCGGCGTGCGCCCGGCAGCTGCGGGCGGCGCGGGACCGCTGGGGCGAGCGGAGGCCCGCGATGCGGATCGACTTCGACGCGTACCTGGCGGAGGCCGCAACGCAGCTCCGCACACGGCACTCCGGGGGTGTGACATGGCGCTGACGCTGCAGGGCCGGCGGGTCCTGGTGACCGGCGCGTCCGGCACGTTCGGGCGCGCGCTGACGGCGCGGCTGCTCGCGGCCGGGGCCCGGGTCGTCGGCCTGGACCTGGTGCCCGGGCCCGCCGGTCCGGCGCCGATCCTGCCCTGCGACCTGACGTCCGACGCGGCGGTACCGCCCGCCGTCGCCGAGGCCGCCGGCCGCCTCGGCGGCCTGGACCTGCTCGTGAACAACGCGGGCGTGGGCGGCCCGGCCCCGGCCGAACTGCCGCCGGGCGCGGAGGTCCGCCGCCAGCTGGAGGTCAACCTGCTCGCCGCCTGGCGCACGACGGCCGCCGCGGTCCCGGCCCTCGAGGCGTCCCGCGGCCGCGTCGTGTTCGTGGCGAGCCGCATGGCCGTGCTGCCGCTGCCGCTGGCCGCCGCGTACGGCGTGAGCAAGCGCGCCCTCACCGCCTACGCCGACGCGCTGCGCCTGGAGGTGGGCTCGCACATCGGGGTGAGCGTGGTGTACCCGAGCATGGTCGCCTCGCCCATCCACGACGCGACGGCGAGCGCGGGACTGTCCCTGGAGGGGGTCTCGCGCTACGAACCGGTGGACGGCGTGGTGGACGCGATCCTCCGCGCGGCGACGGCCCGGCGCGCCCCGCGCGACGTGGCCACGACCGGGCGCGGACGTCTCGAGCTGGCGCTGGCCCGGCATCTGCCGTCGCTGGCGGCGGCGATGGTCACGCGGACGGTGCGGGCGCGGCTGGCCGCGGGCGACCTGGACGGCGCCGAGCTCGCGGAGGGCATGCGCCGCCGCGCCCGGTGACCTCGGATCGAGCGACGCACCGCCGTCCGCGGGCGGTCACGCGCCGCCGGCCGCCATGATGTTCTGGGCGATCTTCTGCAACTGCTCGCGCAGCTGATCCAGCTCGGTCTTGGCCTTGTCCAGCGCCGACTTCGTCTCCGGCCAGATCTGGTCGCGGAACTGCTGCGCCAGCGGGCCGTCCCACACGTTGGGGTCGGACAGCACCTTGCCCTGGGAGTCCAGCCGGGCGATCTGATCGGCCAGCCCGCCGTTGATGATCGACTGGACCTGCTGGATGGCCGACTTGGCCTGATCGGTTGAAAGTACACGTCCCGACATCGGGGCCCCTTCGGTCGAATGGCGAGAATCGTCCCAACGGTACAAGCGAGCATTGTTGCTGTCGCGGCGAGCGCCCTATATTGAACCGTCAGGCGGCGCAAACCGGCCGAAGGGAGCACGATGCCGGATCTCGGTGCAATCCATGAGAACGTTCGTTTCGACTGGGCCGCCGCCGACCGGCTCGCGCGCGAGCTCCGGTCGTCGGCCGGCGTGCTGACAACGCAGGTCGGTTACCGCAACACGATCGCCGCGCAGGCCCGGCAGGACTGGCGCGGCGGCTTCGCGGAGCAGTTCGACGGCCGGATGGGCATCTGCACCGGCGACGCCCAGCGCCTGGCCACGGCCCTGCTCCGGGCCGCCGACCAGGTCGACGAACTGGCCCGGATGGCCCGCCAGGAGCAGGATCGCCGGGAGCAGGCCCGGGCCTGGGAGCGGCGTCAGCGCGACGAGGGCAACTTCGAGAAATTCAAGGAATTCTTCACCGGCGAACACGACACGCCACCGGTTCCGCCGCCGGTGGAACCGCCGAAATTCGTCATTACCGAAACCGCCTGCTCGACCCGGAACGGTTAATACGAATGGCTACGAGCTCTGCCCGACCGGACGATCTCGACGCATTTGCACAACGCAGCCGAAATGCCGACGAGGAGCTGCGCGGACATTCCGGGCGACTCAACTCCCTGTACGCGGATTTCGCCGCCCGGACCGGCTGGGGCCGGCTCGAGGCCGACTCGCTGCTGGCGGCGGTGCACAGCTACGTCGACCTCAACGAGCAGGACGCGCGGTGGGTCGCACGGATCGCCGAGGCGTTCCGGATCGCCGGGGGCGGCCGCGGGCCCGCGCGCCTGCCCGACGCGGCGATCCAGGCCAGCCTGCGCGCGGCCGGCCTCGACGGCGGGCGCGCGGCGGTCACCTTCGACGACCCGGTCGCGTACGGCACGCCGCCGACCACCGGCTACGCCGACGACCCCGTCAACACCGCCAGCGGCAACTTCGTCGAGGTCGAACGGGACCTGGTGCACGGCGGCCGCGACGCGCTGCTGACCCTCACCCGCACCTACAACAGTCGCAGCGACCGCACCGGCCCGTTCGGGCCCGGATGGTCGTCGTGGGCGTCGGTCCGCCTCGCCAGCCGCCCGGACGGCCTGGAGTACGAGGGCCCGGACGGCCAGCGGGCGCTCTTTCCCCGGCTCGGCGACGGCTACGACACGGTTGCCGGCGTGGCCGCACGGCCCCGGATCGCCGACGACCGGCCGGTGCTGGAGTGGACCGGCGGCCGCCGATGGGAGTTCGGCGCCGACGGCCGGCCGATCCGGCTCGACGAGGGGCCGGGCACCGAGGTGCGGCTCACCTACGCCGACGGGCGGCTCACCGGCCTGACCGGCTCCGGGGGCCACACCGTGACGCTGACGTGGGAGGGCGAGCGCATCGTCGCCGCGGCCTCCAGCGACGGGCGAGCGGTGACGTACTCCTACGACGCGCGCGGCGCGCTCGTCGGCGTCGACGCGCCGGGCTCGTCGCGCGCATACGAGGTCGACGAGGCCGGGCGAATCCTCTCGGTCCGCGACGGCGACGGCGTGGCCCAGATCCTCAACGTCTACGACGCCGAGGGCCGGGTCCTCCAGCAGACCTCCGCCTTCGGGCGCCGCAGCCGGTACGCCTACCTCCCCGGCCGCGTCACCGCCGTGGCCGGGGAGGGCGACGACGAGCCGGCCGACACCTACGTCCACGACCGCGCCGGACGGTTGCTGAACCTGGTCGACGCCCACGAACACCGTTTCTCGGTCACCTACGACCCCCGCGGGAACCCGGTGACGGTGTCCGAGCGGGACGGGTCCGTGACGGTCAACGAGTGGGACGAGCGATCCCGGCTCGTCCGGCAGGTCCGCCCCGGCGGCGGCTCCATCGCGCTGCGCTACGACGATCACGACCGGGTCGTCGAGGCCACCGGCGCCACCGGCGGGCGCACCCGCCTGCGCTACGACGGCGACGAACGCGTGCCCTGGGAGATCACCGACGCCGAGGGCGGCGTCACCCGGCTGCGGGTCGCGGGCGGGCTCGTCCACGAGGTCACCGACCCCGACGGCGTCCGGACGAGGTTCCGGTTCGACCACAACGGCGAGGTCGTGGCGATCACCGACGAGGACGGCAACACCGCGACGCTGGAGCGCGACGCGACCGGCCGGGTGACGGCGGTCGTGACCCCCGAAGGCCGGCGCACCACGCTGGAGTACGACCGGCACGGGCGGCTGACGCGGCGACGGCTGCCGTCGGGCAGCACGTGGCGGTACGAGTACACGGCCGGTGGGCGGCTCGCCGCGGTCGTCGAGCCCACCGGGAACCGGCGCGAGTTCACCTACGGCCCGCACGGCCACCCGACGGCGACGGTGGACGGGCTGGGCCGGGTCATGACCCGGGAGTACGGCCCGCTGGGCAACGTCACCCAGGTCACCGGGGCGAACGGCGCCCGGTGGGAGCTGCACCACGACGGCATGTCGCGGCTCGTCGGCACGGTCGACCCGACGGGAGCGGCGTGGCGGTGGGAGTACGACGCCAACGGCAACGTCGTCGCCGAGACCGATCCGACCGGCGTCCGCCGCACGATGACGGTCGACCCGGCCGGGCGCCCGGTCACGGTCCACGACGGGCTGGCGGCGCACGCGTACGAGTACGACGCGGACGGCCGGCTGCTCGTGGAGCGGCTCGCCGACGGCACGCGCACCCGCGCCGAGTACGACCGGTGCGGCCGTCGCGTCGCCGTCGCGAACGCCGCCGGCGGCATCACCCGGTTCGCCTACACGGGCGGCGGCCGGCTCGCGGAGGTCACCCGGCCGTCGGGGCGCGTCGAGCGGTACACGTACGACCGCTGCGGCCGCCTGGAGTCGCACACCGACGGCGCGGGCCGTCGCACCCGGCGGCGGTACGACGCCGACGGGCTACTCGTCGAGCGCGTCGACGCCGCCGGCACGGCCGAACGGTTCACCTACGACGCGGGCGCCCGGCTCGTCGCCGCGACCGCCCCGGGCCGCGGCACCGTCCGCTACACCTACGACGACGCCGACCGGGTCGTGGCGGTCACCGACCGGGTCGCCGGAGCGCGGCGGTTCGAGTACGACCCGGCGGGCCGCCTGACCGCGGCCGTCGACGCCAACGGCGGCCGGACCGCCTACCGCTACGACGACGCCGACCGGCTGGTCGGCGTGGTGGACGCGCTCGGCGGCACCGTCGTGCGCCGGTACGACGAGGCCGGACGGCTCGTCGCGGAGACCGATCAGCTGGGCCGCACGGTCACCCTGAGCCGGGACGCGGCGGGGCGGCCCAGCGGGTACGCCGACGCGTCCGGCCACGAGCTGCACTGCACCTACGACGCCGCGGGGCGCCTCGACTCGTTCGCCGGCCCGGGCCGCCCGCCGGTCACCGTCCGGCGCGACGCGCTCGGACGCGCGGTCGAGGTCAACGAGCCCGGCCTGTTCCTGCACCGGCTGCGCTGGGACCACGACGGACGGCTCGTCGAGCGCCGCCGCGACGGGCTCGCCGAGCGCTGGACCTACGACGCCGACGGGCGCCGTACCGCGATGGTGTACCCCGACGGCTCCCGCACCAGGTACACGTACGACGACGGCGGGCTCGTCGCCGGGCTGCACCATCCGGCGCTGGGCGCCCTGACGCTCGAGCGGGACCCGGCGGGCCGCCTCCTGCGGGTCACCGGAGACCGGCTGCGGCAGTGGTGGCACTACCGCGACGGCGACCTCGTCGGGCACCGGGTCGAGACCGACGGCGTGGTCCGGTTGACGGAGCTGTTGCGGGACCCGGACGGCCGGGTCGTGGCGAGCACCACCGACGGGGTCACGCTCCGCTTCGGCTACGACCCGGCCGGGCAGCTGATCTCGGCCGGCGACGCCACGTACGCCTACGACGCCAACGGCCGCCTCGAGCTCGAGCGCGGCCCGGCGACCGAGGTCCGCTACCGGTACGACCCGGCCGGGCAGCTGCTGGCCCGCCTCGAGGCCGGCGCCGAGACGACATACGCGTACGACGCCGCCGGTCGCCGCACCCTCGAGCGGACCGGTGAGTGGTCCCGCGCCTACGACTGGGACGCCGCCGGTCGCCTGACCGGTGTCCGTGACTCCGGCGGCGCCACCGTGCCCGTCACCGTGGACGCGCTCGGCGAGCTCGCCGAGGTGGGCGGGGTCGCGCTGCTGTGGGACTCGGCCGATCCGCTGGCCCCGCTCTCGTTCGTCGGCGACGTTGCCGTCGTCGGCCTGGGCACCCCGTGGGCGCTCGCCACCCCCACGGACGCGCTCCGGCTGCGGCCGGACTGGCAGGGCACGGTCGGCGGGCCGCGTGACGCCTGGGGGGCCGGCGCCGAACCCACGCCCGCGCCGCAGGTCGGCCCGTGGGGCGAGATCGAGTTCGGCGGCCTGGTGTGGCTGCGGCACCGGGTCTACCAGCCGGGCACCCGCGCGTTCCTGCAGCCCGACCCGCTCGACCCGGTGGCGGGCACGGCGGTCGCGGGCAACCCGTACCACTACGCGGGCAACAGTCCGCTCGCGCTCGCCGACCCGCTCGGGCTGCGGCCGGTGACGGACGACGAGCTGCGGCAGTACCGCGACCGCATGGGCCGCAACCTCTGGGACCGCACCGACGACTGGATCGACGACAACTGGGAGTACGTGGCCGGCGGGGCCATGGTGCTCACCGGCGTCGGGACCCCGGTGGGTATGGCGCTGATGTCGGCCGACTCGAACGTCATCATCCAGAAGGCCTTCACCGGCGACGTCAACTTGTGGATGGCCGGCGCGGCGGGCGCCACCGGGGCGCTCGGCGGATTCGCCAAGCGCGTCACGGTCGCGCTCGGCAGCGGCGCCAACGTGGCCGGCACCGTGGTGCAGGACGTCTTGGCGGGCGCCCCGGTCCGGCCGGGCGACCTGGCGGTGTCGGGCTTCACCGGCGCCGTCGGCGACGCCGTCGCCCTGCCGATCAGGACGGAGGCGATGAGCTCGGTGAGTCAGGTGACGAACGCCATCAACCCGGGCGTCGACGTCTCCGGCGCCTTCGCCGCCCTGCCGCAGCTGCGCGAGCGCTGGTGGTCCGTCCGGAACGCGCCGGCCTGCTGACTGTCGGGGCGACCGGCCCCGCAGTGGCGCGCCGAGGCTCCGCACGCCGCCGGCCCACCGCCGAGCGGTCACAGCCTGGCGGCCACGACCACCGCCAGGAGGCCCACGGCCCACAGCGCCATCGTCCGCCGGGCGAGGGCGGCCTGGCGTTCGCGGTCCCGGGCCCGCAGCAGCCGGACGCCGTAGACGCACGCGGCGACCAGCACCGCCGAGCCGGCGACCCAGACCACCCGGCCCGAGGCGTGGAACAGGTGGGCGGCGCCGGCCAGCAGGGCGATCCACGTCGTGGCGAGCGACAGCCAGGCCGGGGCCCGGCGGACCTCACGCCACGGATCGCGGCGGAACTCCGGGTCCACGGCGGCACTCCCTGGTCGATCATGATCGGCGAACCGGTCCAGGGTGCCGCGAGACTTGCTCACATTCAAGCGCTTACGGCGTGTCGACCAGCTCGATCGTCACGGTCGCGCGGTCGCCGATGCTCAGGCGCCGGGCGGTGCGGACGGCTTTCTTCAGCGGCAGCACGTACGCGCCGTCGCTGCCCGGGAAGATCGAGGTCCTCCACGCCGTGGTGCCGATCTGCGCGCGGACGCGCACGGAGCCGAAGCCGCGCCGCGTGCCGGCGGTCAGCTCGTGGATCTCCTCCGACGGCTCCGGCGGGAGGCTGACGAACACCCAGGACTCCCCGGGGCGGGCGTCCCACTCCCAGAGCTCGGCCTCGAACTCGACGATCACGCGCCCAGCATCACACACCGAGCCGTCAGAAGAGTGCCCCCCGGGCCACGTCGACCTGGGCGGACCGTGCGGCCAGCCACGCGGCCAGGGCCGGGCCGGACAGGACCTCGGCGCCGATCGCCGCGGCGCCCGTCACGCAGCCCGTGGCGCCGGTCAGTGCGGCGCCGTCGAGGCGGGCGCCGGACAGGCGCAGCGGGGTACGGGCGGTGCCGAGCACGCAGTGGCGCAGCGAGGCGCCGCGCAGGTCCGCGCCGCGCAGGTCGGTGCCGATGAGCGTGGCCGAGTTGAGCAGGGCGTCGCGCAGGTCGGCGCCCGTGAGGACGGCGGCGACCAGGTCGGCCGCGAAGAGGTTCGCGGCGCGGAAGGCGGCCCCCGGGGCGTTGACGCGGTCGGCCCGGGCTCGGGTCAGGTCGGCGCCGGAGAGGTTGGCGGCGGTCAGGTCGGCGCCGGAGAGGCGGGCGCGGCCGAGGTCGGCGCGGACCAGGCGGACGCCGGTCAGGGTGGCGCCGGTGAGGTCCGCGCCGCCGAGGCCGAGGCCGGTGAGGTCGGCGCCGCGCAGGTCCGCGTTGGCGCCGCCGAACCGGCCGGGCGCGGACAGGTGGCGCTCCAGGTCGGCCCGCGTGCGTGCGTCGGTGGGCCACGCTACGGGAGTTCGGCCGTACGTCGTCATTCGAACCGGACCCGGCCCGCCCAGTCCGGGCGCTCGTCCGCGCGGCGGCGGGCGTCGGCGTTCGCGTCCTTCGACAGGCCGCTGGTGTCGACCACGACGTTCAGGCCCTTCGCCAGGGCGCCGTCCAGCTGGTTCTCGAAGACGTCGCCGTCGTAGCGGCCCGGCTGGTCGTCCGGCATCCGCTCGCCCGCGTCGGGGCCCGAGCCGAAGATGTCCGCCGGGGACTGGATGTCCCAGCCCTGGCCGGCGCCGTCCACGAACTCGCCGAGGTCGCGCTCCAGGCCCGGGCCGGCTCCGTCCAGTTCCGTGGCGCCCTCGACCGCGTGGACGGCCTCGGCCAGCGTCTGCCCCGCGCCACCGTCGAGCGCGGCCATGGCGGGCGCCGCGTCGCCGAGCGAAGGCGCCGCATCCCCCAACCCCGGAACGGCTGAATCCCCAAGACCGGGCGCCGCGTCCCCCGAACCGGGAACGGCCGAATCCCCAGGACCAGGCGCCGCATCCCCCAAACCGGGAACCGACGAGTCCGGGGCGTCCGGCAGCGGGGTCGAGTCGCCCCGGAACGGCACCGTGTCGCGGCCGCCGCCCATGCCCGGCGCCTCCCCAAGCCCCGCCGTACCCTCCAGCGGCGACTGCGGCAACGAGTCGATCCCCCGCGCCGGCACGGTGTCACCGCCCGCCGCGCCCGCCCCGGACTCCGGCTGCAGGGGCGTCAGGTCGCCGAACCGGTCACTCACCGCCGTCCACCGCCTTGCGTACGTCCCGGGCCCAGTTCACCGAGGATCGCCGGTCGTTGTCGGTCCACACCGCGGGCGGGTACCGCCTCCGGAACGCGTGTACGAACACGCACACACGGTAGTCCTGCCGCCAGGCCGCCGGGTCGGCGCCGGACGGGGGCGGCGGCGGGTTCCCGCCGAGGTCGTCGAGGCGCGAGGAGATCGAGCCGAACCACGCCGACGTCCCCATCGACCCGAGCAGCCGGCCCGCGGCGTCCTTGCCCTCGGCCCCGCCGAGCACCGCCTCGGCCCGCGGGCGGAAGGTGCAGCGGTGCCGGCACTCGACGCACTCCGCGTAGGGCGCGAGCGCGTCGTCGACGGTCGGCTCCGCCGCCCGCCAGGCCTCGAACCGGGCGTTCACCATGACGTCGTCGGCGAGCGGCGCCTCCGGCAGGCCCCGGTGCGCCGCGTCCTGGGCGCGCACGTCCGGTACCGCCACCAGCACCGCCTGGTCGAGCGCGTTGTGCGACACGATCGCCTCGAACGGGCGCAGGGCGGCGGCCGACTCGATCTGGTCCTCGTGCATGCCCATGGTCGAGCCGAGCAGCTCGCGGTCCTCCTCGGCGGAGGTCCGGTGCATGATCTTCAGGTTCGTGATCTTGTACGCGTCCTCGGCGACCTTGCCCACCTGCTGGTCGATGAGCAGGTACGACTGGCGGTACTTGCGGTCCTCGGCCAGCCCCTGGGCGATGCGCTCGGCCGCGAGGGCCTGGGCGTTGCCCTCCTTCTGGTCGCCGGCGCCGTTCTGGGGCGTCGCGCGCGGGAAGACGCGGTGCGCCTCCTCCAGCAGTACCACGTGCGGGGTGTCCGAGGAGCGGCGGTGCTGGCGGTACCAGCCGCGCATCGCGGTGACGATCAGCAGCGTGATGAGCGACTGCTCCTTGGCATTGTCGCCGACACCGGCGAGCTCGAAGACGACCGGGCGGCGCATGAGGGTGCCGATGTCGTACGAGCGGCGGCAGTTCAGCGTCGTGCCGCAGGCGCCCTCGACGAGCGCCTCGGCGCGCAGGCGGGCCGCGGCGTCGATGTTCGCGTGGGTCTCGCCGGCGTACCCGAGCTGCTCCACGACCTCCGCGAGGACCCCGGCGAACTCGGGCAGCACCGGCCACCGCTCGCCGTCGGCCGGCCGGGCGCGGTGCGTGGCGTGGAAACCGCGGCGCCGGTACGTCTCCACGAGCCCGCGGCGGTACAGGAACGGCAGCGGGTCCCAGAGCCCGAACGCGGCCTCGAAGCAGGCGAGCAGGTTTGACACGTGGGAGTTCACGGTCGCGCCGTCGGGGACCTGGAACGGGTTGAGCCGCAGCGGCGCCACCTCGTCGTCGCCGACGGTGAACACGAGCAGGTCGTCGAAGTCCTCGAGGGTGGCCAGCCAGCGGTAGTCGTCCAGGGCCGAGTTCACCGGCTCGATGACGGCGAACGGCACGCCGTGGCCGCGCAGCTGCCGGCACAGGTGCAGCGCGGTGTTCGTCTTGCCCGACCCGGGCGTGCCGACGATGAAGCCGTGCCGCGGCAGGTCCTCGACCGCGAGCCCGACCTCGCCCCCGGTGCTCGCGCCGGGCTGGCGGCCGAGCAGCAGCGCCGGGCCGCTCGGGGCGTTGACGACCCGGACGGGGTCGCGGGGCGCGACGACCGGGATGCCGGGGGTGTGCCCCTCGAGCGCGAGCGGGAGCCGGAAGAGGCTCGCGGCCTCGTCGCGGTCGACGAGCAGCCGCAGCTGGCGCAGCGCGTCGCGGGCCGAGGCGCGGCCGGGCGCGGACTCGGCCCGCAGCACGGCGTCGAGCTCCCCGCCGCCCCACTCGAACGGCTGCAGGGTGGTGAAGGCGCGCACGAGCGCGTCGTGCTCGGCCGGGCCCGCCGGGCGGGCCACCGTGTGTCCACTGAGGACGGTCTGCGGGTCGTCGCGATCCGGCTGGGCCTTGGGCGCGGGGCTCAGGGTCGCGGCGACGTGCCCGGCGAGGGTCTCCGGCAGCGGCTCGGGGCTGGCGATGGTGACCGCGAAGCGGAAGGCGCGCCCGTCGTAGCGCCGCAGCGCGTCGAGGTAGTAGGGCTCGATGACGACCGCGCCGCCGTCGGCCGGCATGCGGATCTGGCCGCCGACGTCGGCCGGGATCTCGTTGGGCTGGGCGAGGCGGCGGTACCGCGTCGTCTCCGTCTCCAGCAGCCGCCGCAGCGCCTGCGGCACCGCCCCGGCGGTCAGCTCCACCGACAGGGCGAGCGGCGACGGGTGCAGCCGCACGGCCTCGAGCAGGCTCTCCCACCCGTGCGGCTGGCGGCCGAAGGGCTCGACGGCGATGTACGCGGGCACGCCGGCGTCGACGCGCTCGGGCCGGGCCAGCCGGATGCGCTTGTGCACCTGGGCGAGGCCGCCGGGCGCGGGCACGAAGGGCGAGAGCACCTCGCGGACCCGTTCGGCCTCGAACAACGGCTCGGCCCGCACGTGCTCGGGCACGTTCGCGAGGGTGGCCGCGAGCGAGCGGGCGGCGGCGAGGGCCCGGTCGGCGTTCGGCTGCTCGACCCGGCCCAGCAGGTACACCTCGATGCGCCCGGGCTCGAGGTGCAGCAGGCGCAGGGCGACGGACTCGGTCTCCGGCAGCGCGAGGAACTGCCCGAGGTAGGCGGCCTGCTCACCGACGGCACGAGCGAGCCGCTCGGAGACGTCCAGACGGGCGTACTCCGAGCGGCGCGCGAGGTCGACGGCCGCGGTGACCCGCAGCGCGACCCAGCCCCAGACCCGGCCGGGCCCGTTGAGCAGGTACGGCGCGGGGACGAGCGCTCCGGTCACTGCGGCGGCTGGGTTCCGTAGTACGGCGGGCCGGACGCCGGCGGGCCGGAGGCGGGCGGCGCGCTGCTGGGCGGGGCGCTCGTCGGGTAGCCCGGCTGCACCTGGGGCCAGCCGCCGGTCACCGGCGGCTGATGCGTCGGGACGACCATGGCCGGGGCGATGGCGGGCGGCGCGATCTGGCTGCCGGGCGGCATCGGGGCCTCGGGCGTGGTCGCGACGAGCCGGTTGGTCTCCTCGGTCGCGGCGAGCCCGGCGATCGCCGACTGCACGCCGAGGCGGGTGATGCTGTGCGTGATCTCGCGCAGCGCCCGGATGCGGCCGCCGTTGATGGCGGAGCGGTACGAGGCACCGCCGGCCATGGCGCGGAACCCGTCGCGCAGCGCGTGCCCGATCAGGATGATCGTCGAGCGCGAGCGCCACATGGTCCAGCCGAAGTACAGGTCGGTGCCGTAGGTCTGCACGGCGACGAGCGACTGCAGCCGGGTGTCGCCGAACGACATGAGGTACTGCCCGGCGATGCGCACCGGCGCCATCGGGAACGGCAGCGCGCGCTGGGCCGCGGACTGCAGCATGTACCCGTACACCGCCGGCGCGGCCGCGGCCCGGTTCTCCACCAGCAGCGCGTACTCGGCGATCGGCTCCTTGATCGGGAAGAACAGCGACACGATCCAGGCGATGAACGCCAGCGCGATGACGATGGCCGGCACCACGAAGGAGGCGCCGCCGACCGCGGTCAGCGTGTCCACGTCCTGGGCGTTGGAGCCGATGTTCGCGAACAGGCCGCAGGTGCAGCACACGATGACGAACGTGACGAGCGACAGCACCAGGGCCACGTTCGCGGCGCGGACGGTGTGCGGCCGCAGCTGCTTCCAGGTGACGCTGTCGTCGGCGAACTCGTCGGGCTCGGCGTACGTGACGCGCGCGTTGCGGTAGGCGGCCTGCACGTTGTGCATCGCCTGCTCCCAGGGTTCGCCGCCCGCGCCGCCCCAGCCCTGCGTACTCATCGAACTCCCGGTGGTTTCGGCGTGACGCTCGTAGGTCGCGCGGTCTTGCCGTCAATCTATGAAAGCCGGGGGCACCGTCACAAGTCCGGCACACGGAATCCGGCGACCTTCGCCCCGTTCGGTGCCGCCGGCTCAACCGGTCGGCGCCGCCCCCGGTCCGTTCGCCGGACCGAATCCGTGAGCAGGGTTGCCGGGCGGGCCTACGCTGTTCGCCGATGCCTCCGCTGCTCGTGTCGCTCGGATACGCGGTGCTCGTCGTGGCCGGCTATCTGGGTTTCGTGCGTCTCGTGACCGCGCTCCGCTCGCGGCCGCGGGCAATCGTGCCCGGGCCCCCGACGCCGGAGCTGCGCGACGAGCCGCCGGCCGTGGTCAACCTGCTGGTGAACCGGCTCCAGCCGACGCACGGGGCGAGCGCGACCCTGGTCGACCTGGCGGCCCGGCGGGCGCTGGAGCTCTTCGCGGCCGGCGACACGGTGCGGGTGCGAATCCGCGGGCCGCGGCCGGACGGGCTCGCCCCGCACGAGCGGCGCGTGTACGAGCGGGTGGCGCGGGTGGCGGGCGATCAGTCGGTACCGGTGGAGCTGCTCCTGGAACGGCACGCCTCGGGGGGCCGGCGGTGGCTCGGGTGGCTGGCCCGGGAGGCGCGCTTCGAGGCCCGCCGGCTCGGGTTGGTCAGCCGGTCGGAGCGGTTCATGCCGATCGCCGCCGTGGTCGCGGGCGCGCTGCTCGCGCTGGCGGTCGTCCCGCTGATGCCGGCCGGCTCATGGCTGCCGGCGTGGGCGTGCCTGGCCGCCTTCGCGTGGCTGCCGCTGTTCCTGCTCGAGACGGTGGTCGTCGACGAGCGCGACCGCATCACCGCCCAGGGCCGCGCGGTGGCCGCGCACTGGCTGGGGGTCGCGGCCTGGCTGCGCGCCCACGAGAGCCTGCGCGACCTGCCGCCCGAGGCGGTCGCGGTCTGGGACCGGTACCTGGCCTACGGTGTCGCCCTCGGCGTGTTCCGGCACGCGGCCGACGTGCTGGACTTCGAGACCGTCGGGCGCGACGACGAGCTGTGGTCCGACGTCACCGGCACCGGCCGGCTCGTGCGGGTGCGTTACCGGCGCCCCAGCCGGCTGCTGGAGCCGCTGGGCCGCGTCGACGCCCGCGCGCGGCTGATCTGGTCGGCCCTGTCGCTGCCGGTGTGGTCCCTGGTGGCCGTGCTGGCGCTGCGCGTCGACGCCCTCGCGCCCCGCACGGTCGTGCTGGCGCTGGCCGGGTTCCAGGTGCTCCGGCATCTGTTCCGCATCGCGCGCTCGGCCTACGAGCTGCTGCGCCCGGTCCGCCTCACCGGGACGGTGCTCGACGTGACGCTCAACAGCCAGGTCCCGGTCGACTCCATGGGCGTGGCCGACCTGCCCGCGTCCTACTCCTTCGTGGTCGACGACGGCACCGCCGACCGGCTCACGCCGTGGCTGGTGCACCGGGCCCTGGCCGGCGGCCGGGACCGCCGGGGGCCGAGCGGCGCGGCCGGCGACTTCCAGGGCCAGCTGGCCGCCGTGCGCCACCTCGACTACGCGCCCGGCGACCGCGTGCACCTCGTCGGCCAGCGCTTCAGCCGGTACGTCCGCGAGCTGCGCCACGCGAAGTCCAGCCCGGCCGGACCAGGCCCGTCTCGTAGGCGATGACGACCACGTGCGAGCGGTCGCGGGCGCCGAGCTTCGCCATCAGCCGCGACAGGTGGGTCTTCACCGTGGCGACGCTGAGGTACAGCCGCCCGGCGATCTGGTGGTTGGTCAGGCCCTGCGCGGCCAGCGCCATCACCTCGCGCTCGCGCTCGGTGAGCCGGTCCAGCGTCCCGGACGGCGGCCGGTCCCGGGCGTGGGCGGCGAACTCGCGCACGACCCGGCCGGTGACGCTCGGCGCGAGCATCGAGGCGCCCGCGGCCACCGCCCGCACCGCGCGCAGGAGGTCGTCGGGCTCGTTGTCCTTGACGACGAACCCGCCGGCCCCGGCGCGGAGGGCGGCGAAGATGTACTCGTCGAGCTCGAACGTGGTGACGATGAGGATGCCCACGCCGGCGATGCGGGCGTCGGCGCGGATCGCCCGGGTCGCCTCGATGCCGTCCAGGGCCGGCATGCGCACGTCCATGACGACGACCTCGGGCCGCAGCTCCGCGGTACGCCGCACGGCCTCGTGCCCGTCCGCGGCCTCCCCGACGACGCGGATGTCGTCGCTCTCCTCCAGCAGCGCCCGCAGCCCGGCGCGCATCATGGCCTGGTCGTCGGCGAGCACGACGCGGATCACGGCGCCTCCCCGTAGGGCAGCCACGCACTGACCCGCACCCAGCCCCCGACGGACCGGGCCCGCTCCCGCATCCCGGCCAGGCCGTGCCCCTCGGTCACCTCGATGTCCAGGGCGTCGCGGCCGTAGCCGAGCCGGACGGTCGCCGACCCGGCCGCCGAGTGCCGGCGCACGTTCGTGACGGCCTCCTGCACGATCCGGTACGCGGCCAGGTCCACCGCGCTCGGCAGCGGCCGGGGCTCGCCGGTCGTGACCGCGTCGACCGCCAGCCCGGCCGCGGCCGACTGGGCGCGGAGCTCGTCGAGGCGGTCGAGCCCGGCCGGTGGGCGCCGCTCGCCGCCGGGGCCGGCCCGCAGCGTCGTGAGGATCGCGCCCAGGTCGGCCTTCGTGGCGCGGCTGACGTCCTTGATGGCGGCGAGGGACGCGCGGACGCGCTCGAGGTCGCCGGGGCCGGGCTCGCGGTCGAGGATGCGCAGCGCGAGGTTGGCGTGCACGGTCACGAGGGAGACCTGGTGCCCGAGCACGTCGTGCAGGTCGCGGGCGGTGCGCAGGCGCTCCTCGGCGATCCGGGCCCGGCGCTGCTCCCGGGTGCGCTGGCCGCGCACGCGCGCCACCTCGCCGGCGGTGAGCACGAGCGCGAGCACGGCGGCGATCGCGGTCACGGCGACCGGGCCGGGCCCGTCCGCCCGGTCGAGCAGGCGGCCGAGCAGGACGTACCCGGCGAGCCCGGCCCCGGTCGTGACCCACGCGGCGGCGCGGCGCTCGTGGCGCACCGCGGACACCATCGCCGCGCCGAGCGCGATCATGCAGGGCGCGTAGCGGTAGCCGAGCGCGAAGTACAGCGCGGGCGGGGCGAAGCTCGCGGCCAGGGTCAGGACCGGCGCCCGGTGCCGCCCGGTCAGCAGCGCCGGCCCGGCCAGCAGCAGCGCGACGGCGACGAGGTCGAGCGGGCGCCGCGGTGAATCCCGCTGCGTGGCCACGTAGACGGCGACGAGCTGCACCGCCGCGACCCGCAGCGGCAGCCCCCGATCCCACCGCGACGCCTCCACGCACCGATGCTATGAGCACGGGCGCGTTCTGGAAGCCCACCCCGGTCCCGTCCGCGCCTACATCCGTGAGCGTATGTCGGCCGTTCCCGGCTACGCCCGCGGTACTACGCCCCGGCCGCGGCGGACCCCTCGGTCACGAGCAGCACCACGGTGGCGTCCGGCGGCAGCAGCGCCCCGGCCCGCAGGACGTCGAGGGCGGCCAGCGGGGCCGCGCCGCACGGGCCCGCGTCGACGCCGTGCGCCGCCAGCTCCCGCCCGGCCGCGGCCGCGGCCCCGTCGTCCACGGTCACGCACGCGTCGAGGCCGGCGCGGATGTACGGCCAGGCCAGCGCCGACACGGTGCCGCAGTTCAGGCCGGCCATGTTCGTCGTCGCGGTGGCCACGGTGACCGGCCGGCCGGCGGCGACGCTCGCCCGGACGCACGCGGCCGTGGCCGGCTCGACGCTCACGACCCGCACCGCGCCGGGGCGGCTGCGGTAGTGCGTCAGCGCCGCCTGCAGCAGGGAGCCGACGCCCGTGGGCACGAGGACCAGGTCCGGCTCGCCGTCCAGCTGCTCGTCGATCTCGGCGAAGAGGGTCGAGTAGCCGTCGACGATCCAGGCCGGGATCTCCTCGTACCCGGCCCAGGCCGTGTCCTGCACCAGCAGCCCGCCGGGAGCCTCCGCCGCGGCCCGGACCGCGGTGTCGTAGTCGCCCGGGACGTGCACGACCTCGCCGCCCTCGCCGCGGATGGCCTCGACCGCGAACGCGGACACGCCGTCGGGGACGTAGATCGTCGCGCGGTGGCCGAAGGCGCGGGCGAAGTGGGCGACGGCGCGGCCGTGGTTGCCGTCGGTCGCGGTGACGATCGTGACCGGGCCGGCGGGCCGGTGCTCGTGCAGCGCCCGGTGGATGGCCCAGGACGCGCCGAGGGCCTTGAACGCGGGCAGGCCGAGGCGATTGGACTCCTGCTTGGCGTACAGCCGCGAAATCCCGGCGGCGCGCGCCAGGGCGGGCAGGGCGGCCAGGCGGGTCGGCGCGTAGCCGGGCAGGCTCCGGTGGAAGTCCGTCACCGCGGCGGGCGCCGGCCGGCACGCCCACGCGGTGTCGCGGAAGGGGTTCTGCACCAGCCGATTATGCCGCCGGCAGCAGCCCGGTCGCCCGGTTCAGGACCGTGTCGAGCACGCGGCCGGCCGCCGCCAGGTCGGCCTCGGGCAGGTCGCCCCAGAGGCGTCGGTGCAGGAGACCACCGCGGGCTCGGCCGGGTCGACGCTGCGGGCGACGACGGTCTGCAGCGCGGGCACGATCTCGGCCGCGATGACGATCGGGTCGACGACCATCTGCGCAGCAGGTTGACCGCGGAGCCCTGCACCAGCGCGTTGCGCACCTGCGCCGGGGTGTAGCCCTGGTGGTCCTGCAGGATCAGCGCGGCCGCGCCGGCGACGTGGGCGGCCGCGAACGAGGTGCCGTCCTGCCCCGCCAGCGGCGCCAGCGCCTGGTTCGAGCCGATCCACGGGCCCGGGATCTCGCGGCCGGGCGCGTACAGGTCCACGCACGGGCCCCAGCCGGCCCAGAAGTCGGGGTCGTTGTATTACGTCGAGGAGCTCACGACGATCGCATCGACGTTGTCGCTCGGCGAGTAGCTGCAGGTGTACGGCAGGCTGTACTACGCGTGACGATAGCGGGGCAGTGGCGGTACCACTCTCACCGCGGTCTGGTTGGGGATCCTCAGGCGCGCGACGGTAGTGGCATGACCAACACGCACAGACTCCTGATCATCGTCGGCAGCGTCCGGGAAGGGCGCTTCGGGCCCACGGTCGCCGAGTGGGTCGCGGCGCAGGCCCGCACGCACGGCGCGTTCGCGGTCGAGGTCGCCGATCTCGCCGGCGTCGAGCTGCCGCTGGAGCTGCCCTCGGTGCCGCCGAAGTTCGCGGGCGAGCAGTACCCGCGCCCGGCCGGGATGGCCCCGCTGACCGCCGCGCTCGAGCGCGCCGACGCGTTCGTGGTCGTGACGCCGGAGTACAACCACAGCTACCCGGCTGCGCTGAAGGCGGCGATCGACTGGCACTTCACGCAGTGGACGGCGAAGCCGGTCGCGTTCGTCAGCTACGGCGGGGCGGCCGGCGGGCGGCACGCGGTGCTGCACCTGGAGAACGTGCTCACCGAGCTGCACGCGGTGACGATCCGCGACGGGCTGGCGTTCCCGGCGTACTTCCACACCTGGCGCGACGGCGAGCCGCTCGACCCGGAGGCCGCGGGCTACGCCAAGACGCTGCTCGACCAGCTCGCCTGGTGGGCCGGCGCCCTGCACACCGCCCGGGCCGCGGTGCCCTATCCCGCCGGATGACGGGCCGTCGTACCCTTCGGGGGTGACCGTCGCCGCGAGCCCGCCGCCGATCGCCTGGTACGGCGGGAGCTTCGTCTACTACGACGACGAGCCCGCCGCCGAGCCCGTGCCCGGCGAGCCCGAGCTCGACGCCGCCGCCGCGCTCGCCCGGGAACAGCGGCGGGCCACGCCGGAGCAGTTCGGGCCGGAGCCGGGCCCGCGCGAGCGCACCGGCGTGGTCCTCGGCCGGTTCCTGCCCGTGCACGAGGGCCACCGGTACCTCGTCGAGTTCGCCCGGGCCCACGCCGAGCGTCTGCACCTGTTCGTGCGCATCGCCGACGACGACCCGATCCCGTGGGAGGTGCGCAGCGGCTGGATGGCCGAGCTGTTCCCGGGCCTGCCGGTCACGGCGATCGGCGGCGGGCAGGACGAGTGGGTGCCGCGCATCCTGGCCGAGGTACAACCGGATTATCTCTTCAGCGCCGAGCCGTGGGGCCCCGGGTTCGCCGCGAAGCTCGGGGCCACGTTCGTCGGCGTCGACCGGCTCGCCGTCCCGGTCTCCGGCACGTCGGTGCGCAACGGGCCGTGGGACTACGAGCAGTACCTGCCGCCGCCGGTCCGGGCCTGGTACTCCCGCCGCGTCTGCCTCATCGGGGCCGAGTCCACCGGCAAGACGACCCTCGCGAAGAAGCTCGCCCGGCAGTTCGACACGGTGTGGGTGCCGGAGCGCCTGCGCACCCTCGGCCCGGACTTCGGCCCGGCCGACCTCGCCCTCGCCGCGCACGGCCAGCTCGCCGCCCAGGAGGCGCTCGCCCGCCGGTCCCGCCTCGCGGTGTTCTGCGACACCGACCTGCTCTCGGCGCGGCTGTGGAGCGAGCGGCTGTTCGGCACCGCCCCGGCGTGGCTGGTCGCGGCGGCCGAGCAGCAGAGCCAGGATCTGTACCTGCTGTGCGCTCCCGACGTGCCGTACTACGGCGACAGCCGGCACAACGCCCCGGCCGAGCGGCGCGAGTTCCACGCCGCCGTGGAGCGCGAGCTGATCCGGCTCGGCCGCCCGTACGCGGTGCTCGACGGCGACTTCGACGCGCGCTACCCGCGGGCGCTCGAGGCGGTGCGGGAGCTCATAGCGCCGCGCCGGCGATGACGGACCCGGTCGCCTGGGACGGTCGGCTGCGCCGGTTCATCGTGTCCGGCCACGCCGAGGTGGTCGCGGTGCTGCAGGACCCGGCGACGTTCTCGTCCGCGGTCGCGCCCGCGGTCCCCGCCGCCGACCGCGCCCGGCTCGCCGACTTCGGCGCATGGTCGGCCCGCTGGCTGTTCTTCCTCGACCCGCCCGAGCACACGGCCCGGCGGGCGCCGCTGGCCCGCGCCCTCGCACCGCACGCGATCGCCCCGCTGGCCGGGCCGATCACGGAGCTGGCCCGCGACCTCGCCGCCCGGCTGCCCGGGGCCGGGTCCGACGCCCTCGCCGACTCCGCACACCCACCGCCGGGGACCGGGTCCGACGCCCTCGCCGACTCCGCACACCCACCGCCCGGGGCCGGGTCCGACGCCCTCGCCGACTCCGCACACCCACCGCCCGGGGCCGGGTCCGACGCTCTTACCGACTCCGCGCACCCGCTGCCCGGGGCGGGGTTCGACGCCCTCGCCGACTTCGCGCACCCGCTCGCCGCGCGGGTCATCGCCGGGCTGCTGTGCGCGCCGGGGCCGCCGACGGAGGCGTTCCTGGCCCGCGCCCGGATTCTGGAGCACGCCGACGCGTACGCCCGCGACGCGGACGCCCGCCGGGCCGGGCTGGACGCGATCGCCTCGATCACGCCGGGGTCCTTCTCGGACGACGCCCCCATCCCGTCGGCGTTGCGAGCGGCCTGGGGCGCGGCGGACGGGCACGTGCCCGCCCACAGCGTGATGCTGCTGTTCGCCGGCGTCGAGACGACCCAGAACCTGATCGTGAACACGCTGCACGCGCTGCTGAGCCGGGGGCTGTGGCCCGCCCCGGCCGCCGGCGCGGTCGAGGAGGGCGCGCGGTTCGCCCCGCCGGTCCTCGGCGTGCTGCGCCGCGCCACCCGCGACGCCGAGCTGGCGGGCCGGGCGATCCCCGCGGGCGCGGAGCTCGTGGCGATGACCGCCGCGGCGAACCGGGACCCGGCGCGCTTCGCGGACCCGGACCGCTTCGACGTGTACCGCCGGCCGAACCCCCATCTGTCGTTCGGCCTGGGGCGGCACTACTGCCCCGGCGCCGAGCTGAGCCGCCTGACCGCGCGCGCGGCGCTGACGGCCCTGCTCGGCGCCTTCCCGCGGCTGGAGCTGGCCGAGCCCGACCCGCCGTGGCGGGACCATGACCCGATCATCCGCGCGCCGAAGCGTCTGCTCAGCCGGCGGCCGAGCGGAACACCGGGTAGTAGCCGCCCGACTGGCCCGCGGCCGTCGGGTGGTACGACACCGTGAGGTTGACGTAGTTCAGCGCGTGCAGCCACTTCTCGCCGTAGCTGCACAGCTGGTGCCCGACGAACGCGGACCGCACGTCGGCGAACGTGAACCCCGCCGCGGCGGCGGCCGACTTCGTGGTGTCGTCGAGCAGGTTGATGCCCTCGTTGATCTTCGCCCGCGAGTTGGCGCTCAGCCCCACGCAGATCGTGCCGAGCTGGTAGAACACCGGGTACCCGACGACCACGACCCGCGCCGAGGGCGCCTTGGCCTTGATCCCGTTGTAGACCCCGGCGAGCTTGCCGGGCAGGTCGCTGCGCACCTTGGCCTCGGCCGCCGAGACCGCGGCGACGCAGTCGGCCTCGCCCTGCAGCACGCAGGTGGTCATGATGCTGGTGAACCCGACGTCGTTGCCGCCGACGGTGACGCTCACCAGGGTGGTGCTCGTGGTGAGCGCGGACAGCTGCCCGTTCACCACGTCGGCGGTGGTGGCGCCGGAGCAGGCGACCGACTTGTAGGCGGCGGGCTTGACGTCGGTGTTGTAGAGGGCGGGGTAGGCGTTGGTGCTGCGCTGGCAGGAGCCGCTCTCGGAGGTGTAGCTGTCGGCCCCGACGCCGGAGGCGTAGGAGTCACCGAGGGCGACGTACCGGTCGGCGGCGGCCGCACTGGCGGGCGCGGCGATGGCGAGCGCGACACCGAGACCGGTGGCCGCGCTGAGGACGAGGGAAACGAGACGGAATCTCCGCACGCCGTACTCCAGGGGTGAAGGAGTGGGTCGGGGAGATTGATATCAAACGATGACTAAGGAAGTGAAGATCGTTTCGCGCCCGTTGATCAAACGCACAATCGGCGCAATCTGATCATCGTCCCACCGGGCCGAAGAACCTGTGAGCCATGCTGACGAGGTCCTTCGTGGCGATCTCCTCGGCCGTGAGGAACCGCATCGCCAGTCCCTCGCCCAGCACGACATCTTCCTGACGGGCGTCGGTGCGGCCGGTGAACACATGGAACCGGACCACCGCCCCGTCGGCCCCGACCTGGTCCACCACCCGGTCGAACTCGAGGACTGCGGTCAACCCCGTCTCCTCGAACAGTTCGCGGTGGGCGGCACTCGCGGCGTCCTCCCCGGACTCGAGCCGCCCGCCCGGGGGCGTCCACCGGCCCGGCTCCACATGCGCATCGTGACTGCGGTGCTGCATCAGCACCCGCCCGGCACCGTCGGTCAGAACAACTATCGCAACCTCGTCGGCGATCCTCACCCGGCGACCCTAGACCCGCGACAATGAGGCGTGATCGAGAAGCGCAACCCGCCGGCCGTGCACAAGCCGGCCGGCTACAGCCACG
Organism: Dactylosporangium sp. McL0621; assembly: GCF_049995355.1. Taxonomy (NCBI): domain Bacteria; kingdom Bacillati; phylum Actinomycetota; class Actinomycetes; order Micromonosporales; family Micromonosporaceae; genus Dactylosporangium; species Dactylosporangium sp. McL0621. Next base: position 6,519,689 of record NZ_CP188259.1, read on the forward strand.
TGACGATCTCGGACGCCGGTCGGCTCGCGCACCTGGCCGGGCAGTGTCCGCTCGACCTGTCGGGCCAGGTCGTCGGCGCGCCCGGCGACCACGCGGCGCAAACGGACCAGGTGATCGCCAACTGCCTGGCGGTGCTGGACGCGGCCGGGGCGGCCCCGGGCGACGTGGTCCGGTCGGTCGTCTACGTCGTCAGCGCGGACAGCGCCGTCCTGGCCGCGGTCTGGCGGCAGCTCAACGCCTCGGCCCTGGCGCCGGCCTTCACCTCCGCGAGCACGCTGCTGGGCGTGGCCTCGCTCGGCTACCGGGGGCAGCTCGTCGAGGTCGACCTCACCGCGGCGCTGCGGGACTAGACGCTCGTCACTTCGGGGTGCGCCGGTTGAGCTCGTTCAGGCCGATCAGGTCCTCCGGCTCGGTGTCGGGTACCTCGGCGTCGAAGCGGGCCAGCGGGCGGTACCGCATCGCGGCCAGCACGATCGCCGCCATCGCGCCGCCGAAGAGCAGGTAGCTCGGGCCCAGGCCCAGCGCCGACGAGACCGCCGGGGCGATCACCAGGAAGGCCGGCGGCAGCGTCGCGAACGCGAAGACCGTGTTGACGGCGAAGACGCGGCCGTGGGCCCGCGGCGGGATCTTCACCTGGATGATCGTGGTGTAGATGGCGTTCATCACCGTCAGGGCCACGAACATGCCGAAGACGCCGACGGCGATGAGCGGGATCGAGCGGTGCACGCCGGTCAGGGTGGCGAACGCGGCGAACGTCAGCGCCGAGAGCATGACGCCGCGCATGCGCCGGTGGGCCGGGCCGCCCCAGAAGGCCATGATCAGGCCGCCGGTCACGACGCCCGCACCGCCCGCCACCGCGACCTGGGTCACCGCCCGCAGGTCGGCGATGCTCAGCACGAGCGGCTGCACGAGGATCAGCGACGGGCCCAGGAACAGGTTCGTGACGGCGAAGAACAGCAGCATGGAGCGGAACCCGGGGGTGCCCATGGCGAAGCGGAACCCGCCGCGGATCTCCTGCGCGATCGGCTCGCGGCGGCGGTACCCCATCAGCGCCGGGAACCTCACCAGTGCCAGCACGACCAGCGCGACCGAGTAGCTGATCACGTCCAGCGCGAGGATGCCGTCCAGGTCGATGGCGGCCATCACGCCGACCGCGACGACCGGCACCAGGAACTGCGCGACGCCCGCGCCGACCTGGACCATGCCGTTGGCGTGGCCGAGGTACCGCTTCGGCACCAGCTGCGGCACCGCCGAGCTGTAGGCCAGGCGCTGGAAGGTCAGCGCCACCGACAGGCCCGACAGCAGCACGTAGATGTGCCAGATCGCGAGCGTGTCGGAGAGCAGCAGGGCCAGGAAGACGCCCTGGATCAGCAGCGCGGCGCCGTCGCCGGCGAGCATGACCGCGCGGCGGCTGTGCCGGTCGACGAGGGTGCCCGCGAACGGCAGCACGAGCATGCCCGGCACCAGCGCGACCGTGGAGAACAGCGCCAGGTCGAACAGCGAGTGCGTGTGCAGGAAGATCCAGACCGGGACCGCGAACTCCGTCATCGCCGTGCCCAGCATCGACACCAACTGGCTGGCGGCCACGCCCGTGAAGCGGCGCATGCTCGGCGCCGGCCCGGCCGCGGGCTCGACCCGTTCGCGGACGGAGACATCGGCCAGCCGCCAGGTGCCGGTGACGGCCAAGGAGGGGTCGGCGGGGTCGGCGGGGTCGGCGGGGTCGGCGGCGAACGGGCGGCGGGCGGTCAGGATGGCCGCCAGCTCCGCCGCGCGCCACTTGAGGAAGTAGTGGCCGGCCTCGTCGAGCACGTACAGCGCCGTCGTCCCGCTCAGGAAGTGCCACTCGCGGTAGCGTTCCTGGTAGTACATGGTCGCGTCGTCGCGCTCGCCGACGACCGACACGATCGGCGCCCGCAGCCGGGTGGTGCCGCGGCGGAACAGCTCGGTGAAGAACTCCTCGGCCGCCTCGCTGTCGCGGCGCATGCCCCGCACCATCGCGCGGACCTGGTCCGGGCCGAGGTCGCTGAGGTCGATGCCGACCGAGGTGAGCCAGTTGGCGTACATGCGGTCGCTGCGCAGGCGCTCGAACCGGCTGAGCAGCTTCGCGAACCGGCCCTGGGGGCGGGCGAACGGGAAGATGGCCCCGATGAACAGCGTCTCGACCTCGCGGCCGGCCGCCTCCAGGGCGACCGCGACCGCGACCGCGAGGGCGCCGCCGACGCCGCAGTGGCCGTAGACGGCGACGGGGCCCTCGACGCGCTCCAGGATCTCGGCGGTGGTGTCGGCGACGAGGGCGTCGAAGGCGGCGCCCTGCTCCTCCAGGCCGACGTCGTTGCCGGGGATGGCGAGCGCGAAGAGCGAGTGGCCGGCCGGGAGCGCGTCGGCGAGCGGCTGGTACACGATCGCGCTGCCGCCGCCGTAGGGCATGCACACGAGCGTGAGCACCCGCCCGGCCCGCGGCACCGGCTTCGTCAGCTCGTACAGCAGCCGCTTGGGTCCCCGCTCGTCCTCCGGGGTGTCGACGAGCGCGGCCAGCCCGCGCACGGTCGGGTGCTTGAACAGGTCCATCACGCTGACCGGCGCGGGCAGGAGGCTGCGCAGCTTCGCCACGACCTGGGTGGCGAGCAGCGAGTGGCCGCCGAGGTCGAAGAAGTCGTCGCCGGCGCCGACGCGGGGCAGGCCCAGGACCGCGGCCCACACCCCGGCGATCGCGGTCTCGGTGGGGGTGGCCGGCTCGGCGAACGACGCCGCCGCCGGCGCGACGGGCGCGGGCAGGGCGCGCCGGTCGAGCTTGCCGTTGGCGGTCACCGGCAGCGCGGGCAGCGTCACGTACGCGGCCGGCACCATCGCGTCCGGCAGCACCCGCTTGAGCGCGGCCCGCAGGTCGCCGAGCCCCTCGCCGACCACGTACGCGACCAGGCGCTGGTCCCCGGGCCGGTCCTCGCGCACGACCACGGCCGCGTCCCGCACCCCGGCCTGCGCGCGCAGGACGGCCGCGATCTCCCCCGGCTCGATCCGCATCCCGCGCAGCTTCACCTGGTCGTCGAGGCGGCCGAGGTACTCCAGCGAACCGTCCGGGTTGCGCAGGGCCAGATCGCCGGTGGCGTACACCCGCTCGCCCAGCGCGTCCTTGAAGCGCTCGGCGGTGAGCTCGGGCCGGTTCAGGTACCCGGCCGCGACCCCGACGCCGGCGATGTGCAGCTCCCCCGGCACGCCGACGGGCACCGGTTCGCCGGCCGGGTCGAGCACGTACAGCCGGATGTTCTGGATCGGGCGGCCGATCGGCACCCGCGCCCGCCCTGCGAGGGCGGCCGGCGTGCACTCCCACCAGCTGACGTCGATCGCCGCCTCGGTCGGCCCGTAGAGGTTGTAGACCGGGCAGCCGAGCCGCTCCAGCGCGGTGCGGGCCAGGTCGACCGGGAGCGCCTCGCCGCTGGCGATGACCCGGCGCAGGCCCGTGCAGCCCTCGATCCCGTCCTCGGCCAGGAACACGGCGAGCATCGACGGTACGAAGTGGACGGTCGTGATGTTCTCGGCGGCGATGAGGTCGCGCAGGTAGGCGGCGTCGCGGTGGCCGCCGGGCCGGGCCAGCACCAGCCGGGCGCCGGCGATGAGGGGCCAGAACAGCTCCCAGACGGAGACGTCGAAGCCGATCGGGGTCTTCTGCAGCACCGAGTCGTCGGGGCCGAGGCCGTAGGCGCGCTGCATCCAGTCGAGCCGGTTGTGGATGGCCCGGTGGGAGTTCGGCACGCCCTTGGGCCGGCCGGTGGAGCCGGAGGTGTAGATGACGTAGGCGATGTCGTCCGGGCCGGCCAGCGGCTCCAGCGGTGTCCCCGGCGGCCCGTCGAGGTCCACCGTGGACAGTACCGCGACCGGCTCGGCGTCGCTGACCATGAACGCGGTGCGCTCGGGCGGGTTGTCCGGGTCGAGCGGCAGGTAGGCGGCGCCGGACTTCAGCGCGGCGAGCAGGGCGACGACGAGCTGCGGGCCGCGCTCGGCGTGCACGCCCACGATGCGGCCCGGGCCGGCCCCGTCGTCGCGCAGGCGGGCGGCGAGCGCGTCGGCCCGGCCGTCCAGCTCGCGGTACGACATCGAACGCCCCTCGAACACGACGGCGGGCGCGTCCGGGGTCCGGCGCGCCTGCTCCTCGACGAGCCCGTGCAGGGTCCTAGCGGGGCCGATGTCCACGGTGGACGCGTTGGCCGCGTCGACGACGAACGCGCGCTCGTCCGGGCCGAGCATCGGGATCGCGCCGATCCGCCGGTCCGGATCGGCGACGACGGCCTGCAGGATGGCCTCGAGGTGCCCGCCCATCCGCACGATCGTGGCGGGCTCGAAGAGATCGGTGTTGTACGTGAAGAAGCCCGACAGGCCGCCGGCGTCCGGGTCGAACAGGTACAGCTCCAGGTCGAACCGGGTCTGCCGGGCGTCGATCGGGAACGGCTCGAGCTCCAGGCCCGCGTCGGGCAGGCCGCCGCGGGCGTAGTTGAGCATCGTGAACGTCGCCTGGAACACCGGCGAGCGGGACACGTCGCGGGGCATGCGCAGGTGGGTGACGAGCCGGTCGAACGGCGTCTCCTGGTGGTCGAACGCGTCCAGGACCCGGTCGCGGACCCGCCCGAGGAGCTCGGCGAAGGTCGGGTCGCCGGACAGGTCGGCGCGCAGGGCGAGCACGTTGGCGAAGAGGCCGACCACGCCCTCGAGCTCGGGCAGGGTGCGGCCGGCGACGGTGGAGCCGACGGCGAAGTCGTCCTGGCGGGAGTACCGCAGCAGCAGCGTCTGGTACGCGGCGAGCAGCGTCATGTACGGGGTGGCGCCGAAGCGGCGGCCGAGCTCGGCGACGGCGCGGGCGAGCGGCTCGCCGTACCGCAGGACGTGCCCGGCCCCCTCGAAGCGCTGCTCGGGCGGGCGGGGCCGGTCGGTCGGCAGGTCCAGCGGCGCCACCCCGGCGAGCTGCCCGTGCCAGTAGTCGAGGTCGCGCTCGAGCACGGCGCCGGCGTAGCGGGCCCGCTGCCAGGCCGCGTAGTCGCCGTAGCGCACCGGCAGCGGCGCGAGGTCGTGGCCGTCGTAGGCGCTGAGCAGGTCCCGCAGGAACACGTCGATGGACCAGCCGTCGGAGCCGATGTGGTGCAGCACGACCGCGAGGACGTGCTCCCGCTCCGCGATCCGGACGAGCGCGGCGCGGGCGAGCGGGCCGGTGGTGAGGTCGAACGGGCGGGCGCCGTGCTCGGCGACGATCGCGCGCACCGCGGCCTCGCCGGGCTCGGCGTGCGTCTCCAGCGGCACGCTCACCCGCTCGTCGACGACCGCCGCCGGCCGCCCGTCGGCGTCGGTGACGAACCGGGTGCGCAGGGTCTCGTGGCGCGCCACGACCGCGTCCAGGGCCGCCTGCAGCCGCTGCGCGTCGAGGGGGCCGCGGAGCCGGACTGTGATCGGGACGGTGTAGGCGCTCGTGCCGGGGGCGAGCTGGTCCATGAACCACAGCCGCTCCTGGGCGAAGGACAGCGGCGGGTGTACGTCGTCGGCGCGGCGCGGCACCGCGGGCGCGGCGGCCTCGGGGCGGCGGGCCTGCAGCCGGCGCCGCAGCAGCTCGGCGCGGGCGGCGGAGAGCTCGACATCAGTGGACACAACGGCTCCTCAGTCTGAACATCCGGCGACGTCGTGCGGGGTAACGGCGACCCGGCCGTGGAAGCGCACGCTCAGCCCCCGTACCGTTTCGCGGGCTCGCGGTTCCAGACGAACGCCGGGTCGTCGGTCCAGCCGAAGCCGGTGAACAGGCGGTCGGGCCGGCCCAGCTGCCAGGCGGCGATGAACTCGCCCAGGTCGAAGCACCAGTCGAGGCCGGCGCAGGCGATCGACTCGGCCAGGGCCCGCACGGTCGGGGCGTCGTCGCCGAGGCGCTCCCGGGTGTCGACGGCGAGCAGGACGGCCGCGACGGCCGGGAGGAGCAGCGGCCCGGCGACGGCGGTCGCGGACAGCGTGCTGACCCGGTTCAGCTTCGGCCGGCCCCGGCGCGCGTGGACGTCGAGGAGCCACTGGCCGGACTGCCCGTACGTGATCAGGCGCCGGCACACCGTCCCGAGCGACTCGATGCTGCTCTTGTCGTGCACGACGACGGCCTCGCGGTCGCAGACGATGGCGTACCCGGCCTCGGTGAGGCGCAGGCCGAGGTCGACGTCCTCGCCGCCGACGACGGTCAGCGGCCGCTCGGCGAAGCCGCCGACGGCCTCGAAGGCCTCGCGCCGCACGGCCAGGTTGCAGGTGGTGGCCCAGCCGACCTGGCGCGCCTGCGCGGGCCACTCGAAGGCGGAGTTGAGCAGCTTGGAGCGGGACATGATGCGGAACATCGCGTTGTCGGCGCCCTGCACGAAGGTCGGGCCGGCGACCGCCCCGACGCTTTCGCCGGCGTTGCGCAGGGTCTGCACGTGCCGCTGGAGCAGCTGCTCGGTGGCCAGGCAGTCGGAGTCGATGAACAGGATCAGGTCGTAGGCGGCGGCGCGCACGCCGTCGTTGCGTTTGGCCCCGACGTGCCTCGGTCCGCGCAGGTACCGGGCCTGGAGACTCGCGCAGCTGTCCTGGTGGGCCTCGGCGTCGGCGGGCCCGGAGTCGTCGACGACGATGACCTCGACCGGCTCCGCGCAGGCGTCGGCGGCCGGGCGGAGGCTCTCCAGCAGCCGCCGCATCTGCGCCACCCGGCCCTTGACCGGGATCACGACGGACAGACCCTTGTCGCTCATCGGGAGTCCCGTGAGGACCGGTGACGAAAAAGTCGAGCGCTCATACCGCCTCCAGGGCGTTCATCGCTACGGTCTCGAAGGCGTCCATGACGGCCTCGATGGGGACGGGGACGAGCGGCGGGCCGCCGGCGGGGCCGGGCACGGTGCGGCCGACCGAGTCGAGCAGCACCATGAGGACCTCGCCGGGCGCGCACGGGCCGTAGCCGCGCTTGTTGTCGGCCGCGAGCGCCGCGCGGATCGCGTCGCGGCCGAGGCCGTCGAGGCGGGTGGCCGCGCCGGGCAGGTCGAGCCGGGCCACGAGCCGGTGGTGGGCGGCGACGTCGTCGGCCGCGAGGCCGTGGTGGCGGCGGGCGACCTCGGCGGCGACGAGCATGCCCCAGGCGACCGCCTCGCCGTGGCGGATCGCGCCGCCGCTGACGAACTCGACGGCGTGGCCGGCGGTGTGGCCGTACTCGAAGATGAGCGCCCCGCCCCGCTCGCGCGGGTCGGCGGCCACGTACGGCGCCTTGGCCTCGACGCCGATCTCCAGCAGCGCCCGCAGCGCCAGGCGCGGCTCCTCGAGCGCCCGCACCAGCTTCGGCTCCAGGCCGGGCGCGGCCACGAGCACGTTCTTGACCATCTCGGCGAGGCCGGTCAGCAGGTCGTGGCGGGGCATGGTGGACAGCCAGGCCAGGTCGCAGGCGATGAGCGCGGGCACGAAGTAGGTGCCGGCGAGGTTCTTGCCGGCGCTGAGGTTCACGCCCTGCTTGAGCGAGACGGTCGCGTCGAACGCTGCGACCGGGGTGGTCGGCAGGTGCACCAGGCGGGTACCGCGGAACAGCAGCGCCGCGGCCAGCCCGGCGAGGTTGCCGACGGTGCCGCCGCCCATCGCGACGACCGCGGACCGGCGGGTCAGTCCCCGGGCCACGGCCGTCTCCAGCAGGTGGTGCACGGTCGGCAGGGTCTTGTGCCGCTCGGCCGCCTCGACCGCCACCGGCTCCACCCGCACCCGGCGGGCGAGCTCGGCGGCGACCGCGTCGGCGTGCCCGCGCACCCCGTCGTCGAGGACGAGCAGGATCGCGTCGACGTCGCCGAGCCGCTCGAGGACCGCGGCGGCGAGCGCGGGCGTGCAGTCCGTGCCGTAGAGGTACGGCACCATGGCGTCGCCGAAGGCGAGCCCCAGCTCCTCATACGGGGAGCGCATCGTAGTTCACCTTCCCGTTGGCCCGGCGCGGCAGCCGGTCGATCGCGGTCACGCGCACCGCGGTGCGGTGGATGCCGAGCTCGCGGCCGACGAGCGCGGCCACCTCGTTCGCGCGGGCGGCGGGCAGGCCCTCGCACCAGACGAGGATCCGGTCGTCGCCGGCGAGGGCCGCGGCGGGCGCGAGCGCCGCGGCGGCGTGCTCGACGGCGTCGAGGTCGACGCGCACGCCGTACGCCTTGCCGATGCGGTTCAGCCGCCCGGACAGCCACAGGTGCCCGTCGGCGTCGAGGCGGCCGCGGTCACCGGTGCGCAGCACGCCGCCGCAGTCGTCGCCGCGGGCCAGGTCCCCGGCGGTGTCGGCGTAGCCCATCATCACCGTCGCCGAGCGGCACACCACCTCCCCGTCGGCGGCGATGGCCAGGCGCATCCCGTCGACGGGCGGCCCGACGCAGCCGGCCTTGGCCGGCAGGTGCTCCGGCGGCAGGACGCAGATGCGGGAGCCGGCCTCCGTCTGGCCGTACATCGAGTAGAACGCGCCGCCGGCCCCGGTCATCGCGCCGGCGAAGCGGGTGACGAGCGCGTCGCGCAGCCGCCCGCCGGACACCGCGAGGCTGCGCACGCCCGGGCTGCGCGCCGGGTCCCACGGCAGCCGGGCGAGCAGCTCGAACGTGTGCGGGACCCCGGTGACCGCAGTGACCCGGTGCCGCTCGACGCTGCCCCAGAAGCCGGCGTCGAGCACGCCGCGGGGCTCGAGCACGACGGTGGCGCCCGCGAGCAGGTGGCTGTGCAGCACGCTGAGGCCGAGCGTGTGGAACAGCGGCAGGCTGGTGATGGCGGTGTCGTCGGCGCCGATGTGTAGCGCCTTGACGATCGCGGTGGCGGCCGCGGCGACCGCGGCGCCGGAGTGCCGCACGAGCCGGGGGCGGCCGGTCGAGCCCGATGTCGCGAGCATGAGCGCAAGGTCGGGGTGCAGCTCCACGGCCGGCCCGAAGCGCTGCGTCAGTTCGGCGGCCGCGGCCGGGTCGCACACGAGCGCGGGCCGGCCGGCGGCCCGGGCGCCGAGGTAGCGCAGGACCGACGGCGCGTCGGCGCGCATCGGGCACACCACCACGCCGGTCGCGGGCAGCGGCTCGGCGGCGATGGCGGTGACGAGCCGGTCGCCGGCGTACTCGTCGCCGGTGACCGCGTCGATGATCCGGGCTCCGGGGCCGATCATCGCGCGTCCCCGGCGAGGAGCCGCCGGACCTCGTCGTCGTCGAGCGCCGCGATCTCGGCCAGGAGCAGCTCCTCGACCGCGGCCGCGAGGGCGGCGACGGTCGTGTGGCGGAAGATCGTCCGCAGCGGTACCTCGACCCCGGCGCTCGCCCGCAGCCGCGCGGCGACCCGCGTGGCGAGCAGCGAGTGCCCGCCGAGGTCGAAGAAGTCGTCGTTGGCCCGGACCCGTGCCACCCCGAGGACCTCCGCCCAGACCTCGGCGACGAGCCGCTCCCCGTCGCCCTCGGGCGCGCGGCCCTCCCCCGCGGCCACGGCCACGGGCGGGAGCGCGGCCCGGTCGACCTTGCCGTTGCGGGTCATCGGCAGCCGGTCGAGGGTCGCGTAGGCGCGCGGGTGCAGGTACGGCGGCAGGAGCTCGCCCAGGTGGGCCCGCAGCGCGCCGGGGCCGGGGACCGCCGCGCCGGGCGCGGTCACCAGGTGGGCGACGAGCCGCCCGTCGCCGCCCGCGGAGACGACCGCGTGCCCGATCGCCGGGTGGGTCAGCAGGGCGGCCTCGACCTCGCCCGGCTCGATGCGGTACCCGCGGACCTTGAGCTGCTCGTCGGCCCGGCCGAGGAACTCGTAGGCGCCGTCGGGGCGGCGGCGGGCCCGGTCGCCGGTGCGGTAGTGCCGGACGCCGCCGAGGTCGGCGAACCGCTCGGCGGTGAGCTCCGGGCGGCCGAGGTAGCCGTCGGCGACGCCGGGGCCGCCGATGACCAGCTCGCCGGCGACGCCGTCGGGCACCGGGGCGCCGCCCAGGCCGGTGATGTGGACGCAGGTGTCGCCGATGGGGTGGCCGATCGGCGGGCGGCCGGTGGTGTCGGCCGGGGTGAGCCGGGCCGTGGTGGCGATGATGGTGGCCTCGGTCGGGCCGTACGTGTTCACGACCTCGACCCGCTCGCCGAGGTGGGCGAACCAGCGTTCGAGGGCGTCGGGTCGGACCTGCTCGCCGCCGAGGATCAGCAGCCGCAGGCCGGGCGGCCAGGCGACGGCGGCCGGGTCGGCGCACAGCTCGTGCCAGTAGGAGGTGGGCAGGTCCAGCACCGTGACCGACTGCCCCTGCGGGGTGGCGAGGAAGTCCGGGAGCTCGGCGCGGGCGCCGGTGGGGACGACGAGGGTGGCGCCGGCGGCGAGGCACGGGTACACCTCCTCGGCGAACGTGTCGAAGGACGGCGACGCGAACTGCAGGACCCGGTCGGCCGGGGTGAGCGCGTAGCGCTCGCGCATCCAGGCGACCCGGGCGGCGAGGGCCGCCGGGGGAACGGCGACGGCCTTGGGGCGGCCGGTGGAGCCGGAGGTGTAGATGGCGTAGGCCATCGGCTTGGCCGTCGTGCGGCCACCGGTCGCGCGAGCGCCGTCCGGCGTGACGACGACCCCCGCGCCGCTGTCGGCGAGCTGCTCCTCGACGCGCCGCGGCGGGGCGTCGGGGTCGAGCGGCAGGTAGCCGGCGCCGGCCCGCCACGCGCCGAGCATGGTGGCGACCAGGTCGATGCCCGGCGGGAGCTGGACGGCGACCAGGCCGCCGTGCTCCCCCAGCTCCGGTGTGCGGGCGCCGAGCTCCGCATAGGACACCCGGGCGTCGCCGTGGACGATCGCCGGGGCGTTGGAGCCGAAGTCGATGAGGTCGAGCGTCCGCCGGTCCACTGTGGAGCGGGCGCAGGCCCAGGGGCCCTGCTCGGCCTCGGTCATCGCGGCGTAGATCTCCGACAGGCGCGCGTCCGGGTCCTGCGCGGCCCGCCGCAGCAGCTCGCCGTAGCGGCGCACCAGGGCGGCCACGCTCGCCGGGTCGAACAGGTCGCGGCGGGACTGCGCGACGACCTTCAGCTCGCCGCCGCCGGCGAAGCACTCAAAGGTGAGGTCGAACTTGACCGCGCGGTGGCCCGGGTCGACGTACTCGGCCGTGATCCCCGGCAGCGCGAGCCCGTGGTCCTCGGCCCCGCCGTGCACGACGAACATGGTGTCGAACAGCGGGGTGCGGGCCGGGTCGCGCCGCACGTCCAGGCGCGCGATGAGGTCCTCGAACGGCACGTCGCGGTGCTGGTACGCCTCCAGCGCCGTCGCCTTCACCCGGCCCAGCAGCTCCCGGAAGGTCGGGTCGCCGCCCAGGTCGCCGCGCAGCACGACGGTGTCGAGGAAGTACCCGATGAGCGGCTCGGCGTCGGTCCGGTCGCGGCCGCTGACCGGGGTGCCGACGCTGATGTCGTCCTGGCCGGTGGCGAGGCCGAGCAGGGCGAGGTACGCGGCGAACAGGGTCATGAACGGCGTCGTGCGGCCGGCCCGGCCCAGGGTGCGCAGGTCGGCGGCGCGGCCGGGGCCGAGCTCGAAGCCGTCGAACGCGCCCGCGGTACCGCGCCGGGGCGGGCGGGGCCGGTCGGTCGGCAGGTCCAGCACCGGGGCGCCCGCGAGCTGCTCCGCCCAGTAGGCGAGGGTCTCGGTGCCGTCCGGGCGCGGGGCGCGGGCGAGGTCGGCGTACTGGGTCGCGAGGCCGGGCAGGCCGGCCCCGGCGTACGCCTTGGCCAGCTCGTCGCGCAGGATGCCGATCGACCAGGCGTCGGCCAGGATGTGGTGCAGGACGAGGACCAGGATGTGCTCGTCCTCGGTCAGGCGCAGGATCGCGGCGCGCATCGGCGGGGCGGCGGTGAGGTCGAACGGGGTGTTCGCGAGCGCGGCGACCGCCGGGCCGGCCCCGGCGGCGGTCGTGGTGCGGATGGGGACGTCCGGCCGCCAGCCGTCGAGGACCTCCTGGACCGGGCCGGCGCCGTCGAGCGGGAACCGGGTGCGCAGCGCGCCGTGGCGGGCCACGACGTCGCCGAGCGCGGCGGCCAGGGCGGGGGCGTCGAGGGGGCCGCGGAGCCGGTAGGCGAGCGGGATGTGCCAGTCGAGCGCGTCCGGGTCGACCTGGGCCAGGAACCACAGGCGCTGCTGGGCCGGGGTGACCGGGGCCCTCATGCGCGCGCCTCCACGGCCGCCGCGAGCTCGGCGACGGTGCCCGCGTTGAAGTACTCGGCCAGGGGCAGGTCAACGCCCAGCCGCTCCCGGACCCGGGCCGCGGTGCGGGCGATGAGCAGCGAGTCGAACCCCAGGTCGTACAGGTCGTCGTCGGGGCGTGCGGGGCGCTCGAGGACCTCGTCGACGATGGCGTACACGGCCTCGGTCGTGGTCATGAGGACGCGCGGGCGCGGTCGACGAGCCCGGCGACCGCGGCGAGGGACGGCGCCGACAGCAGGTCGCCGAGGGTCAGGTCGGTCTCGAGCCGCTCGTTGGTGAGGTCCAGCAGCAGCGCGGCGGTCATCGAGTCGCCGCCCAGGTCGAGGAAGTTGTCGTCGGCGGCGACCCGGGTCCGGCCCAGGGTCTCGGCCCAGATCTCGGCGAGGTCCTCCTCGGTCGGGGTGGACGGCCGGCGGAACGTGTGGCTGCCCGGGCCCTCGGTGTCCAGCGCGGCGGCGTCGGCGGGCAGGGCGTCGACGACGACGAGCACGTCGGGCAGCTCGGCCGGGTCGACGGCGTCCCACAGCTGGTCGCGCAGGTCGACCGGGGCGGTGGCGAGGCCGGGCACGACGGCGAGGATGCGGCGCCCGTCCGGCCCGCGCAGCGGCGCGACAGCGGTCACGCCGGGGTGCTCGCGCAGCACCTTCGCCGCGGTGTCCAGATCCACAGGTGCGCTCATCGGGCTTCCCTTTCCAGGATGTACCGGGCCAGCTCGGCGACGGTCGGCGCCTCCAGCACGGCGATGGTGTCCACGTCGACACCGAGGCGTTCGCGGGCGGTCGCGGCGATCCGGGTGGCGGCGAGCGAGTCGCCGCCGATCTCGAAGAAGTTGTCGGTCGTACCGACGGCGGCGGTGCCCAGCACCTCGGCCCAGACGGCGGCCAGGTCCCGCTCCAGGCCGGTCTCCGGCTCGGCGAACTCGACCGGCGCGGCCGGCAGCTCCCGCTTCACGACTTTGCCCGCCTCGTTGCGGGGCAGGTCGTCGACGATCCGGACGACGGCGGGCACCTCGGGCCGGGTCAGGTGCTCGGCCGCGAACCGGCGCAGGTCCGCGGCGGTGGTGGCGTCCGCCCCGCCGGGCCTCAGGACCACGAAGGCGGCGACGATCTCGCCGAGCACCGGGTGCCCGGTGCCGCAGACGGCCGCCTCGGCCACGGCCGGGTGGCGGCTGAGGATCTGCTCCACGCGGCCGGTGGAGACGTTGAACCCGCCGACGATGACGACGTCGGAGGCGCGGCCGGTGAGGTACAGCGTGCCGCCGGCGTCGACGTAGCCGAGGTCGCCGGTGCGCGTCCAGCCGCCGGCGACCTCGACCGGCCCCGCGTCCAGCAGCTCCCGCGGCGGCGCTCCCCCGGCCCGCAGCCACACCTCGCCGGCCTCCCCCGGCGGCAGTTCGGCGCCGCCGGGGCCGGTGACGCGCACGGCGCTGGAGCCGACCGGCCGGCCCACCGCCTCCGGGCGGGCCGGGTCGAAGCGGGTGGCGACGCGGGCCGGGTACGTCTCGGTGGACGTGTAGAAGTTGTGGAACGCGGCCTTCGGGAACACGGTGGCGAGGTCGGCCATGATGGGTACCGGCAAAGGCGCCCCGGAGAAGCTGACCCCTTTCACCGACGGCATCGGGGTCGCCTCGCCCGGCGCGGCCCGCACCAGCCAGTGCCCCATGGCGGGCACCAGGCAGACGGTGACCGCCCGCTCCCGGGCGACCATGGCCGTGAACCCGGGCACGGTGAAGGCGGCCTGGGCGAGCAGCGTGTGCTGGCCGCCGACGCAGTTGAGCAGCACGGCCTGGGCGGCGACGGAGCCGACCGGCAGGGCGTGCGCGCACGGCTGGTTGGCGCGCACCGCGCTCGGCCAGGCGACCTGGGCGCGCAGCAGGTTGGCGTGGGTGGCCACGACGCCGCGGGGCCGGTCGGTGGTGCCGGAGGTGAACACGACCTCGGCCGCGTCGCCGGGCGCGACGGCCGCGACGAGCGGGCCGGCCGGCTGCCCGGCGCCGAGGTCGTCGCCGGGCCGCACGACGTGCGCCACCCGGTAGCCGGCGACGATCCGGGCCAGCTCGTCCTCGCCGAAGCGGGCGCCGGTGAGCAGGGCGACGGCGCCGAGCTTGAGGGTGGCGAAGTAGGCGGTCGCGTACCGGGGCCAGGCCGCCCCGCCGAGCGCGAGGGCGACCCGGTCGCCGTGGCCGACGCCGCGCTCGCGCAGGCCGCGGGCGAACGCGTTGGAGCGGGCGTCGAGCTCGGCGAAGGTGAGCGTCTCGCCGCCGTCGAGGACGATCGCGGGCCGGTCCGGCACGAGCCGGGCCGACTGCCGCAACAGGTCGGGCACGGTTCTCATTCGGCCTCCTCCAGGCGGGCCGCCAGCTCGGCCGGCGTCGGCGCGTCGAACACGTCCAGCAGCGACACGCCCCGGCCGATGCGGGCGGCCAGGATCGCGGCGAGCAGCGAGTGGCCGCCGCTGGTGAAGAAGTTGCTGTGGGGGCCGATGTCGGCGCGGCCGAGGATCTCCCGGAAGAGCTCGACCAGCGGCCCGGCGGCCGCGGACGGCTCGGCGCGGACCGGCTCGGCCGGGGCGGGCGGCTCGGGCAGCGCCCGGTGGTCGACCTTGCCGTTGGCGTTGCGCGGCAGGGCGTCCAGCGCGACGAGGCCGGCGGGGACGAGGTAGTACGGCAGGTGCTCGCGCGCGTGCCGGCGCACGTCCTCGACGTCGACGGTCGCGGGCTGTACGTAGCCGACGAGGCGCCCGTCGCCCTGCGGGTCGCCGGCGAGGACGACGGCGGCGGCGGTGACGGCCGGGTGGCGCTCCAGGGCCGCCTCGACCTCGCCGGGCTCGATCCGCCGGCCGCGCAGCTTCACCTGCCGGTCGGCCCGGCCGAGCAGGGTCACGGTGCCGTCGTCGCGCCAGGTGGCGAGGTCGCCGGTGCGGTACAGCCGGCCGCGGACCGGGTCGTCGGGGAAGCGCCGCGCGGTCAGGTCGGGCGCGCCGGCGTAGCCGCGGGCCAGGCCGGTGCCGCCGATGCAGAGCTCGCCGACGAGGCCGGGCGGGGCGTCCTGGCCGTGCTCGTCGACGACGTGGAAGGAGGTCTCGGCGATCGGGGCGCCGATGCCCACCGGGTCGGCGACGCCGGCGGCGATCGGGGCGCTCGCGGACCAGATGGTCGTCTCGGTCGGGCCGTAGACGTTGTACAGCCGGCCGCCGGTCTGCAGCAGCCGCTCGGCGAGCGCGGCGCTGAGCGGCTCCCCGCCGCACAGCAGCCGCCGGCCGCGCAGCTCGTCGCGGACCGACCCGGCGGCCAGCCGCCAGATGGTCGGGGTGGCCTGCACGACGGCGACGTCGTGCTCGGCGACGAGCCGCAGCATGAGCGGCGGGCGGGTCTGGGCCTCGTCGGGCGCGACGACGGCGCCGCCGCCGTACGCGAGCGGCAGGAACAGTTCCAGCGCGGAGATGTCGAAGCCGAACGTGGTCAGCCACAGCACCCGGTCGGACGCGACGACGGCCAGTTCGGCGGCGAAGTGGCGCACGAGGTTGGCCAGGGCCCGGTGCGGGATCTCGACGCCCTTGGGCCGCCCGGTCGAGCCGGAGGTGAAGATGACGTAGGCGAGGTCGTCCGGGGCGACGGCGGCGAGCCCGGCGTACAGCCCGGCCGTGTCGTCGCACGTGGCGCTACCGGCGGCGTCAATCGTGTACCGCGCCCCGGCCCGCTCCAGCTGCTCCGCGAGGCGACCGGCGGGCTGGCCCGGGTCGGCCGGCAGGTACGCGGCGCCGAGCGACCACACGGCCAGGACGGCGGCGGCGAGGCCGGCGCCGCGGGGGAGCGACACGGCGACGACGTCCCCGCGGCCGATCCCCTGCGCGGCGAGCCGGTCCCGGACGGCGGCGGCCCGGCCCGCGAGGGACCGCCGGGTGTGGACGGTGCCGCCGGGGTCGACGAGCGCGGGCCCGTCGGGGTCCTGCGCGTGCCGGGCGGCGATCCGGGCGGCGACGGTCGGCGTCGGTACCGGCCGCCCGGCGCCCGCGTTGGCCCGCGCGACGAGGGCACGCTCCGCGTCCGTCCACATCGGAAGCTCCGCGAGGGGCCGCCCCGGTTCGGCCGCGGCCGCCGCCAGCAGCAGCTCGAAGCGCCCGGCGAGCGCGCGGACGGTCGCCTCGTCGTGGACCTCGGTGCTGTACACGGCCTGCAGCGTCACCAGCCCGGCCGCGGGTACCACCACGAACTGCAGGTCGTGGCGGCTGGCGCCGGGGTCGACCGGCACCCACTCGGCGTCGGGCAGCTCGCCGGGCGGGGCGTTCTGGGCCGGGGGGAGGAAGTTGAACATGTGCCGGAACAGCGGCGCGCGCCAGCTGCCGTTCGGCAGGCCGCCGAGCAGGTGCTCGAAGGACACCCCGGCGTGGTCGAGCGCCTCGGCCATGCGGTCGCGGACCTGCGCGGCGAGCGCGTCGAAGCCGCGGCCCAGGTCGACGGTGAGGCGGACCGGCAGGGTGTTGACGTGGTAGCCGACCGCGTCGCGGGTGCCCTGGCGGCGCAGGTTCACCGGGACGCCGACGACGAGGTCGGGCCCGGCGCCGTGGCGGGCGAGCAGGGTGGCGAACACGGCCAGCAGCGCCATGTTGTCGGTGACCCGCAGCCGGGCGCGCAGCCGCGCGAGCGGGGCCGGGGGCAGGTCGCGCTCGAGCTGGGCGCCGGCGAACGTGGGCCGGGCGGGCTCGGGGCGGGCCGACGGGAGCGCGAGGCGGGCGGGGTCGACGCCGGCGAGGCGGCTCAGCCAGTACCGCACGCTGTCCGGCGCGGGCGGCGGCTCCTCGAGCCGCGCCCCGGCTGCGGGCGGCGGCGGGGCCTGGCCGTTCGCGATCCGGTGGTAGGTGGTGGCGAGGTCGGGCATGACCAGCCCGCCCGACGCCCCGTCGAAGACGATGTGGTGCGACACGAGGCAGAGCACGCTGCCGCCCTCGTCCAGGGCGATGCCGTACACCCGCAGGGGCAGCTCGGCGGCGAGGTCGAACGGGCGCAGGGCCAGCTCGGTGAGCACGGCGCCGAGCTTGGCCGCGGGCGCGGTGAGCACGGCGACGGGCACGGTCGCGCGGTCCGGGTCGGCGGGCTCGCGGTAGGGCACGCCGTCGCGCTGCGGGAAGCGGGTGCGCAGGGCCGGGTACCGCCGCAGGATCTCAGCGGCCGCGGACTCCAGGGCGGCCGGGTCGAGCGGCGCGGAGGTGCGGATCGCGAGCGGCTGGTTGTCGACGGTGACGCCGGGGGCGAGGCGCTGGAACAGCCATAACGCCTCCTCCTTGCGGCTCAGCGCGCTCATGCCCCCACCGCCGCGCGGGCCGCGGCCGGGTCGGCGAGCAGGTTCTCCTGCGGCACGTCGAGGCGCAGCTGCGGCCGGCCCTGCAGGACGGGCGGCAGCTCGTGGTCGCGGGAGAGCACGACGAGGTCCGGCGCGAGTCCGCCGAGGCCGGCGGCCCGGCCCATCGCCAGGTACCGCAGGTTGGCCGCGACCCGCGCGCACAGGTCGGCCGCGATCGAGTCCGGCACGCCCTGCTCGCCGAGGGTCTTGCGGGCCACCACGGCGTAGCGCTCGGCGAGGTCGTCCGCGTCGGCGCCCGGCTCGGCCCCGGGCTCGGCCCCCATGCGGCGTACGGCCGCGGCGTAATGCCCGGCGATCGTGCGGGCGTCCACGTCCACCGGGTCGAACAGCACCAGCCGCCGGTCCGGCCCGGCCAGGGCCCCGGCGAGCGCGGCGCCCGCGCAGAATCCGAGGACGGCGTGAAAGTTTCCCAGCGCGGCGGTCCGGGCGCGCCACCCGGCGAGGTGCGTGGCGGGGTCGCCGGGCGCCGCCGGCCAGCCCGTCTCGTCGCTGCCCCAGACCGCCCAGTCGTCCGGCAGGTGCGGGGCCAGGTCGCCGAAGTTGGCCTGGGCCCGGACCTTGGCCAGGGTGAAGTCGACCGCCACGACGGTCCGTGCATTAGCCGCACTGCGGAGCAGGCGCCATCCCCCGATAGCCACGCCGAAGACGGTAATTCACCCCTCCGTGATCGTCGAGCCTTTCCCGGCGGCCGAGTTTTTTCGAAAACGTCAATGCCTCTTCCGCCCTTGACAAGACCGACGGCGCGCCGCAAAGCTCAGTGACCATGAGTCGGGGGGCGTCTCGGCTGGCGCGTAGCCAGGAGGCGCTGTGGGAGTTCGTGTCCTGCTTCGCACCGTCGGACCCGGGCGTGCTGGGATACAACGTCTTCGAGACAGCAACGTGGGACGAGTCGATTGACGTCAATTCTTTTCGGTCGGCCGTGGGCGATGTATGTGCCCGCCACGACGCGTTGAGAATCGTATTTGATTCGGTCGGCATCGATCCGCTGATACGTATTCCGGATCGCATCGAGCCGCCGCTCGCGTTCACCGACCTCACCGCCGAGCCGGCGTCGCGGCGCGACCTGCTGCGCGGGAGCATCCTCGGCTACGAGCGCGGCCGAGCCTTCGACCTGCAGCGCGGTCCACTGTGGAGCGTCGTACTGCTGCGGACCGCGCCCGACCGGCACATCGTCGCCGTCACCCTGTTCCACCTCATCGCCGACGGCTGGTCGACGGGCGTGCTGCTGCGCGACCTGCGGGCCGCGTACCGGGCGCGCACCGGCACCGGCCCGGCGCTGCCCCCGCTGAAGCTGTCGTACGCGGCGGCGACAGCGGACCCGGACCTCGGCCCGGCGGATCGGCGCCGCCGGGACGAGTTCTGGCGGCGCACCCTCACCCCGCTGCCGGACGAGTGGCCGTTCGAGCGTTCGCCACAGCAGCCGGACGTGACCGCGGAGGCGACGCTCGGCCGGCCGATCGAGACCGGGCTCATCGGGCGGCTGCACGCCTTCGCCCGGTCGCAGCGCATCACGCCGTTCCTGCTGTACCTCGCCGCCTACCGGATCCTGCTGGGCGCCCGCACCGGCCGGCCGCGGCTGGTCCTGGGCACCGCCACCGCGGGCCGCGACGAGTCCGGCGCCGAGGACCTCGTCGGGCAGTTCACGAACAACGTGTACGTCGCCACGACCATGGGCCCGGACACCACCCTCGCCGAGGGGATCGGCCTGGTCCGCGCGGCGATGTACGAGGCGGTCCGGCACACCGCGTCGTTCACCGAGATCGCCCGCGCGGTGAACCCCGGCTTCGACACGATGCGCCCGTGGCCGTTCCTGCTGCTGTACCACTCCTGGTTCCAGTCCGCCGCGCCGACGAACGACCCCCCGCCCGACCGCCGCGAGCACCGCTCCCGCGCGCGCAAACCGGCCGGCACGACGCTGGACGAGCACACCACCCGGCTGTGGGCCAAGCGCGGCGAGCCGGGCCTGGTCGTGCGCCACGACCGCCGCGGCGCGTCGATGAACTACAACCCGACGATCTACCCCCGCGCGGCGATGCTGGAGACCCTGGACGGCTACACTGCCGTGCTGAGCGCCCTGCTCAACGACCCCGACCAGCGCATCGGAGACCTCAAGCTCCCGTGAGCACCACCCAGCCGGAGCAGATCCTGCGCACCGCCGCGACCGTGCTCGTCCTCGACGGAGACGCGCCCCCGCTCACGGTCTCCGGCGACGAGATCGCCGAGCTGGCCCGCCGGCTCGAGCTCACCGACCGGCCGCTGGGGCGCTGCCTATGCCTGGGCTGGGGCGCGGTGTCCGTCCACGACGCGGCCGGGGCCGAGGTGGCCCGCTGGACGCTGCACCACGAGGTCAACCTGCGCGGGCTCGACGGCGGCGAACGGGAGCTGCGCGACGGCCCCGGCCTCGTCGACTGGCTGGCCGAGCGCGGGCTTCCGGGCCGGCTCCGGGTCCGCGAGCACCTGGCCCGCTACTCCGCCGCCCTGGAGCGTCGCCGCCTCGGCTGGGTGGCCTGCGCCCCGCCGGCCCTGACCCGCGCCGCGGACGCCGCGACCCACTCGCCGGACCGGCACCAGGAGCGCCTCGCCATCGCGATCCTGCGCTGGTACCCGGACCCGGCCGAACGCATCCGCATGCTCCTCGAGTGGGCCCGGTACCGGGCCGGGCCCGACGACGGCGCCGACGAATCCGTCGTTCTCGCTTACGGCGGCACCTACTTCTACGAGTCCACCCTGCACCGGTTGCTGCTCGAGGAGCCCTGGGACGCCCTGGTCGCCGCGCCGCGCACCCCCGCTCAGCGCGACGGGCTCGCCGAGCTCGCGGACAGCCCCGAGTGGAAGCGCGCCGGGTATCCGAAGCTGCCCGATGCCGCCGGCTGACACCATCCTGTGGATCGGCGGCTCGCCGTGCTCGGGCAAGTCGACGGTCGCGGGCCTCATCGCCGCCGCGCGGGGGCTGGCGCTGTACTCCTGTGACGACGCGTTCGACCGGCACGCCGACGCCGGGCCGGTGATGCGCAAGGTCACCGCGATGAGCGTCGGGGAGCGGCTCGCCCAGCCCGTCGACGTCCAGGTCGAGGACGTCCTGCGGCTGTACCGCGAAGAGTTCCCGCTCATGCTGCGCGAGCTCGCCGGGCCCGTGGTGGCCGAGGGCGCGGCCCTGCTCCCGGAGCTGCTCGCCGGGCTGGCGGTGCCGCGCGGGCGGGCGGTCTGGATCGTGCCCACCGAGGACTTCCAGCGTCACCACTATCGGCACCGCGCCTGGGCCCGCGCGCTGGTCGCCGGGGCCCCCGACCCCGAGGCGGCGTTCGAGCGGTGGATGGAGCGCGACGCGACCTTCGCCCGGCTCGTCGCCGGGCAGGCGCGGGACCTCGGCTACACGGTCATCACGGTCGACGGCACGCGGAGCCCCGGCGACATCGCGGCGGCGGTCGGCGCGCAGTTCGAAGCCCGCTAGAATATGGGTCGGCTTCCAGGGAGCCGCCGGTCCGCGGGAATGGGCTCAGCCCACCTGGCGCGCGCACCACGCGTCACAATCGTTCTCCTTTCGGCCTGACGAGCGGGCACAGGCACACGAGAGGAGTCCGCCGTGCCGACCCGAGGCATGCCCGAACGACCCGACCTGCAGCACTTCCGCCGCCAGGCCCGCACCCTGCAACGGGCGGTGCGCGCCGGCGAGGCCGACGCCGTCGCGCGGATCGCCCGGCTCCACCCCGCGCCGCCCGCCGAGGCCGCCGCCCTGCCGCTCAGCGCGGCCCAGCTCGTCGTCGCCCGCGAGTACGGGTTCGCCAGCTGGCCCCGCCTCACCCGCTACGTGCGGACCGTCGCCGAGCACGGCTGGGACACCGGGCTCCGGGCGGTACCGGCGCAACATCCCGCCGACGAGTTCTGCCGGCTCGCCTGCCTGACCTACGGCCGGGAGGACGGGCCGGAGCGCTGGGCGGCGGCGCGCGAGCTGCTCGGGCGGCACCCCGGCCTGACCGCCGGCAGCATCTGGGCCGCGGCCGCCGCCGCGCGCCCCGACGACGTCGGACGGCTGCTCGCCGCGCGGCCCGGCCTGGTGTCGCAGCCGGGCGGGCCGCTGGGCTGGCGGCCGCTGTTCGGCCTGGTGTACTCCCGGCACGACCCCGGCATCGCGGCCGAACCGGTGCTCAGGACCGCCCGGCTCCTGCTCGACGCCGGGGCCGACGCCAACGACGGGTACCTCTTCGACGGCCTGCCCATGCCGTTCACGCTGCTGACGGGGGTCTTCGGCGCCGGGGAGCTGGGCCGCGCCCACCAGCCGCCGCACCCGCACTGGCGCGCGCTGGGCCGGCTGCTGCTGGACGCGGGCGCGGACCCCAACGACGGGCAGGCCCTGTACAACCGGATGTTCGAGCCCGACGACTCGCACCTGGAGCTGCTGTTCGAGCACGGGCTCGGCACCGGCGACGGCGGACCGTGGAAGGCCCGCATCGACACCCTGCCGACGCCGGCCCAACTGCTGCGCGTGCAGCTGCGGTGGGCCGTCACGCACCACCAGGCGGCCCGGGTACGGCTGCTGGACCGGCACGGCGTCGACATCGCCGCGCCGTTCACCGACGACGGGCCGCCGTGGGCCCCGGCCGACGGCCGCACGCCGCTCGAGCTGGCCGAGCTCTACGGCGACGCCACCATCGCCGGGTACCTCCGGGAGCGTGGGGTGCCCCGCCCCGGACCCGACCCGGCGCACGACCTCGTCGCCGCCGCGTTCCGGGCCGACCCGGGGGCGGTGGCCCGCGTCGCCGCGGAGCACCCCGGCGCCGCCGCCGAGGCCCGGCGCCGCCACCCGGGGCTGCTCGTGTGGGCCGCGGCCCGGGCCTCGGCCGAGACGGTGGCGCTGCTGGCCGGGCTCGGGTTCGACGTCAACGCCTACGGCCGCGGCGACGCCCCCGCCGAGGGCGCCTGGGAGACCGCCCTGCACCACGCGGCGGGCAACGGCGACACCGCGCTCGCCCGCCGGCTGCTCGACCTGGGCGCCGACCCGGACCGGCGCGACCAGCGCTTCGGCGCCACCCCGCTGGGCTGGGCCCGGCACTTCGATCAGCGCTCGACGGCGGAGCTGCTCGAGCCGCTCACCGCCCCGGACTGACGGGCGCGGGCGGACCGGACCAGCGACGGTACGACGACGGCGGTCACCGCGGCGACGGCGAGCAGGAGCCAGACCCACGGGAGGCCGTCGTCGTCGACGCGGACGAAGGTGGACCATTACCACTGGTGGGTCACCTCCGCCATGCGGTCCTCGGACCGTTGCCAGGCCACGTCGAGCAGCAGCAGCGCGCCGCACTGGGCGATGAGCACGGCCCCGATCCTCTGGTGTACCCCGGCGGCGTGCCCGATCGCCCGGCGCAGGGCGGCGCCGATGGACAGGGCCGCGGCGAGCATCAGGGCCACGCCGAAGAGGTACCCGCCGAACCAGGTGGGGTCGCCGTCGTACGCGATGACCCCGCTCAGCGGCTGCACGTTGGCCATGTGGTCGCCGTTGAACGCGACGTACGGCATCCGGACCGGGCCGCTGCCGGCCAGCACCAGCACGGCGCCGGCCGCGGCCCACAGCCCGATCCGTACCCGCCGCGCCGGGCGGGCGACGGCGTAGAGGCCGCCGATGAGGATGGCGACCGCGGACCCCGTGAGCACCCAGACCCACACCTCGACGGCGTCGCGCAGCGGCCACAGCACGAGCAGCCCGAGCACGGTACCGGCGGCGGCGACGACGGCCGGGCCGAGCGCCCGGTGCGCCGGGGCGGGCGGGCCGCCGATCACCATGGCGACGACCATGGCCAGGAGGACGAGCACGGAGCCGGGCAGGAGCGGGGTGAGCAGGCCGGCCAGGAACGGCGGGGCCACGTCGTCGTAGGAGTCGCGGGCGAGCAGTGAGATGCCGCCGACGGCGGCGACGGCGGCGAAGGCGGCCAGATGCGCCCACCGCGCCGATTTTCTCTCGCGAACCGGCTTTGGTTGCGGCGTTTCGGGTGGCGCCGGCGCCGGAATGGGTTGCGACGCCGGTGGTGGCGTCGACGCCGGAACCGGCTGCGGTTCCGCGGGTGGCGTCGGCGCCGGGACTGGTTCCGGCGCCGACGTCAGCAGGCTTCCCTGGGCCACGACCATCTCCGGCTGCTCCAGAATCACCGGCGCGATGCCGAGGGCCTGGTGCAGGAGGGTGGCCACGAGCGGCACCCGGCTCCCGCCACCCACCAGGAACACGCCCGCGAGCCGCCCGGCGGTGACGTCGCTGGCGAACAGGGTCGCCGTGGTGAGCGCCACCGTCCGGTCCAGCCAGGGCCGGGCGAGCGCCTCGAACTCGGGGCGCGTCAGGTACAGGTCGACGTCCAGCAGCGGTACCGTCAGCCCGGCCGTCGCCGCCCGGCTCAGCAGCTCCTTGGTCGACCGGGCGTCCTCCCACAGCGCGCGGCGGTGGCGGCGGTCGGCGACGGTCCCCGGCCGTTCGAGGCGCTGCCACAGCTCCGGCCCGCGCGCGGCGACCG
This sequence comes from Dactylosporangium sp. McL0621, assembly GCF_049995355.1. NCBI lineage: Bacteria > Bacillati > Actinomycetota > Actinomycetes > Micromonosporales > Micromonosporaceae > Dactylosporangium > Dactylosporangium sp. McL0621. The sequence goes on from NZ_CP188259.1 coordinate 6,543,708, forward strand.
CCACGCGGATCCGCTCGACCACCGCGGCGTCGAGGTCGATGCCGCCGACGTCGTCGAGCCCGGCCGCGGCGGCGACGTGCCAGCCGTCGCCGGTGCGGCGCAGGACGCTGACGTCGAAGGTACCGCCGCCGAAGTCGTACACGACGACGGCGTGGCCCTCGGGCACCCGGTGGCCGAGGGCGCCGGTGAAGTACATCGCCGCCGCGACCGGCTCGGCGACCAGGCTCACCGCGGGCAGCCCGGCGGCCGCGGCGGCGTCGCTCAGCAGCGCCCGCCGGGTCGCGCCCCAGCCCGCGGGGTGGGTGAGCACGGTGGCGCCCGGCGGCCCGCCCAGCACGCGGACCGCCTCGTCGGCGACCCGGCGCAGGATGGCCTCGATCAGCCGCGGTACCGGCACCTCGCGCTCGTTGAGCAGGACGCTGCCCTCGTCGATGCGCCGCTTCGGATGCGGCTCGTAGGCGCTGGGCTCGATGCGGGCGCTGCGCTCGGCGTCGCGGCCGACGAGCATCGTGCCGTCGCCGCCGAGGTACACGGCCGACGGCAGCAGGGGCGAGGCCTCGAACAGCAGCGCGTCGACGCGCCCGCCGGGGCGGGCCAGCACCGCGACGGTGTGCGAGGTGCCGAAGTCGATCCCGAGCCGAACGGTCTGCATGGTGCGCAACCTCCAAATCGACGTCTGTGACCTGACGGATCGACGGGGAGCGCGTTTGATACATCCCGGTGCCGCTACGGCGCCAGCGCCTCCCACCACGGGCGGAACGGCAGCTCGGCCAGGGCGGCGACGGCCCGCGGGGGGAAGTCGGGCCAGGTGTCGCGCCGGATGTCGTGCCGGCGGTTGAGATGCCGGTCCAGGAGGAGGCGCGGCCGTTCCTCACGCTCGCGCTGATGCTGCTCGACGGGGGCCGTCGAGCTCGCCCCGGCCTTCGCCGAGGAGGCCCTGGACGTCCCGGCGCGGGAGTGGCGGCGCTGGCGGCGGCTGAACGAGCGGCTGGGTCAGCCGGTCCGGCTCCCGTAGGCGGCTCGGCTGGCCTCGATGTGCGGGACGTGCTCCATCGCCCAGCCGGCCAGCGCCAGGGCCGGCGGCAGGAGGCTCTGCCCCATGCCGGTCAGGTTGTACTCCACCCGGGGCGGCACCTCGGCATGCACCGTGCGGGCCACCAGCCCGTCGCGCTCCAGGTTGCGCAGGGTCAGCGTCAGCATCCGCTGGGAGATGCCCGGGATCTGCTGCTGCAGCTCGGTGAAGCGCACGGTGCCCTGATCGAGGGTCGCCACGATGAGCAGCGTCCACTTGTTGCAGATCTGGTCGAGGATGGCCCGGATCGTGCGGCCGCCGTCGCCCCGGATCATGCATGCGTGCTCGAACTGCTCCACGACATCTCCCTGTGCCTCACGCACACGCGTGTGCCTTTTGTACGCCCTCCGATAGTGCCGCATCATGGCCGGCATGGAGATCGCGTACTGGATCGTCGGCGGGCTGCTCGCACTCTTCTACGTGTACGCCGGGGGCAAGAAGGTGGCCCAGAGCCAGGAGGCGCTGCGGCCGATGATGGGCTGGGTCGACACGGTACCGATGCCGCTGGTGCGCACCATCGGCGCGCTGGAGCTGCTCGGCGCGGCCGGGCTCATCCTGCCGCCGCTGACCGGGATCGCGCCCGGGCTCGCGATCGCGGCGGCGGCCGGCCTCGTGCTGATCCAGGTCGGCGGCATCGTCACGCACGTGTCGCGGGGCGAGGCCCGGATGATCGGCCTCAACATCGGGCTGCTGGTCGCGGCGGGCGTCGCCGTCTGGCTCGCCACCGTCTGGGTCTAGCGTCCCGTGACCGGCCTGGTGCTGTTCGACCTCGACGACACCTTGGTCGACCGGTCCGCCGCGTTCCGGCGGTGGGCGGCCGAGCTCTGCGCCGACCGTTCCCTGCCGGCCGGGGCGTTCGAGTGGCTCCTGGCAGCGGACCGTTCGGAGGGCTTCTTCGCGGCGGTGCGGGCGCGCTTCGGGCTGGTCGATGATGTCTGGGCGCAGTACCGCCGCCGGATGCCCGAGCTCGTCACCTGCCGGCCCGGGGTGCTGAGCCTGCTCACCGGCCTGCGGGCCGCGGGCCGGCGGGTCGGGATCGTCACGAACGGCCACGCCGACAACCAGCTCGGCAAGATCCGCCGGACCGGCCTGGACCGGGCCGTCGACGGCTGGGCCGTCTCCGGCGAGCTGGGCGTGCGCAAGCCGGACCGGGCCCTGTTCGCCGCCGCGGCCGCCGCGTGCGGGGCCGACCTCGCCGGCGGCGGATGGATGGTCGGCGACAACCCGGCCGACGACATCGCGGGCGGGCGCGCGGCCGGCCTGGCGACGATCTGGATCGCCGGGGGCCGGCCCTGGCCCCGCGACTTGCTCCCGCCTGATCACACCTGCGACACGGTCGAGGCCGCCGCCGGGTGGATACTCCCCGCATGAAGCTGTCGGTGCAGTCGATCACGCTGATGATCGCGGGCGGCGTGCTGATCCTCATCGGCCTGGGCGCGTCGGTCGGCCTGCTGAAGTCGCGCTTCAGCATGGTCGTCGCGATGACCGTCGGCCTGATCCTGCTCGCCGTCGGCCTGGGCCTGGCGATCCGCCCCCGGGTCCAGCAACATACCCAGCCGGCGCCGGCGGTCAGCGCCGCCGCCGGGTCGCCCGCCCGCCCTTACTATGGCATACTGCAATAGTGCGAGCTGCCATAGCAAGGGCCGACCGGGACATGGCGTCGCTGACCGTGCTCGCCCTCCTGCTCACGGGGGCGCGGCACACCTACGAGATGCACCTGATGATCGAGCGGACGCACAAGACGTTCGTGACGGGCCTGCCCCGCAGCCTGTACCACGCGGTGGAGAGGCTCCTCGCCGCCGGGCACGTGCGCGTCGTCGACACCACGCGCGACGGGCCGCGGCCGGAGCGGACCGTCTACGAGCTGACCAAAGAGGGCCGCATCCGGCTCCAGGAATGGGTGCACCTGTTACTCAGCCAGCCCGACACCGACTCGTCGCTGTTCGGGCCCGCGCTCACGTACTGCGGGTGCCTGCCGCCGATCGAGGTCGCCGACGCCCTGCGGCACCGGCGCAACCAGCTGCACGAGCGGGCCCTCGCGGCGCGCGCGGCCCTGGACGAGACCCGCGACCATCTGCCGCGGATTCTCATGGTCGAGGTGGAGTACGAGGCCTCCCGGCTGGAGGCCGAGCGCGCCTTCACCGACGGTCTCCTGGCCGACCTGAGGACCGGCCGCCTCACCTGGTCGGCCGACCCGAGCGACCTGCCCGACATCGACGAGCTGCTGCGGGAGGCGGAGTGAAGCTCCTGTTCACGGCGACGGCCCCGATCGCGGCCCCGCTCGCGGCGGTCCTGCCGCTGATCGACGGCGGGTGGGTGCTCGAGTCGATGCTGACGCCGCAGAGCCGCGCCTACGTCGACGTCGACCACCGGCCGGGCGTGGTGGGGATGCAGGGCCACTGGTGGTACCGCGGGGAGATCGCGGCCGACCCGGGCCCGGCGGGGGCCGCACTGACCTACCGCGTGTTCAACATCGCGCAGCGGGGCGCCTGGGCGGTGCCGCTGGCCAACAAACTGTTCATCGGCTACGGCAAGGGGGTACAGCAGACGGCCGACAAGCTCGCCGCCGCCATCGAGGAGAAGCTGCGCGCGGCCCGCTGAGCCCGGGTTGGCCCTTCTGCGGCCTTGGCTCGCTCACCCTGCTCCGCCACTACCGTCGCCGGCTGCGGTGCGTGCCTGGTCGGATCGACGTGGACCTCGCCCTGCTCGCCGCCGCGGGCGGCGTCGACGTCGCGGACTGCCTCCAACGCCTCGAACCGCTGCAGGCGCTCGGCCTGCTGGAAACCAAGCCGGAGAGCCCGGACTCGCTACGGTTCGCGCACGACCTGGTCCGCGAGTTCGGTCACCGAGACCACGACGCGGCAGCAGACCGTCCACCTGCATCTGCTGGTCGCCGACGCCCTCGAACGCACCCATGTGGACGACGAGTCTGTCGCCGAACGCCTCGCCTACCACCTCTGGGCCGCCGGCCCGGCTCGCACCGCGCAGGCACTGGCCCGTGCCGGGCGCCGTGCGGCGACCAAACTCGCGTTCGCGGCCGCCGGGCGCCACCTCGAATCGGCCGCCCGGATCGCGCGCACGGCCGGCCTGCGGGAGCTGGAGCTGTCGGTGCTGTCACTGCTCACCCTGGTTGCCAGCAGGCACGCGGGATACGGCGGTTCGACGTTCGACCTGCTGGAGCGGGCCGAGTACCTGGCCCGCATGCTCGGCCGCGAGACGGAGGCCGTCCACTTCCTGTTCGTTCGGCCGGTCGGGGCCTACACCTCGATCGAGAAGGACCGTGGGAGGTGGGCCCGCCGAGCGTACGAGCAAGGACAGGCGTCCGCCGACCCGATCATCCAAGCGTACGGCCGGCATGCCTGGCGGGCCGCAACCGCCCTCGACCGGGCCGACCGGGCCGTCACCACCTACGGCCAGCGTTTCGCCGAAGGGCTCCTGCTGTTGCTGCGCGCGCGCCTGCTGCACGCCCGCGGCGAACCCGTCGACGTCGTGCGTGCCGCCGCCGAAGCAGCCCGCGCCCGATCGGACGAACGCGGGGCCCATCTCTTCGCGCGCCGCTCCGAGCGGTTCCTGGCCGAAATCGACCAGGAACCGCCGGACATCTGATCGCGCGCTGGACGCGGAAGTCAGCCGCCGGCGTGCGCGGCCGGGCGGGGTTCGTGAGGAGCCGCCGCATCACGGCACGCCCGCCCGGCACATCACCCCGGCCGCCCACCGGCGACGCGCCGGGAACGACCCCCGGCAACGGGCCGGTCACCCTCGCCGCGCCGGGTAAGGTGGTGCGTCGTGACCGTCACCGCCTTGGTCTGGGCCGCGACGCTGGCCGGCGTGGGCGTCATGCTCCTGGTCGACCTGGCCATCGTCGCGCGCCGGCCGCATGAGCCGTCGGTGCGGGAGTCGGCGATCTGGGTCAGTGTCTACATCGCGCTCGCAGTGCTGTTCGGGCTGTTCGTGCTGGCCATGTGGGGGCGCGACGCGGCCGGGGCCTTCTTCGCGGGCTGGCTCACGGAGTACAGCCTGTCCGCCGACAACCTCATCGTCTTCGTGATCATTCTGGGGCGGTTCCGGGTGCCCCGGGCTCAGCAGCAGCGCGTGCTCATGGTCGGGATCGTGCTCGCGCTCGTGCTGCGCGGCGGGTTCATCGCCGCCGGGGCCGCGGCGATCAGCCGGTTCTCGTGGGTGTTCTACATCTTCAGCCTGTTCCTGGTGTACACGGCGGTGAAGCTGGCGACCCAGGGCGAGCCCGACGGCGACGAGTTCAAGGAGAACCCGCTGGTCCGGTGGTCGCGCCGGATCCTCACGCCGACCGTCGCGGTCCTCGTCGCCATCGGCACGACCGACCTGATCTTCGCCCTGGACTCGATCCCGGCGGTGTTCGGACTCACCGCCGAGCCCTACCTGGTCTTCACCGTCAACGTGTTCGCCCTGATGGGGCTCCGGCAACTGTACTTCCTCATCGGCGGCCTGCTCGACCGCCTCGTGTACCTGTCGCTGGGCCTGGCGGTGGTCCTCGGCTTCATCGGCGTGAAGCTGTTCCTCGAGGCCCTCGCCGACAACTCGCTGCCGTTCGTCAACGGCGGCGACCCGGTCGGCTGGGCCCCGCACATCGGCATCCCGCTCTCCCTCGGCGTCATCGTCGGCACGCTGACCATCACGACCGTCGCGTCCCTGCTCAAGTCCCGCCGCGACGCCCGCACCGGCCCCTGATCAGCCGGCGATGAGCTCGTCCGCCACCCACCGGGCGACGCCGGCCGGGTACGGCGCCGGCACGCTGAGGATGACGTGCCCGAAGCCGGCCGCGACCGCGGCGCCGATCGCCTCCCTCGTGGGCTCCGGCCGCTCGTAGGACTCGACCGGCAGGTGGATCGAGCGGGTGATCCCGGCCGGGTCGCGGCCGATCTCGGCGCAGTACCGGTCGAGCAGCGCGCTGCGCGCCACGCACTCGTCGAGGTCGCCGCCGGGGATGTTCCAGATGTCGGCGTGCCGGGCCACGAGCCGCAGCGTCGCCGCCGAGCGGCCGCCGATGAGCACCGGCGGGTGCGGGCGCTGCACGGGCCTGGGGTTGCCGAACGCCCCCGTCAGCCGGATCTGCCGGCCCTCGAAGTCGAACGGCTCGCCTGAGGTCCACAGCCGCTTGATGACGGTGCACGCCTCGTCGAGCCGCTCGACGGCGTCGGCGGTGTCGAGGTACGGCAGCCCGTTCCCGTCGTACTCGCGCCGCGCGAGCGGGTGGCCCGGCCGCGAACCGACCCCGATGCCGAAGTCGAGCCGCCCGCCGGACACGACGTCCACGGTGGCCGCGATCTTCGCCAGCATCGCCGGCGGACGGAACCGGTTGCTGGTCACGAGCAGCCCGAGCCGCAGCCGCCGCGTCTGCGCCGCGAGCGCCGACAGCAGCGTCCAGCCCTCGAAGATCGGCCCGGCGGGGTCGCCCCCGATGGGCATGAGGTGGTCGAACAGCCAGGCGTGCTCGAGCTCGGGCACGTCGTCGGCCTCGCGCCACACGCGCACGATGTCGGCGTACTCGACCTGCATGGGCGCGGTCATGATCCCGAAGCTCACCACGGGAACCCCTCTCACCGGATACGGAACCTGGTTCCGTTAACCGTAGCGGAACCATGTTCCACTTGCCAAGCTCTACCCTCGGCCGGTGGTCATGCACTCGTTGTCCCGCGCCGACGCGCGCCGGCTCGCGGTCCGCGCGCAGCTGCTCGCGGCCGAGCGCCCGGCCGGGCTGTTCGAGACCGTGCGCGGGCTGTGGGAGCTGCAGAACGACCCGACGGCGTACGTGGCCCGCAGCGCCGACCTCGTGCTGTGGGGCCGGCTCGGCGAGGAGTACGACCCGCAGGAGCTGCGCGACGCCCTCGACGAGCAGGCGCTGCTGGAGCTGCAGGGCCTGATCCTGGTACCGCCGGATATCGCGCTGCACCGCGCGGAGATGGACGCCTGGCCGGTGCACGAGTGGCAGGAGGGCCTCGGCGTCTGGGTCGAGGCCAACACCGGCTGCCGGCTCGACATCCTCGCGCGGCTGCGGGCCGACGGACCGCTGACGGTGCGGGAGCTGCCCGACACGTGCGTGGTGTCGTGGCGCTCCTCGGGCTGGTCGAACAACCGCAACGTCGGCCGGATGCTCGACGCGATGGTCCAGCGCGGCGAGGTCGCGGCGGCCGGGCGGCGCGGGGCCGAGCGCCTGTGGGACCTCGCCGAGCGCGTCTACCCCGACGACGTCGTCCCGCTGGAGGAGGCCCGCCGCGCCCGCGACGAGCGCCGCCTGCGCTCCCTGGGCATCGCCCGCGGCGGCGACGCGGGCGAGCCGGCCGTCGTCGAGGGCGTCCCGGGCGAGTGGCGCGTGGACCCGGAGCGGCTCGGGGGCCGTTTCTCCGGTCGTACCGTCCTGCTCTCGCCCCTGGACCGCCTGGTCTACGACCGCAAGCGGATGACCGAGCTGTTCGAGTTCGACTACCAGCTGGAGATGTACAAGCCGGCCGCGAAGCGCCGCTGGGGCTACTGGGCGCTGCCGATCCTGCACGGCGACCGCCTCATCGGCAAGCTCGACGCGGCCGCCGACCACCGCGCGGGCGTGCTGCGGGTGGACGCGGTGCACGAGGACGTACCGTTCACGAAGGCGCAGACGGCCGCGGTCCGGCGCGAGATCGGGAGCCTGGCGGCCTGGCTCCGGCTCGAGGTCGCGGCGCCGTGAGCGGCCCTGCCGTCGGCGAGCTGCACCGTCCGGAACGCGAGGCGCATCGCCCGGGTGCGCTGCCGCCCGTAGTCGGCGATGACGATCCGGCCGCCTGGTCGCAGTACACCGGCCATCGACGCGAGAATGGCCCGCTTCACCGGCATCGGGCACTGGTGCAGCACCAGGCTGGACACGGCGGTGTCGGCCGACCCGGCGCCGAGCAGCGCCACGAGCGCGTCCCCGCGGCCCTCGCGCCACCGCACCGCGCCGGTCCCGCCCTTGCGCCGCGCCACCGCCAGCACGCGCGGGTCGGGGTCGACGCCGACGATCCCGGCCCGCGGCTCGATCCGCGCGAGCAGCAGCGCGAGCGTGCCGGTCCCGCACCCGACGTCGACGATGACGTCCCCGGCGCGCGGCGCGGCGTACGCGGCGGCGAGGGCCCGCCACAGCCGCTCCCGCGTCAACGCGACCACGCGGTCGTAGAACCGGATCGGCCCGAGCCGCCCGAGGGCCGGCGTGAAGGTGTCGGTCATGCGAGCAGTCTCAGGCGCCCGGTGCCGCCGGGTCTTGAACGGATCGCTCGGCGCCGTCGGGCGCCACCGCGAGCAACTCGGCCGCCCGGTGCGCCCGCCACGGTGCCGGCCACGAAGAAGCTCACGTACTGCGGCAGGTAGGCGCTCGTCGGGAAGTCGATGACGGGCACCCAGAAGCCGATCGGGACGACGATGCGCAGGGCCCAGGTGGCCAGGGCCAGGCCGGCGATGAAGGCGAGCACGGTGCGGTACCGCAGCGGCCGTTGCTGCGATGGCCCGGCCGGGCGGAGCAGGGCGTAGGCGGTGTCGAGGACCAGCAGGGCGAGCACGAACCACAGCGGTCCGGATCCGATGCCGTGCCAGTCGCGCCACAGCAGCGGGTTGACGGCGAAGTAGAAGACCACGAACGGGATGCCGAGGCGGACCAGCCGGTCGCGCAGGAAGGCGCGCGGGCCCTTGCGGTCCAGGGAGCCGGGCGTGAAGCAGCCGGCGAGCAGGAAGAACGCGCCCATGAACCACGCCTGGTTGACGAGCATGAACAGGGTCAGCAGCAGGGACTCGGCGTCGCTGGTCGGCGGCTCGGTGTAGTACCAGGCGTCGAGCCCGCTGTAGATGCCGGCCACGTGGTGCAGCACCACGAGCGAGATGAGCAGGACGCGGAGGTTGTCCACGAACCACAGGCGAGGGGCGGTGTCTTCCATGGACCTGAAGCTAGGAACGGGACGGCCGCGCGGTAATGCGGCTGGACGTACGTCTCAGTGGGTCCAGCCCCACTCGTGCCCGCGCACCCGGGCGTGCACAGTGGTGGCATGAAGGTGATCGTGGGGTTCGGGCGGGCCTGCGCCCTCGCCGTCGTCACGCTCCTCGTCCCGGCCGTCTGGGCCGGGGCGGTGGTGGTGGCGTACCTGTGGCGCGACAGCCCGTGGTCGTGGTTCGCGCCCGCGTTGTGGGCCGTCGCCGGCACCCTGCTGCTGGTGCGGCCGGTCTGCCGCATGGTCCGGGCCCTGGTCGCGCGGTGGACCGGCACGGTCATCCCGCCCGGGTACCGCGAGCCCGCCCCCGTGATCCAGCTGTCGACCGGGTACTGGTGGAACGGCCACTCCTACGCCCGCACCCGCGAGCGCGCGCTCGAGGAGCAGCGGTGGCGGACCCGGCTCGGCGACCCGGCGCTGCGGCGCGACCTGTCGTTCGTGTTCGTCGCCCCGTTCGCCGCCGGCGTCGTCGCGGCGGTGCCGCCGGTCGCGCTGGGCCTCGCCGTCCTCGGGGGGTGGTGGCTGCTCGGCGTGCCCGTGGCCCTCGCCGCGGCCCCGTTCGCGTGGCGGGTCGGCGCGCCGGTGGCGGTCCGGTTCCTGCGCCCCTCCCCCGCGATGCGCCTGGCCGGGCGGGTCGAGGAGCTGACCGCCCAGCGCGCCGACACCACCGTCGCGCAGGCGGCCGAGATCCGCCGCATCGAGCGCGACCTGCACGACGGGGCCCAGGCCCGCCTGGTCGCCCTGGGCCTGTCGCTGGCCACCGCCGAGAAGCTGATGGCCACCGATCCGGACAGAGCCGCGGCGGTACTGCGGGAAGCCCGCGCCGGCGCCGCCACCTCCCTGAGCGAGCTGCGGGAGCTGGTGCGGGGCATCAGCCCGCCGGTGCTCAACGAGCGCGGCCTGATCGACGCGGTGCGCGCGTTCGCGATGGACAGCCCGCTCGAGACGACCGTCGAGACCGACCTGCGCCTGCGGCTGGACCCGCCGATCGAGTCGGCGCTGTACTTCGGCGTCGCCGAGCTGCTCACCAACGCCGTCAAGCACGCCCGGGCGAGCCGGGCCCGCATCGCCATCGGGCGGGACGGCACGCACCTGGTGGTCGAGGTCAGCGACGACGGCCGCGGCGGGGCCACCGTGCCGGCCGAGGGCGGGCTCGCCGGGCTGCGCCGCCGGCTCGCCGCGTTCGACGGCACGCTCGAGCTCACCAGCCCGGACGGCGGCCCGACCCGGGCGCGGATGGCGGTGCCGTGCGAGTCGTCGTAGCCGAGGACCTGTACCTGCTGCGCGACGGCATGGTGCGGCTCATCGAGGCGTTCGGGCACGAGGTGGTCGCGACCGCGGCCGACGGCGGGGCGACCCTCACGGCGCTGCTGACCCACCGGCCCGACGTCGCCGTGGTCGACGTGCGGATGCCGCCGGGGCAGTCCGACGAGGGCCTGCGGGCCGCGCTGGCCGCCCGCCGCGAGGTGCCCGGCCTGCCGATCCTCATCCTGTCCCAGCACGTCGAGCAGCTCTACGCCCGCGAGCTGCTGGCCGACGGGGCGGGCGGCATCGGGTACTTCCTCAAGGAGAGCGTCTTCGACGCCGACCAGTTCATCGACGCCCTCGAGCGCGTCGCGGCGGGCGGGACCGCGATGGACCCGGCGGTCATCGCCAAGCTGCTGGCCAGCGGCTCGTCGACGCGGCGCCTGGAGGCGCTCACCGAGCGGGAGCACTCCGTGCTGAGCCTGATGGCCGAGGGCCTGTCCAACCAGGCGATCGGGCAGCGGCTCTTCCTGAGCGAGAGCGCGATAAGCAAGTACACCACCTCGCTCTTCGGCAAGCTGGGCCTGGCCGACGACGACACCACGAACCGGCGGGTCCTGGCGGTGCTCGCCTTCCTTTCAGATTACAAAATTTGAAATCTGTAACGCAGGGCGGCGGCGAGGTCGGCCACCTGCCGTGGTTCGGCGCCGGCAACCTCCCGGCCAACCTGGCCCTCGTGGACCGGCTCCGCCCGATCGCCGCCGGCCTCGGCGTGACCGTCGCCCAGCTGGCGATCGCGTGGGTACTGTCGCGCGGCCCCGCCATCGTGGCTCTCGTCGGCGCCAGCCGCCCGGCGCGCGTCGCCTCCGCCGTGGACGCGTCCGCGATCGTGCTGAGCGCCGCCGACCTCGCCGCCGTCGAGGCCGCGGTGCCGCCCCGGTCCGTCGCCGGCACCCGGTACGCGAAGCCGCTCATGGCCATGCTCGACAGCGAGCGCTAGGGTCGCCCGCGTGCTCGACGCCGAGACCATCCTGGTCGCCACCGAAGAGGTCCTGCGGCGGCACGGCCCGTCCAAGGCGACCGTCGTGGACGTGGCGCGGGCGCTGGGCGTCAGCCACGCCGCGGTGTACCGGCACTTCGCGTCGAAGGCGGCCCTGCGCGAGGCGGTGACGCGCCGCTTCGTGGGCCGCACGCTGCCGGCGCTGGAGGCGATCGCCGCCGACGCCGCCCTGGCGCCCCCGCAGCGCCTGCGGGCCTGGATCTCGGCGATGTTCGCGGCCAAGCGCGCGGCCGCCGGCCGCGACCCGGAGCTGTTCGCGACCTACCGCGCCCTGGCCGGGGAGAGCAGCACCGTCGCCGCGGAGCACGTCGCCGCGCTGCTGAGCCAGCTCGAGCGCATGGTCGCCGACGGCGTCGCCACGGGCGACTTCGCGGCCACCGACGCCGCGGCCGCCGCGCGCGCGATCTTCTGGGCGACGGCCGCCTTCCACGACCCGGCCCACGCGGCCGAATGGGACCGCCCGGGCCGCGAAGCGGTGCTGGCCGACGTGTGCACGCTCGTCGTCAACGGCCTGCGTTAAATCGCGCTTAACGATACGCGTCTACTTCTGTCCCGGAATCCGACGGCCGTCCGGATGGTTCGCCCCGGCCGAACGTACGAGTTGCGTCGCGGTTACCAGCATCAATGCCACGAACGCGAATCCGATTCGTTCTATCCCGAAATCGGCTACGGAAAGTAATGTGCGGCAGCGTTTTGTCGACATCGACGGTCCGTGATAGCTTTCCCGGCGCAGTGAGGCGTGAATTCTTCTCACCCGGCACAGCGTCAGGTGCGGGGTCGGCTCGAACGGGGCGAGCAGAGAGTGTCTATTGGGCTGCGCCCGCGATGGCGCGATAAATGCTGGCAGTGGGCCCGCCGATACGTCCCCGCGGAAATTGCCGGCACCGCCAGTGCATTTATTGCGACCGCTGCGATATATGCCTTGTTCTCGGATCGGGTGCTCGCCGCATTGGCCGGCACCGCGGGCGAGATCGTCGGCTTCTACGGCCTCATCGCGACCGTGGAGTGGCGCCGGGAGCGGGCCCGCGGGTACAACCTGCGCCGCACCACCACCTCGACCGCGCGCCTGCTGCTGGCCGAGTTCGGACTGATCGAGGTGCTCGACTCGACCACCCTGCGCCCGCTGTTCATGTACCTCGGCCCGGACATCACCGGCGGCATCGGCACCGGCACCCTGCTGGGCAAGCTGATGGCCGACGTCGCCTTCTACGGCGTGGCAATCGTCAGCTACGAGCTGATCCGCCGCCGCCGGCGCGAGACCGTCCCGGCCGGCGCCGACGAGGACACCGTCGAGCTCACCGGCGGCGAGGTCACCCAGCCGCTGGCCGTGATCGACGACGAGGTCACCCAGCCGCTGGCCGTCGTCGACCCCGAGGCCACGCAGCCCATCGCCACGCGCCCGGCCCCGGCGCGCCCCGTGCGCAGCCCGGCGCCCCGCCCGGCCCCGGGCGCGCGCTCCACCACGCGCAAGACCGCCCCCGCCCGGCCCGCGGCCGTGCGCCCCGGCCGGAGATCCGCGTGACCGCCCGGCTCGTGATGGACCTGGCCCGGGTCGGCGCCGCCTATCGGGACCTGCGCGCCGCCCTGCCGGACGTGGCCGTGCACTACGCGATGAAGTGCAATCCGCACCCGCGGGTCGTCGGGCACCTGGCCGGGCTCGGCTGCGGCTTCGAGATCGCCTCGGCGGCCGAGCTGGAGCAGCTGCTCGCGCTCGGCGTGCCGGCGGGCGAGGTGCTGTTCAGCAACCCGGTCAAGCCGGAGACGCACATCGAGCGGGCCTTCGCCGCGGGGGTGCACCGGTTCGCCTTCGACTCGGCCGACGAGCTGGCCAAGCTCGGGCGGGCCGCGCCGGGGGCGTCGGTGTACGTCCGGCTCGCCGTGCCCGACCTGCACAGCGAGGTACCGAGCGAGGGCAAGTTCGGCGTCGACCTGGACGCCGCCGCGCAGCTGCTGCTCGCCGCCCGCGACCGCGGCCTCGACCCGTACGGGGTCACCTTCCACGTCGGCTCGCAGATGATGCACCCGCGGGCGTGGGCCCAGCCGCTGGAGATGGTCGGCGAGCTGATGGACAAGCTCGCGGCCGAGGACGTCCGGCTGCGGCTGGTGGACCTCGGCGGCGGCTTTCCGGCACGGTACGACGGCGACCCCCCTCCGCTGGCGGACTACGCCGCGGTCATCCACGCCGGCCTGGCCGCCCTGCGCTATCCGGTGCACGCCGTCGTCGAGCCCGGCCGCGCCCTCGTCGCCGAGGCCGGCACGCTCGTGGCGACCGTCATCGGGGTCGCCGACCGCCTGGGCCGGCGCTGGGTACACCTGGACGTCGGCGCCTTCAACGGGCTCATGGAGAGCCTCGAGACGGCCAACCAGCTCCGCTTCCCGGTCGGCGACGAGCTGAACAGCCCGCGCCGGCGGCGCTGCCAGCTGACCGGGCCCACCTGCGACAGCCAGGACACGATCCTCTTCGACGTCGAGCTGTCACACGAACTGGCCACCGGCGACCGGGTCCACCTCGGCAGCGCCGGCGCCTACACCACCGTCTACGCCTCGAACTTCAACGGCTTCGAGCCGCCGGTCGTGGACATCCAAGAGCATTCGGGGGAACTCCAATGACACGCAGCCACGCCGCCGCCACGGCCCCGCCCGAGGCGGACGCCGACCTCGCCGTGCTCGGCTCGCCCCTCTACCGGGGCATCAAGACGGTCGTCGCCGGCCTGGGCGTGGTCTACGCCCTCAGCACCCTGCTGCCGATGGGCGGGCAGCGCCCGGCGCTGCTGGACACCTGGTTCTACTCGGTCGTGCTGATCGCCACGTCCCTGCTGGCGCTGGCCCGGCCGATCCTGGTCCGCCGCAACCGGCTCGCCTGGGCCTTCGTCGGCGGCGGCGTGGCCTCCTGGGCCGCCGGGGACATCTACTGGCAGGCGAGCTTCGCCGACGCCGAGACCATCCCGGTGCCGTCGCTCGCCGACGTGTTCTACGTCGGCCTGTACCCCCTGGCCTACATCGGCTTCATCCTGCTGGCCCGCGCGACCGTGCGGCGGCTGCCCGCGTCGGTCTGGCTCGACGGCGTCGTCACCTCGCTCGCGGCCGGCGCGATGTTCTCCGCGTTCACGCTCAACGACCTCCTCAACGCCGACACCGGCAAGGCGTTCGCGGCGACCGTGACCAATTTGTCGTACCCGATCGGCGATCTCGTCCTCATGGTCGTCGCGGTCGCGGCGCTGGCGATGGTGCGCTGGCGCAACGACCCGGTCTGGTGGATGGCCGGCCTCGGCGCCGCCGCCTTCACCGTGGCCGACACCGCCTACCTCTTCGGCCTGGCGAACAACACGTACACCGACGGCAGCTGGATCGACGGCACGTGGATGATCGGGCTCACCCTGATGGCGCTGGCCGGCTCGGTGCACCGCCGCCGGGCCGCCGACGAGGTGCGCGGCTTCGCCGCCCTGCTCGTGCCGATCCTGTTCTCGCTGTGCGCGCTGGTCGTGCTCATCGTCGGCACCTTCGTGCACCTGCACCCGGTGACCATCGTCATGGCCAGCGGCTGCCTGCTCGCCGCCGGCGCCCGCACCGCGCTCACCTTCGAGCAGACCCGCGAGCTGAACCGGACCCGCCGCCAGGCCACCACCGACGAGATCAGCGGCCTGGGCAACCGCCGGGTGCTGGACTCGGCCCTGCCGGGCATGCTGGAGGGCCTCCCCCAGGGCGCGATCCTCCCGCTGACCATCGTCAGCGTCGACCACCTGCACGAGATGAACCGGATCCTCGGCTACACCGCCGGCGACATGATCCTCAACACCGTCGGCAACCGGCTGCTGCAGGCCCTGCCGCCGGAGGCGGTCGCGGTGCGCCTCGGCGGCGCCGAGATCGCCATCCTCCGCACGGTTTCCGCGGGTACCGCCGACAGCATCTCCCGCGACACCGAGCTGCTGCTGCGCAGCCTGGCCGCGCCGATTCCGGCCGGCCCGGTGCCGGTGCAGATCGAGCTCAGCGCCGGCCTGGCCCTCGCGCCCATGCACGCCACCAACTCGGCCGAGCTGATCCGCTGCGCCGCCGACGCCCTGCACGAGGCCAAGTCGAGCCGGTCCGAGGTGGAGGTGTACGACCCCGGCCACCGCGGCGACGTCGGCTCGCACCTGCTGCCCGACCTCCTGCGGGCGGTCGAGCACGAGCAGTTCTTCGTGTACTACCAGCCCAAGGTCGACCTCGGCACCCGCCGCCCGGTGGCCCTCGAGGCGCTGCTGCGCTGGCGGCACCCCGTGCACGGCTGGATCGAGCCGGAGGTGCTGCAGCGCCTGGCCGTGCAGGTCGGCCTGACCCGCCAGCTGACCCGCTTCCTGCTGCGCAGCGCGCTGGAGAGCTGCGCGGCCTGGCGCCGGCAGGGCTTCGAGCTCGGCGTCGCCGCGGACGTGTCCGCCGCCGACGTGCTCGACTCCCGGCTGCCGTACGACGTGGCGAAGATGGTGAACAAGCTCGGCGTACCACCGTCGGCCTTCACCCTGGAGATCGCCGAGGAGGTCATGCTCATCGACGCCCGCCGCACCGAGACGGCGCTGGGCCAGTTCCGCCACTTCGGCGTCCGCCTGGCCCTGGACCACTACGGCCGCTCGGCCCCGTCCCTGGCCCGGCTGCGCAGCATGCCCGTCGACGAGCTGAAGCTGGACCCGGCCTTCGCCGCGCCGATGGTGAACAGCCCGCAGGACGCGGTGGTCATCCGCTCGACCGTGGAGCTGGCGCGCTCGCTCGGCATCACCGTGGTCGCCGAGGGCGTCGACACGCGCGAGATGGTCGACGCGGTGACCCTGTCGGGCTGCGCCGGCGTGCAGGGCACGCTGCCGGGCGAGCCGCTGAGCGTGGACGCCCTGCAGGCCTGGCTGGCCGCCCAGCGCCCGCCCGCGGAGCAGCACACCGGAGGCCGGCGGCGCCCGGAGCAGTCCACGTACAGCACCCGGTAGCCGCCCCTCAGCCGAGGAGCTGCTCCAGCGCGAGCCGATCGGACGGTTCGCCGTGGGAGGGGTACAGGCGGTCGAAGCCGAGCCGGCGCACCTTGTGCAGCGAGCGCTCGGCCTCGGCGGCGTCCGCGGTGAACGCCTGCGGGGCCCGGGTGAGCCCGGCACCCGGGTTGCCGGCGAGGTCGCCGATGAGCAAGGCGCCGTCGTCCACGGCCAGGAGGCTCAGGTGGCCGGCGGTGTGCCCGGGCGTGGCGACGACGCGCAGCCCGCGGATCGTCGCGCCGTCCGCGGCCGCTTCGACCGCGACCGGGAACGTGTCGTGCGCGCCGGCCCGGACGGTCGCGCCGGGCGCCAGCGCGACGACCTCGGCCAGGCCGCCGGTGTGGTCGGGGTGGTGGTGCGTGAGGACCACGTCCGTCACGTCGCTCCAGGCCGCCCCGATCTCGGCGAGCTTCGCCGCGATCAGCGGCACGGACCGGTCGAGCCCCGTGTCGACGAGCGTCACCCCGGTGGCGTGCGGGACGAGAAAGCAGCGGACGTCGAAGTCCATGGGCTCCGGGCCGGCGAGGCCGGCCGGAATGTGCACCGGGCTGACGATCGAATGGATCATGGTAGGCTCGCTCCGTATTGGATACACTGTGAGTGTATTGGTTACACTGAAGGTAGCGCGAAATGATCGACCCGGGCAAGCGTCCGTACCACTCCGACCTGCGAGCGACCCAGGCCCGCCGGACCCGTGCGCAGATCGTGGCGGCGGCGGCGGAGCTGTTCGTCGCGAACGGGTACGCGGCCACGACCGTCGAGGCGATCGCGGCGGCGGCCGGGGTCAGCCGCAAGACCGTGTTCACCTCGGTCGGCAGCAAGGCCGCCCTGATCCGCCTGGCGTACGACCAGGCGACCGCCGGCGACGACGAACCGGTGCCGCTGCGGCGGCGGCCGGCCATCCAGGCGCTGGAGGCGGAGCCCGACCCGGCCCGGATGCTGGCCGGCTTCGCCGATCTCCTCACCGGCATCCACGGACGCATCGCCCGGCTGCACGCCGCGCTGACCGTCGCCGCCGGCTCGGACGCCGAGGCCCGGACCCAGTGCGAGGAGCTGGAGCGGCAACGGGCGGCGGCCATGCGACGGCCCGCCACCCTGATCTCACGGCGCGGTGCCCTCCGGCGGGGGCTGACGATCGCGACCGCGGCCGACATCCTGTGGCTGCACAGCGATCCCGTCCTGTACCACCAGCTGGTGCACAAGCGGCAGTGGACGCCGGCCCAGTTCCGGGACTGGCTCACCCTCGCCCTGCAGCGTCAGCTCCTACGATGAGGCATGCGCATCGTATTCGTCGCCGCGCCGTTGCAAGGGCATCTACTGCCGCTGGTGCCGCTCGCGGCGGCCTGCCGGGACGCCGGGCATGACGTGGTCGTCGCCGGCGGCGGGTTCCCGGGCGACATGCTCGGGCTGCGCACCGCCGACATCGGGGCCGCCTTCAGCCTGCCCCGCAGCGCGATCCGCGTGGCCCTGCGCCATCCCGGCATCGCCCGCGCCGAGCTGCGCGGGACCGCCGGGCACGCCATGGTCGGCGAGCTCTTCGGCCGGGCCAACCTGGCCCTCGTCGGGCCGCTGCTCGAGCTGGCCGCGCGGGAGCGGCCCGACCTGATCGTGTACGAGTCGCTGGCCGAGGCCGGCGCCGTCGTGGCCGGGCGGCTGTCCATCCCGTCGGTACTGCAGGAGAACACGCTGTGGCCGGCCACCGATCTGTTCCGGGCCGTGACGACCAGCTCGGTCCTGGCCCGGCACGCCGTTCCCGAGCCCGGGCTGACCATCGCCGTCACGCCGCCGAGCCTGCGCGGCGCGCCCGCGGCCGGGGCGATCGCGATGCGCCCGGTGCCGTACTCAGGCGGTGGCGCGGTTCCGGACTGGCTGCTCGCGCCCGGCGACCGGCCCCGCGTGGTGGTCAGCCGGAGCACCCTCGCGGGCCCAAACACCGGCGACCCCGGCCCCGCGGTCATCGCCGCGGCCGCACGCGTGGACGCCGAGTTCGTGCTCGTCCGACCGGCGAAGGCCCGCAACCTCCCGGCCAACGTGCGCGCCGTCGGCCGCGTGCCGCTCGACCAGGTGCTGCCGCACGCCGCCGCGTTCGTGCACCACTCCGGGGCCGGCAGCGTGCTGGGCGGGCTGGCCGCGGGGGTGCCCCAGCTGGCCACGACCGGGGCGGGCGACCGCAGGCACAACGCCGAGCTGCTGGCCCGGCGGGGCGCCGGCCTGGCCCTCGCCGCGAAGGCCATCGGCGCGGCCGAGCTGACCCGGCTACTCACCGACGGCGCGCTGCGGGCCGCGGCGCAGGAGGTCGCGGCGGAGATCGCCGCGATGCCGGAGCCGGCCGCCGTGGTACCCGCGCTGGAGCGGCTCGCCGGCGGCTGAGGCTCAGAGGCCGGATGGTGACGTCGTCGTCCACGCAGTACACCCTAGGATGATCGTGATGTCCTCGATGTTGCTGATGGAGCGCCTGCACCGGGCCGGGCTGGGTGACGTCGCCGCCGTGGAGCCCGTCAGCGGTGGTCTCGCGGCGCTCGCCGGGATCGCCACCCGCCGCGACGCGCCGCCGGTGTTCGTGAAGGCCTTCGCCGAGGCGCCGGACGACGACGTGTTCGCGGCCGAGGCCGAGGGGCTGGCCGCCCTGCGCGAGCTCGGCGGTGTGGCGACGCCCGACGTGATCCTCGCCGACCGGGAGCTGCTGGTGCTGTCGGTCCTGCGTCCGCGGCCGGAGGGCGCGGCCTTCTGGGAGCGGTTCGCGCACGCGCTCGCCCGGCTGCACCTGGGTACGACCCACAAGCGCTTCGGCTGGCCCCGCGACAACTGGCTCGGCCGCCGCCGGCAGGTCAACACCTGGGCCGAGGACGGCTTCGCGTTCTTCGCGCAGCACCGGCTGCTGCGGTGGCTCGGCGAGCCCCGCGTCGACACCGCCCTCGGGCCCGCGGACCGGGCCGCACTGGAACGACTCTGCGACCGGCTGCCCGAGCTGCTGCCCGACCGGCCGGCCTGCCTGACCCACGGGGACCTGTGGGCCCAGAACGTCCTGGCCACCCCGGACGGGCGGCCCGCCCTGATCGACCCGGCCGTGTCCTACATGTGGGCCGAGGTCGACCTGGCCCACGTGTGGACGACCGCGCCCCCGCCCGAGGCGCAGCGCTGCTTCGACGTCTACGCGGAGCTGACCTCGCTCGACGCCGGCTGGCGGGACCGTATGCCGATCATCCAGCTGCGCCAGCACCTCGCCGTGGTGGCCCAGTTCGACGACGACTGGGGCGCGGCCGGCCTGATCCGGGCCACGCTCGCCCCGTTCCGCGTGCGCGGCTGATCGGACGAGGTACGAATCGGAAACGTTGCGCGGTGACAATTGCCGCATGTGGACCCCGGGCGTCGCGGCGACGCTGACCTACGACATCGCCGCGCCGGCGGTGCTCGCGCTGCAGATCGCGGCGGCCGACCGGCGCGACGACGAGACGATCACGGCGACGCTCGACGGCGCGGCGGTCGGCATCACCGAGGTCGCCGGCTCCGGCGGGCCTCTGGGCGGCCGGACGCACCTGGTGACCGGCGGCCCCGGGCGGCTGGTCGTCGCCTACGCCGGCAACGGCGCGGGCCGCCCGGCGCCGGCGCTCCCGCCCACCGACCTGGACCGGATCGTGGCGACGCGGCCCAGCCGGTACTGCCCGTCGGACCGGCTCGGCGGGTACGCCGCCCGCTACCGGCGCGCCGACGAGCTCGACACGGTGCGGGCGATCGTGGCCGGCGTCCACGAGTCGCTGGTGTACGACACGGCGGCGTCCGGCCCGACGACCGACGCGATCGACACCCTGCTGGCCGCGCGGGGGGTGTGCCGCGACTACGCCCACCTGACCGTGGCGCTGTGCCGCGCGGTCGACGTGCCGGCCCGGGTCGTCGCCGTGTACGCGCCCGGCCTGGACCCGATGGACTTCCACCTGGTCGCGGAGACCGCGGTCGGCGGCGAGTGGCTGGTGTGGGACGCCACCCGGCTCGCGCCGCGGCCGTCCCTGGTGCGCATCGCGACCGGGCGCGACGCGGCCGACGTGGCGTTCGGGACGGTGCTGGCGGGGACGGTCGAGCTGGTCGACCTGAGCATCACCGCGGTCGCCGACGGCGACCTCCCGGCGGACCGCCACGAGGAGCTGGTCAGGCTCCCGTAGGCCGCGCGGGGCCGGCCAGGGACTCCACCCGGTCCAGGAGGGCCTGGACGATGCCCTCCAGGACCATGTCGTCGTCGATCTCGGCGAGGTAGGGCGCGGCCGCGGCGATGTGCGGGTAGCGCTGGGGCGGCAGCGAGCGGTACTCGTGCGACCACGCGGCCTCGTCGCCCTGCCGGCTCGACTCGTCGAGGGCGGCGTAGGCGCTGCACATCGCGGCGTACGAGAAGATCGTCTCGGAGTAGACCAGGTGCTGGAAGGCGGCCTCCTCCTCGGTCAGGCCCGCCTCGCGCAGGGCCCCGAGCACCGCCTCCACGGTGCGGAACTCCCCCGGGCGGCGGGTCGTGCGCAGGGCCACGATCGGGGCGATCGCCGGGTGGGCGACGAAGGTGCGCACGGTCTGGCGGGCCAGCCACTCCAGCCGCGGGCGCCACGCGAGGCCGGCCGGCAGCGCCTCCACGGTCGCGGCGACCAGCCGGTCGGCGACCTCCAGGATGATCTCGTCCTTGTCCCGGAAGTGGCGGTAGATGGCCGTCGGGTCCGCCCCCAGCTCCTTGCCCAGGCGGCGGACGGTGAGCGCGTCGGCGCCGGCCGTGGCGGCGAGGCGGCTCGCCGCGTCGATGATCAGCTCGGGCGTGAGCGCGGCGCGGGTTCGCAAACGGGTCTCCTGTCCGAAATCGGCGTCGTCCCGCCAATGTTAGGGCCGCGTCGGGAAGCTCACGTTCAACACTGTTGTCAACGGCGTTGACAACGACGATGATTGGGCCATGTCCACCGCTGTCCATGCCTCGCTCGCCGATGTCCGGCTCACCCCGTACTGGCTCGACGACCCCGGCCGGCCCGCCGCCCGCGCGCCGCTCACCGGCGAGCTCGAGTGCGACCTGGCCGTCGTCGGCGGCGGGTACAGCGGGCTGTGGACCGCGCTCATCGCCAAGGAGCGCGACCCCGGCCTCGACGTGGTGCTCGTCGAGGGCGACCGGATCGGGCACGCCGCCTCCGGGCGCAACGGCGGGTTCTGCCAGGCGAGCCTCACCCACGGGATCGGCAACGGACTGCGGCGCTGGCCGGACGAGCTGGGCGAGCTGGAGCGCCTCGGCGCCGAGAACCTGGCGGCGATCGAGGCGGCGCTCATGCGGTACGACATCCGCTGTGACTTCGAGCGGACCGGCGCGCTGGATGTGGCCACCGCGCCCCACCACGTCGAGCTGCTGCGCGGGCACGCCGAGGCGGCCCGCGCGCTCGGGGCCGCGGTGGACTTCCTCGACGCCGGGGCCCTGCGCGAGGAGATCGACTCGCCGGCCTTCCTCGCGGGCATCTGGGATCGCGACGGTACCGCCCTGCTGCACCCGGCCCGCCTCGCGTGGGGCCTGGCCGAGGCGTGTGAGCGACTCGGCGTGCGGGTCTTCGAGGGCACCCCGGTCACCCGCCTGACCCGCGACCGCGGCGGGATCGCGCTGCACACCGGGCGCGGCCGGCTGCGGGCCGGGAAGGTGGCGCTGGGCACCAACGTGTTCCCGTCGCTGCTGCGGCGCACCCGGCCGTACGTCGTGCCGGTGTACGACTACGCGCTGGTCACCGAGCCGCTCACGGCCCGGCAGCGCGCCGCGATCGGCTGGCGGCGCCGGCAGGGCATGTCGGACTGCGGCAACCAGTTCCACTACTTCCGCCAGACCCGCGACCACCGGATCCTGTGGGGCGGCTACGACGCCGTGTACCACTTCGGCGGTCAGGTCCGCCCCGCCTACGAGCACCGGCCGGCCACCTACGACAAGCTCGCCGCGCAGTTCTTCACGGCGTTCCCGCAGCTGGAGGGGGTGCGGTTCACGCACGCCTGGGGCGGGGCGATCGACACGTGCACGCGCTTCTCGGCGTTCTTCGGCACCGGGCACCGCGGGCGGGTCGCGTACGCGGCCGGGTTCACCGGGCTCGGGGTCGGCGCGACCCGGTTCGGCGCCGAGGTGATGCTCGACCTGCTCGCCGGGGCCGACACCGCGCGCACCCGCACCCGGATGGTCCGCTCGCGGCCGCTGCCGTTCCCGCCCGAGCCGGTGCGCTGGGCCGGGGTGCAGCTGACGCGGCAGGCGATGATCAGCGCCGACGCGCACGGCGGGCGGCGCAACCTCTGGCTGCGGGCGATGGACCGGATCGGGTTCGGGTTCGACAGCTAGGCGGCCGCCGCGCGGCTTCTCCACCACCGACAGCCAGTCGTCGAACGGGACCGGGATGCCGGTGCCGTAGCCCTGCGCGTAGTCGAGCCCGATCGCGCGCAGGGCGTCGAGCACGCTGGTGTCCTCGACGAATTCGGCGATCGTGCGCAGGCCCATCTCGTGGCTGATGCGGTGCACCGACTCGACCATGGCCCGGTCGACGCGGTCGCCGACGATGCCCCGCACGAAGCTGCTGTCGATCTTCACGAAGTCGACGCGGGAGAACACCGGCTGGGCGGCGGCCGCGAGGGCGACGGCGAGCGGGATGACGGTGAGCACGGCGTTGGCCGGCGAGCTGCGCTGGAACAGCGCGAACCCGAACAGCCCGGCGATGTGCGCGCCCAGGATCCACAGGATGGCACGGTGCCGGCCGTTCCAGTCGCGCTCGGGCAGCGGACGGCCGCTCGGCAGCGTCCGCACGAGCCGCCGTGCCCATGCCATCATGTCGCCTACATCGGCGGGCCGCCGACCGGTTTGAGACCGCCCGAACTTTTTTCCGGCGGGCGTGAACCGAATCGGGCACTCGATCCGATGAGGGGGCGTGAGGGACAGCATGGGCGATCGCGAACTGCTCGACCTGGTGGCCGTGGGCGACCGGGCGGCGTTCGAGGTCTTCTTCCGCCGCCACGGGGTGTGGCTGACGATGCGCCTGCGGTACCGATGCGCCGACCCCGCCGTCGTCGACGACGTGGTGCAGGAGACGTTTCTGGACGTGTGGCGGGGTGCGGCGCGGTACCGCGATGACGGCGACGTCGCCGGATGGCTGTGGCGGATCGGGGCGCGGCGGCTCGTCGACGCGATGCGCGGGCACGGCTCCCGGGCCCGGCTGACCCGGCTGCTGGCCCGGCTGCGCGGGCGCGACGAGCCGTCCGCAGAGGAGCAGGTGCTCGCCGGGGTCGAGCACGGCGACCTCGCCGGGGCGCTGGCCCGGCTCTCGCCCGAGCTGCGCGCGGTCCTGCAGGCGACCGTGCTCGACGGGCTCACGACCAACGAGGCGGCGGCCCTGCTCGGCATCCCGCCCGGCACCGTCAAGACGCGGGCCTTGCGGGCCCGCCGGCAACTTCGGCAGGAGCTGACATGACTCGATCCGCTGCGGGTGCGTGGCACGTGCCCGACGATGACCTGCGGCTCTACGCCGCGGGCCGGTGCGGGCCGCCGCTGCTGTGGTCCGTCGAATCGCACCTCGTCGCCTGCCCGGGCTGCCGCGACCGGCTCACCGCCGCGGCGGCCGCCGCCGAGCCGGCGCTGCTCGACGACGGCTGGGCCGGGCTCGACGCGGCGCTCGACGCGCCCGTGCCGGGGCCGCTGGAGCGGCTGGTGCGCCGGGCCGGGGTGCCCGAGCCCACCGCCCGGCTGCTGGCCGCGACCCCGGCGCTGCGGCTGTCCTGGCTCGGCGCGGTCGCGCTCACCCTCGCCCTCACCGCGGTGTTCGCGCACGCCGCCGCGCCGCTGGTGTTCCTGGCCGCGGCGCCGCTGCTGCCGCTGCTGAGCGTCGCCGTGTCGTTCGGGCCGGGCATCGACCCGACCTTCGAGCTTGGCCTCGTCGCGCCGATCAGCGCGCTGCGGCTGCTGCTGGTGCGGGTGGTCGCCGTCGTCGCCGTCAACGCGGTGCTGTGCGCCCTCGCCAGCCTCACCCTGCCCGACCTGGGCCTCGCCGCGGCCGGGTGGTTCCTGCCGTCCTTGGCGCTGACCGTGCTGACGCTGCTGGTGGCCACCCGGCTGGGCATGGCGGCCGCGGCCGCTGCGGTCGGGGTCGGCTGGGCCGTGCTGGTCGCCCTGACCCTGTCGGCCCCGTTCACCGCGGCCGGGCAGGTGGCCAGCGCGGTCGCCGCCGCCGTCGCGTGCACGCTGTTCTCCCGGCGCGCCCGGGCGTTCGACCCGTCCCGCCTGTTCCCGCGCAGCGCATTCACCAGGAGGCTTCGATGAGCACCGACACCGCCGCACCCGGCACCGATGTCGCGGTCCGGGGCCGTGGGCTCACTTTGCGGTACGGGCGGAAGGTCGCCCTCGACGACGTCTCGATCGGCCTCGGCACCGGGGTGACCGGGCTGCTGGGGCCGAACGGGGCGGGCAAGACGACGCTGCTGCGGATCCTCGCGACCGCGGTGGCGCCCGACGCCGGCGAGCTGCGGGTGCTCGGCCACGACCCGCTGAGCGGGCCCGGGCGGCTCGCGGTGCGGCGGCGGCTCGGCTACCTGCCGCAGGACCCCGGCTTCCACATGACGTTCACGGCGTTCGAGTTCGTCGACTACGTCGCGATCCTCAAGGAGCTCACCGACCGGCGGGCACGCCACGCGGAGGTCCGCCGGGTGCTCGACGCCGTCGGGCTCGACCAGCACCGCCGGGCTCGCATCCGCACCCTGTCGGGCGGCATGCGGCAGCGGGTCGCGCTCGCCGCGGCGCTCGTCGGCGACCCGGCGCTGCTGGTGCTCGACGAGCCGACGGTCGGCCTCGACCCGCAGCAGCGGATGCGCTTCCGGGAGCTGTTCGCCGACCTCGGCGAGCGGCGCGTGGTGCTGCTGTCCACCCACCAGACGGAGGACGTCATGTCGCTGTGCCGGGACGTGGTCGTCATCGACCAGGGCCGGGTCCGGTTCGCCGGGCCCCCCACCGGACTGGCCGCGCTCGCCGAGGGGCGGGTCTGGACCAGCGCGGTGCGGGAGCCGGCGGCGCTCGCGTCGTGGCGGACCGGCACCGGCGCGTTCCGGCACGTCGGCGACCCGCCGGCCGGGGCCGACCTGCTCGCCCCGACGATCGAGGACGGCTACCTCATGCTCGTCGACGTGCGCGCGGGCGGCGACGGCCGTGACTGACCTCCTGACCGCGCCGGCCGTCCCCGTCGCCGCCGGTGCGCGGGCCGGCTCCGGGCGGGCGATGCTCGCGCTGGCCCGGGTCGAGTCGGTGCGGCTGCTGCGCCACCCGTTCACGCTCGCCGCGCTCGCCCTGTTCCTCCTGCCGTGGATCTACGGGCTGCTCACCGGGTCCGCCGGCGACTTCCCGGTGCTGCACGAGGCCACCGTCGACCTGCAGCTGCTCGGCCTGTTCGCGCTCGGCAGCGGCGCCCTGATGACCGCCAACCTGGCGATGCTGCGCGGGCAGCGGCACCACACCGAGGAGCTCGACGCGACGCTGGTGCTGCCCCGGCCGTGGCGGGCCGGGGCCGTGCTCCTGGCGCTGCTGCCCTACGCGCTGCTCATCACGCTCGTCCTCGGGGTGCGGCTGGGCGAGCTCGCGCTGCGGCCGGGCGCCGTGGGCCGGCCCGACCCGGCCGAGCTCCTGCTCACGCCGGCCGTCGCGGTGCTGTTCGGCGCGGTCGGGGTGCTGGTCGCCGTGGCGTTGCGCTCGGCGCTGTGGGGGCCGCTCATCCTCATGGCGCTGCTGTCCGGGGTGCTTGCGGCGTCGATCGCCGGGGCCGAGGGGGCGCTGTGGGTGCTGCGGCTGACGCCGATCACGCCCGACCTCAACCAGTACTCGGTGCCGAGGTCGTTGGTCGACCGCACGCCCGGCTGGCACCTGCTGTACGTGCTGGGCCTGCTCGCCGTCGCCGCCGGCGCCGCGCTGGCCCGGTCCGGCGGGCGGCGCCTGCTCGTGCCGCTCGTCGTCGTGGCCGCGCTCACCGCCGGGGCCGGGGCGGCCCAGTTCCGCGGCGATCCCGCGCTGGACCGCCGGCGCGCCGACGTCACCCGCGACCCGGCCGCGGTCGAGACGTGCCGGCAGCTCGGCGAGGTGCAGTACTGCGCAATCGGCGAGTTCGAGCGGTGGATCCCGGCCTGGGACGAGGTGGTCCGGGGCGTGCTGCGCCCGGTGCCGTCGATCGCCGGGCCGCCGCTGGTCGTGCGGCAGCGGATCTGGCTCACCGGCCGCCCCGCCAACGGCGGCGGCGCGTACGCCGGCGACGCGCGGCAGGACGAGGACCGCCTGCGGGTCTGGAGCGCCGCCGACGCCGCGGCCGGGCACCCGGGGGCCGTGCTGGTGGGCTCCGCCTGGCGGTCGGACGCGGACGCGGCCACCCTCGCGGCGAACGTCGCCCACCGCGTGCTGACCGGCGCCGCGCTGACGACCCAGATGCCGATCTGCGGGTCTCGGGGCGCGCTGCTGGTCTGGCTGGTCGGCCAGGCGACGCCGGGCACCGCGAAGGGCCTGCGCATGCTCGACGAGCAGTCCTCGGGCGCCCTCGCGTTCCCGGACATGAGCCTGCTCACCTCGACCATGGTCCCGGACCGCGAGGCGACACCGGCCCTGGCGCTGCTGTCCCGGCCGGCGAGCGAGGTCGCCGCGGTCGTACGGCGGAACTGGGGCGAGCTGGCCGACCCGGCCACGTCGCTCGAACGCTTCGGCGACCTGCTCGGCGTGGCCGTCCCGGCGGCGCCCCCGGCCGAGGAGCGGACCGTATGCGGCGCCGCCTGACCGCCCGCCGCGGCGTTCTGTCCGCGCTCGTGGGGCCGACCCTGCGGGCGATGCGGCCGGCGCCGGTGGCCGGCGCGCTCGCGGCGGCGCTGCTCGTCGTGGCCGTGCCGGCGGTGCTCGGCCTCGACCTCGAGCCCGACGACCACGCCCGGCTGCTGCGCTTCGCCGCGGTGTGCGCCGCGACCGGCCTGGCGTTCACCTTCGACGACCCGGCCAAGCCGACCACGCTCGCCGTGCCGGTGCCGTCCCGGTGGCCGGCCGCGATCCGCGGCGCCTTCGGCCTCGCGGCGTTCACGGCCTGGTGGGCGGCGGCGGTCACGCTCACCTACGCCGGGGCCGACGAGCTGCGGCTCCCGGTGCCGGGCCTGACGCTGGAGGCCGTGACCATCGCCGCCCTGGCCCTGGCCGCCTCCGCGGTGACGTGCCGGTTCAGCGCCCGCGGGGTCGGCGGCCCGATCGCCGCCCCGGCCGCGCTGGGCCTGGCGCTCGCGGTCGCGGTCGCCCCGACCACGCCACCGATGTTCGTGCCGGCCATCGTGCGCGGCACCGTGTGGACCGCGGTGCACGAACGCTGGGCGGCACTCCTGGCGCTCGTCCTCGCCGCAATCGTCACCGCGGTGGCGGCCCCGGCCCGGCCGACCGCCCGGCGCACCACCGCGTCCTGCCGGCACCGTGACTCGGCCTCGACCGGGAGCAGCGGCTGCGGTTCCGGGAGGTGATCTCGCACGCCGGCGCGGGACGCACCGTGGTCATGCCGACGTTCCCTACCACGACGTCGGCGGCCTGCCCACCGGCGCGGACCTGCTCCCACCGTCGCTGGAGGAGCGGACCACTCCCCGACC
This sequence comes from Dactylosporangium sp. McL0621, assembly GCF_049995355.1. NCBI lineage: Bacteria > Bacillati > Actinomycetota > Actinomycetes > Micromonosporales > Micromonosporaceae > Dactylosporangium > Dactylosporangium sp. McL0621. The sequence continues at coordinate 6,571,653 of NZ_CP188259.1, forward strand.
CCGTCCCGCCGGCGTGGGCCAAGCACTATCCTGCCGAACTACCGTCGCGTCGAAATCCCGGACGCGGTCCGGTATTTCGAAAGGACTCTCCACATGCCCCGCGTGGTACCGGCGGTCATCCGCACCCTCGACATCCTCGAACTGTTCCTGGACCGCCCCCGGCTGTCGGCCCGCGACATCACCGAGCAGCTCGGCCTGCCCCGCACCACCGTCCACGAACTGCTCGTCACGCTCGTCGCCCGCTCCTACCTGATCGCCGTGCCCGGCCAGCCGGTCCAGTTCCGGCTCGGCATGCCGGTGTTCCAGCTCGGCACCGCGTTCGCCGGCCAGCTGGATCTCGTCCGCGAGGCGCAGGGCGTGGCACAGGACGTCGCCGCCGCCTGCAACGAGGCCGTGCACGTCGCCGTGCTCAACGGCGCGGACGTGATCTACCTGGTGAAGGTCGACAGCACGCATCCCGTCCGGATGGTGTCCGCGGTCGGCCGGCGGCTGCCCGCGCACTGCACGGCCGTCGGCAAGATGCTGCTAAGCAGCCTTGACCCGGCCGCCCTCGACGCGCTCCGGCCGACCGGCGACCTGCCCGGCATGACGCCGCACAGCATCACCGACCCGGATCGGCTGCGCGCCGAGCTCGACGGCATCCGCGCCGCGGGCGTGGCGGTCGACGACGGCGAGTCCGACACCGCCGTCCGCTGCGTCGCGGCGCCGATCCGCGACCACACCGGCACGACCGTCGCCGCGATGAGCGTCTCCGCGCCGATCATCCGCTGGACGCCCGCGACCCACGCGGAGTGGACCCGGCTGGTCCGCGAGGGCGCCTCCGCCCTGTCGGGCCGGCTGGGGTACCGGATGCCGCGCTGACCCCGCGCGGCCCGGCGCCATATCGAAGCTCATTGACACCCCCGCACTGGGTCCTCTACCGTCGCGTCACCCGAATCGATATTTCGAACTCTGTTCGAAATATCGAACCATAGAGGAGGCGATGGCCATGGACGACAAGCCGTTGTGGTCCCGGCGCGGCTTTCTGGGGATGGGAGTGGGCGTGCTCGGCGCGGCCGGTCTGGCCGCGTGCGGGGACGGCCCTTCGAAGTCGACACCCAAGGTGCAGCCGGAGGTACCGCAGGAACTGCTCGACGCCGCGACTTCGCTGAAGGGCGCCTCGATGGGGGTGCTGTCGCAGAAGCTGTACTCGACGGCGGCGAACGCGGCGCTCGACAGCTCGATCAAGACGTTTGCCGACGCCACGGGGACGAAGATTGAGAACAGTCTGGTCCAGGCCGACGCCGGTGACGTGGTGGCCAAGATCGACGCCGAGGTGAAGGGCGGCGTGGCCCGCGACCTGGCGTTCATGACCGACTCGCGGTTCGTCGCGCAGTTCCACTCACTGGGCGACCTGGAGGACGTGACGGACGTCGTCACGGCGCTGAAGGCCAAGTACGGCGAGCCCACGGCGGAGTCGAAGAACTTCTGCGTCTTCGACGGCAAGTGGTACGCCATCCCGTACCACTTCATCGGGATCGGGTCGTTCCTGCGCAAGGACTGGATGCAGGACAAGGGCATCACCCCCAAGGATGTCTACAGCTGGGAGGAGCTGCGGGACCTGTGCCTGGCGATCTCCGATCCGGGCAAGCGCCGGTACGGCTGGGGCATGACCGTGAACCGGTCCGGTGACGCCAACGGCATGATCGAGGCGCTGATCAACGCCTACGGCGGCTCCATCGTGGACAACGACGGCCGGAAGGTCATCTTCGACTCCCCCGAGACCGTGCAGGCGGTCACCTTCCTCGGCGACATCTACACCAACCCCAAGTACAAGGCGATGCTCCCGCCGGGCGTCGCGTCCTGGACCGACTCCAGCAACAACGAGAACTGGCTGGCCGGCATCCTCGGCTACACCCGCAACCAGTTCAGCGTCTACGCGGATTCCAAGACCAAGAAGAACCCCGTCTACGACAAGACCCACGTGTTCGCCGACTGCATCGGTCCGGCGACCGACACCCCCCTGCTGCTCGGCCAGTCCCAGGGTTTCGTCGTGTTCAAGGGCGCCAAGAACGCTCCGCTCGCCAAGCTCCTGGCGCAGTACCTGGTCAGCGCGAAGGCGCTGCTCGGGGTGGCGAAGGAGGCGCCCGGCCTGGCGTTGCCCGCCTGGGACAAGGTCTGGGATGCCGACCCGTTCTTCACCAGCGGCGACCCCGCGTTCTCCGTCCTGCGCAAGATCACTCAGCTGTCGCTGCCGCTGAAGACGAAGACCGGCCTGGCCTACCCGCAGAAGGCCAGCGCGGGCCAGCAGGCCGCCGTCGGGGCCTACGTCCTCACCGACATGATGCAGCAGGTCGTCCAGGGCACGGCGCCCGCCAAGGCCGTCACCGCCGCCCACGCGAAGATGGTGCAGATCTTCAACCAGCAAGGGCTGCCGCAGTGAGTTCGGTCCGCACCGCGCCGGTCCCGGCGGCGGCGGCATCGCCGCTGCCGGGGCGCGGCTCGCTCACCCCGACCCAGCGCCGCCTGGGCCGCGACTGGCGGCTGGCCGCGCTGTTCCTGGCGCCGACGGCGGTGCTGGTCGGCGGGCTCGTGCTCGTGCCGATCGCCCGGTCGGTCTTCACCAGCACGACGGAGCGGCACGGGCCGGACAGCGTGTTCGTCGGCCTGGACAACTACATCGCCCTCGCCGGCGACGAGCAGTTCCGCACGGGCGTGGAGAACTCGTTCGTGTTCACCGCGTACGCCGAAGTGTTCAAGGTGGTGCTGGGGCTCGCCGCGGCCCTGCTGCTGCACCACCGGCGTCGCGGCCGGGCGGTGCTGGCCGGGTTGCTGCTGCTGCCGTGGGTGGTCCCGACGGTGGTGACGGCGTTCAGCTGGCGCTCGCTGCTCGATCCGATCTTCGGCAGCGTCAACGCGCTGCTCACCGAGTCCGGGATCGGGCCGCTGCTGGCCGGCGCCCACCTGGTCGACAGCTGGCCGGCCGGCTGGCTGTCCGATCCGTCGCTGGCCATGCCGTCGGTGATCCTCGTCAACGTCTGGAAGGGGGTGCCGTTCTTCACCGTCACGTTCCTCGCGGGGTTGAAGGCCATCCCGGCCGACCTGTACGAGGCGGCGACCATCGACGGCGCCTCGTCGCTGCGGCGGTTCGTCCACGTGACCCTGCCCGGACTGCGCCACGTGATCACCGTGACGGTGACCCTGTCCTCGATCTGGACGTTCAACAACTTCGACCTGATCTGGCTGCTGACGCAGGGCGGCCCGGGCGACGCGACCGCGCCGTACGTGCTCGTCGCCTACTCGAAGGCGATCCTGCAGCTGCAGTACGGCGCCGGGGCGGCGGTCACGCTCGTCATGCTGCCGGTCATCGGCGGCCTGGTGTTCGTCCTGGTCCGGTCGATGCGCCGGGACGCCGGCGCCGCGCCGCGCCGCCCGGCCGGAAAGCTGAGGAAGGCGCGGCCGTGGGTCATCGCCGGGGCCGTCGCCCTGCTGCTGCTCTGGGCCTCGCCGCAGATCTTCTGGAAAGCGGCGGTGGTACTCGGAGGAATCCTGCTGATCGCGCTGGCGGTCGGGCGGGTGGTCTCGGCGCTGCCCACCCGGGGCCATCGCCGGGCGTCGTCCCTGGTGTCGAACCTGGGGTCCGGTGTGGCGCTCGCCGGGCTGCTCGCCTTCGGGCTGGGGCCGCTGTACTGGATCGCCGTCACCGCCTTCAAGTCCGAGGACCAGATCGTCATGCACTACAGCGACCTGTGGCCGACGCCGTGGACCCTGCAGCAGTTCACTGACCTGTTCGCCAACCAGCCCTTCGGCCGCTGGTACGTCAACACCATTGTGGTGTCCCTGGCGTCCACCACGGTGGCCCTCGTCTGCGCCGCCCTGGCCGGTTACGCGCTGGCCCGGCTGCGGTTCCGCGGGGCGCAGGGTTTCACCGTCACGGTGCTGCTCACCTACGTGATGCCGGGCGCGCTGCTGTTCATCCCGCTGTACCAGCTGCTCATCGGGGTGCGGCTCACCGACTCGCTGTGGTCGCTGGTGCTGACGTACCCGACCTTCACGCTGCCGTTCGCGACCTGGCTGCTGACGGGGTACTTCTCGTCGATCCCGGTCGAGCTGGAGGAGGCCGCGCTGGTCGACGGCTGCAGCCGCATCCAGGCGTTCCGCCGGGTGATGCTGCCCCTCGCCAAGCCGGGGCTGCTGGCGGTCGCGCTGTTCACCCTGACCAACGCCTGGAACGAGTTCCTCTTCGCCTTCGTCTTCATCACCAAGGACGAGTACAAGACGCTCCCCGTCGGGATGCAGTCGATGATCGCCGGGGACGTCGTGCCGCAGGGCCAGCTCGCCGCCGCGTCGCTGCTCGTCAGCATCCCCGTCGTGCTCATGTACGCCTTCGGGCAGCGCTTCCTGACCGACGGGCTCACCGCGGGCGCGGTGAAAGGCTGACCCCCGCCTCGCGCGGCGGCGCGATCACGCCCGTTGGCGATGGTGTATTGCCGCCACAATGGCGCAGATCCGCCGGACAAAAAGTGTTACGGACGTCGGCGATCAAAGGCCGGCCATCGAAACACGTCCGGCAATGTCGCGCCGGGCAACGGTCGTGTTAATGTCCGCATACATCGATCCGCTTCGACGCATTGGTTAGGGATCGCCATGCAGACGCGCCGCGCGCTCACCGCGCTTGTCGCCGCCGTCGGACTCGGCGCGGCCGTGGCCTCGCCCGCCTGGGCGGCGCCGGTGACGATCACCCCGGCAACGGTGTGGAACGACACCTCCGGCCACGTCATCCAGGCCCACGGCGGGGACATCAGCAAGGTCGGCGGCGTCTACTACTGGCTCGGCGAGGACAAGACCAGCGGCTCACCGTTCCAGAACGTCAAGTGCTACTCGTCGGCCGACCTGAAGAACTGGACGTTCGTCGCGAATGTGCTCACCCGCCAGTCCGGCGGCGATCTCGGCCCCAACCGCATCGTCGAGCGCCCGCACGTCATCTACAACGCCGCCACGGCGACGTACGTGATGTACATGCACATCGACAACAGTAGCTACTCCGAGCGCCGCAGCGGAGTGGCCACCAGCAGCAGCATCTGCGGCACCTATCAGTACCGGGGCAGTTTCAAGCCCGCCGGGCACGACAGCCTGGACGACAACCTGTTCCTGGACGGCGGCACCGGCTACCTCATCAGCGAGGACCGCACCAACGCCAAGCTGCAGATCTACCAGCTCTCGGCCGACTTCCTGAGCGTGTCCGCGCTGGTCAAGACGCTCAACCAGTACGAGTCACCGGCGATGGTCAAGGTCGGCGGCACCTACTACCTGTTCGGCTCGCACCTCACCGGTTGGAACACCAACGACAACCAGTACACGACGGCCGGCTCGATCACCGGGACCTGGAGCGCCTTCCGCAGTTTCGCACCGGCCGGCACCAACACCTGCAACTCCCAGACCACGCAGATCCTGCCGGTGTCGGGCAGCAGCGGCACCGGCTACCTGTTCCTGGGCGATCGCTGGAACCCCGGCAACCTGGCCGACTCCCGCTACGTCTGGCAACCGCTGACCATCGGCGGCACCAGCGCCACGATGACCTGCCAGTCGAGCTGGACCGTCGACACCGCGACCGGCACGGTCGGGCCGGCCGACGGCGGCAACGCCACCGGAGTCCTGCGCGGCGTGGGCTCCAGCCGATGCCTGGACGTGCCGAACCAGTCGACCGCCAACGGTACGCAGGTGGCCATCTGGGACTGCAACGGCGGCACCAACCAGCAGTGGACCCTCACCACGGGCAAACAGCTCATGGTGTACGGCACGAAGTGCCTCGAGGTCGCCGGCCAGTCGACGACCGCCGGCGCGGCCGCCCAGATCGCGACGTGCACCGGCGCCGCCAACCAGCAGTGGAACGTCAACGCCAACGGCACCGTCACCGGTGTCCAGTCCGGCCTGTGCCTCGACGTCATCGGCGCCGCGACCGCCAACGGCACCAAGGTCGAGATCTGGACCTGCAACGGCGGCGCCAACCAGTCCTGGACCCGCTCCTGACCATGCCCCCGTGATCCCCGGAAAGGCGGCCGGACATGCCACCCGGTGAGCAGGGGCTGCGCCGAAACGTCGCGACGGCCGCCGGAGACGCCGGCCCGCCCGCCCCGGCCGCGCCCCGGACGGGCCACCGCCGAGCGGTCCTCGGCGCCGCGGCGGCCGTCGCCTCGGTGCTGGTCGTGACCGCGGCGATCGGTGCCTGGACCACGGGCGGCGGCCCGACGCCGGTGTACATGTGTGGCGAGCGGCTCCGCCTGCCCGACGCCGCCTCGAGCCGGGGCGGCCTGGCCATGTCGCTGACCGTCCGCGGGGCCGGGACCGACCGCGGGCCCGACCTCACGGTGACGTTCACCGCGAAGTCCGGCCTGGTCGTCGCGGCCAGCCCGCCGGAGCTGTTCCAGGTGCTGTACCTCGAGGACGGCGTCATCGTCGGCGGCGGCCCGATGCTGAACCGGCCGGGCGACACGAGCGCCCAGGGCCTGGACGCGATCGGCCGCCGGTTCGCCGTCGGCCCGGGCGCCCCGAGTGAGCAGCGCCTCGGCCCCCGCGACACCCTGTGCCCGGCGCTGACCTGGTCGCGCGTGTGGTCCCACCCGAACCGGTACGACGTCGTCGTCGTGCAGGGCCCCCTCGAACCGACCGGCCCGGACGAGGCCGCGCTCGGCATCCCGCTCCCGCTGGACGCCGCGCTGCTGGTCGCCCGGGCCCGCCTGGCCGGTTAGGGGCTGTGTCGAAGTGGATGGCCGGGCTGCGGCGGACTCAGACGCCGCCGGGAACCACCCCGGTCACACCCCCGTCGTCGAGCGACAGCTGCACCGACCCGATACAACCCCGGTATCGGGGCGCGCCCGGCGCGGCCCCAGCCGACGCCTGAGCCTCGCCTCGCTCCGACCCCCACTTCGACACAGCCCCTAGGCCGCCGGTGCCAGCTGCATCGCGAACTGGCTGTAGATGTACGGTGCCTCGGTCCAGCGGGTCGTACTGCCGCCGCCCCAGCTCACGATGCCCCGCGCTTGCCGGGTGGTGCCGCTCAGGGAGAACACGAGGCCGCCGCTGTCGCCGGGGCGGGACGCGGTCTGCCCGTTCACCTGATGCGCCTCGACGCCGCGGTGCCCCACCCCGTTCGACCCGGTCCAGGTGATGTTGTCGCCGGTGACCAGCAGGCCGCAGACAATCTTCGAGCTGAAGCCGTCCTGACACGTCATGTCGCCGTTGTACGACCAGCCCGAGCCGGTGACGTTGTAGATGTTGTTCGCCGGTCCGTCCCACTCGCGGCCGCCGGTGATCCCGGTGCTGCTGGTGTCGATGGCGATCGCGTCGTCGAGGTTGTCGCGGTAGGTGGCGGTGCCGATGAAGTTGAACCCACCACCGGACCAGCCGGTGTAGACCGACGCGTTGTCGTTGAAGCAGTGCGCGGCGCTGATGAGGAACGACCGGTTGTCCGAGATGCGCCGCGAGGGCAGCCCGGAGGTGCAGCTGTACACGGCGGACTCCGACGTGCTGGCCGAGGCGAGCGCCTCGCCGGCGATCCACGGCTGGGTGTCGCGCACCCGCGAACGGTCGGCGCCATCACTGGCCGGCTCCAGGACGACGGGCACCCCGTTCGGCGCCGCGAGCCCGGCGCCCGACGCCGGCAACGCCCGGGCCGCCCGGCCGGTGTCGCGCACCCGCACGTGCAGGGCCGTCCCGTCGGCCGGCACCACGATGCTCTCCACGGTCAGGTCGGCCGCCGTGGACCCGGCCAGCAGCGCGTCCCGTCCGGCCTCCAGCGCCGCCCGGGTGAGCGGGCTACGGGCGAACCGGGCCGGCCGGGTGTCGAGCCCGGCGTCGGCGGCGCGCATCGCCGCCAGGAACGCCTTCTGCCGGCCGAGGTCGGTGAGGTAGACGGTGACGGCCCCGGCCGTTGCGTCGATCTGCACGCCCGAGAACACGCCGCTCTCCTGCGACCGGCCGACCGTGCCGGCGACGTCCGCAACGGCCCGCAGCGGGTCGAGAATCTTCGCCTGCTGCTGCGGCGGCAAAGCGGCGATCTGCGAATAGGTCAGCGGCGCCGGCGCCGCCTGCGCGGTCCCCGCCCCGATGCCGGCGACGACGACGGCCGCCGACACGATGACGGCAAGGCGCAACGATCGAAGCATGTACTCCCCCTCGTAGATGAGCATCGATTGCTGCCACCATATGGATCGCGCCGGTGCCTTGCCGCCCCGTCCGGGGGCTTACACCGCGGTACAGGCGGAGCCGTTGAGGGTGAATCCGTCCGGCTTGGCGGTGTTGCCGGTGTGGGTGGCCTGGAAGCCGATGTCGGTCGAGGCGCCGGGCGCGAGGACGGCGTTGTAACCGGCGTCGGTGGCCGTGACGCGGCCGCCGGCCGAGGTGTAGGTGGCGTTCCAGCCGCCGGTGATGGTCTGTCCACTGGGGAGGGTGAAGACCAGCGACCAGTGGTTGATGGTCGTCGTACCCGTGTTGGTGATGGTGATGGCGCTCGTCAGCCCGGTGTTCCAGGCGCTGATGGTGTCGGAGACGCGGCACGCGGCCGATCCCGCGGACGGCGACGAGGAGGGCGACGACGGCGCGCTGGACGACGGCGGCGGGCTGGACGACGGCGGCGGGCTGGACGACGGCGGGAGGCTGGACGACGGCGGGGGGCTGCTCGCGCCGTCGAGGCCGAGGAAGCTGATGGCGTACGCGAGCTGGCCGGACATCGGCAGCTGGTGGCCGACGCCGGCGATGCTGACGCCCTCGACGGTGGCCTGGGTGCCGGTGTTGCCGTAGCGGGTCCGGGTCCAGCTCGACTGCGGATGATCGGTGAACGCCGGCGTCTGGCTCAGCCCGTTCAGGTTGGTCCACTGCTTGAGCTCCTCGCCGAAGTTCGGGTAGGCGAGGGTGGTGTCGGTGGTCCCGTGCCACAGCTGCATTCGCGGGTAGCGGCCGGTGTAGCCCGGATACATGGCCCGGGCCTGGTCGCCCCACTGCTGCGCGGTCTTGCTGATGGTGCCGCCGGAGCACTGGCTGTTCCACAGCGAGCCGTTGGTGGTCGCGAAGCAGCCGGCCGGGACGCCGGAGAACGCCGACGCGGCGGCGAACACGTCCGGGTACTGCGCCGCCAGGACGTTTGTCATCATCGCCCCGGAGGAGAACCCGGACACCACGATCCGGCCCGCATCGATCGGGTAGTGCGACCGGGCGTAGCCGACCATCGACATGATGCCGGTGGAGTCGCCGCCGCCGTTGCGCTTCAGCGCGGCCGGGGTGGACACGTCGAAGCAGTGCCCGTCGCGGGTCGCCTCCGGCACGACGATGATGTACCCGTACCGGTCGGCCGCGGTCACGTAGTCGTGCCCGTTGCCGTTGAAGATGCCGCTGGCCGAGCCGCCGCAGTAGTGCACGAGCACCAGCAGCGCCGGGCGGGGCGCGACCCGGGCCGGAACGTAGATGTACATGCCGAGGCCGGTCGGGTTGTTGCCGAAGCCGGTGACCTGGGTCAGGCCGGCGGCCAGGGCGGGCGGGCCCGGCAGAACCAGGGCGGCGAGGCCGGCCGCGAGTGCTGCGGCCGCGGCGAGCAGCAGCCTTGGGATACGGGTCATGGGTACGTCCTGTCCTGATCAGGCGGCGGTGCAGCGCAGCACAGGCGTGCCGGGACTGCCGCTCACGGAGCCGAGGAAGCCGAACTGGGCGCTGGCGCCCGCGCTGAGAGTGCCGTTGTAGCTCACGTTGCGGGCCGTGACCGCGGCGCCGGAGGACGTGACCGTCGCGCTCCACACCTGGTTCACCGTTTCGCCGGAACCGAACTGCCAGGTGACGGTCCAGGACGCGATCGGGGCGGATCCGGCGGTGACGGTGACCGCGGCCTGGAAGCCGCCCTGCCACTGGCCGGTGACGGCGTACGTCGCGGTGCAGGCCCGGCCGCCGTCCGGCGGAGCGGAGCCCGAGGGCGAGGCGGACGGAGCGGAGCTCGAGGGCGAGACGGGCGGCGACGAGCTCGGACCGCCGGTGCTGCCGATGCTGCCCGGCACCGACCGGAGCGCGGCGTACCACGTGGCGGCCATCTTGTCGTAGCCGCCGGCGGTCGGGTGGACCCCGTCGACGAGGTCGGCGGCGGTCAGGACGGCGTGCATGTCGACCAGGTGGACGTGCTTACCGGCGTTCGCCCGGCTCTGCACGATGCCGGGGATGGCGGCGTTGAACGTGCGCACGGCCGACTCCTGGCCGGAGTTCGCGAGGGGAATGATGGTGGCGACGAACACCTCGGCGGTGGGCGCCGCGGCCGTGATGTGGTCGATGAGCGTCGACAGCCGGCCGGGCGCACCGGACTGGTTGTAGTTCTGCAGCACATCGTTGGTCCCGATGTGCAGCAGGACCGTGTGCGGGTTCGACGTGCGCAGCCAGCCGGCGATATTGGCGTCGATCTGGTCGATGCGCCAGCCCGGGTGCCCCTCGTGGTCGTGGTCGCCGAGCGCGGCCGGCCCGTTGAACTGCGAGCCGACGAGGTCCACCCGGTAGCCGCCGGCGGCCACGCGCTGCCACAGCCCGATCCGGTAGCCGCCGGGCACCTGCGTGCCCTCGGTGATCGAGTCGCCGAGGGGCATGACCCGCACGCCGCCGTTGGACTCCGCCCCGGCGAGACCGGGCGTCAGAGCCATGGCGGTCGCGGTCGCCACGGCGGCCGCGACAAGCATTCGATGAAGTGACTTCACGCGCCCTCCAGAACGTTCCGTGTTAGCGCTAACAGTCGCGAACGGACGCTGCCAGAGACGGGCCGGCAATTCAAGGGAATGAGGGTCGCTCACGTATTGGCGTGTGTCGCTGTGCTGTAACTTTCGCGGCCGCGGTACCCGACCTTTATCCGGGCCACGACATAACAGTTTCCCCGAGACCGGCCGCCATGATGGCGTAAGCGCGCGCGGACCGGAGTCCATGACGACGACGAACACCTCGAAGCGGCGCCCACCGCAGCCGCGGCGGATTGCGGCCGCGGGGCGGCGTTCTGCGAGGCCGCGCGCAATGTGCGAGGTGGGCCGGCGCATACGCCGGTTCTGTTCCGCCCGCAGGGCGGTGGCGTCATCGGGCCACGCCGCACCCGCCGGTGCGGCAGTGTCCCTACCGATTCGCCCTGACCGGGTGTGGCCGCCCGCGTCCGGCGGCCTCGTACGGCCTGCCGTATCCACCCCGCATGCGCGTGCCCGCCGGTCGCCTCAGGTGACCGGGGCCGCCCCTGTGGCAACGCCGTGGCGGGTGGCGACGTCGCGGATCGCGGCGGCGAGCAGGTCCGGGTGTTCGGTGGTGGTCAGGTGGCCGCCGGGGAAGGTGAGGATCTCGGCCGCGGGTACGCGCTCGCGGGCGGCCCGGACCTGCCGGTGCTCGTACGGGTCCTCGTCGCTGCCGGCCACGACGAGGGCGACCGTGCCGTCCAGCTCGGCGGCGATCGCGGCGAGGTCCCAGCGCCGGGCGTGGTGGCGGTGCTCGGCGACGAAGCCCGCCGCGTGGTGCAGGAACGCGGCGCCGTCGCGGCGGGTGACGGCGGAGCGCAGCTCGGCGAGCTGCTGCGGGGTGGGGTGGTAGCCGCGGGAGTACATCCGGGCCCGGATCATCGCCGCGTCGAACTGGCGCGGGGAGCGCTGCGCCCGCTGCATGCCCAGCGCGCCGAGCCGGGTGCGCAGCAGCGGCGTGCTCTGCCACGGGTGGGTGTGCGCGTCGGCGAACAGGCCGCCGTTGATCATGAACGCGGCGGCGATGGCCGGCGTCGCGGCGGCGGGCTGCCGGTGCTCCAGCTGCCGGCGCAGCAGTTCGAGCAGGGCCAGCGAGGTGTAGTCGAAGGTGACCACGACGGTGCGGCGCACGCCGTGATGCCGCCACATCGCCTCGACGAGGTCGGCGCGCTCCATGGTGGAGTACGGGTGGTCGGCGGGCTTGTCGGAGTCGCCCTGGCCCACCGGCTCGACGTACAGGCGCGGGCCCAGGTCGTCGCCGAGCAGCCGGTCCACCTGCGCCCAACCGTAGGAGCCGTCCGGGAACCCGGGCAGCATGGTGAGCCACACGGCGTCCGGGTCCGGCCGCACGGCGGCGACGCGGTGGAAGACCCGCAGCGCGCCGGGGGCGTCCTCGTCGAGGATGCGCGCGTGGCCGGGGTGGTACGGGACCCGCTGCCCGCCGGCGAACCACTGCTCCGCGGTCACCAGCGTCCGATCCTGCGGCCTTGCCGCCGCGTCGTTCCTGCCCATCGTGGCCCCCTCGTCGTCTAGTGGACACTGTCCACACTAGCGCCGGAGGTGGACGGTGTCCACGTTGGTACCGTGGTGCCATGACAACCGGTCCGGCCGCTGGGCCGCCGCCGCCGTCCGCGCGCCGGCGCGCGCCGGGCGCCGTCCGCGACGGACTCGTCGCCGCTGGGCTGGAGCTGGCCCGGGCCGGCGGCCCGGAGGCGGTGCTGCTGCGCGAGGCGACCCGACTGGTGGGCGTCGTGCCCAACGCCGCCTACCGGCACTTCGCCGACCGCGACGAGCTGCTCGCCGCGGTGTGCGCGGCGGCCATGGGCGAGCTGGCCGACCGGATGGCCGCGGACGTCGCCCGGGTGCGCGGCCGGCACGGCGAACCCGCCGCGGCCCGCCGCCGCCTGGGTGCGATCGGCGCCGCCTACCTGGACTTCGCGCGGCGGGAGCCGGGGCTGTTCGCGACGGCGTTCGCCCTGCCGCAGCAGCACCCCTACACGGTCGGCCGGGCCGGGCCGGACCGCTCGCCCCTGGGCCAGCTGCGCGCCGCGCTGGACGAGCTGGTCGTCGCGGGCGTGCTCGACCCCGGGCGCCGGGACGGCATCGAATACCCGGTCTGGTCGGCCGTGCACGGGCTGGCGGTACTCGCCGGCCAGGGCCCGCTGCGCGACGCCCCCGCCGCCGCCCGCCGGCACTTCGAGCGGCTCACGCTCGCCTTCATTGCCGGCGGCCTGACGGCGGCTTGAGTACTGCTTGCAGGTTTCCGCCGCGATACGTTGAGGCTTCGACAAGACCGATGCCAGCGTTCGACGGCCCGGCAGCGGCACCGAGCCGGCCGGCCAGGTGGTGCGCCAGGCACCCACGCGACGCCGGCACCGGACGGCGGCGGGCGCCGCGGATGCGCTCGGGTACGCCGTGATGCGGTGGCGCCGGGCCGGGTGGCGCACGACGGGCGTGACGTTCGCGGCCTGCGAGCTCGCCGGGCGGTGGCCCGAGCCGGTCCCGGTGATGATGTACGCCGGGCAACGCCTTCGGGCTGCTGCTCGTTGCCGCGGCCGGGCTCGAGGTCGCGGCCGCCGCGCATCTGCTCTACCGGTACTACGCGAGCGAGCGTTGAGCAGCGGGGCCCGCGGCCGCCCGGGGGGTATGGGCGGCCGCGGTGTCTGCGCTGTACAGGCAGCATTCCCGTAGCAAACGCTACGGGTCCATGTTTCGATGTCGCTACGGGTTCGCCGTACGGGATCGTTTGGAGTTGTACGACAGGACGGGGGAAGCATGGCGCTGCCGCCCGACCCGGCGCGGGCGCACGGCCTGGACGAGCTCGTCGGCTGCCTGCGCGGGCTGAAGGCGTGGGCCGGGGACCCGTCGTTCGAGACGATCACGCGCCGGATCAACGCGCGCTGGCGGGCCGCCGGGCGCCGGGCGGACGAACTGGCCCGGCGCGGTACCGTCGTCGACTGCTTCAAGACCGGCCGCCGCCGCATCAACGCGGAGCTGATGGTCGCGGTGGTCCAGGCGCTGCACGACTACCCGGAGTACCTGGCCCGCTGGCGGCAGGCCCTGCGCGACGGCCGCGTCGGTACGGAGGCGGCGGCCCGCGTCCGGGTCGCCGACCGGCTGCCGGCCGACATCGCGTTCGTCGGCCGCGACGCCGAGCGGCGGCGGATCGCCGGGCCGGTCACCGTCGTGAGCGGCATGCCCGGCGTCGGCAAGACCGCGTTCGCCGTGCACGCCGCGCACCGGCTCGCCGCGGAGGGCCGCTTCGACGCGACGCTCTTCGCCGACCTGCGCGGGCGGCACCCCGATCCGGCGCTGCCGCCGGCCGAGCCGGGCCAGGTGCTCGACGGCTTCCTGCGCCTGCTGGGTCACCCCGCCACGCCGGACCGGGCGGCGGCGCTGCGGGCGCGGCTGGAGGGCCGGCGGGTGCTGCTGGTGCTGGACAACGCCGCGTCGGCGGAGCAGGTGCGGCCCCTGCTCGACGCCGTCCCCGACGCCCAGGCGCTTGTCACGTCCCGGCGCCGCCTCGACGACGTGGACACCCGGATCCGCCTGTGCCCGTTCACGCCGGCCGAGGCCGAGCGCCTGCTGCGCGGCGCGGTGCCCGGCGTGCCGGTCGGCGCCGACCCGGACGCGTACCGCCGGGTCGCCCACCGCTGCGGCCACCTGCCCCTCGCGCTGCGCCTGACGGCCGGGCAGATCGCGGCCCGCACCGGGTGGACGGTCACCGACCACGCCGACCGCCTCGACGAGCGCCACGCCCGCCTGCGCCTCGACGGTGAGGTCGAGGCCGCGCTGCATCCGTCGTACCGCGCGCTGCCGCCCGAGTCGCAGGCGCTGCTACGGCGGCTGGCGCTGCACCCGGGCCCGGACCTCGACGCGGGCGCGGCCGCGGCGCTGCTCGGCACCGACCCCGCCACCGCGGTCCCGCGGCTGCAGCGGCTGGCCGACGAGCATCTCCTGGAGCGGCCCGCGCCCGGCCGCTACGCACTGCACGATCTCGTCCGTGTCTTCGCCCGCGACCGCGCCGAGGACGAGGACCGCCCGGCCGACCGCGCGCTGGCCGCGGCCCGGCTGCGCGACCACGAACGGACGAACGTGCGCCGCTGACCGGCGGGGCCGGGCGCGTGGGGGCCCCGGTACGGACCACCGTCGACGGCGCCGTGCACGGACCGGGCCGGGGCCGGTGCTCAGTCGACCGGCAGCCCGGCGTTCTGCGCGGTGAGCCGGGCGTGGGTCTCGAACAGCGCGTCGACGCCGGCCTCGTCGATCCAGGCGAAGTGCCCGTAGGCCTCCAGCGACACGAAGCCGTGCAGCGACGACCACACGTGCAGCATGGCCTGGAAGGTGTCGGCCGGGATGGCGACGGGCAGCTCGTCGTTCTTGGTCTCGGCGCAGGCCGCGATCGCCGGGTGGACCTCGCGGATCCGCGGCGGGCCCAGCCGCCCGGCCATGAGCGCCTCCACGAACAGCGCGGACATCTGCGACATCGCCCGCTGGGCCGCCTCCGTCGTCGAGCCGTCCTCGGGGGCGACGTAGCCGCTGACGGGCAGGCCGAAGATCAGCGCGAAGCGCTGCGGCTCCTCGCGGGCCCACCGGCGGTAGCTGTGGGTGATGGCGCGGAACCGGCCGGCGATGTCGTCGGCGGGCAGGGCGTCGCGGGCCTCGGCCACGGCGGTGCCGAGGTCGTTGTACGCGTCGGTGATGAGCTCGCTGAGCAGCGCGTCGCGGTCGGCGAAGTACCGGTACAGCGCCGGAGGGGTCATGTCCATCGCGCGGGCGATGTCGGTGAACTTGAGGTCGGCGGTGCCGTGCTCGTGCATGAGGGTGACCGCCGTGCGCTTGATCTCCTCGATCGTGGCGGCGCGGGCCTTCTCGCGCCGGGGGGCGGGGCGCGGGGTGTTACCCATGGTGTTCCTTCCGATGAACGGTGCGTTAAGCATCGTTACAGACGTGAAGCCGCTTGACAAGTGATGGCTCGTAGTGTTCGTTAATAGTCGTAACGGAGATGACGCGACATTATCTGAGGCAGGAACGATGACCGACCTCGCAACGCGCCCGCAAGCCGAACCAGCAGGTCAACCGGGGCCCAAGCTCGGCCCGCTCGGGCGTCTCGGGCGCCTGTCCTACCGCCGGAGAGGCATCACCGTCCTCGCCTGGCTCGCCGCGCTCGCCGCCTCCGTCGTGCTCTCGGCGTTCTTCGGCGGCGATTTCAAGGCCGACTACTCGGCGCCCGGTTCGGACTCCAAGGCGGCCCTCGAGCTGCTCGAGCAGCGTTTCCCGAGCCAGTCCGGGGCGACCGTCTCGGTCGTCGTGCGCGCCGACGGCGGCGTCGCCGGCGTCCAGGGCGAGGTCCAGGCGCTGCTTGCGGCGCTGGCCAAGGCGCCGCACGTGACCGCCGCCGAGGACCCGTTCACCAAGCCCGGGGCGATCGCCGGGGACGGCCGCACCCTCGCCGCCGACCTTCGCCTGGACGTCACGAACCCCGACGACATGCCCGTCGCCGACAGTCAGCGGCTGCTGGACATCGCCCACGCCGCCGAGCACCCCGGCCTGACCGTCGCGCTGGGCGGCCAGAGCATCCAGCGGGCCGAGCAGGGCGCGATCGGCTCCGAGGGCATCGGCCTGGCCGCCGCGATCGTCATCCTGCTGCTCATGTTCGGCTCCGTCGTGGCCGCCGGCCTGCCCGTCATCGTCGCGGTCGCCGGGCTGGCCGTCAGCAGCAGCCTGACCGGGCTGCTCATCCTGGCCGTCGACGCGCCGGACTGGTCGACGTCGCTGGCCACCATGATGGGCATCGGCATCGGCATCGACTACGTGCTGCTGATGGTCACCCGCTTCCGCGAGTGGCGCGCCGCCGGGCTCGACCCCGAGGCCGCCACCGTCGCGACGCTGGACACGGCCGGCCGTTCGGTCATGGTCGCCGGGAGCACGGTCATCGTCAGCATGCTCGGCCTGTTCGCCATGGGCCTGTCCTTCATGCGCGGCGCGAGCCTGGTCACCATCCTGGGCGTCCTGGTCACGCTCGTCGCCAGCGTGACCCTGTTCCCGGCGCTGCTCGGGTACCTCGGCCGCTACGTCGACAAGCTCCGCCTGCCGCTGGGCCGGCGCGCCGCCGTCACCGTCGCCGCCGGCGGCCACATCGAGCCGGGCCGTGCCTGGCTGGGCTGGAGCCGTGCCGTCCAGCGCCACCGGTTCCTCGCCGCCCTCGCCGGCGTGGCGATCCTGCTGGCCCTCGCCGCGCCGTTCCTCGGCGTGCGGTTCGGCTTCCCCGACGCGGGCAACAACCGCGCGGAGACCTCCACCCGCCAGGCGTACGACCTGGTCGCGGAGGGCTTCGGCCCCGGTGCCAACGGCCCGCTCGTGCTCGCGGTGGAGCTGCCCGCGGGGGAGGCGCCGCTGGACGCCATCGCCGCCGCGCTGCAACGCACCGACGGTGTCGCGGCCGCCCTGCCGCGCCAGCTCAACGGGGCCGGCGACACCGCCGTCATCACGGTGCTGCCGAAGTACGGCCCGCAGGACGAACGGACCGAGCGGCTCGTCGAGCGCCTCCGCGACACCCTGCCCGCCTCGGTCGCCGGCACCGGCGCGGTCGTGCACGTCGGCGGCGTCACGGCGACGGCCATCGACAGCACGGCCAACATCTCCCGGCGCCTTCCGCTGCTCATCGGCGGCGTCGTCCTGCTGTCCATGCTCCTGCTGCTCGTGTCGTTCCGCAGCGTCGCCGTCGCGGTCAAGGCCGCCGCGATGAACCTGCTCTCCGTGGCCGCCGCCTACGGCGTGGTGGCCCTGGTGCTGCAGGGCGGCTGGGCCGGCCGCCTGATCGGCATCGACACCGAGACCCCGCTGCCCGCGTTCATCCCGGTGCTCATGTTCGCGGTGCTGTTCGGCCTGTCGATGGACTACGAGGTGTTCCTGGTCAGCCGCATGCGCGAGGTCTGGACCCGCACCGCGGACAACGGCCGGGCGGTGACGGAGGGACTCGCCGGCACGGCCCGGGTCATCACGGCCGCCGCGGCCATCATGATCGCCGTGTTCGCCGCCTTCGTCCCGAGCCCGGACCTGGTGCTGAAGGTCATCGGCGTCGGCATGGCCGCGGCGATCCTGCTCGACGCGACAGTGGTCCGGCTGCTGCTCGTCCCGGCCGTCATGCACATCCTGGGCCGGGCCAACTGGTGGATGCCGGCCTGGCTGGGCCGCCTGCTGCCGGAGCTGCACGTCGAGGGCCGGGCGCACGAGCACCTGCCCACGCCGGAGCCGGAGCTCGTGCCGGCCTGACCGGCACCACCGGGGGCCCGCCGCACACCGCGGCGGGCCCCCGGCGTATGCCGGCCGCACATGGCGTGAACGAGCCCGCCCGGCCGCCGGGCGACGGCGATGCCGGCATCACCGCCCTGGCGTCAGCGCCGGACGGTGTCGCGGAACGGGCGGAAGAAGTCGCGCAGCTCCTGCGCGTACAGCGCGGGCTGCTCGAACGGCGCGAAGTGCCCGCCGCGGGCCGGCGAGGTCACGTAGGTGGTGTTCGCGATGCGGTCGAGCCAGGCGCGGGGCGGGCGGACGAGGTCGCCGGGGAAGAGCGAGAATCCGGACGGTACCTCGACCCGGCGGGCGTGCTGCGCGGGCGGGATGGCGCCGTTCGCGCGGTACATCCGCATCGCCGGGCCGATCGTGCCCGTCAGCCAGTAGATGGTGATGTTGGTGAGGATCTCGTCCTTGGAGTACACGCTCTCGAGGTCGCCGCCGCAGTCGCTCCAGGCGCGCAGCTTCTCGGCGATCCAGGCGGCGAGCCCGGCCGGGGAGTCGTGCAGCCCGACGGCGGCGGTCTGCGGCTTGGTGCGGTGCATGGCGGCGTAGGCGCCCTCGGCCGCGCCCCAGGCCGCGGCGGAGTCGAGGAACGCCCGCTCCTCGGGCGCGAGGAGGGCCGGGTCGCCGGTGTACACGGGCATGCCCACGTCCATGCGGTGCACGGCCACGACCCGCTCGGGGTGATCGAGGGCGAGGTACCGGCTCACGCCCCCGCCGATGTCGCCGCCGGCCGCACCGAAGCGGGGGTAGCCGAGCACGTCCATGAGCTCGGCCCAGAGCCCCGCCACCCGGATCGTGTTCACCGGCGGCCCGGCGGGCCGGTCGGAGTACCCGTAGCCGGGCATGTCCGGCACGATCACGTCGAACGCGTCGGCGGGGTCGCCGCCGTGCGCGCCCGGGTCGGTCAGCAGCGGGATGACCTTGGTGTACCGCCAGAAGGAGTCCGGCCACCCGTGCCCGAGGACCACCGGGAACGCCGGTCCGGCCGGCGCCGCGGCGCGGGCGTGCACGACGTGCAGCCCGAGGCCGTCGCCCAGGGTGACCCGGTAGCGCGGCAGCCGGTTCAGCGCCGCCTCCTGCGCGGGCCAGTCGAAGCCGTCGGCCCAGTACGCGACGAGCTCGCGCAGGTAGGAGACGTCGGCGCCGAGGTCCCAGCCCGCGCCCGCGGGCTCGTCCGGCCAGCGCGTGGCCCGCAGCCGGGCGCGGAGGTCCGCCAACTGCTCGGCGCCGGCCCGCGGGCTGAACGGTTCGATCATGCCTGGAACGGTACCCGCGGCCAGCCATCGGTGAGGATGGCGAAGACGGTCTCGACGGCGGCCTGCGGATCGCGGCGGCCGCGGGTGATGGCCGGGATCTGCAGCACGAACCGGGCGAGGGCCGCGCAGGCGACGTCGTCGGGCGGGGCGCCGTACGCGTCGGCGATCGCCTCGGTCAGGCGGTCGCTACGGCGAGGCCGCCGGTTGAGCCGTTCGCGTGCGCGGCGCTTTGAACACCGGAGCGCGTTCTGTAAACAATTCCCAAAACACGTATTGACAACTTTAGTTACACCGCAGTTCAGTGAAAAGCGTGCTCAAACGCCGCCTCCTGTCCCAGACCGCCGCGCTCGCGCTCCTGCTGGGTGCGCTCGTCGCCGCCCAGCCGGCTCAGCCCGCCCAGGCTGCCACAAACGTCGTCACCGACGGCAACGCCCGCTTCGAGGTGCTCACCCCGACGCTCATCCGCCTCGAGTACGCCGGCGACGGCGCCTTCCAGGACGCGACCACGTTCAACGTGGTCAACCGCAACTTCCCGGTGCCGTCGTACACGACGACCGCCACGTCGGACGGGTACCGCGAAATCCGCACCAGCGCGCTGACCCTGCGCTACAAGCAGGGCAGCGGCGCCTTCACCGCCGCGAACCTCTCGGTCGCGCTGTCCACCGGGGTGACGGCCCAGCCCGCCTTCCCGAGCTACTGCGCCTACAACACCGCCTGCGAGGCCGAGAACGCGCTGCTCACCGGGCGCGCCACGCCCGCCTACGACCACACCGGCTACACGGGCTCGGCGTTCGCCGCCGGGATCGAGTCCGCCGGCTCCGGGAGCGCGGTCGACGTCAGCGGCGTGCCCGCGGCCGGCAGCTACCGGCTGCAGGTCCGCTACGCCAACGCGACCGGCGGCGACGGGCAGAACACCACGCGCACGCTGTCCACGAGGGTCGGCAGCGCCGGCGGGCCGCAGCTCAGCCTGCCGCCGACCGGCAGCTGGGACACGTGGGGCACCGCGTCGGCGACGGTGAGCCTGCCGGCCGGCACGAGCACGGTCACGCTGGTGCAGAACGCGTCGGACTCCGGGCGCGTGAACATCGACAGCATCGCGCTGACGCCGACCGGTACCACCGCGTTCCCGGCCGCCTCGACGGCGCTGCTCACCACCGGCTACGGCGCCGGGCCCAAGGACGCCCTCGGCGGCTGGTCGCGCTCGCTGGACAACCCGCGCACGATCCCGGTCCCCGAGCACCCGGGCATCCTGGCCCGGTCCGGCTGGTACCTGCTCGACGACTCCCGCACCGCGCTGTTCAGCGCCGCGCACGCGCTCGCCGACCGGCCCTCGCACGGCAGTCAGCCGTACCAGGACGGCTACTTCTTCGGCTACGGGCAGAACTACAAGCAGGGCCTCGCCGACCTCAACGCGCTCACCGGCGGCTCCGCGCTGCTGCCCCAGTCGGCATACGGCGTCTGGTACTCCCGCTATTACGGCTACAGCACGAGCGACTACCAGAACTCCCTGCTGCCGACGTTCCGCAGCACCTTCACGCCGATCGACTGGCTGGTCGTGGACACCGACTGGAAGTCGCCGAGCCAGTGGAACGGCTGGAACTGGAACTCCGCGCTGTTCCCCGACCCGCAGGGCTTCCTGAACTGGACGAAGCAGCAGGGGCTGAACGTCTCGCTGAACATCCACACCAGCATCGCCGGCAACGACCCGAAGTACGCGGCGGCCAGCAGCACCGCGGGCGGGCTGATCCCCGACGGCGGCAACTACGTGTTCGACTGGTCGAAGCCGGCGCACCTCAGCGCGTACATGAACCTGCACAAGCCCTTCGAGCAGCAGGGCGTGCGCACGTGGTGGCTGGACTACTGCACCGGCTGCGGCGCCTCGACCGCGTCCAACCCGCACGTGTCGCCGGACACCTGGATCAACCAGGCCTACGCGGACGCCGCGACGGCCCGGGGCCTGCGCGGGTTCTCCTTCGGCCGCATCGGCGGCGCGGAGTACGGCAACGACGACTCCAGCTTCGCCGTCGGGCCGTGGGCCGAGCGGCGCAACACCTTGCAGTTCACCGGCGACACCCCGGCCACGTGGGACATGCTGAACTTCGAGGCCCGGTTCACTCCGGACGCGGCGGCCGCCGGCTTCTCCAACGTCAGCCACGACATCGGCAGCTTCCACGGCGGGCACCTCGCCGACGACATGTACGCGCGCTGGGTCCAGCTGGGCACCTTCCAGCCGATCGACCGGCTGCACTCCGACCACGGCGACCGGCTGCCGTGGAACTACACGGGCACGGCGGCGGCGAGCGCGGAGACGTTCCTGCGGCTGCGCGAGGCGCTCGTGCCGTACACGTACACCCTCGCCAAGCAGGCGAACACGACAGGCGTGCCGATCGTGCGGCCGCTGTACCTCAACTACCCGGCCAGCAACGAGGCGTACACGAACCCGACCGAGTACCTCTACGGCGACAACGTCCTCGTCGCGCCGATCACGAGCAGCTCCGGCTCCCGCTCGATGTGGGTCCCGCCGGGCACCTGGACCGACTACTTCACCGGGAACGTCTACAGTGGACCGGCCACGGTCACCGTGTCGGCCCCGCTGACCGAGATGCCTGTGCTCATCAGGTCCGGGGGCATCCTGACGACCCGCACCGACTACGTCGACAACGCCGGCCAGCGGCCGCTGACCCAGCTGACGGTCAACGTGGCCGCCGGGGCCGACGGGAGCTTCTCGCTGTACTCCGACGCGGGTGAGGGCACGTCGACGGCCGCGACCAGCGCCCCGCTGGCGTGGAGCGAGGCGTCGCGCACGCTCACCATCGGCGCGCAGACCGGGTCCTTCCCGGGGGCGCCGGCCTCCCGGCAGTACACGCTGCGGCTCTCGAACTCCAACGCGCCCACGGCGGTCAGCGTGGACGGGGTGCAGGTGCCGGAGACGGCGTGGTCGTGGAACGCCAACCGGCGCACGGTGACGGTGACGACGGGCGCGCTGCCGCTCAACGCCGCGCACACCGTCTCGCTGGCCGGCTCGGCCACCGCCAACCCGACCGGCGGCGAGGTCATCGGCGCCGGCGGCCTGTGCCTGGACGTGCGCGGCGGGGTGTCGGCGGACGGCACGGCGATGCAGCTGTACGGCTGCAACCACTCGGCCGCGCAGACGTTCGCCTACGGGTCCGACAACACGGTGCGGGTGCTCGGCAAGTGCCTCACCGCCGGGGCCGGGGTCACGATCAGCACGTGCTCCGGCGCGGCCGCGCAGCAGTGGTCGCACCAGTCCAACGGCGCCCTCACCTCCGGCGGGCAGTGCCTGGACGTGCCGAACTCGAACACCACCCCGGGGGCGGTGCAGCTGCAGATGTACACCTGCAACGGCTCCTCCGCCCAGGTCTGGAAACTGCCGCCGGGCCCGGTCACCGGCCCGGGCGGGCTGTGCGCCGACGTCGCCAACGCGTCGCCGAACTCCGGCACCGCGGTCCAGCTGTACACCTGCAACGGCAGCGACGCGCAGCGGTGGTCGGCCCCGGGCGACCAGACGCTGCGGACCCTCGGCAAGTGCCTCGACGTCGTCAACGGCGGGACCGCCAACGGCACCGCGGTGCAGCTGTGGGACTGCAACGGCACCGGGTCGCAGACGTGGACCACCCGCGCGGACGGGACGCTCTACAACCCGCCGTCGGGCCGCTGCCTGGACGACCCGAACAACAACCAGCACGCGGGTGACATCCTGCACATCTGGGACTGCAACACCACGGCCGCCCAGAAGTTCCGGCTGGGCTGACCCCACGGGCGCATCGGGCTCTGCCGCCGCCACGGCAGGGCCCGATGTCCCGCGCTACGGTGGCTGTATGCCGAAAGCAGTCTGGAACGGAATCGTCATCGCCGAGAGCGACGACACCGTCGTGGTCGAGAGCAACCACTACTTCCCGCGCTCCGCACTGCGCGACGACGTGGTCCGGGAGTCGGGCACGCACACGGTCTGCCCGTGGAAGGGCACCGCGTCGTACTACTCGCTCGAGCACGAGGGCGCCCGCAGCGACGACGCCGTCTGGTACTACCCGGAGCCCAAGCCCGACGCCGCTATGGTGCGCGACCGGGTGGCGTTCTGGAAGGACGTGAAGGTCGTCGCCTGACGACGACCCCGATGGTGGCGCTGACCGGGACGGGGCCGAAGAGGCGCGAGTCGTAGCCGGGGGTGTCGCCGAGCACGACCATCGCGCCGGGCTCCACCAGCTCGGCGACGCGCTTGACGAGCCAGCCCGGCCGCTGGGGAGCGACCGGGCCGGCCTGGATCTGCACGCCCGGCGGGAGCCGCACCGGCGCGGTGGGCCGGTGCAGCACCACGATGTCGCCGACCCGGAGGGGCCGGCCGCGGTACCGGCGGGCGAGCAGCAGATCGCCGTCGTGCAGGGCGGGCGCCATGCTGCCGCCCGACACACGCACGACGAACCACGGGAACCACTTCACGGCGACGGTGCCACCAGATCGGTCCGTTCCGCCCCCGCGCCGGCCGGAAAACCGATCAGCATGTACCCGTCGCGTACTTGGCGTAGCAGTGGTTCGGCACGCCCGGGCAGCCGTACATGCACTTCTGGCACCAGTGCAGGCCGCCGGAGCACCAGCAGCTGAGGTGGTAGGCGCAGTCGGCCTCCGCCGGCGCGGGGGCCATCCGGGCGAGCATGCGGTCGGCGAGCCGGTTCACGAGTGCGACCATGGGCGTCCTTTCTCGATCGAACAACGACGATCGAAGGGTCGGCGACCGCGCGGAGAGGTGTCAACGCGCTACCGCGAAACGCCGGGCCGGGCGTGAAAGCGCCGTGAAAACTGTCCCATCGACATTGATCACGGTAACGTGCCCGGCGTGCGCCAGCCCCTCCACGACGCCTGGCACGCGGTGCGGCTCGGCGTCCGGGCCTGCCCGGGCCCGCTCGCCGGCGACGCCGCCGTCTCGCTGCTCGGCGCGGCGGTGCCGGTCGCCACCGTCTGGCTGCTCAAGCGCGCCCTCGACGAGCTTTCCGGCGGCGGCGGTACCTCCGGAGCTCTCACGGTGAGCATCGCCGGGCTGGTCGGCGCCGGGCTGCTCGCCGCCACCCTGCCGTCGCTCGGCACGTTCCTGCAGCACCAGGTGGGCCGGGCGGTCGGCCGCCGCGCCCAGTCGGACCTGTACCGGGCCACGGCGCGTCTCGGCGGCCTCGCCCGGCTCGAGGACCCGCAGTTCCACGACCGCCTCCGCATGGCCCAGTCCGCCGGGCGGTCGGGCCCGGGCCAGGTCGTCGGCGGCGTGCTCGGCATCGCCCAGCTCACGGCGACCCTGGGCGGCCTGGTCGGGGTGCTCGCCGCGATCAGCCCGGCGATCGCCGCCGTCACCCTGCTGGGCCTCGGGCCCGCATTGCTCGCCGAGGTGCGGCTGAGCCGCGAGCAGGCGGCGATGATGTGGAGCATCAGCCCGCACGAGCGCCGCGAGTTCTTCTACGCCGAGCTGCAGACCAGCATCCCGGCCGCGAAGGAGGTCCGCCTGCTGGGCCTGTCGGAGCTGTTCCGCCGGCGCATGCTCGACGAGCTCGCCGCGGCCGACGGGCAGCGGCGCCGCCTCGACGCCCGCACCCTGCGCGTGCAGCTGCTCCTGGGCCTGCTTTCGGCGGCGGTACTCGGGGCGACGCTCGCCTGGGCCGCCCGCGCGGCGGTGCGCGGCGGCCTGTCGGTCGGCGACGTCTCGGCGCTCGTGGCCGGGATCGCCGCGCTGCAGACGGCGCTGGCCGCGCTGGTCGGGCGCGTCTCGGTGGTGCACCACGCGCTGTTGCTGTACCGCCACTTCCGCGCCGTGCTCGACGCCGAGCCCGACCTGCCGCGGCCGCCGGACCCGCGCCCGGTACCGCCGCTGCGCCACGGCATCGAGCTGCGCGACGTGTGGTTCCGCTACTCCCCCGACCAGGACTGGGTGCTGCGCGGCGTCAGCCTCGTCATCCCGCACGGCCGGGCGGTGGGCCTGGTCGGCCTCAACGGCGCGGGCAAGAGCACCATCGTGAAGCTGCTGTGCCGCTTCTACGACCCGACGCGGGGCGCGATCCTGTGGGACGGCACCGACCTGCGGGAGCTGTCCCTGGAGGGCCTGCGCGCCCGCATCGGCGCGCTGTTCCAGGACTACATGACCTACGAGCTGACGGCCGCGGAGAACATCGCCCTCGGCGACACGACCGCCTTCGGCGACACGGACCGCATCGAGTCGGCGGCGGCGCGGGCCGGCATCGACCCGGTCCTGCGCGCCCTCCCCCGCGGCTACGACACGATGCTGTCCCGGATGTTCGTCGACGACTTCGACTCCGACGGCGTCCTGCTCTCGGGCGGCCAGTGGCAGCGCCTGGCCCTGGCCCGCACCTACCTGCGCGACCGCCGCGACCTGCTGATCCTGGACGAGCCGAGCGCGGGCCTGGACGCCGAGGCCGAACACGCCATCCACCACGGCCTGCACACCCACCGCACGGGCGCGACGAGCCTGCTGATCTCCCACCGGCTGGGCGCCCTGCGCGAGGCCGACACCATCGTCGTCCTGTCGGGCGGGGAGATCACGGAGCGGGGCACGCACGCGTCGCTGCTGGAGACGGCCGGGGAGTACGCCCGCCTGTTCCGCCTCCAGGCCGACGGCTACCGCCCGGAGTCCGAGCCCGTCGCCTGACCGCCGTCCGCCGGCCGGACGACCCAGGCGCTGAGGCCGCCGTTGCAGGTCCCCGGCGACCAGGAGCCCGTCCGGGCCGTCCCACCGGCCGGCGGCGAGCGCGGCGACCGGGAAGCGCACCATACCGGCGGCGGGCTGTACGTGGCCGCGGCCGTGGAGCATGATCTCTCGCCGTGGCGGGAGATTTCGTGTGGCGGAGGATCGACCGGTGGTCGCACCGGCTGGCGCGGCGGCACAGCCTGAGCGCGTTCGAGGCCCAGCTCGGCGGGCGCCCGGGCGGCACCGCGGCGGCCGGGCTGCTCATCGGGTTGAGCCTGGTGTTGTACGCGCTGATCGCGGTCCTGTTCGCCGGCGGGCTCTGGCTGGGCAGTCTGTCGTTCCCCGGGCTGGGCCTGGTGCCCGCGGTGATCCTGGTCGGCACCGCGGTCGAGCTGCGGCCGCGGTTCGGGCGCGTGCCGAAGTACGCCACCGAGGTCGCCCCCGCCGAGGCGCCCGAGCTGCATCGGCTCGTCGGGCTCGTCGCCGCGGCGCTGGGCGCTCCGGTGCCCGCCGTCTACGTCGAGGAGGACGTGTTCAACGCCTCCGCCGCGCGGGTCGGGCTGCGCCGCCGGGCCGTGCTCGTGGTCGGGCTGCCGCTGTGGAACGCGCTGTCCGCACAGCAGCGGGTCGCGCTGCTCGGGCACGAGCTCGGGCACTTCGTCAACGGCGACCCGCGCCGCGGGCTGCTCGTGCAGCCGGCGGTGACGGCGCTGCAGCGGCTCGACGGGTGGCTGGTGCCGGTGCGCATGGCGACCGCCTCGATCGCCACCCGGCTGGTGATGGCGGTCGTGACGGGGGTACTGCGCGGGCTGATCCTGCCCTTGCGGGTCGGCCTCGCCGTGCTGGCGGTGCGCGACGGGCAGCGGGCCGAGTACCGGGCCGACCGCCTCGCCGCGGCCGTGGCCGGACGGGCCGCGGCGGCCGAGCTGTGTGACGTGCTGCTCCTGGGCGACAGCGTGGTCATGCTCATCCGGCGCAACGCGCGGGCCGGGCGGCCGCTGGCCCAGTGGCCGGAGTCCGTCGCCAAGCTCCTCGTGGAGGTCGGGCCGGCCCTGCCCGCGCGGCGCGCGACGTCGGTCGACGCGGTGGAGCTGTTCGACACGCACCCGCCGCAGGGGCTGCGCGCGCGGGTGCTGGAGGCGCTGGGCGGCGAGTCGGCCGCGGTGGTGGTCCCGCCGGCGCTGAACGCGCGGATCGACGCCGAACTGGCGGCGGCGAGCGCGCGGTCGGCCCGTACCCTCAAGCTGCTCTGAGCCCTGGATCTTCCGTCCAGCTCCTGGACGGTTACTATAGGCGGGTGGACGGGGCCGATGCGATTCTCGCGGCGCTGCGGCCCGTCGCGGACGGGATCGCGGCAACGTTCGGGCCCACGTGCGAGGTCGTGCTGCACGACTACCGGCGCGGGGAGCGGTCCGTCGTCGCCGTGGCCGGGAGCGTCACCGGGCGGGCGGTCGGCGGGGCGCTGAGCGAGATCGGGCTCGCCGTGCTCGCTCAGGGCGACGCGGCCGGCAACGACCTGAACTACGTCTCGCGCACGCCGGACGGGCGGGTCGTGAAGTCCTCGACGATGCCGCTGCGCGACCCGGACGGGCGGGTGTTCGGGGCGCTCTGCGTGAACGTCGACGTCACCGCGCTGCGGCAGGCCGGGGACCTGCTCAGCGCGCTCGCCGGGGCGGTACCGCCGCAGCCGCCCGCGACCACGTTCACCAACGACTTCGAGGACGTCGTCGACGCGCTCGTGCGGGCCGAGGAGCTGGCCCGCGGCCGGCCCGCCGCCGGGCTGGGCCGGGGCGAGCGGATCGCGCTGCTGCGCGCGCTGGACGAGCGCGGGGTCTTCCGCGTGCGCAACGCGGTGCCCCGGGTCGCCGACCGTCTCGGGGTGTCCCGGTCCGCCGTCTACGCCGACCTCGCCGAGAGCCGCAAGGACAAGGAGCCGACGGCATGAGCCCACGCACGCTTGACGATCCCGATACGCCGTTCCTGGCGCTCGATCCGCACCGGGTCGCGACGAACGTGCGGCGGCTGCGCGCGCACCTGGACCGGCTCGGGGTACCGCTGCGGCCACACGTGAAGACCGCGAAGTCGCTCGACGTGGCGCGGCTGGTCCACGACGGCGGGCCGGGCCCGGTCACGGTGTCGACGCTGGCGGAGGCCGAGGCGTTCGCCGCGGCCGGGTACCGCGACATCCTCTACGCGGTCGGCATCGCGCCGCACAAGCTGGACCGCGTGCGGGCGCTGCGCGGGCGCGGGGTCGACCTGACCGTGCTCCTCGACAGCGTCGAGCAGGCCGCGGCCGTGGCGGCGGCCGGGGTGCCGGCGCTGATCGAGGTCGACTGCGACGGGCATCGGGGTGGTGTACCGCCGGATGGTCCGCTCCTCGTGGACATCGCACGGGCCCTCGGCGCGCCCCGCGGTGTGCTCACGCACGCCGGCGAGTCCTACTTCGCCGACGGCGACGAGCAGCTGCGGGCCGCGGCCGGGCACGAGCGCCGCGTCGCCGTCGCGGCGGCCGGGACCCTGCGCGCGGCCGGGTTCGCGGCGCCGGTCGTGAGCGTCGGCTCGACCCCGACCGCGCACTTCGCGACGGACCTGACCGGCGTGACCGAGGTGCGCGCGGGCAACTTCGTCTTCTTCGACCTGGTGATGGCCGGCATCGGCGTGTGCACCCACGCCGATCTCGCGCTGAGCGTCGTCACCACGGTCATCGGGCACCGGCCGGACCTGGGCCGGATCCTCACCGACGGCGGGTGGATGGCCACCTCACGCGACCGCGGTACCGGGCGCCAGCGGGTCGACCAGGCGTACGGGCTCGTCGCCGACCTCGACGGCAACCCGTACGACGACCTGCTCATGACCGACGCCAGCCAGGAGCACGGCATCCTCGCCGTCCGCCCCGGCGGCACCGCGGAGCTGCCCGACATCCCGGTCGGCGGCCGGGTACGCATCCTGCCGATCCACGCGTGCGCGACCGCGGCGCAGCACGAGCGGTACCACGTCCTCGAGCCCGGCTCGCGGACGATCCAGGCCGAGTGGCCCCGAGTGCGAGGCTGGTGACCATGCGGTTCCTGTCCGAGGCGGACTCCGCCGCCCTGATCGACGAGGAGCTCGCGTTCGCGGCGGCGCGCGAGGCGCTCATCGCCGCCGTCGACGACCGGGCCGAGGTCTTCCCGGCGGTGCTCGCGCACGGCTCCGATCCCCGCAACCGGTTCACGGTCAAGTCGGCCGCGTCGACCGGCCTGGCCGGGCTGAAGGTCGGCAGCTACTGGCCGGCCGCGCAGCCGCGGCACAACTCGATCGTGCTGCTGTTCGACCAGGCGGCGGGCCGCATCGCCGCGGTGGTGGAGGCCGGGGTCGTCAACGCCTACCGTACCGCCGCCGCCGACGCGGTCGCCGCCGACGCCCTGGCCCGCCCGGACGCCGCGACCCTGACGGTCTTCGGCACGGGGCATCAGGCGCTGTACGAGTGCGCCGCCCTGAGCCGCGTCCGGCCCGTCGGGTCGATCCTCGTGGTCGCCCGAAGCACGGAGCGCGGCGAGGAGTTCCTGGCGCGCCTGGCGGGCCGGGGGCTGGCGGGCACGCTGACCCCGGCGCGCGAGGCGTGCCTGGCCGCCGACGTCATCGTCACCGCCACGACCGCGACCGGGCCGCTGTTCGACGCCGCCTGGGTGCGCCCGGGCACGCACGTGGCGAGCATGGGCTCGGACGCGGCGGGCAAGCAGGAGCTGCCGCCGGCGCTGTTCGAGCGGGCCCGCCTCTTCTGCGACCTGCCGGCCCAGTCGCGGCGCATCGGCGAGTTCCAGCACCTCGCGGACGGCGCCGGCCCGCTGACGGCGATCGGCGACGTGCTGACCGGCCGCGCCGAGGGCCGCCGCGACCCGGCCGACATCACCGTCTTCGACAGCTCCGGCATCGCCCTGCAGGACCTCTTCATCGCCGACGCGCTGCTGCGGCGGGCCTGAGGCCCGCGCCGGGGCGGCGCAGGGTGCCCCACACGATCTTGCCGGTGACGGTCGGCGCGCTGCCCCAGGAGGCGCACAGCCCCTCGACGATCAGCAGGCCGCGCCCGCCGGTCTCCGGGTCGGGGGTGCGCAGCCGCGGCAGCGTCGGGCGGCCGTCGCGGACCGCGACGATCACGTAGTAGCGGCCGAGCTCGACCGAGAGCCCGATCTCGGTGCCGGCGTGGCGCACGGCGTTCGTGACGAGCTCCCCCGTCACCATGAGGACCGGCCCGACCAGTTCGTCGATGCCCCAGGCGAGGCAGGCCTCCTCGACGACCGCCCGGGCCCGCGGCACCGACGACGTCAGCGGCAGGAGGAAGGCGTGGCGCCGCCGCGGTACCGGATGCCGGGCGACGTCGGCCAGCGCCGCCCCGACGGACGGCGACGTCGCCACGAGCCGGCACACGGCCACCCGGGACAGCGCCGCGGCCAGGGCGGGCGGCGGTCCGCACACCACGAGCATCGCGCCCTCGGCCTCGCAGCGGCGCTTGAGCGCGGCGAAGACGGTGAGGACGAGATCGTCCTCGACGCGCAGCCGCGGCACGTCGAGGAGCACGACGTCGGGTCGCGCGGTGAGCACCTTGGCCAGGGCCTGGCGCAGCACGGGCGCGGTGGCCCGGCCCAGCACGCCGGCCGGTTCGAGGACCGCCAGCGGGAAGTCCTCGACGACGGGGCACCGCAGGCCCGCCCGGCTCATCGTGGATCATCGCCGTCCGGCATGTCGACCCCCTTCAGCGCCCGGGTGGTTCTTGTTGCCCACTTTCGCATCCTGAGATCGGTAAACAAATGGTGTCCCGGACGGCCGCCTCGCGGACGTCCCGGCGGCACGCGTGAGGGCCGGCCGCCCCCTCGGCGACCGGCCCTCCCGCAGTAGCGTCAGCGCTGCTGGGTGTCGCTCTGCCCGGTGTGCCGCTGGGCGTAGTCGACGCCCTTGTCGATCTGGTCCGAGTACTTCTCGCCAGTCCGCTGGTCCGCCTGCTCCCCGGCCTTGTCTGCGGCCTTGTCGACCTTGTCGTCGTGCTTGCCGAGGAACTGCTTGGCCTTGTCCATGAAGTCGTTCATGATCCACTGCCTCTCTGACGGGGATGCCGCTCCGGTACCCGCGCTGACCGGCCATAACCACCGGGCCGCGGGTGAGGCGGCCGGGAGTGGGTACCCGCACCTGGTGCATGGTCATCGGGTCGTCGTGCTCACCGGGGGCTCCAGCGGCATCGGCCGGGCGGCCGCGCTCGCGTTCGCCGGCGCCGGGGACCGCCTCGTGCTCGCCGCGCGCGGGCGGGAGCGGCTGGAGGCCGTCGCCGCGCGGTGCCGGGCGCTCGGGGCGCAGGTGCGCACGGTGCCCACGGACCTCGCCCGGCCCGAGACGCTGGCCGCCGTGGAGCGGACCGCCGTCGAGGAGTTCGGCCGCGTCGACGTGTGGGTGGACACCGCGGCGGTGATGGCGTACGGCCGGTTCGAGGACGTGCCCGCCGAGGTCTTCGACCGGGTGGTCCGCACCGACCTGCTCGGCGCCGCGGCGGTGGCCCGCACGGCGCTGCGCCGGTTCCGCGCCCAGGGCCACGGCGTGCTCATCTTCGGCGGCTCGCTGCTGGGCACCGTGGCCACGCCGTACACGAGCGCGTACATCACCAGCAAGTGGGGCCTGCGCGGCCTGGTGCGCGTGCTGCGCCAGGAGACCCGCGACGCCCCGCGCATCCACGTGTGCCTCGTCGCGCCGGGCGCCGTCGACACGCCGATCTACCGCAGCGCGGCCAACTTCGCCGGGCGCATCGGCCGCCCGCCGCCGCCGGTGGACCCGCCCGCGAAGGTGGCGCGGGCGATCCTGCGGTGCGCCGCGCGCCCGCGCGGCACGGTCACGGTCGGCGCGGCGAGCCGGCTCATCCGCCTCGGCTTCGTGGCCACGCCGCGGCTGTACGATGCCCTGGTCGGCCCGCTCATGCGCATCGCCGGCCTGTCGCGGGAGCGGGTCGCCCCGCACGACGGCAACGTCTTCGAGCCGGCGGCGGGGACGTATGCTCGCCGGACATGAGGCGCAGAGCGATTGCCGGCGTGGCCGTGATCGGGGCACTCACCGTCGCCGGAGTGATCGTCCTCGTGCTGCACCGCGGGCCCGGCGGCGCCGCGAGCCCGGAGGCCGCGGTCGCCGGCTACGTGGCGGCGCTCGGCGCGGGCGATCGCGGCCGGCTGGAGGACATCGCCGACCCCGACCACGACGCGAGCACCGAGATCCCGGACCGGCTGCGCCGGCTGGGATCGGGCCGGCTCGTCGTCACCGGCACGGCGATCGGCACCACCGAGTCCGACCACCTGCGGCCGGTGGACATCACCGGCACCGTCGGGGGCTCGCCGTACAGCGAACGGCTCTGGCTCTACCGCCACGACGACCGGTGGTTCATCGCGCTGGGCCCGCACCGCGACGCCCGCCGCTAGCGGGCCGGCGCGACGTGGCGACCGGGCCGCCGACGATCAGGACGAGCAGCACGCCGCCACCGCCACCGCCACCGCCACCGCCACCGCCACCGCCACCGCCACCGCCACCGCCACCGCCACCGGCGATGATCGCCGCGGCTCAGCGGGTCTGCCAGGCGCGCCACAGGCGGGCGTAGGCGCCGCCCGCGGCGACGAGCTCGGCGTGGGTGCCCTCCTCGGCCACGCGGCCGGCGTCCAGGACCACGATCCGGTCCGCGGCGGCGGCCTGGGTGAGGCGGTGCGCGACGACGAGCGTGGTCCGCCCCGCGGTCGCGGCCAGGGCCGACGCCTCCAGGTCGCGGGCGCCGAGGCTGCCCGCCTCCGCGGTGGCCTCGTCCAGCACGGCGACGGCCGGGTCGGCGAGCACCAGCCGGGCCAGGGCGAGCTGCTGGGCCTGGGCGGCGGTGAGCGGGTGGCCGCCCTCGCCGACGATCGTCGCGAGGCCGTCGGGCAGGCCCTGGGCCCAGTCCAGCGCGCCGACGGTGGCGAGGGCGGCCGACGCCTCGGCGGCCGTCGCGCCCGGGCGGGCCAGGCGCAGGTCCTCGACGAGCGGGCCGGCGAAGACGTGCGTCTCCTGGGTGACGACGGCGACCCGGGCGGTGCGCGGCGACGGGCACGATCGCGGCGGCCGCGCCGATCAGGCCGACAGCGAGGGTACCGGCCACCTCGAGGCGCCGGGTGCCCAGCTCGCCGCGCAGCCAGCGCCAGGTCTCCCGCGCGGTCGCGACCGGCAGGCTCACCGCAGCACCGCCTTCGCGTAGTCGGCGTCGGTGGCGCCCAGGTCGGCGTGGGTGCCCGCGGCCCGGACGCGGCCGGCGTCGACGACCACGACCCGGTCGGCGACGGCGAGCAGGGCCGGGCTGCTGGTCACCACGAGCGTGGTCAGGTCCTTGCGCAGGGCCCGGACGCCCAGGGCGACCGACTGCTCGGTGACGGCGTCGACGGCCGTGGTCGGGTCGTGCAGCACGAGGATCGGCGGCCGGGCGAGCAGCGCGCGGGCCAGGGCGAGGCGCTGGCGCTGGCCGCCGGAGAGCCCGGCCCCGCGCTCGTCGACCGCGTGCTCGACCCCGGCCGGGTGGGCGGCGACCACCTCGTCGGCGGCCGAGGCCCGCAGCGCCGCGGCGAGGGCGTCCGGGTCGGCGCCGCCGGGCGCGAGGTTGGCCGCGAGGGTGCCCGCGAAGAGGTCGGTGTGGTGCGGCTCCACGTGCAGGACGGCCCGCGCGGACCCGACTTCCGGCAGCGGTACCCCACCCAGCCGCACCGCCCCGCCGACCTCCGCGGGCGCGACCCGCCCCGCGAGGATCGCTACGAGCGCCTCGGCGTCCGCGGGCCGGTAGGCCACGACGCCGACGAACTCGCCGGGCCGCAGTGCCAGGTCGAGCCCGTCGAGGGGGCCGTGGCGCACCCCGGCCAGCTCCAGCGAGGCGGCGCCGGCCGGCTCGGCCCCGGGCTCGGGCAGCACATGCGGGGCGTTGAGCACCAGCGCGACGCGCTCGGCCGAGCCGCGGGCCTCCGCGATCCAGGTGTGGTCGGTCACGGGCGAGCGGGACTTCTGAGCGGTACGTCCGGGCCATACTCGGCGTATGGACGAGGACGAGCGGCCCGAGCCGCCGCTGGACGGCGACGAGGCGGCCACGCTGCTGGGGTTCCTGGAGTTCCAGCGCGCGACGCTGGCGTGGAAGTGCGCGGGCCTCGACGCGGGCGGGCTGAACGCCACCGTCGGGGCCTCCGCCATGACCCTCGGCGGGCTGCTCAAGCACCTGGCCTACGTGGAGGACGACTGGTTCGTGCACTGCCTGCTCGGCGAGGACCGCCCGGCGCCGTGGGCCGGGGTGGACTGGGCGGCCGACCGCGACTGGGAGTGGCACTCCGCCGCCGCCGACGACCCGTCCGAGCTGCGCCGGCTCTGGCAGTCCAGTGTGGACCGCGCCCGCCGGATCACCGCCGACGTGCTGCATGAGCGCGGCCTGGGAGCCGCGGCGGCCCGGCCGTTGGCGGACGGCCGCCGCCCGGCCCTGCGCTGGATCCTGTGCCACATGATCGAGGAGTACGCCCGGCACAACGGCCACGCCGACCTGCTGCGCGAGTCCGTGGACGGCGCCACCGGCGAGTGACGGCTCAGCGCAGGAAGGCGGCCAGCGCCTCGGTCAGGTCCCCGGGGTTCTCCTCGGCGAGGTGGTGGCCCGACTCGATGGCGTGGCCGCGCAGGTCCGGCGCCCACGGCCGCCACACGGCGAGCGGGTCGCCGTAGAGGTCCTCCAGGTCGTCGAGGGCCGACCACAGCAGCAGCGTCGGGCAGCCGATCGTGCGGCCGGCCCGCCGGTCGGCCTCCTCGTGCTCGCGGTCGACGCCGAGGCCGGCGCGGTAGTCCTCCAGCATCGCGCGGACGGTCTGCGGGTCGTGGATGGCGGCGCGCAGCTCGGCGTGGTTCTCGGCGCCCATGGTCTCCGGGCGGGCCGCGCTGTACCAGGCGTCGGGGTCGGCGTTGATGGCCCGCTCCGGCTTGTCCGGCTGGGCGAAGAAGAACCAGTGGTACCAGTCGCGGGCGAACTTCGCGTCGCAGCGGGCGAGGGCCTCGCTGATCGGTACCCCGTCCATCACCACGAGCCGCTCGACCGCGCCCGGGTGGTCCAGGGCCAGCCGCAGCGCCACGTAGCTGCCGCGGTCGTGCCCGGCGGCGGCGAACCGCTCGTGGCCGAGGGTGTGCATGAGCCGGGCGAGGTCGCCGGCGACCGCGCGCTTGGACTGCTGCGCGTGGTCGGGGCGGATCGGCGCCTTACCCGAGCGGCCGTACCCGCGCATGTCCGGGCACACGACCGTGAACCCGCGCTCCACCAGCCGCGGCGCGACCCGGTGCCAGGTCGCCCCGGTGCGCGGGTGGCCGTGCACGAGCAGGACCGCGGGCCCGTGCCCGCCGTGGCGGACGCGCAGCTCGACCTCGCCCACGTCGATGCGCTCGTCCCGGAATCCCTCGAACATCCACCACGGGTACCCCGTCCGCGGCCCGGCCCACCATCGCTGTCGGCTGACCGTCGTTCACCCGTGCGTGATCACCGCCGCGCCTGGGCTGCCCGGGCATGACGCTCACGAATCGCGCCCGGGGTGCTGATGGCGATCGCGGCCGGCGGCGCGCTCCTGCTGGCCGGGTGCGGTTCCGGCGACGGCCGCGTCCAGGCGTACCTCACCGGGCACGGCGTCAACGCCGCCGCGGTCACGTCCGTCGGCCTCGGCAGCACCCGGCCGCCGGCCGAGGAGGCGAACGCGGACGGGTCGGCGAGCCTGCCGGGCCGGGCCTTCAACCGGCGGGTCGAGATCGCGCTGCGGCTGCCGTAGACCGCCTCAGGCGGCCAGCGCGACGACGGCGGCGGTCACCGCGTCCGGGTCGACGAGCTGGTGGAAGTGCCGGCCGGGCAGCTCCACCACCGGCCAGCCGCGCTCCCGGGCGTCGGCCGCGACCGGCTCGTAGGCCGGGCTGAACAGGATGTACCCGCACGGCAGCGCCGCCCAGCCCGGCGGGTTCGCGATCGGCTCGGTGTAGTAGCTCAGCGGCAGCCGCGGCTGCTCCTGCGACACCTCCCGCTGCGTCTCCGCGTCCGGGAACAGCGGCGTGACGTCCTCCCACCAGTCCGTCCAGCGCGGCAGCCGCCCGTCGCGGGCCAGGCCCCGCAGCACCTCGACCCGCTCCGGCGTCGCGGCCCGGCTCGGCCCGCTCCGCGCCGGCAGCGCGGCCTCGACGAACACGCACGCGGCCGCGGCGCCGCCGAGGGCCGCCGCGACGGCCGGCACGAACAGCCCGGCGCTGCTGTGCGCGACGACGGCCACGGGTCCCCCCGGCGGCAGCCCGGCCGCGGCGACGGCGGCGGCGACCCTGGGCGCGAACGGCGGCCCGTCGTCGGCGATGTGCACCAGCGGCGGTACGGCGACCGCCGCGCCCGCGTCCCGCAGGCGCGCGGCGACCGGCGCCCACGAGCGCGGGCCGAGGAGCGGGCTGTGCACGAGCAGGTACGCGGTCTCCACCCGTCCGACCCTAGTCCCGCGACGCCCCCGTCCGACCGGCGGCGGAACCGGCCGCCACCAGGAGCAGGCCCAGCACCGGGGGTGAACGTGACGGTCGCCGCGGTGGCCGACTCCGCCCGCGGGGCCCGCAGCGCGAATACGATTCACCCGTGTTGGTGGGATTCCGGGGCATCTGGCGATCGCCGGTGCCGGAGCCGCCCGGTCCGGGACCGGCGATCGCGCCAGGTCCGCGGCTCAGGGCGCCGGCCATGCCTCCGTGCACTGGACCAGGCCGGACGCGGAGACGAGCAGCGCGGCGTGGTCGTCGAGCGTGCCGAGCCACTCCAGCGACCGGGGGCCGGCGGCCGCGGCCGCGGTGGCGTACACGTCGGCCCAGAGCAGCTGCGGGCCGGTGACGGTGACCGCCTGCACCGCCGTCGCCGGCTGCCCGGTGGCCGGGTCGACGATGTGCGCGCCGCGGTGGGCGGTGCCCGACGTGGCGACGGCGCCGGTCCGGCGCTCGATCACCTGCAGCAGGCGCGCCGGGTCGTCGGGGTGCTCGATGCCGACCCGCCACGCCGGGTGGTCCTCCTCCGCGTGCACGAGGACGTCCCCGCCGGCGTTCAAGCACCAGGAGTACCGCCGCAGCTTTCGCAAATGCGCCGCCGAGCGCTCCACGGCCCAGCCCTTCACCAGGCCCGACGGGTCGAAGCGGGGCGTGCCGGTGCGCGGGTCGGGCAGGCCGCGCGGGTCGAAGCGGCCGCCGGTGCGGGCGCGGGCCTCGTCGCACAGCGCCAGCATCTCGGCGAAGAGCGGGTCGTCCGGGCGCTCGCCGCGCTCGAAGCGGGCCAGGTCGCTGTCGTCGCGGTACGGGCTGAACATCGCGTCGAAGCGGCGCAGCTCGGCGAAGACGGCCTCGG
This sequence comes from Dactylosporangium sp. McL0621, assembly GCF_049995355.1. Lineage (NCBI taxonomy): Bacteria > Bacillati > Actinomycetota > Actinomycetes > Micromonosporales > Micromonosporaceae > Dactylosporangium > Dactylosporangium sp. McL0621. Next base: position 6,609,009 of record NZ_CP188259.1, read on the forward strand.
CGCCGAGGCGGACCTCGGGGCCGTCCGGGTCCTCGCCGCGGACGTGGAGGCTGATCGGCAGCCCCATGATCTGCTCGACGTAGGCGCGCTGGTTCATGACAGGTGGGCGGCGTCGAGGGCGGCCTGCAGCGACTCGATGTAGCCGTCGCTGGTGACGGTGGCGCCGGAGACGGTGTCGATGCGGGCGTTCTGCGCGGCGATGGTCTCCCGCACCAGGATCGGCAGCGCGCGCTTGTTGATCTGGACGTCCCGGTTGTTGTTGTCCGGGTACACCGGCACCGACACCGCCGTGATCTTGCCGGCGGCGACGGTGATGACGACCTGGACGTCGCCCCAGCGGGTGGCGGCGACCGAGCCCTTGTACGCGGTGCCGCCCCCGTCCCCGGCCCCGGCGGCCGGGGTGGTGCTCGCGGGCATGGCGGCGCCGAGGCCGGTGCGGTAGCTGAACAGCAGGACCACCGCGGCGAGGGTGGACAGCAACCAGAGGACGATGCGTCTCATGGGCTCCTACCAGGCGAACTGTTCGGTGTGGACGCGCTCGGGGCTCGCCCCGGCGGCGACGGCGGCGCCGGTGGCGGCCGCGGTCCAGCTGTCGGGGCCGCACACGTACACGTCGGCGCCGGCCAGGTGGGGCGCGAGGTGGTGCAGCGGCGGCACGCCGGCCGGCTGCCAGGACCCGTGCCCGGCGCGCGGGCCGAGCAGGTGGATGACGCGGACGCCGCGGTGGCGGGCCAGCCAGTCGAGCTCGGCGCGGAACGCGATCTCGGCCGCGCTGCGGGCGCGGTAGACGAGGGTGGCCTGGCCGGGCCGGTACGGCAGCTCGCCGAGCAGGGCCAGCAGCGGGGTGACGCCGACGCCGCAGGCCAGCATGACGACCGGGCCGCCGCGGTAGTGCTCGCCGGTGAGCTTGCCGTACGGGCCCTCGATGAGGGCCCGGGTGCCGGGCCGCAGGGTGGCGGTGCGGGCGCTGCCGTCGCCGAGGTCCTTCACGGTGATGCGCAGCACGCCGGTGTGCGGGGTCGCCGAGAGGGAGTACGGGTGGGCCCGGGACCAGCCGGGGCCGTCGAGGAACCGCCACTGGAAGAACTGCCCGGCCCGCACCGGCAGCGCCCCGAGGTCGCGGCCGCGCAGGTAGATCGAGGTCAGGCCGGGGCCTTCGGCGACGACCCGGTCGACGACGAGGCGGTGGCGCCAGTTGCGCCAGGCGGGGATGCCGAGGCGGTAGACGAGGACGGCGCCGGCGGACACGGCGTAGAGGGTCCACCAGTACAGCCGCGACCACGCCGAGCCGATGAAGTCGGCACCGGTCCAGATCTGGTGCGGCAGGGCGAGACCGACGCCGAGGTACGCGTACAGGTGCAGCAGGTGCCAGGACTCGTAGCGCAGCCGGCGCCGGGCCCGGCGCATCGACGTCACCACCACCATGACCAGCAGCACCGTCCCGGCCGTGCCCAGGAGCATGCCCGGGTAGTCCACGACGAGGTCCCACAGCTCACCGAACACGTTCACGTCGGCGGCGCCGGCGTAGCCGATCGTGATCAGCACGATGTGGGCGAGCATCAGGTGGAACGAGGTGAACCCGGTCCACCGGTGCCAGCGGGCCAGGCGGTCCTGCCCGAACGCGCGCTCCACCAGCGGTACCCGGGCCATCAGCAGCACCTGCAGCAACAGCAGGTCCGAGGCGAGCAGCCCGGTCAGCCGCCCGAGCGAGCTCAACGCGTCGGGCCACGCACCGCCCAGGGCCTGCACCCCGCCGTCGGCGACCCACAGGGCGGTCACCACGAGCAGGCTCACCCCGGCGGCGACCCCACCGGCGTCGGCCCACCACCACGGCGTGGCGCGCACGGCCGGCCGGCGTCCGGCGGCGGGCGGGGCGAGAGTCGTCGTCATGACTGCAACCATCGGCAGAAAACCTGTGAACCGCCTGAATGCACGTATAAAAATCTCCTAAGAAGGCCGCACTCTATGCTGACGCGATGGCTCGCGACACGGCGACGGTGCCGCGCGGTGCGTGGCGCACCCTCGCGGCGTGCAGCGGGCTCGCGGCGCTGCTGCAGGTCGACGGCACCCTGGTTGCGGTCGCGCTGCCCGACGTCGGCCGGTCGCTGCACACCGCGCCGCAGCCGCTGGGCTGGGTCATCACCGTCTACTTTCTCGCGTTCGCGGTCGTCCTGCTACCCGGCGGCCGGCTCGTCGACCGGTTCGGGGGGCGCACCGCCGCCCTGGCCGGCCTCGCCCTCTTCGCCGCGGGTGCCCTGCTCGGCGCGCTCGCCCCGGGCTTCGCGGTGCTGGTGGTGTCCCGCGCGGTCCAGGGCGCCGGCGCGGGCCTGGCCAGCCCGGCGGCGCTGTCCGGCGCGGTCAGCGGCTTCCCGCCCGAGCGCCGCGGCACCGCGCTGGGCATCTGGGGCGCCGCCTCCGGCGTGGCCAACATCGCCGGGCCGCTGCTCGGGGGCCTGCTCACCACCGGCCTGGGCTGGCGGGCGGCGTGGTGGTCGCTGCTGCCCCTCGCCGCCGCGGCCGCCGTCGCCGTGGCGCGCCTGGTGCCGGCCGGGCCGCCCGGCTCCGGTCCGCAGCCGCCCGCCGGGGTGCTGCGCCGCCCCGCCGTGCTGGTCGCCGTGGCCGCCGCGGGGCTGAGCTTCCTCGTGATGATCGGCGTGTTCTTCATCATCGAGCAGTACCTGCAGGACGCCGCCGGCTACAGCCCGCTGCTCGCCGCGGCCGCGCCGATGGCGATCGCGGTGTGCATCGGCGCGGTCGGGCCGTTCGCGGGCCGGCTCATCGACGCACGCGGGGAGCGTCCGGTCATGGTCGCGGCGTTCGCCGTGGCCGGCGCCGGGCTGGCCTGGTACGGGCTCACGGACACGCCGCTGCACGGGCCGGCCGCGCTGCCGCTCGCCGTCGCGCTCGGCCTCGGGCTCGGCCCGCTGTTCGCCGGGGTGTCGCGGGCGGGGCTCAATGCGGTACCGCAGCGGGCCCACGGGCGGGTGTCGGCGCTGATCTCGGCGGGGCGGCTGCTCGGGGCCGGCCTCGGCGCGGCCTTGGCGGGCGCGGCGATCCGCCACGGCGCCGGGGCCGCGGAGGTCCGCACGGCCCTCGTCTGCGGCGCGGCGCTGTGCCTGCTCGCCGGCGCGCCCCTGGCGGCCCTGCTGCGAACCCGGCCGGCCTGAGCCGGGGCTCCTCCGCCGCGCGCTACGCCTCCGGGCCGCCGCGCGGCCCTGAGCCGGGCTCCTCCGCCGCGCGCTACGCCTCCGGGAGCACCGCGACGCCCGGCACGGCGCCGCCGCGCAGCAGCCGCCGCAGTCCCTGGCGGGCCTCGTCCGGCGGGCCCGCCAGCATCGTGGCGAGCGTACGCAGCTCCCCCAGGTCGGCGTCGGAGTGCCGGCGCAGGTCCCAGCAGCGCTGGAACGCCCGCTGCGCGTGCCCGGCGTGGCGGCGGGCCGCGTCGAGGTCGCCGGCCCGCACGGCCAGCGCCGCCAGCCGGACCAGCGGCGCGAGCGCGGCGTCGGGCTGGGCCCGCACCGCGGCCTCGTACAGCGCGCGGGCCGGGCCGAAGTCGCCGACGTCCTCGCGCTCGGCCTCCTTGCGCAGCAGGACGTCGCCCCGGCCCAGCAGCAGCCGCCAGTGCTCGGGGCGGACCTCGAGGCCCTGGTCGAAGGCGCCGAGCGCGTTGACAAAGTCGCCGAGCCAGACGTAGGCGTGGCCGAGCCCGGCCCAGCCGTCGATGCGGCGCTGGTCGAGCACGAGCCCCTCGCGGTACGCCTCGATCGCCCGGTCGTGCTCGCCCAGCACCGCGTGCGCGTCGCCGAGCGTGATGTACGCGAACGCGGTGGGCGGCGGCAGCGTGGCGGCCCGGGCGCCGGTCGCCAGCGCCTCGGCCGCGCGGCCGCGGGCCAGGGCGACACGGGCCAGGCCGGTGTGCGCGTAGGCGTTGTCCGGGCTGATCTCCAGGGTCGTGCGGAAGGACATCTCGGCCTCGTCGTACCGTCGCAGCCGCTCGGCCGCGTCGCCCAGGCCGTTCCAGGCGAAGTCCGCGCGCGGCTCGATGACGATGGCCCGGCGGTTCTCCTCCAGCGCGGCCTCGAACTCGCCCCGCGCGAGGTGCACGGCGGCGACCCCGTGCGGCGCGTACGCGTCCCGGGGGTTGATCTTCTCGGCCTCGCGGTGCGCCCGCTCGGCCGCGTCGAAGTTGCCCAGGCCGAGGTGGGCCTTGCCGAGCCCGTCCTGCGCGAAGGAGTTCTTCGGGTCGAGCTCCAGCGCGGCCAGGTGCGCCTCGACCGACTCGGCGAGCAGCCCGGCGCGGTAGCAGGCGTCGCCGAGCTGGTTCCAGCCGAACGGCTCGGTCGGGTTGGCCTCGGCCGCCTTCTCGAACAGTGCGACCTGCCGCTTGAGGTCGCCCTTGCCCTGGGCGCCGGTGGCCCGGGCCAGCCCGTCCCAGGCCGCGGCGTCGGCCGGGTTGGCGTCGACCGCCTCGCGGTAGGCGTCGCGGGCCTCGTCCCACGAGCCCAGGCGCAGGTAGGCATCGCCCAGGCCGCGCCACACGTACGCGGCCCGCCCGTCGAGCTCGCGCGCCCGGTGCAGCGCCTCCAGCGCCTCGGCGACGTCGCCGTGGCGCAGGTGGGTCAGGCCGAGGGAGCACCAGGTGTACGGGTCGTCGGGCCGCAGCTCGACCGCCCGGCGGTGCTTGTCGAGGGCCTCGCCGTGGCGTCCGCGCCCGGCGAGCGCCTCGCCCAGGCCGTTCCAGGCGTGCGCGAAGGCGGGGTCGCGCTCCAGGGCCTGCTCGTGGTACTCCTCCGCCTCCTCGAACCGGCCCCGGCGGGCCCGCAGGTTGCCCAGCCCGTGCAGGGGGTAGGCCGAGTCGGGGTCGCGCTCGACGGCCGCGCGGTAGGCCCGCTCGGCCTCGTCCCACTGGTGCTGCTGCAGGTAGGCGTTGCCGAGGCCGTTGTACAGGTAGGCCGCGGCGGGCCAGCGCTCGATCGCCTCCTGGTAGACCTGGATCGCGCTGGTGTAGTCGGCCAGCTCCACGTACGTGTTGCCGAGCCCGTTCCAGGGGTGCGCCGCGACGCCCTCGACGTCGGCGCCGTCCCACAGCGCCGACGGGGTGAGCCCCCGGGCCTCCTCGAAGGCGGCCCGGGCCTCGGCGAAGCGGCGCTGCTCGAAGTAGGTGACGGCGAGCGCGTTGCGGGTGACGGCGTCGGCGGGGTCGGCGACGTGCACGCGCTCCAGGAGCCGCTGGGCGTTGCGCAGGTCGCGGGCGGCGAGGCAGGCGACGCCGAGGTTGTAGACGAGCGCGCGGACGTCCCGGCTGTGCTCGTCGCGGGCCGGGATGCCGCGGGCCGCGAGCACCGCGGACTCCAGGACCGCCGGGTCGGCCGTCTCCTCGTACTCCTGGTACTGCTCCAGGGCGCGGGTCAGCCGAGCGAAGCCCTGCCACGTGATGCCCGCCGCGCCCGGCGACAGGGTGTGCGCGATGCGGGCCGCCGCCGTGCGCAGCAGCTCGTCGCGGCCGGCCCGGACGTCGTCGCAGATGGCCAGCACGGAGAAGTCGACGGGCGCGGCGCGGCGGCCCGGCCGGAGCTGGACCGTCAGCCGCAGCGCCCGGCCCTGCCGGAACACCTGCCCGCTGATCGAGGGCCCGGAGCGGCGCAGCGGCCAGACGTGGCGCAGCGCGGCGAGCAGTGAGCCGACCGGGAGGGTCGCCCCGGCGAGCTCGACCGAGCCGATGCCGACCACGGCGTCGGCCAGCCGCGCGGGGGCGGCGGGCGTGAGCACGCTGTCGGCGACGGTGTCGCGCCGGTTGAGCACGACCGGCGGCCGCGACGAGTCCTGGATCTTCAGCTCGCCCTGCACCTCGTGGACCGAGCGGATCCGGTGCAGCTCGCCGGCCATCGCCCGGGCCAGTGCGGTGCCGTCGAGATCCGCGCCGTCGAGCGAGCTGTCGAACGTGATCCCCGGCGGCCGGCCCAGCCACACGATCAGCCCGACCGCCAGCACCAGCAGCAGCAGGACGCCCGCGACCTCGAGTACGACCAGGCCCGACTCCCGGACCTGCACCAGCACGGCGCGGCGTCGCTCGTCGGCGAACCAGGCGACGGCCGCGCCCGCGGCGATGATCAGCAGCACCGGCACGGCCAGGCGGGCAAGGTCGGCGGCCCAGCGGCGGCGGGGCGCGCGGCGCGGATCTCGGCTCATGTCGGCACGTCACCAGCCCGGCTCGCGGGTCGAATCTGCCGTGCACCACGCTATCCGCCGCGCGGGGGCCGGATCGACGTGCTGCTCCGTATCCGACAGTGGCCGCGCGCGGGGATCAGGCCAATTCCGGCGGTACCGCCACCCGCGGTGGCTCCCCGCCGGCCCCGTCGAGCAGCCGCAGCAGGACGGCCGCGGCCAGGGCCCCGACCTCGCCCCACGAGCGCCGCACGGCGACCATGTCCCCGCCGACGACCCCGGTGTCGTCGAGCACGGCGACCTCGGCCCCGCGCCGGCGGGCCTCGGCGGCCTGGCCGGCGTCGGCGCACACCACCGCCGCGGGCCGGTGCTCGACGAGTAATCGCCGGGCGGCGGCCCGGTCCGACCACACGCCGGCGACGCCCTCGGGCGGCGGCTCGTCGCCGACGACCACGTACGGGTACGGCACCGGCTCCGCGTCGCCGATCAGGATGGCCCCGCACGGGTCGACGCCGTCGGGTAGCGGTCCCCGGCCGAGCCGCACGACGAGCCCGTGGCGGTCGAGGGTGTCCACTATGGACTCCACCACGGCGCCGTACGGGCCGGTCAGCCCGTGCGGGCAGCGGACGTACACCACCCGGGACGACAGGGCCTCGTTGACCGGGACGTCGAGCAGGTCGGCGAACGCCGGGTTCCGCATGGCTCTCCTCTCCAATGGAGAGAGCGCTCTCTGCACCTGTCACGGCCAGGCCTTTCGAGCCTTGAGAGCGCTCTCACCGCAAGCTTGGTACGCGCGCGCGAGGAGTGTCAAGCGAGCCGCTGCGCCTCCTCGCCGCTGAGCTTGGTGCGCGCCCGGCAGGCCGGGTTCGGGCACTCGGCGACGTGGCGGACGCGGACCGGGAACAGCGGGACGAAGAACAGGCTGAACTTCGTTACCTCCCGCACGAGCGCGGCCCGCCCGGGTTGCCCGCAGACGCGGCAGACAAACGCGACCCACCGCAGAAACTCGCGCTTGGTCTTGAGTCCGAAGATCAGCAGCATGGCCGCAGCCTACGCGGCGACGCCGAGGACGAGCTTGCCCCGTGCCCGCCCCGACCGGCTCCGTTCCAGCGCCGCACGCCAGTCCTCGAGCGGGAAAACGCGCGCCACCGGTACCGTGAACTCCCCCGCGGCCGCCAGCCGCGCGTAGTCGCCGAGCACGTCGTCGCGGCGCGCGGCGAAGCCGGCCCGGGCCCCCAGCGCCCCGGCGGCCGCGAAGTTGCTCAGCGTCACCACGTGCGCGGGCGCCTCGACGGTGCGCACCAGGTCCGTCAGCACGTCGCTGACCGGCCCGGCGTCCAGCGCGAGGCCGACCGGCCCGCCGGCCAGCGCCCGCACCCGTTCGACCAGGCCGTCGCCGTAGGCGGTGACCTCGGCCCCGGCGGCGCGCAGCGCGTCCGCGTACGTCTCGCCGGCCGCCGCGATGACCCGCGCCCCGCGCCGCACGGCCATCTGCGCCGCGGCGAACCCCACGGTCGTGCCGGCGCCGTAGACCAGCACCGTGCCGTCCGCGCCGGCGCCCAGCACGTCGAGGCCGCGGTGCGCGGTCTCGACCGCCATCGGCAGCGCGGCGGCCGCGACCGGGCCCAGGCCGGGCGGGCGCGGGAACCAGATGTCGAGCACGGCCTGCTCGGCGGCGCCGGCGGTCGGCCCGGTGAAGGGCGCCGGCCCGAACACCGCGTCGCCGACGTCCACGCCGCGGACCCCGGCGCCGAGCGCGTCGACGGTGCCGGCCACCTCCAGGCCGATGCCGCGCGGCAGGTCACCGGCGAACAGCCCGCCGCACAGCGCCCAGTCGGCCGGGTTGAGCCCGCACGCCTGCACGGCGACGCGCACCTGCCCGGGCCCGGGCTCCGGCGGCGCGGCCTCCTCCAGGCGCAGCACCGCGGCCGGGTCTCCGTACTCGTGGAAGCGAAGGGTACGCATGACGTCCTCCCCAACATGACGACAGAAGCTGACATCACCGACGCTAGCAGAAGTGATGACAGCATCTGCTGTCGCTATGCTCACAGGCATGGCACGGTGGGAGGGCAACACCCGCGGGCGGCTGGAGCGCGCCGCCCTGACGCTGTTCCGCGAGCAGGGCTACGACCGCACGACGGTCGCCCAGATCGCGCAGCGGGCGAACCTGACCGAGCGCTCGTTCTACCGCTGGTTCACCGACAAGCGCGAGGTCCTGTTCGCCGGCGACGAGCTCGAGGAGCGCCTGGTCGCGGCGGTCGGCGCCGCCCCGCCCGGCACCGGCGCGCTGCCGGCCCTGCTGGCCGCCTGCACCGTCGTGCCCGAGGTGCTCCGCCCGCGCGACTTCCTGCTGGAGCGCGCCGAGGTCATCGCGGCCAACCCGCCGCTGCAGGAGCGCGAGCTGATCAAACTCGCCGCGCTGTCCGACGCGCTCACCGCCGCCCTGGTGCGCCGCGGCCACCCGGAGCCGGCCGCCCGCCTCGCCACCGACGCCGCCGCCGCCGTGCTGCGCCTGGCCACGCGCCGCTGGGTCACCGACGAGCGCGCCGACTTCGCGGCCCTGCTGGCCGCGGCCACGGCTGACCTGCGGGCCGTCGTCGCCGGCGCGTGACCGGCTCACAGCCCGCTCGCAGGCTGTGCGCAGGCTCGTGCCAGCCGCCCCGGCCAGCCTGAGCCCATGGGAGACCCGAAGCGCGACACGTACGAAGGGCGGCCGTTCGCCCGGCCCGGCGAGGAGCTGGTGGACCAGGGCCTGGGCTTCGACATCGGCACCGTGATGCGGCGGCGGCAGGTGTTGCGCGCGTTCGGGCTCGGGGCGGCCGTCCTCGGGCTCGCGGCGGCCTGCGGCGACGACCTGGACGGCGGCACGGCGAGCGGAGCGAGCGGCACGCCGGGCGCCGGCACCGCGAGCGGCGAGATCCCCGACGAGACCGCCGGGCCCTACCCGGGCGACGGTTCCAACGGCCCCGACGTGCTCAACCAGATGGGCATCGTCCGCAGTGACATCCGATCCGGCTTCGGTACCGCGAGCGGCGCCGCCGGCGGCGTGCCCATGGCGCTCGAACTGTCCATCGTGGACCTGGCCGGCGGCCGGCCGTTCGCGGGCGTCGCCGTGTACGTGTGGCACTGCGACCGCGAGGGAAGGTACTCGCTGTACTCGCCGGGCGTCACCGACCAGAACTACCTGCGCGGGGTCCAGATCGCCGACGCGCAGGGCAAGGTCCGGTTCACGAGCGTGTTCCCGGCCTGCTACGACGGCCGCTGGCCGCACATCCATTTCGAGGTGTACCCCGACCAGGCGAGCATCACCGACGCGACGAAGGCGATCGCCACGTCGCAGGTCGCGCTGCCCAAGGACGTGTGCGACACCGTGTACGCCACGGCCGGGTACTCGGCCTCGGTGGCGAACCTGGCGCGGGTGACGCTGCAGAACGACATGGTCTTCGGCGACGACGGCGGGGCGCTGCAGCTCGGCACCGTCACCGGCAGCGCGACCGCCGGCTACAGCGTGGCCCTGACCGCGAAGGTCGACACGCGCACCACCCCGGCCGGTGGCGGCGCCCCGGGCGGCGGACCGGGCGGACCGGGCGGCGGGCCACCGCCGAGCCGCTAGGGGCTGTATCGAAGTGGGGGCCGGAGCGAGGCGAGGCTCAGGCGTCGGCTGGGGCCGCGCCGGGCGCGCCCCGATACCGGGGTTGTATCGGGGTGTGACCGGGGTGGTTCCAGCCGGCGTCTGAGTCCGCCGCAGCCCGGCCATCCACTTCGATACAGCCCCTAGGACGCCAGGATCCGCGCCAGGGTCCGGCGGCCGATGCCGGCCATCCCCGGGTTGCTGCGCCGGTAGTACCAGACCAGCCCCATCGACTGCACGAAGGCCCACGCCCGGCCGCGCTCCCACTCCGCCTCGTCACAGCCGAGCCGCGAGCGCAGCGCGGCCCTCGGGCCGGCGTCGAGCAGGTGCCAGGCGCCGACGAGGTCCAGAGCCGGGTCGGCCGGGCCGAGGCCGCCCACGTCGATGACGCCGGTCAGCCGGCCGGCGCGGACGAGCACGTTGCCGGGCATGAGGTCGCCGTGGCTGGTCACGTCGGGCGCGTCGCCGCGGGGCCGGTCGCGCAGGTCCGCCCACAGCCGGCGCAGCCGCGGCACGTCCAGCAGCCCCTCGCTGTTGGCGAAGCACGTCTGCATCCACTCGTCCTGAGCCGCGATCCGCCCGCCGCGGCCGCGGCCGCCGAAGGTCCGGCCCTCCGTCGGGATCCGGCGCAGGTCGGCGACGAGCTCGGCGAGGTCCTCGGCGAGCCCGTCCGAGGAGGCGCCGGCGACGTCGCCGGGCACCCAGGTGAGCACCGACCACGGCAGCGGGTAGCCGGGCCCGGGCGCGCCGAACGCGACGGGCTCCGGCACCGCGAACCGGGTGTGCGCGGCGAGCTTCACGGCCGCCTCCGCCTCCGCGCGCAGTCCGTCCGCGCCGCCCGGCTGCAGCGGGAACCGGGCCACGAGCGCGTCGCCGAGGCGGAACACGGCGTTGACGGTGCCGGGGGCCAGCTCCCGCACCGGCAGGTCCCGCCACTGGGGAAACTGCGCGGCGACGAGGCCGCGCACGGTCTCGGGCGTCACCGGCAGCTGGTCGGGATGCATCCGCACACCGCAGGGTCACCGATACCGATGCCGCAGGCAAGCGGATTTGTACGGGATCGGCGCCGGGAACGCTCAGGCCCGGGCGGTGCCCGCCGATGACCCGCGCGACCCGGCCCGGACGCTTCCCGGACGAGGTGTCCAGGGGTACCTCGGCGGCCCGGCCGCGCTGCCCGGCCTGCGGGAAACTTTCACGGTCCCGTCCACGTCACTGGGCGTCATATCTTGATCACTTGACCAACGTCGATGGATGCGGCCAGTGTCGGGCCCATGTCCAGGACTCGAACGCTTCCGTCGTCGTTGCGGCTGGCGTCCGTCGCCGCGCTCGCGCTGATCGCGGGGGCCCTGCTCATCGCCGTCAACGACGCCAGCGGCAGCGCACCCGCCGCCGCATCCCTGTCCACTCCGGCCCCGTCGATCTCGGGGACGCCGAACACCTCCCCGTTCCCGCCGTCGCCGCCGACCAACCTGCAGGCGAGCGCCGTCACGACCACGTCGGTCACGCTCACCTGGACCGCGTCCGCGCGCGGCTGCTGCGCGGTGACCGGCTACGACATCCTGTACCAGCAGGCGTTCAACGACATCTTCTGGACCGCGAGCGTCGGCAACGTCACCACCGCCACCGTCACCGCCGAGATCCGGCCCGGCCAGCAGTACCGCTTCTGGGTGTCGGCCCACGACGACCTCGGGCACCGCTCCGGCAGCTCGGCCGTGGTCACCGTCGTCACCCCGGTCGCGACCGGCGGCGACACCGTACCCCCGGCCGCGCCGACCGGCCTCGCGGCCGACCCGACGAACGGCCCCACCACGACGCTCACCTGGTCACCGTCGACCGACAACGTGGGCGTCACCGGCTACAACGTGTACCGCTTCGACGGCGTGTTCGTCTCCACGCTGCTGGCCACCGTCCCCGGCACCACGTACACCGCCGCGGTCGTCACGCCGCGCGACCAGTTCTACGTCCGGGCCCGCGACGCGGCGGGCAACCTGTCGGCCGCCTCGAACTCGGTCACCGTGACCGGCGGGAGCCCGCGGCCCTCGTCGAGCTCCCCGTCGCCGAGCGCACCGCCGCCCCTGTCCTGCCGCGCGACGTTCACCTACACGTCCGTGTGGTCGTCGGGCTTCGTCGCCGACGTCACGGTCACCAACACGGGCACCACGCCGATCGTCGACTGGGTCATCACCTTCAGCTTCGGCGGCGACCAGCGGGTCATCCAGTCCTGGAACGGCTCCTACGTCCAGACCGGGACCGCGGTGACCCTGACCCACGCGACCTGGAACCGCATCATCCCGCCGGGCGGCTCGGTCACCGTCGGCCTGTACGGCGAGCGCTCCACCCCGGCCACCCCGCCCGCGGTCGTCTCCGTCAACGGGGTGCCGTGCGCATCATGACGTCCATCAGCCGCTGACACCGCTGCGGGTCCTCGGTGAGACCCTTGCCGAGGCCCCACAGCCAGTAGTCGACGGTACGGAACGCCACCCAGTCGCGGGCGCGGGCCCGGTCCACGCCCGCGGCCGCCACGGCGGTGTCGAAGTGGCCGGCCACCTCGTGGCCGGCCATCTCGTCGAGGCGGGTCCACAGCACCCGCGCGAGGTCGAACTCGATGTCGCCGCGCAGCAGCACCGCGTCGACGGCGAGCCACGGCTCCCGCCGCCCGCGCAGCACCTGGGCGCTGTGCAGGTCGCCGTTGACCGCGAGCCCGGACCCGGTGTCCGCGAGCGCGGGCGCGACCCGCAGCGCCTCGGCGAGGTAGGCGGCGCCGAACGGCTCGCCCAGCGCCCGCCACTCGGCCTCGAGCCGGGCCGCGCGCTCCCGCACCCGATCGGCGGTCGACAGCACGTCGTCCGGCGCCGGTACCGCGAGCCGCCGCATCATCGCCCCGAGCACCGCGACCGCAGTGCCGACGGGCTCCGCCAGCAGCGACCCCCCGAGCCGCTCGAGCAGCGTCGCGCCCGCGGCGGGATCGGCGTCGACGAGCAGGACGGTGCCGCGCCCGTTCCAGAACCGCAGCGCGCGCGTGTCCTCGCCGCCGGGGGGCGCCATTCGCAGTACCAACGCGGAATCCCCCCGCACGACCGGCACGACGAGCGCGTTGGAGCCGTGCACGACCTCCCCGTCGACGCGCAGCCCCCACCGCCGGCACTGCGCGGCGACGAGGCCGGGCAGCGCGTCGAGCCACTCGGAGCCCTCGCCCCACCATCGCGGCATGGCGCGGAGCGAGGCCGGCACGACGATGTCCACGCCGCCGACCGTAGGTGTTCGGCGGCGCGGTTGCATACCCTGACCGACGTGCAGCGTCCCGATCACCTGGAACCGTTCGTGGTTCCGGTCGACCCGGTCGACCCGGAGCGTGGCGAAACGGCGGACTTCTACCTGCCCGATGCGAGTGCCGGACCGGCCCGGCCCGCGCTGGTGCTCGTCCACGGCGGACCGGTGCCGGCGGACCGCAGGCCCACGCCGCGGGACTGGCCGGTCTATCGCGGGTACGGCTCGCTGCTCGCCGGGCGCGGCGTCGTCGCCGTGACCTTCGACCACCCGCTGCACGGCCCCGACGCCTACCCGCGGTCCGCCGGGCGGCTCCGCGAGGCGGTCGAGCGGGCCCGCGAGCACCCGCGCGTCGACGGCGACCGCATCGCGCTGTGGTTCTTCTCCGGCGGCGGGCCGCTGTCCGCCGGCTGGCTGCGCGACCCGCCGCCGTGGCTGCGCTGCGTCGCGCTGACGTACCCGCGGCTGGGCGGCTCCGCGCTCGAACCCGACTTCCGGCCGGTCGACGCGGTCGAGGCCGTCGGCGCGGCGGCCGCGGCCGGGGTGGCCGGTGCGATGCGGGCCAACGCCCTGCCGATCGTACTGACCCGGGTGGGGCTGGAGCGCCCGGACATCGCCGCCACCGTTGCGCAGTTCGTGGCCGCGGCACAGGCCGCCGAGGCGAACCTGACCATCGTCGACGTGCCGGCGGGGCGGCACGCCTTCGACACCCTCGACGACACCGACGCCTCCCGGCAGGCGGTCACCGAGGCCGTCGACCACGTCCTGGCGACGCTGCGCTGACCGAGTGCACCCGTTACGGCGCGACCGGGCGGCTGCTGTCGTTGTACGCGTTCTTGGCGTCGACCACGCCGGCCTGAATGTGCTCCGGGTCGACCCCGTGCACGTTGAGCGGCGGGTGCACCCGCCGGACGAGCTCGGCCTCGATGATCGCCGGCTCGGCGTCCTCCGCCCAGGTCAGGCGCAGGTGCGCGTACATCCACGCGGTCAGCCGGGCCTCGTCCTGCGGGACCAGGACGACCCGATCGGTCCAGGTCGTGCGGTAGCCCTCGGAGACGAGAAGCCCGGCCAGGGTACGGCGCAGCGTCGAGCTGCCCGAACGCCGCAGATGGTTGCGCAGGATCCGGCCGCGCAGGCTGGTCGCCCGTCCGAGGTACAGCAGCCGTAGCGACGGGACGCTCTCGTTCGGCGGCCCGGGGAGCTCGGGAAGGATCGAGGGAGACGCCCACCAGGCGTAGACACCGCCGCCCCGGGCGAGCTTCTTGACGGCGATATCGAGTGCCACCGGCGCGCCGGACAGCAGCCGCATGGCCTCGTCGATCCGGGCCCGGTCGGCCGGGTCTTCGTCGGGTCGCGTTCCGGCAGTGGTCATCGGGGCCATGCTAGTGCTGTGACCACAAACGTTCGCCGGTTTGTGGTTCCTCGCCCGCGGGTGCGGTCGAGCGACTCCCCGCCACGGTGGTGTGTGGTGGTGGGGCGGGCCTCAGCCGGCCAACTGATCCTCGCGCCGCTGCGCCGGCCGTCACCGTGGTTGGTGGCGGCTGGTGTGGTCGGCGGGGGTCACGCCGGGACGGTCCGGCACCGGGCAGGTGCCGTCCCGCTCGACGGTGCGTGAGCACGCACGGCAGCACTACGGCTGCTGTGGTGGTGGTGCCGCCGCCCGCCCCGGCCGGGGTGCGGGTGGCGATGGTGGCGGCCGCGAACAGGTCGCGGTGCCCGGAGATGTTGCAGTGGTGGCAGGTCATGGTCCGGCCGACCGGTTTGCGGATCCGTTGCCGGCAGGCGGGGCAGGTGGAGGAGGTGCCGCGCTCGTCGACCAGGTGCAGGGTGATGCCGGCGAGTTCGGCCTTGTCCCGCAGGATCGCGATGGCCCGGCCGATCTGCCACTGCCGCAGCCGCAGGTTGTGCCGCCGCCCGGCATCCAGGTCGAGCACACCGCGGGGGTCGCCGACGGTCAACGTCCCGACCCGCTGCTGCACCGCCCAGCCGATGACCGTCTTCGCCGCTTCGTGCTGCGCCTGGCGGACACGGCGGCGGTGCCGGGCCTCGACCAGCCGGGCCCGGCGGCGCATCTTGCGCCACCGCCGCGCCCCCCGCTGCCCAGGTGTCGGGGCGTGGCCGGCGGTGGCCCGGCGGCGGGCCTTCGTGTCGGCCAGATGCATCCGGTGCTCGGCCCGGACCGCCCGCCCAGACACCAGCAACCCGTGCCCGTCCGGACCGGCCACCGCATACGGGTGAATGACCCCCAGGTCCACGCCGGCGACCCGGCCCGGGTCAGGCGCAGCGCCGTCAGGGTAGACGCTGACCGGGATCTCGGCGGTGACCTCCAGCCACAACCGGCCACCGTCGGCGAGCAGTGTCACCGACCGGACCCGCTCGGCCGGATACGGCACGGTCCGGTCCAGGTGCAGCCGCAACGGCGGGCGACCGGCCGCGGTTGGCAGCCGCAGCTGCCGGCCGTCCAGGGCGAACGTGCCGTGATACCAGCGGACCGGCACCAAACCCCGACGACGGCGGGGGAACCGGGCCGTGGTGTCGCCAGCGCGGCGGCGTTTCGCCGCGGCGAACCAGGCATCGGAGAACCGGCGCAGCACCGACCGGGCACCGACACTGTCCAGGTCACCGAACGTGCCCGGACCCGCCGCGGCCAGTTCCCGGCACAACGCTTGATACGACACCAGCGGCGCGTCCCGCCGCTGCCGCCGCCATGCATTCACCTCGAGGAGGCACGCCCATACGTCACCGGCCGATCGCAACAACCCAAAACCGCGGCTCCACTGTGCTCGCGTGAGGCGCAGACCGACCCGGGCGGTGCGATACACCACCGCTGGCGCGGCCGAATCCCGACGACGAGGCACCTCAACGTTTTAGCACACACGTACGGCAGAATCTGACCCGGCCAACCCGGCCAACGTATGTGGTCACAGCACTAGCCGCCCCGAACCGCCTCAGGAGATGGCCCCGGCTTTGACCACAGCGCCCTCGATGACCACCTCGAGACAGTCGCCGAACAGGTCGTCCACGGTGCGGCCGGGCCGGAAGTACTCGGTGATCGCGGACACCATGGTCGGGTGCCGCTCGGTGAACACGTCCAGGTCGAACGTCTTCAGCGCCTCCGCGTCCGGGCGGGGGGCCTGTTCCTCGAGGACGTGGCCGACCGTGAAGCGCTCGACGGTCAGGACGATCACGCGGGCCTGCCGCAACGAGATGCCGCGAGCCACCAGGGTGCTCATCGCCAGTTCGGAGATCGCGGCCATCGTGACGGACAGCTGAGCGGCGGAGATGACCCGGGCGCCGTCGGGGTGGGCGAGCAGCGCCCGGCGCAGCCGCCCGGCCAGGCCGCTCAGCCAGTCTTTCCAGGGTTGATCCGGCTCGGGCGGGGCCATGTCGCCGAACTCCTGGTCGAGGATCGCATCGGCGATCGCGGTGACCAGGGCCGCCTTGTTGGGCACGTGCCAGTAGAGGGTCGGCGACTGCACGCCGAGCCGCGCGGCGAGCTTGCGCGTCGTCACGCTGTCGAGCCCCTCGGCGTCCAGCAGAGCGACGGCCTCGTCGACGATCCGCTGCCGGTCCAGCGCCAAATCGGTACCTCCCGTCAGAACTCTATCAGTGGTAGAGTTCTCTATCACTGATAGAGACGAGGAGATGCAGATGACAGCCAAGCACCCGATCCGCGGCCTGCTGCACCGGGCGACCCATCGCGTTCCGGGCGTTCCCGAGCACGCCGAGCACCCGGCCGGGCACCAGGGCCCGGCGGTCCACGAGGGCACGGCGGCCCACGGCCGTGCCCGGCGCCGGAGTGTGAACCACGGGTGGAACCACTCGCCCGCCCGTCCGCCCCGGTTCCTGCCGGCCTGGCAGCGCCGGATCGCGGCGCTCTTCGGCCGGGAGGTGGGATGAAGGCGGCGGTGCTGCACGAGATCGGTGGCATCCCCCGCTACGAGGACTTCCCCGATCCCGTGGCCGGCGACGATGAGGTGATCATCGAGGTGAAGGCGGTCGCGGTCGAGAACGTCGACAAGCGCATCGCGGCCGGCACGCACTACGCGAGCCAGCAGTACACCGCACAGTTGCCCGCGATCCCCGCCTTCGACGGCATCGGCGCGCTGCCGGACGGCACCCTCGTCGGGTTCGGCAACCCGCGCCGGCCCTACGGCGCGCTCGCCGAGAAGACCGTGGTACCCAAGGTCGCCTACATGCCGATCGCGGACGGTATCGATCCGGCGATCGCGACCGTGCTCGGCACGGCGATCACCGGCATGTCCATCAGGACCGCCGCCGGCTTCGTGCCGGGCGAGACCGTGCTCGTGCAGGGCGCGACCGGCGTCGCGGGGCGGCTCGCGGTGAAGGTGGCCCGCCTGCTCGGCGCCGGACGGATCATCGCGACCGGCCGCGACGACGACCAGCTGCGTGACGTACAGACCCTGGGCGCCGATGCGGTGATCAACACCGCCGTACCGGACGAGGCGCTGGTGCAGGCGTACCTCGATGCCAAAGGGGACGGCTACGACGTCGTGCTGGACTACCTCTGGGGCCGCCCCACCGAGATCCTGCTGCGATCACTGATCCCGGAGACCTTCGCGTTCCCGAAGCCGACCCGGCTGATCCAGATCGGCGAGTCGGCCGGCGCCGGGCTCGTCGTCGCCGCGGAGAGCCTGCGCACCTCCGGCGTCGAGATCTACGGCGCGGCCAAGGGACTCGGCCCGCAGACCATGCAGGAGGTGTACGGCCAGGTCCTGAGGTGGGCGCAGTCCGGCGAACTGACCTTCGACGTGGTGAAGGTCCCGCTGAGCGACATCGAGGCCGCCTGGCAACGCACCGACCTACGGGGCAGCAGGCTCGTCGTAGTGCCGTGACCGGCACGCCAATAGGGGGACGACGAGCTGTGCTGCAGCTGAGGCAACAGCTGGAGATGGCCGGTGCGGACGAGACCAACCCCGTCCGCACCGGCCATCTCCGGCCGAGCTAGCGCGGTTGTCGCGGTCCGACGATGACCATTTCTTCGACGCCGCTGTCCGCGAGTTCGTCCCGGCCGATCGGCTGGTCGTCGAATGTCAATACCATGGTGGTCCCTGCTCGTGCGCGCCCGAAGTGACCGGGCCCAAGCCCGGCGGGAGCTGGCGTACCGCGATCGCCACGGCGTGCTCGGCCGTCGTGGTCTCGCCGATCACGTCGCCCAGGTAGCGGGAGCGCACGACGAAAGCGTCCTCAGTCTCGGCCCACAGGCTCAGGCCCACGTCGCGCAGGAACGGGCGGGTCGTGGCCGAGAACCTCAGAATCCAATGGCTGGTGTACGGGTACAGCTGCCGCAGTTCCGGCGCGGTGTAGGCCGCCTCCGTGATGGCGTGCAGGCGCGGCAGGCCCGATGCCGTCATCTCCGCGCGCACGCACTGCCACTCGGCCTCGGC
This sequence comes from Dactylosporangium sp. McL0621, assembly GCF_049995355.1. NCBI lineage: Bacteria > Bacillati > Actinomycetota > Actinomycetes > Micromonosporales > Micromonosporaceae > Dactylosporangium > Dactylosporangium sp. McL0621. Next base: position 6,627,480 of record NZ_CP188259.1, read on the forward strand.
CAGGCGTGCCGGGTCGCCGTCCGGGACCTCGAAGCGGCCCGTCGGCTCCATGAACGGGGCCCGCGCGCAGATGTCGGCGAGGCTCGCCCCGGCGCGCCAGGCGGCGGCGACCCCGGCGATCTCGGCCACGTCGTCGGCGTACCCGTGGATGAGCGGCAGGTGCTGGTGGGCCTCGCCGCCGACGATCGACCAGCGGCGCTCGTGCTCGAAGGCGCTGATCTCCAGGCCGTTGCGGTGCGCGACGGGGGTCGGGACGGCCGCGCGGTGCATCGGGTCGCGGCCGTCTGCGGTGGCCTCGATGCCGTGGGCCTGCAGGGCCTCGGCGAGCCCGCCGGCGGCCTCGACGTCGGGGTAGAAGCTCATCGCGTACCCCAGGCCAGTAACGCCGCCGTCGGCAGGACGAGGTCGTCGCCGGTCAGGAACGGGGCGGCCAGGCGCTCGTACTCGCGCCGGGCCCGGGCCACCGTGGCCTCGTCCCGGCCGGCCAGGGCCTCGCCGAGGGCACCCATGCCGTTGGCCGGGCCGATCCACCACGAGTCGAGGTCGGTGCGGTGCTCCCAGGTCAGGAGGCGGGCCGACACGTCGCGCAGGCCGGCGCCGCGCAGCAGGCCGGTGACGCCCTCGGCGGTGCGTTCGAAGTTCAGCGCGGGCGGGACGATCGACGGCGACGGGGGCAGGCCGGTCGCGTCCAGCACGTCGTTCCACAGCTGCTGCAGCGGCGGCGCCGGGCGCGGCCACACGGTGATCGCGACGCGGCCGCCCGGGACGGTGACGCGGGCGAGGTCGGCGGCCGCGCGCGCCGGGTCGGGCACGTGGTTCACGACGAAGTTGGCGACCACCGCGTCGAAGGCGGCGTCGGGGTACGGCAGCTCCGGCAGCCGGCCCAGGCGCACGTCCGGCACCCGCGACCGGGCCAGCTCGACCATGGTCGGCTCGGCGTCGACGGCCGCGACGCGCGCGCCCCGCTCCAGGGCCAGGGCGGCGACGGTACCGGAGCCGGTGCCGACGTCCAGCAGGGCGCCGCCGGGGGCCGGGCCGGCCGCGTCGAGCAGGTCCGGGGCGGTGTGCGCGCACAGGTGCGCGTAGCTGTCGGCGAACGCCGTCGCGCGGCCGGTCCATCTGGGGTCGGGAGCGGGCATGCGATCAGCGTAATTCAGGTGCCGCGACGCCCGTCCGCCGTTACGCTGCGCGCCGTGTTGAAACGGCTCCGGCATCTGCGCATGGACCTCCGGCCGCTGCGGCACCGGGACTTCCGGCTGCTCATGGCCAGTGGCGTCGTCACGATGTTCGGCAGCTTCATCACGATGGTGGCGGTACCGTTCCAGCTCAAGCAGCTCACCGGCTCCTACGTGGCCGTCGGCGCGGTAGGCGTCGTCGAGCTGGTGCCGATGGTGCTGAGCGGGCTGTGGGGCGGCGCGATCGCCGACGCGGCCGACCGGCGCAAGGTGGTCCTGGTCTGCGAGGCGGCGCTGGCCGTGTGCACGGCCGGGCTGCTGCTCAACGCGCTGCTGCCGCATCCGGCGGTGTGGCCGCTGTACGTCGTCGCCGGCTCCGTCGCCGCGCTCGACGGGCTCCAGCGGCCCTCGCTCGATGCGATGACGCCGCGGCTGGTGCCCCGCGACGAGCAGACCGCCGCGAACGCCATCTCGGGCGTGCGCTGGCAGATCGGCGCGGTCGCCGGGCCCGCGGTCGGCGGGGTGCTGGTCGCCCTGGCCGGCGTGCCGATCGCCTACGCCGTGGACGTGCTGACGTTCCTGCTGTCCATCGCGCTGCTGTGGGCGCTGCGCCCGGTGCCGCCCTCGGCGGAGGCGGAGCGCCCGAGCCTGCGCGGGATCGCGCGCGGGGCGCGGTACGCCTGGTCCCGCCCGGAGCTGCTGGGCACCTACTTCGTCGACATCGCCGCGATGTTCCTGGCCATGCCGGTCGCGCTGTTCCCGTTCGTCGCCGACGAGCTGCACTCGCGCTGGGCGCTCGGCCTGCTGTACGCGTGCCTGCCGGTCGGCGCGATGCTGGTCTCGCTCACCAGCGGCTGGGCCTCGCACGTGCACCGGCACGGCCTGGCGGTGCTTGTCGCGGCCGGGCTGTGGGGGCTGGCCATCGCCGGCTTCGGGATCGCCCCGAACATCGGGGTCGCGATGGCGCTGCTGGTCGTGGCGGGCGGGGCGGACATGGTCAGCGGGCTGTTCCGCTCGACCATCTGGAACCAGACGATCCCCGACCACCTGCGCGGCCGCCTCGCCGGGATCGAGCTGCTGTCGTACTCGATCGGCCCGACCGCGGGCCAGCTGCGCGCCGGGCTCATGGCCAGCGCCGTCGGCCTGCGCGGGGCGATCGCGGCCGGCGGGCTGCTGTGCACCGGCGCGGTCGCCCTGTGCACCGTGCTGATGCCGGGCTTCACCCGCTACGACGAGCGCACGTCGCCGCACGCCCAGGCCGCGGCCGAGCCTCAGCCGGCCGCGGCGCCGTAGTCGTTGCCGGGTTCGCGGTACACGGCGTGGACCTCGCCGGTGTCGGGCTGCTGGGCGAGCTCGATGAACACCGTCGGGCCCTGCACGCGGTAGTAGGTGGAGCCGTACCGGGCGAAGGTCGTCTCGGCGAGGCCCTTGCGGAAGGCGGCCTGTTTCGCGGCCGCCTGCGCGGGGTCGAGCACGCTGAGCCACTGGTCGACGAGTTCCAGCAGCAGCGCCTGCTGCTGGGGCCGCAGCATGGACGCCTTGATGCCCGCGGCCGGCAGGGTGCGCCCGTCCTGGCCGGGGCCGAGGACGACGTCGTGCACCGGCTGGGGCAGGACCGACGCCTGCTGCTGGCCGGGGTCGAGGTCGTCGATGAGCGCCTGGCCCTTGCGGATCTCGCCGCACAGCGGCCCGGCGCCGCCCCGCAGCGTCGGGGCGAGGGTGAACGCGTCGCCCTCGACGGTGAGGTTGAGGGCGAGGTTGTGCCCGCCGAACTGCAGCGTCCAGATGCCGGCGGCGGTGGGGGTGCCGAGGATGCGGACCCAGTACCGGTCGATCCCGTCGGGCGCGGTGATCTCGATCACCTGCTGGTAGCCGCGGTCGCTCAGCGCGGCCCGGAGCACGCCGAGGACGGCGGCGCGCTGGACGCTGCCGAGCGCGCCCATGCGCAGCCCGGCCCGCGGGAACCGGGCGTCGGGCAGGTCCGACCAGTGGGCCAGGTTGGCCGGGGTGCGCTCGGCCCGCACGGCCCGGCGCTGGTCGTCGTCAAGGGTGCTGAGCAGCGACTTCGCGGCCCCGAGCACGTCGCCGGAGGTCGCCGCGGCGCTCGCGCCGGGTGCCTCGCAGGACGAGGTGACGGTCGCGACCGGGACCTCCTCGCCGGCCGACCCGCAGGCGGTCGCGGAGGCCAGCACCAGTCCGGCGACGAGCAGCGAACCACGCACAAATCGCCAGTTTAGCCGCGGATCGGTATGAGGTCCGCCGAGAAGCTGGTGAGCATGCGCAGGACGCTGTCGAGGTGGCCACCCATCGCCGCCTCGGCGCGAGCCGGGACTCGGGCGCACAGGCCTCAATGATGGCCAAGTACTCGGGCAGCGACACCACCGGACTTCGACGGCATCGCCGCCGGCGCGCCCGCAAGCAACATGGCCGTGCAGAACACGTTCCACCACGCCTGGAACGTGCTGGCCAACCGTGACGCCAACGGCGGCTACATCCTGCCGGCCGACCGGCTCCCGCTCATCCACACCGCCGTGCTCACGGCCTGCGACAGCCGCGACGGCCCGACCGACGGCGTGGTCGACGACCCGAGGCGGTGCGACTTCGACCCGGACACCCTGCGCTGCACCGCCGGCCCGGGCCCCGGCGACGTGCCTGACCCCGGCCGAGGCGACGGTGGTACGCAGCCTCTTCTCCGGGGCCGACCAGGCCTGGCCGAGGGCCGTGAACGGGAAACTGGTCCTCTGGCGCACGCAACCGGCGCGGTACGGCGTGCATTGGATCATCCGCCGACATTCGGTCCGGTGATGGTCGCCGTGCGAGCCGCGGCCCGCTCTTCAACCCCGACGGCGCGCAACCACGGCAACGAGTCGCGTCCGTGAGACGCCTCGAACCCGGCTCAAATTATTGCTCTTTCCTCCCTAAAAATTTGAAGCTCTTCGTTCTTCGCTTTTCGGCTGGCATCCGTTTGAGCGTCCGGCTGCCATGGACGCCGCGCGGCCCCGAGGCCTTCCACACGGCTCTGCTGGTCCCCGACGGCTGCCTGGAGCACTGAGCCCCGGGCGGTTCGGTGTCACGACGGCGCGTTGCGGCTACTGCACCGCCGGGAAATCAGTGGCCCGCCATGCGATCTGGGCACACGCTGGCGGTGTGGGAATGCTCGACATGATCGCGAATCGCGTCGCCGGTGGGGCGACCGTGGAGTTTCGCCCTACGGGGACGTCGATGGTTCCGTTGATCCGCAGTCGTCAGCTCGTGACGGTGGCGCCGGTGGAGCTCGCGCGTTTAGAGGTCGGGGACATTGTGCTGGCCAGGGTGGCCGGGGCGACGTACCTGCACCTGGTGTCCGCGATCGAGGCCGGCACCGGACGCGTCCAGATCAGCAACAACCACGGCCGGGTCAACGGGTGGACCAGCGGCCAGCGGGTCTACGGCATCTGTACCGCGGTCGACGGCGTCGCCCGCCCCCGCCTCGCGGGGAAGGTCCGGTGGCTCTGACTCCGCCGCGCCTCAGTACGCCATGACCTTCTTGAGCTGGGCGATGACCTGCGACAGCGATCGGTCTATCGCCCTGAATCGCCTGGCCTCGTTGGCCGGTTTGAGCACGAGGAGCCGGGTCTCGACCCGCAGCTCCCGGTAGTCGCCCAGTTTCAGCGACTTGACCGCGCTCACCGGGAGCCTCTCCCACCGGCTCCCCCGGCGCAGGAACGGCACGTCACCCGCGTGGACGCGGCGCACGGCCAGCCATGCCAGCAACAGGTCGCGCGCGCCCAGGCAGCGCTCCTCGAGGCGCTTGTCGAGGTACAGCATCGCGGGATTGTGGCTCCAGGTCACCGAGGTGCAGTAGTCGTGGCACGCGTTCTCGGCGATGGTGAGCAGCTGCAGCAGGAAGGGGTCCGAGCAGTCCTCGACCTTCTTGCTGATCGTGATGTAGTTGCGCAACGTGTCCTGGGCGGTGCGGGCGCTGACGAAGACCCGTTCGTAGCTGTCCAGGTGCTTTTCGAAGGCCCGTTGCAGATGCTCGTTCTGCGTCAGCCGCTTGTGCTGGACCAGGAACGCCACGGTGGAGCCGACCGCGACGATCAGGGCCGTTCCGAGGGCGCCGAGCGCGGTGAAGGCCGCGGGGGACATGGCGTCACCTGGTCTGCACGCGATGCATGTTCGGGATGATGATGAACGTGCGGGTCACGGTGACGATCGGCAGCTTCTGGATCTGCTCCATCACGAGCCGGTGGAGCTCCTCGATGGACGTGGTCTCGATTCGCGCGATGACGTCGGCCTCGCCGTAGACCGCCTCGACCTCCTTGACGAACTGGGGATAGTCCTCCAGGAGCCGGTTGACGAGGTCGCCGGAGCTCTTGGCCGGCACCGTGATCAGCAGGTATGCCGAAACTACGGAATGGTTGGTCATGGGCGGGATCCGATCTGGGGCGGGCGGCGATGCACGGGTCTCGATCTCGCCGCTGGTCCTCATGGTGGCACGGTCGCGCACGCATCTTCGCTCTTCCGAGGTCGCCCAAAAGGGCACTCCGCAACACCATGGGGAATGGCTGCGGAACCAGTCCAGGTTCTACGGCCGCTTCAACGCGGTCGTTCTGCTCAGCGCCCCCGCTGACGTGATCCTGGACCGGGTCGCGCGCAGGACGACGAACGACTACGGGAAGAGTCCGGTGGAACGCGCGACGATCCTGGACGACCTCGCCACGGTCGAGCCGCTGCTGCGCGCGGGAGGCACGCACGAGCTGGACGCGCCGGCCGGCCGCTCGACGACGTCGTCGCCGACCTGATCGCGATCGCGTCGGCGGCTCAGCGTCCGGCCCGGGCCGGTCGGAACGCGGGGAACACCGCGGGCGGCGGGGTTGTCGCGTCCGGCCAGCGGGCGGACATCGCGTCGGCCAGCCGGGCGAACCAGGCCGCCATCGCCGGCAGCGTCGCGGCCCGCTCGGCGAGCCCGGTGAACACCCGGATCTGCTGCACGAGCTGCGCCCGGCGGCGCCGGCTGGTGTCCGGAGGCTGGCCGGGAGCGGCAAGCAGTGGCAGCCGTTGTACCCGAACAGCCAGGGCGGCCGCCGCACCGACCGCGAGCGCCTGGTCGAGGCGGCCGAGGACCTCGGCGGGCATGGACTCCGCCAGTTCCCGGCGGTAGGCCCGATCGGCCTCGGTCACCACGCTGCCGGGCAGCGTCGCCCAGTGGGCGCTGTACATCGGGAACGGGAAGTGCAGGAACGACACGTCGAAGCCGAGATGGCCGAAGATCGCGCCTTCGAAGTCCACGAGACGCACGCCCTGCGGCGTCACCAGCGCGTTGCCGGGATTGAGGTCGGTGTGCGTCAGGGCCGCGAACGGGCCGGCGTCGGCGATGCGATCCTCGACGAACGCGGCGTCACCGGCCGCTCCGCGCGCGTCCGGCAGGCCCAGCCCGGCGCACGCGACCTCCACGTCCCGCCACCGGTCCACACCGGGCCACGGCAGTCCGGGGCCGGCGTCCGTCTCCGGCGCGCCGAGACCTGCCAGCGCCCGCCGGTACCCCTCCCCCGCGCTGCGGGTGCCGGCGTGCAGCCGACCGACGGCCACGCCGAGCTCGACCACCGCCCGCGCGGCGGCGTCGGCATCGGCGCCGAGCAGGACGTTCTCCAGCGTCGGCCCGTCCGCCAGATCGGTGGTGACGACGACGCCCGCGGCCTGGTCGGAGGCGATGAACCGCGCGGCGACCCCGGTGGGTGCGACCGTCCGCAACGCGGCCTCCTCCCGTCGCAGCCCGGCCGGGCCCCCATGACCGGCCCCGTCGGCCCGGCGGGTCTTGACCACGACGGTCCGGCCGACGCCGGGCAGGTCACGGTCGAACGTCAGCCGCGTGACCGGGGCCCAGTCGTGCCCGAGCGGCATCTGCGCCACCAGCGACGCGGACCCACCGTGCAAGGGGCGCAACAACGCGAGGACCGTGTCCCGCTGGTGCGCGGTCAGGGGATGGTGCACGAGGCATTCTTACCGGTGACGGTACGCGCCCGCGGTGCCGGACGGGACCTATCCTGCTGCCCATGTCCCTGGACGAGGCCGAGCCCCGGCTGAAGCCGTCTCAGGCCCGGCGGCTGCGGGTCGCCCTGGCCGCGGCCCGGTCCGGGGAGGGGCCGGTCCACACCGAGTTCGGCCGGCGGGTCGCGGCGTGACGGCCAGGTTCGCGGCGGTCTACTGCGACGGCTGGGGACGCCGGGCCGTTCACGGTCGCAGTGGGTACGACACCACCGGCGCGGTGGCGTGCTTCGTCGCCGACATGCTGCTGTTCACCCCGGCCGGGGACGACGACGAAGACGACTGAGTGTGCTCAGTAGCCGATAGCGGTCGCGGCGACCGCGCGGAGTTCGGACGCGTCGCGGGCGGGCACGTACAGGTCGGGCAGGTCGCGCGGGGACTCGTGGAAGAGGATGCCGTAGAGCGTGGCCGCGTCCAGGTAGCGCGCGGCGTCGTTCGGGTGTTTGCCGTCCGGGTCGATCAGGTACGACGGGCCGTAGGTGGCGATCACCGTCTCGAACTCGTCGCCGATCGGGGCCAGGACGTTCGGGGTGGGCAGGGCCGCCGAGAGGGTTGCGTAGCCGGCGTCGATCGCGGTTTTCGCCGCGGCCCGGGACGGGAACGGGGACGGGTCCACCAGGGCCCAGTTCTTGAACAGCACCACCCGGCCGCCCGGCTTCAGGGCGCGGGTGAACGTCGGGGCGTACGTGTGCAGCAGCGTGTCCAGCGCGGCCGTCGGGTCGGTGGCGACCAGCGTGCTGTACTCCTGCAGCACGATGTAGTCGTACCGCCGGCCGCCGTTCAGGGCCGGGGCCGGCAGGCCCTCGTCCCAGGTCTGGTGCAGCGTGTACCCGGAGTGGATGACCTCGGTCACGTTGAGGGTGCGGCCGGTCGACGCGGCCAGGCGGTGCACGAGCCCGGGCGTGTCCTCGTGCGTGGCCCGCGTGAAGCTGCCGAGCAGGCTGTTGCCCACGAACAGGACGTCGAGTGCGGCCGGGGCGGCGGGGCCGGCGGTGACCGTGAAGCGGACCCGGGCGTCGCCGTTCGGCACGGTGTACTCGCCCGGCTCGGTCGGCAGCGGCGAGTCCACGGCGCCGGCTCGAAGGGTGAAGCGGCGGCCGGCGAGGCGGGACAGGTCGATCACGGTGCCGTCGGTGAGCGGGCTCAGCCCGAGCACCGGCCGGTGCGTGGCCGCGTCGACGACCGCGACGCCGTGGCCCGCCCAAACGCCGGCGCCGGCGGAGGTGGCCCCGTGGCCCGCCCAAACGCCGGCGGCGGCGGCGGAGGTGGCCGCGGACTCGCGGGGCGTGGCCCAGACCAGCCCGGTTGAGAGCACCACGGCGATCGCCAGCACGGCGGCGATCCACAGCCGGTGACGGTAAGGCATCCCGCGGTAACTCCTCGAACACGACGCTGGCACAGGGGCCCGCCCAGCGTCGTCACCGCGGCGCGGACAGTCAATCGATCGCGCGGCCGCGATGTCGACCCGGACGTCCGACGCCGTAGGGTGCTGGCGTGGCGGTCCCCGCGTACGTCGTCGAGCACGCGACCCGGCTCCGGCTCGCCGGGGACTGGCGTGGCGCGTGCGCGGTGGCGAACGTCGTGCCGGACGCGAGCCTTGCGGATCTTCCGCACCTCGCGCCGGACCTGCTGCGGTGGTACCTGGAGCGCGAACCGCGGTGGCGGACGTTCACCGGGTTCCGGTTCGGCCTGGGGCGGCACGGCGCCGGGTGGCTCGTCGCCCGGATGGCCTACGGCGAGCCGCAGCGCATCGAGCTGCACGTCGAGGCGGCTCCCCCGGCGCTGGAGCTTCCGCGCTACCAGTGGGACTCCGGGTGTACCGCCGAGCTGCGCGCCCGCTGCGGCGGCGCGACCCGCACGCCGTTCTTCGACCCGGCCGGCCGGCGCCTCGAGCCGGACGAGCTCGGCGGGGCCGGTCCGGAAGGCGTCACCGAGCGGGCCCTGGCGCGGCACGACGCGGGCCGGTCCGCCGACGCCTGGGCCGAGGCCGGGTTCGACCTGCGGGTGCGGCTGTTCGACCCCGCGTGGGGGCCGGTGCGGACCAGCGCGGCCGCGCTCGCCGGCGACGAACGGGCGCGTGGCCGCGAGGTCGACAAGGTGCTGGCGGGGCTGCGACCGGTACACCTGACGCTTGTCGAACCGCGAGAGCATCCGGTCCGCCTCGACTGGCCCGGCCGCGGTCTCGTCGTCGAGTGGCCCGCCGGGGCCCGGCCGCGCGCGACGCTCGTGCCGATGCCGACCCGCAAGGAGCGCGCCGCCGGGCGTGACGCGGTCGAGCGCGCCGAGTTCGGCCGCCCGATCGCCGAGATCCCGCGCATCTGGCCCGACCGGGTGCGGATGCCGCCCGAGGTGGCCGGGCTGCTCGCCGGCACGCTGAGCCGCGCCGGCCTGCACCCGCTCGTGCAGGCCGCGCTCTTCCCGGCCGCGGTCCCGCTGCGGCCGCCCGCGCCGCCGCCGCTGCCGGACCGGGTCCGGGTGTACTGCGGCGGCGCGGTCCACGCGATCGTCATGCGCGACGGCGCGCTCCACGTGCCGCACAGCCCGGGCGAGATCGACCGCGAACGGGCGCTCGCCGCGCTCGGCGGCCGCGTCCAGGGCTGCGTGGCCGCGCTCGATGGGTGGCGCGACCCGGCGGTGCGGATGCCGCGGCAGATGCGCGCGCTGCGCGACCGGGTCCTCGCCCTCGTCCGCCACGGCGACCCCGACGCGCTGGCCGCGGCCCTCGACCGCGGCCTCGACCCGCACCTGCGCGACACCCTCGGCGCGACGCTGCTGCACCTGCTGCCGCACTTCCCCGGCACCGGCCTGGTCCCGCGGCTGCTCGCCGCGGGCCTGGACCCGTCGGTGCGGGAGTGCTTCAACCGCACCGCGGCCGAGCGCGCGGCCGAGGCCGAGCGCCCCGACCTGGTGCGGGCGCTGGCGGCCTGAGGTCAGGGGCGCTCCGGGCGGTACCGCACGTTCACCACCGCCCGCGGCTCCCCCTCGCGCGCCGCCAGCAGGCGGACCGGGGCGCCGCCGGGGTTGTCGAACAGCCGGATGCCGTGGCCGAGCAGGACCGGGGCGATGTGGAGGTCGATCTCGTCGATCAGGCCCCGCTCGATCAGCTGCCGGCCGATCGTCGGCGAGAAGACCTCGAGGTTCTTGCCGCCGGCGGCCGCCAGGCCGATGCGCACGGCCTCGGCCACGTCGCAGTCGAGGAACGTGACGCCCGCCGCGGGCCGGGCGTCCTCGGGGTGGTGGGTGAGCACGAAGATCGGGCCCTGCCACGCCCCGCCGTACGGCCGCGCGCCGTCGATGGCGGCGTCCCACCCGCTGCGGCCGCCGAGGACGGCGCCGGTCGTCTCGACGTACTCGGCGACGAGCCCGGGGCGGAAGGACATCCCCCGGTCCATCCAGTCCATCGCGTGGCCGGGCCCGGCCACGAACCCGTCCAGGGACATCGTGAAGTGCCACAGGACCTTGCCCGCGGCCGTCTGCCGCTCGGTGTCGTTGCTCATGCGGGTTCAGACGAGCCGGGGCCCGCGAAATCATCGCCGGTTCCCGGAGGGTTTCCTTCAGGTGCCGGACGGTTGCGCCGATGGTCCCTGCGTACGCCAGCCACGGCGCCGTCTACCTCAAGCAGAACGGCCACACCACCCGCCTCACCCAGGACGAGGTCAGCGCCCAGCCCGTGCTTTCCCCGGACGCCACCCAGATCGCCCACGTGCACAACAGCACCGTCTGGGTCATGAACCTCGACGACACCGCGAAGCACCAGGTGAGCGACCGCGCCGGCCGCAACCCGGCGTGGGACGCCGGCGGCGTGCGCCTCACCTACACCGCCACCTCCTGCACCGGCGCCCCCGGCACCTTCCGCACCGGCACATCCGGCGGCGTCGCGTCCGAGGTCCTCGCCCCGTCCGCGTGCGTGAGCCAGGACGCCCCGCCGGCCGGCTACATCACCGGCTGACACTCACGGCGAGGCGCCGGGCAAGTCATAATCACCTATGCGTACTCCGCCCTGGCCGGTCGCGGTGGCGGCCGGTCTCTACGCCCTGCTCTGCGTGTCCCTGCTCGCGATCGGCGTCTCGGTCCTCTTCGCCGACGACGCGGGCGGCTGGGGTTTCACCATCGTCGCGCTGGTCGCCGCGGCCGTTCCCGCGCTGCTCGCGCACGGCCTGTGGCGCGGCTATCGCGGCGCGCGCGTCGTCGCCTGCATCTTCGCCGTCGTCGGCCTCGTCACCGGCCTGCAGCGGCTCGGCGAAGGCGACCTCTTCGGGCTGGCCCTGATCGCCGTGCACGCCTTCATCGCGGTCGCGGTCACCGTCCCGAGGGCGTCGCGGGCCTGGTTCACGCCGCCGGCCTGACACCGGCAACTCGCGGTGCCGCCCGGGCCGCGAACGGTACCGTGATCCGGATGGCCGCGCGACGGGAATGGGTGGCCGCCGCGCTGCGGGTGACGCCGGTGACCGGCAGCCGCTGGACGGCCGCCCGCGCCGCCACCACCATGCTCGCCGCCCTCCTCGCCCTGTGGCTCGCCGGCGCGCTCGGCCACGCCGCCTACGCCACCTTCGGCGCGTTCGCCTCGGTCTACGGCGGCACGGCCCGCTCGCCGCGCCGGTGGCGGCTGCAGGCGGCGCTCGGCGCGCTGCTCACCACGGCCGTCGCCACCGGCGCGGCGGTCGGCACCCTCGAGCAGCGGGCCTGGCTCTCCGTGCCCGTGGCCGCCGCCTGGGCGGCCGGCACGGCGTGGCTCTCCGACCGTTTCGCCTGGCGGCCGCCGGGGCCGATGTTCGCGGTGTTCGCGGTGTCCACGTGCGCGGCGATCCCCACGCCGCCGGGCCGCGTCGCCACGGCGGTGCTGGTCGCGGCGGCCACCGCGGCGTTCGCGGTGGTCCTGGGCGCGGCCGAGGCCAGCCTCCCGGGAACCGCGGCGCCGGCCCCGCCCGCGCCGGCGCCGCCGCGGGAGCGGCGGCGGCTGCACGCGGTGCGCTGCGCGGTGGCGGTCGCGCTCGCCGGGGCCGTCACGACCGCGTCCGGGCTCGGGCACCCCTACTGGGCGATGACGGCGTCGGTGGTACCGCTGGCGGTCATCGAACTGCACCACCAGCTGCTGCGCGGCCTGCACCGGGTCGCCGGCACCGCGGCCGGGCTCGCCGTCGCCGCCGGGCTGCTGGTGCTGCCGCTGCCCGTGCCGGCGACCCTCCTGCTGGTCGCGGCCCTCCAGGCCGGCGCGGAGCTGCTGGTGGTGCGCCACTACGCCGCCGCGCTGGTCTTCATCACGCCGTTGGCGCTGCTCGTCGGGCAGGTCGCGGACCGGCGGCCGGTGCCGGAGCTGATCCTGTCCCGGTTCGCCGAGACGCTGGTCGGCGTCGGCATCGGCGTGGCGGTCGCCGCCCTCACCCGGCGGCGTGACCCCGTTGTTTCCGGGGCCGGTTGAGGGGTAGCGGCAGCGGAGTGACCGCCCCGGCGTCGACGTGGAGCCCGCTGCGCATCGGGGTGTTCCGGGTGCTCTGGCTCGCGGTGCTCGGCAGCCAGGTCGGCACGTGGATGCAGACGGTCGGGGCGCAGTGGCTGCTCGTCGACCGGCCCGGGGCGCCCGCGCTGGTGTCGCTGGTGCAGACGGCGGGCACGCTGCCGGTGGTGCTGCTGGCGCTGCCGGCCGGGGTCCTCGCCGACTCGCTGGACCGGCGGCGGCTGCTGATCTGGGTGCAGCTGTTCATGCTCGCGATCGGCGTACTGCTCACCGGCCTGACCATGGCCGGACAGATGACCCCGCCGCTGCTGCTGGCGCTCACGTTCGGGCTGGGCTGCGGCATGGCCATGACCAACCCGACGTACCAGGCGCTGATTCCGGAACTGGTGCCGCGCGCCCAGCTGCCGTCGGCGGCCGCGCTCGGCTCGGTCAGCGTCAACCTCGCCCGGGCGGTCGGGCCGGCGGTGGCCGGCGTGCTCATCGCGCACACCGGGGTCGCCGCCGTCTTCGGCATCAACGCGGCGTCGTTCCTGCTCTTCGCGGTCGTGCTCTTCTTCTGGCGGCGGCATCCGGAGCCGGACGAGATGCTGCCCGAGCCGTTCCTGGCCGCCCTGCGCGCCGGGGGCCGCTACGTGCGCCACTCCCCGACGCTGCGCCGGTTCCTGTTCCGCATCGAGCTGTTCGTCCTGCCCGCCGTCGCGCTGTGGGCGCTGCTGCCGGTGCTGGCGAGCCGGCGGCTGCACATGGGCGCGGGCGGCTACGGGCTGCTGCTCGCCGCGCTCGGCGCCGGCGCGGTCGGCGGGGCGGTGATGCTGCCGAAGCTGCGCGAGGCGCTGTCGGACAACCGGATGCTCGGCATCGGCAGCGCGATCTACGCGCTCGCGCTCGCCGCCGTGGCGCTGGTGCGCGAGCCCGCGGTCGTCGTGGCCGCGCTCGTGCCCGCCGGGTTCGCCTGGATCGCCGTGCTGTCCAACGCCAACGCCGGGCTGCAGCTGTTCCTGCCGAACTGGGTGCGGGCCCGGGGGCTGGGCACGTACCAGAGCGCCTTCTTCGGCGGCCAGGCGCTCGGGGCGTTCGGCTGGGGCCTGCTCGCCCAGCACGCCGGCCTGGTGCCCGCGCTGCTGGTCGCGGCCGCGATGACGGCGGCCGGGGCGGCGACGATCCCGCTGTGGCCGCTCATCGACACCCGCCACCTCGACCGGGAGCCCGCCACGTTCTGGCCGGAGCCGCGGCTGACCGTGGAGCCGGACCGGTTCGCCGGGCCGGTCGTGGTCGAGGTGACGTACGCGATCGCGCCGGAGAACGAGCCTGCGTTCCTGGCCGCGGCCGGCGCGCTGCGGCGCACCCGGATGCGGACCGGGGCGGTGCGGTGGGGCCTGTTCCGCGCCGGGGAGGTGGCCGGCGAGATGGTCGAGGTGTATGTCGTGCTGACGTGGGACGAGCACCTGCGCCAGCACGCCGGCCGGCTGACCGGGGCCGACCGGGAGATCGACCTGCGGGTGCAGGCGCTGTCGGAGCGCCCGCCGACCGTGGTGCACCTGCTGCCGGCCCGCCCGCGGTAGGGCTCAGCTGCCGATGGTGGCCTCGGTGAGCTCCGTCATCGCGCCCGGCAGCCCGGCCCCGTGGGCGGCGGCGCGGCGCTGCCGGTCCGCGCCGGTGCCGTACTCGCGCAGCTCGGCCAGGCCCGACACGACGTGGGCCCGGTCGCCGTGGCGGTCCAGGGCCGGGCCGACCGTGGCGACCAGCTCGTCGACCAGGTCCCAGGCCGGGCGCGGCTCGTGGCTGCGCAGGTCGATCAGGGTGCCGCTCAGCCCGGTGTGGGCGGCGTTCCAGTGCGCCGCGCGCAGCAGGTGCTCCGGCGGGCGCAGCGCCTCGCGGCCCGCGGCGATGCCCGCGATCGACGTGGCGACCAGGGCCCGTACGAGCCCGGCGATGACGACGGTCTCGCCCGCGGTCGGGCACACGTCGCCGACGCGGATCTCCACGGTTGGGTACCGCAGCGAGGGCCGCGCCCACCACAGCACCATCGACGCGTCGAGCATGACCCCGGTCGCGACGAGCTCGCCGACGACCCGCTCGTATTCCTCGACCGAGTGCAGGTACGGCGACGGGCCGAGGCTGGGCCAGCGTTCGAGGGCCATGCCGCGCCAGCTCGTGTGCCCGGTGTCCGCGCCGGCGTGGAACGGCGAGTTGACGCTCAGCGCCTGCACGACCGGCAGCCAGGGCCGGATCGCGTTGCAGACCTGGATCGCCAGCTCGCGGTCGGGCACGCCGATGTGCACGTGGAAGCCGCACAGCGCCGGGTCGTGCGCGATGGGGCCGTAGTGGCGGGCGATCGCGTGGAAGCGGGGCGTGTCGACGACCTCGAGGTCGGGCTCGCCGACCGGGGTCGCCGCTACCGCGACGAGCCGGGCGCCCACCGCCTCGGCGGCCGCGCCGGCCCCGGACCGGTTCTCGCGCAGCGCACGGTACAGCTGCGTCAGGTCGGTGCAGACCGGGCTGACCATCTCCATCATGCTGCGCCGGAACTCGATCTGGCTGCGCTCGCGCAGGGCGGCCGGCAGCGCCTCCCGGGCCGCGTCGGCGCGCGGCGCGTTCTGCCACGAGCGCGGGTCGAGCAGGAGGAACTCCTCCTCGACGCCGACGGTGAGGGTCAGCCGGGCGAGGGTCTCGGCCACCTGAGCCGGACTCAGCACGGTCAGCGACATCAGGTTTCCTCCCGGAGAACCGCGGCGGGACGGGTGGCGACGAGCACGGCGATCGCGATCCGGTCGGCGTGGCCGTAGGCGGGCTCGAGCAGGTTCTCCCCGTAGACGTCGGGGTCGATCTCGCGGTACGTCCACCGCAGCCCGGTGCCGGCGAGCCGCGCGGTGGCGGCGTCCAGCAGCGGGTCCCGGCCGCCGGCGATCCCGGTGCCGCTGAGCAGCACGAGCGACCCGCCCGGGGCGAGGCGCCGCACGGCGGTGTCGAGCACGTCGAGGGGCAGGTCGTGGCCGTGCGGGCCGCCGCCGTCGCGGTAGGCGCGGCCCTCCGGGTCGATCATGAAGGGCGGGTTGGAGACGATCAGGTCGAACGGGCCGGGTACGCCGGTGAGCAGGTCGCTGTGGCAGGGGCGCACGTTTGCCACGCCGGCCAGGGCGGCGTTGATCCGGGCGTAGCGCAGCGCCGTGGGGTTGATGTCGACCGCGACGACCTCGGCCGCGGGGAGGCGCTTGGCGACCGCGACGGCGACGGCGCCGCTGCCGGTGCCGATGTCGGCGACCCGGGCCGGCCGGTCCCGCCGCGCGGCCAGGTGGGCGAGCACGGCGTCGACGGTGCGGTGCGTGTCGGGGCCGAAGAATACCGCGTCGGGGCCGGCCGGCGGGAACGCCGAGTGGATGAACAGCTCGCCGTCGTAGGCCGAGACCCGGATCGCGCTGCGCCGCCCGCCGGGCCCGCCGTGCAGCGCCCCGGCCGCCTCCAGCAGCTCGACGACGTCGCCCGGCAGGGCGTCGCGGTCGAACGGCCGGCTCCACCCGAGCACGTCGGTCACGGTGTGCCCGCGGGCGTTGCCGGGGCGCCGGTTCACCCGTTCGTGGGTCGCCGGGGTGACGGTGGTGAACCGGTACCCGGCGGCCTTGAGCCGTGTGCCGAGCCGCAACAGCGCCGCGTCGGGCTCGGCGGGAGCCTCGATCGTGGAGGTCATGGCCTGCGACTTCCCCGAAAATCTCATGCTTAACCGAAGTTTGCGCGGGAAGGTGATCACCCATGCAGCTACCCCAGGCTCGCGGACCCGTGTCGGCCACCCTCGTCGACGCGCTCGCCGGTCCCCCGCGCGACCTCCCCGCTCACCCCGCGTTCGCGGCCGCCGACCCGCTCGGCGACGAAGACCTCCAGCTGACCCTGCACATCGGCTACGAGCTGCACTACCGGGGCTACGACGACGTCGACGACGGCTGGGAGTGGCACCCGTCCCGCCTCGCACTGCACCAGGCGGCCGAGCGCCGCTTCGAGACCGCGCTGCGCCGCCTCGTACCCATGCCCGCCGCCGTGGCACCGGCCGCGGTACCGGGCGCGCTCACGGCCATCCTGGAGGCCGACGACGGCCCGCCGCTGTCGAAGTACCTCACCGGCCGCGCCACCCTCGAACAGTTCCGCGAGTTCGTCATGCACCGCTCGATCTACCACCAGCGCGAGGCCGACCCGCACACGTGGGCCATCCCGCGCCTCGGCGGGCGGGCCAAGGCGGCCCTGGTGGAGATCCAGGCCGACGAGTACGGCGGCGGGCGCCCCGAGCGCATGCACGCCGAGCTGTTCCGGACCACGATGCGCGAGCTGGGCCTCGACGACACCTACGGCGCCTACCTGGAGTCGGCCCCGGCGGTCACCCTGGCCGTGAACAACCTCATGTCGCTGTTCGGGCTCAACCGGCGGCTGCTCGGCGCGATCGTGGGCCACCTCGCGATCTACGAGATGACCTCGTCGCTGCCGAACCGCCGCTACGGCAACGGCCTGCGCCGGCTCGGCGGCGGCGCGGACGCGACCCGCTTCTACGACGAGCACGTCGAGGCCGACGCGGTGCACGAGCAGATCGCGGCGCACGACCTGTGCGCGGCCTACTGCGCGGACCTGCCGCCGGCGCGCCGGGCCGGGCAGACCTCACTGGTGCTGTTCGGCGCCGCGTGCGCGCTCGCCCTCGACGCGCGCTTCGCCGGGCACCTCCTGGCGCGCTGGGAGGCCGGCGGGAGCTCGCTGCGGGATCAGGCCGGCTCGATCGGCCGGCGGCTGGTCGGGGCGCTGGGGGCCTGAAAGCCCACCACCTTGTGGGTACCGTCGCAGAACGGCTTGATCGCCGAGCGGCCGCACCGGCACAGCGCGACGGTGCGCCGGCCCGGGTCGATGACCTCACCGTCCTGGGTGAGCAGGGTGAAGTTGCCGCGCAGCAGCAGCGGGCCGTCCTCGCAGGGGGTGACGGAGGCAGCGTCGTCCATGCCCAGTGCTGTGCCCGGGCCACCCGCGGCCAAACGCCGATGTGTGGCGGGTGACCGCCCCGGGAATGGGTGAGGGCATGCGCATGATCGCCGTCGCCGTGCTGGGACCCCTGATGGCGCTGGGGCTGGTGGGCTGCGGTGACACGGGCGCCCGCGCCGACGCCGCCGTCGCCACCGCCGACAGGCTGCTCGGCGCCGTGCGCGACGGCGACGGCGCGGGCGCGTGCGGCCTGCTCGCGCCGGACACGGCGGACGAGGTCGCGAAGAACGCGGGCCGGCCGTGCGCCGACGCGATCACCGGCGAGGACCTGCCGGGCCCGGGCGACGCCACACGCGTGCGGGTCGACGGGCAGTGGGCCCAGGTCGTGATCGCCGCCGACGGCGACGGCACGCTGTTCCTGGCAATGTTCCCGGGCGGCTGGCGGGTGGTGGCCGCCGGCTGCCGGTCCCGCGGCGAGCGGCCCTACGACTGCTCGGTCCAGGGAGGCTGACGTGCGCACCCTGTTCGTGCTGTGCCTCGTGTTCATCGGGGCCGGCCTGACGTACTTCATCGCGCTGGGGCTGATGCACCGATGAGAGCGAAGCTGCGCGAGCACTCCCTGGGCCTCGTCTTCGGGCTGCTGTTCCTGCTGGCGCTGGTCGGCCAGGCCCTCGTCGGGCACGCCCAGTTCAACGCCGAGCAGCTGACCGACGGGCTGCCGGCGGTGTCGCTGCTGCGGTACGTGACCTCGGCCTCCTTCGCCGCCGACGTCGCCGAGAACTGGCAGTCGGAGTACCTGCAGTTCTTCCTCTACATCGTGCTCACCGTGTGGCTGGTGCAGAAGGGCTCGCCGGAGTCGAAGCAGCTCGACGAGGCCGGCACCGAGTCCGACGAGGAGCAGATGGTCGGCCCGCACGCCCGCCCCGGCTCGCCCGCCTGGGCCCGCACCGGCGGCTGGCGCGCGGCGCTGCTGTCCAACTCGCTCGGCGCCGTCATGGGCGTGATCTTCCTGCTGTCCTGGCTGGCGCAGTCGATCGCGGGCGTGAGCTCGTTCAACGAGCGGCAGCTGGCCGACCGGCAGGACCCGGTGAGCTGGGCGAAGTACCTGCTGGAGCCCGACTTCTGGAACCGCACGCTGCAGAACTGGCAGTCGGAGCTGCTCGCCGTCGCGTCCATGGCGATCCTGTCGATCTACCTGCGCCAGCGGGGCTCGCCGGAGTCGAAGCCGGTCGGCGCCCCCCATCGGGCCACGAGCCTGGAGGGATAACCCCGCCGGGGCGGTTTGCGGGTCCGGCCCGGGGGCAGCGGGCGCCGCGTGTCGCTGCGCTACCAGCCGTCGCTGGACGGTCTGCGGGCCGTCGCGCTGGGCGGGGTGCTGCTCGCGCACGGGCTGCCCGCGGTGCTGCCCGGCGGATTCCTGGGCGTCGACCTGTTCTTCGTGCTCTCCGGCTACCTGATCACGTCGCTGCTGCTGGACGAGTACGACTCCCAGGGCCGCCTCCGGCTGGGCGAGTTCTGGCGGCGCCGCGCCCGGCGGCTGCTGCCCGCGCTCGCGCTCGTCGTCGCGTTCGTCGTCCTCGCCGGGCCGCGGCTGCTGCCCGGGCAGGACCCGGCGCCGCTGCGCCCCGACGCCGTGGCCGCGCTGACGTACTGGGCCAACTGGCGCATGATCTACCGCGGCGGTGACTACTTCACCCAGACCGCCGCCGCCTCGCCGCTGCAGCACACCTGGTCGCTGGCGATCGAGGAGCAGTTCTACCTGCTGTGGCCGCTGCTGCTGATGCTCGCCGGGCGCCTCCCGCACCCCCGCCGGTGGATCGGCGCCGGCGCCCTGGCCGGAGCGGCGGCCTCGGCGGTGGCGGCCGCGGTGCTGTACGACCCGGCCGCGCCCGACCGCGTCTACTTCGGCACCGACACGCGGGCGAGCGCCCTGCTCATCGGGGCCGCCCTCGCCGCGGCCCCGCCCGGCCTGCGGGGCCGCCGATGGGCCGCCGCGATCGGGGCCGCGGTCCTCGCCGCCGCCGCGCTGGGCGTCCACGGCGACACCGCCGCGCTGTACCGCGGCGGCTTCGTGCTCATCGCCCTCGCGGCCGCCGCCGTCGTCGCCGCGCCCGCGCGCGTGCTCGGCGTGGCGCCGCTGCGCTGGATCGGCCGCGTCTCCTACGGCGGCTACCTGTGGCACTGGCCGCTGTTCGCGATCCTCGACGCCGAGCGCACCGGCCTGGCCGGCCCGCCCCTGTTCGCGGTCCGGGTGGGGGCCACCCTCGCCGCCGCCGCCGCGAGCTTCCACCTCGTGGAGCAGCCGGTCCGGCGCCGGCGTCCGCTCCCGGCGATCGCCACGGCCGCGGCGGCGATCGCCCTGCTCGCCGCGGTTCCCGCGGAAAAGCCCCAGACCGCGGCGGTGGTACCTCCGGTGCCGGCGACGCCCGCCGCGGCGCCGGTCGCGGCGCCCGCGGTCGCGACTCCCCCGGTGCGGCGAGCGGGGCGCCGGCCGGGACCGCCCCGGGTCACCGTCATCGGCGACTCGGTCTCGTGGACCCTCGGCGCCTACTGGCCCGGCGCCGCGGAGTTCACGCTGAGCAACCAGGGCGTGCAGGGCTGCGGCATCGCCGTGCTGCCCGACGTGCGCTACGGCGGCGCGCTGCACGCCAACTACCCGTACTGCGCCACCTGGGAGTCGCGCTGGGGCGGGTCCGTCGCCGCCGACGACCCGGACGTGGTGGTGATCCTGCTCGACCGGTGGGAGCTCATGGACCGCCGGCTCGGCGACCGCTGGACCCACGTCGGGGAGGCGGACTACGACGCGTACCTCACCGGCCAGCTGGACCGCGCCCTCGACCTCGCCGCCGCGCACGGCGCCCGCGTCGCGCTGCTGAGCGCGCCGTACACCCACCGCGAGGAGCGCCCGGACGGCGGGCTGTGGCCGGAGGACGAGCCCGCGCGGGTCGACGCCTGGAACCGGCTGCTGGCCCGGGCCGCCGCGGACCACCCGAGCCGGCCGGTGGTGCTGGACCTCAACCGGGTGCTGTGCCCGGCCGGGGCGTTCGCCTGGACCGTCGGCGGGGTCCGGGTGCGCAGCGACGGCCTGCACCTCACCCCGGACGGCGTGCGCCAGGTCGTCGCGCCGTGGCTCGCGCCGCAGCTGGCCCGGCTGGCGACCATCTGAAACCGGACCGCAACGCAGCATCGGGGCCGGGCGGCCGAACTTACCGGCATGCGCAGTCGTCTGGCCTCGGCCTACCTCGCCGTCGCGGCGGCGGCGGTCCTCGGGTTCCTCCTCGTCCCCGACGGCAGCCTCACCCAGACGCAGGTCGCCTGCGGCTGGCTCGGCGCCGCGGCGATCGTGGCCGGCGTGCGCCGGCACCGCCCCGCCGTCCCGGCCGCCTGCTGGCTGATCGCGGCCGGCGTGGCCGGCAACGCCGCCGGCATCGGCGTGGAGACGATCCTGACCCGGACCATGGCCGACCCGGGGTTCCCGTCGTGGGCCGAGGCGGCCTACCTGTCGCTGTACCCGTTCGCCGCGGCCGGCCTGATCCTGCTCGTGCGGCGCCGCAGCCCGCAGCGCAACCGGTCCACGATCGTCGACGCCAGCACCCTCAAGGAGGCCGCGGCCGCCTGGCAGCACCACCTGCGCACGGTCGACCTGCTCGCCCGCTACGGCGGCGAGGAGTTCGTCGTCCTGCTGCCCGGCGCGACCGCCGAGGTGGCCGCGCGCATCCTCGACCGCATGCGCGAGGCGACGCCGCTGGGGCAGACGTTCTCGGCCGGCATCGCGCTGCTGGCCGACGGCGAGGGCTCCGACGAGCTCGTCGCCCGGGCCGACGCCGCCCTCTACGCGGCCAAGCGGGCGGGCCGCGACCAGGTGGCGGTGGCGGGCGCCACGGAGCTGCACCCGGCCCGCACGGCCTGACCCACCGGCAGCTTCCGGGGTCACCCGGGACGACTACCCCCTCGGCGGCGGTCGAAGCGCGTGCCCGTTGGGTACCACGTGGTACAGGGGCTCGTGCCGCCGGTGAGAGGAGGTCCTCCGCTTGCTCGACGAGTTCGCTGTGCGGGTCGACGACTGGGCCGACGAGGCGACGGTCGCGGTCAGCGGCGTGGTCGACGTCGACTCCGGCAACCGCCTCTTCGACGCCGTCGCGGACGTGCTCGCCCGCGACGGGCTGCGGCGGGTCGTCGTGGACCTCGGGGCGGTGACGCTGCTCGACGCGGCCGGGGTGGGCGTGCTGCTGGCGGCGCGCAACCGGGCCCGGACCGCCGGCGTACGGTTCCGGGTCGGCCGCCTCAGCGAGCCGGCCCGGGACGTGCTGGCCGTCGTCGGCCTGCTCGACCTGGCGAACTGACCCGGCCTCAGGGCACCGGCCGGGCCGTGTCCGTCGGGCCGTGCACCACCGGCGTGTCGCCGTCCCACGTCACCTCGTCCAGCCAGAGCCGGCGGCCCGGCGACGTCGAGCCCTCGGCCCCGGGCGGCCACGCGTGGTACAGCAGCCAGGTCCGCCCGTCCTGCTCCACCATCGAGGCGTGCCCGGGCCCCGAGGCGCCGCCGCGCGAGGCGAGGATCGGGTTGCCGGGCGCCTTGCGGCACGGGCCGAGCGGCGTGTCGCACCGCGCGTAGCCCTCGGCGTAGGCGGCGGTGTCGTAGGCGTTGGCCGCGTAGAACAGCAGCAGCCCGGCGCCGTGGCGCCACAGGAACGGTGCCTCGACGACGTGGCCCTCCCACGCCTCGGTCTGGCGCAGCAGCCGCGCCGGCTCGCCGAGCAGCCCCAGGCCGTCGGGGGTGAGACGCTGCGCCCACAGCCACGTGTCCTGGCCGGCCGCGTTGCCGTCGTTCTTCCACAGCAGGTACAGCCGCCCGTCGGCGTCGGGCCGGAGCAGCCGGCCAGCAGCAGCGCCAGGACCAGCGCGACGCGCCTCATCCCTTGAGGCCGCTGCGGGAGACGCCCTCGATGATGTACCGCTGCGCGAACACGAACAGGATCAGCGCCGGAACGCTGGCGAGCACGGCCCCGGCCATGATGACCGGGTAGTCGGAGACGTACTCCCCCTGCAGCAGCCCCAGCCCGGCCGGCAGCGTGAGCCGGCCCGGGCTGAACAGCACGAAGACCGGCCACAGGAAGTCGTTCCAGTTGGTCAGGAACGACAGCACGGTGAGCGTGGCCAGCGCCGGGCGGGACAGCGGCAGCACCACGCGGGCGAAGACCTGCCACTGGTTGGCCCCGTCCAGCAGCGCGGCCTCCTCGATCTCGCGGGGCAGCGACAGGAAGAACTGGCGCAGGAAGAACACCCCGAACGCGCTGGCGGCGCCGGGCACGACGACCACGACCAGGGTGTCGAGCCAGCCGACGGTGTCGGCGATGAGGAAGCTCGGGATGATCAGGGTGGCCGGCGGCACGAACAGCGTCGCGACGATGAGGCCGAAGATCAGCCGGCGGCCCCGGAACCGCATGCGGGCCAGGGCGTAGGCGGCCATGGAGGCGGTCACCAGCACCGTGGCCGCGTGCAGCGTCGCGGCCAGCATGCTGTTGGCGAACCAGCGCAGCACCGGGTTCTGCGAGCCGGGCTCGGCCAGGCGGTGGTAGCCGTAGCCGGAGACCGGGTCGGGCAGCCAGGTCGGCGGGGTGTGCTGGGCCGCCGGATACGTCTTGAACGACGTGAGGACCATCCACACCAGCGGCAGTACGAAGACCGCGGTCAGCAGGATGAGGGCGGTGTAGAGCAGGGCGCGGCGCATGGTCAGTCCTCCCGGTACCGCAGCAGCCGGAAGTTGGCCACGCTGACGATGGCGAGCATGAGGGTGAGGGCCACGCTCATCGCGGCCGCCCGTCCCGCGTCGTTCTGGCCGAGGCCGAGGTCGACCACGTAGGCCACGACGGTGCGCGTCTCGGTGCCCGGGGCGCCCTGCGTGATGAGGTAGGACTGGCCGAACATGTTGGCCGAGGCGATGATCGTGGTGGTGATGACGAACAGCAGCACGGGCCGCAGCCCGGGCAGGGTCACGTGGCGGAACCGGGCCCACGCGCCGGCCCCGTCGACCTGGGCCGCCTCGTAGAGCTCGGCCGGGATGTCCTGCAGCCCGGCGAGGTAGATGACGGCGTTGAAGCCGCACGTCCACCAGACGGTCACGCCGACGAGGGAGATCCACACGTACGGCGTCGCGGTCAGCCACGGCGTGCCCGAGGGCAGGCCGGCCGCGTCCATCACGGCGTTGACGAAGCCGAGGTTGGCGTCGAGCAGGAACCGCCACAGCAGGCCGATGACGGCCACGCCGAGGACGTACGGCGCGAAGTACACGGCCCGGAAGAACGTGCGGCCCGGGAAGGAGCGGTTGAGCAGCAGCGCGATGCCCAGCGGCAGCACGACCAGCAGCGGCACCGAGGCGACGGTGAAGATCCCGGTGGCGCGCACGCTCTCCCACCAGTCGCCGTACACCAGCGATTCGGGGTCGAACAGCTCGGCGTAGTTGTCGGCGCCGACGAACGGCTTGTTGGGCAGCGAGAAGTCCCACTGGTGCAGGCTCAGCCACACCCCGAGACCGATCGGCAGCAGCCCGAAGACGCCGAACACGGCGAGGTACGGCAGCAGGAAGAGGTACGGGGTGGCGCGGCCGTGCGCCACCCCGTTCGCAGCGGACATCCGTCAGCTCCCGTACTTCTTCCGGTTGTCCTCGAGCAGCTTGTCCGCCTTGGCCACGCCGTCGTCGAGCGCCTGCTTCGGCGACTTCTTGCCCAGCACCGCCTCGTTGAAGGCGGTGTAGAACAGCGCGGTGACGTCGCCGATGCCGGGCGCGGCGGGCGGGAACGCGGCGTCGGGCAGCTCCGCCGCGAGCGTGTTCATCTCGGTCAGCTCCTTGAACTTCGGGTCGTCGCGCACCGCGTTGCGGGCCGGCACCTGGCCGCCGGCGGCCCAGTCCAGGGAGTGCTGGCTGAGCCAGTTGATGAACACCTTGGCCCCGGCGACCTTGTTCGCGTCGGTCTTCTTCTGCTGCACGATGGTGAAGTTGTGCGAGTTGGCCCAGACGGCCTTCCGGCTGCCGATCTGCGGTACCGGGGCCACGCCCCACTGCACGTCCGGGCTCTTCTTGAGGTCGTTGACCTGCCAGATGCCGTTGACGTTGAAGGCGTTCTTGCCGCTCTTGAGGGCCAGGTAGTCGGCGTCCTGGCCGACGTTGGCCGGCGAGTGCCCGTCGGCGACCAGCTTCGTGAGCCAGCTGACGGCCTCCACGGCCGGGTCGGAGTTGAAGGTGGCCTTGGTGGCGTCGGCGTTGTACAGGGCGCCGCCGAACTGGTACACCAGCGAATAGGCGGTCATGCCGCCGGTGAACTGGAACGGACTGATCCAGAAGCCCTGGATGCCCTTGCCCTTCAGCGCGGCGAGGGCGGCCTCCATCTCGGCCCGGTCGGTCGGCGGCTTGGCCGGGTCGAGGCCGGCCTGGGTGAACAGCGCCTTGTTGTAGTACAGGCCGACGGGGTGCATGTCGAGCGGGATGCCGTAGCGCTTGTCCTGGTACAGCCCGCCCTTCCACACCACCGGCGCGAAGTCGGACTCGGACAGGCCGAGCGCGCTCGCCACGTCGTCGATCGGCTGGATCACCTTGCGGGCGGCGAAGGTGGCGAGCATGTCGATGTGCATGACGGCGATGTCGGGGCCGTTGCCGCTGGACACCGCGCCGGGCAGCTTGGCGTAGTAGTCCTCCCACTTGTACGTGGCCACGGTGACGGCGACGTTGGCGTGCTCGCCGTTGAACTGGTCGACGAGCTTCTTGAAGATGTCGCCGTCGCCGCCGGTGAAGCCGTTCCAGAGGTTCAGCTGCACCTTCGGGCCGGTGTAGTCCTTGCCGCCGTTGCCCGGTTGCGCGGTGTTCTTGGCGTCGTCGTCGCCGCATGCGGCCAGGCCGAGCGCGGCGGCGCCGAGGCCGAGTCCGAGGCCGAGTACATGACGTCTGTTCATGGCGGGGGTCATTGCTCTCAACGCTCCTCTGTCGGGGTGTCTGGAGGCGTCCTACGGGGGTCTACCGGGGGTCTGGAGGCGTCTACCGGGGGTCTGGAAGCGTCTACCGGGGGGCCTGGAAGCGGATGAGGTTCCAGGAGGGGCCCGCCAGGCGCACGGTGGCGCGGCCGCCGTCGAGGCGGGGCGGGTCGAGGCGGCGCGGGGTCACGTCCGTGGCGTCGCCGGCGTCGATGGCGAGGTGCTCGACGGCGGCCAGGCCGGGGAAGCCGCGCAGGTCGAGCTCGGTGGTGACGGGCGACTCGCCGCGGTTGACGGCGAAGACGGACAGGGCGCCGTCCTCCTCGTCGTGCACGGCGACCGTGGAGAGGGAGGCGACGCTGCCGTACCGCTTCGTGTCGTGCGACGGCCCGCCCGGCTCGGTGCGCAGGACAGTGCCGCGGGCGTGGCGGGCGGTGAGGGCGAACGGGTGGAAGATGCTCTGCCGCCAGGCCCGCCCGCCGTTCTCGGTGCGGATGGGGGCGATGACGTTGACGAGCTGGGCCTGGCAGGCCACGCCCACCCGGTCGGCGTGGCGCAGCAGCGTGACGAGCAGGTCACCGACGACGACCGCGTCGGTGGCGGTGTAGTCGTCCTCGATCAGCGCCGGCGCCTCGACCCAGCCGCGGCGGTCCAGGTCGTGCTGGAGCCGCGACTGGTACCACACGTTCCACTCGTCGAACGAGATCTTGAGCCGCCGCCGCTGCCGCAGCCGTGCGCCCACGTGGTCGGCCGTGGCCACGACCTCGTCGATGAACGCGTCCATGTCCACCGCGGAGGCCAGGATGCTGGCCCGGTCGCCGTCGGAGGGGTCGTAGTAGGTGTGCGCCGAGATGTAGTCGACGTGCTCGTAGGCGTGCTCGAGGACCGTCGCCTCCCAGGCCGCGAACGTGGGCATGCCCCGGTTGGAGCTGCCGCAGGCGACCAGGCTCACGCCGGGGTCGATCATCTTCATGGCGCGGGCGGTCTCGGCGGCGAGGCGGCCGTACTCCTCGGCGGTCTTGTGCCCGACCTGCCACGGCCCGTCGAGCTCGTTGCCCAGGCACCACAGGCGCACCCCGTAGGGCTGCTCGACGCCGTGCTGGCGCCGTGCGTCGGAAAAATAGGAGCCGCCCGGGTGGTTCGTGTACTCCAGCAGGTCCAGCGCGTCCTGCACGCCGCGGGTGCCCAGGTTGACGGCGAGCATCGGCTCGACGCCGGCCTCCCGGGCCCAGACCATGAACTCGTCGAGGCCGAACGCGTTGGTCTCGACGGTCTTCCAGGCCAGGTCGAGGCGGCGGGGCCGGTCCCCCACCGGGCCGACGCCGTCCTCCCAGCGGTACCCGGAGACGAAGTTGCCGCCGGGGTACCGCACCACGCTGACGCCCAGCTCGCGGGTCAGCTCGAGGACGTCCCCGCGCAGCCCGAGCCGGTCCGCGGCGGGGTGGCCGGGTTCGAAGACGCCGCCGTACACGCAGCGGCCCATGTGCTCCACGAACGACCCGAAGAGCCGCCGGTCGGCCTCGCCGATGCGGAACGCGGGATCGATCACGACGCGTGCGGTGTCCAAAGCCGTGGCCTTTCGTTCGAACGTGATGAGTTTTTACAACGTTGTAGGCAACGTTGTAAAGGGCTCAGTACGCGGTACAGTGCTGCTCGTGCGGCACAGCCTCAAACATGTGGCCGAGCGGGCCGGGGTCTCGGTGAAGACCGTGTCCAACGTGGTCAACGGGTATCCACACATCCGCCCCGAGACGCGGGCCCGGGTGGAGGCCGCCATCGTCGCGCTCGACTACCGGCCGAACCTCAGCGCGCGCAACCTGCGCCAGGGCCGCACCGGGCTCGTCGCGCTGGCCGTGCCGGAGCTGGACAACCCGTACTTCGCCGAGCTGACCCGGCACGTGGTGACCGCCGCCGCCGCGCAGGGCTGGACCGTGCTCATCGACCACACCGACGGCGACCCGGACCGGGAGCGCGAGGTCGCCGCCGGCATCCGCGACCACCTGGTCGACGGGCTCATCTTCAGCCCCCTGGCCCTGTCCGGCGCGGAGCTCACCGGCGGCGCCGACCGCACCCCGACCGTCCTGCTCGGCGAGCGCATCGACGCCGCCGACGGCCGCGGCCCGGCCGACCACGTCGCCGTGGACAACGTCGCCGCGGCCCGCGACGCGACCGCCTACCTGGCCTCGCTCGGCCGGCGGCGCATCGCCGCGCTGGGCGTGCAGCACACCGCCGAGGGCGTCAGCGCCCGGCTGCGGCTGGCCGGATACCAGGCCGCCCTGGCCGACGCCGGCCTGCCCGCCGACCCGGCCCTGCTCGCGCCGGCCGACCGGTGGCACCGGGCCGACGGCGCCGCCGCGATGCGCGCGCTGCTGGACTCCGGCGCCCGCCCGGACGCGGTGTTCTGCTTCAACGACACCCTCGCCCTGGGCGCGCTGCGGGCCCTGCACGAGGCCGGGCTGCGGGTGCCGGAGGACGTCGCGGTGGCCGGCTACGACGGTATCGACGACGGCCGCTTCTCCATCCCGACCCTGACCACGATCGAGCCGGACATCGAGCGGCTGGCCACCCTCGCGGTCGAGCTGCTGGCCGAGCGGATCGGGGGCGGCGCCGACCGGCCGCCGCGGGAGTGCCTCGTGCCGCACCGCCTGACGATCAGAGAGAGCGCCTGACCGGCGCGGCCGTCAGGCCGTGCCGCGCGAGTGCTGCTGCCGCGCCGCCCAGCCATCCACGAGCGCGCCTGACCGGCGCGGCCCTCAGGCCTCGCCCATGACGAGGCCCTCGATGGTGTGCTTCTGCCGGATCGGGACCAGCGCGTCGACGACGGTGCAGGTCAGGTGGTCGCGGACCACGGCCGGCAGGGCCGCGTGGTAGTCGCGGGTGACCGCCATGTCGTGCCGCTCGTCGTTGCCGGCCCCGGGCGCGTCGACGCCGAGGACCAGCACCGGGCGGGGCGTGGCGGAGACGTTGGCGGTACCGCGGTGGATGGTCAGCGCGGAGCGGGCCGAGATGTCGCCGCGGCGCGGGTACTTGCGCACCGCCCGCTCGAGGTAGCGCGGGTACAGCTCCTTCGGCGGGAACATGCCGTGCGCGAAGGCCGGGTCGTCGTCGAACTGGGTACCCGGCGCGATCTCGAACGGGCCCATCGCCTCCACGGTGTCCACGCCGGTCAGGTTGAACGCGAGCGAGTCGAGCACGCCGGTGTCGCGGGTGACCGCCGGCATCGGGAAGTCGCGGTGCCAGGGCTGGTCGGCCGCGCCGGGCCCGGGCACGTCGAAGCCCAGCTCGACGATCTTGTACTCCGGGCCGAGCACCGCCGCGCACACCGCCGTGACCCACGGGTGGGCGGCGAGGTCGGCGAAGCCGCGCAGCTGCTCGGGGTGGATCTCCACGTAGTAGCGGTCGGGCCCGCGCCCGACGGCGCCGTCCGGCCGGGCCAGCGCCTCCCGCAGCGCCGTGTCCATGTCCTCGCGCATCCGGTCGGCCCACTCGACCGGGAACGCGCCCCGGCAGGCGGTGATGCCGTCGCGGTAGATGTCGTCGTACGCCTGCTTCGGGTCAGCCATGGACTCAGCTTGCAACGTTGCATGCAACGTTGCAAGTGGTGCCGTACGATCGGGCCGTGGTTGCCAGCCTCAAGGACGTCGCCCAGCGGGCCGGCGTGTCGATCCGGACCGTGTCGAACGTCGTCAACGACTTCCCGCTCGTGGCGGCGGAGACCCGCGAGCGCGTCCAGCGCGCGATCGACGAGCTGCAGTACCGGCCCAACGCCGCCGCGCGCAGCCTGCGCGGCGGGCGCTCGGGCCTGGTCGGGCTGGTGCTGCCGGAGCTGGCCTCGCCGTACTTCGGCGAGCTCGCGGCCCTGGTGACCCGCGCCGCCGAGCGGCGGTCCTGGACCGTGCTGGTGGAGCAGACCGACGGCGACGCGGAGCGGGAGCGGCGGCTGCTGGACGGCGGGCGCGCCCCGGGCGGCCAGGTCGTCGACGGGCTGCTCATCAGCCCGTGGGCGCTCAGCCCCGCCGACCTGCACCGGCGCCCGGGCGGCGCCCCGGTGGTCCTGCTCGGCGAGCAGGACGCCTCCGGACTGCTCGACCGCGTGGCGATCGACAACGTCGCGGCCGCGGCCGACCTGACCCGCCACCTGCTCGCGACCGGCCGGCGCCGCATCGCCGCCGTCGGCCTGCAGCCGCACCTGGCCAACGGCACCGCCGAGCAGCGCCACCGCGGTTACCGCACCGCCCTGGCCGGCGCGGGCATCGCCCCGGACCCGGCGCTGGAGGTGCCGGTGGGCGCGCTGCACCGCGCGGACGGGGCCGCGGCGATGGGCGTACTGCTGGACTCCGGGGCCCGCCCGGACGCGGTGTTCTGCTTCACCGACCAGCTGGCCCTCGGGGCGCGGCGCGCTCTTGCGGAGCGCGGGGTGGGCGTGCCGTCGGAGGTGGCGCTGGCCGGGTTCGACGACATCGAGGACGGGCGGTTCAGCGTGCCGTCGCTGACCACTGTCGCGCCGGACAAGGCGGCGATCGCGGAGGCGGCGCTGGACTGCCTGGCGGAGCGGCTGGCCGGGGCCTCCGGCAGCGGGCCGGCGCGCTCCGTCGTGGTCGCGCACCGGCTGGTCGTGCGGGAGAGCACCGCCTAGCCGTCCCGCTCCTGGCGGGTGCGGACTCGGCCGGGCCCGCCGCCCCGCGGGCACCGCCCTCTCGGCCGCCCCGCCTCCCGGCGGGCACCGCCGTGCGCGGCCGCCCTGCATCCCGGCGGGTGCTACTTCGCTCGGCCGCCCGCACCCGGCTGGTGCCGGTCAGCCGTCCCGTTCCTCGCTGGTCCGGCGCCGCACCTCCGCGGTGTCGGCGGCCACCTGGTCGATCTGGCCGGCCAGGTTCGGGTGGCGGTCCAGGTGCCTGCGCACGGCGGCGAGCAGGGCCGGCAGGGCGGTGGCGTCCGCGTCGCCCAGGGCCGCGTGCAGGCGCCCCACGTCGTCGCCGGCCGCCGCCGGAAGGTCGGTCAGGCCGCTCACCTGCCCGGCGATGCGCCGCAGGTCGGCGGAGTGGTCGTTGGCCCAGCGCCCGACCGCGCGGGTGCCGGCGCGGTGGTCACGCTCGGCGCGCACCCGGCCGTCCCGGGTGTCCGCGGCGAGCCCGCCCGTCGCCGCGCGCAGGTAGCGGCGCTCGGCCGCCTGCCGGCTGGCCACACCCAGCGCGGGGGCGAGGGCCTGCCAGCTCACGCCCGCCCGCCGCGCCGCCGCGACCAGGTCGGGCTCGATGGCGTCCAGCGCCGCCCGCACGGCCTGCAGCAGGGTCAGCGCGTCGAGAACGGCCGCGGGCCGGACCGGGACGGCCTCGTCGGAGGCCAGCTCCGCCATGGCCAGGACGGTGGCGACGCCCTCGGCGACCTCCGAGCGAATCACGGCGACTCCCTGTCATCGTTTCGTTGACGATCTGGTTGTCGTCGGATCGACGACATGGTACAACATAGTCATTCGCCAGACTTACAGGAGGTGCAATCATGTTGATGCGCAGCGAACCCTTCACCGAGGTCCAGCGGCTCGCCCAGCAGCTCTTCGGCGGCCCGGCCACCGGCACATGGTCGCAGCCCGCGGCGATGCCCGCGGACGCCTACCGCAACGGCGACGAGTTCGTGATCGTGTTCGACCTGCCCGGCGTCGACCAGGACGCGATCGACATCAGCGTCGAGCGCAACGTGCTGACCGTCCGGGCCGAGCGCCGGCCGATCGACCTCGGCGAGCAGGCCCAGGTCACGCTGTCCGAGCGGCCGCTCGGCGTGTTCTCCCGGCAGATGTTCCTCGGTGACACGCTGGACACCGGCGCCATTCAGGCGACGTACCACAACGGCGTCCTGGCCCTGCGGATCCCGATCACCGAGAAGGCGAAGCCGCGCAAGATCACGGTCGACGGCGTATCCGCGCCGGAGTCGAAGGTCCTCAACGGCTGAACCGGATGCGGTCCCGCCGCCCGGTGTCAGCGGGCGGCGGGACCGCATCCGTTCACGCGCTCCGGCGCAGGGCCAGGACGGCGATGTCGTCGGTCGGGGCGTTGTCGTCCAGCATCGCGGCCATGACGGTCGTGCACATGGCCTCGGCCGGCGCGCACGTGACCGCGGCGGCGAGCCGGGCCAGGCCCAGCGGCAGCGAACGGTCCCGGCGCTCGACCAGCCCGTCGGTGTAGAAGACCAGGCCCCCGCCGCGCGGCAGCCGCAGCTCCGTGGTGCCGCGCGCCGCGTCGGGGTAGGCGCCGAGCGGCAGGTTGGGCTTGATCGTCGTGAGCCGGCCGGGGCCGTCCGGCTCGACGGCGACCGGGGGCAGGTGCCCGGCGTTGGAGACGGTCACCGCGTCGAGACTGGGCGGGATGACGGCGTAGACCGCGGTGGCCATGGCGCCCGGCTCGAACCGCTGGATCTTGCGGTCGAGGCGGGTGAGCACGTCGGCGGGGTCGTCGGTCTCCAGGGCGTAGGCGCGCAGCGCGGAGCGGATGCGGCCCATGACGACCGCCGCGCGCAGGCCGTTGCCGGCCACGTCGCCCACGGCGAGGCCGATGCAGCCGGAGGGCAGTTCGAAGACGTCGTACCAATCCCCGCCCACGCCCACCTCGGCCCCCGGCACGTACCGGACGGCGAGATCCAGCCCGGCGATGCGCGGCGGGCGGCTCGGCAGCAGGCTGCGCTGCAGTGCGTGCGCGGCGGCCTGGTCGAGGCTGTGCATGCGGGCCTGCGTCGCGGGCGCGATGCGGTCGGCGGCGAGCTGCAGCAGCTCGATGTCCGGCACGCTGAACCGGCGCGGGCTGCGGGTGCCGACGTACAGCACCCCGATCACCCGGCCCTCGGTGATCATCGGCACGCCCAGCAGCGACGCGATGTGCTCGGCGTGGACGGCGGCGCTGAGCACGTTGCTGCCGTCGACGTGCTCGATCGCGAGCGGCGCCGCGGCGGCGGCGACCCGGCCGGCGAACCCGCGCCCGACCGGCACCCGGACGCCCTGGTACACCTCGCGCTCCAGGCCGCTGGCGGCGGTCGCCATGAGCTCGCTGCCGGTCGGGTCGATCAGCATCACGGTGGCGGTGTCGGCGTGCAGCAGGGCCCGCGCCCGCACCAGCAGCTCGGTGAGCAGGTCCTCGACGCCGAGCCGGGACAGCGCGGTGTCGGTGATCTGCTGCATTCGGTGCAGCTGCCCGGCGCTGTCGAGCTCGCCGCCGGGCCCGCTCACGCGATCATCGCGCCGGTATGAGCCACAGGGTCCTCCTCGGTGGTGGCGGGGACCCGGACCACGGGCATCAGGACCGAGTCGGCCGAATCAGTACGGTGCCGAGTCTATCCACCATCGTCGCCCCGGGGCCCCGCCCCGACCGTCACACTGTGCTTTCGAAGTCCGGCTTCGCCGTCTCCTTCGCCGCGGTGCGCTTGCGCGGCTTCGGCGCCGGAGTGCCCGGCTCGACCGTCGCGGTGGCGGCCGGCAGCGGCGGCGTGGGCGACTTGAACAGCTCCTGCACCGTCTGCACCGCCTGCCCGGCGGTGGGGTTCTCCCGCAGCCGGCCCGTGCTGGCGACGATCTGCTCGTACTTCTCCCGCCCGGCCCGGGTGCCGAGCACATAGCCGACGGCCACTCCGGCGGCCACAGTCAGCAGACGCATTCAAAGTCTCCTCTTCGTTGTACGGGGTTCACGCCCGCCGGCGGCGGACGGCGTAGATGATCACGGTGATCGCCGCGGCGAGCCCGGCGATCACCGCCCACGGCAGGGGCTTGCGGGCCTGCGCGGGCAGGTCGGCGTCGCGCACGGCGGCGCGGACGGAGGTGGCCGCGGTGCCGGCCTTGTCGGCCACGACACTCGCCGCGCTGCCGGCCTTGTCGGCCACGACACTCGCCGCGCTGCCGGCCTTGTCGGCCACGACACTCGCCGCGCTGCCGGCCTTGTCGGCCACGACACTCGCCGCGCTGCCGGCCTTGTCGGCCACGGTGCTCGCCGCGTTACCGGCCTTGTCGGCCACCGTGCTCGCTTTTTCGGCCACCGTGCTCGCCGCGTCGCTCACGGCCCGGCGGGTCTGCTCGGCCGCGGCGCCGACGCGCTGTCTGGCGTCGTCGACCGCCCCGGCGGCCGCCTCCTTGGCCCGGGCCTTCACGTCGGTCTTGGCCGCCAGCTGCTCGGCTGTGTCGGCCAGCTCGGCGCGGGTCTGCGCGATCTCCGCGCGGAGCCGCTCGGGGTCGTTGCCGTGACTGCTCACGCCCTCCGCCCTTCCCGGACGGCGGTCTTTACCGCGTCCACGTCCGCGTGCACGCCGTCGACCGCCTGCTGCGGCACGGGCGGCGCCGCCTGCTGCAGCTGCCGGCGGCCCAGCAGCGCCGCGATCCCGGCCGCGGCCAGCACGACGACGAGGACGACGAGCACCGCGAGCCAGAGTGGCCAAACCAGATCCAGCAGTACCACCAGCAAGGTCAGCAGCAGCCCGACGCCGAACCAGGCCAGCACCGCGGCGGCGCCGAACAGTCCCCCGCCGATCCCGGCCCGCTTGCCCTTCTCGACCAGCTCCACCTTGGCCAGCGTCAGCTCGTCGCGGACCAGGGTCGAGACCTGCTCCGCCGCGCGCCGGACCAGCTCGGCCGTCGACGCGTCGTCGCGCACTCCGCCAGTGCCGACATCGGTCACGGCGACCACCTCCTCGAGTCGCCGACCCTGTTCCCTGGTCAAACGGCAACGAAACTTCCGAATGCGGCGCGGTCAACGATCGAGGGGCAGCTCGAGCCACACGTCCTTGCCGTCGCCGGGGTGCTCGCGCACGCCCCAGCGCGAGGCGAGCGCCTCGACGAGGACCAGGCCGCGGCCGTGGTCCAGGTCCGGCGGGGGCGCCTGGCGCACGGTGATCGGCGCGCGGTCCTGGTCGCGCACGGAGATGCCGAGCACACGGTCGGTGCAGTACAGGTCGATGTGCTCGACCCCGCCGGCGTGCAGCAGGGCGTTGGCGGTCAGCTCGGAGACGAGCAGCTCGACGTTGTCGCTCAGCCGGGCCGGGGCGGGCCGGGCGAGGAGCCGCGGCAGCGCGGCCAGCACCCAGGCGCGGGCCGCGGCGGCGACCGACACGTCGGTGCCGATCCGGGGCCTCCAGCGCGTGGAGCGGCCCGAGGGTCTGCCGCTGTCGTCGTCCCGCATGCCGTTTCCCCCGGATTTCACTCGATCCGCATGATCCGGGTTACCCCGACATCGACGGCGCACACCTGATTGAGGTGACGACAGTGACCGCGCTCAGCGGACCGCGACCCCGCGCGGGCCCGTGAGCAGGGCGAACCGGGCCCGATCGACGCCGATGGGCAGACCGCCGGGACCCGGGACGAGCGGCGGAAAGCGGGTACCAGGAGACCATGAGAGCCCTCATGACCCGCGCGGAACGCCGGTCGGCCGTCGCCGCTCCGCGCGAGCGCGACGGGTTCGTCAGCCGCCCCGCCGACGTCGGCGGGCTGCGGCTGCACGTCCGGGAACGTGTCGTGCCGGGCGCCGGGGCCTGGGTACTGCTGCACGGTCTGGCGGTCTCCCACCGGTACCTGATGCCGACCGCCACGGCGCTGCGGCCGGCCTCGTTGTACGTCCCCGACCTGCCCGGCTTCGGCCTGTCCGGGAAGCCGCGGGCGGTCTACGGGCCGGGCCGGCACGCCGAGGTGGTCGCGGCGTGGATGGACCGCGCCGGGCTGCGCGCCGCCGGGGTGCTCGGGAACTCGTTCGGCTCCCAGGTGGCGGTCGAGCTCGCGGTGCGCCGGCCCGATCTGGTGGCCGGGCTCGTGCTCGTCGGCCCGACCGCCGACCCCGCGGCCCCCGACGCGGCCGGGCAGTTCCGGCGCTGGGTGCGCGACCTCGGCCGCGAGGACCCGCGGGAGATCGCGATCCTGGCCCGGGACGTCCGCGACGCCGGGGCGCGGCGGATCCTGGGTACCCTGCGGCGCAGCGTCGAGCACCGCGTCGAGCGCCGGCTGCCGCTGGTCGCCGCGCCCGTCCTGTTCCTGCGCGGCGAGCACGACCCGATCGCCCCGCGCGACTGGCTGGAGCGGGCCGCCGCCGTCACGCCGCGGGCGAGCGTACCGCGGGCCGGGCACAACGCCGTGACGACCGCGGGCGCCCAGGTCGCGGCGCTCGCAACGGCGTTCGTCGCGCCCGGCCCGCCGCCGGGTCAGCGCTCCGGGATCTCGTGCAGCGCGGCCTCCTCGGCGCTCGCCCCGCCGCCGGCCGGGCCCGCGTCGTAGGCGATCGCATCCTTCTCCACATCCGGACCGGTGCCCTCGTCCGGCTCGACGAGGCGGCCGACGGTACCGCTGCCGCCGCCTATGCCGGTGTCGTACATGGACACCGGGGAGCCGAGGTTCGGCTCCACCGGCGTGTCGTCGATCACCGTCTCGCGCTCGATCGCGTCGATCTCGGTGGCCAGCGCGTCCGGGTCGAACTCCTCCCCGTTGTCCGGGGCCGGCCGTACGTCAGGGGCCCCGACCTCCAGCGCCGGGTCGGGGACCTCGCGGTCGAGCTTCAGGTCGAGGGGCTCGCCGGCCAGGGCCTCCTCCGGCGTCGTGCCGAAGTGGTCGACCGCGAGCGGACGGTCCTCACGGTCCAGCGGCAGCGCGGCGGGGTCGGGGCCGTCGGCGATACGGCCGGACTCGGCGTCGTCCCGGGCGGTGGAGTCATCGTCGGCGGTGTCGGGAAGGCCGGCGGCCTCCGGGTCCGACACCGGGTTGGGGTAATCGTCGGTACGCATACCCGCCACGTACCCGGTCCGGGTGGGGCCACACACCGCCCGGTCTAGGGGGTGAACACGGTGCGGACGCAGCCGTCGGCCTTCTCCTTGAAGATGGTGTACCCCTCCTGGCCCCGCTCCAGCGGCATGGTGTGGGTGGCCAGGTGCTCGGTCACGAGCTCGCCGCGCGCCATGCGCTCCAGCAGCATCGGGATGTACCGCTGGCCGTGCATCTGCGCCCCGCGCACCGTCAGGCCCTTGTTCATCATCGCGCCCAGCGGGAACTTGTCGACCACGCCGGCGAAGACGCCGAGGACGAAGACGCTCCCGCCCTTGCGGCAGTTGTAGATCGCCGAGCGCACCGCGGCGGTGCGGTCGGTCTGCAGCCGCAGCTGCTGCTTGACCTTGTCGTAGACGTGCTCCGCGCCGTTCGCGTGGGACTCCATGCCGACGGCCTCGATGCACACGTCCGGGCCGCGGCCGCCGGTGCGCTCCAGCAGCTCCGCGCCCACGTCGGTGCGGCTGTAGTCGAGGGTCTCCGCGCCGGCGTACTTGCGGGCCATTTCCAGGCGGTAGTCGAACCGGTCGATGCTGATCACGCGCTCCGCGCCGAGCAGGACGGCGGCCCGGGCGGCCATCTGCCCGACCGCGCCCGCGCCCCACACCGCGACCACGTCGCCGGGGCGCACGCCGCCGAGGTCGGCGCCCATCCAGCCGGTCGCGGCGGAGTCGGACGCGAACACGGCCCGCTCGTCGCTGACCCCTTCCGGGACGGTGAACGCGCCGACATCGGCGAAGGGCACCCGGATGTACTCGGCGTGGCTGCCGGCGTTGCCGCCCATCGCGTGGGAGTACCCGAAGCAGCCGCTGGGCGCCGCGCCCCACATCTTCTCGGTGATGGCGGGGTTGGTGTTGCCGTTGTCGCACAGCGAGTACTCCTCGTGGCGGCAGTGCCAGCACTGCCCGCACGCGATGAACGACGACACGACCACGCGGTCGCCGACGGCATGGCGGCGCACGCCCGGCCCGGCCTCGACGACCTCACCCATGAACTCGTGGCCGAGCACGTCGCCCTGGCGCATGAACGGGATGTAGCCGCCGAGCAGGTGCAGGTCGGAGCCGCAGGTGACGCTGCGGCGGACCCGCACGATGATGTCGCCGCTGTTGCGGACCTGCGGGTCGGGCACCTGCTCCGGCGCGACCTTGTTGACCCCGGTCCAGCACAGTGCCTTCACAGCCGCCCCTCCTCACGTCCGTGCCGGGTGGCGTAGGCCAGCGGCGCTCCGGTGATCGTCGGCCGCGTCGTCGGCGGCGTGTCCGGCAGCAGCACCTCGCCGACCTCGGCCAGCGAGCGCGCGGCCCGCAGGGCCTTGCGCACGTCCCGCACCCGCTGCCGCCCGGCGTCGGACGCGACGCGCACGGAGAGCTCGGTGCCGCGGTCCCCCGGCGCCGGACGGATGCGGACCTCGACGGGGAAGGCGAGCTCGTCGAGCGGCCGCGGCTTGGGGCCGAGCTGCTCGGGTGAACAGTTGATGGTGACGCTGTGCCAGCGGTCGGTCTCCGGTCGGCGGCGGCGGCGCGCCACGACGACGCCGGTGACCGCGCCGGCGCCGACGGCCACGGCCACGGCGGCGGGTAATGCCCGCCTCAGTCCAGATCTGCGCATAGGACAGCCGCTACCCACAGGCGCAGGGCCGACACCTCCGGCCCCATTTGGTAGCCCTCAGGCATACCGGGTCGACGACGGCCAATCCCCAGCATGGAGGTCGAGCAATGGCACCAACCGAATACGAGGACAACGGCGGCGGCGCCAAGGACAAGGCGGCCGCCGCGCTGGACACGGCCGGCTCGGCGGTGCGCGACTGTTCCGCCAGGAGGTGCAGGACGCCGGCGCCACCCGTGCGGATGACGCCGGCACCTGTGGTTGGCGGGCGCGCCGGTGGGTAGACGTCCTGCGATCGGTCGGACGTCTTCGGAGGTGCGGGAGCGGTGAGCGTGGGTCAGTCGCGTCCGGCCGTGG
Source organism: Dactylosporangium sp. McL0621 (assembly GCF_049995355.1). Classification (NCBI taxonomy): domain Bacteria; kingdom Bacillati; phylum Actinomycetota; class Actinomycetes; order Micromonosporales; family Micromonosporaceae; genus Dactylosporangium; species Dactylosporangium sp. McL0621. The sequence continues at coordinate 6,665,785 of NZ_CP188259.1, forward strand.
GCAGCATCGCGCGCACCGCGTCGTACGACCACTCCACCAGCATCAGGGTCGCGTCGTCGGACGGGGGGCCGTCGTAGTGCGACAGCGCCTGGTGGCACAGGCGGCGCAGGGTCTCGGGCGCCGGCAGGCGGCCCGCGTCGCGCTGGGCGAGCCCGGCGAGCCGTGCCACGCCGAAGCTGGTGCCGTCGCGGTCGCGCGCCTCGACGACGCCGTCGGTGTACAGCAGGATTCGATCACCGCGCTCCAGGGTCACCTCGCCGGCCTCGACCCCTTTGTCGCCCAGGCCGAGCGGGAGCCGGCGGCCGCCGGTGAGCCCGCGCACGAGCCGGCCCTCGCGCAGCAGCAGCGGCGGCGGGTGGCCGGCGTTGATGTATCGCAGCCGGCCCCGCTCGAGGTCGAGCTCGGCCAGGACGGCGGTGGTGAAGCGCAGCTCCGGCAGGTACTCCTCCAGCGCCCGATCGGCCGCCGCGGCCATGGCCTCCAGGCGTTCGTCCGCGCGCCGGGCCGCCCGGATCGCGGAGAGCACCACCGCGGTGCCGAGGCCGGCGCGCAGGTGGTGCCCGGCGGTGTCGAAGATGGCGAAGTAGAGCGTGTCGCCGTCGGCGGCGTAGTCGAACCCGTCGCCGCCGACCTCGTAGCACGGCTCGAGGATCGCCGACACGACCGCCCGGCGCGACACGAACGTCATGGGCGGCATCAGCCGCCACAGCAGCTCCGACGCCTCGGACATCCGGCGCACCCGGCGCACCTTGAGCAGGGCGTCGCCGTAGGGGACCTTGGTCGCGATCAGGTGCCCGACCAGCTGGCCGAACAGGTCGCAGCCGGCCACGAAGGCCTCGTCGCCGAGCCGCACGTCGCCGTGCGCCACGAGCTCGAGGGCCCCGAGGCGCTCGGTGCCGTCCAGCAGCGGCAGCCACAGCCGGGCCGGCTCGGACCCGCCGGCGGGCACCGGGGCCGGCCGGACCGTCATGAAGACCCGGCCCGCGACCGTGCCCTCGACGGCGAGCGGGTCGGCGGTGGCCACCCCGGCCCGCGGTACCGCCCGCAGCGTGCGCTGCTCCTGGTCGACCAGGTAGATCGTCGCCGCCAGCCCCAGCGGCCCGGCGGCCGCCGCGACCTCGTCCGCCAGCTCGTCGGGCTGGGCGAGCCGGGTGCGCTGGAGCAGGTCGGCCAGGGCGGCCCGCCAGGGCCAAGGGTCAATGGCGGTGCTCACGTGACCTCCCTGTCAGCGCGACGATCCCACCACCTTCTCGCAGATCCGGGCGGCCCGCGCGCCGTCCGGCGCAGATAGGCTCATGAGTGTGCGTTCCTCATTCATCGGCAGCGGACCCGGCGGCAACCCCGCCGACATCGTCACGGTGCACATCACGGACGGCGATCCCGTCATCGTCGCCGTCACCGGGCGGCTCCTGTTCGACACGCTGCAGCCCCTTGCGGACGCGCTGGGCGAGCTGGACCCGGCCGGGCGTCCCCGGGTCGTGCTGGACCTCGCCGGGGTGCCGCTGTGCGACTCCAGCGCGCTGAACCTGCTGGTGCGCACCCGCACGGCCCGGGCCGACGCGGGCGGCTGGCTACGGCTGGCGGCGGCGCAGCCCATGGTCGGCAGCGTCCTGGAGATCACCAACCTGTCGTGGATCCTGCCGATGTACGAGACCGTCGAGGAGGCGTCCACGGCGGCGTGATCCGCCGTGGTCAAACCCCGCCGTGACCGGCGCCGCGCCGCCGTGGTCAAACCCCGCCGCGACCGGCGCCGCGCCGGCGTGATCAAAAGCCGCGCGACCGGCGCCGCGCCGGCGTGATCAAACCCCGCAGTGACCGGCGCCGCGCCGGCATGATCAAAGCCGCCGCGACCGGCGCCGCGCCGGCGTGGTCAAACCCCGCCGCGACCGGCGCCGCGACCGGCCTGAGCCGGCTCGGGGGTCAGCCGCGGGCGAGGCGCCGCGCGGCCAGCTCGGCCAGCAGGACGGCGCCGTCGAAGAGCACGTCGTCGTCGAACCGGGCCCGCGGCGAGTGGTTGCCGGGCAGTCCCCGGTGGTCGTCGCCGGCCGCGGCGCCCAGGAAGAGGTACGCGCCCGGCACCCGCTCCAGCACCCGGCTGAAGTCCTCCGATCCGGGGACGGGGTGCTCCATGAGCGTGAACCGCCCGGCGCCGAACAGGTCGCGGGCGGTCCCGGCGACGAAGTCGTACTCGCGCGGATCGTTGACGGTCACCGGGTACTCCGGCTCGAACCGCACCTCGGCCCGCAGCCCGTGCGCGGCCGCGATCCCCTCGCACAGCCGCACCGACTCGCGGGCGATCTGCTCCCCGGCGGCGGCGCTGAACGTGCGGACGGTGGCCTCGAACACCGCCTCGTCCGGAATCACGTTGCGCAGGGTCCCGGCGTGGAACGCGCCGACGGTGACGACGACCGGCTCGAACGGGCTGTAGCGGCGCCCGACCATCGTCTGCAGCGCGGTCACCATCTCGCACGCGGCCGGGATCGGGTCGGCGGCCTCGTGCGGGGTCGCGCCGTGCCCGCCGGCGCCGACGACCCGGACGAACAGCCCGGCCGCGGCCGACATCAGCGGCCCGGGCCGCGCCGCGAAGACCCCGCGGGGAAACAGGGCGGCCAGCACGTGCAGCCCGTAGGCGGCGTCGGCGGGCCGCCCGGCCGCGTCGAGCACCCCCTCCTCGATCATCAGACCGGCGCCGTCGTACCCCTCCTCGCCCGGCTGGAACATGAGGACCACGTCACCGGCGAGCTCGCCGCGACGCTCCGCGAGCAGGTGCGCGGCGCCGACGAGCCCGGCGGTGTGCAGGTCGTGGCCGCAGGCGTGCATGGCGCCGGGGACCTCGGACGCGTACGGCACGCCGGCGAGCTCGGTGACCGGCAGCGCGTCCATGTCACCGCGCAGCAGCACGACCGGCCCGGGCCGCGCGCCGCGCAGCACCGCAGTGACGGACGAGAGCGCGGCACCGGTGCTGATCTCCAGCGGCAGCCCGTCGAGCGCGGCGAGCACCTGCCGCTGCGTGCCCGGCAGGTCGAGCCCGATCTCCGGCCGCCGATGCAGCCGCCGGCGCAGGTCGATGAGGTCTTCCCGCAGTCCCATGGGCTCCGTTCCCGGTGGTGAGGCCGTCAGGTTCGACAGTATCGGATGGACGACCCACCCCCGCCGGAGCCGCTCGAGCAGGCCCCAGGCGGTCGTCGTGGCCGAGGGCGGAGGAGCCGGAGCGGGCGACACGGCACGGCATTGGCGCTGCAGGTTCGGCACAACGTCGCCGACAAGGCCCGTAAAGGCCCGCGCCGCGCTCACGGGAGTGTGGACCGTGCTCGTGGCCGGCGTCGGCGGCCTCCGCGACGCGCACGACGAGCGCACCGTCGCCCCGCGGCAGATCCCGCACCTGGGCTCCACACGCGTCACGGCCCGGGTGATCGATGACCTTCATGCCCACATCATAGTGAGCGGGTATGACATTTCGACGGCGGCCGATTCAATGCGCCGGGTGCGGGTTCTTCTTGAGCTTGCGGGTGTCGCGCAGGCCGACGTACGGCTCGTCGGCCTCCTCGTGCCCGGCCTGGATCGCCCGGCTGCGCTGCAGCTCGGCGTCGAACTCGGCGCCGACCAGGATCGCCAGGTTGCTGATCCAGAGCCAGATGAGGAAGACGATGACGGCGGCGAGGCTGCCGTAGGTCTTGTTGTACGAGCCGAAGTTGGCCACGTAGAAGCCGAAGCCGGCCGAGGCGATCACCCACATCACGACGGCGAGGAGGCTGCCGGGGCTGACCCAGCGGAAGCCGCCGTGCTTCGCGTTCGGCGAGGCCCAGTACAGGATCGCGAACAGCAGCGCCACGATCGCCACCAGCACCGGCCACTTCACGATGTTCCACGTCGTGACCGCCGCGCCGCCGGCGCCGATCCACCGGCCGGCCTGCTCGGCCACGGGGCCGGTGAAGACCACGAGCAGCGCCGCGACGGTGAGCAGGACGCCGGTGACGATCGTGACGCCGAGCCGGATCGGCAGCGTCTTCCACACCGGGCGCCCCTCGGGCACGTCGTAGATGGCGTTGGAGGCCTGCATGAAGGCGCCGACGTAGCCGGAGGCCGACCACAGCGCGCCGACGATGCTGACCACGGCCAGCAGCCCGGCGGTGCCCTGCTGGCCCTGCTGCAGGTTCTTCGCGGCGTCGCCGAGGATCCCGCCGGCCGAGCCCGGCGCGACCTCGCCGATGTTGTCGATGACCTTCTGCACCGTGTCCTTGCCGAACAACCGCAGCACCGTGACGAGCAACAGGACGCCGGGGAAGATCGAAAGCACGCCATAGTACGTCAACGCCGCGGCCCACACCGTTGCGCTGTCGTCGCCGAGCTCCTTGACGGTGCGCTTGAGCACCTGCAGGTACGAGTGCTTCGGCAGGGCGCTGAGCTCGTCCGGACCCCGATCGGCGGTGGGCTGCCGAGGGAGCGGTCCGGGCTCGTCCGCGGCCGTGCGCCCCTGCTCCCGCGGTTCGGTGTCTTCGGTCATGGCTGTCCCATTCCCGCCGCGGCGGCGGCCAACCACGATTTGTCACCCGGACGGGCGAGTGACGTCGATGTCGTCGACGTAACCGCGGAACACACCGGTGCCGCCGGGCTGGTCGTAGCCGATGCGGATCTGGTCGACGGTGCCGCCCGCGAGCGGGTTCAGGTCGACCGTGACCCGGTTCCACTGGTTCGCCACGAGGTGGCCGCCCTGGCCCTGGTGCTGCGGGTGCGCCCGCACGCCGTACTGGTCCACGGCCCCCGAGTCGCGCAGGCTGCGCCCGTCGGTCAGGAACAGGTCCAGGGCCACCGAGGCGCCGTTGGCGTTCTGGGGATGGATCCAGTACGTGAGCGTGGTGTGGGCGGTGAGGATCAGGTGCACGTTGTAGAGGCGGTTGTACGAGTACGAGCCGGACGCGCTCAGGTCGTTGCCCGAGTACATCAGCGCGTAGGTGCCGCCGTGGGCCAGCTCGGCGCGCCGGCCGGACTCCATCTTCGTCAGCCCGCAGCAGTAGCCGCCGACGTTGAGCGCCGACTGCACCGTGTCGGTCCACGTCAGCTGCTGCACGGTGGCGCCGAGGTCGGTGCGGAACAGCGGCCAGGCACGCCCGGCGCCGAGCACGGGCTGCAGCGCCGAGTACCACGCGTTGGCCAGCTTCGAGTACCCGTCGTCGGTCGGGTGGATGCCGTCGGCGCCGATGTCGGCGAGCGTGAGGTTGCCGTAGAAGTCGACAAGCGGTACCCCGAGCGCCGGCAGCTTCGCGTTGAAGGCGGTCACGCGCGCGTTGACGGCCGCATCCCGGTTGGGCACCAGCGTCGAGATGACGACCCTGACGCCGGGGGCGTCGCGGCGGACCTGCTCGACCAGCGCGCCGAGGCGGGCCGGCGCGTTGGCGACGTCGTAGTTCTGGATCATGTCGTTGGTGCCCGCGTTGATCAGCACCACGTCGGGCCTCGCGGCCGCGATCCAGGCGTCGGCCCCGGCGGCGACCTGGTCGATGCGGAAGCCCGGGTGGCCCTCGTTGTCGCGGTCGGGCCCGTTGCCGGACTGCTGCGAGCCGACGAAGTCGACCGCGATCCCGGCGTCGTCGGCGAGGTGGCGGCGCAGCTCCTCGCGGTAGCCGTTGCCGTCCGTCGAGGCGGTCCCCCACGTGATGGAGGCGCCGAGCGGCATGATGCGCACCGGCGTCGCGGGGGCGGCCGGGCCCGGGATCGCGGTGACGAAGGTCAGCGCGGTGGCGGCCACGCCGATGACTGCGAAAGAAAGCCGTCGATGCTTGGGCACGTGCCCAGCAAAGACGGCCGTCGATGATTTGTCAACGCTTTACAGAACGTCAGGCCCTCCGGCGCAGGGCCAGCAGGGCGATGTCGTCGCCGGCCGGCTGGTCCTGCAGCATGGTGGCCATGACCGTGGTGCACAGCCGGTCGGGGGCGGTCGCGGTCACGGCCGCGGCGAGGCGGTCGAGGCCCTCGCTGATCGAGCGGGCGCGGCGCTCGACCAGGCCGTCGGTGTAGAACAGCAGCGTGCCGCCCGTCGGCAGGGCGAGCGTGGTATTGGTCCGGGCCAGGTGCATGTCGGTGCCCAGCGGCAGGTTGGCGCGGATCGTCAGCAGCTCGCCGGGCGTGGCCGGGGTGGCGAACATCGGCGGCGGGTGCCCGGCGGTCGACATGGTGACGGTGTCCAGCGACGGGTCGATGACCGCGTAGATCGCGGTGGCCATCGCGCCCGGCTCGAAGCGGTGGATCTTGCGGTCCAGGCGGGTCAGGACGTCGGCGGGATCGTCGGTCTCCAGGGCGTACGCGCGCAGGGCCGAACGGATCCGGCCCATGACCACCGCGGCGCGCAGCCCGTTGCCGGCCACGTCCCCGACCGCCACGCCGATCGCGCCCGAGGGCAGCTCGAAGACGTCGTACCAGTCCCCGCCGACGCCCACCTCGGCGCCGGGCACGTACCGCACCGCGAGCTCCAGCCCGGCGATGTCCGGCGGGCGGGTCGGCAGGAGGCTGCGCTGCAGGGCGTAGGCGGTGGCCCGGTCGAGGCTGTGCATGCGCGCCTGGGTGGCCGGGGCGATCCGGTCGGCGACGAGCTGCAGCAGCTCGATGTCGCCCGCGGTGAACCGGCGCGGCTGGCGGGCGCCGACGTAGAGCACCCCGATGAGCCGCCCCGCCGTGATCATCGGCACGCCGAGCATCGAGGCGATGTGCTCGTGCAGCACGACCGGGCTCATCACGTTCGTCTCGTCGACGCGGTCGATGGCGAGGGGCTGGGCGGTCGCGGCGACCGTGCCCGCGAAGCCGCGACCGACCGGCACCCGCACGCCCTGGTGTACCTCGCGCTCGAGACCGCTGGTCGCGGTGGCGACGAGCTCGGCGCCGGTCGGGTCGAGCAGCATCACCGTCGCGGTGTCGGCGTGCAGCAGCTCGCGGGCCCGCACGAGCAGCTCCTCGAGCAGGTCCTCGACGCCCAGCTTGGACAGCGCGGCATCGGTGACCAGCTGCAGTCGCCGCAGCTGTTCCCCGCTGTCGCGCGTCCCGGTCACTGGCTGCCGCCCTCCGCGACCACTTCGACGGCGGCGAGCTGGTCCAGGCCGCTGAACGACAGCAGCGCCTCGTTGAGCGGGCTGATGCGGATGTCGAGGCGGTCGGCGTGCGCGAACAGGGTCGCCAGCGCCGCGCTGTCGAGATAGTCGACCCGGGTCAGGTCGACCAGCGCCCGCGAGCCACCGCCCAGCGCGTCGCGCAGCCGGGCCGCGAACTCGGGGGCGTTGGTGAGGTCGATCTCGCCGACGGCACTGAGCTGAGCGACGCCGTCGGCCGAGCGTCCGATGGTGATGTGCAGCGGCGTGGTCATGATGTGATCCTCGTGGACATCTCGACGGTCGTACCGGTGGCGCCGGTCCGCAGATCGACGTGTTGCATGAGGGCCCGCATGAGCTTGAGGCCGTGGCCGCGGTTCGGGTCGGGCTCGCTGCGCGCGGGCCGCCAGCTGCCGTTGTCGGTGACGGTGAGGTGCAGGTCGTCGCCCATCGCCCGGACCAGCAGCCGGACCCAGCCGACGCCCTCGCGGTGGCCGTGCTCGATGGCGTTGGCGCACGCCTCGCCCGCGGCGACGAGCACGCGCTGGGCGAGCTGGTTGCCGATGCCGGCCCGGTGCATCCAGCGGCGCAGGGCGGCGCGGGTCGGGGCCAGCTGGTTGCTGCGGGCCTCGAAGGACAGCTCCAGCGGGGCCGGGTGGCGGTACAGCAGCAGCGCCACGTCGTCGCTGGCGCCGTCCTCGCCGATCATCTGCGCCATGACCCGGTCGGCGAGCTCGTCGACGGGCAGGGCCTGGTGCGACTGCACGGCCTCGGCGGCGTTGCCGATGCCGACGGTGAGCGGGCGCCGGCGGCGTTCGACGAGCCCGTCGGTGTACACCAGCAGCACCCCCCGCGGTGGCACGGCCGCGCGCGCCTCGTCCCGGCCGCTGTCGCGCGGCACGCCGATGGGCAGTCCCCGCCCGCCCTCCAGCAGCTCGCTGCGCCCGTTCGGCAAGGACAGGATGGCCGGCGGGTGGCCGGCGCTGGAGTACACCAGGCCGCCGTCCTCCGGGTCGAGGATGGCGCAGAACGCCGTGGTGCACACCGCCCCGGGCAGCAGGGCCGCGAACCGGTCCAGCGCGGTCAGCACCTCGCCCGGCCCGGTCGCCTGCAGCAGCAGGGCGCGGGCGGCGCTGCGCAGCTGGCCCATGATGGTGGCGGCGGTCAGCCCGCGGCCGACGCAGTCGCCGACCATGATGCCGATGCGCCCGTCGGGCAGGTCGATGGCGTCGTACCAGTCGCCGCCGACCTCCAGCGGCCGGGTCGCCGGCTGGTAGCGCACCGCGAAGCCGTCCGGCAGCACGACCGGGCCCAGGATCGAGCGCTGGAGCGTGACGGCGACCTCGCGCTCCTGGTCGAACGCGTAGGCCCGGTGCACCGCCTGCGCGAGCGAGCCGCACAGCAGCAACAGCAGCGTCTGGTCCTCGGTGCCGAAGCCGCGCGCCGGGTCGAGCGCCAGCCGGATCCCGACCGGCCCGAGCGGCGACTCGATGGACGTGCCGGCACCGGTGGGCCGGCCCGCGTCGCCGATGTCGATCAGGATGCGGGACGGGCCGAGGTCGAGCAGGTCGTCGAGGACCGGGGGCGGCTCGGCCCCGTCGGCCGCGTCGGTGACCGTGACGCTCCCGGCGCGCGCGGTCACGCCGGTGGCGTGCCACTGCCGGCGCAGCTGGGCGGCGGCCGCCTGCAGCACCTCGGGCACGGTCCGGGCGCCGGCCAGCCGCTCGTTCATGGCGTTGAGCGCCGTCTCGCGCTGGGCCGCCGAGCGCTCGGTGGTGATGTCGCGCAGCGTGCCGACGAGCATCGTCGAGCCGCCGTCGTCGTGCACGGAGTTGATCGTGACGGCGGTCCACAGCCGGTGCCCGTCGCGGTGGCGCACCGGCACCACCAGGTTGCCGTGCCGCCCCGAGACGACGTGGCGGTACTGGGCCATGACCTCCTCGTAGGCGACCGGGTCGGTGTCCGGGTCCGGCCACCACGGGTGCGGCGGCGCGTACGGTACCCCGTCGGCCGGGTACCCCACGATGTCGGCGAACGCGGCGTTGACCTCGACGACGGCGCCGTCGGCGTCGGCGACGAAGAACCCCTCCTGCAGCGAGTCGATGAGCGCGCTGCGGAACCGGGCGTGCTGGTTGCGCAGCCGCGCCAGGTCGACGTTGGCCCGTACGCGGGCCAGCAGCTCCTGGGCCTCGAACGGCTTGACGAGGTAGTCGTCGGCCCCGGCCGACAGCCCCTCGACCGCCGCCTCCTGCCCGGCCCGGGCGGACAGCAGCATGACCGGGACGCCGGCGGTGCGCGGGTCGGACCGCAGCGCCGCCACGAGGGCCAGCCCGTCCAGGCCGGGCATCATCACGTCGCTGACGATCAGGTCCGGCGGCTGGGCCCGGGCGGCGGCGAGGGCGGCGGTACCGTCGGCGACCGTCGCCACCTCGTACCGGGCGGCCAGCAGCCGGCGCAGGTAGTCGCGCATGTCGGTGTTGTCGTCGGCGACGAGCACGCGGGCGCGGGGGCCGTCGCCGGGCGCCGCGGGTACCACCGGCCCGGCGTCCTGGGGGTCGTCCTCGGCGGCGCCGGGCAGCCAGCGCAGCGCCTCGCGCACGAACGGCTCGGCGGTCTCGGTGGCGGTGTCGCTGCCCGTCGAGGTCGCGAGCTGGTCGGCCGGCAGGTGCGCCGAGCCGAACGGCAGGCGGATGGTGAACGTGGTGCCGGCGCCGGGCCCGCTGACCGCCTCGATGGTGCCGCCGTGCAGGTACACCAGCTCCTGCACCAGGGCGAGACCGATCCCACTGCCCTCGTTGGAGCGGGCCCGCGCGGTGGGGATGCGGTGGAAGCGCTCGAACAGCCGCGGCATCTCCTCGGCCGGCACGCCGATGCCGGTGTCGGCCACGGTCACGACGGCGTGCTCGCCCGCGGCGGCCACGGCGACCCGGACGCCGCCGTCGAACGTGAACTTGAGCGCGTTGCTGAGCAGGTTGAGCACGATCTTCTCCCACATGCCCCGGTCGGCGTACACCGGCCGGGGCAGCGGCGGGCAGTCGACCTCGAAGGCCAGCCCGGCCCGCTCGACCGCGGCCCGGAACACGCTGGCCAGCTCGGCGGTGAACGCCGGCAGGTCGACCGGCTCGTAGCGCGCCTGTATCCGGCCCGCCTCGATGCGGGAGAAGTCCAGCAGCGTGTTGACGAGCTTGCCCAGCCGCAGCCCGTTGCGGTGGATGACCTCGACCTCGTTGCGGGCCTGGTGGTCGTCGGCCGGCAGGCGGTCGCGCAGCTCCTGCAAGGGTCCCATGATCAGGCTCAGCGGCGTGCGGAACTCGTGGCTGATGTTGGAGAAGAACGTCGTCTTGGCCCGGTCGAGCTCCGCGAGCTCCTCGGCCCGCAGCTGCTGCGCCTGGTAGCTGCGGGCGCTGGCGATGCCGGTGGCCACGTGCCCGGCGGCGAGCTCGAGGAAGCCGCGGTAGCCCTGGTCGAGCAGCCGGTACCGGTTGAGCCCGGCGACGAGGAAGCCGTAGGGCGCCGCGCCCTGGCGCAGCAGCGGCATCAGCAGCGCCTCGGCCGGCGGCTCGGTCCAGGCGCCGGTGGGCAGCCCGTCGAGGTCGCGCAGGTCGACCTGGGTTGGCGTGCCGGCCAGCGGCCACGGCGCCGCGACCCCGTCCGCGCCGATGCGCTCCGGGGCGGCCGGGTGCCCCGCGGGGAAGCCGGTCGCGGCGGCCAGGCGCGCGCCGGCGTCGTCGAAGAGGTACGTCAGCGTGAAGGGCAGGTCGCGGCCGTTGCGCATGAGCTGCTCGGCGGTGAACGCGAGCATCTCCTGCTCGGTGCGCACGACGCTCGGGTCGGAGCCGAGGTCGCGCAGCGTGGCCATGCGCCGCTCGCCGATGACACGCTCGGTGTCCTCGCTGACCACGCAGAGCATGCCGGTGAGCGCGCCGTCGTCGTTGCGCAGCGGGCTGTAGGAGAAGGTGTGGTACGTCTCCTCGCGGTACCCGGAGCGCTCCAGGAACAGCAGCAGCGCCTCGTCCCAGGTCGCGGCGCCCGTGCCGAGCACGGACTCGATGCGCGGGCCGATGGTGTCCCAGATCTCGGCCCAGACCTCGCTGGCCGGGCGGCCCAGCGCCCACGGGTACTTGCGGCCGAGCGTGTCGCGGCGGTACGCGGCGTTGCAGAAGAACGTCAGCCGCGGGCCCCACGCCATCCACATCGGGAACCGTGAGGCCAGCAGGATGCTCACCGCGGTACGCAGGCTCTGCGGCCACCCGCCGGGCGGCCCGAGCGGCGTCGCCGCCCAGTCCACGGCGGCCAGGTCCCGGCCGACCTCGGCGTCCGCGGCGAACACGTCGGCCCCGTCGGGACGCCTGCCTTCGGGCATGCGGCCCCTCCCCCTTTGCTCGCCGGGCATGATCGGTCGCGGTCCCAGTGCCCAGTCCTCGCGGACTTCAATCACGGCGGGCCGCCGTACGGGTATACCGCAGCTCCGCCTTGGACGACGGCTGGACGAGCACGCCATCGAGCAGTTGGCGCGACGACGCGCAAGGCGCTCGCCCGGTTGATCGATGCCACTAGAGTCCCGGCATGGGGACTCGGGGGAAGACGATCGCCGCGGCGCTGGTCGCCGTCGCCCTGCTCGGCTGCGGGTTCTGGTCGCGCGGGCCGGGCGACGGCAACGAGGCGGCGCGCAACGAGGCCGAGTGGGCGGCCAAGCAGATCCAGGGCGAGATCGGCAACAACGGCGACGGGCGCGACGCCGAGTCGGTCACCGCGACCGTGATCATACCGTTGCAAATGCCGCCCGAGATCCAGGTCGTGCCGGTGGCCTGGTCCGGGCGGGCCTCCAGTGACGAGCGGGGCGTCATCGAGATCCAGATCGACGTCTGGGAGCCCGCACGCAAGGGCCAGTCGCTGGGCGACCCCGGTCAGACCGCCGGGCACGCCACCGCCTGCTACCGGTACACGATGCAGATCTACCGCGGCACCGCCTACGCCGGGATTCCGTGCCCGAAGACCCACATGACGAGCATGCCCTCGGAAACGCCGCTGCCGCGGCTGCCGGACGACGCCCGGGCCCGCCTCGCGAACGCTCTGCGCACCGCGACCCCGCAGACGCTGGCGGGCACGGTGCGGGCCGCGTTCCCGCCGGACTACATCACCGTCGACACCACGACGACGGACCAGGGCACCCTCGTGGCCGCCGTGGGCGTGCCCCACCCCCAGACGCGCGACTGCATCGTCATGATCAAGGACCCGGGCGCCGAGCCGAAGCCGGTCGACTTCCCCCGCATCCAGCTCCAGCCGGGCGAGTCGGGCTGCCACACCCGCCTCTACACCAATCCGGTCCGCTGAGGATCAGCCGAGCCGGGCCAGGTCCTCGCTCGTCAGCCGGAGCCCGCCGGCCGCGACGTTCTCCTCGAGATGGGCCGGCGAGCCCGTACCCGGGATCAGCACGATGTTCGGGGAGCGGGCCAGCAGCCAGGCCAGGGCGACCTGCGGTACCGACGCGCCGTGCCGGGCCGCCACCGTGCTCAGGGCGTCCGCCGTCAGCGGGGCGAAGCCGCCGACCGGGAAGAACGGCACGTACGCGATGCCCGCCTCCGCGCACGCGTCCACGAGCGGGTCGTCGTCGCGGGCCGCGATGTTGTAGAGGTTCTGCACGCACACGATGTCGGCGACCTTGCGCGCCCGGTCGACCTGGTCCCGGTCCACGTTCGACACGCCCAGGTGCCGGATCAGGCCCTCCGCGCGCAGGGCCATGAGAGTCTCCAGGGCCGGCTCCAGGGGCGCGTCGGCGTGGCCGCGGTCGCCCAGGCGCAGGTTCACCACGTCGAGTTGGTCCAGGCCCAGGGTGCGCAGGTTCGCCTCCACGCCGCGGCGCAGGCCGTCGGGCGTGAGGCCGGTGTGCTCGGCGGCCGGGCGGCCGAGGTCGTCGCCCTCGACGAGGGCGCCCACCTTCGTCACGATGACCAGGCCGGCCGGGTACGGGTGCAGCGCCGTCCGGATGAGCTCGTTGGCGGCCACGCCGGCGCGGGCGTAGTAGTTCGACGTGTCGAGGTGGTCGACGCCCAGCTCCACGGCCCGGCGCAGGATCGCCAGCGCGGTGTCCCGGTCGGGCGCGTCGCCGCGCGGCCAGCCCGTGAGCTTCATCGTGCCGTACCCGACCCGGCCGACGCCCAGATCGCCGCCGAAGAACCATCGCTCGCTCGTCACGAGGGCCGACAGTACCGCAGCCGCGTCCGGCCCCTAGGTGGCCGTGACGGGCGCCGGCCGATATCCGGCTGGGGATCGACTTCGGCGCACCGCGACCCGGCTGACCGAGGTGAGCACCCTCGGCAACCGGGCCGCGGACTCCGAGTGCATCGGCTGATCACCCGAGGCCGTCGAGGAACGTCAGGCTCCGCCGCCACGCCAGCTCGCACGCCGGGCCGTCGTGGTCCGGGGTGCCGGCGTCGTGAACAGGTGCCCGGCGCCCGGGTAGGTGTGCACGCCGACGGACGCGCCGGCGCCGGCCAGGGCCTCGCGCCACGCGTCGACGCCGGCGGCCGGGGAACAGCTCGTCGGCAGTGGCCACGGCGTCACCCTACGAGACGACGAAGACGATCCGGCCGCGGGCGTGGCGGGTCTCGCTCAGTTCGTGGGCCGCGGCCGCGGCCTCGAGCGGGAACGTCGCCGCGATCGGGATGTGCAGCCGGCCCTCGTCGGCCAGGGCGGCCGCGAGGGCCAGGGCGTGGACCGCCAGCGGATCCCCGGCGGCGGCGGACGGGGAGCCGTGGGACATGTGCACGCCGTGGGCCGCGGCGGTGAGGTCGGCGATGGTCACCACGCGTGCCGGGGTGCCCGCGACGGCGATCAGGTCCGGCAGTGCGCCGCCCGCGGTGTCGAAGACCGCGTCGACGCCGTCCGGGGCCAGGGGGCGCACGCGGTCGGGCAGGCCCTCGCCGTACACCACGGGAATCGCGCCCAGCGAGCGCAGGAAGGCGTGGTTGGCCGGGCTCGCCGTGCCGATGACCGTCGCGCCCCGCGCCGCCGCCAGCTGGACCGCGACCGTGCCGACGCCGCCCGCCGCGCCGTGCACGAGCACGGTGTGACCGGGGCCGACGCCGAGGCGGTCCAGCACGCGCGTGCCCGTTTCGGCGGTACCGGCGGCACCGCCCGCCTCCGCCCAGGTCCACGCGGCCGGCTTCGCGGCCCAGGCGACGAGGACGGCGTGCTCGGCGTGGGCGCCCCGGGCCGTCATCGCGGTCCAGCCGAACACCTCGTCGCCGGCGGCGGTGCCGGTCACGCCCGGGCCGACCTCGTCGACGACCCCGGCGGCGTCGAAGCCGGTGCGGAACGGGAAGGCCGCCGGGACCACGTCGCGCAGCCGCCCGGAGCGGATGCGGGTCTCGCCGGCCGAGAAGCCCGACGCGCGCACCGCGATGCGGATCTCCCCCGGGCCGGCGTGGGGCGGCGGGACGTCGGCGACGTGGACGACGGCGGGCGGGCCGTACTCGGTGAACTGGACTGCTCGCATGATCCGGACCGTAACGGAACCCCCCGCCCGCCTGGCTAAAGTGAGAGGGGTGACGGCGGAAGTGAGACAGCGCTCGGACGCGCGGGACAACCGGGGGCGCATCCTCGCCGTCGCGCGCGCGGCGTTCGCGGCCGAGGGGCTCGGCGTGCCGATCCGGGAGATCGCGCGGCGGGCGGAGGTCGGGCCGGCGACGGTGTACCGGCATTTCCCGACCAAGGAGGCGTTGTTCACCGCGGCCGCCGCGGCCGCCGAGCCGGCGCTGTGCTCGGCGATCGTGGAGCGGGGGCTCGCCGAGACCGACCCGTGGCACGGTTTCCGCCACGTGGTCGGGGAGCTGATGCGCCGGCCCGCCCGCCGCCGAGCGCCCACCGGCTACCTGCGCTCCGATCGCGAGCGGACGGTACGCCTGCTGCTGCGCCTCATCGCCAGCGCCAAGGCGTCCGGCGAGCTGCGCGCCGACCTCGAGCTCGAGGACGTCGTCGTGGCGCTGATGGCCAACGAGGGCATCCGGGCCGGGTCGCCCGCCGTTCGCGCGGCGGCGTCGCGGCGGTTCGCGGCGCTGACGATCGAGTCGTTCCGGGCGCGCCCGGAGCCAGCGGCGCTACCCCCGGCGGTCCGGGTGCTTTCTTAGGCCCGTCTTAGAGAGACGGTAGTGCATTTCGTAGGGTCGCCCCCGATGCTGGTCGTTGAAACTTCAACAACAGCTTCGGGAGGCTCGCCATGACCAGCACCATCGCCCGTCCCGGCATCTCGTGGAAGTCGACCCTCGCCGCCGCCGGCATCGGGGCGGTCGGCGGGTTCGTCGTCAACAGCGTGATCGCGCTGACCGGGCGGGCCCTGCTCGACGCGCCGAGCGAGTTCATGCCGTTGCAGCCGCAGGTGTACGGCATGCTGACCCTCGTCGGCGCGCTCGCCGGCGCCGTCGGCTGGCACCTGATCGCGAGCCGGGCCCGCGACGCCGGCCGCCTGCTGCGGATGCTGGTGCCCGCCGTGCTCGTGCTCTCGTGGATCCCCGACGTGCTGCTGCTCGCGAACAAGTCGCAGCCGGGCACCACCACCGCCGGGGTCCTCTGCCTGATGCTGATGCACCTCGGGGTGGCCGCGGCGGCCGTTCCGGCGTACCGCCGGCTCATCCCGCCGCGGTCGTAGCCCGAGGACGTGGTCAGGCCGGCACCGTGACGGCGGACCGGCGGCGCAGGAGCACGGGCGCCGCCACCGTCGCCACAATGACGACGGCCTCGGCGATCATCACCAGCAGCGGCGCGCCGGCGAAGAACGAGACGAAGGCGAGCAGCGCCGAGACCACCCGGAGCACGCGGCCTGAGGACGCGGGTCAGCGGACGCCGGGCAGGCTCAGGGTCATGGTCAGCCCGCCGCCCGGGGTCGGCTCCGGCCGCAGGGTGCCGCCCATCGCCTCGGCCAGGCCGCGGGACAGGGCCAGGCCGAGGCCGACGCCCGTGGAGTTGTCGCGGTCGCCGAGGCGCTGGAACGGCTGGAACACGCGGTCGTGGTCGGCCGCCGGCAGGCCCGGGCCGTGGTCGACGACCCGGATCTCGACCCGCTCGGCGTGGGCGCTGGCCCCGATCGACGGCGGGCGGTCCGGCGGGCTGTGCCGCAGGGCGTTGGCGATCAGGTTGACCAGGATGCGCTCCAGCAGGGCCGGGTCGGCGGTGACCTCCGGCAGCTCCTCGGGCACGCTGATCGCGACGGCCGCGTCGAGGTCGTCGGCGGCGCGGGGCAGGGCGTCGGCGAGGTCGACCGCCTCCAGCGTCAGGGCGAGGGCGCCGGCCTGCAGGCGGGACATGTCGAGCAGGTTCTCGACCAGGCGGGTGAGCTTGTCCAGCGACTCCTCGGCGGTGGCGAGCAGCTCCCCGGTGTCCTCGGGCGAGAAGTCGATGTCGGGGCTGCGCAGGCTGCCGACGGCGGCCTTGGCGGAGGCGAGCGGGGTGCGCAGGTCGTGGCTGACCGCGGAGAGCAGCGCGGTGCGCAGCCGGTCGACCTCGGCGAGGGTACCCGCGGCGGCGGCCTGCTCGCCCAGGCGGCGCTGGCGCAGGGCGATCGCGGCGTGCGCGGCGAACGCCTCGACCAGGCGCCGGGCGGTCGCGGGCAGGGCGTGTCCGCGCAGCACCAGGGCCACGTTCTCCTCGATCGGTACCTCCGTCTCACCGTCGGCCGGCGAGGTGCACGGCGCGGCGCCGACCGAGGCGGCCACCTGCCACGGTGCGTGCTCCGAGTCCCGCTCCAGCAGTGTCACGCAGGACTGGCCGAAGGACTCGCGGACCCGCTCCAGCAGCGCCTCGAGCGGGTTGTCGCCGTGCAGGACGCTGCCGGCGAGGGTGGCCAGGGTCTGGGCCTCGGCCGAGGCGCGGGCGGCATCGCGGGCCCGGCGGGCGGCGCTGTCGACGACGGTGGCCACGGCGACCGCGACGCCGACGAACGCGACGAGCGCGAAGAGGTTCTCCCGCTCGTCGATCGTGAACCGGTTGAGCGGCGGCGTGAAGAACCAGTTGAGCAGCACGAAGCCGCCGACGGCGCAGATGAGCGCGGGCAGCAGGCCGCCGACGAGCGCGGCGGCGACGGCCAGCACCAGGTAGGCGAGGATCTCGGTGGTCAGTGCCGTCCCGTCGCGCAGGGCGTCGAGGACCAGGGTCAGCAGCGGCAGGCCGGCCGCGGCGACGAGCAGGCCGGCGATGCGCCGGCGGCGGTCGAGGCCGCCCGGGCGCCGGGCGCGGAAGGCGAACCGGCGCGCCTCCTCGTGGGTGACGAGGTGCACGTCGATGGCGCCGGACTCGGCGGTGGTGGTGGTGCCCACGCCGGGCGAGAGGATCTGGGCGAGGCGGCCGCGGCGGCTGGCTCCGAGGACGAGCTGGGTGGCGTTGACGCCGCGGGCGAAGTCGAGCAGGGCGCGCGGCACGTCGGCCCCGAGGACCTGGTGGTACGTGCCGCCGAGGGACTCCACGAGCAGCCGCTGCCGGGTGAGGCGGGCCGGGTCCGCGGCGGCGAGCCCGTCGCCGCGGACCACGTGCACGGCGAGGAGGTCGGCGGCCTTGGTCCGGGCGGCGACCCGCGCGGCCCGGCGGATGAGCGTGTCGCCCTCCGGGCCGCCGGTCAGCGCGACCACGACCCGCTCCCGGGTCTCCCACTTCTTGTCGATGCCGTGCTCGCTGCGGTACCGGTCGAGCTGCTCGTCGACCTTGCCGGCCAGCCACAGCAGGGCGAGCTCGCGCAGGGCGGTGAGGTTGCCGACCCGGAAGTAGTTGCCGAGCGCGGCGTCGATCTTCTCCGGCTTGTAGACGTTGCCGTGCGCCATCCGCCGGCGCAGCGCCTCCGGGGTCATGTCGACGAGCTCGATCTGCTCGGCCCGCCGGACCACGGCGTCGGGGACGGTCTCGCGCTGCGGCACGCCGGTGATCGCCTCGACGACGTCGTTGAGCGACTCCAGGTGCTGCACGTTGACGGTGGTCAGCACGTCGATGCCGGCCTCGAGGAGCAGCTCGACGTCCTGCCACCGCTTGGCGTGGGCGCTGCCGGGCACGTTGGTGTGCGCGAGCTCGTCGACGAGGGCGACCTCGGGCCGGCGGGCCAGGACGGCGTCGAGGTCGAGCTCGGTGAAGGCCGCGCCCCGGTAGGTCATGTCCCGGCGCGGGACGGTCTCCAGGCCCTCGAGCATCGCCTCGGTGGCGGGGCGGTCGTGGGTCTCCACGAACCCCACGACCACGTCGGTGCCGCGTTCGCGGCGCCGCCGCCCCTCTTCGAGCATCTTGTAGGTCTTGCCGACGCCGGGCGCCGCGCCCAGGTACACCCGCAGCGTCCCGCGCGCCGTCATGTCAGCTCCGATCCAGGGCGAGGTTCAGCTCGAGCACGTTGACCGCCGGTTCCCCGATGAACCCGAGCGTACGGCCTCCGGTGTGCTCGTCCACCAGCCTGCGCACGTCGGCCTCGGACCGGTTGCGCGCCTGGGCGACCCGCGGCACCTGGAGGTTCGCGTAGGCGACGCTGATGTGCGGGTCGAGGCCGCTGCCGCTGGCCGTGACCGCATCGGCCGGCACCGCCGGGTGATCGGGCGCGTCGCCGCGGATCGCGACCAGCGCGCCGCCGGGCTCGCCGGTGGCGCACTCGACCGCGCGGCCCTGGTACGACGCCACGAAGGGGGTCGCGGGGCAGGCCTGGTAGGCGCTGACGACCCGGTCCGGGGACACCGCCAGCACCGCGGCGTGGCCGTCGGGGGCGCAGTAGGGCCGGGCGCCGTCGACGCGCTCGAGCTCCCCCACCGCCTTGCTGCGCTCGCAGACGAGGTTCAGCAGCTTGAGGTTCTCGGGGCCGAGGTTGCTGGCGCCGGTCGAGGTCGGGTCGTAGCCGTCGCCGGCGGCCGACGGGCGGGACTGGAAGTACTGCCGCAGCGGTTGCCCCTGACCGTCCACGAAGGACTGTCCGATGAGGTCGCGGTGGTCGCGGTTCAGGCCCGGCAGGCGGGCGGCGGCGACCATGAGCAGGGGGTAGGCGAGGCCGAGGACGATGGTGAGCAGGGCCAGGGTGCGCAGGGCGGCGAGGTGCTGGGCGAGCCAGGCTGGGAGGCGCATGTCAGATTCCTGGGATGGTCATGGCGATGAGGTCGATGAGTTTGATGCCGATGAACGGCACGATGATGCCGCCGGCGCCGTAGATGAGCAGGTTGCGGCGGAGCATGGCGGCGGCGGAGCCGGGCCGGTACCGCACGCCGCGCAGGGCGAGGGGGATCAGCGCGATGATGACGAGGGCGTTGAAGATGACGGCGGAGAGGATTGCTGATTGCGGTGAGTGCAGCCGCATGATGTTGAGCCGGTCCAGGCCGGGGTATACGGCGGCGAACATTGCCGGGATGATCGCGAAGTATTTGGCGATGTCGTTGGCGATGGAGAAGGTGGTCAGTGCGCCGCGGGTGATGAGCAGCTGTTTGCCGATCTCGACGATCTCGATGAGTTTTGTCGGGTCGGAGTCGAGGTCGACCATGTTGCCGGCTTCTTTTGCGGCTGATGTGCCGGTGTTCATGGCTACGCCGACGTCGGCCTGGGCCAGTGCGGGGGCGTCGTTGGTGCCGTCGCCGGTCATCGCGACGAGTTTGCCGCCCTGTTGTTCCTGTTTGATGAGGGCCATCTTGTCCTCGGGGGTGGCTTCGGCGAGGAAGTCGTCGACGCCGGCCTCCTCGGCGATGGCTTTGGCCGTCAGCGGGTTGTCCCCGGTGATCATCACGGTGCGGATGCCCATGCGGCGCATCTCCTCGAACCGTTCCCGCATGCCTTGTTTGACGACGTCCTTGAGGTGGATGACGCCGAGGGTGCGGGCCGGCTCGCCGGCGCGGCGGACGGCGACCACGAGCGGGGTGCCGCCGGAGGAGGAGACGGCGTCCACGATGGACCCGACCTCGCTGGTGGGGTGCCCGCCGTGGGTGCGGACCCACTGCATCACCGCGGTCGCGGCGCCCTTGCGGACCTCGCGCCCGTCGACGTCGACGCCGGACATGCGGGTCTGTGCGGTGAACGGCACCCACACGGCGCCGGCGACGTCGCGCTCGCGCAGTCCGTGGTGCTCCTTGGCGTACACGACGATGGAACGGCCCTCGGGTGTCTCGTCGGCGAGCGATGACAGCTGCGCGGCCTCCGCGAGCTCGTCCGGTGTCACCCCGTCGACCGGGAGCAGGTTGCCGGCCTGGCGGTTGCCGAGTGTGATCGTGCCCGTCTTGTCCAGCAGCAGCGTGTTCACGTCGCCGGCCGCCTCGACCGCCCGGCCGGACATGGCCAGGACGTTGCGCTGCACGAGCCGGTCCATGCCGGCGATGCCGATCGCGGAGAGCAGCGCCCCGATCGTGGTCGGGATCAGGCAGACCAGCAGGGCGACGAGGACGATGCCGGAGACCGGGCCGCCCGAATAGACGGCGAGGGGCTGCAGGGTGACGACCGCGAGCAGGAAGATGATGGTGAGCGAGGCGAGCAGGATGTTCAGCGCGATCTCGTTCGGGGTCTTCTGCCGGTTCGCCCCCTCGACGAGGCCGATCATCCGGTCGATGAACGACTCGCCCGGCCGCTGCGTGATCTTCACGACGATCCGGTCGGAGAGCACCTTCGTGCCGCCGGTGACCGCCGACCGGTCGCCGCCCGACTCGCGGATGACCGGCGCCGACTCCCCGGTGATCGCCGACTCGTCCACCGAGGCGATGCCCTCGATCACGTCGCCGTCGCCGGGGATGACCTGACCGGCCTCGACCACGACGACGTCGCCCTGCTGGAGCTCGCCGGCCGGGACCGCGCGGCCGTCGCGCAGGTGCGCGACGGTGTCCTGCTTCGCGCGCCGCAACGTGTCCGCCTGCGCCTTCCCGCGGCCCTCGGCGACCGCCTCGGCGACGTTGGCGAACAGCACGGTCAGCCACAGCCAGGCCGCGATCGCCCACGCGAACACGCCGGGATCCACGATCGCGAGCACGGTGCAGTAGATGGAGCCGATCTCGACGATGAACATGACGGGGTTACGCCACAGCGTCGCCGGGTTGAGCTTTCGCAGCGCGTCGGGGGTGGACCGCAGGGTTGCGGCGACGTTCATCGGATGCCTTCCGCGAGGGGGCCGAGTGCGACGGCTGGGAGGTAGGTGAGGAGGACGACGACGACGGTGACGGCGACGACCATGCCGATGAAGAGGGGTTGGTACGTTTTGAGGGTTCCGGCGGAGGCGGGGACCGGTTGTTGCCGGGCGAGGGAGCCGGCGAGGCCGAGGACGAAGATGATGGGCAGGAACCGGCCCAGGAGCATGCACAGGCCGAGTGTCGTGTTGTAGAAGGTGGTGTTGACGCTGATCCCGGCGAACGCGGAGCCGTTGTTGTTCGACGCCGATGTGTAGGCGTAGAGGACCTCGGACAGGCCGTGCGGGCCGGGGTTGGCCATCGCGGAACGCGCCGACGCCGAGCTCATCGCGGTCGCGGTGCCGACGAGGACCAGGGCCGGGGTCGTCAGCAGGTACAGCGACGCGAACTTGATCTCCCGTGCCCCGATCTTCTTGCCCAGGTACTCCGGTGTCCGCCCGACCATGAGCCCAGCCACGAACACGGTGATGACGGCGAGGATGAGCATCCCGTACAGGCCGGAGCCGACCCCGCCGGGCGCGACCTCGCCGAGCATCATGTTCAGCATCGTCACCATCCCGCCCAGCGCGGTGTAGGAGTCGTGGAACGAGTTCACGGCGCCGGTCGAGGTCAGGGTGGTGGCCGCGGCGAACGTCGCCGACTGCGCCACCCCGAACCGGGTCTCCACCCCTTCGGTTGCTGCCCCGGCCGCGGCCGGCACGGTACCGGCGTGGTGCAGCTGCAGGACGGTGAGCGCGATGGTGCTGCCGATCGCCAGGACCGCCATGATGCCCGCGATCGCCAGGCCCTGACGCCGGTCGCCGACCATCCGCCCGAACACCCGCGGCAGACTGAACGGAATCACCAGGATCAGCAAAATCTGCAGCCAGTTGGTCCAGCCGGTCGGGTTCTCGAACGGGTGGGAGCTGTTGGCGTTGTAGAAACCACCACCGTTGGTCCCGAGTTCCTTGATCGCCTCCTGCGACGCGACCGGACCCCCGGTCACGTGCTGACCCGCGCCGGCCAGGGTCGTCACCTCGGTCCCGGCCGACAGGTTCTGCACCACACCACCAGCGATGAGCACCAGCGCGGCCAGGACCGCGACCGGCAGCAGCACCCGCAGGCTGACCCGGACCAGATCGACCCAGAAGTTGCCGAGCTGATCAGTCCTCGACCGGGCGAACCCGCGGACCAGCGCCACCGCAACCGACACACCAACCGCCGCGGACACGAAGTTCTGCACCGCCAGCCCGGACATCTGCACCAGATGACCCATCGTCGACTCACCCGAGTACGACTGCCAGTTCGTGTTCGTCACGAAACTCACCGCCGTGTTCCACGCCTGACCCGGCCGGACCGGACCGAACCCGAGACTGAGCCACAACCGGTCCTGCAACCGCTGGAACACATACAGGAACAGCACCGACACCGCCGAAAACGCGAGCACACTGCGGGCGTAGACACCCCACGACTGCTCACCGTCCGGGTTGACACCGACCACCCGGTACACGAACCGCTCAGCACGCAGATGACGCGGGGCCGTGATCGCCCGAAACATGTAGTCACCGAACGGCCGGAACAGCAGCACCAGGACCGCGACCAGCGACACGATGAACAACACACCCGCCACCGTCGGGCTCATCAGAACCGCTCCGGAAACAACAGCGCCGCGACCAGAAACGCGGTCAGAGCGACCGCCAGGACCAGACCGACAAGATTCTCGGCACTCACAGCCGCTCCACCGCCCGCACCGCCAGGCCGAGGACCACGAACACCGCGATCGTCAGCAACACAAACCACACATCAGCCACTGGGGCTCGCCTCCTTGTGGACATGAATCGACGACGCGAACCCGCCGCCGCAGAGCCAGACGCGCATCCGCCGCACGGCGAGGCGGAGCGCGTCCGCCGGGCCGTCCCAGGCCAGCGTGCCGGGCCGGTGCACCGGGAACCCGTCGAGCGCGGTCCAGGCGGTCGCCGCCGTCGCGGACGCGGCGACGAGGTCGGCGGCGAGGGTGAGGCCGGCCGGGGCGGCGTTGCGCCGCACCGGCCACCCATGTCCCGCTCATCTCGCACCCGTTTCGACACTCGCTGCGCTTCCGCTGCAAGTGAAGACCGGGCGTCCTACCCGGCCCAGGGCTCTTGATGCTTTCCCTACGCGGGACCGGGGTTTCTTGACGCGCGCTTGACGCGTGCATGTTTCATCGCCGCCACGCGGTCGGCGGCGGGCCGGGTCCCGGCCGGTTGCCCTGGTTTCGAAAATTCCTGTAAGTCGATGTCTGACACCAGGAGGTGGATCGATGGGAAATCGGCATTGGGTGGCGGCGCTCGCCACCGGCGCCGTCGCCGCCGGGGCCGCGCTCAGCGCGATCGGGCCGGCCGCGGCCGCCGCCGGCTGCCGCGTGACCTACACCGTGACCAGCCAGTGGACGGGCGGCTTCGGGGCCAGCGTGAGCCTGACGAACCTGGGCGACGCCGTGTCGACCTGGCGGCTCGGGTGGGCCTTCGGCGCGGGGCAGACCGTCCAGCAGCTGTGGAACGGCACCGTGACCCAGACCGGGGCCCAGGTCAGCGTGGCCAACGCGGCCTGGAACGGCAGCCTGGCCAGCGGCGCGACCGTCTCGTTCGGCTTCAACGGGTCGTGGACCGGATCGAACCCGGTGCCGACCGCCTACACCCTGAACGGCACGGCCTGCAACGGCCCCGTCCCGCCGGGATCCCCCTCGGCGTCGGCGTCGTCGTCCAAACCGGCGTCCCCCTCGGCCTCGCCGTCGTCGTCGAAGCCGGCGTCCCCGTCGCCGTCGGCGTCCACGCCGCCGGCCGGCCTGGCCCAGGTGTACACCCCCGGCCGGGTCCGGACCGTTGACGGCGTCATGCAGTACACCTGGCCGGGCGTCTACTTCGAGGGCCGGTTCCGCGGCACCGGCGTCGGCGTCGCCCTCAACGACTCCAACAACGACTACGTGGTGCAGGTCGACGGCGCGACCGTCGCGACGCTGGTCACCCCCGGCCGGACCACCTACTGGGTGAACAACCTCAGCAACGCCGAGCACACCGTCCGGCTGGCGAAGCGTACCGAGAGCCCGTGGGCCGCGGGCGAGTTCTCCGGCTTCGTCGCCGCGCCCGGCGGGGCGATCCTGAGCCGGCCCGCGGCGCGCCCCCGGCAGGTCGAGCTCATCGGCGACTCGTGGACCGCCGGCTACGGCAACATGTCCACCACCCGCGACTGCAGCAGCAACGGCGGCGTCACCCGCAACTCCAACGCTGACTCCGCCTTCGGCGCCCTCGCGGCCAAGGACCTGGGCGCCGACTACCAGACCATCGCCTGGTCGGGGCTGGGCATGGTGCGCAACTACGGCGGCCAGAACACCGCGACCAGCTTCCGCAGCTACTACGACACGGACCTCCAGGCGCTGTACAACAGCGCCGTCTGGCCGAACCCGGGCACCTGGAAGCCGCAGGTGGTCGTCGTCGGCCTCGGCATCAACGACTTCTCCACCGCGCTCACGGCGGGTGAGCCCTGGGCCACGGTCGACGCGCTCGCCGCCGACTACCGCACCGCCTACCTCGCGTTCATCGCCAAGCTGCGGGACCGGTACGGGCCGGACACGTACATCGTGCTCACCTACCCCGACCTGTCCTACATCACCACCGCGTTCGCGAGCTCCGTGCAGCAGATCGTGCAGACCCGCGCCGGCCAGGGCGACACCCGGGTCCGCAGCCTGTACTACGACGACAACGCGCTGGGCCTGGACCACCTCGGCTGCGACTGGCACCCGTCGCTGCACGACGACCGGATCATCGCCGGCGCGCTCACCACGTTCATCAACGGCCTGCCGCTGACCTGGTAGGTACCCGCCGGGGCGGGACGGCGCGACGCCGACCCGCCCCCGAGACCGGGGCCGCCACCCGGCAGAATCGGGGGGTGCAGCAACTCGGCGCCACAGGCGTGGACCGGATCCTCGACGAGGCCCGCAACGGCATCCGGCGGTACACCCCGCACGAGACGGAGGCGGCGCGCCGGCGCGGGGCCCTCGTCGTCGACACGCGGACCGAGACCCAGCGGGCCGAGACCGGCGAGCTTCCCGGGGCGATCGTCATCGACCGCACCGTGCTCGAGTGGCGCCTCGACCCCGCGAGCGACACGCGCATCGGGGAGGCGGCCGGGTACGACATCGAGGTCGTGGTCGTGTGCCGGCAGGGGTACAGCTCCAGCCTGGCGGCCGAGAGCCTGCGGCGGGTGGGGCTGCACCGGGCGACCGACCTGGCCGGCGGGGTGGAGGCGTGGCTGGCCGCGGGGCTGCCGCTGCACCGCGGCCCGGCCGACGTCCGCCGCTGACGAGCCGGCCCGCGGAGGGTTACCGGGCCCCGGGCGGGGTAGCCGGGCCCCGGTGACGAACGCCTACTGGGACGACGACCCCGGCGCGGACAACCCGCTCGACGACCTGATCGCCCGGTTCTTCGCCGGTCCGGCCGACCGCTCGGGCCGCCGGATCGACCTCGGCCGGCTCATGAGCCAGGAGGCCCGCGACCTCATGCTGGACGCGGCCCGCTACGCGGCCGACTCCGGCGACGACGACCTGGACACCGTGCACCTGCTGTGGGCGATCCTGCAGCGCGAGCCGCTGCGCCAGGTGCTCGGCCGGGCCGGGGGCGACCCCGACCAGCTCGGGCAGGTGCTGGACGTGCACCGCCAGCACGGGCCCGCCCGGCCCATGGGCAGCACATCGGCGCTGTCGCCGGCCACGAAGCGGGCCCTGCTGCAGGCGCACCAGCTGTCCCGGGCCGGCGGCGCGTCGTACATCGGGCCCGAGCACATCCTGCTCGCGCTGTCGCTGAACCCGCAGTCGACCGGCGGCGAGCCGCTCGCCGGGCAGCGGGTGACGCCGGAGTCGCTGCGCGACGCGATCAACCAGCCGGCGCCGGGCGCCCCGGCCGGTGCCCGCAGCGCCGGTCCGGCGCACGGCGACACCCCGACGCTGGACCGGTACGGCACCGACCTCACCGCGTCCGCCCGCGAAGGCCGGATCGACCCGGTCATCGGGCGGGCCGGCGAGATCGACCAGTGCGTCGAGGTGCTGGCCCGGCGCACCAAGAACAACCCGGTGCTCATCGGCGAGGCCGGCGTGGGCAAGACCGCGATCGCCGAAGGGCTGGCCCAGCGCATCGCCGACGGGGACGTGCCGCGCACGCTGACCGGCAAGCGCCTGGTCCAGCTCGACCTGACCGGGCTGGTCGCCGGCACCCGGTACCGCGGCGACTTCGAGGAGCGGCTCAAGACGCTCATCGAGGAGGTGCGCCGCCACAGCGACGAGCTGATCCTGTTCATCGACGAGGTCCACACCGTCGTGGGCACCGGGAGCAGCGGCGAGACCGGCGGGGCCGACGCCGCGAACATCCTCAAGCCGGCCCTGGCCCGCGGCGAGCTGCACGTCATGGGCGCGACCACCCTGGATGAGTACCGCCGCTACATCGAGAAGGACGCGGCGCTGGAGCGGCGCTTCCAGCCGGTCCTGGTCCCCGAGCCCTCGGTGCCGGACACCGTCGAGATCCTGCGCGGGCTGCGGGACCGCTACGAGGCCCACCACGGCGTGCGGTTCCGCGACGAGGCGCTCGTCGCCGCGGCCGACCTGTCCAGCCGGTACCTCACCGACCGGTTCCTGCCCGACAAGGCGATCGACCTCATCGACCAGGCCGGCGCCCGGGTGCAGCTGCGCGCGCTGGCCCCGGCCACCGACACGCGCGACCTCGAGGCCCGGCTGGAGCAGCTGGTGCGCGACAAGGACCAGGCGGTCGCCCAGGAGCAGTACGAGCACGCCAGCGCCCTGCGCGACCGGATCCACGAGCTGCGGTCGCGCATCGAGCGGGCCGCCACCGGACCGGCCCGGCCCGGCGAGGTCACCGCCCAGGACGTCGCCGAGGTCGTGTCCCGCGCCACCGGCATCCCGGCCGCGCAGCTCACCGAGGAGGAGCGGCAGCGGCTCGGCCGGCTCGAGGAGCGGCTGCACCGGCGGCTGGTCGGCCAGGAGGACGCGGTGCGGTCGGTGGCCGAGGCCGTGCGCCGGTCGCGGGCCGGGCTCGGTGACCCCGGCCGGCCGATCGGCAGCTTCCTGTTCCTCGGCCCGACCGGCGTGGGCAAGACCGAGCTGGCCCGCGCCCTCGCCGAGGCCCTGTTCGGCGACGAGCACCGGATGATCCGGCTGGACATGAGCGAGTTCCAGGAGCGGCACACGGTCAGCCGCCTCGTCGGGGCGCCGCCCGGCTACGTCGGCTACCAGGAGGCCGGGCAGCTCACCGAGGCGGTGCGCCGCCGCCCGTACAGCGTGGTCCTGCTCGACGAGATCGAGAAGGCCCATCCGGACGTGTTCAACCTCCTGCTGCAGGTGCTCGACGACGGCCGGCTCACCGACAGCCAGGGCCGCACCGTCAGCTTCCGCAACACCGTGCTGATCATGACGAGCAACCTCGGCTCCGAGCTGCTCACCGCCGGCGGCCCGGCGCTCGGCTTCACCGCCGGCGGCGAGGGCGCCGGCCGCGACGACGGCGAGGTGCGCGACCGGGTCCTGCGCCGGCTGCGGCAGGAGCTGCGCCCGGAGTTCCTCAACCGCATCGACGAGGTCGTCATCTTCGCCCGGCTCACTTCCGGGCAGCTCGGCGAGATCACCCGGCTGCTGCTCGAGCTGACCCGGCGACGCCTGCGCGCCCAGGACGTCACCGTGGAGTTCACGCCGGCGGCGGTGGACTGGATCGCCGAGCACGGGCACGAGCCCGAGTTCGGCGCCCGGCCGCTGCGGCGCACCATCCAGCGCGAGGTCGACAACCCGCTCTCCGAGATGCTCCTCACGGGCCGGCTGGACCGGGGTCAGCACGTGCGGGTCGACGCCGAGGGCGGCGCCCTCCGCTTCGACACGTCGCAGGCGCAGGCGCAGGCCGCCCGCTGAGAACCGCACCGGGACAACGTGTCCGCTGGGAGCGTGAACCTGTCCGACCGGCGGCGGCGGTACGGTCGCGGCGCGGGCGAGGATCGTTGCATGTTCATCGCGATTCTCGATTTCCGCACCGCCGCCGCCGACCGGCCCGCGGCCCTCGCCCAGCTCGAGTCCGAGCGCGACCAGATCCGCGCCATGCCGGGCAACATCGCCTTCCGGGTCTACGCCTCCCGGGAGGACGACACCACCGTCACCGTCGTGCACGAGTGGGAGGATGAGGAGGCGTTCGCGCCGTACCTCGCCTCCGAAGCCTTCACGCGCTCCGGCGCGGCGCTGCGCCCGATGATGACCGACGCGCCGGTGAGCCGGCGCTTCCACGCCGAACTGCTGGAGACGGTGGCCTGAGATGACCCGGCAGGCGTACAGCTTCGTGCGCACCTTTGCGCCCGAACCCGCGCGCGAGCTGTGCGTCGACCGGCACTACCTGCTCTGCGCCTCCACCGGTGCCCTCCGGCTGGAGGCGCAGGGCCAGGCCTGGCTGCTGCCACCGGCCCGGGCGGCGCTCATCGAGGCCGGCCGCCCCATCCAGGTGAGCCTGCCGCAGCCGGTCACCACCGCCTCCGTGCTCTTCGACACCGCCTTCACCCCGCCGCCGGGCGCGCCGCTGGCCGTGTTCGACCTCTCCCCGCTCGCGCGGGCCCTGGTCGCCGAGTGCGGCGCGTGGGGCCCGGGCGACGAGCCGCTCACCCCCTACGCCGCGGCGCTGTTCACGGCCCTGGCCGCGGTCGCCTGGCGCCTCGCCGGGACGCCGAGCCCGGTCGTCGTGCCGGCCGGGCGCTCCCCCGAGCTGCGCCGCGCCCTGCGGCTCACCGAGGAGCGCCTCGGCGAGCAGGTCCGCTTCGAGGACATCGCCGCCGCGGTCGGCCTCGCGCCCCGGTCCCTGGCCCGCCGCTTCGAGGACGAGACCGGCCTCACCTGGCGCGCGGCCCTGCGCCGGATGCGCGTCATGCGGGCGATCGAGGAGCTCGCGGCCGGCGACGCGCCGGTCACGAAGATCGCGTTCGCGGTCGGGTACACGTCGCTGTCGGCGTTCAACGCGGCGTTCCGCGAGCTGACCGGCCGCTCGCCGACGCAGTACCGCGACAGCTTCAGCTGATCCGGTCGCGCATGGTTTCGCAGGCCCGCCTGATGCCCTCGTAGCCGGTGCACCGGCACAGGTTCGACGTCAGCAGCTCGCGCAGGCGCTCCGGGTCGTCGAAGACCGCCGGGTCCGACTCCAGGGCGCCGGTCGCCAGCATCAGGAAGCCCGGCGTGCAGAAGCCGCACTGCAGCGCGTGCTCGGCCGAGAACGCCGCCTGCAGCGGGTGGTCGAGGCCCTCCACGGTGCGGACCCGGGCGCCGTCGCACTGCACCGCGAACATCAGGCACGAGCGCACCGCCTCGCCGTCCACGAGTACCGTGCACGCGCCGCAGACGCCGTGCTCGCAGCCGAGGTGGGTGCCGGTGAGGCCGCAGTCCTCGCGCAGGGCGTCGGCCAGGGTGCGCCGCGGCGGCACGTCGAGCTCGTACGCGCGGTCGTTGACGGTCAGGGTGATGCGCACGTCAGCCTCCGTCCCGCGCCTGCAGCAGGGCCCGGCGCACCAGCACGGCCGCGGCGTGGCGCAGGTAGCCGGCGTCCGCGTACGGCTGCGGCCGCGGGTCGGCGTCGTCCCGCGCGGCCGCGGCGGCCCCGGCGATCGCCGCGTCGTCCAGCGGCCGGTCCCGCAGCGCCGCCTCCGCGCCGGTCGCGCGGACCGGGCGCTCGGCCGCGTTGACCAGGCCGATGCGCGCGGCGGTGACCCGGCCCCCGGCGAGCGTCACCGCCACGAGGGCGGCCAGTTGGGCGAAGCTGGCGTGGGTGCGCCGGTGCTCGGCGAAGCCGACGCTCGTTCCGGGCGGCAGCAGTGGCAGGTGTACCGCGTGCAGCAGCTCCCCCGGCCGGCGTACGGTCGCGAACGGCCCGGTGAAGAAGTCGGCGGCGGCGACGCTGCGGCTCCCGGCGGCGGCGACGAGCTCGAGGCGCGCGTCGAGGGCGACGGCGACCGCGGGCCACTCGGCGGCCGGGTGGGCGTAGGCGAGGCTGCCGAGCATGGTGCCGCGGGCCCGGATCGGCGGATGGGCGATGTGCCGGGCCACCCGGCCCAGCAGGTCGCCGAGCGCACCCACGGCGGCCGCCCGCTCCCCGGTCCCGGGCCGCAGCGCCGCGGCCGCGCCGGCCCCGGCCGCGAAGGCGCGGTGCCGCACGAGCGGGCCGACCCGCAGCGCGCCGTCGAGCACCTCCAGGCGGTCGAAGCCCGGCACCCGGTTGATGTCGACGAGCCGCGCGGGCCGCCGGGTGCGGTAGTTCATCTCCAGCACCAGGCTCTGCCCACCGGCGAGCACGTGGGTGTCGCCGTCGGCGAGCGCGGCGACGACGTCCCCGGTGCTGCGGGCGGCCACGTAGTCGAACGGGGCGGGCTTCATCGGGCGGCGCTCCAGCACGTGTACGGCGTCAGCGGCATCTGCAGGGCGGCCGGGTCGTCCAGGCCGAGCGCGTCGGCGACGGCGTTGACGATCGCCGGGGGCACGCCGATGCAGCCGGCCTCGCCCGCGCCCTTGGCCCCCAGCGCGGTGTTCGGGTTCGGGGTGCAGGTCTCGGCCAGGCGCAGCGGCGGCAGCTCGGAGACGGTCGGCAGCAGGTAGTCGAGCAGGCTCACGGCGCCCGGGCGGCCGTCGGCGTCGTAGCGCGCGTCCTCGTACAGCGCCTGCCCGAGGCCCTGCGCGATGGAGCCGTACCCCTGCCCGTCGACGATGAGCGGGTTGATCACGACGCCGTAGTCGTCGACCGCGACGAGCTCGAGCACGGCGACGCCGCCGAGCTCCGGGTCGACCTCGACGACGGCCGCGTAGGCGCCGAACGGGAACG
Source organism: Dactylosporangium sp. McL0621 (assembly GCF_049995355.1). Lineage (NCBI taxonomy): Bacteria > Bacillati > Actinomycetota > Actinomycetes > Micromonosporales > Micromonosporaceae > Dactylosporangium > Dactylosporangium sp. McL0621. The sequence goes on from NZ_CP188259.1 coordinate 6,696,820, forward strand.
CCTCCGGCGGGTCGAGCGTCTCCTCGGCCCGCAGCGGGGCGAGGGCGGCGAGCGTGACCGAGCGCGGGCCGGCCACGAGCGCGCCGGCCCGGTACTCGACCTGCGCCACCGGCACCGCCAGCGCCTCGGCGGCCCGCTGCCGCGCGGTGTCCACGAGCCGGGCCGCGGCCCGGTACAGGGCGGCGCCGCCGGTCTGCATCGATCGGCTGGCGTACGAGCCGATCCCCTGCGGTACCAGTGCCGTGTCCTTCTCCACGAGCCGGACCCGCTCCGGTTCGACGCCCAGCACGTCGGCGACCACCTGCGGAAAGGACGTCTCGTGCCCCTGACCGGTGCTGCAGCAGCCGGACACGGCGACGAACGTGCCGTCCGGGCACGCCTCGACGGCCCCGTACTCCTCCCCCGACCCGGAGCGCTCGACGTACGTGCACAGGCCGATGCCGATCGGCCGGCCCCCGGCGGCGCGGCGGCGGGCCTGCTCGGCGCGCCAGTCCTCCACCTTCAGCTCGGCGAGCGCCACGCCGAGCGCGGCCGCGTAGTCGCCGCTGTCGTAGGTGAACCCGGTGGGCGTGGCGTACGGGAAGGCCGTGATGAAGTTGCGCCGGCGCACCTCGGCCGGGTCGAGGCCGAGCCGGCGGGCGAGCAGCTCCACGGTGCGCTCGATCGCCGCGGCCGCCTCGGGGCGCCCGGCGCCGCGGTACGGGGCCGTGGGCGCGGTGTTCGTCACGACCGCGCGGGTGCGCACATGCACGTGTTCGATGGCGTACGCGCCGGTCGCCATCATCGACGTGGCCATGGGCATGAACGAGCCGGTGTGCGGGTAGCCGCCGACGTCGGCGTCGACGTGCAGCTCGTAGGCGAGGATGCGGCCGTCGGCGGCGGCGGCGAGCCGGACGCGCTGGTTCTGCCCGCGCCCGTGCGGCGGCCCGGCGAGCGCCTCCGCGCGGTCCTCGAGCCAGCGCACCGGGCGGCCGAGGCGGCGGGCGGCGGCGACCACGGCGAGGTACTCGGGCCACGTCTCGCTCTTGCCGCCGAAGGCCCCGCCGACGTCGGGCACGATCACCCGGACCCGGCCCGGTTCGAGCCCGAACGCCCCCGCGAGGTCGCGGCGCAGCCGGTGCGGGGCCTGGTGCGACGCCCAGACGGTCAGGCCGCCGTCGGGCTCGGGGCGCACGAGGATCGCCCGGGGCTCGATGGAGGTGTGGATGAGCAGCTGCTGGCGGTACCGCGCCTCGACCACGATCGCCGCGGCCCGCCACACCTCGTCCGGGGCGGCCGCGCCGAACTCCCGCTCGACGGCCACGTTGCTCAGGCCCGCGAACAGGCGCACGTCGCTCGCGGCCGCCTCCGTCGGGTCGAGCAGCACCGGCAGTGCGTCGATCCGCACGCCGGCCGCGTCGCGCCCGTCCTCGGCGAGGTACCGGTCCGCGGCGACCACGATCGCGACCGGCTCGCCGTAGTAGCGCACCCGGTCCGTGGCCAGGGCCGGCCACGGGCGCCCCTCGATCGAGCCGGGGTCGAGCATCGGCGGGGTCGGCGGCAGGTACGGCAGGTCGGCGTGCGCCCACGCGCCCAGGACCCCCGGCACCTCGCGCGACCGGCTCAGGTCCACGCCCCGCAGTTCCCCGTGGGCGACGGTGCCGCGCACGAACGCCGCGTCGAGGCAGCCCTCGACGCGGACGTCCGCAACATACTGCCCGGCCCCGCGCACGAGGCGCGCGTCCTCGCGGCGGGGGGTCCGGGCACCGATCATGCGACCCCGCCTACCCCCGCGCCGGGGCCGCAAACGACTGGCGGACGCGGAGGACCTCGGCGACCGACCAGGCCTGGAACGGGCAGCCGGTGGCCGCGTGCGGGGCGTCCCCGTCCGCCGTCTCCGACACCGAGCCCAGGCCCCACTCGCCGAGGTGCAGCTCGAGGCCGTCGAGCAGGCCGGTGGTGTCCACGCCGGTGCGGCGGGCGGCGTCGGCGAAGGGCCCGATCAGCCACGGCCAGACCGTGCCCTGGTGGTAGGCGTAGTCGCGCTCGTACGGGCCGCCGCGGTGCACGCCCTTGTAGGCCGGGTCGGACGCGGCCAGCGAGCGCAGGCCGAGCGAGGTGAGCAGCGGCCGGCACGCCTCGACCGGGGCCGCGTCGCCGATCGGGGCGTGCGGCAGCGACACGGCGAGAAGCTGGTTCGGCCGGACCGTGGGGTCGTCGCCGGCGGGGCCGTCCACGACGTCGTAGAGCCCCGCGCCGCCCGGGCGCACGAAACGGCGCCGGAACGACGACGCGGCACGTTCCGCGGCCGCGGTGAACTCCCGGTCCCCGAGCAGCTCCCCGGCGGACGCGAGCGCCGAGATCCACAGGGCGTTGATCTCGACGGCCTTGCCCTGCCGCTCGGTGACCGGGCGGCCGTCGACCCGCGCGTCCATCCAGGTGAGCGCGAAGCCGGGCTTGCCCTGGGTGAGCAGCCCGTCGGCCGGGTCGGCGGCGATGCCGTAACGGGTGCCGTCGCGGTGGCGGGTCAGGATCTCCCGCATCGGGCCGGCGAGCGCGTTTACCGTGTCGAGGTCGCCGGTGGCCGCGGCGTAGCGGCCGATCGCGTGGACGAACCACAGCGCCGCGTCGGCAGTGTTGTACTCCAGCGTGCCGGTGTCGGCGGTGTTGGCCAGCATACCCTCCGACACCGTGGCGCCGGCCCGCAGCAGCACGGCGCGGGCGTCGTCGGGCCGGTTGGTGCTCAGGAACAGCCCCTCGAAGGACGTCATGAGGTCGCGGGACCACTCCCCGAACCACGGGTAGCCCGCGACCGCCGACGGCCCGGTCGGGGTGCCGACGACGAACTGGTCGGCGGCGAGAGCGAGCTGCCGGCCGACCGGGTCGCTCGCGCCGGCCTGCCGGGCGACCTTGCGGGCCCGTTTGCGCGCGGCGACGACGAGGCCGGCCGCGGTGGGCACGGCGCGGTCGAGGGGGCTCGCGGCCGCGGTGACCTCCGCGGTACCGCCGGCCTCCAGCTCCGCCGTGAAGTGCCCGGCGGCCCAGAGGTCCTCGGCCGCGTTGAGGCCGCGGCCCGCCTCCTCGCGGGCGTACACGCCCCGGTACCAGTCGCCGCCGGGCTGCCAGTCCGGGCCGGTGACCCGGTAGGCGTCCTCGAAGGCGAAGCCGCCCGCGGCCGGGGTCACCCGCGGGTCGCCGGCCGCGGTGCGCTCGCCGTGCGCGTCCCGCCACGTGCACAGCGGCGTAAGCTCCAGCGTGATCGGGCGCGGCGCCCGCAGTACCGTGAACACGACCCCGACCGCGGCCCGCCCGTGCGCCATCGCGATCTCGCGCTGGACGACCACGTCGCCGAGGTCCCAGCGCCAGCAGGGCACGCCCTCGTCGAGGCGGAACTCGGCCAGGTGCACGTGCCCGGCCGGGTCGACGGTGCCGCCGGCCCACTCGTCGGTGGCGAGGCGCACCACCCGATCGCCGATCCGTACGACGGGCTCGAGCGCGGCCAGGCCGAGCTGCCGCGCGCCGCCGCCGGGCGCGGCGACCACGAGCAGCCCGTGGTAGCGCCGGGTGCGCAGCCCCGAGACGGTGCCCATCGCGTAGCCGCCGAGCCCGTCGGTCACCAGCCACTCGCGGGTGCTCGCGGACTCGAGGTCGCCGCAGATCTGCCGTCCGAACGTGATCATCGCTGCACCCCCGGGCGCGCCACGAGCTCGGCGAGCAGGCCGGTCCAGCCGGTCTGGTGCATCGCGCCGAGCCCGGCGCCGTTGTCGGCGTGGAAGTACTCGAAGAACAGCAGGTTGTCGCGCCAGTTCGGGTCGTGCTGGAGCTTGTCGACCCAGCCGAAGGCGGGCCGGCGGCCGTCCTCTCCGCGGCGGTACAGCGAGAGCATCCGCTGCCGCAGATCCTCGGCGATGTCGCCGGCGGTGAGCATCCGGCCCGAGCCCGTCGGGTACTCGACCTTCACGGCGCCGCCGAGGTTGGCGTCGTAGTCCGCGAGGGTCCGCATGACGAGGTAGTTCAGCGGCATCCAGAGCGGCCCGCGCCAGTTGGAGTTGCCGCCGAACATGCCGGTCGTGGACTCCGCCGGCTCGTAGCCGACGGTCGCGGTCCAGCCCGGCAGGTCCACGCTGAACGGGTGCTCGGCGTGCCACCGCGACAGGGCGCGCAGCCCGTACGGCGACAGGAACTCGTCCTCGTCGAACAGGTGCGGCAGCACACGGCGCACCCGCCCGGCCCCGGCGACCCCGACGCCCACGAACCGGCCGCCGTCCTCGGTGTGGATGACGTGCTCCTCGGGGATGTCGGCGAGGCTCTTGCTCCGCGCCCGGACCCGCTGGAAGTCCTCCTCCCGCAGCGTCTTGGTGGCGAACAGCGGGATGATGCCGACCATCGAGCGCACCCGCAGCGGCACCGCGGAGCCGTCCGGGCCGCGCAGCGTGTCGTAGAAGAAGCTGTCCTGCTCGTCCCACAGCGCGCTGCCGCGCATCGCCTCGGTGATGAGCGCGAAGTGCTCGAGGAACTTGATGACCAGGTCGTCCAGCGCCGGGTTGTGCTGGGCCAGCTCGCGCGCCATCTCCAGCAGGTTCAGGCAGTAGAACGCCATCCACGCGGTGGCGTCGGACTGCTCCAGGGTGTACCCCGGCGGCAGGTGCGACCGGTCGATCGGGCCGATGTTGTCCAGCCCGAGGAACCCGCCCTCGAAGAGATTCTTGCCCCCGGCGTCCTCGCGGTTGACCCACCAGGTGAAGTTCAGCACGAGCTTCGAGAAGATCCGGGTCAGGAACTCGATGTCACGCCGGCCGTCGATCTCGAACACCTGCAGCGCGGCCCACGCCTGCACCGGCGGGTTGAGGTCCTCGAACGCCCACTCGTAGGCGGGGATGGCCCCGTTGGGGTGCTGGAACCACTCGCGGCAGAGCAGGAGGAGTTGGTACTTCGCGAAGGCCGGGTCGAGGTGCGCCAGCGCGACCGCGTGGAAGGCCGAGTCCCAGGCGGCGAACCACGGGTACTCCCACGGGTCCGGCATCGACATGACGTCGGCCGCGTCCAGATGCCGCCAGCCGGCGTTGCGCCCCTGCCGCCGCCCGGGCGGGGGTGGCGGCTGCGCGGGGTCGCCGGCCAGCCACTGGGCCACGTCGTAGTGGTAGAACTGCTTGCCCCAGATCATCCCGGCGAAGCCCTGCCGCATGATCATGGCGTCCTCGGCGCTGGTCCCCTTCGGGGTCAGGTCGGCGTAGAACGCGTCGGCCTCCTGCCGCCGCTGCTGCAGCGTCTTCTTGAAGGCGGGGCCGAACGCCTTCGGGTCGGCCTTCGGGGCGAGGCGGAGGTTCAGCTCGACGGTCTCGCCGGGGCCGATGTTCAGCTGGTACCAGAAGGCGGCCTTGGTGCCCTCGCCGGCCGGGTTGACGGTGGGGGCGCCGTGCAGGACGTGGTCGTTGATGCCGTCCTTGGGGTACGGCACCGTGGAGCCGGCGCCGAAGAGCCGCTCGGCGTTGGTGTCGTTGTCGCAGTACAGCTGCTGCGGTTGCCCGTCGGCCTGCAGCACCATCGAGCCGGCGTTTATCGCCTGCCGGTCGGAGGTGAGCCGCGGCCGCTCGCCGTCCGGGCCCCAGGACCAGGTGTTGCGGTACCACAGCGTCGGCAGCACGTGCAGGGGCGCGGCGTCGGGCCCGACGTTTGTGATGCGGACCTGGATGCACAGGTCGTCCGGGTCGGCCTTGGCGTAGTCGGCCTCGATCACGAAGTACCGGTCGTCGTCGAAGACGCCGGTGTCGAGCAGCTCGTACTCCGGCTCGTCGCGCCCGCGCCGCCGGTTCTCGGCCACGAGGTCCTCGTACGGGAACGCCGCCTGCGGGTAGTGGTAGCGCCACCGCATCCAGCTGTGGCTGGGGGTGGCGTCGAGGTACCACCAGTACTCCTTGGCGTCCTCGCCGTGGTTGCCCTCGTTGCCGGTGAGCCCGAAGATGCGCTCCTTGAGGATCGGGTCCCGCTCGTTCCAGAAGGCCAGCGCGAAGCACATCCGCTGCCCGGCGTCGCAGACCCCGGCGAGGCCGTCCTCGCTCCAGCGGTACGCCCGGGAACGGGCATGGTCGTGCGGAAACGCCTCCCACGCCGCCCCGCCGTCGCTGTAGTCCTCGCGCACGGTCCCCCATGCGCGCTCGCTCAGATAGGGCCCCCACCGATACCAGGGGCTAGCCTCGGCCAGCCCGTCCTCGGGCCGCCCGACCGTGGCCACCCGCTCCCGCTCCGGATTGCTCATGCTTCCAGGCGACCACGCCCGGCGCCGGGGCGGCGACACCCCGCGGGTGGGAGCCGTGTCAGGGCGGTGGCGGAGGCGTGTCAGGCCACCCGCCGATGCTCCTCGCATGAGTAGTTCGGCGATCGCGGCCACGGGGCTGCGGAAATCATTCGGGGAGAAGGTCGTGCTCGACGGCATCGACCTCGACGTCCCCACAGGCTCCATCTTCTCCCTGCTCGGCCCGAACGGGGCCGGCAAGACGACCGCGGTCAACGTGCTGACCACGCTGATGACGGCCGACGGCGGCACGGTGCGCATCGCCGGGCACGACGTCACCACCGAGACCAAGGCGGTGCGCGGGCTCATCGGCGTCACCGGCCAGTTCGCCGCGGTCGACGAGCTGCTGACCGGCCGCGAGAACCTCGAGCTGATGGCCGACCTGCGGCGGGTGCGCCCGTCCGGTCCGGTCGTCACCGGGCTGCTGGAGCGCTTCGACCTGGCCGAGGCCGCGGGCAAGCTCGCCTCGACGTACTCCGGGGGCATGCGGCGCAAGCTCGACCTGGCGATGACCCTGGTCGGCGGACCCCGGATCATCTTCCTGGACGAGCCGACCACCGGGCTCGACCCGCGCAGCCGCCGCACGATGTGGGACATCGTCCGCGACCTCGTCGCCGGCGGCGTGACCATCTTCCTCACCACGCAGTACCTCGACGAGGCCGACCAGCTCGCCGACCGGATCGCGGTGCTCGACCAGGGCCGCGTGGTCGCCGAGGGCACGGCCGCGGAGCTCAAGCGCCGCGTCCGGGGCAGCCACGTGCGCCTCCGGTTCCCGGACCGCACCCAGCTCGACGCGGCGGCGCGGGTGCTGCCCGACGCCACCCGCGACGAGCAGGACCTGACCCTGCGGGTGCCCGGCGACGGCGACGTCCGGTCGTTGCGGGCCCTGCTCGACCGGCTCGACACCCACGAGATCGGCATCGAGGAGTTCTCGGTGCACACCCCTGACCTGGACGACGTCTTCCTGGCCCTGACGGGCCGCGCGAGCACGGAGGTGACCGCATGAGCGCCGTGGCCGACTCGACCATCATGCTCCGACGCAACTTCAAGCACACGGTCCGCAACCCGGTCACCGTGTTCAACGCCGTGCTGTTCCCCATCGTGATGGCGCTCATGTTCGTGTACGTGCTCGGGGGCGCGTTCGACGTCGGCGTCAAGTACATCAACTACGTGACGCCGGGCCTGATCGTGATGGCCATCAGCTACGGGCTGGGGGCGACCGCGACGGCCGTCAACGCCGACATGACCACCGGCGTCATCAACCGGTTCAAGGTGATGGACGTCTCCCGCGCCGCCGTGCTGGCCGGCCACGTCGTCGAGACGACCCTGCGGGCGCTGGTGGCCGTGGCGGCCATCGTCGGGGTGGCGTTCGCGATGGGGTTCCGCCCGGACGCGGGGTTCGCCGACTGGCTCGGCGTGGCCGGCCTGGTCCTGCTGCTGGCGTTCGCGGCGAGCTGGATCACCGTGGCGCTGGGGCTGGCCGCCAAGAGCGCGGAGTCGGCGGGGCTGGGCACGGTACCGCTGATCATGCTGCCGTTCCTGAGCAGCGCCTTCTCGCCGGCCGGGAAGATGGGGGCCGGGGTGAAGCAGTTCGCCGAGTACCAGCCGTTCACGCCCATCATCGAGACCCTGCGCGGGCTGCTGATCGGCACGCCGTCGACAGGGTCGGCGATCCAGGCGGTCGCCTGGTGCGCCGGGATCGGCCTGGTCGGCTACCTGTGGGCGCTGCGCAGTTTCAAGCGGCGAGCGTAACCGCGGCAACCTCCGTCCAGTCCGTCTGGGCCCCCTCCTGAGCCGCCTCGGCGTACCCCGTGTCGCCGAGGCGGCGCCGGGCCTCCCGCTCCACGCGGGTCCGGTCCGGGTTGGCCCGGTCCGGCAGCCCGAGCACCGCGGCGCCCGCCCCCAGCAGGCGCGCGGCCTGCTCGGGCTGGTCGCGACGCAGGGCCAGGTCCGCGACCCCGACCAGGACGTCGGCGATCGCACGCAGGTACCCGGCCTCGGCCGCCGCCGCGCAGGCCGCCGCGCGGTGCGCCCGGGCCTCGTCGAGGTCCTCGGCCAGATAGCCGAGCAGGTCGTGGCTCGCCGCCCGGTTGTGCGCCCACTCCGCCTCCGGGCCGAGCAGGGCCGTCGCGACGCCGAGCTGCCGGCGGGCCTCGTCGGCGGCGCCGCCCCAGACCGCGAGCCGCGCCTTGCTCAGGGCCAGGTCGGCCAGCGCGTCGGGCCAGGTGACCCGCGCGGCGTACCGGTCCGCCTCGGCGATCGCGGTCGCGGAGGCCTCCTCGTCGCCCATCAACCGGTACAGCAGCGCCTGGCGCGAGCGCATCCGGATGATGTCCTCGACCGCGCCGACCTCGGCGATGACCGCGACCGCCTGCTCGTAGTGCTCGCAGGCGCCGGCGAACTCGCCGCGGGTGGCGATGCGCTCGGCCAGCTCCGACAGCGCGAACTGGATGCCGAACCGCTCGCCCAGGGCCTGGAACTCGGCCAGCGCCAGCTCGAGGTACGCGTCGGCGTCCCGGCCGCCGTGGCCGAGGATGATCCGCATCTTGCCCAGCTGCAGCCGGGCCAGGGCCCGGGCCCAGGGGTCGGCGGCGCGCAGCATCGGCTCGAAGGCGTCCCGGGCCTGGTCCGGCCCCTGCAGCATGCGCTCCAGCGGGGCGATGAACTGCAGCAGCTGGTCGCGCGAGCCGGTGCGCCGCTGCAGCTCGCCGGCCTTGCGAATCCACTCGGCCGCGTGGGTCTCGTCGTTGCGCCCGCCGCTGGCGAACGTGCCCATCAGCGCGTACGCCCGGGCCCGCACCTCGTCCGGCACCTCGCCGGGCAGGGCCGTCGCCGCGGTGAGCAGCTCGATGCCCTCGGCCTTGTGCCCGGCCAGCCACCAGTACCAGCCGGCGCCCGCCCCGAGGCGCATCGCCGCGTGCGCGTCGCCGGCCGCGAGGGCCCCGCGCATCGCCGCGCCGATGTTGTCGTGCTCGGCCTCGAGGATCGCGAGCCACTCCAGCTGCTCGGCCCGGCGCAGGTGCGGGTCGGCGGTCTCGGCGAGCTCGATGCAGCACGCGAGGTGCGCCCGGCGGGCCAGGTCCTCCTCCCCGGCCTCCGCGAGCCGCTGCGCCGCGTACTCCTTGATCGTGCCGAGCATCCGGTACCGCGGCGCGTCGCCGGCCGCGATGACCAGCAGCGACTTCTCGGTCAGCGCGGTCAGCAGCTCGAGCACCTGCTCCGGCTCGACGCCGTCCCCGGCGCAGACCCGCTCGGCCACCTCCAGGCTCGCCCCGCCGGCGAACACCGACAGCCGCCGCAGGACCATCCGCTCGGCGTCGCTGAGCAGCTCCCAGCTCCAGTCCACCACCGCGCGCAGCGTCCGGTGCCGCGGCAGCGCGGTGCGGCTGCCCCCGGTGAGCAGGCGGAACCGGTCGTCGAGCCGGTGCGCCAGCTGGTCGACGGTCATGGTGCGCAGCCGGGCCGCGGCCAGCTCGATCGCCAGCGGCACCCCGTCCAGCGCCCGGCACACCCGCGCCATCGCCGCCAGCGTCCTCGGGTCGGCCGCGATGTCCCGGCGTACCGCCCCGGCCCGGTCGCGCAGCAGCCGCACCGCCGGCGCGGACTCGATCTCGGCCGGCTCCGCGTCGCCGTCGGGCAGCCCCAGCGGCTCGACCGGCCACAGCGCCTCGCCGGTGATGCCGAGCGGCTCCCGGCTGGTGGCCAGGATGCGCAGCCGCCGGCACGCCCCGAGCACCCGGTGCGCGAGCGCCGCCGCGGCGTCGATGACGTGCTCGCAGTTGTCCAGGATCAGCAGCGTCTCGCGGTCCCGGACGGCGGCGATGAGCCGGTCGGTCAGGTCCGCGTTCGGCGCGTTGCCGAGCAGCGTGTCGCGCAGGCCCAGCCCCGCGATCGTCGCCTGTGCCACGTCACCGTCGGCCCCGATGGCCGCGAGCTCCACCAGCCACGCGCCGTCCGGCAGATCGCCGAGCAGCGTCCGCGCGGTCTCCGCGGCGAGCCGGGTCTTGCCCGCCCCGCCCGGCCCGATCAGCGTCGTGAGCCGGTGCCCGGCGACGAGGTCCCGCACCGCCGCGACGTCGGCGTCCCGGCCGATGAAGCTGGTCAGCTCGGCCCGCAGGTTGGTCCGCGGACGCTCCTCCCGCCGCCCGAGCTCGCCCCGCAGCAGCGCGACGTGCACCGCCGACAGCTCCGGCCCGGGATCGACCCCGAGCGAGTCGGCGAGGGCCTCGCGGGTGCGCTGGTACACCAGCAGCGCCTCACTGTCCCGCCCGGCCGCGGCCAGGGCCCGGACCAGCGCCGCGACGAGCCGCTCACGCTCCGGATGCGCGGCGACGAGGTCGGTCAGCTCGGTGACGAGCGGGGCACCCTGCCCGTGCGCGGTCTCGCCCTCGTACAGATCCTCCAGAGCCGCCAGCCGCAGCCCGTCGAGCCGCGCGGCCGCCGCGTCGAACGCCATGCTGTCGAGCAGCCCGACGTCCTCCATCGCCGCGCCGCGCCAGAGGGCAAGGGCCTCCCGGGCGCGGCCGGCCCCGAGGAGCCGCTCGAACCGCACGGCATCGACGGCGTCGGGGTCCAGCGTCAGCCGGTACCCGTCCGTCTGCCCCTCGATCGACCCGTCGGGCAGCACCTTGCGCAGCCGGGACACGAGCCGCTGGAGCGCGTTCGTGGCATCGGCGGGCGGCTGCTCCCCCCAGATCCAGTCGACGAGTGTCCCCTTGGGAACCGCGTGCCCAGGCCGCAGCGCGAGCGCCACGAGCAGCCCACGCAGCCGCGCCCCCGGCACGTCGGCGACACCGCCGTCGTCCGCGCGAACCTCGAACGGTCCCAAGAGCCCGATTTGCACCTGGCGATTCTGCCACGCGCCGGTCGCGGGCCTCGCGGCGGCGACATGGGGCGGCGGTCGCTCGATGAGAGGCCGACGCGCCAACCGGTACTGGCGCCAATCGGTTTGTTGTGCAAACCTATTGGTATGACTTCCGATGCGGTTTCCGCCGGCGGGGACCCCCGCCGGCTGCTGGCCGACGTGCGCGAGCTCGCGCGCCGGGTCCGTCTCACCCAGCGGGTGACGTGGCTGCCGCTGCTCGTGCTGGGCGTGCTGACCCTCGGCGCGATCCCCGTGTACCGCTTCGGCTACCGGATCGTCAGCGACTGCCGCACCCTGCCCGACGGCGGCCGGGTCTGCCACGTCGAGATGGTGGCCGCGGAGATCTACTGGGCGCTGGCCCTCGCGGCCGGGTACATCGTGATCGCCACCGTGTACCTGCGCGTGGCCCGGTCCCGCGGCGTGGAGGCCCGGGTCCTGCCGTACGTCTTCACCGGCGTCGGGCTCGTCGTGCTGTTCTCCTTCGCCATGCGGTTCTGGGTCCACCTCGACCCGCCGCCGGACCTGGGCCGCCCGCCCGCCGCGGTCGAGGCGCTCTACCGCCTGGTCGACGTCACCGGCACGTTCGGGCTGGCCCTGCTGGTGCTGGCCTGGCTGGAGCGGCACGTCGCGCTGCTGGTGTTCGCGCTGGGGTACCTTGTCGTCGTGGTGGCGAAGGTCAATCTGGGCTGGGGCAACGGCTGGGGCAGCCGCTGGCAGTTCGCGCCGATGCTGACCATCACCGGCGGCCTGCTCCTGCTCGGCAGCGCCGGCTTCGCGCTGGCGCAACGGCGGGCCCGATGACCGAGGCCCCGCACCCCGTCAACGGCCTCGACGACGTCGTGCACCAGCGGGTCCGGCTGGGCATCCTGACCATCACGCACGAGGCCCGCCGGGTCGAGTTCGGCTTCCTGCGGGCCCAGCTGGAGCTGACCGCCGGCAACCTGTCCCAGCACCTCGGCGTCCTCGAGTCGGCCGGCCTGATCGAGGTCGAGAAGGGCTACGCGGGCAGGCGCGGCCGCACCTGGATCACCCTGACCCCGGCCGGCGACGCGGCGCTCGCGGCGGAGATCGGGCGCCTGAAGCAGCTCATCGCCCGCGTCGAGACTACGAACGGCTGACCGTCGCCGCGCCGCCCGTGCGTTCGGCCGCGGCCAGCAGGGCCAGCTCGAACTCGACCTCGGCGGGCACCGGCCGTCGCCCGGCCAGCGCGCGGGAATCCGGGCGAGCAGTTCCCGCGCGGTACGGCGGGCCGGTGGCCCCGTGCGCGTGGCCGCCAGCACCTCGGCGGTCGCGGCGATCGCGGTACGGATCGGGCGGCGCATCCAGGCCGTCAGGGCGCGGTTGCGCCGGGCCAGGAGCCGCTTCGCCGGCTCGGCGGACGCGCCCGGCGCCGGGTGGTGGTGCGCCACGACGTCGGCGCAGTAGGCCAGGCCGAGGCCGGCGGCGCGCAGGTCGAGGGCCACCCGGGCCTCCTCGCCGAAGAAGAACACCACCGGGTCGAAGCCGCCGCAGGCCAGGAACGCGTCGCGGCGCAGGAAAGGAAGCCCAGCACCGATGGGCCCGGCAGGTCGGCCGCGGTGCCGAGCGGGTCCTGCGCCATGAACGCCGACACCGGGTCGAGGCGTTCCTGCGGCCCGACGAGCGTGCGGGCCGCGACGAGCGCCAGGCGGGGCGCGGCGTCGAGGTGCCGGACGGCCCGGTTCAGCGCGCCCGGCGCCCACCAGGAGTCGTCGTCGGCGAACGCGATGTACGGCGTGCCGGCCGCGGCGGCCACGTGGTTGCGGGCGACCGCGCCCTCGTTGCGGCCCAGCCGGAGGTGGTGCACGTGCGGGAAGGCGGCCGCGAGCATGGCCGCGGTACCGTCGCGGGAACCGTTGCCGGCGACCACCACCGGCGGCGGCCCGGCGCCGCGATGCAGCTCGCGGAGGGTGCGTTCGAGTCCGGCGCACCGGTTCCGCGTGGCGATCACGACGGTGACCTTGGACATGGCGGTCCCCTTACCCCGGCAAAACCCACGAAACTCATCAGGACGGGGGCTCGATCGCGAGCGCCTCCACCGTGCGGCTCACGTGGATACGCAGGAGCTCGGCCGCCCGGTCGGCCGCGCGGGCCAGGGCGGCCTCCTCGATCGCGCGGTGCTCGGCGGCGTGGTCGCGGCCCGGGGCGGCGCGCGCCGACCAGCGGCGGGCGAGCTCGCTCGCGGTCCAGAGGCGGTCGAACGTCTCCAGCAGGGCGTCGTTGGCGCAGCCTTCCAGCAGTACCCGATGAAACAGCCGATGCGCCTCCGACCACGTGTCGAGGTCGTCCACCGGCGTGCCCGCCAGGCGGTGGTGGGCGGCCCGGACCCGGGCCTCCCACTCCAGGTCGCCGCGCTCGATCGCCAGCCGTAGCGTCGCCGGCTCGATGACGGCCCGGGCCTCGGCGACGCGCTGCCACCGTTCGTCGCCCGTCGCCGGTACGGCGAACCCGCGGTTCGGCAGCCGCTCCGCGAGCCCCTCGCCGACCAGGCGCAGCAGCGCCTCCCGCACGACGGCGAGGCTCACGCCGTGCTCGTTGGCCAGCTCCTGCGGCTTGAGCGCCTGCCGCGGCGCGTACTCGCCGCGCAGCACGCCCGCGCGCAGGCGCACGTATACCCGCTCCGACGGCTGTCGCTCGATGGGTTGCGTTGTCACATTCGCCACCCTAGCAGGGTAATCGATTATCTGTGAAGATATCGATTATGAGCGACAACGACCCCTTCGCGCGCCTGCCGCAGGTGCCCGGCTTCGACCTGACCAGCGCGACCCTCGGCGACGGCCGGCCCTTCGCGGGCCGGGCGGCCTCGCCGCAGCTCAGCTGGAGCGGCGCCCCGGCCGGCACCCGCAGCTACGCCGTGACCATGTACGACCCCGATGCCCCGACCGGCTCCGGCTTCTGGCACTGGGCGGTCGCCAACCTCCCGGCCGCCACCACGTCCCTGCCCGAGGGCGCGGGCGACGCCGCCGGCTCGGGCCTGCCCGCCGGCGCCGTGCAGCTGCCCAACGACGTGCGCCTGCCGCAGTACGTCCCCGCCGGCCCGCCGGCCGGGCACGGCGTCCACCGGTACTTCATCACCGTCCACGCCCTCGACGTCGAGGACATCGGCGTGCCCGCCGACGCGACGCCCGCGCTGCTGGGCTTCACCATGTCCGGGCACATCCTCGGCCGCGCCACCCTGGTCACGACGGCCGAGACCCCCGCCTGACGGGGTGCGGGGCCCGGCGGCAACCCGCGCCGCCGGGCCCCGCACCGGTCACGGGTAGCTGACCACGGTGTGCGGTGTCACCTTGCTCGGCAGGGCGGCGTCGCCCGTGTCGTTGATGACGTGGGTGATCGAGCCCTTGCCCAGCGAGACCGTCAGGATGTCGTGGAACTTGACGTCCGCGTTCACCGGGGCCTCGAACGAGTGGTAGGCCGCGATGGACGGGTCCGTCGTGAAGACGCAGTAGCTGCCCATGCCCCACGCCTCGTGCGAGGTGACGGTGTTGGCGACCTTGTAGGCGGCGTAGCCGGTGATCCCGTCGTGGGACCAGGCGGCGGCCGACGGCGGGTCGTAGGGCAGCTCGTTCTGGAAGAAGATCGTCTTGCCGCCGTTGCCGTTCCAGATGACGTTGTACTTCTCGAAGTGCTCCACGAACAGGCCGTACGCGGTGACGTTCTGGCCGTTGACGATGAGCCCGGTGTCGGCCGGGTTGGACGTCCAGCCCGCCCCGGCACCGTGGTCGGCCCGCCAGGACCAGATGTGGTCGATGATCGTGTTGTTGTTGTTGACCACGAGCGCGTTGGTGACCTTGGCCGCACCGGCGCCGCCGACCCGCAGGAAGACGTCCGAGACCAGGTTCGGCGCCCCCGCGTGGTTGCCGCCGGCACCGTTCGGGCCGACCTGCAGCAGGGCCGGGGAGTTCGTCGGGCCCGCGTCGAACAGCAGGCTGGCGATCTTGACCCCGTCGACGTCACCGACGGCCATCGGCAGGGCGCCGTTGTCCGCCACGATCGTCGCGTAGCCCAGGCCGAGCACCACGGTGCCGGCGCGGTTGATGTTCACGGTCGAGCCCAGGTGGTACACGCCCGGAGTGAACAGCAGGTTCAGGCCCTGCGCGACCGCCTGGTTCAGCGTCGCCGCGGTCACGCCCGGCTTCGCCACATAGAACTGGCTCAGCGGCAGCGACGTGCCCGGGGTCTGCCCGTTGATCCAGGTCGCACCGCTGCTGTTGGTCCGCTGCGACGGCACGAACACCCTGTAGCCCGACGCGTCGGCGTACAGGTACGGCTTCTCCTGCGTCACCGGCGACGTGGCGAGCGTCGTGATCGCCGGCGACGGGAAGCTGGTGGCGGGTGCGCCCTGGACCCCCGAGAACACCATGTTCCACAGGGCGCCCTTCCAGCTGCCGATCGTCGAGTCGCGGGTGAACCACTGCTGCTGCGAGCACGGGCTGATCTGCCCGCTCACCCGGCTGTCGGCGATGTACCCGCCGGACGCCCACCCGCAGTTCGGCGACGCGAGCGTCATGCCGCCGTGCACGTCCATCCGGCGGAACGGCGCCGCCTGGGCCACCGCCCACCGGTCCGTGCCCGACACCGGGTACAGGGACAGGTTCTCGGCCGAGCGCCAGAAGTTCTGGGTCGCGTTGCCCTGCATCCAGCCCGCGTCGACCGTGACGTCGCCGTGGATCTGCACGTCCTGCGGGTTCTGGCCGAGGCCGCTGATCGACGTGTAGAAGCCGAGCTGGGCGTTGAGGCCCGAGTACGAGCCCGGCTTGAACAACAGCTGGTAGCGCTCGTCGCCGAACTGGTTCTTCTCCTGCTGCGTGAAGATCTGGTCCAGCCGGGCCTGGATGGTGGCCGAGGACTGGCCCGGGTCGAAGACGACCACGTTCGAGCCGAGATCGCCGCCGCCCGGCAACTGCGGGCCGCCCGGATCGCCGGCGTAGACGGCGAACTCGTACAGCGAGTACCCGTACTGGGTCGCCCGCGTCGTGCCGTACATCCGGATGTAGCGGCCGGAACCGTTCACCGCCAGGGTCTCGGTGCCGCCGGCGCCGGTCGTGGTCGAGTAGACCGGGCTCCAGCCGCTCACCCCGTCGGCCGAGACCTCGATGCGGTACGCGGTCGCGTACGACCGCTGCCACGTCAGTACCACCTGGCAGATCTGGGTCGTGGCCCCGAGATCGATCTGAATCCACTGTGGATCGACACCGTGCGCGCTCGACCAGCGCGACGAGCCGGACCCGTCGACCGCCTTGGCCGGTCCGAGGCTCGCGCTCTCGGACGACGAAGCGGTGGCCGGACGGTTGAGGGCGGCATTTGTGGTACCGCACGCCGCCGCGGCGACCGCGGGCCGGTCGACGGCGACGAGCGCGGCCGCCGCGAGCAGCAGCGCGGCGGCGAGCAGTGTTCGGCGTATGGTTTGCATGGCGGCTCCCGGACAGTATTCGCCGCCGCGCGGCGTGAACGGCGCGGCGCGGTACGGCGGGGCGGATGACTGGACGGTAGGCCCGCCGCTCAGCCGTGGACAACCGTTTGCCATGAGTTGCCAAATCGATCACGGTGCGTCCAATGTGGACCATGAAATGGCATGGCAACTCAATGGCAAGCGCTTTCCCCGCCGTCGCGGAGGCTGCTACGGTCCGCAGCTACCAATTGCCGATGCTCGATTCACCGCCAAGGAGTCGAACATGAGCATCAGATCCATGCTGCCCATCGCCGTCGCGGCCCTCGCCGTGGCCGGCGCCGCCGCGATCGCCGGCCCGGCGCTCGCCGCCGACGACCCGCCCCGCACCCAGTACCACGAAATGCACGCCAACTGCACCGTCAACCACACGCTCAGCGACGACCCGATCGTCTTCCCGGGCCTGCCCGGCGCCTCGCACAACCACTCGTTCATCGGCAACCCGTCGGTGAACGCGAACTCGACCCCGCAGTCACTGGTCGGCGGGGCCACCTCGTGCGAGGACACCCTCGACGCGTCCGGCTACTGGTTCCCGACGCTGCTGCAGCGCGGCGTGCCGCTGCAGCCGGACAAGCCGACCGTCTACTACAAGTCCGCCGTGCGCGACTACCGCACCGTCAAGCCGTTCCCGGCCGGGTTCAAGCTCCTGGTCGGCGACGCCAAGACCCCGGACGTCGCCCACTTCACCGGCAACTGGCAGTGCACCGGCTACAAGGGCACGGACATCCCGCCGTCCTGCCCGGCGGGCGCGACGCTGCAGGTGCGCCTGACCGCCCCGAGCTGCTGGGACGGCGTCCACCTGGACACCGCCGACCACAAGTCCCACATGGCGTGGCCGGTCTCGGGCGTGTGCCCGGCCGATCACCCGGTCCCGCTCCCGATGCTGGAGATCAAGCTGCCGTACCCGCTGAAGAACGGCGACACGGGCGGCCTGGCCTACGCCTCGGGCGCGAGCTACACGTTCCACTACGACTTCATGAACGGCTGGGACCCGGCGCGCCAGAGTTACCTCGTCCAGTACTGCATCAATGGCGGACGGCAGTGCAACGGCTTCGGCGAGGACCCGAAGAACCCCTGATGCCCCGCGGATCGACCGGCTCGGGTGCCGACCGCCATCGGCCCCGAGCCACCCGCCTGTGGCGGCGTGCCCGAAGACACGGCACAGTCCGCATCGCGGACGCTTTCTGTCAGGCGTCGAGGGTGGGCCGGCGGCGCTGGGCGACGCTGGAAGTCCAGCTTCGACGACGCCGAGCTGGACCACGTCCTCAAGCGGATGCTGCACCTGGACCACATCCACCACGGACCGGGCAGCGCAGCACGCCAGGAGTTCCGGTCACCGCGGGCCGTCTGCGACCGTGGATCCGTGACGCAACAGTGGACGCTCGCCCGGTCGGCCCTGCGCGGCGCGGGGGCACGGTTCCGCGGCCTGCTCACCGGCGCGGACGATCCCCGGGCGCCGGCGACGCGGGACTGGACGATCGCGGACTCCGCGGCCCACGTGCTGGGGATCGCGCTGCTGTACGTCGAGCTCGTCGAGCCCGGGACCAGGCTGCTGGACGTCCCCGGGCTCGCCGAGGTCATGTCGACCACCAACGTCGACACCGTCGCCGACGTCAACGCCCTCGTGCTGCGCCACTTCGCCGAGCGCGACCCGGCCGCGCTGGCCGCCGCGCTCGGCGACGCGATCGAGCGGATCCTCGCCGCCACCGCGGACATGGCGCCGCAGACGCCGATCCCGTGGCTGGGCTCGTCCCTCGTCCCGGTCTCGGGCGTCGTGTCGCACCTCGTCAACGAGCTGCTGGTGCACGGCTGGGACATGGCCCGCGCGGCCCGGCGCCCGTGGCCGATGCCGGACGAGGAGGCGGCGCTGTACTGGGACCAGTTCTTCCTCGGCATGCTGCGCCTGGACTACGGCACGCTGCTGAACACGTCGCTGCCGATGCCGCGCCACCCGATCGCCGTGCGGTTCCGCTCCGCGCACACCCCGGAGGCGACGATCATGCTCGGCGACCGGCGGGTGTGGATCGCCCCGGACGAGCAGCCCTACGACGTGCGCGTCACGTTCCGGCCGGCCCGGTTCAACCTGATGCTGTTCGGGCGGATCAGCACCGCGACCGCGGCCCTGCGCCGCGACGTCGTCGTCGGCGGCCCGCGGCCGTGGCGCCTGCCCGCCTTCCTGCGCGTGGTCCACATGCCCAACGGGCGCCTGGCGCCGGCCTGAGCCGCGACCGGTCCGGCCGCGGCCCGGGCCCGGCGGTCAGGTGTTGTACGGCATGGTCGGGAACCAGCCCCAGCCGAACATCGAGGGCACCCGCACGTCCCAGTAGACGACGGTGAAGACGCCCAGGGCGATCAGCAGCGCCGCGGTGATGACGGTCGTGCGCCGGGGCGCGGCCGCCATCCAGCGCAGGAACCGGCCGCCGGTGCCGAGGGTCAGCAGCGCGAACAGGGCCGTGACGATCAGGATGTTGCCGAGCGACTGCAGCACGAACGCGGCCGCCCCGTACAGCGGGTTGTGCGTGTCGGCGGCCCAGTGGAACAGCTTGTTGAACAGCGGGTACGGCCGGCCGATGAGGAAGCCGCCGACCAGCGCGCCGAGCGCGACGACCCGCCCCACGGGCCGGTCGCGGAACACGTCGGGCAGCACCCCGAGCGCGGCGAGCCCGAGGTAGGTCAGGGCCAGCCCGATCACGCCGAAGACGACCATCGACTGGATGAGGCGTACCGGTACGGTGCCGACCACCGCGGCCGACAGCTGCGGCAGGTCGTCGCCGATGAGCACGCCGACGAAGCCGTAGACGGCCGAGACCGACACCATGCCGAGGGTGAGCCAGCCGATCGGCCGCAGCAGCGTCCGGAACAGCCCGGAGCGGCGCTGGGCCTCCCCGCCGGCGATGCTGAGCGGGCCGATCGACGCCGCCATCGCGATGTTGCAGGCGGTGAAGGTGCCGGCCAGCCCGGAGACGAACGCGAACACCAGGCCGGCCGCGGTGCCGGCGATCGCCGTCTTCTTGGCGTCGTGACCGAGCAGCGTGTTGGCGACATTGTCGCCGATCACCTTGTCGACCAGTTCGAAGGACCAGAGCACGGCGAGCAGCAGGCCCGCGGCGACGCTCCACCCGACGACCGCGCCTCTGCGGATCGGGCGCTCGAGGCCGCCGGCGGCCGGGCGGGTCAGGGAACGGGGGGCAGTGGTCATGGGAGCTTCCCTCCTGCCGTACGGGGTTCAGGCGGCCCCGGTCCGGGGCCGCCTGATGGTTCGGTCACGCCGGATGCGGCGCGACTTGGTGCGGGCCGGGCGACCCTGGCCGCCCGGCCCGGGCTCATGCCGTGACGGGTACCGCAGCCGGTGCCGGTGTCGCCGCCGGCTCCGGCGCCCGCCGCTCCCGCAGCCACTTGGCCCACCAGAACAGGCCGCGCAGGAGGCACACGATGGTGACGGCGAAGAACAGCGTGTAGACGACGTTGAACAGCATCAGCAGGCCGTAGACCATTGCCACGTTCGCGCCGAACATGAACTGGTTGCGCGCGGGGCCGGGCGTCGTGCCCGGGTCCGTGATCATGTAGTTGGTGAACAGCACGAATGCCACCCCGGTCATCGGGGCCAGGGCCGCCCACAGCGCGACGTCCCAGACGTAGTGGCGGATCAGCGCCTGGATGACGAACCCGCCGACCCAGCCGACGATGAGCGGCACCTTCTTGGTCAGCATCGCGTTGAGCACGGTGCCGGCGGTGATGATCACGACCGGGACGACGATGCGGATCACGTCCGGCACGTGCTCGGTGAAGTGGTACGGCGGGGCGACGTTCACCCACGGGAACGCGAGCAGCGCCACGGTGATGCCGAGGTTGGACGGGTTCATGAAGTGCCGCAGCCGGCCCTTGATCGGGGCCTGCAGCACGTACTTCCCGCCGACCGCGACGACGACCGCGAACGCGATCGGCCAGAACACGTCGTTGGCGTAGAGCAGCATGTTGGCCGCGAGGGCGGTGATGTGGGTCGGGAGCAGGAACGTGTACACGCCCCAGGCCCCGTTGCCCGAGTAGGCGGCCGGCCGGCGCAGCGCCCGCGCCTGCACCGTCTCGAAGGCGAACTCCGCCGTGTAGCCGACCAGCAGCGACAGCAGCGGCCAGGTCCACGGCTGCTCGAAGCCGAGCACGGTGTAGCCGAGGATGTTGAAGATGCTCATCGAGATCGCGAAGTTGCGCAGCGCGAGGTAGCGCGGGTCGCGGGCGTCGACCCGGGGCGCCTTGCCCGGGGTGGCCGCCGGCTCCGGCCGCGCCGGTGCGGCCGGCGTGAGCTTGGCGGGCGGGGTCGCGGTGGGCACCGCATCGGTCATGGGGGCCTGCTGTACGTCCGTCACGGCGTCGTCACCTCCTGGGCTTGGTCGGTCAGCATGAGGTTGTGCCAGCCGGCGCTCAGGTCGAGCTTCTGGTGGTGCGTGGCGCCGGTGGTGTCACGCCAGCTCAGCTCGGCCGAGACCGGCTTGGCGCCGGCGGCGCCGAGGCCGAAGAAGACGTCGAAGCTGCGCTTGCCGGAGTGCCCGCCGCCGCCGTCGAGCTGGGCCACCTGGACCCGGCCGTCGGCGGTGCGGATGCGTACGACCGCGCCGTAGGCGGGGGTCGCGGGGGCACCGGTGGTCGCGCCGGTCCCGGTCGTACCGGTCGCGCCCGTCGTGCCGGTCGTGCCGGTCGTGCTGGTCGTGCCGGTCGTGCCGGTTGTGCCGGTTGTGCCGGCGGTCCCGGTCGTGCCGGTCGCGCCCGTCGTCGCCGGGCGGTACAGGCGGAGGCCGAGGAAGTCGCTCATGGCGGTGTTGCCGTTGCGGTAGTACGCCGGCGGGCCCCACTGGCGGGCCACGGCGAAGTCCTGGCTGCCGTCGCCGTCGGTGTCGGCGACCGCGAGCCCGCGCGTCGGCGTCTCCACGGCCAGGCCCAGGTTGGCGCTGAGGTTGGTGAACCGGCCGGTGTGCTCCTCCCTGACCCAGAAGGCCAGGGGGTTGGAGCCGGCGATGTCATCACCGGGTTCCGCCTTCGGCCACATGTCCGGCTCCTGCAGCAGCAGGTCGTTGCTCATCGCGAGCTCCTGCAGCCAGTTGAACCGGTTGATGGTGCCCTTGACGAAGCCGCAGGTCTGCACGACGACGAGCCGGCCGCTGTTGTCGAAGTCGGCCATCTTCGCGTCCCAGCCCCAGCCGACCCAGGCGAGGTTCTTCGCCGCGGCCTTGTTCTCGAACGGCGCGACGCCGTCGGCCAGGTCGGCGCGGGCCGCCTCCGGGGTCGCCGCGGTGTTGCTCCAGACGAAGTTGCTCTCCTCCAGGCCCCACGACTCGGTGATGTTGCTGACGAAGAGGTCGAACCGGCCGCGGCCGTCGAGGTCGCCGAACTCGGCCGACATCCCCTTGAACGAGTCGTGCCCGACGACCAGGGACTTGGGCGTCGTCGGGCCCCGGCTCCCCTCGGCCAGCGCGAACTTGATGTGGCCCGGGGTCGAGACGTTGTGGAAGAAGCGGTCCTGGCCGAAGTCGTTGGCGAGGTACAGCTCCGGCAGCAGGTCGCCGTCGAGGTCCGCGGAGGCGGAGCCGAGCGTCCAGCCGGTGGAGTACCTCGGGTCGATGGCGACCTGCTCCTCGAACGTGGCCGTCGGCTGGTCGCCCGCGGTCGCGGACTTCCAGCGCATGACGTGCGCGCCGCCGGCGTTCTGGGCCCGGGACATCGAGTGGTTCATCGTCACGTCGGGGTGGCCGTTGGGGTCCAGCACCTGCGTGTCGGGGAAGTAGTTGAACACCCCGATGTCGGCGTGGCCGTCACCGTCGAAGTCGGCCACCGCCACGGCGTTGGTGTTCCACAGCGGCCCCTGGTAGCCCCCGTCCGGCGTGGACTTGCCGGGGATCAGCTCGACCGGCGCGAACGCGTCGAGGCTCAGCGACTTCGCGCCGGCCTTGTGCATGAACAGCACCGGGGTGCGGCCCCAGTAGTTGACCAGCACGTCCATCCGGCCGTCGGCGTTGAAGTCGCCCGGCGTGCAGCCCATCGGCGCGATCGCCGGGCCCATGGGCAGCTTCGCCGACGGGTCGAGGACGAAGGGCGCGTAGGTCCCGCCGCTGTCCGGCGCCGGGGTCACGATCACGGAGTCGCTGCGGGTGTCGACGAGGCACAGGTCGTTGGCCACGCCCTCGCCGTCGAGGTCGTTCACGGCCACCGCGGCCCCGACCGAGGAGATCCACGCCTTGATGTGCTCGTACTTGGGGTTGACCACCCGCACGGTGTGCTCGGGCAGGCCCGGCGGCATCGCGATCGGCAGCTCGGTGAACTTGAACCGTGACGCCATCGCCGCCCGGTCGGAGGCCGATACGGAAGGCAGCCGCGCGTTGACGTACAACGCGCCGACCACCACGAGAACGAAGCAGATTGGGATGAGTCGGCGCATCAAACCGACAGGTTGCGCTGGCAACGGTCCCCCTTAACTGGTCGGAAGAGTCTTTGGCGGCCATTTCTGCGATCCGATTTCAACCTCCCGAAAAGAATGCGGACCACAGCTATCTTCACTGCTACGGGTATCTATGTCTTCTCAAAACGTGCTCATCGATGTTCCTGAATAGACAGGGGATAGTGGCGCTTTCCGAGACCCGCGTCCGCATTGTTCGAAACGCACCCGAACGACAGCGCCGCCCCGCCGGAAACGGCGGGGCGGCGCGGGTATTGCGGCCGGGTGACGCTCAGGCGGCCTTGTCGCGGGGGGTGTTGACGTACGCCGACAGCCGCCACTGGCCGTCGTGCCGGACGACGACCCAGGCGGCCCGGATCGCCTCGGCGTCGGACACCTCGGACTCCCCCGCCGCCATGACGCCGCCCTGCGACAGCAGGATCGCCGCGTCCGGGCCGAGCGGGCGCAGGTCGATCGGCTTGCCGGTGACCTGGGTGCCCTTGTAGCGGCCGGCGAAGCCGTCGGCCATGTAGTCCCGGATGCTCGCGCGCCCCTTCAGGTGCACCCCGGGCATCGTCATCGTGCCGTCGTCGACGAACACGCCGGCGAACGCGTCGGCGTCGTGGTACGCCCACGCGGCGATGACCCGCTGGGTCAGCGACGCGACCGCCGCCTTGTCGGCGTCGGACAGGTCCGTCGGGCTGGTCGTGCTGCTCGTCATGCTGTGTCCTCTCGGGCTGGGCCGCGGCCGGTCAGATGTAGAGCGTGTTGGGCTCCAGGCCGCACAGGACGCGGCCGTAGAGCTCGGCGTTGGTGTTCGGGTGCATCAGGGCGTGCAGGTGTACCGCGTGGATGTCGCGCATGACCCGCTGGATCGGCAGGTCGGTGTAGATCGACGAGCCGCCGCTGGCCCCGGCGAGGATGTCCACGGCCTCCTTGGCGCGCTGCACGACGGCGCCCATGTCGGCCCGGGCCTGCACCCGCTCGGTCAGCGTCCACTCGCCGCCGCCGGCGCCCTTGCCGTCGACCAGCGCGGTCAGCCGGTGGGCGTGGAACTCCGCCTCGTCCAGGCGCAGCACCGCGTCGGCGACCTGCAGGTGCGTCACCGGCGCCTCGCGCTGGCTGTCGTAGCCGGTGTAGCTGATCTTCCGGCCCGGGAGCCGGTGCAGGAACGCGTCCTGGGCCGCGCGGCCCAGCCCGACGATCGCGCCGACCGACGACGCGGACGCCACCGGCAGCAGCGGGCTGCGGTAGATCGGCGACTCCGCGTTGACCTTCGAGGCCGACTGGCCCGCCAGGACCACCGGCAGCGGCAGAATCCGGTCCTGCGGGACGAAGAGATCCTTGGCCACGGTACCGACGCTGCCCGTGCCCTTGAGCCCGAAGGTGTTCCAGTCGTCGACGATGAGCAGGTCGGCCATCGGCACGAGACCGATGACCGGATAGGGCTCGCCCTCGGCCGGCACGTGGATGGCGATGATGACCTGCCAGTCGGCGTGGTGGGCGCCGCTGATGAACTGCCACTTGCCGTTGACCACGACGCCGCCCTCGGCCGGGAACGCCATCGCCGACGGGCTCAGGGTGCCGCACACGCGGGTGTCCGGCCCGGCGAACACCTCGTCCTGCACGTGGTCGGGGAACATGCAGGCCATCCAGCCGGGGATCCACGTCACCGAGGTGACCCACGCCGCGGAGCCGTCGCCCCGGCCGAGCTCGGTGGCCACGTCGACGAGCGTGCGGGTGTCGACCTCGAGCCCGCCGTACTGCCGCGGCCGGCGCAGCTTGAACATGTCGGCGGCGGTGAGCGCCTCGACCACCTCCTCGTGCAGGCGCCGGTGCTCCTCCGCCCACGGCGCGTGCCTGCGCAGCAGGGGCACCAGCTCCGCCGCGCGCCCGACGAGATCCTCGCGGGTTGGAGCATCCGTCGTCGTCATAGCCATCTGACTCCTCTCGAGTCCACGCCGAACCGTCCACCAGACACCGTGCCGACCGGCGGGCCGCCCGGCATCTCCGGCCGTGCGGTCCTTCCCGGCACACGCGCGCGGCGCCGGCAGCTGCGCACGATGGGAGAGGGCCACGGCGCCGGCGGCTGCCACCATCGGTGCTCATGACCACCCGCCCGCTGACCGGCGACGAGTACGTCGAGAGCCTCCGCGACGACCGCGAGGTCTACATCTACGGCGAGCGCGTCCGAGACGTGACGACGCACCTCGCGTTCCGCAACCCCGTCCGGATGGTCGCCCGGCTCTACGACGCGCTGCACGACCCGGAGCACCGCGACGTGCTGACCGCGCCGACCGACGCGCCCGGCAGCGACGGCTGGACGCACCGGTTCTTCACCACCCCGCGCAGCGCCGAGGACCTGGTCGCCCACCAGGGCGCGATCGCGGCCTGGGCCCGGCTCACCTACGGCTGGATGGGCCGCAGCCCCGACTACAAGGCGTCGTTCCTCGGCACGCTCGGGGCCAACGCCGAGTACTACGCGCCGTACTCCGCCAACGCCCGGCGCTGGTACCGCGAGTCGCAGGAGAAGGTCCTGTACTGGAACCACGCGATCGTGCACCCGCCGGTCGACCGCAAGCTGCCCGCCGACAAGGTCGGGGACGTCTTCGTGCACGTGGAGCGCGAGACCGACGCGGGGCTCGTGGTCAGCGGGGCCAAGGTCGTCGCCACCGGCTCGGCGCTCACCCACTACAACTTCATCGCGCACTACGGCCTGCCCATCAAGGACCGCAAGTTCGCCGTCGTGGCGACCATCCCGATGGACGCGCCCGGCATGAAGCTGATCTGCCGGCCGTCCTACGGCGCCGCCGCGGCGATGACCGGCAGCCCGTTCGACTACCCGCTCTCCTCCCGCCTCGACGAGAACGACTCGATCCTGGTGCTGGACAAGGTGCTCATCCCCTGGGAGAACGTCTTCATCTACGGCGACCTGGCCAAGGTGCAGCTGTTCACCGGGCGCTCCGGGTTCCCCGAGCGGTTCACCTTCCACGGCTGCACCCGGCTGGCGGTGAAGCTGGAGTTCATCGCCGGCCTGCTGCTCAAGGCGCTGGACATCACCGGCACCCGCGACTTCCGCGGCGTGCAGAGCCGCCTCGGCGAGGTCCTGGCGTGGCGCAACCTGTTCTGGGCGCTGTCCGACGCCGCGGCGCGCAACCCGGTGCCGTGGACCGGCGGCGCGGTGCTGCCCAACCCCCAGTACGGCCTGGCCTACCGGTGGTTCATGCAGATCGGCTACCCGCGGATCAAGGAGATCGTCCAGCAGGACGTCGCCAGCGGCCTGATCTACGTCAACTCCAGCGCCGAGGACTTCCAGAACCCCGACCTGCGGCGGTACCTCGACACCTACGTCCGCGGCTCCAACGGCGTCGACGCGGTACAGCGGGTCAAGGTCATGAAGCTGCTGTGGGACGCCGTCGGCACCGAGTTCGGCGGGCGGCACGAACTGTACGAGCGCAACTACGCCGGCAGCCACGAGGACACCCGGGTCGCGCTGCTCTCCGCGCAGATGGCCGGCGGCCTCACCGACGGCTACGAGGCGTTCGCCGACGCGTGCCTGTCCGAGTACGACCTGGACGGCTGGACGGTACCGGACCTCGACTCGTTCAAGGACCTGCGCCGGCTGCGCACCGACCTGATGAACGGCCGGCCCGACGCCGCGGGCCCCCCGACCCGATCAGACTCACGACTGGAGGACGGCCAGGATGGTTGACTACGTCGCAGACCGAGCCGTGGTGCTCGGCGGTGGCATCGGGGGCCTGCTCGCCGCCCGGATACTCGCCGACTCCTACCGGCACGTGTCGCTGGTGGACCGCGACCGGCTGCTCGGGGTGCGGGACCCGCGCCGCGGGGTGCCGCACGGCCGGCACGCGCACGCGCTGCTCGCGAAGGGCCAGCACATCCTCGAGGAGCTGTTCCCGGGCCTCGACAAGGCGATGGCGGCCGAGGGCGTGCTCGCCGGCGACCTTTCCGGGAACCTGCGCTGGTACTTCAACGGCAAGCGCCTCAGCCAGGCCCGCACCGGGCTCTCCAGCGTGTCGGCGACCAGGCCGGTGCTGGAGGCCCACGTGCGCGCCCGGGTGGCCGAGCTGTCCAATGTGGAGTTCCTGGAGGGCTGCACGATCCGGGGCCTGGTCACCACTGCCGACCGCAAGCGGGTCATCGGTGTCGAGGTGCTCGACGACGGCGCCGCGGCCGCCACCCAGGTGCTGCGGGCCGACCTCGTGGTCGACGCGACCGGCCGCGGCTCCCGGATGCCGGCGTGGCTCGAGGAGTTCGGCTACGCCCGCCCGGCCGAGGACCGGGTGAAGATCGACATGGCGTACACCACGCGGCACTTCCGGCTGCGCGAGGACCCGTACGGCACCGACCTGAGCATCAACCCGGTCGCCTCCCCCGCCTTCCCGCGCGGCGCGTTCTTCCCCAAGCTGGGCGACGGCGTCTCCATGCTCTCGCTGACCGGCATCCTCGGCGACTACCCGCCCACCGACCACGAGGGGTTCCTCGCCTTCGCCCGCTCGCTGCCGGCCCCGGAGATCTACGAGACCATCCGCACCGCGGAGCCGGTCGACGAGGCGGTCAGCTTCCGCGTGGCGGCGAGCGTGTGGCGCCGCTTCGACCGGCTGCGCGAGTTCCCGGCCGGGCTGCTGGTGTTCGGCGACGCGGTGTGCGCCTTCAACCCGGTCTACGGCCAGGGCATGACCGCCGCCGCCCTGGAGGCGGTCGCGCTGCGCGAACACCTCCAGCGCTTCGGCGACCCGCAGGCGCTGCGGTTCTTCCGCGAGATCAAGCCGCTGATCGGCGTGCCGTGGGAGATCTCGACCGGCGGCGACCTGGGCTTCCCGGGCGTCGAGGGCCCCCGCACCCTCAAGGTGCGCCTCGCCAACGCCTACATGTCGCGGCTGCACGCGGCGGCGGTCCACGACGGCGCCGTCACCCGGACCTTCTTCCGGGTCGCCGGGCTGGTCGACCCGCCGACGGCGCTGATGAGCCCGGGCACGATGCTGCGCGTCCTGCGCGGCGGCCGGGCGACGGGCCCCGCGCCGGCCCCCGAGCACGCCCTGACGTAAGCCCGGGGAAACACGAAACGTAGCCTCAGGAACACCCGCCGGGAATTGCCCGGCGGGTGTTTCCTGAGGCTTTGGCGAAAACGACGTTGCTATGAACTTTCAGGCCACCGGCGTCGTCGCGGCGGCCAGCACCGCACTCGTGAACCGGTCCAGGTCGGGATCCTCGAACAGAATGCCGACGTCGACCGGCACGCCGAGCTCGTCCTCGACCCGGGCGGTGATGCGCACCGCGGAGATGGACTGCCCCTGCAGGTCGAAGAACGTGAGGTCACGCCGCCCTTCGGGCATGTCCAGCACGTCCTTCCAGATCTCCTCGACACGCTTGGCGATCACGTCCGGATCGAGGTCGCCCGCTTGCTCCACCATCGGCCATGCTCCTTTCGCGAATACCACCGCGACCAATTGTCGGCGGCCCCAGCGGACGCGGTCATCCTTCAGATTGCGCTCGGACGCGGGCGTTTCCGGCACGGTCGGCGAGTAAGCGCAAAACACAAGAAGTTCCGGCCCCGCCGGCGTGCAACGATGCCTTCGTGGCTGATCCGAACACGGTGACCGCGACCAATGCCTCGCATTCCCCGACCGATGTCGTACCGACCTCGCACGCGCAGGACGCGTGGTGGCTGCTGGAGCACCTGGTGCCGGACTCGGCGGAGCACCGGGTGGCGTGGCAGTACCGGATCTCGGGCCGGCTGCGCGTCGACCGGCTGCGCAGCGCGTGGCTCGCGGTGCTGCACCGGCACGAGATCCTGCGCTCGTCGATCGCCGACGCCGGCGGCCGCCCGCACCAGCGCGCGACCGTGCCGGCCGCGGACACGTTCTCGGTGGTCGACCTGACGCTGCTGGACTGGCCCGGGCGGCAGCGGCGCGCCGAGGAGCTCAGCGCCGCCCTGGTCGCCGGGCGGCTCAGCGTCACCGCGGGCCCGATGATCCGGCTGACCGTGGTCCGGGTCGCCGCCGACGCCCACCACGCGGTGCTGGTCGTGCACCGGGCGGTGGCCGACGAGCGCTCGGTCGCGCTGCTCGTGGACGAGGTCTCCAGCGAGTACGCCGAGGCGCCGCCGCGCCCGCCGGCGCTGCGCTACGCCGACTTCGCCCGCCGCGAGCGCGAGCGGTCCGAGGCCGACCTGCTGCGCTGGTGGACGGCCGAGCTGACCCCGCTGCCGGCCCCCGTGGCCCTCCCCGGCGACCGCCACACGCCGTCCCCCGGCGGCGTGCTGCCGTTCGACTGGGGCACCGGGTTCGGCCGCCGCCTGACCGCGTGGTGCCAGGCCGGGAAGGAGGGCCAGTCCACCGTGCTGCTGGCGGCCTGGCTGGCCGTGCTGGGCCGGTACGCGGCCGGCGAGCCGGTGGCGGTCGGCGTGACCACCACGGTGCGCCCGCCCGAGTTCGCCGGCGTCGTCGGGCCCTTCGACAACCTGCTGGTCGTCGGCGCGGACCTGACCGGCGCGCCGTCGTTCCGCCAGTTCGTGCGCCGGGTCGCGGCCACCGCCGAGGCGGCCCTGGCGCACCGGGAGATGCCGTTCGGCCGGCTCCTGGCCGGGCTCGACGTGGACCGCGAGCCGGGCCGGGCGCCGCTGAGCGACGTGCGGTTCGAGTACCGCACCGACCCCATGCCGTCGCTGCGGCTGGCCGGCGCCGACGTGATGGGCCGGCGCATCGACGCCGCCCCGGCCCGCTCCGAGCTCACCGTGACCGTGCGGCAGGTCCACCCGTCCGTGACCGGGACGGTCGGCTACCGGGGCGGCGCGGCCGGACGGGCCGTGGCCGCCCTCGTGCTCGCGCACGTGCGCACCCTGCTCGACGCCGCGCTCGCCGCGCCCGACCGCCCGGTGCCGGACCTGCCCATGGACGACATGCTGCGGACCCGCCGGATCGCGGCCACGTCCGACCGCATCGCCGACGGACCGCCGGGCGCGCCGGTGCACGAGCTGGTCCGGCGCCACGGCGAGGACTCCGGCGCCATCGCGGTCGGCACCACCACCTACCGGGAGCTGCTGCGCCGGGCCGCGGCCATCGCGGCCCGGCTGGACGCGCCGGGCGCCCCGGTCGCGATCCGGATGCCGCACGGCGCCCCGCACCTGGCCGCCTCCCTCGGCGTGCTGCACAGCGGCGGCCACCTGATCTGGCTCGGGACCGGCGAGGCCGGCGAGCGGGCCCGGGCCGTGCTCAGCGAGCAGCGCCCGGCCGCCCTGCTCGTCGCCGGCGACCCCGCCGCCGACGAGCTCGCCACCTGGTTCCGCGAGGAGCTCGGCGGCCGCGTCCTCGACGTTCTGACGTTCTGGGACGAGGACGCGGCCGGCGACGGCGGCGGGGCGGTCGTGGCGGCGGACCGGCCCGCCTACGTGGCGCACACGTCCGGCTCCACCGGCCGGCCGAAGGGCATCGCCCAGACCCACGGCGCGCTCTCCCAGTTCGTCTCCTGGATGGGCGACGCGTTCGGGCTGGGCCCCGGCGCCCGGGTGGCGCAGTGGGTCGCCGCCGACCACGACCCGAGCCTCTGCGAGGTGTTCGCGACGCTCGTGGCCGGCGGGACGCTGTGCCCGGTGCCGGACCGCGCGCGGGTGCACCCCGAGCGGTTCGTGGCCTGGCTGGCCGAGGAGCGGGTGACGTTCCTGCAGACCGTGCCGAGCTTCGCCCGCGAGGTCCTCGCCGCGATCCGCGCCACCGGCGCCGCCGGCCGGCTCGCCCTCGACCACCTGGTGCTGATGGGCGAGGCGGTCCCCGGCGAGCTGGTCCTGGCCCTGCGCGCGACCCTGCCGGGCACCCGCGTGGTCAACCTCTACGGCCCGACCGAGACCATCGCGGCGACCTGGTGCGAGCTGGGCCCGGGCCTGGTCGACGAGGGTACCGCGGTGGTGCCGATCGGCGCCGCCATCCCGGGACGGCGGGTCCTGGTCGTCGACGAGGACGACCGGCCGTGCCCGACCGGCGTGACCGGCGAGATCGTCATCTGCGGCCCGCACGTGGCGGACGGCTACGTCGGCGACCCGGCGAGCGGATCGTTCCGCCCGCTCGCCGGGCCGGGCGGCCGCTGCTACCGGACCGGCGATCTCGCCCGGCGCCGCCCGGACGGGCTGCTGGAGTTCCGCGGCCGCCGCGACCAGCAGGTCAAGCTGCAGGGCAACCGCCTGGAGCTGGCCGAGATCGAGGCCGCGCTGGCCGCCGACGACTCCGTCGCGGAGTGCGTGGTGGTGCCGCGCAAGGACCGCGACGGCCTCGTGGTGCAGCTGGTCGCCTACGTGGTGGCCCGGCCCGGCGACGACGGCGCGCCCGCGGCCGGCCCGGCCCGGTGGCGCGCGACGCTGCGGACCCGGTTCGGCCGGCAGCTGCCGATCCTGTTCGAGCCGTTCCCGGGCCGCCTGCCCCGCAACATCGCGGGCAAGGTGGACCGCCGCCGGCTGCCGGCGCCGCGCGCGCTCGCCGCCGAGGCGGCCCGGCCGCCGCAGACGGCGCTGGAGCAGGACGTCGCCGAGCTGTTCGCGCAGCTGCTCGGGGTGCCCCGCGTCGGCGCGCACGAGACGTTCTTCGCGGTCGGCGGGCACTCGCTGCAGCTGATGCAGCTGGTGCACCGCGTACGCGAGCGGTTCGGGGTGCAGCTCTCGCTCGCCGACTGCCTCGCGGGTCCCACGGTCGCCGCCCTGTCCGCCCGTATCGCGGCCGCGGGCACGCCCCGAACCCCGTCCGGCCGCCCGGCGGGCGCCGAAGAGCCGGCCCCCTCCGGCCGCCCGGCGGGCGCCGAACAGCCAGCCCCCTCCGGCCGCCCGGCGTCCGCGGGCACGCCGCCAACCCCCTCCGGCCGCCCAGCGGGCGCCGAACAGCCAGCCCCCTCCGGCCGCCCACCGGGCGCCGGACAGCCAGTGGAGGAACTGAGATGACGCGAGCCGACACCGAGCAGGTAGTGCTCAACGGCAACGACCTGACCATCCCCGACGTGCGCCGGATCGCCGAGGACCGCGCGCCGTGCGAGGTCTCGCCGTCCGCGCTGGCGAAGGCGACGAAGAGCCGCGCCATGTTCGAGGACATCGTCGCCCTGGACATCCCGATCTACGGGGTCACCACCGGCTACGGCGAGATGATCTACATGCTCGTCGGCACCTCCAAGGAGGTGGAGCTGCAGACCAACCTCGTGCGCAGCCACAGCGCCGGGGTGGGTCCGCTGTTCGCCGAGCACGAGGCGCGGGCGATCGTCATCGCCCGGCTCAACGCGCTCGCGAAGGGCTACTCCGCGGTCCGGCCCGAGGTGCTGGAGCGCCTGGCGCTGTACCTCAACCTCGGCATCACCCCCGCGATCCCGGAGATCGGCTCGCTGGGCGCCAGCGGCGACCTGGCCCCGCTGTCGCACATCGCCTCCACCGTCATCGGCGAGGGCTACCTGCTGCGCGACGGCAAGCGGGTGCCGACCGGCCCGGTGCTGCGCGAGCTGGGCATCGAGCCCCTCGAGCTGCGGTTCAAGGAGGGCCTGGCGCTGATCAACGGCACCTCGGCGATGACCGGGCTCGGCGCGCTGGTCGTCGACCGGGCGCTGACCCAGGTCCGCCAGCACGAGATCGTCACCGCGCTGGTCATCGAGACGCTGCAGGGCTCGCGCAGCCCGTTCCTGCCGGAGGGGCACGACGTGGCCCGCCCGCACCAGGGGCAGATCGACACCGCGGCCAACATGCGCGGCCTGATGGCCGGCAGCCGGCTCACCGTCGAGCACGCCGACCTGCGCCGCCAGGTCGCCGACAGCGGCGACCAGGGCAAGGGCGACGGCACCCTGGAGACCGGGGCGGTCCAGCGGACCAAGGTCTACCTGCAGAAGGCGTACTCGCTGCGGGCCATCCCGCAGATCCTGGGCTCGGTGCGCGACACGCTGTACCACGCGACGAACAAGCTCGACATCGAGCTGAACTCGGCCAACGACAACCCGCTGTTCTTCGTGGGCCAGGAGGTCTTCCACGGCGCGAACTTCCACGGCCAGCCGATCGCGTTCGCCATGGACTTCGTCACCATCGCGCTGACCCAGCTCGGGGTGCTCTCGGAGCGGCAGAGCAACCGGCTGCTCAACCGGCACCTCTCCTACGGCCTGCCGGAGTTCCTGGTCGCCGGCGACCCGGGGCTCAACAGCGGGTTCGCCGGCGCGCAGTACCCGGCGACGGCGCTGATCGCGGAGAACCGGACCATCGGCCCGGCCAGCACGCAGAGCGTTCCGTCCAACGGGGACAACCAGGACGTGGTCAGCATGGGCCTCATCTCGGCCCGCAACGCCCGGCGGGTGCTGCAGAACAACAACACGATCCTGGCCCTGGAGTACCTCGCCGCCGCCCAGGCGGTGGATCTGTCGGGTCGCTACGACGGGCTCAGCGTGGCGGGCAAGGCCACCTACGACGCGATCCGCGCGCTGGTGCCGACGCTCGACCACGACCGCTACATGGCCGACGACCTCGAGGCCGTCGGCGACGCACTGTCGCGGGGCGTCTTCGCCGCCGCGATCGCCCGGACCGACGTCGAGATGCGCTGACCGGCACCAGCCGCACGCAAGGAGGAGGACGCAACGTGAGCAACCCCATCAACGCCGAGTTCGACGTCGTGGTCGTCGGCGGCGGCCCGAGTGGTTCGACCGTGTCGACGCTCGTGGCGATGCAGGGCCACCGGGTCCTGCTGCTGGAGAAGGAGAAGTTCCCGCGGTACCAGATCGGCGAATCGCTGCTGCCGGCGACCATCCACGGCATCTGCAAGATCCTCGGCGTGTCGGAGGAGCTGAAGAACGCCGGCTTCCCGATCAAGCGGGGCGGTAGCTTCCGGTGGGGCAAGAACCCCGAGCCGTGGGAGTTCTCCTTCTCCCTGTCCTCGAAGTTCGTCGACGGCGCCTCCACCGCCTACCAGGTCGAGCGGATGAAGTTCGACCAGATCCTGCTGGACAACGCCCGGCGCAAGGGCGTCGAGGTGCGCGAGGAGGCGTCGGTCGCCGACGTCATCGAGGAGGACGGCCGGGTCGTCGGCGTGCGCTACACCGACGCCGGCGGCCGCGAGCACGAGGTGCGCAGCCGCTACCTCGTGGACGCGTCGGGCAACAAGAGCCGCATCCACGGGCGGATCGGCGGCCGCCGGGTCTACTCGGAGTTCTTCCGCAACCTGGCGCTGTTCGGCTACTTCGAGGGCGGCAAGCGGCTGCCGGCGCCCAACGAGGGCAACATCCTCGCGGTCGCGTTCGAGGCCGGCTGGTTCTGGTACATCCCGCTGTCCGCGACCCTCACCAGCGTCGGCGTGGTCCTGCTGCCCGAGGAGCTCGAGCGGGTCCAGGGCGACCAGGAGAAGGCGCTGCTGGCGCTCATCGACGAGTGCCCGCTGATCGCGGAGTACCTCGCCGGCGCCAAGCGCGTCACCGAGGGCACGTACGGCGAGGTCCGGGTCCGCAAGGACTACTCCTACGTGCAGGAGAAGTTCTGGCGGCCGGGCATGGTCCTGTCCGGCGACGCGGCGTGCTTCATCGACCCGGTGTTCTCCCAGGGCGTGCACCTGGCGACCTACGGCGGCCTGCTGGCGGCCCGCTCGCTCAACACCGCCCTCGCCGGCGACGTGCCGGAGCAGGCCGCGTTCGAGGAGTTCGAGACGCGCTACCGGATGGAGTACGCGCGCTTCCACGACTTCCTCGTCGCGTTCTACGACATGCACCAGGACGAGGACTCGTACTTCTGGAAGGCCAAGAAGGTCACCCGCAACGCGGCCTCGCACGTCGAGTCGTTCGTGGAGCTGGTCGGCGGCGGCGCCTCGCACGAGATCGCCCTCGTCGACGCCGACTCGTACGTGAGCGCGCGGTCCGCGGCCTTCGAGGAGCTCTCCGAGATCGTCGACCGGCGGGCCCGCGGCGAGGCGGAGAACCACGAGCTGCTGAAGTCGGCGCTGATCCGTTCGGTGGCCAAGGAGGGGCACCGGATCCAGGCGCAGGCCGTGACCGGCAGCAACCTCGACGAGCAGGTACCGATCCGCCCGGGCGGCCTCGTGCCGTCGACCGACGGCCTGCACTGGTCCGTGCCGGCCGCCCAACCGGACGCCTGAGGAGGCGGCGATGACGACGAGCGAACGCGCGCCCCTGTCACTGCAGCTGGAGTTCCTGCGGATGATGGACGGCGGCGGCGCGGCCGGCCCGTTCGGCCCGCGCTACACCATCGTGGCCGGCTGGCGGGTCATCGGCGGGCTCAACTCGGCGGTGCTGAAGGAGTCCCTGGACTACGTGGTCGCCCGGCACGAGGCCCTGCGCACGCAGGTTGTGTTCGCCGACGGCGAGGCCTACCAGCGCATCGCCCCGCCGGACGCGGCCCGGCTGAGCACCCGCAAGCTCCCCGAGACCGCGCCGGAGCACCGGGAGCGGGTGGTCGAGGAGTTCCTCAACGAGGTGGAGGCCGAGGTCTCGATCACCACCGAGACGCCGCGGATGCGGGCCGTCCTGGGCCGCTTCGACGACCACGACGGGGTCCTCGCGATCGTCGCGCACCACAGCCTCGTCGACGGCTGGTCGATGCAGGTGCTGATGCGCGACCTCACCGCCTGCTACGCCGCCCGCCGGGCCGGCGGGTCGCCGCAGCTGCCCCCGGTGCGGCAGTACCGCGACTACGTGGCCTGGCAGCAGGAGCGGGCCGGCAGCGCGGCGGTGCGCAAGGCCCAGGAGTTCTGGCGCCGGCACCTCGACGGCGCCCGCGTGCTGCCGGTCCCGAACGACCGGCCGCGCACCCCGGACCCGTACACCACCGGCTGGCACCGCTTCATGCTGGAGGACGGGTTCCGCACGGCCACCCTGGCGGCGGCCCGGCAGTACCGCAGCTCGCCGTTCATGGTGCTGATGGCGGCGTTCATGGTCATGCTGCGCGACCGCACCGGCGTGACGGACCTCGTGGTACCGACGCTCACCACCGGCCGCGACCCGTCCTGGACCCTCGACGTGATCGGCACGTTCTACAACTTCATGCCGCTGCGCGCCGACCTGTCCGGCTGCCGGGACTTCGCCGACGTGGTGGCCACGGTGCGCGCGTCGTGCCTGGCCACGTACCCCAACGAGCTGCCGTTCCTGCAGGTCGTGACGGAGGCGCCGGAGCTGATGTCGGCGGTGATGGACCCCGGCGCGGCCGCGGTCGCGTTCCAGGTCATCCAGCATGGCGTGGCCCTGGACGGGCAGACCGTCGACGGCCTGCGGTTCGACGCGATCCGCCGGCGGGTGGTGTCGACGCCGGTCGGCTCGCAGATCCCCGACGGCATCCTGGCCGAGCTGGACCTGCACCCCGACGGCGGGATGTTCGGCAAGGTGGCGTACACGCGGCACATGTACGACGAGGAGACGGTGACCGGCATGGTGGCCGATCTGCGCCGCACGCTGCTGGACACCGTCGTCGGGCGGTCCGTCGCCGCCTGAGGGCGCGTGCGCGACCGTCCCCGGGCCGGCCCGGCCCCGTCCGGGCCGGCTCGGCCCCGTCCGCCCGGCCCGGGCCGCGGGCCGCCGTCAACAGCGCACGCTGCGAGACGACACGCCCGATCCCGGCCGTGAGACTGGGGCCAATCCACGGGGAAACGCTTCGTGCCCGAAGGAAAGCGAGCCAGCGATGCCCGATATGCACGACGACGACGTACCCGCCGGCGGCGCGGTACCCGCGCACACGGTCACCCGCCGCGACTTCGGCAAGGGCGCCCTCGGGGTCGCCGCCGTGGTCGGCGGCCTCGGCACCGGCGCGGCGGCCGACGCCGCCGCCGGCGAGCCCGCGGCCGCCGCCCCCGCCGCGGCGGCGGCCGGGCGGCGCCGCGTCCTCAACGTCTGGGAGGTCCGCAGCCTCGACGGCAGCGGCAACAACCTCGCGCACCCGGAGTGGGGCGTCGCGGAGAGCATCTACCCGCGGGTGGCCCCGGCCGCGTACGTCGACGGCATCGCCCAGATGCCGCCCGGCAAGAACACCCGGTGGATCAGCAACCGCCTCTTCGACGACGTCGACGTCACCCTGTACTCGGCGCGCAATGTCAGCGCCTGGGGCTTCGTCTGGGGCCAGTTCGTGGACCACACGATCGCGCTGCGCCGCGGCCGGCGGCAGACGGGTGAGGACGGCGACGTCGCCAACATCCCGACCACCGACCCGGACCCGCTCGAGCGGTACCGCAACGATCTCGACTTCGTGTTCATGAACCGGTCGATCCCGGCCCCGGGCACTGGCGAGACGGGCCCGCGCGAGCAGATCAACATGGCCAGCTCCTACCTCGACGCCGTGCCGCTGTACGGCTCCGACGAGGCCCGCCTGAACTGGCTGCGGGAGGGCCCGGCCGACGGCGACTCCGCCCACTCCGGCGGCCGGCTGCTCATGAAGGACGGCTACCTGCCCCGCCGCAACGCCCGCGGCGACGCCGCGAGCGCGCCCAACATGGTGATCGGCGCGATGCCCGACCCGGGCGAGGCGGTCGCGGCCGGCGACCAGCGGGCCAACGAGAACCCGATGCTGCTGTCGGCCCAGACCCTCTTCGCCCGCGAGCACAACCGGATCGTGAACCAGCTGCCGCGCGGGATGGCCGAGGAGGACAAGTTCCAGATCGCGCGGGCCGTGGTCATCGCCGAGACGCAGTACATCACCTACAACGAGTGGCTGCCGGCGCTCGGCGTGCAGCTGCCCCGCTACACCGGCTACCGGCCCGGGGTGAACACGTCGGTCACCAACGAGTTCGCGACCATCGGCTACCGGGCCCACTCGATGATCAACCCGGCCCTGGAGGTGCGCACCGAGGCCCGCCGCTACGACGCCGGGACGGTGCAGTGGCTGCGCTCGCTGGGCATCCAGGTCAAGTACCGCGGCGACCGGGTCGACCTCGTCATCCCGCACGGCTACCTGACGTTCTTCCAGCCCACCCTGATCGAGCGGCTGGAGCTCGGCCCGGCCCTGCAGGGCATCGGGCTGACCCCGATGAGCAACAACGACGAGCTCATCACCAACCGGATCCGCAGCCTGGTCGCCCCCGTCACCGACACCCTGCAGGCCGTCAACGACCTCGCCGCGGTCGACATCGAGCGCGGCCGCGACCACGGGTTCCCGAAGTACAACGACATCCGCCGCGCCTTCGGGCTGGCCCCGAAGACGTCGTTCAAGGACATCACCGGCGAGGACACCGAGGAGTTCCCGGCCGACCCGCTGCTGCCCCCGGGGCACGAGATCGACAGCCCGCACTGCCTGGACTTCGTCGCGCTGTACGACCGGCACGGCCGCAAGACCACCGCCGAGGCGAACAACGCCGTGCGCGGCAAGCGCCGCACGACCCTCGCGGCCCGGCTCAAGGCGGTCTACGGCACCGTCGACGCGGTCGACGCGTTCGCCGGCATGGTCTGCGAGCGCCACCGGCCCGACTCGGAGTTCGGCGAGCTGCAGTGGACGATCTGGCGCGCGCAGTTCACCGCGCTGCGCGACGGCGACCGGTTCTTCTACGAGATCAACCCGCTGCTGCGGTTCGTCCGCAATGCGTTCGGCATCGACTACCGCACCACCCTCGGCGACGTCATCGCCCGCAACACCGACATCCCGCGGCACTCGCTGGCCCCCCAGGTCTTCTTCGCCAGCATGGCCACGGCCGCCGAGGCCGACGGCGTCGCCTGGCACGGCGAGGGCGAGGAGCCGGTGGCCGCGCCCGTGGTCGGGGCCTACTTCGCCGCCGGCGCGACCGCCACGGACCGGCAGCCCTGGTACTGCGGCCGCGCGGAGATCTAGGGGCTGTTCAGCGCGCCCTACAGCCCAACCCCTCGTGCAGAAGGGAACCACCATGGCACATCCACCCGCGGATCAGACCCGCCCGGACGGCACCCGCGGCATCGTCCTGCGCAGCGTCCAGTTCGACACCGGCTCGACGTTCGCGACCGGGCAGGGCGAGACCTCCCGCAACGTGTGGGACACCGACCTGATGAACGCGGAGCTGGACCTGGTGGTCGAGCTCAACGCCAACTCGGTCAACCTGTACGGCAGCGACCTGGGCCGGCTGTCGGCCGCCGCCGAGTCCGCCGTCGAGCGCGGGCTGCACGTGCGGCTCGACCCGCGGCTGCCGGACCGCTCCCAGGAGCAGGTCGTCGACTTCGTCGCCGAGCTGGCCGGCCTCGCGGAGTCGCTGCGCAAGCAGGGCGCCCCGATCGACTTCACGGTCGGGGCCACGCACACGATCTTCACCCCCGGCATCTTCCCCGGCGAGCCCTACCTGGAGCGGCTCGCGAACAT
This sequence comes from Dactylosporangium sp. McL0621, assembly GCF_049995355.1. Lineage (NCBI taxonomy): Bacteria > Bacillati > Actinomycetota > Actinomycetes > Micromonosporales > Micromonosporaceae > Dactylosporangium > Dactylosporangium sp. McL0621. The sequence goes on from NZ_CP188259.1 coordinate 6,736,119, forward strand.
CTACTTCGACGGCGACCAGCGCTTCGGCGTGCGGGAGCCCAAGACGGCCGACCAGTGGCTCACCGAGAACGTCACGGGGATGCTCACCGAGTCGGCGCCGAAGCTCAACGCCTACCTGGACCGGCTCGTCCGGGTCACGCGGGGCATCTACCACGGCCGGCTCAGCTACACCGCCGCGCCCTGGGAGCAGGTCGACTGGACCCCGTTCGACGCCGTCAGCGTGGTGCACTACCTGTTCCCGGCGCACATGACGGTCGAGCAGCACCTCAGCGAGCTGGGCCGGTACACCCGGCACGGCAAGCCGGTGTTCGTCTCCGGCTTCGGCACCGCCAGCTACCAGGGTGCCGAGGAGAAGGGCTTCTTCAACTGGGACATCGTCGACCGCAGCACGCCGAACCTGACCATCCTCGACGGGCACGAGCGCGACGAGGGCGCCCAGGCGGAGTACTACGGCAAGATGCTCGAGATCTTCGACCGGGCCGGCGTCTACGGCGTCGCGCCCGCCGACCTGGTCCACCCGACCCACCCGCACCACGAGACCGACGTGCGGCACGACCTCGACATGGCCAGCATGTGCATCGTCCGGTCGGTCCGCACGGACTTCGCCGACCCGAACTCGCAATACCGGCGCACGCCCAAGAAGTCGTTCCACGCCGTCGCCGCGTACTACGCGCGGGTGCGTGACCGGGCCGCCGTTCCCGCCTGACCGCCGAAATGCCGCAGCGCACCGCGGAGACGATTCGCGGTGCGCTGCGGCGCGCCCGGGGGAATGCCCGGTCAGGGCGGCCGGACGGCATTCTCGGAGATGCCCGCCCAATAGGCGCCGACCACCATTGACGAAGACGAGCCGCCGCCTTTTTCCGCATTCAGAGGATGGCCATGACCGCGCTGAACGATTCGGTGGAAACGCAGCAGCACGAGGTGCTGGACTACCCGCTGCAGCGGGAATGCCCGTACAAGCCCGGCGCGGGCACGGCGAAGTTCCGCGCCCCCGGCCCGATCACGAAGGTGCGGCTGTACGACGGCAAGGTCACCTGGTTCGTGACCGGCCCCGCGGAGGTCCGGGCGCTGCTCGCCGACCCGCGGATGTCGAGCCTGTCGACGTTCGAGGACTACCCGGTGATCGACGAGTCGCTGCTGCACATGCGGGCCACCCGGGAGATGGCGCGCGAGGTCGAGGGCGGCTTCCCCGAGGTGCTGTTCGGCGTCGACCCGCCGGCGCACACCCGGCAGCGCAAGATGCTGCTGCCGAGCTTCACCAACCGCCAGATCGCCAAGTTCCGCCCGACGATCCAGCGCATCGTGGACCAGCGCCTCGACGCGCTCATGGCGGCGGGGCCGGGCGCGGACTTCATGGCGCACTTCGCCGTGCCGGTGCCGATGATGGTGGTCTGCATGTTCCTCGGCGTGCCGTACGAGGAGCGCGACTACTTCCAGGGCCCGATGCGCGACATCCTCGACCCGGAGAAGGCCGACGAGGCGCTGGAGGAGTTCACCGCGTACCTCGACCAGCTGATCCGGGCCAAGGAGGTCGAGCCCGGCGTCGGCCTGCTCGACGATCTGATCGTCAAGTTCGTGCGCACCGGCGAGCTCAACCGCGACGAGCTGGCCGCGTTCGCCCTCGCCATCCTCATGGCCGGCAGCATGACCACGATCAGCGCGATCGCCCTGGGCACCCTCGCGATGCTGGACCCCCCGGACCAGTACGAGGCGCTGCGGGCGAACCCGGACCTGGCGCCCGGCGCGATCGAGGAGATCCTGCGGTACATCAACCTCGTCGAGCAGCTGGCCCGGGTGGCGATCGAGGACGTCGAGATCGCCGGGCACACCATCAAGGCCGGCGACGGCATCCTGCTGAGCATGGCCGCGGCCAACCTCGACCCGACGGTCACCACGCACCCGGACGAGTTCGACATCACGCGGCCGCCGACGAATCCGCTCGCCTTCAGCTACGGCCTGCACCACTGCCTGGGCCACAACCTGGCCCGGCTCGAGCTCGACATCGTGTTCCGGACCCTCGTGCGGCGCCTGCCGAACCTGCGCCCGGCCGTCCCGGTGGCCGAGATCCCGTGGAAGTACGACTTCATCGTCTCCCGCCTGCAGTCGTTCCCCGTGACCTGGTAGGCGACCGGAAGCGAAAGGACTACGACATGACGACGCAATTCCGAGCCGAGCACGTCGGCAGCCTGCTCCGCCCGCAGGCGCTGCTCGACGCCCGGGCCGCGCACGCCAAGGGCGACGTGAGCGACGAACGCCTGCGCGAGCTGGAGGACGAGGCCGCGCTGGCCGCGATCGCCCTGCAGCGCGACGCCGGCGTCGAGGTGTTCACCGAGGGCGAGGTGCGCCGCGGCACCTTCATGGCCGGGCTGATGGAGTCCCTCGGCGGCCTGGTGCCGGTCGAGGAGACCGGCGGCCTGGTCTCGTGGCACCGGGCCGGCATGGCCGACCCGACCCCCGAGGAGCTGGCCTTCGAGGGCGCGGCCGCGGGCGGCAAGCTGTACCAGAAGAAGGCGATGACCAGCACCGAGGCCGCGTTCCTGGCCAAGCACGCGCCGGGTCAGTACAAGATCACCATGATGGCCGCCTCGATGGGCACCTCGCTGTGGCAGCCGGGCATCTCCGACGGCGTCTACCCGTCGCCGGAGCAGCTGCTCGAGGACGTGGTCCGCCTGCAGATCGAGGAGATCCACACCCTGTTCGACCAGGGCGTGTCCTGGATCCAGCTCGACTCGCTCAGCTACATGTGGATCATCGACACGGAACTGCGGGACAAGTTCACCGCGATGACCGGCCTGACCGCCGAACAGATGCTGGACATGACCGTCTCGATGGACCGGGCCGTGGTCGAGGCCGCGAAGGCCAAGAACCCGGACGCGACGATCGCGATGCATTTCTGCCGCGGCAACAACCGCAGCGCCTGGATGGGCGAGGGCAGCTACGAGCCGGTCGCCGAGCGGCTGTTCGGCGAGGTCGGCGTGGACCGGTTCCTGCTGGAGTACGACTCGGAGCGCGCCGGCGGCTTCGAGCCGCTGCGCCACATGCCCGCCGGCCGGACCGTCATGCTGGGCCTGGTCTCCACCAAGACGCCGCAGCTGGAGTCGCCCGACGACCTGCGCCGGCGCATCGACGCGGCGGCCGAGTACGTGCCGCTGGAAAACCTGGGCATCACCACCCAGTGCGGCTTCGCCTCGACCGCGAGCGGCAACCTGCTCACGCTCGACGAGCAGCGGCGCAAGCTGGAGCTGGTCGTGCAGACCGCGCAGAAGGTCTGGGGCTGAAACCGCACATCGTGCCCCGCCGCCCGTCCGGGTGGCGGGGCCGGCGCGTGCGCACCGTCCGGTCAGACTGTCGCGGGCAGGCCGAACGCCGGGAACAGGGCCGGCACGAACGAGGTGATCTCGGCGATCCGGCCGTCGACGACGCGCAGCACGTCGAGCACCTGCGGGCGGAACTCGGTGTCGCCCGGCCGCCGCACGTAGTGCGCGATCGCCGGCTGCCGGTTGGCCCGGGTCGCCACGCTGCGCCACTGCCCGAAGTACTCCGGCGAGGCCGGGTCCAGCAACGGCAGCAGGCTGGCGATGTACGGCTCCCGGCCGACGTAGTAGTACGGGTGCGGGGGCATGGTGACCCGCACGTCCTCGTGCAGCAGCTCGGCCATCGCCGGGCCGATGTCGGCGTGGTCGAGCACCGCCATGTACCGCTGCAGCAGCGCCCGCTCGGCCCGGGTCGGGTCGTCGGCCGCCCCCCACTCCAGGCGGCGCGGCGGCAGGTGCTCCTTGAGGGTCGCCCGGCCGCGCTGGAGCGCGCTGTTGGCCGCGGCCACGCTCAGCTCGAGCAGGCCCGCGGTGTCGGCGGCGGGCCAGCCCAGCACGTCGCGGAGGATGACCACGGCCCGCTGCCGGGGCGGCAGGTGCTGGATCGCGACCATGAACGCGAGCTCGATCGTCTCCTTCGCCACGACCGCGGCGTCGGGCTCGGCGTCGGCCGGCGCGGCCAGGTCGAGCAGCCTGTCGGGGTAGGGCTGCAGCCACGGCAGGTCGTACGGCGACGCGCCCGCGCCGTCGGCCTGTGGCGCGCGCGGGCGCGGCTGGCGCGGGTGCCGCTCCAGGAAGTCGAGACCGGCGTTTGTCGCGATGCGGTAGAGCCAGGCGCGCAGCGACGAGCGGCCCTGGAACGTCTCCCGGCCGCGCCAGGCGCGCAGGAACGTCTCCTGGACCAGGTCCTCGGCGTCCTCGAACGAGCCGACCATCCGGTAGCAGTGCACCTGCAGCTCGCCGCGGTGGCGTCCGACCAGTTCGGCGAAGCTCGCCTCGTCGAGGGTCCGCACCGTCTCGACCTCGAGGCTCATTGATCGGTCTCCGTCACTCGCTGCACCGGTCCTGGACGATCGGCTCGACGCTACCACGCGTGTACGCAGCGCGTTGGCGTCACACGCGGCGTCACCCGGCGGGTGGCCGGCCGCGCGGCTGCGCACGTCAAGAGATGTCACATCAATTGACCGGTGTGAAGATGCCTGATGACGGCGTCGCACCGGGTCAACGACATGAATTCGCAGCCGCTGGGAAAGATTGGTGAACGATGCGTGGTCGACCGGCGCGGATGCGCCCCAACGTAGACCTGCTCCCCTCATTGACCGGAATGCGATGGGTAGCCGCGTTCCTGGTCTTCGGAAACCATTTCCTGTTCATGCAGTTCGCCACCCCGATCGGGTCGGAGATGCCGCAGGGCTCCGATCTGGTGTTCGCGATTCTGTTCGGCGACAGCGGCCAGGCGGTGCTGAGCTTCTTCTTCGTGCTCAGCGGTTTCGTGCTGACCTGGTCGACGCCGCTGGACATGCGGGCGACGGAGTTCTGGCAGCGGCGGATGGCCAAGATCTACCCGATCACGGTGGTCACCGCGGTGATCGCGTTCTTCCTCTTCGGCCTGGTGCACGGCAAGTGGACCGACTGGAAGGTCGTCGTCACCAACCTGCTGCTGGTGCAGTCGTGGAGCCCGGACCAGGCGCACTCCCTCGGCCTCAACCCGGTGCTGTGGTCGCTGAGCTGTGAGATGTTCTTCTACCTGTTCCTGCCGCCGATGCTGATCCTGTTCGCCCAGGCGAGCAAGCGGGCCCTGTGGACGACCGCGATCGGCGCCGTCGCGTTCACCGCGATCGTGCCCCGGCTGATCGGCGGCACCTTCGACCTGCACCAGCCGGCCCCGCCGATGCTGGCGCCGGTGGAGAACTTCCACACCCAGTTCAGCTACTGGGTCACGATGACGTTCCCGGTGACGCGCTTCGCCGAGTTCGTGCTGGGCGCCGCCGTCGCGATGCTGATGCTGCGGGGCGTCCGCAGCCGGATCAACGTGCCGACCGCGCTCGTGCTGTGCGTGCTCGCGTTCGCCGTCAACATGTTCGTGCCGGCGTACTGGCGCATCGCCGCGGTCGTGATGGTGCCGTTCGCGATCCTCATCGCGGCCCTGGCCAGTGCCGACCTGACCGGCCGGTGGAGCCCGACCCGGTCCCGGCTGATGGTGTGGCTGGGCAACCTGACGTTCTGCTTCTACGCGGTCCACGTGCTCTTCGTCCTGTTCACCATCGACGCCAAGTCGATCATGTCGGGCGGGGAGAACCGCGACTTCCCGCGGCAGTGGATGGCCACGATCGGCCTCATCGACAACCCGCGCACGCCGCTGCCGGTGTGGGGCAACCTGCTGATGTTCCTGCTGTACCTGACCGTGGCGATGTTCGCGGCCTGGGTGCTCTACCGCACGGTCGAGCTGCCGGCGACCCGCGGCCTGCGGCGCTTCATCAAGACCCCGCGGCGCACCGTGGTCCCGGCGGAGGCCCCGGTGTCCCCGGCCCCGGCCGGTGCGGCCGCGGTGTCCTCGGCCGAGCAGGACGCGCCGGTGAGCCCGGCGCCGGCCGGCGAGCTCGACCCGTCACGCCGCTGACGCCCGCCCACGACGGTGCCCCCGGAGCAGGTCTCCGGGGGCACCGGTCTGCGTGGGTTCAGCGTTTCACGCGGTACTGCATGTGCGTCACCGACCGCCCCTCGATCACGACGGGGTCCTCCAGCCGGTACGGCGCGCCCGCCAGGTCGTCGAAGAAGCGGATGCCCTCGCCGAACAGCACCGGCACCAGGTTGATCCGCAACAGGTCCAGCAGGCCCTCGTCGAGGCACTGCTGGGCCACGTTGGGCCCGGCGACGCCGACCCAGCGGTCGCCGGCGACCGCCGAGGCCTGGGCCACGGCGGCGGCGATGCCGTCGGTGACGAAGGTGAAGCCGTCCCGCCGCCAGTCCGCCGGCGCCTCGTGCGTCACCACGAACACCGGCACGTCCCAGGGGTGGGTGCCGCCCCAGCCGTCGGTGTAGTCGAACAGCCGCCGGCCGGTGACGATGGCGCCCGCGTTGTCCATCGACTCGCGCAGCCACTCGGCGCTGGCCTTCGACGTGTGGAAGGTCCATCGCTGCGGAAACCTCGACGGCACCGCGACGTCGCCGTTGAAGTACCAGTCGAACAGCGATCCCACCGAGTCGTCCGGATCGGCGATGAAGCCGTCCAGGGACATCGACATGTCGGCTACTACTGTGGCCATTGATGTTCTCCGTTCTCTTTCGGTGATGGTGGTACGACACAGACCTGGCCGCCCCCGGGGGTGGAGCGGCCAGGTCTGCGTTGCGGTGAGAGGTCAGTCGATGGCGGCCGAGGCCGGGGCGTCGTGCCCGGAAGGCTGCTTGCCGATGTTCGCCTTGGCCTCGGCGGCGGCCTTCGCCTCCTTCTCCTGCGCCCCGAAGGGCCTGATGTGCCGCAGGGTCACCAGCGGCAGCAGCGCCAGCGCCAGGAAGGCGATCGCGCCCACCACGGCGGCGGCGTTCATGCCGTTGTCGAAGGCGGAGCGGGCCGACTGCACGAGGGCCCCGGCCACGTCGGCCGGCTGGTTCTGGGCCACCGTCAGGGCGCCGGCGACGGTCTCCGACGCGACGTCGCCCTCCGGGGTCCCGGCGAGCGGCGCCGGCACGCTGATCTCGCCCCGGTAGACGGCGGCGCCGATGCTGCCCAGCAGCGCGATGCCCAGCGACAGGCCGAGCTCGCCCGCGGTCGACTGCAGCGCGGAGGCCGAGCCGGCCTTCTCCGGCGGCGAGGACGGCACGACGATCTGGCTGACCATCGGGCCCACCGGAGCCCCGCCGACGTAGACGATGACGGCGCCGATGATGAGCGTCGACAGGCCCGAGGCGGGCCCGATCTGGGTGAGCACCACCATGCCGATGGCGGCGATGACCGCGCCGACGCTGAGGATGTAGGCCGGCTTCACCACCTCCTGGGCCAGGCCCATGCTGATGAAGATGCCGAGCACCAGCGCGAGCGTCGGCACGAGCAGCCACAGGCCGGCGCTGAGCGGGCTCAGCCCGCGCACCAGCTGCAGGTGCTGGGTGATGAAGAAGCTCGCGCCGCCCTGGATGATCGCGGAGAGCAGGCCCAGCGCCAGTGCCCCGCTGACCGCGCGGATCGCGAACAGGCGCAGGTCCAGCAGCGGGCTGGCGAGGCTGCGCTGGCGCATCGCGAACAGCAGGCCGAACACGATGCCGGCGACGGAGACGAGCACCGGCGTGAGGTGCCAGCCGGTGCGGGCGACCTCCTTGAGCCCGTAGATGAACGGCAGGATCGCCGCGAGCGACAGCAGCACGCTGAGCGGGTCGATGCGGCCGGTGTCGGGGGCCTTCAGGTTGGGCAGCAGCGCCGGGCCCGCGATCAGCAGCAGCGCCATGACGGGCACCGCGATGAGGAAGACCGAGCCCCACCAGAACCAGTGCAGCAGCACGCCGCCGACGACCGGCCCGATGGCCGCGCCGCCGGTCAGGGCGGTCGCCCAGGCGGCGACCGCGACGCCGAGCTGCTTCGGGTTCTTGAACATGCCGTTGATCATCGCGAGCGTGCTCGGGAAGATCGTCGCGCCGGCGATGCCCATCAGCGCCCGGACCACGATCAGCATCTCGGCGCTGTTGGCGTAGGCCGCGACGACCGACAGCACGGCGAACGCGGAGGCGCCGACGAGCAGCACCAGGCGCCGGCCGACGCGGTCGCCGAGCGTGCCCATCGTGACCAGGAAGCCCGCGATGAGGAAGCCGTAGACGTCGCTGATCCACAGCTGCTGGGTGGCGTTGGCGCCGAGATCAACCGTGATCTTGGGCAGGGCCAGGAACAGCACGGTCAGGTCGATCATCGCCAGCATCGACGGCACGATCAGCACCGCCAGCCCCAGCCATTCGCGCCGGCCCGCCCGCACGCCCGGCTCGACAGCTTCAGTTTCCATGACCCTCTCCTCGTATTCGTACCACGTTCCGGCTGCATGTCTTGAGACGGCCGTTCGCCGGAAAACTCATCGGCGCTACGCGGGCACCGCGACGTCGAGCGGGGGCATCAGGGCCGCCTCGATCCGCCGGCACTCCTCGTAGCGCGGCAGCAGGCCCTGCGCGCGCGCCTCGGCCAGGGTGATGGCGACCCGGTCGCGGTCGGACAGCAGCCGCTCGACGTCGTCGGGGATCGGCAGCCCCAGCGCGGGGTCCAGCGCCCGCAGGGCCAGCTCCTGCTCGGCCACGTAGGAGCCCGAGAGCATGTAGGACATCACCGTGTCGTCGGCGAGGGCGACGAACGCGTGGCCGACGCCGACGGGGAAGTACATGCAGCGGAAGTCGGCCTGGTCCAGCAGCACCGCGTCCACCGCGCCGTAGGTGGGCGAGCCCACCCGGATGTCCACCACGATGTCCAGCGCGGCGCCGCGGGCGCAGTAGACGTACTTGGCGGTGCCCGGCGGGGTGGTCGTGTAGTGCACGCCGCGCACCACGCCGCGGGACGAGCGGCTGTGGTTGGTCTGGGCGACCGGGAACAGCCGCCGCCCGGCGGCCGCCGCGAACGCCTCCTCCTGGAAGGGCGAGACGAACAGGCCGCGGGCGTCCTGGAACACCCGCGGGGTGAACTCCAGTGCCCCTTCTACGGCCAGCTTGCGAACCTTCACGTGGACCTCCGGCTTTCTCAGACGGTTTCGAGCACCCGGCGGAGCGAGTCGATGACCTTGTCCTGCAGGTCGAGGGAGAGCGAGGGGTACATGGGCAGCGAGAAGATCTGCCCGGCCAGCCGTTCGGTGACGGGCAGGGCGCCCTGGCCGTGGCCGAGGCGCGCGAACCCGGTCATCGTGTGCACCGGCCACGGGTAGCTGATGTTGAGCTCGATGCCGTAGGCCTTGAGCCGCTCGATGATCTCGTCGCGGCGCGGGTGGCGCACGACGTAGACGTAGTGGGCGTGCTCGTTGCCGGGGTTCACCCGCGGCAGCACGAGCTCGGTGTCGCCCAGGCCCTCGGCGTAGCGCGCGGCGACGGCCCGCCGGGCGGCGACGTACCCGTCGAGGCGGCGGAGCTTGCGGCGCAGGATCTCCGCCTGGACCTCGTCGAGGCGGCTGTTGTGCCCCGGCGTCTCCACGACGTAGTAGCGCTCCGCCATGCCGTAGAAGCGCAGCCGGCGCAGGCGCTGGTCGGTCTGCGCGCTGGAGGTGACGACGGCGCCGCCGTCGCCGTAGGCGCCGAGCACCTTGGTCGGGTAGAACGAGAACGCGGCGGCGTCGCCCATGCTGCCGGCGAGCCGGCCGTGGTGGCGGGCCCCGTGCGCCTGCGCGCAGTCCTCGAACAGGGCCAGGCCGCGCCGGTCGGCGATCTCCCGCAGCGGGGCCATGTCGGCGCACTGGCCGTACAGGTGCACCGGCAGGAGGCACTTGGTGCGCCCGGTGACGGCCGCCTCGACCTGGCCGACGTCGATGAGGTAGTCCTCCTCGCGGACGTCGACGAAGACCGGCGTGGCGCCCAGCGCGTCGATGGCGACGACGGTCGGCGCCGCGGTGTTGGACACGGTGATGACCTCGTCGCCCGGCCCGATGCCGAGCGCCTGCAGTCCGAGCTTGATGGCGTTGGTGCCGTTGTCGACGCCGACGCAGTGCGGCAGGCCGTGGTAGGCGGCGAACTCCTCCTCGAAACTCTGTACGCTCGGGCCGAGCACGAGCTGGCCGGAGCGGAACACGCTGTCGACGGCATCGAGGACGTCGGCCCTTTCGGCCTCGTATTCGGCGGTGTAGTTCCAGACGCGGATGGTCACGCAAGCACTCCGTTTCGGGCAGCACGGTCACGGTCGGCGAAGAGCGCGGCGGCGGTGCGGCTGATGCCCTCGGCCAGCGTCACGCGCGGAAACCAGCTGGCGGCCGCGCTGAACGGGGCGGGGTCGACGCGCACGCTGCGCAGGTCGGTGGCGGTGGCGTGGGCGGGCGGCGGGACGGCGACCACCGGGACCGGCGCGGCCCCGCTGACGGCGGCGACGGCGCCGGACACCAGGTGCAGCGCGTCGCGCAGGGAGCTCGGCGCGCCGGTGCCGAGCAGCCAGTGCCGGCCGCTGAGCCGGTCGGCCCCGTCGATCGCGGCCAGGAACGCCCGCACGGTGTCCTCGACGTGGACGAACTCGCGCATGACGCGGCCGTCGCCCCACATGGTCAGCGGTGCGCCGTCGAGGGCGCGGCGGATCATCGCGGCGATGACGCCGACGTCCGGCGCGGTGGCGGCCGGGCCCTGCCCGTAGATGGTCGGCAGGCGCAGGCTGACCCCGCGCAGCACACCGGCGGCGGTCGCGGCCAGCAGCAGCCGCTCGGCCTCGAGCTTCTGCGCGTCGTACGGCGTCTGCGGCCGGTCGGGCTCGGAGCCGTCCAGGGGCCGCTCCGGGGGGACCCCGACCTGCGACACCGTGCCGGCGAACACGCACACCGCCGGCGAGTGGCGGCCCGAGGACCGGCGGCCGCGCAGGGCCGCCACGATGGCCGCGGTCGTGCCGGTGTTGACCAGCTCGCTGCGCGGGTCGGTGCCGGCCCGGCGCCAGTCGCCGTCGTGCTTGAGCAGGTTCACCACGACGTCGGCGCCGGCCACCGCCGCGGCCACCACGCCCGGGTCGGCGACGTCGGCCCGGCGGACCTCGACGTCGGCCCGGGCGTCCGCGGGCACGGGGGCGGGGCGGCGGGACAGCACCCGCAGCCGCACCGGCCGGGCGCTGATGGCGGCGGTAAACGCGCTGCCGAGGAAGCCGGAGCCGCCCAGTACGGTCACGGTGGTCACAGCGCACGCTCCACCGGGGCCAGCCGCTCGACCGCGCGCAGGCACGCCAGCAGGCTGCGGGCCTGGACGTTGACGTAGTTGCTGTGCCACAGCAGCCCGGCCAGCTGCCGCGGGGTCATCCACCGGAACTCCGGGTGCACCAGCTCGTCGCCGGTCTCGATGACGAGGTGGCGGCTGCGGGTGTGGTAGAAGCGGCCGCCCTCCTCGGACTGCAGCACGTCGTAGCGGATCGCCGCGGGGTCGGCCCGCAGCACGTCGTCGAGGAACGGCGGCCACTTCGAGCGCGGCAGGTCGCGGTAGCTGTCCGGGATGCACTGCACCGTCGGCGCGAGCTCCACCCGGTCGGCGTAGCCGGCCTCCACGCGCGCGTTGGCCAGCACGTGCGGTACACCGTCGAAGCGCGTCATGAGGAAGGCCACGACCCCCTCGCCGCGGGCGGCGAACATGGGCTGGTCCCAGCGCCCGACCTCGCGGCCGCACGCCTCCACCCGCACCCCGATGACGTCGAAGAAGCGCTCCGGGACGTGGGAGATCCGGGCACCGTCGGCGCGCCACTCCCCCAGGTCCCCGAGCCGTACCTGGCGCAGGTCCACGCTGGTGAGGCTGCGCCGCTCGGTGATCCAGCTCAGCAGCTCGGCGGTGGAGTGCCGGCTGTCCTGCGCGTCGCCGGAGCGGTCCGCCCACTCCTCGAACGGCATGCAGGACAGCACCGAGCGGGCGTCCATGTTCACCACGTCGTCGAGGGCGAGCAGCTCGTGCAGCTGCGCGATGGTGAGCCAGTGGAAGCCCTCGCGGGCCTCCACCGGGCCGGTCACCTCGATGATCATGTTGCGGTTCAGCTTGCGCAGGAACCAGGCGCCCTGCTCCGACTGGCGCGCGTCGAGGATGACCCGGTGCTGCGACCGGTCGCGGAAGTAGTCCAGGTACGGGGTGGGGTTGCCGCCGTGCACCCGCGTGTAGTTGCTGCGGGTCGCCTGGACCGTCGGGGACACCTGGATGCCGTTGCAGTTGCCCGGCTCCGACTTCAGCTGCATGAGGCAGTGCAGGACCCCGTCGAACTCCTTCATGAGGATGCCGAGGATGCCGATCTCGGGCTGGTTGATGATCGGCTGGTCCCAGCGCGGTACCGCGCCGGTCGGGATGTGCACGTCGAGGCCCTGCACGGTGAAGAACTTGCCGCTGGCGTGCCGGATGACCCCGGCCTCGGCGTCGGTGTGCCACTGCGCGAGGTCGCCCAGCGGCACGTGGGCGGTGTTGGTGTACGTGTGCTCGCGCGCCTGCGCCATGCGCCGCAGGAAGGTCTCGACGTCGTCGAAGGCGTGCCGGTCCGACAGCGCCGAGTGGGTGAGCCGGGCCGGGGTCGACGCTTCGTGGTCGGTACTCATCGCTGACTCCCTCGGAAGCGGGGCTCAGTGCACCCGGCGGGCGAACTCGCGGATGTCGGCCACGAACAGCTCGGGCTGCTCCAGGGCGGCGAAGTGGCCGCCCTTGTCGAACTCGCTCCACTGCACGATGTTGGGCAGGTCGCGGTCGGCCAGCCGGCGGACCGGCAGCAGGATGTCGTGCGGGAACACGGCCACGCCGACGGGCACGGTCACCGGCGGGGGCAGCGCGCCGCCGGCCGCACCGATGCGGCGCAGGCCCTCGGCGTCCTCGAAGTAGAGCATCGCCGACGAGCCGGCCGTCGCGGTGAACCAGTACGTCGAGACGATGGTGAGCATCCGGTCGCGGTCGACGGCGTCCTCGGGGACCTTCTCGGAGTCGGTCCACTCGCGGAACTTCTCCACGATCCAGGCCAGCTGGCCGACGGGCGAGTCGGTGAGCGCGTACGACAGGGTCAGCGGCCGCGTCGACTGCAGCTTCATGTACGCGGACAGCTCCGTGTCGAAACGGGACAGCCGCCCCAGCCGGGCCAGGTCGGCCTCGCCGAGCCCGGCGAGCTCGGCCGGATCGCCGGACGGGAACGTCATCAGCATGTTGACGTGGACGCCGGCCACGTGCTCGGCGTCGGCGCGCCCGATGCCCAGCGAGATGACCGAGCCCGCGTCGCCGCCCTGGGCGATGTACCGGTCGTAGCCGAGCCGGCGCATCAGCTCGGCCCACGCGGCCGCCACCCGTGCGGTACCCCAGCCGGTGCCGCCGTTCGGGGTGGAGAAGCCGAACCCGGGGATCGACGGGATGACGAGGTGGAAGGCGTCGGCCGGGTCGCCGCCGTAGGTGCCCGGGTCGGTCAGCGGCCCGATCACGTCGAGGAACTCCGCGACCGAGCCGGGCCAGCCGTGGGTCAGCAGCAGCGGCCGGGCCCCCGCGTGGGGCGAGCGGACGTGCAGGAAGTGCACGTCGGCGCCGTCGATCTCGGTGACGTACTGCTCGTAGGAGTTGAGCCGGGCCTCGGCCGCGCGCCAGTCGAAGCCGGTGCGCCAGTACTCGGCCAGCTCGCGGAGGTAGGTCAGCGGCACCCCGCGCTCCCAGCCGGTGTCCGGCTGGGCCGGCCATCGGGTGTCGGCGAGCCGGCGGTGCAGGTCGTCCAGCTGGGTCTGCGGCACATCGATGCGGAACCGGCGCATGGCTTCCCCAATTCGTAGCACGGAGGTCGGATTGCTCTCCTGGCGACGATCTCCGGTCGCACCGATCCCGCGCATCTCTGGTGTTGCGCAGTCAGCGCATGTACGCAATCCGCCTCGTGCGCACGTCAGCGGGGGCGACGCCGCACGTCAGAGGATGCGACGCCGGTCGATCCCCCGCGACGATGACAGCGCCGGCGCGTGCCGTGCCGTGGTGAGTTCGTCGAGGCCAGGGAGGGCTGATGGGAACCCCGGGATTCGCCGAGGTCAAGCATGTGCCGGTCAACCAGGCGATGCGGGACTATCTGGTCAGGTCGTGCTCCCCGCCCGACCCGGCGGTGCGCGGCCTGGCCGAGAGCACCGCGAAGGTGGGCGACGCGGCCGGCATGGCCGTGCCGCTGGAGCAGGTGGCGCTGCTGACCGTGCTGACGAAGCTGGTGTCCGCCCGGTGTGCGGTGGACGTCGGTACCTTCACCGGCCTCTCGGCCCTCGCCATGGCCCGCGGGCTGGTCCCCGGCGGCCGGGTGATCAGCTGCGACGTGACCGACCGCTGGATCGGCCTGGCCCGGGAGCACTGGCGCCACGCCGGGGTCGAGGACCGGATCGACTTCCGCCTCGGGCCCGCGGGCCGCACGCTGCGCACCCTGGAGCCGGCATCGGCCGACATCGTCTTCGTCGACGCCGACAAGATGAACTACCCGACCTACCTCGAGCTCGCCGTGCCGGTGCTGCGCCCCGGCGGCCTGCTGCTGGCCGACAACGTCCTGCTCGACGGCTACGTCCTCGACCCGGAGCTGGCCGACGCCGGCCTGGCCCGGCGCAGCGCCCAGGCGTTGCGCACGTTCAACGCGACGCTCGCGGCCGACGAGCGGCTGGAGACGGTGATGCTGCCGATCGCCGACGGCCTCACGATCGCCCGCAAACACTGAGCCACCCCGACCGACGCCACCCCCCTCCAACGCCACCCCGACCAACCGACGGAGACGCCGATGCGAGTCCTGTTCACCACGTACCCTTCGGTCGCGCACCTCCTGCCGATCGTCCCCCTGGCGTGGGCGTTCCAGAGCGCGGGCCACGAGGTGCGGATCGCCTCGCACTACTCGATCACCGACAACATCACCGCGGCCGGGCTGACCGCGGTGGCGCTCGGCGAGCCGCAGTCCACCGAGGCCCGCAACCGCGAGGACGCGCCCACGCCGCGCGATCCCGAGCTGGTCCTCGCCTACGCCGAGGCGCTCGGCCTGAACGAGGAGGAGCTCGAGCACTGGATCACGTTCTTCCAGTACATGCTCATCCCCGCGGCCGACTACGTGCGCCCCGACCTGCCCGAGGCCGGCGACCTGATCGCCTTCGCCCAGGCCTGGAAGCCCGACCTGGTGCTGTGGGACCCGACGTTCTCCTCGGCCCCGTTCGCGGCCCGGCTGTCCGGCGCCGCGCACGGCCGGCTGCTGTTCGGCACCGACTGCTTCGCGTGGAGCCTGCAGCGGCTCGCCGCCCGGCGCGAGCAGGTGCGCGCGGCCGGCCTGCCGGAGAACCCGCTCGCCGACCTGCTGCGCCCGCTCGCCGAGCGCCACGGCGTCGAGATCGACGACGAGCTGCTGCTGGGGCAGTGGACCGTCGACCCGACCCCGCCCGGGTACGGCCCGCCGACCACGGTCACCACGATCCACGTGCGCCACGTCCCGTACAGCGGGGCCGAGCCGGCCCAGCCGTGGCTGCTGCACGAGCCGCAGGTGCCCCGGGTCGCGCTGTCGCTGGGCGAGTCGAACCGGCGGTTCATCCCCGGCGACTGGGACCGGCTGCCGAAGCTCATCGAGGCCGTCGACGGCCTCGGCGTGGAGGTCGTGGCGACCCTCAACGCGCTGCAGCTGCAGGGCATCGAGAAGCTCCCCGACAACGTGTGCGCGATCGAGTGGGTGCCGCTGACCCAGCTGCTGCCGACCTGCTCGGCGATCATCCACCACGGCGGGGTCGGCACGATGGCGGCGGCGCGGGCGTTGCGCGTACCGCAGATCTCGTGCGACACCGGCGAGTCGCTCCTGCTGCGGCAGGAGACGGCCGCGCCGGACGCCGTCGACACCGGTACCTACCAGGTCGGCCGGGAGTTCGGGGTGGCCGAGGCGGTCGAGGCGACGGCGCCGCGCTGGATCATGCCGGCGAAGAGCACCGAGGCGACCCCGGTCGCCAACTACCTGTCCCGCACCGGCGCCGGCGTCGCGCTCAACCACCGGGCGCTGAGCGTCGAGGAGATCGGCAAGCTCATCCTGCAGGTCGTCGAGCTGCCGCGGTTCCGCACCGGCGCCGCCGCGATCCACGAGTCGTGGCTGGCGACGCCGTCCCCGGCCGAGGTCGTCGGCACCCTCGTGGCGCTCGTCGGCAACCGCCGCGGCTGACCCGCGCAGGCAAATGCCCCCGGGAGGTACGACTCCCGGGGGCATTGCCGTGGGCGGGTGGCTCAGCGGGCCGGGCGGACCCGCATCGGCAGGCCGCCGCGCACGCGCAGCGACAGCATCGGCTCCGGCCGGACCTCGTAGCCGGGCTCCTTCGTCAGCGTCAGCTCGCGCACGAGCAGCGCGGTCACGAAGGCGGCCTCCATCATGCCGAGGTGGTTGCCGACGCAGAAGCGCGGCCCGGCGCCGAACGGGATGTACGCGTACCGCGGCCGGTCGTGGACCTTGTCCGGGTCGAACCGCTCGGGGTCGAAGCGCTCCGGGTCGGTCCAGAAGGCCGGGTGGCGGTGCAGCGTGAACGGGCAGATGAGCAGGTCCGCGCCGGCCGGCACCCGGTAGCCGCCGACCTCGTCCTCGGCGAGGGACTTGCGCGGCAGGATCCACACCGGCGGGAACAGCCGCATGACCTCCTCGATCACCATCGCGGTGTACCGCAGCCGGGTCAGGTCGTCGTAGGTGGGCAGCCGGTCGCCGAGCACCGACAGCGCCTCCTCGCGCAGCCGCTCGCGCACCTCCGGGTGCCGGTCGATGAGGTACAGCGTCCAGCTCAGCGTGCTCGCCGTGGTCTCGTGCCCGGCCAGCAGCAGCGTCACCAGCTCGTCGCGCAGCCGCTGCCGGCCGATGCCCGGGTCCTCCTCCTGGCCGGCGGACACGATGAGCCGCGACAGCACGTCGTCGCGCTCGACCGAGCGGGCGGTCCGCCGCGCGACCAGGTCGTCGACGATGCGCTGCAGATCGCGGCGGGCCCGGCGGAACCGCAGCTGCCGGGGCAGCGGGATCCAGGTGGGCACCGCGCTGAGCGACGCGAGCTCGAACATCGCCTGGTCCTGGACGGCCGCGAAGTCGCCGCCGATGGAGTCGTACGCGCCCAGGTCGACGTCGAGCAGGGTCCGGCCGAGCACCCCGAGGGTGAGCCCGGTCATCTCCTGCAGGACGTCGACCGGGGCGTCGCCGTGGGCGCGGAGGCGGGCGACCAGCGCGGCGCCCTCCTCCGCGATCACCGAGGCCTGGGCCGCGATCCGCCGGCTCTGGAACGCCGGCTGGATCACCTTGCGCTGCTTGCGCCACAGCTCGCCCTCGCTGGTGAGCAGCCCGTCGCCGAGGGCGCGGCGGGCGTGCACCAGGCCGATGCCCTTGTGGTAGTTGGCGGCGTTGTCGGCCAGCACGTGCTTGGCGTGGTCGGGATGGTTGAAGAAGTACAGGTCCTTCGGCCCCACCGGCAGCCGGGACGCGTCGCCGTAGCGCGCGGCGGCATCGCTCATCATGCCGAGCCGGTCCCGGCCCATCACCATGAGCATGCGGATGGAGGAGGCCTTGGAGGGGCCCGGCGGCGTGCGGCCGGGCGCCTTCACCACGGTCATGTCGTCACCTCGGTCCGGGCCCTGGTCACGTTGCGGAACTCGCCGCCGACGAAGACCAGGGCGTCGTCGCCGGCCTGGCGGTACAACCGCACCGGCCGGCCCAGGAAGATGGTGTGGTCGCCGCCGTCGTAGGCCCGCCACATCTCGCATTCGAAGTGCGCCAGCGCGCCGCCGATGAGCGGCGCGCCGGTGCACTCGCCCGCCCGCCAGTCCACGATGTCGAACTGCTGGCGGCCCAGGGGCCGGCGGCGGTCGGCGAAGTACCGCGCCACCGGCTCCTGGTCGGAGGCCAGCACCGACACCGCGAACGCGCCGGCGGCGGCGAGGGCGTCGTGCATGATCGCGTCGCGTTTGACGCAGACCAGCACCAGGGGCGGGTCGAGCGAGACCGTCGTGAACGAGTTCGCGGTCATCCCGTGCGGGGTGACCCCACCGACGGTGACGACCGTGACCCCGGTCGCGAACGCCGCGAAGGCCCGCCGCAGCGCGGCCGGGTCGAAGACCGTGCCGTTCGGCTGGGGCTGGACGTTCATGCTGACCTCCTGCATGGCTAGGGCCGGTACCCGGCGCGCGCGTCGACGGCGTAGGGCTCGAGCGCGCGTTGCAGCGCGTCGGGCACCCGGGCCGGCACGGTGCGGGTGTTGGGCCCCCGCATGCACGCCACTCGTTGGGACCCCCGGGCGACGAGCGTCTCGCCGCCGCCCGGGTTGAGCCGCACGTAGTCGAACCCGAACTCCAGCTGCGTCTGGGCCAGCTCCACCAGCCGCATCCGGATGGAGAGGTCGTCGAAGGCCGTGATCTCGGCGAAGAACTCGCAGTCGACCCGCAGCGTGAAGAGCTTGAGGTCGGCCTGCAGGTCGGCGAGCACGTCCGGGGCGTGCCGCTTGAGGAACATCTCCCGGCAGCGGCCCTGCCAGCGCAGGTAGTTGACGTAGTACACGTTGCCGACGATGTTCGTCTCTTCGAAGCCGACGGTGTGCAGGATCTCGAAGTACTTGTCCACGCTCACCGCTCCCCTTCGGCCGCCACCGCAGCGGTCAGCACGGCGAACACGGCCGGGCGGGCCACGTCGCGCAGGGTCGTCACGAACGTCGCGACGCAGGCCTCGCCGGCCTTGAGCACGACCCAGCCGTCGCGGGCCGCGGGCTGCAGGGTGAGCGGGCCCCGCGGCGGCAGCCCGGCCTTCTGCAGGCACTCGATCGCCGACCAGACCCGCGTGCCGGCGGTGTCGAG
Organism: Dactylosporangium sp. McL0621; assembly: GCF_049995355.1. Taxonomy (NCBI): domain Bacteria; kingdom Bacillati; phylum Actinomycetota; class Actinomycetes; order Micromonosporales; family Micromonosporaceae; genus Dactylosporangium; species Dactylosporangium sp. McL0621. The sequence continues at coordinate 6,754,856 of NZ_CP188259.1, forward strand.
GCTGTCGCCGGTCGTCGCGCAGATGAGCCGGGCCAGTTCGGCGTGCGTGCCGAGCAGGCCCTCCCACGTCTGTTCGGTGCGCTCCTCGACCTGCTCGACGTCGCAGCCGAGCAGCCCCGGCGCGGCGACGAACAGCGTGACCCCGGCCCCGTGCGCGGCCGAGACCGTGCGGTCCCCGGCCACCTCGGGCCGGCCGTCGGGCCGGTAGGTCAGCTCGACCGGGCGGCCGAACGCCCGCCCGGCGGCCACCAGCGTCCGGGCCCGCCGCTGCGCGACGTGGTCGGCCCGCTTGTCGGCCGGGCCGTCCGGCTCGACCACCACGGCCACCCGGGCGCCGGTGAGGTCCCCGAGGGTGCGCTCCAGGTAGGGGCCGAGCAGCGGGGCGACCCACGGTCCGCGGCCGTCCTGCTTGCGCACGGCCCGCAGGCGCAGCCCCTCCCAGCGCTCGACCACCGCGCCGGTCTCGTTGCGCAGCGCGATGTCGTACATGTAGGTGTCGCCGTCGCGGCTGCGCTCGGTGGCGCAGTAGCGAAGCTCCCGGGCCGCGGAGAGCTTCTCCCCGCCGGGGTGGATCCGCTCGACGCCGGCCGGCAGCAGGGTGGCGTCGGGGACGCAGACCTGGTTGCCGTGCATGAGCGCGTCGCGCACCCCGGGGTCGCCCAGCAGCAGCTCGTGCGGCACGAACGGGGCGAACCAGTCCACCGCCTCGACCGACTCGACGTCGACGTCGACGTGGCGGGCGGCGGCGCGGTGGTACCGGCGCAGCCGCTGGAACCGGCCGCCCTGGAACAGGGTGCCGCCGTAGAGGTCGCCGGGCGTGAGGGGCACCGGGCTCAGGCCGTCGGCGACCTGGTCCGGCGGGCCGTCCGGCACCGCGACGGCGCCGAGGCGCAGCCGGGCGGTGAAGTGATCGGCGGCGAACGCCGTCTCCTCGCTGCGGATGGCCGCCTCGATGGTGTCGTCGTCGGTCACCACGGCCGCGATCCGGATCGTGGTCCGGCCGTACGGCGGCACCACGATCGGGCGCAGGAACTCGGCCTGCTCGATCACCGGCACCGTGGCGACCCCGGTGACGGCGGCGGCCACCTGCGCCATCGCCTCCATCCCGAAGACCGCCGGGAACAGCAGGTTGCCGTCGAGGTGGTGGTCGGCGAGGTACCCGTCGACGCCGACGCTGAGCTCGGCCTCGGTGACCACCTCGACGCCGTGGTAGCGGATCAGCGGCCGCTCGACGAAGCGCAGCAGCGGCAGCTTCGGCAGGTGGTACCGGACGGTATCGATGCCCTCGGTGCGCCCGCTGATGACCGTCACCGGCGGGGTCTGCGGGTCGGCGAGGAGCCGGCGCAGAATCGCCACGCCCTGGTCGGGGGTGACCGGCGTGACGCCGTCGCGGCTCAGGGACTCCACGACCGAGAGCCGCTCCCCCATGCCGACGCCCGACCACACCGACCACTCCAGGCACAGGCTGCGGCAGTTCGGGTACTGCCGGCCGAACTCGACGGTGAGATCGGCCAGCCATTCGTTGGCGGTGGCGTAGTGCGCCTCGCCCCGCAGGCCGGCCCGGCCGATGATGCTGCCGAGGGTGACCAGCAGCCGCAGCCGCTCGGGTTCGACGGCGTCGAGGACGGCGCGCAGGCCGTCGATCTTCGGCGCGAACGTGCTGCGCACCGCCGCCATGTCCAGGCTCGCCAGGCCGGTGGGCTCGTTGCGGCCCGCGCCGTGCAGCACGGCCGTGACCGGCCCCAGCTCACCGGTCAGCTCGTCGACCGCCCGCCGTACCGCGGCGGCGTCCGTCACGTCGGCCCGGGCGTAGCGCACGGTCACCCCGGCCGCGGCGATGCGGGCGAGGTTGGCCGAGAGCTCCGCGTCCGCGGCCGGGTCCGAGCGGCCCAGCAGCGCCAGGCGGGCCCCGCTGTCGGTCGCCATCGCCAGGGCGCACTCGGCGGTGATGCCCTTGCCGCCGCCGGTCACCAGCAGCACGTCGCCGGCGCCCAGCGCCGCCTGACGGTGGCTGGGCCGGACCGGCATCGCGCGCAGCGTCGGCACCAGGCGGCGGTCGCCGTCGTAGTGGACCTCGGCGTAGGTCGCGGTCGCGCCGACCTCGGCGACGACCTTGTCGATCGCGCCCGGCCCGACCGGCAGGTGCACGATTGTCGTGCGCAGCTGCGGCGCCTCGAGGCGCAGCGTCTTGCCCAGGCCGGCCGCACCGCGCCCGTGCTGGACGAGCACGAAGCGGGTCCCGTCGGGCGCGCCCAGCACCGACTTCGCGCCGTGCAGGGCGTAGCGCAGGTCCTCCTCGGCGCAGTCCGGCGGCAGGCAGACCAGGACGCCGTTGCCGAGCCGGGCGTTGGTCAGCGCCTGGCGCAGCTCCTCGCCGAGCGGGTGCTCGCTCGGGGCGTACACCTGCCAGCGGCCGACGGCCTCCGGCGCGACCCGCGCCGGCACCGGCTCCTCGTCGAGGTCCAGCCGCCAGGGCCGGGCCCAGGCGGCGGCGCCGGCCACGACGGGCGTCCCGGCCCCGGCCGCCGCGTCGGCGGCCGTGCGGGCCACCGACTCCAGCGCCTCGGCCAGCTCCCGGACGGTCGCGGTGGCGAAGTTGGTGGGCAGGTGGGCCGCGGGCGCCTGCAGCTGCTGCGCGGCCTGGTTGACGACCTGCCCGACGGTGATCGAGCTCAGGTGCAGGTCGTCGAGGAGCCGGCTGTCGCTGCTCACCAGCTCCAGCGGCAGCTCCGCCCGCTCGGCCGCGAGCCGGCGCAGCAGGTCTTCGGCGGACTGCCGGGGTGCGTCCTCGGCCACCTGGCCCGCCGGGGTGTCCGGACTGGTCATTGTGGCCGAGGACGGGCTCGGGGCCGGTTCCGCCGGCGCCGTGCTGCGGCGACTGGACGGCAGGGTCGAGATCGGCGCGGCCTCGCAGGGGCTGGCGAAGAACTTCATCTCCGCGCCGACCTGCAGCGGCCGGACGAGCCGGCCGTGGAACAGCGCCACGTCGACGCGCGCCCCGCCCATGGTGTAGGCGGCGCCGACGACCCGCAGCAGGCTCTCGATCGACTCGTCGTCGGTCTCCAGGGAGACGGTGGGCACCTCCGTCGACGCGCCGGCGAGCGAGCCGAGGACCCGGCCCGGGCCGACCTCGATGAACAGGTCGACGTTCTTCGCGGCCAGCGCGACCGCCTGGCTGAACAGCACCGGGTCGGTGATCTGGCGGTGCAGCAGGGCGACGACGTCGGTGTCGGGGGCCAGCACGTCGCCGGTGACGGTGGAGACGACCCGGCGGGACACCGGCCCGAACGCCTCACCGGCGAGCGCCTCGGCGAACGCCGCCGCGGCCGGGGCGACCAGCGGCGAGTGGAACGCGTGCGACACCGGCAGCCGGGTGGCCTGCAGCCCGGCCCCGCGGGCCGACTCGCAGGCGGCCAGCACCGCGTCGACCGCGCCGGCGATGACCGTCTGGCTCGGCCCGTTGTAGCCGGCGATCACCACCGGCAGGTCCTTGAACAGCGTCGCCACGATGTCGGGGCCGGCGCTGACGCCGGCCATGGTGCCCGACGCGCTGTGCGCGGCCATCGTGCGGCCCCGGACGCCGGCGACGCGCAGCAGGGTCTCCTCGTCGAGCGCGCCGGCCCACTGCAGGGCCGAGATCTCGCCGAGGCTGTGCCCGACCGCGACGGACGCCTCGATGCCGAGGGTACCGAGCACCCGCAGCCCGGCGATCGAGCCGGTGACGATGCGCGGCTGGGCCACCTCGGTCGCCACCACGTCGCCGCCGGTCGGCAGCGCGGCGCCCACGTACGCCTCCTCGGCCTCGGCGAACCGGCGGCGCAGCGCGCCCCCGCTCACGCCCCGCCCGGACCCCTGCCCGGGGAAGAGGAAGCCGATCCGGCGCGGCCCGCCGGCGTGGCCGAGCAGGCACCGGCCGTCGGCCGAGAGCATCGTCGTCTCACCGGCCCCGGCGGCGTCGCGGATCCGCGTCAGGCGCGCCACCGCGTCCTCCGGTGAGGAGACCACGGCCGCGGCCCGGAACGGCAGGTCGCGCAGCTCGCGGTGCAGCGTCGCGGCCAGGTCGGCGAGCTGGGCGTAGGCGAGCCCGGGCACGAACTCGATCAGCCGGTCGAGCCGCTCGACCAGCTCGCCCGGCGACGCGGCGTCGACGAGCAGCAGCTCCGCGTCCTGCACCGACGCGGCGAGCGCGCGCGTGCGGGTGTCGAAGGTGGTACGCCGGCGGGGCCGGGCGCCGGCCAGCGCGACGTGCGTGTTGATGCCGCCGAAGCCCATCGCGGTGACGCCCGCCCGCACCGGCACGTCGGCCGGCCAGGGCTCGGCCTTGCGCAGGGTGCGCAGGTTCGGCGCGTCCCGGGTGAGCACCTCGTGCGGGTCGACGCTGCCGACGCTCGGCGGCAGCACCTCGTGGTGCACGGCCATCGCGGCCTTGATGAGGCCGGCCACGCCGGCGGCCGCCTTGGTGTGCCCGATCATGCCCTTGATGGAGCCGATCGGCACCGGGCGGTCGCCACCGGCCGCGTTGAGCGCCTCGGAGAGGGCGGTGAGCTCGGTGGCGTCGCCGACCTTGGTACCGGTGCCGTGGCCCTCGAAGAGCCCCACGGTGTCGATGCCGTAACCGGAGCGCTCGTAGGCACGGCGCAGCGCGAGCTGGTACCCCCGGATCTCCGGGCGCGTCATCCCGCCCTTGCCGTCCGAGGAGATGCCCCACCCGGCCACGGACGCGTAGATGCGGTGCCCGGCCTTGGCCGCCTCCGGCTCGCGCATCAGCACGACCATGCCGCAGCCCTCGCCGGGCCAGAAGCCGTTGGAGGCGCGGTCGTAGACCCGCATCTCGCCGGTGGCGAGGGCGCCGGTCTTGGCGAAGCCGATGATCTCGAACGGGTCGATGGACAGGTCGACGCCGCCGGCGACCGCGACGTCGACGTCGCCGTCGAGCAGCGCCTTGCACGCCGTGGCCACCGACAGCAGCGACGAGGAGCACGCGCCGTCGACGGTGTAGCCGCCGCCCTTGAGGTCGAAGTGGTTGCAGATCCGCCCGGCGATGGTGTTGGACAGCGCCCCCGCGAGCGTGTCCTCGTCGATCTCCGGGAACGGGCTCTTGAACGTCGCCTCGAAGTCGTCGAGGAATGTGCCGAGCTGGTCGTCGTCCCAGTCCTGCTCCTTGAGCGCGGCGGCCACCATGCGCCGCACGAACGGCCAGCGCAGCCGCAGCTGGTTCGCGCGGGAGAACTCGCCGGTGAGGGTGTTGCCGACGACGACGCCGGTACGCTCGCGGGGCAGCCCCTCACCCATCGGGAACCCGGCGTCGGCGAGGGCCATCGCGGCCACGTCCAGCGCCAGCCAGTGCGTCATGTCGGTGGAGCGGAACGTGCTCCCGGCGATCTTGTAGGCGATCCGGTCGAACTCGTACCCCTCGATGACGGCGGCGTTGCGGGCGTAGAAGCGGTCCGGGGTCTTTTGGTCCGCCGCCCAGTAGTCGTCCAGCCGCATGCGCACGTCCGGCAGGCGGCGGAACGCGCGCCGCCCGGCCACCGCGTTCTCCCACAGCTCCCGCGGCGACGTGGCGTCCGGATACCGGCATGCCATGCCCACCACAGCGATTTTCGTCATGCTGAAACACCCTCTCCTCCCGCGGCCACCACACCGCGCAGTTGGCTCGCCTCAGCGGCCGACGGGTACGAACGCATCCCTGATTCGCTGCCGCCAGACCTCGTAGTCGGCGATGTCGGCGCGCCCGGGCAGCTGGACCCGCGTCTCGTCGGTCACCTTCGCGGCCTCCGCGGGCGACATGCCGCAGAAGACCTTGGTCGCGACTTCGTTGTGCGGCACCAGCAGGTCGGCCCGCAGCCGGGCGGCGGCCGCGAAGGCCGACCCCTGCGCGATGTCGACCGCGTGCGCCCCGGCCGCGTCGCGGAACCACTCCAGCTCCGCGGCGTCGGCGCCGCCGGCGTAGGTGGCCGCGAGGCCCGCGCCGGAGTACAGGTCGGCCCGCCGGTGCGGCGCGAACTTCGCGAACAGCTCGACCACGCGCCGCGGCTCGGTGCCGGCCACGAACCACGTCGCGCGGCCGACGCCCTGGTCGACGACGCGGTTGGCGTAGTCGCCGGGTCCGCCGCCGGGCCAGGCGAAGCGGTCGTCGCGGTACTGCTCGTACACGTAGCGGCGGGTGCGGAAGTAGGCCTGATGGAACCCGTAGCCGTCCAGCACCAGCCAGCGCAGCAGCGGGTCGGGCATGTGCAGCGTCGGCCACCGCAGTTTCGGCACCCGGGCCATCGCCCAGCCGACCCCGACGTAGGCCATGTAGACGTGCCGGTCGGCGCGGCCCCGCAGGAACTGCTCGACGTGGTCGCGGCGGCCCAGTGGCAGCCCGTCGCGGACCGCGTAGCCCATCGCCGCGCCCTCGTAGGCGAAGCCGCGGAACTCGGCGTTCACCCGCTCCAGCCCGGTCTCGGCGTCGAGCGGCCGCCTGGCCTCCGCCGCCAGCGCATAACCGCGCAGAAATGACTCACCGACCGTTTCCAGCCGGTGCCGCGCTTCCGGGCTCTTCACGTGAAAGCCCCGGACCTCGAGTTTGGTCTCCGACACGTTCGGTGTCAGAACACGACGCCTCAGCGATCGCCAATAGCTCATTACGCCCCCTGGTCGAGGAAGTCACAACCATCATCATTGGTATCGATGGAATCGTCTTCTTCGCCCTTGCGGGAAACGACGAACAATGGAAAGTGGATAACGCTTGTTACTACTTCGAGGGCGTGGTGGCGACCAGGAAATGGTCACGGACGCGGCTGCGCCACACCTCGTAGTCCGGCTCGGCGGTGCCGCCGGCCAGCCCGCCGGTGGCGACGTCGTCGGCGAGCTCGGCCGCCCAGGCCGTGGACATGTCGCAGAACGCGCCCGTGGCCACCTCGGTGTGCGGCGGTACGAACCCGGAGAAGACCCGGGCCTTGGCCGCGAACACGGAGCCCTGGGCCAGGTGTGCGCCGTCGGCGCCGGCGGCGCGGCGCATCAGCCGGAGCCCCTCGGCGTCGCAGCCGCCGGCGAACGTCGCCGCCAGGCCCACGCCGCTCCACAGGTCGGCCCGGCGCTCGACCGCGAAGCGCTCGACCGCGCTCACCACGTCGGCCGCCTGGCCGCCGTGGATGAACCACAGCGCCCGGCCGACGCCCTGGTCGCAGGCGCGGTTGAAGTACCCGGAGTGCCCCTGCCACGGGTAAGGCTCGAACCGCTCCTGCCGCCCGACCCAGCGCGGCGTCTGGAAGTAGGCGCGGTCGAAGCCGTACCCGTCGACGGCCAGCCAGCTCATCGTCGGGTAGTACGGGGTGCCGGTGAGGTCCGGCAGGACCTTCTTCCACAGCACCCGCGGCAGCCGGGCCATGGCGAAGCCGATGCCGATGTAGGTGAGGAACGTGTGCGGCAACCCGGGCCCGCTCAGCAGGTCCCGGGCGCGGTGGCCGCGGCCGGGGCCCATCGCGTCGAGCACCGTGCAGGCCATCGCCGCGCCCTCGTAGGCGAAGCCGCGCATCTCCGGCTCCACCAGCTCCAGGCGGCGCTCCAGCTCCCACTGGGAGCGCATGTCGATGCCCCATTCGAAGCCGCAGATGACGGCCTGGGGAATCGCCTCCAGCCGCCTGGTCGCGGCGGTCGCCGGGGCCGGGAAGCCCCGTTCGGCGAAGGTCACCTCGAGCAGGGACGGAGTGAGCGCCAGCCTGCGCAGCGAGCCGAGCATGGTGGGCATGGTGGTCCTCCCGCGGTCCGGCCGCCGCCGGCCGGCGGCACCCGACCCATCGTCACGCGCCGATGGGCCCGGTGCCGCCTCCTGCCGTGCGGTCTCGGCGCCGTGGCCGGCGCAGCAGCACGATCGCGACGACGACCAGCAGGACCAGGTCGAGGGCGAGCAGGCCCAGGCTGAGCGGGTCGTCGCCGCCGTGCACGTGCCCGCCGTCGCCCTCCGCCTCGGCCGGCGGGCCGCCGGCGGCCGGCGCGGGCCCGGTGCCGGACACGGTGAAGCGGGTGATGCCGGACAGCTCCCGGCCGTCGGCGAGCAGGACGTGGTAGCCGACGAGGTACTCCCCCGTCGCCGTGATGGACACCGCGACGGTGATCGCCGAGCCGTCGCGGCGCACGGGGCCGGTCGTGACGGACGGCCCGCCGCCGGCCGGTGCGACGGTGAGGTGCATCTCCCGCGGCTCGAAGCCGCCCGTGAACACGGCGGCGACGCGCGACGGCGGCGCGCCGAGCACGGTGCCGTCGGCCGGGTCGGTGCCGGTGAACCGGGCCGGGGGGTCAAGCAACGCAAGGGTGGCGACGGTGATCGCCACCGCCGCCACCACGAACCCGCCCAGCATTCGCCGCACCGGCCCCGGCCGGGCCGGTGCGGGCCTGACCCCGGCCCCCGAGGGCCGCGTCATCACGCGACCGACAAGGCCGGTGCCCTGGTACCGGCACAGGCGCACGTCGCCTGCTGGGCCTCGGCCCGGTTCGGGCGCATGTGCAGCCAGACCGCGACCACCATCGGCAGGAACACGATGGTGTTGTAGAACAGGTGCAGCTCGACGCGCGGGAACACCAGCTGCAGCACGCTGGTGGGCACGGCCCGGCCGAAGAAGAACGTGCCGGTCTGGGCCTGGATGAACAGCAGCAGGTGCTCGATGTGGTGCCAGAACTGGATCGCGAACGCCACCATCCACCAGATGCGGGCCCGGCCCACGAACCCGCCGCGCAGCAGCCACAGCCCGACCAGCATCACCAGCGCGTAGCCGTAGTGCAGCCACTCGGACGTGACGAGCCACGGGTACGCCAGCCCCAGCGCGCCCTTGGACTTCGGCACCGGCCAGCCCAGGACCCAGATCTGGTACGCCTGGGTGAGGTGCTCGGCCCAGTGCGCGAGCACGATCACCATGAAGCCGTTGAGCGCGAGCCGATGGCCGCGCCCGCTCAACCACTGCGACAGCCCGCCCCGGTACGGCTGCGCCTCTGCCCTGCTCACCATCTGGCCTCCTCGCACGGTTTGCCGTCCACCCTGCCGGTCGGGGCGGGCCGAAACTTCTTCGAAAGTGCGCTACCGCAGGGACGCGGCCTGCTGGCGGGCGCCGACCAGCGCGGCGGCCGCGTAGCCGGCCCACGCGGCGGCGTCGACGAGCGTCGCGTCGTGGGGGTGGTACCGCCGGAACTCCTCCACCACGTCCTCGTCGACCTGGTACGACGCGAGGGCGGTCAGCAGCGCGAGCCGTCCCGCGGCCCGCTCCGCCGGCGGCAGCCCGGCGATGAGCTCCTCGCACCACGCGGTGCTGATCCCGGTCTCCTCGCCCCGCCACCGGTCCAGCCGGTCCAGGACGATCGCGCGGACCGCGGGCGGCAGCGAGCGCTCGCCGGCGGCCTCGAACGCGGCGTAGGACCGTGCCGCCGCCGCGGCCACCTCCGGGTGCGGCGCGGCCCACCCCGCGTTCGCCGGCAGGGCGGCGTCGGGCAGCAGCGCCAGCGACCGGCCGGCCTCGCGGGGTGCGCGCAGCGTGGCCCGCAGGATCCGGCTGATCCCCTGCTTCGCCCGCCGCCGGGAGCGCCGGCCCAGCCCGGGCGGGAGCAGGAAGCTGGACAGGAACACGTTCACCATCCGGGTCAGGTAGTGGAAGCTGACCACCACCCCGGTCAGCTCGGCGCGGGCGGCCGGCGTCAGCGCCGCCGGGGCCGGGTCGTCGAGCTGGTGCGCGGTGCGCGCCCAGGCGGCGACGGCGCGCTGGTGCGGGTCGGCGAGATCCTCGACGCGGTCCGCGGCCAGCGCCTCCGCGTCCTGCTCGGTGGACAGGTCGTACAGCGAGACGCTGTGCATGTCGACGCAGTACGGGCAGATGTTGGCCACCGAGACCGCCGCGGCGACCGCCTCCTTGGTCGACCGGTCGACGTGCCGGGTCGGCATCAGCGGCTCCCGCATGAGCATCCAGTACGCGGCGAGCACGTCGGGCGAGGGCGAGTGCAGCAGGGCCGGCGGCACGACGATGCGCATCTCGTCGGCGACCTGTTCGTACACCCGGGACACGAGGCCGGCCGCGGACTCCACCGGCACCGGCACGACATATTTGACCTGACGCTGGACGACTGACGACGCCACTCGACCGACGATCATCGCTGCCTCCTTCGGCTGCAGCCAGTATTTGCCGTCCGGGAGCCCGGGCAAGGCCTGCGGGCGCGACACCGCACGATGCGAGAACCACCCGGCGGCCGGGCTGGCGATGATTGGCGCACGTAGAGGAGGCGGCGATGCGGATCCTGGTCACCGGCGGAACCGGGTTCATCGGGGCGCACTCGGTCGCCGCGCTCCTGCGGGCCGGTCACGAGGTGCGGATGCTGGTGCGGAACCCGGCGGCGGTCGCCCCGGCGCTGCGGCCGCTGGGCGTGGACGCGGCCGAGGTCGGCACGTCCGCCGGGGACGTCACCGACCGCGACGCCGTGCGGCGGGCGGTCGCCGGCTGCGACTCGGTGCTGCACGCCGCGGGCGTGTACAGCTTCGACAGCCGCGACGTGGCCGCGATGCGCCGCGTCAACGCGCCCGGCACCGAGGTGGTCCTCGGCGCCGCCCGGGCCGCGGGGCTCGACCCGATCGTGCACGTGTCGACGTTCGGCGCGCTGCTGCCCGGCCCGGACGCCGGTTCGGGCGCCCCGCTGAGCACCGCGGCTCCGGTCGGCACGGCGCGCGATGCCTATCTGCGCACGAAGGCCGACGCCGAGCGGATCGCCCGCCGGCACCAGGACGACGGGGCGCCCGTCGTCATCACCTACCCGCCCGCGGTGCTCGGCCCGCACGACGACCGCCTCGGCGACCAGGTCACCCGCCTGCGCAACGCCCTGCGCGGCCTGATGCCGATGTGGCCGTACGGCGGCTTCCCGATCGGCGACGTCCGCGACACCGCCGCGCTGCACGCCGGGCTGATGCGGCCGGGGCTCGGTGCCCGCCGCTACTTCGGGCCCGGCCGGTACGTGTCCACCCGGGACTACGTGCGGACGCTGCGCGAGGTCACCGGGCGCACCTTACCGACGGTCTTCCTGCCCGCCCGTGCGATGCTGCCGATCGGCGCGCTGGTCGGGGTGCTGCAGCGGGCGGTGCCGGTGCACCTGCCGGCCGAGCACGGCGCCGTCTACCTGTGCGCCACCGCGCGGCCGTACGACGCCGCCGCCACCGACGCGCTGCTGGGCACCGGGGCCCGGCCGCTGTACGTCACGATGGCCGACACGGTGGCCTGGCTGCACGCGACCGGCCGGCTGGGCCGCCGCCTCGCCGGCCGCGCCGCGCGCATCTCCGAAACGGTGTGACAAAGCGCAACGCGCAACGGCAACGCAGAAGATGCACCCCGATTCAGGCTCCCGCGACGATGGTCCGGCACCAGAAGAACCGATCCGCGCGGCGCATCGCCGGCATATTCGCTCACCATTCCGCCCGTGTGGAAATACCGGTTCACAGCCCCCGAGCCGAACCACCCACGAACAGGAGGGGTATGCCGTGCAACCCGGTGTGCCAGAAACGGATCCGACGCGGACGATGACGCTCGAGGCGTTCGCCGACACCATCGTTCCCGGCGAGCGGCGCTCGCCGGACGACCGCGCCATCGCGGGTGTCGCCAGCGGCGGCGGCGCGGTCGCCTCGGGCGCCATCGAGCTCCTCGAACAGCCCGCCGGTGGGATCGCGGACGCGCTGGAGGGGCTGGCCCTCACGCTCAACGACCACGCGGAGGACTACGCCGAGGAGCGCGGCCTGCACCTCGACGACGACGTGCCGGCGTTCGTGGCGCTGTCGTACGAGCACCGCGCCGCCCTCGTGCAGATCCTGACCACGCCCGGGCACCCGGAGAAGCAGCTGTGGGTCGGTCTCGCGCTGTTCAGCAACATGGCCTTCGACAGCGCCGCGCACATGAGCACCCACGACGCGTTCGCCGCCGGGCACCCGGGCCTGCTCGCGATCGGCTACGCGCGCCCCGACGCCGACGGGCTGTTCCGCTTCCCGCGGTTCTCCTACGGCCGGCCGCTGGCCCGCCTCCACCCCGACACGACGGCGACCGGGAGCCCGGCATGAGCGGTACGGAGCGAAGCGGAGTGGCCGCTCATCAGCAGGCACAGGTCTCGTCATGGCGGGGCCGGAGCGAAGCGGAGGTCCCGGCATGAGCGGTACGGAGCGAAGCGGAGTGGCCGCTCATCAGCAGGCACAGGTCTCGTCATGGCGGGGCCGGAGCGAAGCGGAGGTCCCGGCATGAACGCAACGGAGGAGACCGACGTCCTCGTCATCGGCACCGGCTTCGGCGGCGCGATCGCCGGCTACCACCTCGCCGCCGGCGGCGCCCGCGTGGTGATGCTGGAGCGCGGGCCCTGGCTGACGAGCGAGGAGTTCGACCACGACTTCAAGCTCGGCTCGTCGTACACCCGCATCTTCGACTTCGTCGTCGGCGACGGGATGAGCGTGCTCGGCGGCAACTGCGTCGGCGGCGGCAGCGTCGTCTACTTCGCCACGATGCCGCGGGCGCCCGGGTTCATCTTCGAGCGCCGGGGCAGCATCGGCCGGCGCATGTGGCCGGCGGCGGTCAGCCGGGCCGCGCTCGACCCCTGGTACGACCGCGTCGCCGAGGCCCTGCCGATCACGATGCAGTCCTGGGACAAGGTGCCGTACGCGGGCGGGCTGTTCGCGGCCGCCTGCGCGCACGCCGGGCACACCGCCAACCCGGCCCCGTCGGCGGTCGACGTCGAGCTGTGCACGAACTGCAACTGGATGATGGCGGGCTGCCGGTTCGACGCGAAGCGCTCGCTGCTGCTGAACTACCTGCCGGCGGCGCTCGCCCACGGCGCGCAGATCCGGCCGCTGCACGAGGTGCAGCGCCTGACGCGCAACGACGACGGCGGCTACCGGGTCCACTACCGCATCGTCGACGGCGAGGACTACCGGATCCTGCACGACGCCGGGGCCATCGACGCGAAGATCGTGATCGTGGCGGCCGGTACCGGCGCCACCCCGGTGATCCTGCAGCGCTCCGAGCCCGACCTGGGCCCGATGCCGCACGCGGTCGGCCGTTACTTCTCCGGCAACGGCGAGCGGCTCAACACCGCCGTCTTCGACGAGGACCGCGTGCGCGAGGTGCTCGGCCTCAGCCGCGGCGACGGGCCGGCCTACGCGGCCAACCAGATCGGCCGCGGCCCGACCGTCGCCAGCTGGGACCGGCTCGACGGCTCCCTGCCGGAGTTCGAGCGGTTCTCCCTCGAGCAGCTGTACTTCCCGCCCGGCCTCGGCACCATCCTCGCCCAGGTGCCGGACGCCACCGGCCCCACCTGGTTCGGCCCGGAGAAGAAGGAGATGCTGCGGCGCTGGCAGTCGTGGCTGACCGTGTTCACGATGTCCGAGGACGACAACGAGGGCGTCTTCGGGCCGCCGCCGGAGACCGGCAACGCGCACCGGTTCTCGCAGCAGATGCTGGGGCACGGGCCGCTGCGGTACCACCCGACGGGGAACACGTGGCGCGGGTGGAACCTGGCCGACGCCGCGGTGAAGGACATCCTCGAACGGGACGGGCTGGCGCGGGTGATGCCGTGGACCAACGATCTCGTCGGGGCGTACACGGTACACCCGCTGTCGTCGTGCCGGATCGGTGACGACCCGGCCACGTCGGCGCTGGACGACGGGCACGAGCTGCGCAACCATCCGGGCATCTTCGTCACCGACGGCTCGGCGGTGCCGGGCGCGCTGACCGTCAACCCGGCGCTGACCATCGCCGCGCTGGCCGAGCGGGCCATGCCCGGCATCGTCGCGGCGCTGCAGGCCCGCGGGGTCGCCGTCTCCTACGGCGCCCCTGCACCCAACGGAGAAACGGCGGGCCGGCGAGCCGTCGCCCCCACCGCCTGAAGCGGATCGATCCGGGGCACCGGCGGCACTGCCGTCGGTGCCCCGACCCATGTGCGGCGCGAACCCGCGCCGCATCGCAGAGAGAGGAAGTCCCGTGGGCCAGATGCTCGTTCGGGCGACGCGCCGCGTCGGCCTCGCACACGTACGCCACGTCAGACCGGTCGCGCGGCGCGCCGCCTCCGGGCTGGTGTCCGAGGTGTACGACCAGGTCGAGGCCGACTTCGGCATGCTCGCCCCGCCGGTGGCGCTGCACGCCCCGGCCCCGCTGAGCCTCGCCGCCGCCTGGATGGTGGTGCGCGAGACCCTGCTGTGCGTCGGGGCGGTCGACCGGAAAGCGAAGGAGGCGGTGGCGGCGGCCGTGTCGGCGGCCAACGCCTGCCCGTACTGCGTCGAGGTGCACGGCGCCACGCTCGCCGGCCTCACCGGCGGCCCGGACGCCGAGGCGATCGTCGCGGGGCGCACGGAGGCCGTCACCGACCCGCGGCTGCGCGCGCTCGCCCGCTGGGCCCGCGACGGCGGCCCGCTGCCGGAGCCCTGCCGGGCCGTGCACGTGCCCGAGCTGGTCGCCACCGTCGTGACGTTCCACTACCTCAACCGGATGGTGAACATCTTCCTGCACGAGTCGCCGCTGCCGCCGGTGTCCGGGCCGGCGCGCACGGCCGTGCGGCGGGTCGCCCGGCGCATCATGGGCGGCCTCGCCAGGCACCGGCCGGCGCTCGGCACGTCGCTTCCCCTGCTGCCCGAGGCGCCGCTGCCCGCCGACCTGTCCTGGGCCGCCGGCCAGCCGCACGTCGCCGGGGCCCTGGCCCGGGCCGCCGCGGCGATCGAGGCCGGCGGGCGGCGCGTCGTGCCCGACGGCGTGCGGGGGCTCGTGCTGGAACGGCTGGCCGACGGCGGCGGCCCGGCCCCCGGCCTGTTCGTGCGGGACTGGCTCGAGCCCGCGGTGGCCCCGCTGCCGGCGGCCGAGCGACCGGCCGGGCGGCTGGCGCTGCTGGCCGCGTTCGCCTCGTACCGGGTCACCGACGCCGTCGTGGCGGACTTCCGCGGCCAGGGCCACGACGACCGGGCGCTGATCGAGCTCGTCTCGTGGGCGAGCCTGACGACCGCCCGGCAGCTCGGGCACGACCTCGCCGCCGCCGGTGCGGGGAAGGAGGGCTCCCGGTGAAGACCCGGTCCGGCCCCTGGCCGGCGCTGCTGGTGCTGTGCCTGGCCAACTTCCTGATCCTGCTCGACACCAGCATCGTCAACACCGCCGCCCCCGACATGATGCGCTCCCTCGACGTCGGCATCGACGAGATCCTGTGGGTGCTCAACGGCTACCTCATCGCGCTGGCCGCGCTGCTCATCGTCTTCGGCCGGCTCGGCGACCGGGTCGGGCCCCGGGCCGTGTTCGCCGGCGGGCTGGCGCTGTTCACGGCCACGTCGGTGTGGTGCGGCGCCGCCCCCGACCCGGCTCAGCTCATCGCGGCCCGCGTGGCCCAGGGCGTGGGCGCCGCGGCCCTCCTGCCGCAGGCGCTGGTGCTCATCTCCGGGCTCTTCCGCCCCGAGCGGCGCGGGGCGGCCTTCGGCATCTTCACCGCGGTCGCCGGCGTCGCCGCGGTCAGCGGACCGACGGTGGGCGGGCTGCTCGTCACCGAGTACGGCTGGCGGTGGATCTTCTTCATCAACGTGCCGATCGGGCTGGCCGGCATCCTGCTGACGTTCCGGTTCGTGCCGGACCTGCGCACACCGCGGCCGAGCCGGTTCGACCTCGTCGGGGTGCTGCTGGCGACCCTGGGCCTGGTCGGTGTCGTCTACGGCCTCATCGAGGGCGGCCGCCACCACTGGGGGCGGGTCGCGGGCCCGGTGAGCATCCCGGCGATCCTGGCGGCCTCGGTCGCGCTGCTGGTGCTCTTCGTGCTGTGGGAAAAGCGTCAGACCGAGCCGTTGGTACCGTTGGAGCTGTTCGCCCGCCGGAACTTCACCGTCGCCACGCTGATCACGCTGATCACGTCGTTCGCGCTGTACGGGTTCCTGCTCGTGTTCGTGCTGCAGACCCAGACGCTGCTCGGCATGAGCCCGTTCGGCTCCGGCGTGGCGGCGCTGCCCTGGACCCTCACGCTCAGCGCCGTGGCCCCGCTCGCCGGGCGGCTCGCCGATCGGATCGGCAGCCGGCTGCTGCTGTGCGGCGGGCTGGCGGCCTACGCGCTGGGCGTGCTGGGGGTGGCCTTCCTGCCCTCGCGCACGTCGGGCGCCGCGGTGTTCGTGCTGCCGCTGGTGCTCATCGGCATCGGCATGGGCAGCGCGATCGCGCCGACGACGGCCGAGGCGATGCGCGCCACGCCGCCGCACCGGGCCGGGGCCGCATCCGCGGTGCTCAACACCGCGCGGCAGGTGGGCGCGGCGCTCGGCGCGGCGGTCGTCGGCGCGGTCCTGCAGGACCGCCTGGCCGCCTCGCTGCGCCAGGCCGCCGCCGACCGGGCCACGCAGCTGCCGCCGTCGGCCCGCGGGCCCTTCGTCGACGGCTTCGCCGCGGCGGCCGATCGGGGCCTGCAGCTCGGCAGTGGCCAGCACGGCGGGGTCCGGACCCCGGACGGGCTTCCGGGCGACCTCGGCGGCCGCTTCCAGCAACTGGTGGCCGACACCTTCGGTCAGGCATTCCTGCCGGCCGCCCGGCCCACCCTCGGAGTGGTCGCCGTGGTGTTGTTCGCCGGGAGTCTGCTCGCCCTGGCCGTCACCCGGCCCATTATCACAATGGGCGAGTCCGAAGTCAATGAAGCACGTAAATCCGCGGCGGTAAATGAGTAGTGCGGAACCGGATGTGGTTCGTTCTACTATCCGGCAGATCGACCTAAACGCAGAAAATGGACGCGGCATTCAGGGCCACCCGCCCTGGTCACCGACTTCACGATTGCGGTCCATGCACTCAGCGCTTTCACACCGTTGCTCACCCGTCATCCCTCGGCTAGCCTCAACGCCAGACGAGACGGAACCCGGTTCGATCGTCGCGAATCAGACCTCACGACATTCGGCACCGTCGATGTCAATAGGGTCCAGCAATTCACATTACCGTCATGTTTCGGAGCATGCCTTCCCGCGTGTCGAAAGACAACCGTGTCCAACTCGGTCGATCGGAGGAGATATGGAGGAATCGGCGGAGCAAGCAGTGCGCCGGGCCATCACCACCATGCGGGCGAATTTGAGTGAGCAACTCACGGTGGATGACATGGCCCGGGCCGCGATGTTCAGCAAATTCCACTTCACCCGCATTTTCCAGCGGGTGACCGGAGTATCGCCAGGGCGCTTCCTGTCGGCCCTGCGCCTGCAACGCGCCAAGTATCTGCTGGTCTCCACCTCCCTCAACGTCGCCGACATCAGCCTGCGGGTCGGCTACAACAGCATCGGCACGTTCAGCTCCCGGTTCAGCCGCAGCGTCGGCATGTCACCCACCACCTACCGCCGGCGGGCCGGGTTCGCCCAGCAGATCCAGACCGACCCGGCCTGCGTGCTGGTGCAGTCGAGCGCACGCGTCGAGGGGGTCGTGCACGCCCCCGCCGACCAGACCTGCGGGCTCGTCTTCATCGGCCTCTTCCCCGAGCGCATCCCCGAGGGCACGCCGGTGCGCTGCGCGATCCTGACCGGGCCGGGGCCCTTCGGCTTCGACTCGGTACCGCCGGGCACCTGGCATTTGCTGGCGCAGTCCGCATCGCGGGAGTGCGCCACCGGCGCCTTCGACAGCGTGCACCAGCCGCCCAGCCAGCCCATCTGCGTGGCCACCGAGGGCCCGATCGCGGTCCGCAAGGACTCCGTCATCCGGGCCGACGTGACGCTCAAGCCGCTCAAGGCGCTGGACCCGCCCGTGCTGCTCGCCCTGCTCGACGTGCGGCAGCTGGCCGTCGCCCGGGCCGCGGGCACCATGCCCTCACTGGTGGGCACCGCGGCGCGGGCCGCGAACGAGCACCACGCGAGCAGCACGGCGGCGTGAGTCCGGGCGGAGGCCGGCGTGGCGGCCGCCCGGCAGGGGCGCAACCCAGAAGACGACAACTTCGACAAATCCCTATAGGGTGAGGGGTATTCGGACGCCGTACCGGGCCCACGCCGTACCGGGCCCACGCCCGCGCCGGCGCCCCCGGCGTGCCGGACGCACGCCGGCGGTGGGCCGCGCCCCGGCCCGCGGCGGCATATCCGACATATCGCACATCAATGACTAGCCATTGATCCTCGACAATGTGGGGAATTACACTGCTGGATCAGTGAGGCCGACCATGGGGGAGGACGTCGCGTGCGCATCTCGGATCTTAGCCGACATACAGGCGTGCCGGTCGCGACGATCAAGTTTTATCTTCGTGAGCGGCTCCTTCCTCCGGGTAGATCCACCAGTCGCAATCAGGCCGTGTACGGCGAGCAGCATCTTCGTCGATTGTGGCTCATTCGTGCGTTCACCAGTATCGGCCGTCTGGACCTGTCTTCCGTGCGAGAATTACTCAACGCAATAGAAGACCGGCAACTGCCCCTGCCCAACCTTTTCGAGGCGGTCAACCGGGTCCTGTTCTCCGAGGAGCCGGCGTTGAGCGCCACCAAGAAGGCGCAGGCCGACATCGACGAATTCATCGACGGTCAGGGCTGGCTGGTGGCCGACGACTCACGCGGCCGGACCCAGCTCGCGCTCGTCGTGACGGCGCTGCAGCGGCTCGGCTGCGCGACCGACATCGACTTCTTCACGCCGTACGCCGAGGCCGCCAACGAGCTGGCCCGGCAGGAGCTCCGGCTGCTGGACACCGGGTCCGCCGCCGGCCGTGCGGAGGCGGTGGTGCGCACGGTACTGCTCGAGGTCGCCTTCACCGCTATGCGCCGGATGTCCCAGGAGCACCAGGTGGCGGCCCACTGCCACGAGTGCGCCCCCGACCCGGAGCCGAGCTGAGGGTCGGGGGCGGCGAACACGAGCACTACCGCTGCGACACCGTGAACTGGCCGGCGGCCCGGCCGGCGCCGGCGGGCCCGCGGTACGCCTGCGCGATGTCGAGCCACTGCTCGGCGTCCGCACCGGTCGCGGCCAGGGCGAGGTCGCCGCGGTGGCGCCGCCGGGTGACCAGCAGGCAGAAGTCCACGGCCGGCCCGGTGATGCGCTGGGCGGCGTCCGGCGGCCCGAACGTCCACACGGCGCCGGACGGGGCGGTCAGCTCGAAGCCGAACTCGACGTCCGGGGCCGTGAGCCCGCGCGCGATGTAGCCGAAGTCCCAGACCCGCACCGCGAACTCGACGAGCACCCGGACGCGGTCGGTGTAATCCCGGCGGACGCCGAGCGCGTCGGCGATGTCCTGGCCGTGGCCGAACAGCTCCATCATCCCGGCCGCGGCGAGGACCCGGGCCGGCAGCGGCCGAACGAGCCACGGCACCAGCTGGTCCGGCGGGAGCGCGCCCACAGCGGCCTCGGCGCGGCCGCGCTCGGCCCGCCAGCTCTGCAGCAGCTGCCCCGGCGGCTGGGCGAGGAACGGCGCGAGCGCCGCGTCGACGTTGGCGTTGAAGTCGGGCCCGAGCCGCGACGCGAACGCGGTGAACTTCTGCGGGTCGGCGGCCGCGAGCGCGGCCATCCGGAACACCGCCGACAGGTGGGCGATCTGGTGCGCGACGGTCCATCCGGGCGCGGGGGTCGGGGTGGACCACCGGCTCTCGTCGAGATCGGCCACCAACCGGTCGACGTCGTTGCCCTCGGCGATCAGGTGGGAGACCACGTTCGGCTGCTCTGTCACGGGTTTGCCCTCTCTGGCACTCGGTCATCAGGCCGCCCCCGCACTGCATCGGCCTCGGCATGACCGCGGCTCGAGTCGCCGTCACGGTCGCTCGAGCATGCGCCGGCGCGGGTGGCGCTGTCTTCTCCGTGATTGCTGTATCGGTCAGGCCTTCGGGATGTCGAACAGCCGCGGAATCCGGGTGGCGAGGGGGATGTCGCCCGCGGCCTTCAGCTTGCCCGTCATGAACATGGCCATCGGGTGCGCGTTGCCGGTGACGAGGTTGAGGAAGTCGAGGGCCCCGACGGTGAGGGTCAGCCGCGGCTGGCGCGCCGGGTGGGCCGACAGCCGGCAGGTGCCGCCGGAGATGACCAGCTCGTAGGTGTCGGCCCCGCCGTCCGGCCGGTCCCCCACCGTCCAGTGGATGACCGCCTCCATCGCGCCGGCCCGGTCGGCCCGGAACAGGCCGGGCATCCGCACGAAGATGCCGTCGAGAAAGACGCCGCGGCGCTCGCCGCCCATGACGTCGCGCAGCTCGCCGGTCGGGGTGCGCTTGATCAGTTGCGCGAACGCGCGCGGCTCCATCGTCGCCGGATCGGCCTCGGCAGCGGACATCGGCGTTTCCCTCCTCAGCGTTCGCGCACAACGGATCAGAACTTGATTCTCCGAGGGCGCCACGGCCGCTGCCTACTCCGATGTTGCGGACACCGATGACTTTCCGTGCGCGGCGCCGTCTCAATGAAGGAGTCTGTCAACGACCACGGACGGACAGTCGGAGGGGAAGCGCATGGGTAAAGTCACGGTGGCTCTGGCGGTGTCGGTCGACGGCTTCATCGCCGGGCCGAACGACGGCAGGAAGCACCCGTTGGGTGAGGGGGGCGAGGCACTCTTCGAGTGGTATTTCAACGGCGACACACCCAGCCGTCACTACGACCGGTTCCGCCTGTCGAAAAAGAGCGCGGACTTCTTCGACGCGGGTCTCGACGCCTCCGGTGCGGTCGTCACCGGGCGGCGGACCTACGAGATCGCCAACGCGTGGGAGGGTGACGGCCCCGTTCCCGGCCTGCCGGTCTTCGTGCTCACCCACAAGGCCCCGGCCGAGCCGGTGAAGGGCTCGGTGCCCTACACCTACGTCACCGACGGCATCGAGAGCTGCATCAAGCAGGCCAAGAAGGCCGCGGGCAGCAAGGCGGTGGCGCTGACCGGCAGCCAGTCCGTCCAGCAGGCCCTGGAGGCCGGGCTGCTCGACGAGGTCCAGCTCTCCATCGTGCCGATCCTGCTCGGCGGCGGCGTCCGCCTGCTGGACAACATCAGCGAGCAGACGAAGCTGGAGACGGTCGAGGTCATCGACGCACCGGGCGTCACGCACATCACCTACAAGGTCCTGAAGTAGCGAACCGGCGCCGGACGGTCTCCGGACCGTCCGGCGTCCGGGCCTCACCCGTTCAGGAATCTCGCGGAGCCGCTCGTCGAGCCCCCGGGCGCACGCGGCCGGGTCGTCGCCGTCGATCACGCGCGCGAACGTCTCGGCGATCGGCCGCCACGCCTGCGTCATCCGCGGGTGCACCGGCATCAGCAGGCCGTGGCCGGGGTCGCCGCGTAACGCCCGCAGGTCGCCGTCGCCCGCGTCGAACCGGCGCAGGCAGCTCGGCGTGGCGAGCCGGCTGGTGAGGGTGCGGGCGACGTCGGTCCGGGTCAGGTAGTCCGGCATCAGGTCGCGCGCGACGAGCCGGTTCGCGCCACTGCGGGTCAGCAGGAAGCCGCGGACGGACACGGCAGGAACTGCTCGCGCTGCTCCGCCGCCAGCGCGACGGGCTCGATGACGATCCGGAACGTCCGGTTGGCCACGACCACGGCCACGCCGGCGAACAACAGCGCCAGGACCGACGCCGGCGCCGACCGCCAGCCCGGAACATCACCCCACATCAATCCACGATCGCACGTTGCAACCTGGCTGACACCCCGGATGTGGCAGGCTTGCCGCATGACACGAGTCGGGGTGATGCTGCCGCGGGACCTTCCCGCGGACCGTGTGCTGTCCTATGCCCGCCGGGCCGAGCAGCTGGGCTTCGAGGAGCTCTGGGTCGTGGAGGACCTGGGATTCCGGGGCGGCGTCGCCCAGGCCGGGGCGGTGCTCGCGGCCACGTCGCACATCGTGGTCGGCATCGGGATCCTGCCGGCCGGGGCGCGCAACGCCGCGTTCGCCGCCATGGAGCTCGCGACCCTGGCCCAGCTGTTCCCCGAGCGCCTGATCGCGGGCATCGGGCACGGGATGCCCGACTGGATGCGGCAGGTCGGCGCGCGACCGGCGAGCCCGCTGACGCTGCTGCGCGAGTACACGGTGGCCGTGCGGGCGCTGCTGCGCGGCGAGCCGGGCCCGGCCGCGGGGCGCTACGTGCAGGTCGAGGGCGTGGTGATCGGCGAAACCCCGTCGGTGGTACCGCCGGTGGTGCTGGGCGTGCGCGGCCCGAAGTCGATCGCCATCGCCGGCGAGGTCTCCGACGGGCTGCTGCTGGCCGAACCGTCCGCCCCGCCCTACATCGCGGACGCGATCGAGCGGTTCGCGGCCCCGTCGCCGATCGTCATCACGTACGACGCCGCGGCCGTCGGCCCCGACGGGCGCGCCGCCCGCGACCTGGTGCGGCCCGGCCTGGCCTGGATCGGCGAGCCGGACTGGGCCCCACACCTGGCCCCGCTGCCCTTCGCGGCCGAGCTGGCGCAACACCGCGCGGCGGCCGCGAGCGGCCCGGAGTTCGCGGCCACGCTGCCCGACGCGTGGGTGCGGGAGCTGTCACTGGCCGGGACGCCCGACGAGGTGCGCGCGCAGATCGCGGCCCGGCACGCGGCGGGGGCGACGAGCGTCGTGCTGATCCCGGCCGAGCCCGACCCACTCGACGCCCTCACCCGGCTCGCGGGCGTCTTACAGCGTTAAGGCCGCGTCACGCACCACACCGCGGGCACGACAAGCGACACGCTGAACCCGGCCGAACCCGACCCGACCCGCACGACACAGTGACTCTGCTGGCCGGCGTGCTGGAGCGCTAACGCCGCATCGCGCAGCACACCGCGGGCACGACAAGCGACACGCTGAACCCGGCCGAACCCGACCCGACCCGCACGACACAGTGACTCCGCTGGCCGGCGTGCTGCAGCGCTGACGCCGCATCGCGCACCACACCGCGGGCACGACAAGCGACACGCTGAACCCGGCCGAACCCGACCCGCACGACGCACTCACTCGGCTCGCCGGCGTGTTACAGCGTTAAGGCCGCGTCACGCACCTGGTTCAGGGACTGCGACTCCGGCTCGAACTCCGTCAAGCGGGGTTGGACTCGCACGCCATCAGCAGCCAGGTCGCGCGCGCCGGCACCAGCGGGACCGGTTCGGCGCCGGGCAGCCGCTCCGCCGTGACGTCATGCGGCGACGAAGAGCGCTATGGCCGCTGCGTGCACCACGGCGCGGGCGGGACGTGCATCGTGTCGACGCCGCGCGCGACGTGCGCCGTGTCGACGCCACAGGCGCGACGTGCGCCGTGTCGACGCCACAGGCGCGACGTGCGCCGTGTCGACGCCACAGGCGCGACGTGCGCCGTGTCGACGCCACAGGCGCGACGTGCGCCGTGTCGACGCCACAGGCGCGACGTGCGCCGTGCTGATGTCGCCCGAATCCCACCCGCACGACGCACCTACCCGGCTCGCCGTCTTGCTGCAGCGCTATGGCCCGTCACGCACCACACCGCACACGTGGCCCAGGGACAACGACTCCAACTCGCCGCCGCGCCGCAGCGCCACGGCCCGTCACGCACCACGCCACGCACGTGGTCCAGCCCCGCCGTGCCGCAGCGCTACGGCCGTCGCGCACGCGGTCCAGGGACAGCGACTCCAGCTCGCCGCCGTGCCGCAGCGCTACGGCCCGTCGCGCACACGGTCCAGGGACAACGACTCCAGCTCGACGCCGCGCCGCGGCGCTACGGTCCGTCGCGTACCACGCCGCGCACGTGGTCCAGGGACAGCGACTCCGGCTCGAACGCCGTCAGCAGCCACGTCGCGCCCGCCCTCACCAGCGGGGCCGGGTCGGCGCCCGGCGGGCGTTCGGCCGCGATGTCGTACGGCGCTGTGGGGTCGGGCCGCATTGCGGTGACGGTGGCGACCGCCTCCGCCAGCTGGTCGGCGTGCTCGAAGTTTACTGGGAAGAAGCCCTGGTGCCGGGCCGCGCGGCGCAGGGGTTTCGCGGCGCCCGGAAAAGCCGCCACCCATATCGGTACCGCCGGCCCCTGCACCGGTCCCGGCCGGAACTCGACGTCGTCGACGAGGTAGTGCGCGCCTCGGTGGCGTACCGGCGAACCGGACCAGGCGGCCGCGAGGATCTCCAGCGCCTCGTCCAGCATCTCGCCGCGCCGGCGGTCGTCCGGCTCCTCGCCGAGGCGCGACAGCTCGCCGGACGCGTCGCCGCCTATGCCCACGCCCAGGGTTAGGCGGCCGTCGCTCAGGCGGTCCAGGGTTGCGGTCTCGCGGGCCACCTTGGCCGGGCGGCGGCGCGGCAGTGGGGTGACCATCGGGCCGATCCGCAGGCGCGAGGTGCCCGCCGCGATCGCCGCCAGCGTGACCCACGGGTCGGCGACCGACCTCACGGGCGCGCGCCACCGCACGTGGTCCCAGACGAAGAACCCGTCCCAGCCGGCCTCCTCCGCCGCCGCGGCCAGGCCGGTCACGGTCACGGGATCGGCCAGTTCGTCGAAGAGCGGCAGCCAGATCGCCGACCGCGGGCCGCTACGCATGGCCGTGCAGGAGGTCGGCCAGCGCGGCCGGGCGGCTGAGTGCGCCGCAGTGGCCGGCGTCGAGCTCGTCGGGCGTTACGCCCAGCCGCTCGGGGGCCAGCCGCCGGAACAGTTGCGCCGGGAAGCAGCGGTCCTGCCGGAAAAGCACAAATCTCGTCGGTACCCCGGGCCAGGCGTCCAGCGGCCAGGGCTGCGCGTAGGCCGGCTCCGACGGGTGTGCGCGCTCGCGGCGGAGGGCCTCCTCGGCGAGCGGCCGGGGCACGTCGTGGTAGTAGCAGACGTACGGATCGTCGCTGCCGGTCAGCCCGCCGTCCCGGGCCGCCTGGGCGCGTACCGCATCCTGGTAGCCGACGTTGGCCCACCAGTCCGCGGGCCGCTCGCCGGGCGCGGGGATCATCCCGGCCACGAGCACGAGGGCGCGGGCCGCGAGCCGGTCGGCCACCAGCGGCGCGGTGAACGCGCCGAACGAGTGCGCGGCGACGATCGCGTCCGGACGGTCGCCGGTGGCCGCGAGCACCGCGGCGGCGTAGGCGTCGAGGTCGGCCGACTCGGCGTCCGGCAGGTCGGGGGCGACCACGTCATGGCCCCGGGCGCGCAGCTCGGCGGCCACGAGGTGCCAGGACCAGCCGGAGTCTCCCGCCCCGTGAATCAGTACGAAAGTGGTCATGCCTGTCACGCTAACCGCGGCGAAGCATGCTGAAAAACGATTGGTTCCGATCAAAGCAATCGTACTGGCCGATAGGATGGCGACGTGACGGACGTCGATCTGCGCCATCTCGCCACCATGGCCGCCATCGTCGAGGAGGGGTCGTTCGGACGGGCGGCGGCGCGGCTCGGGTACACCCAGTCGACCGTGAGCCAGCAGGTCGCCGGGCTGGAGCGGGCCGTCGGCGGCGCGGTGTTCGACCGGCCGGGCGGGCCGCGGCCGGTGACGATCACCCCGCTGGGGCGGGTCGTGCTGGCCCACGGGCGGGAGCTGCTGAGCCGGGCCCGGGCCATGGCCGACGCCGTCGACCGGTTCCGGGCCGGCGAGGGCCGCGTGGACATCGGCACGTTCCAGAGCCTGTCCACCGTGATCCTGCCGCGGCTCGTGCGGCGGCTCCGCGCGGAGTACCCCGACTGCGACATCCGCCTGTTCGAGGAGGAGACGGACCCGCCGCGCGTCGACGACCTCGACCTGGTCTTCTTCGACGGGCGGGCCGCCGGGAACGTCGAGCACCGCAAGCTGCTCGACGACCCGTACGCGCTCGTCGCCCGCCGCGGCGCCTTCCCCGACGGCCCGGTGCCACTGCGCGCGCTGCACGACGCGCCGATGGTGGCGTGGCCCGCCGTGTGCGACCAGCCCCGGGTGGAGGAGGCGTTCGCCCGCGCCGGCGTGCGGCCCCGCAACGTGTTCCGCACGACGAGCAACGAGGCCGTGCTGTCGATGGTGCGGGCCGGCATCGGCTCGGCGGTCCTGCCCCGGCTGGTCCTCGAGGGCGTGCACGAAACGCTCGGGGGCGTTCACGAAACGCTCGGAGGCGTGCACGAAACGCTCGGAGGCGTTCACGAAACGCTCGGAGGCGTTCACGAAACGCTCGAGGGCCGTTCACGAAACGCTCGAGGGCTTCACGAAACGCTCGAGGGCGTTCACGAGACGCTCGAGGGCGTTCACGAGACGCTCGAGGGCGTTCATGAGACGCTCGGGGGCGCCGGCGAGACGCTGGCCGTGCACGAGTTGCGACCGGCGTTCCCGCCGCGCGAGATCTACCTGCTCTGGCCGGCCGGGCGCACGCAGTCCCCGCTCGCGGCGCGGGCGATCGAGCTCGCGACCGAGGTCACGGCCCGGTACCGACGCGAATGAAGGGCGCACGGGGTGGCGGCCGCCCGACCGCCACCGCCACGCCGGAGAACGGGCCGTAGGTTCGGGGGCATGAAAATGCTCCTGCCGACCAGCATCGATCTCGACGTCGAGCTGCCGTCCGATGTCGTCGCCGTCGGGTACGCCGTGGACCGGCCGGTGCCCGACGAGCACTGTGACGCCGAGGCCCTGGTGGTCTGGGGCAACCCGGCCGACCAGCTGCTCGACTCGGCGCGGCGGCTGCGACGGTTGCGCTGGGTGCAGACGCTCGCCGCCGGGCCGGACGCGGTACTCGCGGCAGGGTTCGACCCCGGCGTCGTCATCACCGCCGGGCAGACGTTGCACGACACGCCCGTGGCCGAGCACGCGCTCGCGCTGATCCTCGCCGCGGCGCGCCGGCTCAACCTCGTGATCCGCGCGCAGGTCGGCCACCGGTGGGCCGGGGAGCTCGGCGGGCTGCAGCCGGTGGCCCCGGCCGGCACCTTCCGGACCCTGCGCGGGGCCCGGGTGACGATCTGGGGGTTCGGCGGCATCGCGGCCACGCTCGCGCCGCACCTCGCCGCGCTCGGCGCGACCGTCACGGGCATCGCGCGGCACCGCGGCGAACGCGGCGGCGTGCCCGTGCTGCTCGGCGACGACCTGCCGGCGGTACTACCGGCGACCGACGTCCTGGTCATGATCCTTCCGGGCACCGCCGAGACCCGGCACGCGCTCGGGGCCGAGCGGCTCGCGCTGCTGCCGGCCCACGCCTGGGTGATAAACGTCGGTCGCGGTTCGGCGGTCGACGAGGCGGCGCTGCTCGCCGCGATCCGGGCCCGGCGCCTGGCCGGGGCGGCGCTCGACGTGTTCGAGACCGAGCCGCTGCCGGCCGGCTCCGGGCTGTGGGACGAGCCGAACGTCATCATCACGCCGCACGCCGCCGGCGGCCGGCCGATCGGCGCGGCCGGGCTGATCGCCGGGAACCTGGCGGCGCTGCGCACCGGGGCGGCCCTGCGCAACGTCGTGCCGCGGTAACCACCGAGCGGTACCGATGCGTAGTGGCCGCGGCCACGTATCGTGAGTGACGTGGATCCGGTGGTGACCTCGTTCGGCGCCGCGCTCGTGACGGCGATGGCCACGCACGAGTGGTCGCGGGCGCACGCGGGCGTCGTCGCCGTCTGGCGGCGGTACCGCCGCGAGGACCCGATCGCCGCCGACCTCGACGCGCTGCGCGAGCGGGTGACCGCGGCGCGGCGGGCCGGCCGGGCCGAGGTCGAGGACGCGCTGGTGCGGATCTGGCAGGCGCGCGCCCTCGAGCTGCTGATGGACCACCCCGAGGCCGGCGACGAGCTGCGGGCGCTGCTCGAACGGGTCCCGGCGCCGGCCCCGGCCGCCTCGGCCCAGGTCACGATCGGCCGCGTCACGATGCGCGGCGAGGCGCACGGCACGAGCACCTTCAACCAGTTCGTGGGCGACCAGCACTACCACGACCACCGGCCATGAGCGGGGCGCCGCGCGAGCCCGGCGTCACCCTCACGGGGCAGTCGTTCGGCGGCACGTTCAACCAGTTCGCCGGGGACCAGTACAACATCATCGTGGCGGGCGCGACTCCCCCGCCGCCGCGGATGCGCACGCTGCGGGCCGACATCGCCACGTTCACCGGGCGCGACGAGCAGATCCAGCGGATCCTGGCGGGCATCGCCGACGGTACCGCGAGCATCTGCGCCCTCGACGGCATGCCCGGCGTCGGCAAGACCGCCCTGGCCCTGCGGGTCGCGCACCGGATCGCCGACCGGTACCCCGACGGGCAGCTCTTCGTCGACCTTCACGCGCACAGCGCCGACCATCAGCCGGCCGAGCCCGCCGAGGTCCTGGCGGTACTGCTGGCCGCGGCCGGGGTACCCCCGGAGCAGATCCCGGCCGCGACCGACGAGCGGGCCGCGGCCTGGCGGGACCGGGTCGCCGGGCGGCGGATGCTGCTGCTGCTCGACAACGCGGCCGACGTCCGGCAGATCGCCGCGCTGCTGCCCGGGGCCGCGTCGTGCCTGGTGCTCGTCACCAGCCGGCAGCGCCTGGCCGGGCTGCGCCGGGACTACGGGGCGACCCTGCTCACCGTCGACACGCTGCCGGTGCCCGACGCCGTGGCGCTGTTCGCCCGCGTCCATCCGCGCCCGCTGCGCGCCGACGAACACGCCGCGGCCGAGGCGCTGGTGCGGCTGTGCGGCCGGCTGCCGCTGGCGATCACCATCGTGGCCGCGGGGGCCGACGCCGAGGCCGGGCACGTCCGCGACCTGCTCGCGGACCTGGAGTCGGCCCGGGACCGGCTGGCGGGCATCGACGCGCACCTCGAGGACGGTACCGTCGGCGTCGCATCGGCGTTCCAGCTGTCGTACGCGCGGCTCGGCGCGGACCGGCAGGCGGTGCTGCGCCTGCTCAGCATCGCGCCCGGCGGCGACATCGGGCCGCCCGCCGTCGCCGCCCTGACCGGCCTGCCCCTCGACGAGGCCCACCGCCGGCTCCGGGAGCTGCACACCCACCGGCTGCTCGAGCAGTTCGGGCATCAGCGGTACGGCCTGCACGACCTCGTCGGGCGCTACCTGCGGGCGAAGGCCGAGCCGGGCGAGGGCGACCCGGCCGTCGAGCGGCTCCTCGCGCACTACCAGGCGCTGGCCGCCCTGGCCAGCGACCAGTTGAGCGGGTACAGCATCCGCACCGGCAGCACGGCCCCGCCCGACGCGCCGGACCTGCTCGGCTTTGCCGGCGCCGCGGCCTGGATGCGGGCCGAGCGCGGCAACCTGCTGGCCGCCCTGCGCTGCGCCGAGGAGCGCGGCTGGCCGGAGCGGGCGGAGGACCTGACGTACAGCTGCGTCACGGTGGTGAACCTGGACGGGCCGCTGACCCTCGGGATCGAGCTCGTGGAGCGGTACAACACCGCCGCCCGCCGCCGCGGGAACCGCCGGAACGAGGCGTGGGCGCTCGGGCAGCTGGGCTCGTTCCGCAGCCGCCTCGGCGACTATCCGGCGGCCCGGGAGAACTTCGAGGCGGCGGTACTCATCCACCGCGAACTCGGCCAGCGTGAGGTGGAGGCGTGGGCGCTGCACGAGCTCGGCGTCGTCCAGGCCCTCACCGGCACCCCGGGCACCGCCCTGGCCACGCTCGAACAGGCGCTCGCGATCAGGCAGGAGACCGGCAACGCGGCCGGGCAGGTCTTCACCGCCAACATCATCCGCGCCGTCCGGCTCGCGGTGAGCCGCGAGTTCGACGGCGACCCCGAGCTGGAGCAGGCGGTGGAGGGCCGGCGCGCCGCGGGCGACCACGCCGGCGAGGCCACGGCGCTGCGGGCCTGGGGCGTGCTGCGGCGCTTCCACGGCGACCCGGCGGCGGCGGTACCCCTCTTCGAACGCGCGCTCGCCGTCCGCCGGCGGCTCGGCGACCGGCTGGGCGAGGCCGACCTCCAGGGCCAGCTCGCGGCCGCGCTGTCGGCGACCGGCGAGCACGCGGCCGCGACGGCGCACCTGGAGACGGCCCTCGGCACCGCGCGCGAGCTGGCCGAGCGCAGCGTGGAGGCGGACCTGCTCCGGCAGCTCGGCGAGACCCGGACGGGTGGCGGGGACCACGCCGGCGCGGCCGAGGTACTGCGCGAGGCGCTGGCGATCGTCGAGGACCTGGGCAACCGGCGGGCCGAGACGCAGGTGCTCAAGGCGCTCGGCGAGGCCCACCGGGCGGCCGGGCGGTACGACGAGGCGCGGCTGGCGCTGCAGCGCGCCGCGACGATCGACCGCGACAACGGCAACCTCTACGACGAGGCCGGCACCTCCGGCCGCCTCGCCACGGTGCTGCGGCAGTCGGGCCGCCCGGCCGAGGCCGCCATCGCGCTCGAGCGGGCGGTCGAGGCGGGCACGCGCTCCGACAACCGGCGCCAGACCGGATGGGCCGCGGCGGAGCTGGGGGCGGTCCGGCGGCTGCTCGGCGACCTGCCCGCCTCCGAGGCGGCCCTGGCGCGCTCGGTCGCCGTCCGCCGCGACCTCGACGACGCCGCCGCCCTCGGCTGGTCGCTGCACGAGCACGGGGTCGTCCTGCGCCTGCTCGGCGAGTACGCCCGGGCGGCGCCCGAGCTGCGGGAGGCGCTCGACGTGCGCCGCCGCCTCGCCGACCGCGCCGGCCTGGGCGAGACCCTGGCCGAGCTCGGGCTGCTGTGCCTGCCGATGGGCCGGTGGGCGGAGGCGGGCGAGGCGTTCGCGGAGGCCCGGCTGATCGCGGCCGAGCTGGGCCACGCGGCGCGCGAGACGTGGTGCGGGCGGCAGCTCGCCCAGGTGCGGCTCGGCGGCGGCGACCGGGACGGCGCGGTGGAGCTGTTGCGGGAGGCGGGCGCGCGGTTCGCGGCGGCCGGCGACCGGGCCAACGCGGCCGAGGTCGAGTGCGACCTGGGCGTGGTGTGGCGGACGGGCGGGGACCACGACCGCGCGGCCGGCGCCTTCGAGCGGGCGCTGCAGGGGGCCACGGGAACCGGCGAGTTGCGGGTGATCGTGGAGCGGGCCAACCAGCATCTCGCGCGGGCCGACTACCCCGCGGCGGTGCGGGACCTGAACCGGGCGCTGCGGCGCTGCCGGGCCACCGGCGACCGGTCGTCCGAGGCGTGGGTGCTCACCCAGCTCGGCCTCGCGCACCAGGGGGCGTCGCGGTACCGCGCGGCGCTGCGGGCGCTCGAGCGGGCGCTCGACCTCCGCGTCGCCCGCGGTGAGCGGGCCGGGGAGGGCTGGGCGCGCTGCTTCCTGGCCGGTGTCCGCCGGCTGCTCGACGACCTGCCGCGGGCGAGCGCGCTGGGCGAGGCGGCGCTGGAGATCTTCCGGGCCGTCAGCGACCCGTTCGGCGAGGCGTCCGCGCAGTTCGAGCTCGGCGTGCAGCGGCGCCTGGCCGGTGACCTCGACGGGGCGGCCGAGTGGCTGCGGCAGGCGCACGACGGGTACCGCCGACTCCAGCCGGAGCCGTATCCGGGCATGCTGTGCGAGCTCGCCGTGGTCCACCGCGAGGCGGGGCGCTTCGACGAGGCCGAGCGGCTGCTCGAGTCGGCCCTGGCCCGGTCCCGCGCCACCGGGGAGCCGCACCGGGCCGCGTACGTGCGGGCCGCCCTCGGGGCGTTGCGGCTGGCCCAGGGGCACGACCTCGCGGCCGCGGCCGACCTCGCGGCCGCGCTCGACACCTACGAGCGGGTGGGCGACCGGCGCGGGCAGGCCGAGGTCCTCAACCTGCAGGGCCGCCTGCTGCTGCGCCGGGACGACGCCGAGGGCGCCCGCGCGCGGCACCACCGGGCCCTCGCGCTGGCCGTCGCGGTCGGGTCGCCGCTGGAGCGGGCCCGGGCGCTGGCCGGCGCGGCGCGGTGCGCGGACGAGCTCGGCGACCCGGCGGGCGCGGCCGGCCACCGGGACGCGGACCGCATCCTCCGCCGCATCGGTATGGTCGACAGCGTCGATTGATCGCCGGGCCCGGAAACTCAAAATCTTCAGGGCCTGGCGGCTTCGGCCATGTGGCCATAATATGACGGCGCTGACGACGACACGGGGGGTGCGGTACGGCGATGACGCGACCGGAGTGGGCACCGGAGGACATTGACATCAGCGTGCCGAACGCGGCGCGGATGTACGACTACTCGCTGGGCGGGTTCCACAACTTCGCGGCCGACCGGGAGATGGTCGAGCGAGTCGTGTCGATGGCGCCGAACGCGCGCCAGATCGGGCTGGCCAACCGGGCGTTCCTGGGCCGGGCGGTGCGCCGGCTGGTGGCCGGCGGCGTGCGGCAGTTCCTCGACGTCGGCTCGGGCATCCCGACCCTGGCCAGCGTCCACGAGGTGGCGCAGCAGGCCGATCCGGGGGCCCGGGTGATGTACGTCGACATCGACCCGGTCGCCGTCGCGCACGGCCGCGCGATCCTCGCGAGCAACCCGAACGCCGACGTGATGGTCGGCGACGTGCGCCGCCCGGACGACATCGTGCGCCACCCCGCGGTGAGCGGGCTGCTGGACTTCACCGAGCCGGTCGCGGTCATGCTCATCGCGGTGCTGCACTTCGTGCCGGACGAGGACGACCCGGCGGGCATCGTGCGCCGGTTCCGGGAGGCGGTGAAGCCGGGCAGCTTCATCGCGATCTCGCACGGCTCGCCGCCGCCGCAGCACGAGGAGGACGCCGATGCGGTCAAGGGGGTGTACCAGCGCACCTCGACCCCGCTGCACCTGCGCAGCGCGGAGCAGATCCGCGGGCTGCTCGACGGGCTGGAGGTCGTCGCGCCGGGTGTCGTACCGGTGACCGACTGGCACCCCGAGCCCGAGGACCGCGGCACCGAGCCCCGGCCGGAGGTGCTCGCGGCCGTCGGCCGCAAACCGTAGATCGGCTTTGCGTCCGCGTGGCGCTGGCATTCAGCGTTGTCGTTGGACCATAATCAGCGGCGTGATCCCGTCCGATGGCCGGACGGCCGGCATCGACGCGTTCACCCGGGCCTGGACCCGTGTCGTCACCGGCCAGACGGTGCTGCGCCACAGCCGCGAAGAGGTCTACGCCCTGCTCGAGCGGTTCGCGCGGCGGCTCGCCGAGGCACTGCACGCCGAGCCGTTCGCGGCCGCCCCCGGGCGGCAGCTCGGCGCCGACCTCGTGGCGGCCGGGATCGCCACGCCGGAGCTGCTCGGCGGCACGACGATGCTCATCGGCCGCCGCTTCCTCGCCGATGTGCGGATGCTCCGCCCGGACGCCCGCGCCCGCCTGGACGAGCTGCTGGGCGCCGTCGCGACCGGCTTCACGGGCGCCCTCATCGACCAGACGGTCGCGGCCCAGGAGGCGCTGCGGCGCGCCGAGCTGGCCAAGCGCACGCTGACCGTGCGGACCCACACCGTCCCGCGCAACCGCGACGCGCTGCTGCGGCAGCTCGGCGACGCCCTCGAGGGGCATCCGCGGCGCCGGCTCGGGTTGTGCCTGATCAACCTCGACCGGTTCCGGACCGTCAACGAGAGCCTCGGCTACCGCAGCGGCGACCAGGTGCTGGGTACCGTCGCGCACCGCCTCGACCGGCTCGCCCGCACCGCCGGGCACTTCGCCGCGCACCTCGACAACGACACCTTCGTCCTGCTCGTGGCCGACACCACCGGCCCGGACGAGGTGACGAAGGCCGCCGACGAGGCGCTCGCCGCGATCGCGCACACGTTCCCGATCAACAACGGGTACAACCTGCCGATCGGGGCCAGCGTCGGCGTCGTCGAGCAGGCCGCCGCCGACACCGACCCCGCGGCCCTGCTCGGCGCGGCCGAGCAGGCCCTGGCCTGGGCCAAGCGCGAGCGGCGCGGGCACTGGATGGTCTACGACCCGGAGCGCGCCGCCGAGGAGAGCGCCCGGCACGCGCTCAGCGCGGAGATGCCCGACGCGCTCACCCGCGGCGAGTTCGTGGTGGAGTACCAGCCGCTCGTCGACCTGGCCACCGGGCACCTCGCCGGCGCCGAGGCGCTGGTGCGGTGGCGGCACCCGGTCCACGGCGTGATCATGCCGGGCCGGTTCATCGACCTGGCCGAGCACACCGGCCTGATCGTGCCGCTGGGCGAGGACGTCCTGCGCCGCGCCTGCGTCCAGGCCGCCGCGTGGCACGCGGCCGACCCCGACCGGCCGATGTTCGTGAGCGTCAACGTGGCCGAGGCGCAGCTGCGCCGGCCGGGCCTGCCGGCCATGGTGCGGGCGATCCTCGACGAGACCGGGCTGCCCGAGGGCCTGCTCCACCTGGAGGTCACCGAGAACGTCCTGCTCGACCCGGAGGGCCTGGGCACGCTCGACGACCTGGCCCGCATGGGCGTGCGGATCTCACTCGACGATTTCGGTACCGGCAACTGCCGACTCGCCGAGATCAGTAACCTGCCCGTGCACACCATCAAGATCGCGGGTTGTTTCGCCGGCTACCTCAAGGGCCGCCACGCCGCCGACGGCCCCGACCACACGGTGCTCACCGCCATGATCAAGCTCGGCCGCGACCTGGGCCTCGCGGTGACCGTCGAGGGCATCGAGACGGAGGCCCAGCGGCGGCGCCTGCTGGAGCTCGGCTGCGACACCGGCCAGGGGTACCACCTGGGCCGCCCCGCCCCGGCCGAGCACATCACCGAGCGGCTCACGACGTCTTGATCGAGGAGATCCTGCCCGCGGCGTCGAGCGCCTTCGAGGTGACCGGCGACCCTCCCGACGCGAAGCTGTGGCCGGAGGAGGAGCGCCTGGTCGCCGGCGCGGTCGAGAAGCGGCGGCGGGAGTTCACCACCGCCCGGCACTGCGCGCGGCAGGCGCTGCTGGGGCTCGGGGAGCCGCCGGTGGCGGTGCTGTCCGGCCCGAAGCGGGAGCCGCTGTGGCCGCCGGGCGTCGTGGGCAGCATCACGCACTGCGCGGGGTACCGTGCCGCCGTTGTCGCCCGCGATCGCGATCTCGCCTCCGTCGGGGTCGACGCCGAGCCGGACGAGCCGCTGCCCGAGGGCGTCCTCGACACCATCGCCCTTCCCGGGGAGGTGGACCGCATCGGCGCGCTGCTGCGGGCGCGGCCGGAGGTGCGCTGGGACCGGCTGCTGTTCAGCGCCAAGGAGTCGGTGTACAAGACGTGGTACCCGCTCGCGCGGCGCTGGCTCGACTTCACGGAGGCGGACATCACCATCGACGCCGAGGCCGGCGCGTTCACGGCCCGGCTGCTCGTGCCCGGCCCGATGAGCCGCCTCGACGGCCGGTGGCTGGCCCGCTCGGGCCTGGTCCTCACGGCGATCGCGCTGCCAGCCCCCCGGTGAACGCCGGCCCCCGGCCCCGGTGCGGGCGGCCACGCTCGGGGCCGTCTCCTACCTGCACGGCGCGCTCCTGCTGGCCCGCGCCGCCGATTGACCGGCTCGGTACTACGGCACGTCGACCCACACCCCCTCGGTGGCGCCGGCGTCGCGGATGTCCTGGATCTGCCGGCGCAGGTCGCCGGCCCGGGAGCCCGTCGTGGTCTTGATCTGGGCGGTCAGCTCGCGGGCCGAGGTGAGCTGGGCCGACCCGGCGCCCTCGCGGGCCATGCGCAGCGCCGTCTGGGTGCGGGCGTCGATCGCGGAGCGCAGGCTGCCCGCGCGGTCGGTCAGGCGGCCCAGGTCGCGGAACTGCGGCTCGTCGGTGTCGAACCAGATCTGCTGCCACCAGTGGTCGCTGATCGGGTCGTGCCAGCTGAGGTAGCCGCCCTTGGCGATGCGGCGCGGGCCGGTGAGGTGACCGCCGAAGGTGTACCGCACCCCGCCGGCGGCGACCGGGTCGTAGAACTGCGGCGTGAAGAAGTCCGAGACGAGCAGGCCGTTGACGGTGTACCCGAACTGCGCGTCCTCGGAGGGGTCGGCGACCTCGACGAGGAACTCGACGCGGCCCTGGTCCGGCTTGGGCGACTGGCCGGCGACGAGCCGGTTGCCGAACGGGTCGACCAGCATCTCGAGCATCTCGTGGCTGGCGGTCAGCGACCAGCTGTCGCCGAACTGCACGAGCGCGAACGGCTGGCCGTTGCGGTCCAGGTGGACGCCGGCCGCGCCCGGGGCGTCGATGTCGTCGCGGACGATGATCGGCCAGTACCCGATCGGCACGTCCTCGAGGCGCTCGAAGCCGTCGATCGTGGCGACGATGTCCCAGATCGGCGCGAAGTCGCGGATCGCCTGCTTCTGCAGCGCGGCGGCGACGCGGTTGAGCTGTGAGCCGGTCACGTTCGCAGTGTCCGCGACCAGCGCGAGTTCGGTGATGAGCATGGTCGGCCTTTCCAGGAAGATTTCCGAACCCAGCGTGGGGCCCGAGCGTCACCCCGGCGTCACCGCGAAGGCGGCCCCCGGTCAGACGATGCCGAGGCGCTGCGCCCGCAGGACGGTCGTGAGCCGGTCCCGGGTGCGCAGCTTGCGCTGCAGGTTCTCCTGGTGCTTGGTCACCGTCCGCGGCGAGATGCCGAGCCGGCGGCCGATCGCCGGGATGGTCAGGCCGTCGGCGAACAGGGCCAGCACGGTCAGCTCGCGCGGGGTGATCCGGTGCTCCTCGAGCGCGCTCGGCGCGCTGCCGGTGCCGTTCGCGCCCCGCCAGCGCACGACGGTCTCCAGGTGGCCGTCGAGCCGGGCGAGCACGGGCTGGACGCGGGAGAGGTACGCCTGCTCGTGCTCGGTGAAGTTGGTGTCCGGGCGCCCGAGCGCCAGGAAGCGGAACCCGCCGCGCACGACGGACAGCGGCACGCCCACGTGCTCGGTGACGTCGCCGAGCTGTTCGCGGGCGGCGGCGTACCGCGGCGCGGTGAGCCAGCCGCAGTCGTCGGGCACGTCCCGCAGCGTGCGGGTACGCCAGGCGCGGCGCAGGCCGAAGTGCCGGACCAGCGGGTGGGCGGCGGAGTCGCCGTTGGTCATGGCGACCTCGTCGACCCAGACGGGCCAGACCACCCGCCGGCGCGTGACGCCCTCGGGCCAGCCGATGTCGAACATCCCGGCGAGCGCGGCGTCGACGGACCCGCCCAGCTCGACGCAGACACGCTGCCACGCCGAACGACCCTCGTCGATGTCGGCCATCGCGCACACGACGAGGTCGAGCATCCGCTCGTAGTCGCGTGCCGACAGCGCCGCCATACTGTCAGCATCTCGGCCGCGGAGCCGGACTCGACCGTACTGTCGGCTCCTCGTCAAGACGTTCAGCCCATCGAGGTCCGCCGGTCGGGCTACGTGACACGTCGTATGTCGCCGCGGCCGGGAGTCTGCGAGCATACGGGGGCGGCGCAGCACGGTGCGGTGACGATGACCGGCGAGGCTGGGGCCATGCCAATGCCAGCCAACCGTACCGGCGTCTGCGTGCTCCGCGTGCAACGGCAACCGTCCGGCCTGCTGATCACCGTGCTCATGAACCCGGACGTCGACACTCGCACGGCCGAGGAGTCCCGGCGGCTGCCCGACGTGGAAGCGGCGACCGCCGCCGTCCATGAGTTCCTCGAGCGCTTCGCGGAGGAGGCGGGCCGGTGACGATCAGTGTGTTCGCCGATGCCGGAACCCCGGTCCTGCACCTGGCCGGCGGCCCCTGTCTCAGCCTCGGCGGCCGCCGCTACGAGGTACCGGAGGGCAGCAAGCGCCTGCTCGTGTTCGTGGCGCTGCGGACCGGCCGCATCGAGCGCCGCTGCGCCGCGGGAACCCTGTGGCCCACCGGCGACGACGCCCGCGCCGCGGGCAACCTGCGCTCGGCCCTGTGGCGCCTGCGGACGCTGCCGGTCGAGCTGATCCACGCGGACAAGTGGACCCTGTGCATGTCCGGCGCGGTCACCGTGGACCTGAGCGTGATCAACGCCTGGGCGGCCCGCCTGATCCAGCGCACCGAGGAGCCGGCCGACCTCGTCATCGCCCCGTGGTGGGGCGACGCCCTGGACCTGCTGCCCGGCTGGTACGACGACTGGCTCCTCATGGAGCGCGAACGCCTGCGCCAGCGCATGCTGCACGCGATCGAGGCCGTGAGCGAACGCCTCCGCGCGTCGTCGCGCTGCGCGGAGGCGGTGGAGGCGGCGCTGACGGCGGTGGGCGTGGAGCCGCTGCGGGAGAGCGCGCAGCGGGCCCTGATCGAGGCCCACCTGGCCGAGGGCAACTGGGTCGAGGCCCGGCGCAGCTACGAGACGTACCGGGCGCTGCTGCGCTCGGAGCTCGGCGCCGAACCCGCCGCCGACCTGATCCGCCGCCTCCCGGTCCCGCGCCGCCGCGCCCGGATCGGCCGGCGGCGCTCCCCTGTCCCGCAGTGACGGCTACGCCTGGTACGCCGGCACGCCCAGCAGCTCGTCCACCGTCACGAAGCGGTACCCCCGCGCCAGCAGCCCCGCGATCGTCTCGCGCACCGCGACCACCGTCTGCGTCCGGTCTCCCCCGCGGCTGTCGAAGCCGTCGTGGAAGATGAGGATCGAGCCCGGGCGGGTCTTGGCGATCGCGCGGCGGGCCATCCGTACCCCCGACGGCTGGAAGACCTCGAGGGCGTGGACGAACTCGCCCGCCACGGCGTGCAGCCCGCGGCGGCGCAGCATGCGCAGCAGGGCCGGCTGGCGCCAGAGCCACGGCGTGCGGGCCAGGGCCGGTGTGCGGCCCGTGACCCCCTCCAGGATGTGCTGGGTGCGCTCGACCTCGCGCTCGAAGGCCCGCGGCCGCAGGTAGGTGCCGAACCGGTGGCTCAGCGAGTGGTTGCCCAGCACGTGGCCGGCGTCCAGGGCGCGCACCGCGACCTCCGGGTGGCGCTCGACGCACTGGCCGACGTGGAAGAACGTCGCCCGGATGTCGTTGGCCTTCAGGAGGTCGAGGATCTGCGAGGTGTACGGCTCGTTGGGCCCGTCGTCGAAGGTCAGGGCGACGACCTTCTCGGTGGCGGGGGCGTGGTACGGGTACCGCCGCGAAGACGGCGCGAACGGCGACATCAGCAGCCAGTAGGACACGCCCAGCGCCGCCGCCAGGGTCAGGACCGCGAGCACGATCATCGGGACGTCTCCCGGAACGCCGGGGCCTGGCCGAGCACGCGGCGGCCCGCGGCGCGGTTCACGGCGTAGGTCAGCACGTAGTGCACGGGCAGGCTCACGAACAGGTTGTAGGTCAGTCCACGGCTGAGCCGCCGGCCCGAGGTGTACGTCGGGTTGGCGTGATCGTAGACGATCCGGCCCTGCGGCCGCAGGCGGCGCAGCTGGTCGAGCTCGTCGCCGCCCTGGGTCAGGGTGGTGTCGTAGCCGGTCCAGGCCTCGCGCCGGAACGCGATGTTCGTCGCGCTCGCGTAGACCGCGCGGCCGGTCATCTTGTAGACGCCGTTGACGGCGCCGAACAGCATCCGGGCGTAGGTCTTGCCCCAGCGCGGGCCGTCGGCGTACCGGCACGGCCCGACCACCGCCACGACGCGCTCGTCGGCCCGGAACCGGGCGTCGATGCGGCTCAGCCAGTCGCGATCGTAGACCGTGTCGGCGTCGGCCGAGACGACGATCTCGCCGCGCGCCGCCTCCGTGCCCCGCTGCCGGGCGTTGCACACGCCGGGCACCGGCTCGGTCACGACCCGTGCACCGAAGTCGCGGGCGATGCCGGCGGTGTCGTCCGTGCAGTTGTTGTCGACCACGACGACCTCGAACTCGCCCTCGAAGTCCTGCTTGCGCAGGGAGAGGAGGGCGTCGGTGACGTACCCGGCCTCGTTGAAGCACGGAATGACGATGCTGAACCTGGGCGTGTCGGTCATGAGAAGAGTCTTGATGTCCGGACCGCTCGAAACGATCCGGACTTCCCCCGATTTCGACCGGGGGCTTTCCCCCTATTCAACGGTCGGGTCAGCGGTTGCGCCACCGGGGCCGGCGCTTCTCGGCGAACGCCGTCAGCCCCTCCATCATGTCCTCGCTCACCATGAGCTCGTCGAGGGCCGGGCTGTGGTGGGTGACCGCTTCGACGACGTCGGGAATCCCGCGCGTCTCGGCCATCACCTGCAGCGAGATCCGCACCGAGGTCGGCGACGACTCGAGGATGTCGGCGGCCAGGGCGCGGGCGCCCTCGATCGCCTGCCCCGCCCCGGTGACGCGGTTGACGAGGCCGCAGGCGAGGGCCTCGTCGGCGGTGAGCCGGCGCCCGGTGAGGATCATCTCGTTGGCCAGCTTGGCCGGCACGGTGCGGGGCAGCCGTACGACGCCGCCCGCGCCGGCGATCAGGCCCACCTTGACCTCGCTGAGGGCGAACCGCGCGGTGGCGTCGGCGACGACGAGGTGGCAGGCGAGGGCGATCTCGCAGCCGCCGCCCATGGCGAAGCCGTTGACCGCGGCGATGACCGGCTTGGGCAGGTACCGCCGGCTGGTCAGGCCCGCGAAGCCGTTCTTCGGCACCCACATGGGCCGGCCGGAGCCGGAGTAGATGAGGTCGTTGCCGGCGCTGAAGGCCTTGTCCCCGGCGCCGGTGAGGATCGCGACCCACAGGTCGTCGGCGGCGAAGTAGGCGTCGAAGGCGTGGTCGAGCTCGTCGTTGGCCATCGGGTGCAGGCTGTTGCGCGCCTCGGGGCGGTTGATGGTGACCTCGAGCAGGTGTCCGTCGCGGCGGGTCAGGATGTGCTCGTAGCGCTCGCGCAGCACCGCGGGCTCGGCCGGGTACAACTGCCGCATCGTCGCCTCGTCGACGGTGACCCGGTTGCCGAAGCCGAAGGAGCGCGCATAGAGGCGCTGCCCGATCGGCTCGCCGGTGCCGAGCAGCTCGACGGTCGCGGTGTCGCGGTCGTCGGTGCGGGCCACGAACCGGCGCCCGTCCGCCTCCAGGCGCCCGATGACGATGCCGATGCGCTTGCCGTCGCGGGCGTGCTTCACGGTGTACGTCTCGATGGTGGCCCAGCCGTCGGCCTGCCGGGCCTCGTCCGGTGCGGGCCACGCGTCGATCTCGGCCTGCAGCCGGGCGCTGTCGTCGGGCCGCCACGGCGACGGGGTGGTGCTGTAGACGCCCACGGAGTACTTGCTCATGATGCCGCCGTTGGCGCCGACGAGCCCGTAGCGGCCCGGATTCCGGCGGGCCCGGCCGACGATCTCGGCGATGGCGTGCATGGAGTAGTTGTTGCCGGCCCCGCCGAAGAACGGCAGGCCGCCGGTGGCCGTCAGGCCCCGGGGGTCCTGCGGGGCGAGGCCGAGGCCGTCGGCGATGTTGAACACCGGGGCGGCGAAGCAGCTGTAGAGGTCGATCGCGGCCAGGTCACCGGGGCCGATGCCCGCGACCTCGAGGGCGTGTTCGGCGGCCCGGACCGAGGCCGGGCCGCGGGACAGGTCCGCACGCTGCATGAGGTCGCGCTCGCGCAGGTCGGCGTGGCCGGCCAGGAACACCCACCGGTCGGCGGGCACACCGAGCCGGCGGGCGGCGGCGACGGACATGAGCAGGACGGCGGCGCCCTGGTTGACCTTCTCCCGGGCCACCACGTAGCGGGTGTACGGGTCCGCGATCGGACGGTTCGCCTCGGTCGGCGTGACCAGCTCCCGGGCGTCGCGCTCGGTCGGGGCGGCCGCGTGCGGGTTGGCCGCGGCGACGCGGGTGAACGGGGCGAACAGTTCGCCGATCGCCCGCGCGTACTCCTCGCGGGTCAGCTTGAGCCGGGCCCGGCGGGCGTTGTCGAACAGCGCGTACTGGCTCGGCGCGTCGGCGAGCCCATGGGCGGCGTGGTGCATCGAGACGAGCCCGCGCAGGCCGTAGCCGCGGTCCTCGAGGTCGCCGTCGGCGTGCTCGGCGAAGCCGGGCCGGTCGGCGGCCTTCGCGTGCTGCTCGATCGTCGATATGGCCTCGGCGCCGAAGAGCAGTACCACCTCCGCGTCCCCGGCCGCGATGGCCGCCGCGAACTCGTTGACCAGGTGCTGCGGGCTCTGCCCGCCGCTGACGTCGAGCACGGCGCGCTTCGGGTCGGCGCCCAGGCGCCCGGCGACCGAGCGCGGGAAGTTGTCGGAGCGGCCCAGCGGCGCCCGCGACATCGGCGTCGAATTCTCGAACTGCCGCGTCGCGGCGACGGTGTCGACGGCGGCGGGGTCGACCCCGGCGTCGGCCAGGGCTTCCCGGGCCGCGTCGGCGGCGAGGTCGACCGGTGAGCGACCGCGGTAGCCGGGGGTGTCGAGGCGTTCGGACGACTGCCCGACGCCCACCACGACGGGGGTGCGCGGGTCAAGGTCGTCGAGGTTCGGTGACATGACAGGTGACTCCCGGTCAGAGCAGGGCGGACAGGTCGCGGATGCGCCGTTCGCAGTCGGCGGCGATCGTGCGCAGGATGTCGGCGGCGGGGCGGACGTCCCGGAAGGAGCCGACGATCTGGCCGACGAAGAAGGACTCCAGCTCCAGGGCGCCCTCGTGGCCGGCCTGGGCGGCGGCGTCGATGCGGTTCCAGGCGTCGTTGACCAGCAGCGGCTGCAGCGGCATGGGCAGCGGCTGCGGGGCGCCGGCGGCCGCCCAGGCGTCGTGCCAGGCGGTGCGCAGCTGCCGCGCGGGCTTCCCGGTGCGCGTCGGCGAGCGCAGCGTGTCGTTGCTGGTCGCGGCCAGGAACTTGTTCTTGATCGCCT
Organism: Dactylosporangium sp. McL0621; assembly: GCF_049995355.1. Lineage (NCBI taxonomy): Bacteria > Bacillati > Actinomycetota > Actinomycetes > Micromonosporales > Micromonosporaceae > Dactylosporangium > Dactylosporangium sp. McL0621. The sequence continues at coordinate 6,797,071 of NZ_CP188259.1, forward strand.
GGTTGGCGACGTCCTCCTCGCTGGACAGCCACACCGAGCCGGTCCACACGCCGGCCGCGCCCAGGGCAAGGGCGGCGGCCATCTGGCGGCCGGAGCCGATGCCGCCGGCGGCGAGCACCGGGCGGTCGCCGGCGATCTCCACGATCTCGGGTGTGAGCACCATGGTCGCGATCGTGCCGGTGTGCCCGCCGGCCTCGGTGCCCTGCGCGATCAGGACGTCGACGCCGGCCTCGACCTGGCGCTGGGCGTGCTTGGCCTGCCCGACGAGCGCCGCGACCACCACCCCGGCGGCCTTGCTGCGCTCGACCAGCTCCGCGGGCGGCGCGCCGAGCGCGTTGGCGAACAGCCTGATGTTGTGCTTGAACGCGACGTCGAGCAGCGCGGCGGCGCCGTCCGGGTTGATGCCCGCCGCGATCTCGTCGAAGTCGCGCAGGCCGGCGGGCGCGGCCGGGATGTCGTACCGCTCCAGCAGGCTCCGCACGAACGCAAAGTGCTCGGCCGGGATCTGCGCCCGCAGGCTGGCGATCAGGTTCTGCGGATCGCCGGCCGCGAACTTCGACGGTACGAGCATGTCCACGCCGTAGGGCCGGTCGCCGACCTGCTCCTCGATCCAGGTGAGCTGCGCGTCGAGCTCCTGCGGGGTGAAGGCCGACGCGGCGAGCACGCCGAAGCCGCCGGCCCTGGTGACCTCGGCGACGACGCCGGGCGAGCGGTTGAAGCCGACGATCGGGTACTCGACGCCGAGCAGGTCGGTCAGGGCGGTACGCATCAGTGCCGGTCCTTTCGCGCCCAGGTGACGACGGCGTCGAGCGCCTCGACGACGTCGCCGTCGACCCGGAGCGGGTTGATTTCGAGGGATTCGAGGTCGTCGCCGAGGGCGAGCGCGAGGTCGCCGACGCGGGCCACGGCGGCGGCGACGGCGCCGAGGTCGGCGGGCGTGCCGCCGCGCGCGCCCCGCAGCAGGGCGATGCCGCGCAGGCGCTCGAGCAGCCCGCGGGCCTGCGCCGGGGTGACCGGCAGAGGGGCGAGCACGGAGTCGTGCAGGATCTCGACGTAGATGCCGCCGAAGGCGACGGCCAGCATCGGCCCCCACTGGGCGTCGCGGACCACGCCGACGAGCAGCTCGACGCCGCCGCGGCGCATCGGGCTCACGAGCACGCCGTCCACGCGGGCGCCGGGTACGGCGGCGGCGGCCGCGGTCACCGCGGCGTAGGCGGCCCGGACGGCCGCCTCGTCCGGGGCGACGTCGAGCCGTACCCCGCCGATGTCGCTCTTGTGCAGGATGCCGGGCGAGACAATCTTGAGGGCGAGGGGCCGGTCGAGCTCGGCGGCGGCCGCGACCGCCTCGTCGGCCGAGGCGGCGAGGCGGGCGGGAACAACGGGCACGCCGGCATCGGTGAGCAGGCGGCGGGCGGCGGCCTCCGACCAGTGGCCGGACCGGGTCTCGCGCGGCGGCACGACGACGGCCGCCGGCGGCGCCGCCACCGTCGTCACGCGGGAGGCCTGCGACCACCAGGCGACGTTGCGCAGGGCGACGACCGCCTGGCGCAGCCCCGGGATGACGTACGGGACCCCGCCCTTGGCCATGACGTCGCGGCTGTAGTCGGTGACCGGCTGCACGACCTGGTTGATGAAGGCGGTCGGGCCGGCCGCGGCGGCCATCCCGGCGCCGATGGCGTCGATGAACATCTGGCCGAAGTACGGCCGGCCGTCGTCGATCCACGGCATGCCCTGCACGATGCCGACGACGCCGATCGACGGGTCGTTCGAGAGCACCTGGACCGAGCGGGTGAAGATGGTCGGGTCGAGGATGGCGGCCCCGGTGACGTCGAGCGGGTTCTGGATGGTGCCGTACGCCGGCATGATGTCGGCCAGCGCCGTGCGGGTCTCCTCGGCCAGCTCGGGCAGGGCGGCGCCGAGGTCCTCGGCCCGGTCGGCGATGATGTCGCAGGCGCCGCCGGAGATCGACACGATGCCGATGCCGGGGCGCTCCAGCCGGCCCAGCGCCGCCGCGGCACCCGCCGTGATGAGCATGTCCTCGATGCTGTCGACGCGAATGACGCCCAGCTCCGCGAAGACCGCGTCGATGACCCGGTCGTCGCCGACGAGCGCCCCCGTGTGCGCGGCCGCGGTCCGGGCCGACAGCTCGCTGCTGCCCGCCTTGAGCACGACCACCGCCTTGCCCGCCTCGGCGGCCCGGCGGGCGGCGCGGCGGAACACCTCCGGGTCGCGGACGGTCTCCATGAAGACGGCGACCGCGCGGGTGTGCGGGTCGTCGACGACGAAGTCCAGCACGTGCCCCGCGGTGATCATGGCCTCGTTGCCGAGGGTGACCATGTACGACAGCCCGACGTTGACCATCGTGGCGAACTGCAGCATGGCCGCGGAGCTGGCGCCGCTCTGCGACAGCAGCGCGACCGGCCCGGCGACCGTGGGCAGCTCGGGGATCGAGCACACCGGAATCCGGTCGACGAAGTTGGCGAAGCCGAGCATGTTCGGGCCCAGCAGTGCGACATCCAGCGACCGGGCGTGCGCGACGAGCTCCTCCTGCGCCGCGCGGCCGGCCTCGCCCGCCTCCCCGTAGCCGGAGGAGAGCACGACCGCGTTGCGGATCCCCGCGGCGGCGACGTCGTCCAGCGCCTCCAGCGTGCCCGCCTGCGGCACCATGAGGTACGCGACGTCGACCGGCTCGCCGATCTCCCGGCAGGACGTGACCGTGGCCCGGCCGTGGGTCTCCGCGCCGCGGCGGTTGACCAGGAACGTGTTCGCGTCGAAGCCGAACTCGACGAGGTTGCGGTAGGCCAGGCCGGAGAAGGTGGACTTGTTGGCGGCGCCGACCAGGGCGACGCTGCGGGGCCGGAAGAGGCTCGTGAGCCGCTCGCCGGTGATGTCAGACGGCATGTACTGCTCCAAGGGGTGTACAGCCCCTAGCTAGGGGCTGTATCGAAGTGGGGGTCGGAGCGAGGCGAGGCTCAGGCGTCGGCTGGGGCCGCGCCGGGCGCGCCCCGATACCGGGGTTGTATCGGGGTGTGACCGCTACGGTTCCCGGCGACGCCTGAGTCCGCCGCAGCCCGGCCATCCACTTCGATACAGCCCCTAGCGGGGAAGGCCGAGTCCGCGGGCGATGAGCCCGCGCTGGATGTCGTTGGTGCCGCCGCCGACCACGTACATGATCGACAGCCGGAGGCCGTACTCGAAGTCGCCGGTCAGGGCCGCGCGCGGGCCCAGGATGTCGAGCATCGCCTCGCCGAACTGCTCGGCCAGCTCGCCGCCCAGGACGCCCGCCATCGGCGCCTCGAGGCGGGCGCCGAGGCCGCCGGCGGTGGCGCCGATCGCGGCGGCCACGAGGGCCCGGTTGGCCTGCAGGGTCACGGCCAGCTCGCCGAGGCGGGCCCGCCGCGCCGATCCGCGCGGGCCGACATAGCGATCGGGATCTGTGCGCACGACGCCGAGGAGGTCGTCGAGCTGGCGCAGCAGGCTCGCGGCGATGCCGCCCATGAGGACGCGTTCGCCGGCCAGGGCGTCGGTGATGACCTTCCAGCCGCCGTCGACCTCGCCGACCCTGTAGCTGTCGGGGATGCGTACGTCGTCGTAGAAGACCGTACAAGAGATCTCCCCGGACAGGGCGCGATGCCGCTGCACGGTGATGCCGGGGGTGTCCATCGGCACGAGGAAGACGGTGATCCCGGCGTGCCGCGGGTTGGCACCGGGGTCAGTGCGCGTGGCCAGCCAGACGTGGCTGGCCTCGTGGCCGCCGGTGGTCCACAGCTTCTGCCCGTTGACCACCCAGCCGTCGCCGTCGCGCTCGGCGCGTGTGCGGAGCGAGGCCAGGTCGGAGCCGGCCTCGGGCTCGCTGTAACCGAGGCAGAAGCGCAGCTTCCCGGCCCGGATCAGCGGCAGGAACGTCTGCTGCTGCTCGGCGCTGCCGTGCCGCAGGATCGAGCCGCCGAGCAGCATCACCGAGCCGAGCTGCAGCGTGACGGGCGCCCGCGCGTACGTGATCTCCTCGTGCAGCACGACCTGCTCGGCGAGCGAGGCGTTGCGGCCGCCGGCCTGCTCCGGCCAGCCCATCCCGAACCAGCCGCGCGCGGCCATCGCGTCGGCGACCGTCCCGTCGTCCGAGGCGGCGATCAGCGCGCGGACCTCGTGACGGAACGGCTCGTCGGCGTCGAGGGCCGGCAGCGACGAGCCGGTCTCGACCAGCACGTCGGCGACGCTGCCGGGGCCGGGCGGGAGATCGGCCAGCCGGGTGACGTCGGCGTGCACGCGGCGGAACAGCCACGGCGCCTCGTGCTCCTCGAAATACCCGATGGCGGCCAGGGTGTGGTGGGCGCCGAGCTGCACCCGGCGGGCGGCCGCGGCGGCGAACTCGACCGCGATCTCGGCCCGCAGCGGCCAGTCGTCGCGGCCGGCGGCGTACGCCTCGGCGGCCCGGTCGATGAGGTGGTTGCCGGCGCTCACGTCGATCTGGCACGTGGCCGCCCGCTGCTGGACCGCGCCGAACGAGCCGATCGCCCGGCCGAACTGCCGGCGTACCTTGGCGTGCTCGACCGCCATCTCGTGGGCGCGCTGCGCGGCGGCCAGGGCCCGGGCGGCCAGACCCAGCCGCAGCAGCGCGACGGCCTCGTCGCGCCGCCGGGCCGCGATCTCGACGATCCGCACGGGCGGGCCGAGGCGCACGCTGGACCAGGCCGGGACGGCCAGGCCGGGCTGCTCCTCGCGGCCGGTGATCTCGTGCAGCGAGGCCTCCTTCAGGAGCAGCACCTGGGTGGCCGCCCCGGCCGCGTCCAGGTGCTCCGGCACAACGGTGACGAGGATCCGCCCGGACAGCCCAAGGCGGGCCGCGACGAAGGCGTCCATGACGGGCAGCGGGCAGGCGACCGCGCCGAGCGCCCGGGTGACGGTCAGCGCGGCGGCGAGGTTGTCGTCCGCGCCGATCTCGAACCAGCCCTGGGCCTCGCCGGCCGAGTACACGTCGTCGAGGTCGACGGTCCCGGCGGCCGTGGCCCGGCCCCAGTGCTTCGCGGCGGCCCCATGCACGGCATCGCGCAGCGCCTCGAGTTCGTCCGGTGTCATGCCGCCCTCCAATACTGAACGCTAACCGTTCATGTTTCAGCAGTGTATTCTGACGGAAACCGTTCAGCAATACGCCCGGCCCGGTCGACCCGGAGGATGGTCACGATGAGCGAGACGCCCTCAGCGGCGGGCCGGCCCCGCGACCCGGCGGTGGACCGCCGGATCGTCCGGGCCGCGCTGGACGTGTTCGGCGACAACGGCTGGGCCGGCTTCGCCATGGAGGTCGTCGCCCGGCGCGCCGGCGTCGGCAAGGCCTCGGTCTACCTGCGCTGGGCCGGCAAGGAGGCGCTGCTGACCGACGCCCTCACGACCGGGCTGCTCCAGGTCAGCGACGTCGACACCGGGAGCCTGGACGGCGACCTCGTCGAGCTGGCGACCCAGATGCTCGACCTGTACGCCGGGCCCACGAGCCGGGCGGCGCTGCGCCTGCCCCTGGAGGCCGCCACGATCCCCGGCGTCGCCGAGCACTACGAGGCGATGCGCACGGCCCAGACGCTCGCCGCACGGGCCATCGTGCGCCGCGGCATCGACCGTGGCGAGCTGCCCGCCGGCGCGTCGATCACGCTGCTGCTGGACACGCTCGTCGGCGGCGCCATGATGCACGCGATGAGCACACCGCCGGACATGCGGGCCGCGCTCGCCCAGGACACCGCCGCCCACGCCCGGCGCCTCGTGGACTTCCTGCTGCACGCCGTGACCGCCCCCGCCTGACGTCAGTCTGCGGTACGCGCGCGATCGAACACCACCGACCACGGGCCCGGCGCGCCCAGGATGCGCCCGGGCACGTCGGCACGGGTCTCCAGCACGGCGCCGGCCAGCTCGCCGAACCGCGCCGCCGCCGGGTGCGGGGCGCGCCGCGGCCACACCGCCGACGTCTCCTGCCACAGCGGGTCGCCCGCGAGGGGCCGCCACGCGACCCGCGGCTCGCGCCGCACCGCGTCCTCGCGCTCCAGGCCCACCCCGAGCCCGGCCAGGACGAGGCCGCAGAGGAACTCCGGATTGCGGGCGTGGCGCACCCGCGACGGCACGAACCCGAGTTCCCGGCAGGCGCCGATCAGGGTGTCGTACCACGCCGGCGCCGTCGCCCGCGGAAACACCACGAGCCCCTGCCCGGCGAGCTGGTCCGCGGTGAGCTCGGCCAGCCGGGCCAGCGGCGAGACGCGCGGCAGCACGACGCCGAGACGCACCCGGGTGACCGGTCCGCGGCGCAGGTCGGCCGCGTCGACCGGGTGGTGCACGAGGCCCACGTCCAGCCGCGCCGCGGCCAGCAGGTCGAGCTGCTCGGCGGTGGTCAGCTCCTGCAGGTCGACGTCGAGCCCGGGGGCCTGCTCGCCGAGGCGGCGCAGGAGCTCGCCGAGAGCGGCCGCGGGCGTCTCCGGCGGCACCCCGGCGCGCAGGGTGCCGAGGTCGCCGTCGCGGATGCTGTGCATGAGCGCGCGCAGGCGCCGCTCGGCCGCCAGGAACTGGGGCGCCTCGTCGCGCAGGGCGCGGCCGGCCGCGGTGAGCTCGGTACCGCGCGGCAGCCGGTCGAACAGCGTCACGCCCAGTTCGCGCTCCAGGCGGCGCATCGCCTGGCTCAGCGGCGGCTGGGCGATGCCGAGCACCTCCGCGGCCCGGCTGAAGTGCAGCTCCTCGGCGACGACGAGGAAATACCGCAGGTGCCTGGACAGGTCGGCCATAGAGTTGACCTTATGTTGATCGAGGAGGCCTTCGCCGCGGCCGGGGTGCGGGGCCGGCTGCACGCGTGCGACATCGACTCGGGGCGGGCGGTCGGCGTGGGCGCCGGCGAGCCGGTCGTGCTGTCGTCGATCGTCAAGGTCCTGCTGGTCCTGGAGTTCGCCCGGCAGGTCGCGGCCGGCGCCCTCGACCCGGCCGAGCGTGTCGTGATCGGCGCCGGCGACCGCCTCGGCGGCTGGGGTACCGCCGGATGCGCGGACGACGTCGAGCTGTCCCTGCGCGACCTCGCGTACTTCGCCATGTCCGTCAGCGACAACAGCGCCGCCGACGTCCTGCTGCGCCGACTCGGCGGCCCGGACCTGCTCGCGCTGCTCGCCGCCGAGCTCGGCCTGCACCGCACCCACGTCGTCGGCGGCCCCCGGGAGATGCTCGAGTCGATGTTCGCCGACATCGGCGCCCGCGACGACGCCGAGTTCGCGCGGCTGTTCCCGACGCTGCCGCCGGAGCGGGTGGCGGCGCTGCGCGTGTTCGACCCGCGGCGCACGACGTCGAGCACCCCCGAGGAGATGACCCGCCTGCTCGGCCTGGTCTGGCGCGACGAGGCCGGCCCGCCCGCGGCGTGCGCGGCGGTCCGCGACCTCATGGCCCGGCAGATGTTCTGGACCCGGCTCCGGTCGGGGTTCCCGGCCGAGGTCCGGGTCGCGGGCAAGACCGGCACGCTGCCGGGGCTCGCGATGGAGATCGGGGTCGCGGAGTACCCGGACGGCGGTCGCTACGCGGTCGCGGTCTTCGTCACCGGCGGCGGCCGCGCGCCCCGCATCGAGGTCGACACGGCCCTGGGCCGGGCCGCCGCGGCCGCCGTCGCCGGGCTGCGTGACCAGCGCTGATATCCACTCGGATATGGGCCGTGCCGGGCCTTGGTCTTGGACAGCCCGAGCGGCGCGGTGCTTGGGTGGTCGCCATGATCGAAACTCGTGATCTGAACCGCCGCGCCCTCATCCGCACCGCCGTCGCCGGCACCGCCGTGGCCACCGGCCTCGCCGCCGCCGGCCGAGCCGCGGCCGCCCCGGCCGCCGACCGCTCCGGCAACGGCACATTCCGATGGTTCGGTACCTCCGGCTGGCGCATCGACGTCAACGGGCGCACGGTCCTCGTCGACCCGTACCTCACGCGCTACCCCACCGGCCTGTTCACCGGCGCGTTCGACCCGGCGACGCCGCTTCAGGCCGACCCCGACGCGATCGGCCCGCGGATCGGCAAGCCGGAGACGGTCCTGGTCACGCACACGCACTGGGACCACTTCAACGACGTACCGCACATCGCGAAGACCGTCGCCGGCGTCCGCGTCCTGGGCACCCTCACCGCCTACCACCTGGCGCTCGCCTCGGGCGTCCCGGGCGGCCAGGCGATCCCGGTCAAGGGCGGCGAGTACCTCGACTTCGGCGACTACACCGTCGAGGTGATCGCGGCGCTGCACAGCCGCAACGCCGCCTACTCGCTCGCGTTCCCGGGCGTGCGGGTCGCCCAGCCGCCGGCCCCGCAGACGATCGCGGACCTGCCGGAGGGCGACACCCTCGCCTACCAGGTGACGATCGCCGGCGGCCCGAAGGTCTTCTTCATGGGCGGCAGCGACTTCGTCGGGCGCAACCTCACCGGCCTGGCCCCGGACGTGGCGATGGTCGCCCTGCCGTCCGGCGGCGTCGTGCACGACTTCACCGCGCGGCTGCTGACGGCGCTGGACCACCCGCGGGTGGTCGTCCCGGTGCACTGGGACAACTTCGAGACCCCGCTGCACAACCCGCCGGCGGTGGCCGCCTCGGACAAGGCGAAGCTCGACGCGTTCGTCGCCGCGATCCACCAGGCCTCGCCGCGCGCCCGGGTGCTGATGCCGGAGTACGACACGCCGTACACCTTCTGACGCCCCCGCGGCCGGGGGAAACGACAGGCGCTTCCCCCGGCCGGGCGGACGGCGTCAGGCCGTGGGCAGTTTGGCGATGAGCGCCTTGGCCTCGTCGATCACCTTCGGCTTGAGCTGGTCCTTCGGCACGAAGCTGGTGCCGAAGGTCACCAGGCTCACCGAGAAGTAGAGGTTGCTGTCGACCAGGCGGATCGTATAGTCGCTGGTCTTCGAGCCGATGTCCCAGTCCCGGTTGGTGCCGTACGACTGCTCGCCCAGGCCGCTCAGGTCGGCGTCGAAGAACCGTTTCTTGTCCGCGTCGTAGCCGACGTCGAAGTAGTCCTTCGCGTCCTCGGCGGTCGCGTACACCTGGGTCTTGATGCCGAAGGTCACCTTCACGCCGGAGGACATGCGCAGATCGAAGTCGCAGTCCGAGCGGGCGACGTCGCCGGTCTTGCGCACGTTCGGCGTGGACTTCTCCTTCTTGGCCGCGTAGGGGCCGAGCGCGGTCAGGTCCGACGAGCACAGGTCGCCCGGCGCGGCGTACTTCGCCGGCGCGGCCGCCTTCGTCGGGGTGGCGCCCTTCGTCGGGGCCCTGGTCGGCAGCGCGGGGCCGGTGGTGGTCGCGCCCGTGGTCGAGGCCGACTGGGCGCTCGGCGTCTCCGGGTCGTCGGAGCTCGTCAGCTGGCGGATGGCCAGCACGCCGCCGACCAGGGCCAGGACCACGACGCCGGCGATCACGCTGATCAGCACCCAGGGCATCGTGCCGCGCGGTCCGCCGGGCGGCGGCCCGGGCGCCTGCCAGGACTGGGTGGGCGGCGGCTGCGGCGGGTACCCGGGGGGCGGCGCGTACTGCGGTGGGTAACCCGGCGCGGCCGGCTGGCCGGGGAAGGCCCCGGTCGGCGGCGGCCCCGGCGGCTGGCTCGGAAAAGCGCCGGTCGGCGGCGGGTACTGCGGCGCCCCGTACTGCGGCTGTGACGGGTGGCCGGGCGCGGCCGGCTCCCCGTACTGCTGCGGCGGGTAGCCCGGCGCGGCCGGCTCCCCGTACTGCTGCGGCGGGTAGCCCGGCGCGGCCGGCTCCCCGTACTGCTGCGGCGGCCGGTAGCCCGGCGCGGCCGGCTCCCCGTACTGCGGCTGCGGCGGGTAGCCGGGCGTGGCCGGCTGGCCCGGGAAGGCACCGGTCGGTGGCCCGGACGGCGCCGGTTGGGCGCCGTAGTACTGGTCGTGGCTGGGTTCACCGCTCGGTGGATAGGTCACGGACGTCACCGTAGTCGATGTCCGCGGTTCGCATTGCCCCGCCGGAGGCCGTCCTCAGGCCGCGCTCACCCGCGCCGCCCGGGTCAGCCGCAGCGCCGGGACCAGCAAGAAGATGCCGCCCTCCGTGGCGGCCATCAGCCGGGGCATCGCCGCGGCCATCCGCTCCCCCGGGTTCCGCGGCGGCGGGGCGTAGTTCATCCGCGGGCGGCCACCCGTGGCGCGCTGCGAGTGAGCGAAAGCCGCTGGTCCCGACCGTAGGATGGCGGCGGTGAAGGTCGCTGCGGCGCTGCGCCGGGACGTGGTCGGGGGCGTGCTGCTGCTCGTGGCGACGGTCGCGGCGCTGGTCTGGGCGAACTCGCGGTGGGCCGCGGCCTACGAGACGCTGCGCGGCACCGAGGTCGGGCCGGCCGCCTGGCATCTACACCTGTCGCTGGCCGTGTGGGCCGCCGACGGGCTGCTCGCGGTGTTCTTCTTCCTCGTCGGCAACGAGCTCAAGCAGGAGTTCGTCCACGGCGAGCTGCGCCACCCGCGCCGGGCGCTGCTCCCGATCGCCGCCGCCCTGGCCGGTGTCGTCGTCCCGGCGCTCGTGTTCACCTTGGTCAACGCCGGGCACGGCGAGGCCGCCGCCGGCTGGGGCATCCCGATGGCGACCGACGTCGCATTCGCCGTCGCCGTGCTGGCCCTGGTCGGCCGCGGGATCCCGCCCGCATTGCGTACGTTCCTGCTGACCCTCGCCGTCGTCGACGACCTCGTCGCCATCGTCGTGATCGCGGTGTTCTACGCGGCCGGGGTGAGCTGGCCGCCGCTCGTGGCCGCGCTGGGCCTGCTCGCCGTGTTCGGGCTGCTGCAGACCGGGCGGGCCGCGGCGTGGCTGCGGGCGCTGCGGGTGCCGGGGTGGGCGGTCGCGGTACCGCTGGCGGTCGCGGTCTGGGTCCTGACGCACGAGAGCGGGGTCCACGCGACGATCGCCGGCGCCGCGCTGGGGCTGCTGATGCGGACCCGGGCCCTGCCGGGCGAGGCGACCGACCCGAGCCACCGGGCCGAGCACCTGCTGCGGCCCGTCACCGCCGCGGTGGTCCTGCCCGTCTTCGCCTTCCTGGCCGCCGGGGTCAGCTTCCGCGCCGCCAGCCCCTTCGGCGACACGGTCACCGTCGGGATCGTCCTCGGGCTCGTCCTCGGCAAGGTCGCCGGGATCGCCGGCGGGGCCTGGCTGACCGCGGCGCTCACGCCGGCCGAGCTCAGCCCCGAGCTGGGCTGGTGGGACATCGTGGGCCTGGCCCAGCTGGCCGGCATCGGCTTCACGATCTCGCTGCTCATGGCCGAGCTGTCCTACGGCAGCCAGCGCCTGCTCGACGACGCCAAGAGCGGCGTGCTCGCGGGCTCCGCGATCGCGACAGTCCTCGCCGGGGCCATCCTGTCGGTCCGCGCGGCCCGGTACCGCCGCCGCGCCCCGCCGGCGTGATGCCGCGCATGTTTGGCCGCTGGCCGGGAAGAATGAAGCCATGTCGGTACCGCAGCGTGTGACGGCGATCAGGCAGGCCCTCGGGGGCGTCGGGGTGTGGACCAACGCGGTGCAGCGGGAGCCCGCCGCCGTGCAGCGCGAGGTGGTGGCCCGCATCGAGGCGCTCGGGTACCGCTCGGTGTGGCAGGGCGAGGTCGTCGGGGCCAACGACGTCTTCGCGCAGGAGGCGGTGTGGCTGGCCGCCACCTCGCGGATCGTGGCCGGCACCGGGATCGCGAACATCTGGGCGCGCCACGGCAGCACGGCCCGCGCCGCGGCGGCCACGCTCGCCGATGCCTGGCCGGGGCGGTTCGTCCTCGGGCTGGGCGTCAGCCACGCGCCGATAGTGGAGCAGTCCGGTCAGGCGTACCGCAATCCGCTGCAGCGCATGCGCGAGTACCTCACGGCGATGGGCGAGACCCCGGCCACCCTGCCCGTCGTCCTCGCCGCGCTCGGCCCGCGCATGCTGGAGCTGGCCGCCGACCGCACCGACGGCGCGCACACGTACTTCGTTCCGCCCGAGCACACCGCCGAGGCCCGCGCCGCGCTCGGCCCCGACCGCCTGCTCATCCCCGAGCAGGCCGTGGTCGTGGAGACGAGCCCGCAGGTGGCGCGCGAGGTGGCGCGGCGGCACACCGTGCGGTACCTGCAGCTGCCGAACTACGTGAAAAACCTCCGCCGCCTGGGGCTCGCCGACGAGGACCTGGCCGGGGCCGGCAGCGACCGGCTCGTCGACGCGATCGTCGCCTGGGGCACCCCGGCGGACATCGTCGAGCGCGTGAAGGCCCACCACGACGCGGGCGCCGACCACGTGCTCGTCCAGCCCCTCGGCGAGGGCCCCAACGACACCCTGCGCCAGCTCGAGGAGCTCGCACCGCTTTTGGGGTGAGGCGACGGTACCTCCGGCCGCCCTACGCTCGGAACCGTGTTGGGACTCCTGGTGCGATTCGACCTGCGCGACGAGGAAGCGGCCCGCGCGTTCGACCGGCTCGCGGCCGAGACGAGCGCGGCGGTCCGGGCGAGCGAGCCGGGCGCCATCGCGTACACCATGCATCACGTCGCCGGCGAGCCGCTCGCCCGGGTCGTCTACGAGCTCTACCGCGACGACGAGGCGCTCGACGAGCACCGGCGGCAGGCGCACACCCGGCGGCTGCTCACCGAGGCCGAGCACTGGGCCGTGCACCGGCGCGTCGAGATGGTCGAGCCGGTCCAGGGGTTCGGGTGACGGGCGGCAGCGCCCCGCTGTCCGGGCAGACCGTGGTGGTGCTCGGCGGCAGCGGCGGCATCGGCCTGGAGACGGCCCGCCAGGCCAGCACGTCCGGGGCCGACGTGCTGCTCGTCGGCCGCGACCAGGACCGCCTCGCCCGGGCCGCGGCGAACCTCGACGCCGCCGGCGTCGCGGCCTTCGACGCCACGGATCCCGAGGCCCTGCAAGGGTTCTTCGCCGAGCGGGCCGAGCCGGTCGACCACGTCATGGTGACCGTGGGCGGCAACTACTACACGCGCCTGGCCGACCTCGACTTCGCGCAGGCCCGCCGCCTCGTCGACGAGCACCTGTGGCTGCCGCTGCACCTCGCCCGCGCCGTCACCGGGAAGATCCGCCCGTCCGGGACGCTGCTGTTCATGGGTGGTACCGGCGGCCGCCGTCCCGGCCCCGGCCAGTTGCTGTCGGGCGCCCTCACCGCCGCGATGCCCGCGCTGGTGGCGAACCTGGCGCTGGAGCTCGCGCCGGTGCGGGTCAACCTCATCGCCGCCGGGTTCGTCGACACCGACCTGTCGGCCCGCCTGCTCGGCGACGACCTCGACGTGCGCCGCGCGGAGCTGCGCGCGCACCTGCCCATCCGCCGCGTGGTCGGCCCGGGCGACGTGGCGGCCCTGGCGGTACACCTGATGACGAACACGGCCCTGACCGGCGCGACCTACGACGTCGACGGCGGCCAGCAGCTCACCTGAAGTCGCCGGCGTGGTCGCGGGCCCACGCGGCGAACGTGCGCGCCGGCCGGCCGGTGACGTCCTGCGCCGTGGTCAGCGAGGTGTCGGCGGGCGCATCGGCGACCGGCGCGTCGACGACCGCCTCGTCGCCGCCGGAGTACGACTCGAAGCCGGTGAGGAAGTCGGCCGAGGCGGCCGCGAAGCCGCCCTGCGCGAGGTACAGCTCCCGGGCCCTTGCCGGCGTGACCACCTCGAGCCGGATGTCGGCCCCGATCGCGCCGGCGATCGACTGGATCTGTTCGCGCCGGCTGATCCAGGCCGGGCCGTTCAGGGTGTACGCCCTGTGCTCATGCCCCTCCCCCAGCAGCGCCACGGTCGCCACGTCGGCGACGTCGCGCTCGTGCACGGGGTGGCCGGCCCAGTCCGGGAACGGGTCGCGCACCACCCGCTCGGCCCGGATCGACGGGCCCCACAGCCACAGCGTGTTGAGCATGAACTCGCCGGGCCGCACGTGCGTCCACTCCAGCCCGGACGCCTCCACCGCCTGCTCCACGGGCAGGTGGAAGTTGGTGTCGTACCCGGTGGTCACCGCCCCCGAGGACAGCGTCACGATCCGGCGGACCCCCGCGCGCCCGGCCAGCGCGACCACCTGCGGCGCCGTCGCCGCGTACGGGAACAGGTACATCCGGTCCACGCCCCGCAGCGCCGGACCCAGGCTGTCCGGCTCGGCCAGGTCGCCCGGGACGACCTCGACGCCGCCGGGCCGGTCGGCGCGCGGCCTGCGACTCATCACCCGCACGTCGACGCCCGCCGCGACGAGCTGCTCCACGACGAGCCGGCCGACGTTCCCGGTGCCCCCGGTCATCAGAATCCGCATCCTTCTGCCTAGCACGGGCTTGACCCTGACGCAGCGTCAACCCTCCATGCTTGCCGCCATGAGCATCCACGTGCAGGGCATCGAGAAGTCGTACCGGCAGCTGATGCGCGAGCGCGGCTGGGCCAGCTGGACCCGCCTGGAGCGCCTGGACGATGCGGGATTCAGCTCAGGTAGGGCGGCCGGGTCGCCGGGGAGCTCGACCGGTCCGGCGGGCGGCTGAGGGACCTGGTGACGGCGTTTCGGTACTGAGCCCGAGCAGCCGGTCGCCGAGGTCCGAGCGGCGGTACAGCACCGACCGCCCGTGCCGCGCCGTGATGAGCAGGCCGCCCGCGTGCAGGGCCCGCAGGTGCTGGTTCACGGCCGACGGCGTCACGCCCAGGCGCGAGGCCAGCTCCGTGGACGAGGCCGGCGTCTCCAGGTGCCGCAGCAGGCCCGCGCGCGTGGCGCCGATGAGCTCGGCGACGGCGCCCGGGGCGGGCAGGGTCTGCGGCTGCCACAGGGTGGCCAGGCCGCGCGCCGCGTACAGGATCATCGGGGGCTCCTCCGGTGCGATCGGGGCCGACGCGTTCCAGGTCCACAGGGTCGGCACCAGGGTCAGGCCGTCGGTGACCACCCGGGTGTAGCGCACCTCGGCGTTCGGCAGCCGGACCTCGACCACGCGGCCGGCGAGGCGCACGGTGCCCGACAGCTCCGCGAACATCGCCGCCGGGCCGCCCTGGGCGAGGCGGCGGCCCCGGTACGTCACGTCGCCCTCGAGCAGCGCCCGCATCCGGGGCCAGTGCGGCGCGAAGCATCGCTGCCAGTAGTCGCGCAGCGCGGCGACGATGCGGGCGAGCACGCGCGGGCCGGAGCCCCGCAGCGGCGGCGGCAGCGGGGTGGTCCCGTGCACGGCCCGCAGGTCGCGGCGCACGGCGGCCGGGTCGGTGCCGGCCAGCCGGGCCAGCTCGTCGTCGAGACGGGTCAGCGGCGAGTGCGGGCGCGGGCTGAGGAAGTCGGGCGTCCAGCCGCGCTCGTTGGTGAGGGCGAGCAGGACGGCGTCGTCGAGCTGGTCGCGTACCGACGCCAGATCCCGCAGCCAGGGCAGGTGCAGCGGGAAGAGGCCGGGGTGCCGCCAGGCGCGCAGGGACAGGACGAGCTCGTTCAGCGGCGACACCGCGAACCGGACGTCGCCCAGGTCCGTGCCGCCCAGCTCGTACCTGATCATGAAGCACAACGCTACATCGTTATGGCCCGGGAGCGGGAGGCTGCGATAACTGCGGGCATGTGTTACGACGAGAGCGACCTCGTACCCGTGCCGCCCGGCGAGGAGCATCCGGTCCGCGGGGCCGAGCTCGAGCTGACCGCCGCCGACGGCAGCCGGGTGGCCGCGTTCCTGGCACGGCCCGAGCGACCGGCCGGGCCCGCGATCGTCCTGCTGCCCGACGCCGGCGGCCTCGACCCGTTCTACCGCGAGCTGGCGGGGAGGTTCGCCGGGCTCGGGCACCCCACGCTCGCGATCGACTACTACGGCCGCACGGCCGCGTCACCCGCGCGCGACGGCCGCTTCGACTACCTGCCGCACCAGCGGCGGCTCCTCCGCGACACGATGCTGCTCGACGTGGCCGCCGCGGTGCAGCGCCTCGGCGGCCGGCCCTACGTGCTCGGCTTCTGCCTCGGCGGGGCCACCGCGCTGCTGGCCGGTACCACCGGCATCGACGTCGCCGGCGTCGTCGCGTTCTACCCGTGGACCGGCGACCTGGGCCGCGAGCCGGCGCTGCCCGACGCGTTCGTCGCCGGCGTGCGGGTCCCCGTGCTCGGGCTCTTCGGCGGCGCCGACGAGGTCGTTCCGGCCGCCGTCCCGCGGGCGTTCGACGAACATTTGACTGCGGCGGGTGTACCGCATGAGCTCGTCGTCTATCCCGGAGCGCCGCACGGGTTCTTCGAGCGGCACTACCTCGACCGGGAGGTGCGGCCGGATACCGTGGACGACGTCTGGCGCCGGCTGGCGGCGTTCCTCGTTTGACCCGGTCGCGGCGGGGCACGGGGACCGCATGCCCGCTTCGGACAACCGCTCGGTGGCCCGCATCACGGCGATCGTCATCGCGATGGTGCTCTCGACGGGGCTGGCGTTGCTGCTGCTGTACCAGATGCGCCAGGTGCTGGTGTGGATCGTCGTCGCCGCGCTGTTCGCCACCGCGCTGCATCCGCTCGCCGACTGGGTCGAGCGGCACGTGACGTGGTGCAGGCGCTGGCTGTCCACGCTCGTGGTGTTCCTGGCCGTCTTCGCGCTGCTGGGCGGGCTCGTCGCGCTGTTCGTCACGCCCCTGGTGCACGAGGGGGCGCGGTTCGCCGACGAGGCACCGCAGCTGATCGCGGACGCCCGGGCCGGGCGCGGGCCGGTGGGCGACGTGCTGCGGCGGTTCCACGTGCTGCAGTGGGTGCAGCAGCACCGGGAACAGATCCAGCAGTACGTGCGCAGCTTGGGCGGCGGCACCCTCGCCTTCGCCCGCTCGGCGGCCACCACCGTCGCCGGCATCGTGACGATCTTCGTGCTGTCGTACCTGATGGTGCTCGAGGCGCCGAAGCTCCTCGCCGCGTTCCTGGCGCTGTTCGCGCCCGAGCGCGCCGAGCGCGTCCGCCGGGTCGGGCGGGACTGCGCGAAGACCATCACCGGGTACATCAGCGGCAACCTCCTCATCAGTTTGATCTGCGGCCTGCTGACGTACGTCGTGCTGCTCGTCATCGGCGTGCAGTTCGCGGGGCTGATCGCCGTGTTCGTCGCGGTGGCCGACCTGATCCCGCTGGTGGGGGCGACGCTGGGCGCGGTGGTCGCGGCCGTGGCCGGGTTCGTGCACTCCGTGACCGCGGGCATCGTCGTGGTCGTCTTCTTCGTCGTGTACCAGCAGCTGGAGAACCACCTGCTGCAGCCGGTGATCCTCTCGCGAACGGTCAAGCTCAACCCGCTCACGGTGCTGATCGCCATCCTCGCCGGCGTCGACCTGGCCGGCATCCTGGGCGCGCTGCTGGCCATCCCCGTCGCCGGGATGATCCAGATCATCGTGCGCGACGTCTGGGACACCCACCGCGGCGGCCTCAAGCCCGCGGCGACGGTCGGCGAGGAGCAAACCCCGGCTAGTTCTTCCGGAGAATCTCCCGGCCCTGCTCGGCGGCGCGGCTGATGCTCTCGCCGACGAAGTCGACGAAGTCGGCGATGTTCGCCAGGCGGGCCGCGGCCGGGCTGTCGGGGCCGAGGACCTCCACGCCCTGCCGGGCGGTCTCGGCGAGGCGGGCGTTGGCGCGGACGGTGGCCATCATCGACTGGTACCAGACGTCGTCGTCGACGATGTACCGCTCGCGGCGCCGTTCGTCGCGGTCGCGGCGCACGAGGCCCTGACGCTCCAGGAAGGCGACCGCCTTGGAGACCGACGCCGGGCTGACCTGGAGGCGCGCGACGAGCCCGGCCGCGGTGAGGCTGCCCGCGTCGGTGGTGTAGAGGCAGGTCAGGACCCGGGCCATCATCCGGGGCAGGCCCGACTGCATCAGCAACGTCGTGAACCGCTCCTCGTAGTCGCGCACGGCCCCGGCGTCGCGGCCGCGGGGCGGTGCCGGCCGCGGACCCCGCGGCGCCGTCGGCCGGCGCCGGTGGGCGCGCTGCTCGGTGGCCCGGTGGGCCGGCTCGGCGCGGTAGGCGGTGGGGCCGCCGTTGCGCATCACCTCGCGCGTGATCGTCGACGTGGGCCGGTCGAGGCGCCGGGCGATCTCCGCGTAGGCGAGCCCCTCGGCCACGCCCAGCGCGATCTGCTGCCGGTCCTGCTGGCTGAGCCGCACCGCGGTCTCCCTCCGCCTCGTCACCGTGCGCGAGCTTAGCGTTCACCGGCCACTCAACGCAACGAACGTTGCGTTGATTACTCAGCTGTCGCAATGAAATAGTGGGCCTGAGCTGGCGTTATGTTGAATCATCGTTGCCCATTCAATGAACGCAACGTAGCGTTTCCGTCGTCAGAAACCACGAGGACGGGGACGGCGGACATGAGCACCGAGCAGCACTACCGGACGGCCGAACAACTCCTGCGCCGCCCGGCGTACCCCGGCGAGCTCGTCGCCGGCGACAAGATCAGGCCGCAGTGGGTCGACGGCGGGTTCTGGTACACCGCGAACGGCCGGTTCCTGCGCGTCGACCCGGCCGCGGGCACCCGCGAGCCCTGCTTCGACCACGACCGGCTCGCCGCCGCCCTGGCCGCCGCGGCCGGTCAGCCGGTCGACCCGGAGGCGCTGCCGTTCGCGGCGATCGTGCCCGCCGGCGACGCCGTGGAGTTCTTCGCGCTCGGCGAGTACTGGCGCTGCGACCTGGACGGCTACGCCTGCGAGCGGGCCACGTTCATGCCGCCGGGCAACCCCCTCGAGGTGCCGTCGCCCGACGGGACGGTCGCGGTGTCGCGGCGCGGGCACGACCTGTGGGCCCGCGCCCGCGCCGACGGCCGCGAGTGGGCGCTGACCACCGACGGCGAGGCCCACTACGGGTACGGCAGCGGCCCCGAATGCACCGGCAACGCCACGCTGCTGCGCAAGATCGGCCTGCCGCACCTGCCGCCGGCGATCGCCTGGTCGCCGGACTCGAGCCGGGTGCTGGCCCACCGCACCGACGAGCGCCACGTGCGCGAGACCCACCTCGTCGAGGCCCGGCCGGCCGACGGCGGGCCGCCGCGCACGCATCCGCAGCGGTACGCCTACCCCGGCGACGAGCACCTCCCGCTCGCCGAGCTCGTGGTGCTGGACGTCGCGACCGGCACCGTGGTCCGCGCGCAGACCGAGCCGCTGCTCATGCCGCAGCTGTCACCCATCATGACCAAGTGGGCCTGGTGGGCCGCGGACGGTTCGGCCGTGTACTTCCTCGGCCAGGCCCGCGACCGCCACACCCTCGCGCTGCACCGCCTGGACCCGGCCACCGGCGCCGTCACCACCGTGCTCAGCGAGGCCGGCGACACCCGGGTGGAGCCCAACCAGTGGGCCTACGAGCCGCCGATCGTACGCGTGCTGGCCGACGAGGTGCTGTGGTACTCCCAGCGTGACGGCTCCGGCCACCTGTACCGCTACGACCGGCACACCGGCGCGCCGCTGGGCCGGGTCACCTCCGGGCCCTGGTCGGTGCGGCAGATCCTGCACGTCGACGAGGCGGAGCGCACGGTGTACTTCACCGCCGCCGGCCTCGTCGAGGCCGACCCGTACCGGCGCACGGTGTGCCGGGCCGGCCTGGACGGCACCGGCTTCGCCCGGCTGACCGACGACGAGCTCGACCACGTCGTGACGCTGCCCGGGCACCGGGGGTACTTCGTCGACAGTGCGTCCACAGTGGACACCGCGCCGGTGACCACCGTCCGCGACTGGACCGGGCGCGTGCTGGTCGAGCTCGAGCGGGCCGACATCACCCGGCTCCGGGCCACCGGCTGGACCCCGGCCGAGCGCTTCCGCGTCAAGGCGGCCGACGGCGTGACGGACGTCTACGGGGTGCTGTACCGCCCGCACGGCTTCGACCCCGCGCGCCGCTACCCGGTCGTGGACAGCCTCTACCCGGGCCCGCAGGTCGGCCGGGTCGAGCCCGGCTTCGACCCCGGCGGCATGGGCCTGGACGCCGAGCCCCTCGCCGCGCTCGGGTTCGTGGTCGTCGCGCTCGACGGGCGCGGCACGCCGGGGCGCGGCAAGGCCTTCCACGACGCCTCCTACGGCCGCCTCGGCGACGCCGGGGGCCTGGCCGACCACGTCGCCGCGCTGCGACAGCTCGCCGCGGACCGGCCGTGGATGGACCTCGACCGGGTCGGCGCGTTCGGGCACTCCGGCGGCGGGTTCGCCGCGGCGCGGGCGATGCTGGACTTCCCCGCGGTGTACCGGGCCGGCGTCGCCCTGGCCGGCTCGCACGACGCCCGCTGCTTCAACGCGGGCTTCGTGGAGTCCTACGACGGCGCGGACGACCCGGACGCCTGGGCCCGGACGTCCAATGTGGACCTCGCCGACCGGCTGGCCGGCCCGCTGCTGCTCGTCCACGGCGAGCTCGACGACCAGGTCCACCCGGACCACACGCTGCGCCTGGCCGACCGGCTCATCGCCGCGGACAAGGACTTCGAGCTGCTCATCGTGCCCGGGGCCGAGCACACGTTCCTGGACTGCCTCGCGTACGTGCGCAAGCGCTGCTGGGACTTCCTGGTGCGCGAGCTGATGGGCACCCCGCCGCCCGCGTACCGCCCCGCCGCCATCCCGGTCGGCCCGGAGATGCTCGCCGAGATGTTCGCCTGAGCCACGACACGCCGACACGACATCTGGTGTTTCCAATTCTCCGGCAGCCCTATATATAGTGATGACCGCAGCTGGTTCGGCCGCCCGCCCAGGGCGGCCGAGGCAAGAGGGAACCCGGTGCGAGTCCGGGACTGCCCCGCAGCGGTCAGTGGGAACGATCGCCGTCATGTGCACTGGGCCCGATCAGGCCTGGGAAGCGACGGTCAGTAGGCATGCGCTCGGCGCCCACGAGTCCGAAGACCTGCCAGCGCGCCGCGCACCGCCCGGTGCGCGGCGGTCGAAGGCCGCGCGGGACGGCCGACGCCACGAGCCGGACCCTGGCCGCATGCCGCCGCAGGGGTCCCGGCGGCGTCCCCGCGCGCTCCTTCGGCCCTCCGACCTGAGGCGAGAAAGGGCACGCGGATGCAGGTAAGCAAGCGCAACGGCGACACCGAGGCCGTTGACGTGAACAAGATCGTGCGCGCGGTCGAGCGGTGGGCCGGCGACCTGGACGAGGTCGACCCGCTGCGCGTCGCGACCCGCACGATCAGCGGGCTGTACGACGGGGCGAGCACCGCCGAGCTGGACAAGCTGTCGATCCAGACGGCGGCGGAGCTCATCGGGGAGGAGCCGCAGTACTCGCGGCTGGCCGCGCGGCTGCTGGCCGCGTACGTGGACAAGGAGGTGCGCGGCCAGGGCGTCGCGAGCTTCAGCCAGTCGATCCGCTACGGCCACCAGCTCGGCCTGATCGGCGACGACACCGCCGCGTTCGTCGCCGCGAACGCGCGCAAGCTCGACGACGCCGTCGACCTCGACGGGGACCTGCGGTTCGAGTACTTCGGCCTGCGCACGGTCGCCGACCGCTACCTGCTGCGCCACCCCGAGGCCCGCCTGGTCGTGGAGACGCCGCAGTACTGGCTGCTGCGCGTGGCCTGCGGCCTGTCGCAGACCCCGGGCGAGGCGATCGGGTTCTACCGCCTCATGTCCTCCCTGGCCTACCTCCCGAGCTCGCCGACCCTGTTCAACTCCGGCACGCGGCACACGCAGATGTCGTCGTGCTTCCTCGTCGACTCGCCCCGGGACGAGCTCGACTCCATCTACGAGCGCTACCACCAGGTCGCGCGGCTGTCGAAGTTCTCCGGCGGCATCGGGATCTCGTGGTCGCGCGTGCGCGGGCGGGGCGCGCTCATCCGCGGTACCAACGGGCTATCCAACGGCATCGTGCCCTTTCTCAAGACGCTGGACGCGGGTGTCGCCGCGGTGAACCAGGGCGGGCGGCGCAAGGGCGCGGCGTGCGTGTATCTGGAGCCGTGGCACCCGGACGTCGAGGAGTTCCTGGAGCTGCGGGACAACACCGGCGAGGACGCCCGCCGCACCCACAACCTCAACCTCGCCAACTGGGTGCCGGACGAGTTCATGCGCCGCGTCGAGGCCGACGGCGACTGGTCGCTGATCGACCCCACCGACGCCCCCGAGCTGCCGGACCTCCACGGCGAGGCGTTCGACGCGGCCTACCGCGCGGCCGAGAAGAAGGCGGTGCGCACCGTCAAGGCCCGCGATCTCTACGGCCGCATGATGCGCACCCTCGCCCAGACCGGCAACGGCTGGATGACGTTCAAGGACCGCGCCAACGCCCTGTCCAACCAGACCGGTGGCCCGCGCAACACCATCCACCTGTCGAACCTGTGCACCGAGATCCTCGAGGTCAGCAGCGACGACGAGACCGCCGTGTGCAACCTCGGCTCGATCAACCTCGGCGCGCACGTGACCGGTGCGGGCGTCGACTGGGAGCGACTGCGGGAGACGGTCCGCACCGCCGTGGTCTTCCTCGATCGCGTCATCGACATCAACTACTACCCTTCGCGGCAGGCGGGGGCGTCCAACCCGCGGTGGCGGCCGGTCGGCCTCGGCCTGATGGGCCTGCAGGACGCCTTCTTCGCGCTGAAACTACCGTTCGACTCGGCGGCCGCGCGGGCGTTGTCCACAGCGGTGCAGCAGGAAATTCTGCTCACCGCACTGGAGACGTCGGCGGAACTGGCCGCGCGGTTCGGCCCGCACCCGGCGTACGCCGAGACCAGAGCGGCCGCGGGCGTGCTGCACCCGGACCTGTGGGGCGTTACCACGGATGACGAGCGCTGGGCCGCGCTGCGCACACAGATCGCGGAAAACGGCCTGCGCAACTCGCTGCTCGTGGCGATCGCGCCCACCGCGACCATCGCCTCGATCGCCGGCTGCTACGAGTGCATCGAGCCCCAGGTGTCCAACCTGTTCAAGCGCGAGACGATGTCGGGCGAGTTCCTGCAGATCAACTCCTACCTGGTGCGCGAGCTCAAGACCCGCGGCCTCTGGACGCCGGAGGTCCGCGAGCAGATCAAGCGCGCCGAGGGCTCGGTGCAGGGCATCGGCGAGCTGCCGGCCGACGTCCGCGACCTGTACCGCACCGCGTGGGAGCTGCCGCAGCGCGCCCTGATCGACCTGGCCGCCGCGCGGGCGCCGTACATCGACCAGTCGCAGTCGCTGAACCTGTTCATGAGCGCGCCCACGATCGGCAAGCTCTCCTCGATGTACCTGCACGCCTGGAAGTCCGGCCTGAAGACCACCTACTACCTGCGCTCCCGCCCGGCGACGCGCATCCAGCAGGCGACGGTCCCGCTCATCGCGGTGGCCTGCTCCCTGGAGAGCCCCGAGTCGTGCGAGGCCTGCCAGTGAGCGGTCCGGAGCGCAGCGGAGGGGCCGCTCACCAGAGGCTCAGCCTTCTCGCGCCGGTACCGGAGCCTGCGGAGGTGCCGGCGCGCCTGTTGGACCCCGGCCTGGACCTGACCCTGCGGCCCATGCGGTACCCGCGCTTCTTCGACCGGTACAAGGACGCCATCAAGAACACGTGGACCGTCGAGGAGGTGGACCTGCACAGCGACCGCCCGGACCTGGACCGGCTGACCCCGGCCGAGCGGCACCTGGTCTCGCGGCTGGTCGCCTTCTTCGCCACCGGCGACACGATCGTCGCGAACAACCTCGTGCTGAACCTGTACCAGCACGTGAACTCGCCGGAGGGGCGGCTGTACCTCTCGCGCCAGCTGTTCGAGGAGGCCGTGCACGTCCAGTTCTACCTGAACCTGCTCGACACCTACGTGCCCGACGAGGCCGAGCGCGTCGCGGCCTTCGCGGCCGTGGACAACATCCCGTCGATCGCGCGCAAGGCGGCATTCTGCTTCAAGTGGATCGACTCCGTCTTCGCGCTGCGCTCGCTGCGGACCCGCGACGACCGGCGCGCCTTCCTGCTCAACGTCATCTGCTTCGCCGCGTGCATCGAGGGCCTGTTCTTCTACGGCGCCTTCGCGTACGTGTACTACCTGCGCTCGCGCGGCCTGCTGCACGGCCTCGCCTCGGGCACCAACTGGGTGTTCCGCGACGAGTCGATGCACATGGCGTTCGCCTTCGACGTCGTGGACACCGTCCGCGCCGAGGAGCCGGACCTGTTCGACGACACGATGGCCGCGCAGGTGCGCGACATGCTGGCCGAGGCGGTCGAGTGCGAGGTCCAGTTCGCCGCGGACCTGCTCGAGCAGGGCGTCTCGGGCCTGTCCCTGACGGACATGCGCGAGTACCTGCAGCACGTGGCCGACCGCCGCCTGGCGACGCTGGGCATCGAGCCGCTGTACGGCAGCCGCAACCCGTTCGCGTTCATGGAGCTGCAGGACGTGCAGGAGCTGTCCAACTTCTTCGAACGCCGGGTCTCGGCCTACCAGCACGGCGTGACGGGCACGGTGACCTTCGACGACGACTTCTGACCCCGCGAGCGCCGGTGGTGGCGTGTCTTCCTAAAGCTGACCGCCGGCCTCCGGCCCGCCCACCGCGACGCCGAGATCGATGCTCGCCGAGTCCCGCCCCAGCAGGATGCGGCTGAGGTCGCGGGCGTGGATCGGCGGCAGGTATCCACCGACACACCGAACACGTTCCGGGTGAACGCCGGCGTCAGTACCGCAACGCCGTCACCAGGTCCGTCAGCGCCCGAGCTCGCCGCGGCACCCCGCCGAACACCGCCGCGACGAGGGCGACGCCCGGCTGAGCACGCAGCCGGGCCCGCGCCGCGCTCCCGCGTCATGGGCCGGCGGCACTGTGAGCGCACCGCCGGCCCGTGAGAGCTCAGGACTTGCGGAACGTCTGCGCGCCGCTGCCGTTGCAGTCCCAGATCTGCAGCCGCGTCCCGTTGGCCGTGGCGCCGCCCGGCGTGTCTAGGCACCGGCCCGACTGCGGGTTGCGCAGGGTGCCGTTGCCGCCGTCGACCCATGCCTGGGCCGGGTTGCCCGTGCAGTCGTGCAGCTGCAGGACGGTACCGTTGCCGGTTCCGCCGCCGGCGATGTCGAGGCACTTGCCGAGCGTCGTCAGCGCCGAGCCGGTCCATTTCCAGTTCTGGTCGCGCGCCGCGTCCTGGCAGTCCCACAGCAGCACGGCCGCGCCGTCGCCGCCCGTGTCGTCGCCGGCCACGTCCACGCACTTGCCGGCCGGGCCGACGATGTTGGAGGCGCCGCCGTTGTACGGGAACGCCTGCGCGCCCGAGCCGTTGCAGTCCCAGATCTGCAGCCGGGTGCCGTTGGCGGTGCTGCCCGACGGCGAGTCCAGGCACCGGCCCGAGCCGACGTTCACGAGCGTCCCGCCGGGGGTCGTGCGCCACTGCTGGTTGGCGCCGCCGTGGCAGTCCCACAGCTGCAGCTTCGCGCCGCCCGCGGTGGAGGCGTCGGCGACGTCCAGGCACCGGCCCAGGGTCTGCAGCGTGCCGTTGTTCTTCAGCACCCAGTGCTGGTCGACCGCCCACGACTGGCAGTCCCAGAGCTGCACGGCCGTGCCGTTGCCGCCGGTGTCGTCGCCGGCGACGTCCACGCACTTGCCGCCGGGACCGAGCACGTTGTACCCGGTGCCGCTCGAACCGCCGCCGCCCGGGCCCTTGTTGTACACGGCCACCGAGTCGACCACGAGCGACGCGCCCGACACGGTCGACGCGTTTGGGCCGCCGCCGAACGCGTCCGGGAAGCCGCCGCCGATCGCGAGGTCGTAGATGATGAAGAACGGGTGGTCGACGGCGTTGGACCAGGTGGTCGCGTCGACCTGGCCGGCGTTGAGCGTGAAGAAGTTGCCGCCGTCGAAGTAGAAGCGGATCTGCTCGGGCGACACCGAGCGGTCGACCTCCACGGCGTAGTCGTGGAACCCGGTCTGGCAGCCGGGGCAGCCGCGCTCGCCGCTGCCGAGGCCGGTGCTCTCGTTGCACGGGCCGCCCGGGTTGACGCCGCAGTGCAGGGTGCTGAAGAGCGAGCTGCGGCCGTTGATGTCCTCCATGACGTCGATCTCGCCCGAGTCCGGCCACGGCACGCCGGCCCGCAGCGGGGCGCCGAGCATCCAGAAGGCGGGCCAGTACCCGGCGCCGTTGGCCGTGTTCACGTCCGGCTGCTGCAGCCGGGACTCGACGCGCATGACGCCGCCCGGGGCCGCGCCGAAGGTGGCGGCCTGCGTCTCGATCCGGCCCGACGTCCAGCCCGACCGGGCGTCGGAGCCGCTGTGCAGGGCGGTCAGCAGCAGGTGCCCGGCGCCGTCGTGGTGGACGTTGGCGGTACTGCTCGTCATGGTCTCGATCTCGCCGGTGCCGAAGTTCGAGCCCGGGCCGGTGTCGTACTTCCAGACGTTGGTGTCGAGCCCCGAGCCGGCCGGCCCGTCGAACTCGTCGCTCCACGTGAGGGTGAAGCCCGGCGGCGCCGGGTTGGTGGTGGCGTTGGCGGCGATGGTGGCGGTGACGGCGTAGTACGCCGGTACCGCGACGACGGCGGCAAGCAGGGCCGCCTGGAGCTTCCTGCGCATCGACTGACCTCTCCCGCGCTCCTGAGAGCGCTCTCTGTCAGCTTTGTTTACAGTTTCGTTCGCGCCATGTCAACAAGCGTCTATACGACGGTGCGAGCGGGCCGGCGGGACTCTTGCGCGGCTACTTTTTTCAGACTATAAAACAACCATTGAACCAACGGTTGGAGCAACGGTGGCGAAGAAGGCTTCGGTCAAGGACGTGCGGCGGCGCAACCGCGCGCTGATCCTGCGGCACGTCTGGCTCAACGGACCCACCTCGCGCAGCGAGGTCGGCACGGCGACCGGGCTCTCCCCCGCCACCGTGACAAACGTGATGAACGAGCTGCTCGCCGAGGGCACGGTCCGCGAGGAGGGCTTCCACGACTCCGAGGGCGGCCGGCGCCGCGCCATCGTCCGGGTCGCCCACGACGCCGGGCTCGTGGTCGGGGCGGACGTCGGCGAGACCCAGATCGGCGTGGAGGTGTTCGACCTCGGGCTCAATCGCCTCGCCGCCCGGGTGTACCCGTTCAAGAGCCGCCGCATCGAGGTCGGCGAGGCCCGCACGGCGATCGCCGACCAGGTCGCCTCGATGCTCGCGGAGCTCGGCGTCGGCAGCGCCGACGTGGTCGGGCTCGGCCTCGGCGTCCCGGGGATCGTCGAGGAGGACCGGCAGCTGGTGCACGCCGAGGTCGTCGGCTGGCACGGCGCGGACTTCGCGGGCTTCGGCAACGAACTGGGCGGCGACGACCGCGACGGGCCCGGCAAAGGGCGCGGCGAAGGACCCGGCATCCCGGTCTACATCGACAACGGCGCGAAGTCGACCACCCAGGCCGAGGCCTGGTACGGCGCCGCCCGCGACGCCGAGCACGCCGTCATGGTGCTCATCGGCGAGGGCGCCGGCGCCGGCATCATCACCGACGGCCGGCTCTACCGCGGCTCGTCCAGCAGCGCCGGCGAGTGGGGCCACACGAAGATCAGCCTGGACGGCCCGCACTGCCGGTGCGGGCGCGCCGGCTGCGTCGAGACCTTCGTCGGCGCGTCGGCGGTACTCAATCAGTGGCGCGGGCCCGACGAGACGTGGCTCGGCCGCGAGACCGAGGGCGTCGAGGCGATCCTGACCGCGTGGCGCGGCGGCGATCCCGCGGCCCAGCGGGCGATCGACGGCCTGGTGCGCCACCTCGGGCTCGCCCTGTCCAACCTCGTCAACCTCTACAACCCCGAGAAGATCATCGTCGGCGGCTGGTTCGGGGACCGGATCGCCGCCGAGCTACTGGACGAGCTGCAGGTCGCCGTGCGCGCCGACTCGCTCGCCCAGCCGGGCGGCGAGGTCGTCCTCGTGCGCTCCCAGCTCGGCCCCGAGGCCGCCGTCCGCGGCGCCGCCACCCTGCCCATCAGCCAGCTCATCGAGACCGGCGCCGGCGTCGAGCGCCTGCGCTGACCCGGCACACCCTCCCGCCGCCGCTATGCCGGTGGCGCGGTGCCGTACACCCGAAAACACCCCAGAAAAGGACACCCAATGCTGCGACGACTGCTCGTCCTGGCCTCCGTCCTGGCCACCGCGGCCTGCACCCAGGCCGCCCCGGCCACCCAGGACACCGGCAATCCGGGCAAGGACCTCACCATCGCCTTCCTGATGCCCTGCTCCACCTGCGCCGACCGTTTCGAGAGCAAGGACAAGCCGTACTTCGAGGAGGCCGTGAAGGCCATCGACCCGAACATCAAGGTGATCGCCGGCAACGCCCAGGGCGACGCCGCCGTCCAGCTGCAGCAGGCCGAGTCGGCGCTGACCAACGGGGCCAAGGTGATCGTGGTCAGCCCGTTCACGGCCGAGGCCGGCGCGTCGATCGTGGCCAAGGCCGACGCCGCCGGGGCCCGGGTGATCGCCTACGACGGGGCGATCGAGGGCGCGGTGCCGGCCGCGTACGTCTCGTTCCAGAACGAGAAGGTCGGCGAGCTGCAGGGGCAGTACCTGCTCGACAAGCTGCCGCCGGGCGCCACCGTGGCGATGATCAACGGTGACATCACCTCGGCCCCGGGCCGCGAGTTCAAGGCCGGCGCGCACAAGATCCTCGACCCGGCGTTCCAGTCCGGCCGGCTCAAGCTCGGCTACGAGTCCGACACGCCCGGCTTCGACCCGGCCAAGGGCCAGCAGGCGATGGAGCAGGGGCTGACCAAGCTCGCCGACAACGTCCAGGGCGTCGTCGCCCCCAACGACGGGCTCGCCAACGCCGTCATCACCGCGCTCACCGCCCGCAAGCTCAACGGCAAGGTCCTCGTCACCGGCCAGGACGCCACCGACGCGGGCCTGGGCAGCATCCTGGCCGGCAACCAGTCGATGACCGTGTACAAGTCGATCCGGGCCGAGGCGACCGCGACCGCGCAGATCGCCGTCGCGCTGGCCAAGGGCGACGCCGCCGGGGTCACCGGGCTGACCACGAGCACCGTCGACAACGGCACCGGCAAGGTCCCGGCGCTGCTGCTCGACCCGGTCGCGGTCACCAAGGAGAACATCGCCGACGTGGTGATCAAGGACGGGTACAGCACGAAGGACAAGATCTGCGCGGGACTGGCGGCGGACAAGTGCAGCCTGTAGGTCCCCCGACCCTCGAGCTCCGCGGCGTGGTCAAGCGGTACGGCCGCGTCGCGGCGCTCACCGACGTCGGCTTCACGGCCACCGCCGGCGAGGTGGTGGCCCTGGTCGGCGACAACGGCGCCGGCAAGTCGACGCTCGTCAAGGCCATCGCCGGCACCCACCGCATCGACGCCGGGCAGATCCTGCTCGACGGGGAGCCGGTGACCGTCGGCTCCCCCAAGGAGGCCTCGGCGCTGGGCATCGAGACCGTCTACCAGGACCTGGCCCTGTGCGACAACCTCGACGTGACCGCCAACCTGTACCTCGGGCGGGAGCGGCGCCGCCGGTACTCGCCGCTGCTGGACCGGGAGGCGATGCAGGCCTATGCCGCAGGGGTCATCGCCGACCTCGCCGCCCACCTGCCCGACCTGGACAAGCCGGTCTCCGCGCTGTCCGGCGGGCAGCGGCAGGCGATCGCGGTCAGCCGGGCCGCGCTCTGGGGCTCCCGGATCGTGCTGCTCGACGAGCCGACCGCGGCGCTCGGGGTGGCGCAGACGGCGATGGTGTACGACCTCATCCGCCGCCTGCGCGACCGCGGACTGGCCGTCGTGGTCATCTCCCACAACATGGCCGACGTGTTCGCCGTGGCCGACCGGATCAGCGTGCTGCGCCTGGGCCGCAACGCCGGGGAGTTCCGCCCCGGCGCCGACACCACCGACGACGTGGTCGCCGCCATCACCGGGAGCCGCTCATGATCCGCCGGGCGAGCGGGACCACCACCGTCCTGGTCGGGCTGGTCGTGGTGTGGGCGCTGTTCCAGGCGCTCAACCACAACTTCCTGTCCGCACGCAACCTGTCCAACCTGCTGCTGCAGATCGCGGTGCTCGGCACCCTCGCCGTCGGCATGGTGCTGGTGCTCGTCCTCGGCGAGATCGACCTGTCGGTCGGCGCGGTCGCCGGCGTCAGCGCCGCGGTCCTGGCCCGGCTGATCGCCGACCACGGGGCGCCGCCGTGGCTCGCCATCGCCGCCGCCGTGCTCGCCGGCGCGGTGATCGGCCTCCTGCACGGCGTCGTCATCACCGCGGCCGGCATCCCGTCGTTCATCATCACCCTCGCCGGCCTGCTCGTCTGGCAGGGCGTGCAGCTCGCGCTGGTCGGCGACGGCGGGCAGATCCCGATCCGGGACACCGCGATCCGCTCGATCGCCTCCAGCTACGTCGTGCCCGGCTTCGGCTGGGTGCTCGCGCTGCTGGTCGTCGCCGGCTTCGCGGGCCTGCGGGCGCTGCGGCGGCGGCGCCGCGCCCGGCACGGCCTGGCCAACCCGCCCGCGCGGGCCGAGGTCATCGCCGTGGCGGCCGTGGCGGTGCTCGTCGGCGCCGTGACGTGGCTGCTGAACTCGTACTTCGGGATCCCCTGGGTCTTCGTCCTGCTCCTGGCGCTGGCGGGGGCGGCCGGCGTGCTCATGACCGGCACCCCGTTCGGGCGGCACGTCACCGCGATCGGCGGCAACCGGGAGGCGGCCCGCCGCGCCGGCATCCCGGTCGCGCGCACGGTGGTCGTGGTCTTCGTGCTCGTCTCGGCGATCGCCGCGCTCGCGGGAGTCGTCGAGGCGTCCCGGCAGTTCTCCGCGTCCAACGCCCTCGGCGGCGGAACCCTGCAGCTCAACGCGATCGCGGCGGCCGTGATCGGCGGGACCAGCCTCTTCGGCGGCCGCGGGCGCATCTCCCACGCGATCCTCGGCGCCCTCGTCGTCGGCAGCGTGCAGAACGGCCTCGACCTGCTCGGCGAGCCGGCCGCCGTGAAGAACATCGCCACCGGCGTCATCCTCGTCGTCGCCGTCGTGCTCGACGCGGTGGGCCGCCGCCGGCGCCTCGCCCGCGGCTCCGCCGAATAGCTCCTCGCAGAAAGGCACAACCATGCGCTTCCCCGACGGATTTCTGTGGGGTGCGGCCACCGCCGCGTACCAGATCGAGGGCGCCGTCGCCGAGGACGGCCGCGGACCGTCCATCTGGGACACGTTCAGCCACACCCCGGGCGCGGTCCGGCGCGGCGACACCGGCGACATCGCCTGCGACCACTACCACCGCTGGCGCGACGACCTCGACCTGCTGGCCGGGCTCGGCGTCGGCGCCTACCGCTTCTCGGTCGCCTGGCCCCGCGTCTTCCCGTCCGGCGCCGGCGCGGTCAACCCGGCCGGCCTGGACTTCTACGACCGGCTCGCCGACGGGCTGCTGGAGCGCGGCATCACCCCGATGGTGACGCTGTACCACTGGGACCTCCCCCAGGCCCTGCAGGACCGCGGCGGCTGGGCGAACCGCGACACCGCCGAGCACTTCGCGGACTACGCGGCCACGGTGCACGAACGCCTCGGCGACCGGATTCCGTACTGGCTCACGCTGAACGAGCCCTACTGCGCCGCCGTCGTCGGGCACCTCGAGGGCCGTCACGCCCCCGGGCTGCGCGACGAGCGGGTCGCCGTCACCGCGGTACACCATCTGCTCCTGGCCCACGGCCGGGCCGTCGCGGCCCTGCGCGCCGGCGGGGTGCGCGGGCAGGTCGGCATCACCTGCAACCTGACGTCCGTGCACCCCGCGACCGCCGACCCGGCCGACCTCGCCGCCGCGCGCCGCCTCGACCTGCACGAGAACCGGATGTACCTCGACCCGCTGTTCCGCGGCGCCTACCCCGACGACGCCGCCGCGCACTACGCCCCGGTCACGGACTTCGGCTTCGTCCACGACGGCGACCTCGAGGCGATCGCGGCACCGCTGGACTTCTTCGGCATCAACTACTACGAGCGCCACCACGCCCGCGCCGACCCGGCCGACCCGGACCGCGGCTGGCTGCGGGTCCCGCCCGAGCACCCGACGGTGACCGGCATCGGCGTGCACCCGGAGGGCCTCACCGAGATCCTGCGGCGGGTGGCGAAGGAGTACACGCCGCTCCCCCTCGTCGTCACCGAGACCGGCCTGGCCCTGCACGACTACCCGGGCCCCGACGGGGAGATCGCCGACGACGAGCGGATCGCGTTCTTCGACGGCCACATCCGCGCGGCCCACGAGGCGCTGGACGGGGGCGTGCCGCTGTTCGGCTTCTTCCCGTGGTCGTTCGTCGACAACTTCGAGTGGGCCTCGGGCTACGGCGTGCGCTACGGCATCTACTACGTCGACTACCCCACCCAGTCGCGCCGGCCGAAGCGCAGCGCCCACTGGTACGCCGGCGTCATCCGCGACAACGGCCTCGTATCAGATCCCCTCCGGCCGCATCCGTCATGAGGAAGCGCGCATGACCTGACAGGGGGCGAGCGGGGATGGATCCGGCGGCAAGCATCCAGGCACTGATCGATGAAGCGGCGACCGCGGACGACACGCGGCTGTTCAACCTCGTCGTCGACGTGGCCGTCCTGAGCGGGCAGGTGGGCGCCGCCGACGGCGTCACCGCCATGCAGGCCATCACGCCGTACGCGG
Source organism: Dactylosporangium sp. McL0621 (assembly GCF_049995355.1). Taxonomy (NCBI): domain Bacteria; kingdom Bacillati; phylum Actinomycetota; class Actinomycetes; order Micromonosporales; family Micromonosporaceae; genus Dactylosporangium; species Dactylosporangium sp. McL0621. The sequence goes on from NZ_CP188259.1 coordinate 6,829,399, forward strand.
CCGGGTTCGCCGCCCGCAACCCGGGCAACCTCGACATGCGGTACCGGTACGCGTGGATTCTCGTCGTCCTCTCGCAGCGCCTCGAGGCGGCCGGCCGGCACGACGATTCGGTCCAGCCGGCCCGGGACGCGATCGCCGGGTTCCTCGGCCTCGGACCGGACACGCCGGCGGGGCTGGCGTTCGACATGCTCGTGCAGGTCGCCGTCATCTCCGGGCAGCTGCCCCCGGCGGAGGCGGCCACGGCGCTGCGCGGCCTGGTGCCGGTCGCGGAGCGGCTCGTGGCCGGCGACCCGGCCAACGCCGAATACCAGTACCGGTACGCGTGGACGCTTGTCGTGCTGTCGCAGCGCCTGGAGGCGGCCGGTCAGCACGACGAGTCGGTGCCGCCGGCCCGCGCCGCCATCGCCCGGTTCCTGCAGTTCGCCCCGGCCGCGTCCGACGCGCTCATCTTCGAGATGATCGTGCAGGTGGCGGTCATCTCCGGGCAGCTGCCGGTGGCCGAGGGGGTCGAGGCCATCCGCGCCATGCTGCCGTCCGCCGCCGCGCTCGCCGCCCGCAACCCGGGCAACATCGACTACCAGGGCCGGTTCGCGTGGGCGCTTGTCGTGTTCGCGCAGCGGCTCGAGGCGTCCGGGCAGCACGCCGAGGCGCAGCCGCCGGCCCGGGAGGCGGTCCGGCGGCACCTCGCGATCGCCCCCGCCGCCCCCGACGCGCTGCTCGCCGAGCTGATCACCGAGGTCGCGGTCGTCTCCGGCCTGCTGCCGCCGGTCGAGGCGCTGCGGGCCGTGCTGGACCTGCTGCCGTTCGCCGAGCAGCTCGCCGCGCGCAACCCGGCCTACCAGGGCCTGCTCGACTGGCTGCGCCTGGTGATCGAGCAGCGCCGGGCGGCCGCCGGGGCCGGCGGCGAGCCCGAGCCGCCGGTCGGGGTACAGCCGGCGGTCTTTCGCGGTGGGGCCCCGGTCGCGGCCCTGTCCCGCACCCCGAACCAGATGGACCTCTTCGCCGTCGCCGCCGACGGCGCCGTGCGCAGCGCCTGGTGGAACGGGCAGTGGCACGACGACTGGTTCCGCATCGGCACCCGCGGCTTCGGCCCGGGCACCCCGATCGCGGTCAACTCCCGCAACCCCGACCAGATGGACCTGTTCGCGGTCGGCGAGGACGGCGGCGTCTACAGCGCGTGGTGGCACGGCGAGTGGCAGGACTGGTTCCGGATCGGCACCCGTACGTTCGCCCCGGGCACCCCGATCGCCGTGCTGTCCCGCAACCCCGACCAGATGGACATCTTCGCCGTCGGCGACGACGGCGGCCTATGGAGCGCCTGGTGGCACGGCGAGTGGCACGACTGGTTCCGGATCGGCACCCGCACCTTCAGCCAGGACACCCCGATCGCGGTCGACTCCCGCAACCCCGACCAGATGGACATCTTCGCCGTCGGCGAGGACGGCGGTGTGTGGAGCGCGTGGTGGCACGGGGACTGGCAGGACTGGTTCCGCGTCGGCACCCGCACCTTCAGCCAGGGCACGCCACTCGCGGTCAACTCCCGCAACCCCGACCAGATGGACGTGTTCGCCGTCGGCGACGACGGCGGCGTCTACAGCGCGTGGTGGCACGGCGAGTGGCAAGACTGGTTCCGGATCGGCACCCGCACCTTCGGCCAGGGCACGCCACTGGCCCTCAACTCCCGCAACCCCGACCAGATGGACCTGTTCGCGGCCGGCGACGACGGCGGCGTCTACAGCGCCTGGTGGCACGGCGACTGGCACGACTGGTTCCGCGTCGGCACGCGCACCTTTGCGCAGCGGGCAGCCCTCGCGGTGCTGTCCCGCAACCCCGACCAGATGGACGTGTTCGCGGCCGGCGACGACGGCGGCGTCTGGAGCGCCTGGTGGCACGGGGACTGGCACGACTGGTTCCGCATCGGCGACGCCCAGCCGGCGCTCATCTTCGGCGGCCCGATCGCCAGCGAGGGCCTGGCCGCGCTCGGCGGCTGGGTCGAGGCGCGGATCTTCCCCGACGGCACCTCCCGGTGGCGCGGCCACGCGCACGACAGCGGCCTGGACGGGTACGCCTTCGGGGTCAGCGCGACAATCAGCAACCGCGCCGGCCGGGTCCTCGCGTTCTCGCACCACGGGCACGTCGAGGGCACCCTCTCCACCGAGGGCGGCCGCGACGAGGACTGGGACGAGTTCCGCCCCGCCGACCCCGTCATCGCCCAGTACTTCCGGACGTTCGCGGCGGCCGAGGTCGCCATCCCGGTGTCGTACTCCAGCGACATCGGCACGTTCGTGGTGGACGTCGTCGACTTCATCGTCACCTGGGAGCTGGGCGCCTCGCCGGTCGGCGCGGTCGTCGGGCTCGTCGCGTTCATCGGCGTCGAGGTCGGCTCGCTGTTCGCCACCGGGTCGCTGGTGCCCGGCGCGCGGATCATCGGCAGCAGCCTGTGGATGGCCGGCCCGACGAACACCCTGCTGTCCATCGCCGCCGAGGGGCTCGCCTCGTTCGGCAGCGAGTCGCGGTCGCTGACCCCGGAGGAGTACGACTGGGCCGACTCCACCGTGTTCGGCGGCACCCTGCCGCCCCGCGAGGACATCCTGCTGACCGACATCATCGGCAAGGACGACCGGCCGTTCACCATGCCCGGCAGCGGCGACTGGATCTACCTCAACATGGGCCGGGAGGCGTTCGCCGACCCGCGCAAGTTCGGGCTGGCCCGGGGCAAGCAGTACGGCGAGACGTTCGTGCACGAGCTGACCCACGCGTGGCAGATCGCGCACACGCCGATGCAGCTCAGCCTGATCGCCGGCGTCCTGGGCAACCAGCTCAGGCACGACCCGTACGAGTACGGGCCCCCGGGTGCGTCGTTCTCGGAGTTCAACCTGGAGCAGCAGGCGGCGATCGTCGCCGACTGGTTCGTCGGCAACCAGCGTCCGGGCAGCACCCAGACGTCGACCGACATGGACCCGGCGAGCCCGTACTTCCGCTACATCCAGCAGAACATCCGGCAGGGCCAGTACTGAACCCCGTTGCCGGAGTGAGTACTCACTCCGTACGATGGGAACCATGACCGTCACGCTGAACCACACCATCGTTCCCGCCCTCGACAACGACGAGGCGGCCCGGTTCCTGGCCGGCGTCATGGGCTTCGAGCTCCTGCCGCCGGCCGGGACGCACGGGCACTTCCGGCCGGTCCGGGTCAACGACACGCTGACGCTGGACTTCATGACCACCGCGGAGCCGGTCGGCCACCACCTGGCCTTCGCCGTCGACGGCGCCACGTTCGACGCCGTCCACGCCCGCATCGGGGCGGCCGGGGTGCCGTTCGGCAACCACCCGGCGACCCCGGACAACGGCCGGATCGACCACCCGCTGTGCGCGCGGGGCCTGTTCTTCCGCGACGCGACCGGCAACCTCTACGAGGTCATGGCGGACAGCTAGGGGCTGTGTCGAAGTGGGGGTCGGAGCGAGGCGAGGCTCAGGCGTCGGCTGGGGCCGCGCCGGGCGCGCCCCGATACCGGGGTTGTATCGGGGTGTGACCGGCGTGGTTCCAGACGGCGCCTGAGTCCGCCGCAGCCCGGCCCCCACTTCGATACAGCCCTAGCGGTCGCGGTAGGCGGCCAGGCCGCCCAGCTCCTCGCTGGCGATGAACGCCGTGCGCACGTTGAGGATGGCCTCCTCGGCGTGGCCGGGGCAGCCCCAGGCCGCGTCGCCCCAGGAGTCGGCGACCTTGATCTCGGCCGGGGCGGTGCACCCGGCGGCGCCGCCGAGCTGGCAGCGCTCCGGGTGCGGGGCGGCGGCCTGCGCGGCCGCGGCGGCGCGCATCCGGGCGGCCAGGTCCGCGGCGACGGCGGCGCGCTGCTCGGCCTCGGCGCGCAGCTCCCGCTCCGCGCGCACGACCCTGGCCAGCTCGTCGTGGGCCGCGCGGGCCAGGGCCTCGGCGGCCGCCTTGGCCTGCTCGATGTGGTGGCGCTCGATGGCCAGGGCCGCGGTGCCGGTGAAGACCCGGGTGAGGGCGAGGTCGGTGTCCTGCGGGACGCGCGGGGTGCGGTGGTACATCGCGAAGGTACCCAGCAGGGTGCCGTCCCGGGCGAGGATCGGCGTGGACCAGCAGGCGCCCAGCCCGGCCCGTTCGGCGAGGTCCCGGAAGTCGTCCCAGAACGGGTCGGTGCCGATGTCGGTGACGATGACCGGTTCCCGCCGGTGCGCGGCGGTACCGCACGAGCCCACCCCCTCGCCGGTGGCGATCCCGTCGATGGCCTGGTTGTAGAAGTCCGGCAGGCTCGGCGCGGCGCCGTGGCGCAGGTGGCGGCCGTCGGCGTCGGCGAGCAGGACGGAGACGAACACCTCCTGCGGGGCCAGGTCCTCGATGCCGCGGGCCATGCCGTCGAGGACCTCGCGCAGCGGGGCCTGCCGGGCGATCTGCTCCAGCAGCGCGCGGTGCTCGGCCATGAGCCGCTGGGCGTGCTTGACCTGGGTGGTCTCCACGCCGATCAGCTGGACCCCGGTGACGGTACCGTCGGCGGCCCGGCGGGGCTCGAGGCTGACGTCGAAGAACGCCTCGCCCACGCGGACGTCGCGGCGGGAGCGCGCCTCGCCGGTGCGGTACACCTCGTCGAGCAGTGCGGCGAAGTCCTGGTCGGTCAGCACCGGGCGGGCGGCGGCGAACGCGGGGTTCGCCGACTCCACCTCGTGGGCCGGCCCGGCGAGGGCGGCGAACACGGCGCTGGACTGCCCGAACAGTGCTTGCAGATCTTCGTCCACGCCGCATCGTACCCGGGGCGGATCACCACCGCACGTGGCGCAGCTCGGTCAGGCGCAGCGCGGCCGCAGCGGCGATATACAGCAGCAGCCCGACGAGCGCGGCGAGCACCACCGTCATGACGGTGCCGGCGAGGGCCGCGCCCGCCCCGGCCACGCCCGCCGCGACCAGGACCCGGCCGTGCGTGCCGGCGATGCGACGCCCGTCGATGCGCCCGAGGCGGCGGCGCAGGGCCAGCGCCGTCGCCACGAGGCCCACGGTGTACGCCGCGGCGTAGGCGAGCGGCACCCCGACCACGATGTCGGCGGTGGGCAGCCACCACATCGCGGCCCCGCAGCCGGCGACGCCGACGGCGCTCACGGCCGCGGTGATCAGCGCCGGCGTCCTCGTGTCCTGCAGGGCGTAGAAGCCGCGCTGCAGGATCATGTAGGCGGCGAACGGCAGCAGCGCCAGCCCGAACGCGGCCACGGCGACGCCGAGCACGCCCACGGTCGCGGTGGCGCTGCGGCCGTGGCCGAACAGCAGCGCGGCGACCGGGCGGCCGAGCACGAGCATCGCCGCCGCCACCGGGGCCAGGGCCACGGCCGCGACCCGCACGGCCAGGGACAGGTCGCGGATGACGCGCTCGTGGTCGTGGCGGGCGGCGCTGCGGCTGAGGCGGGGCAGCATCGTGGTCATCACCGACAGCGCGACGACCGCGAAGGGCACCTGGAAGATCGCGTACGCGTTCTGGTACACCGTGACCCCGCCCGGCCCGCTCAGCGACGCCGCACGCGTCGCCGCCGCGAGCATGACCTGGGCGGAGAGGACCGACAGCAGCACCCAGGCGCCGAGGCGGCCGATCCGGCGCACCCCGATCCCGCGCGGGTCCAGGTGCAGCCGCACCGGGAAGCCGCTGCGCGCGAGCGCCCACACGACGAGCGCCGTCTGCGCGACGACGCCGGCGGTCGTGCCGACCGCAAGCAGCGTCAGGTGTACCGTCGTGAGGCCGCCGACCGCGAGGTAGCCCAGCCCGACGGCGATCACGACGAGGCTGTTGACGAGCGGCGCCCACGCCGGGGCCCCGAACCGCCCGCGGATGTTGAGCACGGCCCCGGCCGTGGCCCCGACGCCGTAGAACAGGATCTGCGGCAGGAAGTACCAGCAGAAGACCACGGCGAGCTCGCGCTGCGGCCCCGTGAAGCCGGGCGCGTACAGCCGCACGAGCCACGGCGCGGCGACGACGGCGACGATGGTGACCGCGCCCAGCCCGTACACCATCAGCGACAGCAGCCGCTGCGCGTAGACGACGCCGTCGTCGGCCTCGGTGACCGCCGCCCGCGCGAGCAGCGGCACGACGACGCTCGCCATCGCCCCGCCGACGACGAGCTCGAAGACCGCGTTGGGCAGCGTGTTGGCGACGTTGTACGTGTCCAGCAGCCGCGTCCCGAGCCCGAGCGCCGCGGTCAGCACCACGATCCGGACGAACCCCGCGACGCGGGACGCCAGGGTCGCGACCGCCATCCCCCGCCCGGCACCGCTCAGTGAGGCCACGCCGTCCTTCTTAGCATCCGGTGGTGGTTTTCCGCCGCTCGCGCCGGGTAGGCCCGGCGGTATGAGCAACGGCACCGCCGCCCGCTGAGGCCGCCCGGCGTGGACACGATCGAGGTCCTGGACCGGCTGGCCGAGCTCGTGCGCCGCGGCGGCGACGATCTGTACGTCCGCTGGTCGCGCGGCCCGCAGGCCGACCTCGCGTCCACCGGCGGCCTGCAGCACGGCGCCGGCGGCCTCACGGGCCTGGCGCTGCCCGAGCTGCCGGCCCACCCGCTGGGGGTCGAGCCGTGGTGGGGCGAGCGCCCGGTACGCCTGTGGGTGGCCCGGCGCCTCTGCGACTGCCGCGCCCGGCACGAGCCGTGCGGCCCCGGCGTGCGCCCGTGGCTCCTGCGCGCCGAGGAGTGCGGCCGCGGCCGCGACGAGGAGCCGCTCGTCATCTGCCGGCACCCGGTCGCGTGGATCTCCGACGCGGCGCTGGAGGAGTGCGCGGCGCAGATCGCGGCCGAGGGCGCCCCGGAGCGGGGGCCCGGTGTTCGGTGAGGCGTGGCTGGCCTCGGCGGTCGATCTGCTCGTCCGGGTCGTCGAGGCCGGCGGCGCGGTCATCATCTTCACCGGCGCGGTCGTCGCGTTCGGGCGGTTCGCGGTCGCCGCCGTCCGGACCCGGCGCACCGAGAGCTTCACACCCATCCGCCTGGGGCTCGGCCGCTTCCTCGCGCTCGGCCTCGAGTTCCAGCTCGCCTCGGACATCCTGCGGACCGCGATCGCCCCCACCCTGCGCGAGATCGGCGAGCTCGCGGCGATCGCCGCGATCCGCACCGCCCTGAACTACTTCCTGAGCCGCGAGATCAAGGAGGAGCGGGCCGAGCTGGACCGCCGCGGGGCGCCGGTGCCGTGAGCGTGCTGCTGGCCTACGCCGCCCTCGCCTGCGTCGCCGCCGGGCTCGTCACCGGGGCCGTCACCCTCGTCATCGGCGGGGGCGTGCGCACGGCGCTGCAGGTGGCGCTGGACTTCTGGCTCGCCGCCGGCCTGCTGCGCCTGGGCGGCCCGCCGGGCTGGCCGCCGCTGCTGGTGGCCGCGGCGATCGTGGCCGTGCGCCGGCTCGCCGCCTCCGCGCTGCGCCGGCGCACGCTGCGACCCGACGAGGATTGTTAGTCTCGCGGCGTGACCTATCCGCGCAGGACGGCCCGGCCGCCGCTGCAGGGCCGGGTCCGCGACGTCCGGGACGTCACCGCCTCGATGCGCCAGATCGACCTGGCCGGCCCGGAGGTGCCGCGCCTGCGGTTGCGGCCCGGCGCGCACCTGGTCGTGCGGGTGCCCGCGGACGGCGGGGAGGCGCGCCGGGTGTACTCCATCTGGCGCCACGACCCCGCCGGCTCCCTGCTGTCGCTGCGCATCGCCCTGCACGACGCCGACGGCCCGGGCTGCGCATGGGCGCGCAAGGTGGCGCCCGGCGACCGGGTCACGCTGGAGCCGCCCCGCAGCAAGATCACCCTGGCCGGCTCCGCCGCGTTCCACCTCTTCGCGGGCGACGAGACGGGTGCGGTACCGCTCCTGGCCATGCGGGCCGCCCTCCCCCGCTCGGCCCCGGCCCTCGGCGTCTTCGAGGCCCCGGCGCCCGCCGACGAGATGCCCGGGGCCGACGGCGTACCCGCGCTGCCGTGGGTCCACCGCGGCGGCGCCTCGGCGGTCGGCTCCCGGGTCCTGCTGCGCGCGGTGGCCGACCTGGAGCTGCCGCCCGGCGCCGGCGTCGCGTACGTGGCCGGCGAGAGCGACACCTGCCGCCTCCTGCAGCGCCTGCTGATCGAGAAGCGCGGCTTCGCCCGCCGGGCCGTGCACGCCCAGCCCCAGTGGACCCCGGGCCGCCCGGGCTTCGGCGCGGGCGGCGACTGAGGTGACGACCCCGGACCCGGCCGGCCGGGCTCCGGCGCCGGCGGCGACTGAGGTGACGACCCCGGACCCGGCCGGCCGGGCTCCGGCGCCGGCGGCGACTGAGGTGACGACCCCGGACCCCGCCGGCCGGGCTCCGGCGCCGGCGGCGACTGAGGTGACGACCCCGGACCCCGCCGGCCGGGCTCCGGCGCCGGCGGCGACTGAGGTGACGACCCCGGAGCCGGCCGCCGACGACGAGCCGATGCCGACGGTGTCGGGTGGCCAGCACTGGCTGGTGTCCTGGCATCCGCCCGCGGCCGAGCCCGTGGGCCGCGACCACGGCGCCGCCGGCATCTGTGTCGCCGGCGACGGCCGTGACCTGGTGCTCATCAGCCCCGACGGGGTGTTCTGGGGCTTCCCCGCCGGGCGGCCGGAGGGGGCCGAGACGCCGCGGGAGACCCTGGCCCGGGAGCTGCGCGAGGAGGCGTGCGTCGAGGTCCGGGAGGCGAGGCGGCTGGGCTGGTCGCGCAGCGCCTGCGTCCGGGGCCGCGAGCTGGGCCTGGTGCTCGTCCGCTCCTACTGGCTCGCACGCGTGGCCGTCGGGGCCTGGGAGCCGCGGTTCGAGATCGCCCACCGGCGGATCGTCCCGGCGAGCGAGGCGGCCGACCGCGTCCGCGACCCCGACGCCGCCGCGACGCGCATCTCAATGCGGGCGCTGCGCGAGGCCGGGCTCCTCTAGGCGGTACTCGCCGCCGCAGGACTCGGCGAGGGCCGAGCCGAACAGCGCGGCCGGGGTGTACGCGCCCGGCTTGCCCTCGCCGTCGAGCAGGCGGCGGACGACCTCGGCCGGTACGGCGGCGGTGAAGGCCTGGGCCTCGCCGACGCGCAGCCAGCCCTCGCGGGTGCTCCCGTCCGGCCACTGCACGACGGCGTGGCCCCAGGAGTGCTCGCGCGGCTTCGGCCGGGCCGTGAACCGTACCGCCGCCAGACGCCGCCGGGCGAAGGCGCGCACCGGCCCGATCGCGAGCAGGGCGGTCGCGGCCGGCAGCACCGCGCGGACGAGCGGCGAGGACGGGGCCTCGCTCGACGCGGCGACCACGTCCGCGGCGCCGCTGGCGCGCTGGGCCGCCATCAGCTCGCCCAGCGGCATGCTCGCGGTGGTGACCGTCGAGCCGTCGGGCAGCACCAGCCGGATCGGGTCGCCGCCCAGGCGGGCCGGGGCCAGCCGTCCGCCGCGGTACCGCCGGCCCTGGAACCGCCCGCCGCCCGCGACGCCCGGCAGCCCCTCCACGATGGTGCCCGCGAGGGCATCGCCGACGGCCCCGGCCTCCACGGCGAGCGACGGCACCATGTCGACCCGCGCCCGCCGCGGGGCCGGCCGCCCCTCGCACAGCTTCACCACGACGCTCTCGGTCGCGGTGACGCCGAAGCCGGCCCCGGTGACGGCGGTGCGCCCGGCGTCGGTGAACGCCCGGCTCCGGCCGAGGGTCGCGGCCACCGCGGCCAGGTCGTTGGCCAGGTCCAGGTAGTGGCTGGACGGCCGGCACGCCTCCAGGAGGGGCGCCGCGGTCTCGATGAACGGACCGATGGTGTTGACGACCACGGCGGGGCGCTCCCGGCGGATCGCATCCGCCGTCCCGGCGACCGACCCGGCCACGACCGTCCGGAGCCCGCCGGCCGCACCGGTCCCCGCCGGCCGCAGCCCGGCGGCCGCCTCCGCCAGCCGGCCGGCGTCCCGTCCGACAAGCACCGGCCCGATGCCCCGGCGCAGCAGCTCGGCGGCGATCGCCCGCCCGCTGCGGCCGGTCCCGCCCAGAATCCAAACCTCGGTCATGGCACAGCTCCGCCCTGGTGCGGCGGCCGTCCCGCTGACGACACGCCGTGTCATGACCGTACCTCTCATGACACGACATGTCATCACCGCTAGACTGCGGACATGGCACGGTGGCAACCCGACGCGCGCGAGCGGCTGCGCCAGGCGGCCCTCGAGCTCTTCGCCGAGCAGGGCTTCGCCGCGACCACGGTGCCGGCGATCACCGCGCGGGCCGGCCTGACGACGCGCACGTTCTTCCGGTACTTCGCCGACAAGCGCGAGGTGCTCTTCGCGGACGAGGCCATCTCCGCGTTCGCCGGGCAGCTCATGGCCGCGGCCCCGGCGGCCGGCGACCCGCTCACGACGCTCCTCGAGGGCCTGCGCACGGTCGCCGAGGCCCAGTTCGAGGGCCGCAAGCCGGCCCTGCGCCAGCGCCGGGCGATCGTCGAGTCCGACCCCGGCCTGCGCGAGCGCGACCTGCACAAACGCGCCGCCCTGGCCGAGGTGGTCCGGGACGGCTTCCGCGCCCGCGGCCTCGAGCCGACCCGGGCCGCGCTGCTCGCCGAGACGTCGGTGACCCTGATGTACGTCTCCGTGACCGAGTGGCTCGACCGCGACGACGACCGCCCCCTGTACGACATCATCGAGGCCTCGCTGGCCACCCTGCGGGCCGAGCTGAGCTGAGCCCGGGCCGCGGCGCCGGCCGATACAAGACTTGGCGCATGACCGCCCCGCCGCCACCACTGCCCCGCCCGGCCCGCTGGATCGCCGCCGCGGACGTCCTCAGCATCCGCTGCCGTCGTCCGGCCCGCGGCTCGCGTGGGGCGGCCGCGCCACGGGACGCCGACGGGCTCGGCGACGAGCGGGCCGCCTGGCACGCCGCGCGGCTCCGCCTGCCACCGGACCCAAGACCGCTGCGGGCGCCCGCGATCGTGGTCAGCGAACGCTAACCGGACCGAGACCGCGGCCCGGACGGCGAACGCTAACCGGGCCGGACCGCGACCCGGTCGGCACGGTCGGCGGCCGGGCCGAAGCGGATCGCGCGCAGGGCGGTCGCGCCCGGGCGGTCGATGCGCGTGACGGTCGCGGCCTCGCGGTGGGCGTCGCGCAGCACGTCCTGCCAGTTGCGGCAGTGCGCCGCGAACGCCGCGGAGCGCACCCGGCGCCCCCGCGACTCCTGCCCCGCGAGCGCGTCGGCCGGGCTGACGTCGAGCAGCAGCAGGTGGACCCGGCGGCCGGACCGGCGCGCGGCGGCGAAGATCAGTCGCCGCGCCCAGGGCCGCGTCGCGCACTCGTGCACGACCACCGGGCCCGGCCCGCCGAGTGTGTGCACGAGGCGGGCGTAGTGGGTGGCGTGCACGATCGGGCGCCAGTACCGGTACGGCAGCCGGCCCAGGTACGGCCGCCACCATTCCCGGGAGTGGTCCGAGTCCAGCACGCGCACGCCCGCGCCGCCGGTCGGGAAGAGGCGCCGGAGCAGGGTGGTCTTGCCCGCGCCCGGGACACCCGCGACCACCAGCACGGCGTCGGTGCCGTACCGGAGCTCGCCGGGGCGCTCAACCGCGACGGCGGACACGGGCGACGACCTGCTGGAGGCGGCGGCGGTTCTGGGGCTTGCGCAGCTCTTCCTGCGCCCGGACGATCAGCCGCTGCCCCTGCGGGCTGCGCAGGAACCGGCGAAAACGGTCGGCAAGCGTTGGCATGAGTGAGGCCTTCCCGCCGCCGGCGGGGGCCGAATCCACGAAGAGGACCCCGACCCCGTCCGCGGCAACGTGTTCGTCACCTGCTGGGTCGAAGGTCTCGTCCACCCCGCGGTGCGGGGCCCGGGCACCGGGAGCCACGAGGGCTCCGAACTGACGGCGACACGGCGGAGGACTACTCCCCTTCGCGACCAAGGGTACCCGCCGCGCGCCACATCGCCGAGTCCCCAGAACAACGACCACCACGACAACGGCAACCGCCGGACCCGGGCCTGGTCACAGCGGGTCCGGCGGCACGCGTGTTACCTTTCCGGCATGCGCCACTCGGGCTTCGTCGACACCGTCGACGCCCTCGGCGGCCACGATCACGTCGGCTGGGTGTTCGACGACCCGGACGAGTACCACCCCGTCGTGGAGCGGTTCCTGGCCGACGGCCGGGCCGCCGGCCAGCAGGTGATGTTCGTCGCCGACCGCGATCCCACGGCCGCGGCGGACCCGGCCGCGCAGGTGCGCACCTACGCCCGGGCCACCGAGCGGGCGCTCGCCGACGGCTACACCGGACTGCGCGTCGCCGCGGACGCGACCCCGCTGGTGCGCACCGCGCAGGAGCGGGCGGCGTTCGCCCGGTACGAGTTCCTCATGGACGTGTTCATGGCGCGCCGGCCGATGTCGGGCCTGTGCGGGTTCAACCGCAGCGAGCTGGGCGACGAGGCCGTGGCCGAGCTGGCCGGGATGCACCCGGTGGCCCGGCGGGGCTCGACCCCGCTGCGGCTCTTCGCCACCGACCGGCCGGGCGTCGCCGCGGTGCTGGCCGGCGAGGTCGACCCCGGCGGGCACGCGCAGCTGCAGAACGCGCTCGGCCGGGCCGAGCTGGCGGCGGACGGCGGCGTGGTCACCCTGGACGCGCGGGAGCTCACCTTCATCGACCACCGGGCCCTGATCCGGCTCGTCGAGCACGTCCGGGGCCGCGGCGCCGCCACCGCGCTGCTGGTCGACCCGGGCAGCCCCGTGGCACGGTTGGCCGGTCTGCTGCAACTGGGTGACCTCCGGGTGGTGATGTCGTGAGATCTGGCCCCGCGGCCGGGCACGACGGCATCCTGCACGAAGCCGCGTTCTACGGCTCCGACGAGGAGTTCCTCGCGGTCGTGCTGCCGTTCCTGCGCGAGGGCGTCGCGGCCGGCGAGCCGACGGTCTCGATCTTCGGCGGGCGCAACCAGCAGCTGCTGCGCGCGGCGCTCGGCGAGGGCGGCGGCGTGCGGTTCATCGACGGCGGCCCGCACTACCTGCGCCCGGCCTCGGCGATCCGCAGCCACCGCGAGATGCTGGCCGGCTACGTCGCGGGCGGCGCGGCGCAGATCCGCATCGCGGGCGACGTGCCGCACCCGGGGGTCGGCGTGCCCTGGGAGTGGTGGGCGCGGTACGAGGCCGCCGCCAACGAGGTCTACGACGAGTTCCCGATGTACGGGCTGTGCCCCTACGACACCCGCACCGCCCCGCCCGAGGTGCTCGAGGACGTACGGCGCACGCACACGCACGTGGTCACCGCCGACGGCGACCGCCGGCCCAGCCCCCTGTACCTGCGCCCGCGGGACTTCCTCGCCACCGCGGTCGCCCCGTGGACGGTACCGCTGCAGGCCGCGCCCCCGGCGCTGGAGCTCGCGGACCCGTCGCCCGCGCAGGGCCGCCACGCCGTCGGCGTGCTCCAGCTGATCGCCGGGCTGGGCGACGAGGAGCGGCAGGGGCTGGAGCTGAGCGTCACCGAGGTGGTCACCAACGCCATCCGGCACGGCGCGTCGCCGGTGCGGCTGCGGGGCTGGGCCGAGCCGGGCCGCATCGTCGTCGCCGTGACCGACGCCGGCCCCGGACCGGCCGACCCGGCCGCCGGGCTGATGCCGGCGGGCGGGCCGGGCGGGCTGGGCCTGTGGCTGACCCACCAGCTCTGCGCGTACGTGTCGCTGCACCACGGCCCCGACGGCTTCACCATCCGCCTGGTCGCCGAGCGCCCCTGATCGAAAAGCGTCAGGGCCGGTCCAGCGGGAACTCGGCGTGCAGCCGGGTGCCCAGCCCGGGCGGGCTGTCCACGGCGAGCGTGCCGCCGAGGGCCTCGACCCGGTCGGTCAGGCCGATGATGCCGGTGCCGCGCCGGGGGTCCGCGCCACCGACCCCGTCGTCGCTGATCGACATGTGCAGCACGCCGCTGCGCACCTCGACCGCGGCCGACACGACGCTCGCCTCGGCGTACTTGGCCGCGTTGGTCAGCGCCTCGGCCATCACGTAGTACGCCGCGACCTCGACCGGCTCGGGCAGCCGCCCGTCCACCCGCACGTCGAGCTCAACGGGCGCGGCCGAGCGGCGGGCCAGCGCGCGCAGCCCGAGGCGCAGGCCGCCCTGGGTGAGGATCGCCGGGTGTACCCCGCGCGAGAGCTCCCGCACCTCGTCGACGGTGCCGTTCAGCGCGCCCACCACGTCGTTGAGCTGGTCGCGCAGCCGGGAGCACTCCGGCGGCACCTCCGCCTCGGCCCGGCGGATGTCCAGCGCCAGGGCGATGAGCCGCTGCTGGACGCCGTCGTGCAGGTCGCGCTCCAGCTGCCGCCGGTCGTCGTCGGTGGCGAGCACGAGCCGCGTCCGCGACGCGACCAGCCCGCCCACCCGCACGAGGGTGACGGCCTGGCGCACGACGAGCAGCGTCACGACCGCGGACGCGACGAACCCGGCGGTGTCGTCGGGCTCGTTGCCGCAGGCCCGCTGCACGATCAGCGCCACGGCCATGGCGCCGACCGCGAAGTACGGCAGCAGCAGCCGCCCCCAGTGCGGGTCCGGACGCGACGTCCAGCCCTGCGGCTGCTTCGTCTCCGTCCACGCGGCGATGGCGACGAGAACGAAGCCCGCGACGAACCCGGCGTCGCCCAGCGGCGGGATGCCGTGCGCGCCGATCGTCACCTGATAGGCGAAGACGCTGTCGGACATCGCGATGCCGAACAGCCCCGCCCCGAGCAGCATCAGCTGCGCGCGGTTGCCGGCCGAGGCCGTGCCGATGAGCATCAGGACCCGCACGGTCAGCAGCAGGTCGGTGATCGGGTACGCGAGCGCGACCAGGTAGGCCATCCGGCTCGCGGCGCCGTCGTGCACGACCGCCCCGAGCGCGGTGACCCAGCTCAGCACGAACAGCGCGCCGACGATGACCAGGCCGTCGAGGGCGCCCAGGACCTGCCCCTCCAGGTGGCGGGGCAGCCGGTGCACGGACTGGCCGGCGGAGAGGGTGACGAGCGCGGCGAACGCGAAGACGGGCAGGGTCAGGTAGCCGGCGTCGGCGAGCGACGGCGTGGGCAGCCCGACGCCGGCGTAGAGCTGGTACCACGACCAGATGACCTGGCCCAGCGTCCAGCCGCACGCCGCGGCCCCCATCCAGATGCGCCACCACCGCTGGGCGCCGTGGTGCCGGGCCGCCGCGATCCAGCAGGCCAGCGTCGCGGCGAGCGCGGCGAGGAACTGCGCGGCGTCGTCGACGAACACCGACCACCACGGGCTCAGCCAGCCGGAGCTGGCCAGGCCGACGACCACGGCCACCAGTCCGAAGGCGACCAGGCTCCGCCGCAGGCGTTCAGACCCACACCTTCGCAACGCTACTAGGGGCTGTATCGAAGTGGGGGTCGGAGCGAGGCGAGGCTCAGACGGTGCCTGAGTCCGCCGCAGCCCGGCCATCCACTTCGATACAGCCCCCAGCCGCCAGCAGCGCGGCCCGCACCTTCGCGGCCTCGCCGGCCCCGCGGCCCCGCCAGGCGACCACGTGGTCCGGGCGCAGGAGCAGGCACTCGCCGGTACCGGCGAAATCCACCCGATTTCCGCCCGGCAGGATCGCCCAGCCGGGTCCGGCGAGGTCGAGCGTGGAGCGGGTCCGCGCGTCGTCGAGCCAGCGGTGCGGCACCCGGGTGCCGGCCCGGCCGGCCGGGGCGAAGTCCAGCACGGGCTCCTCGGAGCCGTCCGGCACCAGCGCGCCGGCGGTGTACTGGAAGCCGCCGGCCGCGAGCACGTACGGGTGGGCGAGGGCCGGGTCGGGGGTGCCGCGCTTGAACGAGTCGGTGCGGCGCGCGGACTGGTCGGCCGCGAACCAGCCGGCCGGGCGGCGTTCGGCGTCGTAGCTGTCCAGCAGCCCGGGCCCGGCCTCGCCGCGCAGAACGGCGGCGAGCTTCCAGCCGAGGTTGTGCACGTCGGCGATCCCGGTGTTCGCCCCGCTGGCCGCATACGGCGGCATCACGTGGGCGGCATCCCCGGCGAGGTGGACGCGCCCGTCCGAATACCGGTCGGCGACGAGCATCTCGGCCTGCCACGGCAGCACACTCAGAACCTCCAGATCCGGCAGCGGTACCCCCAGGGCCTGCCGCAGCCGCGCCGGCCAGTCGCGTCCGGTCTCGCCGCCCGGGCTCATGAACACCCAGCGGTACCGCCCGTCCACCGAGGCGAGCCCGCCCGGCGCGTCCGGGTGCTCGATCTGGCACAGGTTGAACTCGCGGCCGCGCACGACCTCGCCGAGGTCGGCGGTGAAGTACACGTTCACGCTCGGCCCGCCGATCGCGCCCCGGCCCGACCGGGTGATGCCCAGCGCCTCGCGGATCCCGCTGCGGGCTCCGTCGGCGGCCACGACGTAGCGGGCGCGGATCTCGCCGTCGGCGAGCCGGCCGACCACCTCCCCGGCGGTCTGCTCGAGACCGGCCAGCGGCGTGCCGAAGCGCACGTCGGCCCCGGCGTCGACGGCGGCGGCGCGCAGCAGCGGCTCGAGGGCGTCCTGGGCGAGCAGGCACGGCGACTCCGGGCTGACCTCGGCGGCGAGGCCGCCGGCGGGCTGCCACAGCGGGAGCTGCCGGGCCTCGGCGAGGGTGCGCCCGGCCGCCATGTGATCGTGCCCGGCGAGGTCGCGGGCGGCCTCGTGCACGAGCCCGGCCAGCCCGAGCTCGCGGAAGATCTCCATGGTGCGCATGTGGAAGCGGCGGGCCTTGGGCTGCGGCGAGGTGCCGGCCCGCCGCTCCACGAGGGTGACGGAGACGCCGTGGTGGCGCAGCACGAGCGCGGCGGTGAGCCCGACGAGCCCGCCCCCGACGACGAGCACGTCCGGTGTACGTAGTCCACTCATGGTGTACGTTGTACACCACCTGATAATCTTCGTCCACCATGAACAATCCCGAACCCGGCGGCCTGGTGTGGTTCGACGCCCCCGCTCCCCCGCGCACCACGGAGCCGCTCAGCCGCGAACGCATCGTGGCCGCCGCGACCGAGCTGGCCGACCGCGAGCCCGGCGGCGAGATCACCATGCGCGCGCTCGCCGGCCGCCTGGGCGTGCGCAGCCCGATGGCGCTCTACCGGTACGTCGGAAGCAAGGACGGCCTCGCCGACCTCATGGCCGACCAGGTTTACGGCCGGTTCTCCGTGCACCGCGGCGACGGCTGGCGCCCGGCCCTGCGCGAGCTCGGCACCTCGGGCTGGGCGGCGGTCCAGCGTCACCCGTGGTTCGCCCGCCTCGCCTTCGCCCGGCCGCCCCTGGGCCCGAACGCGCTCAACCTGTACGACGCCGCCCTGGCCGAGCTCGACCCGCTGAACCTGCCCGCGGCGACGCGAATGGGCTTCGTGAACACCGTCCTGGGCCACGTGTTCGGCTCGGGCCTGGCCCTGCTGGAGGAGCAGCGCATGCGCGCCGGCATCGGCACCCCGACGGACGCCGACCTGGCCGCGAGCGCGGCGCCCTACCTGGAGCGCATCGCCGCCGCGGGCGCCCACCCCCACTTCAGCCGGTGGGCCGCCGACCCGGAACGGCACGCCCCGGCCCCGCAGACCTTCGAGGCGATCCTGGACTGGCTCCTGGACGGCCTGGGCGCAGGGCTACCCCCACACTGATCAGGCCGATCATGACCGAGTACAACCGCGCCGCGCTCGAACAGGCCGATGAGGACGCCGGCTCCCGATGCCAGGACCGCCATGAACGCCGCCAGCGAGACGAAGCCGAGAATCCCGGGCACCACCAGGGCCCGGCCCAGTCGGTGCGGGAGTCCGAGGAGCGGACACGTCCGGCCGATCAGGATCACGAGCAGGGCGCGTGCCGGTCGCCGCGCGAGGATCGTGCGATGGACCTGGGTGCGGGGCTTCGCGTCACGCTGCTCGGCGAGTTCCAGGCGTCTCGCCGGGGCACCGTCCTGCCCGTCCCGGGCGGCCGGCTACGGGGCCTGCTCGTCCGGCTGGCGCTCGCCGGCGGCCGCCCGGTCGAGCCCGGCGTGCTGGTCGAGGCGATCTGGGCCGGGGAACCGCCGTCCGGTCCGGCCTCCGCCCTGCAGACCCTCGCCTCCCGGCTGCGGCGCGCCCTCACCCCGGACGGCGCGGCGCCTGGCGTGCTCCTGCAGGTGGTGGGCGGCTACCGGCTCGCGGTGGACGCGGCCGACGTGGATGCGCTGCGCTTCGAGCGACTCGCCACCGCCGGCCGGGAGCGGCTGCGGGCGGGTGATCCGGCCGCGGCGGCCGCCGCGCTCGCCGAGGCGGTGACGCTGTGGGGCGAGCGGCCCGGCGCCGAACCCGCCGTGATCGCCGCGGTCGCGCCCACGGTCGCGACCCGGCTGGCGCAGGTGTCGGTCGAGGCGGTCGCCGACCTCGCCGCCGCCGAGCTGGCGCTGGGGCGCGCCGAGGCGGCCGTGGTCCGACTGACCGGGCTGGTGGCCGAGCAGCCGGTCCACGAGCGGGCGGCCGCGCTGCTGATGGATGCGCTCGCCGCCGCCGGGCGTCAGGCCGAGGCGCTGGCCGTCTACGAACGCGTCCGCGCCTCCTGGCCGACTTCCTCGGCGCCGACCCGGGCACTGCCCTGCGGGAACGCCATCTGCGGCTGCTGCGCCCCGGTCCGCCCGCCCCGGCGCCGGACGCCCCGGCCGGGAGCGCGGCCCCCGTCCGGACCCCGGCGGGGCTGCCGGCGCCATTGACCAGCTTCATCGGCCGCGACGACGACCTGGACCGCATCGGCACCCTGTTCACCGCCGGGCGTCTGGTCACCGTCGTCGGGCCGGGCGGCGCCGGGAAGACCCGGCTCGCAATGGAGGCCGCCCGCCGCCACCGCGACGGCGCGTGGCTCGTCGACCTCGCGCCCGTCAGCGAACCAGCGAAGGTCGCCACCGCCGTGCTCGCCGGGATCGGGCTGCGCGGCGGCGCGATGCTCGACGCCCGCAAACGGGCCGAGGGTGACGAGCTGGACGTCCTCGCCGGCGAGCTCGGCGGCCGGGAGAGCCTGCTGCTGGTCGACAACTGCGAGCACCTGATCGACGCGGTGGCCCGCCTGGTCGCCGCCCTGCTGTCCCGCTGCCCCGGGCTGCGCGTGCTCGCCACCAGCCGCGAACCCCTCGCGGTCGACGGCGAGGCGCTCGTGCCTCTCGGATCGCTCCCGCTGCCCGAGCCCGGCGACGGCGTCGAAGCGGCCCGGCGGGCGGCGTCGGTGCGGCTGTTCGTCGAGCGGGCCGCCGCCGTACGGCCGGGCTTCGATGTTGATCCTTCGACGTTGCCGCAGATCAAATACGTCGTCCGCGGCCTGGACGGCCTGCCGCTGGCCCTCGAGCTGGCCGCCGCCCGGTTGCGGACGCTGTCGCTGCCCGACCTGGCCGACGGGCTCGCGGACCGCTTCCGGCTGCTCACCACCGGCAGTCGTACGGCACCGCCCCGGCACCGCACCCTGCGGGCCGTCATCGCCTGGAGCTGGGAACTGCTCGACGAGCACGAACGCACCGTCGCGGATCGGATCTCCGTCCTGCCCGGCGGCGTCACCCCCGCCTCGGCCACCGCCGTCTGCGCCGGCACCTCCGTGCCCGCCGCCGACGTCCCCGACCTGCTCGCCGCCCTCGTCGACCGGTCACTGCTGCAGCTCGCCCCCGGCGCCGGCCGTTACCGCATGCTCGAAACCATCCGCGAGTACGGCGCGGAACGCCTGACCGGCACCGGCGACCTCGGCCCGGCCCGCGACCGGGCCGCCGCCCACTTCGCCGGGCTGATGGCCCGCCACGACCCGCGGCTGCGCGGGGCCGGGCAGCTCAACGCCATGAGCGTCATCAGCGCCGAGTACGACAACACGGTCGCCGCCCTGCATCACCTGTGCGCCACCCACGACTCCCGCGGCGCGATCGCGCTCGCCCTGAGCCTGACCTGGTACTGGCAGATGTCCGGGCGCCAGCCCGACGGCGCCTACTGGCTGGGCGAGGCGCTGGCGGTACCCGGCGGCGGGCCGACGCCCGAACGCGACTGCGCCCGGGCCGTGTACCTGCTGAACCGGGCGGACATCCTGTCGGGAATCACCGCCGGGCAGGCCGCGGACGACCGGGCGGAGATGCGGGCACTGGCCGACCGGTTGCTCGCGCACCCGGACCTGCCGAGCCAGTACCGCGTGTTCGGCCCGGTCATGTACTTCCTGCTGGAGCCCGCGACGGCGCGCACGATCTTCCGTACGCTGGCCGAGGGCGACGACGTGTGGCTGTCCGGACTGGCCCACATGTTCCTCGCCGAGATCGCCGAGAATGCGGGCGCGCTCGACCGGATGTACGCCCACGTGGAGGCGTCGCTGGCCCGTTTCCGGCAGGCCGGCGACCGCTGGGGCGAGGCCGCCACCCTACCGATGCGCGCCCAGCGGCGACGGTACGACGACCTCGACGGCGCACTGGAGGACCTGCGGGCGGCCCGGACGCTGGCGGACGGGTTCGGCGCGCTCAGCCTCGGCGACCAGCTCCACAGCGACCTGCGCTGGATCGACGTTCACCTGCGGGGCGACGACACCGACCGGGCCCTGGCCATGATCGATTCGGCCCGGGAGCGGGCGCTGCACGCGTCCGCGGCGGAGATGCTGGTCCTGATCGACACGAGCGAGGCCGGCCTGCGGGTGCGCCTCGGCGACCTGGACCGGGCCGGTGAGCTCCTCGACGTCGCCGAACGGGGCCTGCGCAGCGGCGCCGCGTTCCCCGCGGACCACGCCCGGACGCTTGTCGGCTGCGCACGGGCCGCCCTCGGTCTGGCGCGGGGCGACCTGGCCGGGGCGGAGAAGGCGCTACGGGAGGCGTACGCGGCCGCGGTGGCGACCCGGGAACTGCCGGCCCTGTCGCCGGTCGCGGTGCACGCGGCGGCGCTCGCCGCGGCACGCGGGCGGTGGCCCGAGCCGGCCGTGCTCCTCGGGGTCGCCGCCCGGCTGCGGGGCGCGCACGACCGCACCGATCCGCAGGTCCGCGCGCTCGCCAGTCCGGCCCGGGCAGCGATGGGCGCGGAGGCGTTCGCCGCGGCGTACGAGCAGGGCTGGGAACTCGACCCCGGGGCGGCCGTGACCGCCGCGGATCCGGCCCGTCCGTAGGGCCTGGCCGTCAGGCCGCTCCGCGGACCGCCGCGGGCGCGGGCGCGACGGCCTGGTCGCTCGCGGCGCCCCGGCCGCGGAGGTAGCCCCAGGCCACCAGCGCCGCGGCCGCGACGGTGAGGGTCAGCGCGGCGACGGTCACGGCGTGGCGGAACTGCGCGGTCTGGGCCGCGGTCCAGGCCGAGGTCGCGATGTTTCCGGTGAACAGGGCGGCCAGGATGGTGCCGGTGACCGCGATCCCCGCCCCCGAGGTGACCTCCGAGGCGGTGTCGACAAGCGCCGCGCCGATCGTGGTGCGGCTCTTCGGCAGGCCCCGCAGCACGTTGACCCCGGCGACCACGCCGACCACGCGGATGCCGGCGGCCACGAGGGCGAGGGCGAGGGCGACCCAGACGTACCCGTACCGGCCCAGCAGCCCGTAGACCGCGAGCCCGGCCACGACCGCGGCGGCGCTGAGCCAGGCCGCGCGGTCCAGCCCGACCCGCTGCACGAACGGGTTGACCAGCGCGCCGCCGGCGATGAGGACCACGACCTGGGGCAGCATGCCGATCGCGGCCAGCGCGGGCGACCAGCCCCAGTCCAGCTGCAGCTGCAGCGTCGCCAGGTAGCCGAGGCCGGCGACCGCCAGCCCGGTCGCGGCCTTGTACGCCAGCCCGCTGGACACGAGCGGCCGCGCGACGAGCCTCAGGTCCAGCAGCGGGTGGGGCGCCGAGCGCTCGCGCACGACGAACAGCACGGCGCTCAGCACGGCCGCGGCGGCGACGGTCCACGGGGCCCAGGAGCCGGTGCCCTCGTTCACGAACAGGGTCGGCGCGACGAGGGCGAGCACGACGGTGGCGGTACCGAATGCGGCGCCCGGAAGATCGGCCGGGTCACGGTGCAGCCCGGCGGGGTCGTCGGGCGCGACGCCGATCCGGATGCCGACGGCGGCGAGTACGGCGATCGGCACGTTGACCAGCAGCAGCACCTGCCAGGGTGCGACCGCGAGCACGAAGCCGCCCGCGGTCGGGCCGACCGCGAGCCCGACCAGGCCCACGGTGGAGATGAGGGTCATCGCCCGGACGCGCAGGCTATCCTCCTCGAACAGCCGGAAGGCCAGCGCCATCGACCCTGGAGTCGTCATCGCCGCCGCGACACCCGTCACCGCCCGGACGGCGATGAGCTGCTCGGCCGAGGTGACGAACGCGGTCGCCAGGCTGGCCAGGCCGAGCAGGGCCAGGCCGGTGATCATGACTCGGCGCCGGCCGAAGCGGTCGGCCACGGCGCCGAAGGCGAGCATCAGGCCGCCGAACACGACCGCGTACGCGCCGGTGACCCACTGCAGCGCGGTCGTCGACGCATGCAGCTCGCGGCCGATCGTGGGCAGCGCGACGTTGAGGATGGAGTTGTCGAGCATCTCGAACAGGAACACCGCGGACAGGCCGGTCAGGGCCACCCAGTTGGCGCGCATCATGGTGCTAGGTTAAGCGACTAAATTTAGTCACACAAGAGAGTGGGGTCACACATGCCCAGGACCGGCGAGCGCGGCGGGCCGCAGACGCGGGCGCGGATCGCGGAGGTCGCGGCCCGGCTGTTCCTCGAGCGCGGGTTCGACGCGGTCACCGTCGCCGACGTCGCCCGGGAGGCGGGGGTGTCGAGCGTGACGGTCTTCAACCACTTCCCGCGCAAGGAGGACCTGTTCCTGGACCGGGCGGCCGACGCCGAGCAGCTCCTGCACGCGACCGTGCGCGACCGGCCGGCGGGCACCGGCGTGCTCGCGTCGCTGCGGGCGGCGACCCTCGGCCTCCTCGACGCCCGGCACCCGCTCTCCGGCGTCAACGACCGGTCCGTGCCGTTCTTCGGCACCGTCGCCGCGTCGCCGGCGCTCATCGCGCGGGCCCGGGAGATCGCCTACGACCTGCAGCGGACCCTCGCCGGCGAGCTCGGCCGCGACCCGGGCTTCACCGGCGACGCCGACCTGTTCGCCGCGTTCTTCGTCGCGGGGTACGGCACCGTGCTGGTGCAGACGGCGCAGCGCCTCATCGCCGGGGAGCCGCACAGCGCCGTGCTGGACGAGCACCGGGCGCGCTTCGAGCGGCTGTTCGACGCCCTGCGCGCGGGGTTCGGCGGCTCAGGCGGTGACCAGGCCTAGCCGGACGGCCTCCTTGGCCGCGCCGGAGCGGGTCGCGACGCCGAGCTTGCCCAGCACCGCCGACACGTGGTGGTCGACCGTCTTCACCGCGATGAACAGCCGCTCCGCGATCTCGGCGTTGGTGTGCCCGGCACAGATCAGGGCGAGCACCTCCCGCTCGCGCCGGGTCAGCCCGGCCGGGTGGGCGCGGGTCGCGGCGCGCGGGCCGGCCGGGACGGCGCGGACGCCCTCGCGGCGCATCCGCTGCCGGGCGACCCGGGCCGCGGCCGCCGCGCCGAGGTCGTCGAGGATGCCCAGGGCGCGCCGCCGGGCGTCCCCGTCGCCGGACTCGAGCAGGACCAGCGCGGCCTCGTACGCCGAGCCGGCCTCGTCCCACCGGTCCGCCGCGGCCGGCCAGTCGCCGTCGGCCTCCAGCCGGTACGGCTCGGCGAGCGTCCCCTCCGGCATCCGGTCCGAGCCGGTCCGCCGCAGCCAGAAGACCGCCAGGCCGCGGGCCCACTCGTCGCCGCCCGCGACGGCGTCGGCGACCAGCTCCGCCTCGCGCCGGGCCGGCTCCTCGCGACCCTCGAGCCAGTACGCCTCGGCCCGCGCGGCCCGCACGAACGCGATCCACTGCGGCCCGTCGCAGCCGTCGGCGAGCTCGGCCGCCTCGTCCAGCGCCGGCCACACCCCGTCCTCGCCGCGCCGGGCGCGGATCAGGCCGAGGCAGACCAGCGGGGTGACCCGGTTCAGCGGCGACGCGTCGACGCGGTTGGTCAGCACGTACTCGCCCAGCGCCAGCGACTCGTCCCAGCGCCCGGTGCCGGCCAGGGTGTTGACGCGCTCGGCGCGGATGCAGGTGGCGTAGGTGCGCACGTCGTGCTCGTCGCAGTACGCCACGCCCTCCTGGTAGTACCGCTCGGCCTCCGGGTAGCGGCGCTTGGTGCAGAGCATCCCGTGCAGGTTGATGTAGGCGCGGCCGACCTGCTCGTCGAGGCGGTGCGCGAGTCCGAGGTCCAGCGCCCGGCCCAGCGGCCCGAGCCAGTCGCCGCCGACGATCGCGCGGGAGCAGCCCTCGGTGATGAGGGCGTCGCTGTGTACCTCGGGCAGCCCCAGCGCCACCGCGAGCTCCTGGGCGCGGGCCGCGGTGGCGATCGCCAGCTCGTGCTGCTCGCTCACCATCCGCTGGGCCGCGAGGTTCGCCCAGGCCCAGGCCAGCTCGGCGGTCGGGCCCAGCGGCGCCAGCGTGGCCAGGGCGTCCTCGGCCGCGGCCAGGGCCTCCCGGCCGCGGCACGCGTACCGCAGCGCGGCCGAGAGCCGGCGCTGGGCGGCGCCCTCCCGCAGCCGGTTGCCGGCGCGGTGCCACAGCTCCCGGGCCCGCTCGGCCACCTCGCAGACCCGCGGCCCGCGATCGACCAGGGACAGCTCGGCGGCCAGCGCGTCGTACAGCTCGGCGAGGTGGGCCGGCGGCACGCCGTCGGCGCAGCGCAGGGCCCGCTCGTACTGCGCCGCGGACTCCCGGTGCGAGCCCAGCTCGGCCGCGCGGCGGGCGGCCCGCACCGCGTACCGCAGCACCGCCGGCGCGTCCCCGGCCGCCTCCGCGTGGAAGGCCGCCCCGGCGTCGTCGTCGCGGCCCAGCTCGCCCAGCGCGGCCAGGATCCGGGCGTGGATCGGGCCCACCCGGTGCTGCGGGATCGCCTGCTCGACGGCGAGCCGGGTCAGCTCGTGCCGGAAGGTCAGCAGGCCGCCGTCGCCGATGAGCAGCCCGGACATGACCAGCTCGTCCAGCACGGCCGGCGGGCCGCCGGTGGCCTCGGCCAGCAGCCGCGGGTCGATCCGGTTGCCGATCAGGGCGCCGGCGTTGAGCACCGCCCGGGCGTCCTCGCCCAGGGTGGCGACCCGGGCCAGCACCACGTCGCGCGCCGAGGCCGGCACGGCCGCGGAGCCGGAGCGCACCACCTCGGTCACGAAGAACGGGTTGCCCCCGGTCAGCCGGTGCAGGCCGGCCGGCTCGATGCCGCTGCCGCCCGCGAGGTGCTCCACCGCCCGGACCGACAGCGGGGCGAGGCCGATCCGCCGGGTCGTGCGCTGGGTGGCGATGTCGCCGAGGGCGATCCGCAGCAGGTCGCGCGAGGGCAGGTCGTCGTCGCGGTAGGTGGCGACGAGCAGGATGCGGGCGCCGCGCAGCCGCCGCCCGAGGAAGCGCAGCAGGTCGATTGTCGCCTCGTCGGCCCAGTGCAGGTCCTCCAGCACCAGCACGTGCAGCTCGCCCGGCGCGTCGGCCTGGCGCAGCAGCGTCGCGAACAGCTCGTCGCGCGACGCGCGGGCGCGGGAGCGCTCGAGCAGTTCGCCGCCGAGCTCGCCGGCGATGTCGAACAGCGGGCCGAGCGGCCGCGGCGTGGACAGGCCGTCGCACAGGCCCCAGGCCGCCCGGGCCGTGGGCATCGTCCCGGCCAGCCGCTCGGTGAACGCCTCGACCAGGCTCGACTTGCCGACGCCGGCCTCGCCGCCGACGAGCACCAGCCGGCCGTCGCCGGCCAGGGCGTCCCGCGCGTACTCGGCCAGCGACGCCAGCGCCGAGTCGCGTTCGAGCAGCTTCACGCCGTCAGTGTCCGCCGTCGCGGCGGCCCGGCCGACCCCGGTGCTCATTCCGGACACACCAGGGCGTGAGCGGTCCGGAGCGCAGCCGAGAGGCCGCTCACCATGAGCACCGTGCTCATGCCGGCGCCGGCGCTTGCGGCGGCGCCGGCGGGAGGGTGCGGCCGATGCCCTGGGCCGCGACGCGCAGCGCGGCCACGAGCCGCTGCTGCTGGCGGCGCAGGTCCGGCACGACGATCCCGAGGGCCGCGACGACCTCGCCGCCGGGGCCGCGCACCGGCACCGCCACCGAGCAGGCGCCGGCGCTCATCTCCTCGGCGGTCGTGGCGTACCCGTCGGACCGGACCCGCCGCAGCTGCTCGAGGAGCCGGTCGGGGCGCACGACGGTGTACGGCGTGATCCGGGTCAGCGCCCCGAGCGCCGCGGCCAGGACGTCCGGCTCGGCGTGGGCGAGCAGCACCTTGCCGACCCCGGTCGCGTGCATGGGCAGCCGGGAGCCGACCTTGCTGACGATCGGCACCGTCGCGTTGCCGGAGATCCGGTCGACGTACAGCGCCTGGGCGCCGTCGGCGACCGCGAGGTGGACCGTCGCGAGCGTGGCCGCGTACAGGTCGTGCAGGAACGGCGAGGCGGCCTCGCGCAGGCCGGTCGGCACCGGGGCGAGCAGGCCGAGGTCCCACAGGCGCCGTCCGATGACGTACTCCCCCGCGGCCCGGCGGTGCAGCGCCCCCCACCGGCACAGCTCGCCGGCCAGCCGGTGCGTGGTCGTCAGCGGCAGCCCGGCCCGCCGCGCCAGCTCGCTCAGCGTCAGGCTGCGGTGGTCGCCGTCGAACGCGCCGAGCAGGTCCAGCGCCCGCGACGTCACGCTCGCCGTCACCCGCCACCCCTTCCGCTCATCGGAAACCGACTCTCGCACCGACCCCGGCGCCGTGTCCATGGTGCCGGGGTGAGTGACCTGACCGGAGTCGTGCTGGCCGACGTACCCGACCGGCCGCTGCTGCTGCTCGGCCCGTCCCTGGGCACGTCGGCCGAGGCGCTGTGGTCGCGGTGCGTGGACGAGCTGGGGGGCGCGACCACGTCGTGGGCTGGGAGCTGCCCGGGCACGGCCGCGGCGCCCCACCGGCGGCCGCGTTCGGCGTCGCCGACCTGGCCCGCGGGGTGCTGGACCTCGCCGACCGGCTCCGGCCGGGGGCCGCTGCCGGCTACGCCGGGGTGTGCGAGGCGCTGGCCGGCTTCGACGTGCGGGCGCGGCTGGCCGGGATCGGCGTGCCGGTCGTCGCCGTCGCGGGCGGAGACGACCGGGTCACCCCCACGGCCGGCCTTGCCGAGATCGCCTCCGGGGTCCGGCGCGGCCGCCTCGTCGTGCTCGACGGCGTGGCCCACCTCGCCCCGGCCGAACGCCCGGCGGCGGTCGCGGCGCTGCTGCGTGAGGTCATTTGACCGCGACGGGGTTGACCGGGGCGCCCACCGCGCCGGTGACGGGGATCGGCGCCGCGGTCAGCCAGCAGTCGTAGACGCCGTCGGCGGCGCAGTCCTCCGCGAGCGCGTCGAGGTCCCACATCTCGCCGATGAACAGCCCGATGTGCGGGATGGCGACCTGGTGCAGCGGCTGGAACGCGACGTCGAACTCGTTCGGCCGCACCTCGAAGCCCCACGTGTCGGTGGCGATCGCGGCGATCTCGGTGCGGTGCAGCCAGCCGGCGGTGGTGAACGACAGCCCGGGGGCGGCCCCGCCGGCGTAGTCGCCCCAGCCGTCGCGGCGGGCGCGGGTGAGCTGGCCGGTGCGCACGAGGACGAGGTCGCCGCGGCCGACCGCCGCCGAGGGGCCCTGCCGCCCGGCCGTGGCACGCAGGTGCTTCTCGGTGATGGCGAACCCGTCGGGCAGTTCCCCGCCGCTGCCGAACGCGCGCCCGACGTCGAGCAGGACCGCCCGGCCGGCGATGACGTCCGCGACGGTCTCGATGCCGGTGACCCCGTCGCCGAGGCTGGTGACCACCTCGCCGGCCGGGCGGCCGTTCCAGGCGAGCCCGTGGTCGAAGATGTGCCCGAGCCCGTCCCACTGGGTCGAGCACTGCAGCGGCATGCTGATGACGTCGTCGGCGCCGCCGAGCCCGTGCGGGAAGCCCTGGATGCCGGCCGCCGCATCGGTACCGGTGTCGAGCATCGTGTGCACCGGGTTGGTCCGCCGCCGCCAGCCCTTCTGCGGCCCGTCCATGTCGAAGCGCTGCGCCAGCGAGAACGACACGCCGCGCCGCACGAGGGCCGCGCCCCGGCGCCGCTTCTCCTCGGTGAGGAAGTTCATCGTGCCGCGTACGTCGTCGGCGCCCCAACGGTTCCAGTTGGAGCACGCCGCGGCGGCGGCGCGGATTTCGCCCTCGGGGTCGGTGCGGTCCAAGCTCATGCCCGGGCTCCGAGGACGTCGGCGATCCAGTCGGCGATGAAGACGCTCACGTGCGAGAGGTGGTCGAGGCCGATGTGCTCGGCGCCGCCCTCGGCCGCGGTGAAGACGCGCAGCTCGCGCCGGGGGCTGTTGACGGCCTGCTCGTAGGAGCGGTGCGCGTACCGCAGCGGGATCTGCCGGTCGTTCTCGCCGTGCACGACGAGGAACGGCACCGCGATCCGCTCGACGACGCCGTCGAGGTTTACCGCCTCGGCCTTGCCGATGAACGTGTCGAGGTCGGTCTCGCCCCAGACCCACAGCACATGGTCCCAGTAGTGCGGGACCGGGTTCTCGCCCTCCCGCTCCAGCCGGCGCCGCTGCACCGCGCCCCAGTCGTGGTTCGCGCCCCACGCGACGCACAGCGCGAGCCGCGGCTCGAACGCGGCGGCGCGGGGCGCGTAGTAGCCGCCGAGCGACCAGCCGACCAGGCCGATCCGTCCGGGGTCGACGTCGTCGCGGCCCTGCAGGTAGTCGACGCAGGCGGCGGCCCAGTCCTCTGTGGACACCCGCGCGGTCAGGCCCTGCAGCCGCAGCGCCTCGCCGCTGCCGGGGCAGTCGACCATGAGGGTGGAGATGCCCCGGGCGGCGAGCTCCTCGGCGAACCCGGAGGCGTACATGTGCTCCTTGGTCGAGTCGAGGCCGTTCCACATGACGATGCACGGCGCGGTGCCGCCGGCGTTCGTGAAGTACGCGGGCAACGTCGTGCCCTCGAACGGCACGGCGACGCGGGTGGTGGCCGGGTCGATCAGGTCGAACACCTTCTGCTGCAGGTCGAGGCAGCGGCGGTACACCACGTTGCGGTCCGGGTCGTGGGCGCTCTGCATCCGCTCGGCCTGGACGAGATAGTTGGTGGCGCGGCGGTACTTCTGCCCCGCCGTGCGCCGGTGCCCGGCCTTCTCGTCCGCCCCGGCCTGCGCGGCCAGGTCCTCGGCGACGGCGGTCCAGGCGGCCATGAACTCGCGGGTGCCGACGTCGGACCCCTGCGCGGCCAGCTCCCGGATGGGCCGGCAGGCGCGGTCGACCTCGTCGATGAGGCCACCGCTGTTGAGGGTGGCGACGACGCCCAGGTTCCACACGTAGTTGCCGGGGAAGTACTCGAACACGGTCAGGCCTTTCGGAGAGCGTCGGACACGGACTTCGCGCCGCCGTGGCCGGATGCGCCGCCGTCGACGGGGATCTCGGCGCCGGTGACGTAGGCGGCGGCGTCGGTGAGCAGGAACCGCACGACGGCGGCGACCTCGGCGGCGTTGCCGGCGCGGCCCAGCGGCGTCTCGGCGATGGCTGCGGCCCGGAACGCCGGCGGGGCGGAGGCGGTCATCGGCGTGTCGATGAAGCCGGGGTGCACCGCGTTGACCCGGATGCCGCGCGGGCCGAGCTCGAGGCTCGCCGCGCGGACGAGCCCGCGCACCGCCCACTTGCTTGTCGTGTAGGCCACCGGGTAGTGGCCCTGCAGGGCGGCGAGCGAGCCGACGACGACGATCGACGCGCCGGGCGGCATGAGCGGGGCCAGGGCCTGGATGCCCAGCAGCGGCCCGAGGACGTTCACCGCGTGGACGCCCGCGAACGCCTCGGCGGTCACCTCGCCGAGGCGGGCCCGGAGGGTCGTGCCGGCGCAGTGGACCAGGCCGCGCGGCGGGTCGGCGCGCAGCTCCCCGGCGAGCGCGGCCCACGCCGACGCGTCGGTGACGTCGAAGGGGCGCACGCCGTCGGCCGGCGCGACGTCCAGCGCGATCGCGCCGGGGAGGGCGGCGGTGACCGCGGCCCCGATGCCGGAGGCGGCCCCGGTCACGACCACGCTCACCGGCGGCCGCCGGGGCGGCGGAACGCGGGCAGCGGCGGGGCCGGCGGGGCGACGGCGACCGTGTTGGTGAGGGTGCCGAGGCCCTCGACCGTGAGCGTCACGACGTCGCCGGGCTGCACCGGCGGCGGGGCGGCGGCGCCGTGGCGGCCCCACAGCTCGGCCAGGCAGCCGCCGTTGCCCACGGTGCCCGAGCCCAGGACGTCGCCGGGCACGACGCGGCTGTCGCGGGCGGCGTAGGCGAGCAGCGTCTCGAACGTCCAGCCCATGTTGGCCAGCCGGTCGCGGCCGACCTCGACGCCGTTGACCGACGCGGTGCAGCGCAGGTCCAGGAAGCCGTCGGCGTCGCGCCGGCCCGCGAGCTCGTCGGCGGTGACGATCCACGGGCCCAGGGTGGTCGCGAAGTCCTTGCCCTTGGCCGGGCCCAGGCGCACCTGCATCTCCCGGCTCTGCAGGTCGCGCGCCGACCAGTCGTTGAGGATGGTGTACCCGAAGATCGCCCCGGGCCCGACGACGGCCGCGACCTCCAGCTCGAAGTCGCGGGCGGCGCACGCGGCCGGGAAGGCGGCCGCGTCGTCCGGGCCGATGACGGTGTGCGGGTTGGTGAAGTAGAACGTCGGGGCGTCGTACCACGCGTCGGGCACTCCGCGGGCGCCGTCGACACTTCGCCGTACACCTTCCACGTGCTCTTCGAAGGCCACGAAGTCCCGGATGCTCGCCGGCCGGATCGGCGCCAGCAGCCGCACCTCGCCCAGCGGGACGCCGCCGAGCCGCAGCGCCCGCTCGCCGGCCTCCAGCGCGGCGTCGAGGCCGAGCGCGACGACGCCGCGCATGTCGAGGCCGTCCAGCGGATGGACCCGCTCGCCGGCGACGACGCCGGCGCGGTCCCGCCCGGCGTGGCGGTAGGTCGCGAGCCGCATCAGACCGCGCCCATCAGACGGGGGGAGCGACGAAGACGCCGCGGTCGCGGTCGTTGAACGACCGCTTGGCGACGAACTCGCTCATCGGGTTCGCGGTGCCCCACTGGTCGGTGACCATCGGGTCGGAGAAGTCGTAGAGGTGCGGGTGCCAGGTGTCCTCGTCGAGCTCCTCCAGCTCGGTGGTGTACTCGACGGTGTTGCCGTGCGGGTCGAGGAAGTAGCTGAAGGTGTTGTTGCCGGCCATGTGCCGGCCCGGCCCCCAGACCTTCTCGACGCCGGCGCGCAGCAGCCGCCCGGTGCCGCGCATGTACTCGTCCAGGCCGCGCAGCTCGAACGAGGCGTGGTGCAGCGACACGTGCGGGCCGCGGGCGATGGCGAGGCTGTGGTGGTACCGGTTCGTGCGCAGGAACCACATCACCGAGCCCATGTGCGGCGAGGTGAGCGTGTCGGACAGCGCGAAGCCGAGGTGCCGCTCGTAGAACGCGACCGTGGCCTCCGGGTTCGGCCCGTTGACCACCACGTGGGAGAGCTTGACCGGGATGGACTCGCCCTCCTCGACCTTGCGGTGGACCCGGACGGCGACGTCGCTGGAGACCTCGACCGTGCGCCCGTCGATGTCGAAGCAGCGGAAGCCGTACCCGCCGCCGGGGGTCTGCAGCGGGCCCGGCTCGCCGACGAGCGGCACACCGTCGCGGCCGAGCCGCTCGGCGAGGGCGTCGACGTCGGCCGCGTTCGCCGCGCCGAAGGAGATGAGGTCGAGGCGCTTCTCTTCGGCCCGGCGCAGGCGCACCGAGTACTGCTCGGGCGAGCCGGCGGCGGCGAGGAAGGCGATGCCGTCGTCGGTCGTCTCCGGGGTCAGGCCCCACATCGTGGTGTAGAAGTCCAGCTGCCGGTCGTAGTCGGGCACGGCGAGGTCGACGTGCCGCAGGTGCGTGATGAGCCGCTCTGACATCGGGTTCCTTACGCGGGTTCGCTGACGAGGTGGGCGATGCGGGCCATGAGGCCGGGTACGTCGCCGCGCTCGCGGTCCAGCAGCCAGCGGGCCAGCTGCAGCGAGGCGTCGACGACCGTCCTGGCCCGCTCGTACCGGCGGTCGGTGAACGCCTGCCACAGCGTGTCGTCGAGCCGGTCGGCGCCCAGGAGGAGCTCGGCGAGCACGGCCGCGTCCTCGAGGGCCTGGGCCGCGCCCTGCGCGAGCGTGGGCGGGCAGGTGTGGGCGGCGTCGCCGATGAGCACGGCCCGGCCGCGGTTCCACGGGGCCGGCAGCACGTGGCTCTCGAACCGGGTGTAGTTCACCCGGGACGGGTCGGTCAGCAGCGGGCGGATGTCGTCCCACGGGCCGTGGTACGCCTCGGCCAGGCCGCGCATGACGGCGAGGGACTCCTCCGGGCCGAGCGCGCTGCGGTCCTGGGCCTCCTCGACCACGTACGCGTACAGCGAGTCCGCGCCGGTCGGGCAGTACCCGGCGATGTAGCTGGGGCCGCCGTAGTACAGGTCGGTGCGGGTCACGCTCGCGGGCCGCGGCGTGAACGCCCGCCAGATGCCCATGCCGACGGGTCGCGTACCCAGGTCGATGCCGAGCGCGTCGCGGGTCCAGGAGCGCACCCCGTCGGCCCCGACGATCAGGTCGTACCGGGCCGTGGACCCGTCGGCGAACGTGACGCCACCGTCCGGGTCCAGGCTGGTGCAGGTGGTGGCGTAGCTGACCTTGGCGCCCGCCGCGACCGCGCGGTCGGTCAGGATCCGCGCCAGCGCCGGCCGGTACATGCCGACCGTGGCCGGCAGGTCCGGGCCGCCGGTGCGGTGGTCGGTGAGCTCGGCGATGAGCGTCCCGTGCGGGTCCGGCGCGCGCAGCCCCAGGGTGTCGAACCCGTAGCCCTCCGCCCGTACCTGGTCCCAGACGCCGAGCCGGCGCAGGACACGCAGGGCGTTGCCCTGCAGGGTGATGCCGGAGCCCACGGCGCCGGCGTCGGGCTTGATGTCGACCAGGTCGACGGAGACGCCGCCCTCGGCGAGGAGAATCGCGGTCGCGGTACCCGCGGCCCCGGCGCCGATTACGAGCACGTTACGAACTGCTGGCATGGGCACCACTGTGCGAGATCACCCGGGTATCAGGTAGCCAGCACTTGCTGATGGTGGGCATCACCGGCGTTTATGCTGGGCCGATGACGGCGGACCGGGTCCTGGCCAACCTCGACCTGAACCTGCTGGTCAGCCTCGATACGCTGCTGCGCGAACGCAACGTCACGCGCACCGCCCAGGCGCTCGGGGTCAGCCAGCCCGCGGTGAGCGCCGCCCTCGCCCGGCTGCGCCGCCACTTCGGCGATCCGCTGCTCAACCGGGTCGGCAACCGCTACGAGCTGACGCCGCTGGCCGCGCAGCTGGCCGTCCTGACCGCGCCGGCGCTGGCCGGGGTGCGCCGGGTGTTCGACGCGACGGCCGAGTTCGACCCGAGCTCGCTGGTCCGCGAGTTCACGGTGGTGACCTCCGACTACGCCGCGACCGTGCTGGGCCCGCACGTCACCCGCCGGCTCGCCGAGCAGGCCCCCGGGGTGCGGCTGCACCTGCGCCAGACCTCGCCGGAGGCGGTCGACCACGCCCCGGACACCCTGCGCACCGCCGACGGGCTGATCATCCCGCACGGCTTCCTCACCGGCCTGCCGCACCTGGACCTCTACACGGATCACTGGGTGTGCATCGTCTCGGCCGGCAACCCGGACGTCGGCGACGCGCTCACGCTGCGCCAGCTCGGGGAGATGGGCTGGGTCGTGCTGTTCAACGGGCCGACGGCGTTCGCCCCGGCCGCCCGGCAGCTGAGCATGATCGGTGTCGAGCCGCGCGTCGAGGTGGTCGTCGACGGGTTCCTGCCCATGCCGTTCCTGGTCGCCGGGACCAACCGGGTGGCGCTGATCCAGCAGCAGCTCGCCCGGCGCCTCGCCGAGCCGGCCGGGGTGCGGGTCCTGCCCTGCCCGTTCGAGGTCGTGCCGCTCACCGAGGCGCTGTGGTGGCACCCGATGTACCGCAACGACCCGGCCCACGCCTGGCTGCGCTCCGTCTTCGCGGCCGCCGGCGCGGAGCTCGGCGGCGCCCATCAGTCCGGCTGATAGCGACCATCGGCGATTCGCTCTTCCTCCGGGCGGCCCCGCGTGCCGATAGTGCTCGCACTCCGTCGCCGCCCCGAAAGGCGTCCGCCATGTCCGCACCCCGTCAGGCCGGTCGGGTACAACTCGCCCTGCTGCTGGCCGGAAGCTGCCTGTCCGTGCTCGGCGCCGTGCTCATCGCCCCGGTACTGCCCCAGATGCAGGACCAGTTCGCGGCCGTGCCCGGCGCCGATGTGCTCGTGCCCGTCGTGCTCACGGTGCCGGCCCTCGTCATCGGCCTCACCGCCCCGTTCGCCGGCGTCGTCGTCGACCGCCTCGACCGCAAGCGGCTGCTCATCGTGGCCATGTTCGTCTACGCGGTCGCCGGCACCGCGCCGCTGTACCTGCCGTCGCTCGGCGCCATCATCGCGAGCCGCGTGCTCGTCGGCCTGTGCGAGGCGGCCATCATGACCTGCTGCACCACGCTCATCGCCGACTACTGGACGGGGCCGCGCCGCAGCCGGTACCTCGGCCTGCAGACGCTCGTGGCGACCCTGTCCGCGACCGTGTTCCTGGCCGTCGGCGGCGCGCTCGGCTCGTCCGGCTGGCGGACCCCGTTCTGGCTCTACGCCGTCGCCGTCCCCCTCGCGGTACCGATGATCCGCTCGCTGTGGCAGCCCGAGCGCCCCGCCGCGGCGGCCCCGCAGCGGCGGCTGCCGCCGCTGCCCTGGCGCACCCTGCTCGTCCCGTGCCTGGTGACCCTCGTCGGCGGCGTCGTGTTCTACGCCCTCATCGTGCAGCTGTCGTTCGTCCTCGACGACATCGGCGTGACCGCGACCGCGACCATCGGCGCCCTCAGCGCGGCGATGTCGCTGGCCACCGCGGCCGGCTCGGCGTCGTTCGCGAAGCTCTCCGGGCGCACGCCCCGCCAGCTGCTGCCGATCGCGTTCGGGGTCGCCGCGGCCGGCCTGGCCGTCGTCGCGCTCGGCCCGGACATCCCCGTCATCACCGTCGGCGCGGTCATCACCGGCGCCGGCACCGGCCTGCTGCTGCCGGTGCTCGTCACCTGGGCCATCAACCGGCTCGAGTTCGCGCAGCGCGGCCGCGGCACCGGCCTGTGGACCGGCTTCCTGTTCCTCGGCGAGTTCCTGTCCCCGCTGCTGATCGCCGCGTTCGGCGCCGCCGCCGGCGGCCTGCAGCCGGCGCTCGGCGTGCTCGCCGGGATCTCCGCCGTGCTCGCCGTCGCCACCCTGCTGCTCCCCCGCGGCGCGGCGCCGCTGGACCGCACCGACACGCTCGCCGTCCCCGCCGGGGCGTCGCCGGGCCCCCGGGGATAGTTACCTCGGAGGGAATTGTTCCGCCGCAGCCGCGGGCGCAGTGTCGAGGGCATGACGAACCAAACGGTCCACACGCTCGACACCGCGCCCGGCTGGGCCCGGCCGCAACTGGCCCACCTGCAGGAGGCCTTCGGGTTCGTACCGAGCACGGCCGCGGCGATGGCGGACTCGCCCGCGCTGCTGCGCTCCTTCTTCGCGGCGTTCGGCCACTTCCGCGGCGAGACCCCGTTCACGCCGGCCGAGCGCCAGGTGCTGCTGCTGTCGAACGCCGTCGCCAACGCCTGCACCTGGGCGGTCGCCTTCCACACGCTCGAAGCGCTCCAGGACGGGGTGCCGCCTGCCGACGTCGAGGCGATCCGGCGGCGGCGGTCCCCCGCCGACCCGCGGCTGCGGGCCCTCTCCACGCTGACCCGGGCGCTGATCGCCAAGCGCGGCCGGCTCGAGGCGGCGGACACGGACGCGTTCGTCGCGGCCGGCTTCGACCGGGCCCGGGTGCTCGACGTGGTGGCCGGGGTGGCGATCTCCACGATGACCAACTACACGGCGACGTTCGCGGACGCCGCGCTGCAGGATCAGTACCGCGAGTACGCCTGGGACCCGGAATACTGAAGCGATGACCGTCGGCCCGCTCCTCAAGCGCTGGCGAGCCGCCCGCGGGCTCAGTCAGCTCGCGCTGTCGGCGGAGTCGGCCGTCTCGCTGCGGCACCTGTCCTTCATCGAGACCGGCCGCTCGAGCCCGTCCCGGGCCATGGTGCTGCGGCTCGCCGAGGTGCTCGACGTGCCGCTGCGGGAGCGCAACACCCTGCTGCTCGCCGCCGGATTCGCGCCGGCGTACCAGGAGTCGGCCCTCGACGGCCCCGAGCTGGCGGTCGTGCGCGACGCGCTCGGGGCCATCCTGGCCCAGCAGGAGCCCTACCCCGCGCTGGTGATCGACCGCGACTGGAACATCCGGCACACGAACACGGCGGCCGAGCGGTTCTTCGCGTTCCTGCGGGCCGGGCACGAAACGCCGGTGCCCGGGCCGCCGAACGTCCTGCGCCGGATGTTCCACCCGGACGGCGTCCGGGAACACGTGCAGAACTGGCCCGACGTGTGCGAGGCCCTGGTCCGCCGGGTGCGGCGCGAGGCCGTGGGCGGGGCCACCGACGAGCGGGCCCAGCACATCCTGCGGGAGGTGCTGGCCTACCCCGGTGTCCCCGCCTCACTGCGCTCCCTGGACGTCACCGTGCCGGTCCTGCCGGTCGTGCCGATCTGGTACGCCCGCGACGGCCGGCGCCTCGGCTACTTCTCGACCGTGACGACGCTCGGCACGGCGCAGGACGTCACCCTGCAGGAGCTGCGCATCGAGTGCTTCTTCCCGATGGACGACACGACGCGCGACCACGCCCGCGCGCTCGCCCGGTGAGCGGCGGTCACCGGCCCACCGCCGCGACCGTGTACCTGCCGCCCGGCACGGTGAGCTGGACGTAGCCGTCGGCGAGCGTCGCCTGGTACCCGTGGCCGTGCCCGTGCTCCCACACGACGCGGCCGTTCACGGTCACCACGGTCCGGGCGGTGGCCGGCACGGCGATGGTCCCGGTGGTACCCGCCGGCGTGTCCGCCTGCAGGGCCACGAGCTGGCCGAACAGGATCGAGGCCCAGCCCGCGGTGATGGTGCCGTACTGCGTCGGTACCGCGCCCTGGGCCCAGGTCAGGCCGCCGGTGTGCGGCTGGATGCGCCAGGTCGCGTACCCGGGGCCGACCGGGCTCACGCCGAGCACCTGCTCGGTGAGCTGGACGGTGGGCGAGGCGGCCCAGCCGTGCGCGAGGCTCGCGGTGGCGCGGTTGACGCCGCCGCTGGAGTTCTTGAACTCCCACAGCCCGCCGGTGTACAGCGGGTTGCCCGGGTCCACCATCGGCCCCCACGTGCGGCGCATCAGCTCGAGCGCGCCCGCGGTGTCCTGCACGGCGAAGCGCCCGGCCGTCTCCATGCCGTTGCCGAACGGCTCGATGGTGTGCCCGGTCGGGTCCTGCAGGCCCGGCCCGAGGATCGCACCGTACGGGGTCCACAACCGCCGCAGCGCGTCGAGCACGCTCGCGCGGCGCTCGGCCGGGACGATGCCGTACTGCAGCGCCAGGGCGTTGGCGTCCTCGACGAGCACGTCGGGGTGGTCGCTGCTCTGGCCGTAGGCGCCGAGGGCCGGGCTCCACAGCCGCTCGTTGACCGCGGCCTTTATCGCATCGGCCTCGGCCTCGTCGGCGGCGGCCGCGTCGGCCGAGCCGAGGCGGCGCTCCAGCCACGCCATCTCGCGCAGCAGGACGTGGTGGTCGATGCTGTACTTGGTGACCTCGCCGGTCTGGGTGGCCTGCCAGAAGTCGCGGTCGTTGGACACGACCAGATGGTTGGCGTCCATGAACGTGTCGTTGTAGGCGAGCTCGCGGCGCAGGGCGGGCAGCGCGGCGGTGGCGTACGCGGCGTCGCCGGTGTACCGGTAGTAGTCGATGACGGCGCGGGCCCCGTAGCCGGAGTAGTTGTTCGAGTAGAACAGCGGCGACCCGGCCGGGTTCCGGCCCTTGCCGAAGTCCGGCGACCCGGGCAGGGCCCCGTCGGCGCGCTGGGCGGCGAGCAGCACGTCGAGCGAGGAGCGCACGGCGTCGGCCCCGGGCGGCCCGAGCGTGCTGATCGCGGTGGGCGCCTGCACGAGCAGGTCGCCGGTCCAGATGCTGCGGTCGCGCTTGGCCCCGTCGTAGATGCGCGTCTCGGGCAGGCCGTTGAGCCCGGCCGGCTTGATGTCGAGCTGCAGGGTGTAGGCGCCGGAGTACCACATGCGGTTGAGCTGGTCGTCGCTGGACAGGAACCAGCCACGGTAGTCGGCCGGGGTGGCCCGGTACGCCTGGAAGTCCACGCCGGCCCCGGAGACGGTGACGGAGCCGGGGGTGGCCAGGGTCAGCAGGATGAACCGGAACCCGCCGTGGAAGCCGCCGGTGAGCCGGCCCGCGGCGGTGGGCTGGAACGTGTCCGGCCCGCCGACCCCGGCCAGGCCGCGCGACTCGTCGGAGGCGGGCGCGCCGGGGCTGGTGGTGACGGCCGTTCCG
Organism: Dactylosporangium sp. McL0621; assembly: GCF_049995355.1. Taxonomy (NCBI): domain Bacteria; kingdom Bacillati; phylum Actinomycetota; class Actinomycetes; order Micromonosporales; family Micromonosporaceae; genus Dactylosporangium; species Dactylosporangium sp. McL0621. The sequence continues at coordinate 6,867,777 of NZ_CP188259.1, forward strand.
GCCGGCACGTCCTGCGCCAGCGCCGGGCCGACGGTGACGGTCGCGGCGGTGGTGTCGAAGGCGGTGACGGTGCGGGTCTGCGCCGTCGCGCCGGTGCCGAACGTGATGGTGTTGCCGGCCTCCAGGTTGGCCGCGGAGGCGAGCGTGACCACGGTGGCGCCGGCGGTGGCCGGGGCGGCGACGGTGGTGGCGGCGGGGCGGCGCAGGTACTGGCGCGCCTCCCCGGTGACGAGGGTGAGCGTCGGCGCCCCGGTCACGGCGGTGACGTCGATGCCGGGCGTCCCGGCGACGTCACGGCCGAAGTCGAGCAGGACCGAGGCGGGCGTCGCCCCGGCGACGGTGGTGAGCGTGGCGCCCCGGCCGCGGCCGGACACGAGCGCGTCGGGCCGCGTGACGTCGCCGCGGCCCTCGGCCCGCACCGGGGTCACGGTCGGCGCCGCCGGCCCCAGGACGTAACGGTGCCACGCCGGCTCCGGGGCGGCTTCGGCCGCCGCCGGCGGGGCGACGACCGCGGTGGCGCCGACCGCGCAGGCGACGAGCAGGCGGGTGAGCTTGGATCGATGCATCGAGACTCCTTCTCGTGGGCCGTCAGGCGGTCGCGTCGAGGCGGCCGGTGGTGCGCGGACGTCGCCGCGCCCCAGAGGAAGCCGTCCGGGAACCGCTGCACGGTCAGGCGCCGGCCTTGTAGTCGGCGTCCATCGCGGCCAGGACCTTGTCCGGAGTGGACTGTCCGCTGAAGATCTCCTGCAGGCCGGAGAGCATGGTCTGCTGGACCTTGGCGTTCGGCCACAGCTGGTCCATGAACGGGACCGTCCGGTTGTCCTTCAGGAACGTGGTCAGCTCGGTGAAGGCCGGGTCCGCGCCGGAGCCGTTGTCCGGGATCGCCGGCAGGCTGCCCTGCTTGCCGTTGAAGACCTTCATGCCCTCCGGCGACATGATGTAGCTGACGAACTTCAGGGCCAGCTCCTTGTTCTTGGTCTTGGCGTTGACGCCGTAGCCGGCGCCGGCCGCGGCGGGCATCACGAACGTCGCCGGGGTGTCGGTGGCCGGCAGGGCCTTCAGCACGAACGACGCGGCCGGGTTCTTGCCCTTGAGCAGGGCGACGACCCAGTTGCCCTGGATGATGCCGAGGGTCTTGCCGGACGCGGCGAGCTCCTGGCTGGCCTCGTAGCTGGTGCCCAGGGGGTTCTTCTGGAAGCAGGCGGCGCCGTTCATCTCCTGGTACTTGGCCATCGCCGTCGTCCACGGGGACTGGGCGAAGGTCGCCGAGCCGCTCTGCATCTTCGTGTCGAAGTCGCGGTCCGGGCCGTAGACGAGGGTGGCGACGAGCGCGTACAGGGCGAGCTGGGTGACCCAGTTGTCCTGGATGCCGAGCGCGAACGCGGGCGTACCCTTGCCGGCCGCGGCGCGGCAGAAGGTGAGCAGCTCGGTCCACGTGGTCGGCGGCTTGAGCTGGGCCTGGTCGAGGGCCTGCTGGTTGTAGACGGCGCCGATGCCGTTGAGGCCGAAGACCGCGTTGTAGGTCTTGCCCTGGAACTGGGTGACGCCCTTGAGCCCGGCGGGGAGCTTGGCCACCCAGGGCTGGTCGGACAGGTCGAGCAGGTAGCCGGGCTTGGCGAGCACGTAGGTGGCGCCCGGGTTGCCGTTGCCGGGCCAGACCGTCATGACGTCGGGAGCCGTCCCGGACGCGAGCTGGGTGCGGATCTGCTGCTGGTACTGGTCGGCGCCGCTGGTGGTGTAGCGGACCTTGACGCCGGGGTTGGCGGCCTCGAAGGCCTTGACGACGTCCTCGATGGAGCCCTGGTCGACGGAGGCGAGGGTGAGGGTCTTGGCGTCGGTACCGCCGGATCCTGCGTTGGTGCCACTGCTGCAGGCGGCGAGGGCCACGACGGCGGCGGCGGTCGCGGCCGCCACGCTTGCGGGTCGTTTCATGATGTCTCCCTGAGGGGTGCGGCGGCGGTGAAGGTGTAGCGGCCGGACGTCAGGCCCACGGTGAGGCCGCTGGGTGACGGTCCGGCCCGGAGTACCCCCGGCTGGGTGTCGACCGGCCGGTCGTCCTCGCGGACGCTCGCCGGGTCGGCCGTGGGCAGTTCGAGCACGGCGGTGCTGCCGGGTGGCACCGTGGCGGTCACGGTGATCCGGTCGTCGGTGACGGCCCAGCCGCAGGCGACGCGGCCGCGGGCGGTGTCCTGCTCCGCGCGGGCCCAGGTGAGCCGGCCGCCCGGGGTCGGGCGCAGCAGCAGCTCCCGGTAGGCCACCGAGCCGGGGGCCTGGTCGATGCCGGCGACCCGGCCGAACAGCCAGTCGCCGATGCTGCCGAGGCTGTAGTGGTTGAAGGAGTTCATGGCGCCGGCCTGGAAGCCGTCGTGCTCGGTCCAGCCGTCCCAGCGCTCCCAGATGGTGGTGGCGCCGTGGCGGATCGAGTAGCCCCAGGACGGGAACGCGTCCTGGTGCAGCAGCGCGTAGGCGAGGTCGGGCCGGCCGTGCTCGGTCAGGACCGGGCCCAGCAGCGGTACCCCGACGAAGCCGGTCGTGAGCCGGTGCCCGCGCCGCTCGATGTCGGCCGCGAGGTGCCCCGCCGCCGCCGCGACGAGATCCTCGGGCAGCAGGCCGAAGCCGAGGGCGAGCAGGTACGCGGTCTGGGTCTCGCCGGCGACGGTGCCGTCGGCGCGGACGTAGGAGCTGGCGAACGCCTGCCGGATCGCGGTGTGCAGCGCGCGGTGCTCGGCCGCCTCCGCCGCGTGGCCGAGCACGGCGGCGGCGTCGGCGACGATCGCGGTACTGCGGGCGAAGTAGGCGGTCGCCAGCACCTCCCGCGGGGTGTCGGCGCCGATCTGCAGCCAGTCGCCGTAGTTGCTGCCGGCCCGGCGGCGCCACCGCAGGTCCGGGTTGTGCCGGCGGACGTGCGCGATCCAGGCCTTCATGGCCGGGTACGCGTGCGCCAGCGCCTGCCGGTCGCCGTAGGTGCGCCACAGGTACCAGGGAATGATCACGCCGGCGTCGCCCCAGGCCGGGGCGGCCTCGCGGCCGAGGGTGACGACCGGGGCGACGTCGCGGAACGCCCCGCCGTCGTCCTGCCCGTCGACGACGTCGCGCATCCAGCGGGCGAAGAACGCGGCGACGTCGGCGTTGCGGCCGGCGGTCGGGGCGAAGATCTGCGCGTCGGCGAGCCACCCGAGGCGCTCGTCGCGCTGCGGGCAGTCGGTCGGGACGGCGACGAAGTTGCCGCGCTGCCCCCACCGGATGTTGTCGTACAGCCGGTTGGTGACCGGATCGGAGCACTCGAACCGGCCCGTGAACGGGGTGTCGTTGTGCAGGACCTGCGCGACGACGTCGCCCGGGTGGCCGTCGATCTCGGCGTAGCGGAAGCCGTGCGTGGTGAACCGCGGTTCGAAGACCTCGACGGGATCGCCGGCGGCGACGTAGACGTCGGTCGCCGCGGCCCGGCGCAGGTTGGCGGTGTACAGCTCGCCGCCGGCCAGCATCTCGGCGTGCCGGACCGTGACGCGCTGCCCGGCCGGCGCACCGCGCAGGGTCAGCCGGACCCGGCCGACGAGGTTCTGCCCGAAGTCGGCGATGTACCGGCCGGGCCCGCGGCACTCCACCGTCGCCGCCGGGAGCTGCTCGGTGACGCGCACCGGATGGTCGGGCTCGGCGACCAGCGGGCCGGGCTCGGCGTCGAGGACCGCGACCGGCCGGAACCCGTCGGCGGGGCCGGGCTCGTCCCAGCCGGGCACGTGCCGGCGCGCGTCGACGATCTGGCCCATGAGCAGGTCGGCGCCGGCGATGGCGCCGGGTCCCTCCGTCCACGCGGCGTCGGTGGCCACGACCTGCCGGGACCCGTCGGCGTACTCGACCACCAGCTGGGCCAGGAAGGCGGGGTCGTCGCCGTAGTGCCGGGCGGCCCGGCGCGGGTCGAACCCGACGTAGCCGCTCCACCAGCCGTCGGCGACGACCGCGGCGAGCACGTTCGGGCCGGGCCGGAGGTGCCCGGTCACGTCGTAGGTCTGGTACTGCAGCCGCCGGTGGTACTCGGTCCAGCCGGGGGCCAGCTCGCGGTCGCCGACGCGGGCGCCGTTGAGCCGCGGCTCGTAGATGCCCCGGGCGGTGGCGTAGAGGCGGGCGCGGACCGGGGGCCGGTCGAGCTCGAACGAGCGGCGCAGGTGCAGCGGCGGCGGCACGAGGTCGGCCCCGGCGACGTCGTCGCCGCCGGGCGGGTCGACCGGGGGCAGTTCCGCCGGGTCCCGGCCGATCCAGGCCGCGGTCCAGTCGGCCCGGTGCAGCAGCGCGGTCTCGAACCAGCTCTGCGCCGGCTCGGCCGGCGCGCCGGTCTCGTCCCAGGCCTCGACCCGCCAGTGGTAGCGGGTGGCCGACTGCAGCACGGGTCCCTCCCAGGCGACGAGCAGCCCGTCGCCGGACTCGCGGCGCCCGCTGTCCCACACCAGCCGGCCCGGCTCGCCGAGGTCGTCGCGCCGGAGGGCGGCGGTGATGCGGTACGCCGACTGGGCCGCTCCGCGCCGGTCGCTGTCGAGCTTCCACGACAGCCGCGGCCGGGGCCGGTCCAGGCCGAGCGGCTCCGCCAGCTGCTCGGCCTGCAGTCCGTAGATGCGCAGGCTCATCCCTTCAGCCCTCCGGCGAAGCCGTTGATGATGCTGCGCTGCAGCGCGAAGTACACGGCGAGCACCGGCACGATGCTGATCACCAGCGCGGCGAAGACGAGGTTCCAGTCCGAGACGTACTGGCCGAAGAAGCCCGCGAGCGCGACCGGCACCGTCTGCTGGGTGCCGCCGCTGAGGTACAGCAGCGGGGTGAAGAAGTCGTTCCAGACCGCCACCGCGTTCAGGACGAGCGCGGTCACCGTGACCGGCTTGAGCATCGGGAAGACCACGTACCGGAACGTGCCGATCGGGGAGGCGCCGTCGATGGCCGCGGCGTCCTCGAAGTCGCGGGGCAGCGAGCGCAGGAACCCGACGTACAGGAACGTCGTGAAGGGCACCTGCAGGCCGGAGTAGAACAGCACCAGCGCCCCTACGGAGCCGAGCAGGCCCAGGTCGCGCATGGTCTGGTACAACGGGAGCGCGGCGAGCTGGAACGGCAGCACGAGCCCGAGCATGATGAGCAGGAAGGTGCCCCGGGACCACGCCGCGGCGACCCGGGCCAGCGGATAGGCGGCCAGCGCGGACACGGCCAGCACGACGGCGACGCTGACCGCGGTGACCAGCGCGCTGTTGATCAGTGCGCCGCCGAGGCCGGCCTGCTGCCAGGCCGCGCTGAAGTTCGACAGGGTCGGCGCGGTGGTCGGCCGGATCGGCGAGCTCGTGTCGGAGGGGGCCCGGACGGCCAGGTTCACCAGGACGTAGACCGGGAACCCGACGACCGCGGCGGCGGCCACCATCGCCGCCTCCAGGGCGAGGGTCCGCCAGCGGTACCGGTTCATGCCGCCGCCCGCTCGTTGCGCGCCAGCACCAGGTACTGCCCGCTCGAGGCGACCGCCACGATGATGGTGAGGACGACCGCGAGGGCGATGCTGTAGCCGAACTCGCCAAGCGTGAAGGCGTCCTTGTAGATCAGCGTGGATATGGTGTCGGTGGCGTGCCCGGGGCCGCCGCCGGTGAGCGCGTACACCTGGTCGAAGAGCTTGATCCCGCCGATGATCGACAGCATCAGGTTGATCGTGATCGCCGGCGCGAGCAGGGGCCGGACGATCGACCAGAACCGGCGCACCGGGCCGGTGCCGTCCATCGCCGCCGCCTCGTAGATCTCCTTCGGGATCGACTGCAGCCCGGCGAGGAAGATCACCATCGAGTACCCGGAGAACTGCCACACGATGACCGCCACCACCGACCACAGCGCCAGCTGCGGGTCGCCGAGCCAGTCCGGCCGCCAGGACCCGAGCCCGACCGCGGACAGCAGGCTGTTCACGGCGCCGTCCGGGCCGAGCAGGTTGCGCCACAGGTAAGCGGTCACGATCGGCGTCACCACGGCCGGGGCGAACAGGAACACCCGCAGCACGTTGCGCGACTTGATGATCGAGTTGACCCCGAGGGCCAGCAGCAGCCCGGCGCCGTTCTGCACGATCGTGATGGACACCGCGATGACCAGCGTGTGCCAGACCGCCTGGACCGCGTTCGGGTCGTCGGCCATCGCGGCGAAGTTGCCGAGCCCCACGAAGGCCAGGTCCGGCGACAGGCCGTCCCAGTCGGTGAAGGCGTAGTACACGCCCCGGGCACTGGGCACCAGGACCACGAAGGCGAACAGCAGGAGCGCCGGCGCCGCGAACCACCACGGCGGACCGGTCCGGGCTTGCAGCGATGCGATGGGAACCACCTTCTAAAACGTTTCACTGGTACCGAGATCGTGGGCAACGTTTTCCAAATGTGTGACGCCGACCATAGGTTCGAGCCCGCGGCCCCGTCAAGAGATAACGGTGATCGCCCGTACACTGCGAGGGAAACGTTACCCACTCCCGGAGGTAGTGCCGCGATGACGGACCGCCGCGTCACAATCGTCGACGTCGCCCGGCACGCCCAGGTGTCCACGACCACGGTGTCGAAGGTGCTGCGCAACGCCGCCGGCGCCAGCCCGGCCGCGCGGGCCCGCGTCCGGCAGTCCATGGAGGAGCTCGGCTACCGCCCGTACGCCGCCGCCCGCGGGATGCGCGGCCGCACCTACACGGTCGGCGTGATGCTGCCCGACATCCGCAACCCGTTCTTCGCCGACGTCCTCGAGGGCCTGCACGACCAGCTGCACGGGACCGGCTACCAGCTGCTGCACGGCACCAGCTGGAACCGCGAGGACACCGAGGCGAGCGTCACCGAGGCGATGATCGACCACGGCCTGGACGGCCTGGTCCTCATCGCCCCGCTCGCCTCCCGCGCCCGGCTGGACCGCATCGCCCGGGCCGTGCCCACGGTCGTCGTCGGCCGGCACGGCCGCTCCGCGCAGTACGACACCGTCACCGACGACGACCACGCGGGGGCGCACCTCGTCGTCAACCACCTCGTCGGGCTCGGGCACCGGCGCATCGCGCTGATCGACCATCACGAGACCGACGCGACCCGGCTGGCCGAGATGCCCAACGCCGTGCGGGCCCTCGGCTACCGCGACGCCATGCGCGCGCACGGGCTCGCCGCCGAGATCGACGTCGTGACGACGACCTACACCCACGACGGCGGGTACCTCGGCGCGCGGCTGCTCCTCGAGCGCCCGAGCCTGCCCACCGCCCTGTTCACCGGCGCGGACGTGGTCGCGATCGGCGCCCTGCAGGCCCTGGCCGAGGCCGGGCGGTCCGTCCCGGCCGACATCTCGGTGGCCGGCTACGACAACATCGCCCTCGCCGCCTTCGACCCGGTCTCGCTGACCACCGTCGACCAGGCCGGCCGCCGCATCGGCGGCAACGCGGCCCGGCTGCTGCTGGAGCGCTGCGCCGACCGGCACGCCCCGACCAGCCACATCCGGCTCTCCCCCACCCTCGTCGCCCGGCGCTCCACCGCGCCCCCGGCGGCGCGGCCGTAGACTCCCGGGCAACGTTGCCCGCAGCCCCCGCAAGGAGATCGAATGCCGAAACCGGCGGCCACGCGGCGGGTCACGATCATCGACGTGGCCCGGCACGCCAACGTGTCCACCACCGCCGTGTCGAAGGTGCTGCGCAACGCCTACGGGGCGAGCCCCGAGATGCAGGCCAAGGTCCGCAAGGCCATCGACGAGCTCGGCTACCGCCCGCAGGCGTCGGCGCGGGGCCTGCGCGGCCAGACCTACACGATCGGCGTGATGCTGCCCAACATCCGCAACCCGTTCTTCGCCGACGTCCTCGACGGCGCCGCGGAGCTGCTCGACGGCGCCGGGTACCAGCTGCTCATGGGGCCCGGCAGCAACGGCGAGGCGGCGGAGGCCCGGGTCACCGAGACGATGATCGACCACAGCCTCGACGGGCTGATCCTGGTCGCGCCGGTCTCGTCGCGCCGGCACCTGCAGCACGTCGCCGAGCGCGTACCGACGGTCATCGTCGGCCGGCACGGACGCGCCGCCGGCTACGACTCGGTCGCCGACGACGACATCGCCGGCGCCGCGCTCGTCGTCGACCACCTCGCCGACCTCGGCCACCGCCGCATCGCCCACATCGAGCACCTCGAGCGCGACCGGGACCGCATGACCGAGATGCCCAACGCGGTGCGCGCCGAGGGCTACCGCCAGGCCATGCGCGCCCGCGGCCTGCACGAGTACATCGACATCGCCTCCACCAGCTACACCCAGGAGGGCGGCTACCTCGGCGCCCGGCAGCTGCTGACCCGCCTGCACCCGCCGACGGCCATCTTCGCCGGCGCCGACATCGTCGCCATGGGCGTCATGCAGGCCCTGGCCGAGGCGGGCCTGGCCGTGCCGGGCGACATCGCCGTCGCCGGGTACGACAACACCATGTTCGCCGACTTCGCGCCGGTCGGCCTGACCAGCGTCGACCAGGGCGGGCGCCAGCTGGGCCGCAACGCCGCCCGGCTGGTGCTGGAGCGCATCGCCGACCCGGCCCGCCCGGCGACCCACATGACCCTCACCCCGACGCTGGCCGTCCGCCGGACGACCGCCGCGCCCGGGTAGCCCGGTCAAACGTTCGAGCAGGGAACGCCGTTGAGGTAGAACACCGTCGGGGCCGGGTTCTGCGCGGTGTATCCGCCCTGGAAGCCGAGGCTCGCGGTGCCGCCGCCCCCGGCGATGGTGCCCGCCGCGGTCACCGTGACCTGGCGGCCCGACTGGGTCCAGGTGGCGCCCCAGCCGTTCGTCACGCTCTGCCCGTCGGCCGGCCAGCTGAACGTGACCCGCCCGTCGCTGACCGGTGTCGCGGCGCGGTTGGTCAGCGTGATGGCGGCGATGAAGCCGCCCTGCCAGCTGTTGCTGATCTCGTGGTGCGCGGCGCAGGAGGCGTCGGCCGGGGGCGGGACCGTCACCGTGGCCGGCGAGGTCGGCAGCGACTCGTAGCCGTGGCTGTCGACGGCGACCGCCTGGTAGCGGTACGTGGCCCCGATCGTCAGGCCGCCGAGGTCGAGCGTGGTCGCGGCCGGGCTCGCGACAAGCGTCCGGCCGGCCGGGGTGAGCTGGTAGACCTTGTAGCTCGCGACCGGGTGGTTCTCGAACCACGTCAGGTAGCTGTCGGCCGCGAAGAGGGCGCTGGGCTGCACGTCCACGGCGACGTTCGAGTTCGTCTCGGTGACCATGATCTGGACACTGGCCTGGTTCAGTCCGATGTACTGCTTCACCTGCGCCTTCGCCGCGGAGACCATGCCGGCGATCTGGCCCGGGTACTCCAGCGCCGCCGCCACGTCCGTGCTGGGCGGGAAGCCGGCCGGGTACCAGTGGATGATGACGCAGTCCGTCTTCGCGCCGATCGCGCTCAGCACGGTCTCGTTCCACGACTTGGGGTTCGCGGCGTTGGTGACCCCGTCCGGCCAGGCCCCGGGGGTGGTCAGCTGGATGCACACGCGGATGTTCGGGTCGACGGCCTTCATCGCGGCGATGAACTTCAGGGAGTTGGCGGCGTACACGGAGACCACGCTCAGCACCAGCACCGTGCGGCGTGCCTGTCTGTTCATCGGCTTCTCCGATCTCAGCAAGATCTGGAAACTTTCCGGACAAGCGGTGTTTATGTTTCGCGGGCGCTAGCCACGCGAGTGAGGCCCGTCAATGCCCTCGGGGCGCGCACCGGCGGCGGCCGGTACCGAAAACTGAAAGTTCCACCCTGGCGCCAACCTCACGCTCCACGTGCCGCGTCTACGACAAACGAGGACGCCGCATGACACAGGGGGACGACGCGTGGCCCGGGTACGGATTCGCAAGCATGGCCTGCTGCCCAATGCGGCGTCGCTGCTGTTGTGTGGGCTCCTGGCGGGGCTGGTGGTGGCCGCCGCCGCGTTCCCGGCGATCGCGATGTCGGGGCTGGCCGCGAAGACCGGGTCCGACACGTTCGAGAACCTGCCGACCGACATCGACGTGCTGCCCTCGCCGCAGATCACGTACGTCAAAGCCTCCGACGGCAAGACGCTGCTGGCGATGATGTACGACGAGAACCGCCGGGACGTGAAGATCGACGACGTCGCCCCGGTGATGTGGCAGGCGATGGTCGCGGCCGAGGACAACCGGTTCTTCGAGCACCGGGGCGTGGACGTGAAGGGCGTCGCGCGGGCGTTCGTGGCCAACCAGAACGCGGGCGGGACCGAGCAGGGCGCCTCGACGCTGACCATGCAGTACGTCCGGCAGGCGATCGCCTACTCCGCGCGCACGCCGCAGGAGGTGGTCAACGCGACCGACAAGACCTCCACGCGCAAGCTGCGGGAGATGCGGTACGCGATCGCCATGGAGAAGAAGTTCTCCAAGAAGGAGATCCTGGAGCGGTACCTCAACATCGCGCCCTTCGGCCACGGCGCCTACGGCGTCTTCGCGGCCGCGCACGTCTACTTCGAGAAGGACCCCAAGGACCTCACGCTGCCCGAGGCCGCGCTCATCGCCGGTCTGGTGAAGGCGCCGGGCACGATGGACCCGGCCACCGAGAAGGGCTACCCGGAGGCGGTCAAGCGGCAGAAGTACGTGCTGAACCAGATGGCCGCGATGGGCTACATCGACCAGGCCGCCGCCGACGCCGCGAGCGGCACGAAGCTCACCGTCACCGGCAAGCGCACTCCTGAGGGCTGCGAGTCGATCCAGCGCCCGGGGCTCGATGCGGGCTTCTTCTGCGACTACCTGCGCCGCTGGTGGAGCGACCAGAAGGTGTTCGGGGAGGACGAGTACCAGCGCGCCAACCGGCTGCGGTCCGGCGGCTACACGGTCGTCTCCTCGCTCGACCTGCAGACCCAGACCGCGGCGGCGAAGTACGCGCAGGAGCAGCCCAGCGAGGTCGCCAAGAACCAGCAGGTCCACCTCGGCTCGCCCAACGCGCTGATGCTGGCCGCCATCCAGCCCGGCACGGGCCGGGTGACCGCCCTCGCGACCAACCGGACCTTCAGCAACGACCAGACCGGCAACCGCGAGAACACCAACCCCGGCAAGCGCGGGCAGAAGGGCAACTACCCGAACACCACGGTGCCGATCATCACCGGTGACGCGGACATCCCCGGCTACCAGGCCGGCTCCGCGTTCAAGATCTTCACCGCGGTCGCGGCCCTCGAGGCCGGGCTGCCGCTGGCCACGACGATCCAGACGGAGAAGCAGTTCGTCTCCGACTTCCCGATCAGCGCCGGCAGCTCCGCCGCGTGCAACGGGGCGCACTACTGCCCGAAGAACTCCAACGGGCAGTCCGGCCCGTACAACATGTGGACCGCGTTCGGCAGCTCCATCAACACGTTCTTCGTGCCGCTGGAGCAGCAGGTCGGCGTCGAGCACGTGGTCGACGTGGCCAAGCGCCTCGGCATCCAGTTCAACGCCCCCGACGACGCCAAGCTCGCCGGGGACCCGAAGCAGTGGGGCGCCTTCACGCTCGGCGTCTCCGCGACGACCCCGCTGCAGCTGGCCAACGCCTACGGCACCCTCGCCGCGGACGGCCTGTACTGCGAGCCGACCCCGATCCTCGAGGTCAGGGACAACAGCGGCAAGAAGGTCGAGGGCCTCGATCCCAAGTGCAAGCAGGCCGTCGACCCCGAGGTCGCGCGCGCCGCCGTGGACATGGCCCGCTGCCCGGTCGGCGACCAGTCCGCGAACGGCAAGTGCAACGGCGCCACGGCGCAGTACGCGCGGGGCTTCGTGAAGCGCCAGATCGCCGGCAAGTCGGGTACCACGGACTCGGAGAAGAGCGCCACGTTCACCGTCATGACCAAGCAGCTCGCGGTGTCGGGCTTCCTGACCGACCCGGACTGGCCCGAGACCGACAAGAACATGCTGCACGCGCCCGTGAACTACGCGGCGCTCGGCGTGCTGCGCGACGGCCTGGCCGGCCAGCCGGAGGTCAAGTTCACGCCGCCGAACAAGGACCGGTCCCAGGGCAAGCTCGTGGACATCCCGTCGGTCAGGTGCCTCGCGGTCGACCAGGCCCGGGACAAGGTCGCGAAGGCGGGCTTCGCGGTCACGGTCGCGGCCGGCCAGGTCGCCTCGAAGTGCCCGGCCGGCACCGTCGACCGCACCAACCCGGCCGGCGCCACGACCAAGGGCGGCCCGGTCCAGCTCGTCGTCAGCAACGGCCAGCCCGCGTGACCGCGCCGGGCCCGTCGGCTATCGTGATCTCATGGGTTGCTCCGCCGCCATGAACATCCGCGCCGCCGCTTAGCGGCGGTATCGCGGTTCAGGTAACCGCGGCCTCAGGGCGTACCGCCGGATCAGTGTCCTCCGGCAGCCGAATCGCGTGTCTCGCTGTGCTGCCGGGTCCTGCCGTGATCCGGGGAGCAGAGCTGTGCCGGCACTTCCACCAGTCACCGTGTCCGAGCGCGTCGGGCTGTCGCTGCGCGCGCGGGGGCCCATCGGGGAGGCCTGGCGGGCCGGGCTGCCCGGCCTGCTCGCCGGCCTCGCCGCCGAGTGGTCGATCACCCTCGGCGCCCGGCTCGACGGCGGCCGGACCGCCTACGTCGCCGAGGCGACGACGATCGACGGGACGCCGGCCGTCCTCAAGGTGTCGATCCCGGCGGCCGACTTCGAGCGGCAGCTGGCCGCCCTGCGCCTCGCCGGCGGCGACCCGTACGCCCGGCTGATCCGGCACGACGGGCCACGCCGGGCCCTGCTGCTGGAGCGCCTCGGCCCGCCGCTGGCCGCCCTGGGCTGGCCGGCCCCGCGTCAGCTGGCGGCGCTCGCGCGCACCGCGGCCCGGGGATGGCGCCCGGTCCCCGCCGGCGGCCGGCTGCCCACCGGCGGCCGGCTGCCCACCGCGGCGGAGGCGGCCCGCTGGCACGCGGACTTCATCCCGAAGACGTGGGAGGCCCTCGGACGGCCGTGCTCGGCGGCGGCCGTGCGCCTGGCCGTCCGCTGTGCCGCCGCGCGGGAAGCGGCCTTCGATCCCGGCCGGGCTGTGCTGGTACACGGGGATGTCCATGCCTTCAATGCTCTGCAGAGGCCGGGGTCGGAGGACTTCGCGCTCATCGACCCGGGCGGGCTGCACTCCGAGCCCGCGCACGACCTCGGCGTGATCCTGGCCCGCGGTGTGCCGGGCCTTCTCGACCGGCGCGCCTGCCGGCGGCTCGGCCGGCTCACCGGGGTCGGCCCGGAGGCCATCTGGGAGTGGGCGTACGCCGAGCTCGTCTCCACCGGCCTGCATGTCCTGCGCCTCGGCGACCGTGCGGAGGCGGCGAGGTTCCTCGCCGTGGCGGACCGGCTGGCCGCGGGCACCTTCGTCAGGCGTTTCGCACCCCGGGGACGCGGCCGCCACCCCTTCGTCAGGCGTCTCGCGCCCCAGGGACGCCGCCGCCACCCCTTCGTCAGGCGTCTCGCGCCCCAGGGACGCCGCCGCCACCTCTCCGTCAGGCGTCTCGCGCTCCGGGGACGCCGCCGCCCCGCGCGCGCCGAGCTGCTCCTGATGGTCGGGCTGCCGGGCGCCGGCAAGTCCACCCGGGCCCGGGAGCTGGCCGTGGCGCACCGCGCGCTGCGGCTGACCCCGGACGAGTGGATGATCCCGCTGTTCGGCGACCCCGAGGCCGGCGGCAAACGTGACGTACTGGAGGGGCGGCTCATCACGGTGGCCCTGCAGGCGCTGCGGCTCGGGACCAGCGTGGTGCTCGACTTCGGGCTCTGGAGCCGCGACGAACGGTCGGCGCTGCGCCGGCTGGCGGCCGCGGCCGGGGCGTCCAGCCGCGTGATCTACCTGCCGGTCGACCGGGACGTCCAGCGTGCCCGGATCGCCCACCGCCAGGCGACCGCGCCGCACACGACGTTCCCCATGACCGAGGCCGACGTCGACGAGTGGCGGACCCTGTTCCAGGCGCCCGACGCCGCCGAGATGCGTTACGGCGCACCGGTTCCGCCGCCGCCGCCGGGCTGGCCCGGCTGGCCCGAGTGGGCCGCGCACCGCTGGCCGTCCCTCGACACCGCGGCTCATCGGCGATGATGAACATATGCGGACACGGGGGCCGGGACAGTACCTGGGATGGTTGGTGTGGCGGCAGAAGCGACGGGTCGCGCTGGGCGCGCTGTGGAGCTCGCTCTGGATGATCAGCCTGGCGATCACGCCGTACCTGATCTCCCAGGCGATCGACCGCGGCCTGCGCCCGCGGCAGACCGGCCCGCTGGTCGCCTGGGCCGGCGCCATCTTCGTGGTGGGGGTGGCGAACGCGGTGCTCGGCATCCTCCGGCACCGGACCATGACCAAGATCCGGCTGGACGGCGCGCTGCGCACGGCCGACGCGGTCATGGCCCACGGGGTGGCGCTCGGGGCCGCGCTCCCCCGCCGGATCACCGCCGGCGAGGTGGTGACCATCGGCATCGGCGACGTGTGGCTGGTCGCGCGGGCGCTGACCGTGACCGGGCCGGGCGTGGGCGCGATCGTCGCCTACGTTGTCGTGATGACGCTGCTCATCCGGGTGTCCGGGATGATCGCCCTGGTCGTGGCGGCCGGGGTCGTCGTGCTCGCGACGGTGCTCGGGCCGCTGCTGCGCCGGCTCAACACCTCCGGCGGCGAGTACCGCGAGCGGCAGGGCCGGCTGGCCGCGCGGCTGGTCGACGTGCTCGGCGGCCTGCGCATCCTCAACGGCCTCGGCGGCAAGGACGCGCACCGGCAGCGCTACGCCGCCCAGTCGGAGGCCGTCCGGGCCGAGGGGTACCGGATGGGCGCCCCCCTGAGCTGGATCACCGCGCTGGGCGACGGCCTGCCGACGATCTTCCTGGCCTCGGTGACCTGGCTGGCGGCGCGGCTGACGGTCCGCGGCGAGCTCACCGTCGGCGAACTGGTCGCGGTCTACGGGTATGTGGCGATCCTCGTGGTACCCACCTGGATGCTGATCTTCAGCGCGGGCGACGTCAGCCGCGGGGTGATCGCGGCCCGGCGGATCATCGGGTTCCTCCGGCTGCCCGTCGAGGAGCCGGGCCACGGCGCCGCCCCGCCAGGCCCGGCGGTCCTGCGCGACCCGGAGTCCGGCGTGGTCGCCGAGCCGGGCCGGCTGACCATGCTGGCCTCGGCCCGCCCCCACGACGGGGCCGTGATCATCGACCGGCTCGGCCGGTTCGCCGACACCGCCGCCACCTGGGGCCCGTACCGGATCGCCGACGTCGCCAAGCCGGCGGTACGCGAGCGGATCCTGGTCGCCGACCACGACGCGCACCTGTTCGCCGGGGCGCTGCGGGACGTGGTCGCGGGCGGCACCGGGGCCGGCGACGACGCGATCCGCCGGGCGATCGGCGCCGCCGTCGCCACCGACATCGCCGGGCTCGACCACGTCGTCGAACGCGACGGCCGGAACCTCTCCGGCGGCCAGCGGCAGCGGGTCCGGCTGGCCCGGGCCCTGGCCGCCGACCCCGAGATGCTGCTCGCGACCGACCCCACCTCGGCCGTGGACGCGCACACCGAGGCGGCCATCGCCGAGCGCCTGGCCGCGGCCCGCACCGGCCGGGGCACCCTGGTGTCCACCACGTCGCCGGTGCTGCTGGACCGGGCCGACGTCGTGCACTACCTCGTCGACGGCCGCGTCGCCGCCTCGGGAACGCACCGCGAGCTGCTGGAGCGCGAGCCCGGGTACCGCGACCTCGTGAGCCGGACGTTCGCCGCGGCCGAGGAGGCGTCGTGAGCGCCCCGACGCTGCCGATCGCGGACGCCCGCCAGGTCGCCCGGGCCGCCGGCCGGCTGATCGCCGCCGACAAGCGGGCCGCGGCGGCCGTGCTCCTGCTCAACGTGCTGGCGGCGGTGGCCGCCCTGGGCCCGCCCTACCTGCTGGGCCGGATGATCGACGCGGTCACCGGACCGCGCGCCGCGGCCCGGATCGACCTGCTGGCCGGCGCCGTCCTGCTGTGCGCGCTGGCCCAGACGGTCCTCGCGCGGACGGCCCTGCTGCTCGGGTACCGGTTCGGCGAGCGCACCGCGGCCCGCATCCGGACGGGCTTCCTGGGCCGCGCGCTGAGCCTGCCCGCCTCGGTGATCGAGCGGGTCCCGCCCGGCGACCTGGCCGCCCGCGGCACGAGCGACGTGGACGCGGTCGCCGGCACGCTCCGCGACGTGCTGCCCGGCGTGTTCGTGGCCGGCATGCAGGCGCTGCTGCTGGTCGCGGCGGTGCTCCTGCTCGACCCGCTGCTCGGGCTGGCCGGCCTCCTCGGGCTGTCGGGGATCGTGGTCACCGGCCGCTGGTACCTGCGCCGGGCCCGCACCGCGTACCTGGAGGAGGGGGCCGCGAACTCGGAGCTGGCGGAGGAGCTGGCCGCGACCACCGCCGGCGCGCGCACCATCGAGGCCTTCCGCCTGCACCGCTCCCGGCTGGCGGTGGGCCGGGCCGCGATCGCCCGGACCAGACGCAGCCGGCTGGCCACCCTGCGGCTGCGGTCGGTGTACTTCCCGGCCGCCGAGGGCTCCTACAACGTCCCGGTCGTCCTGGTCCTCCTGATCGGCGGCCTGCTGTACCGCGACGACCGGGTGACGCTCGGCACGGTCGTCGCCGCCACCCTGTACCTGCGCCAGCTGATCGGCCCGATGGACACCATCCTCATCTGGCTGGAGCAGCTGCAGAGCAGCAGCGCCTCGTTCGCCCGGGTCGAGGGCCTGGCCGTCGTGCCGGCCGACCCGGTGACGGCCACCGCGGTCCCGGACGGCGACCGCATCGAGGTGCGGGGCGTCCGCTACGCGTACCCGGGCGGCCCGGACGTGCTGCACGACGTGAACCTCACGGTCCAGCCCGGCGAACGGCTGGCGATCGTCGGCCTCTCCGGCGCCGGCAAGTCCACCCTGGGCCGGCTCCTGGCCGGCGTGGACCGTCCGCACACCGGCACGGTCACCGTCGGCGGCGTCGCCGTGGCCGAGCTCCCGCCGGATGTGCTGCGCCGGCAGGTGGTCCTGGTGACCCAGGAGCACCACGTCTTCCGCGAGACGGTCCGGGACAACCTGATCGTGCCGGCGCCGGACGACCGCCTGGCCGCGGCGCTGCGCACGGTCGGCGCGGACTGGGCGGGCGACCTGGACACCGACCTCGGCGAGCACCCGCCGACCGGGGCCCAGGCCCAGCAGCTGGCGCTCGCCCGCGTCCTGCTCGCCGACCCGCACACGGTGATCCTGGACGAGGCGACGGCCCTGCTGGACCCGCGCGCGGCGCGCGCGGCGGAGCGGGCCCTGGCCGCGGTACTGCACAACCGCACGGTGATCGCCATCGCGCACCGCCTGCAGACGGCCCACGACGCGGACCGCATCGCGGTGATGGACGGCGGCCGGATCATCGAGCTGGGCACCCACGACGACCTGATCACCCGCGACGGCCCGTACGCCCGCCTCTGGCGCCAGTGGCACGGCTGAGCCGCTACCGTCCGCCGGTACCGCGCGCCATCCCGGTCTCGAGCTCGGCGCGGACGGCGGCCGGATCGGCGCCGATCGTCGCGAGCAGCGCGGCGGCGGCCTCGTGCTCGAGTGCGGCGATCGTCAGGTGCGACGACCCGACCTCCGGGTCGCCGGCCGCGGCGGCCAGGGCGACCGATCGCTCGACGGCCGCCTCGGCCTCGCCCGTCCACTCCGGACGGATCGGTTGCTGCGGGTCCGGCGCCAGCGCGGCCGCACCCCGCTCGAGCGTCACGCCGTGCCGGCCGAGCGTTTCCACGGCGGCGTTCCACGGCGCGACCGCCGCGCGCAGCGAGCGGCCGGAGGCGTCGAGCTGGGCCCGCAGCGACGCGACCGCGAGCACCAGATGCGCCGGCGTGACCGTGCCGTTGCCGGCGCGGACCGCCTGCCGTGCCGCCTCGTCGAGCAGGTTCGGGGCCAGCGTGCCGCCGAACCTGGTGCGCCGGGCCCGGCCGCGGCGAAGTCGCCGGCCGAGCCAGGCCAGGAGCCGGCCGTTGCGTTCGTCCAGTTCCTCGGTGATGTCGAGCCGGTTGACCAGCGGGACGTGGGGCTCCCCGGGCTGCCGCCACGACGGGTCGGCACGCAGGGACGCCGCGAACGGGGCCTGCTCGTCGCCGGTGCCGAGCAGGCCGACCATGAAGTGGTTCGGACCGGCGCGGTCGACGCCCGCGCTCCGCGCCTCGGCGATGGTGGCCGTGAGCGCCGCGGCGACCGAGGGGTGCCAGCCGACGACCGGCCGATCCACGGGCTGCCGTTCGGCCAGCCGCCATCGGGCCTCCCGCAGCACCGCGGAGACCCGGTCCGCCCCGACGTGGTCGGACGTGCCGGCCGGCTCCGGCGCGGGCGGCCATCCACCGTCGGTTCGCAGTGCGAGCCCCACCTGACTGACCACGGGCGCCTCGTCGGGCGCCGGCCAGCGGGCCAGGTGCGCCAGGACGGCCGTGGAGGTCACCGGACCCGTCCCCTTTTCGGCCGGCCGGCCCCGAGCAGGGCCTGGAACACGGAGCCACCGAGCCCGCTCATGCGTCAATCATCGCGCCGGGGCCCGTCGAGGTCACGTGCCGGGCCTGCGTTCACCCGCGGTCACGGCCGCCTCGTCCCGGGATGCCGGGAAAGCCCGTGGCCGTGCGGTCTGCCAACCGCACGGCCACGGGGATCGGGCCTCCGCCGCCGCCCGCCATCAGCCGGCGCGGAACCCCGTCTTGCGTAAAGTCAGCCGGCCGAGCAGCCCGGGGTGATGCCCGAACCCGTGCCGGTGGCCTGGAAGCCGAACTCGGTGTACTGCCCCGCGCCGACCTGGCCGTTGTAGGCCACGTTGGTGAACCGGACCGCGCCGGTGTCGCCGCTGCGGTTGGCGTTCCAGATGCCGGTGATCGCGGCGCCCGAGGGCAGGGTCAGGTTCACGGTCCAGCCGTTGATCGCGCCGGTACCCGCGGTGACGCGCACGGTCGCCACGAAGCCGCCCTGCCACTGGTTGAGCGACACGGTCGCCGTGCAGCCGTTGCCGCCCGGCGAGGACGGCGACGTGGACACGGGCGGCGACGAAACCGGTGGCGACGAAACCGGTGGCGTCGACACGGTGCTGCCCGGGCCGTTGAGGGCGTTGAGGGCGGAGGTGTACGCCGCCTTCTTGTTGCCGTTGCCGTCGAACAGCAGCGGGTTCTCGCCCGTGCGCCACGAGTCGCTGTCGCGGATGCCCCACACGGTGATGCCGGCGCAGCGCGACACGGCCAGGCAGGCCTTCACCACGTTGGCGTAGGCGGTGGCCTGGTTGGAGCCGGAGATGTCCAGCTCGGTGATCTGCACCTCGACGCCGAGGTCGGCGAAGCGCTGCAGGTTCGCCTGGTAGTCCGACGGCGGCAGGCCGCCCAGGTGCGACTGGAAGCCGACGCAGTCGATCGGCACGCCGCGCGCCTTGAAGTCCTTCACCATGTTGTACACGCCGGTGCTCTTGGCGTTGACGCCGTCGGTGTTGTAGTCGTTGTAGCAGAGCTTCGCGCCCGGGTCGGCGGCCCGGGCGGTGCGGAACGCGACCTCGATCCAGTCGTTGCCGGTCCGCTGCAGGTTCGAGTCCCGGCGCCCGCCGCCCCCGCCGTCGGCGAAGGCCTCGTTCACCACGTCCCAGGCGTAGATCTTGCCCTTGTAGTGTCCGGCCACGGTCGAGACGTGGTTCATCATCGCGTTGCGCAGCGCCGTGCCCGACATGTTCTGGGCCCAGCCGGGCTCCTGCTGGTACCAGAGCAGGGCGTGCCCGCGCATCCGCTGCCCGTGGGACTGGGCGTGGGAGACGATCTGGTCGGCGGAGGTGTAGCGGAACTGGCCCTGGGACGGTTCGGTCGCGTCCCACTTCATCTCGTTCTCGGGCGTGATCATGTTGAACTCGCGGTCGAGGATGCCGGTGTACTGGCTGTTGCTGAGCTTGCCCGCGGCGACCGCGGTACCGAAGTACCGGCCCTTCTCCGCGGCCGAGGCGCCCAGCGTGGTACCGGCGTCGGCCCCGGAGGCGAGGGCGATCGCCGCGCCGGCGGCGACCGCGCTCACCGCGGCGAGCGTGACGGCGAGGCGCACACGGCTGTGTCGGCCTCGGGGGATTCGCGACATGCGGAAGGGTTCCCTTCTCGGATCTGCGGTCTGAGCAGCGGTACGGGCGTTCTGGCGAATGAGATTCGCGAATGTTATCGCTCACACGACAGGCGTCAATGCGCTCGATACCGAGCCGGAGATCCGGTTGCTGGTGACCCGTGGTCCGGGCGGTCGGGGCGACCTGAAAGTTTCAGCTGGTCGGCGGGGGCGCGGTGCTGCCGCGCACCACGAGCGCGGTGCTGAGCTCGATCCGGGACTGGCCCGGGCGCTCCCCCGCGGCGAGGTCGAGCACGAGCCGCGCGGCGGCCGCGCCCATCTCGGCGAACGGCTGGTGCACGGTGGTCAGGGGCGGCCCGGCCCAGTTGCAGTGCTCGATGTCGTCGAAGCCGACCACGCTGAGGTCGCCGGGGATGCGCAGGCCGGCGATCCGGGCCGCCTCGTACACGCCGAGGGCCTGCAGGTCGTTGCCGCACACCACCGCGGTCGGCGGGTCGGCCCGCCGCAGCAGCTCGAGCCCGAGGTCGCGGCCGTCCTCGAAGGTGAGCACGCCGCTGCGCCGCAGCTGCTCGTCGAACGGCACGTCGGCGGCGTCGAGGCCGGCCCGGAAGCCGTCGAGGCGGGCCCGGGCGGCGAGGTCCTTGACCGGCCCGGTGATCACGCCGATGCGCTGGTGGCCCAGGCCCAGCAGGTGCCGGGTGGCGGCCAGCGCGCCGCTCCAGTTGTTCGAGCCGACGGATGGGGTCGGGTACAGGTCGCCGATCGGGTCGAGGGTCACGACCGGGATGCCGTTGCCGTCGAGCAGTTCGAGATGCTCGGCGGTGAAGCCGGCGAAGGCGGCGACGACCCCGACGGGGCGGCGCAGCAGCAGCGGCTCGATCCACGACTGCCCGGCCGCCGCCCGCCGCTTGATGTCGGTGAAGCCGACGGTCAGGTCCCGGGCCGCGGCCACGTCCTCGATGCCGCCCATGACCGCGACCGCGATGTAGCTGAGCATCCCGGAGAAGAGCACCTCGAGGCCGGCGGTCGCGGGCATACCGGCCGGTCGGCGGTACCCGTGCTCGCGCAGCAGATCCTCCACGCGCCGGCGGGTGGACTCGCCGACCCCGGCCCGGCCGTTGAGCACCTTGGAGACGGTGGGCTGGGAGACCCCGGCGAGCTGCGCGATCTTCGCCACGGACAGGTCGCCGCGCCAGCGCACGCGCGGAGCGGGCAGATGCCTGTCGATCACACCGGCGAGTGTACGGGAGCCGCCGAAAAACGTTATGCGCACGCCTCCCTGGTGGTCGCGCCGCGGCGTCGGTTGACACCGCAAAAGTGAGCGCTAACACTCCCGCATACACGTTCGCGAATATCCCGAGGGGTGTGCTCATGCCACGATCCAGACGGTGGGCGCTGATCCCGGCCACCGCCCTCCTGCTCACCGGCGCCGCCGTCGCCGGCGCGCAGCTCGCCTCCGCGGCCACGACCGGCTGCCGCGTCACGTACACCGTCACCAACTCCTGGCCGGGCGGCTTCGGCGCCGCCGTCGACGTCACAAACCTCGGCGACCCGGTCAACGGCTGGCACCTGACCTGGACCTTCGCCGCCGGGCAGAGCATCACCCAGCTGTGGAACGGTACCGCCGCGCAGTCCGGCACCGCGGTCACCGTCACCAACGTCTCGTACAACGCCGCCATCGCCACCGGCGCCACCGTCTCGTTCGGCTTCAACGGCAGCTACACCGCCACCAACCCCGCACCGGCGAGCTTCGCGCTCAACGGCGTCACGTGCACCGGCGGCACCACCCCCACATCCGGCGGCCGTCGCCGACGGGCAGCACGACCCCGCCGCCGCCGGGGTCGAGCGGGCCGTGCGACCTCTACGCCGCCGGCGGTACCCCCTGCATCGCCGCGCACAGCACGGTCCGGGCGCTCTACGGCTCGTACGGCGGCAACCTGTACCAGGTGCGGCGCTCCTCCGACAACGCCACGCGCAACATCGCCGCGCTCGCGCCGGGCGGGGTGGCCAACGCCGCGACGCAGGACGCCTTCTGCGCGGGCACGTCGTGCGTCGTGACGATCCTGTTCGACCAGTCCGGCCACGGCAACGACCTGGCCTACCAGGGGCCCGGCGGGGCCGGCGGGGCCGACACCCCGGCGAGCGCGACCCGCGAGTCGCTGACGGTGGGCAGCGCCAAGGCGTACTCGCTGTACATCAACGCCGGCAACAGCTACTGGCGCAACGGCGCCGCCACCGGCGTGCCGACCGGCAGCGCCCCGGAGGGCATGTACATGGTCGCCAGCGGCACGCACGTCAACAGCGGCTGCTGCTTCGACTACGGCAACAGCGAGACCACCCGCCGCGCCGACGGGGCCGGGGCCATGGACGCCATCTACTTCGGCACGAGCTGCTGGTTCGGCGGCTGCTCCGGCAGCGGCCCGTGGGTCCAGGCCGACCTCGAGTACGGCCTCTACCCGGGCGGCAGCTCGTCGTGGAACCCGAACCAGCGGGCGTTCGCGAACAAGTACGTGACCGCGATGCTGAAGAACAACGGCACCTCGCGCTTCGCCATCAAGGGCAGCAACGCCCAGGCCGGCAGCCTGACGACGCTGTGGGACGGCGCGCTGCCCCGCGGGTACAGCCCGATGCGCAAACAGGGCGCGATCGTCCTGGGCAGCGGCGGCGACTGCTGCGCGACGAACACGAACCAGAGCGCGGGCACGTTCTACGAGGGCGCGATGGTTTCGGGGTACCCGTCCGACGCGACCGACAACGCGGTGCAGGCGAACATCGTGGCCGCCGGCTACCGCTGACGCCGATCCGTTCGAAGAAATGGGTTACGCCGCGCGCATCGAAAAAGTCGGCGCCCTTTTTCGAATGGAAACTTTCACGCTGGAGCAATCCATTCATGCGCCCCTGTGCGCCTTTCCTTGACGCGCGACGACGGCGAAACCATACCGTGTGAGCGCTAACGGGTAACGATCGAAGGACGAGACATGACGCAAGATCGGAACGAGCCGCCGGCCGGCGAGCGCAGGATGCTGAGCCGGCGCACCGTCCTGACGGCGATGGGGGCCGTGCCGGTCCTCACGGTCGCGGGGTCGGTCCTGCTGGCTACGGACGCTTCGGCCGCCGCGGCGAACATCAATCCGTCGGCGCCGCGGCAGACGATCCGGGGCTTCGGCGGCATGGCCCACGCGGCCTGGATCGGTGACCTCACCGCCGCCCAGCGGACCACGGCGTTCGGCGGCGGCGACGGCCAGCTGGGGTTCTCCCTGCTGCGGATCCCCGTCGGCGAGAACCAGTCCGACTGGAGCCGTGACCTGGCGACGGCGAAGCGTGCGGTCGAGCTCGGGGCGACCGTCATCGCCTCGCCGTGGAACCCGCCCGCCAGCATGATCGAGACGTTCACCCACGGCAGCCAGACCAACGCGAAGCGCCTGAGGTACAGCTCGTACGGCGCCTACGCCCAGCACCTGAACGACTTCACCTCGTACATGCGCACCAACGGGGTGAACCTCTACGGCATCTCGGTGCAGAACGAGCCCGACTACGCCACGGACTGGACGTGGTGGACCTCCGCCGAGATCGTCCGCTTCCTGCGGGAGAACGCCGGCTCGATCAGCACCCGGGTCATCGCGCCCGAGTCGTTCCAGTACGTGAAGTCCATGTCGGACCCGATCCTCAACGACCCCACGGCGCTGGCCAACGTGGACATCATCGGGGCCCACCTCTACGGCACGTCCTACGCGAACTTCCCGTACCCGCTGTTCAAGCAGAAGGGCGCGGGCAAGGAGCTCTGGATGACCGAGGTGTACTACCCCAACAGCTCCGATTCCGGGGACCTCTGGCCGCAGGCGCTCGACGTGGGCGAGCACATCCACCACGCCATGGTCGACGCCGAGTTCCAGGCGTACATCTGGTGGACCATCCGGCGCAGCTACGGCCCCATGCGCGAGGACGGCCAGATCAGCAAGCGCGGCGCCATGATGGCGCAGTTCGCCCGGTTCGTACGCCCCGGATACGTGCGGATCGACGCGACCGCGAACCCGGCGTCGAACGTCTTCGTCTCGGCGTACCGCGGCGGCAACACCGTCGTCATCGTCGCCGTCAACAAGAACACCTCGGCGGTGACCCAGCAGTTCACCCTTGCGAACACCACGGCGTCGGGCAGCGTCGCGAACTGGCTCACCGACGCCAGCCGCAACGTGGCCCCGCAGAGCGCGCTCAGCATGTCGAACGGCTCCCTGACCGTCACGCTCCCCGCCCGCAGCGCGATGACGTTCGTGGCCGCCCTCGGCGACACGACCTCGCCGAGCCCCTCGGTCCCCGTCTCGCCGAGCCCCTCGCTCAGCCCGTCGCCCAGCGGCGGCGGCACGGGCCCCCGGGTCACCTACACGATGAGCACGTGGAACAACGGCTTCACGGCCAGCATCGGCATCACCAACACCGGCACCTCGACCATCAACGGCTGGACGCTCGCCTTCACCCTGCCCTCGGGCCAGGCCATCACCTCCGGCTGGAACGCCACCTTCGCGCCCTCCAGCGGCCAGGTCAGCGCCCGCAACCTCAGCTACAACGGCACGCTCGCGCCCGGCGCCACCATCGACATCGGCTTCCAGGCCACCCACACCGGCAACACCGCCGAGCCGACCGCCTTCACCCTCAACGGCATCCCCTGCACCGTGGCCTGACCGCGACCCGAAAAATGCGGCCCCTCCGGCAACGGAGGGGCCGCACTGTTTCAGGCGATCAGCGGTAGCCGGCCGCCGTGATGTTGGCCTGCACCGCGTCTTCGGTGGCGTTGGTGGGGTACCCGGACGTCATGACGCCCTCGTAGAAGGTGCCGGCGGCCCCGACGCTGTTGTCGCCGCCGATGCCGAGGATGATGGCACCTTCCTTCTTCATCGGGTTGTAGCCCGACACGTTGGGGCGCTTGCCGTCGTAGAACGTCGACAGGCCGCCGGACTGGGCGTTGCCGGCGCGGATGGCCCAGTGGTTCGGCTCGCCCTTGACGATCGCGGTGAGGTAGCGGTAGTTCACCGACGGGTCGTTGGCGTTGTAGCCGGCGTTGACCCCGGAGAACAGGCCGTTCTCGAGGTCGGCCATGACCCAGGGACCGTTGCCGGTACCGTAGCCCCAGACCTTGATGTTGCCGAAGTAGATGGCCTCCATCGTGCCGTTGCCGTTGTCGCGGCTGTTGCGCTCGGCGTTGCCGTAGTCGAAGCAGCAGCCGCCGTTGAAGTGGGTGCCGTCGAAGATGGCGTACATGCCCTCGGGCTGGTCGCCGGTCGCCACGCCGTTGGTGTTGTTGTTGCGGTAGCCGGTGCCGGCCGCGACGTAGACGCCGTAGGCCTTGTGCCCGGCGATGGTGAGCGGCGCGGCGGTGGCGTTGGCGAGGTTGTCGTAGCCGCCGGCCGCCGGGCCGTTGAAGCCGCCGGGCGGGGCCTGGGTGAGGCGGTTGTTGCGGCCCGACTGGTCGTAGATGATCGTGATCAGGCAGGTCGTGTTCGCGCAGAACGAGTCCTGGGCGGCGGCGTCGGCGTACCCGCCCGCGGCGAGGACCCCGATGTCGCGGGTCGTGTTGTCCGAGGAGCGCCGCACCTGGTACAGCGCACCGTTGTACGCCCCGTACAACGCCCGCGTCGTGCTGTGCGCCGCCACGCACGGCGTGCCGCCGGACGCGTAGATGTCGCACGGCCCGCGGCCGGGCGGCGGGTTCGAGGTGCTCGGCGACGGGCCGGCCGACGACGGCGCCGGGCCGGTGGTGCTCGGGCTGCCGGTGCAGGTCACGCCGTTGAGCGCGAAGCTCGCGGGGGCCGGGTTGGAGCCGGTCCAGCTCCCGTTGAACCCGAAGTTGACGGTGGCACCGGTGGCGATGGCGGCGTTGTACGAGACGTTCGTGACGGTCACCGCACTGCCGGACTGCGCGGCGGTACCGTTCCACAGCTGGGTGATGCTCTGCCCGGCGGTGAAGGACCAGGTCAGCCGCCAGCCGTTCACGGCGTCGCCGAGGTTTGTGACGTCGACCCCGGCGCCGAAGCCGCCGGGCCAGGAGTTGGTGATGGTGTAGGTGACGCGGCAGCCGGTCGTGGCCGCGGAGGCCAGGTGGGTGCCGGCCACGCCGGCGCCACCGATGGTCAGCGCCGCGGCGACCGCGACGAGCGGCCAGCGCCGCCGGCGCGGGGTGCGTTCGGACATCGAGCTTCCTTTCCGGGGCTGAAGACACGGTGAACGATGTTGGTCGCCGCGGCGGAGGCGCTCGGGCGGCGACGCAACGCGGCGGAAGGGCGCCGTGTTAGCGCTCACAGGTTCGGCCAGCCGACGGTGCCAGATTCGATCCGCGCATTCAAGCCTGCACATGGATAAATGCGGCTGCCCCGGGCCGTCCCGATGTAAGTTGCAGGCCGGAAACGGCGGCCGAGCCGGAGACCTCGAACACCACGGCGCGCCGGCGTCGTTCGTGGCCTCCTGGACCGGCGCGGCGACGTCACCGGCGGCCGGGTCCAGGGCGGCCAGGCCGAGCCGTCCGCAGGTGGGTCCCGCATATCCGGTGCAGGCGACGTCGATGCGGACCTCGCCGTGGCCGGGCGGGACGGGGTCGGCCTCGCGGACGGCGAAGGTGCGCTCGCCGAGGTGGTACGCCGCGCGGGTCAGGCGGTCTCCTCGCTCAGGTGCCACACCTGCCGCATCGGTGCCCACCAGTGCCCGGCGCCGGGAGCGGCGAGCGACTCCTGGCAGGGGTCGGTGAGTTTCCACCACTGCTGTGTCACGGGGTCTTCGGCGATGCGGGCCTGGTCGGCTTCGTGGTCGTCGCCGACGTACTCGTAGTAGCCGAACAGCAGGTCGTCGTGGATGAAGATGGTGTAGTTGCGGATGTTTGCCGCGCGCAATGTCTGCTCGACGCCCGGCCAGACCGCGGCGTGCAGCTCCAGGTATGTCGCACGGTGCTCCGGCCGCAGCCGGATCACGGAGGCGTAGCGTTGCATCCTCGTTTCCTTCCAGGCAGGTCGTTCTCCGGGCGGCCGCTGACCCGGGCGTGGTTGCGCACCGGTGCCGCCCGCCATCGCGACGAACGGCGTCCGGTCGCCCGGTCGTCCGGTGTCCAGTGTGGACCGGCCGCGGTGACCAGGCCCGACCGCTTGCCGGCGACATTGTAGTTGGCGGCCGGCGCGGTGAGCCCGTCCCGCCGGCGGCGCAACCCGGCGCCGCCCCCGCCGATGCGCGGCTTGCCGAGGTGGTCGCCGGCCCCCTCCTGGCCGGCCGGGGCCGCCAGGAGGGGTTTCAACCTTGCCGTGCGATGCTTGCCGCCGCTGCGACGGTGTGCGTGCCGCTCGTCAGCTCCTGCTCCATTGCTGGTTGCTGCCGCCGTTGCAGTTCCACAGGATCACCGGCGTGCTGTTGGCCGTCCCGGCGCCGCTGGCGTCCAGGCACAGGCCGGACTGCACCCCGGTGACGGTGCCGTCGGCGTTGACGTTCCACTGCTGGTTGGGCTGGCCGTTGCAGTCCCAGATGACCGTCCGGGTGCCGGCGGTGGTTCCGCCGCTCTCGGCATCGAGGCACTTGGTGCCGTACACCTGCAGCTGCTTGCCGGAGGTGAGCGTCCACTGCTGGTTGGTGCCGCCGTTGCAGTCCCACAGCGCCAGCTGCGTGCCGTTGGTCTGCGAGCGGGACGGCACGTCCAGGCAACGGCCCGCGTTGAGGTTGCGCAGCGGCGCGGTCGCCCCGCCGGAGCCGCCGGGGCCGGCGACGACGGAGAGGTTGTCGAACTGGGCCGTCTCGCCCTGGCTGGTCCCGAAGCCGACCTGCCCGGCGCCGTAGGCGGAGTCGGTGACGGTGCCGACCGTGGCGCCGTCGATGGCCGCCGTGATGGTGCTGCCGGAGAAGCCCAGCGCCAGAGCGTGCCAGCGGTTCACACCCAGCGCGGCCACGGACCCGCTGCGCAGCGTCGTGAGCTGCCCGCCGGTGCTGTTGCGCAGGATCGACCAGGCGCCACCGTCGGTGACGCGCAGGTAGTACGCGTTCTGGTTGGCGATCGGGTCCAGGTTCTGGCTGCCGACGCGCCCCTCGAGCTGGACGTACCCGGACTTCTCCAGCAGCGCGTCCGCGGAGACGGTGTAGTTGGCCCAGGACAGGTTGCCGCCGTAGGTGCTCGGCTCGGCGAGCGTCTTCCAGGTGATCGGCGCCTGGGGCGAGGACTGGCGCAGGCACATCCCGGAGCGCCCGGCCCCGCACGCGGCGGTCTCGAAGGCGCCCTGCATGTCCTGCAGGTACCTGGGCTGCCGGCCAGCGGCGTAGCCGTCGAAGTTGTCGGCGTAGGGCAGCGCCAGCGCACCCTGGGCCGGGCTGGCCGCCGTGCCCTTGCCCTGGCCGGTGGTGGTGGTGATGGTGTACAGGTAGCCGGGCTGGACGGTGAGCGAGAACGCGCCGCCGGACGGGGTGATGTCCGTGGCGTGGCGGAACTGGTCGGCGGCGCTGTTCGAGTTCAGGTTGGTCGACCAGACGTGCACGGCCCCGGTGGACAGCCCGCCGGCGACGGTGAAGTTGAGCGTCTGGGCGGCGCTCGCGTCCATGGTCTCGATGACGGTGCTGTAGTCGGTGTTGTTTGTCGACTTCAGGCTGACGTAGCTGCCGTTGTTACGGTTGCCGCCGATGTAGCCGCTGGAGGAGTCGAGGTACTTCCAGCCGGGCGCGGTGAACTGGGTGGTGTGGGCGAGGGCCCAGGTGTTCTTGCCGACGGCGTACCAGCCCGACCACGGCTGGTTGGCCAGCACCAGGCCGACGGTCGCCCACGGCACGTTGGGGGTGACCGCGGCGATCAGGTCCCAGTTGAGGTACGCGGTCATCTTCCCGTCGACGTAGCCGCGGTTGATGCCCCGCGCGAGGGGCTTGGCGCCGTCGTTGTAGTCCTGCGAGCCGCCCTCGCTGTTCCACAGCGTCTCACCGGTGTTGGTGGCGGTGGCCGGCACCGTGCACGTCGTCTGGGCGCTGAGGTAGCCGCACACGTAGTGCGCGCTGAGCACGTCGATGGCGTTGCGCAGCGATGCGTTGCTCGCGACCGCGTTGGCCGGGCCCCAGCTGCCCGGGTAGTCGTCGCCGTAAATGATCTTCACGCCGCTGTAGCCGTTGGCGTTGAGCGCGCTGCGCAGGCTGATGGTCCAGTTGGCGTCGGTCCGCTTCTCGTTCTGGGCCGCGGTGATGTAGTCGATGGTGAGGTTGTGCTGCCTCGCGCAGCCGAGCCAGGAGACCAGGTAGTCAATCATGTCGGTGGACATGAAGTTCCCGTTGCCGATCCAGCCGGGCGCGCCCCAGGCGAGCCCGGCCAGCTTGATGTTCGGGTTGCGGGCCTTGGCCTGCTCCATGATCCACCATTCGTACCCGCGGTCGCAGTTCAGATCGCCGCGGAAGTGCGCGTGGCTGGGCTCGGAGCCGCTGGTGGAGTTGGTGTCGCCGCCGACCTCGACCTTGAGGATCTGCAGCGCGGCGCCGTAGCCGGGGCTGAACAGGTAGTCCAGGATCTGGCCGCGCTGGGCCTCGGGGTAGTCGATCAGCAGCCGGCTGTTGCCGCCGCCGCCGCTGACCGCGCCGACGCCGTCGAACGTCCGCCCGCCGGACGAGCCGTTGACGGTGATGGAGGTCGCGGCCGCGGCGGGTTCGGCGGTGGCGGTGACCAGGACGGCCGCCGCCAGCACCGCGCCGGCGAGGCCGAGGCGGAGCACGCGTAGTTGGTGTCGCACGGAAAGGCGCTCCTTCAGACGGCCGTGATGGTCCACTGGTTGTTGGTGCTGCCGTTCGGCGCCCACATGACGGTGGTGGCGCCGGCGGCGGTGCTGCCCGCGCCGTCCAGGGCGGTGCCCGTGCCGCGGTTGATGATCTGGTAGCGCCCGTTGCCGACGCTGTTGAGCCGCCACTGCTGGTTGTTGCCGCCGTTCCAGGGCGACTGCATCGCGTTCGCGCCGTTGGCGGCGTTGCCCCAGCTGTCGGCCACCATGCCGTTGGTGCGGTTGACGATGCGGACGTAGCCGGTGCCGAGGTCGACCACCTGCCACTGCAGGTTCGTGCTGCCGTCGTAGTTCCACTGCTTGAGCACGGAGCCGGACGCGACGCTGCCGCCGCTGTCCAGCACCAGGCCGGTCGTGACGTTGGCGATGCGGACCCAGCCGGTCGGCGTACCGCCGCCGCCCAGCGCCGGGATCTGGCCGGAGAACGTCAGCCGGACCACGTACGCGCCGGCGCTGTACGGTGCGCTCGCCGACGGCATCGTGATGTGCAGGCCGGAGCCGTCCTGGCTTCGGGTCGGCAGGTTGATGGCGGTCCCGGCCGTGGCGCCGAGCAGCTCGACGGCGCTGAGCGAGCTGAGGTTGATCCGGTTCGCGTTCAGGGTCGTGATGTGCAGCGTGCTGCCGGGCCAGCCCAGCACGGTGGCGTACAGGATCCGGCTGTCCTTGCTGCGGGTGAACCGGATGTCCTGGGCGGTGCCGATGCGCGGCGTCTGGAAGGAGCCGCCGCCCATCTGGGTCGGGCCCTCGCCGAAGACGGTCCAGGCCCGGGTCGCGTACACCGACTCGCCGAACCGCCGGAGGTGATCGCCGATGGCCAGCAGGATGCTGCGCTGGCCGGAGGGGATGGTGCCGTCCGCCATCGGGGCGATGTTGAGCACCATCGTGCCGTTCTTGCTGACCCGGTCGAGCAGCGCGTGCAGCAGCGCGTTGGCCGGGTAGTACCCGATGCCGTTGGTGTAGCACCAGCTGGAGCTCGACACGCTGTCGTCGGTGAGCCAGTACGGCGACTGGATGTCGGCCGGCCCGCCGCGTTCGAAGTCGTAGACCTCGCCGCGGTTGTTGAAGCCGTCCTTGTAGGTGGCGGCCACGTCCTTGTTCCAGGCGACCGCGCGGTTGTAGTAGTACGACAGGAAGTTCAGCCGCTGGGCCTCGCTGACCTGGCCCAGGTTGAAGTCCTGGAAGATGATGTCGGGCTGGTAGCCGTCGATGACCTCGCGCAGCTTGTCGTACCACAGCTGCTGTTCCGCCGTGCCGAGCTGGCCGTAGAGCTTGCGCAGGCTCGCGTCGGACTGCTGCGGGACCCACTGGTAGTAGCCGGTGAAGTTGTAGGCGTGGTGCAGCGACACGTACAGCCGCAGCCCCTTCGCCCGGATCGCGTCGGCGTGCAGCCGCAGCAGGTCCAGGCGGGGGCCGCGGGCGACCGAGTTCCACTCGTTGACGCTGCTGTTCCACATCGAGAAGCCATCGTGGTGCTCGGCGACGGGCCCGGCGAACCTGGCGCCGGCGTCGGCGAAGAGCTGGGCCCACTCGTCGGGGTCGAAGGCGCCGCCGGCCGAGCGCAGTTTGGGCGCGAACTGCACGAAGTTGCCGGCCTTGTCGCGGGCGCCGTTGATGAAGTTGTGGTACGGCCAGACCGACGGGTCGCCGTAGACGGCCTTGTGGTGGTTGTTCTCGTTCGAGCCGTTGTTGTACATGTTGCGCGGGTACCACTCGCTGGCGTACGCGGGGACGCTGAAGGCGCCCCAGTGGTAGTAGATGCCGAACTTCGCGTCCTGGAACCATTCCGGCGCGGGCGGGTGCTGGTCGACCGACGACCAGGCGGCGGTGTAGCTGGAGGGTCCGGCGGTGGCGGCGGCCGAACCGGGCCGCAGCAGCCCGGTGAACGCGGCCGCGCCCGAGAGCCCGGCCGCCGTGAGCAGCCGCCGGCGGGTGACGATGAAGGTCATGGCGAGTCCTGTCCGAAGGAGCGAACGGTCACGGCGCCACCGAGAGACTTGGTGGCGTAGTTGAACACGGCGTAGCGGTAGCCCATGAAGAACTGCCAGGCGTTGTTGAGCGTGAACGCCGGGCCGAGCGTCGTGAACGTGACGCCGTCGGTGCTGTAGGAGAACCGCGCCTGCCGCCCGGAGCCGGGCCGGATGTCGGCGGTGGCGCGCAGCCAGATCCGGCCGCCGGAGACGGTGGCCGCGGCCGCCTCGCTGCCGGTGCCGGTCGTGTTCCAGCTGCCGTCCATGGTCAGCCCGTTGACCATGGTGACCCGGGTGGTGGCGCCGTCGCGTTTGATGCCGATCCACGCCGACGAGTCGCGCAGCATCGCCAGCCCGGACCGGTCGCCGTCGGCCATCGCCGAGTAGTCCAGCTCGATCGTCGCGGTCGAGCTCGGGCCCTGGATGCGCTGGGTCAGCGTGTTGCGGGCCGAGTACAGGTCACTGGTCACGGTCGCGGTCTGCAGCCGCAGGCCGCTGCCGGCCGACCATTTGGTGTTGTCGGGGTTGTGGTTCCACTCCCACTGCGGCCCGAGCGCGGCGGTCCCGAACGTGTCGGTGCCGATCATGGGCTTGACCGTCTTCGTGGTGGAGATCCGCGGCGCCGGGTAGCTGCTGCCCCAGCCGCCGTTGACGGTCTGCACGCTCGGCCAGCCGTCGGCGCTCCACGTGATCGGGGCGAGGACGGGGACGCGGCCGCCGGGGTAGGCGTCCTCGAAGGCCATGTAGTACCAGTCGCCGTTCTGGGTCTGCACCAGGCCGCCCTGGTGCGGCACCCCGCCGCCGGAGATCGGGCCGGGCATGTTCAGCAGCACCTGGCGCATCTCGTAGGGGCCCCACGGGCTGCTGGACTTGAGGATGTACTGCCCGTTGGCCGGCTTGGTGACGAAGATGTAGTAGGAGCCGTTGCGCTTGTAGAAGCGCGAGCCTTCCAGGGTGCCGACGCTCGCGGGCGTCTGGAAGACCTGCTGGTGACGGACCTCGCTGGTGCCGTCGGCGGAGAGCTGGGCCACGCTGAGCGTCGTGTTGCCGTAGGCGACGTACATCGTGTCGTTGTCGTCGATGAGCATGCCGGCGTCGTAGTAGCAGTTGTTGATCCGGGCCTTCTTCGACCACGTGCCGTCGACCGCGGAGGCGGTGTAGACGTAGGTGCGGTTGAACTCGACGCAGCCGAGCCAGTAGTACGTGCTGTTGCTGGCCCGGTAGTTCAGCGTCGAGGCCCAGATGCCCTTGACGTACGCCCGGCCTCCGCTGAGGTTGTAGGCGTTGGAGTCGAAGTCGAGGCTCGGCACGGAGTGCCCGGCGTACTCCCAGTGCACCAGGTCGTACGAGCGCAGGATCGGCGCGCCGGGCGAGTAGTGCATCGTGGAGGCCGAGTAGTAGTAGGCGTCGCCGACGCGGATGATGTCGCCGTCGGCGAAGTCCTGCCACACCACCGGGTTGTTGTACTGGCCGCCGGGCGCCGGTGACGTCGGCGTCGGGCTGGTGCTGCCGCCGTCGGCGCGGACGAGCTGCCACTGCTGGTTGGCCCCGCCCCAGTCGCTGTACTGCACGATGTTGCCGCCGTCGGCCGTCGACGCGTTCTGCACCTCGACCGCCTTGCCGCTGTTGCGGTTGAGCAGCCGCACGTAGCCGCCGTCGGAGTCGGCCAGGCGGAACTGCTGGTTGACGCCGTTGCCGTCGCTCCACTGCACGATGCTCGCGCCGTCGGCGGTGGAGAGGTTGTAGACGTCGAGCACCTTGCCCGACGAGCGCGACTTGAGCCGGTAGTAGCCGCCGCCGGAGTCGACGAACTGCCACTGCTGGTTCGCGCCGCTGTTGCGGGTCCACTGGGTGATGCGGGCGCCGTCATTGGTCGCCGAGTTGTACACGTCGATCGCCTTGCCGCTGTTGCGGTTGACGAGGACGTACCACGCGCTCGTGTCGACCGTGGCGGCCGCGGCCGGCGCGATGTGCAGCGCGACAGCGGCTCCCCCGGCCAGCGCCAGCACGGCGGCGCCGATCGCCGCGGCCCTTCGCCTGATGGTCATGGATGCGTTCCCTTCGGTGGGGGCGGGGGTCAGGACCAGGTCCAGCGCTGGTTGGCCGCGCCGGTGCAGGTCCAGAGGATCACCGTCGTGCCGTTGGCGGTGGCGGCGCCGTTGACGTCCAGGCACAGGCCCGAGGCGGCGCCGGCGACGGTGCCGGAGGCGTTGAGCGTCCAGCGCTGGTTGGCGCCGCCGTTGCAGTCCCACAGCTGGACCTTGGCGCCGGCGGTGGCGTTGAGCGGGGCGTCGAGGCACTTGCCGAGGGCCTGCAGGGTCTGGCCGCTGACGGTCCAGCGCTGGTTCGTCCCGCCGTTGCAGTCCCAGATGATCGGCTGCGTGCCGTTGGCGGTGTTCGCGTCGGGCACGTCGAGGCACCGGCCGGAGGCGGCGCTGACCAGCGTGGTGCCCGACGGCGGCGGCGTGGTGGTACCGCCGCCGGTACCACCGCTGACCCGGTACACCACCGTGCCGTGGGCGGGCACGCTCGCGGAGATCGGGCCGGACGTGGTGGCGGTGGCGCCCGTCCACGCGTCAAGCAGCGTGAAGGGGCCGCCCGCCTTGCCGACGGCCGCGGCGGTGGTGGAGACGGTGGTGGTCGAGCCGCCCTGGTTGAACAGCGCGACCGCCACGTCGCCGTTGGCGAGGCGCTTGGCCAGGACGCGTCGCGTGCCGTCGTTGGCGACCTGGGTCGCCTGCAGGCCCAGGGTGTCCTGGTCGATGGCGATGAGCGTGCGGTTGCCGAGGATGGTCTGCGTCGCCGCGTTCATCGAGCGGATGTCGTTGCCGGCCAGCAGCGGCGCGGCGAGCATCGACCACAGCGCGAAGTGGCTGCGCATCTCGGTGTCGTTCATGCCGCCGCGGCCGACCTCGAGCATGTCGGGGTCGTTGAAGTGCCCCGGGCCGGCGTATCCGGCCAGCGGTACCGTGACGTCGACGATGTTCCGGATGCCCATCGGGTAGCCGTTGCTCTGGCCGGTGTCCCAGGCGTTGGTGATGTCCTCGGTGGTGCGCCACATGTTGGCCACGTCGCCCCAGTTGCGCTGCGGCCCGGTCTTGGCGTGGATGCTGTTCGGGTTGATGCTGAAGACGATCGGGCGCCCGGAGGCGGCCAGCGCGTCACGCATCTTCGCGAACGTGGTCACCTGGTCGCTGATCGAGCCGTTGGGCGAGCACCAGTCGTACTTGAGGTAGTCCACGCCCCAGGCCGCGAACTGCCGCGCGTCCTGGGCCTCGTGGCCCTGGCTGCCGGTGGCGCCGGGGTACGAGCCGAAGTACTGCGCGCAGGTCTTGTCGACCGGCACCTCGTACAGCCCGAACTTCAGGCCCTTGCCGTGCAGGTAGTCACCGAGGGCCTTCATGCCGCTGGGGAACCGCGACGGGTCGCCCTGCAGGTTCCCGGAGCCGTCGCGGCTGGGGTTGAACCAGCAGTCGTCGACGACGACGTACTGGTAGCCCAGGTCCCGCAGCCCGGAGCTGACGATCGAGTCGGCCATCTGCCGGATCAGGGTCTCGTTGATGTTGCAGCCGAAGGTGTTCCAGGAGTTCCAGCCCATCGGGGGCGTCCGGGCCACGCCGTTCTCCAGCGCCTGGGCGCTGGGCGGGCGCAGGACGGCGACGGCGGCCGCGGCGAACGCCAGCAGTGCGGCGGCGAGCGCGACCCAGCGCAGCGGGGTGCGGCGCCGCCGGTCGTGTGATGCAGCGAGCATGAGCGTCAGTCCTTCTGGCGGTAGGGACTTCACTGTCTTGTGAGCGCTAACAACGTGCGGATGCGGGCGGCGCCGGGTGGTCAGCCGCGCAGCCAGCGCTGGTTCGCGGCGCCGGTGCAGGTCCACAGCTGCACGGGCGTGTTGTTGGCGGTACCGGCGCCCGACACGTCCAGGCACAGCCCGGACTGCGCGTTGCGGATGGAGCCGTCCGCGCCGAGGGTCCACTGCTGGTTCGTCGCGCCGCTGCAGTCCCACAGCTGCGCCTTGACGCCGGCGGTGCCGTTGAGCGGGGCGTCGAGGCATTTGCCGAGCGCCCGGATCGTCGGGCCGCTGATGGTCCACTGCTGGTTGGCGGTGCCGTGGCAGTCCCAGATGATCGGCTGTGTGCCGTTGGCCGCGTTGGACCCGGGCACGTCGAGGCAGCGCCCGGACGCGACGCCGACCAGCGCGGTGGTGCCGCCCGGCGTCGGCGAGCCGGTGGTGTCGCCGCCGGTGTCGAGGCCGAGGAAGGCGATGGCGTAGGCGATCTGGCCGGACATCGGCAGCTGGTGGCCGACCCCGGCGATGCTGATCCCCTCCACGGTGGCCTGCGTGCCGGTGCTGCCGTAGCGGGTCCGGGTCCAGCTCGACTGCGGATGATCGGTGAACGCCGGCGTCTGGCCCAGCCCGCGCAGGTTCGTCCACTGCTTGAGCTCCTCGCCGAAGTTCGGGTAGGCGAGGGTGGTGTCGGTGGTACCGTGCCACACCTGCATCCGCGGGTACGCGCCGGTGTAGCCGGGGTACATCGCGCGGGCCTGGTCGCCCCACTGCTGCGCCGTCTTGATGACCGTTCCGCCGGAGCACTGGCTGTTCCACAGCGACCCGTTCGTGGTGGCGAAGCACCCCGCCGGCACGCCCGAGAACGCCGATGCGGCGGTGAACACGTCCGGGTACTGCGCCGCCAGGACGTTTGTCATCATCGCGCCGGAGGAGAACCCGGAGACCACGATCCGGGCCGGGTCGATCGGGTAGTGCGAGCGGGCGTAGCCGACCATCGACATGATGCCGGTGGAGTCGCCGCCGCCGTTGCGGGTGAGCGCCGCGGGCGTCGACACATCGAAGCAGTGCCCGTCGCGGGTCGCCTCCGGCAGCACGATGATGTACCCGTACCGGTCGGCCGCGGTCACGTAGTCGTGCCCGTTGCCGTTGAAGATGCCGCTGGCCGAGCCGCCGCAGTAGTGCACGAGCACCAGCAGCGCCGGGCGGGGCGCGACCCGGGCCGGAACGTAGATGTACATGTTGAGGTTCGTCGGGTTGTTGCCGAACCCGGTGACCTGCGTCAGCCCGGCCGCCATGGCGGGCGCGGCCGCCAGCGCGACGGCGGTCAGGGCGGTCGCGGCGGCGAGCGCCGCGGCGGTCAGCAGTCGTCCCATGCGCATGCCGGTGCCACCTTCCTTCGAAGTCGGGATCCGTACGGCGCCCGGTGCACCCTGTCCGGGGTGCACCGGGCGCACGCTGGTTCAGCGCTGCAGGGTCAGGACGGCCGGCCGGTACGGCAGCAGGCCGTAGTCGCCGCCGGAGCCGGTCGCGCGGCCCTGGTACAGCAGCTGCAGGTTGCACGGGTCGACCGTCTTGGTCTGGTCCGGGTTGGTGCGCACCAGATCGCCGTGGCTGATGTCGTTGGTCCACGACGCGCCGCTGTTGGCCTTGCCCGCGAACGGGTTGCTCTCGCTCGCGGCCTGCGGCGTCCAGGAGCCGCCCAGGCTCGAGGACGTGAACGAGCGGAAGTAGCGGCCGTTGGCGCCGATGGCCTCGACGAGCATCAGGTACTGGCTCTGGCCCTGGACCTTGTAGACCTCGACGCCCTCGAACAGGTTGTTCGTCGAGTCGCTCATGATCTGGGTGTACGAGGAACCGAAGCTGCCCGGGAAGTTCCCGATCGGCATGCTCGCCCGGTAGATCTTGCCGTTGTCGCCGGCGAAGAACAGGTACATGTTCGAGCCGTCACCGATGATGGTCTGGTCGATGGGGCCGGTGCCGGAGCCGGAGATGGTGCCGGTGAACAGCGTCTGCGCCGCCGACCATCCGTTCGCGTTGGACGGATCGCTGGACGTGCGGTAGTTGAACGACGCCCCGCCCCACTGGTAGGTCAGCACCCAGATGTTCTTCGGCGCGAAGTAGAACAGCGTCGGCGCCACCGCACCGAAGCTCATGCCGTTCTGGCTCGCCGAACCCATGTCCGACCAGTTCGTGAACAGGCCGAAGTTCATCGACCCCCACGTCGAACCGGTGTCATGGGTCGTGGCGTACACGAGGTGCTTACCGTTGTACACGACGTTCGTGAAGTCCTTCAGCGACACCCAGCCCGACTTCGGGTTCGCCAGCGCACCGGTCGAGGACCAGCGGTACGACGACGGCAGCGAGCACGTCCCGCCGGTGCTGCCCGGCGTGGTCGGGGTGGTGCCGTCGACGCGGACGAGCTGCCACTGCTGGTTGGTGCCGCCCCAGTCGCTGTACTGCACGACCGCTCCCCCGTCGGCGGTGGACGCGCCCTGCACCTCGACCGCCTTGCTCGAGTTGCGGTTGATCAGCCGGACGTAGCCACCGTCGGAGTCGGCGAGGCGGTACTGCTGGTTGGTGCCGTTGCCGTCGGTCCACTGCACGAGCTTCGCGCTGTCGGCGGTGGAGAAGTTGTACACGTCCAGCACCTTGCCGGAGTGCCGGGCCTTGAGCCGGTAGTAGCCGCCGCCGGAGTCGACGAACTGCCACTGCTGGTTCTGCCCGCCCGACCGCGTGTACTGCTGGATGCAGGCGCCGTCCGCGGTGGACGCGCCGCAGACGTCGAGGGCCTTGCCGGAGTTGCGGTTGACGAGGGTGTACCACGCCGTCGTGTCGACGGTCGCCGCCGAGGCGGAGGTCGCGTTCACGGCGACCACCAGCCCGGCGGCCACGACCGTCGCCGCGAGCGCGGCGCCGAGGAGTTTCATAGCGGGTGTACTCCTAACAGCTGGACGAAATCGCCGGACCGATTTGGCGGGTCGGACCGGCCACGTGAGCGCTAACAATCATCGGCGTCGGTCGGTGCCGATGCCAGACCGACTCAATGTCCCGTCGACGCATAACGTTTTCGCGGACTCAATAGGTATCGATGTGAGCGCTCACCCCACGAGGCCGGTGGCCGTGGGCCGGTCGCCCACGACCACCGGTCACCTCGAACCCGTCTAACGTCGCAAGGTCAGCACCCCCGGTCGGTAGGGCAGCAGGCCGTAGTCGCCACCGGAGTTGGTGGCCCGGCCCTGGTACAGCAGCTGCAGGTTGCACGGGTCCACGGTCATGGTCTGGTCCGGGTTGGTACGCACCAGGTCGCCGTGGCTGATGTCGTTGGTCCACGACGCGCCGCTGTTGGCCTTGCCCGCGAACGGGTTGCTCTCCGACGCGGCCTGCGGCGTCCAGGAGCCGCCCAGGCTCGAGGACGTGAAGGAGCGGAAGTAGCGGCCGTTGGCGCCGATGGCCTCGACGAGCATGAGGTACTGGTTCTGGCCCTTGACCTTGTAGACCTGCACCGCCTCGAACAGGTTGTTCGTCGAGTCGCTCATGATCTGGGTGTACGAGGAACCGAAGCTGCCCGGGAAGTTCCCGATCGGCATGCTCGCCCGGTAGATCTTGCCGTTGTCGCCGGCGAAGAACAGGTACATGTTCGAGCCGTCACCGATGATGGTCTGGTCGATGGGGCCGGTGCCGGAGCCGGAGATGGTGCCGGTGAACAGCGTCTGCGCCGCCGACCATCCGTTCGCGTTGGACGGATCGCTGGACGTGCGGTAGTTGAACGACGCCCCGCCCCACTGGTAGGTCAGCACCCAGATGTTCTTCGGCGCGAAGTAGAACAGCGTGGGCGCGACGGTACCGAACGACATCTTGTTCTGGCTCGCCGAGGCCATGTCGGGCCAGTCGTTGAAGAGGCCGAAGTTCATCGACCCCCACGCCGAGCCGTTGTCGTGCGTGGTGGCGTAGACGAGGTGCTTGCCGTTGTAGACGACGTTCGTGAAGTCCTTCAGCGACGCCCACCCGGACTGCGGGGTCGCCAGCGCGCCGGTCGACGACCAGCGGTACGACGACGGCAGGGTGCACGACTGGGAGGGGCTGCTCGGGCTGCTGGACGGGCTGACGGGCGGGCTGCTGGACGGGCTGACGGGCGGGCTGCTCGGCGGGCTGCTCGAGGGGCCGCTCGACGGGCTGCCGGTCGGGCCGTTGCACGCGGTGCCGTTCAGCGCGAAGTCGGCCGGGACCGGGTTGGTGCCGTTCCACGAGCCGTTGAACCCGAAGGCGGCCGTGCCGTTGGTGGGGATGCTGCCGTTGTACCCGGCGTTGACGACCGTGACCTGGGCGCCGGACTGGGTGACCGTGCCGTTCCACAGCTGGGTGATGCCCTGCCCGGCGCCGAACGTCCAGGTGAGCCGCCAGCCGTTGACCGCCTCGCCGAAGTTGGTGACCGTGACGTTGGCGTTGAAGCCGCCGGGCCAGGAGCTGGCGACGGTGTAGTCGACGCGGCAGCCGGCGGCGGCCTGGGCGGCGTTCGCGGTCAGCACCGTGGCGGCCCAGGCCACGGTGAGCCCGGCCGTGCAGGCCGCGGCCACCACCCGGGTCCGGGTGCGAGGGAACTTCATCAAAGCCTCCAGTCACGCGGGAGAGAACTACATTCGCGAATGTGACCGCTCACAGTTTTCGCGTCAAGGGTCGGATCGGGCCCGGGCGGCCGGCCCACCGGCGCGCCGTGAAACTTTCTCCGGTGCAGGCCTGGCCCGCACGCAGGGTGCCGCGGGGCTCGTGACCGCCGGTATCGCGACGCCACGAAAAACCTGTTATGCCGGCGCCGGACAACTGGTCGGTCCTGATTACCGGGAATTTCGGATGCACACTCCTGAATGCCCAATGCACCACCGATGCCGGGAGGCTATGTGAAACGCTCGATCCTGCGACGACGACGCCCCGACCTCTTGCGGGCGCTGACCGCGGCGGTCGCCCTGCTGTGCGCGGCGGCGCTCATGCCGGCCGCGGCCCGGGCCGACAACCCGATCGTGCAGACCATCTACACCGCCGATCCGGCGCCGCTGGTGTACAACGGGCGGGTCTACCTGTACACCGGGCACGACGAGGACGGGTCGACGAACTACACCATGCGCGACTGGCGGGTCTGGTCCTCGGCCGACATGGTGAACTGGACCGACCACGGCTCGCCGATGAGCCTGTCCACGTTCAGCTGGGCGAGCTCGGACGCGTGGGCCGGGCAGACCGTGTACCGCAACGGGAAGTTCTACTGGTACGTCCCGGTGCGGATGGCCAACGGCGCCCAGGCGATCGGCGTGGGGGTCGCCGACAGCCCCACCGGGCCCTTCCACGACGCCCTGGGCCGGCCGCTCATCCAGAACTCCGAGATCGACCCGACGGTCTTCATCGACGACGACGGCCAGGCGTACCTGTACTACGGCAACCCGCACCTGTGGTACGTGAAGCTGAACGCCGACATGATCTCGACGAACGGCAGCCCGGCCCAGATCCCGCTCACCACGGCCGGCTTCGGCACCCGCACCGGCAACGCGAGCCGGCCGACGCTGTTCGAGGAGGGCCCCTGGGTCTACAAGCGCAACGGCCTGTACTACAACGTGTTCGCCGCCCGGTGCTGCTCGGAGTACATCGCCTACTCCACGGCGACCGGCCCGACCGGGCCGTGGACCTTCCGCGGCACGGTCATGGCGAGCCAGGGCGCCAGCTTCACGAACCATCCGGGCGTCGTCGACTTCAACGGCGGCTCGTACTTCTTCTACCACAACGGCGCCCTGCCCGGCGGCAGCGGCTACACCCGCTCGGTGGCCGTGGAGAAGTTCAGCTACAACGCCGACGGCACGATCCCGGCCCTGTCCATGTCCACGACCGGGGCGCCGCAGGTGAGCCCGCTCAACCCGTACGTGCGCCAGGAGGCCGAGACCATCGCCTGGGAGAACGGCGTGGAGACCGAGCCGTCCAGCGAGGGCGGCATGAACGTGGGCTGGATCGAGAACGGCGACAACATCAAGGTCAAGGGGGTCGCCTTCGGCGCGGGCGCGACCACGTTCACCGCCCGGGTCGCGTCGGCGACCAGCGGCGGGCGCATCGAGCTGCACCTCGACGGCGTCAACGGCACCCTGGCCGGCACGTGCACGGTGGCCGGCACCGGCGGCTGGCAGACCTGGGCCACCGTGACGTGCCCGGTCAGCGGCGCGACCGGCACCCACGACCTGTACTTCAAGTACACCGGCGGCTCCGGCAACCTCTTCAACGTCAACTGGTGGCAGTTCACGGGCACCGGCGGTGACGGCGGCGGCAACCTGCTCGCCAACGGCACCATGGAGGGCGGCCCGAGCGGCTGGACGGTGTTCGGCGCCGGCACGCTCGCCGGCAGCACCGTCGCCCACGGCGGCAGCCAGTCGCTGCTGCTCACCGGCCGCACGGCGTCGTGGAACGGCCCGGCCCAGGACGTGACGTCGAAGCTGACCAACGGGCACAGCTACGCGACGAGCGTCTGGGTCCGTTCGCAGAGCGGCACCCCGAGCGCGAAGGTGACCCTCGCCGTCACCGCGAACGGCACGACCAACTACGTGCAGCTGACGCCGGCCGCCACGGTCAACGCCAACGGCTGGACCCAGCTGTCGGGTACCGCGACCGTGTCGTGGACGGGCACGCTGACCGGCGCCACCCTCTACGTCGAGACGGCCGCCGGCACCGACGGCCTGTACCTCGACGACGCCTCCCTGCAGTAGGCACACCGTTCCCGGCCGCGGCGGACGTGCCGCGGCCGGGAACGGTCCGCCGGGCTCAGCCGGCGGCGCAGGCCGTGCCGTTGAGGGCGAACGCCGCCGGGCGGGCGGTGTTGCCGGTGTGGGTGGCCTGGAAGCCGATCGTCGTCGACCCGCCGGCCGGGAGTACCCCGTTGTAGCTCATGTTCCGCGCGGTCACCGAACCGCTGGCCGGGCTGAACTGCGCGTTCCAGCCCGAGGTGATGCTCTGGCCGGCCGGCAGCGTGAAGGCCAGCGCCCAGCCGTTGATCGCGGTGGTGCCGGTGTTGGTGATGGTGATGCTCTCGGTCAGGCCGGTGTTCCAGGCGTTGACGGTGTCCGTGACGCGGCACCCGCCCCCGGCCGGGGGCGGGCTGGACGAGGCGGACGCGCTCGCGCTCGGGCTCGGGCTCGCGCTCGGGCTCCGGCTCGGGGAGGCGCTATCGGTGGGTACGGTGCCGTTCAGGCCGAAGAACGCGATGGCGGCCGCGGCCATCCCGCTCGACGGCAGGCTGTGCCCGGCGCCCTGGATGCTGTACGCCTCGACCTGGCCGGTGCCGTAGCGGCGCCGGTTCCAGCCCGCCTGCGGGGTGTCGGTGGCCGTGGGTGTCTGGCTCAGGCCGAGCACGTCGGTCCACTGCTCGATCTCCTCCTGCAGCAGCTGGTACGGCACGAGCGTGTCGCTGGTGCCGTGCCACAGCTGGACGCGCGGCCGCGGCCCGGTGTAGCCGGGATAGGCCTGGCGTACCGCGTCGCCCCACTGCTGCGGCGTGCGGTCCATGCTCCCGCCGGTGCAGCGGCTGGTGCCGGGCGGGTAGTCCGCGGCGCCCGCGAAGCAGCCGAACGGCACACCCATGAACGCCGCGCCGGCCTTGAACACGTCCGGGTAGAGCGCCAGCATCTCGTTGGTCATCATGCCGCCGGAGGAACTGCCCGTGGCGTACACCCGGTTCGGGTCACCGCCGTACTGCCGCTGCACGTACGTCACCATCGACACGATCGAGACCGGGTCGCTGCCGCCGCCGCG
Organism: Dactylosporangium sp. McL0621; assembly: GCF_049995355.1. NCBI lineage: Bacteria > Bacillati > Actinomycetota > Actinomycetes > Micromonosporales > Micromonosporaceae > Dactylosporangium > Dactylosporangium sp. McL0621. The sequence continues at coordinate 6,911,076 of NZ_CP188259.1, forward strand.
CCGCTTGGCCGCATCGGACCAGGTGTCGAAGCAGTTGCCGAAGCCGGCCTGCTGGGTCGCGGTCGGGTAGATGACGATGAATCCGTACCGGTCGGCGAGGCCGGCGAACTCGCTGCCCGAGTAGAAGCCGGGGCCCGATCCGCCGCACCCGTGCATGGCGACCACGATCGCCGGGTTCGCGGGACGGGCGTCCGGCACGTACACATGCATCCGCATGCCGCCCGGGTTCGAGCCGAAGTTCGTGACCTCGCTCAGCGTCGCGGCGTATGCGGGCCGCAACGCCACGAGGGTCAGCCCGGCCACGGCGAGCAGTACCGCCGGGCCGAGCAGGATTTTCCGTGCCAAGTTCATGCGCCTGCTCCTTCGATGCCTGGTCGAACGGAAATCGGCGCGGCTCCCAACCGTCACGTGGCACAAAGTGTGCTCGCGGGGCATGGAAGTGTCAATCGAATGACCTCGATCACGTCGGATAGAGTCCACGCACCCGACCGACCCGACCCGCCGGAGCACCAGTTGGCCGACGCCTTCGACATCGAAGAGATCTTCCCGGACGACGACGCCCCCGTCCGGCTCCCCCGGCGGCAGTCGGGGCCGGCCCCGCAGGGCCTGGCCGTGACGCTGCTGGCCGACTACACGCTGCGCACCCGCGCCTGGCTGCCGTCGGCCGCCATCGTCGCGCTGCTCGCCGAGGCCGGGGCGAGCGAGGCGGGGGCCCGCACGGCGATCAGCCGGCTGGCCCGCCGCGGGGTGCTGCTGGGCGCCCGCCGGGGCCGCCACAGCCGCTACCGGCTCGCCCCCGCCGCCGCCGGCCAGCTCTCGGCCGGCGGGCAGTGGATCGTGTCGTCGGCGGCCGGGGCCGAGCCGTGGGACGAGTGGTGGACGCTCATCGCCTTCTCACTGCCCCAGCACGAGCGCACCCGCCGCCGGGCCCTGCGCGGCCGGCTGCGCTGGCTGGGCTGCGCGCCCCTGTACGACGGGCTGTGGATCTCGCCGCACGCGCTCGCCGGGCCGTCCGCCGCCCAGCTCGACGAGGTGGCCCCGGGCGCGATGACCGTGTTCCGCGCCCGGCACCTCGAGCTCGGCGCGGCGGCCCGGCGCGACCCGATCCAGGCCTGGGACATCGCGGCCATCGCCGGGCACTACGACGCGTTCGCCGAGCGCTGGCGGCCGTTGCTGCCGCGGATCGCCGCCGGGGCCGTCGGCGGTGCCGAGGCGGTACGCGCCCGCACCGAGGTGATGGACACGTACCGCCGCTTCGCCGTGCTCGACCCCCGCCTGCCCCTGGCCCTGCTGCCGCCCGGGTGGCCGCGGGCGGCGACCGCCGAGGTCTTCGCCGCGGTCTACGACGGCCTGGCCCGGGCCGCCGAGGAGCACGTGCGGGCGGTCGTGGCGGCCCACACCGACGGGCCGCCGTCCGGCATCGGCGCGCACACCGTCGCCGAGATCCTCGCCGGGGTCGGCGGCGAGGATCCCTGACGCCGGTGCCGGCGACGGCTCAGGCGCGGCTCCACCGCTGGTTGGCCGAGGCCGTGCAGCTCCACAGGATCACCGGGGTGTTGTTGGCGGTACCGGCGCCGGAGACGTCGAGGCACAGGCCCGACGAGACGCTGCTGATCGTCCCGTTGGCGTTGAGGCTCCACTGCTGGTTGGCGCCGCCGCTGCAGTCCCAGATCTGCACCTTCGCGCCGGCCGCGGCGTTCGTCGGCGCGTCGAGGCACTTGCCGAGGGCCTGCAGGGTCGCGCCGTTGGCGGTCCAGCGCTGGTTGGCGTTGCCGTTGCAGTCCCAGATGATCGGCTGGGTGCCGTTGCCGGTGTTGCCGCCCGGCACGTCCAGGCAGCGCCCGGAGGCGGCCCCGACCAGTGCGGACGCCGTGCTGCCGCCGGTGGTGCCGATGCTGCCGGGCACCGAGCGCAGCGCGCTGTACCAGGCCGCGGCCATCTTGTCGTAGCCGCCCGCGGTCGGGTGCACGCCGTCGATCAGCTCGGACGTGCTCACCACGCTGTGCATGTCCACCAGGTGCACGTGTTTACCCGCGTTGACCTTGCTCTGCACGATCCCCGGGATGGCGGCGTTGAACGTGCGCACCACCGACTCCTGACCCGCGTTCGCCAGCGGAATGATCGTCGCCACGAACACGTCCGCGTCCGGCGCCGCCGCCGTGATGTGGTCGATCAGGGTCGACAACCGGCCCGGCGCACCCGACACGTTGTAGTTCTGCAGCACGTCATTCGTGCCGAGGTGCAGCAACACCGTGCGCGGGCCCGAGGTCCGCAGCCAACCGGCGATGTTCGCGTCGACCTGATCGATCCGCCACCCCGGGTGCCCCTCATGATCATGATCACCCAGGCTCGACGGGCCGTTGAACTGGGACCCCACGAAGTCGATCCGGTACCCGCCCGCGGCCAGCCGCTGCCACAACCCGATCCGGTACCCGCCCGGCACCTGCGTGCCCTCCGTGATCGAGTCGCCCAGCGGCATGACCCGCACCCCGCCGTTGGACTCGGCCGCGGCGGCGGGTGCGTGCACCACCGCACCGACGACGACGGCCACCGCGGCGAGCGCGACCGCCCGCATCCATCCACCCGCTCTGCCCACGACCGGCTCCTTGCGCAATAGAGATTGCCATACGCCAATTGCGAAAGCCGCGTCAGAATGCGCGCGTACGCGTTTAACGTCAAGCCGGAATTTATGTTATGCAGGACCCCGCACACGAGTCGGACGGCCCGGGAATCCGCTCTTGAACGAGCGGAAAGATTGTGGCACCGTCAGTCGGACACCCCAATCACCGGCCCAATTCTGTGAGCGCTCACATCGCGGACCGGCCCGCCGCTGGCGCCGCTGTGCGCGGCGCCCCCGTCATGAGGACCCCGATCGTCATGGAATCGAATGTCGGCCGCCGCCTCCGCGCGGCCCTGACCGGCGCCGCGACGGCCATTGCCGCCGGGGCGGTCGCCCTGCTCGCCCCCGTAACCGGCGCCCACGCGGCGTCGCCGCAGGTGTGTGACATCTACGCCTCCGGCGGTACGCCGTGCATCGGCGCCCACAGCACGACGCGGGCGCTCTTCGCCGCGTACAACGGCCCGCTGTACCAGGTGCAGCGGGGCTCCGACCACGCCTACACCGACGTCGGCCTGCTCGCGGCCGGCGGCGTGGCCAACGCGGCCGCGCAGGACACCTTCTGCGCCAACACGTCGTGCACGATCACGAAGATCTACGACCAGAGCACCAACCACAACGACCTGCCGATCTCCTGGGGCGGCTTCTGGAAGGGCCCGGGCCCCAACGGCGCCGACGTCGGCGCGGACGCCAAGGCCCTGCCGCTCATGGTGGGCGGTCAGCGCGCCTACGGCGTCAAGGTGAACCAGGGCGTCGGCTACCGGATCGACCACGCGAAGAACGCGCCGACCGGGGCGCAGCCCGAGGGCATCTACATGGTGACGTCGTCGAACTACGTCAACCAGTGGTGCTGCTTCGACTACGGCAGCGGCGAGAACTCCCACACCGACACCGGCAACGCCACGATGAACGCCATCGAGTGGGGCACCGCCTGCTGGTTCGGCAACTGCGTCGGCAGCGGACCCTGGGTCGAGGCCGACCTCGAGAACGGCATGTACCACACCAACACCGGCTCCAACAAGGACCCGAACAACTCCGGCGTGCACTTCCCGTTCGTCTCGGCCTGGGAGAAGAACAACGGCACCAGCAACTTCACCCTCAAGTACGGCAACGCCACCACCGGCGGGCTGACGACCACGTTCTCCGGGCCGCTGCCCAACGGCTACTCACCGATGAAGACCGACAGCTCCCTGCTGCTGGGCACCGGCGGCGACAACAGCAACACCGGCGTCGGCGAGTTCTTCGAGGGCGCCATCACCGCCGGCTACCCGTCCGACGCCACGGAGAACGCGGTGCAGGCCAGCGTCACCGCCGCCGGCTACGCGTTCGGCACCGGCGGCCCGACCAGCGGCGTCGAGGTCGTCGGCGGGCAGTCCGGCCGGTGCCTCGACGTGAGCGGGCAGAGCACCGCCAACGGCGCCCAGGTCCAGCTCTACGACTGCTGGGGCGGGGCCAACCAGCGCTTCACGGCCACGGCGTCACAGCAGCTGCAGGTGTACGGCAACAAGTGCCTGGACGCCAACGGCCGGGGCACGACCAACGGCACCAGCGTGATCATCTGGGACTGCAACGGCCAGACCAACCAGCAGTGGACCGTCAACGCCGACGGCACCATCACCGGCGTCCAGTCCGGCCTGTGCCTCGACGCCAGCGGAGCCGCGACGGCCAACGGCACGAAGATCGTCCTCTGGTCCTGCAACGGCGGCGCCAACCAGCGATGGAGCCTGCGCGCCTGATGCGGCTCCGACAAGAAGGAGACACCACCATGCACATGCACGACAGGCGCCCGCGCATCCGGGGCTGGCTGGCCCGCGCAGTGGCGCTGCTGCTCGCGGCCGGCGCCGCCTTCTGGTTCATCGGCGTGCGCTCGGCCGAGCCGGCGCACGCGCTGGCCAACAACCTGGCGCTCACCCCGCCGATGGGGTGGAACGACTGGAACGCTTACGGCTGCAACGTCTCCGAGACGCTGGTCAAGCAGACCGCCGACCGGATCGTGTCGTCGGGGCTGGCCGCGGCCGGCTACCAGTACGTGAACATCGACGACTGCTGGATGCAGCACAGCCGCGACGGGGCCGGCAACCTGCAGCCCGACTTCGCCAAGTTCCCCGACGGCATCTCGGGCACCGCGGCGTACGTGCACGGCAAGGGCCTGAAGCTGGGCATCTACGAGGACGCCGGCACGCTCACGTGTGCCGGGTACCCCGGCAGCCTCGGCCACGAGACGCAGGACGCGCGCTCGTTCGCGGCCTGGGGCGTGGACTACCTCAAGTACGACAACTGCAGTAACAACGGCAGCTCCACCACGCAGCAGTACATCGCGCGCTACTCGGCGATGCGCGACGCCCTGGCCGCAACCGGGCGCCCGATCGTGTACAGCATCTGCGAGTGGGGCGTCAACGCGCCGTGGACCTGGGCCGCACCCGTCGGCAACCTGTGGCGCACCACCGGCGACATCCAGGCCAACTTCGGCAGCATGCTCAACATCTTCCACCAGAACGTGGGGCTGGCCGCCTACGCCGGGCCCGGGCAGTGGAACGACCCGGACATGCTCGAGGTCGGCAACGGCATGTCCGCCACCGAGGACCGGGCCCACTTCAGCCTCTGGGCCGAGATGGCCGCGCCGCTGCTGGCCGGCAACAACCTGGTCAACGCGAGCGCCACCACGCTGTCGATCCTCGGCAACAAGGCGGTGATCGCGGTCGACCAGGACCCGGCCGGCAAGCAGGGCCGGATGGTGAGCTCCTCCGGCGGCCTCGACGTGCTGGCCAAGCCGCTGACCAACGGCGACGTCTCCGTCGTGCTGTTCAACGAGAACAGCGGCACCGCGACCATCAGCACCACGGCCGCGGCGATCGGCAAGACCGGCGCGTCCAGCTACACGCTCAACGACCTGTGGAGCGGGGCCACCAGCAGCACCACCGGCACGATCTCGGCGAGCGTGCCCGGGCACGGCGTGGTCATGTACCGCGTCTCCGGCGGTACGACCGGCAACCCCGGCGGCGGCACCACGGCCGTGATCCGCGGCGCCGCGTCCAACCGCTGCCTCGACGATCCCAACAGCAGCACCACCAACGGGGTGCAGCTGGTGATCTGGGACTGCAACGGCGGGGCGAACCAGCAGTGGACCGCCACCGCCGGCAACCAGTTGCAGGTCCTCGGCAAGTGCCTCGACGCCTACAACAACCAGACCTCGCCGGGCACCAAGGTGGAGATCTGGGACTGCAACGGCCAGACCAACCAGCAGTGGAACATCAACAGCAACGGCACCATCACCGGCGCGCAGTCCGGGCTGTGCCTCGACGTGTCGGGGGCCGGCACCGCCAACAACACGCTCGTGCAGCTGTGGACGTGCACGGGCGCCGCCAACCAGCGGTGGTCGCGCTCCTGACCATCGATCCGCGTGGCGGGCGGCCCGCCGCCGCCCGCCACGCCCCACCCCCCACTACCACCGGAGGACCGCCATGCTCCAATTCGCTCCGCCGCGTTGGCGGCCCGCACTCGCCGTGCTGGTCGCCACCGCCCTCGCCGTCGCCGGCGTGACGCTGACCGCCGGCGCCGCGTCGGCCGCCACGGCCGCGCCCATCGTCGGGCAGCAGTCCGGGCGCTGCATCGACGTGCCGAACTCCGCCACCACCAACGGCACCCAGCTGCAGCTGTGGGACTGCAGCGGCCAGGCCAACCAGTCGTGGACCTATACCGCCGCCGGACAGTTCCAGGTGTACGGCACCAAGTGCCTGGACGCGAACGGCCGCGGCACCACCAACGGCACGGCGGTCATCATCTGGGACTGCAACGGCCAGACCAACCAGCAGTGGACGGTCAACAGCAGCGGCACCATCACCGGGGTGCAGTCGGGGCTGTGCCTGGACGCCAACGGGGCCGGCACCGCCAACGGCACGAAGCTCATCCTCTGGAGCTGCAACGGCGGGGCGAACCAGCGGTGGAGCCAGTCGGCGACGCCTCCACCGCCGTCCGGCTCGGGCCCCTGCGACCTCTACGCCGCCGGGGGCACGCCGTGCGTCGCCGCGCACAGCACGACGCGGGCGCTGCTGCAGGCCTACGCCGGAAGGCTCTACCAGGTCCGCCGGGCGTCGGACAGCGCGACCCGCGACATCGCCGTGGGCAGCGCCGGCGGTTCGGCCGACGCCGCCGCCCAGGACGCGTTCTGCGCCGGTACCACCTGCGTGATCACGGTGGTCTACGACCAGTCCGGCCACGGCAACGACCTGTGGTACCAGGGCTCCGCGGTCGTGCCCGGCTCCAGCCAGAGCAGCCCCGCGCGGGCCACGTCCGAGGCGCTGACCGTCGGCGGGAGCAAGGCCTATTCGCTGTACATCAACCCCGGCAACAGCTACTGGCGCGACGGGCACCTCACGGGGGTGCCGACCGGCTCGGCGCCTGAGGGCATGTACATGGTCACGTCGGGCACGCACGTCAACAACGGCTGCTGCTTCGACTACGGCAACAGCGAGACGACCCGCAAGGCCGACGCCGCCGGAGCCATGGACGCGATCAACTTCGGCACCCAGTGCTGGTTCGGCGGGTGCTCCGGCACCGGCCCGTGGGTGCAGGCCGACCTCGAGTGGGGCCTGTACCCCGGGGGCAGCCAGGCCTGGAACTCCAACCAGCGGGCCTTCACCAGCAAGTTCGTGACGGCCACGCTGAAGAACAACGGCACCTCCCGCTTCGCCATGAAGGGCAGCAACGCCCAGTCCGGGAGCCTGTACACCCTGTGGGACGGCGGGCTTCCCGGCGGGTACAGCCCGATGAAGAAGCAGGGCGCCATCATCCTGGGCAGCGGCGGCGACTGCTGCAAGCCGGGTGGCGGGGCGAACCTCAGCGCCGGCACGTTCTACGAGGGCGCCATGGTCGCCGGGTACCCGTCCGACGCCACCGAGAACGCGGTGCAGGCCAACATCGTGGCCGCCGGCTACCGCTGAACCGCCGAAATTTTCACGGTAAGCGCTTCGAAACTTCCGGAACGGACGGCTCCGGCCCACGCCTACTGAACTGCCACGGCCCCACCGACACGCCGGGCAGGGTGGGCCGGAGTCGTTCCGAAAGTATTCCGGAAAGTCTTGCTCGCCGCGGGCACCCGTGTCAGCATGGCGTGGCATTGAAGCCCACCGTTCTTCGGCGCTGGGCCCTGCGAGCCCACCGACACCCCTTCTGTATGCGCGGCCGCGCTCCCGCCGGCCGCGTGCGGCGTGGACGTGGCCCGGCGCCGAACCCAGAAGGAGGCCCATCTTGAGACGATCATGGCGAGTCAAGGCGGTGATCGGCGGGGCCGTCGCCGCCGTCGCCGCCGCGGGCGTGGTGATGATGATCCCGGACGCGAGCGCCGCGGCGAGCACCCTCGGGGCCGCGGCCGCGCAGTCGGGACGCTACTTCGGCACCGCGATCGCGGCGGGCCGGCTCGGCGACTCGACGTACACCACCATCGCCGGGCGCGAGTTCAACATGGTGACCGCCGAGAACGAGATGAAGCCCGACGCGACCGAGCCCCAGCGGGGCCAGTTCAACTTCAGCGCCGGTGACCAGATCTACAACTGGGCCACCCAGCGCGGCATGAAGGTCCGCGGCCACACCCTGGCGTGGCACGGGCAGCAGCCCGGGTGGATGCAGAGCCTGTCCGGCTCCACCCTGCGCCAGGCGATGATCGACCACATCAACGGCGTCGTGGGCCACTACAAGGGCAAGCTCGCCTACTGGGACGTGGTCAACGAGGCGTTCAACGAGGACGGCAGCCGCCGGCAGTCGAACCTGCAGGGCACCGGCAACGACTGGATCGAGGTGGCGCTCCGCACCGCGCGCACCGCCGACCCGTCGGTGAAGCTGTGCTACAACGACTACAACATCGAGAACTGGTCGTACGCCAAGACGCAGGGCGTGTACCGCATGATCCAGGACTTCAAGTCCCGCGGCGTGCCGATCGACTGCGTGGGGCTGCAGACCCACTTCACCGGCGGCAGCTCACTGCCCAGCAACTTCCAGACGACCCTGTCGAGCTTCGCCGCGCTGGGCGTGGACGTGGCCCTGACCGAGGTCGACGTGACGAACGCGTCGACGTCGCAGTACGCCGGGCTGACCCAGGCCTGCATGAACGTGCCCCGCTGCGTGGGCATCACCGTGTGGGGCGTGCGCGACAGCGACTCGTGGCGGTCCAGCGAGAGCCCGCTGCTGTTTGACGGCGGCGGCAACAAGAAGGCCGCGTACACCTCGGTCCTCAACGCCCTCAACGCCGCCAACCCGACGAGCACGGGCTCGCCGACGCCGACCGCCTCCGTGTCGCCGACGCCGACGCCCACCACGGGCGGCGGCGGGTCGGGCCGGATCGTCGGCGCCCAGTCGGGCCGGTGCATCGACGTGCCGAACGCCTCGCACAACAACGGCACCCGGGTGCAGCTCTACGACTGCAACGGCCAGACCAACCAGGCCTGGACGCTGACGTCGAGCCGGCAGCTGCAGGTGTACGGCAACATGTGCCTCGACGCCGCCGGCTCGGGCAACGGCGCGGCCGTGCAGATCTACAGCTGCAACGGCCAGGCCAACCAGCAGTGGAACGTCAACAGCAACGGCACCATCTCCGGTGTGCAGTCCGGGCGCTGCCTGGACGTCTGGGGCACCGGTAACGGCCAGCAGGTCCAGCTGTACGACTGCTGGGGCGGAGCCAACCAGAAGTTCAGCCTGAGCTGACGCTCGGCGCGGTGCGGCGGCCGTCCGGTCGCCGCACCGCTACGCGAGCGCCGGCCGGATCCGGAACGTGCTGTTGGTGTGGAACGACACCGTGCCGTCCGCCTGCCGCACCCACAGCTGGTCGCCGTCGCGGTGGATGAAGTACCCGCGGTAGTTCGACGCCTCCAGCATCACGTCGCCGTTGCCGGTGCCGAGCGGGCAGAAGGTGGCGTCGCCGCGGAACAGCGAGGAGCCCTCGCCGGGGCTCAGCCGCAGCCGCCAGGACGCGTGCCGCAGGTACTGCCCGTCGGCGGCCCGGAACGAGAAGCAGTTCGCGTCGGCCAGGCCCGGCACCGCCTGGAACGTGGCCCGCTGCCGCCCCGACGCCGTGTCGGCCGTGACGAGGATGCCGAGCTGGCCGTCGGTGCCGAGATACCGCCCGGGCGCGTTCTGCAGCTCGAGGGAGACCGGGCCCGGGTGCAGGGTCGCCGGCGGGGCCGCGGACGACGATGACGCCGACGGCGCCGCGGACGGGAGCGCCGCGGACGGCGGCGGAGGCTCGTCGTGCGGCCACGCGAGGGCCGCGACCGCGACCCCGGCGGCCAGGGAGCCGGCGACGACCAGCTTCGCGACCGGCCAGCCCGTTTTCGCCGCGCCGATCGCGGCGCCGCTGACGACCGAGGACGATGCGGTGGTACCGGTGGCCGCCTCGTGGACCGCCACAGCGCCGGTGAGCAGAGCCGGTACCGGCAGCAGCGCAAAGCCGGTGAGCAACCGCTCGGTGTCGACCATCCCCTCGGCGGCCCGCGCACAGGCCACGCAGGAGCGGGTGTGCCGGGCGATCCGCTTGCGCCACAGCGGGCTCGGGATGCCGTCCCAGTCGGCGACGACCGTGTCCAGCCACGGGCAGCGCGGCCGCGCGTCGAGCGCCGCCACGAGCACGCGGGCCTGCTCGAGCCGGTTGCGCATCCGCTGGACCCGCACCCCGGCGTGCACGACGCTGACTCGCAGCGCGGCGGCGAGCTCGGCCCGGGTCAGCTCCTCGCCGATCTCCAGCCACCACAGCGACCACAGCACCCGGTCGTCCGCGTCCAGCCAGCCGACGGCCTGCCCGACCTGGCGCCGCTGCCCGGACAGCTCCACCCGCAGCACCGTGAGGTCCTCGAAGTCGTCGGCGTCCGGCGCGTCGGTCAGCACGTCCAGCGGCGCCCGGCGACCGGCGGCGACGCGCTCGCGCTGCAGGTAGGTGCCGGCCTGCCGGACCGCGATCGCGGCCAGCCAGATCCGGAAGCTCTCCGGCTCCCGCAGCGACGGCAGCTGGCGCAGCGCGCGCAGCATCGTCTCCTGCACGACGTCGTCGACGGCGCCCGGATGCCCGGCGAGGGCGCGGCGCACGATCGTGTACACCAGCGGGAGGTGCGCCGCGAGCAGGTCGGCGAGCGCGCGCTCGTCCCCGGCCTTCGCCGCGGCGACGAGCGAGGCCTGACCCGTGTTTGTTCCCAATACATCACCGACCTGTTACGGATGTCCATCTCGGCATATCGCCCGGGATGTTGTCAAGCGGCCGGAACAGCGACTTGATCAGGACCGGTGGCATAACATTTTTTCGTGCTTACTGCCGGGGCCCGGGCTTTGTTCAGCCGCGGGCCCGCGCTCGGCTCGGGGTCGCCGTCCGCGGCTCGATAGCCAGGCCCTCGCCGCCCACGACGCGGCCCGCCGGACCGTGGACCGGCCGGCCCGCCGGACCGTGGACCGGCCGGCCCGCCGGACCGTGGACCGGCCGGCCCCTCCGGCTCGGCGCGGCCGCGCCCGACGACCGGCCCGTCGACTGACCGGCGCCCGGCCCGCCCGGGTCAGCCGCGCAGCCGGTCGGCGGAGATCCCGAACATCTCGTGGGCGACGCCGAAGCCCAGGTCGTCGACCAGCCGGCGCTTCCAGGGCCGCTGCGCGATGGCGTGGGTGAGCCGCCGGGCCGAGCGCGGGCTCCGCATGATGCTCTCCGCGATCGCCCAGGCGCGCGGCAGCAGCTGCCCGGCCGGCAGGACCTCGTTGACCAGGCCGAGCTCCAGGGCCTGCCGGGCCCCGATCGGCTCGCCCGTGTAGAGGTGGTACGCGGCCCGCTTGGTGCCCAGCAGTTCCTGCAGCGTCAGCTGCTGGCCGTCCCCCGGGGCGACCCCGGTGGGAAGATGGGGATCGACGATGGTGGCGGTCTCGGCGGCCAGGGTGATGTCGCACAGCAGCGCGACCTCGGTGTGGGCGATGCTCGGCCCGTTGATCGCGGCGATCGTCGGGATGTCGATCCCGAAGACGAAGTTCTCCAGCAGCTTGATCGCGTCGTAGTAGGTGTGCTCGTACGCGAACCCGTCCGGGCGCGCCTCGCGCATGAGCGCGCGGGTCCGCTCGGCCGCGTCGCCGTCCTGAACGGGCAGCGTGAGCCAGTGCTCACCGGTGCCGGTGAGGATCAAGACCTCGTTGTCCGGGTCGTTGCCGATCTCCTGCCAGGCCTGACCCCAGGCGTTGTGCGCGCCGAAGCCGAACTGGGCGGGTCCGCCGCCGGTGTGCATCCGCAGCTCGATGATCCCGTCACGGCGCTGCATCACGAAGTAGTCGGCATACTTCTCGGCGTACGACTCGAAGCGGGGCCGCGGGACGTAGCCGCCCGTACGGGCATGCCATTCGTCGAGTTCCCTGGGCATGGCGGGCACCTTCCGTGATGGAATAATACGGAGCACTGCTCCGAATGTACTGGAGCACCGCTCCGCTTAGCAAGCTGGAAGGATGTCGGAGTGATGGACTCGATGCGCACCGACGCCCGGCGCAACTACACCCAGTTGCTCGCCGCCGCGCGGGCCGTCTTCACCGAGCAGGGCACCGACGCCTCGCTCCGGGAGGTCGCCCGCCAGGCCGGGGTGGGCATCGGCACGCTGTACCGCCACTTCCCCACCCGGGAGGCACTGCTGGAGGCCCTGCTCGGCGAGGGCTTCGAAGCACTGCGCGCCCAGGCCGTGGAGCTGCTCGACGCGCCCGACCCCGGCGAGGCCCTGGCCGCGTGGTTGCGCGGGTTCGGGGTCGCCTCCACCCGGTACGAGGGCCTGCCCGCGTCGGTCATGGAGGCGCTGCAGGACCCGGCCTCGCGCCTGCACGCCTCGTGCGAGGGCCTGCGCACGGCGGCAACGGAGCTGCTGGCGCGCGCCCAGCGGTCCGGCCGGGTGCGCCGCGACCTGACCGCGAGCGAACTGCTGGCCACCGCGAACGCGATGGCGTGGGCGGCCCGGCAGTCGACCGGGGCGGCCGAGCTCAGCGACCGGTACCTGAGCCTGCTGATGGAGGGCCTGCTGACCCGCCCCGGCGCGCCCACCCAGGACGGCCGCGGGGGTATGTAGCCGGCGGCCATGCCCTGATCCGCGACTACACCCAGCCCGGCGACCTCGTCAGCTACCTCCTCGCCGGGACCGGCACCACGCTGGTCGGGGTGTCGGCGCCCCAATGGTGATCGTCTTGAACCGAACGCTCGATGCAGTCCGGCCCGCCGGCGCGTTGCATGGTTGGCAACGCATCGAAAGGGGCCACGACCATGGGACGACGCCGGCTGGCGGGAACCGTCGTGGTTCTCCTGGCCGCGCTCGGGCCGGTGACGTTCGGCGCCGGCCCGGCGAACGCCGCCGACTCGACCGCGTGCGAGCGCTACCAGCAACTACTCGACTCCCCGGCGTACGTCGCCGAGGAGGTGATTGCGCTGGCCAAGCACCACTGCGAGCAGAACCCGCGGGCCGCCGAGCGGGTCGCGCTGCGGCCGGAGTCCGAGGGGGCCTACGACGTCGGACGGGTCTGCAACGCGGTCAGCTTCGGCGTGTACGCCCCGCCCGGGCTGGGCCTGGAGAGCGAGAAGAACGAGAGGCGGTGCGTTACGAGCTGGTACGAGTACACCCGCTACGCCGACGCCCACCCCGACTGCCTCGGCGCGGTCAACGCCGAGTTCAAGCGCAAACGGCTGGACAACGGCAGCGACGCGGAGCGGGCCGACCTGAGCACCATCTGCCCTGACCCCGCCAACCACCGCTCGACGGCGGACAAGGGGGTGAGCAGCGACCGGCTCGTCCTCGGCGCATTCGGCATCTGCGGCTGGATCTGCATCGGCGTCGTGGTCTTCGTCATCTTCATCGCCGTGCGCTCCGGCCCCACCCGCGGCCGGTACGAAGGCTACCCGGCCAGGCCCTGCCGGGCGTACGCGCGCACGTCGGCGTCCGGGTCCTCGGCCGCCGCCCGCAGCGCCGCGGCCACGTCGGAACGCCCGGCCCACCGGGCCAGCGACCGGACGGCGGCCCGCCGCACGTCGAGGTTCCCGTCGCCGGCCGCACCGAGCAGCGGCCGCACCGCCACCTCCGCCGGCGCGCCCGCGAGGCCGGCCGCGGCGCCCTCGCGGACCTGCCAGGCCGGGTCGCGCAGGCCGTCGGCGGCGGCGCCGGCGAGCGGGCCCGGGCAGCCGAGCGCGGCCGCGGCGGTGAGGGCCGCGGCGCGCACGAGCGGGTCGGCGTCGCGGGCGAGGCGCAGCAGGGCGGGCGCGCCGCGGCGGTCGGCCACGGTGCCGAGCCCGTGCGCCGCGGCGACGCGCACCTCGCGGTCGGGGTCGGCCGCGGCGGCCGCCAGGCCCTCGGCGTCGTCGAGCCGGACCAGGCCGCGGATGCCGGCCAGGCGCACGGCCGGGGTGTCGTCGCCGAGGGCCCGGGTGTAGTCGCCGCGGTGGCCGTCGCCGGTGACGCGCAGCAGCTCGGCGACGACCGCGCGCACGCCCGGGTCGGCGTGGCCGGCGTGCGCGCGCAGGGCCGGGCCGAAGCCGGCGGGCAGGACGTCGGCGAGCTCGCGCAGGGCCGTCACCGCGGCCGCGCGCACGCCCGGGTCGGGGTCGGCGAGGGCGCCGGCGAGGGCGTGCGCGGCGCCGTCCGGTACCGCCTCGGTGAGCCCCGCCACCGCCGTCCGCCGCACGGCCGGGTCGGGGTCGGCCAGGAAGGGGCGCAGCCGGTCCAGGTCCGGCTCGGCGTCGAGCAGCCGGACGAGGTCGAGCAGGCGGTCGTCGGCCGCCGGCGCGCCACCCGCACGGCCGCCCGCGCCCGCCCGGGCCGTGACGTGTTCGCGGGCCGGCGCCGCGACGAGCTCCTCCTCGGCGATGTCCAGGGGCACGAACTCCGGCACGGGCACCAGGTACGGCGCGACGGGCCGTTTGCGGAAGTGCATGGCGCCGTCGTCGCCGCGGTACAGGTTCAGGTGGCAGAACCAGGAGTCGTCGTCGCGGCCGGGCCGGTCGGCCCGCTCGTGGTAGAGGCCCCAGCGGCTCTCGGCGCGCGTCAGGGAGGCGCGGGCGGCCATCTCGGCGCAGTCGCGGATGAAGGTCACCTCGGCGCAGCGCATGAGCTCGTGCGGCGTCCGGGCGCTCATCGCGTCGATCTCGCCCCGGATGCGCTCGAACGTCTCGACGGCGATGTCGAGCTTCGCCGCGGTCTTCGGCGGCGCCAGGTAGTCGTTGACGAAACGGCGCAGCTTGTACTCCACCTGCTGCTGCGGCGGGCCGTCCGGGTTGGACAGCGGCCGGTAGACCAGCTCGTGCGCGGCGGCGATCTGGTCCTCGGGCAGCGGCCCGGGCGCGAGGTGCCCGGCCGCGTGCCGGCCGGCGAGGTCGCCGAAGACGAACGCGCCGATCATGTAGTTGTGCGGCACGCAGGCGAGGTCGCCGGCGGCGTACAGCCCGGGCACGGTCGTGGCGCCGTGCTCGTCGACCCACACGCCGGAGGCCGAGTGGCCGCCGCACAGCCCGATCTCGGAGATGTGCATCTCCACGTCGTGCGTGCGGTAGTCGTGGCCGCGGCCTTCGTGGAAGGTGCCGCGGGTGGGCCGCTCGGTGGTGTGCAGGATCGACTCGAGGCGGCCGATCGTCTCCTCCGGCAGGTGGGTGAGCTTGAGGTAGATGGGGCCGCGGGCGGAGGCGATCTCGCGGGCCACCTCGGCCATCATCTGGCCGGACCAGTAGTCGCAGTCGACGAAGCGCTCGCCGCGGTTGTTGATCTGGTACCCGCCGAACGGGTTGGCGACGTAGGCGCAGGCCGGGCCGTTGTAGTCCTTGATGAGCGGGTTGATCTGGAAGCACTCGATGCCGGACAGCTCGGCGCCGGCGTGGTACGCCATCGCGTAGCCGTCGCCGGCGTTCGTCGGGTTCTCATAGGTGCCGTAGAGGTAGCCGCTGGCCGGCAGGCCGAGCCGGCCGCAGGCCCCGGTGGCGAGGACGACCGCGCCGGCGGTGACGGTCACGAACTGCCCGGTGCGGGTGTGCAGCCCGGCCACGCCGACCGCCCGGCCGTCGCGGGTCAGGACCCGCACCGGCATCACCCGGTTCTCGATGCGGACCCGTTCGCGCATCCGCCGCTCGCGCAGGACCCGGTAGAGCACCTTCTTGACGTCGCGGCCCTCGGGCATCGGCAGCACGTAGCTGCCGGAGCGGTGGACGCGGCGCACCGCGTACTCGCCGTGCTCGTCCTTCTCGAACTTGACGCCGTACCCCTCCAGCCGCCGCACCATGTCGTGGCCGCGGGAGGCGGTCTGGTACACGGTGCGCTGGTCGACGATGCCGTCGTTGGCGCGGGTGATCTCGGCGACGTACTCCTCCGGGGTCGCCTTGCCCGGGATGACGGCGTTGTTGACCCCGTCCATGCCCATGGCCAGCGCGCCCGAGTGGCGCACGTGGGCCTTCTCCAGCAGCAGCACCCGCGCCCCGGCCTCGGCGGCCGAGATGGCGGCCATGGTCCCGGCGGTGCCGCCGCCGACGACGAGCACGTCGCAGTCGAGCTCCAGCCGCTCGGTCAGGGGTTCGGGGCGCACGTGGCCTCCAGGGCTTCGAGAATGCGGGTACGAGCGGCGGCGGCTCCGGCCCGGCCGCGCCCGCCGGGCACGTCGAGGACGTCGCGCACCCCGTCGGGGGCGAGGACGGCGACGCGGTCGCCGAGCAGCAGCGCCTCGTCGACGTCGTGGGTGACGAACACGACGGTCGCGGGCGCGTCGGCGAGCACGTCGAGCAGCAGGCGCTGCATGGCCGCGCGGGTCTGGGCGTCGAGCGCCCCGAACGGCTCGTCCATGAGTACCGCGCGAGGTGCCCCGGCGAGGGTGCGGGCGAGCTGGACCCGCTGGCGCATGCCGCCGGAGAGGGCGCCGGGCAGCCGCCGCCCGTGCCCGGCCAGCCCGACCCGGGCCAGCCACTCCTCGGCGCGGGCGCGGCGCTGGGCGCGCGGCACGCGGCGGATCGCCAGCGGCAGCTCGACGTTGCGCCGGGCGGTGCGCCACGGCAGCAGCGCGTCGTCCTGGAACACCAGGGCCCGCTCCGGCGCGGTACCGCGCACCGGCGCCCCGTCGGCGAGCACCGTGCCCGCCTGCGGGGCGAGCAGGCCCGCGAACGCACGCAGCAGTGTCGACTTGCCGCAGCCCGACCGGCCGGCCACGGCGAGCACCTCCCCCGGGCGCACCTCGAGGTCGACGCCGCGCAGGACGGCCGTGCCGCCGTAGCCGAGGGTCACGCCGGCGGCCCGCAGGGCGATCACGACCGGCCCCCGGTGCCGGTGCCGCGGGCCGGCAGCCAGCGGGTGAGGCGGCGGCCGAGCAGCTCCACCGCGCCGGAGGTGAGCCAGCCGAGCACGCCGATGGTGGCCATGCCGACGAGCACGCCCGGGTAGTCGACGATGGTGTAGGCCTGCCAGGTGCGGTAGCCGATGCCGAAGTCACCGGAGATCATCTCGGCCGAGATGACGCAGATCCAGGCCACGCCCATGCCGACGGAGAGGCCGCCGAAGACGCCGGGCAGGATGCCGGGCAGCACGACGGTGCCCAGCACGCGCAGCCGGCCGCCGCCCATGGTGCGCACCGCGTCCTCCCACACCGCCGGCAGGGCGCGCACGGCGTGGCGGGTGCTGACCAGGACCGGGAAGAACGCGGCGGTGCCGGTGATGAACACGATGCCCTGCTCGTCGGTGGCGAACAGCAGGATCGCGACCGGCACGAGGGCGATCGCCGGGATCGGCCGGGCGACCTCGAACAGCGGCTGCAGGACGTCGGCGGCGATCCGGGAGCGCGCCACCGCGATGCCCGCGGCCACGCCGAGGACGGCGGCGAGCGCGAAGCCGGTCAGGATGCGCACGAGGCTCTGGGCGACGTCGAGCCAGTACTGCGCCGTGCCCAGGTGCCCGCCCCACGCGTCGGCCACCGCGAGCGGGCCGGGGAGCCGGTCGAAGCGCAGGAACAGGTGCAGCCCGGCGGCGCTGGCCCACTGCCACAGCGCGAGCGCGGCGGCGAGGGAGGCGATGCGGACCGTCCAGCGCAGCCAGCGCGGGTACCGGCGGGTGGCGGCCGGGCGCCGGCTCGACGGTACCGTTGCCGCCGCCGCGGTCTCGGTGACGGTCGCGGCGGTCACGGCGCACCCGCCCCGGACCTGGCCTCGGCGAAGGACACCACGGCCGACCCCGGATGAGCGTCCACATAGGACCGGGCCCCGTCGGCGGTCGTGAACGGCTTGAACCGGTCCTGTTCCCCGGCCGACGGGTCGCGGACCCACACGCTGCGGTCGGCGAACCAGCGGGTGCCGGTCACGGTGTCCGGGACGTAGGCGGCGCGCGGCGTCGTCGTGAGCGCCCGCAGCGCCCGCAGCAGGCAGGTGGGCGTGGCCGCCGGTTGGGTCGCGGCGGCCCCGGCGGGCCAGATCTCGCCGGCCCGGGCCGGGTCGGTGACCGGGCGGCCGCAGACCGCGTCGGTGCCGGCGATGGCCGCGGGGTTCGCGGTTCCGGCGAGGTCCCGGTCGTAGCCGGCCCCGGCGACCTCGCGGATCGCCCGGTCGTCGACGAACGCGGCCAGGTCGACCTGCTGCAGCACGCCGATCTCCTTGAGGAACGGCACGTCCTGGGCCAGCGCGTCGCGCAGCAGCGGCTTGACGGTCACGTCGAAGGTGGACACGCCGTTCGGGCCGTTGTACAGGTACACGACCTCGGGCGGCAGGCCGGTGGCGTCGGCGACGGCCTGCGCCGCCTCCAGCGGGTGCTGGTGCAGGTAGCCGGTCGCGTCGAGCTGGGCGGCGAGGAAGGCGCGCAGCACGTCGGGGTGCTCGCTCGCGTACCGCTCGCGCACCACGACGCCGTGCAGTGTGGGCACGCCGAGGGCGCCTCCGTCGTACAACACCCGGGCCTGGTTGTTGAAGACCAGCAGCCCGGGCCACGCGACGAACTGCGACAGCGCCGCGACCGCGCCGGACTGCAAAGCGCTCGCGCCGACCTGCGGCTGCTGGTTCTCGGTCTTGAAATCCTTCCCCGGGTCGAGGCCCGCCTTGCGGGCGGCCTGGACGAGCAGGCCGTGCCCGGCCGAGCCGACGCTGGTGGAGACGGTCCGGCCGCGCAGGTCGGCCAGCGAGTGCACGGGTGAGTCCGGCGCGACGACGATGCTGTTGAGCCCACCCCGGGAGTTGTACCCGGTGATGGCGACGAGCTTCGTGCGGGTCTGCGCGCTCTGCTGCCCGCGCGCGGCGTTGATCAGCAGCGGATAGTCGCCCATCGAGCCGATGTCGATCTTGTCGGCCATCATCTGCGCGGTGATCGGCGCGCCGGTGTCGTAGTCCTGCCAGACGACGCTGTACCGGTGCCCGTTGCGCCGGCCCAGCTCGTTCAGCCGCTGCTCGAAGAAGCCCTTGGCCCGCAGCAGGGTGCCGGCGGTGACGGTGTTGATGGTCTTGGACTGGTACCCGACGACGACGGGCTCGGCGGTGGAGTCGGCCGCGGCGACCGAGCAGCCGGCGGTGAGCAGCACCGCGGCCGCGGCCGCGACGATGCGCCTCACCGGAGCAGGTAGGGCATGTTGACGGTCACGGCGCCGGTGGGGCACCGGGCCGCGCAGGGCCCGCAGTACCAGCACTCGTCGACGTGCATGTAGGCCTTGCCGGTCTCGGGGTCGATGGCGAGGGAGTCCAGCGGGCAGACGTCCACGCACAGCGTGCATCCGTCGAGGCACCGGTCCGGGTCGATCGTGACGGGCACGTCGACGCGCTGGTTGACGATCGGCATGGCGCTCCTATTCGCTGCCGGTGCGGCGCAGTTCGCCCTGCATCGTGATCCGGTCGCCGCGGAAGCGGATCCACTCCAGGTCGACCGGGCGCCCGTCGGCGAGGCGGGTCAGCCGCTCGGCCATGAGCAGCGCCGCCCGGTCCGTGGTTTCCAGCAGTGCGGCGGTGTGCGGGTCGGCGTTGACCGCCTCCAGGGAGATCTCCGCGGTCCCCAGCGGCTGCCCGGCGAGCTCCTCGATGAGCCCGAAGATGTCGCGGTGGCCGAGATCGGCGCCGAGCAGCGGCTCGCCGATGTCGTGGGCGAGGTAGGTCAGGTCCAGCGACAGCGGCAGCCCGCAGAGGTGCCGGACCCGCTCGACGTAGACCACCCGGTCGCCGCCGCCGAGACCCAGCCGCCGCGCCACGGCCGCCGGGGGCCGCACGATCGCCACGGCGCGCACCTCGTTGGTGATCTCCCCGTGGTCGCGCAGCGTCTCGGCCAGGCCCATGAGCCGGTGCAGGCCGTGCGGGTACTTTCCCGTGACCACCGTCGTGCCGACGCCGGGGACTCGCTCGACGAGGCCCTCGGCCACGAGCAGCGCGAGCGCGTCGCGCACGGTGTTGCGCGACGCGTCGAAGTCCCGGCTCAGCTGCTCCTCGCGGGGTAGCGCCCCGTCCGGATACGCCCCGTCCAGCACCTGATGGCGCAGCACGTCGGCGACCTGGCGAGCGCGATCGGCCCGCCGCCGGTGCGCATCGATGACCGTATTCACGGGCCAGACACTACTAAGCCGATAGGATTGATGGGAAGTGGTACGGGATTGCGCCACCCCGGACGGCGCAAGCAGCGCACTGAGCTGCGGGGATCGGCCGCCGTACGCCGGTTACGCCACCGGTGCGTCCGCATGGCGGGACACTTCAGGGCCGCCAGATCTCCTGCAGCACGGTGACACGGCCGCCCACCATGGTGAGCCTGAAGAACTCGTTCGGCGCCAACGGCTGCCGGGCGAAGATGGCGGACAGCTCGTCCAGGCTGACGTTCCGGATGTGCTGCGGGTCCCCCGCGGACCCGTCGAGCATGTTGAGGGCGATCCTGAGGTCGGGGGCCACGTCGACGTCGACCGTCTTCTTGTCGGGGTTGCGCGAGTAGTACCCGTCGTCCTCGTAGTCCGGGCCGAGACCGTCCTTCTGCTCCTCGGCCTTCGCCTGCTCACGGGTGTAGTACTCGAACTCGTCGACCGTGAGCCGGCGCCGGGGCACGTCGATCCCCTTGATGTACACGTAATGCTCGCCGTCGGCCAGCGGAGCCGACGGCGACGGGCTCGGGACCGCGACGTGCTGCGCCTCGGGCGACCTGGGGACCGTGAGCGCCTTCAGCGTCGTGTCGAGCTCCCCCGCGGTGGTGACGAACTTGGGGACCGGAGCGCCGGTCGCGGCGGCGAGCTGTGCGTACGACGGCTGCTCGTCCTTCGGGACCTTGTAGCCCACGAAGCGGAAGTCCAGCCGCACGCCGGCCTCGGCGGCGGCCCGGCTCACCGCGGCCTGGTCGGCCGCGCAGGCCTCGGCGCCGTGGGAGGTCACCACGATGATGCGGTTCTGCTGCTCGCCCCGCAACGGGTAGTAGCCCGCGAAGTCGCCGATCGCGGCCAGGAGGCCGCTCTGCAGCGTGGGGCGCCCCGACGGTTTCAGGGCGTGCACCGCCGCGCCGATCGGGCCGCCGTGCCCGGTGCCGGGGCCGACGACCGTCGCGGTGTTGTGCCCGTCGCCGCACGCGCCGCCGTACCGCCGCAGGGACAGCGAGTCGCCGTCGGCCGCGTTCTGCGCCGCCGCGCCGACGGCGTCGGCGATCGCCGTGAAGTCGCCGGCGTCCTGGGAGGCGTCCACGAGCAGCTCGGTCCGGTAGGCGGGCATCCCGAAGATGACCACGAGGTCGGCCGCGCCGATGACCAGGGCCACGGCGAGCACCACGAGCTGCACGACGAGCGGCCGGCGCCGCGCCCGGGCCGCGTTCACGGGCCGGCCGTCAGCTTCGCGCGCAGCGCGGCCAGCACCTGGTTCAGGGCGTTGACCTCGCTGTTGTAGTCGGCCGCGACGAGCCGGAACCGTTGCAGCGGCGGCTCGAGCGGCGATCCGGCCCGGGCGGTCGCGAGCAGCTCGGACGCCGCTGCGACGACGCGCTGCTGTTGCTCCCGCAGCCGCACGGCCCGGTCGTGTACCTCACGGGCGTCGGCGGTCTTCACCCGGTCGGTCAGGTCCGCGAACTGCGCCCCGGTGTCGTCGGCCGCCCGTTTCGCCTGGGCGAGCGTGGCGTCGGCGACGTCGAGGCGGCCGTTCACGACGGCGTCCACGGCGGTGTTGACGTTCGTCACGGTGGCGTTCAGGGTGTCGACGATCACCGCGGCGCTGTGCAGGACCGGCTCCACATTGGAGTACCAGTCCACGGCCCGCTCCAGGTCGGCCGGGTTCGCGGCGTAGAGGGGCGGCGGGGCCTTGACCGCGGTCGTGATCTGCTCCAGCTCGGCGTGCTGGCCGTCCGGCACCTGGTAGCCGATGACCCGGAACTCCAGCGCCAGCCCGGCCGCCCCGACCCGCTCGCGGATCTCCCGCTCCACGTACGCCGTGTCGTCGTCGCAGGCGTCGGCGCCGTGCCGGGTCACGACGATGATCCGGTCGACCTGCCGGGCCTTGCCGCCGAGCGGCTTCGAGAAGTCCTCGACCGCCTCCACGATGCCCCGCACCAGCGTGGGCTTGCCCCCGGCGCGCAGGCCGCTCGCCGCGGTCACGAGCGGCCGCCGGTCGCCGGTGCCGAAGCCGGTCAGGCTCGTCGTGTTGTTCGACGCCCCGCATTCACCGCCGAAGCGGCGCAGCGCGAGGGCGTCGTGGTCGCCGGAGTTGCCGACCGCCTTGCTGAGCGCGGTGGTGACCGCGCCGAGGTCGGCCCGGTCGGTGGTCTCGGCCGTGTCGACGAGGAACTGGGTGCGGTAGTTCGGCGCGAAGCTCGGCTTGAACCAGCCGAGGTACAGCCACCCCGCGCCCACGGCCAGCACCGAGGCGACGAGCGTCACCAGCGACGCCCACATCGCCGCGGGCACGTCGACCCGGAAGAAGTTCTGCTGGTGCCCGTGGTCGCCGATGTAGACGCCGGCGCTGTTGCGCACCTGGACCGTCACGGGCCCGGCCGGACGGAGCCGGGCCGAACGGCGCCGGGCGACCGCCCAGTACGCCGCGACCCCGAGCCCGGCCGCCGCCACGAACAGCCCGGCCGCCTCGACGTACGTATCCCCAAGGCCCAGCACGGCCCCAATGCTGGCCGATCCGCAGCCGGAACGTCATCGTCCCAACGGGCCCGGCTTTCGCGATCGGCCCGGCGCCGCCGTTGCCGTGCGCAGGTCCTGCGGGGCGGCCGGCGCTACGCGGCCTGACACCGGCGGTCCCGGACCGGCAACAGCAGCCGGACGACGACTGCAGCACCGCCGCGCATCATCCGCGGCATGAGCGGAAACTCGATCTATACGCTCCTCCGGCCGACGGGCCACGACGCTGATCGAAGACTTCCGGGTCGTTGGCGCCCCGTGCAGCGCGTCGGCGCCTGCCTCAGTCCATGGTCAGTCCGCCGTTGACCGGCGCGGTCGTGCCAGTGATGAATCCGCTGTCGTCGCCGGCGTAGAAGGCGACAGTCCGGGCCACGTCGTCGGGGGAGGCGATGCGGCCCAGCGCCGTCTGGGCCGCCATACGCTGCTGCTGTTCCTGATCGAGGGTGGCATGGAGGAGGCCACCCACCGGCCCCGGGGCCACCACGTTGACGGTGATCCCGCGGGGCCCCAGCTCCTGCGCGACAAAGCGGGCGAACGAGCTCAAGGCCGCCTTCGCGGTTCCGAGCGCGATCATTCCTTCATCCGGCCGCCGGCTCAACACGGCGCCGAGGTAGACGATCCGTCCGTAGCTGCGCGAGGTCATGTCGGGGACAACGGCCTTCGTCACCAGGAAGGCCGCTCGCATCTCCTGTTCCACCTTGCTGCCCAGTTCGTCGACCGAGATCTCCTCGAACGACCTGATGGCGTACGGGATCAATGCGCTGTGGACCAGGACCTCCACCTCGCCCATGGCGGCCCGGACCTGCTCGACCATGCCGAGCACGGCGTCCCCGTCGCGCACGTCGGCCTCCACGGCCATCGCCCGGCCGCCGGTGGACCCGATCGACGCGACCACATCGTCCGCCTTGTCGCGGCTGCTGCGGTAGTTGACCACGACCCGCATCCCCCGCGATGCCAGCAACCGGGCCACGGCCGCGCCGATCCCCCTGCTCGCACCCGTGATGAGGGCGACCCTGCCGCCCTGCTGAACGTTCGTCATGCCAACCTCCCGGGTGTTTCGGACATGCCCGGCGCAGATGACCGGTCACCCCGCCCGGGTGTCCCGCCGTCGCGGACCAGCGCCCCGCGCAGCACACGTCGACGGTCTCGCGCAGCAGGGACGGCCGCGCTCGGGCGGAGCGCGAGCGGCAGTTCTGAGATGAGCAGCACTCCAGGACGACGCGCGTGATCACGCTGAATAGCTGAGACGCGATGCCCGGCAATCGTCTGAGTAAACCTGGTTCACTGTGGCGGCCGACGCATCCGGAAACGCGTCCACCCAGAGCCAGTGCTACTCCGGCGACGGACCCGACCACTGGGTGAACGCCGGCGGCCACGAGTCGAACCACGTCACCTGGGGCGGCGCGGCGCCCCCGCCACCTCCACCGCCGCCGTCAACCCACGCCGAAACCGTCGGCGGCAACACCAACACCTGGACCAACTACAGCAACGCCGGCGGCAACCAGGGCCCACCGTCCGACCCAGCGGGCGACGGCACCTACCGCGATGTGCGCCATCATGCGGCGCGGCCCAATCCGCGGCCATGGCGACAGACCCGACCTGGCGACGACGCTCATCGCGATCCTGGCCATGTTGTACCTGGCTGCTCACGTGGGTGCCTGGGCCGGTAACCACAAGGCCGCGATCTCAGCCTCCAGCGGGCCGTATCTGAAGGAGGACGTTCTGATCGCCGGAGTCGATCCGCCCGATCGGGCCGGACGGTGCAACGTCCGGCCCGATCGGGGCGCGTCGAACCACTGCGGCTTCCCGCGCACCTTCAGCTGCAGGTGGAGCCGTTGAGCTTGAAGCCTGTGGGGGCGGCGGCGTTGCCGGTGTGGCTGGCCTGGTAGCCGATGGTGGCGGAGCCGCCCGGGGCGAGATTGCCGTTGTAGCCGGCGTTGGTCGCGGTCACCGTGCCGCTGGTCGGGGAGTAGGTAGCGCTCCAGCCGCCGGTGATGGTCTGCCCGGCGGGCAGGGTGAAGACCAGGCTCCAGCCGTTGATGGCGGTGCTGCCGGTGTTGGTGATGGTGATGCTGTTGGTCAGGCCGGTGTTCCACGCGTTGACCGCGTTGACGACCCGGCAGGTGCCGGTGCCACCCGGGCTGCTCGTCGGGGTCGTGGGCGACGGCGTGACGGGCGTCTTGGTCGGGGACGGCGTGACGGGCGGGGTGGTGGGGGACGTGCCGCCGGCGGCGGTGATGATGGCGCTGATGATGCCCTGCTGGGTCACGGTGTTGGAACTGCGGTTGAACAGGCCGAACCCGTACTGGCCGTTGTAGCCGTTGTCCCAGTAGGCGCTCGCCCCGCCGTACTTCTTCACGGTGGTGACCAGTGCTTTGGCGAAGTTCGCGCGGTAGGTGTTGTTCGCCGGGTCGGCCGACGTTTTGTCGATCGAGCCGTACTCACCGACGAAGAACGGATAGCCCTTGGTGACGAAGGTGTCGTACATCTTCTTCAGCGTGAGGTCCATGTAGTCTTCCTGGCCCCAGGTCGACTTCTTGGCCGAGTTGGTCGCGGCCGCTCCCCACTGCGTGATGTTGCCGTCCTCCTGGCCCGTGAAATCCCACGGGTCGTAGTAGTGCACGGAGATCATGAGTCGCTGCTCGCCGCTGGGGATGGAGGACGACCGGTAGGCGTCGGTGGGCAGCGAGAAGCCGTAGCTGCCCGTCGTGTACTCGATGTTGGTGTTCCAGCCCGGGATGAGCAGCCATCGCGACGCGTTGGTGCCGCCGGTCCGCCGGACGGTGTCGACGAAGATCTGGTTGTAGGCGACGATGTTCGAGTAGCACGGCTGGGTGGGGTTGCCGTACTGCCCGTCGAACTCCTCGTTCATCGACTCGAGGATCAGGTGATCGTTGTAGCTCGCGAACTTCGTCGCGACCTGTTGCCAGACCTTCTGATACTTGGCCTTGATCGTGGTCTGGTCCGATGCGTCGCAGATCAGCCAGGAACCGGTCACGCTCTTGTAGCCGTCGCCGTGCATGTTGATCAGCACGTACAGGCCGGAGTTGTAGGCGTAGTTGACGACCTCCTGGACCCGATTCAACCAGGCCGAGTCGACGGTGTAGTTCGGGGCGGACCCGATCTTTCCCAGGTACGAGATGGGGATGCGGATCGTCTTGAAGCCCGATGCCTTCACCCGGTCGATGAGGGCCTGGGTGATGACCGGGTTGCCCCAGGCCGTCTCGCTGGGAATGCCGTTGGCGTTGGCCTCCAGCTGATTGCCGAGGTTCCACCCAGCGCCCATGTCGGCGACCAGCTGGGGAGCGGTCAGCTGCACCGCGGCGTTGGCCGCGGTTGACCTCGTCACGCCGTACACGGCTCCGGCGAGGACCAGGGTGGCGGCAAAGACAGCGAGCCCGGCCCTCCTCACTTTCGAACTCATGACGTTTCCTCTCGTACGGTCTCGAGCGCCGGACGTGGCGGCGTCTCCGGTCCGAACCTGGCGAGGAGTGTTGCCACGGGCGCGGCGGGTGTCAATCGACGCGCTTCGACGAAATGTTCGCCTGACCGCCGGAGGCCGCTGAGCAGCCGGTTTGCCGGCGACGGCCGCAAACCGGCTCTGCATCTTTCGGACATTGCCGATGCTCTTGACGCGCCGCGACCGAGTTGCCCGCGCCGAACCACTGACGGCGCCGTCCATCAATCGAGTTACCGGAGTCATCGAGTCCGAGGCGTCGTAGGGCGCGTCCATCGACCGGTTGACCCGCGGACGTCGCGGACCGGTCACGATGGAGATCGTGACCGATGCATATGCCATCGAGGCCAAGGGCCTACGCAAGACCTACGGCAGCCACCAGGCGGTCGACGGGCTCGATCTCACCGTCGAGCGGGGCGAGGTGTTCGCCCTGCTCGGGCCGAACGGTGCCGGCAAGACCACGACCGTCGAGATGCTGGAGGGCTTCCGCAAGCGCAGCGGCGGCGAAGTACGTGTTCTCGGCGTCGACCCGCAGCGCCGCCCGCTGGACTGGCGGTCCCGGATCGGCATCGTGCTGCAGTCCACCGGCGAGTTCGAGGAGCTGTCGGTGCTGGAGGTTGTCCAGCATTTCGCCAAGTACTACCCGAACCCCGACCATCCGGACAAGGTGATCGAACGGGTCGGGCTGCAGGAGAAGCGTAAGGACCGGGCCAAGGTGCTTTCCGGGGGGCAGCGCCGCCGGCTCGACGTGGCGCTGGGCATCATCGGCCGGCCGGAGCTGCTGTTCCTCGACGAGCCGACGACGGGCTTCGATCCGCAGGCCCGGCGCGAGTTCTGGGACCTGATCCGGAACCTCGCCGCGGGCGGTACCACGATCCTGCTCACCACGCACTACCTGGACGAGGCGGAGACGCTGGCCGACCGGGTCGGCGTGATCGCCCGCGGACGGCTGGTGGCGGTCGCCACGCCGGCGACGCTCGGCGGCCGGGGCAGCGCGGCGGCGAAGGTCCGCTGGACCGTCCCGGACGGCCCGCAGGAGCACGACACCGACACCCCGGCGAAGTTCGTGGCCGACCTGTTCGCCCGATTCGGCGGCGAGGTGCCGGAGCTGACGGTCACCCGGCCGTCGCTGGAAGACGCGTACCTCTCGATGATTCAGGAGACGGCATGACCCTCACGCTGCGTCTTGGTCTGCTGCGTAGCGGCCTGGAACTGCGCCAGTTCTTCCGCGGCCGCGAGTCGGTCATCTTCTCCTTCGCGCTGCCGATCCTGCTGCTGGTCGTGTTCGGCTCGGTCTTCGGCGGCGTCGACGTGGCGCCCGGGGTGACGCTGACGCAGTACTTCGTGGCCGGCATGATCGCCGCCGCGCAGCTCACCAACGGCTTTCAGACCCTCGCGATCCAGATTCCGATGGAGCGTGACCGGGGCGTGCTGAAGCGGCTGTACGGTGCGCCGATGCCGGCCGGCTCGTACTTCATCGGCAAGGTCGCGATGGTCTACCTGGTCGGCGTGGGCGGCTGCGCCATCATGCTGGCGATCGCGACCACGTTCTTCGACGTGACGCTGCCGTCGACGGGCAGGCAGTGGTTCACGCTGCTGTGGGTCTCGCTGCTGGGCATCGCCGCCTGCACGCTGTGCGGGATCGCGTTCTCGTCGGTCCCACGGGAGGCCAAGCGGGCGCCGGCCGTGGTCACCCCGGTGGCGCTGGTGCTGCAGTTCATCTCGGGCGTCTTCTTCGTGTTCACCGACCTGCCCGCGTGGATGCAGCAGGTCGCGGCGGTGTTCCCGCTGAAGTGGATGGCGCAGGGCATGCGGTCGGTGTTCCTGCCGGACGCGTTCGCCGCGAACGAGCCCGCCGGGTCTTGGGAACTGGGCCGGGTTGCCATCATGCTGGGAGCGTGGGTGATCCTCGGACTGGCGCTGTGTCTGCTGACGTTCCGCTGGACCGGCCGGGAGGACAATTGAACGCTGCGCCAACGGGCGGGCACGCGTGGGACCGGTTCCATGCCGGCTGGCATCTGGTGGCCGTGGTGGTGCCGGTTCTCACCGGCGCGCTGGTCTGGGCCGATGACGCACTGACCACGCGCTCCCGCCTGCTGGCGTCCCTCCTGCTGTGCCTGTTGCTGGTGTGGTACTGGCGGGTCGGCGCCCGCGCGGTCGGGCGCCCCGGCGAGCGGCGCGGGATCGTGCAGTTCGCCGGGGCCCTCGTGCTCTTCGCCGGGCTCATCATGGTGACGATGGTCGCGGCGTACCTGCTGTCCGTGCTGTTCCTGCACCTGTTCCTGTTCCTCGGGCGGTGGCGCGACCGGCTGATCGTCCTGGGCATCCTCGCCGGGCTGGTCATGGCCGGCATGTTCGTCCATTTCGGGCTCTCCGCATCAACCGCTGTCGCACTCCTGCCGACGGTGGTCGTCCCGGTGCTGTCGGCCGGGCTCCTCGGCGCCTACATCTCCGCGCTCATCTCACAGAGCCGCGCCCGCAGCATGCTCATTGCCGAGCTGATCGAGACCCGCACCGCGCTGGCCCGCGAACGGCATACGGCCGGCATGACGGCCGAGCGCGAGCGGCTGTCGGTGGAGATCCACGACACGCTGGCGCAGGGCTTCACCAGCATCCTCATGCTGACCCAGTCGGCCCGGCTGACCCTCGAGCGCGACGCCACCCCGGTCCCCGACCAGCTCGATTTCATCGAGCGCACCGCCCGGGAGAACCTGGCCGAGGCGCGCTCCCTGGTGGCTGCCCTGTGCCCGCCCGACCTCAGCGCGCACAGCCTGGCCGACGCCCTGGCCCGGCTGGCCGAGCGGCACACCCGCGACACCGGCGTCCCCGTGGACGTCGAGAGCGACGACCCGCCGGGCGGCGGGGCGCCCGAGCGCGACGCCGTGTTCCTCCGGGCCGCGCAAGAGGCCCTCGCCAACGTCCGGCGGCATGCCAAGGCCTCGTCGGTGCGCATCGTGCTCTCGCCCGGCGCGCTCACCGTCAGCGACGACGGGCAGGGCTTCGAACCCGGGCGCGGGCACGGCGGCTACGGCCTCTCCGGGTTGCGCAGCAGGGTGATCGGACTCGGCGGTACCTGCACGGTCGTCTCGGCGCCGGGCGCGGGCACGACGGTCCGCGTCGAGCTGCCGATGCCATTGCCGGAGCAGGTTTTGACGGTACCGCCGGACTTACGGTGACGGTCCGTGTCCTGCTCGTCGACGACCACCCGGTGGTCCGGGTCGGG
Source organism: Dactylosporangium sp. McL0621 (assembly GCF_049995355.1). NCBI lineage: Bacteria > Bacillati > Actinomycetota > Actinomycetes > Micromonosporales > Micromonosporaceae > Dactylosporangium > Dactylosporangium sp. McL0621. The sequence continues at coordinate 6,940,419 of NZ_CP188259.1, forward strand.
CTCCGCGGCATGCTGGAGATGGCCGAGGACCTCCACGTGGTCGGCGAGGCGGCGTCCGGCGGCGAGGCATTGACCCTCACCGTCACGCTGCGACCCGACGTGGTCCTGATGGATCTGCGGATGCCCGACGTCGACGGCACCGAGGCGACCGCGCGCATCACCGCCCGCTTGCCCGGTGTCCGGGTCCTGGTACTCACCACGTACGACACCGACGAAGACATCCTGCGCGCCATCGAGGCCGGTGCGGTCGGCTACCTGCTCAAGGACACCCCGCTCGCGCAACTGGTGGACGCGATCCACGCCGCGGCCCGGGGCGAGTCGGTGCTCGCGCCCCTGGTCGCGGCGCGGCTGGCCGATCGGCGCCGGGCACCGATCGCCGAGCAGCTCACGCCGCGCGAGGCCGAGGTGCTCGGCCTGGTCGCCCACGGACTGTCCAACCCGGAGATCGGCCGCGTGCTGTTCATCAGCGAGGCGACGGTCAAGACGCACCTGGTACGCGCGTTCGTGAAGCTCGGCGTAAGTGACCGGACGGCCGCCGTGACCGCCGCGTTGTCGCGCGGGATCCTGCGCCCACCGCTGTAGTGCCGTGCGTCCAGATCCGCGCACGTGAGTCATTGCCTGCGTCCGGCCGGCGACGGGTCTGTCAGAAACTGCTGTGGATCGGTGCAGGGGTTGCGCCGCGGTCGTATGAACGTACCGACAGTTCCGTACCCGGTCGAGGAGTCAGCGATGGCGGACGCAGCACGGGCGCAGTGGGATCGTCGGCTGGCGGTCGATTTCGGCACGACGCACACGGTGGCCGTGCTCGCGCCCACGACGGCGCTGCTGTTCGACGCCTCGCCGCTGCTGAGCTCGGCGGTGGCGATCGAGACCGACGGACGGCTGCTGACCGGCCAGGACGCGGTACGGACGGGGCAGCTCGATCCGGGGCGGTACGAGCCGAACCCGAAACTGCGTATCGACGACGAGCGGGTGCTGCTCGGCGGCACCAGCATTCCGGTCGAGGAGTTGATCGCGGCGCCGTTGCGGCGGGTGTTGACCGAGGCTTCCCGGCGCCTGGGCGGGCCGCCGTCCAGCACGGTGCTGACCTGCCCGGCCGCGTGGGGCGCGAGCCGGCGGGGGGTGCTGCTGCGGGCGGCGGAGATCGCTGGGCTGGGTGCCGTGTCGCTGGTGCCGGAGCCGGTGGCCGCGGCCTGGTACCACGCCTCGTTGCCGGCCCGGCCGGCCATGCCGGGATACACGCTGGCCGTGTACGACCTGGGCGGCGGAACGTTCGACTGCACGGTCCTGCGCCGTACCCCAGGCGGCTGGGACATCGTGGGCACCGCGGGTCGCGACGACGTCGGCGGCATCGACCTCGACGGCGCGCTGCTGGACATCCTGGCCGCCGGGGTCGTGGCGCCGAACCTGCGGCAGTGGCGGCGGCTGGTGAGCCCGACCGATCCGGCCGGCCAGCGAACCCTGCAGCGGTTCCGCGCCGACCTGCGGGCCGCCAAGGAGCAGCTGTCGCGGGCGCCGTCGGTGCGGATCCACGTTCCGCTGCTCGAGATCGACACACATGTGACCCGCGAGGAGTTCGACGCCGCCGTCCAGCCGCTGCTCGGTCCCACGATCGAGCTGACGGCGCGGGTGCTGCAAGGTGCGGCGGTGCCACCCGAGCGGCTCGACGCGCTGTTCCTGGTCGGCGGCTCCAGCCGGGTGCCATTGGTCGCCACCCTCCTGCACCGGAGGTTCGGCCGCGCACCGTTGCTGGTCGACGAGCCGGAACTCGTCGTGGGTCAGGGGGCGTTGTTGGTACCGGATGCCGAGCCCGCGACATCGACGGTCGCGGCCGAGCGGTCCGGCCCCGCACCGTCGGAGCCGGCAAGCACACCGGCCGCCGCGCCCCAGATGCCGCCACCGATCACGCCGGCCGCACCCGTGAGGCCGCGAAGACGCCGCTGGGTCCCAGCGGCCGGATGGCTCGTCGCGCTCGTGATGGTCGCGGTCGTGCTGGTGGTCTGGCAGGCGGGCATCCAGGGGCGCGGTCTGCGTGGCGGCGACGATCCGGGTTCCGGCACGCTGGGGGCGGGCAGTGCCGATGCCGCCCGGCCTGGCGGCGTCCGCGCCGAGATCCACAAGGTCGCCTGGTACAATGGGTTTCGCGTCACCTTCGGCAAGGCCGCCTACGACGCGACGGCGAAGACGCTGACGATCGACTTGAAGGTCAAGAACCTGTTGACCAAGGATCGCAGCCTGAGCACGGTCGAAGTCCCCATCTCGGTTGTGTTCGCCGGCCAGGCGACACCCGGCAAATTCCCCGGCGCGACCCGGGCGGTCGGCGCCGGCTCGGAAATCGAGGCGGACGTCGCGTTCGACGTCGCCGAGCGGATGACCAACCTGACCGGCGGCGTGCTCAGCCTGGGCAGCGACGACAAGCTGCGGGCGCAGGTACCGATCGTCGCCGGCGGGCAACTCATCAGCCTGGAACCGGTCCAGGTGCTGGCGGCCACCAGCATCACCGTCGCGGCGCTGCGTTTCGACGGCCTGACCTGCGAGCTGCGCGGCGACGACCCGAAGGCGATCCGCCAGGTCCCGGCCGGCAGCCGGGCGATCGCCTGCACCTTCGACGTCACCTACCGCGGCACCGAGGTCGACATCGGGATCTTCGCCGGCAACGTCCGCCTCGCCATGCCGGATGGCGACCTGCGTGCGCCGGACAGCGCGCCGAGTGAGGTCGTTGACAAGGACAAGCAGAACCGCAATGTCCAGGCGGTCTGGGTCGTGCCGGCGCCGGCCGGCGGACCGTACACGCTGCGGCTGCTCGACCTGGACCGCTACAGCGGGCAGCCGCGCGGCTCGGCCGACATCAAGCTCACGGTTCCGTCGGCCACGCCATCCAGCTCAACGTCGAAATGAGCGCGCATGTGCGTCAGCGTGTCCGCACAGGCGTGCCGCCTTCGCGCTCCGCGGCCGGGGCGCGGCAGTCACGGGCCGGCTCGCGGGATCAGCCCAGCGCCGCCGTTGCCGTGCGCAGGTCCTGCAGGGCGGCCAGCGCATGCGGCGCGAGCCCCCCGGCGTCGTCGCGATCGCCCTCGGACCAGTGGGCGTAGCCCCGTTTGAAGGCGAGGACCCCCATCTCGGCGGCCAGCTGCGCGATCGGGTCGGGCACGCCGCGAGCGATGAGCGCGGCGCTCATGGCCGCGGCGAGACCCACGCTCTTGAGGGCGTCGCGCTCCTGCAGCTCGGTGCTGGCCGCCACGGCCGCCTTCAGGCGGGGGCCGAGCTCGCGGTTGGCCGGGCCCATGGCGTTCGACGCGCGCTCGAGCCCGGCCCCGACCGCCTCCAGCGGGCTGGCGCTCACGGGGGCCTCGGCGATCCCCTCGGCGAGCAGCCGGCTCAGGGTCTCCTGGCCGGCGACCAGGAGCTCGCGCTTGTCGGCGAAGTGGCGGAAGAAGGTGCTCTTGGTGACGCCGGCGCGCTCGGCGATCTGGGCGACCGTGGTGGCGTCGTAGCCCTGCTCGGTGAACAGGTCGACGGCCGCGACCACGAGTCGCTGGGTCGTCTCCGGTTGCCATCGGGCCATGCGGACCATCATAGGTGATGGGACCAATGTCCCGTCGGCGTGTATGGTGATGGGACATTGGTCTCGTCACTGCAGGAGCGTTTCATGCACGTCTTCGTCACCGGTGGTACCGGTACCATCGGCTCCGCCGTCGTCGCCGAGCTGCTCGCCGGCGGTCACACCGTTCTCGCGCTGGCCCGGTCGGACCGGTCCGCGCAGGCCCTGACCGGCGCCGGCGCCCAGGTGCTGCGCGGGGACCTGGCCGACCTCGACGTCCTGCGGGCCGGCGCCGCCCGGTCCGAGGGCGTGATCAGCCTGGCGTTCGGTACCGACTACAGCACCGCCGAGGCCCTCGCCCGGTCGATCGCCGAGGAGAGCGCCGCCCTCGCCGCGCTGGGGGCGGAGCTGCTCGGCAGCGACCGCCCGATCGTCGCGGTCTCGGGCACGCCCTGGGTGCCGGGCCGCCCGTCGACCGAGGCCGACCCCGCCCCGACCGACGGGCCGGTGGGCGGGCGCGGCCGTTCGGTGAACGCGCTGCTGGAGCTGGCCGCCCGCGGGGTGCGCGGCACGGCCGTGCGCATGCCGCGCACGGTCCACAACGAGGGCCGGGGCGGGTTCGCCGGTCTGCTGACCGACCAGGCGCGCCGCACCGGCGTGGCCGGCTACCCCGGCGACGGCGCCCAGCGCTGGCCGGCCGTGCACGCCCGCGACGCCGCGGTCCTGTTCCGGCTCGCCCTCGAGTCGGCCCCTGCCGGGACGGTGTGGCATGCCGTCGCCGACGAGGGCGACGCGGTACGCGACATCGCGGCCGTCATCGGCCGGCGGCTGGGACTGCCGGTCGAGGCGGTACCGCAGCAGACCTTCGGCCCGTTCGGCCCGATCTTCGCCATGGACCAGCCGGCCTCCAGCGCCCGCACCCGCGAGGTCCTCGGGTGGCGGCCCACCCACCCCGGCCTCCTCGCGGACCTGGAGAACCTTCAGCCCTGAGGCTCCCGCAGCGCGAGGGCCGGCGGCAGCGGATCGTGGTGCAGCACGACGAGGGCGGCCACGGCGCGGGTCAGCGCGACGTAGAGCCGGTTCAGCCCGCGCGGCTCCGCGTCCACGATCGCCGCCGGCTCGACCAGGATCACGTGGTCGTACTCGAGGCCCTTCACGAGGCTCACGGGAACCACGGGCCCGGGCAGCGCCGGGGCGAGCGCGTCGGCGGCGATGACCGCGACCGTCGCGCCCTCCGGGGCCTCGTCCAGCGCCGCGGCGACCGCGGCCGCCAGGTCGTCGACGCGGCGCACGGTCAAGGTGCCGCCCGGGCGGTACGAGCGCGTCGGCTCGATCCCCGCGGCCAGCGCGCGCGCCGCGTAGTCGGCGATCGTCTGCGGCACCCGGTAGCCGGTCGGCAGGTCCAACGTGCGCACCTCGCGCTTGTCGAGGCGGGCGAGCAGGTCCGGCCACGCCGCCACCGCGAGCGGGTGGGTCGCCTGGCCGAGGTCGCCGACCACGGTCATCGACGCGTACTCGGCGCGGCGCGCGATCATCCGGCACTCCATCGGCGAGAGGTCCTGGGCCTCGTCGAGGATCACGTGCAGGTACGGGTCCACGGCCGAGGTGTCGTCGGCCGGCGGGTCCGGGAGGAGGGGCTCGGCCAGGCGCGGGACGTAGCCCTCCTCGCCGTGCGGGTCGAAGCCGTCCGTCCAGCCGACGACCCGGTGGCCCTCGCGCCGGATGACGGCCTCGGCCCAGCGCTGGGCCGCGCCGACCTGGTCGTTGTCGATCGACTGGCCGGCCTGGGCCATGGGGGTGAGCAGGCCGGGGGCGTACAGCTCCCAGCCGTCGCGCAGGCCGCAGCTCAGCACGAACGTGGAGACGAGGCGGGGGCCGGCGCCGAGCTCCCGCAGGCGCCACTCGGGCTCGGGGGCCTTCGGCGGCGCCGGGGGCTCGCCGAGCAGGCCGGCCAGCTCGTCCAGGAGCGGGACGTCGTCCACGGACCAGTCGCCGGCCCGCCCGCGGTACGACGCCGAGAGCCGCTCGGCGTCGGCGGGGTCGAGGCCGACGACCCGCTCGGGCTCGGCGAGCCAGGGCAGCACCGACGCCGGGGTCAGCGGCGGCCACCACGCGTGCAGGAAGCGCACGAACTCGCCGCGGTCGCGGACCTCCTCCGTGAACAGGTCGCGGTCGAGGTGGGCGCCGTCGACCCCGGCCCACAGCGCGTCGAGCAGGGCCCGGGCGGCTCGCGGGCGGGCGGCGTTGGGCCGGCCGTCGTCGCGGACCCGGCGGCGCACCTCGCGCAGGCCCGCGGCGTCGAGGGTGAGGACCTGCCCGGCGTACACCAGGCGCAGTCGGCTCGGGGCCGCCGGGGGCGTCTGCCACATGAGCTCCGTCAGGACGTCCCGCATCCGCTCGGCGCCCTTGATGCCGGCCAGCGCGGCGGGGTCGCGGCGGGTCGCGGTCACGCCGTCGACGAGCTCGCCGATCGCGCGCAGGTGGACGCTGTCCTCGCCGAGCGACGGCAGGACCCGGCCGATGTACGTGGTGAACACCGTCGACGGGCCCACGACGAGGATGCGCCCGTCGGTGAGGCGGCCGCGGTCGGTGTACAGCAGGAACGCCGCCCGGTGCAGCGCGACCTGGGTCTTGCCGGTGCCCGGGCCGCCGGTGATGAGCGTGACGCCGCGGGCCGGGGCCCGGATCGCGCGGTCCTGCTCCTGCTGGATGGTGGTGACGATGTCGCGCATGTGCGGGCCCCGGGACCGGCGCAGGGCCGCGAGCAGCGCGCCCTCGCCGATCACGCGCAGGTCGCCGGCCCGCTCCGGGGTCAGCACGTCGTCGTCGAGCTCGAGCACGTGCCGCCCGCGGCAGATGATGACGCGGCGGCGCACGACCCCGAGCGGCTGGCCGGAGGTGGCCCGGTAGAACGGGGCGGCGGCGGGCGCACGCCAGTCGATGAGCAGCGGTTCGATGCCGTCCCGGACGCCGAGGCGGCCGATGCGGAAGGTCTCCCCGTCGTCGAAGTCCAGGCGCCCGAAGACGAGCCCCTCCTCCTCGGCGTCGAGGGCCCGCATCTGCGCGGCGGCGCGCAGCACCATCGCGTCGCGCTCGACCAGTCCGGTCACCGTGCTCCCGGAGGCGCGGGTGTACCCCTCCCGGGCGAGCGCGGCCGCCTGCTCGCGCATGCCCTCGAGCCGCTCGTACACCCGGTCGACGATGTGCTGCTCGGCGGCGATCTCCTGCGTTCTGACGTCGGACACACTGCAGCGTAGGCCGGGCGGGAGCGGCGAAAATCGGCATTCAGGGCGATTCGTGGGGGTTGTGCGGCCCGTACAATGGAAAGTGCCGGACCGCTCCCCAAGGATGCGGCCCGGCGTTGTCCGGCGGTTACCGGCCCAGCAGGCGCCAGGTCTGGTTGAGCGGGATGCCCGGCCCGGCGGGGTTGCCGGTCCACTGGTGGATCAGCGCGTGAGCGGCGGTGGAGACGGCGCTGACGTCGACGCACTCGGCCGTGGACCTCCTGCTGGAGCGCATCGCCACGCCCGATGCCCTGCCGCGCCATGTCCTGCACGCACCGCCGATCTCGCTGGGCCGACAACGACCTCACCGCCCTCAGCGGCGGACCCCGCGCGGCCGGCGCCCCGGCAATCGTCACCACCGTGTTCGCGCACGACCCGGGCACGGTCCGGGCGCTGCACCGATCGTCCGACCGGCACGTGCACGAGCCTTCGTACACCGAGCGGTGACCGCTCGCCTCCGGTCGCTGCGGGGCTGTCGCCGGGGTTCGGGTCGCATAGGGTGGTGTCCATCGCCAAGCATTCGCCGGAGGGGGCCGCGCCGTGACCGAGGACCGGGACCCGTACCGCCACGAGGACACCCCGCAGCAGCCCTACGACCAGCCGGTTCCCTACACGGCCTGGGCCGACCCGTACAGCAACGACGACGCCCGGCAGCCGCGCAATCCCTACGGCAGTCCCCCGGGTCCCTATCTGAGCGACGGCGACGTCCGGCCGCCGCCGTACCCCGCCGACATCCCGAGCTATCCCACCGGCGCCGCCCCGCCGGGCCCCTACCTGAGCGACCTGGACTCGACCGGCCGGACGGCCGGGCCGCGCAGCGTGGACCGCGATCCCCTGCTCGTGCGCCTCTGGCGCCGGATCACGGGGTCCCGTTGAGCGAGATCGTCAAAGGCGTCCTGGGCGGCGGCTGGGCGCTGCTCGTCGGCTGGATCGCGCCGGCGGCCGTCAACGTGGTGCTCGCGGTCTGGGTGTTGTCGGGGACGCACTGGCTGCCCGGGATCGGGCGGCTCGTGCGCGACGTGGACGTCGCCGGGGCCGGGCTCGCCGTCGCGGTGCTGGCGGGGCTCATGCTCGCGGCGGTACAGACGCCGCTGTATCGGATTCTCGAGGGCTATCTCGGCTGGCCGCGGTCGGTGGCGAGCCGGGCCCGCGAGGGCATGCGGCAACGCAAGCTGCTGCTGGCCGACCGGATCGCCGCGGTCGAGCTCGTCGACCGGGAGCGCGCCGGGCGGCTCGACGAGGCCGGGGCGGAAGCGCTGGCCGCGATGCGCGCGCATCGGGCGGTACGCCGGCATCTGGTCGCCGACGCGAACGGCGGCGCGGTGCGGCGCGGGCTGCTGCACGAGCGGCTGCGGCGCTTCCCGGTGGACGACGACCAGGTGGTCGCGACGCGGCTGGGCAACGCGATCCGGCGGCTGGAGGAGTACGGGTACGACCGCTACCGCCTCGACACGCAGGTCTTCTGGTACGAGCTGACGTCGGTCGTCGAGGAGCGCAACACCAAGCAGGTCGAGCAGGCGCGCACGACTGTCGACTTCTTCGTGGCCCTGCTCTACGGCCACCTCGCCGTCGCCGGGGCCGCCCTCGTCGCGGCGCTGGTGCGGCCGGGACCGCTGCCGTGGGCGGCCGCGGTCGGCCTGCCGCTGCTGTCGTACTGCTGGTACCGGCTCGCCGTCGTGACGACCGACGAGTGGGCGGCGGCGGTGCGCGCCATGGTCAACGTCGGGCGGGCCCCGTTCGCGGCGGCGCTCGGGCTGACGCTGCCGGCGACGCTGGACGAGGAGCGGGAGATGTGGGCGCGGCAGTCGCGGCTGGCCCGGCTGTCGTACAAGGACTTCAGCGCCGGGGGTCATCGTGAGTCTGCGCGAGACGTACCGCAGGACCCGGCTCGGGCTGCGGCTGCGCAAGCGGCTGATGCGGTACCTGCAGACCAGTGACCCGTCCTCGATCATGGCCGACGAGGCCGTCGCCGAGGCCACCGAGCTGCTCGGCCTGATCCGCTTCCCCGACGCGGCCTCGGCGTCCATGACGGTGATCGGGATGCTGCACTGGGAGCGGTACGGCCGGCTGCGTGACGAACGCGGCCAGACCGACCTGCACCGGGCCCTGACCGCCTACGCCCACCTGTACCGCGCCGAGCCGGACGCGGTGCCCGACCAGCTGCGCGCCTACGTGGCCCACTACGGCCCGGACGGGATCCCGCCCCTGCACCCGGAGGCGGGCCCGGCCCGCACCTGGCAGTTCGAGGCCGACGACCTGGTCCGGGAACACGACCGGACCGGGGCCGTCGGCCCGCTCGAGGAGGCGATCGCCCGGTACCGCCGGGCCCTGCACGCGACCCCGCCGGGCCACCACCAGCGGCCGGACCTGACGTCGCTGCTCGGCACGGCGCTGCAGCTGCACGCCCGGCAGACCCGCGACGCCGCCGAGCTGGGCGAGGCGATCGCCGTGCTGCGCAGCGCGGTCGAGCAGATGTGGCCCGGCTACGAGCGGCCGGCGCTGAACTGGGCCCGGCTCGCCGCCGCCCTGGAGCAGCGGGCCGAGCCGGGCGACCTCGAGGCCGCGCTGGCCCTGCTGCGGCAGGCGAACGCCGAGCCCGGCAAGCACCGCATCGAGCTGGCCAACCGGCTCGCGGGGGCGCTCCTGGCGCTCGACCGGCCCGACGCGACCGCGGAAGCGGTGGCGCTGCTGCGCGAGTGCGTGGCCGCGTTCGCCGAGGACGATCCCGAGCGCGTGCCGTACACGCGCAACCTCGCTCTCGCGCTCGGGTCGAATGTGGACGACGACGACGGCGAGCCGCCGGACCCGGAGTCCTCGGCGGACACGCTGCTGGGGTGGTGGCGGGAGGAGCGGGAGGAGTACCAGCACACCGGGGACCCGTGGCTGCTGCCCGAGGTCGTCGACCTGGGCCGGCGGGCGCTCGCGGCGCTCCCGGCCGGCGATGACCGGCACGGCCTGGTCCTCAACAACCTGGCAAGCGATCTGCGCCTCGCGTACCGCCACGACCCCGACCCGGGGCTGCTGACCGAGTCGATCGAGCTGAACCGCCGCGCGGTGACGGCCATGCCCGCGGACGATCCGGCCGCGCTGGTGTCCCGCTGGAACCTCGCCGAGGGGCTCGAGGTGCTGGCCGAGCGCACCGGCGACGCCGCGGCCCTCGCCGAGGCCGTTGAGACCATGCGCCAGACGGTGCGCGCGGCCGGCGCGGACGACGCGCGGCGCCCGCGGCTGGAGTCGGCGCTCGGCCGGATGCTGCGGGAGGTGTACGACCACACCGGTGATCCCGCGCCGCTGGCCGAGGCCGAGGAGGCCGGTCGCCGGGCCATCGCCGGCCCGGGCGGCCCGGACCACGGGCACCTGTCCGAGCTGGGCCTCACGGTATGGGCCCGGGCCCGGTACGACGGCGACGCGGCCACGGCGCGGGCGGCCGACGAGCTGCTCGCGCGGGCACTGGACCTCGCCGGCGACGATCACCTCGCCCGCGGCCGCTACCACGACCTGCGGTGCATCGCCCTGCAGGAGATCTACCGGCTGTCCGGCGACGGGGCTGCGCTGGACGAGGCGATCGACGAGGGCGGCCGGGCGGTCGCGCTGATCGGCAACGACCCCGGGGCGCGCCGGTTGAACCTCAGCCTCGCGCTGCTCATGCGGGCCGAGCGGGCCAACCGGCCGGCCGACGTGCAGGAGGCGGTGCGGCTGGCGCGGCAGGCGCTGGACGCCGCCGCGGCGGACGACCCCGACCGCGGCCGGCGTCTCGACCATCTCGGCATCGCCCTGCGCACGACGGCCGAGCTCACCGGCGACGCCGCCGCGCTGCGGGAGGCCGTGGAGTGCGGGCGGGCCGCGGTGAGCGCCGGCGGACCGCCGGCGGAGCTGGCCGGGCGCTGGAACAACCTGGCGCTCGCGCTCGGCCGGTCCGCCGAGACCGTCGGCGACGAACAGGCACCGGCGGAGGCGGCCGCCGCGGCCCGGCGCGCCGTCGAGCTCGGAACCCGGGCCACCGCCCGGGCGACGTTCCGCGCGACCCTGGCTCGCATGCTGCTGGTGCAGTACCGGCACACGTCGGACTCGGCGCTGCTGGCCGAGGCGCACCGGGCGGCCGCCGACGCCGCCGGGGCCACCCCGCCCGGGCACCACGACCGCGGGCTGCGCTTCGAGACCCTCGGCAACGTCCTGCACGCGACCCTGGAGCGCACCGGCGACCCCGCGGTGCTCGCGGAGCTGGTGGCCGCGCGACGCGAAAGCCTGGCCGCGTCGCCGCCCGGGCACCCCGACCGGTCCGGCCGGCTCAGCAACCTCGCCCTGGACCTCGGCCTCCTGCACGACCATGCACCCGACCCCGCGCTGCCGGGCGAGCAGGTGCGCCTGCTGCGCGAGGCGGCCGGCCACACGCCGGCCGGGCACCCCAGCCGGCGGGCCGTCCGGTCGAACCTGGGTGTGGTGCTCCTGGAGGTGTACGAGACCAGCCGCGACGAGTCCGCCCTGCTGGACGCCGTCACCGCCGGACGGGAGTCCGTCGCCGGGATCGAGCCGGGCGACCCGAGCCGGGCCGGGTTCGAGGTCAACCTGGCCCAGAGCCTGGCCGCGCTGCACACCGCGACGCTGGACCCGGCGCCGCTCGCCGAGGCGGCCGAACGGCTGGAGCGGGCCTCGGCCGCCGCCAACGCACCCACGCGCGTGCGGGTCCTGGCCGACCGTGCCCTCGGCGGGATCGCGATGCTGACCGGCGACCCCGCCGCCGCCCTGCGCGCGTACGAGCGGGCCGTGGAGCGGATGCCGATGCTGGCGCCGCGCCGGCTGCTGCGCGCGGACCGCGAGCACGGCCTCGGGCAGCTGGCCGGGCTCGGGGCCGAGGCGGCGTCCGTCGCCGTCGCGGCCGGCGCCCCGGAGCGGGCCGTCGAGCTGCTCGAGCAGGCGCGCGGGCTGCTGCTGGCCGAGACGATCGACCTGCGGGGCGACGTCGACGCGCTGCGCGAGCACGACCCGGCGGTGGTCGAGCGGTTCGTCGCCCTGCGGGAGGAGCTCGACGCCGCCTCCGGGCTGGCGCCGGCCGACCGCGACGCGCTGCTGGCCGAGTGGGACGCCCTGCTGACCCGGGTCCGCGCCGTGCCCGCCCTCGCCGGTTTCCTGCGTCCGCCCCCGATCGCCACGCTCACCGCACACGCCGGCCGGGGCGCGGTGGCGATCGTCAACGTCAGCCGGTACAGCGGCGAGGCTCTGCTGCTCGTGCCCGGCTCCCCGGCCGTCCTGGTGGTGCCGCTGCCCGGGCTCACCCCGGCCGCGGCCACCGCCCAGCTCGGCGCGCTGGCGCACGGCATCGCCGGCACCGCCGACCCGGACGCCGCACGCCGCCGGGAGGGCCGGGAGGCGCTGGACGGGACCCTCGAGTGGCTGTGGCAGCACGTCGCGGAGCCGGTCCTGGACCGCCTCGAGCCCGCCGGGGCCGAGCCGCCGCGGCTCTGGTGGTGCCCGGTCGGCCCGCTGGCGCTGTTGCCGCTGCACGCCGCCGGCCGCGCGGGCGGCCCGGCCGTCATGGACCGCGTGGTGTCGTCGTACACGCCGACGCTGCGCGCGCTCGGCTACGCCCGCCGCGCGGAGCCCGCCCCGCCCGGCCCCGGCGACACCGTCGTGGTCGCGATGACCACGACCGCGGGCGCCGCCCCGCTGCCCGGGGCCGACATCGAGGCGAGACGCATCCGGGCGCTGCTGCCACAGTCGAGCCTGCTGCGCGACGCCGAGGCGACCCACGACGCCGTGGTCGCGGCGCTGCGCACCCACCGGATCGCGCACCTGGCCTGCCACGGCTCCACCGACCCGCGTGAGCCGAGCCGGTCCCGGCTGCTGGTCCACGACGACGCCGAACACCCGCTCACCGTCGCCGCGATCGCCGGGCTACGGCTGACCGGCGGGGCCCTGGCGTACCTGTCGGCGTGCAGCACGGCGGCGACCACGCCCCGGCTGGCCGACGAGTCCGTGCACCTGACGGCGGCGTTCCAGCTGGCCGGGTACCGCCAGGTGATCGGCACCCTCTGGGAGGTCGACGACCGCGCCGCGGCCCGCCTCGCCGACGAGCTCTACACCGACCTCACCGGCGACGGCAGCGGGCCGCCGGACACCGCCCGCACGGCCCGGGCGCTGCACCGGGTGGTCCGCTCGCTGCGGGCCGCGTACCCGCAGCGCTCCGACCTGTGGGCGGCGCACATCCACGTCGGCGCCTAACCGCCGGTCGGGTGGTTGGTCAGGGGCGTGAGCTGGTGAATGTCGTGGCGGCTGCGCAGCGCCGCGATCGCGGCCTGGTCCGGTGGTCCTCCGGCGGCCAGCAGGTCGGTGAGCTCCTGGAGGTAGAGCTCGTGGCCGGCCGGGGACACCAGGAACAGCATCCGGGCCGTTTCGCGTCCCGGGTTGAAGAAGGCGTGCGGGCACCCGGCGGGCACGAACATGAAGCTCCCCGGCCCGCCCCGGAACACCGTGGCGCCGGTCTGCGACTCCCAGGTACGCCAGTCGCCGCCGGCGTTGCCGGTCGGGTGGAAGGCGAGCAGGTCGAGCTCGCCTTCCAGCACGTAGAACACCTCCTCGGCCTGCTGGTGCCGGTGCGCTCCGACATCGAACCCCGGGGCGACCTCGGCCTCGAACGCCGACCAGATCGCCGACTGTCCGGCGCCCGACTTCAAGGTCATGGCCTGGATCCGGCGGCCGCCTCCCGGCGGTAGCAGCAGTCCATCGGTCATTGTCCGCTCGCTTTCTGGGCTCGGGGTTTCCAGCCGGTCGTACGCAACCAGGTCTCCAGCCGCATCAGGTCCGGGTGCTGCGCCCGCAGCGCCGGGAGGTCGACCGGCTCGGAGGGGTGCTCGTTGAAGAACGTGAACATCTGGGCCAGTTGTTCGTCGAAGGCGCGGACCTGCGCGACGGGGGTCTGGCGGAAACGCGCCGGGAGGCCGCAGACCCGGCCGAAGGTCCCGGCGATCTGCGGCGGTGTGAGCCGGTCCCCGGCGATCTCGACGGTCCGGCCGAGGAAGTGCTCGGGCCGGTCGAACGCGATCGCCGCGAAGGCGCCGATGTCGCGGACCGAGATCAGCTGCATCGGCAGGTCCTCGCGCACGGCCAGGCTGACCACCAGCTCGCCGTCGTCCAGGACCGGGCGGTTGTAGGTCGCGAAGTTGTCCATGAACGACACGGGACGCAGGACGGTCGCCGGAAGTCCGAGCGCGTGGATGTGCTCCTCGATCCGGGCCTTGCTGTCGTAGTACGGGATCCGGGACAGGGCGTCGGCGCCGTTGAGCGAGCTGTAGACGAGATGCCCGATGCCGGCCTCGTGGGCGAGGCCGGCCACCGCCTTTCCCCGCCGTTCCTCCGCCACCACCGCATCGGGGCTGATCCGGGGACCGTCCATCATCGTCAGCACGAGGAAGACCCCGTGTACACCCCGCATCGCCGCGCGCAGCGACGCCGGATCGTCCAGGTCCCCGACGACGAGGCCGGCCCCCGCCGTCCGCAGCGCCCGTGCGGCGGCCGAATCGGGGTCGCGCACGAAGGCGTGGACCGTGTGACCGTGTTCGAGCAGCTGCCGCGCGGTCGCGCCGCCCTGCTGGCCGGTGGCCCCGATGACCAGCACCGGCCCCTCGTGATCTGCCATGAGTGGCAGAATAGTGAGCGTTCGCCCGGCTGGTCCTGGTGCTGATACTGCTAGCCTGCGGTCGGTAACCGTCCACTCCGCCCGGGAGCCGAGCCGGCGTGACGAATGGCAATGAGACGCCGCGGCCGGCGCGCCGGGCCGAGCCGGCCGCCTCCCCCGCGGCTGAGAACGAGACGCCGCGGCCGGCGCGCCGGGCCGAGCCGGCCGCCCTCCTCCAGGCTCAGAACGAGACGCCGCGGCCGGCGCGCCGGGTCGAGCTGGCGGCCTTTCTCCGGGCTCAGCGGGCCCGGCTCCGGCCGGTCGACGTGGGGCTGCCGGAGGACCTCGATCCCGGCCGGCGCCGGACTCCCGGCCTGCGGCGGGAAGAGGTCGCCGAGCTCTCCGGGGTCGGCGTGACCTGGTACACCTGGCTGGAGCAGGGCCGGAACATCGCGGCGTCGGAACAGGTCGTCGACGCGCTGGCCCGGGCGCTGCGGCTCGACCCCGACCAGCGCCGGCACCTGCGCGGCCTGGCCGGTCTCGCCACCGCGGTGGGCGAGACACAGCTCGGTGACGCGCTGCCCCGGCTGCAGCGCCTGGTCGACGCGGCCGCCCCGACCATCGCCTCCATCTATGACACGCACTTCGACTACGTGGTGTGGAACACGCCGTACGCGCGGCTGCGCCACGACCCGGCCGCGCTCCCCGCCGACCGGCGCAACCTCCTGTGGATGATGTTCACCGACGCGCAGAGCCGGGCCCGCATGGTCCGCTGGGAGCCGGCCGCGCGGGCGGTGCTGAGCCAGTTCCGGGCCGTCGTCGGCCGGCGCCCCGACGACCCGCGGTTCGCGACGATGGTGGCGGAGCTGAGCGAGGCCAGCCCGCAGTTCCGCGCGTGGTGGGCGACGTATCCGATCCGCGACTTCCGGCCGGCGACGATCCGGATCGACCACCCCGAGGCCGGCCGGCTGGACCTCGAGCTGTTCCAGTTCCACCCGGTCGAGCACCCCGACCTGCTCATGGTCCTGCAGGTACCGGCGAGCAAGGACGCTCTCCAGCGGGTGGCGTCGCTGCTCGACGGATCCTGACCGGCCCGGGTCGGCCACCGGGCCTGTCCTCGACGTCCAGGTGCATCTGGACCATGCGGAGGTGCCCTTCGCCAGTCCGCGGGCGCGCTTTGGGCGCCCGCGTCAGAGGGTCAGCGTGTGTACCCGGCCGCCTGCAGGAATGCCTGCGGAGAGTCCCAGCATGGCGCTCAGTGTGACAGCGCAGTGCACGACCGGTCGCCCTACGGCAAGGCCGCTGGTCCGTCCGGGCCGCTGTCCCACGGCCGGAGGATCAGTGGCACCCTGTCGGCCCGATGCGGTGGACCGTGCAGGACGCACGCCAGGACCATCACCGCAACGGCGATGCCACCGGGCAGGAGCGGGTCCATGAACTGCAGCGGCGCCAATACGTTGCCGAGGAGCCCGATGAGGAAGGTGGCGATGATGAACGCGACGAGCGGCTTGAAATCGGGGCGCAGGTCGAGCCGGCGGGCGCCGCGCCACCGCAGCGGGCGCGCGGCCGCGATCGCGCCGCGAACCAGGAAGACCAGGGCGACGATGACCAGTACCCACATCAGCTGGACAGCGCCGGGCTGGATCAGATTGATTCGCGTGCCGCCACCGTGGGCCATGACCGATGCGGCCGCCCAGAGCGACGCGCCGCGCAGGTCCGTGCGGGTGAGGTCGGTCTGGACGAGCGTCGCCAGGTTGAGGTCGGCGCCGGTGAGCCGGGCGTCGGTGAGATCGGCCTGATCGAGGCTTGCGTGCGGGAAGAATGCCCCGGTGGCGTCGACCTGGACGAGGTCGGCCTGGTCGAGCGTGGCCCGGTCGAAGTGCGCGCCGCGCAGGTCGGCGAAGTCGAGGTCGGCCTGGGTCAGGTCGTCGTGGCGGAACGAGGCGCCCTCGGCGTCGATGTGCTGCAGGTCGGCCTGGCTGAGGTCGAGGCCGTCGAGGACCGCACCGCGCAGGTTGGCGCAGCGCAGGTGGCTGGGCAGGTCCTTCGTCGAGGTGACGGTCTTGCCGGCCAGGTTCGGCACCTGATCCGGGCAGCCGACGTCGTGTGGCGCAGCGAGCGCCGGACCGGCGGTGAGCACCGCGGCAACCGCGGCCGCCAGGGCCGCTGCGAGCACGAGAACCTTGCGCACCCACTGATAGTCGCGGATCGGGTCAACTGCCGGCCGGGCGGGTCCGACTCTCGCTGCGCTGGTGCGTCGGCTACGACCTCGACCTGCCCGGCGCGGGTCCGGCGGTACCGCTCTGCTCCAGCACCGCTGTTCGGGCGGCAGAACGCCGCTGCTCGACGAATCCTGACCGGCCCGACCGCCCCGTCTCGCCCCATGGGCTCGGCTCAGACCGGTAGCCGGTCCCAGTCGGCGGCCATCGTCGCGGAGTTGTGCGGGTCGACCCGCACCGGGATGACGCCGCCCGGCTGCATGACGGCCACCCGCTCGGCCGGGACCGCGAACCGGCCGGGGCCGGCCACCGGCGCCTGCCCCTCGACCTCGAGGAGCATCTGGACGTCGTAGACCGGACGGCCGCGCTCGTCGAGCTGCCCGGTGAACGACGCGCCCAGGACCCTGGCCAGCGCTGGTACCCCCGTGCGGAGCAGGTGGTCCCTCAGCTGCGCGGCCCCGGCCGGTGTGGGCACCGGCGTCTCGGCGGCGCCGGACCAGTCCACGACGATCCGCTGCCGGTCGGCCGGGTCGACCACCACCGCGAGCGGCCGGCCGTCGCTGATCCGGCCGATCGCGACCAGCGGGACGAAGACCTTGAGGGCCACGTCGAAGGTGCCGTGGGCCGCCGTGGTGACCCGCAGGTCCAGCTGGACCTGCGGCTGCCTGTTGAGCTGGACGCCGGTCGGCCGCGCCGCGACCACCTGCGCCTGCCCGGGTACACCGGCCGCCCGGAGCCGGCGCGTCGCGGCGGCATGGCCGCGCAGCCCCAGACCGATCAGCAGGAACAGCGCCCCGGTGACGAACAGGATGATGCCGATGATGAGCAACACCGACCCGCCCGCCGGCGCGAGGCCGAGCAGGGCCGCGGCGAGCATTGCGCCACCGATCACGAGCTCCACGGAGCCGATCACCAACATGCCGATGGGCCCACGCTCGGAGGTCATGACAGCAGCATGATCCACATGCGCCGCCGGCGCAGTCATGTGGACGACTCCGATTCTGCCCCATAATCCGACCGTGGCCGACGACCTCCTGCTGCAGCGCGCCCGACGGCTTTGGGCCGGCCTGGCCGGGGCACCGGTCGTCTTCCGGGACGCGGCCGTCGAGGTCGTGGTCTCCCCGCAATCGTCGCTGTGTCCGCCCGGCTGGGTGGGCATCGTCGCGCTGGGAGGAGCCGTGATCGTCACCGCCCCCGACGGCGACGCTGCCGAGACCGTGCGGCGCGCCTTGGCCGATCTCCCCACGATGGCCGAGCTTCACGACACGCTGCCGGCCGACGAGACGTTGGGGCGGCGACCCCGGCCTACTGCGACGCGCCGGTTTCCGCCCCGCCGGCACCGCCGCGCTCGAGACGATCCCCGCGGCCAACGCCGACCTCAAGACCCTGATCGCCCGTGTACCGGCTGACGACGCCGACGAGTCCGGTCTGGCCGACGTCACATCGCCGGTGTTCGTGGTGCGCACCGCAACGGAGGTCGTCGCGGCCGCCGGCTTCCAGGCGTGGCCCGGCGACACCGCCCACCTCAGTGTGCTGACCGCGCCGGAGCAGCGCGGACGAGGACTCGCGCGGGTCGTCGCCACCGCCGCCGTGGCCGACGCGCTGCGATCCGACCTGCTCCCCCAGTGGCGGGCCCGGCCCGAGGCGTCCCGCCGGGTGGCCCGGGCGCTCGGCTTCCGTGAGCTGGGCTCCCAGCTGAGCATCCATCTGGCTTCAGTATGACCGGGTCTCCCAGGTCGGCTGCTGGGGCTCGTCGTTGTGCACGACGATGTCGGCGTGGTCGGCCGGGCGGACCTCAGCGAAGTACAACTGCTGGGAAGGGATGTATCGCTCACGCCAGCGCCGCTCGACCTCGGCCCGGGACGACACCTGGCGCTCCCGGACCACGGCACGGTCCACGGTCTTCTCGAGCGCGGTCGACACGAAGACGCGCAGATCCCACCGGTCGAACAGTTCCGGGCGCATGAGGAAGACGCCGTCGAAGACCAGCACGGCGTCGGCCTGGGCGGTCGAGACCGGCGGCGACAGTACCGCATCCGCAGTCCGGTCGTAGACCGCGTTCTGGAAGCGCCGATCGCCGCCGGGGCCGAGCGGATCGAGCAGTACCCGGTTCAGCGCGGCGTAGTCGTGGGTGTCGAAGTAGCAGCCTTCGGCCGAGTACTCGCCGCGCGGATAGCGCTGGGCGCGGGGAAACAGGAAGTCGTCGATCGACGCGCGGATGACGTCGCGGCCCTGGGCGCGCAGGACGACGGCGAGCTCGTCGGCGAGCGTGGTCTTGCCGGCGGCGGGCGCTCCGTCGACGGCCACCCGCAGCGGGTGCGCGACGGTGACGGAGCCGACCGCCGCAGCCAGGCGGCCGAGCAGTTCGTCGCGGGTGCCTCGGTCCATGTCCTGCCCCGTCCTGATCTGGCGTAGGTCACCATGTCGAGCCAACCTTATGCGTGCGAGCCATATCGAAGTGCATCCAGTTGCCGCCGGCCACGGGCACTGCGGTGCCGTTGACCTTGAGCAGGCCCGGCCAGATAGTCATGGAGTTCGGCTGCCGTCGAACGGTCGTTGGCCACCGAACCATCATGCCCACGGTGCCTCGCGGCGCACAGAGCTGAACGTCCTGCGCAACGGCGCCCCGCGCCAGGCTGAACTGCCGATGAGCGGTCGGCAGACATCAGGCGCGGCAACAACTGCGTAGCACTTGTCTGGGTGCGCTGGGACGATTGCGCGCATGACACAGAGCGCGACATCGGCGGCGCCGGGGTGCATCTTCTGCGCCGTTGCGGCCCGGCAGGCCGAGGCCAGTGTGGTGTACGAGGACGAGACCGTCGTGGCCTTCATGGACCTGAACCCCCGTCACACCCGGCCATCTCCTCGTCGTGCCACGCGAGCACGCGGTGGGTCTCGAAGACCTCGATGGAGCCACGAGCGCTCACGTCTGGTCGGTCGGTCATGACATGGCACGGGCCGTGCGACGCTCAAAGCTGCGCTGCGAGGGAATCAACGTCCTCCTCTGTGATGGCGAAGTCGCCTTCCAGACGGTCTTCCACTTCCACCTTCACGTCATCCCTCGCTACGCAGGAGACGGCTGGACCCTCAAGCCCGACTCGCCGGAGCGCGAGAGGTCGCTCCTCGACAGCGACGCGCAAGCGATCAAAGAGGCTATCGCGTCGACGGACTGACCGGTCATTTCCGCAGCGTCGGTCTTGGCGAGCACGGTGGTTGCCATGATGCGCGACTGCTGGAGGTAGTACAGCTCTTCGCCATGGGTGAACGCCCCGGTTACCGTGTCGAGGTCCTCCACGCAGGCCGCGAGAATCCGCGACTTTGCGACGCGGGATCGCCAGTCGGGGGCGGCCCAGTCCTCGGACAGGTGGCCTATTCCGGCTTTTCCTGGGGTGTTGACCACTGCTCGGCGGTCTGTCCGCGGTGAACCGCGCCGTCGAAGATGAGGTCGCTCAGTGCGCTGCGGGTGTCGGTGGCGAACCGGACCGGCGGGGCGGCCGGTCCGAAGCAACGCTCGGCAAGCAGATGCAGCAGTGCGCGTTGGGCTGGGCTGAGCGGACGCGAGGGTGGGAAGCCGTCCGGAAATGCCTTCCGGCGCAGCCTTGCGCCCCAGTCGCCGGCGTAGGTGCCGGTCGGTGGGTCGGCCAGCAGCAGCGTCAGCGCCGGGACGAGGTCGTCGAGCGTCGCTCGATCGATGGCGGCGGGCAGGAGCCGCCACGGGAAGAGCCGCCCGAAATGCGGAAACACCTGCTGGCACCATGCGGCGTCGGCCGGGGCCGAGAGCACTTGGAGGATCGCCCGGGTGGCGGTCGGTGTCGGGGTGTGCGCGGCAGACAGCGCGGCGGTCGCCCGCACGACCGGGTCCGGATCGTGCTGCAGCACCGGCGTGGTGTCGTAGCCCCATGCGTCGAGCATCAGGACCGCCATGACCCGGACACCCCGATCTGGCGACGCCAGGGCCTGGTCGTGCAGCCACGCTGCGACACCGCGGCGGTGGCCGTTGAGCTCCGGGGCATCGAGCAGGCATGCGATCGTCCCCAGCGCCGCGGCGACGACCTCGGGGTCGGGATCGGTGCACCACGAGCGTGCGGCCTGATACACACGCGGGCGAGCGGCACGGCAGGCAGCGATCTCGGCCGCCCCGCCCGCCGGGGGCCATTGCTCGTGCTCGGCGGCGGCCTCCATGACAGAGGTCAGCCAGCCGAGCAACTCGGCCCGTAACGGCACGAGCTTGGCGCCGCGCCTTCGATCGGCCGGGACTGGCGTCAGCGTCCGCTGATCCCCCAGGACGGCGACCACGAAATCCACCGCCGGTGGCGTCGCGGTGTAAAGAGTGTCCTGGTGGTGCACCAGGTCATAGAGGGCGTTGAGCGCGCTGACCTGCGTTGCGACCTCGGTGCTCAACAGTGCCGTGAGGATCTCCGGAGTCTGCGGCACCCCCGGCGCCCTGCCGCACGCGTGCTCGACCGCCGACCAGTCGGTCTCCGCGAGAAGATCCTCATGACGCATCGCACGAGTATGGACGACCAACGTTGCCGACCGCAGCCGCTCATGGACTGGTCCCCGATTCCTTCGCAGAACCGCCCCGGCCTGGGCAGAGACTGGACGCGGTCTTCGCCGCCGACCTGGCCGCGTTCAACGGACCGAGCCCCGAGCTGGCGTCCCGCTACCGCACCACCTGACGGCGTACGCGGCGCGTCCACGCCCGCGACGAGCGTCACACCGTCGCAAGGCTGAAGTGTGCTCGAAGCGGCCCGGCCGTCGCGGCGACGAGGATCGCATGGGCAGCGGGAGCGAACCTTACGTACCATGGCGCGGTGGAAAACCGCGACTGGCTGGGTGAGTTCTTACGACGCCGGCGCGAGGCCCTGACACCGGTGGAAGCAGGGTTGCCGTCGCTGACCCGGCGGCGGACACCGGGGCTGCGGCGCGAAGAGGTGGCGGCGCTGGCCAACGTGTCGGCTACCTACTACGAGCGCCTCGAGCAGGCGAGAGGGCCACGGCCGTCGGCCACCGTGCTGGACGGGATCGCTGCGGCGCTGCGGCTGACCGATACCGAGAAGGCCCATCTGTTCCGGCTGGCGGGCCACACGGCCCCGGCCCGATGGGAGCCGCAGCCCGAACCGGTGGATCCCGGGCTCGCGTACCTGCTGGGGGCGATCTCGGGGACGACTCCGGCGTTCGTCACCGACGACCTCGGCACCGTCCTGGCGCAGAACTGGCTCAACGTCACGCTGTTCGGGCAGTTCGCCGACCGCCCAGGTATGGAGGCGAACCTCGTCTGGCACTGGTTCACGTCGCCGTCGTGGCGGCATCGGCTCGACCCACCGGAGCAGCAGGAGCAGACCGGGATGGCCTACGTGTCGGACCTGAGGGCGGTGATCGCCCAACGCGGCCAGGACCGTACGGCGAGTGAGCTCGTCGAGCAGCTGTGCGGCGCCAGCAGCGAGTTCCGGGCGATGTGGGGGCGGCATACGGTCGCGATGCTGCACTGCTCGACGAAGGTGGTGCACGACGAGCGGGTCGGCCGCCTCGACCTGGACTGCGAGATCGTGACCGGGGCGACGACCCGGCAGCGGATGCTCACCCTGCAACCGGTGGCAGGCACGCCCACCGCTCAGCGGATCGCCGCATTGCACACCTACCGCGTGTCCCCGCACAATCAGGACGTGGTTGCCGCCGCCGGGCTTTCCTAACGTTCCCGAGCATGCGCAACATCGTTCTTGTTCACGGTTTCTGGCACGCCCTGGTGCTGGACGCCGATCACCAGCCGCCTCGCCGCCAAGCAAATGTCATCGGTCGCCGTCGACCTCGACGCCCACGGCCTCAGGTCATCCAGGAGGTCGACACCGGCCGCGAACGCCGCGAACGGCCGGCTGCCTGAGCCGCGAATCCACCCCGGCTCGCACCACCCACATTCGCTTCGAACACGAAGCGCCAACCCCGGAAGGGCCCTGAGATGAAGGCCGTGCGTTACCACGAGTACGGCGATCCGAGCGTCCTGCGCTACGAGGACGTCGAGCAGCCCACCCCCGGCGCGGGGCAGGTGCTGATCCGGGTCGCGGCGACATCGTTCAACGGCGTCGACGGCAACACGCGCGGCTGACGGCCGGACAGCGGGTGCTCATCAACGGTGCGGGCGGGGCGGTCGGCGGCTTCGCGGTGCAGCTGGCCAAGCGCGCCGGGGCGTACGTGGTCGGCGTGGCCGGGCCGCGTACCGCCGAGCGGGTCAAGGCCCTGGGCGCCGACGAGGTCATCGACCACTCCAGCACCACGGTGGCAACGGCCACGACCCCGGTGGAGGTGGTGCTCAACCTGGCGCCGATCGAGCCGGCTCAGCTAAACGAGCTGATCGGCCTGGTCCGGGCGGGCGGCGTCCTGGTCAACACCACGGTGTGGATGCCCGCTCCCTTCCGACGAGACGCGGGGCGTACGCGGCATCAACCTCTTCGTCAACAGCGACGCCGCCCTCGCCACGGATGCGGGCGATCAGGATCTGCTGGGGGGCCGCGTGGACCGGGACTGGCCGTGATTCACCTCGCATTGTTCGCCCCTGACGTCAACGTGAGGTTCTAACGTCGCGGCATGCAGATCAACGGCTCAACAGCTCTCGTGACCGGCGCCAACCGCGGCCTGGGCAAGGCCTTCGCCGAGGCCCTCCTCGCCCGCGGCGCCACCGTCTATGCGACCGCCCGTCGCCTGGACAGCATCGACACCCCCGGTGCCATCGCCCTCCAGATGGACATCACCGATCCGGCTTCCATCGAGGCCGCGGCACGCGAGGTGGGCGACCTCAACATCCTCATCAACAACGCCGGCACCTCCACGGACGCCCCGCTGCTCGGTCCCTCCCTGGAGAACATCAGCCGCGACCTCGACACCAACTTCTGGGGCACCCTCAACGTCACCCGCGCATTCGCGCCCAGGCTGGCCGGTGGCGCCATTCTCAACGTCATCTCGGCGCTGAGCTGGTACACCATCGCCCCCGGCAGCAACGGCTACGCCGCGTCCAAGGCCGCCGAGTGGTCCCTGACGAACGGCATCCGCATCGAGTTGGCCGAGCAGAAGACTCTGGTCACCGCCCTGGCGCTGGCGATCGCCGACACGGACATGATGGCCGGCTACGACATCCCCAAGCTCGCGCCCCACGTGGTAGTTGCCCAGGCCCTCGACGGCATGGAAGCGGGCAAGATCGAAGTCATCGCCGACAAGCCCACCGCCAACGTCAAGGCCTCCCTCTCCGGCGACCCCGCCCTCTTCTACGCCGACATCACCGGCAACCTCTTCCGGTGACTCTGCCGGCATCCCGCCTGCGGGAGTAAGCCGCGTGGTCAAGGGCCGTACGCCCGCCGTGGCGGCCGGCTTCCGGTGGAGCCGGGACGCCACCTCACCGCCGGCGGGGATGAGAGATCGCCCGCCATGGGCATGCCGTGCGTGCGCGGCCGAGCAGCGTGCTCAGGCGCGGCGACTTCGGTCCTGGCGGAGGAAGCTGTTGAAGTACGTGATCTCATGTCCAAACCCCAGGAACGGCGACCGGTGGCATCGATCCAGCCACTTGCCGGAAACCGGGCAGCCGACCGTATTGACGGCCGCGCGAGGTTGGGCATTGCGCCCTCCTGCCCGTGCCACCCGGAGGCAGCGCGCAGTCGGCAGCCAGGGAACGGGACACCCGGTACGGCGGCACCGTACGCCCGAGAACCTCGAGCGCGGGGCGCCGCCGTCGCCAGGTCAGCGATCAGAGACCTGTCCCCCGGTCCGGGTCAGGCTTTCCGGCCGCCGACCTGGTCGAGCCAGTTCAGGATCACGCTGATCGCCAGGCCCGTGTTGCCGACCTGGCAGTGGTTCTGCGCCTGCTCCTCCTCGGTGAAGACCCGGCAGGTGACCGACGGCGCCGCGGTCAGGGTCATCACCTGATCACCGAGCTGGTGCAGGGGCTCATAGTGATCCTTGGTCCCGACCATCAGCAGAATGTCCTGCTTCACCAGCGAGGAGACGTCGTCGGTGTGGTACTCGTCCCAGGCTTTGAAAACGTCCGACGGGGTATCCACACCCATCACCCGCTTGCCCTGATTGAAGGTCCACTCGATGAACAGGTCGGACTTGCTCACCGCGTCGAGGGCCGTCGCCGGGATCTGCCAGCGTTCTTCTCGACCGTCTCCAAGCCGACCGCGTCCAACGCCCGCGAGGCGTTCTCGTGCAGGTCGGTGAAAACGTCCCACGCGACGACCCGACTGACCCGGGGCTCGCGGGCCGCCGCCCGCACGACCAGGCACCCCCCGAGCCTGCGCGGGGGTCATTGGCGATGAACACAACCCAGTCGACGCCAGCCGCGATTACACAACAACGCCCGACGGCACCAGCAGGCCCGCGGTACCGCCAAAATCGCGTTGGGCAGCGGTGGAGCGCGGGCGCTGGGAGAGGACGACGGAGACTCCCCCGAGTTCTCACCCCGCGCCGGCCCGGTCCCGGCGTAACGTAGAAATTGGCCTGCGAGACGAGCGGGAGAGCGAAACTGGTAGCCCAGTTGAGTTCAGCGGCTGAACGGCCGAAAGGTCGAACGGCTGTGGTCCTGTGCACCGGACCCGGGTAGTGCCGGGGAAGGAAAATCGCCTCGCAGGTTCTTTGTGTGCACTGAGCTGCGGCCCCGGCACCCCGGCCGCCGTCCGTACCACCGCGACCGGCTTGGCCGGCGCGACCCTCACCGGGGTTCCCATCGCGCTGACCGTCCTGCTCCGTCTGCGCGCCGCCACAGCCGACTACGACCTGTTCACCATCACGCTGTCCGCTACCCGCGCCACGATCTGCGCAACACGCCGCCGTCCCGGCGGCGCCACGCACACCACGCCGGCCGACCGGTAGCCCCGACTCTCCAGGTTGCCCCGGGCCAGGGCACGACCCGTGCAACTCGGTCCGGCGCGTCGGCCCTCTTTCCCCTTTGCCCACACCGGCAGGTAGTCCTTCGAGCTCACGAAGATCGACATTCCTACCGGTTCGAAACGACCATCGAGGTCTCTCCGGCGTGTGCGCCGGGCAAGGCCCAGTCAAGGCCGGATCACTGGTCGGGCGGGGTGGCCAGCGGGTGGCCGGCCGTGTCCCGCGCGGCGAGGCTGGCCATGTCTCGCCGGTACTCTTCGGCCGACATGCGACCAGCAAGTAGCCGCGTGGCGAGGACGGCCTCGGCGCGCTCACCGTGCCGGTCAGCCCGACCGATCGCCTCAGAGGTGGCCCATGGTTCCACCGCTCGTGGCGAAGCCGGCTGCGGTCCGGCCGCATCCAGGCTTCGGCACCTGGCAAACCACGCGCTGGCGGATGACACGACCGCGACTACCACCAGCACGATCAAGAAGACGGCGAACGCCATTCCGACCACCTCGCTGGCATCCGGGCTCATGTCCAACTCTTGTCCGGCCAGCCCGCGGTGGCAAGGGCCTGAAGGTCCCTGGCACCTACAAGCAGATGAGGATGCTCGGTCGGCGCTGACGGACGGGCGTTCGGTGACGGCACCGCCGCCGTCGTCGCGGTGGGTGTCAGCGGTGCGGTCGGCGGCCGGGCGCGGCGGTCAGCTGCCGAGCCAGATCGCGAGCGGGAGCACGGCCAGTTCGGCGCCGGCCAGCACCAGCAGCCGCGTCCGGCCCCGCGCTGCTCGGGCGAAGGGGACGGCCAGGGGTAGGGCGGCGAGTACGAGACCGGAGCCGGTCAGGGTCGCGAACGAGCCCGGGTGGGCTGCGAAGAAGGTGGGCTGACGCGGGCTGTTGTCCAGATCGGCGGCGGCGATCAGGACGGAGCAGGTGAACGCCAGCACCGCGGACGACCCGTAGATCCACCACATCGCGATCCAGCCGGGCCGGGCGAGCGTGGAGATCGCGACCAGGGCGAACATCGGCACTGCGATGGCGGCCCAGCCGATGAGCACCATCGGCAGCGGCCGGCAGGTGTCCGGGCCGCAGACCGCCAGGACCAGCCGGCCCAGCACCGGCTCCCAGTAGATGATGCCGAGCACCGCGACGACGGCGATGAGCAGTGCCTCGGGCCCCAGCGCCGGCCATGCGCCGGGCTCGCGTACCACCTTCTCGAGCCGGGAATCGGCGGCGGCCTCCCGTAGCCGCCACACCCGCCCGGCGCCGAGCAGGACGGCGAAGATGGCGGGGATCAGCAGCAGGGTTGCGTCGTACGGCTCGGCGACCAGCTGGCGCAGGCCCGCGTCGTCGACGGCGAGGAGTTGCTCGGAACCCACCGGATACGCGGCCGGATCAACGACGACGACCCGCTGGACCGGCTCCCGCTCGTCCACCGCACACCATGCGTGTCCACCGCGATGGCGTCGTCGCCGAGTCGGGCGGTCACCGTCAACGTCACGATCCGGGCCGCTCGCGTCTGGGCGTCGGCGTCGACCTGCCGGTGGAACGTGTAGCCGGCCACGGCGAGGCCGGCGACGAGCAGCACCACCGCGCGGGTGTACTGGGCGGCGGTGGGCCGGAACCGCATCGGCTCGGCGCGGACCCGCCGGGCGAGCACGACGCAGACGGCCACGAGGGCCACGACGGCCAGATGGACCACTGCCAGGCGCGAGGAGGGGTACCACAGATCGTGCGCCATGACCATGAGCTCGGCCCCGGCCGCGACGACGGCCGTGAACCGCAGCCCGACCCAGCCGAGGAACGGCAGTGTCAGCAGGACGCTGATGAAGCTGGACCCCAGCTCGTCCGGCCGGCACGGATACTCCAGCGAGCACGGCGGCATCGCGACGGTCTGCGCGACCCCGACAGCGGCGACGGTCGCGACGCCGGCCACGAACACCACGGCCCCGGCCACCGCCGGGCCCATCCGCCATCCGCGCTGCATCGGCACTCCTGAGATCGGGCCGTCGCGCTGTTGGCGTTCCATCCCGTTCCATCACGAGCGCGCCGGCGCCGCCGAGCGCGGCTGGCTAGGGCGGGATCATCGCGCCGCCGATCAACGACGGAAGCGACACGGTTCCTACCTGCACCGCCGCGGAAACGCCTACCTGTTCACCGCACCCCCCGGCACCCTGGATCTCGTCACCTTCCGGGAACTCGTCGAGACGGCCAAGGAGGCCCTCGCACAGCAACGCCTTGAAATGGCGCTCGATCGCTATGTCGAATCGCTCGGCCTCTGGCGGGGCCGTGCGGGCGACGGGTTCACGCACAGGTCAACCGCGCTGCCGATCTTCACCACCATCGACGACGAGTTCTACGCCGCGTGCACTGAAGCGGCCGAACTGGCCGTGTCGCTGCGCCGACCGGCACGGGTGCTGGCGGCGTTGCAGCTGGCCGCATCGATGGCGCCGTTCCACAAACCCGTCCAGGCCAGCCTCATCTCCGCTCTCGGGGCGGCGGGACGTCAGACGGAGGCACTGTCGTTGTTCCGCGAGTTCCGCGCCCGCCTTGCCGACGAGCTCGGTATCGATCCTGGCCCGGAGCTGCAAGCCGCACACCTGCGAGTGCTGTCGCAGCCCTCGGCGTCGCCGCTCGTGGCGCGTACGGACGGTGGGGGTGACGGCGCGTCGGTACGAACGGCAGCTGGGCTGGTCGGCCGGGCGGAGGAACTCGCCTTACTGCGGGAATCCGTCGAGATGGCATTCACCGGCCGCCCAGCGCTCCGCATCGTCGAAGGCGAGCCGGGCGTGGGCAAGACCCGCCTGGTGCGAGAGATCGCCACCGAAGCGAGCCGGCGTGGCGTGCTGGTCGTGTGGGGTTCATGTCTGGAAGGCGACGGAACACCGTCGATGTGGCCCTGGGAACAGACGCTCCGCCCGATTCTCGACAGTCTGCCCGCGCCGTTGCGGGAGAAGTGGCTCGCCAGTGAGGTCGGCGGCCTCCTCGAATCGCGAGACGACGATTATGCGGCCGCGCCGGCGATTCTCGACAGCGGTGCGCAGTTCCGACTGTTCGAGCAGGTCGTCACCGTCGTCGGGCAGGCCTCGGCGCCACGGCCCATGCTGCTGATCATCGATGACCTGCAGTGGGCCGACGCCGCCTCGCTCCAGCTGTTCGGCCACCCGGCGGGCCGCTTACCCGCCGGCACGGTGATCATCGGTGCGCTGCGCGATCGCGCACCCACACCCCGCTCCAGCCTGTCGCGGGTGCTGGCTGAGGCCAGCCGGCTGCCCGGTCACCGCAGGATCCGGCTCGGCCCGCTCGGCTTGACCGACGTGACCGAGCTCATCCGCCGCGAAACCGGCCACGATCCCGGTGCCGAGGTCGCCCGCGACATCCATGTCCGCACCGCCGGCAATCCGTTCTTCGTCCAGGAGCTGTCCCGGCTGCTCAGCGACGGCGGCGCGCTCGGCGACGGCGGCGCATCAACACGGGCCGGGGTGCCGGGCACCGTGCGAGACGTCGTCCGCGATCGGATGACCGGTCTCGACGACAGCGCTCACCGCCTGCTGCGCATCGCCGCGGTCATCGGCCGCGACCTGGACCTCGACCTGCTCGCCCGCGCGATCGGCGTCGACATCGCCGACTGCCTCGAACGCCTCGAACCGCTGCAAGCACTCGGTCTCCTGGAGACCAGGCCGGAAGACCCGTTCTCGTGGCGCTTCGCGCACGACCTGGTCCGCGATTCGGTCACCGAGACCACTGGGCTGCAGCAGGCCGTCCAGCTGCATCTACGCGTCGCCGACGCCCTCGAACACATCCATGCGGACGACGAGTCCGTCGCCGAACGCCTCGCCTACCATCTGCGGGGCGCTGGCCCCCTGGCCGACCCGGGTCGCACCGCGAAGGCACTGGCGCGCGCGGGTCGCCGCGCGGCAACCAAGCTCGCGTTCGCAGCCGCCTATCGGAACCTGGAATCGGCCGTCCAGATCGCCCGGACCGCAGGGCTGCTGGAGCTGGAACTGTCCGTCCTGTCGCTGCACAACCTCCTCGCCGTCGAGCCCCCGGGATTTGGCGGCTCGACGTTCGAGTTGCTGGAACGGGGCGCATATCTTGCCGGCAAACTCGGCCGCGAGACGGCCGCCGCCGAGTTTCTCTTCTTTCGGATGACCGGGGCCTACGTCAACACCGAGAAAGACCGTGGGATGTGGGCTCGCCGGCTGCATGAGCAAGGCCAGGCGTCCGCGGACCCGATCATCCAGGCGTACGGCCGGCAGGCCTGGGGCCTGTACCAGTGGGACATCGGCGACATCGGCGCGGCGTATCAGTGGTTCAGCTGGCTAGGCCATACCACTGCGGACGGCGTTGCCTCGCTGCTCGCGAACTCCGCCGACCCGCACCCAGGGCCGGCTCAGGAAAGCCTGTACCACCTTGCCAGCCAGGTCGGGGGTTTCCCGATTCGACGCCGCCATGACCTCGGACGTTGGCGGATCCCGGATGAGTGGGTCGGTTATCTGGCCGTGATCACCGCGCTGCAGGGCGATGTCGAGACGGCGCGGTCCCTGCTCGGCACGGTGTACCAGGCCGAGGGAGACACTTTCGAGATGTCGGGCTGGACCCGCTACCAAACCATGGCCGCCTCGATGGCCGGTGACGCGGCCTGGGCGATGCACGCGACCGAGCGGTGGGTTGGCCGCGGTGTCCAGGATCGTCTCCTCGATCGGCCGGGGCCGCCAGCCCAGGACCTCGCGTGCTTTCGCGCTCGACGCCCGGTGGGCCACGCCCAGGTCCGGAACGACCGTCGCGAAGCGAGGGCTCACCCGCGCGCCGAGGCGGATCGCCCAGTCCGATGCCGTTCGGGTCGGCACCTTGCGGGCCGCCGGGCCGAGCCGTACCCGCAGCAGATTCGCGATCTCCGGTAGCGACATCACCCCGGCGGCGGCCAGGAACCGCTCGCCCGCGGCGCCCGGCTCGACCATCGCGCGCACGTGCAGGTCCGCGATGTCCCGGACGTCGACCACCGGGTTCCGGGCCGCCGGCGATGACGGCGAACGCCGACGCGGACGCCAGCGTCGAGACATACCCGCACCGCATCCGCTCATGCCCCCGGTCGTGCGCGACGAGACGCGGAGCCATTCGCTGTTCGCTCACCTGGAATCGGATCAGCACAGGGGTGATCGGTACAGGACCTCAACGTGGACGATGACGTCGTCGACTACTGCAAGGTTGAGGTAGCCCGCCCATGGCGGGTCGAGGCGCATATGGTCCGGTGGCCCTTGCCATACGCGCCAATCGGTCTCGGGGCGGTATCGAAGCTCTGGCAGAAGTCCTCCCCGCAGCCGCACATGCACGACGCGCAGCTTCTTGACCTGATCGGTCAACGAGTCGTCGCCATACGCCCTCAGCGCCGCGGCGATGTCGGTCGCAACGATCGGCCACCTTGTGACGGATTCCTGACGTATCGACCGTCCGTACTCGACGGTCTTCCCTGGCGAAACACTCACCCGCATCGATCACAGCAACGCGACAGGGAGCACCCGATGAACCGGAAACTCAAGAAGCTCGCCGTCAGCGCCGCCGCCACGGTCGCGGCGGTGGCCGGCGCGGTCGCCATCAGCCCCGGGACGGCACACGCCTCCGGCAACTTCACCGCATGGCTGTCGCCCGCATCCAACCCGTACATCTTCGCGGACGTGCAAAGCGCCTCGACCAGCACGCTGGCACCGGTGATCCTCTACCACTGGACGGGCGGCAACAACCAGAAGTGGGTCTTCTGGCAGCAGGCCAGCGGCTACTACCTGATCCAGAATCTGAACAGCGGCAAGTGCCTGTGGAGCGACGGCGTGTCCGGTCACCAGGTGCTCCAGGTTCCCTGCGACGGCAACCAGTACGAGCTGTGGCGCACCGGCCTGACGACCGACTACATCGGCCGGACCATCCAGAACGTCTCCAGCGGCCTCTACCTGGACGTGTACCAGGACGCGCGCGGCGACGGCGCGAAACTCGACACCTACGGGTGGACCGGCGGCAACAACCAGTACTTCCAGGCCACTCCGGCCTGATCAGACCGGACGGGACCGCGGAGGCCACCGGGGACCTCCGCGATCCCGTCACCGTCGTCAACGACAGCCGAACAGGCCGAAGACCAGCAGCTCCCCCCCCCCCCCCCCCCCCCCCCGCGACGGCTCAGATGCGCAACGGGCGGAGCCGGGTACCGCACGGTTTCCGGGTCGCCGGGTGTGCGGACGGCGGCCCGGGTTCGAACCGCCTGCCGACGATGGCGTCAGCAGATCGCCGGTGCGTCGACGAACCAAGGTCGTCGTGTGTATCGCGGCTTCGATCGTCGGCGTCCTTACCGGGATCGCCATCAACAATCAGCACATCGCAACCACCGTCGCTCAGCTCAACACAGCACCCGTCGTCCGCGACCGACTCACCTCCTGCAAGCATCACGGCCGCAGAACCAGGACATGGACTGACGGCCTCGCCGTCCGCGCGCCCGACTATCCCCAGCCGCCGGTGTCTCAGCATGATCGTCATCATCGCGACCGGAACCAGGTCGCGAGTGGCGTTTGCGCGAACCACGGCATCAACGGGCACGCCGCGCACCAGCGTTCGGCGTCCTGGACCCGGCCGGACACCGAACTGGCAGCGGCACTGCCGGCTGAACCGCGACGAGCTGTCGCAGCCCACAAGATGCCGATGAGCGGGTGCGGTCCGGGTGTGTTCAGGCCAGATCGACGGTGAAGTCGCTGACGGCCACGTCCAAGGTGCCGCCGTACGTCTCGGCAGCCGCCGCCAGCGCGATCTGCGGGTCGGTTCCCGGCCAGAGATGAGTCAGGAGCAGATGATCTGCACTGGCTTCCGCAGCCTGCCGGCCGGCTGTGCGCGCGCTCGACAGGTACCGCCTCGAGTGGTCCGGCACGTGGTCCGGGTATGTCGCCTCGGCCACCAGCAGGTCCACCTCCCTGGCCAGGTCTACGACATGTCGGCTGGGCCCGGCGTCGCCCGTGTAGGCGAATGCTCGACCGTCGGCGACCAGACGGATACCGGCGTTCGGTTCCCAATGTGGCAGGAGCCGGGTCTCGGCCCGGAACGGCCCGAGTTCGAACAGGGCGCCGGGTAGGACGTCGTGCACCACGTATGTGTCGTCGAGCATCCCGGGGCGGTCCAGTGCCAGCACTGCATCGAGCGCGCCCGCCGGCGCGTAGATCGGTAGGGGTGATGATGATCGGCCGCCGAGAGCACGGGCCCGCAGCAGTGGGTTGAGGTCCGCGCAGTGGTCGGGGTGGCCGTGGCTGACGAACACGGCGTCGACCTGTTCCGCGGGGATTCGCCTCAACAGCCGCGGGACGGTCGCATAGCCGAGGTCGAGAAGTAGCCGGAACCCGTCGTGCTCGACGAGGAAACCGCTGCACGCCTCGCCCGCCTGGGGCCACGCACCGCACGCGCCGAGAACGCTGAGTCGCATTCAAGGAATGCTATCGCCACTCGATCTGCAGCACACGTCACCGACATCCTCATTTGCCGCCGACCGTTCGGCAACACTCGCACGCTCGATAGGCTGCTGTGGCGGCGCTGATCGGCGCTCCGAGCTGTGCGATCGCGCCGACGGCCGGCGCGGGCTCGGTCAGGTATAGCCTGAGATCTATGGCTAAGATGCCGCAGGAGTTGTGGTTCGCAGCGATCGCTGTTGTCGGGGTAGTCGTTTTCGCTGCTCTGACGTCGTGCTCAACGGATTCTTCGGTTGGGTCCGCATCCGCGACCTCAGCCGCCAGTGGCGTACCGGCTTCTTCGCAGGCGGCCGCACCGTCGCCTGCGCCGAGCGGGCCGTGTGTTGGCGGGAGTTGCCAGATCGAGGTCGCCGTGGGCGACGTCGTGGTGCTGCCGGAACGGTATGGCCTCGGGCCGATCGAGGTTACGGCGATCAC
The DNA here is from genome assembly GCF_049995355.1 of Dactylosporangium sp. McL0621. Lineage (NCBI taxonomy): Bacteria > Bacillati > Actinomycetota > Actinomycetes > Micromonosporales > Micromonosporaceae > Dactylosporangium > Dactylosporangium sp. McL0621. The sequence goes on from NZ_CP188259.1 coordinate 6,973,840, forward strand.
CGCCGACGCGATCGAGATGGTCGCGCCGGTGACCGGGTCGGGCTTCGGCCTGTCGGGCTGTTCGGGTGGCGGCGGCGTGTCGTCGCAGGGCCGCGGCGGTGTCAGGATGAACTGCAAGTTGGGAAGCGTCGCGACGGTCAACGATGTTATGAATCTGGAGGTGGTCGAGATCCGCGCCACCATCGCCGTCCTGCGTATCAAACCCGCCGGATGACCCGATCAGGCGTCGGAGCGGGCCGGCGTCTTCTGGCTCAGTGCGCAGCGCCAGCCGTCGCCTGCCCGGACGTAGACCTCGGTGATCCATTCATCGGCGGTGTACGCTGCCGTCCCAGGTGCCGACGCTGGTCTTGCGCGCCGTCAGAACGATGGTGTCGCCGGCGTGTACCACGTGCTCTGGGCCTACCGAGGTCATGCGGTCGTGCCGCAGACGACCAGAGGCGATCCAGCCGATGATGTCGGACTTGGGGGTCACGCCGTCCGGGCCGACGTAGACCCAGTCGTCGTTCAGAAGGACGCGACCCGTTCCGGGTGGTTGGCAAGCAGCGCTTCGTCCCACCGCGCCGACAGCGCACGAACCTCATCCTCAGCACCCATTGTGTGATCGTATCGACCCGGGTTGCGCCACTCCGGTCCGGTGATCCGTAGGCGTCTATCGGCGTACCTTGAACCTCAGGTGCAGTACCCGGTTGCTCTGGATGACCACGTGGGGATCCTCGAGCAGATACTGCCCGTCGATGCGGCCGAAGTAGCGTTTGCCCGACCCGAACACCACCGGCACCACGTCCATCGCCACCTCGTCCACGAGGCCGGCCGCCAGGATCTGGCTTCCCACCTCGCCGGCGTTCACCGCGACGTCTCGCTGCCCGGCGAGCTGTTTGGCCTTGTCGACGGCGGCCGCCACATCACCGACGAAATGGTACGACGCCTCGGGGTGCCAGCCTTCCGGCTTGGGCCGACGGGACACCACAACCACGTGCTCACCAGCCGGTGGATGACCCTCCCAGCCGTTCACCAGGTCGAACAGGTGCCGACCCATCACAATCGTGCCGATGCCTTCCCACGTCGCCCGGACGTAGGGCGCCGACGCAGGTGAAACCTTGAAGCGCCGACCAATCGACCGGACGCAGGGCGTCCACGGACAGGATCAGCTGCGCAAACCGATAGATTCGCGCCACCCGCTTCGGAGTGACCCCAACGTGAGACTTGAACTGCGTGGCCAGGTGAGTGCCACTGACCCCAATGGAATCGGTTAGCGCACCGACCGAGACCGCGCCGTGCAAAGATTCCAACCGGCCGCCGGCGTACCGGACCAGGTCGAGACCATGCGGCGGTGCTTCGGTAAGTCGCGATCGCAGCTCGGCCTCCAAGACTCGCAGCGTCTCGCTCGCCGAAGCGGTGTCCCCGACCTGGTTGCGAATCCGGTCCAACGACCGTTGCCAGACGGCGTCGACCGGTACCCATCGGTCCTGGAGATCGGCTGCTGGCATATCGACGAACGGCGACATCCCCCAAGGCTTGAAATGCACCCCGACCAGCCGCACCCGGGTGGGGTACTCGAAGACGAACCGCCTGGTCCACAGACCCATGAACCACCCGTCGGTAAGCACCGCCGGCGGTACCAATGCGTCGGGATCCCATAGGCGGACCGGTCCGCCCAGATTGAGGAACAGGTGTGCCGACGGCATCGGCGGGACGTTCATCCGGCGGTGGCGCGGCACCCCATTCAGACAGTAAATGTCATCGATGAACCGGTCGAGCGGCCGGCCCGGTACCCGACCTACGTACTCCATGAACCCAGTGGCGAGCGCACCACGCTGACGTGGCAAGCGGTTTGACCTTGTCGCGGCGTCATGGTGTTCCCTTGAGGGGTGAGGATCGGAGAACTCGCCGGACTGGTCGGCATCAGCACCCGGGCGATCCGGCATTATCACCGGATCGGTCTGCTGGCTGAGCCCGAGCGTAGAGCGAACGGGTACCGCGAGTACTCGCTGCGGGACGCCGTCGAGCTTGCCCGGGTACGGCGCCTGACCGAGCTGGGTTTGAGCCTGGACGAGGTGGGCGACGCGCTGGCCGATGACGCCGGACGAGATTTGGCGGAGATCCTGCGTGAGCTCGATAGCGACCTCGCCCGTCAGGAAGAGGACATCCGCCGGCGCCGGGTCCGGCTGGCTCCGCTGCTGCGACAGGCCGAGGCCGGAGGCAGGGACTTCGGGCAGGCACCCGTCTCTGCCGGACTGGCTGCGCTGTTCGACCGCTTGGCCGACGTCGGCGCGGGAAAGCCGGGGCCGGAACCGGCGATGGCAGCCAAGGACCGCGAGATCCTGGCTCTCTTGGAAACCGCGCCCTTGGCCCGCGGCGCCGGCTGGCTCCGTGAGCTTGCTCGGGTACTCGATTCAGATCCTGAGGCAGCCGAACAGGCCTACGCGGTCTACGCCCGCCTGGATGGGCTGGCCGAGCTGCCGGCAGACGATCACCGGATCGAGGAAACCGCCCTGGCCCTGGTCGCGGCTATCCCGGAGACGGTCCGGAAGGCGATCCCGTTCCCCGAAGGGGAGCTTGAGGACACGGCCGAGGGTTTTGCCGCTGCGTTCTACGCAGACTTCGCCCCGGCCCAGGCCGCCGCGATCCGTCGCGCCATCGACCTGATGAGGAAGTCATGACGGACCGCACCGCAAGCCGTACCCTGCGCAAGGCGGTGTGGTGGTCGATCGGGGCCAGGGTGGCCGGCGTGCTGCTGCTGGCGCTGTGCGCCACGGCCGGAGTCCACGTCGGTTCCACGGTCCGCCTGGCTCTGGAACTGGCGATGACTGTCCCCCTCATATTTCTGGTGGCGAGGATGGCCACGACCTACCTGCGCTACCGGCGCGGTGGCCTGGCCAGGGGGGCCGCTCTCTACACGATCGCCGCCGACGTGGTGTCAGTTCCAGGGCTCAGGCTGATGATCCACGAGTTCCGTCTCTACACCAGCATTCTGCGGTTGCTGACGGGCCGCTGGCGGCACGGCGTGCGAGAGGGTGACATCGCGGTCCGGTACGCCTCCGGCGGCGCTGGCCTGCTACTCATCCTCGTCGGCGTCTGCGTCATCGAGACGGTGGTTCTCGCCTTGCTCATCCCCTGGCCGCTCGTCCGGTACATCACGCTCGCCCTCGACGTATGGGGCGTACTCTTCTTTTTTGGCCTATTCGCCTCTTCGGTGGTCCGCCCCCACGTCATCGGAGCGGACGGCTCTCTGCGGCTGCGCTCCGGCGCCCTTCTGGACATCCGGATCCCGGCGCAGGACATCGCCGCCGTCCGGGTCGAACGCCGAATCGCGCGCGGCAAAAAGGGGGCGGTTGACGATGACGGATGCGTCGACCTCTCCCAAGGCGGCCAGACAACCGTGTCGGTGGAACTCACCCGGCCGGTGACCTTCACGCGCCCGCTGGGCAAGCGTGCCCGTGCCCGCGTCTTCCGCTTCTACGCCGCTGACGCCGCCACCTCCGTCGCCGCCCTCCGCGCCCGCGTCCCCGCGCTGCAGAACGTTCCATGAACGGAGTCAGCCGATCCGCAGCGACACGGCAATACTGCGAATCGCGGGCACGAAGATAGACCGTGCCAAAACCGAGTGCACGGATCTGCCCGCGATCCGTGCGTCAGGTCGACCAGCTACGGGGCGCCGCTGGACGGCGGTTCGTCGCCGACGTTCGGGGCCCTCGACTGGCTCGTCCGTCGGCGCGGCTGGACGCCGGAGCAATTCCAGCACTGGGCAAGGGCGGATGGGGTCGTCGGCCCGCTCCGGGATCAATACATCGGACAATGTCACGACACGCTCCGTCCCGGATGCCGATCAAGCCGAACCCCTCGAAGATCTTTATCCATGGACGATCATCGACGAACTCCGCATATTCGTACGGTCTATTCCGGATCTGGACGCCTGTTGTGTGGCGGTCGGGGCTGCCTACGATGGCGCCGCAACCGATCGGCGCCGACAAATGGGACGAGAGTCGATGAGCATCGATGCCATGTTTCGCCGTTACCTGTGCCTGGCGGTTGACGTGCAGGGCTACGGCGCCCGCGACGATATCGCGCAAGGCGAGATCCAGCGGGTATTGGTGCAGCTGCTGGACACCGCCGCGGTCCGCGCCGACGTCGACAGGCGTCGATGGCAGCGCCAGACGGGCGGGGACGAGGAACTCGCGTTGATTCCCGCTGGCGAGGCGCCGCAGCGGGTGGTCGGCGAGTTCTGTTTCGAACTGGCCGCACTGTTGCATCGACAGAGTCTTCAGGCTGGTCGTGGTGGACGGCTTCGGTTGCGGATGGCGATTGACGAGGGTCCGGTTCGGCAGGGCGCGAACGGGTTCGTCGGGAGGGCCGTGGTGGGAGCCAGTCGCCTGGTGAACTCGTCAGCTGCCAGGCAGGCGCTGGCGGATGAACCGGACGCTGCGCTGGTGGTCGTGCTGTCGCATGTGGTGCATCGCGACTGGGTGGCCAGCGGGCGCAGTGCACTGGACCGCGACCAGTTCCGTCGGATACGCGTGCGCGAGAAGGAAGTCGACGAGGACGCCTGGCTGTGGGTTCCGGGTGCCCGTACGCAGCGGGACTCGGCGGTGGCAGACCCGACTCCGCTGCGGGCTGCGCAGACGCTGCCCGCCGACGTGGCCGACTTCGTGGGTCGCCAGGACGAGCTTGAGCGCCTGCTCGTCGCGGTCGGCGACGGAGCCACCGAACAGCGGGCGCGGACGGTAGCGATCCATGCCGTAGATGGCATGGCCGGGGTGGGAAAGACCGCCTTCGCGGTGCATGCCGCCCATCGCCTGGCCGCCCGGTTTCCGGACGGGCGGTTGTTCGTGGATCTGCAGGCCCACAAGCCAGGGCATGCCCGGGTCGATCCAGCCGCGGCGTTGGCGGCGCTGTTGCAGGCCGACGGGGTCGCCGCGGCGCAGATCCCCGCCGATATGGATGCCCGGGCCGCCCTGTGGCGCGACCGGATGGCCCACAAACGCGCGCTGCTGGTGCTCGACGACGCCGCCGGCGCCGCCCACGTGGCCCCGCTGCTGCCCGGCGCACCCGGCTGCCTCGTCCTGGTCACCAGCCGCCGGAAGCTGACCGTACTGCCCGACGCTGCCTTCGTGTCGCTGGACATCCTGCCCCCGGGATCCGCCGCCGAGCTGTTCCTGTCCCGAGCCGCGACCGCCGGGGTGCGCGCCGACCGAGTCGGCCCAGTCAGCGTCGAGCGGATCATCCGGCTGTGTGGGAACCTGCCCCTGGCGATCGTCCTGACCGTAGCCCGCCTGCACACCCACCCCACCTGGACCGTCGCCGACCTGGCCGACGACCTGGACCGGACCCGCGACCGGCTGGCCGGACTGGCCAGCGGGGACCTTGCGGTGGCGGCCGCCTTCGACCTGTCCTACCGTGACCTGCCCGCCGACCGGCAGCGGCTGTTTCGCCGGCTGGGCCTGCACACCGGTCCGGACCTGGACGCCTACGCTGCGGCGGCCCTGGACGACGCCAGCCTCGCCGCGACCAGCCGCGGGCTGGAGGACCTGCTCGAACACAGCCTGATCACCGAACCGCACCGGGGACGCTTCCGCTTCCACGATCTGATCGCTGAACACGCCCGTACCATGGCCGCCACCGACACCCCCGCCGAGCAGGACGCCGCCCTGGACCGGCTGCTCGGCTTCTACCTGCACACCGTCACCGCCGCCGCTCGGATGCAGACCCATCGCACCCCGCCCGCCGTCCACCAGACCAGCTGGGTGCCCGTCGAGACCCCCGCCCTGGCCAGTCGTCAACAGGCCACCGACTGGCTCAACGCGGAGCAGTCCAACCTGGTTGCCGTGGCGGGTTGGGCCGCCGCCCGGCGCCGTACCCCGGCCGCCGTCGGAATCCCTGCCGCGCTGCACGACCACCTGCGCATCCAGGGCCCGTGGACGCTGGCCCTGAACCTGCACCATGCGGCCCTGGCGGGCGCGCGAGATGCCGACGATCATCCCGGCCAGGCCCTCACCCTGACCAACCTCGCCGACGCGCAGCGCCTGACCGACGACTACCCGGCCGCGACCACCACCCTCGGGCAGGCCCTCGACCTGTACCGGCAGCTCGGCGACCTGAGCGGTCAGGCCAACGCCCTGAACACCCTGGGCGTTGTGCAGCACCAGAGCGGCCACTACGCCGCCGCGGCCATCACCGCCCGGCAGGTCCTCGACCTGTACCGACTGCTCGGCGACCAGCTCGGCCAGGCTCACGCCCTGAGCACCCTCGGCATCGTGCGGTGCATGACCGGCGACCTGGCGGGGGCCGCCACCAGCGCCGGGCTGGCCCTTGACCTCTATCGGCACCTCGGCTGCCCGCTCGGCCAGGCCAACGCCCTGCACATCCTCGGCCGTGTGCAGTACCTGTCCGGCGACTACCCGGCGGCGACCACCAGCGCCGCGCAGGCCCTTGTCCTGTCCCGCCAGCTCGGCAACCGGTACGGCCAGGCCAACGCCCTGCAGATCCTCGGCCGCGCGCAGTGCATGGCCGGCGATTTCAAGGCCGCGACCATCAGCGCTGGGCAGGCCCTCGACCTCTACCGACAGCTCGGCTGCCGGCTCGGCCAGGCCAACGCCCTGCACATCCTCGGCATCGTGCTGAACCTGATCGGCGACCACAGGGCCGCGACCATCAGCGCTGGGCGGGCCGTCGACCTCTACCGACAGCTCGGCTGCCAGCTCGGCCAGGCCAACGCCCTGCACACGCTAGGCGTCGGGCAGTACCAGATCGGTGGCTACCCGCCCGCCGCCACCCCCCGCGGACACGCGCTCGCTCGATCCCCGGCAGGCGTGGAGGACACGGCTCGGCGTCTCCGCCCCTACGGCCCCGTGCCGTAACGCGTTCGAAGCCGCCGAGTCCTCGTTCCTGGTGGCAGGTACATCACCGTTGAGGGGAGTAACTTCGCCGCCCAGGACGTGCGCGGAAGGCTCAGACCTCGGCGCCCCGGCTCGCGGACATGCCGTTCAAGCTCGTACCGCGTCACAGCGCGATCGGGCGGTACGCCAGCGCGGCGTCGACGATCTCCTGCGCCGTCGCGTCCCGCAGCTCGGGCGGCGGGTGGAAGATGAGTCCGCTCGCGCCGGGCATCACGGTGTTGCGCTCGAACGCCTCGATGTACCAGTCGTCGGTCGGGTCGGCGAGGATGCGACGCACGATCTCGACCAGCTCGTCTCGGGTGACGTCGGGCAGTCGGACTGGTCGCGGCGCGCACGCCCACTCGATTAGCTGCTCACGGTCGGGCGCTCCGCAGTGGTGGTGGAAGTCGTCGAGCCCGAAGCTGTGGCCGGTCATCTCGTTCAGCTTCTCGATCGCAGCGGTGGCGTCGTCACCGCGGTCGACGAGCTCCTCGATCCGCAGTATCGCCTCCCCGATCGCGACCCGCCTCTCCGGCGTGACCGGCCGGCGCTCCGGGCCGCGGGGTCTGCCGTTCACCGGCCCGGGGATCGCAGGCGCCCGGCGCGGGTCTTCGCGAGGTTGCGGACCCGCTTCGTGCGGCCGGTCTCGCCCAGCACCCCCAGTACCGTGGCCGAATCGACCTCCTCGACCACTTTGCGCTGGAGCCAGTTGGACGCGGCCGCCAGCGCCTCGCGATCGATCGGCTCGCCGGACTGCAGCGCCTTGAACAGGGACCACTCCTGCACGCGGCGGGCGATGAATCCGTCGGTGCCCACCGCGTCCAGCACCGGCTTCGCCCACTCGGCGAACGACGCCGGCGAGGCCAGCCCTTCGGCCCTGGTGTCCACAAGGGACGTCAGCACCGACTCTGCCATGAGCCGGTCGGGCTCGGCGAGCAGAGCTGCGAGCAGCGCCGGGTCGTCTTCGGGCCGGCTCTCCCGCACGGCGGCGCTGAGCTGGTGGAATCGGGCTTGCCCGTCGGCTGGGTCGTCGTTGGAGGTCACCCGGCGAGGGTACCGGTGTGTACACGCGGCCCCCCTGCCACCTCGTCCTCCGCGCGCCATCACCAGCCAGCGCGCCCAGAGCAGCTCGTCACGCTTCGTCGTCGGAGCTCCGCGTCACCGGGCCTTCTGAGGGGCGCGCGTGGTCAGTACGGTGGCCGCATGATCAAGCTGTATCGGCGGGATTCGGGCGGGCTTCTTCGGTACCACGAGGCCTGGTCGGACGGTGGACAGATCACCGAGCATTGGGGTGTTGTCGGCGAGCTGGGCGAGACCCGGACGCACCACCGCCGCGACGGGCTGGAGTGCGTGCTCGCCGACGCCCGCGCTCAGGGGTTCGCGGAGTTCGGCTCCGGGCAGGCCGTCTGGATGGAGGTGCAGTACGACCTGGACGGCCGCTGGGGCAATGCGGACGACCTCGACCTGCGCAACGCCATCATGGCCCACCTGGATGAGGTGCTCGGCTGGACCGGGCTCGGCCACTGCGACGGCGGCAGCATCGGATCGGGAGCGATGGAGGTGGCCTGTGTCGTGGTGGACGCCGGCATCGCCCAGCGGGTCATCGGAGCCGCACTCGACGGCTCCCGGTTTCCCCGGTTCTCGCGTATCAACGTGAGGTGAGGTCCACGCGTGGGCGGCCCGGCATGTACCTCGGGGTGAGGCACTTGTGGCGTCGGGCGTCCGTTCGATGCGTACTACCGCGACCCGGCCGGACACACCGCCACGATCTGGGGCTGCACCGGCGAGGCGTTCAGCGCGTACCTGGAACCGTTTCCGCCCCGGGGTGCACAACGGCGTGACGAGCGGGGCGAGCGGGGAGCGCTCGGGTCGAGGTCTGTCCTCGACGACGCGCTATTTTCCGGCTCGATGCAGCAAATCGGTTGCCTTCTGCGTTTCTCTCCCGACGGAAGGAGGCTTATGAGGTTCGAGGACTTCGCGCAGGCCCGGTTGCCGGCGTTGCTGCGTTACGCGACGCTGCTGTGCGGTGAGCGAGAATCGGCTCGTGACCTGGTGCAGGACGTGCTCACCAGTGCCCTGGTCCGGTGGCGGCGCATCGGTGTGCTGGACGAGCCGTATGCCTACGTGCGGGCGATGCTGACCAACGAGTTCTTGTCGCAGCGCCGCCGTCGCCGGGTGGTGACGGTGCCGCTGACGTTCGATGCGCTCGACGGGCCGGCGGCGCCGGCCCAGCGCGACTTCGCCACTGACGCGTCGGCCCGCGAGGCGATGTGGCAACGGCTGGCCGGCCTGCCGCCCCAGCAGCGCGCGACGCTGGTGTTGCGCTTCTACGAGGGGCTCTCCGACGCCGAGATCGGAGATGTGCTCAGCTGCCGCCCGGCCACTGTGCGCAGCAACGCGACGCGTGCCTTGGCGGCTTTGCGGATCGAGCCGGCCGACTCCAGCTTCGCGACCGAAAGGCGGCAGTGATGACCGGGATGAACAGTATTGATGTGTTGCGGGAGAGCCTTGAGGAGCACGCGGGCCTGGCATCCGATGGAGCCGGCCTGCTCGACGACGTCAGGGCCGGTGCGGTGCGGTTGCGGCGGCGCCGCCGGGTGGGCGTGGTGGCTGGTGCGCTGGCGGTTGCAGTGATGGCGACGCTCGCCGTGGGGCAGTTCACACGGCCGGTGATCGCCCCCGGAGCGCCGTACAACCGGGGCCCGTCGCAGCTCACGGCAGTTGTGACGCCGGACAGCGGATTCGAGCTGCAGGGCTACGACGCATCCGGCGACGTGCAGCACCTGGTCCTCGGCGGCGACGTGCTGGCGGAGGTCCACGATCCGGGTGACAGCTACGATCCCAGCACTTTGGCGGGTGCGCGACGGATCGACCTCGGCAACTCGGCGACCGGCTTCGCCCTGCGGAGGTTTACACCTCAGGACTCGGTCGGCAACGCGGCTGCGGGCGTCGCCCGGCGCGACCCGACGGGCGCGTGGATCATCGCGTACGGCTCGGCCCCGCAGGACCGCCTGGCCAAGGCGGCCGTGGCGGTGCGGATCGGGCCGCCGTACGACGTGAAGGTACCGTTCCGGCTCGGCTTCGTGCCTGACGGCCTGCGTGCGTCGTCGGTGATCTCCAAGCCGCTCGACGCGTACACCGTGCTGAACTTCCAGGACGCCGACCATCGGACCTTGCTCAACGTTTCCAGCGAGATCGGGGTCAACGTCCAGTACGGCTCGCTGTTCGGGGCGCCTGTGCCGATCGGCGGGTACGACACCTGGTATGTCACCAAGGCGAACTCCGACGGGGTCGTCGAGCCCGACGGGGCCGCGTTGATCGTGCAGTACCAGCCGGGGTGCACCCTCAAGCTGCGCACCTCGGACAGTCGCACGGTGACCCGGACGATGCTGGAACGGATGGTGCGCGAGGTCCGGTTCGGCTCGTGCATCGACCGCTCGACCTGGACGCCGCTGCCTGGCTAGTGCCGTGACCACAACGTTGCACCGCGTGTGTCAGGCCGCCTGAGCGGCATTCAGTGGTCGCGGGGCCGGATCATGCCCCGGAGGGCCTTGAAGACCAGGCGTCCCGCTCCGAGCACCAGGAGTGCCGCGCCGGCGAGTAGGACCGCGGTCTTTCCGCCGCCCTGGAGGAGCGTGGTGTGCCGGAAGGACACCAAGGCCATCCCGAGCAGCAGCACAACCACGGTCGCGGCGGTGTACGCCGCCGCTGTGAGTAACGGTCGTCGGGCCATGGCCGGACGGTACCAGCGATCCACGGACTTAAGAGCTTAATCAACGGGCCGCGAAAGTTTCAGCCCCGCTCGAACATCACGGCCTTCAGGGCATCGATCGTCTTGACTTAAACCTTTAAGTTCTTCATGTTCCCGGGTGCGTCATCCATCGACGTCACCAACGAGGAGACCGCATGAAGCAACGAAGAGCCGCGCTGGCTATGGGCGCGGTCGGCGCGCTCGCCGTGGCCGGGGTCGCCGTCGTGACGCTGCCCGCTACGGCCGCCAGCGCCGGCTGCTCGGTCACGTACCAGAATCTCAGCACGTGGCAGTCGTCGCCGACGGCGGGCGGGTTCACCACCGGCCTGGCCATCAAGAACCTCGGCGACCCGATCAGCCACTGGACCCTGACCTTCACGCTGCCGGCCGGGCAGACCCGTGGGGGTGGCTGGAACGCCGGATTTACGGGTACCACCGCCATCACCGCCACCGATGTCGGCTGGAACGGCTCGATCGGCACCGGTGCCACCAACACGTCCGTCGGGCTGCAGGGCTCGTGGACCGGTGCCCAGGCCACCCCGTTCCCGCAGCCGACGAACTTCGCCCTGAACGGCGTCGCCTGCACCGGCACGCCCACGAGCTCCGGGCCGAGCAGCCCGAAGCCGAGCAGCCCCGGCCCGAGCCAGTCCGGTGGCGGTACCGGCGGCAAGGCCCCGGCCCTGCACGTGTCCGGCAACAAGCTCGTGACCGCGGCCGGGACGCCGTACCGGCTGCTGGGCGTGAACCGGTCCAGCGGCGAGTTCGCCTGCATCCAGGGCAACGGCATGTGGGACGGGCCCGCGGACCAGGCGTCGATCGACGCGATGAAGACCTGGAACGTCCATGTGGTGCGCGTCCCGCTCAATGAGGAGTGCTGGCTCGGTACCGCCGACGTGCCCGCGGCCGGCACCAGTGGCGCCGCGTACCAGCAGGCGGTCAAGGACTACGTGAACCTCCTGGTCGGCAGCGGCATCACGCCGATCGTGGAGATGCACTGGAACTACGGGCAGTACTCCGGGGCCGGGGCGGGCTGCTCGGACGTCAAGGCGACCTGCCAGAAGCCGATGCCCGACGCGCAGTACGCGCCCACGTTCTGGACCCAGGTGGCCACGGCGTTCAAGGGCAACAACGCGGTCGTGTTCGACCTGTTCAACGAGCCGTACCCGGACGCCGCGAACAACTGGACCGACGCGACCGAGGCGTGGACCTGCCTGCGCGACGGCGGCACCTGCACCGGGATCGGGTACCAGGTGGCCGGCATGCAGAGCCTGGTGAACGCGGTCCGGGCCACCGGCGCGACGAACGTCATCTTCACCGCCGGGCTGACGTGGACCAACGACATGACCCAGTGGCTGCAGTACAAGCCGACGGACCCGACGGGCAACCTCGCGGCGTCGTGGCACACGTACAACTTCAACGCCTGCGTGACCGCGGCCTGCTGGGACAGCCAGATCGCCCCGGTCGCCGCGCAGGTCCCGCTGGTGGCGACCGAGATCGGCCAGAACACCTGCGCCCACGACTACATCGACCAGGTGATGACGTGGGCCGACGCGCACGGCGTCGGGTACCTGGCGTGGACGTGGAACCCGTGGGGCGTGTGCGGCAGCGCCGGCAACGTGCTCATCACCGACTGGAACGGCACGCCGACGGCGACGTTCGGCGAGGGCTACAAGGCCCACCTGCTGACCCAGAACCCGTAGTCCGGCTCGAGAACGCGAGAAGGAGAGACACATGCGCAAGCGCTCAGCGGCGCTGCTGGCGGCCGTGGCGGTGCTGCTGGGCGCGGCCGGCTGCAACGGCGGGCACGGCGACACCGGCGGGTCGGCCGCGGCTCCGGCCGACCCGGCCAAGGTCAGCGGCGACATCACGGTGCTGACCCACAAGACCGACCTGGCCGGCGACGGCACCCTGGACCGGTACGCGGCCGAGTTCAACAAGACGTACCCGAACGTGCACGTCAAGTTCGAGGCGATAAGCGACTACGAGGGCGCCGTCAAGATCCGGATGAACAGCGACAACTACGGCGACGTGCTGATGATCCCGGCGGCGGTGCCGGTGCCGGACTACCCGAAGTTCTTCGCGCCGCTCGGCGGGCAGGGCGAGCTCGCCCAGAAGTACCGCTTCGTCGACAAGGGCACCGTCGACGGCCAGGTGTACGGCGTCGCCATCAACGGCAACGCGACAGGCATCGTGTACAACAAGGCGGTCTGGCAGCAGGCCGGGATCACCGCGTGGCCGAAGACGTTCGACGAGTTCCGCGCCGACCTGCGCGCGATCAAGACGAAGACGGGCGCGACCCCGCTGTACACGATCTACCACGAGGGCTGGCCGATGACGGCCTGGCAGAGCTACCTCGGCTCGGGCAGCTGCGACACGAAGGCCAACGACAACCTCGCGACCGACCCCGCGCCGTGGGCGGCGGGCAAGGAGATGGCCCAGATCGACCGGCTGCTCTACGACGTGGTGCACGACGGGCTGGTCGAGACCGACCCGACCACGACCGCCTGGGACGCCGCGAAGAGCCAGATCGCCACCGGCAAGACCGGCACGCTGATGCTGGCCTCGTGGGCGATCTCGCAGATGCAGCAGGCGGCGAAGCTCGCGGGCACCGACCCGGCGAACATCGGCTTCATGCCGTGGCCGGCCCAGCCGGGCGGGCACTACTGCGCGCTGGACTCCCCCGACTACCTGCAGGGCGTGAGCATCCACTCCAAGCACAAGGAGGCGGCGCGGGCCTGGCTGGACTGGTTCGTGGACAAGAGCACGTACGCGCAGGACCAGAGCCTCCTGCCGACGCTCAGGTCCGGGGCGCTGCCGGCGACGCTGCAGGCGTACCAGGGCGCCGGGGTGCAGTTCGTCGAGCTGAGCCAGGACAAGAACGCGCTGGTGTCGAAGATCGACAACGAGTCGGAGATCGGCCTCAGCAAGCCCGACTACCGCCAGCACATCGTCGACCTCGCGCGGGGCGCGGCCGGGGGCGGCCTGGACGCCTACTTCGCCGAGCTCAACAAGAAGTGGGCGGCGGCGATGCATTGATGCGGCGGCTCACGACCAAGGCGACGCCGTGGCTGTTCCTGCTCGTGCCGCTGGCCTTCCTGCTGACGTTCACGTATGCGCCGGTGGCGAACCTCGTCTGGTACAGCCTGACCAAATGGGACGGGTTCAGCCCGGAGATGCCGTTCGTCGGGCCGGACAACTACGCCGAGCTGTTCACCCGGCCGGACCTGTTCCAGGTGTTCTTCGTCAGCCTGTTCTACCTCGCCTCCGGCGCGGTGCAGATGGTGCTGGCGCTGTACTTCGCGACCGTGCTGAGCTTCAATGTGCGGTTCCGGGCCTTCTTCAAGGGTGTGCTGTTCTTCCCGTACCTCATCAACGGCGTCGCCATCGGCTTCGTGTTCCTGTACTTCTTCCAGCCCGGCGGCACCCTCGACTCCGTGCTGCGCCTGTTCGGCGTGCACGGGCAGCACCTGTGGCTCGGCGACCCGGACCTCGTGAACTGGTCGCTCGCCGGCGTTTCTTTGTGGCGGTACCTCGGACTGAACTTCGTCCTGTTCCTGGGCGCGATCCAGTCCATTCCGGGCGAGATCTACGAGGCCGCGGAGCTGGACGGGGCGAGCCGCTGGCGGCAGGTCCGGCACCTGATCGTGCCCGGCATCCGGCCGGTGATCGGGCTGAGCGCGATCCTCGTCGTCTCCGGCTCGCTGTCGGTGTTCGAGATCCCGTACATCATGACGGCGGGCGCCAACGGCAGCACCACGTTCGTCATCCAGACGGTGAAGCTCGCCTTCCAGTTCAACAAGGTCGGGCTGGCCTCGGCCGCGGCGATCGTGCTGCTGGCGATCGTGCTGCTGGTCTCCTGGGTGCAGCGGCGCCTGGTCCCCGACGAGGGCGCGGACCTGGTATGACGGCTCGTATCGCGAAGTACCTCTCGCTCGTGCTCGCCGCCGTGGTGACGCTGCTGCCGCTGGCGGTCGTGTTCACCACGTCGTTCAAGACCGAGCGGGAGGCCGCCTCGACCGGCCCGCTGGACCTGCCGCACGACTGGCTGAACCTGCACAACTACCGGTTCGCGTTCACCCAGGGCCAGATGCTGCCGGCGCTGCTGAACACCGTCGTCATCCTCGTGGTGTCGGTCGCGGGGACGGTGTTCATCGGCTCCATGGCCGCGTACGCGATCGACCGGTTCCGGTTCCGCCTGCGCCGCCTGGTCGTGGCCCTGTTCCTGCTCGCCGCGCTCGTGCCCGGGGTCACGACCCAGGTGGCGACGTTCCAGGTGGTGAACAGCTTCGGGATGTTCAACACGCGGTGGGCGCCGATCGCGCTGTACACCGGCACCGACATCGTGTCGATCATCATCTTCGTGCAGTTCATCCGCGGCATCCCGGTGTCGCTTGACGAGGCCGCCCGCCTGGACGGCGCCTCCTCGTGGCGCATCTACCGCTCGGTGATCCTGCCCCTGCTCAAGCCCGCGATCGCCACGGTCGTCATCGTCAAGGGCGTGGTCATCTACAACGACTTCTACGTGCCGTTCCTGTACATGCCCTCGCCCGACCTCGCGGTCATCTCGACCTCGCTGTTCCGGTTCAAGGGCCCGTACGGGGCACACTGGGAGATCATCTGTGCGGGGGCGGTGCTCGTCATCCTGCCGACCCTGGTGGTGTTCCTGTTGCTGCAGCGTTTCATCTACAACGGTTTCACCGCGGGGGCGACGAAGTGACGGCGCCGCGGCGGCCGACGATCGCGTCGATCGCGGCCCGCGCCGGGGTTTCGATAGGCGCGGTGTCGTACGCGCTCAACGGCCGCCCGGGCGTGTCGCCGGAGACGCGCCAGCGCATCATCGACATCGCCAACGACCTCGGCTGGCGGCCCAGCGTCGCGGCGCGGTCGCTGTCGGGCTCCCGCGCGCACAGCGTCGGGCTGATCATCGCCCGGTCCGCGGACACGCTGGGCGTCGAGCCGTTCTTCATGCGGTTCATCGCCGGGCTGGAGCGGGAGCTGTCGGCGCAGCGGATCGGGCTGCTGCTGCAGATCGTCGAGGACCACCGCACCGCCATCGAGGCGATGCGCCTGTGGTGGGCCGAGCGGCGCGTCGACGGCATGGTGGTCACCGACCTGTGGGCGCAGGACGACCGGATCCCGGTGATCGAGGAGCTGCGCGTGCCCGCGATCCTGGCCGGCCGCGACCGCGCCGGCACCGGCCTGCCCGCGGTGTGGACCGACGACGAGGCCGCGGTCGTGGCGGCCGTGGACTACCTCGTGGCGCTCGGGCACCGGCGCATCGCCCGGGTCGCCGGGCTGCCGGTGCTCAACCACACCCAGCTGCGCATCGAGGCGTTCAACCGGGCCATGGCCGCGCACGGGCTGCCGGGCCCGGACATCGTCGAGACCGACTACACGTGGGAGGAGGGCGCCCGCGCGACCCGGGCGCTGCTGTCGCGGCGGGACCGGCCGACCGCCGTCATCTTCGACAACGACCTGATGGCCGTGGCGGCACTCAACGTCGCCCAGGAGATGGGGGTCGCGGTCCCCGGTGAACTGTCCATCGTGGCCGGTGACGACTCCCAGCTGTGCGTGCTGGTGCACCCGGGGCTGACCGCCCTGTCGTGGGACATCCAGGCGTACGGCGCGCACACCGCCCGGGCGCTGCTGGAGCTCATCGACGGGGGCCGCGCGACCTCCCTGCAGGAGCCGGCGGCGACGCTCATGGTCCGCGGCAGCACCGCGGCCGCCCCGCGCCTCACTCGGCGTCGTGGAGGACCAGACCCAGGGCGTGGCGGACCCCCGAGCGGACCACGCTGACCCCGTGGCGTACCGGCGCCGCCGTCCACCCGCGGGCCGAGCGCACGCCCCGGGGGCGGCGGGCTTGCGGGAATCGGACGTCTATCTGCGATACCGTTGCTCACGCCGGCCGGGGCGGCTCGCGCAGGGTGCGGGCGACCAGCCAGCCCGCGGCCGGCAGCACGATCAGCGGGGCGAGGGCCGTCTGCAGCGACGTGTGGTCCGCGACGGTACCGATCAGCGGGCTCACGACCCCGCCGACGCTGACCGCCAGGCCGAGGGTGACCCCGCTCGCCGTGCCGACGCGCGACGGCAGGTAGTCCTGGGCGAGGGTGATCTGCAGCGAGAACGGCACGTACAGCCCGGCCGACGCCAGCGCCACGAACGCGAAGAACGCCGGGCCCGGCACCAGCACGACCCCCGCCACCGCGACCGCCGCCGTCAGGTACGACCAGCGCAGCACCGCGACCCGGCCGAACCGCTCCGCCAGGCGGCTGCCCAGCACGGTGCCGACCGCGCCGCCGAGGTACAGCAGGAACAGTGCGACGCCGCCCGCCCAGACGCCGCCCGCGGTGCGCTGCGGGGCGTACAGGGCGACGAACGCGCTGAGCCCGACGAACACGACCGAGCGCAGGACCACGACCAGGGACAGCCGCCCGAACGCGGCCCTGTCGTCGGGAAGCGGGGCCGCGGCGGCAAAAGCGCTCTTCCCGGTGGGCGGGCGGCGGCACAGGGCCGCGCCGGCGAGGGCGGGCAGGAGCAGCAGCGGCGACCAGCGCAGGCCGCCGGCGCCGATGACCGCGGCGACGAGCAGCGGGGCGGCCGCGAAGCCGAGGTTGCCGCCCAGGGAGAACCAGCCCATCCCGGTGTGCCTTCCGGCGCTGGCGATCCGGGCGACCCGCGCCGCCTCGGGGTGGTACGCGGCGACGCCGAGGCCGGACACCGCCACGGCCGCGAGGGTCAGCGCGTACGAGTCGCCGACGCCGCTGACGGCGATGCCCAGGCCGGCGAGGACGGTGCTGAGCGGGAGCAGCCACGGCAGCGCCCACCGGTCGGTCAGCGCGCCGAACGCCGGCTGGGCCACGGAGGACAGCAGCGACGCGGCGAGCACGATGCCGGAGGCGGCCGCGTAGCCGTAGCCGCGCTCGGCCACGAAGAACGGTACGAGGGCGGCCACCATGCCCTGGTAGATGTCGACGCTCGCGTGCCCGACGGACAATCTGATCACCATGCCATGCTCGCGGCCCGGAGCGCTGTCCCGCTTCCGATAGAATGCCAATCAATGACGAAAATCCGCCACGTCGCCACGGCGCCTACGCGGGTGCAGACGCTCGCCCGCGGGACCGGGATCACCGCGCACCGTCACGACGACCACCAGATCGTGTACGCGGCGCGGGGCACGCTCGCGATCACGACCGACCGCGGGTCGTGGATCGCGCCGGCGACGCGGGCCATCTGGGTTCCCGCCGGCACCGTGCACGCCCATCACGCGCACGGCGAGCTCGAGCTGCACCTGCTCGGGCTGCCCGCGGCCACGAACCCACTGCGGCTGCGCGAGCCCACCGTGCTCGCCGTCGGGCCGCTGCTGCGGGAGCTCATCGTCGAGTACACCCGGCCGCCGCACGACGAGTCGGCGCCGCGCCGCCGGCTGCGGGCCGTGCTGCTGGACCGGCTGCGCGCCGCCCCGCAGCAGCCGGTACACCTGCCGGCACCCTCCGATCCGCGGCTGCGGGCGGTGTGCGCGATGCTGCGGGCCGACCCGGCCGACGACCGGACCCTGGCCGCGCTCGGCGCCGCGGCGGGGGCGAGCGGGCGGACCCGACGCGGCTGTTCCAGGCGGACCTCGGCATGACGTTCCCGCAGTGGCGGACCCAGCTGCGGCTGTACCACGCGCTGGTGCTGCTCGCCGAGCACACCCCGGTGACCGTGGTGGCCCACCGGTGCGGCTGGTCGTCGGCG
This sequence comes from Dactylosporangium sp. McL0621, assembly GCF_049995355.1. Classification (NCBI taxonomy): domain Bacteria; kingdom Bacillati; phylum Actinomycetota; class Actinomycetes; order Micromonosporales; family Micromonosporaceae; genus Dactylosporangium; species Dactylosporangium sp. McL0621. The sequence continues at coordinate 6,992,200 of NZ_CP188259.1, forward strand.
AGCGCGTTCATCGACGTGTTCCGCCGCGCCTTCGGGCACACCCCGGGCACGCACCTGCGCTGAGCCGAGGGCGGACAACCGTCCCGGGTCTACATCATGTCCGTGTCGCGGGTCCTCTCCACCGCGTCGAGAAAGGCGATCAACGCGGGCGCAAGCGGGCCGTCCCGGGTCACGGCGACCAGGCGGCGGCGGAGCGTGGCCTCGGCGATGTCCCGGACGGCCAGCGCGGGGTCGGCGCCGGGCAGGGCCAGCGGCGGCATCAGGGCGACGGCGGCCCCGGCCCGCACCAGCTCGAGCTGGACGTCGGCGTCGTTCGAGCGGTGGCGCAGGTCCGGCTCGTAGCCGCCGAGCGACCGGCAGGTCCCGACGACCATGGCGTGGTGCCCGGTGCCCTCGGCGGACACGGCCCAGATGTCGGAGCGCAGGGCGGCCACCGCGACGGGCCCGCCCGGCCGGGCCAGCGGATGGGCGGCCGGCAGGACGAGCTTGAGCGGCTCCTCGAGCAGCGTCGTGAAGCGCAGCCCCGCCGGACGGGGCCGGGGATGGCCGTCGTACTCGTCGCCGATGACCAGGTCGACCGAGCCCAGCCGCAGCCCGGGCAGGGACTGCTCGAGCTCGAGCTCGAAGACCTCGACCCGGACCCGCGGGTGCTCGGCCATCATCGTCGCCACCGCCGGCACCAGCAGGCGCCGGGCCGCCGACTGCAGGCCACCGGCGCGGACGGTCCCGCGGATGTCACCGGCGAGCGCGGCCAGGTCGGCCTCGGCGGCCTCGGCCGCCGCGAGCAGCACCCGCGCGTGCTGGGCCAGGAGCCGCCCGGCGTCGGTCAGCCGCACCCCGCGCCCGGCCTTGTCGAACAGCCGCGCCCCGGCCTCCTTCTCCAGCAGCGCCAGTTGCTGGGACACGGTGGAGGGGCTGTAGCCGAGCGCGGCGGCGACCGCGGCCAGCGTGCCCCGCTCCTCGAACTCCCGCAGGAAGCGCAGCCGCCGCAGGTCCAGTGCGGTCATGCGGAAATCCTAACGAATCAGCTCCACGAATCATCGCTGGACCTGATGACTCCGGTCGCCGACCCTCGACGGATGGGATCACTGCTGTGCCTCGTCTCCGCGGCGTGCTTCGGCGCCCTGGCCATCTTCGGCAAGCTCGCCTACGACGCCGGCGTCTCCCCCGGCGCGCTGCTGCTGGTGCGCTTCACCCTGGCCGCCGCGCTGATGGGCCTGATCCTGCTGGCGCGGCCGGACCTGCGCCGGACGGGCCCGGGCGCACGGGGCCGCCGGGTGCTGCTCGTCGCCGTCGGGCTGGGCGCCGTCGGGTACGCCACCCAGGCCGGCCTGTTCTTCTCGGCCCTGCGGATGATGGACGCCACGCTGCTGTCGCTGATCCTGTACACGTACCCGATCCTGGTCACCGTGGCCGCGGTACTGCTGGGCCGGGACCGCCTCACCCCCGCGCGCGGCGCCGCCCTCGTGGCCGCGTCGGCCGGGACGCTGCTGGTCCTGCTCGGCGCGGGCGGCGGGAGCTTCCACCCGCTCGGGGCGCTGCTGGGCTTCGGCTCCGCGGTCGTCTACACGGGGTACATCCTCGTGTCCGACACCGTCGTGGACCGCCTGCCCCCGGTGGTCCTGTCGACGCTGGTGATGACCGGCGCGGCCGGCTCCTTCGGCGCCCGCGCCCTGCTGACCGGCGGCGTGGACCTGCGCTTCGGGCCGCGGGGCTGGTTCTGGCTGGCCTGCATCGCCGTGGTCTCCACGGTGGCGGCGATGCTGACGTTCTTCGCGGGCCTGCGGCGCACCGGCCCGTCGGCGGCCGCGATCCTGTCGACCTTCGAGCCGGTGGTCACCACGGCGCTGGCCGCCCTGACCCTCGGCGAGCTCCTCACCCCGGTCCAACTCGCCGGCGGGCTGCTGGTCCTGTCGTCGGTCGTCGTGCTGCAGCTGCGCCCGGCTCATCGAAGTATTGACATGGAACGAAGTTTCACGTGAGGTGTTGGCATGCTCCGACGTGTGCAACGCACCATCGCAATCAGTGCGGCCGGCCTGACCGCGCTGGCCCTGGTACCGCTGGGCAGCTCCCCGGCCGCCGGCGGACCGCTGCCCGACCCGGCGGTGGCGGTCGACGGCAACCTGCTCGCCAACTCCTCCTTCGACGTCGGCGACCAGGATCAGCACCCGGTCGGCTGGACGATGACGAAGACCGGCGCCAACGACGCCGTCCTCATCAGCACCGAGGCCAACCGCCACGACGGCTGGGAGGCGCTGCGGGTCACCGACGCCACCGCGGCCGACAACATCTACGTCCGGCACTACGTGACCGCCTACGCGGGCGTGAGCTACACCGCGAAGGCGTGGTTCAAGGGCACCTCCGGCACCGAGGCGTCGCTCTACCTCGAGTTCTACGACGCCACCGGCGCCCGGATCGGCGTCAGCAGCACAACCCCCGCCTTCAGTACCGCCTGGCAGGAGAAGTCGCTGACGCTGAGCGCGCCGGCGGGCACGGTCCACGCGGCCGTGCTCATCTACAGCGGTACCAGCGTCAGCGGGGTCACCTATGTCGACCAGGCCTCGCTGGTCGCCGCCGCGCCGGCCTACACCGCGGCGCTGGGCCCGACGCGCGAGCTGTTCACCGACGACTACCGCATCGAGTCGGCCGTCGACGTCGGGCGCAAGGTGCACCCGGCGGTGAAGCGCGGCGCCCCGGTCATCGTGCCGGACAAGCCGTGGGAGACCAGCGACTACATCTACGGCTCGGTCGTCACCGGCAGCCCCGGCGCGGCGTACAAGATGTGGTACACGTGCTACAACGCGACGCTGGCGTACCTGCTGTGCTACGCCACGAGCACCGACGGCGTCACCTGGACCAAGCCGAACCTGGGCCGGTACACCTTCGAAGGCTCGACCGCGAACAACATCGTCGGCGACAAGGGCGGCACCGTCGTGTACGACCCGGCGGCGACGGACGCCAACCGGCGGTACAAGATGCTCACCTTCATCGCCGCCGACGCCACCCACGCGACGCTGGGCTACTACGCGTTCTTCTCGCCGGACGGCATCGCGTGGACGCAGTACGGCACCACCCCGGTCCTGCCGTACGGGGATGTGTCAAATGTGGTCTACGACGCCCCGCAGGGCCGGTTCATCGCCACCACCAAGCAGCGCACCGTCGACATCTCCGCGTCGCCGGGCACGAACGACCGCATGGCGTTCGTGTCCACCAGCACCGACTTCGTGACGTGGACCGCGCCGCGCCTGGCCGTCGAGGGCGACTACCGCGACGACGAGGCGGCGCGCGGGGCCGGCGGCCTCGAGGCCCAGGTGTACGGCATGCCGGTGTACCCGTACGAGGGCGTGTACCTGGCGCTGCCGTGGATGTTCACCATCACCGACGCCGGGGCCAACGGGGCCGGCGGCGGCCCGATCGTGCCCCAGCTCGCCACCTCCCGCGACCAGGACCTGCTGCGCTGGTCCCGCCCGGCCCGCGACCCGGTCCTGCCCCTGGGCGACCAGGGCGCCTGGGACGACTCGATGATCTTCACGTCGAGCACCCTGCAGACCACCGCGAGCACGGTCTCGGTGTACTACGGCGGCTTCAACGTCGACCACGGCGGCGGCCCGGGCCAGTCGGCGCGCATCGGCCTGGCCACCTGGCGCCGCGACGGCTTCGTGTCGCTGCGCAACGCGGGCGACGAGCCGGGCACCGTGACGACGAGGCCGGTCACGTACACGGGCAGCACGCTGCACCTGAACACCGACGTGTTCACCGGCGGCAGCGTGAAGGTCGAGGTACTGAACGCGTCCGGCACCGTGGTCGCGACGTCCAACCCCGTCACCGGCGACCAGCTGGACGCCACGGCCACCTGGGCGAGCGGCGTGTCGCTGGCGAGCCTGGCCGGCCAGCAGGTCAGGTTCCGCTTCACCGTGGACGGCGCCGACCTGTACTCGTACTGGATCGCCTGACCGCCCGCGGCACGGTACGGTCCACGTCCGGCCGTCACGCCAGGCGGACAGGTCGAACCGCCCCGCCGCTCAGGGCCGCAGGGCGAGCTTGCCCACGGTGGCCCGCGCCTCCAGCTCCGCGAGCACCTTCGGCCCCTCCGCCAGGTCGTGCAGGGTGGGCTGCGCCGGCCCGAGGACCCCGGCCGCGAGCAGCCCGGCCATCTCCCCCATGACCGCGCCGAAGACCTGCGGTGCGGCCTGGATCAGGATGCCGATGTTCAGGCCGATGACGTGGACCTGGTGCTTGTACACGAGGTCCCAGTTGCTGACCGTGGCCTCCCCGCCGGCCAGGCCGTAGACGACGACCCGGCCGGTGACCCGCCTCGCCGCGGCCAGGCTCGCCGCGAGCATGGCGCCGCCCGCCGACTCCAGCACCAGGTCGGCGCCCGCGCCGCCGGTCAGGCGCAGGACGTCGGCGGCGAGGTCGGGGCCGTGGGAGTCGATGACGTGGTCGGCGCCGAGGGCGCGTACCGCCTCGTGCTTGCCCGGCGCGGCCGCGGCGATCACCGTCGCCCCGTAGTGCTTGGCCATCGTCACCGCGGCCTGGCCGGTCGCGCCGGCCGCGGCGTGGATCAGCACGGTCTGGCCCGCCTCGACGCCGCCGAGCGGCTTGAGGGCGGCCAGCGCGGTCGGCCAGTTCACGACCAGGCCCAGCGCCTCGTGGTCGGCCCAGCCCGCCGGCACGGGTACCGCGGCGGCCGCCGGCAGCACCAGGTACTCGGCGAAGGCGCCGCCGGCGATGGCGACGCCGATGACGTGGGCGCCGGGCTCGAGGCCGGTCACCCCCTCGCCGGCGGCGACGACCTCACCGGCGGCCTCGATGCCGGCCACGTACGGCGGCCGCGGTCCGCCGGCGAACGTGCCCCGGGCCTGCGAGAGGTCGACGAAGTTGACCCCGGCCGCGGTGACCCGGACCAGGACCTCCCCCGGGCCCGGGCTCGGCACGGGGGCGTCGCCGATCAGCCGCAGGTCCTGCGGGCCGTTCAGGGACGTCTGCTGCAGCGCGCGCATGGGAGCTCCTCGTTGTTTATCGAACGACCAACAAATGGTGCATGGCCCTTCGGCGCCGGGTCAAGCTAAACTTGGTCGATCGACAAACAAAGTACGGAGACGCACCGATGGCCAGTCGCGGCAGACCGCGCACCTTCGACCCGGACACCGCCCTGCGCCAGGCGCTGGACGTCTTCTGGGAGCGCGGCTACGAAGGCACCTCGCTGCACGACCTGGCCCAGGCCATGGGCATCGCCTCGGCCAGCATCTACGCCTGCTTCGGCAGCAAGGAGGACCTCTTCCGCAAGGTCATGATGTTGTACGGCCGGACCGCGGGCGAGCCGCCCCGGCGCGCGCTGCGCGAACAGCCGACCGCCCGCGCCGCGGTCCACGCCATGCTGCGCGCCACCGCCGACCAGATCACCGGTCCGGACACCCCGCACTACTGCATGCTGATCCTCGCCGCGCCGACCGGCGCCGTGGAGAACCACGCGGTGCGGGAGTTCCTGGCCGACCGCCGGCGCGACATGCACACCACCATCAGGGACCGCCTCGCCCGGGGCGTGACCGACGGCGACCTCGACGCGCCGCCCGCCGGCCTCGACGCCCTGGCCCGCTACTACACCACGGTCGTGCAGGGCCTCTCGATCCAGGCCCGCGACGGCGCCACGCGGGCCGAGCTGGAAACGGTCGTCACGTGCGCGATGGCCGCATGGGACACGCTGACGGCAGCGGCCTGAACAAAACCGGTGTCGCGGCGCGGTCGAGGCCTGGTACACACGGCGGATGCGCGAAGAGGCCCTGCCCGGCGGCAACACCACCGGCGCCGTCCTGATCGACGGCACCATCCGCAAGCCGGCCGCCCCGTGGACGGCGACGGTGCACGCCCTGCTGCGGCACCTCGAGCGGGCCGGCTTCGACGCGGCGCCCCGCGCGCTCGGCCTCGACGACCAGGGCCGCGAAATGCTCACCTACCTGCCGGGAGAGACGCTCGGCGGCCGCGTTCCCCGGCCCGCGTGGGCGTCGGCCGACGCGATGCTGACCCAGGTCGGCCAGTGGCTGCGCCGGGTGCACGACCTGACCGCCGGCTTCACCCCGCCGGACGACGAGCACTGGTTCATCGGCGGCGCGATGGCCCCCGGGCTGGTCGTCGGGCACCAGGACGCGGCTCCGCACAACGCGGTGGTCGACGGCGACCGGCTGGTCGGCTTCTGCGACTGGGACATCGCCGGTCCGTCCACACGGGAGTTCGACCTGGCGTTCTCGGCGCTGACCTGGATACCGCTCGCGTCGCCGCACGACCGCACGCCGCTGAGCGACGACGACCGGCGCGAACGGTCCCGGCGCCTGCACCTGCTCCTCGACGCGTACGGCTACGACGGCGACCGGGGCGTCTTCGCGACCGTGGTACCGCAGCGGGCCCGGCGCCAGGCCGGCGTGATCCGCCGCATGGCCGACGCCGGCGACCCGGCGTCGATCGCCCTGCTGCCCATCGCCGAGCTCCTCGAACGTTCCGCGACCGACGTCGAGTCCCTGCCGGACACCTTCTGGCGGCGCTGACCGCGCGACCGGCGTAGCTCGCGTACGCAGGTTTGCGTACGCGCGGGCCGCTGTGCGGGGGACGCCGATCGATGCCGCGCCGCGAATGATCGGGGCATGACCAACAAGTCCGCGACCTGTGTCGCGCTCGTGCTGGCGGCGGTCGGCGACGCCGGGCCGGAGATCGTCGCCTCGCGGAGTCTCTTCGCCGGGTACGACGGGCCCGGGCCCCTCATCTACCTCGGCGTCGCCGTGGTCGTGGCCACCGTGCGGTGGCGGTTCGCGCCCCTGCTCGCCGTGGCGATGTCCGCGCTCTTCCTCCCGGCGGGCTCGCCAGCGCGGAGTTCGTCGGCCGGCTCACCGGCCCGCCCTCCGTCGGCTTCTTCGCGGGCTGGCTGCAGATGCTCGGTTTCGCGGCCGCGATCCTCTTCGGGACGGCCGCCGTCGTGAGGAGGAGCGCGTGAACACGAAGACGAAACTCGCCCTGGCCGGGCTGGCGGTCGGCATCGCCGGGCTCGTCGTGCAGTGGATCGCCGACCCGGTCAAGTTCGGCGGGTTCCCGCCGGGCATCGCCTTCATCGCGGTGTGCGGCACCCTGACCGCCGTGCTGGCCCGGCGCTGGTGGGCCCCGATCTTCGCGGTGCTGATCTCGCTCTGGATCGTCTTCGGCGGGTGGGCGGCCGGCCAGATGACGCCGAACCTCACGTCGGACAACCCAGGAACCGTCGTCGGTACCTCGGTGATGGCGCTCGGCCTGCTCTTCGCCGCGGTCACAGGCGTCGCCGCGATGGTCGCCGCCCGGCGGGACCGGTGAGGCGAGCGCTGCTGATCGTCGTCGCGGTCGGTTTCGCGCTCGGGCTCAGCTACCCGTACCTGGGCCTGGACCCCGGCGACAGCCGCATCGAGGTCCCCGGCGGCCTGCGGTACGCGGTGCTGGTGACGCACATCTTCACCGCCGCGGTCGCGCTGGTGCTCGGCCCGTTGCAGTTCCTGACGCGAGGCCGCACGACGCATCGGACGCTCGGACGCGTGTACCTGCTCGCCGGGGTGCTGCCCGCGGCGGTCGCGACCGTCCCCGTCGCGCTGTGGTCGGGCCGCCTCCTGACGCAGGTCGGGCTGATCAGCGCGGCCGTGCTGTGGCTCGTCACCGGCGGCCTCGCGTACCGGGCGGCGCGAAGGCGCGACTTCGCCGCCCACCGGGCCTGGATGCTGCGCAACTACGCGCTGACGTTCCTGGCCGTCACCGCGCGGGTCCTCGTGCCGGTGCTGCTGCTGGTCCAGATCCCGTTCGGCGGCGCCGACCCGGCCCGCGTGCCCGAGCTGATCCCGATCGGTCAGACGCTCGGCTGGATCGTCAATCTGGCGCTCGTGGAGCTGTTCATTGTCCGACGTACCGGCCGATCGCATACCACGCCACCGCCGCTGCCGCCGCCCCCGTGACGAGCGCGACGGCCACGAGCGCCAGCGTCGCGACGGGCTCCACGCGCCGGGTCACGCGCGCGGGGACGCCCTGGCGGCGCAGGGCGACGAGGTCGGCCCGGCTCGCGCCGAGCACGGTGACGGCGAGACCGGCCGCGCCCAGCAGGATCGCGGCGACGCCGGCCAGCAGCGAGAAGCGCATGCCGAGCGCTCCGCCGGAGCGGCTCAGCACCGCCCACTCGGCGGCGACGGTGCGCTCGCCGGTGGCGGTCAGGCCGCCGGCCGTCAGGGCGTCCACAATGGACTGCGGGGCGCCCGGGGCGAGTCACACCTCGGCCTGCTCCGGGCGCGGCTCCCGGCCGACGCCGCTGAAGTGCGGCAGGCTCGTGCCCACGCCCGCCTGCAGCCGCCGGGAGCGCGACCTCGCCGGCGACCCTAACTGCCGGGCCGGCTACCCGTGGGATCGCTCCCACGAAAGTGGATCGCCGCCATTGCCCACACGCCGGTCTCAGCGGCTCAGCAGGCTCTCGCGCTCGACCCGCGACAGCTTCTCGGGGTTGCGCACGACGTAGAGGCCGCTCACGAGCTCGTCGTCGATGCGCAGCGCGATGACGGCATCGACCGCGCCGTCCAGCCGCAGGATCAGCGCCGGGCAGCCGTTGACCTGTGCCGGCCGCAGTGACGCCGCGGCGGCGATCCGGCCCAGCACGGCGGCCACCCGCCCGGCCCCCACCACGGGATCCAGCGCGGCCGGCCGGACGCCGCCGCCGTCGGTCAGGAGCACAACATCCGGCGACAGTACGTCGAGCAGGCGCTGCAGGTCACCGGTCTCCACCGCCAGCCGGAACGCCTCCAGCGCGGCCCGGGACTCGACGGCCGACACGTCGCCCCGCGGCCGGCGCGCGGCCACGTGCGCCCGGGCGCGGTGCGCGATCTGCCGGACCGCGGCCGGGTTCTTGTCGACGGCCCCGGCGATCTCGTCGTACTCGAGGTCGAACACCTCCCGCAGGACGAAGACCGCCCGCTCGGTCGGGTTCAGGGTCTCCAGCACCAGCAGCATCGCCATCGAGACGCTGTCGGCCAGCTCGACGTCCTCGGCCACGTCGGGCGCGGTCAGCAACGGCTCGGGCAGCCAGGGCCCGACGTAGGACTCCCGGCGGCGGCTGAGCGTGCGCAGCCGGCCCAGCGCCTGGCGCGTCGTGATCCGCACCAGGTACGCCCGCTGGTCCCGCACCGTGTCGAGGTCGACGTCGACCCAGCGCAGCCAGGTCTCCTGGAGCGCGTCCTCGGCGTCGGCGGCCGACCCGAGCATCTCGTACGCGACGGTGAACAGCAGGTTGCGGTGGGCGAGGAACGCCTCGGTGGCCGGGTCCATACCCACACGATGCCGGTCACCGCCGCCCTGTGACACCGCCGGCGCGTGGCGCGGGCCACACTGCCGCACGGTCACAGGGGTCGCGCCGCCGGCATCTTCATGTCCGACCGAACACCAACGACCGGTGAGGACAGCCCATGGAACCCCGCTTCGACCTGATGACCAACGAGCTCGGCGCGAAGATCGGCAAGCGCTTCTCCAACGTCAGCCTGGCCATCCAGCAGTCGCCGCTGCCCCGCGACGTGCAGGACCTGGTGATGCTGCGCGCGAGCCAGATCAACGGCTGCGGCTTCTGCGTCGACTACCACACCAAGGACGCCGCGCACGCCGGCGAGACGTCGGTGCGCATCAACCTGGTCGCCGCCTGGCGCCACTCGACCGTCTTCACCGAGGCCGAGCGGGCCGCGCTGGCGCTCGCGGAGGAGGGCACGAGGCTGGCCGACGCCCACGAGGGCGTCTCCGACGACACCTGGGCGCAGGTGCGCAAGCACTACGACGACGACCAGGTCGCCGCCCTGGTCTACCTGGTCGCCATGATCAACGCGGCCAACCGCCTCGGCGTGATCGTGCACAACCCGGGCGGCTCCTACGAACCCGGCATGTTCGGCTGACCCCGAGCGGCGGATCGCCGTCAGCCGGCCGCGAGGGCGCGCGCCGCGGCGTGGACCTTGGCCAGGGCGGCGATCAGGTCGCGACGCTCGCCGGCGGTGAGGTCCGCGGTGATCTGCTCGTCGACCCAGCGGCGCTCGGCCTCGACCGGCTCCCGCAGGGCCCGGCCGGCGTCGGTGAGCCAGAGCCGGACCAGGCGGCTGTCGCGCTCGTCGCCGCGCTTGGCGATCCAGCCGGCCTCGACCATGCGGCCGGCCATCTTCACCACGGCGGGGGTCGTCACGCCGGCGGCGGTGGCGATCTCCCCCGGGGTGCGGCCGTCGCGCTCCCACAGCTCGGCGAGCAGGCGGTCCTGCCCCAGGTGCAGGCCGTGGCGCTGGAGGCGGGCCTCGGTCAGCGCCCGCACCTGCTTCGACGTGCGGCCGTGCAGGTCCAGGAAGTCCGGCATCCCGCCCCCTCGTTGACGAACAGATCGTTAACCGGTTAGCGTTCGTGCCCGTAGTCGTTAACCGGTACACGAACAGGAGTCCCATGTTACTCATCACCGGCGCCACCGGGAACGTCGGCCGCGAGCTGGCCGCGATCCTCGGGCCCTGCCGCGCCCTCGCGCGCGATCCCGCCCGCGCCGCGGCCCTCCCCCGGACCGCCGAGGTCGTCGTCGCCGACCTGGACCGGCCCGAGACGCTACCGGCGGCGTTCGCCGGCGCGTCCGCGCTGTTCCTGGTGACGCCGGGCATCGGCCGGCGGCACACCGAGCACGCCGTGGCCGCGGCGCGTGAGGCCGGCGTCGGGCGCATCGTGCACCTGTCGTCGTTCAACGTCCTCGGCGACCCGATGCCGGCCATGGGCCGGTGGCACCACGAGCGGGAGGAGCTCATCCGCGGCTGCGGCATACCGGCGACGTTCCTGCGCCCCGGCGGCTTCATGACCAACGCGCTGGACTGGCGGGCGACGATCCGGGACGAGGGCTGCGTGCTCGACCCGACGGGGCCGGGCCGGTACGCCCCGATCGACCCGGCCGACATCGCCGCCGTGGCCGCCCTGGCCCTGACCGAGGACGGGCACGCCGGCGCCGGGTACATGCTCACCGGGGAGGAGACGTTCACCGTCGCCGAGCAGGTCCGCGTGCTCGGCGCCGCGCTCGGCCGCGACCTCGCGGTGCGCACCGCGGCCACCCCGGCCGAGGCGGTGCGGGCCCGCTTCCCGGACGGCGCCCCACCGGCCCTGGCCGAGGCGATCCTGGAGGGCTTCACGCTCATGCGCGCGGACACCCGGGGGCTGCGCACCGACACCGTACGGCGGCTGCTCGGCCGGGCCCCGCGAACCTTCGCGGACTGGTGCGAGCGCAACGCGTACCGATTCCGGAACTAACCTCCGATCTTGTCCAGCTCGGCGCGGTCGTCGTCGGAGAGCGACAGTCCCGCGCCCGCGGCGTTCTCGCGCAGGTGGGCCACGGACGACGTACCGGGGATCAGCAGGATGTTCGGCGAGCGCCGCAGCAGCCAGGCCAGCGCCACCGCCATCGGGGTCGCCTCCAGCCGGGCGGCCACGGCCGACAGCGCCGAGGACTGCAGCGGGCTGAACCCACCGAGCGGGAAGAACGGCACATAGGCGACGCCCTGGCCGGCGAGCGCGTCGACCAGGCCGTCGTCGTGGCGGTACGCGAGGTTGTACATGTTCTGCACACACACGATCGGCGCGATCGCCTGCGCCTCGGCGACCTGCTCCGGCGTCGCGTTGCTCAGGCCGAGGTGGCGGATCAGGCCCTGCCCCTGCAGCTCGGCGAGCGTCCCGAACGCCTCGGCGAGCGACCCGGCCCGGGGCCCCTCGGCGTTGCCGAGCCGGAGGTTGACCAGGTCCAGTACCTCGAGACCGAGGTTGTCGAGGTTGGCCTGCACGGCCCGGCGCAGGCTCTGCGGGTCACGGGCCGGGGGCCAGCCGCCCTGCGGGTCGCGGTTCGCGCCGACCTTCGTGACGATGTGCAGCGCGCCGGGGTACGGGTGCAGCGCCTCCCGGATCAGCCGGTTCGTGATGTGCGGCCCGTAGGCGTCGGATGTGTCGATGTGGGTGATGCCGAGCTCGACGGCCGCGCGGAGGACGGCGAGCGCCCCGTCGTGGTCGGCCGGCGGCCCCATGACCCAGGGCCCGGCGAGCTGCATGGCGCCGTAGCCGAACCGGGTCACGGTCAGGTCGCCCAGGGTCCACGTGCCGCCGGGAAGTGCAGTCGTTTCCATGCCGCAACTCTCGAGGAGTAGCTTCCTATTGGGAAGAAGGCACCTCAAAGTTCGTAAGGAACCCAGATGCAGTACGACGCTTTCCTGGCGCAGTGCCCGAGCCGCCAGCTGCTCGACCGGATCGCGAACAAGTGGGTCACGCTGGTCCTGGCCGCCCTTCGCGACTGCGACGGCGAACCGCGACCGCTGCGGTACTCGGAGCTGGCCCGCCGCCTCGACGGCGTCAGCCAGAAGATGCTGACCCAGACGCTGCGCGCCCTGGAGCGCGACGGCCTCGTCACGCGGACCGTGGTGGCGACCGTGCCGGTGACGGTGTCGTACGAGCTGACCGGCCTCGGCCACTCGCTGCACGACACGATCCGGGGCCTGAAGGCCTGGGCCGAGACGCACATGGACGACGTGCACGCCCACCGGGAGACCTACGACCGCGGCGCTTGACAGCCGACCCGGACCGGGTCACAGTCGTGCGGTGCGGGAAGGGTAAGACTGAGGCCGCTCGATCGCTGCACGGCGGGGAAAGCCCGTGGTGGGTCGAGATCACGGCGCCCGACGGGTCGGTGCACCCGGCGATCCTGCGCACCCCGAGCAGCCGGGTCACCCTCGAGCAGATCGCGACGAACGCGGCCGCGCTCGTCGTCGCCGCGCGGCACGGGCTGCCGGCCCCGCGCCTGCTCGCGGCCGGGGCGACGACGACCCTGGAGACCGTGCTACCCGGGACGAGCACGTGGCCCGCCGCGCCCTCCGTCGCGCTGCTGCGCTCGGCCGGCGCCGCGATCGCCCGGGTCCACGCCGTCACGATCGAGCCGCGGCCGGAGCTGCCGTGGCGGCCCCGGCCCATCGCGGTCGACGACTTCGCCGCGGACCGCCGCGAAGGCCGGATGCCCACGACCGCGCTGCTGCGGCGGGCCGACGAACGGGTGCGGGCGATCGAGCCGCCGCGGGCGCCCGCCGTGTTCGTCCACGGCGACGTGTGGCCCGGCAACACCCTCGTGCGGGGCGGCGAGGTCTGCGCCCTCATCGACTGGAAGACCGCCGGGGTCGGCCACCCCGGCGTGGACCTCGGCGAGCTGCGCAAGCAGGTCGCGATCCTGTACGACGACGACGCCCCCGGCCACGTCCTGGAGGGCTGGGAGCTGGCGAGCGGCACGCGCGCCGCGCACGTCCCGTACTGGGACGCCGTGGCGGCGCTGAACACGCCGACGCAGCTGTACAGCCCCCACGCCACGCTCCGCCGCGACGCGTTCCTCGCCGCGGCCCTCAGGGCAGCCGGTCCCCCGCCTGGACCAGGCCGCTCTGGTACGCCAGCACCACCAGCTGCGCCCGGCCCAGGACCGAGGTTGTGTAGCCGACCTGGTACCGGGTCGGGTCGTGGGCCAGGCTGAGCGTGCCGTAGCCGAGGAGGCTGCCGACCGGGCCGCTGTGTGCGCCGGCATCGGTCATCGCGGCCAGCCACCACGACGTGGTGTGGCGCCGGAGCAGCCCGACCATCTTGGCGTACCCGCGGTGGCAGATCAGGGATCTCGATCGGGGTATCCCTGGATGTCCGTTTACCCGCGGGCTGTGAGCCTCGGCGCATGACGACGTTGCCCCGCAGAAGCCTGCTCGCCATCGCCGCGCTCGGCGGTGCCGCCGCCGCCACCGGCCTCGGTACCGCCTCGTGGGCCGCGCCGCCGGCCGCGGACCCGCAGTGGTACGCGCCGATCCGCGACGCGATCGCCGGCCCGCCGGACGGGGCCGCGGGTGCGCCGCCGACGGCCACCGCGGGTAAGTCCGGCGCCCGCTACGGCTACAGCGCCGCGATCGCCGCCACCGCCGACGCCGCGACCCGCCTGGTGTACTCGGTCAACGCGACGGACGCGAAGGCCGAGTCGCAGGCGCCGACGATCCAGCGGCTCATCGCGGCGGGCACGAAGCTGCTCCTCACGTGACCGGGAAGTTGTAGTAGGTGTCCGGGAACGGCTCGCCGTCGAGGGTGTAGTGCCACCACTCCTTCGGGTAGTTGGTGAAGCCGCCCGCCGACATCAGGCCGGTCAGCAGGGTGCGGTTGGCGCGCTCGGCGGCGGTCACGCCCGTCGCCGCCGTGTGCGCCAGCGGGTCGAAGCAGTCGAAGCCGGTACCCATGTCGATGCTGTTGTCCGGGAACCGCGTGCCGGCCGGGGCGGTGCACGACACCAGCGGGTCGTCCGCGCGGAACGGCGGCTGGGTGCGGGCCGGCGTCGCCACCAGCGTCAGGTCGAGTGTGCTACCCCGGCTGTGCGCGGTGGGGCCGCCGATGTACCCGTCGTCGAACAGCGCGGACTTGTCCTCCCGCGGGTAGAACTCGCCCTTCATGCGCTGGTCGGCGTCGCCGGACCAGGCCACGAAGTCGTCGACGGCCTGCTGGGGGCGGTAGCAGTCGTACACCTTGAGGCTGTACCCGCGCGCCTGGGCGTTCTGCTGCACCCGGTGCAGGGCCTCGGCCGCCTGGCGCGCGAGCAGGCAGCGCGGCCGCAGGTACCCGGTGACGGGCCGGCCGACGAAGTTGTGCGGGGTGGCGTACCGGATGTCGGCCAGGATGCTGTCGTCCACGTCGGCCAGGTCCACGAAGCCGGCCGGCAGCTTGGCCGACGACGGCGTGACGGACGGGCTCGGCGCCGGCGGCGACACCGGAACCGGGGCGGAGGGCGGTGACACCGGCGCCGACACCGGCGGGTCCGCCGGGCCCGCGCACGCAGCCAGCAGCAGGCAGGCCATCACGGCGATCAGCAGGCGCATCCGGGGAGTATTCGGCGTCCGCGCCGGTCGATGCGGCCCCGGGCACCGCGGAAGCCACCCGGCGGACGTCCGCGCCGCGTGGTGCGAGACTCGGGTCCATGGGATTCTTCGACCAGCGGCCCGAGCCGCCGCCGCCCCCGCCGGAGCCGCGCCGCCCCGCGTGGGCCCGGCCCGAGACGGTCCTGCCCGGCGCCGTCGCGGACACGGTGATCCTCGCCCGCACCGACGACCTCGTGCTCACCCTCGGCGACCTGCGGGCCTACCCGAACGGCTTCCAGCTCGTGGTGACCGCGTACACGCGGGAGCCGCTGCGCCACCGCACCGCGTTCGGGTCCGGCGGCTTCCTGCGCCGCTTCGGGCCGGGGCCGGTGCCGGAGGACTTCCTGCGCTTCGGGCTGCGCTTCGCCGACGGTACCGTCGTGACGAACCTCGACCCCGGCCCGTCCGACGAGAGCGATGCGGGGCCGCGGCTGGTGCCGGAGGGCGGGCACGGCGGCCTGCACCGGCACGAGCAGTCGTACTGGGTGTGGCCGCTGCCGCCGCCCGGCCGGCTCGACGTGGTCTGCGAGTGGCCGGCGCGCGGGATCGCCGAGACGACCGCCGAGCTCGACGCCGCCCTCGTCCTGGACGCCGCGAGCCGGGCCACCGCGCTGTTCGACGACTGAGGCGGGCCTTCACCCGGTGCCGGTGGTCAGGGCGTCGATCAGGCCGGGAAAACGGGCGTCGAGCTCGTCGCGGCGCAGCTCGACGGTGTGGGTGCGGCCGGCCACGACGGTGCGGGTCAGGCCCGCCTGCCGCAGGGTGCGGAAGTGGTGCGTCATCGTCGACTTGTGCACGCCGAAGTCCCAGTGGGTGCCGCACTTGCCGTGCGCCCGGCCGTCGGCGAGCGTCTGCACGATGCGCAGGCGGATCGGGTCGGCGACGGCCCGCAGCACCTCGACCATTGTCACGTCGGCGATGTCCGGCATCGCGTCGTCCTCCCGGGCCATGCCCCCACCCTACAGTTGGATATCCGTCATACCATCGCCTATGTTGACGGTATGACGGATGTCCAACAGTCTGGCTCGGCACGCTGGTCCTGGGGCGCCGACGGCGTCGTCACCGTGACCCTCGACGACCCCGGCCGCACCGCGAACATGCTCAACCGGCGCCACTACGACGGGCTCGGCGCCTGCCTCGACGACCTCACCCGGCAGCTCGGCCGGCTGCGCGGCGTCGTGCTCACCTCCGCGAAACGCTCCTTCATCGCCGGCCCCGACTTCGCGCCGGACGAGATCACCCCGGACGAGGCGGCCGGCACCTACGACCTGCTGACGCCGCTGCGCGACCAGGCGCGCCGGCTGGAGACCCTGGGCCGGCCGGTCGCCGCCGCGCTCAACGGCTCCGCGCTCGGCGGCGGCTTCGAGCTGGCCCTGGCCTGCCACTACCGGGTCGGCCCGGACGACCCGTCGGTCGTGTGGGCGCTCGCCGAGACCGGCATGGGCATCCTTCCCGCCGGTGGCGGCACGGTCCGGGCCACCCGGATGTTCGGGATCGCCGCGACGGTGCTGGAGATCGTCGGGCCGGGCACGGCGTACCACCCCGCGCAGGCGCTGGCCGCCGGCCTGGTGGACGAGCTGGCCGACGACGTGGTCGCGGCGGCGCGGGCCTGGGTGCTGGCCCAGCCGGCCGGGCACTTCGTGCAGCGGTGGGAGCGGCCCGGCTATGCGATTCCCGGGGGTACCGCGGAGCCGCCGGGCCTGGCCGCACAGGTGCGACGCCGCTCGGCCGGGTCGCCGGTGCGTGCGCTCGCCGCGGTGCTGGAGGTGGCGGTGCACAGCGCCGCGGCGCCGCTGGACGAGGCCTTCGAGATCGAGACGGCGGCCTGCCGGGCGTTGCTGACTGCGCCCGAGTTCCCGGACCTGGCGCACCTGTTCTATGCGATGCGTGCGGTCGCCGGGGCACCCGCCGGCGTTCCCGCCCCAGGCGGGCCGGCCGCCCGGCGCGAGTTCCCGCAGATCGTCGCCGACCCTCTCGCCGCGGTGTTCTTCGACCCCGACGCCCCGGTCGTCGAGATCACCGACGCCGGGCTCGTCTCCGAGGTCCGCGCGAAGGGCGGCATCCCCGTGCTGATCCACGCCGGCCGAGTCTCGTTCGTGCAGACCCTCCTGGACGCCGGCCCCGACCCCGCCGCCATGGCCGCCGCCGCCCGCCGCGCCCTCGCCGACGGCCTGCGGATCGACCCGGCCGGCGCCGACGTCGCCTCGGTGCTCGCGGCCGGTTTCCCGGCCTGGACCGGCGGCGTCCTGCACGCCGAAGGCCGGCGGCCGGATCGGCACCCATAGACTGCGCCCTGTGGATCACGTGTGCGTGGTGTACAACGCCCGCTCCGGCGCGCTGCTCGGCCCGGACCGGCTCGCCGGGCTGTTCGAGCGGCGCGGGGTGACCGCCGAGCTGCGCGCGTTCGACCCGGACACGCTCGCGGCCGACGTGCGGGAGCTGCTCGCTCAGGGGCCGGGCGCGCTGATCGTGGCCGGCGGTGACGGTACCGTGCGCGCGGTCGCCGAAATCATGATCGGGCAGGAGGTCCCGCTCGGCATCCTGCCCGGCGGGACGATGAACGTGCTCGCGCGGGACCTGGGGCTGCCGACCGATCTGGACGACGCCGTGGACGCGCTGCTCACCGCGCCGGTCGCGCGGATCGACGTGGCCACCGTCAACGGTCAGGTGTTCCTGTGCAGCTCGATGCTCGCGATGATGCCGCACCTCGGCCGGCTGCGCGAGCACGCCCGCGGCGGCGGCGGGCCGGGCCCGCTGCGGCTGCTGGGCCGGGCGCTGCGGGTCCTGCGGCGCTATCCCAGGATGCGGCTCACGTTCGTGGTCGACGGGCAGGAGCACGAGGCACGCACCCGCGCGGCGGTGGTGTCGTGCAACCCCCTCGCCGCCGGGCCCGCGCCGATCCCGGGCCGCGACCGGCTCGACGCCGGACGGCTCGCCGTGTACGTCACCCGCGACCGCACCCGGTGGGACCTGGCCGTGGTCGCCGCCCGGCTGTTCGACGGCACCTGGCAGCGCGACCCGCGGATCCGGCGCTACGACGGCACCGTGGTGCAGGTGCGCTCGCCGTTTGGGTACATGAGTGTCATGAGCGACGGTGAGATCGCGCAGCTGTCCCTGCCGCTGCGCTACGAGATCCGGCCCCGGGCCCTGGCGGTGCTCGCGCCGAAGGCGTCCGCGTGAGCGCCGTGCGCATCGCGCAGATCTCCGACCTGCACTTCGGCCGCGACGTGCCCCAAGTCGCGCGGGCGTTGCTGGCCGAGCTGCGCGAGGCGGCGCCAACGCTGGTCGCGGTCTGCGGCGACCTGACCCAGACGGCGCGGGCGGCGGAGTTCCGGGCCGCCCGGGCGTTCCTCGACGAGCTGCCGGCGCCGGCGCTGGTCGTGCCCGGCAACCACGACCTGCCCGGGTGGCGGGTCTGGTCCCGGTTCGCGCGGCCGTGGCGGCGCTGGCGGTCGCACATCGGCACCGACCCGCTCGGCGCGACCGTGCACACCGCCGCCGGGCTGGTCGCGGTCGGGGTGAACACGGCCCGGCGGTGGACCTTCCACACCGACTGGTCGCGGGGCCGGGTCGACGCCGCGCAGCTGGCCGCGATCGTGTCGGCGTTCGAGGCCGCACCCGCGGGCGCGCTGCGGGTCGTCGTCGCGCACCACCCGTTCCTGCTCACCGGGCCTGGCCGGCGCCGCGGGCTGGTCGGCCGGTCAGCCCTGGCCCTGCGCTCGCTGCACCGGCGGGCGGACCTGCTGCTCGGCGGGCACGTCCATCTCGCCTACAGCGGTACCGCCGGCGGTCTCGTGGTGGCGCAGTCCGGCACCGCCCTGTCCAGCCGGCTCAAGGGCGAGCCCAACAGCTACAACCTGATCGAGGCCGACGGCGACCGGCTCACGGTGACGAACCGCCGCTTCGACGGCGACCGCTTCGCCACCCACGAGCGCACCGGCTACGCCCGCGACGGCCACACCTGGACGGCGGCCGGGGCCTAGACGGCGGTACCGGTCTCCGAGCAGCGCAAGCTGTTCCAGCGCTCGGGCGACATGTGCGCCTTCCCCGGCTGCCGCGCCGCGCTGACCGCCGAGGCCTCCGGCGCCGACCGGGTCGCCGCGCTCGGGGAGATGGCGCACATCGTCGGCGAGAGCCCCAACGGCCCGTGCGGGGGCTCGCCGCTGACCCGGGCCGAGCGGGAAAGGTACGAGAACCTCTTCCTGCTCTGCGGCCACCACCACGAGCTCGTCGTGGGTACCGCCCGCGGGCTGGCCCGGGTGCGCATCTCGCCGCCGGGGTAGCTCAGTCCCACCAGGCCCGCCACACGGTCGCGCCCAGCAGGACGGCGGCCAGCTCCGGCAGGGAGTCGAGGCCGTGCAGGTCCAGCGCGTCCGTGTACATCTCGTAGTCCCAGGCCAGGGCCACCGCCGCGCGGCGGTCCAGCGGCGGGCGGGCCACCGTGAACTCGAGGCTGTCGCGGGTCAGGATCACCGGCTCGGCGCCGTAGCGGGTGTGGAAGTGGTGCAGCATCGCGGCGTGGGCGGGCGGGGCCGGGTAGCCGTTCCAATCGCCGTACCCGAGCAGCAGCGGAATCCGCCAGGGCGCCGCGACCGGGAGCAGGGCGACCACCGCCGTGCCCTCGTCCGGCTCCCGCGGCCGGTCGTACACCTCCGGCCACTCCCCCGCCTCGAGCTCGTCCAGGTCGAGCTCCGTCGGCGGCCGGCCCAGCGCCGCGGGGCGGCCGGGCGGCTCCTCCCACGGCTCGGGGCCCGGGTCCCCGGCCATGGCCGCGAGCTCGGCGGGCGTGTCCGGGTCCATGAGCAGCGGCCACAGGCCCGTCGTGGCGTGCCGGGGCCGCAGCCGCCGCCACCACGAGCGGGCCTGCGCGGCCGGAACCGCGAAGCCGTGCACAGGAACGCCGCCCGGCGTCGTCATCAGCTGGTGCAGCACCCAGGCACCGTACCGGGCCGGCGCCGCCCGCCGCCGAAGCCGTTGCCCGCCGGAGCCTGGTCCGCGGTGACGGTCGCGACCAGGACTGCCGAGCCTAGGGAGCCGGACTGGGCCAGTCCGCCGGTGCTCGTGCCGGTCGCGGTGCCGCCGGTGTAGACCTTGTACTGCGTGCCGCTGGTTAACTTCGGCCCGGAGTACACCACGTTCTGGGTCGTCTTCGAGGTGACGAACGTGGCCAGGACGGTGCCGCCGGCGTCGGTGATCTGGATGGTGGTGACCGCCGCCACCGCGCTCGTCAACGTCGCCGACAGCCAGCCCTGCGCCGAGCCGGTGCCGGGCGCGACGGCCATCCCGGCGCTGGCCGCCGCGAGCAGGACACCGCCGCTGATGGTGAAGCAGGGCTTATCAACAAGGAGCCGCTGGCTGAGGTTACACAGCGCGCGGCGACCGTCCCGCCGGATCGCTCGCGACCACGGGCCGGCCGGGTCCAACCTATGGCCGGCCGAGGAAATCGTCTGGCCGGCCGAGGAAATCGTCGATCCGCGCCACAAGGCGTTGGGCGGCACCGGCGCCTTCATAGTCCCCCATCGCCAGGCACTGGTCCACGAGGTTGCTAGCCGTGCCCCTGATCTCCAACAGGTCGGTCCGCTGTTGGCTGGGCAGGGTCTCCAGTACCGCGATCGCCTGTCGCGAGCATCGCGCGGCCTCCGCTGGGCGGCCCGCGTGGTGCAGGTCCCAGCCGAGGTTACGCAGGCACTTGGCGTAGACCCGCTCGCCGTCCAGGCCGCCCTCCCCGATGTACGACTCGATCGCGTCCACCGCGTCGATGCTGGCCTGCAACGCCTCCGCAGGATGTCCCGCCGCGCTATAGGCGAAGCCGAGATCGGTCCATGCCTCGGCCAGGGACGGGCCGTACCGCTTCGGCCGCTCGTCGTTGAGCTCGCGGAACATCCGCACGGCCCGGCGGCCCGCGGATACCGCAGATGCCGGGTCCGAGTCCTTCATCGCCATCATCTGCACCCGGCAGGCAGCTGCCATGGCCTCGCGCCACCGCGGGCCGGTGCGGCCGGCGGCCAACCCTCGGCACTGAATCGCCGCAGCGGCCGCGTCGGCGCGCCGGCCAAGGTTCAGCAGATCGGTGCCCACGAGCGCAAGAGCCCCGGCCAACTCCACCCCGAACGGCTCAGCGCCTTCGGCCACGAGCTGCTCCCAGATGGCGACCGCCTCGATACCGGCCCGCAGCGCGGCCTCGTGGTTACCGAGCGCGTCGTCGATGTTGTGCTGCGTGACCAGTGCCTGCGCGAGCATGCTGTGGAACGCGCCGTCAAACGAGCTGACGAGGAGCCGGCAACGGGTGACCGCCTCCTCAGCCGCCGCGTGCGCGGCCGGCAGTTGCGAGACGGCCTGCAGAACCTTCGCGTGGACGAGGGCCAGGTAAACGGGAGTCTCGCGGCTGTCTCGACCGTGCTGGCCGATACGCGCGTCGCGCCGCTCGAAAGCCCAGGCGCTCAGCCGCAGCGCCTCGCCGAGATCATCTCCCTCCAGCAATAGCAACTCGGCGTAACGCCCGACGACATGTGCGTAGAGCGGAAGCAGCGCGAGATTGCCGGAGGCGGCCACTTGGAGCAGCCGGTGCAGCTGCTGCATCCATCGACGCGCCTCACCGTACTGGTCCCCGTCCGCGAAGACGCCGGTGAGGGCGAACAGAGTGGCCGTCACGTCTTCGACCGAGGTGTCGGCCCGATGCCCGGCGAGCTGCAGCTGCAGCTCGGCCGCCTGGGTGAGGAGAGGGATCGCGGCCTCCACGTCGCCCATGCGGGCCAGGCAAACTCCCAGACAGCTCCACGCAGCAGCCGCCCGCTCGGCAACGACAGTGTTGTTCATCGAGCCCGAGCGCACGACACCGTTGACGGCCTCCCGCGCCAGGTCGGCCGCCTCCTCGTAGCGGTTCCTCGCGATCAGCACCTCGCCGAGTGTGGTCAGGCTGTTGACCAGCCCGGCCTGACGTGCCGGGTCCTGCGCGACAAGCATCCGGCGAATACGCACCGCCTCCCTAGCCAGCTCGGCGGCGGCGGCGTCGCGGCGCTGGGCCAGCAGGGCTTGGGCAAGATTGCCGAGGGCGGTGGCCAACCCATCGTGAGCGTCCGGCACCGCCCGTATTGCAACGTCCCGCCGCCAGACCTCGACGGCCTCCACCAACGCTTCCTCGGCGAGGTCGTACCGATGCCAGCCGAAGTAAGCGAGGCCGATGCCGGTGACGGCGGCCGCCCACCGGCCGACGTACGCCGCGGGTTCGGTGGTGGCGGCGGCACGGAACGTGTCCCGGGCACGGCGGTACCACTCGATCGACTCGCTGACAGATCCGGTACGCCGCAGCGCCCTGCCCAGTTCGAGGGAGTTCTCCGCGCGTCGGTGATCTGCCGCGACGCCGTCGTCGTCGGCGAGCAGCGCGTCGAGACGACGCAGCACGGCGAGGCCGAACCTGGCATAGTGGGCAAAGTCCAGAAAGTTGGCGGGCAGGTGGTCGTTGAGGGCCTGCACGGTCGACCGGTCCCAGCGTGGCAGGCCGTCGCGGAGCAGGCCGAGCAGGCGCGATCCGCTGGCCTCAGTAGTGGATGTAACCAGCAGCGCCGGGGCGATGTTCGGTGGATCGTCGTCGGCGAGCTGGCGCAGCACGCCGAGCAGACCTTCCTCCACCCGGTCCTGGGCCGTTGCCGCGCGGAAGATCAATGCGATCGCCGCGAAAGCCCCGCTCGGCGACTCCGGGCCGAGCGCGGCGAGCAGGTAGTCGCAGGTCGGGCGAGTGGACCCGAAGCCCTTGGCGACGTCTTGGAGCAGCCGCTCGGCAAGCCGGTCGGGTCGCAGCTGCCCCCAGAATGCGCCCGAGTTGTCCGCTGGGTAGAGATTGGCGAGGGTGACTGCGACTGACTCTGGCGCGGCGAACTTCCGCCGGAGCGGGTCGGCGAGCCGTTGCACCACGGCGACGGCGGTCGGACGGTCCGGGGCCGCGGCCAGCGTTGGCACCAGCGCGAGTCGCTCAACGACGTCGTCGTTCGCCCCGGCCGGAACCTCGGCACGGGCAGCGAGCGCCCGCTCGGCGTAGTGCAACTCGTGCCCGAGGACACCATGTAGCGGGTCCGTTGCATCGCCGCCGAGCACGCCGAGCAGCGCAATCGAATGCAGGTCAAGGGGGCGCACCTGAGACTCGGCCAAGTGCCGCAGTGCTGGCGGCAGCTGCGGCGGAGCGTCGCGGTCCGCGCCCGGCACCTCCGCCCGGAAGGTCCGGTAGGCCGCCTCGGCGACCGCTATCCGCTGGTCGGCGCCGATCTCGTCGAGTAGGACCGCATCCGGATCGATGAGCGGTTGGCTTGCCCACGGCCAGAGCAGCTGCTGCCACCACGGGCCGACCGCCCGAGCCAGCAGCAGGATGCGGACCGATCCGGCTGGGCACCCCTCGACCGCGTGGACGAGCCCGCCAATTTCGGCCCCGAGCGTCTCGGCATAGTCGACAGCAACCATGACCCGGTGCCGCTCGGCCGCCTCGGGCAGCCGTGCGGCGATGCGCTGTACGTCGGCGGGAAGGGAGACGAGTCCGGCAATCCAGCCCTCGGCGGCCAACGCCTCGCGCAGCTCAAGCGCGAGCCGGGTCTTGCCGGTACCGCCACCTGCGACGACCAGCCGGACGAGATAGCCGGGCGCGCGCCGACGGCACCAGCCCAGCAGGTCGTCGTAGCGCTCAGGTCGGAGGTACGCCACCGCCCGGTTGCGCGGGTTGAGCCACCACGACGGTGGCGGGTCGGCCGGACGGGGCGGGGGCTCGTTCGGCCGCCGCGTCGCGAAGACCATCCGGGTCGCTTCGGCACGGCCGTCCGCGACCTCGCGCCAGGCAGTGCCTGGCGGGTGGTGCCTGAGGTTCGCCGCGCGCAGGCCCGGCCGACATGCCTCGGCGAGATCGACCGGCACGGCCCAGCCGCCGTGAACCTCGCGCACGTTGCGAGAGGTCTTCAGTACCGCGCAGACCCGGCCCTCATCCAGATCGAGCATCGGGCTGCCACTCAGCCCCGGCACGATCTGGTCCCCTCGCACACGGACTGCCTCGCCCGCGGGCCCGGCGACCTCGACGAGCAGCCCCTCCAGGCGCGGCCCGTCCCCGCCCGGCGCGTCGCTGATCGCAAAACCGAGGCTGTAAAGCCGGCCGCCAGGCTGAGGCGACCGCGGCGAGAGCAGGACCGTCGGGTGCGCAGGCCCGGCGTCGATCTCAAGAAACGCAAGATCCGGCAGCGGGTACAGCCGGCGGTCACCGGGCTGCGGTGGGTGGACGGACACGACGACTGCCGGCAGGTCAGCATCTCGATAGCGAATGCGGAGCGGCCCCGACCCGGACACAACGTGCGCGCACGTGAGGCCGAGGCCGGGCCCGACGAAGAAGCCGGTGCCGGCGAAACGTTCCCCGCTGAACACCGCAAAAATGGTCGAAACGATCAGATCCGTGGGTGACGATCCGTCGCCTTGCATGCCCGGAGCGTATCGGGGAACCTGATTGCCGGAAAAGATTTCCGATCTTCAGGGAGCCGACATGTCCGAACCGGTCCGGCTGCAATTTCCCGACGGCCAAGAGGTCTGGGCCCGGGTCACCGTCGATGACGGCCCGTCCGACGTGTCCTGGCGCGACACCGCGGCGGCCCTCCAGTTGGACGACCTGACCGACACAGTGCGCGCGGTTGCGAGCTCAGTGCACAGCGCCGTCACCGCGGCGCGTCCTGATCAACTCAGCGTCGAGTTCAGGATCGAACTGGCAGCCAAGAGCGGCAAGGTGGTGAGCATCCTCGCCGAGGCAGCCGCGAAGGCAAGCTTGCGCGTCACCCTGAGTTGGGATAGGGACGGAGCTGCGCCGGCGACCTCTGACGACGATGACGGGGACGGCGACCCCGCGACAGGCCCGGTCGGGTAGCGACACGGAACCGGTCGCCGCTGTCGAGGTAGGTGCCACCCTGGGCAGCGAGGGCGTCAGCCGTCGGAGCGGGGTGTACCGATCCCGGACAGCACCTCCATGGCGTTGATGGCGCGGGGGAAGCCCGCGTACGGCAGCGTCTGCAGGACCGCCTCCACCAGCTCGTCCCGGGTCAGCCCGGCGTTCAGGGCGCTCCTCAGGTGCGAGGCCAGCTGCTGCCGCGTATCGCCCAGGCCGACGAGGACGCCGAGGATGACGAGCTCGCGGCGGGCCGGGTCGAGGCCGGGGCGGCTGTGGATGTCGCCGTACGCGAACTCGACGGCGAACCGCGGCAGGTCCGGGGCGATGCGGGCGAGCGCCGCGTAGACCTCCTGACGGCGCTCGGGATTCTCGCCGTCGAGCTCGCGGATGCGGGCGGCGCCGCGCTCGTAGCGGCTCATGCGTGCGACCCGTTGCGCTCGGTGAAGTCGAGGACCCGGCGCCAGGCGTCGTCGCAGGCGGCGGACCACTCGGCCGACGAGCGGTCGAAGAACGAGTGCGGCGCGCCCTCGTACGTGTGCAGCTCGTGCTCGGCGCCCGCCGCGGTCAGGTGCCCGGCCAGGGCCCGGAAGTCCGACTGCGGCGTGGCGGCGTCGTCGCCGGCCAGCAGCAGCAGCAGCGGCCGGTGCAGGCGGTCGAGCACGTCGGTGACCTGCTCGGGACGCCCGTAGAAGCCGATCGCGCCGGCCAGGTCGAGGTCGCTCGCCGCCAGCCGCCAGGAGAGGCCGCCGCCGAAGCAGAACCCGACCGTGAACGTCGCGCCGGGGTTGGCCTTGTCCAGGTACGACATCGCCGCCCGCACGTCCAGGGTGACCTCGTCCGGCCGGACGAGCGGCAGGTGCGCCGGCCAGTCGAAGTCGTCCCCGCGGGCGCCGGCGCCGGCCGTGCGCCCGTAGTAGTCGACCGCGACCGCGCCGAGGCCGGCCTCGGCGAAACGCTCGGCGAGGGCGCGGTAGTACGCATGCACGCCGCGCACGTCCGGCAGGATCACGACGTTGCGGCCGTTGGGGGCGGCGGGCACGGCCGCGTAGGCGCCGAAGACGGTCCCGTCGGCGGCGGTGAGCTCGATGGGCGCGGCGTGCTCGACGGCCCCGGCGTTCGGCGCGGCCGGCGGCCGGCTCTCGTTGGTGTGGCACATGGGCCCAGCCTGGAGCCGGGCGGCGACGGCCACCAGACCCCGGCCGAGCAGGGGAATCGGCGATACTGGTACTGGCCGGGCCAGGATCGCGGGGCGGCGGGTCGGCATACTGGTCGGCATGGACAACGGCCGCGAGCTGGGCGACTTCCTCAAGTCCCGGCGGGCCCGGGCGCGCCCGCCCCTCGCCGGGCCCCGGCGGCGGGTGCCGGGCCTGCGCCGGGAGGAGGTCGCGCAGCTGGCGGGCATCAGCGTCGAGTACTACGTCCGCCTCGAACAGGGCCGCGCCCAGCGCCCGTCCGACGAGGTCCTCACCACCCTCGCGGCCGCCCTGCGGCTCGACCACGACGAGCGGGCCCACCTCTTCGACCTGGGCCGCTCCCGCGGCGCCGCCCCGCGCCCCCGGCCCGCCGAGCGCGCCCGCCCGGAGCTCGTGCGGCTGCTGGCGACCCTGGACCGCGTCCCGGCGCTGCTGATCGACCACCGCCTCGACGTCCTGGCCGGGAACCGCCTCGCCGCCGCGCTCTTCTTCGACTTCGACGCCGCCCCCGTCCGGCAGCGCAACCTGGCCCGCTTCGCGTTCCTCGACCCGGCCGCCCGGGAGCGCTTCGCGGACTGGCCGGAGGTGGCCCGGGCCACGGTGGGCCAGCTGCGCCTGGTGGCCGGCCGGCATCCGCACGACGAGCCCCTCGCGACGCTGCTGGGCGAGCTCACTATGCGCAGCGAGGACTTCCGCACCCTGTGGTCGCGGCGCGACGTGCGCGAGCGGACCCACGGTACGAAACGGTTCCGGCACCCCGCGGTGGGCGAGCTGACGCTGCGCTTCGAGAACCTGGACCTGCCGTCGGCGACCCAGCGCGTCGTGATGTTCTTCGCCGACCCGGGCACCCCGGCCGAGCAGTCCCTCGAGCTCCTGGCCATGTGGTCCACCCCGGCGCTGCTTGAGTAGCTGTCCTACGATCGGCCGGTGATGTACCGTCCCTGGCCGCTGCGTCTCCTGCCGCGCCACCGCCGGCTCCTGCGCGCCGGGGCCACGGCCAAGGCCGTCGTGCTCGAGTCGAAGCCGTGGGGGTGGGTCTCCGGCGTGGTCCGGCCCAACCACAAGCTGAAGCTCCGGGTGTACTTCGACGACGGCACCACGACCACGATCACGCGGGTCGAGCGCACCCACTACCTGATGCAGGACGAGGTCGTGGGGTCCACCCTGCCGATGCGGTACGACCCGGGCGACCGCGCCTACGTCGACATCGACCGGCCGGCGCTGCTGCAGCGGCACGCCCGGTTCGAGGAGAAGCTGAACCGGGAGCGGATCAAGGACGCCGAGGACCGCCTGCGCCGCCGAGAGCACTGAGCTACGGATGAGTGACGGTGACCAGCTGACGGCGCTGCTCGGGGAGCAGGCCGCCTTCTACCAGGCGGTTGCGGCCGAGTACGACGACCACGCGCTGCCCTTCACCGGCGGCGACGAGCTGATCCAGGCCCTGGACGACTTCCGTCCGGCCGGCCACGTGCTCGAGCTGGCCTGCGGCCCGGGCACCTGGACGCCCCAGCTGCTGCGGCACGCCACGGACGTCACGGCCGTGGACGCGTCGGCCGAGATGCTCGGCATCGCCGCGTCCCGCGTCGAGGGGCGGCCCGTACGGTTCGTGCGGGCCGACCTGTTCGAATGGCGGCCCGACCGGCGGTACGACGTCGTGTTCTTCGGCTTCTGGCTCTCGCACGTGCCGGCCGAGCGCTTCGCGTCCTTCTGGTCGCTGGTCGCCGACTGCCTGGAGCCGGACGGGCGGGTGTTCTTCGTCGACGACTGGTACCGCACCGACGACGAGCTCATCGAGGGCGAGCACTCCCCGGTCATCCGGCGCCGGCTCGCCGACGGCACGGCGTACCGGATCCTCAAGGTCCCGCACACGCCCGCCGACCTCGAACGGCAGCTCGACGCGGCCGGCTGGCGGATCGAGGTCCACCCGACCTCCGGGCCGTTCTACTGGGGCAGCGGCAGCGCGCCCTGAGCAACCTTGGTTTGGGACGCCGCCCGTCCTGGGCATCGTGGATGCACGGACGGGCGGTGGCAGGGCATGAGCGACAACGGCGCGGGCGGCGACGATTACGTCGAGTGGCTGCAGGACAGATCGATGCTGGCCAAGGCCGAACGGATCTCCGGCGGGTTCTCCGGGGTACCGGGGGTCTGGCAGACACCGTTCGGCAACCCGAACCCGGCCGCGGTGATGGGCCGGTCGTCGGTCTGGTTCACCGCGTACCCGCCGTCGATGATCACGAAGCCCGGGCACAGCTTCCTGAGCACCCTCGCCGACACCGACCTGTGGCGGGCCTTCGCGGCGATCGGCGTCAGCGCGGTGCACACCGGTCCGCTGAAGCGGGCCGGGGGCCTGTTCGGCCGGGAGTCCACGCCGAGCGTGGACGGGCACTTCGACCGGATCAGTACCGACATCGACGAGGTGTTCGGCACCGAGGCCGAGTTCCGCGGCATGTGCGCGGTGGCGGCCGACCACGGCGGGATCGTCATCGACGACATCGTCCCCGGGCACACCGGTAAGGGCGCCGACTTCCGGCTGGCCGAGATGAAGGTCGGCGACTACCCCGGGATCTACCACATGGTGGAGATCCCCGCCGCCGACTGGCACCTGCTGCCCGACGTGCCGCCGGGCCGGGACTCGGTGAACCTCACCGCCGAGGCCGAGCGGCGCCTGCAGCAGGCCGGGTACATCGTCGGCCGGCTGCAGCGGGTGCTGTTCCAGGAGGACGGCGTCAAGGACACCAACTGGAGCGTCACCGCCCGGGTCGAGGGCGTCGACGCGGTGCCCCGCCGCTGGGTGTACCTGCACTACTTCAAGGACGGGCAGCCGTCCATCAACTGGCTGGACCCCACGTTCGCCGGGATGCGCCTGGTCATCGGCGACGCCCTGCACTCGCTCGACACGCTCGGCGCCAGCGCGCTGCGGCTCGACGCGAACGGGTTCCTCGGCGTGGAGATGGGCCGTCCGGGCCGGCCGGCGTGGTCGGAGGGCCATCCGCTGTCCGAGGTGGTCAACCAGCTCATCGCGAGCATGGTCCGCAAGGTCGGCGGGTTCACGTTCCAGGAGCTGAACCTCTCCATCGAGGACATCCGCCAGACCTCCGCGCGCGGCCCCGACCTCTCCTACGACTTCGTCAGCCGGCCCGCGTACGTGCACGCGCTGGCCACCGCCGACACCGAGTTCCTGCGGCTCACGCTGAACCTCGCGCGCCGCCTCGACCTGCCGCCGGTCCGCCTCGTGCACGCGCTGCAGAACCACGACGAGATGACCTATGAGCTGGTCCACTTCGCCGGCCCGCACCGCGCGGACGAGTTCGCGTTCCGCGGCGGCCGGGTGTCCGGCGCCGACCTGGCCGCCACCGTCCGCCGGGAGCTGGTCGAGCGGCTGACCGGCGAGGCCGCGCCGTACAACCGCATCTTCACCACCAACGGCATCGCCTCGACGATGGCCACGATCATCGCGGCCGTCCTCGGCCACCGGGACCTCACGGCCCTGACCCCGGCCCAGGTGGAGAAGATCAAGCGGGCGCACCTGCTGCTGGCCATGTTCAACGCGTGGCAGCCCGGCGTGTTCGCGGTGTCCGGCTGGGACCTGTGCGGCGTGCTCACGCTGCCCGCGGCCCGCATCCCGGAGCTGCTCGCCTCGGGCGACACCCGGTGGATCAACCGCGCCGCCTACGACCTGATGGACTACCGGCCCGAGGCCACCGAGTCGCCGTCGAAGATCCCGCGGGGCACCAGCCTCTACGGGGCCCTGCCCCAGCAGCTCGCCGATCCGGACTCGTTCGCGTCCCGGCTGGCCCAGGTCCTGCGGGTGCGCTCCGAGCACGGGCTCGCCACCGGCGTCCAGCTCGACGTGCCGGCCACCGGCGACCCGGCCGTCCTGGCGATGGTTCACCGGCTCGACGGCGGGCGGACCCAGGTCACGGTGCTGAACTTCGCCGACCGGGCCGCGGTCGCCCGGCTGGCGTCCGAGCATCTGCCGTCCGGCGCGGCGATGGTCGACGCGCTCACCGGCGACGTCGTCGCCGGGGTCGACGAGGTGGTCCTGCCGCCGTTCGGGGGAAGGTCCCTGCTGGCCGCCGGATGAGCGGCGAACGGAGCGATCTTGGGCGCCCGGTGTACCGCGCCGACGAGCGCGCCGGCCACTAGCCTGCTTGGATGGGAGAACGCTGGTACCGCAACGCCGTCATCTACAGCCTCGACGTCCGCACGTTCCAGGACTCCAACGGCGACGGCATCGGCGACTTCCAGGGTCTGCTGAGCCGCATCGACTACCTGGGCCGGCTCGGCGTGACCGCGCTGTGGCTCGGCCCGATCCACCCGAGCCCGCGCCGCGACGGCGGGTACGACGTCACCGACCACTACAACATCGCCCCCGAGCTGGGCAGCCTCGGCGACTTCGCGCAGTTCATGAACGCCGCCGACGAGCGCGGCCTGCGGGTCATGCTCGACCTGGTGATCAACCACACCAGCGACGAGCACCCCTGGTTCGTCTCGGCGCGGACCGACCCGCGCTCGCCGTTCCGCGACTGGTACGTCTGGTCCGAGCAGGAGCCGCGGGACCGCAGCGAGGGCATGGTGTTCCCGGGCGTGCAGCGGGAGACGTGGACGTACAGCGACCAGGCCGGCGCCTGGTACCACCACCGCTTCCACGACTTCCAGCCCGACCTCAACGTGCTCAACCCCGAGGTCCGTGCCGAGCTCAGCAAGGTCGTCGCGTTCTGGGAGCGGCTCGGCGTCAGCGGCTTCCGCGTCGACGCCGTGCCGTTCGTCATCGAGCGGACCGCGCCCGGCGTCGACCCCCGCGACCGCGACTACGGCTTCCTCACCGAGTTACGCGAGCAGACGTCGTGGCGCCGCGGCGACGCGGTGTTCCTCGCCGAGGCCAACGTGCCGAGCGACGAGCTGCGGCTGTTCTTCGGCGACGCCGACGGGGCCGCGAACCGGCTGCAGATGCTGTTCGCGTTCCGGCTCAACGAGGCCCTCATGCTCGCGCTGGCCCGCCAGGACCCCGGCCCCCTCGCCGACGCGCTGCACACCCTGCCGCCGCTGCCGCGCCACGGGCAGTGGGCCACGTTCCTACGCAACCACGACGAGGTCGACCTGTCCGGGCTCACCACCGCCGAGCGCGACGAGGTGTTCGCCGCGTTCGGCCCCGACCGGCGCCAGCAGCTCTACCGCCGCGGGATCCGCCGCCGGCTGGCCCCGATGCTCGCCGACGAGCGGCGCCTGCGGATGGCGTACAGCCTGCAGTTCACGATGCCGGGCACGCCGGTGCTGCGCTACGGCGACGAGATCGGCATGGGCGAGGACCTGAGCCTGCCGGAGCGCGACGCGATCCGCACCCCGATGCAGTGGTCGGCGACCGCGAACGCGGGCTTCTCCCCCGCCGCTCCCGAGATCCTGATCCGCCCGCTGGTGGCCGCCGGCTCCTACGCGTACGAGCAGGTGAACGTCACCGACCAGCGCCGCGACCCGGGCTCGCTGCTGCTGTGGTTCGAGCGGATGCTGCACACCCTGCGCGAGTGCGCCGAGATCGGCATCGGCGACCACACGATCGTCCCGGTCGACGCGGCCGGGGTGCTGGCGCACGGCGCGGAGGCCCCGGGCGGCGCGATGGTCTTCGTGCACAACCTCGCCGACCGGCCGGTGCGGGTGGGCCTGCCACCCCACCCGAGCGAGGACCACGGCCCGGTGGAGGTGTTCAGCAACCGCGAGTACCCGGCGTGCGACCTTCGGGACCTCGAGCTGGACGGGTACGGGTACCGCTGGATCCGTCTTCGCCGCAGCCACGGACCGGGGCGGCACTAGGATGGTGCGTCGTGGGTGTCACCGAAGCGCTGCTCCGACTGCTCACGGCCGCCCACCGCACCACCCCGGAGGACCTGCCGGCGCTGGCCACCGAGGGCGTCCGGCTGATCGGCGCGCTCGACGCCGACATCTTCCTGATCGACTACCGGCAGTCGTACCTCGTGCCGCTGACCGCCGTCAACGCTCCAACCGCCGCGGCGGTACCGGTGGAGGGCACCCTGGCCGGGCGGGCGTTCGCCTACACGGAACTGTGCGAGGCGCCCGAGGACGGCGGGTACCGGATGTGGGTGCCGCTGCTCGACGGCACCGAGCGGCTCGGCGTCATCGCGGTGCACACGGCCGCAGAGCCGACCGACCGGTTGCGGGAGGACTGCGGGCACATCGCCTCCGTACTGGCCGAGCTGCTCATGACCCGCCGGCACTACGGCGACGGCGTGGAGCGCACCCGGCGCCTGGAGCCGATGCAGCTCGCCGCCGAGATCCTGTGGAGCCTGCTGCCGCCGCTGACGTTCGTGAGCCACGCGGTCTCGGTCAGCGCGATCCTCGAGCCGTGCTACGACGTCGGCGGCGACGCGTTCGACTACGCCATCAACGGCAACGTGCTGCACGTGGCGGTGTTCGACTCGGTCGGGCACGGCATCGAGGCCAGCGACACGACGTCGCTGGCGATCAACGCGTACCGCAACGCCCGGCGCACCGGCCTCGACCTCGCGGACACGTGCCGGTCGATCGACACCTGGCTCAGCGCCCGCCACCCCGGCAACTGGGTCACCGCGCTGCTGCTCGAGCTGGACACCGCCACCGGCCTGGCCCGACGCATCTCGGCCGGCCACCCGGGCGAGCTGCTCCTGCGCCAGGGCAAGGCGGTCAAGTCCCTGCCGGCCCCGACCGCGATGCCGCTGGGCCTGCGCCGCCTCGCCGACCGCGAGCCGGAGGTCACCCAGGAACAGCTCCAGCCGGGCGACCAGCTCCTGCTGTACACCGACGGCGTCGTGGAGGCCCGCACCGCCGACGGCGAGTTCTTCGGCCTGGACCGCCTGGGCGACTACGTGACGCGCGCGCTGGCCGACCGGCTCCCCGCCCCGGAGACGATGCGCCGCCTGGTCCACGCGATCCTGGCCCACCAGAACGACCGCCTGCAGGACGACGCGACGGCGGTACTTGTCGAATGGCGCCCCGCGGCGGCCCCGACCGCCGACCTGCTGTCCCGGGTCGAGTAGTAGCCCGCCACCTCCTGTGGTCCGCCCGTTGTCCGGCGCTCGCCGCGAGGCGCGCCGTCCACGCGTCGGCGAGGGGCCGCGCGGCGATCTCTGACCGGAGTCCGGCTTGCGCCCCGGCCGGCGCGGACGATGCCGTTGGCATCGTTCAGGCCGGTGTAGGAGGCTCGCGCAACGCCGGCGGTCGCGTTCGAGACGCCAACCTCAGGTCGTGGCCCGGTAGCGGCCCGGGGTCGTGCCGACCAGCCGGGTGAAGGCCGCGATGAAGCCGCTCGGGTTCGCCCAGCCGCACGCGTGGGCCACGCGCGTGGTGTCGTGGCCGTCGGCCAGGAGCACCAGGGCGTGGAAGATGCGCAGCTGGGTGCGCCACTCGTAGAAGGTCATGCCGAGCTCGTCGTGGAACAGCCGGCTCAGGGTACGGGCACTCGCCCCGGCCGTGCGGCCCAGCGCGGCCAGGGCGGCGTTGTCCGCGGGGTCGTCGTACAGGATCCGCGCGACGGCCCGGAGGCGGTCGTCGCGCGGTTCCGGCAGCCGCAGCGCCAGCTCGTCCGCCTCCTGGAGCTCGTCGACGAGCACCCGGTGGAGGCGGGCCTCGGCGGCGCGGGCGTACCGGCGCGGGCCCGTCAGGGCGAGCAGGACCTCGCGGGCCAGGCCGGACGCGGTGAACACGGCTGGGCGGTCCGGGGCGAGCCGGGCCAGGGCGGGCGGCAGGAAGACGATCCGCATGTCGGTGTCGCCGTGGGCGCGGTGCTGGTGCGTGAACCCGGCCGGCGTCCAGGCGATCCGGTTGGCGGGGACGATCGAGGTGCCGCGCCCGGTGTGCACCGACAGGACGCCGCGGGCCGCGTACACGAGGTGGCCGCGTGGATGGGAGTCCGTCGGGCCGGACCCGCCCGACGGCCACAGGTGCACGCCGCCGGACGGCCAGATCCGGGATTGGCGGGCAATGGGCACAGCTTGGCATTCTATCGGTGGGCGGCCAAGCCGGCGGGCGGCGATCGTGCAGGTATGACGACGACGATGCGAGCGGCGGTATGTGTGCGGGCCGGCGGCCCCGAGGTCCTGGAGGTTCGCGAGCTGCCGGTGCCGGCGGTGCGGCCGGGGTGGAGCCTGGTCCGCGTGCGGGCGGCGGGCCTGAACCGGTCGGAGCTGCGGACCCGGCAGGGGCACTCCCCGAGCGTCGAGTTCCCGCGGGTGCTGGGGATCGAGTGCGTCGGGGTCGTCGCGGCGTCGACGGACCCGCGGTTGCCGGAGGGGGCGACCGTCGCGGCGGTGATGGGCGAGATGGGCCGGGCGTTCGACGGCGGCTACGCGCAGTACGCCCTGCTGCCCGACGCGCTGCTGATGCCGGTCACCACCACGCTGCCGTGGGACGTGCTGGCCGCGCTGCCGGAGACGTACCTGACCGCGCTGGGCGCGCTGGACGCGCTCGGGGCCGGCCCCGGCGACCGGCGGCGGCTGCTGATCCGCGGCGGGTCCTCGTCGGTGGGGCTGGCCGCGGCGTCGATCGCGTCCGCCTACGGCCTGGAGACCATGGCCACGACCCGGCGGCCGGGCAAGGCCGGCGCGCTGAGGGCCGCCGGCGCCGCCCACGTGCTCGTGGACGGCGCCGGGAGCGTCCCGGCCGTGTGGCCGGAGGGCCCCGATCTGGTACTCGACCTGGTCGGGGCGGACACGGTGGTCGACTCGCTGCGCCTGGTCCGCCGCGGCGGGACGGTGTGCGTGGCCGGGTCGCTCAGCGGCTGGCTGGTCCGCGACTTCGAACCGATCGCGATGATCCCGCCGGGCACGAAGCTGACCGCCTTCCACAGCGACACCGTCAAGGGCGCCGCGGGCATGCTCCAGCGCGTGGTCGACCAGGTCGAGGCCGGCGTCTACCGGCCCAACATCGACCGGGTGTTCGGCCTCGACGACATCGTCGCCGCGCACCGGTACATGGAAACCGATCAGGCCGCCGGCAAGCTCGTGCTGCTGCTGTAGTTCTGCCCGAGCGGGGCGCCCGGGATGGGCTTGGCGATGAGGCCGACCGGGACGAAGAACATGATCTGGCCGATCGCCAGCGTCAGGGTCCACAGGGCCTTGTCGTCGTAGTGCTCGGACACCCGCGCGAACAGCTCGCCGGGCACCCGGTCCCCGGCCGGGTTCGGGGTCAGGACCGCCTCGAGGAGCTCGAGGGCGGCGCGTTCGGCGTCGGTGAAGTACGGCGAGTCGTGCCAGCTGGCGAGGGAGTCGATGCGCTCGTCGGCCTCCCCCGCCTTGCGCAGCTCGGCGGCCTGGCGCACGGTGTGGTACGTGCTGCCGACGATCTGCCCGGCCCGCAGCGCCACCAGGCCGACCGTGCTCTGCGGGACGGTGCCGTTGGACACCACCTTGGACATGCCGGCGGCGACCGGCGGGAAGTCGGGGAAGAAGGGGATCGGGTCGGGCAGGCGTGACTCGGGCATGGTGTCGTGTTCCTTTCGGCCTTCGATGGGCGTTCGGGAAGTACGACGAAGCAGGCCGTCGAAACGTCAGTGGGCCTCGCCGTTGAGCATGGCCGCGGTGAGGACCCGGCCGCCGATGCCCCAGCCGCCGTCGACGACCTCGTCGACGAGGATGAGCGTGTTGGGCCGGGCGATCTCGCCGTACAGCTGGACGTACAGATCCGTTGCGGTGTCGACGATGTGCTGCTTCTGCTCGTTGGAGAGGGTGCCCGCGGGAACCTTGAAGTTGGCGAACGGCATGGGAATGTCCTTTCAGGATCAGATGAGCTCGGAGATGCCGATGCGGTGGTAGAACTCGGCCCGGATGCGGTCGTAGACGACGGAGACGACCTCGCTGCCGTCCTCGCTCGGGTCGATGTGCACGCGGAACGGGCGCTCGCCCGCGGGGAGGTTCACGACGCGGACGATCGCCTCGGCCACCTCGTCGGCGGTGCGTCCGGCCGGGAAGATGGCGGCGAGGGCCGGGGCCATCGCCGCGCGGATCTCGCCGTACCGTGGGTCGTACTCCGCGGCCCGGGCGGTGTCGGCCGGGGTGCCCGCGTGCGCGAAGTGGTTGGTGCCGCTCGGATACGCGCCCGGCACGACGATCGTGGTACCGATGCCGAAGCGGACGAGCTCGGCCGCGTAGCTCTCGGCGAGCGCGTCCATGCCGGCCTTGGCGGCGAAGTACGGCGCCAGGAACGGCGGGTGCCCGCCACGCGTCGACGACGAGCCGACCCACACGAGGTGGCCCGAGCCCTGGGCGCGCAGGATCGGCAGCACCGCCCGGTTGACGCGCTGGGTGGACACGACGTTCACGTCGTACAGCTCCGCGATCTGCTCCGGGGTGAACGCCTCGGCCGGGCCGAGCACCATGTGCCCGGCGTTGTGCACGACGACGTCGATGCGGCCCTGTTCCCGCATGATCTGCGCGACCGCGGCGTCGACCGAGGCCTGGTCCTGCACGTCCAGGTCGACGGGGTGCTCGAAGGCCGCGGCGGCCTGCGCGTTGCGGCCGGTGGCCGCGCGCATCCCGGCGTACACGACGTGTCCACTGTGGACCAGGGCCCGCGCCGTCAGGTTGCCGAAGCCGCTCGACGCTCCGGTGATGAGCACGATCATCAGATGATGCCCCCGTTCGCGCGGATGGTCTGGCCGTTGACCCAGTGCCCGGCCGGCGAGGCGAGGAACGCCACGACCGCGGCGATGTCGGCGGGCGTGCCGAGGCGCTCCAGCGGCGGCTGCTGGGCCAGGTGCCGGATGGTGGCCTCGTCCTTGCCGTCGAGGAACAGGTCGGTCGCGGTGGGGCCGGGCGCGACGGTGTTGACGGTGACGTCACGGCCGCGCAGCTCCCGGGCCAGGATCAGGGTGATCGCCTCGACGGCGCCCTTGGTCGCGGTGTACGGGGCGTACATCGGGAACTGCAGCCCGACGACCGACGTCGAGAACTGGATGATGGCGCCGCCGGGCCGCAGCCGGCGCGCGGCCTGCTGGTCGACGACGAAGGTGCCACGGACGTTGGTGCGGTGCAGCTCGTCGAACGCGGCGAGGTCGAGCTCGGCGACGGTCTGCAGGTGCATGCGCCCGGCCGCGTGGACGACGACGTCGACGCCGCCGAAGGTCACCTCGGCCCGGTCGAACAGCGCCGCGACCGCGGCCTCGTCGGCGACGTCGGCCTGCACCGCGATCGCCTCGCCGCCGGCCGCCTCGATCTCCGCGACCGCCGCCCGCGCCTCGGCGTGGTTGCCGGCGTAGGCGATGACGATCTTCAGGCCGTCGGCGGCGAGGCGGGTGGCCGCGGCCCGGCCGATGCCGCGGGAGCCGCCGGTGACGATGGCGACGCGGCTGGTTGTCGTAGTGGTCATGTCCACCACTCTGGGCGCCGGGCGGCCCGGGATACAGACGGCGTTTACCGGGGGGACGCCATCCCCTGTCTCGCGCCCGGGCGGCGGGAGACACTGGGATCATGGACCTGGCCGAGCTGGGCGCGTTCCTGAAGTCGCGCCGTGACCGCATCCGCCCCGCCGACGTCGGGCTGCCGACCGGGCCGCGGCGGCGCGTGCCGGGCCTGCGCCGCGACGAGGTGGCCCAGCTGGCCGGGGCCTCGGTGGAGTACTACATCGAGCTCGAGCGCGGCGCCGGTTCGCAGCCGTCGGAGCAGATGCTGGCCGCCCTCGCGCGGGCGCTGCGGCTGACCCTCGACGAGCGCGACCACCTGTACCACCTCGCCGGAAGGCCGCTCCCGGCGCCGGGCGGCCCCGCCGCCCACGTCCACCCGGGCATGCTCGACCTCCTCGACCGGCTCACCGGCACGCCCGCCCAGGTGATCACGGATGTGCACGTCACCCTCGTGCAGAACCGCCTCGCGAAGGCGCTGCTGGGCGACCAGGTCCATTTCGAGGGGCACAGTCGCAGTTTCGTGTTCCGGTGGTTCACCGATCCACAGGCGCGGAAGTTGTACCCGGAGCAGGACCACGAGCACCAGTCCCGCTCGTTCACGGCCGACCTGCGCGCGGCCGTGGCGCGGCGGGGCGGGCGCGACCGGGAGACCCAGGAGCTGGTGGCCGCGCTGCTGGAGCGCTCACCGCAGTTCGCGGCGCTGTGGGAGGAGCGGGACGTGGCGGTACGCCGGGAGGAGCAGAAGCGAATCATCCACCCCTCCCTCGGCACCATCGAGCTGAACTGCCTGAACCTGTTCTCGGAGGACGGCCGGCAGCGCCTGCTGTGGTTCACCCCGACCCTCGGCACGGGCGCCGTGGAGC
The DNA here is from genome assembly GCF_049995355.1 of Dactylosporangium sp. McL0621. Taxonomy (NCBI): domain Bacteria; kingdom Bacillati; phylum Actinomycetota; class Actinomycetes; order Micromonosporales; family Micromonosporaceae; genus Dactylosporangium; species Dactylosporangium sp. McL0621. The sequence goes on from NZ_CP188259.1 coordinate 7,030,497, forward strand.
AGCTCGAGCTGCTCGGCGTCGTCGGGAACCAGAACCTCGTAGCCGGGGACTTCTCTATATAGGTAGAGTTGCGCGGCCCGGCCCGCGAGCAGCGACCTCGCCGCAGCGCGCGGCGACTGAACCGTCACAAGCCGATGGCTTCGGCGGCCAGACCGTACCGGCGGGCTTCGTCCCGCAGGTCCGCCCCCTCGGCGCGTTCGTTCGTCGTCGCCATCCGGAACAGCAGGGCGCGCGCCACCGCCGGCACGGACACGTCCACCGTTTCCGGCAGCGACGCCGGGGCGCCGTGCCAGCAGAGCGCGTCGGCCACGACGACGCCCTCGGCGTACGCGGGCGGCCGCCAGTAGGGCGAGATGTCGATGACGGCCGGCGGGTACCCGGCGGCAAACAGGACGTTGTTCGTCAGGTCGGCGTGCACGAGCTGCGAGCGTCCGAGTGGCTCCAGCACGCCCTGCAGCCGTTGCGCCACGGCGGCGAACTCCGGGCGGTACCGGATGTCCCGCTCGCCCCAGGCCGCCCGGTCCGCGCGGGCCCACCGGTCCTGCCGGGCGTCCAGGAAGCCGGGACGGTCGAGATGCGCCACGGCCCGGTGGAACGCCCGGCCGGCGGCAAGGACCTCGCGCCACTTCGGCGCCGTGGCGGTGTCCGGTGCGCGGCCCGGAACCCACCGCGTGGCCGACCACCCGGCAACCTCCCAGGCGCCGTCCCGGGTGGGGACCGGCTCGGCCAGACGAAAGCTGTCAACGGTCACGTCGGCCAGCACACCGGCCAGCCAGGCGTGCAGCGGGCCTCCGCCCGGCTTGAGCACCAGATCCGCCACCGCCCAGGAGGTGCCCTGTCCACCGTCCAGCGGCCGGGCCGGTCCCCGGACGCCGAACGCCTGCAGCACGGCGGGCGGAGGCTGAGCACGGGACACCGGTCCACGGTAGGACCCGAGTACCATTCCGGCGCGAGGAGGCGGCATGTCCACGAGCTTCCGGCTGGCGGCCTACGCCGTGTGCATCGAGCGCGGGCGGGTGCTGCTCGCCCGGTACGTGTCCCCCGCGACCGGTGACACCCAGTGGACGCTGCCCGGCGGCCGGGTCGAGCACGCCGAGGACCCGTTCGACACGGTGATCCGGGAGCTGGCCGAGGAGACCGGCTGCACGGGCGTGGTCGAGCGCCTGCTGGGCGTGGACTCGCGGGTGATTCCGGCCGCCGAGGCGCGGCTCGGGGTCGAGCACCAGAACGTCGGGGTCTTCTACCGGGTGCGGGTCACCGGCGGGACGCTGCGGCCCGAACCCAACGGCGAAACCGCCGAGTCGGTCTGGACTCCGCTGCCCGAGGTGGCCGGTCTGCGGCGATCGTCGCTTGTCGACGTGGGGCTCGCGCTGGCGCGGACGCTTCCCGCGACCGGGCACGTCGCGGCGATCCCGGTGGGCGGCCGGATCCGGCATTGAGCCGCGCGGCGCCGGACCGCGAGGCACCGCGCGGCGACGGGATCCGGGCGGTGAACCACGGCACCGTGCGGTTGCACAACGGGCCGATGAGGAGTGCGAACGCGACGGTACCGGCGCCGATGTCGCCGCCGAGCAGCCAGCCGGCCAGGGCCACGGACACCTCCACCGCGGTGCGGCCCAGCCAGAGCGGCACCCCGAAGCGCCGGTGCAGCCCGGTCATGAGCCCGTCGCGCGGGCCGGCGCCGAAGCCGGCCCCGAGGTAGAGGCCGCTCCCCACCGCCACCAGCAGCAGCCCGGCCGCGAACAGCGGCACCCGCACGGCCAGGGCGGGCACGACCGGCAGGACGGCCAGGCCGAGCTGCGCGGCGGTACCGATCAGGACGATGTTGAGCAGCGTGCCGAGGCCGGGCCGTTGCCGCAGCGGCAGCCACAGCGCCAGCACGGCCGCGCCGATCAGGTTGGTCACCAGGCCGAAGCTCAGCCCGGTGTGCTGCGCCACGCCGAGCCCGAGCGCCGACCACGGCTCGACGCCGATGTGGGCGCGCACCATCAGTGAGGTACCGAAGCCGAACAGGACAAGGCCCCCGACGAGCGCCACCAGGCGGACGAGCAGTGTCTTCACGACTCGATCATGGTCGGCGGACGGCGTCGGGAGACAGGGCCAATCGAGGGACGATGGCTCTTCTACGTCACCGGCCGCCGGGCCGGTCGCCGGGAGACCCACAGGGCGAGCAGGCAGTACGGGACCAGCAGGATCACGATGCTGCTGACCGCGCTGTTGTACGGCCACCGGTGCCGCCCGTCGGCCGGTCCGAGGCCGACGCAGGCCAGCACCACGGCCCACGCGGCCGGGACGGCGAACAGCAGCGGGCGCGCCAGCCCGAGCAGGCGAGCGACCAGCGGGCCCGTGACCGCGATCAGCACCGGCATCAACATGGTCGCGAAGATGAGCGGCCCCAGGTCGGGCAGGCACACGAGATCGCTCGAGCACGAACTGTCGCCGGCCGACGACAGTTCGATGATCGCGAGGCCGGCGCCCACGGCCACGGCGACGCTCGCCACGCCGACGGCCAGTCCCCGCAGCAACGCCCACAACGGCCACCAGGGCGCGGACCGCGCCGAATCCCCCGTGTCGGTCATGGAGCGCACTTTGCCACCTTCCGCGCCGGCGCTCCGACCCGTGGCTCAGGCGTACTGCGACAGCAGCGAAGCCGGGGCCTGGATGACCTTCGCGTTGGCCGGCTTGCTGATCGTGACCGCCTTGCCGAAGTCCTTGAACGTCGACGTGTTCGTCGTCGGCGGGATCGTGCGGCCGACCCCCGGCATGCTCACCTTCAGCATTGTCGGATAGCCGTCGTTGCCCACGGTCGCCTCGAACGTCACCGACTTCGCGGCGTCGCCCATCTGCTGGACCAGCGCCGCGGCCGACGCCGGGAGGGGGCGCTTCGTCGCGTCGATCGTGCCTTTGTACGCGCCTGGCCCGGTCTTCTCCGCCGTCACGATCGCGTCCGTGAAGCCCTTCACGTTCGCCGGGTCGTCGGGGCTGCCCAGCCCCAGCTTGCCCAGCGACGTCTTGGTCGCGTCGATGCGCATCCACTTGTCGGGGTCGACGTTGGGCAGCTCCTCGCTCACCTTGAGGAAGACGTCGGTGCCCACGACGATGACCTCGGCGTTGATCTGCCGTTCCCCGTTGATGACGGTCGTCTTGCCGGTGCTGGTCTTCTTCGGCGGGTTGCTCGAGCCGACGAGCTTGATGGTGCCGGTGCTGCCGGTCTGGGTCGTCGCCGTGTAGCCGTACGGGGCGCCCCCGAGCTTGTTGAAGGCGTTCGCCAGGTCCGTGCGCGCGGCCGCCGTGGCCGCCGCGGCGCTGGTCGAGCCGGGGGCGGCGCCGCCGCCGGCCTTGTCGTCCTGCTTGCTCGTGCAGGCCGCGGTCACGGTGAGTGCGCCCGACAGCACCACAGCGAGTAGTAATCGCCGGCTGGACCTCATGCGTTGCCTCCCTCGGGCGACCCGATGCCGCCTCGCGAGGATAGCGACGCCCCGCCAGCCGTAACAGCTCGGGCGCGGCCGGCATCTCGGATAATGGCGGGCGTGCCCGAGGTCATCACCGCCGTGTACGAGATCACCGCGGACGACCCGGCCGCGCGGGCCAAGCTCGTCGCGGTCGAGCAGAGCCATGAGCTGCCCACCGAGCTCGCCCCGGCCAACGCCGTGCGTGACTCGCTCGCGCACGTGCGCTCGGTGGTGCCCCGCGCCGGGCGGCCGGCGCTGGCGACCGTCGAGTACCCGGTGGACCTGGCCGGCGGCGAGATCGGCCAGCTGCTGGTGCTGCTCCTCGGCAACGTGTCGCTGCAGGACGGGGTACGACTGGTGGAGGTTGATCTTCCGCCGTCGCTGACCGCCCGGCTGCCCGGGCCGCGGCTCGGCATCGCCGGCGTCCGGGCGCTCGCCGGCGAGCCCGAGCGGGCGCTGCTCGCCACCGCGCTCAAGCCCGTCGGCATGACGAGCGGGCAGCTCGCCGGCCTGGCCTACGAGCTCGCCGCCGGCGGCCTGCACGTGATCAAGGAGGACCAGGGCCTGGCCGACCAGCCGTGGGCGCCCTTCGCCGAGCGGGTGCCCCGCATCGCCGCCGCGATCCGCCGGGCGAACGGGGATTCGGGCGGGCGCAGCGTGTACCTCCCCTGCGTCAACGGCTCCGAAGGGCAGATCGCGCTGGCCCGCGCCGCGGGGGCCCACGGGGTGCTCGTCATGCCCGGGATCGCCGGGTTCGCCGCGCTGGCCCGGGCCGCCGAGTTGTTCCCGGGCGGCCTGGTGCTCGCGCACCCGTCGTTCCTGGGCGGGTTCACGGCCGCCGCCGGTCACGGGATGGCCCCGGACGTGCTGTTCGGCACGGTACTGCGGGCCGCCGGCGCCGACGCCACGATCTTCCCGAGCTGGGGCGGCCGGTTCAGCTTCACCCGCGGGCAGTGCCTGGCGATCGCCGACGCGGCCCGGCGCCCGCTGCACGGCATGCGACCGGCGCTGCCCACGCCCGGCGGCGGGATGACGATCGCGCGGGCGCCGGAGCTGCTGGACGCGTACGGCCCCGACACGCTCTTCCTCGTCGGCGGCGACCTGCGCCGCGGCGACGACCCGCGCGCGGCCGCCGAACGCCTGGTCGCCGCCACCCGGTAGGAGGTCGGTAGGTATTTGGCAGGGATTCGGGCACCGTGCGGCCCGGCTTCACACCCGGACGAACGCCGCGATCCGCGGGTCGCGGCGCAGCGCCCCGAGCTCGGCCGCCGTCGGCCGCACCGGGCGGTCACGCTCGGCGGTGACCGCGCACAGGAAGCCGAAGGCCGCGTCGTGCGGCGCGCGGAACTGGTGCCAGCCCCAGGGCGGCACGAACGCGACGTCGTGCGGCGCGAGGTCCACGACCCGGTCCACGAGGAGCGCGCGGCCGTGCCCGCGGATCGGCACGACGACGTGGGTGTGCTCGTGGCGCTCGAGGGTCGTGTGGCCGCCGGGGCCGATCTCGAAGTACCGCAGCGATGTTCCCTGCCCGTGCTCGGCGCCGGTCAGGACCTGCCGGGTCACCGAGCGGAAGGTGTCGTCGTCCTCCTTGTAGGCGAGCACCTCACCGCCCTCCCAGACGAACGGCTCGCGCTGCCGGCGGTGCGTCATCCTCCCGATCGTACGCGTTGACGCCCGGCCTAGGTAAGTGGTAGCTTACCGTTCGCCATGACGAACATAACGGCGATGCTCACCGCGCTCGGCGACCCGATGCGCCAGTCGATCCTCGACCGGCTCTCGAACGGGCCGATGCCGGTCGGGCGGCTCGCGGACGCGCTGCCGATCAGCCGCCCGGCGGTCTCCCAGCACCTCAGGGTGCTCAAGGACGTCGGGCTGGTGCTCGACCGGCAGGAGGGCACGCGGCGGCTGTACCAGGTCGATCCCGAGGGCCTGGCGCTGCTGCGGGCCCACCTGGACGGTGTGTGGGCGCGGGCGCTGGAGTCCTTCCGCGAACGGGTAGAGGAAGAGGAGACCTGACATGCTGCAGACCGTCCAGCCCATCCGGCGCGAGGTCGTCGTCGGGGTGAGCGCCCAGCGGGCGTTCGAGGTGTTCACCGCCGACATGACCTCGTGGTGGCCGGCCCGGCACCACATCGGCTCGGCGCCGATCGAGGAGGTCGTGATCGAGCCGAGGGTCGGGGGCCGCTGGTACACCCGGCACCAGGACGGCACGCAGACGTCCACCGGGGTCGTGACCGCGTGGGAGCCGTACGACCGGTTCGTGGTGACCTGGCAGATCGGGGCCGACTGGAAGTACCACGACGACCTGGTGACCTCGATCGAGGTCCGGTTCGTGGCCGAGTCGGAGCGGCGCACCCGGGTCGAGCTCGAGCACCGCGGCCTCGAGGCCTTCGGCGCCGACGCGGCCGCGATGCGCACCACGTTCGAGGAGCCGGGCGCCTGGACCGCGACCCTGGACGCCTATGCGGCCCGGCTGGCGGCGGCGTGAAGTACGTCGTGCTGTACACCTCCGCCGACGACGTGGCCGCCAAGGCCCCGGCCCACTTCCCGGCCCACAAGGCGCGCCTGGACGAGTACCACGCCCGCGGCGACCTGCTCATGGTCGGCACGTTCGGCGACCCGCAGCGCGAGGGCTCGATGGCCGTCTTCCGCACCCGGGAGAGCGCCGAGGCGTTCGTGGCCGGCGACCCGTTCGTCGTCAACGGCGTGGTGGCGCGGTACGAGATCCGCGACTGGCACGAGATCCTCACCCCGTAGCGCCGCATGCTCTAAGGCCGGTTGTGCGTGGCTGCGAGGATCGGGCCGAAGGTGGCGACCCCGACAGCGGCGCCGACTTGACGGGAGGTGTTGAACGCCGCTGGCCGCTACAGCGGTCCGTGATCGGGGAATCTCGGTACCAGGGCCGGGTCGTTGAACGACACGATGTGGCTGATGTGGCCGTCCGCGACGGTGAGCAGCACGATGCCGTATGGGCGGCCGCCCAGGTGGGCGACCGCCGCCGGCTGGCCGTTGGCGCTCGTCGGCCGCATGCGCCAGTCGCCGGGCGCGCCCAGGACCCAGCGGCGCAGGTACGGGATGCAGGTCCGGTTGCCGGCGAACCAGTTCCGGTACGGGGTTGCCTGCAGGGTCGCGTCGCGGCTGAGCAGTCGCTCCAAGGCCGTCGCGTCGGCGTTGTGGAAGGCGGCGATGTACTGCTCCAGCAGCTTCCGCGCCTCGGGTGCGGACGGCGGGGCGATGTCGTCGGGCCGCGGTGACAGCTCCCGCAGCCGGGCGCGGGCGCGCTGCAGCGTGCTCTTCACCGACGCGGTCGTCGTGCCGAGCAGGGTGGCCACCTCGGCGGCGGGGAACGCCAGCACGTCGCGGAGCAGCAGCACCGCCCGCTGCGGGCCGGGCAGGTACTGCAGGCTGGCGATGAGGGCCAGCCGCAGCGTCTCGCGGGCGATCGTCAGGTCGGCCGGGTCGGACCGGTCCGGGCCGAGCATCGCGTCGGGGAACGGCTGCAGCCAGGCCACGCCGGACCCGGCCGGCGCCGGCGCGGCCTCGGGGTCCGGTTCGGGACCGCCGAGGCCGGACGGCAGGACGCGCCGGATGTGCCGGTTCAGCACGTTGAGGGAGGCGTTGGTGGCGATCCGGTAGAGCCAGGTCCGCACCGACGAGCGGCCCTCGAAGGCGTCGTAGGAGCGCCAGGCCCGCAGGTACGTCTCCTGGACCACGTCCTCGGCGTCGTCGACGGAGCCGAGCATGCGGTAGCAGTACGCCAGCAACTCCCGGCGGAACGGCTCGGTGTCGCCGACGAAGGCCTCGCTGTCCGGCATGCGTCTCCAATCTCTACGCGCGGCCCAGGAACGCGGCCAGGCGGTCCGCCGGGCTCGCGCCGGGTGCGGGCTCGGCAGCGGGTGCGAACAGCCCCACCCCCTCCGGTCCACGGTATGCGTCCGGGACGGTGACCCGGGCCTGGGCGAGCAGATCCTCGGCGAGGCCGGGATCCAGGTCGGTGTGGTGGCCGACGGCGCGGGCGAGGTCCCATCCGTGGGTGAACTGGTCGTTGGCGGCCAGGGCCATCAGGGCGGCGCCGGTGAGCTCGCCGAACGGCAGGTGGACGGTCCTTTCCAGCGCGCCGTCGGCCCCGAAGGCGGCGAGGGTGAGCTTGCTGCTGTGATCGTAGGCGGCCAGGAGGTCGCCGGCGGCGTGGTCCTCGTCCTCCGGGGCGGCCTCGCCGCCGATGGTCGCGCCCGCCCACCGTGCCGAGCCGATGAAGTGGTTGATCAGGGCGCGCACGTCCCACGAGGCGCACGGCGTCGGCCGGTCCAGGTCCTCGGGCCGGACGGTCGCCAGGACGGCGCGGGTGCTGGCGAATGCCCGGGTCAGGTGGTCGATGGTCATGGCTGGCTCCTCGAGTTCGGCCGGTCGGCGGCGATCGCCGTCCAGCAGGTAGACCCGGCACCACCGGGAAAGGAATCGGCCAACACTGGTCGAGCTCCGGCGGGCGCTCGAGGCGCTGATCGATCCGCTCGTCGCGCGGCGGCCGCTCGGCGACGCGCAGACGCGGCCGTCCATCCACCCGATGGCGCCGCAGGGGCTGGCGGGCCAGGTCGGAGAGGCCGCCGCCGGCGCGCTGGCCGCGCTCCGCGCCGACGGTGGCCGCGGCTCCGTCTGCAGCCGGAGCGAACCGGTCGGCGGCAGTCTCCGGCCTGCCCAGGCTGGATGTTGCGGTCCGGCCGGATGTTGCCCCGCAGAGGGTGAGGCCGGAGGCGGTGGGCATGGCGGATAGCAGGTATCCGTGGGTGCGGAAACCGGCAGCCGGGGAGTGCAGGTGGCGGCGAGGTATCCCTCATCGGTACGAGAGACCGTGGAATCAACACCCCCCGGCCCCGATGTGAACAGGTGATCCGCCATGACGACCCACACGGTCGACCCAGTGCTGTGCATGGCGCTGTTCGTCTCCGACGCCTCTCAGACATGCGACCTGGACAACGGCACAATTCGCGACGTCGTTGCGCGCACACTCGAACAGCTCGGCCCGAACGAGTGCTACGCCCGCGCCGCGGAAGTGTTCGGCGACCGCCCCGAGGTGGCGCAGCGCCGGATCACATGGGCACGCGAACTGTGCTCCCGGGCAATGACCCTCGCCAACGTCTGACCAGCGACACGCCGCCGGCACGGCAACGGCCATCGCCCGGCCGGCCACGGTGCGGCACGCGTCGACGCGCCGAGATCACCCGCAACGAGATCACCCGCACCGTCGCCGCACTGTCGGCGACGGTGCGCACGCAGACGCTGATCGCCTTGCGGTCGCTGTTCGGCTACCTGCGTCGCCGCAAGCAGGTCTTCGCCGACCCGCCGAGCCGGACCCGGCCTGGCTCTCCCCGCCGCCGCCACCCCGTTCCCAGGGGTCGCTAGCCGGAATGCGCGGCGTCGACCCGCGGCGAGCAGTCCGTCCCGGTGGGGAGCTTGACGAGCACTGACGTTCCGCCGCCAACAGGACTGGTGATGTGCAGCTGTCCGCCGAGCGCCTCGACGCGGTCGGTGAGACTCACGAGCCCGGAGCCGAGGCCGGGGTCGGCGCCGCCGACACCGTCGTCGTGAATCGACAGCACGAGGACCTCACCGTCGATGTCGAGGTCGACGTCGATCACGGTTGCCTGTGCGTGTTTGACCGTGTTCGCGAGTGCTTCGGACACGGCGTAGTAGGCGGCCACCTCCACGCATTCGGGCAGCCGTCGCCGTGCGCACGGGTTGAGCTCGACCGGGATCGGGCAGCGGCGGGCGAGCGTCCTGAGCGCGGGTCCGAGACCGCCCTGGGAGAGGATGGCCGGGTGGATCCCTCGCGAGATCTCCTGGAGATCCTTGAAGGCGGTGGTCAGACCGTCGCTTGCGCGTGACAGCCGCGCTTTGATCTCGTCGAGCTCGCAAGGCACCAGATCCTCGGCCACGCGCAGTTGGAGCCCGAGCGATACGAGCCGCTGCTGTACGCCGTCGTGCAGGTCGCGTTCGATGCGGCGCCGGGCCTCGTCGGCGGCCACGACGATCCGGGCGCGTGAGGCGTTGAGCTCGGCGCGGCACTCGGCGTTCGCGACGGCGGTGGCCGCGAGCTCGGTGAACTGGCTCAGCCGCTCCTCGGCATCGGCCGGCGGCGGCGCGTGTCGTGACCACAGGGCGACGAGTGCGCCCCACACACGGCCCTCGACCAGGATCGCCGCGCCGACCGCCGAACGGAAGCCGAGGCAACGGGCCAGGTCGGCCAGGGAGCCCGGCTGACCTTCGTAGGTCTCCACCCGGGCCGGGTTTGTGCCGTGAACCAGGATCTCGAGCACGCCGCCGTCGACGGCGAGAGACTTGCCGAGCAGCGCCGGGTTGCCGGGCTTGCTGGCCTCCGCGAGGACGACGGCGGTGCAGGCGGACTCATAGCGCAGCAGCCTGGTGGCGTCCGCGTCCAACAGCCGGGTGGCCTCCGCGGCGACCGCGGCGAACACCTCGGCGGGGGCGACGCCACGGGCGACGAGCGTCGCCACACGCCGGAGCGCGGTCTGCTCCTCGACCAGCACGCGCTGCTCGTAACGGCTCGTCTCCAGGGACTGGCCGACGGCCTCGCGATCGCATGCCGCGCGCAGCAGCGCCTCCAGCGAGGGCACCACCCGGTCCCGCACGCACCGCTGCACCGGCTCCGGCAGTTCGGCGGGGACGAGGAGCGTGCCCCGTAGAGCGCCGCAGCGCAACGGGAATGCCGCCTGGCGCTCGTCGCCGGCGACCGCCTGCAGGTCGACCGCCGCAAACGGCAGGCCGAGCGCGTGCTTCAGGCGCCCGGACGCCTCCGGCAGTACCGAGTGCAGGTCGTTCGTGCGCAGGATGAGGCGGGCCAGCCCGGTGGTGAGGTCGGCCTCCCGGTACCGCCTGACGGACTCCAGGGCCTGCGAGCGGGCCAGCTGGGCCATCGAGCTGGTCAGCAGCGCGACCACGAGGAAGACGGCGAGCTCCACCCAGTCCTTGCTGTCGGCGAAGGTGAGGGTCCCGATGCGCGGGACGTGGAAGTAGTTGAACGCGAGGGCACTGGCCACAGACACCACCGCCGCCAGTCCGAACCCCCACAGTGTCGCAACCGCCAGCACGCCGGGTATGTAGACCAGGGCCAGAGCTTCACTCTCGGTGATGTGTCCGAGTGGGTACACCAGCAGGGTTTCCAGCATCACGAGCGACGCGCCGACCGTCATCCCCACCGTGAGCGGCGGGGGAATCGGGCGTACCAGCCAAGACCCCAACTGTGCGTGCATCACGGCCTCGCTCCCAGTACCGAGTTTAGTCACGGCGCGGCCGCGGGAGCATCTGCGTACAGTCGATGGTGTGTACGGCGTCGCACACCGGATTGCGCAGGAGGTCACAGGGCGGTGACCGGGCTCAGCGGTTGTGGACGGGAATCGCGGCCGTGACCGAGGTGCCCGCGCCGGGCGGGCTCACGAAATAGATCTCGCCGCCGAGTGCCGCGACCCGGTCACGGAGCCCGATCAGGCCCGATCCCAGTGTCTGGTCGGCCCCGCCGATGCCGTCGTCGCACACCTCGATGCGCAGTTCCCCGTCGGACACGTGCGCGCTGATCCGTACGGCCGAAGCCTGCGCGTGCTTGACCGCGTTCGCCAGGCTCTCCGAGGCGATGTAGTACCCGGATACCTCCACCACCTCGGGCAACCGCACGTCGAAACCGAGCTCGAGCTTGACCGGGATGGTGGAGCGGTTGGCCAGCATTCTCAGCGCGGGCGCCAGGCCACGTTTGGACAGGATGGTCGGGTGGAGGCCACGGGCCATCTTCTGCAGCTCTTGGAAACTCTCCCGCAGTCCCGTCGCCGCTCGCGACAGGCACGCCGCCAGCTCATCCGATCCTGGTGGTACGAGCGACCCGGCAGCGCGTAACGTCAGCGCGCACGAGGCGAGCTGCTGCTGCACCCCGTCGTGCAGGTTCCGGCCGATCCGGCGCCGCGTCTCGTCGGCCGCCACCACCGCACGCGTCCGCGACGCGGCGAGCTCCGCGCGTGCCTGGGCATTGGAGATCGCCGTCGCGGCCAGCCCCGTGAAGCCCGAGATGCGCTGCTCGGTGTCCGTCAGCATCCGATCGCGCCGGGTCGTCGTGGTCACGGCCCCCCAGAGCCGGCCGTCGACAATGATGGGAATCCCGACGGTGGAGCAGACCTGAGCGGGATGCTCCGCCAGGGCCGGCCGCAGGGCGATCCGCGCCGAGCGGTCGACCCGGGCGGGTCGGCCGGTGTGCAGGACCAATCCGGAGACGTCGTGGCTGTTCACTGTGTACCGCGTACCGATCTGCCTCCTGGCCGCCTGATGTCCCCACACGGCAACCCGAACCGCCAGGCCCTCCGGCTCATATCGGATCACCTGCGCGAGATCCGCGTCGGCCAGCCGTCCGACCTCCTCGGCCACCGCCGCGAATATCTTCTGCTGCGACACCCCCTGAGCGACGAGCGTCGCCACTCGGCGCTGTGCGGCCTGTTCGTCCGCGAGCAACTGAAGCGCCTCGCGGGCGGCGCGCTCGTCGTCGAGCAGGCTCAGGATCCGCATCGTCATCGAGGCCACCCGCGCCATCCCGCGCAGAAGGCTGAGTTCCTCCCGGCTCAGGCTCGCACCGGACCGGGCAAGCACGAGCTTCGTGTCCGCAGGATGATCGAGCGATACCCGGACCGCCGGGCAGATCCCCAGCCCCGGGACGGGCAGCGTCCGGCCGGTGCCGTATGCGACGGCGCGCAGTGCGAACAAGGGAGCGTGGCCGATCGGATAGCCGACCGACGCGACCAGCCGGCCCGCGGAGAGGATGGCCGCGACCTCCGCGTCAAGCGCCTCGGCCGCTCGCTCCACGGCGCCCAGCGCGGCCAGCTCCGGCGTCTCGAAGGATGAGACAACCTCGAGGAACTCGGCGAGTTGCCAGCCGGACCAGGCAGGCGGAAGAGTCATGTCAGGCAATCGAGAGGACGACGAGAGTCTGGTTGTGGAAGCCGCTCATGCCGGACGTGCGGGCGATCTCGCCGTAGGTGTAGAACCCCGCGATGGGAGCCCCGGCGGCGATGGCGACGATCCGGCCGATCTCGGCATGGATCCCCTGCTGTCCGAGCACTCCACGCCGCGCTATGCAGTCGAACGCCAGCATGCCACGAGGCGGGCGCCCGTCGAGACCGGCCACCGAATCATGGCAGGCGGCATCCGTCGCCGCGAGAACCGATGCCGCGTTCCCTTCCATGATCCAGACGAGCCCACCTTGTGGAACCTCCGCTATGCACCGCAACGACCGCTCCGCGGCCTCGCCGCCGCTGATGAACCGGATCTGCTCCTCGCCCTCGCGCCGGCTCAGACCCAGGGGATGCCGCATCGCGAGCCGGGCCAGTTCCTCCTGGTTGGGCTGGGCGGGGACCGGCACCCGCAGGCGTTCGAGATAGACGTCGAGCGCCGGCGCGTCGTCGAGCGTGTAGACCGTGTTGCCGCTGCTGTGGGTCACGAGCAGCGGCTCACCGAGCTTGCGCCAGCCGTGTCGCACGCCGATGCCGAACGGGGCGTCGGAACCGATGCCGGCGGCGACCACGGACTGGGTCACGACCTCGTCGCCGTGCATCTGGAAGGTGCCCGTCATCTTGAGGTCGTCGCCGGCACAACCGCCCACGAGCGGCACACCCGAGCCGAGCACGCTGTAGGCGCCGCGGACGATGTCCTGCTGGTTGCCGGCCAGACTGTCAGTCAGCAACAACAGGACCCGGTACGGTCGATCCTCGACGGCGGTCAGGCAACCGGCGGCATGTTCTCCGGCGGCCCGCAGGTTACCGGACGTCCGACGCGCGATCGCGGTGCCGACCGAGAAGCCGTCCCCGCCCAGCGCGGCCACCAACAAGCTGGCGTCACCGGGGCCGGTCGTCGCGATCTCGCCGGCGGTCGTGCATCCGATCAGTGGCACGCCGCCGGATCGGGTCTGAATCTGGCCGATGATCGCGGGCAGGTCGAGGGCTTCTGAGCAGAAGACGAGCAACAGCTTTGCGTCGGAGCCGACCAGCGCCTGTTCGGCTGCGCGGATTCCGGGTCGGCGATCGGAGGCGTGGGCCTGGCCGACCGCGAACCACCGTGACGTATGCACGCAGACCACCTCGAGATGGTGTGAACACCCCTCGCACTGATGATCGTACAACGGGCAGCCCGCGGCGGCGCACCTAGCGCTCCGCCGCCGTCGGTTCGCCGCCATCGTGCATCAAGTCCCGGATGGCGCTGGCCGACAGTACAGCCTTGCTCAGGAAGCCGATCGCGGGGCTGGAGACGATGAACTCCTCGAAGTCCTCCTCGCTGTGACTGGAGATCAGGATGATCGCCGGCGGAGGGCTCTTGTTGCGACCTTTGCGGTCGAGCTGCCATGCCAGGTCGAAGCCGCACTCCGGCCCGAGATCGATGTCCACCAGCACGAGATCGGGCTGCAGATCTTCGGTTTGCTGCAGGGCTTGGGCGCCGTTCGAGGCGACGCCTACAACCTCGACACCCTCACGCTCGAGCAGCTCGCGGGCACTCGTGAGGAACAGGGCGCTGTCATCGACGATGAGGCATTGCATCGCCACCACTCCAGAATGCCCGGTCGAACGGGCCGCCGCATCTAGCCTAACCGGAATTTTCCCGACAAATCACCTCCACCGCCTCACCCCGGCTCCGGCAGCCGTGCGGGTTCTTCGACGGACGGGAGCTCGACGCGCAGCGACGTCCCGCCTCCAATCGGACTGGCGATGTCCAGCTGCCCGCCGAGCGCCTCGACGCGGTCGGTGAGACCCACGAGCCCGGAGCCGAGGCGGGGATCGGCGCCGCCGATGCCGTTGTCGCGAATCGACAGCACGATCATCTGGCGGCCCGCCTCGACGTCGACGACGATCGCGGATGCGTGCGCGTGCTTGGTGGCGTTCGTGAGCGCCTCGGACACGATGTAGTAGGCGGCCACCTCCACGCCCTCGGGCAGTCGCCGCTGGGTGCCCAGGTTGAGCTCGACGGGAACGGGGCAGCGCAGGGCGAGCGTCTTGAGTGCGGGCCCGAGGCCGCCCTGGGAGAGGATCGCCGGGTGGATGCCCCGGGAGATCTCCTGCAGGTCCTTGAAGACGCCCGTCAGGCCGTCGGCGGTGCCGGACAGGTGCGCCTTGAGCTCGTCCAGTCCGTGGGGCACCAGCGCCTCGGCGGCGCGCAGGTCGAGGCCGACCGCAACGAGCCGCTGCTGTACGCCGTCGTGCAGGTCGCGCTCGATGCGGCGCCGGGCGTTGTCAGCGGCCACGACGATGCGGGCCCGCGACGCGTTGAGCTCGGCCCGGCCCTCGGCGTTGCCGACGGCGGTGGCCAGGAGTTCGGTGAACTCGGCCAGCCGGTACTCGGCGCCGGCCGGCGCCGCCCCGTGCCGCGCCCAGAGGACCACCATCGTGCCCCACAGGCGGCCCTCGACGAGGATCGGGGCGGCCACCGACGAGTGAAGGCCCTCCTCGCGAGCGAGCGTCGCAAGCGGGCCGACGCGACCCTGGTAGCTGTCCACGCGGGCCGGCCGCGAGCTGCGGTAGACCAACTCCGTCGCGCCGCCGGCGATGGCCAGACGCCGGCCCAGCAAAGTCTCGACGCCCGGCTTGCTGAACTCGGCAGTGACGGTCACGGTGCCCGGCGCCTCGTAGCGCAGCAGCCGCGATGCGTCCGCGTCCAAGAGCCGGGCCGTCTCCATGGCGACCGCGGCGAAGACCACGGACGGCGCGACACCGCGGGCGACGAGTGTCGCGACGCGCCGCAGCGCCGCCTGCTCCTCCGCCAGCACGCGCAGTTCGTCGCGGCTCGTCCGCAGCGAGATGCCCATCAGCTCGCCGTCGTGGGCCGCGGACAGCAACGCGTCCAGTGCGGGCACCACGTTTTCGCGCAGGCAGCGCAGCGTGGGCTCCGGCAGGTCGGCGGGAACCAGGAGCGTGCCCAGCTCGAGGCGACGCTGCAGCGGCAACGCCGCCCGCCGCTCGTCGCCGGCCACCGACTCGAGCGTGATCTCCGCATACGGCAGGTCCAGCGCCTGCGCGAGGCGGCGGGAGGCCTCCGGCAGTACCGATGAAAGATCGTCCGAACCCAGCATGAGGTGGGCCAGTCCGGCAATGAAATCGGCGACGCGGCGCCGCTGGAGGGACTCCACCGCGCGGGAGCGGGCAAGCCGGGCCATCGAGCTCACCAGCAGCGCGACGGCGACGAACACCGCCAGCTCGAACCAGTCCAGGCCGGCCGCGAACGAGAACTCCCCGACGGGTGAGGCGTGGAAGAAATTGAACGCCAGCGCGCTGGCCACCGAGGTCACGACCGCCAGCCGGAAGCCCCAGACCATGGCGACCGCCAGCACCCCGATCATGTACACCACGGCCAGCTCGTCGGCCCGCGCGACGCGGCCGAGCGGGTAGACGATCAGCGTCTCCGCGATGACGAACAACGCGCAGACGGCTATCCCCACCGGGAGCGGTGGGGGCGTCGGACGCACCAGCCAGGAGGCCAGCCGCATGGACGCTGCGGACTGCGGCTTCGCGTCGGCCTGGTGTCGGCGACGAGTCTCATCCGGTTGCGTCTTGACCAAAGCGCACATTGACATTGATCTTGCCGTCGAGGTTGCGGTTATACCGATCATATCCGGACTTAGCCGCATATCTCGGTGCCGGTCGTTCCCCTGTGCCCGGGCGACTGGCCGCGCCGCACGTGGAGTTGCTGCACGGCGCGCAGACCAGCTCGTGCATGCTCCGGGCGCTCATGCCGCTCGCTCGTGGTGCGCAGGTCGGCCTGACGGCGCTGTGGCGGATCGCTGAGATCGATCGCGCCGAGCCCACGTCGACCTCGGCGACTCATGCTCGATCGTCAATGGTGCCGCACCCCCCGGAGGCGCGTTGGCACGGCGTCAACACGGTGATGTGGGTAGCGTTTAGTGGGCGTACCGGCGGGCTAGGCGGCGGCAGTGCGAGGCACCCTGTTTCGACGCGGCTGCCATCCGAACCCGCCGGAGGGCCCAACCCGGCGGGGCGCTGGGGGCGCGAGAACGCCGGTCGGCCTCGGTCCGCCCAGCGCAGGGCTCGTCGACCGGCACGACGTGCTGCACGGCTGCCACCGGATCACCGAGGTCGCACCGCCGGTGCGGGTGACGCCCTGCTCGCCGGCTTCGGTTCCGGCGGCCGGATGCCGGCGCCGTCGGATCCAGACCGGGCGGCGGTACGGATCCACCAATCATCGGGTACAACCGAGTTCTGGAGCTGTCATGACCACCCCTCTGGAAGATCTGATCACCATCGACCTCGTCGATCTGGACCTGACTGCGGCCGACCGCTACGAGTCCATCCGGGCGCTCGCACAGCGGCTCGCGGCCGCAGGCCGCGTCACCGACCTTGACGGCTTCCTGACGGACGTACTCACCCGCGAGGCGCAGATTCCCACCGGCATCGAGGGCGGTGTCGCCATCCCGCACGCCCGGTCGTCGCACGTCCCCGCGGCGGCGCTCGGCTTCGGCCGCAGCGCGGCCGGCGTGGATTTCGGCGCCGCGGACGGGCCCGCACACCTGATCTTTCTCGTCGCGGCGCCCACCCGTGACGCCGACCTGCACGTGAGCATCCTCGCCTCGCTGGCGCGGCGGCTCGTCCATGCGTCGTTCCGGGAGGCACTGCTGAACGCGACGACGGCCCATGACGTCGTGGATCTCGTCAACCGGGAGGTGCCGGGCGATGAAGATTGTCGCCGTGACCTCGTGTCCGGCCGGAATTGCGCACACATTCATGGCCGCGGAGGCACTGGAGCAGGCAGCCCGCGCGGCCGGCCACGAGATCATCGTGGAGACTCAGAGCGCGGGGACGGTCACGCCGCTCAGCCCGGAGCAGATCGCAGCCGCCGACGCGGTGGTGTTCGCGGCCGACGTCGAGGTTCGTGATCGCGCCCGGTTCGCCGGCAAGCCGCAGGTGATCGCCCCGGTGAAGCGGGCCATCATCCACGCGCCCAGTCTGATCCAAGAGGCCGCCGCGGCGGCCAAGCGGTCGGCGGCCGCTGCTGGCCCGATCGCCGCCCCGTCCACGAAGAAGCGGGTCGAACGGTCGGCGGCCGCTGCTGGTCCGATCGCCGCCTTGTCCACGAAGGTGGACCGCAACGCCCCCCTGGCAACGCGCGTACGTCAGTGGCTGATGACCGGCGTCAGCTACATGATTCCGTTCGTCGCCGCCGGCGGCATTCTCATCGCGTCGTCGTTCCTGATCGGCGGCCCGTCAATCGCGACCAAGGTCAGCGGCGGCACGTTCGAGGGCGTGACATACCCGGGCGTCCACGACCTGTCCAAACTGTGGGCGACGCTCGGGCTCGCGGGCGTCCTGTTCGAGGTCGGCGATGCCGCGTTCTCCATGCTGGTACCGATCCTGGCGGGCTTCATCGCCTTCGGCATGGTGGATCGGCCCGGGATCGTCCCCGGCGTTGTCGGTGGCCTGCTGGCCACCTCGATCGGCGCCGGCTTCCTCGGCGGCCTCATCGCCGGCCTGCTCGCCGGTGCGGTGGTCATGGCGATCAACCGGATCAAGGTGCCTCGCGCGGTCGCGGGCGTCATGTCGGTGGTGCTCATTCCGCTCGTGTCGAGCGCGATCGTGGGCGCAATCATGATCATTGCCATCGGACAGCCGATCTCCGCCGCGCAGAAGGGACTGTCCGCCTGGCTGACCACGCTGAGCGGCGCCAATGCGATCCTGCTCGGCCTGCTGCTGGGCGCCATGATGGCCTTCGACATGGGCGGGCCGGTCAACAAGGTGGCGTACACCTTCGGCCTCGCCGGACTGGCCAGCGGCAACCACACCGTGATGGCCGCCGTAATGGCCGCCGGCATGACCCCGCCGCTCGCGCTCGCGCTGGCCACGGTGGTACGCGCGAAGCTGTTCACCGATGCCGAGCGCAGGGCCGGTGAGGCTGCGTGGCTGCTCGGCGCCTCGTTCATCACCGAGGGTGCCATCCCGTTCGCAGCGGCCGACCCGCTGCGCGTGATTCCGTCCATCATGGCCGGCAGCGCCGTGACCGGAGCCCTCTCGATGGCCTTCCGCGCGACCTCCTGGGCACCGCACGGCGGAATCTGGGTCATCGGCCTCATCGGCAAGCCAGTGCTCTACGTGCTGGCCATCGCGGTCGGCACGGTGATCAGCGCCGTCTGCATTATCGTTCTGAAGTCATTGCGCCGTTCAGCCGACCGCCGGGTACCCGATACGCGGCAAGGCGAAGTGGAGCGGGCGGGCCGGGCCTGAGCCGGCGCTCGACGCCGCGGCGGCCGGCAAGCTGGTCGGGATCGTCCGGCCGACGAGGCTCGCCACCGCTTGACAAGCTCCATGGGACCCCCGGGTTGGCCGCGCGCTAGCCTGAAACGGAGGGGCGGGCATGAGCCGGACCAGGGGCGGGCTGATCAGCCGCATGGTGCTGGCGACCGGCGCGCTGTTGCTGATCGTCGGCGCGGCGTTCGGCGTCCTGCTCATCTCGATCAACGAGCAGCGGAGCACCGACCGCATGACGCGCCACGCCCAGCAGGTTTTCGACGCCGTCGAGGCCACCGAGCGGAGCACGGACGAGGTGCAGACGAGGCAGCTGCAGTACTTCGCCACCGGGGACGCCGGCTATGTCGCCGGCTGGCAGGCCGCAACGGCGGACATCCCCCGCGCGACCGAGCACTTGGAGCACGTCGCCACGACGAGCAACGAGCGGCGCCACGCCCAGCGCATCACCCAGATCGCCCGATCGTACGTCGAGGACTACTCGGTGCCGGTCATGGATGCCGCGCGGCGAGGCGATCCGAGCGTGCGGGACGCGGCGACGATGCGGGAAGGCGATCGGCGGATCGCCGAGTTGCACACGGAGGCCCAGGCCCTCAGGATGACCGAGCGGCAGATCGTCGACACCTGGGACGCCCGCACCGACCGGCTGGTCCAACAGGAGATCCTCGCGGTCATCTGCGGCCTGGCGGCGTCGGCGCTCGTCATCGCCCTCGTCGGGTGGTACCAGACACGGATCATCGTCCAGCCGATCCGCCGGGTCGCCGCCATGGCCGACCAGCTCGCAAGCGGCGACCTCGGCACCCGGCTACCCGAGACCGGCACCGTCGAGATCGGCCGGCTGGAACGCTTCTTCAACGTCATGGCCGCCTCGCTGGAGCGCGGCTACCGGGAGCTCACCGACCGCGTCGAGACGCAGACCGCCCTGCGGCGCATCGCCACGCTCGTCGCGCGGGGGGTCCCACCGGCCGAGGTCATGGCGGCGGTCGCCGCCGAGCTGGGCCAGTTGATCGACACCGAGTCGGTGCGGCTCGTGCGCTTCGAACCGGACGGCACCGGGACCATCGTTGCGGCCTGGGGCGGGGCCGAACTGGACCTGCCGGTCGGCACCCGGATGCCGCTGGACGGCCACAACGTCACGACGATGGTACTGCGGACCGGCCGGCCCGCCCGCGTTGACGACTTCGCCAACGCCGCCGGAGCCCTCGGCGTCCACCTGCGCGAGCGCGGCCTGCGCGCGGCGGTCGGCGCGCCTATCCACGTCGAGGGCCGGCTGTGGGGCGTCGTGGCCTCCGGGACGGCCCGCGACGAACCGCCGCCGTCCAACGCCGAGGCCCGGCTCGCGGAGTACACCGACCTGATCGGCACCGCCATCGCCAACACCCAGGCCCGCGCGGACCTGATCGCGTCGCGGTCCCGGTTCGTGCTCGCCACCGACCAGGCGCGCCGCCGGATCGAGCACGACCTGCACGACGGCGTCCAGCAGCGGCTCATCTCGCTGGGGCTGGACCTCCGCCGGCTCCAGGAGGGCGTGCCGACGGAGCTGCCCGCGCTGCGGGAGGAGCTGTCGGCGGTCGTGGCCGGGCTCACCGGAACCGTCGACGACGTGCGGGAGATCTCCCGCGGGGTACACCCGGCGATCTTGTCGGATGGTGGGCTGAGGCCCGCGCTGCGCGCGCTGGCCCGCCGCTCCGGGGTGGCGGTGGAGCTGGACGTCCGGCTGGACGCCCGCCTGCCGGAGCCCGTGGAGGTGGCCGCCTACTACGTGGTGGCGGAGTCGCTCACGAACGCCACGAAGCACGCCCAGGCGACCGTAGTCTCGGTGCAAGCGGACGTCGGCGACCATCAGCTGCACCTGGCGGTCCGGGACGACGGCGTCGGCGGCGCCGAACCCGGGCACGGCACGGGCCTCATCGGCCTGGCCGACCGGGTGGAGGCCCTGGGGGGCACGCTGACGCTGCACAGCCCGCGGGGCTGCGGCACCTGCCTGGAGGTGCGCCTCCCCTTCGACGAGGTCACCCGGTGACCTGATCGCAGTGCCGGTGACCGTCCGCATGATGAAGCCGTAGTAGATCTTGTCCGCATTCACCGGCATAAGCGCCAGAATGTCTGTGGCACACTTTTTGCGTGGTTGAGATGCCGAGACTGGTGTCCGGTCGGTACAGGTTGATTGAACGCGTACGCGAAGGCGGCACCTCCTTCGTCTGGAGTGCGCACGACGAGATCCTCCGGCGCCGGGTCGCCGTGAGGCTGCTCGCCGCGAAGCTGCATGACGACGGACGGCTGCAGGCCGCGACGCAGGCCGCCGCGGCCCTGAGCCATCCGAATGTCAGAGGCGTCTACGACTTCGGCGTGGCCGGCAACGAAGCCTTCATCGTGATGGAACTCGTCGACGGCATCCCGCTCGCCGACCGGCTCACCCGCGGTCCGCTGCCGTGGCGCGGTGCCGTCGAGGTGTGCGCCTATGTCGCCGCCGCCCTGTCTGCGGCCCACGCCCGCGGTCTCGCCCACGGTGGCATAACGCCCGAAACGATCATGCTCACCGGCGACGGCGTCAAGGTAGTCGACTTCGGCATCGCCTCGCTCGTACGCGCCCGTGCGGGCGACGGCAGGTCAGCCTACGTCGCGCCCGAGCGCCGGGCCGGTCCGACGGACCACACCCGGGACCAAGCCGCCGACGTGTACGCCATCGGCGTCGTGCTGTTCACCGCGCTGACCGGCCACCCGCCGGTGGCGGTCCGGGCAGGGTTGCGGCGGGACAACCCGGAGCCGGTGCCGCTTCCGCTGATCCCGGGGATGCCGCTGGAGGTCGCGGCGCTCTACCAGCGCTGCCTGGCCGCCGAACCGGCGATGCGCCCGTCCGCGGCGGCACTGGCGCACCGCCTGGCCGCCTTGGTAGGTGTCCGGGTGGGTGCCGTCGACGTCCGCGTGGTCAAGCCATCGGACGACGAGACGGCCAACCTGCGCGGCACGAGAGAGTTGCCCACGGCGACGGATTTCCCGGCGGCGACGGAGCCCGCGCCGCTGGCACGCTCCGGTCGGCTGCGGAAGGCGGTCGTGGGCGGCGCCGTGGCCGTGGCCGTCGTCTTTGCCGGGACCGCCACTGCCAGTGCGCTGATGCGCTCCGGAGGGTCCAGCCAGGTCCACTGGTCCGCCGGGTCCGATGGGCCCGGATCGGGTGCGGCCGCGTCGAGCCGGCCCGGATCGGGCGCCCCCACGGGCAGGGCGAGTTCGCCGAGCACCGGCGCAGGCCAGGCGGCCGCCGGGTCGTGCACGGTGGCGTACCAGGTCAAGCAGACCTGGGACAACGGCGCCACCGTGTCGCTGTCGATCACCAACACAGGTCGAACGGGGCTGAAGGAATGGGCCCTGAGCTTCGACGTCGAGGGTCAGGTGCAGACAGGGTCCAGCTGGAACGGTGCGTGGCAGCAGCAGGGCACGCAGGTGACCGTCACCGGCCTCGCCGGCCATTCGGATCTCGAAGCCGGCGCTTCGGTGACCGACGTCGGCGCGAACGTCGGCGGCCAGCACGCCGGGACGATTCCCGACGCCTTCGTCCTGAACGGCATGCGCTGCCAGACGGCGACGCAGCCCTGATCGACGCCTGTTGCGCCACGCACCACCGGCCCGCATTCCTCATGGACGCGACGACGTCGTCTGTCTTGGCCCACCAGCCGGCGGCGCTGACCGCCGACAGGCTTCGACGCGGCGCACGCCGTAGTTCCCGCGGTTACGGGCCGGCCAAGTGGCCATCGACTGTGAGGAATGAGGCCGACCTTCGGCGGTGAGCCCGCCGGGTCAGCGCTGCTCGACATGCGGAGAACTCATGCGTGTCGAGACTGGCCGGTGGACAGTCGCCTGAACGGTCAGCCGCTATGGCAGGTTGACCTGATCGATCGGCAGCTCGGCCCGCAGATGAGTGCCCAGACCGGGTGGGCTGTTGATCCTGATGGTTCCGCCCAGTGCCTCGACG
Organism: Dactylosporangium sp. McL0621; assembly: GCF_049995355.1. Classification (NCBI taxonomy): domain Bacteria; kingdom Bacillati; phylum Actinomycetota; class Actinomycetes; order Micromonosporales; family Micromonosporaceae; genus Dactylosporangium; species Dactylosporangium sp. McL0621. Next base: position 7,053,206 of record NZ_CP188259.1, read on the forward strand.
CGGTCGGTGAGCCCGATCAGACCGGAACCTCGCGCCGGATCGGCTCCGCCCACCCCGTCGTCATGAACGGACAGATGGAGCCATCCGTCGCGGATCGCCGTCCTGATACGTACGAGCGAGGCGTGCGCATGCTTGGTGGCGTTGGCCAGCGCTTCCGCGGCGACGTAGTACGCCGCTACCTCGACGGGTTCGGGGAGGCGGCCATCGACATGGAGGTCGACGTCGACTGGGACCGGGCAACGGCGTGCCAACGTCTTGAGCGCGGGCCGGAGGCCGCCTTCGGACAGATTCGCCGGGTGGATGCCACGTGAGATCCTCCGCAGGTCATCCAGCACGTTCGTCAGCTCGCTCGTCACCGCGAACAGCTGCTCGCGGAGTTCGGGCATCTCTGGCGGTATTTGAGCCTCGGTCTGGCGCAGTTGCAGCACGAGCGCGATGAGGTCCTGTTGGATGCCGTCGTGCAGGTTGCGTTCGATCTGCCGTCGGGCCCGGTCGGCGGTGACGATGATCCGGGTCCGGGAGGTCGCGAGTTCGGCGTGGGCCTGGGCGCTGGCGATGGCCGCGGCGATGAGGTCGGTGCAGTCGGCAAGTCGCGTTTCGATGTCCGGGGCCAATGGTTCCGGCCGTGCCATGGAGGCGGCAACGGCTCCCCAGAGGCGTCCCTCGATGTAGATCGGGGCGCCGACCGCGCAGCGGATGCCTCGCTCGCGCAGGCGAGCGGCGAGCGGGCCGGGAACGCCCGCATAGTTGTCGATCCGAGCGGGACGGCCGGTGTCGCGCACCATCGCCGATACGCTGCGACCGTCCAGCGACAGATTCGTACCGGCCGGGATCACGACCCCCCAGCCCCACGCTGCGATGACGGTAGCCGTGCCATCGTCCTCAAAGCGGACGATGTTCGCACCATCGGTATCGATGAGCTGCCCCAGTTCCGTGGCGACCGTATCGAAGACCTCGGTCAAGGGGACGCCACGCGCGATGAGTGTGGCAATGTGCCGTTGCGCCTTGGCGAGGCGGGAGAGCGCGTCGGCGCTACGTTGTCGTGGTTTCTCCATCATGTCGCTCCACATTCTCGTCCAGCCGAGCTCGAGTTACGGCCGGACCGCCGTCCGCGAGTTGGATGGCCACGGTTACCCCGTCACCCTCATCCGCAAGACCGGATCACGCCACGCCACAGGCTCGCTACGCACGTCGCGCGCCCTCTGCGTTCCGTCGCCGCCATGTGCGTAGATGACGACGGGCAGCGGTTCGCTCACGCCGGCCGGCCGGAACAGCCGCATCCAGGTCTCGCCGGCCGGCCCGCCGGGCACCACGATGCGCGGCAGGTGCGAACGCGCCGGGGACACGCCTGGGCGCCGGCACGGCAACGGTCTTCGACAGGGTGGTCATTGCAACTCCAAATACGCTGGCCGCCGATGTTGTACGGCGGGCTTCGTGGCCTGACCCAACCAGCGTGCCGATTCCGGCAGTACCCGGGCATGGGTCATTTGACCGGATTGGTACGGCTACCGGCGACACGATCGGGTATCGGTCACACCGCCACATGGACACGAATTTCCCCACTGCGGCCTCGCGAACGAGGATCTTGCCCCCGATCACGTCGAACACCACGTCGACCTCGCCGACGTCCTCCACCCGGTCGGCGTACAGGTCCACGAATGCGTCCACGCCCAACCCGAGTGCCGCCTTCCGGTGAGCGGAAGAGCCCGTGCCGATCGCGCCGGCGCCGGCGTACGGGTTCCGAGCACAGCCATGCACGCCAGCCGTACACCGGTCAGGAAGCCTGGCGCGCTCCGGCTCCACGGCGACCGCCGGCTCGGGCGACCTCCGTTCCGCTGCTTACGCTGGGTTACCGGTAGGGGCGGTCGGCGCCGTCCGGTGTGATCGTGTCCAATGCGTCGCGTAGGGCGGCGCGTGAGGTGATGCCGAGCTTGGGGAAGATCCGGTGCAGGTGGGCGCCGACGGTGCGGTGGGACAGGAACAGCTGTTGGCCGATCTGTTTGTTGGTCAGGCCGGTGGCGGCCAGCGTGGCGATCTGTCGTTCCTGCGCGGTGAGTGCGGCCGAACGGGTGTCGGGTCGTGCGGTGGTGGCGATCCCGGTGGCGCGTAGCTCGTTGTGGGCCCGCGCTGCCCAGGGTCGGGCACCGAGTCGGTCGAGGATGTCGATGGCGGCGCGTAGGTGCAGGCGCGCTCGGGTGGTGTCGCGGGTGCGGCGTAGCCATTGTCCGTAGGCAAGGTGGATGCGGGCGTGTTCGAACGGCCACCGGTCGGCCTCGGGCAGGGACAGGGCGGTCTCGAACAGTAGGCCGGCTTCGTGGTCGTCGGCGGCCAGGGCGGCGGCCCCGGCGGTGATCAGGGCTCTGCGGGAGGAGATGCGGGCGATGCCGGCCTGTTGGGCGGCGGCAACGTGGGCACGGGCCTCCGCTATCTGCCCGGTGCGGATGGCCGCCTCGACCAGGTTCATGACCACCCAACGGCCGGGAGCGCTGGACGGGGGTGTGCCGGGCGGGGTAATCCGGGACGCCTGGGCGTAGGCGTCCTCGTAGTCTCCCTGGGCCAGGGCCGCGATGGTGCGCGCGTACCGGGCGAACGCTTGCGTTACTCCGATGCCGCGTGGCGCCGCCCAGGTGGTGATCTCGTCGGTCAGGGTCCGGGCGAGGTCCACCTTGCCGCGCCCGGCCGCGAGGAACGCCAACAGGCACCGAAGCTGCCCCTGGAGAAGGTGGTAGCCATGGGCGGCTGCCAGATCCAGCCCCTCCCGCGCTAGGTTCTCGGCCTCGTCCCACTGCCCGTGTTGATAGGAGTCGCCGCTGAGCAGCAGCAACCCGGAAATGACCATGGCGATCGCACCACCGTCGCGTTCTCGTTCGATCATGCGCCGGACCAGGTGGCGATAGCCGGACAGGGCGTCCACCCACAGGGCCGCGTAGGCCAGGGGGACGAGCTGCCAGGCTGCCGCGTCGGCGGGCAGGGCGTCGAAAGCGCGGGCGAGGCCCTCCCCCACCGGGCTGGATGCGCGGGCCGGGTCGGTGAACGTGTCGTAGCACAGCCGCAGGGGCGTTACCCCCTCCGGGTCGAGCCGAGCCAGCGCGCTCCCGAACAGTTCCCACGACTCTGGCCGGTCGCCGTAGATGCAAACCAACACCAGCGCGTACAGGGCGTCGGTGTCCCAGTCGCGGTTGGTCTGGTCGGTGTCGGCGCTGACGTCAAGCGCCCGGGCCAGGAGATGGTGCGCGGCATCGATGTCTCCCTCACCGTGCGCGAGGTAGACCGCCGTGATGCCGTCGATGATCGATCCGGCCGGAGCGACCTGTGCCTGCCGGGCGTCGGCCAGCAGCCGGGTCGCCCGGTCCATTGGACCGGTCCTGCTGGCGATGAAGGCAGCCTCGACCAGCCGGCGGGACCGGTCGGCCGGTTGCGGGCTGAGTTCACCGGCGCGCACCAGCGCGGTCACCGCGGCGGACGCGCCGCCGCGCCGCGAGGCGGATAGAGCCGCCTCCTCCAGCGCCCGGGCCACCGTTTCGTCTGGCTCGACCGCGGCTTCGGCCAGATGCCACGCCCGGCGATCCGGGTCTCCGGCCAGGGTGGCGGCCAGGGCCCGGTGCGCCGCTCGGCGTTCACTCGGCGACGATGTCTGCACGATCGCCGAGCGGATCAGCGGGTGCCGAAAGGCCGGATGGCCCTCGTGTGCACCCGTGCGAATGAGGTTGGCCCGTTGCGCGGGGGCAAGGTCATCGATGTCCGCCCGGCCCTGCGTAGCTGTTCGGATCGTGGCCAGACTCGCATCGACCTCCAACGCGGCCAGTAGCAACAACTGTCGGGTGGCCGCGGGCAGGGCGCGCATCCCGGCGGCGAAGGCGGTCTCAAGCCGCCGGTTCAGGGGCAGGAATTCGGGCAGCGGGTCCTGGCCGGAGCGCTGCCGGTCGGTCAGCGACGCGGGCAGTTCCTGCAGCGCGAGCGGGTTGCCGGTGGCCTCATCGAGCAGCCGCTGTCGTACCGCGGGTGCCAGGTCTCGGTACCGGGTGTCCAGCAGGGTGGCCGCCGGCTGCTCGCCGAGCGGGCCGATCTCCTGCTCGGGCAACTGCACCTGGTCGAAGAAGCCGCCGGCACCGGTGCGTGCGGCGGCCAGGAACACGATCGGCTCAGCGCCGATCCGACGGGCGGCGAACGCCAGCACGGTTGCGCTGGCGCAGTCGATCCACGGCACGTCGTCGACGATCAGCAGCAGCGGACGTTCGGTGGCGACCGTCCGGAGCAGGGCCAGGACGGCCGTCGAAGCGACCAGCGGGTCCGGTGACGGTCCCGGTGCGAGGTCGAAGACCTGGTTGAGGGCGTCGCGATGGTGGCCGGCCAGCCGATCGGTACGTTCGTGTAGCGGGTAGAGCAGCTGGTGCAGTGCCGAGAAGCTGATCTCGGCCTCGAACTCCACGCCGGAGGCGCGTAACACCCGAATGCCGACAGCTGCGGCCCGCGCTGCGGCGGCGTTCAGCAGTGCGGTCCTGCCCACTCCGGGATCGCCCCGCAGCAGTAGGCCGGGGCCGACCCGGCCGTGCCTGTCGAGCAGCGAGTCGATCAATTCCAGCTCGGCCGTGCGCCCCACGAGATCGACTACGCGCCTCTGATAGATGGGCCAGGAAGAGTCTGCAACGGTCATCGCGTGAGAATCTCCATGTTGTGCGGCCATCGCGGCCCTGAACAGGCAATTCTCTGCCTACCGGGGGTCTGTTAGAGCCTACCCGCGCCTCCGCCGAGCCGACCAGGCCAGCGGTGCGTCATGGAGGGTTCTTGCACTATCCGTAGCCACCAGGGCATCGCCCCGGCGGTCAAGAGGCCCGCTGAGGGGCGCGACGCGTTGCGCAACCGGATGGCTGCCATCCGCGACTTCGCCCGACATCTCACCGCCTGGGCGAGTCCGCCTATCTACTCCAGCCGGCGTTGACCCGCAAAGGCCCGCGTCACGTCCCCGTATCTGCACGCCTGGCGAGATCCCCGCGATCCGGCAAGCCGTTGATGACACGCCACCGCTGCCCGGATACCTGTCGACCCAACGGTCCACAGTGGGCAGTGACACCCCGGCCAGCACCGCAGCATCCTTACGGCGCCGGATTTCCGCCATCCACAACACGATCCGCGCCCGGGTCCCACCACCGCCGGTACGTCACTGCTGTTGATCACCGCCCGCAACTCTGCGGTCTGTCCCTCGGTCAGCATCACACCAGAATCAAACGACCACGGGCTCGCGCACCGGACGTGATCCTCGGCGGCACGACAGCATGAACGAACACATACTTCCCGCGTGTGCCCGCTAGGATGCTTCCTCCCGCTCGCGGGCGAGCAGATGCAGATGTGTTATGGCCATGTTGATCGCGGAAGCCATCGGCGTGACGTCGCGGGAGGTCTGCGCCAACAGGTAGCCGCCCTGGACAGCCGCCACGAACCCCGTCGCAAGTTGGGCCACGTCGGCGTCCTGCGGAATGACACCTTCCTGCTGGAACCGGCGAAGGAGATCTTCGAAGAGCTCTTGCCAAGCCATGAACAGGTCGTGGAGCTTCCTGCGTGCGACCGAGTCCTGATCGGAAACCTCGTTCGCCAGGGAGCCCAAAGGGCACCCGTACCGGCCGTCTTGCAGGGCATTGCGCGCGACAAGTGCATCCCGCCAACGTCGCAGGCCCGCGAAGGTCCTCACCTTCTCCAGGCGTTCTCGCTCACCGGCTATCGTTCGCTCGCCCACAAGCTCGATCACTGCCCGCACCAGCGCTGACTTGTCCTCAAAGTGTCCGTACAGCTGCGATTTACTGACGTTGCTCGCTGAGACGACGTCGTCCAGAGTCGTTCCACCGACTCCTCGCACGCGCATCAGATCGGCGGCGGTGGCGACGATCTTAGACCTCGTCTTCGCGCCACGCGCCGTCAACCGCGCGGCTGCGGCCGTCTGCGAGCTCTCCTCCACACAGCCATGGTACTGACAGGACCGCCGCACGAACCAGGTCAAGGCATCAACACCGGGCGCGGCCGCGGCAGGGGCACCGGTGAAGGTGAACGTGGACGTGTGCAGGCACATAGCCACATCTGGACGATTTCGTCCCGTTCGGTCAGCCGTCGACGTCCCTTGAGGCGTCCCATCGGCCATCGTACGCATTCACCGCCCGCAGGCGCACCGGCCTCTGCGACCTCACCGCCAGGGGTCCCTGCACGACCCGAGTTACACTGGACGAACCCGTCCAGTTGATGCCGGACCTTTTAAACGAATGAACGAGGAGCCGAGCTACGCTGGACGAGTCCGTCCAGTTGAGACCGGACCGTTCAACCAACACGAACAGGGAGCCGAAATGCCTCAGTCCTACTCACTCCCCACTGAACCCGAAGGCGTCGTCGCGTCGCTGCTTGAGCGATTCAACTCCGGCAAGGTCAGCGCAATGATGATCGGGTACGAGCCGGAGGCCGTGTTCATCGCGAAAGACGGGCGAACCGTCACTGATCATTCCGAGATCGCTGCCGAACTCGAGCGCGATCTCAAGTACGGCCTGCCGCTGGAGGCCAAGGCGCGCCACGTGTTCGTTGCCGGCGATATCGCCCAGATCGTGCTGGACTGGTCAATTGATGGCACAGGTCCCGACGGCGAGCACGTGCACCTCGAAGGCTCGGCAAGCGATGTCGTGCGCCGAGGCGCGGATGGATTCTGGCGGTACGTGATCGACAATGCTCTCGGGACGGCGGTGCGACAGCCCGCCCCCGCCCGGAAAACGTGACCGCCAGGTGGTGAAACTCCCGTATCACGGAAGATTGGGTTTTCACGCTCAAGCCTCAGGTGAACGGGCCGTCGGTTGGGTAATACCACTGCGCTTCAGCGGTCGAGATTTTGGACCCGTGGCCTGAATTCTCCGGGAGACGACGGAATCCCATGCGGTGCTGGCAGCTCGCGCACGACGGCGGTACCGCCATGGTGGTGCTATCGATCGGATTTCAGCTGAAGGAACCAGGTACGGATCATCGGCAGCCGGCAATGGCGGCGCCGACGTGGTCGACGTCGCCGAGGTTGACCACGTCCACGGCGCCGCCATGGGCGTTCGACGTGATTGGCGGTGACATCGGGACGCGGTCGGCAAGGCTGGTTCGAGCCGGAGGAATACTGGTGACGATCGCCGGCCCGCCGGCGGCGCGGCCCGCGGACGGCCTGGCAATCGACTTCGTCGTCGTGTCCGATCGCGCCCAGCTGGGTGAGGTTGTCCAGCGGGTGCGGGACGGACGTCTGCGGACGGTCATCGGCAACGTCGCGACCCTCGATGATGCCGATGCGGCGTTCAATCCGACGGAGCGGGTCAAGGGAAAGACGATCATCCGCGTTCACCCGTAACTACGCGGAGGCGATGGAGACCCCGTTACGTCATCACGGGGTGGGCGAGGACTGTTACTGAGAGAGGTAGTCAGATGAAAGCGATCGTGGTGACGGACCGGGCCGCGGGAACGGCGGGAATGACACTGGTGGAGCGGCCCGAGCCGGACGCGGCGAGGCTCGCCAGTCTTGAGGGCGCGAACTACGGCGATGTCGTCGTTGAAGTTCATGCGTCGGGATTCACCGGCAATGAGCTGGAGTGGCCCTCGACCTGGATCGATCGCCTCGGCCGTGACCGCACGCCGTCGATCCCCGGCCACGAGATGGCCGGGGTAGTCACCGCTCTCAGCTATGGAGCAACGGGGTTGTCGGTGGGACAGCGGGTGTTCGGCCTTACGGACTGGACTCGCGACGGCACCCTGGCGGAGTACACGGTCGTCGAGGCGCGTAACGTCGCGCCGCTACCGGCAGACGTCGACTTCACGGTGGGCGCGAGCGTCGCGATGACGGGCCTGAGCGCGTGGCAGGGGCTGTTCGAGCACGGCCGCCTCCAAGCGGGACAGAGCGTCCTCGTGCACGGCGCGGCCGGCGCGGTCGGGTCGATGGCGACACAGCTCGCACGTGAGGCCGGCGCCTACGTCATCGGTACCGGACGCGGTGCCCACCGTCGGACGGCACTCGACTTCGGCGCACAGGAGTTCATCGACCTCGACAACGACACGCTGGAAGATGTCGGCCGAGTCGACCTGGCGTTCGATGTCTTCGGCGGCGACATCGGAAATCGGTCCACAGGTCTTGTTCGAGCCGGAGGAACACTCGTGACAGTCGCCGGTCCGCCCGAGACACGGCCGGCCGACGGTCTCGCGATCGACTTCGTCGTGGTGTCCGATCGCGCGCAACTGGGTGAGATCGCCCGGCGGGTCAGGGATGGACGAGTACGGACGAACATCGGCCAAGTCGCGACCCTCGACGATGCTGTCGCCGCCTTCAACCCGACCGAGCGGATCAAGGGCAAGACGATCATCCGCGTTCGCCCCTGAGCTTGTTGTTTGATGGGACCGGCGGGTCCGGCGCAGTCGGACCGGACACGCCGACAATCGTCAATCTACTTGCAGGTCGAGGTGATTAAAGATCTTTCGGTATTGAGGTGAGTCGTTGCGGGCTGATCGTGTTGCCGGGTACGAGAATCGGTGGCATGTCGGTCTCTGCACAGCCGGCGGGTCGGCGTGGTGCCGCTCGTCTGGATGTTGATGTGTTGCGGCAGCGCCGGATTCGGGCGGCGGAGTTGTTCGAGGACGGCGCGCGGCAGGCCGATGTGGTGACGCAACTGGGGGTCTCTGCGCAGACCGCGTCGCGGTGGCATCGGGCGTGGCGGGCCGGCGGCCGGGAGGCCCTGACCGGCGCGCAGCGACTGGGGCGTACGCCGCGGCTGTCGGACGAGCAACTGTCCGAAGTGGAGTCGGCACTGCTGGCCGGGCCGAAGGCCAGCGGGTTCGGCACCGACCTGTGGACCCTCGCCCGGGTGGCGGACGTGATCGAACGGGTCACCAGCGTGCGGTACGGGCCGACGCAGACCTGGACAATCCTGCGGCAGCGCCTCGGCTGGACCCGGCAGCGCCCGGCCCGGCGGGCCGTCGAACGGGACGACGCAGCGATCGAAGCGTGGGTCAAGCAGGACTGGCCCAGGATCAAAAGGGGGCCCGGCGACGGGGAGCGTGGATCTGTTTCCAGGACGAGAGCGGCTTCTCGCTCCTGCCCGTAGTCCGCGGCACCTGGGCACCGCGCGGGCAGACACCCGTGTTGCGGCACCGGTTCTCCTGGTCGCGGATGTCCATGGCCGGTGTGCTGGCCTACCGGCCCGACCGCTCCCGGGCCAAGCTGATCTTCCAGACCAAACCCGGCAGCTACAACACCGAAAGCCTCATCACGTTCCTCACCCAGCTGCGCCGGCACCTGCGCGGCAAGCCGATCGTGCTGATCTGGGACGGGCTGTCCGCGCACCGGTCCAAGGACATGAAGGCATGGCTGGCCACCCAGCAGCACTGGCTGACCGTCGAAGCACTGCCCGGCTACGCCCACGACCTCAACCCCATGGAACTGGTCTGGGGCAACCTCAAAGCCACCGAACTGGCCAACCTGTGCCCCGACATCCTCAACGACGCCGACACCGCCGCCCACACCGGCCTGCACCGCATCGGCAGCAGCTACCAACTCTGCTTCAACTTCCTCGACCACACCGGCCTACGTCTCTGACCATCACTCAAATACCGAAAGATCTTTAGTACGCCAGAGGGCCTCGCCGTCCGACGCGAGGTAAACGACTGGATCCGCACCACCGACACATTCGACGCCGCCTTCGACGTGGCCCGAGCTGTCGAGAACCGCGAAGCCCCCGACTACATCCACCCGGCCCTGGACAGCGGCGACGGCACGCACCTCAACGACAAGGCGCCCAGGCCATGGCCAACGCGGTGGACCTGAACACCCTCGCCCTCTAGAGACCTCCTCCGTGCCGCCTTCGTGAAGGGTCCGATCGGCCGAGCTCCAGGTGCCCCGCCCCGACCAACCGTCGGGGTGAACCTCCGAGCGGGCCCTGCACGAAGTCGACGCCTCGCCTGCCGCACCGAGCCACCGGCCCGGGCCGACTCTCGGGTGCGCCGCGCTTGTCTCGTCTGCTCTTCCTGATGGCTGATTGGGCTCCGCGAACGATCGCTGTGTAGGGGGCGTGGACGGCGGGAAGGCAGAATCATGGCTGCCCCGGTGGATGTGGACGTGGCCAAGGAGTTCCACTGGGCTGGACTCGCGCAAGCCGAAACCGGCAAGATCCCGAAAAGCAGCCCTGCTTCAGCCGCCGGCAAGCTTGTCGGCGGCGCTCTGTCCGGCGTTGATGGTGCGGCGCAGGAACTCGGCGAGCAACGAAAGCTCGGCCTCCCCGTATTCTGCGCAGACCTGATCCATCGACTTGTTCATTCCCGAGTAGAGGCTGAACAGCTCCGCATTGCGGTCGCGCAGGGCCCGGACATTGACCGCCCGGCGGTCGGCCGCGTCACGCTCGCGGGCGATCCAGCCGCCGCGTTCCAGTCTGTCGAGGATGCCGGTCATGGTGGCGGGGTGCAGGCCGGCGCGGCGGGCGAGGGCGGTCGGGCTGAGCGGACCGTGCCGGTTGATCAGATCGAGGCAGTCGAGGTCGACATCTTTGAGGTCGGCCCGGGCGCCGACTTGGTGGTTGAGCAGGGACAGCTGGATGCTGAGCTCGCGCAGCGACTCCTTGATCTCGTTGGCCAACTGCCGCTGGCGGCGTTTGTTGCCTACACCTTCAGACGTTACGGGGGTCATATAGTTTCTCCGCTCGAAGCCGCATATTGCAGTTCTCATACTTTACGGCAAGCCGAAGACATGATGTCCGGCATTACGCCTGCACAGATTCGAGTGGAGGCCGACCGCCGGCCGTCGCGGTTGGCCCTGGACATCCGTACCCGCGCCGATCCGCCCGTCGCGGCCGTCCACCGAGCCGACCTCGCAGCCCCGGCGAGCGTCTGCGAGTCGCCATCTGCGCCGGACCGCTACGCCGCCGCCATCGGCCGCGCCGTCCGGCAGATCGACGACGGCGGCGGCGTAGCGAACCTGTAGCCGTTCGCGGCTGTTCGCGAACGTCATCCCCTGCCCATGACGGGCGGCGGGCCAAGGCGGACGCGGCCACTACGAACAGCAACCGCCGCACTTCGAGATCAGTTCAGAATAACAAGTCCTAACAGAATGATCTAGGGACTTCCGTCCTTTGTGGACGATGATCTATAGTGTCGACCGTGCGGAAGGGCGAGCAGCCACCATGGATGGTGCCGGACGGGTTGTGGGAGCGGATCGAGCCGCTGTTGCCCCGGCACCCGCGGCGGTTGCGTAACCCCGGGCGGAAACGGGTGCCGGACCGGCAGGTGCTGTGCGGGATTCTGTTCGTGCTGTACACGGCGATCCCGTGGGAGTTCCTGCCGCAGGAGTTGGGCTTCGGGTCTGGGATGACCTGCTGGCGGCGGCTGGCCGAGTGGCACGAGGCCGGGGTCTGGCAACGTCTGCACGAGCTCCTGCTGGCCGAGCTACGCGCCGCGGACAAGCTCGACTGGTCCAAGGCGGTGATCGACGGCTCGCATGTGCGGGCCCTGAAGGGCGGCCCAAAACCGGACCGAGCCCGGTCGACCGCGCCAAGACCGGCTCGAAACACCACGTCATCACCGACGGCGCGGGCATCCCACTCGCCGTCAGCCTGACCGGCGGCAACCGCCACGACGTCACGCAGCTCCTGCCGTTGATCGACGCCATCCCGCCGATACGTGGCAAACGCGGCCGGCCCCGCCGACGCCCCGACAGCCTGTACGCCGACCGGGCCTACGACTTCGACATCTACCGCGACCGGGTCCGCGATCAGGGCATCACCCCCTACTTCGCCCGCCGCGGCGTCGAGCACGGCTCCGGGCTGGGCGTTCACCGCTGGGTGGTCGAGCAGACGGTCGCGCTGCTGCACTGGTTCCGCCGCCTCCGCATCCGCTGGGAGATCCGCGACGACATCCACGAAGCGTTCATGAGCCTCGCCTGCTCCATCATCTGCTACCGCCGACTCATCAAGTGATCATTCTGTTAGGACTTGTAAGTCGGCGTGTCGGATGCGGCTGCTGGCCGGGGCGATCGATGCTCGTGCGGTGTCTGACGCGTGATCTGTATGAACTGTGGTCACGGTTGGGGCCGCCCGCCGGCGTGGTCGGCCGGACCGCGGACCGGGAGGGGCACCCATGCTCCCATCATCGATCAGGCCGGTCGGGGCGTCTGCAACGGTCAAGGTCACGGCCATCAGGTTTGGTCCCGCCTTGGTGGATGGTCAGAACGGCAGCCCGATCTCCGGCGATGTACACGGCCGCCACAGCTATGAGCCGGATGGCAGGAGTCAGGTGCGTCGAGAGGCTCACGCCGGGATCTGCCAGAGCCGGAGGGGAAACTCCCTCCGGCTCTGGACAACCATGAGTGACCTGCTCCAGGGCTAATGGCGCGACTCAGGTCAGTGTCGGCGGCCGGTCAATGGTGGACGCAGGTAGCGTCATCACCCGACGGGCTGCCGGGTCCCGTCAACCCGTACGGAACTGCTTTGCGGCTGAGCAGCCTGCTGGCTGGTGCCCGAGTAGAGGACGATGACGTTGATGATGGCCGCAGGGACCAGCAGGCAGAGGGCAACGACGAGCGTCCACGGCGCGAAATCGGGGCTTGAGGCGATGAGGTCCCAACGGCCGATCGCGATCGCCGCGCCGATGCAGGCCAGGAGTGATGTCTCGAGTACGTTGAGGTGCTCGTTGGCGCGTACGTGGAACCCAGCGGCCATCAAGCTGACGACGGCGAGCCCGATTGCCGCCAGCGGGGTCAGGCCCGGCAGGATCCCGGTCGCCTCGGGCAGCACCAGGCCCACGGCGGCGAGGACCTCCGCGACGCCGATGAGGATTACCTCGGCGCGGGGCAGATCGGAAAACCCGGTCCAGTTGTCGAGGCCGCGGCCGAGGACCTTCGGGGCGCCCCCAGCGAGGAAGAAGAGGGCAAGGAAGCCTTGGGCGCTCCAGAGGACGACGTTCAGCGTTGTGTTCATCAGCTGCTCCTTCGTGTACGGGAAGGTCTGACAGTCGGGCTCGTCGCTGCCTGCCTTCCCCGGTACGGAATTTCGCATGAAAAATATTACGGATACCGTATCATATGAGCTAGAGAGCAGCAAGCGAGCGCAGGCGGCGCGGCGGCGACGGGTCGGACCGGATAGGTCAAGGCATCCCTCCGCTGCCGGAACAAGTGCGGTGATCGTGGAGGTCGGGGTTGGATCACCAGACCGGTCTCGGTGATGAACGCATCGATCAGCGCCGGCCGGTACTTGACGGACGGGAACCGGGTCCGAACGACCGCGGCGAGTTGGTCGATACCGAAGGGGGAGAGGTGGGCTGCCCCCTGAGGTGTAGACATCCTGAGACTGAATGTTGGCCCAAGGGGAGGGGTGTGCTCGTTGGGGCGTCCGTCGAAGTACCCGGACGAGTTCCGGCGTGATGCGGTCGCCCACCGGCACGTCAGACGACTTTGTTAGGACCTCTGAAGCGATGGCAGATCAGAACGCCAGCACGTGAAGCGCGGCCGTCACATCAGCACCGCGCTTGATCGCGTCGGGCAGCGCGGCCCGGACCATACTTGCCCGATCGCCGATACTGCTACGCTATTCGTAGAATATCCACGCCGTAGTTTATAACGCGCTGGCGACAGTAGGGCCCCTGAACCAGGTGCCGGTATACACGAAAGGCTTGTCATGGAGATTGGCATCGGGCTTCCGAACGGTCTGGAGATCGCCGGAACCGCCGTGGCCGGCTGGGCCCGCCGGGCCGAGGAGCGCGGCTTCTACACCCTTTCAACGATCGACCGGATCGTGTATCCGACCTACGACTCGCTGACCGCGCTCGCCGTCGCCGCCGGAGCCACCTCACGGATCGGTCTGCTGACCGACGTCCTGCTGGCGCCGCTGTACCAGCCGACCTGGCTGGCGAAGGCGACCGCGAGCCTGGACGCGATGTCCGGCGGCCGCTTGACCCTCGGCATCGGCGTCGGTGGCCGGCCGGACGACTACGCGGCAATGGACCGACCGTTCGCCCAACGTGGCCGGCTGATGGACCAAACCCTCGACCTGCTGCACCGGTCATGGGCCGGGGAGAGTGTCACTGGAGATCAGTTCCCGATCGCTCCGGCGCCCGCCGCGGGCAAAAGGGTGCCGGTGCTCATCGGCGGCAGCAGCGACGCCGCGATCGCGCGCACGATCAAGTACGCCGATGGCTGGGCCGCACCCGCCTCCGGTCCGGCAATGGCCGCCCCGATGATCCGGAAGGTTCGTCAGGCCTGGCACGAGGCGGGCCGGGAAGGCGAACCGCGCATCGCCGCTCTCGCCTACTTCGGACTGGGCGACGACGACGCATCGCGCGCCTCGCTACGCCGATACTACGGCTTCTTGGGCGGCTGGGTCGACGCCATCGTGGAGTCTGCGGTCCGCACGCCCCGGGCGGTAAAGGACCTCGTCACCGCGTACGATGCGGTCGGCCTGACCGAGCTCGTTCTCAGCCCGACGATCCCGTCGATCGACCAGGTGGATCGGCTCGCCGACGTCGTGCTGTAAAGCGGTACCAGGAGCGCTACACAGCCGCTCGGGTGGCCATCCTCGGCTCAGTCGGCCCCGAAGTCGCCGCCAATCCTGGTACCGATGGCTTTCGCGATCACCGGCGTCACCTCCGCATTTGCGACCGGCGGCGAACTCAGGCGCGGCGCCCGGCCGAGCGACCGGACTGCCCGCGGCGAGGCCGCCGCTGGGCGGCTGTCGGAGTACGAGCGTGCGGAGGTGGCCAGGTTGCGGCGGGAGAACGCCGAGCTGGCGATGGTGTCGTGAGTCCTCAAGCGCTGGAATGTTGCGCGCCACCACGCAGGTGTTCGGGACCCCCGATGCCGTTGACACGCTCGACGCGCAGGCTGCTCGTCGCGGCGCGGTGCATGTACGCCGCGGCGACGGTCAGCCAGACCGACGGTGTCCACGATGGACGAGGGCAGGCACAGACACCCGCCCTCCCCGGACCCACCAGCATTCGTCCGGGCCTCAACCCCCGAATTCCAGGAAGCGCTGGCGCGCACCGATACGACGTCAAGCGCGCCTTCCTCACCGACCGGCTTGGCGAGGCCGGGCCCACCTGCCGGGCCGACCGGTTCTCGTCTCCGCGGTCACAGCGGTCCTCGGCGGAAAGACGTTGTCGGTCAGCGGCGGCCGGCGCGTTCGAGGGCTTTGAGGCAAGCCCGGGTTGCGATGCGATAGAGCCAGGTCCGCAGCGACGACCGGCCTTCGAAGTCGCCGAAGGCGCGCCAGGCGCTCAGGTAGGTCTCCTGAACGGTGTCCTCAGCGTCGTGGACCGAGCCCAGCATCCGATAGCAGTGCGCCAGCAGTTGCCGCCGGAACGGCTCGGTGAGGTGGATGAACTCCTCATCGGCCGGGAGGACCGCACCCGGCGGCCGGTGCTGGTGTGACATGGCTGTTCCCTTGTCCGTGATCACGACATGGCCAGAGCAAGCACACCGGTACCGACACTCGTCGTGGCACGGCTGGCCGCACTGGACAGGCGATGGAGGGACCGTTCGCGGCCGCCGCCGTGCGCACTTCGGCGAGCCATACGACGGCCGCGACCAGGGAGTACGGGACAAGTTCACGGCCGCCGGCGCAGGGCCGTTCAGCTCTGCCATCACCGCGTGGCCGCCGCAGGCAGTCCAGGCCGCTGACGAGCGCCACCCTTCGGCCGAGAGTCTCAGCTACGCACACCGCCACCAGCCGTTACCGGGAATGGCTCGTTGATCCCGGCGTGGCACCCCGGGACCCTCGCCCTGAACGCGCTGCCTGCGGTCTGGTTGTGCCCTCGGCGATGCCGACCAAGACCGTTTCCAGCATCCGCTCGAACTCAGCCTCACCACCGAACCCCGCTTGCAGGGGAGCCAGGGCGGCCAGGGTCGGATACACGGCCGGGTCGAACGCCGGTAGGGCCGCGCCCGTTGCGGGGTCACCGGTCCACCGGCATCCGTGCTCAAGATGGCGAGCAGATACCCATTGGCGATCTCCAGCGTGGTGAGGGGGCCTGGCTGGCGCTATAGCTGTGTGATCAGGCGTTCGGGGACCCAGATCGCTCACACTCCTGTTCGCGCAGCGAGCGCGTCGAGCGCTACCGCAACGCCTCTGCGACAAGTTGACAGCCTCTGTTGCAGGTGGCTGTGGAGGCCTTCTCGTCCGGGCAAACGGCAGCACGGTCGGGGAGAGCCGGCCGTGGGTGCGCCGCTGCCCGTACGAGGGTGAGGTTGAGATCCGGTGGGTAGTGCTCGTAGCCCAGCTGAGTGCGCCGTGCCGAGTCCGATGGCGAGGACTACCTGCGGACGCAGATCGCGCACCGATTAGGTTTCCACGCCGTGCCCGTCTGTACGTGTGAGATCGACCTACCTTGAGGGAACGTTCCCGGCCCTTCCGTGCGTTCCGAGTGAGCTGTCGACCGACGGTGGGGTGTTGTTGCCGACGAGGTCCACGCGGGTGCAGTGGCCCGCCGGTGGGGCGGTGGTGTTCGCGTTGTCGCGTGGTGTTCAGGCGGTTGGGGTGCTCATTCCGCGGTGACTTCGGTGACGGCGTGCGCTGGACTTGTCGACGATGGGGACATGTGTGATCACAGTGTCGGTGGCAGGTCCAGCCATGGTTTGTCGGCGGCGTCGAATCCGGTGAGCTCGGCGATCTTCCCGTCGACGATGTGCAGGACTGCGATGGCGAAGAGCCGGTACTCGGGGTCGTCGGGGGTGCGCAGGTACAGCACGGCGGCGGGCATGCGGTTGACCGTCGTGGTGATACCGCGCCAGTCGTCGTGGCCGTGCTGGAAGAGCCCACCGGAGAGCCAGCCGTTGATCGCGTCCTTGGCCGTCGTGGTCACGGTGCCCGGATCGGGCAGCATGGCGAAGCGCAGGTCGTCGCGCAGCAGGGACGTCAGCCGGTCGAGGTCGTTGCGCTCATGGGCCTCGATGTACGACTTCACCGCGCCGCGCTCGTCATTCGACAGCTCGTGGGTGGCGGGGCTCCGCCAGATACCGCACGTTAGATCGATCGGTTGCTCTAGACTCGCAGCTCGTGAGTGGATGGCGACTAGGTGTCGACTACGGCACCTCCCATACCGTGGCTGTGTTGGGGTGGCCCGACGGACGCATTCGTCCGCTGGTGTTTGATGGCTCGCCCCTGCTGTCCTCCGCGGTGTACGCCGATCCGGCCGGCGATCTACTGGTGGGGCGCGAGGTCCTGGCTCTTGTCCAGTCGGATGCCAGCCGGTTTGAGCCCTGTCCCAAGCGGCAGATCGATGCGGGCACCGTGTTACTGGGCGATCAACACGTTCCTGTGGCGAAGCTGATCACGGCTGTGTTGGCCAGGGTGGCGCAGGAGGCGGCACGGGTGGCCGGTCGCCCACCAGACGATGTGGTGTTGACCTACCCCGCTGGTTGGGGTCCGACCCGGAGGGCAATGTTGCGAACCGCTGCGCAGTCCGCCGGGCTAACGCCGACCGTGATGCTGGCCGAACCGGTAGCGGCGGCCGGGTACTTCCTGACGGCCGCCGAGCAGCCGATCCCCGTCGGTGCCCCATTGATGGTCTACGACCTGGGCGGGGGCACCTTCGACGTGTCCGTGGTACGGCGGACCGAGGAGGGCTTCGAGGTCATTGCCAGTGATGGGTTGCCCGACCTGGGCGGGGCAGACCTGGACGCGCTGGTTGTCGATTTGGTCGGGCAGACCGTCAACCACCACGACCCGCAGACTTGGCGGCGGCTGACCAATCCGGACACGACTGCGGACCACCGCAATTTCCGGGCGCTGTGGGACGCCGCACGGTTAGCGAAAGAGACCCTGTCTCGACGCCCGGTCGCGATCGTCGCGGTGCCGATCGCGGAACGCGAGGTCCACGTCACCCGCGAGCAGTTCGAACATGCCGCCGCCGCCACCCTGACCCTGACCACCGACCTGACCCAGACCATGCTTCGCCGTGCGGGGCTGGGCTCCGCCGACCTGGTCGGTATCTTCCTGGTCGGCGGAGCCACCCGCACACCCCTGGTCGCCACGCTCCTGCACCGGGCCACTGGCAGGCCGCCCACCGTCCTCGACCAGCCCGAACTGGTCGTCGCCGAAGGCGCCCTGCATGCCACACCCACAGCTGACCCGTTCCACGCGGGGGCGGCCGGGGTCGCCGGGGCTGACCCGCCGTCATGGGCAATCCAGTCGCCGGTCGGGTCGGGTAACCTGCCACCGTTCCACCCGACGAGCACGGCTGGCACCCCTGCACCGCCGCCGCCTGCCCGGGCCGGGCGCACGCAGCGCACATCTCGACGCAGCCGTTTGATCGTCCTAATCGTGGCGGCTGCGCTGCTCCTCGGCGCCGCGGTCACCGTCATAGCTGTGGCGCTTTCTCAACAATCGGACTCGCAGCTGCAGCCGATCGCCGGGAACTGGCAAATCGCGCGGCTGGACCCGAGTTGGACCAGCACCAACAAAACGGCAGCGATGAAGATCGATGCGAACGGGAAGGTGACCGTTACCGGCGGCCCACCCCTCGGATACGGATGCACCGGCACGATCAGGAGCACCGGAGACCACAAGCCCTACAAAATCACGCTTGCGGTCGGATGCGACACTGGCAATCTTGCAGCCGGGTCGGAGCTGGACGCAACGCTCAACGCCACCGGCGATCTGCTCACCATCACCACCACCATCAGAAACGCGGCTCCCGGAACTTTGACGACAAGCTCGTGGACGCGGCGCAACTGATGGATACGCCCGAAACACCCGTCGCGGATCCTGCCCGATCGGCGCGGCCACGCCCTGATGCCGATACCGCTGATTGGGGCCGCGCAGTGTTTGGCTCGCCATCACCGATCTCCTGCTCGTCATCGAGACCGTGTCGGCAGGGTCCGAGGCGATGGACGAGATGGTGCTCCCTCACCGGGTTAGAAGCGGGCCCTCGTGCGGCGGCGCCAGCTGTTGCCTTGGTACCGGTGGCAATGGTTGCGGCCGCCCAGGAGGCTCATCGCCGTGGGCGGCCGGCATGCAGGACAGCGGTGAAAGCGCGATCCGGCGCGACGGCCCGGCCGTCAGGCGCCGGGCGCGCGGTAGTCGACCGCCTGCCGGACGGCTTGGTCGACCTCTGTCGGGCTGAGCAGCGCCACCGTCTTGATGGTTGCTCCACCGGATGCGCCGATCGCAAACGCGACGGCGGCGGCGGCCTTGTTGTCGGGCAGTTCGCAAATCACAAGCGTGTCTTGCTCGCCGAAGGTGAAGTCGAACGACTCAAGGTGCCCGCCGACGCTTTCGGCCATCTTGCGGGCCGCGTCGACCCGGCTGCTGCCGCCGTCCTGCATCAGCCCGCGGAGTCCCTCGAGCGTGTAGGTCGCCTCCATGAGAAATCTGGGCATCGGGATCACCCCCTCCCAACGAGCGTAGTCGCCGGGCACCCAGGCCGACGCGCTCGACCGGCGCGGCCGATGAGTGTGCCGGAGAGCTTCTCCCGGGGTACCAGGCCGACGTTGTTTGACGAGCGCCCGCGCGGACGCGAACCGGTTCGGATCGCCGGTCTCGGCGAGGATCGCGGCCGCGCCGATCGCGGACAGGCCGGGATCGAGGTGACCAACTCGGTCAGGTGGAGTTCGTCCAGGACCGCCGTCATCCGGGGTCTCGGTATCGGCCATCCGGCGGTGCGATTGGCACCCCACAGCGTCGCTGTCGATATGGCGGTGGTGCTCGCCGATGGCGGGCAGGGCATCAGCGACCTGGCCGTGCTGCGTCAGCAGCCGGCGGTGTTCGGGTCACCTCGGCGTCGATCGGCGCTCGGCGATCACCACGACACGTCGGGGGTGCTGCGGTTTCGGGTGCTCCCGGTGATGGGCTGGTGTGGTGATTTGTGGTTTTCGGGTGATTGATCGGGTATCTGCCGCTTGATCCAGTCACTGGCCACAAATGAGGAGTCAAGATGTCCCAATACCTTGCCGTGCGGAGCGTGGACATCGTCAGCCCGTTCAGCAACACGCTTCGGTCCGCGGCTGCCTTCCTTCCTCGGGCGATCGCGTTCATCGTCGTCCTGATCATCGGGTACCTGGTGGCTCGCCTGCTGCGCACGGCGGTCGACAGATTGCTGGAGCGCGTCGGCTTCGACCGGCTCGTGGAACGCGGCGGTCTCAAGACAGCCCTCGCGCGCTCCCGCTACAACGCCTCCGGCATCGTCGGACAGCTCGTCTTCTACGCGGTGCTGTTGATCACGCTGCGAATAGCGTTCGACATTTGGGGCCCGAATGCGGTTTCCACGCTCATCACAGCTGTGATCGCCTGGCTGCCGCGGCTCTTCGTCGCGATCCTGATCGTCGTGGTCGCCGCGGCGATCGCCTCCGCGGTGAGAGACCTCGTGTCCACAGCGCTGGGGGGATTCTCCTACGGCCGCGCCGTGGCGAACATCGCCTCCGTGTTCATCCTCGGTATCGGCGTCATCGCCGCGCTCAACCAGATCGGGGTGGCGACCACTGTCACGACCCCCGTCCTGATCGCAGTTCTCGCCACCGTGGCCGGCATCTTGATCGTCGGCGTCGGCGGCGGCCTGGTGAAGCCGATGCAGGCGCGGTGGGACAGGTGGCTGGACCGGGCGGAGACAGAGTCGGCCCGCCGCTCCGAAATCCCGAGGGCGTACACGGCCGGCCAGAGCGACGCCGAGCGGCTGATGGCAGAAAAGCCACAGCCCGCCGCAACGCCGGTCGCCGCCGACCAGCAAGCCTCTTCGGCGTACCGCGACCAGTCCGTCGGCCAGCGTGCCACCCGCCCGCCGTCCCCACCGTCCGCAGCTGACGAGGACACGCGAGCCGTGTCTCCGCAGACCGGTCAACGGCCTCCGACGACCCGGTAGCGCGGGTACTCGACCGCCGCGGTGGTTGCGACCCTCCCCGGCCGTGTCACCGCCGTCCGTGAGCGGCAACCCGGCAGTCCCGCAGGCCTGCCGGGTCCGGCGGATCGTCCCGGACTCGCCCGGTCGGCCAGCCGGTCGGTATCCGAACGGTCATGATGCGGGTAAAGGGAGGGTTGCAGCCTTTTCGCCCCGGTACGGCCGCTCTATGGTCGTACTTCATGAGCATTCCCACCTCAAACCTGGGCGCCGACCGCGTGACCGTGCAGATGCTGCTCGATCGCCTCCACCGACGGATCGGCACCGCCGGCCTCGCGGCGGCAGCTGTGATTCCCGGCCTATCGGCACGGGTCGACCAGCACGCAGCCGAAGTACGGGATTTGCTCGGCATCCGCGGCCGTCGGCCGACGCTCGCAGCGTTGGCCAGCTACGCCGACGGACTCCTTGACGGGGCGACCGACCGCGGATGGCAGCCGCAGCACGATCTGGCGGGCTGGGTCGGCGCGGACGGCGTTACGGTCCGACTCATCGCGCTGTGCGGCTTGGCCGGCAGCGCCATGGCGTAGAGGCAGAAGCAGCGCGTCTGCACTCCTGGCCGCGCCGGGGCACGTGTACGTCTCAGCTTCGGACGAAAGCGCTCGATCTCGCCTGCCGGATCGGCGACGGCTACATCGCTGGCCGCCCTGGGCCAGGCGACTGGGACGCGTTGACGGGCCCCAACGACGCCGACGGCACGCTGGTCACCGAGAGCCGGCCGAACACACGAGCCCCTTTGATACGCGCCCCCTGGTCGGATGCTGGGCGGCCACCCCGGCGGCCGTGCGGCGTTTGTCGTGTGGTCGGATCGGGTAGCGAGGACCGTGTTGAGAGTGTTCGGATCTGCGCACGATGTGTGGTGGGTCGCGGTGAAGGCCCTGCTGCTTTACGCCACCGCCGTGGCCTGTTTCCGCCTCGGTGAACGTCGGACCCTGACCGAGATGTCGGCGTTCGACTTCGTCGCGGCCGTCGCCGCCGGAGCCATCGTCGGTCGGGTTCCCAACGCGCATGACGCCGGCTACCTTGCCGGCGCAGCGACCCTGATCACGGTCCTGCTCGCCCACCGGATTACCGCCCGGCTGCGCTACCGGCCGCTGTTCGCCAAGCTGATCGACCACCCGCCGCGTCTGCTGGTCGCCGACGGCAAGGTACTCGACGACGGGCTTCGCCGCAGCGGCCTGACCCGCCGGGACCTGTACGGCCTGTTGCGCGAGCACGGCGTGGACGAGCTCGCCTCGATACGGTTCGTCGTGTTCGAACAACGAGGCCAGGTGTCGATCGTGCGCCGCAACGCCACCACCGACACCGAACTCCTGCGTGACCTGTCATGAATCGCAGAGGGGCGCCGGCCCGCCGGCTTCGACGAGCGATGCGCTCGCCGTCGGCGACGACCTGACGATCCGGTCGTCCGGGAGCGGTGCCCCCAACCATCGCCAACATCCCGGCAACCCGGTCGCCGCGGTTTGCCACCATCGACCCGCCGTACTGCGTGCCATCGCCGGCGTTACGCCGAACCGGGTTGGAGATGCTCGAGCTGGCTGACGCCGCCGAAGGCCTCGACGGGCAGGCCCAACTCCCATGCGGCATGTTCGGTGCGAGGCGACGACGAAACGCACCGGATCGTAAGCCGACGACGGGCAGGTGCCGGCACCAGGTACGCCACGGCCGAGCCGGGACATGGTCTCCCAAAGAGGCGACAGAGTCTCGCGAGGCGGCTACATGATCTCCCGAGGTGCCCAACTCCACCGGCGCGGTCATCGGTGTATGACCCGCCGAGGCGGGTACCGGCCAGGTGACACAGGTAACACCTGGAACGGTTGGAGTGACCCGAAATCATGAGCGTTCGGCACGGAGCGCCCGGCTCCGGTACCAGGGAATCCGTTACGCCGCGGTGGGAGGGTAACGGCTCGCCCTGCGACGATCACGTGATCGTGCTGTTCGGCGCCACGGGGGATCTCGCCGGACGCGAGTTACTCCCCGGGCTGTTCCGCCTGGCAAAGGCGGGCCTGCTGCCGACCAGGTATCGCATCGTCGGCTCGGCGAGGTCCACGCTGACCGACGACGAGTTCCGCGAGCGCGCCAGGCGCGCTGTGGTCGAGTTCGGGAAGGTGGAGCCGACCGACGAGGAGTGGCGTGCGTTCGCCGACTCGCTGTCCTACGGCGCCGCGACGCCGGCGCAGCCGCAACCGCTGCTCGACGCGGTGGACGCGGCCGAGAAGGCGCTCGGCGGTCACCCGCGCCGTTTGTATCACCTGGCCGTGCCGCCGATCGCCTTCGCGCCCACGATCGGCATGCTCGCCGAGACGGATCTCGCCAAAAACGCCCGGATCATCGTCGAGAAGCCGTTCGGCACGGATCTGGCGTCGGCACGTGCGCTCAACGACACCATCCACGCCACCTTCGACGAGTCCCAGGTGTTCCGCATCGACCATTTCCTCGGCAAGGAGTCGGTCGACAACATCCTCGCCCTGCGGTTCGCCAACGGGCTGTTCGAACCGATCTGGAACCGCGACCACATCAGCTATGTACAGATCGATGTGCCGGAAACGCTCGGGATCGAGGGCCGGGCCGCGTTCTTCGAACAGACCGGCACGTTCCGCGACATGATCGTCACCCACCTGTTCCAGGTGCTGGGGTTCGTGGCGATGGAGCCGCCCACGTCGCTGACGGCCAAGCACCTGCGCGACGAGACGACCAAGGTCTTCGAGGCGATGCCACTGCTGGACCCCGGCCGGGTAGTACGCGGCCAGTTCCGCGGCTACCGCGACGAGCCCGGCGTCGACCCGCAGTCGCAGACCGAGACGTTTCTCGCCGCGCGCGTCGAGGTGGACAACTGGCGCTGGTCAGGGGTGCCGTTCTACCTGCGCTCCGGCAAGGCGCTCCGGCAGAAGCGACAAGTGGTCACGCTCGGGTTCAAGGAGCCGCCCCTGCGGATGTTCCCGCTGGATCGGGATACGCGCGATGCGACGCCCAGCAACAAGCTGGTGATCGAGTTCGACGACCCGGGCTGGATCGCGGCCCGTTTCCAGGCCAAGGAGCCCGGCGCCGCCCTGCGACTCGGCGAGGCGACCATGACGTTCCGGTACGCCGACTCGTTCTGCACGCAGTACGCGCTGGCGGGGTACGAGCGACTCATCCTCGAAGCCCTGCTGGGCGACCAGTCGCTGTTCACCCGCGCTGACGGCATCGAGCGGCTCTGGGAGGTGTCCGCGCCGCTGCTGGACAGTCCACCACCCGTAGAGGCGTACGCGCCGGGATCGTGGGGCCCGGACTCCATCGACCGGCTCATCGCGCCGCACCACTGGTACCTGCCAGACAGCCCATGACACCACCCATCCGCCGTGGGTGGGTGTGGACGCGCCGCGCACGTTTTGGTCTCAGTGCTCGGCGCGCCCATGGCATCGTGCCGTTGCCCTGGGCCGCGGACGCCATGGCCCAAACTCTCGTACGTTGGACTCGTGTCAGCCGTGCTTTTCCGCGTGGCCGCCGAACTCGCTGCGCATCGCGGAAAGCACCTTGTCGGTGAACTCGCCGAGCCCGCGTGACTCGAACCGCTCGACGAGCGCCGTGGTGATGACCGGAGCGGGCACGCTCTCGTCGATCGCGGCCTGGACGGTCCAGCGGCCCTCGCCGGAGTCCGACACCCGCCCAGTGAAGTCGTCCAGCTCGGGTGAGCGGGCCAGCGCGTCGGCGGTGAGGTCGACCAGCCACGATCCGACGACGGACCCACGCCGCCACAGCTCGGCGACCTCGGCGATGTCGATGTCGTACTGGTAGGCCTCCGGGTCGCGCAGCGGCGCGGTCTCGGCGTCGGCGAGACGGGTGGTCTTGCCCGCGTTCGCGTGCCTGACGATCGAAAGGCCCTCGCCGATGGCGGCCATCATCCCGTACTCGACGCCGTTGTGGACCATCTTCACGAAGTGACCGGCGCCGCTGGGACCGCAGTGCAGGTACCCCTCGGGGGCGGTCCCGTCACGGGTCCGGTTCGGCGTGAGCTCCGCGCTGCCACGGCCCGGGGCGATGGTTTTGAAGATCGGGTCGAGCCGCCTGACCGGCGCCTCCTCGCCGCCGATCATCAGGCAGTAGCCGCGTTCCAGACCCCACACCCCGCCCGACGTACCGCAGTCCAGATAGTGGATCCGGTGCTCGGCGAGCTGCCGGGCGCGAGTGATGTCGTCGCGGTAGTACGAGTTGCCGCCGTCGATCACCACGTCGTCCGGGTCGAGCAGCGTGATCAGCTGGTCAAGCGTGGACTGCACGGCCGCGGCCGGCACCATCAGCCAGACCGCGCGCGGCCTGTCGAGTTTGGCCACCAGATCCGCGAGCGAGGTCGCGCCGGTCATGCCCTCGTTGGAGAGCTGCTGCACGGTGCTCTCAGTGAGGGCGTACCCGACGCACCGGTGGCCGTCCTGTATGAGTCGGCGGACCAGGTTTGCGCCCATCCGCCCCAGGCCGACCATGCCGACCTGCATGGGTGTCTGCGTAGTCATTGCGATTCCCCCTCAAGCGGCGCCTCGCAGGTCCTCGCGCCGTTCGAACGTGCACGTTCCCTCGGCAGGTCGTCCACACATCAGGCGACCGCGGCGCGTTGCCTGGAGATCCGTTCGATCAGGTCGTTCCAGGCGGCGACGAACGACTTCGCTCCGTCAGCCTGCAGCTTTGCGGCGAGTTCGGCCACGTCGACGCCGGCGTCGCCGAAGCGGGCCAGCATCGCGTCGCAGTCGTCGCCGTCGGCGGCCATCGGCTCCCCGACCTCGCCGTGGTCGTAGAACGCCTGCAACGTCACGTCGGGCATGGTGTTGATCGTGAACGGGGCGGCGAGCCCGTGCACGTAGAGCGTGTCGGAGGCCGCGGGGTCCTTGGTCCTGGTGCTGGCCCACAGCAGCCGTTGGACGCGCCCGCCGGAGTTCTGCACGCGCTGCACCCGGTCGGAGTCCATGAGCCGGCGGTACGCCCGGTAGGTGGCGAGGCCGACCGCGAGGCCGAGCTGCTCCTTCAGCTCCTCGGGCACGCGGGTGGCGACGGCGGCGTCCCAGCGGGACATGAAGACCGAGGCGACCGACCCGACCGCGGGATCGAGCTGCTGCTCGAGTCGGCGTTCGACGCCGGTCAGGTAGGCGTCCGCGGCCGCCTCGTACTGCTCGGGCGAGAACAGCAGCGTGACGTTCACCGGTACGCCGGACGCGACGCACTCGGTGATCGCGGGCAGGCCCTCTGCGGTACCGGGAATCTTGATCAGCAGGTTGGGTCGTGCGGCTCGCGCGTGCAGCGTCTTGGCGGCCTCGATGGTCGCCTGTGTGTCGTAGGCGAGTAGCGGCGAGACCTCCAGCGACACCCAGCCATCCACGCCGTCGGTCTGCTCGTGCACACGCAGAAACTCGTCCGCGGCCCGCCGCAGGTCTTCGATCGCCAGGTCGAAGAACAGCTCCTCGGCGGAGAGCCCGGTGGTGCCCTTCGCGCGGATCGCGTCGTCGTAGTCGCCGGACTCGACGGCCTTGTCGAAGATTGACGGGTTCGAGGTGAGGCCGGTGACCGAGTACCGGTCGATGTAGTACTGGATCTGGCCGGAGTCGAGCATGCCGCGAGTGATGTTGTCCAGCCACAGGCTCTGCCCGTGCTCGTGCAGGATCTGGGTCGCCTTCACGTCGCCTCCTCGGTGGTCTGCGGTCGCCGTGTCGGTCAAGTGCTGGCGGCCACCTGGTCGCGGGCCGCTTGCGAGATGTGTTCGGGCGTGAAGCCGAACTTGCGCAGGAGGTGTTTGAGCGGCGCGGAGGCGCCGAACGTATGCATGCCGACAACTGCGCCGGTCTCGCCGACATACCGGTGCCAGCCGAGCGTGGACGCCTGCTCGATCCCGACCCGGGCCTGTACCGCCGGCGGCAGCACCTGGTCGCGGTACTGGCGTGGCTGCCGGTCGAACAGCTCCCAGCACGGCAGGCTGACCACCCGGGCGGCGATGCCGTCGCGGGCGAGTTCGTCGCGTGCTGCGAGCGCGAGTGCGACCTCCGAGCCGGTGGCCAGCAGGATGACGTCCGGCTCGCCGGAGTCCGCGTCGGCCAGTACGTATCCGCCCTGGGCGACCCCCGACGCGGCGGCCAGCCGGGTCCGGTCGAGGGTGGGCAGTGGCTGACGGGTGAGCACGAGGGCCGCGGGTTCGTGCCGTAGTCCGGCGACGATCCGCCAGGTCTCGGTCACCTCGTTCGCGTCGGCGGGGCGGAACACCAACAGGCCCGGCGTGGCCCGCAGCGAGGCGAGCTGTTCGACGGGCTGATGGGTCGGCCCGTCCTCGCCGACCCCGATGGAGTCGTGGGTGAAGATGTGCACCGTGGGGATCTCCATCAACGCCGAGAGCCGGATCGCCGGGCGGGCGTAGTCGGAGAAGATCAGGAATGTCGCCCAGTACGGGCGAAGCTTGGTCAGGGCCATCCCGTTGGCGATCGCCGCCGCCGCGTGCTCGCGGATACCGAGGTGGAAGTTGCGTCCGAGCCGGTCGTCGGGCTGGAAGTCGCCGGTGCCGGGGAACTCGAGCCGCGTTCGGGTGGACGGGGCGAGGTCGGCCGCGCCCCCCAACAGCCAGGGCACCGCCTGCGCGAGTGCGTTGAGCACCTGACCGGAGGAGGCACGGGTGGCGAGCCCCTTCGCATCGGCCGGGAACGTCGGCAGCGCGTCCTGCCAGCCGTCCGGGAGTTCCCGTCGCTGCATCCGCTCGATCTCGTCGGCCATCTGTGGATACTTGCTGCGGTACTCCTCGAAGCTCGATCGCCACGCGTCCCGCGCCGCGCTGCCGCGCGCGCCGATACCTCGCGCGAACCAGTCGTACACCTCGTCTGAGACGTGGAAGTCGTCGTCCTCGGGCAGGCCGAGGAACCGCTTGGTCTCGCGTACCGCCTGCGCGCCGAGCGGCTCTCCGTGCGCTTGCGCGGTGTCTTCGACCGGCGAACCGTACCCGATGTGGCTGTGCACCACGATCAGGGTCGGGCGCTCGTCTTCGGCCCGGAACGTGTGCAGCGCCCGCTCCACCGCGTCGAGGTCGTTGGCGTCCGCGACGGTCGTGACATTCCAGCCGTATGCCAGGAACCGCTCGGCCACGTCCTCGGTGAATGTGATGTCGGTGTGGCCCTCGATGGTCACCCGGTTCGAGTCGTAGATCCAGCACAGGTTCGACAACCGCTGGTGGCCGGCGAACGAGGCGGCCTCGGAGGAGATGCCTTCCATCATGTCGCCGTCCCCGGCGATGGCGTACACGTCGAAGTCGAAGAGCCGGAAGCCGTCGCGGTTGTACCGGGCGGCCAGCCACTGGCCGGCGACGGCCATCCCCACCGAGGTCGCCACGCCTTGACCGAGCGGCCCGGTAGTCGTCTCGACCCCGCTGGTCCACCGGTATTCGGGGTGGCCCGGGCAGCGCGAGTCCAGCTGCCGGAACGTCTTGAGGTCCTCGAGGGTGACCGAGGGACGGCCGAGCACCTCATAATCCGGATCGACCGCCCGCACCCCGCTCAGGTGCAACAGCGACCAGAGCAGCGCCGACGCATGGCCCTCGGACAGCACGAATCGGTCCCGGTTCGGCCAGATCGGATCGGCCGGGTCGAAGCGCAGGAACCGCTGCCACAGCGTGTACGCGACCGGCGCCATCCCCATCGGCGTACCCGGATGCCCCGACTCCGCCCGCTGGACCGCGTCCATACACAGGCCGCGGATGGTGTTGATTGACAGCGTATCCAGATCGATGGTCGTGGCGGTCAACATGGCCTCCGTGGATCGTGGATCTTGGCGTAGCGCGTTGGCGTCCCAAGCCGTGCTCGCAAGCCGTTCTAAACCAACCAGCCCTCCGAACCAACCAACATCCACAGGGTCCCGACAGACTCACCCGGACCGAGCGATTGTCATGCTGTCCGCAACACGCGCAGCTGCTGCGCAGACTCTGGTCGTGGATCGTCGACGACCCGCCGGCTTCGGCAACGCGGCCTGTGTGGCTCGGAAATCGGGTCTGGCTATGCGCCCTGCTTGTTCTGTTGATCAGTCCGTCGGATATCAAGTGACTGCATCGGAAGCGGCGTTGTGCGCTCCGGCTCGTCCGTCGTCTGAGAATGCCACGCGGCTTCCTGACGTACCACGGGCTTCCCGCAGAAGCCATTCCCGATGACCGGGGGACGCAGTCGTATGACTCATGCCCGGAGCCGCACCCGGCAAGCAGCATTCCACACATCGCCACCGGCGACCTCCTGCGCAGCCACGTCGCACGAGGCACGGCCCTCGGCCGCGCCGTGCGGCGTCACCTGGACCGCGGGGCCCTCGTGCCAGACAAAACCGTGCTGAGAATGGTCCGGCATGAGATCCTCGCGGCAAAGTCCGCCGGTGTGGGCTACGTTCTCGACGGCTACCTGAGGACGCCCGCGCAGGCGAGGGCGACGTCCCGGATGGCCGCGCACCTCGGGATGGACGCCGAGGTCGCGCTACACCTGCGGGCCGACGACGACGAGGTGATCCGGCGGATGCTCGCACGAGCCGCGACCGAGCACCGTTGCGACGACACAGAACCCGTGATCCGTCGGCGGCTGGCGCTCTACCACGAGCTGACGAGCCCGGTCCTGGACTGGTACGCCGCGCGCGGCATCCTGCTCTCCGTCGACGGGATGCGGACCCCCGACGAGGTCACCACGACAATCCTCGAGGCACTGGAGGTAGTCGAGGCGACTCCGAGCATCGACCGCGCGGTTTCCGGCCCCGTGGCCGCCGGCGTCGAGGCAGTGCCGTTCGACGGCGCCGTGGCGGACCCGGTAGCCGCCCTGTCGTAGTGCGCAGGGTTTTCGGGTGACGGATTGGAGGTCCGCCCGTCCGACACGACTTTCCGGCTGCCGTCAACGGGTGAGGTCCCAGACGCTCGCCGCCCTGCTACGTGATTCGAGGATCTCCTCGGTGGGGTGGGGTCGGCCACGGGCGCGGTGCCGGTGTTGCCACTGGACCGTTTCCCGTGGCCGCCCGCCCGAACCTGAGGGGTCATGGGGTCGCGATGGTGTTGCCGCGGCAGCGATAGCGGGTCACGGCGATGACGCCGTACGTCAATGCCACGAGAGATGTCGTGTGAGAAGCTGCTCCTTCAGTCGTCCTTGTTTGCTCGAGGGCGTGCAGGCGACTCCGACAGGCGCGTTCGGCGACCAAGCGGCCATCTCCGAGCCACCGTCAGCGAGGTGTGCAAAGGCCATCCGGTGTGAGTACGACACGTGCGCCCCTTGGTGTGGGGACGTGAGGCCCAAGGGTTTGCGGGCCATGCACCCGGAAAGTAACTGTCGTACGTCGTACAAGAGGCTCGACGGGTGAGGCCGATCGCAACCCCCACCGGTCGGCTCGCTGCCGTTCGAGCAGACCGACCTGGCCCACGGAGGATGATGCGCCATGACGACTATCGAGCTGTACCCCGACGACGTTCACAACCAGCGGACGATCCGCCAGGGCCACCCACCTGACTGGGTCAACCGCGACGGTGGTGACTACGACTTGGTGGTGCTTGGCGGCGGACCGGGCGGCCTCACCGCCGCCACGACTGCCGCTGCAGGCGGGCACCGCGTCGCTATGACTGAGCAGCGACTGACCGGGGGTACCTGTGTCAACTTCGGCTGCACGCCGAGCAAGGCGCTGATTCGCTGCGCACGCGCGGTACACGATGCGAGCCGCGGGGCCGAGTTCGGATTTCGGCTCGACGCCCCACCCCAGGCTGATTTCGGGTCGGTCATGGATCGGGTCCGCAGGATGCGTTCCTTGAGCAGCTCAGGCGATGCGGTCGAGGTGGCCGAGCAAGCGGGGGTGGAGGTCTATCTCGGGCACACGCGCTTCACCGCGCCGAATGCCGTCGAGGTGGAGGGCCGGACGCTGCGATTTCGGAAGGCTGTGATCGCCACCGGGTCGGAGCCGGTGGTGCCCCCCATCGAGGGACTGCGGACCGGCGAGTACCTGACCAACGAGACCGTCTTCTCACTGACCGAGCTGCCGGCCAGGCTGGTCGTCATCGGCAGCGGTCCGCTGGGATGCGAGCTGGCCCAGGCCTTCCGCCGTCTCGGCAGCGAGGTGGACCTGGTCAGCCACCCCAGGACCCTGCTGCCCCATGATGAGCCGGAGGTCGGTGAGCTGATCCGTCGCCGGTTCGAGCAGGAAGGGATAAGGCTCCATCTGGGGTTCACGGCAGTACGGGCGGGCGCCGGGCGTTTGCTGGTGCAGGGTCCCGACGAGACACGCGAGCTGCCCTATGATGCGCTGCTGCTCGCTACCGGCCGCAAGGCGAACGTGGAGCACATGGACCTGGACGCGGCCGGGGTACACGTCGCCAGAGACGGCGTGGAGGTCGATGCATACCTGTGCACCAGCAACCCCGACATCTATGCCGCCGGCGATGCGACCTTCCCGCAGAAGTACACGCACGCGGCCATTGCGACAGCGCGGCTGTGTATCGCGAACGCGCTGAATGGAGCGCGTCGCCCGGCACGGGAGCTCGTCATTCCCCACTGCACCTACACCGATCCCGAGGTGGCCGAGGTGGGCCTGACACCGCGCCGAGCCCGCAACGAAGGTGTCGCCATCGACGCCTACCGGCTTGACCTGGCCAAGGTGGAGCGGGCGTTCATCGACGGCGAGGAGGACGGATTCGGGGTGATCTACACGCGTAGCGGCAGCAGCGAGATCGCAGGAGCGACGCTTGTGGCGGCGCACGCCGGTGAGATGATCAGCGAGCTTACGCTGGCAACCACGAACCAGATGCCCTTGGAGGCGCTGGCCAACACGGTTCACTGCTACCCGACACAGGCCGAGGTCTTCCAGCGGATCGCACTGCAACACGCCGGAAGGGTCGCTGTGGCCCACTAAAGATCTTTCGGTATTTGAGTGATGGTCAGAGACGTAGGCCGGTGTGGTCGAGGAAGTTGAAGCAGAGTTGGTAGCTGCTGCCGATGCGGTGCAGGCCGGTGTGGGCGGCGGTGTCGGCGTCGTTGAGGATGTCGGGGCACAGGTTGGCCAGTTCGGTGGCTTTGAGGTTGCCCCAGACCAGTTCCATGGGGTTGAGGTCGTGGGCGTAGCCGGGCAGTGCTTCGACGGTCAGCCAGTGCTGCTGGGTGGCAAGCCATGCCTTCATGTCCTTGGACCGGTGCGCGGACAGCCCGTCCCAGATCAGCACGATCGGCTTGCCGCGCAGGTGCCGGCGCAGCTGGGTGAGGAACGTGATGAGGCTTTCGGTGTTGTAGCTGCCGGGTTTGGTCTGGAAGATCAGCTTGGCCCGGGAGCGGTCGGGCCGGTAGGCCAGCACACCGGCCATGGACATCCGCGACCAGGAGAACCGGTGCCGCAACACGGGTGTCTGCCCGCGCGGTGCCCAGGTGCCGCGGACTACGGGCAGGAGCGAGAAGCCGCTCTCGTCCTGGAAACAGATCCACGCTCCCCGTCGCCGGGCCCCCTTTTGATCCTGGGCCAGTCCTGCTTGACCCACGCTTCGATCGCTGCGTCGTCCCGTTCGACGGCCCGCCGGGCCGGGCGCTGCCGGGTCCAGCCGAGGCGCTGCCGCAGGATTGTCCAGGTCTGCGTCGGCCCGTACCGCACGCTGGTGACCCGTTCGATCACGTCCGCCACCCGGGCGAGGGTCCACAGGTCGGTGCCGAACCCGCTGGCCTTCGGCCCGGCCAGCAGTGCCGACTCCACTTCGGACAGTTGCTCGTCCGACAGCCGCGGCGTACGCCCCAGTCGCTGCGCGCCGGTCAGGGCCTCCCGGCCGCCGGCCCGCCACGCCCGATGCCACCGCGACGCGGTCTGCGCAGAGACCCCCAGTTGCGTCACCACATCGGCCTGCCGCGCGCCGTCCTCGAACAACTCCGCCGCCCGAATCCGGCGCTGCCGCAACACATCAACATCCAGACGAGCGGCACCACGCCGACCCGCCGGCTGTGCAGAGACCGACATGCCACCGATTCTCGTACCCGGCAACACGATCAGCCCGCAACGACTCACCTCAATACCGAAAGATCTTTAATCCCGGGGTAGACGACGCCCGCGAAGGGCCGATGGTGGCGGCGAGGATCTTCAGGTCGGCCTTGTGGGCGCGATGGGCCAGCGCTTTGAAGCCCTCGATGAGGGCGTCGGCGGTGACGGGAGCCTCGCCGGACATGCCGGCGAGGCCGAGGTCGTTGATGCCGAAGTGCACCAGGACGTGGGTCAGGCCGGGAATCGAAAGAACGTCGCGGTCGAAGCGCGCCAGTCCGTGCTCGCCGACCTCGTCGCGCAGGAGGCGGTTTCCGGCGATGCCCTGGTTGACGACCCAGCTCCGCTTGAGGCGCCGGTTGAGGAAGTCCACAGAGCGGTTGTTCGCGCCGGTCGTGGAACCGACCTTCGAACCAGGAGTCGCCGAACGCCACGGCGATCGCGGTGTCGTCCGGGGTGAGCACGTCGACGCCTAACAAGTCCTAACAGAATGATCTAGGGACTTCCGTCCTTTGTGGACGATGATCTATAGTGTCGACCGTGCGGAAGGGCGAGCAGCCACCATGGATGGTGCCGGACGGGTTGTGGGAGCGGATCGAGCCGCTGTTGCCCCGGCACCCGCGGCGGTTGCGTAACCCCGGGCGGAAACGGGTGCCGGACCGGCAGGTGCTGTGCGGGATTCTGTTCGTGCTGTACACGGCGATCCCGTGGGAGTTCCTGCCGCAGGAGTTGGGCTTCGGGTCTGGGATGACCTGCTGGCGGCGGCTGGCCGAGTGGCACGAGGCCGGGGTCTGGCAACGTCTGCACGAGCTCCTGCTGGCCGAGCTACGCGCCGCGGACAAGCTCGACTGGTCCAAGGCGGTGATCGACGGCTCGCATGTGCGGGCCCTGAAGGGCGGCCCAAAACCGGACCGAGCCCGGTCGACCGCGCCAAGACCGGCTCGAAACACCACGTCATCACCGACGGCGCGGGCATCCCACTCGCCGTCAGCCTGACCGGCGGCAACCGCCACGACGTCACGCAGCTCCTGCCGTTGATCGACGCCATCCCGCCGATACGTGGCAAACGCGGCCGGCCCCGCCGACGCCCCGACAGCCTGTACGCCGACCGGGCCTACGACTTCGACATCTACCGCGACCGGGTCCGCGATCAGGGCATCACCCCCTACTTCGCCCGCCGCGGCGTCGAGCACGGCTCCGGGCTGGGCGTTCACCGCTGGGTGGTCGAGCAGACGGTCGCGCTGCTGCACTGGTTCCGCCGCCTCCGCATCCGCTGGGAGATCCGCGACGACATCCACGAAGCGTTCATGAGCCTCGCCTGCTCCATCATCTGCTACCGCCGACTCATCAAGTGATCATTCTGTTAGGACTTGTAAGACATAGAACCTGGCTTCTACCTGCTCAGCCTCAGCTGGTCGGTGCCAGGTGCAGCACCACGTCGAACCGCTGCCCGGCCAGCGCCTGCGGGACGAGGGCAGAGGTGTAGTCGATGATCCGGTCCGCGCCGGAGGAGCGGACGCGGTCATGGCTGCGCGCGCTGGCGATCGCGGTCACTGTGGCACCGGCCTGTGCGGCGAGCTGGACGGCGTAGCCGCCCACCGCGCAGCCCCCGCCGTCGATGAGGACGCTCTGCCCGGTCTTCAGCCCGGCGTGCTCGAACAGCGCCTGCCAGGCCGCCAGCCCGACCGAGGGCAGCGCCGCGGCGTCGGCGAGCTCGACCGTGCGCGGGGCGGCGGCCAGCGCCGCGGCGGGCGCGGCGACGTACTCGGCGGCCGCACCGGGCGTGGCCGGCGGCAGGAACGCCACCGTTGCGTCCCCGACGCTCCAGCCGCGCACGCCGCCGTTGCAACGTCGGTGTTCGACGCGTCTTCAGCGCACGCAAGAGTCATCTTCGCGCGCATCGCCAGGACCTGCGCCGACTTCGTCCGCCGCGACCAGCGAACCAACGTCGCGCGGTCTTCATCGGTCAGCACCAGCGGGGCGGTGGGACGCCCGATCCTCGGCGTCCCACCGCCCTACACCAACTTATGAGGCGAACTTAGGACGCAGCACGCTGGTTGCCGTTGGAAATCCGGCCGGCTCCGACGCCGGTACGACGCCAGGCCATGCGGATGAGTGCGGCCGCGGTCAGCGAGCAGAACGCCAGCACTGCAGCGACGGTGCGGATTGCATGTGCAAGTTGCCAGCGGTCACGAACGCTCGCCCAGTCCGAGGGCGGAGCCTGCACCGACCAGTCGGCTTGGTCGCCGTTGATTGGCACGTTGACCGTTAGCGAGGTGACGAACACCAGCGCGAGCATCACGAGCGCCGCCAGCACTAACCACCGGTCGTTGCCTCTGGCCCTGATCGTAAAAACGCCGAGGATCGCCGTGCAGATCAGCGCCGGGATCAACGTGACGGACGCCAGTGTGTCCAGCGAGTCCAGCTCGACCTGCCGCACCTGCGTGTAGACCGCGGCATCGTAGCCCCGCAACGACGTCTCGAGAACGAGCACCGCGAGCAGGAATCCCGAGAAAAGTCCGGTGAACAGCAGGCCGGCCCCACGCAGGAGCTTGAGGATGGCGCTCTCGGGCATGACGGTCACGTAGCCTTCTCGGCGGCGGACGTGGAGTGGATAAAGTCGCCGATCACGGTGGCCAGCCATGGCCCGCGGTCCTCCTGGAGGAAGTGGCCGGCGTCGTCGATGACGATCTCCTGTGCACCCGGGACGCCGTCGCGCAACGTCGTCCTCCCCTCGCCGACGCCCCAGTCGCTGTCGGCGTGTACGTACAGGAAGGGGATGGACAGGGTCCGTAGGACCGACCAGGCCTCGCGATTCGGTACGGTTGCATCGTCGTACGGGGTGAGCGGGATGAGCAGCGGGAACTGCCGGGCGCCCTGCAGGTAGCGCTCGTCGGGGAACGGCGCGTTGTACGCCGCCCGGACCGCGGGGTCGAGCTGGGTGACGGTGCCACGGTCCACGACCGCGCCCGCCTCGAACGGGTTGGCCCGCTGGCTGAGCTGCAGCCAGATCGAGAGTGGACCGCTGGGTTCCCGGTCTCCGGTGGGAAGCGAGGTGCTCGCCGCCACGACGCGCCGGAACCGATCCGGGTGTTCGGCCAGCAGGCGCAAGCCCAGCAGGCCGCCCCAGTCGTGACCGACCATCGTGACATCGCGCAGGTCGAGGCGATCGATGACCGTCTCGCGGAGCCAGTCGACGTGGGCCTGGTAGGTGTAGGCGAACCGATCGGTGGGCTTGTCGGATTTGCCGAAGCCGACCAGGTCGGGGGCGACACAGCGATGTCCGGCCGCGACCAGCGGCGGGATGATGTGCCGGTAGAGATAACTCCAGGTTGGCTCACCGTGCAACAGCAGCACAGTTTCGCCGGATGCATCGGCTGGACCAGGTCGCTCGTCGATATAGTGCACCCGCAGCTGGCTGCCGGCGTCGTCGCCGGCGTCTATCGCGACGTAGTGCGATTCGAACGGGTAGTCGGGCAGTCCGTCGAAGCGGGCGTCCGGAGTGCGGAGGCTGTCGATGGTCATGAGGCCACCGCCCGGAAGGCGTGTGCGTGGTCGGTGACCCATTCGGCGAAGGTGCGGGCCGGACGGCCGAGGATCTGCTCCACCTCGTTGATGGCGGACGTGTTGGCCCGCACTGCGGCCCACGGCAGTCCACGGCCGGCGACCGCGTCTTCGACTTCCTTGTTGCGGTCGCCATACGACCGCGACAGCTGGTACGCCGGGTCGTCGTCGACGTTGGTCGCCGACAGCGCGATGACACGCCGTACACCCAGCTCGGCGGCGAGTGCCAGCAGCTTGCCGGCGTTCTCCCCGACGGCGCGCGGGTGCACGAACAGGGCACTGGCCCCCTCCAGTGCTGGCAAGAGACTCTCGGGCCGGCTCAGGTCGGCGGTGACGGGCTCGACGCCGGCTGTCGGCGTTCCGGCTTCGGCGGACCGAGTCACGGCTCTGACGGTGACGCCTTGGTCCTCGAGTAACGCGACGAGCGGGCGGCCGACTGCGCCGGTCGCTCCGGTGACCACGATCATGACAACTCCAGTTCTCTGGGTTTCGTAAATTACGGAGAGCGTGCGTGCATCCCTAAAGGCTCGTCGACTACTCGGCATCGGGGGGTAAATTCCCGGATGCCCTGCGCGAGTTCTGCTGGCTGGTCAGGGGGTGAGTGTGTAGTTGTCGTCTATCTCGACCAGTTGGACCTGCGGGAGGAGGCCGGCGAGGCGCCGGCCGTGCTGGCGTGCATCGCGCGACGATGCGCGCCGAAGGGGAGCGTCGGTGCCACGCAGCGGTGATCATCGGACAGCTCGGCGATCGGGCCGTCCCATAGCGAGGCGTTCATGAGAAAAGCGGCGATGGCCACCCCCGGAGCGGGGGCATGGCGTAAAGGCCGTGCAACAACACAATCGTGGGCCGTCGCCGTCCGTGTCCCGTACTCGATCGTCCCGGCGGAGAGCTCGATCTCCTTCATGCTGATCGGTGCAGCGCGGTTGGTGGGCGGACCGCCGACTGATCAAGCAGGTGCCGGCGTAGGAAGGACAGCTCGGCCTCCACGGCCTGCTCATGTGCATCCATGAATGGTGCGTAGTGGCCGCCGGGCAGAGTAACCAGCTCGGCGCCGGGCGCCCGTCGTGCCGCCCGGACGGCGGGCCCGGCAGGCGCCGACTGATCCTGGTCGCAGACGACGGCCAGCAGTGGGCACCGCGCTCGGGATGCGTAGCGGCCGGGCCGGTAGAAGGTGACGCGGAGCGCGGAGCGGGCTGCGACGTTCTGCTGCCAGTCCAGGTACTTGTTGTCCGGGTTGAGCGCTTGGTTGCCATCGCGTGAGTCCGGCGTAGTGAGGAGCGCGACAGTGCCCGGCTCCCCGACGAGCGGAACCAGCACAGGAGGGCGCCCGACGAGACTGCCGAGTGCATCGAGGATGCCCCTGCCCATGAAGCGCAGCATGGCGAGTGGCTCCTGGTGGCGGACCGCGTTGCGTGAGGCAGCCGGACCATCGACGTTCGGCGTCTGCGCGATAGCCGCCGCAAGCTGCGGGTTCTGCGCTGCGATGGGGAAGACATAGCCACCTGGCAGCGAGAATGCCCAGGCGGCGAGCTTGGCCGGGTCGACTCCGGGCAGGGTCGCAGCGAACTCGATCGCGGCCCGCCAGTCCGCCAGCTGCTCCCCGACGCGCGCGACTTGGCGAGGTTCACCACCACTCTCGCCGAAATGTCGATGGTCGAAGGCCAGGACGGCGAACCCGGCCTGGTGGAACCGCTTGGCGAACATGTCGGTGCCCGGCTCTTTGGTCACCGCGAACCCGCCGGTCATGATCACGCAGCCGCCGTTCGTTCCCGGATAGTGCCAGGCTGCGCACTCGGTATCGCCGCTGACGAATCTGACCTTCTCGCGTTTCACGAACATGACAAACTCCGATTCTCTGAGTCGGACATGCCAACGATGTGTTCTACGCGCGCCGCGCGCCGTCGGCTGCCCGCTGTTCGGCGGGTGCCGCGCTGGACTGATATCCGAATGTTCTGAGCGCCGCGCCGACCGGTGATGGGCGGCTGAGAGGTTGGACCAAAGTCCTGCCCGGCGAGTGCCCGGCGGCTGGCCGGCCGGATGCGCCGTCCGAGCGCTGTCGGCAGCAGCCCGGCGGTCATCCACGTGATGAGGACGAGGATGGAGCGGCTGGCGGCGGCTCCGTCGAAACTCGACGTCGAGCGCAGCAGCGTTCCGCCGGCGTCAGCCGGGAACAGTTGCCCGGGCGTCCCGAACCCGGCGGGGAGCATTTCCGGGGCTGAGGTGACTCCGGATATCGAGTTGCCGATCAAGAACATGATCACGGCGCCGAGCCCGATACCTGCCGGCCCGACCATCGCGACGAGCATCTTGTAGTGCGACTCGGTTGAGTTCACGGCGGTCCCTCTACGTCGGCGGCACCTGATACTGGGAGCATAGCATACGGTTTCCGTATTATCTGTGATCGCAAGCACTTGGCGATACCGAGCGCTAGTGGCGGTTTAGGCGCACCCTAGGTCGACCTGGCCGAGGTTCGGTCCGCCCGTACAGCGGCCTGGCGTACGATTACGCTTTGTCAGAATCAGGTGCAGGCCATGCGCCCCGGGCCGCCACCGGAGCCGGGGTGCCGCCGACCACGTCGTTGAACCGCAGCGGTCCGTGCTGCGCCAGCGCGAGCAGTTGCGGCTGCAAACCCCAACGGGTCACCGAGTGGGCGCCGCTGCGCCGAGAAGGCGTCGGTCGTGCCGATCACCCCGGCCGCCACCCGGTCACCACCCGCGAACCGCCATCGCAGCACCAAGGCCACCT
Organism: Dactylosporangium sp. McL0621; assembly: GCF_049995355.1. Taxonomy (NCBI): domain Bacteria; kingdom Bacillati; phylum Actinomycetota; class Actinomycetes; order Micromonosporales; family Micromonosporaceae; genus Dactylosporangium; species Dactylosporangium sp. McL0621. Next base: position 7,092,323 of record NZ_CP188259.1, read on the forward strand.
CCGCGGCAGCGGCAAACCGCGTCCGATCTTCGGCAATGATCCGACTCGGCCGGCCGCACATCGATCAGCCATACCCGTCGCGGCCGATCGCGAGAAAGGCACATGCTTGGCCCAGCCGTTCGTCCTCGTCAACCGCAGGACCGCTGCTGATCGGCGACATGGCGTGGTAATGATCGCCGGCGGCGTGTTCGTGGCTGATCCCGTGTTCGGCTTCCGCCGGGCGCGCCCCCGGGCACCCCGACATGCCTAGCCGGCACGGCATCGGGCACGCCATCGCGTTCTCACACGGCCTTCTGAATGCCTTGCGGGCCTGCCCTGACCGGGGCGCACTCGTCTGACCGAAGTTCTCGTGCGGTGTCAGCGTCACGCATGTCGGTCCGCTGCGTGGCTCGGCAAACGAGCGATGACCTCGGCCAGCGGTAGGTCGGCCGCGCTTGTGAGAACGATGTCCGCGCTGTCGAACTGTCGGACGTCTACGAAAGGGTTGGGGATCGCCACGGTGGCCGTCTCGGCACGCCTGGCCGCAGTCACACAATGCGGCGTGTCCTCGACGGCCACAGCACGAGAACCGGTGATGCCGAGTCGATCGAGTGCGTGGTGGTAGACCGCCGGATCCGGTTTGTGCGCCGGCACCTCATCGCCGGTGGCGATGACGCCGAACGTGTCGAAGACACCGACTCGGGACAGGTGCTCGCGCACCCAAGCACGGGGCGAGCTGCTGGCCACCGCGCACAGAAGACCCAAGGTCCGCGCAGCTATCGCCTCGGCAGCGACGCGACGTCCAGCCGGCACTGGTTCCTCTTTGATCAGCGCTCGGCGTACTCATCTGAAGGCCCCTGACCTGGGATTCACCCTGGGTGGGGGCCTTTTTGTGTCGACGGTCATGCGGGTGGGTGCTCGTCCGTGATCCCCACCCAGTCCGTGGGCGGCCGGAACGGTCCGCCAGAGTCCGGGCATGGTTGGTGTTGATCACGTCGTGGGAGGAGCGCGGCTGCCGAATACTCGTCGAGTCGCCGCTGAACCTGGGATGGTGCGCACGAGGGCGGTGAACGCACGGTCGGGACTGATATGGGTGCGGTACAGCGGGCTGCAGGGTGTGCTCGCGAGCCGTAGAACCTGGTCCAGACGACCCGCCGCCAGCCAACAACACTGCTGTTCACACCGGCCCCGGACGCTGCCCGCAATCGGCACGGCGAAGCCTCAGCGTCCACGGCTACCGGTCGTCGGGCAGCCGAGACATCGAGATGGCCGCGCCCGGGACCGCATCCTTCGCAGGCTCCGTGGTGCGCCGTCCCTTTTCCTTCCACCATGCCGTTTCCCTCCACCATGCCGCGTACGTGTCGTCCCATGGGAGAGGGTCCCTCCGCGGACCGTCGGACCGGTACGTGCGCCGGGTGGGGAAGACCGTGACTCCCATTTCCGCCTCGGACTCCCGGGAAGCGAGCCTCACTTCGTCGAAAGAGTCGTCCACCGAGACGATCGGCCGGCCGCTCATCGCGACGTGAATGTGGTCGAAGATGCCGTGTTCGAACGAGTCGAACACGGTGATCGTCAAGAAGCAGGCGCCAAGCGGGTTGGGCGGGTCGGGTTTCTCGCGGGCGTCCGCCCACTCCGCAATCGTGTGACCCGCGCCCCATTCGAACAGGGCCACCTCTCCCGGTCGCAAGAGGCGCTCTCTCCTCGCGGTGGTCTCCTCCACGAACTGGGCCTCGTCACCGAGTCGCACCCGTGCGGTGGTCGCGCCTTCGTTGATCAGTACGCCCCGGGTCTGAAACCACATGAACCCGTTGCGCTCCCCATTTCGTGTGAAGAGCCGCGCTGGTGAGGCCGTTTCGGCCTGCGCCACAGAACGATGGTCAAGCAGTCGCAATTCGTTTCCGTTGGGCATCCGATCACGCGTCGCATCGATCAGTGGGGGCCATTGCGGCGCCTCAAACAGCGCGACGACGAGGGGAGCCCGCTCGTCCGTCCTGGCGCGTGCCGCTTCCCGGACCGCCGCCGTGGCGGCTTTCAGCATTTCTTGAGTGAGGACGAGCTGTTCGTCGGCGGCTTTCGCCTGAGCCGCGTTGATCTCGACCTGTTTCTGCATCTCCGGCAACTGCTTGGCAGCGGTTCGGGCCGCACCGCGCCCCGAGCGAGCGGCCGAGGCGCCGGCAATCGCCGCGGCGACCGCACCTATGGCTGAGATGATCTGAATCCACCCGGCCAACGTCAAACGATCGAGGTTGGCTACCAGCGCATCCCAGAAAGCCCGCACGGCCACGGCCTACCTTCAAGAGAGACTCACCTTGTGGCCGGGTCCATGCTGGGCTCGGCCGCTCACCGGTAAATGTGAGACCTGCCCCGCTCGGGGAGGTATAAGCGCTTGATGCCGAGGTGACGGCCGCGGCTGCGGCCGCCGCGCCGGCGCACTCTCGACGGCGGGCAAACCGGCTCTTGAATGCTTCGCGATCCACCTGGCAGTTAGCCGTGTCACCGAGAGGCGCCACGCAGGATCTGGACGCTCCGCCCGCGTTCCGCGCGTAGCTGCTCGGGCACGGCTCGGTCGCCGACCTGACCAGCCCGACGGACAACGGAAGACTCACACCTCGTTCGCTACCACCGTGCCAGTTCGTGGCGCGAGGAGATGCCGAGCTTGCGGAAGACCTTGCGGAGGTGATAGTCCACTGTGCTCGGGCTGAGGAAGAGCTCGGCGGCGACCTCCCGGTTCGACGCACCGGCAGCAACCCGGCACGCGACCGCCTGCTCCTGACCGGTCAGTCCCGCGAACTGTCCTGATTGGCCGGTGCCGGCAGGGGGCGCGAGAGCTGTCCGAAGCTCGCGCCGGGAGGTGACGCCCACCGTGCGGAAGATTCCGCGCAGGTGGTGGTTGACTGTGTGCGCGCTGATGAACAGACGCGTGGCGACTTCGCGGTTGGTGGCGCCCCGCACGATGAGCTCGGCGACCTGACGCTGTTGCGGGGTCAGTTGCAAGCTGTTGCCGGCCTCGTCGATCGGCCGCGTCGTCAAGGCGAGTTCGGCCGCGGCCCGCTGTCCGTACGCCGGAGCACCGATGGCGGTGAACATCTCTACGGCGTCGGCCAGGTACGCTCGCGCTTCCGCCCGCCGGCGTTGACGGCGCAGCCACTCACCGAAGACGAGCCGGGTGTACGCCCGATGTGTCAGCGTCTCGGTTTCATCGATGAGCCGAAGCGCTTGGTGGTACAGGGCCTCCGCCGCACGAGCGTCGTCCGCGAGCACTGCCGCGCACCGAACCGACAGCGCCGAAGCAAGCGGTGTCGTGCAGCGCCCGACCCATTCTCTCAGCCGGGCGAGCGCTTCCTTCGCTGTCGCGCGCCGACCGCAGCGCACGCCGGCCTCGATCATGACAACCAGAGGCGCTTTGCCCGTTGTACCCGGGTGAAGTTCCCACGCACTGCGCGCGACCGCGAACGCCTCCGGGTAGCGCGATCGTCCGAGGTGCATCACCATCAGTCCGTGCGCGGCGGCGCGGTTGGCGGGCTCGTCGTCGAGCGCCGCGGCCGCGGCGCGCTGACGCCGGGCCGCGTGCATGGTTCGCGCATCCTCACCGCGCCAGGCGAGCAGCGGGGTACACGCGATGGAGTCAAGCTCCGCCTGTGACCACCCGGCCGACCTGGCGGCGCGCTCACTGCGCCGGGCATATGCCTCCGCATCGGCCAGACTCCCGCGCGTCGCCGCCACGAACGACAGTTCAGCGAGAATCCGGGGCGAACGATCTGCACGCATGGTGCAGATGGCATCGCACCGCTGTGTGGACGCAGTGCAGAATCAGTGCAGGCGACCGCGGATCAGGGTGGTGTTTCCAGAAGGTTCAACCGCGCCCGCACGTACGCCACCATGTCCCGGTAGCCCACCGCCTCCTCCGCGCTGGACATTTCGACCAGTTCGTGGAAGCCGTCACCGGCGATGAGAGCCTCGAACCGCTGGGACGCCTGCTCGGCGCGGACCATGTCACCGCGATCGAAGGCCGCCCTCGCGAGAATCGCGGCAGTGGCGCACAAGGGACCGTTTGATTCACTGACTGCCTCCGCGAGCCCCCAATCGGCCACCTCAATCGCCTGGTCGAGCCGGCCGAGCTTCCACGACGCCTCGGCGACGTACCGCGCGTAGTAGATGTTGAGATGGTCGAGCCTGTCCGCCCGGACGATCGCCAAGCCTTCCTCCCCGGCCCGTCGACCGAGCTCGGTGCGCTCGAACTTCAGATGGATCTCGCTGAGCGTCAGCAGCCCCGACGCCAGAAGATCGCGTCGCCCGGCCTGCCGGGCCAGTTCCACCGCCCGTTCGGCGTGAGCCAGGCACGCCGCGTCGCCCTGCACCATGTTTCGCATGGCAAGGTTGCGCGAGACATTCGACTGCCCGGCGAGATCGCCTATCCTCGCGAAGATGGACAGTGCTCGTTGCATGTGCATGACGGCGTCCGGGACAGGTGACAACATCGCGACGCAGCGTTCGAGCTCCGCCTCGACGACGGGCTCGACGATGCCTGGGGCGGCATCCAGGATGCGCTGCGCGATCATCACATTCGTTTCGGGCGCGTGAGGTGGCCGGTCCAGTCCCGGTACCACACCCAGGACGAGGAGGGCTGCCTCCCGCACCATGCCGTGCCGCAGGGCCACCTCGGCGACGGGCCAGACCGCCGGTTGTTCGCGCGTGTACCAGTCGAGAGCCTCTTGCAGGCTTTGGCACGTCTCGGCCCATACGTTCGGTCCAGGGGCCGGGAGGACCGTGACCGGCTGTCGCCAGTATCTGGCGTAACATTCGTGGACGGAGTGCAGATAGTGCACGACGAGCCGGCGCTCGACCGCCTCGCGCTCGCCTGCCCGGTTCAGCAGTTCACCGCCGTACGCCCGCAGGAAGTCGTGCAGAGAGAACCGCCCAGGCCGCGACTCCACGAGCAGGTTCGCAGCTACCAGCGCGTCCAGCCGGAGCCGGGTGTTCGTCCGGTCGATTCCCGCCGCGCTCGCCACCGACTCGAGTGAGATCTCCGGCCCGGGGTGTGCGGCCAGGACACGAAAGACATAGGCGGCGTCTGGTTCGAGATTGTGGTACGACCACGAGAACACGGTCCGCAGGTCATCGCCCCGTTCTACAGTGGACAGCGTGTCGAGGGCACCGGAAGGCGTGGCCAGCTGGGTCGCGATGACGCGCAACGGCAACCGAGGATTGAGGGCGGCCCGGGCGGCCACGATCGCCAGTGCCAACGGCAGGCCTGCGCATGCCGTCACGATGTCACGCACCGCGTCGGCTTCGGCGTCCGTGCGTGCCCGTTCCAGCCGGTTGGACAGGAACTCGTGCGACTCCGCTTCGTTGAGCCGGTCGAGCTGTACGTACCGGGCACCTTCGCGAGCGACGAGACTGACCAGGCTGTTGCGACTCGTGACGATGACCAGGCTTCCACGGGTAGCGGGCAGCAACGGACGGACCTGCTCCGCGTCGCGGGCGTTGTCCAACAGAATCAACATACGACGGCCGGCCAGGACTGTGCGGTAGCGGGCAGCCCGCACATCCAGGCTCTGCTCGGGTGTGTCCTGTTCACCGAGCGAAGCGAGCAAAGTGGACAGCGCGTCGTCCGACGACATCACCCGCCCGGTCGGATCGAAGCCGCGCAGATTCAGGTAGAGCTGGCCGTCGGGAAACTTGTCGGCGATCTCGTGCGCCCAGTGGACAGCGAGGGCGGTCTTGCCGATACCGCCCATGCCGCCCAACGCGGTGATGACAACCGTCGTCTCGCCGAACGTGTCGGCCAACCGTTCATCGAGCATGGCGGCCACATCGTTGCGTCGTACGAAGCCGGCGACAGGTGGGGGTAGCTGGGCGGGGCGAAGGACCTTTGCCGGTGCCTGTTCATCCTCTGGTGTCCAGCCAGTCGCGAGCAGTTCGCGGTATGCGTCGCGCAACCGCGGTCCCGGTTCCACGCCGAGTTCTTCGACAAGCCGTCGACGCGTCTGCTCGAAGACCCGCTGGGCTTCGGCCCGGTTGCCGGTAGCCAGATAGGCGCGCATCAGGCTGGCCTGTAGCGCCTCATCCAATGGAGCCGCTTCGGCCATGATCAACAATGGTGTCAGTGCTCTGTCGGCCATGCCACTCAAGATCGCGGCATCGGTCGCCGCGACCGCCACTGCGATCCGCTCCCGTTCGACCGCCACGAACCCGGCCGTATTCAGGGTCTGAACGGGAAGACCGGCGAACGCCGGACTTCGCCCGAGCTCGAAAGCCGTGAGATACGCCCGCACGCCGGCTGTCGTGTTCCCACTCGCCACGTCTGCGCGGGCCCGGCGTACCAGCTCACGGAACATGGCCAGGTCGCAGTCCTCAGTCGGGATCAGGAACCGGTACCCGGTGCCCGCGGGCAACAGATATCGCCCATTGGAGCGGGCCGGTAGGTCAGGCTCGAGAATCCGCCGGAGTTGGCCGACATGCCTCTGAATCTGGTTTACAGCACTCGCGGGCGGGTTTTCGCCCCACAGGCAGTCGACCATGGACTCGATGCTGACGACGCCGCCGGCGGCGACGAGGAGCATGGCGAGAATGACCTGCTGGCGCCACGGACCGAGGTCGACCTCAGCACCGTCGCGGGCGGCGCGCAATCCGCCGAACACCCTGAACTGGGAGTGCGGCCGCGATTCACCCGATTGCCCGTGTTCAGGCGCCCTCACGAACACACCCTACGTAGGAACGACGAATGCGCAACGTCCCTGCCCAGGATACCCCGCCGAGGACGCTCCGAAATTTCCCATGTCGCGTGTTCGGGTCGATTTCGCCGGTGACGACGAGGACTACGCATGACGAGTGATTCGGCGACCGCCCCAGGGTCCGTACCTTCGGCCAGGTTCCCCTCCCCCGGGGTCTGAACCGAAGGAGTACGCATGCCCTACCTAGCGGTTGGCGCGGAAGGCGCCAACCCCGTCAACATCTACTACGAAGACCACGGCAGCGGTACGCCCGTGGTGCTCAGCCACGGCTACCCACTCAGCGGCCGCTCCTGGGAGAAACAAGTTCCCCAACTGCTCGCGGCCGGATACCGGGTCATTGCCTACGATCGGCGCGGATGGGGTAACTCAAGCCAACCCGCGACCGGATACGACTACGACACGTTCGCCTCCGACGTCAACGAACTTCTGACGCAGCTGGACGTTCGCGGCGCCATTCTCGTCGGGCACTCGATGGGCACCGGTGACATCACCCACTACCTCGGTAGGTATGGCACCGACCGGGTCGCCAAGGCTGTCCTGCTCTCGCCGATCCCCCCATTCCTGCTGGGGACGGCGGACAACCCCGAGGGCGCGCCACAGTCGCTGTTCGACGGTTTCATCCAAGCCGCACAGGCGGACCGGTACGTGTGGCTCAAGCAGTTCCTGGAAAACTTCTACAACCTCGACACCTACGGCGGCGCCCTGGTCAGCGACCAGGTGTTCCAGGCCAGCTGGAACCTCGCCGTGGCCGGGTCTCCGATCGCCGCCGTGGCGTGCATCCCCACCTGGCTCACCGACTTCCGCAACGACCTGCCGAAAATCGATGTGCCGGTCCTCGTGATGCACGGCGACCAGGACCGCATCCTGCCGATCGGGCTGACCGCCCAGCGGCTGCCCGGACTCATCAAGGACATGCGGCTGCTCGTCATCGAGGGCGGGCCGCATGCCATCGCGTGGACCCACGCCGACCAGGTCAACGCCGCCCTGCTCGACTTTATCCAAGGCTGAAAGGAAACACGGTGAAACTCCCCCTCCGTCGGCGGACCATCTACATAGGAGCGGCCGCCGCCGCGCTCACGCTCGGCCTGGTCGGGGTCGGCACCGCGCAGGCTTCGACCAGCCGTGTGACCACTCCTGCCTACGCCCAGCCGAAGCCGACCGTCGTGCTGGTACACGGTGCCTGGGCCGACGGGTCCAGTTGGTCGGGCGAGGTGAGCCGGCTGCAGCACGACGGCTACCCCGTCGTTGTGGCACCGAACCCGCTGCGAGGCCTGTCCAGCGACGCCGACTACCTGCGTGACTTCCTCAGCGGAGTCACGGGACCGATTGTCCTGGTTGGACACTCGTACGGTGGCGCCGTCATCACCAACGCCGCCACCGGCAACGCCAACGTCAAGGCTCTGGTCTATCTGGACGCCTACATCCCGGATGCGAACCAGTCGGTGGCCGGGCTGACCAGCGCCGACTCGGTCCTCGCACCGGCCGGCAGCAACCCCGCATCGGTGTTCAAACTGGTGACATACCCGGGAGCGCCGGACGGCATCTATGACACCTACCTGCTTCCACAGGTGTTCGCGGCGGCGCTGGGTGGCGGGCTGTCCTCGTCGCAGGTATCGGTTCTCGCAGCCTCACAGCGCCCGACTTCGCTGATCGCGCTGGGCGAGCAATCCGGCGCGCCGGCCTGGGCGTCGATCCCATCGTGGGACCTCGTCGGCACGCAGGACAAGGTCATCCCCCCGGCGGCCCAGCTGTCCATGGCCGCGCACGCGCGAGCGCACGTGGTCAAGGTCAACGCCGCACACCTGTCGCTGGTCACCGCCCCGGAAGCGGTCACCCAGCTCATCGAGACCGCCGCGCGCGCTACGGCGTAACGCCTCGACGCTCTGAGGTGGTGGCGCTTCTGCGACCACCGCCTCAGAGTCTCGGGGAGCGCCCTCACCCGCTCGTCTTTCTGCCTGGCCGGCCGCCGCAATCCGACCAGCTGGGCGGCGGCACTCTGCCGGTCGCGCCGACGCCTATCGTTGCGATGGCCGGCCGAAGTCGACCCGCACCGTCTCGAAGTCCTTGAATCGCTGTGCGGCCGCGAACGTCGTGTAGATCCGCCGGTCGGCATCGGTCAGTTCGACGGCGTCGGTGAACGGGGTGAGCAGTGCCCGGGGCCACAGGCGGTGGTCCGCGATCATGTTGATCTCGGCGCAGAGCATCAGCACGAGCGCTTGCAGATAGATCCAGGCGAGAGCGGCGAGTACGAGTCCGAACGTGCCGTAGAGCGCGCTCGCGCGGCTGAGCCGGGCGGCGATGAATCGTGCGCCTACGGTCTGCAACACCATCCAGAAGGTCGCGGCGATCAGCCCACCGGCGATGACCTGGCGCACACGCAGCGTCCGAGCGGTCAGCAACTGCATCGCCGCGGTGAACAGGCCGGCATTGATCACGAACGTCAACAGGTAGCCGAGGAGCTGCAGTCCGGGCCCGGACCGGCCGGTGAGCTCGTGGGCGAAGGCCAGGAACGTCGTGGCCGCCGCCGACAGCAGCACCGCGCTGCCGAGCATCAGCAACAGCCCGAGGCCGCGCAGCCTGGACCGGATCGGATTGGGCTGTTCGTTGCGCGGGATGCCGTAGATGTGATTGAACCCGGCCTGCGCGGCCTGCATAGCCCCCAGCCCGCCGTACAGTGCGCCGAGGACGCTCAGGAACAGACGCATGCCGCTGCCGCGCAACCCGCTGACGTTGCGCTGCAACTCCGGCCCGATGGCCGGCACATCCCCCACCGCCGTCTGCACCAGTTGCTGGTGCAGACCGGGGTTGGCCTCCAGGAAGAAGCCCAGCGCAGTGAGGAACAGCAGTGTCAGCGGGAACAGCGAGATGAAGCCGTAATAGGTCACCATCGCGGCAAGATACGGACCACGGTCGTCGACGAACTTGTAGACCACCGCCAGCGGGAATCCCAGCCAGGCGTGCCGGCGCTGGTAACGATCCAACCACGCGACCACGGCGCCCACCTACCCCATCGCCCCAGCGTCACGCCCGGCGGTCCGCCCGGCCCCGCTGCGTTCCGGTGCGCCCCGGCCGCCCGCCGACGACGGCGTCCATCCGCTTACTGCGCGGCGCCGTCCGACCTGGGTGGATCGGGCGGGTCACCCCGGTGAGGCATCCAGGATCGAGGTCGTTCCCGGAGGGCGGTCCGGAAGGACGAGCCGCACAGGTCGCCTTGGTTCCCGCGGCGTTCTCGACGCCGACGATCGCGGCGTTGCCGCGGTCCATGTCGTTGTCGATGCCGTAGCTGCCGCACCCGCCGACGTGGCGAGCGAAGATCACTTGTGCGGGAGAGATCGCTGCGGGAGGGGTTGGCGCGGCAGAGCCGGGGAAGTGTCTTGCTGCGCCCGCCCGTCGGGCCCTCATGGGTGAGCAGGATGAGGAGTCAGCGCCACGAGATCCGGTCCGAGGTGGGGTCATGAGAATGCGCGCCATGATCGCGGGTACGATGCTCATCGCCGTCGTCGTCTCGATCATCCTCGTGAGGCGACTGCACCATTCGGATCTCATGGGGCGACTGGATCATTCGACTGGGGCACTGCTACGAACCGGGTTCCACGTGAACGACGGGCGTCTCTACGACGCCAATGGCAATGAGTTCGTCATGCGTGGTGTGGGCCACAGTTATGCCGTGTATCCGCAAAGAACGGCCCGGATGCTCAGTGACGTCAAGGCGATGGGCGCCAACACCGTACGTGTCGAGGTGTCCACCGGAGTCACTGCGAAACGAGACGACGCCGCCGATGTCGCGCACCTGATCGGGCTGTGCCGGCGCAACCACCTCATCTGCGTCCTGGTGGTACACGACACCACAGGGTGGGGTTACCGCAAGGAAGCCGTTCCGCAAGCGCGGGCGGTGGACTACTGGATCAGCATTCGCCAGGCGCTGCTCGGCCAGGAGAAGTACGCCATCATCAACGTCGCGAACGAACCCTACGTCCTCGACAACTTCCGCACCTGGCCCGGCGACACGATCGACTCGATCCGCCGGCTGCGCCGGGCGGGCATCCATCACACCCTCATGGTCGACGCGCCCGACTGGGGTCAGGACCTGTCATTCACCATGCGGGACCACGCCGCCGGCGTCTTCGCCGGCGATCCGGATCGGAACACCGTCTTCTCTATTCATGTGTACGGCGCTTTCTTCCGCGCCACGAACGTCCACGACTACTTCGGCCGGTACATCCAGGCGAAGCTTCCCATCGCGGTGACCGAATTCGCGTACACGCATCACGACGGCGATGTCGACGAGGACGCGATCATGTCCGAGGCGCAGGCGGACCGCGTCGGCTATCTCGCCTGGTCCTGGAGCGGCAACAGCGGAGACGTCAGCAATCTCGACATGGTGGCCCAGTTCAACGCCAAGTCGCTCACCTGGTGGGGCCAGCGAGTATTCGACGGTCCCAATGGCATCCGGCAGACCTCCCATGAGGCGACCGTCTACAGGCCGTAGGACACGCGCGAGTGCCCGCGTGGAGGGCTTCCAGCGCGGCATCGACCGAGCGACGTCGTCGAGCTCCACGAGCTCGGGCCGGTCGTGGTGCACGACCAGGTGAAGGGCGCTTTCAGCCCGGCGCAGATCCCGATCGAGGCGATCGAGGCGGTCATCACGCGGCAGCGGCGATCGCCAACGGGATGGCGCTCTCCTCGTTAGCCGGACCCCCGAACGGGAAGCAAACACGCATGAGCGGCAAGCGACAGCTGGAGGCGGCTTCTGGCTACCTGCCGATCGCCGAGCACGGCCTGATCGGCAACCTGCGCACTGTGGCCCTGGTGGGCACCGACGGTACCATCGACTGGTACTGCTGTCCCTGCTTCGACGCCCCGAGCGTGTTCGCCTCGATCCTCGACGCCGACAGGGGCGGGTCGTTCGAGCTGGCCGCCGATGCGCCGGCGAAGACCAAGCAGTTCTACTTCCCCGACACCAATGTGCTGATCACCCGATTTTTCACCGAGGACGGCGTGGGTGAGGTCCAAGACTTCATGCCGATCACCGGCGACTCCGGCGAGGTCGGCCGCAACCGGCTGATCCGGCGCGTCTTGTGCGTGCGCGGCGCGACCCCGTTCCGGGCAAGGGTGGCCCCCCGCTTCGACTACGCCAGACAGTCGCACACCGTCCGGTGGCAAGCCGGCCAGACCCTCTTCGAGTCCGGCGACCTTGCACTCGCCCTGACCGCCACCGTACCGGTCGAGCACGACGCCCTGGACGCGACGGCGTCGTTCAAACTCCTGGAAGGCGAGTCGGCGGTGTTCGCGCTCGACCGGGTCGGCGACGACGTCGCGCCGCGCGGATGCCCGCGAGCCGAGGCCGAGCAGGAATTCGCCACCACGGTGGCGTTCTGGCGGCGATGGCTGTCCGCCTCCCGTTACCGCGGCCGGTGGCGCGAGACCGTCCACCGCTCCGCGCTGACGCTCAAGTTGCTCACCTACGCCCCGACCGGCGCGATCGTGGCCGCGCCGACGACCAGCCTGCCCGAGCGGATCGGCGGCGAGCGTAACTGGGACTACCGGTATGTGTGGATCCGCGACGCTGCCTTCTGCGCCTACGCCTTGCTGCGACTGGGCTTCAGCGGCGAGGCCGAAGCCTTCATGACCTTCCTGGCCGATCGCACCACCCGGCATGACGACAGTCAGTCCGGGCCGCCACTGCAGATCATGTACGGCATTGACGGCCGCACCGACCTGCCCGAACGCGAGCTGGACCACCTGGACGGATACGAGGGCTCCTCCCCGGTACGCATCGGCAACGCCGCCGCCGACCAACTTCAACTCGACATCTACGGAGCGCTCATCGACTCGGTCTACCTCTACGACAAGTGGGGACAGCCCATCTCCAGCGACCACTGGGAGGCGATCTCCCGCCTGGTGGACTGGGTCTGCGACCACTGGAACCAGCCCGACGAAGGCATCTGGGAGACCCGCGGCGGGCGCAAGAACTTCCTGTACTCGAGGCTGATGTGCTGGGTGGCGATCGAACGGGCCATGCGAATGGCCAACCACCGCGGTCTGCCTGCGAACATCGCACATTGGCGGCGGACCCGCGACACGATCTACCGCCACATCATGCGTCACGGCTGGTCGCCCACCCGGCGGGCGTTCGTCCAGCAGGAGGACAACGATGTCCTCGACGCCGCGGTCCTGATGATGCCCCTGACCAAGTTCATCGCCCCCACCGACCCTCGATGGCTCGCCACCCTCGACGCGCTCACCGCGGAGCTGGTGTCCGACTCGCTGGTGTACCGCTACGACCCCACCGCCAGCCCGGATGGCCTCCGCGGGGAGGAGGGCACCTTCTCGATCTGCTCGTTCTGGTACGTCGAAGCGCTCACCCGGGCCGGGCGGCTCGACGAGGCCCGGCTGGCCTTCGAGAAGATGCTCACCTACGCCAACCACCTTGGCCTGTACGCGGAGCAGATCGGCCGCACCGGTGAACAACAGGGCAACTTCCCGCAGGCCTTCACGCACTTCGCGCTCATCAGCGCCGCGTTCAACCTCGACCGCGCCCTCGGCTGACAACGAGCCGGGCCGCCGATGACGCCGAGCACCGAACAAGGGTTGCATCTGACCCGCAGCCTGACCCCGCCGCCTGACCCTCGAGAGACCTACGCTGGGGTGTATGGCTCGGACGAACGAGGAGGTCGCGGCGCTCCTGCAGGAGTACGCCGACCTCATCTCGATCACGGGTGAGGAACAGTTCAAGGCGCGCGTATACGAGAAGGCTGCGCGTTCCGTCGCCGGTTACCCGGAAGACATTTCCGCCGCCGACGTGAAGACGTTACGGGGCATCCCGAACGTGGGCGCGTCGATCGCGGACAAGATCGTCGAGTACTTCCATGACGGTGGGACGTTCGCTGCGCTGGAGGAGCTGCGCGCCAAGATTCCGGCCGGTGTTCGGCGCCTGATCGAGATTCCCACCCTGGGGCCGAAGCGTGCGATGGCCTTGTACGAGCAGCTTCACGTCTCCTCGGTCGAGGAGCTGTCGGCGGCGCTCGACGAGGGCCGGCTCCGGGGGCTCAAGGGATTCGGCGCCCGCAGCGAGGACAACCTGCGCCACGGCATCGAGCTGCTGCACCACGCTGGTGACCGGCTGCTGATCAACGCGGCGATGGAGGTCGCGGAGACCGTCGTCGCCGCATTGTCCGCCGTGGACGGGTGTGTCCGCTGTACGTACGCGGGGTCCCTGCGCCGGATGCGCGAGACGATCGGTGACGTCGACGTCCTCGCCGCCGCGGAACGGTCAGACGCGCTGATGGCCGCGTTCGTCGAGCTGCCGCTGGTCGCCGAGGTCATCGCCCATGGCGCGGCGAAGACGTCGATCCGCACCGCGAGGGGCCTGCAGGTCGACCTGCGGGTGGTGCCGCCGAGCGCATGGGGCGCCGCGTTGCAGTACTTCACCGGCGCGAAGGCGCACAACATCCGCACCCGCGAGATCGCCGTGCGGCACAAGCTCAAGCTTTCCGAGTACGGGCTGTTCGACGCGCCGACGAACACCCTCATCGTGTCGCAGACCGAGGAGGAGGTGTACGACCGGCTCGGCCTGCCCTGGATCCCGCCGCCGCTGCGCGAGGACCGCGGCGAGATCGAAGCCGCCCTGCGCGGTGAACTACCGGACCTGATCCGGACGAAGGACCTCCGCGGCGATCTGCACACGCACACCAACCTCACCGACGGCGTGGCCTCGCTCGCCGAGATGGTCGGCGCGGCCGCGCGGCTCGGCCACGCCTACCTCGCGATCACCGACCACGCGCCGAACCTGTTCATGCAGCGCATGTCCGACGAGAAGATGCTCGCGCAACGCGAGGAGCTGCGGGCGCTCGCGGCCGAGCGCCCGGAGCTGCAGCTGCTGCACGGCACCGAGCTGAACATCGACCCGGACGGCGAGGTGGACTGGCCGGCCGACTTCCTCGCCGGGTTCGACGTGTGCGTGGCGTCGGTGCATTCGCACTTCAACCAGTCGCGGAAGGAAATGACCCGGCGGCTTGTGCGGGCCTGCGAAAACCCGCACGTCAACATCATCGGTCACCCCACCGGCCGGCTCATCGGCCGCCGGCAGCCCGTCGACGTCGACCTCGAGGAGGTGTACGAGGCGGCCGCGCGCACCGGCACCGCGCTGGAGCTCAACGCCTCCCCCGAGCGGCTCGACCTGTCGGCGGAGCACCTCATCCAGGCCCGCCGGCACGCCGTGCGGTTCGCCATCAACAGCGACGCGCACGCGACGACGCACCTGGCCAACCTGCGTTACGGGGTCGGCACCGCCCAGCGCGGCTGGCTCACCGCGGACGAGGTCATCAATACGTGGCCGCTGCGGAAGCTGCGCGCCTTCCTGGACAAGTCGACTTCCTGAACGAAGCGGTACCGTCAGGATCGGGCCCAGGAGCAGCGAGGTCGTACGTGCAGGGCCTCCTTCACGACCTCGATCGCTGCACCTGAAGGGCATGCCTGTGATGATGCGCGAGCTGGCGAAGCGACTGGGGTCGGATGATCAACCGGCTGTGCCGACGCCGTACGCGGGCGACTTGGTCAGTGCCGCTGCCGCTGCCGCGGACGCTGACCACAGTCTGATTGCAAGGCTGCCGCCTGCTCGTCGGCCGCAATGAGTACCGGCGTCACGTACGAATGTGCAGCCACTATGGTCGTAGCGTTCGCTGTGGCTGGCCGTCGCCAATCCGGGGTGACGTCACGGCGGACCCGTTGAATCGTGCTCGCACGAGCCGGGGAACCAGGTACCACTGGGGTGAATCCGAGCGGCGTCGCGTCGCGAGGTAGGGCGACCCTCCCGTCCGAACCCGTCAGCTAACCCGGTAGACGGTTTCGGAAGGAGCATTGCGATTTCTGCGGAGAATCCGAACCAGCAGCCGGCGGCCGCTCGCAAGTATCTTCCTCGTCACTTGCAGTACTTCCGGCGTGGCCGCCACTCGGCGTACCGGCGGCGTACCGGCCTGTACGCCGCTGCGGCGGTCCTCGCAGCCGCGGCGATCGGCTCGGCGTGCGTGTCGTCGTCCTGGGCAGGCAGACCCGATGACGTAGCACAGGCCGCCGCGGCGCCGCAGCACGGCACCGCTCAGACGGCGCTCGTCGAGAACCCCTCGTCCGGCACGGACCCGCGGCCCGGCGACGAGCCGAGCCAGCAGCCGGCGCCGCCCGCCACCCGGGCCGATCCCTCACCGATCCAGCAGCCCGCACAGGTACCGAAGGTGCGCGGTCCGTCGCCGATGCGCACCACAGGGCCCGCCACGGGACCGGCCGCGCCCAATGGCACCTCGGCCCCGCCCGCCGCGGCCTCAGCCCCGCCCGCGTCGGCATCCCCGTCACCGACTGTGACCAGTCCCAGCGGCGGCCAAGCCCCGTCCGGCACGACGGCGCCGTCTCCGTCATCGACGCCGAGCGCGAGCTAAGGCGTATTTGGGTAAGTCGGGTCAGAGCCACTCGTTGATTGCGGTGATGGTGACGGTGGCCTGGTTGCCATGCCGCCACACGGCCAGCAACCGACGGCCACTTACCAAACCGCCTCAGTCGTTCTGGGGGAACACACGGCGGATGCGGGCCACCGCCTTGCGAGTGCCGGGATCCTTCCAGTTGGTCAGGTCGGCGGCGACCGCGGTGATCCTCGTCCTGCCGCTGGGTAGGGCCGTCCGCAGGTCGGCGAACACCTCCGGGTCGCCGCCGAGGCGGGCCACCTCGGCCAGGAGTGCGTCGGCGGCCGGGCGTTCGCTGTCGTCGCGCACGAGACCGTCAGCCGGCGAGGCGGCGCAGGATGAGGCGCTGCTGGCGGGCGTAGGCGCGCTGGCCCAGCTGGGCCTACGCGGGCCGGTCACTCACCACCTCCCGCGCCCGCATCGTCGCCACCGCGGACCACCCGCGACGACCGCTTCTCCCGCGGCGCGGCGTCAAGGGCGACGACGGCGGCGCGGAAGTCACCGACGGCCCAGGCCCGCTCGCCCTCGAGCAGCCGCAGCAGGTGCTGAAAGTTGGCGGGCGCTTCCCCGGCACGGGCGGCGATCCAGCACACCTCGTCATCCAGTTCACGCAGCAGACCGTCTTGCTCTCCCCCGGCGGCGGCGCGGACCTGCCCGGCGAGCGCCAGCCCGTGCAGCAGGTGGACCAAGGCCGCGGTGTAGACACCGCGGGAGGCTGGCAGCAGCGGCGTCGCCGCTGTGGCGTGCCGGGTCAGGCAGGCCGGGTCACCGAAGACGGCGGCGGCGAGCGCGCGGGTCGCATGCGCGTGGAGCTCGGCCAGCGGGTTGTCGGCGTACCTTTCCGCCGGGAGCGCCCCGCCGACCGTGCCGGAGCGGTCGCCGCGCAGCACGCCGGCCAGCCACCGGTAGCTGTCGAGCGTCTCGCCGATGTGCGCGCCGCCCGTCTGCTGCGCAAAGGCCAGCCCGGCCTCCACCTCGGCCAGGCAGGCGTCCAGCGGTGCGCAGTCCAGCAGGGCACCGCTGATCACGAAGTACGTGTGCAGGGCGTTGGTCAGCTCGCCCCCAGCGATCAGCCCCTCCCGGGCCCGCCGAGCCTCCTCGACAGTGCGTTCGAGGGGTTCGGACCAGCAGCCCACCAGCGAGGACAGGAAGCGCACCTGTGAGGTCTCGGGCTCATAGCCGCGCGCCTCACCCACTGCCAGGACCCGCCGTATCACCTGCCACCCGGCGGCGTAGTCGCCGTAGGTCGCCATGGCGGTGAAGGCAGTGTGACTGGCCGGGCCGAGCAGGGGACGAGCGGGACCGTGCTCGAGCCAGATCCGCAGCGACTGCAGGCTCAACCAGTCGAACGTGGCCTGGTCGGCGGCGAAGTCGACCAAGCACGGCGCGCCGTCCCGGCAGATCAGGATGTTCGCCGGCGTGATGTCGCCGTGCAGCACGCCCTGACGGTGCATCCCCGCCACCGCGCGGGCCAGTCCCGCCCCAAGCGCGACCAGATCTGCAACTGCAAGGGGCTTCGCCAACGCATTCAGACTCGTGCCGCCGACATCGGTCATGGTGACCGACCCCGGACACCGCGGCGCATCCGCCAGCTGTGCGACGCCCCAGACACCGCGCAGGCGCTCGAGGATCGCGACCTCGTGCTGCACCCGCCGGGACGCCCCTGGTCCCAGCGGCTCTTGGCGGATGACCACGCGCGCGCCAACCGACACCCGGCTGACCCGCGTGCGCTCACTCTCGTGGAGTCCGCGGTCGGGTGGAACCCGGCCCAGCAGCGCCTCGCCTGCTCCCATCCGACACCTCCGCGGACGGTCGTACCCCCAACCTCTACCGTACTGACGCCCATTTCCGGGTGAGGGCGGCCCCCAGGCCACCGTCCGCCACCATGGACCGGCCGGCTTGCTGGTGGCCGATCTGGTCGGCCTGCACGTCGCGGCGAAGCGCTACCTGGCGGCCACCGAGGAGTACTACCGCTCGGCGGCCAGCCGGCAGGGCGCCCGGCCTCCCGAGCGAGACGGAGGTGTGAGAGGCATTGTCCTGATTGCCCCGGAGGGCGCGGTCCTCGCGAAGACCACCTACCGCGACTGGCTGGCCCGCTGGTCGCCGATCACTTTCAGGAGCTCCAACTTGTCGTGGCTCTCGCCGCCGGGTTGCGCGGTGTAGACGACCAGTTGCTGCGACTGGTCCGGGTCGATCAGCCGCTGGCAGTACAGGTCGATCGGCCCGACCTCCGAGTGCACGAGCTGCACCGGGCCGCAGTAGCGGCTCGCTACCGGATGCTCGCGCCAGAGCGCGGCAAACTCCGGGCTCGCCTCGAGCAGCGCACCGACGAGCGCGCCCGCCCGGGAATCCTGGCCGTCACGAATGTACGACTCGTGCAGGTCCGCGACGATGAGCGGCCCCTCCGCAGGCCGCAGAAGCCGGGTCGCCGGGTCGGTGAACCAGCGATAGTGCAGGCTGCGCGCGAAACCCTTGTGGACGCTCTCGTCGCCGATCAAGGCGACGGACAGCGGGGTCTGCAGCAATGTCTCGCCGAGCGGGCTCACCACCTGCGCCGCGGTATCTCGCAGACCGTCGAAGATGCGCATCATCCCAGGGTTGATGTGGTCGTCGGTGGAGCGGCGCGGGGTGGCGTACCCGGCGAGCCGGAAGAGATGGTCACGCTCCTCCATGGACAGGCGCAGCCCGCGGGCGAGTGCGCCCAGGATCTGCTCGGAGGGATGGGGACCGCGCGGCTGCTCGAGCCGGCTGTAGTAGTCGATCGACATGTCGGAGAGCACCGCGATCTCCTCGCGGCGCAGGCCATGCGTGCGCCTGCGCCGCGCGCGGGGCAGGCCGACGTCCTCCGGTTGCAGGGCTTCACGACGGGTACGCAGGTACTCGGCCAGCCGGGCGCGGTCCACGCTCACACCGCCGCGAACTCGACGCCGGCGAGACGCTGCGAGACGTCCCACAGCCTGGCGGCCGCGGCCTCGTCGCGTGCCGGGCGGTAGAGGTCCAGCTCGGCCGGACCGCCGGTGAATTGGCCGAACCCGTCCGGGCCGTAGAAGTGGCCGCCCCCCGCCTCGGGGCCGGTGGCCGCGTGCAGGGCCGGGAGCAGGCCCCGGTCGACGCCCTGCACCAGCACGCCGCAGTTCGCCAGGCGCTTCATGACAGCCTCGATCGGCGAGGGCTTCTCCCGGCCCAGGTTGGGGCCGGCGGCGTACAGACCGGTCAGGGTCGTGCCCGGGTGGGCGGCGTTGCTGACGATCCCCCACCCGGCCGCTCGTGAACGCCGGTCCAGCTCGAGCGCGAACATCAGGTTCGCGAGCTTCGACTGGTTGTACGCGCGGACCGGTGCGTACGCCCGCTCGCTCTGCAGGTCCTCCCAGTTCAGCTTGGCATGCCGCGCCGCGCTGCTGGTCATCGTGGTCACCCGGGCCTCGCCGGCGCTCAGCAGTGGCAGCAGCCGGCCGGTGAGCGCGAAATGCCCGATGTGGTTGGTCCCGAACTGCAGCTCCAGGCCATCGGCGGTGGTGTGCCGCGTGGCCGGCGTCATCAGCCCGGCATTGTTGATCAGGATGTGGATCGGCCGTCCCTCGGCGTTCAGGCTATCCCCCAGCGCCTCCACCGACCGCAGCGAGGCCAGGTCGAGCTCGCGGAGCGACAGGTCGGCACCAGGCACCCCGGCGCGTATGCGGCCCAGCGCGGCCTCGCCCTTGGCCTCATCGCGGACCGGCAGGACGACCTCGGCACCGGCCGCGGCCAGGCGGGCCGCCAGGCCCAGTCCGAGGCCGCTGCTCGCTCCGGTCACCACGGCGAGCCGCCCGGTCAGATCAATGGTGTTCTGCATGGATACCTTCTTCATGCCTCAACGCTGACGCCACTGCTCGTTCGCAACCATGTACTGCCAGTACAAGGCTCAGCGGCGGTGCCAGCCCCGCAGCTTCGCAGGATTCAGGACGACCCAGAGGGTCGTGGCCCGGCCCTCGTCGCAGCTGACGGCGATCACGGCCACGGCTGTGCCGGCCCGGCGGATCGCCAGGCCAGCGCGCCCGTTGACGCTCTCGATCGTCAGGTCGGTTCCGGGCAGCAGGGCACGGAGCAGCCGGGCGACCTCGACTGCTCCGTGCACGAGACGGGCCGGAGCGGGTACGCGGCCGCCGCTGTCGCACACGGCGACGGCGTCCAGATCGAGGACGGCCTCGATCTGGACGACGTCACCCGTGTGGCAGGCGGCGGCGAGCCGGCGTACGACGTCGTCATGGACGCCGGGCATCGCCCGCCAGCACACCCGCGTCCACAGCACCCGCCCTTTGATCGGGTGCGGGAACGCGCAGGCCGGCACCGGCCAGGAACGCCTCCCGGGGGTGCTGCACCGAGGTCAGCGAGACGATGTCCCGGCCGAACGCCACGGCGGTCACCCAGACCGCGAGCACCCGGAACTTCCGCTCCCAGGTCGGCACCGCCAGCACGTGGTAGCCGCGGTGCATCAGCCAGGCCGGGAAGCCCCGGATGACCAGGCGGCGGAACTGGAAGATGCCACGGCCAAGGCCGAGCGTGGCGACCACGCCGAGGCTGTGGTGCACGTACGGCTTCGGCTCGCGCCCGCGCAGCGTGGCGATCAGGTTCTTGGCCAGCAGCTTGCCCTGTCGCACCGCGTGCTGCGCGTTGGGCACGGTCGCCGCGCCGGGTCTCTCCGCGGCAAGGTCGGGGACGGCCGCGTCGTCGCCGGCGCCCCACGCATCCGGCACCGGCGCCTCGTCGGTGCCGACCCGCAGGTCGATCCGGACCACGAGCAGCCCGCGCTGGTCGATGGGCAGGTCGGTGTGGTTGTGCACCATCGGGTTCGCGGCGTTGCCGACGGTCCAGACGATCAGCTCGGAGTCGAACTCCTCGCCGGTGGACAGCACCACGTGGCCGTCAATCGCGGAGAGCAGCTGGGCGTTCAGGTGTACCTGCCCGCCGCGCTTCTTCAGCGAGCGCACCACCCATTCGCCCGGCTTGTCAGTCACCTCGGGCAGGATCCGGCCGCGCGCCTCCACCAGGTGGAAGCTCAGCTCGTCCGGGCTCAGCTCGGGATAGCGCCGCACCAGCGCCTTGGCCAGCGCCAGCAGCTCGCCGAAACCCTCGACGCCGGAGAAGCCACCGCCGACGAACGTGACGGTGAGCAGCTTCCGGCGCAGCGGGCCGGGCGGAAGCCCGGAGGCCTGGTCGAAGGCGGTCAGCAGCCGGTCGCGGATCGCGACGGCCTCCTCGACGTGCTTCATGCCGATCGCGTGCTCGGTCACGCCTGGGATCGCGAGGGTGCGGGTCACCGCGCCCGCGGTCACGACAATGATGTCGTAATCCAGTTGGTAGGAGTCTCCCACCGCGGGACGCACGGTGACGGTCTTGTGCGCGTGGTCGATCCTGGTGACCCGCCCGGCGATGAGCTCGGTCTTCTTCAGGTGCCGGCGCAGCGAGACGGCGGCGTGCCGCGCCTCGACCGAGCCGGCCACCACCTCGGGCAGGAACGGCTGATAGGTCATGAACGGCCGCGGGTCGACGACGATCACGCGCGCCTCGCCCCGGCGGAGCTTCCTCTCCAGTTTCCAGGCCGTGTAGAAGCCGGCGTACCCGCCGCCGACGATCAGGATCGTCCGCATCTTCGCCCCTTGTCTCTCGCTGTCAGCAGCCAAGACAAGGCAGGCACCTATTTTGTGACAGCGGGCAACGCCGCAATCTTGTCGAGATTTATCATCCACAACACCTGGTCGATGCCCGCCTCGGAGGCGTTGATCGTGACCAGGCCGAGCAGCGTGCCGCCGCGCCGCAGGACCGCACCGGCCTGCCCGTTCGTCGTGACCCACTGCACGTCCACACCGTCCCAGTACCAGGTCGAGAACGCCGCGATGTACTTCGCCACATGGGCCGCGCCCACGACCACCTTGCGGGCGACCTGTTGCGCGCCGTTACCGTCAGCGACGCTCGCCGCATCGGCCGCGAACAACTGCTCCAGCGTCTCGAGATCGCCGGAACGGGCGGCGTCGAGGAAGGTCGCCAGCAGCCGCCGCTGGGCCGCGTCCCGCACCGGGATCTTCCGCTCGCCGACGATGTGCTTGCGCGCCCGGCTGACCAGCTGACGGACGGCCGGCTCGGTGGACTGCAGGATCGCGGCGATCTGCGGGTACGGGTAGTCGAACGCCTCCCGCAGCACGTACGCAGCCCGTTCGTGCGGTGTCAGCTTCTCCATCAGCATCAGGACCGCGAACTCCAGCGCCTCCCCGCGCTCCGCGCCCAGGAACGGATCCGCGCTGGTGTCGACCGGCTCGGGCAGCCAGGGCCCGATGTACGTCTCACGGCGGACCCGCGCCGACTGCAGCTCGTTGATGGCCAGCCGCGTCGTGGTCGTCGCCAGAAACGCGCCCGGATTGTTCACCACGCTGCGGTCGGTCGTCTGCCAGCGCAGCCAGACGTCCTGCACCAGATCCTCGGCCTCGCTGGCGCTGCCGAGCATGCGGTACGCGATCCCGAACAAGCGAGGACGCACGCCCGTGAAGATCTGCGCCGCCTCGTCGAGATCCCCCACCCGGTCCCGCCAGCCGACGGCCGGGACTGGTGTTCGTGAGTTCGGGTCCACTCACGAGGCCGGCAAGGAATCACACAGGCGAGCGGGCCAACGCGGTGCGGGCCGCTGGCAGAGTAACGAGCGCCGGGCAGGTTCTTTGGCGGCCCCCAGGTTTCTGTCCGCTCATTACCTGTCGTCCATACAGATGATTGCCAGCGGGTAATGGAAACTGGGCAGAGG
Source organism: Dactylosporangium sp. McL0621 (assembly GCF_049995355.1). NCBI lineage: Bacteria > Bacillati > Actinomycetota > Actinomycetes > Micromonosporales > Micromonosporaceae > Dactylosporangium > Dactylosporangium sp. McL0621. The sequence continues at coordinate 7,115,257 of NZ_CP188259.1, forward strand.
GCGTGGCGGATTTCGCCGGACTCCGGCGCGATTTCCGGATGTCCGGTTCGGTATTGACACCTGTTCACGGCCATACTTAGCTTTCCTTACTCGTGTCGTGGGGTCGCAGGCGTGGCCGAGATCCGGCGTTCAGACGGACGCCGCGAAACGGAGGACAGGTATGCGCGCTCGCGTATGGGGCCGGACGCCGGGACGCGCCATCCGCAGCGCTGGATTCCGGGCGCTACCGGTCGTGCTCGCCGTCCTCATGCTGGCCAGCGGTGGCCAGGCCGCGCCCCGTACGGCCGTGGCCGGGATGCCCGGCGAGGCGGACGGTTCGGCCTCCGGCCCTCCCGTGGTGCTGCCGAGGATCGACTGCGCGGCTCTCGCCGGGCAGGACCTGTCGGGGACGCCCGGCGCTCCGGCGGTCATCGGGTCCGCGACCGCGACGACCTCGCCGGGCGGCTGGGCGGCCTGCGAAGTCAAGGGGATCGCGGCGCCGCAGATCCAGTTCGACGTGCTCCTGCCCACCAAGACGTGGCGGCAGCGGTACCTGCAGACCGGGTGCGGGGCGTTCTGCGGCAGTGTCGACTTCTTCGCCGACGCGTCGGACGGGTGCGTGCCGCTGGACCGCGGTGACTTCGTCGTAGCCACCAACAACGAGGGGCACGTCGGCGTCTCCGGCTTCGACGCCAGCTTCGGTGCCGACCCGCAGCTGCGGGTCGACTTCGGCTACCGGGCCGACCACGTCGTCGCGCTCGTCGCCAAGCGGCTCATCGCGCTCTACTACGGACAAGGCCCGCGCTACTCGTACTTCGACGGCTGCTCGCAGGGCGGCCACGAGGGGTTGACCGAGGCGCAGCGCTACCCGCATGACTTCGACGGCATCGTAGCCGGCGCCCCGGCGTCGTTGCTCACGTCGCTCATCGTGTGGTCCGCGGGCTGGCACGCCACGGCGAACACCGACGCGCAGGGCCGACCCATCCTGACCGCCGCCAAGCTCCCCGCGCTGCACGCTGCCGTCCTGCGCGAGTGCGACGCACGCGACGGCCTGGCCGACGGCCAGATCGATGACCCGCGTGCCTGCGCGTTCGATCCGCGGAGCCTGCGCTGCGCGACGGGAAGCGACAGCCCCGACTGTCTCACCGACGCGCAGATCGATGCCGTACGCAAGCTGTACGACGGGCCGCGCGACGAGCGGGGACGGCGGATGTACCCGGGGGGTGAGCCCGTGGGCTCGGAAGCGACCTGGGCCCGCTGGGTCACTCCGACCGCCACCGGCGCCCCGGCCGTGGCCGAGGGCAACGCGACGAACGCGCTGAAGTACCTCGCCTACCCGTCCGCCCGGCCGTCGGTGACACTGCACGACCTGCACTACGACTCGGCGACGTTCTACGAGATCTACCAGCAGGCCGGCATCTACGACGCGAGCGACCCCGACCTGACGGCCTTCCGCGCCGCGGGTGGGAAGCTCCTCCTCTGGCACGGCTGGGCAGACCAGGCAATCTCGCCCTACGGGACGATCGCCTACTACCACGCCCTCGCCGAGCGCATGGGCGGGACGGACGCCACGCAGCGGTTCGCCCGCCTGTTCATGCTGCCGGGCGTCGCCCACTGCGGTGACGGTCAGGGACCGGACGCGATCGACGCGCTCACCCCCACCCTCGCCTGGGTCGAGAAGGGCGTCGCACCCGACCGGCTCGTCGCCACGAAGCGCCAGGACGACACCGTCGTACGGACCCGGCCGGTCTACCCCTACCCGACCGTCGCCCGCTACGACGGGAGCGGCAGCATCGACGACGCGGCGAACTTCCCACCGACACCGCCGCCCACGCGCTACGAGGACGACATCCCCTGGCTCGGGTCGTTCCGCTCCGGCTACGAGCAGACCTGCGTCTGGCACGACGGCCACTGGACCTGCACCCCGGCGCCGCAGCCGAGCTAGCTTGCACGCTGGGATGGCGGTGAGGTGCCGCACGGTGATCGCGGCGAGGCGGAGGCCTCCGAGGCGGGAGATCAGTGACGGTCTTCATGAAGTCAGAAGTCGCTTCCGGGCGGTCACGACACGAACGCCCGCTCGGCTGTTGCTCCGTGGGTGCTCCATCGCGTCGGGACCCACGAGCACCCACTGGACTGAGCGGCACATGCACCGCCGCCATATGCCACCAAGTCGGACAAGCATCGGACCAGAACGCAGGTCAGCGTGGCGGCATCCTGTCCTTGGTGACCGCGTTTTCGAGATCCCGGGCGAAGGTGTCCGGATCGCGGGTGCGCACGTAGGTCGACACGGCGTCGTAGAAGCCCTCCGTGAACTTTGGGCTCATGGCCTCGCCGTGGGCGACCGACAGCAGCACCGACGAGCCCCAAAGGCTCTTCGAGGCATCTCGCTGGTAGACAGACAGGGACGAAATATCAACGTTCCGGAGCACCGGTACCGATCCCTTCGCCTTGCTGAACGGAATCTGGGTCGCCGGCTTGCTAATGTCGCTGAGGAAGGCAAGGGCGTTCTTCGCGTTCTTGGCTCTGGTCGCGGCCACGAAGACGTCGACGACCGCGAGGAAGGCATCGTCGGTGCCGGGAAACGCCGCAGCTCCGAAGTCCTTGCCCTCCCGCGCGCCGGAGGTGACCAGCTCGCCGTACGCCGAGTCATTTAGGGACTCGAAGGCGCAACCACCGGTGGCGAGCTTCTTTGTCGCCGCGTCCCAGGTCAACGTGCCGGCTTCGGGATCGGCGTAGGCGAGGATGTCACCGAAGGTCCGCAGCGCTGTCCGCACCTGCGCGCTGCGCCAGTTGAGGCGATCGCCGGTCATGTCCTGCCAGCCTTTCACCCCGATGGTGCTGAGTAGCACGTTCTCGAACAACTCGACGGTGGTGAACGGGTCCTTGCCGCCGAGACACAGGGGGATGGCTCCGGACGCCTTGACCTTCCGCAGGTCGTCCAGGAAGGCAGCGAGGGCGTAGTCGCCGGAGGGTGGCGTGACGCCCGCCCGGTTGAGGAGCTCGGTGTTGAACCACAGCATGTTGCTGCGATGGGCACCTGTCGGCACCCCGTACGGCTTGCTGCCGTGCATGAGCGAACCCAGGATGGTCGGCTGCATCGTCGCGCGTAGGTCCCCGTCGGCAAAGACCGGCGCGACGTCGCGGATGACGCCGCGGTCGGCGTAGCCCTGCACGGACTTGCCCGCGAAGGTCTGCCAGACGTCGGGCGGGTCGCCGCTCTGCAGCCGCTTGGCCAGGGCCACGACCGCCTGTGATCCGGCGCCGCCCGGGACCGCGGCGTTGACGACGTCGACGTTCGGATTCGTCTGGTGCATGGCGGAGAACAGGACGTTCAGCGCGGCGGCCTCCGAGCCGGAGGTCCACCACGACACGACCTCGAGCTGCTTGGTTTCCTTCGTTGGGCTCGTCGGCTTCGGCGGGCCGCAGCCGGCCACGGCGAGCACCACGACCGTGACTGCCGCTACCGCGCGGCGCCGGCGGTTCATGCCGTACCCCCGGTGACGGTGCTCGGCCCGGCGCCCTTGGGCAGGACCGGCTCGGTGCTCCCGTGGACGGGCCCGGCCGCGGCCCTGAGGTCGTAGAGGGCGTAGAGCCCGACGACGGCGAAGCAGACGGCTGGGACGATGAAGGAGATCGCCGCGCTCGTCCGGTCCACGAGCCTGCCTTGTATCACCGGCATGATCGCGCCGCCCACGATGGCCATCACGAGGCCGGCGGCGCCGAACTTGGTCGCCGGACCGAGCCCTTTGAGGGCCACGCCGTAGATCGTCGGGAACATGAGCGACAGGCAGAAGGACAGGGAGACCACGGCAAGAACCCCGGCGAGGTTGGGACTCACTATCGCGAACATGCACAGCACCACCGCCAGCAAGGCCAGCACGGCGAGCACCTTGGTGGCGCGCACACGACCGATCACCCACGTCATCAGGAAGCGTGATCCGAGGAAGATGAGCAGGCTGAGCTGCAGATAGGCGCCACCCTTCTGCAGGCTGCCGCCCAGTGCCTGCTCCACGTACTGGATCAGGTACGTCCAGGTGCACACCTGAGCCCCGATGTTCGCGAACTGGGCGATCACCCCGAAGCGGTACCGCTTGCTGCGCCACAGCACGCCGAACAGGTCGCGGGTGCCGCCGGTGTGCGGGCCGGCATCGGGGAACTCCTCGACGATCGGCGGCGCCTTCTGGCTCGCGATGGCGACGGCGATGAGCACCAGGAGGACGGCCAGCCCCAGGTATGGGGCCATCACCGCGCCGAGCTCGCCCGCGCGGATGGTGCGCAGCTGATCCGGGCTCAGCGACGCGATGTCCACCGGCTCCGCGAGCTTGGGCAGGATGAGCGCCGAGGCCAGCAGCACACCGATGTTCGTGCCCACCGGATTGAATGCCTGGGCGAAGTTCAGCCGCCGGGTCGCCGTTTCCTCCGGGCCGAGCGACATGACGTACGGGTTCGCGGAGGTCTCCAGAATCGAGCAGCCGGCGGCCATCGCAAACAGGGCCAGCAGGAACGCCGCGTACGTCATGATCTTGCTCGCCGGATAGAAGAGGAAGGCGCCCAGCGCCGCGAGCCCCAGTCCGGTGAGGATTCCCGTCTTGTAGCCGAAGCGGTGGTTGATGAAGGCCGCCGGGAGCGCGAGCACGAAGTATGCGCCGAAGTAGGCCAACTGGACGAGCGACGCCTGGAAGGTGCTCATCTCGAAGATGCGCTTGAAGCCTGCCACCATCGGCGTGGTGAGGTCCTGCGCTATGCCCCAAGCGGTGAAACAGGCGATCAGAGCAATGAAGAGCAGTCGCATCCCACGGCCGAGCAGCGGCCGCCGCTGTCCTCGCTCGTCTTCATCCGCTAGTGGCAGCGTCATGCTGGCCCTCGGTACTCCTTCCGTGCACCGTGCGTACCAGTGGGTGGTCGGCGACCTGGCGCCGCGGACTATCAGGAGCGGATCGATGGAGTACTGGTGATCGAAACGGGCGCTGCCGGGAACGTCGTCGCCGGCCGCCATCAACCAGGGCGGCCCGCGCCACGCCTTGGGCGGATTCGGGACAGAAGCAATGCAGCGTTACCGATTACCAGTCACTACTGACAACGCTCAATGTCCTGCCGCCGGACGTCCGACCATGACATCCTCCGCCGCAAGCCGTGCCGCCCGCACTGCACTTTGCGGCCAGAACACCCGATTGCGACCTTTACGGCCAGAACACCGAGCTCCCGCTACCCACCCCGACGCCCCACAAACCGGGTCATCACGTGGGTGTCGCTCGGCGCGACGGCCGGCCGGACGATCCTGTGGGTGCCGAAACCCCATCGATGGGCTGTGCGCTTGCGACGCAGCCGGCGACGCCGGCGCCTCGGGCGCGATCGCTACCGGACCGGCAGCGGTCGGCGCCCTCTGCTTCGTGCTTCCGTCGCGGGACTCCGTACGCGACACCTTCTCACTCCCGTGTTTGGGGTTTAGAGATACCGGGTGAGGGCACGTTCGTCGCTCGCGGATATGTGACGGTGGGCCTGCGCGGTGATGGGACGGGGCGTGGAGATCAAGCCTGCGGCGATGGTGCTTCCGAAGGACACCAGCCGCTTGGAGCAGGGCAGGTATGGTCCGGTTTTCCCGCGGACGCCGGCCTGCTACGGGTTCACGATCATCGCGAAGGTGAAGCCGGGCCGGGCGGACGTGATGCGGGAGTACGGCAGCACCCTGGCCGAGGCTTTGGAGGCCGACCCGTACCTGCTGGCGCCGCTGAAGCTGCACTACCTGCGGTGGGTGCTGTTCGACGACGACAGCAGGTTCATGTACCAGGGCATCTTCGACACCGACTTCGACAAGTACACCGAGGACGCTGTCGCCCTGTTCACGAAGTCGGGGGTGAGCACGGCGTTCGAGAACCTTGAGGGGTTCCCGGAGGACTGGAGGACCAATCCGGAGGCGTTCGTCCGGTTCGTGCGTGAGCACCAGTGCCCGAGCTTCATTGAATACGGCGAGTACCCGTACGTCACCGCCGACGAGATCAAGAAGGCGCTGCGGATCAAGCACGCCCTGTCCGAGATGCTCGACCAGCTCCAGTGAGGACCCCATGACCGGCCAGCCCACCGCGCGGGTCTACAACACTAGGCACCAACCGCGACCGCGCACGCCCGGCCGGCGCCGCGTGAGCATCTACGTGGCGTGGAGCTATCCCGCCGAAGCCGGGCGCAACGTGCAGGAGCTGGACAACCGGTTCTCCACGATGACCGAGGTGCGCCGGGTGGCCTGGCCCTCGTACGAGGATCCCAAGTTCGCTGATCCGATGCGATTCCAGCAGGGCATCGCCGGAGCCCTCGAACTGTTCTTCTGGGCGTGGGCGCCGTTCCAGGACTTCGCCGCCGAGACCACGGAGCACCCGGTGGCGGTGTACCAGCGCGTCGATCAAGCCGGGTTCGTCACGCCGCTCGACGAGCGGGTCCTCGCCGACACCGACACGCTGCTCGTGTTCGGCCTGGACCACATGGTCACCGGACAGGAAGCCACCGTCGAGGAGATCGAGGCGGTCCGCGCGTGGGTCGGCCGGGAGGGCACCTGCCTGGTGCTGGGCCCGCACCACGACGTCGGCGCCGGCGACGACCTCACCGTGCGCGACCAGGAGTACCACCACCACGGCGACGCGCTTGTGCCGCGCCAGCAGCGCTTTGGCCGCTACACCCGTTCGCTGATGGAGGGCCTCGGTGTGCCGGTGCAGAACCGGTACGGGCTGCGTCCGGCCGTGGTCGAGCCGAACAAGGTCGCGCCACTGTCGATCAACCGGGATCTCGACACCCTCGGCTGGCTGACCGGGGTAACCAGCTTCAACTTCCACATGCACCTGCCGCACTACGCTGTCACCACCGATGATGAGCAAGCCGTGCGGGTGCTGGGCCGTCAGCCGATCGACCTTTCGCGGCCTGGGCATCCGTTCATCGAGGCGGGCAACACCGAGTTCAACACGTTCCTGTGGCTACCACCGGCCGGCCCGCGTGCCGGTGACATCCTCATGGCCGACTCGACGATCTTCAGCACGCTGTTCGGCGCCGACGAGAGCCTGCGCAACTTCTGGCGCAACGTCGTCACCAGGTAACGCGGAGGACTGGCCGTGGACCTGCATGACATCCAGCGCGGCGTGCTCAGCCCACGCCCGTCGCCGTACGCGGCGACCTACCTCGTGTTCCGGATCGACGACCGCGCCGACGGCCGCGAGCTGATGCGTCGTGCCGCTGACATGGTCACCTCCGCTGCCGACACGAGAAGTCCGCTCGGCGAGGCCTGGGTCAGCGTCGCCGTCACCTGCCACGGCCTAAGGGCGCTGGGGGTGGCGCAGGAGTCGCTGGACTCGATGGCGTGGGAGTTCCGTCAGGGCATGGCCGCGCGCGCGACCGCACTGGGCGACATCGGGCCCAGCGGCCCTGGGTACTGGGAACCGCCGCTGGGTTCACCGGACGTCCACGTCGTCCTGGTCGCCTTGGCGCCGGACACTGCGCTGCTGGACGCGGCGATCGGCCGCGCCCGGCCAGCGTACGAGCAGCTGGACGGGATCACCGCGATCTGGCGGCAGGACTGCCACGCCCTGCCGAGCGAGACCGAGCCGTTCGGCTACCGCGACGGCATCAGCCACCCCGCCGTCGAGGGCAGCGGCATCCCCAGTTCGAACCCACTCGAGCAGCCACTCAAGGCCGGCGAGTTCGTCCTGGGCTACCCCGATGAACTCGGCGGCGTACAGACCACCACACCCGAGGTCCTCGGCCGTAACGGCAGCTACGTCGCCTTCCGCAAGCTACGGCAGGATGTTGCCGCGTTCCGCCGCTTCCTGCGGGACAACTCCACCGGCGGCGACGATGAGGAGCTGCTCGCCGCCAAGGTCATGGGCCGGTGGCGCAGCGGCGCCCCGCTCGCGCTGGCACCCGAGCGCGACGACCCGGCGCTGGGCGCCGACCGCGGCCGCAACAACGCCTTCCTGTTCGGCGGCGATGATCCGGACGGGTTCACCACTCCGGGCGGTTGCCACATCCGCCGCGGCAATCCACGCGACTCGGCCGTCGCCGGCGAGCCCCGTCTGCACCGCATGATCCGCCGCGGTACCGTCTACGGGCCGCCGCTTCCCGACGGCGTCCTCGCCGACGACGGCGCCGACCGTGGACTGATGTTCGCGTTCGTCGGCGCCCACCTCGGCCGCCAGTTCGAGTTCGCCCAGACCCAGTGGCTCAACGACGGCGTCTTCTTCGGTGCCGGCGACGCTCGCGACCCGATCGCCGCCACCGGCGACGGCCCGGGCGACTACACCATCCCCCGCCGGCCCGTCCGCCGCAGGCTGCCCGACGTGCCGAGGTTCGTCACCACCCGCGGCGGCGAGTACGCCTTCCTGCCCAGCCTCAGCGCGCTGCGCTGGCTCGACGAACAGACCGACTGACCGGGCTGAAGCCACCGGACATGAACGCGTTGCATCTGCTGCTCAACGCCGTCACCGTCATCTTCATCGCGGCGACCATGTTCGCCGCCGGCCTCGGCGCCACCCTGCGCGCGCTGCGCACCGCGTTCAGCGACGTGCCCCTGCTCGTGCTGGTCCTGCTGGTCAACCTCATCCTCATCCCGCTGCTCGGCTGGGGCCTGGCCGTGCTGTCCGGCCTGGCCACCGCACCGTTCATCGCGCTGATCCTGACCGCGTCATCGCCCGGCGGGCCGTTCGGTGCCAAGCTCGGCATGGTCCAAGGCGGCGACGTCACCACCGGCGCCGCGATGCAGGTGCTGCTCGCCGCGGTCGGCAGCATCACCTTCGGCTTCACCGCCGACGCGTTGCTGACCGCGGCCGACGTCGGCGGCGGCATCTCCCTCGACGTCGGCGCGCTGGTCCGCACCGTCGCGATCCTGCAGCTGGTGCCGTTCGCGATCGGGCTCATCCTGCGGCACTACGCCACCGAGACCGCCCTGTCGTGGCACCCCGCCGCGGTCAAGGTGTCGAACGTGACCTTCCTGATCGTGCTGGCGGGCATGCTGCTGGGCAACTGGAGCGACGTCGTCGCCCTGCTCGGCACCCGATCGCTGGTGGCCGGGTTCCTGTTCTCCGCACTCTCATTCGGCCTGGGCACGCTGCTGGCCACCGGCCCCGTACGGCGGCGCACCACCATGGGCAGCATCACCGCAGTCCGCAATGCCGGACCGGCCCTGGCAGCCATCGGCATCGCCTTCAACGACCAGCCGGCGATCCTCGGCGCGCTCGCCGCAATCCTGCTCAGCGGCCTAGCCGCAGCCATCCCCATCGCCGCGACCCTCGGCCGCCGGCGGCCCAGATCGCCGGAGGCAACCACCGAAATGCCTGACGCCGCCCCCTGAGCGCAGGACGGTCGTCAGCCGTTCGTGGGTCCGGCTTGCGCGCGCTGCTACCCATCATGAGACGGCGATGATGCGATCGGTCGGGTCAGGAAGACGCCGGCCAGGCCACCGAGCGCTGCGCCGACACCGGGTATCGACGAGGATCGCGACTGGGTGCGGCCCGAGCGCACGTCCGAACACGAGCCGGCGAAGCACCCCTTCGATGGCGTTGTGCCTCAGCAGCACGATACCCGGCATTCCACACATGCGGGCGTCTCCGGCGTCCGGTATACACGCTCCAGACCGCCCGAGGTGGACCGGCCGTGTCGGTCGGCACCGGGCGCGGCCGGTGCTCGTTCCAAACGACTGCCGATCCGACGCAGCACGCGGTCGACCCGGGCCAGGTGCGGTCGCGGTGGTCAGCGTGTGTACAGATCAAAGTCTGTGTCGGGACGTGTCGTCGCTGTTCGTGGGGGTGAGTGGGAGATCCGCGCGTAGGTCGGTGCCCGCTCCGTGTGGGCTGTGGAGGACGATTCGGCCGCCGAGTGCTTCGGCGCGGTCTTTGAGGCCGAGCAGGCCGGTGCCGCGGGCGAAGTCGGCGCCGCCGGTGCCGTCGTCGCGGACCGCGATGCGCAGGACGGTGTCGGCGGTGTCGGCTTCGACGGTGACCGTGGCGGTGGAGGCGTGTGCGTGTTTGGCTATGTTGGTGAGTGCCTCGGCGATGATGTAGTACGCGCTGACCTCGACCTGTTCGGGCAGCCGCCGCACGGTGTGTATGTCGAGCTCGACGGGGATCGGTGAGCGGCGGGCGAGGGCGCGCAGTGCTGGGCTCAGGCCGCCCTCGGTCAGGATCGCCGGGTGGATGCCGCGGGAGATTTCACGGAGCTCGTCCACGGCGCTGGTTGCTCCGGTGACGGCGTGGTCGAGTTGGGTGCGGAATGTGTCGAGTTCGGGTGGTAGTTCGGCTTGTGCCATGCGCAGTTGCAGGGCCAGTGCGAGCAGCCGTTGTTGGGCGCCGTCGTGGAGGTCGCGTTCGATGCGTCGGCGGGTCTGGTCGGCGGCGGCGACGATCCGTGCGCGTGAGTTGGTGAGTTCGGTGCGGCTTTCGGCGTTGGCGACGGCGGTGGCGACGAGTTCGGTGAAGTCGGCGAGTCGTTGTTCGGTGTCTTCGGGAAGTCGTTCGTGCCGGGATCCGATGGCCATGGCGCCCCAGACTCGGTCTTCGACGACGATTGGGCTGGCGACTATGGAGCCGACTCCGAGGGAGATGGGGTGGTCTACTGCGGTGAGGTCGTCCACGTCGGTGCGTGCTGCTCGGCCGGTGACTTGCACCGTGGCCATGGCTCGGCCGGGTGGCGGTTTGCCGCGCCAGCCGGCTTGTGGGTATGGGAGTCCGTAGCTTCCCATCACTGTTGCCTCTGCGTCGGGTTCGAATCGTGCGATCAGTGTGACGTCGGCGCCGAAGAGTGCGCTGACCTCGTCGGCGACGGCGTCGAAGACGAGGTCGGGTCTTGCGCCGCGGGCGACGAGTGTGGCTACGCGTCGTAGGGCGGCTTGTTCGTCGGCGATGCGGCAGAACTCGGCGTAGAGGTGAGCGTTGTCGAGGGAGACGGCGAGCTGGCCGGCGATGAGTTTGACGCTGTCGAGGCGTTCGGCGGTGAAGGCGCCGCGGATGAGACGGTTTTCGAGGAGGAGCACCGCTTGGAGGGCGTTGCGGCTGAGGATGGGTATGGCCAGGAGTGAGCAGCAGGTGAGGTCGGCGAAGTGGGGGTCGCGGGCGAAACGGTCGTCGTGGGTGGCGTCGCTCACGACGAGGGGTTCACGTATCCGCTGGGCGTATCGCAGCACGGACAGTGGCACTGCGTGTTCGTGGCCGCTGCCCTTGACCGGGATGATGTCGGTGTCGCCGTCGGGTGCGGGCAGCAGCCAGCCCTGCCGGTCCTCGCTCCACAGCAGCAGGTGTACGCCGGTGGCGCCGGTCATCGCGGAGAGGACCTCGACCAGGCGGGAGTGCAGCCCTGGGACGTTGGTTTCGGAGCTGAGTGCCTGTGAGGCGGACAGGATGCCGAGCAGGTCGATCGTGCCGGTCGTGACGGTGGAGCGCTGGTCGCCGCCGTGCCCGGCGGTCGCATCGGCTGGCAGCCGCAGGGTCGGGTATGCCCAGTCCAGTTGGTTGACTTTGGCTGTGGCGCCCCAGGTGAGGTATTCCTGGCGGGCTTCGGCGAGGAGGGTGTAGCCGGTGTGTTCGACGCCGTGGGCGAGGTGGAAGCGGGCCGCGTGTTCGGTGATCAGGGCCCGGTGCCACGGCCGCTGCACCTGGGCGGCGTCGCGCCGGGCGGCGTCGAAGGCGAGGACGGCGGCGCGGAAGTCGCCGACCGCCCAGGCCCGTTCCGCCTCGAGCAACCGCAGCAGATGCCGGAAGTTCGCCGGCGCGTCCACCGCCCGGGCGGCCAGCCACTGCGTCACATCGTCCAGTTCGGACAGCAGACCCGCACGCTCATCACCACGGTCGGCCCGGACCTGCCCGGCAAGGGCCAAGCCACGCAACATCTGCGCCATAGCGGCCGGGTAGACGCCCTGGCCGGCTGATAGCAGCGGCATCGCCGCCGCGGTGTGCCGCGTCAGGCCGTCCAGGTCACCGAGGATGGCCGCGGTGACCCCGCGAGCGGCATGCGCGTGGAGCAGCGTCAGCATGCTGCTGGGATATCTGTCGGCGTGCTCCACCGCATCGGCTGTGATGGAGCTTTCGCCGCGCAGCACACCAGCGAGCCGCCGGTAACTGTCGAGCAATTCGCCGGTCTGCTCGGCGCCGGTCCGCCGCATGAAGGCCAGCCCGGCCTCCACCTCGGCGACGTAGACGTCCAGCGATGACGCGCAGCCCAGCAGGCCCGGCACGGTGGCGTAGTAGGTGTGTCCGGCGTTGGCCAGGTCACCCCCCGCGAGCAACCCCTCCCGGGCCCGCCGACCTGCCTGGACAATATCTTCGAGCGGTTCGAACCAGCAGCTCAGGAGCGCTGACAGAAAGCGCGCCTGTGAGGTGTCAGGCTCGTAGTCCCGGGCCTCGCCCAGCGCCACGATCCGCCGCAGGGCCCGGTATCCCGAGGCGTAGTCGCCGTGCATGTCCACAACGGCGAAGGCGATGTGGCTCGCCGGGCCGAGCAGGGCACCGGCCGGGCCGTGCTCGATCCAGATCCGCAGCGCCTCCGAGCTCAGCCAGGCGACCATAGCCTGATCGGGGGTGAAGAAGGCCGCCGGCAGGACCGCGTTGATCAGACGGGCCGCGGCCAGCAGAGCCGGCTCGGTGATGTCCGGTCGAGTCAGATCGTCGCTGGCTTTCGTGTGGTCCAGCCACTGGTGCAGATAGTCGAACCGGCGGTCGGCCTCCATCGGGAGCCGGTCGGCGGCGGGCACGGCGATGCCGAGCTCACGCAACGACTCCAGGCCAAGCCCGATCGCCTCCGCCAAGCAGTTCCGGTGGGTCAGGCTGCGCACCTGCACCACCGTCGCGTCCGCACGGTCCAAGGTGTTGACGCACAGCCCTTCGATCGTGCGGTATTCGTCGTCCGCGTCCTCCAGGCGTCCCAGGCTGTACAGGGCGGCGTGGCGGCCGGTGCGCACCTCGATCAGCGTGGCGATGTCGCCTGCGTCGATCAGCCGCAGCGTGGCGGTCAGCAGCGCGTTCACCAACGTGTAGTCCCCGATCAACGTCGCCTGATCGGCAGCGCGCCGCAACAGCCCCACCACGCGACATCGCTCCGCAGCGTCGTGGACGTCGTCGACCACCGGCAGGTACTGCTCCGCCGCGACCGCGGCCAACTCCGGCACACCAGCCAGCCGCCGCGCCATCGCCAACCGCAGGGCACGTCGCGGCTGCGGATCTAGCCCGCGCAGGGCCATCTCACGGATCCGGTCGTGCCGGAACCGGACCGCGTCCCGCACCCCGGGCTCCATCAACACGAGACCCTCGTCGAGAGCGGGCGCCAACCGCTGCTCCACCACATCCACCGGCTCAGCGGTGGCGGCCTGCAACACACTCAACTCGACGCGCCCGCCAAGGCACGCCATCGCCTCCACCATCCGCCGTGACTGCCCTGACAGGGCAGCAACACCGGCTGCCAGCAGCCCGGCCACGTCGGACCTGCCCACGTATGCACGCACGGACGCCGCGTCCCACCGCCAGCCGGCGGCCGTGGCGGTCAGCACATCGTCACGTCGCAGCGCGTTGAGCAATTCCACGGTCTCGTACGGGTTGCCGGACAGGTACGGACTGATCAACTCGACCAGGTCCGCCGCCGAGGTCCGATCCGCGTGGAGCATCTCCGCAACCATGGCGACGGAATCAGACACCGGCAGATCGACCAGCCGCAGATGCCGCACCTGCGGGTGCTCACGCCACCGGGACAACGGCGCCGACAACGGATGCGCCGCATCCACCTCGTCTTCGCGATACGCACCCACCAGCAGCAAACCATCGACCCGCTCATCGCTCAGCACCAGATCCACGACGCCCAACGGCGCGCGCCCCGCCCACTGCAGGTCATCAACGAACACGACCAACGGCCGTTTCCGCGAAGTGACCGCACGCAGCACTTCCGCCCCCACCCGCTGCGAACGAACCTGCGCGGTCAGCGGATCCCCCGGATCGGGGGGTACCCCCAGCAACGCCGCGAAGTCCGGCTGCACCGCGGTCAGCAACCCCGCGTTCGGCCCGGTCGCCTCCAAGATCCGCCCACGGATCTCGGCCAGCGCATCCTCCGGCTCGGCCAGCAACAACCGGCCCAACCCACGAAGTACCTGATGCACCGCGTCGAACTCCAGATCCCGCCGATACTGGTCGAACTTGCCCGCCACGAACCAGCCATCGCCACCCGTCACCACCGACCGCAGCTCATCGACCAACGCCGTCTTCCCCACCCCCGGCACCCCGCCGACCAACACCCCACGACACCCATCCGAAAGCGACTCCGCAAACGCCGCCCCCAGCGCCGCCACCTCCGCATCACGACCCACCAGCCGCGACGGCGGCAACAACCGCAACGGAACATCACGCGCACCGACCCGCAACCCAGCCGCTCCCTGGCCTGTGCCGGCGTCCCGCAACCACTCCAGGTCGTGGACCACACCCTCCGCCGTCTGATACCGGTTGTCCGGCTCTTTCTCCAGCAGATGCATGACAATCTCGGACAACAACCCTGGCACCGCCCGATTCACCTCGGCCGGCGGCACCGGCACCCGAGCCAAATGATCATGCGTAAGCCGCAACGGGTCACCGAAACCAAACGGCGGCGCACCCGTCGCGAGCTCATACAACGTCGCACCCAACGCATAGAGATCGGCACGCTGATCCACCGACCGGGCCGTACGCCCCGTCTGCTCCGGCGCCAGATACGCCAACGTCCCCACAATCTCCGTGTAATGCGTAAAATTGGGACGAATCTCGGCAAACGACGACGCCAACCCGAAATCCACCAGGCACGGCGTGCCGTCGCGAGCAATCACGACATTCGCCGGCGTGATGTCCCGATGCATCACACCCTGCCGGTGCATCCCCGCCACCGCCCGAGCCAACCCCACCGCAAACCCGACGAGATCATCGACCGCCAACGGCTTCGCCAACCCAGCCAGACACACGCCACCAACGTCCTGCATCACGACCGACCCCGGGAAGCGCGGCGCCTCCGCCAACTGGGCGATGCCCGCGAGACCGCGCAGCCGCTCCAGGATCGCCAACTCATGCCGCACCCGCCGCTGCGCATCCGCCCCCAGCGGCTCCTTACGGATGACGGTGCTTCCCGCCAGAAATAGCCGAGTGACACGCGTGTGCCCACTCTCATGCAGTATCTCGGCCCGAGCAGGTGGATCCCCGCCTGGCAGCAGTCCGCTTCTCCCCATCCGACACCTCCACACATGGTCGGAACCACTTCAAAGCGTACTTACCACCTATTCATGGGCGAAGGCGACTGTTCATGAGGACGCACACGGCGACGACGATGGCCTCGGGCGGGAGCGCTTGTTCATTGCCGGGCACGGCGCCGTCAAGGTCATCGGCGACCTTGTGGGTGCCGAAAAACCCCATCCATGGGTTGTGACCTGCCGGTTCTCGGATATGGCTGAGTCTGCGAGACGGGGTGGGCCAGCATGGTCCATCGTGCTGCTGCGACCGCCCTACCTGGCGCTCACGAGCGTGTTCACCCTCATACGGCTCACACCAATGACCGATTCGGACAAGAACGTCGAGATTCTGACGCTGCGCCACCGGCGTTGCTGGAAGGCCCACATCGGCGCCGACGACCGGCAGCTCTGTTGAACGCGGGCCGCGGACCTGATATCGCGTCGTGTGTCCGTGTAACCGGGAGTGGCAGCGGGTATCTGGGACACACGCGAGCCGGGGGGGGTGGTGAGCGTGAGGCTGGTGCGGGAGTCCGACTACCGGTTCCGTATCGACCCGTACGGCGAGATGCGGGTACCGGGCGTGGTGTTCGCCTCGCGGGCGCTGCTGCCCGATCCCGCCGGGGACAAGTCTCTGCAGCAGGTGGCCAACGTCGCCACGCTGCCCGGGGTGGTGGGCGCCTCGTACGCCATGCCCGACGTGCACTGGGGGTACGGGTTCCCGATCGGCGGGGTCGCCGCCACTGACGTCGCCGCCGGCGGGGTGGTCTCCCCCGGCGGTGTCGGGTTCGACATCTCCTGCGGCGTGCGGCTGCTCGCCGCCGACCTCGACCGCCAGGAGCTCACCGGGCCGTCGCTGCGGGCGCTGATGGATGGCCTCGCCGCGGCGACTCCCCGCGGCATGGACCGCGGTGCCGTGTGGCCGATGCACGGCGATGCCCGGCAACTACGGGAGGTGCTGGCCGGCGGCGCCCGGTACGCGGTGCGGGAGGGCCACGGGGTACAGCGCGACCTCGAACGCTGCGAGGACGGCGGCGCGGTGGCCGACGCCGACCCCGGGCAGGTCAGCGAGCGGGCGGTCCAGCGCGGGCTGGGCCAGGTGGGCAGCCTCGGGTCAGGGAACCACTTCCTGGAGGTCCAGGTCGTCGACCGGATCTACGACGAGCCGGCGGCCGAGGCGTTCGGGCTGCGGGCCGGCCAGGTGTGCGTCATGATCCACTGTGGGTCCCGTGGGCTCGGACACCAGATCTGCACCGACCACGTGCGCGCCATGGAACGCGCCATGCTCAGATTCGGTATCACGGTCCCGGATCGACAGCTGGCGTGCGCGCCGGTCTCGTCGCCGGAGGCTCAGGCGTATCTCGGGGCGATGGCCGCGGCGGCCAACTACGCGCGCGCCAACCGGCAGCTGCTCGCCGTGGCGGCCCGGCGCGTGTTCGGCAGGGTCACCGGTCGGGAGCTGGCGCTGGTGTACGACATCTCGCACAACCTCGCCAAGATCGAGACACACGAGGTGGCCGGGGTGCCGCGGCGGCTGTGCGTGCACCGGAAGGGCGCCACCCGGGCACTGCCGCCGGGCCATCCGGACCTGCCGGCCGACCTGCGCGGCGCCGGGCAGCCGGTGCTCATCCCCGGCACCATGGGCACCGCGTCCTACGTGCTCACCGGGCGGCCGGGTGCGCCGGCGTTCGCCTCGACCTGCCACGGCGCCGGCCGTGCGCTCAGCCGCCACCAGGCGGCCAAAACGGTGCACGGCAAGGAGCTGCGCGACCGGCTGCAGGCCGAGGGCATCGCGGTGCGCGGGGCATCGTTGCGCGGCCTGGCCGAGGAGACGCCGGAGGCGTACAAGGACATCGACACCGTCGTGGACGTTGCGCAGGGCGCCGGGCTGTGCGACCGGGTCGCGCGGCTGGTGCCGATCGGCGTGGTCAAGGGGTGATACCACCGGCGGGCTGCAACATCGCCGTGCGCGGCACCTCCCGCGGCGGTCCGGCCGAAGGGCAACCGAAAGGCTGACCCGCTTCGTTGCGGCCTACACGTCGATGGTCACCGAGCACGACCAGCCGGACCCTTCGCGGCCGAACCGCAGCTCGTGCAGCGAGACCCCCTTGGGTACCGCGCCCACCAGCTCCACCTGGCCGGCGTTGACCATCGACAACCGTACGTCCAGAGCACCGTCACCGGCCTCCACCTGCGCCGCGATCGGAAGCCGGCCCGTGGTGTCGATCAGATAGATCACCTCGTCGAGCACCGCGACCAGCAGGTCGGCATCCGATCCCGGCCCGGCCCGGAAACGAACGGTCGCGGTCGGCACAGCGCCGGACACCTCGGCGAAGGTGCCCACCATCGCCGCGACCGCCTCCACCACACACTGTTCCCGCGCCGGCGCCCACGACTCGATCCGCATGTCCGCGGTGTGCGGCACGCTGCGATGCCCCGCTGCCGGCCGTTCACCCATCACACCCTCCGAACCGCCACCCGCCGCACCAGCCGTGCCGGGCAGAGCGACCAGGCAATCGTACGATCCTCCGGGCGGTCCCCTCGGTCTGTCAGGGCACGTTCGGCAGCGGCCACAGCTGCCCGGTTGCGCTGTCGATGAGCGCAGCGCGGGTGATCCGGGCGGTGAGCGGGAGGATGCCGTAGACCGTGGTGGCGACGACGGGCAACCGCTCGGTCCGGGCGCGTGGGGCGATCGAGCAGTGCGGCAGCCACGCGTCGATCTCATAGTGTGCGTGCACCAGCGCACCCGTGGCACGGACCGCCTCGACGACGCCCTGTTGTCGCGCGATGAGCTCTGCCGGCACGGCGGGAACGAGGCAGATCCGGCCCCGCCGGAAGGCGCCCAGCGCGTCGAAGGTGACCTCGCAGCCGCCCCGGTCCGGCAGCCCCGCCACGGTGTCGCGGACGGCGGCGAGATCCCACCGCAGCAGGACGACGTACGACAGATGCGGATGATGCATCCCGTGGGTGTGCGAGCGCAGTGTCGCGACGCCATGCTCCTCGAGCCTGTCCCACAGGCTCGTCAGGGCGCGTTCGGTGCGACCGTCGAAGAGCAGGCAGACAGCCAGGGCCACCGCTCGACGATAGCTCCCTCCCGATCTGCGTTCCCCGGCCGGCTGAGCAGGCGCAACGGGCCGGGCAGGCCGCCGCCGGCCGCGCCCCTGTTGACCCCTTCCCTCAACCGTTCCTAGGTTTCGGCCTGTCAGCTTCGACCAGGCCCGGGATCGAGCGGTTGCGTTCGACGACTACCGCGCCCGTCGGGCCGAGGACCCACAGGATGCGTTTCGTAGGCATTTGCCGGTTGTCGGCGATGCCGTGGAGCAGCAAGCCCGGGTACCGTTCGGAAGACCATGAACGGTGCCGCGTTTTCCCTGCTGGCTCTGCTTCTCGCGTCGATCGGGCTGTATGCGCTGTCGCTGCGCATCGCCGTGCCGTACCCGATCCTGCTGGTCCTCGGCGGGATGGCGATCGGGTTCGTGCCGGGCATGACCCAGGTGCGCCTGTCGCCGGAGGTGGTGCTGCAGGTCTTCCTCCCGCCCCTGCTGTACCACGCCGGCTACTACAGCACCCCGCGCGAGCTGCGCAGGCGGTTCCGGCCGATCGCCTTGTTGTGCCTCGGCCTGGTGCTGGTGACGGCCGCCGCGGTCGGCGCCGCTGGCCATTATGTCGCCGGGCTGTCCTGGCCGGTCGCACTCGCCCTCGGCGCGATCGTGTCGCCGACCGACCCGCTCGCCGCGACCGCGATCGCGTCGCGGCTGGGCGTACCCCGGCGGGTCGTCACGCTGCTCGAGGGTGAGGGGCTGTTCAACGACGCCACCGCCCTGGTGCTGTTCCGGGTCACGGTCGCGGCGGTGGTGGCCGGCACCGGGTCGCTCAACGCCGGCCGCGCCCTCGAGCAGTTCGCGGTCGGCACCGCCGGCGGCGTCCTCGTGGGGCTCGGCGTCGGCTGGCTCGTCGGCGAGCTACGCGGCCGCGCCAGCGACCCGGTGGTCGGTGTGACCCTGACGATCTTCGGCGCCTACGCGGCGTACCACGCGGCCGAGCACTTCGGTTTCTCGGGCGTCCTGGCCACCCTCTTCTGCGGCCTGTACCTCGGCTGGCGCATCCCCGCCGTCGCCACCCCGGCCAGCCGGCTGCTCGGTAAGCCCGTCTGGCAGATGATCGTGTACCTGCTCAGCGCCGCGCTGTTCCTGCTGCTCGGCCTGCAGCTGCGCCCGATGCTCGCCGAGCTCACCGACTTCCGCGCGGTCGAGATCGTCGCCGTCGCGGCGCTGCTGGCCGCCGTTGTCCTGCTCACCCGCGTCGTGTGGATGCTGCTGGTACCGCACATGCTGCCCCGTGTCGAACGGCTCGTGGTCGGGTGGAGCGGCATGCGCGGCGCGGTGTCCCTCGCGATCGCCCTCGCCCTGCCGGTGCGCACCGCGTCGGGCGCCCCGTTTCCCGACCGGGAGGCGGTCATCCTCCTCGCCTTCGGCGTCGTGCTCGCCACCCTCGTCGTCCCGGGGGTCACGCTGCCGATGCTCATCCGGGCCGCACGGGTCGCCGGCACCGACGGCGGGGACGGCGACGCCGAGGCACGGGCCAGGCTGACCGCGACCGAGGCCGCCATGGTGCGCCTCGAGCAGCTGGTCCTGCGCGACGGCCTCGACAAGCGCACGATCGGGCGGCTCGAGGACGTGTACCGGTACCGCCGCGACGAGCTGGCCACCGGGGCAGGCCTGCTGCACGACGCGGACCACCGGCAGCGGGCCGAGCGTGCTGCGTCGCTCGAACTCGTCGAGGTGCAG
Organism: Dactylosporangium sp. McL0621; assembly: GCF_049995355.1. Classification (NCBI taxonomy): domain Bacteria; kingdom Bacillati; phylum Actinomycetota; class Actinomycetes; order Micromonosporales; family Micromonosporaceae; genus Dactylosporangium; species Dactylosporangium sp. McL0621. The sequence continues at coordinate 7,135,216 of NZ_CP188259.1, forward strand.
CGGCACACCCTCCTGCGGCTGCACCGCGAGGGCGCGATCAGCACCGACGTGCTGCACCGCATCCAGCGCGAGCTCGACCTGCAACACGCGCTGCTGTTGGCGAGCCCAGGGGCAAGGCAGCGGGAACCCGCCGGTTCGCCCGGAGATGAGGCGTCGTGGCGCGGCTGGGTCAGCCGAAGGTGAACAGGTCGCGGTGGCGGTGCGCCGTTTCCAGGCGGCACCAGACCGGGATCTCCTCGACCGGGGCCGGGACCTCCACCTCGCGTGCGCCGTCGAGCACCTGATGCGTGCGCAGGTCCAGCCGGCGCAATTTTGTAGGAAGGCGTGTCCGGCACCTCATGGAGCCGGGCCGCGAAGCGCAGGGACTCCTCGTGGTCGGCTGAGCGCCGTGTCCCAGCCGGCAAGCCGTGTGGCGCCGCTGCCGGCGAGGTTTGCGGCTGCGCGCTACGGAAATCGAAACGTTGCCGCCGGCCTGCGACCGCGAGCCGGGGCGAGATGGCGTGCCCGAGGGGGTATGCGTGACTGCCAGCTTCCGGATCGGACGTGTCGCCGGCGTCGAGGTCGGCGTGAACTGGAGCGTCCTGATCATCTTCGTGCTGATTGCGTGGCTGCTGGCCGCCGGTCGGCTACCCGCCGGATATCCGGGCCGGCCGGGTTGGGCCTACCTCGTGGCCGGGCTGTCCGCAGCGATCGTGTTCTTCGCCGGCCTGCTCGCGCACGAGGTGTCGCACGCCGTGCTCGCGCGGCGCAACGGCGTGGAGGTGGACGGGATCACGCTGTGGGTGTTCGGTGGCATGGCCAGGTTGCGGGGAGAGGCGTCCAGCCCCGGTGTCGAGGCGCGCATCGCCGGCGTAGGTCCGCTCGTCAGCCTGCTGATCGGTTTCGGGTTCGTCGCGGTCGCAGCGGCACTGGCCGCGTCCGGTCAGCACGGCCTGGTCCTCGGCACGGTGAGGTGGCTGGCCGGGATCAACCTGCTACTGGCCGTGTTCAACCTCCTACCCGCGGCCCCGCTCGACGGTGGGCGGCTGCTGCGTGCCGGGCTGTGGAAGTGGCGCGGGGACCGTACGTGGGCGGCCGTGGCGGCCGCCCGGGCCGGCCGAGCGTTCGGTGTGCTGCTGATCGTGTTCGGTCTCGCGCAGTTGCTGTCCGGCGGCCTGCTCGGCGGGCTGTGGCTGATGCTGATCGGCTGGTTCATCGTGTCCGCCGCAGTAGCTGAGGAACGACAGGCCGCTGTGGGCAGCGCGTTGGCCGGGCTGCGGGTCATCGACGTCATGACACCGCAACCCGCCACCGTGCCGGCGGACCTGACCGTCGCCGACTTCGTTGACAACTACCTGTGGCGAGCGAGGCACTCGTCGTTTCCCCTCGTCGACGGCGCCCACCCGGCCGGGCTGATCACGCTGGGGCGGATCAAGCAGGTACCACCGCAGCAGCGGGCGAGCACCCGACTGCGTGACGTGGCCTGCTCACTAGATGAGGTGGTCGTCGCCTTCCCCGATGAGTCGATCATGGAGCTGGTGCCCCGGTTGAGCGAGAACAAGGATGGCCGGGCCTTGGTCGTCAGTGACGACGACCTGGTCGGCATCGTGTCTCCCAGCGACGTCAGCCGTGCCGTCCAACAGGCCTCGCTGCGGCAGCGGTTCCCGCGGCGGCCCGGACGGTGACGCGAACCTGGCCGGGTCGGGACCAGTGGCAGGTCGAGAAGGTCCCCAACGGCCGCGGTCGGCGGCGCGCCGTTCGTGCCACGCCGGAAAAGGCAAGGTGTGGTGTACCCGCCCACGGCGCGCGGTGCGCAGCCGGCCAGCGAGGAGGCGATGATGCCGACCCGGATAGTCGTCGGATACGGTGTGCCGACGACACCCGGCATGCCCTGGGTCTCGTCCTGTACCAACAGGATGACGTCGAACTCTCCGCCGACCAGCGCGATGTGGACGAACCCCAGCGCTGCGGGGTGGATCTTCAGTGACCGGCCGGACCTGCCATACGTAGCCCGGTGGCCATGGCGCCGCGCATGTTCACGTAGCCGGAGATGCGCTGCAGGATGCGGGCGTAGCCGCTGCCGGGCGCGGCGCCGCTGGCCGCTGCCGCGACGTCGACCAAGCGGGCCTGCGGGTAGTAGGCCATGAACATGGGGTGTACCTCGACGTCGGTGACCCGCCACGTCCGGGGGGCGACTTCGGTGAACGTGAACCGGGGCACCGCCGAATCCTGGGTGTTCTCCGCAGTGCCGTCCGAGAAGCGACACAAGAGGTTGCCCAGGCCGTACGCGACCCATTTGTCGCCGATCTTCTCGAACGGCTGCACGACGTGAACGTGCATGCCGATGATCAGGTCGACGTCAGGGCTGGCGAGCAACCGCGTGGCTTGGTTGATCTGGTCGGAGTCCGGCGCGTTCTGGAATTCGGTCCACCCCCAATGCATAGATAGGATGACGATCTCTGCACCGGCCTGTTTGGCCGCGTGCGCGTCCTGGAGGATCTTCGGGACGTCGATAGGGTTGGCGATCCACGGCTTGTCCGACGGCCGTTTGATGCCGTTGAAGCTGAACGTGTACGCCAGCTGCGCGACCTTCACGCCGCGCACGCTGAAGACGTTGGGCGTAGCGGCTTCCGCCTCGGAGCGCGCCGATCCGCTGTGGTGCAGTCCGACCCGATCGAGGTTGTCCAGCGTGCGCCGTACGCCTTCCTCGCCGTGGTCCAGGGTGTGGTTCGAGGCGGTGGAGCAGGTGTCGAAGCCGGCCTGGGCTGCTGCGTCGGCCAGCTGCGGGGGCGCGCTGAAGGTCGGCCAACCGGTGAACGGGCCCTCTGGCGGGGCGAGCGGCTGCTCCACGTGACAGACCGCCAGATCCGCCGGCCGGATGATCGGGGCGACCGCGGCGAGGATCTGCGTGAAGTCGTGGCCGGGCTTGCCGGCCGTGCGTGCGTCGGCGGCGGCCTGCGCGGTCAGGTCGGGCGGCACGAACAGGTCCCCCGCCGCGACGACGCTAAGCGTCGTGGGGCGGCCTGAGGACGTGGCGGGTGCCGGCACCGATCGCTCGACGGCGGCCGGCTTGACGGCGTTCGTACAGGCACCGGCCCCGGCGACGAATGCAGCGACGACAAGGGTCAGGCAGACGGAGGCGGGTTGCTTGCTTCGCACGGACGCGAGCATGGCAAGCGCGACCTCTCGCCTGACCCATCGTCACCACCAACCACCCGATAGACCACCCGCACACGGTCCAGGCGCCCTGAGGCATACCCCGAAGACCAGTATTTGCGGAAACGTCACACAATGACGACCTGTTCTCAGCACAGCTGCCGGGGCCCGGAGCGCCTCAGCCACCTGCCGGCCCGCATCGATCGGGCGGCCAACCGCGATCTGGGCACAGCAAAGACCTACGAGGCGGTTTCCCTTCGCCAGCATTACCTGGATCAGGTAGTGGGATCGCCGTGCGACCTCTCGGTCGTTCAGCCTCTCAGCTCAACTGTCACCCAGTTGGGCTCTCCCGCACGTCTCGTAGGTCCATATCAAACGTTACGCCGAAGACGCGGCGGCGCCGGGTGAGTCATCGGGGCATTCCCCGGCCCCCGCCCTGCTCGTCCAGCGGTCGGAGGAGTGTTTCGAACGCCTCGACGAGCAGCTCACGATCGGGCGTGGCTCCATGGCAACCCCGGCCGGTGAGCGATGCTCGTCGCGGTGTAAGAAATGTTGTCTCAGTGCTCGGCGAGCAGGCCCTCGCACGTGCGGACCACGACGGCGGCGGCCCGGCGCTGGGCCGCGGTCAGCGCGACGTCCTCCACGGCGGGCCGCCAGCGCAGCAGCGCGTCGCGGGCGGCCGGCCACAGCTGCGTCGGGCCGGCCTCCTCGGGCTGATCCAGGCGGGCCGCGGCGCTCGTGCCGTGTGCGCCGGCCAGGCGGCGGGCGTCGGCAGCCAGCGGGCCCGGCAGACTCACCCGGCCGGCGCGCAGCGCGGCGAGCAGGCGCAGCTCACGGAAGTCGTGCGCGCTGGCTGCGATCCGCTCGAGTTCGCCCAGCAGGTAGTCCGCGCCCGGGCGCGGCTCGGCGCGCAGCACGAACTCCAGGGCGATCAGCGCCGAGCGGGCCTGCAGCGCGTCGCGGCGGTCCAGGAACAGCTCGCGGACCGACTCACGCAGGTCGGCGAGGCCGCCGCGGCGGGACAGCGCCGCGGCGAGGCGGTCCCGGGTCGCCTCGCCGGTGCGCACCAGCGTGACGCACAGGCGCACGCCGGGCAGGCCGAGGCGATCCAGCAGCGCGCGGCGGGTCGGTGGATCGACCGGGGCGGGGAACTGCGCGGCGGCGAAGCGGTCCGCGGAAAGCAGATGCGGCTCCACGGCGGCGCGCGGCACCACGGCGATCGCGGCCAGCGCGGCGTACTCGGCGGCGGTGAGCGTGGCGGCGGCCCGGGCGAGCCGCGGCGAGACGGCGACGACGTGGTGCGCGAGCGGACCCGTCACCGGGTCGCGGCGGTGCCGGCGGGCGATCTGCTTGGCCTCGACGAGCGCGCCGATGCCGCCGCCGGCCACCTCGTCCGCGCGGGACAGCACGGTGAGCACACCGACCGGCGCGGCGGCGGCGACCGCACCCTGGCGGGCCAGACGCAGGAAGCGCAGCGTGGCGTCGTCGACCTGGCGGGTGAGGTACAGCACCGCGTCCGCGTCGCGCAGCACCCGCCGGGCCGGCGCGAGGTCGCCGTCGCCCGGCCTGACCCGCACGGGCGGGGCGTCGGCGAGCCGGACGTGGCGCAGCGCCCGGACGGGCAGCTCCACGATGACCTCGGCGGCGTCCGGCGGGGGCGGGCGGCCGGGCTCGAGGCGCAGCCCGTCGCCGGTGCGCGCCGCGGTGAGCTCGTGCGCCGGTCCCTCCGAAGGGAAGACGGTCACGCGGGGGGCGGGCCCGTCCTGGTACCAGACGATCGGGCATCCGCCGAAACCGGTCAGGCCGGTCGGCACGGGCGCGGCGTCCTCGCCGAGGAGGACGTTCACGAGCGTCGACTTGCCCGCGCCCTCGGGGCCGGCGACCGCGAGGCGCAGCGGCCCGTCGACGCGGTCGAGGTGGTCGCGCAGCCAGGTCGTGACGCGAGGGCTGTCACCGTACAGGTACAGCGCCTCCCCCATCAGCGCGCGCACCTCCTCGCGCACGCCGGCGCTCACGCCGACGGCCCGCGCTGGGCGGGGATCAGCGCCGGGCGGCCCGCGCTCAGCGCGGTCGCCTGCCGGTAGAGCCCGGCCAGCTGCGCCAGCTCGCGCTGGATGTGCCGGGCCCGGTGCTCGCGCACCGCGGCGTCGTCGTCAACGGCCCGCTGCGCGTGGCGCGCCGACTCGACGATCTCCTGCTGCAGCCGCTCCGACAGGTCGGTGAAGTGCCCGCGCAGCGCCCGCTGGGCCTGCCGGATCGCGTCCTTGGCGTCCTTGTTGAGCCGGGTGAAGATGTCGTCGACGTGGCGCTGCACGGCGAGCTTCACGGTGGCCTGGCGCCGCGTGCGGGCCGAGCGGCTCTCGTCACGAATGCTCTTGCCGGCGAACAGGGCGCCGGCGCCGAGCGATACCGGGTTGATCAGCGGCATCCCGGCCAGGCCGGTGGCCAGGCCGAACATGAGCACGCCGCCGTAGGAGCCGCGTAGGCCGGTGAACACCTTCTGGCCGATCGAGAGCCGGTCCAGCGCGGGCCGGTCGAGGTGCCCGACCCGCCCGGGCGCGTCGCGCAGCCGGGGCGACGTCCACTGTGGAGGGTAGGCGCCGGCGCCGGGCGGGAACTCGGCGGCGACGCGGTCGGCCAGGCCGGCGAGGCGTTCGGCCAGCTGGCCCAGGTTCGCCTCGGCGGTGTCGCGCAGCGAGCCGTCCAGCCACTCGGCGAACGAGCGCCAGTTGCGGGCCGGATCCTCGGCGTCCAGGCTCTCCTCGGCCCGGCGCAGCACGGCCCGGGTCCGGTCGCGCAGGTCGTACTCGATCTCGGAGACCAGGTCGGCGACCTCGTCAGCGAGCGCGTACTGCCAGCGGGCGGTGCACCGGCGCAGCTCCTCCAGGGCGCGCTGGGCGGCGTGCACTCGCGACATGGCGTCGGGCGGGTTGGGCCGGGGAGCGGACTGCTCCGCGCGCAGGGCGACGGCCAGATCCTCGAGCGCGGTGCGGGCCGCGAGCCCGGACGCGGCGGGCGCTAGGCGCTCGCTCTTGCCGGACGCGAGGTCGCGCAGGTATGCGACCAGGTGCCCGAACCCCGACTCGGCGTTGAGCGCCTGGTCGCCGGTGGCGACCGCGTGCAGCCGGAGGGCGGCGGACAGGCCGAGGAGCACGGCCGGCACGCCCGCGTTCTGCAGGAGGCGGCGGTTGCGCTCCAGGACGCCGCGCCAGTCCGGGGTCAGGTCGGTCTTGGTGAGCGCGACGGCCAGGCCCGGGTAGGTCCGCCCGAGGCCCGCCAGCACGCCCAGCTCGGTGGCGGACAGCTCGCGGGTCGCCTCGGTGACGAACAGCACGGTGTCGGCGCGGGTCAGTGCCGCGATCCCGGCGACCGCCGGCGCCGGGTCGGACCAGTCCACGCCGGTTGCCTCGATCAGCGCCAGCCCGCCGGCCAGCAGCGCGCGGGGCAGCCCGATCTCGGCGTAGAGCACGTCGCCGCCCGCGGCGCCGCCGAGCCGCTCGGCGAGGCCCTCGACGGGCACCGGCCGGCGGTCCTCGCGGGGCTCGTCCTCGAAGCGGGACGCCCGGCCGTGGACCAGGTGGGCGCCGGGCGCGGACGCGTGCTGGACCACCATGGTCACGCTCCGCGGCGGGTCGTCGCCGACCGGGCACACCTCGGCGCCGAGCAGCGCGTTGATGAGCCGGCTCTTGCCCCGCCCGGCCTCGCCGACGACCATGACCCGAAGCTGCGGGTCGAGCAGCCGAGCGCGCCGGCGGCCCAGCCGGCGCACCAGGTCGGGCCGCTCGTGGTCGGCGCAGATCCGGGTGGTGCGCTCGAGCAGGTCCAGCCAGCGTGGCTGCGGTGCACGGGGAGAAGCCGGACGCGACTGGGCCTCGAGCCCGGCCTCCCAGATGTCCATCAACGTGCGACTTCCGTCCCTAGTGCAGCAGGTGGTCCAGCAGGCCGCCGTCGTGCCCGTCCGCGGGCCCGGCGTCGTGGCCCGCCGGCAGGATTCCGCCGGTCACACCGGAGACCGTGTGGTGCACGGTGTCGGTCACCCCGGTGACCGGCGCCACGTTGGTGATCGTGCCGAGCAACGGGTCGGCCGTGTGCAGCAGGGGGTCCGCGGTGTGCAGCACGGGGTCCGCGGTGTGCAGCACCGGGTCCGCGACGGTGCCCACCAACGGGTCGGCAGTGTGCAGGACCGGGTCGGTCACGCCGACGACCGGGTCGACGACGCCGAGGACCGGGTGAGCCGGATCGACCGCGTCGAGGGTACTGCCCGGGTCGGCGAACAGCGAAAGCTCGGGGCCGCCGACCGGCGTGAGCGGCAGCCCGCCGACGGTGGCCGACACGCCGGCCGCGGTCGCCACCGTGACGTTGTAGTCCGAGCCGCCGGCGTGGCTCGCCACCGCGAACTGGGTGATGTCCTGCAGCTGGCGCACCGCGCCGGACACGTCGCCGTCGATCCCGCCGGACGCGTCGTCGACCGCGGGCAGCCCGGCCAGGCCCGGCAGGTCGCCGACCGGCGCGTAGTCCATCACCAGCGGGATGACCTCGTGGACGTCGGCCTCGGAGATGTCTCCCAGGCCAGCATCGGCGAGAACGCCGTGCGGGTCGAGCTCGAACGCGGCCCGCGCGTCCGGGTCGGTGAGCAGGTTGAGCACGAAGTCGTGCAGCGTCGGTGTCGACATGAACGGTTCTCCTCGCAGCGTCCGAACAACATATGCGGGGCTGGATGCCTTCGTCCAGCGCCGCCGCCGAAGGTAGGTCGCGCGGCGGCGCCGCAAATCGGGGATTGCTCCCAGTGACCGGACGACTCCTTGGGGGATGGCCCCGAGCTGCGATTAGGGGCATTAGGGGAATTTGCGCTAGGGCCCATTTGTAGGGGAGATTGTCGATGCCGATTCTGGTACCAACGGTCCGGTGAAATGCACAGCGCATCGAGGATCGACATCATGTCGTACGCCCTGGGAGTAGACATCGGTGAAAGCTTCACCTCCGCTGCCGTGTGCCGCCGCGACGGCGCCTGGGGCGAGCCCGAGACCGTCCGGCTGGGCACCCGCTCGCCGGCCGCCGCCTCGCTGATCGAGCTCACGCCGGCCGGCGCTCTGCTCACCGGCGACGGCGTGCGGGCCGATGAGGCCGCCGGCTCCGGGCGCGTCCTGCGCGGCTTCATGCGGCGCATCGGCGACGACGTGCCGCTGGTCGTCGGCGACGAGGGCCGCTCGTACCGGCCGCAGGACCTGCTCGCGGCCCTGGTCCGGCTGGTCGTCGATCGGCTGCGCGAGCAGGAGGGCGAGCGGTGCGCCCAGGTGGCGCTCACCCACCCGACCGGCTGGGGGCCGTACCGCCTCGGCCGTCTCAACGAGGCGCTGCGCGAGGTCGGGCTCGACGACGTGATCCTGCTGCCCGGTCCCGCCGCGGCCGCCGCAGCCGCCGGCACCCGCCGTGGCCCCACGCTGCTGGCCGGCTACGACCTGGGCGGCAGCAGCTGCACGACGTTTCTGGTGCGGCGCCCGCCGCGCGGACCGGCCGGCGTGCTCGTCCACGAGGAGCATGCGGTCGGCGGCGCCGACCTCGACGACGCGCTGGTCGCCCACGTCCGCGCGGCGATCGGCCGAGCGGTCGCCGAGGCGCCGCCGGACGCCGACTCCGGCCCGGTCGCCGTGCTGCTGCGCCGGGACTGCACCGAGGCCCGCGAGCGGCTATCCGACGCGGGCGAGGCCGAGGTGCCCCTGCCGTGGTGGGCCCGGGAGGCCGGCCGCGCCCTGCACGTCACCCGCACCGAGCTGGAGGCGATGGCCCGGCCGCTGCTGCGCGGCACGGTCGAGAGCCTCGCCCATTTGGTCAGGCAGGGCGACCACGACCCGGAGGAGGTCGCCGGCGTCCTGCTGGTCGGCGGCGCGGCCCGCACCCCGCTCGTCGCCGACCTCATCGCCGGGCGCCTGGCGCTGCCGATCCTGCCCGACGACGATCCCCAGTCGGCCCCCGCCCGCGGCGCCGCCCTGGTGGCCCGCGCTGCCTGCGGAGGGGCGGCGTGAACCGGACACCCGCGGTGGCGCGCCGCCTGGTGCTGTCCGCGCCCGCCCGGCGCCTGGTCGAGGCCGTCGTCGAGGCGGCCGCGGCCGGACCCGAAGAGGTGGCCTGCGCCCAGGTACGCGCGGTCGGCGGCCACGGCAAGACGGCGCTCCTGCGCGAGCTGAGCGACGCCCTCGGCGCGGCCGGCGTGCCTGTGCGCACGCCCTGGCAGGGCGGCCCCGAGCCGGACGCCGACGCGGTGCTGCTCGTCGACGACGCCCACCTGCTCGACCCGGCGCGGCTGGCCGCGCTGCTCGAGCGGGTGCGCCGCGGGCGGCCCCGGCTCGTGCTGGCCTACCGGCCATGGCCCCGCCCCGCCGCCCTGCTCGAGCTGGCCCGGGCGCTGCCCCGGCCGGTGCCGCCGCTCACGCTGACCCCGTTCGGCCCCGAACAGGTGCGCGCCTGCCTCGCCGCCGCGTGGGAGGCGACCCCGGCCCCGGAGGTGGCCGCGTTCGTGGCCGCCCAGACCGGGGGCGTGCCGGCGTACGTCACCCGGCTCGGCGCGGCCCTCGCCCGGGCCGGCGGTGTACGGCTGGAGGTGCCGGCGGCGGCGGTCGCGGCGTTCACCGCGGAGCTCGACGAGCTCGATCCGGACGTGCGCCGCGTGCTGCTGGCCGCCGACGCCGGTCTCGGCTTGGAGATCGACCTGCTGGCCGGGCTGGTGGGCGGGGAAGCCGAGGAGGCGCTCGCGGCGACCCGCGCGACCGGGCTGGTCGGAAGGGACGGGCAGCTGGTGCCGATCGCCCGGCTGGCGCTGGCCGCGCTCACCCCGGCCGCCGAGCGGGTCGCGGTGTGGCGGCGGCTGACCGAGCTGCAGCTGGACCGGCGTGGGCCGGTGCTGCCGCTGGTCCGCTCGCTGCTCGCCGCCGGCGCGGGCGACCTGGACCGCTCCGGCGGGGCCGGGATCGCCGCGGCCCTGCACACCGCGGCCGAGGAGGCGTTCGACGGCGAGCCGGCGCTGGCCGCCGAGCTGTTCGCCGCGGCGGCCGCCGCGGGCCGCCCCGCGCCGGTCAGGCAGGCCCAGGCAGCGGCGCTGGCCGGCGACCTCGACACCGCGCTACGCCTGGCCGACCAAGTCATGGCGACTCCCGGCTCGCCCGAACGGGCCGAGGCGGCGCTGCTGGCCGCGACCGTCATCGCCCACCGCGGGCAGCTGGCCCGCTCCGCCGAGCTGTACCGCTGGTCCGACCACGGCCCCTCCCCCGCCTTCGCCGCGATCGGCCTGCTCGGCGTGGGCCAGCCCGCCGAGGCCGACGCCGCGCTGCGCCAATCGCCCGCCGATGGGCCGCCGACGCTGCTGGCCGGCGCCGCCGGGCTCATGGCGCGCGGGGTGCGGGCGTCCGTCTCCGGTCCGGCCACCGGCGCGCTGTCGGCGCTCGTGCAGGCGGCGGCGCTGCTCGAGTCGGCCGGGCCGGGGGTGGCCCTGCCGGACAGCCCGGCCGCCCTGGCCGCCCTCGTCGCCCTGCACTGCGGCGAGTTGGACATCGGCGAGTCGGTGCTGGCCCGGGCGGCCGCCGCCGGCGTCGGCGGCGCGCTGTTGGCCCGCCGCCACGCGCTGCTACGCGCATGGCTGGATCTGGTGCGCGGCGACCTGGCCGGCGCCCAGGCGCGGCTGGCCGCGGCGAGCGCCGGGCCGGACCGCCCAGAGGCGCGCGACCTGGTCTTCGCCGCCGCCCTCGGCATCGGCCTGGCCCGCCGCCGCAGCGACCTCGCCGCGCTGCACCGCGCCTGGCCCGTCGCCTGCGAGGCGCTGGTCCGCCACCCCATCGACCTGTTCACGCTGCTTCCGCTCGGCGAGTTCGCGATCGCCGCGGCCCGCCTGGGCCAGCAGCGCTGGCTCACCACGCACCTGCGCGACGCCGACCAGCTGCTGGCCGGGCTCGGCGAGCCGCCGCTGTGGGCGGTGCCGCTGCACTGGAGCGCGCTGCACGCCGCGGTCATCGCCGAGCAGCCCGCGCTGGCCGCCCGCCAGGTCACCGCGCTCACCGCGCACGCCGGTCACACCGCCTACGCCGCGGCGGCCGCGGCGGCCGCAGCGAGCTGGCTGGAGGTGCTCAACGGCCGGGTCGACCCGGCCGCGGTCGAGTCGGCGGCGCGCGGCCTGCACGAGGTGGGCTTCCGCTGGGACGCGGCCCGCCTCGCCGGCCAGGCCGCGATCCGCACCACCGACCGGCGCGCGATGACCGCCCTGCTGGAGTGCGCCCGCGCCCTGCAGGGCCGCTCACCCGGTCGCCCGGCCGAGGCCGCGGCCCGGGCCGCCGAGGCGGTGCTCAGCGACCGCGAGCGGGAGGTGGCGCGCCTGGTGCTCGACGGGCTCACGTACCGCGAGATCGGCGACCGCCTGTTCATCGCGGCGAAGACGGTCGAGCACCACATGGCCCGCATGCGCCAGCGCCTCGGCTGCGCGACCCGGGCCGACCTGCTCGCAAGGCTGCGCGTGCTCACCGCCGATGAGGAGTCGCCGTGATGATCTCGCTGCGGCGGTACACCCCGCTGCTCCTGCTGCTCGCCCTCTGGTCGTTCGGCGCGTACCACGGCGGAAGCACCGCGCTGTCGGCAATCCGCGACCGGGCGGCCACGGTCGACCTGGCCGAACCGGCCCAGCCGGTCGTCGCCGCGCTGCAGGAGGAGCGGCGGCTCACCGCAGTTGCCCTCGCCGGCACCGACGTGCGCGACCGGCTCTCCGGGCTACGCCGGCGCACCGACGAGCTGGCCGCCGGGCTGCGCCGCTCCGCCGGCCGGCTGCGGGTCACGTGGAGCCGCCCGGCCGCCGCGGGCGACGCGGACCGGCTGCTGGAGCGGGTCGCCGCCCTTCCCGCGGTGCGCGCCGGCGCCGACGCCGGCTCGCTGGACCGAGACCGCGCCGCGGCCGCCTACGACGCCGCCGTCGACGCCGGCCTGGACCTCGGCGCGGCGGTGCTGCCCCGCGCAGCGGCCGACCGTGCCCGCGCCGAGGAGCTGCTGGCCCGCGAGGACGCCCTCGTGTCGGCCGCACCGCGGCCCGGCGACGCCGATCGGGCGAAATTGGCCCGGTTCGTCGGCGCCCGGCGGATGCTGAGCGCCGGCGACGCGCCGCCGGCCGCGCTGGTCGCCGCCGAGGATGCCCTGCTGTGCGGCGAAGGGACGGTTGACGCCCCGGGTTGGCGGGCGGCCGCCGACCCGGCACTGTCCGCGGACCTCGCGGCGGTGGCGGCGGCGGTACGCCATGAGGCCGACGCTGCCGCCGGGCCCGGCGCCTGGTCCGTCGCCCTGGCCGGGCTCTACACCGGCCTGGGGCTGGTCACGGTGCTGGCCGCGCACCGGCTCCGGCGGTACACGGCGCCCCCGGCCGCCGCGGACGTCGATGCGGCCGTGCTGGTGCAGCTCGCGCAGCGCAGCCAGGCGCTGTTGCACCGCCAGCTGGCCGTGCTGGACGACCTGCAGCGGCGCGACCGCGATGCCGACGACCTGGCCGCGCTGTTTCGCGCCGACCACCTCGCGACCCAGCTGCGCCGCTACGCCGAACGGGCGATCCTGCTCGCCGGCGCCGAGCCCGGCCGCCGCTGGCGCCGCCCGGTCCCGATCGTCGACGTGGCCCGCGCCGCCGCCGCGTCGGTCGAGCGGCACGCCGCGGTGATGGTCGCCACCGTCGACGCCGCCGCCCTCGCCGGGCCGGCCGTCGGCGCCGTCACCCACCTGCTGACCGAGCTCATCGACAACGCCACCCGCGCCGCGCCCGGCGATGCCACCGTGTGGGTGACCGGGGAGCTGGGCCTCACGACGTACACCATCCTGGTGCAGGACCGCGGCCCCGGCCTGGGCGTGGCGGAGCTGGCCGCGGCGCACGACGCCCTCGCCCGGCCCTACCGCCCGCCCGCCGCCGGCGACGCTCCCCGCACCGGCCTGCGCCTGACCGGCCGCCTGGCCCGCGAGCACGACATCGAGGTCGACCTCAGTGCGGCGCCCCGCGGCGGCATCGTGGCCCGGGTACGGCTCCCTCTCACGCTGATCGTCCCAACCGATGCCGGCACCTTGGAGATCCCCATGCAGTGCGACGACGCGGAGCCCGAGCCGGAAAGGATCGCACCATGACGCGCGACCTGGCCGACGAGGTCTGGTACGACGAAGACGCCGGTCGCGTGGTCCGGCTGTTCGCCCTGACCCGCGGCCGCGTCGCCAGCGGCGCCGGGCCCCTCGACCCGGCCGCGGTGCTGACCGCCGGGCCGGCGCCCACCGGCCTGGAGGAGCTGACCCCGGAGCAATCAGAGATCCTGCGGCTGTGCGCGCGGCCAGTGTCGCTCGCCGAGGTCGCCGCCGGGCTCGGGCTGCCACTGCACTCCGCGCGGGTGCTGGTGTCCGACCTGCACCGCGCTGGGCTGCTCGCTGCCGGGCCGGCCCGGACCGGCGAGGCGCCGTCGAAGGGGCTGCTGGACAAGGTCCTCACCGGGCTGCGTGCGCTGTGAGAGCCCTGCACCGCTACGGGCTCTCCGGCGGACTGGTCGCCGCCGCGGCGGTCACCGTGCTCGGCACCGGCGCGCTGGTCGAGGCGTTCCTGTGGCCGTCCTCCGCGCCGACGTCCGCGGCCCGGCCGCCGGGCGCCGCCGCTGCCCCGTCGCCGGCCGGGCGCCCGGACGCGGTCGCACAGCAGATCGGGTCGGCGCCCGCGCCGCCGCCGTCGGGCGCGCCGCCGCGCCCTGCCGGGTCCGCCCAGTCCAGGACCGCTGCGGTACCCCTGACCGCTCGCTTCGCCCGCGGCCCCGACGGCGGCCTGGCGGGCTACCCGGCCACGGTCACCGTCGCCAACCAGGGCGCGGCCACTGTGAGCGGCTGGACCGTCACGCTGACGCTGCCGCGCGTCACCCTGGGCATCGCCGACGTCGAAGGCGCGACGGTGACCCGCGACGGCGCCGCGTGGACGTTCATCCCGACGGCGGCCACCGTCAAGGTCGGCCCGGCCAGCTCGGTCACGGTGTCGTTCCGGGTCAGCGGCGCGGCCCTGCTCGACGCCGATCCGACCGCGTGCCGGATCGACGCCAACCCCTGCCAGGGCGTGGGCTGAAACCGGCCGTCGCCACGGGCTCGAGACTACCGGTGCCGCCCGCCGCGGCGGCATGGCGGGACCGGTCGTGATGGTCAGGCCGCTCGTCGCGCGGCGACGATGAGGAAGTTCGGCAGCTGGGCGTAGGCGTCGATGCCGCCGGGGCCGTCCTCGGCGAGCTGCGGCGTCAGGCCGGGCTCGGCGATCTCGGTCAGCTGGCAGCCCAGTCTGGTGAGCTGGTTGAGGTAGGTCGCGATGGTGCGGTGGAAGTCGACACCGCTGGGCCCGGGGATCTCGTACTCGGCGAGGTAGCGGGCGGTGCGGTACTCGCCGTGCCGGCGCCAGGTGGTCCACAGCTGCTCGAAGCAGGGGTGGTTGACGGTGAACACGAACAGCCCGCCGGGCTTGAGCGCGTGCACACACGCCCGCATGGCGCCGGTCCAGTCTGGGTTGGCGGGCAGGACCATGCTGGCGACCACGGCGTCGAACGACGCGCCGAGGTCCGGCAGGGCGCACAGGTCAGCCTGCACGTACTGGATACCTTGCGGCGCAACGGTTTCCTGCTCCACGGCGAAGTCGAACAGCGACTGGCCGGGCTCGACGCCGACGACCGTGGCGCCGCGTCCGGCCAGCATCCGGCTGAGGTAACCGTTGCCGCAGCCCGCATCGAGGATCCACTGCCCGGCCAGGTCGCCGAGCATGCGCAGCAGGACCGGGTTGATCAGATGGCGTTTGGCGAAGTCGCCGTCGTGTGCCGTGGCCTGCAACGCGTCGCGGGGCATCGTCCCCCAGCGTTGGATGGCCATGTCGTTGGTCCATTCGGTCACCATCTGCTCCCCCTGATCCTCGTCGTGCTGATGCATCTGGTGTGCTCACCGCGGCGGGGGTTCGGTTCGGGCTGCGGTGTGCTGTGTCGGCAGGGCCGGCTTGAGCCGGAACGAGCCTGCAATCTTCTGCCGGTAGATCTCCTGCGTGGCCGGGTCCCAGGGGATGCACCAGCGTCCGCCGGGACCCCGGCGGGCGGGCACCGGCCCGAGGCGCAGCCAGTTGTAGACCGCGTCGGGGGGTGTGCAGCAGCCGTCTGCGGTCGCGGGGGCTGGTGGTCTCGGCCTGCCACAGCCGGGGCAGGTCCGCGGCCAGGGCCTACAGGGAGTCCTTGGCCGGAAGCGACGGCTTCACGCACCGGCCGGGCGTGTTTCTGGGTGTTGTTGGCGGCCGGCTTCGCCTCGGCCGCCAGGTACTCGGGCCAGGACAGGTAGCCGTCGTGGTGGCCCTCGATCAGGACCGTCCACTCTTCCCGGGCGCGCGTGCTCCGCGGCCAGCACCGCCGCCCACGCCCCGCCGGCCGGTCACCCTCCCAAACGGCAAGGTCATATGACACGCCGCAATTCTGACTCACCCACAGGCCACCGGCACCACGCGCTCGACGAAGCATCGAGCGCTTGGATCGCGGCAGATGTGCGCACCCGACCAGGCGGCATCGGCGGCTCGCGCTATGTTTTGGCCACGGGCGCAGGCGCCTGCGTGCCGGGCGGTGGTTGTGGAGGCTGATTGCAGATGTTGTCGGGCGCGGTCGAGGTGTATGCGAACCATGGTCTGCTCGTCGTGGGGTCGACCAGTTGGCCGGAGCTGGACTGGGGCGACGGACCGGCCGACGCCGACGGGCGGCATGTTGTGGTCAAGACACGTGGCCAGGCCGGCCATACCCGAGTGTCGTTCTGGTCAGGTTCAATGCCGCTACTCGGAACGCTGGTCTTCGACGGGGACCTGGCGTTGGAGGACTACCGGATCTTCGTTGGTGACCTTGAAAGGCTCGTGCGGTGGACGCAGCGGATCTCGCGGACAGGTCCACAGCGAGTCATTATTCGGGTCGATGACCCTGGCTACGCATCCCG
This sequence comes from Dactylosporangium sp. McL0621, assembly GCF_049995355.1. Taxonomy (NCBI): domain Bacteria; kingdom Bacillati; phylum Actinomycetota; class Actinomycetes; order Micromonosporales; family Micromonosporaceae; genus Dactylosporangium; species Dactylosporangium sp. McL0621. The sequence goes on from NZ_CP188259.1 coordinate 7,151,323, forward strand.
AGTCGACGTCGGGCTGGACATCACCGTCGAAGCGCAGGTGATGCCGCTACCCGGAACCGGGCCGGTACTGTTCGACGTCCTCACGTCCGACCGGGACGGGATACACCCGGCCAACCAGCGCGGTCTAGCGCTGGGCGGCCACGACGCACCACTGGCCCTGCGCCATCGGTGCCACCGACCAGATGACGGAACTCGCCGACGACCTGCTCGAGCATCGGACCTGAATCCTGCACCGACAGTGCGGATGCCGTTCGATTCGTTCAAGGCGGCCCGGGACCGGCCCAGAATGCCTTGGGGGCGGGACGATCCGCGACGGCTCAGCCAGACCGAGACCACCGTGTAGCGGCCCGAGTCGAGGTCGTCACGGGCGCGAGCCACGACGTCCCGCTGCACGACCCGGGCCTGGTGACGGACCGCGTCCCGGGGTTTCGCCTGAGCGGGCGCGCGGCCGTGGGAGTACGGTTGGGCCCCGGCCTTGACAGGAGCGTTCGTGAGCGAGACGACCGACGAGCAGGCAACCATGCGGGTCACCGGCGCGGTGCGCGAATGGGACCTGGGCGCGACGTGCCTGGCGGCGCTGGCCGTGGCCACCGGCGGCGCGGCCGGCGGCGCGCTGGCCGGCGCGGCTCGCGATGTCATGGCCGCGGCCGGGCTGGGCGACGCGCTGGCCGACCCGTCGCGCCTGCCGTTCTCCGCGGAGCAGGTCCACGGCATGGCCGCCTCGCCGCTGCTGCAGGCCGCCGCCTTGCTGGACGGATCGCACGCCGGCTGGTCGGCCCACAGCGACGAGACGCTGATCGCGCAGGGCCGCGCGAGCGGGTCGGCGGCCGCACTGTTCACGAGGTTCGTGCTGCCGCACTTCGCCGACCTCGCCGACCGGCTCGCCCGTCCGGGCGCCCGGATGCTCGACGTGGGCACCGGCGTCGGCGCCCTCGCGATCGGCTACGCCCAGGCGTTTCCCCGGCTGCACGTGGTCGGCCTCGACGTCGAGCCGAGGGTGTTGCGGCTGGCACAGGCCCAGATCGCGGCGTCCGCGGTCGCCGACCGCGTCAAGGTGCTGCACGCGGACGTGGCGGAGCTGGCCGACGAGGCCGACTACGACCTCGCCTGGATTCCGGCGCCCTTCGTCCCGGAGCCGGCCTTCAGCAACGGCGTCGCCCACATCGCGGCCGCGCTGCGGCCGGGCGGCATGCTGATGATCGGACACGGAATCTACGAGGGCACCGAGCTGGAGAACGCGATCGCCCGCTTCAAGACCGTCAGCTACGGCGGCACCCCGCTGGACGGCGACTCGGCGGCCCGGCTGCTCGCGGCGCACGGCCTGACGGCGGTCAGGCGGGTCCAGCTGCCGCCCGGCGCGCCCGGCCTGACCGTGGGCCTGCGCTGACGCGACAGCCACCGCCGCGCCGTGTCTTTCCACGCCTACGGGTTCCGCGCCGAGCGCCGATCCTCCATAGCTTCAGGTTGATAGCGGCCTTCGTCCTCCACCGACGCGTCAGTGGAGGCGGACGACCGCGACGCCCCGGGCGAGGGCTGCGCGGAGGTCGTCGGGGTCCGGTGCGCCGCCGGGCAAGCGGCGGATCCGGGCGTAACGGCCGTGGACCGGGTTGTGGGCCAGGATCGAGCGGTACAGTTCGGTGCACGTTTCCTCGTCGGTGACCACCTCCGCCAGCATGTCGCGCCGCCGGCGGCCGATCGTGACCTGCACCGGCAAATCTGGGCGCAGGTTGCGCCGCCAGCGGCCGGCGGTGCCGATGAGCAGGCCGTCCGCGGTCGCGACGTAGCCGACCGGGATCCGATACCGTCGCTGCGACTTGCGCCCGACGACGTCGAGCAGCAGTACACGGTTGCTGACCGTCCGGTGCAGTACCGGGGTGGCGAGGACTGCCCGCATGACCAGGTTCAACGCCGATTGCATGCCAGGGTCTCCAATCAACTGATTGATTGGAGCATAGCGTCGGCCAGCGGTACCGTCACGGGGTGGGGACATCACAGAAGGATCCCGGGCGCCGCGACGTGATCGTCGAGGCGGCCTACCGGTGCGTGGCCGAAAATGGGCTGTACGGGCTCCGGATGCGCGACGTCGCCGCCGCGGCCGGGGTGAACATCGCCACCGTGCACTACCATCTCACCAGCAAAGATGACCTGATCCGGGCCGTGGTCGAGTACGGGCACGACGTGTTCTTCCGGCGCGCCGCGGCGCCGGAGCTGACCGACCCGGCCCGGCGGGTGGTGGCGCACCTGGACCGGGTCTTCGCACTGCTGGAGGACGATCCGCGGCTTGCACACGTGCTGGCAGAGGTCGCCCTGCACGCGCGCCGGGACCCGGTCGTCGCGCGGACCGTGGCACAGGCGGAGGAGCGCTGGCGGCTGGCGCTGGAGCGCATGATGGCGCCGCTCCCCCGTCGGCGGAGCGGGCCTGTCGCGCGGCTCTTGATCCTGGCAGTCAAAGGCGCCTGTCTGCCTCCGGCCGACCCGGCCGGCCTACGCACCGCCCGCCGCGAGCTGACATCGCTCGTCAAGCTGCGCCTGGACGCACTTGATCGTCTGGAGTGATGAATCGGCGATCCACGGCGAGCCGCGTGACGCTGGGGAAGACACGGCGGCCGTCGTTGTCGGCGTAGGTGGCCAGCATCAGCGCGACGGCTTTCGGGGTCCGTCCGAGTCGGGCGCGGCGCACGACGTCGAGCCATTGCCGCAATGTGATGGATGCGTCGGCGTGCTCGAGCATCTAGCGGTCCTCATGCTTCGATGCGGTTGGGCAGGGTCCGGTGCGGGACGGCACGCTCGCGGTGCCGTCCCTGGGCGTTGGCCGGTGCTGCCGGGCGCTGGTCGGCCGGTTGTCGCGGACCGGGTCCCTGCCGCAGCCATCGCCATGGAGCGCACCGAACCCGCCGGCCGACGCCTCCGCGCCAGTGCGTTGACGGCGTTCGCCGAGTCGTCCGGGATATGCCATACCGGCAGCACCCCCGGCCGGGGCGGGGATCGATGCCCCATGACGCTTCGCTAGGCTGCGCCGGTGGGTGGCCTTCAGCTCGCAGTCGACTTCGGCACATCGAACACGGTCGCAGTGTTGCGCTGGCCGGACGATCGGTCCCAACCGCTTCGGTCGCAACCGCTACTGTTCGACGGTTCGCCGATGCTGCCCTCGGCGGTGTTCCTCGGAAACGATGGGCAACCTGTCACCGGCCGCCACGCTCAGCGATACGCCGGCAGCGATCCGGCGCGGTACGAGCCGAACCCGAAGCGGTGTATTGACGACGGCAACGTGCTGCTGGGTGAGACAGCGGTGCCTGTGGTCGACCTGATCGCGGCAGTCCTGAGTCGGGTGGTTGCCGAAGCGGTGCGCGTTGGCGGTGGTTCGCCCACCCGCACGGTGCTGACCCATCCGGTCGGTTGGGGGCCCAGGCGACGCGAATTGTTGCTCACCGCCGCTCACCAGGCCGGTATGGACAATCTTGAGCTGCTGGCTGAGCCGTTGGCCGCCACAGCATTCTTCACCCGGGTGCTCGATCGGCCGGTGCCGGTCGGATCTGCGGTCGTGGTGTACGACTTCGGCGGCGGCACGTTCGACGTGAGCGTCGTGCAACGCCAATCCGATACCGACTTGGCGGGTGCTGGCCAGCGACGGACTGGACGACGTGGGTGGCGTCGACCTGGACCATGTCGTCGTAGCCCACGTCGCGGAACAGTACGCGGGCACCGACCCGGCCGCCTGGCGGCGCCTGGACCAGCCGACGACACTGAACGACCGGCGGCACCGCCGGATGCTGCTCGACGATGCACGCGAGGCCAAGGAACAGTTGTCGATGGGCACCACAGCGGCGATCCACCTGCCGCTCCTGAATGCCGAGACGTTCGTGACGCGTGAGGAGTTGGAACGGCGAGCACGGCCCTGGCTCGATCGTACGGTCTCGCCCACCTCGGCCACGCTGTCCGGCGCCGCCGTCCCGGCCGATCGCATCGCCGGAATCTTCCTGGTCGGCAGCGCCAGCCGGATCCCGCTGGTCGCGACGCTGCTGCACCGCCGCCTCGGCATAGCGCCGACAATCATCGAACAACCCGAGCTCGTCGTTGCTCAGGGGGCGCTGGACGCCACCGGCTTGACCGTCGATCCGGCTGCTGGCAACACCGCGGACCTTGTCGCTGACGAGGCCCTCGACCCGGCTGCCGATCTGGTAGCCGTTGGACCGGCACCGTCGCCGCCGCGTACCGACGCACTGCCACCCCGTCAGCCAGAGACCGTGTCACTGTCGCCGACTGCTGATGCCGACACCACGCAGCCGCCACGGTGGTACCGGACCCACCGTTCGCTCACCGTCGCGGGGTTCGCCGTGGCGGTGCTGGTCACGCGAGCGGGCGACCCGATTGCCCCGAAGGTCGAAACGACGCCCGGTCCGGCGGCGCCAAGATTTCCCATGACACGACGACGTACCACGCCCAGGGCATGAGTGGTGGCCGCATTGTGGGCAGCCGTGACGGGATCCCATTCGTGTACTGGGACAGCGATAGTTCACCGGCAACGGGCCTTTTGATCAGCAACTCCTTCAATGGCGCGCCATTCGTCAACGAGGAAAGCCTGCTGACCATCTGGCAGCAACGCACCAGCTGATCGATCGACGTGCGTGAGGGGCAGACGGAGCCGCGTGGAAGGGCCATGCCGGGGACGCGTGCCCCGATTGCCTGACAGGTCCTAACAGAATGATCGAGGGTTGAGTCGTCGGTAGCAGATGATGGCGGCAGCGCGACCGTGCGTTCGACGACCCAGCGGTGCACGCCGAGGCCGGAGCCGTGCGTGACGCCGCGGCGGGCGATGTGCGGGGTGATGCCTTCGGCACGGACCCGCTGGCGGTAGATGTCGAAGTCGTAGGCCCTGCATGTGCAGTGACCGGACTTGCGCGGAAATCGCGGTAGGAGCGAGACAAGTCGTACTGGGTGGGTACGTCGCTCACGTGACCGCGACGCTGGGAAAGGTAAGCGGCCCGGCGGGTTCGGCGTGGGCGCCGCTGCGCGTGCCGACGTTCCGCGCGCTGTGGATCGCGATGCTCGTCAGCAACATCGGCACGTGGATGCAGACGGTCGGCGCCCAGTGGCTGCTGGTGTCCATCCCGGGCGCGGAAATCCTCGTCGCGATGGTGCAGACCGCGACCACGCTGCCGGGGTTGCTGCTCGCCCTGCCCGCGGGTGTACTCGCCGATATCTTCGACCGCCGCCACCTGCTCATCGCCGTCCAGCTGTTCATGACGACGGTCGCTGCCGCGATGGCGGTCGCGACCGCGCTCGGCGAGATGACGCCGGCGCTGATACTGACGCTGACGTTCGCGCTCGGCTCCGGCGCGGCGCTGACGGTCCCGGCCTTCGGTGCGCTCATCCCCGAGCTGGTACCGCGGCGGGAACTGGCCCATGCCTCGGCGCTCGGCGCCGTCAGCGTCAACCTCGCCCGCGCCGTCGGCCCGGCGCTGGCCAGCCTTGTGATCGCGTGGATCGGCATCGCGGCCGTGTTCGCGCTCAACGCCCTGTCGATCGCGGTGTTCGCGGCCGTGCTCATCGCCTGGCGGCCGGGGCCGATGGCAGCGAGCGAGGACCCGGAGCGCTTCCTGGCCGCGCTGCGCGCCGGTGGCCGGTACGTGCGCCACTCTCCCGTGACCCGCCGGATCCTGGTGCGCGCCACACTGTTCGTGGTGCCCGCCACCGCGCTGTGGGCGCTGCTGCCGCTCGTCGCGAGCCGGCTGCTGGGCGTCGGCGCGGGCGGGTACGGCGCGCTCATGGCCGCCCTGGGCGTCGGCGCGATCGTCGGCGCGATCGCCCTGCCGCACCTGCACCGGCTGCTGCGGACGAACGTCGCCCTGCTCGTGGCCAGCGCCACCTACGCCGGCTGCCTGCTGCTCATCGCGCTGTGGCACGACATGCTCGCGGTGACCGTCGCGCTCGTGCCGGCCGGCGTCGCGTGGGTGGCGGTCCTGTCCACCATCAACGCGCAGATGCAGCTGTTCCTGCCGGTGTGGGTGCGGGCGCGCGGGCTCTCGGCGTACCAAATCGTGATCTTCGGCGGCCAGGCGCTCGGCGCGCTGCTGTGGGGCACGGTGGCCACCCACGCCGGCCTGGCCTGGGCTTTCGCGACCGCCGGCGCCGCGATGCTACTCGGCGCCGCCACCATCCGGCTGCTGCCGCTGTTCGACACCCACCACATCGACCGGAACCCGACGGTGTACTGGCCGGAGCCTCACCTCGAACTCGAACCGGAGCCCGAGGCCGGCCCGGTGCTCGTCATCGTGACCTACCGGGTCGAGCCGGCGAACGAGGCCGCGTTCGTGGAAGCCTTGGAGCAGGTGGGGGAAGGCCGGCGGCGCACCGGCGCGACGCGATGGCGGCTGTACCGCCAGGGCGAGCATCCGTGGACGTTCGTAGAGGTGTTCCAGGTGCCGAGCTGGGAGGAGCACATACGCCAGCACTCCCATCGGGCGACGGGCTTCGAGGTCGAGGCGGAGCGCCGGGCGTACGCGCTCGCCGCGACCGCTCCCGAGGTCGCGCACCTGCTGCCGGCCGGTGCCCGCTCGGGGCACCCGCTGCCGGCAGGTGCCCCGAACGAGCGTTGAGCGGCGGTCAGCCGGGCAGGATCGCGGAGTACTCCTTCGGCAGCTGCGCCACCGTGTCGCGGTACTCCTTCTCCGGCACGATGTCGCGCAGCACGGCGAGCACGGCGCGAGCGTGCGCGGCGGCCTGTTCCTCGGTGACGCCCGGGCCCTCCGCGACGGCGATCTCGTCGAGGAACTGCCCGAGGTCCATGCGCCGCGGGCGGCCGCGGCTGCGCTGCGTGCCGCGGTCGAACGCGGCGTGCAGCTCGGGCGGGACGAACGGCTTGAGGTCGTCGATCTGCCCGGCGGTGACCCGCATGGCGAGGGTCTCCAGGACGGCGTCGGTGACCAGGCGGGCCGCGTCCCGGTCGAGCCGGGCGCGCTCGGCGACCCGGTCGACGAACTCGTCCGCGGACAGCACCCCGATGAAGTCCGGCGGACCGCCGGCCGGCGCCTCGATGACGTCGGTCGCCGTGCCCGCCTCCTCGCGCGCGGCGGCCTCCGGCGCGGCCGTCCCGGTGCCGCGCAGGCCGGTCGCCTCCTGCTGCAGCTCGGCGCGGCGCGGCTCGCCGGCCGGCTCGAACAGCGGGCCGAAGTCGGTCGGCAGCTCGGCGCGCAGCTGCCGGTACGCGTCACCCGCGGCCGCCTCGCGCAGGGCCATCAGCACCGCGTGCGCGGCGTACTCGGAGGCCGCGGGCGAGGCCTCGATGTGCCGACCGAGGCGGCGCAGGAACTCGTCGGCGCCGTAGCTCTCGGTGGGGCCGTCGTGGCGCAGGTACGGCCGGAGCCGGTCGGGCAGCCGGTCGGCGAGCCCGGCGGCGGCATCCGGCGAGATGCCCTGCGCCAGCACACTCACGGCCATGCAGCTGACCGTGTCCACGCGACCCGGCTCGACGCCGCCCTGGTCCCGCACGAGCCCGATGAAGGTGTCGTACTCCATAGCCCGTCTCCCCACTCCGATGAGGGTCATTTCCGACATTTCACTGTACGTCCGGGCCTTCGCCCCTCCAACCGCCCCCGGGCATCGCGGTAGAGCCGGCCGCGACCGCGCCGTCCCGTCGGTACGCCGGCACGGCTGGCGCTGTATCGCGTGGCACGCCTTTCGCGACGCCCGCGCCCAAAGCCGCGCGGTCGGCCGGCCCGTCGACAACTCGCTCATCGACGACGACCAGGAGCTGATCCATCACTCCGACCGCGGGTCGAACTTCGCCTCGTTCAAGTTCGCGCGACGCGCGTCGTCGCTGTTCGTGGCGGTGAGCGGGAGCTCTACGCGCAGGTCGGTGCCTGCCCCCCGGGGGCTGTGGAGAAGGATTCGGCCGCCGAGCGCCTCTACGCGGTCCTTGAGGCCGAGCAGGCCGGTGCCGCGGGCGAAGTCGGCGCCGCCGGCGCCGTCGTCGCGGACCGTGATGCGCAGGAGCGCGTCTGCGGTGACGGTGACGGTGACGGTTGAGGCGTGCGCGTGTTTGGCCGCGTTGGTCAGTGCCTCGGCGACGATGTAGTACGCGCTGACCTCGATTTGCTCGGGGAGCCGCCCGTGGGCGTGTATGTCGAGGTCGACCGGGATCGGTGAGCGGCGGGCGAGCGTGCGCAGCGCCGGGCAGAGGCCGCCCTCGGTCAGGATGGCCGGGTGGATGCCGCGCGCGGTCTCGCGCAGCTCGTCCAGTGCGTCGCTCGCCCCGGCGACGGCGGCGTCGAGCTGTGCGTTGAGCGCGTCGAGTTCGGGCGGCATCGCCGCTTGCGCCGCGCGTAGCTGCAGCGCCAGCACGACCAGCCGCTGCTGGGCGCCGTCGTGCAAGTCCCGCTCGATACACCGGCGGGTGTCGTCGGCGGTGGCGACGATCCGAGCACGCGACGTGGTGAGCTCGGCCCGACTTTCGGCGTTGGCGATGGCGGTCGCGATGAGCTCGGTGAAGTCGGCCAGCCGTTGTTCGGTGTCCTGGGACAGTCGTCGGCGCCCCGATCCGACGCGCATGGCGCCCCAGACCCGGCCCTCGACCACGATCGGGCTGGCGACTACGGAGCGGATGCCCACGAGGGTGATCCCGGGCCGGCGCGACGGCGTCGGGTCGTCCACGTCGCGGCGAGCCGCGTGCCCTGTGGCCTGGACCGCCGCCGTGGCCGTCTCAGGGTCGGGCTTGCCGCGCCAGCCCGGTCGGGACTGCTCGAGCCCATAGCCGCCCAGCACCGTCACCTCCCCGTCGGGCTCGAACCGCACGATCGCCGTGCCGTCGGCGCCGAACAGCGTGCCGACCTCGTCGGCCACCGCGGCGAACACGACATCGGGCCCGGCTCCGTGGGCGATCAGCGTCGCCACCCGCCGCAACGCCGTCTGTTCGTCGGCGATGCGGCGGAAGTCGGCGTACAGGTGGGCGTTGTCGAGGGAGACGGCGATCTGGCCGGCGATGAGTTTGACAGCGTCGAGCCGTTCGATGGTGAACGCGCCGCGGATGAGGCGGTTCTCGAGCAGCAGCACCGCCTGCAGTGTGCCGCGGTTGACGATGGGCACGACCAGCAGCGAGCAGCAGGTGATGTCGGTGAAGTACGGGTCGCGGGCGTAGCGGTCGTCGCGGGTGGCGTCGCCCACGACCAGCAGTTCACGCGTCCGCTGGACGTATCGCAGCACGGACATCGGCACGGCGTGTTCGTGACCGGTACCGCTGACCGGGACGGCGCCGCCGTCGGCGCCGGCTGCGGACAGCTGCCAGTCCTGCCGGTCGTCGCTCCAGACCAGCAGATGGACGCCGGTGGCGCCGGTCATCGCGCTGACCACCTCGACCAGACGGGAGTGCAGCCCGGCCACGTTGGTCTCGGAGCTCAGCGCCTGCGAGGCGGACAGGATGCCGAGCAGGTCGATCGTTCCGGTCGTGACGGTGGAGCGACGATGGGCGGGACCACCCGGCTGGTCGGCGCCGGGTGCGGCGATCGCCTCCGCCGGTGGCCGCAGCGTCGGGTACGCCCAGTCGAGTTGGTCGACTTTCGCGGTCGCCCCCCAGGCGAGGTATTCCTGGCGGGCCTCGGCGAGCAGGTCGTGACCGACGTGTTCGACGCCGTGGGCGAGAAAGAAGCGCGCCTCGCGTTCGGTGATCAGGGCCCGGTGCCACGGCCGCTGCACCTGGGCGGCGTCGCGCCGGGCGGCGTCGAAGCCGAGGACGGCGGCGCGGAAGTCGCCGACCGCCCAGGCCCGCTCCGCCTCGAGCAACCGCAGCAGATGCCGGAAGTTCGCCGGCGCGTCCGCGGCCCGGGCGGCCAGCCACTGCGTCACCTCGTCCAGTTCGCACAGCAGAGGGCCGCGCTCGTCACCGTGGCTGGCGCGGGCCTGCCCGGCGAGGGCCAGGCCGCGCAGCAGGCGCGCCAGGGCAGTCGCGTAGAGGCCGTGGGCAGCAGCCGCTAGCAGCGGCATCGCCGCCGCCGTGTGCCATGTCAGGCCGGCCAGATCATCGAGGATGGCGGCGGCGATCGCGCGGTTGATGTGCACGTGGAACAGCGCCCACGGGCTGTCGGCGTATCGGTCGAACGGGACTGTCGTCCCGGCCGCGACGGAGCTTTCGCCGCGCAGCACACCAGCCAGCCACCGGTAGCTGTCGAGCCACTGGATGGTCTGCTCGCTGCCGGTACGCCGCAAGAAGGTCAGCCCGATCCCCATCTCGGCGACGTAGGCGTCCAGCGATGGCACGCATTCCAGCATGCTCACCGCGGTGGAGTGGTAGGTGTAGCCGGCGTTGGCCAGATCGCCTCCCGCGATCAGCCCTTCGCGCGCCCGCTGAGCTGCTTGGACACAGCTTTCGACCGGTTCGAACCAGCAGCCCTGCAGAGAGAACAGGAATCGGGTCTGCGAGGTGTCGGGCTCGTAGCCGCGCGCTACGCCCAGCGCGACGAACCGCCGCAACGTCCGGTACCCGACGGCGTAATCGCCGCGCACCGCCACAGCAGCGAAGCCGGCGTGGCTGGCCGGGCCGAGCAGGGTACGGGCGGGGCCGCACTCGATCCAGGCCCGCAGCGCTTCCAGGCTCAGCCAGGCGAACGTGGCGCGGGCGGTGAAGTAGGCCGCTGGCAGGACTGCGTTGATCAGACGGCTCGCGGCGAGCAGCGTCGGCTCGGTGGCATCCGGCCGAGTCAGCTCGTCGACGTCTTCGGTTTGGTCGAGCCACTGGTACAGGTCGTCGAGCCGGCGGTCGAGCTGCATCGGGAGCCGGTCTGCGGCTGGCATGACGACACCCAGCTCACGCAGCGACGCCAGGCCAAGCCCGATCGCCTCCGCCAAGCGGCTCCGGTGGGTGAGGCTGCGCACCTGCACCACCGTCGCGTCCGAGCGGTCGAAGCCGGTGGTGCACAACCCCTCGATCGTGCGGTACTCGTCATCGGCTTCCTCCAGGCGCCCCATGCTGTACAGGGCGGCGTGCCGGCCGGTGTGCACCTCGAGGAGCGTGGCCGTCTCGGCCGGGCCGATGAGCCGCAGCGCGGCGGCCAACAGCGCGTTCACCAGCGCGTAGTTCCCGATCAACGCCGCCTGGTCGGCGGCGCGCCGCAGCAGTCCCACCACCACCCGCCGCTCCGCGGGGTCGTCGACCGCGTCGACCACCGCCAGATACTGCTCCGCCGCGACCGCGAACAACTCCGTCACCCCGGCCAGCCGCCGTGCCATCGCCACCTGCAGGGTGCGCCGCCGCTGCGGATCCACCCCGCGCAGGACCACCTCGCGGATCCGGTCGTGGCGGAATCGCACCGCCTCCCGCTCCCCGGGCTCAGCGACCAGAAGGCCCTCATCGAGGGCCGGCGCCAGCGCCTGTTCCACCTCGCCTACCGGCGCGGCGACGGCGGTCTGCAGCACGCTCAGCTCGGCTCGCCCGCCAAGACACGCCATCGCCTCCACCATCCGCCGGGACGTTGGAGGCACGGCCTCAACCCGCGCCGTCAGCAAGCCGGCCATCTCCGACCGGCCCAGGTAAGCGTGCACCTCCGCCGCGTCCCACCGCCACCCGGCCGCCGCCGTCAGCACACCGTCACGACGCAGCGCGTTGAGCATCTCCACCGCCTCGTACGGATTGCCCGACGTATGCGGGTTGATCGCCTCGCCCAGGCCCGCCGCCGCGGCCTCGTCCACGTGCAGCATCTCCGCAACCATGGCGATCGTGCCGGGTACCGGCAGGTTGGCCAGTTGCAGGTGCCGCACTCCGGGCTGTTCCCGCCATCGGGATAGTTGCGCCGCCAGTGGATGCGTCGCGTCCACGTCGCCTTCGCGGTAGGCGCCTACCAGCAACAGCCCGTCGACCGGCTCCTCGCTCAGCACCAGGTCCGCGAAGCCCAGTGGCGTACGCCCCGCCCACTGCAGGTCATCGACGAACACCACCACCGGCCGTTTCCGCGAGGCGACCGCGCGGAGCAGCTCCACCGCCATTCGCTGCGCCCGCACCTGCGCGGTCAGCGGATCCCCCGGATCGGGCGGCACCGCCAGCAACGCCGCGAACTCCGGCACCACCGCGGACATCAGACCCGCGTTCGGCCCGATCGCCGCCAAGATCCGCCCACGGACCTCGGCCAGCTCACCCTCCGGTTCGGCCAGCAACAGCCGACCCAACGCCCGAAACGCCTGATAGACAGCGTCGAACTCCAGATCCCGCCGATACGGGTCGAACTTGCCGGCCACGAACCAGCCGTCCCGGCCCGTCACCACCGGCCGCAGTTCATCGACCAGCACCGTCTTGCCCACCCCCGGCGCCCCGCCGACCAGCACCCCACGACATCGGCCCTCCAGCGCGTCCTCGAACGCCGCCTCCAGCGCGGCTACCTCCTCATCGCGCCCCACCGGCCGCGACGGCGGCAGCAGCCGCAGCGGAACATCGCGCTCACCGACCCGCAGCTCAGCCACTGCACATGGATCCGCGTCGCGCAGCCGCTCCAGGTCGTGGACCACGCCGTCGGCCGTCTGGTACCGGTTGTCCGGCTCCTTCTCCAGCAGATGCATGACGATCTCGGATAATGGCGCCGGCACGGCAAGGTTCACCTGCGCCGGCGGAATCGGCACCCGCGCCAGATGGTCATGCGTCAGCCGCAGCGGGTCCCCGGAACCGAACGGCGGCTGACCCGTCGCCAACTCGTACAGGGTGGCGCCCAGCGCGTACAGGTCGGCACGCTGATCCACCGACCGGCCGGTACGCCCAGTCTGCTCCGGCGCCAGGTACGCCAACGTCCCGACGATCTCGGTGTGATGCGTGAACCCGGGACGAAGCTCGGCCAGCGACGTCGCCAAGGCGAAATCCACCAAGCAGGGGGCGCCGTCGCGGGAGATCAAGATGTTCGCCGGCGTGATGTCCCTGTGTATCACCCCACGGCGGTGCATCCCCGCCACCGCCCGCGCCAATTCCACCGCAAGCCCGATCAGATCATCGACCGCCAGCGGCTTCGCCAGCCCAGCCAGGCTCGTGCCACCAACGTCCTCCACCACAATCGACTCCGGGCACCGCGGCACCTCCACCAGCTGCGCGACGCCCACGACACCACGCAGCCGCCCCAGGATCGCCAACTCGTGCTGCATCCGCCGCTGCGCGTCCGCTCCCAGCGGCTCCTTACGGATGACCCTGCGCCCAGCAACGAACAGCCGAGTCACGCGCGTGCGTTCGCTCTCGTGCACTGTTTCGCCCCGAATGGGCGGGTCTCGGCCCGACAGGGCTCCACCGCTCCCCATCCGACACCTCCGCGAATTGTCGGCGCCTCATACCGTGCATAACACCATTCGAGGGTGCTGGCGACTGTTCATGAGAACGCGACGCGGCGCTAAGCCCGGTAGCGCTAGCCGACCGGCTGGATGTAGGCCCGCACAACCAGTCCCGTACGGTCGCGCGACGCAGGTGACCTGTGATTGCATGCCCTACGCGGGCCGACGCGGCCATGATTCGGATTACCGCTCGGGGCCGCTCGCGGTTACTCTCGCCGACCTCTGCCCGGGCGACCAGGTCCGGGTGGTGGCGTCTGCGGTCGTCCCGCACGGCGTCCACCCGCCAGCCGCGCTGCCGCCGGTCGGCCACCGAGGCAACTACGGGAGTCTGGCCTTCAGCCCGGAAGGCAGGCGGCTTGTGGCCGAGCTTGAGGACCACGGCTTCTGGTCGACCTGAGAACGGCTCAACCGGCCGGGACCGTGGCCGGGCTCACCGCGACCGGCAGCCGCGTTGGGGTGATCATCACCCATGGGTTGCGGAACTCGGCGGGCTCGGCGGTATCGACGGCGATGTCGGCGTAGCGATGCAGCAGGATGCCCAGGGCGACGCGCGCCTCCATACGGGCCAGCGGCGCGCCCAGGCAGAAGTGCAGGCCGTGGCCGAAGCCCAGGTGCGGGTTTGGGGAGCGGCGCGGGTCGAAGCGGGCCGGGTCGGCGAAGACGCGCTCGTCGCGGTTGGCGGCGGCCAGCCACGTGACGACCAGCGTGCCGGCCGGGACGGTGACGCCGGCGAGGTCGGTGTCGGTGGTGGCCCGGCGGACCAGGCGCGGGAACGGCGTGCGCAGCCGGATGACCTCCTCGACCGCGCCGGGCAGCAGCGCCGGGTCGGCCCGCAGGTCGGCCGCGACGTCCGGGTGCTCGTCGAGGCAGAGCACCGCGTTGCCCAGCGTCGCGGTCGTGGTGATGTGACCGGCGAGCAGCAGCAGACCGGCGAAGCCGACGATCTCCTCGTCGTCCAGGCGGGCGCCGTCGGCCTCGGCTTGCACGAGGCGGCCGATCAGGTCGTCGGCCGGGGCGGCGCGGCGGGCGCGGATGTGGGCGAGCAGGTAGGCGTTCATCTCGCGGACCGCCGGGGCGGCTGCGGCCAGGGACTCCTCGCTCGCCAGGCGCGGCAGTGACTCGTCGGGGCCGGCGTCGGTGCGCTCGAAGAGCCGGTCGGCCCAGCTGCGAAACAGCGGCCGGTCCTCGGTCGGGATGCCGAGCAGCTCGGCGATGACGATGACCGGCAGCGGGTACGCCAGGTCCTCGATCAGGTCGAACCCGCGCTCGCCGGCCCGGGCGGACAGCAGCGCCTCGGTCAGCTCGGCAATGCGCGGCTCGAGGCCGGCCACCACCCGCGGCGTGAACGCCTGGCTCACCAGGCGGCGCAGGGCCCCGTGGCGGGGCGGGTCCATGCGCACGAAGTTGCCCCGCTGGAACAGCTCGAAGTCCTCCTGCCGGGGCATGAGGTCGCCGAGGTCTGAGGAGTACACCGCGGCGTCGGCGAGCACCGCGACGGTCTCCGGGTGGCCGAGCACCGTGGCGGAGCGCTGCTGCGGGTCGTAGGTGACGACGCCGTCGCGGCGGCGGCGCTCCAGCCAGGCGTGCAGGTCGCTGGCGGTGAGGGTAGCCATCGCCGCCGGCTACCCGTACGGCCCACGGGCAAACGCCCGCCGGATGTGTACAAACGCCAGTAGTAACTAACGTCTGCGGGGCGCGACGGCGAGCAACAACCCCGCCGCCGAGCTGGCGCTGCTCAAGGCGCTCCTCGGCTACGCCGCCGGAGCGCGCAAGCAGAAGCTCGCCGGGCTCGGCCACGCGCCGCTGCCCGAGCCGCTGCGCAGGCAGGTCGCCGCTCGGGCGCAAATACCTCGGGGCGATGGCCGCGGCCGCCGACTACGCCCGCGTCAACCGGCACCTGCGGCACCGCGTCGTACGTGCTCACCGGCCGGCCGGGCGCGCCGGCGTTCGCCTCGACCTGCCACGGCGCCGGCCGGGGGTTTTGGAACCCGCATGCCCAGCAAGGCAACGGCCTGACGAACGGGACCCGCTGCTATTCCAACCGGGTCACGGTCGGTCGAGTGGGAAATCGGCCTGCAGGCGGGTGCCCTGGCCGTGCGGGGCGTCGAGGGTGAGGGTGCCGCCCAGTGCTTCGGCGCGATCGATGAGTCCGATGAGGCCTGTGCCGCGCTTCGGGTCCGCGCCACCGACACCGTCGTCATGCACCGACAGGTGCAGGTAGTTGCCCCGGACCTGCACGCCGACGTGGACGAGCGAGGCCTGGGCGTACTTGACGGCGTTCGTCAGCGCCTCCGCAACCACGTAGTACGCCGCGACCTCGACCGGTTCCGGCTGCCGGCCGTCCACGTGCACGTCGAGCTCCACCGGGAGGGCGGAGCGGCGGGCCAGCGTACGCAGCGCGGGTCGCAGGCCGCCCTCGGTGAGAACCGCAGGGTGCACGCCGCGCGAGATCTCCCGCACGTCGTCGACCGTGCCGTTCAACCCGGCCACGACGCCCGAAAGCCGCTTCCGAAGCTGCGTCAGCTCCGACGGCACGTCGGCCTGGGCCTGGCGGATGTCCAGCGCCAGCGAGACGAGCCGCTGCTGGACGCCATCGTGCAGGTCGCGCTCGAGCCGTCGGCGGGTCTGGTCGGCGGCGAGCACGAGCCGCGCCCTCGACGCGACTAGGTTGGCGCTCTGTGCGAGCGTGACCGCCTGGCGGATGATCAGCATTCCGATGACCGCGGTCTCGACGACGATCTCGACGCTATCTATCGGGGTGCCCCGGATGAGCTGGACGATGAACAGCACGGCCGTACCGACGACGGGCACGTAGGGCAGCAACAGGTGGCCGCAGCGTGCGTCCGGGCGCACCGCCCAGCGCGGCGTCTTCCGGGTCGGGGTCAGCGCGGCGACTACGGCGAGAGCGGGCCCGGCGACGAACCCGACATTGGCCAGCGGCGACATGCTCTGCGCGCCCTCGGACAGCAGGTACGCGACGACGCTGTCCGAGAACGCCACACAGAACAGTCCGGCTCCGAGAACGATCAGCTGTACCCGGTTCGCCGCCGAAGCGGATACGGCGATGGCCAGAATGACGATGACGGTCAGCACCAGATCGGTGACCGGGAAGGAGATCGCAACCCAGTAGCCGAACGGGGTGGCCGCACCGGCCCGCATCACCGATCCGAGCGCGGTAGCCCAGGTGAGCACAAACAACGCACCCACAACAATGAGCCCGTCGAGGAGCATCACGAGCAGCCCCGCGGGGCGCCGCAGCGCGCCCCGCGCGGGCTGGTCGGTGGCCAGGACGATGATCGCCGCAAGCGCGAAGACCGCCAGGATCAGGTTGACGGCATCCACAGGCGACGGGACGGGCAGCGCGACGTTGCCGAACAGCTGGCGCCAGGCCCAGCGGGACTGCGCGATCATCCAACCGCATGTCGCGGCGCCCATCCACAGCCGCCACCTCCGCTGCGCGCCGGAATGCCGAGCAGCGGTGATCCAGCAGGCAAGGGTCCCAGCGAGCGCGGCGGAGACCTCCCCAGCGTCGCTGACGACCAGCGACCACCACGGGCTCAGCAGCCCCGAACTGCTCAGACCGACAACAGCGGCCACCGACAAAGCGACGATCGCGGACACGGCCGGCAAGGGTCCGCTCGACAAATAGGCTAATCCGGATCGAATGCGGCCATAATCACACGTCTACTAGGTTACCGCGCACGCGTAGGCATCCGCCGCGCCCCGACCCGATCGTCACGTTGTGGCCGGATCACGAAACCGTCACTACCCTCGTATCACCCGGCCGTCCGGTACCGGGTTCGGGCTTCACGGCTGCAGCCTGAAGTGGCCAGCCCGGAGTAAGGGCTACGGAGCCCGGCCTCGGCCTCTGCGCAGGGCAAGCGAGCACCCGGACGACCAGCAGCGGCAGGAGTGCGAGAAGGGCCGGGATCGCGACGGCCAGGCGGACGACTGCGATGGGTCCAGCGCCGCGGATCAGACGGTCGGCACCTATTCCTCCGGTGCCGGCCACGACGGTCTCCGTCGGCGACCAAGCGCTGGGCGATGTGCCGGTCCATCCCGGCGCAGCTCTCGACCCCACTGTGGACGATCGGCCGGGACTCGGTCGGCACCACCGGAGGGGTCGCAACCACCGTCGGCGTGAGGACCGCCGCCGGAGGGCAGCCACGGACGCGTCGCCCCGGAACCTTTCTGCGGCAACGCCTGCGCGCTCAGCCGATCCTCGCGTCGGCGTGGATGGCGGCGGCGTCGTGAGCCAAGGTGTCTGCGGACAACCATTCACCGCTGTTGTTGCCGGCGAACGTCCTTCGCAACGACATCGGTCGAGCCCCGGCTCGCTCCAGTGGGCACTGGACCGGAGTCTGCGAGTCGCCGCCTTGGCTGGGTCAACAGGTTACATGGAACAG
This sequence comes from Dactylosporangium sp. McL0621, assembly GCF_049995355.1. NCBI lineage: Bacteria > Bacillati > Actinomycetota > Actinomycetes > Micromonosporales > Micromonosporaceae > Dactylosporangium > Dactylosporangium sp. McL0621. The sequence continues at coordinate 7,169,016 of NZ_CP188259.1, forward strand.
CCCGACCGCCGCGCCCTTCGTCCGATTCCAAACAGTGATCACTTTGGGCGTCGGCGCCAGCTTCACGCGGCAATTCCTTCGTTTCAGATAGGCGGCCGCCTCGGGCGAGAGTCTTACGTTGCCGTCCTGGCCGCCGCCCACGATCAAGCGCTCCGCGCCGGCCGCCTGCTTGTACACGTACCTCGCTTCTTGTCGCGAGATCGTATGTGACGTGCCGTAGACGGCTCTGGAGAGCTTCTTCTTCCGCTTCTTTACCCGGCCGTCGGGCTGAATGATGATGTCGTGGTTGAAAACGGTTCCGTCGACTGTGATCGAACCGAACCTCGTCCCATCGATGTGAGGCTTCATCCTTCACCTCCCGGCTGTACGCCGCTGCGCTCATGTCGCCCTGGGCCAGCCTATGCCGACAATTAACGTCCGACGGGTCCGCGGAAGAACCGCCGGGCCGCCTCGGCGTCACGCGGTATACGTACCGCCAGACTCCGTTGCCCCTCACGGACGTCTCGTCAACGTGCCACCTATCGCCTGGTGAGTGCCCGGCAGAACCGGGCGACGTCGGCCAGCAGCGGCGTGAACCGCTGCACCCACCGGAACACGGTGACATGGTCGACCTCCACGCCACGCTCAACAGCAACCGCTCAACGTACCTCCGGCGGTAACAGGAGCCCGGCGAACGCCGGCTTGGCAGGCAGCCACAGATCAGGCCGGGTCGATGACTTCACCGCTCAAGCCTGCCTCGATCTCGCCGACGCTCAACACGACGGCACCCCTCCGCCGTACTTGTTGATTTGCGGACAAGTTGGAATTTCTTCGAAATTCGGTCTTTACAGGACTAAAGACGTCGGCCTAGAGTTTCCGGAAATCGCCCCCGCCGGTTTCCGGCAACCGCCTGAGCTGCGGCGTTGCGCGATCGGCCAGCCATCGAGACAACGTCCACATCGCTATCGGCACCCGTACCAAACGCAGGACACTTTGAGGAGACTCAATGCACACACGCAGGCCCAAAGCGTTGGCAGTGCTGATGCTGGGCTGCTTGGTGCTCGTTGCCACGGCGGTGGGCGCATGCGGTTCCACCCGGCCGGGCGAAACACAGCTCGTGGTCAGCACATTCGGTGACTTCGGATATCGCGACCTGTACACCAGGTACGAGCAGAGCCATCCCGGGGTCAAGATCGTCGAACACGTCGTTTCGTACGACGACCACCACAAGAACCTGCAGGCGCACCTGCTCGGCGGATCGGGCACCGGCGACATCGAGGCCATCGACGGCGGCTACATGTCGCAGTTCAGGGTCATGGCGGACCGGTTCGTGGACTTCAAGGACTACGGCGCCGACCCGAGCCAGTGGCTGGACTGGAAGTCGCAGCAGGCGACCGGCGCCGACGGCCGGCTGATGGGCCTGGGCGCCGACGTCGGCGGCCTGGCGATGTGCTATCGCCGGGACCTGTTCGCGCAGGCCGGCCTGCCGACCGACCGCAACGAGGTGGCCGCGCTGTGGCCGGACTGGCGGTCGTACATCGCGGCCGGCAAGCGGTTCAAGGCCAACGCGCCCGACGGCGTGGCCTGGTTCGACTCGGGCTCCAACATCTTCAACGCCATGATGGGCCAGGCGCCGGTCGGCTACACGGACCCCAGCAACAAGGTCGTGGTGGCGGAGAACCCCGCCGTCAAGGAGGCGTTCGACCTCTCGGTCGAGGCTGTGCAGGCCGGCGAGTCGGCGAAGTTGGCGACGTTCAGCCAGCAGTGGAACGCCGGGTTTCAGCGCGGGTCGTTCGCCACCGTCGCCTGCCCGGCCTGGATGACCGACACGATCAAGCAGAACGCCCCCCAGACGAGCGGCAAGTGGGACATCGCCACGATCCCCGGCGGCAGCGGCAACTGGGGCGGCTCGTTCCTGACCGTGCCGAAGCAGAGCAAGCACCGCAAGGAGGCCGCCGAGCTCGCCATGTTCCTGACCGCGCCCGAGCAGGCGAGCTGGATCTTCCGCACCCAGGGGCACCTGCCCAGCCAGGCTGCGCTGTACGAGGACCCGGCCGTGCTCGGCAACACCAACGCGTTCTTCAACGACGCGCCGACCGGTCAGATCTTCACCGCGGCGGCGAAGAGCCTGCGGCCGCAGTACCAGGGCCCGAAAGACGGCGACATCGGACCGCTGATCGGCCTGGGGATCAACCGGGTCGACAAGGGCAAGCAGCGCCCCGCGCAGGCGTGGCACCAGGTGCTCAAGGACGTCGCGAATGCCACCGAGCCGTAGTCCACGCGATCCTCGGCCGTAGCGGAAGACCCGGAAAGGAACAACGAGCCTGATGGCAGTCCTCGCACCCGTGTCGACGGTGCCCGAGCGGCGGGACACCGCACCGGCGACGGCGGATCGGTGGTCCCGCCTGCGTCACAAGTTCGACGTGAGCGGCACGCCGTACCTCTACATCGCCCCGTTCTTCCTGGTGTTCGCAGTGTTCGGGTTGTTCCCGCTGCTCTACACCGGCTGGATGGCCGTCACCCAGTGGAACCGCGACGTGCCCGGCAGCGACCACACGTTCGTCGGGTGGGGCAACTTCGTACGGCTGGCGCACGACGACTACTTCTGGAACGCGCTGCGCAACACCGCCGCGATCGGCGTGCTGGGCACCGTGCCGCAACTGTTGCTCGCGATGTGGATCGCCCACCTGCTGCAGCGCCGGATGCGCGGCCGCACGCTGCTGCGGATGGGCGTCCTGCTGCCCAATATCACCTCGGTGGCCGCCGTCGGAGTGATCTTCGCTCAGCTGTTCGGGCGCGACTTCGGCCTGATCAACTGGGTGCTCAGCCTGGTCGGCCTCGGCAAGGTCGACTGGCAGGCGGGCACCTGGCAGTCCTGGCTGGCGCTGGCCGTGATGATGACCTGGCGGTGGACCGGCTACAACTCGCTGCTCTACCTCGCCGCTCTGCAGGCGGTGTCGGAAGACCTCTACGAGGCGGCGGACCTGGACGGCGCCGGGCAGTTCCAGAAGTTCCGCACCATCACCGTCCCGGCGCTGCGGCCGACCATCATCTTCAGCGTCATCATGTCGACCATCGGCACCATCCAGCTCTTCACCGAACCGCTCATGTTCAACCCGGGCCAGAGCCCGACCGGCGGCGACTCGCGCCAGTTCCAGACCCTGGCCATGTACGTCTACGAGCAGTTCTGGACGCACGGCAAGTACGCCTACGCGGCCACCGTGTCCTGGGCCATGTTCATGATCATCGTGCTGGCCGTCGGCGTGAACTACCTGCTGTCCCGACGCATTCGGAGTTCCTCATGACCGTCATACCGGTTTCCCGTGCCCACCGCAGGTCTCCGGCGCCGGGCCAGCGCCGCGCCGGAACGAGGACCTACGTGCTACTGGGCCTCATCACCGCGGTGTCGGCGTTTCCGCTGTACTGGTCGCTGGTCGCGGCGTCCGACGACGACTCCGCGGCGGGAAGCTGGCCGCCCAAGTTGCTGCCGGGCACCCACCTGTGGGCCAACCTGCAGCAGGCGTACGCCCAGGCCAACTTCGGTATCGCGCTGGCCAACTCGTTGATCATCGCGACGGTGGTCACGGTCTCCGTGGTGCTCACCAGCACGCTGGCCGGGTTCGCCTTCGCCAAGCTGCGCTTCCGCGGCAGCAACGCGCTGCTCGGATTCCTCCTCGTGACGATGATGGTGCCGGCCCAGCTGGGCATCATCCCGCTGTACATCATGATGTCCCAATGGCTGGGCTGGACCGGACACCTGCAGGCGGTCATCGTCCCGGCGGCCACATCGGCGTTCGGCGTCTTCCTGATGCGCCAGTACCTCTCCGAGGCGCTGCCAACCGCGTTGCTGGAGGCCGGCCGGATGGACGGCTGCTCGACGCACCGGTTGTACTGGCACGTGGTGCTGCCGGCGGCGCGGCCCGTCGCCGCGGTGCTCGCGCTCTTCACCTTCATGAACGCCTGGAACGACTTCTTCTGGCCCCTGCTGGCCCTCGGCCAGGGCAACCCGACCGCGCAGGTCGCACTGTCCACATTGGCCGGTGGGTACTACATGGACTACTCGCTGGTGCTCGCCGGGACCCTGATCAGCACGGCGCCGATACTGCTGGTGTTCCTCGTCCTCGGCAAGCAGATCATCGGCGGGATCATGCAGGGAGCCGTGAAGGCGTGACCTGGACCGTCTGGCTCGTCCCGCACTTCCACTACGACCCCGTGTGGTGGAACACCCAGTCCGCGTACACCCAGACGTGGGACCACCCGCAGGTGGCCGACGCGGGCGCGGCGCGCTTCGCCTGGCCCGGGCACAGCGCATTCAGCCTCGTCAAGGCGCACCTGGCGAAGACCCGCGAGGACCCGCAGTACTGCGTGGTCCTGGCCGAGGTGGACTATCTCAAGCCGTACTGGGACACGTATCCCGAGGATCGCGAGCTGATCCGGCGGCTGATCGCGGACGGGCGCCTGGAGCTGGTCGGCGGTACCTACAACGAGCCCAACACGAACCTCACCGGCGTCGAGACGACGATCCGCAACGCCGTGCACGGCGTCGGATTCCAGCGCAACGTCATCGGAGGGGACCCGGCCACCGCGTGGCAGCTGGACGTGTTCGGCCACGATCCGCAGTTCGCGCAGGTGATGGCCGGCGCCGGGCTGACCTCGATCGCCTTCGCGCGGGGCCCCTACCACCAGTGGGGGCCGATGCTGACCAGCTGGAACATCCGCGAACATCGCAAGCCGTTCGGGCCGGTCCAGTTCCCCACCGAGTTCGAGTGGGTCTCGCCCAGCGGCGACGGCCTGCTCACCCACTACATGGCCGGTCACTACTCGGCCGGCTTCAGCCTCGACGCCGCCCAGGACCCGCGGACCGCGGCGGCAGAGCTGCACGAGCTGTTCACCGAGCTCCGGCCGGCCGCCGCGACCCACAACGTCATGATTCCGATGGGCAGCGACTTCAGCCCGCCGATGCGATGGGTCACCGAGCTGCGGGCGGCCTGGGACGAGCGGTACCCGCATGTGCGGCTCCAATTGGGCCTGCCGCGGGACTTCTTCGCCGCCGTCCGCGGCGAGCTCGCCGCGAGGGGCGTGCACGCCACGCCCCAGACCCGCGACATGAACCCGATCTACACCGGCAAGGACGTCACCGCGATCGACACCAAGCAGGCCCACCGCCTGGTGGAGACGCTGCTGCTGGACGCCGAGAAGTGGGCCACCTTCGCCGCATTGCACGGCGCGGCCTACCCCGCCGCGGCCATCGACAAGGCGTGGCGGCTGCTGCTGTTCGGCGCGCACCACGACGCGATCACCGGAACCCAGTCCGACCAGGTCTATCTCGACCTGATCGCGGGCTGGCGCGAGGCACACGACCTGGCCGCCGACGTCGACCGGGCGGCCCGCCGGCATCTGGCCGGGCACGTCGACACCCGCGGGGAGGGCACCGCGCTCGTCGTGTTCAATCCCTTGGCGCACACCCGGACCGACACCGTCAGCCTGGACATCGAGCTCGACAACGCCGGAGGGGTCACGCTCACCGACAACGGCGGAGCCCCGGTCCCGTACCTCACCGAGACCCTCGAGCACGCCTCCGACGGGCGGCCCGGCCGGGTGCTGCTGCGATGGGTCGCGCGCGACGTGCCGTCGATGGGCTACCGCACCTACCGCCTGCGGCCCGGCGCCCCCGAGCCGTCGGCGTCCGCGTGGCGGCGCGTCGAGACGACGAGCATCGCCAACGACCGCTACCGGCTTCGCGCGGATCCCGGGCAGGGCGGCGCGCTGACCGAGATCACCGACCTCGCCTCCAGCCGGGACATCCTCCCGCCGGGCCGGGTGGGCAACGAACTGGTCTGCGTCGCCGAACACCCCGACCATCCGGAGTTCGGCGAAGGCCCGTGGCACCTGCTCCCCCGCGACGTCGTCTGGCGCAGCTCGGACGCGGCGGCCGGCGTCACCGTCGAACGCTGCCCGATCGGCGAACGGATCGTCGTGACCGCGGAAATCGACGGATGCCGCTACACGCAGTACACCACGCTGTGGCACGGCATCGACCGGATCGACTTCGCCACGGCCGTCGACGGCTTCGCCGCCACCGACCGGCTCCTGCGCGTGCGCATCCCCTGCGACGTCCCGAGCGGCATGCCCATCAGCGAGACCGCGGCCGCCGTCATCGGCCGCGGCTACGCGCTGCTCGACGCGGACGCGGCGGAACATCCCCGGACCCTGGACAACACGGCGCACCGGTGGTTCGGCCTCGGGGCGGCGCTGACCGTCCACCTGCACGATCCACAGCACCGCGGCGAGCGTTCCCGGGCGGTGTCGATCGCCGAGATCGTCGTCCCCGACGGTGATCAGGGCATGCCCTCGACCCGGCGCCTCGCCGTCGGACTGGCCCGGGCAGGTGTCACCGCCACCGTGACGACCGCGACGGGCAACCGCTACGGCGCGCTGGACACCGACTCCAACCTGCCCGACTGCCGCGTCGCGGTCGGTACCCCGCAGCGCAACGGCTTCGTCGCCGAGCTCCTAGACCGGGCGCCGGCAGCGATCGCCGCTGAGCTGGCCGCTCAGCTCGAGGCCACCGGCACCGCCCGCCTGTGGATTCCGGCCGAACGGCCGCTCGGCGAGGTGTGGCGGCCGGGCGCCGACGTGCGCCCGATCCGCGATCTGCCGGTACTGCTGATCGCTGGCACCGACGCGCAGGCCGAGCATTCGGCCGTCACCGATCTCCTCGATGACCTCTGCGACGCGAACGTCCACGTCACACAGCCGTTGGCGCTCCACCACAACGAGACCACCGTCGACGGCTACACCGTCGCGCTCCTCAACCGCGGCACCCCCGGCTTCGCGGTCGAGCCCGACGGCACGCTGAACATGTCGCTGGCTCGCGCCTGCACCGGGTGGCCCACGGGAACGGCGATCAACGTGCCGGATCTCAACGCACCGGGTGGGCGCAGCTTCCAGCACCACACCAGCAGGCGCTTCGAGTACCACCTGGTGAGCGGCCCCGGCGGCTGGCGCACCGCCGGGTTCGTGGCCGCCGGGCAGTCCGTCAACCACCCGCTCACCGCGACGGTCGCACCGGCCGCCCGCGGCCCGTTGCCGGCCACCGGCTCCCTGCTGAGCGTCGAGCCCGCCGGAAGCTTCGTCGTCACCGCGGTCAAGCCGCGCGGGGAACCGCTCGCCACCGGCGTCGCGGCCCCCGCGGACGCCGGCGACGGCCTGATCGTGCGCGGTTACGAGCCCCACGGCCGCACCGGCCGCGTCGCGATCCGCCTCGCCGGCGGTGTCACCGCGGCCGCGGCCAGCGACCTGCTCGACCGGCCGGGCGCTGCCCTGAAGCACGACGGCCGGCAGGTGCAGTTCGACGTCGAGGGGTACCGAATCGCCTCACTCGCCCTGTCGCCGGCCTGGGCCGAGCGGGGCCGGACGGCGCTCGTCGCCGGCAGCGAACCGGTGCAGCCCATGTTCACCCGCTACTGGCTGCACAACTGCGGCCCCGCGCCCATGGGCAACCTGCCGGTCACGCTCACTCTCCGCCCGGACGAGGAGCAGGGAGACAGTGGCACCGCGGCCGGCCTGCGGCTGCGCGCGCAGATCGTCTGCGACAACACCGACGCCGGCTACGACGGGACGCTGCTCGTCAGAGCGCCCGAGGGATGGGTCGCCACACCCGGATCGAAGCCCGTGACAGTCGTCGCGGGCGGCTACCTCGGCGTGCCCGTCACGGTCACGGTTCCCGACGCCGCCGCGCCCGGCTGGTACGCGGTCGCGGCGAGCATCACCCACCAGGGCCAGCACCTGGAGGACGTGTTCATCGTGCCCGTCGGCCGGCCCGAGCCGGGGCCGCTGCTGCGCGCCCGCAGCGAGATCGAGCAGCTCACCCTGAGCCCCGGGATGCGAAGCCGGGCACGCGTGCGGGTGAGCCACGCCCTCCGCACGCCGCTGCACGGCTACGTCCAGCTCATCACCCCGCACCACATCTGGCCGCTGACGAGCAACCTGACCCAGGGCTTCACCATCGAACCCGGGTCCACGGCATCCGTCGATTTCCACGTCGCCGTCCCGGCCGCGACGCCGCCCGGGGAGTTCTGGGCCCAGCCCAAGATCTGCGCCTACGGGCGCATCACCTACGCCGAACCTATTCGCGTCATCATTCGGCCCAGCGATGGCGATGGTGCCGCTGGCCGCCTCGATCAGCCGGCCCCTGCCGCGTATGGAGACGCTCTCCGCGTGGACCGTCACCCTCGCGCCGCGGATGGTGACCGCCGCGCTGACAAAACATGCTTGCCCTCATGACACACATCGGTGGCGGTCCCGTGCTTTTCGCGGTGGCGGGGCTTCGGCTGGGAAGCCGGGTGAGTGAGCAGTACAAGGGGGCATGCGGCGTTCAGGGTGTCGGCGGGTGTCCACAATGAGCCCGATGGTCCGCCCGTCGACCGGCCGGCGAAGGAAGCCCGAGACACCCTATCCAACCATGCGGGTGAACCGGGTCGGGGTTCCGGCGGCGCAGGCTGGTGGGTGACGACAGTCGATGCCGTCGTGGTCGGCTCCAGGGTCAACGGGCCGGTCGCCGCCGCGGAGCTAGCCTTGGCCGGCTGGTCCGTCGCGCTGGTTGAACGCAATCGCGACCTCGGTGGGTTCATCGCCACCGAGGAGCGCACGCTGCCCGGATACCTGCACGACACGTACTCGTCTTGGCATCCGCTGTTCCTCGCCGGGCCGGTGTTCGCACGGCTGCGGCAACCGTTGGCCGAGCACGGGTTGCAGTACCGCAACACCGAAGGCTGGCTGTGCGCAAGCGTGGCCGACGACGGGCGGGTGACGGCGGCGCACCGGGACCCTGTGGTTACCGCCGACGGGTTCGCGGTCGCGGCCGACCGCACCGCCTACCTGGCGTCCCTGCGACGGCTGGGCGACAACATCGGCCCGATCTCCGGACTCATGAGCAGCGAACTACGCTCACCGACGCTGCTGCGCCACGTCGCCGGGCTGCTGCGGATCGGCGGCCGCGCCGGCTTGGAGTCCTGGCTGCGCTCGATCGTCACGAGCGGCCGTGGGTATGTACGTGCGAACTTCCGCGGCCACGAGGTTGACCACTTGCTCACCCCCTGGCTCCTGCACGCGGGATTGTCGCCCGACCACGCCGGAGGCGGATTCATGGTGCCGCTGCTGGCCGCGACCCTGCACGGGTACGGCACGCCGGTCGTGGCCGGCGGCGCCGGCCGATTCGTCGAGGCGTTCCGTTCGCTGCTCGACACGCTCACGGTCCCGATCGAGACGGGTACACCGGTCGAGCGGATCCTGGTGGAGCGGGGCCGGGCCGTGGGCGTGCCGGCCGGCAACCGGGTGATCCGGGCCCGGCGGGCGGTACCGGCCTCGGTGACGCCGACGGCGCTGTACGGCAGCCTCCTGCCGCAGGGCACCGTGAATGCGCGGGTGCGTGAGGAGGCGCACAGATTCCGGTACGGCCGCGCCGCGATGCAGATCCATGTCGCGCTGTCCGCTCCGCTCGGCTGGCGTGACGAGCGGCTCGGCACGATGCCGATCGTGCACCTGTCCGACGGCGCGGCCAGCACGGGCATTGCCCGCGCCGAGGCCGAGGCGGGGTTGCTGCCCGCGCGACCAACCGTGGTGGTCGGGCAGCAGTTCCTCCTCGACCCGGTGCGGGTCCCGCCCGGACGCGCGGCGTTGTGGCTGCAGCTCCAGGAGATTCCGTACGCGCCGCGCGGTGATGTCGCCGGCGTGCTGGACGTGGGCCAGGGCTGGGAAGAAGACCTCGTCCGGGGATACGCCGACCGAATCCTCGACCGGATCGCCGTACACGCGCCGGATCTTCGGGCCAAGGTCCTCGCCGTCGACGTGGTCACGCCAACGCAGTTGGCCGAGCACAACCCGAATGCGGTCGACGGCGACCCGTACGGCGGCTGTGCCGAGTTGCATCAAAGCTTCCTGTGGCGGCCGCTGCCCTCGTCCGGACGGCACGCTACGGCGGTACGCGGGCTGTGGCACATCGGTGCCGCCACCCATCCCGGGTCAGGCCTCGGCGGCGGCTCCGGGCACATGGTCGCAACGAGACTGACCCGACGGCAGGCTCGACGGCGCTGACCCACAGAATCGCTTGTAGTGACATCCGATGGCATCTCTCTGAACCGCCGGTACCTCCACGAACTGAAGACTAGAAATTGGACTAACCTGATATAAATGGACTCCGGTTCGCTGTCCCGGCTGGTGCGACCGACACCCCCGCCCCGATGGTTGGGGATCGCGGTCGCCGCCTTGCTGATCGTGGTGGAGACCCTCCTGGTCTATCCACTCTGGGCGGTCATGACACCGTTCTTCCCAGGCTTGATGTACATCGTCATCTACATCGTCGGCGTGCTGGTGGCCTCGTTGGTGTGGGGAATGTGGCTGGGGATGGCCACAGCGGTGGCGAGCACCGTGGCGTTCGTCTTCTTTCATGTCCTGCCCGTCGGCAGGTTCGTCGTCTTTGACATGCGGCAAATCGTCGGGTTGGCGGTCTTGCTCATCGTCGGGGTGTCCACGAGCGCGGTGGCGGACCTGTCCCGGCTGCGCACCGTCCAGGCCGAGGAATCCGATCTCAACGCCGAGATGGCCCGGCTGCTGCTGCACGCAGACGACCCACCCGCAGTGCTGCCCCCAGTCGCACAACGCATCGCCCCCAGATCACCGGTACCGGTCGAACTCGACCTTCACGCCGGCCCGCGCATGCCCCCAGTGGTTGAGGTTGCCGCGTATCACGTCGTGTCCGAAGCACTGACCAACGCGGCCAGACACGCCCACGCCACGGTGGTGCACATGCAGGCGGCAACCCGGGACGAGACCCTACACCTGTCGATCCACGACGACGGCGTCGGAGGCGCCGACCCAAACCGCGGGGCCGGCCTCACCGGCCTCCGGGACCGCGTCGAGGCACTCGGCGGACACCTCACCATCACAAGCCCCGCCGGCGGCGGCACCCTGCTATCGGCCACCATCCCCTGCGCCCCTGCGTAGCGGCCGTGAGGGGCTTGCGCTGCTTGCGTGTCAGTCGCCAGTAGTGCTCAGTAGTCGACTATAGTTGTCGGTGTGAACTTGAAGGAATGGGCAGCGGCCACGGGTATCTCGTACGCGACAGCACGTCGGCGTTACGAGTCCGGAACGCTGCCCGTTCCCGCGTACCGTCTTGGCAGGCTGATCATGGTGGGCGAGCCGCTGACCGGCGCGACCACCGGTATCGGACAGACCGTGGTGTATGCCCGAGTGTCCTCGGCAGACCAGAAGCCGGACCTGGACCGGCAGGTCGCCCGGGTGACCGTCTGGGTCACCGGCCAGAAACTCGCCGTGGATCGGGTGGTGACCGAGGTCGGGTCAGCGCTCAACGGGCACCGCAAGAAGTTCCTCGCCCTGCTGCGCGACCCGGCGGTGTCGACCATCGTGGTCGAGCACCGTGACCGGTTCGCCCGCTTCGGCGCTGAGTACGTCGAAGCCGCCTTGGCGGCGCAGGGCCGTCGCCTGCTCGTGGTCGATCCGGCCGAGGTCGATGACGACCTGGTCCGCGACGTGACCGAGATCCTGACGTCGTTGTGCGCCCGGCTCTACGGCCGCCGGGCCGCAGCCAGCCGGGCACGCCGGGCCGTCGAAGCGTCAGCCGAGGACCCGACGTGAAGACGATCCAGGCGTACCGATTCGCGCTCGACCTCACCCCGAGCCAGGAACGCGACTTGCTGGCGCATACCGGAGCTGCCCGGGTTGCCCACAACTGGGCACTCGCGAAGGTCAAGGCGGTGATGGAGCAGCGCACGGCCGAACGCTCGTACGGTGTGCCGGACGAACTGTTGACACCGTCGCTGTCGTGGTCGCTTGCCGGGCTGCGTAAGGCGTGGAACGCCGCGAAGTCCGATGCTGCGCCGTGGTGGACCGAGGTGTCCAAAGAAGCGTTCAACACCGGCCTGGACGCCCTCGCGCGCGGCTTGAAGAACTGGGCCGACTCCCGCAGCGGCAAGCGCGCCGGACGGCCGGTCGGTTTTCCCCGGTTCAAGTCCCGTCGGCGCACCACACCCAGCGTGCGGTTCACGACCGGCGCGATCCGGGTCGAGCCGGACCGGACGCATGTGGTCCTGCCCCGGCTGGGTCGGCTGAAGCTGCACGAGTCCGCCCGCAAACTCGCCCGTCGCCTCGACAATGGCACCGCCCGGATCATGTCCGCCACGGCGCGGCGTGACGGCGGACGCTGGCACGTGTCGTTCACCGTCGAGGTCGAACACGCCGAACGCCGCCCGGCCCCGCAGGATTCCGTGGTCGGCGTGGACGTCGGAATCAAACACCTTGCGGTGTTGTCGACGGGCGAACTCGTCGACAATCCCCGACACCTCGTGACCGCGCAGCAGCAGATGCGGGCACTCGGCCGGGCGCTGTCCCGCAAGACCGGGCCGGACCGACGCATCGGGCGGCGGCCGTCGAAACGGTGGGAACGCGCAGCGGCCCGGCTCGGCCGCGCCCATGCCCGGGTGGCGAACCTGCGCCGCGACGGCCTGCACAAGCTCACCACCCGGCTGGCACGCGAGCACGGCACGGTCGTGGTCGAAGACCTCAACGTCACAGGCATGCTCGCCAACCGCAAGCTGGCTCGGCACATCACCGACGCCGGCTTCGCCGAGATCCGCCGCCAACTGGCGTACAAAACCGACTGGAACGGTGGGCGTCTTCTGATCGCCGACCGTTGGTACCCGTCGTCGAAAACCTGCTCTGGTTGCGGCACAGTGAAATCCAAGCTGTCCCTGGCGGAGCGTGAATTTTGCTGTGAGGCGTGCGGTCTGGTCATCGACCGGGACCGCAACGCCGCCCTGAACCTAGCCGCGCTCGCGGCTGAATTCGACACCGCCGGGAGTGGCCCGGCGGCTGGACGTGGAGCCGACCAGAAGACCCGCGTACGCGGGCAGGTGGCTGCGAAACGTCAACCCGGCACGGCATCAGCCGGTCAGACCGGGACCGTCCCGCCGCAAGGCAGGACTACTGATCGTGTGCTTGCTAAAGCACACTGAAAGGTAACGGGTCGTGAGCTTCACGGTCGTCATGTGATCCATTGTGTCCGGTCGCTCTCCGACTGCCCGCGCCGCCGGCATCGGACGGTGGGGTCACCTCGCGGATCCTCCAATGTGCCGTCGCGCCGGTTGCCAGAAGCGCGCGCCATCGGGTCAGGGCGACGCCGACGGCGGCTACTCGGCCTGAAGCGTCGGCCGCTCTACGCGGCGGCGATCGTGACGGTCGCCGTCGCGGTGCGGGCGCCCGCGGCGACGGTGACGGTGACCGTCCCGGGGCGCACGCCGATCAGTGTGCCGGTGTCCAGGACCAGTACGGCCCGGGTCTGCGCCGGCCGGGCGGCCGCCTTGGCGTCGCCCTGCGACCGCACCACGACGAGTCCGGGACCGCCGCCCCAGGTGACGGTGGCGGGGTACCGCAGCGGAAACCGCAGGCCGAACTCGCTCGTGATGCCGGTCGCGGACACCGGCGCCGCCCCGCCGACGGTGATCTGCCCGGGCGCCGACAGGTCGATGCCGTCGATCACCGGCCGGACGTCGGCCCGCAGCCACTCGCGGGTCTCCGGGCTCGGCTCGCCCGGCTTGATCCGGGCCGGCCGGGCCTCGACGCCGATGAGCATCCAGCCGAAGAAGCCGCCCTGGTCGGGTGAGCTGTACGGGGTCTTGCCCACGGCCGGGGTGGTGACGTCGAGCACGCCGTCCGCCCGGGTGACCGACGCGGTGTGCGCGTGGCCGGTGAACACCGCGACCGGCTTGCCGGAGCGCTCCCGGAAGTCGGCCAGCCAGCGCTGGAACAGGCCGGCGGCGAGCTGGTCGGACTGCTGCGAGGCGCCGACCCCGGACGGGTCGTGCAGCGGGTGGTGGAAGGAGACCACGACCCCGGTGACCGATCGGTCGGTCCCGGCCTTCGCCAGCTCCGCCTGCAGCAGCGGTACCTGATCCCAGTCCGACGTGCGCAGGTCGCCGGTGTGGGAGTCGAGCAGGATGAACCGGGTGCCCTTGTGGTCGAAGACCTGCCGCGTCGGCCGGCCGGTCGCCGCGGTGAACGCCTGCAGGCCGCCGGTCGCGGAGAGGCCGGCCTCGTGGTTGCCCGGCGACCAGTACACCGGCAGGCCGGCCGGGACGTGGTCGCGCAGCAGCCCGTTGGCCAGCTCGAAGTCGGCGGGGCTGTTGTCGTCCACGAAGTCGCCGTTGATCAGGATGAAGTCGGGCCGGCTCGCGACCGCCTGGTCCAGCGCGCCCGCCGCCTGCCGCCCGGAGAACGAGTCCCGGCCGGCCGCCGCGCTGACGTGCAGGTCGGACAGGACGGCGAAGGTCCAGCGGTCGCCCGGAAGGCCGCCCTGCTCCACGACGCTGGGGTCCGGCAGCGGCGGCTCGGCGGTGTCGGGCTGCTGCCCCACCTGGGCGGCGAGCCCGTCGAGGTCAAGCTGTCCGGCGTTCTTGTTCGTCTGCGACGTTTCGGCAAGGTACACCCGCAGCAGTGTGATCGGCTCCGAGAACCCGGCGGGAATGTCGCCGACGACCCGACGCCAGCCCGTCCAGTCGACGGTGTCGGCGAACGTGAACGGCACGTTCGTGGTGCCCTGCGAGCGCAGCATCGCGCGCAGCCAGTGACGCCGGCCGTCGCCGTTGACCCACAGCGCGAGCCGCCTGGCCCCGGCGGGCAGCGTGATCGGGCCCGGGCCGGCGACGGCGTAGGCGGCCGAGGTGCTGGTCTGACCGGTGAAGTCGTAGGTCATGCGCAGTGCGTGGTTGCCGGCGTCCGCGCCGGGGCGGTCGGCCGCCGCCACGGTGGCCACCGATGCGGTACCCCGGGCGGCGAGCGCGGTCCACGTCTCGGACGGCTCGAACTCGGCCAGCGGCACGTCGATCAGGCCGACCGTGACCGGCAGCTTCGCCGTCACGGCCTGGACCGTCGCGGTGATCGTCGCCGCCTGGCCGCCGGCGTCCGGGCCGCCGGTGACGGTCAGGCCGCCGCCGGGGGCCGCCGTCACCGCGATCACCCGCTGGTCGTAGTCGAGCCTGACGTCGCGGGCCGCCACCGGGGCGTCGAACCCGTCGGCGTCGTACCCGATCAGCTCGACGGTCACCGCGGCGCCCGGCTCGATCGTCACGGCCCGCTCGCTGAAGGCCAGCCGGTGCAGGTCGCCCAGGACGCGCAGGTCGTGCTCGCCGGCGGCGAACCCGGACTGGGCGTGCAGTGAGCCGGCACCGGAGCGCCGGGCCCGGAAGACGCCGTCGCTCGTCCAGCCCAGCCCGCCGGGCTCGGCCATCCACAGGATCGGACGCCGGGCCACCGCCACGGCCGCCCAGGTCTCGTCGTAGCCGGCGACCCCGACGTCCAGGCTGAGCCCGCGGAGCACCCGGTCGGCGCGCAGCCGCACGTCGAGCCCCCGCAGGTCGCCCGAGCCGGGCGCGGCGAACAGGCCGACGCCGTTCGGCACGGGCCGCTCGTGGCCGTCCGACGGGGTGTTGACCACGCCGGCGCCGGCGTCGCCGGGACGGCGGGCGACGAGCTCGGTGGAGCCGCCGCCGTCGAGCATGAAGGCGTCGGTGACGCCCAGGCGTACCAGCAACTTTGCGGTGTCGTCGAAGCTCAGGCCGGCGGAGAAGTTCGCCGCGCCGTCGACCGCGACCAGCAGCAGCCGGCGCCCGCCGTCGAGCCAGCCGATGGCGGTGCGGGGCTTGGGTTCGTCGTTGCCGGTGCTCGGCGGGAAGTCGACCGGGACGCTGTCGCGGACCAGGACGGCGCCGCTGCCCAGCGCCATGCGCAGCGGTGAGCCGGCGTTGGTCTGCGTGGTGTACGACACGGTCACCGCATCGCCCGGCCGGGCGCCGGCCAGTGCCGCCGCGGCGGTCCCGCGCCCGAGGAGGATCCAGCCGTTCTGCGGTACCGCCGCCGCAGTGATCTGCCTGTTGACCGTGGTCACCGTGCCGGCCGTCACGACCAGCTCGGTGTAGGGGCCCGGGTCCTGGATGAGCGTGCGCGGTCCCGCGCCCCACTGCCCGGTGAACACGGCGATGCCGTCGGCGGGCACCGTCGCGGAGTTGACCGCGGCGAGCGGGCGCGCAACGCCGGCGACGGTGACGGTACCCGTGAGCACCAGATCGGCGAGCCGGGCCACCCGGTCGGCCCCGAGGGCGGCGACGGTCGACGGCTGGTTGGTGGCCTTGCGCAGCTGCCCGTGCTGGATCTCCGGCCCCTCGGCGGCGAAGGTCTCGGTGATGTCGAAGTAGTCGCCGTTGACCGCGGCGACCGCGTGCTGCGCGCCGGCGGCGACGGACATCGCCCGCGGCTCGCTGACCTTGTCGGCGACGAGGTCCGCGCTGACCGCGTCGCGGCCCAGGTCGGCGTTGAGCACGTGCACCCGGGTCCAGCCGGTGCGCCCGAACGTGTCGAACGAGGTCAGCGCGATTCCGGGCGCGACCGGGTGGTCGGTCCGGCCGGCCTCGACCGACTCGCCCGGCACGGTCGTGCGGTAGGTCGGCACCGTGTAGCCGAAGGGCCCGCGCCAGCCCGGGACGAACTGGCTCGACGCGCCCGGCCCGGAGCCCGGCCCGGCCGCGGCCGGGCGGCCGGTGGCGGCGAGTCCCGCCGCGGCGACGGCTCCCACGATGAGGCCACGCCGCGTGATGCCGGCCGTACCGTTCCCAGAATCGGTCACGGTCGATCACTCTAGGGTCTGGCACCGCGCGAAAAAACAACCATCAGGCAACAATTGGCGAAAAATATCTACAACGAGCAGGCGGCGCGCGTCCTCCGCAGCAGCCGAGGCCGGGCACCGACGCTCAACGCATCGAAACCTGACGCTACGATCGCGATTGGTACGGCCGGCGTCGCAGGGCGCCGATCCCGGCCGGAACGACGGCGAGCGGCGCAACCGACGATCGCTGTCGACGAACGTCGCGGTCGTCGAGGCATGGAGGGCCTGATGCAGCAGCACGAGGCCGGGTCCCACTCGAGTTGGTGGTGCTAGGTGCGGCCGGAGTGGCTACCGGAGGGAGCCGACATCACCACGCCGAACGCCGCGCGGGTCTACGACTACGCGCTCGGTGGCTTCCACAACTTCGACGTCGACCGCGAGTTTCTGAAGGCGGCGCAGCGGGAGTGGCCCGGCGTCGTTGCACTGGCCCACGCGAACCGCGCATATCTGGGCCGGGTGGTGCGGTGGCTGGTCGATGCGGGAGTCCGGCAGTTCCTGGACATCGGGTCCGGCATCCCGACACTCGGCAACGTCCACGAAACGGCCCAGGACACGGCACCGACGGCGAAGGTCGTGTACGTGGACATCGATCCCGTCGCGGTCGCCCACGGCCAGCGGATCCTGAGGGACAACCCGAGCGCCGTCTCGGTCCGGGGAGATCTGCGCGAGCCGGAGCGGATCCTCAGCGATCCCGAGGTCCTGGCGTTGCTGGACTTCGGTGAACCGGTGGCGGTGCTCATGGTCGCGGTACTGCACTTCATCGACGACGAGGACGACCCGGCCGGGATCATCCGCCGCTTCGCCGACGCGACCGTGGCCGGCAGCTACCTGGCGCTCTCGCACGGCGTGCCCGCGGGCGACGACGCGGCCGGACAGGCCCGTGTCAGGCAGTTGTACCAGCGGACGCCGACCACGTTCCACGTCCGCACCGTCGAGCAGGTGACGGCGTGGCTGAACGGCTGGGAGATCGTCGCACCGGGGTTCGTGCCGATCAACAGGTGGCACCCGGAGGATCACCACGACACGGCTTCGGCGGCGGTCGGCGCGGTGGCACGGACAGGAGCCGGGTCCGTCTCGTGCCCGGCCGTGCCCGGAGGGCAGACCGCGGGCATATCGCGTATGTACGACTCGGCCGGAGCTACAGAGGCCGGGGAATCGGACATCGGTTTTCACCCCAGCAGGTGAATAACATCGACTCTCCGCAACGGGCCCGGCAACGCACAGGAATACTACGGTCGCGCATCGCCCGTCGGGAACGGACGCCCCCTCAACGGTCTCCGGCGAGGCCGCCGACCGCGTGCGACGGGAGTAGACGTGACAGGACACCCCCCGGCTCCGTCCGCCGAGCCGGGCGGGCAGTGGAACGCCGCCGCCACGTTCGCGCGAGTATGGGATGAGAGCCTGCCGGTCACCAACTTCGTCAAGGGCGGGCGGGCCCATCGCCGGCAGGTGCTGCAGAACCTCACCGGCGAGCTCGTGACCGCCCTGGTCGACCCCGACACGGTCCCGGGCGCCGGATACCGAGCCGGGCAGGAGATGGTGCGGCTCGGCCTCGCCGATCCCAAGATCATGGCCACCAGCATGCGGATCCTGCGACGGCGCCTGACGACCGACTTCGAACTCACCGACCCGCTCCACGCGGCGCGACTGCCAGTGCTGCTGGAGGACTTCGCGCTGGGGTTCGCCACCACGTTGAAGGAGCGGGTGCGGGAGGCCGCCGAGCAGATCTCCCGCGATCAGCGCGAAGCATGGCGAACACATCAGCAGCAGCTCCAGGACAAGATCCGGTACACGCTGCTACACGACCCCGTGACCGGCCTGCCGAACCAGGCGTCCCTGCTGAGCTACCTCGACCTGGTTCTGGCCGCGAAGCCCGACGGAAGGCTGGGGCTCTGTCAGCTCAACCTGCACCGGTTCTCCACCGGCGGCCCGGCTCCCGAAGCCGGCCTCACGGACCAACTCGCCCAGCAGACCGCCGGGCAGCTGCGCGTGCTCGCCGGCGAGCGCGAGTACTTCCTGGCGCATCTCGGCGGCGACGCCTTCGTCCTCGTGGTCGAGGACACGACCGGGCCCGACGACGCCGTCAAGGTCGGTGACGCCGCCCTTCGGCACCTGGCCCTGCCACCACCCGGGGACAGCCACGACGACGTCACCGCCACCGCCGGTATCGTCGAGCAGGCCAACGCGGCGACCACCGGCGTCGAGCTGCTCCGGGCGTCCAGCACCGCACTACGCTGGGCGCGCGCCGACAACAGCGAAAGCCGATGGATGCTGTTCAACGCGGACCGCGCCGCCGCGGAACTCCGCCATCATCGGCTGGGCAGTGAGCTGCCCGGGGCACTGCGCCGGGGTCAGGTCCGCCTCGTCTACCAGCCGATCCGGCAGCTGACCGACCACGCCATCGTCGGCCTGCACGCTCTGCCTCGCTGGCACCGCCCCGGCGGCGAACTGATCGGCACCACCCAGCTGTTGCACCTCGCCGCGACCACCGGGCTGCTCCCCCGCCTCAATACCCATGTGCTGCGCGATGCCTGCGCCCAGGCCACCCAATGGCAGGACGCCGCCATACCCCCGTTCGTCCGGCTCGACCTCAGCGCCGATCACCTGCGCGAGCCCGATCTGCTCACCGAGGTTGCCGCGATCCTCGACGACACGGGCCTCCTCCCGGACCAGCTGCACCTCGTCGTCGGTGACACCGCGTACGACGACACCGTCGAGGCCGCCGCCGCCGCGCTGGACGGCCTCATCCGGCTCGGTGTGACCCTGATCGTCGACGTCGGCGGCGCGGGCCACGCGCTGGCACTGCGGGCGCCGGTGCGGATCGTCAGCCTCGACCGGCACCTCACGAACGGCCGGCACGACCAGTTGAGCAACTACCGGGCAACCACCACGATGCTCGCCTGGCTCATCGAAATGTTCCACGACCTCAACTTCATCGTCACCGCCACCAACATCGAGAGCCGCGCCGAGCTGGACGTTCTCCGCGACCTCGGCTGCGACGAGGCGTGCGGCCCGTATCTCGGCCCGGCCCAGCCCCCGCTCGAGGTCGCCCGGCTGCTCGAGCCGGCCGATGACCCCCTGCTGCAAGACAGCGCCTCAGCGTGAATGGGCGCCGAAGGTATGGAAGAATACCGACAAAACGGACGATCGCGTTCCCGCGGTGAGGTTCGATCCGGCCGATTGTGATGTGGCCGAGCCCGGCAGAGGTGGCGGCGGGCGCGCGTAGGGGGCATCGTCGTGGCTATGAGATCTTCTCACCGTTGGCGGGTCGCGGCGCTGCTGGTCAGTCTCGGGCTCGGGCTGACGGCGTGCGGCGGGAAATCCACGCCGCAGGCCTCGTGGTCGGGTGGGCCGTCGTCGGCTCAGCAGTCGGCCGGGGGCGCGTCGCCGTCGGTGTCGCCGGCGCCGACCGGCAAGCCGGTGCACGTACGGCTGTACGAGAAGGACGGGGCGACGTACGGCGTGGGCATGCCGATCATCGCGTACCTGTCGGCGTCGATCACGAGCGCCAAGGACTTCAACGCGGCGACCACGGTCACCGTGAACGGGGAGCCGGCCCAGGGCGCGTGGTACTTCCAGAAGTCCGCGGTCTACTCCGGCTACCCGATCGAGGCGCACTACCGCCCGGCGGAGTACTGGCCGGCGCACGCCTCGATCGCGATGAGCCTCGACACGAAGGGGAAGTCGGGCGGGACCGGGCTGGTGTACGACAACAGCCTGACCCTCGACATCAAGACCGGGGCGGCGAACATCGGCAAGGTCGACGGCGGCACCCTGCGGATGGTCGTGACCTCCGACGGCAAGCAGGTCTTCGACTTCCCGGTGTCGCTGGGCAAGGCGAGTACCCCCACGTTCAACGGCACCAAGGTCGTCATGGAGAAGAAGGCGGTCGAGCACATGGTCGGCGACGGCTACGACGAGCAGGTGCCGTGGTCGGTGCGGGTCACCAACTCCGGCGAGTACGTCCACTCGGCCAGCTGGAACGGCGGCAACATCGGCCAGCGCAGCACCTCCCACGGCTGCACCAACCTGACCGAGGCCAACGCCAAGTCCTACTTCGACTTCGCCCAGGTCGGCGACCCGATCAGCTACACCAACACCGGCGGCCCGACGATGCCGACCTGGGACGGGTACGGCGACTGGAACGTGGCCTGGGGCATGTGGCAGGCGGGCGGCGCGGTACCGGCCAACTGACCCGGGCGTCCGGGAGGCGAGGTCCGCCTCCCGGACACCGGCCTGACCGCGGCGGTCAGCTGGCGAGCAGGGTGCCCAGCGTGTGTTCATGCGAAGCTGCGTACCTACGCGCAGGACTTGTCCCGATCGCGATGTCGGTGGCGGTGGCGCCCTGCGAGCCCCGATCACGAACTTGGTGCCCGGGCACGCCGCCGCGACGGTGCGCACGTGCCGGCTCATGTCCGTGGCGCCGGGCCCGGCGCTGGCCTGCGACGCGTCGGCGGCGTAGTTCACGCCGTACGCGTTGACGGTGCGCCCGGGCAGCGCGGATATCACCAATTTCGATCCGCCTCACGCCAGCCGGGAATAGCCCCAATGATGTCGGCCACTTGACGCCGTGTCAGGCCCGCACGGATGTCGTCGCAGTCGTGGAACTTTCATGAGTCCTGAGCTGCCGCTGTATCACGCCGCGCTCTCGGCCGTAAGTCCTTAAAAATGATGAATTTCGACCCTGCCGGGTGATATCGAGTGGGCGCCGAACCCGGACCGATATCCGCCGGCATGTCGATCGCCCTGTCGGCGGACCGACAGACCTCCGGCTCGAGTCCGTGTGGCCGGCCCGAGCCATCGGCCACCGCGGGCCCATGATCTTGGGGTAGTGGCTCTGACCTGGACTTTCTGCCGGTCGGTGAGTGTCCGTCGGTGGCCCGCAGCGGGACGCATTTGCGTGCGGCGCTTCGAGCAGCGGCGCGGCGCACTGCGGGCGAGACCCCGGCCCTCCGGTCGCCCGAATAATCCAGCATGCGTGAAACACCACGTATGTTCGTATTTCATATCATGCGATTTTCTCCATTCCACTTTGTATGACGGGGTAGTTCAGCGACGATTGTCATTGGATCGATTCCGGCCAGTTGCCGACTTGGTCATTCGAAAGGTGAGGCTCGAGATGGAGGACGGAAGCTTACTGGATCGTCACATCAGGCCATTGATCGTATCGTCAATTAGCTACCGGATGTGTATGTGATCGCGTGGGCAACAACGCCATCCAGACTGTGCAATCGATGATTCGGATTCTGCTCGCTCAGCCGTGCGGCTTCGTGCGTGATGCGCTCGCGACCGTACTGTCCGATGAGCCGGACTTCGACATCGCCGCGGAATCCAGCGTGCTCGACGACGTGCCTGCGGTCGCCGCCGAGACCGATCCCGAGGTGGTTCTGCTCGACCCCTCGCTGCCGGGCAATATCGAGCTGAACACCCTGTGTGCCAAGCTGCTCGGGACGGCACCGGGCGCAGGCGTGCTGGTCGTAGCGGATCCGCGATTTTCCACGGCCCAAACGGACGCACTGGTCCGGACGGCGCCGCGGGTCGGGGTCATCGCCGGGCAGGCGTCGATGGAGCGGCTGTCCGACTCGATCCGCAGGATCTCG
The DNA here is from genome assembly GCF_049995355.1 of Dactylosporangium sp. McL0621. Lineage (NCBI taxonomy): Bacteria > Bacillati > Actinomycetota > Actinomycetes > Micromonosporales > Micromonosporaceae > Dactylosporangium > Dactylosporangium sp. McL0621. Next base: position 7,191,327 of record NZ_CP188259.1, read on the forward strand.
CGGGGGGAGTCGGTCATCGACAGCGATGTCGCCGTTGCCGTGCTGACCGCACCACCAAACCCGCTGACCGAGCGAGAGCGGGCAGTGCTACGCCTGTCGATGCACGGCGCTCCGGCCAGCGACGTTGCTCGGGAGCTCTTTCTCAGCACCGGAACGGTCCGCAACTATCTGTCTCGCATCGCCGCGAAGACCGGCGCCCGGACGCGGATCGAGGCCATCCGGATCGCTCAGGGCGCGGGTTGGATCTGAGCCACCGACTCGGCGTCGCCCGCACCCCAATGCCCCAGCAACTCCCGGTAGAGCGGCGAGGTTGCGCTCAACGTGGCGTGGTCGCCGAGGGCGGCCGAGACGCCGTCCAGGACCAGCACCCGCCGGGCCCGCAGCGCGGAACTCATGCGGTGGGCGATCACGATCAGCGTTCCGCCTCGGGCCGCGAACGCCTCTTCGGCGCGCCGCTCGGCCGCCGGGTCCAGGTGGCACGCGGCCTCATCGAGAACGGCCAGCGAGGCGGGCGCGAGGTAGGCCCGGACCAGGGAGATCATCTGCCGTTCGCCGGCCGACAGGCGCTGGGGCCGGACCGTCGCGTCCAGCCCGCCCAGCCGCGAGACCAGTGCGGCCGCGCCGATGTGTTCGATCGCGGCGCGGATATCGGCCGTACGGGCATCGGGTCGCAGGTAGGTCAAGTTCTCGCGCACCGTGGCGCCGAAGACGTACGCCTCCTGCGGGATCAGCACCCGGTGCCGGTACAGTGCGTTCGCGTCGGACGGGTCGAGGGGCCTCCCACCGATCGTCACCGTGCCGGTGTCCGGCCCGCGAAGCCCGCAGATCAGGCTGGCCAGCGTCGACTTGCCCACGCCGCTCGGGCCGACGACCGCCAGGTGATCGCCCTCCGGCACGACGACATCGAGGTCGCGCAGGACCGGATCGGTGTGTGGGCCGTAGGCGAACGTGACACCGCAGAGCCGCACGTCGTACCCGCGGGCGACCGCGATCGCCGCCCGTTGCGGTGCGGCGGGCGCGACCGGCGCCGCGTCCAGGATCCGGCCCAGCGTGATCAATAGCCGCAAGCCGCTGCTACCGAGTCCCTGGGCGAGCGAAGCGAACGCCGGTCGCAGGCCACTCGCCACGTACGTGACACCGCCCAGCACCGCCCCCGTCGTCACCCCTCGCGCGATCAACCACGGCCCGGCCAGCAGCAGCGCCAGCAGCGGCAGCACGCCACCGATGGCGAAGCACAGGGAACGCACCGCCGCCACCGGCGCCAGCGCCCGCTCGGCGGCGGCCTGGTCGCGCACCGCCTGGACGGCGAGCGTGCCGGCGTACCCCTGGGCGCCGGCCGCCGTGATGTCACGGTTGCCGGCGAACACCGGGCCGACAACTTCGGCGAGCCGTTCGTCGGCGCGGACGTAGGCAAGCTGACGGGCGCTGGCCAGACCCAGTGTTGCGACGAACAGGCCCAGCCCGGCGAGGAACGGCGGCAGCACGACCAGCAGCACCACGACGTCGACGGAGCTGAGCCCGACCACGGCGCCTACGACCGCGACGGTGAACGCGCGCAGCACCACGACCGTACCCGCGTACGCGTCGCGGGCCAGCTCGACCTGATGGGTGAGCCGGGTGAGCGCGCCGTCCTCGGACGCCCCGCGAACCGCGCGGGTGAGCGCACCGTCCACGACGCGCGTGACCAGTGCGTCGCGGAACGGTTCGACCAGGTCGCCGAGGTTCCGGTACACCCGGCTGGCCCCGACCGCGGCGAGCGCGGCCGCGACGAGCAGGACGCCGAGCCAGGCCAGCCCGACCACCGGTTCGTCGGCGAGGAAGCCCTGGTCCAGCGCGTGGGCCACGGCGTAGCCGCTCGCCGCGGCGGGCAGCATCTCCGGTACCGACCAGAGCCCCAGCCGCAGCAGCGCACGCGTCCGCAGCGACCGCACCACGAAGCGCAACGGCACGCCGAGCGCCGAGCCTGGTACGCCGCTCACTGGAATACCGCCCGATACGCCGGGTCGGCCCAGAACTCGGCATGTGTGCCGGTGGCCCGCACCCGGCCGCCGTCGAGCCAGACCACCAGATCCGTGCGGGCGGCCGTGCTGGCCCGGTGGGTGATGATCAGGCGGGTACGTCCGGAGTGCTCACGGTCGATCGCGGTGGCCAGCCGCATCTCGGTGACCATGTCAAGGCTGGACGTCGCATCGTCGAGGATCAGGACCCGCTGGGTGTGCCAGGCCCGGGCCAGACCGATGCGCTGCGCCTCCCCGCCGGACATCGGCGCGTCGGCGAGCGCGGTGTCGTAGCCGTCCGGCAGCCGGCTGACGAACTGGTGCGCGCAGGTGGCCCGCGCTGCGGCGACCGTCCGGTCGCGGTCGGTGCCGAGGCCGATGGCGTCGCCGACGGTCACGCCCACCAGTACCGGACGCTCGAAGGCGCAGGTGACGGCGGCGTGGAGCGCCGCATGGGAGAGTTCGCCCAGCGGTACCCCGTCCAGCTCGACCCAGCCGGCATCCGGCTCGCGCAGCCGGGCGGCGAGCGCGGCGAGCACCGACTTGCCGGTGCCGGACCGGCCGACGACGGCGATGGCGAGCCCGCCGGGCAGCGTGAGGTCGAGGCCGTCGAAGATCATCCGGTCACCCTCGACCACGCTGACGTCGCGGAAGGTCAGTGTGCCGTTGCCGGCCGGCACCGGACGGTCGCCGTACCCGAGTGCAGGCAGCCGCAGCACCTCGTCCACGCGGCGTACACCGACCCGGGCGCGGGTCAGCCGGCTCAGCACCCCGGTGAGCCCGCCGAGGCCGGCGCCGAGGGCCGCGTACTGCCCCGCCGCGAAGAGCTGGCCGGTGGTGATCCGCCCGGCGACGAGCGCCAACCCACCGGCGGCAAGGACCGCGACCAGGACGAGTGGACCGACGAACGCGGCCTGCCCGCCGGCCCGGGACAGCGCCCGCCAGGTCAGCATGCCGTGGCGGTGCAGCTGCGGCAGGGGCTCGAGGACCCGCCGCCGCTCCTGATCGAGCGTGCCGGCCGCCGCGATGGTGCGGGCGCCCTCCAACGACTCGGTCAACCGGGCCGCGATCAGCCCTTGGCTGTCGGCGTAGTGGTTCATCGCCCGGGCGGTGCGCCGGGTGAACACCCACAGGACCGCGGCCACGAGCGCGAGCCCGACAGCGAACGCACCGACCAGCCAGACGTCGATCAGCGCGAGGAGGACGAGGCTGCCGACCGGCGGAAGCACGGAGGCCAGGATCGACACCGCGGACGGGCCGGCCTGCGCGGCGTCTGCGGCGTTGGTCGTCACCCGCGTCACGAGATCGCCGGTGCCGAAGCGGGCCGCCCGCAGCGGACCGACCGCGAGGATGTGGCGCACCAGCCGCTCGCGCAGCCATGCGGTCGTGTTCGCGCTGCAGACCGTGCCCGCCAACCCGCCGAGCAGGTCGCTGAGCAGGGCGACGAGCGCTGCGGCGGCCACCCAGCCGATCCAGCGAACCGTGGCCGGCTGGTCGCGGGCTATGACGGCGTCGATCGCGCCGGCCAGCAGGACCGGCGTGACGAGGGTGCTGGCCACCCCGGCGAGCGAGCCGAGTGCGATGAGCGGCAGCCACCCACCACCCCGCCGGGCGATCGCGCCGAATGCCGCCACGGTGGGCACCTCCCGGGAGTGGGTTGCACGGTAGCCGATCCGCCGATGCCTGATGCCTTCCAGCGTCGGTACCGTGAACGACGAGGTTGTCAGCGGCCCCCGGACACGTCGGATGTCCGGGGGCCGCGACTCGCCCGCAGGGGCGAGGACTAGTGGCAGCTGGTCAGGCTGAGCGAGCTGGCCGCGCAGACGAGCAGGCTCGCGGTGCTCTCCACGCCGCAGCCGGTGCTGCTGGCGGAGCCACCGCCGCCACCGCCGCCGTTCTGGGGGATTTCCAAGCCCTGCAGGTCGAGAAGCGCCATGTTGACACTCCCTTTCATGAGGTTGTTACCGACAACTCGTGCCGGGGCGGCACGAGAATCTGGGACGGCCCGGGTCGGGCCGAGGGGTACGCGGGCCGGGCGCCCGCAGTGGGCGCGACCAGCGGCAGGTGGACCGGTCGGTCGTGCAGGGCCGCGCCGACGGCCAGCAGTATGCCGGCGGTACCGGTCGCAAGGTCCATCGACAGGCGCAGCAGCTGATCGCCGGGAAAGGCGACGCCGCCGCCGAACGGGATGGCGTGCCAGGCCAGCCGCCGCAGCTGTGCGGCGACCTGCGGGTCGTCGTCCGGCGCCGGGGACCGCCCGGCCAGGTACAGCAGGATCCCGGCCCGTCCGGCGAACAGCCCGGACTGGACGTACAGCCTGGACTCGGCCGCGCGGCGGATCGCCACGCTGGCCTCGGCGAACTCCTCGTCCCACCGGCGGGCCAGGTAGGCGTCGAGTGCCATGCCGACACCGACCGATCCGAGGGCGAGGTACGGCATCGTCCGCCACCCCTCGTTGACCTCCATCGCGCCGCTGTCCCGCACGATGCAGCGGCGCAGATCCTGGCGCAGCGCGACGGCCGCCCGGTCGAGGTAGCCCTGGTCGTGGGTGTCGTCGTACGTCCGCATGAGGAACATGGCCGGGCCGGACGAGCCGCGCAACAGCCCGGCGTGCGGATGCGGCCGGCCGCTGAGCTCGGCGACCGAGTCCGCGTCGCCGAGGCGTTCGCCGATCAGGTCCGCGGCACGCCGGGCCGCGTCCCGCAGCCCCGGCTCGCCAGCACGGTCGGCAAGGTGGGCCAGGTTGAGCCCGATGCCGGCAAGGCCGCCGAACAGGTCGAGCCCGAGCCCGGTCCAGTCGTCCTTCAGACACATGTCGACGGCGTCCAGGGCCGCCTGGCGGTGACCGAGGTGATCGAGGGTGAACGCCACCCCGTGCAGCCCGTCGTATAGACCCAGCATGGTGCCGGGCGGGGGGCTGCCCGCCCGCCTGAGCAGCCACTCCTCATACTCGTCGAACCGTCCGGCTCCGGTAACCGACAACGCGTACAGGACGCCGGCGGCGCCGTAGGCCAGGCCGAGCCCGCCGAGACGGAACTGCTCGATGTCGCCCGGGAACAGCCGGTCGTCACGGTCGGTCGAGGCACTGGCGACGATCGCGCGGACCAGTCGCTCGCGCAGGTCGGGCCAGGAGTCGCGGTCCGGTTCGAGGCGGAGCTGAGGCGGATCGGCAGTGGCGTCCGCCGGCGCGAGGGTCCCGCCGATACCGCGGGTCGCGGCGCCGGCCGGGTCACCGCCGATGCGGCCGATCGTCTCCACGGCCTCGGCGAGGAACTCGGGCGCCACCGGGAAATGCTCGGCGATGACCTCGGCGAAGTGCGTGACTTTCGTTCGCGACAGCCAGAGGATCTGGGTGATCGGCAGGAAGAGCGCGAGGCGGAGACAGGCAAGCGCGTACCGGTCGCGGTCCACCCCGACCACGCGCGCGGGTGGCGCGAAGCCCTGGTTGCCGAGGCTGGGCGGGGCGTTCTCCGCGATGAGCGTGGCGGTCTCGAAGTCCAGCAGCACGATGTCGCCGCTCCCGGCCCGCACCATGATGTTGAACAGGTGTAGGTCGCCGTAGACCACGCCGCGCTCGTGCATCGCAGCCACCGTGGTCTCCACCTCGCCGTAGATCCCCATGGCCCAGTCGGTGTAGGCCGCGAAGTCCTCCGCCGTCGAGCTGACGTTGATCATCGGGTACCGGCGGACGAGCTCCGCCCGCAGCGGCGTCCCGTCCACGTACTCCATCGCCATGAAGTGGTGCTCGCCCAGCTCGAATTGTTCGTAAGCGACCGGGATTCCGGCAACGCCGGCGAGCCGCCGGAGCATCGTGTACTCCCGCTCGATCCGAGCGACCGCGTCCGCACCGGTGCCGTCCAGCCCCGCGTGCGGGCGGCCCTCCTTGAGCACGATCTCCGCCCCGGTGCGGGAGTCCCGCCCCCGGTAGAGCCCGCCGCCGTTGGAGAAGTGCATGACCTGCTCGATCGTGTACGGCATGTCGGTGACCGTGACGGCGTTGCGGGCGGCCAGGTGCGGTACGAGAAAGTCCGGGAGCTCGACCCACGGCGGCACGTAGAAGACTGGGCCGCGGCGGTCGGGCACCAGCGTGCCCTCGCCGTCCTCGATCGCCAGGACCACCTGCCCGGCATCGTCGACGCAGTGCCGGGCTTTGTACCCGCCGTACCGCGTGTAGAGCGGGCCCGCGTTCCACCGCAGGTCGCTGAGGATGTATGGCCCGGGCTCGCCGTCGAGCTGCTCGCCGAGCTCACGGAGAATTGTTTCACACGCCGTGTCATCGGGAGGATAGATGGTTACGAGCTTGCCGCTGTATCCGCGAGGCGCGTATTTCGAGCTGCGCAGCCACAGGACAGCCTCGGAGCGCAGAAACTTGAACTCGATATTCTTGGGAACACAGTACCGCCACACCGCGTCCAGCACCTTCTCGGCATTGTCCAAACACGCCGAGACGTGAATCTTCCAGCCCTGGCTAGGCACGTTGAGCTGGTCCGGAACGTAGACCAGCCAGTCATCCTGCGCCTCCTGGCGCCAGCCCACGGGAAGAGCACGATCGGCAATGACGAACGATTTGCCGGCGGTGCGCTCGGTGTTCAGCGCTTCGTAGAAGAGTGGACTCGCCATGCAAAACGCTTCGTATTGATCGTTCATACCGCTCCCCCTTTCGGTCGGCTCGTCGCGACGTGGCATAAGTATCGACTCATCATTCAGCCAACTACTAGGTGTAATTGGTCACGCCTTATTAAGTAACGCGGCACCACCGATTAGGGAGAAACTCACGACTCACAGGACCGATCGATCATGTAAAATTCCGCAGCGCGGTCGACGACACCCGCCCCACCTGCGCCGATCGGCCGAACCTGTCCCACGGACCGGTTGCCGAGCCGCCGCCCACCACCGCCACGCCGGCACGGTGCCGGGCTGCACCGAGTGACCTTCGTCGACGATCACGACGTCGCCGGGGACACCCGCGTGCTGCAGCTGGTCGAGGATCGATACGAGGTCGTCGTCGGCGAACCGGCCGGCGATCGCGGCCAGCCCGAGGGCCTCGTCGACCGGGCCCGGGCCGAGCGCGGCAAACAGCTCGATGGCCTTGTCCATCTTCGACTGGACCCTGGCCGCGCCACTGGCGCCAGCCTCGATCAGCCACCGGCGGGCGCCTTCACCCAGTCCGAGGAACGCAACCTCCTGCGGCGTTCCGGCCCGTGGTCTCGCCCGGGGCAGATGGCCACCCGGGTGGACGGGTAGTGGTGGTCGAGGATGCGCGGGTTGCCCGTTGTCGACAGTGCATGCCGGGCGATCTCGGCCAGCCCGGCATGCGTCCGGGCGACGACCTGCGACTGTCTGCAAAGCGCGTGGCCCTTACACGTCCTAACAGAATGATCACTTGATGAGTCGGCGGTAGCAGATGATGGAGCAGGCGAGGCTCATGAACGCTTCGTGGATGTCGTCGCGGGTTTCCCAGCGGATGTGTAGGCGGGCGGCGAACGCGGCGGTCGGATGGATCACCGGCGCGACATCGACACCGACGAGTCCGCCGACGGGGCGTCGCTGAGCGGCGACGGTGTCCACATGCCAGGTGTTCATCGCACGGCGACGCATTCGATCTCCACCTGGGCGCCCGGCGGCAACGCGGCGGACCTGCCCCCTCTGGCATGACGCGACCAGCGACAGCGGCCCCTTCCTGTGGATCGGCACCCACCTCGACGACGCCGACCCGATCGTGCACGCCGCCGCCAGGGTCCAGGTCGGCGTCACCGCCGGGCGGACGCTGACCCCGACCGACCGCTGGAACTCCCACATCCGGATCGCCGTCACCGCCACCGATGCCGCCCTCGACACGGCGGTCGAACGACTGCAGGTGATCCTGCCCCCCGGCCGGGATGGAACGCAAAGGAACGAATAGACCGATGTTCCATCCCGTTCCATTCCCAAGATTTAGTTGCCTCGAATCGTGAATTGATCGTGTCAGCTTAGTGGCAGCCCTTGACCTGATTGACGGATAACGTCGGCCCGTGGCAATTCCCCGTAGTGAATCCACCGCCGAGATAATTCGCAAGCTCGACAGTCGGCTGTCGTTCCGGATGGCTGACCGGACCGAGTTGGACGACCCCAGCGAGCGGGTCGTGGTGCTGGTGCACACCGACGACCTCGCGGCGGCCGAGGCGGCCGGGCTGTGGACCGACTGGACGGCCGGGCCGGTCGCGCGGGGCACGGTCGCGTACCGCGACCTGGCCGCGCTGGCCGCGCTGGACAGCGTCATCCAGGTCGACGAGCCCAAGACCGGCCGGCTGCTCATTCACGACAGCGTCCCGGAGATCCGCGCCGACAAGGCGCGCAAGATCCCGCCCGGTTTCAGCGGCAAGAACGTCATCGTGGGGGTCGTCGACACCGGGGTCGACATTTTCCACTTCGCATTCCGCAAGGACGACGGCAGCACCCGGATCGTGTCGTTGCTGGATCAGACGATCGAGCACCATTTCGAGATGACCGGCAAGCCGACGGCCGACTCCACCTTCACGCTCCGGTTCACCGGCCCGGCGCCGAAGGAGGGCGCGGCCCGGCCGTTCCAGATCACCGGGCCCATCAAGGTGACGTCGACCGCGGCCGAGTTCCAGGCCGTGCTGGAGGCCCTCGACATCATCAACCCTGGTGACGTCACCGTCGCCGGCGGACCGCTGGGGAGCCAGCCGATCGTGGTCGACTTCGTCGGCCGCTACGACCCCCGGGTGGTCGCGAGCGAGCAGATCACGTTCGACATCGCCACGAACTTCAAGTTCCTGCCGACCGATCCGCCGCCGGAGCTGCACTACACCGTCGGCAAGGTGTTCACCCAGGCCGAGATCGACGCCGCGTTGCGGGCGAACGACGAGACCTTCCCGTCCAAGGACCGCCTGGGGCACGGTACCCACTGCCTGGGCATCGCGGCCGGCGACGGCTCGCAGGCCGGCGCGTCCGACAAGGAGTTCTGCTGCCACCACGCCGGCTACTACATCGGGGTCGCGCCCGATGCCGACCTCGTCGTGGTGAAGACGACGCTGCAGAGCGACGACTGGGTCCGCGGCGCCCGGCACACCTTCGACCAGGCCTGGCGGCCCGCCGGCGCACCGTTCAAGCCCGCGGTGGTCAGCATGAGCTTCGGCGCCCAGGGCAGCGCCCACGACGGCACCGACCCCGCCGAGGTCGCGCTCGACGCGCTGGTCGCGGCCCGTCCCGGCCGGGCGATCGTCGCCGCGGCCGGTAACGACGGCAAGTTGGTCGACTTCAGCAAGCGGCCGCACGACCAGTTCGGCGGCGGCATCCACAGCGCGAAGAAGGTCCTGGCCGGGAAGCCGATGACGTTCCGGTTCACCGTCGAGGAGGGCGACCGCGACCCGGACGGATTCCAGATCTGGTACGGCGGCGCCGGCCGGCTCAACTTCCGGCTCACCACGCCGGACAACCAGCCTTCGGCCACGATCGTGCCGGTCCCGGACACGACCGACCCGACCAAGCCCGACCCGACCCAGAAGTTCACGCTCGCCGGGCACGCGGTGCGGGTGCAGTCCGTGCTGAACCGGGCGCAGAACAACAAGCACCGCATCGTGCTCGATATCGCGCCACCGGCGGGCGGCACGATCGCCGTGGGGACCTGGACGATCACGCTCACCGAGACCGCCGGCACCGACACCCCGGTCGACTGCTGGATCCAGCCCCAGGCCACCGACGCACACGCGCGGTGGATCACGCCCGACCAGCGGCGCGAGAGCACCGTCGAGATGCCGGCCAGCGCCAAGAACGTCATCGCGGTCGGCGCCTACGACCCGTCCAACGGTCAGCTCGGCGACTTCTCCGGCCGCGGTCCGACGCTGGACGGGGAGGGGCGCATCAAGCCGGACATCACCGCGCCGGGCGTCGGCATCGTGGCGCCCAAGAACCTCGCCCGCGACAGCTGCTGGCGCCCGGACTGCTGCGTCAATTTCTACACCCCGGAAGACGGCACGAGCTCGGCCGCGCCGCACGTGGCCGGGACGGTCGCGCTGATGTTCGAGGCCAACCCGAACCTCACGTTCGCGGACGTGTTCACGAACCTCACCTCGACCGCCCGTCGGCCCGACCCGGACCCGACCCCGAACAAGCCGAACAACGACTGGGGCTACGGCAAGGTCGACGCCGAGGCCGCGGTACGCAAGTCGCTGCCCGCGACGCCGGGAGCGCCACCCGCCCCGGCGGCCGCGGCGGTCACCGCCCGCGCCGACACGTACCGGCCCACGGCGGAGCGGCTCGAAGCGCTGCGGGAGCGGGTGCTGGCCAGCCCGACCGGGCGGCTGCTGTTCGCGCTGGTATCCGAGCACGTCGATGAGGTACGCCGGTTGGTCAACACCGACCGCCGCAGCCTCGTCGCCTGGCACCGCATGCACGGCCCCGGCCTGCTGCGCGGTCTGCTCGGCCGCTACGACGACGAGGTGCCGATCCCCGCCGAGCACGACGGCCGGCCGGTGCCGGACGGGCTCGGCCGGCTCCTCGACGCGCTGGCGGGCGCGGGCAGCCCGGCCCTGCGCGAGGCGATCGACACCCACCGGGCGCTGCTCCTCGCCGTACCGGGTGCGAGCCTGGCCGACCTCGACCTGCTGGAGGTGCACTGATGGCGCCCCCGAACCAGGTCCTGCACAAGCTGGACGGCGACCTGGCGTTCCGGATCGCCGACCGCGCCGAGTCCGGCCACCCCGCCGACCGGGCGACGGTCCTCGTCCACGTCGTCGGTGACCTCGCCACCGTCGAGGCGGCCGGCCTGTGGACCGAGTGGACGATCGGCCCGATCAGCCGCGGCACCGTCGCGTACGGCGACCTCGAGGCGCTGGCCGCGCTCCCCGACGTCGAGCGGATCGAGGTGCCGCGGCGCTCCCGCAAGCTCCTGCACGAGAACGTGCCGGAGATGCGCGGCGACCGGGCCCGCGAGGTCCCACCGGGGTTCAGCGGCAAGGGCGTCGTCGTCGGCGTCGTCGACCCCGACATGGTCGACATCTTCCACCACACGTTCCGCAAGCCCGACGACACGACGCGGTTCCTGGCGTACTTCGACCAGACCGTGCACCACCAGTTCGTCGTGACCGGCCCGGTGACCGGCGGCACCTTCACCGTCACGTTCATCGGACCGGCCGCGTCCGGGGCCGGGCGGGTCGCCGAGACCACCGACCCGATCAGCATCCCGACGACGGCGGCCGCGTTCCAGGCCGCGCTGGAGAAGCTCAACGGCATCAACCCCGGCGACATCGCGGTCACCGGCGGGCCGCTGCCGGGCACGCCCCTGGTCGTGGACTTCATCGGCCGGTACGACCCCGCCGTGTTCGACGGCGGCCGGCTCGTCCTGCTGCTGGAGCAGGTCACGCTGATCCCGGGCCACGACCCAGCGCAGACGATGGTCAAGACGAGCGGGCGCGCCTTCACGGCCGACGAGCTCAACGCGGTCCTGGCCCAGAAGAACGACAAGTTCGTGTCGCTGCACCCGGCCGAGCACGCCACCCACGTCCTGGGGATCGCGGCCGGTAACGGCTCGCAGGCCGGCACCACCCCCGGCGGCGACTGCTGCCGGCGGGCGGGCTACTACGTCGGCGTGGCGCCCGACGCCGACCTGGTCATGGTGCGGACCACGGGGTTCATCGACGACCTGGCCCGCGGGGCCCGGTTCGTCCTCGAGCAGCCGTGGCTGCCGGCCGGCGCGACGCGCCAGCCGGCGGTGGTCAACATCAGCAACGGCAGCGAGCTGTCGGCCCACGACGGCACCGACGCGGTCGAGAAGGCGATCGACGCGCTGGTCGAGGCGGCCGCCGGGCGCGCGGTCGTGGTGGCCGCGGGCAACGACGGCCAGCTGTTCGCGGACAACCTGCCGGCCGAGCGCCTGCCCAAGACCGGCGGCGCCATCCACAGCACCAAGGACGTCCCGGCGCACGGCACGCAGGCCTTCCATTTCACCATCCGGGGCCAGGACCTCGAGCCGGACCTGTTCGAGCTCTGGTACCCGGGCCCGGGCAGCCTCAACATCAGCTTCACGGCTCCGGGCAACGCCCCGAGCACCCCGGTCCCGCCGAAGTCGGGCGCGGTACGGCTGTCCTACGCCGGGCACACGCTGCGCGTGCTGTCCACGGTCGGCGAGCCCCAGAACGGCCGCAACCGGATCACGGCGACAATCGTCCCGCCGGACGGGCAGCCGATCGCGCCGGGGACCTGGACGTTGCGGCTCATCGAGACCGCCGGCACCATCGCGACGGCCCACTGCTGGATCTCGTCCACGGAGGGCGACCCGCATCCGCGCTGGGTCCGGGCGGACCAGGAGCAGTCGGTCACGGTCAACGCGCCGGCCAACGCGAAGAACGTGATCACGGTCGGCGCGTACAACATCGCCGACGGGCAGCTCGCGGACTTCTCCGCCCGCGGCCCGACCCTGGACAACCGGATGAAGCCCGACCTGGCCGCGCCCGGGGTCGGCGTCGTGTCGGCCAAGAGCGTCGTGCGGCCCGGCTGGCTCACCTGCGACTGCTGCGCCGACTTCTACCTGCCGGAGCTGGGGACGAGCACGGCGGCGCCGTTCGTGGCCGGCACGGTCGCGCTGATGTTCCAGGCCAACCCCGCGCTCACCTTCGGACAGGTACGCGACATCCTGCACGCCACCGCCCGCAAGCCCAGCCCGGACCCGGGGGTGCCCGACAACGCCTGGGGCTACGGCAAGCTCGACGCCGAGCAGGCGGTGCGCCGGGCCCTGCCGGCCGCGCCGGCCGGCACCCCGGTGACCGTGTCGGCCAGCGCACGCGCCAGCACGTTCCTGCCCCCGGCGGAGAAGCTCGAGGCGCTGCGGCAACGGGTCGAGGCCAGCGCGACCGGGCGGCTGCTGCTGGCCCTCGCCTCCGAACACATCGACGAGGTACGCCGGCTGGTCAACACCGACCGGCACAGCCTCATCGCCTGGCACCGCATGCATGGCCCGGCCATCCTGCGCTCGGCGCTCGCGACCTTCGCCGACGAGGTACCGATCCCGGCCGACCACGGCGACCGGCCGATCGCCGACGGCCTCGGCCGGCTGCTCGACGCCCTCGCCGACGCCGGCAGCCCGGCCCTGCGCCGGGCGATCCAGGACCACCGCCCGCTGCTGCTCGCCGTTCCGGGCGCCCGCCTCACCGACCTCGACCTGCTGGAGGTGCACTGATGGCCACCCCGGCCGGCACACTGGAGATCCTGGCCCGCGAACTCGCGATCGCGTTGCAGCCGCTCGAACAGCGGCTGGCCGCCGACCGGGCCGACGGGTTCCTCACCGACCTCGGGCTGCGGCTTCCTCCCACGGTACTGACGGCGGTCGGCGCGCCGATCGGTGTGCTGGCCCAGCAGGCCGCGGCGCTCACCCCGGTGCTGCAGGCCCTCGCGACCGCGGTCACGGCGGAGGACAGCGCGGCGATCGTCCGGGCCGGCGTCGACCTGCTCGGCCGGGTCAAGCTGGTGCTCGACGCGATCAGCGCGCTCGGGCCCGCGGTCTCCGCCGCGCTCGGCGCGGCCACCGGCCTCCCGGCCGACCAGAAGGCCGAGCTGCAGGCGCTCGCGACCGAGCTGCCCAAGCGGCTGCTCGACTTCGTGCTGATGTCCTATGTGGAGGGCAAGAGCGCCGACGCCATCCCCACGCTGCGGTTGCTCGGCGTCGTCGACGACACGCCCCAGACGACCGACCCGAACGACCCGGTGCAGCTGCCGGTGCGGCACCGGGTGCTGCACCTCGACCGGCTCGTGTCGTTCTTCACCGACCCGGCGACCTGGCTCGCCGACGCCTACGGATTCGGCACCCCGGGCTTCGACGGCCTGACCCTGTTCAGCCGGATCGGCGAGCTGCTCGACGTCCTCGACCTGCCGTCGCTGCTGCTGGCCCCCGCCGGCGGCCCGAACGCCCTGGAGGCGTTCCTGCTGCGCTTCGCGGTCGACCCGGCCACCACGCCGCCGTCGCTCAGCACGCGGCTGCGGATCCCGGCGTCGTTCGACGTGTCCCAGAAGCTCGCCTCGGGCGCCGTCTGGTCGGTCGGGTTCACCGCCGCGTCGCGGTTCGAGGCCGGCCTCGACGCGCACATCACGCCCCCGTTCGCGCTCACCGTCAACGGGCTCGACGGCAGCGTCCAGCTCGACGTGTCCCTCGACTTGACCGCCGAGCGCGGCGGCGCGCCGATGCTCCTGCTCGGCGTGGCCGGCGGGTCGCGGGTCGAGCTGACGAAGTTCAGCGCGTCGCTCGGGGTCCGGGCCACCGCCGCGGCCGACGGCAGCGTGCAGACCGAACCCTTCGCCCGGCTCGCCCTGGAAGGCGGCCGGGTCGTGGTCGACCTGTCCGACGGCGACGGGTTCCTCACCAGCGTCACCGGCGGTGGCACGATCGAGGCCCCGCTGACGCTGTCGGCGTCGTGGTCGCCCTCGGGCGGCCTGCAGCTCGACGGCGGCTCGCTCGCGGTGTCGCTGCCGCTGCACCTGAGCCTCGGCCCGGTCGACGTCACCGCGCTGACCCTGGCCGCCGGGCCGCCGGCCGCCGGCGCGCTGCCGATCGAGGTGTCCGGCAGCTTCATCGCCACCCTCGGGCCGGTGACCGCGGCCGTCGAACGCGCGGGCCTGCAGATCGTGCCCCGGTTCACCAACGGCAACCTGGGCCCGCTCGATCTGTCGGTCGGGTTCAAGGCGCCCACCGGCGTCGGGCTCAGCGTCAACGCCGGGCTGGTCGCCGGCGGCGGGTTCCTGTCCTTCGACCCCGCCCGCGGCGAGTACTCGGGCGCCCTGGACCTGGAGTTCGCCGACTTCCTCGCGCTCAAGGGCATCGGGCTGATCAGCACCCGCAACCCCGACGGCTCGCCGGGCTTCTCGCTGCTCGTGGTGCTCACCGCCGAGTTCGGCAGCACCGGGCTGCAGCTCGGGGAGGGGTTCACCCTGCTCGCCGTGGGCGGCATCCTCGGGCTCAACCGCTCGATGAACCTGCAGGCCCTGGTCGAGGGCGTGCGCACCGGCGCCGTCGAGTCGGTCATGTTCCCCAAGGACGTGGTGGCCAACGCGCCGCGCATCCTCAGCGACCTGCGCTCGTTCTTCCCGGCCGAGGCGGGCAAGTTCGTCGTCGGGCCGATGGCCAAGCTCAGCTGGGGCACCCCGACCGTGATCAGCGTCTCGCTCGGCGTGGTCATCGAGATCCCCGGCAACCTGGCCGTCATCGGTGTCCTGCGCGCGCAGCTGCCCGACGCCGACCGGGCGCTGCTGCGGCTGCAGGTCGACTTCGTCGGCGCGCTCGAGTTCGACAAGCAGCGGCTCTGGCTCTTCGCGCAGCTCTTCGACTCCCGCATCCTCACCATGCCGCTTAGCGGCTCGATGGGGGTGCTGGTCGCCTGGGGCGACAACCCCGACCTCATCGTCACCGTCGGCGGCTTCCACCCGGCGTTCCGGCCGCCGCCGCTGCCCTTCCCGGTGCCGGAGCGGCTCACGGTCGACCTGCTCAACAGGAGCGGCCAGCTCATCCGGGCGTCCGGCTACTTCGCGATCACCAGCAACACCGTGCAGTTCGGCGGCGAGGTGCAGCTGAAGCTCGGCTTCGACGGCTTCGGCATCGAGGGTCACCTCGGCTTCGACGCGCTGTTCCAGTTCTCGCCGTTCCGCTTCGTCGTGGCGGTGCACGGCCGGGTCTCGCTCAAGGCGTTCGGGGTCGGGCTGTTCCACATCGACCTGCGCTTCGCCCTCGAAGGCCCGGCGCCGTTCCGCGCGCACGGCCGCGGCTCGATCGGCTTCCTGTTCTTCGAGATCTCGGCCGACTTCGACATCACCTGGGGCGAGTCCCGCGACACCACGCTGCCGCCGATCGACGTCCTGCCGCTGCTGGCCGCCGAGGTCACCAAGGTCGAGGGCTGGCTGACCCGGCTGCCGGCCGGTCGCGGCGCGCTGGTGAACCTGCGCCAGCTGCCGCCCGGCGACGGCCTGGTCCTGCACCCGCTCGGCACGCTCGTGGTACGCCAGCGGGCCATCCCGCTCAACGTCCGGCTCGACCGGGTCGGCGCCCGGCGGGCCCGCGACGGCCGCCGGTTCGGCGTCACCCCGCTCGACGGCGGGGCCCTGCAGCAGGCCGGGGTCACCTCCGACAAGTTCGCGATGGGGCAGTTCCAGAACCTCAGTGAGGCGCAACAGCTGTCCCTTCCGGCGTACGCCGACCAGGACGCCGGTCTCGAACTGGCCGGGCGGAACGGCGAGCTCACCTCGGTGCGGGCGGTCCGCCGCAGCGCGCGGTACGAGGCGATCGTCATCGACAGCACCCGCGCCCACGCGCTCGCCGGCACGGTCGCGTCGGCGGCGCCGGCCCGCCCGCGGCCCGCGCCCCGCCGGCTCACCACCGTCAGCCCGGCCGTCTTCGGTCAGCTGCTCACCGGCAGCAGCACCGCCCGCTCGGTGCTGTCCCGGCAGGACGCCGGGGCCAAGCAGCCGTTCGCGGCCGCCGACACCGTGCGGCTGGGCGGCGGCCGGTTCGTCATCGCCTACGTCCGCAACAACCAGCAGGCGTTCCCGCCCACCCCGAGCCTCGGCGCGGGCGTGGCGGCGGCCTCCTTCCGCAGCCAGGCCGCCGCCGAGGACGCCCTCGCCGACTGGATCAAGGCGGCTCCGGGCCTGGCCGGCACGCTGCACGTCATCCCGGCCGCCGACGCCTCGGCCCCGCTCGCCGTGGCCAACACGTGGTCGGCCGGCGGCGCGCTGCCGTTCGCCGCGGCCTGGGCGACGGCGGACGCGCCGGTGGTCCGGCTCGGCGACGGGCGGCTGCTGGCCGTCTCCGGCGGCCAGTCGGCACTGTTCGACCCGGTCCGGACACTGTGGACACCCGGCCCGGCACCCCTGCACGTCCACGATGGACACACGCTGACGCTGCTCGACGACGGCCGGGTGCTGGTCGCCGGTACCGACGCCGAGATCTTCGACCCGCGCACCGGCGGCTGGACCGCGACCGGCCCGTCCGCCACCGGCCCCGAATACCGGAACCACTCGGCGACCCTGCTCGGCGACGGCACCGTCCTGGTCGCCGGCGGCACGGGCGGCGGGGATGCGGTCACCGCGGCGGTCCAGCGCTTCGACCCGCACACCGGCGCCTGGGCGGCGGCCGACCCGCTGACCGACGGGCGGGCCGCGCACCAGGCGGTGCTCCTCGACGACGGCCGGCTCCTCGTCGCCGGCGGCGTCGTCACCACCGGCGCCGGCGCCCGCCGCGCCACCGCCTACTGCGAGCTGTTCGACCCGGGCACCGGCCACTGGACGCCCACCGGCTCGCTGGCCGGCGCCCGGGCCGGGCACTCCGCGACCCTGCTGCCGGACCACTCGGTGCTGGTCGCCGGCGGCGACACGATCGGGTTGCGCCCGGACGGGACGTTCAGCGCCCGCAGCCTCGCCACCGCCGAGCGCTTCACCCCGGCCACCGGCACCTGGCACGCCGCCGCGGCGATGCCCGGGCCCCGCACCCGGCACCGGGCGCTGCTCGTGCGCACCGGTGAGGTACTGCTGACCGGCGGCACCAGCGGCCCGGGCTTCACCGCCGGCTACCGCAGCGTCGTCGTCTACGACCCCGGGCACGACCGCTGGTCGCCCACCGGCGGGCTGGTCAACGGCCGCCGCGACCACGCCGTCGCGCAGCTCACCGACGGCCGCATCGTCGCCACCGGCGGCCTGGGCGGCGACGACCCCACCGCCGGAACCGAGGTGTTCACGCCGTGAGCCCCGCCACCGCCGGCGGCCCGGCCGGGGACGACCCGACCGAGGTGTTCACGCCGTGAGCCCCCGCCGCACGAGCTTCGAGTCAACGAACCAAGGAGGCAAGACGCCGTGACCACCACCGCTCCGCCCGTGACCGGCACCTGGACCGCCGCGGACGACCTGACGCCCACGGCGACCTGGGACGGGCAGCACGACGGCCCGGTCCGGCTCACCGACGGCACGATCCTCATCGTCGGCGGGGCCGACGCGGGCTCGGCCCCGCTCGCCCGGGCCGCCCGCTTCGAGCCCGCGACGGGGGGCTGGACCCCCGCCGGCGCGCTGCACACGCCCCGCCGCCGGCACACGGTGACCGCGCTCGGCGACGGCGGCGCGCTCGTCGCCGGCGGCACCTCCGCCGCCACCCAGTTCCCGCCGCCGGCCCTGGCGACCAGCGAGCGGCTCGACCCCGGCCACACCACGTGGTCGCCGACCACCGGCCCGCTGCGCCACGCCCGCTGGGGGCACAGCGCGGTCGCCCTCGGCGACGGTTCGGTCCTCGTGGCCGGCGGCAGCACCATCCGGTCCGCCACCTCCCTCACCGCGCTGCGCAGCGTGGAGCGGTTCGACCCGGGCAGCGGCCAGTGGACCGACGTCGCGCCGATGAACGACGCCCGCACCGGCCACGTCGCCGTGGTCCTGGGCGACGGCAAGGTGCTCGTGATCGGCGGCACGGTACCGCTGGGCCCGGACGACGAGGCCGCGCTCGCGTTCTGCGAGCTGTACGACCCCGCCCACGACACCTGGACCGCCACCGGCAGCCTCACCGTCCCGCGGGCCCGGCACCAGGCGGTGCTGCTGTCGCCGACCACGGTGCTGGTCGTCGGCGGGCAGCCGCCCGGCCCCGACGACGACGCCGGGTTCGACCCGTTCCCCCGCGCGACCGCCGAGGTCTTCAACCAGACCACCGGCGCGTGGACCGCGGTGGCCCCGCTGCCGGGCGGCCGGGAGCTGCACCGCGCGGTGGCGCTCGACGACGGGCAGGCCCTGGTGGCCGGCGGCACCGACAACGTCCGCGACGGCGCCGGGTTCACCGCCCCGCTGGTGTTCGACGGCACCGGCTGGACCGCCGTGCCCGGGCTCGCCGTCGGCCGCTGGGGCTTCGGCGCGGCCGCCCTGCAGGACGGCTCGGTGCTCGTCGTCGGCGGCGTGACCCGCAGCGGCCAGGCCACCGCGGCCGGCGCCGGGCGGGAGCTCACGGCCACCACGGAGCTCTTCACCCTCGGCGGGACGGACTGACGTGAACGCGTACTCCTTCCTGCCGTGGCTGCGCACCGGGCTGGCCACGCACATCCTGACCCCGCCGGGCGGCGCCGCCCGGGCCTCCGTCGCGGTGCAGCTGCGGCTCAGCGCCGACACCGACGCCGGCGTCGTCACTCGCGACGTCGAGCAGCAGGTGCAGCTCTACGGGCCCGGTGACGTGGTCGGCGTCGACACCCGGGCGGTCAGCCGCCACGAGCCGCGCGCCTGGGTGACGAACGCCGAGCCGAACTACCTGGCGCACATCGAGTTCTACGACGAGGACTTCCCGTGGCGGTACAGCCCGGCGCCGCCGGACGGCACCACCGGCCGCACGGCGCCGTGGCTCGCGCTGGTCGTGCTGGCCGCCGGCCGCGACGGCGAGGACGGCGAGTTCACCGACGGGGTCAGCCCGGACCGGCCGCTGCCGTTCGTCACCGTCACCGACGCGACCGCACTGCAGCCGCCGGACCAGCTCGGCGCGTGGGCCCACGTGCACGTCAACGGCGACCTGGCGGGCCAGGTCGTGTCGGCCGACATGGGCGTCGCGCTGCCGGCGCTGCAGGCCGTCCTGGCGGCGAACGCCGACAACGCGTGCTCCCGCATCATGTGCCCGCGGCGGCTCGAGCCCGGCACCGGCTACCACGCGTTCCTGGTGCCCGCGTTCGAGAGCGGCCGCCTCGCCGGGCTGGGCCTCGACCCGGCGGCCACCCCGGCCGCGCTGCACCCGGCGTGGGCCGTGCCCTACACCGGCCAGCAGCTGCCCGGCACGCTGCCCTACTACCACCGCTGGTACTTCACCACCGGCGACGGCGGCGACTTCGAGTCGCTCGTGCGCCTGCTGCAGCCCCGCAAACCGGACGAGCGGGTCGGCCGCCGCGACATCGACGTGCACCGCTCGGCCGGGCTCGGCCTGCCGGGCATCGTCACCCCGGCCGCCATCGGCGGGGTGCTGCGCCTCGGCGGCGCCCTGCAGGTGCCCGACCGCGAGCCGGACGCGTTCGACACCTGGGACGAGCCGTACCCGCACCCGTTCCAGCGGGCCCTGGCCGCGCTCATCAACCAGTCCGACGACGCCCTCGTGACCCCGGCCGCGCCGGTCGACCCGATCCTCACGCCCCCCATCTACGGCCGCTGGCCCGCGTTCACCGCGCGGCTGCTCGTGGAGCGCGACCACACCACGCCGGTCGACAACGACCGCAACTGGGTACACCGGCTCAACCTCGACCCGCGCTTCCGGGTCGCCGCGAGCTTCGGCACGCGCGTCGTGCAGGACCGCCAGGAGGAGTTCATGGCGGCCGCCTGGGCCCAGATCGGCGACGTCCTCGTGGCCAACAGCCGCATCCGCGCGGCCCAGCTGGCCCGCGAGGTCGGCCACCGGCTCCAGCTGCGCCACCTCACGCCGGCCCCGGCCCCGGCCGCCCTCGGCCGGCTCGCCGCGGCCGCGCCGTCGGGCCGCGCCCTCACCCTGACCGCCCCGGCCCACGCCCGCGTGACCCAGGCGACCGTCGTCGGCGGCCCGCGCCTCCGCGACGGGCTGGGCCTCGTCGCCTCGGCCGTCGAGGACGTCGCCGTGGGGTTCCGGGTCGCCACGAGCCGGGTCGGCCCGGCCCCCGTGTCCCCCGCGATGCGGCGCATCGTCCGGCCCGGCTCCCGGCTCGTGCGCGGGCTGACGTTCCCCGCCGCCGCACCGCTCGACGCGCTGGTCCCCCGCCTCGACGACGCCGACGACCCGCTCACCGCGGCCCCGCCCAAGCGCCGGCCGGGCGCCCTCGTGGTCGCCGAGGACCTCGACGCCCGCCTGCACCCGGCCGGGCTGCCCGATCCGCTGCCGACCAGCAGCGACTTCGTCATCACCGCGATCGGCGACCCCCGCGTACCGACCCCGGGCGGCCCGGACAGCGCCGACGCGATCCGGTTCAAGGCCGCCCTCGCCGACGCCGCCCGCGCCACCGCCGCGGCCGGGCTCGCCGCACGAACCGACCAGCGCGACCCGCTGCAGGTCGCGACGGCCACGACCGCGGTGCTCGACGGGCTCAGCGCCGACCGGACCGTGCCCCGGAGCCTGCTCACCGCGGTCCGCCTGCCCGAGCGGCTGCAGCCGTTCGCCGAGCGGTTCGTGGAGGCGATGGCCTATCCGGTGATCGACCTGCCGATGTACCGGACGCTGCTGGACCGGTCGGCAGACGTCTTCGTGCCCAACCTCGAGCTGCTGCCGCCGAACACGGTCACCCTCCTGGAGACCAACCGCGAGTTCATCGAGGCGTTCATGGTCGGGCTCAACTCCGAGATGGCCCGGGAACTGCTCTGGCGCGAGTACCCGACCGACCAGCGGGGCACCCCGTTCCGGCAGTTCTGGGACCCGCGCACCGCCCCGGCCCGGCCCGACGAGACGCCGGCCGGGCGGCAGCAGCGGCTCTACGACATCCGCCCGCTCGACCAGTGGCCGCCGACCGCGAAACTGGGCGAGAACGAGAACCGCGTACAGGAGGACCTCGTCCTCGTGCTGCGCGGGGATCTGCTCAAGAAGTACCCGACGGCCGCGATCTACGCGCAGAAGGCCCGCTCGGTCGGCGCCGGGCTCGAACGCGTGCTCGTCGAGCCGCTCGACCCGGCGCACCCCACCCCGGACGAGATCCGGCTGCCGCTCTACGAGGCAAAGATCGATCCCGACGTGTACCTGCTCGGCTTCGACCTCACCGCCGAGCAGGCCCGCGGTACCGGCGGCGACGAGGGCTGGTTCTTCGTCATCAAGGAGCGCCCGGGCGACCCGCGCTTCGGCCTCGACCTCGACCCCGACGGCCCGGTCGAGGTCTGGCACGACCTGTCCTGGCCCGCCGTCGACCCCGCCGGCACCGGATTCATCCGCCTCGACGTGAACACGACCCCGGTCGTGCTCCAGGAGTTCGACAACCCGGTCGACGACGCCGAGAAGGAAGACCAGCACGCCGAGGACCTGGCCCTGCCGCTGTGGCACGCCGGGCTCAGCTCGGCCGATCTCGCCTACATCCTGTTCCAGGCACCGGTACTCATGGCGGTGCACGCCGAGGAGATGCTCCCGTGACGACCCCGCTCAGCGACGCGTACCCGGTGCTGCTCGGCCCGGTACGGATCGAGACCCGGTTCACCGCCACCGACCTGCTGGTCCGGGTCTTCCCGGACGACTGGTCGGTGGACAAGTTCGAACCGCTGCCGACCGCGGCCGAGGTGGGCGCCGTGGACACCTACTGGACCGGCGTCTGGCGCTCGGGCGGCAACCCGGCCGCGTTGCAGGCCGCGTTCGACCAGCTCGCCACGCGCGTGCCGGCCGGCCGGGCGACGTGGCTGCTGCAGACCCGCGTCCCGGCGAACCCGGCCGACCAGCCCGCCGGCGTGCCCGCCACGACCACGGTGCTGACCGTCGTCACGCCGGCGGCGGTGGCGACCGCCGACCGCGCGCCCAGCATCACGTACTGGACCGCGGTGTGGCGCGCCCACGGCGACCGGGTCCGGCTGCGCCAGGCCGACATCGCGCTGCAGACCGCGGTCGGCGCGACCCGGGCCGCCACCATCCGCGGGCGCCGCCCGGCCGGCATCGACGCGGCCACGGTCGTCCGGGTCAACCCGGCGGACCCCAACGACCACGGCGACGACGTGCTGGTCTCGTTCCTCGTCCTGCCGCCGGTACCGGCCGGCGGCCTCGCCCCGCAGTCCTGGACCCAGGCGGCCCTGGCGCGCCTGCTGCCGGACCGGTTCACCGTGCTCGGGTACCTCGGCGGGCAGCAGGTCGTGTCGGTCACCGGCGCCGCGGTGCCGGCCACGCTCGCCGTGAGCCCCAACCCGGGCGCCACCGACCAGCTCTCGGTCGACCCGGCGACCGGGGCTCTGCACGTGCCGCCGGAGCTGCGCTGGATGACCGACTTCGATCAGGCGGTCGCGGTCGGCATGGGGGTGCGCATCCCGCTCACCGACCAGATCCGCCAGGGCCTGGACCGCCTCGTCGTGCTCGGGCTGCGCCAGCAGAAGACCCCGGAGCAGACCGCGACCGACCTGGCCGACCTGTACACGAGGCAGTCGCGCAGCCCCGCCGGGTTCGCGTTCGTGCCGCAGGGCACCGCGACGAACAACACCGAGCAGGCCCCGGCCGGGGCCGACGACACCGGGCCGGTGGCGGCGACCCAGGCGGCCGCCGCGGCCCCGGCCGACTGGCTCACCAAGACCGACGGGCAGTGGTTCGCCGAGCTGGTCGGCGTCGACCCGGCCGCCGTCGCGGGCGCGCCCAACCAGCAGAACACCGACCAGCGCGACGCGCGCGCGGCAAACGTCGCGCTGTGGCCCGCCACCTGGGGCGCGTACCTGCAGTCGACGCTGCACCCGCTGCTGGGCCCGGCCGCCGTCGACCAGACCCGCGAGTTCTTCACCCGCTACGTGTCCGGGCGCGGCCCGGTGCCGGCGGTGCAGATCGGGCGGCAGCCGTACGGGATCCTGCCCACCACCGCGTTCTCCCGGCTCGTGTGGCCGGACGCGCAGGCCCACCGGCGGCGGCTGCACCAGGTGCTCACCGCGATCGGGGCCGACTGGCAGGCCGCCTCGGCGCACGTCGGGCGCCTGCCCCGGCCGGACGACCCGGCGAGTGGGGGCGACCCGCACCAGGTCCTGCTGGACATCCTCGCGCTGCACCCGACCTCGGCCGAGTTCTACCAGCGCTACGCGCGCAGCGTCGAGGAGGTCTACAACCGGGAGAACCTCGGCGGCCTCGGGCCCGCGGTGCTGCCCGCCCTCGACGCCCTCCAGATGCCGCAGCCGGTCCGCGCCCTGCTGACCCGCCTCGGCGCCCCCGGCCCCGACCCCGACCTGATCCGGCGGCTGTTCGCCGACGCGCAGCAGCCGATCCTGGCGCCGCTGGTCGACGACCGGCCGCTGTCGGAGACCGACCCGGTCCGCGGGTACACCACGGACCACCGCAACTACCTGGCCTGGCTGGCCGACCTGGCCGGCACGCACCTGGAGCCGATCCGGCTGGAGACCGGCTTCCTGCGGGACCGGCCGCCCGCCGCGCTGCTGTACCTGCTGCTGCGCCACGCCGTCCTGCTCGGCTGGGAGGACGCCGGCCGCCGCCTCGCGATCGCGGCCGGCAGCCCGCAGGTGCCCGACCCGGCCGACCCGCCGTTCGTGCACGTCGCCACCGCGACCGGTTCGGAGAGCCGGTTCCGGCAGCTGTACTCCCCCGACCCGGTCATCACCGGCAACGCCGACCAGCGCGTGGTCGACTTCGTGCCGGTCGCGCTGGCCGCCGGGCAGCCGCCCACGGCCCAGCTCGCCGAGCAGGTCCAGGCGCTCGGCCTGCTGGAGAACGCCGCGACCGCGCGGCTCGAACGGGTGCTCGTCGAGCACCTCGACACCGCCACCTACCGCTACGACGCCTGGCGGCTCGGGCTGGCCAACGAGCGCCTCGCCGAGCTGCGCTACGGCACCGGCGGCAAGCTGCGCGGGGTCCATCTCGGCGCGTACGGCTGGCTCGAGAACGTACACCCGCAGCCGCCCGACCACCGTCAGCCGGTGCACCTGACGGGCCCGCTCGCCCAGCTGTTCACGCCGCCCGGCTCGACCCCGCTCGTCCAGGACCCGACCGGAGGCGGCTTCGTCCACGCGCCCTCGCCCGCGCAGGCCACCACCGCGGCGGTCCTGCGGGCCGGGTATCTGGCCAACGCCTCGCCCGGCAACCGCGACGCGTTCGCGGTGAACCTGAGCTCCGAGCGGGTCCGCCAGGCACTCAGCGTGCTCGACGGGATGCGGCAGGGCCAGGCGCTCGGCGCTATCCTCGGGTACCGCTTCGAGCGCGGCCTGCACGACCGGTTCGGCGAGGCCGAGCTGGACACGATCATCGACGGGCTGCGCGGCGCGTTCCCGCTGCGCGCCGGGAAGCTGTCGAGCGCCGAGCCCGGAACGCCGGCCGAACTGGTCGAGGCGCGCAACGTCATCGACGGGCTCGCCCTCGTCCGCGTGGTCACGCGCACCGACGCGACCGAGTACCCGTTCGGCGCCAAGGGCCTGCCCCCGGCGAGCCCGGCCCAGCTGGACGCGCTGCACAAGGAGCTCGACCGGCTGCTGGACCTGCACGACGCGCTGGCCGACCTGGCCGTCGCCGAGAGCACGCACCAGGCCATCTCCGGCAACCCGGAGCGGGCCACCACCACGCTCGACACGTTCGCCAAGGAGGGCTTCCCGACCGACCCGACCGTGGTCCGCAGCCCGCGCAGCGGCGTCACGCT
The DNA here is from genome assembly GCF_049995355.1 of Dactylosporangium sp. McL0621. NCBI lineage: Bacteria > Bacillati > Actinomycetota > Actinomycetes > Micromonosporales > Micromonosporaceae > Dactylosporangium > Dactylosporangium sp. McL0621. The sequence goes on from NZ_CP188259.1 coordinate 7,216,570, forward strand.
GACCCACCGGTTCGGCGTGGTGCTCAACCCGGGCCTCGGCGTGCCGGGCAACGGTACCCCGCGCGTGCAGGCCGAGCCGGCCGTCAACGACTGGCTGGCCGACCTGCTGCCCGACGACGACGACGTGGCCGCGACGGTGACGTGGACCGACCCGGTCTCCGGCAACGCCCGCAGCCGCGTGGTCACCCAGGACGACGCCGGGCTCGAACCGCTGGACCTGCTGTGGGCCGTGCGCCCGGCCGGGGAGGCGGCGATGACCGACCTCGACGACCGCATCCTCGGCGTGGTGTTCGCCCGCGACCAGCCCCGCCCGGACGCCGAGCTCACCATCCGGTACACCATCAGAATTTCCGGCAAGGTGACCTTCTTCGAGCTGTCGCCGCTGGTGGCGTCGCTGCGCACCCTGGTCACCACCGGACGGCCGCTGGCCCCGACCGACCTCGTGCCGGCCGCCGGCACCGCCGACGTCGACCGCACCGCGGACGACGCGGTCACGCTGCGCCGCGAACGACCGGCGGCCGTGCGCAAGAGCCTCGACGACCTCGGCGACGAGGTGGCCGACTACATCCACGACCTCACCCAGGCCCAACCGGCCTCCCGGATCGCCGCCATCGACACGTTCCTGCGCCGGTACGCGGAGCTCGTCGTCACCGGCGGCGGCTTCGGGCTGGTCCGCAGCGGCTGGGGTGAGCTGCTCACCTGGCGGCGCGGCGTGTTCACCGACGTCCTCGCCGCGGTCGCCGCCACCGCCGCGCGGATGGCCGGGCACCTCGCCACGGCCAACGCGCTCATCGCACAGGAGGCGGCGCTGCCCAACTCGGCCACCGACGAGGCCCGCTTCCAGCTCCTCCAGCAGGCCGAGCGGCTCATCAAGACCATGCCGACCAGCCCCCGCCCGCCCAAGCCGGCCACACTGCGCGGCAGCGTGCGCAGCTCCCGGGACAAGTTCGCCAACCGCCTCAACGCGCTGCAGGGCATCGCCGGCACCCACGACAACACCCTCGCCGCGCTGCTCGACGACGCCGGCAAACTCCTGCCGCTGACCGACTTCGACGCGACCGGCCTCGACCTCACCCCGCAGCGGGACCGGGTCACCGCGTTCGCCGCCGAACTGCTCGGCCGCGCCCAGGCGCTCCAGGCCGACATCGCCGGGCGGCTCACCGCCGCCGACGCCGCGCTCGCCCAGTACGACCAGGCCGTCACCGCCCCCGACAAGGTCGCCGCCGGCCTCGCCGCGCTCAAGGCCCTGCTCGGCCCGGACGCCCTCGCGGTGCCCGAGTTCACCGCGACCGACCAGCTCGCACGCGACCTGCACAGCGCCCGCAACGACAGCGACCAGCTCGTGCAGCACCTCACCGCGGCCGGGCGCGACTTCCCGGTCGACGACTGGCTGCACGGCGTGGCCCGGGTCCGGGAGCCGCTGCGGTCGTGGGAACGCGTGACGCTGCTGAGCGACGCGCTGCGCGACCGGGGCGGCCTGCTCGGCGACCCGTTCAACGCGAACGACCCGGAGCTGGAGCCGATCCAGCTGCCGTACCAGCCGCACGACCACTGGCTCGGCCTCGAGTTCGCGGCCGGCGCGGCGATCACCGAGGACCGGCTGCTGTTCACCGCCCACTACGCCGGAAACGACCCGCCGCCGAGCCAGCACCAGCGCTGCGGCCTGCTGCTCGACGAGTGGACCGAGGTCGTCCCGGCCACCCAGGAGACCACCGGCATCGCGCTCGAGCTGGACCGGCCCGACTCCGAGCCGCCCCAGGCGATGCTGCTGGTCGTGCCGCCGGCCCGCACCGGCACCTGGAAGACCGACGACATCGTCGCCGCGATAAACGAGACCTACGACCTCGTACCGCTGCGCGCCGTCGAACCCCAGCACCTCGACACCACCGCGTACGCCCAGCTCCTCCCGGCGACGCTGCTGTCCGCGGCGGCCCAGCCGATCACCATCAGCACCGATCTCGCGATCGCCAACCTCCGGTGGAAGACCAGTGACTGAACCCACGCGCATCGACGACCTCCCGGCCGCGCTGGCCACCCGCGCCTTCCCGACGATCGGCCGCTGGAACCGCCTCGAGGGCCGGCCCCGCACGACCGACTTCGACCGCGCCCTGCGCGCCGAGCTCCGCGATCCACTGTGGATGCTCACCCGCCAGTGGCAACTGGGCGAGTTCCGCGGCAGCGACGCGGGCTCCCCCGTGACCGCCTTGTATTCCATCGGTACCGCGGACGTGTCCGCGCCCGCCAAGCAGCCGATCGAGGCCGCGGCCGAGCGCCGGACGGTCCCGATGGAGCGCGGCCCCGACCCGGTCGCCTACGACCTGCGGCTGACGATCGGACGCCGCTGGCTCAAGCTGCTCGGCAGCTCCGTGCTGCTGCGCCTGTTCCGCGACAAGTACGTCGACGAGTACCCGATCGCCGCACCCGACCCGGCGGCCGACGCCGACACGCCCCGCACCGCCCACCCCGAGGTGTGGGCCCAGCTGCAGGCCGTGTCGGGGCGCCGGATGGACGGCTTCGCCTTCTACCGGCACCTGGTCAACGGCGGCCACGCGTACGACGGCATCCCCGGCAGCACGCTGTTCCGCACCCAGCTGGACGCGCTCGGCACCCGGCTCGTCACCTGGTTCAACGGGCTGATCGACCAGCCCACCGGACCGTCCACATGGGACCCCCGGCGCCTGGAGCACCACTTCTCGGTCGACGCCGGCGGCACCACGCTGACCGCCCCCGAGTACCCGGGCGGCTCCCTGGACTGGCACACCTTCTCGGTCGACACCGGCGCCCCGGCCGCGACGGCCGCCACCCCGGCGACCGTGAACCGCACCGTGCTGCCGGCCCCGGTCCGCTTCTCCGGCATGCCGCTGCCGCGCTGGTGGGCGATCGAGGACGGCACCACCAACTTCGCCGCCGTCCAGCCCGACAGCACCGACCTCATCCGGCTCGTGTTCCTCGAGTTCGCGCTGGTGTTCAGCAACAGCTGGTACCTGCTGCCCTGCGACCTGCCGGCCGGCACCCTCGCGAACATCCAGGGCCTGGCCGTGACCGACGTGTTCGGCCAGCGCCAGTGGATCACCCCGGCCGGGACGGGCGTCGAGAACGACTGGCAGCGCTGGTCCATGTACACCCTCGACACGCCGCAGGCCACCGACGCGGCCGACACCCGGCTCCTGCTGCCCGCCCACGCCCCGCAGATCGCCACCGGCCCCGCCCTGGAGGACGTGTCACTCATCCGCGACGAGCAGGCCAACCTCGTGTGGGGCGTCGAACGCACGATCAGCACCCCCACGGGAGACCCCCGCCGCGGTGACGAGATCGCCGCCGAGCTCCTGGCCCAGCAACGGCGCCTGCACCCGGCCGCGCCGCCCGACGAGCCGCACGCCGCCATCGCCTACACCGCGATGAACGACGTGCCGGCGCACTGGATCCCGTTCATCGCCGCCCACGTGCCGGACGACTCCCGCTCGGTACAGCTGCAGCGCGCGGCCCTGCCCAGCCCGATCGACGGCACCCCGGTACGACCCCACACCGCACTGCTGCGCGAAGGACTCCCCCAGGCGTACTTCGTCAACGAGGAGGAGGTACCGCCGACGGGCACCACCCTGGCGCTGGCGTTCCGCCGCACCCGGTCCGCGGACGGGAGCGTCACCGTGTGGCTCGGCACCCGCCGGGGCACCGGCCGCGGCGAGGGCTCCAGCGGGCTCGCCTACGACATCATCACGCCGACCGGCTGAGCCGCGCCCTTCGGCCGGCCCGTATCAAGCGACGACGTGGCGCATCCGTACGTCATGACCGACAACACGTTGTGGCTCAACTGGCGGGGCGTCGAAGGCGACGAGCGGCTCTGGAACAGCAGCCGGTCCCGCGACGGCGCCTGGGCGGGCGCCGTCGAGACCAGGGCCGCGGCGAGCGCCTTCGCCCCGGCGGCCGCGAGCTTCGCCGACCAGGCGCGCCTGCTGACCTGGGTCGACCAGCAGGGCCGCATCCGCGCCGGCCGCACCGCCTTCGGCGACGAGCTGTCCTCCACCGGCGGCGAGGCGACCCAGTTCACCGGCCGCCCGGCCATCGCCATGAACGGCGATTCCGCCGTCCTGGCCTGGAGCGCGGCCGGCTCGCTGCAGTACGCGACCGGCGGCCCCGGCCACTGGACGTCCCCGGCCCCCGTCGGCGGCTTCACCGACCGGGCGCCCGCCCTGGCCGTCCTGTACAACACGGCCTTCTGCGCCTGGAAGCAGTCCGGCACCGAGCAGATCATGTGGTCCGAGCACCGGCTGGGCGCCTCGTCCTGGTCCGCCCCCGAGCCGCTGCCGCTCGTGGACGGCGGTGCCAGCACCAGCGACGTGCCGGCCCTGGCGGTGACGGGTCGCGGCCTGGCCATGGCCTGGAAGGGCGTGGCCAACAACGATCCGCGCCTGTGGTTCTCCGAGTGGGAGCCCGGCGGCCGCTGGTCCACCCCGCACACCGTGGACCCGATCGACGGCGCCGTCCTGACGAGCCACGGCCCGGGCCTCGCCGCCTTCGACGGGACACTGGTCCTGGCCTGGAAGGGCGCGGGCTCCGACCAGCGGGTCTGGTGGTCCAGCCGGGTGGACGCCAACCGCTGGGCGACGCCGCAGATCACCCACCCGACGATCAATTCCGCCGCCGGCCCGTCCCTGGTCGCCTACGCCGCGCTGCACCCCTGATCCTCGTGCCGCCCAGCCGATCCGGTTGAGGCCGCGAGTCCAGTGCTGCACGATCGGATGCATGCAGGTCTGCGTGTGGTGCCCGACGTCATGATCGGCGGCCGCGGTTTCGTCCGCCTATCGTGATCGGTCGGCCGCCAGCCGGCGCCGTTCGCGGGGGGAGGGCCGGCCGGTTTCGACGAAGACTCGGAGGTCGTCGGCGAGGTGTCGGTGGTCTGCCCATGGTTCCGCATCGGCGACCGAATCATCCGCACCGTCGTCATGGTCGCCCGGTTCGACCATCCGGCCGAGACGACGCTCGACGAGTTGCGCGTCGAGCTCATGTACCCGGCCGACGACCTCGCCGAGCAGTACTTCCGCGGGCAGGCTCGCGGAGAGCATGCGGGCGGGGAGGTCGAGAACGGCGACGCCGACGGACGCGCGCGGTCAGGCCCGGCCACTATCCGCGCCGCGCAACACCCGGGTCCGGTGGCGGGGCGGCCGCGGCGAGCACGGTGGCGGTGATGACGCGCGGTGCCTGCGCCGAGTCGAGCCGTCCGGCGGCGCACTCGTCGGCGGCGGCGTGCACGATGCTGTAGAACACCGTCACGAGCCAGCTGACCGGCAGGTCCCGGCGGAACGCGCCGGTGTCGCGGCCCCGTTCGAGCAGATGCCGGACCCGGGCCATCGGCTGGTCGTGGTGGGCCCGGAGGCGCTCTTCGCCCAGCTCGGTCGCCGCGGCCGACTTCACCGCGTGGAACTGGTGCACCAGCTGCCACGCCGAGCCGATCAGCTCCCCGAGCGCGGTCGCCGGCTCCGCGTCGAGCTCGACCCGGCCGAGTACCTCGTCGCACTGCTCCAGCAACCGGGCCAGCACCGCGTCGACAAGGTCGGCTCGGGTGCGGAAATGCCCGTAGAGGGTCATCCGGCCGACCCCGGCCGCCTCCGCGATGTCCGCCAGGCTCGCCTGCCGGTCACGGCTCAGACAGGCCAGTCCGGCGTCCAGGATCGCATCGATGTTCCGCTGCGCGTCGGCCCGCCGCCGCCCCGCCGCCGGTGCTGCCGACATCACACAACCCCCGCCTCATCCGCACTAACTCAAACAAGCATATACGAGTTACGCTCCCCTCATAACTCGTACTGCATTGCTCGACTTAGGAGGATGGCGTGACCGCACCCACCGCTGCACCGGCACCCGCGACGGCCGAGACACCCCCGCCGCGGCGCTGGCTGGTCCTCGGACTGCTCGGCGCCGGGCAGTTCATGCTGATCCTGGACATCACCGTGGTGAACGTCGCGCTGCCCCACATCAGCGCCGACCTGCACCTGGACCGCATCGCCCTGACCTGGGCGCTCACCGCGTACACGCTGTGCTTCGGCGGGCTGATGCTGCTGGGCGGGCGGCTCGCCGACCTGCTCGGCGCGCGCCGCACCGTGCTGGCCGGCCTGGCGATCTTCATCGCCGCCTCCGCGCTCAGCGGCGCGGCGCACACCGCCACCACCTTGATCGCCGGCCGGGCGCTGCAAGGGGCCGGCGCCGCGATCCTGTCGCCCGCCGCCCTGTCGATCGTCACCACGACCTTCACCGGCGGTGCGCGCAACAAGGCCCTCGGTGTGTGGGCCGCACTCGGCGGTACCGGCTCAGCCGTCGGCGTGCTGCTGGGCGGGGCGCTCACCGCCGGCCCCGGCTGGCGGTGGATCTTCCTCATCAACGTCCCCGTCGGCGTGGCCGTCCTCGCCGCGCTGCCGCTGCTGACCCGGGCGTGGCCGGCCACCCGTCGCCGGGAGCGGCTCGACCTGCCCGGCGCCATGCTGATCACCGCCGCGACCGGGGCCGCCATCTACGGGTTCACCACCGCCGGCGACGACGGCTGGAGCGGCGTGCGCACCCTGGTCCCGCTCGCCGCGGCCGTCGTCCTCACCGCCGGGTTCGTGCTGCTGGAGCGCGGCCGGCGCCAGCCGCTGCTCGACCTGCGACTGCTCACCCGGCGGCCGATGGCGGCCGGCGCGTTCCTCATGCTGGTGGCCACCGCTCTGCTGGTCGGCGGCCTCTTCCTCGGCTCGTTCTGGCTGCAGCACGTGCGCGGCTTCACCGCCCTCGCCACCGGCCTGGCGTTCCTGCCGACGGCGGTGATGACGATCGCCGGCGCCCATCTCGGCAGTCGCATCCTCGGTCACGCCGGCGGCCGGGCGGCCGCGGCCGGCGGACTCGGTGTCGCGGCGGCAGGCGCCGCCGTCGCCACCGCCTGGCTGAGCGCACCCGGCCTGATCATCGGCCTGGCGGTCCTCGCCGCCGGTCTCGGCGCGACGTTCGTCGCGGCGACCTCCACCGCCCTGGCCCACGTCGACCCGCAGCAGGCCGGCGTCGCCTCCGGGGCCGTGAACACCTTCCACGAGCTCGGCGCCGCGATCGGTGTCGCCGTCGTGTCCAGCCTCGCCGCCGCCGGCCTCGGCGCCGACCCGACCAGCACGGGCTTCACCCGCGGACTGCTCTTCATCGTCATCGTCGGCGTGATCGCCGCGGCCGTTGCCGCGGTGCTGATCCCGGCCGGTCGGCCACCAGCGGGCGCCGTCCGCCACATGCACTGACCGGGCCGCCCTGCCACCGCAATGCCGGAGGATCCGCATGCTGCGCCGGCCCGCGCAGCATGCCGGATTCCGGCCGGATCAGGTGCGCAGGCGGGTTGGTCGACAGTGTGGCCAGGCGGTTCGGCGCCTCTGTCCAGGCGGGTTGGTCGACAGTGTGGCCAGGCGGTTCGACGCCCTCCAGGCGGGTTGGTCGACAGTGTGGCCAGGCGGTTCGGCGCCTCTGTCCAGGCGGGTTGGTCGACAGTGTGGCCAGGCGGTTCGACGCCCTCCAGGCGGGTTGGTCGACAGTGTGGCCAGGCGGTTCGGCGCCTCTGTCCAGGCGGCATCGTGTCCGCGGCCGGCGGTCAGGACGATCGACGGCCCGACGGCCGGTCAGGACGGCATGTGCACCGGCGCCTCGACGCCGATCCGGTCGGCCACCATGGCCTGGAAGTGCGGGCAGCTGGTGAGGTCGTCGTGGTCGCATGTCAGCGCGCAGCCGATGAGCTCGAGGGACGCCTGCGCCTGGGCGATGCGGCGCGCCAGGTCGGCCCGGTGCCGGCGCAGGACCTCCGTGCGCTGCGCCGGGCTCGGGGCCGCGATCATCGCGCGGATGTCGTCCAGGCCGAACCCGGCCTCCTTCGCCCGCAGGATGACCGCGATCCGGTACAGGTGGTCCGCACCGTAGCGCCGACGACCGGCCACCGCCCGCGGCGGCGACAGCAGCCCGACGGACTCCCAGTGCCGCAGCACATGCGTGGCCAGGCCGAAACGTGCGGCGATCTCGCCGATACCCATCGACGCCGGCCCGCCGGTTGACTTCATGTCGACATTAACAAGTCCTAACAGAATGATCACTTGATGAGTCGGCGGTAGCAGATGATGGAGCAGGCGAGGCTCATGAACGCTTCGTGGATGTCGTCGCGGATCTCCCAGCGGATGCGGAGGCGGCGGAACCAGTGCAGCAGCGCGACCGTCTGCTCGACCACCCAGCGGTGAACGCCCAGCCCGGAGCCGTGCTCGACGCCGCGGCGGGCGAAGTAGGGGGTGATGCCCTGATCGCGGACCCGGTCGCGGTAGATGTCGAAGTCGTAGGCCCGGTCGGCGTACAGGCTGTCGGGGCGTCGGCGGGGCCGGCCGCGTTTGCCACGTATCGGCGGGATGGCGTCGATCAACGGCAGGAGCTGCGTGACGTCGTGGCGGTTGCCGCCGGTCAGGCTGACGGCGAGTGGGATGCCCGCGCCGTCGGTGATGACGTGGTGTTTCGAGCCGGTCTTGGCGCGGTCGACCGGGCTCGGTCCGGTTTTGGGCCGCCCTTCAGGGCCCGCACATGCGAGCCGTCGATCACCGCCTTGGACCAGTCGAGCTTGTCCGCGGCGCGTAGCTCGGCCAGCAGGAGCTCGTGCAGACGTTGCCAGACCCCGGCCTCGTGCCACTCGGCCAGCCGCCGCCAGCAGGTCATCCCAGACCCGAAGCCCAACTCCTGCGGCAGGAACTCCCACGGGATCGCCGTGTACAGCACGAACAGAATCCCGCACAGCACCTGCCGGTCCGGCACCCGTTTCCGCCCGGGGTTACGCAACCGCCGCGGGTGCCGGGGCAACAGCGGCTCGATCCGCTCCCACAACCCGTCCGGCACCATCCATGGTGGCTGCTCGCCCTTCCGCACGGTCGACACTATAGATCATCGTCCACAAAGGACGGAAGTCCCTAGATCATTCTGTTAGGACTTGTAAGTCGCAGGGTGGTGGGCATGTCAACGACGAGCGACACCGTCGACGCGCTGATCCGGCTCCTCGACGCCGCTGACGCACTGCCCGGCGCCGCCGCCCTGCGGGAGCGCAGCTACGACCTGCTCGCGCTCCCCCCGGGCGGGACGGTGGCCGACGTGGGCTGCGGCGCTGGCCGGGCGGTGGCCGAACTCGCCGGCCGCGGGTTCCACGCGATCGGGGTGGACCGCAGCGAGCAGATGATCGAGCAGGCCCGACGGCGCCGGCCCGGCCTCGACCTCCGATCGGGCGATGCCCGCCGGCTCCCCGTCCCGGACGCGTCGGTTGCCGGGTACCGCGCGGACAAGGTCTTCCACGAACTGACCGACCCCGGCCAGGCTCTCGCCGAGGCCCGGCGGGTCCTCACCCCAGGCGGTTCGATCGTGCTGATCGGCCAGGACTGGGACACGTTCGTCATCGACGCCGACGACCGGGCGCTGACCCGGACCATCGTGCACGCCCGCGCCGACACGATCCCCAACCCGTGGGGCGCCCGCCGCTACCGCAACCTGCTGCAGGCGGCCGGATTCGACCAGCCCGCCGTCGAGGTGCACACCGCGGTGTTCACCGACGCCACCATGCTGCCGATCCTGGCCGGGCTCAGCAGCGCCGCGCAGAGCACCGGCGCCATCACTGGCGAACAGGCCGACGCATGGACCGCCGAGCAGCAGCACCGCGCCCAGACCGGTCGGATGTTCCTCGCCATCCCGATGTTCGTCGCCTCCGCGCGCCGATCATGACAGCTCGCGACGCTGGGCCGCCCGGGCCTGGGCGGTCCAGCGTCGCGGTGTACTACAGCCGGGCGAGGATCTTGTTCATGGTGTCGATCTCGGCCTGCTGAGCCGTGATGATCCGCTGGGCGAGGGCCTTGGCGTCGGCGTTGGTGCCGTTCCTGAGCTCGTCCCGGGACATGGCGATGGCGCCCTGGTGGTGGGCGATCATCATGGTGCAGAACTGCCGGTCGAAGTCTTTGCCGGTGGCCGCCTTGAGCTTGGCCATGTCGGCGCCCGACATCATGCCGGGCATGCCGTGCGACATGCCGCTCATCGCCGGGGCGGGCTTGCCCCAGCTGGACAGCCAGCCGGTCATGGTCGTGATCTCGGGGCCTTGCGCGGCCTTGATCTGCCCGGCGAGGGTCTTCACCTCGGCGTCGGTGGCGCGGGTGTCGGCGAGGTCGGCCATCTCCACGGCCTGCTGGTGGTGCGGGATCATCATCTGGGCGAACATCGCGTCGGCGTCGTTGAACGCTGCGGTACCGGCCGAAGCACTGCCGGCCGCCGTGGTGGCGCCGTGCTGCATGCCGGGCATCGCGTTGTGGTCGCCGCAGGCGGCCACGAGGAGTGCAAGGGTGAGCGTGGCGCCGGCCAGGGTGGCTCGGCGCACGAGGGCGCGCGTCATGGGTGTGTTGACCTTTCGGTGTCGGACGGGGTCTGCGCAGGACGCGGCGGCACGGCGGCGGGCCGGATGGGCAGCAGCCGTGCGGGGCGTCCTACGTGCGCAGGACCGACACCGTGGCGAGGGTGAGGCCGACCCGTCCGGTCGGAGGGCCGCGCGGGTGCGCCGCGCTGGACGGGCCGCCCCGGTGCGCCGTCGCGCCGGCCCGGCGGGCCCGCAGCATGATGGCGGCGAGCAGGAGCACGGCGAACGCGACCAGTACGGCGACGCAGACATCCCAGCCGCCCGGCCCGTGATCGCCGCTCATCGGCGCGGTCAGGATGACACCGCAGCCGTCGCCGGCGCAGATCAGGCCGTCGGCCACCGCGATCGCGGGGTCTGGGGCCATGGCGGCGGGGTGACCGCGGTGGTGGTCGGCCCCGAGGTGCGGCCCGTGGTGGCCGAGGGTGTGCATGGCGGCCAGGCCGATCAGTGTGGCCAGCAGGAGCACCAGCCGGGCCGTCCGCCCGTGCCGATGGTGCGCGCTGCCGTGGGCCACGATGTCCACGGTACCGGCCGTCACGAGGTACGAGCGGCCGGTCGCAGCGCGGCGAGGGTGAGCTCGACCAGGCGGGTGCGGGCCGGGCGGGTGGCGGGCAGGTCGGCGGCCGCGGCGAGCGCGTGCAGGCTGTACGTGGCCAACTCGGCGGCCGGCACGTCGGTGCGGACGTGCCCGGCCTCGGCGGCCGCGGCGATGACGTCGGTCAGCAGGGCGTGCAGGTGGTGGCGGGCCCGGTGCAGGTGCTCGGCGCGGTGCAGCGGCACGGCCAGGTCCGGGCCGTGCCCGGCCGTCGCGGGCTGATGCCGCCCTCCGGTCAGCTCGGCGAGCGTGAGCAGGACCGCCCGCAGCCGCACATCCGGCTCGGCCGGCTCCGCGGCGACCGCGGTCAGCTGCGCGAGGTGCTCGCCGACCTGCCGCTCGTGCCAGGCCACGACGATCGCCTCGACGTCCGGGAAGTACTTGTACAGCGTGGCCCGGCCGATCCCGGCCTGCGCGGCGATCTGCGACATCGTCACCCCGGCCAGCCCGTGCTCGGCGACCAGCGCCGCCGTGGCGTCGAGGATCGCGGAATGCACGGTGCGGCGATGCTCGTCGATCGTCGCGTTCCACAGCCTCGGCACTCCCCCACCATACACTCCGCCGGACACGAGACAGTGTGTCTTGCAAAAAGACACGTTGTCTTGCAAAGTGGTGGGCAGTCGAGTTGCAGGAGGTTTGTGATGACCGAACCGTCGCCGCGCTGGGTGAAGGTGTTCGCGATCGCCGGCGGGGTGATCGTGGTTCTGGTGGTGGTGGCCTTGCTGGCCGGGCACGGACCGGGCCGGCACATGCACCACGGCATGCCGCGCCCGGTACCGGCCGTGGGCGGTCCGGGATGGTGATGCGCCCTCCGACCCGGAAACTGCTGCTGGTGCTGCACGTGGGCACGTCGGTCGGCTGGCTCGGCGCGGTGGCCGCGTCCCTCGCGCTCGGCGTGGTCGGGCTGGCCGCCGAGGACCCCGGCGTCGTGCGTGGCGTCTATCTGGTCCTGGAGCCGGTCGGCTGGGCGACGCTCGTGCCGTTCAGCGTGGCGAGCCTGCTCACCGGCCTCGTCCAGTCGCTGGGCACCACCTGGGGCCTCGTCCGGCACTACTGGGTGCTGTTCAAGCTGCTCATGAACCTGTTCGCCACCGGGATCCTGCTGCTGTACATGCAGACCCTCGCCATGCTCGCCGACATGGCCGCCGGCCCGGGCACCGGTGCCGCGCAGCTGCGCACCCCGTCACCGGTCGTGCATGCCGCCGCCGCGATCGCGCTGCTGCTCGTCGCCCTGGTCCTGTCGGTCTACAAGCCGCGCGCCCTGACCAGGTACGGCCAACGCCGATCGAACCGATCCGATCTCCTGACCCCGGCTGGAGGCGTGCGATGAACCCGGCGCAGTGGAATGCCAGCTACACCACCGGAATCCCGCACTGGGACCCGGGCCGCCCGCAGCCGGCCATGGCGGAACTGGTCAGCTCCGGCGCCGTGCGGGGCCGGGTCCTCGACGCCGGCTGCGGCAGCGGCGAGCACGTCCTGCTGTGCGCCGCCCACGGCCTGGACGCGACCGGCGTCGACATCGCACCGACCGCGATCGGCATCGCCCAGGGCAAGGCCGCCGCCCGCGGGTTGACCGCCCGGTTCATCGTGCACGACGTGCATCGCCTCGCCGACCTCGGCGAAACCTTCGACACCGTGCTGGACAGCGGCCTGCTGCACATCTTGACCAACCCCGAACGCGACGCCTACCTGCGCAGCATCCGCGCGGTTCTCGCCCCGGGCGGCCGGATGTACGTCCTGTGCTTCAGCGACCGCCAGCAGGCCCCCGGCGGCCCCCGCCGGCTGTCCCGCGACGAGGTGGTCGCGGCGTTCACCGACGGCTGGCACATCGACGCCATCACCCCCACCACCCTGGCCACCGCCGGCGATGGTGACGGCGTCGCGGGCTGGCTGGTGAGTCTCACCCTGCAGTCCCGACCGGTTACCGCGCACGCCCGGGTGCCCACCGTACGGGCACAGCGGTACCTCGAACAGTTCTGCCGGCACGCCGAACAGGTCCACCGCATCGGCCCCATCCCGAACCATCCCGGCGCGGGCCGGCGGCAGGTGACCGTCCGCCGCGACGGGCCCGTCGCGATCCTGGACTTCACGGGTGCCCGATGCACCCTGGACGCACGGGCCGACGCCCTGCTCCTGCGCATAGACGCCGACGACACCGAGACCCTGCACCGGATCCAGGCGCTGCTCTCCGCCGATCTCGGCCGGTTCGCGCGCCGCGACCAGCCGGCCGTCACCTGGGAACCCGGCGGGTCCGGCCAGCCCTGAACGCGCGCCCGGTCGGCGTCGGTCACGCCGAGCCGCGAGCCGACGGCCGGGGTCGGTCCGGGCTGAGGAAGACCACGAGCTGCCCGTCGGCGACCGGGACGGGCCGGGCCGGGCGCCATCCGTGGCGTTGGTAGAAGCCGACCGCCTGCGGCGAGGTGGTCCAGGTCAACAGCCAGGCCCGGCGATCCGGCGCGGTGGCGAGGACCGCCTCCAGCAGCCGCCCGCCGACGCCGCGCCCCTGAGCGGCCGGGCCGACCGCGACCTCGTCGACCTCGAGGGCGCCGACCAGCTCGGCGGCGACGCGGTCGGCGCCGAGCTGCCGCAGGACGGCGCCGTAGGAGCGGTTGGCCGGAAACGGCGACTGGGTGGGCCAGGCGGCGCTGAACCCGACCCAGCGGCCGTCGAGGTGCGCCACGACGGCCCGGAACCCCGGCCGGTGCGTGTCGTCGACGAGCCGCGCGCCGAACTCCCCGACGCGGTCCTCGCCCTCGGACCACGGTGGCGCGGTGAAGACGGTGCGGTACAGGTCGGCGAAGCGGGCCACCGCACGCCGCACCGCCGGTCCGTCATAGCTGGTCACGGTCGGAGATGCCATGGGTGCCCTCCGGTCGGGGTTCGGCGGCCCGGCGCCAGGCGGTGTCGGCCAGCAGCCGCAGGCCGTTGAGGCCCACGATCATGGTGGAGCCTTCGTGGCCGGCGACGCCGAGCGGCAGCGGCAGGTGGCCGAGCAGGTCCCAGGCGACCAGGACGGTGATGAACGCCCCGGCGACCACGAGGTTGGCGGCGACGAGGCGCCGCGCGCGACGGGACAGTGCGATGAGTGCGGGTACGGCGGCGAGGTCGTCGCGGACGAGTACCGCATCGGCGGTCGTCAGGGCAAGATCGGAGCCGTGCCGGCCCATGGCCAGGCCGAGGTCCGCGGCGGCGAGGGCGGGCGCGTCGTTGACCCCGTCGCCGACGAGCAGCACGCGGTGCCCGGCGGCCTGCAGTACGCGGACCCGGTCGACCTTGTCCTGCGGCAGGAGCCCGGCGTGCACCTCCCGGATCCCGGCCACGGCGGCGAGCCGACCGGCGGCGCCCGCGTTGTCGCCGGTGAGCAGCACCGGCGACGCGCCGGTGAGCGTGGCGAGTGCGGACACGGTCGCGGCCGACGCGGGGCGGATCCGGTCGGCGAGCACGATCACGCCGGCCGGGATGCCGTCGTGCCGGACGACGACCGCAGTGCGGCCCGCGGCGTGGGCCGCGTCGACGGCCACGCGCAGATCGGCGACGCCCGCGCGGTCGGGCGGTGCGCCGTCCAGGAGTGCGGGCCGGCCGACCTCGACCGGCCGTCCGGCGACCGTGGCCGCGACACTGCGGCCCGGCCGGGACCGGAACCCCTCGCCCGGTGGGATGGTCAGGCCACGGTCGCGGGCGGCCCGCACGATCGCCGCGCCGAGCGGATGTTCGCTGTGACACTCGACGGCCGCGGCCAGCCGCAGTACCTCGTCCGCGTCGAGGCCGCCGCCACCGGCGGGGTGGACGCCGGCGACCTGCAGGGCGCCGGTGGTGAGGGTGCCGGTCTTGTCGAACGCGACGCGGGTGGTGTCGGCGAGCCGCTCCATCACGACCGCGGACTTGACCAGGACGCCGTGCCGGCCGGCCAGGGCGATCGCGGACAGCAGCGGCGGCATGGTGGCCAGCACGACCGCGCACGGCGACGCGACGATCATGAACGTCATCGCGCGCAGCAACGTGGGTTGCAGGTCGGCGCCGAACAGCAGCGGGACGGTGAACAGCAGCAGTGTGGCGGCGATGACGCCGATCGAGTACCGCTGCTCGACCTTCTCGATGAACAGCTGGGTGCGGGCCTTGCTCGCCGACGCCTGCTCGACCATGGCCACGATCCGGGCGACGACCGACTCGCGGGCCTCCCGGTGGACCCGGGCGACCAGCGCGCCGGTGCCGTTGAGCGTGCCGGCGAACACCTCGTCGCCGACCGTCTTCGCCGCGGGCAGGGCCTCGCCGGTGATACTCGCCTGGTCGACGTCGCCGGCCCCGTCCACGACGACGGCGTCGGCACCGATGCGCTCGCCGGGCCGGACCCGGATGAGGTCGCCGACGCGGAGTTCGGCGACGTCGACACTGGTCTCGGCGGCGCCGTCGAGGCGGGTCGCCCGCTCGGGCGCCAACTCCAGCAGCGCGCCGACCGAGTCGGCGGTACGGGCGGTGGCGAACGCCTCGAGCGCGCCGGAGGTGGCGAAGATGACGATGAGCAGCGCCCCGTCGAAGACCTGCCCGATCGCGGCGGCGCCGAGCGCGGCGACGATCATCAGCAGGTCCACGTCCAGTGTGCGCTGCCGCAGCGCGCGCAGCCCCGCCAGGCCGGGCGCCCACCCGCCGGTGACGTAGCAGGCCAGGTACAGCACCCACCAGAACGGCGCGGCTGCGCCGGCGAGCTGCGCCGCCCCGCCGAGGGCGAACAGCGCCGTGGCGATCGCGGCCCAGCGGACCTCGGGCAGCGTCCACAGACGCCCCGCGACGGGGCGGGGCGTCCGGGGCGGGGCGCCGGCGGTAGGCCGGGCGGGCAGTTGGGTCGACGTCATGGTCACAACGAACCACAGTACCTGCGTAGTCATGCAGATAGCCAGGCAGATGAGCAGACAGCTACGATGGCAGCGGCTACGCTGGTCGGGTGCACACCGAACTGCCAGACTTCCGGATGCCGAACGACGAGCAGGTCCACCTCGCCGCCGAGGGGTTCCGGCTGCTGGCCGACCCGACCCGGATCAAGATTCTCTGGGCGCTGCTGCAGGGCGAATCGTCGGTCGCCTGCCTGGCCGAGCTGGTCGGCGCGGCGCCGACCGCGGTGAGCCAGCACCTGGCCAAACTGCGGCTGGCCGGGCTGGTCCGCGGCCGCCGGGAAGGCACGTTCGTGCACTACTCCGCCGCCGACAGCCACGTCCGGGCCTTGCTCGCCGAGGCGCTGTTCCACGCCGACCACACCGACCGGGACCTGCCCGACCACCCCAGCGGCGACCCGGTGCCACATCAGCACACCCTCGCCGCGACCACGCCGGCGTAAGGCCGGCCGCGGTACCGGTCAGCTGTCGGGGTCGAACGCGCCGTCGAACTCGAAGGCCGGGTTGGTGACGTCGTTGCCGTGGGTGTCGGTGATGGTGGCCAGGCCGACGAGCTTGGACGGGCCGCCGGCGACGTAGGTGGCGTCGGCGTTGGCCGTGACCTCGAACTTGCCCTCCTGCCGCTGACCGCCGTCGTCGGTGAACGTGATCATGCAGATCCAGTTGGCGCCGGGACCGGCGTCGGGCACCTTGGGGCCGCCGCGGTCGCAGGTGGTGTGCGCGTCGATCGAGGCCACGGTGACGCCGGTCTTGCCGAGGATCGCGGAGCGCTGCACGTAGAGGTTGGCGAACGTCGGGCCGATGGCGCGTTCCAGGCGGGCCTTGGTGATGTCCTCGCCGCCGCGCCCGGCAGTGGCGGCGAACACCGCGGCGACGGCGGCGACCGCGGCCGTCGGGCCGAGCAGGCGGGTGCGCAATGTGGTGCGGTACATGGCGGTCAGCCTCCGGTGATGTCGCGGCGGCGCAGCGCCAGGTAGCCGATGAGCAGGCACACGGCGGTCCAGGCGGCGGCGACCGCCCCGGCCTGCGCGATCGGGCCGGTGAACCGCTCCTGCGTGAACAGGCCGTGCCAGGCCTCGAAGCCGGTGGTGAGCAGCAGCCGGCGGGCGAGGTCGAGGCCGCCGAGGGTGGACAGCAGCTGCATTGCGAAGCCGAGCACGACCGGGGTGGCGACGCCGACGGTGGGGTTGCGCGACAGCACGGACAGCAGCAGCGCCAGGGCGGTGAAGCCGAGCAGCGGCGCGATCGCCGTCGCCCAGGCCGCCGCGACGAGCGGCAGCGCGGTGCCGGCCGGGATGAGCTGGCCGGACAGGCCGGGCAGCGGCTGGGTGCCGACGATGAGCAGGCCGGCGGCGATCGTGCTGGCCGCGAGGACCAGCAGCGCGAGGAGGTTGAACAGCACGGCGGTCAGGGTCTTGGCGGCGAAGATCTGGCCGCGGCTCGCCGAGCGGGTCAGGATCGTCTTCCAGGTGCCGTGGCCGTCCTCGTTGGCGAAGATGTCCCCGGCGACGAGCGAGGCGAGGAGCGGGAACAGCCACTGGTGGGCGAAGGCGAGGATGAGCAGGGCGTCGGCGAAGCCGCTGGCGTGGATGTGCCGGCCGTAGATGGTGTCCGACGGCGGCTGCTGGCCGGTGAACACCGCGACGATGACCGGCGGGACGATCAGGCAGCCCAGCAGCAGATAGCGGGCGCGGGCCTGGGCGGCGACCTTCGCGACCTCCCAGCGCAGCACGGTCAGGGTGCCGGGCCGGCGGGCCGGCGCATGGTGGCCGGCGGTGTGCGCAACGACGGCGCCGCCAGTGGTGGTGGTGTGGATCATCGGCGGGCTCCGGTGGTGGCGGCGGTACGGTCCAGGTCGGCGGTGGGCGCGTCGGGCGCGGTCTCGGTGAGCATGAAGAACAGCGCCTCCAGCGGTGTCTCGGACAGGGCCAGCCCCCGCAGCCCGATCCCCGCGCCGACGAGGTCGGCGACGAGCGCGTCGAGCGCTGCCTCGTCGCCGCGGACCGCGAGGCCGCCGTCGGCCGGCTCGACGTCCAGGCCGCGGGCGGTCGCGAGGGCGACGGTGCGCTCGTCGTCGGTGGTGGCGAGGCGGTGCGCCTGGGCCGGCGCCCGCTCGCGGAGGGTGGCGATCGAGCCGTGGTAGACGACCTGACCGGTACGCATGATCATGACGTCGTCGCAGATCTGCTCGACCTCGGCCATGTCGTGGCTGGACAGCAGTACGGTCAGGCCGCTGCCGGCGAGGCGGTTGACGAGGGCGCGCATGTCGCGGATGCCGGCCGGGTCGAGGCCGTTGGCCGGCTCGTCGAGCACCAGCAGCCGCGGGTCGCGGAGCAGCGCGGCGGCCACACCGAGGCGCTGACGCATGCCGAAGGAGTAGCCGCGGACCTTCTCCCGGTCCCGGCCGAGCAGGTCGACGGTGTCGAGAACCTCCTCGACCCGCCGGGTCGCGCCCGGCCCGTCGAGGCCGTCGAGGCCCGCGAGGAGCTGCAGGTTGCGCCGCCCGGACAGACCCGGGTAGAACCTCGGGCTCTCGATGAACCCGGCCACCCCGTCGAGGGTCCGCACCCCGTCGTGGGGCCAGGAACGGCCGAACACCTCGAGGGTACCGCCGTCCGGGCGGATGAGGCCGAACAGCATGCGCAGCAGCGTGGTCTTGCCGGCGCCGTTGGGGCCGAGGACGCCGTAGACCTCGCCCTGGGCGACCTGCAGGCTGATGTGGTCGACCGCGGTCAGCGTCCCGAACGTCTTGGTGAGGTCGACGGCGTTGACCGCCAGCACATCGCTCATGCCCACGCACGCTAGAGACGCCACATGAAACAGACATGAAGCCGCCGACGGTGAACGGCGGCGTGGTGCACTAGGCGGCATGCGCGTACTGGTGGTGGAGGATGAGCGACGCCTTGCCCAGCTGCTCACCCGTGGCCTGGCGGAGGCCGGCCACGACACCGAAGCCCGGCATACGGGCCCGGACGGGCTGCTCGCCGCGTCGGCCGGCCGCTTCGATGTGGTCGTGCTCGACGTGATGCTGCCCGGCCTGGACGGCGTGGCCGTCTGCCGGCGGCTGCGGCAGGCCGGACACCGGGTACCCGTGCTGATGCTCACCGCCCGCGGCGAAGTCCCCGACCGGGTCGCCGGCCTCGACGCCGGCGCCGACGACTACCTCACCAAACCGTTCTCGTTCGACGAGCTCCTCGCCCGCCTGCGGGCGCTGCACCGGCGTACCGCCGACGCGGCCGCGGCCACCCTCACGGCCGGTGACCTCACCGCCGACCCCGCTACCCGAAGGGTCGCGCGCGGCGGCACCGGGATCGACGTCTCGGCCCGGGAGTTCGACATCCTCGCGCTGCTCATGACCCGGGCCGGGCAGTGCGTCACCCGCTACCAGATCCTCGACGAGGTGTGGGACGGCGAGACCGACCTGCGCTCCAACGTCATCGACGTCTACATCGCCACCCTGCGCGGCAAGGTCGACAAACCCTTCGGCCGGCACGCCATCGAGACCCTGCGCGGCGCCGGCTACCGGCTCCGTCCGGACGGCGGCTGAGATGACGCCCGGGGCCGGGCGGTGGCGGCGGCTGCCGCTGCGGGTCCGGCTCATCGCCGGGTTCGCCGCGGCCATGCTGGTCGTGCTCACCGGGGCGGGCGGGTTCGTGTACCTGCGGGTGCGGTACGCCCTCGACCGGCGCCTCGACGCCGACCTCACCGCCGAGCAGACCGCGGTCGCGGCCGCCCTGCACGACGGCACCCTCGACCCCCGCAACCCCGCGATCGTCTCCGGCGGCCTCTATCAGATCCTCGACCCCACCGGCGCGATCCTGCAGGCCAGCCCCGGCCTCACCAACCGGGCGCTGCTCACCAGCGGACAGGCCGCGGCCGCCCGGCACGGGCCGGTCCGCGCCGATCTGGGCACGCTACTGCCGATCAGCCCCGAACCGCTGCGCGTCCTCGCCACTGCGCTGCCCGCGGACACCACGCCGCCGGCCGGGCAGCCGGCGGTCATGGTCGTCGCCGTGCGCCGCGACCAGCGCGACGAGGCCCTCCGGGAGCTCATCGCCCAGCTCGCCCTGGCCAACCTCGCGGCCCTGGCCGTTGCCTCGTTCGTCGGCTACCGCCTCGCCCGGGCCGCGCTCGACCCGGTCGAGCGTTACCGTGCCCAGGCCGCCCGCATCACCGACGGCGCCACCGGCGTCCGCCTCGACGTCCCGCCCGGCGACGACGAACTCACCCGCCTCGGCCGCACCCTCAACGACATGCTCGCCGCCCTCGACACCGCCCTGGAGCGGGAACGGCGCTTCGTCAGCGACGCCAGCCACGAACTGCGTACCCCGCTCACCCTCCTCGCCGCCGAGCTCGAGCTCGCCCTGCGACGCCCCCGGCCCGCCACCGAACTCCAGGAGGCGCTGCGGGCCGCCGCCACCGACACCGCCGCATTGATCACCCTCGCCGACACCCTCCTGGCCGTCGGCGTCCAACCCGCACCCGCCGCCGACGCCCCGCCCACCGACCTCGCCCACACGGTCGAGCCGATCGTGCGGCGGTACCGCAACGCCGCCGACCTCCCCGACACCGCGCTGCGCACCGATCTCGACCCCGCGCCGCCGGTCCGCCTCGACCCGGTCCGCCTCGACCGCATCGTCACCAACCTGCTCGACAACGCCCTGCGCCACGGCGCCCCGCCGATCACCGTGGCCACCGCCACCGCCGACGGTTGGGCGCGGCTCACCGTCCACGACACCGGCCCCGGCATGCCGGCCGAGTTCCTGCCCCACGCCACGGAACGCTTCGCCCGCGCCGACACCGCCCGCACCACCCCCGGCACCGGCCTCGGCCTGTCCCTCGTCGAGGCCATCGTCACCGCGCACGGCGGGCAGCTGCGCTGCTGCTCCGGCCCCGCCCACCACCATCCGCAGCAGGATCCGGTCCCGTGCCCCCACCGCGGCACCGGCACCACGATCACCGTGCTGCTCCCGACGACCGAACGGGGCTAGGGGCTGTATCGAAGTGGGGGTCGGAGCGAGGCGAGGCTCAGGCGTCGGCTGGGGCCGCGCCGGGCGCGCCCCGATACCGGGGTTGTATCGGGGTGTGACCGGGGTGGTTCCAGCCGACGCCTGACTCCGCCGCAGCCCGGCCATCCACTTCGATACAGCCCCTAGGTCCTCGGCGCCCGCGTGGACCGGGCGGCGAACGCGAGCGCCGCACCGGCCGCGAGGAGGACGGCCAGCACCGCGAACCCGTACGCCAGCGCCGTCGCGGACGCCACCGCGGCCACCAGCAGCGGCCCGCCGGCATCGCCGAGCTCCCGGCCCAGCTCCGCGGAGCCCATCGTCTGGCCCAGCCGCTCCGGCGGCGTCCCCGCGGC
This sequence comes from Dactylosporangium sp. McL0621, assembly GCF_049995355.1. NCBI lineage: Bacteria > Bacillati > Actinomycetota > Actinomycetes > Micromonosporales > Micromonosporaceae > Dactylosporangium > Dactylosporangium sp. McL0621. Next base: position 7,237,830 of record NZ_CP188259.1, read on the forward strand.
CAGCGCCGCGAACCCCAGCGGCGTCATCAACCCGGTGCCGGCCCCGATCAGCACGGCCGCGGCCAGCACCCCGACCAGGCCCGGCAGGATCGCACAGCCCAGACCGGCCGCCGTGACCGCGAGGCCCACACCCAGGCCGGTGCGGGTCGTCAGCCGCCCCTCGTCGAGCGCGCGGCCGGCCCGCGGCTGCACCACCGCGGCGCACAAGGCCAGCACCGACACGGCAGCACCGGTGGCGACCGTACCGAGCCCGGCCGCCCGCCCGGTGACGGGCAGGAACCCCACGCCGACCGACAGCGCCGCCGTCGCCGCCGCCAGCGCACCGGTCGGCGCCAGAAACGCCCGGTCGGTCAACCGCCGAACCAGGTCGAACACCGTCTGCCGTACCTTCGGCAGCGGCGCCACCGCCGGCACGGCCACGACCGCCCAGACCGCCACCGCCGCCCCGAGCACCGCCAGCACGGCGAACAGCAGCCGCAGCCCGCCGGCCCACACCAGCAACCCGCCGAGCAGCGGGCCCAGGGTGTAGCCGATCGACTTGTAGAAGCCGTACGAGCCGAACGCCCGGCCGTGTCCGGCCGCCGGAGTGAGCCGGGCGACAAGCGCCGACGCCGCGGGCGAGAACGCCGACGCCGCCGCGCCCTGGCCCAGCCGGGCCACCCACAACCACGACGGCCGGTCCGCCACGACGTACGCCGCCGACGCGACCGCGAAGGCGATCAGGCCGCCGAGCAGGACCGGGCGGGCCCCGACCCGGTCGGCCAGGCTTCCGAACACCGGCTTCAGCAGTACCTCCGCCCCGTCGTACAACGCCAGCAGCCCGCCCAGCACGAGCAGCGACGTGACCGCGTCCTCGGAGAACCCACCGAGGTTCGCGGCGATACCGTGCGCGCCGAACGCCGTCGTCAGCCCGGCCGCGTACAGCGGCCACATCTTCCGGTCCGGCAAGGACGAAGTCATCAGCATGCCCCCTGCGAGGCGACGCGGCGCGGTTGACCGGCGAGGCCGTAAGTTGTAACTTACCGTTCGTGGCAACTTACCAGACCGGTGACGGCTGGGACGTGCTCGGCGATCCGTCCCGGCGCGCCATCATCGCATCGCTGGCCGAACGGCCCCAGGCCGTGGTCGAGCTCGCCGACGCGCTGCCCATCAGCCGGCCGGCGGTGTCGCAGCACCTGAAGGTGCTCAAGGACGCCGGGCTCGTCACCGACCGGGCCGCGGGGGCCCGCCGGGTCTACCGGCTCAACCCGGCCGGCGTGGCCGCGCTGCGCGACCAGCTCGACGCGTTCTGGAACCGCACGCTGGCCGGCTTTCAGGACGCGGTCGAAGAATCCACCGAGGAGGGGCAATGACCGGAGCCGCCGAGGTCGTGGTGCGCCGGCACATCATCGTGCAGGCGCCGATCGAACGGGCATTCAGCGTGTTCACCGACCGGTTCGGTGATTTCAAACCACCGGAGCACAACCTGCTCGCCGCCCCGATCGCCGAGACCGTGTTCGAGCCGAAGGTCGGCGGCCACATCTACGACCGCGCCGTCGACGGCAGCGAGTGCCGCTGGGCGCGGGTCCTGGCCTACGACCCGCCGGACCGGGTCGTGTTCAGCTGGGACATCAGCCCCCGGTGGCAGGTCGAGACCGACCCGGAGCACGCCAGCGAGGTCGAGGTCACGTTCATCGCCGAGACTCCTGACCGAACCCGGGTCGAGCTGGAGCACCGCCACCTGGACCGGCACGGCCCGGGCTGGGAGGCCGTCCGCGACGGCGTCGCCCACGACCAGGGATGGCCCCTGTACCTGGACCGCTACGCCACCCTCTTCGCCGAGGGCCGCTGAATGGCGCCGATCACCGTCACCGTCGACGTCGAACGGCCGGCGCCGGACGTGTTCGCCTACGCCGTCGACCCGGCCCGCTTCCACGAATGGCAGCGGGGCGTCACCGGCGGCCGCATGGATCGGCCCGGCGTCCCCGCGGTCGGAGCACACTGCCTGACGACCCGCCGGATCGGCGGCGCCGAGCGCTCCAGCACCTCCGAGGTCGTTCACGTCGACCCGCGCCAAGTCCGATCGTGACCGCACGGGTCGCGGCCCGCTCTTCAACCCCGACGGCGCGCAACCACGGCAACAAGTCGCGTCCGTAAGACGCCTCGCACTCGGCCCAAATTGTTGCTCTTCCCTCCCTAAAATTTGAAGCTCTTCGCTCTTCGCTTCTTCGGCTGGCATCCGTACGAGCGTCCGGCCGCCACGCACGCCGGCGCGGCCCCGTCTCCGCCCGGATCGCATGGGCTACCCGACCAAGCGGGCAGCGATGCCGGTCGCGGTAGCGGCCGCGGTGGGCGGCTGTCGTAGCACGGAGAACGAGCTCGCTCGGAGGCGCAACGCCGGCGCCGGGCACAGGAAGGGCAGCCATGTACTACTGTGCGTCACAGACTCGACAAACATGTCGCGGCATGACCGCGCACCTGATCAAGCAGCCTGGCCGATCACGACGCTCCGACGACGTCGTCGGAGAAGGCTTCGCCCCATCGGCCGACCGTGTCTTCTTAAGCCACGCAGCCCCCGGTGATCACACCGCACTGTCTGTCGATTGCGGAGATACGGCCTATGCGAGTTCCCGTGCTGCCTGTTGAAGGAACCGATCGATCTGCTGCCGCGCGTACCCACGGAACTTGACCGCGAAGACTGCTTGTCGCACGGCGACCGCAGCCTCGGCGCGGGCAGTGGCGCTCCCGGATGCCAGTGCCCGGCCGACCTGCTCGACCAGCCGGTCCACGGCAGCCACATCGTAGCCACGCAGGGCCACGTCGAACTCCGCCGTGTGCACCGACCAACCGTCCGACAGGTCCGGGTCGGGCTCTGACCCGGATGCACCCTCGAGCTGAGCGGTCAGACTCGCGATCGCGCCGTCGACCTGCGCCCGGTCGAACCCACGCAGTACGACGGGCAGGTTCGCGCGGCGCAATGCGGCGACCGCGCCTGCCCGCGCACTCTCGTCGACCGTCGCGAGGGCGGCGACGGCCGGCGCCAGAAGCGCATCCACAGCTTGTGGGTCGTACCCGCGCAGCACCACGGAGAACTCGAAGGAGATCATCAGCTCAGTGTTGCCACCCCTGTCAAACCCGCCGCCAGCCATCCGTCGCGGAGTGCGCCGCACCCAATGCCATGAGCGTGCGCGTCGCGGCGAAGTGCAATAGCGGCTGCTCGATCACGGCCGTCAAAGAAGCCTGAACACAGTCACCGCCGGCGCCTCACAGAGTGCAGGACCACCCATGGAAGCGGTACGTGCCGCGCTCGTCGTCAGCGCGCTGGGCCGCCGACCACAACAGGGCCCGGCTGCGAGCTCGGCTGTGATGCGCGCACGACCAGCATGGCGATTCCGGTCGCCGCGGTAGCAACCAGTGCGAGCCCAGCCACCGCGACGGCGACCAGGAAAACGAACCGCCAACCCACCAACTGCGTCAGCACGCCGCACACGACGGGGCCGAGAAGGAAAGCGGCGCCCAGGGCGAGGCCGAGCACCAGCCGGGCCTGCGAATGCCCGCGGTCGAGCTGACCGGACAGAGCGAGGAGAACGCCGATCACGGTGCCGGCGCCCAGACCGAGGATCGTCTGCCCCACTGCCATCACAGCCGTGCCCGGCGCGGCGAAGCACACCAGGCTCGCGACCACGACGAGGACGAGCGCCGGCACCCCCGCCGCGGTGGGCCACCGCCGTCCGAGCAGGTAGCCGGGTGTGACCATGGCCGCCATTGCCAGCACGTAGGGCGTGATGACGGCCAGTGCCGTGGTCGCGGTCGAATGCCCGAGATTACGCCCGATCGCGCTTCCCCACGGTCCGAAGGGGGCGGTGATCATTGCGGCGGCGAGCAGTGCGCCGATCGCAGGACCGGGAAGCGACCAGAGCGGCCGAACCACCGGCGGTCGGGCCGCGGCCGGTCCGATGTACCCGGGAGAATTCACCGGGAAAGCGTACACCCGGCCGAATTCAGACACGACGATGCGCGTCGGTGTGCCGGTCGATGGACGGCTTCGTCGATCGCATACGTGCCGGGGTCGAGCCGCGGACGGTTCACATGGTGATGACCGAGCAGCGACCAGTGCGGCCCCGCGGGCAGGCCGACCGGCCGGACGGGGACGCTCAGTGCATGCCGGCATGCGGCGTACCCGGAAACGCTCCACATGCCGACCGGTGTCGCGCGACCGAAAGTCGGGGATCGGCGGGCGTTGACGGCGACAAATGTGCGCGGCCGCTCGGGCTTCGCCGTCAAGCAGTCAGTGCCGAATCCAGTACCGATGCTCAAGCAGGTCGTCCGCGAGTTCCGTGATCTGGTTGATGGCGCCGATGAGGCGGACGGCTTCGCCGACCCGGTTCGAGGCTTCCACGGCGCCGATGTCGTCGCCGGCGGCCTGCAGGGCGATCAGCAGTTGGGCGGGGGGGCCGCGGGCAGGACCGACCACGGTAGGCCGGGACCGGTCGGCTGGGCGTCGGCCTGCAGGACCGCCGCCTTGGCGTTCTCGTCCAGGACCCAGTTGATGCCCACGTCGTCAGGCAGATTGCCGACGATCAGGTACAGGGTGCCGGTGCCGATCGGGACGGGTAATACCGGCCACCGCTGCGGGTCCTCGAAGCGGTCCAGGTACGAATCCAGATCGGCCAGGTCAACGTCGAAGGCCGTCAGAGCAGTCCGGGCCGAGCCCACGTGCAGCAAGAACGCCGGCCAGAACAGCGGGTCGTCGATCCAGCCGCTCGCGTCGAATACGGGCGTGTCCGAGTACCGTTACCTTTCAGTGCGCATGAGTGTGCACACGATCGGTAGTCCTGCCTTGCGGTGGGACGGTCCCGGTCTGACCCGTGGGTGCGGTGCCGGGTTCACGCCTCACTGCCACCTGCCCGCGTGTGCGGGTCTTCTGGTCGGCTCCACGTGCTGCCACCGGGCCACTCCCGGCGGTGCTGTACTGCGCCGCGAGCGCGGCGAGGTTGCGGGAGGCGTTGCGGCCCCGGTCGATGACCAGGCCGCATGCCTCGCACTGGTATTCGCGTTCGGACAGGGCGAGTTTGGTTTTCACCGCGCCGCAGCCCGAGCAGGTTTTGCTGGAGGGATACCAGCGGTCGGCCACGAGCAGCCGGCCACCATGCCAGGTGGTCTTATACGCGAGATGGCGACGGATCTCGGCGAACCCGGCGTCGGCGATATGCCGGGCCAGGCGCCGGTTGGCGAGCATGCCGGTGACGTTGAGGTCTTCGACGACCACCGTGGCATACGCCCGGGCCAGCCGGGTGGTGAGCTTGTGCAGGCCGTCGCGGCGCAGGTTGCTCACGCGGGTGTGGGCCCGGCCGAGCCGGGCCGCGCCGCGTTCCCAGCGTCTTGACGGCCGTCGTGCGGTGCGCCGGTCGGGGCCGGTCTTGCGTGCCAGGGCCCGGCCCAGTGCGCGGAGCCGGGTCTGCGCGCTGGTGAGGTGGCGCGGGTTGTCGACCAGCGCGCCGGTCGACAGCACCGCGAGGTGTTTGATGCCGACGTCCACGCCGACCACAGCGTCCGGCCGGGCCGGGGCCAGTTCGGCGCGGTCGACCTCGACGGTGAAGGCGACGTGCCAGCGCCGGCCGTCCCGCCGGACGGTCGCGGACATGATCCGGGCGGTGCCGGCCTCGACGCGGCGGGCGAGCTTGCGGGCTGACTCGTGCAGCTTCAACCGGCCCAGCCGGGGCAGCACCACATGTTTGCGGTCCGGCTCGACCCGGATCGCGCCGGTGGTGAACCGCACGCTCGGCGTGCTCCGGCGGCGGGCCTTGAACCGCGGGAAGCCGACCGGCCGCCCGGCGCGCTTGCCGGACCGGGACTCGGCCCAGTTCTGCAACCCGCGAGCGAGGGCGTCCAAGCCGGTGTTGAACGCTTCCTTCGAGCACTCCGCCCACCACGGCGCGACCTGCGCCTTGGCGGCGTTCCACGCCTGGCGCAACGCCGGCAGCGACCACGACACAGCCGGGGTGAGTTCGCCGTCCGGGACACCGTACGTGCGTTCCGCGGCCCGCTGGTCCATGACCGCCTTGACCCATGCCAGGGCCCAGTTGTGCGCAACCCGGGCCGCCCCGGCGTGCGCGAGCACAGCCCGCTCCTGACCCGGGGTGAGATCCAGGGCGAATCGGTACGCCTGGACCGTCTTCACGCCGGCTCGTCCTCGGTGATCGCCACATCGATGGCGCGCCGGGCACGGTCCGCAGCAGCGCGGCGACCGTACAGGCGGGCGCACAACGACGTCAGGATCTCCGTCACGTCGCGCACGAGGTCGTCGTCGACCCCGGCCGGGTCCACCACCAGGAGCCGCCTGCCCTGTGCGGCCAACGCAGCTTCGACGTACTCGGCGCCGAAACGAGCGAACCGGTCCCGATGCTCCACCACGATCGTGGACACGGCCGGATCACGCAGCAGAGCCAGGAACTGCTTGCGATGCCCGTTGAACGCGGACCCGATCTCGGTGACAACCCGGTCCACGGCGATCCCCCGACCGGTGGCCCAGACGGCGACCCGGGCGACCTGCCGGTCCAAGTCCGGCTTCTGGCCGGCCGACGACACCCGGGCATACACAACAACCTGCCCAGCATCCGAAACCGCACCGGTCACCGGTTCGCCGACCATGATCAGACGCCCGAGCCGGTACACAGGAACAGGCAACGTCCCAGACTCGTACCGCCGCCGCGCGGTCGCGTACGAGATACCGGTGGCCGCAGCCCACTCCTTCAAGTTCACACCACCACCATAGCCAACTCGTGAACACTAATGACCACTAGAACGTCAGCGGATTTTGACCCCTCGATGTGCACACCAAGGCTAATGCGAACACCGGCCCGAGCCGCGCACGAACGGCGGCAAGAGCGCGTGTCCGTGCCAGGTCTGCCGATATGCGCTATACCGGCAGGATGTCGAACGCGTTTGTACAGAGCATGGCCCATAACTTCGAACAGGCGCTGCGGCTGATGGAGACGGCGCTGACCGACTGCCCCGACGAGCTGTGGCAGACGGATCTGTGGCCGGACGAGGCGCCTACGGCTCCGACACCGCACGGCGGATTGCACGGCTCGGCTCCCTGGTTCCTCGGCTACCATGCGCTGAGCACGCTCGACTATGACCTGGCCGGCGAGTTCGAGCCGTGGGCACCGCCACAACCGTTTGACGACAACACCTACGGCTTCCCCAACCGCAGGTTCACCAAGCCCGAGCTGCTCGGGTACGTCGACTGGTGCCGCGGCCGTGTACGCCAGACCCTTGCCGGCCTCACCGAGGAGACGGCCGCTCGGCCGCTTCCAAGCGCCCATCGATACCACGGAATGCTGTTCGCGGTGAGTGTCGGCAGCCTGCCGCTGCACGTCGTTGAGCACGCCTCGCAGATCCGTCAGTTCCTTACCGCCGCGGGCATCAGAGTGCAACCCGTGCCCGGTGACCGTGGGTACACGGTTGACGGTGCAGGCGCCGGTTCGGCGAGCGAAACGATGGACGGCTAACTGCCCTCCGGTCCGTACAGCTGCGACTGGCGTCGCATGATCTCCCGCATCGGCGTGTCGCGGTCCACGCCGTAGGCGGTGCCGGGGAAGTCGAGGCTCTTCTGTACCGCCCACAGGTCGTCGTGCCGGTCCGGCGAGAACAACTCGGCGGGATCACCGGCCGCGATCCAGCCGATGGGGACAACAGTTCCCGGTGCCAGGCGGGAGTTCACGTGCAGGACGCTGTTGATCCGCAGTTCGCAACCGGCGCCGGCACGTGAGCCGGGAAACATCGATGCGCCCGTGGCGATGAAGACCTCATCCTCGACATGGGTGCCGTTGAGATGGGTCTGCGGACCGACCATCACCGAGTCACCGATCACGAGCGGGTGCTGAACCCTGCCCCGCAGGACGGCGTGTTCCATCACCACGACATCGCGCCCGATAACCACCGGACCGTGAACCGCGTGGATCACCGCAAGGTCGAGAACCCTCGACCCCGCGCCGACGGTGACCTCTCCGGTCAAAATCGCGTGCGGTGAGACCCAAGCATCTGGATGTACGTTGACCATGCCCGTCAGTCTGCGCCGAGCGCATTGGTGCGCAGCAGCTGGGCCCGGGTCGCGTTCCACCGGGGATGCTCCTGGGGGTAAGGGTCCAGGGATGGGCGTCGAACCGATTCGCGCAACACCATAGAGACCGCCTGTCTTCGATGTCAACGAGGTGTCTGGGCGGGTGTAGGAAGTGGCTCGTGGTCACCTTCGACGATGTGACCTCTCAGGCGTGCCGCAGAGATGCCGGGGCGGGTGGTGGCGCAATGTCGCCGCCCTTGGCGTGGGACGGTAGCCGGGAACAGCATCATCGCGTCAGCGCCAGCCCGATGAGAGTTTCACCGAGCGGGTCATGCCGGATCCCGAGCCGCCCGAAGAGTCCGGAACGCTGGGCTGTCGCTGGTGCGACCCTTGGCCGCGTTGTCCGCCTCGCCCCACACCTTCAGGCCCGATGGACGCGACCTCCTTCTGCCGGGCCAGGCCGGCGCCGGATCCAAGCATTAGCGCAAGAACCGGCGCCTGTTCTCCTCGTTGCCGGCCTCATCTCCACCGGCCCGGCAAGGCCCGACCTCCGGTCCATGCTCGCGCCCCGGTCAGCCTTCGCCGGGTCCAGAACCTTCCGCTGTCGTGGAGGGTCGGGCGCCGGCGCCGGTCGGGCCGACCAAGACGTCTCGGAAACATGCCCTTCATGGTCGAGACACCCCGTTGACATCGGCAACGGTACCTATCTACGGTGTTGACGAATCGGTTCGATCCCGCCCATCTCTTTCCGTCGTAGGAGGCGCACCACGTTTCTGACGGCACCTCCCCCGGTCATGCTGCTGCGGCAAGCTTGCGCAGTCTCACGATCGCGCGGCGAGGGCCTCTTGCAGGCCGGGACGAACCGGCCGCTCGCGCTGCGCCATCTGGGGCAATGACGATGCGCGTGACGACCGGCCGGTCGCTCGGTGCGCCGAAGACGGCGCGCTCCCCTCCGTGTCGACCGGTCTACCGTGCCCACCGAACTGGTCGCCGCCGGCTCGACAAGGCCGCCCGCCAATGTGGCCTGACCGACTTGAGCCTGCCGTGCGCCGACGATCCAGCCGCCGGCGAGGCATGCCTCGAACAACTGCGCCGGCGTCACCTCGAGGTCACCGGCATCGTCACAATCAACGAGGCCGCGCTGCCGGGGATCCAGTGCGGCATCGAGCGGGCCAGCATCGCAGGCCTTCAGAGCTGTCCATCGTCGGCGTCGCCGCCCGCCACCGCGCGGAGGGCTACCGCCCGCCGACGTCCCCACCCTGGACATGGGCACGCATGCCGTCGCCCTGCTCCCCGAACGAACAACCGCACCAGCCGGCGCGCCCCGCACCTGCTACTCACCCCACCCCTCTCCCCGCACGACAGCACTGCACCGGCACTGGCGCACTGACCCATCCGCTCTGCCCGGGACGAGCCGCCGGCTCGCCCCGCGATCGCTGCTGGGCCGGCCCAGGCACACCCGGACCCACCACAACACCCCGTTCCCATCATCGACTCGCCCGAGGAGACATCGATGCAACGCACAAGAACACGGAGCCGGCTTGTCACAAGAGCCGCGATCGTGATCGGCATGGTCTTGGCGGCCGCCGTCCCGCTGGCCCTGGCGGGCGAAAGCCAGGCGGCCACCGGTAAGGCGCTCAGCGTCGACCTGGCCTCCAGCCGCGGAACGTCCACACTGGTCGGTGCCGGTGTCCTGTACGGCATCAACCAGGACGCCACGCTCCCGGCGGACCAGTTCATCCAGCCGCTGAAGCTCAACGCCTTCCGGGGTGGCGGGTGGTTCTCCGGCGGCTGGATCAAGGACAACTACCAGTACGGCTCCGCGACCCAGGCTGACATCACCTCGATCATTGCCCAGGCCCGCCGGTTGAACCAGGTCGGCGATCATCCGCAGTACCAGGTGCTGCTGAGCGACCTGTACGGGCTCAACGGCGGCCAGCCGTCAAACACCGTCTACCCGTGCGACAACGGCAACTGCTCCAACTGGTCGACGTTCATCGACACCACCGTCGCCGCCCTGCAGGCCAGCGGTGTGTCGTTCGCGTACGACATCGACAACGAGCCGGACATCTCGGTCTTCTGGAAGGCCGGGGTCAACAGCACCCAGTACTTCCAGATGTGGGACACCGCCTACCGGGAGATCCGCAAGGTCGCCCCGAGCGCGAAGATCGTCGGCCCGTCGTTCGCCTACACGCCGCAGGCCCGGCCGTCGCAGTGGAGCACGTTCCTGAACCACGTCAAGTCGGCGGGCACCGTACCGGACTGGATCACCAACCACGACGAGGGTGACGTCGACGACCCGGTCACGGTGGCGCAGGCCCTCAACAGCCAGCTGTCCTCCGCCGGCATCCCCGCCCGGCCGCTGTCGGCGAACGAGTACCAGCCCGCGGACCGGCAGACGGCCGGCGTCACCTCCTGGTATCTGGCCCGGTTCGCGCAGTCCGGCTACACCAATGCGATGCGGGGCAACTGGGTGTGCTGCATGACGCCCAACCTGACCGGGATCCTGACCCAGAGCAACGGAGCCTGGACCACCAGCGGCAACTGGTGGGCGATGCGGTCCTACGCCGACATGACCGGCACGCTGGTCAACACCTCCGGGCAGGTCGACAGCACCGCGATCTCCGCCTCGATCGACAGCGGCAACCGCCGGGCGGTCGCGATCATCGGTGACAGCAACGGCTACACCGGCAGCGCGACGGTGACCTTCAACGGCGTCTCGTCCAACAGCTGGCTGGCCGGTAACGGCAGCGTCCACGTCGTGGTCGACCGCATCCCGGACCAGGCAACGCTCAGCGCACCGCAGGTGGTCCTCGACCAGACGATGACCGTCTCCGGCGGCGCCATCAACGTGCCATTCACCTTCCAGGCATCGCATGACGCGTTCGCCATCTACGTGACCCCTGCCTCCGGCGGCCAGCAGGGCGTGGAGCTGGTCGGCGGCCAGTCCGGCCGATGCGTCGACGTGCCCAACGGCGCAACCACCAACGGTACGCAGACCCAGCTGTACGACTGCACGGGTGCGCCGTCGCAGCGGTGGACCTACACCTCGAGCAAGCAACTGCAGGTGTACGGCAACAAATGCCTGGATGCCAGCGGCAAGGGCACCAGCAACGGCACCCCGGTGATCATCTGGGACTGCAACGGCCAGACCAACCAGCAATGGAACCTCAACGCCGACGGCACGGTCACCGGCGTGCAGTCGGGGCTGTGCCTGGACGCCAGCGCCTTCGGTACCGCCAACGGCACCAAGATCCAGATCTGGCAGTGCCTCAACGGCGTCAACCAGAAATGGAGCACGCGCACCTGACGCCCAGTGCCGACCCGGGTTGTTGCCCGGCCGGCTCCGCGCCGGGCAACAACCTGTCGGCCGACCACCAGACCTCGATTCCCAGTGCACCGACGTGCCGAATGCCAGCACCACCAACGGCACGCAGGTGCAACTGTGGGACTGCTCCAACGGCAGCAACCAGCGGTTCACCTACACCGCGGGCAAGCAACTGACGGTGTACGGCACCAAGTGCCTCGACGTGTCCGGCCGCGGCACCGCCAACGGCACCCCGGTGATCATCTGGGACTGCAACGGCCAGAACAACCAGCAGTGGAACGTCAACGCCGACGGCACCGTCACCAGCGGGCAGTCGGGGCTGTGCCTGGACGCCAGCGCCTTCGGTACCGCCAACGGCACCAAGATCCAGGTGTGGCAGTGCCTCAACGGCGCCAACCAGAGATGGACACTGCGCGGCTGAGCATCCCGTGGATCGCAGTGGGGCCCCCGGCTTTGATGGAGTTTCCACCAAGGCCGGGGGCTCGGGCCGTGGCGGCTCGCTCGGGTTACACCCGCCGCCTGCGGGCGGGCCGCGGTCGCCGACGGGGCCACCCGGCGGTCAGATACCTGGCCGGGGCGCCGGTCCGGTACTGGCGCGCAGCGAGATCGGCGGGGTGTGCAGAAGGTGCCGTGGATGCGCCGTGGGCGTGGTCAGCTGTTCCAGCAGCAGGTTGACGGCCTGGGCGCCCATGTCGTGGGTCGGCACGTCGGCGGCGGTCATCGGCGGGCGGAAGTCCTCGGCCCAGTGCCGGGCGGCCACGCCGGCGACGGAGAAGTCGCGAGGGACGTGCAGGCCGGCCCGCTCCAGGCCGCGCTGGATGCCCGGCAGCGCGGCCTCGTTGACGGTCACGAGCGCGGTGATCTCGGGGTGCCCGGCGCGCAGCCGCTCGATACACGCTTCGCCGGCGGGTGCGTCGTCGTCGCAGCACACGTCCAAGCCGGCGACGCCGCGTTCGGCGATGGCCTCGGTGAAGCCGGCGAGCGCGCGGTGGCCCGGGCCGTAACCGGCGGCGACGAGCTCGGCGGAGCGGTTGATGAGGGCGATGTGCCGGTGCCCCAGGTCGGCGAGGTGGTGTACGCATCGCGAGACGAGCACGGTGTAGTCGATGTCGACCGACCACATGTCCGCGGCGTCGCGCGTGCGACCGATCGTGACGAACGGCAGGCCGCTGCGCTGCAGGCGGGAGACCCGGTCGTCCTCGAGCCGGATCTCCATGAGGATGACGCCGTCGACGCGGCGGCCGGTGACGATCCGCTCGAACGATCGGTCGTGGTCGCCTCCGGACGGTGACAGCAGCACGTCGAAGTCGGCGCCGGCAGCGGCTTCGACGACGGTGGCGACGAAGCCCAGCTGCATGTCCGTGAGCCGCCGGCTGGCCGGCGGGATGACGAGTCCGAGCGTGCGGGTCCGGCCCTCCTTGAGCGCGCGGGCGGCGGCGTTGGGGCGGTAGTCCAACTCGTCGATGACGGCCTGGATGCGCTGGCGGGTCGCATCGGAGACCGGCCGGTTGCCGGTGAGCGCATAGGACACCGTGCTGCGCGACACGCCGGCCCGGCGGGCGATCTCTCCGATATTCATGGTGCTCCTCGCGACCGCCCACGTGTCCAGCCACCGGCGGCAAGCTTGCCGGAGCCTCACCCGCTGCGCCATTCGCGGGTCGAACCGATTCATCACAACGTAGTCGACCTCGGGGCAGTGCGTCAACGACACGTCGAACGTGGCCGCGGTCGTCTCCGGCGGGGCGCCAGAGCGGGCAGTCCGGTACCTTCGCGCAGCCCTGCGGTTTGCTCTTGACCGACGGCTCGAACCCTCCTATGTTTCGGGTCGAACCGATTCGTATTCCGAGGCAAGTGTGGTGTCCTCGCCCGCGACGACGTCACGGCCTCCGCTCATGCGCCCTGTCCGGTACACCCCAAAACGGCTGCGACCAGCCGGACACCCCACCCGCAGAAGGTGCATCATGCCCATGTCATCGCTCCGGCGTCGTCTCCTCGGCGCCATCCTGGTCCCGCTCGCCGTCGTCGGCACCCAGACCGCCTGCTCCTCGTCGGACACCGGCGGGAGTGGTGCAACCGGTGGGGGCACCTACACGATCTGGGATCCGTACCCCCAGTACGACGGCAGTTCCGAGTGGGTACAGCTGCTCAGCAAGTGCGGCACCGACGCCGGCGTGACCGTCAAACGCGCCGGCTATGACACCAGCGACCTGACGAACAAGGCGCTGCTGGCAGCGCAGCAGGGCAACTCCCCGGACGTGCTCATCGTCGACAACCCGGTCGTCTCCACGCTCGCCGAAGCCGGCGTCCTGACCACCACCCAGGAGAACAAGCTGGACACCGGCGCGATCTCGCCGAACCTGCTCGCGGCCGGCACGATCGCGGGCAAGTCCTACGGGGTGCCGATCGGCGCGAACACCCTCGCCCTGTACTACAACAAGGCGGTCCTGCAGGCCGCCGGCGTGGACATCGCCACCATCAAGGACTGGCCGTCGCTGACCACGGCGCTGGGCAAGGTGAAGGCCGCCGGGAAGAAGGGCATCACCTTCTCCGCCATCGGCACCGAGGAGGGCAGCTTCCAGTTCCTGCCGTGGTACTGGGGGTCCGGGGCGGACCTGCGCAAGCTCGACTCGCCGGACGCGGTCTCAGCGCTGCAGCTGTGGACCGACTGGCTCAAGCAGGGCTACGCGCCCAACTCCGTCATCAACAACACGCAGACCACGAGCTGGCAGGAGTTCGCCACCGGCGGCTACGCGTTCGCCGAGAACGGCACCTGGCAGCTGGGCAACGCGAAGAAAGCCGGCTTCGAGTACGGCATCATCCCCGTGCCGGCCAAGGGCGGCGGCACCGCGCCGGCCCCGACGGGCGGCGAGTTCGTCAGCATCCCCGTGCAGAAGGACACCGCCCGCTACGAGGTGAGCAAGAAGATCGTGCAGTGCCTGACCAGCACCGACAACTCCTACACCACCGTGAGCACACTGAACTACGTGGCGCCGACCACCGCCGTGCAGGACAAGCAGGTGGCCGCCAACCCCGAGCTGAAGGTCTGGGTCGATGCGGTCAAGGCCGCCAAGGGACGCACCAGCGACGACCTCGGCACGAAGTACCCGAAGATCTCCCAGCCGATGTGGACCGCCGTGCAGGCGGCGCTCAGCGGCTCCAAGTCCCCGGCCGACGCCCTCGCCGCCGCACAGACCGCGGCCGCAGCGGCGACGAAATAGGCCGCCGCGTTGAACCACACATCGACCACGAGCACGACCGTGGCCGTGCGGGCCCTGGGTGAGACGGCTCGGGCCGTCTCACCCGCGGGTCGCCGGCGGCGCGGCGGCTGGGTGCGGTGGGCGTTCCTGGCCCCGGTGGTGGTGTATCTCGCCACCTTCTATGCCTATCCGCTGTACCGCAACATCGACCTGAGTGTCCGGCACTACACGGTGCGCTCGTTTGTGCAGGGCGGCGCATCGTTCAGCGGTCTGGACAACTACCGGGCGGTGTTCGACGATCCGACCTTCGTTCCGGCGCTGGTCCACACGGTGGTGTTCACCGCGGCCTCGCTCGTGTTCCAGTTCGCCGCCGGGCTGGCCCTGGCGGTGTTCTTCAACCGTCACTTCCGGCTCTCCGCGACGCTGCGAGCGCTGTTCCTGGTACCGTGGCTGCTGCCACTGATCGTGTCGGCATCGACGTGGTCCTGGATGCTCAACAGCGACTCCGGCATCGTCAACGCTACGTTGTCCACGCTCGGCCTCGGCCCGGTCAACTGGCTCACCTCGCCGGACTGGTCGCTCGTCTCCGTGATCATCGCCAACATCTGGATCGGCATCCCGTTCAACCTCGTCGTGCTCTACAGCGGCCTGCAGGCTATCCCGGCCGAGCTGTACGAGGCCGCCGGCCTGGACGGGGCGAGCGGGTGGCAGCAGTTCTGGCGCATCACGTTCCCCCTGCTGCGCCCGGTCTCCGCGATCACGCTGCTGCTCGGCCTCGTGTACACGCTGAAGGTCTTCGACATCATCTGGATCATGACCAGGGGCGGGCCCGTGGACTCCTCGACCACCCTGGCCACCTGGTCCTACCAGCTCGGCTTCGGCAACCTGCTGCCGCAGTTCGGACCGGGGGCGGCGGTGGGCAACCTGCTGATCGTCATGGCGTTGGCGTTCGGGCTGCTCTACATCCGGCTGCAGCGCAGGCAGGCCCGCCCATGAGACGCGCGAACAACCGGTGGCTCACCCTGCTCGGGCTGCTGTTCACCGCGGTGATGCTGTTTCCCGTGTACTGGATGGTCAACGTCTCGCTGACCCGTGAGCAGGACATGCGCCGGCAGCCGCCGCACCTGTTCCCGATCGATGCGACGTTCGACGGGTACCGTGCGGTACTCGACCAGCAACTGCCGTTCCTCGGCACCAGCCTCGCCATCGGCCTGGGCACGGTCGCGCTCACCGTCGTACTCGCCGCCCCGGCCGGCTACGCGCTGGCGAAACTGCGCCCGCGCGGCGCGGGCCTGCTCGACTTCGTTCTCCTGGCCGCACAGATGATCCCCGGCATCATCATGGCCATGGGCTTCTACGCCATCTACCTCAACCTCGGTGTGCTCAACACCTGGCCGGGACTGGTCCTCGCCGACTCCACCATCGCCGTGCCCTTCGCGGTGCTGGTCTTCACCGCCTTCATGTCCGGCATCCCCGACGAGCTGCTGCAGGCCGCCCGCACCGACGGCGCCGGGCCGCTGCGCACGTTCTGGTCGATCGTGTTGCCGGTCAGCCGCAACGCCATCGTGACGGTCTCCCTGTTCGCGTTTCTCTGGGCGTGGTCGGACTTCGTCTTTGCCAGCACCCTCGACGGCGGCGGCCGGGCGCGCCCGATCACGCTGGGCATCTACCAGTACATCGGCAACAACAACCAGCAGTGGAACGCCATCATGGCCACCGCCGTGGTCGCCTCCATCCCGGCCGCCGTGCTGCTCGTCGTTGCGCAGCGCTACGTCGCCACCGGCGTCACCGCCGGTGCCGTCAAGGACTGAACCGCCGCAGAAAGTGAGTCGCAGCATGAGCACCACCACCGGCCCGGCGTTCTCTGTGCGGGAGATTCCGTTCAGCTACGCCGGATCCTGGTTCGGCATCTCGCCGGTCGTGGCCGAGAAGACCTACGCCGAGCACCTGCACCTGGTGTCGCACCAGACCGGACTACACGCGGTGCTGCGGCTGGTACCGACGAGGTCGGGCGCCGAGGCGGCAGCGGCCGTCTCGGCCTCGCCCTCCCGTTTGGTCTGGTCGGGCGACGACGGCCAGGTGGAGCTCGCGTATGAAACCGTCGACACGGTCCGGCTGCGCGGTCACGGGCTCGGCCTGGCGATCAGCGCCGCGGATCCGGCGCTGACACCGTTCAGCGGCACGTACTTCTACCGCGACCCCGTCGACGGCGCCCACGTGTTCACCGATTACGGCACCGGCCGCCGATACCGCGTCACAGTCCTGGCCGGCACCGCCGAAGCGACAGGCGCACAGGCACTCGGCACCGGCGAACGCGGCCTGGCCGTCGCCGGTGACGAACCCTGGGAGGTCTCGATCGAGGAGTTCGACAGCGCCCGCCCGCCGTACCGCGCCAGCTGTACCTTCGACGAGGTCGTCAAAGCAGCCGAGGCCGAGTTCACCGCGTTCGTCGACGCCGTGGCGCCGTGGCGCGGCCCGCAGACACCCGCCGCCGAGCTTGCCGCCTACGTGCTGTGGTCGGCCACCGTCCGCCCGGCCGGGTTCGTCACCCGCCCGGCGGTGCTGATGTCCAAGCACTGGATGGACAAGGTCTGGAGCTGGGACCACTGCTTCAACGCCCTCGCCCTCGCCGACGGCCGGCCCGAGCTCGCCTGGCACCAGTTCCGCATCGTCTTCGACCACCAGGACCCGGCCGGCGCCCTGCCCGACTCGATCACCCACTCCGAGGTGCTCTACAACTTCGTCAAGCCACCCATCCACGGCTGGACGTTGCGCCAGCTGCGCCGGCGACTCCCCGACCTCGACGTCGCCGAGCTGGAAGCGGCCTACGACGCGCTCGCCCGCTGGAGCACCTTCTGGCTCGACAACCGCCGGGGACCGGGCGAGGAACTGCCGCACTACCACCACGGCAACGACAGCGGCTGGGACAACGCGACCACGTTCGACCACGAACGCGTGGTCCAGAGCGCCGACCTCGCCGCCTTCCTCGTCCTCCAACTTCACGAACTCGCCGACCTCGCCAAGACCCTCGACCGCGGCGGTGACGCCGCCCGCTGGACCGCGGCGGCCGAACAGCTCTGCGCCGCCATGCTCGAACGCCTCTGGGACGGCGAACGGTTCGCCGCCCGAAGCGCCACGACCGGACACACCAGGACCAGCGACAGCCTGCTGGACCTCATGGCCATCGCACTCGGCGACGGCCTGCCGACCCAGGTCCGCGACACGGTGGCCGCGCGGATCCGCCGGCATCTCACCGCCTTCGGACCCGCCACCGAGCTGCCCACCTCGCCGCATTACGAGGCCGACGGATACTGGCGCGGCCCGATCTGGGCCCCGTCCACCGTGCTCATCGAGGACGGCCTGCGCCGGGCCGGCCACACCGACCTGGCCGACGACATCAGCGCCCGCTTCCGCGCCCTCTGCGAACAATCCGGGTTCGCCGAGAACTTCGACGCCAAGACCGGCGCCGGCCTGCGCGACCGCGCCTACACCTGGACCGCCGCCGCCTACCTGATTCTCGCCGCCGCCCACACAGAACGCATCGCGCCCTTGCCGAAAACATGAGCACACCGCGCGGCGGGTACCTACGCCCCCGGGCCGCCCTGTTTGAGCAGGTGCCACGCATCGAGGGCGAACCGCACGGCCCGGCGCGTCGCGACCGGGTGCTCGTCCAGCAGCGCGGGTTCCGTGACGACCTGCCCGGGATACCGGCGGCGAAGCTGGTCGGCCAGCACGTACATGCCGCCGGGCGTGCCGATGCAGAGGAACCGGAAAGGATGGTTGCGGGTGACCGCGAGCATCAGCACGGTGAGCCCGCCGACGTCCCACGTGGCCAGGCGGACCAGGATGCCGCTGGACACCCACTGCCGCACGTGCCGATCGACGGGCAGGTCCATCAGCACGAACACCGGCTCGACGGTCTGCAGCGTCGCCAGCACCGTCGCGTGCCTGGCGAGCGAGTGGTGGGTGGTCAGCACCAGCAGCGGCGAGCCGGGCAGTGCGGCCTGGCACTCGGCCGGCGTGGTGTCCGGCGGGAGCAGCCCGAGCCGGATCCTGGCCCCGTCGACCGCGGCCACCGCTACCAGCGGATCCGGCACGGCCCGGTCACCCAGGTCGAACTGCCCGGCGGCCACGGCCCGGTCCAGCCAGAGTCCGCACACGTAGTGCCCTCCCTCGCCGTCCAGCGACCGGAACGCGCCCGTGTCCCGCAGATGCGCGGACGGTACGACCTCGGCGGTCAGCGGCGGGCGCAACCAGACCCGCTGCCGGTGCAGTTCCAGCGTCTCCTCGAACGCCGGCCGCCGTTCGTTGACCAGGGTGACCAACGGCGCGACCTCGGGACTCACCTCGATGATCGCCGACCGGAACGCGGTGGCCAGAGCGGACTGTTGCCGCGTGCCGACGGAGGCCAGGCCGGCCCTTTCCAGGACCGCTCCGGCGTGGGCGTGGCAACGGGGCCCCAGGATCTCCTCCTCGAAGCGGCGCAGCCGGTCGAAGTCCGGCGAGTCGGCCGGCGGTACGGCCGCGCCGGTGTCGCCGCCGCGGTCCGGGAACTCGGCGAGCAGCCGCTCGAACAACGCCGGCCAGGACGCCGGCCCGCCCGCCTGCTCGAAGGCGGTCAGCCGCCGGTCCGGGCCGTCCCGGCCGGGCTCGAAGTCACCGATGTTCAGTTGCCGGAAGCCGCGCCGCAGCAGGTCCATCGACACGGCGGGCCGCATGCAGACCCGCAGTACCGCGTCGATCGCGGCGATGCGGAACTGCCAGGGCCAGTCACCGGAGGCATCGGCCAGCGCAAGACCCCGGTCGAGGTACGCCAGATATTCAGCATTTCCGGCCAGCAGTGCGCGCGCGTCGCCGATCCCGCCGATGGTCGCGGAGATCGTCGTCGCGTACGTCTCGTGCGTTTCGCGGGAGAGGTCGACCATCCGGAGGAAAAGCTCCCGGAAGGCCAGCCGGCGATACCCGGAGCGGGCCGCGATCCCCACCCCGCTGGACAGCAGCCCCCAGCCCGACGACCACTGCAGATCGTGGTGGAGTGCCTCGTGCAGCTCGGTCATCGACCAGAGCGCCGACTCGCCCGGCTGCTCGCCCGGACTCGGGATCATCAACGCCCAGGCATCGGTTCCGTCATAGCTGCCGAATTGATCGAACCGAAGGACGTCGCCAAGATGATGGCGTGCGCATCGTAACGTTTCGCCGGTCATGAACCGATGATGACAACTGGCGTCCGATGATCGCGGGGGCGGCGTTCGCGTGCTCCCGCGGCGGCCTCGCCTCAGTGCTGCTCGGGGGGTACGACGGAACCGGATCATGGTCATTGGTCACCGCCAATGTGCACGACCCGGATGAGCAGATGCTGGTCGAGACGCACGAGGGCCTGCACCACGAGCTGCAGGCGTCGACCGCGTTCGGCCTGGTCGCCTCGCTGTCCGGACAGCTCGCCGGCCGGGGTGTTCGCCGGTTCGCGCTCCGCGAGACGTTCCGGGAGATGGTCGACCGGTCGCAGCGCGTCCACGAGGTGTTCGCGACAACGCTCGCGGCCGGCGTGGTCGGTGTCGAACCGGCCCGGCGGCTCCTCGCCGACAATCCGGAGTACGGCGGGCACCTGGCGGCCGGCCTGCGGCTCGCCGGTCCCAGTGCGCCGGAGGCCCTGCGGGTAACCGTGGCGGCCGCGGTACTGCGCTGCTGCATGGCCCCGGCCGCCATCGCCACCGTGATCGACCGCGGCTTCGGCGGCTTGCGCCGGGTCGACCTGACGGCCGACCTTGCGCCGGACGCCCGGTTGGCCCGGTTCGAAGCCGCCGACCCGGCCCCCGCCTGGGATCGTCTGCTGCACGAGGTGGGAGAGGCCCCGGCCGAGGATGTGCTGCGCGCCTGCTACGAGCAGGCCCGGCACACACTGGACCGGGCCGGCCTGCCCTCAATCGCCTGGGCCGAGCAGCTCGAGGTCGCCGAGGCGCTGCGGGCTGCGGTCGACGAGGTCGACTCCGAACTGGCGGGCCGGTTGAACATCGTCGCCGAGCGCCGCCCGGTGCTCGACGACGGGCTGGAGTACGACCGGCAGAAGGTCGTCCTGCGGGAAAGGCTGCCGGCTCAGGTCACCGAGCTGACGGATCCGCGGCAGGCCCGGGAGTCGTTCGGCGGCGCCTTCGCCTGCGCTGTGTGGATGAGCCGTGCGGTGCTGGCCAAACAGTTCCGGTTGCCGGCGCAGCCGGCGCTGCCAGACCTCGTCGGCGCCCTGCTCACCACCAGCGGGCACGGCGGCGAGCCGGTCGTCCGGCTGGGGCTGCTGCCCGACGGCATGACGCCCGGTGCGGTCCAGGCGTGGCTCAGTCCGGTACCGGTGGTGGCGCTCACCACCCACCTGACGCTCTTCGACCAGGCGGTCGACGCCCGGCTGCGGCAGGCGCGCCCGGTCTTCGTCCTGATGGATCTTCCGATAGCGTGGCACGTCGACGACTGGATCCGACAGGGCGCCACGGTCCGGCTGGCGCTGGTGCCGCTCGACGGGCCGGCCGGTATCGAACTGTGGCTGGCCGCGTTCACCGTCGACCGCCGGCCGGGGATGCGGTTTCTCGGCGTTGGAGGCAAGGTGGGCATGTCCGTCCTGGTGGAACGGCTCCGGCAACGACACGGCGAGCGCCTGCTGATCGACGGCGAGATCCTGCGCCGGGATGCGGCCGGGGTGAACGCGGTCCTCACCCGCGTCTTCGACACGTGGCACGTGCTGGATCAGGACGCGGTCGAGTGACCGCCTCCTGGCCGCTGGCGCTGCTTGGGGCCGCGGATCCGGCCGCCGGCGAGTCCGTGCTGGTGGACGCGGCAGCGGTGCACCGGCTCGGCGACACGCTCGGGCTCGATCCGGTCGATGCACGGGTCTGGCTGCACGGGCTCATCGAGCAGGAGTATCCGCTGGCGGCGTTCGAGATGCGGTCCGGTGCCTGGCGGGTCAGGCTGCTTCCGGCGGTGGCGACCGCCGCGGTGACCGGCCTGGTCGGCGCGGCCGTGCTCCAGCAGCTCGACACGACGACGCTGCCCGGCGTCCTGCTCGGCCTGGTCTCCGGCGCGCTGATGCACATCGAGCAGGTGGAGGTCGCCGAGACCGACGTCGTCGTCCATGCCCTGCTGTGCGCCGAGGTCGCGGCCGGCGACCCGCGGAGCCTGGAGGTGCTCTACGGCGGACTCCCCGCCGACGTGCGGGACGAGCTCTCGCCGGTCGAGTTCGCGGCGGTGGCGCTGCGGCTGCACGAGATCGGCATGGTCGAGTGGACCGGCAAGGGGGTGAGCCTCCGGGCCGGTGACGCCCGCCGCGGGTTCCGGTTCGTGGCCCGTGCTCCGTCCGTGGCCGTGCTGTCCGCATCGTCCGCCCGGACCACGCCGCCGCCCGACCGGGGGATTTTCGTCATCCACGGCCGGGACGACGAGTTCACCGGCCGGATGTATGAGCTGCTCAGCCTGGTCGGGCTGCGCCCCCTGGAGTGGGAGCCGCTGGTCGGGGCGGCCGGCTTCGGGCCGTCGCCGATCCTGCACGACGTGATCCGCAACGGCCTGTCACAGGCACGGGCGATCGTGGCGTTGCTGACCCCGGACGACGTGGTCCACCTGCACCCCGATTTGCGCCGGGACCGCGAGGACGGGCATGAGCTGGTCCCGGCCGGCCAGCCGCGGCCCAACGTGCTGATGGAGCTGGGGGCCGCGCTGTACCAGTACCGGGAGCGGACCGTTGTGGTCCGGGCCGGCGCGATCAGGCCGATGGCCGACCTCGGCGGCATCAACTACGTCGACTTCGACGGCGGTGAGAGCAGCCGGGCCAAACTGGTGGAGCGGCTCCGGCTGGCCGGCTGCGACGTCGACGACCGGGGCACGGAGTGGCGGCGGCCGACCCGGTTCGCGGGGCTCGCCACGTTCGCCAGACGCCCGTGACGACCGGCCGCCCCCGGCCCGGACTACATGCTGTCGATCACACGGCCCAGTGCACGCAGGTCGAACCGGGCCGCGTCCGACGGGTGCACGACGATCCGCAGCTCCCGGCAGATCGGTGTCTCCCGGGACCGGGCCACGAACGACAGCAGGATCAGGTGGGCGAGCGCCTCCGGGCCGAGCTGGTCGATGCGCGCCAGACCGGACCCGACCACCGGCATGGCGACCGGCCGACGCTGGCCATGCTCGTACACCGCGTCCCATAGCTGGGCCAGGCTGTGCCAGAGGCCACCGACCGACGAGCGCGGCACCAGGTCGTTGCCCATCCGGCTGTAGGCGGCCAGGTAACGCAGGCGGCCGGGCTGGCCGAGCACCGCGACCGTACCCAGCGGGTACCGGCTGAGCTTGCCGAGCCGCTTGGCGGAGCGCTGCTCCACGGCGGCGACCGGAACCGGGGCCAGCGCCAGGTCCAGGTCCGCGTCGAGACGGGCCTTGTCACCGCCGTACTCGCGGACCAGAAACTGACCCTGCACCGATCCGCCGGCGATGATCCGGTCGCCGGTGACCGACGTGTCGAAGGTGTCCGTGAAGCCGATCACCAGGTCCGCGTCCACCTGCGTGAACAGGTCACCGACCAGCATCCGGATTGTGAACTCGGGATGCCGCGACCGCCAGGTCACAGCGCTGGGCGGCCATGCATGCCACACCCCGGCCGCCAGGCAGACCGGCAGCATGGCCAGCGGCACGACCCAGCCAGTCCGCGGGCCGGCACCGGCAAGCCAGGCGAGGGCGGCCACCGACCCCGCCGCGACCACGGCCGCGCTCCAGAACCTCGGCGCGGCCCGCCGCCAGCGCCCACCCGATGCGGGCCGCACCGCAACGATCGGCGCCGGTGCGGCGTCCGGCGCTGCCGGGACCGGCTCTTCGACCACCGGGACCGTCGACGGGTGCGGGTAGCCGGGCACATGTATCCACGCGGGTACGCTCGTCTCCTTCTCCATGACCAGCACCTGGCCACAGGCGTCCGGGTCGAGGCCGTACCCCGGCCCTACCACCTGTTCGAAGACGTCGCACGACAGGATGACCGCAAGGTCGGCACGGTGGGCCGCCTCCAGGTGCCGGCGCAGGACCGCCGAGTCGAGCAGGCGCGCGCAGTGCACCAACGCCAGACCGGCCCAGCCGCCGTCGTCGCGATGCAGCAGACCCATGTGCACCGCGACCCGCAGCCGCAGCCGGGCGGACGGAGCCGCCGTCCTGCGGTGCCGACGCAGGTTCGCGGCGAGGTTGGCGATGAACGGGTCCAGCAGCTCGCTCGGCGGCACCTGCGCGGGGACCACCAGCCGTAGTCCGTCGCCGAGGTCGGTGATGTCGATGATGCCCGGATCGATGGACTGCCGGCGGAGCACCTCGGCGACCATGTCCCGCAGATCCGAGCGCATGCGCAGGATGAGGTGATCGTCGCGGCCTCCGGACCGCTCGACGTCGAACGCCACGATCGTGGCGTGCAGTGGCTCAGTTGTCCGCACACCGCCGCCTCATGCTCGTTGGAACTACACCAATCGAAGCACCGGGCTTCGACGAGCGTCAACCCGATCGCCGCGCGGGACCAGCGGCACAGAGCGGATGGTGCGATCGTGCGGATGGCTCACCCGGCGACGTCGGCGAGGCGAAACCGGTCGGCGAAGGCCGACATCTCGTCGCGCTGCTCGGCGGGATCGGTGGCGGCCACGTTGACGACGAGGCGGGTCACGCCCTGCGCGGCGAAGTCCTCGACCCGATCCGGCGTGAGTCCGGTCGACGCCCATCTGGTGTACGCCAGCGCCTGCGGGTCGCGGCCGGCCTCGAGCGCCGTCGCCCGGGCGAGGCTCAACTGTGCGCGGCGCTCGTCCGGGGTGAGCATGCCGCCGGGGAAGTATCCGTCGCCACGTTGCCCGGCACGGCGGGCCGCCGCCCGGCTCGAGCCGCCGACATGGATGGGGAGCTCGGCGCCACCGTGCGGCTTCGGGAAGCTGACGAGCCTGTCGAAGTCGAAGAACTCTCCGTGGAAGCTGACGCCGTCGGCGCCGCCGGCCCAGAGCAGTCGCATGACGTCAATCGCTTCGTCGGCCCGACGGCCCCGGCCGGCGTAGTCCACGCCGACCGCCGCGGCCTCGCCCGGCAGGCCGCCGAGGCCGACGGTCAGCAGCCGCATCCGGCCTTTGGACAGCACGTCGATCGTGGCCAGTTGTTTGGCGAGGATGACGGGGTGCCGGTACGGCAGCAGCAGCACGGCTGTTCCGAGGAGGATCCGGTTCGTGGCGGCGGCGATGAAGGCCAGGCAGTCCAGCGGATCGGGGTACGGCAGCGTCGGCGGCAGCTCCATCCCGCCGATGGTCGCGCCCGGGTACAGCACGATGTGTTCGGGCAGGTACAGCCCTTCGAAACCGCACTCCTCGGCGTGCCGGGCGAAAGCGACGATGCGGTCGGGATCGACACCGTGGTACGGGGTGCTGTAGCTGACGGCGAACCTCATTGCCGCGACACTAAGCGTTGACACCGGCGTCAGGGCAAGGTCACGGTCGCAGGGACGCCCGCAGTGCCTTGCGGTTGAGCTTGCCGACCGAGGTCAGCGGGATCTCCTCGACGATGCGGATGTCCCGCGGGCGCTTCGTCGGGGCCAGCCGCTCGCCGGCGAACGCCTCCAGGTCGGCCGGCTCGCACGGCTCCCGCAGGACCACGAACGCCACGACTTCCTCGCCGAGGCGCTCGTCGGGGCGGCCCACGACGGCGGCCATCGCCACGGCCGGGTGCTGCGCGAGCACATCCTCGACATCCCGGGGGTACACGTTGAAGCCCCCGCGGATGATGATGTCCTTCTTGCGGTCGACGATGGTGAGGTACCCGTCCTCGTCCAGCCGCCCGATGTCGCCCGTGGCGAACCAGCCGCCGGCGACCGGCTCGCCCCGCCAGTAGCCGCTCATCACGTTGGCGCCGCGCACGACGATCTCGCCGTCCTCGGCCAGCCGCAGCTCCACGCCCGGCACGGCCCGGCCGACGGTGCCGGGGCGCGGCGCGTCGGGCGGGGTCGCGGTGAGGATGCCGCCGGTCTCGGTGCAGCCGTAGCCCTCCAGGACGCGGGCCGAGGGCACCGCCCGCTCGAAGGCCTCGGCGACCGCGCGCGGCAGTGGGGCCGCCCCGGAGTACACCCGCTGCAGTGTGCTCAGATCGTGCTTCGCCGGATCGTGGGCGAGCAGCATGACCAGCATCGAGGGGACCACGGCGGCGACCTGCACCCGGTGCTGCGCGGCCAGCGCCAGCCAGGCCGCCGGGTCGAACCACCGCTGCAGGACCGCGACGGACGCCTCCTTGGCGTGCAACGCGCCGACGGTGAGCAGCATGCCGTAGGAGTGCGACATCGGCAGCGCGGTCAGCCCCAGGTTGAGCCCCGGCGTGTAGCTGACCGCCCGGGACGACGCGCCGGCGGCCGAGAGGTTGGCGTGCGTCAGCGGCACGCCCTTGCTGCGCCCGGTGGTGCCGCCGGTGTACAGCAGCGCCGCCAGCGCGTCCGCCCCGACGTCCACGATCGGCAGCGGGTCCGCGGCGCGCAGTTCGTCGAACCCGGCGGTACCCACGACGAGTGTCCGCACGCCGAGGTCGCCGAACTTCGGCACCAGCTCCGGGCTGGTCACCACGGCGACCGCGCCCGAGTCGGCCAGGATGTGCTGCAGCTCCTGGGCGGTCACCAGGAACACGACCGGAGTGACGACCGCGCCGGCCCGCCAGACGGCCTGGTACACCATCGAAACCTCGGGGCAGTTGGCCATCACGACCACGACTCGTTCACCGGGCCGGACCCCGAGCTCCCACAGCCCGCCGGCGATGCGGGCGGCGGTGTCGTGCAAAGCGCCGGAGGTGTACCAGGAACCCTCGAACCACAGCGACGGGTGGTCGCCGAACCGCTCGAGCGCGGCGTCGGCCAGGCGGGCGAGATTGGTCATCGGACCTCCTTCGTACACTGCCTATGCCGATAGTTCGTCGATGTCAAGGCAGAGCACTTCGCTACTTGAGGCCCCTGCCGCCCAGGATGGACCCGGTGACGGTCCGGCCGTTGTACAGCACGCAGTAGCAGAGCGCGACCGGTGTGCTCGAGGCACGGTCTGCCCGGTCGCGCCACCGCTCCACCATCGGCCACCACGAACGCGACGGCCCGGAACGTCTCATGGAGGTGGCGGGTGAGGGAGTTGGCACAATCTCGCAACCACTGACCAACTCGACGAGCAGGATCGGCCGTTAACTCGGCGTTCTCGCGGCGGTGAACGGCAGCTCCAGGCGCAGGCTGGTCCCCGCACCGCGGGGGCTGTGGAGAAAGATCCGGCCGCCGAGCGCCTCCACACGGTCCTTGAGGCCGACCAGGCCGGTGCCGCGGGCAAAGTCGGCACCACCGACGCCGTCGTCCTCAACCGCGACGCGCAGGACACTGTCGGCGGCGTCGGTCTCAACGGTGACCGTGACGGCCGAGGCCCGCGCATGCTTGGCCGCGTTCGTCAGCGCCTCGGCGACGACGTAGTACGCGCTGACCTCGACATGCTCGTGCAACCGCCGCGTCACGTGCGCGTCCAGGTGGACCGGGATCGCCGAACGGCGGGCGAGCGCGCGCAGCGCCGGGCCGAGGCCGCCCTCGGTCAGGATCGCCGGATGGATGCCGCGGGCGATCTCGCGCAGCTCGTCCAGCGCACCGACTGCCCCGGCGGCGGCGCCGTCGAGCTGCGCGCGGAGCGCGTCGAGCTCGGGCGGCACCGCAGCCTGCACACTGCGCAGCTGCAGCGCCAGCGCGACCAGCCACTGCTGAGCGCCGTCGTGCAGGTCCCGCTCGATACGCCGGCGGGTCTGGTCGGCGGCAGTGATGATCCGCGCACGAGACGTGGTGAGCGCGGCGTACAGCTGTGTGTTGTCCAGGGAGACGGCAAGTTGCCCGGCGATGAGCTTGACAGCGTCGAGCCGGTCGGTGGTGAACGCTCCGCGGATGAGGCGATTCTCCAGCAGCAGCACCGCCTGTAGCGCGCCGCGGCTGACGATGGGCAGGGCGACCACCGAGCAGCAGGCGAGGTCGGCGAAGTACGGGTCGCGGGCGAAGCGGTCGTCGCTGGTGGCGTCGCCCACGACCAGCGGTCCGCGGCTCCGCTGGGCGTAGCGCAGCACGGACATCGGTACCGTGTGTTCGTGGCCGGTGCCGCTGAGCGGGATGATGCCACCGGCGCCGCCGGGCAGCAGCCATTGTTGCCGGTCGTCGCTCCACAGCAGCAGGAGTACGGCCGTGGCGCCGGTCATCGCGCTGAGCACCTCCACCAGACGGGAGTGCAGCCCTTCAATGCTCGTCTCGGAGCTCAGCACCCGCGACGCGGACAGAACGCCGAGCAGATCGATCGTTCCGGTCGTGACGGTGGAACGACGATGGCAAAAGTCATCGGACTGGTCGCCAGGCTGCCCAGTGGACGCGTCGGGTTGTGGCCGCGGGGTCGGGTAGGCCCAGTCGAGTTGGTCGACTTTCGCCGTCGCGCCCCAGGCAAGGTACTCCCGGCGGGCTTGGGCGAGAAGGTCGCAGCCGGCCTGTTCGACGCCGTGGGTCAGATAGAAGCGGGCCGCCCGTTCGGTGATCAGGGCCCGATGCCATGGCCGCTGACGGCCGGCGACCTCGCGCCGGGCGGCGTCGAAGGCGAGGACGGCTGCGCGGAAGTCGCCGACGGCCCAGGCCCGCTCCGCCTCGAACAACCGCAGCAGGTGCAGGAAATTGTCCGGCGCGTTCGCGGCCCGTGCGGCCAGCCACTCAGTCACATCGTCCAGTTCGGACAGCAGACCGCCGCGCTCGTCACCGTGGCTGTCGCGGGCCTGCCCGGCGAGGGCCAGCCCGTGTAGCAGGTGGGTCATGCCGATCGTGTGGAGGCTGGCAGCCCTTGGTAGCAGCGGCATTGCCGCCGTGGTGTGCCGCGCCAGCGCGACCTGATCGCCGAAGATGGCAGCGGCCAACGCGCGGGTGACATGCGCGTTGAGAAGCGCTTGGACGTTGTCGGCGTACCTGTCGGCGTCGACCGCCTCACCGACTTCGATGGTGCTTTCGCCGCGCAGCACACCAGCCAGCCACTGGTAGCTGTCGAACAGTTCGCCGATCTGCCTGCCGCCGGTCCGCCGAACGAAGGCCAACCCGGCCTCCACCTCCGCGACGCAGACGTCCAGCGATGGCGCGCTGTCCAGCAGTCCCACAACAGTTGGGTGGTAGGTGTACCCGGCGTTGGCCAGGTCGCCCCCCGCGATCAGCCCTGCCCGGGCACGCTGAGCTGTTTGGACACTGTTTTCGACCGGTTCGAACCAGCAGCTCAGCAGAGCGGACTGGAAGCGCACCTGCGAGGTGTCGGGCTCGTAGCAGCGGGCCTCGCCCAGCGCCAGGATCCGCCGCATCGCCTGCCACCCGGCGGCGTAGTCGCCGAGCGTTGCGCCAGCGGCGAAGGCGATGTGGCTCACCGGTCCGAGGAGGGCACAGGCGGGGCCGTGCTCGATCCAGATCCGCACCGCCTCCAGGCTCAGCCCGGCGAGCGTGGCGTGGTCGGCGGACATGTGGGCCGCCGGCAGGATCGCGTTGATCAGACGGGCCGTGGCGAGCAGCCTCGCGTCGGTGATCTCCGGGCGAGCCAGATCATCCGCGGCGTCGATGTCCTCCAGCCACCGGTACAGATGATCGAACTGATGGTCGAGCTCGGTGGAGAGCCGGTCCGCAACCGGCAGGGTGATGCCGAGTGCACGCAACGACTCGATGCCCAACCCGATCGCCTCCGCAAAACGGTTCCGGTGGGTCAGGCTGCGCGCCTGCACCACCGTCGCGTCCGCCCGGTCCATGGCGTCGGTGCACAGCCCTTCGATCGTGCGGTACTCCTCGTCCGCCTCCTCCAGGCATCCCAGGCTGTACAGCGCGGCGTGCCGGCGGGTGTGCACCGCGACGCGTGTGGCGACGTCGCCCGGGTCGATGAGCCCTACCGCGGCGGCCAGCAGCGCGTTTACCAGTGCGTAGCTCCCGATCAACGTCGCCTGGTCGCTGGCGCGCCGCAGCAGCCCGACTACCACCCGCCGCTCCGCCGGGTCGTTGACAGCGTCGACCACCGGCAGGTACAGCTCCGCCGCGCACGCGAACCGCTCCGGCACCCCGGCCAGTCGTCGCGCCATCGTCAGCCGCAGGGTACGGCGCCGCTGCGGACCCAACCCGCGCAGGACCACCTCGCGGAGCCGGTCGTGGCGGAACCGCACCGCCTGGCGTACCCCGGGTTCCAACACCAGCAACCCCCCGTCGAGGGCTGGCGCCAGCCGCTGTTCCACCACGCCGGCCGGCCCACCGACGGCGGCCCGCAGCGCGCTCAGCTCGGCTCGCCCACCGAAACACGCCATCGTCTCCACCACCTGCCGAGACTGCGTCGGCAGGGCCTCAACCCGCGCCGCCAGCAGCCCGGCGACCTCGCACTGGCCCAGGTGAGCGCGCACCGCCGCCGCGTCCCACCGCCACCCGGCGGCCGTCGCGGCCAGCACGCCCTCACGGCGCAGCGCGTTGAGCAGCTCCACCGTCTCGTACGGATTGCCGGACGTGTACGGGTTGATCAGCTCCACCAGGCCCGCCGCCGCGGCCCGGTCCACGCGGAGCATCTCGGCAACCATGGCGGCAACGCCGGACACCGGCAGGTTGACCAGCCGCAGGTGCCGTACCTCAGCCTGGTCACGCCATCGAGACAAGGCCGCCGCCAGCGGATGTGTCGCGTCCAGGTCGTCGTCGCGGTACGCGCCCACCAGCAGCAGGCCGTCGATCTGTTCCTCGCTCAGCACGAGATCGACGACACCGAGTGGCGTGCATCCCGCCCACTGCAGGTCATCGACGACGAGAACCAGCGGTCGTCTCCGCGACACGACCGCCCGCAACACGTCCACCGCCGTGCGCTGCGCCCGCACCTGCGCGGTCAGCGGATCCCCGGGATCGGGCGGCACCCCCAGCAGCGCCGCGAAGTCCGGCTGTACCGCGGTCAGCAGACCCACGTTCGGGCCGACCGCCTCCAGGATCCGCTCGCGGACCTTGGCGAGCTCATGCTCCGGCTCGGCCAGCAACAGCCGACCCAATGCGCGAAGCGCCTGAAAGACCGCGTCGTACTCCAGATCCCGCCGGTACTGGTCGAACTTGCCCACCACGAACCAGCCGTCACTGCCCGTCACGATCGGCCGCAGCTCATCGACCAACGCCGTCTTGCCCACCCCCGGCGCTCCGCCGACCAGGACCCCACGACGCCGGCCCGCCATCGCGTCCTCGAACGCCGCCTCCAGCGCCGCTACTTCGTCATCGCGTCCCACCAGCCGTGGCGGCAGCAGTTGCAGCGGAACATCCCTCTCGCCGACCCGCAACCGAGCCGCCGCACGCGGGTCGGCGTCCCGCAACCGCTCCAGGTCGTAGATCACGCCGTCGGCCGTCTGGTAGCGGTTGTCCGGCTCCTTCTCCAGCAGATGCATGATGATGTCGGACATCGCCCGGGGTACGCCCCGGTTCACCTCGGCGGGTGGTACCGGCACACGAGCCAAATGATCATGTGTCAGCCGCAACGGGTCACCCCAACCGAACGGCGGCTCACCCGTCGCCAGCTCATACAGGGTGGCGCCCAACGCATACAGGTCGGCGCGCTGATCCACGGGCCGGCCGGTACGCCCGGTCTGCTCCGGCGCCAGATAGGGCAAGGTCCCGACGATCTCGGTGTGGTGCGTGAACTCGGGACAAAGCTCGGCGAACGGCGTCGCCAAGGCGAAATCCACCAGGTAAGGGGCGCCGTCGCGGGAGATCACGATGTTCGCCGGCGTGATGTCCCTGTGCATCAAACCCCGCCGATGCATTCCCGCCACTGCCCTGGCCAGCCCCACCGCCAGCCCGATCAGGTCATCAACCGCCAGCGGCTTCGGCCGCCTGGCCAGGCTTGTGCCGTCGACATCGTCCACGACGATCACCCCTGGACGCCGCGACGCCTCCACCAGCTGCGGGACTCCAGCGACACCACGCAGCCGCTCCAGGATCACCTCCTCATGCCGCAGCCGGCATTCCGCGTCCGGGCCCAACGGCTCCTTGCAGACAACCGTGCGCCCGGCAAGGAACAGCCTTGTCACGCGCGTGCGTTCGCTCTCATGCACTGTTTCGCCCTGAACGGGTGGATCTCGACCCAGCAACGTCTTGCCTGCTCCCATCCCCACACCTCCGCGCACAATCGCCAGAATCCACCCTATACCTTGTTTATGCCCATCTTTCGGACGAAGGCGACTGCGTTCTGAACGACGCGACCACATGATTTCGCGAATTGGCGCGAAGCCCGGTGGCATATGCCCCCGTGATCATGGTGATCTCGTCGGCGATCCGGGTCGAGCACCTCGCTACTTGAGGCCCCTGCCGCCCAGGATGGACCCGGTGACGGTCCGGCCGTTGTACAGCACGAAGTAGCAGAGCCCGACCGGTGTGCTCGAGGCCCAGCGTTCCCGGACGGGCGTGTACGAGACCGTGTACTTCCACCTGGCGTCGACGGTCTTCGCCGGGACGCCGATCTGCGCGGCGATCTCGTCGCGGCACGGGTCCAGGTACGGTTCCGAGGTCTTGTCGTCGTCCGGGGCCGCCCCGCCGTAGCCGATCGTGACCGCGCCGACGAACTCGGCGGCGTGCGGCTTGTCGCAGGGGGCCGCGGTCATGCTCTGCTCGTCGTTCGGGTGCCGCAGCGTGTAGCAGTGCGGTTCCAGCGCGGTCTGCCCGGCGGCGTGCGAACCCTGGACCGTGGCCACCTGGACGAGCCCCGGGGCAGCATCCGCGATGACCAGCTCGCAGGCGAACCAGCGGGCGCCGTCGTGCCAGTCCCCCGCCAGCGGAACGCTCAGCTCATAGGTGGCGCCGCGGCGTCCCAGCGGTACACCCGAATAGGCCGCGGTCTTCGTGCGGCACTCCGCGTCCGCGCCGGCCAGCTCCTTGGCCCCGGCGACGGGCGGCTCGGGCGTCGTGAGGTCCAGGCGGCCGACGGCGGTGACCTCGGACTGGTGCGGCTGGGCGCAGTCGACGCGGGCCGCGCCCATGATGGCCGTCGCGATCGGACGCGCGTAGCACTGCCCGGCCACGGGCACGGGCACCGTCGGCGCGGCCACCGCCGGCGCGGCCGAAGCGGACGGCGAGGGCGGGGCCGGCACCGGCGCGGGGGCCTTGCTGGAGCAGCCGCCGACGACGAGCAGGGCGGTCAGAGCGAGCGCGTGGCGGTACCGCTGAAACGACACCGGCACACAGAACCGCCCGTGTCCGGAACGCGCAACATGATCTGTGGCACAGCGGACGATCGGAGCGCCGGGGCGCGCGCTCAGCGCCCAGAGGCGGATGGTCCGGCCGTCGGCTTCCAGGTCAGGGCGCTCGCCGTGGCGCGGCTGGAACGGGCCGGGCGCCGTTATAGTTGATATCGCGTGAGGCGTGATGGAGGCGATGTGGAGCGCCCTGCTGCGGTGGTCCGCCCTATTGAGTCCCGATCCGTCGCCGAGCAGGTGATGGCCGAGCTGCGGCGCTCGATCCTCGCCGGCGACCTGGCGCCCGGCCGGGAGTTCTCACTGCGCGAGATCGCCGAGCAGCTGCGGGTCAGCATCATTCCGGTCCGCGAGGCGCTGCGCAGCCTGGAGAGTCAGGGCCTGGTACACATGCGGCCCGGTCGCAGCGCCGTGGTGGCCCCGCTCGACCTGGAGGAGCTGCAGAGCATCTACCGCCTGCGGCGCCGCCTCGAGCCGGAGATCGCCCAGCGCTCCTGCCGCCTGCTGTCCGAGGCCGACCTCGACCGCCTGCGCCACGACGTCGTGGAGCTCGGCGACGCGCAGCGCGCGATCCACGAGATCTACGAGGCGCACCACGAGTTCCACCGGGCGCTGCTTGCCCCGGCCGCGACCAGCTGGGATGTCCGGATCCTGCTGACGCTGTGGCGGGCCGCGGAGCGGTACATCCGCATCGGCTCCGGCCGTCCCGACCCCGACCCGGAGGAGCACCGGCGGCGCGAGCGGGCCCACGAGGAGCTGCTCGACGCGTTCCGGCAGCGCGACCCGGAGGTGGTTTCGGCCGCCGTGCATCAGCACCTCGCACGCAGCGAGCAGATCGCGCTGCCGGCCCTGCGCGACCCGGCCGACGCCGCACCCCCCGCCGGCAACAACAACCCGGTCCGCCGTCGTTCACGCCGCACCGGCTGACTGCGCCGCTCCCGCTGCATCGGCTGACCCGCCGGGCCGTGGCCACCCGCGCCACCGCAGGCCCAGGCCGCCCACACCGCGACGACTTTGACCCGCAGCTCCTGTTATCACATATAACGACTACGTTCAGCGCGGCGCTGCAGCTCACCCCCCGTCTGTGGCCAGAGCACCAGACCATCCGGTACCTTAAGTACGCAGATCGGTGTACATAACGGCGGCGGTGGTGCATCACGAGCTTGGAGCGGCCGTCACAGGCAGATGGGCCGGATGCAGCGCTGCCCCACAAGTGGCAGCTGTCCCAGCGGAAGAGAGCACATCATGAGCAGCATCAGCGTCATCGGCTCGGGGAACATGGCCAGCGCCATCGGCGCCCTGGCCCTCAAGGGCGGCAACGCCGTCGAAGTCATGGGTCGCGATGCGGCCAAGGCCGCGGCCCTGGCCGATGCACTCGGCACCGGCGCCACGGCCGGAACGTGGGGCGCCACCCCGGCCGGCGACATCGTGATCCTCGCCGTGCTGTTCGACAGCGCCGTGCCGGTCGTCAGCCAGTACGGGGACGCGCTGGCCGGCAAGATCATCGTCGACATCACCAACCCCTTCAACTCCAGCGTCACCGGGCTGGCCGTCCCCGGAGACACCTCCATCGCGCAAATGGTCGCCGAGGCCGCCCCCAGCAGCGCCCATGTCGTCAAGGCGTTCAACACCCTGTTCCGCGACGTCCTGGCGGCGGGCGGCCCGCTGGATGTGTTCATGGCCGGCGACGACGCGCAGGCCAAGGCGAGCGTGTCGGCGTTCATCAAGAGCCTTGGACTGCGCCCGCGGGACACCGGCGACCTGAGCATGGCGCACTGGCTGGAGGGCGCGGGCCTGCTGTCCGTCGGTCTGGGCCGCTATGGCGTGGGGAACTTCAACTTCTCCCTCGGCGTCAACGTCGGCTGAGCTCGCCGCCGGATCCGGCGCGCGGCCCCGTCCCGGCCGACAGGTTCCCGCCTGTGCCGGGCGGCACCGCCGCCGGAGGAATGGCGTTGTCGATGAGGACCGCTGCGATGGCGGCGGCGGTGGCGAAGGTTTCGGTGTTGAGGACTCGGTTGCGGGCCGAGGCGCCATCCAGCAGCAGCGCCAGTTGTTCGCCGAGCTGTTCGGGGTCGGCGGCGCCGGCCTCGCGCGCGGTTTCGGTGAGCCGCGCGGCAAAGGCTTTCTTGTAGTCGCGGGCCTCTACGCGGGCCGGGTGGCCCGGGTCGTGGATCTCGACGGCCGCCGCGATGAACGGGCACAGGGGCGCGTGAATGTCGAAGGCGGCGAGGAGTCGTTCGCGGGGTGTGAGGTCGGTGCGGTCGAACACCTCGGGCAGGATGTCGGGATCGAATCGGCGCAGGTGTTCGGCGATCAGCGCGTCTTTGCCGGTGAAGTGCTGGTAAAACGTGCGCTTGGACACCTGGGCCACCGCGCAGAGCTGGTCCAGGCCGGTGCAGTTGATGCCTTGGTCCCGGAACAGTTGCTGTGAGGCGCCGAGGATGCGCTCCCGTGCGCCCCGGCCGCGGCGCAGGCCTCGCGGCCCCTTCTCCAACTCCGTCACACACCAAGCGTAGCCCAGTTGGGTAACGACCGGTGTGCATAGCTTGCGGGCCGCGTCCCCGTCCGATACGTTAAGCACGCCGATCGGTGTACATAACGTCGGTGTTACCTAATGGATGGAGTGATCGTGGGCAAGCTCGACGGCAAGATCGCGGTGGTCACCGGCGCGACAAGTGGCATGGCACTGGCCGGTGCCAAGTTGTTCGTTGACGAAGGAGCTCATGTCTTCATCTCGGGCCGGCGGAAGGACGCGCTGGAAGAAGCCGTCAGGCTGATCGGCCGGAACGTGACAGGCGTGCAGGGCGACGCGGCAGACCTCGACGATCTGGACCGTTTGTTCGACACGGTCAAGCGGGAAAAGGGCGCGATCGACGTGTTGTGGGCAAGTGCCGGGACGGGCGAGCAGGGCAGGCTCGGCGAGATCACCGAGGAGCACTTCGACGCCGCCTTCTGGCTCA
Organism: Dactylosporangium sp. McL0621; assembly: GCF_049995355.1. Lineage (NCBI taxonomy): Bacteria > Bacillati > Actinomycetota > Actinomycetes > Micromonosporales > Micromonosporaceae > Dactylosporangium > Dactylosporangium sp. McL0621. The sequence continues at coordinate 7,273,590 of NZ_CP188259.1, forward strand.
ACGCGCGCGGCACGCTGTTCACGGTCCAGAAGGCGCTGCCGCTGTTCAACGATGGGGGCTCGATCTTCATGACCGGGTCGAACGCTTCGCTCAAGGGCTACCCCGAGTGGAGTGTGTACGCGGCGAGCAAGGCCGTGCTGCCCGCCTACGCACGGGTGTGGGTGTCCGAGTTGAAGGACAGGATGATCCGGGTGAACGTGCTGACCCCCGGCCAGGTCGCCACACCGAAGCAGGAGGAGTTGTTCGACGAGGAGATGAAGGCGCAGTTCGAATCCCTGATCCCGCGGGGCAAGATGGGCCGCCCTGAGGAGATCGCGTCGGCCGCGTTGTTCCTCGCCTCGGACGACTCGAGCTACGTCAACGGCATGGAGCTGGTTGTCGACGGCGGCACCTCAGCGATCTAGCAGTCCGTAGACCACCAGCGTCGGGGTGGCCGCGATGAGCGCCGCCGCGGCGATGAGGTTCTGGTTGGCCACGAACTGGCCCTGGAGGTCGGCCAGGGCCGAGGTGATCGGTGAGCCGCCAATACCGGGCTGAGCGGATGTGACATCGGGGCCTGCGGAAGCACGACAATCCAACATCTCCCAACGAAATCCGACGCAACAAGAGCGCGGATCCTGACGGTCGTCAATCCCCTCGCCGCCATCGTTCGGGCAGATATTGACGAAACCAAACGCCAGAATGCGGGCAACCGACGCAAGCCCACGCGCCCGACCACTCGTCCCACGAGGCCGACCGCTAGGCGCCGCCCCCCGATGTCAGGCCTTGACAGAACCGTGCCCGCCGACAAGTCTCCCGAGACATCGACGGTGTTATCGCACATGTTCGATCATGGCTTCCCATCGATGTGATGCCGCTCCCCCTCTCTCACCCTGTTCCGCCAAACAGTGAAGGAGAGTCCCATGCACCATGCACGTCGCGGCCTCGTCGCCCTCGCGGCGGCGAGCCTGCTGGTCGCGGTCACGGCGGCCGCCGCCCCGGCGAGCGCCGCCACCACAACGGTCAACGTCAACGGCGGCATCGTCGGGCGCACGTTCGACGGCGTCGGCGCCATCAGCGGCGGCGGCGGCAACTCCCGCCTGCTCGTCGACTACCCCGAGCCCCAGCGCAGCCAGATCCTCGACTACCTGTTCAAGCCCAATTACGGCGCCGCCGTCCAGCTGCTGAAGCTGGAGATCGGCGGCGACGCCAACTCCACCGACGGCTCCGAGCCCAGCCACGAACACGTGCGCGGGGACGTCAACTGCGACGCCGGCTACGAGTTCTGGCTCGGCGAGCAGGCCGTGGCGCGCAACCCCGGCATCCGCATCGTCGCCCTGCCGTGGACCGCGCCGGGCTGGATCGGCGGCGGCAACTTCTGGTCGCAGGACATGATCGACTACGACATCGCGTGGCTGAACTGCGCCAAGGGCCACGGCATCAACGTCGGCTACCTCGGCGGCTGGAACGAGCGCGGCCACGACAGCGGCTGGTACAAGAACCTGCGGACCGGCCTGAACAACGCCGGGTTCGGCTCGGTGCAGATCGTCGGCGACGACAGCGGCTGGGGCATGGCCGACGAGTTCGCCGCCGACCCGGCCCTGAAGACCGCCGTCGGCGTGCTCGGCAACCACTACGTGTGCGGGTACCTGTCGCAGGCCGACTCCTGCAGTACCACCGCCAACGCCCGATCCAGCGGCAAACCGCTCTGGGCCTCCGAGTTCGGCTCCCAGGACGACATGAGCGGCGTCGTGCCCTACATCCGCACGGTCAACCGCGGCTACCTCGACGCGGAGATCTCCGGCTACATGAACTGGCCGCTCATCGCCGCGATCACCCCGAACCTGCCCTACGCCACCGTCGGGCTGATGGACGCGGGCTCGCCGTGGTCCGGCGCCTACCGGGTCGGCAAGAACCTGTGGGCCAACGCCCACTACGCGCAGTTCACCCAGCCGGGCTGGAAGTACCTCAACAGCTCCGCCAGCGGCTACCTCGGCGGCAACCGGGCCAACGGCAGCTACGTGTCGCTGAAGTCGCCGAACAACACCGACTACACCACGGTCTACGAGACCAGCGGCACCACGTCGACGCAGACCGTCAACGTCACCGTCTCCGGCGGCCTGAGCACCGGTACCGTGCACGTCTGGGCGACCGACATGGGCTCGGACAACCCCGCCGACTGGTTCGTGAAGCAGGCCGACGTCAGCCCGTCCGGCGGCGCCTACAGCCTGACCATGCAGCCCAACCGCATCTACACCCTGACCACCACCACCGGACAGGCCAAGGGCGGCGCCGCGAGCCCCGCCACGCACGGCCTCGCGCTGCCGTACTCCGACACCTTCGACGGCTACGCGGTGCGCAAGCAGCCCCGCTACACCGAGGACATGCAGGGCTCCTTCGAGACCCGCGCCTGCGCCGCCGGCCGGTCCGGCACCTGCCTGCAGCAGGTCGCGCCGCAACGGCCGATCAACTGGCAGGACGACAGCGACGCCTACACCCTCTTCGGCGACTCCGGCTGGACCAACTACACGGTCAGCCTGGACGTGAACATGCAGCAGGCCGGCACGGTCACGCTGCTGGGCCGGGCCAACATCCAGAACCGGCCGCAGAACCGGCAGGCGGCCTACCAGCTGCGCATCGCCAACACCGGCGCCTGGTCGATCGTCAAGCACAGCAACACCAACACCGACACCACCCTGGCCTCGGGCAGCCGCGCCGCGCTCGGGCTCAACTCCTGGCACACCCTGAAGCTCGGCTTCTCCGGCGGGCAGATCACCGCCACCGTCGACGGCGTGACCGCCGGCACCGCGAGCGACTTCTCCTACGGCAGCGGCCAGGCCGGCGTCGGCGTCGTGGGCTACCAGACCGACCAGTTCGACAACCTCAGCGTCACGGCCAACTCCGGCCCGGTGCTCAGCGTCCTGCGCGGCGTCGGCTCCGGCCGCTGCGCCGACGTGCCCGCGCTGTCGCAGACCAACGGCACGCAGCTGGCGCTGTGGGACTGCAACGGCGGCGCCAACCAGACCTTCACGCCGACCGCCTCGAAACAGCTGCAGGTGTACGGCACCAAGTGCCTCGACGTCGACGGCGCGGGCACCGCCGACGGGGCCAAGGTACAGATCTGGGACTGCAACGGCGGCACCAACCAGCAGTGGAACGTCAACGCGGACGGCACCGTGACCGGCGTCGGCTCCGGCAAGTGCCTCGACGCGACCGCCAACGGCACCGCGAACGGCACCCTGCTGGAGATCTGGACCTGCAACGGCGGGGACAACCAGAAGTGGGCGAGGTCATGAGAAGAGCCCTGTCGATATTCGCGGCCGCCGTCGTGCTCCCGGGCGCCGCCGTCCTCGTCACGCCGGCCCCGGCGTCCGCCGCCACCACCTGGACGGTCGCCGGGCCGTCGGCGGGCACCACCGCCGCGCAGGTCAGCCTCGACAGCGGCGGCCTGACGTTCGCGGTGTCCAACCAGGGGCAGACGGTGCTGTCGCCCGCGCCGATCGGCATCGTCACCACCGCCGCCGACCTGTCCCGGAACCTGACCTTCACCCAGCGCGCCGACCGGACCGTCACCGAGTCCTACACGATGACGACCGGCAAGCAGCGCAGCCGCAGCAGCACCTACAACGAGACGACGCTGTCGTTCACCGGCAGCGGCGGCGCCCGCCTCGACGTGGTCGTCCGGGCGTCGAACACCGGCGCCGCCTACCGGTACGTGCTGCCGGGATCCGGCCCGGTGACGGTGAGCCGCGAGGCGTCGTCGTGGAGCGTCCCGGCGGCGTCGAACGCCTGGCTGGTCCCGCCCCAGGCCGAGGACCAGGGCCGCTGGTTCCAGGCCACCGCCGGCGGCGCCCCGACCGGCAGCAACTACCGGGTCCCGGCGCTGTTCGAGGTCGGCGGGCGGTGGGCGCTGCTCGCCGAGACCGACCTCGACGGCCGCTACGCCGCGTCCTACCTGACGCACGCGGCGGGCTCGGGGACGTACACCACCGCCCTCGCCGGCGGCGTCAGCACGACGCTGCCGCTGAGCACCCCGTGGCGCACCGCCGCCGTCGGCGACCTCGGCACCGTCACCACCTCGACGATCGTCGACGACCTCGCCGCGCCGTCCAAGGTGGCCGACCCCTCGTGGGTGCACCCCGGCACCGTCAGCTGGTCGTGGCTGACCGAGCACGCCAGCCCGTCGGACCAGAACCGGCAGCGGCAGTACATCGACTTCGCCGCCCGCAACGGCTGGAGCGCGGTGCTCATCGACGAGGGCTGGTCCTCGAGCTGGGTGCCGGACGTGGTCACCTACGCCCGGTCCAAGGGCGTCCAGGTCATCCTGTGGTTCAACTCCGGCGACCTCAAGACCTCCCAGCAGCGCGAGAACTGGCTGCCGCTCATCAAGGGCTGGGGCGTGGCCGGCGTCAAGGTCGACTTCATCTACGAGGACACCCAGCCGACGCTGCAGTGGTACGACGCCGTCCTGGCCCGCACCGCGCAGCTGCAGCTGATGGTGAACTTCCACGGCGCGGCCACCCCGCGCGGCCTGCAGCGCACCTGGCCGCACGTGATGACCGCCGAGGCGGTGTTCGGCGCCGAACAGTACCTGCGGGCCGACTTCAACACGATCCTGCCCTTCACCCGCAACGCCATCGCGAGCATGGACTTCACCCCGGTCGTGTTCAGCCTGGCCAACCGGGACACCACCGACGGGCACGAGCTCGGCACCGCGATCGTCTTCGAGTCCGGCTGGCAGCACCTGGCCGACAACCCGGAGAGCTACGGCGCCCACCCCGAGGCCCTGCGCATCCTCGACCAGCTGCCGACCGCGTGGGACGAGACCCGGCTGCTCGGCGGGCGGCCCGGCCAGGAGGCGTACTTCGCGCGGCGGGCCGGCGGGCGCTGGTACATCGGCGGCATCTCGGCTCTGTCCGCCAAGACGTTCAGCTCCCCGCTGTCGTTCCTGGGCGGCGGGCAGTGGCTGGCCGAGACCGTCCGCGACGGCGCCGGCGGGCTGCTGCGCGAGACCCGGACCGTCACCAGCGCCGACACGCTCAGCGTCCCCGTCGCCACCCGCGGCGGCTTCGCGACAGTCGTGTGCCCGTACACCGCGGGCATGACGACCTGCAGTACGCGCGACATCCCGTTCGCGCTCAAGGGCCGGCAGTCCGGGCGCTGCGCCGACGTGCCCGGACTGTCGCAGGCCAACGGTACCCAGCTCGCGCTGTGGGACTGCAACGGCGGCGCCAACCAGGTCCTCACCCTCAGCTCGTCGAGGCAGCTGCTGCTGTACGGCGGGACGAAGTGCCTCGACGTCGCCGGCGCCGGCACCGCCGACGGGGCGAAGGTGCAGATCTGGGACTGCAACGGCGGGACGAACCAGCAGTGGACCCTGAACGCCGACGGCACCGTGGTCGGCGCCGGCTCCGGCAAGTGTCTCGACGCGACCGGCAACGCCACCGCGAACGGCACCCTGCTGGAGATCTGGAGCTGCAACGGCGGCGACAACCAGAGATGGGCGCGGTCATGAGTCGCCGCCGCCGGGGTGCCCGGCCTCCTCCCAGCCCCGGCCCACCCCGCTGACGCTCGCGGTGTCAGCTGAGCCGGTGCGACCGGGGCCGAGAACACCGAGATCCGGACCGTCGAGTACGGCGCGAAGTCGTGTCCGAGCACCGTGATCCGCTCCCCCGGCACGGCGGTGCTGATGGCGCCCTTGTCCGTGGTGAGGGTGGCGTCCGCCGCCGGCGGGGTGCGCGGTACCGGCGGCAGCGCGGGCGTCACGCTGCCCGGCACGCCCGCCGCCGAGTTGCGCCCGTGGACGCCCTTCGCGACCACCGAGACCGTGTACGTGCGGCCGGCGCCCGCGCCGAGCACGCAGCTGCCGTCGGCCGGGCCGGCTTCGCAGGTCGCCGGCCCCGGGTCGGCGGTCACCAGGTAGCCGCTGATGCCGGAGCCGGCCGGGCCCGCGACCCAGGTGACCGTGATCGAGGCGTTGCCGGCGACGGCGGTGACGGCCGGCGCGCCGGGCGCGATGCTGGGCGTCGCCTCCCGGGCGGCGCTGGGGTCCGAGCTGATGGTCCCGCCGGCGACCGCGACGACGGTGATGGTGTAGCTCGTGCCGTTCGACAGCCCGTTGATGGTGCACGACGTGCCGGGCGAGGCCTGGGTGCAAGCCAGGACGGGCGTGGACTGCCCGGTCGGGACCGCCGACGCGTGGTAGACGACGCTGCCGGTGCCGGGGTCCAGGTGACGGTGACGGTCGTGTCGCCGGGCTCACACCTATTCGGTGAAGGCGGTGCAGGACATGGCCCGTTCGAATCGGCGGGCGGCCAGGTCGTCGACGCGGATCAGGAACCGGCCGATGTAGACGTCGTCACCGGGATCGAACTGCACGAGCGGCACCCACTCGGCCATGACCCGGTGCAACTCCTCCTCCAGCCGGAAGTCCTCCTGCCCCGGCGCGATGACCAGGTCGGCGGCCTCCTGCCGGGCCTCGAGGTTCTCCTCGGCCAGGGTCAGCTCCGGGCCGGTGTACAGGTGCTCGGTCTGCATCTCGCCGATGACCCGGGTGTAGCCGCCGAACTTGAACTCGGCGTAGGTCCCGTCCGGCCAGAGGCGCTCGGCCAGGGCACAGAGCTCCCGGCGGTGGGGCAGGTCACGTATCAGCTCCCGCTGGAAGTCGGACAGGCCGCCCTCGCCCTCCCCGTCCTCGTCGTTGTCCAGCCAGTCGGGCCGCTCCGCATGGACGACGGCGAACAGGACGCGCTCCGGGCCGACGAACCCGCGCATCGTGCTGAACATGTGCTCCTCGTGGTCCGGCTCGTCCGCTGTCGCGGTGTCGGTGCCGGCCGGCACGTAGACGATCCGCGCGTGCTCCTGCTCGTCGACGCGGTCGAAGGTCTGGTAGGCCCACTCGTGGTGCAGGAAGACGAGCAGCGAGCCGTCCGGCGGCAGCGCGAACCCGCCGGCCTCCGGCAGCGCCGCGCAGTCGAAGGACGCGACGAAGGGCAGCGGGCCGCCCGGGCCGCTCGGCCACTGCACGCCGACCGGCAGCCGGGGCCGCCCGCCGGCCCGGCCGACCGGGACGTCGGCGGTCTGCCCGGGCGGGATGCCCTTGGGATGCCCGACGAGCACGCCGTTGTCGCGGCGCTCGACCGCCCAGATCGCGAATCGCAGGAACCTGGCGAACGTGCTGACCTCGTCCTGCGGGATGCCCGCCTCGCTCGCCGCGCGACGGAACCGGTCGTGATGGTCCATGCCGGTCACGATGCCAGATCCATCGATGTGCCGGTTCAGCGGCGGGTGTACTCCGCGAGGTGCTCGCCGGTCACCGTCGAGCGCGCCGCGACCAGGTCGGCCGGGGTGCCCTCGAACACGATGCGGCCGCCGTCGTGGCCCGCGCCCGGGCCGAGGTCGATGATCCAGTCCGCGTGGGCCATGACGGCCTGGTGGTGCTCGATCACGATCACCGACTTGCCCGCGTCGACCAGCCGGTCCAGCAGCCCCAGCAGCTGCGCCACGTCGGCGAGGTGCAGGCCGCTGGTCGGCTCGTCGAGGACGTACACGCCGCCCTTGTCGGCCATGTGCGTGGCCAGCTTCAGCCGTTGCCGCTCGCCGCCGGAGAGCGTGGTGAGCGGCTGGCCGATGCCGAGGTAGCCCAGGCCCACATCGGCGAGCCGCTCGAGGATGGCGTGTGCGGCGGGCAGACGGGCCTCGCCGGCGCCGAAGAACGCCTCGGCCCCGGTGACCGGCATCGCGAGCACCTCGCTGATGTCGTACCCGCCGAGCTTGTACCGCAGCACCGAGGCCTCGAAGCGCTTGCCCTCGCACTCCTCGCACACCGAGGACACGCCGGCCATCATGCCCAGGTCGGTGTACACGACCCCGGCGCCGTTGCAGGTCGGGCAGGCGCCCTCGGAGTTCGCGCTGAACAGGGCCGGCTTGACGCCGTTGGCCTTCGCGAACGCCTTGCGGATCGGTTCGAGCAGCCCGGTGTACGTCGCCGGGTTGCTGCGCCGGGAACCCTTGATGGCGCCCTGGTCCACCGACACCACCCCGGCGCCGGGCGGGATCGAGCCGTGCACGAGGGAGCTCTTGCCGGAGCCGGCGACGCCGGTGATGACGGTCAGCACGCCGAGCGGGATGTCGACGTCGACGTCGCGCAGGTTGTGCGCGTTCGCGCCGCGGATCTCCAGCATCCCGGTCGGCTTGCGGACCGTGTCCTTGAGCGCGACCCGGTCGGCGAGGTGCCGGCCGGTGGCCGTGTCGCTCTTCTTCAGCTGGGCCAGGGTGCCCTCGAAGCAGATCTGGCCGCCCGCGGTGCCGGCGCCCGGGCCGAGGTCCACGACGTGGTCGGCGATCGCGATCGTCTCCGGCTTGTGCTCGATGACGAGCACCGTGTTGCCCTTGTCGCGCAGCTGCCGCAGCAGGTCGTTCATGCGCGCGATGTCGTGCGGGTGCAGGCCGACGGTGGGCTCGTCGAAGACGTACGTCACGTCGGTGAGCGCCGAGCCGAGGTGGCGCACCAGCTTGACCCGCTGGGCCTCGCCGCCCGACAGCGTGCCGGCGGGGCGGTTCAGGGACAGGTACCCCAGGCCGATCTCCACAAAGCCGTCCAGCGCGTGCCGCAGCCCTTCCAGCAGCGGTGCCACCGACGGCTCGTCGAGCTTGCGGACCCACTCGGCGAGGTCGCTGATCTGCATCGCGCACGCCTCGGCGATGTTGATGCCCGCGACCTTCGAGGAGCGGGCCGCCGTGGTCAGCCGGGTGCCCTCGCAGTCGGGGCAGGTCTGGAACGTGACCGCCCGCTCGACGAAGGCGCGGATGTGCGGCTGCATCGCCTCGACGTCCTTGGCCAGCATCGACTTCTGGATCTTCGGGATCAGGCCCTCGTAGGTCAGGTTGATCCCGTCGACCTTGATCTTCGTCGGCTCCTTGTGCAGGAAGTCGTGCAGCTCCCGTTTGTTGTACTTCTTGATCGGCTTGTCGACGTCGAAGTACCCGCAGCCGAGGAAGATCCGGCCGTACCAGCCGTCCATGCTGTACCCGGGCACCGTGATCGCGCCCTCGCTGAGCGACTTGCTCTCGTCGAACAGCTGGGTCAGGTCGAGGTCGGTGACGGACCCGCGGCCCTCGCACCGCGGGCACATCCCGCCGAGGCGCTCGAACGTGGCACGCTCCGTCTTGCGGTTGCCGCGCTCGACGGTGATGGCGCCGGTGGCCCGCACCGACGGCACGTTGAAGGAGAACGCGTTCGGCCCGCCGATGTGCGGCGTGCCGAGCCGGCTGAAGAGGATCCGCAGCATCGCGTTGGCGTCGGTCGCGGTACCGACGGTGGACCGCGGGTCGGTGCCCAGGCGCTGCTGGTCGACGACGAGCGCGGTGGTCAGCCCCTCGAGCCGGTCCACCTCGGGCCGCGCGAGCGACGGCATGAAGCCCTGCACGAACGCGCTGTACGTCTCGTTGATGAGCCGCTGCGACTCCGCCGCGATCGTGCCGAACACCAGCGAGCTCTTGCCCGAGCCGGAGACGCCCGTGAACACGGTCAGCCGGCGCTTCGGCAGCTCGATGCTGACGTCCTTGAGGTTGTTCTCGCGTGCACCGTGCACGCGGATCAGGTCATGGCTGTCAGCAGCGTGCTTGCTCATGTACGTCTCCTCGTCAGGAAAGCCAGCGCCCGTCGCGCATGATCTCGCGGCCGCGCAGCTCATTCTCCTCGCGCCAGGCCTGCACGCGGCGGGGCGTGATGCGGAACCAGCGGTACGAGGCGCCGTACTCGCGCGGGTCGAACCCGCTCCGCGCGGCGAACCTGTCGCCGGCCTCCTGCGGCAGCGCGTCGATCGCGAGCACCTCGACGTCGCCGTCGATCATCGACACATCGCGGGTGAGGCCGAGCCCCACCCGCGCTTTCCGCGTCGCGATCAGGTTCCGCCCGGTCGGGCTCGCGGCCTGGGTGGCCACGAGCAGCGCCTCGCCGTCCCAGTCAAAGGACAGCGGCACCAGGTACGGCTCCCCCTCCGTCGACGCGCTGGCGACCCACACGTCGACGTCCTGGGCGAGCCGCTCCTGCGTGCCGGCGAGGCGCTCCGCGCGGGATCGGGCTGCGGTCACTGGTCCTGCAGCAGACCGAGCACGTTGCCGTCGACATCGACGACGGTGGCCACGAGCCGCCCGCCGCCCACGTCGCGCGCCGCGTCCTTGACGGTGGCCCCGGCCGCGGTGACCTCGGCGATCTTCGCCGCGATGTCCGCCACGTGCCAGTAGGCGACCGGGGTCGAGTCGGTGTGGCCGCCACGGTCCGGCACGAGGCCGATCTGCTGCCCGGCGTGCGTGTAGCCGACGTAGTACGGGGAGTCGGCCTGGGGCTCGATGCCGAGCAGCGCCGTGTAGACGGGCTTGGCCTTCTCGAGGTCGGCGACGGGGTGGAGCACTGTCTGGATGCCCATGTTCTCGGTGTTCGTCATGCGGTTGAGCCTATGGGGTGCCCGGAACCCCGTGCTTCTCGATTCCTGATCGAAGTCGCGATCATGCCGCTTCGGGGCGCCGGGCGGGTGGGTCAGTTCGGGTTGCGGGCCTCGTTGATGCGCAGCGCCTCTTCGAGCTGGTCCTCGAGGATGATGATCCGGCAGGCGGCCTCGACGGCGGTGCCCTGGTCGACCATTTCCCGGGCGCGGGCGGCGAGGCGAAGCTGGTAGCGGGAGTAGCGCCGGTGTCCGCCGGCGGAGCGGTGGGGGGTAATCAGTTTCAGCTCGTCGAGGCGGCGCAGGAAGTCCTGCGAGGTGCCGACGATTTCCGCGGCCCGGCCCATCGTGTAGGCGGGGTAGTCCTCGTCGCCGAACATGTCATCCGGTTGGGCCATATTGCCTCCGCGCGTGTTGAGGGCCCCGGCGCGGTAGCACCGGGGCCCAAGGTTATGGGTTGAACACCATCTACCGACACGTCCGTCGGCTTGTTGAATCCGCCCCGAACGCCACAGACAGCGCCGGGTGCGAGGATCGCATAAGCGTGACCGGAGACCACCTTTCGTTCGATGGAAACTACGGTGTCCGACCGGCTGAACTGTGCCGGTACGGGCGATCCAACGGTGTGCGCCCCTCCCTTTCCTCTGCTTCTCGTTGCCTTGCCTTGTCGCTGTCCGCCGGCCTGAGGTCCACGCAACTTCACGACCTCACCAGCGGGTGGAACTCGTCCTACGGGCGATGCCACCAACGAAATCTCTGGCTCACCCAACCTCGTACCGCTCTACGCCCAGCTGTCGGGGCGTTCCGTCAGCGTCTTTTCGTTCCCTCTGTTGTGTACCCCATGAACGTTAGCCGCGACCGCCCAGCATGTCTAGTCCCTCCGGCACAGATTTTCTGGGTGACCCACCGGAAGCGTTACTCTCAGCGGCGGGCGGCCAGGGGACGGAGCAGGTCGACGAGGCCGCGCGCGTCCGGGGTGGCGGCGAAGAACCGGGCGTCGGCGGCCTCGACGACCTCGATCGCCCGCTGGGCCACCGCGGCGCCGCGCTCCGTGACCCGCAGCAGCTTGGCCCGGGTGTCGGAGGGGTCGACGGCCCGCTCGACGAGCCCCTTGTCCTCGAGCTTCTGCAGTACCTGCGAGGTCATCTTCACGTCCGTGCCGGCATGGGCGGCCAGGGCGTGCTGGCGGGGCGCCTCGCCGGCCCGGTTGAGCCACCAGGCGCTGGCCAGCAGCACGAACTGCACGTGGGTGAGATCCAGCGGGTGCAGCGCGGCCGCGATGGCGCGCTGCCAGCGCAGGGTGACGTGCCACAGCAGGAAGCCGGGGCTCTCGTCGGGCTGTTTCGGCATCCTCGGATCCTCTACCCGGCGGCCGGGACGGCCTCCGCCTGGCGGCACAGCGCCGCGACGACGTCGGGGAAGTCGGCGGTGATGGCCGGGCCGAGCTCGGGGCCGACGTGGCCGGCGGCGGGGCCGGTGATCTCGGTGCGGTACACCACCCGGGTGCCGCCGGTCGGGAGCGCCTCGAGGCGGTGGACGGTCGTGACCTGGAAGTCGCCGGCGTCCATGACGTCGGTGAAGCGCTCCCCCGGTACCACCTCCGTCAGTTGCATCGAAATGGGCTCCTCCCCCGGCGGGGTCATCGTGAAGCGGGTCCCGGGCGCGAACGGCCCGTCGACGGCGATCTCGGCGACCCCGGCGTTCCAGGCCGGCCAGGACGGCACATCGGCCCAGACGGCCCAGACGGCGGCGGGGTTGGCGGTGCTGTCGGCGGCGTACTCGTACTCCCACATGGCCTTCTCCTTAATTAGTCTGCGCAGAGATTATCGCCGCGCAGACTAATCTGCAAGCCGTCCGCGATTCCCTATTGAGTCGATCGGAAATAACTACTATGGTCACGACGTGTTCTCATCGAAGCCTCTGACTCGCCGGGCCGTGCTCGCGACCGCCGCCGGCGCGGGCGCCGCCACCGTGCTGATCCCGTCCGCGGCCCGCGCATCCGTGCCGCGCGCCGACACGCTGCTGGAGTGGTACGACCGCACCGCCACCACCATCGGGGTCATCACCGGGCCCCAGCAGGTGACGAACAGCCGCACGTGGGCCATCGCCTGGATCGCCGCCGGGCGCGCGGTGGCCGCCGTGCGCCCGGGCGCCGACGCGGAACTGGCGCTGGCCGCCGCGGTACACGAAACGCTCATCACCACCAACCCGGCCGCCGCGCCGGCGCTCGACGTGGCCCTCGCCGCCACCCTGGCCCGGCTCCGCGTGCGCCACCCGGACCCGGCCGTCGCCGCCGGCGTCGACGCCGCCCGCGCGTTGCTCGCCGAACGGGCCGGCGACGGGCTCGACCCCGCCTCGGTCAACCGGCCGTTCACGCCGCCGGCGGCCGCCCCCGGCGTGTGGCAGCCGACGCCGCCCGCCTTCGCCGGGGCCGTGCAGTCCGGACAGGGCGACGGGCGGCCGTTCTTGGTGCGCAGCGTCGACCCGCTGCAGCCCGGGCCCCCGCCGGCCCTCGGCAGCGCCGTCTACCTGCGCGACCTCGCCGAGTCGCGGGCGGTCGGGGCGGTGGACAGCACCGTACGCACCCCGCAGCAGACCGCGGTGGCCCGGTTCTGGTCGCAGACCTCGCTCAACGGCTTCACCGGCGCGCTGCGCACGACCGTCGCGCCGCACGGCTCGCACGCCGCGGACCGCCGCCCGCTCGCCCAGCGGGTCGCGCTCGTCGCCCTGTTCCACGCGGCGACGATCGACGCGCAGATCACGACGTACAAGGCGAAGTACCGCCACCTGTTCTGGCGCCCGGTCACCGCGATCCGGACCGGTTCCGTCGCGCCCGACCCGGCGTGGACGCCGTTCCTCGCCACGCCCGCACATCCGGAGTACCCGTCGGGGCACACCACCTACGCGGGCGCGGCCCAGGCGGTACTGGAGTCGCTCGCCGGGCCGCCGCGGGCCCCGTTCACGCTGACGAGCGCGGTGGCGACGGACGTGACGCTGACGTACCGGCGCTGGTCGGAGCTGACCCAGGACAACATCGACGCGCGCGTCTGGGAGGGCGTGCACTTCCGCAACACCGACGAGACGGGCGCGGCGATCGGGCGGCGGGCGGCCCTGGCCGGACTCGCCCGCTGGCACGGCCGCCCGCTGTAGCACCACCGGTCACGCGGCGGCCTCACCCGTTGGCGACGGCGTTCAGGACGGGCCGGGCCAGGCGCTCCCGGATGTCGTCGGCCGCGGGGTGGCCCGAGGCCGCGAGGATGGTCAGGGCCCCGCGCCAGGCGTCCACGGCCCGGGCCGGGTCGCCCGCCGCGTGGTGCAGGTCGCCGATGTGGGTGAGGGTGTCGGCCTCGGAGAAGCGGTCGCCGATCTCGCGGAACAGGGCCAGCGCGCGGCCGTAGTGGTGGCCGGCCTCGTCCGGGCGGCCCAGGCGGTGCAGGACATAGCCGATGCTGTCCATGGCCGAGGCCTGGCCGTGGCGGTTGCCGGTTCGGCGGTGCAGCTCGAGCGCCTCGCCGCAGGCGGTCAGGGCGGCCTCGAGGCGGCCGAGCTGGGCGTGGGACCAGCCGATGCCGTTGAGGGCGCTGGCCTGGCCGGCCTCGTCGCCGGCGCGGCGGTACAGGTCCAGCGCCCTCAGGTCGTGGTCCATCGCCTCCGGCTGGCGGCCCAGCGTCTCCAGGCTGAAGGCCATGCCGCGGTGCAGGTAGGCCTGGCCGGCCGCGTCGCCGAGCTCGGCGAACAGCTCCCGGGCGCGGTCCAGGTGCGGCAGGGCGCGCTCGTGGCGGCCCCGGCGGCCGTAGGCGCGGCCCAGGCCGGCGTGGCTGTGCGCCTCGGCGAGCACGTCGCCGGTGCGGCGGGCCGCACGCCAGCCGTCGCGCTGTACGGCGAGCCAGGTCGTGCCAGTGGCCGTGGTGGTCGAGGAAGTCGGCCAGGCACCAGGCGAGGCGCCAGGCGTGACCCCAGCACCCGGCGTCCACGGCCAGGCGTACCGCGGCGAGCAGCATCTGGCGCTCGGCGGCGAACCAGGCCGCGGCCGTTTCGCGGTCGGCGAACGTCCGGGCGACGACGCCGGCGGCGGGCCGGGGCGGGTCGATCGGGCGGCGGTGCGGGCAGAAGCCCACGGCCGCGGCGTGGGCGGTGGCCAGGTAGTGGTCGAGGAGGCGTACCACGGCGGCGCGCCGCTCCTCGTCCGGCTCGTGGGCCCGGGCCAGCTCGGTGGAGTACACCCGCAGCAGGTCGTGCATTGCCCAGCGACCCGGCCCGCCGGGGGTGACGAGGTGCGCGCGGGCCAGGTCGGCCAGCGTCCGGCGGACCTCGCGCGGCGGGCGGGCGGCCAGGCTGACGGCGGCGTCGAGGGAGACGTCCGGGCCGGGGTGCAGGCCCAGGAGCCGGAACAGCCGGGCGGCCGGCTCGCCGAGCGTGCGGTACGACCAGGAGAAGACCGCCCGGACATCGGTGTCCGCGGCGCCGATGTCGAACGGGTCGAGGCCCGCCTGGGCGTCGCGCAGCTCGTCGGCGAGGCTGCCCAGCGCGCGGCCGGGGCGGGTGCCGACGCGGGCCGCGACCACCGCGAGGGCGAGCGGCAGCCCGGCGCAGCGGGCCACGATGACGTCGGCCGCGCGCGGCTCGGCGGCGACGCGGGACGCCCCGACCCGGCCGGTGAAGAGCACGCCGGCCTCGCCGCTGGGCATGACGTCGAGGCGGAGCCGCTGGGCGCCATCCTTCACGGCCAGGCTCAGCAGCTGGTTGCGGCTGGTCACCACGACCATGCTGCGGGGTGAGCCGGGCAGCAGCGGCCGGACCTGTTCGGCGTCGCGGGCGTTGTCGAGCACGAGGAGCATCCGGCGCTCGGCCATGATGCTGCGGTACAGCCCGATCTGGCCCTCCAGCGCCGAGGGCAGCCGGGCCGCCGGGACCCGCAGCGCCTCGAGCAGGCGGCGCACCGCCTTGTCCGCCCCGACGGCGGCCGCGGCCGGGGCGAAGCCGCCCAGGTCGAGGTAGAGCTGGCCGTCGTCGAAGCGTTCGGCGACCCGGTGGGCCCAGTGCACGGCGAGGGTGGTCTTGCCGACCCCGGCCGTGCCCTCCAGGACCGCGATCCGCGGGGTCGCGCCGCCGGCCGCCAGCGCCGCGTCGAGCCGGCGCAGGGCGTCGGCGCGCCCGACGAACGCGGCGATGTCCCGGGGCAGCTCTCGCGGCACGAGGCGGCCGGTCCGCGCGAGCTCCGGGGCGCTCTGCGGGACGCCGGGCACGAGGCGGGCGGTCCGCGCGGGCTCCGGGGCGCTCTGCAGACCGCCGGGCAGGAGGCGGCCGGTTCGCGCGGGCTCCGGGCCGCCCTGCTGGATGCCGGGCACGAGGCCGGCGGTCCGCGCGGGCTCCGGGCCTCCCTGCAGGATGTCGTCGCGCACGGTGGTGACCTCCGCGCCGGGGTCGACGCCGAGCTCGTCGGCGAGCGCACGGCGCAACCGGTCGAAGGCGAGCAGCGCCTCGCCCGGGCGGCCGGCCAGGCGCTGCGCGGTCATGAGCCGGGCCGCCACCCGCTCGTCCCACGGGTGGCGCTCGGCCAGCTCGGCGAACTCGGCGATCGCCTCCGCCGCCCGGCCCAGCCGCAGCTGCAGCTCGGCCCGGCGGACCCGGGTGTCGGTGCGCCGCTTCTCCAGCCGCTGGGCCGTGCTGAACAGGCCCGAGTCGGTCAGCCCGTCCAGCGCCGGGCCCCGCCACAGCGCCAGGGCCTCATCGAGGGCCCGCACGGCCGGAGCGTCGGCCCCGGCGCCGGCGTACCGCTCGGCCTCGGCCAGCAGCCGGTCGAACCGGTCCAGGTCCAGCTCGACCCGGGCGGCGGGCAGCAGGTAGCCGCTGCCGCGGGTGCTGATGACGTCGGCGAAGCCGTGGCCGGCGAAGGTCTTGCGCAGCCCGACCATCCGGTTGCGGATCTGGACCCGGGCGGTCCGCGGGGGCGTGTCGCCCCACACGGTGTCGATCAGCAGATCGACCGGCAGCACCCGGTCGCGCTGCAACAGCAGAGCCGCCAGCAGTACCCGCGTATGCCGCCCGGCCACCGTGACGGGCTCGTCGCCGGCCGTCACCGCCAGTGGTCCGAGCAGCCCGATCGCCGGTGCAACCGCCATCGCCGACCTCGCGCCCCCCGCCGATACATCGACCTGTGACGAACCTATACCCAGCCGGTGCGGGACGATGCCAGGCTCCCGCCGACAGGTTGACATCGACGTTCGTCGTCGTTCGGATACGGTCACAACTGCCACGGGGGCAGCATGCTGGAGTACCGCATTCTCGGCCCGGTCGAAGTCGTCACGGACGCGGGCCCGATCCCACTCGGCGGCGCGAAACCGCGCCTGCTGCTGGGCGCGCTGCTGGCCGAGCGCGGCCGGACGGTACCGCCGGACCGGCTCGTCGACGCGGTGTGGAGCGAGGCGCGCCGACTTCACCGGCCGGGACCGCGAGCTCGAGGCGATCGTCGCCGGGCTGACCGCGGCGCGTCCGGTGCCGGCGGTGCCGATCCACGTCGTCACGGGCGCGGTCGGCAGCGGCAAGACGACCCTGGCCAACCGGGCCGCGCACGCGGTGGCCGCGCACTACCCCGACGGCCAGCTGCACGTCGACCTGCGCGGCGGCACCGACGCGCCCGCCGACCCGGCCGACGTGCTCGCGCGCCTGCTGCGCGCACTCGGCGACGACCCGTCCGGCGCCGGCTCGGACCCGGCCGTGCGGCTGCGGGAGCGGCTCGCCGGCCGCCGCCTGCTGCTGGTCCTCGACGACGCCCGCGACAACGACCAGCTCGCGCCCCTGCTGCCCGGCGCGCCGACGTGCGCGGTGCTCATCACCTCGCGGTACCGCCGGGTCGGCCCGCCCGGCGCCGGCCGCACCGAGATCGGTGCGTTCGACCCCGACACGTCCCGGCTGTTCCTGGAGCGCATCGTGGGCGCCGAGCGGCTGAGCGCCGAGCCGGAGGCGGCGGCCGCCATCGTCGCGGCGTGCAGCGGGCTGCCGCTGGCCCTGCGACCGGCCGGCGAGCGTCTCGCCGCCCACCCGGGCTGGCCCGTCGCCGCGCTGGCCGGGCGGCTGGCGGACTCGAACCGGCGCCTGGACGAGCTGGCGGGGTGGCCGCCCGCCGGCAACCGGCACCTGGACGAGCCGGCCGGTGGCGGCCGGCGTCTGGACGAGTCGACCGGTGGCGGCCGGCGCCTGGACGAGTCGACCGACGACCGACACCTGGACAAGCCGACCGACGACGACGAGCGCCTGGACGAGCCGGCCGGCGGCGGCCCGGACGTCCGGGCGGCCTTGCAGCGGGCCTACCGGACCCTGCACCGCGACGCCCGCCGTGCCCTGGGCCGCCTGGCCACCCTGGGCCGGCCGGACGTGCCGTCGTGGGCGCTCGCGCCGCTGCTCGGCGTGCCGGCGCGGGCCGCCGAGGAGATCGTGGCCCGGCTCGTCGACGCCCACCTGCTCGACCTCGCCGGCCACGACCCGGCCGGGCGGCCGCGCCTCGGCATGCACGAGCTGACGCGGCTGTTCGCGGCCGAACGGTACCGGGCCGAGACCACCCAGAGCCGGCCCGTCGCGCGCTACAGCCGGGCTACAGCCCGAATGCAGTGACGCTTGCCAATGTCGCAGTCAGTATCTTCCATCGACAAGGAGCAGACCTTGGCTCTCCGCCGCACCACGCTGCGGGCGCTCGCCGCCGCCGCGTCCGCCCTGGCGATCCTCGCGGTCGCCCATCCCGCGCAGGCGGCCCCGGCCGCCGACCGCCGGATCACCTTCAACGGGACGTCGGTCACCGTGCCGGCGACCTGGTCCGTCGTCGACCTCGCCGCGAAGCCGGGCACGTGCGTCCGGTTCGACGTGCACGCCGTGTACCTCGGCACGCCGTCGGCCGACCAGAGCTGCCCGTCGCACGTCTTCGGCCGCACCGAGGCCGTCCTGCTCGAGCCGGTCGTGGCGGCCACGCCGGCCGACGGGGAGACCCCGGGCCAGTTCGACCGGGTCGCCGGCTCGGTCCACGTCCAGGCCACCTTCGGCCCCGACCGCGCCGCGGCCGCCGGCATCATGGCGAGCGTCTCGACCAGCGGCGCCGCCAAGGCCCTCGACCCGCGCACGTCGGCGCCGGCCCTGGCCGCGGTGCCGATCAGCGCGACGAACTACTCCGGCAAGGGCTTCGACCCGTGCACGGCGCCGAGCTCGTCGACGATGAACGCGTGGAAGGCCTCGCCGTACCGGGCGCTGGGCGTCTACATCGGCGGCGAGAACCGCAGCTGCTCGCAGCCGAACCTCACCGCCTCCTACGTGACGGCCCAGGTCGCGGCCGGCTGGCATTTCTTCCTGTTGTACGTCGGGAAGCAGGCCCCCGCCACAACGTGCGGCGGCTGCAGCCACATCACCTCACCCGCCGCCGACGGCAAAGCCGAGGCCGACGACGCCGCGGCCAAGGCGGCGGCGCTCGGCTTCGCGAAGAACAGCCCGATCATCTTCGACATGGAGCAGTACGGCTCGAGCTCCACGACGACGGTCATGGTCTTCATGGACGCCTGGACCAAGGAACTGCACGCCAAGGGCTACAACTCGGGCATGTACAGCAGCGTCTCGTCCGGCATCTCGGACCTCGTCGACCACTACAACGACTACGAGATGCCCGACATCATCGACTTCGCGCACTGGGGCACCGCGGCCAACACGTCCGACCCGGCCATCCCGAGCACCATGTGGTCGGACCACCAGCGCATCCACCAGTACACCGGCGGCCACGACGAAACCTACGGCGGCGTGACCATCAACATCGACAGCGACTACCTGGACGTCAACCTGGCCGCGCCGACCGAGCCGGTCCAGGTACAGCCGGGCCGGCAGCTCGCCGATCTCAACGGTGACGGTCTGCCGGAGCTGATCGGTCGCAAGGCTGACGGGAGCCTGCATGCGTATCCGCACAAGGCGGGTGTGACGTCGGTGGCGGGGACGGCGTGGGATAACCCGATCCAGATCGGTTCGGGGTGGAACATCTTCAACCAGTTCCTGTTCGCGGATCTGGACAACGACGGCCTGCCCGAGATCGTGGCGGTGAATCCGACCGGGAACGGCATCCTGATGGTGTACCCGCACAAGCACGGGGTGACCGCGATCGCGGGCACCTCCTGGGACGCCCCGTATCAGATCGGGTCGGGGTGGAACGTCTACGACCAGGTGTTCGTGGCTGACCTCAACCACGACGGTCTGCCGGAGCTGCTGGGCCGGACCACCGCCGGGAACGGGCTGCTGATGGCCTACCCGCACAAGGCCGGGGTGACCGCGATCCAGGGCACCTCCTGGGACCCGGCGGTGCAGATCGGGTCCGGGTGGGACATCTACGCCACCATCGCCCTGGCTGACCTCAACCGTGACGGGTACCCGGAGCTGCTCGGTGTCACCACTGCCGGGAACGGGCTGCTGACGGCCTACCCGCACAAGGCGAACACCCCGGCCATCGCCGGCGCCTCCTGGGATGCGGCGCTGCAGATCGGGTCGGGCTGGAACATCTACGACGCCGTGCTCTACGGCGATCTGACCAACGACGGCCTGCCCGAAATCATCGGCCGGACCACCGCCGGCAACGGCCTGCTCAAGGCCTACCCCCACAAGAGCGGGGTCACCGCCATCGACGGCACCTCCTGGGACCCCGCCGTCCAGATCGGCTCCGGCTGGAACGTCTTCACCCTCCTCGACTGACCACACGAACAGACTGACCACACGAACAGACTGACCACACGAACAGCCAGCCGGGTCCCGCGCCACACCGGCGCGGGACCCGCGCACTGCCGGACCCTCCGCCGTGAGAGGGTCAGGTCAGCGGCCGGCGTGGACGCCCAGGGTGCGCTTGCGCCGCATCAGGAAGGACGCGACCCCGGCCAGGGCGAGCAGGATCGCCCCACCGGCCCCGGCGACGACCGGCGTCGAGGCGATCCCGGACGTGGCGGTGAGCTGGGGCGCGCCGCCCGACGGGGCCGGCCCGCCGGAGCCAGCCACGTCACCGGCGGCGGCGCTCGCGATGGCCAAGGAGGCGTTGCCGTTGCCTGCAGGGGCCGCCGGGGAACCCGCAGGCGACGTGGTGCCGGCGGCGGCGAACACCACGTCGGAACACGAGTAGTAGGTGTCCGCGGTGCTGGTGTTCTGCCAGATCGTGTAGATCAGGTGCGGGCCGGCCTTGCCCTTGGGCAGCGTGCCCTTGATCGTGTAGGCCTTGTTCTGCAGCACCGGATCGGTTGCCGTGGCGAACGGCGCCGTCTCCAGGTCCGACCAGCGCAGCGCCCGGCTCGGCGAGTAGCCGTCCTTGGTCACGTACACCCGGAAGCTGCCCTTGTGCGGGATGGTTTCGGCGTACTGGAACGCAAATGCCGCCCCGGCGGTGAGCTTGGTCGAGGGCCAGTCCGCGCGGGCGAGATCGAGGCCCTTGTACGCGTCGATCCCGCCGCTGCACAGCCTGCCGTCGGGGATGACCTGCCGATCACGGCCGTTCACGTTGGCCACCCGGATGTTGTCCCATTCGGCGACGTCGGCCCCGGCAGCGATCGCGGCCTTGCACGCGGCCGAGCTCTTCTGCTGGGACGTGCCCGCGCCACACGCGTACGCCCGGCTCACCGGGGTCGACGGCGCGCCGTGCGCCTGCGCCGGGGCTGGGAGCAGGGCCAGGGGCGCCAGCGCACCGACCGCCAACACGGCGATCGCGGCCGACGTACGGCGTACGGTCATGGCGGCAGCCCCAAACCTCGAGTCATCCACCCGGGTGGTACGGAGACGGGAGCGCCAGGGTTCACATGTCCGACCTACGATCGCGTCCCATTCCGGCGCCGGCCTCGTACCGTTGGGCGGCGTGCCGCTCTGCCGAGGTTGGCACGCCGCCTGGTCGTGTGGCGTTGGTGGGTCAGAGGTTGTAGCCGCCGGACACTTCGATGTCTTGCGCGGTGATCCAGCGGCCATCCTCGGCGAGCAGCGCAGCGATCGCCAGGCTGACGTCGTCGGGTTCGCCGAGCCGTCCGAGGGCGGTCTTGGCCACGAGCGCGGGGATCACTTCGGGGTGGCGGTCGAACGCGTTGTCGGCGATGCGGGTGCGGGCCCCGGTGACGATGGCGACCTGCATGACTGACTCTCCGTTCGTCGTGAGTTGTGTGCGCCTATGCTTCGGAGGCCGGGCTCAGCACCCGAGTGAGCCAGTCGTTGCGCGTCCGGCGCGCGGCGGCGGAGACCCGCGCGTGCGGGTACAGCGCGTCGAATCCGTGGAAGCCACCTGCCCAGATGTGCAGCTCGGCCTGGCCGCCGGCGGCCCAGATCCGGGTGGCGTAGTCGACGTCCTCGTCGCGGAAGACCTCGGCCGTGCCGGCGTCGATGTACGTGGTCGGCAGGCCCGAGAGGTCGTCGGCCACGGCTGGTGAGACGTAGCCGGGCACGTTCCCGTCGGTGCGGTCGCCGAGCACGGATCGCCATCCGAACTCGTTCATCCCGTGGGTCCAGACGCCGGGCCCGCCGGAGTACTGCCGGCTCGAGGTGGTGTTGTTGCGGTGGTCGAGCATCGGGTAGATCAGCACCTGAGCGGCGATCGCCGGGGTGCCGCGGTCGCGTGCCATCAGGGTGACCCCGGCGGTGAGGCCACCACCGGCACTGGCACCCGCGACGACGATGCGGGACGGGTCGATACCGAGCTCGTCGGCGTGTGCGGCGGCCCACAGCAGACCCTGGTAGCAGTCGTCGACCAGGGTCGTGCCGGTGGCCTCCGGCGCGAGCCGATAGTCCACGGAGATCACCACGGCCCCGAACAGGTCGAGCCATTCGAGGGGGATGTCGATCTGTGAGAAGCGATCTCCCATGACCATCCCGCCGCCGTGCATAGCGCCTGCGCCTCCTCAGTCGCAAAGAACCGGCTGTGGGCCTCCTGGCTGGTCCATCCTTCAGTGACGAAGACGGTGTCCGGGTCGCCGGCCGAGCGGCCGACCAGGAAGACGACGCAGTCCTCGTTCGGCATGGACGGCGCGTTGAGCAGGAGCTCGACCAGCTCGTCACCCTTTCCGGGCTGCGCGGTCATGGTGGCGTGGAAACCGTGGGTGGCGCTCATGGGAGGACTCTCCTCATTCGCGGAGCTGTTGTGCGCTACCGGTGACCTCCCACCCGCCGGTGGCGGCGCACCACCCGCCCTGGCCGTCAGCACCGCGTCCGGCGAGCTGCTCGACGCGGTGATCCGGCTCCTGCGCCTGCTCGAACAGCCACGCGACCGTGCCGTGCTCGCACCGATGATCAAACGGGAGATCCTCTGGCGGCTCATCACCGGCGAGCAGGGTACTGTCGTCCGCCAGCTCGGCCTCGCCGACAGCAGCCTCACCCACATCGCCCGCGCGGTCGGCTGGATCCGCGACCACTACACACAAGCCTTCCGCGTGCAGGACGTGGCGCAGCTGTCCGGCATGAGCGTGTCCGCGTTCTACCGCAACTTCCAAGCCGTCACCGCGATGAGCCCGATCCAGTTCCAGAAACAGATCCGGCTCCAACAGGCCCGGCTGCTGCTCGCCACACACCCCAACGACGTCGCCGGCATCAGCCACCGCGTCGGCTACGACAGCCCCTCACAGTTCAGCCGCGAGTACCGCCGCCAATTCGGCGCACCGCCGAGCCAGGACGCCGCCCGTCTGCGCGGCCTGCCGCCCGGCACCGCAGCAGCCCTGGTGTAAGAGCCTGGCGAGGCGATCAGGCGGCGATCTCCACCCTGCCGCAGGGCGCCGACGACCGCGAGCGCCGGAACCATCGCGGCCGCACCGCCCATCGCCGTCGCGCTGCCCGCCGAACGGCGCACCGTCAGGCGTCGCCATGGGAATTGGCGTTCGGGAGGGCGTTCAGTGTGTACCGACCGGCCAGGTCGGGCAGGATCGTTCGCAACGCGGTGACAGTCTGTGGCCCGGCGCCGTCATGCAGGAGCACGATCGAGCCCGGGCGGGTGTTTGTCAGGACGTTGGTGATGATCGACTGGACCCCGGGGCCGCGCCAGTCCTGGGGATCGACGCTCCAGTAGATCGAGGTCATCCCCATGTCGGCCGCGATGCTCACGATCTGCGGTGAGAAGTTTCCCCCGGGGGCACGGAAATAGCTGATCGGCGCGCCGGGTGCGACCGCGTGGATCGCGTCGTTGGTGCGTTGCAGCTCAGCCCTGATCCGATCGGTGGGGCGGGTGCGCAGCATCTCGTCGTGGCTCCACGTGTGGTTGCACAGCGTGTGTCCCTCGGCCACCATCCGCTGTACCAGCGCGGCGTGCGCCGCGACCTGCCTGCCGATCATGCAGAACGTCGCCTTGATGTGGTACTGGGCCAGCAGGTCCAGCACCGCGGGGGTGTCATCCCACGGGCCGTCGTCGAACGTCAACGCGACCGTGGCCGACCCAGTGGTACGCAGCGATCCGGCCGGGCCGGTGCCGGCAGTGACGGCAGGTGCAGGGGCGGAAGCCGAGGGTACGGGGCTCGGCGCCGTCGGAGGTGTTGTCGGCGCCTGATGCGATACCGCCAGCGGCACCGAACGGACCGGCGCGGCCGAATGCGAGGGCGGCCTGTCACTGCCACCAAGCGTCAGTACCAGGACGGTCAACCCGAGTACGGCTGTGCGGCGCCAGGGCACGGATGAACTCCAGTTGGGGGTGTTGCCACGGCTGAGGGACCACCTGACTACGCGGTGAGCATGGCCGGGAGCGTGTGGTGGTGTCAACCTGGCGAGCCCGGCCCGGGCGCCGGCGGAGGGCGTTTGTCAGGCGGGCTGGTGTGGGTACGCTGCACCGGCTTTGCCGGTGCAGCGGGGCCGGCGACCGGCTGCACCACCCAGCCGGCCGCCGCCGCCGGCTCCGGCGACACCCTGCTGGTGCCGACGACGAAGGACGCGACCGCGCTGACGCCGCCGATGGCAAGCAGCGCTGGCACGCCACCCGGCCGATCAGGAATTCGGGCGTTCGGCCTGGCGGGGCCGGACGCCTCGGTGTGTCAGGCTGCTGCGAGGGCGAGGGTGAGGCAGAAACCGAGCAGCGCGGTTCCCTGCAGGGCCGCGCGTAGGTTGATGATCGAGTCCCACCGTTCCTGGAGCCGGCGAGCGTCGGGCGGTACACGGCCGGCCTCGGCTGCTTCGATGAAGACCTTGTTGATCGGTAGCGAGATCCGGTTGAACAGGACCAGCCAGACCAGCAGCAGGAGTAGGGCGATCCCCGCGGCAACGCCGGCGGCTGGGCGGCCGGTGAGAAACGCGGTGAGCGTGGCTGCAGCGCCGGCGACCACGCTGAGGATGCCGGGCAGGGGCATGCGGGCGTTGCCGTACCGGTGGGACAGCCCGACGACGCGGGTCATGGTGGCCTCGTCGAGCGCGGCGTACGTCGGGCGCATGACCAGCGCGCCGAGTGTGTCGGTGCCGAAAATGACGGCTGTGGCCAGCGCTGCGGCGGTGGCGAGAACGTCGAGGAGTACGGTCATGATCCCTCCCGGAATCTAGCGGTGCTAGAAATCTAGCACTGCTAGGATGAAGATGTGAAGACCCCAACGAGAGCGCAGCTGGCCCGTGCCGGCCGGCGGGATCGGATCGTCGACGTGGCGCGGGAGATCGCCGAGTCGCACGGGTGGCCGGCGGTGACCGTGCGACGGCTCGCCGACACCATCGGCTTCAGCCAGCCGGTTCTCTACGGGCACTTCCCCGACGGCCGGGACGGCATCATCCGGGCGGTGGCACTGGCCGGCTTCGCCCGGCTCGCCGAGCTCCTGATCGCGGCGGGCGACCTGGGCGGGATCTGCGCGGCGTACCTCGACTTCGCCCGCTCGCAGCCGGCGACGTACGAGGCGATGTTCTCGATGCCGACCGACCTGGAGTTCGCCCGGCCCGTCACGCCCGAGCCGCTGCGCGCCGGATTCGGCCCCCTGCTGTCCACCATGGGCGACGAAACCCGGGCGGAGATCTTGTGGTGCGCGCTGCACGGCCTGGCTGACCTGTCCCGGCACGGCCGGCTGCGGCCCGGCCACGAGGCGGCCCGTGTCGAAACGCTGATCCGCCTGTTACGGCGAGCCGCCCCCGGACATCTCTGAACCCAGGTCACCGGCGACCACCGGCGCCGCCGCGGCCGCCTCATCGCTCACTTGACCTGGCACACGATCCGCAGGTCTGAGGCCCGGCCCGGGCCGACCGTCGCCGTGATGCCGGGGCACCGGGCGTCGCCGTCGTGGGCGTGCGCGCGGTAGGTGCCCGCGGGCAGCGCGAACCGGAAGCGCTCCCCTTCGCCCACCGCCGCCCGCGCGTAGACCCGGCCCCCGCGCGACAGGGTCACGGTGCCGGACACGGCGGGCACCCGCCCCGGCCCCGGGCCGCCCGACAGGTCGATCTGGCCGGTGACGGTGCCCACGGGGCCGCCGCCCCACGCCGGCTCGCCGGCCGCCAGGGTGGCCAGGGCCAGGGCCGCCACGACGGTGGCGGGCGCCCACCTCATCGCAGCTCGACGCGCATGACGACGCGGCGGGCGGTCGGGCGGCTCACCTCGGCGAAGCCGGCGTCCACGAACATGCTGCGGCTGCCGACGTACAGCTCGCCGATCCACGGGAACGGCGCGCCGGGCTCCTTGACGATGGGGTACCCCTCGATGGCCCTTGCCCCTCGCTCCCGCGCGAAGCCGGCCGCGGCGACGGCCAGGGCGCGGCTGACGCCCCGGCGGCGGAAGCCCGCCCGGGTCACGAAGCACGTGACCGCCCAGACGCCGGGGTCATCCGGGTCCTCGTCGCGGCCCGACCACGGGACCTTCGCCGCGCGCAGCCGCGGGTAGTGCACACGGGGCTCGACGGCGCACCAACCCGCCGGGTCGCCGTCCAGATATGCGACCAGGCCCGTGGTCGCGGGCGCGGCGGCCTGCTCGCGCAGCCGTTCGGCCCGCTCCTCGACGCTCGTGGCGTCCCAGTCGGCACCGGGGATCTTGAAGTACTGGCACCGGCAGCGGAACGGCTCGCCGCGATCGCCGAAGATCGCGCGCAGGTCGTCCCACGACGCCTCGTTGGCGGGGACCACTGAGATCACGGCACCATCCTTCCCGACGACTCTGGAGCGGACGCCATGGCCGGCCCGCGCCCAGCCAGCACCTCGTACAGCGCCGCCACCACCGTCGCCGAGGAGGCTACGGCGGCGGGCAGGTCGTCATTGCCAATCCCGGAGCCAATAGTAGGAACGGCCGGCTAGCGCATGAGCGGAAAACCGGTCCAGTGCCGGCCGTCCGCGTGCCGTCCGCGGCCACGAACGACCTGTAGAAGCTTTCGGTGCCGGTGTACGCGATGACGTCGCCGGTGCGTGTCCAGCTCCCGCCGAGGTGCTTCGAGTAGACGTACACCTGCCGCCTTTCGGGGTCCTCGACCATCGCGTAGAGCGTCGTGCCGTCCGCCGAGGACTGGACCGAGATGTTTTCGTTGCAGTCCTTGGTGCACGGCAGATCCGTGAACGCATGGGTCTTCCAGGTCCGGCCCCGGTCGTCGGAGAACGCAACCGCCGGTCGCCCGGTGTTCTGCGCCTCGCCGGCGACCACGATGCGGTCGCCGCCCGGCTGGATCTGGCCGAAGGGATCGACGACATTGTACGCCGACGGCATGATCAGGTCCGGTTGGTGCGCGAGCGGCGAGATCCGGCGGGTCTGTCGGACCTCGCCGCCGAGCGCGGCCGGACCATCACCGTCGCCACCCCCGGCGGCCCGGTGCTCGTCGCCGGCATCGAGTCGGCCCTGCGCCGGGTCCTGAGCGAGCTGCTCGCCAACGCCCTGGCCCACCTCCCGCCCGGCGGCCGCATCGCCGTGACCGTCCGGCGCACCGACCACGCCGAGGTGACCAGGCAGGTGCGCGCGTACGCGTCGAGCACCTGCGCGTCGCGGATCCGATGCCAGCCGGCCGCGACCTTGACGAACGTCGACTGCGTCAGGTCGTCGGCCCAGTGCCAGTCACCGCACAGCAGGTACGCCGTGCGGCGGACCACGATGTGCCGCGCCGCGAAGTACTCCCCGAACCGCCGCCGGGCGTCGTCATCCAGTCGCATCCCGCCTCCTCAGCGTTTATGTGCCTGGATCGGCCCGACGCGTTGCCCGCCGCCGCGGAGTTTTTCACCGGGAGTCCGCGGCGTCCCCGCCCGAACCCACCGAGGCCCTGCCAGGCGGCCAGCAGCGTGTCCTGGAGGGCGTCCTCGGCGTCGCTCGGTGCAGTTCAGGTATGGACACCGGCCCAGGGGCGAACCGGGCGGTCCGCCGGCGCCCCTTTTCCGACGCCGCGGTGTCTACCTCAGCGAGACCTACAACGAAGGGCGCGAACCCGCATGGGAAAGATCGTGATCAGGGGTGTGGGCGGACAGGTTGAACAGCACGCCGAAGTACGTCGTGCCCTCGACGCCGGAGCATCCGGTCTGGAACAACCCGACGCTGCTGAACGGCGGCGTGGTGAAGAGGTAGGAGGAACAGTGTCCATCGACATGGCCGTCGCCGTCCGCGAGCTCACCGACCGAGCCGCCATCACCGAGGTTCTGCATACCTACGCCCGGCTCGTCGACGAGCGGGACTTCGCCGCCGTCGCCGGGGTCTTCACCGACGATTGCCTGGCCGAGTACGGCCTTCGCGAGACCGACACCCTGCATTCGTCAGCGGCGGTGGTCGCCTGGCTCACGGAACAGCTCCGTGACGGTACGGCGACCAGTCACCACATCTCGAACGTGCAGATCAGCTTTTCCGACGCGGATCACGCCGCGACCACGTCCTATGTCTACGCCTGGCACGGGGCAACGGGTGCCACAGCCGATCCGGTCGTTCTGGCCCGCTACGCCGACAGCTTCAAACGCGTCTCGACCGGCTGGCGCATCGCCCGCCGCCGAATGTTCGCGCACGGCCTGGTCGGATTTCCGGACGGCATCCTGCGGCCGCTTTCCCGCCGGCCCGCACCGGTGTCCGGGCCGCCGGTGACCGGCGGCGCCGGGGCCTGACCCGCCGATCAGCGCGGGACCCGGGGCGCCGCGGACGTGGGCATCGGCCCCGTCCCCCACCGGCATGGGCCCAACCGCCCAACCGACAAACCGACAAACCACCTTCGCAGTACCACAGCGAGCCGTCGCTGCACCGAAGACAAATCGGAGGAAGCATGCCGAAGAACAGCACATCACCCACGTTTACGACAGCTCAACGGTGGGCGGTTGCGGTGACCGCGCTCGCGGGGATGTTGGTGACGTTGGATTCGTTGGTCGTCACGACCGCGCTGGGCGCGATCCGCATCGCGCTGCACGCCTCGATCGAGCAGCTGGAGTGGACGGTCACAGCCTACGTGCTGGCCTTCGCGGTGCTGCTGATGACGGCCGCCGCGCTGGGCGAGCGGTTCGGCCGGCGACGCATGTTCGTCGCCGGACTGGCCGTGTTCGCGGCGGCGTCGGCCGGCTGCGCGCTCGCACCCAATGTGGGCACGCTGATCGTAGCGCGCGCGGTCCAGGGCGCCGGCGCCGCGCTGGTGATGCCGCTGGCGCTGACACTGCTCGGTACGGCCATCCCGGCCGACCGGCGCTCCAAGGCGCTCGGTGTCTTCACCAGCGTGGCCGGGTTGGCGGTACCGGTGGGGCCGCTGCTGGGCGGTGCGGTCGTCACCGGAGTCTCCTGGCCGTGGATCTTCTGGATCAACATTCCGGTCGCTGCGGTACTGATCCCACTCGCGTTGACCAGGATCGAGGAGTCGTCCGGCTCGAAGGCCAAGCTCGACCTGGGCGCTCTGTTGCTGGCCACCGCGGCCGCGCTCGGCATCGTCTGGGCACTGGTGCGCGGGAACACCGCCGGCTGGGGCAGCGCCGAGATCCTGTCCACCCTGACGGGTGGCGTGCTGCTCGCCATCGGATTCGTCTGGTGGCAACGGCGCGCGGCCGAGCCGATGCTGCCCATGCACCTGTTCGGCTCGCGTGCATTCTCCGCCGGCAACATCGCGATCTTCTTCGAATGGGGGTCGGCCTTGGG
The DNA here is from genome assembly GCF_049995355.1 of Dactylosporangium sp. McL0621. NCBI lineage: Bacteria > Bacillati > Actinomycetota > Actinomycetes > Micromonosporales > Micromonosporaceae > Dactylosporangium > Dactylosporangium sp. McL0621. Next base: position 7,302,999 of record NZ_CP188259.1, read on the forward strand.
CGCCCTGTTCTTCATGGCTCAGTTCCTGCAGACCGGGCTGAGCTTCAGCCCGCTACGCGCCGGGCTCGCGCTCATGCCTTGGGGCGCGATGACCTTCATCGTCCCGCAGATCGCCGGCGTGCTCATCAGCCGGGTCGGCGAGCGGCCGTTCATCGTTGCCGGCCTGGGCCTGCACGCGGCCGCGATGACCTGGATCGCGCTGATCGCCGAACCCGGCTTGGCCTACCGGCAGTTGATCGCGCCGCTCATCGTGTCCGGCATCGGGGTGGCCATGTCGTTGCCGGCCACGCAAAGCGCCGCGCTCAGCTCGGTCGCGCCGCAGTATGTCGGCAAGGCATCAGGGGCCTACAGCACCATGCGCCAACTCGGCGGGGTGTTCGGTGTCGCCGTTGTCGTGGCCGCCTTCGCCGCCAACGGCAGCTACCTGTCCACCCGAACCTTCAGCAGCGGCTTCACCGCCGCGATCGGCGCCTGCGCCGCACTGTCACTGGCCGGAGCCCTCAGCGGGCTGGCCACACCCAAACGCGTCGGGCCGGGACGGCAACAGATGCCTCCAACCCGGCAGCCGAACACCACCACCCAGCCGGCTCACACCTAGGTCTTTCGCCGGCCGACGTGCCGCGGGCGTCCGAATTTCTTGTGAGGACTTTCTCATCAGTGGTTGTTCCGGATGAAACCACCGGGAAATTGCTCGTGCCTTGACTGTCGACCATGACCAGTCACGGGTGCCGCGATGCCTGAGCGGTTTGTGGTGGTGCGTTGGCCGGACGCTCGGACGCAGCGGTGCTATTCACCGTCGACCGTGGTCGAGGACTATTTCCGTGTCGGCGACACCTACACGGTAGCGGACTTCGTCGAGCGAAGCCGCGAGGCGCTTTCCGCCGCCGGCGAGCGCGTTCGCGCGGCGTACGGATTTCCGTGCGGCAAGGCGGCGCGGCAGATCGTCGAGATCGAGCGGTGGGCCGCCGCGCTCGGGCCCGCGCCCGCCGGTCGGGTCACGGTGGAGAGGATCGACACGTGAGCGCCCCCGTGCCGCTCGACGGGAGTCATCACCCCGTCGTCGTGGTCGGTGGCGGCCAGGCCGGGCTGTCGATGAGCTGGTACCTGTGCCAGCGCGGCGTCGATCACGTAGTGCTGGAACGGCACTCGGTCGGCCACGAATGGCGGGAACGGCGATGGGACTCGTTCTGCCTCGTGACGCCCAACTGGCAGTGCCAGCTGCCCGGATTCCCTTATCAGGGCGACGATCCGGACGGGTTCATGCCCGGCCCGGACATCGTGTCGTACCTGGAGCGGTACGCGGCGTCGTTCGGCCCGCCGCTGATGCAAGGCGTGACGGTGCAACGCCTGCGGCGCACGGCGGGCGGGGTGTTCGAGGTCCGCACGTCGGCCGGCACGTGCACCGCCGACCAGGTGGTGATCGCCACCGGGCCGTATCACAATCCGGCGGTACCGCGGCTCGCCGAGCGCCTGCCGGTCGATCTCATGCAGGTGCATTCCTCGCAGTACCGCAGCCCGGCGCAGCTGCCGGACGGCGCGGTGCTCATTGTCGGCACCGGGCAGTCCGGCTGCCAGATCGCCGAGGACCTGCATCTGGCGGGGCGGGCCGTGCACCTGGCGGTGGGCAGCGCGCCACGGTCGGCGCGGCGCTACCGCGGACGGGACGTCATCGCCTGGCTCGATGAGATGGGCTACTACGCCAAGGGCATCGACGAGTTCGCCGACGCCGACGAGGTGCGGCTGCGCGCCAACCACTACATGACCGGCCGGGACCGCGGCCACGACATCGACCTGCGGGCGTTCGCCCGGCAAGGGATGCGGCTACACGGCCGGTTGACCGACATCGCCGGCCGGTGGGTGTCCTTCGCCGACGACCTGGCGGCGAACCTGGACCGGGCCGACGCGGTCGCCGACGGCATCAAGGACGCGATCGACCGGTACATCGAGGCGCACGGGCACGCCGCGCCGGACGAGCCGCGCTACACGCCGGTGTGGCGGCCGGCGGGTGCGCAGGCCGGCATCGACCTGGTGGCGGAGGGGATCCGGTCGGTGGTGTGGAGCACCGGGTTCCACCGCGATCACCGGTGGGTCGAGGTGCCGGTGTTCGACGGGCGCGGCTACCCGACCCATGTGCGCGGCGTCACCAGCTGCCCCGGCCTGTACTTCCTCGGCCTGCCCTGGCAGTTCACCTGGGGTTCGGGCCGGTTCGCCGGCGTGGCCCGGGACGCGGCCTACCTGGACGGCCGGATCGGGCTGGCCGCAAGGCAGCGCGCCACGGAGGAGGTGCGCTGGATCGCCGGCACACCCGCCGAGACCTACCCGGACCTGGACTGGTTCATGCCTCGGGAGCCCGCGGGAGCCGGGCGTGGCTGAACGCTGGATCCGCGACGCGCACCGGCACCTCGGTGTCCTGCCGGCCTATCCGTTCTACGGCGGTCCGCCCGTCCACCCCGACGTCACGGCCCGGGCGACGCTCGAGGAGCTCATCAGGGACCTCGACGCCGAGGGGACCGAGCGGGCGCTCGTCCTGCCCAACTACGGCGTGCCCGACCCGGCGATCGCGTTCTCCTTCAACGACCTGGTCGTCGAGGCGGCGCAGCGCGACGACCGGATCCGCTGCGGGCTGTGGGTCTCCCCGCGACCGCAAGACGCCGCCCGCACGGCCGGTGCCCTCGCGCTGGCCGGCGAGCCCGGGGTGCGCGCCCTGAAGCTCAGCTTCCTGCTCGGCGGACGGGCCACCGACCCGGCGTGCCTGGTGCAACTGGATACGATCTTCGCCACCGCGCGCCGGCACGGCCTGGTGGTGCATGTGCACACGTCGCCGGGCGCCGCATCGGACATCGACGAGGTGGGGACGCTCGTCGACCGATACGCCGATGCGGTACCGATCCATCTTGTGCACTTCGGCGGCGGGATGAGCGGCCACATCAAGCTCATCGGCGGCCGGTTCTTCGACTGGATCGCCGCCGGGAAGCAGGTCTACACCGACCTGTCCTGGGCGATCGGCTTCGCGCCGCGCTGGCTGGCACAGCAGATCGAGCGGCGCGGCATCGGCCACGACCGCGTGCTGTTCGCCAGCGACGAGCCGTGGGGGGACCACGCCGGCGAGTCGGCCCGGCTGCGCACCGCGGTCGGCGACGGCGAGCTCGCCGACGCCGTGTTCCGGGGAACGTTCGAAAAACTCTACGGATGAAGGAGCCACCGTGCCCGAACTGACCGACCTCGAGCAGAAGAGCCTCACCGAGATCCCCCACCCGGCGCTCGCCGAGGGGTCGAGCATCTACGGCGGGACCAAGGTGTTCCCCGACTATCAGGCCGAGGAGGGGGAGGTCTACTTCACCCTCGTGCACGGCATCGCCCACGAGTCCTCGGTGAGCTTCGTGGCGATCCTGCAGGCGACCCGCGCGCTGCGGAAGGGCTTCGAGTCGGCCATCTACTTCTACGGGCCGGGCTCGCTCAACTGCCTCGCCACCCGCGGCTTCCCGACGACGGGCAACTCGGCGTTCCCGGGTGAGCACAACATCAACAACTCGCTGAAGACGTTCATCGCGGAGGGCGGCAAGGTCTACTGCTGCCGCTTCGGGCTCTCGCTGCACGGTGCCCGCGAGGAGGACCTCATCGAGGGCGTCATCCCGACGCACCCGCTCGACGTGCAGGACGCACTGATCCACTACGCACGCAAGGGCGCCATCATCAACTCGACCTACATGTTCTAGGAGACCGCGGTGAGCGTTGGCACCAGAGCCGAGATCGCCGTTCGCGGCGTGCGGGTGGACGCACCGGTCCGGCGGCCGGCAGGCGCCGGCCCCAGTGACGATGGTCATCTGGTGGTGGACGGTGCCAACGCCGCCCTGCCGGTGAACCCCGACAGCCCTTACGTGGTGCGGGACGACCGGCTGTGGCTGGACGGGCGGGACCTCGGGTTGTCCGTGCAGGTGGTGCGGCGGCCGAGGTTCTACGACCTGGTCACCGCCGATGGCGTCCGCTACGAGCAGATCGCCCGGCTGCACGGCGCCGATGTGCTCGCTACGACCGTCGTGCAGACCTGCATCCGCTACGAGGAGGCGCGGCGCTGCCGCTTCTGCACCATCGAGGAGTCGCTGCGCTCCGGCGCGACGATCGCGGCGAAGACCCCAGCGCAACTGGCCGAGGTGGCCGAGGCCGCGGTGCGGCTCGACGGGGTACGGCAGATGGTGATGACCACCGGCACCACGGCCGGCCCCGACCGCGGCGCACGCAACCTGGTGCGCAGCGTCCGGGCCGTCCTCGCGGCGGTGCCGGGGCTGCCGATCCAGGTGCAGATCGAACCGCCAGGCGACCTGGAAGTGCTGGCCGAACTGCGCGAAGCCGGCGCGACCGCGATCGGCATCCATGTCGAGTCGCTCGACGACGAGGTGCGCCGCCGCTGGATGCCCGGCAAGGCGACCGTGCCGCTCGCGGCGTACGAGACGGCGTGGGATGAGGCGGTGCGGGTGTTCGGCCGCAACAAGGTGTCGACCTACCTGCTGATCGGCCTCGGCGAGGACCCCGACGAACTGGTCGCGGGCGCGAGCCGGCTGATCGCCCGCGGGGTGTATCCGTTCGTTGTGCCGTTCCGATCCACGGTCGGCACCCTGGCCCGCCGCGACGGGATCGCCGGCCCGGCGGCGGCGCTCGTCCGGGATGTCACCGAACGGGTCGCGGTGCTGCTCAAGGACGCCGGGATGACGGGCGCCGACCAGGAGGCCGGCTGCGCGGCATGCGGTGCGTGCGGGGTCCTGCAGGCGGCCGGCGGATGAGCGTCGATCTCGTTCCCGTCCTGTCCGGGCTGCGGCCGACGGTCCAGATCGAACCGGCCTCGGGCGCCGCGCTCGACGCCTATCGGGCGCTGCGGCAGGCGGTGTTCGTCGAGGAGCAGGGGCTCTTCGAGCGGCACGACCGGGACGAGCTGGATGACGACCCGCGCACCGTGGTGCTCGTAGCCCGGGATCAGCGGGGCACCGTCCTGGGCGGGGTCCGGCTCGGTCCCGCCCGGCCGGGGTCCGACATCGGATGGTGGCTCGGCGGGCGGCTCGTTGTCGATTCGCGCGCTCGCGGTACCAACGGCATCGGTCCTTTGCTTGTCAACGCGGCCTGCGCGTGGGCCGAGAATGCCGGGGTGCTGCGCTTCGAGGCCACCGTGCAGGCGCGCAATGAACCGCTGTTCCACCGGCTCGGCTGGCGCCGCGTGCGTCCCGCCGTCGTGGCCGGCGTCCGGCACACGCTGATGCGCTGGCCGATCGGGCGGCTCGCGGTGCTCGCGGGGGCCACCAAGCAGCCGCTCGGCGAGCTGCTGCAGGGACTCCGGCCGGGCGGGAGCGGGTTCGTCGGCGACGACGGCGCGCCGGTGCCCGGCACGGACCTGATCGCCGCGTGTGACGCGATCATCCCGTCGATGGTGGAGCGCGACCCGCACTGGGCCGGCTGGTGCGCGGTCCTTGTCAACGTCAACGACCTCGCCGCGATGGGTGCGGCCCCGGTCGGGCTGCTGAACGCCATCGGGGCGCGCGATGCCGCACTCGCCGGACGGATCCTCGGCGGGCTGCGCGAGGCGAGCGCGCGGTACGGCATCCCGATCCTGGGCGGGCACACCCAGCTCGGCGTGCCGGCCGCCCTGTCCGCGACGGCGCTGGGGCGCACCGGCCATCCGGTGCCCGGTGGCGGCGGGCGCCCCGGCCAGCAGGTCCGGCTGACCGCCGACCTCGGCGGGCAGTGGCGGCCCGGGTACCACGGCCGTCAGTGGGACTCGACGTCCACCCGCGACAGTTCGCAGCTGCGGGCGATGCTCGGGGTCGTGGCGCAGGCCCGTCCCAGCGCGGCCAAGGACGTGTCGATGGCCGGCATCGGCGGTACCCTCGGCATGCTCGCAGAAGCGAGCGGATGCGGGGCGGTGCTCGACGTGGCGCGCGTGCCCCGGCCCGCCGGCGCGACGATGGGCGACTGGCTCACCTGCTTTCCCGGCTTCGCGATGCTCACGACCGATCACGCCGCGTCGGCGGTCCCCGCCGCGGGACCCGCCGTCGGCGGCGCGTGCGGCGAGCTGGTCGCGGGCCAAGGCGTCCGGCTGCGCTGGCCGGACGGGGAACTCACCGACGCGATACCGGCTGGTGTCACGGGATTGGGACGGGCATGACCTCGATACGGATGGCGGCGGTCGCCGCGGCGTTCGACCGGGACCTGGAGGAGGACTTCGCGCGCGCCGAACGGCTGATCGGGACGGCCCGGCGGGACGGGGTGCGGCTGCTCGCCCTGCCCGAGGCGTGCCTCGGCGGTTACCTGGCGCACCTCGACGGTGGCGCCGACGGTCCGCCGGCCCTGCACGCCGACGGCCCGGAGATCGCGCGGCTCGCGAAGCTGGCCGGTGGCATGGTCGTCTGCGCCGGGTACTGCGAGGCGGACGGCGACCTGCGGTACAACAGCGTCGTCTGTGTCAACGGCGACGGTATCCTCGGCCGGCACCGCAAGGTGCATCAGCCGCTGCAGGAGAGCGCGAGCTACGCTTCCGGCGACGTGTTCGAGGCGTTCGACACGCCCGTCGGCCGGCTCGGCATGATGATCTGTTACGACAAGGCGTTCCCCGAGTCGGCGCGGTCCCTCGCCTTGGACGGCGCGGAGATCGTGGTGTGCGTGTCGGCGTGGCCCGGCAGCCGCACGGCACCCAGCGCCGATCTTGCCGAGGACCGGTGGACCCGCCGGTTCGACCTGTTCGACCGGGCCCGCGCCCTGGAGAACCAGGTGGTCTGGCTGTCGGCCAACCAGGCCGGCACGTTCGGGTCGCTGCGGTTCGTTGCCAGCGCGAAGGTGGTCGACCCGGGCGGCGAGGTGCTCGCCACCACCGGCACCGCGCCCGGCATCGCGGTCGCCGAGCTCGACGTCGCGCAGGCCCTCACCACGGCCCGCCGATCCATGGCGCACCTGCGCGACCGCCGCCCCGATGCGTATCCGACGCCGGCCGGAGCCATCAGCTAGTCATGGGAGTCATCCGCATCGCGGCGGCGGCCGCGCACTTCGGTCGCGATCTGGACTTCGACCTCGGCCGGATCGGCAAGCTGATCGCCGACGCCCGCGCGTCCGCGGCGGACCTGCTGGTGCTGCCCGACGCGGCGCTGGGCGGCTACCTCGCCGACCTGCGCCATCCGGACCCGGCGGCACTGCCACCCGCGCTGAAGCCCGACGACCCGCTCATCGAGCACATCGCCGCGCTGGCGCGGGACATGGTGGTCTGCGTCGGCTACTGCGAGGCCGACGGCGACGACCGGTACAACGCAGCCGTCTGCGTCACCGGCGACGGCGTCCTCGGCCGGCACCGCAAGGTGCACCTGCCGGCCGCCGAGGTGACCGCATACCGGGCCGGCGACACGTTCGCCGCGTTCGACACGCCGGTCGGGCGGATCGGGATGCTCATCGACTACGACAAGACGTTCCCCGAGTCGGCCCGCACCCTGGCGATCGGCGGTGCGCAGATCGTGGCGTGCCTGTCGGCCTGGCCCGCGAGCATCACCAACCAGGCGCCGAAGCTCAACCAGGACCGCCAGTCGCGGCTGTTCGACCTCTACGACTGCGCCCGGGCCGCCGAGAACCAGATCGTGGTGGTCTCGTCCAACCAGACCGGCGCAATGGGCGGCATGCGCTTCCTCGGCCAGGCGAAGGTGGTCGGGCCGGCCGGCAACATCCTCGCCCGCACCTGGGCGAAGGCCGGGCTGGCCGTCGCCGAGCTCGACGTCGCCGCCGAGATCGCCGCGGCCCGGCGGGTGCTGCACCACCTCGACGAGCGCCGGCCGGACACCTACGAGGGCATGTGAAGATCGCGCTGCTGAGCTACTCGACCCGACCCCGAGGCGGGGTGGTGCACACGCTCGCGCTCGCCGAGGCACTGGCCGGGGAGGGAGCGGACGTCACGGTCTGGACGCTCGGGCGGGGCGGCGACACCGAGCTCTTCCGGCCGGTGTCGCCGGCGGTGCGGGTCGAAATCGTGCCGTTCCCGGACCGCCCCGGCGAGGCGGTGGGGCCGCGGATCCTGCGCTCGATCGAGGCCCTGCGCGCCGCCTTCGAGCCGGGCCGCTTCGACATCGTCCACGCGCAGGACTGCATCAGCGCCAACGCCGTCCCGCGCTGCATCCGAACGGTGCACCACCTCGACCACTTCACGACCCCGGAGCTGGCGGCCTGTCACGAGCGCGCCATCGTGCACCCCTACGCGCACGTCTGCGTGTCGGCCGCCGTGGCGGCCGAGCTTCGCACCGGCTGGGGGCTGACCGCGACGGTGATCCCCAACGGCGTCGACTACGACCGTTTCGCCGCGGCCGCCCCCCGCCAAGGGCTCGGGCACTTCGTCCTGGCGGTCGGCGGCATCGAACCCCGCAAGGGCTCGCTCGACCTGCTCGAGGCCTTCGCGCTGCTGCGCCGGGACGTCCCGGACCTGCGGCTGGTGATCGCGGGCGGGGAGACCCTCTTCGACTACCGCGACTACCGGGCCGAATGGGAACGCGCGGCCGAGCGGTTGGGCATCGCGCCGGTCGTGCTCGGCGCCGTCGCCCACGACGAGCTGCCCGGGCTCGTGGCGGCGGCCGCCGTGTTCGCATTTCCGTCCACAAAGGAGGGTTTCGGGCTGGCCGCCATGGAGGCGCTCGCCGCCGGCGTGCCCGTCGTGGCCCGGGATCTGCCGGTACTCCGCGAGGTGTTCGGATCCACCGTCCGCTACGGGTCCGGCCCGGCGTCCCTCGCCTCGGCGATGCTGGCCGCGATCCGGGCCGCTGAACCCGGCCGGCGTGCGGCCGGCCGTTCCCTCGCGGCCGCACACACCTGGAAATCGGCGGCACAGCGGCACCTGGAGCTCTATCGGGCCCTCGGTGGCCCGGCTCCGATGCGACGCCACGATCCTGAGGAGGAAGACCGGCCCGGCGAGGGACCTGACGCCGTCACGGCAGCGGGTTGACAACGCAGCGACCGGAAACTTCGGTGGAACGTGGTCGTCACAACTCGAACGGACATTGAACCAACGCCGAAGATCAGGGTAGCGAATGGAGCCGTCATGGCCGCATCTGATACCGACACCCACGTCATCGCCGCCGAGGTTCGCGAGGGGACCTACGGTCGCAAGATCGCCGCCGTGGAGCCGGGCGGCGCCGAGTTCATTCCCCTGTCCGAGCGGCACGGGCGGCCGCTGGACCTTTTCTGGACGTGGATGTCGCCGAACCTGGAGTTCGCGACGATCTTCGTCGGGGTCATCTCGATCCTGTACTTCCAGCAGTCGTTCTGGGCGGCCGTCGCGGCGATCGTGGTGGGCACCGGGCTCGGCTCGCTCACGCACGGCATCCTGTCGTCGCGAGGGCCGCGGGCCGGCGTGCCGCAGATGATCCTGAGCCGGGTCGGCTTCGGGTTCCTCGGCAACATCCTCCCGGCCGGGCTCAACGCCGTCGTGGCGGGCGTCGGCTGGTTTGCCGTCAACAGCGTCTCCGGCGCGTTCGCGCTGGCCACCCTGACCCACCTGGACAAGCTGCCGTGCCTGCTCATCGTGGTGGTGGCCCAGGTCGTCATCGCATTCTTCGGGCACAACCTGGTCCAGGTCTTCGAGCGGTACGCCTTCCCGGTGCTCGCCGCCGCATTCCTCCTCGCCGTCGCCTGGACGTTCGCCAAGACCGACCCCGGGGCAGCGGTCGCGGCGGGCGGCGGCGGCATCGGGGGTTTCCTGCTGACGGTCGGCGCCGCGTTCGGTTATGCGGCCGGGTGGAACCCGTACGCCACTGACTACACGCGCTACCTCAAGCCGGACACGAACCAGCGGGCCGTGGGGCTGTGGGCCGGCCTCGGCGTCTTCGTCTCCTGCACGGTCCTGGAACTGGCCGGGGCCGCGTCCGTGACGATCGCCGGGCCCATCGGTGACAACCTGACCGGGAACTTCACCCAGCACCTGCCGACCTGGCTGGCCGACGTCACCCTGCTGGCCATCGCCATCGGGGCCGTCTCGGCGAACGTCATCAACATCTACTCGGGCGCGATGTCGTTCCTGGCGCTGGGCATCCGGCTCCCGTTGAACCAGCGGCGGGCCATCGTCGCGCTGGTGTTCGGCGTGGCCGGGTTCATCCTCGCCTGGACCGGGCTCAAGGACGCGGGCGCGAAGTACGAGGGCTTCCTGCTCGTCATCTCCTACTGGATCGGGCCGTGGCTGGGCGTCTACCTCACCGACTGGTACCTGCGGCGAGGCAAGCAGGTCGACGGGTTCCTCTTCGACCGGCGGCACAACCCCTGGGCCGGCTGGCTGGCGATGGCGATCGGCATGGCGGTGTCGATCCTGCTGTTCTCGAAGCAGGTGGACTACACCGGGCCGGTGCCGTCGCACATCAAGCAGTTCGGCGACTCGACCTTCGAGGTCGGGTTCGTGGTGTCGGCCGCACTGTACTGGATCGGTTTCCAGCTGCAGGGCGGCAAGGACCGCGAGGAAACGCTCACGTTTGCTCCCGCAGGAAGCTGACCGGCTCCTCGACACCGTTCCACAGCACCGTCGTCTCGGCCGGCCGCGTGCGCGCCACCTCGCGGCCGGCCCGCAGCACCAGGTATCGCGGCGCGACCAGCCGCACGGCGTCCATCGCGGACGGTGCGTCGAAGACGACCAGGTCGGCCGGGCCACCCACGTGCAACCCGTAGTCCTCGAGGCCCAGCGCGGCCGCGGGGTTAACGGTGATCATGTCGATCAGCCGGGGCAGTTCGGCGTCGCCGGTCATGTGGCCGAGGTGCGCGAGCACGAACGCCGCCTGCAACGGGTCGCCGTAGCCCAGCGGATACCACGGGTCCATGATCGAGTCGTGGCCGACGCACACGTTGACGCCGGCCTCCTGCAGCTGCTTGACCCGGGTGTGTCCGCGGCGCACCGGGCCGGTGTCGAAGCGGCCCTGCAGCACGGCATTGTCCAGCGGATTGGTCACCATGTGCAGGCCCGCCCGGGCGATGTTGGCGACCAGGCGGTACGCGTAGGCGGCGTTGTACGAGTGCATCGCCGTGGTGTGGCTGGCCGTGACCCGGCCGGCCAGGCCCCGCCGGATCGTCTCCGCCACCATCACCTCGATGAACCGCGAGTGCTCGTCGTCGGTCTCGTCGCAGTGAATGTCGACGCGCAGCCCGTGCTCGTCGGCGAGCGCGAACGCGAAGCGCACCGACTCGACGCCGTCCTCGCGGGTCAGCTCGTAGTGGGGAATCGCGCCGATCACGTCGGCGCCCAGGTCGACCGCCTTGCGCATCAGCCCGCGGCCGCCTTCGTAGGACAGGATGCCCTGCTGGGGGAACGCAACCAGCTGCAGGTCGATCGTGCCGCGCAGCTCCTGGCGCAGCTCGGCCAGCCCGCGCAGCGCCCGCAGCTCGGGGTCGCACACGTCGACGTGGCTGCGCACGGCCTGGACGCCGTTGGCCAGCTGCCATCGCAGCGCCTGAGCCGCCCTGGCCTTGACATCGTCGACGGTCAGTTCCTTGACCCGCTCGGCCCACACGGCGATGCCCTCGAAGAGCGATCCGGACACGTTGGGCCGCGGCTGCCCGACGGTGAGCACGGCGTCGAGGTGGATGTGCGGCTCGACCAGGGGCGGCGTGACAAGCCGGCCACCGAGGTCGATCGTGCGAGCGGCGGGCTCCTGCGCCGGCACGATCCGGCCGGCGTGGATACCGATGGCACGCGGCTCGGTCTCACCGGCCACGAGCGCGTTGAGCAGCCTGAGGTCGATCATCGGGCCGCCCTTTCACGGAACCGCGTGAGCTCGCGGCGCAGGGCCACCCCGAGCCGGTCGGCGCGCACGTGCAGTTCGTCGCGCAACCGCAGCGGCAGCCCGGGCAGCGTCATCGTGCGCTGCAGCGCCAGGTCCTCGGCCAGGACGGCCTCCTCGAACGCGCACTCGCCCGCGACGACCTCGGGTCCGGGCCGCTCGACCCCGCCGATGCCGCGCAACAGCATCTTCGTATAGATGCGCGTCCGGGCGGTCGACTCGGGCTGGGCGAAGAACAAGATCGTCTTCACCGCGCCCGCGTCCAGCTCCTCGAGGCGCAGCATCAGCTGGAACGGCGCGCGGTAGACGTAGGTCGCGCGACGCCGCTGCCGGATCGGCCGCGTCCCGTCGAGCACTCCCGGATCCTCGGGGTTGTCGAACCACTGCTCCTGCACGCTGCGGCACCCGTCCGGCTCGTCCTGCACGGTGTACGCCGGGACGGCCCGCTCCTCCCCCGCGCCGAACGTCGCGGTGTGCACGAAGGGGAAGTGTGCGACGTCGAGGAAGTTGTCCGCGACCACGCCGGCCGACACGTTGGTGCGGGCCGGCGGCAGCCACGCCCCCACGAACTGCCGGTCCTCGTCGTCGGGGTCGTCGAACAGCTCCGTCAGCGGCTCCTCCGGGGCCAGCCAGACGAGGCCCCAGCGCGTCGTCACCGCGTACGGGGCCGGCTCGGCGTGCAGGTCCTCATCCACGCTCCAGGCCTCGCCGAGCAGCTCCGCGGTGAAGGGCAGCTCGGCGACCAGCCCGACCGGGTGCCACGCCCGCCGCAGGACCGGGTCCTCGTTGGTGCACAGCGGCGGCGGCTCGGCCGGAGCGATCGTCGCCCGGTCGAGCCAGACGCGGCCGTCGCGCTCCTGCACCGCCGGGCCCGGCGGAAGGTCGGCGCGCGGCGGGATGGCCCGGCCGGGCGCCGACGGGATGCTGACGCAGCGTCCATCGGGCCCGAACTCCCAGCCGTGGTAGGCACAGCGCAGCGTCCCGCCGGTCGGGGTGGCCGCCGACAACGGCACGAGGCGGTGCGGGCACCGGTCGGCGAAGACCCGGACGGGCCCGCCGTCGGCGAAGCGGACCAGCACGAACGGCACGTCGTCGACGTCGACCGCGAGGGGTCGCGTCGTGACGTCGGTGCTCCGCGCGACGGGCGTCCACTGGCTCACCGGCCCAGTCTGCATCCCGGATGTTTCGATCGGGTGCCGACTCCCGCGAGCATCGTCGGCGCCGCTCTCAAGGGCCGCCGGCGGCTCGCACCACGGGCCGGGCGCCGCGTCGGCCTGAGCACAGCTCGGCCGGACGACCGTCAGCCGCCGGTGCTGGGACGGGTCAGGCGTTGGTCGTAGGCGAAGATGACGGCCTGGACTCGGTCCCGGGCGCCGATCTTGGCGAGCACCTTGCCGACGTGGGTCTTCACGGTGGACTCGGACAGGACCAGGCGCTCGGCGATCTCGCGGTTCGTCCAGCCGGTGCCGATCGCGACCAGGATCTCGCGCTCGCGCTCGGTGAGGCCGGCCAGGCGCGGGTCGCTGCCGGCCGGGTCGGCGGCGGGCGCCAGGTGGCCGGCGAACCGATCCAGCAGGCGCCGGGTCAGTGCGGGCGCGATCACGGCGTCGCCGTCGGCGACGGCGCGGATGCCGGCCAGCAGCTCCTCGGGGCGGGCGTCCTTGAGCAGGAAGCCGCTGGCCCCGGCGCGCAGCGCCGCGTGGGCGTACTCGTCCAGATCGAACGTCGTCAGCACGAGCACCCGGGACCGGTCGCCGGCGGCCACGATGCGGCGGGTGGCCTCGATCCCGTCCATACCCGGCATGCGCACGTCCATCAGGATGACGTCCGGGTGCAGCTGCGCCGCGCGGCGCACGGCCTCGGTACCGTTGCCGGCTTCTCCGAGCACGTCGGTGTCCTCGTTGCTCTCCAGGAGCATGCGGAAGCCGAGCCGCTGCAGGGGCTGGTCGTCGACGATGAGTACGGTGATCATGGCTTGCCCTCGACGCTCGGGAACAGGGTGGCCCGCACGGTCCATCCTCCGCCCGGGCGGGGACCGGCCTCGACGGTGCCGCCGTAGAGGGCCGCACGCTCGCGCATGCCGGCGAGCCCGTGTCCGGTCGGCCCTGGCCGCGACGGCGCCCCGCCGGGCGGCTGCGGGCCGGTGTCGTGGACGGTGATGTCCACCCGCGGGCCGTCCCGGGCGACGGCGACGTCGAGCCGGGTGCCCGGCCCGGCGTAGCGCAGGGCGTTGGTCAGCGCCTCTTGCACGATGCGGTACGCCGCGAGCTGCACCCCGCGGTCCAGGGCGTCCACGTCGCCGACGGTGCGGTAGACGACGTGCGGCCCGGCCGCCCGGATGCGCTCGCACAGGGCGCCGATCTCGGCGATGCCGGGCTGCGGGTGCAGCTCGACGCCCTCGCGCTCCTCGCGCAGCACGCCAAGGACCCGGCGGAGCTCGGCGAGCGCCAGCCGGCCGGTTTCACCGATGCGCTCGAGGGCCTCGCGCCCGCGAGGCGGGTTGCCCTCGACCGCGTACGCGCCGCCGTCGGCCAGGGAGATGATCACCGACAGGCTGTGGCCGACGATGTCGTGCATCTCGCGGGCGACGCGGGTCCGCTCGGTGGCCGTGGCGAGACGGCTGCGCTGGTCGCGCTCGACCTCCAGGCGCAGCGCCCGGTCGCGCAGCGCGGCGAGCTGGGCCCGCCGGATGCGGATGGCGACGCCGAGCGCCGCGGCGGCCGTTGCGGCGGCGTACAGGAAGAACAGCGCGTCCCACGGCGACACCGCGCCGGAGACGCGCCAGGCGACCAGGCCCAGCGCCGCGGCGACCGTCAGCCCGGCCCAGGGCAGCCGGGCCGGGTGGACGCGCAGCACGATGCTGTAGACGGCGATGAGCAGCGCGACGTCGGCGCGCAGCAGCACGCCGACGGACCACTGCGCGACGAACACGGCGGCGACCGCGTAGAACGTGGCGGTCGGGGCCCGGCGGCGCCAGAACAGCGGCAGGACGAGGCCGAGCTGCAGGGCGATCGTGGCCGCCACCGGCGGATGGGCCAGCAGCAGCTGCAGGTCGGGCCGCTCGGCGTCGCGGTCGTGGTGGGCGAGGTCGGGGACGCCGAACACCAGCAGTACCGCCACCACCACCGCCGCATCGAAGCGCCACGGCCGGCGGGCGTCCAGCCGGCGCATCCACTGGCCGAGGCCGGCGAGCCGGTCGACCAGCGGATGGGCGGCGAGGTGGTCGGTGCTCATGCGTCCTTACGCAGCAGTCGGTAGGCGGCGCCGGCGAGCGCCAGAACCGTCCAGCCGATCAGGACCAGGGCACCGGCGCCCGCTGACAGCATGCCGGTCTGCGGGTGCAGCGAGTACAGCGACTCGCCGGCGTTGCTCGGCAGGTACTGGGCGACGTCGGCCCGCCAGGAGTTCGGCAGCAGCGACACGAGGCCGGGGACGAGCAGCAGCGTGGCGACGAGGACGGAGATGCCTCCGGCGACCGACCTCAGCAGCATGCCGAGCGCGATCCCGATCACCCCGACGAGGGCCAGGTAGAGCCCGGCGCCGAACAGGGCCCGCAGGACGTCGTCGCCGGACAGGCCCAGGTGGGCCGGGGTGCCGGACACGACCGCGTCGGCGATCAGGAACCCGCCGAACGCGCCGGCGAGGCCGACGATGACTGCGACCACGCCGTACACGGCGGCCTTGGACCACAGCACCGGCAGCCGGCGTGGCACCGCGGCGAGGGTCGAGCGGATCATGCCGGTGGAGTACTCACCGGCCGCGAACAGCACGCCGAGCACGCCGAGCGCCAGCTGGCCGAACCGGACGCCGAACAGCGTCAGGCTGACCGAGGTCGCGTCGGCGAAGTCCGGGTCCATGCGTCCGCCGGCGCTCGTCAACGATTTGTAGCGCAACGCCGCGATGGTGCCGAACGCCAGCAGCGCGAGCAGGCCGAGGCCAAGCGTGATCCAGGACGAGCGCAGCGTCCACAGCTTCGACCACTCCGAGCGCAGCACCCGCCGCCCGGTGACCCGGTACTGCGGCCGCGGCGCCGTTACGGCCGCGCCGCCCGGGTTGCGCTCCTGCGTGATGGTGCTCATGCGGCCACTCCGCTCGTGACGCCGCCGTGGTACTCCACGGCGTCCTTGGTCAGGTCCATGAACGCCTCCTCCAGCGATACCTGCCTCGGGGTCAGCTCGAACAGCGCGATGCCGTGCTCGGCGGCGGTCAACCCGATCTGACGGGCGGTCAGGCCGGTGACCCGCAGTTCCTCCGCGCCGGCCCCGGTGATCCCGACGCCCGGCCCCGCCAACACACTGCGCAGGCGTACCGGATCGGCGGTGGCTACGTCAACGGCGTCGCCGCCGGCCTGCCGGACCAGTTCCCGCACGCTGGTGTCGGCCAGCAGCCGACCCCGGCCGACCACGATGAGATGGTCGGCCACGAGGGCCACCTCGCTCATCAGGTGCGACGACACGAACACCGTCCGGCCCTCCGCCGCCAGGCCGGAGAGCAGATTGCGAATCCACAGCACACCCTCGGGATCCAGGCCGTTGACCGGTTCGTCGAGCATCACGGTGGCGGGGTCACCGAGCAGCGCCGCGGCGATGCCGAGCCGCTGCCCCATGCCCAGCGAGAACGACCCGGCGCGCTTGCGGGCCACGGACGTCAGTCCGGTCAGCTCGATGAGCTCGTCGACCCGCCGCCGCGGAATCCCGTGCGTGTAGGCGAGGGCCATCAGATGGTCGGACGCGCTGCGCCCCGGATGAATCGACCGCGCCTCCAGCAGCGCCCCGACCTCCTGCAGCGGCGCCGCATGCCGCGCGTACTGCTTGCCGTTGACGCTCACATCCCCGCTCGTCGGCGCATCGAGCCCGATGATCAGCCGCATCGTGGTCGACTTGCCCGCCCCGTTCGGCCCCAGGAAGCCCGTCACCGCACCAGGTTTGACCAGAAAATCGAGGCGGTCGACCGCGGTCTTCTCCCCGTAGCGCTTCGTCAACTGCCGTGCCTCGATCATCGAGCACTCCTCGCCGTCAGTCGCCGCATCCCGGCGCCCTGACCGCAACGCTAAAGAACGAAGAGCCCTCGGCAGCGGTACCGCGGGATGATCTACTGACCGGCGCGTAGTACCGCGGTACCACCCCGCCTATCGGACGCGGCGAGCTTCTCGGCGCGGGCCCGTGCCTCCGAGGCAACGGCAGGGCCCGCACCTACGCGAGTGGCGGCCGCAACGGCCGGGGGTGGTGCCGGCGCGCGGCAGCAAAGGCTACTCGATGTCCGAGAACAGCCCCGTGATCGTCACCTGCGTCGCCGCGAGCCCGCCGAAGACGGCACCGGCAACGGGCGTCGCGACTGCGGCGGAGGCGTCCTCGTAGCTGTCGAAGTACAGGTCGAGCGTCCGGTACGCGGGGGTGGCGGTGCCGTCCTCCTTCGGCCACACCTTGGCCGATTCGAGCCGCCGCAGCTTCGGGAGTGTTTCCGCGGCCCGCCGCGCTTCGGTGTAGGCCTTCTCGAACTCGTCGGGGTTCGCGGGATTGCCGATGATCAATGTGATCTTGGTAGACACGGTGCTCTCCTTGCATGATTTCAGGGTGATGACGCGAACGGGAACCGCGCTGCGTCCGGTCGTTCGCCCGGCACGGGGGAAGCGGACACCCGTTCCAGCTTCTCCGCAGTCGGGACGGCGGCCAAACCCTCATAGCGTAACGAACGTTCTGTCTCGATAACGGTATCGGCTTGAATCCTTGCCGTCAAGACCGAACGTTCTACCTCTCTTCCGCCACGTGCAGGACGGCGCGATCGGCCGGCCGGGTGCCGCCGGCATGGCCAGAATGTTCGGCGAGCCGCCATCCATCCCGGGCCGGGGCATCAAGACCGAACGTTCTGTCGCTATGATAAGTCCATGGTGCGTAGCGAAACCGACACCCGGCCTTCGGAGGCACGACTCCGGCTACTGACCACGGCGACAAGGATCTTCTACGCGGAGGGCATCCACTCGGTCGGCGTCGATCGGATCATCGCCGAGGCGAAAGTGACCCGGGCCACCTTCTACCGGCACTTCCCCGGCAAGGAAGATCTCATCCTTGCCTATCTGCAGGGGACCGACCAAGCCATCCGCAGCCAGGTGGACACGGCCATCGCCGACCTACCGGCGAGTGACGCCGTCCGGGCGGTTGCAGCGTCGATCGCCCAGGGCATCCAGTCCCCCGGCTTTCGCGGATGCGCCTTCCTGAACGCCGCAGCCGAGTACCCCGATCCCGGCCAACCGGTACGCCAAGCCGTCCTCGCCCATCGGCAATGGTTCCTGGAGACGGTCACCACCCTGATGACGCGCATCGAGGAAAACAAGGCCGAGCCGGCCGCGCAGCACTTCGTCATGCTCCGCGACGGCGCCATGGCGGCCGGCTGCCTCTTCGACCCGGCAATGATCTGTGAGACGTTCCTCCGCGGCGTCGACGGACTCGTCCAGATCCATGCCACACGCCAGCCATCCTGATTGTAAGCCGAGCGGTGATGGGCGCCCGCAACGCATCTCGTCCCGCCACGGATCGTGACGGGACGAGGTGGTGCTCGGCGCGCCGTCAGCGGCCGTACGCCTCCAGCAGGCGCAGCCAAACCTCGCTGACGGTCGGGAAGGCGGGAACGGCGTGCCACAACCGATCCAGCGGAACCTCGCCGACGACCGCGATCGTCGCCGCGTGCAGCAGTTCCGCGACGTCCGGGCCAACGAGCGTGAAGCCGACGATCACCAGCCGGTCCTCATCGACGACCATCCGGGCGTGTCCCTGGTATCCCTCGGCGTGCAGGGCAGATCCCGCGACGGCGGCCAGGTCGTAGTCGACGACCCGGATCCGCAGCCCGGTAGCCTCGGCGGCGGCCGCGGTCAGCCCCACCGACGCGACCTCCGGGTCGGTGAAGACCACCTGCGGCACGGCACGCCCGTCGGCAGTGGCGACGTGCCGGCCCCACCGGCGGTCCTCGACCGCCTCGCCCTTGGCGCGGGCCACGATGACATCACCCACGGCGCGAGCCTGGTACTTGCCCTGGTGGGTCAGCAGCGCGCGCCGGTTGACGTCACCGGCGGCGTACAGCCAACCGCCGCCGACCGGCGTCCCGTCCTCGCCGATGACCCGCAACGTGTCGTCGACCGTGAGCCAGGCACCAGGCTTCAGGCCGATCTTGTCGAGGCCGATGTCCTGCGTGTTCGGCGTACGGCCGATCGCGACCAGAAGTTCGTCGGCTTCGATCTGCTCGCCGTCGGTGAGCGTGACGTGCACCGTGCCGTCGCCGTCCCGGTTCACCGAAGCGGCCTCGGCACCGATGCGCACCGACACGCCCGCCTCCCGCAACGAGTTCGTAACCCGCTCGCCGACGAACGGCTCCGTCAGCGGCAGCACACCGTCACGAGCGAGCACCGTCACCACGGAGCCGAGACTCGCGTACGCGGTCGCCATCTCCGAGGCCACGACGCCACCACCGATAACGGCGATCCGACCGGGAACCTTGCTCGCCGCAGCCGCCTCCCGGCTGGTCCACGGGGCCGCCTCGCGCAGGCCGGTGACGTCCGGGAGCAGGGCGCTGCTTCCGGTCGCGACGACGACCGCATGCCGGGCGGTGAGCGACGTCGGGCCGCCGTCCTCGCCGGTCACCTCGACGACCCGGTCGGGGCCGATCCGTCCCTGGCCCCGATACAGAGCGATCCCGGCCGAGTCGAGCCAGGACACCTGCCCCTCGTCCGTCCAGTGCGAGGCGAAGGAGTCGCGACGGCGCAGCACGGCTGCCGCGTCCAGGTCGCCGGCCACCGCCTCGCGAGCGCCTGGTAGCCGGCGGGCCGCTCGGAGCGCGGTCGCGCTGCGCAGCAGCGCCTTGGTCGGCATGCAGGCCCAGTACGAGCACTCACCACCGACCAGTTCCCGCTCCACGATGGCGGCGGTCAGGCCGCCCTGCACGACCCGATCGGCGATGTTCTCCCCGACCGGCCCCGCGCCGATGATGACGACGTCGTAGGTAGTGTTCGCCATGTCAGTTTCCCTTCGCCGCGCGGCCGAGACGGATGGCCGCGATGAGGAAGAAGATGGCGCCGGGGATGGCGTAGCCGATCGCGTTGGTCAGCACCGGGTTGTCCGCGGAGGCGCCGGCGATGAACGACCCACCGGCGAGTACGGAGATGCCACCGCTGATGATCATCGGCCACTGACCGCCCATCTTGCGGCGAGTGACACCCACGATCAGCTGCAGCAGCCCGGCCACGATCGCCCAGAGACCCCACACGCGCAGGACCGCCGGGATGCCCGACGTGCTGGCGACGGCCAGGCCGACCGCGGCGAGCAGGCTGATCGCGACGTTCACGTACAGCAGGGAGGGCGTGCCGATGGCCCGTGACGCGCGGGCGTCGATGATGGCGGCGGCCACGTCGACCAGCGGGTAGACCACGAGCAGCGTGCCGGTGACCGGATTGAGGTGTTTGGCGAGCGGGATCATGACGAGGGCCCAGACGATCGCGAACGCGAACCGGACGAAGTACAGCCGCCGCAAGGCAGATGCCGTCGTCGAGAAGCCGGGTGCGGCAACGGTGGTCATGGTGGTCCTTTCGGTCGTACTGACGGAAACTGCGACCTGCGGGTGCCGCGTTCGGGAAACACCACTGCCGCAGAACGAACGTTCTGTCCCTACGAACGATGGCACTGCCAGCTCGAACTGTCAAGACCGAACGTTCTATCCGTCATGATGACCGCAGGCGAGGGCGGGCACCGCGAACGGTGCCCGCCTCGCTCATGTCACCGTTGGGCCCGGTTCGGAATCGCCATGCAGGATGGCAGGGTGCGTACGACCGCGGCGACTGCGATCGTGGTGTAGCCGTCGCGGTCCTTGCGCCTGACGTACCCGAAGGCCAGGGTGTCGGCCGCCGGGATCTTGCCGGGCCGGATGGTGATGAGCACGCCTGTGTCCTCGGCTTGGTAGGACACCGGATAGCGGTCCAGTTCCTCGGGCGTTGCCGTGGCGAGGAATGGGAACAGCGGATCCATGTCGAGCGGCGTCGTGCACCGATCGGCCGGGATCATCCGTATGACGACGGTACGCGCACCGGCCCGGGCGAGCTCGGCGTTGAGCTTGTCCGTGTCCTTCAGGCGGTCGGCGCGGAACGACACGGCGATCGACCCGTCGGCATGTCTGTCCACCGTGTACGCCTCGGCCGGTTCGGCGGCGAAGAACGCGGTGGCGGCGGCGGCCACGGTTGCACCGGCCACGGCGACGACGAGCCGGCGACGTCCATGCCGCCCGGGTGGCGCCGGCGACGCGGCGAGGACCCGTTCGAGCAGGGCCCGCGCTTGCCGGTCGCGCGGATCGGCGTCGGTCGTCATGAGGGCGGGGTCGGCCGCGCGGAGGCGGTCCAGGGTGTGATTCACGGGCTGGGGCTCCCTTCGGGAATGACGGATGGCCGGGTGCGCCGGGCCGCCGAGTTGTACTGTTCGTCCGTAGCCAGCAACCGCTGGGCGAATCGCCGCCGGGCCCGGTGCAGGCGCACCTTGAGGGCGGTGCGAGTACAGCGCAGGACGAGTGCCGCCTCCGCCACGTCCAGCCCTTCCCATTCGATCAGCCGCAGGACCTCCTGGTCGGCCGGGGAGAGCTCGGCGAGCACGGCACGTACGCGGATCTGATCGTCGACCCGCGCGGAATGGTCCGCCACGTGGATGTCGCCGCCGGCAGCCGCCTTGGCGGTCAGTCGTTCCAGCCGCGTACGCCCTCGCAGTTCGTTGGCAATGACCTGCCGGGCCGTGGCGTAGAGCCAGGCTCGGGCATGGTCGGCCGGCAGTTCGCCGAACCGGCGCCAGGCGGTGAGGAACGTGCCGGCGACGATGTCGCCCGCCGCGTCGGCGCCTACCCGACGTGTCGCGAAACGCGTCAACTCCGCATAGTGGGCCTCGAACAGCTCCTCGAAGCGCCTTCGGGCGGCCGCGTCGTCTGGTTCCATACCTGGGAATGTCCGCCTGAAGCCATCTGGTTACCGGTGTGAACTGTAAGCCCACGCTTGTCGGGGAAGCCCCGGTCGTCCACGCCGTGCGGCGTGCACATGTGCCGGGCCGGGGGCCGCGGTCGGTGTGCGGCACCGTCGATCTCTACCATGGCATCTTGTGGATGGATGGCGGCTCGGCATCGACTACGGCTCGTCACACACGGTGACGGCCCTGGCCCGGCCGGACGGCAGCGTCCGGACGCTGACCTTCGACGCGTCGCCGCTGCTGTCCTCGGCGGTCTACGCCGAGCCGGGCGGGGTGCTGCTGACCGGTCCGGATGCCATCGCGGCCGCGCGGCTCGACCCGGCGCGGTTCGAGCCCAACCCGAAGCGCCAGATCGACGCGGGCGAGGTCCTGCTCGGTGACCGGCAGGTGCCGGTCACCGACCTCATCGCGGCGACCCTGCGCCGGGTCGCCGACGAGGCGGCCCGGGCGACCGGCGGCGCGGACGTCGACGTGGTGCTCACCCACCCCGCCGGCTGGGGGCCGACCCGCCGGGCGACGCTGCGGACCGCCGCCCAGGCCGCCGGATTCGCCGCGGTGACCATGGTGGCCGAGCCCGTCGCGGCGGCCCGGTACTTCCTCGACATGGCCGGCCCGGCGCCGTCGGCGGGCACGACCGTGGCCATCTACGACCTGGGCGGCGGGACGTTCGACATCTCGGTGGTCCGCCGTACCGCCGCAGAGTTCGAGGTCCTCGCCAGTGACGGCCTGGCCGACGTGGGCGGCGTCGACCTCGACGCGATCGTCGTCGGGCTGATCGGCGAGGCGGTCGAGGCCGCCGATCCCGCGGCCTGGGCGCGGCTGCGGGCGCCGTCCACGGTGGTCGAGCGCCGGCACTTCCGCGCCCTGTGGGACGCCGCCCGGATGGCCAAGGAGAGACTGTCACGGTACCCGAGCGCGACCGTGGCGGTGCCGCTGCTCGACCGCGAGGCGCACGTCACCCGCGAGCAGTTCGAGCGGGCGGCGGCACCGACGCTGGGCCTCACGATCGATCAGACCGCCGGGGTACTGCGCCGGGGCGCCCTGCACGCCGGCACGCTGGACGGAATCTTCCTGGTCGGCGGCGCGACCCGTACACCGCTGGTCGGCACGCTGCTGCACCGCGCCACCGGCGTGGCGCCGACCGTGCTGGACCAGCCCGAGCTGGTCGTGGCGGAGGGCGCGCTCCGCGTCGCGGCCGTGCCGGCGGCGGCGGCATCGACGGTCCCGCCGGCCACGGCATCGGCGCCGCCCGCCGCGCCGCCTTCCGGGACGGTGCCGCCACCGGCCGCGTCACCGCCGACGGTGACCGCGCCCGAACCACAGATCCCGGCCCCGGCGGCCGCAACGGGCGACCCGAACGGTGGCCCGGGTCCGTCGGCGATGCTGCGCTCGCACGGCTCGCGGCGCCGAGCGGCGCTCGGTGCCGGGGTCTGGGCCGCGGCACTGGCGGGCGCGATCTGGTGGGCCACGGCGCACACCGCCCTGCTCGGACGGCTTTCGACCGTCGAGGCGGCCATCGGCGTGGCGCTGCTCTTCGCCATGTTCGCGATCCTGATGGGGGACATCGTCAAGATCACAAATCCGGATCAGCTGGTCGTCAACCGCAACGGCATCTATCTGCAGCGGGTCCGGTTCGGGCGCGGGTTGCAGCGCCTTTCGCTGCCCTGGGCGCAGATCAGCGAGGCGTTCGTGGCGGACGTCAGCCTGGCGCCGAGCCTCGTCGTGCGGACCCGGGTCGGTCCGCGCGACGGCGCCGCGCTGACCGGACGGCGGTACCGCCAGGACGTCTCCGGATTCGCGCTGTGCAGCCTGACGGACGTCGGCGTCACCGCCGGGGAGCTCCGCGCCGCGCTCGCCGCGCATTCCCAGGGCGCTCACTGACCCGGTAGAACCGGTCGCGTTGCCGATCCTCGCCGCGCTCCGAACGGTCCCGTTTCGGCGGCGGGCGCGATGCGGCCGCCGCGGCGGCCCTGCCCCGTCAATGCGCAGGACCGGTGGAGTTGCGCACCACCAGCCGGGCGACCGGCTCGGGCGCCGGGCGCGACTGCCGGTCCGCCATCAGCCGCAGCAGCAGGTCCATGCCGGCCCGGCCGGCCCCCTCGCTGGGCTGGCCGACGGTGGTCAGCGCCGGGCTGGCCAGTGCCGCCGGCAAGATGTCGTCGAAGCCCGCGACGCTCATCCGGCCGGGCACCTCGACCCCGCGGGCGCCGAAGGCGTTGAGCAGGCCCAGCGCCATCAGGTCGTTGTAGGCGACGACCGCCGTCACGCCGGCCCCGAGGACTTGGTCGGCCGCGGCGATGCCGCCGGCAAAGCGCGGCTCGACGTTGCCGGTCTCGACGAGGCCGACGCCCGCGGCGGCCGTGGCGGTGCGCAGCAGGCGCAGCCGGCTGCGGTTGGACCAGGACGCACGGGGGCCGGCGACGTACGCCACCCGCTCATGCCCGAGCGCGACGAGGTGCGCGACCAGCTGTTTGATGCCCTCGCCGTTGTCGGTCGTCACCGACGGGAGCCCGGCGACCCGCCGGTTGAGCATCACCATCGGCGTCTCGAGGGCCAGGAGCCGCAGCTGCGGCTCGCTCGTGCGCGGGGAGCACAGCACGACGCCGTCGACCTGCTTGACGAGAGCGCGGACGCGGTCCGCCTCGACGGCCGGGTCCTCATCGGTGTCGGTGAGGAAGACCCAGTGGCCGGATTCCCGGGCACGGGCCTGCACCCCCTTGACGACGGCGGCGAAGTACGGGTTGAGCAGGTCGGGCACGAGCAGCCCGACGTTGCCGGTGCGCCCGGTGCTCAGCGCACGGGCCACCCGGTTGGGGCGGTACCCGAGCTCGTCGGCCGCCCGCTCGATGCGCCGGCGGGTGCTGGGCGGCAGCAGGCCGGAGCCCGCCAACGCCCGGCTCACCGTCGACGTCGAGACGCCGGCCGCCTGGGCGATGTCCTTGATCGTTACCGCCATGGCCGTACTCCTGGAGGTGTCCGAAGAGGGGTCCGGGCGGGCGGCCGCGGGGCGCCGACCTGCGGCCGCCCGCCCGGACGATCAGGCGACGGTGACCCTGAGGATCCGGTCGGAGCCGTTGCCGGCGCCGCCGTTGTTGTCGCAGTTGGTGGTGCTGAGCCAGAAGGCGTCGGCGCCGGGGACCTTCGTGACGGTGCGCAGCCGGCCGTAGGTGCCGACATAGTAGGCGCTGGGCGAGCCGGTGCTCTCGCCACCGAGGATGGGGATGCGCCAGAGGCGTTCGCCGCGCAGGGCGCCCATGTACACGACGTCACGCACGATGGCAATGCCGCTGGGGGATGCCTGGTCGACGGACCATTGGCGTTTGGGGTTTTCCATGCCGGCGACGCTGCAGGTGCCTTCGCAGGTGGGCCAGCCGTAGTTGAGGCCGGGCTTGATGAGGTTGAGCTCGTCGAACATGGAGTTGCCGAACTCGGCCTCCCACAGGCGGCCCTGGGAGTCCCAGGCGATGCCTTGGGGGTTGCGGTGGCCGTAGCTGTACACCAGGGTGCCGAACGGGTTGCCGGGGGCCGGCGTGCCGTCGGTCTTCATCCGCAGGATCTTGCCGTTGAGGGAGTTCTTGTTCTGCGCGTTGCTACCCGTCTGCGCGTCACCGGTGGTGGCGTAGAGGTAGCCGTCCGGGCCGAACGCGAGCCGGCCGCCGTTGTGGTAGCGGTTCTTCGCGATGCCGGTCACCAGGGTGGTGTAGCCGGTCAGCGACGTGCCGTTGTAGGTCATCCGGACGATCCGGTTGCCCTCCGCGGCGGTGTGCATGAAGTACACGAAATGGTTGGTGGCCCAGTTGGGGTCGAATGCGACGCCGAGCAGTCCGCCCTCACCGTTGGTGGTCACGACGTTGGGGACCGTGCCGACGAGGGTCTTCGCGCCGCCGGTGGTGTTGAGTTTGTACACCCGGAACTGACCGGCGGCGACCTTGTCGTCGCGCTCGGTGACCAGCGCCGACTGCCCGTCCGGCGCGAAGTAGGTCCCCCAGGGGATGGTCCAGCCCGTCGAGTAGGTCGAGATGGCCGACGGCACGCCGCCGCTGCACGAGCTGGTGGTGAAGCTGACCGTGTTGCTCGGCGGCGACACGTGACCGGCGAGGTCGCGGGCCACCACGTCGAGCGTGTACGGCGTGTTGCAGGCCAGGGTCGTGACCGTGGTCGACGTCGCCGGCGGGTGGCCCTCGACCGACGTCACCACGGTGGTGCCGACCCGGACGTCGTAGGCGACGACGCCCACGTTGTCGCTCGAGGGGCCCCACGACAGCGCGACGCTGCCGGCGGTCACGTTCGAGAACGTGAGGTTGGTGGGCGCGGTCGGCGCCTGGGTGTCGCTGCTCTGCCGCGTGGTGCAGACGGCCTGGGCGCTGGACAGCGACACGTTGCCGGCGGCGTCGCGGGCGAAGACCGACAGCCGGTATTCGGTGTTCGGGGCGAGCCCGGTCAGGGTCTTGGCGGTGCCGGTGCCGGCCGACTGCGCGAGGAGGTTGCCGTCCTGGTAGATGTCGTAGCCGGCGACGCCGACATTGTCGGTGGAGGCGCCCCAGGACAGGTCGATGCTGTTCTCGGTGATGTTCGCGCAGCTGGGCTGCCCCGGCGTGCTGGGCGCGGTCGAGTCGCTCTGCCCGGTGACCCGCAGCCGGTCCAGGTTCGGGCCGCCGTTGGCCGTCGTGGCGGTCGCACGGACACTGTTGGTGCCGGCCTTGAGCGACACCGTGATGGTCTTCTCGTCCCAGGTGTCCCAGTTGGTGGTGGCGCCGAAGGCCAGGTCCAGGACGGCGGAGTTGCCGTTGACGGTGATGTCCAGCGGCCGGTTGACCGTGGTGCCGTTGGCGTACCGGAACGTCAGTTGCGCGGTACCGGTCGCCGCCGCGCTGACCTGGAACTCCACGTAGGACCCGGCCACGTTGGTGTAGTCCACGAAGCCGGTGCCGGTGTAGCCGGTGTGGTTCGTGGCCACGGTGCCTTGCGAGACGGTGGCGGTCTCGGCCTGGTAGTCGGTGAATGCTGCGGCGACGTTGAAGTCGACGTAGTCGAGGTTCGGGTTGCCCAGCGCGGTGGTGGCGGTGATCCGGATCTTGTTGGTTCCGGCGTTGACGTTGGCGGTGATGGTTTTGTCGGCCCAGGTGTCCCAGTTGGTGGTCGGGTCGAACGCGGCGGCCGCGGCCACGACGGTGCCGTTGACGCTGATGTCGGCGGGCCGGTTCGCGGTGGCGCCGTTGGAGTAGCGGATGACGAACGTGCCCGGGCCGGCGTTGGCGGCGGTGACGGTGCATTCGAGGTAGTTGCCGACGGCGTTGTCGCCGTTGACGAAGCCGGTGCCGCTGTAGTTGGCGTGGTTGGTGTCCACGGTGCCGGCCGGCATGGTGCAGTTCTCGGCCTCGTACCGGGCCGACTCGGCGCCGGCGGCCGTCGCGATCACCATCGGCAGTATCAGCAGCAGCCCGGTCGCGGCGGCCAGAATGGGCTTTCTCATCAGTCCTCCACTGACAGGCGGTCGAGGTTGGGACCGCCGTTGGCGGTCGTAGCGGTCAGGCGGACGGTGTTGGCACCGGCGGCGAACGGCGCGGTGAGCTCGGCAGGGGCCCACGTGTCCCAGTTCGCGGTCGGCGGGAACGACACGGTGACCGGCGCCGCACCGTTGACGGATACCGCCATCGGGCGGGCGGAGGTGGTGCCGTTGGCGTAGCGGACGATCACGGTCCGCTGGCCCGCTACAGCCACCGTCGCCGTGCACTCGACGTAGGCGCCGGCGACGTTGTCGCCGTTGACGAATCCGGTCCCGGTGTAGCCCGCGTGGTTGGACTCCACTGCGCCCTGCGACACGGTGCAGTCCTCGGCCTGGTAGTCGACCGGCGCCGAGCCCGCCACCGCGTCGAGGTAGTCCAGGTTGGGGTTGCCGCCGGCGGTGGCGGCGGTGATGCGCACGGTGTTGGCGCCGGCGTGTACCGGTGCGCTGAGCGCCTTGACCGCCCAGGTGTCCCAGTTCGCGGTCGGCGGGAACGCGGCGCCGGCCGCGAGCACGGTGCCGTTGACGCTGATGTCGGCCGGCCGGTCGGCCGCGGTGCCGTTGGCGTAGCCGATGCTCAGGTTCGCGGTACCGGCGGCGGTCGCGTCGAACGTGAACTCCACATAGGACCCGGCGACGTTGTCGCCGTTGACGAACCCGGTGCCGGAGAAGCCGGTGTGGTTGGACTCGACCACGCCCTGGCCGATCGCGGCGGCCTCGGCCTCGTGGCGATTCGGGTCGGCGTCGCCGCGCGACACGCGGTACATGACCACGCCGTGGCCCGGCACCGAGGCGCCGATCGGGCCGGTGGTGGTGCGCGTTGCCTTCGACCACAGGTCCTTCAGGCGGTAGCTCGGCGACCCGGCCAGGCCGATCGCGGCGACGGTGGTGCTCACCGTCGCCGTGGTGGTGTTCTCGTTGAGCAGCACCACGGCGCGGTCGCCGTTCGCGAGCACCTTGTTGTACACCACGAGGCCACCACTGGCGGAGACGATCGTGCCCTGCCGGCCGAGCGCGTCCTGGTCCACGGCGATCACGTCGGTGTTCTTCAGCATGGCCAGCGTGGTGCTGGACGCCGAGCGGATGTCGCTGCCGATCAGCAGCGGCGCCGCCATCTCCGCCCAGAGGCTGAAGTGGGCGCGGTACTCGGCGTCGGTCATGCCCCCGTTGCCGACCTCGAGCATGTCGGGGTCGTTCCAGTGCCCGGGGCCGGCGAACTGCGCCAGGTCGTCGTTGGTGTGCACGCGCGAGATCATGCTGGACCAGTTGTCGCTGATGTCGCCGGTGGTGCGCCAGAGATTGCCGACGTCGGCGCCCCACTCCCAGACCTTCGGCGGACCGGTGCGGCCCCACTCGCAGATGCTGTACACGATCGGCCGCCCGGTCTTGGCCAGCGCGTCGCGCATCGCCGAGTAGCGGGTCCGGGCGTCGACGTTCTGGTTGTTGCAGTTGTCGTACTTCAGGTAGTCCACGCCCCACGACGCCCACAGGTTGGCGTCCTGCTGCTCGTGTCCGAGGCCACCCGGGAATCCGTTGGTGTTGCATGTCTTCGTGCCGGCGCTGGAGTAGATGCCGAACTTCAGGCCCTTGCCGTGGACGTAGTCAGCCAGGTACTTGATGCCGTGCGGGAACCGGGCCGGGTCGGGCACCAGGTTGCCGTTGCCGTCGCGGGACGGCAGCGCCCAGCAGTCGTCGAGGTTGACGTAGGTGTAGCCGGCGTCCTTGAGGCCGGCGGACACGAACTTGTCGGCGATGCCCAGGACGAACGCCTCGTTGAACGTGGCCGTGCAGCCGGTGGTGTTCCAGTTGTTGAAGCCCATCGGCGGCGTGCGGGCGAGCCCGTTCTCCAGCGCGGCGGCGGGCTGCGGGCGGGCCAGCACGACGGCGGCCAGCACCGCCAGCACGGGCAGCGCCGTCAGCAGTTTTCGCATGCTGTCTCCTCGATTCCGGGCGTCAGGCGGCGGTGGCGACGACGTCGAGGCGGTCCAGGTTCGGGCCGCCGTTGGCGGTCGTGGCCGTGAGCCGAACGGTGTTGCTGCCGGCGTTGAGATTTGTGGTGTACGGCACGTCGGCCCAGGCGGTCCAGTCGCCGGTCGGATCGAAGGCCAGGGCGGAGGCCACCACGGTGCCGTTGACCGTCAGCGACATGGGGCGATTGGCGGTCGTACCGTTGGCGTGGCGGAAGGTCAGCGTCGCCGGCCCGGCGGGGGCGTTGACCGTCCACTGCACCCAGGCGCCGGCGGCGTTCTCGGTGTTGACGAAGCCGGTGCCGGTGAAGCCGGCGTGGTTGCTGTCGACGGTGCCGCCGGAGCGGGCCGCGCTCTCCGCCTCGTAGCGCACCGGCGCGACGGTCGTGGCCTTGTACGCGCGCATGCGGGTCAGCAGCATGTAGGTGTCCTGCAGGGAGCCGGACGTGTCGCCGAGCGAGCGGTAGATCCCCCACTTGGGCCGTACCCGGTCGCCGAGGAAGGTGTCCAGGCCCGACCGGCTGACGTCGATCACCGCCGTCGCGCCGTCGTGCAGCGCCCAGCGCACCGCGCCCTTGGCGCCGTCGCCGACGGTCATCTCGAACTCGACGTCGATCCATTTGTTCTGCAGCGGCGCGAGGTCGGCCCGGCCGACGATGACGTCGTTGTTGAAGGCGTGCAGCTGGATCTTCGGCATGTTGTCGACGCGCTGCAGCGACGTGGTGACGATCGGCAGGGAGCCGTCGCCGGGCATCTTCATCTGCATGATGTGGGTGAAGGTGGTGGTCGCCTTGAGGCTGCCCGGGATGTACATCGCGTAGGTCCAGCGCCAGGTCTCGCCGTTGGCGACGACGAGGTCGGCGCCCTTGGCGTGCATGCCCTTGACCTCCTGGCGTTGCCGGTCGGTCATCGAGTCGCGGTCGACCATGTGCATGTTGAACCGGAAGTTGTCGTCCTGGACGAAAATGTGCGGCTGCCCGGCCGGGTGGGAGTTGGCGCGGTCGTCCTCGACCCCCTCGAAGGCGCCCAGGCCGTCCACGCTCGCCTCGGGCGCCCAGCGCTGCTGCCAGCCGGTGGCGGCCGACGCCGCCGTGATCCGGCCGAACATGGAGCCGGCGAGCGCCGCGCCCGTGACGGCGATCAGTGTTCTGCGTTGCATGGGATGCCCCTTCCGGATGCGGCGCCCGCGGCGCTCGGGCACCGCATCCACGCGGTTCAGCCGACGGTGATCCGATCGAGGTTCGGGCCGCCGCCCGCGGTGGTGGCGGTGAGCCGGATCAGGTTGGTGCCGGCGTTGAGGTTGGCGGTGAACGTGGTCGTCGCCCAGGTGTCCCAGTTGCCGGTGCCGGCGAACGTCGGCGAGGCGGCCGCCGTGCCGTTGACGGTGATGCTCATCGGCCGGGCCGTGGTCGTACCGTTGGCGTAGCGGACCGTGACCGGCACGGGGCCGGCGGCCGCCGCCGTCACCGCACACTCCACATACGAACCGACCTCGTTGGTGCCGTTGACGAAGCCGGTGCCGGTGAAGCCGCTGTGGTCGGCGTCGACCGTGCCGTGGAAGATGCTGCAGCTCTCGGCCTGGTAGTCCACGCCCGTGGAGGTCGAGCAGTTCTGGCTGGACGCGGAGTCCGCGTTGACGCGCAGGGCGGCGCCCGCGGTGTTCTGGCTGTTCTTCACGCAGTAGCCGGAGACGGACTGGAAGCCCATGTCATACGGGCCGCTGGCGGTCCGTTCGGCGGTGAAACCGTCGAAGGTGAGGTTCGCGGCGCCGTTGGCGATGACCGCCGGCCGGCCGTCGCCGGAGGCGAAGTCGACCGAGCTGTTCGTCCAGGTGATGTCGTGTGCGTTGTGGACGTACCAGCCGTAGGCCGGGCGGGTGCCGATGCTGTTCGGGTTGTAGTTGTTCGGGTCGTTGCTGGGCACGCCGGTGCCCATGGTGCCGTTGCCGCCGGGCACGGTGATGTGCACGTTGGTGAAGTGCACGTCGGAGATCCGGTTACCGCCGGACTCGCCCCAGATCGTGGGGCTGAACGACGGGCTGGCGCCGGTGGCGGTGATGTTGTCGTAGGTGATGTTGCTGATGTGGCCGACGCCCGGACTGTTGCCGCAGCGTTTCCGGGTACCGATCTTCTGCATGATCGGCGACCGCACGCCCGTCATCGTGATGTCGCGGTAGTGCACGTCGCTGATGTTCGCGCCGTCCATGGACACCATGCCGAGGCCGGACTTGTCCGCGCCGGTGATGTTGATCCGCTGGAAGTTGTAGTCGGTGAAGTCGCCGCACGTCTCGGAGCCGAACATCAGCGCGTTGCAGCACTGCGCGGACAGGTGCGAGTCGGTGACGGTGACGTGCCCGTTGGGCAGCTTCGCGCCGAGGGCGAAGTCGCTCTTGAACACGAGCGCGTCGTCGTTGGCGGCGATGTCCGCGTTGGTGACGGTGACGTTGGAGGCGCTGATGACGTTCCAGCCGTCACGGTCGCTGGCGGTGTCGACGTGCAGGTGGTCGGAGGTGATGTTGTTGCAGTTGTTGGTGAGGATGGCGAAGTGCCCGCCACGGCGGAACGTCACACCATCCAGCCGCAGCCCGTCGCAGCGGGTCAGCGACAGGATCTTGTCGGCCTCGCCGGAGCCGGGGTTGCCGGTGATGAGATTGCCGGCCCCGTCGATCGTGCCGGCGCCGGTGATGCCGATGTTGGTGAGGCGGTCACCGTAGATCATCGCATCGTGGAAGTGGCTGTGGCCGTAGTCCTGGTAGCTGTCGTTCGGGTTGGACTCGGCCGCGTCGTAGGTGTCGGCGCTGGAGCCTTGGATGGTCGATCCGGCGTCGAGCTGGAGCGTGACGTTGCTCTTGAGGTGAATGGTGTGCTTCGACTTGTAGTTGCCCGACGGGAACTGCACGGTGCCACCGCCGGCGCTGTTGGCCGCGGTGATCGCGGCGTTGATCGCCGGAGTGTCATCCGTGGAGCCGTCACCGGTCGCGCCGTAGCTGCGGACGTTGTACGTCGCCGCGTACGCCGCGGCCGGCACTGCGAGCATGGCCGCGACGACGGCGAGCACCGCCGCGACCCGAGCGAGTCTGCGCATGTCGTTCCTCGCCTCCCAGTTGGACGCCGGCTCAGCCGACGGTGATCTTGTCCAGGTTCGGTCCGCCGTTGGCCGTGGTGGCGGTCAGGCGGATGGTGTTCGCGCCGGCGGTCAGCGGCGCCTGGAACGTGACCGTGCTCCACGTGTTCCAGTCGGCGGTGGCGTTGAACGCCTGCCCGGCCACGACGGTGGTGCCGTTGACGGCGAGGTCCATCGGCCGGTTCGTCGTGGTGCCGTTGGCGAACCGGATGGTGACCGGCGCGGTGCGCGCCGATGCCGCGTTGACCGCGAACTCCACATAGGACCCGGTGACGTTGGTGTAGTCGACGAACCCGGACCCGGTGTAGCCGGTGTGGTTGGTGCCGACCGTGCCCTGCGAGATCGTGGCGTCCTCGGCCTGATAGTCCACGGTGGACGGGCCGCCGGTCACGGTGCTGTCGAGGTAGTCGATGTTCGGGTTGCCGCCGGCGGTGGCGGCGGTGATGCGGACCGTGTTGGCGCCGGCGTGTACCGGTGCGCTGAGCGTCTTGACCGCCCAGGTGTCCCAGTTCGCGGTCGGCGGGAACGCGGCGCCGGCCGCGAGCACGGTGCCGTTGACGCTGATGTCGGCCGGCCGGTCGGCGGCGGTGCCGTTGGCGTAGCCGATGCTCAGGTTCGCGGTACCGGCGGCGGCGGTGTTGAGGTTGAACTCCAGGTACGAGCCGGCGACGTTGTCGCCGTTGACGTAGCCGGTGCCGGAGTAGCCGGTGTGCGTGGCCTCCAGCACGCCCTGCGAGATCGTGGCGTTCTCGGCCTCGAGCCGGCCGGGCGGCGGCGGTACCGCGGCTCCCGCGTAGTCCGAACCGACCCACGCCTCGTCGATGCGCAGCCGGTTGTTGCCCTGGCTGTTCACCTTCTCCAGGCGGACGTGCCGGGCGGTGGTGCGGGGCAGGTCGATGATCTGCACGCCGCGCGCGTTGGGCAGCGTGCCGGACTTGACCTGCGTCCAGGTGCTGCCGTCGTTGGAGGTGTAGACCCGGTAGTCGCGGATGCGGGCCGAGCCGGTCGCGGGGTACACCGTCGAGTCCTCGCGTTGGTTGACGGCCAGGTACTGGATCGGCTTGGCGGAACCGAGATCGAACTGCAGCGAGACGGGCTGGGTCGTACCGGCGTCCCAGTAGGTCAGGTAGTTGCCGTCGGCGGCCGCGGAGGCGGCGTGCCCGCCGGCGGAGGCGCTCGCACTCATCGTGTAGGTCGACGGCGGGATGATGCCCTCGCGGCCATTGGTGACGACCTTGAAGACGGTGTCGTAGGTGTCCCAGCTCGAGACGCCGGTCAGCGTCAGGGTGCCGCCGCTCTGGCCGAAGGCGACCGCGGTCCCTGTGCGCAGGTTGGTCACCGACGAAACCCGGTAACCGTTGTCGCGCACGGACAGCGTGCTGCCGGTCGGGCGGTCGGTGACGTGGATGTACTGCAGGTTGGGGTCGGTCTTGCTGATCGTGGTGACGCCGTAGGCGCCGTTGTTCCATGCCCCCGGCTTCAGGCCGCCGTACATGTAGCCGCCGCCCTCGGTGCCGTGCAGCGACGGCCAGATCGGATCGAGGTAGCCGTTGGCGAAGTTGTTGAAGGTCGTCTGGTTGGACGGGAACTTCCCGTTGACCATCGCGGTCTCGGCCATCAGCGACTTCACCGACGAGCCGGCGTTGGTGATCATGCGACCCAGCGTCAACTTGTTGTCCACCGCCGAGTTGCTGCCGTCGTACCACCAGGCGCCGCTGGACGGCAGCTTGTAGTCCGCCTCGATCAACCGCGGCGCCGCCGTGTACACCGCCTGCGGGTAGTCGTAGGACGGCGTCATGCCGGTCTTCTGCTCGTTGCTGATCATGTCCATGACGGGCGTGTCTTCGTTGTTGTTGCTGATCGTGTAGTTGGGACGCTGCTGGTAGATCTGCTGGTAGAGGTTGTGGTCCAGCCAGTACTGGTTGTCGTTGTCGATCCAGAACCCGCCGAGGTCGGGGTAGCGGTTCATCACCTCGAAGAACAGGTCGTAGCTGTACTCCCCGAAGCCGTCGCGGCTGGTCAGGTCCACGTCGTGGCCGGCGTACGACGAGAACGCGCGGGAGTCGAGCCAGCTCTGCCCGGACGACAGGCCCTCGTTCCACCACTGTGGATCGTCGGTCATGTAGAGGATGGTTCGCATGTTGGCGGCCTTTGCCGCGGCGATGGTCTCGCCGAGGAAGTCGCGGTTGGTCCTGCAGCTGCCCGGGATCGCCGACGGCCAGGGCCGGGCGTAGCCGAGCCGGCTGTGGAACGTCGCGAGAACCAGGTACTGCAGGTGCAGCTTCTTGGCCTCGTTGACCCAGTAGTCGGCGCTCCAGCCGCCGTTGGTGACGTCGGCCTCCCACTGGCTGCAGCTGGTGTGCTGCGGCGACGTGCGCTCGCCCCAGTGCAGGAAGAGCCCGCCGACCGAGTCGCGCAGGAACTGCTGGCGCGGGTTCTGCAGGTCGGCCTGCGCTGCGTGCGCGTTCAGGACGAACACGGACGCGGCGACGACGAGCACACCGAGCCAGGCGCTGATCCTTCGTCTCACCTCTACCCCCTCCACGGGCAATAGGTCGGATCAATTAGGTTTCCTTGCTGTTTCGCGGAGTCTAGCCACCGGGCATACCGTGACGGAAGTCCTGACGCCCAGCTGAATTAATCCGATGAATCCTGAGGTCGACCCTTGACCTCCATCGATCCCGATCGGTATGTTGGCCGGCGCGCCGGCCAAGGAGGCGACAGGCGTGCACAGACGTATCACCCGTCCACGGGGTCGGGAGAGGAGTTCCCGCGTGCGTAAGTACCTTGCGGCCGCACTCGTTGCGGCGCTGACCGGGGGCGGCGTCGCCGTCGCCGGCCCGGCGTCCGCGGCGTCGACGGTCTACGAGGCCGAGCAGGCCACCGTGTTCCACGGCACGGTGGACGCCGACCACACCGGCTACACCGGCACCGGCTTCGTCAACAGCACGAACGAGACCGGCGCCTACGTGGAGTTCGCGGTGCACGCCACCGCCGCCGGCAGCGCCGGCCTGATCCTCCGCTACGCCAACGGCACCACCGCCGACCGTCCCGGCACGGTCGGCCTCAACGGGGCGGTCGCCGCGACGCCCGCGTTCACCAGAACGGCGAACTGGGACACGTGGGCCGCCACGACGGTGCCCGTGACCCTGGCCGCCGGCACGAACCTCGTGCGGGTGACCAGCACCACCGCCGGGGGCCTGCCCAACCTGGACTCGCTCACGGTCTCCGACGGCACGACCGGCGGCGGCACGGACTGGTCCGACGCCCTCGTCGACTCGACCATGCGGCGGTTCACCCCGTCGAGCATCGGCGGCTGGAGCTACCCCGTCGCGCTGTACCTGATGGGGCAGTACCAGGTGGCGCTGCGCACGACCGACCCGGCCCGCCGGGCGGCGCTCATCGCCTACATCCGCGCGTGGGCGGACCGCTTCGTCGACAGCTCCGGTCACATCTCCAACAGCTTCACCAGCCTCGACAGCATGATGCCGGGCCAGGTCATGATCGCGATGTACCGCGAGACCGGACTCGCCAAGTACCGCCTGGCCGCCAAGCAGATCCACGACCGGCTCACGCCCGGCGGCGGGTACCCGACCACGAGCGACGGCGGGTTCTGGCACGCCACCAGCTCCAGCCGGGCCCACCAGCTGTGGGCCGACGGCACGTTCATGGCCGATCCGTTCATGGCGCAGTACGGCCACTACGTCGGCGACAGCGCCCAGTCCTACGACGTCGCCGCGAACCAGCTGGTCGTCTACGCCAGTCACCTGCAGCAGCCCAACGGCCTGCTCAGGCACGCCTACGACGAGTCCAAGGCGGCGTCCTGGGCGGACACGTCGACCGGACTGGCCCCCGAGTACTGGTGCCGCGCCGTCGGCTGGTTCGGCGTCGCCTCCATCCAGGTGCTCGACCTCATCCCGCCCGACCACCCGCGGCGCGCCCGCCTCATCTCGATCCTGCAGAACCTGGTGCGCGGCATGGCCACCTACCAGGACCCGGCCAGCGGCCGTTGGTTCCAGGTGGTCGACAAAGGCGGCCGCAGCGACAACTGGACGGAGACGTCGTGCTCGGCGATGTACACCTACACCGTCGACGCCGCCGTCAAGCGTGGCTACGTCCCGGCGTCGTACCAGTCCACAGTGGACGCCGGGCGGACCGGCGAACTCAACCGGATCTCCCTGCACAGTGACGGCCTGACCTACCTGACGACCATCTCGATCGGCACCAACGTCGGCGACTACGCCTTCTACGTCGACCGCACGCAGGCCACGAACGACTTCCACGGCCTGGGCGCCTTCCTGTTCTTCGCCGAGGAATCGTTCCATTGAAGAGATACCCTCCGATGTCTTGCGCGGCACACGCCCGGTCGCTACCGTCTTCTATCAATTGATAGGCAGACTTCCTAACAGTTCGTGCGGAGCGCCGCCGCCACGGCCCCCGGATCTGCCAAGCCCTACCTCTCATGGAGGAGAACTGTGGGACGAAAGCTCAGGACCGCCCTCGTCGCGCTCGTCACGACGTCGAGCGCGGTCGCGGTGACGCTCCTGATGGCACCGGCGGCGCACGCCGCGAGCGGCCCGAGTGCGAGCGCGCTCCTGGCCAAGGTCAAGAACTGCACCGTCGCCTCGCACGGCAAGTACGCCACCGACGACGGCGAGTCCTCGACCGTGAACATCTGCCGGTCCGGCTCGGCGTTCTTCTGGAAGTCCGACATGGACATCGACTGCGACGGCGTGCGCACGTCCAAGTGCAACGAGGACACCGACCCGTGGTACCAGGACCAGACGTCGTTCGAGACCTCGAAGGGCCGTCCGTTCCAGGCCGACAGCACGCACTACTTCGTGATCCCGCTGCCCAGCTCCCGGTTCGACTACACGGCCAACGGCATCAAGCCGGGCAGCGTCGCCGCGGTCATCTACAACAACAAGGTCGTCTACGCCGTGTTCGCCGACGAGGGCCCGAACAACATCATCGGCGAGGCGTCCTACGCGACCGCGAAGGCGCTGGGCATCAACGCGGATCCGGAGAACGGCGGCGTCGACTCGGGCGTGACGTTCATCGTGTTCCCGGGCAAGGTGCCCAGCCCGATCGAGTCCAACAGCGCGATCGACAGCAAGGGCATCGCCGCGGCGAACGCGTTCGTCAACGGCTGACGCAACCGGCCGGGAGGCGTCCCGTGGCCGCGCGGCCACGGGACGCCGCCGTCATTCGGCGGGTGGGCTGCGGCCGTCGATCTGGGTCCGCACGAACTGCTCCATGCCGGCCACGTGCACCGCGGCCCGCAGCCGGGCCAGCTCCGGGTCCCGCGCCCGCAGCGCGGCCAGGATGGCTCGGTGCTCGTCGAGCGCCTGCCGCGCCGCGCCGTCCTCGGCCAGCTCCCGCCACCGCCGCGCCCGCATGGTCTGCCCGGACAGCAGCTCGGTCAGCGACGCCAGCACCGGGTTGCCCGACGCCTCCACGATGAGCCGGTGGAAGGCGCGGTCGTGTTCGAGCAGCGCGTCGACCCGGCCGGCGTCGACCAGCAGCGCGGCGTCGTCGAGGATCTCGGCGAGCCGGGCCAGCCCCGCCTCGCCGATGCGGACCGCCGCCTGGCTCGTCGCGTACGACTCCAGGGCCCGCCGGGTCTCCAGCAGGAACAGCTCCGAGCTGTCCTGGTGCAGGTCCATGGTGATCGCCAGGGAGCCGAGCAGCAGGTGCGGCTCCAGGCTGGTGACGTAGGTCCCGTCGCCCTGCCGGGTGTCCAGCACGCCGATCATCGTCAGCGACCGCACCGCCTCGCGCAGGGTACCGCGGGACACGCCGAGCTCGGCGGCCAGCTCCCGCTCGATCGGCAGCTTGTCGCCGGCCCGGAGACGGCCGTCGAGGATCATCGTCCTGATCGCCCCGACGGTGTCGTCGCTCAGCGCCATGGCGCACCTCCCCCCGGCCGGACATCTTATGCTTTGTCCGGCCGGATGCGTGGAAGCGCCCGGCGCCACTGCGTCAGTCAATGTCCTCCTCCGTTCAGAGCCGGGTCAGCCCTTGGTGGCACCGCCCGTGAGCCCCTTGACGAAATGTCGTTGCAGGGCGAGGTAGAACCCCAGGACCGGCAGCGTGGCCAGGAACATCAGCGCGAACACGGAGCCGAAGTCCGACTGGTACTGCCCGATCGCGCGGTACACGCCGGTGGTGACGGTGGTGCCGCGGCCGGGACCGAGGATGATGAGCGGGTCGATGAAGTCGTTCCAGATCCACACGCCGAGGAAGATCATCACGCTGGCGCTGGCCGGACGCAGCAGCGGGAACACGACGCGCCAGAACACCTGGGCGCGGCCGGCGCCGTCGATGGTGGCGGCCTCCTCGAGCTCGACCGGGATGGTCCGGACGAAGCCGGCGAAGACGAACATGCCGAACGGCAGGTAGTAGCCGACGTTGAACAGGATCAGGCCCTGGACGGTGGCCATCAGGTGCCCGGCGCGCAGCACGTCGGTGATCGGGATGAGGATCACCTGCGGCGGGATCATGAGCCCGGCGAGCAGGACCAGGGTCAGCGCCCTGGCCCAGCGGCTGCGGGTGCGGGCGACGTAGTGGCCGAGCATCGCCGAGAGCACGACGAGCACGATCACGGAGACCGTGGTGACGATGACGCTGTTGGTGAGGCTGACCCAGAACAGGCCGTCCGGCCGGGTCAGCACGGCGACGATGTTGTCCAGCGTCGGCGGCCGGGGCAGCGACGCCGGGGCGGCGGAGATCTGGTCGCTGGGCTTGAACGCGTTGGTCAGCACCAGGTAGAGCGGAACGAAGAACACGGCGGTGACGGCGAGCGCGGTGACCGGGCGCAGCCAGGGTATGCGGTCGTTCACAGGTCGATCTCCCGGCGTCGCAGGATTCGCAGGGCGACCGCGGTGACGACGCACACGATCACGAGCATGGCGACGGCCATCGCCGAGGCGTAGCCGACATGGTTGGCGTCGAAGCCGGTCTGCAGCACGTTGAACGCGATGGTGGCGGTGGTGCCGGCGCCGGGGCCACCATTGGTGATCACCTTGATGTAGTCGTACGTCTTGAACGCCGAGATCAGCAGCACGACCGTGTTGATGGTCAGCGCCGGGGCCAGCAGCGGCCAGGTGACGGCCCGGAACCGGTGGAACGCGCCGGCGCCGTCGATGGCGGAGGCCTCCTGCAGCTCCACCGGGATGCCCTGCAGGCCGGCCAGGTAGACCACGACACAGAAGCCCAGCATCTGCCACGAGATGATCGACGCCACGGAGTACAAGGCGAGATCGGGGTCGGACAGCCAGTCGGGCGGGTGGTGGACGCCGACGGCCCGCAGGGCCTGGTTGAGCGGGCCGCCGGTGTCCAGCAGCCGGGTCCAGATGACGCTGACGACCACCGAGCTGACGATCATCGGCGTGAAGAACACGCTGCGCATCGCGTTGTAGAACTTGCCGGAACGGTCCAGCAGCAGCGCGACGAGCAGCCCGAGCGCATTGGGCACGATGACGACGATCAGGGTCAGGATCGTGGTGACGCGCAGCGCGGTGAGGAACTGCTCGTCGTGCAGCAGCATCCAGTAGTTGTGCGCGCCGACGTAGCGGGTGGGCGGGTTGAACGGGTTGGCGTTGGTCAGGCTGTAACCGAAGCTCACCGCGATCGGGGCGAGCACGAAGCAGGCGTACACCACCACCCCGGGCGCTCCGAAGCCCGCGAAGTGGGCGAGGTCCGCCCGGCCTGGACCGCGCCGGCGCCGAATGCGGCGCGGTCCAGGCTCGTGCGCCGCCGGCCCCCGGACGGCGGCCCGCCCCGACGGTGTTGCGGTGCGCAGCGGCATCTCAGCTCGCCTTGGCCCACTCGGCGTCGAGGTACGCGGCCGCATCGGCGGCGGTCTTCCGCCCCGTGATCAGGTCCTGGGCGGCGGCGTCGACCTTGGCGGCCAGGCCCGGCAGCAGCCCGTCGTCGGCGGTCTCCCAGCGGAAGGTGTGCACCACCGCGTTCGCGGTGACGGCCTGCTGGTAGAGGTCGTAGCCGGCCTTGTACACGGCGCCGGTGTCGGCCGGCGGGGTGTAGCCCTTGATGGCCGGGAACAGCCCGTCGGCCTTGACCGAGGCGTCGAGCTGGGTCTTGTCGAGCTGGAACGCCAGCGCAAACTTCTTGGCCGCGTCGAGGTTCGCCGCCTTGGCGCTGACGATCATGCCGCCGCCGGTGTAGGCGGGCACGACCAGCCTGCCGTCGGCGGTGGGGAAGTTGAACACGCCGATGTCGAACGGGTGCTTGCTGTCGCCGCTGGCGGCGAACCAGTTGCCCATCGGGTACATCGCGCCCTTGCCGTCCAGGAACGCCTGCTCAGTGGCCGCGTAGTCCCGCGACACGTCGGACTTGGCGATGTAGCCCTGCTGTGCCAGGTTCGCAAACTTGGCCAGGGCCGCGGTGAAGTCCTGGTCGGCGAACTTCACCTGGCCGGCCCGGCGTTTGGTCAGCCAGTCCGGCGTCGTGCCGTACACGTCGACGCTGACGATGCCCGCCAGGATCATCGACGAGGCGAAGGTGTCCTTGCCGCCACCCACGACGAACGGCGTCACGCCCTTGGCCTTGAGCTTCGCGGCCGCGTCGAGCAGTTCGGTCCAGGTCTTCGGCGTGGCGGTGATGCCGGCATCGGCGAACATCCGCTTGTTGTAGTAGATCGGCGGGATGGTCTGGGTGTTGGCCGGGAGCTGGAAGTACTTGCCCTTGATGGGGTTGGCGGTCGGGAAGACGAAGTCCTTGAGCTCGTCGGGCGACCAGGCGTAGAGGTTGCCGGCCTCGGCGAACCCGGCCGGCGAGACGGCGATCATCACGTCGGGGAACTGCCCGGACTGCAGCAGCTGTTTGGCGTAGTCGGTGCGACCGTCGGCGGTCGGTGCGACCAGCTTGTTGACCTTGATGTCCG
Source organism: Dactylosporangium sp. McL0621 (assembly GCF_049995355.1). Lineage (NCBI taxonomy): Bacteria > Bacillati > Actinomycetota > Actinomycetes > Micromonosporales > Micromonosporaceae > Dactylosporangium > Dactylosporangium sp. McL0621. The sequence continues at coordinate 7,344,251 of NZ_CP188259.1, forward strand.
GGTATTTGTCAGTGATCCGCTTGATGGCGGCGTCCCAGTAGGACGGGGTCAGGTTCGGCGTCTCGAAGGTCAGGAAGCTGATGGTCTTCGTCCCGGAACCGCTGTCGGCGCTGCCGACGCTGCAACCTTCTACCGCGGCACCGGCGAGGAGGGCAACCGCGGTGCCGAGCGCCTGCCGTCGTGTCAGAGATGGCATGTGGGGTGTCCCTTCCGAACGCGCAAGAGGGGCGGAACCTCGGATGAACGCGCGTACATTTCTCAGCGAGCGGGACGCTACGCCGCGCAGTCGACTCCGTCAATGGGTCAGAATCGGGCGGTTGACGGGCCTCGGCCGGGGAGCCGATACTGGCCGGGCGGCTCGATGTACACGCGTTCAGCAGCCTCGAAAGGATGGGCGATGGCCACGAGCGAAGAGGTGGCGCGCCTGGCCGGGGTGTCCCGGGCGACGGTTTCGCGCGTTCTGTCCGGCACGGCGAGGGTCAGGGACGCGACCCGGCTGCGCGTCGAGGCGGCCGCGGCCCGCCTGGGCTACCAGCCCGACGTGGCCGCGCAGAGCCTGTCCGGGGCCCCGTCGAAGACGATCGCGCTGGGCTTCTTCGCCAACGACGTCTGGACCCTGTCGCAGCTGACCCGGCCGCAGTACCACTTCCATCTCGACGTGCTGCACCACATCGAGGCGGCGGCGGCCAAGGCCGGCTACGACCTGCTGGTCCCCTCGCGCCCGACCAGCACGGCCAGCGACAGCTACGTGCGGCTGCTGCGGTCGCGGCGCGTGGCCGGCACGATCATGGTCGCCTGCCCCCCGGACGACGTGCGGATCCAGGCCCTGGTCGAGTCGCGGCTGCCGACCGTCTTCGTCGACGCGATCGGGGCCGGGCCGCACGCCACCTACGTGGCCTCGGACAACACCGACGGCGCCCGGCAGATCACCGAACACCTTCTCGCGCTCGGGCACCGCCGCATCGCCCGGATCACCGGCACCGAGACCGACCCGTCCGGCCGCGACCGGCTCGCCGGTATTCGCGCGGCACTCGGCGCGGCCGGCATCCCCGAGGACCCGGGCCTCGCCCGCCGGTCGGACTGGTCCACCGAGGGCGCCTACCGCGCCGCGCTCGACCTGCTCGAAACCCGCCGGGACTTCACCGCCGTCATCGCCGAGAGCGACATGATGGCCATCGGCATCCTCCGCGCGATGCACGAGCACGGCCTGCGGGTGCCCGACGACGTATCGGTCACCGGCTTCGACGACATCGACCTGGCCGCGTTCACCCTGCCGCCGCTGACCACGGTCCGGCAGGACACCGACGCCATCGGCGCCACCGCGGTCACCATGCTGCTCGACGTCATCGACGGCGAGACGCCGCCGCCGATCCTGCTGCCCACCGAGGTGGTCGTCCGCCGCTCGACCGCGGCGCCGCGCGCATGACCGCCCCGGCCCACCCGGCGACGAGCGTGTCCCGGCCCATCACCGGCGAGCTCGCCACGGGTGTGTGGTGCCTGTCCACCCCCAACAGCAGCTACGTGCTCGCCGTCGCCGCCGACGGACGCCTCCTGCAGTTGCACTGGGGGGCCCGGCTCACCGACGTCGACTCGTCCCGCCTCGGCGAGGCCGCCGCCGTGCCGCCGTACGAACTGCCGCTGGAGAGCCAGGAACCGCTGCCGGTCGACGGTGGCCTGCGCTGGGGCCCGCCGTCGCTGCAGATCGCCTTTCCCGGCGGCGTGCGCTCCGTCGAGCTGGAGCTCGTCGGCGACGCCGTCGCGGCCGAGCCCGGCGCCCACCGGCTCGACCTGGTGCTCGCCGACACGCGTTTCCCGCTCCAGGTCGTCCTGCACCACCGCGTGCGCGACGACTCCGACGTCATCGAACGCTGGGTCACCCTCCGGCACACCGCGGACAGCGGCGAACCGCTGCGGATCATCCGCGCCGACTCCGGCAACTGGCTCATCCCCCAGCTCGGCGACTACCGCTACAGCGTCGTCAGCGGCGGGTACTCGGCCGAGGGCCAGCTGCGGCGCGGACGGCTGCCCGATGGGGAGTACCGGCTCACCAGCCGCACCGGCATCACCGCGCACCACGCCAATCCCTGGATGATGATCGACGACGGCACGGCCACCGAGGCGCACGGCTCGGTGTGGAGCGTGGCGCTCGCGTGGAGCGGCTCCTGGCGCCTCACCGCCCACCGCCACTTCCAGGGCCGCGCCGCCGTCAGCGCCGGGTTCGGCCACGACGGCCTCAGCTGGCCCCTCGACCCCGGCGCCGAACTGACCACACCGCCGGTCCTCGGCCTGTACACCGGCGGCGGTTTCGGCGCGGCCAGCCGCGGCTGGCACCAGCACGCCCGCGCCCATGTGCTGCCCCACCCCGGCGAGGACCGGCCCGTGCTGTACAACTCGTGGGAAGCCGTCGAGTTCGACTTCGACGAGGCCGCGCAGCTGGACCTCGCCCGCTGCGCCGCGGACCTCGGCGTGGAGCTGTTCGTCATCGACGACGGCTGGTTCAGCACCCGCACCAGCGACCGTTCCGGCCTGGGCGACTGGTGGCCCAACCCCGGCCGCTTCCCCGGCGGGCTGGCCGCCGTCGCCGGGCGCGTCCACCGGCTCGGCATGCGGTTCGGCGTCTGGGTCGAACCGGAGATGGTCAACCCCGACAGCGAGCTGTACCGCGCCCACCCCGACTGGGTCCTGCACTTCCCGCACCGGCGCCGCGACGAGCTGCGCCGCCAGCTCGTGCTCAACTTCGCCCGCGCCGACGTGCGGACCTGGGCCCTCGACTGGCTCGACCGGCTCGTCGCCGACAACGACCTGGACCACCTCAAGTGGGACATGAACCGCGGCTTCAGCCAGGCCGGCTGGCCCGAACGCGGCGACGCCCAGGACTGGCTGTGGATCGACCACACCCGCGGCGTCTATCAGGTCATCGACGAGTTGCGTGCCCGGCACCCGGCCCTGCGCATCGAATCCTGCGCCGGCGGCGGCGGACGCCTCGACTACGGCATGCTGGCCCGCACCGACCAGGTCTGGCCGTCGGACAACACCGACGCCTACCAGCGCCAGTCCATCCAGCACGGGCTGAGCCAGCTCTACCCGGCCGCCGTCATGTCGGCCTGGGTCACCGACAAGCCGTACAGCCACGACGAACAACGCAACCAGTACGCCTACCACGTCGCCATGGCCGGCGTCCTGGGCATCGGCGGCAACCTCAACGCCTGGACCGACGCCCGGCACGACCAGGCCCGCCGCAACATTGCCCTCTACAAGCAGATCCGCGCGATCGTACAGCGGGGCGCGCAGTACCGCGTCGGCGATCCGCCCGGCGCCGGCCTCACCGCGATCCAGTACGTGCTCGGGGCCGAGACCGTCGTCTTCGTCTACCGCCCGCGCGCAGAGGTCGCGCCCGGCCCGGACCTCCTGCGCCTCGCCGGCCTCGACCCGGACGCCGCCTACACCGACCCGGACACCGGAACCGTCGCCTCGGGCCGGAGCCTGATGTCTGCCGGCCTGCCGATCGGCGGGCGACTGCCCGCCGGCGACTGGGCCAGCGCGGTGATCCGCCTCAACCGGACTGCTCCACGGCCGCGGGTGGGCTGATCTCGCGCTTGAGGATCTTCCCGGTCGGGCCCTTCGGCAACTCGTCGAGAAGCCAGATCCGGCGGGGGTACTTGTACGCCGCGACCTGGCTCTTGACGTACGCCTGCAGGCTCTCGACGGTTTCGGTGACGCCCGGTCGCAGCACCACCGCGGCGCCGACCTCCTCGCCGAGCGCGGAATCGGGCACGCCGACGACCGCCGCCTCCAGCACGGCGGGGTGCTCGTAGAGGATCTCCTCGATCTCGCGGGGGTAGACGTTGTACCCGCCGCGGATGATGAGCTCCTTCTTGCGGTCGACGATGAAGAGGTACCCGTCCTCGTCGGCCCGGGCCAGGTCGCCGCTTCGGAACCAGCCGTCCGGGATCGCTTCGACGGTCGCGTCCGGCCGGCGCCAGTAGCCCTTCATCACGTTGTGGCCACGGATGGCGATCTCACCGACGCCGCCGGGCGGCACGTCCGCGCCGCTGTCGTCGACCAGGCGGATCTCGACGCCGCGGATCGCCGTACCGATGGAGCCGGGCTTGCGCGGGCGGTCGGGCTGGTTGAACGAGGCGACCGGGGAGGTCTCGGACAGGCCGTACCCCTCCAGGATGACGCACTCGAACGTCTTCTCGAACCCGTGCAGCACCTCGACCGGCAGCGCGGCCCCGCCGGACACGCAGACCCGCAGCGCGTCGTAGCGCGGCCGGCCGGCACCGGCGGCGCCGAGCACCGCCACGTACATGGTCGGCACGCCCTCGAAGACCGTCACCCGGTCCCGGGCGAGCACGTCGAGCACGTCGTCGGGGACGAACCGCGGCACCAGCGTCAGGCTGGCGCCGGCGCTGATCGCGGCGTTGAGGCCGCAGGTCTGCCCGAACGAGTGGAACAGCGGCAGCCCGCCGAAGATCACGTCGTCGGGCTCGAGCCGGAACAGGTCCCGGGCGCAGACCTCGACGTTGGTGGTCAGGTTGGCGTGCGTCAGTTCGGCGCCCTTGGGCTGGCCGGTCGTGCCCGAGGTGTAGAGGATGACGGCGGTGTCGGAGGACTCACGGTGGCGGACACCCAGCCATGGGAGCACCGGCAGGGAGGCGCCGAACCCGGCCTCCACGACGGTGCAGTCGATGCCGGCCCGCGCGGCACCGGCGTTCGCCGCACCGGCACACGTCTCGCCGGCGAAGATCATCCGGGCCTGCGAGTCGCCCAGGTAATAGGCGACCTCACGCTCCTTCAACAGCGGATTCATCGGTACCACGACCGCGCCGACGCGCAGGATCGCGTAGTACACGACCGCGAACTCGGGGACGTTGGGCAGCATCACGGCGACCCGGTCACCCGGCCGCACCTCGCGGGCGGCGAGCAGTCCGGCGACACCGGCGACGCGCCAGTCGAGCTCTCGGTAGGTGAGGACGGTCTCGTGCAGCCGGATCGCGGGGCGATCGGGGAAGGCGTGGGCACTACGCACAAGGTTTCCGGCGAGATTCATGGCGGACCTCCGGCGGCGGTTGAGGTTCCACGATTCTGACCAGCGGCCGACCGGCCGGGCCATGTCCCACGGAACACGGCCCGGGGCGGTCCGTTGTGCCCGCGCACAACGCCGCGCCCTCCCGGGCGTCCGCCCGAGCCCGTACGCTGCGGGGATGGCGCACCTACCCGCCTTTCCCGGGCCGACCGTCGCCGCGATCGGTGAGCGGCTGCTCGAACGGATCGACGAACTCGCGGATCAGCTGACGGCGGCGATCCGGGCGGCGGAGCCGTTCTACGACGCGGGGAACGTCGTGCCGATCGCCGACCTGCGCGGCTCGATCCACAACAACCTGGTGTACATCCTGAGCCGGCTGGCCGGCCGCGCCGCGCCCGACCTCGGGCCGCCGCGAGTGACCGGCCGCCGCCGCGCCGAGCAGGGGGCACCGCTGCCGTCGATCCTGCACTCGTACCGCGTTGCCGGCACGCACATCTGGTCGGCGATCGTCGAGGAGGGGCTGCGCCTGGACGGCACCGCAGAGGCGCTGCTGCCGGCCGCGTCCGAGCTGTGGTCGATCATGGATGAGCTGTCCAGCTCGGTCACCGACGCCTACCGCGAAACGGTGGTCGAGCTGACCCGCAGCCACGCGCAGACCCGCAACGCCATGCTCGACGTACTGCTGCACGGCGACACCGGCGACGGGTCCCGGCTGTGGGAGAGCGCGGCCGGGCTGCGGCTGCCGCGCCAGGGGGTGTTCGTCGTCGCGGCCGCGCACGCGGAGCGGCTCGGCGCGGAGTCGATCCCCCGCGCCGAGGAGGCGCTGCGGGCCCGCGACATCGAGTCGGCCTGGCGGGTGGAGATCGACGCGCACGTGGGCGTGGTGGTGCTGAGCGCTCGCAACACCATCGACCGGCTGTGCGCCCTCCTCGCCGAACTGGCCGGCGGGCCGGTGGGGCTGAGCGAGCAATACCACAGCCTGGAGCAGACCCCGACCGCGCTGCGACAGGCCCGGCTCGCGTACGCCGCCGGCGCGCAGGCCGGGCGCGGAGTGATTCGCTACGAGCAGGTGCCGGTCGCGGTACTCCTGGCGAGCGCGCCGGACGCGGCGGCCGGCGTCGCCCAGGCGGTCCTCGGGCCGGTCCTGGCCCTGCCGGCGCACGAGTGCCAGCTGCTGGTGGCGACGCTGCGGGCCTGGTTCGCCGCGGACGGGGCCACGTCGGCGGCGGCCGCGAAGCTGTACCTGCACCGCAACACGGTGCGGTACCGGCTGCGGCGGGTCGAGGAGCTCACCGGGCGCAGCCTGACCCGGCCGACCGGCATCGCGGAGCTGCACCTGGCGCTGGAGGCGGCCCGCATCCTCAAGTTACCGGCGTGAGGCGGGTCAGGGTCCCGGCACTCCCCCGCGGCCGCGACGATCGCCCGGGCGGTCCTCCTCGGCCGTGCCGGACCCGCGAGGACGTTCAAGCCGAGGTATCCCAGTCGATCCGTACCGCAGGCCGCCGCGGATGCGCGTGGACGCCCACGACGGTCCCGACGGTGAGGCCGGCCCGCTGGTCGCCGGTCAGGGCCTCGCGGGTCACCATCGTCCGAGGTGCCCCGTCGCCTGTCGTGACGGAGAGGGCGATGTCGACGAACTCCCTTCGGTGCCACTCGTCCGCGTAGAAGCCGGTCGCCCGCAGGACGGTCACCGTCGCGGTACCGGCCACGGCGGAGCGCAGCCTGCGGGTGTGGATCAGCCGGCGCCCGAGCCGGACCGCCGACCACACCGCCCAGGCCAGACCGGTACCGCTGAAGACGCTCAGCCAGACCCAGCCGGTCACGCCGTCCAGACCGGCACCCAGCCCGAGGGCCAGGCCGACCCCGGCGAAGACCAGGCCGAGGCAGACCTGACTGCCCGTCTCTACGATCTCGGCCGTGTGGTCCCTGAACGGGCGGAACGAGGGCGGTCGGCGGATCACGACCTCCATGATGGCGCATCCATGGGATGCCTGCCCGCTGGTTTGTACCTCACGCGCCTGCTGTGCTCACCGCCTCGGCGGCTTCCTTGACCGGCTCGACGTCCGCGCCGCCGGCCAGCACCACCCGGGCGTAGCCAGTGCTGTTCGCCGCGTTCAGGTGACCAGGCGCCGACATGTCCCAGTTCACACGCGGACGTTCCTGGCATCGCGGTAGGCCGGCGCCGGAACGTTGCGGGGTACGCCTACGGTGGCGCCATGCGGACAGGCCGGATCATCGCGTTCGTGGTCGGCCTCACGGGGGCGGCCGCCACCGGCACCGGCGCCTACGCGCTCGCCGGCGGCGCCCCGTGCCCGCCCGTCTGCGTCGCTCCCGGGTGGCTGATCGGGCTCGGGGCGCCGACGGCGGTGGTGGCCGGCATCGTCGCCACGAGCCCGATCATGCTGTTCACGGCCTTCGCCGCGGTCGGGCTCGGACTCGTCGCCGCCGCTGTCGGCAACGGGCACCAGTCGGTCCAGTCGTACTTCCCCGGCGGCATCTTCCTGCTCATCGGGCTGGGCGGGAACGTGGTGTGGTTCGCCGTACGCAACCTCGACAGCACCGACGGGCGCGCCGCGCTGTTCGCGACCGGCCGCCCCGGGCTCGCGACCTTGCTGTCGCTGACCGACACCGGCGGCTCCGTCAACGACAACCCCGAGGTGATCATGCGGGTACGGATCGAGCCTGCCGACGGGAGCCCGGCGTTCGACAGCACCCGGACGTTGCTGGTCTCCCGGCTGGCCGTACCGCGTCCGGGCCAGCGGCTCGCGGTGTACTACGACCCAGCCGATCCCGACCGCTTCGTCCTGGTCACCGAAGCCGACACCGAGGCGCCGGACGAGGCGCGCCGGCTACTCGAGCGGCTGCGGGCCGAGTCCGTACGAGCCGCCGCGCCGACGGTGGATCCGGTCGAGCGGCTCGGCAAGCTCAACGCGCTGCGCCTCGCCGGCGCCCTGACCGAGGAGGAGTTCCAGCGGCAGAAGGCGAAGCTGGACCTGTAGAGCGGCGGCCGGCTTGACATCGGCGCATACGCTGCCGGTCGTGCGCTGGCTTCGATCCATCGGTACCGGCATCGGGGTCGTCGCCTCAGTCATGACCGGCATCGGTTCCTTCTACCTCGCCCCCATCGACTCCTGCTCCAGCAGCTGCCCCCCGCAGCTGTGGCTGTTCGGCGTAGGGCTCCCGGTGGCGTTGCTGGCCTGTGCCGTCGGCTCCGCCAACATCGTCTTCCTCACGCTGCTGTGCGCCGTCGGCGTCGGGTACATCGCCGGTACCGCAAGCTCCCCCGGCGCATCGTCTGCCGGATACTTCATCGGCGGCGGCTCCCTGCTCCTGGCCGCCGGCGGCGTCGCGATCTGGTGGTTCACCCGCAACGTCGACACCACCGACGGCAGCGCCGCCCTCTACGCGACGGGACGGCCGGCGGTAGCGACGTTGCTGTCGCTGACCGACACCGGCGGCTCAGTCAACGACAACCCGGTGACGCTGATCCGGGTGCGGATGGAGCCAGTCGACGGCGGCCCGGCCTTCGAGACGGCCCGGACCTTCCCCGTGTCGCGGGTGAGCGTGCCGGTGCCCGGCCAGCGGTTCGCGGCGTACTACGACCCGGCCGAGCCCGACCGGTTCACCCTCGTCAACGCCGGCGAGGAGGTCCCCGACGACGTAGGCCGGCTCCGCGATCGGGTGGATGCCCAGACCCGCGCCGCCGCCGCACCGCCGGTGGACCCGCTCGACCGGCTCGCGGAGCTCAACGAACAGCGCCTCGCCGGCACCCTGAGCGAGGCGGAGTTCCAGCGCCACAAGGCGGAGCTCCTGCGGTGACCGCGCACTTGGGAGAGGCTCAGGGCTTCGGCGTCACGACGTGGTCGACCGCATGGACGAGGCGCTGTTCCGCCTCGGCATCGGTGTGGTCTGAACATCCGAATGGGGCAAACTGAGAGGCGTGGACGATCAGGGGCGGGCGACGTTTGTGCTGCACGAGCACCACAAACCGCGGCACCACTTCGACCTGCGTCTGGAAGAGGACGGCGTCCTGCGGTCGTGGGCGGTGCCTCGCGGCTTGCCGGAGGACCCAAGGCACAACCGACTGGCGGTCCCGGTCCCCGATCACAACCTCGAGCACCTGACCTACACCGACGCCGACAAAGAGATCGCCGATATCGGCTGGTGGCAGGAGGTGGATCGCAACGACAAGCGCATTGTCTTCACACTGCATGGCCGGGGCGCCCCGCGAACGTACGCGCTGATCAGAACAGCGTCGGACTGGCTGTTGCATCTTGTGAGGGATTAGAGATCGGTTCGAAGTGAGTGGACGTCTGACCACCTCGCGGCCAGGCGATCAACACGCGGTGAAAGCGGCATGATCCGGCAAAGCCCGCACCAGCCGGACCAGGCGGTGACGGCCGGCCGGCAGACCCAACGCCGCAACAAGCCGCGCACCGGCCCGCCCCGGCCAGGGCGGGCCCGACCGTGGTCAGCACCTGCCGCAGCCCTTCGGTGCCGTCGAGACGTCCCCGGGTCGTCGGCCGCCGGCCTGATACCGCTGCCGGCGGCCGTTACCACAACCACCCTCCGTGCCCCCAGCCCACGACGGGGTCTGCTTGAATGCGGGCTCGGATCAGCCTTTAGCGGACTGCCGTGGCGGGTAGCGAGTCGCCTCGACGCTGTGCGTGCTCGGCGACGCGGCGCGGCAGTACGACCAGAAACGCGATGTAGAGGGCAACGAGCAGCAGCGGGCCCGGGCCGATGGCGAAGAACGAGCCGAGCAGCCAGACCATCGGCCACACGCCGAGGACCCACCTCGGGAGCAGGCCGGTGCGCCACGAACCGGCTGCGAGCAGGGCGAGTGCGACAAGCGTGAGGGCGGAGCACAACAGGTACGTGGGGCCCCAGCGTTGCTCGGCCCCGGCGAGAGCCGACGCGGCGCACTGGGCGGCCAGCACCGTGCAGGCGGCTGCGTTGAGCCAGGTGCCGACCGCGCCGAGCCGTCCGTCGCGGCCGTGCTGCAGCCGGTGTACCACGAATGCGTGCACGATGCCGACGAGGGCGATCGGCACCCCGGCCGCGGTGTACCAGTAGTCGGCGGCGTATTTGAACTCGCCGCCGTCGACCGTCGTCCAGAACGTGGCGACGATCGCGAACCCGATCAGCGTGACGATGCCGATGCCGAGCGTGACTTGGAGTGCGCGGACCAATTTCGCGTCGGTAGTCATGGCCGTGTCCTTTCCGGTGAGATGCATGCCGGCAACGACGCTACGAACGGTCGCGGCCCCGAGTCGTCCGTCGGAGGAGGTCGTTCGCGGGGAGGACGCCACCCGCACCGCGCTCCTCCTACCCTGGGTCGCGTGCAGCGCATTTCGAGGCTCGACGCCGCGGTGGCCGCCGGCCTCGTCCTGGCCGGCGTCGCCGAGGCGGCCCGGGTGCGCGGGCATCTGCCGCTGAACGTGGCCGGCGCGCTCCTGCTCGCGGTGCTCGCCGTGCGCCGGCGACGGCCGGTGCTGGCCATCGTCGGTGTCGCGCTCGCGGGCGTGCTCGTGGCGGTGGTACCACACTTGCTGTGGTCGCCGCCCAGCGGTGAGATGACCGTGCCGATGCTCGCGCTCATGGTGGCGTCGTACTCCCTCGGCGTGCACGCCCGCCTCCGCGTGGCATTGGCGCTCGGCGTCCTGCTTCCGCTGGCGGTCGTGCTCGCCTCCGACGTCACCGGGCCGATGCGCGGCTGGCCGCTGCTCAACGGCGTCCTGTTCGTCACCCTGTTTCTGGGGCTCGTGCCGATGCTCGTCGGCCGGGCCGTGCGGGCGCGGCAACAGCGGCTGTCGATGCTGCGCGAGCAGCGTGAGCGGATCGAGCGCGAGCAGCGCGCCAACGCGGAGTCGGCGATGCTGGCCGAGCGGCTGCACATGCTCGAGCGGTTGCGGCCGACGCTGCTGCACGGCCTGCGCGCGCTCTCTGACGACGCCGAGTCGGGCACCGGCCCGCGCGCGATCGAGGAGGCCGCCCGGGAACTGCTCACCCGGACCCGCGAGGAAGTGGTCGCGCTGACCGCCCCCGCCGACGAGGCCGCCCATGTGGTGACGTCCGGCGCCGACCATCTGCCGGCACTGCGCGCCGCCGCCCAGCCGTGGGTGACCCTCGCGGCGGGCGCGCTCGCGGCCGGCCTCGCCATCGAGTCGGCCGGCGTCCTGGCCGTCCCCGCCGCCGGGTGGGTCGCCGTCCTCGCGAGCATCGCGGTCGGCTTACCGCTGGTGGCGGCCTGGCGGCTGCCGGTGACCGCGGCCGCGCTGGCGTGGCTGGCCACTGCGGCGTACTCCCACCTCAGCACGCCGCTCGGTGGCACGCTGTCGGAGACCGGAATCTGCTTCGCCACGTCGTTCGCGGTCGGTGCGCTGTCGCGCCGCCCGACGGCGGTGGTGGGCCTCGTCGTGTGCTGGGCCGGGCACGCCGCAACGGCGGCCAACCCCGGGCTGCTGGGCGACGAGGCGGCGCTGCTGGTGTTCTGGCTCGGCGGGCTCGCTGTCAACGAGGGGAGCCGCCTGGTGGAGCAGACCAGGGCCAACAACGTGCTCCTCGCCGGGCAGGAGGCGGCGGCGGCCCGGCGCGCGGTCCTCCGTGAGCGCGTGCGTATGGCCCGCGAGCTCCACGACGTGATCGGTCACAGCCTGACGGTCGTCGCGCTGCAGGCCGGAGCCGCGCGGCGGCTGGCGGGCACGGACCCGGCGCGCGTACCCGCCGTGATGCGGACGATCGCCGCCGCCGCGCGGGAGGGCGTGGCCGCGCTCGAGCCCGCGGACACCGAACCGAGCCTCGCCGCGATCATCGATCGGACCCGCGCCACGGGCCTGCCGGTGGACGCGGACATCGCCGAGGCGGCCGCCATCGGACACCCGCATCGAGCGGTGGTGCTGCGGGTCGTGCAGGAGGCGCTCACCAACGTGCTGCGGCACGGACCCGGATCGCGGGCGACGGTTGCAGTACACCAGAAGGGACAACAGGTGCGGGTGCAGGTTACGAACTCGGCGCCCACCCGGCCGGGCAGCGGCCCCGTCATGGGCCGCGGCCTGGCCGGCATCCGGGAGCGGGTCGCCGCCGTCGACGGAGAGGTGACCTGGGGCCGCCGCGACGACGGCGGCTTCGAGGTGCGGGCCGTCCTGCCGCTGGCCGCGCCGGCGGACGCCGAGGCCCAGCCGTGATCCACCTCGTGATCGCCGACGACCAGCCGCTGGTCCGCAGCGGGATCCGGATGATCCTCGAGGGTGAACCCGACATCTCGGTCGTGGGCGAGGCGGCCGACGGAGACGAGGCGGTCGCGCTCGTCCTGACCCACGAACCGGACGTGCTCCTCCTCGACGTGCAGATGCCGGGCATCGACGGGATCACCGCGATGCAGCGGATCGCGGTCCGCAACGTCGCGACGCGCGTGCTGATGCTGACGACGTTCGACCTCGACGAGTACGTCTATCGCACCATGCGCGCCGGCGCCGCAGGCTTCCTGCTCAAGGATATGCCCGGCGAGGACATCGTCTCCGCGGTACGGCAGGTCGCGCGCGGCGCCGACGCACTCCTGGCCCCGGCCGTGACCAGACGGCTCATCGAACGCTTCGCTGCCGCGCCCCCGCACCCGCCGGCCGCCGGCCTCGCCCAACTGACCGCCCGCGAGCTCGACGTGCTGCGCCTCGTGGGCCGCGGCATGTCCAACGCCGAAATTGCCCGCGAACTCTTCATCGGCGAGACCACAGTGAAGACCCACGTGGCCCGCGTCCTGATGAAACTGGGCCTCCGCGACCGGGTACACGCAGCCATCGCCGCCCACCAGGCCGGCCTCACGTGACGGGAGGTCGCCGACCTAACTCGCGGTCGGCGGCCAGATGCGGACCTCGGCCGGCGCGGCTGGGCTTCACCCACGTAGAACTGATCGCCGCCTGAGGGCAGGTCAGATCCATAGCCAGGATTTGGAATCCGCCCAGGCTTGGGTGCGCCGTTCGCGGCGGAGTGCGAGCTCCGGCGAGCCATCCCTGGCGCCTCGCGGTCCGGCACACCCCGGTCACCTCGCCCGGATGGGGGTGGTAGGGCACGGCCGGGCAACCATGGGTGTCTGTAACCAGTTGCTACGGACACCTCAGGAACGTTGGAGGATGGCGATGCGCGAGGATCTCATCACGCGGACGACGCTGCTCGACGAGTCGCCGCCGTTCATTCCCGATTCGCCGGAGTTCATGACGGTGCTGATCGAGGTGCCGCCGGGCGAGGGCGTCGCGCCGCACCGGCATTCCGGCCCGCTTTCCGCCTACGTCCTCGAAGGCGAGATGATCTTCGAACTGGAGGGCCAGCCGGAGCGATTGGTCCGGGCCGGCGAGGCGGTCTTCGAACCGGGCGGCGACGTCATCCACTACCAAACCGCCAACCCCCGGCCGGACACCTGGCTGCGCTTCCTGGCCACCATGATCATGGTGCCGGGTCAGCCGATGCAAACGCTGGTGAGCGATGAGGAACTCGAACAGCGCCGCGAACGGCGTGCACCACGGCCTTCCTAACGAACGCCCGACGATCGCGTCCCGAAGTCCTCACGGACGTACGCGGATGATTGTCTTCCCGTTGATCCGCTCGGTCGGGTTGAGGGCAGCGACGGCGTCGTCGAGGGTTGCGACGTTGCCGATGTTTGTCCGTAGTCGACCGTCCCGCACCCGCTGGACGATCTCACTCAGTTGGGCGCGATCGGACTCGACGACGAAGTCGACCGTCAACCCGTCGTCGGGCCGGGCCTCGGATGGCCCGACGACGGTCACCAGCGTTCCTCCGGCACGAATCAGGCCTGCGGACCGATGCTGGATGTCGCCGCCGATGACATCGAACACCAGATCGACGCCGCCGACGTCCTCCAGGACGTCGTTGTCGAGGTCGACGAACTCCTGCGCGCCGAAGTCGAGCGCCTTCTGACGGTCGGCAGCGCGCCCCGTACCGATGACATACGCGCCGGCCTCGCGCGCGAGTTGTGTCACCATCGTCCCGACTGCGCCGGCCGCGCCGTGCGCGAGCACACTCTGCCCAGCCTGAAGGCGGCCGTGCTGAAACAGCCCTTGCCACGCGGTCAGGCCCGAGATCGGCAGGCTCGCGGCCACCGTGAAGCCAACGTCGCCCGGCAACGGCGCAAGGTTGCGTGCCTCGACGGCCACATACTCCGCCAAAGTGCCGTCGCGATGCCAGTCGGTGATGCCGAAGACCCGCTGCCCCACCGTCAGACCGGTCGTGCCGTATCCGAGCGTGATGACCACACCGGCCATCTCGTGCCCGGGGATCGACGGTGTTCGGTCACGGTCGGCGCGATCGGTCCAGGTCGAGGGCCACTCCGTCTCAGTCGGGACGAATCCCGACGCATGAACCTGAACGACGACGTCATTAATCGCTGCCGGCGGCTCGGGCCGCTCCGCCAGCGCCATCCCGGCCGTCCCCGCAGCCCGGTCCCTCACCACGATCGCCTTCACCCGGAACCTCCCTCACCCAGTCCTCGCCCACACAGCATTGGTTCGCCGGTGCGAGTGGCATCAGACCTCGGCGTGAGAACTGTCCGGACACCTAGATCGTGTCACCGTGCCGCACGGCCTGTGCCGACCAGCATGGTTGCGCCCAGTGTCTGCCCAGGTCGCGGACCAGTCCAACGACGTCGTCCGGTACGAGATGTCCAATGGCTTCGCAGAGTAGACGCAGCGCGGTCGTACCCGGTCGGGTCGGGCGCAAACTCGGTCGACCGCAGCAGGCAGTCCCGGAGCCGAAATCGAAGCGGCGTCCGCGCCTACCGGGTGGCCAGCGTCGGCGTTCCGGGATCGGCAGCACCGGGGGCAGTGGCCTGGTCCAGCGTTTGGTAGGTCGCGACGTCGGCGAGGTCGCTGGCGGCGACGGCGTCGCGGGCGGCCCGGTAGAGGTGGGCGAAGGCCAGTGCGCGACCCGATTGTTCGGTGCGGCGCCGGATGGTCCTCAGGGCGTTGAGGACGCTGAGCCGGAGGTCGAAGCTGGCGGACAGGTCGAGCACGATCGTGCTGCCGGGTTGGCTCGGCACGGCGTCGACGGCGGCGGCGAGCCGGTCGATGTTGGCGAAGAACAGTTGGCCATCGGGGCGCAGGACGGTCACGCCGTCAAGGCGGGTCAAGCCGGGGACGCGGTCGAGGGCCAGGTAGGCCGACCCGTCCGGTGCCCGGCCGAGTTCGGAGACGTGCAGGTGGCTCGCGTCGGCGATGAAGATGATCAGTGACAGGGCGACGGCGATGAGCAGGCCGGGGATGAGCGTAAGGGTAGTGACGCCGAGGATCGCCGTCGCGGCGACCGCGAACGCGCGCGGATCGCGGGCGAGGTAGGTGCGCAGCGGCCGGACGGTCAGGAACGGACGGACGGCCATGATGACAACCGCGGCCAGGACCGGCTCGGGCAACAACGTGAACGCCGGCGTCAGGGCGAGACCAACGACGAGGACCAGCGCCGCGGTCACCATGGGTAGCCAGCGGGTGCGGCCGCCGACGGCGCGAGCGGCGAGGCTGACTGACGGGCTGCCGCTGACGGCGAGCCCGCCGACGGCGCCGGTCAGCAGGTTGGCGACGCCGAGGCCAGCGAGCTCACGGTTCGGTTCGAGGGGTGGGTCGTCAGGGTCGCGGACGCGTTCGGCGACGCCGTGGCCGAGGACGAGGACAATGAGGGCCATCCCGGCCGCGGTGGGCAGCAGGTGTAGCCAGGCGGCAGCATCCAGGTCGGGCACGAGGAAACGCGGTACACCGGCCGGCACCCGCGGCACGTGCGCGACGCCGTGCGAGCGCAGGCGCAGCCGGGCCGAGGCGGCCGCCGCGGCGGCGAGGACGAGCAGAGTCGCCGGGATGCGTGGGAGCCGGGTCTCCAGCAGGAGCAGGGCGATGAGGGCGGCGGCGCCGATGGCGAGCGACGGCAGGTGCCAGTGCGGCACGGCGCCGGCGATGTCCCAGCCGCGGACGAAGACGTTGGTGGTGCGGGTCGGTACGTCGACGATGACGGCGGCCTGGCGGACGACGATGACGACGGCGAGGCCGAAGAGGAAGCCGCGCAGGGCTTCGGGGGCGAGGAATCGGGCGATGAAGCCGCCGCGCAGCAGGCCGGTGATGAGCAGGATGCCGCCGGTGAGCAGGGTGAGGGCGACGGCGAGCCGGGCCCGCCGGTCGGGGTCGGCGGTGAGGCCGGCCACCGCGGCGGAGGTGATGACCGCGGTGGCGGCGGTGGCGCCGACGATGAGGCGCGGGGACCGGCCGAGCACCGCGTAGGCGAGAACGCACAGCGGTGCCGCGGCCAGTCCCTGGGCCGGGGGGACGCCCGCGATCTGGGCGAACGCGACGGTCTCGGGTGCGAGCAGGGCCACCGCGGTCAGCGCGGCGACGAGTTCGGTCCGGATGGTGGCGGCGGACATGTCGCACCCCTTTCGATCGGTCAGGCGGCCGGGATGACGTACGGGAACGAGTCCTGGCTGCGTTTGCGGTCCGCGGCGCGCAGGCCGCCGGGGATCGCCGAGTTGGTGGCGAGGGAGAACATGATCTCGGGGGCGTTCTCGGCCAGGCGCCGGCCGTTGAACGCGGCGAAGACGAACTGGGCGGGGCTGCCGACGACGTAGCCGAGCAGGTCGGGCACGATCCGCTCGACGAGGCTGGCGGCGTGGACGTCGGGCCGGTCGGCGGTGCCACGGCGGCGCACGACGGAGGCGACGAGTTCGCCGATCGCGGCGGCGTAGTTGGCGGCGTCGTCGGCGGGGTGGGTCTCGTTGGCGTGGCTGGCCTCGTGGCTGTCGGCGTTGCGGAAGATGGGCCAGATCATCGGCAGTCCGGTGCGGCCGATCTGCCGCCAGCCGCCGGCGTCGGTGGCCAGTTTGGTGGTGCTCCAGGTGGCGATGCGGCGTCCGCGGTACAGCGTGCTGCCGCCGACCGGCAGCTGCAGCACGATGGAGCGCACGGTCGAGCCGGCGAAGGTGTCCTGGGCGACGCCGGTCACCCAGTGCGTGAGGTCCTCGTCGCCGCCGCGCAGCACGGTGCGGTCGACGGCGTCGAGCAGCGTCAGGTCGAGGTAGAACGGCTCGACGGCGTGCCCGGCCCAGACGGCGCCGCCCTGCGTGGTCGTGGCCCGCTCACCGGTACGGCCCTGGGCGACGACGGTGCCGCGGGCCGCGTCGTCGCCGGCGTCCGGTCCGGTGAGCAGTTCCAGGGTGTAGGGCTGGGCGCCGTCCTGCTCGGCGCCGAAGGCGAACCGGTAGGTGAGGTCCTCCCGGCCGCGGCCGGCGAGGTGGATCTTGAACTCGTAGCGGGCCTCGGGGTGGAACGGGTCGGTGAAGGTGTCGCCTGCAAGCGAGGTGCGCACGTTCATCACGAGGACGGTGGCGCCGTCGGCGTCGAAGAGGTACTGGTCGGTGATGTTGAGCCGCGGGTCCTGGCGGGCCTGGGGCGAGTCGAGGTGGTGGGACATGGTGCGGTCCTTCCCGGGTCGGGCGCTCAGGCGCCGAGGGTGTCGGGGTAGGTGGTGTTCCAGTCGCGGCGGTCGACGTTGGTGTCGAAGTCGCCGGGGGCCTCGAACGTCACGTGGGTCATGGCCTCGCTGGGGACGGCGCCGTGCCATTGCCAGGTGCCGGGCGGGTTGCTGATCACGTCGCCGGCGCGGACGAGGTGCAGTCCGTCGTCGTCGGCGACGACGCCGACGCCCTCGACGACGACGAGGTGCTGGCCGTGGTGGTGGATGTGCGGCCGGGTGCGGGCGCCGGCACCGAAGTGCACCGCGAGGGAGCCCAGTCCGGGCAGTGCGCAGGGCAGGTGCCGCACCCGGACGTCGTCGGGGTTGTTGAACAGCAAGCGCAGCTGGTCCGGGACCGGTTCGCCGGCCGTGTTCGCGGTGGATGCGATGTCGTCCATGGCCAAGAGCCTGGCGGGTACGCAGCGGCGGGTGCTGCGGTCGTTCGACTGCCGTTGGCGGCGCCGTGCGGGTCAGTCGGTGACTGCGTCGCGGCCCAGCCGGGCGGCGAGCTGGCCGCGGGAGGTGATGTTGAGCTTCGGGAACATGCGGTAGAGGATCGAGCCGATGGTGCGGGGCGAGAGGTAGGGCCGTTCGCCGATCTCGCGGTTGGACAGGCCGGTCGCGGCGAGCCGGGCAACCTGCAACTCCTGCGGGCTGAGCACGTCGTGCAGGGCCGGGGCCGCTGTCGTCGGTCGCTCGCCGGCCGCGCGGAGTTCGATCGCGGCCTGCTGGGCCCAGGTGTCGGCGCCGATGAGCTCGAGGGTCGTGTGGGCGGCGCGCAGCGGGATCCGTGATTCGGTCATCCGTCGTTGGCGGCGCAGCCAGGAGCCGTAGGCGAGCTCGAGCCGGGCCCGGTGCCACGGCCACCTGGTGAGGTCACGGGCCAGGGCCGCCCGGTACAGCGGTTCGGCGTCCTCGTCGGCCGCGAGCACTGCCTCGGCATAGCCCAGGTGGACCAGCAGAGTCGGAGCCTGGGTCGCCACGGCCAGCCGAGCCATGTCCGCGACGATCGGCCGGACGTCGTCGTCGAGGCAGGCATTGCGGGCGGCCTCGACCAGGGGGGCCAGGGCGTGGTAGCGCTCGGACTCGTGGAATGCCGGGTCCGTGGGGTCGAACATCCGGCGCAGCGCGTGGTAGGCGTCGGTGTGCCGGCCGGTGCGGATCAGGCCGAGCCCGCGGGCGAGCTGAACGCAGGCGAGCAGGTTGTTGAGGCGTTGCGTGCCGGCGGCCTGTTCGGCCCGGCCGGCCATCGCGTGGGCGGCGTCGGGGTCGCCACGCAGGCTCTCGACACGGCGTTGAGCGACAGGGAACCGGTGTCCCAGATGGGTTGGCCGGTGTCGGCGGCGAGGCGTCGGCCCTCCTCGACCGCGGCGACCGCGCGGTCCCACTCGCCGAGTTCGAGCCGGTTGAGCACCTGCATGGTGAGCACCTGCGACAGCAGCGCGAGACGGCCCTGCTCGCGCAGGTGGCGTTCGGCGCGCTGGAAGCAGTCGATCGCCGACTCCGGGTCGCCGACGGCGTGGGCGGCCATGCCGTAGAGGTGCAGCGCGGCCGGGTCACCGATGTCCTCCGGTGCGATGCGGGTCAGCGCGGCCAGGACGGGCGCCGCCTCGGTGCACGGGTGGGCCACGGCGATCGTGGCGATGGCTCGCGGCTCGGCGGCCGCGTCGGCCAGGCTGCGCACGGTGGCCACGATGCGGTCCTGGGCGCTGCGGCCGGCCGAGGCCCACCAGGTGCGCAGGGACGCTCCGTGCAGCAGGTTCAGCGCGAGGGCGCGGTCGCCGGCGGCGGCCGCGGTGAGCGCGGTGTCGCACAGCTGGCCGATACGTCCGGCGTCGCCGGGCACGCCGTCGTTGAAGATCTCCCGCAGCCAGGCGAGCCGAGCCCGGTCGAGCGTGGAGAGCGGGCAGCCTTCGGCCGCGGTGGTGAGCCGGTCGACGAGGTCGGCGCGGCCGACGCCGAAGGCGTGCTCGGCGGCCAGGAGCAGGCGGTGACCGCGACGGGCGGCGTCGCCGGTCAGCTGGGCGGAGCGGTGCAGCGAGGAGATGGCGGCCAGGATGGCGCCGCGGCGCAGCGGGATGGTGTGGGTGGCCTCGAGTTCGTCGGCGACGGCATCGTCGGGTCCGACGATGGATTGGGCGCGGTGCCAGACGCGCCGATACGGCTCGCCGGCCAGGACCTCGGCGAGGGCGGCGTTGGCGGCCTGGCGGCGGGCCAGCGGTTCGGCGTGCAGGATCGCGGAGCGCACGAGCGGGTGGCGGAACACGACCCGGGCCTCGTCAACGTGGACCAGCCCGGCATCGGCCGCCGACGTCCACACGTGGGTGGTGGCGGCCCGGCCCGTGAGCGCGCCGGCCGCGGCGAGGATCTCCGGCAGTTCGTCGGTGTGGTCGACCGCCGCGACCAGCAGCGCGTCGCGCGTGTCGGACGGCAGGTCGGGCAGGCGGCCGGCGAACGCCTGCTCCAGCCGGGCGGTCAGCGGCAGTTGCCCGGCGACGTGCTCGGCCGTGAGCTCGGTGGTGCGCCGCCATGCAGCCGGCAGCTCGACCAGGGCGAGGGGGTTGCCGAGTGACTCGAACAGGATCCGTTCCTGGGTGACGGCCGGCAGCGTCGCCCCGGAGACCGCGATGAGCTGCCGGGCCGCGGTGTCGTCGAGTCCACTGAGGTCCAGGACGGGCAGTCCCGCGTCGAGCAGGGGTCCGTCGTGCCCGGCGCGCACGGTGCCGATGACGACGACGGGGTCGGCGCCGATGCGGCGGCCGACGAACGCCAGTGCATCGTGGGTGGGCCGGTCCAGCCACTGTACGTCGTCGGCGGCGACCAGCACCGGGCGGTCTCCGGCGGCGTCGGCCAGCAGGTTCAGTGTGGCCAGGGCGATCATGAAGGGCTCCGGCGTGGCGGCGTCGTCCATGCCGAACGCGGCCAGCAGCGCCCGGCGCTGCATCGCCGGCAGCCGGTCGGCCCGGCCGAGCAGCGGCCGCAGCAGCTGGTGCAGGCACGCGAACGGCAGCTGCGCCTCGGCCTCAACTCCGGTCGTGCGCAGCACCTCGACGCCGGTCGCGCGGCCGTAGGTGCAGGCCGCCTGCAACAGCGCCGACTTGCCGATGCCCGGTTCGCCGCGCACGACCAGCGCGCCGCCGCCGTCCGCCGCCGTATCGATCAGCCCGGTCAGGGCGCGCAGCTCGTCGTCGCGGCCGAACAGGTGAGCCGCCGCCGTCGACACCGACAACGACGATCGGGGACCGCTCCTGCTGATCATGGGCGGCCAGGACCACACCGTGCCGGAGACCATCACCAAGGCGACGCTCAAGCAGTACCGCCATTCCACCGCCGTCACCGAACTACACGAGTTCCCTGACCGCGGCCACAGCCTCACCATCGACAGCGGCTGGCAGGCCGTGGCGGCAACCTGCGTCGACTGGCTCGAGAAGCAGCACCTCGCAGCCACCATCCGGCGCTGACAGCGCACCCGATCGAACTCGATCGGAGTTGCCGGTTCAGTGGTGAGGCGTTCGGCTGGTCGATCCGGCGTCCTCGGCGGCGGATCTGCAGCGCTTGGACGGCATGCGGGAGGTCGATGCAGAGCGCGGATCTCTCGGCGACCGTGACCGCGGATGGCGGCGGCCGTCGCCCTGGTCGGGGTGACTCGACCAGGGCGACGCCGCGATCATCGCGGCCGAGACCGTGCGGCAGGCGTCTGCGGACATCGCCATTGCTCGTCGCGCACCATCGCCAACACACGGGTCGCCGTCGATGCTTGGCTCGTGAGAGGCGCCGCACCGTGAACGAGCGGAGGCGCAAGACCGGCAGGGCGAAGCTCCGCCATGAAGGTGTCAGCTGTGCGGCACGCCTGCTACTGGTTCGCCATCGAGGAAGTCCTCCAGGACCTCGGTGAACCGCGCCGGCTGCTCCTCGGCCACGTAATGGCCGCAGTCGTCGAGGACCGTCTCGGTGACGTCGTCGGCCGCGAGTCGCATCGTCTCGGCGACGAGCGCGCCGCTGTACCGCGCGCCGCCGACGGCGAGCACCGGCAGCGTCAGCCGGGTCTTCCCGCGCTGCTCGTTCTGCGCGATCGTCTCGTCCAGCGCCCGGTAGTACGCGAAGCTCGCCCGTAGCCCGCGCGGATCCGCGACGATCGCATCGACGTAGACGTCGACGGCGTAGGCGGGGATCGCGTCCGGGGTGGCGGCCTTCTTGGCGAACTGGTAGCCGAAGAAGAGCCGCTCCCGCCCCCGGACCAGTTCCTCGTTGAGGTCGGTGAGCCGGTTGAAGCCGAAGTGCCAGAGCCGCTGGTTGACCGCGGCCGGGCTGAAGACCGACGGGGTCGGCGTGAGGCCGGGGATGATGGCGTCGACGACGGCGAGCCGGCCCACCCGCTCGGGGTGATCGGCAGCGAGGGCGTATGCGGTCCACATGCCGATGTCGTGGCCGACCACGTCAAACCGGTCGTGCCCGAGCGCGGCCATCAGCGCGACGAGATCGGCGGCCAGCGTGCCGGCGTCGTAACCGGCGTCGGGCTTGTCGGAGAGGCCTGACCCGCGCGAGTCGACAGCGACGACGGTGCGCGTGCGGGCGAGCGCGGGCATTACTTCCCGCCAGGCGTACCAGGTCTGTGGCCACCCGCCGACCAGCAGCAGCGGCGGGCCGTCCCCGCCGGTGACCGCGTGCAGCCGCAGCCCGTCGAGTTCCACGAGCCGGCTGGTGAAGACGTCGGTGAACCCGTCGGGCAGGCGCAGCGAACGCAAGCGTGTCGTACCGTCGGCCGTACCCATCATGGAACGATCAGTCCAACTTCTCATGCCGGTGACCATACACATCTTGAAACGATCGGTGCAAGATGGGTGTAGGCTGACGAACCATGGCGGGGCGTAAGCAATTCGACGTGGACGAGGCGCTACGACGCGCGATGTACGTCTTCTGGCGCTGGGGCTATGCGGAGGCTTCGATCGACCGCCTGACCGAGGACACGGGCCTGGGCCGCAGCTCGCTCTACAGCACCTTCGGCGACAAGAGCACCCTCTTCCGGAAAAGCCTGCAACGGTACGCGCAGACCTACCACCCGCTGTACGACCAGGCACTGTCCGGCCCGCACCCGGGCCCGAGCACCGTTGTGGCCGCCTACCTGCAGGTCACTCTGAACCGCATCGCCGACCCGACGGTCCCGGACGGCTGCCTGCTCACGCTGTCGGCAGCGCAACTCCCGACCCTCGACGCGGAGAGCCAGGCGACGGTCCGCGCCATGATCGACGGTTTGCGGGCGATGCTGAAGCAGGCGTTGCTGGCGGCCGGGGCCGGCGAGCAGGAGGCGGCAGAGCTGGCGCTGTGCACGCTGGCAACGAACAAATCCCTGGCGGTGCTGAGCCGCGCCGGCTTCTCCAGCGAAGACCTGGCAACCGTCGCCGCAGCCGCCGCCCGCATCCCGCGAGACCACTCCCACTACCTTGAGCAGCCCGATGGACACCCAGGACTCCGGCAAAGTGATTAGACGATGCCGCGAAGTACCCATGGTCAGGTGCCGTCGCGGCGACTGACCGGGTGGCCCGCCGAGTGGCAGATCGTTCGTGCTGCATCTGGAGGCCGACCACGCACACACGCTCGCGCGCGGCAGACGTCGGGTCACCGCACGTCAAACCCAGCAACCGTCTACCGGCCGGAACACTCAGGCCGCGCCGCAGTCCTTGCGCTCGTCCGGGACGGCGATGTCGAGTTCGGACTGCAATGAGCTGATCTTCAGCGAGAACGTGATCCCGCTGCACTGGTACCGCGCGACCAGCCCGTTCGGGGCCACATGGATATTGTTCGCCAGCCACTGGACCGCGCCGCTGTACGCCGGGTCGTCGCCGGGGAGGGCGGCATTGCCACACAGCTTTAGGTAGCCGATTTCGACGGGGGTCAGTGGGGTCGTCCCGGTCGAGTTGGCCTCGCACCGGACCGAGTACACGACCTGGTGGGCATGTTCGACGGTGAGCCGCCCGGCGGCGGTGCCGGGCTGGTCGGTGAGCGTCGGCAGGTTGAGCGTGTGCGTGCCGGAGGTGTTGACCCACTCGAGGCTCGCGCTGAAACGCTGCGCCTCCATCAGCTGATCGAGCGTGACCGGCAGCCGCCGAGCCGGGTCACACCCGTAGTCGTGCAGGTCCAGACAGGACGACCGGCTCGGGGCAGGCGACCGCGGCGCAGCGTCCTCGGCCGCCCGCTCAGCCTCCGCCTGATGGCCGGAGTACACCTGGATGCCGATGTAGACCGCAGCGAACGCGAGCACCACGAACGCGACGGCACCAGCGACGAGCAAGATGGGAAAGGGCCGCCCGCCGCCCGGAAGCGGCTCGTCGTTGTCGCCGTCTTCGATGATCTCCGGTTCAGCCACGGTGCAGTTCATATCACGGCCGCCGCTGCCGGGATGTCCCTCGTGTCGTGAGTCATGAATGCGTGTGCGATAACGGGCGATGGATTCACGCACAGCACCACGGCGCGTTCTGGCGGGTCCAAGTACAGCCCGACGACGTCGCGACCTCGTCAATGAGCAGCGGATCCTTCGACAGTTTCCATACGTCCTGGCGGTGCGGCTGCAGCCCGAACGCCCGCCAGATCCGCGAGATCGCGGTCTGCGACGAGCCAAACCCAGCCGTGAGGGACCGGGTCGACCAGTGCGTGACATCCTTCGCGGTCGTTTTCGAGGGTCGTGTTGATCTGTCGAGATCGACCAGCCGTAGTGGCACAGCGGCGCGCACGATCGGCGGCATGAGCGTGAACGTGCGCGCCCGGCGGTGAACCCAAGGGCGGCCCGAACTGGTGGCCCGCTGTCCAAGCGCCCAGGACACGGCGGACTGGCTGGTAGACCGGTTCTCCCCGGCTGGTTCCCGGGCTGCCGTTGACCGCGAGCGTCGATGCAGGCGGCGGCCAGTTGCTCGTCGCCCCGGTAACCAGCCGCGGCTGACTCGGTAGCCATGTCGGCCGAATACCGTGCCGGTGCAGGCGACGGACACGTCGAGGAGTTCGACGCCGCGCGTCGTTTTCTTCGCCCATCGCCCAGAGCTCAGCTCGTGCTCCACCGCCGTGGGCCGCCTGCCGCAGCTCTTTCCCTGATCAGAAGGGGGGTGCGTCCTGGCCCATCAACGCCAACGTGACGCCCCCTTTTCCGCTCTTGAGGCTTTGAACCACGACCTTGCCGGTGCGGCCGTCGGGCAGCTCCAAAGTGAAGGTCCGTCCGACCGCGTCCTTAGGGCCGTTGCCGGCGCCGTTTGCGAGCCGGAAGTCGCCGGCCCACGGCGGGGTTCCGCCCTTGCGCCCGGGCTCAGTGAACAGCGCAGCGGTGCCGGGGGTTCTGGTGCCGTCCGAGGAGAGGAGTGTTGATGCACTGCGAAAGGTAGCCATATGTGACACAGGCTATCTCCAACTGTGCTCGTTCGCGCAACCGGAACCGCGCCATGACGCGAGCGGCGGCCCTGCCGTGTGCACGGGCGCCGGCTGGCCGACAGGCTGCTCAATGAGATCCTTCACGAGGAGCGGACGGCCGAGGCTGGTCACAGTCGGTGACGAGGTCGAGCCGCCACCGCGCACCAACGGCGGCATGTGCGGATGTTCAGCTGGGGCCGTATCGATGAAGGACCGTCGATCTGGCAACCACAAGTAATCTTCGGCACGCCCTGACAGCTGCGGCGCGGCTTCACTGCCCGCGCTTCGGGGGCGTGGTGTCGCGGGCTGAGGTGGGCGATTCTGGGCCGGGTGGAACCGATCGCGGCTGCTGTGCGCCTGCAGGAAGTGACCGTGCTCTCCGAACCGGCCGTCCGGGGCGACTTCGACGCGCTCTACGCGGCGCAGTTCGCCCCCATGGTGCGGCTGGCCTGCGTGACGACCGGCAGCGTACCGGCGGCGGAGGACGTCGTGCAGGAGGTGTTCCTGGCGTTGCTGCACCGTCCGGACGTCCGCGAACCGACCGCATGGCTGCGCCGCGCCGTCGTGTCCAGGTGCACCTCCTGGGTGCGTCGTCGTCGGCTGGAACGCCGTCATGCCGGCCAGCCTGAGCCTGAACCGCTCGTGCCGCTGGGGCCCGACGCGATCGCCGTCCGCGCCGGCCTCGCCCGGCTGCGTCCGCGGCACCGGGCGGCCATCTTTCTGCGCTACTACCTCGACCTGTCCGAGGCCGACATCGCCGACGCGCTGAACTGTCGGCCGGGCACCGTCAAGTCCCTGCTAAACCGGGCCCACTCCGCACTGCGGGAGCACCTCGATGACCACTGACCAACGCCTGCGCGCCGCCATCCACGAACTCGTCGAGGCGATCCCCGTGCCCACGGTGGCGCCGCCCGTCATGCTGGTGGCCTCTCGCCGGTCATGGCGGCCCGTGCTCGCGGCCGCCGCCGTCGTAATGTTGCTGCTCGCGGTGGGGCTGGCGCGCTTGCCGGCGGCGCCTGGCGCACCTGCCGCTGGTCCCGCCACGCTACCGCGCGTCTTCGCCGACCATTCCTACCTCACCGCCACCGTATCCGCCGCGCCTGCCGGGCCCGCAATCGCCATCTACGGGTACGGGCAAGGCGACATGCCCTTCCAGACCCCGCAGCTCGTCGCCGTCGGGATAGACGGGCGCACCTACCGCGAGATCGACATCGCCAGTAAGCGCGGTTGGCCCGTCGACGCCCTGCTGTCTCCCGACGGCAGCGGGGTCGCCGTCTCCGACGCGCTGGGGCCGGTCCAGGATGTGGCGATCGTGGACCTGACCACCGGCCGTACCCGCAGCCACCCAGTACCTGCCGGCTCGGCGGTACAGCTACTCGCCTGGTCGCCGGACTCGATGCGGCTTGCGTACGCCGTCGCGCCGTATCGGCCGGACAGCCATGGCGATCCCCGGGTCGCGCTCGCCGCCGACGGCGAACTGACACTGCTCGACCTGGCCACCGGCGTCACGTCCACGGTCGCCGGGCAGCGCGGGGTGCTCGACGCGGCGTTCTCTCCCGACGGCAGAACGCTGGCCGTCCAGGTCGGCACCGAGCTGCGCCTACTCACCGGTGGCGGGAGCACGGTCCTCCCGCTGCCGGACAGGCACCGGCTCGGCGGGCCAGCCGCCTGGTCACCAGACGGCAGCCGGCTTGCGCTCTATCGGATGGCCGCGGGCAGCCCGTCCTGGGCCGCTGGGTATTGGTATCCGGACGGGTTGGCGGTCCTCGACCTGTCCACCAGGGCGTCCACGCCGCTCGACACCGACGCGACCGCGGTTCTCGGTTGGCAGGGCGCCGACCTGTTGGCAACCAACCACGACACGATCGTCTCAGTGCCGCCGACGGGGTCGGCCCGGCTCCTCGCCCGGCTCCAACCCGGCGACGACCAATTCATCGACACGGTACAATTCGCGACCGCCCGTACCAGCGACCTTCAGGTACGCGATACCGGCATCGATCGCGGCCCGTGGCCGTGGTGGCTGCGAGTGCTCACCATCGGGCCGCTCTTCCTCGCAGGCGGCGTCGTACTCATCGCGCGACGCCGCCAACGGGCTCATTGAGACCGTGGCATTCGATGCCCCGCCCCACGCAATCTTCAAGTTGGTGTTGCCGAAGTCGGTCAGGAGTATTCGACACGGACATCTCCGGTCGCTGCGCGCGGTGCCAGCCGACCCACGCGGCCTCGGCGCACGCTCGCGGTCACGGCGGTGATGACGGTCGCGGTGTTGACCCGCCGGGGCTGTCGCCGTTGGTGTTGAGGCCGACGTGGCGCTCTTTGGACGTGGGGCGCTTCGTCCGGGTTCAGGCTCAGCCGGTGCCGTGTTGCACCGTGTAGTGGATGACGACCGCACCACCGGTGGCGTAGTTGGCGACATCGGCGGCCACCTGCTGGCCGTGCGGCGACGCTCTCGCCGCGTTCATGGTCGCAGCGTCAGCGAACTCGGCTTCGAAGATCGCGAAGTATGGCGCTTGTCCCTGTGTGGCTGCGACGTCGAAGCTGTAGCGCCACGCGAGCAGGCCCGGCATGCGGGTGACCAGGGGAAGGTGGTTGGTCACGTAGTAGTCGCGGAAGTGGTCGGGATCGGCGGGGTGGGGGTACAGGACCACCAGCTTGTGCATGAGAACCTCCGTTGAGTAGTTGGCCGTCGCCTGTACGGGTACCACCGCAAACACCGGCTGCCTTCGACGACTGCGGTGTGAGCCTCGGTTGGGCGGCGCGGATCGCGGGCACGGAGCCAACGGCCCGCATCGGCGACGATCAGATCGAATCGTTCGGTTCCTTTGGTTACGGTTGCGGGCCGCCGACGCAGGACATCGACGGACAGGTGTTGCAGCCGGCGGCGGTACTGCGCGGGATGGCTGCGGATCAGCCCGAGGGCCGCCGACGGGGTCAGTTCGCCGTATCGCCGACCACACGATTCGCAGTGGTGGTCCTTCTCCGGCAGCGGCGGGAGCGTCATCGCACCGCCACGCTGCGCAGTCGCCTCATGAAGCCACCCCTGCCGCTTCGGAAATCGAATCACCACAGCGGACGGTACTGTATCGAAGTTCGAAGCATCAAGAGGGGCGGCACAGGCGATGACGGTACCCAGGCCAGGCCGGCCGGTACGCGGATCGAGCACCGGACGACCCCTCATGGCCGCCCTCGACCTGTTCGGCCGCCGCTGGAACCTGCGCATCGTCTGGGAGCTGCGGCACGGGCCGGTCGGGTTCCGCGCGTTGCAGCAGCACTGCGACAACATGTCCTCCAGCGTCCTGCGGCAACGGCTGACCGAGCTCCTTGACGCCCAGCTCGTCGCCCAGCAGCCGGACGCGGCCTACACGCTCACCGAGCTGGGCCGCGGCGCCTACCAGGCATTGCGCCCGCTCGCCCGCTGGTCCGACGCGTGGGCCTCGGCCCTGGGCGAGGACGGCGAACACTGAACCCCTGAAGCACCGCCCCCTGGCGCTTCGGAAACCGAATCGGTACGGTGCTTCTGAATCCGAATCACCTGGAGGGGTTATGGCCCGTATCCCAGCGCTCGAACCGCCATTCACGCCAGACGTGGCGGCACAACTCGCCACGATGATGCCGGCTGGTATGCCTCCTATCGGCCTGTTCCGAACGTTCGCCAGGAACTTGCCGATGACCATCGCGATGAGCCACTGGGGCAGGTACGAACTCGGCCGCTTCCTGTCCCTGACACTCCGCGAGCGGGAGATCGTCATCCTGCGAACCTGCGCGCGCTGCGGCTGCGAATACGAGTGGGGCGTCCACGTGATGGTCTTCGCCAACCGCGCCGAGCTCACACCGGCCGAGGTCACCTCGCTCACCCACGGGTGCCCTGACGATCCCTGCTGGACGGCCGGCCGCGAAGCCACGCTCATCCGGATGGTGGACGCCCTGCACGACTCGTGCGACATCAACGACGAACTGTGGCGGTCCGCGCAGGAATTGTTCGACGAGCGGCAACTGCTCGACTTGCCACTGCTGTGCGGGTGGTACCACGCAATCTGTTTCGCCGCCCGCACCGCTCACGTCGAACTCGAGCCCGGTGCTCCCCGCTTCGCCGACGTCACACCCACCTGATGGCCGGCCCACCGGTGGCAGTGGTGAACGCCTGCACCCGCGACGGGCAGGGCGGCAGCCCCACCGCGGTCGTGATCGACAACGCCACGCTCACCGACGACGACCGTCACGCCATCGCCCGTACGACCGGCACCTCCCACACCGCGTTCATCGACACCGGCACAGCGGATGCGCCCACGGTGCGCTTCTTCACCAGCGCCGGGGAACTCACGAACTGCGGCCATGGCACCATCGCCGCGCAAGCCGTCCTGCTGCACCGCAGCGGCGCCACCGAGCACCGCGGGGCGCCAGCGCACCGCAGGCCGCGCCTTCGCCACGACGGCCATCCGCCGTCGCGAAGGCGTCGAAGTCTGGTTCGACCGAGGCGCCATCGCCCTGGCTGACGACGGCGACGCCACCGGTAGTGGCATCATCGCGGCCCTCGGCCTGCAACGAGCGGACATCGCCGCCGGCGCAGGCGACGGTGCGGCCGCCTGCGAAGAAGCCGGTACGCCACTGGCGGCTGAGGTCGCGGATGCGGACCCTACCGAAGAAGCCGTAGCGATCGCTGCGAACCACAACTCCTGCGGCATCTTAGGCATAGATCTCAGGCTATACCTGATTGAACCCACGCCAGCCGTCGGCGCGATCGCACAACTCGGAGCGCCGATCAGCGCCGCCACAGCAGCCTATCGAGCGTGCAAATGTTGCCGAACGGTCGGCGGCAGCTGTGCGCACGTGACCATCCAGTGCCAGGGTGTCCACGTCGCACGGGAAAGCGCACAGGGTCGGCACGGGTGGCAAACGCCGGGCAGAGCGCCCTGCGTATCAGTGGATCGGAGCGGCCCTGGATTCCGCCCTAGTGGACACCGGGCGGTCGGTAACTGACCTTTTGCTGGGCGGCTCGATCAATCTCTTCTGGCGTCAGTAGTACAACCGTCTTCGTCCTGACCGCGCCGGAGGCGGTGGCGGCATAGCCGACGGCGGCGGCCGTCGCGTTGTCGGGCAGATCCGCGATGAGGTATACGTCCGCACCACCGAAGGCAAAGTAGAACGACTCCAGTCGGCCTCCGAGACGGGCGATCAAGTTCTCAGTCTGCGTAACGCGGCCGCTGCCGCCTTCGTCGAGGAGGCCACGAACGCCTTCGGTCGTGTAGGTGGTTTGAAACAAGTACTTCGCCACGCACGTCACCTTCTTCTAGGGTTGTTGGCCTCTGTTGGCAGCCAAACGGAGGTTCCACCTACGGCCACCTCCGGCTTGCGCCTTCTACCGTGGCGCCAGGGCCGAACAGTTTCCTCCTTACGGTGACACAAACATTCCAACAGCTCGTTCGACCAGCAAGCCAGTGGCTCCAGCGGATGTCGAGCTCGCCGCCGCCGCGGCGGCGACAGTCAGTAGGCTCGACCAGCAATCCTCCAGGAGACCTTCACATCATCGATGATCGGCGGACGTAGTCAGCCGGTGTATCACCGTGCGTCACCGACGCCCATGAACACCAGAGCGCCCGCGGCGGCATGACAGTGGGCTACTCCCTGAAGTAGGCGGCACTCTCCGCGTCGGCCGGGTAGTAGGACTCGATCGCGATTTCGTCGATCGTGATGTCCATCGGGGTACCGAATGTAGTGATGGTCGAGAACAGCCGCAGCTCTCGTCCGCCGACGCGAAGGATCATCGGTATCACGACGTCCGGTTCGATCCGTTGACTCAACGCATTCTCCGGTTCGGGCGCCAACAGTTCCTCGTAGAGTGCGGTGAGTTCAGGGTCGGGAGCCGTGGCGAGCTGGCGTGAGATCCGGGTGCGGAACACCGCGCGCACGTCGGCCAGGTTGACGACCATGGGAGCGAATCCGCGCGGGTCCAGTCCCAGCCGTACCAGGTTGACCGGCGGCCGCAGCAGATCGGGAGCCACCTGTGCGAAGAACGGGTCGACAGCGCGATTGGTCATCACGATGTTCCACCGCCGGTCGAAGACCACCGCCGGATAGGGCTCGTGGGCGCGAAGGACCCTGTGAATCGCGTCGTGGACGGCCGACAGCGCGTTGTCGGCGAGCGGACGCTCGGCGTACCGGGGTGCGAAGCCCCCGGCGAGCAAGAGCCGGTTGCGATCACGTAGCGGCACGTGGAGTTGATCCGCGAGTCGAAGGATCATGTCGGCGCTCGGCTTGGATTTACCGGTCTCAACCAGGCTGACGTGACGAGCCGAGACGTCCGCCGCGATCGCAAGGTCCAGTTGGCTGAGTCCCCAGCGATGCCGCCATTGCCGCAAGAGTCCCCCGACCGTGTACACGATCATGAAGGGTACTCAACGTTGAGCCGGACGCCATGAAGTCCGAGTTCATCGACAATCGAAGCGGCCGCGGAAACACTGCGTCCATGACCGCGGAGAACAAGAGCATCGTCCAACGGGCGCTGGCAGGACTGATCGAGACGGGTGACGTTGATGCGCTCGCACCGTTCCTGAGTGATGACTTCATCCACCACAGACCGGGTACAACCACCTCGACCAAGGTGGAATGGCTCGCCGCCGTCCGCGCAGCACTGGTACCGCTCGCCGGCATGCAGGTCGAGATCCATCAGGTGCTGGCCGACGGCGATCACGTCGTGATGTACTCGCGGCGCTGGCTTCCCGGCGCAGGACCGGAGACCGCCGTCGTCGACATCTGGCGGATTGACGATGACCTGATCGCCGAGGCGTGGGAGATCATCGAGCCAGTGACCCAGGTGGCCGCCAATCTGGTGTGGTGGGAACCCGCTCAGCACTGAACATTCGTAAGCCACGTGCGATGCGGACCTGGCTGAACGCCAGGCCGGGCCCGCATCTCTGCCATGATCGGACATCCGCTTTCTCGGCAAGAGCGTGCGCCGGCGGGATTCAGCCGTAGGCACAGGGTGTGGCGATTCGGGGCGGCTGCCGCGCGAGACCTGCGGCAGAAGCGGATGTCAACAGCAGGATCGGACGCTGGAGTGCTGGCCCACATCAGTACTCAAGGGCAGCGACCACTCTGGGCACAACAGGTATTCGCCGGCGAGGAGCGCCCGGGACACTGGGGCCGGTACCGGCCGGTGCTGCCGCAAGGAACCGGACCGCTGCAGGCCGCAGCATTCGCTGCCGCCATGCTCGGCGACGCCGAACTGGCCGGGTTCCTGGCCGCCCGCATCGAGAACGAAGAACCCGACGAACATCGCTTCGACGAATTCCTCGCCGACATCCGCCGGTTCTACCCGCACCGGCACCACCGCCACGTCATCGGCCCCGCCCAGCAGTAGCTGGCGACGGCCGGGATCAACGCGCGTTGACGGCGGCAGATGAGGAAGCCAAGGTTGTACGGCGAACTGTGCCTATCCTTCTCCCGTGGGACTGCGGTTCGAGACGCGCGGGTCCGACTCGCCGTGGGTCGACACCGTGTGGACCTGTACGAGCGAGCAGGTCGCGCAGATGACCTCCGTTGCAGCGGTGTGCTGGGGCTTGGTGTTCTGGGAGCGCGAGGGCACGGCGTACGCGGGCATTTCCGGCCCCGAGACCGGGACCGGCACCGTGCCGGTGCCGGAGGGCGCGTCCTTTGTCGGCATCGAGTTCGCCGTGGGCACGTCGCTCCGGGCCGTGCCCACGCCGGCCCTCGTCAACGGGAGTGTCGACCTCCCCGACGCCACGCGTAGGACCTTTCGGCTGGACGGCATCCGCTGGGAGACGCCCGGCCCCGACGACGCGGAGGCGCTGGTCGACCGTCTCGTACGCTCCGGAGCTGTGGTCCGTGACCCGCTCGTCACCGAGGTCCGCCGCGGCTACCGTCCAGCAGTCTCGAGGCGCACTGTCGAACGCCGGTTTCGAGCGGCGACCGGGCTCACCCAGGGCGCCGTATGGCAGATCGAACGCGCACGCACGGCCTCGGCGCTCCTGGCCGCCCGCGTCCCGGTCGCCGATGTCGTCTGCAGGCTCGAGTACTTCGATGAGCCGCACCTGGCCCATGCGCTGCGCCGGTACGTCGGGCGTACGGCGCGACAGCTCCGCGAGGGCACCGGCGGTGCGATCGCCCTGGATCTGGATCAGCTGACGACGTCGTAAATCAGCTTTACGATACCGTTCGGGTAGGCCGCGGACGCTCGGAGGCTCAGTACCTGCTTGTCCTTGTCGGCGTTGCTGAACAGGCTCTTGCCGGCCGCGAGCAGCACTGGGAAGACGAGAAGGTTGTATCGGTTGATCAGGCCTGCGTCCGACAGGCGCTGGGCGAGCTCCGCACTCCCATGGATGAAGATTGCGCCACCCTCGCTCTTCTTGAGCTCGACGACGTCGTCGGTCGAGCGCAAGATCGTCGTCGGACCCCATCCCTCGACGACGGCGTCGTCGGACAGCGTGGTCGAGACCACGTACTTGGGCAGCTCCTTGTAGGCAGCGTGGTCGTCCGAGTCGCGCCAGAGCGGCGCGAACACTTCGTAGCTGCGCCGGCCGAACATCAGCGCCGTCGTGTCCTCGAGCTCCTCGCCCTTGAGCGAGAAGGCCTCGGGCAGGAATTCGATGTCGTTGACCACCCAGCCACCGCTGCGGTGCTCCTCGCCCGGCCCGCCGCCTGGGGAATCCACAATGCCGTCGAGCGACATGAACCCGGTATAGACCAGATCACGCATGTGCTGTGCTCCTCATGGTCAAGCGACGAGGTCGCCCATGTAGATCGACAAGCGGGTTGCAACGCCACGCCGGCGAACCGCGGCGAGCGAATACGCCGATGGTACGAAGCGCCACCGCGATCGTCTTGTACGGAAACGGCACCAGGAAGGGCGCTGGACGAGCGGGACTGCCGTGCTCCAGGAACCAACCGGTCAGGTGGGACGGCTTGCTCGAGTTCGGCCGGGCGCCAGCTCGAGCCGGTTGCCGAGGAGGCCGACAATGGGCCGGTGTTCAAGCGACGCCGTGCGTTGTCCGTGGAGAGTGGGCTGACGGTCCTGGCCGCCGCCTGGATCCTGGCCGGCGTGGCGCGCACCAAGCCATGATCTTGCTTGATCCGCGCCCTCAACACGGCGGCGACATCCGCCTGTTCAACGGGCAGGTACCGCCCTGGCCCGAGGCACGACAGGCGACGGAGCCGGGCGGGGCGACAGCCCGACATCTCGATGTACCGTTCCACTTCACGAGCCCGGAAGCGCCGGACGTCGATCTGCCGCGCTGGTGGGACACTCAGCCCGTCTGACCGGCACGGCCTCTGAAGCCTCACCGATGCCCGGCCACGGTCGCGGGTGGCTGCCCGGTCGCGTCAGATCCGTACGACGCCGGCTTGGATCGGGCCGTCCACGGCATAAGGCGGGCCGGTCACCACGAAGACGAGGCCCGGCTCCCGGCGTGGGCCCGCCCCGTCCAGGGGGATGGTCTGCCGGCTGTAGCCGCGGGGGATCGGCGACGTCACCCGCGTCCACCGGCGCGGGTCGCCGAGGTGCCGGTTGACGAAGAAGTCCTGGTCGCTGTTCGCGGTGACCACGATCGTGCCCGCGGGGCCGCCCGAGTCCGACCAGGACACGGTCGGCGCGGCCGACGGGATGTAACCGTCCTGGTCGTGTAGGACGAAGTCCGGGGCCGAGTCGAACAACTCCGGGTCCCGAGCCAGCCGGTAGTGGACGGCGTAAGGGTTGCCGGTCTTGTCGTTCCCGTTCTCGTACGTCAGGATCCACAGGTGCGGGTTGATCTGGGCCAGGGTGGTCATTCCCGGGCGCAGGTCGTAGTCGGGGTCCGCCACATCGTTGACGACCGGTCCCCACGTGCGCAGGTCGGTGCTGGTCTGGTGGGCCAGCTTCTGCCCGTGCTCCGGGTCCCGCTGGTCGGAGTAGTAGACGACGAGCCGGTTGTCGTGCAGCAGCAGGAACGGCTCCCACACCGGCGTGCCGCCGTTGTTCGGGTTCGGCGGGCCGCCCTGCGCCACGGTGCTCAGGCGGCGCCAGGTGAGCCCGTGGTCCCGGCTCGCGTACAGCTCGATTTTGGTGCTGGTGAAGTCGCCAAGGTCGTTGCCGGCGAACAACAGCGTGCCCTTGGGCAGCCCGGCGAAGGCGCGGGGCAGCTCGTACAAGGAAGGCTGCAGCCAGAACCCGGCCACATCGCCGGTGCTCGGCACATTGCTCAGGTGATGCCAGGTGTGCCCGTCGTCGGTGCTCCGGAAGATCGGGAACCCAGCCGCGCCGAACTGCTGGTACGAGGCCAGCCAGGTGCGCGAGCCCTCGAGTCGCACCGCGCGGGCGTACGCGGCGCCGCTTCCCGGATCGGTGACGACTACGGGGCCGAACGGGACCTCGCCCCGCGGCGCCGGCGGCCCCGCTGACGCCGGTTCGGCCAAGTTCAGCGGCAATCCGGCGACCACGACTGCGCCCGCACCCAGAAGCGTCCGGCGCGACAAGCTCGCGCCTCCTCGCTCTCGCGGATCAGTGGACGCGTGCGGTTGGTCTTGACGTCGACCCTGCAAGGTTCCCCCAAGGTGGAGACTTCCGCTCATCCGCCGGCCGGGTGAGTCGCCGGACCGGGAGGCGAAGAAATGGAAGGCGTTCAATAGACTGTTGTACCGCTGTCAAGGGTGCCGGTCGCCGACGAGATGGTCACGTCGGCGACCTTGGCCCCCTGTTACTGCCCTGCGGCACAGGCTCCGGCAGCCGCTGAAATCCATTGCCGATGCGCTCGACATGGGTCAAGTCGACGGCCGCCCCTTGCCCGGTGGGCCCGCGATCGCGGACCGAGCACCGCCACCGATCTCACCGTTCACGATCGCCACGTGTCCTACCGAGGTGTGGGACGTGCCCGGGATCAGTGTCCGGTGCCCGGGCGGCGTGGCGCGCCGCCTGTGGCCAGCCGCAGGTCCTGCTGCAGGACCGTGTACGCCGGCTTGGGGTTGAGATTGACGTCGTAGATGAGCGCGTAGCCCTCGCCCGCGAAGACTGCGGGGATCCAGGAACTGGCGTCGGTGAGGCCCCAGATCGTGAACGAGATGCACTGGCGGACGAACAGGCAGGCCTTGAGCATCTGGTCGTACTCGAACGGCTGGGCGAAGACCGCCAGGTGGTCGGTGGGCACGTTGTCGGTGGCGTTGTTGACGAACGTGCGTACGTCGGCCTCGGTGATGGCGACCTTCAGGCCCAGGTCCGCGTACCGCTGGAGATCCTGCTGCATGAGCGGGCCGGAGAAGCCGTACTGAGTGTCCAGGTGGCCCTGGTCGCCGATGCAGTCCAGCGGCACCCGGTCGGCCAGTGCCTGCTTGGCCCACGCGTAGACCGCGTCCGACTTGGCGTTGCTGCCGTCTTCGCCCGCGATGTTGTAGTCGTTGTAGCACAGAATCGCGTGCGGGTCGGCCGCGTGCGCCCACCGGAACACGTCCTCGAGAATGCCGGTCCCCAGGTGGGACACCCAGAAGTCGTTCGGGTTCATCTGCGACGGCGTGCTGTCGGTGAAGAACTCGTTGGCCACGTCCCACTGCCAGATCTTGCCCCTGAAGTGGGTGACCTCGTCGGTGACGTGCTTGTGTAGCAACGCCCGCAGCTGGTCGTTGCTGTACGTCCCGTTCGTGACGCCGTCGGTCAGCCAGGTGGGTAGCTGGTTATGCCAGGCCAGTGTGTGCCCCCGGACGAGCTGGTCGTGCGCCCGGGCGAACGCGACCAGGTTGTCGCCGCCGGACCAGTCGTAGGTACCCCGGGTCGGCTCCACGAGCTGCCATTTCATCTCGTTGCCCGGCGTCACGACGGAGAACTGGTCGCCGATGATCTGCCCGTAGCTGGCCAGCTCGGACGGGACCGCGGCGGTACCTATGCGCAATCCGATCGGTGCGGCCAGGACGCGCAGCGAGTCCGCCGGCGGCCGGAAGTCCGACTGGCTGGACACCGCGCTGGCAGCGGTGCTTCCGGTCAGGACGAGCCCGGCGAGCGCGGCTGCGACGGTGAGCAGACGGCGTGATCGCACCGTGAGCCTCCTCGAAGGTGGCGTGATGGATTCCGGTACGGAGTACCGAAATTTTCGCAACTTTCCGCAGAATTTTCGAGGCGAGAATATCGACGCGTTCGACCGGCGTCAATATCGAGAGCCGTGGCACCTCACGGGCCGGTCCGTCCGTGAACTTCGGAAGCCCTCGCGCATATTCGCGGGTCGCATACCCACAACTGCGCTGCTCCCGGATGTCGGGAGACCTCACGCAGCGCCTTCCGCAACCGCAGCGCGCCGTCGCCGGCGGCGAGTACCGGGGCGCGGATCCCCGCGCCACGACACCGCCGCGACCGCTCGGCAACTACGTGGGACATGGCATGGGAGCGCACGACAGGTCAATCATGGGAGACCCCCAGAAATGTCGACCTGTTCGACCGCCGCCGCGATACTTACATAATCGGCTACCCCGACGTGATCTTCTTCGTCGGCCACAGCGGCGACTGAACCCAGCGGCTTCGATCGGCAGGGAGGCCGATCCGGAGCCGTGCGCCGCCATCACGGCCACACACGCCGACTGCATGATGACCTGCCCGCTTCGGCATCTTGCGGAAGCCGGAGGCGACCAACGAGCGTGACGTTCCGTAGTGAGCCTCATCGCGGCTACTTCCGGACGGGCAGGCAGTTCGGCGCGGCGTTCAACCGACTCGGCGGTACGACCGGCCATAGCAACCGGGCCAAGTTGTCCTTCACGGTCCTCGCCGCCCCATCTGAATGACGGGACCGCAGCGCGCCGCGGCTCCACGCTTCGGCCGGCATGCGGCCGCTCGGTTGCGCGGACCGCACGACGCGGCCGCCGGGGCCTGCGCGCCGAGCCGGGCCGGCGTCGCGGTCAGCTTGGCCGGCCGGCGCCCCTCTCGCAGCGGCGAACTCGCCCGCCCTGGCCTGCCGGATCGGCACCCGCGTCCAATGCTGTGCGGCAACGGTCCACCGTCGCGTGGCCAACGACCTCATCCTGCCCACGCGCCTGGTGCTGCGCGAGCCGGCCTGAAGAAACTTTCACCGCCGACCGCGCCCGGCGCGTGCTCCCACCTCGATTCATCTGACTGATCGAGGGGCGGCGAGATCCGCGGTTGCGCCGGCATGGCCCTGCGGTTACACAGATCCGGAAGCGCTTCCACACGAGTACACCTGCGAAAACTGGATGGCCAGCAGCGTCCTGCTCGGAAGCGTCTCCAAAGTCGCTCGCAATCAGCATGGGAGGAATACATGAGACGACTTTCCGTCGTCGCCGCCGCGCTCCTGGCGGTTGCCGGGGCCGTCGCCGTCGGGGTGGCGGCGTCGCCCGCCAGCGCCGACACCCAGATCTGCGCCAAGTACGGGTCGACGTCCATCCAGGGCGGCAAGTACATCGTGCAGAACAACGTCTGGGGCGACGACACCACCCAGTGCATCAACGTCACGAGCACCGGCTTCGCGGTCACCTCGGCCGTGCACAACCTGCCGCAGAACGGCGCCCCGGCCGCCTACCCCTCGGTGTACGCCGGCTGCCACTACGGCGCCTGCACCTCCGGCAGCGGCCTGCCGCTGGCGGTCAGCGACAGCCGGTTCGGCACGATCTCGACAAGCGTCGGGATGTCGTACCCCAACAACGGCAGCGTGTACGACGCCTCCTACGACGTCTGGTTCGACCCCACCCCGCGCACCGACGGCCAGAACACCGGCGCCGAATTGATGGTCTGGCTCAACAAGACCGGTTCCGTGCACGCCGCCGGCTCACAGGTCGGCACCGTCAACATCGCGGGCGCGAACTGGGACGTCTGGTACGGCAACTACGGCTGGAACGTCGTCTCCTACGTCCGGCAGAGCCCGGTCTCCTCGATCAACTTCAACGTCTCGTCCTTCTACCGCGACATGGTCAACCGCGGCTACGCCCAGAACTCCTGGTACATCACCAGCGTGCAGGCCGGCTTCGAACCCTGGGTCAACGGCACCGGCCTCGCCGTCAACGACTTCTCCTACAGCATCGGCACCGGCGGCGGCACGGGCCAGCGGATCGTCGGCGCCCAGTCCGGCCGGTGCGTGGACGTGCCCAACGCCAGCCAGACGGCGGGCACCGCGGTACAGCTGTGGGACTGCAACGGCCAGGCGAATCAGGCGTGGAACTACACGTCCAGCAAGCAGTTGCAGGTGTACGGCAGCATGTGCCTGGACGCCTCGGGCCGCGGCACGACCAACGGCACCGCGGTCATCATCTGGACCTGCAACGGCCAGGCCAACCAGCAGTGGAACGTCAACTCCAACGGCACCATCACCGGGGTGCAGTCGGGGCTGTGCGTGGACGCCCCCGGCACGGCCAACGGGACCCGGCTGCAGCTCTGGTCCTGCAACGGCCAGGCCAACCAGCGCTTCACCCGGAGCTGACCGGCGTCGGTCCAGCACCGCGCCCGGGCGGAACCCACCTGCGCGGACGGCCGAAGTCGCTGGCCGCCCGGTCCCACGAAAGGCGGGACCGGGCGGCCGGCGCGCTCGTCGCTGGGGACCAGGTGCCAGCCGAGCGTGTCCCGGATGCCGGATTGTCGCGTCCCGGCGGCAGTTCCACACCGCGCCGTTGTACCGTCGCCGCGAACGCGGCCACATCCCGGCCTCCGCGAAGCCCATGACGACACCCGAGCGCTTGCCACAATCGCTGACACTGGGCGTAACTTCGACCGGCATCCGTGGGGCTGCCGGGGGCTGGTATGCAGCGTCGACGGGCGGTTGGCCGGAGAGGCTGCCGAGATCGCCACCGTCCGGATCATGGCCAAAATCCTTCGTCAGCCGCCTGGATCACTGGCAGGCTGGCGACGTGCTGGTCCCGAAGCAGCTACTCAACCGGCCCGACTACGAGCCCGTTACGCGTACCCGGCTCGCCAGTCATCTGCGGCGGATCGGGGTGAGCGAAGGTGGAGTGATGATGGTGCACGTCAGGCTTTCAGCCTTCGGGTGGGTCGTCGGGGGGATGGACTCCGTCGTGCACGCCCTCCGCGACGCCATTGGCGAGGCAGGCACGTTGATGGCACTGTCCGGCTGGGAGGACAGCCCATACCATGTCGCCAGCTGGCCTCAGCCTTGGCGCCAGGCATACCGGGACCAGCCGCCGTTCGATCCTCACATCTCGGCTGCGCGGCGGGAGTTCGGACGGTTCCCGGAACGACTACGAACGTGGCCCGCCGCCGAGCGAAGCTCGCATCCAGAGGCGAGCTTCGTTGCGTTGGGCCCCAGAAGCGCCGAGCTGTTGGCCGAGCCCGACGACGGCGACCCATGGGGTCCGCTCGGCCCGTTGGGTGGATTGGTCAGGCTAGGTGGCCAAGTCCTGATGCTCGGTGCGCCCCTGAAATCCCTGACGCTGTGTCACTACGCGGAGGCGACCGCGGATGTGGAAGGGAAGCGGTATCACGAGTACGAGATGCCAGTACGCAAAGGCGATGAGGTGGTGTGGGCGACGTATCGGACCCTCGACACGTTCTACGGAGCACTGCCGTATTGGGAGCGTGAGGATCTGGAGATCGGCGACTCCGTCGTCGCCAAGCTCGCTGATCAGGCCGTTACTGCCGGGGCCACTGACATCTCGCATATTGACGACTGCACAGTCGTTCTCATCGATGCGGCAAAGGCGGCCAGTGCGGTCCGCGCGTGGATCGAGGCGAACTTCCAGTGAGGCGGTATGAGGAGCCCGGTCCGCCGGGCCGGATGCGGCAGTCGTTCTGGGAAGGACCGGTTGAAGGCAAGCGGCAAGCACGGACCGCGGCCACGGTCCGCCGTGTCCGGGCGCTCATCTCGGCACCAGTGCGCGCCGCTGCTGCGGTTGGAGGCACCTGGCCGGCGTCACGCGCGCGTACCAGTGCTATGAGCTCGTGCATCAGTTGGCATCCGGTCGTGCCCTGGCCGGATCCGGGACGGCCTGTTGGATCGCGCCGATCCCGTGCGCGTCCGCGTCGCTTCGTGTCGCGGGTCCCCGGAGACCAGTCGGGCTAGCAATCCGCCGTGAGGACGGACACGTGCGTGCCGATACGGTGGGCTTCGGCCAGAATCGCCGGACCGAAGGCGCCCCAGAGCCCGTCGAGCCTCGATGTGATCAGCACCGTGTCCACCGCTTTGTCCGGCAACGCGGTGTGGATGCCCACATTGTGGCGCACGTCGTGGCGCGTCCCCGCGCCGTCCGCGAGCAGCCGGTCCACGACCTGCCGGTCGAAATCGGCGAGAACACACGACTGCCCGACTGCGGGCACGACGGCCCCGGCCCCGAACACCGCGACGCGTGTGTCGGACGCGATGGACTCGAACGCCTTCTCCAGCTCCGCGGTAACGGTCAGTCCGGCGCACTTGCGGGTCCAGTCGGCCACCTTGCGATTGAGCGTCTCCAATGTGGACAGCCCCGGCTGGCCGGGCGGCTGCATGACCAGCCAGCCGAGCTCGAGCGTCGGCTCGGCGAACCGGTACTTGTCAAAGAAGCTCTGGGCGTTGCGGAGGAGGCCCGCGAAGTTCACCGCCCCGTCCCGCTCGTGCGGTGCCTCGATCGCCCACCCGTCCATGCTCAGCCGGATCGCGGTACCGTTACGGGCCAGCCGGTAGCCCAGGTCGATGTCGTCAAGGCCCCAGCCGCGGAAGCTTTCGTCGAATCCGCCGACCATCCAGAAGTCGGCGGCGGGTACCGAGCAGTTCGAACTCCACAACAGCTCCTCCGGGAAGATGCGGTTGCTCAGGTCGAACCCGACCTTCTCGAACTCGCCGTGCCGCGGGTCGCGAAACCTGGGCTCGTCCCGATAGCGGTCCACCACCTGCTGCGGTGTCAGAGTTTTGACGGCCTCGGCCAGTCCGGCCGGGCACGCGTAGTCCGGGTCGTCGACCTTGCGTGGGGGGTATGCGTACACGTATCCGGCGCACGCCACGCCCGGCACGGTCGGCGGTGTGTGCACGAGCAGATGCGCTGTGAGCAGATCCGGGCCGGCCAGCGTGGCACAGTCCAGGAACACCAGCAGTGGCGCGGCGGCCAGCCGCGCGCCGGCGTTGCGCACCCGCGTGACGCCGTTGTCGCGCACCTGCGCGGTTCGGGCCCCGAGATCCTCCTGGAAGTGGTACTTGAGTCGCAGTCTGCCGGCGAAGGAGTTCACGACCGCCCGCGTCTCGTCACTCGAACCGTCGTCCGCGACGATCACCTCATACTGGTCGACCGGCAGCGTTTGCCCGCACAGACTCTCGAGCGTGAGGCGCAGGTCTTCGGCGCGGTTGTGGGTGGGCACGACAACCGAAACCCGCAATGCCGCGTCGGCGCCGCCGCCGGAATAGTCCGCGGTCAGCCCAACGTCTCTGTTCGACAATCGGTTCTCCTCGGACTGCGTATTACCGAAGCAGCGCCCTCCAAGCACCCGCATACGCCGGAACTGAGGAACGGGGAAACCGGTATCCCAGGCGCCCTGCCTGAACTGCATCCGTCCATCCATTGCTCATCAACGCAACGATGAACGTTGATATGCTAGCCACGACCCAACGAGCGGTCAAGGCTGGGAACCCGCACGGCCGGCCGTTGTCGGCCCTTGCCGAGCGGGCCCGGCCGGCCACGCTGGCGGCCGGCAGCGGCGGGTCCGAGCGTCCGTGCGTCGGAACGGGTCAGAACGGGCAGGCGTCCATCCACTCCGTGACCAGGAACGGGTTGGCCGGTTCCTGAATCGCGGATAGCCGATCACGCCTCACCCACCACGTGCCGAGATGTCAGGATCAGTCCACGACCCACGTGGTACCCGGAACCGACCCGATAGCCGCCACTTCCGGCTCAGCGAGCTGAGCATTCGCCTCGACGCCACCCGCCTGCTGACCCGCGCGGCCGCCCACGACGCGGACCGCGGCGCCGATGTCCGCCTGGCCGCCGCCGAGACCCTGGCCACCGCGGCCGAGCTGGCCCGCGCAGTGACGGTCGCTCATCGCCACGTCCGCTCCGCATCGGCCAATACGGTGAAGCCGGACCCGTTTCGCGCGACCTCCACCGCATGGGTCCCGCCGAAGTGTGCTGGCACGACCAGCGCGTTGTGGTCAGCCGCCCACTCGAGGACCTGACGGCGGGAGCGGGCCGCGGCCGCCGGATCGTGGCAGAAGCAGCTCGACACGTCAGGCTCGAGCACCTGGATCGGCGAGTGCAGCAGATCGCCGACAAATACCGCCCGGGCGCCACCCGATTCGAGGGTCAGCACACCGAGCCCGGGCGTGTGACCGGGGGCGAGCGACAACCGAAGGTTTTCGTCGACCGTGTACGAACCGTCCCAGACGGTCGCCTGACCGGCCCGCAGAATCGGCTCGATCGACTCGATGAAGACGGCGGCGCTGCGGCCGGGTCCCTCGGCGAGGTTGCGGGGGTGGAAGAAATCGACGTCGGGACGGGAGAACAGGTACCGGGCATTGGGGAACGTCGGGACGCGCTGCCCGGTCTTCGGCTCGACGCGGGTGTTCCACCCCACATGGTCGGCGTGCAGGTGCGTGCAGATGACCAGATCGACGTCGGCCGGCGCCACCCCCGCCGCCGCCAGCCCGACCGGCAGGTCGCCACCGGCCGGGACACCGGCGCGGGCGGGATCGGGGCTCAGCCCGGTGTCGATGAGGATGACCCGGCCGCCGCTGCGAAGGAGCCAGGTCTGGACGGCGATGCGGACCCGATCCGCTTGCGGGTCCCAGTGCGCCG
The DNA here is from genome assembly GCF_049995355.1 of Dactylosporangium sp. McL0621. NCBI lineage: Bacteria > Bacillati > Actinomycetota > Actinomycetes > Micromonosporales > Micromonosporaceae > Dactylosporangium > Dactylosporangium sp. McL0621. The sequence goes on from NZ_CP188259.1 coordinate 7,387,851, forward strand.
GTGCGAGCCAGGACCGGTTCGCCTCCCACAGCTCGAGGTCGGTGCCGGGGAAGAACTCGGCCGGCGACAGCGGCCGGTTGTCGAAGTGCCCGATCCGCGTCACCGAGACATCGCCCAACTCGATGGTGTGCATAGGCTGATCCTCGACGGTCCGCCGGGGCTCGAGAAAGAAGGCACATCCATGTCCACTGACCGAACGGCAGGCACCGTCGTCACCGCGGCTGACTACGAAACGTGCCCCGTAACGCGGGTACTACGTCGCGTCGGCGACAAGTGGACCCCGGCCGTCATTCGGCTGCTGGCCGCCGGCGTGCATGGCTTCAACGAACTCGACCGGTCCATCGAGGGCATCAGCCGGCGCATGCTGACCCGCACGTTGCGCACACTGGAGGACGAGGGCTTCGTCAGCCGCCGCACCCCCGCCGCGAAAGCGATGCGCGTCGAGTACGCGTTGACCGAACTCGGCGAATCGCTGCGGGAACAGCTGTTCGCCCTCGGGAGATGGGCGGAGGCGCACGACACCGCACTGCGGGCGGCCCGGGACAAGGGGTAGTCCCCGTCTACGAGTCGGTCCTCGACGCCTTCGGCCATCTGCCCCTCATCCACGACGACCCGCCGCCCGCGCCGCCGTGTCCGGCCAAAAGGAACTACGTGGATGCCGCGAGGAAGGCGTCGAAGATGCGTGGGTCGCGGCCGGTGAGGTCGCGGACGTCGGTGGTGACGGTGGACAGCGAACCGGCGGCAACCTCGCTCCACAGCTCGACGTCTTGTCACTGGCCGTCGAGGACCGGGCCGAGACCCCTGCGGCAATTGGTGGGTAACTTCCGCGGTACACGACTGCTGATTGCTGTTCACCGTTTACACCCTGTTAGCGATACGCTGCGCGGATGGATGGCGGTTTGCGGTGGCCGGGCCTCATCCGGGCGTTGGTGCGGCTGCAGCAGGCCGGCGACCGGCACCCGTGGCGGGTCGACGTGGTGTTGGCGGCGGCAACCGGTGCGGTGAGTCTGGTGCTGGGCCGGCAGGACCCGCTCGGCGCCTGGCGCCACCTCGATGCGTTTGGCTTCGCCTTGACCTGCGTGGTGAACCTGACGCTCGTGGCCCGGCGGAGGGCGCCCTTCACCGTGCTCGTCGTGTACAACGCGATTTGGGCCGGTTATGTCGCCGCCGGATACTGGCCAGTGGTCAACGCCTCCGGCGCGATGCTGGCGGGCTATACGGTGGCGGCCAGTCGACCGCTACGGATCACTGCGGCCGGCGCGGCGATCGGTGCGGCGGTTTGGGTGTACGCCGGCGTCTCCGGCGGGGTGGACGCGATCGTCACGGTCGTCGCACAGAGCATCGTGTGGTCGGTGGTCATCTGCTACTTCGGCAACAGCGCCCGCCGCCTGGTCGAGCGCGGCCGGCAACTGGCTGTTCTGGCCGCCCAGTTACGCCGCAGTCAAGACGAGCGGGCGCAGCGCGCGGTAACTGAGGAGCGGATGCGGATCGCCCGGGAAATGCACGACGTGGTCGCCCACCACATGTCGGTGATCTCGGTGCAGGCCGGGCTGGCGCGATACGTCCTCGAGTCGGATCCGCCGACCGCTCGTGATGCGCTTGGCACGGTACTGGACATGAGCGGCGCGGCGTTAAGGGAGATGCGAGGCATCCTGGCAGTGCTTCGGCTGGACCGGGATGAGGAGTCGTACGATCCCGCGCCCGGTTTGGATCGGCTCGGCGATCTCGTGGATCGTGTCAGAGCCGCCGGGGTGCCCGTGGAGCTGCTGGTGACCGGGGTACCCCGGCCGCTCGACTCCGGGGTGGACCGCTGCATTTACCGGATCGTTCAGGAAAGTCTGACGAACGTCCTCAAACACGCCGCGCCAGCCCGCGCCACGGCGACCCTGCACTACGCCGCCGACGGATTCGTCGCCACGGTGACCGACGATGGCCGCCGGCCGGTGACCACGGCGTCGAGTGGACAGGGGCTGATCGGTATGGCGGGGCGCGCGAAGCTCTACGGCGGCACCCTGACCGCCGGTGCCCGTCCCCAGGGCGGATTCGAGGTCGTCCTCGCGCTGCCCACCCCCTATCCGACCCCGCCGGGCGATGACTCCGCTTCGGCCCTGCACGGCGGATGGACAGATTCCACGTAACTTATAGGTGGAAGTACGACCACGTCACCGGACCGTGCAACTTCGTGGTATAGATCGGCCCTCGGGCCAGGCGACCATCGCGGTCGTGCGCGGCGAGGGATACCTCATCTCGCGGGAAGCTTCAGGACTGGGCGCTTGCGCTCCCGTCTGGGCACGCTGCGTGCCCGGTCACGGTGTTCGCCGGCCGGTGGCTCTCGCACCGCGTTGTCCCGACGACGACGGTCCTTTCCAGGATCGTCGTCATCGGGATCTGGCGTGGTCTTCAGTTCATGTGCGAGACCGGACGAGAGTGCGCATCACACGCTCCACAGCGTCCACAACTGCGTCGAGGTGTTGTAGCAGTGCCACTGAACGATTTTGACGCCCCAGGCGTGACTGGTGCTGTCCAAGTCGAGGCACATCGCGCGGCCGTACAACAGGCTGGAGACGGGCACCAGCTGATATTTCCCACTGTGATTGAGCAGCTGGAACTGCTCGTTCGCGTAGTCGCCGCAGTGCCATTGGATGATAGCGGCGTTCTCCGCGTGTGAATTCCCTTGTACATTGAGGCACAGGTGGCTGTGCTTGTTTACGATCTGGTAGGCGCCGGCGCTACCGTAGTTGCCGACCCAGACGAAGTCCCAGTATTCGTTGGCCTGCCGCACGCAGCCCCACTGGTCGATCTGGATCGGCGACTGGCTCCATCCTGGAACGTCCAGGCATGCGCCCGAATACTGGTTCTTGATCCAGACGTTCGGGCTGGCCGCCGCCGCCAATTGTACCGGATCGAGACTCATGGCTGACGGCGCGGGCTGCCCGGGAATGGGTGCCGCCAGTGCCGGGCTCGCCCATCCTGCGGCGAGCGCCACCGTGGCCAGGAGAAAGGCGGTCACCAATCTGCGTACTCTCACGCTTTGCCCCTCACTGGGAAATTGGACCATCGAGCGGATATTTCTACTGGTCTGCCAAATTGACATCCCGCTCCGCACGATACCGATATAAGAGCGGCGCACCGTCTGGCAACTGATTGACGTTCTCCGAAACTTTGGCGGGTCCGGACAGTGGCACGCCTACCGCCGCGGGTAGACGCAGAAGGCGCGCAACCGGCGGTCGTACAACTTCCGCGGTAGTGAAGACCCCACTGCGGTCTGACCACACGGGCACGGGGGTGGGGTTACCGTGTGCGCGTGCTCGCTCGATCGACAACCTGGCTGGCGTACGCACGGCAACTGCCGGGCCGCCATCCCGTGCTGGTCGACGTGGCGCTGGCCGGCGTGATGGCCACGGTCAGCCTGATGTTGGGCACCGGTGTACGCGACATGGATCTGCCCGATTACACCCTGACCTGCCCGATTACACCCTGACCTGCCTCCTCAGCGTGCTGCTCGTGGCGCGGCAGCGTGCACCGGCGGGCGCCCGCAAGGGGGCTGAGTGCGGATGCGTCACGTGCCGCGCAAGCGATCGGCCGGTCCCGGGGCGGGTTGACCACGAAGGTGCATCTCCTTGCCGAGGGTTGTGGCCGGAGTCTGGTCAAGCGGCTGACCGCCGGGCAGGCCGCGGACACGAAGGAGTTGGTGGCGTTGTCGGACGCGGTCGCCGTCCTGCGGCCCAGTGGGGTCGACCGGCATCGCACGCGGTTGGACCATCGGACCGCGGACAAGGCCTACGGATCCAAGGCGAACCGTCGGTCGCTGCGGGCGCGGGGTCTCCCGCACACGATCCCGCAGCGTGCTGATGTGCGGGCCCGCTCGTCGCAGGCCACCGGCCGCTCGGCGGGTTCGAAGTCGTTTTCACCTTGCCGACATCGGTCACAATAGATGACGTGCATGCCGATGATGCGGACGAAGGCGGGCCGACGGCCGGGAGCAGCGCGTGATACGGGTGCTCGTCGTTGATGACCAGGTGCTCATCCGCGCCGGGCTCGCGGCGCTCATCGGTGCCGCGACCGGGCTCGATGTCGTGGGCCAGGCCGCCGACGGTTATGACGCGGTAGCCCAGGCGTCGACCTGCCGTCCGGATGTCATCCTGATGGACGTCCGCATGCCCGGGCTCGACGGCGTGAAGGCCACCGAGCGGATCCTCACGAGGACCGACGGGCATCCGCCCCGGATCCTCATCCTCACTACCTTCGATCTCGACGAGTACGTGTACGCGGCGTTGCGCGGTGGAGCGAGCGGCTTTCTGCTCAAAGAGACCTCACCGGAGCGGCTGATCGCGGCGATCCACACGGTTGCCGATGGACACATGCTTTTCGCACCGAGCGTGACCCGCCGACTCATCGAGGCGTACACACACAGCGAACTCCCCAAGTCCGACCCGCCCCCCGACCTGAGCCCGCTTACCACCCGGGAAACAGAGGTGCTGCGCCTTGTCGCCAAGGGCATGACCAATGGCGAGATCGCAGCCGACCTCATGCTGAGCGAAGCGACGGTCAAGACCCACCTCAATCGGACCATGACCAAGCTCAGCCTGTCGAGTCGAGCCCAGGCGGTCGTCGTCGCGTACGAGGTCGGTCTCGTCGTACCGCGGCGCCCCCCGTCACGAAGCATTGCGGACGACGGGCATGGCGCCGCGTCTTGGCCACGCTAGCGATCCCGCCGCACACCGTGCCTGCCGAGAATTGCGTCCGTGCTGGTCGGAGGCTAATACCCCGTCACGAGCGCCCGTCCTGTCGCGCTCCGAACGGACGACTCATGCCCGGCCGGCCGAACTCAAGTTCACTGTCATCGGCACCACCGGAAGCCCAACACTGCCAAGAGCTGCCCACGGTCGGTGACGATCTTTAGGCCGCCGCCGAGCGCCCGCAGCGGCTACATAGAGACTTCCTGTAGGACCGGCGTCCGGCCAGACTCGGTCTAGGTGCTCGGCGAGACGCTCCCACATTGCGGCTGCCCACCGGTGTCATTGGTGTGGCTCGCTCATGGCCTGCGGCCTCGCCGGTACCGCGCGAGGAGTGGCTGGAAAGGGGTTTGTCCTGCTCGATGTAGCGGTGCCCTCCTTGCTGATATCTGCGTCCAGTTCAGCCAAGGGAGGCGCCGATGAGCGTGATCATCGGGATGGACCCGCACAAGCGCTCAGCCACCATCGAGGTCGTCGACGAACGCGGCCGGGTGCTCGCGGTGGGCCGCTTTGGGACAGACAAGGCCGGCTACGCCGACATGCTCGCCGCTGGCCGCAAGTACGCCGATCGGGTCTGGGCGGTCGAAGGCTGCAACGGCATCGGCAAACACATCGCCCACCGACTCGTGCACGACGGTGAGACGGTGCTCGACGTGCCCGCGAAACGGTCAGCGCAGGTGCGGGTGTTCGCCACCGGCAACGGCCGCAAAACCGACCCGGTGGATGCGCACCCGGTCGCGATGGTGGCGCTCCGCAGCCCGGATCTGGTGCAGGTCCAGATCGACGCGGACCTGCAGGTGCTGGGCATGCTCGCCGATCGGCGTGACGAGCTCGGCCGCGCCCGCACCCAGACCATCAACCGGCTGCACCGGTTGCTGCTGGAACTGCTACCCGGCGGGGCGAAGAAGTTCCTGTCCGCGCCACAGGCCCGCGCGTTGATCGCGACGGTCAAACCCCGCGACATTGTCGGTAAGACCAGACGCCGCCTCGCCGTCGAGCTGATCAGTGAACTCGAGGGCATCGACAAGAAGATCAAAGCCGCGGAGAAGAACCTCAAGGAGCTGGTGGCCGCCCGCGGCTCCACCCTCATGGAGCTGCAAGGCATCGGCCCCTCAGGCGCAGCCCGCCTACTGGCAGACGTCGCAGACATCAGCCGGTTCGCCGACCGCGACCGGTTCGCCTCCTGGAACGGCACCGCACCCGTGGACGCCTCCTCCGGCGACCAGAAGCGTCACCGGCTCTCCCGCGCCGGTAACCGGCGGATCAACCGCACGCTGCACATCATGGCCGTGGTCCAGCTGCGCAACCGCACCGAAGGCCGCGCCTACTTCGACGCGAAGAAGGCCGCCGGGAAGACCTCCATGGAAGCCATCCGCGCGCTGAAGCGACGCCTCTGCAACGTCGTCTACGCCCGCATGGCCGCCGACCAGAAACGCAGGCAGGCGGCGGACCCGGGAGGGCAATCGGGGACGACTCTGCAATCCAGCGTGACCGACCTGACCCCGGACATCGGCCCTTCGGACAAGCCACTTCCCGGACCCGCCACCAACCACCCTAAACCCTGGTGTCAGCGGCACCTTGACATAAAGGGGTGCCATGAGCGTGAGTTCGGTCGCGTCGGGTGCCTCGTGCCGTGCTACGTTGAGCGGGCTAGAGACCCCTTCCGCGCGTCGGACGCGTCTGCCGTCGTCATCCGGAAGGAGTGGCAAATCATGCCACGTCTCTATGGTCCCGGGCACTTCACCGAGGACCCTTACTCACAAGTCGTTTCGCCCCACGGCATTCCGGTGGACGATCTCGTCGCTGTCCTCCAGAAGGAGATCAGGCGCAGTCGCATCGACAACGCCGTACTCGCCGCCTATGAGATGTTCACAACCTCGACGGATGTCGCTCAGCACCTATGGCGGCGCCTGCGGCTGATCGCGGTTGAGGACGTGGGGATGGGTCTGCCCCTCGGGCCTGTGCTGATCGACGTCCTCCACCGTAACTTCAATGCCACCCCGGGTGGGGACTGGATGATGGCGTGTCACGCCGTGCGTCTGCTCGCTTCTGCGCCCAAGGACCGCACCAGTTCCGAGCACGCCGATTGGGTCGCCACGAAGGTCGCACTCGGAGAAGCGCTGGTCGAGGTCCCTGACTACGCCCATTGCGTGCACACACGCGCCGGTCAGGAACTGGGGCGCGGTCTGATGCAGTGGTGGGACAACGGCGCTCAAGTGCGCGACGAACTGCCCTCAGCGGATCACCGGTACCGTGAAGAGCTGATCGAGATCCACCGCCGCGACGAAGCGGAGAACGGGACTGCGCCTCCTCCGTCCCGTTGGGCAAGCGCCACCGCGGGTCCCTACTGCGACTGAGGTGTAGGCGTCGCTTGCGCACGTGGTTCCGTCGGCGTGGCATCACATCGAATGCCATGCCAATAATCGGATCGAGGCCGACCACAGCCAGCTGAAGCCCCGGCTCAGACCGATGCGCGGGCTGCGCACAGATTGGACCGCACAGACGATCATCGCCGGTCACGCCTTCATCCAGAGCCTTCGCTGCGGACACTACGAGCTCGGCCTCGACGCCCCACGCGGGCTCCGCGTGGCCGAAGCGTTCACCGAACTCGCCGGCGCTATCTGAGTCAGGCGCGAGCGCGGGTTCACCACGCCACCCGATCAAACAACGCAACTGTGAGTCTCGGTTTGCGGCTTTGAGAGTCTGGAGCCGTGCTCCGGCTGCCGCGGTCTGACCCGCAACGCAACTGGCTCGGTCGATGCCTTTGGTCCGATCTGTCGACCGTCGGTGGCGGGAGCGCATGCTGTCACCGGACCGGTAGAGCGTGTCCCGATAGGGGCCTTGCTGCGAACAAGCGCACCGTCACAGTTCTGACCGCCCCACCGGTCCGGCGATGGCTATCCGCCCACGAGCCATCGGAAGGACGAACACGCCATGTCCAGGATGCCCCATGCAGGCCCCGCCGGGCAGCCCGATCCGGACCGGAACCAGGTGCTCCTCGGCGTCGACACGCACAAAGACATCCACGTCGCCGCGGTCATCACCACGCTCGGCGTCCAGCTCGGCGACGCCGCCTTCCCGACCACCGCCACCGGCTACCGCCAGCTGCTGGCCTGGGCCCGCAGCTTCGGCATCCTGAACCGCGCCGGTGTGGAAGGCACCGGCTCCTACGGCGCCGCACTGACCCGGTTCCTGCGCCGCCACCACATCGCTGTGATCGAGGTCAACCGTCCTGACCGCGCCGCCCGCCGCCGCCACGGAAAGACCGACACCGTCGACGCGGTCGCCGCTGCGCACGCCGTGCTGTCCCAACGGGCCACGACCGCCGCCAAGACCGCCGACGGACCGGTCGAGATCCTGCGCCTGCTCCGCCTCGCCCGAGCTTCCGCGGTGAAGTCCCGCACCCAGACGATCAACCAGCTCAAGGCCGTCATCGTCAACGCCGACCCGGCCCTGCGCGACCAGCTCACCGGCTGCACCAACACCGCCCTGATCCGCCGCTGCGCGGACCTACCAGACACCACCCCCACCGACGTTGCCACCGCCACCCGATACACGCTGCGCCGCCTCGCCCGACGCATCCAAACCCTCACCACCGAGGAACGCGAACTCCAGCAACAGATCACCGCAGTGCTCGACACCCACGCCCCGCAACTGCTGCAACGCAACGGCATCGGCCCCGACAGCGCCTCCGCGCTCCTGGTCACCGCCGGCGACAACCCCGACCGGATGCACACCGAAGCCTCCTTCGCCGCCCTCTGCGGCGTCAGCCCCGTCGAAGCCTCCTCCGGCAAAACCCGCCGCCGGCGACTCAACCGCGGCGGTGACCGACGCGCCAACGCCGCCCTCTACCGCATCGCGCTCAGCAGAGCCCACACCGACCAACGCACCCGCGACTACCTCGACCGACGCACCACCCAAGGCCACACCCGCCGCGAAGCCATCCGCTGCCTCAAGCGCTACATCGCCCGCGAGGTCTATCAACTGATCCAACAGCTCAACACCGCAGGCTCAACCCCACGAACCGCTTGACAAAACATAGGGGCATCGGTCCCCGCCAGCGACGGTTGGCGATCCTCTGTACCGGCCGGCCGACCAGGTCATGGGCGTCAGCTTGCCGGTCGCGAGCATCGCCCGCAACGTACCAACCCGCCGCGACCTGCGCGCCGATCCGGACTGGGATGAGCGCGAGACAGGCTTCAGGCCATCAGTGGTGATCCGCTGGCGAGCGCGGGCGAACCCTCAGGCGCCGCGGGCGAACAGGGCCAGGCGTACCCGGTTGGGGCTGTCGGTCTTGGTCATCAGGCTGGTGATGTGGGTCTTGACCGTGGTGACGCCGATGTGAAGCCGATCGGCGATCTCGGTGTTGGACAGGCCCGCGGCGACCAGGTTCAGCACGTCCCGTTCGCGCGCGGTCAGTCCTTGGGCCGGCCGCGGCGTCTCGGCGCGGGCGTGCATCGCGCGCTGAACCAGGCGTTGCAGCACCTCCTGACTGAACGGGCTGTCGCCCGCGGCGGCCCGGCGGACACCGTCCAGCAGATCGGCGGGCGGCGCGTCCTTGAGCAGGAACCCGCAGGCGCCGGCGGTCAGGGCCGGATAGAGGTGGTCGTCGTCGCCGAACGTGGTCAGCACCAGGATCCGGGTGGCGGGGCGGTCGGCGAGGATGCGGCTGGTCGCGGTGATCCCGTCGACGCCGGGCATGCGCAGGTCCATGACGACGACGTCGGGGGTGAGCCGGGCAGCGAGGGAGATCGCTTCGCGGCCGTTGGTGGCCTCCCCGACGACCTCGATGTCAGGCTGGGCGTCGCAGAGCATGCGCAGGCCCGCGCGGATGAGGTGCTGGTCGTCGACCAGCAGGACGCGGATCATGCCGGCTCCGGCGCGTGCGGCCCGGCCGAGGCCCGGGGGCCGCGGGGCGCCGACGAGGCCGGCGTGACGGCGGGCGAGGCGGAAGAAGCCGTCGGCGTGGCGGCGGGCGCGGGGACCGGGAGGACGGTGCGGACTCGCCAACCCGCGCCGGTCGGACCTGCCTCCAGTCGGCCGTCGAGGACTTCGACCCGCTCGCGCATGCCGGTGATGCCGTGGCCGCCACCGGGCGGCACCGCCGTCGGCGCCCATCCGCGCCCGTTGTCCGAGACCTCCCAATGGACGGCCCCGTCGTCCACGGAAACCGACAGGCGTGCCAGCGCGGACGGGCCGGCATGCTTGGCCACGTTGGTCAGCGCCTCCTGGGTCAGTCGCAACACCGCCAGGCCCCGAACCGCGTCGAGCGAACCGACTCCCGGGTCGATGTCGGCCTCCACCGTGACACCGGCTTGGCGGGCCCGATCGACCGCCGCGCCGAGTGCCGACGGAAGTGCCGACGGCTCGATCGCGGTCAGTGCCGCGTCACCGCGCACCCCATCGGGGTTGCGCAGCACCGCGACCAGCTGGCGCAGATCCGCCAAGGCGGCGGTCCCGGTGCCGTGCACGTCGTCGAACACCTCGCCCACCCGCGGATCCAGGTCGGGAAGTACGTGCCGGGCTACGCCGACCCGCAGCACCATCGACGCCACGTGATGCGCGACCACGTCGTGCAGCTCGCGGGCGATGGCGCTGCGTTCATCGGCGCGCGCGGCGCGGTTCTCCGACTCGTGCCGGCGCTGCTCCGCCGCGGCCCGCTCCAGGGCCTGCCGACCGAGCTCCCGGTTGGTCCGGATGACCAGACCGAGCAGCACCGGTACGCCGACCTCCACGATCAGCCCGAAGACCCCGGAGACGATCCGGTCGACCGGGTCACCGATCGAGTCGGTCAGATCGACCACGATCAGCAGCCCGGTGGCCAGCCAGATGGTGCGGGCTCGATGCGCCCGCATGGTCACCTCGAGCAACGCCCAGCTGGCGCCCACCTGGTTGATCGTGAGGTCGTCGATGAGCGTGATCGCGACCGCGAGTAGCGCGGCCTGCATCACCAGATTGACCAGCGGCCGACGGTGGAACACCGGTGCCACTGCGAACGCGAGCACCGCGAGGATCCACTGCGTGTCCGTCGGCGTGGGGCGCGCCTGGGTGCCGATGACCAGGTAGCCCACCCCGCTGAGGTCGAGCAGCACCATCCGCCCGAGTGTGTCCCGCATGTCGATCAGTCGTCGCGCCCACCCCACGGGGTCAGCCTAGGTGCTGCGGCTCGGGGAGACGAACGACCGCCGGTCGCCGCCACCTGGTCCGGACCCCGAGGTAGGCGGCCAGGCCGAGCGGCCCGAGCAGGACGGTCAGCACCAGGACCGGAGCCACGACCAGCGCGGGCACCCCCCGCTCGCGGCTGTCGAGCCAGGTCCACCGGCCGACGAACAGGTCGAACGCGATCATGTGCGCCCAGGCCGCCGCCGCGCCGTCCGCGGTGCCGAGCAGGTCACGCACGCCGCTCAGGGTCGGCGACAGCACGGCCGGCAGCACGTCTCCGGCGGCCGCGAGCACCAGGATCGCATAGATCGTTAGGACCGGCAGCACGATCAACGGCGACCTGATGATCCGGAGGGTCCAGGACCAGCGCGGCAGCAGGATCATCAGCGCCCAGAACGGCGCGGCCAGCGCGAACGTCAGGGTGAACAGCGTCTCGGTCATGCGGCCAGCACCAGTTCCGGGCTGCGCCGGCGAGCCACCACCAGGCCGGTGGCGGTCGCGGTCGCGACCACCAGGGCCGCGACGGCGGCCAGCGTGAGCGCGTCCGGACGCAGCAGCGGCTGTCCGCGCAGGGCCTGCCAGGTCAACAACACCGTGAGTACGCCGTACGCCGCGCCGGCGACGACCAGCAGCCGGGCCCGAGTGCGCTCGTCCAGCCGGGTCCCGAAGAAGCGGCTCAGCAGGATCGCGAGGATCGGCAGCGCCTGTAGGGCGTGCAGCCCCACGAAGTGCCCGATCCGCAGATCACCGCCGGTGGTGCTCCAGCCAACCAGCGGCAGCCCCGGTCCGCCGTCGAGTACGCCCACGCTGTGCGCCCCGCTGATCCCCTCGATCCCCGGCTCCTGCATCGGCAGCACCATCGGTACCGCCGCCAGCATGCCCAGCAGGGAAAGACCGAGCCCCCACCCGACCGCGCGGGCGGCGACCCGGTCCGCGATCCGCCGTTGCAGCATCACGATCCCGATGACGAAGTGCGCCACGAACAGCACCATGATCGACACACCCATTGCCGAGAAGAGGGCGGCGTTCAGCGGGGTGGTGCCGTTGAAGTGGCTGGTCGTGCCGCGCATCACCTGCCCGACGATCACCACCATCTCGATCAACGACATCGCGGCGATGACCGTGCCCGCCCACTCCGCGACCCGGCTACGCCGCGGCAGCAGGGACAGCATCCAGGCGAGGGTGACGCCGTACAGCACGAAGGACACCGAGAACTTGAACGGTTTGAGCCAAATCGGCGCACCGGTGAGGACGCGCGGGTCGGCGAAGACGCCGACCGCACAGACGACGGCGAGCACCGCCATCGTCGCGACGAAAATCATCAACGGGCGGTGCCAGTTTGCCGCCCCGCGCAGCGCAGTAGTCATACCTGTAGATGCTGGTGAGCCGCTCCCCCGAATGCGCCCGACCACAGGCCCCGGTTGCGGCCGGCGGTCGGAGCGGCGTCTCCTCCCTGGGTAGGAGACGTTCGTGGCCGGGTCCGGCTTCGAGCCGATCGCCGAAACCGCTGTCGCGTCTCATCTTCACCGGAGGCGACATGCACGCTCATCGGCATCTTGTTGACTGGCGGTGCGACCGCAGCCCGGCCAGGCTGGGTCGAGGTGATCGGCAGGGTCGCTCTCTCATCGGCTGCCCGCTGGAGTTTGGTGTGGCTCTCTCGTGGCGTGCGTCTTGCCGGTCACCGCGGCGTGGAGTGGCTCTAGAGGGGTTGCCAGATCAGTAAACGTGATCTTGAGCTCTCGCTGTTGGGCAGCACCCCGATCGCGGCGGAGCATCGCTGGCGTCGCCACTGCCGCGGATAGCAGTCGCACGGTCTGCGGCGACCGCGTCGTGCCGCGAGCGACCGCGTCGTGCCGCGGGCGACCGGGCGCAGCTCAGCACCGACTTGCAGCTGTTGTTGGCGCAGTTTCGTTGCGAACACATCCCGGCTGTCGATTGCGGCTGCGGAGACCTTCCTGATTCGGCGAGCCGCTGCTCCACGGTAGGGCGATGGCCCGAGATTGGGCGCGTCGCGGGCAGGCGGTCAGTCTTCCGTCCACGGCGTGAACGCGTACGGCGGATCTGGTGGCGCGGCCCGCCAGGCCTCCGCGAGGGCGGCGACGTCCGGCCCCGCCGCCCACAGTCGTTCGGGTTCCGCCGGCATCGAGGCATTGAGCAGCTGCAGCAGCCGCTCCGGCTGAAGCTCAGCGATGGCATCCGGTGCGGCCCGGTCCTCGCCGTTTCCCCACGGGCTGCGCGGCCCGACGTCGCGGGCACCGGTGAGTAGGGCCTCGACCGCGTCGGCCGGCAGGTCGAGGCCTGCCGCGACAGCGGCGGGCACCCACTCGGGGCGCCAGTCGACCGGCCCGCGCTCCGCGAGCAGCGCCACGAACCGGCGCACGGTTCCGGCGTCGCCCCACCCGCCAAGCGGTACCCGCTCGACGACCCGATACCGTTCGTGCGCCGGCACGGCCCCGGCGACCACGATGCGTTGGCAGGACAGCCCGAACCCGCTGGCGATGCCTTCGGCGAGGTCGGCCGGGCGCCCGAGGTCCACGGCGGGATCGGGGGCTTGGTCGCCCTTCGTAACGACCGTGACGACCGTCAGGCCGACCGCGTCGTCGGCCAGCCCGGCGTCGGTGACGGCGGTCAGCAGCGCGGCGAGCGCCGCCCGCTGCCACCGCGGCGTGGTGGACAGGGCCGCGCGTAGGGCGAGGGCACCGAGCCCGGGCAGCGCCTGGGTCCAGCCGGACACCCGCGCGCTCCACCGGCGCGCGTGCCGCTGCTGTGCGCTCGTCGGGCCGGCGAGCACCGCGGGCAGGGTGACGAGGTAGCTGATCGTGCCGTAGCCGCTGGTCTGACGCGGCTGTAACACCCGCGTGTCGATGTAGCCGCCCCACGGTGGCAGCAGCCCGAAGAGGCTGTTGCGGATGTTGTGGTCGTGGGCATGCGCGGACACCGGCGCCGGCGCCGGCTCTCCGAGCAGCGCCCGGAACCCGGCGATCGCCACGCCCAGCTCGGCGGCGGCGGTTGCCTCCCGCTCGACGGCGGCCCGCAGCACGGGATCGTTCACGCCGGCCGGGTCGCCCGTGCGCAGCGCCGCCGATCCCGCCGGGTCGCGGGGGCGCATTCGATCCCACCAGCCGATCGGCGGCAGCACGGCCGGCCGGCGGGAGCGCCAGCTCGGGGTCGCGGTCTGAGGATCCCACAGCGTTAGCTCCTCGAACGGATCGGCGGTGAGAAGGCGGTCGCCCCCGGGCAGCCGGAGCACGCCGACGATGCCGGTCGGCCACGCCGCCTCCGGCAGCGGGACCTGCCGCCCGTCGACCGCGCGGACGACCGGCCCGTCGGGCCCGTCAACGAGGTCCCACCCGGTCTCGCCGCCGGCGGCCCCGAACAGCGCGGCCGCGCTGTGCGGCAGGGTGCGCCGCCAGCGGCGCCGCACCGCACCGCCGGGGGTCGGCGCGAACCGGCCGCCGGGCACGACGTGGTCGTCGCGGTCGGGCAGCCGGGTCACGGAGCCGACCATCAACCCGCCGAGGTCGACGCCGGCGTCGGCGAGCGCGAAGTCCGGTCCCGGCTCGTCGGCCCAGTAGCCGCGCTCGCCGCCCTGGTCCATCCAGCTGACCAGCAGCCGCGCTGCGTGCAGGGGTGCACCGGGCGGCGAACCGGCCGGGCAGGCCGGGCCGCTCGGGCACGCGCAGTTCGTAGCGGGCCAGCGGACCCGAGGCGTCGAACACGACCGCGGTCCGTGCGTCGTGAACCGCCAGCAGCGGCCACTGGCGCTCGATGCGGGTTTCCTGCGGGTTGAGCGCGGACACCGCTGCCTCGTACTCGGGCCACGTGAGCTCCTCCGGCAGCCCGCCGCGCAGCGTCCGCGTCAGTGCCGCCTCGGGGTCCAGCGCGGCCACCCGATCCAGGTAGCCGGCGAACGCCGCGTAGCCGGCTGGGGAGCGCAGTGGCTCGAGTCGGCGCAGGGCGGTGCCCAGGGCCGCGCTGGGCTCCGTCGCCGCTCGCGCGGTCACCGCGTCGACCTCGGCGTCGAGGGCGGCGGCGACGCCGGGCACCGACCGGGCGAGAGCGAGCAAGTTCGGGTGCAGCGACTCGGGGAAACGCGCGGCCCCGAATCCGCTGCTGCTCAGCTCATCGAGGCAGGAGCGGCGGAACTCCTCGCGGAATGCCGGATGCTCGGCCAGCGCCGAGAGCGACCGCCGCCCCGGTTCCTGGTCATCGAACCAGGCCGAGAGCCCGAAGAACCGGGCCTGCGGATGCTCGAAGGAAATCCCCTCGGCGGCCAGCAGGTCCCACACATCGAGGTCGGACACGCTCGTGCCGGATCCGCGCACCAGGACGCCGTCGGCGCGTAGGCGGTCGGCCAGACGCGTGATCAGCTCGAGCAGCACGGCGGACCGGACACACCTGAAGGACGCAGCCCGATACGCCACCAGCCGGGTCAGCCTCCGGGCCGGTTCGCCTGGTGCGGAGGTCCGTAAACGTTCCTCGATGCGCTGCATGATCCGGCACAATAGTGGGCTACCACATGCCCGCGGGCGACTCCCCTGAAGGTCGCCGGACCCCACGATGATCCGACTCGCCGTCCGACACCAAACCCCTCAACACGGTCACAACCAGCAAGATCACGTTACGGACATCGACACGACAGGAAGCCTTGACGTCCTCGGGCCGGCTACCGTCCGTGGCGATCACTGGGACGCGAGCTGCGAGCCCGTAGCGGCAGATCCGCGCATGTGACCTTGGGCTACTCGTCGTCGAAGCCGCGATAGGTGCCCGACTCGTCCACGGCGTCGGCGAACTCGTGAAAGTCCATGTTCGAGATGCTGAGATTGGCCGAAACGTCGGCATACCGGCGGGGTGGAAGCCGGAACGTTCGACCGGGCTCCTGGTACAGGTCGACAGCAAGCAGTGTGTGCTCGGCGTCGGTCATGGTCGTCGCGTCGGCGAGGAACAGGTAGGTCAGCTTGTGCTCGTCGGCCGCGGCCGTATCCGCGTCGATGAGGGACTGGATGGTGACGTCGGTGTGGCTGACGTCGCTGATGTAGGTGGCTCCCTCGGTGCCGATGGCGGCCTGGAGTTCGGCCCAGGCGGCGTCATTGGTGAAGTCGGTTCGTAGGATGAGCGAGCTCCGATCCTGGGGCTGGGGCAGTACCGGCACGCCGACGATCGTCCCACTCCTGGGCATCCGCCGATGCGACGGTGTCGAAGCACGCTGTGGTTCGATGTATGGCGAACGTCAGCGATAACCACATCGCGGCAGGTGCGGTCACCATGCTCGACGCCCGACGCTGGCCGGCGTTTGTCAGTGCAGAAGCCGTTGGGCCCAATAGACCTGGCCGTCGGGACCGACGCTGATCAGGGCAATGAGCAGGTCTTCCGTTGCCGTGGGCGCCGTCGGCATCGTTTGCTCGGGCAGTGTTCCCGGGTGCGCTGGGTGGAGTACGGTCTGGAACGTCACTGGTGATGCGTCTGCCGACCAAACGCAGACGGCAGTGCCGGTACTGGTGAACGATCCGTTGATCTTCCGGGTGCCGATGCCTTGCAGCCACGGGTAGCGCTGCTGGGCGATGTCGAGGGATTCGTCCGACCCTGCGGTGACCCGGTCCGGCTGGGCGGAGGTCACGGCGAGGAAGCTAGGCATGAGGTGGCTGCGCTTGTCCAGCAGGACGATGCGGAAGGAACTGTGGTTCTGCGGGTTTGGCGGCCGGGTCCAGGTGACGCGGCCGAGGAACATCTGGTCGCCGTCACCGGCCACGATCGCGTTGACCGGTTTGAGCGCGGCGTCTGCTATGGCCTGGTCAACGAGTTGCAGCGTCGCTTGGGCGCTCAGCGCGTCGGGCCCGTACGGCGGCCGGTTGTGCCGCCAGCGCCAGCCGGCCACGCCGGCCGTTCCAGCGAGGAGGATCGCCACGCTCAGCGTCAGACCCGTCCGTCGCTTCATATCGGCAGTACAGCACAGCATGTGTCGATTGCTCATCGACAAGTCGACATCGTGGCGCCAACGTCCGCACATCGACGACCGGATGTCCGGTCACAGCAGGCCCGCCCACCGTCGGGGATGCACTGGCTGCCGCGCTGCCGCAGCGGCATGAGTGTGCACGTGATCAAGCAGTTCGCCGGCGATATCTTGCTCGGCCGGTGGCTCGGTCGTGGGTCATGATGTCGCTCGTGCAGATTGAGCTTGTCACCGGCGACATCACCGCGGAGCGTGTGGACGCGATCGTCAACGCGGCGAACTCGTCACTGCTGGGTGGCGGAGGGGTGGACGGCGCGATCCACCGCAAGGGCGGGCCCGCGATCCTCGACGAGTGCCGCGCACTGCGGGCCAGCCGCTATGGCCGCGGGCTACCAGTCGGACACGCCGTGGCGACGACCGCGGGGCGCCTGCCGGTCCGTTGGGTCATCCACACCGTCGGGCCGGTATGGAGCACCATGGAGGACCGCTCGCCGCTACTGCGCCGCTGCTACGAGAACTCCCTCGCCGTCGCCGCCGAACTCGGCGCGACATCGGTCGCCTTCCCGCTGATGTCGTCCGGCGTCTACCGATGGCCGAAACAGGACGCCATCGCCCAGGCGCTGACCGCCATGCGCACGCCACCACCTGGCATCGAACTGCTCCGTCTCGTCCTCTTCGACGACGACACCCGGCAGACCGCCGAGCAGGTCCGACTCGCCCTGCAGAGCCAGCCCATCCCGCGAGGCGAGAGACCCGAAGACCCCTGACCTCAGGAGCGGATCGCGGCATGTGCGAGCACCAATCAGTGTCAAGGACTGCCATGGCTTCCTCGCGGCGCGGCTACGATACGGCGTGGCTGAGTTGTTGGACGGGGTTGGCGAGGTCGATTGGTCGACGCTGCGGCACGCGTACGGATCGGCGGGGAAGGTGCCGTCCTGGCTGGCGGCGATGACGGACCCGGCGACCAGCGGCGACGCGCTTGATGATCTCGACTCGGCGGTCTATCACCAGGGCGGAGCGGTGTACTCAGCAGGCGCCGCGGTGGTTCCGTTCTTGATCCGCTTTGCTCGGGACCCGGCGGTTCCCGACCGGTCCGACATCCTGGATCTGGTGCGCCGGTTCGCCGCGCTGCACAACCAGATGCAAGAGCCGTGGAAGTCCAAGCCGCACGCCCTGACCTGCCGGGCGGCGCTGCTCGCGGCCTTCGATAGCCTGGTCCACCTTCTCGACGAGCCGGATCCTGCCCTTCGGCGCGGCGCGGCGCGGATCCTGATCGAGCTGGGTGAGCGCGCCGACCAGGTTGCCGGCGAGCTGACGCGCCGGCAACCCGACGAGGCGGACGCCGACGTCGCGGCCGACTACGTTCTCGCCTTGGGCACGCTCGGCGCGGCCGCCGCCATGACGCCAGGACGACGGGCTGCCGTTGCAGCATGGCTGTCCGAGCACACCCCGCCACCCGGAGATCCTCGACGGCTCACATTCCTCGTCGCCGCCCGTCGGTTCGGCCACGACGCAGTGACGGCTGAACACATGCTTGACGCGTACGCCGATGCGGTGCCGCAACGAACCGTGGGCTGGCTGGGCCGCGAACTCGGCACCGACCGCACCGCCCGGATCGCGCTGGCTCGCATCGGGATCGGTCAAGCGCTTCGAACGCAGCAGCAGCAACCACTGGCCGAGGTGGGAGCAGTCATGTGGCGTTGGCGCTCGGCCACGACCGAACTCGCCGCGGATGTCGCAGCCGCTCTCGACGGACCGCAAGCCCTTCAGGCGGCCGTCGTGCATCTGCTCGCCGCGGCGGGAAACGCCGCCCACCGCTGGTCGGAGGAGGTCGCCGCGCTGATCGGTCGGCCCGGCCGCACAACGGCCCTAGCGGCATGGGCATTGGCGCGGTGGGGCGACCACCGGGCGGTTCCGTTCGTCCAGCGGTCGCTGCGCCGCGACCCGGAGATGTACGACATCGGTTCGAGCCACTACACCGATGAGTTCTACTGGCTGGAACAGGGCCCGGCCATTGCAGACGTCTGCCTGCCGCTTGCCCCGCACGCCGACGAACTCGTACCCGCGGTCCGAACCCGCCTGCGCGAGGACCCGACCACGCCGACCGCATTTCAGCTCACACGGGTGCTGGCCGCGTACGGGACAGCGGCCACGGCGGCCATGCCGGAGCTGACCGCGATGCTGGACACGCAACACCCCGAACTGGCCTGCACAGTCCTCGCCGGACTGGGCCCCGCCGCCGCACCGGCCCTGGCACGGCTGACCCGGCTCGCCACATCCGACGAAGGCACCGCCACCCCCGCCGCCTGGGCACTGTTCCGGATCACCGGCGACCCCGAACCGTTCCTCGCCCGCCAGGACGTGCTCGCTACGGAACGCCTCACCGGACCGCCCGCCCGAATGCTCGGCGACCTCGGCCCCCTGGCCGGGCGTTACGCGCCGAACATCGAGCAGCGGCTGATGGAACAGCCACAGCTCTGGTGCTCGTGGCAGGGCGTCGAGTTGGGGTACGCGGACTACCGGATCACCGGCGACCCGGCACTGTGCCTGGACGTCTTCGACGCGGCACTCGACCCGCTACGGCACAGCCGACAGCTACCAGTGAGCCTAGAGGCGCTGCGCTACACCGCCAGACTAGGGCGGGCCGCGGCCAGGTTCACGCCCCTGCTGCACGGCGCCGCCACGCAGGACGAACGTCTGCTGTACAGCGGAGGATGGCGCGGTATCGCCGAGGACGACGAGGCCCAAAGCCTCGCCAACCAGGCGCTGACTGCAGTCACACTTTGACACCTCGCAATCGACGTGATCCGGCCACCGCCTGAGCGTCCCGGATCAAACCCTCAAACCTCAACAGCACAGGAACCTCGACCCGCCGAACCTGCCACCCGCCGTAACGAACACCAGCCGACCGCGGCGCACGCAGCCCACCACCGGCGGCAAATCCGGTTACGTGATCTTGGCTGAGGTACGGCCGGTGATGGGACATCGTTGCGTGGCTACGTGGTCGCGCGTTCGTCTGCGATCCGGGCGTCGCCGTCATGGTTTGGCTCGTGCTGGCAGGTCACGGCGGCCAGGTGCTGCAGGACGCGATGTCCGGCCGCGCGGGTCAGGCCCGGATTGCGGGCGACCTCTAAGACCTCGCCGCCCAATCTGGCCGACCTGTCGGATCCAGTGCGGGGCGTACTGCCCGACGGCGCCTCGGCCGTCGAGGCTCGCTTCGGTGCTGCCTTTCAAGATCTCCTGCAGCGCAGCGGTTGGGTGGCCGATGAACCGTGGACTCCGTTGTCTCGTGAACTGGTGGAGCAGGTGGAGGACTGCGGGATCAGGGTCGAGGTCCTCGACGCGGACAACATTCGGGATCGGATCGTTCAGGATCGGGTCGCGGTGCAGCGGGCATCGTTCCCCAACTCGACGTTCACTCTGGAGCGCTGGCGCGCGATGGCCGCTGCCCCGCCTTACCGGGGGGCCCGGTGCCTGGTCGGATACGACCGCGATGGCGACGCGGTCGCCGCGGTGACGGTTTGGTCGGCCGTGGAAGGGCGACCGGGTTTGCTCGAGCCACTGGGCGTTCATCGGGATCACCGTGGCCACGGATACGGCCGCGCCATCACCGTGGCCGCGGCCGCGGCATTGCAGGAGATGGGGTCGTCCAGCGCGACAGTGTGTACCCCGAGCAGCAACGTCGGCGGCGTGGCGACATACGTTTCGGCTGGCTTTCAGAAGCTTCCGGACGTTACCGACTTCCGCCGCGCGAGTTGACCGTGCCATCGCCGCCGTGAAGGTAGAGCGAGCGGCCCACGATGAGTTTCGAGATCGGCTGAACGACGTACTACTTTCGGCAGGACAGCAACCCTCGGCGATCCGAACGCTGTCACTCGCCGTGACGACCGCTGGCCCGCCGCCGCGCGACACCCGCGGCATAGAAAGACGTTCTGCGTGTCGTTGCAGGATGTAGGAACGTCCTCCTGATGCGCTTGTTGGGCTTGGTGTCCCATCGCAGGAGGAGGACGTTCATGGGTAACGGTAGCGGTGTGTCCCGGGGTGATCGCAACCGTAACGCGCGACTGTCCCGGCTGCGGTTGCTGGTGCCGGTCTCGAACGCGATCGTCGGTATCGATCTGGCGGATGAGAAGCAGATGGTCGTGGTCACCGATCACGACTCGAAAGTGTTGGCGCGTAAGACGTTCAGGTGCCGCGCCTGGGATCTGGGGGTGGCGTTGGACTGGGCCGGCAAACAGGCTGCCGGGAAGGGTTTCGCGGGGGTGACGGTGGCGTGCGAGCCGACCGGTCACCGCTGGCGGGTCTTGGGGCAATTGGCCGCCGAACGCGGGATGCCGTTCGTGTGTGTCCAGCCGATACAGACCTCGTGGGCACGCCGGAGCGAGGACTTGACCTTCGACAAGACCGACGAGAAGGACGCCGTGCTCATCGCCCGGCTGACCGCCCAGTTGCGGTGTTACATCCCCGAACCGATCGATGAGACCTGGGGCCGGCTACGGCATCTGGGCGCACGCCGCGTGCAGCTGCTGGTGGAGACCGTCAGCCAGGTCCAGCAGATGCGGGCGCTGCTGGAGTGTGTCTGGCCGGCCGCGTTGTCGGCCGCGCGGTATCCGTTTCGTTCCCTGACCTGGACCGCGACGATGCACGTGGTCATGCAGCGTGACGGCGGGGATCTTGCCCGGACCCGCCGCATCGGCCTGGCCCGGCTGGAAACGGCGGTACGCCGGGAGATCGTCCGACGCGGTCGGCAACGACCGTGCACCCGCATCGTCCGTGCGGTGTTCGCGGCGCTGAGCGACCCGGCCGGGGTGCACACCCACCGCCGGGGCGCCTTGGAACGGGTCGCGCTGCTGCTGGACGACTGGCAGGAGAGCCACCGCCGGCTCGCCGACACCGAGACCCGGATGACCGGTGTCCTGGACGAGCTGCACCTGACCCGGCTGGTCACCTCGATCACCGGTCTGTCCGCGATCGGCGCCGCGGCGATCCTCGCCGAGACCGGCGACCCGCACCGGTTCACCTCCGCCCGGGCATTGGTGAAACACGCCGGCCTCGCCCCACGGGAGAAACTCTCCGGCACCTTCGTTGGCCGCACGAAACTGACCGGCCAAGGCCGCCCCGCGCTGAGACTCGCCGCCTGGCGGGCGGTGTGGGGCGCGCAACGCGCCAACCCCGTCTACGCCGCCCGGTTCACGCACCTGACCACCCGAGAACACAACAAGCTCACCGTCACCCAAGCCCAAGCTGTGATCGCCGCCGCGATCCTGCGCCAGCTGCACGCCGTCATCACCACCGGACGCGCCTGGAACTCCGCAGTCGCCACCCACGGCACCCGACAGCCCACGGTGACGCCCATCGCCGCCTGACACACTCCAGGCGGCCGTCAAGCAGGGTCGGGGCGAGCCCCACGCGGCATTGAGGAACCACAGTCACCTCGACGCACATCATGGGCAGCCCCGCCCGTCGTCTCGCCAACCCGATTACACGCTGCCGGGACCAACCCCATTAGCTATGCAGGGACAGACGACGAACGAGGCGCCCGACCCGACCGCTTGACAAAAACGCCTTACGCTGATGTGCGGAAACGTGATCAAGCACCCTCGGCGCCAGATGTGTCACCTCTTGACGCATCACTTGGGCAGGAAGATCGCGGCGGCGGCGATGAGCGGCCCGAGAATAGGGATTGCTGACTGCAGATCGCCAAGCAATGTTCGATCCAGGCCCATCAGTTGCTCCAGTTTCGAGCGCCGTTCGATCTGGTCGATCAGCTCGGCGACGTCGTCTGGTTTCGTGATGGCGAAGATCAGATTGGCGAGACGCTCTCCCCGTCCGCGGATTGCTGCGGCCGCAGGAGCATAGAAGAGACCCACAAGAGCAGAGCCGCCAGCGCCGAAGGTGACGACGAGTTCACGCGGCAGGTTCTTGCTCAGCAGAACGCCGGCGCCAAGCGCCAGCGTGGACAGTGCCACGAGCGAACCGAGCCCGGAAGACAGGCGCTGCAGAAGGCGCCGCAGCGCGATCAGCTGCAGGATGTCAGCTTCGAAGCCAACTATGTCCTCGCCACTGGGAACCGCGCGCGTCGCTGCCGCCGTTCTGACACCGAACATCGCCGCCCCGGCGAACGAGCCGCCGGTAAGCGCGAGTACGACGAGTACGTCCCCGCGCCACCCGCTGCCGGGGTGTTCGGCGAACAGTTCGCCGGCCGCGAGCACCAGCAGCACGCCGATGCCCATCGCTGCGGTCGGCAGCACCGTCGTGCGCCATGGCAGCGGCTGCTCCCGTGACAGGTCATGCCATGACCTCAGCCCGTGAGCGGCGACCAAGCCCGCGGCGATGCACAGGCCGACTGCGAGCGTGGCCCAGACCGGCCACAACGCTTCGGACCTGTGTTTGGACGAGACTGCAACGGCGAACCCGGCGGCGCCCAAGATCGTGACGAAAATGCCGGTCCACCAGCCGAGTGTCCGCATTCAACCTCCGAGATCGCGCCGGCTACCACCGAAATCCCACCGCTGCACGGGCTGCTCCAACCGCCGCGCCAGCGCCCGATTGCCGCCTTTGCGCCAGCCGTATCGGCTGTCCAATCTCCTTGTCATCGACAACCGCACCGACCGAACCCAGCGGTCGCACACCCATGCCACGGACCGGCGCCTGGATACATCGACAGAATACGCAACGTCGCCGAACGATGACATGAACGATCGTCCATGCCGGCGTCCGCTCATCGGCAGATCCGGTAGCCGTTCTTTCACGAGCTTCCGCTACCCAACGTAGCTACGGTAGAGCAACGTTCGATCCGCCGCCCGAACCGCGTCCAGCGCTGCGGCCTCCTGCAAGGCGGGTCCCAAACTCACTGATAACGATCAAGGGGAAGTGACGCGCATGGGCCCGGAGGTCACGCGCATCCGGGCCAGTTCTCACGGACCGAGCCGCACGGCGTAGGCCGTCATCGGGAATACTCCCTTGAGGCTGTCTGCCGGTATTGCGGCAGTGCAGAATGTACATGTGTCGATCACTGCGGGTTGGCCCGCGGTCGGGTTGCGCGGCTGTGAGGCTCGGGCCGGCTGTGCTAACGGCCGGTGGGCGGACGGGCCACGATCATCGGTCCGGTCGGGATGCTGGGCGGAGCGCTGGTCGGGGTCGTGGTGGTGCTGATGGCGATCCGGAGGCCGCGGCCGCGCGTGCTGGTCGGCGGGTCAGCGGCTGTGTCGGCCGCTGGTGTGCCGTCGTGGCGGATCGCCGGCTCGGTCGGGGTCGGGGTCGCGTTGGCCGGGGCGGCGTGTTCGGCGCTGCGGGCGGCCGGGTCTGTGCTGCTGCGCCGGCGACCGCTGCCTTCGGCGCGCAACGCCATCTCGCCACACGGGCCAGGTCCGGACCCGGGGGCCACGACCGGTGGGTCGCGCCGCGCGGCGGCGCCAGAGCCAGGAACGGGGTCGGGTCGCGGTGAGGACCGTGGGGCGGCTGATGACCGGGGTTGATGGCCGGTGTGGTGTTGCTGGTCACGTTGGCGGTACTGCCGGCGCTGCTGGTGATGGTGGTGCGGGCGGTCGACTGGGATTGGCGTGGGCTGGTCGCGGAGCCGATGTCCGCGCCGGGAGCCCTTGCGGCGCTGGTCGGTGCGGGGTGGCTCGTGTGGCTGGCCGCGGTCCGGGCGGTGGTGGCGGATGTGGTCGCGGCGCTGCGGGCCGGACCGGGCCGGGTGGTGCGGCTGCCGGTGCCGTTGCACACGGCGGTGACCGCTGCCGTCGGCGGGGTGGTGCTCGCGGTGCAGGCCGCGCGTGGCGGGACGGCGGCCATGCCGGCTGCGGCCTCCGCCGGTTCCGTGGCCACGGCCGGTGTCGCGTCGACGCCGGCACCGGCCGGCGATGGCACGCAGTCCGGCCGTGTCGTCTGGGCTGACGTCGGTGTGCGGGTGCCGGGGGGCTGGCTGCCGTGGCCCCTTGCCGCGGCGCTCGCGGCGGCGGCGACCGCCGGCTGGGTGCACCGGCGACGCCGGTACAGGCCGCGCCGGCCAGCCGGCTGGCAGCGCCACGACCCTGACCTGCCCGTCACGTCCGCGGCCGGGTTGCGGCTGCTCAGCGCCGTGCAGGCAGCCGCCGACCAGGAACCGGCGACCGACGAGGCTGCGGTCACGCACCCGTGGTCCGGCGACGACTTCGCGCCGCATGCCGCGGGCGCCGGCCCAGGTCCGCGCAGCGTGGCCGATGCATGGCTGCCGCGCGGCGTGCTGGCGCTGGAGGGCCCGGGCCGCTACGACGCCGCACGCGGCCTGCTCCTCGCCCTGACGGTCCAGCCGCCGGACCTTCGGCCCGGCATCGCCTGCACCCCGCAGTTCGCCGCCGCAGTCCTCGGGGCCGCCCACATCCCGATCGACGTGCCGCCCACCGACCACACCCCCCGCGCCGATGCCGATGCCGACGCCGATGCGGACACGGTGCTGTTCACGGTGGCGCCGGATTCAGCCGCCCCGGCAGCCGCCGCGGTGCCGGGGGCTACGTCCGGTGGATTGGCCGATCCTGCGACGGCCCGGCATCCTGGACGCACGATCCAGCTCACGGCAACCGGCCAGGGCAGCAGCTGGCATGTCGGCGAGGACGGCACGACACGTGCCGCCGCCGGCGCCGTACCGCGGGTCGGGCGCCTGCCGATGCTCGATCAGGCCGCGACCATGACCCTGCTGACCAGCCTCGGTATCCTGCCGCCCGCCTCGGCCAGCGCCGCGACCGCGCCCGCCGGCGGCCCCGCCCGCCGGGATGCCACCGGCACGGTCGGCGTCGCTGACGTCTGGCCTGACCCGCCGCCGGCCGAGACCGCGGATACGCGACGGCTGCTGGTCAGGGTGCTGGGCGAACCGCAGGTGCTGCGTCCCCATCCGGACGGCGAACACAGCCCGGTCAGGATTCGCCGCACCGCCGGCCGGCAGATCCTGGTGCTGCTTGCGTTGTATCGCGACGGGGCCGGCGCGGACGTGCTGAGGGAGGCGATCTGGCCGGAGGTGCCCTCGGCCGCCGCTCACCGCAGTTTCCTCACCACCATGTCCGAGCTCGGGCGGACCCTGCAGGCGGCCGCCGGCCGGCCGGTGCTGCGCCACGACGACGCCGCCGGTGTCGCCCGGCGCCGGTACTGGCTTGACCCGGCCGCCGCCCAGGTCGACATCTGGCACCTCCAGGACCTGCTCACCACCGCCGTGACCAGCCCCGACGCGGGCAGCCGCCGGGCGCTGCTGCGGGCGGCGGCCGGCCTGGACGGTGGTGAACTCGCCGCGAACTGGGACCAGCCGTGGCTGCTGGCCGACCGGGAACGCCTGGCACGGCATCTGCTCGACATCATCGTCGAACTCGCCGAC
Organism: Dactylosporangium sp. McL0621; assembly: GCF_049995355.1. NCBI lineage: Bacteria > Bacillati > Actinomycetota > Actinomycetes > Micromonosporales > Micromonosporaceae > Dactylosporangium > Dactylosporangium sp. McL0621. Next base: position 7,414,045 of record NZ_CP188259.1, read on the forward strand.
ACCGAACCCGACCACACCACCGCGCTGCACCTGCTGCGCCGGGCGCTGCGCCTGGCACCGGGCAACGAAGCGGTCTACCAGCGGATCCTGCAACGCCACGCCGACGTCGGCGACATCGACGGGTTGCGCCGCACCACCGCGACGTTGGCCGAGTACCGCGCCAACACCGACCGGCCACCCGCACCCGCCTGGATCGCCCCGCCGGCTGCGGCGCCGAACTCGCCCACCCGAGCGCCCAGGCCGACTGCCGACCAGTGGCCGCCGACGCCGCCACGGTAAGCACCACGAGACCGGGCCGGGCGGTTCCTCGATCGCTGGAACGGGCGGCTTGTGGAACCACACACCTGGACTGCGGCCACCGGCACCGTCGGCATCCCATCAGCGGACAGGTCGGTCACTTCCGAACGGCACCCGCATGGCAGCCCACCGGGGCCGATAGGCCGCCGGCGACCGGGGTGGGGCGGCGGACCGGCAAGTGTTGTTCGACGGCTGCGGCGCCCGGCGAGTCGCCGACGGTGCGGGCCCTGCCCCCTGACCAGGGGTGTTTTCCGGTGTTACCGGCTGTGATCCGCTGTGACGGCGCTGTCGGGGTCGACGCCGCCCGCCCGGCTTTAGCGTCGCGGTGTCGACGGATGAAGGGCCGGGTGGGAATCATGCAGACGGCGGTGACGGCCAGCGCCGGGCGGCGCGCAGCAGGGATGTCTGGCGCCGCTACCGGCTGGCGCGGGCACGGGCGGCCGCGGGCGCGGCGGCGGGGGCGGTGGTGCTGCTGATCGGGGTGGCGGGGCTGCCGGTCGGGCTGTTGCTCATCCAGCGGCCGCTGCTGGCCGGGTTCGATCCGGCGGCCGTGGTAGCGCAGCCGATGGGTTGGCCGCTGTTCGCCGCGCTCGGGGTGGCCGGTGGCTGGAGTGTGTGGGTGTGGCTGGTCGCCGCGACGGTGTCCGACGTCGTCGCCGCGGCCCGCCGCGGTGTGCCACGGCTGCTGCCGGCTCGGCTGCACGCGGCGGTGACCGCCCTGGCCGGCGTCCTGATCACCGCCGCCACACCGGGTACCGGCCATGCCGCGGCCACGGCACCCGCCGCCGCGGTCCACACCCCAGCCATGGAGACGGCACCGCAGACGGTGGCGGTGCCACCCGCGACCGTGGTGCCCGCGTCGGGACTGCTGACGGCCAGCGCCCCCACCGGCGGGGCGGTCCGGGCGCCGCTGACCGTGACGGTCCGCCGCGGCGACACCCTGTGGGGTATCGCCGGGCACTACCTGGGCAACCCGAGCCGCTGGCCCGAGATCTACCACCGCAACGCCGACCGCTACGACCAGCACGGCCGGATGCGCGGCGGCAACCACATCGAACCGGCCTGGGTGCTGATCCTGCCCGACGACGCGACCCCGCCGCCCGGCGCGCAGCCCGGCGACCCAGGGCAGCAGGACCCTGGCACGCAGACCGAGCCAGGCGCCGGGCAGACCACCGCGCCCACGCCATCCCCGCCGGCCTCGACGGCCACCCCCGCACCGGCGGTCACCGCGTCCGCGGCAGCGCCCAGCGGTACCACCGCACCGGCCACCGGCCCGCCCGCTGCCGTTGGCCCCTCATCGGCCAGCTCCGCCGTCCCGTCACGGCCGGCCACTAACCCGGCGCCTCCACCCGGCCCGGCACCGGCCCAGCCGCACGGGATCACGCTGCCCGGCGGCAGCTGGCTGGACCTGGGACTGGCCACCGCGATCGCGGCCGCGGCCGCACTGGTCTGGGCCCACCGGCGGCGCCGCTACACCCGCCGGCCGCCCTCACCGGACCTGCGGCTCGGCGACCCGGACGTGGCGGTGATGCCGCCGGTGGTCCGGCAGATCCGCCGCCGGCTGCGCGGCGGCGCACACGACACCGACGGCCTGCATCCGGCTGGAGACGCCGTGCAGATCGGGCGGTTGACCGACGCGGACGACACCCCCGACCAGGAGGACCGGCTGGCCCACGACGACGACATCGCTGATCCCGAGCCGGCACCCGACCTCGACCTGGCCGCCGGCGACCCACCGCCCGACACTGCCGGAGGCGACCCGGCCGGAACGGAGCCGCGGCCGTCGCGCACCGGCCCGGACGCGACCGGAGACGGCCAGGCACCCAGCACAGCGCGGCCGGCGGTGCCGTCCCTGGCGCACCCGCTCACGGCGGTCTGGCCGCCCGCGGGGCTCGGCTTGACCGGCGCCGGCGCCGAGGCCGCCGCCCGGGGGTTCCTCGCCGCCGGGCTCGCCGCCGGGGGCCTGGACGAGCCGGACCAGCGCAGCTGGGTGGTGATGCCCGCAGCGACCGCGACGACGCTGCTCGGCGCGGACACTGCCGCGCTGCCGCACACACCGCGGCTGACCGTCACGGCCGGGCTCGACGACGCCCTCGACCTGCTCGAGACGCAGACGCTGCACCGCAGCCGCATCGTCTACGCCCACGAGGCCGACACCGTGGCCGACCTGCGCGCCGCCGATCCGACCGACGAACCGTTGCCGCCGATCCTGCTGCTGGCCGACACGACCGGCCACCACCAGCGCACCCGCATCGCCGCGCTGCTGGCCCAGGGCCAGCGCCTCGACATCCACGGGGTGCTGCTCGGCGCCTGGCCCGACGGCGACACCGTCGTCGTCGCCGCGGACGGCACCACCAGCCCAGCCAGCGGGGAGGGCGCCCGGCACGGCAACCACCCCGCGGACGTCGGCCGGCTGGCCACCCTCACCCCGGCCGAGACCAGCGACCTGCTGACCACCCTCGCCGAGTCACACACCGGCCAGCCGCAGGCGCCCGCTCCCGTCGAGCCCGCCGCGCAGCTGTCCACCCCACCACAGACAGCCGGACCGGAGGGCGACGGCACGCCCGAGCAGGCGGCAAGCGGCCCGAATCCGGCCGATCCCGTAGCTGTACCGGTCGCGAATCCCGAACATCCGCACGGTGACCAGTCCACCGTCTCGGGGAGCGCCGACGAGCGCATCGATGGCAATGCCGTACCAGACGCGGCGACCGATGGCGCCGCTGGCCCGGTTGTCCCGACTCAAGCCGTCGCGCCGGACCGCGCCGGCAGCGTGGAGGCCGACGCGGTCGTCGAGGCGCAGCCGACCACGCGTCCCGCCGCGGATGTCGGCAACGACGTGCAGGGCGAGGACAGCGATGCGCCCGACGACGATTCGGTGGAGGAGTCGGACGCCGCCGCCGACGACGCCGACACGGGTCCGGGCCGGGTGGAGGTGACGGTGCTCGGCCCGGCAGGAATCGTCGACGTGCCGCCCGGCCCGACACTGCGTAAGAAGTCCGTCCGAGGTGCTGGTGTATCTGGCCGTGCACGATGGCGACGCGTCCGCCGAGGCGATCCTCGACGATGTGATGCCCGACGCCCCGTCCAAGAAGGCGCCCCGCCGGCTGTATACCTACGTGTCCAACCTGCGCGCGGTCATGCGCAACACCGGCGGCCGCGGCACCTACATCACGCATCCCGGTCAGCGGTACGTGCTCAGCGCCGACGCCGTCGATGTGGACCTGTGGCGGATGCGCACCGCGATCCGCGACGCCGACCAGGCCACCGACCCGCGGGAACGGCTCGCGGCGCTGCGCCGCGCCGTGGACACCTACGGCGGGCCCTTGGCCGAGGGCGCCGACTACGAGTGGATCGAGCCGTACCGCGAAGCCGTCCGCGTGCAGGCCCTGGACGCTTCCCTCGCCCTCGCCGAGGCCCTCGCCGACAAACCGGCCGAGCAGGTCGCGGTGCTGGAGTCGGCGATCCGCGACAACCCGTACACCGAGCAGCTGTACCAGCAGGCCATGCGTGCCCGGGCCACGCTCGGGCACCTCGACGCGATCCGAAGCCTGCGCCGCGCGCTGACCCGCGCGCTGGGCGACATCGACGCCGAGCCCAGCGACGAAACCATCACCCTGGCCGATGAGCTGGTCGCCCAGGCACAGCGCCCCGGCCGGCGACCGGATCTGCGGCCGGCGCCCCGACCCGGTGACGGAGCCGCCGCATGACCGCGACATCGACCCCGGTAGTCGCCCTCACCCGCCGGAACCTCGAGGAGGCCGGTGGCGCGGACACCGACGCGAGGTACCTGCGCCGTCTGCGGTGGGCCGTGCGGGCGGTGCTCACCCTGGGTGTCACGGCATCGATCGCCGCGAACGTGTTGCACGCGCGGCCCAACCTGATCAGCCAGATCATCGCCGCCTGGCCGCCGCTGGCGCTGCTGTTGACCGTCGAACTGATCTCCCGGGTTCCGGCGGACCGGCGCTGGCTGGCCAGCCTGCGGTTGATGGCCGCCGCTGTGATCGCCGGCATCGCCGCCTGGGTCTCCTACTGGCACATGGCCGGCGTCGCCGCCCGCTACGGCGAGACCGACGCCGGCGCCTCCCATCTGCTGCCGCTCTCCGTCGACGGCCTCGTCGTCGTGGCCAGCATCAGCCTCGTCGAGATCGCCGGACGCATCCGCACCACCGCCAGCCAGCCGCGACCCGTCACCATGCCGGCGCCGTCCCCACCGGCCGACCTGCCGGCCACCGACCCAGTGGCGGCCTCACGCCTGCAGGCCGCCACGGCCAGCCCACCAGCGCCCGCCGCGCCGCAGCCCGCCGCCGTCGCCTTCGACTCGGCGGCGCACGGCGGCCCGGCGGTGACGCCGGACGAACCGGCGCACCCTCCAGGACGCCGCACCGACGGCCACCACCATCACGCAGGCGAGCCCGGCCAGGCGCTGTCCGACGGGGCCGCGACGGCGCCGCCCGGACCGGGCTCGGTCAGCGCGCTGCCGGCCATCGATGACTTGGAGGCTGCTGGGAGCGCGTCGCCTGGAGTCGATGGCCGAACCGCCACCGCCGGCGGAATCCCGCAGCGGCCGTCAGTCTTGCCCAGCCCGGACGGCGACCAGCCGGTGCCCCCGACACCGTCGCCGGACGGGTCGGGCGACGGCCAGCCCGGCCTCGACGTCGACGCGGACACCGACGGCCGCAACGGCCGGGGCGGGTGCGACGACGATGACGCCGTGGTGCCGTCCGACACGGCGGCGGCAGTCGCCTACTGGCACGACCGCGACCCGTCGCTGCACCCCGCTGACATCGCGGCCAGGATCGGCCGGTCCGAGCGCACGGTGCGCAGGTACTGGCCGCCAGCGTCGGCGCGGGCCGCCAGCGGGCACGAGGCGAGCGATCTCGCCGAACGACTCCGCGCCTCGTGAACCAGCCCAGGTCTCCGGTCTTCGACTTGGGCACGCCGCATGAGGTTCTCACCGTCGGCGAGGGCCGCACAATTTGGACGCCGAGGCCGGTGCCTTTACGGTCTCGGTATCGCGGTCGGTGCGGCCGAATCGCCAGGACAGCTCGTCGCGGGGCTTCTCCGGTATGCCTGGGGATCGGGGTGTTCGACCCGGGCGTGCAGCCGTGCAGCGTTCCGCAATCGGCGCCCGTGGCTTCGTCAGTGACTTCGGGACCGCGTGTCGGCGAGCGTGGGTCCACCAGCCGACTGCCAATTCTTGTGTTCGTGATTTCGGGCCCATTCACGAGGCCAGGCGAGAGAGGCCGACAGGCGGAGGCAACGCAGCGGGGTTGCCAGCAGGGGGACACGTTCAACCGAGTATTTCGGGTACGGAGCGCGACGGCTTTCAAGGGCGTGCACCGTCAGCGCCAGATGAGCGCGCCGTTGATGATCTACGCTCGGTGTTCGTGTCAGCTGGTTGGGGCCTCATCGACGACCGCATGTTCTTATGATCAAATGACCCTGACAGCGATCCCCCGACCATCTTCGGCTGGCGGAGGTGATCCATTGTCTGGTCCTTGAACGTCCGCGGGTCACCTTATGTCGTCCTGCGACCAGCATCCGGAGACCCTTGTGAAGCGTGCCGTTGCAGCGTGGACCTGCGTCATGGTGCTGAGCAGCTGCAGCTCTCAGCACCATGAGGTCGCGACGTCCTCGCCCGCGGTCGCGGCATCCACTCCGGGGGCCAGCACCGGCGCGCCGTCGCCGTCCGCGTCCCCGAGTGGGGCCCGGTCGCCGCTGACACCCGCGGAACTGCGTACCAGCGCGCTCGTGCCCACGTCATGGGACGCCCCGACAAACTGGACGCTCACCTACGACAAGGAGACTTCGAACCAGGCCATAACCGGCTGTGGCGGCAAGAAGCTGACACCTGGTGACCTCACGATGCACCAGCGGGAGTGGGGCGACGGGCACGGTGCGGGCGGCGGTGAGACTGCAGTCGTACTCGCCGCCTCCGATGCCCCGCCGAATCCGACCGGCAACCCGGGGTACCGGCGAGGCGAGGCGCTGGCCGCACTGGCCCTCGCAGATCGAAAGACCTGCACCCACGAGCACAAGTCCGACGGCAGCGACACCGTATCCGACCTCGACCGCGGAACTGTACTCCGGCCTCAATCAGGCCGGTTCTACGGTGTGGATGCGTACTGCAGCAAGGCCACCCGCAAGGGCTACCCCGACTCGTACTCGTGCTGGACCGCCGCAGGCGCCGGCGACGTCTACGTCCAGTTGTACGGCTTCGGCGCCAGCGCCGAGAACGCGGCCTACGCGCTGGGCGCCCTCCTCAAGGCCGATGCCGCAGCATTCGATGCGTTACCAAGCTAGAGCTCATGGCGTGACGCGTTATGCCAGGAGGGACCTCCAGGTCTCACCGTGCGTCACCAGCGCCGACCTACGCCAAGACGCGTCAAGGCAGAGTGCGTTTGATCAAGCGGCTCCGGCGGTAAGTCCAGCGGCTGCGGGCGACCGTCGGCCGCGAGTCTGGCGTGGATGCCTTTGTTCGTGAGCCCCAATCTCGCGAACGAAGCCAGCCGCGTGATGACAGACCGCCGCGCACCTACGGCGGCATATTAGTGCATCCGGTCGAGTTCCGGCTGCGTCCGTACCGGCTCGTCGGCGACGTACGTCGCGCTCAACTCACAGAATGCTTCATCCGCCCATCGCCTGCGCACCGGGTCCGTGCAGGCGTCCAGAAACGCTCGCGCCGCGGCGGCGATGTGCTCACGGTGGACGGCCAGCTCCGGAACTCGTACGAGCACCACAGCCGCAGTGATCGCCTCCTGCCGAACAAGGGGGTCCGGGTCGTCCAGAAACGCGGTGGCGGCATCGTACATTTGGGAACGGAGCTGCCGGACAGCGCGCCACGCCGAGTTCGGGTACTCCAGCGGCGAATGCCCAGCCAGCTCGACGAACTCACGGACGCGGACGTCACCGACTGCGTTCGCAACGGTGGACAACCAGGTCAGCAGATGGCCTCGCAACGGCCGGAGTCTGCCGTCTGGGCTCCGGACCACTGTATCGCCACCTGCCTTGCGGTCCAGCAGCGCCAGCACGTACAGGACGGCCGGCACCGCCGACTCGAATACGTTGGGATACTCGGCAAGCGAGGCCCACAGATACGACAGTCCCATCGTGATGGACTGCGGATCGTCAGTGGCCAGGCCGTGCAGCGCAGGCCGCATGTCGGGGTCCGGCCACCAGCACTCGTCCGCCTCGCAGGCCCGCATGATGTCGTCGACCATGTTGCATAGGTCGGCCCGCTCCTCAGCCACGGCAGCATGATGACACAGCATCGACGAGCCGGTGGCGGCCGCTGCATTCACAAGATGATCTGGTCCCCTTCACCGTTGCCGTCATCGGTGCTCGCACATCGGCTACGAGCGTGAACTCCTCGCCCGGCCGGGCACTATCCACGCACTGGGACCGGATACGCACGATCCTGGAGGGCGACGTGATGTTCCGCGCCCGGCGCCTGCGGACGCGGGCCCGCACCGGATGTTTCCCGAGCTCGACCCCGCGACCTCGTGGTCGGACGACGTCCTGTCGGTGGACCGGCCCGACCTCGACCTTGGCTACGACCTCGGCGGCCTGGTCCTGGTCCTGGTGCCGTCGCTGTTCGCGTGGCGGAACGTCTTCGTCAAGGCGGCCGAGCCCTGGGCGCCGGTGCTGCGGTACCCCGCCCGTGGCGCGGGCGCGGTGTGGCACACCGGCGCGCCCGCGCCCGACCTCGCCCCGGTGCTCGGCCGGGCCCGCGCCACCCTGCTGGCCGAGCTGGCAACCCCGGCCACGACGACGTCGCTGGCCCGCCGCACGGCCACGGCCCCGGCCGGCGTCTCGGCGCACCTGGCCCGCCTCGCGACCGCCGGCCTGGTCACCCGCTGGCGCGCGGGTCGCCAGGTCTTCTACGTCCGCACCGCCCGCGGCGACGCGCTGCTCGGCCCGGACTGACCCGCCGCGATCGGGCGGCGCCTGTGGCCCCGTCGGGACTTCGCCCTTGGGACAATGGCGGGTATGACTGGACCGAGCTACTCGATCTCCGTCCGCCTGCAGCGCACCACGACCGAGGAGGCGTACCTCTCCGTGCCGGTCGACGCCGCCATCATGAACCCCGGGCCCGCCGCCGACGGCACCTTCCGCATCGACCCGGCCCGGCTGTAGGCAAAGGCCATCCGCCTGGCGGGAGAGTCGGCGCGGTGGACGGTCGAGTCCCAGGACGTGGCACCGCACCCGATCCAGCAGGCCCCGCCGACCATCGCCGCCGGGGGCTGACCACCCGGATCCGGCACTACCAGAGCGTCCCCTCCCGGGACCGGTGCGCCAGCTCACGGCAGCGGTCGCGGTCATAGGGCAGCCCCAGCTCCTGGAAGGCCTCCCGCAGCCACCCATCCCAGAGGCGGTTGTTGCTGACCAGGGCCGCGAGGTACCGGCGCTGCGCCGCGGTGAAGGGCCGCCAGTCGACTCCCTCGCCCCATTCGGCGGCGTCGGCGAAGATCACCCGGAGAAACGGCACGACGTCCTCGCCGGTGATTCGCCCGCCGTCGATGGCCACGGCGGCTACGGCCGCCGGCACCAGCCGCTCGGGGTCGCCGGCCCGCTCGGTCGCCGCCGCGATGAGCGCGAACCGGATGTGCTGGTGGAAGTGGGGCGGCCGGTCGGCGAACCAGCGCTCGGGCGCGGTGGGATCGGCCAGCGCGGCCAGGAGCTCGTCGAGGGCGGCCGGCTCGTCCGCCAGCGCCGGCGCCAGGGCCGCGCAGGCTCGCACGCCCGGATGCGGGTCGCGCAGGTAGGCCCGGGGCGCCCCGGCGAGCGCGCCGATGGCCAGCGCCACGGAGGCCCGTTCGTCCGGCCCGGCGCCCACCGCCGACCGCTCGAGCCGCCACAGATCGGCCACCCCCGTGCCGCAGGCCCCGACGGCGTGCGCCGCCGCCGCACGCACCTTGGGCATCGGATCGTCCAGGGCCGCGTTGGCCGCTTCCAGCAGCACCGGCGTGGCCTCCCGGCAGCCCAGCACGCCCCGCCGGAAGACCGCCGCGGCCAGCGGCCCGTCCGAATAGATGTCCCAGTACTCCTCGTCGTCGCCCTCCAGCACCTCGGCCAGCGCGGCGTCCACGTCCAGATCGGTCGCCGGATACCAGGAGTCGAGCTCGGCGTCGGTGTACGACCGGCCGGCCTCGGCCACCGCGGCCAGAAATCCAAGCAGTGCGGCGCGCAGCTCCGCGTTCGCGGCCCCGGCCAGCCGCGCATCGCCGATCAGCCCGGCCACCACGACGGCGGCCGGGCCGGTCGCGGTGAGCGGCGTGCCCTGGTGGATGACCGCGCCGAACAGATGGCCCAGCGCCTCGCGCCGGCGCTCGGCATCGCCCTCGGCCAGCGCCACCAGGTGACCGGGCGTATCGACGGCCCGGCCGCACGGGTGAAACAGCGTGGCGAACTGCGCCGCGTCGACCTCGAACACGATCACCAACCTACCGCCCGGCGCGTGTCGAGGTCTCGTGCGCGGCCCCGGGCCGCTCGCCCAGGCGCCCGTGGAGCGTCCGGATGAAGCGGTGCGCGCGCCACGACAGGAACGCCAGCCCACCGATGAACACGATCGACGCGAGATCCCACCAGCTGTACAAGTGGCCGTTCGCGTGGGGCCGGTAACCCAGGGCGACCGCCGCGCTGACCAGGCCCAGTGCGACCGCCGCGGCGATGTCGCCGGCCACGTAGCGCCGGACGAAGGCGTACATCTCGTCGGTGCGGAACATGAGGCGGTGGCAGTTCATCCAGGTATTGAGGAACGCCAACGCGCCCACGACGGCCAGCGCCACATTCCACCACCACCAGGTCCGCGGGTCGTCCAGGTAGTAGATGGCGCCGATTTCGCAGATGCCGAGCAGGTAGGGCATGCAGGCGTCCACGAACTTGGGCGACCACCGGTAGACGGCGACGAAATAGTAGTACTCGAACGAGATCGTAATGATGAGGCCGAGCGACGGCACCGCATACGGGATCCGGCGCCAGAGCGCGTGCGTGCCTTCGGTGGACCCGGGGGTCAGGCCCAGGAAGTTTCCGATCAGAAGCGCCAGCGCGACGCCGTGGACGACGCTGATCGTCGTCAGGTGGGTATCGGGGAAGATCTCGGAGACACGGCGCTTGAACTCGCGCCGGTCGAGCACGTGGTGGTCGGTCTCCGGGTGGACCCGTGTCGCGTCGCCGGTCATGACCGGGGGTGCCGGTCGGGCGCGCCGGCCGACCAGGTACAGCGCGGCGCCACAGGTGACCGCCGCGCCGAGCAGCGCCACCGCCGCGGTGGCCCAAACGCGACGGCGGTACGGCCGGCGCAACAGGGTCGCGTTCCCGTTCACCGGTTCACGACCGAGGCCACCAGTTGACCGCACGCCGACCTCGTCGCCGTGCACCGCACGTCCACGCTCGCCGGCACGGTCCCGAGCACCGACACGATGCTGAACCGGATCGCCCCGTCCACGCGTGCTGCGTCACGCCCCACTGCGGCTCCTGCAACTCGACGCCCCGAGGACGACCGTCGCCGAACGGCCGCCGGACCTGGAAGCCGCGTCCGCCCGGTCGCGTGCCTCCGTACCCATCGCCGACCTGCACTCCCGCGCCGCTTCGGCCTTCGACGGGCCCAGGGAGCGGGTCGCGTGCGCGGGCGGGCGCACCGCCCACGCCAACCGGGCCACGCCGGCCAGCACGGCCACCGCCGCGACTGCGGCCACGGCGATCACCCACGGCCGCCTCGACGGCGGCCTCGGCGCAGGCGCGGGCGCGGGCATCAGGTCGGCGACGGTGTACGAGGCGCCGGCATCGAGATCGTTGGCCATAATCCGCATGCTCCGCCCGGAGCAGCCGGAATGTGATCGGCGAGAAGCCGGTACGGCATTCCGGACGGACCCGGCCGACCGGACTTGCGGCGCACCCCGATCGCGAACGGACACGACCGCCGGCCATCGGGGCCGCCGGCGGTGTGACCCGGCGGCGCGGGAGGCCCGCTCGGACCTCGTTGCAGGAGATCTCGAGCGCCCGCGGCGCCGCCGGGCCGGCCAGTGCCCGCGCCCAGCCGGGCAGTACGACAGCCTCGGCGAAGAACTCGTCGAGACTCAGGCCGAAGGACCACAGCTGAATCAGCCACAGCGGGATCCGTCCGTCGAGGTCGAACTTGTTGACCGGATCGGCGCAGGCGTATTCATAGGCGTTGCGACGTTCACCAAGACACTCGCCCAGCACCGAGCCTGATCACCGACCATGCGCACCCTCATCGGTACGAGCGTGCGCCACGTGTCGCGGTTCCACGCGCCCGGCCGCCGTCACGGAGCGTGGCGATCTTCGAGCAGCGGCCGCGCGAGACCTGCGGCAGATGAGGAAACCAAGATCGTGGCATTGGAGTCGATGGAATCTCCTCACACGGGCGCCCTCCTCCTCAGTCGGGTGGGCCGCAGCGGCTTGCCGGGATTGACGCTGGTCGGACCGGCTGTGGTGCCGTTGCGGTCCCGTTCTGAGTGACCTTGGCGGAGCCGTGGCGGGCAGATGAGGACGCTGTGATGCCCTACCCGGCTTGGTAGTCGACACCATGGGGTCGGATCAGGTCGAACCTGGTGCTGAGGCGTTCGGGAAGCTCGTCGACCAGTCCGTGCCCTGGTCAACGTCCTGGTCTCGGTCGGGCAGTTCCAACGCGACCTGCAGAACGAACTCACCCGTGACGGCCTCGCCGCCGCCTGGGCCAACGGCGCCAAGTCCGGCCGGCGGCCCCGCCTGGCCCAACTCGGCGTCCTGGACCAGGTGCGCCACGCCTTCCGCGACGGTGCCAGCATCGCCGCCCTCGCCCGCGACCACCAGGTCAGCCGCGTCGCTATCCGAACCGCAGTCGCCGACCTGCTACCCAACCAACCCCACCAGCCCGCGGTCGCCACCGCGGACAAACCTCGGGCCGTACGTGTGGAGATCCCCGGCAAGATCGCCGACCATCTCAACGGCCTCCCCGAGCTCGGCGAGGCCGAGCGGCACGCTCTGCGGCGGGGCCGCCCGGTACGCCGCGGCCAGGGCTACAGCCTGCACGTCACCGCGCTGCCCGACGTACACCAGGCACTGCTTGCCGCCGCAGCCGAACTGGGCGCCGACGGGGCAACCTCGGCGGCACGCAAGGCGTACCGGGTCTACACCGACCGCCTGAACAACGCCGTGGTGTCCACCGTGCCGGTGTAACCCGCACTTCAACCCAGAAGTCCGACGTCATAGACGTTCGTGGCGATCGACTGTGGTGTTAGGAGGTGCCCCAACCGGACATGGTCAAGTTGTCGTTGCGCGTGCACCAACCGCAACCCAAGGTGGGACCAGCCAAAGACTCAGCCGCGCGACCGAGAAAGCGCCCCAACGTCCTCACGCCGGGCGTTGCTCAACACCGGCTCATGATCACGGGCCGACCAGTGCGGGACGGGCGAGTGTCGGTGGTGCAACCCGGGGCCGCCGTCGTGGCATATGGGGGCAGACAGTTTTTGTCGCGGGAGGCGGGATGCGGGACGCGCAGGGGTTCGACGATTTCTACCAGGGCACCCGGGCACGGCTCGTGGCGTACCTCTTCGCGGCCAGCGGCGACCTGGCCGAGGCACAGGACGCCGCCCAGGAGGCGTACACCCGGGCGTGGCAACGCTGGCCCAGCCTCGCCGGCTCGCCCGATCCGGAGGCGTGGGTCCGCACCGTGGGCTGGCGCGTCCTGGCTCACCGCTGGCGCAGCCTGCGCAGCCGCCGCCGCGCTCAGTACCAGCAGGGCGCCCCACGTTCCTCGCCCGCGCCGAGCGAGGACACCGTGACCCTCGTGGCGGCGCTGCGGCAGCTACCGGAGCCCCAGCGCCAGGCGCTCGTGCTGCACCACCTACTTGATCTTCCGGTGGTACAGATCGCGGCCGAGACCGGTGTACCCGTGGGCACGCTCAAGGCTCGTCTGTCGCGTGGCCGCACCGCTCTGGCCGCCATCCTCGGCAGCCACTTCGAGGAGGTTGACCGTGCCTGACTTCGACCAGTTCGCCCAGCACCTGCACGCCGACGTGTCCAGACTGGACTGGCCAGACCCCGACCGGATCCGGGCCGTCGGCAGCCGCCGCCGGCGCGCGCAGGTCGCGGCCATGACACTGGCCGTGGCCGTCGTCGTGGCCGGCGTACTTGTGCTGCCCCGCACCGGTACGCGGCATGCCCCGGCACCGGCGGCGAGCCTCACACCGACTGCCACCTCGCCGGCCCCAAATCCGTCGACCTCCGCCGCGCCGTCGCTGGGTGCTGCGGTGATCCCGCCCTCCGCGCTGCTGTCGGCCACGGACTTCGGCGGCGGGTTCACCGCCTCCGGCGGGGTGTTTGCGGCGCCGGCAGTGCCCAACCCGTTCATCGGCTGCGGCCCGGACGGCCTGCCCGGGGATGACCAGCCAGTGGCGGGCATGGGTGCCGGTGCGGGGCAGCAGCAGAACGGATCCCAGGGCTCTGACTCGGTGCTGCGCTTCGCCGGTGGCGGCGCCCACCGCGCCATGGTCGCGATCGACGCACTGGTGGCCGGCTCGTGTGCCGGTCACTACCAGGTGGTCGACCGCACCCTCGGCGGCGACGAGTCGCTGCTGCTGCACTCCACCGACCTGTCGGTCGTACAACCGCAGGCCGCGCACGGCAGGGAGATCTACTACGCGGTCGTGCGCAAGGGCGACTACCTGGTATGGATCGCCCTGATCAACCCGAGCCAAGCCAGCGGGCAGACCGCGCGCGCCACCACCCTGGCGCACCGCGCACTCCAACGGCTATGCGCCGCTGTGGCCTGCTGAGGAGCGCCGGTCAGCCGTCAGTGAACCCGAGCCGCGTCAGGTACCTGAAGGGTCGGCCCTTACCGAAACGCCGAGCACCTCCGGCCCGCTCGGTTCGGTGAACTCCCGGGCCACCGCGCGTGCAGAGGCCCTCGGTCAGCCGTGCAGACGACCGTGAACATTGACAGCTACGGCTGGTCGCCCACGCCTCGGCAAGGGGCAGCTACGCGCCCCCAGGCTCGACGTGCTCGCGGCCGTTGCCGGGCGGTTTGACGCGGGCACACACGGGCACCTCGGTCAGGGCCAGCCACAGCGTCATACCGAGCGTGACGATCGATGGAAGTCGCAGTGCTCGGTCGGCAGCCGATCCGTGCACTCGATCACGGCGTCGAGACGCATCTGAGACGTGGCGAGTTCTGGCTACTCGAGTGGAGACCGTGGTCTCGGCGGATCGTGCGAGAAGTCGTAGACATCGATGCCGGCGAGCCGGTATCGCTCCCAGCCGGCAGAACTGCTGTCGTGCTGTGTGAGCAGCACGTGTTCATCGACGGTGACGAGGCATGACGTGGCTTCGGCGAGGATGTTCTGCACATGGCCGGGCTCGGCCAACATGCGCGCGATCAGCGAGGCTCGGATCTGAACGTGTTCGTGGCGAACGAGCTTCCGCCACGAAGCGGGTGCGGGGAAACCCAATGCCAGGATCCCGCCTGACCGGAATCTGAGACGGATCTTGCTGGCTGCCTCGGTGCGATACCAAATCGCGTCGTTGAGCAGGCGGAGCCGATGCTGATCGGTCAGATCTGGGGACGACGTCGCGAACCGGGCGACCGCGAGCGCCGACCTGAAATGGGCATCATCCTCGGGATGCGACTGCCAGTGCGTCAGGTACGGCGGGACTGTGGCCACATCCGAACCCTATGCGGCAACCGTCTCCGGACCCAAGCGCCCGGGCCGAGAGGTGGGCGCACGGTCACTGGCAGGACAGGAGCCCCGTCCTCACCGTTCCGGTGACCGACTGTTACGAGCTCCGGTCGACGACCGCGCCCACTGCGGCAAACCCGGATCGCGGCTACGTATTGACTAGACCTACGACCGCAGCCCGGCCAGGCTTGGTCGAGGTGACCGGTGGGGTCGCTCGCATCGCGGCTGCCCACAGCGGTTTGGTGTGGCTCACTCATGGCGTGCGTCCTGCCGGTCGCCGTGGCGCGGAGAGGCTCCAGAGGGGTCTGCCCTGCTCGACGTAGCGCTGCCCTCCTCGCCGACACCTGGATCGTCGGATCGAGAGGGACGGCATGGCACGCGTCATCATCGGCATGGACCCGCACAAGCGGTCCGCGACCATCGAGATCATCAACGGCCGGGAGAAGGTCGTGGCGCAGGGCCGGTTCGGCACGGACCGCGACGGCTACCAGGCGATGCTCAAGCTGGGCCGGCAGCACAAAGACCGGGTCTGGGCGGTCGAGGGCTGCAATGGCATCGGCCGGCACATCGCTCAGCGTTTGGTCGCCGACGGCGAGACCGTGCTGGACGTGCCCGCGAAACTGTCCGCGCGGGCCAGGCTCTTCGATACCAACCAGTCCCGCAAGACCGATCCCGCCGACGCCCACTGCGTGGCGGTCGCCGCCTACGCGCGGCCGGGTTGCGGCAGGTCACGGTCGATGACACCACGGTGGCGTTGAAGCTGCTTGTCGATCGCCGTGACGCGCTGGGGCGGGCTCGGACCGAAACACTCAACCGGCTGCACCAGCTGCTGCTCGAGCTCGTGCCCGGCGGGGCGAAGCAGTTCCTGTCCGCGCCGCAGGCCCGTGCCCTGCTCAGCACGGTCCGGCCGCGTGACATCGTCGGTCGCACCCGCCGGCAGCTGGCCTCGGAACTGATCACTGAGGTCGCCGTGATCGACAAGAAGATCAAGGCCGCCAACGCGCAGCTGACCGAGTTGGTTGCCTCGACCGGCAGCACGCTGCAGCAGCTCAACGGCATCGGTCCGTCCGGCGCGGCTCGGCTCCTCGGTGACGTCGGCGACGTCGACCGGTTCGCCAGCCGGGACCATTTCGCGTCCTGGAACGGCACCGCACCCATCGACGCGTCCTCCGGTGACCATCGGCGTCACCGGCTGTCGCGGGCCGGGAACCGGCGCATCAACCGGGTCCTGCACATCATGGCCATCGTCCAGCTCCGCAACGACACCGAAGGCCGTGCCTACTATCGACGCAAACTCGCCGCGGGCAAGAGCCCGATGGAAGCCATGCGCAGCCTCAAACGCCGACTGTCCAATGTGGTCTATCAACAGATGGTCAACGACGCCAAACGGATCCGGACGGGCCCGGGAGGGCAAACGGGAGCGACTCTGCAATCCAGCGCGGCCGGCTCAATCCCGACAGCCAGCACTTCGGACAAGCCACTTCCCGGACCCGCTAGAGCCCACTCTAGAACACCGGCCCTGGCCTTCTCTTGACACAGAGGGGTGCCATGAGCGTGAACGTGATCAAGCGCGCCTTGCGGCAATAGAGTGCGGTCGGGCCGCTCGGTGCATGCGGCTCGGCACCAGTCGGTTGACCATCGACCGCTCTGACAGGGCATGGTTACGATGGTGGCTCTACGCAGGATCTAGGAAAGAAGCGGCATGGGCCGCGCGCTGTCAGCCGGTACCCGGCACCAGATCACCCGCTTCGAAGCGAGCCGTGGCCTGCCGCCTCTGGCGGTCGAGGACGCCTTGCGGCGTTGGGAGGCCTTCCTCGGTACGGTCGGTTGGCCACTGTATCTTCCGGAGCCGCACCTGCCGGGCCTTGACCTCTGGGATGACCGGGAACTCATCGAGCGGGCCATCACCGCGCTGGGTCGGCAGGCTGGCCGCGACCTTGCCCGGGTTGTCGCGCCTCTCGATGCTGACTTCCTGGCTCGGACACTGCCGAACCCCTGCGCCCCCAAGGCGTGGCCCTGGTGGCGCCGCCGTTGTCACGACCTCGGCGACATCCTGAGAGTCCCGTCCCAGGCCCCGTAGCCCGCCGGTCGGCACCGTCAGCCTTGCCACGGCACCGGGCAGGTTGCAGGTTGGGGCGTGCTTGTGGAGAGTCCAGCGTCTGACTCGGTAGGTACGGCAAAGGGGCTGTAGTCGATGGCCTCCGACGTCGGCCCATACGCACTCTTCTCGGCATGTCCGCGAGCCATGAAGCCAACTCGCCATTACGTTCCGTAGCGAACGGATCGCGGCAGATCAGTACACGTGATTATGACTCGTTGCCCGGCGATACCCGGCTGCATTCCGAGCGCCCGACGACGCGCTGGTTTGCGTCGGGACGGCTGTCGTCAGCAAGCTGACGGGCTCGAGAACGTCAGGCGATGCCGCACAGACCACAGACGCAAGGGTTCGGTGCGCCTCGTCGGGCCGGTTCCCGCAGTGCACGCCGCCACGGACGTCGCCACGGCGGGATGCCGCACTCGCGAAGTAGCGCACGCTCGTCCGCGCGCAGCGTGCTGTAGTACCTGAACCCGAAATGCAGCGACAAGTCGGCCTTAAGCTGCATCCGCAGCAGGGAGGCTTGGCGAATGGCAAGGCAGCCGCGCCGCCGTTCCGCGCGGTCGTCGGGCAAGGACGCGAGTTCGGCTGCCAACACCGTCGGCCGTAGCGAGGCGACCGGCCCGGTCAGGTTCGTGCGGACGGCCACGAACAGGTCCCGCGTCGCCGCCGACGCGAAGATGCCGTCTCCGTCAGCGAAGTACCACCGCATCATGGCTTCGTACAGCTCGCCTCGCTCGTCACGGCTCAACGGAGCCACTCGATCGGGATGCGCGACCGCCGTCAAGATCCACAGCCGCTGGTACGCCTCTACCTGCCGATCAGCTAGCCCGGGTCATTCGTTTAGGGCTGCCCACATGCTGGGTCGATAGAGAACAGGTGCCATCTGAGCTGGGAAGATAGGACTTGTCGAGGGTCCTTATCCATCCGCCCGGAGGGCACCTGCATGGTGAAGCGTACCGGAACGCGTCCGAGAATTGTGGTGAGTGCCGACGGTCGTGGCGTCGTCGGTCATGCCGGTGCGCGCCTGCTCACCGACATCGCCGATGTGACCGGTCTGACCGGCGCGTGCAGTGATGCGCTCGCCGGGTTGCGGCAGCGTCGTGGCGGCCACGACCCGGGCCGGATCGCGGTCGATCTGGCGGTGACGCTCGCCGACGGCGGGGAAGCGATCTCGGACCTGGCCGTGCTGCGGGATCAGGCGGCGTTGTTCGGGCCGGTCGCGTCCGATCCGACCGCGTGGCGACTACTGTCCAGCATGGACAGTGACGTACTGCTCCGGTTCGCCACCGCACGAGCACAGGCCCGCGAAATCGCGTGGGCGCAACGGATCGACACACACGGCGGCCTTCCGCAGACCACCGCCGCCGGCCTACCCGTCCCGGGTCTGATCCTCGACCTGGACGCCTCCATCGTGATCTGCCATTCGGAGAAGGAAGCAGCGACCCCGACCTGGAAGAAGAATTTCGGCTACCACCCGCTGTTCTGCTTCCTTGACAACACCCGCGAAGCGCTGTCCGGACTGTTGCGCGAGGGTCGGGCCGGGTCGAACACGACCGCCGATCACATCACCGTCCTCGACGACGCCCTCACCCAGATCCCCGACCACCACCGGCACGGCACCCCGATCCTGATCCGATCGGACTCCGCCGGCTGCACTCAAGGGCTCCTCGCCCACATCCGCGGTCTGCGCGCCACCGGCGTCGACGCCCGCTTCTCCGTCGGCGTCGCGATCACCGAACCGATCCGCCAGGCGATCCTCACCGCCAAACAGCACCTGCAATGGGTGCCGGCCCTCGACGGCGACGGTGAACCCCGCGACGGCGCCGACATCTGCGAACTGACCGGCCTCGTCCCCGACGACGGCTACCCGCCGGGCACCCGGTTCATCGTCCGCCGCGAGGAACCGCACCCCGGCGCGCAACTCTCCCTGTTCGATACCGTCGAAGGCCTCCGCCATCAGGTGTTCGCCACCGACACACCACCCGGCAACGGGTCAGTGCAGTACCTCGAGGCGCGCCACCGCGGCCACGCCCGCGTCGAAGACCGCATCCGCACCGGCAAGGACACTGGCTTCGGCCGGTTCCCGTCCCGCGTCTTCGCGATCAACCAAGCCTGGCTGCAACTCGCCCTGACCGGCATCGACCTACTCGCCTGGACCCAGATGCTCCTCCTCAACGGGGCCCTCGCGACCGCCGAACCGAAGAACCTGCGCTACCGACTCCTGCACGTCGCCGCCAGAATCACCCACACCGCCCGCCAAACCCGGCTCCGAATCGCCGAAACCTGGCCCTGGGCAACAGATCTCACCACCGCGTTCACCCGACTCAACGAGCTACCACGCCCGACCGGCTGACACCCGCACCCGATCACGTCGACATCGCACGGAGGAAACCGGCCAACGCGCCGGAACCTCGGCACGCCCGCGCGGCCCACCAACCCGAGCAAAGATCAAAAAGCCGCTCCCAGTCGCCATGATCGACTGATAACGAAAGAGCGAGGCTAGCTTGACCCGGACCTGCCGACGGTAGTCGTGGGCGAGCCAGAGCCCGACCAGGCCCACGAAGACGACGCTGATCGCCTGTGCCCAAGCCACACCGATCACCGTCCCTCCGACGCGTCGAATACCTCCGACTGTAGATTCGGCGGTCAATGTTCGAACGCACCGTTCGGACCGCCGATCAACGATTCGCCGGCGCCACCGCTCCATCGGCGGCAGATCAGGACGTTGTGCGTTCCCCCGGGTGCGGCCGGTTTGTGGCAGCATGCCGGACTATGGGGATAGCCAGAGCCATGACGCAGGGTGGCGTCGGGACGGTGCGGCGGCCATGTCGGCGATAGCGTCGTTCTACCTGCTGGACCGGTCCGCCGTACCCGGGCTCGCGCAGGCCGCGAACGCCGAGCCGGTAATGATCCCAGCCGCCACCCACCGCTGGCCCGTGATCAGGAAGTTCAGGAATCGAATCGGCTGGAGGAACCCAACCTCGTCGATCATGGTGGTGCCCGTATACAACTACCTCCAGGAAAACGATCTAGGCGTATCCGGCGGGTTGTACAACTGGTCTGGCTACGCGCTGATGCATCTGATGGTTCTTCTGGAGGACACGGGCACCACCCTCGGGACGGCCGAATACCGTGCGGAGACGGAGGCCGTCAATGCGGTGTACGACCTGACATACCTGATCACCTCGGCCGACAAGCGTCACCTACCCGCACTGGACCCGGCACGGCTGGACCGTGCGGCCGCCGAACGGTACTTCGATGGCGCGGGAGGCGGCTTCGAGGAGGTGCAGCAGGCCCTCGACGATGGACTCATCCTGCTACACAGGCTCATAGCAGCGCTGCACGACGACGAGGCCTTAGTGATCCACATCGGATAATCGCGGTCGCAGCGCAATGCCAACGCCCGCCACCCCGACGTACACGCCGCGAACACCCGCTGCGCGGCGAACGCATCGACGCTGAGGGCCCAACGATCGAGTGCAGCCTGACCAGACCCAGCAAACGTTCGGGGTCATGCCGACAAGCCGGAGGCGCCCTCATCTCGGCAGTTCAGCGCGCCGACCGAAGCGGGACGTCGTCACGCGGCGTAACAGACGTGGTCGAGGTCGCGCACCCTCGGCGGCAGATGAGGATGCCGGCCTGAGGGCCGTAGCTGGGCGATCAACGCTACTATTCCGCCCGGTTCACGCCTCACGGTCGGACGCGGTCAGCGAGGCGGCTGGTCGCGGGGCGACGCCGTTCCCTCGGGATGGCGGCCGAGCGTACCGCCGATGTAGAACGGCAGTTCCTCCAAGGCGCGCCCCATAGACCGACGGATCGCGTTCAACAGGGCCAATTGCGCCGCCGCCGCCGGACGCGACGCCTCAG
Organism: Dactylosporangium sp. McL0621; assembly: GCF_049995355.1. Classification (NCBI taxonomy): domain Bacteria; kingdom Bacillati; phylum Actinomycetota; class Actinomycetes; order Micromonosporales; family Micromonosporaceae; genus Dactylosporangium; species Dactylosporangium sp. McL0621. Next base: position 7,434,985 of record NZ_CP188259.1, read on the forward strand.
TCAGAATCTCTTCGTCGACCGGGTTCGCGATGGGATCCCGGGTTGACACCGCGTCGAGGAAGACGCCAACAGCGCTCCCAAACGCGTCGATCGCCCGCGCCACGCCCAGCGGAGCGACCAGGCTCGCGGAGGTAAGCGAGACGCTCCAGGCACCCCAGTCGACGTCGACCGGCGTTCGGTCCAGGTGCGCTCGCCGCAGCGCCATCATGAACCGGGCGTACTGCGAGAACAGCTCCTCGTATGCGCGCAATTGCTTGTCGCGCAACCAATGCCGCTCCTGCACCCGACGGGTGACCACACCGCCCACAAGAACACCTAGCGTCGCCGAAAGCGCGCCGCCGAACGTCGTAACGATCACCGCCAGTGTATCCACGACCCAACAGTCTGGCAGTGAGGTACGGAGGAAACCAGATCGACATCATTCACCAGGGCGACCGCCAGTCCGACGGTTTGGTGAGCGGCGCGCACTTCTCGGAATGCACTGATCTCGGCACGATGGGAAGCCCGGGATCCTCACAGTCGGTGACGAGTACCGCCCGCTGCCGAACGCCCGCAGCGGCAGATCCGTGAATCTGATCAAGGACACCCGGCGGAACGCGCGAATGCCGTGCACGGTTCTATCGAGGACTGATGCGATCTCGTCTGTGGTAGGAACGACGCCATGCCGATCGAGTTTGTCGCGCGCATGGCCGGCGTTGATGACGAGCTCTGCTTGGTCGCCGCCGTCGGGGAGCGGGACGACGGCACCGGCCGCGCGCTGATCTTCCAGGCGGGGCATGAGCCGCCGGACGATCAGGACGTGCGGTTGGGCATGGACACCTACTGTCTGGTCACCGAAACCCAGGGAACCGCGTATGGTTGCGTGCGCGAACTGAGCATCAGCGATGGTCGAATGCGCGTCCTTGTCGCGGAGGATGCCCTAGTCGCTCTCGATCTTGAAGACGCCGAGATCGTGGTCGAGTTGGCGGCGGATGCTGAGTCGATCGAGGTCTTTCGGGAGTACCTGACACGGATCCTGGCGTACGGCCGGCCCGAGGCGCAACCGAAAGTGCGCATGTGACCGCCTACCCGAGCACATTCCCCATGTTGACGTTCTCGCCCGAATCGGAGGCCGGTCGCCGGTGTTGACGGGCGCGGTCGAGGTGTACGCGAACCATGGTCTTCTCGTGGTGGGATCGGTCAGTTGGCCGGAGCTGAGCTGGGGTGACGGTCCGGCCGACGCTGACGGGCGGCACGTTGTGGTCAAGACACGTGGGCAGGCCGGCCACACCCGGGTGTCGTTCTGGTCAGGTTCGATGCCGGTGCTCGGAGCGCTCGTTTTCGACGGGGACCTGGCGCTGGAGGATTATCGGATCTTCGTCGGTGACATGGAACGGCTCGGGCGGTGGACGCAGCGGATTTCGCGCACAGGTCCCCAGCGCGTCATCATTCGGGTCGATGACCCTGGCTACGCGTCCCGAGTCGACGTCGGACTGGACATCACCGCTGACGCGCAGGTGATGCCGCTACCCGAAACCGGGCCGGTACTTTTCGACGTGCTCACGTCCGACCGGGACGGGATACACCCGGCCAACCAGCGCGGTCTGGCACTGGACGGCCACGACGCACCGCATCGCCGCCTTGCGGCCGCGATTCGGCTGCTGTCCGACCGCAGTGTGATCGAGACACGGCAGAACGGATACGAGGCGGGGATCATCGGGGAATGGCTTCGCTGGCTGAGTATGGACCTCGACCGGGCCGGCGCGGCAACGCTCGGGGAACAGCTGCAGCAGCTGGTCATCGCCGCCCGGACCACCAACCCTGCTGATGACCGGAGCGTCCTGCCCGCGGATGCCGCGCGCATCGCCGAGTCAATCCTCGACGCGGTGTTCCAAGACAGAGAGTGACGGCCACGCGTTCGATACCGACGGCCGCAGACCGCCTGCTGTGAGCTGGGACGTTTCTCACTGCAGCGCACGCCCGACGCTCACGCGAGACCTGCATGGCTTGGTCCGTACTTCGGGACCCGTTTGTCGGCGAGCTCCGGGCGCCCCACCAGCCGACGACCGATTCTTGTGTTCGTGAGTTCGTGAGTTCAGGACCCACCCATGTTGATGGAATGGCGGTCGGTGAGCCCAGCGCGGTCGAGTCGCCAACGACGCCCTTCGCTCTTGCCGGACCCTGCTGCGCTAGGTTCAAGTGGTCGTAGCCGACTACGTCGCGTGATAAGGGCGGCCTGGTCCAGTGCGCGCAAGGCCACGGATCGCGGCATGTGCGGAAACCAAGATCGGTTTCACGGGCTGAGCTCATGCACCGCTGCGAAGGGATCCACCAACCGTGGTGATCGCCATGGTGTTGGACCGGTGGGTGCTGCAACTCTGAAGGACCGCGGCTCCAGTCTGATGACAATGGTGGTTGGCGTGGTCGGCAGAAGGGTTCATCGTGGCGCGAGGCGATTGGCAGCCTGACGAGGCGGACCGACCGTGGCTTCCCGAGTTCGATGTGCGGACCGTTGTGGCAGGTCTCTCACCTGGTCCGGTAAGCCTGGACGATCCCAGGTTGCAGATCGTGAACGACCATGGCCCGTCGCTTTTCGAGATTCGTGCCGTCGTCCAGGAGTTGGCCGGCGACGATCCTGCCGCTGCGCTGAAGGCGCTCGGCGCACTGCGATGCCTTGTCGACCACAATGGCAATACGGCTGTCTGCGCTGCGTTCCTGGTGCCGTCCTTGATCCGGATGGCGGCGAATCGGGGATTCGCTTGCCGGGTCGAAGTGTTGCAGCTCGTCGGTGACCTTGCGCGGACGGACGGTCTCCGCGTGGAGATGCGTCCGTGGATGCTGCGGGCCGCACAGCCGATTCCGGTCTATGCCCCCTGGGGATATTTCGAGAACTGGTCGGTGGACGCTGTCCGTGTGATGGTCGGGCGTGACGCCCGCCTCCTGATCGACCTGCTCGACGATGACGATCCCGGCGTACGCGGGCGGGCGGCCTACGTGCTGGTCACCGCGCTACCTGTCATCGAGGATCTGACCGGGGTCCTCAGGTCGAAGCTCGACCTCGAGGGCAACGCGGCCGTGAGGATGATCCTCATCATTGGTCTCGCGCAGCATCACCGGGAGCTCGACCGCGTCCCAGAGGCGCTGGCCTGGACACAGGCGCTGTGGTCCGATCCGGCGTTGCCGGTCGAGTTCCGCCTGGGCGGCGCGATCGCCTGGCTCAACCTCACCTCAGCGGCCATACCGCCCGGGCTGCGATGCCTGCGAGACGCAGTGCCGCTGCCGGTCGTACGCGAGCTGGCGCAGCACCTTCCCTGGATCTGGTGGCTCAGCCGCTACCCGCCCGATGGGATCGAGGCCTGGTGGCGGCGTTTGGACCTGGCTTCCTCGGACTGAGCCCCTCCACTCCGGCGCAACGTAGCTCGTTGACCGTCAGCAGGACCGCAAGACATACCGCCTCTTACCCGTTGCCGCGTTCGACCGCAGCCGTCGCCGCGACTCTGCCGCCGCTGCGATCGGTGGCGAGCGGATCGCGGCAGATGCGGGCGCCAAGATCACCGATATTCGTGTCCTGATAGCCGCGAACCGACGGATGTGGCTGTGCTGTCAACGGCCTGGTTGAGCAGTCGATGGAGGTTTCGTCAGCTTGACGCTTTGGCGACTTCAAGTCCAGTCGCAGATATCCGTGGTCCCGATTCGGGATGTGCTCCTCGGACAGAGCCGTTGGCGTCGACAATGTCACGGTATTTGCTGTGCAGTGTATTCCGTGCGAGCGTGGTTCACGCTCGAAGGCTGCACTGCGCAGGTCCTGTGCGGCAGGCGCAGATGTAGCCGGTGGGACGCGATGTCCGGCGGGATGCCGCTGGTCGGGAACTGTCGTGGAGCGGCGGAGGTTGACGACGATTCCTGGCGTGTGGTTCTGTTGCTGTTGAAGAGCCGATTTGGCGATGAACGATCCGGTTGATGCCGCCGGGTTCGGGTGATGCCGCGCCTCAGGACTTTTGCCGCTTGGGAGGGCGTCTGGGTGCGGTCGGAGGGAGTGGGATATGGCGCGACGGGTGATTCACGAGCTGATCGACGATATCGACGGGAAGCCGGCTGATGAGAGCGTGTCGTTCGCGCTTGACGGGATGCAGTACGCGATTGACCTTTCTGCACGCAACGCGCAGCGGCTACGCGAGGCAGTAGCGCCGTTCGTGGCCGCTGGGACGAAGGTCGGTCGGGGTGGAGTCACGCCGACGGCGCGCGGCCGGGCCGGCCGAACTCCCGGTGCGCTTCCTCGCGGCGATCGGGATCAGAATCGTGCGGTCCGCGAGTGGGCGCAGCGTAACGGGATTGACGTGTCTGACCGAGGCCGGATCAAGCAAGAGATCCTCGACCGTTACCAGGCCGCCGCCGGCCGTTGAGCTGACAATGCGCCGGCTGCCGCGGGCCGCGCAGGCGTCCTCGGCACAGCGCAGAACGGCTCGCCCACTGCCGCGGCAAGTCGGGGAACCCTGCGGACAGATCGCGACAACGCCGGACCCAGCGGGACCGTTCCGCATCGGCGTAGGGGTGGTCATCGCCCTGTAAATGACACGTCCGGAAGCCGAGTCCGGCACAGCCGTCACCGGTGATGACGAGCGCAATGCGGCATAGCGCAAAGTGGACGATGGCGGCAGGTTGGAATCGTCCGGCCCGCCACTCGACTGGCGGTGGAAACTCCGGCATACATATTGAGGCCAGATGTTTACACTGCGGGGCCCGGAGGATCAGGTGATCCCGTCCGAGGAACTTGCGGCCATCTTTGCTGCGACGGCCGGCGATGGTGGTCCGACGTTCAGTTGGGAGTCGGACGAGGGAAGCGTCGAGTGGGTCATCGTCGGTCTCATCGACGACGAGTGGTGCTACGTGTCGATGTTGGACTCGGTGGATTGGTCTGATCTGTGCGACGCCGAGGTTGCCGACAACGGCGGGCGGGTGGAGGTCGTCCTCTGTGGATTTTCGTCGTCCGTTCCGCGGGCCGCGATAGTTCCGCGGCACGTCGGCCTTGCAGCGCTCGGCAGCGCACCAACCTTCTCCACGGTGTCGCCCAACTACGTGTGGAGACGGCAGCCACGGTAGTGTCCATGCCCGCCACCACACGCGTCCGAGCTGCAGCGCGATAGCCCAAATCCGTGCCCACGCGAGCCGGCTCGGCGAGTTCGGGATGACCGGTCGGCGGCGTGTGCGGGAACGTGATCAAGGCGCTTCGGCGAGCGCCGGTCGCTGTCGCGGGAGATCCGAAGAACCCACTTCGCCGTGCTCATGTTCGGTCAGGCGATTGACCACGGCGCGGGTCGGCACAAGATCACCGACGACAAGCGGGCGGCGGTACGGGGCCATGGGCGTTCGTCGTCGTTCGATGACGGGTCGGCAGGCTCGTGAGGACACCGGACGCAGTCACCCCGGCGCTGATGTTGGTGCTGGTAGCAACCGTTGCTTCCGGCTGCGGCGACCGAGGAGGGAGCGGTGGTGTCGCCGCCCGCAACGCCTCGCCGCCGCCGACGGTCACCGCTCAGCGCGCCCTCGACGCTCGGGTCGTGGAAGCGGTCCGCCGACCAGTCCTCGGCCCGCAAGGTGGCCGATGTGTTCACCGACGCCACCGACACGTTCGCGGTGCGATATCAGCGGACGACCGATCCGCCTCGGACGCCGATCATCCCGGGCGCAACCGCGGCACGCCTCCAACCTGGCGACGCGACGATGCAGCAGGACGCCTTCTTCACGGCGCTTTTCGAGGCTGCGGTACTCCGCGTCAGATCTGTGCACCACGGTGGACGAGTCCACCAGCCCAGGACCCGGACCGCTTCCCATCGTCACGGCGGTGGTAGCGATCGGGTTGTGGGGTAGGAGTGTGGCGACTCCGGCCAGCCCGTGGCACGCAGACGTCGAAGAACGGCTCCGCGTCGGCACCAGGCACGGCACAGTAGCGACCACACACCCGTACCTCCAGCGCACGATGTGATTGCGGCCTCGCCAGTGCCGAGCCGACCCGCCGAGCGACGACGCCAACCTCCGGAGAGCAATTGCCAAGGGAGAGCCACCGAGCGCCCGCATCGCGGCAGATCCGGTAGATCATCTGTGACCGGGGTGCCGGGCCTGGCTGAGACGTATTCCGCCAAGTGTGGTCCGAAGTCGGCGCTGGTCCGGAACTGCACAAATTCGCCGGGGTGCCGCTGACGGCGCGATCGAGAACGGTGGGGCGACCTGAACGCCCCGCATGCTCGAGGTTCGGTTGATCGGCTCTTCAATGTACAGGTGGCGCAGCTTCAGCGTAGATGCTCCATTGGTCGATCTCGTTGCTGTGGGAACCGGTGGCGGTGGCGGCGGCGATCTCCGCGCGATGCTCCGGCAGCAGCTCGAGGCCGACGCGATTCAGCAGGGTCAACGGCCAGGCCGGCACTCCGCTCAGCCCGTCGTACGGGTGCCAGATCCACGGCCCGTCAAAGCGCCAGGCACGGCCGGCGGCATCGACGAGATCATCACCGAGGTCAAGGAATGCGTACGGCCGAAAGAGCAACTCAATACTCAACGGGATGTCACCGTCTGGATCGATGGAGCAGCCTTGGTCGTCCGAGTCGAGGTCGACCGACACGCCCTTGTGGAGAAGGTTCAACAGTCGGCGCGGTCGCGGAAGCATGCCCGTCTCCAACGGCGGATCGAAGCTGACCACGTCCATCACGTGAACCACGGTAGGCGGGATGCCGACCCGGCAGCGCGCCCCAGCCACCAGGACACCGGCCGACGGGTCGGTTCGGAACAGCTCGTTCGCCCAGTCGAAGGTTTCCGGATCGCGAGCGAGCGCGGCATTGCCGTCCCACCTCGCCCATCGCACGTCCGGGTCGACCTGCCACCACGGCCATCGGACGGCCACGTGCCACTCCGAGACTCGCATGACCGTTGTCTCGACGAACGGGCACGAAATCGTCAGCACGTCACCCGCCCGGAATTCCATCGCAACCACATCCGGTGGTCTACCACGCTGAACAGCACGCCCGGCCACCACGTACTGGCATCCGCGGCACGGTCCCGTCGCTGCGCAACGTCCGCGGCATAGCGGATGTCGGCGCGGCTGCATTGGCGGCAAGATGCGATCTCGTCTGTGGTAGGAACGACGCCATGCCGATCGAGTTTGTCGCGCACGTGGCCGGTGTTGACGACGAGCTCTGCTTGGTCGCCGCCGTCGCGGAGCGAGACGACGGCACCGGCCGTGCGCTGATCTTTCAGGCGGGTAGTGAGCCCCCGGACGATCAGGACGTGCGGTTGGGCATGGACACCTATTGCCTGGTCACTGAGACCCATGGAACCGCGTACGGTTGCGTGCGGGAACTGAGCATCAGCGGTGATCGAATGCGCGTAGTTGTCGCGGCAGACGCGCTCGCCGATCTCGATCTTGACGATACTGAGATCGTGGTCCAGTTGGCGGCGGATGCTCGGTCTGTCGAGGTCTTTCGGGAGTATTTGGCCAGGATCCTGATGTACGGCCGACCAGAGGCGCAGCCGAGAGTGCGTATGTGACCGCCTAGCTGAGCACATTCCGCACGTTGACCCTCTCGCACGGATCGCGGCATGTCCGTGCACCGGGTCGCCGTATGTCGCCGACCTGACCGGCCGGGCCGTGACACGTCGGGAGGCCGACAGCACCTGAGTGCTGCACGCGTGGCTTGCCACGATCGCGCGCTGGGGTCCCTGAACCGGGCGACGGCCTTGCGGAGATGGGGCAAGCGCGACCGCCGGTTGCTACCGGATACCGGGTACTGCCAAGATCCGGTGGTCGGTAACGGATGCTACGAAACACGCGATGATCGGCTGTCGCGGAGGAATGTCGGGGATGGGTTGAATGAGCCTGCTGGCCGGGCGGCACCGAGAGTACGTGACCACGTTGCGCGCGCCGTCGGTCTCGCCCGACATGTGCTCTTGGACTTCGATGGTGTGATGTTCGACATTCAGGCTGCGATGGGTCCAGAGAGCCGCGAGCGGGCGGTCACGGAGTTGTTGTCGAGACGCGAATACCGGCCACGCCCATTGCCGATCACACTTTCATGGTTCGGGATCCACGAGACGCTGGCGTACCTCGCCGAGCGGGAACCGGACTATGCCACTGAGGCGGAGGCGCTCGTGTCGGGTCTGGAGTTGGACGCGGCGATCACCGCCAAGCCGACGCGGAACCTGGACCGACTTCTCGCCGTCTGTTCTGCCACAGACCGCAAGGTGGCGGTGATCAGCGACCTGTCCGAGTACGCGGTGCTGGCCGCCCTCCGAGCGCACGCGCTGGATCCGCACGTCGATGCGGTGGCAGCTCGACAAGGTCTCGACCTTTCCGCATTCGATGCCGGGCACACCGCTGAGCGGGCGACCGATCTGCTCGGCGTGCCGCTTGCTGCTTGCCTCGTCGTGAGCGGTTCGTCCGGGCGGCTGCGCCGGGCCCAGCGTGCAGGTGCCATCGGCCTCGGCTGCGAGTGCCGGCGCGATCCACGCAAGCACCTAGCCGACGTCCAGACCCCGGTCGTTTCCAACCTTGCGGTCCTGACACAGGCATTGCTCGCCGCGTAGGCATGCCGCGGGCTCCATTCGCAACGGCTCGATCGCCACGGAGCCGCCCGTGGCCGAAATCCGCAGCCAAGCGAGCCGTCGTCAGAACGACCGCTCATCGGCATGTCCGCGAGCCTGGTGACCAACTCCCCATGACGTTCCGTAGCGAGCTGATCGCGGCATGTGCGGATGCCATGATCGTCGCCGGATGTCTCGACTCTCGGGTCTTTGACGAACTCCAGGGGCCGGTTTCGTCGAAGGCGGCATCCCAACCTCGGGCGAAACGCCTGGAGCCCGGTGCGTCCGATCCAGTCGGGGATGGGCGGATCTCCGAGGTGTGATGCAGCGGATGCCGGACATGCCGGCATGGGTGCGGCGATCTTGACGGTATCGGCGGCACCTTCGTTGCGAGGCGCGCCGCTGCGATCGGGTGTGACCTAGAGGTCAACGGCGCTGTGCGTTGAGCCGGATCGTCGCTGCGGCCTGCGCCGGGCTCACGCCTTCCGCCTCACCGGGCACATCCACGACAAGGGTTACGCCCTCACCGATCAACTGGGCACGGCCAGTGTGGCGTGCCGCGGCCTCCGTAGAGCGCAGTACAACGTCAGCGGGCACACGCGCGTGCCCGAGGCGCTGCGCATTGCGGCGGATCAGGACCTCGGCCGCAACCCGGAACCGCAACGCCGTTACCGGCTGGCCGTACCGCTGAGCCCAGGCGATCATCCTGGTCCGTGCACGGGGCATGACGTTGGTCGCGTCGACGACCACGGTATGGGCTGCTTTCAGCCGCTTTGTGATGCGCCGGTCCATCTCGTCGAACACCGCCGGATCATCGCGAACGTCGACGCCGGGTCCGAACAGCTCGTAGCGGATGGCGTCACATGAGACAACACCGGCCGCGTCCAGCCGGCCATCCTCAACCCACGTGCGGACGAAGGAGGATTTGCCCGACGCGGGTGGTCCGACCAGCAGGACAAGTCCGCTCGGTACGCCATCGTCGCCACTAACACCAGCGTCAGCCACGATCCACGTCTACCGCGCGTAGCCGAACTCCGTCAATGAGCGGGCATCCGCACATCGGCATGTCCGACCACTCACGCCCTCGGCGCGTTGTCACGGTCAGTGACGAGCGGCAGGCCGGCTCCGCGCCGTGGCAGCGGCAGTTGAGTGCGCCGGGACCGCCATACCAACGGAAACCCGATGCGCGGTGGACCACCACTTCATACCGGGGCTCTGCGTCTTTCCCTTGCACCACAACGGGCTCGGGCCTGTCCGCGCCGACCCCGAGGCAGCTACCCACCGCACTCGCACCGGTACGCGGAACAGCTCAGTCCCAGCCGGCACGACAGAGTCCAGCTACGCCCCGATGGGCGGGGTTTAGGCTGCTCGCCATGTTCCCTCCAGTGAAGATCGTCTTCGGTAGCTTGGAGATTCGTGAGTTCGGGTCGCAGGACGTGGTTCAGGTGGTGGCATTCGTGGCGGCCGGGGATCGGTACTGCCCCCGACGTCCACCGGGCCGACGCAGCGCCCACTCGACGGCAGATTAGGACGCGGGTTGCGACCGGCCGCGATCATGCGGACGGGATTCCGGCGCTCCTCCAGCACGCTCGTCTGCGGCGTGCTGGCGCGTCCGCACGTTCGGCGCCGTAGTCGCGCGAACGCGTAGGATGCCGTTGTCCCGGCATCGTCGACCTGCCTGGGCTTACCCGGGCAAGCGGGGTGATCACTGATCGTGGTCAGGTGGTGCGATCGCGGTCGAAGGCGGGGGCTGCAGCAACGATCCTGTCCGGGTATCGGCGTGGGTGCCCCGCCCGCTCGGCGGCAGCAGCACGTTGTTGTTCGCGACGACCGCACCAGATACCGGTCCAGGTCGACAGGTGAAGATGCTGTGGAGGTGGTCGATGCGGCCGGGTCCGGCCCGGCAGGATGTCACCATGGCAGACCTTGCAGCGCAGGTACGGGCTGAACGCGTTGCGGCGCTGATGCGGGCCGAACGAGCAGAACACATCGCAGCGCAGGTACGGGCCGAACGGAATCGCGGATCTGCCCCCTGGCTCATCTGGGCCTTCCACCTCGTCGCTGCCGCGGTGGCGGGCTGTGTGCTGTGGTCGCTGAGCTACCCGGGCTTCGACTTCTACTTGTTGGTGGCCAGCGGATGGGGGTCTCTCGCCGTCGCCGGGTTCTGGCTCGGGTGGATCATCTTTGTTGCCACCCGCACTGGGCGTTTATGGCGGTGGTTTGTTGTCGGGCCAATCATCGGCGTGCTCACCGTGGTGCTGCTCGCCGTCGGCGCACCGCTGCAAGTGCGGTGGGCGGCCAGCCGGGACGCGTTCGCGGCCGTCGTCGCCGGGCATCCGATCCCGCCGGCGGGCAGTGAGTGGACCGCATTGCCCGTGCCCAACCAGCTGGGTTCCTACCCCATCGTCTTTGCCTACTGGGTGCCTGGCGGCGCGGTCTTCTACGAAGCGCACGGCAACTTCATCGACGACGCCGGCTTCGCTTACCTGCCGGCCGGGCCGACCGCGGAGTTGAACACCGGTTCGTTCGAGTGGCCGAGGTTCCGACCCCTCGGCGGCGGCTGGTACCACTGGACCGCGAGCTGGTAGCCGGTACTGCGGCCGGATGGACGAGGCCGAGTACTGGGTGGTCCGCAGCGCTGCCCGTGCCAGACGTTCGCCGCAAGCTCGCCCTCGTAGCCCAGATCGCCCAGGACACGCAACCGCCCTTCGGTCCACAGCACCAGCAGGGGCAGCATCTCAGTATGTTCCCGCAGGGCGGTGGTGTCATGCTCGCGGCCTGGGCGTACCTGCGAGGTCCACAGCGGCCAGCCGTCCGGGGCGGTGATGACCTGGATGCTCCCGACGTGGTTGTCGTGTTTGCCCGACCACCACAAATCCACACCCGGGGTGGGTCCCGGGGTGCGGCACTGGTCGGTCTCGATCAGCGTCCCGTCGACATTGACGTGGTCGTAGCCGGCCATCTTCGCGGCGAGCAACGCCGCTTCCGATTCGGTGCCTGAGCGGCCAGGACGCCGGTGCCCTCGTGCAGATAGTCATAGGCGGTGGACCGGCCGATCGCGTTGTCGACGGCTAACTGGGCGACCCGGGTGCCGTCCAGGAACCACCGGATGACCAGGATCACCTGCTTGAAGCAGCTCAATGCGCGGGTGTCGGCTCGGGTACCGCGGCGCAGGCGTTCGGCGTGCAGCAGACTTGAGACGTACAGCACGGTCGCCTCGCGCCGGGTCAACGTGGCGGTGTATGTGGCACTCATTCGGCGCAGCACCCCTATGAAGTTGATCTGTGAGAGGACCACCTTCATATCGGGGTTCTGCGCCTTTCCGTTGCACCGCAACAGCCTCGGCGTGTCTCGATCGGCCAGCAGTTGACTACCTACCGTCCAACGACCTTACGCGGAATGGCTCATTGTCAAGGGCGCGCGATCGGCGGCAGTTCAGTGAGCGTCGGGTCGTTCTCCGGACCTGCGCGCCACATACGGAGAGTCACACCTGTCGGGCTGGCGGTGCGCTCGATCGGCGGCATGTGCGGAAACGTGATCGAGCGCTACACCGCATGTCGGATGCCCGCCGGATCGCCGGATCCGCTCAGAGATCGGTGATGTCGCCGTTCATGGCGAAGGCGTTCACAGCGTTGAGGAACCGTTCGAGGAAATCGCGAAGGTCCGTGCCGACGATCATGATGCCGTGGTTGGTGCGGTCGTAGACGCCGCCGATGTAGCTGGCATCCTGGAACCGGAAGACCCGGCCGACGGTCACCGTGATGGCATACAGGTCACCACCGCCGTTGCTGCCGAAGACGACCACATCGATGTGTTCGGCGAACGGCTCGCCGATCCGATCCGCCCGATCCTGCTGATCGAGCACGGCCAGCACACCATCGGGCGCGTAGAGGAAGTAGCCGTTGCTGATGTCGGGCAGCGTGACCGGCCCGACGTGCCGGTGTAGCGCGACAAGCTCATCCGGCGTCCACGGTAAGCGCTGTCGCAGCAGATCAAGCTCGGCCCCGGACGCCGGCGGCCCCACTCGATGATCGTCCGCCTCGAACGAACACCCCGACACAACATCGCGAAGCGCCCGCTCGACCGCGGCCTGCAATTGCGTCGCCCACTCGCCCAGCCAGCGCTCGGTCAGCACCGATGCCACACCTCACGTCCTTCGTCCACGCATCGTCGCACGGCTCGTAACCGCGGGCCACGAGCGCGGATCGCGGCTCAGATGTGCTCAGCTGATCTCACTTCGGCATTGCACTGCGTCCAAGTGAGCCATCAACGGGTCGCTCAGCCTCGATTCGACTGCGTTGCCAGGTGTCGTTCGCGTCGAGCCAGGCCTGTTCGCCGGGCCGAAGGTCGGCGACCTTTCGGATGTGGGGCCAGCGTGCCAGCACGTGGTGCAGGTGTGCGGTCGTGATGTCCTCGGGCTCGATGGCATCGCCATCGAGGAACTGCCAGGACCCGTCGTGGTCGCGGACGACGCCCCGGAGCTGCCCGCCTGCCGTGACTCGGTGCAAGGTGAAGACGGTGGTCCGCGCTCCGGTATTCGCGAACGGCCACGGGGTGATGTCGTCCAGTTCCAGCCAGATGCTCGATGCGTGATTTTCGGCGGCAAGCCACGAGTACGGCTGGTTCGCCCGGCAGTTATCACCGCTGCCGTCGTCCCAGGGGAACAGGCCGGTCCGGTCCGGCCAGACTGCCTGAACGATGGGCAGCGGCGGACGTTGGTAGAAGTTCACCGCGTCAAGGAACAGCCGCGGGTACCAGCTGTCATGCACCGGCCGAAGCTCCAGCGGAAAGCCGTCCAGCACCCCGTCGCGTCGCTGCCCGGCGATCAACGGTCGGCCGTCGCGGATCTGGTTGCCGAGCCGGTTGAGCCACGTCTGCATGTCGCGCAGGTGCAGCCCGAACATGGCGATCTCGGGACTCCCGAGTGAGTGCCACAGGCCCACCGTGAACGCCCGCGCCGGTACCTCGTCCGCAGCGTCGATACCAACGACGCTCCACCCGTGCCTGTCGATCAGCCCGGCCGTCCCGTCACGCCAGTCCAGACACCCGTCGTCGGCAGGGTTCGGCACGCACACGTGGCAGTAGCACTCCCGATTCGGATCCAGCCAGGTCGTCATAGCCGCCGAGCGTAGATCACTCCCGCTGTCGACCCCCGACAGTCGGCCCCGCCTGACCCGCGTTGGGCGTCCGGTCACCGACTGCCACGGGGGGACGAGTGGCCGCCGCGCACCATCGCGGCAGATGCGGAAACGTGATCAAGTCGGGTCGAGCCGTCGGCTCCACCTCATTCGTCGGACCGTTTCGCGGCAAAGAAAGCATCCGATCAAGGCACGGGCCGGAGACCTGAGGGGTGTGGGTAGCTTGCGTAATGGCTGATCATTGAGCGGTGATGAACCCTGCCGCGCTGCCGGAAGAGTCGGGTACGTACTCGTTGGCCGTTCCGCCGCTGTTCGCCGCGCTGGCTCCGGCGCGCAGCATTCTCATCGCCGGCGCGGGCGGGGGTTTCGATGTGTACGCCGGCCTGCCGTTGGCGCTGGCCCTCTGGCACGGCGGCGCGCAGGTACACCTGGCCAGCCTGTCGTTTTCTCAGCTCGAACTGATCGACCGGGACGCGTGGGCGGCGGAGCACGTCGTGGCGGTGCGGCCGGACACGGCAAGTCCGGACTGGTATTTTCCCGAAGGGACGCTCGCCCGGTGGCTGGCGGCACATGATCTGCCCTCGACGGTGTACGCCTTTCCACCGCTCGGGGTCCAGACGTTGCGCGACGCGTACCAGTACCTGATCGAACATCTGAGCGTCGATGCGGTGGTGCTGGTCGACGGCGGCACGGACATCCTGCTACGCGGTGACGAGAGCGACCTCGGCACCCCGGTGGAGGACATCACCAGCCTCGCCGCCGTGGCCGCGCTTGACGTGCCGGTGAAGCTGGTGACGAGTCTCGGCTTCGGCATCGACGCCTACGACGGCGTCAACCACGTCCAGGTGCTGGAGAACCTCGCCGCGCTCGACCGCGACGGCGGCTACCTCGGCGCGTTGTCCATCCCCGGATCGAGTCGGGAAGCAACGCTGTACCGCGATGCGGTCGCCGACGCCCAGGCCGCCACCCCGCAGCGGCCGAGCATCGTCCAAGGCCAGATCACCGCCGCCGTCAGCGGCGCGTTCGGAGACGTACGTTTCACCGGGCGTACCAGCGGCAGCGCCCTGTTCGTCAACCCGCTGATGGCGATCTACTTCACCGTTGACCTCGACAAACTCGCTGGCCGATGTCTCTACCTCGACCGCATCGAGAACACCATCGGCAGGCGACAGGTCATCGGGCGCATCCAAGCGTTCCGCGACCAACTCCCCATCGCCCGCATCCCTCGCTCGTTTCCCCACTGAACATCCGGTCGGCGCCAGATCAGGATGCCTCCGCCGCGCGTTCTGCGGGTGCTCACAGCGCTCCGACAGCGAGTTCGGACCGAGGATCACCGCACCGCCAGGCGATGCGAAATCAGCCGAGAGCGTTGAAGATCGCCTCTGAGCGCTCCTGGCGCGCCGCTAGTTCCCAGGCGGTGTCGGCGATCGTGGCCGGGTCGAGGGTAGGGAGTCCAGCGGCGCCGTCCGGGCCTGCCGCGGCGACGGCGTGCCGGTGGATGTCGCCGTGTTCGATGAGCCCGCCGATGACCAGCGCTCCGGCGTATACGCCGGTGCCGGCGAGTGCTGCGTTTATGGTCAGGGCGTAGGTGCGCAACGCTGCCGATGCGACGGCGAGGGCGCCCATGCCGGGCAGCGGGATGACGGCGCCGAGGCCCGCGACGAACAGCAGCGTGCCGGCGCGGCGTTCGAGCATGCCGGGCAGCAGCATCCCGGTGAGGTCGAGGGCGGGGTGGACGAAGGTGCGCACCGCTTCGGACACTTCGCTCGGCTGTGTCTGCAGCCAGCGCACGTACCGTTCGATGTCGACCCGGACCGCCACGAGCGGATCGAGCTCGTGGTCGGTGCACCAGCGCAGGAAGACGCGTAGGTCCGACTCGCTGTGCAGTCGGGTCTGGCCGCGGTAGCGACCGAGGTAGGCCGCCACTGCGGCCCGCAGGACAAGGTCACCCGAGGGCTTGAGATGGGCGCTGGGTACAGGAAACGCAGCCATGTATTACGGTGCGTCACCAGCCGTGATGAACGCCAGCGCTCCCGCCGCGGCATGTGCGGATGCCAAGATCGTTTTGGCGCCGACTGGGAGGTACCCCAGGATCAGCGTGCAGAATGCCGGTATGACTGCGCCGTATCTCAGCGATCCTCCGGTGGTTTGGGGTGCGTTGCCGCGTTGGCTGGCCCGGTTGATCGAGGCGAAGGAAGCCGCAGCGTTCGGACATCAGGAGGCGTTGCGGTCGTTCGTTGAGGGCATGGTCGCGTTGGAGCCGTCGGGTTCTGTGCGGCTGATCTGCCAGCTGCTCGATTTCCATTGGCAGCAGGCCGGATGGAACCACCTGGATCGGCACATGCGGCAGCGGTTCGCATGGCATGCGGCGGTGATGGACGAGGTCGGCGGTCGGCTGGTGGCCGGGACTGCAGGACCGGTGAGCTGGGTGCTGGCCGGGATGCACCCGGATGGCCGTATCCGGCAACGGGCGATCGACGTCATCTGCGCCGGCCCCCTCGCTGTGACGGGACCAGCACATGGACTGGCTGACGGCATCGGCGCCACAGATCCTCTAGCCACCCGCGGATGGGTGTCCTCGTGGGATTTCCTGGAGCCGGACACCGATACAGGGCCCTTGGCGATCTTGATGCCGATCGTCATGCTGCGCTCGGCTGACTGGGTCGAAGAGGTTCGTGACACCGCCCTGGCGGCGCTGCGAACTCGGGTGCTGGCCGATGCGCGCTACCTGCCGGTCGCGTTGTGGAGCCTCCCGCTCGTCGCCGGGCGCACCCGCGGGCACCAAGCGGTGGCAACGCTGCGTGAAGCGCTCGCGGTTGTTCCCGAGTACTTGCGCGATGCCCTGGTCCGGGCGGTCGACCCGGCAATCGCACGGACAGCGTCGACGCTGTGCCGGGACACGGGGTAGGACCAACAGTTCAAGGGCTTCGGCCGCAACAGCTCGACCTGACCCGAACAACATCCCGGAAGCGGTCACGGTGACGGTTACGGCGAGAGGTGACGAGCGAACGGTCTCACTATGTTACGACCGGATCGCGGCAATAGAGTGCGGTCGGGCCGTTCGGTGCTTGCCCGGTCGGCACCGGTCGGTTGACCATCGACCGCTCTGACAGGGCATGGTTACGATGGTGGCTCTACTCAGGATCTAGGAAAGAAGCGGCATGGGCCGCGCGCTGTCAGCCGGTACCCGGCACCAGATCACCCGCTTCGAAGCGAGCCGTGGCCTGCCGCCTCTGGCGGTCGAGGACGCCTTGCGGCGTTGGGGGGCCTTCCTCGGTGCGGTCGGTTGGCCACTGTATCTTCCGGAGCCGCACCTGCCGGGCCTTGATCTCTGGGATGATCGGGAGCTCATCGAGCGGGCCGTCACCGCGCTGGGTCGGCGGGCTGGCCGCGACCTTGGCCGGGTGGTTGCGCCTCTCGATGCTGACTTCCTGGCTCGGACATTGCCGAATCCCTGCGCCCCCAGGGCGTGGCCGTGGTGGCGCCGTCGCTGCTACGACCTCGGCAATATTTTGCAGGTTCCGTCCCAGGCCCCGTCGCCTGCCCTGCCGGTGCCGTCAGCATTGCCACGGCACCGGCAGGTTGCAGGATGGGACGTGCTTGTGGAGAGTCCAGCGTCTGACTCGGTAGGTACGGCAAAGGGGCTGTAGTCGATGGCCTCCGACGTCGGTCCATACGCACTCTTCTCGGCACGAGTGTGCGCCGGCGGCGCCGAGCCGCGGCCACGGAGCGTGACGACCTCCGGGTTGGCCACCGCGCGAGAATCGCGGCAGAAGCGGATGCCGCCGGCGGTCGGACGGGTTGGTGCCGGTCGGGTTTTGAGACACTCACGTGATGAGTGCTGAATGCCCTTCCTGTGGTCGCCCCCTCGATGAGCACAACCGGCATGTGCGCTTCACGTTGCCGGACCCGGTGCTCGACACACCTGAGCAGGAGCGGACACCCGGCACGTGGATGAGCCATGCCAGCGCTCGCGAGTCAGTCATGATGCAGGTTCCTGGTGTCGGGGCCTTCGTCCGCGCGCTGCTTCCGGTCAGGCTGACCGACGGACACGCCATCACGTTCGGTGTCTGGCTTGCGGTCGACCCCGCGCACCTCCAAGCCGTCTTTGCTACCTGGTGGGAGCCTGCATATCGGGACCTTCGGATGGCGGGATGGCTCGCGAACGCCGTCCCACCGTGGGGCCTGCTCAGCACTCCCGTCCAGACCGTGGTCCGCGACCCGGATGAAACACCGTACTGTGAGAGCTCCAGCGACCCGCAGCTCGACCGTGTGCTGCACGAGGAGTGGCCGCACGACCTCGTGCTCCCTGCGGCCGACCGGCAGGCCTGACGTAGGAGCGTGATGGGGAGTCGACGGCGAACCCTCCTCGCTGCGAAGGCACGGGCCGTGCGGTGCGCGCACCTGCAGGAAACGGCGAGGCGTGGCGGTTGTATCGGGGCGACGAGCTTGTCGGCGAGATCTGTGACATGGGCGTGGACATGTTCTGGTTGGGTGGTCGATTCGTTCCAGTGGGGCCATTCGAGTTGGAACTTCGCGGGTTGTTCGTCGACGCGTCCGAGGGTCTGGCCGCTGGGGATTTCGAGCGGAGCGCAGACGCGAGCCGCCAGATTCTGGAGTCGTTGTGGTTGGCTGATCCGCGGGGTGTCGTGGTGTCCTTGTTCAACATTGTGATCGAGGGCGACCGGGCGCGGTTCCGACTGCAGTAGCCCGCGCGGGAACGCGCAGTCGGCCTTCGGCAACGCGCGCGCTCATCGGCATGTCAGTGAGCTGGGCGATCCTCAAGTCATGACGTTGCGTAGCGAGCACATCGCGGCAGATCAGTGCGGCCGGTCGTGGTCAAGCCCACCGCCATGTCCGTGTGGCTCCTCGCTCTCGAAACCTGCGACGAACGGGCGGCCCGCGAAGTTCGCCGGTGGCCGGTACTGTCGGCCCATGTCCGCCCCTGGAGATGTGCGGCCGGAGATCCTGGACCGGCTGCGACCGATCTGCTGGGGGCTGCCGGAGACATATGAGGAACCGGCCTGGATCGGCGTCCGCTGGCGGATCCGTAAGCGGACAATCGCCCATGTCTACACGGCGGACCCTGAGCGTAATCTGTTCTACCCTCGGCATCTGATCGCCGGCGAGCCGCCGACCTTGATGACATTTCGCGTACCTGCCGACGACCTGCTCGGCCTGACCAGTAGCGGCTTCCCGTTCTTCCGCGCAGGCTGGGGCCGCAACGTCGCCGGCGCCTTCCTCGGCGACCACACCGACTGGACCGAGATCGCCGAGCTCCTCACCGACAGCTACTGCGAAATGGCCCCGAAGTTTCTCGCCGCCCGGGTCTCTCTCCCGCCGAACTAGCTAATCCGCAGCACGTACGACGAGTTGACGGCACCTTGTGATTGGGTCGCCATTCGGGATCACCGGCTCCGCACATTGTCAGCGGCAGATCAGCGCACCTGATCTTGGTTGGTGTGCTCACTCGGCTGCACGCTGCCAGCCGATCACCGGACATCGGTTTCCGACACCGCCGCCGACTCGACCCGGCCGGCACATCGCCCTGCCTATCGGCAGCACAACGCCCAGACGTCGCAGTGGAGTCTGCAGTAGCCGTCGTCCCGGGCACATCCGACGGTCCGTAGGTCGCGGTCCGGATCGGCCGCAGTTCACGGCTCTACGATGTTACCCGTGACGGAACGCTGGACCTTGATCTCCGAACGGCAAGCGCTAGCGCACGCTGGGGCAGGCGTCGAGGTGCGGCCTGGTGAGCGGGTCTCGTATGCACTGGGAGCCGATGCCACAGTTGTGGTGCTCGATGCCGGTGATCGGCCGGACGGTACTGGCGTGTGGAGCCGTGACGAAGTGGTGCTGCGTGGCGTGATCCCGGGCTCGGCCCACAGATGGATGGATGCCGGCGCCGGCGATGAGCCGGTGATCCTGGGATTCGTCCGGCTGCCGGCCGGCTGTCTTCCGCTCGGCCGCCTCCAGGTTTCTCAGTGTTCGATCGCGTCGGTTACGCACAACAGCGACCAGCCCCCGCTCTCCGAGTGCGTGCTCAGACTCGACGAACGGTTGCCGTGGCACCTGCTGGACCTGGTCCGTCCCATGCTTCCCGAGGATCTGCCGGGCCCGACATGGATGACCTGTCTGCCGCACGATCCGATCCGCGCCATGCATGAGTTCGTCGCCGGCTGGTACGCCGACATTCCCGCTGTCTCGCACGAAACCGTGGATCTGCCGCTCCAACTGCCCGAGCCGTTGTCGGAGTTCTATCGCGCTGCTGCGGGACGCGGGGAGGTGCTCGGCCGGGAGGAGTTGATCCTGTCTGATCCTCGGCTGCGTCATGAAGGCGGTTTGCTGCTCTTCGCAGCAGAGGACGACGGCGAACTCGTCATGCTGATCGACCCCACCGACGCCGAACCCGAAGTCTTGTACGGCCGGGATCGCGGTGAAACCGCCGACGAGGTGGTCAGCACGCAGCAGCCGCTGAGCGGCTTCCTGCTGCATTTCCTGCTGAGGGGAGCTGCGATCGGCAGTCCGTTCGCGGCCGTCGCCACCGTGACCGACGAGCAGGCGCGCCAGATCGGGCGGCGACTCCGCCTTGTGCCGCTAGGCCCGATCCGCTGGCGAGCCGTGCAGCTGATTCCGACGCACCGGCCGACCGGTTCGACGCATCACTATGTCGGTCCCGGTGTCGTGGTGACGGTGCGCGATCAACCCGACGGGTCGGCTCAGGTTTGGGCCGGCAGCCGCTGGCGGTCGGCATTGCGCCCGCTGCGTCAGCTGGGCTTCGAATGGCACGCATTCAGCGGCTGACGCGAGATCCGGCGAACCGGCGAGGCCAGAACTTGGCCCGAGGCTTGTTCATACATCCGATCGGCCATGATCGGATGCACGGACATCGGCAGATCCGGTAGCCGCCTGAGAACTGGTTTCCGCTACTTAACGTAACTGCCGCCGGTCGGCCAGCAGATCAAATCCGACCCGTCGTTCCGATCGCCACCGCCGCCGTAGGGTGGGTGCGAAGCTCACGGACATTGATCAAGGAAGGCTGGCCCACCTGGGCTTGGAAGTCGCGCACATCTGGGCCCGTTCTCACGGACGAAGCCACACGCTTCATTGCGCTCATCGTTCGTTCACCCCTGTCCACCAACGCCACATGGGAGTGCCGGCGTCATTGCCGATGCTGCGACGGCATGCGTCGCCGAGGTGGGATCCGCGCGAACGGATTCCGCGCCTTGATGCGAAGCGAGCGATCAGTCGACGCTGCTGTCCGGCGTGCCGTTGCGTGGTTCCGTCATCGGTCGGGCCGAACGAGAGCAGCGCGGGTCGCCCGTCGTGGCAGTGTGGGATGGGGAAGTAGCTGCGGTGGCTGATCGGGTCGACGGCGATGACGTGCGCGACGTCGGTCAGGTGTGCCCGGCCGGTCACGGTGAGGTGGCGGTCGTCTTCGTCGGGATGGTGAGCCAGCCGCTTCCCGCCCGCACGATGCCCTCAACTGTGGGCTGGGAGCCCGTCAGTTCTCTTTGAGCCGCCGGGAATCCTGGTGTTCCGGAACACGAGCAGGTCGACGTGTTGGGATGCGCCGGTGTGGCGGGCCGGCTGGCGCTGCCGGGCGGCTTCGGCTTCGGCGTCTGTGGCGTGGTAAAGGAATGCATCGCCCTCGCCGTCGGTGGGGACCGCGACGATCTGCAGTACCGGAGCTAAGCCGGCTTCGCTGCTCGCCGGCAGGAGCGTGCCGGCGTGTTCGGCGAAGGTGGCGCCGGGTTGTCCGGGCAGCGCCGACCGCACCGCGGCGATGAGCCAGGTATCGGCGGTCATGATGCGGCGGCATGCGGCGAACAGGTCCGCAGCCCCGCGCGTGGTCGGGATGGCAGGCCGGGGCGGCCAGGACACCACGATCAGACCGACCGTGGCCATGGCGTCCGGGTCGGCGACGGTGGCGGTGTCGCCGAACGGGATGTAGGCCCGCCGGGCCTGGGCGGTGGCGTACGCGAACTGCGGGTCCTGGGTGAAGTCCACGATCGCGCCGCCGTGGTCGGTGTAGACGAGCACGAGCCGGCTGGCGAGCCTCGACGCGAAACGGGTGTCCGGGGCCAGCGCTGCGGCCGGGTCGTCGCGGTTGTCGAGGCGCCAGACGGCGATCGGGACGCTACCGCCGGTCAGGGTCGCGTTGTCCGGGCCTTCGGTCGGACGGTGCGGTGCGGTGCGGTTCGAGGTGTGATCGGGCAGTGCAGTCATGTGCGGGTAGCTCCCGCGTCGACTGACCGTGTTCGCATCAACGAAATGGCGCGGCCGACGCAGCATGCGCCAGCATGACGGCGGCTGTTAACCCAACACAGCCGACGGCGGTCCAGCGCGTGCCATGTCATCACCCGTCAGGCCCGGCTTCGTGCCCAACAGCGCTCCGGACCGGGCGGCGTGCATGCACTGTTGGATCAGGCCGCCCAGGTGTTGGCCCAACAGCTGATCTGAGCGATGCGCTGCCGGATTATCACCGGCCCGCCCGACCGGGACACCAGGCGCACACGATCCCGCCGGGCCGGTGTTGACCCAACGGTGCCAACGGACGTGGACGCGGCCTGGCCACACGCTGGGCGCGGGCTCAACGGCAGCCGGCGCAGTGAAGCACGATCCCTGCTGTCGGGTCGGCGTGCGTCGATGGGTTCTCGTACCGCCCGTCTGAGGTGCGGTACCCGGCCTCCGAGGAATGTCATGGCTGTCCGATCCTGGCCGTCGTCACCGCTCGCTGCCGCCGGCCGTGCCTTCGCGCTGATGGTGCAGCCGCCGACCCACGTCGCATTCGACGGCCGTGCGGTTGATGGCCTGCCGGATGAGGTTCTGCCGTTGGACCGGCTCCGCACGCTGCTGCTGGACCCGCAGACCGGGCTTGAGGTGCGGGATGCGGTGTGGCGGGAGCTCGTCGTCCGGGCGCGCCGCGACGGCCCGGCGTGGGTCGTGGCTGCGGTCGGCATCGCGCTGCCGGGCCTTCGGCGGGTGGCGGGGCTGCTGGCGTCGGGATGGCGCGGGGACACTCGTGACCTGGACGCTGAGCTGCTGGCCGGGTTTGTCGAGCGGCTCACCACGATCGACCTGGAGCCGCCGCGGGTGATCGCCCGGCTGATCGGGGCCGGGGTACGGGCCGCGCGGAAGGCCCGCGATGCCGAGTCCGATGCGTGCCGGATCCGCACGCGTGCGGTCGACCCGACCGCGCCGGTCCACCCGTGGGACCACCCCGATCTGGTCCTGGTGCGGGCCGTCGCGGCCGGCGTCATCGATGCCGATGAAGCGCACCTCATCGGCGCAACCCGTCTCGAGGACGCGACCCTCGCGGACACCGCGGCACGCATGGGGATCCCGGCGAGTACGGCTTCGGTGTGGCGTCAGAAGGCCGAGCATCGGCTGGCTGAGGCGATCCGGCAGGGCGAGCTGGCCTTCATGCCGCTGCGCCGCGGCGCACGGCGCCGTGACGGCGCGGCGGGCGCTGCCAGCGCCGGGCCACTGCCGCGCAGCATCGTGTCCCGGCGGTGAGGTGCCCGCCGCACCCGCACGGGTCGACACCCTCTGCCGGTGCCAGGAGGACGTCGCTGCACCCATGCCGTGACACCGGCCGTCTCGTCGGGACGCAACGGGCCGTTTCGTCCACGGCGTTATGACGGACCACCGGCACCGCCCGGCCAGCATCCGCATCGCTGTTGACCCAACGGCACCGGGTCCGTCGGCGGTGCCGCTTCGACGGTGGCTGCGGCTGTCGGGTCGGTTGGGTGGCGTTGCTGCGGCGGGCGTGATGTCGGGCGCCCAACGGCGGGCCTTTGTGGGCAAGACATCGGTCCGGACGCCGGACGGTGTCGGCGTCGCCGGGTTCGGGGCGGCCGGCTCGACTGGCCGTGTTCGCACTCGATCATCTCGTGGCTGAAAGGAGCGACGCTCCCACGTCCGCTCCGTGCCTGGTGGCGCACCTCAACCCGTCCAAGGCCCCCATGCGGGGCGGGAGGTGCCCGTCATGTTCCGCCGCACCAGCTTGCGCATCATCACAACCACGATCGTGATGGCCGCGGCATTGATCGTTCCGGTCCCGGCGTTTGCGGCCGGACCGGCCACCGTGGCCGCGTACCCGCTGCCGGTCATCATCGGCAATATCACGGCCTGGGTCGTCGGGTTGCTCGTCGGGGTCGCGACCCTGTTCCTCACCATCGGTGGGCTGCGCCGCATGACCGCGGGCGGCGACCCGTCGGAGATCGAGAAGTCCAACAGCGCGTTCAAGAACGCGTTGATCGGCTACGCCCTGGCCGTCCTGGCACCGATTCTGCTGTCGGTGGTGCAGGGCTGGATCGGCGGCTGAGGTGGGCGACTGGGTCGCCGACCAGGCCATCAGCCGGCTGCTGACCTGGTTCGCGAAGATGGTGATCGGCGCGCTGGATCTGCTGTGGGATGTGCTGGCGGCCACCGCGTTCCAAAGCCCCGACGTGACGAAGTTGCCGCAGGTCACCGGCTTCGCCGCCACCTCGCTCACGGTCGTGAACGTCTGCTATGTGCTGGCGTTGCTGTGGGCGGGGATCGTGGTCATGGGACGCGGCACGATCCAGTCGCGGACCGGGCCCGATGAGTTGCTCCCCCGGCTCGTGATCGGGCTGATCGGCGCGAACGTCGCCATCCCGCTGTGCTCGCAGATCATCGGGCTGGCGAACGCGCTCACGGCCACACTGACCAGCCAGGACATCACCGCGCCCGGGTCGATGCAGCAGCTGCGCGCCACCACCGTCAGCGTGCTGGCCAGCCAGGACGGCGCCACCGCGACGAGCCTCGTGCTGCTGCTGCTCGGGCTGCTCATTGCGGTGCTGACCGGGACGCTGCTGGTGCAGTGGATCGTGCGGATCGGCGTGCTCGTCGTGGCGGTCGGGCTCGCACCGATCGCTCTGGCGCTGCACGGCACCCCGCAGACCGAGGGCGCCGCGAAACTGTGGTGGCGCACCATGCTGGGCACTGTCGGCGTCGTCGTGCTGCAGGCGTTCGCGTTGCACACCACGCTGCGGGTGTTCCTGTCCCCCGACAGCAACCTGCCGGTGCTCGGCGTCCCGACGCTCAACGGTGAGCCGAACGCGTTCTTCAATCTGCTCATCGTGCTCTGCCTGCTGTGGGGCATTGTGAAGATCCCCGGGCTGATGCGGCGTTACGTGACGCAGAGCCGCCCGAGCGCTGTGGGGACGGTCCTGCGGGTCGTGCTCGTGCAGCAGCTGACCCGCGGCATCTCCCGGGTGCTGCGCCGCGCCCGCCGCCCACTGCGGCCGACCGGACGGGCCGCCGGAGGCGAGGCGGGCGCGGGTGGCGCCAACCGCCCGTGGCCGGTCCGTCCCGGCGGCGGAGGCGCAAGCCGGAGTCGCGCCGGCGGGCAGGTACGAACCGCACGGTCCGGTAGCGGCGCCGCCCGGCTGTCCGGCCCGGCCCAGCCGGCCGGTGGCAGGGGCGGCGGAGCGGCGGGGCCACGTCGGCCGGTCCGCCCCTACACCCGGGACGAGCTCGCCGCCGGTGTCGACCTCTACACCCGGGCGATGAAGAGCCGCCGGGCGTCAGGAAGGAGCGCGTGATGCGCCCGAGCGACGACGTCACCCCGCACGCCCGGATCCCGGCCGATGTCGACACCCCCGACAAGATCGTCTACGGGTTGACGGCACGGCAGCTGGCGATCCTCGCCGTCGCCGGCCTGCTCGGCGTCGGCATCGTGCGGGCCGCCGGCGACCTGCTGCCCCAGCCGGTCCTGTTCGCCGCGCTGACGCCGCTGGCGGGAGCGGCGATCGTGCTGGCCCTGGGCCGCCGCGACGGGCTGCCGATGGACGTGTGGCTCCTCGCCGCGCTGCGCCACATCCGCGACCCGCGGCGGCTGGCCCCGGCTGCGGCCGGGCGGCCCGCGGTGGTGCCCGGCTGGGCGCCCGCCACCGCGACACCGGCCCGGGCGGTACCGATGCTGCACCTGCCCGCGACCGCGATCAGCGACGCCGGCGTCGTCGACACCGGCCCGCACGCCGTGGCGCTGGTCGCCTGCACCACGGTGAACATCGGGCTGCGCACCGGCGAGGAGCAGGCCGCGCTCATCGGCGGCTACGGGCGCTGGCTGAACTCCCTCGCCGGGCCGGTGCAGATCGTCGTCGCCGCGCAGCGGGTCGACCTCGCCGGGCACGCCCTGCGGGTCGCCGACCAGGCCGAGACGATCACCGATCCGGCGCTGGCCGAGGCCGCCCTGGACTACGCCGGGTTCCTCGACGAGCTCGCCGCCCGCCGCGACCCGCTGTGGCGGACCGTCACCGTCGCGGTCACCGCGGCCGGTGAGCGCGGCCGGGACATCGAGGTGCTGCGCCGTGCCGAGCACGCCGCGGCGTCCCTGGCCGCCCTCGGCGCGCAGACGGCCGTCCTCGACGGTGGCCGGGCCGCTGCGGTGCTGGCGTGCGCCACCGACCCGTACACCCCGGCCGACGTCACCTGGGCCAGATCCCTGCCGGACACCGCCATCACCGGACCGGGAGCCTGACATGCCGCTGCTGCCCTGGCGCACGCCGGCCCCGGCCACTGACGCCCCGACGGACGCGGCTGACCTGACCGCTGTGGTCGGGCCGGCCGCGGTCGAGCCCGCCCCCAGCCATCTGCGCGTCGGGGACGGGTACACGGCGACGCTGATCGTCACCGGCTACCCGGCGGAGGTCGGGCCGGCCTGGCTGGACCCGCTGCTGGCCTGGCCGGGCCGGCTCGACGTCGTCGTCTACATCGACCCGGTCCCGCCGCAGGCCGCCGCCGCCCGGCTGCGCAAGCAGCGGGCCCGGCTCGAATCGAACCTGCGCGCCGACACCGACCGGGGCCGGCTCGTCGAGCCGGTCACCGAGGCGGCCGCCGACGACGCCGCCGAGCTCGCCGATCGCATCGCCCGCGGCCACAGCCGGCTGTTCCGGGTCGGGCTGTACCTGTGCGTGCACGCCACCAGCCTCGAGGACCTCGACGAGGACGTCGAGCATGTGCGGGCCACCGCCGCGTCGGTCCTGCTCGACACGCAGCCGGCGACATGGCGGCAGCTGCAGGGCTGGACCACGGCTCTGCCCCTGGCCACCGACGGGCTCGGGATGCGCCGGGTGATGGACACCGACGCCCTCGCCGCCGCATTCCCCCTCGCCTCACCGGACCTGCCGGCGCCGCTGCCCGGTGAGCCGGGCGCCGCCGGCGGGGTGCTGTACGGGCTCAACCCGAACAGCAACGGCGTGGTGTGGTGGGACCGCTGGGCGCAGCACAACGCCAACAGCGTCGTGCTGGCCCGCTCCGGCGCCGGCAAGTCCTACTTCGTGAAACTCGACGTCCTGCGCTCCCTCGTCGACGGCGTCCAGGTCGCGATCATCGACCCCGAGCACGAGTACGGCCGCCTCGCCGACGCCGTCGGCGGGACCACCATCGCACTCGGCGCCGGCGGGGTCCGGCTCAACCCCCTCGACATCCCGCCCGGCGACCGCAGACCGCAGGCCCGCACCCACCGAGCGCTGTTCCTGCACACCCTCGTCGCGGTCCTGCTGGGCCGCCAGCCGCCGCCCTCGGAACGGGCCGCGCTGGATAAGGCCATCATCGACGCCTACGACCAGGCTGGGATCAGCGACGACCCGGGCACCTGGGACCGCCCGGCGCCGCTGCTGCGCGACGTCGCCGCCGCGTTGGCCGGTCAGCACACCGACGCCGCCGGCACGCTCGCGGCGCGGCTGACCCCGTGGACGTCCGGCTCGTTCCGGGAACTCTTCGACGGCCCCACCACCACCGTCCCCGGCGGGCACCTGGTGTCCTGGTCGACCCGGCAACTCGCCGACGAGCTGCGCGCCCCCGGCATGCTGCTGGCCCTCGACGCCATCTGGCGCGACGTCGACACGCCTGCCGCCCGTACTGCGCACACCCCGCGGCGGCTGGTCGTCGTCGACGAGGCCTGGACGCTGCTACGCGACAGCGAAGGCGCCAAATTCCTGGCCCGGCTCGCGAAATCGGCCCGGAAACGCCGCGCCGCGCTGACCGTCATCACCCAGGACGTCGGCGACCTGCTCGGCTCCGACCTCGGGCAGGTCGTCATCGCCAACGCCGCCACCCAGATCCTGCTCCGCCAGGCGCCGCAGGCCATCGACCTCGTCGCCGACGTGTTCGGCCTCACCGGCGGCGAGGCCCGGGTGCTGCTCGGCGCCCGCCGCGGCGAGGGCCTGCTCATCGCCGGCAGCCACCGGGTCGGCTTCCAGGCGGTCGCATCCCGCCAGGAGCACCGTCTGTGCACCGGTGACCTGGACCTGGCCGACGACAACTGATCGAGCCCGTGCGCAGCCGCGCACCGACCACACGTGCAGCCCAACCCGGCCGCGGACCGCCCGATCCGGCGATCGGCGGCCCGGGTGTGCTGCCCTCGCCGAGAGGTGCCATCCGTGCTCACCGTGACCGCCTTCGGGCCGACGCCCGCTCCTGCCCCGACCAGCCCTCCACTGCCCAGCCCCTCGCGGTGGCTCCTCGACACCATCACCGCGACCGCCGCCTGGTGCGGGCACCGGCCGTGGCTGCTCGTCGTCGCCGTGCTGCTCGCCGCCGGCGGCGTCGCCGCCCGCACCGCGGTCGCCGCCCGCCGTCATGCCCGGATGGCCCGGCAGGCCCGGCTGGTCGTCATTAGCCCGCCCCCGCAGGTCGACGCCGACGGCGCCGCCACCTGCTGGGCCACCGTCGCCGAACTGCTGCGGGCCGGGCTGCGGCGGCGGCTGCGCGAGGGCCGCCCGCACGTGACCGTGGAGTACCGGTGGGCCGGGCGGGCGGTGACGATCGCTGTCTGGGTGCCGGGCACCGTGCCCACCGACCCGGTCCTGGCCGCGGTCCGCGGCGCCTGGCCCGGCGCGACCTGTACCGTCACCGCCGCCGGCCCGCCGCTGCCGGTGCACGCGGCCGCGACCGGCGGTGCCCTCGTCCCGGTCCTGCCGGGCTGGTATCCGCTGCGCCACGACCACGGCGACGACCCGCTGCGGACCCTGTTCGTGGCCGCGTCGGGCCTGCGCCCGGACGAGTCGGCGTGCGTGCAGGTCCTGGCCCGGCCTGCCACCCGCCAGCAGGTGCGGCGGCTGCGGCGCGGGGTACTCGGCCTGCGCACCGGCCGGGCCCCCCGCGACCTGCTCGCCCCCACCACCTGGCTGGGTGCCGGGCTCGACCTCGCCGCGGCGCTGCTGCGGACCGGACGGCGCCCTACGGCCGACACCCGCCGCACCACGGTGCCGGGTGCGGACCCGCAGCGTGACCGCGACGCCCGCACCGGCGTCGACCAGCTCGCCGGCACCCCGTGGGAGGTCGCCGTGCGCTACGGCGTCGCCGCCGACGACCCCCGCAGCGGCGACCCGGCCGGGCGCATGCCCCGGCTGGTCGTGCTTGCGCAGGGCATCACCGCCGCGTTCGGGGCGTGGACCGGCCGCAACCGGCTGCGCCAGGTGCCCGTCACCCGGCCGGCCCGGGTGCTGGCCGGCCGGGTGCTGCGCCGCGGCTTCCTGCTCTCGGCGGCCGAACTCGCCACGATCGCCGCGCTCCCGCAGGACATCGCCGTGCCCGGCCTGGACCGGGCCCGCGCCAAACCGATGCCCGCCCCGATCGCCGTCGCCGCCGGCGGGCGCGGCACGAAGGTCCTGGGCCGCGCCGACGTCGGCGGGCACGCCGTGGCCCTGCACGTCGCCGACGCCCGCCAGCACCTGCACGTGCTCGGGTCGACCGGCTCGGGCAAGAGCACCCTGCTGCTGAACATGATCCTCGACGACATCCACGCCCGCCGTGGCGTCGTCGTCATCGACCCACGCGGTGACCTCGTCACCGACCTGCTCGACCGAATCCCGGCCAGCCACGCGCGGCGGCTGACCATCATCGACCCCGACCAGCCGGCCGGCACCACCCTCAACCCGCTGGCCGGCGACGACCACGACCTGGTCGTGGACAACATCGTGAGCATCTTCAGCCGGATCTTCGCCAAACACTGGGGGCCGCGGATCGACGACACCATGCGGGTCGCATGCCTGACCCTGCTGCGCAAGGCCAACGCGACCCTGACGCTGGTCCCGCCGCTGCTCAACGACCGGCAGTTCCGGCACACCTTCACCGCGGACCTCGACGACCCGGAAGGGCTGCGCGGCTACTGGGAATGGTTCGAGTCCACCCCGCCGCCACTGCGGGCACAGGTCATCGGCCCGGTCCTGGCCCGGCTGCGGGCGTTCCTGCTGCGCGACTTCGTCCGGCGCACCCTCGGCGCGCCCCAGTCCAGCTTCGACATGCGCCGCGTCCTCGACGGCGGCATCCTGCTCGCCCGGCTGCCGAAAGGGCAGCTCGGTGAGGAGACCGCCCGGCTGATGGGCAGCTTCGTGCTCGCCTCCGCCTGGCAGGCAGCCATCGGCCGGGCCCGGCTGCCCGAGGCCGAGCGGCGCGACAGCTTCGCCTACATCGACGAGGCCCAGAACTTCCTCAACCTGCCCGGCTCGGTCGCCGACATGCTCGCCGAGGCCCGCGGCTACCGCTTCGGGCTCGTCCTGGCCCACCAGAACCTGGCGCAGCTGCCGCGCGAGACGCAACTGGCCATCTCCGCCAACGCCCGCAACAAAGTCTTCTTCAGCTGCGCCCCAGAAGACGCCCACCAGCTCGCCCGGCACACCACCCCGGAACTCGACGAGCACGACCTGTCGCACCTGGACGCGTTCCGGGCCGCCTGCCGGCTCGTCGTGGCCAGCCGCGAGACCGCCGCGTTCACGCTGCGCACCAGCCCGCCGAGGCCGGTCGTCGGTGAGGCGACCGCGGTCCGGCTCGCCGCCGCCCGCACCACCACCGGCACCGGCACCGGCCGCACGGCGATCGCCACGCTCGCCGACACGTCCGGCCGCGGGACGAACCGGAGCCGGGGCCGGCGTGCCGCCACCGGCGAGGCCGACTGACCGTCCGCACATCGGCCCGCTCGCGGTTGCGGCGACTCGATCGGCGACGCCGCGGATCGGTTTGTCAGCCGGGCCGGCGGGGCCCGGCCGAGCGCTGGTCCGCAGGCCCGCCCGAGCCTCGGCCCGGTCCTGGGCGCCGTACTGCCGGGGCGGGGCCACCCCCACCATCCCAACAGCCCAGCTAGGAGCCGTCATGTCTGCTCACGACCGATCGCGACTCGTCCCTGCAGGGGACCCCTTCACCGGGGAGGTGCCCGGTACTCCGGCACCGCGCCACACCGCCGCCACCCTGATCGACATCTCCCACCGGCTGCAGCCGCGCGACTACACCATCGCCGTGCTGCTCGACGAGCACACCACGCTGACCACGACCCACCTCGCCGCGGTCCTGTTCGACAGCGACACCACCTGCCGGCACCGGCTGCAGCTGCTGCGCCGACTGCGGTTCGTCGACCGGTTCATCCGCAACCGGCCCGGCGCACCCAACCCGGTGTGCTGGCTGCCCGGCCCGCTCGCCGCCCGGTACACCGCCCTGGCCCGCGGCGGCATCCCGCCGACCGGACGGGCCCTGCGGGAACGGCAGGACCGCGTGCACGCCAGCCCGACGCTGGAGCATCTGCTGGCCGTCAACGACGTCTTCGTCGCCCTGCTCGCCCACACCCGCCACGCGCCGGGCACGGCCCTGCTGCGGTGGTGGTCGGAGCGCAGCACCACGGCGGCGTTCGGCCGCCGGATCAAACCCGACGGTCACGGCGTGTGGGCCGCCGCCGGCCAGGAGACCGGATTCTTCCTCGAGCTCGACCGCGGCACCGAACCGATCAGCCGGCTCGTCGACAAGCTCGCCTCCTACCGGAAACTCCGCGCCGAGGGCGGCCCGCTCTACCCGGTGCTGTACGCGCTGCCGAGCCGGGTCCGTGAGCAGCACCTGCACCGCCGCCTCGCCGACCGGCCCGAGCCGACGCTCGTCATCGCCACCACATCGCCGGAGTCCGGGCCCGGACCGGCCGGGCCGGTGTGGCGGCTGGCCGGCAACGGCCGGCACCGCATCACCCTCGCCGAGCTGCCCAGCAGTCACGGCCAGCCCGGCCCGCTCGCCCCCGGGCCGGCGCAGCCTGACGAGCACCCGTTGCGGCTGCTCCACCCGACGCGCTGAACGCCGGCGGCGGACCACGCGAAGCCGGGACGGCCGGCGACCCTGCGACCCGGCGACCCGGCGTCTGCCGCGTCACGCCGGCCTGCCCGCTGCAGGGCGATCGGCGGGCACCCAACAGCCGCCGTGGGCCGGTCCCAAGGCTGCTGTTGGGTCACCGCCGCCCAACAGCGGCACCCGCCGGCACCGCTACCGCACGCCGCCCGGGCCCAACAGCGCTGGTCGGCTCCGAGGCCGGGCCGATAACCGCGCCCTGAGGGCTGTTGGGTGGCCGGGCTACGGTCACGGCTCACCTTTGTGAAACCCCTGCAGCACCATCCGGGCCTCGCCGCCCACGCTCGCGGTCGCATCCGCCCACCCGCCACCCGGCCGGTCGGCCTGCCCCGCCCGTCGGCGCCCCGCCCACCCAGCACCACCATCACGCGCATTGCGCGCCCGCCGCGGGTCCACCCCGCGTGCCGCTGACCCGTTGCGGTCAGCCCATGCACCCGTGCCGGTTTCCGGCACTGCGTGCCCGGCCCGCCTGGGCCGAACCCCATCACATCCCCCGGAGGAGGAGTCTGTGCCCGACACGTCCGTGACCATCGTGTGCCTGCCCCAGGACACCCCGGCCAGCCGGCTGGCCGCCGAAGCCGCAGACCGGCTCGAGACGACCGCCCGGCGCAGCCTCGGCAGCGCCGGGTACTTCGTCGCCACCAGCCGCCTGCACCGCAGCCAGCTGCTGCAGCCGTGGCAGGGCACCGCCGCCGGCGGGCCCGTCCACCTGCTCGGTCTCGACGCCATGCGGGCCGCCGCCTGGCAGGCGTGCTGGCATCGCTGGCACGTGTGGTACCAGGTCGTTGGCCACACCCGGCCGGCCCAGCCGTACTGGACCTCCGTTGACCGGCACCTCGACGCGCCGAGCAAGTACCCGCTGCGCAAAGCCCAGGAACAGTACCGGGCCCAGCCGCGCATCGCCGCCATGCTCACCTACAACGCCCTGCCGAACCGGCTCACCGACCTGCCGTCCAACCACCTGGAGGCGTTCCAGGCCGGCGCGCACAGCTACGCCGCCTTCGGCTGGCTCGCCGCCGTTCCCGGCGACGGTGTGCTGAGCCTCGACCGCACCTACCTCGGTGCCGTGCCAGGCCCGTACGCGACGCAGCTCGCGTACCTGGCCGAGGCCAACGCCCGGATCAACGCGCTGCACCGCCGCGACCGCCTCGTTGCGGTCTGCACCCGCTGACAACCCCAGCACCGTCGCAACGCCACGGCGAACCGGCCAGCCCGGTTCGCCTGCCCGGCGTTCGCGACCACATCGACAGGAGGATCGTCCGTGCCCCTGCCATCCTTCGCGACGATCGGCCGCTGGACGCCGATCGCCACCATTGTCCTCGTCACCGCCGCTGCCGTGGGCATCGCCCTGGCCACGGCACACGCCGCGCTCGCCTGCGGCTGCGCGGTCACCGGTTTCGCCGCGCAGACCGTGCTGCTGGTCCACTACCGGTCGCAGGCGCATCGCCGCGCCGTGCACATCGCGGGCCTGCAGGCGGCGCTGGCGGTCGCCCTGCAGGACCCGGTCACCGGGCTTGCCGTGCGCCAGATCGCGGAGCAGCGCCTGTTCCGCACCGTGGGCGCCGAGGTGACCGTCGCGCTCATCGACGTCGACGGGATGCACGACGTCAACACCACCCTGACCCACGACGGCGGCGACCGCTATCTGGCGGAGGTCGCCGACCGGCTGCGTGCGGCCGCCGAACCGGGCGACCTCGTCGCCCGCCTCGGCGGCGACGAGTTCGTCGTGCTCACCGCCCGGCCGGCGCTGGTGCTGGCCCGCGCGTTGCGTGCGGCGTTCGTCGCACCGGTCACCATCGGCGCCCGGACGCTGCTGCTGCGGGTCAGCATCGGCATCTGCCGCACCCCGGGCGGCGACCCGCACGTCGCCCTCGGCCGGGCCGACCGGGCCATGTACACGGCGAAACGCCGCGGCGGCGGCGTCGAGCACTACGACGCGGCCCGCGACGGTGAACCGCTCGCGCCCGGGGTGCGCCCGCCGGTCCGGCACCGCGACCGGCGTCCGGCCCCGTACCCCGCCGGGAACCCCTGACCCCGACCTCCGCCCGGTGCAACAAGCCGGGCATGAGCCCCGCGTCGATCCAGGCGGCGCCCCCGACCTGCATCCGGTTACGAACAGGAGTTGCGATGACATCGTTTGACGGCCCGATGGCCGTGCACAGCACGCATGATCTGCTCGTCGTGCTGCCACATCTCATCGGCTACCACCCGGCCGACAGCCTCGTATGTGCCGCATTTGACAAGGGCTGGCTCCGGGCGACAATCCGCCTGGACCTCATGGACGACCCCGAGGACCTGGCCACCGCCGTCGCGGTGGTCCGGTCCACGCTCGCACAGCACCAGATCTCCACAGCGGTCCTCGTCGGCTACGGCGACCGCGACCGGGTCACCGCCGCTGTCGCCCCGACAGCGGCCGCACTGGCCGGTATCGGCGTCGAGACCATGCTGATCGCGCATGTCCATGACGGCTACGGCTCGGTGATGGACCGTCACGGCACCTACCTGGACGACATCCCGCTCAACCCGGACGGCAACGCGGCCATCGCGGCGGCCGTCATGCACGGGTGGGTGGCCCGCAGCAGCCGCGCCGCCGTCGCCAACCTCGTGGCACCGGTCACCGGCGCCGAACGCGACGCCATGGACCGCGCCGATCATGCCGCCCGGTCACAGCTGCTCGACCTGCACCGCACCGTCCTGGCCGGCGAGCCGCCGGTCCCGGTCATCGTGCTGGAGCGCACGGTCCGCGACGCCGGCGCCGCTGCGGTCCGCGACGCCCGGCGCGCCGCCACCGACGGCGCCCGGCCGGCGGACGCCGACATCGCGTGGCTGGCCCTGCTGCTGCAGCGCACCGACGTGCGCGACGAGGCGATCCGCGGCTGCGACGGCAGCCCGGCCGAACTTCGGCTGTGGACCGACGTCACCCGCCGCGCCGAGCCGTCCCTCGCTCCGGCGCCCGCCTGCCTGCTGGCGCTGAACGCCTACCTCGCCGGCGACGACATGCTGGCGATCGTCGGCATCGAACGGGCGCTGCGCAGCAACCCGGAGCACCGCCTCGCCCGGCTCATCGCCGCCGCCCAGGCGACGGGCCTCGACCGGGACACGCTGCGTCGGCTCGTCACCACCCGCTGACCCGGGCCGGCCCCACCGTGACTGCCGGCTGACCCGGCGGCGCACACCGTCCGTACCACCCGCAGCTCGTGCCGCATCCGGCGGTACGACGGCCCTCACCTCGTGCCTACGGGCAGGCTGGGGCCGCGCGGGTCCCAGCCTGTCCGCCGCCACAAGGCGGGGAACAGGAGGCCACCACGATGGCCACGCACCACCAGGACCGGCGCGACACGAGCGCCGGCGCCCCCGGACGGCACGACACCGCACCAACCGGAACCCCCGGCGGCGCCGGAGGCGAGCCGCTGCGGATCCGCGACGACCACGACCTCATCGTCGCCGTGCCCTACATCACCGGGTATCACCCCGACCGCAGCCTCGTCGTCGTCGCCCGCGACGGCCACCACATCGGCATGCTGCTGCGGGCCGACCTGCCCAGCGACGATCCCGACGACCCGAGCGGCCGGCAGTACTTCACCGACCTCGCCGACGCCGTCGTCGAACACTGCCGGGTCCACGAATTCGCGGCGGTGCTGCTGCTCGGCTACGGCGACGCCGACCCGGTCCGGACCGCCGTCACCACCGTCGGCGCGATGATCCAGGCCGCGGGCCTGGACGTCGGCCCGGGCATCCGCATCGACGCCGGCACCGCCCATGTCCTCGACGACGCCGGGGAGCCCGTCGAGGCGTTCCCGATCGAGCCGGCACGCAGCACCGTCGCCGCGGCGCAGCACGGGCGGGTGGTCCACGCCAGCCGCGACGCGGTCAGCGCACTCGTCGCCCCGGTGACCGGGGCCGCCCGGGCGGCGATGGACGCGGCCGCGACCGCGGCCCGGGACCGGCTCGCCGCGCTGCGAGCCGGCTTCCTGGCAGGCGGGGGTACCGATGACCACGTCGCAGCGATGGAGGCGATGCTGCGCGATGCCGGCGCCGCTGCTGTCCGCGCCGCCCGCCAGCAGGCCGGCGTCGGAACCGCGCTCTCGGATCAGGACCTGGCATGGCTGGTGCTGCTGCTGGGCGCCGACGCGGTCGTCGACGACGTGCTGCCCGGCTGCGACGGCAGTCCGGCCGAGGTGGCGTTGTGGCAGCGCGTGACCTGCCGCGCCGATCCGGACCTGGCCGCGCCACCGGCGTGCCTGCTGGCCTTGAACGCCTACCTCGCCGGGCAGGACGCCCTCGCCATCGCCGCGCTGGAACGGGCACACGCGATTGAACCGGAGTTCGTGCTGCTCGGGCTGGTGCGGCAGACGCAGCAGCTCGGCGTCGACCGCAACGCGTTGCGCGACTTCCTCAGCGGCCGCTGAGGAAGGTCCGGCATCGCCGACCGCCTGGTCTCGCACGGCGGCGGTCCGGCGGCCTCACCTCGTGCCCACGGGCAGGCTGGGGCCGCACGGGTCCCAGCCTGCCCGCCGCCACGAGGCGGGGATAGGAGGCCATTCCAGATGGCCACGCATCACAAGGACCGGCCCGACCCGAGCGCCGGCACCCCAGGCACCGCCGAGCCGCCGGCACCGGACGTCCGGCGCCGCGACCGGGACGAGCGGGTCGCCCGTCTGCACGCCGCGTTCGAGACCAGGCTGCAGACCCTGGCCGAACAGCCGCAGCAGTGGGTGGAGTTCCTCGACCGGGTCGCCGTGTTCGGCGCCCGCTACAGCCTGCACAACCAGATCCTGCTCGACGAGCAGGCCCGGCAGCGCGGCATCGTCCCGCGCTACTTCCTGGCCTACGGCAACCGGGCCGGTACCAGCGGCTGGCTGCGCCACGGCCGGCGGGTCCGCACCGGCGAGCACGCCTTCCACGTATGGGCGCCGATCCGCCGCCGGCCGACCGACGACGAGGCGGCCCGGCTCACCCGCAACGGGCTCGCCGTGCCGCGACATGCCGACGGGCAGCCGCGGCCACGGCTGACCGGGTTCCGGCTCGCCCCGGTGTTCGAGCTGTCGCAGACCGACGGGATCCCGTTCGAACCGCCGACAGTGGCCCGGCGCCGCCGGCTGCTGCTGGCCGCCGGGCAGGCCCCCGAGCCGCTGACCGGCGAGGACCCGACCGGGGTGGCGACCGACGTGATCGGGTTGATCACCGCCGCCGGGTACCGGTTCCAGCTCGAGGAGGCCGGCAGCGGGTCGCTGGGCGCGGCCACGGGCCGGACCCGGATCGACATGCGAGGCGGGCGGCCCGACCGGTCGGTGACCGTGCGGCGGGACCTCGCCGGCGCGCAGCGGGTCAAGACGATGCTGCACGAGCTGGCACACATCCGGTGCGGCCACCTCGACGACCCGGTGCCCGGCGAGCCGGTCGTGGTGGTGCATGAGGGCCGGGCGGAGACGGAGGCCGAAAGCGTCGCCCACGTGGTCTGCGCGGCGCTGGGCCTGGACACCAGCGGCTACAGCGACCCGTACGTGTGCAACTGGGCCGGCGGGGACCTGGCCCTGGTCCGCGGCTGCGCGCAGACGGTGCTGCGCGTCACCCGCAGCATCCTGGCCGATCTGGACCCCCTCGACGGCGGCGACACCGCCGACGACGGTCCGCCCGACGCGGTGGACACGCCCGGCGGGCCGGCCGACAACCCGGGCAGGCGGCCGTGACCGCCGCCGACGACCGGACGGCCCGGGCCATGCTGAGCTGGCTGACCGAACCCGGCGACGACACCGTCAGCCGGCTGGTCGCCGAGCACGGGCCGGTGACCGCGCTGGATCGTCTCGCCGCCGACCCGGACACGCCGCCGCTGCTACGGGCCGAGGTCCGGCCGCTGCCCGGACCGCTGCGGGCACTGGCCGCATCCGCGGCCGACGCCGCGATGGCGGCCTGCCGGGTGATCGTCCCCGGTGACCCCGACTGGCCGCCCGGCCTCGACGCCCTCCCCTACCCGCCGCTGTGTCTGTGGACGGCCGGACCGGCCCGACCGCCCGTCCCGGCGGCCGCGGTGACGGTCGCCGGCACCCGGGCCGCCAGTGCCTACGGCCGGATCGTCGCCATGGACCTGGCCGCCGGGCTTGCCGCCCGCGGCTACACCGTGGTGTCCAGCGGCCGGCCCGGCATCGACGCCGCCGCACTGCGGGCCGCCGCGGCGACGGCCTCACCGGTCGCGCTGCTGCCCTGCGGCCTGCAGCGCCTGCAAGCGCCGGACGAACTGCGACTGCTCGAACACCTGGCCGCGGCCGGGCTGCTGGCCTCGGCGTGGCCGCCGGACGCGCAGCCGACCCCGGCACGCACGATCGCGAACCGGGCGCTGCTGGCCGCCGTGTCCAGCGGCACCGTCGTGGTCGAGGCCCGCGGCGGGCACGGGTCGGTGACCGTCGCCCGCCGGGCTGCGGATTTCGGCCGCACGGCGATGGTCGTGCCGGGGCCGGTCACCGCCGCCACCTCGGCCGGCGTGCACCGGCTGCTGCGCACCGACCCGCGTATCCGGGCCGTCACCGGCGTCACCGACGTCCTCGACGAGCTCCGGGCCGCCGGCCCGCAGGCACCCAGCCGGGCCATCGCCAGCGGTTCCTGACCCGCCGGCAGACCCGCTGACCGTCCACATCGGACGTCACGCGCCATCCAGCAGCAACGGCCGTTGCCCGGCCGCACGCGCACCCCTGCGCACCCCGGGCACGGCCGCACGGCCGTGCCCGGGTCCCGTCCCCATTGGGAGGCACCCGATGCAGCACCATCACCCGGCCAGGTTCGGCCTGCGCGTCGCCGTCGTCGGCGGTTCGCTGACCGGCACCGCCACCGCCCTGTTCCTGGCCCAGGCCGGATTTCCCCACGTGACCGTCCACGAGGCCGCCCCGGCTGCGGCCACCCTCGGCGGCGGGCTGCTCTCGCTCGAGCA
Organism: Dactylosporangium sp. McL0621; assembly: GCF_049995355.1. NCBI lineage: Bacteria > Bacillati > Actinomycetota > Actinomycetes > Micromonosporales > Micromonosporaceae > Dactylosporangium > Dactylosporangium sp. McL0621. Next base: position 7,473,727 of record NZ_CP188259.1, read on the forward strand.
TCCCGTCCTCGACCGGCTGGATCTCGCCGGGCTCCCGCAGCAGCACTACGTGCACCTCCGCTCGGCAACCATCTGGCAGGTCCCGGTCCGCAACCGGCAGGCCGGCCGACCGGCCGCCCTGCACTATCCCGGGCGGTTCACCACCTGGACCCGGCTCGCCGCCGCCCTGACCGCCGCCGCAACCGGCTGGCTGCCCGCCGGGGCGATCCGCACCGGCGACCGGGTCACCGGCCTCACCGAGCACCAGCGGCGGCCACGGCTGCACCTGGCCGGCGGCGGCACCGCCGAGGCCGACCTCGTCGTCTTCGCCGACGGCCGCGCCTCCACCGGCCGCGCCCTGCTCGACCCGCACCGGCGGCTGCACTACGCCGGATACGTCGCGCATCGCGGCACCCTGGCCGGCGACCCGCTCGGCCTGCACGACTTCTGGCGGCTGCAGCCCGGCGCCGGGCTGCAACTCAACAGCTGCCCGGTCCCCGGCGGCCTGGACTGGACCTGCTACCGCGACACCGCCGCCGACCGGTTCGCCGAGCTGTTCGGTGCGCCGCCGCACCAGCGGGTGTACGTGCCCGGCCGCCGGGTCGGTGACGCGGCCCGGGCCGAGCTGGACGAGGCCGCCGCCAGAGTGCTGCCGCCCGGCCATGCCGATGTGGTGCACGCCACCGCCGACCGGGCCGCGTTCCCGGTGCTGGACATCGACCCGCCGACCCGTGCGGTGTGGCCGATCGGCGACGGTTTCGCGGTCCTGACCGGCGACGCCCTCGCACCCGTGCGGGCGCACACCGGCCGGGGCGCCAACCACGGCCTCGAGCAGGCCGCGGCGCTCACCGCGGTACTGCGCCAGTACGCCCGGCACGGTGCCGATCTCGGCACCGCCCTGCACGGCTGGCAGCGGCGCATCCTCCCGGCCGTGCACGACACGCTGCGGCTCGGCCCGAGGCTCGGCGCCCGCGCCGGCCTCGGCGGCGCCGTCCCGGCCAACCGGGAACCGGCGCTGGCCGCGATCAGCATCCGCTAGCCGGCGCCATCCGCGCGGCCGGCACGGGCCGCCCGGCTTGATCGGGTCCTGCGGACCCGCCGCCTGGGCGGCGTCCGGGCAGCGCCGACGGCCGGCCCAGTCCGCCGTCCAGCCGGGGCCGCACGGCACCGGCTGGCGTCATCGATGCCGTTTGACCCCTTTCGGGCACCGCGCCGGCTGCATGCCGACGCCCCAGGCGACTGCCCCCGGGGAGGGCAGCTGCCGGCGTGGTGGCCCGTCCACGCTCAACGAAAGGATGCGGAGCCATGTTGGAGCCATCCGCGCAGATCGAGTCCATCTTGACCGCGGTGACCACGCAGCCGGGTGCCGTCGCGGGCATGCAGGCAGCACTGCAACGGGTGTCGGAGTTCCCGAGCCCGCTCGCCGCGATGCTGACCGGCATCGCGTTGGACCCCGCCGGCCGCGACCTCGCCGAGCAGCTGCTCGACGCCGCCTGGGCGGACGAGACGCGCCGGCAGGTGACCTTGAGCGCCAGCAACGCGCAACGCGAAGTCATCATCGGCAGCGGCTGTCACGCCGCGGTCTACGCCGCGGTCCGGGTCCTCAGCGGCTACCCGAAGCCGCTGGTCCTGGAACGTGGAGCGCGGGCCGGTGGCACGTTCGCCATGACCACCCGCCCGACGTTCTACCTCAACTCCCGCAACCAGGCGGGCGGCGCCGGGCTCGCCGGTGATCTGGGAGCCAGCTTGAACTATCTGCCCGGCGCCCCGCTCCAGCCGGGGCACCTGTCGATGGCCGAGTACCAGACCAACGCCGACCTGGCGTTCGTGATCCGGCTGACGCTGGCACAGTTCGCCGACGTGGTGACCGACACCAACGTCATCGCCGTCGGCGACGACGGCCCCGGCGTCGAGATCGCGATCCGGGACCGGGAACCGGTGTTCGCCGGGCGGGTCATCGACGCGCGCGGCGTGGGCGACCCGGTCGTGCAGTACCCGGCCGGCGGCAGCATCGTCACGTTCCCGCAGTTCATGCAGCGGATGGCCGGGCCGTGGCCGCTGCGCGGGGTGCGCCGCGCGGCCGTGATCGGTGACGGCGACTCGGCCAAGTGTGCCGTCGAGGCGCTGCTGGGCATCGCGCCGCCGCCGCAGCTGGCCGCCGCCGCCCTGGATCAGCTCGAGCGGATCGACTGGTACGCCGAGGATCTGCCGGCCACCTGCGACGGCTGGCGGGCGGCCATCCGCGGCCGCTACCAGGCCATCGGCCGGTACCTGCGGCCGGACCGCTTCGGTGTCCAGCGGCTCACCATCACCGGCCGCCGCGCCGCGGCCGTCGCCCTGCCCGGTACGGCGCTCGTCGACGGCCGCGCCTATGACCTCGTCGTGTCCTGTACCGGCAACCGTGAAAGCAGCATCGGCGGGCTGTTCCTGGGCTCGTTCGGCGACTACGTGCTGGACGAGGACGGTGACGCCCTCGCCCGGGAGCACGACTCCCTGCCGGCGTTCCGTGTCGGTCCGCACGCCCGGCTCCCGCTCACGCCGCGCGAGCGCATCGACGGCCTCGCGGCCATCGGCGAAAACGCTGTGTCGATCTTCCGGCTGGCGACCAAGACCGCCCGGCTGGCGGCGACGCTGGACGCACCAGCCGAACGCTGAAGGTCGCCGATCGCCGGCCTGATAGGGCAACGCCCTATCGGGCGGCGAACGGCACGGCCTGAGCATCGCCGCAGCACACCCCGGCCCGGCACCGCTGTCCGACAGCCGATGGCCGGTCGGTGCAGCAACGCCCGAGTGACACCGGGCCACCTCGGCGCCCGCCGCGCCGGCACCAGCCCAGCGGCCGGTCCGCAGCCCCAGTCTCGCGGCGGCACCTGCCGCCGGCATGGCCGGGCTACGCCTCCCCGCATCAGGTGACCCGTCCGGTCGCCTGGCCTTCGCCCCATCCGACGCCGGGACCTGCATGCGTGCACAGCACGTCCGGCGGCGGGCCGGGCATGCACGTCCGCGCCTGCAGGCCCGGCCCGCACCTTGCGGAGCACATCCTGTGATTGCACACCACGACGGCGCGGCCCAGCCGACGCCACCGCCCGGGCCGTCCCCCGTACCGCAGCATCGCCGGACGATCCTGCGGCCCCGCCGTGCCCACGACGACCGGCGCACTGCAAGCGACGCCGCGTCCCGCGCTCGGCCCCGGGCACGCCGCGGCCGAGCCGACGCCGTGGCACTCGCCGGCCTGCCCAGCCGCGCCGACCTCGCCGGTCAGGCCCCGAACTTCGGCCGCCAGCGCGTCGGCCGTTCCGGCGAGCCGGTCCCACCCGGAGCCGGCGTATCCGCGTTGCCGTCCGTGCCGCTGCGGGAGGTGGCCCGGTGAACCAGGCACCCGGGACGCCGATGGCGTGCCGCACCTGCGGCGTGCCACTCAACCGCTACACCGACCTGGACAGCGGACGTGTCCGCTACCTCCACCCGGCCGGGGCCACGCTCGGCCCGCACCACCCGGTAGACCCGGCGCCGCTGGACGAGGTCGACGCGCGGCACGTCTGCGACTTCTGCAGCGACGACCGCATCGCCTACACCGTCCAGACCACACCCATCATCACCGTCGCCGAGACCGACGGCGGCCGGCTGGTCGAACAGTTCGGCACCGACTGGTCGGTGTGCTTCCCCTGCGCGGCCCTGCTGCACGCCGGTGACCTTGACAGGCTGCATCGGCGGCTGCGACCGGCCGGGTGGGCACCGGACCAGGTCGCGGCGGCGCTCACCCGGGTCTTCCAGCAGGCCGTCCTCGATAGTCTCCTGCCCGGCAGGACGCTGGCCACGATCGGCCGCTGGCCGGTCAGCCCGCTGCCGGCCGCGACCCTGCCCAAGGTCCGCGACCGGCTCACCGACGTGTACCGCGGGCCGCTCGGCCTGCCACTCGGCCTCGACGATCCGGACGTCCGCAGCACCGTCGCGGACAGCGTCGCCACCGCGCGGCTGTTCTGGATCGACGCGGCATTCACCGAGCTCGCAGCGCACGCCGCCCGGTCCCTGCCGGCCACCGTCGTGGACCCGGCCGACCTGCCGGCCCCGCACGGGCTGCTGGCCTGGGCCGAGCCGGTCGGGCCACACGCCGACCTGGTCGCCGCGTCCTGGACGAGTGGACCCGACGGCCTGCGGGTGGTCGGCTACCGCAGCATCGGCACCGGCCTGCCGGCCCGGGACCTGCAGCAACTCCGTGCCGAGATCGGATGGGTCGGGCCCCGGATGCACACCACGCTGGCATCCGACACCACCGTCGACGCGACCGGCCCTGGCGCCGTACTCGTCGTGACCTGGCTGCTCATCGCCCAGCGAGTCGCCGAAACCGTCCCCGCCGACATCGACACAACAATCCGCAAGGCCTACCAACGCATCGGACGGCCCGCACCGCAGGTGCAGCTCGTACGTATCCGCGGCGCCGCCCACAACCCGGTCGACCGGCCCGGCGAGGCCGGCGGCGGCACCGCCGGGCAGGACCGCATCCCGCGGGCGTACCGGTGGTGGGTACGGGCCCACTGGCGCCAGCAACCGTACGGTCCCGGCCGGACCCTGCGCCGGCCGGTGCTGGTCCTGCCCCAGGTCCGCGGCCCGCACGACAAACCGATCAAGGCCAGCACGGTGGTCCGCATCCTGACCGACGCACCACCACGACCGGATGCCGCATCGCCGGAGCACAGCGGCACCTGAGCACCATCATCGATCCACTGTGGATGGTCATGGCCGGCCGGCGCCGGGCCGTTGCCGGCCATGACCGCCCGTGGGTAGCGACGCGTCCGCAACCGGGTGGCGTTCCGGGCGGTCTGGCCGCTCTCGCACCACGCAACACGCTGCGGCGTCTCCACCCGACCGGACACGCGAGCCGGCCCCGATCGAGACGCGGGCCGCAGCCACGGATACCGGCCGGCACTGCGCGGGCGGTGACCACCGCACGCCACGGCCCAGAACCCGGGCTCACCGTCACCGGCCACGCCAACCGCTGCCCCCGAGGAGGCATCATGCTTGCACCGTGGAGCCGCCCGCAGCGCGGTGATGACCGATGACCGGCCGGATGCTGGCGCTGATCGTGACGGCCGTGATCGGTGTCGTGTTCCGCTGCATCGGCCTTGCCGCCGTTACCGGCGCCAATGGCATCTGCGGTGCCATCATCGGCGCGCCGGGTGGCGACATCGGCGCCTACGATGCCGAGCAGCGCGGCAACGCAGCGCTCATCGCCGACATCGGCGCCCGCCGGAACATCCCCGTCCAGGCCCGGATCATCGCGGTCGCGGTGACGATCCAGGAGTCGGGGCTGCGCAACCTCGGCGACCTCGGCCCCCGCAACGACCACGACTCGCTCGGGCTGTTCCAGCAGCGCCCCAGCCAGGGCTGGGGCGCCCCGCAGCAGCTCCTCGACCCCGCCTACGCCGCCGGCGCACCGACCGCGCCGGCACGATCCCGGCCATCACCCCGCTACGACACCCACGACAAGGTCCATACCCCGCTACTGCCGCTGCTGTTCCAACGCCGCCGCGGTTCCACGGATCAGGCGCTGGGCCAGCACACCGTGCTGCAGACCCCCCAACGTTGCTGCGCCGCCCTCGCCCGGCACGCACCCGGAGTTCGCCCGGTCCCGGTTCACACCGCACGACTTCCGGCGGCTGTTCGCCGCCGATCTGGTTAACAACAGCCTGCCCATCCACATCGGCGCTGCCCTGCTGGGCCACCCCAACCTCGAGACAACCCGCGGCTACGTCGCAGTCTTCGAAGAAGACCTGATCCGCCATTACCAGACGTTCCTGGACCGCCGGCGCCGGATGCGACCGGCCGAGGAATGCCGGCCTGCGACAGCCACCGAATGGGCCGAGTTCGAACAGCACTTCGACCGGCGCAAGGTCGAACTCGGCACCTGCGGCCGCCCCTACGTCCACAAACACGCCTGCCTGCGCTGCTCAATGCTGCACGTCGAATCGGACATGCTGCCCCGACTCGACCACATCGAAGCCGACCTGCACCAGCGGCGACAGTGCGCCGAAGCTGAAGGCTGGCTCGGCGAACTCGAAGGCATCGACATCACCCTGACCCGGCTCGCCGGCAAACGCGACCATGCCCGGCGCATCACCACACCCGTCCCGCTCGGCATACCCACCGCCCGACCCGCCACCAGCGCATGACCCAACCGCAGACCGCCGCCCGCGCACCCCCTCAACCCGTTCAGGAGCCCTTCATGCCCGCCACCGACACCACCACGGTCACGGCCACCCCTCCCCGGGGGCGGCCGTGACCAGCCGCACCCTCGCCATCATCGTCGGCGCGGCGCTCCTGATCATCCCCTGCCTCATCGCACCGCTCGTCATGCTCGCCGCCGTCACCGACACCTGCACCACCACACCGGCGATGCCGAGCGGCACCGGCGCAGCAGTCCGTGAGCATTGGGACAGCGACCAGATCGCCAACGCCCGCATCATCGTCGAAACCGGCGCCCCGCAACACATTCCGGCCCGCGGATGGGTTATCGCCGTCGCTACCGCCATGCAGGAATCGAGCCTGCGGAACCTGGCCGGCGGCGACCGTGACTCCATCGGCCTGTTCCAGCAACGCCCCAGCCAAGGCTGGGGCACCCCCGACCAACTACACGACCCCGCCTACGCCGCCGCCAAGTTCTACCAGCGACTCCTCGCCGTCCCCGACTGGCAAACCCTGCCCCTCACCGAAGCCGCGCAGGCCGTCCAGCGCTCCGCATACCCCGACGCCTACGCGAAATGGGAGCCCGACGCCGCAAGCCTCGTCCGCCAACTCACCACCCTCAACACATCGGCGACCCCAGTCACGTTCGACGGGTGCTCAAACCCATGCCAGCAAACGACCGCAGCCACGCAAAGCCCCGACGCCTCGGCGACAGCCAGCACGCCGCCATGCCAATGGGTCACGCCGGTCGACGCGCCCATCGTCTCCGGATTTCGCACCACACAACGACCCGAGCATCAAGGCGTCGACATCGGCGCGGCCCGCGGAACCCCGATCCGTGCCGCAAGCGCCGGCGTCGTCACCGTTGTCCGCTGCAACATCACACCCGCCAGCCACGGCTGCGACCGCGACGGATCCCCGGCCACGCCCGGCTGCGGCTGGTACGTCCAAATCCGACACGACCACGACATCCTCACCCGCTACTGCCACATGCTCCGCCAACCCGACGTCGTCATCGGCCAGCACGTCCTCGCCGGGCAAATCCTCGGCTACGTCGGCTCCTCCGGCCACAGCTCCGGCCCCCACCTGCACTTCGAAGTCCACATCAACAACGACACCACGCACAACGGAGCCATCGACCCCATCTCGTTCATGGCCACCCGTGCACCGCTCGGCCAGACCCGCAAGAAACCACGATGACCAACGCCGCCACGACGCCACTTGCGTGGTGCAGAGAAGGCTGGTACGTGGACGTTCTGCACACGAACCGTGTGATCACCCGGTACTGTCACATACTCACCCGCCCGCTGGTCACCGCGGGTCAGCAGATGCTGGCCGGCCAGGTCATCGGTACGGTCGGATCGTCGGGGCACAGCTCGGGTCCGCACCTGCATTTCGAGGTGCATGTCAACGGGGATCGGAGCGCCAGCGGAGCGGTGGAGTCAGTGAGCTTCATGCAGACGAGAGGCGTGACGCTGGGAAGGTGACCACGACGGTGCTCCGCAACGCGGTTGCCGCTCCCGCGCAACGTGCGCCGGACGCTGACGCCATCGCAGCCGTGCGTACGGGTTCGGATGCGAGGCCGGCCCGCGGCCGGGCTCCCCAGCTGTTCACGGCTGCGTCTGGCCCGGGCGGTCGTCGCGGCGCAGCAGTGCAATGTAGTCCAAGCCGGTCGCGGCGTCGTGCCATTCCAGACCCGGATCCCGCACGATCACCCATGACCGCGCAGGATCGTCTGGCAGGTGGCGGTGACGTAGTACGCCGTCCACAGCTGCTGCCGCTGCTTCGGGCGCAACGCCTGCAAGATGGCTCGTTGCGCCTGTTCGCGGTCCCCCGGCGGTCTCGCCCACGGCGTCGGCAGACAAGGCCGCAGCCGCACGCACAGTCCCGATCCGCGCTGTCGCGGCCAACGTCGATATGCCTGTTCGCCGCCATGCGCACCTGGCCGCCAGCGGCCCCACACAGGCAAACGGCGACGGCCTCCGGCGGCCGTGCACGGCCGCGGCTCGTCCGCCGCGATAGCCTACCCCGACAACATCGTCACCCGCATCGCCACGGCCGCACCAACCGGCGTCGCCGTGGCTCGCCGGTCATCGACCGCCAGCCACTCGCCGCCAGTTGGCAACCTATGGCCACTCCGCGGACGGACCTGCACCTCGATCTCATACCGGCCGACCGGCTCGGCGACGCGGTCGACCCCAGCGCGCCGGACGTCGTGAGCAGCGTCCGCCGCGCTCCCGAGTCCAGCGCATAGTCCGCACCCAACAACGAAGGAGAGCCTGTTCTTGGCAACTAGGCCGCCGGGAACTGCAACGCGATCCGGACGTCGGTCGAACCCGGAATGACGGAGGTGCTGGCCTTGGTGGCGCCGTGCGCCCGCAGGATGTCGGCGACCGCGTGCGGCACCGGTTCGTCCGATGTACCCGTGCCGCACAGGTCGGCCCACCACTTCGGCGGGCCCGACCCGGCGGCCTGGCGGATCTCGATCGTCGGCGACGGTGAGGCCGCCACACGCACCGCGACGCGCCCACCCGCCGGGGTGGCCTTTAGAGTTCCTAACAGAAGTGATCTATATCTTTTCCGTCCTTTATGGACAGTGGTCTATGATCTCTGGCCGTGAGGCGTGGTGAGCAGGCGCCGTGGATCGTGCCGGACGGGTTGTGGCAGCGCATGGAACCGTTGCTGCCCAAGCCTGTGCCCCGCGATCCCCGGCGTCCGGGACGCAACCGCATCCCGGATCGGCAGGTGTTGTGCGGCATCCTGTTCGTGCTGCACACCGGTATCCAGTGGGAGTTCCTCCCGCAGGAGCTCGGGTTCGGGTCAGGGATGACCTGCTGGCGGCGGCTGGAGGAGTGGAACCGGGCCGGAGTCTGGCAGCAGCTGCATGAGCTGCTCCTCGCCGAGTTGCAGGGCGCGGGAAAGTTGGACTGGTCCCGGGCGGTCATCGACTCCTCCCACGTCCGTGCCGCGCGACGCGGCCCAAAAGCGGTCCGAGCCCGGTCGACCGCGCCCGGCCGGGCTCGAAGCACCACGTCCTGACCGAGGGCGCCGGCATCCCCCTTGGCGGTGTCGCTGACCGTCGGCAACCGCAACGACGTCACCGAACTGCTGCCGCTGATCGAGAAGATCCCGCCCGTGCGGGGCCGGCGCGGCCGGCCACGGCAGCGCCCCGATGAGCTGTTCGCCGACCGGGCCTACGACCACGACAAGTACCGCAAGGCCGTACGGGGCAAGGGCATCCGCCCGCGTATCGCCCGACGCGGTCAACCGCACGGCTCCGGCCTGGGCATCTACAGGTGGGTGATCGAACGGACGATCGCCTGGTATCACGGCATGAAGCGACTGCGGATCCGGTGGGAACGCCGCGACGACATGCACGAAGCGTTCCTCAGCCTCGCCACCTGCATCATCACGTACCGACACGTCGTCCGACTTTGTTAGGACCTCTTAGCCCGCGTCTCATTTGGGGCTGACATCGGTTCAAGGTTGATGTTCAATCTTGGGCGTGTCCGATGTGGAGTGTTGGTGTCCTGATGCTCTGTGGGAGATCGCTGCGCCGTTGATTCCGCCGGCGCCGGTGCGGCCGCAGGGTGGTGGTCGGCGGCGGGTCGACGACCGGGCGGTCCTGGCTGCGATCTGCTATCTGACCCAGGCTGGGTGCTCGTGGTGGAAGCTGCCGGAGGCGATGTTCGGCGTCACGCGGGCCACGGCACACCGGCGCTTCGCTGCGTGGACGAAGGCGGGGTTGTGGCCGGCGCTGCACCTGGCGGTACTGCAGCGACTGCAGGCCCTGGAGGTACTGGACTGGTCCCGGGCGGTGATCGACTCGATCCAGGTCCGGGCGGAGAAAGGGGCGCTCTGACCGGGCCGAGCCCGGTCGATCGTGGCAAGCCCGGCAGCAACATCCATGCCATGGCCGAGCGTGGCGGCCTGCGGCTGACCACGGCCGTGTCGGCGGCGAACACTCCGGACGCGGCGGTGCTACTGCCACTGCTGGACGGCATGCCCGCGGTCTCCGGCCGGGCCGGCCGCCCTCGCCGCCGCCCCGCCAAGCTGCACGCCGACAAAGCCTACGACCACAAAACACTGCGGGCTGAGGTCCGCCGGCGCGGCATCACCGTGCGGATCGCCCGCAAGAAGGTCGAGTCCTCACAACGCCTCGGCCGTCACCGCTGGGTCATCGAACGCACCATGTCATGGCTCATGCGCTACCGGCGGCTGGTACGCCGCTACGACCGCTATGCCGGGCACTTCGCCGCGTTCGCCGCCATCGCTTGCGCCCTCATCTGCTACCGCAAACTGGTCAAACACCCCAAATGAGACATGGTCTTAGTGCCTGTTGGTAAAGGGTCTACGTGGGTCTGGGAGCGGGGGTGCGTGATTGGCCCCATCGCCGTTGTTGGGGTGGGTCGGTGGAGCGGCGGGCGAGTCGGCGGGTCATGATCCAGACGGTGGCCCAGTAGATCATGGCTTGGTGGTGTTCGGGCCGGCGTTCGTAGTCGCGGGCGAGGCGGCGGTAGCGCATCAGCCAGGCGAGGCTGCGTTCCACGACCCACCGGCGGGGCAGGACCTTGAAGGTGTGGGCTTCGGTGCGGGTGACGATCTGGACCCGGATCCGGGCCACCGCGTGGATCCAGGCGGTGAGCGCGGTGCCGTGATAGCCGGCGTCGGCCCAGATGAGCTGCAGCCGGGTGCAGACGTTGAGCACAGCGATGATGAGCAGTTTCGCGCCGACGCGGTCGCCGATGTTCGCGGCGGTGACCACTGCGGCGAGGAGGAACCCTTCGGTGTCCACGACGATGTGTCGTTTCCGGCCGTTGATCTTCTTACCGTTGTCGAAGCCGCGGCTGGCCGCGGCGACGGTGTCGGCGGCCTTCACGGATTGCGAGTCCATGATCGCGGCCGTCGGCTCGATGTCCCGGCCGACGCCGCGGCGCAGCCGGGCCCGGAGCCGGTCGACGAGCAGGTGCGGCAGTTGCCGTTCGCTCCAGCGCTGGAAGAACGCGTAGACCGCTTCCCAGGGCGGGAAATCGATCGGCAGAGCCCGCCACTCGCTGCCCTGGCGGGTGATGTAGCCGATCGCGTCGAGCATCGCGCGCAGGTCGTGGACCATCGGCCGGCCGGTGGCCCGGCGCAGCTGGTCCATCACCTCCCGCGCCTGGGGCTCCAGGATCTTCCACTGCGCGTCGGTCAGGTCGGAGGGATAGTGACGCACCCGGTCACGACACAGACAACCGGGACACCTGGTGCTGGCGCCGAACACATCGAACAGGTATGAAGACATCCACGGGCTCTTGGTCGGATGGTTGCCTAGACACCACCCATCTACCAAGAGCCCGCCCTCTATCCCTCACGCCACGCCGCGGGTCGATCCAGCCGACACCAACAACCCACCCAGACCCTTTACCAACAGGCACTTAGTGTGAGATCGGCAGGCCTGTGATCCGGATCTGCGACCTCGGACGCCGCCGCCGTGTGTCGGCGCGGCGCCGCACAGACTGGATCAGGCGGCACGATGGCGTTGTGTTGGCGGTCGCATCGTCCGGTGGTGACGATTGCTCCGAGACATTGGAGACTGCGAGCGACCCGCATCGGGCGACGATTTTGCCGTGGCTGTTTCTCAGGCTAGCCTCACCTTGCCACTGTCGAGCGCGATGTTGGAGGCATGCTTGTCCAGCACCAACATTGCCCTGCTGGGGGGCATCGCCGGATTCACCATTTTCCTCGGTTTGCCCATCGGTCGATTGCGGGCCGCCCTGCCGCGGCTCAAGGCAATCTTGAACGCCATCGCGATCGGCATTCTGGTGTTCCTGCTCTTCGACATCCTCGCGCATGCCTGGGAACCCATCGACAAAGCCGCGGCCGACAAGCACGCCGGCCCTGCACTCGGCTACGGGCTGATCCTCGCCGTCGGCGTCGGCTTGGGCCTGATCGGACTGATCCACTTCGACCGGTGGATGGCCGCCAGGGCCTCCTCCGCCACGATGACCGATGCCGCTACCGCGACCGGTTGGCGTGGCCCGGCCGAACAGTTGGCTCTGCTCATCGCGATCGGTATCGGCCTGCACAATTTCGCCGAGGGCCTGGCCATCGGCAACTCCGCCGCCGCCGGCGAGATCGGCCTGGCCGTCCTGCTCGTGATCGGGTTCGGGCTGCACAACGCCACCGAAGGCTTCGGCATCGTCGCACCGCTTAGCGCCGCCGACGCCCGCCCCTCCTGGGCATTCCTGACCACCATGGGCCTGATCGGCGGTGCTCCCACCCTTCTCGGCACCCTGCTCGGGCAACGGTTCACCAGCGAACCCGTCAGCATCGCGTTCCTCGCGCTCGCCGCCGGGTCAATCCTCTATGTGGTCATCGAACTGCTCGCCGTCGCGCGCAAACTCGGCTTCAAGTCCGCCACCGGCTGGGGCATCCTCACCGGTCTCACCCTCGGCTTCGCCACCGACGCCGTCCTCATCGTCGCCGGAGCCTGACCCCGCTCACCGCGATCGGCCGGTCGCCTCTGGCGCCGGCGACGCCATGCAACCGGCACTGATCCGCGGACGACCGGCAGTCCTCCGGCGGGTGCTGACCGCTCTGATCGACAACGCCCTCAGCCACACCCACCGGGCGGCCACTTCACCACCGAACTCGGCACGGACGGACCTTCGTGACCGCCGTCGTCGACGACCGGTTCCGGATTCGACCCAACCGACACCGAACGACGCTTCGCACGTTCGGGGCGTTGCTAACGAACGCGCAACCGGGGGCCAACAAGTTGATCCAGGGGCCGGTACGGGCGTTTCCACGTGGCGGGCGGAGCTGCGTGACGAGGTTGTGGAGTTCGTGGCGGTCGCGGCGGCACACCATGAGGTGGCCGGCTGGCCAGACGGTGCGGGGGCGGCTGTGGTGCCGTGCTGCCGGGTGACGCCGCCTCATGGCGGCGATGCCGCTTGCCAGCGTGCGTGGCCTGCGCCTACCGGGCGCGCCAAGGTACGCCGAAAGCAGCCATGAGTTGATCTTGGATGATCGAGGCGGCCGGGTGGGCCGAGATCCCGCCGCGGTGGTCACCCGAGGGTGAGCTGATCGCCACCTACCGCCGGGCGTTCTTCGACTTCCTGACGGCGAGTCGAGCCAGCGCCGGAGCCCGCACCGCTACCCGGGCACTGCTGCGTTGATCGGCGTCGACCAGGTGGATACGCCTCAGGTGAGACGCAAGACGAAAGGATTCAGTGCGGCCGGGCGGCGGGGTGCTGACGCCGGACCGTCAGGATCGCAATGATGGCGGCGACCAGCACGCCGGAGGCCGCGTAACGATCCAGGGCGAGGCCGCCCTTGACGCGGGGCTTGTCGAGGAAGTCGCCGACGACGGCGCCCAGCGGCCGGGTCAGCACGAACGCCGCCCAGAACAGCAGTGTGTGCGAGAGCCGGGTCCAGCGATAGGCGGCGGCGATCACCGCCAGCAGGGCAGTGAACAGCAGGGCACCCCCGGCGTATTCGAGGCCGATCGTGTCGGCGGTCCAGTCGCCCAGTGCCGTGCCCAGCGTCTGCGAGAACAGGATGGTCAGCCAATAGAAGCCTTCGGTACGCGGTGTCTGGACGCTGGTCATCGCAATCGTGCCGGTCGCCTTGTACCACAGGCCGAAGGACGTGAGCAGGCAGATGACCAGGATGGCGGTGTCGCCCGGATATCCGACGCCGAGGTCCCGGTCGACGTAGTCGGCGATCGTGGTGCCCAGCGTTGTCGTCGCGACGATCGTCAACCAGTAGATCCACTGGTTGAATCCGGCCGCCCGAATCTGCAGGACGACCGCGGCCACGAGGAGGACCGCGAAGATTGAGGTACTGATCGGGTAGCCCAGCCCCATCGACATGGACAGCGAATCGCCGCCGGTCTCGCCGAGCGTGGTGGCCAGGACCTTGACCACCCAGAAGCCGAGGGTGATGGCCGGCACCTTTGCGATAAATCCACGCAGTTGCGCGCTCGAATCATCGGCCGAGACATCCGTCGATGGCAGATCCCTCAGTCGGCTTTGGAAGGGCGAGCGCGGGCGAGGCATGAGCGACCTCCGATCCAGGAACAGGTCGGAATTGAGCAAATACCGCTGAATCGTATACCTCGGACTTGTCCGAGCCTGGGCGATATTCCGGCCATGATGTAGTGGCGTGGCCCCTTCAGGTAGGCGACACCAGGCTCAAGGTTCTGCCAGGTAGATCGGGGTGACCCACGCTGCCGTTGGGGCTGATGCCCGCTCCACTCAGGCGGGTGAGCAACGCGCCGTTTCGCCCGCGGCGGATACGGTAACCATTGCCCCTTCGCGCTCGGCATCGCTCTGGCCCGCTATGTCATCACCGGCCACGGCGGCACCGTCGACGGTCTCGGCACGATCCGGCCACAGCACCGCGTTCACCATCCGCTCGCCGGCCTGCTGCGTCCCGCCGCCGCAACCTGGCGCAGAACGTCCGCGGCCGACCACGGCGGAAGACGCCGCTTCGCGATGCTCAGAGGTTGGACACGTCGGGGTTGCCGACGGTCTCGCCGCTCGTCCTGTTGTCGAAGATCACCACGACCGTGTGGCCGTGCCAGCGTGACCCGCAGGAGGGCGTGGCCTGCGGCTCGCGTGTGTTGCCGTACGCCGTGGTGACAAGACAAGCATCGTCACGGCCGTTGCAGCCCGTTGCAATTTCACCGTTGCAGTTCATTGTGGGGTCTCGGGCTGATGGTGGTCACAGGTCGCGCAGTCGGGAGGCGTCGATGCGACCCGTCCAGCGGGCAGAGGCCCCGGTGGCCAGGGCGGCGGTGCACACGACGGCGGCGAGGAGCGCGCCGGCGAACCTCCAGGGGATCAGCGGCCCGGGCCGGCCTGGCAGCCTGGCGCCACGTCCGCGACACTCAACTTGTTACCGAGGTCCAGCAGGGCAACATGGGCGACGCTCGAGCGCTGCTCGCCAACCACGGTGCGCTGGATCAGGCCAACAACGTCCTCGGCGACGCCCTTGACCAACTCACCGCAGTGAAACGACCGAGGCGGCCGCGGCCGCTGCTGCCACCGGCAAAGCCCAATCCCGCGATCAGCGGATCATGGTGGCGGTGTCGCTGCTCGCTGTCGGTATCGCGGTCCTGGTCGGGATTGTCGTCTCCGGCGCGCTGGTCAGGCCGGTCCGGCGCGTCCGCCACGTCCTGGACGCCCTCGCCGCGGGTGATCTGACCGCCGAGGTCGAGGTCACCTCACGCGACGAGGTCGGGCAGATGGCTGCTGCGCTGGCCACCGCCGGGGTAAGCCTGCGGACAACCGTGGCTGCCATCGCCGGCTCCGCAACCGCGTTGGCCGATGCCGCGGGAACCCTTTCCGACAGCAGCCGTGCGATCTCCGCACAGGTGACGGGTTCCGCGGACCGCGCGGGTGTCGTGGCCGAGGCCGCGCACAGCGCCTCGACCAGCATCACCGACGTCTCCGCGGGGCCGCTGCGATGATGCATGAACGGCCACCAGGCGGCCATCGCCGCCGCCGTCGAGCAGCAGACCGCCACCACCGGCGACATGCGCCACAGCGCCGCCGACGCCAGCGGCGACATCGCCGCAACGATCAACACGATCGCCGACGCCGCATCAGCCACCCAGCACGAGGTCATCGCCTCCCAAGCCGTCATCGCCACGGTCAACCGCATGTCCGACGACCTTCGCCACGCCATCGGCCAGTTCCGCTACGCCGGCGCACCGCACCCGGCATCGGCAGTCAGGGGCTCCGGGCCGCCGATGGACGACGTCGCCGTCGGAGTAGGTCTGGGTGGCCTTGAAGACCAGCTGGTCGGCCTCGAGCAGCGGCCGCGGGAGACGTCGAACTCGTGGAATCTCGTGCGGTTTGATCGCGGCGCTCAGTCCGGCGGTCCAGGTGACCTTCGACATGGCCTCGCATTGGTGGTGCGACCCGGATCACCGGCCAGACGCGGGCGCAGGAACGCCTGGGGGACTGTCGGCGCGGACCACGGCCGAATGGCACTCCCGTTGTCGCGATCGGCTTGTGCATGGGCGTACTGGGCCGGCGGCGCTTCGGCTCGAGCCTGGCATAGCGGCCACACGCGGTCGTGATGGATGGTCTTGGCGCGCGTTCTGGCCCGGTCGACGAATCCGCGCTGCACACGCCACTACGCGCAGTCGCTACCTCTTCACGCCCGGGACTGCTGCCTGAACCACGGGGCAATACACGCCGTCGCACCGAGTTCGGAGCTCCGGTCTTGGCTTCGGTGGGGTGCGTGTAGCCGTGGAACCTTTTCAAGTCACCGTGAACGTTGCCATCATCGCCATGTCCTCGTGTTCCAAGTTGTGGCAGTGCATCACGTATCGGCCGGGATAGTCGGTAAACCGGGCGATCACGGCCGTCTCCTCGGCGGGCTTCAAGTCGACCGTGTCCTTCCAGCCGCTGTCGTACGGGCCAGGCTTCTTTCCGTCGCGCGACAGCACCCGGAACTGCACCAGGTGAATATGCACAGAGTGGTGGAAGTCAGTGGTGAACCGCCAGATCTCGGTGCTTCCCAGCCGGGGGGTGGCCACCGGGTGCACCGGGTCGAATTCCTTGCCGTTGATTGTCCATGATCGCCGGCTGTGGTTCTGGAAGGCGAAGCTGCGGGTCCGCTCAGCCTGTCTGGTGACAACTTCCTCCGCTGTAGACAGCTGCGCGGGTATCGTGGTCGCGTCCGCTGCTCGGCGGGTGATCCGGAAGCGCATCACGCGGGCCGTGGTCCCCGATCCGAGCTGGTTGGTCAGTGTCACCTCCTGGCCCACCTGGTAGCGGGAGAAGTCCAGCACCACATCGAACCGCTCCGCCGGGGCGATCTCGATGGTGTCGTGGCGTACCGGCGCGCGCAGCAGCCCGCCATCCGAGCCAACCTGCGTGAACCCCTTCCCGCCGGGCGGCTGCGGGGACAGGCCGAGCTGGTACCGGCGCGCGTTGGACGCGTTGAGCAGGCGCAGCCGGTACCGCACTGCCTGCACCTCGCACACCGGCCAAGGCGCGCCGTTGACCAGGATGACGTCGCCGAAGACGCCACCCATGTACGGGTCCGGAGTGCCCGGGGTGGACAGCGCGGCCGGGTCAAGGGCCGGGTAGTACAGCGAGCCGTCCGCCGCGAACGAGCGGTCCGCGATCATCAGCGGGATGTCCCGATCGCCGCGTGGCAGTGGCAGCGCGTCGGCCTCGGCGTCCCCGATCAGGTGGAAGCCGGCCAGCCCGCGGTACACGGACTGGGCGGTGAAGCTCATCCGGTGGTCGTGATACCAGAGGGTCGCGGCCCGCTGAGTGATCGGGTAGTCGTAGGCGCGGGTACCCACGCTGGTCCGGGCGAGCGGGTCGTGCATGCCGGTGCTCTCCATGCCCGGCATCGCCTTCATCGGCACGGCGGCGCCGGGCTGCGGGTACACCAGGTCGGTGGGGAAGCCGTCGCTGCCCGGCGGGGTGTGCCCGCCATGCAGGTGCACCACCGTGGGTACCGGCAGGGTGTTGCGGTGGCGCACCACCGTGCGCACGCCGGACCGGGAGATGATGGTAGGCCCCGGGTAGCTGCCGTTGTACGTCCACAGCTCGGTGAGTACCCCGGGCACGATCTGCTGCCGGGCCACCCGCTGGGTAATCTCGAAGTAGTCCGCGTCCGGGAAGGCCGGGTTGCGGCTGGGAATCAGCACCGGCGGTATCGGCAGCGGCACCCGGAACGGCGGCGGCAGCGGGATCTGGCTGGCCACCACCTTTCCGGTCTGCACCTGCCCGAGCAGTACCGGCACAGCGAGCCCGAGCGTGGTGGTCGCGCCCACCCCGCCAGCGATTCTGAGCAAGCCGCGCCGGCTCAGGGCACCGCTCATGCCTTCACCCGCTGCGAGAGGCGGACGGCCGGCTGGTGGGTCCACACCCAGAACATCAGCCAGCCGGACAGGCCGATGAAGGCGACGCCGAGCGGGACATGGACACCCAGCGACCGGGTGAAGCCAAGGAAGATCTGCAACCCGGCGATCGGGCCCAGCGTCGCCAGCCCGGCGACAATCCGGCCTGGTACCTGGTACAGCCCCCAGGAGATGAAGGCGAGCGCCAGCACCGCCATGGACAGGCCGCCGACGTACGTGCCGTTCTGCCGGTGCAGGGCGAGCATCGCGAAGTCGCCGGACAGGAACCGCCCCGCAAGGACCGGCTGAAGGAAAGCGTCCAGCGCCTGCAGGGTGAGCACTGTCCGCAGTACCCGCCACACCCAGGTACCCGCCCGGGGACGGTGTGGCGGCTGCGGCGCGTCCAGCGTCGCCGGTTGGAGCACCGGTTGACGCTGCCCTGTCTCCCGCGGACCGGGATCGGGATCGGTGAAAGAGCTCATGCCGTCATGCTGGCCGCCCGGGGTACCTCCGGTCGTCGCCCTGCGGATGGCGTTTCCCGCTACCCCAGGCGGGGTAGCGGGACCGCCGGCGCTACCCCAGCTGCAGGACGCGGCCCGATCGGCCACGCCGTAGCGTGTCAACATGCAGAATGTGCGGCTGGGCGTGCCGCCCTCGGCCGCGCTGCGCCGGGCGCTGGTCGAGTCGGTGCTGGTCGCGGCGGTGGCGGTGGCCATCGGCGTGCGGATTTTCGTGTCCGCGCAAGCCGAAGACCGGCCGGCCGGGGTGGCTGCGTACCTGTTCGCGCTGCTGATCGCGGCGGTGTTGCCGGCGCGGTGCCGTGCCCCGCTCGGCGTGCTGCTCGCCTCGGTACTGCTGCTCATCGGATACCACGGACTGGGCAGCCCGGGTATCTCGCCGGTGATCCCGCTGGCCGTGCCGCTGTACGCGGCCGCTGTCGCCGGGCACCTGCGCTGGGCCGCGTCGGCGGCGGCGGCCGCGCTGATCGCCGCCGAACTGTTCCCGGTGCTCCAGGACCACCAGCCGATCAGCAGCTCCATCGCCGCGCTGCTGCCACAGGCGGCGTTGCTCGCGTCGCTGATCATGCTGGGCGAGACCGTACGCAGTCGGCGCGCGCTGGCCTACGAAGCGCAACGCACGGCCCGGCGCGCGGTGCTGGACCGCGAGCGGGAAGCCAACCACCGGGTCACCGAGGAGCGGCTGCGCATCGCCCGCGAGCTGCACGATGTCCTCGCGCACACCCTCGCCGGCGCGGCCATCCAGGTGTCGGTGGCCGCAGAGACGCTGACCGACGACCCGGCGACCAGCCGCGAAGCGCTGACGGCGGTACGCGCCGCGTACCGGGAAGCCCGGGCCGAACTGGCCGCCACGGTTGGCGTCCTGCGCGCGGACAGTGCGCGCGCCGGCCGCCGGGCGGCCGACCGCAGCCCGGTGCCGGGCCTAGCACAGCTGGACTCGCTGCTGGACACGGTGCGCCGCGCCGGGCTGCAGGTGGCGGTCGCCCGGCAGGGCGAGCCGCGGGACCTGCCACCGGCGATGGACATGACCGCCTACCGCATCGTGCAGGAGTCGCTGACCAACGTGGTACGGCACGCGGCGGCCCGGACAGTGGAGGTGGAACTCGCCTACCGGCCCACCGAGATCGTCTTGTCCATCGTGGACGACGGGCAGGGGCGCGCGCAGCCTTCCCGCCAGCGGACCGGCGGCGACGGCGGTTTCGGTATCCTCGGCATGCGCGAGCGGGCCACCTCGCTCGGCGGCCAGCTGACCGCAGGCGAGCGCCCGGAGGGCGGCTTCCAGGTGGTGGCCATCCTGCCCGCGGCGGGGAACGGAGCGGGCCGGTGACGATACGCGTGATGATCGTGGACGACCAGGCGGTGATCCGCGCCGGCCTGCGCGTGCTCATCGACCGGGACCCCGACCTCACCGTGGTGGGCGAGGCGGTGACCGGTGAGCAGGCGCTGGAGCTGGCCGCCTCGCTGCAGCCCGACATCGTGCTGATGGACATCCGGATGCCGGGCCTGGACGGTATCCAGGCCACCCGCCAACTGCGCGCCGAGCCCCGTACCAGCGGGATCAAGGTGATCGTGCTGACCACCTTCGACACCGATGAGTACGTCTTCGACGCGCTGCGCTGCGGCGCCAGCGGCTTCTTGCTCAAGGATGCCGACCCGGGCGAGCTGCGCCGAGCGGTCCACGTGGTGGCCGACGGAGACGCTCTGCTCACCCCGAACATCACTCGCCGGCTGATCGACCGGTACACGCGGCAGCCGGCAGAGCCGGAGTGGTCACCGGCCGCGATAGCCGGGCTCACCGAGCGGGAGACTGAGGTGCTGGGACTGGTCGGTCGCGGGCTGACCAACAAGGACATCGCCGCGCATTTGCGCCTGAGCCAGGCGACGGTGAAGACACACGTCAGCCGGGCCATGACCAAGCTGGGCGCGCATGACCGCGCCCAACTGGTTATCGTGGCCTACGAGTGCGAGCTGGTGCGCCGAGGCGAGCGGGACATCACCTGGTAGCCCGTGCGCACACCACAGCCGCGTTGAACCCGCCAGTTCCCCGCGCGGCCACCAGCGTCACCCGCAGGCCGGCGCCGGGCGGGGCGTGGTACCAGGTCTGCACAACGCCACCGAGGGATTCGGGATCGTCGCCCGGCTCGCCGCTGCCAGGGAGCGGCCCTCGTGGGGTCACCTGGCTGTGGTCGCCGTGGTCGGTGGTGGTCCCACGTTCGTCGGCACCCTGGTCGGCAGCGGTTCACCAACGACCTCGTCTCGATCGCGTTCCCATCCTGCCCGACCTGGACAGTCTCGCCGTATGCCGGACGCTACGCGACGAACCGGCGACGGCAGCGGTACCGATCCTGATGTTGTCCGCGCACGCGCTTTGTGGCGGACGTCGCTGCCGGCGCCGACGACTACCTGCTCAAGCCGTGTTCCACGGCGGAACTCCTCGCCCGGGCAGCCGACCTGGCCAACCGATCCGCAGCGGAGCATCAGTAGCCCAGTTAGACGATGACCGGACGGCCTACAGCACTCCGTCAGCCCAGCATATGAGGAGCGGCAGCGACAGGAACAGCCATGCCTCGCCCAGGATGACGAGGAGCGCGCGAGGTAGATGGGGTTGTGTACCCACCGGTACCGGCCGGTGGCGACAACGCTCCGGGGCGCGTCCCACGGGCCGGGAGTGCCGCGTCCCACCACCGCGAACACCCATACACACCACAGGTACAAGGCGGCGCCGAGTGCGATCACCGCGACGGCCGGCCACGCAGCGGGAACAGCCATGGCGTCGAAGCGCCTGAGGATCCACCAGGGCAGCCAGACCGCCCCGGCGCCCGGGTACCACGATGGTGAACAGAAAGTTGCGGACAAAGACGCTGAGCACGGAAGCCTCCTCACTCGCCTGACCGTCCCGATCAGGGGCGTGTTAGAGCCGACGTGCGGCTGGACGAAGCGCCCAGGAAAGCAGCGCCAACCCGGCGAACACGGCAGGGGCGATGAGGCTGGTGGCGGAGTGGTGCATAGCGACGTGGGATGCGGCTGCACCGATCATGTTGATCAGGATGCCGGCATAGGCCCATTCCTTCAGCCGTGGCAGCCGGGGTGCCAGCAGCACCGCCCCGGCGAGGATTTTCGCCGTTCCCAGGATGGTGGCCAGGTAGCTGGGATATCCCAAGTCGATCATGATCGGGTAAAACGGCGCCATGCGGAGCAGGTCCATGAAGCCGCCGCCGAGGCACTCGCTGACCACGACCGCGGTGATGACCCAGTAGGCGCTGGTCCGGCCAAGCCGCTGGGCAGTGGTGGTAGCTGCCGTGGTCATGACCGCCGCTCCCGTGGGAGGCCGGTCAGAGCGTCGTCAGACCGGTGAGGGGCCGCGCCTGGCGGCGGGGCGGGTAGGGCGCAGACCCGGCCCTGGCTGAACCCGGCGGCCTCGATGCCCAGGGCGAGGTTGAACCGCCCGCGCACGTTCTCCAGGGCCACGCGGTGGGTCAGTTCGACGATCTGGGCGTCGGTGAAGTGTTCGCGTAGCCGCTGGACCACGTCGGCGGGGACGTCGACCTGGGTGCGGCTCATGCCCTCGGCGTAGGTCAGGACGAGCTTGTCCACCTCGTCGAACAGCGGGCTGGTGTCGTAGTGCGGCAGGGCCAGCAGTTCCTCGTCGGTCACCCCCCAGCGGCGGACCACCTCAGGGCCCAGGTCGATGCAGTACGCGCACTGTGTCAGGGTCGCGGCCGTGCGCTCGGCGAGGGCCTGGTGGCGCCGATCGAGCCGGTGTGTGCCCGCGGTGGCCTGCTCCAGCTTGGCGTAGCCGCGCAGGACTCCGGGAAGGTGGGCATATGCCCGAAGCGGCTCGGCCAGCCGGTCCGGATGCGCCGGGCGTCCCGCGGGGCGTCCGAGCGCACGCTCGGTGAACCAGGACACCATCCGGGCCCGCACGCCGGTGGCGCGCCCGGGCGGCGGCGTCACTCGTGCCATCGGATCCTCCTATCGATACGGACCCGTACTCCTATAAGGGTACGGTAGCGTCTCGATGGAGGTGAGGGCAACATGGCCAGCAGTCCCCGACAACAACGCGCCAACCGGCCTGTGGTGACGCCCGCACGCCCATCGGCCGCCTCCACTGCCACCCGGCACTCCACGGCCGACCCGCCGGCCAAGGCCCGGGAGCCGATCTCGCGAGGGGATGGCGCACGCCAGCGGATGCTGCGGGCCGCTCTTGAGGTGCTCGACGAGGACGGCCTGCCCGGCTTCACCATGGAAGCGGTCGCCCGGCGGGCCGGGGCCAGCAAGGCCACCCTGTACCGGCGCTGGCCGACCGTGGGCGCGCTCCTGATCGACGCCATGGACGCCACGTTCCAACCCTTCCCGGTACCCGACACCGGCCGGGTGGACACCGATGTGGCGCAACTGCTCACCGCCTTCGTCACCCTGCTCGAGCACACGCCGTTCCCGCGCCTGCTCGCCGCATTCATCGACGCCGCCGAACGCGACCCCGCACTCGCAACCCTCCACGCCGACCTGACCCAACGCCGCCGCGAGCCCCTGCTCGTCGTCCTAGCCCGCGCCCGCGAGCGCGGCCAACTACCCCCTGACCTCGACCCCGAGATCGCCACCGACCTACTCACCGGCCCGTTCTTCTACCGCCGCTTCATCGCCCACCGCGCCATCCCCCCAGAGCTCGTCCACGACGTCATCGCGAACGTACTCACCACCCGAGCGCCAGAGGCCGCCAACGAACACACCACGGACCAGTCCACTGGCGCAGGCATGCCGGCCGGACAGACCCGCCGCGTTCATCGCCGGTCGTCTCGGTAACGAATCCCGGCCAACACCTCGACCCGGGAGCACCGGATCACGTGCGCTTGAACGCTGACGCGTTCACCCCTCGGATCTGCCGGTCCACTGCGCAGAGCGGCTCCGCATTCAGCACAAGGCCGCGACTTCTCGGGAACTGTCGATCGGTGATGTCGTGCACGTCCGCGACGGCAATGGCCACGACCCTGGCTGGCCTGGGACGGCGCCGCTGACGGCAGATCGACGAACCAGCCAACCGCCGTGACGACGCAGGTCTGGCCGAGCACATCGACCGCCACCTCAGCGACCTTCGCCGCCAGCTCCGCGGGCTACGCCACGACCGCGGCCGACCGGCACCCGCGGTAAGCCGATCCCACGGCTGGCCGACCCCGCCGGCTCAGCGGGATACACCGCAGCCCGTCCGCATCCCCACCTCCACCACGTCGTGGCCGCGGCCGCTCGTCGGGTCCGGCCTTGCCCGTCCCGAGCCCAACTCCCACGAAAAGGAACACGCGCACGACCAGTCCCACCGTCTCAGGACCGTTGACGTCCTCGTCCCGACTATCGCCGAGCCAGGTTCCCGAGCGACATACGGCGCGTGGTCGCCCGCCTGCACGTCGGCCCGCCCGCGCTCACCCTGCTGGGCCTGACCGCCGGCACCCGCGACCGGATCCGCACCGCGGTCCACAACGCCGGCCTGCCTGGCCGGCCGAGGACGTCATGCTCGACCTGCAAGCGGCTGAACGTACTGCAGGGCAGTGCGGCCCGGCGGTTGGACGAGCGGCACGGGTTCACACTCGAGTCCGAAGACCCGGTCGACGTGTTCACGACGAGGTTCGCGACTTGAGCTGGCGAAAAGTCCCGCAAACACCCTTTCGTGATATACATCCGATATGTCTCCGCGCGAGCCGCCCGGCATATCGCGTGTGGGATCATTCCGCGAATGTCAGCCAGTCGTGCGCTCGCCGCGTTGCCGAAGGCTCATGTGCATGTCCACCTTGACGGGGCAATGCGTCGCTCGACGTTGCTGGAGCTGGCCGACCGGGCCGGGGTCGTCGCCACCTTGCCGACCGGATACGGATCCTTCGCGGCGTTCACCGACACCATCACCGCCGCGGCCGCGTGTCTGCGGACGGCCGGGGACGCTCAGCGGCTGGTCCACGAGGTGGTCGAGGACGCGGCACTGGCCGGGGCGGTGTGGGTGGAGCCGTCGATGTGGCCGGGCCTGTTCCGTGGCCGGCTCGGCTCGGATGCCGAGGTGCTCGATGTGGTGCTCGACGCGGGACGGGCCGCTCAGGAGCGTTATGGCGTGGGGTTCGGGCTCGTCGTGGCGGCGAACCGGGACCGGCCGCCGGATGAGGCCGTCGCGCTGGCCCGCCTCGCGGTCCGCCGCCGCCGCGACGGTGTCGTCGGGTTCGGGCTGGACGGTGACGAGACCGCGGCACCGGGTCCCCTGTTTGCGGAGGCGTTCACCGTCGCCCGTGACGGTGGTCTTCTCGCCGTCCCGCATGCCGGCGAGCTGACCGGTGCACCGTCGGTCCGCGACGCGATCGACGTGCTTGGCGCCGACCGGGTCATGCACGGCGTGGCGGCCATCACCGACCCGGCAGTGCTCGACCGGTTGACGACGGGTGACATCGCGCTCGACGTGTGCCCGACCAGCAACGTGATGCTCTCCGTCGTCCCCTCGCTCGACCGGCATCCGCTTCCGGCGCTGCTCGCCCGGGGCGTGCCCTGCAGCATCAACGCCGACGATCCGCTGCTGTTCGACACGGACCTGTTCACCGAATACACCCGGGCCCGGGACCAGCTCGGCCTCAACGACGTGCAACTGGCCGCATGCGCGGCAACGTCACTTCGTCACAGCGGGGCACCCCGCCATCTGATCGACTCGGCACTGACCGGCATCGACGCATGGCTTCAGCACAGCCCGGCCTGACAGCGGACGGTGCCGGTGCCGGTGCCGGTGATGACGGTTCCGGGCCGCTGCGCTCGTCCTCGTTCCGTTGGTACTTCGCCGGGCGCTCGATCTCGTTGGCCGGCAGCGCCATGTCACCGGTCGCGCTGGCGTTCGGCGTGCTCGCACTGACCGGCAGCGCCGTGTGGGTGTCCGCGGTCACCAGCACCGCGATGGTGGCGACGGTGGCCACCATGCTGTTCGGCGGTGGCATCGCCGACCGCTACCGCCGCTCCACCGTGCTCTGCCTGGCCAGCCTCGGTGCCGGTCTCACGCAGTCCGGGGTCGCGATCCTCCTGATCACCCATCAGCACCCGGCGCTCCTGCTGCCGTTCGCGGTCGGCAACGGCATGTTCCAGGGGATCACGACGCCCGTGCTGCGGGGCATCGTGTCCAACCTGGCCACCGGGCGCGGCCTGCAGCAGGCCAGTTCGCTGCTGGCCACGGCCGGCAACCTCGCCCGGATTCTCGGCCCGACCAGCGCCGGTCTGCTGACGGCGTCCGCCGGCGGCGGCTGGGCGATCGCCGCGGACGCTGCCTCGTTCCTGCTGGCCGCCGCATGTTTCGCGCGGATTGCGATGCCCGATCCCCCGAAGCGGGTCGGCGGCGGCCCGACGATGCTCAGCGACCTACGGGAGGGCTGGACATACTTCGCGTCGCAGCCGTGGATCTGGTCGGTGACGCTGGCGTTCGCGATCTTCAACGCCACCAACCGGGGGATCTGGCTGGTCCTTGGGCCGGTCATCGCCTTCGACACGATCGGCGTCACGGGCTGGGGTCTGGTGCTGAGCGCTCAGGGGATCGGTGCACTGCTTGCCAGCGTGGTGCTGGTTAAGGTGCCGTTGCTGCAACGGCCGATGCGGCCGGCGCTGGCCGCGATGGCGCTGGCGGCCCTGCCGCTCATCCTGCTGGGGGCCGGTGCGGACGCGATATGGCTGGCCGGGGCGGCATTCCTGGCCGGGGCGGCCACCGAGTTGTTCACCGTCACCTGGGAAACCGTCAACTACACCCACATCTCCGAACGGCTGCTCTCACGCGTCGGCGCCCACGACGAATTCTGGTCGTTCGTGTCCTTCCCACTCGGCCAGATGTCCGCGCCGGCGCTCGCCGCCGCGTTCGGCACGGCGACGGTCGCACTGTCCGGCGGCACGGTGGCAGCGCTAGCGATGCTGTGTGTGTCGCTGCTCCCGGTGTTCCGGCGGATCGAGATCCACCACGGCAACCGGTGACCGTGTTCCGCGAACCGCTGCGGTCACAGGGTCCAGCGGGCCCGGAAGCCTAGGAGGCGTTCGATCGCGGTGGTGTCGACGGAGGTGCGGTGGCCGCAGATTTCGGAGCGGATCTCGGTAGACGGATAGTGTTGCCGGATGATGTCCATTGTGGACTGGCAAGACCGGGTGAGCGGGGCGGCCAGCAGGAGGGGGTGGACGCCGGTCAGTGGGAGGGTCAGCGCTAGCCGGACCGCCTCGGCGGCGGCGTCGACGTGGAGGCACGACCAGGAGTCGGGGGCCATCCGCGCCGGGCCCTGCGGGTGGCCTCGGCGGTTTCGGCCAGGCACGCCGACCACGAACCACAACCCCCACACCAGTGGGAACAGTGGCTCGCCGCGATCGGGAAAGCGATGACCAGACAACTTGTCATCTCGCCCCCGCCAGGCCGGCAGGACGAACGCCGCCGCCTCGTGCACACCTCATGCCTCCGCCGGCAAACAACTGGCGAAGATTAAGGACCAGCCTGCCGACGCAACGCCAGCACGCCCAAGCGACCTGCTTGAGCCGGATGCGGTGAACAGCCGCAAGTCCGGTTCTGAGGGGCGGGAGCGCAGCAATGCGCTCCCGCTACCCGACCACCAGCAGCGTGAGGGCGAGCACCCCGCAGCCGGCGGACGAGCTGTCTTCGACCATCCTGTCACCGCTCCCACCATCGTTATCCCGTCGTCGACCGGCGCGGACGGGGATGAGTCGGTCACTGCGGCTCGGCACCCGCGCGACTTGATGGACGCACACGATGCTACGCGAACCAGCTACATCACTCGGTTTCACAGGCACGGTTTCCGAGCAGCGTTCGACCAGCGCGGTGTGGTTTTGGCGGCGTCCGACCTTCTGATCCGGCCGGAGCCGGCCTATGTGGCGCTGAGCCAGACGAGACTGGCAACACCGGCCACGACGCAATAGATCGCGAAGGGGGTCAGCGTCCGGGTCTCGAAGTAGCGGGTCAGGAATCGCACGGAGAAGTAGGCCGCGACGCCGGAGGCAAGGCTGCCGGCGAGGACCTGGCCGCGGATGCCGGCGCCGAGGGGGCCGAACAGGTCCGGGATCTTGAGGACGCCGGCGGCGAGGATGACGGGTGTGGCGAGCAGGAAGGAGAATCTGGCGGCGTCCTGGTGCGACAGGCCCTTGAGCAGGCCGGCGCCCAGGGTGACGCCGGAGCGGCTGATGCCGGGCAGCAACGCGAGCACCTGCGCCGATCCGACAAGAGTCGCGCCGCGGAAGGTGCCGGCGGCGATGCGCCGGTCGGAGTCGGCGGCGTCCACGGGGTCGGGAGTGCCGCTCGCCGCTCGGCGGCGGAGGCGTTCGGCGCCATAGAGCAGCACGCCGTTGACGGTGAGGAAGATGGCGGCGGGGATGGGCCGGCCGAGCACGGTGCGGAAGGTGTGCTCCAACAGCAGGCCGGTGACGCCGACCGGGATCGTAGCGAGCACGATCATCCACGCCAGCCGCTCATCGGGCGTGTCGATCCGCCGGTGCCGCACCGAGGTCACGAAACCGGTGATGATGCGTACCCAGTCGCGCCAGAAGAACAGCAGCAGAGCAAACGCGGTGGCAACGTGCAGCCCGACAACGAAGGCGAGGTACGGCGACTCCGGCGTGGACACGTCCAGGTCGCGGGCCCAGCGGCCGCCGAGCAGCGCCGGCAGCAGCACGCTGTGCCCGAGGCTCGAGACCGGGAACAGCTCGGTGACACCCTGCAGGAGGCCGACGACGATCGCCTCGGGATAGGTCAGGTGGTTCACGTCGGGCATCCTGTCGGGCTGATGCTGAGAGAATCATGAACGGGCGCGGCGGGCGCGGGCCCGGGCGCGGAGCAGTTCGACCGCGATCGGCACGACGGACAGCGCGACGATGCCGATGAGGATGAACTCGATGTTGGACCTCACGAACGCGATCTGCCCGAGGAAGTAGCCGAGCAGGGTCACGCCGGTACCCCACAATGCACCGCCGATGACGTTGTACAGGCTGAAGGTGCGGTAGCGCATGCGTGAGGCGCCGGCGACGATCGGGGTGAACGTGCGCACGATCGGCACGAAGCGGGCCAGCACGATGGAGCGCGCGCCGTAGCGGTCGAAGAACTCCTGGGCCCGGGCGAGGTTCTCCTGTTTGAACAGCCGGGAGTTCGGGCGGCGGAAGAGCGCCGGACCGACCCGCCGGCCGAAGACGTAGCCGACCTGGTCGCCGGCGACCGCGGCGACCACGATGAGCAGGATCACCAGCCAGAGCGGCAGGTGCAGGTACCGGCCGCCGGCGACGAGCAGTCCGGTGGTGAACAGCAGCGAGTCGCCGGGCAGGAAGAAGCCGATCAGCAGGCCCGACTCGGCGAACACGATCGCGAGGATGCCGAGCATCCCGAAGGTGGAGATGAGCCATTCGGGATCCAGGAACTTCACGGATGCTCCTCGTCTCAAAGGGGGTGTCGGCGCAGTGCGGCGGAAGCCGGTCACGTTAGGCCGCCGAGGCTGAGAATCCGGCAAAACGTGGCCTGTCCCACCATCGCGCGACGGCACCCAACCATACTCCTACATATTGTAGGAGTATGGTGATGTCGGCGCCCGGCGCCCGGCGCCCGGCGCCCGTGCGAGGACGAGCTCGGCGTCCGTGTTGGGGCGCTGGTGCGGCGCCGCGTGGGTTGGGAGCGCCTGATGCGACTGCTGCTCGTCGACGACGAGGCGGGCCTCGCCGAGATGATCCGCGACGGCCTGGCCGTCGAGGGGTTCACCACGGACCTTGTGTACAACGGGGTGGACGGGTTGTGGGCGGCCACCGAGGAGCCGCACGGCGCCTACGACGCGGTCATGCTCGACATCATGCTGCCCGGCATGAGCGGCTACGAAGTCTGCCGTCGCATGCGTCAGCGCGAGGTTTGGACGCCGGTGCTCATGCTCACCGCGAAGGACGGCGACTACGACGAGGCCGACGCCCTCGACCTCGGCGCCGACGACTACCTGACGAAGCCGTTCTCGTTCGTCGTCCTGGTCGCTCGTCTGCGGGCGCTGATCCGCCGGGGGGCTCCGGAGCGGCCGGTGGTGCTGGCCGCCGGCGATCTGCTTCTCGATCCGGTGCAGCGGCGGGTGACCCGCGGCGAGGACGAGATTCCGGTCACACCGCGGGAGTTCGCGCTGCTGGAGTTGTTGATGCGCCGGGCCGGCGACGTGATGGCCAAGACCGCGATCGTCGAAAGCGTGTGGGACGCCAACTTCGACGGCGACGCGAACATCGTCGAGGTGTATGTGGGCTATCTGCGCAAGAAGATCGACCATCCGTACGGCCGCTCGGCGATCCGGACGGTCCGTGGCGTTGGCTACCGGCTGGACCCGGACGGTGGGTGACCGCCGGGCCATCCCCGCCGCCACCGCGGGGTCTCCTCGCCCTCCTCACGGCACTCGTCGCGGTCCGGTTTTCGCCGCTGGTCCGGTTGGATGTGGACGTCAGCGACGCGGCGCGCCGTTTCACGCTTGCGCACCCGGCCTGGCGCGCGACGATGTCGGCGGTCACGCATTCCGGCGACAGCGCGGTCGTGCGGGGGCTGACGCTGCTCGCCTTGCTGGTGTTGCTGGTGCGCCGCGACCGTACCGCCGCGGGCTTTCTCGTCGCGACGGCGGCGACCTCGACAGTTGTGCGCCTCGCGTTGTTGGGGCTCGTGCATCGGCCCAGGCCCGCGGATCGGCTGACCACCGCGAGCGGGTACTCCTACCCGTCCGGTCACACCACATCGTCGGCCGTCGCGGCCGGCGTCGTGATCGTGCTCGGTTGGGCGTTGCTGCCGAACCGCTGGTCGCGTGCGGCGCTCGTCGCGGTCGCCGGCGGATGGGCCGTGCTGGTCGGTGTCAGCCGGGTAGCGCTCGCCGCGCACTGGCCGACCGATGTCATCGGCGGATGGCTGCTCGCCGCCACGGTGACCATCATCGCCGCGTCGGTGCTGCGGCTGCCCCGGCGGCCGGATGCCGCCGTGCCGGGCGAGCGGCGCCTGGCGGACTGACCCCGGCCCGTCGCGACGGCCAGGCAGCCGGCTGCCGATCATTCGCCGCGCACCAGCGTCAGGTCCGGCCGCCGGGTGGCGAGCACCAGCGCAATCACGGCCGCCGCCACGGCAGCCAGGATCGCCGCCAGGACGCCCCCGAGGTAGCCCCACGGCAGGGCGAGCCGATCCGGTGGCGGGTCGAACACGCCGCTGAGAATGGTGACGAGGACCTCCGCCAGGCCGACACCGGCCGCGGCGCCAAGCACCAGGGCGGGTCCGGTGACGACGCACGCCTCCGCCGCGACGAACCCGGCCAGATGGCGGGGCCGGGCGCGCAGGATGCCGAGAATGGTGAAGGTGCGGCGACGTTCGGCCAGGTCGGCCGCGAGGACCAGGCCAGCGGCGGCCACGGCCAGGGCGAGGGCGAAGCCGAGCTCGATGCGGGTGAGCCCGGCGAGGTCGACGCCGGTGAGGCTGGACCCGACGGTGGCGCGGGTCGCGGTGATGTCAGTGATGGCCGGTCCCGCGCCGAGGCGTTGGCGCAGCGCCGCGGCGACGGCGGCGGGGTCGGTGCCGCCGGTGTCGATGAGGTGGGTGGCCGGTCCGGGGCCGGCGTGGGCGGTGACGTAGTCGGCGTTGGCCACGAGGAAGCTGTCGGTCGGGGCGGTCGGGAACTCGTTGACGACGCCGAGGAACCGGAAGTCGACCGGGGACGCGGTGCCGGTGCGGGTGTCGGTGATGCGCAAAGTGAGCCGGTCGCCCGGCTGGAGCTGGAAGTCGGTGACGGTCTCGGCGGAGACGAGGATGCCGTCGGGCTGCTGCTGGAGGCGGTGCATCAGCTGGGCGGCGGTGCCGCCGGTGAACCAGGCGTCGGCGAGGTGCGCCCCGGCGGTGACGGTGCCGGGTTGCACAGCGTAGAGGTCCTGCAGGTCGGCGCCGACGTAGGCGAAGCGGTGCTGGACGGTCTCGACGTGCCGGACGCCGGCGGTCGCCCGGATCGGTTCGGTGAGGCTCGCGTCGGCGGTGCCGGGCGGCGCGATGACGGTGACGTCGCCGCCGTTGGTGAGACGGGCGTCGACCTCGGCCTGCTGGCGGTAGGTGGCGGTGAACCCGGCGGTCGACACCGCGAAGGCAACCGTGCAGGCGATGAGCGTCGCGGCGGCGGCGATCGGCTGGCGGCGGCGGTGCAGGGTGGCCGCGACGGTGCTGGCGAGCGGCCCGGCCAGGGGCCGCAACACGGTGGCGAGGAGGCGGCGGCCGTACTGCAGGGCGGTGGCCACGATTCGCCAGACCAGCAGCGCGCCGCCGAGCCACAGCAGCGCCGGACCGGCGAACGCCCAGTAGTCCACTGCAATGCGCGGTGCTCCTTCCGGCGCCACCACGAGCTGGTAACCGTGCGCGGTGGTCACGCGCAGGAGCAGCAGTGCGCCGGCGAGGGCGACGACGTCGAGGGCAAGCCGCAGCGCAAGGGGCATCCTGGTGGGCGGCAGTTCACCGGTCCGGGTGGAGGTGGCCACGCCGCCGGTGCGCAGCGACCGCCACGCGGGCAACAGTACCGCCGCGGCGGCGACGGTCAGGCCGGCCGTCGCGGCGGCGGCGAACCAGGCCGGGCCGCCGGCGTTGCCGAACATGACGGTGCTGAGCAATGCGGCGACCCCGACGCCGGCGGCAGCGCCGGCGACGCCGGTGATCGCGGCTTCGATGGCCGCGATCGTCAGCACGTGGCGGGCGGTGGCGCCGCGGGTGCGCAGCAGCGCCTGCTCACGGCGGCGGCGCGGTGCGGCGACCGAGACGATGGTGGTGGTGAGCAGGCCGGCGAGGACGGCGCCGGGGGTGGCGAGGAACAGGAAGAGGGCGGTGGCGTAGGCGGCGTCGGAGCGGGCGGCGTCCAGGGCGGCGCCGAGGTTGTCGGTGGTCCGGCCGGCCCCGGCGAGGGCCGCGTCGAGGTGATGGGCGGCGCTGGTGCTGGCGGTGTACGCCGCGTCGGGCGCCGTCGGCAGCTGCCGGGTGGTCCGGACGTGCAGCTGGGTGCTGAACAGGTCGGGCCGGGCGCTCTGCAGCGGGCCGAGAAGGTCGGTGAACACGGTGTCGGGCAGCAGCAGGACGTTGTCGGGCGGTGCGGTGGCACCGGACTGGTCGGTGGCGAACATGGTGTCGGCGTGCGGCAGGTCGACGATGCCGGCGACGGTGACCTGGGCGGCGGCCAGTCCGGGGCGTTCGATGGACAGCACGGTGCCCGGGACGGCCCGGAGGTTGGCGGCGGTCTGCTGCGCCAGCAGCACGCCGTCGGCGGCGCCGCCGAGGGTGCGGATCTGGCCGGGGAAGGTGGTCCGATAGCCGGCCGGGAGGCCGAGCACGACGGCGGCGCCGGTGGTGCTGACCGTGCCCGCCTGGCTGGTGGACAGCGACGGCAGGTGGGCGTAGCGGACCGGCAGGGCGGTGGCGACGCCGGGTTCGGTGCCGGCCGTGGCGAGGGCGGCGGCCGGATCGGTGCCGGCGGCGAGCGCGACCTGCCAGTCGACCTCGACCGGTGCGACGGCGCGGCGGGTCATCGAGGTGCGGGCGGCGCCCAGGAAGGCGCCGACCGTGGCGAGCAGCGCGACGGCCGTGGCGATTCCGACGGCGGTGGTGGCAAGGCGGCCGGCTCGGCGGCGCAGCAGCCCGGCGATCCAGGTCAGCATAGCGGCTCCGTAGGGTTGCCGAGAGCACCGTCGGCCATGTGCCAGCGCTGCTCGAGCCGGTCGGCGACGGCAGTGTCGTGGGTGGCCAGCACCAGCGCGGCACCGGCGCGCTCGGCGGCGGCGAGGAGGGCGTCGACGAGACGAGCGGCGCCCTCGGTGTCCAGGGCGGCGGTCGGTTCGTCGGCGACGATGAGTTCCGGGCCAGCCGCGACAGCTCGTGCGACGGCGACCCGCTGGGCCTGGCCGCCGGACAGCTCGTGCGGCAGCCGGTCGATGAGGTCCGCGAGGCCGAGGCGGCCCAGCGTGTCGCCGGCGGCGAGCCGGGCGGACTCGGCCGGACGACCGGCCAGCAGCAGCGGCAGGGCCACGTTCTCGCCGACGTCGAGGGTCGCCAGCAGCGCCGGGCGTTGCAACACGATCCCGACCCGGCCCGGATGATGCCGGGGGTGGCCGTTGAGCCGCGGCCAGCCGACCGTGCCGCCGGTCGGTTCGTCGATGCCGGCGATGAGGTGCAGCAGGGTCGACTTGCCCGAGCCGGACGGTCCGGTGACGGCGATCCGTGCGTCCGCCGGGATCACGCAGCTCACGTCATGCACCGCCCTGGTGCGGCCGAACGTGCGGTTCAGATGCTCGCCGTTGAAGACGTCCCGGCGGTCCGACATGCTAAGCCTCCGCGGGGTCCGTGAGGTGTCCGTCGCGCAGGCGCAGCACGCGGTGCGCGGCGCGGGCGACGGCCCGGCTGTGGCTGGCCACGAGCACGGCGGTGCCGGTCGCGGCGTGGGCGGCGAGCAGGCTGAGGATGGCCCGCTCGGTGACCTCGTCCAGTTCACCGGTCGGCTCGTCGGCGATGAGCAGCGGCGGGTCGTTGGCGAGCGCGACGGCGAGCGCGGCCCTGGCCGCCTGGCCGCCGGACAGCTCGCCGGGCGCAGCGTCGGCGTGCCCGGCGAGGCCGACGGCAGCGAGCCGGTCGATCACGTCGTCGCCGGCGCGGGGCAACCGCGCCAGACGGCGGGTGAAGCGGATGTTCTGCGCAACGGTGAGGTGTTCCAGCAGGTTCCCGGCCTGGTAGAGCATGCCGACGTAGCGGGCCCGCAGCAACGCCCGGGCGGCCTCCGGCCGGCGGGTGATCCGCCGCCCGGCGACCCAGACGTTGCCGCCGTCCGGCTCGTCGAGGCCCGCGAGACAGGCCAGCAGGGTCGACTTGCCGGACCCGGACGGGCCGGTCAAGGCCAGCCATTCACCGGCGGCGAGCTCGAGCGACACCCCACGTAGGGCGAGCACCTCCTCGTCGCCGCTGTGGAAGAACCGGTACAACCGTTCGGCCCGGATCGGCGGCGCAGTCACGGCAGCCATCGGACGGAGTCGGTCACGGTCCGCCACGGGTCGACGTTGTCGGCGCCGTGCGGGCCCGCGAGCGTCACCGTGAGCAGCCCGGACGGCGCGTGCCAGTACTCGTAGCGTTCGACGTCGTCGTTGACGACCTTGCCGGTGACCGGGTCGGGTGGCGCGTCGGCGCGGTAGGTGACGAGCAGCACCGGGCCGGCCGGGCGCTGGACGACCGAGGCGGTGCCGGCCGTGAATCCGCCGGTCTTGCCGGCCAGCGTTGTCAGTTCCGCCTGACCGGCGGGCACGTCGGGGGCGGTGGCGGCGGTACCGAGGGCAACGGTGATCGTATTGAGCTTGTCCGTGAAGGTCACGGTGCCCCCGGACTCGGCGCGAGCCCAGCCCTCAGGCACCTTCAGCGCGTACTGGTTGCCAGCCGGCCGGTACTCGACGAACGCCTGGTTGTCTGGAATGTCGCCGGCGCCGCCCGCATCCGGTGCGCTATTGCTGCCGCACCCGGCCAGCGCCAGCACCGCGGCCGCGGTGAGGGCCGCGACCATGCTGATGTTTCGCATGGCTCGGGACCGTAGGCCCGTTCGCCTGAAATCGAGCTGAATGGTGGCATGCTCAGCGTTCTTTCAGGTCACCGCGCCCAGCATGTGCCTGCGTCGGGCAATCGCCCGGCCGACCAGGGAGGTCCACATGCAGCGACCGGTGGCCATCATCTCCGGAAGTTTCGGCGCCGGCCACGACGGCGCAGCGGCGGAGCTGACCCGGCGGCTGCGGGCGCAGGGCCACCCGGTCCAGCGACACGACTTCGTCGACCTGCTCCCTCGCCGCACCGGGGTCCTGCTGCGCAGCATCTACCGCCGGCAGCTCGCCCTCGCCCCTCGCACCTGGGGGTGGCTGCTCACCCTCGCCGGCTCCGACCGACTCGGCCGGCTGGCCGCCGAGCTGACCGCCGCCGCGGACGATGCGACCCTGGCCGCGCTCGGTCCGGACACCGGGCTGGTCGTGTCGACGTATCCGCTCGCCAGTCAGGTCCTGGGCCGGCTGCGCCGGCGCGGCCGGCTGCACGGGCCCGTCGTCACCTACCTCACCGACCTGTCCGTCCACCCGGCGTGGGTCGCCGACGGCGTCGACGTGCACCTGGCCCTGCATGACGACACGGCCCGGCAGGCCAAGGCGCTCGGCGCCGACGATGTGCGGGTCGTCGCGCCCGCAGTCCGGCCGGCGTTCGCCCGGCCAGCGTCGAGCGCACCGGCCGCGCTCGGGTTGCCGCCACAGCTGCCGCGGGCGCTCGTCGTCGCCGGAGCCTGGGGCGTCGGTCAGGTCGAGCGGGCCGCCCTCGACATCGCCGACACCGGGCTCGCCGTGCCGATCGTCGCCTGCGGCCGCAACGACGCGCTGCGCCGCCGCCTCAACCGCTCCGGCCGGGTCGTGCCGATCGGCTGGGTCGACGACATGCCGTCCCTGGTACGGGCCTGCCAGGTCGTCGTGCAGAACGCCGGCGGGCTGTCGTCGCTGGAGGCCCTCGCGGCCGGGGTGCCGGTCGTGACGTACCGGTGCCTGCCCGGCCACGGCGCCACCAACGCCGCGGTGCTGGACCGCATCGGCTGGGTCCCCTGGCTGCGTGGCCGGGCCGACCTCGCCAACGGGCTGCGGGCCGCGCTCGGCGGCACCACCGGGTTCACGCCGTCGCCGGTGCGGCCTGAGACGGTCCTGGCCGACCTGGCGGTGACCGCATGAACCGGCTCGTCACGGCCGGCGCCGTCACCGGCCTCGCCGGGCTCGCCGCCTATGCGCTGCCAGCCGTCACCGCGTTCGCGCCGGGCCGCCGGGCCCTGCTGCCGGGCCTGGCCGGGCTCGGCCCGGCCGGCCACGTCGCGCTCACCTTCGACGACGGCCCGGACCCGGTCTCGACGCCGAAGTTCCTGCAACTGCTGGCCGAGCACGACATCCGGGCCACATTCTTCCTGCTCGGCTCGATGCTCGACCGCGACCACGGCCTCGGCCGGGAGGTCGTCGCCGCCGGACACGAGGTCGCCGTGCACAGCTGGTTCCACCGCTGCCTGCTGTGGCGCAGCCCCCGCGCCACGTACGACGACATCGCCCGCGCCCGGGATCTCGTCGGCTCGCTCGGTGGCGGCGCACCGCGCTGGTACCGGCCGCCCTACGGGGTGCTCACCACCGGGGCGCTCGTCGCCTGCCGGCGGTTGCGGCTGGAGCCGAAGCTGTGGACCGCGTGGGGCCGCGACTGGCGCGCCGCCGCCACCCCGGACACGATAGTCGCGGACGTGACGAGCACCCTTGCCAGCGGCGGCACCGTCCTGCTGCACGACTCCGACTGCACCTCTGCGGCCGGGTCGTGGCGGCGCACCCTCGACGCGCTCCCCCGGCTCATCACCTGGTCCGAAGCGCGTGGCCTGCGGCTCGGCCCGCTCGCCGAGCACCAGCTGGTGCGGTCATGACGTGGCTGGTCACCGGCGGAGCCGGTTACATCGGCGCGCACGTCGTCGCGGACCTGCTCGCGGCCGACGAGCGGGTCGTCGTCCTCGACGACCTGTCCACCGGCGACCCGGCCCGCCTCGCCCCGCACGTGCCGCTCGTCGTCGGCGACGCCGGCAACCCCGCGCTCGTGCGCCACACCCTGCTCGACCACGGCGTCACCGGCGTGATGCACCTGGCCGGCAGCAAGTCCGCACCCGAGTCGCTGCACCGGCCGATCTGGTACTACCAGCAGAACGTCGGCGTCGTCGCCGCCGTCCTCGACGCGATGGCCGCCACCGGCGTCGCCCGGCTGGTGTTCTCCTCCTCCGCGGCCGTGTACGGCGTACCCGGCACCCCGACGGTCGCCGAAGACGCCCCGACCCGACCGCTGAGCCCGTACGGCCGGACCAAACTGGCCGCCGAGGAGCTCGTCGCAGCCGCCGGGCTCGCCCACGGCATCTCGTGGGTCGCGCTGCGGTACTTCAACGCCGTCGGCGCCGCCGAGCCCCACCTCGGCGACCGTGGCCGCACCAACCTGCTGCCGCTCACGTTCGACGCACTCAGCACCGGCGCGCCCGTCATCGTCGCCGGCACCGATCTGCCCACCATCGACGGCAGCGGGGTGCGCGACTACGTCCATGTCGCCGACCTCGCCGACGCCCACCGCCGAGCGGGCATGCGCCTCGCCGCCCGGCCCGGCGCCGACGTCTACAACGTGGGCGCCGGGGAGGGCCACTCCGTCTGGGAGGTGATCCGCGCGGTCACCGACGTGACCGGCATCCCCGTACCGGCCCGGAGCGGCCCGCCGCGTCCCGGTGACGCACCGGCCGTCGTCGCCGCCATCAACCGCATCACGGCGGACCTCGGCTGGCGCCCCGACCACTCGCTGCACGACAGCGTCCGGTCCGCCTGGCAGGCCTGGACCACCACCCGAAGCCGGCGGGGACAGCCCGAACCGGTCCGGCCGCATGCCCAATCCCGTTAGGTTCAGCATATGCCCAGCTCACGCCAGCGATTCGTCGCCCGGCTCCGCGAGCGGCTCGGCGTGCGGATGCGCTCAGCGCTCGCCGCCGCGGCGGTCGTCGCGGTCGCCGCGGTGCTCAGCGGCGTCGCCCTCGTCGTCGCGGCCCGCGTCATCCTCACCCAGAACATCGACCAGTCCGCCACCGAACGCGCCACGCAGGTGACCGCCGCCGTCGGCGACGGCGGCGGCGCCGGACTCACAGCCGCGCTACGCCCGTCGCCCCGCGACCGCACCATCGTCCAGGTCATCGACGTCGACGGCCGGATCGTCGCGGCGTCCGCCTCGGTCGGCGGGGCCGGCCCAATCTCGCCGCTGCGCCCCAAGGCCGGCCAGACGCTGCACGAGCAGCGGCGGCTGGCCGTCGATCATGATGAGCTATTCCAGATCGTCGCCACCGGCGTCGACACCACCGACGGGCCACGCACCGTCCTGGTCGCCCAGTCGCTCGACGAGGTCAACGACGGCACCGAGGCGACCATCGGCGCGCTCGCCGTCGGCCTGCCCCTGCTCACCACGGTGGTCGGCGTGGCCACGTTCCTGTTCGTCGGCCGCAGCCTGCGACCGGTGGAGGCGATGCGCCGCCAGGCCGCAACCATCACCGCCCAGAACCTGCACACCCGCCTGCCCGTGCCCGCCGCCACCGACGAGGTCGCCGCCCTGGCCACCACCATGAACACCATGCTCGACCGGATCGAAGACGCCACCGCCGCCCAACGCCGGTTCGTCGCCGACGCCAGCCACGAACTGCGCAGCCCCCTCGCAACCCTCCACGCCGGCCTCGACATCCTCGAACGCATCGACCTGCCGCACCACGCCGTCACCCACGTCCAACGCATGCACCGCGAGAGCACACGCATGGCCACCCTCATCGCCGACCTGCTGCTACTGGCCCGCGCCGACGAGTCCGGGCTGCGGCTGCGCCACGACGACGTCGACCTCGACGACCTCGTCTACACCGAACGCGACCGCGTCGCCGCCCAGCACCCACACGTGCGCCTCGAACTGCACGTCACACCGACGCGCGTGCAGGGCGACCCGCAGCAACTGCAACGCGTCCTGCGCAACCTGCTCGACAACGCCGCCCGCCACGCCGCCAGCCAGGTCCGCATCGACCTGTCCGGCGACGACGACCACGCCGACGTCACGATCACCGACGACGGCCCCGGCATCCCGCCCGCCGACCGCGAACGCGTCTTCGGCCGCTTCGTGCGCCTCGACGACACCCGCTCCCGCGACGGCGGCGGCACCGGCCTCGGCCTGGCCATCGCCCGCGACATCGTCACCACCCACGGCGGCACCATCACCGTCGACGACGCACCGTCAGGCGGGGCCGCGCTGCACGTCCACCTCCCGCGGTGACGGGCGCGTCGAACGCAGCGACTCATGCCGGCCGCACCAGGCCGCTGTCGTAGGCGGCGATGACGAGCTGCGCGCGGTCGCGGGCGTCCAGCTTCGTGAGCAGCCGGGCTCACGTGCGCCTTGGCCGTGGACAGGGCTCACATGCAGGTGCGCGGCTATCTCGGCATTGGACAGACCCAGCCCCACCAGAGTCAGCACCTCGCGTTCCCGTTCCGTGACGCCCGCCGGCGCCGCGGTGGGCCGCCGCGCCGGCTCGGGACGACGGGTGAACTCCTCGACGAGGCGCCGGGTGACGCTCGGGGCGAGCAGCGCCTCACCGGCCGCGACGACCCGGATCGCGGCGAGCAGGTCGGCCGGCGGCGCGTCCTTGACCAGGAACCCGCTGGCACCGGCGTGCAGCGCGGTGAAGATACTCGTCGAGGTCGTACATCGTCAGGATCAGCACCTTGACGCCCGCCGTGCCCGGCGATGCCGTGATCCGGCGGGTCGCCTCGATCCAGTCGAGGTTGGGCATGTGGATGTCCATGAGCACGACCGCCGGGACGGTGGTGCGGGCGAGCTCGACGGCCTCGTGACCGGTCGCGGCCTCCCCCACGGCGACCATGTCCGGCGCCGTGTCGACGAGGAGCCGGAAGCTACCGCGCACGAGCGCCTGGTCGTCGGCGACGAGCACCCGGATGCTCATGCGCCGGCGCCGCTCAGCGGGAAGACGGTCGTCACGCGGAAGCCCCCGCCGGGCCGGCTCAGAATCGCGGATGCCAGCCGCACGGCAGGGCCTTGCCAGTCTTCACCCCAGTTTGGCTGCCGACCGTAGGTCACGGACGCGCAGGCAAGCGGCCTGCGCCGGGTGGCAGGAGTCTGCAACGGGTCGATGAAATCGATCAAGCAAATCCGGCGGATCGGGCTGGCCGCGGCCGGGCTGACGGCGGTCGGGGTGATGAATGTTTGGCGCCGCGTCGCTGGCCAGCGCCGAACCCGCAGCGTCGTCGCCGGGCCAGTCGTTCCCAGCGGGCGCCGGGTCGGGCGGTGACGGCCGGGGCAGGTCGAACGACACCGCGGTGACCGGCGACGAGCTGGCCAAGGGTCACCGCGGCAATGAAGGCCAACAAGGACTCCGCCGTGACCGTCACCAGCGTCCGCAAGGACCCGGACGGGCTCCTACGACGTGCTCGGCACCAAGAACGGCAGCGACATCTTCTACGACGTCAGCGCCGACCTCACCACCTTCACCCGTTGCCTTTCAGTGCGCTTTAGTGAGCACACGATCGGCAGTCCCGCCTTGCGGTGGTACGGTCCCGGTCTGACCCGCAGGCGCGGTGCCGGGTTCACGCTTCGCAGCCACCTGCCCGCGTACGCGGGTCTTCCGGTCGGCTCCACGTGTTGCCACCGGGCCACTCCCGGCGGTGTCGTACTCAGCCGCCAGTGCGGCCAGGTTGAGCGCGGCATTCAGGTCCCGGTTTAGGACCAGACCACACGCCTCGCAGAGGTACTCGCGCTCGGACAGGGCGAGCTTGGCTTTCGCCGCGCCGCAGCCCGAGCAGGTCTTGGAGGATGGATACCAGCGGTCGGCCACCAGTAGTCGGCCGCCGTTCCACGTCGTTTTGTACGCGAGCTGACGGCGGATCTCCGCGAATCCGGTGTCGGCGATGTGCTTGGCGAGGCGCCGGTTGGCGAGCATGCCGGTGACGTTGAGGTCTTCGACCACGATCGTGCCGTGCTTGCGGGTCAGCCTGGTGGTGAGCTTGTGCAGGCCGTCGCGGCGCAGGTTCGCCACCCGGGCGTGCGCCCGGCCGAGCCGGTCCGCGGCCCGCTGCCACCGGTTCGACGCCCGCCGGCCGGTGCGGCGGTCCGGGCCGGTCTTCCGCGACAGCGCACGCCCGAGCTGTCGCAGACGCTGCTGGGCTGAG
This sequence comes from Dactylosporangium sp. McL0621, assembly GCF_049995355.1. Lineage (NCBI taxonomy): Bacteria > Bacillati > Actinomycetota > Actinomycetes > Micromonosporales > Micromonosporaceae > Dactylosporangium > Dactylosporangium sp. McL0621. The sequence continues at coordinate 7,515,019 of NZ_CP188259.1, forward strand.
GCGAGGTGGCGCGGGTTGTCGACCAGTTCGCCGGTCGACAGCACGGCGAGGTGCTTGATCCCGACGTCCACGCCGACCACGGTGTCCGGCCGGGCAGGGCGCCGCTGGGCGCGCTCGACGTCGACGGTGAAGGCGACGTGCCAGCGCCCGCCGTCGCGGCGCACGGTCGCGGACATGATCCGCGCCGTGCCGTTTGCCAAGCGGCGGGCGAGCTTACGGGCCGACTCATGCAGCTTCAACCGGCCCAGCCGAGGCAGCACGACGTGCATGCGGTCCGGCTCGACCCGGATCGTGCCAGTGGTGAACCGCACCGACGGCGCGGTGCGGCGGCGGGACTTGAACCTCGGGAACCCGGCCGGCCGCCCGGCTCGCTTCCCGCTGCGGGAGTCGGCCCAGTTCTTCAACGCGCGGGCCAGCGCGTCCAAGCCGGTGTTGAACGCCTCCTTTGAGCACTCGGCCCACCACGGCGCGACGTCGTGCTTCGCGGCGTTCCACGCCTGACGCAGCGATGCTAGCGTCCACGAGATCGACTCGGTGAGCTTGTCGTCCGGCACACCGTAGGTGCGTTCGGCGGCCCGCTGGTCCATGACGGCCTTGACCCGGGCGAGTGCCCAGTTGTGCGCGACCCGAGCCGCGCCGGCGTGCGCGAGCAGGTCGCGCTCCTGCCGGGCGGTGATGTCGAGGGCGAACCGGTACGCCTGGATCGTCTTCACGACAGGTCGTCCCCGGTAGCGGCGTCGATCGCCCGGCGGGCACGGTTCGCCGCCGCGCGGCGGCCGTACAAGCGGGCGCACAGCGACGTCAAGATCTCGGTGACGTCGCGCACGAGGTCGTCGTCGACCTCGGCCGGGTCGACCACCATGAGCCGCCGGCCCTGCGCGGCGAGGGCGGCTTCGACATACTCGGCGCCGAAGCGGGCGAACCGGTCCCGGTGCTCGACCACGATCGTGGTCACGGCCGGGTCACGTAGCAAGGCAAGAAATTTCTTGCGATGGCCGTTGCGTGCGGAGCCGATCTCAACCACCACACGCGCCACGGCAAGGTGCCGGCCGGTGGCCCACGTGGTCACCCTGGCCACCTGCCGGTCCAGGTCCGGCTTCTGGCCGGCCGACGATACCCGGGCGTACACCACGACCTGACCCGCGGCTGCCGTCGCACCCGTAACCGGCTCGCCGACCATGATGAGCCTGCCCAGCCGATACGTGGGAACGGGCAGCGTCCCAGCCTCGTAACGCCGACGTGCGGTGGCGTATGAGACACCCGTCGCCGCTGCCCATTCCTTCAAATTCACGCCGTCACTCTAGCTCACCTATGACCACTACTGAACGCTGAAACGCCAGCAGTTTTCATCCCCAACACCGGCGGCCACCGCAGCGCCAAGTAGCACCGATTTGGTCGTGGTGGTCGTCCACGCGGCCGTCACGACCGGTTGTGACCGAGTGTTCGCTAGATCAGGGACTTCCCCGGGGATCCCCGGATGGACCGGACCGCATCGCGGCGGGCAGCCTCGACGTGTGCGTGTCCACCTGCTACCTGTGCTTGCGGCCGCCGTCCTGCTCGCGATGACGGGATGTTCTGCGGACCACGACGGTACCGTCCCGACGGTACCTTCGACGGGCCCGACATCAACCGTGGTGCCCGGCGGCCCGGTCCATCTGACCGACTACACCGACAACGACGGACCGGCGTCCACGGTCATCCTCACCGGCGGGATCGGTGACTACGGCACGGCTCGGAGCGTCCACCCGGACGGGTCGGTCGATCCGGAACACGGCAGCCAACTGGCTCTCGCCCTGGGCCGAGGCGGATTCCGCCTCGATATCGGCGCACTGCATCAGCAGTTCGCCGCGGTGCTCGGCGCGCTCACGGCCGACACCGCAACCTGTTCGGGCACGGCCACGATCACCAGCGACGCTGCCGTCGTGACCGGCTCGGGCACCGGCGCGTATGCCGGCATCGCCGGCACCTTCCACCTCACCATGACCCTGGATGAGGTCTACAAACCGCCCGGCTGCGCCGAGAACGGCGGCGAGTATCTGGCGCAAAGCATCGTCACGACCGGGTCGGGAACTGTCTCCCTCCCGTGAGCCGGTCCGGCCGAACGCGCCGAAAGGCTCGCCGGGCGCGGCAACGACGGACCGTCGGCGGCTTCAACGGACCGCCGACGAGCCACGGATCCCGACGTCCTCCCGACCGCCCGCGCCGGTCACCCCGGCCCCGGCGAGCGGGCTCACGGCCACGAACACAGCGGTCGGGTGCCACCGACGCCGCAGAAGCGGGTCCGCCACAACGCGCCGCCGGCACTTGCCGGCAGCGCGGCGAGGCCCGCGATCAGCGTCACGGTCCAGCCGTTCCACCCCCGGCGTGCCCGCCGGCAGCCACTGCGGCCCACTCGGCGCCGAGGTTGACGCAGACCAGCAGGACCAACGCCGCGGCGGCCCGGCATCACCGGGCGGCGTGCGTCGCCTACCGTACCGGCACGGTGGACGATTGGGTCTGGAGACTCCAGGGCGACTCCGGCACGGGCCGGGGCGCGCCGAGCAGAATGCTGCCGGCGGCCAGGAACAGGCCGACGAGCAGCCAGCCGTGTACGGCGTCCGGCATCGGGATCCAGCGGGCGGTGAACAGGCTCAGGCAAGCCGCCAGGGTCCACCACGGCATGTCGTGGCGGGAACCGGCGAAATCCCAGATGACGGTGCCGACGACGACGCCCGCGATGTAGTACTTGTTGCCGCCGGGCTCCAGCACCAGCCGGGACGCCACGGCCAGCAGCGGGATCGCCGCCCAACGGCCGCGCCGCACCGCGATGACGCCCAGGATCAGGGCGAGGGCCAGCTGGGCCGGGCGGTCCCACGGCGGCGTCCGCGGGTTGTGGATGCCGAGCGCGTGCAGCGCGGACACGGAATTGTTCTTGATGGTGTAGTGCAAGGCAGCGCTCGTGCCCGGGTCGGCGACGAAGAACGGCAGCCAGGCCACCGCCACCGCGACGGTCAACGCCACCGCAGCACACACCTGTCGCCGCCACCCGCGCAGCAGGAGCAGCATCGCCGCGAACCCGACGGCCCACGGTTTGGCGTCGACGGCCAGCCCGAGCAGCAGCCCGGTGAGCCAGGTCCGCCCGGCCCGGGCGGCGCGCAGCGCGCCGACCGACAGCAGCAGCGCGAGGACGTCGTCGAGGTGCGCGACGCCGACGGCAAGGAACATCCACACCGGCAGGAAGTACGCCGCGCCGAGGGCCAGCCAGCCGGCGTCACGCTGCCACGACGGCACCAGGCCGCGCACGAGCCACAGGATCAGCAGGCCGGCGACGGCGCCGAGCACCTGCCAGCCGATCAGGGCCGCGAGCGGGCCGGCGGGCAGCAGCGGCACGATGGCCAGGAACGTCAACGGGCCGATCTGCAGCACTGGCGCGGCGGCGTACAGATGGAGCCCGCCGGTCACCGCGTCGTCGACGTCGACGAGCGCCGCCGCGCCTTGGACGAAGAAGTGCCACGACGAGCCGCCACCCAGGGCCATCAGCACGAACCACACGATCGCCCACGCGAGCACGAGCCCGGCGATGGTGCGCGGCGGCGGAGCGGAGAGCACCGGTCGGCGAAGGCTACGCAGCCGATCCAGCATCGGCCGAAACTAGGCGGGGGCCGCTGAGGTACCGCTGAATCACCCCCGCCCGCCGCTCATCCTGTTCTCAGCATCGGTAGGCGCAAGTGACAGCGACCGGCGCCGCGGTCCATGGTCACCTGAGAGGACGCTGAAGGGCCTGGCCGGGTTCGTCACCCGCCGTTCGCCGGAACCGCGCGAGCGCGTCACCGGACGCCCATAGACCGAGACCATGGAAACAACATCGACGCGGCGCCGTCTTGTGATGGCCGCGGCCGTGGTCGCCGCGGCCAGCCTGGCCCTCTCCGCCCCGGCCGCCGCCGAGCCGAGCCACGACGGCCGCGGCCGCAGCGCGCACGTGCTGCTCGTCTCCGTGGACGGCCTGCACCAGCAGGACCTCGCCTGATACGTCGCGCACCGTCCCGGCTCGGCCCTGGCCCGGCTGGCCGGCGCCGGCCTGACCTACCGCAACGCGGTCACCCCGTTCCCGTCGGACTCGTTCCCCGGGATGCTCGCCCAGGTCACCGGGGGCGACCCGAAGACCACCGGGGTGTACTACGACGACTCCTACAACCCGCAGCTGTTCCCGGCCGGCACGACGACGTGCACCGGCGCCGCACCCGGCGCCGAGAACGCCGACCGCGACCCGTCCCGCCTCGACGCCGGGCAGGGGCTGGCCGGGCTGGCCGGGCTGGCCGGCTCGATCCTGGCCCTGACACGCGATCTGGTCGGGCCGCAACCCGATGCGTCAGGAGATGTCGCGGCGGCTTAGCAGGGACGTTCCCGCTAGCGCTGTCACGACGCCGTAGCCGAGCAGTACCGCGGCCCCGACCCACTGGGGCGGGCTCTGGTCGAACGTCTTCGTCGGCGAGATCATGACGGCCGACGCCACCGACGGGACGACGACCTGGGCGGTCAGGATCCAGTCCTTCTTGATGACGTAGGTGTACAGCAGGTCGAACACGCCGCTTGCGGCGGCGGCGCCGACGAGGTACAGCACGGTCGCGGCGACGGTCGCGGTGAGCTGGCTGCGGATGAGCGCGCCGAAGCCGACCCCGAACACCGCCCAGATCGCGTAGGCGGCGAGGTTGAGCAGGATCGCGCGGACGACGCCCCATTGGCCCAGCTGCGTGCCGTAGCCCTCGTTGCTGAGGAAGATCGCCCCGGCGGCGAGCGCGAGCACGGTCGAGGCCAGCCAGGACGCGGCCGCGACGATGACCGCGGTGACGAGCTTGGCCGCGATCACCGCGCTGCGGTGCGGGGTGAACAGGAACGTGGTCGTGGCGGTCTGCTGGTGGAACTCCCCCGTGATCAGCACGACGCCGAGCAGGCAGGCCAGCAGCACCCCGATGAGCTGACCGGCGGTGAAGATCGTGGCGGCCTGGGTGACCGCGCTGTGGCCCAGCTCCCACTCGCCGCGCAGCCGATTGAGGAACTGCGGCGGCATCTGCGACACGTCCCGGCCGTGGGCGTGCAGCGCGACGAACCGGTCGAAGGGCTGCAGCAGCTCGTGGGCCTGGACCAGGTCGATCGCGAGCATGATGCCGGTGCTGAGGACCGTGGCGGCGGCGAAGAGCCACCACAGGCTGGTGGTGCGCAGTTTGAACAGCTCCGCGCGGACGAGACGCGTCATCGGATGGCCACCTTCGCCTGGGTCAGGTCGAGGAACACGTCCTCGAGGTCGGGCTGGTCGGTGGTGAGCTGGTGCAGGGCGACCCCGGCGGCCAGGGCCGCGTCGCCGACCGCGTCGGCGGCCATACCCGTGACCCGCAGCCGGTTCGGGCCGTCCGCGATGACGTCGGCCCCGAGCAGGCGCAGCGCCGCTCCGAGCTTCTCCGGCTCCGGCGTGCGGGCGTGCACCCGCGCGTCGCCGCCGAGCACCTCGACGACGGGGCCCTGCCGCAGCAGCTTCCCGGCGGCGATGATGACCACATCGTCGGCCAGGGCCTGCATCTCCGACAGCAGGTGGCTGGACACCAGCACGGTGCGTCCCTGCGCGGCCAGGCCCTGCAGCAGCTCCCGCATCCAGCGGATGCCCTCCGGGTCCAGCCCGTTCGCGGGCTCGTCGAGGATCAGCACCCGCGGGTCGCCCAGCATCGCGGTGGCGATGCCGAGCCGCTGACGCATCCCCAGCGAATAGCCTTTGAACGCGCGGTCGGCGGCGGCCAACAGCCCGACGAGGTCCAGGACCTCCTCGGCGCGTGTGTGGGGCAGCCCGGCGGTGATGCAGCCGGCCCGCAGGTGGTTGCGGCCGGTGCGGCCCTTGTGGGCCGAGGACGCCTCGAGCACGGCACCGACCACCCGGGCCGGCTCCGCAAGATCCGCGTAGCGACGCCCGCCGATGGTGGCCGTCCCCGCGCTCGGCGCGACCAGACCGAGCAGCATACGCAGCGTGGTCGTCTTGCCGGCGCCGTTGGGGCCGAGGAACCCGGTCACCCGGCCCGGCTCGACGGTGAAGGAGAGGTTGTCGACCGCGGTCACGCCGTGGTACTGCTTCCGCAGCCCGGATACGACCAGTTGTACGTCGTCCATGAATGTCCTTCAGCAATAGTCAGCGGCTCGGCGGCTTCGGCGCAGGCAATGAACCTCCGACTGATGATCGACGCACGCCGTGAGAGCGCCGGCGCGATTCTGCTAAGAATCGCGTGAGAACTACCCGACGGTCCGGCCGCCGGGAAACAGCTGTGCAGGTGACGGGGCCGGTTGCGACACCCGCCGAGACCGCACCCGGCGTCACGCCGGGCATCGGAGGGTCGAGCAGCCATCACACGCGCGCATCCTTGCGCCGCAATCCTGAGAAAGCGTTGAACGTCAGGAGCGACGGTCACCGGCACCGCCGTACCGAACAGCCATTCAGATCCATCGCCGTTGGGTCAGGTCCGAAGCGGAAGGGGGCCGGCGTCGACGGCGTGACCCAGCGGCGCCAGGCCGTACCGGTCCTCGATGGTTCGCAGCACGGAGTAATGGTTCACCCTGCTCGTGCGGTGGCCGGGGGTGACGCCGGCGCCGCTGACAAGGGTCAGGATGTGGTTGGCGGAGCTGCCGTCGTCTGTGTCGAATGTGACGATGAGCCAGCTGCCATGCGTGACGGCCCACCGCCGGTCAGGCTCGAGGTGCTCATGAGGCCAGGCGTCGCCCGCGGCGATCGCACAGTCGTGCATGTCGTTACACATGTTCGGGATCACGAACGCCACGGTCGGCAGGCGTGCCGGATCGTCGGGCCACGCCGTGTAGGGCTGGCTCGCCTCGTCCGGGACCGTGTCGAAGTCCGGCCACGGTGGGCTGGGTAGCGGTCGGTTGAACCGTCCCTGCCGCAGCCCGCAGCCGTACGCAGCAGCATGGACATGACGGCGACCGCGCGCCACCGCCACGACGGCCCCTCGATGTCCGCACCTCGCCGGATGAAGGCCACCACCCAACTCACCTTACCCAGGTACACCGCCCGGCGAACCGGTGGACGTTGGTCTGCTGCGTGCCCGGCATGCTAGCGGTGGGCGATGGCGGCCGGCACGGCGCTGACCTTCTCGGCGAGCGCGTTGACGACGGCGGCCAGCCGCTGTGCCTGCGCCGGCTGCAGGTTCTCGTATGCGGCGAATCCGTTGCCCTGCCGGTACTTCGCGAGCTCCGCGTCGACGGCCGCGAACTGATCGTCGAGGTGGGCGTCGTAGGCCGGTTTGAGCGCGGCGATCGCGGAACGGCAGCCGTCGACGTTGGCGGCGAAGTCCCACAGGTCGGTGTGCGAATAGCGGTCCTCCTCACCGGTGACCCTCTTCGTAGCGACCTCGTCGAGAAGGCTCTTGGCGCCGTTGGCGATCTCCAGCGCGGTCAGCGTCACGCCGCCGAGCCGCGCGCGCAGCTCGGTGACGTCGGCGAGCAGCTGGTCCGCGACGCCGGTGACGGCGGTCAGGTCGCCGCCCCACAGCTGGTGCTCGATGCGGTGGTAGCCAGTCCACGCCGTACCGGGATCGAGGTCGCCGTCACGGGCGTCGATCTTCGGGTCGAGGTCGCCGAAGCTTTCGGCGACTGTCTCGATCCGCTCGTACGGCACCCGTGCCGGCGCGTACAACGCCTGCGCGTTGCCGCGATCGCCGGTCTTCACGGCGGCGACGAACGCGGTGGTCTGCTCGACGAACGCGGCCGCCTGCTGCCGCACGTCGTCCTGGTAGGTGGCCGCGGCGGCCGTGAGCGCCGGGTCGGCCGAGGAGGCACCGGAAGTACCGCTGCCGGATCCCGAAACCGTGAACCCTGCGCGGATGCCGGCGCCCGTCATACCCGGACGGCAGGAGGTCGTGTAGGCGCCGGCGGGCAGGTCGACGTGCAAGCTGCGGGTCAGCCCGGGCGCGATGTTCTCCACCTCGCCGACGACGCGGTCGCCGGCCGCGTACACGTAGAACTCGGTGACCTTGCCGCCCTGGTTGTGCACGTCGAACACGCGCGGCCCGGCCGCGGCGTGGTCGGCGCTCAGGCGGCACTCGGTGTCGGTGGCGGCGACCGCGATGCCGGCGCCGCCCGTGGGCGCCTGGTGCGGCCCGCCGCACGAGGCGAGCGCGGCAACCGCGCCCAGCACCGCGACCGCCTGCGTGCGGGGCCGTGGTGCCGGGTGCGCGGGGCGGAAGAACAACGCCAGCATGATCATCGCGAAGGCCAGCCAGGCGCCGATCTCCAGGACGGTCGCGCGGGGCGTGAGGTTCACGGTGCCGGCGAGCACGGTGGCGTTTCAAACTCCTACGAGTTGTAGGTACGTGTCAAGCCGGAGAGTGACGCCGCGGCCGAGGTCGGTACCGTTGAGCCGTGACCCGACAGGACAGCGCCGAGCGGCGGCCGTGGGGTGCTCTCGAGGCGGACGTGCTGGCCGTGCTGCGCGCCGCCGGCGAGCCGCTCACCCCGGCCAAGGTGCTGGAGGGTCTCGGCGGGACCGCGGCGTACAACACCATCCAGACGATCCTCACCCGCCTGCTGGAGAAGGGTCTGACGCAGCGCGGGCCGAGTCCGCACGGTGGGCGCGGACACGTGTACTGGCCCACCCACGGCACGGCCACCGCCATCGCCCAGCAGATGCGTGCGCTGCTCAACGGCCCGGGCGACCGCCGGGCCGTGCTGCGCGAGTTCACCGCCGAGCTCGATCCGGCCGACGCCGCCATGCTGCGCCAGCTGCTCCGGCAGGTTCGGAGGAATCCGGCGTGATCGGCCTGGTCTACCTGCCGCTGGTCCTGCCGCTGCTGCTGGTGCCGGCCGCCCGGCGTGCGACCGCGGCGCGCCGCCCGGAAGCGGCGGCCCGGGCGCTCACCGCGGCGGCACTGCTCGCGGCCGCGTGCTCCAGCGCCTGCCTCGGCATGCTCGCCGCGACGCTGCTCGACGACCTGCCGGCCCTGGAGCGGCACGAGGACCGGGCCGCCGTCCTCGGCCGGGTCCTGCCCGAACCCGTGCCGGGCTGGCTCGCCCTCGCCGCGGTGCTGCTGCTGGCCTGGTTCGCCGTGCGCCTGGCGCGCGAGGCGTGGCGCCGGGACCGGGCCGCGGCCGTGCTGCACGGCGCGGGACGCCCCCGGGCGGGCCTGCTGGTGGCTGCTTGGGCGCAGGCCCGGGCCGTGGCGGTGCCGCCGCACCGGGGTCGCGACGGTCACATCCTGGTCACCACCGGCCTGCTCGAGCTGCTCGACGCCCAGGAACAGGCCGTCGTGTACGCGCACGAGCAGGCCCACCTGCGCCGAGGGCACCACCGCGTCGCGGCGCTGGCGGCCGCCGCCGCGGCGATCAACCCGCTCCTACGCCCGGTCCCGGCCGCCGTGGACGTCCTCATCGAGCGCAGCGCCGACGAGGACGCGGCCCGCGACGTCGGCGATCGCATCCTCGTCGCCCACACCATCGGCAAGGTGGCCCTCGGCGACGAGACGGCAGCCCGAGACGACGGCGGGCTTGGATTCACCGGTTCGGCAACCATCCGGCGCGTGACGGCGCTGCTCAGGCCGCCGTCCGGCCGGGTGCTGCCCTTGCTGGCGCTCGCGGCCGCCGGTCTTGCCGTGGCCGCGACTGGCCTCGCGCTCGTCGAGTTCGTCGAGCTGGCCCGTGCCTGGATGCCTCCGCACTGACGCTGGGCGCTCAGGACAACGGCAGCGGCGCGGCCTGCGCGGCCGCGCCGAGCGGCGGCAGACCGTAGGCGTCCTCGATGGTGCGCAGCACCGTGTAGTGGTCCACGCGCTCCGCCCGGTCGCCGGGGCGCACACCCGCACCGAGTACGAGCGTCGGGATGTGGTTGCCGTCGGTGCCGTTGTCCTCGTCGAAGGTCAGGATCAGCAGGCTGTTGTGCGACTCGGCCCAGTCCGCGTAGGAGCCGAGCGTCTGCTGTATCCACCGGTCCGCGTCGGCCTTGGGGCAGTCGTGCATGTCGTGGCAGAGGTCAGGGACGACAAATGCGACCGTCGGCAGCTGCTCCCAGCGTGACGGCAGGTCGCGCAGCGGGCGGTTCAGGTCCGCCGGCACGGTGGCGAAGTCGACCCAGGGATTGTGGCGGCGCACGTACGTGCCGGACGAGCAGCCGGTGAAGCCCGTCGACGGCAGCGCCTCCGCGTACCCGGTGAAGGTCAGGCCCGCGTCGAGCAGCTGCCGGCCCAGGTTCGGCGCGTCGAACGGGTGGCGGATGCAGGAGTTGTCGGTGACGCCCTGGGTCGAGCCGGAGAACAGCGCGAGGTAGTTGGGCTGGCTGGGGTGGGTCTCGCCGTAGGCGGCGGTGAAGTTCGCGCCGCGCCGCGCGAGCGCCGAGATGTAGGGCGTCCGGCGGTGACCGACAACGGCGTCGTACCGCTTGTTCTCCATCACCACCACCACGACATGATCCGGCCGCAGCACCGCGGCTGACGTTGCTGCGGCCGGCGGCGCGGCCGCCGCGACCGGCGAGGCGAGCAAGGGCGCGAAAACGGCCACAGCCGCCCAGATCCATCTCATTCCGACATCTTGTAGGGAAAGGAGTTTTCCGGGACCGGGCTCGCCAGCTCGTCATCCGATGGGCGGACGCCGGCGGCTTCAGCGATCTCTCAGCATTGCGCGGCGAATCTGGCGCGCATGACTTCAGCGCGGCAGCCAGGCACCGTCCTCACCGATGCGTTCGCATCCGTCGGCGGCCGGGCGCGGCTGTCCAAAGTACCGCAGGTCACCGCCCTGTTCTGGATCATCAAGGTGCTGACCACCGGCATGGGCGAGACGGCCTCGGATTTCCTGGCCCACACGGTGGCGCCGCCGGTGGCCGTCGCGCTCGGCGGCCTCGGCCTCGCCGCCGCGCTCGCCCTGCAGTTGCGGGTGCGCCGCTACCTGGCCGGCGTCTACTGGTTCGCCGTCATCATGGTGAGCGTCTTCGGCACGATGGCCGCCGACGTCCTGCACGTCGGCCTCGGCGTGCCCTATCTGGTCTCCACGATCGGCTTCGCCGTCGCGCTCGCCGCGATTCTCGCGATCTGGTACGCCGCCGAGCGCACCCTGTCCATCCACAGCATCACGACACCGCGCCGCGAGCTGTTCTACTGGGCCACTGTGCTGACCACCTTCGCGCTGGGTACCGCCGTCGGCGACCTGACGGCCGTGACGTTCCGCTGGGGCTACCTGCTGTCCGGCGTCATCTTCGCCGTTGCGATCGCGGTACCGGCCTTCGCCTTCCGAACCCGCACGCTCAATGCCGTCGCCGCGTTCTGGACCGCATATGTGATCACCCGCCCGCTCGGCGCCTCCTTCGCCGACTGGATGGGCGTGTCGCACGCCCGCGGCGGTTTGGCCCTGGGCACCGGCCTGGTGACCGCGGCTTGGGCCGCGCTGATCGTCATCCTGGTCGCCTATCTGGCCGTCACCCGAGCCGACGCCGAGCCCGCCGGCCGCTGAGCAGCGTCGCGTGTCTTCGGCCAACCTTCAGGACGACTGGTATACCTTTCGACCGAAATCTGTGGATTTGACGTCTGCAGCCTGTCGTGAGGGAGAGCTGTGTTTGATACCGCCAACCGGCCGGTGAGCACGCGCGAGTGGCAGACCAAGGTGCCCGCGATCACCGCCACCTTCTGGGTCATCAAGGTGCTGTCCACCACGATCGGGGAGACATTCGCGGACTACCTGACCGTGAATGTCGGCCTCGGTCCCGCGGTGACCGACGCGATCATGTTCGTCCTGCTCGTGACCGCGCTCGTCGTGCAGCTGCGCACCCGCAGCTACACGCCCTGGATCTACTGGCTCTGCGTGGTGCTGGTGAGCATCTTCGGCACGCAGATCACCGACTTCTTCACCGACACGCTGGGCGTGCCGCTCGCCGCAAGCACCGCCGCGTTCGCGGTCCTGCTCGCGGTGGTGTTCACGATCTGGTACCGCCAGGAGCACACCCTGGCGATCACCTCCATCAACACGCCCCGCCGCGAAGGCTTCTACTGGGCCGCGATCCTGACCACCTTCGCGCTGGGCACCGCCGCCGGCGACTTCGCCACCGAGGCGCTCAACCTGGGCTTCCGCAACGGCGCGCTGATCTTCGGCGGTTTGATCGTGGCCACCTGGATCGCCTTCCGCCTCGGCGCCGGGCAGGTGCTGACGTTCTGGATCGCCTATGTATTCACCCGGCCGCTCGGCGCCTCCCTCGGCGACCTACTCACCCAGGACAAGGACCTCGGCGGCCTCGCCCTGGGCGCAAGCATCACCAGCCTGCTGTTCCTGGCCGCCATCGTCGTGCTCGTGGTCCGCGAGCAGCTGCTGGTCGGCCGGCACGGCGTCGCGGAGAAGGGGGCCGGCCCGAACGGCGGACGCGGCCCGGACTTCGCCTGGGCGGGCGCGGCCGCGCTGGCCGTCGCCGTCGCCGGGTTCGCGCTCAGCCTCGCCCAGGGCTCTCAGCCGGTCACGGACCCGCAGGCCGACGTCGCCCAGAACCCGGTCACGACGGCCGGTACGGGCGCCTCCGTCCCGGCTCAGCCGGTACATCCGAAAACCAAGCTAGGCAATCTCAGCCGGTTCGCGGTGATCGTCTCCGATGTGCAGGCCAAGGTCTCCCAGAACGACCTCGGGGGCGCGAAGACCCGCGTCAAGGACCTCGAGGTGGCCTGGGACGACGCCGACGCCGGGCTGAAACCACGCGACGCCGCCAAATGGCACCAGCTCGACGACCAGATCGACGCCGTCCTCACCGCCCTGCGCGCGTCGAACCCCACGCAGGCCGACTGCGCCGCCGCGGTGAACAAGCTGATGCAAACCCTGAACACCTTCGACGGCGGCTGAGGGGGCTCAGGTGGCGGTCGGTCGATCCAGGTTGCGCCCGGCCTGCAGGGCGAAGGCGGCCAGAAGGGCGAGCGCCGCGGTCAGGCACAGGCCGCCGCCGGCGGAGGTGTGCCATGCGGTGAGCAGCAGCGCACGGCGCAGGCGGCGGTTCGTCGGCTCGACGCCGCTGGGCAGGGCGCGGGCGATCAGCGTGTAGGTCCGCACGGCGGCGTAGGCGAGGGTCGACCAGTAGAAGGCGAGCAGGGCGACATTGACCGCCTCCACCTACTCCGCGCTCAACCACGCCATGGCCAGCCTGCAGTTCACCGGCCCGCTGCTGCTACCCATCGTGGTGGCGATGCTGGCCGCGGCCGTCGCGTCCGCCGACCGGGACTGGGCATCCTGCGCTACCTGTACGTCGCCCCGGTCACCCGGAGCCGCCTGCTCACCGGCAAGCTCACCGCCGTGACGGTCGCCGCCGCCGCGGCCGTGCTCGCCGGCGTGCTGGCCGGCCTGGCCCTCTTCGGCCTTCGGCTGGCACCCGTTCCACATCATCGACGCCCCGAACCTCCCCACCGCAGCCGCCCTCGGCCGCGCCCTGGCCGCCACCGCCTACCTCACGCTGTGCATGCTCAGCATCGCCGCGATCGCCTTCGCGCTCGGCCTGCTGCTCCCACGCGGCGCCGTCGCCGTCGCGTCGCGATCGGGGTCGGGTCGGGGTCGTCGCCAGCATCCTCAACGGCCAGGCGAACCCCCACGGCGGCTTGCTGCACGCCGTCGCAGTGGCTCTCCCGATGCACTACTGGCAGAGCTGGCCCGGGCTGCTCGAGCGGCCCGGCTCACCCGACGCGGCCTCACGGCCGAGCATGGCCACCGGCGTGCTGGTGCAGGCCGGGACGATCGCCGTCAGCGTGGCCGTCGCGGTGATCGTGCTTCGCCGCCGAGACCCGGCCGCCTGAGCGTTTGCCACGACGAGGCGGCACCCGTTTCCATTCCAATACCTACACGTTGTAGGTGCAGGGACATGGCAAGGATCGGGGACCGGCTTGGGCAGGAACTACGCGCGTGTGTTTCAGGACACCGGCGCGGTCGAGAAGCACGAGAACGTCACGTACGCAGCCGGCACCTACGCCTCCAGGATCAACGACCGGCAGCGGGCATACCTGCGCGATTTGATCGTGCGGGCATTCCCGGGCCGGCCGCCAGTCCACCACGACTTCGCCTGCGGCACCGGCCGCGCGATCCGCAGCCTGCACGGCCTCGTGCGAGAAGCGCACGGCTACGACACCTCCACGAACATGCTCGCCATGGCCGCTGAGGTCGGCACCGAGGCGACGCTCCACACGGTCGCGGCGGACGGTCCGGTACCGATCCCGGCTTGCGCCGACCAACCCGCCTTGGTCACCATGTTCCGGCTCCTGCTCAACGTCGACGCGGTTGTTCGCGACCGGGCCCTCGCCTTCGCCGGGCGGGCGCTGCCGGATGCCAACGCCGGACTGCTGGTGCTCGAGAATCACGGCAACGCCCACTCACTGCGGCGTCTACGCGCACGTCGGCATCGTGGTAATGGCTGGTTCGCGGAGCTGTCGCACCGAGATATCAGCCACCTCCTGCACCAGCACGGCTTCGAGATCATCGAGCGGCGCGGCTTCTCGATGCTGACCCAGGGCTGGTACCAACGGCGAGGCCTCAGCCGAATCGCCCACAGCGTCGACTCGGCCGCACGGCTACTGCCCGGCGCCGACGACTACGCCGTCAATGTCGTATACGTCGCCCGCCGCGTTGCCTAGGCAGTCTCGTGTTGGGCCGTTTGACCAGTTCGCGCTGGGCGGCGTAGCGGTCGTAGCGGCGGGCCAGGCATCGATGAGGCATCAGCCCAAGCGTGGTGGGACGGTGACCAAGCAGTGGCATCCTATGAGGCACCATGCCAGTTGTTGAAGGCGCCCATTGTCAGGCGGTCAAGGCACCGGTGAGGGCGAGGTAGCCGTCCTCGATGGTAGGTTCGACCGGCCGGGCGTGCTCGGCCGGTGCGGTGCGCGACAGGAGTCGGTAGCGGGTGCGGGCCCCTTTGGCGAGCGCCGATACGACGGTGGCGCCCGGCGGCGGGTCGGTCGTGGTGTCGCTCCACACGACACCGTTCGCGGTGGCGGTCAGCGCCTCCGTGGTGCCGGTGAACAGCAGCCGTCCCGCGCCCAGCACACCGACCTGACGGGCCGTTTGCGCGATGTCCTCGACGATGTGCGTGCTGAGCAGCACGGTCCGCTCGCCCGCCAGCCAGGACAACAGGATGCGGAAGCGACGCGCTCCTGGGGGTCGAGCTCGGCCGTCGGTTCGTCGACAATGACCAGCCGCGGGTCGCCGAGCAGGGCCTGGGCGATGCCGACGCGGCGGCGCATCCCGCCCGAGAACGTGCGCAGCTTGTCGTCGGCGGGACCGCTGAGGTCGACCAGCTCGAGCAGCGCGCCGACGCGGCGGCGCCGCTCGGCGGTGCGGTCGACGCCCTTGAGCAAGGCCATGTAGTCCAGGAACTCCCGGGCGGTCAGGTCGGGGTAGACGCCGAAGTCCTGCGGCAGGTACCCCAGCGCACGCCGCACGGCCCGGCGCCCCGCGCGCGTGGCAAGGCAATGGCCGCCGACCCCCACCCGGCCCTCGGTCGGCTGCAACCGCCCGGCCAGCAGGCGCAGCAGCGTCGTCTTGCCGGCCCCGTTGGCTCCCAGCAGGCCGAACATGCCGCCTGGTACCTCGAGGTCGAGGCGCTCGACCCTCAGGGGGCCCGCGCGGCCGGGTACCGCACCGCCGCGATCGACCTGCTGTGCTCGACAAGCCCCAAGTTTCTAGCGCCGCAGCAGCGGCGAGATCCTCGACTGCCCGGCAGGATGCCCGATGCCCTCGTGCCGGGCTCAGCCTGAGAGCACGGGCTCACTCCGCGGTGGCCGACAGTTCGGTGGCCACCGCTCAACGAATCGCGAGAATTCCTCGTGGTGCCGCGTACCGTTTGCCCGCACTGTGCAGCGGGCAGAGGAAGCCGTGATTCACGACTCCGGCCACACTCGGGATCCTCAGGATCCGCTGCCATCTGACGCGATGGCTGACGACGCCGACACCGAGGCCGACCTGATCGCTGAAGCGCACGCCGAGGCCGCGGATCTGGCCGATGACAATCAGGTTCTCGGCACGCCTGGGCCGCCGGTCAGTCGTCGTTCCCCGTTCATGATCGGGCTTCTCGGCGCGGCCGGTGTAGCCGTCACCTATGAGCTCGGCCAGTTTCTGCTGGCCGCCAGCGGCGTGCTGGTCCTGCTCGGTTTGGCGCTGTTCCTGGCCATCGGTCTGGAACCCGCGGTGTCCTGGCTCATGCGCAGCCGTATGCCGCGCGCGCTCGCAGTGGCCATCATCGCCCTGGCCGTCATCGGCGGGATCGGTGGGTTCCTCGCCCTGGCGATACCGCCGGTGGTCGCCCAGGCCGAAGCGTTCAGCCACCAGCTACCCGGGTACGTCGCCCAGATCCACGACCACAGCTCCACCCTCGGCCGACTCGACGCCCGGTTCCACATCGAACAGCGGGTGACCGCGGCGGTCGGCGGTGACACCCAGAGCAAGATGACGTCCGGCCTCCTCGGCGCCGGTAAGGTGGTGCTCAGCGCCACCGCCTCCACGTTCACCGTCCTGATCCTCACGGTGTACCTGCTGGCCGACCTGCCACGCATCCGACGCCTCGCGTACCGGCTCACCCCCGCCTCCCGCCGCCCGCGGGTCATCCTCATCGGCGACGAGATCAGCGCCAAAGTCGGCCGATACGTGCTGGGCAACCTAATGACCAGTCTCATCGCCGGTGTCGGCACGTTCATGTGGCTGCTGGCATTCGGCGTGCCATACCCGATCGTCCTGGGCATCATGGTGGCAATCTTCGACCTCATCCCGGTCGTCGGATCCACAATCGCCGGGATCATCGTCTCGCTCATCGCGTTGACCGTGTCCCTGCCGATCGCCATCGCCACCGCCGTGTTCTACGTCGTCTACCGGCTCCTGGAGGACTACCTCATCGTTCCCAGGGTGATGGGCCGCGCCGTCGACATCCCCGCCACCGCCACCATCGTCGCCGTGCTGATCGGCGGCACCGCCTTCGGCCTCCTCGGCGCGCTCGTCGCCATACCCGCCGCCGCAGCCATCGACATCCTGCTCCGCGAAACCCTCTACCCGCGACTCGACCACGCATAACAAGCACCACACCACCCGGGCAGCGAGGAAACGGATTTCGGAACGACCGTGCGCCGGCTCGGCCGCGGCGCCGCTCCGCCTCTGTCAGACTCGTTCCCATTGGCGGTCACCCGTGGCGCCTGAGTCGCAGCTACTCGCCGCCAGTCGGAGGGAGTGCTGCGACACGACCCCGTCATCCGATCGCCCGATCAGCGGGGTGTGACGGACCTGATTTTGGCCGCACGAGCCGCAGCAGCGGCCTGGCCTGACGGTGTTTCGTCTGCCGGTGCGGCCGTCCCGAGCCCGCGCCGGCAGGCGGGGCAGTGTATCCCGCTGTCGCCGCGGAGGCCGTGGGCGCAGCGGTCGGCGGCGGTATCGGCTGCCGGTGGGCCGGCCGGTCCGGCCGTACCCACCGCGAGGTCCGGACGAACACCATGGTGGCTGGGATGGTCGAGGGTGTGGTTCGGTCCGTGGGTGGTGGGTGGTGACGCCGTGGGGTGCAGGTGCCGGTCGCCGTGGGGTGCAGGTGGCGCCGCGGATGCCACGCCGTGGGGTGCAGGTGCGCCCAGTGCGGCACCGTCTGCGCCGCACGCGCCGGGGTGCAGGTCGCGGTCGCGGTCATGCCCTGCACCCGGCGCCGCGGGCGGCAGCGGCGTCGCGTGGTCGTCGGGTCCGGCAGATGCTGGGGGTCGGTGCCGGCCCCGGCGCCGGGCCGCGAGCTCCGCGGCGGTGCTGGCCAGCTGGGCGGGCGTGAGCACGTCGATCCGGTCGAGCACGTCGACGGCGAGGCTGAGCCGGTACTCGTCGGCGTGGCCTGGTCGCGACGCCTTGCGGACGACTTCGATCAGCCCGGCCTGCCGTAGGCGCTGCAGGGCGGTCTGGATGACGTTGTAGGTCAGCTCGCAGTCCACGGCGAGCCGCGCGACGCCGGGGAAGACGCGGCGGCCGTCGTTGTCGGCGTAGGTGGCCAGCATCAGCGCGACCGCTTTCGGGGTCCGTCCGAGCCGGGCGCGGCGCACGACGTCGAGCCATTGCCGCAATGTGATGGATGCGTCGGCGTGCTCGAGCATCTAGCGGTCCTCATGCTTCCATGCGGTTGGGCAGGGTCCGGTGCGGGACGGCACGCTCGCGGTGCCGTCCCTGGGCGTTGGCCGGTGCTGCCGGGCGCTGGTCGGCCGGTTGTCGCGGACCGGGTCCTGCCGCAGCCATCGCCATGGAGCGCACCGAACCCGCCGGCCGACGCCTCCGCGCCAGTGCGTTGACGGCGTTCGCCGAGCCGTCCGGGAGGCGACGCCGGATCGCGCGGACGCGCCCTGCAGCGCCACGCCGTGTCGTCAGGGGTGTGCGGCGTAGGCCTCCCGTTCCTCGGGTTCGCCGTCGAGCCAGGCGTAGCCATACCCGTCAGCGATGCGGGGCCGGGGCGGGCTGACCGGAGCACGATCGGCAGGTACGGACTGGGACGCCTCCGCGTCGAGGAACTGCCACCAGTCGACCGTCACGACCACGGGATTCAGGTGGTAGTGACCACCGGTGTTGACGATCGCCTCGGGCCAGACGCGGATCGGCTCCCTGCGGTCGGCCGGCTTGTCCGCGATGAGGACCCCGCGGATGATGCTGCGCAGGTTGCTGAGGCAGGTCGACAGCCGCTGCCCGGCCCGGAGCGGCTCGACGCCGGGCCAGACCGCGTTCAGGATGTCGGGCAGTGCCGCGCCGTCGCGCCGGACGGCGAGGAACACCAGCAGTTCCAGGCTTTTGGCCCGCAGACCGGCGACGGGGTTCCCCGAGCCGTCGCATATCGCGGGATCGCCGATGATGCGCATACGAATCCGGCCCGCAAGCGCCGCGCTTGGTGCGGGCTCCCCCGGCGACGTGGTCGTGTCGCGCTGGCCTGGTGGTGTCGCCTGGCCGGTGTGGTCGCCGTCCCCGGCCTCGGTATCCGGTGCCGCCGTGGCGAGCGGGGTCGGCGGCCCGCTCTCGAGGCATCGCAGATCGTTCGGTGCTCGTCGGAGAACGTCCGGCGTCTCGAGGTCGCTGGTGCAGGCATGCGGGTCGTCGTCACCGCCGTCCGGCAGTGGCTCCCGCGCCTGCGCGGCGGCGGTGCGGCGAGGGGCATGGGCGGACGCAATGCTGTCGCCGCGGTGCAGGAGGCGCTCGACGGCGAGTTCGCGGCTGAGGATGCCGGCGAGGCCGTCGTAGTCGGCGGTGGCGCGGAGCCGGCGGGCGACCTCGTCCAGGTCGTAGGTCAGCACCGCGATGTCGGCCAGCTGCCGTCCTGCGGCAGCGCGGATCCGGGTGCGCAGCGCGCCGGCGAGGGCCGTGTCGCGTTGGTGGCGGCGGTGCAGGACGACGGCGGCTTCCAGGGAGCCGTGCAGGCCAAGCCGGGGGTGGGCCTTGGCGAGGCGGCGGGCCTGGCTGGTGGTGGCCGGGTGGCGGATCCAGTGGCCCCACAGCTCGTAGCGGGGTGTCGGTGGCGGGAGCATGCCGCGGGCGCGGAGCCGGTCACGGCGTTTGTTCTCCACGTCCAGCCACCAGCTGGCGAACCCGAGCAGGCTCATCAGCGCGTAGAAGCCGCCGAGGAGTGGGCTGCCGTGGGTGGCGACGTTGCAGGTGGCTGCGGCGGCGGCGATGGCGGCGCCGAGCAGCCGGGAGGTGGTGGCGTGCTCGCCGACCCGGCGGCGGACGTCGGCGTTGGACAGGAACGTGACGCTGCCGAGCTCGAGGGCGACGACACCGCCGATGGCGGTCCACCACGGCAGGTGGAACGCGGCGGCGACACCGGTGGCGGTGCCGTAGAGGGCGACGATCAGCACGGCGAGGTAGAAGAGGCGGCGCATCAGGGCGGTGTGGCGGACGGCGCGAGCGAGCTCGCCGTCGAGCTGCTCGGCTTCGGCTGCGGTGTGCGGGTCGCCGGAAGGGGTGAGCTGCTCGAGCAGTGCCGGGTCCAGCGAGACGATCACGTGTCGGCTCCAGTCTGTCGGGTACAGCTGGGCGCGGTGTGCGCGGCATTGGCAGCCGGCGGGTGGGTGCCGCTGGTCGTGCCGAGGTCGGCGGCGAGGGCGATGGTGTCGCTGGTCGGGCGTTCGCCGATGGCGGCGAGTGCGGCGCGGAGACGCTCGAGGCGGGCGGCGATCGCGGCGGTGCCGCCGGTGGCGGCGAGTGCACGCATGGCGCGCCGGGCGAGCGCTTCGTGGCCGGGGTCGAGGTCCGCGGCATTCTCGAGGAGCTCGGCGGTGGCCGGCGGGTCGGCTGCGGCGAGCAGGTCGGCGAGGCGGACGCGGGCGCGGATCTGTTGTCGCCGGGTGTGCTCGCGGTGCTGGTCGATCCAGTCGTAGCCCTGCCCGGCGGCCAGGGCCTCGGCCGGGATGCCTGCCGCGACGTGCAGCTGCTGCAGCCGGATGTGCGGGTCGGTGGCTGCGGCGGCGGTGCGCAGCGCGTCGTCGAGACGCCACAGGTCGATGTCGACGACGTCGGGGTTGAGGTGGTAGCGGCTGCTCGTGTTGACGACGGGTTCGATCGTGGGTTTCCCGGCGGTGGGCCCACGTCCGGGGGTGCGGCGCGGCTGGCCGGCGGCCTCGCGGATACGCCGCCGCAGGTCGGCGGTGTCGGTCGACAGCCGTTGGGCGGCGCGGCTCAGGGTGGCCGTGGGCCAGAGCACCTCCATGATGTCGGTGAGGTTGGCGCCGTCGCGGTGGACGGCGAGATAGACCAGCAGTTCCCGGGCGTGCTGGCGCATGCCGGTGATCGGCCGCCCGTCGGGGTCCAGGACGACGGGTTCGCCGAGTACCCGGATCCGGACCGGCAGCCGCAGCGGCAGGTCGTGCGGATCTGGCGCTTGCGCCGGTGGTCTGTCGGCGGATGCGGTGGCGGCGGGCGGCTGGATGTCCGGGCCGGGCTGGACGGCGGCTGGTGGGTCCGGTGTCGTGTCTGTGGTGTCGGCCGTTTGCTGCGGGGGTGCTGGGTGGGGTTCGTGTGCGGGGCTCACCGGTGGTGTGCCGGTGACGGCGGTGTGCTCGGCCGACGGGGCAGCTGGTGCCGGGGCGGCCGCGAGGAGCCGCCGGGTGGTGGGCAGGTCGGCGACGAGCAAATGCTGGCCGGGACGGTCTGTCGTGCCGTCGGGGTACACCGTCCACGGTTCACCGCCGGGCCACGGTCCGAGGACGGTGGCGGCGATCTGCACCGGCACGCCGAGCCGCAGGATGGCCCGCATCCGCAGGTCGGTTTCCGGCCGCGGCGGGTGGGTGAGGAGCAGGACCCGCGCGTGCGGCGGATGCTGGGCCGCAGCCTCGGGCTCGTCGGGGCGGCCGGTGTCGTGCTCACGCAGGTGCCGGTACCGGTGGATCAGCAGCGTCTCGAGGTAGGCCAGCGCCTCGGGTAGTGACGCGGCGACGTGCAGCCGCGGGTCCGCGGCGACCTGGGCGGCGTCCGCGGCGAACAGCTCGGCCAGCGTGTCGGCAGGCACGACAACACCGACGGCCTGGGCGCCGGCTGAACCGCGGGGCGTGGTCAGGGCGCTGACGAACAGGCCGCGGGCCGCGCCGTGGGCGCCGGGTCCGGTCAGGGCACGGACGCCCGCGACGGGCGGCGGGGTGCCAGGGACGCCAACGGCGTCCGGGTGCTCGGCGGGCTGCGGCACGGCCGTTGCGGCGTGCGCGTCCGGGTTATGGTCGGCGCCTTCACCGTCGGTGATCGGGCCGGGGTCTGGTCGGGATGCCGGTGCCGGCGTGGGCCGGCCGTGCGCAGCTGCGCCGGGGCCGGCAGGCCGGTGCGCGGGGCGGTGGCGCAGCCAGATCAGGGCGGCGGCGACAGCGGCGATGATCGGCAGGCCGAACCAGCCGCCCGGCAGCCGGCCGCCGGTGTGCCGTGCCGGCGCCGGCGCGCCGTTGCCGGCCGGGATGGCGGGGCTGGCCGTGGTGGGGGCCGGCACGCGCGACGGTGCCGTGTTCGGGGCCTGGGTTGCCGAGGGCGGCGGGGTTGCGCCGTCCGTCTGGCCGGTGTCGCCGTTGCCGGTGGTGCCGGTGCCGTCGTTCGTGACGGTGCGGTCCGCCGACGTGGCGAGGCCGACGGCGTGCCGGCGGGACCCGCGGTCGTGGGCGTCGGCCGGAAGGGTCAGCCGCCATCCGGTTTCGATGTGATTGGGACCGTGCCGCCCGGCCGCGTCGGGGATGAGGTCCGGGTTGAGCTGCTGCAGCTCGGGGTAGCGGTTGAAGTCGCCGAGGAACCGATCACTGATGGCGCCGAGCCAGTCGCCGCGCCGCACTTCGTAGCTGACGGTCGCCCCAGGCCGGGTCCCGGTCGCGGCGGTGACGACGGGTGCAGCAGCCGACAACGATGACGCTGTGCCCGGCACCGCAGTGGCGTCCAACGCGATCGGCAGGCCGAGTCCGATCGGCTCGAGCCCGGCGGCCACCGGCGGCACCGCTGCGGGGACAGCAGCTGACGCCGCCGAAGGCTGGCCGAGCACGGCGATCACCGTGGCGACGCCGCCGGCCAGCCCAGACAGCGACGCCGGCAACCGGCGACGCATCGGCCGGCGTCGCAGCGCCGCGCTGATGTCGTGGATCGTTGCGCCCAGCAGCCACAGCCAGCCGGTCCAGCCGGCGCCGACCACCGCGAACACGACCGTCACGACCGACATCGGCGATGCGAGCAACGCCCGCCAGTCCGTTCGCTCCCACAGCACGGACTGCACCTGCCACAACACGATCGGCAGGGCGACGAGCCCGACAAGCGACCCGGCCAGCGCCGCAACAAGCCGACCCGCTGCTGCCGCCCGGTGCCGCAGCAACAGGCTGCGCCACCGGTACCGGCCCGGCGACGAGCCTTGCACGGGCTGCGGGCGACGGTGGTGCCGCGCCCGGGTCCTGGGTCGCATCATCCCCTCCCCGGCCGGAGCGGCTGGCCAACGCGACGACCGTCGACATCCGTGCTGCGCAAGCGCCCGTGATCACCATCAGGTCCCGCCCCGGCGGTCGCAGGACAGCCCCTCCATCGGGACGGCCACATGAGGAACCTGCAGGAATCGAGCTGCGGGCGGCAGGTGGCGCCGATGCGACTGCCGAGATCGCCCTCACGAGCTGCTATGTCGTGCCGACAGCGGCCGCGGCCGGTGCATACGTCGGTGGGCCCGTGCCCATGCCGGGCGGCTGTCGCGGGGGACGTCATGGTCACACACTCCGTCAACGGGTCGATACACAACGAACCCGACGGTAGGCGTGGCGAGACGGATCCAGCGCCCGATCGACGATCACACCAACCACAGCGATCACACCGGTAACACCGCAGGTCACCGACGTCGGCGCGAGAGCTCTCTAAGGCACGTCGAGCCGCCCGATAGAGTTCGTAGTTGCCGCGGCGGATGTTTTGCATGAAGGCATGCCCGGCGATGATGGTCTGCGCGGTCCGGTCGGTGCGCAGGCCGCGCATCGGTCTGAGTCGGTGTTTCAGCTGGCAAGCCCGGGTGGCCAGACCGGCGGCCCGGCGCAACACCTCAGCGTCGTACCCTTTGTCGTCGGCGTCGCCGATTCCGACCGCGAGGACCAGCCCGGCCTTGATGCCGGCGGGCACGGGGAGCTTGACCGCTTCGCCCTCGGCACCGGTCACGCCGAGGGTGCCCAGGAGTTCGGTCAGCGTGCCGTCGGACGCTCGGCCACCGCCGCCGAGCCTGGCGCCAGCACCGGCCCCGACGGGCCCTTGGCGACACCGAACACGACGCAGTCCGCGGGCAGCGATGCGGCGGGGGTTGTGCTTACCGTCAGTGCGGTCACCGTCGTACGTCCTGCTCTTTCCGTGGAAGGTGGCGGGTCAGGTCCTCGGTGCCGTCAGCGCCGGCCGGGGTTTCCGCCAGCGCCGGTGCCGGCAGCGGACGCGGGGACCGGCGGGTCAGGCTGACCGCGACGATCACGACCACCATCCCCGCGACGATCCGGAGGCTGAGGCCCTCGTCGAGCACGCTGGCCCCCAGCGCCACCGAGACCACTGGCAGCAGATAGCCGACCGTCGCGGCGTTGGTGGCCCCCTCGGCGGCGATGATCCGGTAGGTGAGGTGGAAGGTGGTCCCGGTGGCGACGACGCCCAGGACAACGACGACGATTAGCGTCTTCGGGCCGATGTCGATCGGCGTCAGACCGCCGGCCGGCAGGGTCAGCGCGGTCAGGCCGGTCGCGGCGATGAGTTGCGCCGCGGACAGCGAGATGGTGGGGATGCCCTTGCCGACCAGGTGGCGACCCATGTATGCGAAGCCGACGGCGTAGCTCGCCGCCGCGGCGACGATAGCGAGGGCGCCCCAGCCGACCGGCCCGGTCGTCCGCCAGGGAGCGAAGATCAGCACGACGCCGGTGAATCCGAGCAGGAGCCCGACCAGCCGGACCGGCCGCAGGCCGCGCTCGGAGCCGATCACGACGCCGATCAGCAGAGACCACAGGGGTGTGGTCGCGTTCAGCACGCCGGCCACGCCGGAGTCGATGGTCTGCTGGCCGATGCTGAACATGGCGAACGGCAGGGCGTTGCAGAAGAACGCGGCCATGACGATGTGACCCCAGGTCGCCCGATCCCGGGGCAGCCGCCGCCTCGAGGCGAGGCACGCGATCAGCAAGGTGGCTGATCCGAGCACGCACCGGCTGAGGGTGACTTGGACCGGAGTCAGTGCGTCGAGGGCCAGTTCGATCCAGAGGAAGGTCGACCCCCACAGCAGGGCGAGCACGCCTATGCGTGCCCATGCCCAGCCCTTGCCCGCTGCACCGTTCACTGGATCTCCTTGGTCGGCTCTCTCCATGAACGGTGCCGTGAATGATACTGAAGGACAATCAAATGATTCTGCACATCTGTTAAGTTCTGCTACATGCTCGATGTGAAGCGGATGCAGGTGCTGCGGGCGGTGGCGGCCAGCGGGTCGGTGACCGCGGCAGCGGCGCACCTCGGCTACACCCCCTCCGCCGTCAGCCAGCAGGTGGCGGCGCTGGAGAGGGACACCGGGGTTGAGCTGCTCGAACGCGTTGGCCGGGGCGTGCGGCCAACGGCTGCGGGCCGGCTGCTCATCGGGCACGCGGCGATCATCAGCCAGCACGTCGCCGAGGCCGAGACCGCGCTGGCCGACCTGCGCGCCGGGCGTACGGGCCGGCTGAAGGTTCACTATTTCGCCTCGGTCGGCCCGACCCTGCTGGCCCCCGCCCTCGCCCGGCTCCGGGACGAGCACCCTGGCGTGACGGTCGACCCTAAACTGACCGAGCCGCAGGATTCCCTGCCGGACGTCGAGCAGGGCAACGGCGACCTGGCCATCGTGGTCCGCCGCCCGAACGACGAGGGCCGCCCGGGGATCCGCCTGGTACGCCTGCTCGACGACGCGTACCAGGCTGTGTTGCCGGCCGGGCATCCGCTCGCCGCGCAGCAGGTGGTGGACCTGGCCGACCTCGCCGGTGAGCCGTGGGTCGGCAGCGAGCCGCCCGGCCCCTGCCTAGAGCCGATCGTCGACGCCTGCGCCGCGGCGGGCTTCAGCCCGAATTTCGTGGCGAGGTCGGAGGACTACGCCACGGGTCAGGGATTCGTCGCGGCCGGCCTCGGCGTCAGCCTCATCCCCCGACTCGGACTGGGCACGCGTCATCCCGGCGTCACCATCCGCCCGGTCCGCCGCCCGGAGCCGATCAGGACGATCTACGCCGCGGTCCGGGAGATCTCACTAGTGCAGCCCGCGTTGCGCGCGCTGATCGACGCTCTCATGGACGCCACGAAGGAATGGAACGTAGGCGTCCCAGGTAGCGGTCGCGACATGGCTGATCCGGCGGCAGCCTCTCATCTACGCTGACCGGCACCCGCGTGCTCGCCGGGCTCAACGACGACCAATGGGGCGCCGGGACTCCAACCCTGAAACTGCGGAAAGGAGGCCGACGACGACAAGGTGCCGGTGACGCACACGCTGCCGGAGGTCGTCGTCCTCGGCGATGAGATCGCGAAGGTAACCGGCGCGATGTCGCAGCACCTCGACGCGCGGGAGAATCTCCGCCTGTTGACGTTCGAGTTGAGGGCCGCCGCGATCCGCGCGATCTTCCTGGCGCTGCGCGGCACCGACGACGTCATCTCGTCGGCGATCCAGTCGCAGTGCCAGGTCACCGGCGTCATGAAGATCGCGTCGAAGGCGGGGGCGAACTGGGTCGTCGGCGGCAACGCCGGGTTCGGTCCGCAGGACGCGCCGTATCCGGGCACTGGCGGCCTGTCGCTCAGCTCGGGCGCGGAGCTGGTCAGGCTGAAGTAGTTCAGGATGAAGCCGTCGCAGATCCGGAAGGTCGTGCTGCTCGCCGAGCCGCGCCGGCCGAAGCTCGACGAGTTGTCCCGGCTGGCCGCGAACGGCCGCCACCCGGACGGAACGCCGATGCCGGGTCTGCTGGCGAGCGAGCTGGACTGCTACGACACCCGCTGGGCCCGGTTCCGGGCACAGTTCGTTGCGGGTATGGCGTCGGCGTCGGCCGGACGAGCATGCACCGGGCTGTCGCGGCCGAGCCGAAGCCGCACACCGCCGTGACGACCCACGTGAGCCCCGCCGAGGCGCAGGCCGCGTTGAGCGACGCGTTCGCCGCGATGGACCGCGCAGTCGCCAAGGAGCGGGAGCGGACCGGCACGGACGGGGCGCTCACCGACAAGGAACGGGACGCCTGGGACGACCGTGCCGAGCAGCTCGTGCAGGAGGCGTTGACTTCGAGGACGAAGACGAGGAGCAGGGCCCGGTGCCGGAGACGACGCCGCAGCCGGGCGATGAGGAGATCCTGCTGAAGCTGCTCGCCAGACGACGAGGACGGTCGCTTCTTCGAAAGCGTCCTCCTCGCCCGGCCCGGCTACTCCAGCCATCAAAACGAGGAGCCATAAGCAAGCTCAATCCACAGGTCTTGACAATTGCTCCGCGCCGCTCGGCCGACACCGCGGCGTGTAGCGGGCGGCGCCAAAGGCTGGACGCCTGGTGACCCTTTCGGTTGTCCTGGGATCCGTTCGGACCATGCTCTGATCGACCTACACCGATTGCAGCCCACAAAACCGAGAATCGTCGCATGGTTAAGCGACGATGGCGGCTCTACTCCGCAGTGATGCAGCGTGACCGGCGTGTGGAACAGGAGCGACAAGCACGCGGCCTGCCCGGACTTCCGTGGTATGAGTCGGCCGAGGTGCGCATGATCCTCATCGTTGGAAGTCTATTCGTCATCGACGTCAGTACGTGGCTTACGCAGTTGCTGCACCCTGCGAATGCCATCGCACTCGGTATCGCGATCGTCGTAGCGCTTGGCGCTGGTGGCCAGGTGTTGAGAGGTATCGGCGAGCAACGCGGAAGCTCCAGTCTCAAAGCGCTCGGGTACTACCTGGGCGCTGCGGCGTACCTGGCAACAGCAAGCGCGGCACTGGTCAACGGCTTGGCGGACCCCGGTGTCTGGGCTTCATCTGCATCCGAGAACCGCACGTCACAGGCCATGGATGGCGTATTCGGCACTCACAGCCCCGCCAGGGGTATAGCCGACGACGAAGAACGACCTGCCGTCAACGACGATCCACGAGTCGTCGTCGGGGACGATCCCGGAACCGACCCGACGCGTGGACCGCAGCCGCGGCGCCGACGGCGGACGCTGCGCCCACTGCTGCGCGGAGGCCGGCAGAGGGACACCGAGCGCGGCAAGATCGTCGAACGCGGTGTACCGGTCCACGCCATACCGCTTCGCGTACGCCTTGACAGAGACCGCGGCACCGGAGGCGATCCAGGGCCGGGCCGAATCCCGGCGTGATCGTTGACGCATCCGGTGCCGACGCGGCTGCATACCGCCGGATGCTACCGGCCCGCCGAGGCACCCCCCGGGCACCATCAAGGGAGAGTAGGAGCGCCTCAGAGGCGCTCTACGCGGTCGGCCTGCGGGCCCCGGTCGCTCTGACGCACCGTGTACCGGACCCGGTCGCCCTGCTGCAGCGGTTCCGACCCCGCGACCACGGACACGTGGACGAACAGGTCGTCACCTCCGGCGTCCGGGGTGATGAACCCGAACCCGCGGTCGCCGTCGTAACGTGCGACGACGCCCTCGCCCGCGCGTGCGGGCACGCCCCGTGACGGCGGCTCCCTCCTGGCGGGTGCCGGCCCGACCGGCGCCGGCCGTCGCGGTGGCGGTGGCGGTACGGGCTCGACCCCTCGGACCAACTGCACATCGCGGGCCTGCGGGCCCTTGTCGCCGCTGACGACCTCGTACGCCACGCGATCGCCCTCGGCCAGCCAGGTGAGCCCCTCGGCCAGGGACCGGGCGTGGACGAAGACGTCCCCGCCGCCGGAGTCGGGAGCGATAAAGCCGAAGCCCTTGTCCTCGTCGTACCAGGAGACGGTTCCGTCCGCCCCGTCGGCACCGCCGGCCCCGGCGGACAGGCCGGCCCCGGGACCGAGCGGGACCACATGCGCGGCCTGCGGGCCGCGCTCGCCCTCGACGACGACGAAGGCCACCCGCTGCCCGTCGCTGACCACACCGCCGGTCACGATGGCCGAGCTGTGCACGAAGATGTCGGCGCCGCCGCCGTCCGGCGAGGCGAACCCGTACCCCTTGGCCGGCTCGTACCAGTTGACCGTGCCGAGCAGGCCCACGGCGCCACCGGCGGCCTGCTCGGCGGTGACGCGGACGCGCAGCGCCTGGGGACCGCGGTCGTTCTCGCCGGCCTCGAACTCGACGGCCTGGCCCTCGCGGAGCACCTTCGGGCCGCCTTCACCCACGATCTCGGAGGCGTGCACGAACACGTCTGGTGAGCCGTCCTCAGGCGCGAGGAAGCCGAAACCCCGTTCGGCGTCGAACCAGCGGACGATCCCCTGCGGCATAGGAAAGCTCCAGGTCGTAAGAGCGGCATTGCTCTCAGTCTCGCTCACGGCGTCGCGCCTGGGACCACCGGGACCGGCCACCGGCCCCCAGCCTCACGCAGGCCCGGCCCCCCAAGATCGAACCCCGTCCGCCGCCCCACCCGGATGGATCTTCAACAGCTTCGAAATCCACAACCGGTCAGATGCCGCCCACCGGCCGTCACCCGTCGGATCCCTTTTCGGAACGGTGGACCAGGCGGCACAGACCCGCGCCGACCAGCACGGACCGATCTGGACCCTTCCGAAACAGCCGATCACTTTCGGAACACAACAGGTCCACTGTGGACGAAGCACGAGAGGCGGTTGATCTGCGTTTCCGCAGGTCAACCGCCTCTTGATGTTGCGCGCCCGAAGGGACTCGAACCCCTAACCTTCTGATCCGTAGTCAGATGCCCAGGTCAGTCCCCTACCTCTTTACCTTCTCACGGAAGGGTGCTGTTTTGCAAGGGCTTTGTACTCGAACGGTGCGGCGTGTATCCGCAGGTCCACGCGATCTCTCCGTCCGCCGGCGCGGTCCGACTCGCGGGCGCTGGGCGTCCGTGCTGGTCTGGTGCGGGTTGCGCTCGACGGTTGCGCTACGTCCGATCACGCTAGGAACACAACGCGATCCCCGACGATCGGTTCTGCGTTCGATGGCAGCCGCCTTGGCGGACAGATCAGTGAGATCTTCCGACCCATGCCTGGTGACTGTCGGCGACATACAGATCACTGGAACGTCGTCCCTGCAGGATTCCGGTGCGCATCCGTCCTTCGATCACCTGCAGCCCACGGTTCGCTGGATGAAGAAGGTCGCGGGAGATCATGATCGGTGGCACGAGCCACGTTCCCGTGTCCTTCCAGGCGTCCTGAATTCGTTGCGGGCGCTTGCTCAGCCAGTACGCGTGGTTTGCCGCGACCTCCTCGAGGAACTGCTGGTCGCTGGGGCCAGTGGGAATCGATTCGAGTTCTGCAACGGGGACGTCCTCGAGGCTCCAGCGGATCCGTTCGAGGTCGAGGTCTTCGTAGTCTCTGAGGAACTCAAGATGCTCACCGTGGTCGTAGAGCCACTGCCGCACCACTTCGTCGGGGCCACCAGAGGTTGGCGATCGCTTCAAGCTGCAGGAAGACCCGAAGGTCTTGGTCTCGGTCGGCCGGGGGAAGGTTCTTCAGAAAGATCGGCACGTCGCCTCGCGCTTAGGTCATCTCGTCGATATGTCTGACTCAACGACCGGAGCCGGCTTGTGGGATGTGCATGGCGGGCTCGTCATCGACCGGCGGCTCCGGGGATGGTGCGTGACCTCATGCCGCTGGAGAATCGACGGCGCGCCGTACCAACTCCGCGTACGTCCACTGCACGTCGTCTACATGATCGTGGCAGTCGAACCAGCGGAGGTTGGCCACGCGCCGTCCACCCATGAGCTGGAACTGTGCGTGCCAACCCGGGGCCCAGGTAAGGACCACTGGCTCGTTGATGTCCGGGAACTGGTCTGCCGTGATGTCCAGGATCAGTCCGTTCTGCTCGAGCCACGCATGTGTGTGAAACGGCTCGTCCCGTTGGCCCGATCGGTACTGCCAGTCACCGAGTCCCTTGTCGGCGAGGAACTGGCCCAGCAGTTCGCACGTGTCTCCGCATGAGCCCTTCGGGAACTGGGCGAGGCTGATCATCCGGAGGCCGCCGCGTTCCAGCCCGGCACGAAAGGCGGACGCTGCCGCACGCACGGCCGTTTCGTGACTGTCAGTATGCCTACGCGGATGCATCGCTAGAGATTATGCATGTGCGGTGAGGTGGGGCCAGAAACAGCACCCGGACGGGCCGTGGTGCGGGCGGGTAATTCAGGTGGCTGGGCTTTGGGTCCAGGCTGTCGCGGCGGTCTGGACGGCGTCCCAGGGGCTGCCCAGGGGCGGGGTGTAGGTCAGGTCGAGGTCGATGATGTCGGCGACGGCGGCCCGGTAGCTGATGGCGGTGGCGACGGTGTCGACGCGTTGGCGATCTCGGCGCCGCGGTGGCCGAACAGTTGCGCGCCGAGGAGCTGGCCGGTGGTGCGGTCACCGGTGACGCGGATGCGGATCGGGGTGGCGCCCGGGAAGTACGCCTTGTGGTCGTCGGCGGTGATCTCGACGGTGGCCGGGTTGAAGCCAGCCGCCCGGGCGGCGGTGTCGCGCAGTCCGGTGGTGGCCACAACCCGGTCGAAGACCTTGACCGCCTGCGTTCCGAGCGAGCCGGCAAAGGTCGCGGTGCCGCCGAGGGCGTTGGCGCCGGCAACCCGGCCCTGCTTGTGGGCGGTGCTGCGCAGGGGCAGGTAGACGTGCTGCTCGAGGAGGCGGTGGTAGGTGTGGACGCAGTCGCCGGCGGCGTAGACGTCGGGCAGGTTGGTGCGCATGCCGCGGTCGACGACGATCGCGCCCCGCACCCCGAGCGCGGCCCCGGCGCTCGCGGCGAGATCGGTGTCCGGCCGGACACCGGTAACGACAAGGACGAGGTCCGCGACGTGGTCGCCGTCGTCCGTGCCGACGGCGAGGCGGCCGGTCGCGGCGTGGCCGACGGTGTGGACCTTGACGCCGGTGCCGACGTCGACACCGCGGTCACGCAGGTGCGCGGCGAGGGGTGCGGCGAGCTCCGGGTCGATGGTGGGCATGACCTGGTCGAGCTGTTCGAGGAGGGTGACGGTGAGGCCGCGGGTGGTGAGGGCCTCGGCCATCTCCAGGCCGATGTAGCCGGCGCCGACGATGACCACCCGGACGACGCGGCGCTCGGCGATCGTGCGCAGGATGGCGAAGGCGTCGTCCATGGTGTGCAGGACGTGGACGCCGTCGGCGGGGCCGAGCCGGTCGAGGCCGCCGATGGCCGGGACAGCCGGGACGGCGCCGGTGCCGATGATCAGCCGGTCGTACCCGATTACGGTCGAGCGGCCGGCGGGGGCGGTAGCGGTGACGGTGTGCGCGTCGGAGTCAACGGCGATGGCCCGGTGTTCGAGGCGCAGCTGGAGGCCGGCGGCGTCGAGGTCGGCGGCGCTGCGGTGCGCGAGGTGGTGCCAGTCGGGGACGTCGCCGGAGACGTGGTACGGGATGCCGCAGATCGAGAAGTTCGGGTAGCGGTCGGCGACGAGCAGGGTGACGTCGGCCGTGGGGTCGAGTTCGCGGGCGCGTAGGCCGGCGCTGATGCCGGCGTCGCTGCCGCCGATGACGAGCAGACGCATCACGGATGTCCGTTCCAGAGGCAGGGTGGACCCCGCCGCCGGTGAGGACCTGACCCGGCGGCGGGGTCTCGGGCGGGTCGGTCAGCCGGTGGTGACGGGCAGTTCGGTGATGAGCTGCTCGACGCGGCGGCGGATCTCGTCGCGGATGGGGCGGACGGCGTCGATGCCCTGGCCGGCGGGGTCGTCGAGTTTCCAGTCGAGGTAGCGCTTGCCGGGGAAGACGGGGCAGACGTCGCCGCAGCCCATCGTGATCAGCACGTCGGAGGACTCGGCGGTGTCCCAGTCCAGTTTCCGCGGTGTGTTGGCGGTGATGTCGATGCCGACCTCGGCCATCGCCTCGACCGCGACGGGGTTGATCTGGTTCGCGGGTTCGCTGCCGGCGGAGCGGACCTCGACAGTGTCGCCGGCGAGGTGGCGCAGCCAGCCGGCGGCCATCTGCGAGCGGCCGGCGTTGTGCACGCACACGAACAGGACGGTGGGCTTGGAGCTCATCTGGTGGTTCCTCCGGATTGCAGTGCGGTCGGTTCAGGAACGGACGGAGTCGTCGTCGGGGTGGGCGACGACGACGTCACCGGCGGCGCTGCCGACGGACGGATAGAGCGCGACGAGCAGCCCGACTCCGACGGCCAGGCCGACCAGCTGCGCGACAACGAACCCGGGCACCGATGACGGCGCGATGCCGGCGAAGGTGTCAGTGAACGCACGGCCGATGGTCACGGCCGGGTTCGCGAAGCTGGTACTGCTGGTGAACCAGTACGCGGCGCCGATGTACGCGCCGACCGCCGCGGGTGCTACGGCGGCGCGGCCGGACCGGGCGAGGGCGAAGATGAGCAGGAGCAGGCCGACGGTGGCGACGACCTCGCCGAGCCACAGGTCAGTGCCGGTGCGGTGCTTGGCCGAGAAGTCGACTGCGGGCAGCTTGAACATCAGGTCCGCGAGGATCGCTCCGCCGATTGCGCCCGCGGTCTGCGCGACGACGTAGCCGCCGAGATCCCGGGCGGTCAGGCCGGTACCGGTCCGGCGGCCGAGGAACCAGTCCGCGGCGGACACGACCGGGTTGAAGTGCGCGCCGGACACCGGGCCGAAGGTGAGGATGAGCGCGCCGAGCGCGAATGCGGTGGCGACCGAGTTTTCGAGGAGTTGCAGGCCGATGTCGTCGCTGAGGCGGCTGGCCATGATGCCGGAGCCGACGACGGCGGTGACGAGC
Source organism: Dactylosporangium sp. McL0621 (assembly GCF_049995355.1). Lineage (NCBI taxonomy): Bacteria > Bacillati > Actinomycetota > Actinomycetes > Micromonosporales > Micromonosporaceae > Dactylosporangium > Dactylosporangium sp. McL0621. The sequence goes on from NZ_CP188259.1 coordinate 7,548,263, forward strand.
AGGGCGGTGCCGGCGAACTCAGCCAGGAGGCGCCGCCACAGGGTGGGGTTCACGTGCGTGGAAGTCCTGTCTTCGGGGTCGGGCGTGCGTTAGTTGGCGGGGATGGCGAGCTGGTCGAGCAGGGTGCGGACGCGGCGTTCGAGCTCGTCGCGGATCGGGCGGACGGCGGCGAGGTCGTGGCCGGCAGGGTCGTCGACGTCCCAGTTCTCGTAGCGGGTGCCGGGGAAGACGGGGCAGGCGTCGCCGCAGCCCATGGTGACCACGACGGTGGCGGCGCGGACGATCTCGTCGGTCCACGGCTTCGGGTACTCGCCGGTGATGTCGATGTCCCGTTCGGTCATCGCCGCGACCGCGGCCGGGTTGATTTCCCGGCCGGGTTCGGACCCGCCGGACCACGCCACCGCCCGGTCGCCGGCGAGGTGCGTGAAGAACCCGAGCGCCATCTGGGAGCGGCCGGCGTTGTGGGTGCACAGGAACAGCACGACGGGTTTGCCGTCGCGGTGGTGACCTTCGACGCGGGCGAGGGCGTGCAGCCGCTGCCGGGCGAAGCGTTCGGCGAGCAGCGGCAGGAAGTTCGGCACGCTGGACAGCGACGCGAACTGGTCGTAGCTGGTGTGCAGGAACCGTTCGATGGTCTCGGTGCCGTAGGTGCCGTCGAACTCCCGCGCGAGCCGCGTGGCGGCGGTGCGCAGCGCGAGCTGCTGATCCACGGACAGGTCAGGGTGGTAGTAGGCGGTCGCGTCAGTCATCGCGGGCTCCGGAGCGTTGCGCGGGAACGGGAAGCAGGGCAGGGGCGAGCCGGTCGATCCGGGCGGCGAGGTCGGCGAAGGCGGCCTCGAACGCGGCATCGGTGTCCGCGGGCGCCGGCACCGACCAGTGCAACCGCGGACGGACCCCGGCGGTGAGGTCTTCGTGGGCGTTGTCGCAGACGGCGACGACCAGGTCGGCGTCGGTGACGATGTCGGCGACGTGGGCGGTGCCGGTCGCGTCGAGGGTCAGGCCGTGGCGTCGGGCGACGGCGACGGCGCGGGGGTGGACCCGGTCGGCGGGATGGGTGCCGGCGGACGCGGCCGGGATATCGGCCCGGTCGGTCCACAGGGCGGCGGCCAGTTGCGAGCGGGCCGAGTTGTGCGTGCACACGAACACCACCCGCGGCACGTCCCGCAGCGCCGGAGGGTGCAGCGAGGTGAGGGCGTCGGGTTCGAGCCGCAGGTAGGTGCGGCGGCGGTCGCCCTCCGACCTGGTGCGCACGAGCAGGCCCGCCTCCTGCAGCACCTTTACGTGGTGGGCGACGAGGTTGGTCGGCAGGTCCAGGGCACGGGCGATCTCCCCAGGCGAGGCGTCGCCCAAGGTGAGCGTGTCGACGATGGCCAGGCGGGCCGGATCGCCGAGGGCGGCGTGGATCCGAGCACGCCGCTGCACCGAGGAAAGTTCAGCATCCATTGACTCAATGATCTGTGAGTCAATTACGGTTGGTCAAATGAACAGTAGGTAACCGCAGGCGCGATCTGAGCTGGAAGGTGGCAGATCGTGCGGTACGGCCGGGCCGGACCGCTGTTCAGCCGGCCGGCTGCGGCGCCTCGGCGGCGGGCGGACAGCAGCAGGCCAGGTAGCTCTGCAGGTCGCCCAGGCGGGCGGCGATCGCGGCCGGGTCGGCCCGGTAGCGCACGAGTTTCCCAGCGCGGGCCGACTGCACCAGACCACTCATCCATGCAGGCAGCCCTGCAGCTGACGGTGGCATCGATCACGGCTGCCGATCGCCGGCGGGGGTCCGGTGCGGCGGCGGCGTGGTGGCCCGGGCCAGCATCCCGACGGCGGCGACGAGGCTCCCGGCGCCGATCACGATCAGGACCGGTGTGTACCCGTCGACGGTGGTGTAGAGGGCGGCTGCTGCGAGGGGTGCGCCGGCTTTGGCGAAGGTGACTGGGGTGGCGAGGGTGCCGGCGATGCTGGCGTAGGCGGTGGTGCCGTACCGGTCGGCGAGCAGGCCGGGCGTGGCGAGGCTGGCCACCCCGAACCCGATGCCGAATCCGGTGACGGCGACGACCGCGCCGAGCCGGGTGCCGCCGACGAAGGGCAGGCTCATCGCCGCTGTCGCCTGGACGACGAAGACACCGGCGACGACGACGTGGAGCCGGAACCGGCGGCGGGCGACGGTGAGCAGCAGCCGGCCGGTGACCGACAGGACGCCGAGGAGCCCGGCGACGGTGGCGGCGAACGTGGCCGGGTGCCCGGCGGCGACCAGGAAGCCGACGAGGTGCACGGTCATCGCGCTCATCGCGGCGCCGTGCGCGACGAACGCGACCGCCAGGCACCAGAACCGGGCGTCGCGGACCGCCGCGCGCACCTCGGCCCGCCGCGACGCCGACGTCGACCCGGAGGTCGGTGCGGCGTGATGGTCGGTGCGGCGGATGACGAGGGCGTGCAGCGGGACCGCCACGACCGCGTAGAGCACGGCGAGGACGAGCAGGGTGGCGCGCCAGCCGTAGCGGTCCTCGAGCAGGCCGGTGAGGGGCATGAAGATGGTGCTGGCGAACCCGGCGACGACGATCATGCCGAGCAGTGCCTTCGAGCGGCGGGCGGGGTCGAACCAGGCGACGATGACGGCGGTCGCCGGTTCGTACAGCGCCATCGCCATCGCCGCACCGAGCGCGGCGAACACCGCGTACAGCTGCCACAGCGTCTGCACCTGGGACCAGGCGACGAGCAGCAGCGCCCCGGCGGCCGAGCCGGCGGTCATCAGGGCCCGGCCGCCGTGGCGGTCCAACCACCGCCCGACCGGCATTGCCATCGCGGCCGAGGTGAGCAGGGCGGTGGTCAGCGCCCCGGTCACCGCGGCGGTGGAGGTGTGCAGGTCGGCGGCGACGGGGTGCAGCAGGACGGCGAAGGCGTAGTACAGGCAGCCGTAGCCGACGGTCTGGGTGACCGCGAACGTCGCGACGATCCGCCAGCCGTGGAACCTATGGTGACCGCCGCCCACGGAGGCGGCGGTCACCGAGGCGCGGGTGGCGGTCATCAGCCGCAGCAGCCGCCGCTCTGCTCCCCGGCCGTCGGCTGCGCCACCAGGGTCAGCGGCGCGGACAGCAGCCCGCCCGCGATGCCCGTGGCCAGGCCACGCCCGGCCGGCACGGCGGCGGGCGTCTCGGCTGGGGTGCTGCAGCAGCCGCCGTTGCTTTCGATCGTGGCCGTCTCGGTCGGGGCGTTGCTGTTGCACACGCCGGTCTCGGGGAGGTCGAGCTGGACGTCGCGGGCCGCGGTCCAGTCGCCGGCGAGGGCGGCGACGACGGAGCGGGCCTGTTCGTAGCCGGTGGCGAGCAGGAACGTCGGGGCGCGGCCGTAGGACTTGACGCCGACGGCGTAGAAGCCGGGCTCCGGGTGGGTGAGCTCGTCGACGCCGTGCGGCGGGACGGTGCCGCAGGAGTGCTCGTTCGGGTCGATCAGCGGCGCGAGGGCCCGGGTGGAGCCGAGGATCGGGTCGAGGTCCAGGCGCAGTTCGCTGACGATGCCGTGGTCGGGGCGGAACCCGGTCGCGGCGACGATCCGGTCGGCGGTGATGGCTCTGCTGCCGCCGGACAGCACCACCCGGCCGCCGTCGATGGTGACCGCCTGCACGGCGAACCCGGTGACGAGTTCGACGGTGCCGGCCTCGACGTGCTCACGCAGGCGGGAGCCGATCGCGCCGCGGGCCGGCAGCGCGTCCGCGGCGCCGCCGCCGTAGGTGCGGGCCGGGCTGGTGGCGCGGATCGCCCACACGACGCTCGTGCCCGGCACCTGACCGGCGAGTTCGGCGAGGGCCAGCAGGGTGTTCGCCGCGGAGTGCCCGGCCCCGACGACGACGGTCCGCGTGCCGGCGAACCGGCCACGGTCGGCGCCGAGGACGTCGGGCAGCGCGTGCTCGACGAACCCGACCGCCGCCTGTTCGCCGCGGGCGGGGATACCGGAGGCGCCGAGGACGTTCGGGGTGCCCCAGGTGCCGGAGGCGTCGATGACCGCGCGGGCCAGGACGTCGTCACCGTCGGCGAGGCGGACCAGGAACGGGACGTGGTCGCGGCCGGCGGTGCGCAGCCGGTCCAGGCCGAGGCGGGTGACGGCCTCGACCCGGGCGCCGTAGCGCACGTGCGGCTTCAGTGCCGGCAGGTCGGCGAGGGGCTGCAGGTAGTCGCCGGCGAGCTGAGCACCGGTGGGCAGCACGTCCGGGTCGGGCTCGACCCAGCCCGCGTCGGAGAGCAGGCGGCGGGCGGCGGCGTCGATGTTGTACCGCCACGGCGAGAACAGCCGCACGTGGCCCCACTGCCGCACCGCGGCGGCCGGGCCGTCACCGGCTTCGAGGACGAGGAACGGCAGGTCCCGGTGGGCGAGGTGCGCGGCGGCGGCGAGACCGACCGGTCCGGCACCGATGACCACGACCGGCAGCGTGTCGAAGGTGGTGCTCATGAGGCAGCTCCTGTCTTGAGCAACGTCGAAGTATGCGGATGCGCCTCCGGCGCTGCCGGGGGCGCGAAAAGGATCAGGTGAGGTGCGGACTGCGGCGCTCGCTGAAGACCACATCGCGCCACCGGTTGTCCTGCGACACGTGGCGGCCGACGCGTTCGCGGACACCGACGGTGCGGAACCCGGCGGCGTGATGCAGCGCCAGGCTCGCGGTGTTCTCTGGGAAGACACCGGACTGGACGGTCCAGATCCCGGCAGCCTCGGTGGAGGCGATGAGCGCGTCGAGCAGCGCCCGGCCGACGCCGCGGCCCTGCGCGGCCGGGTCGACGTAGACGGAGTGCTCGACGACACCCGCGTACACCGCCCGCGCTGACACCCGGCAGACCGCGACCCAGCCGAGCACCACGCCGGTGGTGTCGACGGCGACGAGACGATGTTCGGGCAGCTTGGACGCGTCGAACGCCGCCCAGTCCGGGGCGGTGTGCTCGAAGCTGGCGTTGCCGCCGTCCATCCCGGCCTGATAGATGGCCAGGACCCGCTCGGCGTCCGCCTCGGTCATCGGCCGGATCGTCACCGTCGCGTAGGCCGGCGCCGTGGTCACTCGCATCCCCCGATCGGAGTCGGCGCCGGCTTGCCCATGACGACGTCGGCAGCGGACGGGAAGCAGCCGATGCACGCCTCGTTGATGCGGTAGTGCCGGGCGTTGCCGACCGCCTCGACGAGCACGAACCGGACCTCGGTCAGGATCTTCAGGTGCTGCGACACCGTCGACTGCGCCAGCCCGACCGCGGTCACGAGCTCGCCGACGCTCATCGGCCGGCCCTGCCGGGCCAGGTACTCCACGAGCTGCACCCGAGACGGGTCCGCCAGCGCCTTGAACCACGACGCATACGTCGTCGCCGTCGCCCGGTCGAGCAGGTCGCCCATCATCCACCACCATCATCGTCTATCGCCGATCTACGATGAGACTGTAGTCGACGGTGCGGCGAGGAGCCATCCGGTGGTCACGACGAGCCGCGCGACGGCGGTGAGGGTCGCCGTCTCGACGCGGTCGGCAGTGTCGGCCGGGCTGTGGTAGCCGGCCATCCCGGCTCCAATCCCGACCGCGGGAAGCCCGGCGGCGGCGTAGCGGCGGTTGTCCGAGGCGACCGGCCCGGCGGCGAGCGTCAGACCGGTGTGCCGGCCGGCCTGGTCGAGGGCGGCGAGCAACCCGTGCGCGGGTCCGCCGGCCTCGACGGCGGCGGCCTCGTGCAGGTGCCCGGCGCCGTCGACGTTGACGACCAGTGGCGCCGCACCCAGCTGGCGCAGTTGGGCGGCGTGGTGGGCGGAGCCGAGCGCGCCGGCCTCCTCGCCGTCCAGCAGCGCCACCGACAACCCGACCCCGTCCGGCAGGCTCTCGGCCAGGACGCGGGCGGCTTCAAGGACGACGGCGATGCCGCTGCCGTTGTCCGCGGCGGCCGGCTGCCGCAGCCCGGGATGGTCGCCGACGCCGTCGTAGTGCGCGGTCAGCAGCAGGTCCGGTTGCCCGGCCGCAGCGTCGCGCCAGCGGGCGTGGACGTTGGCGGCCGGGACGTCGAGGCGGCGGATCGGGGTGTTCGCCGCGAACCAGCCCTCGCCCGCCGGCACCGCGAGCATCGCCGTGTGGGTGGCCGTGTCGAGGGTGAGGATCGGCAGCGGCCCGGGGTTCGGGCCGGCGAGCATCGTGTAGTGCCAGCCGTCGGCGTCCACCCCGCGGCCGAACAGCAGTCCGAGCGCGCCGTGGGCGTGTCCGTAGGCGTCGAACATCGTCATTCCGGACGGGACGAGCAGCCACCGGCCGGCCGGATCGCCCGTCCCGGCGACGGCGAGGTCACCGCGGCGCACGAGCGGCTGGTCGGCCGAGGCCAGGTGCACGGCGACCTCGCGGCCGAACGCGAGCCGGTGGCTGGTGGTGCCGTCGCGCCAGTGGACGGTCGGCACGGTGTAGACCTCCGGCACGTGCGCGACGGTGAACGGCTCGAACGTCACGGCCGCGTCGAGGTCGTGCAGGTGCTGGCCGAGCCAGGCGCGGGCTGCGGCGCCGCCGGCCGTGCCGACCCGCCGCCCGGTGAACGGCGCGCCGGCCAGGGTGGCGACGGTGGTGGCCATCCGCTCGCCGGACACCGCGTCGAGCAGGCCCTTGAGGGTGTCGGTGGCGGGGGCCGGCAGGCCGGTGGCGCTCATCCGCAGCAGCCTGCGCCGGACGCGACCGCCTCGGTCTTCGCCGCCGTGCCGCAGCAGGCGCCGTCGGCCTTCGCCTCGGCCGTGGTGCCGCAGCACGGTCCGCCCGCCCGGCCGGGTCGGCGGCTGAGTCGGTGGCCTCGGGCAGGGTCAGGGTGGCCTGCGGCGGGTTGCCGCAACAGCCGCCGGTCCCCGCCACGGTGAGCGCCGCTGCGGGGTCGCCGGCGAAGCCGCCCTGGGCGGCGGTCTGGGTCTGGGTCTGGGTGTCAGTCATGGTCGTGCTCCTTCGATTAGCGGAACGTTCGGTGGATACCGGGTTGGTGTCTCGGCCGGTCAGCGCAGTAGCGCCCAGGACTGGGCCTGCGCGACGGCGGTCTCGTAGCGGCGGCGGGCACGCTCGTCGGCGGTGGTGACCTCGGCGCAGCTGTCGCAGAACTGGACACCGGCGGCCGCGGCGCGGCGGCGGGCGATGCGGAACATGGTCGTCTCCTCACGGGGCTGCCATCTCTCTGTCTAGACGATTGCCGAACTAGACGAGTGTCGAATCAGAGAGTTGCACGCTGTTTCGAGATCTGTCAACCTAGAGGCATGTCGAAGCAAGCCGGGGTGCTCACCCTCACGGACCTCAACGCCGCCGAGGCCGCGTGCTGCCCGCCGATCGCGCAGCAGCGCATCCCGGCCGAGACCGCAGCGATCCTCGCGCCGGCATTCAAGGCCCTCGGCGACCCGGTCCGGCTGCAACTGATGTCGATGATCGCCTCGGCGGAGGGCGGGGAGGCGTGCGTGTGCGACCTCACCCCGGCGTTCGAACTGTCCGGGCCGACGATCTCCCACCACCTCAGGACCCTGCGCGAAGCCGGGCTCGTCGACGCCGAACGGCGCGGCACCTGGGTCTACTACCGCGCCCGGCCCGGCATCATGCGCCAGCTCGCCGCGCTCCTGACGGTCGCCGGGTAGCCGGCGCCTCGCCGCCGGGAGGGCCACCGTGCGGCACCGCCGTCAGATGGCGCCGTGTCGCAGGGCCGTGACCTGCCGCATCGTCATGATGCTGCACGCGATACGGGTCGCGCTGGCCGCCAGGGCGACCACCGCGACAGGCTGCACCGCGGCGCCCGACATGGCCCAGTGGCCGATCATCACCGTGTCGCCGACCGAGGCCAACACGGTGACGGCGATCGTGGCGGCCAAGGCGACGTGTGGCCCGGCCTCAGGCAGCCAGCGCATCAGGCGGCCGGTCGTCGCGAACGTCGCCAGGGCCGCGGCGACCGCGGCCACGATCAGGGGCACGGTCGGGATCGCGGCGATCGATCTGCCCAGCCCGGTGCGCCACGGAACGGGCTGCAGCAGCAGGAGCCACCAGATGCCGACCAGCGGCCCGGTGCCGACGAACCAGCCGAGCGTGCGCCGGGCGTAGGCGGTGGCGAGTTCCGGCGCGAACGCCTCGGCGACCGTTGCGGGCGAGCCGAACTGCTCGATCGCGGCGGTGACGGCCTGACCTATGTCGGCTCCGGTCGCGAGGCGGTCGGCGACAGCAAGTTCAAGACCGTCTCGCAGTTCCTCGAGGATGCCGGCCCGGCGGCGGTGCGGCCCGCGCAGGGCGGCGGCGATGGCGGCGAGGTAGGCGGTCAGCCGCACCTCGGCGTCGGTCGCGGGCGGGTGGTTCATGCGGTGGCCGGTCGTGGACCGCGGCTCAGTAGCGCGGTGACGGCGGTGGAGAACTGGTCCCACACAGCGCGTTGCTCACCCAGCGCGGCCTGACCGGCCGGCGTGAGCCGGTACGCGCGGCGGCGGCGGCCACCGACGCTGTGCCAGTCACTGGCGATCAACCCGGCGCGTTCCAGCCGGTGCAGCGCCGGATAGACGGTGCCGGTCGGCAGGTCCAGCGCGCCGCTGCTTCCGGCGCGCAGCGCCTCGATGACCGCGTAGCCGTGTTGCGGGCCCGGTTCCAGGACCGCGAGCAGCAACGCGTCGAGGTGGCCTTTGAGCAGTTCCGGTCGCATCGGCAGCACGGGCGCCTCCAGGTTCTTGCCGGCCCAAGCCCAACACGCCTACTGTAGCATCACAATACTTTGCGATACTACATATGGAGGTTGGCGATGAACGCCGACACCGGCATCGTGGAGTTCACGCACGCCGCCGCCCTGGACCGGGCGACAACCGGCAGCAAGGCGGCGACCCTCGCCGAGCTCACAGCGGCCGGGTTCCCCGTGCCGCCTGGATTCGTGGTGACCACCGACGCCCTCGACCGGCCCGGGCTCGACCAGCAGCTGACCGTCGCGGCGGGGTCCTTGGCCGCCGACCGGTTCGCCGTCCGGTCCTCCGGTGCGGCCGAAGACCTCCCTGACGCCTCCTACGCCGGGCTGTACGAGACCGTGCTGGACGTCGACACCGCCGGACTCGGCGCGGCGGTACGCCGATGTTTCGCCGCCGCCACCACGCAACGGGTCACCGAATACCACGGCGGCCGCGGCGAAACGGCGATGGCGGTCATCGTCCAGGCCATGGTGAACCCGATCGCCGCGGGCGTGGCGTTCACCGCCCACCCGATCACCGGCGACCGGCACCAGACGGTCGTCACCGCCATCCGCGGCCTCGGTGAACGCCTCGTCGCCGGGGAGACGACCGGCGAGGAGTGGATCGCCACCGGCGCGGCCGTGACCCTGACCCGCCCGGGCCCGGAGAAGAAGCCGGTGCTGAGCACCGGTCAGGCGACAGCCGTCGCCGCGCGTCGCCGAGCGGTACGGCCGGCCCCAGGACATCGAATGGGCCATCGACCAGCAAAGGCGGCTGTGGCTGCTGCAGGCCCGGCCGATGACCTCCCTGCCGCAGACCGTGGCGTGGACACCGCCCGGGCCCGGGTTGTGGATGCGCAACTTCCGGCTCGGCGAATGGCTCCCCGAAGCGGTCACCCCGCTGTTCGGCAGTTGGCTGCTGCCCGCCCTGGAATCGGGTTACCTCGACGGCATGCACGCCAGCATCGGGCTGCGGGTGCCGTTCCGGTACGCGCTGGTCAACGGCTGGTATTTCAACGCCACCCCGATCCCGTCCCCGAGGCTGCTCGCCCGGGTGCTGTGGCACGGCCGCGCCCGCGCGGTGCGGACGCTGTACAACGCGCTGGTCCGAGTCGGCCGTGACCCGGCCGCCGCCGACCGCGCCGTCCTGGCCGGGCTGTACCTGGCCTGGCGCGACGAACAACTGCCCCGGTACCGGGCCCTCGCCGCCACTGCCGAGACGCAAGCCGAAACCGCCGACCGCCGCCGTCTCGTGGCGCTGGTCGACGAGCTCGGCTGCGAGGCGGGCATCGCTCTGTGGTTCCTGGCCATCGTCGGCGGATCGGCCTGGAAGATGGAGGCCTGCCTGACCCGCTTCGCCCGCCAGCATCTGACCGAAGCGCTGCCGGACGCCGACGGCGGCGCCCAGGTGCTGCTGCGCGGCCTCCCAGGCACCCGGTACACCCCGGCCCCGTATGCAGTGCACAGCATCGACTGGTACCACCCGCTCGCCGGCGAACTGCCAGCAGCCACCGCCAGCGGCAGCGACCGGCACGCCGGCATCGCCGCGCTCCGCGAGGCGGCAGAGCAGCGCTGCACGGCCGCCCTCGCTGACCGGCCCGAGCTCGCCGCGCAGTTCCAGCAACTGCTGCGGGTCAACCAGCGCTACGCCGAGATCCGGGAGACCCAGGCCCGCGAACTCACCCTCGCCTGGCCGGCCCTGCGCACCTGCACACACCGCCTCGGCCGGCACCTCGCCGACGCTGCCGTCATCGACCAACCGGACGACGTGTACTTCTGCACCCACGACGAACTGCTCACCGCGCTCACCGAACCGGACCGGTCCCTGACCGCCACGATCGCCGAGCGGCGCCACCAGTGGCAGCGACAACGACGGCTCGCCGCCCCACTCACCCTCGGCCGGCCGCCGCGCCTGATCGGCGACGTCATCGCCCGCGCGGTCGCACAAGCCCGCGGCGCCCCAGTCACCGGCGACGCAGTCATCGTCGGACACCCCGCCTCAGCCGGCCGCGCGACCGGCCCCGTCCACATCGTCCAGGGACCACAGGACTTCGCCACCTTCACCGACGGTGCAGTGCTCGTCGCCAAAGCCACCGCACCGGCCTGGACCCCACTGTTCGGCCGGGCCGCCGCCGTGGTCACCGACGGTGGCACCTTCGCCGCCCACGCCTCACTCATCGCCCGCGAATACGGCATCCCCGCCGTCGTCGGCACCGCCGACGCAACCCACCGACTCACGTCCGGCCGTCTCGTCACCGTCGACGGCACCGCCGGAGTCGTCATCCTCCACCCCGAACAAGACGGACAACACCTGGCTTGACCCGACAGGACTGTCACCCTGCCGAGTGACGACCGCCCCTCACCGAGCCGCCCATGCTGACCGCAGGTAAAGCCGGAGAGAGGTGCCAGCCATGCGGTCGACCAACGGTGTGATCTTCAAGCGGTGCGGTTGCCGGGACGACAACCGGCGGCGCCTCGAGCAGGTATGCCCCCAGCTCACCGACCGCGGGCACGGCTCCTGGTACTTCCACTGCTCCGCCACCAATCTCCTCGGCCGCCGCGAACGTGCCCGCCGCGGTGGCTACCCGTCGCAGGCCGCCGCCCGGCAGGCCCGCGACGCGTGGCTGGCCGGCACCGCCGCGGACCGCACCGCGCAGGGCTGGACCGTGCAACGGTGGCTGCGGCACTGGCTCGACACCCGCACCAACCTCCGCGCGACTACCCGCTTCCACTACACCCGCGACGTCGACCAGGTCCTCATCCCTCACCTCGGTGCCTACCGCCTCGCCGACCTCGACGCCGGCCTGCTCCGCACCGTCTTCGACAAGATCAGCGGCGTCACCAACAGCAAAGGCCGACCACAGTCGGCATCGGCGTTGCAGCACCTGCGGACCACCCTGCGCGCCGCTTTCAACCTCGCCGTCAAAGAAGGCGTCCTGGACTGCAATCCGGCCCGGCACATCGAGATCAAGGGCTACCAGCAACCCCACGCCAAGGTCTGGACCGAAGCCCGTGTCGCCTCCTGGAAAGAGACCGGCGCCCACCCCGCCGTCGCCGTCTGGACCGCCGACCACCTCGCCGAGTTCCTCGGCGCGGTCACCGACGACGCGATGTTCGCCTTCTGGTGGCTCGCCGGCCTGCGCGGGCTGCGTCGCGGCGAGCTGTGCGGACTGCGGTGGACCGACATCGACCTCGACCGGGCCGTGCTGACCATCGAACGCAACCGCACCACCGCCGGTTATCAGGTCGTCGAGAACGACCCCAAGACCCCCGCTGGCCGCCGCGCCGTGGCCCTGGACAAACATACCGTCCGAATCCTGCGCGCTCACCGCCGCCGGCAACAGGACCAGTGCCGCGACACCCTCGCCGACGGCCACACGTGGGTCGACTCCGGGTATGTGTTCGTCCGCGGCGACGGACTGCCGATCAACCCGAACTACGCCACCACCCGCTTCCGCAAACTGATCGAACGCACCGGCCTCCCGCCCGTTCGACTGCACGACCTGCGCCACGGCGCCGCGTCCCTGGCCCACGAGGCCGGCGCCGACCTCAAGACGCTGCAGGACCTGCTCGGGCACTCCAGCATCGTCGTCACGGCCGACACCTACACCAGCGTCCTACCCCAGATCCAACGCCGCTGCGCCGACGACACCGCCCAGCTCGTCCTCGCCGCCGCCCGAGGCACCCGCAAGAAGATCAAAACCAAGGCGCGAAGGAACCGACCCGACCGCGGACCCAAAACAGGTGCTCCGACACCCACCACACCCGAGCACAAGGCGAAGCCCCAGGTCAGGAGGCCGAAACGCGGCCAGCAGGCCGCGCAATCACCGGCACCCACGGCACACCCACGTGACACCCACCGTCCACAGGGGACGGAAACGGCGAGAGGCCTGAACCGCGTTTCCGCGGTTCAGACCTCTGGCGATCTTGCGCGCCCGAAGGGACTCGAACCCCTAACCTTCTGATCCGTAGCGCGGCGCGTATCCGCAGGTCCACGCGATCTCCTGCGACAGCCGTCGCGTCGCCTTGACCATGATGACGCCCGTATGCCGTTGCGGCGCCGGTCGTGCTCGACAGGTGCGGAGCATCCGATCACGCCAGGAACACGTCGGGACGGCGCTGTTGCATTTGCCGGTCGGAGGGCGTGTTGAAGCGGGGGCCGGCCGGGTCTTCAGATGGCGGTGGCGAGTTCGGTGAACGCCGCGGCGATGCGGAGTCCGCGTGGGACGTCGACGCCGAGTTCGTAGTGGCCGCGGCGGAGGTTCTGCATGAACGCGTGGCCAGTGATGATCGTCTGCGCGGTCCGGTCGGTGCGTAGCCCGCGCATCGGTCTGAGCCGGTGCTTGAGCTGGCTGTGGTCTGCTTCCGCCCTGTTGTTGGCGTGGCGTTCGACGTGTTGCCACGCCGGGGACCAGTTCCTCGAGGACCGCCGGGTACACCGGCGCCGCGTCGGTGATCACCTCGGCGGGTCGCACCTTCAACATGGTTATCGCCCGGCGGAAGAACCGCCGTGCCGCCACGGCGTCACGGCGGGCCGAGACGAGCACGTCGATGACTTGGCCGTGCTGGTCGACGGCGCGGTACACGTACCGCCAGATACCGCTGACCTTGACATATGTCTCATCGACGAACCACCTGCCGCCGGGCGAATGCCGACAGCACCGGGCCGCGTCGGCGAGCAGCGGCGTGAACCGTTGCAGCCACCGGAAGACGGTGACGTGATCGACCTCAACGCCACGCTCGAGCAGCAGTTCTTCGACATCGCGGTAAGACAGGCTGTAGCGCAGGTACAGCCGTACGGCGACCACGATGACGCCCGGCGGAACCGGAACCCGGCAAACGCCGACCGTGGTGGCAAGGACGGACGCCGGCGGTTCGGGACCTTCACCGCGCAAGCCTGCCTGCCCAGGGCACGCTCAACGCAACTGTGAGTCTCGGTTTGCGGCTTTGAGAGTCTGGAGCCGTGCTCCGGCTGCCGCGGTCTGACCCGCAACGCAACTGGCTCGGTCGATGCCTTTGGTCCGATCTGTCGACCGTCGGTGGCGGGAGCGCATGCTGTCACCGGACCGGTAGAGCGTGTCCCGATAGGGGCCTTGCTGCGAACAAGCGCACCGTCACAGTTCTGACCGCCCCACCGGTCCGGCGATGGCTATCCGCCCACGAGCCATCGGAAGGACGAACACGCCATGTCCAGGATGCCCCATGCAGGCCCCGCCGGGCAGCCCGATCCGGACCGGAACCAGGTGCTCCTCGGCGTCGACACGCACAAAGACATCCACGTCGCCGCGGTCATCACCACGCTCGGCGTCCAGCTCGGCGACGCCGCCTTCCCGACCACCGCCACCGGCTACCGCCAGCTGCTGGCCTGGGCCCGCAGCTTCGGCATCCTGAACCGCGCCGGTGTGGAAGGCACCGGCTCCTACGGCGCCGCACTGACCCGGTTCCTGCGCCGCCACCACATCGCTGTGATCGAGGTCAACCGTCCTGACCGCGCCGCCCGCCGCCGCCACGGAAAGACCGACACCGTCGACGCGGTCGCCGCTGCGCACGCCGTGCTGTCCCAACGGGCCACGACCGCCGCCAAGACCGCCGACGGACCGGTCGAGATCCTGCGCCTGCTCCGCCTCGCCCGAGCTTCCGCGGTGAAGTCCCGCACCCAGACGATCAACCAGCTCAAGGCCGTCATCGTCAACGCCGACCCGGCCCTGCGCGACCAGCTCACCGGCTGCACCAACACCGCCCTGATCCGCCGCTGCGCGGACCTACCAGACACCACCCCCACCGACGTTGCCACCGCCACCCGATACACGCTGCGCCGCCTCGCCCGACGCATCCAAACCCTCACCACCGAGGAACGCGAACTCCAGCAACAGATCACCGCAGTGCTCGACACCCACGCCCCGCAACTGCTGCAACGCAACGGCATCGGCCCCGACAGCGCCTCCGCGCTCCTGGTCACCGCCGGCGACAACCCCGACCGGATGCACACCGAAGCCTCCTTCGCCGCCCTCTGCGGCGTCAGCCCCGTCGAAGCCTCCTCCGGCAAAACCCGCCGCCGGCGACTCAACCGCGGCGGTGACCGACGCGCCAACGCCGCCCTCTACCGCATCGCGCTCAGCAGAGCCCACACCGACCAACGCACCCGCGACTACCTCGACCGACGCACCACCCAAGGCCACACCCGCCGCGAAGCCATCCGCTGCCTCAAGCGCTACATCGCCCGCGAGGTCTATCAACTGATCCAACAGCTCAACACCGCAGGCTCAACCCCACGAACCGCTTGACAAAACATAGGGGCATCGGACCCTCCTGGGCTATATGACGGTGCTGCCTTTGTGACCGTTCCATCGGTACGGCACAATGTTCGTGGTTTCGCCGCATCTGGGGAGGGGCGTTGCGAACACTCTGCGCCGTCGCGCTGGTCCTCACGCTCGCCGGGTGCGGCGCCGGACCGGCCTCGCGCTCGGCCGCGGTCGTGGCCGGGTCGTCCTCGGCGGCCGCCTCGGGGCCGTTCACCGTGCCCGAGGACTACGTCGCCGTCGGGTCCGGCACCAGGGCCGACACGTTCGGCGTCCTCGGCGTGACCCCGAAGCAGCTGCCGCTCGGCGCGGCGCTCGCCGGGCCGCACTTCGGGTTCTGGATCGACGCCACCGCTGTGCTGCAGCGGATCACGCCGGAGCAGCAGCGGGCGTACGGCATCCCGTCCGAGGACATCAACCAGGTCCTGCTGCCCGGCGCCGGCCGCGAGTTCCTGCTCACCCGGATGAACGAGCACGGGACGATGACCAACCCGGCGAAGCCGAACGGCCCGCTGAAGGCGGCCGTCGTGGTCAACGGCGCCGCCCGGCCGATCAAGGACGCGCCCACCGGCGGCGACGTCGTGGTCGTGGCCGTCCCGGTCGGCGCCGACCCGCTGCTCAGCGTCACCGACGAGGGCCGCACCCAGTCGATCACGCTGCGGACCGGCCAGCGCCGCGACAACATCCCGCTGTGCTATCCGCTGCTGGAGAACCAGGTGCGGCTCGAGGACCTCATTCACGTACCGTCGCTGAACAAGGCCGACGAGACGTACTGGATGCAGGCCACGATCTGGTTCACGCTGCGCCCCTGGATCGCGGAGCGCGGCTGGGCGCCGAACGGCCGGGCCTGGCTCGTCGTGAACTTCGATCTGGACGTGCCGCACGACTTCGGGTACGAGCTCAAGCTCGCCCCCTCCCTGAAGATCACCGGGGCCACCGTCCCCATCCCCGGCGACCTCGTCTTGCGGACCGACCACTCGTGGTCGACGTTCGTCGACGTGCCCGACTCGCTGCGCAAGCTCGGCGTGACCTTCCGGGCCAGCGGCTCGGTGTACGACCTCAAAACCGGCAAGCCGCTGCCGTTCACCCGCTACGACAAGGACAATCACCGCGACTTCACGCTCGCGCAGGAGCCCGAGTACCGCTGACGCTATGTTGTCCGCCGATGCACCCCGCGAGAGGAGGATCGATGGCGGCACCCTTCGACACCGAACGACCGCACCCCGCGCGGGTCTATGACTACATGCTCGGCGGCAAGGACAACTTCGCCGTCGACCGCGCCGCGGCCGAGGCGGGTCTGAAGGTCAACCCCAACGCCGCGACCGCGCCGCTGCACATCGGCGGCGTGGCGCAGGGCGGAGCTGAGACTGTCGGCGAGCAGCCCGAGCTGCCGTTCGTCGGTGTCGTCGAACGCACCCGCCCGCATGGCGGAGATCTTCAGCGCGCCGATGATGGCGTCGCCGGCGAACAGCGGGGCGATCGGCATCGACCCGATCCCCAGCAGCCGTTCGCACGCATCGCGGTTGACCCGCGGGTCGGTGCGGGTGTCGGTGCAGTGCGCCGGCTGCCCGGTGGCCACGACCGTGCCGCTGAGCGACCCGACGATCTGGATCCGGTGCCGAGCGCCTTGCTGAGGTTGCCGGCGGTGGCGGCATAGCGCATCGCATCGCCGTCGGGGCGCTGTTGCGTTTGCCGATCGGAGGGCGCGTTTGGGCGAGTGTGTGGCCAGTCGTCAGATAGCGGTGGCGAGCTCGGCGAACGCCGCAGCGACGCGAAGCCCGGGTGGGGCGTCGTGGCCGAGTTCGTAGTGGCCACGGCGGAGGTTCTGCATGAAGGCATGTCCGGCGATGATCGTCTGCGCGGTCCGGTCGGTGCGCAGTCCGCGCATCGGTCTGAGCCGGTGTTTCAGTTGACTGTGGTCGGCTTCGACCCGGTTGTTGGCATGGCGTTCGACGTGGTGCCACGCCGACGGGATCAGCTCGTCGAGGACGCCCGGATACACCGGTGCCGCGTCGGTGACGACCTCGGCGGGTGTCACCTTCAATGTGGCCAGCGCCAGGTCGAAGAACCGGCGCGCCGCGGCAGCGTCCCGGCGGGTGGAGACGAGGACGTCGATGATTTGGCCATGCTGATCCACGGCCCGATATACGTACCGCCAGACGCCACCGACCTTGACATAGGTCTCGTCGACGAACCACCTGTCACCAGGCGAATGCCGGCAGAATCCGGCGACGTCAGCGAGCAGCGGCGTGAATCGTTGTACCCACCGGAAGATTGTGACGTGGTCGACCTCGACACCGCGCTCAAGCAGCAGCTCCTCGACGTCGCGGTAGGAGAGCCCGTACCGCAGGTACAGCCGGACCGCGACCACGATGACGTCCGGCGGGAACCGGAACGCAGCGAACGCTGACTGCGGCGGAGACCACCGACGGCATGGAGACTTCACTGCTCAAGCCTGCCTCGATCATGCCGAACGGCGAATGCAACGAAGCCGGCGTCGCACAATGACCAGCCCGGCGGGCTGAGTGCCGGGCCGCACTCACCGGCTCCCTGCCTGGCTGCACCAGCAGGCGCATGTCGGTCGCGCCGGGTATCCGCGCCGTCGATCGGGTCGCCGCGAGTCCGGCTACGACGACCTGGCCCGACGCATCTGCACCGGGGCCGGCTGGAGCGCCGCGGCGTGCTTGGCGCTGGTTGGGCACCCAACTGGTTGGGTAAAGCCGCCGATCGCACCCAACCAGGTTGGGTGGGGAACCCACGCGGCCGGGCGCCTTGGGGCTGGTTGGGCACCAGTTGGGTGGCCTTTCCGGACGACCGCTGCGGGCATCGGTCTGGTTGGGCCATGGGTGGGCGTGAACACGAGCCGCCAGGCGCGGGAGCCGTACCCGCCCACGACCGAGCATGATGACCGCCCTGACCACGACCACGTAGGTCCTGACCCGAATGCCCCGCACCACCCCGCCACGCCGCACGACCCTGACCCGCACGGTCCGGAACCGTACGGCCCGGACGGCGCGGATGACCCGCTGGCGCTATCTGAACTGATCGCGAGCGGGGACATCGACATCGTCCCCGGTGACCCGCCGGTGCCGATCGCGGTGTGGCGGGTCGCCGACGTCGACGCGGGCTGGGGCCACCGGCGTGCCGACGCGCTGAGCCCGCGGATGGCCGCGCTGCTGGTCGGCGTCCACACCCGTCCCGGCGACAGCATCGTGTCGATCGGCGACGACCCGGCGCTGGCCGGCGCGGCCGGCGCCGGCGGCCGCGTCTACCGCAGCGTGCCGCACCCGGACCGGCTCGCCGACCTCGAGCCCGCCGCCGGCACCGTCGCGTTGATCGTGCTGCCCTGGCCCCCGGCCGACCGCCCGGACGGAATGCACGGCGACAGCCTGATCGCGATGTTCGGTGCCTGCCGGCGGCTCATGGGACCGGGTGGCTGCACCATCGTCGCCCTGGCCGAACCAGACGTTCGTGCAGCACAGCAGCGCGTTGATCCCGGCGGCGCAGCACGCCGGTCTGGGCTGGCTGCAGCACATCGTCGCGATCACCGCGCCGATCGTCGGGCAGCAGATCACCTGGCGGGCCCGGCCGGCCGACCCCGGGATGCTGCGTGCCGCCGCCCACCTCACGGTCCACCTGGACCTGTTCGTGTTCGTCGTTCGGGGCGGCGGCCGTGGCTGAGCACACCGATCCGCATGTCGCCGGCCCCGCCGTAATCGGTGCCGGTGTGTCGCACGGTTGCGGCGACACGCCGCCGGCGCCGTTGTTGTCGGTAATCCTCGTCGGGCAGCGCAGCCCGGCCCGGCCCGGCAGCGCCACGGCCGGTTCGTCGCCGGGTCCGGGGCGCACCCGGCCCGGATGGCACCGGACCTCGCCGCCGCCCTGATCCGCGACTACACCCAGCCCGGCGACCTCGTCTTCGACCCCTCGCCGGGACCGGCACCACACTGGTCGAGGCCATCCACGCCGGCCGCGACGCCCTCGGCATGGAATACGAACCCGGCTGGGCCGCCCTGGCCCGCGCCAACATCGAGCTCGCCCGCCGCCAGGGCGGCACCGGGCACGGCCGGATCATGTGCGGCGACGCCACCACACTCCCCCACGGAATCCCGCTGGAGCTGCACGGCCGGGTCAGCCTGGTGCTCACCTCACCGCCGTACGGCCAGACCATCCACCATGAAGTCAACAAACTACCGCGAGTCTAGTCGCGCGGCTGTCCCGGGGTTCCGGGGATCGGGCGGGGTGCCGCGCCCGCGTTCAGGACGACGTCATGTCGAACTGGTGAGGGCGATGGTCGCCGGTGATCGCCTCCTCGATCCGATCGACGGCAGTGACGGCGCCGAAGCTAAGCAGCCGCACCAGATCGGCGTCGGCGTCGTGGCCGGTGGCCCGCCACGCGGCGACGCGCGCGTCGGTGATCTCGTGCGGTGAGAGCGCGGCGAGGAGGGCCAGGCTGGTCGAGGGCCGATCGGCTGCGTGAACGCTCGCCAGCCGCTGATCGAGCCAGGCGGCGGACGGGCGTGCGCCGTCCCAGTCGGCGATCGCGGTGCGCAGAAGTTCGCGACCGGATTCGCTCAACAGTTCCCCGCCCGCGGCCGCCGCGCCTCGCAGCGCGGCAAGCGCGATCCCGATGGGCGTGTCCCCCGTCCAGTGCGGCACGGGCCCTCGCGGGATGTCGCTCAGGAGAGCGAGGCTCTCGCCCGGCGCGAGCTCACGGCGAATCGTGCGGGCATAGGTCATGCCTCCCACCCGGCGTACCGATGACGAACGCTGCAGGTTGCCCGGTATCAGCCGTTCGTCGGTGAGGCAGGAGAACATGCGGTTGGTGAAGTGGGTCGACAGTGCCGTACCGATGAACTCCGCGGCAACCTCCGCCGGAAACGGTGGTTCCCGCAGCTGCTCCGCGCCCGGAGTCCGGGTGGCTTTCGCCCAGGCGACGAGCCTGTCGTACCGAGGTTCGGCGAGCGGCCGCCCGTGCAGAAGATCCTCTGCGAGCCGGTGCTCACCGGTGGCGTGAATCATGATCGTGTGCGCGTCGATGCAGAACCGGCACTCGTTGGCCTGCGATACCGCGACGGTGACGACTTCCTTGTCGGTCCGGGACGCCTGCCCCACCAGCTCCGATTCCCGTAGCACCGCCCAGGTCGCGGCGTGGATGTCCGGTGCGGGCGACAACATCATGAAGGCGACCTGGCCGAAGTCGGCGGACGACTGGGCGTACACCTCTGCGACGCGACCGATCGCCGATCTCCTTGGTATGGGTACGACGTGACGGAATGACATGGCGAAAACTCCTTCTCCGAACAGCGCTGTTCATGTTCTGGGTTCCGGCGTCAACTCGGACACGACACAACGTCGCCGACGAGATCGGTGCCGGCGACGGTCTTTCCGCCGAGCATCGTGGCGATGATCCTGGTGCTGGCGATTTCGTCGATGGGGCAGTTCAGCGGGTCACGGTCGACGACGACGAGGTCGGCGTGGTGGCCGGGTTCCAGCGAACCGATGCCTTCCCACCGCAGCACGTGGGCGGCCTCGCGGGTCCACATGGAAAGCGCCTGCCGGCGGCTGATGCCGGGGGTGGCGGCCCTGCGGCCGCTGGCCGCATAGTGCGGCTCGACGGCCAGCGCGATGTGCTCGAAGACGTTCTTCGGCCCCCAGTCGGTGCCGCAGCCGACGTGCAGGCCGGCGTCGAGCAGCCGGGCGAGCGGGATGAAGTCGGGCAGCAGGTGCTCTCCGAGGCGTTCGCGGACCAGCTCCCCCTTGCCCCAGGAGAACGACATGGTGGTGGTGACGCCCATACCGAGGGCGGCCAGGCGTCCGACCTGGTCGGGTTCGGCGAAGTAGAGGTTCTGCACCAGCCACGCCCGCCCGTCGGCCGCCAGCGGTGCCCGGCCCAGTGACTCGAGCTGGTCGAGATGGGTGTCGAGTTCCGCGAGGCCGGCAGTGACGATGTTCAAACGCAGTCCGGCCCGGTGGCAGAAGGCGATCGCCTGCTGGATCTTCTCCGGGCTGACAAACGACCGGCCGGTGGTGGGTTCGCCGTACGGGCCCAGGTAGGGCTCCCGCATCAGGGTGAACCCGGGGCTGCACGGACCATAACGGGAAACGGTGACGCCGTCGACGCGGAACAGATCGTCGGTGCGGTCCACCAGGTCGCGGGCACGGGATAGCTGGTGCAGGTAGTCCCGCATCTCAAGGGGTTGCCCGGCCCAGGGGATGCCGAACGGCTCCGCCTCGGGAGAACACAGCACGCGCAGCGTCAGCCGGTTGTCGGCGCGCAGCAGACGGTATGCCTCGACGAGCTCGAACACCATGAGGTGTCCCTCGTAGACGGTGGTGACGCCCATGGCGTTGGCGGCGCGCATCGCGCGTTCGGTGCCGGAGAATATGGCGGTGGGTTCCAGCAGGGGCAACTGCCGCAGCAGCCGATTCATGAACGGGCTGTCGGTGTAGTAGTTGGTGACGGACCCGGACAGACGGCCGGTGGGTTCGCCCGCCGCGTCCTTTTCGATCCAGACGTTGTCCACGACGTCCGGCAGCGTGCGGTCGATGCCCAGTTCCCGCAGGGCGCGGCTGTTCATGGCGCAGACGTTCGGCGTGACCGGTGCCCACGCCTGGATGAACACGGGATGGTCGGGTGCGGCGCGGTCCAGCACGGCGCGATCGGGAAGCTCACCTTCGGCCAGGTCCCGGTAGGAGCGGCGGATGAAGTAGTGCGCCTCGCCCACCGGAGTCGTCATGATCCACTCACCGGGTTCCGTGTCCCGGGCGCGGCGGGCGATGCGATCGACGATGTCGGCGTGCGAGACGGCATCGGACAGGTCGACGAGCGGCTCGGCCAGTACACCGAAATGCATCAGATGCGGATGCGTGTCGACGAACCCCGGCAGCACGGTGGCGCCGCCCAGATCCACCCGGTGGGCATCGGCGCCCGCTTGGGACAGCACGCTTTCCTCGTCGCCGACGGCGACCACGCGACCGGCGTCGATCGCCACCGCCCGCGTCAGGGTCCCCCGGGCGTCGCACGTGATGACGTTTGCGTTGGTCAGTATCGTGGCGTTCACGCGATCTCCGTTGAGAGGTGGCGGCTTGCCGGGCGTTTGCCCGCGGAGCGAATAACCCGAACATTCGTGTACGGGTTAGCAAGCTAGCACCCTTCCGGGAGCGGCCCCCCCTGTCGGGCCCACCGTGTAGTACAGGTCACTAATTCGTACGCATATGTTCACGTTTAGCGTACCGTCGAACTCGAACATGCCCGACCGAGTTAATCAAGGAAGGTCCAGAGGAGGATGAACGTACGACTTGCACGGATGGTCGCGGGATTGGCAGCCGCCGTCATTGCCGTGCTCGGGTTGGGCCTGGCAACCGCCGGCCCCGCCGCCGCCGCAAACGCACCGAGCGGCACCTGGCGTTTTTAAATTAACGGCAACCTCAACCCGATCACCTCCAGCACCAGCACGTGGCACTGCGCCGGCACTGTGACGATCCAACTCGACCTGCTCGCGCAGGTCTGCGCGATCAGGTCGCCCGGTAAGGGCGCCGTACAGGCGGCGGTGATCGTGCGCAACAACCGATCCAGCACCTTCTCCCTGACAGCGCACATGGACCTCATGAACTCCTCACACGTGCAGCTGAACACGTGGGCCTGCCCATTGCTCGGGGTTGAGGCAGACTCGTGGGAGGTGTGCTTCTCATCAACCGTCGCCGAGAGCAGCCCGGTGAACTCGACAGGGGACGCCTACAGTCACGCCTTCGGCCTAACAGACTGGGTCTGAACCCGCGTACACCGAAGTGGCGCGAATCCCGCGGGTTGACTTGATCAAGACGTGAACGGGCCGCGCGGGCCTCTGATCTGTGACGATCAAGAGGCCCGCGCGGCCAGTGCGTTCAGGCGGCGATCAGGTCGAACTGCTCCCACTGGCCAATCGTCGTGCGGTTGGCGATCAGCGCGGCCGCGCCCGCGTTCTCCGCGCACACGTACTGGTTGTTCGCCGCGGCCTGCAGGCTCACGGTCCCATTCGAGTTGCGGATGAGCTTGAAGGTCTCCCACTGGCCGAACGCGGTGCGGTTGGCGATCAGGGCGGCGGCGGCCACTTCTGATTTCAACTCTTCGATGCGACCCTGCTCTTTCAAAGGAGGGTCAGCTGGTCTCCCGCGTATGCGTCACCATGGTCGGCTCGCTGGCGAAGCAACGTGATCGCTTCATCAACTCGGCCCTGCTCTACGAGCAGCTCTGCGAGCCGACGCGCTGCCTGCCAATGCCCTCGGTCGGCATGCAACCGAAGCAAGGTGATCGATTCGGCGCAGCAGACCCCCCGACTCAGCGCGCTGTCGGAGTTCATAATCGCGCCCCTGCTCCTCAAGTAGACGGGCAAGTTGGCGGCCTGCGAGCCAATCGCCGCCGGTGGCGTGCTGCTCAAGTAAGCCGACGGCCTCCTCAACGCTTCCATCCGCTATCAGAAGGTCAGCCAGTTGGTGGGCGACGTACCCGACAACCTCGCCCTCCGGCGACCAAAAGTCCGGCGGGGCCGGCACCCCCGAGACCTCGAGCGGCGTCTCGGGGAACTCGATCGCCTCGGCTTCCGCCTGGTCGAGCGCCTCCAGCATCTGGTCGAAGGCGCTCTCGACGATACCGCCGAGATCCGGGCAGCCCGGCGGCCCGGCGGGCGGGCCGACGGCGAGGGCCTGCACGGCCGGATGTCCGGCGAGCGAGTCGGGGTCGGCCAAGGCCGTCTCGTACGCCTCCCGGCCGAGCAAGCTATCGCTCGTGTTTCGCGGTTACGCGGCTGCCTGTGCCCAGGCCAGCTGCACGGCGCGGATTTCCTCGTGGGTCGGCTGGTCAGGTACTTCGCGTTGATATTGGGCGGCGATCAGGACCCGCCGGAGCTTGGCGATCATGTCCAGGTAGGACGGGTGTCGTTTGGTGACGTACCAGGTGCGCGGTCACGGCGGTCGCGCACGACGCTGGGGTGGTGACCGGCGAGGTGGTACCGGATGATCCACGATGCTCTGGGTGTAGAGGCCAAACGGCACAGTGCGTTCGACAGCCCTGCGGGTACGGTTGCGGGCCTCGCCGACACCGGTGGTCTGCTTGGCGTCTTCGAACGCCACCTCGATGGCCCAGCGGCCTGCGTAGCGTTCCACGATGGTGGCGACTGGGGTTGTCAGGTCGGTGGTGACCAGCGCGAGGTTGGGTTTACGGGGTTCGACGAGCACCAGGACACGGACCGGGCGGGCGCCGAACACGCCGCGCCACAGGCACCGCACCTGGTGAACCCGGATAGTGGTGGTGCGTCCGTAGCGGGTGACCGTGACAGAGGTGGAAGGTGTCGTGGCGCCAGGTCCGCGGGGGTGCCGATCCGCGCGGCGTAGGTCCGGGGTCGCCGCGTCCACGTAGCCGGGGCGGGTGATCGAGATCGGGGTGGGTGTGCCAGAGGCTGGCGTTGCTGCGCAGCGGCCCGGTGAGCGTCACGTGGGGCGGGAGCCGGCGTAGTTCAGTGCACAGGTAGGCGCCGTCGGCGACCACATGCACGGTGCGACCGCGGCTGTGGGTGGCGATCACCTCGACCAGCTCGCGAGCGAGCACCGTCTTGGCAGGACCGCCCTTGCGCCATAGCCGGGTCAGCACGGGCAGCGCGACCGGCCGGCCCAGGAACGGCAGCATGACGACCACCGCGGCGACGACGAACGTGTTTCCCCGTGACAGTTTCTGGTTGCCCTTGAACACCTTCAGCGACCCGTCGTAGCCCCAGTGCGCCGCGTACACCTTGCGGCCGGTACGGCGGAACATGGTGTCGTCAACAGCGACCAGCAGTGGTGCTCCGATCGGCACGAGGTGAGCCGACGATCAACCGCAACACTGCAAGGCCGACGGTGTCGGGACGCCAGCGAGCGGCGGCGAAGAACCGGTGCGCCCGGCTGTGATGCCATACCCCGGAAAGGCCGGCGCCGGCCAGCATGCCGCACACGGTGCGGTGCGCCGGCCGGACGACCATCCCGGCCAGCAGGGTCACGAACGTGGCGAAGGTAGGGGCGTTGAAGCACGAGCGGAACAGATCCAGCACGCGGCTCAGCGACCCCGGTAGGGTATGCACCCGGAGCATCGGCGGTGACTCTCTTTAGGGATTCATAGGCAACCGCCGATGCTCCTTGAACTTGTGGTCTAGATCGCCGCGACACGCCGACCGACAAGTATTGATCGACTGCACCGCGCAGCAGCATGCGCGCGTGGTCAACTACCGATGGGAGTTCCACCCTTCGGTGGGCGCCAAGTTGAACCCGTGGCTCGGCTAGCGGAGCATGGTTCGCAGTTCCTTAGCGAGCAGAACGGATGCTTCGATCTCGACTTTTCGGATCGAGACGCTTTCGACATTGAAGCCGAAGGGCAGTCGGAGGTTCCGGCAGAAATCGATCAACTCGCGGGCGTTGGCAAGACATTGCAGGTAAGAGTCAGTCAACGGGTCGCGTGACCGCTGCAGGGAGTTCTCTAGCCATCGCGGTACGTCGACTCCAAGCCATTTGACGAACGCCAGGGTCTTCAACGAACCACAGACGGACAGGGTGAAGATGACTGGACGGGGTTGCAGCGCACGGTCGGCGCAGGCGTAGAAGTAGTCCGAGAGCAGGCTCTTGGTGGCGTCTACGTTGTAGACGACCTGCGAGATGAAGAATGAGCAGCCGCGTTCCTGTTTGGTCAACATCCGCAGGTGCTCGTCGCCGTGCCGGGTGTACCGCTCGGTGATGGTGACACCGCCGAGTGGCAGGTTCGGCCGTAGCTGGTCGCGCAGCGCGTGTGCCCGGTCCAGTCGAGTGTGTGCCGGTTTCCGGGAGGACGAGGATCCGACGAACACGCTGAGCACCCGATCGGTATCCACGGTGTGAAGCCACTCGGACAGTTCGGCCTCGGTGTACTTGCCGACGCAGCGGTACACGACGACCGGACCGCGCCACGCAGACAGGTACTCGGCGTGAAACACGACGGGGTCCATGGTGGGCAGGTACGGAAACGGCCGCTGCTCGGGATTGCGATCGCTTTCGTCGTCGATGTCGTACAGCACCAGTCCGTCCAAGTCCAGGCCGCCCAGTCGGGCAACCGTGACGTTGGCGATCTGCGCCGCTTCGGCTGGCGAGACACTCCTGCGGGGCGGCGTGAGCCCGAGCAGGAGGACCTCAGCACTCGCACTGGCCAGCAGTTCAGGCAACGAATGCCGACCGGACGACGATGGAGGGAATCCGTCGGCGAAGTCATCTACCGAGGTCATGAGAAGACACAGTACCGACGCGCCACGCCCGCGAACTCTCGTGCCGCTGGTCTGGCGTCTCTCGCCGCCGTTTCAGCACATCATCGAACGGCTCGACACCGTCCCAGGTGTCAGTGTCCGCACCGCCCAGGTCATCATCGCGGAGACCGGCGCCGACATGACCCGATTCCCGACCGCAGGACACCTCGCGTCCTGGGCCGGGATGTGTCCAGGCAACCACGAATCAGCTGGGAAACACCACAGCGGCGCCACCCGCAAAGGCAACTCCTGGCTCCGCGGCGCCCTCGGTGAAGCCGCCGCCTCAGCCGGCCGCAGCAAAGACACCTACCTCCAAGCCCGCTACCGCCGCATCGCCAGCCGACGCGGCACCAAACGCGCCGTCGTCGCCGTCGGCCACAGCATCCTCATCGCAACCTGGCACATGATCACCAACAACACCGACTACCACGACCTCGGCGCCGCCTACTACCTCACCCGCACCGACCCCGTCCGACACGCCCAAGCGACTCATCGGCCAGCTCAACCAACTCGGCTACCAAGTCACCCTCGACCCCATCCATTGAGGTTCATTTTCGACTCAGTCCCCTCACGGGCCGCATAGCCCGAACGGGATTTGCGGGCCCCACAGGTCGTGTCGACCTGGACTACGTAGCGCAGCCCACGCTCGGTGAGTCCGTGCCGGAACAGGGTGGCGTTGCCGTAGCCGGAGTCGGAGGTCACCGGCAGCGCCGGCAGCCCCTACTGCCCGATCATCTCGTCGAGCATGTCCGCTGTGAGCCTCGCCATATCACCTAGATAAGTAGAACAACGATGTTCGGGTTAGCGCTACGGTTCGAACCAGAACGCCAATGTTCAGGTTAATCGGAGGCGGTAGGGCATGTAGTCGCCGTCACCGAGCGGATCCTCACCACTCTCATCGCCCGAGGGCGTGCATTGCTGGCCTGAGTCGTCCCGTGGACGGGTCGGGCAACCGTGACCGCCGTGCGCCAACCTGAAAGGATCTTCTGCCCCATGCAAGCTCTCGCCCGATGGTCGTTCCGGCATCGCTGGGTCGTGCTGGCGCTGTGGCTGGTCGCCCTCATCGGCGTCCGCGTCGTCGACATGGCCACTGGCACCGACTACAACGACAACTTCCAGCCGCCCGGCACTGACAGCACCCGGGTCCAGCAGATGCTCGAGGCCGCCTCTCCCACGGCCGCGGGCGACACCTCCCGCATCGTCTTCGCCGTCACGTCCGGCTCACTGTCCGAGCCCGCCAGCCGGGCACGGATCGACCAGACGGTCCAATCCGTGGAGCATCTACCGCACGTCGCGGCCGTAACCTCGCCGTTCGCCCCCGAGGCCCGCGGCCAGATCGCGACGAGCGGCAAGATCGGCTACGCGACCATCCAGTTCGACCAGCTGGCCGACGACCTGCCGAGCGACGCCGTCGACCGTGTGGTCGACACGGCCCGCGCCCATGAGGGCGACGGCCTGCAGATCGAACTCGGTGGGCAAGCGATCTCCGCGCAGACACCACCCAGCCTCGGCGGCGTCGGCTTCGGCCTGATCGCGGCGGCGATCGTGCTGTTCCTGGCCTTCGGGTCGCTGGTTGCCATGGGACTGCCGCTGGCCACCGCAATCGTGTCCGTCGGCACCAGCCTCGGGATCATCGACATCCTTTCCAACTCGATGGCGATGCCGACCTTCACCACCCAACTCGCCAGCCTCATCGGCCTGGGCGTCGGAGTCGACTATGCCATGTTCATCGTCAGCCGCTACCGATCCGGCCTGCTGAAGGGTGACAGCCCCGAGACAGCCACCGTCACGGCGGTCAACACCTCCGGCCGCGCCGTTCTCTTCGCCGGCATCACCGTGTGCATCGCCCTGCTCGGGATGTTCGCCATCGGGCTGGCGGTGTTCAACGGAGTTGCGGTCGGAGCCAGCATCGCCGTGGTCACCACCGTCGCCGCCGCACTCACACTGCAGCCGGCACTGCTGAGTCTCTTCGGGTCCCGCGTCCTCGGGCGCCGTACACGTCGGCGGCCGGCCGGGGACGACCTCGACGCCACCGGCTCGGGCATGTGGGTCGGATGGGCTGCGAGACTGCGACGCCATCCTGCCTTGCATGCGATCGTCGGGCTGGTGGTCATCGTCGCCCTCGCCCTGCCGTTCCTCTCTCTGCGCCTGGGCTTCTCGGACGCCGGCAACGAGCCGACCGCCAACACCAGCCGTCGCGCCTATGACCTGCTCGCCGAGGGCTTCGGCCCCGGCTTCAACGGGCCGCTCGTCGTCGTGGCCGACCACGCCGACACAGCGGCACAGGCCGAGTTCCAGACTGTGCTGGCCGACCTCGCCCACACGCCAGGAGTGGCCCGGGTCAGCCCCCCGACCACCATCGGCGACGCAGCGGACGCCATCCAACTCGCCCTGGTCGTCCCGACCAGCGCACCCCAGGACAAAGCGACCTCCGACCTGGTCAAACGGCTGCGCGACCAGGTCGTCCCCGACGCCGTCACCGGCACCGCCCTGACTGTGCGCATCGGCGGCGTGACCGCAGTCCAGGAGGACTTTTCCCACACGATCTCCCGTCACCTGGCGCTGTTCATCGGCCTGGTCATCGCGCTGTCGTTCATCCTCCTCGCCGCTGTCTTCCGGAGCCTGCTCGTGCCCCTGCTGGCGGCCGTCATGAACCTCCTCTCCGTCGTCGCCGCCTTCGGCGTAGTCACCGCCGTCTTCGAGAAGGGCTGGGGCAAGAATCTGATCGGACTGGATTCAACCGGACCCGTGGAGCCGTTCATACCAGTGATCATCTTCGCCATCCTCTTCGGCCTCTCCATGGACTACGAGGTCTTCCTCGTCGCCCGCATGCACGAGATCTGGCAACGCACCCGCGACAACGCCGCCGCAGTCACTGGAGGCCTGGCCCAGACCGGTCGCATCATCACCGCCGCGGCCACGATCATGATCTGCGTCTTCGCGGCCTTCATGCTGGGTGACAACCAAGTCGTCAAGCTCTTCGGACTCGGCCTGGCCAGCGCCGTGCTCATCGATGCCCTGATCGTGCGCACGCTCATCATGCCGGCCGTCATGCTGCTGCTCGGCCGGGTCACCTGGGCCATGCCGGCTGCGCTCGGCCGCATTCTCCCCCGGCTCAACGTCGAAGGCACCGACACCGACGAAAAGGCCGCTCCCGAACTCGTGCTCGTCGGCGACACCGCCACCTGACGGGTCCAGGGCACGGGCCGGCGACGCGCTCCATGGCGACTTGGGCGGGGCCGATGAGCACGCGTCGAGGCGTCTGCCGGGCGGTCCGCGATCGCGCGATCACGGACCGCCCGCGGTGCGTGCCGCCCGTTACCTTTTGATCGTCCCCAGCCGGGCACTCCTCGGTCGCCCGGCCTGGTATGACTTACCGCCCCTGTCGTAGGCATGTGTTGTCGCCGGGGCCCACGCCGAGCCGCGCGAGCGTGGCCGTCCCACGCAGATCCACCTGGCGACCCCAGCCCACAGTTGGCCCAGCCGGAGCCGGCGGTGGCAATACTGGCAGGTCCCGAGCACGTCTGGCTGGCGGCCGTACGTGGGGTCGACGGGATTTGCTCGCGACGTCCTGGGACCAGCTTTACGCCTGGCCAGCATCATCCGTGCCGGCTTGCGGCTTTGTCGTCGTGAATGTGCGGTGGGCGTGGCGGATGAACTGGCGTGCGGCCGCGTTGTGCGGTCCGGCCGACTTCCACGCGAACGCGATCTGCCCGCGCAGGCGAGGACGCGTGATCGTCATGACGTGCAGCTGATCTGCGTAGGTCTTGGCGATGGACTCGGGCAGAACGCAGACGCCGAGGCCACGGGCCGCGAGTTGGACGAGCAGGTAAGGATCGGTGGCCTCGAACGCGAAGACAGGCTCGAAGCCGGCCTGGTCACACGCGGCCTGCAGAAACGCCCGCAGCCCGGAGCCTTTGGGCAGGCTGATGAGTGGCCGGTCCCGCAGCGCGTCGAGATGGATGTTTGTGCGGCCGGCAAGGGGATCGGTGCGGCTGGTGACGACGACCAACGACTCGGTGTGGATCACCCTGGCATCGATGCCACGAAGCGTGGTGTCCGGAAGTCCGACGATCGCGGCGTCGACGTACCCGGTGTGCAGGAAGTCCAACAGTTGCGTGGAGGTGGCCTCGGTCAGCGTGATCTGCACGGCCGGATGGTTCTCATGGAAGGTGGACAGCAGGCCGGCGATGTCAATCGATGGCAACGGCGCCATGATCCCCACGCTGATCCGGCCGCGAAGGAGTCCCCGAATTTCGTCGATGGCCAGCCGGGCGTCGGCCACCGCGCCGAGGGCTGCCCGGGCATAGGGCAGCAGGGCCACACCGGCGTCGGTCAGCCGGACGTTGCGTTTGGTCCGGTTGAACAGAACCTCGCCGAGTTCCCGTTCCAGGCTGCGGATCTGAGCGCTGACCGCGGGCTGGGTGGCGTGCGCCTTCGCAGCCGCCCGCGTGAAGTTGGCTTCTTCGGCGACGCGGACGAAGTACTCCAACTGACGCAGATCCATAAGCCCCAATCATAGTTTGTGGTTCAACTATGTATTGGACGAATCACGCGGGCAGTCCCAGGCTTGGCTGTGACACAGCATTGAGATACCGACTGGGAGGAATAGATGCCAGGTCAGGTCAATCACACGAAAACCACCGCGCCGGCAAGGCGGCCGCTACACGCGGCGCAGCAATGCTGCCCCCGTCGGGTCTGTCGATCATCGCGAACACCTTTCCCGAACGGAAGGAACGCGCGGCCGCCATGGGCACCTGGGGGGCGATCTCGGGGCTGGCGGTGGCCAGCGGCCCGCTGCTCGGCGGCATCCTGGTCACCACACTGGGCTGGCGGTCGATCTTCTGGGTGAACGTTCCGGTGATCGCACTCGCCATCCTGCTGGCCCGACGCCACATCGACGAGTCAGCCGCCGCGCGCCGGCCGCGGTTCGACCTGGCCGGGCAGATCCTGTCCGCCACGAGTCTGGCCGCACTGGCCGCCGGGCTGATTCAGGCCCCTCAACGCGGCTGGACATCGCCCGCCATCCTCGGCCTGCTCGGCCTGGCCGCCGCGGCCCTGATCGGGTTCCTCGCGCTCGAGCACCGCCGCGCTGATCCGATGCTGGCATTGCGATTCTTTACCAACCGGGCATTCAGCGCGGCGGCGGCCATCGCCACGCTGATGTACCTCGCCCTCAACGGATTCACCTTCCTCACCACGCTGTACCTGCAGAATGTCCGCGGCGAAAGCCCATTCGTCGCCGGGCTGTCCCTCCTGCCATCCACCGCAGTCATCACGCTCGCCGCGCCCGTGTCCGCGCGGCTGACCGCACGCTACGGCCCCCGCCCGCCGGTCCTGGCCGCCGCGGCAATGGCGACCGCGGGCCTGCTGCTGCTCACACTGGCGCGGGACCATCAGGGCGTCGCCCTGCTCGCCGTCGCCTACCTCGGCGTCGGGGCCGGCGCGGGCCTGATGAACCCACCGGTGACCACCACCGCGATGACGGCGCTTCCGGCCGATCAATCGGGTGTCGCCGCCGGAGTCACCGGCACCGCCCGCCAGGTAGGCAGCGTCCTGGGCGTAGCCCTCGTCGGCTCCGTCGCCGTCAGCGGTCCCGACCGCACCGCGCACATGACCAATGCCGCAAGCGCACTCCTCATCCACACCAGCCACATCGGTTACGCAATAGGAGCGGGCGCCACCGCCATGGCCGGACTGGTCGCACTGGTCGCTCTCACTCCCCCGCCCGGGCGGCGCCGTTCCTAGCGACTATCGCAGTCATCGCCCGCGCGGCATGAAACCCCGGTGTCCGGTCATGGGTTGGAACCTCAAACCTCACTGAGCTCGGAAAACGCGGTTCTTATTCTGCCAAGTTCGGTCCAGGGAGTGTCAACTTAACGGCTGATCTTGGTTGTTGAGTTGGTCAGTGGTTGGCCGGGGTGAGCCGGCCCTCGAAGGCGATCTGGAACGCGTTCAACGGCGCTTTCGTGATCTTGACACTCCCTAACCCGGAGACCGGTACGGCGGGTTCGGCGAGCGGCATGGGGAAACGGACCAGGCGCAAGCCCGGCACCGCGCCCCATGCCGACTCGACTCACCTATGTGATCTCACCCGCCCTACGTACCTCCGCAGAGGTCAATCACCCCGAATAACCCAAG
Organism: Dactylosporangium sp. McL0621; assembly: GCF_049995355.1. Lineage (NCBI taxonomy): Bacteria > Bacillati > Actinomycetota > Actinomycetes > Micromonosporales > Micromonosporaceae > Dactylosporangium > Dactylosporangium sp. McL0621. Next base: position 7,580,624 of record NZ_CP188259.1, read on the forward strand.
CTCAAGCCGCTGCCTGTCGAACACGCAATGGCCCTGGACATGATCTGCCGCGAGTTCGTCACCTTCTCATTCATCGGGAGTGTCGGTGACTCTTCAAAGAATTCATCGACTCCGTCAAGGAGTGCTGCGATATGCTCTCCCGAGAAGTTGCCACCACTCTTTGCTTGGACGAAGACGAAAGACACCTCCAGGTACCCGTTGACTTGGAGAAGGTCCTCCACCTCCTCCGTCGAGTTCACGAGGACGCCGTTGACCAGGATCGCAATTCCATCCAAGCCGAGATCGTTGCCGCCGCCAGTGTGTACATCGCTGACGTCGAACTCCTCGTCGTGAGCGTCGCTCACGACGCAGTAGTCGGCGGATAGCCCTGCGCACCGACGCCATCATCGGCTGGAACATCCGCGAGACGTTCTTCCAGCGCCGGGCCGGCCTCGCCACGCTGGTCGCGACCACCGCCGGCGGCAACCAAGCACTACCCGGTACCCGACGTGCCCACCCAGGAGGCGCTGCGGCTGGCCCGCGCCGCGGTCCCGGGGCTGCTCGACCAGTTCCTGGAGGTCTGACCAGCTGCACGCGCTGCTGTCATTCCTTCCCTCACCGAGCAGAGCACGCCACGGCGGGACAGCGTCTTCGCCGGGGTCCGCAGGCGGAGAACGTCCGCGGCGTCTGACCGGTCCCCGGCAAGAACCACAAAGCATGACGGAGCGCCCGCACAGTTTTCTGCGCGGGCGCTCCGACTGTTTCGTCGCGGCCACCACGCGGTCCGTGGAAGGACGTATCTCGGTACATCTGACCGGTGGCAGCCAGGCCGTCGGCTTCACCGCCGACCGGTCCGCGGCATGCCCGTGGCAGCGTGACGGCGGCTGCGGGGATTGCTGCTCAACGGGCGCCGGGCCGCGCAGCCGACACGCGGGCCGTTCGCCGGCTGTGGGCGTCGTCTCGCACGTACACCACGCTGACCTGCACCAACGGCCGAGCCCACGATAATCGGCTCATGAGTTCCACTGCGGCGACCTGGTACCTGCCGCCGGTAGGCTCGGGCCCAGCGGGCTCGCCGGCGGCTTCGGCCTGCCCACGTCACCGGCGAACCGGATCGAGCACCTCTATCGCGAACGGCTCGGCCGGCTCTCCGCCTCGGCTCGGACGCTGCTGTTGCTGGCTGCCGCTGAGCCGCTCGGCGACGTCAACCTGTTGTGGCGTGCGGCCGATCAACTCGGGGTTCCGACAGATGCGGCCGAGCAGGCGGAGGCGGACGGCCTGATCGAGCTCGGTGCACACGTCAGATTCCGGCATCCGCTGGTGCGCTCGGCGGTGTACCGCTCGGCGACCCCGCCGGAAAGGCGCCGCGCGCACGGTGCGCTGGCTGAGGCAACCGACTCCGCCGCCGAGCCTGACAGACGGGCCTGGCATCTCGCGTAGGCGGCCGCCCGGCCGGATGAGCAAGTCGATGCAGGTCTGTTGCGCTCTGCCGAACGAGCGCGGCTGCGCGTGGCGCGGCTGCGCGTGGCGCGGCTGCGCGTGGCGCGGCTGCGCGTGGCGCGGCTGCGCGTGGCGCGGCTGCGGAAGCGGGCTCGCCGAGCACCGAACAGGCCCCGGCCGCGCAGTAACGCGCCTCGGCTCCCGGACCCGGCGACAGGGCCGGGAGCCGAGGCGTCCCGAACACAGCAGCGCTCACCTCACTCGTGACGACCCTGCCGCGTCCCTGTCGCGCGCACCGATCGCAGGATGACGAACGCGCAGGCCGTCCCGACCGCACCAGCTCCGCCGATCACCGCGTATGGGGGAATGAACGCGGCGACAGCGCCGCCGGCGGTCACGCCGAGCCCCTGGAGGGTCATGAGCCCGGCGCCCAGCAGGGACATGGCGCTGCCCCGCATCGTCACAGGCACCGCCTGCACGAACCACTGGTCCATGCCGAGCGTGTAAGCGGCGCACAGCCCCGTGAGCAACATGAGCACGATCGCGAGCGGCAGCGGCGGATGGATGGCGAACGCGGCCATCGGCAGCGTCGATACCGCCGCCAGCGGCAGTGCGATCCGCTCGCGGGCGGCCGGACCGAGCAGGGTGCCGGCCAGCACCTCGCCCACTGCGGTCCCTGCGGGCATCGCGGCCATGAACAGCCCGAATCCCGCCGACCCCGCACCCGCAGCGTCCGCGAAAGGCGCGGCGGTTCCTTCCGCGACGATGAAGAACATCGGCGGGATCCACCACATCAGCAGCAGCGCGCGGACCCGGCGGGCGCCGAACAACCGCCGAGTGGAGGCGATCGAGCCGCGCATCGTCGCGTCGTCCCCCGATACCCGGGCCGGGCGGTCGCGGGTGCCGAGGCGCAGGAGCAGCGCGGAACTGAGAAAGGTACCAACGGTTACGTAAAGCGCGGAGCGGGGTGACAGCCAGACCAGGGCCAATCCGCCGAGCCCGTAGCCGATGATCTGGGAGCCTTGCGAGACCATGCGCACCGCGGAGCGGCCCAAGACGTACAAGTCGTCCGGCAAGATGTCCGCGAGGCTCGCCGCCCTGGTGCCGGTGAACAACGGCGACATCATCGAGACGGCGAAGCGGAGGGCGAACAACGCCGCGAGCGGAGTCACCGGAACGGCCATCAACGTCACGCAGCCGGCTGAGAGCAGGTCGCAGGCCACCAGCACCCGGCGGGCGGGGTATCGGTCGGCGACGCCGGAGAGCAGAATCCCGCTGAGAGCGTAGGGCAGGAAGCCGAGGGCGAAGACGAGCGCCGTCAGCGGTGCCGAACCGGTCCGCCGGAAGACCAGCACCGCCAGCGAGACGTCGGCGAATACGCTTCCCAGCACGGAAAAGACATGGGCCGCAAAAATCGCCCGGAATTCGTTGACCGCGAACACGGTGCCGTATCCGGCTTTGACGCTCTCTCTGCTTTGCGAGGCTACTGAGGTGTCATGCGATCCGGTCGTAGAGGAGGAGACTTCTGCCATGCGGAGATTCGCTTTCCCCTGTCGCAACGTCACAGCATGCACCCGCGGGCGCCGGAGTCGGGTCCGAGGCAGCACGACTGCCGAGGCATTCGCTCCCGGACCCGACTCGGCGATCTCGCGACCGATTCGGACTGAGATCAACTTCTTGGGTCACACCTGATCAGCCCTTGGGGAACCAGCCTTTGGGGAACCAGCCCTTGGAGAACGAGGTCATGTCGCTTCACCTCCCTTCATGCAGGAAATCTCATGTGTCCAATAGGGGGGAATAACTTGAACATCTCTGTTCGAGTTGAACGTTAGCACTAACTCGTACATTGGCGTCCCAGTTGTCCCGCGTTGTGGCGAAGGTTACAGCGCGCACGCTTGGCGCGGCACAGGTGGCGCCGTCCCAGGGGCTGTCGGCCGATGCCGGTCCTTGGTGTACTGACACGATTCGTACCGGCCCTGCTCGCGCCAACCCACGGGAGCACATATGCCAGCGACGGTGTACCAGGCGCCCCTTCGACGCACTGCGCTACTGACCCTGGGCGCAATAGGCTTCGTCGCGGCCAGCATCTGGTTGCTGGTAACCCACCAGAGCGTCAGGGCCGACATCACCGGCGCGGTGGGCGTCTTGTTCTTCGGTTGGGCCGGCGCGGTCTCGAGCGCTCGCCTGATCCGGCGCAAGCCGGAACTGGTCATCACCGACGAGGGCTTGTCGCACCGCACGTGGGGCAGAGTGTCCTGGTCCGAGGTCCGGGCCGTCGCGATCAGCCAGGTCATGGTCCGCAACACACGTCAGCAGATGATCGAGGTGGTACTCCATGATCCTGATGGATACGTGAAGCGCGCGTCGCCGGCAGCCCGGACGCTGATGCGCGCAAATCGGCGCTTCGGGTTCAGCCCGATCAACCTATCGGCGGTGGTTCTGCCGGTTCCGCTCACCGATGTACTTGCCGCGATGAAGCGCCACCGACCGGACCTTGTCGTAAACCCGTAAGACCGGCCTCGGTCTGCGGCAGGCGCGGTTCACACCTGCGATGTCCGCATCGCCAGGGTTGGACACATCTGTACTGCCCGCCGCGGGGCGCCGACCGCCCCGGCTCGAACGGCGACAATCGCCCGTCCCGCCTGGGGAGGCGGCGCCGGTGGCACTTTTTCCAAACACGGCCACCCCGCCGTCAGCGGTGAGCTGTGTGACGCACCCCGGTCGAGCTCGAGGGACAGCGCGGCGATCCCGGCGCCGCCTCGGCCCTACTGCGTCGACTCGATGAAGCTGTTGATGATGGCGGCGAAGGCGGGGCCTTGGTCTTCTTGGACGAAGTGTCCGGCGTTGGCGATGGTGGTGTGCGGCTGACCGTGGGCGCCGGGGATGCGTTCGCGGAACCACTTGTCGGGTTCGCTGACGGCGTAGCTCGGGTCGTCGGTGTTGGGTGCCTGTGGCAACAGGATCACGTGGTCGCTGAACGCGCACAGGAACGGGGTGGACAGTGTTTGCAGCACGGCCCATGCGGCGCGGTTTGCGGCGGTGGCGTCGTCGTAGGCGGTGATGGGGACCAGGAGCGGGAACTGGCGGGCGCCTTGTTGGTATGCCTCGTCAGGGAATGGCGCGTTGTACCCGGCCTTCACGGCCGCGCTGAGGTCGCCGGTGGTGCCCGCCTCGACGACGGTTCCCGCGTCGAATGGGTTGACGCGCTGGCTGTACTGCAGCCAGGCGTGGAAGGCCCGGCCGACGTCCTGGTCTCCGGTGGGCAGGTAGGTGTTGCTCGCCACGACGCGGCGGAACCGGTCGGGGTGTTCGGCCAGCAGCCGTAGGCCGATCAGGCCGCCCCAGTCGTGGCAGACCATGGTCATGTCGTGCAGCTCGAGCTGGTCGAAGAGCGCCTCGCGGAGCCAGTCCACGTGGCGCTGGTACGTGTACGCGAACCCCGACGCGGGTTTGTCGGAGCGACCGAAGCCGATCAGGTCAGGGGCGATGCAGCGGTGCCCGGCAGCCGCCAGCAGCGGGATCACGTGCCGGTACAGGTAGCTCCAGGACGGCTCGCCGTGCAGCAGCACGATCGTCTCCCCGGATGGTTGCGTGGCGGTCGGCCGCTCGTCGACGTAGTGCATCCGCAGCGGGATGCCGGTGCCGTCGACATGGACGTAGTGCGGCATGAAGGGGTAGTCGGTCAGGTCGGCGAATCGGTGGTCCGGGGTTCGCAGAACCGTTGCGGGCCGCGCAGGCCCGTGGTCCGGTGTGGGCGGGATTCGGAGCAGGCCGGCGGCGGCCGCGGCGGTCCCGGCGCCGAGCATGCGCCGCCGGGTCAGTGCTGATTGCCTTGAAATCATGGTCGTCCTCGTTTCAGGCCGGAGCCGGCTAGGGTGTGGGGTTCACGTGGTGATGAAGTCGGCCATCATGGCCATGTCCTCGTGTTCGAGGTTGTGGCAGTGCAGCAGGAACGCGCCGCGGTAGTCGGTGAACCGGGTGATGATCTCCACCGCTTCGGACGGGCGTACGTCGACGAGCCTTCCCGCCAGCGGCCACCCCGCGCCCACGGCACCCACACCAACCGCGGCCGCACCCACACGCAGCAGGCTGCGCCGGTTCACGACAGCGCTCCGACCGGGCGGTCGGAGGGGACCGCGGCAGCCGCCGGAGCCCGACCGGGCAGCGGCGTGCGCCAGACCCAGGCCGCCAGCCGCAACAGGCCGACCACTGCGAGCACGGCCAGCGGGACGTGAAGGGCCACCACCCGGGTCATGCCAAGGCCGGTCAACCCCGCCAGGATCACGGGGAAGGTTAAGCCCAACAGCATCACCGACCGGGGCCCGCCGGCCCGGCGCAGTACGACCACGCCGAACGCCTGCACGACCGCGACGGCCTCCATCACCATCGCCGTCGTCAAATGCACCCTCAGCGCGTCGTAATGCCCGCTGAGGAAGCTGCCGGCAAGGACGGCCTTGCGCCACGCCCAACAGGCCCAAGCCCGCCGTCGTGCCACGGCACAACAGGTACGGCCACCGCCGAACCAGTGCAGATTCTCGCGCGCCATCCTCTGCCACGACGATCTCTCTCGCTTAATCCGATCACGCATGTTCGAGTTGGAAGCTACCACTAATTCGAACACCGGCGTTCTGGCTACTCAACGTTATGGCGCAGCTCACGACTAGGACGTAGATGTTCGAGTTGATGCTAGCGTCTATCTCGAACACCACTGCACGAGATAGTGGTGACACGGAAGGGAGCGGGCCATGGCGGACACGTCGCCGTTGCTGGTCCCAACGGATCGGGGGCACGCCGGATCGCCAAGGTCACGGCCGTGGTGGCTGCTGGGACTGCTCAGTGTCGCGCAGTTCATGCTGGTTCTCGACGTGACCGTCGTGACCGTGGCGCTGCCCGACATCAGTGCTGACCTGACGCTGCACCGGGGAGTCGTGCCGTGGGTGCTGACGGCGTACACGCTGGCGTTCGGTGGTCTCATGCTGCTGGGCGGCCGTGCCGCCGACATGCTCGGTGCGCGCCGGGTGCTGCTGAGCGGACTGGTGATATTTGTCGTCGCGTCCCTGGTCGGCGGGCTCGCGGCCGACGCGGCCATGCTGCTGGCCGGTCGCGCGGCGCAGGGCGTGGGTGCGGCCCTGATGTCACCGGCGGCCCTGTCGGTGGTCAGTACGATCTTCGCCGGCAAGGACCGGGCAAGGGCGCTGGGCGTCTGGGCGGCTGTCGGCGGTGCCGGTTCAGCCCTGGGCGTGATCCTCGGCGGCCTGCTGACGTCCGGCCCTGGCTGGCGGTGGGTGTTCTTCATCAACGTACCGACCGGGCTGGCCCTCCTGGTGCTGCTACCCCTCGTGCTTCCCGCCAACCGGCCACGACGCGCGGGTACGGTCGACGTGGCCGGTGCGCTCTCGGTCACCCTCGCCACCGGTGCGGCGATATACGGGCTGATCAACGCCGGTGGACACGGCTGGTTCGCGGTGTCGACGCTCGTACCGCTGGCCGTGGCGGTGCTGCTGTACGGAGTCTTCGTCGCCGTCGAACGGGCGGCCGCGACACCGCTGATGCCGCTGCGGGTGCTGACCCGCCGCCCCGTCGTGGCCGGCGTGCTGCTGATGCTGGTCGCCACCGGCCTGCTGGTGGGCGCGTTCTTCCTCGGCTCTTTCTATCTGCAGCGCCTACACGGTTACAGCGCCGCGGGGACGGGTCTGGCCTTCCTGCCGATCGCGCTCGGCACGATCATCGGGGCCCACGGTGGCAGCCGGGCCGTCACGAAGGTCGACCGGCGCGCACTCGCCGCCGGTTCGCTGGCGCTCGTCGCGGCCGGCTGCGGGGTGGCGGCCGCCGCAGGGGGTCCGGTGAGCCTGGTGGTGGGGCTGAGCGTGGCGGCGATCGGTGTCGGCGCGGCCATGGTCACGGCGGTCACCGCGGCGCTGACCGCGGTCACCCCGAGCGAGGCGGGCACGCGCTCGGGAGTGGTGAACACCTTCCACGAACTCGGCGGCGCGCTCGGGGTCGCGGTGCTGTCCACCGTCGCCGCCACGGACGTGACCGGCGAGATCGGCACCGCCGGCGTCACCCTCGCCTTCGTGGTCGCCGCCGTTACCGCCGCGGCCGCCGCGGTGCTCAGCACGTTCGTGGTCCCGGCGGGGGTTGCGCCCGCCGACGCGCCACGCCCCATCCACTGACACAGGCCGGATGATCATGAAGCAGACACCACAGGAGGTCTTGGTGGACCGCGTCGTCAACACCCAGCAGGCCGAGGCATGGAACGGATATGAGGGCCAGTACTGGGCCGACTATTCCGAACGCTGGGACAAGGTGGCCGGTGGTCTCAACGCCCCCTTGTTCGCCGCCGCGATCATCGGCTCGCGGGATCTCGTCCTCGATGTCGGCTGCGGCAACGGGCAAACCACCTGGCTGGCCGCCGGTCTGGCCTCTCAGGGGCACGCGCTGGGGGTTGACTTGTCCGGGCCGATGGTGCACCGCGCCCGGGTCATCGCGGACACGGAAGGCATCGGCAACGTGCGGTTCGAGCAGGGCGATGCTCAGGTGTACCCGTTCCCTGGAGGCGAGTTCGACGCGGCCATCAGTCGCGGCGGGCTGACCTACTTCACCGATCCGGTCGCCGCCTTCGCCAACATCGCCGGTGCCCTGCGGCCCGGCGGCGGGCTGACCTTCGTCTGCCTGCAGGAGATGACCCGCCAGGAATGGTTCACCGTCCTCAGGTCGGCGTTGCTCGGCCGGGCACCCCAACCCGACACCGCTGACCCGTACGCGCCCGGCATGTTCTCGCTGACCGACCCCGACCGGATACGCGACGTGCTCACCCGGGCGGGCTTCGCGCACATCGCTGTGGCCCCCCTCGAGGTACCGATGGTGTACGGGCCGGATGCGAGCAGGGCCGCGGAAATCCACCTCGGCACCGGCCCGGTCCGGTTCCACCTCAAAGACGCCGACTGGGCGACCGAAACCCGGGCGCTGCGAGCGGTCACGGCCGCGCTCCAGCCGTTCGAGCACCCTGACGGCGTCCGGCTGCGCGGCGCGTACTGGCTCGTCAACGCCGTGCGGCCCTGACCGCCGTCGCGACCCCGCGTCTCATCGACCGAACGAACAACGAGGAGCACAACCATGAGCGTCGACCGCTCAGCACGACAAGACACCGATATCGACACCCGGTACGTACGGACCATGGTGAAGCTGACCGCGATGATCGGCGGGCCGCTGTTCCTGCTCACCGTCATCCTGCATCCGGCCCGCGACGGGCACGATATCGCGGCACACGCCGGGTGGTACGCCTTCACCCATTCCATGGAGGCCATCAGCCTGCTCATCCAGGCAACCTGCCTCGCCGGCGTCCTGGCGCTGAGCACACGCCGGCACGGTTCGCGCGGACTTGCCGCGGTGTACACCGCCCTGGTCGGCACCATCCTCTGGTTCGGCCTCATCGTCTACGACGGCGGCCACAACCCGGCGACGGCCAAGTACGCGCCCGACCTTGTGCACACCTCCGCAGACGTCGACATCGAGGGCGGCATCATCGTGCTGGCCGCCAACATCCTCTTCCCGCTGGGATACGTGCTGCTCGCCCTCCTGTTCAACCGTCACGGACAGCGGGGTACCGGCCTGCTGCTGGGACTCGGCGGCGTGCTGTACGCGATCGGGGGCACCGCGGCGCTGTTCGGCTTCGGACCCCACTCCATGATCACGTCCGTCGTCGAGATCGCTGGCGCCGCGCCGTACGCGCTCGGATACGTCATGCTCGGCCGCGCCGGCGGCCGTATCAGCCGGGAAGCGCGGGGACCTTCGCTCCGGGCGGGGTGAAGGCTGCGAGCAGCGTGGCCGCGATAAGCCCCGGGGCCTGGTCTGCCTTGACGCGGCCGGTGGCGGCGTCCTCGGCGGCGGCGTGCATGAGACTGAATGCGGTAGTGATGAGCCAACGCTTCGGCAGGTCGGTGCGGAACGCTCCCGTGCGCTGCCCCCGTTCGACAATCGACTGGGTGCGGCGCAGGATGCGGTCGTGCACGCCGCGGATGCGTTCCGCGGGAAGCTCGCGGCGCGCGGCCAGCAGGATGTTGCGGAACTGGTCCACGATCTGCCACGAGGAGGCCACCAGGTTGGTGAGCGCTTCCACGGGATCGCCGGTCGTGTCGGTGGCATCGAGGATCTGGTCGGCCCGCTGGATCGTGCGCACGAGGGCTGCGTCGATCAGCTCGGCGCGGGTCTTGAAGTGACCATAGAGCGTGACGCGCCCGACGCCCGCGGCCGCGGCGATGTCCACGACGCTCGCCTCCGGATCGCGGGCGAGGCAGGCTACGGCTGCGTCGAGGATCGCCTCGACGTTGCGGCGAGCGTCCGCACGCTGCGCTCGCGGAGCCGCGGTGCGCGCACTGACCGATGGCGTCGCCACGTTCCCTCCCTCTGCCATAGTTCGCACATCTCTGTTCAGATTACCGCACATGACGCGCGAGCAGCGTGTCGTGGGCTTCACCATGACATTGGGATAACTGATACAGCGATATACGGATTAACATGTACCTAGAGCCATTTCCAAGTTGACCTTGCAGCTCAGAGTGGGTGCGACGGACCCGGGCATCGATGAGGGCGAGGCTCCAGGTAAGACAGCAGTCGACCAAGATCCGATGCCCCGACCGGGAGCCTCGCTGTGCTGTCTTACCCCGCCACGATCCCGCTGTCCAGCCGAACCCTGCACCACCTCGCCGACCGCATCCGCCAGCACCGCAACCAGCATCGATCCCGGTGGCGGCGCCTCAACCCAGGCCGGCAGGCGCTGCTCGCCCTGGCCCACCTGCGCAACGGCGACACCTACACCCGCCTCGCCGCCGGCGAGTCGCCGGCGCGCAGCGGCGCGTCGGCGTTCGAGGTCGGCGTCGCGACCGCCTGGAGATACGTGCAGGAAGCGATCGCCCTGCTGGCCGCGGCCGCCGATGATCTGGCCGCCGCGATGGCGCGCATCCGCACACCGGCCTACGCGATCCTGGACGGGACCCTCATCCCGATCGACCGAGTCGCCGATCAGCGGCCGTACTACTCCGGCAAACACCAACGGCACGGGGTGAACGTGCAGATCGTCGCAGATGCCGTCGGCCGCCTCGTGTGGGCGTCACCGGCGCTGCCGGGCGCAGTACACGACCTGACCGCCGCTCACACCCACGACATCATCGACGCGCTGAGCAGCGCAGGCGTGATGACGTTCGCCGACAAGGGCCACCAGGGCCCTGGCGGGACTGTGCGTACACCGTTCAAGCGCCACCGTCACCGGCCGAAGCTGTCGCGTCGGCAGAAAGCGGTGCACAAGACGCACGCAAACATCCCGGCCCGCGGAGAGCGCGCAATCGCCACCCTCAAAACCTGGAAGATCCTGGCGAAGCTCCGCTGCCGCCCACGCCGAGCCACCACGATCGTGCAAGCCATCCTCGCCCTACACCGCGTCGAGACCAGCCGCTACACACGATGAAAATGGCTCAGTGCACGTGATCTGGTCGCGTTCGGCCGCCGGTCCGAGGCAGACAGGCGGCACGCCCCACTCACGTTCAGTCGTCGACCATCGGTCGGCCGATCGTCGCTATGGTGCGATGCTGCGCAGAACGCAGAACTCGTTGCCTTCCGGGTCGGCCAGCACCACCCAGCTCTGCTCACCTTGACCGAGGTCGACTCGCCTGGCGCCGAGACGGATCACCCGCTCAACCTCGTCGTCCTGGCTCACGTCGATCGGAATCACATCAAGATGGAGCCGGTTCTTCTTCGTCACCTTGCCCTCAGGGACCTTGATGAACATGACAGTCGAGGGCATCGGCTCCCGACGTACCGCTTCCACGGTCGGCTCCCATGAGGCGATCTCGACCTGGTCGCCCTTGTCCTCGATGACCCGGTAGTCGAGGACGGCCGCCCAGAACTCTGCCAGCCGATGCGGGTCCTGGCAGTCAACCGCCACTTGCAGCAGCCTGCTCGTCATGCAGCCCCTCCTGACAATCGGCGTCTATGTAGAGCGCGACCGACTGTACAAGGCTGCGGTCCGGTCGTTGTTACACCAGATCCCCAGAGGTTATCCGAACCCGTCCGCGACTGATCCAGTGCACCACTTTCGCCGGCGCTGACTTCCGAACAGCCCATCCCTATACAATTCTTGCCAAGCCACCTGATCGGGTGCGCACATCTGCCGCAGGTAGCGCACGTTCCGGCCGGCGACCGCGCAAACTAGCGGTAGTTTGTTGACTTCATGGTGGTAGGTAGAGGTCGATGCCGTGGCCGCGGGCGAGGGCGTCCAGGAGTTGTTGTAGTTCAGTGGGTGGGGGCTTGTCGGACCAGGCTTTCCACCAGCGTTGCAGGCGCTGCCAGGGGGTCAGCCAGGCGCGTACCGCGCGGAGGGTCTTGGGCCAGCACGGGTGTATTGCTGGCTGCGGTGGTGGAGGGCCCCCTCTCTCCGGACCCGTCCGGTGACGGATCCGTGCTTGATGCACTGGGAGTGTCGAGTGTGGACGGTTGATCGGAGTGGTGGTCGAACCAGGCCTTCCAGCAGAACGAGAACGCGCAATGGACCAGGTTCTGGTGGCGCTCGATCGCGACTGCGGAGCGGACCTGGAAGTCGGCCCAGCCCAGCTCGTCCTTGACCTGCTTGTAGCTCTGCTCGATCCAGTTCCGCATCCCGTATAACCGCACCACCTCGGCCAAGCCCGCCGCCGTGTGCGCAGCGTCCGGGGTGTCGTGGCGACCGCCGGGGCGGGGCAGGTTGGTCGCCAGGTACCAGGTCGTCTTGTCCGGCAACGTGGCCGGGTCGGTGGTGGCCACCACCAGCCGGGTCTGCCTGTCCGGCCCCCACCAACCCAGCGACGCGTCAGCCGCCCACCAGGTTTCGGTGTGCCCGTCACGGAACCGGCGGACCACCGGACTCCAGTCGCCGGGCTGCTGCGGCCCGCCCCAGGCCACCGCTCGGGCCGCATCCCGCGGCGTGTACGCCTCGGCGCCGTACTGCCACGCGCCCCGTGCCGGTTTGAGCGCCAGCACGAACCCCCAGCCGGCCTGCTGCAGTTCGCCGCGCAGCTCGTCGTGATCACCGTAACCACAGTCGGCCACCACCGCCCGACAGGCGACACCGGCAGTGCGCGCCTCGGCCACCAGCTCCCCGGCGATGCGCGGCTTGGTCCGGAAACCCGGATCGGAGGGGGCGTTCGAGCGAGTGCCGGCCCGGCCTTCAGATGGCGGTGGCGAGTTCGGTGAATGCCGCGGCGACGCGGAGTCCACCCGGGGCGTCGAGTCCGAGTTCGTAGTGTCCGCGGCGGAGGTTCTGCATGAAGGCGTGCCCGGCGATGATCGTCTGTGCTGTCCGGTCGGTCCGTAACCCTGCGCTTGCCGAGAATGCCATCCGGCCTGGTGAGGAGCCTTCTCGCCGACAATCCTGCGATCTTGATTCGGACGGCCATGGCGGTTGGGACAGCCAGCGGTCGCTCAGCGATGATGGTCGGTCGTGCTGCTGCGATTGGCATATCTCGGGGTGACGAACATCTTCGCGATGCTCCGGCTGCTGCCGACAAGCGACCGGGCCAAAGACATCGAGATCCTCACCTTGCGACACCAGATCATGGTGCTGCAGCGCCAGCTCGGCGAGCAGCGTCCGCGGTTCGACCCGAGCGACCGCGCGTTACTGGCCGCGTTGCTGCGTCCGCTGCCGAGGCAGGTGCTGCGCGGGCTGCGACTGCTGGTCCGTCCCGACACGGTGCTTCGGTGGCATCGCGATCTCGTCGCGCGCCGCCATGCGGCGGTGTCCCGGCCCAAACGTCCGGGTCGCCCGCGAACGGTCCGGTCGATCCGGGTGCTGGTACTTCGCTCGGTACGGGAGAACCCGCAGTGGGGCTACCGGCGCGTGCACGGCGAGCTCCTGGTCCTCGGTGTGAAGGTCGCCGCGTCTACGGTCTGGGAGATCCTGCGAGGCGGGTATCGATCCGGCACCCGATCGGACGGCCAGTACCTGGGCGGACTTCCTGCGATCGCAGGCGCAGGCGCTGCTGGCGTGTGACTTCTTCGAGACGGTCACGCTGACCGGGGCACGGGTGTACGTGTTGGCGGTGATCGAGCACGCCGACCGCCGGATCCGGATTCTGGGTGCTACTGCCCACCCGACCGCCGCATGGGTGGCACAGGCCGGCCGGAACCTCGTGATGGACCTCGAGGATGCCGGTTGCCGCGCCAAATACCTGATCCGTGATCGCGACGGGAAGTTCCCCGGCCTGTTCGACGTGATCCTCGCCGACGCGGGGATCACGGTGGTGCGCAGCGGTATCCGAGTGCCCCGGATGAACGCGATCATGGAGCGGTGGGTGCAGACCTGCCGCCGCGAGCTGCTGGACCGCACGCTGATCTGGAATCAGCGTCACCTCCTGCACGTCCTCCGCGAGTTCGAGGACTTCTACAACGCGCATCGTCCGCACCAAGGCATCGCCAACGCCCGACCCCTACGCGCATTGCCCACCCCGCTTGCCGATCCCGACGAGATCAGCCGCCTACGGGTCCGTCGACGCGACCGCCTCGGCGGCATCTTGCACGAGTACGAACACGCCGCCTGAGCTGCACGGACGGGGTTATCGGCAAGCGCAACGTCGCTGCGGTTCGCCCAACGCCTGGCCGACAACGGGATCCTGCCCTCGATGGGTTCCGTCGGCGACTCGTATGACAACGCACTGATGGAGAACTTCTGGTCCACCCTGAAGATCGAACTGGTCTACCGCACGAACTGGCGAACCCGGGACGAGGCCGAGAACGCGATCTTCGCCTACATCGACGGGTGGTACAACACCCGCCGCATCCAGAAAGACCTCGGCTGGCGCTCCCCAGACGAGTACGAAGCCGCCTGGCACGCCCAACACAGCACAGCTATCGTTCAACCCGAGCCGACCGGCGACAGGTAATTCACCCTCCGAGAAACCGGGGGAACCTCACGCCTTGGCGGGCGAGTTAGGGATGTTGCCACGTCAGTCGTCTGCAATGGCGAAGCAAGCGTTCTGGATCGGACAGCTCAACGCGCTGTATGTCTATTACGCTGCCAGGCGTCCGGGTGCCTGAGATTCGGATAACCTCGCCCAAGGTCAGCGCTCTCATCTGCCGCGATCCGGTGCACCGGGTCCCGGCGATTGGCCTCCGGTGAGGCCGATCTAGTAACTCACGGTCACAACGACGCGGCAGCGTTGATCTCGAATATGAGACTGGCTAAGGTATGGCGACGCTGGGCTCGGCCGCGCGGTACGGCTTCTCGAACCTGCCGTCGAAGCTCATCGCCGCCCTGTCCGGCTCCGACGCGAAGCGGCCTGCGTCGGCTGGGCGTCGAGGTCCCGAAGGCCGAGCGCGACACGATCATGGCCGCGGCCGTCTGAGCTGCGTCATACGTTGCACTCGGTGCGCCACTGCTGGCTGGCGCGTGGCCCGCACAGGTACGGGTTGGCGCCTCCCGACACGTCCGTCTGCTTGAGCACGTCGGTGTTGACCGCGACCAGCGTCATCGTGTCGCCCACCTGGACCGCGTCGGCCCCTGGGTCGAAGCTCGGAACCTTGCGGTCGTTCTGGTCAAGGTAGCGCACCGCGGTGTACTTGCCGCGCAGCTGCTCGCCGTCGGCCGTGAACCGCAGGTCGGCGTGGCCGGAGCACATCAGGTTGGACGTCATCGAGCATAGCCCCGCGTTCCAGACCGCGGTGCCGGTGAGGTCCGCCTTGATCGTGAGGCTCGACCCGTGCACGCGCCACTCACCGACAAACGTACCCGGCGTCTTGCCCGTCGCGCTGTTGGTTTTGGCCGGTGCCGCGCTGCTCTGCGTTGTCGTTTCCGGCGCCGGACTGCTCGGTGACGCTGGCGTGGTGGCGACCGGGAGGGCGCTCGCTGACGTCTCCGCGCTCGCCCCGTACGTTCGCCATAGGACGACGGCGATCGGCCCCACCAGCACGATGGCGACCATCATCGCGACCAGGAGCGGAATCCGGATACGCCGCACGGGCGCGGTCATGCCGGCGCCCCCGCCCGACAGTCGGCCGGATCGACTGCCTTGAACTGCTCCTTCATGCACGTCCGGCTGACCGCGGTATTCGCCGTGGTCCGGAACGGCCGACCGCCGTCGTCGATGACCTTTGTGCCCTGGGCGCCCTCGGACGACCAGTCGACCTCGATGACCCATTCGCACGTGCACTTCAGGGTGGTGCCGTTGACCAGAAACAGCTCGGTGTCGTTGACCGCGATCTCATAGGGGAACTTGATCGGACCCTGGCGCTGCTCGGTGGTCCCGTCGGGATCGAGCGCGTCGTCGACCTTCGACTTGAGCGTAGGGCTGGGCGCGTCCAGGTCGGCGGTGACCCAGCGGTAGACCCCTTCGCCGCCGCAGCGGAGCCCATACAGCGTGCCTGCGGTGGGCGCGCTCCGCTTTGTCACCCGGACCCGCATCCGCAGCAGCGTGACCTGGGCGGCCGACCGCCCCTGCAGCACCATCTCGACCCGGCCCGTGCTGGCCGGAACGGCGCCGTGCCTCCCGGCCCACTCCGCGTATTCCTGGTCCGATCCGATCGCTGGGTCCGGTACATCCGTCGACCCCTCGGCGACGACCCAGCCCCCTCCACACGGCGATGTACGGTCCGAAACGGTCACCGTAAACGGCACAACCACGTCCGCTGGCGACGTCCCACCCCCAGCCGGTGCCCCATTCCCGGCCGCACCAACCCCGGCCGACGGTGCGGACGAGGTCGCCGCGATGGCTTGCGGCTGTTGTCCGCCCGACGCTGGCCCGACCAGGTACATGGTCATGGCGGTCAGCAGCCCACCCACCACAACGGACGCGATGATCCCGGCGGTCCACACCAGCCGGGGCCCGTAATGGTGCCGGTCACCGACGTGCACGTCTCCGCCGGAGACCTGGTCGATCCGGTACTGCGTCTCCTCGCCGGCCGCCATACCCCCAGCCTTGGCGATGGCCCGGTCAACCGGAACGGCTTTTCGGCGGGCATGCGAGCCCACGCGTTCCTCGCCGCGCAACGGTAGTCGCCCTTGCCCGCCCGATCGTGCGTCCCGTTCCGGCTCCGCTTTACCCTTTGGACCGAGTCGTCAACTGCACCCGATGAGTCGGGTGGGCGGGTCGTTCAAGTGACCCATCCGTTCCATCCGCTGTTCGGCCGGCGGTTCGAGTTCGTGGCCCGTCGCCGCAACTGGGGCGAGGACCGGGTCTACTACCACGACGAGGGTGGCGAGCTGGGTTCGCTGCCCACGGCCTGGACCGATGTGGCTGAGGTCGACCCGTTCGTGCTGATCGCCGCGGGCCGCAGCCCATTCCGGGTCACCGACTTGCTGCAGCTAGCCTCGCTCTTTCGTTATCAGTCGATCATGGCGACTGGGAGCGGCTTTTTGATCTTTGCTCGGGTTGGTGGGCCGCGCGGGCGTGCCGAGGTTCCGGCGCGTTGGCCGGTTTCCTCCGTGCGATGTCGACGTGATCGGGTGCGGGTGTCAGCCGGTCGGGCGTGGTAGCTCGTTGAGTCGGGTGAACGCGGTGGTGAGATCTGTTGCCCAGGGCCAGGTTTCGGCGATTCGGAGCCGGGTTTGGCGGGCGGTGTGGGTGATTCTGGCGGCGACGTGCAGGAGTCGGTAGCGCAGGTTCTTCGGTTCGGCGGTCGCGAGGGCCCCGTTGAGGAGGAGCATCTGGGTCCAGGCGAGTAGGTCGATGCCGGTCAGGGCGAGTTGCAGCCAGGCTTGGTTGATCGCGAAGACGCGGGACGGGAACCGGCCGAAGCCAGTGTCCTTGCCGGTGCGGATGCGGTCTTCGACGCGGGCGTGGCCGCGGTGGCGCGCCTCGAGGTACTGCACTGACCCGTTGCCGGGTGGTGTGTCGGTGGCGAACACCTGATGGCGGAGGCCTTCGACGGTATCGAACAGGGAGAGTTGCGCGCCGGGGTGCGGTTCCTCGCGGCGGACGATGAACCGGGTGCCCGGCGGGTAGCCGTCGTCGGGGACGAGGCCGGTCAGTTCGCAGATGTCGGCGCCGTCGCGGGGTTCACCGTCGCCGTCGAGGGCCGGCACCCATTGCAGGTGCTGTTTGGCGGTGAGGATCGCCTGGCGGATCGGTTCGGTGATCGCGACGCCGACGGAGAAGCGGGCGTCGACGCCGGTGGCGCGCAGACCGCGGATGTGGGCGAGGAGCCCTTGAGTGCAGCCGGCGGAGTCCGATCGGATCAGGATCGGGGTGCCGTGCCGGTGGTGGTCGGGGATCTGGGTGAGGGCGTCGTCGAGGACGGTGATGTGATCGGCGGTCGTGTTCGACCCGGCCCGACCCTCGCGCAACAGTCCGGACAGCGCTTCGCGGGTGTTGTCAAGGAAGCAGAACAGCGGGTGGTAGCCGAAATTCTTCTTCCAGGTCGGGGTCGCTGCTTCCTTCTCCGAATGGCAGATCACGATGGAGGCGTCCAGGTCGAGGATCAGACCCGGGACGGGTAGGCCGGCGGCGGTGGTCTGCGGAAGGCCGCCGTGTGTGTCGATCCGTTGCGCCCACGCGATTTCGCGGGCCTGTGCTCGTGCGGTGGCGAACCGGAGCAGTACGTCACTGTCCATGCTGGACAGTAGTCGCCACGCGGTCGGATCGGACGCGACCGGCCCGAACAACGCCGCCTGATCCCGCAGCACGGCCAGGTCCGAGATCGCTTCCCCGCCGTCGGCGAGCGTCACCGCCAGATCGACCGCGATCCGGCCCGGGTCGTGGCCGCCACGACGCTGCCGCAACCCGGCGAGCGCATCACTGCACGCGCCGGTCAGACCGGTCACATCGGCGATGTCGGTGAGCAGGCGCGCACCGGCATGACCGACGACGCCACGACCGTCGGCACTCACCACAATTCTCGGACGCGTTCCGGTACGCTTCACCATGCAGGTGCCCTCCGGGCGGATGGATAAGGACCCTCGACAAGTCCTATCTTCCCAGCTCAGATGGCACCTGTTCTCTATCGACCCAGCATGTGGGCAGCCCTAAACGAATGACCCGGGCTAGTACGGCAGTGACACTTTGATTGGGCAGGTGCGCGTCTCCGTGATGCGGGATCAGCCTGCCCAGGGAGATGGTCCCTGTCTGAGTACGGTGAGGGCGCTCGGTTCGGTGACCGGCCAGAGGGCCTGGTGCACCGTTAGGTGACAGTTTCAGTCACGCGGCCTGACTGGCCGGTGGGGTCATGATGGTCTCGTACTCGATAGGGGTCAACCGGGCCAAGGATCGTTGGCGTCGGCGGCGGTGGTAGGTCCGTTCGATCCAGGTCACGATCGCCGTCCTCAGCTGCTGCCGCGTCGACCAAGCTCGGCGGTCGAGGACGTTGTTCTGCAGCAGGCCGAAGAACGATTCCATGGCGGCGTTGTCGCCAGCGGCGCCGACCCGGCCCATCGATCCGATCATGTGATGCTGGTGCAGGCCGCGGATGAACTTTCGGCTGCGAAATTGCGACCCGCGGTCGGTGTGCAGCACGCAGCCGACAACGTCACCGCGCCGGGCGACGGCGTTGTGCACCGCGTTGACGGCCAGCCTCGATTGCATGCGTGAGTCGATGGAGTAGCCGACGATCCGGTTGGACCACATGTCCTTGATCGCGCACAGGTAGAGCTTGCCCTCGCCGGTGCGGTGCTCGGTGATGTCGGCCAGCCACAACCGATTCGGCCCGTCGGCACTGAAAACGCGGCGCACGAGATCGTCGTGCACCGGCGGGCCGGCCTTGCCGCCCTTGCCCCGCCACTTGTTCTTGCTGAACGCGCTCCACCAGCCCATGCCGGAGCAGATCTTCCATGCGGTGCGCTCGGTCATCGGTCGTCCGGCCGCGCGGGCCTCGTCGGCCAGGAACCGGTAGCCGAACTCCGGGTCATCGCGGTGGGCGTCGAACAACGCGTCGGCCCGGTACGCCTCGGCCAGTTCAGCATCAGTGACCGGGTGGGCAAGCCACCGGTAGTAGGGCTGTCGAGCGATGTGCAGAACCCGGCACGTCACCGCGACGGGAATCCCGTCGGCGGCGAGCTCGTTCACGAGCGGGTAGAGCCTTTTCCCGGTAGGTTCGCCTGCGACAGATACGCCGCGGCCCGGCGCAGGACTTCGTTCTCCTGCTCCAGCAACTTGATCCGCTTACGGGCCTCACGCAGCTCGACAGACTCAGTCCTGCTCACCCCGGGCGCGGCGCCTTCATCGATGTCGGCCTGACGCAGCCACTTGAACAACGTCATCGGGTGGACCCCGAAGTCCTTGGCGATCTGCTCGACCGTCACACCCGGATCACGGTCACGGGCGACCCGCACGACATCATCGCGGAACTCCCGGGGGTAGGGCTTGGGCACAGCAACATCCTTCCAGCCCGCCATCACGGCAAGCCATCTCAGATGTCACCTATCGCTGCAGCAGACCCGGCGTCGAACACTCGCCCAGAATCACGCAACCGCCATAGACGGACTCCTACCTGCGCGTTCACTCGGAACTGTGCGACCTCGTGTCGCACCGACCACTACCAGGTTCGCGGGTATGAAGCGTGGTATCGACATGTCACGTTGTCCATGCTCGCGGCGGCGTTCCTCGTGATCACCCGAGACGCCGTCATAAAAGGGGATCCGCTGCCGGCGGCAGCGAACCCCTGATTCCCTTGTCCGTCAACGAGATCCGACGGTTGTTCAATCGGATCACTGCCCCGTTGACGCACGTCATCGAACACGTCGTGCACTGGTCGACGTGGCGACGAACAAGCCAGACGCGCGCCCGCATCAGCCATTACAAGAGACGCAGACATCATCACAACCTGTCGTTGCAGTATTAGCCTCAATCCGTGGACTGGCTCGGTCCGTGATGCTCGGTAGCGGCGTGGAGCTTTGACGAGAGTGTCCTCTGAGCTGCGATGATCGGGTTGTCGAAGGGATGACCAGACACGACTCGGACGGACACTCTCGGTGCAAGCACCTCAAGCCTGGCGCGACGACAGCGCGTGTTCGACGAGGACCAGGGCGAAGAACGTCAGGATCTCTCGAGCAGCCGGCCTTGACGCGCTGCTTGGCGACGTTCGCGCCGAGTGAGAAACCCATCGGGTCGCTGTCTCGGGCCCTTGGCAGCGGTGCAGCTGCGGCCCGTCCAAGCTCAGCAGACCAGCTGCCACCTTACTGCAGCTGCACGCCACTTATGATGGCGCGATGTCGCTCGCAATGCGCTGGACTCGGCTGCTGATGGTGGTATCGGCAGCCGGCTTTGCAGGTGCGGCCTTCGCAATCCGCGCCGCGATGGACGGGCCCATCGAACAGTACTCAGGCGCCGCTTTGTCCGCGGCCATCGTCTACACGATAGTGATCTTCATATGGCCGCTGATCTCCCCGCCGGCCGCCGGCAGCGCCGCGATCGCATACTGCTGATTCATCGAGTTCGCACAGCTCACCCCCATACCCGCGGCACTCTCCCAACGCAGCTGGCTCGCGCGCCAACTGCTAGGCGCCCAGTTCGACCTGATTGATGTTTCCTGGTACCCCGTCGGTGTCATCCCATTGGTCGCCGCGCATTGGTTCCTCCGTGCCCGCACACGTACCCAAACACACCCGACACCCGCTGAGCCTTAGCAATCCGTGGACGGAGATCGGTCCACTGTGGTCGGGAACGGCGTGGGGATGCGACGAGAGTGCCCTGCCGGCTGGGATGATCGGGTTTGCCTAGAACCTTGATCAGACCGGCTCGGAAGGACACTCTCGGTGCAAGGATCGCACGCCTGGCGCGGGGACAGCGCGGTATTCGACGAGGGCAATCTCGTGTCGCACGCAGGCCTCGTCCCACTGCTGGAGCTGGCCGAGCAGACGAGACTGTCACAGCTGCTGGACGAGCACGTGCGGTTCGTCGATGAGCGGATCAGGTCCGGGGCCGCCAATGCGACACCGAAACTGACCTCGATCATTGCCGGGATGGCCCGCGGCGCGGACAGCATCGACGACCTCGACGTCGTCCGTGCCGGTGGGACGGGCAAGCTGTTCAGCGGCGTCTACGCCGCCACGACGTTGGGGATCCTGCTGCGGGAGTTCACCCACGGCCACACCCGGCAACTGTCGGCTGTGCTGCACCGGCACCTGCTTGCCCTCGCTGCGCGCACGCCGCTGCTGGCCGGCATCGACTTGCGCGTCTTCGTCGACATCGACTCGCTGCTGCGCCCGGTGTACGGCCACGCCAAGCAGGGCGCCTCGTTCGGCCACACGAAGATCGCGGGCAAGACCGTGCTGCGGCGGGGCCTGTCCCCGCTCGCAGTCACCATCAGCACCCCGCAAGCGGCGCCGGTGCTGGCCGGGGCCCGGCTGCGGGCCGGACGTGCCGGCTCCGGCAAGGGCGCAGCGAGCATGGTCAGCGAAGCGCTCACCACCGCGGTGGCGGCCAGCGCGGACCCGGCAAACATCCTGGTGCGCGGCGACTCCGCGTACTGCTCCGGCAAGGTCGTCACCTCTGTCGTCAAGGCGGGAGCGCAGTTCTCCCTCGCCATCGCCCGCAACTCCGCCGTCAACGCCGCGATCGCCGCCATCAACGATGAGCAGTACACGCCGGTGCGCTACCCCGGCGCGGTCATCGACCCGGACACCGGTGAGCTGATCTCCGACGCTCAGGTGGCCGAAACGCCGTACACCGCGTTCGCCGGCACCCGCCACGAGACCACCGGCCGGCTCGTCGTGCGCCGCGTCCTCGACGCCAACACCCAGGACCCGCTGTTCCCGGTCTGGCGCTACCACCCGTTCTTCACCAACACCACCGAGCCGGTCACCGACGCCGATCTCACCCACCGCCAGCACGCCATCTGCGAGACCGTCTGGTCCGACCTCATCGACGGCCCGTGGGCCCACCAACCCTCCGGCTCCTTCGGTGCCAATGCCGCCTGGACCATCCTCGCCGCGATCTGCCACAACCTGCTGCGCGCCGCCGGCACACTGACCGGTACTACCCGCTACGCCAAAGCCCGCGGCGCCACCCTGCGCACCCATCTGATCAACATCCCGGCCCGGCTCGCCCGCCCCCAACGCCGCCCCATCCTGCACCTACCCACGCACTGGCCCCGCGCCCGAGCCTGGCTCACCTTCTGGAACGCCGTCTTCGGGGCCTGAGGCGGACAACCCCTGCCGCGCGCACCACCACGCAACACCCCCATCCCGCTACCGACCCGGCAAACAGGAACCGAGCAGGCTGGACCGAGGGCCAGCAGTACAGCCACGCTCTCAACCCAACAAGATCAATTCGATTTCATCCAAACACCCATGCGAGCGCCGATCCACGGATCGAGGCTAAGCAAAGCCAGCACTTTCCGTCGTGTGTTGCCAGTAGCCGCTCGACTTCGGCTTCACGCAGGCCATACAGGCTCATCAGCCGTGCCCGGCGGTCTTTGGCCCGAGCAGCTTCAGGATTCTTGCTGCGCCAGCTGCGAAGGCGGGCATTCCAACGAGGTTTGTTCACGGATCCATACTCCCGACATTCCGCCCTGCTGCACTCGATGCACTGAGCCATCTTCATCGTGGGTAGCGGTTGGTCTCGATGTGTTGCAGGACGGTGATGGCCTGCACGATGGCGGTGGCGCGGCGTGGGCAGCAGCGCAGCTTGGTTAGGATCTTCCAGCTTTTGAGCGTGGCGACGGCGCGTTCGCCGATGCCGCGGACGCGGGCGTGGGTGCGGTTGACGGCGCGTTGTCGGCGGGAGAGCCGGGGCCGGTGGCGGTGACGTTTGAACGGTGTGCGGATCGTGCCGCCGGCGCCCTGGTAGCCCTTGTCGGCCAGCACCATCACGCCGTGGGCGGTGAGCGCGTCGACCAGGCCGTGGACGCGGGCCGCGGTGAGGTCGTGGACCGCGCCGGGCAACGCGGGTGAGGCCCAGACGAGCCGGCCGGCGGGGTCGGCGAGCAGTTGCACGTTGACGCCGTGGCGCTTCTGTTTGCCCGAGTAGTACGGGCGCTGGTTGGCCACGCGGTCGATCGGGATGAGGGTGCCGTCGAGGATGGCGTAGGCCAGCCGGTCCGCGCGGCGTCCTGCCGCGGTGACGTCGTCGGCTTGGGCGGTGAGCAGGTGGATGCCTTCTTGGACGTAGCGCCAGGCGGTGCTGGTGCTGATGGCGAAGCCGGCGTCGAGCAGCCCGGCCATCGCGGCTGCGCCGCGTCCTGTCCGGCGGCCGGCGAGGGTGACCGGGCTACGGCTGCTGGATCGGCGCCCGAGGGCTGATGCCGAGGCCGGCCACGGTGCGCACGCCCAGCGCGATCGGGTCCCGCGCGCCCAGCCCGCCCAGCACGACCCGCGCCGCGACGGCGTGCCAGCCGAGGACCGCGGTCAGCCGCTCGGTCGCCCAGAGCAGCATCCCCAGCGCCGCGTCGGGGCCTTCGAGGTCGCCGCCGTCGACGGCGGCCAGGACCCGCTCGCGGGCGGCCGCGGCCGCCGCCGGGGAGGCGAGTGGGTTGCGCGCATGGGTGCTCGTGGCCTGCCGGTACCGGCCGCGCAGGCGGGCCCGGGTGACGACGGCGTCGGTGACGTCGGCGCCGAGCTCCTGCAGCCACGCGTGCACCCTCCGGCGGCCGCTCGCGCCCATCCGGGCCAGCAGTGAGTCGAGGAACGGCTCGCCGGTCGGGTCCCCGGTCGCCTGGACGTACCCGTGCTCGTCGACGGTGACCGCGCCGAGCAGCCGCAGGTCGGTCAGCGCCGCCGCGGCCAGCGCCGCCGGGAACGTGGTCAGGTCGAGCGCGCGCCGGCCGTCCGGGTCGTAGCACAGTTCGAAGAGCTCGTCGGCGAGGCGGCCGGGGCCGGACAGCGCGCCGAGGTGTAGCCGCGTGTGCCGCGACACGACGCCGAGGCGGGCCAGCATGTCGCGCAGCGGCGCGACCGCGGCGGGGTCGGCGCACGCCTCGGCGACCAGCCGGCCGAGCGAGGCCGGCTCGAGGCGCAGCGGCTCGGACCAGGCGTGCCGCCAGCGGGCCCCGCCGTCGGCGACGACGGCCGCGACGATGTACTCGCCGGGGTCGCCGGCCGCGGCCCTGCCGTCGTCCCAGCGGCTGGCCGGGCCCAGGCGGCGGACCAGCTCGGCGCCCTCCCCGTCGGCCAGCAGCTGCAGGACGTCGTCGAGCTCGCCGGCGCGGCGCAGCCGGGACGCGTCGAGCTTCGCCTCGCGGCGCGCGGCCGCCTCGACGACCTGGTGGAAGTCGTGGCCGCGCAGCGCCTCGGCGAGGACCTCCGGCCCGGCCACGAGCTCCGTCGCGGGCCCGTCGCGCGCGCCGCCGGGCGAGGCGTCGTCCAGGCCGTCCAGGGCGGCGAGGCGGGTGGCGATCGGCGGGTGGGTGCCGAAGGGGTCCGGGGGGCCGGACCTGACCGGGCGGGCGTACCGCGGGCTGCGGGCGAACCGCTCCAGCAGCTCGCCGGGCTCGTGGCCGCTCGTGCGGGCCCACCGCGCGTAGCTGGCCACGAGCAGGTCCCACGTGGCGTCGAACGGGGCGAGGTCGCGCAGGGCGCCGGCGAGGGCGGCAGGGCCGGCGGCACGGGCGGCCGCGGCGTCGGCCTCCAGCTCGGCGTGGCGCAGCGCGGCCAGGGCGACCAGCGAGTACAGCACGGCGTAGCCGGACAGCAGCAGGCCCGCCGGGCTCTCGGGGCCGACGCGCTCGATGGTGCGCCGCATGGCGACCGAGCCGCGGTAGGCGATGGCGAGGAAGCCGGCGTGGCGGCCCGAGTAGTGGCCGAGCTCGTGGGCGAGGACCGCGCGGACGTTCTCGACCGGCCAGGCGGCGAGCAGGGGCGCGCCGACGTACAGGCAGCGGCGGCCGCGGCGCAGGCCCAGCGGCCCGGTGTCCTCCCAGACGAACGCGTTGACCTCGCCGACGAGGCGGATCTCGTCGGGCGGGCGCGTGCCGACGATCTCGGCCAGCTCGCGGGTGTGCCGCCACAGCCCGGGCGCGGTCCGCTCGTCGACCGGGTGGCCGGCGGCGGGCGGGTCGGGCCGGGAGTACAGCAGATGCCCCACCGACGCCAGCAGCGCCAGGGCCGCGCCGGCCGCGGCGAGGCCGCCCACGATCGCGTCCTCCTGGCCCGGGAACGTCAGCCAGAGCCACACGGCGAGCCAGCCGAGGCCGGCGACCGCGGCGGCGCCGAGCACGTAGAAGCCGGCGAGTAACGTCACGGCCAGCAGCGCCCGCAGGGCGACCAGCCGTCCTCCCCCGTTCACCGGCCCAGTGTGGCAGCCGCGCGCCACCCCGGGCCGGCACGGGGTCAGACCCAGCGGGGCGGGCCGCCCGCGCTCTCGTGCCAGCGCCGGTCGAGGGCGCTCACCACGTAGGTGTAGTGCCGGCCCGGCTCGGCGGTGGGGTCCGTGTAGGCGGTGCCGCGCACGGTCGCCACGAGGTGGGCGGCGTCGGCGAGGTCGCAGCCGTGTGGCACGGTGACGCCGTCGAAGCGGTACACGCCGTAGGAGACGGCCTCGTCGAACGGGCCGGCGCCGCTCGCGGTGGGCCGCCAGCGCAGGTCGACGCCGCCCGAGCCGCGCCGGGCTGTGGTGACGACCAGGAACAGCGGCGGGCGGTCCGGGCCCCACGCGGGCGGGAACGCGGGCCGGGTGCGGTGCGGTCAGCAGCG
Organism: Dactylosporangium sp. McL0621; assembly: GCF_049995355.1. Lineage (NCBI taxonomy): Bacteria > Bacillati > Actinomycetota > Actinomycetes > Micromonosporales > Micromonosporaceae > Dactylosporangium > Dactylosporangium sp. McL0621. The sequence continues at coordinate 7,606,626 of NZ_CP188259.1, forward strand.
TCTCGGCGCCGAGCCGGTCGGCGCGCACCTGTACGGCGCTGAAGTGCACGTCGCCGAGGACCTGCGGGTACTGCCGGTTGAGCGTCAGGTGCGCGGACAGCTCGTTCGGGTCGAACCAGGCGGGCGGCTGCCCGGCCGCCCCGACCTTGTAGTCGGCCTGCCCGATGTACAGCTGCACGTCCGTGCCGGCGACGACGTCGGCCCACCACGACACGAGCTTGGCGTAGTCCGCGACGGCGAAGCCGATGCTCCAGTACACCTGCGGCACGATGTAGTCGATCCAGCCCTCCTTCACCCACTTGCGGGTGTCGGCGAAGTTGGCGTCGTAGGACTGCGTGCCGGCGGCGAGTCGGGCGTAGGTGTCGCCGTTGCGCAGGTGGGCCAGGACCAGCAGCGCCTGGTCACCGGGCTGCAGCCGCCGCCATCGGCTGCGGCACTCGCGACGCTGCCGGCGGATCAGGTTCGCGAGCTGGTTGAGGGTGCGGGTGGACAGCGTGATCGTGGCAGGGTAGGACAGCAACGAGGCTCCTGGTCGGGGCATCGAGTCTTGGTCGACAGCTGTCTTACCGGGAGCCTCGTCTGCCTCGTTCCCGGCCCACCACATCATTGGGCTTCCCCCCGGTAGGCCGGACACCTCGCCCGTTTACCGGCGGGTGTAGATCGCAACCCGCACCTGTGCTCGGTCGAGACGAACCTCGGTGAGGCGTGGTTGGCGTGGCATGGTCGATCACCCTTCGGCTGACCGGGCCGCCGACGCGGCTCGACGACCCCGCGGCTACCGGATCGGGGCGACGGCGAGCCGCTGACAACCGTCACCAGCAGCAAGACCACATGATTGCGGGACGGCTATCCCTCGGCTCGCCTACCGCGCCCCCTCGACAGCGGGCCGGCGGCGGTCACCGCCGAGCGAACCCGCACACCGAGTGCGAGACAGTCCTGAACACGCGCTGTACGGCTGGAGACATGACAAGCGTCAGCCGCCCACCACCGGCTACCGTCGCCTGCGAGCAGGACACCGGCTCGCGGACGTCAGAACGTGATCGCCGCCGGCCAGGCAGTCGCATGGTGAACCCGACGGTGACCGAGCCCGACGTCGTGCCCATGACCATCGAGCAGCACGACCGAGCCGTCGCCGTACTGGCGACCATGATCTGCGATTGGCTGCACACACGCGGCGACCGACACAGCCGAAGGCCCCGGGCTCTACCCGCCACGGCAGCATCACGACGGTGGACACGTCGACCGATCCCGGCAGTAGCCCATCCATGTTCGTGAATTACTGCAGCGGGCCTTCCGCCGCCGATGACACCCGTATCCGGCGCTCACGGGCAAACGGAAGCAAGAAACCGCAGGTCACGGCCGTGGCATAGCGGTTCGTATGCTGTAACCAACGGCCCACCGGTTCGAGCCCCGTCCGGCCCACAATTTCTTTCGTCGCGAACCAAGGGATCTTCTTCGGGGACTGTCGTAGTTCGGCAGTTGCGGCTTGGCGCGGTCATTGAGGTTCTCCTTCGGAGACGGTGGTCGCCTTTCGACTCAGGGAAGCATGATGATCTTGCCGTGAGTGTGGCCCGTCTCGCTCATGCGATGGACGAGGGCGATGTCTGCAAGCGGGTGGGACTCGGTGACATCGACGACGAGGGTGCCAGCGTCGATGAGTTCGACGATCTCGCCCAGCTGTTTGGCGTCGTTGCGGGTGACCATGTGCAAGGCGGTGACGTCCGCTTCGGCGGGCGGCTGGACCGGCGTGGCGGCGGAGACGATGATGCCGCCCGGCCGGAGAAGGGTCACCAGGTCGGTGGCCGCCTCGGGCGTGATCGCGGCGAGGTTGACGACGACATCGACCGGAGCGCCGAGCCCGTCGGCGAGAGGCGTGCGCGTGTAGTCGATGATCTGGTCGGCCCCGTAGCTGCGGACCGCCGCAGCGCTGCGGGAGCTTGCCGTGGCGATCACTATCGCTCCGGCGTACTTGGCGAGCTGGACTGTGAACACTCCCAAGCCACCGCCGGCGCCGTTAATGAGGACGCGCTGGCCCGCGGTGATGTGTGCATGCTCGAACAGTGCCTGCCAGGCGGTAAGCGCGGCGACGGGGATGGCCGCAGCGTTGGCCAGTGGGATGGTGTCCGGCGCCTTGGCTAGCACGCTGACCCGGGCGGCGACGTACTCGGCTGCGGCGCCACCCGCATCGAGACGGCCGATGACTCGGTCGCCCACGGTGAACTCCTCCACGTCATCGCCGATTTCGGCGATCGTGCCGGAGACGTCCCAGCCGAGGATGTAGGGCAGGTCCACCGGCAGTACGGCCCGCAGCATCCCGGAGCGCTGCGCAGTCTCCGATGGGTTGAAAGAGGTGGCTGCGACCCGGATCAGGACGTCGCCTGGCCCAGGCACGGGCCGCGGTACTTCTTCGTACCGGATGACGGAGGCATCGCCGTGCTCATGGATACGTGCGGCCTTCATACTGCCGCGGAAGCTGCCCGCGTGGTCGGTCACCCATGCGCGGAACGTGCGCGCCGCTGCTCCGGTGACATTTTCCACCGTGGATGTGATCGGTCTCGGCCCGGTCACCATCTCTGCCTGGGCGCGAAGGATGCCATCCGCGACCTCAGGTGGCCAGCCCAACGTGAGCATCTGCTGTCGCGCCGTGTCTGGAGAGGTCTCCTCCCACCGCACCGGGCGGCCGATCACCTCACCGATGATGCGTACCTGCTCGGCCTGGGTCAGTACCTCGGGTCCGGTCAGCTCATGGATTGCGCCGGCGGATCCGTCGCCGATGAGTGCGCGCACCGCGACTGCCGCGAGATCTCGCTCGTGCAGCGGCGGCATGGCGGCCGTCCCGTATGGCGCGCGGACAACTGACTCGGTGCGGATCTCGCCGGCCCACCTCAGGGCGTTGGCGGCGAACACGTGCGGTCGCAGGAACGTCCATTCCAGCCCGGACTGCTCGATCAACTGCTCGACCTGCTGCTCGTGCTCCCGTACCGCTGCGGAAGACAGGTAGACGATGTGGCGAGCATGCTGGGCGACCGCATCCAGGACCGCGGGCATGCCCTCGGCGGTGGAAAATGGCCAGATCAGGAACACGGCCTCAACCCCGTCCATGGCGGCGCGCAGGGTGGCCGGCTCTGTCAGGTCGCCCCCGATGATCTCCACGCCGTCGGGCAGTCGGGCTGCTTCGGGTGCGCGGGCCAGTGCGCGTACTTCGACGCCCGCGTCCAGCAGCTGGGCCACGACCTGCCGGCCGACCGTTCCGGTCGCACCAGTAACCAAAATCCTGTGTCGCCCTGCCATCAGATGCTCCTTCTGCATACGTCCCTCGCCCCGACAGCAGGGCGGCCAATTGATCGCTTCGCCCTTAACCGTATGGAGATCTGCGGAGACAACCAATGCCTCGCTAGCTCATTTTCATACGTAAACGTCTTGCCTCTGAGAGCTACGTAGACTCACACCATGGATGTCCTCAGTGATGTGATTGCTGTGGTGCGCACGGGTGAGCCCCGGTCGGCGCGTGTCGCCTGGCATGCCCCATGGGGACAGCGCTTCCCGACGGTGCGTGGGTCCGCGGGTTTTCAGGTGGTCCTGCAGGGATCGTGCTGGCTGATCTCCCCGGACGGCGACGCCCCCATCGCGCTGCACGTCGGCGACGTGGTGTTCCTGCCCCACGGAAGCGGCTACGCGCTGGCCGACAGTCCCGCCACCCCGCTGACCGAACCCGTCTGCGATCCGCTGAACGACCCACGATTCCAAGACCGCTACGCCTCCGCGACCGTCGGAAAGACCGGACAGTACGGCTCGCAAGCGGTCACCATCACCCTCTGCGGTGGATACCGGCTCGACCCCAACCGAGCCCACCCGCTCCTGCGCGACCTGCCCGAAATCGTCCACCTACCCGGCCGGGTAGGACATCGCCCCGAACTTCGCGCCGCAGTCGACCTCCTCGGCGGCGAGATCAACCACCCCCGCCTCGGCGTGGACACCGTCGTACCAGCCATGCTCGACGTACTGCTGCTCTACATACTGCGCGCCTGGTTCGACGAGCGGTCCGAACGCGGCACGACCACCGGCTGGGCGGCGGCGCTGGCCGACCCGGAGATCAGCACCGCATTACACGCCATCCACCGCGACTGCGCACAACCATGGACGGTCCAGACGCTTGCCAGTCAGGCTGGACTGTCCCGGGCAGCCTTCTCCCGGCGCTTCACCACCCTGCTCGGTCAGCCGCCCCTGACCTACCTGACCTGGTGGCGTATGACGACCGCAGCACGACTGCTCCGCGAGTCCGACGCCGCACTCAGCGAGGTAGCCGCCCGGATCGGCTACACCTCCGAGTTCGCCTTCGCCAACGCCTTCAAGCGGGAGTACGACACCGCCCCGGGCAGATACCGACGACAGAGCAGAGCGGAACCCGGAATGACGAGGCCCGCAAATCGCAGGCGGGCACGGCCTAACCGCGACACTCAGCCGAAGGGTGTCGACCACCGCTGATGAACATGGTCCCTGATCAGTCCTCGCGTAGATGACGTTCCCGAGCTACCGGAAGCTCCAGGTCGGGCCCTGACGCCATGATCTTTTGGTTCTTATGCCGTAACCTCGGCTCCACCGGTTCGAGCCCCGTCCGGCATCTTCGACGCGGACGGGCTCGAATCGCTCACTACTGTCCGCGTGGCGGCAGCGGCCAGCAACCGTCGATGACCACGATGTCGGCGTCGCCGCCAGTCACGGCCGGTTCCCATGTTCTGGGGGACCCGCCGGGGGCACGTCACAGAACTGTGCACTACCCGCGGGCGCGTTGGTGGTTGAGGGCCACGTACCCGTTGCAGCCGCCACGAACCCGGCGTTGATCGCACGCAAACAGGTGTCGTATTCACGCCGAAGGCACGTCACAGGGCTGCAAAGCGCAGCGTGACTGGCCGATCACCGATCGTGGAGTCCGCTCATGTGAAGCCACGAACGATGCCCTCGGCGCCTACGCCGAGGGCATCGTCGCGCTTCTCGGCCGTGGCCGGCATGCCGCCGCTGAATTGTGTGCAGCAGTGGCGGATGTGCCTGGCGGAGCGGGCTTTGCGCGACGGCGACACGACCGTGGGCGCGCTCGCCGCATCGCTGGGCTACGCGTCCGAGAGCGCGTTCAAGCGGCGCACCGGTGTGGCGCCGCGCGCCTATCGGGCTGCGGCGCAACGAAGCTGAGGCAAGCCGAGATGTGACGATGCCGGCAACGCTGCCACGCCGCGGCCGGACGCCGCATGAGCGGGACGCCTGTCAGGCGGTCAGGGCGCGGGTGGGCGCGCCGAGCGATGTGAGGATCACGTCCAGAGCCGCTTCCAGGTGGCGGCTGCGGCCGGTGGCCATGAGGACGACCACGCCACCCTGGATGGCGGCCACCAGCGCCGCGGCGGTCTCTCGCGGATCGACGCCGGGCCGGATCTCGCCGGCAGCCTGCATCGTGGTGATGCCGCGGCACAGCGCGGCTTCCCAGGCCTCCAGCAGGCGCACGGTGATGGCGCGAGCCGCAGGCGTGTGCTTACCCACCTCGGTGAGCAGCATGCCGAGCGGGCAGTTCGGGCCGAGACGCCGGTAGCGGTCGACAACCGCCGCCTGCCAAGCCGACCAGGCGTCCCACGAGTCGAGGGCGCTCAGATGCGGCTCCTGGTCCTCCAGAACCCGCCCGGCCTCGAACTCTGCCACGGCGAGCAGCAGCTGCTCCTTGCCATCCGGGAAGTAGTGGAACATCTGGCCCTTGCCGGTGGCGCTGCGCTTGCCGACGTCCTCCAGGCGCGTCGCCACCGCACCGTGCTCGCGGATCTCGGCGGCCGCTGCCTCAACGATCCGCTGCCGGGTGGCGGCCCCTCGTACGGTCAGCACCGGCCCTCCTTCTGTACTTGCGGGTCCAATTTTGCATTACGACCATGGGAAACGTCCACGCGAAAGGAAGAACGATGCGAGCGATCACCATCACCGAACTGGGCGGCCCCGAGGTCCTGAAACTTCAGGACGCCCCCACTCCCGAGCCGGGCGAGGGTGAGATCCTCGTCGACGTCCGGGTCGCCGGTGTCAACTTCATGGACACCGGCGCGCGCCAGAACGGACGCGCCGACGGCGCCTTGCCGTTCGTGCCCGGAGTCGAGGCAGCGGGCGTCGTCCGGGAGACCGGCCCGGGTGTCGGCCAGTTCAAACCCGGCGACCGCGTGGCGTGGGTCTACTCCTACGGCGCGTACGCCGAGCAGGTCGTCGTCCCGGCGGCGGTCGCCGTCCCAGTGCCGGACACCATCGACGATGAGACCGCCGCGGCGATCATGATGCAGGGCGTCACGGCCCACCACTTCACCACCGAGGCGTACCCGGTGAAGCCGGGCGACGTCGCTGTCGTGCACGCCGCCGCGGGCGGTCTAGGCAAATTCGTCACGCAGTTGGTCAAGCAGCGCGGCGGCACGGTCATCGGGATCGTCTCCCGGAGCGAGAAGGTGGCGGCGGCCCGCGCCGCGGGCGCCGACCACGTCGTGATCTCCACCGGCCCGGACTTCGTGGACGAGGTGCGCGAGCTGACCGGAGGCCTCGGGGCGCACGTCGTCTACGACGGGAACGGCGAGAGCACCTTCCGGGCGTCGATGCGTGCGCTGCGGCCCAACGGCACGATGCTGTACTACGGCGCGTTCATCGGTCAGGTGCCGACGATCAGCATGCGGGAGCTGCCGCATAGCATCAAGATCTGCTACCCGGTGTTCCGCGACCACATCTCGACCCGCGAGGCGCTGCTGAGCGTCACGGGCGAGTTGTTCTTGCTGGTCGCCGACGGCCGTCTCGAGGTCACCATCGGCGGCCGGTACCCGCTGGCCGAGGCCGGGCGGGCGCATCGAGACATCCAGTCGCGGTCGACCACCGGAAAGCTGATCTTGACGATCGGAGCCGACGTCGCTCGTTGACGCCCGCGCGCAGGATGTGCCCGGGTCGCGCGCAGCGCCGTCCGGCCGGCTTCATCTCATCGCGCTGGTGGCCAGGTGGCGGGCCGCGTGGCGGGCGCGGCGCTTGGCCACCTTCAGCTGCTCGTGAGGGTCGCCGAAGACGCCCTCGTTGAGGAATGCGGCGAATCCGTGTGCTGTCGCGCCGATCGTCGTGATCAGGTCGTCCTGATCGGCGACCTCCGGCGTGATCCGGGCCGCCGGGTCGCGCAACAGCAGGAGCAGGCTGTCGCCGGCCTCCGCGAGGGCCGGATAGGCCTGCTTCTGCAGCCCCGTGCCGAAGGTGATCTCGAACAGCGCCTTGCTGTCGGCGGCGAACTGCACGTACGCGGCGGCGAAGGCGGCCAGCTACGTGACGAAACGGCGGCGAAGGGCTTCGATGACCTGGTGTCGCGAACGACTCCAGAGATCGAACGGCTCGAACCGGGCACGCTGGCGTACGTGGTCCACTCCGTACCGGATGAGCCACTGGCCCGCGTGTTTTACGAGCTGTACATGGACCGTGCAGCGTTCGACTTCCACGAGGAGCAGTCGCACACCAAGCACTTCTTGGACGAGCGGAAGCGGTACACCAGCGGTGTTGACGTGACGTTCATGCAGGCTGAGTCCGGGAAGGGGCCGATGCATCTGTGATCACCGAGGAGCAGCGCGGGTTCGGTGCCCGGGTTGCCGAACTGCGAAAGCAGCGCGGCATGACCCAGGGCGAGTTGGCTGCCGCACTGGGACGCACGTCGAGTTGGCTCTCGCAGGTAGAGCGGGGAGTTCAGCCGGTTGTCAGGCTGGACGTCCTCCGCCTTCTCGCCGACGGTCTGGGCGTGTCTCTCCAGGCGCTGCAACCGGACTCTCCCATCGCGCCGGAAGTCCCGGTTCACGAAGAGTCTGTGCAGCCAGCCAACGATCTAGATCAAGCTCGACTCGTCATCTCCGGGCACCCAGTGCCGGAGGTCCTGCTCGCCGGGGAAGTTACTGCCGCGCCGGTGAGCGTGTCCGAGTTGCGCGCAGCCGTTGACGAGATCTGGGCGCTGACGCACGCGAACCAATTCGCGGAGCTGAGCGCTTCCATTGGTCCGCTCGTCCCGCGTTTGGAGCGGGCCGCGCGCACTGCCCCGGATAACGAGCGGCCAGCGTTATGGTCGCTGCTCAGCCGCACCTATCAGGCGCTGTCTGCCGCCTTCGTGCGGCAAGACGAGCCTGACGCGGCATGGCTTGCGGCCGACCGGGCGATCAGCGCTGCCGAGCGATCCGGCGAGGCATTGCACGTTTTCGCGGGCGTCTTCCGGCTCGCGCAGGCGTTCGTCCGCCTCAAGCGCACCGATCAGGCTGAACATGCCGCGACAACCGCAGTGAACGCACTCCACCAGCACACGCCGGACGTAGCCGCCACATCGGAAGCGCTTTCGGTGATGGGTTCACTACATCTCGTCTTGGCGCTCGTCCACGCGCGCGCCGGCAACCGCGCTGAGGCGCGACGCGAGATCGACCGCGCCCGGCAGGTGGCACGACGTCTGGGAAGTGACAGGAACGACTTCAACCTTGAGTTCGGACCCATAAACGTGGAGATCCAAGCTGTCTCCATCGCCGTCGAGCTGGGGGACGCTGGGGAGGCCATCGACATCGGGCAACAGATCGACGCTGAAGGGCTGTCGATCGAACGGCGTGCCCGGTTGGCCTTGGACATGGGGCGCGCCTACGCCCAGCGCCGACAGAGCGGCGAGGCACTCGCTTGCCTTCTGCGGGCTGAAGGGCTCGCCCCCGAACTGATCCACACGCACGTGGCGGCACGGAGTGCCATCAGAGAGCTGATGCTGATCGCTGGCCGCGCAACGTCGCCGGAATTGAGGGCGCTCGCCGAACGCGCCGACGCCCAGCCTTAGGAGTCAGCAACGAGGACGACACCATGACGGTCGAACGAGGGCGGCAGGTTATCGAACGCATGTGCGGTAACCTGCTTCAGTGCTGGTTGAGCACTGGTGGATGGCACCTAATACCAGGCTCGCCTGTCGAGACATCTGGCTACGCCGCGACGGCGAGGCGTGGACTTGTCGAGGTCTGCACTGGGCTGCAAGCGTGCGGCATAGTCCACGATGATCAACTGCGCGGCCGTATCGCCGCGAGCGCAAGGTGTGAGGCGCCTCGCCTACCGCCGTCGGCGCTTGCGGGTGGGCTGTGATTCAGATGTCAGTCGTGGCGACCTCGGTCTCGGCAGCGGGTGAGCGCAGGGCAGTGATGATCGTTCAGCGCCGACAGCATGGTGATGACCCCTGTCGTAGCGCAGCCTGTCGGCGTAGTTCGCTGGCAGGCGCACCGAACCCCGCCCGTCGGACGTCCCGCCTGGGCGAATCTGGCGCCGGTTCGCTGCTGTCTCGGCGCGCCCGACCGACGACGTCGCGGAGTTGGATTGCGGTCGCCGATTGACGGCGTCATCAGGTCCACGCCACCATGATCACGTTTACGGATTTGCCGCGATCCGCGCGTGCAGCTGATGAGATGGTTGATCTCACTCGGCCGACGAGACTCCAGGTTGCCGGGCCGAAGCACCGGCACCGGCACGAAGCTGCGTTCAATCGCCCGCCAGCGTGGGTGCTCGTTGGGTGCTCCACCGCCGCTGGACACACCGCCACGGGGACGGGCCGCTCCACCCGTTCGGTGGATACGCGCCCCACGCTGCTGTCAGAAACGCCGTAAAACGGACCTGCTTGGACGGATGAGCACGATCCGGCACGGCTCTTAATCTGCGGGTTGTAGGTTCAAGTCCTACGCGGCGTACCATTCATTGGCGTCCTGACCTGGGGTAACTCGGGGACAGGGCCCTAACGCTTTACCTAGCGGTCTTAATTGGGTGCTCGGTGGGTGCTCGCCCGGACCGGATCGCTCAATCCACAATCAGCCAGCGCTCTGCATGTCAGTCCCAATCCGCAACTCGAGAGTCACGACAACGCAGCGCAGTAAGCGGAAAACGCTTTCGCAACAACGTCCTGTGGCTCGGGCACAGCCCGACTCTGTTCGGCCGGTTGCCGCGCTTCACGCCGCGGCACTCCCCGCCGGCCCCCTTGCGGAGGGGGAAGGCGCCCGGCCGCCTCTCGTGAGGACGGACCGGTACGGGACGCCTCCAAGCTTGGCATCTCCCGACGCCAGCCCCGTTGGCGGATGATGCGCTCGCCGTTCGGAGCTAGTCAATCAAGTTTGGCCCACTCTGGAGTATATCGATCGTCGCTATGTTGTTTCTTGAGCTACCGCGATGTCCGTCGTGGCTCGGACCGTTGCTCCCGCGGCCACGCCGTCCGTGGATAGGCACGGTCTTGCCTCCGGCGGGACCTCTGGCTCCGGGGTTGCTGCGCTCACGTATGCCGTCGACCGGCCCGAGCTGAGCAGACCGGCACCAGGTGCGCCAGGCCAAGCCGCTTCGCGGTCGCCTTGCGGCGAGCCTGGCGCACCTGGCACCGCCCTGCTAGGGCAGAGGTGGCCGACGGCATACGGGGAGAGTCCGCTCAGCTGGTCACGGCGATGCCGGCGCCCCGAGTGGACTCCACTCGCGTTCGCCCGCTATCCATGTCACAAACTCGGAGGCAAACTACGCCTCCTGCGGTTCACCGCCGGCGGACTGCTGACCTAGCCGGTCTGCGTACTCAGCGTCCCAAGAGTCAAGCGTCGTCAAGACGAGGTGATCGATAATCGGCTGTAATGCCGCCGGCGACACGTCGCCAATGTCGAGCCGGGCAATCATCCCGTCGTACATCGACCGCAAACGCGTCTCACGTTCGTCTCGTGCAATGCTCGGGCCGTCTTGAGATAGGTATGCCTTCACTTCTCGCGCCTCGCGCAGCGTGACAAGGAGATCACCGAGGCCGAGAGTCCGAACCACACCCTTGCCTGCGGCCGCGAGCACGGGCGGCAGCACGCGCGCCGCGTGGTCCATTGCGTACTGACGGAACAGCTCCGCGGGCGCTGCGACGCTGTTCGCGATCGCCCCGGCAAGTAGGCCAACGCAGGCATCTGCCAGCCGGACTGGTGTGCGGCGAACCCATACCTTCGCGGGCCGTCTCGCGTAGCGAAGGTCAGCCCGGACGTGCCGCTGGAGCGCCGAATTCGTCGCGTGCGTGAAGAAGTGTGACGCTGGCCGATACACCATGTCGTACAAGACGATCGCGAGCTTGGCGCCCGTCTTGGAGTCAATCTGCGCGGTCATGGACCTTACGTCCGGCAGCTTCTCCGGCTGACCGAGCGCGCTTACCGCCTGCCGGATCACCGCGTCAGGAATCATCTCGACGTGCGACAGGAAGGCCAGCAGAGACGGTGCTGCTTTGAGTTCATCTCCGCGGATCTTGTCCCTGGCATTGGGGGTGTACAGACACCACAGTCCGAGGATGCAGGTTTCCACTGCGGTACGTGCCAGCTGCGCAGCCGCCTCGTGCTGACGCATCTGGACCACCCTACGGGTGTCGTGCTGCAGACGCAGCAGCCGTAGCAGCGCCAGCCGTGCGTAGCCGAGGTCGGTAAATTCCGACTCAGAATTTGGCCAAGGGTCGTGCGTGGCAAGGGCGTAGGCGCTACGTCGAACACGGATGCGGCGCGCCAGGTCGGGATACGGCAGTACGCCACGAACGACAAATCCGCCGAGCGTCAAGACGATACCTGTCATGGCACATAATCATCGCAGGCGGTTCGAGTAACGACGTTGCATTTATCGACCCCACCGGTGATCAACGTCTCCGATGCCCGGTGTGTGTCACTATCCGGGATCCGGCTTGCCCATCCCGGCGGTCTATGGGCCAGCGATGGACCGCGAGCACCGGTAAGCCCTACTAGCGATATATAGCAACCGACGCTGCTCGCGTGTGCACACAACCCCACTTGCTATGATGATCGTTGTTGGCCCGACGTTGTACTGTCGCCAGCCGTTGACCGGTCAGTCGATCGGGATGCCGGCCTGCTGCATCAGACGCTTGGCGTACGCCGTCAGCACCAACGAGAGCGTACTCCCGGCAGCCGTCCCGACCGTGCCCAGCGCCCGCTGCATAAACTTCTTCACGATGTCCGCATCGGGCTGCTCGTTGGCAAGTTCGCCCTCCACGACGTCGAGGTTTCGTGCGAGCGTCGTCCGGTGATGTGGTTGGAACTCAACGACATCGCGCACGTCCTGGCGGTGCCGTGCAACACGATGGTGGTGTCGCAGCGGTTGTTGAAGGAGCGGGTCGACCGCCTCGTTGCCGCGGTTGATCCTGCCGGGTGGCTGCGGTTGAGCTGTGGTGCGGGCGCGCACGGTGAGCGGGTCTATGACTGGACGGCGGTGCAGATCCGGCCGCTGCGGCGCCCGGGTTGGGGACATTGGCTGCTGGCCCGGCGCAGCATCAGCGACCCGAGCAAGGTCGCCTACTACGTGTGTTTCGGGCCGGCCGGCACCGACCTCGACGAGCTGATCCGGGTGGCGGGCTCGAGGTGGGCGATCGAGGAGTGCTTCCAGACTGCCAAGAACGAGACCGGCCTCGATCACTACCAGGTTCGCGGGTATGCAGCGTGGTATCGACATGTCACGTTGTCCATGCTCGCGGCGGCGTTCCTCGTGATCACCCGAGACGCCGTCAAAAAAGGGGATCCGCTGCCAGCGGCAGCGAACCCCTGATTCCCTTGTCCGTCAACGAGATCCGACGGTTGTTCAATCGGATCACTGCCCCGTTGACGCACGTCATCGAACACGTCGTGCACTGGTCGACGTGGCGACGAACAAGCCAGACCCGCGCCCGCATCAGCCACTACAAGAGACGCAGACATCATCACAACCTGTCGTTGCAGTACTAAGCCATCACGTCCCCACTGCACCAGCGTGACCGCGAGGTTGACCACTGCTCGGGCTTCTGCCCCGTGCCCAGCCGAAACCGCGTACCGGTAGCACCTCCTCGAACGCCACCGTCAGCATTGCGCCGACGAGTCGCGGCAAAGAGATCCCGTCGCGTCGATGAACTCGTTCGCCAAAGCCCGACCCGCCGAAGTCATCTCCGCCAGCCTCGACCCGCTCGCCCACAAGCCGATCGTCTCAGTCCGGCGGACAGAATTCGATGGCAGAAACCCACACAGGGACAAAGTCCGCTGGCACGAGGGACACACCTCGATGGCAACGGACACTGGGCGTTCGACGTGTGGTCGGTGTTGGTAAGCGTGGTAACGGCTCGCGGTGATGGGCGTGGGCTGCCAGGTTGGGCCGGATGGGGTGACGGGTTCGCCGCGGGCCTGGCGGACCGCGGCGGTGACCATCTCCGCGCCGGCTGCGGCGCCCAGGCCCGCGTCGGGGCTCAGGCAGGGCATGAGATCGACGATGACGGGTCGACTGTCGATCCGGGCGAGGGTGGCGGGCCCGGTCCAGGCCAGCCGGGCCGCAAGGGTGGTGACCGGGTCGCGGGCCAGCGCGAGCAGAGTGATGACGGTCTGGAGGTGCGGCGGACGCACCGGCGCCGGACGACCCATTCAGCGAGTGGCGAGCCGGTACCGCCCAGGTGGCTGACCGTGCCAGCGCTTGAAGGCGACGGCGAACGCGTACGGCGAGTCGTAGCCGACCCGGCCCGCGACCGTTCGCAGCGGGGCGTCGGTCTCGCGCAGTAGCCGCGCCCCGAGGATCATGCGCCACTGCGTGACATACGTCAGCGGGGCCTGGCCGATCAGCGCGGTGAACCGCCGCGCGAAGGCCGCACGGGACATGCCCGCCGCCGCGGCGAGCGCCGCCACGGTCCAGGCCCGGGCCGGCTCGGCGTGAATGCCGCGCAGCGCGGCGGCGATCGACGGATCGCCGAGCGCCGCGCCCCACCCGGTCTCGGGCTGCTGGGCGAACCAGGTCCGCAGGATGTAGACGAGCAGGGCGTCGATGAGGGCCGGCACGACGGCCACTGCACCGGGCCCGGCGCCGGTCGTCTCGTCGTGGAGCAGCGTCACCGCGGGGTGTCCGCCGAGCCGCGCGGGCAGGTGCAGCACCTCCGGCAGGGCGTCCAGCAACGGATGTGGCCGGTGCCGGTCCGGCACGTAGGCACCGCAGAGCAGCACCGTGCGGGCACCGTCTCCGTCGAGCCGGAACCGGCCGGTCGCCTCCCCCGCGGCCAGCTCGACCGGCCGGGTGTCCACCAGCGGGGTGTCGAGGTCGTCGGCCAGCGCGACACCGTCACGGTGCCGCGTGAACACCACGTCGCCAGCGGCAAGGGCCAACGGGGCGTGGTCCGGGAAGAGGAGCCAGCCACGGCCCTGGAGCACGATGTGGAACCCGGCGCCGGCGACCCCGGTGAAGCGCAGTCCCCATGGCGCGCGCAGTTCCGTGTAGACCGAGCGGGGACGGCCCACCCGCATCGCGGTGAGCACGTCGGCGAGGACGTCCACCCTGCGATGTTAATCGGCCGAGACGACCACACATTGGTACGCGCAGCCGCCCGCCATACGTTCTTACGGGGCACGACACGAGCTCGACCACGACATATGGAGGCGACGATGGACAGGGTCATCCTGGTCACGGGGGCGACCGGCCAGCAGGGCGGCGCGACGGCGGCCCGGCTGCTCGGGGACGGATGGCGGGTCCGGGCGCTCACGCGCGACGTCACCGCACCGCCGGCCGTCGCCCTGGCGGAGCAGGGCGCCGAACTGGTCGCCGGCGACCTGGCCGACCGCACGTCGCTGGACGAGGCCGTGCGCGGCGCCTACGGGGTGTTCAGCGTGCAGCCGGGAGTACTCTCCGGCGGTACCCCGGAAGGGTTTGACTCCGAGGTGGAGGCTCGATGGGGCCGGCATCTCGCAGAGGCGGCACTGGATGCGGGCGTCCGGCACCTGGTCCACAGCTCGGTCGCGCGCGCCGAGGACAGCGCCGGCATCGGCGTGTTCGAGGCGAAATGGCAGGTCGAGCGGCACATCCGGGCGATCGGCCAGCCGGCGACGATCTTGCGGCCGGTCTCGTTCATGGAGAACTACGCGCATCCGGCGTGGGGTGTTCCCGCCGGCGCCCTCATCAGCGCGCTGCGGCCCGACACCGTCGAGCAACTCGTCGCGGTCGACGACATCGGCGCGTTCGCGGCGCTCGCCTTCGCCGACCCGCACGGCACGATCGGACGGACCATCGACATCGCCGGTGATGCGCTCACGCCGGTCGAGATCGCGGCCGCGATCAGCCGCGTGACCGTCCGGACGATTCCCTACCGGCAGATCCCGATCGAAGCGATCCGGCGGCAGAACCCGGCCGCCGCCCGCGCATTCGACTTCCTTAACGACGAGGGCGGCTACCAGGTCGACATCGCCGCCGTGCGCTCTGTGCACCCCGGGCTGCTGGACTTCGACGCGTGGCTCGACCGGCACGGCAGGAAGCTCTTCGACAACCTGGGCTGACCGAACTGTCAATCCCCTGTAATCGTGGAGGACTCCGTTATGCGGTGTGAGCCTCCAGCGCTCGGACCGTTGATCGTTCGTAGCCGATAGGAGAGCGTCTGCCGCGGATTGAGGTGAAGCCGAGTTCCTCTTCGACCTCGCGCCGGGCCGCGTCGTGTGGTGACTCGTCGCCGTCGACGGCGCCGCCGGGCAGCAGCTCCCAGTAGTCCTTGTAGACCGGTTCCACCAGCAGAACCCGGTCGGATGCGTCGCGGAACAGGACTCCAGACCCCATGCGCTTGCGTGGGAGCGTGGCCGTGTAGTTGCCGTCGAACGTGGTCACCAACGGAGGCTAACGCGGCCGCCACGACCCCGGTGTGGTCCATTGTGGATACGGCTGCCTCAGCCCCGTCCACGGTCGGGGTGTGGCGGGCCAGGACGGCCAGCAGCCGCCCGGCGTCGGCGACAAAGATCGACGGCGCACTGCCCCGGATACGACATTGGGTGGTACTGGTTGACCGTCTCGAGCGCGGGACGGACCACGACCCCCGTGGCGGCCACGCCGCCGCCGAGGTCCCGCATCGGCCGCTCGTCGTCCAGGAGGGCGGCCAGCACGGCCAGGGGTATCCGCCGGCCCGGCGTGATGATGTCTGCGTGCGGGGTGAGCGTCCAGGCTCCGGGATCCTCGAACACGTCGTCGAGGACGACAGTGACGGCGATGTCCGGGTAGCCGAGCTCGGTCGCCGCGGTCAGCAACTGCCCGCCGCCCGTGACGCGCCGGGCCGGCAGGACCGGCAGCCCGTGCTGCTGCAGCAGCTCGTACAGCTGCCGCCGGCTGTAGGTCAACGCCACCATCGGAGCCGGCGGCAACACCAGAAACGGGCCGCCGGGGTACTGCTGTTCGTCTATGCGCTGGCGTTGCTGAGGGGCTAGGGGTGGGCTGATTTGTGGGGGCGGGTTCAGCCCAGGACGGTGCGGGTGCCGGCGTCGAGGAGCAGGTCGACGCGGTCGTTGGTGAATGCGGTGCTGTAGCCGGTTGTGGTGTGGGCGTGGGACTGCGGCCGCCAGGTGGTCGGGTCGAGGATGAGGGTGTCGTGGTCGATGACGCCGCTGCCGTAGTCGTGTTTGCCGACGATGGCGATGCCCGGCCGTCCGGCCAGGTCCACGGTGCGGCCGGCGACGTGCAGGCCGGGGGTGGTGCACAGCACGGTCAGGGCGGCGGCGTGCTGGGTCATGGTGGGCAGGGTCTGCCGGTACCGCATGGCGATCGCGGCGAGGACGTAGGTCGGTCGTGGATCGTGCGGGTCCCACATGCTGACTTGCCCAGCGAGGACGGCGGGGTTGCTCGACCAGGCCGTGGTCGCCAGCCACCACCCGTGATCCGGGTCGGCGGGGTCGGCCCCGTCCGGGGTGTGTGCCGGTGGGGCTGGCCGGGCCGACCAGGTGGTGCCGCTGGCCGGCCAGCGGCCTGAGTCCCAGCTGAGCTGCTGCTGGGTGATCGTGGTCTGGTCGGCGGCGTGCCAGGTGGTGAGGTCGTGCTGGTAGTGGCGGTGATACCAGGTCATGGTGGCCGGGTCGTAGTCCAGGCCGATGTCGTAGTACGTCGACCGGGTGGTGAACACGCTGTACCGGCCGGGTTGGAGCCGCACGAGGGTGCCGAGTGTGGTGCGGCCGGTGGCCGGCAGCTGGACCGTCACCGGCGCCAACCGGTCGGCGACTCCTGCCGTGGGTGGGCGCAGCAGCGGCGGGACGGCTGCCGTGTGCTGGACCGCTGCGGCCCAGGTGCACATCGCCGGCACCGGACGCGTCTGCACCAGCGGCACCGGGACAGCCGGTGCACGCGGTTCGGCGATCGGCGACCATACGGTCCCGGCCATGCCGGCGACCACCACGGCGGCGATCACCAAGGCGGCGTCCGAGGCTCGACGAGGTCTCGGCTGGCGGGCGGCGGCCGGTGCGGGGGTCGCCGCGGTGAACGGGGTGGGTTGGTCGGTGCTGGGTGGCGCCGGCGGGTCGGGCTGTTGGGCGAGGTACGCGACGTGCACAGCGACCCACGGCTCGCGGGTGTCCGGGATCACCGCGCCGGTCACGGCCGCGTCGTATCGGGAGAACAGTGCCGCGGCGGCTTGGCGCTCATCGGCGGGGGCGGGATGGTCCTCGGCGATCCAGCCGTAGCCGTCGACCGGGCTGCTGCCCCAGCCCCGCCAGTGCAGCAGCAGGAGGTGGGTCAGCAGGTCGGTGACGGTCAACGCCTGCAGGGGGTTCGGTGCTGGTGGTGTCCAGGTCGCCCGCGGCGGGAGCCGCGGCTGCTGGTGCTCCGGCAGCCGCTGCACCGCGGCCATCGCCCGCCAGGCCGCCACGACGGCACCGGCCCGCAGCCGCAGCCGCAACCACGCATCGTGCGCCACTCGGATCCGCACTCCTGACACTCCCTGCACGGGCGCTGCGACCGTTCGCAGCGGAATCGGTTGATGGGGACGGCGGCCTGCCGTCACCCGGGGGCCGTGTTACGGGATACGGCCGACGGCGCCGTAGACGCCGATCTCCTCCGCGCTGCACGGGCCGGGATCGTCGGGGTTACGCCAGTCGCGGACCGACACCAGGCCAGGCTTGACGAGGTCGAGGCCGTCCAGCAGCGTGCGGAGTTCGTCGCGGCTGCGCGGGTAGAACCCGGCAGCGTCCCGGGCGGTCAGGCCGGGCAGGGCGGCCCGATCCTGCTCGTCGAGGAAGTCGGCGGTGCCGTGACTGATCACGACAAAGCTGCCCGGGACGAGCGCTCGGCGCAGCCGGGCGACGATGCCGCGCGGGTCCGGGTGGGCGATGAAGTGCAGCACCGCGATCAGCAGCACCGCGATTGGTCGGGTCAGATCAAGCGTCTGGTGCAGGACTGGGTCGCGCAGGATGCTGTCCGGGTCGCGTAGGTCCGCGTCGAGGTAGGCGACGGTGTCCGGGGTGGCGCCGGTGAGCAGCGCCCGGGCGTGGGCGAGCACGATCGGGTCGTTGTCGACATACACCACCCGGCAGACGCGGGCGACGCGCTGGGCGACCTCATGGGTGTTGCACGGCGCGGGCAGTCCGGTGCCGATGTCCAGGAACTGCCGCACACCCCGGCGGGCCAGATAGCGCACCGCGCGTCCGGCGAAGGCCCGGTTGGCTCGGGCCGCGGCGGGGACCGCCGGGAACCGTTGGGCGATCCGGTCGCCGGAAGCGCGGTCGGCCGCGAAGTTGTCCTTCCCGCCGAGCCAATAGTTGTAGCGGCGCGCCGGGTGCGCCACCGTCGTGTCGATCCGGGCCAGCACGTCGGCGTCGGGCACGGGCAGGTCCGACGCGCCGCCGGACGGTGCGGCTACGGTCATCGTGCTACTCCTGAACAGGACCGCAGCGCATACAGGTCTCTGGCGGCGTAGGTGTGACGGTCGACCCAGACGACGCCACGGGTGATGTGTGCCTTCCTCCCGCGGCCCGCGATCGCCAGTAGCAACGTCACCTGCTCAACCGTCAGCCGCAACACGATCCCGCCTCGTCACCGCACCGCGCCGGGGCGCCACATGGGAAAGAGCGGTTCGCCGTCGTAGGGCAGGTCGAACAGCGGCGCGCAGTCGGCGTAGCCCTTGCGCAGGTACAGTTCGCGGCTGCGGCCGTTGCTGGCTTCCAGATAGGACGGCAGCCGGTACTGGTCCAGGGTGCGGTGGCGCTGATCGAGCAGTGTGCTGCCGAGGCCCTGGTTCTGCCAGCGTTCGTCGGTCGCCAGGAACGCCAGATAGGCGTGCGGGCCGCCGTGCCGGGGATGGGCACGGTCCATCTCGTCTTCCAGGCGTCGGAACCGTGGTCGCCACGGTCCGCACACGGTGGCCATCCGGGCCTCGTAGCCTGCGACATCCGGGTGCGGTACCGCGAACCAGACACCGGCCGCGACGAGCGCCCGGGAAGCCCCGTCAACCATCTCGATGACGTCGACCTGGCCGTGCCGCATCGCGTGCTCGACATGGACCGTGAAGTAGCCGGTCAGCACCGCGACGCGTGCCTCGGCCGGCGGGACCAGCCAGCGACTCACGTCCAGCGGTGCAAAGGATTCCGCGATGAGCCGCGCCACGGCCGGGGTGTCGTGCCCGGTGGCGACGCGGACCTGGTGCTGTGTGTCCGGGGTCGTCACCGCGAACCGCCCGGCGCGCTGCTGTGCGCGGGACGGTGGACCGGCCGGGTCACCGTGCCGCCATGTGCGGTTGCCGGTGTGGCACCCAACCCGATCGCCTGGAAGATCTCCGGAGAACCGCGGCGCAGGATCAGCGCCCAGCAGGCACCCGCGAGCGCGAGCGCCACGTACCCGGCTGGGAACGCCGATCGCATCAGGGAGTCCGGTCCGACGTTGAGCAGTCCGGCGAAGTTCTCGACGATCAGCCACGCGATCCAGCCCAACGCGACCGCCGCCGCGACCGGCGCGACGTAGCCCTGCCACACCGACACCCGACCGAAACCCGGCGTGCGGCGATGCCGCAGGAAGTAACACGGCACCGAGATCGACGTGGCCACGATCAGCAGCAGGATGCCGAACCCGCCGCCGGTGCCCAGCCAGTAGAACAGCTGCACCATCGGATCCGCCCCGACCGCCGCATAGGCCAGGATCACCGCGAGGCCGATCCCGCTCTGCACGAGCGAGGCGTTGCGCGGGGCGAACGTCCGCGGTGTGGTGCGGCCCAGGAACCCGAACACGACACGCTCCCGACCCAACGCGAACAAGTACCGGGTGACGTTGTTGTGATACGACAACGCCGCCGCGACCAACGACGACAGAAACAGGACACGGCCCACGTCGATCAGCAGATGCCCGCCGACATGTCCCGCGGCGACAGCGAACGGCAGATCGCTGGGGTGCGCGGCGGCAGCCTGCTGCAGCTGCTGCGAGCCGATAACCACCTGCAACGCCCACGTCGACCCGCCATACAACACCGTCATGATCGCCAGCCCACGAAGAATGGCCCGGCCGACCGTCTTCTGCGCGTCCTTCGACTCCTCGCTGAAGATCGGCGGGGCCTCGAACCCGACGAACGCCGCCATCACGATCGCGAACGCGACCCCCAACGCCGCCAAACCGCCCAGGCTCGACGGGCGCAGCGGCTCCACGCTCACCGCGCCGCCGGCCGGGTGGACCAGGTCGATCACGTCACAGACCACGACCAGGACCACCTCAGCGACCAACGCCACCGCCAGGACCTTGCCGTTGACGTCCACCCGCAGCACACCCATCACCGCCACGAACGCCCACACGAGCAGCGCCATCGCCCACCACGGCACCGACCCGGCGACCGACGCGGGCAGCAGCGCCACGGCGGTCGGGCCGATCGCCCCGAACAACGCGATGGCCAGCATCCCGTACGCCGGTACGGCCACGAACGCGGCGGCGACACCGAACGGCTTGCCCGCGCCCTGCGCGATGTAGCTGTAGAACGCCCCGGCGTTGCGGATGCGTTTGGCCACCGCGATGTAGCCGACCGAGAACACCGCCAGGACCGCCCCGAGGATGACGAACGCGAGGGGCAGACCGGTTACGCCGGTCACCTGCCACGCGACCGGGACCAGACCCACCAGGATCGTCAGCGGTGCCGCCGCCGCAACGGCGAAGAAGATCAACGACAGGGCGCCGAGTTTGTTCGCGGCGAGGGCCGACTCGACCCGCCCCGGCGATGCTGCAACAGCCATGGTGCTACTCCAAACGAGGGGTTGAGACACACGAACGTGTGAGGGGGTTCAGGGGTGGCTGGACAGCACGGCATCGCCGACCAGGGTTTGCACAGCTGTGCACAGCCGTTGCAGGTCCGGGGGTGCCTCCTCGGCGATGTACCGGCGCAGCCACAGATCGCCGGTCGTGTGCTGCTCCCACAGCACCACCGGCAGCAGCCCGACCGCTTGCACCAGCCCAGCCACGGTGATGTCCGCCCACGTCCGGGACAGGTGCGGCAGGTCCCCGAGGATCACATGCTGCAGCCGCGTCGGTCGCCAGCCCGCCGCAGTCCGATCGGTCGGCCACAACACCCGAGACGCATGGCGCCGCAACCGCGACACCTCGACTGCTTCGACCAGACCGGCCAGTTGCAGCCGTTCGACAACCAGGCTGGTGGCCTTGTCCTCGGCGAAGAACTTGAGCCAGGTCCGCACATCCAGGGCGCGCTCCGACCGCAGGTAGGCCAGCACCACATGCGCGAACGCATCGTGCGGCGGCCCGACATCGGCCACCCGCACCACGTCGTCCGCACCGATCGCGACACGGCCGCCCAGCACCAGCTCCCCCAGCAGCCCGCCGGCCAGCCCGAGACCCAGCGCCCGGGGATGCAGCCGGCACCGCCAATCCCGCTCCTCATGGGCGATCAGCCACAGGTCATCAGCCGGCCGCAGCGGCTCGCGCCACACCGCCGCCCCCGCGTTCACCGCACGCTCCGGATCCGCGGGTCGTGCAGGACCTCGACCGGGATGTGCACCTGACGTTCGGTGCCGGGCTTGCCGTTCCACAGGATCTCCATCCCCGTGACCGTCATCCATCCCGGCTCCGGTGACTCGGCAGGCGCCGCCGTGACCCGCAACCGCAGGTTCCCCACCCCGAACCGGTAATCCGCCTCCCGCAGGCGCAGCACGTCACCGACCCTGACCGGCCGCGCCCCGCCCGTCCGCTCAACCACCGGACACACCCCCTCGCCGTGGAGGAAGCCAGGCAACCAACTGCGCCCGTCGCGCCTCGACATCGTCCGTCGCGTCGCTGAACGCGTCGTGCAGATAGGTCGACATCAGCAGCCGCAGCCCATGCAGATCGCCGCTGTACTCGTCCAGCAACTGCTCCCGGCGCAACCGGCACGGCCACGGCGCGCCGCACGAACACCGCCACGACGGACGCTGCAACACATGTGTCACCGCCCACCACCATCCGCCCGCCACACCTGACCGGCCGGCAACGCATAGGTGACCAACGACGTCGGCGCGTTCCAGCCCGACGCCCCGGCACCGCATCCAGCGTCGACCGTGGAACCAGGCTCGGGCGTGGCCGTGTCCCCGCCGCAGCGCTCGTCCCCGCCGTGCAGCCGATCCCCGCCAGCCGCAGCACCGCGACCACGCCGTACACCGATCCGCATCACTGCCTCCCCAGGTCAGTCCGGCACTCAGCCACATCCCGCCACGCGCCAGACAGCGCCGGTGGCCACGGTCATCTACGGCTGGCGCTCACCCTGCAACGACTGGCGTACCTGGTCGTGCGCCCGACGGAAGGTCGTGCTGTCGGCGTTCCCCGGAATGCTCCAAGCCGCGAGGAACGGACCCGATGCCGCGGTGCGTGGCCGGAAGCTGGCGGCGTGACGGCAAGCACCCGCTCCCGGCCGGCTCAACTGACGGCCAAGGCCGCAGGCCGCGAGGTTTCCGGTTGCCGAACCGCACTGGAGACCTCGCGCATTCCGGCAAACCCTCCCGGGCTGACGAACGCCATCCGATTGGCACCGAGGAGCCTGGACGCCTGACGCCTGCTGCAGGCCGACGTTCGCCGCAGGAAGCAAT
The DNA here is from genome assembly GCF_049995355.1 of Dactylosporangium sp. McL0621. Taxonomy (NCBI): domain Bacteria; kingdom Bacillati; phylum Actinomycetota; class Actinomycetes; order Micromonosporales; family Micromonosporaceae; genus Dactylosporangium; species Dactylosporangium sp. McL0621. Next base: position 7,629,443 of record NZ_CP188259.1, read on the forward strand.
GCATCGGCAGGTGCCGGACGCTGGTGCAAGCGTGAGGTTGACATGGGTCGAACAGCTCCGTCGGCAGTCCATCGATCAGTAACTGGGGGCGAGTCAACGATCACGCACTGACGGAGTGCTGGGAATACCGACCTAGGGTCCGACTTGCCGTACCGACTTGTTGTCCGACCGGCCGTTGAGCTGGGGTTTTGTAATGCCGCGCCGCCGGTTCCGCGCTCGTCGTAGCCGCGGCTGGGGTTACATTGCGCTCGTCCGGAGAGCTGCACCGCAGCTACCCGGCTCCCAGCGACCCGTTGGAGGCTGAGCCGGTGACCCCCCCCAGTCCATACATCCGCCGGCAATGGCCTGGACGTGAGATCCGGCGGCTGGGCGAGGAGTACGACATCGCTGCCGAGCCGTTGGCCCGGGCACTCGGCTTCTCCCGACAGCACCTCAACGCACTGGAGAACGGCCGGTTGGGCCCGGACATCGACCTCGTCAGTGGCATCTGTGACTATCTCAGCGTGGGCGCCAACCGTCGCGCAGCGAACATGGACGCCGCCACGGACGGCTGGACCCGCGGCTGGTGGACCGCCCACGCCGAACGGATGGGGCGGCGGCAGGCGATCTTCGCCGACCTGGAAAGCGGCACAGCGGCCATCTCCGAATACGCCATCGCCGTCATCCCCGGCCTGCTGCAGACCACCGCGTTCGCCAACGCACGACTCCGGTGCCAACCGACCCGGCACAGCGAACACTTCGACCCAGCCGCAGCGGTCGCCGCCCGCACCACACGTCAGCAGCTGTTCCTCGCGCCGGACGGTCCCCACTACGACGTCGTCCTCGACGAGGCTGCGATCCGCCGGTGCGCCGGTGCGCCGCCGAGCCGTATATCGTCGCCGAGCAGCTGCGGCACATAGTCACCGTCTGCTTTGGGCAACCGAACATCATCATCCGGGTGCTGCCGATCGGCGCGCCGATGCAGGGCCACAGCGCGCCCCGGTCGGTCTTCCCGATCTACCGCTACCGCGCCCCAAGCACTCGGTCGCCGTCGCGGTCGACACCCTCACCGAAGAACTCACCCACACCGACCCGGCACAGATCGACCCCTACCTGCACTGCACACCCGGCTTAAGCCGGCGCGCTGGACCCCACCCCAAGCCTGCATACCCTGTCCGCCGCCGCGCAGGCCCCGACCACCGCCCAAGGAGCCGCAGCATGACCACGAACACCTACACCGGCTGGCGCAAGTCCACCCGCAGCGAGGACGGCAACTGCGTCGAAGTCGCCAAGGCCGTCAACGGCTCGATCGGCGTCCGCGACTCACAAGACCCCACCGGACCCGTCCTCGACTTTGACCGGGGCAGCTGGACCTCGTTCACCGACGACATCCACACCGGCCGCTTCGACCGCTGACCCCAGCGTCGCCGCCGCCCGGCCGTCAGCGAAGATCGGCCTGATCCTTGGAGGGCGCTCCTGCTATGCCGCGTCATCCCGATACCGAGGTGGTGCCGAACCCGCTGTTCGTCGAGGCCCGCAACCGGCTGCGGTCCGCGCGGTGGCCGGACCGGCCGATATCCCGGCCGGAACTCGCTGACACCGTCAACGCCACCCTCGACCGGCTGTTCCCGGGCCAGGACATGCGTGCGCACTACGTCGACTTCCGCTGGATCGGCAAGATTGAACGTGGTGAGCACCGCTGGCCAGCCGCGGAACGACGGGCCGCCCTCCGCCACGTCCTGCACGCCGCCACCGACGCCGACCTCGGGCTGTTCCCGAATCGGCGCCCGCACGATGCGACGCGAACCGGCCTACACCCCGCAGCAACACCGGCGGTGCCGGACCAGCGATGCGAGGCGGGCGTCGAGGCGCTGGACTCCGCCGAGGCATGGCTCCACCGGCTCGGTGACCTGGCTGCGACACTCCGCGACGGCATCTCCACCGACCTGCTCGAGCGAGCCCGGCGGCACCTGCGGGTTCTGGATCGGCTGCAGCACAACGGCGCCCGTGCCGACCTGGCGCCAGCCGATGCGCGATGGTCCGAGCTGGCGAGCTGGCTCACTGACAACGCCGGCGAGCCCGATGTCGCCGTCTGGCTGCAACGTGCGCAGCACCGCGCGCGCGTCACGGGCGACCAGGCGCTCAACGCCTACACCCTTATGCGGCACAGCCAGCACGCGCTCGACGGCGGCGACACCCGGGCCGCGATTATCCTGGCCCGCCGATCCCTCACCTACGGTCCCGTGCCCGCCCGAACCCACGTACTGTGCCTGGCCAGAATGGCCGAAGCCCTAGCCGCCTGCGGCGACGACACCACCGTCACCGTCGTCGCTCAAGCCCGGCGCCGGATCCGCGGCGCCGGTGTCGACCCGGCCGACGACTTCGCCAATCACTGCGACCTGCGGTACGTCACCGCCGTCGACGCCCGCTGCAGGCAACTCCTCGGCGACACCGCCTCGGCCGCCACGATCCTCGACGACCTGCTTAGCGAGCCCGGACTCACGCCGCTCGACGCCGGTGTCTGGCATGCCCATCTCGGCGAATGTCACCATGCCGCCGACCCACAACGCGCCGCCCGCCACGGCAGCCGGGCGCTGCAACTCGCCGCCCAAGCCGGCTCCTACCGCCCCATCCGAGCTGTCCAAGCGCTCGCCGTGACGTTGCGCCCACACCGCGCCCTGCTCGACGTCCAGAAGTTCCTCCAGGCACATCAGCAGGCCGTGACCGGCCCGGTGCCAAGATAGCCCGGTGGATATGTTCCCTGCGGCCACAACCGTTGACGTCACGGATCGCGCCCCACGGGTAGCCGTCCTGCCTATCGGCAGCTTCGAACAGCACGGCCCCCACCTGCCGCTGGCGACCGATTCGATCGTCGCCACAGCGATCGCCGACGCGGTCGCTGCACGCTACAACGTGCTCCTGCTGCCGCCGGTCACCGTCTCCTGCTCCCACGAACACGCCGGCTGGGCCGGCACCGTCAGCATCAGCCACCACACTCTGTCCGCCATCATCGAAGATATCCACACCTCGCTGGCCAGCAGCGGCATCACCGCCCTCGTCCTCGTCAACGGCCACGGTGGCAACTACGTGCTGAGCAACATCGTCCAGACCGCGAACGCGTCCATACCACGATCCATGAGCCTGTTCCCGACCAGAACCGACTGGGACACCGCGCGCGTTGCCGCGGACCTCGACACCAACGCGCATCACGACATGCACGCCGGCGAACTGGAGGTCTCCATCTTGCTGCACGTGCAACCACAGCTGGTGCGACCCGGTTACCCCGACGGGGATCATGCCGCCGACGAGCGGCCGATGCTGCTCGTTGATGGAATGCGCGGCTACACCGAGACCGGGGTCATCGGCAAACCCTCCGCCGCAAGCGCCGGGAAGGGTCAACAGTTGCTAGACAGCCTTGCCGCTACGTTCCAGCAACACTTTGCCCTTCTGACCAGCCAATAATTGATCGGATGCAGACAGTCGCAGGCGTACATAGAAGCGCGGCGGCGACGATAGGCTGACGTCGTTGAGCCCGTCGTGAGCAGCCGGGCCGAAACGAGTGGCAGCCTCGGTGAGTGTTGGAGGGAGCAGGCCGGTGCCTCGTCATCCCGATGCAGTGATCACACCGAACCCCACGCTGCGCGAGGCCCGCGAGCGGACGCCGTCACCCTGGCGAGCCGGGCAGAGCATGTCCCGCACCGAGCTCGCCGACACTGTCAACGCCGCCCTCGACCAGCTCTACCCCGGTCGTGACCTGACAGCCCACTACGTCGACAGCCGCTGGATCGGCAAACTCGAACGCGGCGAACACCGCTGGCCCAGCGACGAACGCCGAGCCGCCCTCCGCCACGCCCTCGGCGCCGCCACCGACACCGAACTCGGCCTCTACATCCCACGCCACACCGAAGGTCTCATCAGTGTCAGTACGGTCCCACTGACGCCGGGGAGCTGGGTCTCTAGCAGCATGGGCCTAAGTCGAGCTGGCGGGAGAGGAAGCGGAGATCCGCAAATCTCGGAGGTGCTCACCGGTGAGATAACTCGACTTGAGAGCGGCGAGTACGACGACTGGAACAGCTTCTCCGTAGTCACGAGCATGCTTGCGCAGCAGCGGCAAGCGGTTGCCCCTGCCGCCCTGCTGAGCCTCGTGGAGGCGCACCGTGATTGCCTACTGACCTTGTTTCGGAAAGCGGTAGGGGATCCGGCGGGCGCGGCCATCGGCGTGATGCTCGGTGAAGCATCCATCGTCGCTAGCCGGCTGTGGAGCGCACAGGGAAACCGATCCGTGGCCCTCGCCCGTTGCGCCTACGCACGGACTCTTGCCGAGCAGCTTGGCAACATCCGGCTTGGTGCGACCGCCCGGATCTTCGAGAGCAACCTGCACTCCGGAGCCTCCACACTGATTGATGCCGACGGCAACATCATGACCGGGCTGCGGCTGCTGGACGAGGCCGCCGCGGCGGCCAAGCACCTCAGCTGCGCCGCACAAGCCAGGATCGCCGCGGAGCAGGCCCAGACCTATGCGGCATTGAACATGCGGCCGGAAACCGAAGCGGCGTTGGACCGAGCGCGGCAGGCAGCTGCCGGGATCACGCCGTCCGACCGGATCGGCCTCTTCAGCGACTGGAACGCGTCACGCCTGGATGTATACGAAGGCACGTGCCGCATCCTGCTCGAAGAACCGGAAGCCGCCATCGTGCACCTTGAGCGAGCATCGATAGTCCTCGACCAGGACTCAGAAAACACGAATGTGGCGCTTGCCGCTCACGTCGACCTCGCCAACGCCTACGCACTAACCGGTCACCTGGACATGGCCTGCACTACGCTCGGTGACACGTACGAACAGCTTGAGCGGATCGGTAACCTCCGGGGCATCTCTCGTGCCCGGCGCACCCGTGAGGGATGGAGCCGATGGAACGCTGAACGCGCCGTGCAGGAACTGGACGAGAGAATGGCCACGGTCTAGGGGGAGGCGGGTAGGTCAAACCTGCTGGACGAGGGAAGCGATGGTCGCGACCACCAAGTTGGGCTCGAGTGAGTCCAACACGGCATCTGGGCCATAGCTCGATAGTTCTTCCCGGCTTGCCCGATGCGCGACCACCACAGCCCGGAAACCTGCGCTTCTCGCGCACGCGATGTCGTTCGGAGCGTCTCCGACCACCACGGTCCGGTGCGGCAAGACCACCGCTCCATACTTGCTTTGGTAGCGGCGTGTGACGACGGCAGGAAGACGGAACCGATCTCGTTCGTCGGAGCCGTATCCCCCGATTTCCAGATCCAGTTCACCCTCAAGGTCGAGCGATTGGATCTTGATCTCGGCCGCCACTCGCAAGTTCCCGGTGAGAACTGTCTGCACGAAGCCTCGCCGATGCAGCTCGCCGATACTGTCTGCGACGCCGGGATACGGCGGCTGAACGTGAGCAAGCTCGTTGCGGCCCGCCTCCATGACTTCCCCTAGAACCTGGTGAAAGCGTGGGACGCCGGCTTCGGCTTCGGCTGACGCGATGCCGGAGGCGATCGCAGTATCGATCACGATGGACTCGTCGGTGTAACCGTGGACCTTCTTCTCCGGGAAGGTCACGGCCGCCTCATCAATTTCGTACGTTCGGGCGATAGAACGGCGCAACCAGCGAAGATCTGCCGGAATCAGCGTGCCGTCCACGTCCCAAACCACAAGGCCAGCATCCCGATGCTCCACCGGCCCATCGTCGCACAGTGATCGGACCAGATGAACCTCACCAACCTCGGGAGCAGCAAGCGCGCCGGAAAGCGCGCCAAGGGAAGAGGGGCGGTGATCTCCGGGTCGGCGCCGTGATCGAAGCGCTGCACGACGCTGGCGAAGACATGGACAACCTGGCCACACCCGTTCTCGCAATCGCGATGGCCGCACAGAACCTGGACCTCGACCAGCACCCCTTCACTCCGGACGAGTTGCTGCCGTGGCAGGTGGTCAATACCGTCAGTCCGGCGACCGGGCAGACGCTGCTGGCCGGCATCGCGGCACGGCTGAGCAACGCGCCAGACCCTCGCCAGCCGGTCACGCAGGTGGGTCACCGGTCGAACACCGCGAATCAGGTCCGGGATCCAATCGGCCTCGTCGTCGCAGGTCTCCCGACGTTCACCAGATCATGTAACGATGTTGATCGTGTGGCTGGCAAAACGCACCGCTCGCGGCAGTACTGCGGGAACCGTTGCAGCGGTTGCAGAGCGCGGCGGTGTGGTGCTGCCAGATCCTCACCGCCAGATCGGTTCGGGCTCCACGACGACGCCGACCGTGTCCTTTCCGGGCCGGCTTTCGAGCCGCGGCCGACCAGCTCGCGACGACGCCTTCGGTACCGGTCGGCCAAGGGCGTAGGCGTTCGCAATCGGAGCGCCGTGCTGATCGCACAACTCGATCTCACGCGGCGCGCCGTCCGGGCCGGTGATGACCCACGTGTTCGCCGGCTCCGTGCCGCAGCGATCACACGCCCGAACCTGAACCGCCCGCCTCGCCATGATCGCCAGCCTAGTCGCTCACGCGCCGTGCTGTTGCCTCGGCGCAGACGCGCACGATGCGGCATAGAGCGGTTGCCAAGCAGCGACACTGTTGATCGTGCGGTTGGTGGGCATCGAAGGTCACGTCGGAGCACTGCGAGTGGTCGGATACCAGTTCCCGGATGCGGCCGATCCGGCGCACCGCTTTAGCTGGCACATGCTTGAGGGAAGCGCGACGTGCGTCGAGGGCTCCTGCGGTTTCGCTACCCGGCGTTGACGTGTGACGAGTCACCACGCGTCGGTAGGTGGCTGCGCGATGTCGCAGCGGGCTGCACGATGCCTGCCGCCGCAGGAGACGTCGCGTCATCGGCTGAGCTGACGTTTTACCGAGCCCAATCTGTCCCTGGTGGCGGCCCCGACCTGTCGGGCCACCGCGATGCTCGACATCAGCCTGTCCTTGGAATTCGCGCCGCCCTGGCGGCCTAGACACGGTGCCGACGTACCGTACGTCGTCAGGTGCGAGATGACCCCCACGAGCAGCTCACGCAAGCAGCAGCCGATTGGGAAGCCCGAGATCGCCCCGTATCCCGAACGCTGACAACCCGACGAACCCCGGAACGCGGCGTGAGCGGATGTCATGGTCGTCGCCTGGCGTCCCTGGTTTCGGGTGTGCGGCTTTCTGGGGGAGCTATTCGCTCGGTTCAGCAGAGGATCGATGGAAGAACACATCCCGAGAAGGCACCGGCCCTGCAGGGACGCCACGTGCACACTCGTTTAACCAGCGGGCTCCGGTGTCCTTCCTCAGCACGCTCGCGGGCCGGGCGCATCCGGTGCGATGATCACCGCGTGTATTACGACGATCTCACCCCCTACGAGTACACGCACGACGAAGTGTGGTATGACCGTTCGACCGGCATGCACTTCCTGCGCTACGAGCCGACCTACCAACGCCTCAACATCGGCTGGCTCCAAGCCGACCAGCCCTGGACCGCGGCTCCAGCCCCGGAAGGATTCGTCAGCAGGCTCCTGGCCATCATTGACGCTCAGGACGTCAACAGCATGCTCGGCCACCATGACTGCGACCTGTGCTCCACCCCGCTGCCGCTATCCCACCCCTGGTACGAACCCCGGCCTGGCCACCAGCGCGCCAGCGCGAACACCTCCGAGATCAGAGTCCCCGCCAACGACAACATCGCCTACGCGGCCCCGCACCTGGTCGGTCACTACGTCACCGACCACGGCTACCTGCCACCGCAACCGTTCATCGACGCCGTACTCGCTTTCGACCCCCACAGCCCCTGGCCGACGCACTGCCCACAGATCCGCTTCCCTTGGATTCCCAGCCAAGCGCGCCTGCGCTTCATCGACGATGACGACCTCTGGAACGACCACGCCGGGACCTAGACGCTCTGCGGTGTGACACCAGGTCCGCCATTCAAGATCAGATGCTCGCTCATCGGCTACGAGTGTGCGCCGGCGGCGCCGAGCCGCGGCCACGGAGCGTGACGACCTCCGGGTTGGCCACCGCGCGAGAATCGCGGCCATGAGCGCGCAGCCGATCAAGTGCTGCCGATGGCGAGATGCCCGTCAGTTCTCAGACTGACGCGGCCATGTCCAGGCGGGGACCTCACGGATCGGATGCAGCTGGTCATCGGTCTCGGCATGCGAGTTCTGCTGGGCCACGCGGGCGCCGAAGTCAAGGTGCTCGCCTACGGCCGCGCGGAAGGCGTCGTCGTCCGGTAGGCCGGCTTCATCGATCGCTTCGAGGTAGAGGGCGACGAACCGTTCCCGCTGCTCGTCGGTGATCTTCAGATGGCGGTGGACGTCAATGAGGTACTGAAATCCGGGGCCGGTGGTGAATCTGTTCGGGCCGCCGAAGGACTCGGCGGTGAACCACGTGAGATGTTCGACGTGGCTCGGCTGGCGAGTGGGGAACACGCTGCGCAGCACGGGGTCGTCCAGCACTTTGGTGTAGAACAGTTCTTCCAGGCGATGCAGCGCCTCGTCGCCGCCGGCGAATTCGTAAAGAGTGGTCATTGCCTCGTCCTCCGTAGCCTGGGGCTGAGCGGCGTGCGCGCTTCCCGAAGATCCGATCGCTGCGACCGTACCTCGTGGTGACGAGCGTGGTCACCTACGGCCCGCTCGGGATGACGCTGGATGAGCTGTTGGTCGCCCGGCGGTAAGACGGCCGACCTGCGCGGTACCTCGTCCCACCGATGATCATCGGCACAGCCGGTACCTCCGCGCCGGTCGCGGCAGAAGCGTGCGTCCCCTCGAGTCTCATAGTGCCGTAGGCCGGTAGCGAAGTGCTTCGTCGACGATGTCCTCAGCCGAGGCGTCCACGAGGTGGGGAGGCGGCCAGTAGATGAGGTCGCTGACTCCAGGCCGGACGGTGTTGGTCTTGAGCACGAGCAGGTAGTAGTGCCTGTCGTCGTCCATCGCCTGGATGCGGCGGACGATCTCGACCAGCTCCTCCCGGCTGACGTCCGGGACCTTCGGCCAGCACATCGGTCTCGAAGTCCTCGATCTGCTCCGCCGTCGCCGGCCGCCGCACCTCGCGCAGATCCCGAACAACCGCCAACCCCAACCCGCGCCCCCTCGTCTTCACCGGCGACGCGAGACCGTCACCTCAGACGAGAACGACTCAGGAACCCTGAAGTAACGTCAGCCCAACGTCCATCGTCAGTCGAACCAGCAGATGTCCAGGTCAGCGCCACGCAACAGATTCCACGATGGACAGACCACACCGGGAACTCTCGGGTTATTTCTTATGCTGGACATGGGCACCCACCGCCCGGTCGACGTGCTGCCGGGCCGCAACGCCGAACCTCTCACCGCCTGGCTTCAGGAGCATCCCGGAGCGAAGATCATCTGCCGGGACCGGGCCGGCGCGTACTCCGAAGGCGCCCGTGCGGGTGCACCAGATGCAATCCAAGTCGCGGACAGATGGCATATTTGGCACAACGTGGGCGAAGCCGTGGACAAGACCGTCACCGCGCACCACGCCTGCGTCCGGGCCGCGATGACCGCCGAAGTCGGGCCGGCCACCAGCCCGGCCCGCGAGGCCGGCCCGGAGCCCACCCGCGCCGCCGAACCAGCAGCAGCCGTGCCGGACGGGTCGCTCGACGTGTGCGGTCGCGAGCGGTCGCTGGTCGTGCGCACCCGCGAGCGCTACACCGCGGTGCAGCAACTGCTGGCCGACGGCGCTTCACTGGCCGAGATCGGTCGGCGGCTCGAGCTGGAGCGCGACACAGTGCGTCGCTTCGCCCGCGCCGCCACTGTCGACGAACTGCTCGTCAAGGCCGTCAACCGGGCCAGCCTGCTCGATGGCTACACCCAGCACCTGGACTCTCGGTTCGCTGCCGGCGTCACCAACGCCGCCGTCCTGCACGCCGAGCTGGCCGCCCTCGGGTTCACCGGCAGCGTCCAGACGATCCGCCGCTGGCTCCACCCCTTGCGGGCAGCCGTCCCCACCGCGCCGCGACCGACCCGGCCGGCGGTCCCGAAACCGCGTCACATCACCCGCTGGATCATGACCGACCCGCAGCACTTGACCCCGGACCAGCACGCCCAACTTACCGACGTAGTCACGAGCTGCCCCGAGCTCCGGGCCCTTGCCGGCCACGTCCGCGACTTCGCCGACCTCATGAACAAGCACCGCGGCGACCGCCTACCCGCCTGGATGCTGCGGGTGCAGGCCGACAACCTGCCCGCCCTGCACTCCCTGGTCACCGGCCTACGCCGCGACCTGGACGCGGTCATCGCTGGCCTAACCATGATCTGGAGCTCCGGCCCGGTCGAGGGCGCCGTGAACAGAATCAAAACAATAAAACGATCTATGTATGGCCGGGCTGGCTTCGATCTCCTGCGTCGCCGAATCCTGCTCAGCGACTAACTCCTCCGGACCACAAGATCATCGCCAGAACCCGACAAACCCCATGCAGCAAGCAGCGGAAAAACGACTCTGCAACAACACGTCATGGAGCAGGCGAACGCGACCCGGTTCGGCCGGTTGACATGCTTCACACAGCGGCGCTGCTCGCCGCCCCATCAGGGGAGGGAAGAAACAGCCAACCCTTTCTCAAAGGAGGGACCGGAGGTGCGCCTCCAGGGCTCCGGCAAAGTCGGGCCGCTAGACTCCGCGCATGCCGCATTGCCGACTTTCCTCCACAAAACGCACAGCGATCGGGGCGCTACTGCTGGTCTTGGCCGTAGCCGGCTGCGACTCCAAGGCGGAATCGTCCTCCGATACCGCGACCGCCTCCCGCGCTGCTTCCCCCCCAAGTCCCCGTGACGCCGAACCTTCCGCATCTCCCTCCCCCACCGCGGACGAGTCACGGGAGCCCAAAGCGACACAGCAGCCCAAAGCGGCACAGAAGACGGAGGTGCCGAGCGGGGGCGGCACCAAGTACACGGAGTGTGCCGACGGCGACTGCAAAGTGTCCTTCTCCGGTTCGGTCAAATTCCCACTCGCCAGGTGGACGGTGTCGGCCTACATGGAGCATGGCGGTGTCAGTGTGCGACTGACCGACGCCAATGGCAGGGGCGGCGGTGGCGGGTTCATGGCAGGGCCCGGGTGCACTGTGGCGGTACACGCCGACGGCGGCGGGCGAGTCGGATGCGACCAACCCGGAGCCGAGCCCGAACCGGGAGGGTACGTCGTACACCTGCTGGAACTGGACGGGGACACCGCGGTCATCCGAGCGATCCTGGGCTGACTGTGAGGATCGCTGTCGCAGCCTGATTGTGCTGGGCTGTGGTCTGGTGGCCGTGCGTGTGACCCTTGGTCTGACTGGCTTCGTGCCTTTGAGCCGACTTGTCCACGCACGGTCACCGGCCCCGGCCGGGTCGCTCGGCATCACCTGACGACTTTGCCGGGGCCCTGGGTGCGCCTCCAAGCCAAGCGGCTCCCCCGAAGCCCAGGCGGTCAGCTCACTTGAACGCCTGGCGCGACAGAGCACTACCGGCTCAAGGTTGTACAGAGTTGACCTAGACGCCGGGCCCGGCTGGCAGCCAGTCCGCTAATCCGAACATCTGATCCGTGGTCAGATGCTTTCGAAGAGTTATAATCCCTGGTAAACACGGGTCCCAGCGTGTCGTTACGGACGGTTTTGTGCTCCGGAAGCGCACATCCGTAGTCGCTGGTCTACGCGAGGCGCGGCGGCGAAGCATCATTCCTGACGGTGATGGCCAAGGCGGACGCGCCGGTTCTGTTCGGTTGGTGCTCGCGGCGTGCGCGACATCCGATCACCGCAGGAACACATTGCGATCGCGGTGGACGCCCGCGCCGGCGGCGAACTGCAGACCGTCGTCGGTGATCGTGGCCCAACGCTCGCCCATGGCAAGCTGGACCGCCTGCGCGGCAAGGACCAACCCCGCCACGCTGGTCATCCACAAGGGCTGCGATCCCGGGGTCGGCACGGCGCCTCCGTCGACAACGCGGTCCACTGCCCGCACTGACGGTAGTAGCACAGAACGATAGGCAAACCTTGGCGGATGCCGGGGCGACGTGCGCGGACCTATCTCCGGGCCAAGCAACCAGAGTGAAGCTACCACCCGGTATTCACCCGAACATGTGCATTCCCGCAAGGACCGGTCCTCGCCGCGCTACGGATCGACATCGATACGGCGGAGTGCCGTGTGCGCTCAAATGCCGTGCCCCTCGAAGAGACGCGCACTGCCGTGAACGCCGCTCGGCCGGGCGACGCGGCCTCCGCCGCGGACGTGCGATACGTGATCCAGCTGCACTGTCGTGCGGGTGGACCAGACACGCCTACCAGCCCGGCTCACCCTACGGACTTTTAATCATCGGGAATCATTATTGCGAGTCGCATCGCAGCGCGATTTACCTGCGTAAACGCGCTTTCCGACCGTCCATTGTGGATTTGGATTGCTCCAAGGTTGCTCGGCTGTTCAAGTGGCTGTTTATCCGTGCCTGTCCTGGTGTAGCCGAGTATTTCCGGCCTTGTCCTCTCGGCGGGATATCGCTCGACGCCTCTTACGTACCGGCCGGGGCTGACCAGCCCGCTGAACATATAGAGCGATCTCGGCATTGCCCGAGTTCCGCTCATGGTATGTCGGTGGCGCGAGGCCAACGCCGTCCCTTCGCCGTTCCGGGCGCAGACCGGTGGTGGCTCGTGGATGTTCGTGAGGGCGCGGCGCTCTAGACGCCGCGTACGGCGTCGATGCGGCTGTGTTCGGCGGCTTCCCGGAACGCGGCGAAGTCGCGCTCGTTCCGGTCGGCGTACGCTTCGGCGAAGTCGACGATCGCCTGGTCGAATGCGTCGGAGCCGCCGAGGTAGGCAGCGATCGCGACTCGGTCGCCGGAGCGGGCGTGGGCCCTGGCCAAGGTCCATCCGCACATCCGGGCGTAGAGCGTCATGCTCAGCGGGCGCATCCGCTCGATTGGCACGGAGAACTTCCAGTCCCGCAACTGCCGGACGTAGTAGTCGCGTTCCGCAGCGTCAGCCGGTCCGCGGCTGCGTGTCCAGCCGAGGAAGATATCACTGGCGGCCTGCATCAGCCGCTGCCCCGCGACGACACGCTCGCCCTGATTGCTGTACTCGCTGCGTCCGCAGTAGCTGGCCAGAACCGACGGCTGGGCCTCCTTGACCTGAAGGAACAACGGCTCTTCGCCATCGCCCGCGGTCAGCAGCACGATCCAGGCGCGGGTACCGACACTGCCGACGCCGACGACCTTCCGGGCCACCCGCTCGACCGAGAACTGATCGAGCAGATGCCGGCGGTCGGACTGCATGCTGTGTCTATACCTGGCCAGCATCGTGTTGACGAGCCCGTATATCGCGTCTGCCTGCACGTCGCTGAAGAGCTCTTCAATCGGTACGGTCGTGGGCGGTGCGCTGATGATCCTCCGCTGGCCGTCGACCAGCGTGGTGAGTTTGCCGAGCGCTTGCATGCTGTCACGGGTGCGGGCCTTGGCCAGGCGCGCCTCGGCCGCCTTGAGCTGCCTGGCCTTGATCATTGACTTGAACTGTTCGATGTCTTGCTTGACGTTCAGCCGGGCGTTCCAGACGCCCATGACCGGCTGGCCGGCGAAGTCCTGCATCGCCGTGCGGTACCGTTCGGCGGCCGCCGCGGCTGCCGTGCGCTGCGCCTTGGCCGAGAACCCGATGTCGCGTCCCGCGATGACAAAGCTTGCGGCCAGGCGCTTGACGTCCCACTCGAACGGGCCGGGCAGGGTCTCGTCGAAGTCGTTGAGGTCGAAGACCAGGCTTCGCTCCGGCGAGGCGAACGCTCCGAAGTTCAACAGGTGCGCGTCTCCGGACAACTGCACCCGCAGGCCGGACACCGGCGTTGCGGCTAGGTCCGCCGCCATCGGCAGCGCGGCGCCACGGAAGTACGTGAACGGCGACACCAGCATCCGGCCGTGCCGGATCGGCACCAGCTCGGGCACCCTGGAGGGGGCCTGGGTCAGTAGGAGCGCGACCGGATCTCGCGCATCGTCGGGCCCGACGTCGGCGTGAGACTCCAGCGGCGCCGTGGCACGGGCATCCTCACCCAGCGCGGTGCGATTGGCGCGGCCGGCGCGTTCCCCCGTCGGCGCGAGCATGGCGCGGCCGTGCGAGGCCCGCTCCGCCGAACCCTTCGCCGCGGCATCTCCTACCGTTGTGGTCATAGCGGTTCCTCCATGTCGGACAGGTGCCACTGCACGGCATCATGAGTGTCCGCACATCCGCTCAACCCGCCCCTCACCCGCACCGGGTGTTTGCTGCCGGCGCTGTGACGGACCCGAAGACGCCAATGGACCGACCGGCCGCAAAGCGTGGTGTTGGGGTACACACCCCAACACCACATCAGTCGCTTCGGTCGATGTCCGAAGTCGTGTGCATCGTCTGCACAAAGTGGGATGGGCGGGATCCCTGGTGTCGGGATCCCACCCCCCTCGGGATAGCTAACGGTTGGTGAACAAATGCAGCAGCCAGTCAGCGGCTGCGCGGGTGAGCCCGGCGAGCAGGCCGGTAACGGCGGCCGAGAGAAGTCGGGTGGACTGGTCCTCCGGCCGACGCCTGCGTCCGTTGTGCTGCGATCGGGTCATCAAGTGCTCCATCGGTGTGAGTCGGAACGCGGGAGCCGGCGCCGGCTGTGCGTTCAGACTGAGGTCCCCCGTACGGCCCGCTTCCGGTGCCGATGAGTGCCGACCGAGCCCCGGCGGAGGCGGATGAGGCATGCTGGTTCGGCGATGGATGCCGACGAGTCCCGATCAGAGATCCGGCGTGGTAGGTCGGTGGAACGTGCGGCCCTGCCCGCCGGGCCGGAACGTGATCTACGCGACGCGGTCTACCGGTTGTATGTGGAGGCCGACAGTCCCCGACTGGGCGATCTGGCTACGACGATCGCTAAGGATGATGATCTGCCTGGGTCGCCGGGCAAGGATTTGATCAGAAAGATCATCTCCGGTGACGGGATGGGGTCGCAGCAGGACACGGTCACCGTCGCAGTCGCGTTGGTCCGCGAGGCGGGTTGCGCCGACACTGCGATCGTGGCGGACCGGATTCGGTACCTGTGGCTCACCGCGAAGACCGCGCTCCCACCAGAGCCGGTGGAGCCACCGGCTCGGCTAGGTTGGCCGGTCAGTGGATGTGACCCGCTGATGTTGGAGGTGCACCCGGCGATCTCGATTCCCGGTATTGGATTGGACCCGCTGCCGGCCTACCTACCACGGGAACACGACGCGTTGCTGCGGCAGGCGGCGGATCGGGTGATGGCCGGGTCGTCGACGTTAGTAACGGTGGTGGGCGGGTCGTCGACGGGTAAGACCCGGGCCTGCTGGGAACTCGTGCAGTACCTCGACGGGCGGGAGCCGGGTCGGTGGCGAGTGTGGCATCCGTATGATCCGACCCGTCCCGAGGCCGCTGCACAGGCGCTGGCCGGAGTGGTGCCGCACACGGTGGTGTGGCTCAACGAGGCCCAGCACTATCTGTCCCCGCCCGACGCGCGACTGGCGAGCGGATCGCCGCCGGGCTGCGCAGCCTGCTGCACGACCGTGCACGGGGGCCGGTGCTGGTGCTGGCCACCCTGTGGCCGCAGTACTGGTCGGCGTTGACGACCCGCCCGGAGGCGGGCGAGCCGGATCCGTGTGCGCAGGCCCGCGACCTGCTGGCGGGTACCGCGATCACCGTGCCGGACGCGTTCACTCCCGCCGAGATGGCCGGGCTGGACGCGGCGGGGGTCGATCCACGGCTGCGGCTGGCCGCCGACGACGCAGAGGGCGGCCGGATCACCCAGTACCTGGCCGGCGCCCCCGAACTGGAGAACCGGTACCGCACCGCGCCACCCGCCGCCAGAGCGATTATCCGGGTGGCGATGGACGCCCGCCGGCTCGGCCACCCGCTTGCGCTGCCACATGCCCTGCTGGAGCAGGCTGCACCGGCCTACCTCGACGACCACGACTGGGACAGCCTTGGCGAGGATTGGCTGGAACAAGCCCTCGCCTACACGGCCCGGCCGTGCAAAGGCGCCCGCGGACCGCTCACCCGCATCCGCATCCGCCCCAGCGATCCGAACCCCGCCAGCGGGCAGCCGTGCTACCGGCTAGCCGATTACCTCGAACAGACCGGCCGCAGCCAACGTGCCGGCGTCTATCCGCCCGACAGCTTGTGGAGCGCGTTTGCCGCCGTGGTTACCGACCCTGATCTGTTGGCGATTCTCGGTCGGCGAGCTGAGGCGCGGGGCCGGTACCAGCATGCGATCTGGCTGTACGCCCGCGCCGTCGACCTGGGCAGCGTTCACGCTTTGCAGGCTTTGTCCATGCTGCTGGAGCAGGCTGAGGATGCCGTCGGCGCCGAGGCGTTAGCACACCAGGCCGCCGACCGGGGCAGTACACAGGGACTGTTAGCCCTGGCCCGCCAGCGGGAGCGCGCTGGAGATGCCGAGGGCGCCGACGCCCTGTATCGGCAGGAAGTCGACCGCGGCGACACGCACGCGCCGCTGATCCTGGCCAGACGGCGGAAGCGTGCCGGGGATGCCGAGGGCGCCGACGCCCTGTACCGGCAGGCAGTCGACCGCGGCAACACCGGCGGGTTAATCGCCATGGCCAGACAACGGAAGCGTGCCGGGGATACCGAGGGCGCCAACGCCTTGTACCGGCAGGCAGTCGACCGCGGCAACACCGGCGGGTTCGTCGGCCTGGCCGAAGTGCGAATGAGCGCCGGGGACGTTAAGGGTGCGGAAGCCCTGTACCGGCAGGCCGCTGACCGCGGCAACACCGATATGTTGCTGATCCTGGCCCGCCAGCGGAAGCGTGTCGGGGACACCGCGGGTGCAGATGCCCTGTACTAGGAGGCCGCTGACCGCGGCAATACCACCGCGGTCATGATTCTGGCCAGACTGCGGGAGCGGGCTGGGGATGCCGCCGGAGCAGAGGCTCTAGCGGTCCAGGCCGCTGACCGCGGCAACAATCGGGTGTTGACACTTCTGGCCAGGCTACGAGAGCAGGCCGATGCTGCCGGAGCAGAGACCTTGTACCGACAGGCTATTGACCGGGGCCACAACGGCGCGTTGGCAGCATTTGTCACGCAGCAAGCTCGGGCTGGCGCTGCCGCGGATGCCCGTCGGATACAACGATTCGGGCTTACCGGAGCCGGCGATGTCGCGACCGGCTTGGATTTCGGCTTGTATGGCAGGTCTATCACCTGGTCAGGCTGAGCCAGCCCGTCTCGATGCTTGGAACCCTGCCCGCGAGAACTGCATGGCTCGTTTTGACCCACGCGCGCGCCGACTGTCTATCTGGAGGCCGCTGAAGTGGGACGGTACCGATTTAGCCGTTCGACACGCGAACCTGTTTCATCAGTCCCTGCTTGGTCCGGAACGTGAAGCGGCCACGACCTTTCGTGGCCATTCGTTGAACCTCGGCGTAGAACAGGAGGGCTCGATTGACAGTGTCCGACCTTGTGTCGCCGCCTGTAGCAACCGCGTCTTGGAGTGCAACGCGTGCGTTCTTCACCGCGCTCGCCACAGCGCTCGACGACGACGTCGCGCAGGTCGAGCTGGCCCTGGCGAACCTCGCCGAGCTCGGCCTGGACGAGCAGACCCTCGACAACTTCCAAACCGTGCAAGACGACGCCCGCCGCGCCGCCGGCCGCTGCCGAGCCACCCTCACGGTGCTCGACGTCCGGCACCGTCAGCCCGTGGACCGCGGCCCCGGACCCGAGCACGGCCATCAACGCGCAGCGCGCCGCGCTGCGGGACGAACGCGACCGGATCGAGGACCGCCTCGGCGAGATCGAGGCCGCCGAGAAGATCGCCGCGCTGCGCGCCGACAACCCGCAGCGTGGCCTGCAGCTCGACGAACTCAGCCAGTCGATCGCCGCGGATGGTAAGGCCGAAGCTCTGTGACCGCATCCGCGCCGTGCCGCTCCTGCGCGACATGCCGATCATCATCGTCGGCCACGACGACGTCCTGCTGGAGTGCCTGGCCGCCGGCGCCGACGACTACGTGCGCCGCGCCGACGGCACCGGCACCCTGCGCGCCCACGTCCGCGCCCACCTGCGCCGCCAGCACCTGCACGAGCAGAACCGGCGCATCCGCGACGAGCTCGTGCGCCGCGAGATGGAGGCGGCCGAGGAGCGCGCGGCGCGCCGCTTCGCCGAGGCGCGCACCCAGCTGGTCGAGGAGCTGGAGTGGCGCAACCGCGAGCTGGAGGCGTTCAGCGGCTCGGTGTCGCACGACCTGCGCTCGCCCCTGCAGACGATCCTGAGCTACAGCGAGCTGCTGGCCGAGGACGCCTCGGAGGAGGCCGCCGCGCACCTGAGCCGCATCCACGGCGCGGCGACCCGCATAAACGGGCTTATCGAGTCGCTGCTGCAGCTGGCGCACGCGAACCGGGGCCAGATCCAGCACCACCCCGTCGACCTGTCGGCCCTGGCCCTGGACGTGGTGGACGAGCTCCGCCAGCGCGACCCGGCCCGCACGGTCCGCGTCTCGATCGCCCCGCAGATGACGGCCGCCTGCGACGCGGACCTCGTGCGCGCGGTCTACGCCAACCTGGTGGGCGACGCCTGGAAGTTCACGTCGCGCATCCTGGAACCGGCGATCGACATCGGCTGCGACGGCCCGGTGTACTTCGTCCGCGACAACGGCGCCGGCTTTCCCTCGGAACGGGCGGAGGAGCTGTTCCACCCGTTCGGCCGGCTGCACGACGCCTCGGAGTTCCCGGGGACGGGCATCGGCCTGACGGCGGTACAGCGCATCATCGACCGCCACGGCGGCCGCGTGTGGGCCGAGAGCGAACCCGGCCGCGGCGCGACGTTCTCGTTCACCCTGACCGCCTGAGCACCACCCCGCGTCGGCGCATATGTCGGCGGGAAGACAAGGTCATGCCGGCGACGTGGCCGACAGTGGTGTTGTGCGCGAGTTCCACGCGGACGAGGGCTGGGGAGTTATTGACGGACCAGCCGTCCCAGGCGGTTGCCGGGTGCATTTCTCGGCCAGCGGCACGAGCTGGTGCCATGATCATCGTCCGTATCCGCGCGCATCGGCTGGGTGACCGTGCTCGGCGCCTCCGCGGTGGTGGCTCCAGCGGCCCGTTTCAGGGCGGGCACCGCGTTTGCGCAGGCTTGGATGGCACGAACGCGTGGCTCAGTTCGTCCATGGTTCGGCTGGTCCGGTCCGGACGGATGCCCGGCGGACCGGCGGCGGTCGCCGGATCCGCGTCCTACACGGCGGCGGTCACTCGGCACTGAACCGCGCGCGGCGCCGGCTGCGGACGGCGACCAGCAGGAACGCGCCCGCGGCCACGGCGGCGAACCCGACGATCGCGTAGACGGTGATGTCCGAGCCGGTCTTCGGCAGCGGGCCCGCCGCGCCCGGGGTCGTCGACGCGCCGGCCGAGGGATCGGCCGGAGTGAGTCCGCCGCCGGGACCGCTGCTGTGGCTGGCTGACGGCTTGACGCTCGCCGACGGGCGGGGACTCGTGTCAAGGGTGACGTTGACGGCGGCCGTGTTGTTCGAATGGTCCTCGTCCAGCGTGCTGAAGTACGGGTCGATCATGTCGTTGCCGAGCCCGTACCAGTCCGTGAACACCTGGATCTTGCCGGCCGTGGCGACGTTGGCCGAGACGATCCGCAGCTGCCAGGTCTCGGAGTACGTCTGGCCGGCCCCCAGGGCCGGGGCTTTGCACCTGTACACCGTCCTCGGGGGCGGACCACAGTTGGCCGCGGCGTCGCCGACCCACTCGGTCCCCGACGGGGCCACCAGGTCAAGGCCGTAGCCCGGCGCCGCCCGCGGTCCATTGTTCGTGACGGCCCAAGCCACGTCGACGATGTCGCCGACGCGGCCCCGGGGCTGGGCCACGATCGTCGCGGCGAAGTCGCTGAGCTGCTTGATCCGGTCGACCGGGGCGGTCGTCAGCGAGTCGCCCGTGTCGGGGTCGTCGCCCGCGACAATCTTCACGAGCGGCGGCGGGGGCGAGTGCAGGCTGGACGAGGTCGGGTCCACCAGGGCGTGGATCGCGATGCCGGCGGTCGCGCCCGGGGCGATGGTCATGTGGTACGTGCAGTCGACTGCGGCCGACATGTAGTCCACATGCCGGCAGACCTCGTTCTCCCGCTGGTCGTCGTGCCAGACCAGCGAATCGTCGTCGGCCGGGTGCTGCCGGAGGAAGGTCAGGCGGAACTTGACTCCGACAGTCGGCAAGGTGCCGTCGTTGCGGACCTTGACGTCGATCGCCAGATCTGCGCGGTTCTGGACCGGGACGCTGGCCGACAGGATTTTCACCGGGCCGCCCAGCGGCGTTCCTGCCGACGGATCCGCCTGCGCGACCCCTCCGGGCGTTGCCGCCGCGACCAGGACCAATGCCGTGGACACGAACAGTCCGAGCCGCAACCGCATGCCGTTTCCTCCCCCGCGAGGGCTTGTGAGCCAAGCCGGGCGCGATTTTAGGGGCGGCTGCGAGTGTGATCAAATTTTCGGCGGAAACCGGCGAAATACCGCCGTGCTACGAACAACCGGCCGTTTTCGCGGCAAGCACCCGCCCTCGGCCGGAAGTCCCGGCCGTGAGGGTGGATGGCACATTTGCTGTACGTTGGTGCCGTACCCCGGTGCAGGGTGCCGAAGGTTGATCGCCTCGAATGCGGTCTGGCGTGGGGCTTCGGTTATGGACAGTGCGTCTTCAGCGGTACGAGATCACGAAGTCGTCTCGGCGATCAATAGACGTACAGGCGCGGGTTTGAGGGTCGTCGGTCGCGCTGCGCATGGGAGGCTCGGCGGCGCGATCTACGCTCAGTGGCCCGATGGTCGACAAGCCGTGGTGACTCGTTTCGTGGGTCCGCTCGCCGAGGCCCACCGCACTGCCGAGGTGCTTGCCTATGACGAGTACGCGCTTCTGCTCCCCTGCGTGCCGGCAACGAGCCTGGCGGGTCAAGGTACTCAAGGAAGAGGTCGGCGATCGCGCCACACAGCCATGCGACCGCTGCGGCCGGAGCATGCGGGTGATCGTGCGTCGTGACGGCGTGCGCCGGCTGGTCCGCGGGGACAGGAAGTATTGCAGTCAGCGTTGCCAGAAGCAGCATGCGCGCCACCTCCGCCGGCCCTGCCCGCCATGTCGATCACCGAAGTCAAATTCGCCCGGCGGGTCGTGCACCGCCTCGACGCGCCCACGCTTCACCGATCCGACGCCAACATCCTCAAAGCCCTCGTCGAGCTCGCACACAGCCTCGGCGCCACCGCCACCGCCACCGGCGTCACCAGCCACGGCCAAGCCGACCGCGCGGCCCGCCTGCGATTCGACACCGCCCAAGGCACCTACTTCACCGACCCGCTGCGCCCCGCCGACGTCCGCGACTTCCTCGCCGCAACTCCCAGACCATGACCCGCCCACTCCACGGGGACATCGACGATCGAAAATTTCGACTATCCGATCCGCAGCCGACCGACCCATGACGACAACCGAATCCGGGTGATACAACGGTCCGTATGGCGGCTGAAGACTGGAACACCGACATCGACGTCCAGATGCCGAGCCCGGCCCGCATGTACGACTACTGGCTCGGCGGCCACCACAACTTCGCCGCCGACCGCGAAGCCGCCGAACAGATCCTCGCCATCATCCCCAACGCCCGCGAAATCGCCCAGGCCAACCGCCTGTTCCTCCGCAACGCCGTACGCCACCTCGCCGACCTCGGCATCCGCCAGTTCCTCGACATCGGCTCCGGCATCCCCACCGTCGGCAACGTCCACGAACTCGTCGCGGACACCGACCCGCCCAGCCGCGTCGTCTACGTCGACGTCGACCCCGTCGCCGTCGCCGTCGCATCGAACTGCTGCGCGGCAACGACAACGCCACCGCCATCCGCGCCGACCTGCGCCACCCCGACGCGATCCTGACCCACCACGCCGTCTGCAGCACCCTCGACCTCAGCCAACCCGTCGGCCTCCTCATCGTCTCAACGCTGCACTTCATCGCCGACGACCACGTCTTCACCGCCGTCGCCCACCTCCGCGACGCCCTCCCGCCGGGCAGCTACCTCGCGCTCTCCCACGCCGCCCAAGAAGCCGTCGGACCCCACGACACCGACGCCGTCGCCGCGATCTACCGGCGCAGCACCTCAGCAGGCGGCACCCTGCGCACCCACAACGAGATCCTGCGATTCTTCGAAGGCTTCGACCTCATCCCCCCGGCCTCGTCTGGGCCTCCCAATGGCAACCCAGCCAAACCGACCCGACCGCGGTCAACCCCGAATCCAGCACCATCCTCGCCGGCCTGGCCAGAAAGCCGTAACACCCCCAACGCGTAAGCACCTCCGCCCCGCCGCCGCGCCCCAACCGCACGCCGCAAATCGGCTGCGCGCCGCCGCGCACGGAGTCGTCACGCCCGACCTCGACGCCAGCCTGACGGCTTCGACTCTCGATGAGAGCTTCCGGTTGAAGGACCATCAGATCGGCTGGGCCACCATCGAGCAGCGTGCGCATCAGGCCGTACACGACCTGCCGGCCGACACGGTGCTGGCCGGGGTGTCGATGAGTGCGGGCGTAGCCAGCACGTTGCTACCGCACAGACCCCACACTACGAGCGTGCGATCAGCCGATCGGGGTCACGTAGGCCCGGACGAACCAGTGCGACACAATCGCGCGGTGCAGGTGTCCGACCACGGTTCGTCCTTCGCCGCCGGCCGACACGTGAACGTGGACGTGCCGTTGATGACCTCGCCGGTGCCGGTGATCTCGAACGGCTGGTCGTAGTCAGTCAGGATGTCGTTGGTCTCGTCGTCCTTCGGCATGACCGAGATGGTGCAGCCCTTGACCGCACCGACGATGATCAGCGAGGCGGCCGCCATCTTCCATCGGCGATCTGACGGGTGATGGACTCGACGACTTCCTCGCCCGGACCGACCTCGGCGATGAACATCAGCAGGTTCTCCTCAGGTGATGGTCGGGTGCAGGCCTGCGAGCACGAAGCCGACGGTTCGCAGATGCGCGCTGCTGGTCTCGGTCCGCAGGGCAGACCTCAGCGCATCGTCGACAAGTTTGCCGACGTGTGGTCGCACACGAGCGAGCAGGACGATGGAGCACCAGCGAGCGCCGGCGTCCGCGGCGTTGCCCACCTCGCTGCCGAGCGCTGTGAGCTGATCGCCGACGAGCTGACTGCCGCTCGCGATCCTTCATGCTTCGCTCCAGGGCAGGCCGGGGCGGCCACCCCGTCAGGTAGAGATCCATGACGTCCGCGTCGACGGCGAGGTGGCGGGCGACGTGTGCATCGAGTACCGGCGATCCGATGTTGGCGAGGATGTCGGCGGCGTTGACGCGCAGCAGGGGGTGGCCGGCGCGGGCCCATGTTTCCTCCATCAAAGCGGGGGAAGCTCAAGGCGGAATGCCGCTTGAACGGACCTCAAACTGACTGCGACACCATTACTGGCGTCGACCACGATCGGCTCGATGCCGGGCCACGGCGTGTCGGCGTTGAAGTACTGCAGAAAGGCCATGAGATAGCGGACATAGGGCGCGTTGGTTCGTTCGTTGTCGCTGAGGCGGGGCAGAATGCTGTCGTAGCTGGTGATGCGCAGTTCGACGCTCACGCAGTCCGCGACGAGGAGGATCTGCGCGACGGCCGATCGCAGCCGGCTGATCGCTTCATCGGGATCTGCGTCAGTTTTCCCGGAGGTGCCGGTGGCTGCGTGGGCGCGGGCGGATGCGACGACCGTCCGGGGTCCGCGGTCGACGAGGACTACACCGTGCGGCCCAATCGACGTGAGGTGTTGCCGAATGTCGGCGAGGCGGTAGGCGCAGGCGTCGATCAGCGCGGTAGCGATCTCGATCGCCGCGGTGCTGACGACCCAGGCGGCGAAGTCAGTCGAGGTCTTGACTGCAGCCAGGTAGTGCCAGAGCGGGTCGGCGATGTGCGCAGTTCCCGCCGGCAGCGACTGCGCGACCTCTTGGATCATGGTCGTCTTCCCGGCGCCGTCCACGCCATCGACGAAGGCCACCAGTACCCGGTGTCTCATGTGGACGAGAACGTACGAGCCTCGACGAGTTCGACGATTTCGGCAACGGCGTCGATTGCCCGCTCGGCGAGGTCGCCGGCCACTTCGGCGGGTGTAGCGCCCGCCCGCCGGAACGCGTCGTATTCGGCAAGCAGCACGCTGAGCTTACTGCCGGGCCAGCGGTGTTCCAGCGCGTGCACGACGTCGGGCAGGCACAGCGAACTGTCCGGATCATGGCTGATCACGACGGTGCGAGCCGTGCTGCACGCGAGGGAGAGCAGCCGCCGGCCCCGGTCGAGCTCGCTGCTCCACTCACTGCTGCCATGCTGAGCGCGTTCGTGCAGCACCTGCAGGCCGCGCAGCAGGTCGACCTCCCCGGGCCCGGTCGTCGGCGCGACGCCAGCGATTACGGGGACATCGGTGCCCACGCGCCGAAGCGCGGTCTGGAGTTTCATGTCGTACGCCGGCCCGGCTGAGCGGATATCGCGTCCGTGCTCGTCGGCGAAATGCAGAGAAACGCGAACGCCGTGGGTGGCGCCGACGTTCCGCGCGATGTCCAGCACTGTGGCGGTGAGCGGTGAGGCCGCTGGCAGGCCCCAGCCGATCAGATCGATGTCGCTCCAGCCTTCGACGTAGTCGCCGCGCGCGGCTGAGCCGCATACGCCTAGCCCTGCCTCCGGGGACTGGGCGAGGATCGCGGCGGCCTGGTCGGCGACCGTGCGGACGATCGTGTCCAGCCCGGTGCTGAACGGCAGCGGCCGTTGTTGGCGCCAGGCGACGATGTTTGCCGCACGGTGAAGGTATTCGCTGAATCCGGCATGACTGGCCTCGTCGGCCGCGCTGTCGAGGTCGATCCAGCGGGCCGCGGTGAACCCTTCTTCCTGATGTACGAGCGTGGTGGTGTCGTCGGCGGCGACGAGGAACCAGTCGACGGTCTTCGTGGCGGGTGTGCCGTCGCTGTCGGTGAATCCGTAAGCCTGCCGGCCGAGGTAGCCCGCGTACAGGACGTCGTGGAGGCCGGTCTCCTCGGCGACCTCGCGCAGTGCGGCGGCCAGTGGCGCCTCACCAGGCTCGAGCCGGCCCTTCGCCGCGACCGTCTGCCGCTCGCCCGCGGCCCGAACCTGATCCAGCAGCAGGGTGCGGGGTTGCCGTAGGTCCGTAGTGACCACGATCGCTCCGGCGGAGGCGTACTGGCGCATCACATCATCTCCTCACGCATCGTGTCCGGGGTCAACCTGATCAGGACGGCGTCGAGTCTGGTCAAGAAGGTCGGATAGTCACCATCGTTGTCGATCCAGTCGTCTGTGATGGAGCGCCATTGGTGCCATTGCTGCATGACCCGTTTCCGAGCGTCCTTGCCGTCGATGACGGCCGCGGCTTCTGCTCGGCTGAGGTCTGCTGCTGTGGTCAGCCGGGTGATGCGGTTGGCGCGGGTCGCCGTGATAAAGACTATGTGGGCCGGCCCGCTCCAGGCCCGCTTGGTCGCCTCGGCGAGGTCGGCGTCGATGAAGCTTTCGATCACCAGAACACGAGGATCCCCCGGCTCGGGTAATTGCCGTACCAGGATCAGGAACTCCTGGTGATCGAAGCCCTCGCGCATCGGCACACCCTCGTGGGTGACGGGTCGGCCGCTGGTGAGCTCGGCGAGGATTGATCGGATTTTGACGCGACGCGCGCGGTGATCCCGCGCGAGATGAGCGCCGGCGCTGCTCTTGCCGGACTCGCTGGTTCCGGCGAGCAGGATCAACGCCCGTACCATGGGAGCAGTTCCGTGAGGCGATCACCGGCGGCAGTAACGCTGGCCGGTAGATCTGCCGGGGCGCCGATACCGACGCGAATCGCGGCGACCACAACGAGCGCGTCGAGCACGCGCTCCGTCTCATGCGTGGGCATAGCCGCTCGGATTTGCAGTGGTGTGCCGTCCGCGGTGGCGACCTGCTCCGACGATTCGAAGATCGAGACATGATCGAGGCCAGGGTCGACGAGCTTGCTCAGATGGTCCGTGACGGCGCAACGGAGCAGGTGCCGTGCCTCGGCGGATGGAACGTCCACGGTCTGTCCGGCTGGTAGCCCTCGGTCCGGGATGATGACCATTCGCAGAGTTGCCGCTTGATCTGCCGTAGTGGCGATGCGGTGAAGATCCGACGCAAACAGGAGGCGTCCGCGAGCGTCGGCGGGCAGGAGGTGAGGTGCCATGTCCCGGCGAACGTGCCACGGCCAGTGCGGCGCGGGCAGAACGGTCACCTTCGGTCGAGCGATCGTCACAAACGTGAATTCGTCGACCATCAGCTGCCCGTATCGGGCGGCGAGCCCCATCGTGAGCGAGGTCTTGCCTTGGCCCAGGCCACCGTCGAGCACGGCGACGGCGCAGTCGTCGGCGACTGCCAAGGAACTTCCGTGTAGCAGCGCGGTCGACCCCGCGGTGCGCAGGTTGGCCGCTTCGATGAAGGCGATGCCTCGGGTGAGTGCTTGCAGCAGACCGATCTCAACGATGGCCTGATCGCGTTCCGCCCGAACCGGCGGGATGGTCAGCGACATCGTCCTGTTGCCCGGGTCCATGACGAACCGGGCGTGATCGCCGGCCGCTAGGCGCAATCGGTACCGGCCTGCACCATCAACGGCTTCGTCTGTGATGCAGTTGACGAAGTTGCCGACCCGGTGTTCGGCAGGAGCGTCTAGATCCAGTTCGACGCCGAGATCGCCAATCCGCACGAGCCTCATGACGGCCAGCCGGGTTTGGTCGCCACGAGCCACATCGAGTAGCCGCCGTGACGTGGGCGAATCGGTCGCGGAGCGCCCGCCAGCACGGCTGCCTCGTTGACGATTTCCGAGTGTGGGGCGAGCGCTGCTGCGGCAGCGAGCTGGCGCATCTCGCGGACTGTGGTGAGGTGCGCGTAGCCGGGCGCGGCATGCTTGGTCTTGTTCGCCAGGTAGAGGATGTCCCGCGCGCGGATCGGCGCTGAGCCGTGCTTGCCCTGGCCGTGCCATCGCAGGTGCCGTCCCCATTGGTCGAGCAGATTCCCGATTCGCACCAGTCCGAACCGGCCCCGGTAGTACCAGTTGAAGACCTCGACCAGGACAGAGCCGCCCGGTGCGCAGACGCGCCATAGTTCGGCCAACGTCTCGATCCGTTCTGCGACGGTCGGTAGGGCGTTGAAGGAGAAGCGCAGGCACCACACCTGTTCGAAGCTCTCGTCGGGCAGCGGAAGATCGGTCATGCTGGCGCAGACGAACGTCGCGTTTGGGCGGGTCTGTCGGGCTATGCCGATGGCCGCCGGGTTGATGTCCACGCCCACGATCCGGCCGCCGAGTTCGGTGACGGCCGTCGTGACCCGGCCGGCGCCGCACCCAACATCCAAGATTCGAACTCCGTGGCCATGTCGGTCGAACAGACGCTCCTCGCAGGGACGCAGCGGGGCGGTGCTGTAGAAGCTGGTCTCCCCGGCATAGTGGACTTCATTCAACGCTCGGATCATCCGGCCGTATCCGTCCTCCAGCAGACGTGATTCGACGGTCGTGGTCCCGGCCATGTCGATGCCACCCTTCATCCGAATCGAGTCCAGCAGCGGCCCGCATGCCAGGGCAGAGTCGGGGCTGGTGAATATCGGGAACTGTGAGTACCAGGCCGTGAATGTCGTGAACTTCGGACTGTGAACGAATTGGGTGCGGCATGCGAGTCACCGTTCCGCTACTGTCCGATGGAGTCGATTAATAGGGAGGTGCCGATGCGTGACACTCCCGCTGGACTGGCCGGTCTGCTGCAGTTGGCCGAGTGGGGACCGCGCCAGCTCGTGAATGCGATCAATATGCGTCTGTCCAGCCAGGGCCGCGAACGCCTCCGGTTGGACCCGACGGCCGGCTATCCCTGGATTCAGCGGGGATTCCGTCCACGCCCTCCGATCCCGGACGTTGCCGCCGCGGTATTGACCGACCGGCTCGGCTTCTCGGTCACCGTCGAACAACTGTGGCCCAACCACGGACCGGCGCATCGTGGACGATCGGCGGCGACCGGACTGGACGCGATCACCCATCTTGACGATCTCGTTCGAGAGCTCAGCCAGCTGGCCACGACATCACCGACGCCGGGCAGCCCCATCGAAGACGCCTCGGGTGCGGACCTCACCGCCGCCGTACTGGACCAGTTGCGGGGCGCGGTCCTTGTCGCTCGGAACCGTGCAGGCCATGAGCATGTGCTTCCCGAACAGGTTGACCTGATCGAGGCCCACGTCGCCGCGTTGCGTCGACTGGACGATCGACACGGCGGCGGCACACTGAGCCTCCGGTATGTCACCGCCGAACTACGCAACGTTGTGGACCTCGTCGAGTACGCCAACTACGACCTGGTAACCGGTCGCCGGCTACTGGCGATCGTCGCCGATCTTGCGCAACTGCTCGGCTGGCTGCACTTCGACTCCAGCCGGTACGGCTCCGCCGAACGGTACCTGCTGCTCAGCATCGGCGTAGGCCGCGCCCTCGGCGCACGAGACCGGGCTGCGAACGCGATCGGCATGCTCAGCTACGTGTCGTCATTCGCCGGTCACGGTCGTCAGGCGGTACGGCTCGCTGAAGCCGCCGCAGCGGAGTGCCCCACCAAGGACCCGATCTTGCGGGCGCGTCTACTCGGGCGGGAAGCGACCGCGGCGGCGGCCGACGGCGACCTCGCCCGGTTCCGTCGCTGCGCCGCGCAGGCCGCCGAGCTGCTGGACCGTGGCCCGTCGCCCGACGGATCGTCATTCCTGTACTACCTCAACCCGATGCAGCTGGCCGCCGAGGCCGGCCAGGGGCTGGTCGTCCTCGCCGAACAGACCACCGCGAGCCGCAAGCGGTTGCTGGCCGAAGGAATCGTGCTCCTCGCAGGCTCGGTTGCTGACATGGCCGCGAGGTCGGAGGCTGGCGGTCCTGCGTACGCTCGCTCGGGACTGCTCCACTCGACCTTCCTGGCCCAGGCTCAACTGCGGTGTGGCGACTTGGCGGAGGCGGTCCGCGCATTGCAAACCGGCATCGGGCTACTTCCGATGGTGCAGTCGCCGCGTGGCCGCAACTATCTGCGCCAACTGCGGCCTGCGCTGGCACGCAGATCCCGCTCGCCGATCATCGCCGAGTTTCTTCCGCAGTTCGATGAGGCATTATCGACTGCATGACGAGCGATCTCTCCGTACCGGGCGCCCGTGCCGAGGCGACTGGCGAGATCTCCTTCGTCCGCCGCGCGGTCGATCATCGCGACGCCGTGCGCCTGCTCGCCGCCTTCTACCAGGAACAGGTCGGACGGTACGGCTTCGCGGAATCTGTCGATCTTGACCAGCGCGACTACGCGGCACCGAACGGCACGTTCATCGTGGCGTACGAACGCGGCCTGCCCGTGGGATGCGGTGGCTGCCGCTGGTACGACCGTACGACCGCGACCGTCGAGATCAAGAAGACGTACCTCGTTCCCGCGGCACGCGGGCGAGGCATCGGGCGCGCCCTGCTTGCCTCCTTGGAACATGTGGCGATCACGTGGGGCGCACAGCGGGCCATCCTAGAAACCGGCGTCCGCAACACCGCGGCCCTCGCCCTGTTCACCGGCGCCGGATACGAGCCGGCAGCACGCTACGTGCCCGGAAGGGATCCATCGATCAATCGAGCGTTCCAGAAGACGCTGGCCGGCTCATCGCTCCTCCGTGATCGGGCCGGGAATGCCATCGCGCGATAAGCGCCGACTCCTTCTCCGCGGCGATCCCGTGCTCCGCGAACCGCTCATGATCAACGGCGCGACCCCCGTTCCGCAGCCATGCCCACGTGTCGTCGACCGTTTCCGCAAGCGGGCGGCATCGTAGACCGACGGCGTGTGCGCGATCGACCTTCATTTCCCACGGTGCCGCCGCGTTACGCCACAGCGGCAGCTCCGTCCATTGCCCAATCCCTTGGTCCACGAGCCAGTTCTCATCAATCCAGACCAGTTCGACCGGGCGTTCGGCGGACGATGCTGTGGCCTCCATGCAGGCGCGCAACATGGTGCCGTACCTAGCCGCGTCCGCCGGTGGGGCCACGTTGTACACGCCGCCGTCGCTGTGTTCGAGACGGTCGAGTACGAACTCCGCAAGATCTCGGACATCAACAGGTTGTATCGCTCGATCCGGGGCCGGCGCCAGGACCTGGCCGCCCCGGTGCATTCGATTAAGCCACCACGGCAACCGTCCGACGTATTCGTAGCGGCCCAACACCACGTGGGGCCGAAGCACGAGCAGCCGCTGTGGTCCGAACGCCTCCCGGCACGCGATCTCGCAGCCGACCTTCAGCGGACCGTACGCGTCCGGGTCCCAGCGCCGCGTGTCAGGATCAGCATTGGGATCGGCGTCCCAAACCGGCGACTCCTCGTCAACGGGAGCGTGTGGCCATTCCCGGTACGCCGAAATCGTCGACACAAACGCACAACGCTCAGCGACATCGGCAAGGATGCTGGCCGACCGTCGGACCACGGCCGGGACGCTCCCACTCACGTCGACGACCGCGTCCCATGGACCGAACCGAGCAAGCGACCGGACATCAGCCTCCGACTCGCGGTCGCCGACGATTCGACGCACATCGGATGGGAGCGGCGCGCGGGTGACACCTCGGTTGAACACCGTTATGTCGTGACCACGCCGGGTCGCGTCTTCGACGACGGCCCGACCGACAAACCACGAGCCGCCCAGCACCAGTACGCGCATTGATTCATTGTGCTGGCGCAGGTCCCTCACCAGGGATGATCCGACGGCTTACTCACGAAATTCACGAGACGGTCTGCAGCGTTCCCGCTGTTCACGGCCATCGATCATTCCCACTCGCATTCGTGCTTGATGGACTAGTACTCCAGCCCCGGTTCGAGACGTAGATGGCTGGCGATGAGCTGGACGGGTGCAGTGCTGATCGGCGCGTCAGCGGGCATGGTGACGGCCGCCGCGTGATGATCACTGGTTTGTGAAGACAAATGAAGAACGCGCGACGGCCGCTGGGCACAGCGTAGACGTCGCTGGGTGGATCGAGGAGTTCGACTCGGGGTTCGCGTGTATCGCGGGCCGGTTCGGCCGGGTCGAACCACGCAGACAGGCCCGGACGTTTCTGCTCGGGTTGCTGTCCGATGTGGACTCCCGGGACTGCTGGTCTCTGGCTGAGCAGGCCGGAGACGTTTCACCGCAACGGATGCAGCGGCTGCTGGGTGAGGCAGTGTGGGATGCGGGGAAGGTCCGCGACGACGTGCGCGGGTATGTGGCGGCGACGTTGGGCGACCCGCGCGGCGTCCTGGTCCTGGACGACACCGGTGACCTGAAGAAGGGCGTTCACACGGTCGGGGTCCAGCGGCAGTACACCGGAACCGCCGGGCGGATCGAGAATGCGCAGGTCGCGGTATTCCTGGCCTACGCCACCCTGGCGGGGCGGGCGCTGATCGACCGGGAGCTCTACCTCCCGCGCAGCTGGACCGACGACCCCGCCCGGTGCGCCGCAGCCGGTGTCCCGGACGACGTCGGATTCGCCACCAAGACGGTCCTCGGCCGGCGGATGCTCGCCCGCGCATTCGACGCCGGGATCCCGGCCGCGTGGGTCACCGCGGACGAGGCATACGGCGGTGACCAGGCACTCCGCAAAGATCTGCAGCACCGCGGGATCGGGTACGTCCTGGCAGTGGCCAAGAGCCACCACATCGTGATCGCCACCGCCGGGGACGTCCGCGCCGACACCGTGATCGCGGATCTTCTCCCGTCCAGGGCCTGGCAGCGGCTCTCAGCAGGCGCCGGCGCGAAAGGCGAACGGGACTACGACTGGGCCTGGATCTCCATCATCGCCCCGGCCGCGGAACAGCCCGGGCAGCACGCCCTGCTGGTCCGCCGCCGAATCAGCGACGGGGAGCTGGCCTACTACCGTTGCTTCTCCCCGGAGCCGGTCGCCCTCGCTGCCCTGGTCCGGGTCGCCGGGATCCGGTGGATGGTCGAGGAATGCTTCCAGGCGGGGAAAGGCGAGACCGGCCTGGACCAGCACCAGGTCCGACGCTGGAAGTCCTGGCACCGCTACACGACCCTGGTCATGCTCGCCCACGCGATCCTGACCGCGATCGCCGTCACCGCGCACGCCGTCCACGACTCAGCCGACGACCTGATCCCGTTGACCGTCAACGAGATCCGGCACCTTTTCGCCAAACTTTTCCTCACGCCCGCCCGGACCGCCGCCTACTGGCTGACCTGGTCAGACTGGCGCCGCCGCCACCAAGCCCGCGCCAAACTCAGCCACTACCGACGCCGCCAAACCATCGATGTCCTTGCCTAAATAACGAACCCGGGCTGGAGTACTAGTCACTGCAAACGCCGTCGTCACGTCCTGAACGGACCGGAGACCGGCAGTTCAACGGAGCCGGCCCGGGGTGGGTACGGCGTCGGACGCCTCTCACCCCCTGTGAGATCCGGTTCGACGAAGAACCCGCCCACCTCGGTGCCACCGCACCACATTCCCAACTCGCCGCCACGGAGAACCGGCGCTTCCCTGTGGCAGGAGCATGGAGCTGCGATGACGCACGCGTACCGGCCGCCAGCGGCCCTCGCGGCGACCGACTTCTGGATGCTGAGCCATCACGAACGGTCCGGCCAGCTGCTGGTCCCTGGGCGGGTGGTGGCGATCGGGCTGGCGGCGGCGTTGCTGGCCGAGTTGGTGGCCGAGGATCGGATCGGGTTCGACCGGCAGCACATGGTGGTGCCAGTCACCGAGTTCCCACCCCGGGATGCGGTGGCGCATCAGGTCCTTGATCAACTCCATGGAGAGGATCGGTTGCCGGTGCAGGTGTGGCTGCGGCATCTGGCGCAGAGCGCGTATGCGGCGGTGGCCGGGCGGATGCTGCGGCAGCGGCTGGTGGTGCGGGTCGAGGACCGTCGGCTGCTGGGCCGCTCGCGGGTCGTCTACCAGCCGGTCGAGCCGAACGTGTTCGGGTGGCCGGCGGCGCGGCTGCACATTTTCGTGCTCGAGCAGCGGGTGTTCACCGACGCCGACATGGTGCTGGCCGGGCTGGCGAAGGTCACGGGCCTGCATGTGCGGGCGGTGGAGGGCGGCGGGCACGCCGCCGAGCGTTACCTGGACGCGCAGATCGCCGGCGCCCGGCCGCTGTACCGGCAGCTGTTCACGCATACCGCGGCGGTCGTCGGTTCCACGGTCATGAGCGGCCGCTGACCACAACCGCACGCCGCTGTTCTGTACCACTTTCCGTCATAGAGGGAGTCCATCGTGTCTGCATCGTTTCCGGCGCCGGTCCCACGGGGTCGGCCCAGCAACGTCTTGGCGTCGCTGGAACGCACCCGGCTCGGTTTGGGCCGGCTGGTCGCGGCGGCGTTCGCTGCGGTCGCCCCGGCCACCGTGGTGTTCGGCGGTGCTACCGGCGGCTGGGCCGTCACCGGTGTCGTCCAGATGCCCTTGGCCTACATCGCCGTCGCCGCAGTGCTGGCGGTGTTCTCGGTCGGGTACGTGGCGATGTCCCGGCAGATCGTCAACGCCGGCGCGTTCTACAGCTACATCACCGCCGGGCTCGGCCGCATCCCTGGCGTGGCCGCGGCGATGAGCGCGCTGCAGGCGTACACCGTGATGCAGATCGGCCTGGCCGGCGGGTTCGGCTACGGGATGCATCAGACGCTGCTGGCGTTCGGTCACGACGTGCCGTGGTGGCTGCTGTCCGGCGTCGCGTGTCTGGTCGTGGCGGTCCTCGGGCTGCTGCGGGTGGGTCTGTCCGGGACGATCCTGGCCGTCCTGCTCGCCGCGGAGCTGGTGATTGTGCTGGTGTTCGCCGCCGTGCACCTCGCCCACCCGGCCGGCGGGACGGTCACCGTCGACGCGCTGTCTCCGCTGCACTTGTCCCTGGCGGGGCTTGCGGTCGCCGCGTGTGTCACCATCGCCGGCTACGTCGGGTTCGAGTCCGCTCCGGCGTACTCCGAGGAGGCCCGCGACGCCCGCCGCACCGTGCCTCGGGCCACCATCATCACGCTGATGGTCGCGCTGGTGGTGTACGCGATCGGTTCCTGGGCGATGGCCGTCGCCGCCGGACCGGACCAGGTGGTCGGCCTGGCTGCGACGCACTTCTCGGAGCTGCCGTTCGTCCTGGCCCAGCCGTACCTGGGCGAGGTGTGGCTGGACGCCGGGCATGTGCTGTTCTGCACCAGCCTGTTCGCGGCGATGCTGAGCTTCCACAACACCGCCGCCCGGTACACCTTCGCCCTCGGCCGCGAACGGGTGCTGCCGTCCTGGTTCGAACGGTTCAACGGCGCCGGTGCCCCGGTGTGGGGTTCGCTGACCCAGACCGTGCTGGCCACAGGCTCGGTTGTGCTGTTCGCGGTGCGTGGCTGGGACCCGTTCCTGGTGCTGTTCTTCGCCGGCACCGTGCTCGGCGGGTTCGGGGTGCTGCTGCTCATGACCGTGACGTCGGTCGCGGTATGGCGCTACTTCGCCCGCCTGCGGCCCCGCCGCGACAACTTCGGGGCCTGGCCGACTGTGATCGCGCCGATCCTGTCCGCTGCCCTCCTCGCGGCCGTGACGGTGCTGAGCGTGTGGCATTTCGACCTGCTGGTCGGGGTGTCGGCCACGTCGGCGTGGCGGTACACCCTGCCGGGCAGTTTCGGCGTCGCCGCAGTGCTCGGCGTCGCCCGCGCGGTCTACCTGCGTACCAGGCGGCCGTCGGCGTACGCGGGGATCGGTCAGGGCGCCCCAGACCTCGGTGACCCCGTCGCCGCAGCGTCGCCGGACTGGCCGGACCGTCCGGTCGGCGCTGCTGGCCGGGCCGAGCGGCAGGGGCGCGGCCGGTGAGCGGGCAGCCGGAGGTGTGGACCGGGGGTGTCGCGGATCAGGCGCTGCTCGCGGCCACCCTGGCCAAGGCGTTCCACGGTGGGGAACTGGCCGGGTGGCTGGTCCCGGACCCGGACGAACGCGCCGCGATCTACCCCACGTACTTCGGGTTGCTGCTGGACGGGTTCCTGGCCCAGCCGAACGTGCGGATCGAGGTGTATGACGCCTTCCACGGCGTGGCGATCTGGGCCGCGGTCCAGACCCGGTTCAGCCTGCCCATCCCCGGCTACGAGCGGCGGCTGGCCGCCTGCTGCGACCCGCACACACCACGGTTCGCGGCCATGGACGCGGCGATGGACGCCCATCACCCCCTCGGGCAGCACGAGTACCTCGTGCACCTCGCCGTCGCACCGAAACGCCAGGGACGGGGCATCGGCTCCCGGCTGCTGCAGCACCGCCTCGCCCGGCTCGACCCGGCCGGCCGGGTGGCCTACCTGGAAGCGACCGGGCCCCGCACCGTGGCGCTGTACCGCCAGCACGGCTTCCAACTGCTTGACCCGGTCCCGTTGGGCGACGACGTGGCGTTGTACCCGATGCACCGCCCACCCAACAACCCGATCCAGGACCGGTAGCCACGGTCTCGGCCTGCGGCAGGCCGACACGAAACGGTGCGGCCGGGCCTACGTGCCAGCCCGGACCACACCCAACCCGAGGCGCCCGTTGGGCGACGGCGCCTCACCCGGTGGGCCCGCGACGGCCGCGCCGCTCCATCCGATCCGTGGGTCCGGATGGGAAGGCCGCCGCAGGCCCACCCCCGGGCCGCCCGCGCCGCGTCCACCTCGCAGCTCCACGCGGCGCGGGCGGCCCACCTGGCGCACCTCACCCACGCCGAAACCCGCAGCCTCCACGTCGGACTCGGGCCGGGGCTCCATCCGCTGATATCGAGGACCATGGCATGTTCCACACCCACACCGACCGGACAGCGCGCCCAGCGGGCCGCGACGAGCAGCTGCGGTTGCATCCCCCACGGCGGGCGCCGGTCTTTCTCGACCTGCTCCCGCCCGCAGCCCGACCCGCGTGGCGGCGCGGTGCCGTAACCTGATCAACCCGCCACCGACTCCCGACCGCGCTACGCCGGCCGCGCCGCGGGTACGGTGGCAGTCGCCGACCAGCACCGCAGCCGGCCCCGCTGGATCACCAACGGCGCTGTGCTGATCATCGCCGCGCTACTCGCCAGCCCGCTGACTGGCCGGCTCAGCGCCGCACCAGCGGACAGCTCACAGCAGGATCCCGGGACGGGCGCTGCGGCGTCGCCGATCCGCCTGTCGCTGCAACGCTGGAGCGACCGATGAGCCGGGCCGCCGCGCGCCGGTCCACCGATTCGGCCGCCACGCAGATGATCGCCGACCGGTTTCAGCAGCTGGCCGGCTCCGACGGCAGCCGGATCGCGGTCCACGACCGTGACCGGGCCGTCACGTTCGCGCAGCTGTGGGACCGGGCGCAACCAACGGTGGCCTCCGTGCAGCCAACGGGCGGGATCGTGCCCGTCGTGGCCCAGCCGAGCGCGGGCACCATCGCCGAAGCCCTTGCCGTATGGCTGTGCGGCGCCGTCCCGCTGCCCGTCCCGCCCGGCACCCGGGCCAAACCCCTCGACGCGGTGCTGCGCGACAGCGCCCGCACCGCGCACTGGTGCCGGCCGTGGCGGGCCCACCTGTACACGGCATACGGCGGCCGGCACCTGTGGGTGGCCGGCGGCGAACCGCCCACCGTCACCCGCGTCGGCGACGCGATCGGCCTCACTCCTGGCGGCACCGCGCTGATCGCCGCGCCGCTGCACGCCGCCGCGATCTTCGAGATCGTCGTCCGGCAACTGCTCGCCGGCGGCACCGTCGTCCTCGAGCCCGACTTCCACCCCGACGACTGGCTGCGCGCCGCGGTACAGTCTCGCGCTGACTGGGCGGTCCTCGCCCCCGGCCAGATCAAAGCCCTGCTCCACGACCGGGACCAGCTGCCCGGCTGGCTCGGCGTGGCCACCCGCACACTGCGCCGCGTAGTCGTGCCCGCCACCGTCGACGGGACCGACACCACCCATCTGGCCAAGTTCGTGACCGCGGCCGGCGTCACGCTCACCCGCTGGTACCACGCGCCCGCCTACGACGGTGCCACCGCCACGATCGGCGCCACCCCGTCCGCGCTGACCGCGGTGCCCGGCGTGCGGTTCCGCACCGTCGACCCCGCCGGACGGGCGACCCAGCCGGGCGTCGCCGGGCTGATCGAAGCCGCCAGCTACAGCGGCGCGGTCGCGCACCGCGCCGACCAACCGTGCCCATCGCCGCAGGTATGGCGGACCAGCGGCGACATCGGCACCCTGGCCGGCAGCGGCAGCCTCACCCTGCACCGCATCGAACCCGCCGAGCACTACCTCAGCCCGACCGGGCAACGCCTGCGCGGCAGCACGCTGTACCGCATCGCCGCCGCCCACCCGGACGTCGCCGCCGCCGCTGTCCACATCGTGCCCGACGAGCACGGCCGAGCCCGAGCCCAGCTGCGGCTCTGGCCCCAGCCCGGCGCCGAGCAACGGCTGACCCCAGCCGCCGCCGCGGCCTTTTGCACAGCCCAGGGCACACCAGTCCCCGCCCAGCACATCCTGATCGCCAGCGCACCGACCCGACACACGCCGGGAGGCGCTGCATGACCCCGACCTGCACGCCGCCCGCAACCGGTGACGCCGACCTCGCCGCGCTGGCCGGCAAGCTCGCCGCCCGGCCCGACCTCCTGTTCGGACTCGACACCGCCAGCTGCGCGAACGCACCCTGCCATCGGCCGGCCTTCCATGACCACAGCACCGGCGTCTGGCGGCACTTCGCCGACCTGTCGCCCTGCCCAGCGAACCACCGTGGACCAACCCCGAACCGTCCAACCGCCGCAGCGGAGCCCCGCCCGTGAACCGCACAGACGGAACGGCGCAGCCCACCGGCGGACACGAAGCAGCCGGACACCGACGGGTACCAGCCTGGCTGGCTCGCGGAAACCGGCCGCCCACCCACCGGCAGCTCGCCGTCCTGCTCACCGTCGCGGGCACGCTCACAGTGTTGCTCCTGCCATGCATGTTCGTATGCATCGCGCACGCCTCCCCAACTGGCGACGACGCATGCCCATCACCGACCCGATCGCTGCCCAGCGGCCGGTCACCGACCGCAGGCCCAACCAAACCGGCGCCAACGGATCGACCATGCTGAACACCAGAAGCGACCGGCTCGGCGCCGCCCGCGCGTACCTGGCCGAATGGCGGTCCCAGGCCGCGCGAGGCAGGTGCCGCACACCGCCGACACCACAACCTGCACACCACGCAGCGCGACAGCCGAGGACCCGGCCAGCGCCCACCTCGCCGTGCTGCACGCCGAGGTCCTCCGCGCAACTCCCCTACGAGCTGCAGCTGCGGCACCACTCCGGGCACCTCCCCCGCGAGCACTGCGTGCGGTCCCTCACCAGCGCACGCCGCGACACGACGACCGGCCCCGGATCACTGTCGTGAGCCGACGCTTCGCTGAACCGGCACAGCCGGGCGATGCCACCGAGGTCATCGACCTGCTGCCCGCGCTGTTTCGCTTCCTGGACGCCGCACCAGCCGACGAACCCGCTACCATCCGGGACCTGATCGACGGACTCACCGACGTCACCTGGCACGCGTTCGGCCTGCTGCAACGCGATCCGGGCGGCGCGGCGGACGACCCGAACCTGGCCGCCCAGGCCGTGCACCTCGGCCGCGCCGTCCTCGGGGGTGAACAGCCGTCCGCGGGCGGCACGGTGGATCTCGACGCGGTCATGGCCTGGGTCCGCTACGCCGACGCCGTCACCCGCAATCTGTACGGGGCGAGCAGCAGCGAAGCGGTCAACGCCGCCGTCACCCTCGCCGAGCTCCTCGAGCAGCGGCGGCAGTTCGACGAAGCCCTCACCATCCGGCTGCGGGTCGCGGCGGCCGGCGTCACCCGGGGCTACCGGGCTGCCGCCCGCAGCCTGGTGACCTACACCCAGGCGCTCCAGCGCGCCGGACGCTGCGCTGACGCCGCCGCCACCTTGGCCAAGCTGTGGCGCGGCTGGCACCACCGGCAGCCCGCTGACGACCCGGACAGCCTGCACATCGTCATGCCGCTCGTGGTCATGCTCGCCGTCTGCGGACGCACCGACGCCGCCCTGCACCATCTCACCGAAGCCGCACCCCACCGGCCCAACGACCCCCTCCGCGACCTCGCGCAGGTCCAGCTGCGCTACGGCATCCACATCGCCACCGCGCGCACACAGCACCGCCCGGACTGCACCGCGACGACCGGCGTACCGCAGACGGAGATCGACTGGCAGGCGGCCCTGCACCGATGAACCCACCACCCCTCCACCGCAGCCCGCTCCGGTGCGCACCGCCGAGCGGTGCCAGCCTGCCCGCGGCCCACCGACCAGCACCCGCCGACCACGCCACCGCCCCGGCGGCGCCGAGCGCGTGGATCGACGACGACCCGGGCGTGACCGTGCCGACCGCCGCGGGCGCCTTCAACGCCATGTACGGCGGGTTCCACACCAACTCCGCATCACGGCAGCTCGCCACCGATCTGGCCAGAGCCTGGCCGCCGATCCTGGACCACGCCTGCGCCGGACGCACGCTGCTCCGGCGGATGGTGCGGTACCTCATCGCCGCCGGTATCGCGCAGTTCCTCGACATCGGCGGCGGCGCCGCCCAGCACGGCGCCACACACGAGATCATCACCGACACGATCACCGACCCCGGCGCCCCACCCGACCCCGACCCGGCATCTCCCGCCGGGCCGGCCCGGCGGGCCCGGCTCGTCTACATCGACCTCGACCCGATCATCACCGACGTCAACCAACACCACCTCCACGACGTACGGTGGGCGACCGCCGTCGTCGGTGACCTCCGCCAGCCGCACAGCTTCCTCAACGACCCCGCGGTCAACGACGTGCTCGACCTCGGCCGGCCAGTCGCGGTGCTGCTGCTCGGCGTGCTGCACCACCTCCCGCCCGAGCCCCGCCCAGGCCACGCCCTGCACGCCATCGCCGACGCACTCAGCCCGGGCAGCTATCTCGCCGTCACGCACCTCACCACCGACCCCGACCCGCACGGCGCCGCCGCCCAGCAGCACGCCGCTGACCTGTTGGCCCGCACCCGACACCGCTGCACCTGCGCCCGGCCCAGGCCGTCACCGACCTGCTGCTCGACCCGCCGCTACCGGGCCTGCAGCTCATCGCACCCGGCCTCGTCCCCGCCGACCGCTGGCACCCCGACCCCGACGACGAGCCAGCCACGCCCGCACCGCACCTGCTGACCGGCCTCGCCCGGCTCAACCCGACCAGCTCCGCAACCACCACGTCCGCGGCAGCCGACATCGCCCCCTCGCACAGGAACCCCTGACTGTGCTCGCCCCCCAAGCTCCCCACCGCCCCGGTCCGCCGTCACGCACCACGCACCACATGGCGGGCCGCCCGGCGGTCGCGGCGACGGCAACGGACAGCTCTGGCGACCCGCGGCTGTGCCTGCTCTACCTCGACCATCCCGGACTGCACTCGTTCGAACTCGCACCACGGTCGAGGACACCACAAGGCCAGCCACACCGTTGACCGCGCGACCCGCGGCCTTGTCCGGCCTGGCGCTTCCGGAACTGGACCCGGACAGCAGCCAGCACGTCTCGTACCAGATCGCCGGTATCTTGCGCGCGGCGATCCTGACCGGACAGCTGCCGCCCGGCGGCAAGCTGCCGTCCCAGCCGTGGCTGGCGGCCCACTTCGGCGTGGCCCGGGAGACCGTCAAACACGCCCTCAAGACCCTGCGTGGCGAGCGGCTCATCGTCACCCGCCAAGGCAGCGGCGCTTTCGTCCGCACTCACCGCCGGCTTCCGGACATCCTGACACCGGCGGTCGCCGCCGCAGTCGGTCGCGGGCACACGACCATCGACTTCGCCGGCACGTCCGCCGAGCCACTCCGAAACGCCCTGATTTCCGCGCTGGCCGCAAATGCGCGACAGCGGCCGCCGGACGGCCAGCGTCACCGTGCGCCTGCTGCTGCCGGCCCGAACCGGCCGGGCCACCACCACACCAGGCCCGAGCACCCCGCCACTCGGCGACGAGATACCACGGCACACCACGGCGCCGCCACAACCGCCCGCCGCCGCACTGGAACCCCTGGCGGCGGTACAGGTGCGCGAGCTTCCCGCCGCCCCGACCGCCGACCGCTACCTGTTGAACCGCCGCGAGGTGGCCACGGCGGACGAGGCCGGCCCCACCAGGACAGTCGTATCTGGCCCCAGGATGATCGATCGGATCCTCTGCAGCGGCTACGTTGCGTAGCCGATGGACCTAGGTAACCGGCGCGCACTCATGCCGATGTGCGTGAACGTGATTATGCCCAGACGGACGCACCGTCCAGCGGCGCGCTGGACACCGGGTGTCAGGAGTGCGTGGGCTGGGGTAGGAGCTCGTGGACGTTCCACAGCCGCACCACATTGTCCTCGCAGGCGACGGTGGCCAGGGTGGTGCCGTCGGGGCTGAAGGCCACGGCGCCACCGCCGAAGCCCTTGCCGCCGGGGTTGAGGGTGCGGACGTTCGTGGCGGTGGCCACGTCC
Organism: Dactylosporangium sp. McL0621; assembly: GCF_049995355.1. NCBI lineage: Bacteria > Bacillati > Actinomycetota > Actinomycetes > Micromonosporales > Micromonosporaceae > Dactylosporangium > Dactylosporangium sp. McL0621. Next base: position 7,670,728 of record NZ_CP188259.1, read on the forward strand.
CACAGCCGTACCGAGTAGTCGCCGTTGTTAGCGACCGAAGCGATGGTCTTGCCGTCGGGGCTGAACGCCAGGCTCTGCACGCTGGCGGTATGGCCGGTCAGGGTGGCCGTCTGCTGGCCGGTGGCCGCGTTCCACAGCCGGATCGCCTCGCCGCCGGCAGTGGCGAGCGTTTTGCCGTCGGGGCTGAACGCCAGGCTCTGCACGCCGGACGTGTGGCCGGTGAGGGTGGCGGTGGTCTGGCCGGTGGCTGTGCTCCACAGCCGCACGGTCTTGTCGGTACTGCCGGTGGCGAGCATCTTGCCGTCGGGGCTGAACGCCACGCTGTGGACGCCGCTGGGAAGTCTCCGACGTGGCCGGTGAGGGCGGCCACCGACCGGCCGGTGTCCGTACTCCATAGGCGAGCCTGGTTGTCCCAGGCTCCGGTGGCAAGGGTCTTACCGTCGGGGCTGAATGCCATGCCCATGACCCAGCCGCTGTGGCCGGTGAGAGTGGCCGTCGTCTGGCCGGAGGTCACGCTCCACAGCCGCACCGTGTTGTCGGAGTGGCCGCTGGTGGCGAGGGTTTTGCCGTCGGGGCTGAAGGCCACGCCGTAAAGGCCGCGGCCGGTCGGGCTCAGCGTCGCGGTGACCTGCCGCGTGGCCAGACTCCACAGCTTCACGGCAAAGGGGTCGCCGTTCTCGGCGGCGGCGAGCGTCGCACCGTCCGGGCTGAACGCGATGCCGCTGATCGTGCCGGTGCCGGTGAGCACGGCGGTGGGCTGGAGGCCGGGCGCGGCGCCGTCATTACCGGTCGGGGTGTCCCGGGTCGCGGTGTCCCGGTTCGTCAGCCAGACGATCATGGCGGCGGCTAGCACCAGCACGGCGGCGCCGGTGACCAAGGCGCGGACCGGCCTCCGCCGCGGCCGATCGGCCACCGGCGCCACTGGCTCCGGCGTCGGCGCGGGCGTTTCGACGGACTCGGTCACCGGTGCGAGCAGGGCTGGCGATGCCGAGACCGGGAACGGCAGACTGGGAATGGCAGGTTCAGGCATGTCGGCCGTGGGAGAGACGGGCTCCGCCACGTCCGGGACCGGCGGCGCCGCCACGTCGGCGGGCCCGGCGCCGCCCAGCATGAGGGCGCCGCCGGCCACGATCAGCTCGGGCTGCTCGATCACCGTCGGGGCGATGCCCAGCGACCGGTGCAGCAGGGTGGCCGACAGGGGTATCCGGCTGGAGCCGCCGACGAAAAAGACCGCCGCAACGTCCGCGGCCCGCAGCCCGGCGTTGCGTACCGCGAAGCGGGTCGCCGCGATCGTGCGGTCCAGCAGCGGCCGGGCCAGGTGCTCCAGCTGCTCGCGGCCGAGGACCACCTCCAGTTCGAGGAACGGCACGAAGATTGTTGTTGCAGCGGTGCGCGACAGCGCCTCCTTGGCCAGGCGCACGTCGTCCCAGAAGCTGCGCGACGCGCGCCGGTCCGCGGGGCTGACCGGGGCGGTGAGCCGCCGCCAGGCCTCCGGATCGGTGGTGGCGTAGGTGGCGCCGAGATGGGCCACGATCGCCGCGTCGATGTCAAGGCCGCCGGCGTCGAGTATGCCCTCCTCGGCCAGGACCGCGAATCCGTCGGGGGTTCGCCGCACCACCGACGCGTCGAACGTGCCGCCGCCGAAGTCGTACACGAGCAGGGCGGCGTCCGGCGCGACCGTGTGGTTGAGCGTGAGCACGTAGTAGGCCGCGGCGGCGACGGGCTCGGCGACGAACCCGGCCAGCGGCAGGCCCGCGATGGCCGCCGCCTCCGACAGCGTCTGCCGGCGCCGGGGGCCCCATCCGGCGGGGTGGCTCAGCACGAGTCGGTCGACCGGAGCGGCGGCCACCCGCACCGCCTCGTCGTGCACGCGCCGCAGCACCGCTCCGATGAGCTCGGCGACCGGGACCGCACGGTCGCCGAGCAGGACGTCCCCGTCGTCGATGCGCGACTTCGGGTGCGGTTCGAAGGCGTCGGGCCGGCTGCGGGAGGCCTGTACGGCGTCGCGTCCGACGAGCACCTCACCTGTAGGCGACACATACACGGCCGAGGGCAGCACGGGGGTCTCACCGAACAGCAGCGGCACGTTCCGGCCTCCGTCGAGCCCGACGACCGCCACCGTGGACGAGGTACCGAAGTCGATGCTGAGCATCACCATGGCCCCAGGTACTACCACAGCTCGGCAACTCGACCGCCGTCGGAAAGACGACTCAGCTGCCATCGGGGAATCCGGACAGCAGCAGCTGCTGCGCAGCACGAAGTGACCCTGCTGACGGCTGCGGACCGCAGCGCCGCGTTGATCACCGTCGACGACAAGCTCCGCGCCGTTCGCAATAGGTCACTCCTGTAGCGTGAAGTGGGCGCCCTCTTCTGCCGCTGCGGGAGCGCGGTGACCGAACAGCGCTCGTCACCGACGGTGCGCAGCCTGACGAGGCCGGAGCTCCCGATCGTGCCGAATCGAGGACGTCCACTGCCGGATGTTCGGGCAATATGACGCCATGCCGTCGGAACCCAGTGCGTACGTTCACAACACGTTGCTGAGTCGTCTTGTCGGCTTCCGTCTCTACTCGGTCCAGTTCGTCATGGACTACCTGCAGCTGCGCTTCGACGGACCGACGGAAGACATGCCGGTCCTCAACTGCGATGTGTTACCCGTCGTGGAGACGCCGGCCGGTCTGATCCGTCCGGACCAGGAAGGCTACGCCGATGCGTTGCGTAGGTTCATACCGGGCCGTGTCGTCGCAACGGTAGCGGAGACCGGCCGCGGCCTTCGGATCGAGTTCGACGAAGGCGCGATCTGCCTACATCCCGAGGCCGACGAGGTGCCCGGACCAGAAATCGCGCTCCTGAGCGGCTTCGAGGACGGGCGTTGGATGTGCTGGCGTCCCGGCGAAGAGTCCTTCGAAGATCTCGCATGACCGCGCTCATACCGCTTCGGGCCTGGCCGCGCCAACCTACGTCCAGCTAGGTCGTCTCGCGATGCCTTCCCCCGACCGGCCGTGTCATCGCCGCGCACGCTCATGCCGCGGCCAGCGCGTTCGCGATGGTTGCGCTCAGTGCTGTAGCCGCTGTCGGCGGCCGTGGGTGTTGGCGTTCTGGGTGAGGTCGGCGCGTAGGTGGGTGCGGGTGCGCATCAAGATCCGTCCGAGCATGTTCTTGCCGGTGCCACTCCGACCGCGTCCCCAGTAGTGGTCAGTGCTGGTGTCCTCGACTATCTCCTCGTCCCCGGTGTCCAACAGGATGGCGCGGATGTCGGCGTGGGCGGTGAACTTGGCCGTTACGGCCCGGCGCATCACGTCGTCTTTGACCCGTTCCCAGTCGCGGCGCAGCGGCCAGGACCGGTCGCGGCCCAGGTCGGAGGCCCGCAACGGGGTCGCCGTCCGCCGGATGAGTTCGGCGTGGCGGGTACCGGGAAACTTCTGGGCCTGGAAATAGTGCTCGGAGGTCGTCCACCAGTGGCCGTCGAGGTCGAAGCCGTGGCCGGAGAAGTTGGAGAAGCAGCCGTACGGAACCTCGTCGGCACCGTAGAAGTAGATCGTCATCTGAGCCTCGGAGCGGGGGTCGGGATCTGCACCGTGTCACAGGCATCGACAGAGCGGCAACCGACTTCGCTGGACACCATCCGGATCTGCCGCTGGTGTTGCGGGGCGGCAGGACACCGCTGGTAACAGCGAGTGACAGGCCCGGCGGGGGCCGCGGCTTCCTGTCCTGCCGATGACAGCGCACGGGATCTCGCCGTCTGAGGTGTTATGGATCTCTACGTGCTGTTCCGCTGGACGGTGACGATCTCGACGCCACATGGACTGCTCTCGTGGTGGGTGAGGACGTAGTCGCGGTCGTGATCGAGCGCGAGCCCGTCCACCGTGGCGATGCGGTTGCCGGGCTGCCAGCGGACGTACTTCGCTGCCTCGACCCGCCAACCGTCGTCGGTGTCTCGCAGCCGGTACCGGTAACCCGGGACAATCCGGATCGGTATCCCGTGTTCACTCCGCAGTTGCCGGGCAACATGAGCGTGGTCGGGCTCCGGGCCCTGGGCTGGCCGTGCGTCGTCTGGCTCGAGCTCGACCCGTTGCGTGGTCAGCAGGGTCGGGCCGGGTTCCTCAGTGATGCGGACGACGGTGTCGTTCGGCGCTGCGTGGCGGACGAACAGGGTGCGTGAGGTGGCGGGCGGACCGGCCACCGTCCACAGCTCGCGGAAGCCCTGCCGTCGCAGGTAGGCATGCAGGCCCGGGAGGCGCGGCCAGGCAGCGATGCGCAGGAAGAAGCTGCCGTCGCGGTACGCCCGGACGCTGGCCCAGTCCAGCAGTTGGGCGCCGACGCCCTGGCCGAGGAAGTCGGGCCTGACCGCGAGCCGAGACAGGTGGGTTGCCGCGACCCGGCGGTCCCCTTCGGCCCACAGCCCGGGACCCGGATCAGCGGTGCTGAGCGTGGCGGTGGCGGCGACGTCTCCAGTCGCGGTACCGAGCAGCCACACCTCACCGCGGCCGATCGACGCAGCGACGGCGTCCTGCCGGTCCGGCCACGTCAGCCACGCGGGGATGCCCTGGCTGTGCAGCCACGCGGCGGTCCTGTCCAGCAGCTCGAGCACAACGTGAAGGTCGTCGGGTCTGGCCCGGCGCGCGGTCAACGGACCCGTGACCATGCTCCTGAGCGGTCCGGCCGCGCCGCGATGCTCGTCAATGGATCCGTTCGCGGTGGTCCGCTCCTCCTCGACGTCGCCCGGACCGGTGGACGTCTCGCCGCCGGCTTCGCGGTCCGCCCGGTCGAGGAACTTCAGCAGCAGCCGGGTGGCCGCCAGCCAATCGTGCGGGTCGTCGTAGCCGGCGGCGCCGTCCGTGATGTTCCCGGCGGAGTCGTAGCGGTGGGCCTCGTTCGTGAGCTCCCACAGGACGGCACCGCACGCCTTGTACACGTCCATGGGCAGCGGCCCGTCGTAGGGTTGCGTGGCGTCGTCGTCCTCGAGGCCCGGGTACGTCAGCTCCGTGAACTCGCGGTCAAGGGCGTTCGCCGCATCGTGCACCGGCATTCCCGCAGCCGCTCGGGCCGCCAGCGCAACGATGGCATCGACGATGCGGTACAACGCCTCGGGCAGCCCGCTGACGTGGTAGAGGCGCTGGTACTCCGCCACGAAGGCGGCAACGCACCGCAGATACGCATCGGATGGCAACGTCTTCAGGCGAGCACTGAGCTGGGCTCGCAACTCGTCGGGGTCGAGCTTGGCCAGCTCGGCGTCCGCTCGCCCGCCCATCCAGGATCCTCCCACTGCCACACCCGATGCGCCGCTGCGTCGGCTCCTTGCGCCAGCGACCGGCAGCCTCAGCCAGTAACCTCGCTCAGCTTGTTCTTTAACCTGTGGGCTCGGGCGAGTGGCCCCGGTGAGACATGGCGACAGCCCTTGATTGATCATGTTCTTGTCGAAGGAAGATGATCTCTACCAAGGGCTGTCGTGAAGATTGTGCATGACGCGGACGTGGCTGCCACGTCCGGGGAGCTGGCGACGCTGTCACGGTTCCGGTCGGAGCTCTACGGATGCCTGACCGCGCGGGCGGACGCGTTGTTCGAGTTGAGCGACGCGCTGCTGTGTACCGAAGCGCCGGTGAAAGCGTTGGTAGACCTGACGTTGGCGCCGGAACACCGGCGCGGTCACGGCGCCATGTACGACGGGCTCAATGAGGGCCGCATCGATATCGAACGCTTGCGGACGACGGTGGCCGGGCTCGTGTTGCCGAGGGCGGCCGACGGCAGGCTGATGCTCGCGGTCGATGTCAGCCCGTGGCTGCGACCGGACGCAGCGACCAGTCCAGACCGGTTGTTCTGTCACGTCTACGGCCGTGGCCGCAACGCCGACCAGTACATTCCTGGCTGGCCGTACTCGTTCATCGCCGCCCTCGAACCCGGGCGGACCTCGTGGACGGCGATCCTGGACGCGGTCCGGCTCGGCCCAGACGACGACGTCGCCGAGATCACCGCCGTCCAGGTCCGTGCAGTGGTCCAACGCCTCGTCGAGGCCGGGCAGTGGCGAACCGGTGATCCGGACATCCTGATCGTGTTCGACGCCGGCTACGACCTGGCCCGCCTGGCGTTCCTGCTCACCGATCTCCCGGTCGAGATCGTCGGCAGGATCCGCGCCGACCGGGTCATGCGACTACCGGCACCACCCCGCGAACCCGGCTTGAACGGGCGCCCGCCCAAGCACGGCAAGGAATTCCGGCTCGCCGAGCAAAGCACATGGCCTGACCCTGCGGTGATCACGACAACCGACACGACCCGCTACGGCACCGCCGTCGCCATCAGCTGGGACCGGCTGCACCCGCGGCTCACCCACCGGGCCGCATGGCTCGACCACCAAGGCGACCTGCCCGTCCTGGAAGGCACGCTGATCTGCCTCACCGTCGACCGACTGCCCGGTGACCACGACCCGAAACCGGTATGGCTATGGTCCTCCCGCACCGCAGCGACACCGTCGCATGTGGACAGACTCTGGCAGGCATACCTCCGCCGCTTCGACCTCGAACACACCTTCCGCCTGTTCAAACAGACCCTCGGCTGGACCGCGCCGAAACTCCGCGACCCACGGGCGGCCGACCGCTGGACCTGGCTGATCATCACCTGCTACACCCAACTCCGGCTGGCCCGCACCCTCGCCGCCGATCTCCGCCGACCCTGGGAACGCCCCGCCCTCCCGGGCCGACTCACCCCGGCACGGGTCCGTCGCGGGTTCCGAAACATCCGGCCGAAGACCGTCCGTCCCGCCAACGCGCCAAAACCCTCGACGCCAGGCCCCGGGCGCCCAACAGGATCCAAAAACACCAACACCACCATCCGTCATGACGTCGGCAAAACCACCATGCGGGACAAGACACTCAAGGAACGGCAGCAACGCACAGGTTAAAGAACAAGCTCAGAGCGTGTTTGAGATGTGGTTCATGATTCGTCGGGCCAGCGCCAGCGTTGTTGGCGGGTGGCGGGTTCGCCTCTGGCGATCCGGCTGGTCATGGTGTTGATCGCGGCCCAGCGGATCATGGCCTCGGACGTGGCAGGGTGGCGTTCGTAGTCGCGGGCGAGGCGGCGGTGGGCGGTGAGCCAGGCCAGGGTTCGCTCGACGCACCAGCGGCGCGGGATGACGGCAAAGCCGTGCTGGCCTAAGGGTTTGCGGACGACGTGCAGGGTGGTGCGCAGGATCGCGGTGGCCCAGTCGACGAGCTTGCCGGCGAAGCCGCCGTCGGCGAAGACGAACCGGATCGGCGTGATCAAGTAGGCCGAGAGCAGGGTGGTCTTGGCGCCGTCACGGTCCTGGACACTCGCGGCCAGAACGACCACGACGATGAGCAGCCCGAGCGTGTCGGTGACGATGAACCGCTTGCGGCCGTTGATCTTCTTGCCGGCGTCGTAGCCGCGGCTGTCCCGGCCGACGGTGTCAGCGCCTTTGACACTCTGGGAGTCGATGATCCCCGCGGTCGGCTGCGGGTCGCGGCCCTGCTGGACCCGCGCCTGTTCCCGCAGTGCGGCCAGCATCGCCTCGGTGATCTTCGCGTCCTCCCACTGCTTGAAGTACCAGTAGACCGTCTGCCACGGCGGGAAGTCCGCTGGCAGGTACCGCCAGGCGCAGCCGCTGCGGACCACGTACAGGATGCCGTCCACAACGGACCGTCGCGGATGCGACTCAGGCCGGCCACCGGTCTTCGGAGCCGGCAGCAGCGGTTCGATCAGCGCCCACTGCCCGTCAGTCAGATCCGAGGGGTACCGCCGCTGCCGAGACATCCGGCCACCTTCGCGGCATCGACACCGATGGTCACGCAGGCGCGCCGAACAAGATCCGAGAACTTCTCAAACACGCTCTGAGCTTGTTCTTTAACCTGTGCGTTGCTGCCGTTCCTTGAGTGTCTTGTCCCGCATGGTGGTTTTGCCGACGTCATGACGGATGGTGGTGTTGGTGTTTTTGGATCCTGTTGGGCGCCCGGGGCCTGGCGTCGAGGGTTTTGGCGCGTTGGCGGGACGGACGGTCTTCGGCCGGATGTTTCGGAACCCGCGACGGACCCGTGCCGGGGTGAGTCGGCCCGGGAGGGCGGGGCGTTCCCAGGGTCGGCGGAGATCGGCGGCGAGGGTGCGGGCCAGCCGGAGTTGGGTGTAGCAGGTGATGATCAGCCAGGTCCAGCGGTCGGCCGCCCGTGGGTCGCGGAGTTTCGGCGCGGTCCAGCCGAGGGTCTGTTTGAACAGGCGGAAGGTGTGTTCGAGGTCGAAGCGGCGGAGGTATGCCTGCCAGAGTCTGTCCACATGCGACGGTGTCGCTGCGGTGCGGGAGGACCATAGCCATACCGGTTTCGGGTCGTGGTCACCGGGCAGTCGGTCGACGGTGAGGCAGATCAGCGTGCCTTCCAGGACGGGCAGGTCGCCTTGGTGGTCGAGCCATGCGGCCCGGTGGGTGAGCCGCGGGTGCAGCCGGTCCCAGCTGATGGCGACGGCGGTGCCGTAGCGGGTCGTGTCGGTTGTCGTGATCACCGCAGGGTCAGGCCATGTGCTTTGCTCGGCGAGCCGGAATTCCTTGCCGTGCTTGGGCGGGCGCCCGTTCAAGCCGGGTTCGCGGGGTGGTGCCGGTAGTCGCATGACCCGGTCGGCGCGGATCCTGCCGACGATCTCGACCGGGAGATCGGTGAGCAGGAACGCCAGGCGGGCCAGGTCGTAGCCGGCGTCGAACACGATCAGGATGTCCGGATCACCGGTTCGCCACTGCCCGGCCTCGACGAGGCGTTGGACCACTGCACGGACCTGGACGGCGGTGATCTCGGCGACGTCGTCGTCTGGGCCGAGCCGGACCGCGTCCAGGATCGCCGTCCACGAGGTCCGCCCGGGTTCGAGGGCGGCGATGAACGAGTACGGCCAGCCAGGAATGTACTGGTCGGCGTTGCGGCCACGGCCGTAGACGTGACAGAACAACCGGTCTGGACTGGTCGCTGCGTCCGGTCGCAGCCACGGGCTGACATCGACCGCGAGCATCAGCCTGCCGTCGGCCGCCCTCGGCAACACGAGCCCGGCCACCGTCGTCCGCAAGCGTTCGATATCGATGCGGCCCTCATTGAGCCCGTCGTACATGGCGCCGTGACCGCGCCGGTGTTCCGGCGCCAACGTCAGGTCTACCAACGCTTTCACCGGCGCTTCGGTACACAGCAGCGCGTCGCTCAACTCGAACAACGCGTCCGCCCGCGCGGTCAGGCATCCGTAGAGCTCCGACCGGAACCGTGACAGCGTCGCCAGCTCCCCGGACGTGGCAGCCACGTCCGCGTCATGCACAATCTTCACGACAGCCCTTGGTAGAGATCATCTTCCTTCGACAAGAACATGATCAATCAAGGGCTGTCGCCATGTCTCACCGGGGCCACTCGCCCGAGCCCACAGGTTAAAGAACAAGCTTAGACAGAGCCGGACCAGATGTGCAACGTCATCGCGTACCTCCGGATCCTCGCAGCGAAGCAGTCCGGCTTCGACAATGGCGTCCTGCAGAGCCGCCGGGCAGACAGGACGTCCGCTGACACGGTGCATCCCCGGCCGATCCTCTTGATCAAGCCCCGCCACCCATTGCACCGCTGCCCGCACCTGTTCGTCCGTCAGAGCAAAGGCGGACATTGCGGCGGGTAGCTCGATCGTGGTGAATGACCAGTAGCTCCCGAACAAGTCGGGATTGGCCGGATTCTTGAGATAGCGCAACAACTCCGACGGAGAAGCCCCCGCCCTCAAGCGCGCATGGAGCCCGACACCGAGGAGTTCGTCGTCCTCGTCGGGGAGGTCATCCGCACGGTCGGCCAACGCCGCCAGTGGAGTGTCGGCCTTTGGGGGAACGAGGTCGAGGCTTCGTCGACCGGCGGCGTTTCGGAGCACGATCGGCTCGTCCTCGGACATTGCGAGGTCGACGAGGACATCGTTCAGGCTGACGAGGTGGTTGTCCGATACGATCCGTAAGGCCAGATATCTGGCGTCGAGGGAACAGTCCCGACCAGTGAGGTAAGGGCTTACCAATTCCTCAATGGCCGGGTAGGTCAGCCCGGACAGGTCAAGGTGCTCCGCCTCGTCCAGCGAGTAGTCGTCGGCGAGCGCGAGGAGCCGACGCAGTAGCGACTGTCTGAAGTCCGGGTCGGTGAGTTCGACCTGACTGCCGATGAATGCTGCCGGATCGTCATCGAGCAGATCCGCGAACCGGCCGGGGTCCAGGGCGATGAGCCACGCCGCAACCGCCTGAACCTGAGGTGCGAGCCGCCCACCGGGCACCCGCAGCAGTGCGTCCAGCTGTTCCTTCGTCAGCTCAAGATCCGATAGATGGCGTGCAGCCAGATACTCGGCGACCGTCTGGTGAGTGAATTTCATGGTGTCGTCCGACGCACCCTCGAACAAGGCGGTGCTGAGGACATCTGGGTATGGCGCCGGTATCGGTGTCTCCGGGAAAGGGCTCGTGTAGTCGTCTTCCGACAAGGAGCGCCCGTCATCCGGATCATGCAGTCTGAACGTCTTGCGGGTGGTGAACAGGCTCAGCACGGCGAGACGCCCTGCGCCGTCTCGGAGGGCGCGGTGGTCGCCGGTGTCGCCGGCCATCTGCCGACGCGGGTTCTGCTCTTTGCACAAGCGGTCGATCGCGCGGTCGTAGAGGTCGCGCTGGGTACTCGGCAGCGATTCACCTGCGGCTTTGTACTCGTCGAGGAGGAACTCCAGATCCTTCGGATGACGCGTGAGCGGTGCCGCCTTCGCAGTGACGACAGCTTCGAGAAACTCCTGCCCGGACACGCCGAAGGCGTCGGCGAATGTCACGACGTCACGATCGGTCAGAGCGATCAAATCCAGTACGGTGACGTCGTCGCCGAGGGCCTGTTGAAGCACGTGGCTGACACCAGGGAGCCAGGCGGCTGTGCGACACGCAAGGACCAGCCGGACGCCCGTAGGCAGGTCCTTCACAACGTCTTCGATCAGGTCTGCCAGCTGGGTCGTCGCCAACGTCGACTCATCCATGCTGTCCAACGCCAGCAGCCCAGCGGCGCCGTGGGGGCCGAGTTCGGCCAACGCTCGCGTGATCTTCGCATGCAGATCACCGTAGGTGCCCAAGGCGATGAAGCGCGCTCGCTCGCCGAGTGACTCAACGAGACCTCGGAGCTCGACCGTCTTGCCCGCCCCCGGCGGCGCGAGCAGGACCGTGCAACGGCCAGTGATGCCGTCGGCAAGACTCAGCTGATTTCCGTCAGACGGATAGACCGTGTTCCGGTCGCTGCTGCTCCGGTTCATCCAGAACCGGGAAATGGGTGTCGGGATCCGGATCACCTGGTCGAGCCTAGAACGTTCGTGGCGGAACTCCGAAGCTGAAACTCTTTCGCGGGAACGCCGCGGCTGTCGAGCCAATGCAACGATCCCCCGGCCGAGCGGCCAGGGCATCCTCAATCATCTACATGCGCTTGCTACTGCTCAGGCAGAGGCACCGGCCACCTACCGTCGATGATCACGACATCGATATCGCGGCCAGTCGCGGTCGTTGTCCATGCTCTGGGAGTCCCGCTGCGGATCGAGACCGGCGCACTGCATCCCCTGGCAACGCCTCCGACCTGCAGGTAGAGCTCGGCCAGAACGTGCGCCTGGGACCGTGTTTCGGGCCGCACAAGATGGATCGCACCTGCGCCAAACTGTCGCCCTCCCCCACGATCGTCGGCCTCTCATCCAGGCCCTTCAAGCCACGACGATCGCCTGTACCCCTTCGCCCGGGTCCCCGCACAGCCCCTGACCCAAGACCAGCACCACATACGCCAGGACTCTTCCCGGAGCCTCTCCTCCCGGTCGGGACAACCGACACAGCACGGCGGTGCCGAACTGACACGGCGCCCGCAGATCCCACGCACTCGGACGCGCTATTTTCAGGTGCGGCGGCGGGCGGCCACCGCCGATACGCCGATGGCGGAGCCAGCGGTCGAGCCGATAACGATGATCGCTACGTATGCCAGGGGACCGACTGCTGCAGGAAATATCGCAGCGCCGACGACGATGGCCAGCACGGCGCCGATAGCTCCACCAGCCACGACGGCTGCGAGAACGGCTTCGCTCGCTGCGCGACCACTACCGCGCGCGCGATGGGGTTCGGGAACCATGACAACTCCACACCATCGAGTAGGTAGATATACCTACCTAGAGTAGGTGGTGCTACGCTACTGCTGACAGGTTCAGACATCTTCGGACGCCGGAGTTGACCCATGGGCCAGATCCGACTCATCCATGTTCCGTATGGCCCACATCGCGATCTCGTCCGAGGCCTGCGCGAACTCCACCTGCGTGCTGGACTGCCGAGCGTTAGGCGACTAGCTCGTGTAACCGGTGCGCTGAGCCATGACACAGTGCATCGAGTGCTCGTCGGCGCCAAGGTGCCAACGTGGGGGCCATTGGAACTTGTCGTCGAGGCCCTCGGCGGTGATGTCGAGGAGTTCCGCCGGTTGTGGATGTCTGCGCAGCGGCGTGCGGAGGTTGATGGTGACTGACGACCGTCTTGTGCTGGCCTTGGTGGTCGATGACGATCCGTTCGTTCGCAGGGCGCTCACGCTGTACCTGAAGCAGGCCGGCTACGACGTAGCAGAGGCGGGAAACGGCCAGGCAGCAGTCGAACTAGTCAAATCGCTTCGGCCAGGCGTCATCATCATGGATGTGATGATGCCGCCCGGCATCTCCGGCATCGAGGCCACCCGTCACATCGTCGAGTGGGATCCATCGGCCCGCGTGGTGATGTTCTCGGTTCACCAGACCGACGACGTAGTGTCCGCCGCCGTAGCGGCAGGAGCAACAAGCTATGTCACTAAAGAGACGCCATTGCCGACGCTCCTCGACGCGATAGCCCGCACGGTCGATGGACAGTCTGTGTTGATTCCTGCACCAAAAGCGCCGGCTAGGCCGCTGCCGGGGTCTGCGCTGAGCCCGCGGGCGCAGGACATCCTCAACATGACGGTAGAGGGGCTGACTGCACGGCAGATCGGTGAGCGTTTGACACTCTCACCGCGAACCGTCGAGGGTCACCTACGTGACGTCTACGCTCAGCTTGGAGTCACCAGCCGTGCGCAGCTCGTGCAAGTGGCTGTTACTGGCAATCTGGTGTCCGGAGGCTCGGCGGTGGGCGGAGTTGTTGAATCGCTGACCTTGGGGTGGAAGAATCTCACCGAGCGCGAACGAGCCGTCGCGATGCTAGCCGGACGAGCGCTCACGAACCAGCAGATCGCCCGCAGGCTCGGCATCAGTATGCATACGGTCAATTTCCATCTTCGGCAGATCTTCCGCAAGCTCTCCGTGTCGAGTCGCGTTGATCTGTCGAGGATTGCCGAGCAGGCCGCCGAGCAAGCGCCTGAATGAGAACCACTCTGCATCTGTCTCCGACGCCAACCCCCACGCGACCGGCCCCGGCGTTCGTGCAAGGTCGAGGCATGGTATTCCGTCGGATGTGGGCGTCTTGATGGTCATGTGTGGGTCAGAGGCGACTATGAACACCATAGTGCCGCAGTCGCAGGGCGAATCGTGATCCGCCGAGGTCCGGCGGAGGGTCGTTACAAAATGCTGGCATCGCCAGCCACACGCTGCGTCGACCTTCGAGTGGGACGCACCGTGAGAAGCGCGTATCAAGAGAGTTTGGCCGCGACGAGCATGACGTCGCGGTCAGCCTGCCACACGACGATACGCGCGCCTGGCGGCAGCGACGCGACGCAGCGGACGAGCTCGGCCCGGTCGCGGAGAAGGCCGACGCCACAGCTACGCACCATGACGCCTCGGTCCGAACGACGCAGCCCCGCCCCACTGGGTTCGAGCCCGCCCGGCATCTCCGACGCGAACGGACTCAAACCGCCTGCTACTGTTCGGACGGCGGCACCGGCCAGCAACCGTCGATGATCACAACGTCGGCATCGCGGCCGGTCACGGCCGTGGCCCATGCTCCGGGAGACCCGCCGCGGATCGAGACCTGCGCACTTCATCCCTCGACAACGCCTCCGACCTGCAGGGATAGCTCCGCCAGAACCTGCGTTTGGGGCCGCGTTTCGGGCCACGGAACATGGATCGCACCTGCGCCAAACCGTCGCGAGGATGGCGATCGGCCGCAGCCCACGGCGGTGGCGCATCACCACGGTCCCGGATCCGGGCGCTGGCCCGCCCGGATCTGGTGCGGCGTGACTGCACCGTCGATGCGGCCGCGGTCGACACCCGCTGGTGCGGGACATCACCTACGTCGACATGTGGGAAGGCTGGCTCTACCTCGCCACCGTGATCGACCTCGCCTCGCGGCTGCGGGTCGGTGCCAGCGGGATCCCGGCCTGCTTCAGGACTCTGCCGATCGTCGATGCGTCGACTGTCGTCGCGCAAAGCAAGGGTGCGAGGGGCGGGCGTCGATGTTCGATGGTATGCCCGACTCGGTGGGCGTTCCGGCGACGACGTGGTGCGGCTGGCTGGGCCTGGTCCGTTGTGCGACCGGCCCGGCCAGCCGTTCCGCGTCACGCCCCCGGTGCCTGGCCGGTTGGCGGGATGACGGTGGTTGCCGGGTCTTGGCCGCCGGTGTCCAACCGGAACGGCGGGTAGGCGTCGGTCATCAACGAGGTGTACGCGGCGACCCGCAGCACCCACCGGTTCAGGCCCAGGATGAAGTCGTACAGGCCCTGGGGGTACCGGCCGGTGACGGCCAGGACGACCGCGGCGACCAGCACCAGCAGCCCGATCAGGCCGCCGCCGGTCCAGCTGTAGTTGTCGGTGTCGGAGTTGACGGCGAACCAGGTGCCGCCGCCGGCCAGGACGCCGACGATCAGCAGGTGCGGCAGGGCCAGCAGCCACCACTTGACCAGCACCAGTCCACGCGAGAGGTGCTCCGGGTAGGACACCTCCAGGTGCGCCGGGTAGTCGGGGACCTCGGCCAGCGTGAACGGCGGGTACCGGTCGGTGCCCAGCGCGCTGTAGGCGTAGTAGTTGACCCGCCAGGTCCAGCGCATCACACCGACGTTGAAGTCGAACAGCGGCCGCGGGTACCGGCCGGTGAACAGGATCGCGAAGAACGCGACCACGGACACCACGCAGAATCCGATCCACAGAGGGATGAGCACGATGAAGTGCGGAACGGCAAGCACCCACTTCACCAGCCACAGCCAGCGGGACAGGTGCGAATCCAGGCGCGCGTCCACGCGCACCGGATAAGCGGTCGTTACGGTCATGATCGTCGGGCCTCCAACGGATCGGTTGTCGCCGTGGTCCGCCGGGCGCGGAAGCGCCCGACCGGATCAAACTGCTGGCCCGTCCGGAGTCCGAATGGCGAAGCATCCTGCCCGCGACCCGCCGCACGCCCGTCGTCGCCGATGAAGTGCGGGTCGGAATTCCACTGGCATCGCTCGGCCCGCAAACGCGGCGGCGCCACATCTGGCCACCGAGGTCTGGGGCAGCGCGCCCATGGGGCGCCGGCCGGTCAAGCTACCGACGAACCGATCCATCACTGACTGTACGCGCTATCGGCGTGGAGCGTTGCGCTGCGTGTCGCCTTCCCTGAGCACACCGCGACCCCGACCACGGCCGGCGGTTCCGATTGGCCCGCTTCGGGCAGGTGCTCACCCGGCTGAAGGGGCGTAGGGTCATCGCTGTCGCCCGAGTCCCCGGTGGCTTGACAGTCCGCCGTCGACGGACGCGTCCTATCGAGGTTGTGGTCTTCGTGACCGGGCGAACCTGGACTCCCATCGCCGCCGTCGGGCCGACCATCCACGACGTCCAGCGGCCCTGCACCGGCAGGGCCGGGGCTCGCGCAGTGTCCTAGCAGCGACGGCGCCAGGCCTCGGCTGCAACTCCCGACCGTCTCGGCGACTCGCCTCCGGCATACCGGACGGCGAGCGCGATCAGCGGCCGGTTCGAGGCGCCGTTTGTTCGCCGCCATCGTTCGCTGCCGCCCCGCGCGCCGGAATCTCAACGACATCGCACGATGCACGGAGAGGCAATCGATATGACCACCACCATCCGATCACCAGCTGCACCCCGGGCGCCAATGAGCTCCCTGCGCCGGACCGCGCTCGCCGCGGGCGTGTTCTACCTGCTCAGCTTCGTCTCGGTCCCGACCCTCGCCCTGTACGCGCCGGTGCGGGACGCGACCTACATCTCCGGCATCGGCTCCAGCAACGGTGTGATCGTCGGTGTCGTCCTGGAGATCATCGTGGCCCTGGCCGGTATCGGCACGGCGGTCGCGCTGTACCCGGTGCTCAAGCGGCAGAACCACGGTATCGCCTTGGGCTTCGTCGGCTCCCGGGTCCTGGAAGCCGCCACCATCTTCGCCGGCACCGTGATCCTCATGACCATGGTGACCCTACGCAAGGACGGCGCCGCCGCGGACGCGCTGGCCACCGGCAACGCCCTGGTCGCCATGCACAACTGGACGTTCCTGATCGGACAGGGCCTCATTCCGGCCGTGAACGGCGTGCTGCTGGGGACCCTGCTGTTCCGGTCCCGGCTGGTACCGCGGATCCTTCCTCTGCTGGGGTTCGTCGGAGCGACCCTGCTGGTCGTCTCCGCCGTCGCGACGCTGTTCGGCCTGTGGGCGCAGGTGTCCACCGCGTCGGGCCTGCTGACCCTCCCGATCGGCGTCTGGGAGTTCTCGCTGGGCGTCTACCTGATCGTCAAGGGGTTCAAACCCACACCGCTCACGGCGGCGATGGTCCTTGCCAGCACCCCGCCCGCGGACCGTCCGGCCGTCACCGTCTGACCGCCCGTCACCGAGGCCGGCCATCCCGGGCCGGCACAACACCGCAATGCAGGCGCGACCCCCGGCTCACATGTGCAACGTTCGTTCGCGTGGAGCCCCACCGATGGAGGCGACCATGACCGCCCAGCAGCACCCGCCGACGCACGTACCAGCCGCCACACCCACGACCGGCACGATGGCGGCGATGGTCCAGGAGCGCTACGGCGAGGCCGAGGAGGTACTGCGGCTCGCAACGATCGCCAGGCCCGCGCTCGGCGACGGCGACGTGCTGGTGCGCGTGCTCGCGGCCGGGGTCGACCGGGGCGTGTGGCACGTCGTGGCCGGCCTGCCGTACCCGGTGCGCCTCGTCTCCGGCCTCCGCAACCCCAAGGCCCGGATCCCCGGCACCGACGTCGCGGGACGGGTCGAGGCGGTCGGCAAGGACGTGACCACACTGCGGGTCGGCGATCACGTGTTCGGCGTTGCCGGCGGCTCATTCGCCCAGTACGCCCGCGCCGCGCAGGACAAACTCGCGCCGAAGCCGAAACTGCTCAGCTTCGAGCAGGCAGCAGCCGTGCCCGTCTCCGCCTGCACCGCCCTGCAGGCGGTTCGGGACCACGGCCGCGTCCAGCCCGGCCAGCGGGTGCTCATCATCGGCGCATCCGGAGGGGTCGGCACGTTCGCCGTACAGATCGCCAAGGCCTACGGCGCCCACGTCACCGGCATCTGCAGCACCACCAAGCTGGACCTGGTCCGCTCCATCGGCGCCGACCACGTCATCGACTACACCCGCACCGACGACATCACCGAGGGACGGCAACGCTACGACGTGATCATCGACATCGGCGGGAACCGCTCGCTCACCACGCTGCGGCACGCCCTCACCCCCCACGGCACGCTCGTCATCACCGGCGGCGAGACCGACGGCCGCTGGCTCGGCGGCACCGACCGGCAACTGCGCGCGATGATCCTGTCCCCGTTCACCAGCCAGAAACTCGACACGTTCATCGCCACCCAGAACACCGCCGACCTGCTCACCATCGCCGAACTCATCGACGCCGGCACACTGACCCCGATCATCGACCGGACCTACCCACTCAGCGAGGTCCCCAAGGCCATCCGGCACCTGCAGGACGGTCACGCCCGCGGCAAGGTCGTCATCACCGTCTGAGCGCCCCCGGCGCCGCAGCCGGTCCAGGACAGCCGACGATCGCTGACCGGAGAGGTCGAGATGTCGAACCGCACCGCACCACCGCCGGTCGGACCCGCCCTGATCGCCGTACCCCCGCCCACGCCGCAACCGCCGGCCCGCGCCCCCTTCGGCGAGCTCGTCCCGGCCTTCCGGCCGACCATCCGATCACGCCGGCGGCCGGGGCGACGGCCATGACCGCCACGAGCTCACCCCCGAAGGGCATCGGCCCGCGCAGTGCGTCCCCGCCCGGTACCGAACCGAGGGGACACATCGGCTGGATCGTGGCCGGCTCGCTGGCCACCGGCGTCGTCGCGGCCGCTCTCCTCGTCGCCGCCCCGTTCATCCCGGCAGGGGAAAGCGCCCTCACCGGCGCGGTCCTGGCCGGGTTCGCGATCGGCTGGGCGATGTTGGCCGCACTCTCGATCCGGCTGACCGACCGGCCACAGCGCTGGGCCATGGCTCCCGCCCTGCTGATGGGACTCGGCGCCGTTCTCCTGGTGGGCCTCGGCGCCTCGGCGCGCACGCCGCTCAACTGGGTATGGCCCCCCACCATGCTCGCGCTGGCGATCTGGATGATCGTCCGCGTCCGCCGCCGGCTTCGCAGCCGGAGCAGGCGATGGCTGGTCTACCCCGTGATCGCCATGTTGGCTCTTGCCTCGGCGGGCGGCGGCTACGAGACCCTGCGCGAGGCGGCGGACGCCAACGCCTACCCGATGCCCGGTCAGTTGATCGACGTGGGCGGACACCGCCTGCACCTGAGCTGCACCGGCTCCGGCAGTCCCACCGTCGTGCTCGAACCGGGTGGCGGCGAGATGTCGTCGAACCTCGGGTGGATCACGCCGGCCGTCGCCCGGGACACCCGGGTCTGCGCCTACGACCGCGCCGGCCGCGGATGGAGCGAACCCGCCGACACCCCACAGGACGCCACCCAGATAGCCACCGACCTGCACACCCTGCTGCAGCGCGGCCACATCCCGGGACCCTATGTGCTGGCCGGACATTCCTTCGGCGGCCTCTACGTGCTCACGTTCGCCGCCCGCTACCCCGACGACGTCGCCGGCATGGTGCTGGTGGACTCCACCGCACCGGCATCCGCGGCGAAACCAGCGGCGAGGCCGCCCGGCGACGGCGGCTCCTACGACGCGACGGGTCGAGTCTCCGCGCTGGTTTCGGCCTCCACCCGGCTCGGTCTGGTCCGGCTGTACGGCCGGTTCGACTTCGGCAGCCTCCCGCCGCGTTCCCGCGACGAGGTACGCGCCCGCGCCGCGACCGCAAGCAACCTGCGCAGCACCATCGACGAGTACGTCCAAGCCAGCGCCTCGATAGAGCAAGCCGCGTCCCTGCAGGACTTCGCCGGCAAGCCCCTGGTCGTCCTGACCGCCGGCAGCGGACATGACACAGCCTGGTCGGCGGCACAGAACCGCCTGGCCACCCTGTCGACCAACTGTGTGCACCGCGTCATCGCCGGCGCCACCCACGAAGCGCTGGTCGCCGACCAGACACACTCCGCCGCCACCACCCAGGCGATCCTCGACGTCGTCTCATCGGTCCGGACCGCACGGCCACTGGTCGCATGATTCGCGATGCCCGACTGCGAAGTGATGCGCGGATCGAACCGACCGGGTAGCGTGACGACTGCACACGGCAGCCACCCCAGACCCCGGTGGCGAGGCGCTCGCGTCTCGAACCGAGGGAGTCGTAGTGGCATTCCGGATATCCCGCCCGCGGTCCCGACATGTCAACCATGTCAGCACCAACGGGCTGGCCGCCCTCATGATCCGCATCGCGCGCGAAGATCGAGCCGCGTTCGCCAGGCTGCACTCCCAACTGCGCCCGACCCTGGCCGTACGAGTAGCCACAGTGCCGCTCGGGCCGGCCGACGTCGCTGCCGTCACCAATGCCACATTCATCGAGGTCTGGCGGCTGGCCGGGCGCTGCCCCGAGTATCAGACCGACGTCCTCTACTGGGTCCACACCATTGCCGCCCGGCGAGCCGTGGACCGTCGACACGCCCGTATGGCCAGGGCGTCGGAGGACGACCAATCGACAGACCTGCTAGCGGCGTTCGACCGGCAGACCCAGATGGAGCTGGATGCATTGCTGTCATACTCCGCGAGCACCGGTCATGAGCGCTGAGAAACCCGACGCCTGGACGGACCTACCAGTACTGACGTCGTGGCATCCGACAGACCCGGCCGCCGCCTCTCATACCGCCTTGCCTGCGGTGCGGTTGCACCTAACCTTGACGCTGCGGCGCGAACCCGCCTCGGTCGGCCAGTGCCGGCGCCTCTTCGACACGACCCTGATCGCGCTCAACGTCGGCGCAGACTGTCGCGACGACATCGCACTGATCCTGACCGAAGCGTGCACGAACGCCGTCGTACATGCCGCCGGCGAAACCTATCGGGTCAACCTGACCGTCGACCGCCGCCGGTGCGTCATCGAGGTCTTCGACCACGGAACGGCGCTACACGACACGCACCTGAACTGGACCGCAGAAGACTGCGAGCCGCTCGAGCGTCTCGGCACGAGTGGCCGCGGGATGCTCCTGATTCATGCCCTGAGCGACGCGGTGGAGTGGTTCCATGTTCAGCCCCACGGCCTCGGCGTCCGAATGAGCAAGCAATTGGTGTGGGACGCGGACCGGCGCAACCCGGCTCCCGCCAATCCACCCCGATCGGTGGCGAACGCACCCAGGTGAGCGACGGAAACGTCCCCGACTCGACGTGCTGGCAGGCCACTCCCTCGACGGGACAGGAGGTGCTCACATGCCGCCCGCTACCCGGCTGAGGTTGCCGGGATGGTCTCGCAGACACCACCGCATGCCTGATCCGCGACCGGGACGCCAAGTACACCGCCATGTTCGACGCGGTGTTCACCGCCGAGGCCATCAAGATCGTACAGACGCCGCCGCGGGCGCCGAGGGCGAACGCCTACGCCGAACGGTGGGTGCGCACCGTACGCCGCGAGTGCCTGGACCGAATCCTCATCTGCAACCCGAGGCACCTGCTCACCGTCCTCGGGGAGTATGTCGTGCATTACAACGACCATCGACCGCATCAGGGACGCGACCAACGCCCTCCAGCCATCGAAACCTTGCCGACACCGGTCACCGATCTCGCTCCGGCCCGGGTCCGCCGCCGGAAAGTCCTCAATGGACTCATCAACGAATATTCGCAGGCAGCGTAGCCAAATCGAGTTTCCGAACGGTACAGGCGTACTACGTGTGTTTCGGGCCGCGGGGCACCCGGCTGCGGACCCTGGTCAGGACCGCGGGCGCGAGGTGGGCGGTTGAGGAGTCGTTCCAGACCGCGAAGAACGAGGTCGCCTCGACCAGTACCAGGTCCGCCGCTACGACGCCTGGTATGCGCACATCACCCTGGCCATGGCCGCAGCGGCGTTCCTGGTCATCACCCGGGCCGCCGAAGCCGACCGCGACGCCGAACACGACGAGGCCGCCGAGGCCGCCGAGGCCGACCAGTCACAGGGGGACCAAGCCGGGACAGGACATGCTGATCCCGTTGAGCAGCAACGAAATCCGCCGCCTGTTCACCCGGCTCGTCACCACCGTTAGGCACCACGCCAGCCACATCCTGCACTGGTCACGATGGCGTAGACGCAGGCAAGCACAAGCCCGAGCCGCTCACAACCGCAAACGACTCGAACCGCCGTAGGACACGACCCGCCGTTGCAGTACTAGACGCAATACCGCTGACTTAAGCGTGTCGCCTGCTAAAGTGCGGTGTGCCGCGTGCTGGACAGGTGAAACCGCCGCTGGGTGAGCGGTTGTCGGATCGGATTGCGATCGGGTTGTTGACCTCGACGTTTCCGCCGGAGTTGGTGGATCGGGTGGTCGCTGAGGCGGGTCGGACGCAGCAGCGCAGCCGGTTGCTGCCGGCGCGGGCGGTGGTCTACTACGTGCTGGCGATGTGCCTGTTCTTCGGTCAGGGCTACGAGGAGGTGGCCCGGCTGCTGACCGAGGGCCTCGGTTGGGCGCGTGGCTGGCGGGGTTCGTGGCAGGTGCCGACCACGGCGGCGATCACCCGGGCCCGGGTCCGGTTGGGCCCGGAGCCGATCAAGGCGTTGTTCGCCGCGGTGTGCCGGCCGGTGGCCACCCCGGCGACGGTCGGCGCGTTCTACCGGGGGTGGCGCCTGGTCGCGGTGGACGGCACCACCTTCGATCTGCCCGACACGGTGTCCAATGTGGACTTCTTCGGCCGGCCGGGTTCGGGCCGCGGCAACGGCAGGAGCGCCTACCCGCAGGCCCGGGTCGCGGCGATCGCCGAATGTGGCACCCACGCCATCTTCGCCGCCACGACCGGGCCGCTGTCCACTCATGAGACCGTCCTGGCGCAGCAGCTGTTCGGTGTGCTGGGCCCAGGCATGCTCCTGCTGGCCGACCGTTGATTCGTCGGCTTCGATCTGTGGCGGGAAGCCTCCGCAACCGGCGCGGACCTGCTCTGGCGGGTCAAATCCGTTGCCGTGCTGCCCGTGATCGAGCAACTGCACGACGGTTCGTACCTGTCGCACATCTTCGCCGCCCGCGACAAGCACCGCCACGCCGACCCGATCACCGTGCGGGTGGTGGAATACACCATGCCCGGTCAGGCCACCGTCTACCGGCTGATCACCACGATCCTGGACCCGGCCGCCGCCCCGGCGCTCGACCTGGCCGCGTTGTACGCCCAACGCTGGGAGATCGAAACGTCCCTCGATGAACTGAAAACCCATCAAGGCCAGCCAGACATGGTCCTGCGCTCGCAGACCCCGACCGGGGTCGAGCAGGAGATCTACGGCTTCCTCCTCGTGCACTACGCCGTGCGCACCCTGATGCATCACGCCGCAGCCAGCGCCGACATCGACCCCGACCGGGTGTCGTTCACCCGCACCCTGCGCCTCGTACGCCGCCAGGTCACCGCCCAGGGGGCGTTTTCCTCCCTCACGACTGACCAGAGCCCTGCGCCGAGGCATCCGTGAAATCCTGCGACACCTGACCACCCGCCGCGCCCGCAGCAACCCGCGAGTGATCAAACGCAAGATGTCCAACTGGAAACTCAAACGAGCACAACACCGCGACCCAGCCCGCCCCGACCACATCATCACCATCGTGGAAGCCACCAAACCCAACCCCACCAAGCGAAAACCACGAGCAACGAATACCTAAGTCAGCGGTATTGGTACTAGACGATCTATTCCAAGGGTTACGGGACAGCAAGAAGGCGCGAGGGCCTCCAGGATCGACGTTGCTGAGCAACGAGACCGTGGAGGCCACGTGCACGTCGATCTGGACACCCTCGCCACCGCACTCTACGTGAAGATCGACGACGAACTGAAGGCGTCACCCCAGCTCAACCCATACCGACCGAAGGTCGGCATCGCCCCGCGGATCACCGATGCCGAACTGATCACCGTCGCGGTCCTGCAGGTCCTGCTCGGCCACCACCGCGAGAACCGGTGGATCCGCGCCGCCCGTAAAGCCATCGGGCATCTCTTCCCATACCTGCCCAAACAGCCCGGCTACAACAAACGCCTCCGCGCCCTGGGCCACCTCCTCACCCAGCTCATCGCCGTCCTCGCCGCGGACACCGACCTGTGGCGGCACCCGATCCGCATCGCCGACTCCACCCCGGTGCAGTGCGGCACCTCCCGCGAGACCGTCAAACGCTCCGACCTCGCCGGATGGGCCGGCTACGGCTACTGCGCCTCCCACTCCCGACTGTTCTGGGGACTGCGCCTGCACCTGGTCACCACCGTCCACGGCCTGCCCGTCGCGTTCGCGCTCACCAACCCCAAAACCGACGAACGCGACGTCCTGATCGACCTGATCTCGTTGCAGCCGAACATGTTCCACCACCCTGACGGGCTCATCCTGGTCGTAGACAAGGGCTACCGAGACCGGACCACCGAAACCTGGCTCAACGACAACAACATCGACGTCGTCCGGCCCGCATACCGCACCGAACCGCCACGCCCCGCACGCGCACTACTCCACGCAGTCCGGCAGAACATCGAGTCCGTCAACCAAACCCTCAAAGGCCAACTCGACCTCGAACGCCACGGCGGACGAACCCCAGCCGGCGTCACCGTCCGAGTCCTGCAACGCATCCCGGCCATGACCGCCGCAATCTGGCACAACTGGCACACCGGCCAGCCGATCATGCGATCCCTGACCGCCTACGACCACTAAACCCTTGGAATAGATCGTCTAGTACGACCGGCACGAGACGCAGATCTATGAGCTCCAGTCGCGCCTGACCAATGCACAGGCGATCCAACGCATCCGCGACGCGGGCATGGAGAAGCTGGCCGGGCTGTGGGCTGTGGGCTGTGGACAAGGGCAACCGGGCGGCCGCGCTCCAGGACAGCGCCGAGAAGCTGGCCGAGCTGCGCACAGAGACCACAGGAGGGCTTGCCGCACCCCGGGCGTCAGGGCGACGATCGTCGTGAAGCGACCCCTCCGGAGGGAGGCGTTCCATGGGATCCGAGACTGCGCTCAGTGGTGAACGTGCGCCTCAGATCGTCCACCAGGTCCTCGCGACCCCCGGCCAGGCGCTGGACGACGCCACGCGCTCGCAGCTGCAACCGCAGTTCGGCTTCGACCTGGCCGAGGTCCGCCTCCACCGGGGCGCGCAGGCCTTGCAGTCGGCGCGCTCGGTGGGAGCACGGGCCTACACCGTGGGCCGGCATGTCGTCCTCGGCGACTCGCACCCCGGATCGCAGTCGGCCGCCGGGAGGCGGCTGCTGATGCACGAACTCATGCACGTCGCCCAGCAGCGGCACCGGGACGACGTCCCAGCCGATCTGGTGGTGGGCGATGCCCGGTCGCCCTGGGAAGGTGCCGCCGATCGACCTGGGGACCCGGCCGCCGCTGCCGGCCCGACAGCGGCGCCGCCCGGCGTGCTGCAGCGCGACACCGACCCCGAGGCCGATCCGTGGGACGCCCTGAGCGCAGCCGATCGGGAGCAGGCGCAGGCGTTGCACGACGAGAGCACCGACCTGTTCCACGGCATCGCCACCGTTGAGGAGCATGGGTACAGCTCGATCCGCCGCGACTGGATCAACCGGCTCGGTGCGGTGCAGGCCCGGATCTCGGCCGTCCACAGCAGCCAGGAGCTCAGCGCGGCGGATGCTGACCTGGGGCGGCTCTCTGCTGAGATCCGCAGCACCAGCGAGGAGGCGCGCAAGCAATGGCGCGACGTCAGCACCACGTACGAAAGTACGCGCCGGTGGCTGAGATCGCTCCATTCGATCGATGGCGACGAAGCGGCGCGGTACCTCCAGGACGAGTACCAGCATGCGGGCATCGAGCCGGAGAATCCCTACCTGACCAGCGAGGACTACCTGAGCCTCAAGGCCGTGCTGGACACCCGGAGGTACGTCCTGATCGGGGCGACCCGCGGCGCCCGCCGGCGCGGATCCGATCTGGCGAAGATGCTCGGCACGGTCGCCGAGCTGCGCCGCGCCGGTGAGGACGAGAACCGGTTCGTGCCCGGGTGGAACGAGCGCGTGCAGGACGAGCTGGCATACCTGGACCAGCTGATCGCCGCCACGGCCGGCCAGGGGGCCGGCGATCTGCCGGATCTGCGGGCCCGCCTGCTCAGCGATCAGCAGGATGCGGTCAACGCCCACAAGGAGAGTCGATCGGTCCTCGGCAAGGCGGTTGACCTCGTCGTCGGCGCGGGCGAAGCCGTCGTCGGCGTCTTCGCCGAGGCGGCCAAGGAGGCGGCCGACCTGGTGCAGATCGGCATCCACTTCGCCTCATTCGGACAATACGAGCCGCGGTTCATCAGCGACATGGCCGACGCGGCCGCGCACGGCGCGAGCACCACCGACCTTCTGAAGGGCATGGTCCTCGGCATCATCGAGACTCCCGAGCGCTTCCTCGACGCATGCCGGCGGGACGACTGGAAGGCCATCGGCCGGGAGGCGGTGAACCTCTACATGCTGGCCGACGGTCTGCGCCGGGCTCCGGGTGAGCTCGCGAAAGTGCCTGAGATAGCAAGGAAACTCCCCGGCCTGCTGGCGAAGACGCGGGCGAGCCTGCGAGTGCTCCGGGCGCGCAACGTGGCTCTCGGCCTGGCGCAGGAGAGTCGCTTCGTCCCCCCGCCTCCGGTCCCGGTCCATCCGGTAGTGCTCGGTACGCCACCGCGGCTCCCTCCTGCGGAGCTGGCCATCCACCAGGGCGGCGGGCAGGCCGTCCGCGGACCGGCCGGCGTACTGAAGGGCGACTCACCATCGGTCCAGGTGGATGTCCGGTCACACGGCCGGATCAGGGCCACGGCACCCGTCAACGAGAACGTGCCGCGCGGTCGAACGGCTCAGCGCCGGCGTGCCGTCGCCGGCGACGCACGCCCGGCCGAGCTGCCGGCCGCCCAGCAGATCGAACCGCCGGCCGCCACTGCGGCGCCGGGGCACACGCCGATCTCTGCGGCGAAGAAGCCCGGCTCGGGCGCGGTCCCGCCGTCCGGACCCTCGTCGCCGCGATCGATCGCGCGGGAAGTGCTGGAGCAGCAGGCGGCAGCGCAGCGCCTGGCCTCGCACCGTGACCGGGTCATGGATCCGCACGGTGAGGCGAACCATTCAGCGGTGGAGAGCGAGACCCGGCATCAGGAGATCGGATACTCCCGCGCATCGGAGGAGCTGGCTGCGGCCATGGAGGCGCATGGCGACCCGCGGCCTCCGGGTCACGACACCCATCACATCGTGGCGGACGCCGATCCCCGGGCTGCCGAAGCCCGCGCGATCCTGGAGAAGGTGGGGATCGAGCCGCGGAACGACTATCGCAACGGGATCCACCTGCCCAAGAGCTCGATGAACCCGCGCGTCCGGCTCGGAGCCCGGACGCGGCACCAGACGGTGCACACCGGCAGCTACTACGAGTACGTCAATGCGCGCCTCCGCGAGGCCTATAACCGGACCGGCGACTACCAGGGATCGCCGATCGTGGATCCCGCCGTCCGGGTCGAGCTGGAGTTGCGCAAACTCTATGAAGAACTGGACAACGGTACGCTGCCGCACCCACCGGCGGACGGCTCGTGACGACGTCGTGGATCGAGCGGCAAATTCTGCCTACCCAATGATCCGCACATCTCCATCGACGGAGTCATTGCGGACGCAGATCTGGGGGAATAGAGTTCTTGTGGACTCGTCATCTGCATGGTCGCGGTGGCAGTTACGTACATCAGTGCGTTCTTGTTAAGGGTTCGAATCCCGGCGAGTTCATTGATCTTTGGTGCCCCACGAGGTACGTAAACTGACCCACTGAAGACCGTCTGAAGCCGCACTCAGAGTGCATTCGCTATGGCGAGCACGACTACTCCGCGGTTTCGCTCAGTAGGCTGGTCCAAATCTGGGCCGGCCGTGAAAACCCGTTCAAAATCGGGGATCGCCTCATTCTGCGAGCGGCATGGCGGAGGTTTTCTGATGCCGGTCACCACCACGTATCCGGGCGTATATATCGATGAACAGGCAACCAGTTCGCATGTGATCTCGGGTGTCTCCACATCGGTCACCGCCTTCGTCGGCGCCGCCCAGAAGGGCACACCCGACCAGCCGACCCGGGTCACCAGCAACGCCGACTTCGTCCGCGAGTTCGGAGCCCCGATCGACGCGACCGCCCACCCGATGGGCTTCGCCGTCGCGCACTTCTTCATGAATGGTGGCAGCCAGGCGGTGATCGTCCGCGCCCTCGCCGCCGACGCCGAGTTCGCCCATCTCGCGCTGAGCGCCACCCCAGTCAACGGCATCGCCGTCACCCTGGCCGCACGCAGCCGCGGCGCGTGGGCCACCGGCACCGGCACCGGCCCAA
Source organism: Dactylosporangium sp. McL0621 (assembly GCF_049995355.1). Classification (NCBI taxonomy): domain Bacteria; kingdom Bacillati; phylum Actinomycetota; class Actinomycetes; order Micromonosporales; family Micromonosporaceae; genus Dactylosporangium; species Dactylosporangium sp. McL0621. The sequence goes on from NZ_CP188259.1 coordinate 7,698,424, forward strand.
CCGCGAACGGCCTGTTCGCGGAGGTCGTCGCCGCCACCGGCAACCCCCAGGACCGGTTCGGCCTGAAGATCGTTCAGTGGGAGTCAGGAGCAGCCGGCCAGACCGAGCACTGGGACGAGCTGTCGATGTCGCCGTCCAGCCCGAGGTTCGTCGCGACCGTCCTCGCGGCCAGCCCGCTCGTGTCGGCCACGGTGAGCGGCACGGAGGCGCCGGCGCCGGGGACCGGAACCTCGACCGGCGCGAGCGACATCTCCGGCGGTGTCATCGGCCTCGAGGGCCGCACGTTGCGGATCGCGGTCGACCAGCACGCTCCGGCGGACTACGTACTCTGGCCGACGGCGCCCAATCCAGCGACCTCCCACACCACCGGTGACGTCGTCACGTTCATCAACGACCCCGCCAACCATTTCCCGGTCGAAGCGGCCGACGACGGCGGCAAGGTCGTGCTGAAGAGCCGGGCCGCCGGCCGGGACAGCGCCGTAACGGTGGGCCTGAGCGGCGCTCAGGACGCCTCCGGGCCGCTGGGGCTCGGGGTGGCGCACGACGGCATCGAGGTCTCCGGGAGCGCCCCCTACCGGCCGCCAGCGGCCCCGGCGATGGCCCTCACCGGCGGCAGCGACGGCTCCGACGTGGACGCCGCCGGCATCGTGCCCCCGGGCGACGGCCAGGGCATGAACGCGCTGAAACAGCTCGCGTTCCCCGGTTTCAACTTGCTCTGCCTGCCCGGTGTGACCAGCGCCGACGTGGACGCCGTGACCAACGCCCTGGCCTACTGCGCCACCCAGCATGCGTTCTTGCTGGTCGATCCCGATCCGAGCGTCGACCTGGGCAACGCGGGCACGAAGGTGGCTCCGTTCGGCGGTCAGGGCACCCACGGCGCCATCTACTGGCCTCGCCTGATCACCACTGGCGCACCGCTGTCCGGTCTGCCCCCGTGCGGAGCGGTCGCCGGGATGATGGCCCGTACCGACACCGCGCGTGGAGTGTGGAAGGCGCCCGCTGGGCTCAACGCCGGCCTGGCTTCGGTGATCAGCACGGCCTATCCGACCAACGATGACGTATCGGGAGCCCTGAACGGGCTTGGCATCAACGTCATCCGCAGTTTCACCGGTGCAGGAATCGTGGTCTGGGGCGCCCGGACCATGGGCGGGTCGGACATCGCCGGCAGCCCCTTCAAGTACGTGCCGATCCGGCGCATCACCGACTACATCGAGTCGTCGCTGTTCCTGGGCACCCAGTTCGCGGTCTTCGAGCCCAATGACCCAGTGCTGTGGGGCCAGTTGCGGCTCGCCGTGACCGGTTTCATGCGCGGACTATTCCGCCAGGGCGCCTTCCAGCGATCGCCGGACGGCGCCGAGTCCAAGAGCTTCTTCGTCACCTGTGACGAGACCGTGAACCCGCAAACCGAGATCGATGCCGGGCGCGTGAACGTCGTCGTGGGGTTCGCGCCGCTGAAGCCGGCCGAATTCGTCGTCATCACCATCACCCACATCACCGACCCAGGGGCGTGAGCAACTGCGATGGTCGACTTTCCGAACAACCCGACGCGGTACGACCCCTACAAGGCCTTCATGTTCCAGATCTACTTCGGCAGTGAACTGGTGGCCGGGATGTCGAAGATGGGGGCGCTGACCCGGACGACCGCGCCGGTCTCGCATCGGGTCGGCGGCGACCCCTCCCACGACCGCCGGAGCCCCGGCCTCACCACCTACACCTCGGTCACGATGGAACGGGGCGTCACGCACGACCCGGCCTTCGAGGACTGGGCCACCAAGGTGTCCAGCCCGATCTCTCCGGGTATCTCACTGCCCGACTTCCGCAAGGATGTCACCGTCAACCTGTTGAACGAAGCCGGCCAGGTGGCCCTGAGCTACCTCCTGCACCGCTGCTGGGTCTCCGAGTACACCGCACTCCCGGCGCTGGACGCCGCCACGGCCGGTACGGCGATCCAGTCGCTCAAGATCGAGGTCGAATACATCACGCGCGACATTGCTGTGCCCGAGCCCACGGAAACAGCGGTGTGAGCGGGGTTCAGTGGCCTCGATCGCTCGCAGCACCGTCCCGCATCCGGCTGCTGCATGCCGTGGAGGCCGCACAGAACGAGTTCGATGAAGCCGTCGCGCTCCTGGAGGCCTGCGGGGTCGATGACTGCGTGCAACTCCCGGTCGGCATCCTGGATCGGCTGCTGCTGCAGGCATATCGGCTGGTGCTCGGCCGAGACCTCGAAGCGGTGTTCGCCTGCCCGGCCTGCGGCACGCTCAACGCGCTCGCGCTCGCGCCCGGCGATGTCGCCGAGTACGAGCCCCGATGGGCGTGGTGCGGGCCCGGCGCCGGCGTCCGCGAGCCGATCGGCGCGGACCTGATGGGTCTGCCCAGCGACCCCGACGACGCCGCCGCCGAGATAGCCCGGCGCTGCTCCACCGGACCGGCCACCGGCGATCGAGATGACGATGCACTCGATCGGGCTGACCAATCCCTCTGCGGTGCAGTGCATCTCACCTGCGTGGACTGCGGCCAGCCGGTGGACGGATACCTCGACGTCCAGCAACTGGTCACCTCCGCGGTGGCGACCGCGGTCGCTGACGTGGACGTCGAGATCCATCTGATCGCCTCCCGGTACGGCTGGGATCTGGCCACCATCGAGGCCCTGCCGGAACGGCGCCGGGTCCGGCTGGCCGCCCTCGCGAGCGGCGGCCGGGAATGACCACTTCGAAAGTGGCTCGGGCACTGGCCGCGCGCGCGCATCGTCCAGCGCCTTCGACCGCTGCTGTGCCCTCCGCCTATGCGATCCTCGGCGACGCCCTTGCTGCTCCGCCGATCGAGGTTCAGGACGGCAACGGCGAGGCCCGCGTGCCGGTTCGTCCGGCCTCTCGAAACCGTTCTGCAGTGACCGAAATCGGGCTGCCGACGGTCGCTGATGATACCGGGCGAGCTACGGGCGCGACCCCGCTGCGGCTGGCCGCACCACCGCCGTCAGCCTCCACTGAGCGGCCCCATTCTGCCGCACGCGAAACCAGGCCGGTAGCAACGGCTCTGCCCGATACCGGGCGCGGCCGCCCTCCATCCACTCCCACCAGCACGGCTCCCTGGGCATCGGCCGACCCCGGCCCGGCCCTGCCCGCCGTCCCGATGAATCCGGCGTTCGCGGGTATCCCGACGACCTGGCAGCCTGAGCTGGCACCTGTGAGCCCGGCGGTGGCACCACCGGTTCTGCCGCCGGCCAGGCTTCCTAAGGCTCGGGAATCGGTGACCCGCCCTGACTTCCGCGGCGACTCGGGCCAGGAACGTGCATCGGTGACCGCCACGCCGGCGACGGCACCGGCCCGGCCGTCGGTCACCATCGGCGAGATCCACGTGCATACGCGTGAATCGAGGCCGGCTCCGGATCCCCTGGCTTTGCTCGCGCCGTACGCCAACGGGCTGACCGCCCGGCGGGACGACCGGCGATGAGCGTCCTTCCGGCTACTCCGCCGGTCCTGGCCGGCGTCGACGCCGTCCTGATCGCCCTGACCCGGGACGCCATCGACCCGTCGGTCGGGGTCACGGCGGGGCCACTTGACCGGCCCATCGGAACGACACGGCTGAACTGGTTCCTGTATCGGGTGTCGACCGCTCCGGCTCTGATGAACATGGAGTCTCCGCAGACTGGCTGGACGACCCGCCGTGGACGGCCGCCCCTCGCATTGACCCTGCACTACCTGCTGTCAGCCGATCCGGGTGAACTGACCACCACCGGCAATGAGATCGAACCGGCGCACAGCGCTCTGACCGCGGTCATGATGGTGCTGCACGAGCGTCCGGTGATCGGCCCGGACACGATCATCACGGCCGCTCCGCCGCAGACCGCCAGCCAGGTCACCGATGCGCTCGACGGCCTGGTCGAACCGCTGCGGATCACCATGGATCCCGTTCCGCTGGAAACGATCACGGGCCTATGGGGCAGTGGCACCAAGTCGCTGCGGGTGTCCATCGCCTATCAGGTCAGCCTGGTGACCATCGCATCGCCGATCGCTTTCGCTCCCGGCCCACCGGTGCAGCAGGTGGTGAACACGGTGGGCGAATCGGCCGGGCCGCAGCTGACCAGGGTGCAACCAGCTCTGGCGAGTTTCGGCCGGGCGGTGACGATCAGCGCGACCGGAACCCTGGACGAGTTCACCATTACCCTGTCGCGCTCGCCGGGTGACCCGGATGACCCCACTGACGGGCGGCCGAACCCCGGTACCACGCACAGCACGGGCCCCTGGCGGCTGATTCCCGCGCCAGTCGATGGCGGCTGGGAGATCACCCTGCCGGACCAGACCATGAAGCCCGGACGACGCATGCTCACCCTGACCAACCAGGTGGACGGACGGGCCGCCGGATCCAGCGGCGCCCGGCTGACCGTGGCTCCAGCGGTGCTGGGGGCCAGCGGGGCCCTGCAGCCCGGAAGTCCGATCACCCTTGACGTTGCGCATGTTCTGCAAGAGGGGCGGGTGGCCTTCGCGGGAATGATGGCGCCGTACACCCCGGCCTCGCCGACGTCCATCACGGTGAATGTTCCGGCTGGCGTGGCTGACTACGCCGGGACGGAGATTCCGGTCAGCGTGGAGTCAGGCACCATCGCGGGCCCGCCCACCCCGCTGGTGGTGTCGCCGTGACTGCATACCCCGCCCTCTTCCCCGGCACCGAAGACACCGACGACGAGGCGGCCGCGCCGTCCATTGACCGGGCCACCGCACTGGAGAGCTACCTGGCGTGGCTGCGCGAGGCCATCCAAGTGGTGCTGCGGGTCTACCGGGAAGCGTGGGACGCGGTGGGCGCGCAGACATCGACCGAACTGCAGGCTGTTGTCGCGATCGGACTGCGGCTGGCTCGCCCGGCCCCTGGTCTGCTCAAGCCGTTGCCTGCTGGGCTCTTCGACGGCGTCGACCTGCCCGTGGAAGCCGAACTGATGCTCGCTGCGGCGTGGTGGTCGGCGGCCGATCCACCACTGGCCGTGGCATTCGGCTGCATCCACGACGATGCCGCCCGGCGCTATCCCACGCTCGGCGCGCTGCGGCTGATGATGGAGCCCTACGGTCTCGACATTCCCCTGGCACTACCGGCTGACACTGGCCTGGTCGCTGATGGACTGCTCTGCCGGGCCCCCGACGCCGATACGCCGATACGCCTCACCGCCACCGCGACACTGCTGCTGGACGGCTGGCGGCCCGCCCCCGAAGTCCGTGCTCCGGTGCCGGAACGCCTGCGCGGGGTGACCGCTCAAGTGGTTGCGCACCTGCGTTCGGGGCATCGAGTTACATTGCGCTGCAACGATGCTGACGACGGACCGGTCATCGCCCGGGCGGCCGCGGCGGAGCTGGAGCGGGCGGCCGAGATCGGCGCCAGCCCGGCTCGGCCTGCCACCGGAGCGGCGCCACCAAGTCCGGTAACGCCGGCCAGCCTGATCACCCACGGTCCGGACCGGCCGATCGCCGAGACAGCCTTGCTGGCCCGGCTCGGCCTTGTCCTGCCGGTGGGCGATAGCGAAGCCGAGCCGGTGGCGCTGCGGCTGACCGGCCCGGGGGCACCGGCCGCCCCCGGCTGGCAGGTACTGAACGTCCCCGGGATCGATCCGGCCGGGCTGCTCCGAGCCTGGCGCCGGACCTTGCGCGCGGCCGGGTTCGACCCCCGGGAGGCAGGCCCGCTCGCCGCCCGGATCCGGATCTCCGAACGCATGATCAGCGCACTGAGCCAGTCCGCCACGGAATCGGCCGCGGCTCAGCAGCGCGACCTCACCGTGGCCGACCTGCACCAGGCTGTGCGCCGCCACCCCCAGCACCAGCTCGACGGCATGGCGAATCTGCTCACGCCATCAGTCACTTTCGATGACCTGGTCCTCACCGGCGCCACCCGTTCCGGCCTGCAGGATCTGCTCGCCCACGCGCGGCACTTCAGCGAGTTCAGCCCACCCGGTGCGGGCACCCGCGGTCGGGCCGTCGCCGCGCTCTTCTACGGCCCTAGCGGAACCGGGAAGACCGCGGCCGCTGAGGCGATCGCTGCCGAACTGGATCGCGACCTGTGGATCGCCGACCTCGCCCAGGTGGTGAGCAAGTGGCTCGGTGAGACCTCACACAACCTGGATCGGTTGCTCACTGAGGCGGCACGCTGCGGTGCCGTCCTGCTTTTCGACGAGGCTGAGGGCCTGTTCGGCCGTCGTGCCGAGGTCAGTGACGCGCGGGACCGCTACGCCAACCTCGAGATCGACCATCTTCTGCAGCGCATCGAGCTGCACGAGGGTCTGGTAATCCTCACCAGCAACCGGCCTTCGGCGCTGGACGAGGGTTTTCAGCGGCGGCTGCGGATTACCGTCCGCTTCGACCCGCCCGGCTTCGAGGCGCGCCAGCAACTGTGGAACCGGTTCCTGACCAACGATCTGATGGCACCGGGTGCGTCTGCCGACGTGGCTGCTGCGGCTGACCTGTCGGCCGCGTCGATCCGTGCGGCTGCGGTCTCGGCGCGGGTGTTCGCGGCCGCCGACGGCATGACCGGCGCACCGTGCGCCGGGCTGATCAGCGAGGACCACGTGCACCGCGCGGTCGCGCGGGAGTTGGAGAAGAGCGGGCGCGTGTGGGCGCCACCGGCACGCACCCGAAACAGTCAGCCGCATCAGACTTCTCAGGAGGGACGCCGATGAGTGACATCGCCAGGCTGGAGATCGAGGTGGACGCCGAGCCCACCGCGGGCCTGCTGCGCGCCGGGATCGACGCGGCCATCTCCGGGCGGCTCTTCCCGGCCGGGCCTGAGGCTGAGATCGGGCAAGCGGTGGGCAAGGCCGTTGCCCAGCACCACCAACGCGCCCAGCACGGCCAGCCGGGAACCGGGGGCTGATCACAGTGGTACGCGGACTGCTGCTCTCGTTCTCCGACCCGAACTATGGCATCATCCCCACGGCCGTGCCGTTCCAGTACAACCCGTCCGAGGTCACCCGGACGATCAAGGCGAACGGCGGCACGGCCGGTGGCCCGGGCCTACGGGTCTCCGCAGTGCCCACCGAGTCCTACGCGCTGAAGCTCGAACTGGACGCCCTCGATGCGCTCGACAAGCCCATCACTAGCCGAATGGGCGTGCAGCCGTTGCTGGCGGCCATCGAGGCCATGCTCGAGCCGTCCGGACGGCTGGGGCTCCTGCAGACCGGGTTGCACGCACTGCAGGGCGCGGTCTCGATCTTTCAGAAGTCGTCGCCCGCACCGATTCCCTCGCCATCGCTGCCTCTGGTCGTCCTCGCCTGGAACGCGGTCCGCGTGGTCCCGGTGCGGATCGACAGCTACTCGGCGCACGAAACCGGTTTCAGTGGTGACCTACTCCCGGTCCAGGCGACCGTCGACCTGTCGCTCACGGTGCTTCGGGAGACAGACCTCAGTCACGACCAGCGGGTGGCCACCTTCCTGGCCAGCGCCTACCAGGCCACCCGAACGGCCATGGCGCTCACCGGGGTGGCCCAAGGTGTGGAGCTGATGCTGTGACCGCCTCGCGTTACACCGGCCAGTCCGTGATCGTGGTCCCCCAGGACGACGGGACCACGCGCCCGATGAGCGGGCCCCGGGTCGCTCCCCCGGTGCCGCCGGCCATGACCTACCAGGTCCGGGATGGCGACCGGCTCGACATTCTGGCGCGCGCCGCAGTAGGCGACAGCACCGGCTGGTGGCGGATCGCGGACGCCAATCCGTTCGGCGACGCCCTGCTCGATACCGACTCCGGCACCGTGATCGGGATTCCCGATGAGTGACACCACCATGACCATCACGATCGGGAACACGGCGCTGACCAAGTACCAGCGCGACCGGATCCACAGCGTCGACATTCTGGAAGCACAGGACGCGCAGACCCAGGTCAGCATCGTGGCCGAGGCCGAGGTCGGGCCGCTGAGCAACTGGACAACCCCACTGGACCCGCTGCTGGCCAGGAAGCAGCATCAGTACCCGGTCTTCACCGTGCGCCTGGAGCGCGATCGGGACACCCTCACCGTGCTCGCCCGCCCGATCAGCGCGCTCTGGTCATTGACGGCCGGGGCGTCGTCCACCCTCACAGTGGCGGGTCTGGACACCAGCACCGACCTGGACCAGGTGCAGGTCGACAAGTCCTGGGACGGCACCAGCGATTCGGCCATCGCCCGGACGTTGCTCGGCCCGAACGCGAAGGTCATTGACACCGGCCCTCCGGACGGCGGTGACCGCACCCCGGTACGCCAGCTGGACACCGACTGGGCCTTCCTGCGAAAGCTGGCTCGGCGCAACAACTACGACGTCTATCTGGAGTACAGCGGCGATCCACCGGTGAACCACGCCTACTTCGGGCCGATCGAGTACACGGCCGAGAAGTCGTGGACGCTCGACCTCGGCTACGGCGCTCTTGGTGGTACGGCGACCGCGCAGGTCCAGCTGATGGCCGGGCAGCACGTGCGGGTCGCCCACGCGAAGGACTCCACCAATGGGGAACAGCTCCTGGCCGAGAATCGGGTCGCCGTCAAACCGATGGGAACGCGGTTCCTCGGCGACGCCGTCACGGTCCAGCTGAGCGCGAACGACGCCGAGGGCACCCAGACCCCCGAGCATCTGGCCCACGTGCGGGAGGACCAGAGCGCTTTCGCGGCCACGCTGACCGTGACCCTGTCCGTCCCGTCGATGCCGCTGGTCCGGGCGCGCCGGACGGTCCTGGTCCGGGGCCTGGGTTCAGTGCTGTCCGGCCTGTGGCTGGTGAAGTCGGTGCGGCACAGCATCTCGCAAGGCGGCCACACCCAGGCGCTCACCCTGGTCCGCAATGCGCTCGGCGACGGCAGCCCGGATGACGCCCGGGCCGCAGCCGATGCGGCCGACGATGGGACCGACATCGGCGCCGCCATCGCCGCCACCATCACCGCTGCGGTCGCGGAAGCTGCCGGAGCCAGGGCGAGCGTGTTGTGAGCGACCGCTACCTGGGCAAGTTCGAAGGGGTCGTGGTGGACAACAAGGATCCGGATGGCCTGTGCCGACTCGAGGTCAGCGTCCCCGCCCTGATGAAACAGCCCTTTCGCAACTGCCGGCCGGCGCTGCCCTACGCCGGTCCCGGAGCCGGACTGGCCGTCGTCCCGCCGATCGGAGCCTCGGTCTGGGTCGAATGGCCCGGCGGGGACCTCGGTAAGGACGCGATCTGGACCGGAGCGTGGTGGCCGCCCGGTCAGAAGGGGCTGGACAAGGCCGGCCCAAATACGCTGGTGCTGGTCACTCCCGGCGGCCACCGGATCGAAGTCTCGGACGACACCGGCTCGATCACCCTGTCGACCCACGGCGGAGCGTCGATCTCGATCGGCAAGGACAGCATCGTGCTGAAGAACGGGCAGGGAGCCACGATCGAGTTGAACGGGTCGACGATCGCCCTCAACGACAACGCGTTCCAGGTGAACGGCGATGGCTGACCCGCTACTGACCACCAGCGCCACCCTGACCTGCCCGCACGGCAGCGTGGGCACTATCGTGCCCGCGCAGACCGCCGCATCGGCGGGAGCCGTGGTGTGCACTGAAGCCGACCGGATCGTGTTCTCGGGCTGCATCAACCCGCCGGGCGGCCCGCCAAGCCCATGTCTCACGGTCCAGTGGAAGACCACCTCGCGCACCTGCGTGGCGAGCGGCGCAGCGGTGCTGACCACCGGCAGCGCCGGTATCTGCACCAACGCCGCCGGAGCCCCGCAGGGGCCGGTCAAGATCACCCCGGCTCAGACCAAGGCCAGCGCGTCATGACCTCCCGGCAGCCCTGGCGCCTGGGGCCGGGACGGCGGCTGACCCTGGCGGGCCCGCTCGAGCACCTGGACGACCTGGTCAAGGCCGTGCTGCTCACCGGCCCCCAGGAGCGGCTACATCAGCCCGGATTCGGGGCCGGGCTGGGGGCATCGGTGCTGTTCGAGCCACTCTCGGGTGAGCTCGGCAGCACGGTCGCCGCCCGGATCCAGGGCAGCCTGGCCGATGCGCTCGGCGACCGGATCCAGCTTGTCGGCGTCGACGTGTCGGTCAGCGAGAGCACGATCGCGGCCGAAGTGACGTATCGGCCCCTTCCGGCCGGCGCATCGCGAACGGTCGCTTTCACCCTGCCGGGAGCCGGATCATGACCCAGCCGGACCAGTACACCCTTCCCGAACAGCCGATGGCCACGCCAGTCGAGCGGCCCAAGGCCCTGTTCGGCGCGGCTGGTGCGCTGATCGGGCTCCGCGCGGCGAGTACCCGGCTAGCGGGCGGGAGCCGGCTGGTCGACGTCTGGCTGTACGACGACCCGCCGGCGGGACTGACCGATCCCGCGCTATGGACGCTCCGCCCCGCACCGGGCGCCCCCCGGCCGTCGGTGACCGCGGTGACCAGCGAGCCGGCGTCGAGCACCTCGTTCGGGACGCCGATCCCGGCCCACCTGACCTTGACCCTCGACTCGGTGCTGCCCGGCCGGGGCGTCTACCAGCTCCGGCTCGACCCGGCCGGCCTGACCATCGACCCGCTGCGGGTCTTCCTGCCGGTCCGGCTGCGGCCCGAATGCGGCGACGCGGGCGACATCACCGCGACCAGCCCCCGGCCCGCTCCGCTCACCCCACCGGACTACGACACCCTCGCCCGCGACTACACCGCCCTGCGGGTCATGCTGCTGGAGCGCCTCTCGTTCGCCGATCCGGCGGCCGACCAGTCCATTGCCGATCTCACCGTGACCATGATCGAGCTGTTCGCCCACCTCGGCGACCTGCTCCACTACCGCCTCGACCGCGCCGCGACCGAGGCCTGGCTGAGCACCGCCCGGCGCCGATCCAGCGTCGTCCGGCACGCCCGGGCGGTCGACTTCCCTGTGCGCCCGGCGGTCAGCGCGCGAACAACGGTCCAGGTCGTGGTGGGCGCCCAGACGGCCAGCGATCCGTCGGTGACCGTCCAGCCGGGCGCCCTGGCCACTGATTCGATGGCCGCCGCCGCATCGGGCCAAGTGCCGATCATGTCCTCCGATGCATGCTTCACCCTCGAGAACGATCAGCCCGTGACGTTCTTCAGTTCGCACGCCGAGGTCGCATTGCACGACTGGACCGAGGACGACGCCGAGCTCAGCGTGGGCGCGACCAGCGCTGTCCTGGTCCGGCCCGCGCTGGCCGCCGCACTGCCGCTGGCCACCTGGCTGCCCCCCGGATGCTTGATCGGGTTCGAAGTCGTTGGTGTCGAGGATCGTTCGGAGCATCGGGCCTGGACGGCGGGCGCTGCGGATCGACCGTCCACGGATCCGGCGGCTCCCTGGCCGCGGCCGCCGCTGGCCAGCGTGCCCGCGCAGGTGGTGACCATGACCTCCGCGGTGGAGTTCACCGACCCACTGCACCCAGCCGCCGATCTGATCCGCGTCTTCTGGGGTGAGCCCGAGGCCCTGGCCATCGCCGTGCCGTGCAGCGTCGACAACCGGTTCGGCCAGCGGGCGGGGGTGGCCCGGCTCGGCCTGCTCCCAGCCCACCACGGCCTGACCGTCGACGGCCCAGCCACGCTCGCCCCGGTGGACCGGCTGACCGGGTTGCCCGCCGACCCGCTGCTGAGCGTGGTCTCGGACTACGACCTGGTGGCCGCCGGGCCCGAAGCCGCGCCCGGGCTCTCGCATGACGTGGACGGCCGTCCGTGGGAACTCGACGTCACCGTGGGGTTGCCGAACGGGACCCGGGTTCCGGCCACCCGGGTCACCAGCATGCTCCGGGCGACACCATCTGGCTTCAGCGTCGTCGTCGACGCGGACGACGAACTCCCGGCCCGGCTGCGATTTCGCACCGGCACGCTAGGAGTCACGCCGCCGGCCGGGAGCGAGGTCCGAGCCCGGTATCAGATCGGCGCCGGGCCGGCCGGGAACGTGGCCGCGAACATCACCCACCGGCTCCTGCAGGCGACGTCGCCGGTGGGCGACCCTTGCGCCTGGGCCGACGTCACCGACAGTACCGGCGCCCCAGCGGGCGCCCGCAACCTGACCCCGGGCCGTGGCGGCGCCCTCGCGACCAGCTTGGACGACGTCAAACGCGATGCACCACAGGCATATTCGGCCGTATCACGCCGAGCGGTATTGATAGGCGATCTGCCCGGGTTCGCGCTCCAGGTGCCACCGGTGAGCCGGGCCTCGGCCCAGCGATCGTGGTCAGGGTCGTGGCCGGTGGGCGTGGTCGCCTACGAGGCCGACGACGACGCTTCGCCCGACCTCCTGCGGGCAGCGGTCCAGGCCACGCTGGACGGCGCCCGGATGATCGGGACCGAGGTGGTGACCGCGACTGCCGTCCCGGTGGGCCTGCTGCTCGCGTTGACTGTCTGCCTGTTCCCGGGGTCGGAGCCAGAGAGCTCAAGGGCCGCCATCCTCAGCGCATTGCGACCCGGTACCCCAGCTGCGAGAGGCCTTTTCGCACCGGGCTCGTTCCCGATGGGTACCGGCGTGTTCGTAAGCAACGTGGTGGCCGCGGTCGCAGCACTGCCCCAGGTCGACGCAGTGGCCGTGACGCAGGCGCGGCGGCTGTCGGAGCCGGACGGCACGCTCCGGCCGTTCCTGGCCATGGGGCCAGCCGAGATGGCGGTCTGTGACGACGATCCCGGCGCACCCGACCGGGGCCGGATCCTGCTCACCGTGGAGGGCGGGCGATGAGCGACCGAGCCGAGCCGCGTGACCTGATCCCACTACCGGAGCCGCTGCCCGGGCTGGCCCGGCTGCGCCGCCGGCTGGCCGATCGCGGCGCGCTGCGCGATGATCTGCTGGCCCGGCTGGCGGAGATGCCGACCCCGGCGGGCCTTCTCGGTGACCGGCTCGATGTCGCCGGCGACCCCACCGTCGTGCAGTTGGCCGAGCTGTGGGCCCGGGTCGCGGACGGGGTCAGCGCCTACACCGAACTGACGGCCGGCGAGACCTACCTGGGTACCGCCCAGGACTGGACCGACGTCCGCCGCGTCGCCGCCCTCACCGGTCATCGCCCGAGCCAGCGGACGGCGGCCCGCGGCTGGATCCGGCTCGAAACCGCCGCCGGTGCAGAGCCCATGGTCCCAGCAGGCACACGGGTCCAGGCGCCCAGCGCCGGCGGCTCCCCCAGCCAGACCTATGAGGTGACCAGCGACACCCAGGTGCATGCCGACTGGGCCGGCCTCACCGTGACCGCGGTTCCGGTCCCGGCCGCGCCCACCGGGAACCAGCTGCGCTTCCTGTCCGACCCCGGCTTCACCCCGGCTGATCGCATCGTCCTAGTCCAGGAAGGAGGCCTGACGCCGCCGCCGATCCTCTGGTGGAGGTACCTGGGCTGGCTCCGCCAGACGATCGGGCCGGTCCCGCAGGCCGGGGCGTCCATGCACATTCGGGGCGTGGTCAAGGTGACCCAGCGATCCGATGATCTGGGTGCGACCTTGCTGGAGTTCGACCGGGATCTGCGCCGGCTACTGCCGGAGAAACCCGGCATCACCTACGCGGCCTATCGCATCCGTGCCGAACTCAGGGTGGCCAGCCGGTTCGAAGGCCTGACCTACGTCATGAAGGACAGTGCGATCACGCTGGGGCCAGCCTCCTACGGTGTCGACCAGGTTCCGATCAGCGCCGCCAGCTGGTACGTGCTGGTGGAGGACGCGTCCGCGGTGAGCCGCGAGCAGTACGTGCTCCTGCACCAGGGCGATGCCTGCTTGGTCACCACGGTGGAATCGGTGACCCCCCTCGACTGGCGCGTGGCACCGGGCATGACTCGCCGCGTCGCGCAGCTCAAACTCCGCGCGCTGGTCTCAGATCCAGCCGGGATCCTGGCGCCGGGGGTCGCGGTCCTGCTGGTCGACGAGCGAAAAGTGGCACAGCACTATGACTTGAACGACCTGCCCGGCGATGTGGCCGCCGCTCGGGTCCACCCGCGACCTGCCGTTCTGCCTGATCAGCTGGCGGTGCAGACCATCGCCCCGGATGGCAGGACCGGGTGGGAACTGACCCGCTGCACGGCGAACGCGCTTGACACCACCGACGACACCGGCGGTCTCCAGGTCACCCTGGCCGACCCGCGCGCCGGGCGGATCAGCCGGGGCGCGGCCACCGGCAACCTTGCTCCGATCCGGCACGGCACCACCGGATCGGGGCCGCTGACCATCAACGACGGGGTAACGGTGATCGCCGGTCCAGTCACCGCCGACGCGGCAGCGGACGGCACGGTCACCGACAGCATGGTGGTGGTGGTGGACGGCGTCCGCTGGGACGAGGTCCCCAGCCTGTATGGGCGTGGCCCGAGCGAACTCGTCTACTCGACCCGGCTGGCCGCCGATGGTCAGCTCGTCCTGCAGTTCGGGGACGGCATCACCGGAGCGCTCCCCCGCGGCGCGGTGACCGCGACCTGGCGAACCGGCGGTGGCCTGGCCGGCGAGGTGGACGGCGCTCAGATAACCGTGTTGTCCGGGTCCATCACCGGCGTCCGTGCCATCCAGGGCGTCGGGCCGATGTCCGGCGCCGCCGACCAGGACGACGAGGCGCAGCTCAAACGCGCTGCCCCCGCTCGGATCCGGGCTCTCGACCGAGCCGTGGCCCTCGGCGATCTCGCCGACCTGGCTCTGACCGTGCCCGGCACCAGCCACAGCGTCTCCTGGCGAGGATTCGGCCCGCCGGGATGCAGCTGCGGCCGGTCCGGGCTGCATGTGGCCGTGCTCCGGCTGGCCGCCGGCGGCGTCCGTACCGCGAACCCGAGCGAACTGCTCGCCCTGAGCCGCTACCTCGACGACCGGCGGGACACCACCATCCCGCTGTGTGTGGCCGCCGCGGTCTCCATCCCGATCACCATCGGCGCCCAGCTGGCTATCGATCCGCGACGCACACCCGCCGCCGTGCTGGCTGCCGCCACCGGTGCGGTGCTCGATCCTGGGGGACCACTGGCCCCCGCCCCCCGGGGCCTGGGGCTACCGCTCGACGGAAGCGATGTGATCGAGGTGGTGCAGCCCGTTCCCGGCGTGCTCGGCATCACCGACCTGACCCTGACCGGAGGCACGCCGGTTGGCGCCATCGTCAGTCCCGAAGACCTGTTGCTCGGACGGCGCGCGGCTGCACGCTACGAGTTGCTGTGGGTCACAGCAGCTCAGCTGGGGGTGCGTAGCAATGGCTGAGCCCGTCCTGCCCTCGAGGCGCTTCCTGGCGATGCTCCCGCCGGCCCTGCTGGCCACCCAGTCACCGGACGACGTCCCAGTGGCGCTAGCTCTGCTCGGTGCAGTCGAGGAGCAGTGGCTGCTGCTGGCCGCCGATGTCGATCGGGTGCTGGACGACGCCTTCGCCGACAGCGCCGCGGAGTGGGCCCTGCCCTATCTGGCGCAGGTGCTCGGCCTGCCGCCGGACGCCGGGCGCGCCGAGATCGGTTCAGCCACTGCACTGCGCCGCCGTCGCGGAACCCCGGCCGCATTGGAGGATTTCGCCACCGTCGTGACCGGCTGGCCCGCGCGGGTCACGGAGGGCTGGAAGACCACGCTGTGGAGCCAGCAGCTTCGGCACCCGGTCCGGCGAACCGCAAGCCTGTCGATGCGCGCGGGCGAGCACCTGCTGGCAGGCAGCGAGCTCGACCCGGTCCGCCGCAGCGTCACCCCGGGCGGCCCGCACCATCCGGCCGCGGCCACCGCGACGGTCTACCCGTGGCAGTCCTATCGCTACGACCAGACCGAGGTCTGCCCGCTGGCCGATCCGGGCCGGTTCACACTGCACCCACTCGGCCTGCCGGTCCCGCTCTACCTGCGGCCGGGATCGTTCGAGATCGCCAGCGACGCCGATGACGAACGCCCGCCCGGCGCCCCACCGGCGGCACGCCCGCCGCGCAGCCCAGCCACCCTGCCGTTGCCTGCGACCTGGCGCTTGATCGAGGCGCTGGCTCCGGGCGAGATCACCTACGGGCCGGTCTGGCAGCTGGGCGCGGACCACCCGCTGGCTCAGGGCGAGCCCGGGGATCCCGCCCTGGTCACCCTGACGGTCGATGGAAACCCGTTGCCCTGGACGGCGATCGGTCTCACCGGGCTGCCCGAAGGCGGCGGCCCGGCACCAGCCGCGGGCCAGATCCTGCTCGACCCGGCCCGGGGCGTGATCGCGATCGGGTCGAGTATCACCGGGACGGTGCGCGCCACCTTCTACCGGCCGGTGTCGGGCCAGCTTGGCGCTCTGGCCAGCACCGCCCAGCCCGACGACAGCGCCAGGACGGTGATCGTGGTCGATCCGGCCGGCGGCACTCATCCGCCCGGGCAGATCGTGGTCACCGACCTGGATGCGGCGGTCACCGCCGCGCTGGCCGCACCCGCAGCGACGTCGGGCCTGGACGTCGAGATCCGCTTGGTCACCAGTGACCGGCTCGCCGCTCCCGCGCCGATCACCGGAACGCCCGCCGCGCAGCACTGGCGGATCATCGCACCAGCCGGACTGACCCCGGTGATCGTCGGCGCGCTGTCGTTCGACGCGGCCGACCTGACCGTCGACGTGACCGGCTGCTACCTCGAAGGTGATGTGGAGGCCGGAGCCAGCCTCACTGGCCTCGCGCTGAACGGGGTCACCATGAATCCAGCGGCCGGGCGGCAACTCACGGTCGCACCGGGCGCCTGGACCCTGCGGCTGGCCGCCGGCCGCAGCCAACTGGGCCCGGTCCGGGCCGATCTCAGCGCGTACCCGATCGAACTGCACGATTGCGTGGTGGACGGAGCCGGCGCCGTCCTGCAGCCGTGCGGGCCGCCTGCACCTCCGGTGGTGCCGGTGCCGGCGGTGGCCGCCGCCGACCGGTTCCCCCCGCACCTGGTGACCACCGCCTGCACCTTTGCCGGGCCGGTGGCCGCCGACACGATCGAAGCCAGTGACTGCCTGTTCCTGGACGGACTCACCTGCGTGGTCACCTCCGGCGGCTACGTCCGGTACAGCGAGCTCGGGCCGGACGACGACCCGCAAGCGCATCCCCCGGCCCACCAGTGCCTGACCGGGCCGCGACCAGCTGTGATGTCCGACGGTGCCGAATCGGCCGGGTACTACGCGCCGATCCTGCGAACGCCGGGATCACGCGGCGCCAGTCCGCTGCTCACCGGCGCATCGGACGGCGGCGAGATCGGCGCCTACCACCACGCACGCCGGGGGCCGCTCGCGCTCCGGCTGGCCCAGCGGCTGGCCGAGATGGTCCCGCTGACGATCCATCCGCATCTAGTCGTATCCCGCTCGGAGGAATGACGTGACCGGCGATTTCACCAGCGTGCCGCTGCGCTCGACCGACCGATGGACCGGTGCACGGCTCCAGCAGGGGCGCGTCCTGCTCGACGGCGACTGGAACCTGAATGTGAACGCCGCGCAGCGCGAGTGGCAGCGACTGGCGCAGGAGACGATCGGTCCGGCTGGCGTGCTGGCGGGAACGAGCGGGTTCCAGATCAGCTTCGATTCGTCCGGCACCCTGATGATCGGCGCCGGCGGGATGTGGGTCGGCGGGCTCTGGGCGGTCAATGCGCAGGCTCAGACGTACCTGGCGCAGGCGGACATCGCGGCTCTCCCGGCGACCGGGCACGCTCTGCTCTACCTCGACGCGTTCGTGCAGGAGGTGCAACCGGCTGAGGACCCGGCCGACCTGGTGGATCCGGCGATGGACGGCGTCGACACCTCGGCCCGCACCCGGGTGGCCTGGCGGGTGCGCGCGGTGCCGACTGATGCGTCGAGTTGCGGTGGCGCCGTGACCGATCTGCCCTCCCTGGGGCTGAGCACCGGCACGCTGAACGTGGTTGCCACCACGATCCCGGTCTCCCCGGACCCGTGCGCTCCACCGGACGATCCTCGTGGTGCGCTGCCCGACGGGCTGCTGCGGGTCGAGGTGCTCGACTCGGGCAACGAGAGCACGGCTCGGTTCGCCTGGTCCTATGAGAACGGCTCCGCGGCGGTGACGGCTACCATCGCCGGTTCGGTGGCCACCTTGAGTCCATCTTCCGCAACGAGTTTCGCGACCAGTGAACGGGTCGAGGTGAGCACGCTCAATCGCCGTGCGGATCGGGTCGACCACGGCCCGCTCCTCACGGTCGATCTGGTCGCCTCCGGTGCGGCCGGTCAGGTCATCACGTTGAGTGGCCCGGCGCCGGTGTCGGGGACGCCGGATGGGCTCTGCCTGCGCCGCTGGGACGGCCAAACCGTTGGTGCGGCAGGGCAGGTAGCGGCCACCTTGGGCGGGAACGATGTCGGCGTTGCCTTTTCGTGCTCCGCCGGCCAGTTTCTGGCCGGTGACTGGTGGGCGGCCCGCGTGCGCGGGAGCAGCACCGAGGCCCTGCAACCGCTGACCGGCGCTGCGCCAGACGGAACCCCGCACTACACCACCGCACTGGCGGTGGTTGATCTCGACGCCGCCACGGTGCTCACCGATTGCCGGACACCGTTCGTTGCGCTGACCCAGATCAAGCCGGGCACCTGCACGGTCACCGCGCTGCCGGGAGACGACCTGCAGGCCGCAGCCGACCGCCTTCCGGCCTCCGGCGGCGAACTGTGCCTGGGTGCAGGCGTTTACGTGGTCGATGAGCCGGTGACGATCAATAGCAAGCAGCGCATCGTGGTCACCGGAATCGGCCCGGCCACCGTGGTCAGAGCAGCCGCGCGCGAAAGCGTGTTCCAGTTCATCAACTGCTCCGACGTCACCGTGCGCGACCTGCGGGCCGAATCCGGGACCGCCCCGGACGCAGCGAAGCAGGCCCACATCCTGGGAGCGCTGAGCTTCTTCGGCTGTACCGGCGTCAGTGTGATCGAGTGCGAGGTGTCATGCCCGGACCGGACGGTCAGCGAGCAGTCCGGGGTGTACGTCGCGCCGTCCACCGCCGCGCAGGGCGTCACCGGTCAACTGCCGAGCCGCACACGGGTACTCAACTCAAAACTGGAGATCGGTGACCAGCAGAGCGGCGTCGTGGTGATCTCCAGCGACGAGACCACCATCGAAGGCAACGAGATCCGGCTGGCCGCCGCGCCGTCCAAGCCGAGTGTCCCCCTGCCGACCGGGCCCACCCCGGTGGTGAACAAGCCGCCGCTCCACGTGGCAACCGAACTGGCCACCTTCGTGGGATCGCACGTGGTGGCGGAGACAGACACCGCCCCGACCGGGCACACGGTCAAGCTGCCCGGTGGCGCGACCATGAAGATTCGTGGTGCCAGCCAGTTACAGCAACTGGCAGACCATTTCGGCCGCGTCACCACCGTAGGCTCGTTGACCAAGAGCACGCCCCGGCAGCAGCTGCAGCGCTTCACCCGCCGGGCCCTGCTATCGCCGGAGACGCTTCAGTTGTCGCCGTCCAACACCAAGTTCCTGCTCGGCGTGACCACCAGTTCGCGAACCATGGCTCAGGGCATCGTGATCGGCGGCGAACGGGCGGACCTGGTGCGCGTGGCCGGCAACCTGGTCGCGGGTGCAATCCAGGGGATTCATATCGGGCTCAGCGGCGCCGGCGGCAAGACGGTGAACGCGGGCGAGATCGTGATCCGCGACAATGTGGTGGCCAGCGCCGTCCCGTTCTTCTGGGGCCGCGCCCGGCACGCGTACTACATCGGCAGCGCGCAACGAGTTTCGCTGCACGACAACAGCGCCTCGCTGACCCGGATCGGCGCTGCGCTGGCCCTACTGGCAGCCATCCGGCCGACGCCGGTCGAGGCGGTGCGGATCCACGGCCGGACCGGACCCTGGCTGAGCGTGCGCGGGATGGACCTGACCGGGCCCTTCGCCGCCGGCGTCGTGATCACCGACCTGAGCCCGCAGACCAGCGCGGCCAAACTCCAGTACGTCAGCGACGTCCTCAACGCCTCCGGCACCGGCCCGGCCCTCACCCCGCAATCCATCCCCCACGACCGCTGCGTCCCCTAGAACAAGCGCCGACTTCTCGCGCCGACCTGTCGCGCCGCCATGAGATCGACACTCGCAATGGATCAGTGGTCGAGCATCCATCAGGGGCCAAGCGATTGACGAGTCCCAGGAGCGAACGGACCAGACACCGACGACACCAAACGCGCCCGCCCGGCCCGAAGCCAGCCAGCCCCAAACACGTATAGGCGATTCACAGCCACGACTGCGCGACCCGGCGATGCCTCACGAAGAAGCGCCGGAAACACCATTTGGTGAGACAGCCCCTGGGCCTTGCAGGCGCGATCTCATTGAATGAGTCGACGGGGAGAGCATCTCATCGGGGTCTTGCTCAATGTGAAGGGCAATCACGGCTGCGACCTCACTTCGCCGTACCAGGTCTGGGACGTGTCGTCGAAGCCATAGCCACGTCGAGGATGGCCTGGGGTTTCATGAACCGCAGACGGTGTTCGGATCGGGACTCGAGGAGTTCGCCGGCGTCCCGAGCGACGCAGCCTGCCGCGAACGCGCGGCGGGCCACGTCGGTGTAGCCGTCGGATGAGGATCCGATCTCGGCCTCGACCAATGAAGGTGCTACGTCGAAACTTGTGACGTGGGCGAAAACGATCGCGTAAGCCAGTCCGGGCGACGGGCAGCGATCTCTGGGCGTGCTCCCGCGGTCAACTGGGTGCCAAGGAATACGGCGATCGGCCGCTGCTCGACGGTGCATACCGAGAACTCATCACCGGGTGCCCGTGGCCGATCGTCGAGAGTGAATCCCCCAGCAGTCAGATGGCCCCATCTGCCATCGACAGCGACATCGACGAAGTGATTCAAAGCGGGCAGCGCATGACCTACTTCCTGAACACCGGTCGCACAATGCCGGATTCGTGCGGAGGTACTTCCACGCTCTTGAAGCCGCGGTCCTCCAATTGGCGCCCTATCCAGGTGTTCCTGGCGGCGTCGGCCTCGCTTATGCCACTGTACCTGTTCACGTTCTCCACGAACTCATTGTAGTTGTCCCCGAACTTGATGTCGACGGGATCCCAGACTCCCTCGAATTCCCTGATGTTGTCCGGGCCGAAGTGATCAAAGACGTCGTCCAACATTTTGCTGCCACCACGGCGATACGGACCACTTGCCTTGACTGTGACCGTCAGGCGGCCATTCTCGAGTTGCGCCTTGATGAAGTTGCCGCGCTTCATGCCCCACCAGTATTGGGTCTTTGTCGCCACGCGCGGTCGGGCGGGCAGTCGGACGTTCGGCAGTTTGATCATGCCTTTCGCGGCGGTCGCTGGCCGACCATTGACACTGCCGCTCTCAGCGGCCTCGATCTCGCCTGCCACGGCTGTCGCTGGCCGACCATTGCGGCTGCCGCGCTGGAGAAGCAAGGCCTCGTCCTCGAGAAGCAGCGCCTCCTCCTCGCCAAGGGCCATCGCACTCAACCCGTATTCCGCCTCGAGCCACGCCTTTATTTCAACGGCGGCCTGGCGCAGGTCAGCGGTGGCCCGGACCGTAGCATGAGTAAGCTCCTCGAGACTCAAGCTCTTTCCTGAACGCTCCGCGGTCAGAAGCACTTCATACGCATCCGGGACCAATTGGAGCGCGAGGTCGCCCATCTTGTCGTCATAGAATGCCTGCGCGAAATCGGGCCCCATGGCGGCGGGGTCACCGTCGTGGAACCGCAATATGTTCTCGGCGTATCGGCCCGCGTCTGCCTCTAAGGCGTTGCGCGCGATGGCAATTCGCCGCGCTTTTCCTTCGTTGTGCCGATCATTCCAGTTGCGGCGGTAGATTTCGATCATTTGGTCTGGGCTGAGGCCGTGACCCGGCTTGCTCGCGGCGCCGGTGAAGACCGTGTGGTCGCGCTCCCACCGGACGTCGATCTCCTGACCTGAGAGCCGGGGAAGTTCGGCCTTGACCTCCTCAAGTCTCGCCTGCCGTGTCGACGTGTAGAACGCCAGCTCTGCTTCGTACTTTTGGTGAGCTGTCAACGTTGGCGCCTGTGGGCTTGAACCGGGGGCCGGTGCCGGGGGTGATGTTGCGGGGGGCTCCTTCGCAGAGGCTCGTGCATGGAGGATCGCTACGATTTTGGTTCGGCTCGCTGTTGAGAGCCGCGCGAACCGGGTACCGATCTTGGTCCTGGGGTCCACCAGTCGGTCGTGCATGGCAGCAGCCTGGGTGGAATCCAGGGTTTCCGCGGCCGAGACCAACGCGGCGACCCGCTCCCTGGCGTTGGCGGTGGTGGCTGGAGATTCCAGGATCATCTCCATGCCGCTTGGTCCGGAGAAGGGAAACCTGAACCAGGAGCCGGGGCTTCGCGCCACATGAACATGGGGAGCAGGCGTCAAGCTAATTTGAGCGCCGGCCAGGGCACGCTCGGCCCCGCATTTCGCGGTGTCCTCTGTCGGTGCGTCCGTTCGCTCCAGCGGAACCGTGCTCGGAATCGGCCTTCCGTGTTGCTGGGCGACGTGGGCTAGTTCGTGCACAAGTACCCGGTCGCTGCTGCCGCGACCGAGCACGATGTGGTGCCCGACGGTGTAGGCGTTGGCGCCGAGGGCAGCGGCCGATGCGGCCGCCTCACGATCACGGTGCAGGCGAACTGGGCCAAGCCAAGGCCCCAGGCTCGATTCGAAACGTGCGCGTGTCGCGTTGGGCAGTGGCTCGCCCGGCGACCTGAGCACGCGATGCACAAAGGATGGGGCTTCCATCTCCTCACTGCGCACCGAGGCGGGAACGGCATGTTGCATCGAACGCGGCGCGTTGTCTGTTGGCCTTTGATCTTGCGCGAATGTCTGCATTCTGCACCTCCCGTGGCATCGGGCTGCCGATGATCCTATCGCCGCTGACTCAGGATCAGAGGATGCGTGTGTGCCGAGGGCACACCCAGGTCTTGGACAGTGCCTTCGCGGTGGCCGCGGTCATTCCGGCTTGTCTGACCCTGGAGTTACTACGACGACATCCGCGGCCAGCGCCGTTCCGCGGGCACGTTCGCCACCCGCAAGGTCGCCGATAAGGCCTGGCAGAAGGCCGAGACCAAGGTCGCCGAGGGCCGCGCCGGAGACCCCGCCCGCCGACGACAGGCCTTCCCGCACGACGTCGAGCACGAGTGGCTGCCCCACCACGTGATGGAAGCGTCCACCCGTGAGGGCTACACCTACTCGATCTACGCCCACCTCATGGAAACGTTCGGCCCGATTGTCGGCGACGGCTGAACCTGAAGACCGACCCCGGGGATTCGAACCGGCGCCCCGGGCTGGCCGCGTGACCGCCTGGCTCCACTGGCCGACCGCTGCAACCAGGTTGTGAGCTGCACATGGCGCAGCAAGCGGGGCAGCAGTGACCGCACAGGTGAGGAGTATGCCGCCGATGGCCGTTCAGAGTTCATAACGATCAATATCTAGTGGCAGGACATCAGCCAAGATCAGTGGCGTGGGTATTTGGTGCATCTCGGACCTTCGACACTGGTCTTGGTGAATGTTTACCAAGATCGACGAACTTTGTAGCATCCAAGGCGACCCGAGCGGGTGATGACCCGGTCGGGTTTCGGCATGTGCGGACCGCACTCAGGCGGCGACGATGACCCGCGTGCCGCGCAACGTTCCGGTCCCGGCCGAGCAGATGATCGCCGCGCTCATCCCCGCATCGCTCCGCCGCGCCCGCCCGCCACGGCCACCGCTGCCCCAGCTGCCAACACCTCGCACCGGGCCTGACCTGGCCGAGGCGCACCTGGACGTGGGCCGGCTCGACCCGTCCGGCCGGATCTCGGCCCGCGCGCTGCTGCACCTACTGGGCTGGCCACCCGGGCACCGGGTCACGTTCGACATCACGGCTAGCGTCATCACGGCGACCTCCGACCCGGCCGGACGGCACACCATCGGCGCCACCGGTCTCCTCGCCACGTCGGCGCCGATTCGGCAGCTGTGCAACCTCGCCGTCGGCGACCTGGTCGTCCTGCTCGCCGACCCCGCTCATGACCTGCTGCTGGTGCACCCGGCCCGGACCGTCGTACGGCTGCTGGCCGACCGGCGCGTCGCAGGCGATGGCGGCTGACCGGGAGCGGCTCGACGCCGCCTGGACAGCCCTGGCCGAGCTCGGCGTCACCCTCGCCGACCTGCAGCACGACGCCCGACCGGCACTGCCGACGTTCACCGACTACCTCCCGCAGGTCCTCGCCGCAACCGGCCCCGGCGCGCTGCGCGCCTACCGCAGCTACTGGCAACGCATGACCACAGCCTGGGGCGACCTCGCCATCGACACCATCACCGCGAGCGACATCCAGGCGCTCCAGCGACGCGTCGTCGACAGCGCCCGAGCCCGGCGCAACAGCCGCGGCGGCCGCCACGCCGGCGAACTACTCATCGCCGCCGCCCGCGCCTTCTACAACGTCGCCATCGCCGACGGCCTCATGGACGCCGCAGACAGCCCAGCCCACCGCGTCCGTAAGCCCCGGCGGCTGCCCAGCACCCGACGGGCACTGACACCCGCCGAACTGACCGACATCAACCTCGTCGCCCACACTACCGGCAACGACACCGTCCTCGACGCGCTCCTGCTACGCCTGCACACCGAAACTGCCTGCCGCCGCGCCGGTGCCCTCGGCTTACGGCTGCAGGACCTGGATGCCGACCGCGGGCTGCTGCAGCTGCGGGAGAAAGGCGGCACGGTCCGCTGGCAACCGATCAGCCTCGATCTCGCCACGAGCCTCACCCAGCATGCCGCCGCCCGCGGCGCGGTCCTGCCCGCCGATGCCCTGCTGCGATACCGCAACGGCCGTGCCCTGACCGGCCGCCGCTACGACGAGCTCTGGCGCCGCATCGGCCGGCACCTGCCCTGGGTCGCCGCCCAGGGCATCACGGCCCACTGGCTTCGGCACACCACCCTGACCTGGGTCGAACGGCACTTCGGCTACGGCACCGCCCGCGCCTACGCCGGCCACACCGACACCACCGGACCGGCCACCACCACCTACATCCGCGCCGACCTGCAGGCCGTCGCCGCCGCCCTCACCGCGATGACCGGGCAGCCACATCCGCTCGCTCAGCCTATCGATGGCCGTCAGGTGCTCTAGCGTTCACTTCAACACGTCCGCGCTGCGCCGTTGCGGAGCTGGTTGACGGCAATTCTATGGTGACCGGCTCCTGTCGTAGGCCGCTGTGGTGCTGCTCGTCGCTGCCGCGGTGGTGCACACCGCCGGCGAGCTGTGGCACGCCGCCGACGGGTTCGAGCTTGTCGTCCGCGCTCGCACTGGACTGGGCCACTGGCCTGTACCTGGGCGTCTTCGGCCTCGGCGCCGGGATCGCCGAGGCGGGCGGGCCGGGGCTGCTGATCTGGCTGTGCATCACGTGGGGCCAGCCCGGCTGGTACGTCGTCGGAACGCTGTTCCTGATCACGGCCTCGTCAAGCCCGCTGCCGTCCGGCTCGCCCACCCCAAGAGGGTCACTGCGGCCGAACCCGTCATGGCCGTTTGATAAGCGACAGGCACAACGCCCCAAGAGCGTGGTTTCAACGAGGCTGGTTCTCGCTACGGTAGACAAGATCGGTCACGTAACGCTCAACGGGCGCCGCACCCGAACCGGAAAGGGCACGATGCGCTTCCTTGACCGCAACACGACGCCGGACGACACGCCCATCCGGTGGCTGCAGACGCACCTGGCTGACGCCGTCGAGCTGCGAGCATTCGTCGGGTTCTTCGATCGGGCCGGCGGCGGACTGGTCGAACAGGAGCTGGCTGCCGTGCTCAATCGTGGCGGACGTGTCGATGTGGTCGTCAACCGCAACCAGGATGGCCTTCCACGCTATCCCGATGCTGTCTGGCTGCTGAACCTGCTCGCCCCGCACGGTGATCGCGCGAGCATGCGTCTGGTCGTCGACGGTGCGGAGCTGAACTCCAAGGTCTATCTCGCTCGCGATGCGGACGGTGTACGGCACGCGTTGGTCGGCTCTGCGAACTTCACCGCTGCAGGCCTCACCCGCAACTTCGAGTCGTGCCTCGCGCTTGATCCTGACGACGCCGCGTTGCTGGACGCCGTGGAGGCCGCCACCGACGCGTGGCTGAAGCATCCTGCCGCGGCACTGGTGGATCTGGGCACCGCTCACCTGATGCGCCTTGAGGGTGGAAACCAGCCGGGCAACTCCGAGGTCCTGGCGGCGGCGTTCACGCCATGGCTGAACCAGTTGGAGGCAATGGCAGGCGCCCTACCTGCCGTCGATGATGACGCTGAGGTTCCCGCCCCGGTTCCGAAGCACCCTTGCATCCCCAGCGGCTTCTCCGATCTGGACCGGCTTCTCGACGGTGGCTGGCGTGTCGGCAACCTCGTTGTCGTCGCCGGTCGAGCCAGCATCGGTAAGTCCATCCTGGGACTCGACTTCAGCCGCGCAGCGGCCGTCAAACACAACATTCCGACACTGATCATGAGTTTCGCAACGAGCAAGACGGATCTGCTCAACCGCGTCATGGCAGCCGAGGCCCGGGTCCCCACAACTGTGCTGCGAACAGCCAATCTGAGCGACGCTGACTGGACAAAGCTTGCCCGCCGCATGGGGGAAGTCAGTGAAGCTCCGCTGATCATCAACGATGCCTGTACCCCTACCCTCACGAACGTCAGCCGCGAGATCCGCCGTGCCGCTGTTGAGCTTGCTGTAGAGCTGGTCGTCATTGATCCGGTGCAGGTGCTGACGGCAGGACAACCCGCGGCTCAGCGATTCCACGAGTTGGCGGAGATCTCGCGCCATCTGAAGTTGCTCGCCATGGAACTGGGTATCGTGATCGTGGCCCTGTGCCAGGTCGACGCGCCAACTGCCGGACGGGGACCGGTTCAGCACGAGCTGCGCGGACCGTACGCGTCGTTGGAGCACGACGCGGATGTCGTGATCTTCCTGCATCGTGACGACTTCTACGACCGCGAGTCACCACGGGCGGGAGAGGCCGACATCATCGTCACCAAGCAACGCGAAGGACCCAGGGACATTATCACCGTTGCCGCGCAGCTCCACCTCGGCCGCTTTGTCGACATGGCTATCTGATTCGGCCCGGCAGACGCGGATGTTCAGGCCGAAGCTGGTCCGTTTGGTGCGCACCTCCTCGCCGGCGACGAGCAGCACGTCGTCGACCTCGCCGGCCGACAGCTGTCACGGCGCACCTGGGATTCCGGTCGTGCGGTCACCAGGGCCGCACCAGCACGGTGCCGCCGCGCCAGTCGGTGATCTCGACGGTGGCGGTGTGCGGGCGGCCGGGGATGGCAGTGAGGTCCCAGCTCGGGGTGATGCGGAATTGGCCGGTGACCTCGACGTCACCGGTGGAGTCGTCGAGGCCGTCGCCGTCTCGGGTGGAGCGGACGGCGGGGACACTGTAGACGCCCTCGAAGGTGCCCTCGAAGCTGACGTATGCGCCGTCGTCGTCGCGGCCGAAGTCGACGTCGTCGGCGACCACCCGCAGCCATTGGCACTCGCCGACCTCGACGGCGATCGGCTCCTCGATTTCGTCCTCGACATCGCCTGCGAGCATGTCGGCGGCCCGGTGGCTGATCTGTCTGGTGAGGTCGGCGGTGGCGTCCTCGAGGGTCTCGGGCAGGGTGGTTCCGATGAGGTCTTCGAGCACGGCGACGGCGGCGCGGCCACGGGCGTTGAGCACGAGGTCGACGGTGACGCCGTCGAAGCCCAAGTCGAGTTCTACAACACGAGCCACCTCGAAGTCGGCCTTGGTCTCGTCGTGCAGCGCGAGCTTCTGCACAATGGCGGGCGCGTGATGCTCGAACGCCGCTGCGGCGGCCGGGTCGGTCAGATCGGCCGCCGCGGCGACGCGCAGATTCCGGCCGATCTTGCTGATCGTCGCGTAGCGCTCGACCGCGGCAATCACCCGGGGCTCAAGCCGCTCGGCCCGGGTGAGCCGGATGACCAGCATCAGGTCCGGCAGGATCTGGTCGCCCTTG
The DNA here is from genome assembly GCF_049995355.1 of Dactylosporangium sp. McL0621. Classification (NCBI taxonomy): domain Bacteria; kingdom Bacillati; phylum Actinomycetota; class Actinomycetes; order Micromonosporales; family Micromonosporaceae; genus Dactylosporangium; species Dactylosporangium sp. McL0621. Next base: position 7,726,135 of record NZ_CP188259.1, read on the forward strand.
TCGCCGTTGCACGAGCCGCAGATCGGGGCGAGATTGGCTGGCTGGTCGACATCGAAACCGACCGGTCGGCCGAGCCGGTGGAGAAGCTCCGCCAACTTGGTCCGGGGCAGGGACCGCGGGATGAGATGGTCAATCTCGATGTCCTCGAACAGCTTAGGGCGTTTGCATACGTGGCAGCGGCCCCGCCACGCCTGATGCAACACGTCGCGCAGCACAGCATCGTCGACCCCGTCGTAGCGCACGCTAGCGGTCTGCGTCGTCGGAACGTGCGCCTTTCGTCGCAAGCTACCCATGCCACGGCCCCATGATTGAGTCTGCAGCGGGCTGCCCGTCATAGACAGTAGCGAGTTGATGGCGGCGGGCACCCGCGAGGCACTGCTGGCCAACGGAGGCATCAACTGACCCGGGAAGGGCTCGATCGGCGCTATGTGGGCTGGTCGAGTTGCGCATAGATTCCCTCGCCGCCGCCATTTGACAATCCGCTCCGCCTTCACTCGAAACGCGCTCGCGGGCGCGGCCGACGCGCTGGCCGCCGTCCGGGTCGGTGCGTTCGTACGCGTGCAGCACCGGCTCAAGGCCCGGGTCGGCGGCTGCGCGGCCACGTACCGGTCCCACGAGTCGTGATCGGTCAGGCGCCGGCCGGTCCTCGGCGCGGACAACGTGCCTCAGAACGGCTAGCGCAGCAGCACCGCTCCCGGTCATCCTGCAGTGCCCTCACACGCCTGGGCACTTACAGGGTCAAGTTCTCGATCCACCTCGGGACGCCTCCTGTACTGGTCGACGAAGGGTGGGTACTGAGCCAAGAGCCATATTGACGTGCCCGTTGTGCAAGCCGAACTGGAGACAGCGGCCGACCGCGCTGAACGTCTGGGCGGACCGGTCGCCGGTCGCTACTCAGGGCAGGCGCTGCCGAAGTTCCGGGTGCGCGGCCAGGTCGAACGGTACCGACTTGATCGGCTGAATGCGCATCGCTGAACTGGTCTCAACCGGCTGGCCGCCCCCGTCGGAGCTCCTCAATCTTCAGCAACGTCTCGGCGCGTTGGGTCTCCCCACCGGGAGGCGGGACGGGTAGCCACGCGATGCCCTGCTGCCGGCAAAGTGCCTCAGCAAGCACCTCAGCTTGCCTCGTGCCGAGCTTCCGCCTCTGTTGCCCCGGCTCAATGATCCAGTAAATGGCACTGCGGTTCTCGTAGTCCCACTCCCAGGTGAGCAGGCCGAGTCCCTGCAGCTGGTCAAGGATGTCTCCTAGGTGCTCCTGCCGAGCGATGTGGTACGGGGGCCTAGCCATGGAATCTCCTTCCAAAACGGCCCCACGGCCGCGACCTCGGTCAGGCCAACGCTCCACCCGCTCCGGTTCTTGCTCATGATCATCAGAGACAGGGCACATCGACTGCAGCCTGTACCACCAGTGCCAACGCTGCCCAACCGAGACCATTGGACGGCTACTCTGCCCGCTCCGTCAACGCCGCAGGTCCCGAACCGGGCTCCGCCGAGGATCCATCTCCCGGGATCGGATTTGATCGCCCTGATCAGAGCCTCGGGATCGATCTGACGCCCCTGCGCGATTGCCTGGTCAACGGCGCCGGGGCGGTCACCGAAACCATGCACCAACCGAGTCGCGACCATGGAGGGAACGACGCTACGTCGACCCAGAGCTGGGAGACGATTAACTTGTCGGCAAGAGCGCCGCGATCGGGCCGGTCGAGGGCTTCGCCCGCCATACGTCCGCATCGCCGACGAGGGATGACGGCGGTTCCCATACCGCACCGCATCCCCGCGACGACCACACGGCGAGCCCTGCTCTGGCCTGGCCATTGCGACCAGCCAGGCCTGGGCCGCGATCAATGCTCGAGCGTCCAGGTGATGATCGCGCGGACGGCGCCGGAGATGGCGCCGCCGATGGCGGCGAGAGCGAACCTCTCTCGCCAAGTGGGGTTAGTGGGCTTGTTAGACATCGTGGCTCCCGGTGATTCGTCGGGTTGGGGAGCCGGCCGGTCTCCCGTGTTGACGTTCTTGAGGAAAGCGCCTGGTCAGGAGGTTCGGCACGGGGTACGAACGAAGCCGAAGAGCGCTGCAGGCTACCGGCCCTACGACCCGGGCGGTCGCGCTGAAATCGGGTGGGCTCTACGGTGGTTCGGCAGTGTTCGGTGGGACTGCCGAACAACCGGGAGGACGCCTGCATGGTCGATGAGCACGTTCCCAACGCCGAGGCCGTCCGCCAATTCGACCTGGACTCGGCACAGTCCCTCGCCGACTTCGCCCAAGCTTGCGACCGGCTACGCGCTCGCCGCTCCTACGCTGAACTCGCCAAAGCGGTCAGGCCGCGGCCGCTACCGCAAGCCACCCTCAGCGACCTGATCAACGCCAAGACGACCCCGACCCGCGACACGCTCATCACCTTCCTGACCGCATGTGGGCTCAGCACCGAAGCAGCACAGCGGCCTTGGATAACTGCGTGGGAACGGGTCAGCACCGCCCACCAGCCACACCCGACCGGCGCGGTTCGGGTCCGGCAAGCTCGACCTCGATTGCTTGGCGTACACGCCACGATCAAGGCACCCGGCAGTACCGGCGAGATGCCGCCATACGTCCCACGCGACCTTGACGCCGAGTTGCATGCAGCCATCCAGGCCGCCGCAGCGGATGGTGGGTTCGTACTCCTCTTGGGCGGTTCATCAGTTGGCAAGACGAGAGCGCTGTACGAGGCGATCCACGCCGAGTTGCCGGAGTGGTGGCTGCTCCACCCCGCCGATAGTCCGGCGATCACAGTGCACGCCGAGACGCCCACACCACGCACGGTGGTCTGGCTCGATGAGCTGCAGCGTTACCTCAATCACGCCCAAGGTCCACTAGCGGCATCCGTGCAACGGCTCATAGCCGTAGGGACGGTGGTGGTCGCGACCCTCTGGCCAGATGAGTACGCGGTTCGCACCATCCGATCTGAGGCTGGGGCACCCGACCCATACGCTGACGACCGCCACCTGCTTCGGCTGGCCCAGGTTGTGCTGGTACCCGAAACCTTTAGCAGCGCTGAGCGGCAACGCGGCGAGACCCTAGCTGTCAACGACGAGCGCCTGCGCATCGCGTTGTTTGCCCGGGATGCAGGAGTAACTCAGGTTCTCGCCGGCGGCCCAGAGCTTGTGCAGCGCTGGGAACTGGCTCCCGGGCAGCACTGTTACGGCAGGGCGGTCATTACCGCAGCACTCGACGCCGGCCGTGTCGGCGCCCACCACATCATCACAGCCGACTTTCTGCGCGCGGCCGCCCCTGCCTACCTCACGCCCAAGCAGCGGGCGACGGCGCCCCCGGACTGGCTCCGCCGCGCCCTTGCGTACGCCACCACCACAGTCCATGGCGCCACGGCCTGCTTGAATCCGATCCCCGCAGCCATGGGCGAAGTCGCCGGCTACGCGACCGCTGACTACCTCCATCAACATGCGCTACGGTCACGGCGATGCGTGCATCTACCACCGCACACGTGGGACGCACTCGTCGCCCACCACCACCCACATGATCGGATGCGCCTCGCGCTGAACGCCGAGCGGCGCGGAGCCGACGCCGCCGCGATCGCCCTCTACCGGCAAGTGATCGAGCATGGCGATGAAGACGAGCAGGATAACGCCATGTACCAGCTTGTCCGTGTTCTCGGACGCCAAGGTCGCATCGAGGAACTCCGCGAGTTGGCTGACGGTGGCAGCCCACTCGCCATAGACCAACTCGCCGATCTTTTCGTGCAGCAGGGCCGCGCGGAGGACGCTATCGCGATCTTGAGCGAGCATCTTGACAGCTGCTACGGCGTCTACGGCCCTGCTGATCTCGTCGTGGAAAGTCGGCTCGGCAGGCTCCTCGCCGACCTGGGCCGCGTCGACGAACTACGCGCCCAGGCATCCGTCGGCTACACGTTCGCCGCCACAAGCCTCTACGACCTACTCGCCGCCCGCGGTAACTTCGAGGAACTTCGACAACGGGCGAGCGATGACAACGAGGCCGCGATCTGGCTTAACAGCCTGCTGCTGCGCTACGGCCACATCGACGAGCTACGCGCTCGAGCCAACGCAGGCGACCAGTTTGCCCTTGGACAGCTGGTCGAGCATCTGGCAGGGAACGGCAGTTTCGATGAAGCACTAGCGGCGCTTCGGAGGCACGGAGGCCCAGGAGCGACGGTCATCAGCGAAAATGTTGAGGCGATGAAGCTCGCGGCCGAGGGAAACATGGAGGAACTCGAACGCCGCGCCGCCGCAGGTAATGAAGTCGCCGCGACCGGAGCCGCGATGCTGACTGTCGACCGCATGATTGGCACAGGCGATTTGGCAGCTGCCGTACGGTTAGTCCGAGAACGAGCAAGGCACGGCGGCGACGAACTAGTGAGCGAACATCTCGTCGGTGTTCTCATCGAACGCGACCACCTTGATCAGGTTCGGTCGCTTGCCGACGGCGGCCATCGCTACGCCGCGGATCGTCTGACAAACCTCCTAGCCAGCCAGGCTCGCATTGCCGAGCTCCAAGACGAGGTCGCAGCCGGCACGCCGTATGCCGCTGAACGATTGTCTGCGCTAACCGAGCGACCGCGGGGCTAGCCCGTCGCGGCGCACCGTTCGAGTCGCGCCCGGGCCCGCGCCCGCTCCGCGATGCGCGGCCAGGCCGAATCGCGCTGCCGAAGGTCCTTGCCCGCGGCGAGCATGGCTGGCAGGCCTTATGGCTGCACCTGCACCTCACCGGCCGCCCAGCCTTCAACCGCGTACGGGGGAACGTCCCACCGCATGCAGGCCTTCCTGCAGCGGCAGTACTTCCCCGTCTCCTACCTCATCGGGCGCCTGCGCGACCGCACCGCGGTACGTTCGTGGGGCGGTTCCGTCCCCACCGCGGTACGTTCGTGGGACGGTTCGATCCCCGGCGAGCCCGTCACGTTTGTCGGCCTCGAGACCCGACGGCCTGCCGGAGGGCTCAGACAGCTACCCCCTGGACCGGCTCACGGAGCTGATCCCCGCATAGACGGGCAACGGCCGCCCAGGCCAGCCGGGGAAGCTCCGCTCGAACCGAACCCTCTCAACACCGCCCCGGCGCGCCCGGCCGAACCGGAGCCACTCGGCGCCTCGATCGTCGGCCGTACCGACGGCGATCGCCAGGCGCTGGGGCCGGGCGGCGATCTGAGACGATGCGTGCATGCTGCCGAAGACGCTCGCCGAGCCGGGCCGGTACCGCATCGAGTCGACTTGGCCCCTCGCCGACGAGGTGCGCAAACGGCTGCTGCATGATGGCGGGCCCAGCGTCGAGGTCCGGCCCGTTGCAGAACTGTTGGGTGTGTACCACCGGCAGCCTGTGCGGCCGCAAGACCTACTCCTGTCGCTCGGAAAGACCACGAGCGCGCTGCCCGGTCTCGGGAACGCCGGAGCGGCCGGCTTGGCCGGACTGACGGCCCTGCGGACCGCGAGCCGTTGGGCGATCGTGCGCTACCTCTGGGCATTCTCCGACCAGCGGCCCGAGCTTTGCCTTTCGGCACTGACCGATCAGGTGCGACAGCACCAGCGATCGTTGCTGTCGGAGCACTTCGGTATCGCGCTTGCGACCGACGTCGTCGAGCAGTCAATCCTCCGGCGACCGGCGTCGGTCGTCGATGCCGACGCTGTCTCGTACGACCGGTTCCTGGCCAGGGCGATGCGGGACCTTCAGGCGCATAAGCCCGACTACTTCTGGTACCGCCACGAGCACGGGCAGCTGTCTGAGGTCATGGTGGTCGAGGCGAAGGGCACGAGCTCCGGCCGGTCCCACGCGATCAAACAGCTCGCCCGCGGCGTGGCGCAGGTGCTGGTTCCGACCAACATCGCGGGCGTTTCGATGCGCAGAATCGTGGTCGGGGCGCGGTTCATCGGCGGCAAGATCCACGCCCATGCCATCGAGGTCGGCGAGTCCGACGCGGACGCGCGCCGCGAAGCGGTTGACGTCATCCGCAGGCAAGAGCGCCAGCCAGTGCCGGCCGCGTATCGGCAGGAAAATGAGGATCTGTTGACATTCGTCGCGCCTGTGGACTCGGCGGTCGCCGCTGCGGAGCTCGACATCGAGGACCAGGCTCGTCTTTACGCCTTCGCTGGGCGGCCGGCGGTGCGCGACATGCTCCGGACGTCGCCCCAGCTGATCCAGGGACAGGTTGACGACCTTGAGCTGGTCTATGCCGACGATACGACCTTCCGATGTGAAAGTACCCGCATCGCGTTCGGCGGGCAGACCGTGCACGTGCGGACGGGTGTCGCGGAAGAGCTCCTCGTACCGCCCGCGAGCGCTCCGGCGCAGGGCTTCGTCCGGCGTCGGGCGAGCTACCAGGAGCGGCGGGGCGCGAGCGGCAACCGGCTCGTGCAGGGTGAGGCGAGCGGGCGGCCGGTGCAGGTGCTGACGTCGCTCGATGGGTGCATGCTGTCCGTCGAGGTGGAGTGAGTGACCGGCTCGGGCGGTGAGTGGTTACGGCCGGCGGGCGGCGGCGCAGAAGGCGCGTGGGGGGTGACGCCGACGTGGGGTTCGAGGTGGCGGTGCACGTGAGCCTGGTCGCGGAACCCGGCCTCGGCGGCCCCGGTGGCGCGGCGGTGGCCGGACAACAGCAGGTGGCCGGCCAGTTCGGTGCGGCGGCTCAGCAGGTAGCGGTGAAGGCGCGGACTATGTGGCCCGGTTGGCTGCCCAGGCGGGCGCCTGCAGACTGGACGGTCACGGCGGCGGTGATGTCGGCGTCGAGGAGGTCGCGCAGGTCGTGCGCGAGGTCGAAGCAGATGGCGTCGGCGCCGGCGATGAGCAGGGTCCACGCGTCATGGACGTGCACCGGGGCTCTGTCAGCGTCGAACTGCTGGTCCTCCGAGGAATGCAGCCGAGCCCACGTGTGCGCCGATTGGTCCGGATAGCGGGAGTACAGCTCGTTGATCACCCGCCGGCCTGTCGCTGCTGCCGGGCGGCTGACGTCGGTGAACCAGTCGACAGTGGGCTCCGCCGCCGACAAGCCGCGCTCCGACGGACCTTCGGTTCGTCGAACACCTGCAGCTTCACCGTCCGGCCTCACCATCCGCCGACGCCTCCTGTTTGAGGCCTTCCACGTATGCGTCGATGCACAGTTGCAGCAGCAGGAGACGGCCCGGTGTCACCTCGTCCGGGTCGACGTCGCCGAACTGCTCGAACGAGCCGAGGTCGATCTCCATCCGGGTCCAGAACCGCAGGATCTCCCGCAGAATCTCCACGGCGTCGGTGAACAGCTGCATGTCCGGCTCGAACGCCGGGTCGACGATGTACTTGCCCAACTCATGGGTCAGGTCGTGCCGGTGGGCGTAGATCGCGTCGAGCCGGTCGGCCTGCTGTGCGGTGATGGCTCCGCCGTGCACCAGCCACAGCAGCGAGGCGCGCATCTTGCGCTTCTTCGGGTCCAGGGCCAGCACGGCGGCCTCGTAGCCGGCGTCGTCGTAGGTCATGCCGGCCTCGTTGAAACCGTTGCAGTAGAACGACCGGACCTCATCGATCACTGCCTCTTTGATCAGCTCGTGGGTGATCTGGTAGACGCCGGCGAACGCGAGCGTCGCGCGGATGCGCCAAGGCTGCAGCTTCGCCTCCAGCAACGCCGCGTACGTATCCCGATCGAAGTCCGCTTGCATGCGCCCAGTGTCAGCGACGCCACGCACCCGGCACGACCAGATTTCACGATCGAGTGATCGACACGTGATTGCGTCTCAGGCCGCTGTCGCCGCAAACCGCGATACCCACGCCAGTACGGCACTCGAGGGTGCAGCCGATGCCGTCGTGCAGTCGGATACCGGCGAGGGCAACGTTGTCGTGCAGGAGGATGAAGTCGAGGCAGCCGGCTTCGGCGCGGACCACTTACCGACGCCAGCGGCGATGGAGCTGCAGGACGTCCAGGAGCTGTCGACGTCTTCGAACACCGGATGTCGGCATACCAGGCTGACGTCACTGGCACCCTGGCATTCGACGACGGCTCCTAATCCGAACAAGCCTCGGCTTCCCCCGCCGTCGCCCTCCGTGAGTGGCGTAGGGCCGCGCCTCCAGCCAGCAGTCCAGCGGAGCCGCGCCAACCAACCGACCCGCCGGGTTGCACTCAAGTCACTCCATGTACAACAGGCCATGAAGATCACAACTGGACAACGCACTTCAATGTGACAAGAAATGCCTGGTCGACCGACCCATACGGAGATCATCTACAAGTACCGCCATTATCACTTTCCGTATCCGGGCTTGGTCGTCTAGGCTTTCCGATCAGTTCGGCGGGATCTTCGGCCGGACGACGCCGGGACGGCGAGCTCCTCGGATAGGAGCAACCCCTTCGATCCGCCACGGCCGTTTCCCCTTGCGGGTTGGCGCCAGCCTGCCCGCGGAACGAGGAAGTGATCGATGACCGTTGGCGGGTCACGCTGGTACCGCGTGGACTTCCACCTGCACACGCCGGGTGTATCAAGCTTCGCCGGACTGGCGGGGGTGGACTACGACAACCCTGCCGATCAACGACGCTTCGCCGAGCAGTACGCGCAGCGGCTGCACGACGCCTGCATCGAGCTGGCGGCGATCACCGACTACAACGGGATCCGCCAGCCCTGGTTCGACCTGATCAAGGAGTCGGCAGCGCAGCACGGCATCGTGGTGCTACCCGGAGCCGAACTCAACTTGAACGTTGGCCGCAACGGCGTCCACATCCTCGCGGTGTTTCCGGCCGGCACGGATCCGCAGGAAATCAACGAGTGCCTGCGGGGCCTGAGCCGCGAGCACGGCAAGCCACTGTGGAACGGCCGTGACCATTCGGAGATTGACCTCGGCATCCCGGTCGGTGACGCGATGCGGCGCCTGCGGGAGCGGTTCGGGTGCCTGCTGTTCGCAGCACATGCCGAAGACCGCAAGGGCATCGTCGAGGCGATGGGACCGAAGCCGGCGGCCGAGCTGATCGCCGAGGTCCAGTTCGACGGCGTGGATCACGCCTCGGGCGTGCTGGGCAAGCTGCGCAGCACCGGCGTCGCATTCAGGTGGGATCAGCTCGCGATGGTCGAGTTCAGCGACCCCCGCCGACTGGCCGACGTCGGCGGCAAGACGCTGGGCGACGGAGGCCCACGCGGAACCTGGCTCAAGCTTTCCGCCACAGACCTCGACGCGATGCGCCTGGCCCTCCATGATCCGCAGACACGGGTCCGAACCACCATGCCGTCCCCTCCCCGGAACGGGCGGATCGTCTCGGCCCACATCGAGGGACGCGGCTTCCTCGGCACCCTCGAGCTGACCCTGGACCCCCACCTCAACACGCTCATCGGCGGCCGCGGCACCGGAAAGTCCGCGGTCCTCGAAACCATCCGCTACGCCCTCGACATCGCCCCGTTCTGCGACGCAAAGGACCGGCAGCGGCTGGTCGACCACGCCCTCGGCGGCGGCGGCTCCGTCCGGCTGCGTATCGAACGGCACACCGAGTCCGGCAAGCCGAAGCAGTACGAGGTGCGGCGGGCGCTCGGCGAGCCACCGCACGTGATCGACCTCGACACCGGCGCCGAGATCAACATCGCACCGGAGGACACCTTCGGTCCCAACCAGACGCCGATCGTCCTACTGCAGGGCGAGATCGACACGATCAGCAAGAGCCCGGAGTTCCGTCGGAAACTGCTCGACCAGCTCATCGGCGACGACCTGGACCGCGCCGAAGCAAAGGTCACCGAGGTCCGCCGCAACCTCTCCCTGAACAGCGCTGAGCTGCGCAAGCACCGCATCGAACAGGGCCGCCGTCCGGACATCGAGCAGCGCGTCGACGCACTGGCGCACGAACTGCAGGTCTACGAAGACAACGGCGTGCTGCAGAAGCTCGCCACCCATCGGCGCCACGGCTCGATCGGCCGCCACCTCGGCTCCGCCGGCGAGAAGACGGGCTCCGTCGACTGGTGGTCCGGCTCCCTCACTCAGGCCGAGGCAGATCTCGTCGAGCTCGCCGATCAGCTTGTGGAGACCGACGACAATCTGACGCAGCGGGCGGCGACAGTGCTGACCACCGCCGCCGAGGCGATCCGCGGAATCACTGCACAGGTCGCCGACGTCGCCCAAGCCGCTCATGACGAGATCAGGGCTCTGCGCGACACCCATGCAGCGCAGGTCGAGGCGTTGACGGCCGAGCTCAACGAGGTCAAGCAGCTGCTGCACGCCGACAACTTCGATGCGGACGCGACCCTGCGCATCACCGCCGAGCTCGACCAGTGCAAGGACGAGCTCGAGAAGCTGACGCGCAAGCTGCCCAAGATCGAGGAGCTGACGCTGGCCCGCAAAGGGATCCTCGACGACCTCGCCAAGGCCCGCGAGAGTCAGAGCCGGGTTCGCCAGGACGCGGCCGACCTCATCAGCACCCGGCTGTCTCAGCGGCTAGAGGTGGTCGTGGAGCCGCTCGGCGACCGCGAGCAGTTCGCTGCAGACCTTCGAGCGCTGCTCGCCGGCTCAGGGGCCCAAGGGCCGGCGATCGCCGGCGTCGCTTCCCTCGAAGGTGTCGACGGGCCGGCGATCGTCGCAACGGTCGAACGGGGAGCCGACGCCATCGCGGCTCGGTTCGGCCTGACGACGGCACAAGCCGGCAAGATCCACAGCTGGCTTACCGACCCCGAAGCCGACCGACTCGCGGAACTCGAAGCGATGGCACCTCGCGACCGCGTCGTCGTGCGCCTGCACACCAAGCAGGGCAGCCGCGACCTGGACCAACTGTCCACGGGACAACGCGCCACCGCCATCCTGCTGCTGATCTTCGCCGTCGACGGCAAGCCGATGCTGCTCGACCAGCCGGAGGACGACCTCGACAACAGCTTCATCTACGAGGACGTCGTCGCCGTCATCCGCAAGCAGAAGGCCCTCACGCCGGACGGGCACGACCGCCAGATCATCGCCGCCACGCACAACCCGAACATCCCGATGCTGGGCGACGCCGAACTCGTCGCCGTCCTCGACGCAACCAACGCCGGCATGGTCGTCACCAGCCACGGTTCCATCGACGATCTGACTATTCGTACTCACATCCGTCAGGTCCTCGAAGGCGGCGAAGAAGCATTCATGCGACGCTTCCACAAATACGGCGGCATGCGACCAGAACTGCCGACACCCCGCCGAGGCGAATAGCACCAGCGCACCGCGCTGCGATTTCACACCGCACCGAACGAATCGCCAAACGAGTGGGCACTAGGCTAAGCGGAAGAGAGGCAGCCAAGCCTGTAAACCGCCGCCCGGACGCTGACTGCATCCGTGGCATCGCACAGCCATCCGGAGCCACGCCAACGGGATCGTCCCTGGTCCCGTCGGTGCGGCCACCTCCAAGCAGCCCACTCACGGCGCGGAGGGCGGTTGCGGAGGGTGCCGTTTGAGCTATTCGGAGCGCGACCGGCGTGACGGGTTAGCCACTTGAAGAAGCAGTCTTTCGTCGATAGGCTCAACACATGAATCCCCGCTTCGGGCAGGGATGCTATGGGTGGGGGTTAATGTCCCCCCTTCAACACCGATGCGATTCGCCGGCCGTTCGCCGAGTAGTCGGCCGACAAACCGCGCCGGTCGTCGCGAGTTGACGCATTTGCAGCGCGCAGCGCATTGCGGCTGACGTGTCCCACACGGCAGGTCAGGAACACTGGCCGACTGCTCAGCCACGGCGCATCCAGATCTTACCGCGAGATGCTGCGTGCGCGGCTCCTCGTACATGTAGGCGCTGACGCCATGACTCGGCTCCGAACCTTGGGGTATCGCGTTCTACCGTGCAAGATGTACATGTGTCGATCAGTATCGGGCGTCTTGGCGGTGCGCCGGGACGGCCTGACCTGCCGCGGGCATCAACTTCCCAGCCAGTCCACTCGGGACTGGGCTCGCCGTCGTGCGGGCCCATGGTGCAGAACTGTGCACAAGTTGCCACACACCTCGACTGCGTCCAGACCTCGGATGTCGTCGCTGCCCTCCGATACGGCGCGGTGGACCGCGCTGCCGAGCAGGTCTGCCGGTCTGGTTTCGGGGGCAGCGGGGCAGGATGAGGTCAGCGGCTGGAAGAGTGCTCCGCGTCGCCGGGGCCGCGACCATATTGTTGGTGACCCTCGCGGCGCTCCCGACGGTGTTGGTCGTCGTGCAGTCGGCGGTGGTCTGGGACTGGCGGGCGGTCGTGTCACAGCCGATGTCGGAGCTGGGCGCGGTCGCCGCCGTGGTGGCTCTCGGCTGGGTCGTGTGGCTGGCCCTGGTCTGGCAGGTGGTGCGGGACACGGTCGCGGCGGTGCGCGGCCGACGCCGCCCCTCGGCGTGGCTGCCGGTCCCCCTGCACACGGCGATCACCGCCATGGCCAGCGGTATCCTGCTGGCCCTGGATACGGCCCGCGCCGGCAGCGCCGGTCCAGCGCTCGCCGGACCGCTGCCGGGTCCGGTCAACGTGGACACGGGCCGGGCTCCGTCGCCGGGCGCCGCCGTGCCCGCCCGGACGGTCCGGGCAGACGCCGGCGTGCACCTGCCAGGTGGTTGGCTGCCGCTGCCGGTTGTTGCGGCCGTTGCCGCTGCGGTGGCGTTGGCTTGGGCGCAGGCACGTCGCCGGTACCCGCCGCGGCCGCCTGCCGGTTGGGACCGCAACGACCCGGATCTTCCGCCGCTGTCGGCGCCGGTCCGGCAGGTGTTGCGCGCGGCTCAGATGCTGCCGGACGAGGCACCGTATGGACACCGCGATACACCGGAGCGCGTCGGGTCAGCGCCGCTCGGCACCGTCGCCGCACCGGATGCCGCTGCCGAGACGGGCGATGACGCTGGGTCGCCACGGCCATTGGACCTGCTGGAAACGCTGCCGCACGGGGAGCTCCGCCTGATCGGCCCGGGCCGGCACGATGCGGCCCGGGGCATGCTGGTCGCGTTCAGCGCCATGCCGGAGCGAGCGCCCCGGATCGTGCTGACCGCCGCGTTCGTCAGTACCGTCCTCGGTATGGCGGAGCCCGCGGCCGGTGTGCTCGGCACGCCAGGGGCTGCCCGCCGCTCGGACGCCCAGGGCGGATTCGGCACCGTGGTGTTCGCCGCCGACGTCGAGCCCGGCGAGCAGGCCGCTGCGCTCGGCGGCACGGCCGACGGATCAGCCGTCGGTGCAGGCGAGACGGTGGACTGCACGATTCGCGTCGCGGCCGCACAGGGTGTGGGGGTGTGCTGGCATGTCGGTGCCGACGGAACGGTGCGTCCCGTCGCCGGTGCTGGCCCGGCGGACGACCGGTTGCCAATCCTGGATCAACGCACCGCCCTGGACATCCTGCGCGCCATCAGCGTGCAGCCCTCCCCCGGGCACCTGGACCAGCCCGAAGCTGACACGCCGCCCGCGCCCGCGACCACTGATCCGGATCGCCCGACCGGATGGCCCGACGGACCGCCCGATCACGCGGGCGCAGCCCGGCGGCTCCTCGTCCGTGTCTTCGGCGGGGTGACGGTCCTGCAGTCGCACCCGGACGGGTCCTACAGCCCGGTCCCGGTCCGGCGCTCCGCCGGCCAGCAGATCCTTGTCCTGCTGGCCCTGCACCGCGACGGGCTCACCGACGACGAGCTTAAAGAGGCACTCTGGCCTGACGTGCTCAGCAGCGCCGCGCAACGCCGTTACCTGACCACCTTGTCGGAGCTGCGCCGCGCGCTGCACAACGCCGCCGGCCGACCGGTGCTCCGGCATGACGACCTGCCCGGCACGCATGCTGACGCTGCGTCGCGGCGGCAGCGGCTGGACCCGGCCGCCGTCCAGGTGGACCTGTGGCGGTTGCAGGGCCTCATCGACGCTGCCGCGTCAGCCGCGGACCGGGACTATCGGCGCCTGCTGCTCACCTCCGCCACTGATGTGGCCGGCGGTGAGCTCGCCGCCGGTTGGTGGTACGAGTGGCTGCTCGCCGACCGGGAACGGGTGGTCCGGCACCTGCTGGACGTGCACACGTCCCTCGCCGACGACGAACCCGACGACCGGGCGGCGCTGCGGCTGCTCCGCCAGGCGCTGCGGCTGGCGCCGACCAACGAGCACGTGCACCGGCAGGTGCTGCAGCGCCACGCGGCCGCTGGGGACGACGACGGGCTGCGCCGCGCCGCGGCCACCCTCACCGAGCACCTGACCGCGCACAACCTGCAGCCCGAGGCGGAGACCGTTGCGCTGCTCACCACCGTGCTGGCCCGCCCGGCACGGGAATCCGCCAGGCAGCCGGCCACCCTACGCAGGCCGGTCATCCCGGAGCAGCGCGAGGGTTGAATACGCCGTCACGTCTGCTCCCGGCCCGCCCTCCGATCGCTGGCCCGCAGGCACCGCATCTGGCACCAGGTCGGCCGTTGCTGGACGGTCCAGCGCAGCAACGCCCGGAAACAACACACGTCAACGCTGCGATACGGTCGGCGTCGTCAGCCCGGCTGCCAGGCCAATGCGCCAGCGGTGCCGGTGATGCGGCCGGTCACCACTATCGGTTCGGTGGCCTCGACGTCGGTCCAGGTGCGCGGCTCGACCAGATGCTCGGTCCAGCGGTAGCGGATGACAACACGTCCGGGGGCTGTGGTGGTGACGCTGATACTGCCGTCGGTTCCGGCTATGACCTGCAGCTGCGGGTACTGCTGCACGGTCCAGGTCGGATTGTCGGTGATGGTGTATCTGGTGTCGTGTGCGAACGGGCAGGTGTGGACGCGCGGGCGGGCGGTGCCGGCCTCCGGCCGGAAGTCGTGCTGGGCGGCGCAGTCGTCGATCCGGGAGTCAATCAGCGTGACGACGTCGTCGTGGACAGCGGCCAGGACGTCCGTCGGCAGGGCAACCGTGGCGGACTGACCGGGCGCGGCGACGGTCGCGGTTTCGGTCGCGGCGATCAGCGGGGTTTCGGCTCGGCTGATCGTGTAGCGGCCGGGAGGGACCTTGATGGTGAGCGGCCCGGTCAGCTCCGCGGGCAGCAGCTTCACGGCAGCGACGGTCACCCGGGTCGGTGACGGGCCCGGGATGGTCAGCGTGGTGAACGGCCGTTTCCTCAACAGCCAGTAGCCGCCGAACAGTCGTCCCGGGCTGTACTCGGCGGTGACCTGGTCGTGGACCCGTTGCCCGGCAACATTGTAGGAGACGTCGACCGTCGCCGACCGGTCCTTGCCGTCGGCCTGGTCGGTCACGGCGTCGATGGTGACCTGCTGCGGCGGCTCATAGCCGCTGCTCAGGGCGCCAGGCCCGCAGATCGGGTTCTTGGCGCACAGCGTCCCGGTCGCCCAGTCGCTGATGTCGCGGGCGGCGAGACGATCGAAGAGCCGCTGCACCAGCTCCCGCGGGTCGGCGCCGGACGGACCACGGATGGCCTGCCAGCCGACGGCGGTCAGCGCGAGCACCATGACCGCCGCGACCGCCTGCAGGGCACGGCGCCGCCCGGCCGGCGACAGCCTGCCGCGCCGGCCCTGTGTCGTAGAGCTGCGGCCCGGCAGCTGCGGGACGCTGATCCGGCGCCCGATCGGGACGCGCGGCGCTGCAGCGGAGCTGAACGGCACCACGACATGCGGCTGCGTGAAGGTCCCGGACCGGTGCCCGGCCGCCTCGGGCAGCACCGGACGGCCGCCGCTGGTACCAGGACCGTCGGTCATGGTTTGGCCCCTTCGATCTCGCCCGCCGGTGAAACGCCGCACGGAAGGGCACCCCGCCCGCCCGCCTGCGCAGCGGTGGCGGTGCCCGCCGGCGACCGGGCGGCACCCGGTGCGACGACTGAGGATGGGCCGCCGTCAACAGCCCGCATCGCGGCTCGTGGTCCGGACGGGCTGCACATTTGACGGGACACCGTCATGGCGCATCACTCGGGGTGCTCGCCGCGGCCGCGGGTGCGTGCCAATCCGATGGTGGGGTGAGCAGCCGCGGTCCCAGCACGAGCCGCACGGCCCGCAGGAACCACCAGGCGGCCGCAATACAGCAGAATCCAATCGCCACCGCACCGGTCACCCGCCACGACAGGACCGCCGCGACGAGCAGCGCGAGGAACGTCCCGAGCAGCAGCCGCCGCACCGGCCGCGTCGTGAGCAGCCACGCGGCCGCCACCCCGACGCACAGGCCGCCGAGCCGGCCAACCGGGCCGATAATCGTCAACTGCCCGGGCGGCAGCCACTGCTCGAGTTGCCAGCTCAACGGCTGCAGCAGCCATGGGCTGCCGGTCTCGTCGAACGCTATGAGCAAGACGCCGGCACCGGCGAGCAGTACCGACACAGGCGGGAACCGCAGCCACTGCGGCCACTCCCCCTCTGGCGGCTCCGGCCGCCGCCACACCGCAACCGCCACTACCAGCACCGCAGCCCCGACCGGCAGCACCGGCAGGACCGCCCAGCGCACCAGCGGCCCCGCCTCGAGGTCGAAGAACCCCGCACCGACAAGCACGTACAGGCCCGCGGCGAGCAGCCCGGCACCGACACCGCCCGCCATCGCCACGGCGGTAAGCCGGTGACGCACCCACTCCCCCAGCGGCACGTCGTGCGTATCCCCGCCGTCCGGGCTGTGCCGGACCGCGGCCGCCACCAGCGCGCCACCGACCACGGCCAGCATCGCGAACATGCCGGCAAGGGCAAGACCACCCCACGACGCGAGGAGCATGCCCGGCTGGCCAACCTTCTCCTGCGGCCCGTACCGGCGGGATCCGGTGAGGAACTGCGCGAACAACACCACCGACCACACGCCGGGCAACACCATCGCCCACACGTCCCCCCAGGTGCCCGCCGCCTGCCCCACCGCCGCCGTGCCGTCAGGACCGGGCCCCTGCACCGTGCCGAGCACCACGGCCAGCTCAGCCTCGACCGCCCGCATCGGTTCCACCCCGGTCACCGTCTGCAGGGACCGGCCCACCTCCAGCTGCCGCGCCCCCGGCCCGACCGCACACACCAGGTCGGCTGCACCGGGCGGCAGCTCCGCCCCCGCCATCGCCCGGCGAACCACTTCCTCGACGACAGGGCCTGGCGACGCCGTGCCGGCCATGCCGGAACGGACGGTCGTCTCGTCCACATCGGACAGCACGACGAAGTCACCACCGCCGTCCCGGCCAACCACCGCCGCCGAACAGCCGTCGCCGGCTTCGCAGACCACAACCAGCGCACCGGTCGGCAGCTCGTACCCACCCGCGACGACATGCCAGCACACCGCGACCGGCGACGGGATGCACTCCACATCGTGCAAGCCGGCTCGGGCCGCAGCAGCGCGCACCTGCCCCCGCTGCCGATGCGACCACGTCGCCGGCACGGCAACCACCACAGCCTCCACGCTCGCGCTCGCGACGTCGCGAGCGTCCTGCACAATGCGCGTGAACGCTGTCGCAGCCCAGTCAAGGCTCGGACGCGGAGGGACCGCCGACCTGCCGCCCGCCAGCGCCGGACCGCCCTGATCGGCCAGGGCCGACGAATCGTCGGGCAGCGGAGCGGCCAGCTGGCCCCCGCCGTCCAGCGGCAGGACCATTGCTGTGCCGTCGGCCCAGGCCAGCGCTGCCCGCGCGTGATCAGCAGCGAACTCGATGCCCAGTCGTACCGCGCCGTCTCTCGACACGACAGCCATTCTGATGACATTCGATCGCTGGCGTGGCCCCCTACAACACAAAATGTCCGTACTTACCCCCATATCAGCATTTCGCGACTTTTCGCAGTGCGCCGAGATCCGCAGACAACGCCGCATCAACTGACTGCCGCCGGCACCAGAAGCGTTCCTGTGTGGTCCCACGGCGTACGCGACGGAGCCGGTGCGTCACGCCCGCACCCTGCTCGACGACGGGATCCGAGCGTGGACGCACCCGGACCCACGCCGATCCGCCTCCGCTGCGTATGACGTTTCGGATGATCGGGTCGTCGCGTGCATGAGTCGGACGTTTTCGCAGGCGAGAAATGTCGAACCTGCTGCATTAGCACGCGTGTTCGACTAGCGTCGCGAGTATGGACGAGCCCATCACGGCGACAGCCGGCTGCCCGGCAACGAAGATCACCACGACCGCGACCGGCGATGTCGAGATCCAGTGTGCCAAGATCGCAAAACATGTTACCCAAGGCGACGCCGTGCATCAGGGACGCCTCGGCGCTTTCCCCATCCGCTGGGCGGATCAGCCCACCGACCGGTAACCCTCATCCACTCACCGGACGGGCGTTGGAGTCCGCGCCGATGACGCGGACGCAAACCTTGTGCCGCTTACGAACAACGCCGTCTTCGCGCTACCGGCCGCAGGCAAGGACAACGTCGGCGCCAGCACCGGCGCGCCATCAATCGCTGCATGGACCGGGCATGTTCGGCGGCCGAGGAATACGGCGGCCCTCGCTCTCCGCGGCGAGGATGCCCACCACCACGGTGCCATGCAACGGCGCCGGCTGCTCCGCGAACGCATGCCCGCCGGGTGTGCACCCGCACTCCTGCGCTGCTGACCGCCTCGGCGGCTTCCTTGACCGCCCGACGCCCGCGCCGTCGGCCAGCACCACCCAGGCGAAGGCCGTGCTGTTCGCCGCGTTCAGCTGACCGGCGCCCACGGCGCCGTGCGGGCTGACAACCTGTTGCGCACCCGGTCCAGCAGAGCCGTCATCTCGGTCCGCAGTGCCGGATCGATAACCGTGGGCACCCGTGGCAGATCTCCTTGGTGATCCAGTCGCCCAGCGGCGGGAGGGGCGAAAGCCCGATACGTCCGCCCAGTTCATCTCCCCGTGAAACAGCGGCGGTCGCCTCGGCGACGATGTGCGGCAGCACCGCGCCAGCGTCGAGGAAGGTCCGGGATTCGACGCCGACGCGCTAAATTGACCATCGTGATCGTTGCCGTGACGGGGGGCGTCCGGACGGCTCGGAGGGCTCGTGGTCGGTGCGCTGCTCGACCGGGGCGTGCCTGTGGCATCAATCGTGCCGATGTCGAGGACCGGTACCGGCGAGCGCACGCGCTATGTGGACTTCGAGCGGCCGGAGAGCCTCGAAGCGGCGTTCCGGGCCGTGGACCGGCTGTTGGTGATCAGCACGATCGGGCCGCGGGACAAGGCGTCGAGCAGGCCCAGCGCCATCAGGTCGTTGTAGGCGACGGTGTCGGCCGTGGTCTTCCTGTTGTCGGTCACCGGGCAGCGCCTGGCTCCACGTCCCCGCCTGGGCGGTGTGGCTCGGACCGGTTGCCATGCTCATCGACGCCCTCAAGGTCTGGACCGACAGCCACCTCGACGTGCTTTGGCGGACGATGAAGGACGACCGGGCCGCCCATGTGGGCCTGCACGCCCAGGGTGCTGAGCTTGGCCAGGAACGGCCAGCCGGCGTAGTCGGTGCGGTGCACGACCGTACCGGCGACCGGGTCGATCGCGACCTTGTCGAAGTGGACCGGCCAGACGTTGTCGTTCGGGCACGACCGACCAGGCCTGGCCCGCCTCCGCCGGCGTCGAGATCTCGATCGGGCCGGTCATGCCGTTCGCGCGGGCGATGTGCAGCACCGTGTCGACCTGGCCCGGGTCGCCGGCACCGGCGGTCGGCGCCTCGCCGTGGTGGGCCGCGGCACCGTCCAGGGAGGCCTCGAGCGCGGGCGGCGTCCATCGCGTCCAGGGCGGAGGCGAAGTTGTCGCACCTGGCGCCGGGGTGGTGCCTGCAGTCGCCTGCGGACACCACCCTGGCATATGGACGGTCGTCAAGCCGTCATCGTCGTCGGTCCATCACCGGCAACGTATGGACCAATACAGGACGCGCCCCCGGTGTCTGCGCTTGTCGATCGACACCCCGACATCGACAACGAGCCCGTCGTTCCTCCTGCAGAAGAACCAGTAGATGAATGTGCCCACGCCGGCGATCGCGGCGAAGATCGCGGCGGCGACGCCGAAGCCCACGCACCCGGTAGCCCCACGACACTCGTAGAGAGGATCGCCGAGATCGCCCAGGCGATGCCGCTGAGTGCGGCGAAGCCGAAATCACCGCCCAGACGGCCCAGTCGCTGAAGCTGCAGCGGATGCCGATCTGGGCGTAGCGCCCCCACCAGGGGTTGCTCGACCACATGCGGCGACATGGCGACTGACCGTTCGTGTCCTCGCAGTTGACGGCGTCGCCCCGGC
The DNA here is from genome assembly GCF_049995355.1 of Dactylosporangium sp. McL0621. Classification (NCBI taxonomy): domain Bacteria; kingdom Bacillati; phylum Actinomycetota; class Actinomycetes; order Micromonosporales; family Micromonosporaceae; genus Dactylosporangium; species Dactylosporangium sp. McL0621. Next base: position 7,746,121 of record NZ_CP188259.1, read on the forward strand.
AGTAGTCGTACGGGTTGGCGTTCCCGCCGTAGACCGGATCGGTGGACAGGAACCGGCCGGCGCCTGGGGAGTAGACGCGCGCCCCCATGAGCACCATGCCGCCCGGATTGTTGGACCAGCGCTGGTCCGCGCCCAGCCAGCCGTAAGGCCGGCCGGTGTCGGACGGCGAGTGCGGCTGGCCCTGCTCGGTGAAGTCGCCGGCGAAGGTCAGGCCGAACCCGGTCGATGCAACGCCGCCGACGAGGTCACCCTGCAGGTTCGCGATCTGCCAGGTCATCCCGGTCGCGGTGGTGTAGATGCCGACCACGCGGCCGAGCCCCTTCACCGTTCGCAGGACGGCACCGTCGCCGACCGTCCAGGCCGGACTGTCCGAGTCGTCGCCGTAGTGCTGAACCTGCGTCAGCGTGCTGGTGCCGTCGCTGTCCGCGAGGGTGGCGAACCGGTTGGGCAGGACGTCGAGGGTGTATGTCGACGTCCGGGTGTCCTGCGCGATGGTGCGCAGCATGTCGTTGGCGTGGTACGTCAGTGTCGTCGCGCCACCGCCGGCGACGGTAGTGTCGGCGCCGGGGACCGTCGAGGTCCGGCCCAGCGAGTCATAGGCGTATCCGGTGGCGTTGACCCGGCTGGCCGTGTCGTAGGTCCAGTTCGTCGCCGACGCCGGTGTCGACGTCTGGCAGGCGCCACCGGCCGTGGCGGCATAGGTCGTCGCGGCGGTGCGGTTGGATGCGGTGTTGTAGGTCTGCACCCGGCTGGTGCACACCCCGGCGACCGTGTCGCGGACCGTGGTGACCCGCCCGGCGTTGTCGTAGACGAACGACTGGCTGGACTGCGATGAGGTGCGGTCGCGGATCTCGTCGTGCACCGAGCTCTGGAAGCTCTCGGTGAACAGGATGCAGCTGCTCTGACCGCAACCCGGCTGGTCGTAGGTGATCGTGTTGGCCGCGCTGTCCTCGCGGTACCCCGTGGTGACGACGACGCCGTTCGCCCACGACTCCGAGACCAGGTTGCCGTCGGCGTCGTAGGTGCCGGAGATGATGCCCGCCTGGCCATCACTGACCTGGGTCGCAAGGCTCCGGCGCTCGGTGCCGCCGTCGTAGGTGTAGGCCCGGCTCGCCTGGCCGTCCGACGACGCCGAGACGCCGGGACGGCCTGACCCGCCGCGGGCATCGACGTCCCGGCCGGTCCGACGATCAGGGCACGAGGGCTACGAAGCCGAGGCCCGTCGTCCGCTCCGCCAGGTCGAGGGCGGCGGCCGGGTCGTCGAGGCCGGCCGTCAGCAGCTCGACCGAGGAGAGGTCCAGCAGCCCGGAGCGGACCAGGTTCCAGACCGTGCTCACCGTCGCCTGGTCGCTCATCCAGGAGCCGCGCACGGTGAGCCGGCGGCGCATCAGGTCGCCGTACGGGACGGTGAGTTCCTGCCGTACGCCACCGATGAGCACGAGGGTGCCGCGCCCGCGCAAGCTGTCGTAGGCGGCCATGGTCGCGTCCGCCGTCGGCGTGGCCCCGAGGGCGTCCAGGGCCACGTCCACTGGGCCGATGCCCGCCGCGTCCGTCGCCCGGTCGCCGGTCAGCTGGTGTGTGCGCACGCGGGGCCCGAGCGCCGCCAGCCCGTCGAGGGCCTCCTGGTTGCGGCCCACCGCCGTTACCGTCGCCGCGCCTTCGGCCAGCGCCACCAGGACCGCCGCGCCGCCCAGCTGGCCCGTCGCCCCGATCACGGCGACGTCGCGGCCGGCGAGCGGGCCCGCCGCGTGCAGGCCCGCGGCGCCGATGCAGAGCCACGGCAGGAACGCCAGCCGGGCCGGGTCCGAGTAGGTGTCCGCGCCGGGCAGCTTGACGATGGTCTCCTTGGCGCAGAGCGCCTTCTCGGCGAAGACGCCGTCGTGCCAGACCGCACGCATCCGATCGGTACGCTCGCTGCCGGTGCCGGAGCCGCCCAGGCCGACCCAGCCCACCAGGATCTCGTCGCCGTCGCCCGCGTCGAGCAGCGCGGTGTCCACCACGATGTCGCCCGGGGCGACGTGGAATACGTCGGCCGCGACCTCGGTCACGCGCCCGACGCAGGAAGGGCCCAGGGTCAGGGGGACGGGCAGGCCGCCGCGGTTGCCCGTCACGACCATTCTGGTGTACGCCGGCAGATGCGCGGCGAGCACCTCCACGATCACGCCACCGCCCTGCAGCTTCGGCGCGGGAACATCGCGGAGCCGTACGTCATCGTGTTGTGAGGTAACAGTCCAAGCACGCATGAGGCAAGCCTTGCGCGGCGTTAGCCTGGTATCCAGAGCCGGTTTATTCTGGTACTGGAGGTGCTAGGTGAGCACGGAGCTGGGCGCGTTCCTTCGCAGCCGGCGGGAACGGATCACCCCGGCCGATGCCGGCCTGCCCGTCACCGGGCGCCGCCGCACACCGGGCCTGCGCCGCGAAGAGCTGGCCCTGCTGACCGGCATCAGCGCTACCTGGCTCACCTACCTCGAGCAGGGCCGCGACGTACGCCCTTCCAGCCAGGTGCTCGACGCCCTGGCCCGGGCACTGCGGCTGACCCGTGCCGAGCATGAGCACCTGCGCCGCCTCGCCGGCGGGACGGCGTCGCCGGAGCAGGACGCCTCCGAGGAGGTGGCTCCCGAGGTTGCGGGTGTTCCGGCGTTGCTGGGCGACAATCCCGCGTACGTCACCGGCATCTGCTACGACGTCCTGGCGACGAACGACGCCGCGGCGGAGCTGTTCCGCGGCATCGCACCGGGCGGCAACGTCGTGCGTTGGATGATGACCGAGCCCGCTGCTCGCGAGGTCCTGGTCGACTGGGAGCAGGAGGCGCGCCATATCCTGGCCCGGCTGCGGGCGATCGCCGGACGGCATCCCGGCCATCCGCGCGTGACCCGGCTCCTGGCTGAGCTGACCGAGGCGAGCCCCGAGGTCCGCGAGTGGTGGCCGCGGTACGACATCCAATTCAGCCATGCCGGCCGCAAACGGCTCCGGCATCCCCGGCTGGGCGCGATCACCGTGTCGCACGCCGCGTTCCACGTCGCCGAACGCCCCGAGCAGACGCTGGTGGTCTATCACCTGCCGGGCAGCACAGACCCGTCAATGGTCGCCGTCTAGCGCTTCCATGTGAATCACGCCCGACCGCCGATGCGGCGCTCGGCCGGACGCCGTGGGAACCTGCCGGCATCGCCCTGCTCGCGGCGGCAAGCGAGCGGACGATCAGGCGTCCAGGGGCGGAGGCCATCCCGCCCGTGCCGCCGGTACGGATGTCCCTACTGAGGCGGCGGCGCATTTGACCTTGGTCGATATCGTGGGTCCATGGGGACCGGTAAGCGCAGCAGCAGGCTGACGGAGGGCCTGGAGCTCCTCGACGACAGTCTGGCCGTGCTCACCACGGCGGCCATCCTCGTCACCACCGCCGGGTGCTTCTGCCGCTGGAGCTGGGTCATGCCCGCCGACGAGGGCGCGGGCCCGTACCGGACCGCGGCGCGGGTGCACGGCCTCGTCGTGCTGCTGATCGTGCTCGGCGTCGCGGCGCTGGTCTGTGTCGTGCGCGGCTACCTCGCCGAGTCGGGCGTCCCGATGTACAGTGCCGCCGCTCTGCTCGCTCTGGGCGGGGTGTTCGCGCTCGGGCTCTACGCCCCGCACGACGAGGCGGACATCGTCGCGGACGGGTTCGGCTACGAGTGGTACAGCACCTCGGTCGACGGCCGTTTCTCGTTCTACAACACCACCGCCGCGCCGATCACGATCTGCCTGGGCATCAGCGGCGACTGCGACGCGGGCGCGAAGGGGCCGGACCGGCTGCGCTCCCCCGGCCTGACCATTGCGCCCAACCACCGCCTCGCGATCGACACGCCGAAGGCCAAGGGCGACTACCGGCTCACCCTCGTCGGGGCCGGGTTCACGCACCGCGACACGATCCTGAACCTGTACGTCCCCGACAGCAACTCCGGACCGTGACCCGGTTGCCGGTCAGCCGGTGACGACCGCGAACACCGCCGAAGCCGGGATCGGGCCGAGGCAGCGGGAGTCGTTCGACGCCACCCGGTGGTCGCCGGCGAGGAAGACGCTGCCCTGCGGCACGGCCACCGGCCCGAAGCGGCGCGCCAGGCAGGAGCGGGGGTTCGGCTGGGCGTCGAGCGGGCCGTCCTCACCCAGGTACGTCTCGTCCAGCGCGGCCCCGTTCACGGTAACCTTGCCGGCCGGGGTGCAGCAGGCGACGACCTCGCCGCCGACGGCCAGGACGCGTTTGAGCATCGGCGTGTCCTTCGCCGACCAGTCCGCGGGCGGGTGGAACAGCACGACGTCGCCCCGCTTCGGGGTGTAGCCGGTGACCCGGCGCGCCGTGATGACCTGACCGGGCTTGATCCCGGGCTCCATGCTGCCGCCGCCCTGCGTGAACTGCTCGGTCGCGGCGGCCGGGGCGCTCGTGTCGCCGCCGCATCCGGCCGCGCCCGCGAACGCGACGGCCGCGATCATTGACACCAGTCTTTTCACGGTGCCGATCCTGGCAGAAACCGCCCGGCCCGTGGGGGCGGTCGACGCCGGTTGCCTCGTCGCACGAGCGCTGACACCACATCGACGCTCGTCGCTCACGTTCCCATCCGGTCCGGTGGGCGGCCGCGGTGCTGTGCTTGACTAGCACGTATGGCCTTGTGTCCGCCCACGTCTGCCCGAGTGATCCGGTGACCGCGGGGTCGGCCGCCGCGACCCGTCCGCACAACCGCAGGCAGATCATCGTCGAGGCGGCGGGCCAGGTGTTCAGCGCGCGCGGGTACCACGCGGCGTCGATGGAGGAGATCGCGGCCGGGGTGGGCATCAGCGCGGCGGCGTTGTACCGGCACTTCCCGAACAAGTACGCGCTGTTCGCCGAGTGCGCCAACGGCATGGTGGACGAGCTCGTCGAGGTGCTCGACGAGTGGCCGGCCGAGGCCGCGCTGCGCGACGTGCTGCTCGCCCTCGTCCGGGTCACGGTCTCGCACCGCACGTCGGGCGGCCTCTACCGGTGGGAGGCGCGCTACCTCGAGCGCGCCGACCGCCAGGTGCTCCGGGCGAAGTTCGGGCACGTGGTGGAGCGGGTGACGGAGCTGGTGCGGCGCGAGTACCCGGGCCCGGACGAGCGCCTGCGCGCCGTGGCCGCGCTCGGCGCGATCGGGTCGATCACGATGCACCACACGTCGATCGCCCAGCGGCGGGTCGAGGAGCTGCTGCTGACGTCGGCGTTGCGCGTGGCCGCCACCGATCCGGCGGCGGCCGCGCGCGGCACGCCGCCGGTGGAGCTGCCCGCCCCGCCGGTGCCGCGCACCCGCCGCGGCGAGATCCTGGCCGCGGCCATCCCGCTGTTCGCGCGGGACGGGTTCGCCAACGTGACGAACGGGCAGATCGCGCAGGCGGTCGGCCTGGCCCCGTCCGCGATCTACCGCCACTACCCCGGCAAGGTCGACATTCTGGTGGCCGCGTGCCTGCAGGCGGCGGCGCTGCTGGCCCAGGCCGTGGACCGGACCCTGCACCGGGTGACCGACCCGCGGGAGGCCGTGGACGCGCTGGCGGCGGCGTACGTGGCCTACTGCTTCGAGCACAACGCGCTCACCAGCGTCGCCGAGGCCGAGGTCGCCGGCCTGCCCGACGACCTGCGGCGGCCGCTGATCCTCGCGCAGCGCGAGCACATCGCCGTGTGGGAGCAGCAGTTACGCGCGGTCCGGCCGGAGCTCGACCCGCGCCAGGCCCGGCTGCTCGTGCACGCCGCGTTCGGCGTCGTCGTCGAGGCCGGGCGCGCCCTGCGCTGGCAGGACGCGCCCGGCCGCCGCGACACGGTGACGGCTCTGGTCACCGCCGCGCTGACGCTCTGAGGCCGGGGCGGCCGGCTCAGGCGCCGGGCTCAGGCGCCGGGCCGGTTCCCGGTCGGAATGGTGATTGGGGTGTACGTCGCTGAGGTGCCGTTGTTCAGGAACAGCATCGCGATGCCACGCACGAGCTTGTCGATGACGTCGAACCCGGCCGGGACGATCGGGGACAGCCCCTCCTGGAAGGCGACGTACGCCGGCCAGCCGACCTCGATCAGACCCCGCGCGACGAAGTCCCGCGGCAGCCGCAGCCAGTCGCCGATCTTGTCGCTGAGCACGTACCGCGCGAACTCGCGCTGGATGCCCCGGGTGAGCCCGCCGTCGACCTGCGCGACCAGGCCGAGCAGGATGTTGGCCAGGTCGATGCCCTCGGGCGTCGGGCCGAGCAGCGGCGTCAGCACGTAGTTCGACTGGTCGTCGGCGGCGGCCCAGGTCGCCGGGATGAACTCGTCGCGCACGCCGAGCAGGTGCAGCCCGACCTGCCACTGGTGCAGGTAGGCGGCCTCCTCCGCGGCCGACATCCGGATCCCCCAGGACTTGAGCTTGCGGTGCACGAACGTGCCGAGGCTGTGGAAGGTGATCAGGATGTCGCCGTTGCTGATCGGGATCGGGTTGTCCGTGACCGACCGCCACTTCGCCGACTTCGGCAGCAGGTGGCGGACCGCCGCGTGGGTCAGGCGCGTCTTGTTCGAGGTGGTGACGAAGTGACCCGACGGCAGGAAGGCGTTCTCCGCGCTCAGGTCGTAGCCGTAGGTGAAGGTCTTGGCCGCGCGTGACTTCATGTCGGCGCCGCCGGCGGAGTAGTACACGTTGCGGGCCTCGCGCGGGATGACGGTGCTCATGATCCCGCTGCCCAGGCCGTACAGCAGGAACAGGTACAGACTCATCCGCTTGTTGAACTTGGCCGCCGCGGCCAGCTTGACGGGGTCGGCCCACGACGGCAGCCGGTTGACGTCCTGCAGGTAGGTGGTGAGGGCGCCGGGCAGGCCCGCGGGCAGCGGGTCGCCGTTGTTGACCCACGACTGAAACGCGGTGTTGACCGCCGGGATCTGGCCGTTGTCCAGCAGCGAGGCCACGAGCGGGTCGGTGGCGTCGTCCCAGACCGCCCACGGGTCGGTGACCGTGTCGGTCCCCGCGATCGAGCCGGCGGAGGACCACGCCCACGCGTTGGCGGGGGCCGCGGCACCCGCCAGGCCGAGCGCGGCCCCGAGCGTCAGTACGCCTCTTCGGCTGAGATTTTGCATTCGCTCGCCTGCTTCCCGGTTGGCCGGACACACAGGTTCCGAACGGTCCGGACATGTGATTTTCTATTAACATAGAGGAGCGTGACACCGGCGGCAAGAGGCAGTTATACGGGTGCGTCGATGTCCAGCAGGACCTTGCCGGCGGCCCCACGCCCGACCGCCCGGTGGGCGTCGGCGGCGCGGGCGAACGGGAAGCGCAGCAGCGGCAGGCCGTGCGCTTCACCGACCGGCAGGGCCCCGCCGGCCACCGCGGCGGCGACGTCCTCGACGGCCGCGGCCCGCACTTGCGGACCGGCGGTGTAGAGGACCAGGAACTGCAGCCGGGTGTTGAGGACCAGGTGGCGGCGGACGTCGAGGTCGACGGGGTGGCCGCCTTCGTTGGCGTACGTCGCGATGGTGCCGCCCGTGCGCAGGACGGCCAGGTCCAGGGCCAGGTTCGCGCCGAGTGCCACCTCGGCGACGATGTCGACGCCGTCCGGGGCGGCCGCGCGGATGGCGGCGGCCGGGTCGCCCTCCCGGTACAGCACCGTGTGGTGCGCGCCGGCGGCGGTGGCCAGGCGCGCCTTCTGCGGGCCGCTGACGGTGGCGATCACGGTGGCGCCGGCCCAGCGGGCGAGCTGGATCACCGCGTGCCCGACGGCTCCGGCGCCGCCCGCGGCCAGCACGACGCGGCCGTCCAGCGCCCCGGGGGTCAGGCGGCGGGGGCCGTCCTCGGCGACGGTGAGCGTGCGGTGCGCCGTCAGTGCCGGTACACCCAAAGCGGCCCCCGCCTCGAAGGCGACCCCGGCGGGCAGGGGGACGGCCCGGTCGGCGGGGACCACGCAGTATTCGGCGCCGGTGCCGCCCGCACGCCCGGCCGCGGCCATGAACAGCCACACCCGCTCGCCGGCGCGGGCCGGGTCGACGTCCGCGCCGACGGCGTCGATCACGCCGGCGCCGTCGTGGTGCGGGGTGATCTCGGGGAACTGCATGGGGTGCCCGATGCCGGCGCGGGCCTGCACGTCGGTCGGGTTGACCCCGGACACGGCGACGCGCACGCGCACCTCGCCCGGGCCGGGCTCGGGCCGGTCGCGCGCCACGGTGCGCAGCACGTCGGGACCGCCGTGTTCGGTGTAGATGATCGCCCGCATGGGTCCGTCTCCTCGCTTCGTTCGATTTGCATCGAACAGTACGACGCAGATCGAACATGCGCTAGGGTGGGTTCCGTGAGTGAGGTCATGGAGCCCGCCCTCGAGTCGGTGACGATCGACAGCGTGCTGAGCGCGCTCGCCGACCCGATCCGGCTGACGTTCGTGCGCGCGCTGGACACGTCGGGCGATTGGACGTGCGGGAGCGACGTGCTGCGTGACAGCGGCGTCACGATCGGCAAGTCGACGCTGTCGCATCATGTGAAGGTGCTGCGTGATGCGGGGCTGATCCGCACGCGGGTGCAGGGGACGCGGCGGCTGATGATGTTGCGGTACGAGGAGCTGGAGCGCCGCTTCCCGGGCCTGCTCAACCTTCTCCGCTGACCGACGGCGTGCTTGGGACGGTCGCCGCCGACGCGGCCTGGGGCGGTGACCCGCACCCGCCCGGGCTACCCGAACGACGCAGCCAGCGTGGCCCAGCCCGTCCAGGACGCCGGCCGTGACACAGCAGTCACCGTCGCCTGGCGCGAAGGCAGCAAAGGCACCCTCACCTGCCACCAGACGGTGAACGCTCTCCGACGGACCCGTCGGATGCTGTCGTCGCGCGATTCTCCTGCCGGGCAAATCCGCGATGGAGGGCTGCCGCAATCGCCCAGCCCGCTCTGCGGCTGCCTTCTCGGCGTGCACCCGCCCGGCGGCGTTGACGAGGAGCGGAGGCACATTAGTGTCCGCGATGAGGAACTGCACGCTTCGCTGAGATCAGGCGCTGCGCCGGCCGGGTCCGTGGCTTTTGCCGGCCGCTAGGCGGAGCACGGCCTTCCCCTGAACGGGGCCGAGGGCGACGGTCAGGTCGCCGCCAACGACGCGGGACGGCATTCGCCCCGTCCTGCGCCAGCGCTCGAGTGATCTTCGACCGCTCTGTAGGGTTACCATGAGTTTCGCTCATGATCGCGATGAGTTTTGCTAATGACGAGGTTGTGGCTGTAGATGGAATTGCGGGAGATTGAGATATTCTTGACCCTGGCCGAGGAGCTGCACTTCGGGCGGGCTGCGGAGCGGCTGCACCTTACTCAGTCTCGGGTCAGCCAGTCGATCAAGAAGCAGGAGCGTCGGCTCGGAGCTCCATTGTTCGACCGCAACAACCGGGTGGTGCGGCTGACCGACCTCGGCATTCAGCTTCGCGCCGACCTGGTGCCCGGGTTTCGGCAGATCCAGGACGCGGTCGCGCGAGCTTCGGCGGCGGGCCGGGGCTTTGCCGGTGTGCTGCGCGTCGGGGTGCAGGCGGCCTGGTCCGGGGATCTTGTCGTTGCGGCCGCGGCGGCATTCTGCGTTGCGAATCGGGACTGCGACATCCAGATCCGCGAGGTGCCACTCAGCGATCCGTTCGGAGGGCTCAAAGCTGGTCAGCTCGACCTCCAACTCACCATTCGTCCGGTGGAGGAGCCAGACCTGACTGCCGGGCCGGTCGTCTTCTCGCTGCCGCGCGTGCTCGTCATCGCCTCCGGGCATCCTTTGGCTCAACGACCGGCCATCGGCATGGAAGACCTGGCTGACGTGTGCATGCTGACCGTCGCTGGACCCCCGAACTACTGGATCAACCATCACAGTCCGCCGCGTACGCCCGAGGGCCGGCCGATCCTGCGCGGCCCTGCGGTGACCGAGTGGGAGACAGCGTGGTCGCACGTGGCGTCAGGCAGGGGCGCCTTCATTGCGGGTGACTGGGCGGCCGACGACCGCTACCACTACGCCCGGTCGGATTTGGCATTTGTGGCGATCCACGACGCTCCGCCGATGGAGTGGGGCCTGCTGTGGCGGAGCGACGCCGAGACGGTCATGCTCACCTCGTTTGTCAAAGCCATCCTTGAGCAGCGCGAGGCGATGCCGGCCCGTCGGGCTCGGTGAGGGCCCGGACCAGGGCCCGGGATTAGCCGAACTACTCGCATCATTCCGAATGCTTCCTTGATCGGCGGCAAGACTCCTTGAAGACTGTCATCAACAGGCTGACACCATTCAGGCGCGACCGCGAGCGGTGCCTTACGGGCAACCATTCTGGTTCAGCTTGAATGTCATTTTCTTCAGCCGCCTTCCACCAAGGAGTCAAACATGAAAGCGAACATGAGCTCGATCCTGTTCGGCGTTGGGGACATGGACCGGACCAAGCGGTTCTACACCGAGGGTCTCGGCTGGACGATCGATCGGGACTACGGCGTGTCGGTGTTCTTTGCCATGGACGGCGGTCCGCTGGTCGGCTTCTACGCCCGCGAAGGTCTGGCCGCCCAGTTGGGCACGACTTCGGAGGGCAGCGGCTTCAACGGCATGGCCCTCACCTACGTCGTCCGCACCGAGGCACGGGTCGACGAGATCCTCGCCGAGGCCGAGAAGGCCGGAGCCACGATCCTCACGCCCGCGGCGGCAACGCCGTGGGGCGGATACGGCGGTACGTTCGCGGACCCGGACGGTTACATCTGGAGCATCGGCTACAGCGCCCAGGCCTCGGACCAGGCCTACGCGGAATAGACGGGGCCGTGAAGTTTCGGACCCTCGTCGAGCCACCCGAGCCCATGCGGGGGCTGGAAGTTCCGCCTACGGTGGTGGAGGCGCTCGGCGGGGGTGCGCGGCCGTACGTGAGGATCAAAGTCAACGGGCATTCCTGGAAGAGCCGGGTCGCCGTCATGCGAGGCCGCCACCTGGTCGGCCTCAGCAACGCCAACCGGCAGGCCTCCGGTGTCGCGATCGGCGAGGAGGTCGAGGTCGAGCTGGAGCTCGACAGCGAGCCGCGCGTCGTCGTCGAGCCTGCGGACTTCGCCCAGGCTCTGGACGACGACCCGGTCGCCCGCGCCGCATACGACAACCTTGCGTACGGCCACAAGCGCGAGCATGTGCACGCCATCGAGACCGCGAAGAAGCCCGAGACGCGCCGGCGGCGCATCGAGAAGGCCCTCGCCATCCTGCGGGGCTGACCCCGAAAACAAAACTCCGCACGGCAATGCAATCACCATGCGGACGCATCACCCTGCCCAACTTTTCCCGAAGGAACAACATGTCCAACGGGCTGAGTCGTGGCCCGGCGGGCGCACCGCCGGGCCACGGGGCCGACCTTGCCACCCGTATCCGAAACAGGAGCTCGACGCCATGACTGCCCCGCCCCGACCGCTCGCGCAGCGCATGCAGCACGGGATCTGATAGTCGGCGGCGAGTGGCTGACGTAGCGCCCCTCCGGACAGGCGAGCGCCAGGGCGGTACGAATCCTCGAACGGCACCCCAACAGGCGCACCCACGGCCTCCAGATGTTCTATCGACCGGAAAAGAACCACCAAAGCGCGGAGCCGGGCCGCGACGAACGCGAGCCCCGCCAGCGTCGCCGCCGCGATCGCGACCAACAGCGGCGATGGGCCGCCGGAGCGCAGTGCACCCATGAAGTCGACCGCTGCGACGTCGTTGATCAGCATCTACCAGAGGATGGTGTACACGGCCTGGAAGGTGCGCGGCGCTGCGGTGAGGGGTGTCCAGGGCCAGGGCAAGCGCCGGCCGGGGCGCCGTGGCGGTCCAGCACCGTCCTGGGACCAACACGGTCAGCCGGCGATGTAGCGCCCCGGGCGATGGTTCTGGGCGATGATGACGTTGAGCACGACCGCGCCGAGCGCGGACAGCAGCGCCGTGTGCACCGGCACGACCAGGGCCCCGAGCGCGATCACCGAGCCGTCGAGGGCGAGCTGCACCCACCCGGCCCGCCAGCCCAGCCGCTCCTGGCACACCAGCGCGACGACGTTGAACCCGCCGAGGCTCGAGTGGTGCCGGAACAGCACCAGCAGCCCGACGCCGACCGCGAGGTTGCCGGCGAGCACGGCGTACACCGGGTTGATGTGCTGCAGCGTCAGCACGTGCGGGTGCCCGAGGGAGAACAGGGCCAGCAGGCCGACCGCGATGCCCGAACGAACAGCAAACCGCCAACCCTTGCGCGCGATTGCGAGCGCGACGAACGGCAGCGTCACCCCGACGTACACGATCGCGAACGGCCACCCGGTCAGCCGCCCGGCCAGGAGCGCCAGCCCGGCGGTGCCGCCGGTGACCGCCCCGCCGGCGTCGAGCAGGAAGAGCCCCACGGACGCCAGGAACGCGCCGGTGACGACGCCGAGCACGTCGTCCACGAGTGTGTGCCGGAGGACTGCGGGTGTACTCGTCATCGCGCTCATGCGGCGAGGGTGCCGCGCACTTGGCGCTTGCGCAACAGACGCTGTTCTGACTGCGCACACTGTAACTTTGTGTTCGCCGTGCATGTCAGAATGCTCAAGTGGACAGCCTGGACGCCCGGATTCTGCTCGCGCTCGACGACGACCCCGACGCCACCAGCCTGGCCCTGGCGCAGCGCCTCGGCGTGGCGCGCAACACCCTGCACGCCCGGTTGCAACGCATGCGCGCGGCGGGCGCACTGCGCGATTTCAGCCGTCGCGTCGACCCGGCGTCGCTCGGCCGCGCGCTGACGGCGTTCGTGTCGGTGTCGCTGTCGCAGCCGCAGGGCCGGCGGTCCATCGCGGCGCTGCACGACATCCCGGAGGTGATCGAGATCCACTCGACCACGGGCGACGCCGACCTGCTGCTGAAGGTGGTGGCGCGCGACACGCAGGACCTGCACCGCATCGTGGACGCCTTGTTCGCGGTGCCCGACGTCGTGCGCACGAGTACCGTCATCTCGCTCAACGAGGAGATGCCGCTGCGCATTCGCGCACTGCTCGAACAGCACGCAACCGGCTGAGGGCCCGCTGCGCGTTCGCGGACCGCTCGAACAACACGCAACCGGCTGAGAGCCGCTGCGCGTTCGCGCACCGCTCGACCAACACGGGGCATTCCCGATCCGGGCCTTGGCACCGGCCCGTACCGTCGGCCGGGTGAGACGCCGGATTCTGTTGCTGAGCATTGCGGTCGCCGCGGTGTTGCTGGTGCCGTGGTGCCTGTACCTGGCCCAGACGTTGCCGGACCGGTTCGTGACCGGGCAGTGGCGGGTGGCCTGGGTCGGGTTCGACGCCGCGCTCGTGGCGTCCTTCGCCGGCGGGGTGTGGCTCGGCCGGCGCCGGCGTAGAGCGGCGGTCCCGCTGCTCGCGGCGAGTGCGGCGCTGCTGTTCTGCGACGCCTGGTTCGACGTGTCGCTCGATTGGGGCTCGGCCGACGAGGCCGCGAGCGTACTGCTGGCGATGCTGGTCGAGGTGCCGTTCGGCATCCTGCTGCTCATGTGGAGCCGCCGGCTGATCAGCGGGGACGTGCGCACCGAACGGCTCATGCGACGCCACTTGCGGCTGCGCGGCGACCCATGGTTCCAGCGGGCGGTGCAGGCGCTGGACCGGCTCGGACCGACGGACGTGCGCACGGCCGCCGAGGAGATCGGCGCCGACGAAGCCCTCGTCGCAGCGCGGCTGCGCAAGGGCGCCCGGCTCGGCCTGGTGCAGCGGCGGCGCGACGGCCGGTGGGCGCTGCCGGGCCGCCTCGAAGCGCGGCTGCGGAGCGAGCAGGAGCTGCTGGCCTGGGCGGACACGCATCGCGCCGAGTTCGGTGCCTGGGGCTACGGCCAGCGTGTCGTCGCGCACCTGAGCGCCGACGAGGTGGCGCGCTTTGCGGTCGAATACCGAGAGCTCGTTTCGCGGTACCGGCTGCTGCACCCCGACCCGGAGGCGGACACCCGCGAGGTCGGGATCCGCTGCTACGCCTTCCCGATGCCGCCGACGCCGGCCGACGACGAGCCCGGCGCGGTGGCGGGCAGCGATCCGGCAGCGGCGGCAGGTGCACATCCGAACACGGCCCACGGCCAATGAAGGCCACCCTCCCGGGCCGCACAAGACTCACCCACATCTGAGGTCTCGTTCCCGGCGCGCACGCCACTACTTGCCGGCCGGCGCAGGGGTTTCGGTGCAGCGTCAATGCATGCGTATTCGGCCACGGTGGTCGGCTCCGGCGCCGACCGGCGCAACGGCGAGTCTGTGATCCGGAACAGGGTTCCTAGGCGGGTTCACGGCTGCCGCCGGTCCCGGGATGGCACCGTTCGGCTCTGCCATCGACCCACAGGAACGGCGTTTCGGTGATCAGGAACACCGGGCCCGCGAAGGTCGCTCATGTTCGGACCGGACGTCGTGAACGCACAATGAGCGAATGGACACAGCACCGCTCGCGGTGGACGAATGCGCACTGGCGGCCGTGTCCGCTTGTCTGGAGGCGGCCGCGGACCTGGCCGAGGCGCGCGGCGGGCGCCGGCCGGAGGTCACGCTGGACCCCGCGCACGTGGCGGCGGCGGTGCGCAGTGAGGCACTGTTGCGCGATCCGGCCGGGCGGGGCATCGAGGGATTCGCTCCGCTGTCGCGGCTGTGGCGGGCCGCCGACGGCTGGGTGCGCACCCACGCGAACTATCCGTGGCACCGGGCCGCGCTCATACGCGCACTCGGCGACGACATCGAGCGCGCGATCGCCGAGCGGCCGGCGCTGGAGGTCGAGCGATTGGTGTACGAGTCCGGCGGACTCGCCGTCGCCGCGCGCACAACCGAACAGTGGCGCGCCGAGCGAGCAGTGGCCGAATCCGGCCGACTCGCCGACGCTGGGCGTACAACCGAGCAGGCGAGCGCCCGACGAGCGTTGTCGGTAACTGGCGTTGGCGCCGCCGCGTACGTGAACGAACAGGTGCGCGGTGGGCGCGGCGGCGGCGATGACGGGCCGCTCATCGGGATCTGGCCGACCGGCGGGCGCCGGGAGCCGCGGGCGGCGCCTCGCGTGCTCGATCTCACCCGGGTCATCGCCGGGCCGGTCGGGACTCGGATGCTTGGCGCGCTCGGCGCCGACGTGCTGCGCGTCGATGATCCCAACCGGCCCGAGCTGCCGCTGCACGCCGTCGACGGGGTCATCGGCAAGGCCAGTACGCTCCTCGACGCCGCCACGCCGGGCGGGCGCGAGGCGCTCCACCGGCTGGCGGAGCAGGCCGATGTGATCGTTACCGGGTACCGGCCCGGGGCCATGCGCCGGCTCGGGCTCGACCCGGATCAGATCGCCGAGCGGTATCCGGGGACGGTGGTGGCGACGCTGTCTGCTTGGGGTACCGAAGCGGAATGGGGGAATCGGCGGGGGTTCGACAGTCTCGTGCAGGTCGCGACCGGCATCGGCTGGAGGTGCAGTCCCGACGGGGAGCGGCCCGGTGCGCTGCCGTGTCAGTTGCTCGATCACGCTACCGGGTACCTGCTGGCGGCGGGGGTGCTCCGGGCGCTCGCCACCGGCGAGGGGGCCCACGTGTCGGTGTCCCTGGCCCGGACCGCTCGATGGCTCCTCGATCAACCCGAGGGCCAACCCGAGGGCCGAGCCGCGGGCCGAGCCGAGCAGCCCGTCGAACCCGACGCCTACCGTGTCGGTCTCGGCAACGGGTGGACCAGCATCGCCCCGCCTGGGCGGCTCGACGGCGCGCCGCTGGCGTGGCCGAGGCTGCCCCCCGCCTACGGGCAGGCCCCGCCCGTGTTCACGGCACGATAGCGCTCACGGCGGCGTCGCCAGCTCCGGGAAGCCGAACGCGACGATCTGCCGGATGCCCGTCGTCGTGACGGTCAGTACGGCCACCCCGAACGGCACGCCGCGGTACCAGACGCTCGCCGCCGGCTGTCCGTTTCTGCGCGTCGGCGTCAGGCGCCAGTCCCCGGGCGCGCCGAGCACCGTGCGCAGGTAGGGCACGCACGTGGCCTTGCCCGCGAACCAGGTCCGCGACGGGAGCAGCTCCAGCGACGCGTCGGCCCGCAGGGCCCGCTCCAGGATCTCGATGTCGCTGCGTTCGAAGGCGGCGATGTACTGCTCCAGCAGCAGACGCTCCGCGGCCGAGGCGGGCTCGGCCAGGTCGGCGTCGTCCTCCGACGGGGCCACCTCGTCGAGGCGGGCCCGGGCGCGCTGCAGCAGGCTCTTGACCCCCGCGACCGACAGGCCCAGCATCTCGGCGACCTCGGCCGCCGGGAACCCGAGGACCTCGCGCAGGATGAGCACGGCCCGCTGCCGCGGCGGCAGGTACTGCAGCCCGGCCACGAGCGCGAGCCGCAGGCTGGCCCGGGCCGCCGCGACGACCGCCGGGTCCGCGGACTCCGGCGTGACGAGCGCGTCGGGGATGGGCCGCAGCCACGGCACGTCCAGGTCCGCCGGGCCGGGCGGGGCGTGCGGGTCGTCGGCGGGTGCGCCGAGCCCGGACGGCAGCGGCCGCCGGGCCCGGTTCTCGAGCGCGTCGAGGCTGGCGTTGGTGGCGATGCGGTACAGCCACACGCGCATCGACGCCCGCTCCTCGAACCGCGGGTAGGCCCGCCAGGCGCGCAGGTATGTCTCCTGGACCGCGTCCTCGGCCTCGTCCGGCGAGCCGAGCATGCGGTAACAGTGGGCGAGGAGCTCACGGCGCAGCGGCTCGGCGCGCGCCGTGAACGCCTCCCGGTCGTCGGTCACAGTCCCAGCTTGACCCGGAGCCAGGCCGCCGCGCGAGCGATCGCCGCGTCCGCCGCCGCGGTACGCCCGGCCGACATCTGGAACGTGTGCTGCTCCCCCGCGGTCACGTCCAGCTCGGCCTCGACGCCGTGCTCGTGGGCGGCCCGCTGCAGCCGTACCGCGTCGTCGAGCAGCATCTCCGCCCCGCCCGCCTGCACGTACATCGGCGGCAGGCCGGTCAGGTCCGCGAAGAGCGGGCTGACCAGCGGGTCGTCGGGCTTCACCCCTTCGGGCAGGAGCATGGCGACGAGGCCGTCGATGGACATCGGGTACGGGTCGCCGAAGAGCAGGTCGGTGGGCCGGTTCGTGACGATCGACGCGGCGCTCTGGGTCATGTCGGTCCACGGCGAGATCGGCACGAGCGCGGCGGCGAGCGGCAGCCCCTCGGCCCGGGCCCGCAGCTGCACCGAGAGCGTCAGCCCGCCGCCGGCCGAGTCGCCGGTGACCGCGAGGTGCCCGGGCTCGTACCGCTCCAGCAGCGCCCGGTAGACGGCGGTCACCTCGTCGAGCTGGGCCGGGTACTGCCGCTCGGGGGTCAGCGAGTAGGACGGCAGCACGGCGGAGACGCCGGTGGCCTTGGCCAGGTGCGCGTAGAGCTTGCGGTGGGTGTAGATGGAGCCGCCGACGTACCCGCCGCCGTGCAGGCACAGCAGCACGCGGTCGGGCGCGGCGTCCCGCGGCACCGCCCAGAGCACGGGCACCCCGCCGAGCTCGCGTTCGGTGTAGTCGACGCCGCCGGGCTCGGCGGTCACGTCGCCCCAGTGGGAGTCGACGACCCGGCGCTGCTCGAGGGTGAGCGGCGGGTCGGCCTGGGAGAGGCCGTTGCTGCGGCGGTAGAAGCTGTCCAGCGTGTAGATGTCAGCCATGCCGGTGTAGACCGGCGGCGGCCCCGGAAGGAATCGGTCCGGCGGCCGAGGGCGGCTGAGCAGCGCCGGGCCCGTCGGTCTCGCCTGACGGAGGGCCGGGGAAGGCCGGCTCAGCGCCCTGAGCCGGCCCCCGGGTGCCGTCAGTGGCAGGACGCCGAGCCCGAGTCGGTACCGCCGCCGGCGTTCGCGGCGACGAACTGCCAGCTGTACGAGTTCTCCGACAGGGTCATCTGCAGGACGCCGAACGTGTTCGCGATCCGGGCCTCGCTGTTGGCCGAGGGCGTCGCGCGGATCGTGAAGAAGTTCCGGCCGCCGCTGCCGACGATGAACTCGGCGAGCCCGCGCGCCGGGTCGGCGGTGGCGTTGACGGTCTGCGGCGCGAACCGCTCGTAGAAGTGGGCGTGCCCGTTCAGTACCACATCCGCGTTCTTGTTGTAGAGCAGCGTATAGATCGCGGTCATGTCCGGCTGGTGGTCCTGGCTGCTGGAGAACAGCGGAATGTGCCAGTAGGCGAGCGTGCACGGCCTGGTGTTGGCGTTGAGGTCGGCGAGCAGCCACTGGTACTGCGGGTTGCCCGGGTTGCAGCCCCCGATGACCCCGCACTGGCTGTCGAGGGCGATCATGTGCCAGTTGCCGATGTCCCAGCTGTACCAGGACTTGCACAGCGTCACGCAGCCGGGGTCGAGCGGGTGCGCCCGATCGCCGAAGTAGGTGAAGTACCCGGTGCCGCCGGTCGGCTCGATCGAGCTGCCGATGTAGCCGTACTCGTGGTTGCCGGGGACCGGATGGCTGATCGGGTCCATCCGGCCCCACGACGGCGCGTACTGCTGCTGGAACTCGTCCAGCGAGCCGAGTTCGTACTGGTCGTCGCCGAGTGGCAGGACCGCGTCGGGGTGCAGGCTCAGCGCGAGATCGGAGGTGGCCATCTGCTGGCAGGTGGTAGCGCTCGGGCTCTTGCCGATCGGGCAGGCGATGTCGCCGGCGGTCACGATCGTCGGGTCGGTGTTCGTCAGGTTGAACGCCGCCGCCTGGGCCGCGCCGTCGGTGGTCGCGGTGACGGCGTAGGTGCCGCTCTTGGCGCCGGCCTGCAGCGGTGGGCTGGTCGCCACGCCGGAGCCGTCCGTGGTGACGGTGACCTGGCTCGCGCCGCCGGGGAAGGTTGCGGACGGGCCGGTCGCCGGCGCGGTGAACGTCACGGGCAGGCCGGCGACGGTCGCGCCGCCCGGCCGGGTGACCCGGGCGATGAGCGGGGACGAGAAGGTTCCGCCCACCACGACACTCTGTACCGCGCCGCCCATCGCGGTCACCGTCGTACCGGCGCCGCTCGGCGTGGGCAGCGGGCTCGGGCTAGCGCCGGCGCTCGCGCTCGGCGAAGCCGGGGCGCTGGGCGTAGGGCCGGCCGAGGCGCTGGCCGACGGGCTGGGGGTGGGTGTGGGGCCGCCGGTCACCGTCTTGACCACGAGGGTCGGCGGCGTCGCGGCCGACTCCCGGCTGGCGACCTTGTTCGTGCCGGTCCGCGCCGTGGTCAGGCCGAGCCCGACGGTCCCGTTGCCGGCGACCGCCGCGGTGATGTCGATGGACGCCCACGTGTTCACCGCGATGTTCGGGCCGGCACCCACCTCGGCGCCCATGGCGGGCGCGTTGGTGTACGTCAGCGTCGATTCGGCCCACGGCGCCGGCACGGTCAGCACCTTGAGCCCGAGCGTCGAGGTCGAGAAGCTGTACAGCTGCAGGGTCGCCGAGGTGATCGTGCCGGACAGGCCCGACACGCTGAACCGCAGGTACGAGTTGATCTGCGGGGTCGTCGCCGACGTCGCCGAGGTGTTCAGCACGTAGTCCGCGCCGAAGTTCGTGTCCGGCTGGTCGGCGCGGACCGACGCGTCGGCGACGGCCTTGAAGGTGTACGTCGTGACGGTCCCCGTCGGCGTGGGCGACGGGGACGGCGACGGCGATGCCGGGGACGACGATGATGCCGGGGAGGGTGATGATGCCGACGGCGACGGCGTGGTGGTGCTGCCGTTGGCGAGCGTGAACGAGGCCGGCGCGGCCGCGCCCATGGCCGCCGCGGTCACCGTGTACGCGCCGGCGACGGCGTTGGCGGTCAACGCGGGCGAGGTCACGCGCCCGGTCGCGTCGGTGGTGATCGACACCGCCGAGGCGCCGCCGGTGAACGTGGCCGAGGCGCCGGTGGACGGCGCGGTGAACGTGACCGGGATGTTCGGCACCGGGGCGCCGCTGCCGTCGGTGACGCTGGCGACCAGCGGGGCGGCGAAGGCGGCACCGGGGGCGGCGGTCTGCCCCGAGCCGGACACCGCCGCCACGGTGGGCGGGTTGCCGGTGTTGATGACGAGCTGCGGTGGGTTCGCGGCGACCTCACGGCTGGCGAACTTCTTGCTCACCGTCGAAGTCGTGGTGATCGCGAACGTGTAGGTGCCGTTGCCGGTCACGACGCTGCTGACGTCCGCGGTCGCGTAGGTGTCGAGGGCCAGGTTCGACATGTTCGCGACCATGGTGGTCCCGGCCGGGGGCGCGGTGTTCCAGGTGATGGCGCTCTCGGTCCAGTCGCTGGCCGCGGTCCAGACCTGCACACCGGTGGACGACTGGGCGTAGCTGTACAGCTGCAACTGGACGCCGGCGGGCGCGCCGGTGAGGCCGGAGACCGTGAACTTCACGTACGCGGTGGCGGTGGGCTTGTCGGTGGACGCGGACCGGACGGTCAGGTCCGTGGCGCCGCCCTGGTTGAGGTCCGGCTGGTCGGACACGACGGTGGCGTCGGCGGCGGCCTTGACGGTGACCGGGCCGGCCGCGTCCGAGACCGCCACCCACGCGCCGACGAGCACGGCGGCGACGGTGGCGAGGATCAGCGCGCGCAGGGCCCGGCGGTACGGCGCGACGGTGACTGACGGAGGTTCATCGGAACGGATGTCACGTAACACGGTGTGCTCCTTCGGCGGGATTCAGTCGTCTTCGATCAGGCCGCGCGGGCCGCACGGCCGCAGGGAGGTCACGGACCAGACCCAGTGCATGGCCACGTGCAGATCGGCGGGGGCGGGGCCGGTGCTGTCATAGGTGCCGTCGACGGTGATCTCGCCGGCGGTGCCGGCCGCGACGGTGTCCGGCGCGTGGACGGTCGCCGGCCACGCCGCACCGGCGATGGTCACGGTGTAGGTCTCGACCGCGATCGACGCGGTCGTCTCGTTGAGGACCAGCCCCCGCAGCTTGATCTGATAGCGCCCGGCCGCGAAGGACTGCCCGCCCTGCAGCGTCGGGGCGAATGTGGCTTCGTTGACGGTGATGGCCGGTACGGCGCCGCTCGGGCAGAAGATCTGCGTACCGTCCGGAGCGGTGGCGGTCTGCGGTGGCTCGCCCGGACCGGCCGGCAGCGCCGACGGGCGGGCGGGCGCCGACGCGGGAGTCGGCGCCGGCCGGGTCAGCTCGACGACCAGCACGCCGGCCGTGGTGAGGGCGAGTACGACGGCGGTGGAGACGAACAGGCGGCGCGGAATGCTCATGCGGATCTCCTGGCGGTGAAGGGCGGGCGGAGCAGCGGGACGAGCCGCCGGCACAGCGGGGCCGTGGCGGCGAATCGTGCCATCTCGTCGGCGTACGCCGTCCGGTACCGCCCGCTGTTGTCCTGATCGAAGTAGTCGTGGGCCTCGTAGGCGACGCGGCGCAGCGGGTCGCGGACCCAGGCGTGCGGGTGCATCCGGCCCCAGTCGCCGGGCGCCATCTGCGCGTACCCGGACACCAACAGCGTCTGCCGGGCGCCGGCCCGCCGGATGGCGTCGACCGACTGCTGGGCCGCGCGTTCCCAGACGAGCGCCGCGTCGCGCCCCTTGGCCGCGAGCCGCGACGGCTCGTTGAGCAGACCGAAGCCGATGAGCCCGGGCAGCCCGGCGGTCGCCGCGGCCAGGCGGCTCCACAGGTCGGCGAGCGCGTCGGCCGGCAGCTCCGGGCCGCCGAGCACGACCCGGCGCACGCCGTCCGGGCCGCCGAGCGCGTAGTCGCCGTACCCGTGCAGGTCGAGCACGACGGTCAGGCCGGCCGCGGCCGCCCGGGTGACGGCCGTGCGGACCCGGTCCACCTCGGCGTCGGCCAGCGGCCCGAACGGCCGGGTCTGCAGCCGCTCCCAACTCACCGCGAGGCGGACCAGCCGGACGCCCCGCCCGGCGAGGTAGGCGTAGGCGGCGTCGTTCTCGTAGCTGTAGTCAGGCCCGTACCGGCCCGGCGAAAGGTTGCTGAAACCGGGGTCGGCGCTACCGAAGGATCCGCCGGCCAGGGCGACGCCGCGCGGATACCGGGCGGTGCTCGGGTGCGCCTCGACCACCGCGGCCTGGCCCCCCGCGCTGTCCAATGTGGAGCCGGCGCCGCCCGTGCGGTACACCGCCATGCGGTAGTTCGCCGGCCACTGCCCGGCCGCCCATGCGGTGACCGGCAGCCCGATCGCGTCCGCGGCCCGGTACCAGGTGTCGGCCAGGGCGTTCCACGAGTCCGCGTCCGGCCCCGAGGGCCAGCCGACCTCGCCGACAAAGCCGGTGGCGTCCTCGCGGTGCAGCCACTGCGCGAAGTCGGCGAGCCCGGCGACCGCGGCCGCCTGCAGGGGATCGGTGCCGCAGACGATCACGGGGGCGGGCCGGCTCAGCCGCCAGGCGACGATCGTGGCGGACAGGATCAGCGTGCACAGCAGCGCCGACGCGGCGGCAGCGCCGACGATGGCCCGCCACCGCGTCGGGGCGCGATGCCGGGCCGGAGCGGACGCGCGCGCGGGCGGCCCGGCCGGGTGCTGGGGGCGACCCGGCCGGGCGACGTGGGCCCGCGTCACGGTCATCGTCAGCCCTCGGGCTTCTTCGCCGTCGTGGCGCCCGGGTCCACCGCGCGGACGGTGACGCTGTCGAGCCCGGTGCCGAAGCTCGCCACGGCCCGGCCGTGTTGCAGCGCCTTGCCGAGCGTCGGGAACAGGTCGAGCGTGTCCTTCGACGGCTGCCCGTCGGCCTGGACGTGTACCGACAGGTCGTCCTGGTGGTCCAGCAGGAGATAGTCGATCGTGGCCCACTGCGGCGTGCCGGGCAGGCGCACGTCCTTGTCCACGTCGAGCTTGGTGAACCAGATGACGTGGCTGCGCGGATACCCGGCGTTGACGAGGTCGACCCAGAATGCGTCGTCGACGACGAGGTACTCGTCCTTGCCGACGTTGTCGAGCACCCATCGCAGCGCCGCGGCCTTGCCGGCGTCGCGGTTGTTGACCCGCAGATCCTTCAGGCCGTACTGCCACGAGTGCGCGACCAGCAGCGTCAGCACGAGCGCGGCGCCGCCGACGGCGACCATCCGGCCCCGCCGCCACAGCGCCGAGCCGAACCGGGCGCGCAGCCGGGAGTCGATCCGGTCGCGAATCCGGGCCACGACGAACAGGTGGCCGCTGACCAGCCAGTCGATGGTGCCGGCGACGGTCAACGCGGCGAAGGGAATCATCGCGATCACGTACGGGTACGGCAGGTAGCCGCTGCGCAGCATCTGGGTCACCTGAATGCCGAAGGCGACGGCGACGGCGCGGGTGCGCCGGATGAACAGGCCCGGCAGCGCGCAGGCCAGGGCCAGCCGCGGCAGCCACCGATCCTGGTCGACCCAGCTCGCGATGACCGCGTGGGCGGTGCTCTTGGGGTCGAAGATGCTGCCGCTGCCGACCCGTTCGAACAGCTGCCAGCGCACCGCGTACTCGATGCTGACGTGGTTGGGGCCGGCCAGCAGCTCGTTGTTGATGAGGGCGTACAGCGGGTAGGCCGAGCACAGCAGGCCGAAGCACGTCGCGAACATCGTGATGGTGAACCGCCGGTTGCGTCTGTCGGCCTGCATCCACAGCAGCAGGGCGACGGCCGGCAGGTACAGCAGCGCGGTCTCCTTGGTCAGGACCGCGATCGCGAAACACGCGCCGCCGGCCACCGCGGCGGTGACGCTGCGCCGGGGCGAGGCCGCGAACAGGAACGCCGCGAGCAGCCAGGGCGTGACGATGTTGTCCAGCAGCGCGGCCCGGGTGAAGTACACCGACAACGGGCTGAGCGCGAACACCAGCACCGCGACGGTGCCGCCGGCGCGGGTGAAGCCCAGCCGGCGGCCCAGCGCGTACAGCAGCGGAATCGACACCAGCTTGCCGACGAGCATGAGCTCGCGGGTCGCCCCGACGGCGTACGCCGCCCGCCCGTCCGCGTCCGTGATCCAGTTCCACGCCGCGATCTGGATCCAGCCGAGCGGCGGATGGGCGTACCAGTAGGTGTAGTGGCCGAGGTGGCCGATGTTCTGCACCGCCCACGCGTAGGCGGTGTAGGTGCCTTCGTCGTCGAAGCGCGCCGGCGAGCGGTACATGCCGGCCGCGTGCACGATGCCGCCGAGCACGGTGAGCGCCGCGACGATCAGCAGGTCCCACCGGTGCGCCCGCAGCCAGGCCACGAGCGCGGCCAGCCGCGCCCGGTGCCGCCGGGCCGGCCTGGCGGGTGCGCCGCCGAGGTCGATGTCCAGCGGTGGCAGCTCGAGGTCGTACAGCGCGGCCGAGCTCATGACACCGCCACCTCCAGCTCGCGGTGCGCCCCGACGTGCTCCGTCTTCTCCCAGCCGCGCTGGCCCCGCAGCTCGCGGACCGACGCGCGGATCGCGGCCACGGACAGCAGCAGCTGGTAGGGCAACGCGCCCGCGATGAGCTTGAGGTAGTCGCGGTACCGGGCGCCGAGCGCGAACATCCGGTTGAACTCGGCCAGCCCGACGATCTCCATGGCCACGCTGAGTACCGTGGGCACCAGCGGCAGGAACGTGAACAGCACGAACGTGGCCGGGGCCTTGAACAGGACCATCGACAGCAGCGACACCGGCACCAGCACGCCCGCGACCGCCTGCAGGAACGGCGAGGCGAGCAGGTAGCGCGCCATCCACCGCTTGCCGGCGGTGGGCAACCGCCGCCACTCGCCCTTGCGCAGCACCTGCAGGTATCCCTGGTTCCACCGGGTGCGCTGCTTGATGAGGCCGCGCAGCGACGTCGGGGTCTCCTCGCGGGTGGCGAGCGCCGGGCTGTAGGCGACCGCCACCCGGGCGCCGGCGACGGACAGCCGAATGCCCAGCTCGCAGTCCTCGGCCAGGCACTCCGTGTCCCAGCCGCCGACCAGCCGCAGCAGGTCGGTGCGGACGAACACGGTGTTGCCGCCGAGCGGAATGAAGCCGCTGCGGGCGTGGAAGTGCAGCCGGCTGGAGAACCAGAAGAAGTACTCCAGGGTGTTGCGCAGGGCCCACCAGCTGGAGCGGTAGTTCATGAGCTGTACCCCGCCCTGCACGACGTGGGCGTGGGTCGCCCGGAAGCAGGCGTCGACGTGCTCGAGGAGCTCGAGGGCGACCTCGTCCTCGGCGTCGAAGACCCCGACCACCTTGCCCGTGCAGTACTGCAGCGCCCGGTTGAGCGCCTTGGGCTTGTTCTTGGCCGGGCTGTCGTCGACCACGACCTTCACCCGCGGGTCCTGCTCGGCGAGCCGGTGCGCCACCGCGGCGGTACCGGGGTCGTCGTCACCGACGACCACCAGCACCTCCAGCGCCGGGTGGCGCTGCTGCAGCAGCCGCTGCACCGTGTCGGCCAGGACCGCCTCTTCGTGGCGCGCCGGGACGATCAACGAGAACGACAGCCGCGGTTCGTCGGGCCGCGGAAACGGCATCTGGCCGAGCGCCTGCGGCGTGCGCCAGGAGTCGATCATCCAGCTCAACGTGGTCGCCGCGACGGCGAACAGGACGGTCGTGACCAGCGCGTACACGACCACGAACGCCACGGTCATGCGATGCCTCCGGAGGCGGCCAGCCGACCAGCGGCCCTCCAGTTGGGGAACATCTCCTCGGCGTGCTGGCGCCGCGCCGGCGCGGGAAGGTCCGGCTCCGCGGACGCATCGGCGGCCCGGATCAGCTTCGGAATCTCGTCGGCCCAGCCGAAGCAGTCGGAGGCGACCGTGCGGGTACGTACGTTCGCCAGGAAGCCCTTCAGGATCTCCCGCTCCCGGGCCCGCAGCTCGGTGTAGCCCAGGCCGCCGACGGTGACCGCGGGCGCCAGGTACCGGAACGGCGGGAAGCCGTACGCGTCGTCGGTGTTGGCGATCATCCGCTCGACGGTGTCGTCGAAGGAAAGATCGGCGATGTGGGGCTTGCCGCGCTCGATGATGAACAGCTCCTCGACCACCGCGGAGCTGCCGAGCCGGCACGGCACCAGCCGGTCGACGCTGTACTTCGGCGGCGGCACCACCATCTGCGTGATCGCGTTGATGCCCATGATCGGCAGGTTGAACTTCGCGAGGGTCAGGGCGATCGACCGGCCGCCCTTGGAATGCAGCCGGCTCTGTAGCTGCAGCCGGCGCCACTCCTTCCCGGTGAGGTCGGTGGCGTTGACGGCGCGCAGGGTGTGCGCGCTGATGGTGAGCGGCTTGGGGAAGCAGACCGCGTTGCCGTGCGCGTCGACGACGGTCATGTCGTCGGACAGGAATCGCCCGCCATGGTCGCGCAGCAGCCGCAGGATCGTCGCGGTCTTGCCGGTGTCGGTGAGCGCCGAGAGCATGACCCCGACGCCGCCGAGCGTCACGCACGCCGAGTGCAGCAGCATCCGGCCCCGGGAGATGAGCACGAAGCGCAGCAGCGCCTCGACGATGTTGGTGTACACCACGTGCGGCGAGCGGGCCAGCAGCGGCCCGACGACGATGTTGATCTGCTCGCCGAGCTCGACCCGGAAGTTCGCGCCGAATCGGCCCAGGTGCTCCTCGTAGCGCAACGCGGCGGGCTCGACGAACTCGGTCATCGCCGCGCGGCGGCGCGGGCGGCGGTTGCCGACGTCGCCGACCCGGACCGCGATGTCGACGCTGTCGTCGGCGACCCACTGGGCCCGGAAGAACTCCAGCTCCGGCAGCAGGATCTGCGAGCCGATCGTGACGGTGCCCGCGATGTCGTAGCGGTACTTCAGGTAGGTGGACCGCCGCCGGCTGGAGACCGCGGGCTCCGCGGCCGGGCCGCTGTCCACCAGCAGGTGCACCGGGTCCCGGGCAGGCTCCGCACCGCGCCCGCCGTAGATGACCCGATCGTTGAGCAGGAACCGGACCAGGAACAGCCCGACGAGGGTCACGGCGTTGGACTGCAGCACGCCGAGTCCGGCCCATACCAGGGCCTGCAGGACGGGCAGGCGCGCGAGCAGCAGCAGGTTGTTCATCGCCCAGAAGCGCACCGCCCGCCCGCGCCAGGTGCCGTTGCCCTTGCGCCGGTACACCAGCAGCTCGACCAGCGCGAAGTTCCACAGCGTGGACGCCTGGGTGGCGATCGCGGCGCCGAGCAGGTGGTTGAGGCTGGCCATCTCGTAGGCGGCCCACAGCGCGAACGTGTTGACGGCGATGCCGGAGGCGCCGACCAGCCCGAAGGCGATCATCCGGCCGAGCTGCTGCAGGCGTTCCCGGCGCGTCTTCGGCCGCTGGTTGAGCTGGCCGGCGAGACGGTGCCGGCGCAGGCGGGCCAGGTGGCGCACGTACGTCAGCGCCTCGCGCAGCGACGCCTTGGACCGCCCGGCGTGCCGGGCCGCCATCTCGTAGCTGACCTCGGCCACCGTGCTGCCCGGGTGCCGGACCAGGATCTCCAGCAGCAGCTTGAAGCCGATCGGATCGAGCCGGTTCAGGTCCACCGCGGCCCGGCGGAACGCGAACAGGCCGCTCATCGGATCGGTGATGGTGGCCAGCCGCCGGGGGAAGATCGCCTTGGCCAGCCGCGTCGCGGTGGACGAGCCGGCGACCCGGCGTGCACCGTGCAGACCCTCGCTGGCCGAGCCCGTCCCGGCGTAGCGGGTGCCGACCACGATGTCCGCGCTGTGCCGCGCCGCGACCAGGGTCAGCCGGGCCACCACCTCCGGCGGATGCTGCAGATCGGCGTCCATGACGACCACCCATTCGCCGCGCGCGTGCCGGGCCCCGGCGACGACCGCCGAGCCGAGGCCGCCGCGCCGATCGTCGGACTCGCGGTGCAGCAGCCGCACCGGCAGCCGGCTCGTCTCCGCCTGCTCGGCGATCAGGAAGGGCGTGCTGTCGTCACTGTCGTCCACCACGAGAATTTCGGCGCTGACGTCGGCGAACGCCGCGTTGACCCCGGCAAACAGAGTCGCGACGTTGTCCACCTCGTTGCGGGTGGGAATGACAATCGTCAGTTGTACCGTTTCACTGGCTCCGGCGGGATCAAAATCGAATACGGGGCTCGTACCGGAGCTCTCCGAGTGGGCGATGTCGGTCATTCACGACCTCCATTGTGATCGTTTTTCGGCACGCTTGATTTGGACGGCTTCGGCCGCCCTGTGCTGCGTTGCATTCCCGCCGCGTCCCGCTTGCGCGGACGCCGGAGGGCGCGTTGCGCCGGACCGATCGCCCCGGCCGGGCGGCGGTTCCAGGCCATATGAAACACGCTGGTCAATAGCGTGTGTTAGCGCTCACGAGAGTCGGCGTCACCTCCGTTGCGATGAAGATCCAGAAAGCCGATAAGATCCGCAGCCTTTGACACCGCAGATGAACAACAACCCTATTAGCCAAAAAATCGCACTGTCCATCGTGCAAATAGACGGTGAACAAAAGGTGAATACAAACCAGCAATTCCAACACGTGAATGGCCGATTACGAGAACTGGCGAGAGCGCACAATTCGGGCGTTCCGTCGGCCTCCGTTGTTTCCAATCGCCGCGACCGACTGTCGGCTATACGACTGAAGACATTCACGGCCTTCACCTACGACATGTAAGAGGAGGCAGAATCGTCCCCGCCTGATCGATGTCCGCTCATGTCCGATCATGCGGAAACGCTGCCGGCCCGGCCCCCGGAATCGACCGGGCGTACCACGGATTCCGGTTCGGGGGCCGCTCCCCCGGCACGGCGCGTCGGGCCGCTCGCCGAGGAGTACGACCCGGCAACCGGCCGGCGACCGGGCAACGCGCCGCCGGCGTCCAGCCCGGCCCGGTGGGCCCGGTCAACGCGGCTCGTACGCCGCCGGCGTCCAGCCCGGCCCGGTGGGCCCGGTCAACGCGGCTCGTACGCCGCCGGCGTCCAGCCCGGCCCGGTGGGCCCGGTCAACGCGGCTCGTACGCCGTCGGCGTCCAGCCCGGCCTGGTGGGCCCGGTCAACGCGGCTCGTACGCCGTCGGCGTCCAGCCCGGCCTGGTGGGCCCGGTCAACGCGGCTCGTACGCCGCCGGAAGCCCGAACGCGGTGAAGACCGACGGGTCGGCGAAGGTGACGTTGTGCCGGACCACGCCGCCGCGCACGGTCAGCACCTGCAGCGAGTGGGCCCGCACCCCGCCGCCGGCCGGGTCCGGCGCGTAGGCGGCCAGGGCCGGGCCCCCGTTGGCCGCGACCGGCCGCAGCCGCCAGCCCGGCCCGCGCATGGCGAAGACCCGCTCCATGAACGTGCCGTAGTGCTCCCGCCCGCGCAGCCACAGGTCCACCGGCGGCATCTCCATGATCACGTCGTCGGCGAGGAGCTTCGTCAGGCCCGGCACGTCGGCCGCCTCGAACGCGGCCAGGTAGCGCTCGACCACGGCCCGCTCACCCGGGTCGGCCGGGTCGCGCAGGTCCTCCCAGGCCGGGGCGGCCGCGTGCAGCGTGGCCCGGGCCCGCTGCAGGCTGCTGTTCACCGACGCGACGCTGGTGTCGAGGGCTTCGGCGACCTCGGCCGCCGGCAGCTGCAGTACCTCCCGCAGCAGCAGCACCGCCCGCTGCCGGGCCGGCAGCAGCTGCAGCGCCGCGACGAACGCCAGCCGCAGCCCGGCGCGCTGCTCCAGGGTGGCCGCCGGGTCGTCCGGGAACGGCTGCAGCCACGGCACGTCGAGGCTCGGCGTGAGCGGCGCGTGCGGATCGTCGCCGGCCGGGCCCAGCCCGCTCGGCAGCGGCCGCCGGGCCCGCCCCTCCAGGGCGTTGAGGCACGCGTTCGTGGCGATGCGGTGCAGCCACGTGCGCAGCGACGCCCGCTGCGGGTCGAACCGGTCGGCGGCCCGCCAGGCCCGCAGCAGCGTCTCCTGCACCAGGTCCTCGGCCTCGTGGAACGACCCGAGCATCCGGTAGCAGTGCGCCAGCAGGTCACCGCGGAACGCCTCGAACTCCGTCACGCCGGGCAGCCTACAAACATTTTCCCGGCGGGAGCGATGAGTTCGCCGGCCACCGCCGGTACGTGGTGGGTGAGGGCGGCCGCATCGGTGCCGCCCGCACAGCGGAGGGGAGCCCCACGGTGGGCGACATCATCGTCATCCAGTTCATCACGCTCGACGGCGTGGTCTCCGATCCGGACGGGCGCGGCGGTACCAGCTACGGCGGCTGGGCGTTCCGGTTCGGCTCGGGGCCGGTCACCGACGACAAGTTCCGGCTCGCCGAGCGCATGGAGCACGGCGTGCAGCTCTACGGCCGGCGCACCTGGGAGCAGTTCGCGCGGCTGTGGCCGGGCCGGGACAGCGAGTACGCCAAAGTCATGAACGCCACGCAGAAGCGTGTCGCCACCCGCACCGGCATCGACGCCGCCGCGTGGCCGAACTCGGCCGCGATCGACGGCGACCCGGTCGCCTGGGCCAAGGACGAGCGCACCCGCCGCGACGTCGTCGTGATCGGCAGCCTGAGCCTGGTGCACGCCCTCGCGGCCGCCGACCTCGTCGACGAGTACCGGCTGATCACCTTCCCGGCCGTGGCCGGCGAGGGCGAGCGGCTCTTCGCGGGCGGCGCGCCCGCGGACTTCCGCTTCACCCTCGCCGAACCCGTCGGCGCGGCCGTGTTCACCCAGCTGCGGCGAGGCCGCGACTGAGCAGGCAGCTCAGCGGTTGAAGCAGCGGCGCAGCTCGGTCAGCCGGTAGAACCCGCTGCCCTTCGCGATCGGGCGGCACGACGGCGGGAACGCGGTCTCACGCTCGTTGTAGAGCATCCGCACGAGGTACACCCCGTCCTTCGCGAACAGGTCCCACTGGATGTTCGCGGCCATCGGGGCGACGCTCGCGCCGCGCCACGGGTTGGTGTCGTACGTGTACGGCCGCTCCCGCGGGGCCTGTTTCGTGCTGCCCGGCAGCTGCAGCAGCACGGCCAGCGGCTCGATCTCCTCGGCGTGCGTGAACCGCAGCACCGCACCCTTGGCGCTGGTGCCGGCCGCCTCGGCCTCGACCTGCGCGAAGAGGTCGTCGAGCAGCGGCCGGGCCATCGCGTAGGTGATGGTGCGCCCCGCGAACCCGGGGCCGCTCTCGTAGAACTCGGAGGCGTCGTCGAGGTACGCCAGCCACGCCGCGTCGGCCGGGGACAGGAACGGGGCCAGATCCACGCCGGGCGCCTCGACGCGCAGGTCCGGGCGCGCGCAGTACAACTCGAACAGCGACCGGGCGAAGGACGTCTGCTCGCCGGTGGACAGGCTCGCGGCGAAGGCCGGGGTGAACAGCCGCGACACGACGTGCCGGGCGACCTCGGCGGTGCGCGGGCGGCCCTCGATGCCGGCGAGCACGGCGGCCAGGTCGGGGTCACCGTCCACATAGGCCTGATAGTCGGCGTTCTGCGGCTGCTTGTGGAAGTACAGCAGATCCTTGTTCGTGACGGGAGGCTGGACGAGCCCGGTCAGGGCCGGGTTGCCCGCGGTGAGCCCGCCGGTGAACGCGTTCGCGCTGTCCACCGCGCGGGTCACGCCGGAGGTCTGCACCTCGATCGGCCGGTGCCGGGCGGCGATGTCGGCGAAGAGCCCCGGCAGCCGCGCCTGCATCCGCAGGGCGGTCCCGCGCTGCTCCTGCCGGCCGAGGCCCGCGAGGCTGCCGAAGCCGACCGTGGCCCCGGCCGCGAGCAGCGCCTGCACCTGCGGGACGAGCCCGGCGCCGAG
Organism: Dactylosporangium sp. McL0621; assembly: GCF_049995355.1. Taxonomy (NCBI): domain Bacteria; kingdom Bacillati; phylum Actinomycetota; class Actinomycetes; order Micromonosporales; family Micromonosporaceae; genus Dactylosporangium; species Dactylosporangium sp. McL0621. Next base: position 7,777,518 of record NZ_CP188259.1, read on the forward strand.
CCCGGTCAGGCCCTGCCCGGCCTGGGCCCGCTGCAGCACGGCCAGGACCGCGTCGCCGTCGTCGCTGTCGGACATGGCCCGCGATCCGTGCCGGGCGACGTTCTCGGTGAAGACCGGCACGAAACCGCGCGGGGCCGGCTGGTATTCGCGGGGCCGCTGCTGCGGCTCGTAGGGCGTCTTGGTGGTGTAGTTGGGGGCGGGCTGGGCCGGGCCGTGCGCCTGCGCGGTGCCGGGGACGGCGACCACCGCCAGCGCGAGGGCCAGCGCGACGAAACGCTTCATGGCCCGAGCCCATCGATGCTTCGTTAAGGGAACCTTACCATTCGATGGACTTCTATTGACAGGCATGCATGGGCTGGGAGATGTTGCGGCCATGCCCCGCATCCGCCGCTCCGGTGCCGCCGCCCTCGTCATCGCCGCCGCGCTCGCCCTCGTCCCCGCGCTCACCACCGCCGGCCCCGCCGACGCCGCCGCCACGAGCCTCGGCGGCGCCGACCCCAGCGTCATCAAGGTCAACGGCCGCTACGTCGCGGCCAAGTCCGTCGACGGCGGCGTCGCGATCCGCACCGCCACCACCCTCGCCGGGATCGCCTCCGCACCGAAGAAACAGGTCTGGAAGGACACCGGCGGCCTCGGCGAGGTGTGGGCGCCCGAAATCGTCTACCAGGACGGCCGCTACCACATCTACTTCTCCGCCGGCACCGGCGCGGCCCACCGGATGTACCACATCGACTCCGCCACCGCCGACGCCGGCTACACCGCCGCCGCCAAGGTCGCCCTGCCCAACGACAAGTGGGCCATCGACGGCGCGCCGTTCACCTTCCAGGGCCAGCGCTGGTTCGTGTGGTCCGGCTGGGCCGGCGACACCAACGTCGAACAGAACCTCTACATCGCCCGGATGGGCAGCCCCACCGCCGCCACCGGCGGCCGGTACGTCATCTCCCAGCCCCGCGAGGCCTGGGAACGCACCGTCGGCAACCCCTACATCAACGAGGCCCCCGAGCCGATCCTCGACCCCGACGGCCGGCTGCACATCGTGTACTCCGCCAACGGCAGCTGGAGCAGCAAGTACTGCCTCGCCGAACTCCGCCTGCGCGCCGGCGGCGACCCGACCTACGTGTGGGACTGGTACAAGAGCAACGGCTGCCTCTTCGGCTCCTACGCCCCGAACATGATGGCCGGCTGGGACCCGACCCTCTACGTCGACGGCCCCGGCCACCACACCTTCGTCCTCGAACGCGGCGACATCGCCACCAGCCCGCCCGCCGGCAACCGCTTCCCGACCATGTTCCACGCCGTCGCCAAGGGCACCCCGTACTCCTGGTCGGCCCGCTACTGGTACATCGGCTCGGCCGTCTGGTGGGGCGGCGTGACGTACCGCCGCGCCAACGTCCCCGGCGCCACCAGCGACACCGGCTTCGGACTCAAGTTCTTCGAATAGCGGTCGCCAATCGGACAGCGCGCTCCCGCACCCCGGTGTGCGACCCTCGCCGCATGACACCGAGGGTGCGGGACGCCCTGAGTATGGTCGCCGGGCTGGCCGGTCTCGTCATGCTCGCGGCCGGGCTGAATCATATGCTCAACATCGGCAGCTGCAGCTCCGGCGGCCCCTACGTCTCCACCCGCACCTGCCCCTCGGGCACCATCTGGTGGACCCTGCTGCTCCTCGGCGGCATCCTGCTGTGGGTCGCCGGGATCGTCGTGAGCCGCCACGGCCTCGCCCAACCCGGCATCGGGCAGCTGCTGTGGTCCCTCGGGTTCGCCGGCCTCGGCCTGCTCGTGCTCATCAAGGCAGCCGTGCAGGACTCGATGGCGGCCGACATACGGTCCGGCGCGTACATCATGAGCGGCGTCTTCATCCCGATGGGCCTCGCGTTCGGCGTCGGCGCGCTCCTCCGGCGGCGCCGCACTCCGGGAACCGGCACCCCCCGGGCCCACCTGCGCCGGCTGCGTGACACCGGCGTGCTCACCCCGGCCGAGTACGACCGCCTCCGGGCCGCGATCGCCGAGCCCGGCACCGCCGACCGGCTCGCCGTCCTGCAGCGCCTCACCGACGACAACGCCTCCGGCCTGCTGACCGAGCGTGAGTACGCCGACCGCAAGAGCGCCGCCCTGGCCTGACTCACGTCGCGGCGGCCTCGCGGACCATGCGGTTGGCCGTCGCCGGATCGCAGCCCGTACCGCGGATCAGGTCGCTCGCGATCGTCACCAGCTGCGTCACCATGCCCTCGCCGAACTGCCCCAGGCCGCCGGTGCGGTCGGCCCGCCCCGCCAGCCGCGCCACCTCGCAGGCCGCCTCCCGGATGCGGTCGTACTGCTCGCCGTGCCGTCCGGCCCGCCGCGCCGTGCGGACCGCCGCCGCGAGCCCGGCCACCGCATGCTGCAGCGGCTCCGGCACCGGCTCGCCCCGCTGCAGCCCGTTGGCCGCCCACCGGGCCAGCTCGCGACACTCCAGCACGACACTGTCCGCATGGTCGAGCGCCCGGCGGTACCGCTCCACATCCCGCCGCCGCTTCCACCGCGCCGGCGCGAGCGTCACCACCTCCTCGGCCCCGTTCATCGCCTCGTGCATCCGCACCAGATGAGGCCCGATGCCCCGCAACCGCTCCAGCGCCACGATCGCCAGGTCGGCATCGCGCGCGGCGAGCGCCCGGGCAACGTTCTCCAGCTCCACCGAGACGGTATCCACGATCGGCGCGGCGGCCCGGTCGAGCACCCGCATCGGGTTCACCGGCAGCAGCAGCCCGACCACGACCAGCCCCACCACTCCCCCGACCACCGCCTCCTCGAGCCGTCGCCACTGCGCCGCGGGCAGGGCCGGCCACAGCGTGGCGATCAGCACCGCCGAGCTGGCCGCCTGCGCGACCAGCGCGCCGCTGTCGCCCATCACGAGCAGCCCGAGCCCGACCGCGAGCATCACCACCAGCCCGGTCTGCCACGGCCCGAACCCGATGAGCCACAACAGCGCATCGCTGACCAGAATGCCGCCGGCGACCCCCGCGAGCAGCTCCGCCGTGCGCCGCGCCCGCTGCCCGAGCGCGGCCACGATGGTGCCGACCGCCGCGGTGGGCGCGAACACCGGCATCGCCACACCGAACAGCCGGTGCGCCACCATCCACGAGAGCGCCGCCGCCAGCCCGCACTGCGCAGCGATGACGATAATGATCTCAAGGTGCCGGCGGCGAGCCACAAGGCCCAGTACCCATTTACGGCAGACAAATGCAGAACGGATGACCCGCCGGATCCAGAAAGACCCGGAAGGTCGTACCGGGCTGATTCCTGTCCTTCGTCGCCCCGAGCGCGAGCACCGCCGCCTCACCCTCGTCGAGATCGTCGACGGTCACGTCGACATGCATCTGCTGCGGGTGCTCCTGCCCCGGCCAGTCCGGCGCCGAGAACCCCTCGACCCGCTGGAACGAGATGGTGTGGCCGTACTCCGCCTGGATGTGGGCCCAGTCCTCGGTGACGTCGACCTTCCAGTCGAGCATCGTCCCGTAGAAGCGGGCGAGCGCCCCCGGATCGGGGCAGTCGATCACGAGACCCGGATAACGTGCGATAGCCATGGCGAGGACCGTACCGACGATTCCGGACGATCGGCGTCCGGAACCCGTGACTCCCACGAACGGAGCAACAGCGATGAGCGAACCCGTTCAGGACCACATCACCACCTTCTGGAACACCGCGGCGCCCGGCTACGAGGCGCACGCCGGCAACGTCGCCGAGCACGGCTCGGCGCAGTACGAGCAGTGGGTCGACGCCCTCGCCGCGGTGCTGCCCGATCCCCCGGCCGACGTCCTGGACGTGGCGGCCGGCACCGGCTACCTGGCCCTCGCCGCGGCGTCGCTCGGCCACCGGGTCACCGCGGTCGACCTCGCCCCGGCCATGCTCGCGGAGCTCACCGCCAACGCGGCCGCGCGCGGCCTGGCCGTGGACGCCCGGCTCGGCGACGCGGTCGCGCCCGGCTTCGCCCCGGCCTCCTTCGACGCCGTGACGAGCCGGCACCTGCTGTGGACCCTGCGCGAACCGGCCCGGGCGATGGCGAACTGGTCCGGCCTGCTGCGCCCCGGTGGCCGGCTCGTGGCCGTGGACGGCTTCTGGTTCACCGGCGGCGGGGACCTGCCGCCGCTGTTCGCCGAGCACTACACCGACGACACCCGGGACGCGCTGCCGTTCATGCACCTGGACGACCCGGCGCCGATCCTCGAGGCGCTGACGGCGGCGGGCTTCACCGACGCGACGGCCGAACCCCGCCCCGACTTCACCCTCGGCGGCGGATTGCCGTACCTCATCACAGCGCGTAAGCCATAGGACACTAGGAACAGCGACAACGCCGGCCGTTCACCTGCGCCGGGCGCGCGACCTCATCGACCGCGAGTTCGCCGACCCGGCGCTGAACCTCGACGTTGTCGCCGCCGCCGCGCTCATGTCGAAGTCGCACCTGGTGCGCGAGTTCGGGAGGCAGTTCGGCGTCATCCCCGGGGCGTACCTGAGCGGGCGGCGCCTCGAGGGCCGCGGCGGCACGCCGGAGAGATCCACCTGTACACCTGCCCGTTCCTGGAACTTGTCGGGCCGCAGCCCGACGCCATGTGCGGGCTGCACGCCGGCGTGGTCCGGGGCGTGCTCGGCGAGGAGGCGGTGCTGGAGCCCTTCGGCGCGCCAGGCGCCTGCGTCGTGCGCCTGCCGTCAGCCGCGCTGCCGTGACATCCACTGCCAGACATGGGTACCGCCGATGCTCGGATCGTTGCGCGCCACGTAGATCCACGACCAGTGCCCAGGGAACTGGTACCCGTTCCAGATCACGTGGTCGTACAGCGACAGCAGCGACCGCGGGATGAGATCGTGCGCGTGGACCGTGTTGGCCTCCGGCGGCACCGTGTCGTCGTCGCGCGAGGCGACCAGCCACGTCGGGGTGTCGATGTGGCGCAGCTCGTCGTCGGTGAGCACGTCCGTCACGACGCCGCAGATCGGCACCGACGCGGCGAACGTGTCCGGGTACACCGTCGTCATCTTCAGGCTCATGTACCCGCCGTTGCTGCAGCCCGCCACGTAGATGCGCCGCCGGTCGACCGCGTACCGGCGGGCGACGTCGTCGACGATCTCGCGGATGAGCGGCGCGAAGCGGTCGCCGTCCTCGAGCCAGTACGAGGTGCTCTGCGGCACGACGACGTGCGCGCCGTTGAAGATCCGCTGCGCCTCGGGCGTGGCGAACCCGAGCGCCCCGCGGTTGGCCCGCAGCGTGGTCTCGTTGTCGTAGTAGTTGTCGGGCAGCGACGCGCCCTCGCCGCCGCCGTGCAGCCACACGATCAGCGGGCGGGCGGCCCCGGGGGCGCTGAAGAGCCGGTACTGCATCCCCGAGCCCGAGGTGTGGTAGCCGAACGCGTCCACCTCCGGGTTGACGAGCCGGCCCTGCCCGAACCGCGCGATGGTGACCGCGCGGCCGTTGCGCAGCCGCAGCGGCGCCCGCTGCGTGACCGTGTACACCAGGTTCAGCCGCACGTTGCGGCCCCTGCTCGCGATGTAGCCGAGCGTGCCGCCGCCGAGCTGCCCCTCCGCCGTGCTCAGCTCCAGCACGATGTTGCCGCGGTGGTCGAGGCGCGCGGCGGTGACGACACGATCGAGGTCGTACTCGCTGAAGATCTGATCCCCGGGCGCGATCGGGATCGGGCTGGTCGCCTTGGCGTGCACGGTGAACGTCCCGGCGGTCAGCGAGCCCGGGGCGATCGGGCCGAGCCGGGCGGTGTCGAGGGTGAGCGAGACGACCTGCTCGCCACCGTCGAGCGTCACGGCGTCGAGCGTGAAGCCCACGGCACGGTCTCCGGCCAGGGCGACGCCCGGCAGGGTCAGCCCGGCGGCGACTCCCGCGCCGGCGGCAAGAACGGTACGACGGTTGATGGACACTGGCGGCCTCCATCCATGGAATACCATTGACGAACGTTGATTTTGCCACGAAAGTGTCGAGCGGGACGGCGCGAGCACCGCTATAACCAGGCAGTGAGCACACGACCGATCCTCGTCGTCGTCAGCGGCCCGCCCGGCGCCGGCAAGACCACCCTGGCCCATCGGCTCGCCCGCGCGATCGGCTGCCCGGCCATCTGCCGGGACGAGATCAAGGAGGGCATGGTCCACGCGACCGGCAGCTACGTCGCCGCGCCCGGCGACGAGCTCAACCTGCGCACGTTGCCGGTGTTCTTCCGGTCGCTGGAGCTGCTCCTGGGCGCCGGCGTCACCACGGTGGCCGAAGCCGCGTTCCAGGACCGGCTCTGGCGCCCGCACCTGCAACCCCTGCGCGAACTCGCCGACATCCGGATCGTCCACTGCCAGGTCCCGGCCGAGACCGCCCGGGCCCGCATCCAGCGCCGGCAGGGCGAGAGCCCCACCCGGCGCGCCCACGCCGACACGCACCTCGCCACCCGGCAGGAGCACGCGGCCGGGCACGACGGCTTCGACCGCGTCCGGCTCGACGTCCCCGAGATCGACGTCGACACCGGCGACGACTACCGCCCCGCGCTCGACGAGATCGTCGCCTTCGTCAACGCGGGGCGATCTTGACGGCCGCGATGACCTCGTCGAGCTGACCGCGGACGCGGGCGGACGTCAGGTGGTCGAGGTAGTCGCGGGACTCGACGATCTCCCCGTCCCGCACGCGCAGCACCAGGATGGCCGGCTGCGTGAACTGCTCGCCGGTGTCCTCGACGACGCCGCGGTACGCGAACTCGGCCACGATCACCTCCGGGTCCGCGGTCTCGTGCACGACGACGTCGCTCACCCGGCGCCGCAGCCGCGGGCCGGCACCGGGCGGCCGGAAGTGCTCGCGCAGCTCGTCGCGGGTGCGCAGGGCCGGGACGCGCAGCGGGTGGAGCGGATGCGTCACGTCGGTGCGCTCCGCGTAGAGGCCCGGCAGCTCGTCCCAGCGCTCCCCGGCGATGCCGTCCACGAGCGCCAGGAAGACCTCACGGGGGGTACGATCCGAAGTCATGACTCCGATGGTACGGAGTCTGGACTTCGGTTAGCAAGGGTGGCGACGGTGGCAAGGACGGGCATGCGCAGCGACGGCAAGGCGAACCGCGACCGCATCCTCGACGCCGCCGAGGACGTCTTCGGCCGCGGCGGCGAGGCCGCGTCGACCGAGGAGGTGGCCCGCCTGGCCGGGGTCGGCATCGCGACGGTCTTCCGCCACTTCCCCACCAAGGCGGCGCTGCTGCAGGCCGTGCTCATCCGGCGGTACGAGCGGCTGCGCACCGAGGCCGAGACGCTGCTCGGCCACGAGGACCCCGGCGCCGCCTTCTACGCCTTCTTCCGCCACCTCGTCGCCGACGCGGCCACGAAGATCGCGATCGGCGAGGCGCTGCTCGACGCCGGCGGCGACCGCGACGGCGAGGCCCACGAAGCCGCCAACGGCCTGCGCCGGGCCGTGGGTGTACTGCTGGAGCGTGCCCAGCGCGCCGGAGCCGTCCGCGCCGACGCCGAGCTGCCGGAGGTCTACGCCCTGCTGGTCGCCACGTCCCGCGCGGCCGCGATCGACGAGGAGGTGCGCGCCCGCATGCTCGCCATCGTCTTCGACGGCCTGGCCCGCTAGGGTTGGCAGGCATGTCCGCCGATGCGTACCGGCTGGGGACCGACTCCGGCCCCTCGTCGACCGTCGCCGTCCTCAGCGGCCCGGACGGCACTCTGCTCTCACCGGCCGCCACGCGCCCCCCGGGCTGGGGCGTCCTGCGGGTGCGGCTGACGGGCTTCGCCGACCCCACCGGCGGTCGTTGCGACGGCCGGCTGTAGCTGCGGGCCACCAGCATCGAGCAGATCTAGGGGCTGTATCGAAGTGGATGGCCGGGCTGCGGCGGACTCAGGCGTCGGCTCGCTCCGACCCCCACTTCGATACAGCCCCTAGCGGATTGGACCGGCTTTGATCCTCGAATCCCGGCGGCGCGAGCTGCACGCCGCCGGCCGTCGCGGCACCGAGCTGCGCGGCGGCACGATCGACGCCCGGCTGCTGCGCGGGCTCTGCGTCGCCGCCGCGGCCGGGGCCGCCCGGGTCGATCCCCACGGCCTGCGGCTGCGCGCCGTCCACGTGCGCGGCCGGCTCGACCTGGCCGGCGTCGACGTCCCGTTCCCGCTGGCCTTCGCGGACTGCACCTTCGACGAGGCGCCGGACCTGACCGACGCCGGCGTCCGCGCGCTGGCGCTCACCGGCGCCCCGCGGCTGCCGGGCCTGCTGGCCAACGGCGTGCGCGTGCGGGGCGACCTGGACCTGTCCCGCTCGCGCATCGCGGGCGTGCACCGCACCGGCGAGAGCTCGAGCGGCGCCGCCGTCTGGCTGTGCGACGCCGAGGTGGGCGGCCGCCTGCACGCGCTCGACACCGTCATCGACGCCGGCCGCCACGGCGCCGTCTCCGCCAACCGGCTGCGCGTCGGCGGCAACGTCCGGCTGGTGCACGGCTTCACCGCCACGGGCGAGATCCGCCTGCGCGGCGCCCGGATCGACGGCTCCTTCGACCTGGCCGGCGCGCACATCGCGCACCCCGCGTCGGCCGTCGACCTCGGGGAGGCGCACATCGGCGGGAGCATCTTCATCATCCCGCACGCCGCGACACGGCGGCCGCCGCGGATCGCGGGACGGATCACCCTGAGCAACGCGACAATCGCCGGCCGCCTGTCGATCCGCGACGCGCACCTGCGGGCGGCCGACGACGACTACGCCGTCGTGGGGCGGCGGCTGTCCATCGGCGGCCCGCTCAAGCTCGCGGGCGAGTGCCGCGTGACCGGCGGTATCGACCTGTCCTACGCCCGCTTCACCACGGTGACCGTCGATCCGGCCGCCGAGCTCGCCGCGCCCGGCCGCGACGCCCTCAACCTGACCAGCGCCGAGGGCCGCTCCCACGTCGTGCTCGAGCCGGGCGTGACCGTCGACGGGGCGATCAGCGTCGCCGGCGCACACCTGCGGGGCGACCTGGTACTGCGCGGTGTCACGCTCCGCTCGCCGCGGTCCGACGGCGCGCTCGTGTCGGGCGCCGGCGCGACGATCGACGGCGGCGTCCAGCTGCAGGGCCTGCAGGCGACCGGCGGATTCCTCGGTTTCCGCGGGGCGAGCATCGGCGGCAGCATCAACGCCGGCGGTGCCGTCCTGGTCAATCCCGGTGAACGGACCCTGGGCCTGCGCCAGGCGACAGTCAAAGGATCGGTCCGACTCATGGACGGATTTCGATCAAACGGCTTCGTCGCGCTCAACCGCAGCGTCATCGAGGGGCGCCTGAACCTCCGAGGCGGGTCCTTCGAGTGCCCGGGACCGTCCGACGACAACCCCGCCGGGCACGCCATACAGACGATCTCGACGACCGTGCGCTCCGGGGTCTACCTGCTGTGGGACCACGTCAGCCCGAGCGTCGACTTCCGCGGGCTCGCCACCTCGGTGCTCGACGACGACCCGGACCGGTGGCCGGAGCGGATCATCGTGTCCGGCATGACGTACGACCGGTTCGGCGACCTCTCGTTCGACCGGGCCGCCCGGCTGCGGTGGCTGCGCCGGCAGTCGGTCTACGACGCCGAGCCCTACGAGCAGCTCGCCGAGGTCTTCCGGCGGCACGGGTACCGCGGCGACGCCGAGGCCATCCTGATCGAGCGGCGCCACCAGGCCCGAAGGGCCGGCCGCCGCCACCGGCTCGCGCCGCGCAGCATCCTGGACCTGCTCTACGGGCTGCTGGTCGGCTACGGCTACCGTCCCGGGCGCACGGTCTGGTTCCTGCTGGCGCTGCTCGTCGCCGTCGCCGCGTCGCTCTACGTCCCGGGCGTCAGCGCGACGCTGCGCGCCACCGACCCGCGCGGGAACGCCTACGCCGTCGACGGCCGCCTGGTCACCGTCGACCCGGCGGACCCGCCGGGCCCCGCGGCGGACGCGGCGCCGTCGGCGGGCTCGCCGCGGCCGGACCCGTGCGGCGACGGCCAGATCCGCTGCTTCAACCCGGTGCTGTACGCCATCGACACCGTCGTGCCCCTGATCTCTCTCGGGCAGCGGACCACGTGGTACCCCAGCCCGCACGCCCGCCACGGCACCCTGACCGAGTGGTGGCTCAACCTGGCCACGCTCGCCGGCTGGGTCCTCAGCAGCCTGTACCTGCTGTCGTTCACGAGGTTCGCCCGCTCCGCGTGACCTCCCCGCCGCGAGCTGGTAGCCCCGGGCCGGCAGCCGGTGCGGGATCAGCAGGCGGCCGCGCCCGGCCCCGGCACGTCGACCCCGGCGATCCGGGTGGCGCGCTGCGCCTACTCCTGCTGATCCGCCAGATCGAGCAGACGCCGGGCCGCCACGGCCGCGCCATCGGTGCGGACCGTGGCGGCCACGGCGGCCGCCCGCTGCCTGGTCGCGGGCCGCAGTGCCGCGTCCAGCGCCTGGTCGAGGGACCCGGCGCCGGCCGCCGCCCCGATGCCCAGCGCCGCGACCCGCCCGGCGAAGTACGGCTGGTCCGCCCACTGCGGCACCACGATCTGCGGTACCCCGGCCCGTGTCGCCGTCGTCGTGGTGCCCGCGCCGCCGTGGTGGATCGCGGCCACCACCCGCTTGAACAGCGCCTGCTGGTTCACCTCGCCGATGACGAAGCAGTCCTCGTCGCCGTCGAGCCCGGCCCAGCCCCGCCCGAGGACCACCCGCCGGCCGCGCGCGCGGATCGCGTCGACGGCCGCCCGGGCGAACCCTTCCGGCGCGGGCATGCTGCCGAAGCTGAGGTACACCGGCAGCGGTCCCGCGTCCACGAATGCCTCCAGGTCCGCCGGCAGCGGCCGCTCGTCGGTCACGAACCAGGCCCCCGTCTGCACCACGTCGGCCCGCCCGCCCGGCCACGGCGCGAGGACCGGGTCGGCGGCGAGCCACGGCCGCGCGGTACGCACGAACGCACGCACGTCGTCCACCGGCGGCAGCCCGGCCGCGGCGCGGTGCTCGTTGAGCGGCTCGCGCAGGAACCCGTTGTAGTTCGCCACATCCAGCTCGTCGAGCGCCGCCGGGTCGGTGACGTCGGCCGGCACCGGCCGGCCGGGCAGCGGCGGCGGCCGGTGGTGCGGCGAGGACAGGAACACCGGGCAGTAGCTCACGTTCACCGACGGCACCCCGAGCAGCTCGGCGACCGACTGCGCCCCGGCCACGACCGGCAGCAGGCCGCTCGTCACGATGGCGTCGCACCCCTGAGCGGCCTTCGCGAGCCGGTCGAGCTGCAGCCCGATGAAGTCGGCCGCGAGCCGGTTCACGTCGGGCGTCCCGGACCCGTGCACGAGTTCCCGGGTCGGCTTGCCGATCGGCGCCAGCGGTACCTCGAGCTCGGCGAGCCGCTCGGCACAGTCCGGCGGCGCGCACACGAGCGCCTCGGCCCCGAGCTCCTTGAGCTGTACCGCGAGCGCCGCGAGCGGCTCGACGCCCCCGCGCGAGTCGTACGTCGACAGGATCACACGCATGTTGAACCCCCATTCGACAGGCGATTCTGCGCCCGTGCGGGGGCCTTGCCGCAAGCCCCGCCCCGCGTTGTACGGTGGAACGGGAGGCGCGGTGGCCGCACTCCCGCGCCGTGTCGATGCCGGCGACGACCAGAATCTTCCGGGCGGATGTCGAGAACGGCCGGGGCGGCTCCGACCCGGCGCCGACGCCCCGACGGCGGGGCGCGGACCGGAGGTGCGGCGATGCGGTACATGATCATGATGTTCGGCGGTCTCGGGGCCTCGCTCGAGGAGCGCAGCCCGGAGTGGATCGGCGGCATGCAGGCGGCCATGATGGACATGGATCGCGAGCTGCGCGAGTCGGGCGAGGTCGTGGAGAGCCGGCACCTGACCGACCCGGCCCGGGCCACGTCGGTGCGCTTCGCCGGCGGGGCGCCCGTCCCGACCGACGGGCCGTTCGCCGAGATCAAGGAGTCCCTCGCCGGGTACTGGATCGTCGAGGCGACGCACGAGCGTGCCGTCGAGATCGCGGCGCGGGTGGTGGCGGTGACCGAGTACCCGATGGAGGTCCGCCGGGTCATGGACGAGCCGCCGCGGGACTGAGGCGATGACCGGGGCGGTCGAGGACCTGCTGCGCGAGCTGGCGCCGCGGGTCCTCGGCACGCTCGTGGCCCGGCACGGGCAGTTCGACGCGTGCGAGGACGCCGTGCAGGAGGCGCTGCTCGCCGCGGCCGTGCGGTGGCCCGCGGAGGGTGTGCCGCAGCGGCCGCGGGCGTGGCTGCTGACCGTCGCGAGCCGGGCGCTCGTCGACCACTGGCGCACCGACAGCGCCCGGCGGCGCCGGGAGGTCGCGGCCGCGCTGGACCCGACGAACGAGCCCCCCGACGATCCCGGCGACACGCTGCTCGTGCTGTTCCTGTGCTGCCATCCGGCTCTGTCGCCGCCGTCGCAGCTCGCGCTGACGCTGCGGGCCGTCGGCGGGCTGTCGACCGCGCAGGTCGCGGCGGCGTTCCTGGTGCCGGAGGCGACGATGGCCCAGCGGATCAGCCGGGCCAAGCAGCGCATCCGCGAGGCCGGCGGCCGGTTCGAGCCGGGCCCGGCCCTCGGTGTGGTGCTGCACGTGCTGTACCTCATGTTCAACGAGGGCTACACCGACCTGCACCGCCCGGACCTGACCGCGGAGGCGGTCCGGCTGGCCCGCCTCCTGTACCGCCTGGTCCCCGCCGACGCCGAGGTCGCCGGCCTGCTCGCGCTCATGCTGCTCACCGACGCCCGCCGGGCCGCGCGCACCGACGCCGCCGGGCAGCTCGTGCCGCTGGCCGAGCAGGACCGCGGGCGCTGGGACGCGGCCGCGATCGCCGAGGGGCAGGCGCTGCTCGCCCGCACCCTCGGCTCGGGCCCGGTCGGGCAGTACCAGGTCCAGGCCGCGATCGCCGCCCTGCACGACGAGGCCGCGACGGCCGCGGCGACCGACTGGCCGCAGATCCTCGCCCTGTACGACGTCCTGCACCGGGTGGCGCCCGGCCCCGTCGTGACGCTCAGCCGGGCCGTCGCGGTGGCGATGGTGCACGGCCCCGTCGCCGGCCTCGCCGAGCTGGGCACGCTCGACGACGACGCCCGGCTCGCGCACACCCACCGGCTCGAGGCCGTGCGCGCCCACCTGCTCGAGCTGACCGGCGAGCCCGCCGCGGCCCGCGACTGCTACCTGCGGGCCGCGCGGATGACCGCCAGCCTTCCCGAGCAGCGGTACCTCACCCTGCGCGCGGCCCGCCTCCGCTAGGGGCCGACCTTCGTGACGTACTCGGTGGTGTACGTCTTGGCCAGGTCGACCTGGTCCTTCTTGCCCTTGACGTTCGCCGGCGAGGGCCACGAGTTTGCGCATGCGCGTGTTCCCTTCAGATCTGGGTTTCGGTCTGTACCGGTGGGCGCCAGCGCAGCAGCCGGCGCTACAGCAGCGTCAGCAGCCACTCGGCGAGCAGGGCGATGACGGTGATGATGATCATTCCGGCGTAGATGCCGGCCGCGTCGAACGTGCCCTGGGCGTTGGCGATGAGCAGCCCGAGGCCCTTGTCGGCCCCGGCGTACTCGCCGACGACCGCGCCGATCAGGGCGAAGCCGAACGCGGCGTGCAGCGAGGCGAAGATCCACGACATGGCGCTGGGCACGACGATCGACGTGAGCACCTGGGTGCGGGAGGCGCCCAGGATGCGGGCGTTGTTGACCAGGTTGCGGTCGACCTCCCGGGCGCCCTGGAAGGCGTTGAAGAACACGGCGAAGACGACGAGCACGACCGCGGTGGCGACCTTCGAGGACAGGCCGAGCCCGAACCAGATGACGAACAGCGAGGCGAGCACGATCCGCGGCACCGCGTTGCCCGGCGGGCGCTGCGAACCCTTCCCGGCGTTGTGGAGCCAAGCCGCGTCAGCCGCGTATTGCGCGTTTTGCTCACGGGGTGCGCGGGGCGGTCCCGGCGGTACGCTCACGTCATGTTTCGCCTGCGTCACGCCCCGTTCGCCCGGCAGGCGCTGGCCCTGCAGGCGGCCGTGCTGGTCGTCGTGGTGGGCGTCGGCTTCGCGCTCGTCAGCTGGCTGTTCGACGACGAGCTGGCCCAGCAGTACGGCACCCGCGCCCTCGCGGTCGCGCACACCCTCGCGGCCGACCCGGCGATCGCCGCGGCGGCCGCCGCCGACGACCCGGAGCACGTGCTGCCGGCCCGGGCCGAGGCGGCGAAGGCGGCCAGCGGCGCGCTGTTCGTGGTCATCACCAACCGGCTCGGCATCCGGCTGGCGCACCCGAACCCCGACCGCATCCACGAGCCGGTCAGCACCGACCCGTCGGCGGTGCTCGGCGGCCGCGACACGGTGAGCGTCGAGCGGGGCACGCTCGGGCTCTCGGCCCGGGGCAAGACGCCGCTGCGCGACGCCGGCGGGGCGATCGTCGGCGAGGTGACGTCGGCTTCCGCATCGAGGACATCCGCGGGCACGTGACGAGCGAGCTCGGCATCGCCGCGGTCTTCGCCGGCGGGGCGCTGCTGCTCGGCTTCGTCGGCTCGGTGCTGCTGGCGCGGCGGCTCAAGCGGCTCACGCTGGGCCTGGAGCCCGGCGAGCTCGCCGAGCTGGTGCAGGAGCGCGAGGCGGTGCTGCACGGCATCAGCGAGGGGGTGCTCGCGGTCGACGCCGACGGCCGGGTGTCGGTCTGCAACGGCGAGGCGGCGCGGCTGCTCGGCGTGCACACCGGGGGCACGGTCGCGGCGCTGAGCCTTCCCCCGGCGCTGCGCCAGGTGTTCGCCGACCGCGCACCGGTCGACAACGTCATCACGGTCGCCGGCGAGCGGGTGCTCGTGGCCAACTACCGCGCCGTGCGCCGCGACGAGCGCGACCTCGGCGGCGTGCTGACCCTGCGCGACCGGACCGCCCTGGAGACGATCACCCGGGAGCTCGAGTCCGTGCGGACGCTGAGCACCGCCCTGCGCGCGCAGCGCCACGAGTTCGCCAACCGGCTGCACGTGCTGTCCGGGCTGCTGCAGAACGGCCACGGCGGCGAGGCCCTCGAGTTCCTGCACGCGGTCTCCGACACCGCCGCCCCCGCCGCCGGCCGGACCGTCGACGACCCGTACCTGCAGGCGTTCGTGGACGCCAAGACCGCCGAGGCGGCGGAGAAGGACGTGCGGCTCACGCTCGCCGACACGACCTGGGTCGGTACCCGCGTCACCGCCCCCGTCGAGGTCACGACCGTCCTGGGCATCCTCGTCGACAACGCCCTCGAGGCCGCCCGGCGCGGCGCCCGCCGCCCCGCCTGGGTCGACCTGGCCCTGCTCGAGGACGGCGCCACCCTGCACATCTCCGTCGTCGACTCCGGCGACGGCGTGCCGGCCGGCCTGGCCGGGCGGATCTTCGACTCCGGCGTGTCGATGCACGGCGAGGACGGCCGCGGCCTCGGGCTGGCCCTGGCCCGGCAGGCCGCCCGGCGCCTGCACGGCGACGTGCGCCTGGCCGATCCCGGCCACCACGGCCACGACGCCGCGTTCGGCGTGCGCCTCACCGATCCCGGCCGCGACGGCCACGACGCCGCGTTCGGCGTGCGCCTCACCGATCCCGGCCGCGACGGCCACGGCGCCGTGTTCGAGGCGCGCCTGCCCGGGGCCCTGCAACCGGCGCGGGAGCCGGCGTGACGATCAGCGTCCTGGTCGTGGAGGACGACTTCCGCGTCGCCCGGGTCCACGTCGGCTTCACGCACCGGGTCGACGGCTTCGCGGTGGCCGCGACGGCCCGCAGCGCGGCCGAGGCCCGGCGCGAGCTCGCGGCGCGCCCGATCGACCTGGTGCTGCTCGACGTGTACCTGCCCGACGAGTCGGGGCTCGACCTGCTGGCCGAGCTCACCGTCGACGCCATCCTGCTCACCGCCGCGTCCGACGCGGCCACCGTCCGCGCCGCCTACGCCCGCGGGGCGCTGAACTACCTCGTCAAGCCGTTCACGGCCGAGCAGCTGGCCGACCGGCTGAGCGCGTACCGGCACTACCGCGCGCTGGTCGGCACCGGCCCGCGGACCCTGACCCAGGCCGAGGTCGACCGCTGCTGGCGGGTGCTGCACGACGGGGACCGCCCGGCCGCCCCGAAGGGCCAGTCGGCGGTGACCGTCCGGCTCGTGAGCGAGGCGCTGCGGCGGGCCGGGCAGCCCCGCACCGCCGCCGACGTCGCCGACGAGCTCGGCATCTCCCGCGCCACCGCCCAGCGGTACCTGGCCGCCCTGGCCCGCGACGGCGTCGCCGAGGTCCGCCTGCGCTACGGCGTCACCGGCCGGCCCGAGCACCAGTACCACTGCATCGTTGACATGTGACTAATCGGTCACCTATTTTCGTGGCATGGCTGATGCCGATCGACCGCTGCTGCTCGCCGGGGCCGTAGCCGGTCCGCTGTTCGTCGCCGGCGTGCTCGCGCAGGCGTACACCCGCACGGGCTTCGACCCCGCCCGGCACCCGTTGAGCTCGCTCGCCCTGGGCGACCTGGGCTGGGTGCAGATCGCCAACTTCGTGGCCTGCGGCGTCCTCGCCGTGCTCGGCGCGGCCGGGCTGCGGCGCGCCCACGCCCCGGCGCCCTGGTTCGTCGGGGCCGGCGGCGCCGCGTGGATCGTCGCGGGCGTCTTCCTCCCGGACCCGGTCAACGGGTTCCCGGCCGGCGCCCCGGACTCCGCGACCTGGCACGGCGTCGTGCACTCGGCCGCGCCGGCGCTCGCCGGGATCGCGGGCATCATCGGGTACACCATCTTCGCCCGTCGCTTCTTCATCGAGCGGGAGCCGGGCTGGATGGCGTGGACGATCTCGGCCTTCGTCGTGGTCATCGGCGCCACGGTGGTCACGGCCGCCGCGGGGGACTTCCGCGCCGCGCTGCTCGGCCAGGCGGCCGGCGCCGCGTGGACGACCTCGATCTACGCCCGGCTGCTCGCGAACGCGCCGCGCCTGGCGCCGGCCGCGCCGTAGCTGCGCCGCAGCCGCGTGGACGACCTCGATCTACGCCCGGCTGCTCGCGAACGCGCCGCGCCTGGCGCCGGCCGCGCCGTAGCTGCGCCGCAGCCGCGTGGACGACCTCGATCTACGCCCGGCTGCTCGCGAACGCGCCGCGCCTGGCGCCGGCCGCGCCGTAGGTGCGGCGCAGCAGCGGGAACGCCTCCCACCCGAGCAGGGTGAGCAGCACTGCCAGCACGCCGGCCCCGATCGCCATGGTGCGGGGGTCGGCCGGGACGGCGGTGGTGCCGTCGGCGAACACCCGCAGTTGCGCCGCCGGCAGCCGGACGTTCGCGTCGCCGATCCGCACCGTGCCCCGGACCTCGCCGCCGCCGGCGTCCCAGGTGGCCGGGCAGGTGATGTGGTCCTCCTCGTGCCAGATGTCGTTGGTGCACGCGCCGAGGTGGGCCGTGGTGACGGAGCCGCCCCGCACGTACTCCCCCAGACCGCCCCGCACGTAGAGCAGCGAGGCCAGGGCCACGGCGGCGAAGCCGATCAGGGCCCACCGGAGCACACGCGCCATGCCGGTCAGCGTACGCGGCCGGCGCATTGATCGTTGCCCCTGCCCTGCCGGCACTTGATGATCTTCCGATCAGTTCTTGCGAAGTTGCGTCGCAACAATGCGGGAGATCGAGGCGGCCTCGGCGGCCCGAAGACCGGCGGCCCCGTGCTGCAGCGCCTGGCACGCAGCTGCGACGGCTCCCCGCTGGCCCTGCGCCGCGCGGCCGACGGCCGGTCCGTGCGGCCGGGCTAGTCCCCGGTTCCGGCGCCGCCGATCAGCGCCCGCAGGGCCGCGCAGTGCGTCTCGTAGGCCACCTGGCCGGCGCGCGTCATCCGGTAGGTCGTGCTGCCCCCGCGGCCGTGACCGACCTTCGTCGAGCTGACGTACCCGGCCGACTCCAGGGCCGACATCTGCTTCGACAGGTCCGACTCGCTGATCTGCAGCTGGTCCTTGAGGAAGCGGAACGACACCGAGGGCGCGTTGGCCAGGACGGCCATGGCGGCCAGGCGCTTCGGTATGTGGATGAGCGGATCCAGCCCGTCGATCATCGAAGGCGGGCCCGGGTCCGGGCGGCCGCCGCGGCATAGCGCCGCTCGTAGACGGCGAGGCCGGCCGTCACGAGCACGAACGCCGTCCCGGCGGCCGCCGGCACCCCGGCCGGCCACCAGACGAGCCCGACGACGAGGGCGATGACGGGCAGGGCCACGAGGAACTCGCGCCAGACCCCGGCGATCTCGGCGGGCGGCGTTCCCTTGCCCGGCCGGGGCAGCGCACCGTGCCGGCGCCGCATCCAGGTCACGAACACGAGCTCGACGGCGATCAGCGCGGCGAGCGAGCCCAGGAACAGGCCCGCGTTCTCGCGCCACCAGTGGAAGGTGCCGATGATCGCGGCCACCCAGGCGCCGGCCGACGGCGCGTACCACCACGGGGTGGGCGGGTAGCTGACGTAGGGCGCGGCGGCACCGAGCTCGGCCGCCCTGAGCTGCCCCGCGGCCTCAATACTTTCCATGCCGACAAGTTATGCGATTACTTTCCAGACCCGCAAGTAAAAGATGCCGGCGTCACGTCCGCAGGGGCACGTCCGGCCGGGCGCGGGCGGCGCGCAGCCGCAGGGCGAAGGCGACCTCGCCGGCGCCCACGGCCACGGCGCCGATGCCGCTGATCAGCACCAGGGTCGTCAGCGACGGGCCCGGCCAGAGCATGAACGCGACGCCGATCAGCACCGACAGGAAGCCGAGCACACTGAGCCAGGCCCGGGTCGGGTCGCGGGCCGGCATGGCGATCAGCAGCAGGGCGAAGCCGCTCAGCAGCCAGGCCAGGCCGAGCAGCGTCGCCAGCACCACCACGCCACCGTCCGCGTTGCGCACGCACGTGATGCCCGCCGCGAGCAGCACCACCGCCATCACCGCGGCGAGCATGCGGCGCCCGGAGCTGTTGTCCGCGCGGAACGCCGTCACCGCCCGCATCACCCCGAGCGCGATCAGCCAGACGCCGGCCACGATGCCCAGCACGCGCAGCGTCTCGTCCGGCCACACCAGCACCGCCAGCCCGAACAGCGCCGTGACGACGCCGAGCATCAGCACCTGCAGATGGTCCTCGGCGAACGCCGAGGTCCAGCGCCGCCGCGGCCAGTGCGTGGTCGCCATACGCCCACCCCCACGTCCCACACTCCGGCGGGGCCCGGCCGCCCGACTCACCCGGCGGGCATGATCCCGGCGGCGGACGGCCCGGCCGAGAATCGGCGGGTGCCGACCCCCCAGCCCGCGGACGTCGTGCGGGCGATGATCCTGCCGCTCGCCCTCGCGCAGTACATCTGCAGCTACGCCGGCACGGCAATGAACGTGGCCATCGCCCCCATTGCGCACGACCTGGACACGACCGTCTTCGGCGTGCAGGCGACCATCACGCTCTTCACGCTCACCATGGCCGCCCTGATGATCCCGGGCAGCAAGCTCACCGACGTGTGGGGCCGGAAGCGCTGCCTCGTGGCCGGGCTGCTGCTGTACGGCACCGGCGCCCTCCTGGCCGCGATCGCCCCCGGCCTCGGCGTCATGATCCTCGGCAACGCGCTGCTGGAGGGTGTCGGCTCGGCGCTCATGATCCCGCCGATCTACATCCTGGTCACCGTCATGTCCCCGGACCTGGCCACGCGGGCGAAGTACTTCGGCATCGTCAGCGGCGCCGGTGCCCTCGGCGCGGCGACCGGCCCGCTGATCGGCGGCGTCATCACCAGCCTCATCAGCTGGCGGGCGTCGTTCCTGCTGCAGGTCCTCGTCATCGCCTGGATCATCGTCCTGATCCGGCGCCTGCCGAGCCCCGCCCGCACCGGCCCGGCGCCGCGGTTCGACGTGACCGGCGCGATGCTGTCCGCGGCCGGCCTGCTGTTCGTGGTGCTCGGCGTGCTGCAGTCCACCACGTACGGCTGGGGCGCCGCCCGCACGGACTTCGTCGTCGCCGGGCACGTCCTCATCCCGCAGGGCGGCGTCTCCCCGGTGTGGCCGTCGATCGCCCTGGGCGCGCTCACCCTGGCCGCGTTCGTGCTGCACCTGCGCCACACCGAACGCCGCGGCCGCGAGCCCCTGCTGCACCTGCGGCTGTTCGGCAACCGCGCCGCCAACCTCGGCCTGGGCACGCAGCTGGTGCAGTGGCTGACGATGCAGGGCCTGTTCTTCGTGACCGCGGTGTACCTGCAGGACAGCCAGGGGTACGGCGCCATCATGACCGGCCTGGTGCTCACCCCGGCGACGGCCGGCGTCCTGATCTCCTCGGCCGCCGCCGAGCGCTTCGCCCGCCGTCGCGCCCAGCGCACCCTGATCGTCGCCGGCTTCGTCCTCACCGTCGCCGGGATGGCGCTGCTGCTCGTCCTGGTCAACCTCGGCCCCGGCGTCTGGCGCGCCCTGCCCGGGCTGCTGCTCGCGGGCCTGGGCGTCGGCACGATGCTCACCCCGTCGGTGAACCTGGTGCAGTCCGCGTTCCCGGACCGCGACCAGAGCGACATCTCCGGCCTGTCGCGGGCGGCGTCGAACCTGGGCTCGTCGCTGGGCACGGCCCTCGCGGGCTCGGTGATCGTGTCCCACGCCAACCCGGGCCGCCACCCGTACGCGGCCTCGCTCACGGTCCTGGCGGTCCTCGCGGTGGCCGGGCTGGTCCTCGCCGTGCTCCTGCCCCGGACGCAAGAGGTTGTCAATACCTGACACATTGACGCCAGACGTATTCGTCGCGCCGACCGCGGCCGCGCCCTCACGTCACGTCGACGGGGGCGGCTCGGCCCGGAATCGGCGCCACAGCGGGGCGGGCCCAGGGCCTGCTCGGTGACGGCGATGGTGACACCCAGCAGGGCCAGGAAGGCCAGCGCCACGCAGTCGTCGCCGCGGCGGAACCGGTCGCCGGCCCGGGCCGGCACGTCCCACGCGTCCTCGTCCGCCGGGTCGTCCGGACGCTGCACAAGGTGGGCGGCAACGTCCGAGCGACCGCGCTCACGACCGTGTGGTTCGCGGCCGCCTACACCGCCGTCGCCTGACGGCCGCCCACGAGCGGGCCGGCGGTGTGCTGCACATCGCCGCAAGCGCTGCCGCCGCCTGGTCGAGTATCCCCGGCAATCCGGGCGGAGACGGGGCCGCGCCGGTGCGCATGGCAGTCGGACGCTCGTACGGATGCCAACCGAAAAAGCGAAGAGCGAAGAGCTTCAAATTTCCAAGGAAGGAAGAGCAATAATTTGAGCCGGGTCCAAGGCGTCTTGCGGACGCGACTTGTTGCCGTAGTTGCGCGCCGTCGGGGTTGAAAAGCGGGGCCGCGACTCACTCGTTCGGCGGCGTGCAGACAGGAGCGACATCGGCAGCGGCGCGCGTTGCTTCGCATCACGTCGGGGCATCGCACGGCGCCGATGTCCGGCATACTCGTGATCATGGGTTGGCCCGAAGACTGGGCGGCGCGAGTCGCCGGAACAGCGTGCAGGTTCTGCGCGGAGGGACGTCCGCAGGAGTCGGACGTGGGGTTGCGCATCCATGCGGGCGACGTCAGCGATGCGTATCTGGCCCGGCGGGCGATGGTGCGGGGATACGCGGTGGTCATCTGGCGGGGTTCTCATGTGATCGATCCGCATCACCTGCCCGTGCACGAGGCCGCGCGGTTTCAGGCCGAGGTGTTGCGGGTGGGCGCGGCGCTCGAGCGTCACTTCGAACCGCTCAAGATCAACTACATGACGCTGGGCAACCGCGTGCCGCATCTGCACACGCACGTGACGGCCCGCTACTGGGACGATCCGGCACCGGGTGGCCCGCTGCCCGACGGGCCGAACCACGAGGTGCCACCGGACGAGCTCGCCGCCGATGCTGCCGCGCTCCGCCTGCTCCTTCGCTGAGTCCACCCGCACAAGATCCCAGGCCCCGAAAGCGGATACGGCAGCTGATCCCAGGCCGTACGAGATCCTCAGCACGGTGTCGCGCATCAGGTCGGTAGGCCGCCGGGGCAACGTGCGAAACCGTTGCCCCGGCGCCCACACGCGCTCACTCGTTGCGGGCCGTCTCCGGGCCGGTCACGCGCTCCAGCAGTGGCAGGGTCGCGGCGATGATGGCCAGCGACACGGCCAGGCCCAGGGCCACCAGGGCGTAGAACGACAGGCTCGGCGCGGTCAGGTTGTAGCCCATCTGCGCGCGCAGGAACAGCTGGGCCGCGCCGAAGCCCGTCGCGCCGGCCAGGACGGCCGCCGCCAGCAGCGGTACCACCGACTCCAGGGCGACGACGCGCCGCAGGGCCCGCAGCGGTACCCCCGTGAGGCGCAGCAGGCTGAACGGCCGCTTGCGGTCCGCGATGCCGCCGGCCACGCTCACGGCCAGGCTGCAGCCCGCGATCGGCAGGCTGAACAGCATGATGACGTCGGCGAGGCGCTGGAACAGCTGCATCTGGGAGCGCGAGTTGGTGCCGCGTTCGAGGTCGGTCGCCGGGGGGACCTCGAAGACCGGGTAGGCCAGCTCCAGTGCGGTGCGGGCCCGTTCGGCCGCCGCGGCGGTGCCGTCGAGGCCCACGACGATGGTGTCGTACGGGAGGGCGGCGACCTGCTCGGCGGTGATCGGCACCGTGGGCCAGACGGTCCTGGCGCCCGCGCCGCTGCGGATGCGGTCCCAGCCGACGAGGTTGCCCCAGATCGTGGCGTACTCGGCGCCGGGGGCGCAGCGGCCGTACTGCGGGATCCGGGCGAGCTCGGTGCACGCGATGATGTTCGACAGCATGCCCGGGCCGTTGTCGGGGTTGTCGTGCAGGACGAGCGCGAAGGTCACGCCCTCCACGCCGCGCAGGCGTGCCGGTGCGTCCTGCGGAAGGTTGTTGTCGCCGCTGTACTGCACCAGCGTCACCGCGGCCAGGTCGCTGTAGCGCACGCCACGCTCGTCGTTCATCGTGGTGATGACGCCCGTCGCGACGCTCACGACGAACAGGGCCAGCATGACGCCGCTGATCGCGCGGAACGCGGCCTGCGGGTTGTCGGCGAGGCGGCGGGCGGCGACCAGGGCCGGCAGGCGGCGGGCGCGGCGGGCCAGCAGCCGGGCGCCGGTCATGGTGAGCCACGGGCCGGCGATCACGAGGCCGACCATGGTGACCAGGAAGCCCGGCAGGAAGGCGGCGGTCTGGCCGTTGGAGGTGTCGGGGGTACGGCCGATGAAGTACGCCAGCTCCGCCAGCCCGGCGACGACCGGGATCAGCCGCCACGCGCGCGGGGGCTTCGGGGTGACCTGGCGCGCGACGCCGAGCGGGGAGATCCGGACCCGGCGCATGGCGAGCGCGGCGGCGGCGACGGCGCCGAGCGGGACGCCGAGCGCGATGAGGACGCCCATGCCCAGGCCGGGCGAGAGGTCGTCGGGGAAGAACCGTTCGGTGGTGATCGGTACCGCCGCCATCGCCGCCCGCAGCAACGGGAACAGCGCGAAACCCACGATCGTGCCGGCGACCGCGGCGGCGCCCGCTTCCACGGCGGCCAGCTGTGTCACCTGCCGGGGCGTGGCGCCGATCAGCCGCATCGCCGCGAACCGCTGCTCGCGGCGCGCGGCCGACAGGCGGGTGGCGGTACCGACGAAGACGAGCAGGGGAAAGAGCAGTCCTCCGGCGACGACGGACAGCACCAGGTCGAGGGCGGCGGTCGGGATCTTCAGCGGCGCCGTGGAGACGGAGGTGAGCTCATGGGCGCGGGGGATCCCGCCGACCTCGCCGGGGGTGCGGCCGACGACGGCGACGAGCGAGTCCGGCGACGTCAGCGCGTCGGCGTCGATGATCCCCGCCTCGTGGCCGGGGAAGCGGGCGGCGAGCTGGTCGACCGGGACGGTCGCGATCAGGTCGTGCAGGGGACGGGAGACGTAGTACTGCCCCGGGTCCGGCAGCCGCGGTATGCCCGGCACGGCCGGCGGGTTGGGGCCCTTCAGCCCGACGTCGATGCGCCACATCCCGGTGCCGGCGAACATGTCCTCGCGCCCGGCCCACACGACCGGGTCGGCCGTCTGGGCGCCGGGGGCCTGTTCGCCGCGCAGCCAGGAGGCCCGGCCGGCCTGGGCGTCGACCGCCCGGAGCCCGGCGATCGTGGACACCAGCAGCCCGGTGCCGAGCGCGACGGCGGCGGCGATGACCGCGAACCGCAGCAGCGCCTCCCGCCCGCCGGCCAGGGCGAGGCGCAGACCGAAACGGATCACGACCGGCCCCGCCCCGCGGCCAGGGCGTGCACGAGGCCGTCGCGGACGATGACCTCGCGGTCGGCATAGACGGCGACCCGCGGTTCGTGGGTGACGAGCACGACGGTTGTACCGTGCTCCCGCGCCGCGGCCACCATGAGGTCCATGACCTGCTCGCCGGTGAGCGAGTCGAGCGAGCCCGTCGGCTCGTCGGCGAACAGGACCCGGGGCCGGTTGATCATCCCGCGGGCGAGCGCGACGCGCTGGGCCTGGCCGCCGGAGAGCTCGCCCGAGCGGCGGCCCTCCATCCCGGCCAGGCCGAGCCGCTCGAGCCAGGCGCTGGCCTCGCGCAGGGCCGCGCCGCGCCGTGCCCCGCCGAGCAGCAGGGGCAGCGCGACGTTCTCCTCGACGGTCAGCTCGGGCACGAGCTGGCCGAACTGGAACACGAACCCGAAGCGCTCCCGGCGCAGGCCGCTGCGCGCATGCTCGCCGAGCCGGTCGATGCGCCGGCCGTCGAAGCGGACCTCGCCGGCCTCCGGCACCAGGATGCCGGCCAGGCAGTGCAGCAGGGTCGTCTTGCCGGAGCCGGACGGGCCCATGACGGCCACGATCTCGCCCGGCTCCGCGTCGAACGTCGCCCCGCGCAGCGCCTGGGTCTCCCCGAACGACAGCACGATGTCGCGGGCCTCGATCAGCGCGCTCATTTGCGCACCAGCCGGGCGAGGTGGTCCAGGCGGGCCACGGTGAGCTCGATCCAGCGCAGGTCGGCCTCGAGGTGGAACAGGCCGTGGTCGGCGAGCAACGCCTCGATCAGGTCGTCACCCTTCTTGATGTCGTGCAGCTGGCGCATCCGCGCCAGGTGGGCGGCGCGCTGGGTGTCGAGGTACTCCCCGGCCGGGCGGTCCAGCATCAGCGACAGCATCACCTTGGCGAACAGCACCGTCTGCAGGTGCGGCTCGGGCTCCACCGGCTGGGCCAGCCACGCGTCGACCTCGGTGGCGCCGAGGTCGGTGATGACGTACCGCTTCCGCTCCGGCCCCTCCCCCGCCTCGACCTCGCTGATCACGACCTTGCCGTCGCGGGCCAGCCGGCCCAGGGTCGAGTACACCTGACCGAACGGCAGCGGACGGCCGCGGCCGAAGAACATGTCGTAGTCCCGCTTGAGGTCGTAGCCGTGGCTCGGCTCGCGCTCGAGCAGGCCCAGCAGCGTGAGAGGAACGCTCATGCCGCCGAACATACACCACGGATATACACCGCGTATATACCCTCGGGTGATAGGTCATAGCGTGCGCAAAGCGTCGGCGGGGGGCAGCCGCGACGCCCGCGCGGCCGGGTACAGGCCGGCCAGCGCGCCCACGAGCAGCGCCGCGACGAGCCCCGCGAGGGGGGCCTGGGGCGGGATCGCCACCGGGTTGCCGGCCGTGTGGGCGGCGACCGCCGTCGCCAGCACCCCCAGCCCGATGCCGGCCACCCCGCCGATGACCGCCAGCAGCGCCGACTCGAGCAGGAACTGCGCGGCCACGTCGCGCCGGCGCGCGCCGAGGGCCCGCCGCAGCCCGATCTCGGCCCGCCGCTCCAGCACCGAGATCACCATGATGTTCGCGATGCCGACCCCGGCCACGAGCAGCGCGATGGCGCCGAGGCCGAGGAACAGCCCGACGAACGCGTCCTTGGCCTTGATCCGGGCCAGCAGCACGTCGGACGGGCGCTGCACCTGCACGTCCCGGGCGTTCTCCGGCGACGCCGTCGGGCCCAGGACCGCCGCCACCGCCGGCACGTGGTCGGGGTCGACCCGCACGTAGATGCGGGTCGGCACGCCGCCCAGGCCGAACAGCTGGTCGGCGACGCCGAAACTGATCAGCGCCGCGGTGTCGATCTCGGGGGCGATGCCCACCTGGTCGAGGACCCCGACCACGGTGAAGTACCGCCCGGCGATGAAGACCTGGGTCTGCTCGGTGAGCCGGTCGATGCCGAGGCTCTGCGCGGCGGAGTACCCGAGCACGGTCTCCGGGTACCGCTCGGCGAGCGGCCCGAAGTAGCTGCCGCGCAGGACCCGCGCCGACAGCGTGTCCGGCAGCGACGCCTGCGCGGCCAGCACGTTGATGCCGTTGGTGTTCTGCGGCGGGATCCGGTCGGTGCGCCGTACCGTGGCGCCGTCGACGTTGCCGACCGCGGTCGTGGCCAGCACCGGCGGGATGCGGGCGATCATCGTCTGCGCGGTGATCGGCAGCGGGGTCGGGCGGCCGTCGAACGTCTGCCCGGTGGCGACGGTGAGCAGGTTGCCCTGCCGGCCGAGCTCGTCCAGCAGCTGCTGCTTCGAGGACTCGGCGACGCCCAGCACCGCGACCAGCGCGGCGATGGCGATCGCGATGCCCAGCGCCGACAGCGTCGAGCGGACGCGGCGGGCGCGCAGGCCGACGGTACCGACGGCCAGGGCATCGCCGGCCCGCAGACGGCTGCGCGCCCTCATGCCGCCGCCTCCGCAAGCTCCGGCACCGGCATGAGCTCCACACTGTGCCCCTGGTTCACGGCCCCTCCGCTCCGCTCCGGACCGCTCGCCGCCGCCTCCGCAAGCTCCGGCAACGGCGCGACAACACTGTGCCCCTGGTTCACGGCCCCTCCGCTCCGCTCCGGACCGCTCGCCGCCGCCTCCGCAAGCTCCGGGAACGGCGCGACAACACTGTGCCCCTGGTTCACGGCCCCTCCGCTCCGCTCCGGACCGCTCGCCGCCGCCTCCGCAAGCTCCGGCAACGGCGCGACAACACTGTGCCCCTGGTTCACGGCCCCTCCGCTCCGCTCCGGACCGCTCGCCGCCGCCTCCGCAAGCTCCGGCAACGGCGCGACAACACTGTGCCCCTGGTTCACGGCCCCTCCGCTCCGCTCCGGACCGCTCACGCGGCGGCCCCCGAGTCGTGCACGACCCGCCCGTCCTGCAGCTGGACCTGCCGCCGCATCGCCGCCGCGACCTCGCCGTTGTGGGTGATGAGCACGACCGTGGTGTCGCGCAGCCCCGCGAGCAGCGCGATGACCTCGTGGCCGTTGGCGCGGTCGAGGTTGCCGGTCGGCTCGTCGGCGAGCAGGACCGCCGGCCCGCCGACGACCGCCCGGGCGATCGCGACCCGCTGCCGCTCGCCGCCGGAGAGCTGGGCCGGCCGGTGGCGCATCCGGCCCTCCAGCCCGACGCGCTCCAGCGCCGCGGCGGCACGCTCCCGCCTCGTGCCGGCCGGCATCCCCCGATACATGAGGCCGGTCGCCACGTTGTCCAGCACCGTGAGGTGGTCGAGCAGGTAGAACTGCTGGAACACGAAGCCGATGTGCCACGCCCGCACGCCGGACAGCTCCGAGTCGGACATGCTCGACGTGTCGGCACCGGCGACGCGGACCGTGCCCGCGGTGGGCCGCTCCAGCGTGCCCAGGATGCTCAGCAGCGTCGACTTTCCGGCCCCGGACGCACCGGTGATGGCGACCGTCTCGCCGTGCTCGACCACGAGGTCCACATCGGACAGTGCGGTCACGGTCGTCGGCGGCGGGTAGGTCTTGGCGACGCCGTGCAGTTCGAGGGCGGCGGTCACGATGACGGCACCTCCACGTCGTCGCCCTCGTGCAGGCCGTCGCCCTTCACCTCGACGAGGGTGTCGGAGAACAGCCCGGGGGTGACGCCGACCAGGGTGCGCTCGGCGCCGTTGCGCCGGTAGACGCCGAACCCCCCGCCGGCCAGCGCGACCAGGGCGGTGATCGGCACCGCCAGGACGCCGGTGACCGACGCGTCGGTGATGGCGACCTGGACCGGCGCCCGGTCGAGGTTGGTGCCCAGCTGCGGGTTGTCCAGGGTGACGATGCCGGGCACGAGCACGGGCCCCCCGCGGCCCGGGTCCTGCTGTTGCTGCTGCGGCTGGTCGGCCACCGGCGACAGGAACGCCACCTTGCCGTCGACCTTCCGGCGGTCCGGCAGCGTGATGCTCACCGTGTCGCCCGGGTGCACGAGGTAGGTCTGGCCCGCGGGCACGTTGATCGTCACCACGGCCGTGGTCGACGTCGCGGTCAGCACCGGCTCGCCGCCGTGGACCTCCACGGCGAGCTTGGCGGTGACCACGTTGACCCGGATCGCGCCGGGCTGGAACACGACCTCGCCCAGTTCGACGCGGCCGGTGACGGTCTGGCCGGTCGCCCGCTGCCAGCGGCGGATCGCGGTGGCCGTGGCGGCGGTGAAGGTACCGTCGGCGGAGGCGAGGTAACCGAGGGCCTTGAGGTTCTCCTTTAGCGCCCGCACGTCCGGGCCGGCCGTCATGCCGGACTCGAACGGGCGGAAGGCGGGGCGGTCGGCGAAGAACAGCCGCACCGGGCGGTTGTCCACCTCGTAGACCGCGTCGTTGCGGTTGACCACCGTGCCCGGGTCGGGCAGGGCGGTGACGGTGCCGCCGGCGCCCTGGGCGACCACGCTGTAGTCGCCGCGGTACCCCAGCGCGCCCGACACCTGCGTGCTGGTCGACAGGTCGGTCCGCCGCACCTTCGCCGTCGTGGTGGGCACCTCGGCCGCGGCCGGGCTCGACCCGCCCGGGTAGCGCCAGGTGAACCAGCCGCCGGTCGCGGTCACGACGACCGCGGCGGCCGTCGTCGTCATGAGCGTGCGCCGGTTCATTCCGCCAGGCTCCCCAGGCTGGAGGCGCGGGCCTCGGCCTCGAGGATCGGGCGGCACGTCTCGAGCGCGTGCTGTACCGTCGGGTCGCTCTTGTCCCCGGGCAGGTCCTCGGGGTGCATGCCGAACCCGTGGCCGGGCGTGAAGAGGTCGTTGGCGTTCGGGTCCCGGAAGTTCGGCAGGCCGTTGGCGCGCATGCACTGCGCCGACTTCACGCCGGCCTGGACCAGCTTCGGCGGCGCGGGCGCCTGCCCGTCGGGCACGAGCTGCGCGGTGACGATCAGGTCCTTGCACGCGTCCGCGGCCGCCAGGACGGCGGTCTCCTCGGCGTCGTGCAGGCTGCGCGCATCGGTGAACACGTGGCCGTCGGCGGTGAGGACCGGGTCCTTGTACGTCGGGATGCCGTGCTGGCGGATGCACTCGGCCGCGGCGTGCAGGGCGTTCTTGCGCGCGTCGCCGGTCGCCCCGGGACACGTCGGCTGGTAGCCCAGGTCGTCGCCGCCGGAAGTTTGGGGGACGCCGGATTGCGCCGGGGCGCCCGAGGGCTTCGCGCCGCCCTTGCCGCCGTCGTCGCCGGGCTGGAGGCCTTCCCCCTGGGTGAGCTGGTCGAGGCCGGCGGAGGCGCTGAGGCACCCGCCGGCGGCCGTGCCCGTCGCCTGCCCGGTCCCGCCCAGACTCGGTACGCCGGGCGACGAACTGGAGCTGCATGCGGTAAGCGCCGCGAGGCTCAGCGCCGCGACGGTGAGCAGTCCGATTCTCATGCCCACCACATCTACGCGCGGGCCCGTGACACGGGCGCTACCCGCCATGTCGGACGGATGTCATGCGCGGCGGCGCACAATGGGCGGCATGCGGGTGCTGGTGGTCGAGGATCACGCCACGCTTGCCGCGCGGATCGGCGAGGGGCTGCGCGACGCGGGCATGGCGGTCGACGTCGTGCACGACGGCGGCGCCGCCCTCGCCCGCGCGGCGGAGACCGGCTACGACGTCGTCGTGCTCGACCGCGACCTGCCGGTCGTGCACGGCGACCAGGTGTGCCGCGCCCTGGCCGCCGTCGACGGCGCACGCATCCTCATGCTGACCGCCGCGTCCGGGGTCGACGACCGCGTCGACGGGCTGGAGCTCGGCGCCGACGACTACCTCGGCAAGCCGTTCGCCTTCCACGAGCTCGTCGCCCGGGTGCGGGCCCTGGCCCGGCGGGCCCCGTCGGCACCGCCGGTCGTGCGCCGCGGCGACCTCACCGTCGACCGGGCCCGGCACCGGGCCAGCCGCGCCGGGCGGCCGCTGTCGCTGACGCGCAAGGAGTTCGGCGTGCTGGAGATGCTCGTCGCCGCCGACGGCGCGGTGGTCAGCGCCGAGGAACTCCTCGAGCACGTCTGGGACGCCCACGTCGACCCGTTCAGCAACATCGTCTCGGTCACGCTGACCCGCCTGCGGCGCAAGCTCGGCGCCCCGCCGCTCATCGAGACCGTCGTCGGCAAGGGCTACCGGATGTGAGACGCCCCCGACTCACCGTCCGCGTCCGCCTGACGCTGCTGTACACGCTGCTGTTCGCGCTGTGCGGCGTCGCCCTCGTCGCCATCACCTACGGGCTGCTCGCCGCGAGCCTGCAGCAGCCGGCCGCCATCGGGACCGCCGACAAGCCGGGCAAGAGCACTCCGGCCGGCCAGACCGACGTGCCGCCGCAGGAGTTCATCGACGCCTGCAAGCGCATCCTCAACGGGCAGCCGACCGAGGACCAGAACCTGCGCAACAAGTGCCAGCGGGCCTACGAGGAGGGCGTCATCGCCGGCGTCGAGTCGCAGCGCGACGCCACCCTCGACTCGCTGCTGTGGCAGTCGGGGCTGAGCCTCGGCGCCGCGACGCTGCTGGCCGCCGTGGCCGGCTGGTTCGTCGCCGGGCGGGTGCTGCGCCCGGTGCACCGGCTCACCGCGGCCGCACGGGCCGCCACCGAGCACAACCTGTCGGCCCGGGTGGCCCTCGGCGGCCCGCGCGACGAGCTGCGCGAGCTCGCCGACACGTTCGACGGGATGCTCGACCGGCTCCAGCGCTCGTTCGAGGGGCAGCGGCAGTTCATCGCCAACGCCAGCCACGAGCTGCGCACGCCCCTCACCGTCATGCGCACCAGCGTCGACGTGGTGCTGGCCAAGCCGCACGCGACCGAGGCCGAGCTGATCGGCATGGCCCGCGACGTGCGGGCCGCCGTCGAGCACGCCGAGATGCTGATCGAGGCGCTGCTGACCCTGGCCCGCAGCAACGGCGGGCCGGCCGTCAGCGAACCGACCGACCTCGCCACGGTGGCCGAGGACGCCCTCGACGGCATCGACCTGCGCGACCGCCGGACCCACCTGGCGCTGGAGCCGGCCACCACGCTCGGCGACCCGATCCTCCTGGAACGGCTCGCCGCGAACCTCGTGGACAACGCGGTGCGGTACAACGAGCCCGGCGGCGACGTGTGGCTCACGACCTCCACGGTGGACGGACACGTCCGGCTGGAGATCGCCAACCGGGGTCCGATGGTGACCCCGGAGTCGGTCGGGGCGCTGTTCCAGCCGTTCCGCCGCCTGCACGAGCGGACCAGCGCGGACGGCTTCGGCCTGGGCCTGACGATCGTCGCCGCGATCGCCGAGATCCACGGCGGGACGGTCCAGGCCCGGCCCAACCCGGGCGGCGGCCTGCGGGTCACGGTGACGCTCCCGGCCGACCCGGGCACCTGAGGGAAATATGAAGATAAGAATTGTGTCAGAGGCGCGGTGACCCGCACCGCGATACCGTTCCGGCCGTTGGTGAAACGGTGGACGACAGCTACGCAGATGCGTTTCAGAAGGGGCGCGGGTTCTCGATGCTGACCCCCGGCTGGTACGAGCGGCCGGGGCTGCGCCGGGCCGCCCCGGCGCTGGACACCCTCGCCGGCCGCGTGCCGGGCAGCGCGCCGTGGGCGGTGAACGTGGTCTACGCGGCGCGCCGGACACATCCTCGATAGGTACCAACTACAGCATGTCGGAGTTACGCTTGCCGTATTCACGCCATTGTTGAGAAGGCGGTCGATCGGCGGGCCGTCGCCGTTGTCCTCGCGCTGGCCTTCGCCACGCTGACCGGGCTCGTCGCCGTGCGCTTCGGCCCGCTGGTGCGCGGGGACGCCGCGGTCAGCGGGGCCGCCCTGCGGTTCGCGACCGGGCATCACGCCTGGCGTACCGTCATGTCCGCCGTCACCCACAGCGCCGACACCGCCGTGCTGCTGATCGCCCTGCCGGTCGGGGTGCTGTTCGCGCTCGCCCGCCGCGACCGGGCCGGGCTCGCCTTCCTGCTCGGCGCCTCGGCGGTCGCGACCGCGGCCCGGCTCACGGTACTGGCGCTGGTGCACCGGCCCCGGCCGGCCGAGCGGCTCACCGCCACGGCCGGCTGGGCCTACCCGTCGGGGCACACGACCTCGGCGACCGTGGCCGCCGGGATCGTCGTCGTGCTGCTCTGGCGGCTGATGCCGGGCCCCCGGGCCCGGGCGGCGCTGGTCGGCGCCGCCGCGGGGTGGGCCGGGCTGGTCGGCATCAGCCGCGTGGCGCTGACCGCCCACTGGCCGACCGACGTGCTGGGTGGCTGGCTGCTCGCCGGATCGGTCCTCGCCGGCGTCGGCGCCGCGCTGCGCCCCGTGTTCACGCCGTCGCCGGGCCGCCGGCGGCTCGGATCACTCCAGCGCCTGGCGGGCGATGCCGCGCGCCTCCCGGCCGACCAGGAGCCAGCCGCCGAGGTACGCGACCACCGGTAGCCCGACCAGGATCGCCGCCAGGTTGAGCAGCGGCGGATGGCCCAGCCAGTGCGCCTCCCGGTGGTACCAGGCCAGCATCGCCAGGTACGCGCACCCGGTGCCGATGACCGCCCCGCACAGGGCCAGGGCCCCGGCCGTCGCCGCGGTGAGGGCGCGCCGGGTGCCGCGCCGGGCCCCGGCCGCCGTCAGGGTGCGCAGGTCCCGGGCCGTCTCGCTGCGGATCAGGCCGACCGTCATGGCGAGCACGCCCAGCGCGAGCGCGATGCCGGCCGCGGTGACCTGGTCGGCCAGCCGGGCCTCGTCGCCCCCGGTCGGGCGCGACTCGACGCTGAGCCCGCCCGCGGCGGCGGTCTGGGTGGCCTTGTCGAGCTGGGCCGTGGTCAGCGCGCCGGGCGCGTCGACGAGCCAGCCGAGGGGGACCGCGGCGTAGTGCAGCCGCTCCATGCCGTGCGCCGTGATGAGCACGTTGGGCAGGGACGCGTAGTCGGGCAGCGTCACGTGCTGCAGGACCGGCTGGACGCGGGGACCGCCGCGGCCGCCGCCGGCCAGGTCGTAGCCGGCGATGCTCGCCCGCGGCGTGAGCAGGTCGGCGTCGGCGTCGACGCTCGCCGGGTCGATGCCGTAGTACGCCAGCAGCTCGGGCGTGGCGACGAAGATCCCGATCATGTCGTCGCTGCTGTACATCACGCCGCCGGGCGAGCCGGGGCCCGGGTCGTGGGGCTTGGCCAGCGTGACCGGCGGACGGCCGCCCCGCTCGAGCGGCACGTTCGGGTCGGAGACGCCCATCAGCGGGACCGTCGCGGTGGCGTGCAGGTCCGCGGCGATCGCATCGGCCTGCTTGCGCAGCGCGTCGGCCTCCGCCGGCGCGACGACCGGCACCGGGCCGAAGATCCTCTCCTGCGACACCCACACGACGATCTGGTCGCGGGGCAGGTTGCCGCCCGTGGGCGCGGCGGCCTTGGCCACGGTGACGGCGGCGCCGAGGGTCACGACCGCGGCGATGCCGACGGCGAGCGCGATCGCGGCCAGCGCGGCGCTGGACCGGGAGCGGTACCGGGTCAGGTCCCGCATCGCCAGCCGGGGCGCCAGGGGTGCCCGCCGGGCCAGGCGCCCGACGGCGGCGATACCGACCGGGGCGAGCAGCAGCAGGGCCACCGCCGTGGCGAGCACGCCGCCGATGATGAACGGCGGCTTCGTCTGCTGGGCCAGGTACAGCGCGGTCAGGCCGGCCGCCAGCAGGACGACGCCGAGGGCCGCGAACCGGTGGGCCGGGCGGGGCGAGGCCGGACGGGCGGAGAGCGCGGCCACGACCGGCACGCGGGCGGCCGCCCGGGCCGGCCACCACGCGGCGGCGACGGCCGCGACGATCGCCAGCAGCACGGCCAGCAGGACCGTCGTCCAGGGCAGCGCGAACCGGTCGATGCGGTGCCCGAGCGGCGTCTCCAGCAGCGGGCTCAGCGCGATCCAGCCGGCGCTGCCCAGGACGGCGCCGGCGAGCGAGCCGGCGGCGCCGACGACCGCGCCGTTGGCCAGCAGCGCCAGCCGGACGTGCCGGTGGCTCGCGCCGATCGCGCCGAGCATGCCGAGGGCCCGCAGCCGCCGCTGGGCCATCACGGTGAACCCGGCGCCCGCCAGCAGGCTGACGAACACCAGCCCGATCGTGGCGAGCATGAGCACCATCACCTGGGCGGTGCCGTTGCCGTCCGAGCGGAGCTGGGTCGACGCGCCGGGCGGCCGCGCCCCGGCCCGGTACTCGTCCGAGGACACCCGCAGCAGCACGTCGACGTGGTCGACGGCGGCCGTCTGCCCCGGCGCCACGAGGGCGAACGTGTCCCGCAGGTTCCACGGGTTCTCGACCACGCCCACGACGGTCCGCGCCCGGCCGTCCTGGTTCCAGGGGCCGCCGAGGTGCAGGCCGAGCAGGCTCGCCGCGCGGCCGGTGACGGCGACCTCGCCGGGCCCCTGCGGCCAGTGGCCCTCGTCGAGGCGCAGCATCGTCCCGCCGTACACCCCGCGCGGGTCCTGGGCGCGCAGGTCGATGCCGTTGGCCGAGCCGGGCACCGCGATGTGCTTGGTGTGCTCGATGACGTCGACGGTGCCGAACGAGCCGCGCAGCGTGGCGACGCCGGACGCGATCCGGTCGCCGGTGCCCTCGAGCGTCACCAGGTGATCGGCGGTGCCGAAGATCGCCGCCTCCGACGGGGCGCTCGTGGCGATGCCGAGGCCGGCGGTGGTGGCCGCCACGGCCAGGGCCAGCAGCGCCAGGACGATCAGCTGCTGGCGCCATTCGCGCCGGAACAGCCGCCAGGCCCACCGCGCCACCGCCCGCCGCGCGGGCATGCCGCCGTGGCCGGTGCCGAGCACCAGCGGCCGGTCCCGCACCGCGACGCTCATGGCGGGACCTCCGCCTCGCTGCGTACCGCTCATCGGGCGGCCTCGCCGGTCAGCAGCGAGTCGGGCCCGGGGCGCGGGGCGGTACGGTCGACCACGCTCCCGTCGCGGATGAACAGGACCCGGTCGGCCCACGAGGCCAGCTGCGCGTCGTGGGTCACCATCACCGCGGCCAGCCCCCGCTTGCAGGCGGCCAGCATCATCCGCATCACGGCCTCGCCGTTGGCCGAGTCCAGCGCGCCGGTGGGCTCGTCGGCCAGCATCAGCCGCCGGTCCCCCACCACCGCCCGGGCGATCGCCACCCGCTGCCGCTCGCCGCCGGAGAGCTGGTCCGGGAACCGCGACGCGCGCTCGGCCAGGCCGAGCTCCTCCAGCGCGCGCAGCCCGGCCGCCCGCGCCTTGCCGGCCTTGATCCCGTCGAGCTCCAGCGGCAGGGCCACGTTCTCGGCGGCGGTGAGGCCGGGCAGGAGGTTGAAATCCTGGAAGACGTACCCGATGGCGCGCCGCCGCAGCCGGGCCCGGTCGTCGCGGGACATCTCCGACAGCGGCTGCCCCGCGATCAGCACCTCGCCGGCCGTCGGCGACTCGAGAGCCCCGGCGATGGTCAGCAGCGTGCTCTTGCCCGAGCCGCTCGGGCCCATGACCGCGACCAGCTTGCCGGGCTCGACGGTCAGGTCCACCTCGCGCAGCGCGTGGACCTCGTCGGTGCCGTCCAGGTAGGTCTTCGACACCTGCCGCAGCTCCAGCACCCCGCTCATCGCCGCACCCCCGCCCGCCGCCGGATCTGCGGCCCCGCGGCGGCCCGCGCCGGGGCGGGCGGTTCGAGCGAGGCCCGCTTGAGCCGGCCGTCGGCGGTGTCGAGCCAGCGCACGACCGAGTCGAGGCGGTAGAGCTCGGCGTCGACCACGAGCGCCAGGCTCAGGTCGAGGTCGCCCTCCTCCTCCTTGAGGCGGGTCCACTGCTGCATGAGCTCGACAAGGTACCGCCGGTGCTCCTGGATGACCTCGTGGACGTCGACGCCGGGCAGCCGTACCGCGATCAGGACCTTGATGACGAGCTCGTCGCGCGGCGGCGAGGCCAGGTCGGGCGGCGTGCGCAGCCAGGTGGCCAGCTCCTCGGCCCCGTCGGCGGTGATCTGGAAGCCCTTCTGCGGGCCCGGCTCGGCGTCGTCGTCGGACTCGACGAGGCCGTCGCGCTCCAGCCGCTGCAGGGTCGTGTACACCTGCCCGACGTTGAGGGGCCACACCTCGCCGGTGCGCGCCTCGAACTCCTCGCGCAGCTGCAGCCCGTACTTGGGCCCTTCCTTCAACAGCGCCAGCAGCGCGTACCTAATGCTCATGCCGCCCCCGCACTCGATATCATGCGCCGTAGCATACTGAGTATATTGCCGGTTGTCCACGGCCGGGAGGGCTCACCCGCCCCGGAGCGTTTGTAGCGGCCTGACCACGACGGCGTCGACGCCCGGCGCCCGCGGCCCGGGCGTCGATCCGTTTCAGCCGCTCACGCCGAGCGGCGCCGCGGTCGCCGCTGCGCCCAGGGGGGTCAGGCCGTAGCGGTCCTCGATCGTCCGTAGCACCGAGTAGTGGTCGACCCGGCCGGTCCGGGGGCCCGGGGTGACGCCGGCGCCCGCGACGAGGGTCAGGATCCGGTTGCCGGCGCGGCCGTCGTCCTCGTCGAACGTCACGATGAGCCAGCTGTCGTGC
The DNA here is from genome assembly GCF_049995355.1 of Dactylosporangium sp. McL0621. NCBI lineage: Bacteria > Bacillati > Actinomycetota > Actinomycetes > Micromonosporales > Micromonosporaceae > Dactylosporangium > Dactylosporangium sp. McL0621. The sequence continues at coordinate 7,814,075 of NZ_CP188259.1, forward strand.
GTGCCGGCCCAGCGCACGTACGCGTCGAGGTGCGCGCGGGCCCAGGCGTCGCCGGTGGCGATGCCGCAGTCGTGCATGTCGTTGCACAGGTTCGGGATCAGGAACGCGACGGTCGGCAGGCTCGCCGGGTCGGCCGGCCACGCACTGAAGGGCTGGTTCGCCTCTGCGGGCACGGTGTCGAAGTCGGCCCAGGGGTTGTGCTTGGCCGCGTACCGCCCGCTGGAGCAGCCCCGGAACCCGGGTGCGGGCAGGTCCTCGGAGTATCCGGTGAAGGTGCGGCCGGTCGCCTGCAGCTGCTGGGCGAGGTTCGGGGCGGCGCCCGCGCGTACCGGGCAGTGGTCGTCGGTGACGCCCTGCGTCGAGCCCGAGAACAGCGCGAGGTAGTTCGGCTGGCTCGGGTGGGTGATGCCGTGCGCGTCGGTGAACACCGCGGCGCGGGCCATGAGGGTGTTCAGGTACGGGGCGTCGGCGCTGCCGGCGATCTGCCGGTCGGCCTTGTTCTCGAACACGACCACGACGACGTGGCCCGGGGCCGCCGGCGATGCGACCGGTGGCGCGGACCCGGATGCGGGCGGGGTCGTTGCCGCCGGAGGCGCGGGCGTCGTCGGTGCCGGCGGCGCGGGCGTCGGCGCGTTGCCGCAGCCGGCGACGAGGCACAGGAGTGCGGCCATCGCCGCGGCTCTACGACCCATATCAGCCACTATGCCTCGATGAAGCGGCGCAGGTGGTCGCGCAGGCCGTCGCGTTCCTCGGGCGTCAGGTGCGCCAGGAGCTCGTCGTTGACCCGGGCCGCCACGCGTTCGGCCTCGGCGAAGCGGGCGCGGCCGGCGTCGGTCAGCTCGACCACGTTCACGCGCCGGTCGGTCTCGGTCGCGCGGCGCACCACCAGGCCGCGGGCGGCCAGCTCGTCGATGGTGCGGGTCATCGTGGACTTGTCGCTGCCCGTCGCCCCCGCGAGGCGGCGCTGGTTCGCGGGGCCGCCCCGGTGCAGGTTGAGCAGCACGCCGAAGTGGCGGCCCTCGATGTCGAGGGGGACCAGCGCGGCGGCGAACGCATCCGCGGCCCGCTTGGCGGCGAGGCGGAGCAGGGGGCCGAGGCTGTACTCCATGCGGGCAGTATAGTCGCACCTGATACAGTCTCACATGAGAACATCTTAACTGAGAGGAGACGGCATGCGCTGGCCGTTCCGGGTCGCCATGAGCACCGCGGCGGTGATGCTGTTCGACCAGGCGGTGTTCGCCGGGCAGTTCCTCGCGGGCACGTTCGGGGCGCTGCACACGCATCGGGCGAACGCGACGTACAGCGGGATCGCGGTCCTCATCGCCGCGGCGGCCGGGGTGCTGATCCGGTGGCCGGGGCGGGGTCCGCTGTGGCCGGCGTTGGCGTGCCTGGGGCTGTTCGGGCTCATCGCGCTGCAGATCGCCGTCGGGTTCGCGCGGATGCTCACGGTGCACGTGCCGCTGGGCGTGGGCATCATCGGCCTCGCCGCCGCGCTGGCAATCTGGTCGTGGCGGCCCGCGGAAAACGCAGAACGGCCCTCGGAAAGCCCCGGGCGGGCCGCGGAAAACGCCGGGCGGGCCGCGGAAAACGCCGGGCGGGCCGCGGAAAACGCCGGGCAGCCCGCGGAAAGCGCCGGGCGGGCCGCGTGAGGCGCCGCACGCTGCTCGGCGCGCTCGCCGCCGCGGCCGGGGTGGCGGTGCCGTTCGCCGGCGGCTGGCGCGGCTCGACGTCGACCGGGTTGCTGCTGCCGAGCCGGCGACCGCTGCCGCCGCCGTTCGCCGTGCCGCTGCCCATCCCGCCGGTCCTGCGGCCGGTGCGGACCGACGCCGATGGCGAGCACTACGAGGTGGTGCAGCGGGTCGCCCGGGCCGGGATCCTCCCCGGCGTCGCGACGGAGATCTGGGGGTACAACGGAAGCTTCCCCGGCCCGACAATCGTCTCGCGCTCGGGGCGCCCGATCGTGGTGCGCCACCGCAACGAGCTGCCGGTGCCGACGGTCGCGCACCTGCACGGCGGGCGCACCCCGGCCGCGTCCGACGGCTACCCCACCGACCTGCTGCTGCCCGCGGGCGGCGGCGGCAACCATGCGGCGCACATGCCGGGAATGTTCGACGAGCACGCCGTCATCCGGACGGGCGAGCGCGAGTACCGCTACCCGATGCGCCAGCCCGCCGGGACCCTCTGGTACCACGACCACCGCATGGACTTCACGGGCCCGAGCGTGTGGCGGGGCCTGGCCGGCTTCCACCTCGTCGCCGACGCCGCCGAGGACGAGGTCCCGTTGCCGCGGGGCGGGCGGGACCTGCCGCTGATGCTCGTGGACCGCTCGTTCGGGCCCGACGGCGAGCTGCAGTACCCGAGCCTCGACCCGGCGCTGGTCCGGCCCGGCGTCCGCGACGGTTTCGGCGCGGGCGTGCTCGGCGACGTGATCCTGGTCAACGGCGCGCCGTGGCCGGTCGCCGAGGTGGACGGCGCCCGTTACCGGCTGCGGCTGCTCAACGCCTCCAACGCCCGCCGGTACCGTCTCGTCCTCGACCCGCCGCCGCCCGGCGGGGGCGGGTTCGTGCAGGTCGGCGCGGACGGCGGGCTGCTGGAGCGGCCGGTGCGCCACGACGCGGTCGAGCTGGCTCCGGCGCAGCGGTTCGACGTGGTGGTGGACTTCGGCCGGTACCGCACCGGGCAGGAGGTCACCGTGGTGAACGCGTTCGGCGCCGGCGGTACCGCCCGGGTCATGCGTTTCCGGGTGGTCCGCGCCGCCGCCGACGACACCGCAATCCCGGCGACGCTGCCCGGGGAGCCGGGGTTGACGCCGGGGCGGGGCGTGCCGGCGCGCACGATGCGGTTCCGGCACGACGTCGTCGGGGGCCGGCCGGGCTGGACCGTCAACGGCGTGCCGTTCGCGCCGGACGCGGTGCACGCCCGGGTCGGCCGGGGCGCGGTCGAGGTGTGGCGGCTCACGAGCGACTTCCACCACCCGGTGCATCTGCACGGCGCCACGTTCCGGGTGCTGGCCCGCAGCAACTCGGGGCCGGGGGCCTACGACGCGGGGTGGCGCGACACGCTGGACCTGCGCCCGGCCGAGCAGGCGACGATCGTGGCGCGGTTCGGCGAGGAGCCGGGGCGGTACGTCATGCACTGCCACAACCTCGAGCACGAGGACATGGCGATGATGGGCAACGTCGTCGTCACCTGAGCCGCAGCCGCAGCAGCGCGCCGCCGGCCGGGGACTCCTCGATGGTCAGCGTTCCCCCGTGCGCGGCGACGATGTCCCGCGCGATGGGCAGCCCGAGCCCACTCCCCCCGCCGGCGCGCGACCGATCCTCGTCCAGCCGGACGAACCGGTCGAAGACCCGATCCCGATCGACCGGGGCGATTCCCGGCCCGTCATCGGACACCGTGATTTCGGCGGTACCGTCGTGAGCCTCCACCGTCACCTCCACGATGGACGCCGCATGCCGGGCCGCGTTGTCCAGCAGATTCCGCAGTACCCGCTGCAGATGGTGCGGGTCCCCGCTCACCCGCACCGGCGCCGACCGCGCCGTCACCTTCAACCCCGGCCGCTCCGCGGTAAGCCGCTCCCGCTCCAGGTACACCAGGTCGTCGAGATCCACGTCCTCCCGCCGCAGCTGCAACCCCTTCTCATCCACCCGCGCCAGCAACAGCAGATCCGAGATCAACCGCGCCATCCGATCACTCTCCCGCCGCATCCGCACCACATGCGGACCTTCCCCCCGGCAGATCCAACCCCGCCAACACCGTCGACAACGGACTCCGCAACTCATGCGACGCATCCGCCACAAACCGCCGCTGCGCCGCCGCCCCCGCCTCGATCCGATCCAGCATCCCGTTCATCGTCACCGCCAACGCCGCAATCTCATCCCCCGCCGGCGCCACCGGCAACCGCGTGTGCAAGTTCCGCCCCGTGATCGTCTCCGCCTGCCGCCGCATCGCATCCACCGGCCGCAACGACCGCCCCACGAACAGAAACGTCGCGACACCCACGATCACGGTGAGCAGCGGCAGGCCGACCGCGAGGGCGCCGACCGCGGCCTCGGTACCGTCGTCGATCTCGTCGATGGACTGCCCGACGAGCACCGTGCCGGTGGCCAGGCCCAGCGCGGTGATGCGGAAGTACTCGTCGTGCCCCACCGGCAGCCGCCGCTGTTCCCGGCGCGTCTGCCCGGCCGGCGGGCGCAGGGACGAGATCGGCGGCGCGCCCGCGAGCAGCGTCGAGGCGCGCAGCACCCGGCCGTCGGGGCCGAGGACCTGCACGACGGTACGGTCGCGCAGGGAAGGCTGGATCACCGCCGCGAGCGCGGCCTCGTCGTCGACCGCCCCGGCGACCTGCGCGGCGCGGTCGCCGGCGCTCTGGTCGACGTTGCCGGTGAGGATGACCCGCGCGGCGGCCACGAACGCGACCCCGGTCAGCACGGACGCGACGGCGACGACGGCGGACGCGGCGAGCGCCGAGCGCATACGCACCCCGAGCCGCTGCCGAATCCGCTCCGCAAGCCTCCTCACCGGCCCGACGCTACGGCCGCGCTCCTGAACGGGGCCTGAATTCAAGGTGCTCTCAGCATCGCGCGGTCAGCATCGCGGATCATGCACCTGTTGACGTACCCGGAAGCGATAGTCGTCGGCATCCTGCAGGGCGTGACCGAGCTGTTCCCGGTGTCGAGCCTGGGCCACAGCGTCCTGCTGCCCGCGCTGATCGGCGGCCGCTGGGCCCGCGACCTGAGCGTGTCCGCGCCCGAGTCGCCGTATCTGGCGTTCGTGGTGGGCCTGCACGTGGCCACGGCGCTCGCGCTGCTGGTGTTCTTCTGGCGGGACTGGCTGCGCATCCTCGCCGGGTTCGCGACGTCGCTGCGGTACCGCCGGATCGTCACCCCGGAGGAGCGCCTCGCGTGGATGATCATCGTGGCCACCATCCCGGTGGGCGTCACCGGACTGCTCCTGGAGCACACGTTCCGCACGGTGCTGGGCCGCCCCGCGCCCGCGGCCGCCTTCCTCGCCGTCAACGGCGTCGTCCTGCTCGGCGCCGAACGGCTCCGCCGCGCCGCGCCGGCCGCGGACCGCACCATCGGCGACCCGGACGAGCGGCTCGCGTCCGGGTCCTTCGCCCGCGCGCTGCAGATCGGCTGCGCCCAGATCCTGGCCCTGCTGCCCGGCATCAGCCGGTCCGGCGCGACCATGGGCGCGGGCCTGCTCAAGGGCCTGTCGCACGAGGACGCGGCCCGGTTCTCCTTCCTGCTCGCCACCCCGGTCATCCTCGCCGCGGGCGTGCTGAAGCTGCCGGACCTGTTCGGCCCGCTCGGCGCCGGCATCCACGGCCAGGTGCTGGCCGGGAGCCTGGCCTCCTTCGCCGCCGCCTATGTGGCGGTGCGGTTCCTGACGCGGTACTTCGAGCGCCGCACGCTGACGCCGTTCGCGTGGTACTGCATCGGCGCGGGCCTGCTCAGCCTGGCGTGGCTCACCCTGCGCTGAACCGGTCAGGAGACGTCGCGGTACTGCTGCGCAGCCGCGACACGATGATGCGAGCATTCCGGTGCCGCGGTGCTGAGAGCGGGTTGCATGCGCCTCAGCCGGCGGCCGCGACGAGGCGGGGCCCGGCGGCGGGGGCCTTGGCCGAGCGCCAGCACGCCAGGCCGATCGGCAGGTCGATCCAGCACGACAGGATGCGGTACAGCAGCACCGCCGCCGCGGCCGGCGCGGCCGGCGCGCCCGCCGCGGTGAGGGCGACCAGCAGGCTCGCCTCGATGACGCCGATGCCGCCCGGGGTCGCGGGGATCTGGCGGATCAGCTGGGCCACCAGGTACCCGGTCGCGATCGTCGTCGCGGGCACGGTCAGCCCGGCGGCGCGCACGGTGCACACGAGGGTGGCGACGTCGGCGAGCCAGTTCAGGACGGCCAGCGCGAGCACCGCCAGCCAGCGGCCGGTGGGCACGGTGCCGGCGAGGACGAGCGTGTGCCGCAGCGTGGCCCGGGCCCGGGCGAGCCGGCCGGCGTCCGCGGCGACGTCGGGCTCGAGGACCGCGGCGGGGCCGCCGGCGCGGCGCACGGCCCGGGCGTGGAGGACGACGAGGACCGCGAGGGCGGCCGCGGCCGTGACGATGCCGAGCGTGGCGACGGACGGGCGGGCGAGGACGAGCAGGTTGCCGGCGTACAGCAGCGCCAGGCCCGCGAGCGAGGCCGCGCCGGACAGCAGCATCACGGCCGCCGCGACCGCGCGGGGGGCGCCGCGGGCGCGGAAACGGCCGAAGGCGTACCCGGCCGAGACCGCCGAGCCGGCCGGCAGGGCGGCCGCCATCGCCGAGCGGGTGTAGGTGAGCCCGAGCGAGGACGCGGGCCCCATCCGCACCGCGAACGCGGCCAGCAGGTGCCGCTGCTGCTCGGAGAACGCCACCATCGCCAGCAGCGCCAGCCCGGCGGCGGCCGCGAGCCGGCCGAGGCCGGCGGTGCGCAGAGCCCGCCCCGTCTCCGTCAGCGAGGGCAGGTGGCCGCGCAGCTCCAGCGCGGCCACCACGACGCCCACGACGAGCAGTGCGGTTCGCCAGTACCGTCTCACGGCGATCACTCTCGGCCGCGGCGTTAAGAGGTTCGACGAGCGCCGGTTAAGAGTTTCGTAAGAGCCTCACGCGGCCGGGTCCCGCCGCCGCAGGACGAGGGCGGCGACCCCGGCCGCGACGGCGACGGTGCCGAGCTGGACCGCCGCGCCCGGGCCCAGGTGCGCCGCGGCGGCCGGGTCGAACAGCGCCGGCCAGTCCTGCCAGTAGTGCACGGGCAGCGCCACCGCGACGGCGTGCAGGAGCCCGCCGCGCGAGGTCGCCTGGCCGTTGAGGATGCTCGCCACCACCACGAAGGCGATCGCCACCGCGACCGCCTCCGCGCCGCGGGGCAGGAGCAGGCCGAGGGCGAACGCGATCGCGGCGATGCCGAGCAGGCACAGCGTGAGGTAGCCGCACGCGGCCAGGACGCGCCCGAGCGCGGCGCCGGTGGACAGGTTCGCGGCGCCGACGACGTGGAACGGGTGCCAGCCGAAGACGGCCAGCCCGGTGACGACGCCCGCGGCGAAGACCGAGGCGACCGCGGCGGCGGTGGCGATCACGACCGCGGCGAGCTGGCCGGCCAGCAGGCGGCCGCGGGTGACGGGGGCGACGTAGAGGTACCGCAGGATTCCCCAGTCCCGATCGGCCGACCCGATGGCGGCGGCCAGCATCGCCACCACGATCGGCAGCAGCAGCGGGCCGGTGAACTCGAGGCTCGCCATGGCGTGGTTCAGGGCCGAGTACGGTGCGGCGCCGAACAGCCCGTCCTGGCCGTTGAGCCGTTTCCCGGCCGACGAGGCGGTGGCCAGCCCGGCGACGACGGGCAGGGCCGCGAGGGCGGCGAACGCGATGAGGGTACGCAGTCGCAGGAGCTGGGTGGTGAGCTCAACCCGCAGCATCGGCGGTCCCTTCGGTGATGGCCAGGAAGACGTCCTCGAGCGACCGGCCGGCCCGGCGGGCCTCGGCGACCCGGACGCCGCCGGTGACGAGCGCGTGGACCAGGTCGCCGGCGGGCACGCCGGGGGCGGTGACGACGAGCTCGCCGCCGTCGAGCGCGACGCCGGTCACCCCGGGCACCGCGCGCAGGAGGCCGGCCGCGCGGTCGGCGGCGTCGACCCGGATGCGGTAGGCGCCGCCGTCGCCGAGCAGGGCCGCCAGGGGGCCGGCGGTGACGAGCCGGCCGTGGTCCATGACGACGACGTGGGTGGCGACCTGCTGCACCTCGGCCAGCTGATGGCTCGACACGAGTACCGCGGCGCCCCGGCCCGCGAGGGTGGCGAGGCGCTCGCGCAGGGCGCGGACCTCGGCCGGGTCGAGGCCGTTCGCGGGCTCGTCGAGGATGAGCACCTCGGGGTCGCGCATCAGCGCCTGGGCGAGGATCAGCCGCTGCCGCATGCCCATCGAGTACCGCTTCACCTTCCGCTCCAAATGCCCGCCGAGCCCGGCCAGCGCGAGGGCCTCGTCCAGGGCGGGCGGCGGCCACGCGCGGCGGGTCGCCGACCACAGCAGCCGCAGGTTGGCCCGGCCGGTCAGGTGCGGGACGAACGCCGGGCCGTCGATGAGCACCCCGACGCGGCGCAGCACCCCGGCGCCGAGCCCGACCGGCTCCCCGAGGATCTCGGCGCGGCCCTCGCTCGGCGTGGACAGGCCGGCCAGGACGCGCATCGTGGACGTCTTCCCGGCCCCGTTCGGCCCGAGCAGCGCGCAGACCTGCCCGGGCTCGACCGTGAAGCTGAGCCGGTCGACGGCGGTACGGCGGCCATAGCGTTTCGACAGCGACTCGACCCGGATCATGCGGCGGTCCGGCGCACCATGACGGCCGCGGTGACCGCCGCCGCGGCCAGCCCGGCCCCGACGGTCAGCGCGACGAGCAGCGGCACCGAGCCGACCGGGCCGGCGGCGACCGCCGTCCACAGCGGGTCCCGGAACGCGGTCGTCAGCACGAGACCGGCGGTGCCGGCCAGGACCGCGGCCTCGGCGACGCGGGCACGGCGGGAGCGGGCGGGCCGGGCGATGAACCCGGCGACGGCGTTGGCCACGACGCAGAAGGCGAAGTTCGTGGCCGTCTCGACGAGCAGCGCCCACGCGATGAGCAGCGGGTTCGTCCAGCCCTCGCCGATCGCCTGGGCGCCGATGACGGCGGCCGCGGCGAGCACGCTCAGGGTCACGAACACGGCGGTGGCGTGCGCGCGGACCCACTCGGCGCGTTCGGGGCCGAGGAGCGGGACGTCGCCGAGCCAGTCGGGCCGCGCGGCGCCGCGCGGGGCCCGGCGCCGCCACAGCGCGGTCGCGGCCGCGACGGTCGCGAGCGACAGCACGGCCAGGCCGACGATCAGGACCGTGGTCGATCCGTTCCAGGCCGGGGCGTACGCGCGGGTGGCGACGGCGGCCCACTCGGCGGCGAGGGTGCCGCCGACGACCGCGGTCAGGGCCCCGGCCGCGCGGGCGGTCTGCCGCGCGCGGCCCGGGCCGCTCGGAGCCCGCCGGGCCGCGAGCCGCACAAGGATCGCCAGCGCGAGCATCGGCACGGCGAAGAGCGCGAACGACACGAAGACGTCGGGGGGATCGTCCTGCCACGGGCTGGCGGCCCGCACGGCCTTGTCCTGGGTGGCGAGGAGCGTCATCGCCTCGAACGCCGCCCCGAGTGCCAGCACCGCCCATATCAGCTTCATGGTCGGTCATAGTACGCGCCTCGTAGTACATGACAAGTAGTACTCGGCGTGTAGTAAGGTGGGGTCGTGCACAGCACCGACGCGCAGATGGTCGTGCTCACCGTGCTCGCGGACGGCCCGCGGCACGGCTACGCCATCAACACCGCAATCGAGGAGCTCACCGGCCGGCGGCTCGGGCCCGGCAGCCTGTACGGGGCGCTGGCCCGGCTGGAGGCCCGCGGGCTGATCGAGCCGGTCGCCGACGACGCCGCGCCGGACCGGCAGCGGACCATGCGCATCACCGACGTCGGCCGGGACACGCTGCGCGCGGAGCTGGAGCAGCTCGCGCGGGTCGCCCGGGCCGGGCTGCGCGCCCTGGGAGTGGATCCGGCATGACCGCCCCCGATCTCATCGTGGCGCTGTACCCGCCCCCGGTCCGGGAGCGCTGGGGCGACGAGATCGGCCGCGAGATCGACGAGCGCGGCGCCCGCTCCTGGGCCGACGCGATCGGCGGGGCCCTGCGGCTCTGGCTGCACCCGAGCGACTGGCCGGAGACCACGGCCGGGCAGACCCGCCGGGTGCTCACGGCGGCGCTGTTCGCCGTGGTCGCCGCGGTCGCCCTGCTGCTGCGGGCCTCCGCGCCGGCGGGCGCCTGGTGGCTGGCCCCGATCCTCGCCGGGGCCCTGCTCGCCGCGCCGCTGCCCCGCCTTCGGGCGCTGCCGGGGATCGCCGCCGCGTCGGTGCGGACCATGGCGGCCCCCACGGCGGGCGGCCTCGCCATGATCGCGCTGGCCAACAGCGGCCTCGTGGACCGGCCGGCCGGGTTCGCCGCGGTGCTGCTCCTTGCGTACTACTGGGCCACCCTGGCGTTCATCGCGGTGCGGCTGTGCACCCTCGTCGCCCGGGTGCTGCGGCTCGGGATCGTGCCGACCCGCCGCCGGCTGCGGGCGGCGCTCCTGCTCGTCGGCGCGGGGACCGCCCTCGCCGCCGCGCAGTGCCTGCTCGCGGGCGGGCTCCTGGTGACGGTGGTCCTGGCCGCCCTCGCCGCGGTGGCCCTGCACGCCGGCCAGGACCTGCGCGGCCCGGCCCGCTGACTCAGCCCACCGGCAGCCACGCGCGGAGGAGCTCGGCGAACTCCACCACCGCCGCAACCGTCACCGCGAGCGCCAGCCCGGCCACCACCGACGACCCGGTGACCGCCGGACCCCCGCCCCGCCGCCCCGCGGACCCGGGCCGCACCAGGGCCTCCACCCGCCGCACCGTGCTGGAGCCGTCGAAGCCGAGCCCGGCCCCCGGCCCGTGCGCGGCCAGCGCCACCTTCGCGATCGTCCGGGCGACGAGCCGCCGATCCCCGACCGCCCGGGCCGCCTCCTCGTCGGCGCTGCGCTCCACCAGCAGCCCGACGGCGGACTCGACCGGCCCCAGCAGCGGGTTGACGGCCGTCGCCACCGCTGCGAGCGCCGCCGTGCGGTGATGGCCGTGGCGCAGGTGCGCCCGCTCGTGCGCGAACAGCACGGCCCGCTCGCGCGCGTCGAGCAGCCGCAGCATGCCGCTGGTCACCAGCACGTGACCGCGGCGGCCCCGGCCGGGCGGCACGGCGACCGCGCGCGGGCTGTCCCAGTCGGCGACGAGCAGCCCGCCGTCGGCGCGGCCGGCGGCGTGCAGGTCGCGGGCCACGGCGAGGCGATGGCGCAGCCGCACGGTGAGCCGGCCCCCGGCCCAGCCCAGCAGCAGCGCCGCGGCGACGGCGACCGGGTCCGGGACGGGTTCGGGCAGCGGGCGGCCGCCGGCGCCGGACAGGTGCGCGTACCGCTCCAGCGCCGGCAGGTCGTCAGCCAGCGTCGCGGCGACGAGGACGAGGCACACCGCGCTGCAGGCCGCGGTGACCAGCGCGCCGATCGCGAGCGCGCGGGCGGCCCGCTCCGGACGGCCGGACCGGGCGGCGCGGCGGGCCAGCGGCCGCAGTACCCCCGGCAGCAGCAGCATCGGCAGGAGCAGCGGAACCTGGACGAGCCAGGTCACGCCGGGCCGTCCTGCAGGAGCGCCCGCAGCAGGTCGGCGTCGGCGGGCTCCAGGCCGGCGGTGAACTGGCGCAGCACCGCCTGCCGGTCGCCCGGGCCGTCGAGCGCCGCCCGCATCCGCCGGGCCGCCGCGGCCTCGCGGTCCTCGGCCGGGAAGTACTCGTAGCCGCGGCCGCCGTTGAGGTTGGCCCGCCGCCGCGCCAATCCCTTCTCCAGCAGCCGGGTGAGGATGGTCTGGACGGTGTTGTACGCCAGGCCGCGGCCGAGCTCCCGCTGCACCTGCACCGGCGGCAGCGGACCGGCGGCGGCCCACAGCACCGCCATGACGTCCGACTCGAGCGAGCCCCAGGCCCGCCGCTCCGCGCTCACCCGGACAGATTATCGGAGCCGGGAACGACCAGCCCGGTCTCGTAGGCGGCGATGATGGCCTGCGCGCGGTCCCGGACGCCGAGCTTGCCCAGGACCCGGGTGACGTGCGTCTTCACCGTCGTCTCGCCGATCCGCAGGCGCGCCGCCAGCTCGGTGTTGCTCAGGCCGCGGGCGATGAGCCGGAGAATGTCCAGCTCCCGCGGGGTCAGCGCGGACAGGTCGCGGTGCGGCACGGCACCGTCCTGGTGCCGGGCGAAGCGCTCCACCAGGCGGCGGGTGACGCTCGGGGCCAGCAGCGCGTCGCCGGCCTGGACGGTGCGCACCGCCGCGACGAGCCGGCCCGCGCTGGCATCCTTGAGCAGGAACCCGCTCGCGCCCGCGCTGAGCGCCGCATACACGTACCGGTCCAGGTCGAACGTCGTCAGGATGATGATCCGCGGCGGGTCCGGGTGGCCGGTGAGGATGCGGCGCGTGGCCTCGAGACCGTCCATGCCGGGCATCCGGACGTCCATCAGTACGACATCGGGGCGGGTCCGGCGCACCGCGTCGACGGCTTCCGCGCCGTCGGCCGCCTCCGCGACGACCTCGATCCCGTCCGCGCCGAGGATCAGCGCGAACCCGGTGCGGACCAGCGCCTGGTCGTCGGCGATCACCACGCGCAGCGGGCCGGGCGCGGTCACGCCCCCTCCTCGCTTCGCTCGTCGGCGGCCTGACCGTCAAACTGAGCCAGCTGATGCCCGGCCCCTCCGCTTCGCTCCGGACCGGTCATGGGCGCTCCACCGGGATCGTCGCCCGCACCCGGTAGCCGCCGCCGTCCAGCGGCCCGTGCTCCAGGCTGCCGCCGTACACGGCCAGCCGTTCCCGCAGGCCGATCAGCCCGCGGCCGGTGCCGGCCGGCGCCGACGGGCCGGGCGTGCCGCCGCCGTCGGTGGCCTCGACCCGCACCGCCGCCGGCGCGTGCTCGATGACGATGCGCACCGCGGCGCCGGCCGCGTGCTTCACGGCGTTCGTGAGCGCCTCCTGGACGACGCGGTACGCGGCGAGGTCGATCCCCGCCGGCAGCGGCCGCGGATCGCCGCGGACGGTGACCTCGACGGGCGTGCCGGCGGCGCGGACCCGGGCGACCAGCGCCGGCACCCGGTCCAGGCCCGGCGAGGGCGGCTCGACCTCCGGCTCGTCGGCCCCGGGCTCGTCCTCCATCGTCAGCAGCCCCATGACGTGGCGCAGCTCGTTCATCGCGGCGCGACCGCCGGACTCGATCGCCGCCAGCGCCTCCTCGGCCCGGTCCGGCGCCAGCTTCAGCACCCGCCGGGCCGCGACCGCCTGCACCACCATGACGCTCACGTTGTGGGTGACGACGTCGTGCAGCTCCTGGGCGATGCGGGCCCGCTCGCGCTGCACGGCCAGCGCGGCCTCGGCCTCCCGCTGCCCCTCGGCCAGCCGCACCCGCTGCTGCAGGGCGTGCACCGCGTTGGCGGCCAGCCCGACCGGCACCAGGATCAGGACGAGCAGCAGGGCGGGCTGGTTGATCGGCAGGCTGCCGCGGTGCAGCACCAGCACCAAGCCGCCGAGCAGGACGCTGACCGCGGCGGGGACGCGGTACGGGCTGTGCATCACCGCGCTGTAGGCGGCGACGACGCAGGCCGCGAACGTGAACAGCGGATCGCCGAAGCCGGGCGAGCGGTGGTACATCAGCACCGCCAGCAGCACCACCCAGAAGACCGCGAGCGGGTACCGCCGGCGGGCCGCCAGGGGCAGTGTGGCCAGCGCGACCAGCAGCCCCCACAGCAGCACCTGGGGCCACGCCATCGACGGGAAGTACGGCACGAGCCGGTCGGGCGCGCCGGTCGCCCCGGGCGGGAGCGGCGGGGGCGGGATCGGGTCCCCGGTCACCGTCACCCGCCCGACGCCGTCGACCTGCGCGCCGAAGCCGATGAACGCCCCGCCCGCCAGCCCGACCGCGATCACGACGTCGGCGACGACCGCCCAGCGCGACAGCGCCGGCGGGGTCACCGCGCCGGTCTGCAGTCGTTCGCGGATCGTCGCCAGGCCCACCGGACCAGTCTTGCAAACCGGCCCGGCCGGGGCATCGTCCGTCCGGCAGCGCGGGCGGACCGCGAGTCGTACATCCCCGGTATGACGCCGCTGCATCGTCGTACCGGCGGACCGCCCGATCTCGTAGCGCAGATCGACGCGCGGCACCGGGCGTGGCCCATAGCGTCCGGGGCATGAGCATGATCGAGGCCCGCGACGTCGCCCGGGCGTTCGGCACGACCCCGGCCCTGCGCGGCGCGAACGTCGCCGCGGCGCCGGGCGAGATCCTCGCCGTGACGGGGCCCAGCGGCTCCGGCAAGTCGACCCTGCTGCACTGCCTGTCGGGCATCTTCCGGCCCGACCGGGGCGAGGTGTACTACGACGGGCGGCGGCTCGACACGCTGCCCGAGCCGGCCCGCACGATGCTGCGGCGCACCGCGTTCGGGTTCGTGTTCCAGTTCGGCCAGCTGGTGCCGGAGCTGACCGTCGCGGACAACATCGCCCTGCCGCTGCTGCTGAACAAGGTCCGCCGCGGCGCCGCGTACGCGACGGCGGCGGGCTGGCTCGAGCGGCTCGGGCTCGGCGGGCTCGGCGGCCGCCGCACCGGCGAGCTGTCCGGCGGCCAGGCGCAGCGGGTCGCCATCGCCCGCGCGCTGGCGATCCGCCCGCGCGTGCTCTTCGCCGACGAGCCGACCGGCTCGCTGGACTCGGCCACCGGCGACGCGGTGATGGACGTGCTCGTCGGCCTCGCCCGCGAGGAGGGCGTCACGGTCCTGCTGGTGACCCACGACGGCCACGTCGCCGGCTACGCCGACCGGCGCGTCGTCGTGCGCGACGGCCTGGTGCACGCGGCGACCGAGGCGCAGGCCGGCCGATGATGATGCTCCGCCTCGGCGCGCGGCTCGCGCTGCGCAGCGGCCGGGAGGCCCTCATCCGCCTGGCACTGGTCGCGGCCGCCGTGGCCGCCGGCGTCACCGTCCTGCTCGGCGTCCTCGCCGAGCTCAACGCCTTCCAGGCCACCGCCGGCACGCAGTGCTGGCAGTGCACGACCGGCCGCCCGGCGACGGCGTCCGGCCCCGAGCTGTGGCACTACAGCGAGGACTACTACGCCGGCCGGGTCGTGCAGCGCCTCGACGTCGCCGTGTCGGCGCCGGACGCGCCGGTGGTGCCGGGCCTGGCCCGGATGCCCGCCCCCGGCGAGTACTACGCCTCCCCCGCGCTGGCCCGTCTCCTGGCCGCGACGCCGCCCGACGAGCTGGCCGACCGCTTCCCGGGCGCGCTCGCCGGCACGATCGGCGACCCCGGCCTGACCCGCCCCGGCGACCTGGTCGTCGTCGTCGGCCACGCGCCCGGCGACCTCGCCGCGCGGCCGGGCACGCAGGTGGTGGACGCCCTCTCGACCCGCTCGCACGTCGACGGCACCACCGGCCTCTACCGGTACGGCCTCGGCATGGTCGCCGTCGGGCTGCTCTTCCCCCTGCTCACGCTCATCGGCACCGCGACGCGCCTGGCCGCGGCCCGCCGGGAGGAGCGCTTCGCCGCGTTCCGGCTCGTCGGCGCGACCACGCGGCAGGTCGGCGTCATCGCCTCGGTGGAGGCGCTCCTGGGCGCGGCCGCGGGAACGCTCGGCGGCCTGATCCTGTTCCAGCCGCTGCGGCCGGTGATCGCGCGGCTGGCGCTGGACGGGCCCCCGTACTTCGGCCGGCTGGTCGCGCCGAGCCCGGCCCAGTACGCCGCCGTCGCGGCCGGCATTCCGCTGGCGGCCGCGCTCGCCGCCGTCCTGTCGCTGCGCCGGGTGCGGATGTCGCCCCTCGGGGTCAGCCGCCGGGTCACACCCCCGGCGCCGTCGGCGTGGCGCCTGGCCCCGCTGCTCGTGGGTCTGGTGCTTTTTGCGGCGGTACCCGTGGTGCTCGACCGGCAGCCGGCGCGCCCGCCGGCCGCGGGCTTCACCGCCGGCCCGAGCGGCGCCGCGCTGCCCCTGGCCCTGCTCGGCCTCGTGCTCACCATGCTCGGCCTCGTCCTCGCCGGACCGTGGCTGACCGGCCGGGGCGCGCGCATCGTGGCCCGGCTGGCCCGGCGCGCCCCGGCGCTGCTGTCGGCCCGGCGCCTCGCCGACAACCCGAAGGCCGCGTTCCGCTCGGTGGGCGGCCTCGTCCTGGCCGTGTACGTCGGCACGGTCATCGCCTGCGTCGTCCCCGCGGTCGGCGCCGGCCTGCACTCGGCCGGCGGCGGCACGCTCGACGAGGTACTGCGGGTGTCGTTCGTAGCCGAACCGGACCCCGACGGCCACAGCGCGGTGCCGGGCCTCGCGCCCGACGACGGGCAGGCGCTGGTGACCCGGCTGCGGAGCCTGCCGGGCGTCGCGGTGCTGCCGCTGTACGCCCCCGAGCGGCAGCTGACCGGGTACGCCTGCGTGAGCGAACACGCCTGCGGCCCGACCGAGGCGGCGATCGCCTGCGCCGACCTGGCCCCGTTCCCGGCGCTGGGCCGCTGCCCGGCCGGCGTGCCGGCCATCCGCCCGGAGTTCGGGCTGCTCCTCAGCCACGACAACGTGGCCGCGCTGCCGCTGCCGTTCGCCGGCGAGGACACCCCGGCGTACGCCACGGACCCGGCCGCCCAGCCGCTGGAGGCGCTGCTGGTGCGCACGGCGAGCCCGGCGACCCTCGAACGGGTCCGGACGCTGCTCGGCGGGTACACCGCCCAGGCCGGCGCCACCAGCGCGCCGAAGACGATCGGCGAGAGCATCCGGCTGCGCGAGGCGCTGTACCGGCAGGTCCAGCGGGCCGCCCTGGCCGTGGTCGCGGTGACGCTGCTCGTCGCCGGGTGCAGCCTGGCCGTGGCGGTCGGCGGCGGCCTCGTCGAGCGCCGCCGCCCCTTCACGCTGCTGCGCGTGGCCGGCACCCCCGCGCCCGTCCTGCTGCGGGTGGTCCTGCTCGAGTCGGTGGTGCCGCTGACGCTCGCCGCGGCGGTCGCGCTCGCGGCGGGCGCGGGCACGGCCGCGTCGGTCACGCACACGCTGCTGCCGGGCGCGCACGGGCTCGCGTGGCCCGGCGCCGGGTACTTCGCCACGCTCGCCGCGGGCCTGCTCGCCGCGCTGGCGGTCGTGCTGTCGGCGCTGCCGCTGCTGCGCCTCCTGACCGAGCCGGACAACGCCCGGTTCGAGTAGCGCTACGATCGGCGGGTGGGCGACCCGGCCCCGGCGGCTTTCGAGCCTGGTCCGGGCCGGGACCGCCGTCGTGGGCGTCTGCGGCCCGCGGCTCGGCGCGTTGCCGGCCGCGGCGCTGTCGCGCACGCTCGCCGCCCTGCTGACCGGCGTGTTCGACCCGCCGCCGGACCGGCTGACCGTCCCCTGGCCGTACCTGCTTGCGGGGCTGATGCTGAGCCTCGCCGCGGCCGGGGCGGCGACCGTGGTGTCCGCCCGGCGGCCGCCGCTCTCCGTGCTCCGCGACCTCTGAACGGGCCCCGGCTCAGATCGGCCGGCGGCGCAGCCACCACAGCGTGGCGAGCAGGAACAGAACCGCCGCCGCGACGAGCCAGCTCGCGTCGATCGCCTGGAAGGCCCAGAAGCGCGAACCCGGCTCGTACCGCATCCAGGTCGTGTAGTCCGCCTGCGTCCACGTGAGGTCCCCGGCGTGCAGCGCGACGACCGCGTTCCACTCGGCGTCGGACAGGCGGTGGCCGGAGGCGTCGACGACCCAGCTGTCCACGACCCACGAGCGGCCGCCGTGGCCGAGGCCGGTGCCGGTGCCCTCGGCGAGCAGCGGCGCGGCGAAGTGCGGGCGCAGGAGGTACCAGTCGCCGAGGAACACCGCCACCCATGCCGCCCCGGTCACGAACATCGCCACCACGGTGCGGCGCAGCACGGCCCCGGCGAGCAGGCCGAACGCGAAGCAGAACAGGGTCGCGGCGGCGAGGTAGACGCCGTCGGCCTGGTACGGCCACGGCGCGAGCCGATCCTTCACCACCGTGATGGGCGTGTACCACCAGTGGAAGAACGCGCTGAAGGCGAGCGTCACGGCCACCAGCGCGCCACCGAGCAGCGCCACCTTCGTCAGCAGCAGCCGGCGCGGCGTGATGCCCTGAGTCCAGGCGAAGCGGAACGTGCCGGCCTCGTACTCGCGGGCGAGCAGCGGCGCCCCGACGAACATGCCGAGCAACCCGGGTAGCAGCGCCAGGAACTGGGTCCACAGGCCCCAGCGCTGCGCCTGCTCGGCGAAGACGTTCAGCTGCAGCGCGGTGCAGCCGGACCGGCAGGCGTCGATGCCCAGCCGGTGGTACGACTGGCGGATCGGCGCCCCCGTGAGCACCAGCAGGAGCACGAGAGCCAGCAGCACGGCCGCGCTCGTGAGCAGGGCGGTGCGGTGCAGCCGCCACGTCGGCCACAACGCGCGCGGGCGGCTCACCGGGTCACCAGCTCGCGCGGGCCGGGCAGCGCGGACGCGTCGGAGCGCAGGTACGCGAGGATGAGCTCGTCGAGGCCGACCGCCCGGCGCTGCCAGCCCGGCGGGGGCTCCGGGTGCGGCGTGCCCGTGCGCACCAGCAGGTGGGTCTGCGCGGCCCCCTCGACCCGGGACACGAGCGCATGGGCCGCCAGGATCTCGCCGGCGCGGTCCGGCGGCCCGGTCAGCAGCTGGTGCCGGGCCAGGAGGTCGTCGACGTCGCCGGCCAGCCGGACCCCGCCGTCGCGCAGCACGACGAGGTAGTCGCAGGCCCGTTCCAGCTCGGCCAGGTTGTGCGAGGAGAACACCACGGAGATCTCGTGCTCGACGACGGCCGAGAGCAGCGTGGCGAGGAAGTCGTGCCGGGCGAGCGGGTCCAGGCGCGCCAGCGGCTCGTCCAGCAGCAGCAGCTCCGGCCGCTTGCCCAGGGCGAGCGCCAGCGCGACCTGGGCCTGCTGGCCGCCGGAGAGGGTGCCGAAGCGGCGGCGGGGCGACAGGCCGAGCGCCTCGACGCGCCGCCAGGCGGCCGCGGCGTCCCAGCGCGTGTTGAGGTGCTCGCCGAGGCGGAGCAGCTCCCGGATGGTGAGGCTCGGGTACAGCGCCGCGTGCTGGTCGACGAAGCCGATCCGGTCGCGGCGGGCGCCCGGTTCGGCCCCGAGGACCTCGATCCGGCCCGCGCTCGGGCGGCGCAGCCCGATCGCGAGCTCCAGCAGCGTGGTCTTGCCGGCGCCGTTGGGCCCGACGAGGGCGACGACGCGGCCGGCCGGGACGGCGAGGGTGCAGTCGTGCAGGGCGACAGTCCGCCCGTACCGCTGGGTCAGCCGGAAGGCCTCGACCGCGTTCATGCCGCACCCCCATGCCGGCGCCGGGCCGGTGCCGGGTCCGCGTCCGCCGGGGCCGCGCCGGCCTCCTCGTGCAGGACGCTCGCGACGAGGGCGCCGATGCCGCCGTGGTCGAGCCCGGCCGCGCGGGCGTCGCGCATCCAGGCGACGAGGCGGCGCCGCAGGGACGCGTGCCCGGCGAGGTCGACCACGGGCAGTGTGCCCCGCACGAAGGTGCCGACGCCCTGCTGCGCGGTGACGATGCCGCGGGTGGTCAGCTCGCGGTACGCCTTCTGCACCGTGTTCGGGTTGATCGCAAGGGTCTCGACGACGTCGCGGATGCGCGGCAGCTGGTCGCCGTCGCGCAGCACGCCGAGCCGGAGCGCCTGCTCGACCTGGTGCACGAGCTGCAGATAGGTCGGCACGCCGGAGCTGGGATCCAGGACGAAGCGGACTTGCGGAACGTCGACTTTATCTAGTTCCATAGTTAAAGGGTAAAGTGACCGAAGTCCGCGCGTCAACGGAGGAGACATGCGCCTGATCCGCTGGATCGGCCTCGGCCTGTGGGCCGGGAGCTGGGTCCTCATGGTGTTCGAGGTGTTCCGCTGGCATCACCTGACCCCGTCGCTGCGCTTCAATCCGCAGCCGCCGGGCCCGTACGGGCCCGGCCGGCTCGGGCTGCCGGCGCAGGCGGCCCGGGCCTGCGCGTTCGTGGCTCCGGTGGTGGTGCTGCTGACCTTCGTCCGGCCCGGGGTCAGCGGTTGCGCGCGCGGGCGCGCAGCAGCTCGATCGCGATCGGTACCACGGAAACCACGACGATCCCGACGAGGATCAGCTCGATGTTGTCGCGCACGAAGGCGATCTGCCCGAGGAAGTAGCCCAGGACCGTGACCCCGCACGACCACAGCGCGCCGCCGATCACGTTGTAGAGCACGAAGGTCCGGTAGTGCATGCGGCTCACGCCCGCGACGATCGGGGTGAACGTGCGCACGATCGGCACGAAGCGCGCGAGCACGATCGAGCGGGCGCCGTAGCGCTCGAAGAACTCCTGCGCCCGGGTCAGGTGGGACTGCTTGAACAGCCGCGCGTCCGGGCGCCGGAACAGCGCCGGGCCGACCCGGCGGCCGAAGAGGTAGCCGACCTGGTCGCCGGCGATCGCGGCGACGGACACGAGCAGGCACACGAGCCACAGCGGCTGGTGCAGGTACGTGCCGGAGGCGACCAGCAGCCCGGTGGTGAACAGCAGCGAGTCACCGGGCAGGAAGAACCCGATCAGCAGGCCGGACTCGGCGAACACGATCGCGAGAATCCCGAACAGGCCGAAGGCCGAGATGAGGTGCTGCGGATCGAGCACGGACACGAATGCACCGACCTCCGACAGGTTGTAGGTATCGTTTCGTCGGACATTACCCAGCGGTACCTGAACGAATCTTGAATTGCTTATCTACATGAATCGGACAGGTGCGGGGCGGGTTCAGGCTTCTTTCAGGTATGTCGTCCAACCATTCGCCGCATGAATCAGCGCATCGTGGTGGTCTCCGCCAGCTTCGGGGCCGGGCACGACGGCGTGGCCGCGGAGCTGACCCGGCGCCTGGCCGCCCGCGGCCGCCGGGTCGAGCGCCACGACTTCGTCGACCTGGTGCCGGGCCGGCTCGGCCGGGTGCTGCGCGCGGGGTACCACCGGCAGCTCACCGCCGCCCCGCGCACCTGGGGCTGGCTGCTCGCCGCGGCCGGGGCCGGGGCGGGTGCGGCGGCCCGCCTGACCGCGCTGGCCGACCAGGCGCTCCTCGACGCGATCGGCCCCGGCACGGCGGCGGTGGTCTCCACCTACCCGCTCGCGAGCCAGGCGCTCGGCCGGCTCCGCGCGCAGGGCCGCATCGCCGCGCCGGTCTGCACGTACCTCACCGACCTGTCTGTCCATCCACTGTGGATACATCCCGGCGTCGACGTCCACATCGGACTCCACGACGACGCGGCCCGCCAGGCGAAGGAGCTCGGCGCGGCCGACGTCCGGGTCACCGCCCCCGCGGTCGGGCCCGGCTTCCGCGCCGCGCCGCGACCGGACCGAACCGGGGACCCGCGCGCCCTCATCGTCGCCGGCGCCTGGGGGGTCGGCGCGATCGAACGGGCGGCCACGGACGTCGCCGCCACCGGCGCGGCCGTCCCGGTCGTCGTGTGCGGCCGCAACGAGCGGCTGCGCCGGCGCGTCGAGCGTCGGGGCGACGCGGTCACGCTCGGCTGGGTCGACGACATGCCGGCCCTGATGCGCGGCTGCGACGTCGTGGTCCAGAACGCCGGCGGCCTGTCCTCCCTCGAGGCGCTGACCGCCGGGCTGCCGGTGCTCACGTACCGGTGCATCCCCGGCCACGGCCGCACCAACGCCGAGGTCCTCGACCGCATCGGCTGGGTGCCGTGGATCCGCGACCGCGCCGGCCTCGCCGGCGGCCTGCGCCGGGCCATGACCGGACCCCCGCGCTTCGACCCCGCCCCGGCGCGGGCCGAGGACGTCATCCTGGAGCTGGCCGGATGAGCGCCGCGATGGACTTCGCGGCCACGTTCGCGCCGCCGCTGACCGCGATCACCCCGCTGCGGCGCGCGTACATGCCGGGGCTGGCGGGCATCGGCCGGCCCGGCCACGTCGCGCTCACCTTCGACGACGGGCCGGACCGCCGCTCCACCCCGCACATCCTGCGCATCCTGCGCGAGTACGACGTCCGGGCCACGTTCTTCCTCCTCGGCTCGATGCTCGCCGAGGACCCGCAGCTCGGCCGCGAGCTCGTCGACGCCGGCCACGAGGTCGCCGTGCACGGCTGGCACCACCGCTGCCTGGTGCGCCGCCGCCCGGCCGCCACCGACCTCGACATCACGCGCGCCACGATGCTGGTCGCCACCGTCACCGGGCAGACGCCGCGGTGGTACCGCCCGCCGTACGGTGTCTTCACCCTCGCCGGCCTGCGGGCCAGCCGCCGCCTCGGCCTGACCCCGGTGCTGTGGACGGCGTGGGGCCGCGACTGGGAGGCCCGCGCCACCCCGGACTCGATCCTGCGGACGGTGACCCGGCGCCTCTGCGGCGGCGGCACGGTCCTGCTGCACGACACCGACATCACCTCCGCCCCCGGCTCGTGGCAGCGCACCGCCGCCGCCCTCCCGGCCCTGCTGCGCTGGACCCGCGAACACGGCCTGACCGTCGGCCCCCTCCGCGAGCACCAGCGATGACCTGGCTCGTGACCGGCGGCGCCGGCTACATCGGCGCCCACGTGACCGCCGCCCTGGTGGCCGCGGGCGAGCCGGTCGCCGTCCTCGACGACCTGTCCACCGGCGACGCCCGCCGCATCCCCGGCGGCGTGCCGATCCTGGTCGGCGACGCCGGCGACCCGGCCACGATCCGCGACGCGCTGCGCCGGCACCGGGTCACCGGCGTCATGCACCTGGCCGGCAGCAAGTCCGTCCCGGAATCCTTCGAACGGCCGCGGTGGTACCACCGGCAGAACGTCACGGTCGTCGAGACGCTCCTCGACGCCATGGCCGAGGCCGCCGTCACCCGGCTCGTGTTGTCCTCGTCGGCCGCCGTCTACGGCCTCCCCGGCCCGGCCGGCGTCGGCGAGGACGCCCCGGCCCGGCCGCTCAACCCGTACGGCCGCAGCAAGCTCGCCGCCGAGCACGCGGTCGCGAGCTCCCCCGGCGTGTCCTGGATCGCCCTGCGCTACTTCAACGCCGTCGGCGCGGCCGCGGCCCACCTCGCCGACCACGGCACCGCGAACCTGCTCCCCCGCGTCCTGCACGCCGCCCGCACCGGCGAGCCCTTCACGGTCACCGGCACCGGCCTGCCCACCGCGGACGGCACCGCGATCCGCGACTACGTCCACGTCGCCGACATCGCCGCCGCGCACCTGGCCGCGGCGGCCGCCGTCACGTGCGACCGGCGCGCCCGCATCTACAACGCCGGCACCGGCGCGGGCCACTCGGTGCTCGACGTCATCGGCGCCGTCGAGCGGGTGACCGGCGCCCCGGTGCCGTGGACCGCCGGCCCGCCCCGCCCCGGCGACCCGGCGGCGGTCGTCGCCGACGTGACCCGAATCGGCGCCGAGCTCGGCTGGCGGGCCGGCCACACCCTCGAGGACGCCGTGCGCTCCGCCTGGACCCCCTGACCGCCGTCACGGCGAAGGCAGCGTCACCCGCACCGTCGTGCCGCGCCCCGGCCCGCTGTCGATCTCGACCGCGCCGCCCACCTCGTCCAGGCGCTCGCGCATCAGCTCCAGGCCCATCCCGTGCCGGTCGCCGGCGCCGCCCGGGTCGAAGCCGCGGCCGTCGTCGCGCACCGTCACCTCCACGCCGCCGTCGCCCGCCGCGAGCCGCACCTCGATCGCGGCCGGCTCGCCGTGGCGCACGGCGTTGCCGAGCGCCTCCTGCACGACCCGCAGCACCGCGTGCTCGGCCGCCGCGTCGAGTGCGACCGGCTCGAGGACGGCGGTGACCGGGATCGCGAGCCGCAGCTCGTAGGCCCGGCACAGCTCCTCCAGCGCGGCCCCGAGCCCGGCGTCCTCCAGCTGGACGGGGCGCAGCTCCAGCAGCAGCGCCCGCATCTCGCGCATCGTGCGGGCCAGCGACCGCTCCATCGACTCGGCCTGCTCCTGCGGCACCGAGCCCGGGGAGAGGGCCTTGCGCAGCCCGCCGGCGACCAGGCTCACCGAGAACAGGTCCTGCGAGATCGAGTCGTGCAGCTCCCGCGCGATCCGGCCGCGCTCGGCCCGCCGGGCCTGCGCCCCCGCCGCGGCGCGCTGCTCGGCGAGGGCGGCGTCGAGGCGCTCGGCCATGGTGTTGAACGCCTCCTCCAGCCGGCCGACCTCGTCGCCGCCGGAGACCGGGATCCGCGCCCGCAGGTCGCCGCCGGCCATCGCCGCCGTACCGTCCGACAGCCGCTGGATGCGCCGGATGAGCCGGCCGGTGCTCAGCAGCCCGAACAGCGCCCCGACCGGCACCAGCAGCACGAGGACGGCGACGCCGGGCAGGACGAGCGAGGCGATCGTGTGGCCCGGCGCCGTGCCGCCGGTGGGTGCGGCCCGCAGCTCCACCTCGACGTACGCGATGCCGATCACGTGCGGCGCCCCGCCGTCGGCCTCGGCGAGCTCGATCGGGACCGCGGCCCAGTAGACGGCCCGGTCCCGGTCGCCGGCGCGGCCGTCGCCGGGCGCGCCGGTGCGGGCGGCCCCGGGCAGGTCCGCGCCCGGCCGGAACGCGTCGGCCGGAGCGGCCGCGAGCACCCGGCCGCCGGCGTCGGCGAGCACCTGCACGAGCCGCTCGCCGGCGGGCACCTCACCACCGGCGGTGTACCGCGCGAAACCCGCGACCGCCGCCCCGTCGCCGCCGGCCGGCCCGCTCACGGTCACCGTCTTGGCGACCGCGGCGGCGAGGTCGTGCGCGAGCGTCCGGGCCGTGAGCCGCGCCTGGGCCTGCTCGGCCTGCGCGGCCCGGTCCTGGGCGTCGCGCGCGGCCCGGTCGGCGCCCCACACCCGCGGCAGCATCACCGCGAGCAGCACGACCTCCACGAGGACGACCGCCGCGGCCGACACGAGCACGTAGGAGACGGCCATCCGCGCGCGCAGGCCGAGATGCGACAACACACCGCCATCCGATCGCCCGGGCGGCGGTACCGCCACCCTCCACGGTAGCGGCCGGCCCACCTACTTCGGGGGAGCCGGGCGGCGCAGCCACTCGATGTAGGCGCGCATCTCCGGGCCGCCGCCGTGCCACAGGGAGCGGCTGCGCGGCGCGTCGACGAGCCGCTGCGCGCTCGCGTCGTCGCCGCGCCGGACGGCGTCCTCGATGGCGTGCAGGTGACGCAGCTCGGCCAGCAGGCCGGGAATTGCCCGGGTGGCCAGCTCGCGGTGCAGTGCCGCCTGCAGCGGTACCACGTCATCGCCCTGCACCACGGCCCAGATCTCATGGCCGATGCCCTCGAAGCCGGGCAGGACGGGCACCGCGTGCTCCCACAGCCGGGCGTGGGCCTCGGCCGGCTGCCCCGGCCGGCCGGCGTCCGCGAACCGGACCCAGGCCGCGGTGGCGGCCCGCAGCCGCACCGTGAAGTCGAGCCGGCCCGGCGGGTTGCGCATCGGCTCGAACGCCACGGCGAGCACGTCGCCCGCCTCGGCGCGCACGAACACCACGTGGGTCGCGGCCGCATACGAGGGATGCGGCCGGACCTCCGCGAAGCCCGCGGCGGTGAGCGCGGTCGCGATACCGTCGACCATCTGCCGGAATTTCATCGTGTACTTCCTGAGGCGCCGTTTGTGATCATGGTGCCCCACCGGCACGCAAGTTACGCCGTGATCTTGCTCATCCGTCCCCGGTGACCGGCCGCCGCCGCCATCGGGCAGACTCGGAGCCGTGGCGGGTACGCAGCAGGCATGGCGCGGCGGGGTCTATCTGCTGGGCTCGCTGCTCTCCGGCGTCGCCACGGTGCTCGGGCTGCCGCTGCTGTGGCACCCGCGGCTCGCCCGGCTGTGGGCGCGGCGGCACCGCGACCGTGCGGGCCGGCTGCTCGGTATGCCCCCGGGCCCGCCGGGCCTGCTCCCGGCCACGTCCCGCGCCCTGCTCTGGCTCCCGGTGCACGTGGTGTGCGGGCTGGCGTTCGGCCTGCCCGCGCTGCTGTGCGCGGGCAACATCGTGGTCGCCCTGATCGCGACCCCGCTGTGGTGGGCGTTCACGCCGCCGGAGCGGCCGCGGCTGTTCATCGACGTCGCGGTGCCCGGCTGGGCGACCGCGCTGACCCTCGGCCCGCTGCAGATCGTCCTGCTCGCCGCGGTCGCGTACCTTGCGTTCCCGCCGCTGGCCCGCGCGCACGCCCGGATCGGCCTGGCCGTGCTGGCGTACCCGGCGGACGAGCGGCTCGCCGAGCGCGTCGCCGAGCTGACCCGGACCCGCGCCGACGTGCTCGACGCGCACGGCGCGGAGCTGCGCCGGATCGAACGGGACCTGCACGACGGCACCCAGGCCCGGCTGGTCGCCATCGCGATGCGGCTGGCCGTGGCCCGGCAGGCGTTCGCCGGGCACCCGCGGGACGACAAGCTCGTGGAAGAGCTGCTCCGGGACGCTCATGAAGGTACCGAAGAAGCCATGACCGAACTGCGGGAGGTGATCCGGACCGTCTACCCGCCGATCCTCGCCGACCGGGGGCTCGCCGGGGCGCTGACCGCCGTGACCACCCGCTGCGGCGTGCCGGTCCGGCTCGACCTCGGCGACCTCGAGCGGGTGCCGGCGGCCGTGGAGGCCGTCGTGTACTTCGCGGTCGCCGAGGCGCTCACCAACGTCGCCAAGCACAGCGAGGCGACCGCGGCCGGGGTGCGGGTCGGCCGCACGGCGGACCGGCTGTCGGTCGTGGTCACCGACGACGGCAGCGGCGGCGCCGACGACCGGCGGGGCACCGGCCTGGCCGGGATCCGCCGCCGCGTGCTCGCCATCGACGGCACCGTCGACGTCGACAGCCCGGCCGGCGGGCCGACGACGATCACGCTGGAGCTGCCGTGCGGGTAGTGATCGCCGAGGACAACGTGCTGCTGTCCACCGGGCTGGAGCTGCTGCTGAACCGGGCCGGCTTCCAGATCGCGGCCGTCGCCGACGACGCCGACGGGTTCCTCGCCGCCGTGCGGGAGCACCGGCCCGACGTCACGATCGTCGACGTCCGGCTGCCGCCGTCGTTCCGCGACGAGGGCATCCGCGCCGCCCTGCAGGCCCGCCGGGAGCACCCCGGCCTGCCCGTGCTGGTGCTGTCCCAGTACGTCGAGCAGCAGTACGCCGCCGAGCTGCTCGCCACCGCCGGCGGCGGCGTCGGCTACCTCCTCAAGGACCGGGTCAGCCGGGTCGACGGGTTCCTCGACGCGCTGCGCCGCGTCGCCGGCGGCGGCACCGCGATGGACCCGGAGGTCATCGCCCAGCTCGTGCTGCGCGCCGGCGACCCGATCGCCGCCCTCACGCCCCGCGAGCGCGAGGTCCTCGGCCTGATGGCGCAGGGCCACGACAACAACGCCATCGCCGAGCGGCTGGTCATCAGCGACAACGCCGTGCACAAGCACATCGGCAACATCTTCGCCAAGCTCGGCCTGGCCGTGACCGACAGCGGCCACCGCCGCGTCCTCGCCGTCCTGGCCTACCTAAGCGCCGCGGGCCGATGAGCGCAGGGCGTGCCGGGTGGCCATCCGGGTCGCGCCCCACGCCAGCGCGACGGTGACCGCCACGATCGCGGTGAGCCCGGCGAGGGAGATGCTCGGCACCGGCGACCCCGTCAGCCCGCGGCTGACGCCGGCCAGCGGCGCCGCCGTCGCCAGCAGGCCGAACAGCAGCGCGGTGAAGACCACGATCCGGGCCTCGCCGTCCATCATCGCGCGCACCTGGCCCGGGCCGGCGCCGATGAGCCGCAGCGCCGCGAACTCGCGGACCCGCGCCGTCGTCGCCATGACCAGGGTGTTCACCACGGCGATGGCGATGTAGCCCAGCAGTACCGTCTGGAACAGCAGGCTGAGGGCCCAGTCGCCGGACCCGCCGGCCCCGGGCGCGGCGAGGAACGCCTCCGGGCCGCCCACCCGGACCGTCGGGTACCGCTCGACGGCGGCGCGCAGCGCCTGCGGGTCGGCCCCGGCCGCGAACCGGATCAGCACCGCGGCGTCGGCCCGGGCGGTGGTGTGGGCCACGACGAGGTCGTTGGGCAGGATGACGTCCCCGAAGCCGAGGCCGTGCTCGTAGATCGCCACCACCCGCGGCCGGATCGCGGTGCCGTCGCCGAGCCGCAGCTCGACCGCCCCGCCGAGCCGCGCGCCGACGGTCCGGGCGGCGGTCCGGCTCAGCGCCACGGCTTCCCCCCGCAGCTGCGCGAGGTCGCCCCGGGTCACGCCGAGGTCCATGGTCTCGGCGAGCCGTTCGGGCGCCACCCCCTGCGCGGCGAAGGCCTTGGTCGCGGTGCTGTCCTCGGAGGGGAACGTCAGCAGCACCTGCGTCCGGGCCACCGGCGTCACCACGGCCACCCCGGGCACCCCGCGCACGGCGTCGGCGACGGCCGGGGACACCCCGCCACCGGCCGCCGCGGTCAGCACCTGGTCGGCCCGCAGCCCGTCCTCGAGCTGCTGCCGCGCCCCCGCGATCGTCGTCGAGGCGGCGAACACCTGCACGGCCGCCAGGGTCACGCCCATGGCCAGCGGGGTGGCGGCCGCGCTGAGCCGGCGGGCGCCGGCCCGCGCGCTCGCCTGGGCCAGGAATCCGCCGGCCGTGGAGCGCCGGTTCAGCAGCCCGCCGAACAGCGCGACGGCGCCCTGCAGCAGCACGGGTCCGAGGCACCCGAGCGCCACGACGAACAACAGCACCGCGCTGCCCGCGGTGTCGGCCGCCGAGTCGCCCGGCGCGGCCACGTCGCCGAGGGCCAGCAGCAGCCCGAGCGGGAGGAGCAGGACGCCGATGACCAGCCGGACCCGGCCGAGCCGCCTGGGCTCGACGGCGGCGTCCCCGAGCGCCTCGACCGGGCTGACCCGGGCCACCCGGCGCGCGACCAGCCACCCGGCGCTGCGGCCGCTGACCAGGCACAGCACCAGCGCGGCGAGGACGGGCAGCGGCCCGACGCGCAGCCGGAAGTCCGGGGGCATCGCGCCCGCGAGGACGAACACGCCGCGCATCGCGAACGCCAGCAGCACGCCGGGGATCGCCCCGGCCACCGCGCCCGCCACCGAGACCAGGGTCATCTCGGCGCCGATCATGCCCCGGATCTGCCGCGGCGTCGCCCCGATGGCGCGCAGCAGGGCCAGTTCGCGCCGGCGCTGCTGGACCGACAGCGCCAGGGTGCTCGCCACGACAAACACCACGATCAGCAC
Organism: Dactylosporangium sp. McL0621; assembly: GCF_049995355.1. Taxonomy (NCBI): domain Bacteria; kingdom Bacillati; phylum Actinomycetota; class Actinomycetes; order Micromonosporales; family Micromonosporaceae; genus Dactylosporangium; species Dactylosporangium sp. McL0621. Next base: position 7,842,806 of record NZ_CP188259.1, read on the forward strand.
CATGGTGCCGCCGAACGACGCCGCCGTCTCGACCACCAGGCTCCGCGCGTCGCCCACGTCCAGGAACTCCGCGTCGCCGCGCCCCGCGCCGGTGTGCGCCACCACGCCCGGCACCGCGGCGGCGATGCGCCCGGCCAGCTCCCGCGGGTCGGCGCCGGGCTCGGCGAGCACCCCGATGGCGTCGACGCGGTCCGGGCGGCCGGTCAGCGCGGCCGCCTGCCCGTCGGTGAAGAAGACGGCGGACTGCCGCCGCAGCCCGTCGCCGGGCGCGGTGGCGATGCCCACCACGAGGTACGACGCCGGGATCGAGCCGGTCACGAGCCGCACCGTGGCCCCGGGCGCCACGCGGCCGCGCGCGGCGAGACCGGCGTCGAGGACGACCTCGCCGGGCCCGGCGGGCGCGCGGCCCTCACGGATCCGCAACGGCGCGAGCGCCGCCGCCGACCAGCCGTGCCCGAGCACCGGGTAGCCGCCCGGCCCGCCGACCGCCGCGCCGCGCGGGCCTCCCACCGCCGCGCCGCCCGGGCCTCCCCCCGCCGCGCCGCCCGGGCCTCCCACCGCCGCGCCGTCCGGGCCGAGCACGCCGACCTCGACGCTGACGTCGCCCACGGCGGACCGGACGCCGGGCACCGCGGCGACGGCGGCGACCCGGTCGGCGGCGAGCGTGACGCGCTCGCTGTAGCGCACCTCGGAGGACTCGTCCAGCCGGAACGACTGCTCCGCGGCGAGAACCACCGCCGCCCCCGCGTACCGCTCGGGGGTCACGCCGGTGCCGAGCCCGGACTCCAGCAGTACCCCGCAGGCGGTGATGACCGCCGAGCCCGCGACGATGGCGATGAAGGAGCCGGCGAACCCGCCCCTGCGCCCCTTGACGGTGCTCCAGGCCAGCGACAGGCGCCGGAGGCGGCGGATCACCATTCGCCCAGGTGCGTCATGCGCGCCGCGACCTGCTCCGGGGTGGGCCGGTCCAGCTCGCCCGCGACCCGGCCGTCGGCGAGGAACACCACCGAGTCGGCGTACGAGGCGGCGACCGGGTCGTGGGTGACCATCAGCACCGTCTGCCCCATGGCGTCCACGATCCGGCGCAGCAGCCCCAGCACCTGCCGGCCGGACCGCAGGTCCAGCGCCCCGGTCGGCTCGTCCGCGACCACGAGCTCCGGACGGGTGATCAGCGCCCGGGCGACCGCGACCCGCTGCTGCTGGCCGCCGGAGAGCTCGCTGGGCCGCCGCTTCACGTACTCCCCGAGCCCGACCGCGGCGAGCACCTCGCCCAGGTACGCCCGGTCGGCGCGGCGGTCGGCCAGCCGCAGCGGCAGCGTGACGTTGTCCTCGACGTTCAGCGCGTCCAGCAGGTTGTACGCCTGGAACACGAACCCGATCCGGTCCCGCCGCAGCTCGGTCAGCTCGTGCTCCGACCGGCCCGACAGGTCCGTGTCCCCGAGCACGACCCGCCCCGACGTCGGCCGGTCGAGGCCGGCCGCGCAGTTCAGGAACGTGCTCTTGCCGGACCCGGACGGGCCCATGACGGCGGTGAAGGTGCCGCGCGGAAAGTCGGCGGTGACGGCGTCGAGCGCGCGCACCGCGTGCTTCGCCGACCGGTACTCCTTCGACACCGCTTCGAGGCGCACTGCGCTGGGTGATCTCACGTCGATTGATGCTAGGCACGGCGGGCGGCCGGCCCGATACCCCGGACCACCGCACTCGTGGTACAGCTAGCTGTACCTCACTTGCCGGGAAGCGTCTCGAAGGTGCCGCCGGGGCGTTCCACGGTCACCGGCCGGCCGTAGCCGGACAGCTCCAGCCTCGCGTCGAGCACGGTGGTGTCCGCCCCGGAGCGCAGGGTGGCCGCGTAGACGACGGTCGCGATCCGCTGGTCGGGCCCGACCGTCACGTCACCGGCGATGTCGCCGCCGGTGAGGCCCTTGCGCGCCGCGAGTGCGACTTCGAAGTGGTACCTGTCGGGCCCGGTCTGGCTGATCCGCGCGCCGGACTGGGTCAGGGTGTCGAGCAGCTGCTGAGGGTCGGCGGACACGCCCAGCACGCCGGTCTTGACGTCGTAGGACAGGGCGCTGTGCTTGGTGCCCGGGTCGTGCTGCCACGAGACCGGCTGACCCGCGACCGCCTCCGTGATGTACAGGTCGCCGCCGATGAGCCGCTCCTCGTGCCACGCCGATCCGCCGCCGAAGGGGATGTACAGGTAGCCCGTGGTCGTCGCCGGGTCGAACGCCCCCGAGATGGTCATCGCCGGCTGGCCCGGTTGGCTCCGGTTGCTTATCGTGTTCCGCACCTCGTAGCTGGTGCCCCGGCTGGCGGCGACGACGGCGGCCAGGCGCAGCCGCGGTGCCTCGGCGCCGCTCACCGCCTGTCCGTTCCCGGCGCCGCTCACCGCCGGTCCGCCGCGACCGGCCGCCCCGTTCGCGGCGCCGCTCACCGCCGGCCGGCCGGGACTGGTCGGCCCGTTCGCCCCGGCTGCGAGCACGCCGGCGGCCAGGGCCCCGGCGAGGCCGACGACGCCGGCGGCGTACGCGGTCCTGGTGACCATCGTCCGGCGCCGGTGTCCGCGCAGCGCCCGGCCGACGAGATCGGTGTCGACGGTGACGCCGGCGGCCTGTTCGCGCATGCCGGCGGCCAGCTGGTCCTCGATGAAGTTCGTCATGATCCGGCTCCGTTCCAGGCCCGGGCGTCCTCGTCGGCCCAGGCGGCGGTGAGCTCACGCAGGCGGGCGAGCCCGCGCGAGGCGGTGGACTTGACGGTGCCGACCGAGCACCCGAGCACCTCGGCGGCCTCGGCCTCGGTGAGCTGCTCCCAGTACCGCAGCACCAGCACGGCGCGCTGGCGGGGTGGCAGGGCGGAGAGCGCCTGCACGAGGGCCTGGCGCAGGTGTACCGCGTCGGTGCCGTCCGGCTGCCCGGGCGGCTCGACGGCCGTCAGTACCTCGGGCCGCCGCCGCCGTGAACGCCACTGGTCCACCGCGAGGTGGTAGAGCGTGCGGCGCAGGTACCCCTCCCGGTCCCCGTGCACCCGCCCCCAGTGCCGCACCAGCCGCTCCAGGGCCGCCTGCAGCAGGTCCTCGCCCGCCGCCCGGCTGCCGGCCAGGAGCACGGCGGTGCCGAGCAGGGCGCCGCCCCGCTCGGCGACCAGGGCTTCGAGGCCCTCGTAGCTGTTCTTCCGGCCCACGCGGGTTCTCCTTCCGTCGCAGGCAAGGACGACGCCGCCGCCGGAAAGGTTGACCGCCCTGCCCCTAGGCCTCCAGGAGCCGCTTGAGCCGGGCCAGGTCCTTGGTGTTGGCCCGTCGCATCGCCGCCGCCATCACCGGCGCGGCCATCCGGCCGAACCCGGCGGGCTCGCCCCGGTTGCGCAGCGTCATGCGCGTCCGGGCGGGGTCGACCGGCTCCCACGTGTACGTCGTCTCCATCGGGAACGGGCCCTGCGCGGTCCGCATGACGAGCCGCTCGCCGGGCACCAGCTCGACGACCTCGTACGTGTAGGCGAGCCGCCGCCCGAGGAACCGCGCCACGAAGTCCATCGCCGAGCCGGCCCGCACCGGCGGCGCCGTCCGCCACTCGACGGACTCGATGTTGGCGTACCACGCGGTGGCGTTGGCCGGGTCCGCGGCGAACGCGGCGACCACGGCGCACGGCCGGTCGATCACGGTCTCGGTGAGCACGTCGACGGCCACGCCCGCCGATCCTACGCCTCGACCGTGACCAGGCCGGTCTGATAGACAACGACGACGAGCTGGGCCCGGTCCCGCGCCCCGAGCTTGATCATGGCCCGGCTCACGTGCGTGCGCGCGGTCGCCGGGCTCAGGCTCAGGGCGTGGGCGATCTCGTGGTTGCTCAGGCCCTGACCGACCAGCGCGACGATCTCGCGCTCGCGCTGGGTCAGCACGGCGAGACGCTCCTCGGCCCGCCGATGGGCGCTGCGGACCGCGGTGAACTGCCCGATGAGCCGGCGCGTGATGCCCGGCGCGAGCAGCGCGTCGCCGTCGGCGATCACGCGGACGGCGTGCAGCAGCTCGACCGCGCCGGCATCCTTGAGCAGGAACCCGGCGGCCCCGGCGGTGAGCGCGTCGTACACGTTGGCATCGGTGTCGTACGTGGTCAGGATCAGCACCCGCACCGCCTCGAGCCCGCGCGTGGCCGCAATCTGCCGCGTGGCCTCGATGCCGTCGACGCCGGGCATGCGGATGTCCATGAGCACCACGCGCGGCCGGTGCGCCCGGGCGAGCTCGACCGCGGCGGCCCCGTCCCCGGCCTCACCAATGACACGCAGGTCGGGCTGAGCGTCGAGCAACATCCGAAATCCGGCCCGGACCAGCGCCTGGTCATCGACGATCAGTACGGTCACGGGCTCGCTCACGCCTCAACCACCGCAACAACAGGAGCCGGCGCCCCAGGCCGTCCGCCCCGCACCTCGAACCCGCCACACGCCCCCGGCGACCCGGGCAGCTCGGCGCGGGTCTCAATGCCGCCGTGCGGATCGGGGTCGACCTCCACCGCCACCGTCTCGACGGCCGGCGGCACGGGAAGCTCGGCGTGCACCTCGAAGTCGCTGTGCGGGACGGGGAGCTCGGCCGGGATCTCGAAGTCGCCGTGCGGAGCGATTCCGGGCTCGACCGCCGACCGCACCGGCAGCTCCGCGTACACCTCGAAGCCGCCGTGCGGGGCGGGGCCGGCCTCGACGCGGCCGCCGAGCAGTGCGGCCCGTTCGTGCATGCCCCGCACGCCGCGCCCGCCGGACGCGGCGCCGGTCCGGCCGCGGCCGTCGTCGGTGACCGTGAGACGCAGGCGCTCGTCGTCGTAGCGGACGCGGATCGTGACGCGGGCGGCCGGGGCGTGGCGGATCGCGTTGGTCAGCGACTCCTGCACGATCCGGTAGGCGGCGTGGTCGACCGGGCTCGGCAGCGACCGTACCCCGCCGCCGACGTCGACCACGACCCCCAGCCCGGCGTCGCGGCCGAGGGCGGCGAGCCGCTCGAGCTCGCCGAGGCCGGGCGGCGGCGTGCGCGGCTCGTCGGCGCGCAGCACGCCGAGGGTGCTGCGCAGCTCGCGCAGGGCCTGGGCGCTGGTCTGCTCGATCGTGGCCAGCGTGCCCCGGACCTGCTCGGGGTGCGTGGCGAGCAGATGGGCGGTGACCCCGGCGTGGACGTTGATGACGGCCAGGGCGTGCGCGACGGTGTCGTGCACCTCGCGGGCGATGCGCAGCCGTTCGGCGTCGACCCGCTGGCGGGCCTCGGCCTCCCGGGTCTGCTCGGCCCGTTCGGCGCGCGCGACCGCCTCCTCCGCGATCAGCCGGCGGGAGCGGACCGACTCGCCGAGCGCGGCGGCCATGACGATGCCGCCGATGCGGAAGAACACCCAGCCGGCCGCGTTGAGCGGCGACAGGTCGGCGGTGGCCAGCCACAGGATGGTCAGCACGCACGACGCGCCGCCGACGACCGCGACCGAGCGGCGGCCGTCGCCGAGGTTGGTGACCGTGTAGGCGGCGATGAACAGGCTCACCCAGCCCGGCCCGTCGGGGTACCCGGCGAGGTAGTAGCCGGCGCTGGCCAGGGCCAGGGCGGCGAAGACCGCCCGCGGGTTGCGGCGGCGCACGGCGAGGGCGAGGCCCGTGCCGGCGAGCAGCAGCAGGCACGGGATGTCTGCGGGCTCGACGCCGACCAGCAGTGTGCCGCGGACCTGGAAGTATGCCACGAACAACGCGAGTAGCAGGTCCTGCAGCCATGCGGGCGGGCGCAGCCGCGGGGGGATGCCGGCCATGCGCCGATCGTAGCGACCTGCCGCCGCCCGCGAATCGATCGCGGGCATGAGACGGCTACGTCGCGTGACGTACGCGGGCGCCTCCGGTGCACCGTCCATTGCCGTAGGCGCGATCGATCGGCGGCCGACGACCGGGCCCGGGAACCGCGGCACGATCGAGGCCGGTCGACGATCCGGAGAGGAGTCCGACGGTGCTGGCATGGTGGGGACGGGCCGCGGTGCCGTAGCCGTCCGGGTTTCCGGCCGACCAGCCGTAGAACCGCCAGCCGATGCCGAACCCGGTCGCCACCGCCGCGCACAGCACACCGACCGGATGCCACCGACAAGCGCCCGGCCGTCGACCACCTCGACCCGACCGGCGGCCGGGTAGAACGGTGCGCTGGTGGCGGCGACCGCGAGTATCGCCGCCACCCGGCCGGGACCGGTACAATGCCACCGTGTCCGCCTTGGACTGCGGCGGTGCGAAGCACGATGGGTCCGTTCGAGTGGCACCCGCGCAGAGTCTGATTTCACCCGTTCACACGGGCTATCTTCACGCGTCGTCGCCATTCTGGGATGTCTGGCGTGCGACGTTGGTTGCGCAGATACCGTCGAATCGGTCGCCGATCAAGGATAGAGGTCCAGATGAGATTCGCCAAACGTCTCAGCGTGCTTGCGCTTGCCGGGTTGCCCGCGACCGCGTTGACTATTGGAGTGTCGGCACCCGCTGCCCACGCTCAGACGCTGCCCGAGGTCACCATCAACCCGACGGGCAGCGTTTCCAAGACGGGCGACGTAACAATCTCAGGAACGTTCAAGTGCCCTACCGGCACCGCCACTCTTGTCTTGGACGGCCTGATCACACAGCACGCAAGTTCCGGGTTGTTCAATTCTATGCTGGTACCGAATCCCAACGACCGTAAGGCAAAATGCGACGGTCGGGTACATCCGTGGAGCAGCGGGCTCTACCTGACCGCCGGCCGCTTCAAGGCGGGCGACACGACGGTTGTCGCCACCGGCTACTACGGCAACAACTGTCAAACCGGGCCCGGTTGCAGCAGTACCCCCTCGTTCACCCAGACGGTGCGGCTCAAGCAGACGACGCCACCTAAAGGCGGACACGAGCACGACCACGACCACGACGACGACCACGGCCACGACCACTGACACAGAGGTTGAATGGTCAGGATGTGCGTTGCCCGGGCTTGACGCAGACCAGCCCGGCCGCTGAGCCGAGCAGGTCCGGATTCAGGCGCTGTGCGGCAGGCGGGTGCGACGTGCCGGCGGCCGGCTGCGCGGCGGGCCGGGGTACACAGTGCGGAGATCATGGGGTGGCGCGTCAGCTCACGGCACCAGAACATGCTCGACCTGGGCGTTGCCGAGCATGACGCTCACCCTGCTGCCGTGGTGTACCCAGTTGCCGGGGTTGTTGAAAACCAGGTAGTACGTGACGCCGGTCTTGTACGGGCCGGTGTGCGAGTGGTCCATGAAGAGCTGGTGGACTACCAGACCGGACTCCTCATCCACGACGGCCGGTGGTGTGGTCGGGTCGTGCATGGTGTTCGCCCGCTCCGGGTCGACGACCTTGAAGCGCAGATCCACCAGACCGCCGTCGCCGGTCACCGCCACCTGCGTGATCTTCACGCCGCTCCGCTGTACGAGACCGTCGGCGTTGACGATGGGTCGTTGCCACGAAACGGGGACGTTGCTCGCGGTCCGCTCCGGGCCACCGCCGAGCACGTGCGACACCCACAGCACCAGCCCAGCGATCAGGACCGTCGCGAGAATGCCCGCCAGGCCGCCGACGAGGCGTGCCCGGCGGCTCCCCCAGCGCCGCTTGCGCGCCGGGGGGGCCGAGGTGGGGCTGAGGGCGGCAGGAACCGTCATCGGTCGCCTCGCATCACGGGTGGATGAACGTCAGCATGCCGCCGCCCGTCGCCGGGGTCGGGCTCTGGCCGGTCTGCGGTCCGTTGGTGAGATGCTGCTGCCGGTTGTACAGCGGGAAGCCGTGCGTGCTCGGCGCCGCATTGGACGGAACGGTCGCGATCGCGTCCTCCGTCGCGCCGGCCGGGATCGTTTCGGCGTTGGCATCCACAGGGTTGTTCAGCAGCCGCGCGTCCCGGGAGACGACCCGCTCGTGCATGCCGAGCAGCAGCATCGTGGTGTTGTCATAGCCGGCATTGAGATAGCGCAGCAGCACCCGCTGTCCCGCCGACGCCGTGATCGGCGCCGTGTCCGGGTAGGCCTTGCCGTTGATGAGCCAGTACATCGCCCGATAGCTGTGCATGTCGAAGGTGTCGGGTGCGGCGTTGAAGCTTGGGTCGATCGTGCTGAGGACGAGCACGGCCTCGACGTCGTACGCGGTGGTCGCGGTGTCGTAGGCCTGGTTGGCCGTCGGTGGCCGGACGATCAGCGCGCCGTAGAGCCCCATGGCCTCCTGACGTCCGGCGCCACCGCCGCTCCGGTAGACATACGTCCCGGGCCTGTTCGCCGTGAAGGAACGGGTCACCGTCGCCCCGACGGCGGCATCGGTGGGACCGGGGGTGAAGTCGACGCCCGGGATCTCGAACGAGAGCGTGTGCCCGGCCGGCAGGGCGTTGATGACGCTGATCGTCACGGTGTCCCCCTCGTTCACGGTCAGGACCGGTCCTGGCGCGCCCGCGGTCGCGGTCGAACAGTCACCCGGCGTCGTGGGCACGCCGAATCCCCAGATCGGGACGCTGACCGGGCCGGGCACCGTCGCCGTGCCGCCCTTGGCGCACAGGTTGATGGACACCGGTGCGGCCGAAGCGCTGGAGCTCGTAAATCCGAGCCCGGCCGCGGCCAGGGCCAGCACGATCAGCGCCCTGGTCGCCTTCTTGAACGCGGGTGCACGCATCGCCAGTCTCTCCTTAGCCTCGCCGCTGGTCATGGCGCGTCGTAGACGAGCGCCATGAGGTTGCCCCACGTCGAGAACGTGCCTGGGTTCGGGCCCGTCCAGCGCTGCGTATGGACGAGGACGCGGACCTGACCACTGTTCGCTCCGGTACCGACGTAGGCGTTGGCCGAGCCCGGCAACGTCCACGTCGAGCTCGTATCGGTCGAGCCGACGCCCTGCGGCTGGAGCGGCGGCGGCGGCAGCAGCACCCACCCACTTGAGGTCGCGGTCGAGCAGCCCGCCGCGCCCGCGATCGTCCAGTCACAGATCTTGACCGTCTGCTGCGGCAGGTTACCGGGAATGGCCGTACACGTGCTGGCCGTGGTGGTGCCGCAGTTCGCGCCCTTGTATGTCACCTTGAGGTTCTGTGCGCCGACCGGGAGGCCCGTGAAGCCCGCGTACCAGTCGGTCGCCAGAGCTGTGATGATCGCGCCGCTCGCGTGGGTCGCCGCCGTGGTACCGAGTGTCCCGCGCGTCACCGTCCAGGTGGTCGTGCCTTGCCCACCCGTGACCTGGAGTACCTCGTTGTCGATCCGGACGTAGTAGGAGCCGGAGGTCGGAAAGCCCGCGGCCGAGGCGACGGCGATGGTCGTCTGCCCGGTGGTCGTTGCCGACGTCGCGGTCGTCGTCCTCGGGTTCACCATGTAGTAGTTGGTGTCGTCGCCCCCGAGGTCCCCAGCGGCTCCGCCCTTCAGCACGCCGCCGATGATGTTCGTCGACGTCGACGAGGCGAAGCAGCCCCCGGGCGGGTCGACCCGCAGCAGGGTGGCCATGCCACCGAAGCCGGCGTCGAAGTTGGCGAACTCGTTGAGGGCGTGGCTGTGCCACGGGAAGTACCACTCGCCGCAGATGTTCTGTGAGACGACACCGGTGGGCAGGGTGCCCTTGTAACCCAGGTAGGGGCTACCGCCGTACCAGGTGTTGCTGTCCTTGAAGAACACGTTGCGGTAGTTCGGCGGGGCCACCGGTAGCGGTTTGGTGGTTGGATTCCAGTTGTCCGTGTCATCCCACCGCAGCAGGAAGTCCTGGGTCTGACCGGAAGCGACCGTCTCCCCGAAATGCTCCGTCGAGGCGGCACCGCCGCCGGGGCTGAGCAGTGGCCGGCCGTCCTGGGCGATCTGGGTCGTGTGGTTGCCGTGCGGGTGGAAGGGGTGGTTGAGCGCGCCGGCATTGATCATCCGGATGAGCGCCGGCTGCATGTTCGCCGCCGAGTTCGGTTGGATGCGCACGAGCGACCCGTACGGCTGATTCGGCAGCAACGCTGTGCCGTTGTCCTGGATGGTGTCGGGGAACTCCCGGCCGTTGACCGCGAAGTACCGATCGCGCCGGCTGTTGACGTCGTAGGTGCCACCCGTCTCGACCGCGTGGTGCAGGTCCGGGTCGATCTCGCTGAGCAGCAGCAGGTACTCCCGCGACGCGTCGAACTGCGTCGTCGTGCCGTAGGCGTAGTTGGCGCCGGCGGCCGGGCGGACGATGAGTGCGCCGTAGAGCCCCATCTCGAGTTGCTTGCCGATGTCGGAGCCGCTCTCGTAGAGGTAGGTGCCCGGGCTGCCGGCCGTGAAGGTGTACGTCACGGTCCCGGTCGTCGCCGCTGCCTCGGTCGTCAGCAGCCCGGGTGCGCCGCCCGTGGCGGTCACCTGGGCGTCCTGGCCCGGGAAGACGATTGACGTCGGCTCGGCGAGGTTGTTGGTGAGGTTGACGACGACGGTCTGGCCCTGGGTTGCACAGAGCACCGGACCTGGGCTCTGGAAGTGACCGTTGTCCGGCGCGTCGGCGTTCGCGTAGCTCCACATGAAGACGCTGTTGCCGTCCGGCGTATCGATGTAGCCGGTCTTCGCCACCAGGTTGAACGTGTGGGTGGTGCCGGAGACGGTGCCCGGGTTGCAGACCATGCCGATCCTGGGTGCACCCGTCGGAAGTGCGTCGGCGCGTCCCGGAACCAGCACAGCCGAACCGGCGGCCAGTAGGACGACGACCGCCAGCCGCCGAGATCTCTGCTGCATCGTGGCCTCCCTGCCGCGGCGCGGGGTCGCTGCTCGCTCTGCACGGTCAGGCATAGCTCTGCCCCACCACGGTCTGGGCCGGAAGTGCGTTCTGGTATACCCGAACCTCGGTCATCATCCCGCCGGGACCTGCGGCGCCGTGGTTCGACAGCTTTCGGTAGTCGCTGTTCTTGAAGTAGTAGACGTTGTAGTTGCCTCTGGCGTCCGAGCCGGACGGCTGGGCCGCGCTGTATCCGGGCGCGTCGAAGAGCACGTCGCGCGCCTCGCCGGGCCCGAGGTACAGGGTGTTGGTCCAGTACGAGGTGTCGACGCCGCCGTTGCGAAGCAGCGAGGCATCCTGGCCGATGACGTGCATCGGGATCCCCGGCAGCTGCATGGCGTGCTGCTGGTAGCCGAGGTTGGCCAGCCGGAGCAGGGCCCGGTCACCCGGGTTCACCTGGATGAGCGCCGAATTCGGCTGCGACACGTCGGGGTTGCCGCCGTAGTTCGGGTTGGCGGTGGCGATGCCCGATGTGGTGCCGTTGCCGTCGTTCGGCAGCACGGTCTGCGGGTAGCACCGGCCGTTGAGGGTGAAGAACTGCGGGTCATAGTCCGTCATGATGAACTCTTGGATGTCCCGGTCCGCGTCGTGCTGCCGCTCCTCGATCTCGTTGAGCAGGATCGCGAAGTGCCGGTCGTAGCCTGTCGAGCCGTCACCGTCGTTGTAGGCGAAGGTGGTGAAGGTCTTCCCGCCGAAGGTCTTGGCGGTGCCGTCCTGAGTCGGCCGCACGAACACGACGCCGGTCATGCCCATCTGGACGTGCTCAACGTCCTCGAAGTGGCAGTGGTACATGTAGGTACCTGCGCGGTGCGGCCGGTAGAAGTACGTGACCTGCTTCCCGATCGGCACGGCTAGCGACACCTCGGGGACGCCGTCGTTGAGCGGCGACGGTATGTCGAAGCCGTGCCAGTGGATCGTGTGCGAGTCGGTCAGGTCGGGCCGCTGTACCAGACCGAGGTTGGTCAGCGTGATCTTGATGTCGTCTTCCTGCTTGAAGTCGAGCGTCGGCGCCGTGTGCTGGGCGTGACCCTTGTAGGCCGATGACAGTTCGCTGATCGTCTTGGTGGGATCGACCTGAACGAAGCCGAAGATATACACCGGTGTGGCCCGGTTCGGCATCGTGATGTACCCGTCGGTGGCGACGAGCGAAAGCGTAGGAGGGGTGGCCGCCTCGACGCGTCCCGCGCCGAGGAAGCCGCGCCCACCCAGGTCCAAGCCGAGCAGTCCACCGGCTGCGACGGTACCTGCCGCGCCCCAGCCGACCGCTCTGAGGAAATCTCTGCGCGTCGCGGTTCGCGCCGTGGTGTTCACATTGGCCTCCTCACCGAACTCGCGCCTCTCACGGCAGGATTACCGATATCCCGAGTAGTTCGTCCGCGCCGAGATCCCACGGCGTGTTGGAACGGGTCGTCCGCTGCGTTGGACGGGAGTCCCCGTCGATGTCCCCCGGCATCCCGGCCGGCGCCGCGACCGCCGCCGCGCCGCACGCGGTGAGGTTCGCCGGGACCGGAGTGTTCGAGCAGCGCACGCCGCCGTCAACCGCCGGCGAGGTGGGCAGGATGTGGTAGTTGCTGGTGAGCCCGACCGGCGGGTCCCCACCGGTGATGGTGACCGCGGCCGTCTGCGGGTCGAGCCGCGACCCGGACACCGTGAGCTCCGCGCTCACCCCGATCGGGTTCAGGAACAGCGGGTCCGCGCTGATGTTGCCCTGGTTCGCCGGGGGGGCATGCAACACGCCGTCCGGACCCAGCATGGTGTTGCCGGCCGTCAGGTCCGAGTAGCGCGGGGTGAAGGTGTCCGCGTTGTTCGTGGTCCCATGGACCTCGAAATCGATGGTGCCGTGCGAGACCAGCGCCGCGCCCGGGCCGGGTTGGCTCAGGGTGTATGCGGTGTTGGTCCAGAAGATGTTGTTGAACAGCGCCAACGGGTTGGAGAAGTCCGGGCGGGTGGCCGCGTTCGGGTACTGCGCCGTGTAGCGCGGGTCGTTCTGCCACAGCGCCTGGTCGTTGGCCTCCGATGCCAGGGCGGCCGAGTGCGGGTTGGCGTCGGAGTTCTCCGACGAACTGGTGGAGACGTTGTTGGCGATGGTGTTGTTGACGATGGCCACCTTGGACGAGTCGTCGAGCGTGATGGCCCCGCCGAGGTCGGCCGCGCCGTTGTCGGCGACGATGTTGTTCCGGATGTTGATGGGCTGGTCGAGCGCGTCGAGGACGAAGATCCCGCCGCCGTCGTCGCCGGTGTAGTTTCCGGCCAGCACGTTGCGGTCGATGTCGACGTTCCCGGTGCCGTCGCCCAGGCTGGCGCCACCGACGGGCAGCTGCGTCTGGATCGAGATCCCGGCGCCCGAGTCGACCGCATCGTTGTAGTAGATCTGGTTGTCGTGGATGCGGCCGCCGGGGCTCAGGCCCCAGTGGGAGATGCCGGCGCCGTACTCCACTCCGAAGTTCGAGCACAGGATGCTGTTCGCGACCTCGTAGGCGTTGGAGCCGTAGAAGATGCCGAGGCCGCCTGAGCGGGTCAGGCCGCCGTTGCCGATCATGCGGTCGTTGGCGACCTTGACGTTGTAGTTGTGTGCGCCCACGTGGTTGCTGGCGCCGGTGGCCGGGTTGGTGTCGCTGTAGGGCGCGCCGATCCCGATGCCGCCGGCGAAGATGCCGGCGTTGTTCTCCAGCACGTTGTTGGTGAGCTGGGTGTTGTTGGCGTAGGCCTGCAGTTGGATGCCGCCGGCTCCCTCGCCCTGCCCGGTCATCAGCGCGAGGCCGTCGATGCGTGCCTGGGCGAAGGTGGCGGTGATGCCGGTGCCCAGGTTGTAGGCGCTGGTGGACTGTGCGAGCACGGTCATGTCGGCCCCCCGGAGCACCGGGTGATTCGCGTCCACGCCTGCGTACGGCCCGTGTGCGGCCACGGTCGCGTCGAAGGTCGCGGCGTTCTCCACGAAGTAGCGACCGTCGATGACCGAACCGACGACGTGGAACCGCGGGTCCTCGGGGTCGCGGGCCTGGAGCTCGTGGGCGCCGATGATCCCGCCCGCGCCCAGACCCTGAATCTTCAACGGCTTCCAGACGACAACGTTCTCGTTGTAGACACCGGGTGACAGCACGAGCAGGCTGCCGGCCGCGGCACTGTCGATCGCATTCTGCAGGGCGTGCGCGTTGGGCCCGGTGATCGCCGGCGGCGGCACGTTCACCACCGGCGGGTTGTAGGTGACCGTGTTCGTGCCGGTGCCGTTGGTGCCCATCACGTGCAGGGTGATCCCGTTGACGCTGGACACGCCGCCGTTCGCGTTCGCCGTGGTGATCGTGAGCTGTTTCGGACCCGGCCGGAAGTCCGGGTTGGTGGAGAGTGCGGGCACATTGAGGACGATGGTGTCCGGCGTGGTGGCGTTTCCGGGCGTCCAGCTGGCGATGCCACCGTTGCCGCGCGTCAGCGTCGTGACGGCGCCGCTCCGGTCGTCGGTCAGGGTTGCCCGCACGCCGGTGGCATCGGTGGCGGTGCCGGTGGTGCCGATGAAGTCGGCCCGGACGGTGACCTGCCGGCTGCCGGTCGCGGGCACCACAGGGGTCGAGACCTGCAGCACCTCGGGGCGCGCGGGGACTGCCGGGTCCTCGCAGCCGGTGCCGGAGATCGGGTCGAGCGGCGTGTCGAGCTGGTCGGTCAGGCCCGGCCAGACGTCCCAGGCGGACGTCGCGGTCAGCAGGTTGGGGTTGTAGCCGGGGTTAGGGGCCGCCTTGGTCCCGGGATCGTCCACCTTGACCAGGTACATGCCGGGGCAGGGGCCCTGCGGGATCGGGCAGTTGAACGTCTCGGTCGACGGAAGCAGCACCTCGTAGGTGCCTTCCGGGCTGGTGTACACCGTTGTGAGCAGGCGCCAGTTGTCGGGGGTGTACGGGGCGTTGACGTTCGGCACCGTGTCCACGCGAGCGTAGATCCCGACCGGGATCCCCCCGATCGGCCGCGGCTCGCCGTACCACATCGACTTCTGGTTGCGCTCGAAGTAGATGTCGTTGGAGACCAGGCCGATGATCCGGCCGGGCTCCGCGACGTCCCCGACCCTGATGTCGCCGGCGTTGGTGCCGTTGGGGTCGGTGTTGAAGTTCGTCATCATGTTGAAGTCGGCGTTGGCGTTCTGGCCGTTGGTCACGACCACCAGTCGCTTGTCGCACAGGGGCGCGTGGGCGCCGGCGACGCCGAAGTAGACGCTGCGCTGAACCAGGGTCGACTGGTCGATGACGTGATCGTCTCCGGTGCAGGGCGGCGGCGGGATGGCCGGCGTGAACTGGTTGCCGAGGTCGACGTTGACGTCCTCTTCCTTGACCGGGCGGTACAGGCATCCGGCACCGTCACCGGGGATGACGCCTTTGACGGAGCTGACACTCTTGTAGCCGGAGTTGTTCGCCGGGTTGCAGGCACGGCTGTCGGTCGCATCCTTCGGCATAACCACGTGCGTGATGTACGTGCCGGCGACGAGCCGGTGGTCGCCCGGATCGGAGCCGTCCCCGCACAGCCCGGTCGCCGTGCTGAAGTACCCGTTCGCCTGGGGGCAGTAGTCGGCGAAGGCGTAGCCGCCGTCGAAGGCGCCGTCCTTTGTCTGCTCGCCGGTGATCGGCGTCTCCAGGCAGTTCGGCCCGACCTCCGGGTTGAGCGTGGTGATGGGCGCACCGTTGGAGTCGGTCACGGCGCAGCCCTGGGGTGGGTGCTGGGCGGCGTTCGGGTGCTGCCAGTGGTCGGTCACGTACTGGTTCAGGATGACGTCGTCGGCCGTGTTCGGCTGCCCGTCCGGGCCGAGGCCCTCGAGATACACCGTGACGTCCGGAATGGCCGGCTCGTAGTCCTCGTGCGCCTGGAACCGCGCGTCGAACTCGTTGCGCGTCGTCGCGAAATAGGTGATGCCGACGATCTGGCCCGGCGTGCCCGCCGGATAGTCACGCTTGCCGAAGTCGACCGTGGCGCGGTGGCCCTCGGTCAGGAGCTGGTTGCTCAGCAGCCCGCCGCCCTGGTCGGTGGGAACGCACGGATTGGCCGGAACGGCAGGAGGATCGACCGCGCAGGACGGCGTCACCGCGCCCGTGTGCTCGTCATGCGTAGACGGGCCCGGGTAGGCGGAGAAGCGGGCGAAGCCCTGCTCGTTGATGATCCACTTGCCCAGCGGGCCGCCCTCGGCGGTCGGGTACTCGTAGTGCCCGGCAGGGTCGGTGAAGGTGGACTCCTTGATCGAGCCGTCCCGCCACCGCTGATCCATATCGGTGTTGCCGATGATCGGCTCGCCGGGATCCTTCTTCCCGTTGTTGTTCGTGTCCTTGTAGACGGTGCCGTCCAGCCAGCCGAACCAGCGCGAGACGCCGACGCCGACCTCGCCGTTGGGATCCGCGTCGCGGACCTCGACGCTCCGGCCGGCGGCCACGGTGACCGGCAGGGTTCGGATGATGTAGCTGAGCTGCTCATCCCAGATGGCCATGTTGTACGTGCCGGCCGGGACGTGCTGGATGTCAAAGTTGCCCTGCTCGTCACCCCGGCCGATGAAGACGGTGCGGTCGGTCGTGCTGTCGCTCAGCGCGACGAACGGATTGGGCACAGGCTCGCCCAGCGTCAGCACGTCGAACGGCGGCCAACCCTGCCAGTTGCGGGCCGTGCCGGTGATCTCGCCCGTCCCCGTGGTAGCGAAAGGCGTCGGGGCGCAGACGAAGCCGAACCAGTACGCGGTGCGGTTGGTCGGCGGCTCCCACAACTGCTCGCCGGGCGCGCCCGTACCGTCGCTACCTTCCTCGACACCTGCCTGCAGTTGCAGACCACCGTCGATGGTCGTGGTCTGATACCACCGACTGTTGGGGTCGCTGTTGCAACTCCCCTCCGGTGGATGCACGTCGATGAAGTAGGTGGCCGGTCCGAGGTCGTTGATGGTGACCAGCCCGTCGGCGGCGGTCAGGCAGTGACCGCCGCACAACGGGTTGTTGTTGTAGTCGACCGTGACCGCGCTGTGGGTCTGCTCCTCCAGCCCGACCGTGAAGCCCTGCAGCGCGGCCTCTTCGGTGTCCGGGGCGCCGTTCGTCCAGGCGTTGTCCTGGAACACGAAGACTCGGATCTTGCCGAGCGGCAGCGGGTGGGCATCGCTCTGCTCGGTGAGCTCGATCTGTGCGTTGAGGGTGCCGTCAGCCGCGGCGTCGTCGGGCAGGGTGATGTGCTTGCCCCACATCTTGTGGTCCCGCGCACGGACCGAGATCAGGTACCGTCCGGGCGGCAGATTGACGGTCCTGCGTCCCTCGTTGCCTTCGCGCACGATCGGGCTGTTGCTCTCGGTCGTCACGTACTTCGGGAACGGGTCCCTCGGCTGGCGCGTCCCAGGGTTGACGAAGCGCGTGTTATCGACATTGATGATGTAGTTGAACTGTGACAGTGCGGTGTGCGACGCGAAGTCGCGCGCGTCCACCGTGACCGCGCAGCCGGCGGCCGGACATGACGTGGCCGCTTGCGCCGGAGATCCGAGCACGGTGAGTACCACGACGGGTGGGAGCAGACCGCAGACGAGGGCAAGGACCGCCGCGCGGGCGGTGAGGTGGCGGCGGATTCTGCCGAGTCGCATCCTCGGCGGAAGCAGGACCGATCCGGACAGCGGATGCAAACGGCTCAGCCGGCGAGCGACGGGTTTCGCCGACCCCGTGATGGACTGGCCTGGGGTCCACGCTGCCCATGCCCTGCGCAGCGCGTCCACGATCGTGTGGGTCGACCGCTCCCTGTGCATCGGCTTCACCTCTCCACGCGCGATGCCTCGGCAGGTGCGCCCTGCATCACGGCGAGTATGTCGCCAGGCGCGGTCCGCGCAGACCGTTCATGACGGGTCTGTCATGTGCGTGTCATGGTGCGGTCATTCGCGCGGGCGCCGGCCCGATCGACCGCATCCTCAGCGCCGTCGTTGCAGGGGTCCCTCCTCTTCGGAAGACCGGTGCAACACGTCGGCGAGATCTCGGGCGGGTAGCGCTCCGGGCTGGTTGCCGGCGGCACATGACCACCACGTGACAGTCGCATGACGGTCTCGTCATGTTCCTGGACCCGGCGATCTGTTGCGTCCTACCGTCCGGCTCGGCACCCCAGAAATCCGCTCGGCGCCACCTCGTGCGCCCCGCTAACAGGCCAGGAGGCGGTCCCATGCGTGGTTTCCGGTCGAGTCGGCACCTGAGCTGACCGGGGCGCAGGTGGAACATGTCGTCGTCGGGTGAGCGGGACCGCACGGCGGCGACGGCACGCCGCTTTGTCCTCAGTGCCGGCGCGGTGCTTGCCGGCGTCGTCCTCGCCCTGGCCCTGCCCGCACGACCGGCGGCCGCGCATGCCGACCTCGTCTCCTCGGAGCCCGCCAACGGCGCGACCCTCGCGCAGGCACCCGGTACGGTCGTGCTGCGGTTCAGCGAGGGCATCGCGCCGCGGTTCAGCTCCGCGCGGCTCGTCGACAGCGCCGGCCAGCCTGTTGCCGGCACCCGGGTGGCGCCGGAGCAGCCCGGCACGCGCCAGCTCGTCATGCACCTGCCGAACGTCCCGCCGGGCACGTACGGTGTCGTGTGGCAGGTCCTGGCCGAGGACGACGGGCACACCACCCGCGGCGTCATCGTCTTCGCGGTCAACCGTCCCGTATCCGGCACCATCGTCGCGGCCGGCGGCCCCGGCACCTCCGCCCAGCCACTCGACGTCGCGCGTCGCTGGGTCGGCCTGTGCCTGCTGGCCGCGCTGATCGGCGGGCTCGCCGTCGCCGGCATGGTCCTCACCCCGGCGCTGCGCCGGGCGGTGGCGGCCGATCCGGACGGACCGCTCCCAGTGACGCTGCGCGCCGCCCGGCACCGGGTCCTCACCGTCGCGGCGGGTGGTGCTGTGCTCGGGACGGTCGTCGGCATCGCCGACCTGTTCGCGGAGATCCACCGGTTGGCGGGGCCGGGCGGTGCACCGGCAGCGGCGGTCCACCTCGTGACCGGTACCCGATGGGGCCGCCTCTGGCTCGCGCGCATGGCCGTCCTGCCCGCCCTGGCCATGCTGGTGTCCGCGCTCCGGGCGCGACCATCCGCGACCATCCGCGGCCGGACGCTGTGGCCCGCGACTGCGGTGCTCGTGCTGGTGGTGGTAACGCTCGAGGCGCTGGGCAGCCACACCGGCGCGCTCAGTTCGGGGCGGGCCGCGGCCGTCGCCGTCGCGGCCCTGCATATCCTGACGGCCTGCATGTGGCTGGGCGCGGTGGCGTCGCTCGCGCTGGTGATGTGGCCGCGCGGCGGGGACGGCAGCGGACGCCGAGCGACGATCCGGGCGTGCCGTGCGCCGTTCACCCGGCTGGCGGTGCTGAGCGTCGGACTTGTCGCGGCGACCGGGCTGTACAACGCCGGCCGGCAGGTCGACTCCGTCGACACCCTGGTCGCGACGGCCTACGGCCGAGTGCTGCTCATCAAGAGCGCCCTGCTGCTGGTGGTCGGCGGGATAGGGTTGGTCAACTCGGCCCGCCTACACGGACGGGTCCCCTGGCGGTGGGTCGGGCGGGCCCGCGCAGCGACATCGCCGCCACGTCGGCTCGTCGCGGTCGAGGCGGTGGCCGGCATCGTGCTGCTGTTCGTCGTCGGCATACTCGCCGAGACTCCTCCGCCGCGCCCAGTCGACGACACGACCGCCTCGTCGGAGGCGTCGCTGACCCTGACCGACGCCGTGGACGACGTGGAGGTGTCGATCCTGGTGACGCCGAACCGGGCCGGCGTCAACGGGTTCACCGTGCTGGCGGAGAGCCGGCGCCGGCCACCGCCGGCACCGATCGACGACGTCACGCTCGAGCTCACGGCGGGCGGTACGACCACCGCGATACCGCTGCGGCAACTCGAGCCGGGACGCTACTTCGGCACCGGCACGGTTGACGCGGCCGGCCCGGAACGGCTCAACGTCGTGATCCACCGTTCGGGACAACAGCTCCCGGTCGCGGTCGGCGGATGGTCGTTCCCGCCGCCCGAGACGCAACCCACGACGGACGGCCGGCTGGCCGCGACCGTGAACCCGCTGGCGTCGACGCTGGCGGCGGCAGTGCTCGCAGTCGGCCTCCGGTGGCTGCTGCCGGCCCGACGGCGCCGCCGCCGCACCGGCACCCCGGCCACGCCTGCCGAGAGAGACCCGGAGGGAGTCCGATGAAGCGTGCGATCCTGGTCGTCACCGTCGCGCTTGCGATGATTCTGGTGAACAGTTCGGGGCCCGCCTCGGCCGGCCGGCCGGCCACGCGGCCGCAGCAACTCGTGCAGGCCATCGTGGTACTCACGGCGCAGGTCGACCCGAGCACCATCAAGGCCCCGAACCGCCGACAGCGCAGCGCCGCCCTGGAACGGGCACTGCGCGCCACGGCGGACACCGCGCAGAACGGTGTCCTTGCGCTGCTACGCAAGCGGCAGGCGCAGGGGCTCGTAACCACGATCGATCCATTGTGGATCTTCAATGGCATCAGCGTGACGGCCGCCCCGTCAGTCATCCGGGAACTGGCCAGCCGTCCGGACGTCCGCAGGATCGATCCTGATATCACCATCCAGGCACCCGTGACGACCAGGTCGCCGGTCGCGGCCGAACCCGGCCCGGCGCCCCCCGAGCCGAACGTGGCGCTCGTCAACGCTCCAGCGCTGTGGAACCTCGGGTTCCGCGGCCAGGGGGTCGTGGTGGCGAACATGGACACCGGGGTCGACGGCAGCCATCCCGACCTTGCCGGTCGCTGGCGGGGCGGCAGCAACAGCTGGTACGACCCGTACGGTCAGCACCCGACGGTGCCCACCGACGTCAACGGCCACGGCACCGCGACGATGGGCGTGATGGTCGGCGGCGACGCCGGAGGCACCTCGATCGGCATGGCGCCAGACGCCCGGTGGATCGCCGTGAAGATATTCAACGACCGCAGTACCGCCACATCGACCGCCATTCACCGCGGCTTCCAGTGGCTGCTGGACCCCGACGGCAACGCGGACACCGCCGATGCACCCGACGTGGTCAACGACTCGTGGACGCTGTCCACGGGCGGCTGCAACCTCGACTTCCGGCCCGACCTTGCCATGCTGCGGGCGGCCGGGATCCTGCCGGTGTTCGCCGCCGGCAACTACGGCCCCACCACAGGCACGGTTCTCAGCCCGGCCAACAACCCGGAGGCGTTCGCGGTCGGCGCCACCGATAATACGGACGTCATCGACCCGTCGAGCAGCCGCGGGCCGTCGGCGTGTGGCCAGCCGGTCGTGCCGCGCGCGGTCGCGCCGGGCGTCAACGTGCGGACCACCGACCTCTACGGCCTGTACACCACTGTGTCCGGTACATCGCTGGCTGCGCCGCACGCCGCCGGGTCGCTGGCCCTGTTGCTGAGCGCGTTGCCGGACCTGTCCACCGACCGGCAGGCCGCCGCGCTGGAGGGCGGCGCCATGGACCTCGGCCCGAGCGGCCCGGACAACGCCTACGGCTACGGCCGGCTGGACGCATTGGCCGCGTACCGGTGGCTGACGACGACGCCCGATTTCACGATGTCGGCATCCCCCTCGACGGCGACCACGACACCCGGCGGAAGCGCCACGTACACCGTTTCCGTCGCGGGCGTGAACGGCTTTACCGACGCCGTCACACTCAGCCTCGCCGGGCTCTCCGCCGCGCAGGCCACGTGGAGCTTCACCCCGGCGGTCGTCACCGGCGGCAGCGGCAGCGTCCGGCTCGACGTGACCACGACGGCCGGCCTCGCACCGGGTTCATACCTGCTCACGCTGACCGGCACGAACGGCTCAACCAGCCGCAGTGCGTATGCCACCCTCGTGATCCCCTCGCCACCGAACTTCACTGTGGCCGCCGCCCCCGCTTCGAGGACGGTGCCGGCCGGCGACACCGCCACATACGCCGTGACGGTCGGCACCCTGAACGGCTTCGCCGGCAACGTCGCGCTGTCCGTCACCGGCCTGCCGGGCGGCGTGGGCTCGTCAGCGTTCGACCCGACGTCCGTCGCCGGCGCGGGCACTTCCCAGTTGACCATCACGACGCTGGCGACGGCGCCGCCCGGCACCTATCCGCTCGCGGTCACCGGCACGAGCGGTTCTCTCAGCCACACCGTCACCGTCACGGTCACCGTCACCGCGCGCGACTTCACGCTGAGCGCGAGTCCGTCCTCGGTCACGGTCTCGCGCGGCCAGACCGCCTCGTACACAGTTTCGCTCGGGTCCGTGGGTGGCTTTGCCGGCAGCGTGTCGCTTTCGGTGACGGGTCTGCCGGCCGGCGCGTCCGCGACCTTCAGCACGAACCCGGTCGGTACACCAGGAAGCTCGACGCTGCGGGTGCGCACCACGTCGTCGACCCCGCGCGCCGCCTTCACCATCGTCGTGACCGGGACCGCTGGAGCGTTGGTACATCAGGTCCCGGTGACCTTGACGGTCCGGTAGCCGCACCGGCCGCGGCGGCCCGGCCCAGCCGCCGCGGTCATGTCGACGACGAACCGGTAGCCGACGCTGCCCACGATCCGCGCGCGGTCGAGTGGGTCGAGGTTGTTGCGCATCCGGCGCACGCCGGGCCAACTCGATCGCTACCGCGAACCTCAGGACGTACGGTCACGTTGTTGGTCAGGCGGTAGGTCATCAGGTACGGCTGGCTCGTCACCCGACGGGTCCCGTGGGAACCACAGGGTGACGTGAGTACCGACGCCGGGCTCACCCCACAGCGCCACCCTTCCGCCCCAAGACTCCACCACCGCCCTGACTATCGCCAGACCCAGCCCCGTGCCCGAACTGCTGGGCAGCGGGCCGGTCGCGGCGCTCAGCGTCGCGGCCTGCTCCGGGCTCATCCCGGTCCCGGCGTCGGCCACCTCGATCGTCCAAGCGTTCGGCCGACGCGCCCCGATGATCTCGATCCGGTCACCGTCGGCGGTGAACTTCACCGCGTTCTCCAGTAGGCAGTCCAGCGCTGCCTCCAGCCGCTCAGGGACCACTCCCGCCACGCCGACGGCCGAGCGGGCGCTCCAGATCCGGTCCGCCGTCGGCGCCCAACGATGCAGGGCGCGCTTGATCTCGGCGTCGATGTCGGCCGGATGCCGTGCCGCCGCGGCGGTCATCTGCATGAGCGTCACCAGTCGGTGCGTGATCCGCGACAGCTTGCCAAGTTCGTCGAGCACGATCGCCGCGTCCTCGACGACGCGCGGCCCGCTCGCACCGTCGCGAATCAGTTCGGTGTAGCCCCGGGCAACCGTGATCGGTGTGCGCAGTTCATGTGACACGAGCCGGACGAACAGCTGCTGCGCCTCGGCCTGCCGGCGCTCGTGCTCGGCCAGTTGTGCAACCCGCGCGAGGGCCCGCTGACGCAGGTGAACGTGCCACACCATGACGCCGAACACCATCGTCATCAGCGGGACCTCGGTCGTCTCCTCCCAGCCGATGTCGCCGGTGCCGGCATGATGGATCAGGATCCCTCCGGTGGTCACCGCGACGGTGGTCAGGACCGCCGCCATGCCGAGGGGACGCCAAGCGGTGAAGCCGTAGACAATGGACAGTCCGATCCAGACCAGGTGGAACGGAACCGTCTCCTTGCCCGGGAACAGGTACATCAGCACGATGTTGACCGCGGAGGCCACGGCCCAGGTGGCGAGCAACAGCCCGCGGCGCCTCGAGCCGTCAGTCGGATAGAAGTCGGTATCCGACATTGCGAACCGTCTCCACTCGTGCCGCGGTGCCCAGTTTGCCGCGCAGCCGCCGGACGCAGACATCGACCACGTTGCTGCCCGGGTCGAAGGACAGTCCCCATACATCGGCCAGGAGCTCCGATCGGCTGCACGCCTGCCCGGCTCGTTGCATCAGGTGACGCAACAGCAGGGACTCGCGCAACGACAGGTCGACCCGGCGGTCTGCGACCAGCGCCAAGCGTTGTCGAATATCCAGCTTGACCTGTCCCACGACGAGCCACGGCCGGTCAGCCCGGATCGGCTCACGCATGTGGGCCCGTACCCTCGCCATCAGCTCGGCGAGCGCGAACGGCTTCGACACGAAGTCGACCGCACCAGCATCGAGGCATGCCACTCGCAAGCCGATCTCCATAATCGCTGAGACCACGATCACGCGCTGGCCGGGGCGTTCCTCGACGACGCGACTCAACACCTCCGCGCCGTCGAGACCTGGAAGCATCAGGTCCAGCAGGAGCAGGTCGAAATGTCGGTCGAGCGCTATGGCCAGCGCGTCCAGGCCATTATACGCCCGATCGACCGCATAACCCTCAACCTCAAGGGCACGCGAGACGAGACGTGCGATCCGCTCGTCGTCCTCCACCACTAGGACCCGCCCCACGGAAACCTCCGTCGACGACCATGAACTCCTCGGTGTCTGCGGTTACTCACGCGGAACCTATCGACAATCCGTCATCGAGCCAACACTCTGCCTCGGAGGCACGACTGATTTCGGCCGAACGGCTACCCAGTTCCGCCAAACAAGCCGAACCCGCAGGCGTGGCACCACGTCGAGCAATTCGCCCACACCCCGATCGAGGCAGATCACATACGAACTCGCCGTCGCCTGCCCGGATTCGTCCATGGGGACATGGCGGGCTACGTCGCGTGACGTACGCGGGCGCCTCCGGTGCACCGTCCAGTGCCGTAGGCGCGATCGATCGGCGGCCGACGACCGGGCGCGGAAATCGCGGCACGATCGAGGCCGGTCGACGATCCGGAGAGGAGTCCGACGGTGCTGGCATGGTGGGGACGAGCCGTGGTGCGGTTGCGATGGTGGCTGCCGGCCGCCGCGGCGGCGCTCGCAATCGCCGGCGCGGGCTGGGGAACGGGGGTGTTCAGCGATCTGAGCGGCGGAGGGTTCGACGCGCCGGGCAGCGAGTCGGCCCGCGCGGCGCAGCACATCACCGCCGCGTTCGGCCGCACCGACGCCGACGTCGTCGTGCTCTACACCGCAAGGTCCACTGTGGACGAGAGGGCGGTCCGGGACCCGATCGCCGCCCGGCTCGCGGCGCTGCGGGCCCGCCCGGAGGTGGCCCGGGTCGTCGACTACTACAGCACCGGCGCGCCGGCGCTGGTCTCGGCCGACCGGCACGCCACCTACGCGGCGATCACCCTGGCGGCCGGCGCCGACGACACCCGGCTCCGGGACTTCCGGGCGCTGCGGCCCGCGCTCGCCGTGGCCGGCCTCGACACCCAGGTCGGCGGCGCCGTCGCGTTGATGGACACCGCCGGCGCCCTGACCGAGCACGACATCGCCCGCGGCGAGGCCCTCGCGATGCCGCTGGTGCTGCTGGTGCTCATCCTCGTGTTCCGCGGGCTGGTCGCGGCGGCCATGCCGCTGCTCATCGGGGGGCTGGCGATCCTCACCGCGCTGAGCACGACCCGGCTCCTCGCCGCCGTCACCGACGTCTCCACGTTCGCCGTCAACACCATCACCCTGCTCGGCCTCGGCATGGCGATCGACTACGCGCTGCTGATCGTCAGCCGGTTCCGCGAGGAGCTCGCCGCCGGCCACGACACCGCCGACGCCGTCGCCCGTACCATCGCCACCGCCGGCCGGGCCGTGCTCGTCTCCGGCGCGATCATCGTGCTCGCCCTGTCCAGCCTGCTGATCTTCCCGCAGGTGTTCCTGCGCTCCATGGGCCTCGGCGGCTCCGCGGCCGTGCTCGGGGCCGCGCTGGGCGCGGTGACCGTCCTCCCGGCCCTGCTCGCGCTGCTCGGCCCGCGCGTCAACGCGCTGCGTATCCCGCTGCCCCGCCGCCGGGGCGGGACCGGACAGGGCTGGGCGCGGCTGGCCGCCGCCGTCATGCGCCGGCCCGTGCTCACCCTCATCCCGGTGGTGGCCCTGCTGGCGGTACTGACGCTGCCGTTCGCCCATGTGCGGTTCGGGGGCGCCGACGAACGGGTGCTGCCCGCCGGCACGCCGGTGCGGACGGTCGCCGAGCGCATCCGCGCGCAGTTCCCGGCGGGCGCTCCGACCGGGCCGGTGCTCGTGTTTGTCGACGGGGCCCAAGCGGGGCAGGCCGCCGGGTCTCGCCGAGCGCGTCCGTGGCCTGGCCGGGGTCACGTCGGCCGAGGTCACCGCGGATCGCGACGGCGCCGCGCTGGTCACCGTCGGCTACTCGGGCGAGCCGAGCGGAACCGTCGCCTACGACACCGTCCGCGCAATCCGGGCGCTGCCCGCTCCCCCGGGCACCCGCCTGCTCGTCGGCGGCAGCCCGGCCGTGGATCTGGACCTCGTCCACGACCTCGGCGCCCGGCTGCCGTGGCTCGCCCTCATCATGATCGGGGTCACGGCGGTGCTGCTGTTCCTCGCCTTCAGGTCGGTGGTGCTGCCCGTCAAGGCGGTACTCATGAACCTGGTGTCGATCGGGGCCTCGTTCGGCGCGGTCGTGTGGGTGTTCCAGGACGGGCACCTGGCCGGATGGCTCGGCTTCACCCCGACCGGCTTCCTCGAGCCGACCCTGCCGGTGCTCATCTTCGCGGTGCTGTTCGGGCTGGCCACCGACTACGAGGTGTTCCTGCTCGCCCGCGTCCGCGAGGCCTGGGACGACACCGGCGACAACCGGGCGGCCGTCGCGACCGGCATGCAGCACACCGGCCGGATCATCACCGCGGCCGCGCTGCTGCTCGTCCTCGTCGTCGCCGGCTTCACCGCCGGTCAGGTCATGTTCGCCAAGCTCATCGGCGTCGGCATGATCACCGCCGTGGTCCTCGACGCCGCGCTGGTGCGCACTCTGCTCGTGCCGGCCACGATGCGGCTGCTCGGCCGGTGGAACTGGTGGGCGCCCCGGGTCTTCCGCCGGGCGGGGCGGGCCGACGCGCCGCCGGGGCCGCGGGATGAGCGTCCGGACGACGCTGCGGATCGCGCTCGGCCCCGGCGGCCGGCCGGTCAGGGCAGGAAGTAGTTCGGGTTCGGCAGCTTGAACGTGCGGTCGGCGTGGCCGCCTTCGAGGTCGCTGTACTGGTCGCCGAAGTTCGCGACGATGTCGTAGCCCAGCGACTCGATGTGCGCCCGCGTCGCGGACTTGTAGTGGATCGTCGTGCAGGAGCCGTTCGGGTCGGCGGCGCACGCGGTCTTGAGGTAGTCCGGGTAGTCGGCCACGGCGGGCTTGGTGAACAGGCCGTCCTCGCCGTCGCTGAGGGTGGCGGGCTTCGGGAAGCCGGCGTCGACGCCCACGCCGTCGGCGGTCAGGTTGCCCAGTGTCGCCGCCTCCTGTGCGGCGCCGCGTCCGGTCAGGAAGATGATGGCGTACCCCTCACGCTCCGCCGCCCGCGCCAGGTCCACCATGCCGGGCACGGCCGGGAAGCGCTGCTCGGTGACGAACTGCCCGTTCGTGGCCGGGTTGAAGGCCCAGTTGCTGAACACCTCGTAGTTCCACGTCAGCAGCGAGGTGTCGTCGACGTCGAGGACGATCGCCCTGGTACCGCGGACGCGATGGTGCGCGGCGAGCCAGCGCTGCCCGTCCGCGGCGACGCCCCGGGCCTCCTTGGCGTAGTTACTGTCCGCGGGCGAGACGCCGGTGCCGAGCGGGTCGCCGTAGTAGTTGCGGATCTGCTGCCGGAGCACGTCGATGTTGGTGATGTCCCGCTCGGAGCGGGGCGTGAACGTCTTGATCGCCGGCTGGGCGGCGACGGCCGCGTAGGCGATGCCGCCGCCGGTCAGCGCGGCCACGAGCACGGCAACGAGCGTGACGACCATCCATCGCCGGGACGGCCGGTTCGGTGCAGAAGTGGACATGCGGTTAACGTAACGTGCCCACAAGGTGAACGAAAGATGAACGCTGGTTGGCTCAGAGGGTTCGGGCCTCGTCGAGGCGGACCCGTACCGTGCGCAGCAGCCCGATGAGGGTGTCGAGGCGCTCGTCGTCCAGGTCAGTCAGGCCCAGCGTGGCCTCGGGGTGCATGGCCTGCATGGCCTGGCCGATGAGCGCGCCGCCGTCCGCGGTGAGCCGGACGGTGCGGCGGCGGGCGTCGGCCGGGTCGAGGTGCACGCTCACCGCCCCCCGGTCGGCGAGCGTCTTGACCGTCTTGGACACCGCCGGCTGGTTCACCTCCATGGCGTCGGCGATCTCGCCGATCGTGCAGCCGTCCGGGTGGCCGGTGAGGTGCAGCAGCAGGCTGGTGTGGGTCATGGTCAGGCCGAGGGGGCGCAGGGCCCGGTTGAGGCGCGTCGTCATGAGCTGATGGACGATCGCGAGCTCGCGCACCATCGCCCCCTGCTGCTGCCCTCGTTGCGGCGCGGCCATGCGGCCCCCTCCTGCGTGACGGTTGCCTGATGTTGAAGATGCCCACGACGTGCGGCGTGTCGACGATCGTGTGCGGCGCGACGGCGTGGTAGGCCCACACGTGGACCCAGGCGTTGCCGGTGCGCAGCGTCAGCACACTCTTCACCATGCCAGGCCCGGTGTACCGCAACAGCAGCAGCCCGATCGACACCGCCGCGCCGGCCGGGGACGTGAGCACCGTCCACGCCTCGAAGAGGTGCAGCAGCGCGTAGGTCAGCCCGCCCAGCACGACGGTGGCCGGAACGGAGCGGGTCAGCGCGCGGTACCGGGGCAGCAGGATCGAGTACACCAGCACCATCGTGGGCAGCACGGAGCCGAGGAAGTACAGCCCGAACGCCACCGGCACGCGAGCACCCCGGCCACCTCCCGCCCGGCCCGGCGCCGCCCGGGCGCCCGCGCGGTGAGGTCGACCGCGGCCCGCTTCCGGGTCAGCCACCAGATCACGCCGATGAGCAGCGCGACGACGGCCAGGTTGGCGTCGGCCGAGGCCGCCATCTTCGCCGCGCCGGCGGTCCCGGCCGGCCCGGCCAGCGCAAACACGACGACATTGGCCACGACGACGGCGCCAACGGTGATCCACAACGTCTTGGACCTGAACAGCGACATGAGGGGTCCGCTCCACTCCGCGGTGAGAAAGATTCTGTGGAATACGTTAGGGCCGGAGCGGTCCGGCGTCAAATATTCCTTGGAATGCGAAGGGCGTCCGGCCGTACGGCGGGCGGTCCGTCTACGAGCCGCGCCGATCCAGGAGGGGGAGCCACACGTCGTCGATGATCTCGACGATCGTCTCCTCGGGGACCGGGCGCAGGGTCATGAACATCTCGTGGCGGAAGAGGTCGAAGGGAAGGTTCACCACGCGGGACGAGCGCGGCGCCGCCGTCAGCTCGCCCCGCTCGACCGCGCGGGCGACGAGCCGCTCGAACGGCGTGGCCAGGCCGGGCGGGCGCAGCACGTCGCGCAGCTCGCTGAAGCTGGTGCCCGTCTCGCGGAAGTACTCCAGCAGCAGCACGCTCATCGTCGTGATCATGTGCGAGCGGGCGGTGTCGGCGTTGCGCAGCACGCCGATCGCGTCCTCGCGCAGGTCGCCGGTGTCCGGCACCGCGATCGGCTGCGCCATCCAGTTCCGGCGCAGCGTCGCCTGCAGCAGGTCGTGGCGCTGGGACCAGCGGCGGTACAGCACCGGGCGGCTCGTGCCCGCGCGCGCGGCGACCGCCTCGTAGGTGAAGCCGCCGTAGCCGTGCTCGGTCAGCACCTCCCAGCCGGCGGCGAGGATCGCGTCCTCGAGCTCGGCCCCGCGGCGGCGGCTCGTTAGATGCACTTGCGTATCTTACCACGGCGTCGTACCGTCGATTAGGTACACACGCGTATCTTAGGTGGGGAACTCCATGACCGACCGAACCGCTATGCGCACCGCCGTCGCCGTCCTCGTTGGCGCCGTCGCGGTCATCCTCGACTCCACGATCGTCAGCGTCGCCCTGCACCAGCTCGGCACCGACCTCGACGCCGGCGTGGGCACGGTGCAGTGGGTCAGCACCGCGTACCTGCTCGCGCTCGGCGTCGTCATCCCGGTCGTCGGCTGGCTGCAGAGCCTCATCGGCGCCAAGCGGCTGTGGATGGCCGCGCTGACCGTGTTCCTGCTCGGCTCGGTGCTGTGCTCGTTCGCCGGGGATGTCTACAGCCTCATCGCGTTCCGCGTGGTGCAGGGCATCGGCGGCGGCGTGATGATGCCGCTGCTGACCACGATGGTCATGCAGGCCGCCCAGGGCCCGGACCGCGCCCGGCTGATGTCGACCGTGGCGCTGCCGGCCGCGGTCGGCCCGATCCTCGGGCCGGTGATCGGCGGGCTGATCCTCGGCGCCGGCGACTGGCGCTGGCTGTTCCTGGTGAACGTGCCGCTCTGCCTGGCCGGGCTGCTGCTGGCCTGGCGGATGATCCCGGCCGACGGGCCGGGGCGGCGCGTCCGCCTCGACGTCGTGGGCCTGGTCCTGCTGTCACCCTCACTGGTCGCGCTGCTGTGGGGCCTTTCCAACGTGACCCGCCCGGGCGGCTTCGGCCGCGCCGACGTCTTCGCGCCGATCGCCGTGGGTTCGGTACTGCTGCTGGCCTTCGTCCTCTGGGCCCTTCGCCGCCGGGGCGCCGCGCTCGTCGACCTCGAGGTGCTGCGCTCCCGCCCGACCTGGGCCGCGTCCGCGCTGATGTTCCTCTCCGGCGCGTCGCTCTACGGCGCGATGCTGCTGTTGCCGCTGTACTGGCAGGAGCTGCGCGGCTACGAGGCCCTCGGCGCCGGCCTGCTGCTGATCCCGCAGGGCGTCGGGTCGCTGCTGAGCCGGCCCGCGGCGGCGCGGCTGCTCGACCGGGTCAGCGCCCGCGCGGTCGCGATCGTCGGGTTCGTGCTGGTCGGGGCGGGCACCGTGCCGTTCGCGTTCGCGGGCGCCCACACGGCGACCTGGCCGCTGCTGGTGACGCTGTTCGTGCGGGGCCTCGGCATGGGCATGGTGATGATCCCGCTGATGACCGCGGCGTTCGTGGGCCTGGAGCGCGAGCAGGTGCCGCACGCCAGCACCGTCACGCGCATCGCCCAGCAGGTGGGCGGCTCGGTCGGGGTGGCCCTGCTCGCCGTCATCCTGGCCACCTCGGCGACCCGGACGGGCTCGCTCGCGTCCGCGTTCGACGTCGCCTTCTGGTGGACCGTCGGCTTCACCGCCGTCGCGCTGGTGCTCTCGCTGCTCCTGCCCGGCCGGGCCGATGCCGGCCGGGCGGAAGCAGACCGTCAGGCCGAGCCGGTCGCGACCCCGGCGGGCGCCGCCTCCTCGTGACCGTGGACGGGATGCGTGCGCTCGAGCTTCGCCCCCTCGACGTCGACGTCGGGCAGGATCCGGTCGAGCCACTTCGGCAGCCACCACGCCGACTTCCCGAGCAGGTGCATCGCGGCCGGGATGAGCAGCATGCGCACGATGAAGGCATCAGCGAGTACACCGAAGGAAAGCCCGAAGCCGATCGGCCGGATGGTCGCCGACTCCGAGAAGATGAAGCCTGCGAACACCGAGATCATGATGATCGCCGCCGCCGTGACCACGGCCCGGCCGGCGTGCAGGCCCCGGCGCACCGCGAGCCGCGCCGGGGCTCCGTGCACGAACGCCTCGCGCATGCCCGACACCAGGAACAGCTGGTAGTCCATGGCCAGGCCGAACAGGATGCCGATCTCGATGGTCGGCAGGAAGCTCAGCACCGGCGCGGGGTCGTGCACGCCGAAGACCGAGCTGAGCCAGCCCCACTGGTAGATCGCGGTGAGCCCGCCGAACGCGGCCAGCAGGGAGAGCACGAAGCCCGCGGTCGCGGTCAGCGGCACGAGGATCGAGCGGAACACGAAGATCAGGATGATGAGCGACAGGCCCACGACGAGCGCCAGGTAGATCGGCAGGACGTCGGCCAGTTTCTGGGACACGTCGATGTTGCCGCTGGCGTTGCCGGCCACGCCCAGCTCCACCCGGCCCGCGTCGACGGTCAGCGGCGAGATGTTGCGCAGGTCGCGCACGAGCTGCGCGGTCGACTCGGCGGACGGGCCGTCCGTGGGGATCACCTGGAACGCCGCGACTGTCGCGTCGTCGGAGGCGCCGATCGGCGCGACCGCGACCACGCCCGGCACCGCGGCGAGCTTGGCGCCGATCGCGGCCTCGGCGGCGGTGAGGTCGGTGCCGGCGAGCTTGCCCGGCAGGTGCGCGACCACGAGCAGCGGGCCGTTGACACCCGCGCCGAACTTCCGCTCGACCGTCTTGTAGGCCTTGTACTGCTGGGAGTCCTGCGCCTCCGACGAGCCCACCGGAAGCCCCAGCCGCATCGACATCGCCGGGATCGCGATGACGCCGAGCACGAGCACGCCCGCGACGAGCGTGAGCACGGACCGGCCCGTGGACATCGGCGTCTGCGGCACCGCGGGCAGCGCCTCGGCGGTACCGGCGCGGCCCCGCTCCCTACGGCTCAGGATCCGCATGCCCACGAGGGACAGCAGCGCCGGCGTGAGCGTGATCGCGACGAGCACGGCGACGGCGACGCAGACGGCGCCGACGGTACCCATCAGGCCCAGGAACGGAATGCCGGTGACGTTGAGTGCGAGCAGCGCCACGAGCACGGTCGAGCCGGCGAAGACGACGGCGTTGCCCGAGGTCCCGTTGGCCAGCCCGATCGACTCCCCCATCGGCACGCCCTGCTTGAGCTGCCGGCGGTGGCGGTTGAGGATGAACAGCGCGTAGTCGATGCCCACGGCCAGGCCGAGCATCACGCCGAGCACGGGCGTCACCGAGATCATGGTGACGACGTCGGAGAACGACAGCGCGGCGAGCACGCCGACGCCGACGCCGAGCAGCGCCCCGAGCAGCGGCAGCGTGGCGCCGAGCAGCGTGCCCAGCATCACGAACAGCGCGATCGCGGCGATGACGACGCCGATGACCTCGCCGGGGCCGAGCACCTTGGGCACGGTCTGCGCGATGTCGTTGGAGACGTTGACCTCGACGCCGTCGATCCGCGCCGCGGCGGCCTTCTGGACGATGTCGTCCTTGACCTGCGGCGGTACGGCGTACGTCGGGGTGGTGAACTGCACGACGCCCACGGCCGCGGCGCCGTCCTTGGACACCGTGCGCAGCTCCTTGGCCAGGTCGAGCAGCTGGGCGCCGACCTCGAGCTGCTTGGCCTGCTCGGTGAGCTTGGCGCGGTTGTCGTCGATCGTCTTCTGGCCGGCCTGCAGCTCCTGCTTCTTGGCGTCGAGCTGCTGTTGCTGGCCGTTGAGCTGGGCCAGGGTGGCCGCCGAGCCCGCGGCCCGGGCCTTGGCCGCGTCGAGCTGCTGCTGCGCGCCGTCGACCTGCTGCTTGCCGGCATCGAGCTGCGCCTGGGCCCCGTCGAGCTGCTGCCTGCCCTGCGTCAGCTGGGTGCGCCCGTCGGTGATCTTCTGCTGCTGGGCGTCGCGCTCGGCGGCCGTCTGGAACGGGTCCGTGGTCCCCTTCACGCCCGGCTCGGTGCCGAGATCCTTGAGCAGCGCGGCGATCGCGGCCTTCTGCTGGTCGGTGAAGGCCGAGCCGGAGGTGGTGGAGAACACGACGGTACCGCTGCCACCGCTCGCCTTCGGGAACTTCGCCGCGAGCTCGTCGGCCACCTTGCTCGTGGGCGTGCCGGGGATGGTGATCGCGCCGGACAGCGAGCCGTGGAACATGGCGTAGGAGCCGCCGGCGATGCCGATCACCACGATCCAGGTGGCGATCACGAGCCAGTGGCGGCGGGCGCTGAAACGCCCGAGCCGGTACAGCAGTTCGGCCATTGCCGCGGTACTTCCTTTCAGTCGGGCAGGTACCCGTTGCGAATGTTGTCGAGCAGCCGGGTGAGCAGGTTGTCCCACACGGCACGGGCCGCGTCGTCGAGCGAGGGGCCGGTCAGCGCGATCCAGCGGCCGGCGATCACGGAGATGCCGCTCATCAGCGAGTGCACGAGCAGCTCGACGTCGAGCGGGTGCGCGCCGGTGTACCGCCGCGTGACCTCGGCCGCGAGCGCCCCGCCGGTGCGCCGGAACGCGGTGTGCGTGATCATCGGCGAGCGCGGGTCGTCCTCGCCGGGCACGCCGAGGATCGCGGTGACGGCGACGATGGCCGCGGCGAGGTCGGCCGCGCGCAGGGTCCGGGCCAGCTCGTCGAACATCGAGGCCCGGCTGCCGTCCCCGACGGGGGCGGCCGCGACCTGGGCGAGGAAGTCGGCGATGACGACCGAGAGCACCTCGGTACCGAGCGTGAGCAGCACGTCGTCGAGGGAGGCAAAATGGTTGAAGACGGTCCGCCGCGCGACGTCGGCCCGCACGGCGAGCTCGTCCACGGAGAAGTGCGCCCCGCCGCGCTCGTCGATCAGCCCGCGCGCCGCGGCGAGGATCGCCGCGCGGTGGCGCGCCTTGAGCGCCTCGCGCCGCCCCCCGTGATCAATCACGGTGACTTACACTAAGTGCAACGATGCACCGGGTGCAACTCGGGGGTCGCTAGATCGACTCATCCAGATGCGCGTCCCAGACCGCGGCCGCCTCGGGGTGGGAGTCGACCCCGGCCCGGAACGCCGCCCCGAGCCCGGCCCGCTCGATGCCGTCGATCCGCCGGGGCCGGCCACCGGCCGGTACGGCACGGCAACCGTCAGCGCCACGTCCTCGTCCCCGTACTCGACGCCCTCGATGACGAGCGCATCGAACTTCCCAGCGTCGAGGTCGACGTAGCCGTCGGCGAGCCGGACGAGCTCATGCATGCCCGCCAGCATGCCCGGCACAGCATGCCCGTACGAACGGCGACGGCGCGGACCTGGTCCGGGGCCCGCCGCCGAGGATCACGCGGCCGGCGCCGAGAAGGTGACCAACGAGTACGCCTCGATTTCCCAGGACTTGATGGTGTCCACCCTGTCGACGACCATCGGGAAGGGGCCGGGGTCCGGGGGCTCCTCGGCCGCCGGGAACACCATGGGCACATACCGCCACCCGCCGTCGCACTCGATGCGTTCGTCGTCGTCGAACGCCTTGCCGTGCAGCTGTACCGCGAGCTGCCCGGCGCCCGAGCAGCGCCCGCGAACCTTGATCGCCCGCGCGCCGGGGATGGCGACCTCGGTATGCGCGGCACCGTAGGTGGCCGAACCCCACGAACCCAGCAGCCGGCCGTCATAGGGGAAAGGGCCCAGGCCCGGCGATGATGCGGTGGCCGGCGCCGAGTGTGGCGCCGATCCGGTGGCGGGCGCCGACGGCGCCGCCGGGCCGGCACAGGCGGCCAGCCCGGCGAGCGCACCAAGACCCGCCAGCACCGTTGTCACGAAGGACCGCGGCACGACGCCCTACCCCAGGTGCCTGAGGACGGAGGCCCCGACGTCGCTCGGGCCCTTTCCACCGGACGGGATGTGGCCCGGCGTGACGGGCACGGCCCTGGGGCCGAGGAAATGCACGTTCATACGCATCTTTGTATAGGACACGTCGTTGCCGTTGAAGTCCTTCCCGGAGTACTTGACGAGCTCCCACTTCACCTCGACCTGCGGCACGATGATCAGCTGCTGGCCCGGCTGTGCGTGATAGGTGCTGGTGAGAGTCTTTGTGCTGGTGGTGGAGTCGCTCCAGGTGTAGGTGTAGGTCTCCTCGCCGCCGGCCGTTATCCCGCCGGTGACACCGGCGGAGGCGCCCAGGTTCGCGGTCAGCGACTTCTTGCTCGCCAGCGACTCCGACCAGCTCGCGGTCTCGGCCATCGCCACGGAGACGGCGTAGTCCTCCGGGGCCACGTCGTTGCCGAACGGCACCGACAGCGGCACGTCCTCGAGAGTCATCTGCTGCCCGTCGCTGGTGGCCAGCACCTCCTCCTTCAGCATCGGCGGGGCCAGGTGGTACATGTCCGCGATACGGGCCTTGGCGAGGCGGCGCCGGGCGCAGGCGGTGTCGCAGTGCGCCTTGTAGTTGTTGTCGATCTCGTCCTCCGCCGCCTTCCGCTGCGCCGCCAGGGCCCGTCCCTCGGTCTGCACGTCCGACCAGTTCTTCAGGCACGAGCCGGTGCAGTCCGGCCTCAGCCCGGACGGGTCGGACTGGTTCACCGGTGAGTTGCCGGAGTACGCGTAGCCGCCGATCTGGTTCACGTCGTTGCCCTCGAAGACGGCGTCCCGCTGCAGGAACCGGCCGACGAGCGGGTCGTAGTTGCGGGCGCCGAGCAGGTTGAGGCCGGTGGCCGGGTCGACGGGCTGGTTGACGAAGGCACGGGCGTCGGCCCAGGCCCCGGGCGTGGCGCCGCGGGCGGCGCCGAACGGGGTGTAGTACCGCCGGCGCTCGGTCTGAGCGGCTCCCACGTCGATCGACAGACCACTGGTCCCCTGCGCGTTGCCGAACTCGTAGGTCAGCGCGCCGGTCGACGAGCGCACCATGCTCGTTCCGCTCGCCAGGTGGTAGTACCGCACGCCGCTCAGCGTGTTGGCGCCGACGTCGAGTGTGAGCTGCTCGTCGCCGAGGTACAGGGTGACCTTGGTCGACGAGCCGGCCTTGTCCCGCTGCAGCAGGAGGTCGCCGTCGGCATCGTAGCGATAGGTGGCCTGGTTGCCGGAGACGGCGTCGGTGACCGAATCGGTCCGGCTCTGCGGGCTGTAGGTGATCGTCTGGTTGGCGCCGCCGCCGATCGCGCGGCCGGTGGTGTTGCCGGCCGGGTCGTAGGTGTAGCTGTCCGTGGTGTCGGTCGGGCCGTCGTTCAGAATCGACTGGACCTTGTCGCCGGTGTAGGTGCCGGTGTGCAGCACGTCGTGGGCGGCAACGCCGTCCACGGCGTGGTCCGTCGCGGTGGCGCGGTTGCTCGTCGCGTTGTAGGTGAAGGACTGCCAGTACTTCGCCGGGCCGCCCAGGTTCGCCGCACTGCCTGTGGTGTGGTCGCAGCCGCCGACGTTCGGCACCGACGGCGCCGCCGCGGTGTGGGTGCCCCCGGAGTCGCTCCAGGCCTCGGCCAGCCGCCCGAGCTGGTCGTAGGAGTAGCACTGCAGGTCGGTGGCGGCGCCGCCGCCCTGCACGTCCTTCACGGCGGTGACGTTGCCGGCCGGGTTGATCAGGTTGACGATGTCGTCGACGTGAGTGCCCGACGACTCCTTGTCGATGAACTGCTCGGTGATCCGGCCGGTGGCCGCGTCGTAGTGCGTGGTCTGCACCACCTGGTTCGGCATGTCGCCGAGCGTGGTCGTGGTCCGGTTGCCGAACGGGTCGATCACGTCCGAGGTGAGGAAGTCGGTGGCGCCGGCCACCACGGTCGCGATGCCGTTCTGGTTGTACTGCGTGGTGACGGTCTCAGCGGGCAGACCGCCGTCGGCGTTGTAGGTGGTGGCCGTCGGCAGTCCGCTGATCGTCTTGAACGACGTGGCGCTGCTGTAGGTTCCGGCCAATTTGGCCTCGTCGGCCGGTCCGTTCGCCGGAATCGTCATCGATGTGCCGGTGATGGAGCCGCGGGCGTTGTAGCCGGCGACGGTCCTGACGTATGCGGCGCCGTTCGCGCCGCCGACGTACGTGGTGGACGAGGCCAGGCTGCCCTTGCCGCCGGGCGCGGTGTCGAAGTCCCACTTCGCCAGCAGCGTGCCGCCGTCGCTCTCGGTCTTCCTGCGTCCGAGCTCGTCATACGTCCAGGTGACGGTCTTCGGCCGGGCATCGGACCGGCTCAGCAGGTCGCCGGCCGGGCTGTAGTGGGTCGCGATGCTGCCGGTGTCCGGGTCGGTCGCGGTGGCCAGGTTGCCGTGCAGGTCGTAGGTGTACGTCCAGACCCGCCCGCCGGGCGCGGTCACCTTCGACCGGTTGCCGTCGGGGAAGTAGCCGTAGGAAAGGACCGACGCGTGTGCGGCGTTGCCGTCCGGGGTCGCCGTCGTGTAGCTCCACAGCGCCGAGGTCCGCCCGCGGGCGTCGGTGAACGCGCTCGTCGCCGTGCCGCCGGCGGGCGGGGTGACGTCCGTACGCTCGCCGCCCGGGTAGGCCGTTACGGTGGCCCACTGGGGCTGGCCGAGGGAGTACACGGTGACGCGGGTGGCTCGGCCCTGGCCGTCGTAGGTAGTGACGTCCTCACCCGGCACCGAGGCGTCGGCGGCCGGGTAGATCGTCGCGCTCGGGAACGCGGTGACGTAGAACGGTCGGGTCTTCTTGCTGACCCAGCCGTGACTGTCGTAGTAGGTGTCGGCGACGAGGGAGCCGTTCGTGCCGTCCAGGGAGACGCTCTGGGTCTGCCGTTCCCGGCCGAGGCCGTCGTAGATGGTGTACGCCCAGGCGTAGGTGGAGTCGTCGCGCAGTGTCTTCGTCGAGAAGTACGACGGCGCCGTGGTGCCGTTGACGCTGTACGCGATCGCAATGCTGGCCGACTGGGTGGTGGCGCGTCCCGGCAGCCAGACGCTGGTGAGCCGGCCCAGACCGTCGTAGGCCTGGGAGGTGGCGTTGTTGTTAGGGTCGACGGTCTTGGTCGGCAGCTGCCGTGCCTGGTCGAGCGTCGTGATGGTGTCGAAGTGGAATGTGGCGTTGGTGCTGGTGATGGTCGTCGCCAGCTGTCCGGCGGCCGGAGCGTAGGTCGTGGTGGTGACCAGGCCGCGCGCGTTCGTACTACCCGTCGAGCGGCCGTACACGTCGTACGTCGCGTTCGCGGTGGCCGCCGTGTAGGTCGGCGTCGAGCCGGTGTACGAGTCGGCGGTCTCGGTGCGTGACACGTTGCCGACGTCCGTGATGACGCCGGGCGAGGCATTGCCGTCGTAGTAGGTCAGGGTGTCCGCGAGCGTCGTCGCGGCGCCCGGGGTGGTGGCACAGCTTCCGGCGACGGTGAGGGTCCGTTTGACGTAGCCGACCATGCCGGCGTTGCGGCCGGCTGGACGCGTCGCGTAGGTGGTGGTGGAGCAGGTCTGCTGCGAGTCGGCGGTGCCGAGCAGGGACACGTCGCCCTGGTCGTCGCTCTGCTGCAGCAGGCCGGTGGCGGCGGAGAACGTGTCGGTCCGCTGCGCGGTGCGCCAGGCACCGTCGCTCAGCAGCGTCAGGTCCTTGCTGGTGCCGACGTTGACGAACTGCGCGAGCCTGGCCGGCAGGCCCGGCTGCGAACTCTCGCCGTGCGACGCGGTCTGCACCGACCACGGCAGGCTGATCTCCTTCGCCGCGACCGTGCCGCCGGCCTGCGTGTATGTGTCGGTCTCCAGCACCGTGTCGGCGTACTGGTTCGCGTCGACGACCGCATCACCGGTGCTCGTCGTGACGGTCACAAACTTCTGCGTGCCGCCCGTCTGGCCGTTGTAGTCGCCGTTCATGCCGCGCAGGTACGTCGTGGACACCTGCGTGACCGGGTCCGGCGCGGCGCCGGTCGTCTTGATGACCTGCCCGAAGCCACGGAACACGTTCCAGGCACGCTGCGCGTTCTTGGTGGTGACCGAGTCGTCGCGGTGCCAGGCGGGGTCCCCGACGTAGGTGAAGTCCGCTTCCACGTCCCTGGCTCCGGCGATGACCGGGTCGTGCTGCACGACCTTGCTGACCACCCACTTCTGGAACCAGTCCGACACCGGTGAGCTCTGGCCCTGGCCCTGCCAGTACTGCTGGTAGCACAGCATCGTGTTGTTCGTCGGCGACGGCAGGTGCGACGCGCCCGGCGTCTGGTCACACGCCTGGATGGTCGGGGTGCTGTTGGCGTAGGTGACGGTGATCTGCTCACCGGCCTCTGTGGTGATCTTGTCGATCCGCTGGTGGTTGTACGCCGGCCAGGTCCCCGAGCCCGGCACCCGGTTGGCCATCGTCTGCGTGCCCGTAAAGATCACCGGAGGCACCAACGCCGCGGTCGTGGCGTTGTTACCCGTGTGCGTGACCGAGTCCAGCCACAACGACGGGCTCGAGCCGTCGTTGGGGTCCGGGAACGAATGCACCAGGGCGTAGGTGTCGACCGGCTTGTAGGTGCCGCCCTTGTTCACCAGCGTCTGGATCTGGGCCAGCTCGACCGTGGAGAAGTACGAGATGCTGGTGGTGAGGCACGTGCCGGTCGCCCCGCAGATCTGGTCGAACGGGGTGTCGGGCCAGTCCGGCGCCGTCGTCTTCGTCAGGTTGTTGAAGTCGGAGCACTCAGTCGCCGAACCCTTGCACCGCTGAGCCGTGGTGAACACGACCTCCGCCGCGGGGGCCGGGGTGGCCTGGGCCGCCACGTCGGAGGCGCGCCAGCCGTAGTTGATCTGCTTCAGGTACCCGCCCCGCACGTACTGGGTGTTCGTGTGCGCGCTGCCACGGGCGTAGTAATTCGTCTCGGTGCCGTATGAATAGGTGATGGTGTTGCCATGCGGGTCCACGACGTAGTCGAGGTTCCAGCGGTACGCCATGTTCGGCGTGAAGCTGTTCGTCCCGGTGCCGGAGTTGTAGCACGGGTCACCGGACTTCGGGCAGTACACCGGCTGCGTCCACGCGCCGCTGGAGGCCGGGTCGACACCCGTGCCACCCTCGGCGGTGGGCAGGTGGCCCGCGCCGAAGTACAGCCGGGTGCCGTCCTGCAGCGTCACGACCCAGTACTCGCCGTTGTAGGCGCCGTTGCTCCCGCCCGTCTTGAGCTCGACCGTCGCGCCGTTGTCGTTCGCCGAATGCCATTTGTGGGATGCGTCGTCGTAGACCAGGCCGCCGGACATGCCGGCGGCGTCGACCGAGACTTCCTGACCGCCCCAGCCCCAGCAGGTGTCGCCGGAGCCCGTGATGCCGTCGTCGGCGCAGGGAAGGTACGACCGCTCGATGTAGCCCGGGTTGTAGGACCAGCCCGAGCCGACCCAGTCCGACTGCGCGTTCGTCGAGGCGGTCATGCCGTCCACCGCGGCCGACGAGTAGGCCAGCGTCACGTCCGGCTCGTTGCCGCCGAGGGCCTGCGGCGCGGTGACCGGGTAGGAGTAGGAGAAGCTGCCGGTTCCCTC
This sequence comes from Dactylosporangium sp. McL0621, assembly GCF_049995355.1. Classification (NCBI taxonomy): domain Bacteria; kingdom Bacillati; phylum Actinomycetota; class Actinomycetes; order Micromonosporales; family Micromonosporaceae; genus Dactylosporangium; species Dactylosporangium sp. McL0621. Next base: position 7,883,147 of record NZ_CP188259.1, read on the forward strand.
GGCCGACCAGGCGTCCGACGGCTTCAGGCTGGTCGCCGTATAGGTCCCGGCCGAGCCGTCCGGCGCGCTGCCAACGGTCAGCACCGCCAGGCCGGTCCCCGACCGCGTCACCGCCGCCGGCATCGTCACCGTGGCCGTGAGCCGGCCCGAGCCCGCCTCCACCGAAGTCGCCACCGGCGTGCGGGTCTGGCACTCGGCCCGCTCCGGCGTGCTCAGCGCGCACGCCGGCAGCTGGACCAGCCGCAGCCGCTGCGCATAGTTGCCGCCGAACCGGCCCGCGAACGCGCCCGGTGCCACCTGCACCCGAACCGGCGCGGCGCCCGTCGAGCCGTCCGCGCGGGCCACCGAGAACAGCAGGCCGGAGTCGGCGCGGGCGCGGGCCGCGAGGTCCTGCCGGGCCACCTCGACCCTGACCGAGGCCGGCGCGTCCGTGTTGCCGCCGACCCACAGCGGCGCGCCGTCCACAGCGGCCACGCTGTCGCGGTGCTGGCGCTCCAGCTGGTCGAGCCCACGCGTCGGAACCCCGGTCGCGGCGGCCAGCGACAGGGTCTGTGCCCCCGCGACCGGCTCGCCGAACCGGGGCGCCTTGTACTGCGCCATCTGGGCCGGCGCGGCGGCGCTCCCGGCGCCGGGGGCGTGGGAGTCACGCGGCACCGCCGAAGTGGTCTGCCGCGGCGTGTTCGGCGGGGTCCAGACTCCGCCCTTGCCCGGGGGCGCCGCCACCGCGTTCGCGACGAGCGCCATCTGCAGGGCCACCACCGCCCCCGTCACGAGCGCGACGCCGCGGCGCAGGGCACGCCGGCGTCGGGCGGGCGAAGGGTTCAAGATCAACTTGCGTGCGGTACTGCCCACAGCAACCCCCGTCGCCCTCGACGAGCCGCCGGTGTCCACAGTGGAGTGAGAACATCGTGGCGCCCATCAATGCCTGAGCGAACGGTAGACCGGAGCCCCAATCCCCGGCAGCCCCGTTAGGTGTGGGCCAAGTCACACACTGTAGGCGAATGCCTGGTGAGCTGCTGATCCCTCCCTGAGGTGCCGATAAATGTCCACTTTAGACGCCAAAGCGATCATTCACACTGGACGATTTCGGGTATCGGGATTGATCATCGTGGCCTCTATCATTTGGGCCATTTCCGCGACCCGGAACGGGGCTGGGTCGCCGCGCGCTCTCGGGCGCGGCCGGGTCCCGCCACTCCGACCGCACCAGGAGGCGGCAGCATGCACATCAGGAAACGGCTCGCGGCGGCGTTGGCTGCCGCGCTGGCATTACCCACCGGGGCGCTCGCCCTCGCCGCGCCGGCGCAGGCCGCACCACCGCCCGGCTCCGAGGCCGCTGCCACCGCACAGGCCAGGAAGACCGGCAAGGCCGTGCCTGTCGAATCGGCCCGCACCGCCTACACCGACACGCTCGCCAACACCGACGGCTCCTACACCTTCACCTCCGGCGAACAGCCCCTGCACGGCTGGAACGGCAGCGCCTGGACCGACCCGGACGCCACCCTGCACGCCAACGGCGACGGCAGCCTGTCCCCCGCCGCCGCGGCCTCCAGCCTGACCCTGTCCGGCGGCGGCACGGGACCCCTCGCCGTCTTCGACGACCGCGCCGGGCACCTCATGTCGGTCGCCATGCCCATGACCCTGCCCAAACCGGCCCTCGACAGCGCCACCGCCGCCTACGCCAACGTCCTCACCGGTGTCGACCTACGCGTGACCGCCACCACCGCCGGCGGCATCACCGAAATCCTCGTCGTCCACGACGCGGCCGCCGCCGCCAACCCGGCCCTCGCCGACCTGCGCCTGACCACGAAACTCACCGGCCTGAAAATGGCCACCGGCAGCCAGAGCGTCAACGCCGTCGACACCACCACCGGCAAGCCCGTCTTCGCCGCACCGCCACCCGTCATGTGGGACTCCGCCAAACCGGTGACCCTCCGCGGCCACGCCGAACAGGACGCCGGCGGCGAACGGCCGGCCACCTCCACCGGACACGGTCCCGGCGGAACCGCCCACATCACCGACATCCCGCTGCGCACCGACGGCGACGCCATCACCCTGGCCCCGCCGGCGCAGGCCCTGCGCGGCAAGGACGTGACCTACCCGCTCTACATCGACCCGGCGATCGCCCCGGTCGCCAGCCCCGAGGCCTACGTGCAGTCGTACCACACCTCGACCCCGGCCTATAACCCCGGCGACAACCTCCGCACCGGCTTCTCCGACTGGAGCGACGGCACCGGCTGGCTCCCCGGCATCACCCGCAGCTACCTGCACTTCGGTCAGATCTCCGCGATGGCCGGCAAGCAGATCACCGAGGCCCACATCCAGCTCACCCAGACCGGCGCCTCCTGCAGTGGCAGCTACACGCTGAAGGCCGCCACATCCTCCGACTTCGGGTCGAACCTGAACTGGAGCAACCAGCCCGGCACCGGCGGCAGCCCGACCGACTCGATCACCGTGAGCGGCACCAACGGCGGCTACCAGATCCCGGCCACGAACATCGCGACCAACGCCCGGGACGCCGGCTGGCCCACCGTGAGCGTGGTCCTGTGGATGACCAACGAGAGCGACCACTGCGCGTACCGCAAGTTCGCCCTGAACCCCTCGCTCGTCATCACCTACTGGTCCACGCCCGACCAGCCCACCGGGCTCAGCGAGACCAACGGCGGCCAGAGCTTCCCCTGCAACACCACCGCCCCCGGCACCTGGATTCCGGCCGCGGCGAACCACCAGATCGTGCTCAACTACACCATGTCCAGCCCGGACACCGGCGGTGACCAGCTCTACGGCAACGCCTGGGTCTCCGCCAACGGCGGCGCCTACAACCCCATCACCACCGCGATCCCGTACTCCGGCGGCAACTACACCGTCCACGACACCATCACCGTCGCGGACGGCGCGCAGTACGCCTGGGACGCTCAGGCCGACAACACCCACCGGTGGGGTCCCGTCACCGCGGTCTGCTACTTCCGCTACGACGCGACGCCACCGAACCAGCCGTCGGTCGTGCGCCTGCCGCCCCTGGAGGGCGAGCCGCCGCCGGTCGGCGGCAGCGGGTCGGTCGGGCTGAACCTCTTCGCCATGGATCCGGGCACCGGCGCCAGCGGGACGGCCTCCTTCCGGTACAACGTCAACGGTACCGGCATCGCGTCGGGCGGCGGCGGCACGCAGACCATCGCCGGGGCCGGCAACCGGGCCCGGCTGGACGTGCCGGTCGCGTCGCTGCACTGGGGCACCAACACCATCTGGGTCCAGACGGCCGACGCCGCCGGCAACCTCTCCCAGCCGGTGCACTACGACTTCTACATGGAGCAGTCGGCGTTCGGCGCCTACACGCCGGGCACCGCCGGTGACATCGACGGCGATAACAAGCCGGATCTGACCACTGTGGACACGGCCGGCAACGTGCGCCTGTACAGCAACCCGGACGCCGTGTCCGTCCTGCCCACCGGCAACACCACCGTCGACCCGCTGCAGTTCGGCGGGCGCGTGCTGCTGCCGTACAACCAGGACACCCTGTTCCCGAGCGGCACCTTCGCCGGCGCGGTCGTCGCCCACGCCGGCTCGTTCAGCGGCAAGAACGCCGACGACCTCGTCATCGTGCAGAACGGCAACCTCGCCGTCGCCCAGAACGCCAACGGCAACGCCACCACCTGGACGATGAGCGACAACATCGACAAGCCGGACTGCACGACCTGCACCGGGTACAACGGCGACGACTGGTCCGCGGTCCGTCAGATGATCACGGTCCCGCCGGCCACCCCGGGCGGCCGGCCCAGCCTGATGACGCTCGAGTTCTGGCAGGACAACATCCAGCTCTGGCTGTACGCCCCCACCGACACCGGCATCGGCTTCAAGATGCCGGTCCGCATCGCCGGCAACTACAGCGACTGGGCCTGGGAGCAGGCGCAGCTGCTCGCGGCCGGCCCGCTCCCCGGCTTCACCGGCACCGCGCTGCTGATCCGGGGGATCGGCACCGGCAACCTGACCGCCCTCGACAACGCCGGCGTGCCGCTGACCGGCTCGCCGGCCACCACCAACCGGCAGATCATCGGCGGCGGCTTCTACCAGTCGTCCGCCGCGATGACGACCGCCGGCCCAGTCGACCAGCAGGGCCACTGGGCCATCACGTCGATCGGCGTCGACGGCACCCTCGCCCTGTTCGACGCGACGACCACAGCGGCCGGGACCACGTTCTTCCCCGGCCGGGCGGTCACCGGCAGCGCCTGGAGCTCGCACCAGGTCGCGATCGGGCCGTCCTACACGCCGCCGAACAAGATCGGCATCATGACCGACGGGCAGACCACGGTCGACCCGGTCTTCCCCGGCTTCGCGTACTCCGGGACCGCGCTGACCACCGCGACGATCGGCAGCGGCTTCGAGTCGTCCTGCCCGTGGGGCAGCTGCCAGTCCGGCCTGATGCCCGGGTACTCCCTGACCGACACCGCGAGCGGCAACGTGTACACCATCGTCGGCGGCCGGTCGAACCACTACGACGCCTGGCAGGCGATCGGGCAGACCATTCCCGCCCCGCCGTCCACCAGCACCACGTTCGCCGGCCACATCTCGTTCCTCGGCGCCGCGTCGACGCCCGGCTCGACCCACACCACCGGCACGGCCACGGTGACCTTCACCGACGGCCACACCCAGCAGATCCAGATCGCCTTCACCGACTGGGCGCAGGGCAGCGCCCCGCAGGCCGGCAACGCCGTCGCGGCCTCGATGCCCTACCGCATCAACAGCGCGACGGGCGCCAAGGACATGATGCCGGTGTTCCTGTACACCACCGCGGACGTGCAGCTGCTCGACAACGGCCAGCCGCTCTCCGCGGCCAACAGCGCGATCGCCTCGATCACGCTGCCGAACAACCCGGCGATGTCCGTGTTCGCCGTCGCGGTCAACTGACGGGTGGGGGCCGGCCCGGTCAGCGGGCCGGCCCCCACCGGGTCAGGAGGCCAGTCCGTTGCGGTAGGCGTAGGCGACCGCCTGGGCGCGGTCCCGCGCGCCGGTCTTCGCGAACAGATGGTTGATGTGCGTCTTGACGGTCGCCTCGCTCACCACGAGATGCGTGGCGATGTCGGCGTTCGACATGCCTGTCGCGACGAGCTGGAGCACTTCCAGTTCGCGGTCGGTGAGGCCGTCGGGCGGCGGGCCCTCCCGCACGGGGCGGTCCGGCGGCAGCATTTCGAGCAGCCGATGTTGTACCTCCGGAGCCAGATCGGCCTGGCCCGAGGCCACCCGGCGCAGCGCCTGCACCACCTGGTCGGCGTCGGCGTCCTTGGTCAGATACCCGCGCGCGCCGGCCCGCAGGGCGCCCAGCATCTCGGCGTTCTCGGCGAACGTGGTCAGCACCACGATCTGGGTGCGCGGGTACTCGCCGCGGATCCGCCTCGTCGCGGTCACCCCGTCGCAGCGCGGCATGCGCAGGTCCATGAGGACGACATCGGGATCGTGCTCGGCCACGGCCGCGATCGCCTCGTCGCCGTCGCTCGCCACGGCGACCACCTCGACGCCGTCCATCAGCGACAGCATCAGCTTCATGCCGTCGCGGATCACCCGCTGGTCGTCGGCGATCACCACGCGAAGGTTCGTCACCTCGGAATCGTCAGCCACACCCGGAACCCTTCACCGTTCTCCGCCGGACCCGCGTCCAGCTTGCCGCCCAGCAGTTCGGCGCGCTCGCGCAGCCCGGCCAGGCCGTAGCCGGTGCCGGTGTCGCGCAGCACCGGTCTCGGACCCGCATGCGTCGCCGGGCCGCCGTCGCACACCTCGACCTCAACCTCGTCCGTGGCGTACGCGAGACGGATACGCACCGCCGCCCCGGGGGCATGCTTGCGGACGTTCGTGAGGGCCTCGCGGACCGTACGCTCGACCGCGAGCCCCGCCTCCGGGGTGAGCGGCTCCGGCGTGCCCTCGATCGCCAGCTTCGCGCTCGCGCCCTGGGCCAGCCCGCGGACCGCGTCCGCGGTCGGCCGGGTGTCGCCCCGCAGCGAGAGTACGGCCTGGCGGGTCTCGTCGAGGCCCTCGCGGGCGAGCTTCTGCGCCTGCTCGATCTGCTGGAGCACGGCCTCGCCCGGCGCGCCCCGGCGCATCAGCAGGCGCGCGCTCTCCAGGCCGACAATCTGCGCCGAGAGGGTGTGGGCCAGGATGTCGTGGATCTCCCGGGCCAGGCGGGCGCGTTCGGCGTACACCTGCGCCCGGGCCTCGGCCTCCCGGGCCGCCTTCTCGCTGGCGAGCAGCCGCTCCGCCTGGTCGGCCCGCTGGCGGGAGCTGCCGACGACGGCCCCCAGCACCGCGAACCCGGTGCACCCGGCGAGGAGCGGCACGATCGCCGTCGGGTTGCGCAGCTCGGCGATCAGTGCGCCAGTGCCCGCGGTGAGGAACGCGAACGGCACCGCGATCGTCAGCGGCAGCACCGCGAGCGCGACCGAGATGGCGATGCCGGCCGGGAGCCAGCCGGGCGAGGACGGGTCGACCACGTACAGGGCGTGGCCGCCGGCCGCCATCACCACCAGCCCGACCACCCGGTGCACGGGCTGGTCCATCCGGGCCCGCCAGCTGTACACGGCGCCGGCGAACGCGACCGCCGTGCACAGCAGCGCCACCCACCGCAGGTGGGCCGGCACCACGACGACGGCGGCGACCGCGTACGCGACGGTGCCGACGGCCCGCCCGATCATCAGACCGGAGGTGTTCGGGCGGAGCCGTCGCAGCCACGACATCAGCGGGACTCCCGGACGAGAATCGGCACGTCGTTCATGAACGGGAATCCTGCTCATGTCGCCGGAGAAGTCCAGCCCGGCCCGGTCGCGCTCGCAGCCGGCGCGACCGGCGGGCCGGCGCCGAGCCCGTACGGTGCCCGGACAACGGCATGTCGCGGAGGAGGTACTCCGCGGTGAACGGCGCGACGAGGATCAGGCTGACGACCGGGGCCATATGGAGCATCGGACTTCCTTCCGAACCGGGGAACGTCGATGCGCCATACGCTAGGGCGCACCGGCCCCGGCCCGCGTCGGCGCCGGACCTGATCCGTGGTGTCCACCCACGGGTGGAGACCCGGGCACCGGATGGAGGCCCGGACATCGGGTGGCGATCCGACGCCTACCTCGCGCTGAGGGGCCTCGAGGCCGGCGTGATCGGGGCGGGCAGGCTGCCGGCGCCGCCCAGGTACCGGTGGACCGCCGCGGCGGCCGAGCGGCCCTCCGCGATCGCCCACACGATGAGCGACGGCCCGCGGCGGGCGTCGCCGGCCGCGAAGACGCCCGGCGCCCCGGTCTGCCAGTCGGTGCCGGCGTCCAGCGTGCCCCGGCCGTTGCGGGTCAGCTCGGCCTGGGCCAGGTGCGGTCCGGGCTGGGTGCCGGCGAAGCCGATCGCCAGCAGGGCCAGGTCGGCCGGGACCTCCCGGATCGTGCCCTCGACCTCACTCAGCGTGAAGCCGGGGCCGATGAGGACGTCCACCAGCTCGACCGCGCGCAGGCGGCCCTCGTCGTCGCCGAGGAAGCGGCGCACCGAGCAGCCGAAGTTGCGCTCGCCGCCCTCCTCGTGCGCCGAGCCGCTGCGCAGCGTGGTCGGCCAGGTCGGCCACGGGTCGCGGCCGCCGTCGCGCATCGGCGGGGGCAGCGGGGCCACCTCCACCAGCTGCACGCTGGCCGCGCCCTGCCGGTGCGCGGTGCCGAGGCAGTCCGCGGCGGTGTCGCCACCGCCGACGACGATGACGTGCAGGCCGGCCGCGTCGATCGGCGGTGCCGGCAGCGAGCCGGCGACGACCCGGTTCGCGCCCTCGAGGTACTCCATGGCCTGGTGGATGCCGCCGAGCTCCCGGCCGGGAGTGCCCGGCACGTCGCGGGGGTCGAGGGCCCCGCAGGCCAGGACGACGGCGTCGTGGCGCTCGCGCAGCTCGGCCAGCGAGACGTCGACGCCGACCTCGCAGCCGGTGACGAACTGCACGCCCTCCTCGGCGAGCTGGGCGGCGCGCCGGTCGATGTGGCGCTTCTCCAGCTTGAAGTCGGGGATGCCGTAGCGGAGCAGGCCGCCGACGGCGTCGCTGCGCTCGTACACGGTCGTGGCGTGCCCGGCCCGCGCCAGCTGCTGGGCGGCGGCCAGGCCGGCGGGCCCGGAGCCGACCACGGCCACGCTGTGCCCGGACGGCGGCGCGACCGCGAAGGGCCGCAGCGGCTCGCCCTCGGTGACGCGGTTGATGATCTCGACCTCGACCTGCTTGATCGTGACCGGGTCGTCACCGATGCCGAGGACGCAGGCCGCCTCGCACGGTGCCGGGCAGAGCCGCCCGGTGAACTCGGGGAAGTTGTTGGTGGCGTGCAGCGTCTCGGCGGCCCGCTCCCAGTCGCCGACGCGCACCAGGTCGTTCCAGTCCGGGATCAGGTTGCCCAGCGGGCAGCCGTTGTGGCAGTACGGCACGCCGCAGTTCATGCACCGGCTCGACTGCTCGTGGATCATCTGCTCGTCGACGCGCCGGTACACGTCGCGCCAGTCGCCGATGCGCTCGGGCACCGGGCGCAACAGCGGCAGCTGCCGGCGGTACTTCATGAATCCCATCGGATCAGGCATGACTGGCCTCCGTTGCCTGGGCGGTGCATCCGGATCGCGACGGGACAACGCTGGCCCGAAATGTGAGACGGCGGTCCCACAGAGGTGGAACGCACCCTAACCGAAGTGCCCCGGTGTAGGGCAAGGGGCACGAACCGCCAAGTTCGCCACAGCACCGGCCGCCGGACCGGTGTCAGCATGGTGACGGTCCCGTGTCAGGGCGGCCCGTGAATGTGGTCGGCATGACGAAGCAGACATCCTGGGCCGGCCTGGTACCCGTCGACGACACCGCGCTGTACGTTACCGACACCGGCGGCCCCGGCCGCCCCGTGATCTACCTCAACGGCGCCTACGCCGACCAGTCGCACTGGCGCCGCGTCATCGACGGGCTCGGCGACTCCTACCGGCACATCGCCTACGACGAGCGCGCCCGCGGCAAGTCCAGGCGCTCGCAGGACTACTCGTTCGAGGCGTGCCTGCGCGACCTCGACGCCGTGCTGGCGGCGCGCGGGGTCCAGGAGGCGCCCATCCTCGTGGGCTGGTCCTACGGCGGGGTGCTGGCGTGGCACTGGAGCGACCGGAACCCGGACCGCGTCGCCGGCGTGGTGGTCGTGGACGCGTTCCCGGTCGGCCTGACCGGCGCGGAGGGCGCGGCCCGCATCCGCAAGCTGTTCCGCCGGATGCGGCTGTTCTTCCCCATCGCCAGCCGGCTGGGCCTGGCCGCGCGGATGAGCGCCGACCAGCACGCCGACGTCAACATCGAGCTCAACGAGATCGCCGCCGCCAGCGTGCCGGTCCTCGAGCGGGCGACCCGGCCCGTGCGGTTCGTCCTGGCCACGGGCGACAGCCTCGGCAGCAGCGGCGGGGAGATGGACGAGGGGCGCAAGGTGCTCGACCCGGTCGTCGCGGCCAACCCGAACGTCAGGATCAGCGCCAGGGTCGCCAGCAACCACTCGAAGATCCTGCGCAACGACTCCCCCGCCGTCGCCGCCGCGGTCCGCGAACTGACCTGAGCCGGGCCGCCGGAACTCCGGCCGCCCGGCCCGGCCCGGCAAGCGTCAGCTCCAGGAAGCGGTGGACCAGTCGTCGCTGGACCGGTAGTGGCCCGACCAGTAGTGCCCGGACCAGTAGTGCCCGGACCAGTAGTGGCCCGACCAGTCCGGGTCCGTCCAGCTCGACGCGCCGTTCCACGGGCGGCCGGACCACGTCGCGGCCGCCCACGTCTTCGACGCCGACGCCGGACCCGGTCAGCGCGGCCGCGGCGCCGGTGGAGGCGTTGATGGCGCCGCGCACCGCCGCGAGCGTGGTACCGCCGCCGGTCGCGCTGCCGCCGAGCCAGGCGCTGGACGCCCACCCGGCCGCGCCGCCGAGGGGGCGCGGGGGTGCGGCGGACGCGCCGAGCCCGGCGACGGCCGTGGCCGCGGCCGCGACGGCCGCCACGATGCGGCGTCGCGAAGCAGTTGAGGGCATGAGGTGCTCCGTTCCCGCCGCTTCCGTGCGGCGCCGGATCTCACGATGCCCGGCCCGGGTTGCCGTCCGGGTGCGGCCGGGGCCGTCTGCCCGTCCGGACGGCGGTTCTGTCCGACCGCCCGACGCCGGATCGCCACCGTGCAACCGGCCCGCACCCGCAAGGCGACCGGGCCGCGCCGGAAGGGGCCGGCGCAGCGGCGAGCAAGACATCGCCGTATTTCCATATTGCCATCAATTGAATACGATGGTCATCGCCGCTCACCGCCGCGCGGCCAGGAACTTCGAGGTGCCGATGGACGCTGTTCACCGCTCAGTATCCGCTCGTACAGCTGACCTCGGTTAGCTGCCGATCATGATCGAAGGGCTCAGGCGGACCACCGCCGGGCCGGTCCCGCTCGACCCCGTCGCCCCGGACGATCCCGGCGCGGCAAGGCGAGCACGCCGGCGGCGTTCCTCCCGCGAGGCGGCGGTGTTCATCGCCCTGGCCGCGCCGAACATCGCGCTCATCGTGATGTTCACGTACCGGCCGCTGGTGCAGAACGTCTACTACTCGACGCTGGACTGGACGCTGGGCGCGCCGACGGCCCGGGCGGTCGGCCTGGACAACTACGTCCGGTTCTTCACCTCCGACGAGTCCGGGCGGGTCTTCCTCACCACGGCCCTGTTCACGGTGGCCACGGTCGCGCTGTCGATGGGCCTCGGGCTGCTGGTCGCGCTCGGGCTCAACCGGCGGGTGCGCGGCGCCGGACTCGCCCAGGCCACGGTGTTCTCGCCGTTCGTGCTCTCCGGCGTCGGCGTCGGGCTGGCGTGGCAGTACATCTTCGACCCCACCGTCGGCGCGCTCGGGGCGGTGCTGCGCGGCTTCGGCGTGGCCAGCCCGCAGTGGTTCAACAACGAGACGCTGAGCCTGGTCATGGTCGTCATCGTGTACGTCTGGAAGAACCTCGGCTACGCGGCGGTCATCTACCTGGCCGGGCTGCAGGCGATCTCCTCCGACATCCTGGAGGCCGCCGCGATCGACGGGGCCGGGCCCGTGCGCAAGTTCTTCTCGGTCACGTTCCCGCTGCTGTCGCCCACGACGTTCTTCCTGCTGGTGACGAGCATCCTCAACTCGCTGCAGGCCTTCGACCTGATCCGCGCGATGACGCCGCTCGGCCGCGGGACCACGACCCTCATCTACGACGCCTACCTGCGCGCGTTCGGCGGGTACAACCAGGCGGGCTACTCGGCGATGCTCTCCACGGTCCTGTTCGCGCTGCTGGTCGTGCTGACCCTCGTGCAGCTGGTGGTCCTCGAGCGGCGGGTGCACTACCGGTGAGCGCCGTGAGCACCGCCGAGGCGCGGCCGCTGTCCCGCCGCAACCTCGTCGCCACCCTGGTCACCGGCTACGTGCCGATCGTGCTAGCCATCCTCGTGGTGATCCTGCCGCTGGGGTACATGATCCTGTCGTCGTTCAAGACGCCGTCCGACGTCATCACCCAGAAGCTCGTCGTGCTGCCCGACCCGTGGCACCCGCAGAACTACCGCGACGCGGCGCAGGTCGTGCCGTTCGCGCGGCTGTTCCTCAACTCGGCGATCGTCACGGTCGTCGGGGCCGGGATCAAGGTGCTGCTGGCCATCCTCACGGCGTACGCGCTGGTGTTCGTGCGCTTCCCGGGCAAGCGGTACGTGTTCTGGGCCGTGCTCGCCACGCTCATGGTGCCGCCGCAGGTCAGCGTCGTGCCGAACTTCACCTTCATCAGCGGCCTCGGCGGCCAGGACACGTACTGGGGCATCATCCTGCCCGGGCTCGGCAGCGGCTTCGGGACGTTCCTGCTGCGCCAGTCGTTCCTGCAGCTGCCCGCCGACGTGCTGGAGGCCGCGGAGACCGACGGCGCCGGGCACTGGCGGCGGCTGTGGCGCATGGTGGTGCCGATGGCCGCGCCCAGCATCGCCACCGTCGCCCTGGTGAACATCGTCTTCGAGTGGAACGACTACCTCTGGCCGCTGGTGATCGTCTCGAACCCGAGCATGATGACGCTGCCGGTGGGTCTGACGCTGCTGCAGAACAGCGAGAGCTCGGCCGCCTCGTACGGCATCGTCATGGCCGGCACCGTCATGGTGCTCCTCCCAGTGCTGCTCGTCTTCGCCGCGCTCCAGCGGTACATCGTCACCGGCTTGACGCAGGGTGCCGTCAAGGGGTGAACACCCGAACAACCAGGAGGTTCCAAGTGTCCTTGTCCCAGCCTGCCGAGTTCAGCCGGCGGCGGTTCCTCGGCCTCGCCGCCGGTGGACTGTCCGCGGCGGCTCTGGCCGCGTGCACCGGGGGCCCGTCGACGACGTCGGCGGACTCGTCGAGCAAGCCCGAGCAGCTCGACTTCACCGGCGTCAAGCCGGCCGGCTCCATCACCTTCTGGTCGTCCAACCCGGGCTCGTCGCAGGCGGTCACCCAGGAGATCATCGACGGGTTCCACAAGAGCCAGTCGGACATCAAGGTCCAGCTCGTGACCGCGGGCTCGACGTACGAGGACATCGCGCAGAAGTTCCAGGCCGCGCAGGCCGGCGGCACGCTGCCCGACCTCGTCGTGCTCTCCGACGTCTGGTGGTTCCGCTACTACCTGCAGGACTCCATCATCCCGCTCGACTCGCTGTTCAAGGCGCTGAACTGGGACACCGGCGACTACCGCGAGCAGCTGCTGACCGACTACAAGTACAAGGACTCGATCTGGGCCGTGCCGTGGGCGCGCTCCACGCCGCTGTTCTACTGGAACAAGGCGCACTGGGCGGCCGCCGGGCTGCCCGACCGCGCGCCGAAGACCTGGGACGAGTTCGCCGAGTGGGCGCCGAAGCTGCAGACGTCCAACGCGGGCCTGCAGCACGCGTTCCAGCTGCCGGCGCTGGCCGGGTACGCCGGCTGGAGCTTCCAGAACAACCTCTGGGGTACCGGCGGCGGCTGGTCGGCCAAGGAGACGTTCGACGTCACCTGCGACAAGCCCGAGTCCGTCGCGGGGCTGCAGTTCATCGCCGACGCGGTGTACAAGGGCAAGTGGTCGGGTGTGGCCGGCAAGGACTCGACCCAGGACCTGTCGGCCGGCGCGGTCAGCGCGACCGTCGGCTCGACCGGCAGCCTGGTCGGCATCCTCAAGACCGCCAAGTTCGACGTCGGCGCCGGCTTCCTGCCGGGCGGGCCGAAGTCGACCTCGCCGGTGTGCCCCACGGGCGGCGCGGGCGTCGGCATCCCGAAGAAGCTCAAGCCCGAGAACCAGCTCGCGGCGGCGACCTTCATCAAGTACCTGACCTCGCCCGAGAACACGCTCAAGTTCTCCCAGGCGACCGGGTACATGCCGGTGCGCAAGTCGGCCGACACGTCGGCGCTGACCTCCAGGACGCCGCAGGCGCAGGTCGCCATCGACCAGCTCGCGGTGACCCGCAACCAGGACTGGGCCCGGGTCTTCCTGCCCGGCGCCGACCAGGAGATGGCCAACGCCTGCGCCGAGATCCTGACCAAGAACGGCGACGTACAGGCCCAGATGACCAAGCTCAAGTCGACCCTCGAGGGCATCTATACCTCGCAGGTCAAGCCGCACCTCAAGTAGCGGCGCCGGCCTCGTAGGCGATGACGACCAGCTGCGCGCGGTCACGCGCGTGCAGCTTGGTCATCGCCCGGTTGATGTGGGTCTTCGCGGTGATCGGGCTGATCGCCATGCGGGCCGCGATCTCGGCGTTGGACAGGCCCTGCGCGACCAGGGCGACCGCCTCGCGCTCGCGGCCCGTGAGCGCCCGCAGCGCGGCGGCGGAGCGGGCCGGCGGCGGCTGGGCGACGTACCGTTCGATGAGCCGCCGGGTGATCGACGGCGCCAGTAGCGCGTCGCCGCGCGCCGCGACCCGCACGGCGTGCAGGAAGTCCTCCGGCAGGATGTCCTTGACGAGGAACCCGGCCGCCCCCGCGCGCAGCGCCTCGAGCACGTACTCGTCCATCCCGTAGTTCGTCAGCACGACGACGTGCACCGCGGCGAGCTCGGGGTCGGCGGCGATGCGCCGGGTCGCCTCGATGCCGTCGACGGTGGGCATCCGCACGTCGAGCAGGACCACGTCGGGCCGGTGCTCCCGGGCCAGCCGCACGCCGTCGCCGCCGTCGCCGGCCTCGGCCACGACCTCGATGTCGTCCTCGGCGTCGAGCAGCGCGCGGAACCCGCTGCGGATGAGCGGCTGGTCGTCCACGAGCAGGACCCGGATCACGAGGAGGCCGCCACCGGCAGCTCGGCGCGCACGGTGAAGCCGTGGCCCGGGCGGGGCTCGGCGAGCAGCCGGCCGCCGAGGGCGCTCACCCGCTCGCGCATCCCGAGCAGCCCGACGCCGGGCACCGGCGGGGCCTGCGGCGTGGCCCGGCCGTCGTCCTCGACGCGCACGACGACCGCGTCGCGGCGGTACTCGATGCACACCGTCGCGGTGCCGGCGCCGGCGTGGCGGGCCACGTTGGTCAGCGCCTCCTGCACGATCCGGTACGCGGTCCGGCCCACCGTGACCGGCACCCCGGCGGGCTCCCCCTCGATCGTCAGCGACGCGTCCAGGCCCGTCGCCCGGGCCCGCTCGACCAGGTCCGGGACGCCGTCGAGGCCGTGCGGCGGGGCCTGCCCGTCGTCGCGCAGCGCCTCCAGGGTCGCCCGCAGCTCGCGCGACGCCTCGCGGCCGGCGTCCCGGATCGCGAGCAGGGCCGGCGGTACCGGCTCGCCGCGCTTGTGCGCCAGGTGCACCGCCGCCTCGGCCTGCACCTTGATCACCGAGATCTGATGGGTGAGCGAGTCGTGCAGCTCCCGGGCGATGTGCAGCCGCTCCTCGTCGGCGCGGCGGCGGGCGACCTCCTCGCGCGTGCGCTCGGCCTCGTCGGCGCGGCGCTCGGCCTGGCGCAGGGCCTCGCCGGCGGCCCCGGCGGCGATCAGCCAGGCCAGCTCCAGCACACCCCGGGCCTGCGTGAAGGCCGCGCCCGCGGGCAGGCCCGAGGCCATCGCGGCGAGCGGCAGCGCGGCGAGCACGGCGATGCTCGCGGCGCCGGTGGCGCGCCGGTGGCCGGCCCGCATCGCGGCGTACACGGCGACCAGGTAGCCGACCGCGAACACGTTGAACCCGGCGGCCCGGTAGCCGACCGCGCACAGCCCGGTCACGACCAGCACGGCGACCGGGGCGCGGCGCCGGGCGGCCAGGGCCAGGCCACCGGCGGCCAGCAGCGCGTAGCCGGCCGCGCCGGCGCCGTCGGCCGCCCGGTGCTCGGCCAGCCCCGCGACCACGAGGATCGCCGCCCCGCCGGCGCCGGCCAGCCAGTCCCCGGTACCGATGCGTGCACCGCCCATGCGGGCACCCTAACCGCAGATCGGCGCCCGCGACTCCTGCGCGCGGACCGTGTGCGCCTGCTGCGTCCGCAGTAGACACCGCCCGGCTGCCACGCCCGCGGCAGCGCGCGAAGCCATCCCCGGCGCGATGCGCGCGGCCGGGCCGGCGGACAGGATCGATGCATCCGGTTTCCGGCAATGACGAGGAGAGCGCCATGTCCGTTCCACTCCTGACCCTCGACCGTGTCGTGGCCACCGCGGGCACGTTCGTCGCGCTGGGCGGCGCGATCACCGGCGGCCTCGCACTGGCGGGCCGCCTGCGTCAGCGGGGCCCGGTCCTCGCGCTGGCGGCGGGCGCGGCCGGCGTGGTCGTCGGCGTGCTGGTGCTGGCCACCGCCGACGGCGGCCCGGGCACGGGCAACGGCGTCATCGGCGGCGGCGCGGCGATCGTGTTCGGGCTGGCCGCGGTCGTCCTGGGCGCCCTGGCCCGGCGCCGGGCAATTGCATCAAACTAATTTGTTGTACTGTCTGAGCCGTGGCAGTACCGACGTTCCTGCGGGCCTCGGCCCATCCGCTGCGGTGGCGGCTGCTCGGCGAGCTCGCCCGGGGCGACCGCCAGGTGGGCGAGCTGACCGAGCTGCTGGGCGAGCGGCAGAGCCTCGTCTCGTACCATCTGGGCCTGCTCCGTGAGGCCGAGCTCGTGCGGTCGCGCCGCAGCGCCGCCGACGCCCGCGACGTCTACTACCGCCTCGACCTCGCCCGGTGCGCCACCCTGCTGGAGGCGGCCGGCGGCGCCCTGCACCCGGGACTGCGCCCCCGGCCGGCCCCGGCCCCGGCGCCCGGCCCGGCGCGGGTGCTGTTCCTGTGCACCGGCAACAGCGCCCGCTCCCAGATGGCCGAGGCGCTGCTGCGCGACCGGTCCGGCGGCGCGGTGGCGGCGTTCAGCGCGGGCAGCCGGCCCAAGCCGATCCACCCGGACGCGGTCGCCGCGATGGCCGCCCGCGGCCTCGACCTGAGCGCCGCCCGGCCCAAGCACTTCGATGAGCTCGCCGGGCGGCGCTTCACGCACGTGATCACGCTGTGCGACCGGGTCCGGGAGGTCTGCCCCGAGTTTCCCGGGCACCCCGCGGCGGCCCACTGGAGCATGCCCGACCCGTCGGCCGAGCCGGACGGACGCCCGGCGTTCGACCGGGCCGCCGACGAGCTCGCCGAGCGGATCGCGTTCCTGCTGCACACCCTGGCCGCGGCGTGACCGCGACGGGGGTGGGCCTCGGCACGGTGCTCAAGGAGTGGGGGCGGATCGGCTGCCTGGGCTTCGGCGGCCCGCCGGCGCACATCGCGCTGCTGCGCAAGCTGTGCGTCGAGGACCGCGGCTGGCTCGACGCGCAGGAGTTCGAGGACGCGATCGCGGCCTGCAACCTGCTGCCCGGCCCCGCCTCCACCCAGCTCGCGATCTTCTGCGCCTGGCGGGTCCGCGGCCGCGCGGGCGCGCTCGTCGGCGGCGCCGCGTTCATCGTCCCCGGGCTCGTCGTCATCCTCGCCCTTGCCGTGCTGTTCCTGCGCGGCGACCCGCCGACGTGGGTCAAGGCCGCCGGGGCCGGGGCCGGGGCGGCGGTGGCCGCGGTCGCGGTGCAGGCCGGGGTCAGCCTCGTCCCGGCCGGCTGGCGGCGCGCGCCCCAGCACAGCAGCCGGGCGCGGTGGGTGGCGTACCTCCTGGTGGGCGCGGTCGCCGCGGCCACCATCGGCCCGTGGCTGGTGCTGCTGCTCATCGCCGGCGGCTTCGTGGAGATCCTGGCCCAGCGGGTTCCGGTCCGGCCCCGCCGCCGCCCGGTGCCCGGCCTGCCCGCGCTGGCCGCGGCGGGCCTGGGCGGCGGCGTGCTGCTCTCCGTCGCCTGGGTGGCCATCAAGGTCGGCGCCCTGTCGTACGGCGGCGGGTTCGTCATCATCCCGCTCATGCGCGCCGACGCCGTCGACCACTACCACTGGATGACCGGCGCCCAGTTCCTCAACGCCGTCGCGCTGGGCCAGATCACGCCGGGCCCGGTCGTGCAGACGGTCGCCGTGGTCGGCTACGCCGCGGCCGGTCTCGGCGGCGGCGTGCTCGCCTCCGCCGTCGCCTTCAGCCCGTCCTTCGCGTTCATCCTGCTCGGCGCGGACCGCTTCGACCGGCTGCGGGGCAACCGGGGGGTGCGCGCGTTCCTCGACGGCGCGGGGCCGGCCGCGATCGGCGCGATCCTGGGCTCCGCCGTCCCGCTGGCGCGCGCCCTGGCCGAGCCGTGGCAGTTCTGCGTGCTGGCCGGCGCGGCCGTGCTCCTGCTCGCCCTGCGCCGCGGCCCGGTCCTGACCCTGCTGAGCGCGGCCGCCGCCGGGCTGCTCATCGTCCTGGCCGGCGGGGACCTGCCCGGCTGACGGACCGGCGGCCCGCGCCGATCCGGCCGCGGCCCGGGACCGCCCCCGCGGGCGGCGACGGACCGGCGAATCACGCGACACCCGGGCCGTGGCCGGATTCCGTCGGCCTGTGGCAGTCCTGCCACTGCCGCGCCGGCGCGAGTGGATCTACGGTCGGTGGCCGTGACCAAAGTGCTGCTCAGCATCCACGTGCTCGCCGCCATCGTCGCCGTCGGGCCCGTCACCGTCGCGGCCAGCATGTTTCCCGCCGCCGCGCGCCGGGGTGACGCCGGCGCGCTGCGCCTGCTGCACCGGATCTGCACGGTGTACGCCGTCATCGGCGTGGCCGTGCCCGTGTTCGGGCTGGCCACCGCCAGCAGCCTCGGCGTGCTCGGCGACGCGTGGCTGCTGGCCTCGATCGCCCTCACGGTCGCCGCGGCCGCGCTGCTCGGGCTCGTCGTGCTTCCCCGGCAGCGGCGGCTGGTCAACGGTACCGCCGAAGCCGCCGGAACAACGGCGCGCCTCGGGATGCTGACGGGCGTGTTCAACCTGCTGTGGGCGGTCGTCGTGGTGCTGATGATCGTGCGGCCCGGCTCCACGACGGGCGCGTGAGATGTCGCCGTTCACCCTGCTGCGCGCGGCCGCGGTGGTCGAGCTCGCCAGCCTCGCCGTGCTCCTGGCCAACCTGGCCACGGTGCACGTCCCCGCCGTCGCCTCACTCGTGGGGCCGATCCACGGCTGCGCCTACCTGCTCGTCATCGGCGTCACCGGGCACCTGACCCGGTCGGCGCGGGCGACGCTGCCGGCCGCGATCCCGGTCGTCGGCGGGCTCGTGGCGCTGCGGCGGGTACACCGTCAGGCGCCCGGCCCCGGCCAGACGTAGGGCTCCTCCGGGTCCTCGCCCGGGAAGAGCGGGCCGTAGAAGTCCGGGTCCTTGCGCACCAGGGCGGCGCGGTGGCTGCGGTGCACGTCCTCCCGCCCGAGCCAGGCCGGCAGCGCCCCGGCCGCGGCCAGCTCCTCCTGGGTGCGGGCCGGCCCGCACGTGTCGAGCAGCGTCGCCGCGACGGTGTCGGCGTGGCCGAGCGCGGTCCACGCGGCGCACATCTCCAGGCCGTAGCGGACCAGCGCCTCCTCGCACCCGGCCCACATCTTGACCGCCGGGTGGTGCCGCCAGCCGTACCCGGGCACGACGAGCCCGCGCAGCACCTGCAGCGCCTCGACCCGCTGCTTGCCGAGCCGGCGCCGGTCCAGCACCCGGGCGCTGGCCGCGAAGTCGGCGTAGGGCAGGAACGTCTGCACGCCCACCGTCATACCCGCGGACACGGCGACCCGCGCACGTTTTGTCCGGGGTACGTCTTAAGGTGTGCGCATGCCCAAGGACGCACGGCCGCCGGCCACCGGCATCGCGGCCTCCGAGGCGGTCGACGCGTTGCTGGCCGCCAGCCGGGCGCTGGTGGGCATCGCCGCGCGGTCCCTGGCCGACGTCGACCCGGACGTGACGCTGCCGCAGTACCGCGCCCTGGTCGTCCTCGCCGCCCGCGGGCCCCAGCGGGTCGCCGACATCTCGGCCGAGCTCGCGGTGGCCCCGTCGACCGGCACCCGCATGTGCGACCGGCTGGTGCGCAAGGGCCTGCTCCGCCGGTCCCGGACCGCCTTCGACCGGCGGGTCGTGCGGCTCACCCTGACCACGGCCGGCCGGCGGCTCGTGCACGAGGTCATGGAGAGCCGCCGCGCGCTGCTGACCGCCGTCGTGGCCGCGACCGCGGACGTCTGGCACCCGGCGGTGGCGCCGGCCCTGCGCGCCTTCGCGGCCGCCTCCGGCGAGGTGCCGGAGAGCGAGTGGTGGCTCGGCTTCCCGTCCGCCGAGGACGAGCCCGAGGCCTGAGAGCTGGCGGTGTACTTGCTTTGATGCAACGATTGACCGATGCGGACGGCCGATGACCGTGCACCACGCGCGCCGGAGTCGCCCGGGCCCGCGTTCCTGACGCTGACCGTGGGCGGGGCCGGCGTCGCCGTCTCCTACTGGTTCGGCTGGGACATCGGGGCGCTGCTCGCGGTCGAGGCGCTGGCCGGCTTCGGGCTGGCCCTGTCCGACGGCGAGCCCGACGACGAGATCTCCTCGCTCTGACCGGCCTTACAGCGGCCCCAGCACCGCGTCGGGGTCGGCGTCCAGGGCGAGCGTCTCGAGCACGGTGAGCAGCTGCCGCTCCTCGTAGCGGAAGTGCGACTCCATGATGGCCGCCACGCCCTCCAGGTGCCGCAGCAGCTGCGCGGGCGGGGCGGTCGCGTCGGCGGCGGCCTGCAGCCCGGCCAGCAGGTGCGAGATCATCGAGTGGTCCTGCCGCAGCGCGTGCAGCGTCGGGGCCAGGTGCGGGTACTGCTCCGCGATCGCCGGGAACAGGTCGCGGTCCTCGCCCTCGTGGTGCGCCGCCAGCGCGGTGCAGAAGCCGTGGCAGTACAGCAGCTGGTCGCGCAGCGCGGCCGGCCCGGGCGCGCCGGCGGCCAGCGTCTCGCGGGTCACGGCCAGCGCCTCGCGCAGCCGCGCGTGCACGCGGCGCAGCTCGTTGCTCCAGGCGACAAGCCTGGTCGCCCCGCCCTCAGCCGGCATCGGGACCACCGCTCGGCCGGGAGCTCAGCACGGCCCAGCCCCGCGCCGGCAGCCGGACCTGCGCGCCGTCCAGGGTGCCCGTGCCCGCGGCGAGGGCGTCGGCGCCGGCCGCCGGGACCGCCGCCGGGTCATCGGCCAGGTTGAGCGCGGCGATCAGAGCGCCCGCTCCCGTCGCCGTGCGCAGGACGGCCTGGCGGTTGTCGAGGTGCACGACGTCGGTGTGGGCCCGAACGACCCACGGGTGCCGGCGGCGCACGGCGATCAGCTCCCGATGCCGGCGCAGCGTTTCGTTCTCCGCCGGCGGATGCTCCGGAAACTCCGGTCGTACCGCGTCGTCGCCGCCGAGCCGCTGCTCCTTCACGCCCGTCCAGCCGTACTCGTCGCCCGCGTACACGCTCGGCACGCCCGCCACGGTGAACAGGACCGCGAGCGCGTGCGGCACGAAGTCGGCGCCGACCGCCGAGGCGATGCGGGTCACGTCGTGGTTGCCGACGAACGTGGCCGGCACGAACCCGGCGAGCAGGTCGTTGTGGCGCTTGAGCGCGTGCGCGAGCTCGAAGAGGTTCCGGTCGGCGATGCCGTGCCAGATGCCCTGCCAGAGCTCGTACTGCGTCACCGAGTCCATTGTGGACTCGCGCGCGATCCCGGCGTAGTCGCCGTGGATGACCTCGCCGGCGAACCAGGCCTCCGGGTGGCGCTCGCGCACGCGGGGCAGGACGGCGGCCCAGAACCGCGGCGGCACCGCGTACGCCGCGTCGAGCCGCCAGCCGTCCGCGCCCCGGTCCAGCCAGTGCCGCATGACCCGGACCACGAGGTCGGCGACGGCGGGCTCGTCGTGGTTGAGCACGACGAGGGAGTCGTGGCCCTCGAACACCGCGTCGCGCAGCATGTCCGGCCCGAGCGGCGGGTGCGCGCGCCCGACGTGGTTGAACACGCCGTCGAGCAGCACCCGGACCCCGCGCGCGTGGGCCGCGGCGACGAGCCGGTCGAAGTCGGCGTCGTCGCCGAGGCGCGGGTCGATCCGGAAGTGGTCGACGGTGTCGTAGCCGTGGGTCTGGGACGCGAAGATCGGGCCGAGCGCGATGCCGTTGAGCCCGAGGCTCACCACGTGGTCGAGCCAGCCCTCGATGCGCCCGAGCCGGTGCACGACCCCTTCGGCGGCGCCGGTACCGCCGGGGCGCACCGGGGCGCCGGTGAAGCCGAGCGGGTACAGCTGCCACCACATCACGTGATCGGGCCAGGAGCTCACGATCACCAAGCATAGGCGAGCGGGCCGGACGGTACCGGCCCGCTGCCCGCGGCGTCGGTCAGGCGGCGGTCTGGTCGTCGACCGCGGCGGCGTTCGCCCGCTGCTGGATCGACGCGATGGTGTTCAGCGCCGAGGACTTGCGCGTGTACGTCTCGCTCGTCGCCACCACCTGGCCGTTGCTCGCCACCATGTTGAAGCGGTACTGGCCGTTGCTGGTCTTCTTCACCACGAACTTCATGCGAATGCACCTCCTGTCCATAGAGCTATACCCGATCGACGGCGATGCAATCCGTCCACTGTGGATCACAATCGGCATGCATGGATCGCGGTTCGACGGGTACCCGGACAGAGCAGGAAGCAAGGAAGCGAGCAAGGAAGGAAGGAATTCCCCCGTGACTTCCAACCACACTGATGTCACCACGATGCTGGGCCGGGACGTCTACGACCGCGACGGTGACAAGATCGGTAGCGTCGGCCAGGTCTACGCCGACCACGCCGGGCAGCCGACCTGGGCGAGCGTGAACACCGGCTTCTTCGGCCTGCGCCAGTCGCTGGTGCCGCTGTCCGGGGCCACGAGCCACGGCGACGGCCTGCAGGTGCCGTTCGAGAAGGCGACCGTCAAGGACGCGCCGAACGTGGACCACGAGGTCGACGAGCCGCTGACCAGCGACCAGGTGCAGGAGCTGTACCGGCACTACCAGCTGCAGTGGGACACCGACAGCACGGCGGACTACGCGGACGGCTACACCGCCGGCGCCGAGCACACGCGCGACGGCTACCTGGACACCGACGGCGACGCGATGCCCCGCTCCGAGAAGCACACGGACACGGCGCGGCTGCGCCGGTACGGCTCGGCCACGTCCGGCGCGGACGTCACCGAGTCGGAGCACGAGATGCAGCTGGACCCCGAGGTCCCGGGCGACGAGGGCCGCCGCCCGCTGGCCTGACCGCGCCCCGCACCACCCTCGCGATGCCGTCCCGGGCGACCGGGGCGGCATCGTGCCGTGCCGTTCAGACCGCCGACGGTGTCAGTGCGGAGACGGCGAACAGCCGCAGCAGGGGCCACGACGGCCTGGTGGAGGTCTCGATGGTCCAGCCGCGCCGCCCGGCGGTGTCCAGCACCCCGTCGGCGTACGCGGCCAGCGCCACGACCCGCACCCGGCCGTGCCGGTCGGTGAGCGCGTCGCGGACCTCGGCGGCGTGCTGGTCGACGGCGGCGGCGAGCCACGTGGGCGCGGCGACCTGGGCCGCGACGGCGGCCTGGAGCCGCTCGGCGAGCTCGGCCAGGCGCAGGCGGGCCTGCGGTGCGAAGGCCGGCTCCGGCAGTTGATCCATCGGAACAGGGTAGGAAGCCCCGGTTACGAAACGGTGACACGGCGGGCCTCGGCCCGATCGGTGCGACCCGTCCGGGCCCGGCCCGGCGGGCGGGGGGCCGGGCCCGGACGGTAGCGACCTGTTCCCGGCGCGGCCCGCTGGGCAGAGAGGGCCGGCCGGGGACAGATCTGCCGCGCCCTACAGCAGGCCGCGCGCGGAGAAGGCGGTGCGCGTGGCCTGAGCGGCCGCGGAGCCGTAGAGCCGCTGGGCGGCGTCCACCGTGGCCTGAGCCGCGGCGCGGAACGTGATGTCCGGGGTGAAGGCGAACTGCGCCTCCACGATCAGCGTCGTGGCCCGGGTGTCGCCGAGCGCGGAGCGGACGTCCCACAGCGCGCGGGACCAGATCTCGCCGTCGGCGTGGACCTCGCCGACCACGTCGGCCGGGTAGTGCTTGTCGCCGTCGAGGCGGCGCAGGCAGTGCGGGGCGGTGCTGGTGTAGGACACGGAGTCCCAGTCCGCGACGCAGGCCTCGGGGGTGAGCGTGGGCACGCCGGTGGCCCAGCTGGTGACGGCGACGGCGAGATAGTCGCCGAACGCCTCCCCGATGGCGCCGGACTCCAGGGTCGTACCGAAGCCGGGAACCTGACCGTCCTGGACCGAGTGGCCGTACTCGTGGACGATCACCTCGGCGTCCTCGGCGTCGTCGACGCCGCCCTTGCCGAGGCTGATGTTCGCCTTGTCGTCGCGGAAGAAGGAGTTGTCGCCGCCGTACTGGTCGATGCGCAGCTCGATCTGGCGCTGGTTGACCGGGCGCAGCGCCGAGCCGAAGCCCAGGTGCTGCAGGTACTGCTGAGCCGTGGTCACCCAGTAGTACCCCATCACCTGCTCGAACTGGTCGCTGTCGCGGTGCCAGGCCGGGAAGGCCCCGTCGACCAGGACGGCGGCCTTGCCGGTGGAGCTCTTGACCAGGACGTAGCGGCCCGCCAGCCGGCCGGAGCCGTCGAGCTCGCTGAGCGTGACCCGGCGGTAGGCCGGCGCGAAGGCGGGCAGATCGGCGTCCTTGGCGTCGGTGAGATCCTGCCGGCCGAGCGCCTGGACCGGGTTGGGGTAGAACACCGTGCCCGGGGCCGTGGTCACGGCGGCCCGGGCCGCTGGGGCCGGCAGGAGTGCGGCCACGACCACGACCGCCACGAAGGCAACATGTCGATGCATGCAGCAAAGGGCGGCGCGGCCGTGCTGTGCGTTACTCCGACCGGCCGCGCCCGGCCGGCGCGGCCGCCGCGGCCAGGCCCGTCCGCGCCATCGCCTGCCACCGCTGCCGGCCGCCCAGCAGGGCCGCCACCGTGCCCTGCAGGACCACCAGGTAGAGCAGCTGCCGGTAGACCACGTGCTGCAGCGGTACGGTCCACAGCGGGGTGAGCGGCTCCCGGTCCAGGCGCAGCGCGTAGGCGGTGGTCGCCAGCTGCAGGGCGGTGAACCCGCACCACACCGCGGCGACCTGCGCCCAGGGCAGGAACAGCGCGCCGTAGATCGCGTAGACGTCGACCAGCGGGGCGGCCAGCGGCAGCAGCACCTGGAACAGCATCAGGTAGAGCAGCCCCCGCCGGCCGAGGCGCCCGGCGCCGCCGCGTTCCCGGACCGCTCCCCGGTGCTTCCAGGCCGCCTGCATCGTGCCGTAGCACCAGCGGTACCGCTGCCGCCACAACTGCCGCAGCGTGCCCGGCGCCTCCGTCCACGCCACCGCGTCGTCGGCGTAGACGGCCCGCCACCCGGCCCGCAGGACCGCCATGGTCAGGTCGGTGTCCTCGGCCAGCGTGTCGCCGGGGACCCCGCCGACGTCGCGCAGGGCCTCCCGCCGGAACGC
This sequence comes from Dactylosporangium sp. McL0621, assembly GCF_049995355.1. NCBI lineage: Bacteria > Bacillati > Actinomycetota > Actinomycetes > Micromonosporales > Micromonosporaceae > Dactylosporangium > Dactylosporangium sp. McL0621. The sequence continues at coordinate 7,907,887 of NZ_CP188259.1, forward strand.
CCCGATCGCCCCGGGAATGGTCGGCATGCACTCGCCGAGGTCGAACAGGCGCCGGTCGAGGTTGAACCCCACCACGTACTCCAGGTGCTGCCACCGCCCGAGCAGCCCGCCGCGGTTGGCCACCTTCGTGTTGCCGCTCACCGCGCCGACGGCCGGGTCGGCGAAGGGCTGCACGAGGCGCCCGACGGCGTCCGGCTCGAAGACGGTGTCACCGTCGACGAGCACGAGCAGGTCGCCCCGGGCGGCGGCGATCCCGGCGTTGAGGGCGGCCGGCTTGCCCGCATTGGCCTGCCGCAGCAGGTGTACCGCGGGCAGTTCCCGGGCCATCCGGCGCACGATGGCGGCGGTGGCGTCCGTCGAGCCGTCGTCGACCACGACGATCTCGCAGCCCGGGTAGTCGCTCCCGCTCAGGGACCGGATGGTGCCGGCGATGTTGGCCGCCTCGTTGTACGCCGGGACGATGATCGACACGCCGCCCAGGTACCGGCGCGGTCCCCACCGGCCCCGCGACCGGCGGGCGTGCCGGCGGGCCGCCCCGACCTGCACCGCGAGCCGCATCAGGGCCAGCACCGTGCCGGCGACCACGATCCACCCGATGGCGGCGGCCAGGAGGCGTCCGGCGGTCTGGCTCCACCGCAGCGCGGTACCCCGCACGACCATGCCCGTCGAGGCGGCCGGCGCCGGCGGCAGGCCGAGCCCCTCGGACACCGTGACGAACCGGCCGCCGGCCTGGGCCAGGATCCGCCGGGTCGCCTCGACCGTCTGCGACCGGTCCCCGCCGCCGTCGTGCAGCATGATCACCGCGCCGGCCCCGGCCGGCCCGTGCAGCGCCTCGCGCACGATGGCGTCGGCGCCGGGCCGCTCCCAGTCCCGCGGGTCACGGTCGGCCAGCACCGTCAGGTACCCGTCGACCGCGTCCGGCATCGACAGGTACGGGGGGCGCATGAGCAGCGGCCGCCGCCCGGTCGCGGCCGCGATCGCGTTGGCGGTGAGGGCGAGCTCGAACCGCTGCCGCCACGGCGGGAGCGCGGCGAGGTCCGGGTGCGTGAACGTGTGCACGCCGACCTCGTGGCCCTCGTCGACCATCCGGCGCACCAGGTCCGGATAGCGGTTGACCTGCGATCCGATGACGAAGAAGGTGGCGTGGGCGTGGTACTGCCGCAGCAGGTCCAGCACCTGCGGGGTCCAGCGCGGGTCGGGCCCGTCGTCGAAGGTGAGCGCGAGGGCCCCGGCCGGCAGCCGGGCCGCCTCCACCCCGCCGGCGGTGTAGCGCAGCACCGGCCCGTCGCCGGTGGCCGCGGCCCGCACGGCCTCCCCGTGGGGCCCCTCGGCGCCGACCCCGCCGGCGTACCCCTGCAAACCCAGCTCGGTCAGCAGCAGGAGCACGCCGAGCAGGAACAACAGCCAGTGCGCCCGCGGCTCGCGGCGGGCCTTGTGCCGGCTCATGCTACTTCGTCCGGCTCGGCTTGGCATTGCCCGGCTTCGTGGTGGGCCGGTTCCCGGGTCGTTCGGTCGTCGTGGCCGCCGACGGGCCCGGCGTGGTGCGGGTCGCCACGGTCGGCGGTGCGGACCGGTGACCGTTCGAGGCCACCGGCGCGACGCCGACCTCTCCGGCGCCGCCCCGCTCGATCAGGCCCTGCCGGCCGCCCGGAAGCCCCGGCAGCGGTATCGGCGACGAGCCGAGCAGACCGGCGATGAGCAGCGCCCCGCCGACGCTGAGCAGCAGGCCGAGCGCGGCGCCGAGGGCGGTGAAGAGCCGGCGGCGGCGCCCGCCGCGATCCATGAACACAGGTTCCACGGGGCAAGGGGCGGACGGACCCGCCCCGGCGTTACACCCCCGGCGCGATTGGCGCCCCCGGCCGCGGGTATCACCCCGCTGGAGACGGAGGTGGCGCGATGGCGCGGTCGATCTGGACCGGAGTGATCTCGTTCGGGCTGGTGTCGGTGCCGGTGTCGATGTACACGGCGACCCATGAGCACGAGGTGTCATTCCATCAGTTCGAGAAGGGCACCAGCGACCGCATCCGGTACCACCGCGTGAACGAGCGCACCGGCAAGGAGGTCGAGCTCGACGATATCGTCAAGGGCGCCGACGTCGGCGGCGGGCAGTACGTGATGCTCGAACCGGACGAGCTCGACGAGATCGCGCCGGGCCGCTCCCGCAGCCTCGAGATCCACCGGTTCGTGGACCTCGGCGCGATCGACCCCGTCCACTACGTGAAGACCTACTACCTCGAGCCGGCGAGCGACGAGACGAAGAAGACGTACGTGCTGCTGCGCACGGCCATGGCCGAGGCGAACCGCGCCGCGATCGCGACCCTGGTGATGCGGGGCAAGGAGTACCTCGCCGCCATCCGCCCCGAGGGCGACCTGCTCGTGCTCGAGACGATGTACTTCGCCGACGAGATCCGCGATCCGCGGAAGGAGCTCGACCGGTACCCGGGGAAGGTGGCCTTGAGCCGCCAGGAGCTGCGCATGGCGGCGCGGCTGCTCGAGTCGATGGCGGGCCCGTGGCGGCCGGCGGACTTCCGCGACACCTACACCGAGCGCGTCCGCGACCTTATCGACGCCAAGATCGCGGGCAACGAGCTCACCCCGGCCGAGGAGCCCCCGGCCGCGACCGCGGTCGGCGACCTCATGGAGGTCCTGCGCCGCAGTGTGGAGGCCGCCCGCGAGCGCCGCGGCGCCAAGCCGCCGGCCAAACCCCGGAAGAAGGCCACGGCGGCGAAGAAACAGCCGGCGGCGGCGGCGAAGAAGCAGCCGACGACGACGGCGGCGGCGGCGGCGGCGAAGAAGGGAACGGCGGCCAAGAAGCTGACGCCGCCCAAGAAGCTGAGCAAGGCCGAGCTCGCCAAGCGCGCCGCCAAGCTCGGCATCAAGGGCCGCTCGACGATGACCCGCACCGAGCTGGAGCGCGCCGTGGCCAAGGCCGCCTGACCCGGGCAGTGCTCAGCGAGATACCTTCAGCCGCCGAAGCCCCCCGAGCAGCCCCGGGCCGAATCCGACGCCGACCCCGGCCGGGCGGCCCCGCGTCTGCGCCTCGAGTTCCAGACGGCGACCCTCGGCGGCGATGTCCGCCAGGCGTTGGATGTCCACGCCGGCCAGTATGGGGATCTCGGCTCAGAAGGGCCAGCCGCCGCCCTCGCCCGCCTCCACGAGCGGGATCATCGCGAAGGCGCCGTCCGACAGGCCGCCGAAGGTGTGCCGGAACGGGCCGGCGGGGGCGTGCCCCACGCGGTACCCGGCCAGGTTCCACGTGTACACCGGCACCCGCTGCGGCACCGTGGCCACCACGCTCCACGCCCCGTGCACGTGGGCCTGCTCGTCGGTGAGGATGACGACCCGGTCGTGCCCGCGGTAGTGCTCGCGCACCGCCTGGGCGGTGCAGGTGCCGCCGGCGAAGAAGTAGCCGTCCCGCTTGAAGCGGCGCACGGCGGCCAGGACCGGCTCCCCCGCGACCTCCGGGAACCACCGGGACTCCGTGGAGAACGACACGATTGTCGCCTCCTGCGCGCGGGCGGCCAGGGCGATGCCGAACACCGCGGCCGCGTCCCAGCAGCGCAGCGAGCCGTCCCGGCTGAACGGGCTGTCCATCGACGACGACGTGTCGATGAGCACGAGGAGCCGGCCGGCGAGGGCGGGCACGTTGGGCAGGGCGTGCTGCAGCGCGCGCTCGAGGACGCCGGACCAGCGTGAGTCCGGCACCGCGTTGTACGCGGACAGGAAGCGCATCGGCAGCACGCGCGACGCGGCGACCTCGGCCGGGTCGGACAGCCGGGCCGCCACCGCCGCGGCGGCCGTGTCGCTCACGCCGGCCTCGTCGAAGTTGCGCAGGTTGCGCAGCAGCGCGAAGTAGCCCATGGACGGGATCGCCGACTCCCAGGCCGTGGCGTCCATTGTGGACTGGCGCCAGCCGGCCAGGGCCTCCCACGTCATGCCGGCCGCGCGCAGCACCGCCGGGTCGTCGATCGCGGCCCGCCGGTGGACGGGCACCGCCATCAGCTCGGCGCGGGCGGCGAGGGTCGGCAGCGCGGCCGGGGCGGCGGCGCCGGCGCGGTGGCGCCGGTCGAGGGCGTGCCGGAACAGCCGGCCCTGCCGCTCGTCGCGGGCGACCGGGTGCGTGAGCTCGATGACGTCGCCGAAGCGCACCGCGCGGCCGTCGGTGTCGTACTTGAGGAGGCTCCGCTCGTGGTACAGCCGGACCGCGGCGTCGGCGATGCCGCGCTTGACGGGCTTCGGCAGGCTGCGGCCGTAGCGGCCGAGCCAGTATGCGAGCGCCTCCCCCGGCTCGTCGGCCCGTTGCAGGGCCGAGTCGACCACCGCCCGGGAGCCGGGGATGCCCGCGGCGACCTGGGCGCGGGCGCCTTCGAGGGCGGCCACGACGGAGGCCGAGCGCAGCATGGCCCCGGTGCGCAGCCAGGGCACGAACCGCGCGAACCACTCGGGGTCGGCGACCGCCACGCCGGCGACGAGCTCCCGGAAGCGGGCGTCGCGGTCGGCGGCGGCCTCGTAGAACGTGTCCTCACCGACCATGTTGGACACTGCGAGCAGGAAGAGCTCGAGCCGGGGCTCCCGCACGAAACCGGGCGCGCCCTCTTCGGTGACGACGGGGCGCTCGACGGCGAAGGCAGCGACCCGGATGTCGAACTCGGACCCGTAGTCGGGCCGCTCGTGCCGGTGCTCGCGCAGCTTGAGGTTGAACTTGGCCACAGGATTCCCCCGGGGGATACAACGCATCTCGGCTACGAACATGTCGGAGGGGTCGAACCTCCACCCGTGGATCCGCCGGATCCGTTGCACGCGCTCCCCGAGACCAGTGTGGCGACGGGCACTTGGTTTCGAAGAAGAAGGAACCGTCACCTTCGCACCGGGAAGCGCACCGCCCAATGTAGACGCCCCCGAAATGCCCCGCAAACCATTTAGCACGTGCGCATGGGACAGCTGGTTAATGATAATGAAAACTATTAGCGTCCAGCCCATGCGCCTCCTCATGGTTCTCGCCCTCGCCGCCGCGCTCGCCGCGTGCGGCGGCCGCGTGAAGGTCGTGGCCGGCGAGGACTCCCTCTACGGCGACACCCTCGGCCCGGAAGGCTCCGCCGGCGACACGTACCTCAAGATGGAGACCCACAACACCGACGTCATCGTGCGGGCCCTCGGTGCCTGAGCCGGCCGTCCGCGTCGAGGACGCGACGCAGTCCTACGGCGCCGAGCCGGTGCTCGCCGGGGTCGGCGGCACCGTGGCTCCCGGCGCGGTGGTCGCGCGCATCGGCCCCAACGGCGCCGGCAAGTCCACATTATCGTCCTGTACGCCGCGCTGCAGGGCGAATCGACGGCGCCGGCGCGGTACAGATCGCGCTGCGCTGTGCACCGTCTTCACGATCGTCGGTACGCTGCTGCGGTACTGGCGCGGCGGCCTTACCATCGGCGCGCTCAAATGAAAGGAACTCGATGCTGAAAGCGCGCGTCACCCTCGACCCCGCCGCCGTCGTCGCCCCCGTCAGCCGCCGCACGTTCGGCTCCTTCGTCGAGCACATGGGGCGCTGCGTCCACACCGGCATCTACGAGCCCGGCCACCCGCTCGCGGACGAGGACGGCTTCCGCACCGACGTGCTGGCCCTGACCCGGGAGCTCGGCGTCACCACGGTCCGCTACCCGGGCGGGAACTTCGTGTCCGGGTACCGCTGGGAGGACGGCGTCGGCCCGCGCGAGCGCCGCCCCCGCCGGCGCGACCTGGCCTGGCACAGCATCGAGACGAACGAGGTCGGCATCGACGAGTTCGCCCGCTGGGCGGCGAAGGCGGACGTCGAGATCATGTACGCGGTGAACCTCGGCACCCGCGGCGTCCAGGAGGCCCTCGACGTCCACGAGTACCTCAACCAGCCCACCGGCACGCACCTGGCCGACCTGCGCGCGCGGCACGGCGCCGAGAAGCCGTACGGCATCCGGATGTGGTGCCTCGGCAACGAGCTCGACGGCCCCTGGCAGCTCGGGCACAAGACCGCGCAGGAGTACGGGCGCCTCGCCGCGGCCACCGCCCGGGCCCTGCGCGCGGCCGAGCCGGGCCTGCACCTGGTGGCCTGCGGCAGCTCCGGCTCGTCGATGCCGACGTTCGGCGCCTGGGAGGCGACCGTCCTCGAGCACACCTACGACCTGGTCGACTCGGTCTCCTGCCACGCCTACTACGAGGAGCACGACGGCGACCTGGGCTCGTTCCTGGCCAGCGCCACCGACATGGACCACTTCGTCGACAGCGTCGTGGCCACGGCCGACAGCGTGGGCGCCCGCCTGCGCAGCCGCAAGAAGATCCAGCTCTCCTTCGACGAGTGGAACGTGTGGTACCTGTCCCGCTTCCAGAACCAGCCACCGGCGACGCGCTGGGACGTCGCCCCGCCGGTGATCGAGGACGAGTACAACGTCGCCGACGCCGTCGTCGTGGGCAGCCTGCTCATCTCCCTGCTGCGCCACAGCGACCGCGTCACCGCCGCCTGCCAGGCCCAGCTCGTCAACGTGATCGCCCCGATCCGCACCGAGCCCGGCGGCCCGGCGTGGCGGCAGACCATCTTCCACCCCTTCGCCCGCACCGCCGCCCTGGCCCGCGGCGACGTGCTGCGGACGGCGGTCGACGCGCCGGTGTACGAGACCGCGCGCTACGGCGAGGCCGCGCTCGTCGACGCCGTCGCCACCCACGACGCCGCGTCCGGGGACGTGGCGCTGTTCGCGGTCAACCGCGACCTGACCCGGCCCGTGGAGCTGACCGTCGACCTGCGCGCCTTCGGCCCGCCGCGGCGGCCGGCCGGCTCGTGGACGCTGTGCGACGACGACGTGCGCGCCACGAACACCCGCGACCGCCCGGACCGCGTCACGCTGCGCCCGGCCGGGGAGGTGACCGCCGACGGCAACACCGCGACGGTCACGCTGCCCCCGGTCTCCTGGACCGCGGTCCGCCTCGCTCAGTAGACGTACGGCCGGCCGGCGGCGGCGGGTAGGACGTCGAGGCCGACGGTGCCGGGGTTGCGGATCTCGACGGCGTCGGGCTCGTGGTGGTGGTGGTGGCACCCGTGCAGGCGACGCCGTTCAGGGCGAAGGCGGCGCGAATTCGTCACCGTCAAGGTCGCGCGCCGGACCCGGCGGCACCGCCGTGAAAGTTACGCGGGCAAACCTTGACAGGACCAGGTGGTCGGGCATAGATGTGTGGGCGCTCACATCGATGTTCTTCAACATGCGAGGCGCCCGATGCAACGCTCGACCGTCGTTCTGCTGGCCACCGCGGCCGTGCTGGTCCCCTGGGTCGCCGCGGCGCCCTCGAGCCACGCGGCCGCCGCGCGGACCTTCTACGTCGCGCCGTCGGGCAACGACGGCGCCGCCGGGACCCTGGCCGCCCCGTGGGCCTCGATCGCGCACGCCCAGTCGGTCGCCGCGGCCGGTGACACGGTGTACTTCCGCGGCGGCACCTACGCCTACACCCGGGCGAACAGCGCGTGCTCCAGCCAGACCGCCCGCGTCGACGCCATCACGCTGAACAAGAGCGGCGCCTCCGGCAGCCCGATCCGCTACTGGGCGTACGCCGGCGAGCGCCCGGTCTTCGACTTCTCCCGGATGACCGACAACTGCCGGATCAAGGGCTTCGACGTCACCGGCGCCTGGATCCACCTCAAGGGCCTCGAGGTCACCGGCGTGCGGCAGAACAACAACCTCAACCACGAGTCGTGGGGCGTGTGGGTCTCGGGCAGCAACAACACCTTCGAGCTGATCAACGCCCACCACAACATGGGCCCCGGCCTGTTCATCCAGGACGGCGGGGGCAACCTCGTGCTCAACTCCGACGCGCACGACAACTACGACTCGATGACCTCCAACGGCGCCGGCGAGAGCGCCGACGGCTTCGGCGCGCACATCTCGGCCGGCCACCCGGGCAACGTGTTCCGCGGCTGCCGCGCCTGGAACAACTCCGACGACGGCTTCGACCTCATCAACGCCTTCTCGTCGGTGACCATCGAGAGCTCGTGGGCGTGGCACAACGGCTACGTGCCCGGCACGAACACGTCGGCCGGCAACGGCAACGGCTTCAAGGCCGGCGGCTACGGCGGCGGCTACGTCAGCAACGGCGTCAAGCACACCGTTCGTACCTCGGTCGCGTTCAGCAACAGGTCGGCGGGCTTCTACGCCAACCACCACACCCTCGCGAACGACTACTTCAACAACACGAGCTACAACAACCACCCCGACTACAACATGCTGGGCGTCAACTCCAGCGGCGCGGCCGTCGGGCTGGGCAACCTGCGCAACAACATCGCCTACGCCGGCAGCCTGACCTCGAACATGACGGGCACGAGCGCTGCGAACAACTCGTGGAACCTGTCGGTGTCGATGTCCGACGCCCAGTTCCGCAGCGTCGCCACCACCGGCTGGGACGCGGCGCGTCAGTCCGGCGGCGGCCTGCCGGTCCTGTCGAGCCTGCACCTCGCCGCGAACAGCACCCTGATCGACAAGGGCGTCAACGTCGGCCTGCCCTACACCGGCCCGGCCCCGGACCTCGGCGCCTTCGAGTCCTGAGGAGCGACGATGTTCCGATCGCGGACCGCACTCGCACTGCTGCTGCTCGTCGCGCCACTGCTGGTCACCGTCCCCGCGGCCGCCGCCGCGCCCGATCGGCTCCGCACCGTCGTCGACTTCGACCCCGGCTGGCTGTTCCACTACGGCGACGCCGCCGGCGCCGGAGCGGCGTCCTACGCCGACGGCGGCTGGCGCGGCCTCAGCGTGCCCCACGACTGGAGCATCGAGGGCCCGAACCCGCCGGCCGACCCGTTCGCCCAGGCCGCCCCGAGCACCGGCCGCGGCGGCTACCTGCCCTCGGGCATCGGCTGGTACCGCAAGCACTTCTCCCTCGCCGCGGTGCCGAGCACCCGCAAGGTGTTCATCGAGTTCGACGGCGTGATGGCCAACGCGAGCGTCTACGTCAACGGCACCCTGATCGGGACCCACCCGTACGGCTACACCGGCTTCCGGTACGACATCACCGCCGTCGCCCGCTTCGGCGGCGCCGACAACGTCATAGCCGTGAGGACCGACACCACCCAGCAGCCGGCCGAGCGCTTCTACACCGGCGCCGGGATCTACCGCGACGTACGGCTCATCGCCACCGACCCCGTGCACGTCGACCAGTGGGCCACCGCCGTGACCACACCGGGCGCGACCGGTACCGCCGCCACCGTCCACGCCCAGACCACGGTCGTCAACGGCGGCACCGCGGCCGCGAGCATCGCCGTGCGGGGCACGCTGACCGACCCCGGCGGCGCCGTGCTGGCCCCGGTCACCACGGCGGCCCGGACCGTCGCGGCCGGCGCCTCGGCCACGTTCGCCTACGACATCGCGGTGAGCGGCCCGAGGCTGTGGAGCCTGGAGAGCCCGAACCTGTACTCCCTGAGCACCACCGTCGTCGCCGGCGGCAACGCGGTCGACGACGACGTCACCCCCGTCGGCATCCGCACGCTCACGTTCGACGCCGCGACCGGTATGAGCCTCAACGGCAAGGCACTGAAGCTCCAGGGCGTCGCGCTGCACCAGGACTACCACGGCCTCGGGCTGGCCGCCCCGCAGCGCGCGATGCAGCGCCGCCTGGCCGAGCTCAAGGCGCTCGGCGTGAACGCCGTCCGCACCGCCCACGACCCGCCGAGTCCGGCCTTCCTCGAGCTGACCGACCGGATGGGCCTGTTGGTCCTCGACGAGTTCTTCGACGTCTGGACCCAGCACAAGTACAGCGACGCCGGCGACTACGCCACGTACTTCAACCGTGCCGCGCCCGCCCCCACCGGCTCGCCGGCGGTGCCCGGGGCGACCGGTACGGTGCCGTGGTACCAGGTCGACGCGGCAGGCATCGTCATGCGCGACCGCAACCACCCCAGCGTCGCGATGTGGAGCACCGGCAACGAGATCCGCGACCCGCTCGCGACCCGGACGCCGCTGCTGACCCGGATGGTCTCGATCGCCCACAGCCTGGACCCGGGCCGCCCGGTCACGCAGGCCCTGTTCCGCCCGGCCGACAGCGGTGACGTGACCGGGGCCACCCGCACCACCGTCGACGTCTTCGGCGGCAACTACCGGCCCGCCGAGGTCATCCAGGCCATGGCCCTGGCGCCGGCCCGGCCCGGCCTGCTCACCGAGATGGGCACCGACACCTCGGCCTGGGCCACGGTGCGCGGCAACCCCGGCCTCACCGGGCTGTTCGTCTGGACCGGCGCCGCGTACCTCGGCGAGGCCGACGGCCTGTGGCCCAACGCCGAAAGCGCCTTCGGCCTCATCGACGGCGTCGGCACGGTACGCCCGATCGGCTACTCCTGGCAGCGCACCTGGGGCGCGCCGGCCACCACGCCCCCGCCCACCGGCACCACGGCGAGCCAGGTGCTGCTCGCGCCCGACCACGCCACGGTGTCGACCGACCAGGACGACGTCGTCTACGTGAAGGCGACCGTGGCCGACTCCGCGGGCCGGGTCGTCACCGGCTCCTCGGCGCCGATCACGTTCGCGGTCAGCGGGCCGGGCACCGTCGTGGCCGTCGACAGCGGCAGCCCCGTGCACGAGACGTTCCGCGGCCCCGTCCGCCGGGCCTACCAGGGCGTCGCCTACGTGCTCGTCCGGGCCACCGGCGCCGGCCCGATCACGGTCACCGCGACGGCGTCCGGCCTGCCCCGCGCCACCGCCTCCGTCACGGGCACGACCGCCCCGTTCGTACCGTGCACGGGCGCCTGCAACTGACCACCGCGTCGGCCCGGCGGAGGCGACACCCGGCCGGGCCGCGGGAGGTAGGCCTTCGCCCGCCGTCAGCCGGAGGGGCCGAGCAGCTTCGCCTTCTGCCGCTCGAACTCCGCCTCGGTCAGCGCGCCGGCCAGCCGCAGCTCGTTGAGCTTGCCGAGCCGTTCGAGGGGGTCGAACCCGGGCGTGGCCTCGGTGCGCATCCGCTCGTACAGCTCGCGCAGATGTGCGGGGGTGTGGTCGGTGACCGTGAGGATCAGGACGAACGAGTCCGGCGATCCGGGGTCGAAACCGGCCGCGTACCGCTCGCCGACGCGCGGGATGTTCAGCCGGGACACCAGTGCGTTCTTCTCGCCCTCCACCGGGTCGCCACCGTCGGTCGGGGTCAGCCGGACCCGCAGGCCGACGATCGGGTTGTCGTTGACGGTCGTGCCGGTCTCCCGCACCGCCAGCACCTCGGCGACGGCGGCCCGCCCGGTCGTCTGCAGGGTGTCGGGCGTGACGGTCGGCAGGCTGTCCCGGATCGCGGCCCGCATGCCGGCCATGGCCTTACGGGTCGCGCGGCCGACCAGCACCGTGGTGACGCTGCTGAGCACCAGCGCCGCGCCGATGACGTAGCCGGCCCATTGGCCGTTCGGGTCGGCGACCGCGCCGAGCCCCGCGCCGATGCCGAGGCCGGCGAGCAGCGTCGCGACGAGGAGCAGGGTGTCGCCGACCATCGCGGCGAGGACCGCGAGGAGCAGCGCGACGACGAAGACCCAGATACCCGAGTCGCAGCCGTCGCCGGTGCACGAGCCGATGAGCATCAGGCGGTACATGCCGTAGCCGGCCACAGCTGATGCGCCGATGCCGATGGTGGTCGCGATGATCCGGGGCGTGGACACGGGCGCACAGTACGTCATACGCGCGACCGGTTGTGGCGGTGGATGGGCCACCGCCCCACCCGTACATCCCGGCGGTGTCGAAGTGCGTGACGCCGGCTCGACCGGCTTCCCCGCGGCAGCTCAGTCGACCAAGGCGCCGCCCGACAGGTTGACGATCACGCCGGTCATGACGCCGGCGCGGTCCGAGGCCAGGAACGCCGCCGTCTCCGCCGTCTCGGCGAGCGTCGGCAGCCGCTTCAGCAGCGTTCCCTGGGCCAGGCCGCCCTCCAGGAACTCCGCCACCGACTGCCCCGCCGCGGCCGCGGCCGGCCGGAAGAGCTCCGCGGTGTAGGAGCCCGCGGCCGGCGCGTCGGCGACGGCGTGCGGGCGGATGCCGACGACCCGGATGTTGCGCGGGGCCAGCTCCGCCGCCAGCACCCGCGCGAAGGCCTCCTTGCCGGCCGCGCTCGCGGCGTGGCCCAGGATGCCGCCGACGGCGAGCTTGGCCCCGGGCTCGGACAGCGTCAGGATCACGCCGGGGCGCCGGTGGCCCATGTGGCGGGCCACGGCCTTGCTGGTGATGAACAGCGCCCGCAGGAAGCCGTCGATCGGCCGCATGAACTCCTCCAGCGAGAGCTCCGCGAGCGGCGTCCCCTGGTCGTGCCCGACACTCACGGCGTTGAGGGCGATGTCGATACCGCCGGCCCGGCCCGCGACCGCCCCGGCGTGCTCCTCGACCGCCGCCTGGTCGAGCACGTCGACCGTCGCCGCCTCGACCACCCCGCCCGCGGCGTCGATGTCCCGCGCGACGGCGTCGAGCCGCGCCCGCGTCCGCCCCGCGATGAACACCCGAGCGCCCTCCCGGGCGAACACCCGAGCGACGGCACCACCGATGGCGCCCCCACCCCCATAGATCACGGCGGTCTTGTCCTGCAGCAGCAATTCGCTCATGGTCGCAAACACTAACCATAGTCAGTTGTTAAAAACAACCTGCTGCCGTGGTACTTTATGAGGCGTGCCGACCAGCCGGAGTTACCGGGACTCATGCGGGATCGCCCGGGCCCTCGACGTCGTCGGGGAACGCTGGGCGCTGCTGGTCGTGCGCGAGCTGCTCCTGACGCCCCAGCGGTTCTCGGAGCTGCGGCTGGCCCTGCCCCACGTCAGCTCGAACCTGCTGGCCGACCGGCTCCGGGAGCTCGAGGCCCACGGCGTGCTCCGCCGCGGCGAGGGCCCGGTCTACGAGCTGACCGAGTGGGGCCGGGGCCTGGAGCCGATCGTGCGCGCCCTGGGCGACTGGGGCATCGACGCACCCCAACCCCCGCCGCCGGCCGCCCTCAGCGCCACCTCGGTCCTGATCTACCTGCAGGGCGCCGCCCGCCCCGACCCCGCGGCCCCGCCGGCGAGCTGCCGCCTCGAGCTCGACGGTCGCGTGTGGACGGTCCGCCTGGCGCCGGGCGGCATCGAGGTGGAGCCCGGCGAGCCCGCGACGGCCGACGCCTCGCTCCGCGCGGACGCCCGCACGCTGGGCGCGCTGCTGGCCGACCCGGACGGGCTCACCGAGGCCTGCACCGACGGCCGCGTCGCCGTGGTGGGCGACGCGTCGGTCATCGACCGGCTGCTGCGGTCGGCCGGCTGACCCCCCGCTCGCGCGTGCGGGTCGCGGCCGGCCTCGGCGCGCAGCATCGCGACCACGTCGCCGGCCAGCTCGTCCCAGTCGCGGTAGAAGGCCTGCGCGGCCGCGTCGAGGAAGATGAAGCGGGCGATGTTCGGCGTCGCCGCGGTGGTGTCGAACAGCGGCGCGAACACGGCCCGGCCCAGCGCGTTGGCGCCGAGGATGTCGAGCCGGCTGTTGCGCACGTACGCCGGGGCCAGGACCATCACGTCCAGCAGCCGCTGGGTCTGCGGCCGCAGCCGCTGGGTCTGCGGCCGCAGCCGCGGGGCCCGCGGGCGGCGCGCCCGGGCCGCCGGGCCGAGGTTCGCGGCCCGTGCCAGGTCGAACAGGTGCGCCCGCTCCGCCTCGTCCAGCCGCAGGGCACGGGCCACGGCCTCCAGGACGCTGTCGGACACCCCGGTGAGGTTCCCGCGCTCGAGGCGGATGTAGTAGTCGACGCTCACCCCGGCCAGCAGCGCCACCTCCTCCCGGCGCAGCCCCGCGACCCGCCGGTGGCCGCCGTACGTCGGCAGCCCGGTCCCCTCCGGCGTGATGCGCGCGCGGCGGGTGGTGAGGAAGTCGCGGATCTCGGCTCGGCCGTCCATGCCCTCGACGCTACGTCCGCCGCGAGGCCGCTGAGAGGTACTGCCATTACCCGGAAGACCCGAAGGTGAACAGGACCTTGCCGCTGCGTCCCGGGGCCATCGCGTGTTCGATCGCCGTGCGGTAGTCGTCCAGGCGGTAGGTCGCGTCGACCGGCACGGCCAGCTCACCGCCGGCGACGAGGTCGCCGAGCGCGCGGTACGTCTGCTCGATCTCGGTGCGGGGCGCGTTTCGCACCCAGTTCAGCAGCCAGAACCCGGTGTGCGTCACCTCCTTGAAGATGACGTCGTGGGCGCGTACGGCCGGCGGCTCGTCGGTCACGTAGCCGTAGCTGACCACCGCGCCCCGGAACCGCAGCGCCGCGGCGAGGTCGGCGACGACCGGGCCGGCGGTGGCATCCAGCACCAGGCCGAGCTCGGCGCCGTCCAGCGCCGCGGCGATCCGCGCGGGCAGGTCGTCCCCGGCGACGATCACGCGGTCGGCGCCGGCGTCACGCACCGCCTGGGCCGCGGCGTCGCGCCGCACGACGCCGAGGGTCTTGAGGCCCTCCCGCCGGGCGAGGGCGATGACGTCCAGGCCGACGGCGGAGTTGGCGGCGTTCAGGCCGACCCAGTCGCCGGGGGCCAGGGTCGTGAACCTGTGCAGCAACAGGTACGCGGTCGCCGGATTGATCGGCAGCATGGCGAGCTGCAGCGGGTCGCCGTCCGCGCGGACCGGTACGACGTTGCGGTACGACGTCGCCACCCGATCCGCCCAGGTGCCCTGCTCGTAGTTCGGCAGGATGACCACCCGCCGCCCGACCAGCGGCCTCCCCGCGCCCGCGCCGGCGTCGACCACCCGCCCGACGCCCTCGCCGCCGAGCGGGCTCGGCAGCGGCGGCCGCACGCCGTAGTCACCCCGGACGAGCAGGAGGTCGGACGGGTTGACCGGCGCGGCCTCCATCTCGACCAGGATGTCGTCGGTCCCCAGCACCGGTTGGGGCGCCGGTTCCAGCGTTACGGACTCGCGCGGATCGCCGTAGGACGTGACCAGGAGCTGCGACATGGGGCGGCCCTGCCCCGCCGGCGCCGCATCATGCCGCGCCGGCGGTACGATTCCGGCCACCGCGGCCGGGTCAGACCGGGCTCGCCCAGTCGATGCGGTGGTCGTACTGCCAGGCCGTCCTCTCCGGCTTGGACAGCTTGAACACCACCGGCAGCAGCAGGTCGCGCACGACGCGGCCGACGGGGCCGGGGGCCTTGCCGGCGTTGGTCCGGCCGGCCTCCGCGATGATCTTCTCGACCCGCTCCCGGCGCAGCCGCTCGTACGCCGCGAACGCCTCCGCGTACGGCCGGTCCCGCAGGCACCGGGCAAGCTGCACGGCGCTCTCCGCGGCCAGCGACGCGCCCTGGCCCGAACTGGACGACGCGGCATGGGCGCTGTCGCCGGTCAGGACCATGCGGCCGCGGCTCCACACCGGCACGACCGGCATGTTCTCCGACGGCCCGGTGATGATCAGGTCGGCCGGGTCGGTACGGTCGAGCAGTTCCACCGCGGGGCACCGGTCGCCGGCGAACGCGTCCCGCAGGGTCGTCCGCCAGGCCTCGGCCGGTACGGCTCGCGCCTCGGCCAGGGTCATGGGCTCCCGCCGGGGCAGGTTGGCGAACCACGCCGTGGTCCCGTCGTCGAAGACCACGTGGCCGAAGAAGGCGCGCTTGCCGAACGTCATGAGCATCCGCCCGCCGGTGGGCGGCAGCCCGGCGCCGGTCACCCGCGCGCCGAAACTGATCAGGCCGGTGTAGCTCGGCCCCGGGGCCTGCGGGTCGATGAGCGAGCGCACCGTCGAGCGGATGCCGTCGGCGCCGATCAGCACGTCGGCGCCGGCGCTCGTGCCGTCGGCGAAGACGACGGTCACGGCGTCGCCGGTCTCCGTGGCGTCGACCAGCCGCTTGCCGTGCCGGATGCGGATGCCGCGGCGGGCGGCCTCGTCGTACAGCGCGCGGTAGAGGTCGGACCGCCAGACGAACCGGCTCGCCGGCAGGCCGGGCAGGGTACCGAACTCGCCGAGCGTCCGCCCGTTCCACGTGCGCAGCTCGATCCCCGCGAGCGGGGTACCGATGTCCCGGACGACGTCCGCGGCGTCGATCGCGTCGAGGGCGAACTGCCCGTTCGACGCGACGGTCAGGCCACCGCCCACACCGTCGGCGGCGCCGTCGTACGCCTCGTACACGGTGGACTCGATGCCGGCCTTCTGCAGCGCCATCGCCGCGATCGGGCCGCCGATGCCGCCGCCGATCACCAGTGCGGTACGAGCCTGCGCCACGGTCGTCACCCCGCCGGCCGGCGGGCCGGCGCGCGGCGGGCCCACCAGCCCAGGGCGGCGAACCAGGCGAGCACCTCGGTGAACAGCACCCGCTGGGTGAGGCCGGCCACGCCCTGCCCGGCGGCGGTCGTGTCCTGGTCGAACGTCATCGAGAAGACGATCGTGAGGACGAACGTCAGCGCGCCGGCGAGCAGGAGCAGGTGGCCGAAGCGCCGCCCGCCCGGTACGCGGCGCAGGAACAGTCCGGTCAGGGGAAAGCTGAGCACCGGGAGCATGTACACGAGGGCGGCGCCGGTCAGGTGCAGCACCGGGGCGTCGAGATCGAACAGCCCGACCACCACGAGGCCGGCCGGCGTCAGCGCGAGCAGGACGGCGCTCGTCCATCGAGCCACGGGGCGGCCGGCCGCGCCGATGCTCAGGAACACGCCGATCACCCCGGCCAGGAGCAGGAGCCCGCTGAGGATGAAGGCGGTGTTCATGAAGGGGGCCGTGGCGCCCATGCCCAGGCCGCTGATGGGCTGGCTGATGTGCGAGTAGGGCTCGATGCGGGTGCCGCCGACCGTGTAGCCGGAGCTGATGAAGCCCAGGATCAGCCAGGCGAGGGTGAACAGACCAGGGCCGGCGACGGTACCGAGCGCAAGCACCCGGGGCACGTCCGGGCGGGCCGCGACGGCGGGTGCCGGCACGTCGATCGGGGTGCGGTGGATCGTCATGCCTCGATAGTGTCATGGAGACTAGTTTCTTTGCAACTAGATAGCCGCGCACTAGCGTAGATTCCAATCGTGGCTACCGACTTCCGGCGTTCCCCCTTGGCGTTGACGATCCTCGGGCTGCTCGAGGATCGCCCGCTCCACCCGTACCGCATGCAGCAGCTGATCAAGCAGTGGGGCAAGGACCAGGTCGTCAACGTGGGGCAGCGGGCCACGCTCTACAAGACCATCGCCAGGCTCACCGAGGCCGGGCTGATCGAGGTCCACGAGACCACCCGTGACCACCTGTACCCGGAGCGCACGACCTATCAGCTGACCGACGCCGGGCGCGCCGCGTCCCGGCAGTGGATCGCCGAGATCCTGTCCACGCCGCGCAACGAGTTCCCCGAGTTCCCCGCGGCCCTGTCGTTCCTGCCGATGATCTCCCCGCGGACCACTCGCGAGCTCCTGGCCACGCGCCGGGACCTGCTGGTCCAGCGGCTCGCCGACCGGGACGCGCTGATCGGCGAGGGTGGCTTCGAGATGCCCCGGGTCACCATGCTGGAGACCGAGTACCTGCATGCGATCACCGAGGCGGAGATCCGCTGGATCGACGCCGTCCTGGCCGGGCTCGGCGACGGGTCCATCACGTGGGACCAGCGGGATACGCAGGCCGCGGCGCAGCGCCTGGAAACGCGGTGAGCGCGGCTACCTCGGCAGGGTCAGGATCTCGGCCCCGCCGTCGGTGATGGCGATCGTGTGCTCGCTGTGGGCCGTCCGGCAGCCGGTCGCGCTGCGCAGGGTCCAGCCGTCGGCGTCGGTGACGAGCTCGGCGGTGTCGGCCATGACCCACGGCTCGAGGGCCAGCAGCAGCCCGGGGCGCAGCTTGTACCCGCGGCCGGGCCGGCCCGTGTTCGACACGTGCGGGTCCTGGTGCATCGTCGAACCCACGCCGTGGCCGCCGAACTCGGTGTTGATCCGGTACCCCGCCGCGCCCAGGACCGAGCCGATGGCGTGGGAGATGTCGCCGATGCGGGCGCCCGGGCCGGCCGCGGCGATCCCCGCCCGCAGCGCCCGCTCGGTCGCGCCGATCATCGCGACGTCCCCGGGGGCCGGCGCGCCGCCCACGACGAAGCTGACGGCCGAGTCGGCGACGACGCCGCCCTTGGAGACGGCGAGGTCGAGCGACAGCAGGTCGCCGTCGGCCAGCTCGTAGTCGTACGGCAGGCCGTGCAGCACGGCGTCGTTGACCGACGTGCAGATGTAGTGGCCGAACGGCCCGCGCCCGAAGGACGGCGCGTAGTCGACGTAGCAGGACTGCGCGCCCGCCTCGGCGATCATGGCCTGGGTCCACCGGTCGATGTCCAGCAGGTTGGTGCCGGCCACGCTGCGGCCCTTCAGCGTCTGCAGGATGCCGGCGACCACCGCGCCCGTCTCCCGCGCGCGCGGCAGGTCGGCGGGGTCCAGGAGTTCGATCATGTGGCGCCTTCCTCGCACGACCAATAACTATCCCGGCCATAGTATCCCGGTATTAGAATTGGGCCATGGTCAGGTTGCCGCTCACTCCCGAAGAGGTCGAGCGCGGGCAGCGCCTCGGCGCCCTGCTGCGCCGCGCCCGGGGGCAGCGCTCGATGCTCGGCACCGCGCTGGACGCCGGCGTCTCCCCGGAGACCCTCCGGAAGATCGAGTCCGGGCGCGTCGCCACCCCGGCCTTCTCGACCATCGCGGCGATCGCCGAGGTGCTCGGCCTCTCCCTCGACACGGTGTGGGCCGAGATCAACGAGCTCGAGCCCGAGCGCGGCGCCCGCCCCCGGCTGGCGTCCTGAGGCGGGCGGCCGGCATCGCGGCTCAGGTCGCGGAGCGCTCCGCGGCCGGCCGCCGCCGCAGGGCCGGCACCAGCAGGGCCGGCGGGAGGTAGGCCTGGTCGACCGCCCCGACGTCGGTGCCGGGCGGGACGATCTCGTCGATGCGGTCGAGGACGTCGTCGCTGAGGGCGACGTCGAGCCCGGCGAGCAGGTCGTCGAGCTGCTCCTCGGTGCGGGCGCCGAGCAGCGCGCTGGTCACGCCGGGGTGCGCGATGGTGAAGGCCATCGCGAGGTGGGTCATCGGCAGGCCCGCCTCCCGGGCGAGCGGGACGAGCCGCTCGACGACGTCGAGGCGGCGTTCGTCGTTGAGGTGCTTGAAGTAGCGGGCGCGGCTCAGGTCGTTCGCCCCGCCCTTGCGCACGCGGCCGGTGAGCAGGCCCTGGCCGAGCGGGCCCCAGACGAGGGTGCCGAGGCCGTACCGCTGCGCCACCGGCAGCACCTCGCGCTCGATGCCGCGGTTGAGCAGGGAGTACACCGGCTGCTCGGTCCGGAACCGCTCCAGTCCCCGGCGCTCGGCGACCCACTGGGCCTCGACGATGTCCGACGGCGGCAGCCCGGACGTGCCGATCGCCCGGACCTTGCCGCTGTGGATGAGGTCGGAGAGGGCGCTGAGCGTCTCCTCGACGTCGGTCGCCGGGTCGGGCCGGTGCACCTGGTACAGGTCGATGTAGTCGGTCTGCAGCCGGCGCAGCGAGTCCTCGACCGCGCGCATGATCCAGCGCCGCGACGCGCCCTGCTGGTTGGGGTCCTCGCCCGTCGGGCGGGCAAACTTGGTCGCGAGCACGACGCGGTCGCGCCGGCCCTGCAGCGCCTTGCCGACGACCTCCTCCGAGTCGCCGTAGGCGTCGGCGGTGTCGACGAAGTTGATCCCCGCGTCGAGCGCCTTGTGCAGGATGCGGATCGAGTCGCCCGGGTCGGCGTTGCCGACGGAGGTCGCGTACATCAGCGTGCCGAGCGCGTACGGGCTGACCTTGATGCCCGTCCGGCCGAGGGTGCGGTACTGCATGCCGGTCTCCTGCCGTATCGTGGAAACGGAAAGCTCTTCCGCTACGATACGGAAAGGATTTCCGTTTTGCCAACCCCGGCCCCGCCACCCCGTCGAGCCGATGCGCGGCGCAACCTCGAGGCCCTGCTCGAGGCGGCGAAGCACGTGCTCGCCACCGCCGGCGTCGACGCCCCCGCCAAGGAGATCACCGACCGGGCCGGCGTCGGCGTGGGCACGCTGTACCGGCACTTCCCGCAGCGCTCGGACCTGGTCATCGCCGTGCTGGAACACGAGATCGACGCCTGCGCCGAGGCCGGCCCGACGCTCGCGGCGGCCCATCCGCCCGGCGTGGCGCTGGCGAAATGGGTGCAGCGGTACACGGAGCTCGTCGCGACCAAGGTCGGGCTCGCCTCGGCGCTGCACGCGGGCGACGCCGCGCACCAGGAGCTGAGCGCGTACTTCTACCGGCGCATGACCCCGGTGCTCGAGGCGCTGCTGCAGGCCGCGGCCGGCGAGGTGCGCTCCGACGTGGGCGCCGTGGACATCCTGCACGCGGTGGCGCTGCTGAGCCGGCCGGTGCCGGGCGAGACGGCGGACTACGGACGCCGCCTCGTCGACGTGTTCCTCCGCGGCCTCCGAAAAATGTCATAGGCCGTCGTTAGTGTGCCCCCGTGAGCTTCGTCATCCCGGCGTCGTGGCGGCGCAGCATTTATCCGTACCGTGGCGGCCCGGTCGTCGCCGGTGAGCCGAGCGGTGAGCCGCCGCCCGAGCCCTCCGGCGCCGCCCGGGTGCTCGAACACCCGGGCACGCCCGACGACGTGCGCGCGGCCGGGCTTGCGGCGCTCGACGGGGCCGCTGATCCGGCGCCGCTCGACGGGGCCGCCGCCGGGCCGGCGTCGCCCGGCGGGGCCGCCGACCCGGAGCCGCTCGGTGTGGCCGCCGTGTGGATGGCGCACCTCGGCTCGTCCGTGCGCGGCCCGGAGCTGGCGCCGGCGGTGGGCGAGCACTGGGTCGCCCGGCACGGCCCGGTCCTCGCCGCCCGCATCGGCGCCGAGTTCGCCGCCCTCGGGGTCACCGTCGAGCAGGCGTACTCGCCCGAGCACGGGCCGCAGTACCTCATGCGGCTGTGGGGCGCCGGCGCGGGCAGCACCGCGCGGCTGACCCTGGCCGCGCTCGGCCCCGTGCGGGCCGCCCTCGCCGGCGCGCCCGACGACGTCTACGCCGCGGCGGTCGAGGCCCTGCGGGCGGCCCGGCCCGCCTCGACGTTCCACCGGATCGCCGCGTGCTTCCTCGTCCCGACCGAGCGCGACTGGGTGGAGCAGGACGTCGCCGCCCTGACCGAGCGGCACTCGCTCGCGCCGCTGCTCATGGCCTCGGTCGCCGACGCCGCGCAGGCCCGGTCGATCAAGCGCCGCCAGGAGTGGCGGGCCGACGAGCAGCTGCGCACGCCGGCCCTGCTGCACACGCTCACCGTGGCGCTGGGCGACGGGATCCTCGACGTGTACGCCGCCGACTGGAACGGGCCGCTGATGCGGTCGAGCACCTTCCGCGTCACTCAGTTCCTGCGCGACATGGCCGACGCGCTGGCGGCCGTCCCGACCGACCGGGCGTTCCAGGCACTCGTCGACAAGGCCGACCGCCGGGGCGTCCAGGCCTCGATCGAGCAGGCGGCCGAGCGGTATCCGGACCGCGCGATGCGGCTGCTTGACGCCGCCCGCGACAAGCCGCGCATCCCCGAGCTGCTGCGCCGGCACGCCGCCCGCCACCCCGGGCTCGCGCCCGGCGACCTGCGGCCCGGCGGACCACCGCCCGGCGCGGCCCCCGCGGACGCGCTGCCCGCCGTGCTCGTCGCGCCGCCGTGGACGAAGAAGCGCCCGGCGGCCAAGCGCGTCGTGCTCGACCTGACCTGCACCGACGGGCCGGCCGCGGCGTGGCCGCCGGGCGAGCGGGAGCGGCTGGTGGCCGGGCTGCCGAAGAGCCGCCCGGGCCTGAACTACGCCAGGATCGCGCACGACATCCAGGTCGGGGACGTGTACGGGTACAACGCCGCCCTGCTCTTCCTCGAGGGCCCCGACGAGCTGGCGCGGCCGCTGCTGGGCACCTACCGGCCGCACAAGCGGTCCGAGATCTGGTGGGTGACGGCGGCCGCGGCGCGGTTCGGGGTCGACGCCTACCCGCTGGTGCTGCGGATCGCGGAGCTCAACCCGGGCGACGCCGGGGTGCCGATGGCCTTCAGCAGCCCCGAGATCGCGCTGCTCGTGGCCGACTGGCTCGACCGGCTCAAGTCCGCCCGCAAGAGCGCGCTGGCCTGGCTGCGGGCGCACCCCGCGGCGGCCGCCCGGGCCCTGATCCCCGCCGCGCTCGGCCGGGAGGCGCAGCCGCGGCGGGCGGCCGGCCGGGCACTGACCGCCCTGGCCGCGGCCGGGCACCGCGACGAGATCCTCGCGGCCGCGGCCGGCTACGGCCCCCCGGCCACGGCGGCGGTCACCGCCCTGGTCGACGCCGACCCGCTGCTGGAGCTGCCGGCCCGGATCCCGGCGCCGCCGGAGTGGACCGACGTGGCCGCGCTGCCCCCGGTCCGGCTGCGCGGCGGCGCCGCAACGCTGCCGCCGGCCGCGGTCGGGCACCTGCTGACCATGCTCATGATCTCCAAGCCGGGCTCGCCGTACGCCGGGATCGCGGTCGTGCGCGAGGCGTGCGACGAGGGCGACCTGGCCCGCTTCGGGCTCGACCTGCTGCGCCGCTGGGAGGCGGTCGACGCCCCGCCCGCCGACGGCTGGGCGCTGGAGGCGCAGGCGCTGCTCGGCGACGACGACACCGCGGCGGCCCTCGCCGGGGCGGTGCAGCGGTGGCCCTACGAGGGAGCCCACAAGCGGGCCGCCGCCGGCCTCGACACCCTCGCGCGGCTCGGCACCGAGGCGGCGCTGCGCGAGCTGCGCGACATCTCGACCAAGGCGAAGGCGAAGGCGGTGCGGGCCCGCGCCGACGCCAACCTGGCCGAGGTCGCGCTCGCGCTCGGGCTCACCACCGAACAGCTCGCCGACCGCCTGGTGCCGCGCCTCGGCCTCGACGCCGACGCGACGATGGTGCTCGACTACGGCCCGCGGCGGTTCGTCGGCGGCTTCGACGAGCACCTCAAGCCCTTCGTGGACAACGAGGACGGCACCCGGCGGGCCGACCTGCCGGCGCCCGCGGCCCGCGACGACGCGGCCCGGGCGGGCGCGGCGCAGGAGCGGTGGACGGCGGCGAAGAAGGGCGCCCGGAAGGTCGCCACCGAGCAGGTGCGGCGGCTGGAGCGCGCAATGGGCTTCGGGCGGCGGTGGCGCGCCGACGAGCTGCGGACCGTGCTCCTCGACCATCCGCTGCTGTGGCCGCTGGCCCGGCGGCTGGTCTGGATCACCGGCGCGCCCGGGCGGCCCGGCCCGGCGCTGCGGATCGCCGAGGACCGCACCTTCGCCGACGTCGCCGACGAACGGGTCGAGCTGCCCGGCGACACCCTGCTCGGCGTCGCCCACCCGGTCGACCTCGACGTGGCGGCGTGGTCCGCGGTGTTCGGCGACTACGGCCTGCTGCAGCCGTTCAAGCAGCTCGGCCGCAGGGTCCGGCACCTGCGGCCCGACGAGGCCGCCGCGGTGCGCCTGGCCCGCTTCGACGAGCGCAGGGCGATGACGGTGAAGCTGCTCGGCCTGGAGCGGCGGGGCTGGCGGCGGGCGGGGGTCGACGGCGGGTACCAGGGCCGGATGGAGCGCGACCTGCCCGGCGGGCGGCTGCTCATCGCCGGGCTCGACCCCGGCATCATGCTCGGGCTGCCCAACGAGCAACCGGAGCAGCGGCTCAGCGACGTCTGGATCGCCCCGGACGCGGCCTCGCAGTGGTCGCCGGAGCGGACGGTACCGTTCTCGGCCCTCGACGCCGCCTCCGCCTCGGAGATCCTCGTCGACCTCGAGTCCTGCACCTGACGGGGCGGTGGCGATGGCCGGCCCGCACCAGGTTGCATCGATGCACATAAGTATCGGACGACCCGGCCTCGTCCTGACCGCGGCGGTCGCCGTGGTGCTGGCCGGCTCGGCGACGGCCTGGGGCGGTCGCCTGGGACAACGTCAAGCCCGTGGTGGACTCCGGCAAGAGCACGTCGGGGCTGCAGCAGCTGGCGTGGAGCGCCTCGGACCTGGCGCCCGTCGACGCCGCCGTCGCCGGCGGGTCGCTGTCCTCCGACGGCGGCCCCGGCCTGGCCCAGGTCTACAGCCACACGAACCAGTAGATGCACGACAAGTCGGCGAGCCGGTGCTCGGCCGCGAAGGCGGCGATCTCGGCCGCCGACGCCCAGTACACCCCGGCCGCGTGGTGCTTCGCCGGCGCCGACGAGACCTCCGACGCCTGGGTGCCGCAGGCGGTGACGAGCAATCGCCGGATGCTCGTGCGCATCTACACCAACGAGTACAACGACGCGCCTTCGGGCTGCCCGACACAGTAGTGCCTTCGGGGCCGCCGTGCTCGGCGCGGTAGGGTCGGTCGGTGGCGTTCGACCCCTTCCGCGCCGCCGTCGCCGTGCACGGCATGCTCCGCGACGGTGACCGGTTGCTGCTGATGCGCCGCGCCGGGACCGGGCACCGCGACGGGTGCCTGGGGCTGCCGGCCGGGCACCTCGACGGCGGCGAGGACGCGGTCAGCGGGCTGGTCCGCGAACTGCGCGAGGAGGTCGGCGTCGAGGCGGGCCCGGCCC
The DNA here is from genome assembly GCF_049995355.1 of Dactylosporangium sp. McL0621. Classification (NCBI taxonomy): domain Bacteria; kingdom Bacillati; phylum Actinomycetota; class Actinomycetes; order Micromonosporales; family Micromonosporaceae; genus Dactylosporangium; species Dactylosporangium sp. McL0621. The sequence goes on from NZ_CP188259.1 coordinate 7,932,317, forward strand.
GCTGCCGCCTCGCGCTGGTGTTGCACACCGCGGCCGAGGACGCGCAGGACCACGAGTACCTGCATCTGTTCTTCGCGGTGGAGGCCTGGACGGGCGAGCCGCGCATCGCCGAGCCGGACAAGTGCGGCGAGCTGTGCTGGGCCGACGTACGGAACCCGCCGCCCGACATCGTGGACTACGTCGGCGTGGCGCTGGCGGCCATCGCGCGGGGCGAGACCCTGGCGCTGTTCGGCTGGTGAGCGGCCCGCTACGGGGTGATGTTCGCGCGGACCCGGTGCAGTGCGGCCAGCGGGTCCGGTGCGCGGGTCACGGTCCTTCCCACGACCACGTGGCTGGCGCCGGCGGCGACGGCCGCTCCCGGGGTGCCGGGGCGGGCGTGGCCGGTCGGGCCGTCGCCCGGCAAGGCGACGCCCGGCGTGACGATGAGCGGGCCGGCGCCCAGCACGCCGCGCAGCGCCGCGACCTCGGCCGGGGCGGCGATCACCCCGTGGCAGCCGGCCCGGTCCGCCAGGCGGGCTAGGCGCAGCACCTGCTCGCCGGTCGTGGCGTGCACGCCCACGTCGGCCAGGTCGGCGTCGGTCAGGCTGGTGACGACGGTCAGGGCCAGGACGCGCAGCTGCGGGAAGTCGCGGGCGGCCTCGACCGCGGCTCGCATGATGCCCGTACCGCCCAGGCCGTGCACGGTCACCATCGACACGCCCAGGGCCGCGGCCGCGCGTACCGCGCCGGCCACGGAGTTCGGGATCTCGAACAGCTTGAGGTCGAGGAAGACCGCCTTGCCACGTTCGACAAGGTCGCGGACGAGGGCCGGGCCGGCCGCGGTGAGCAGTTCCAGGCCCACCTTGTACGACCCGCAGTCCTCGCCCAGCCGCTCGACGATCGCGTCGGCCGCCTCGCGGTGGTCGCAGTCCAGGGCAACGATGATGCGGCGGTCCGGCGTCACGCGAGCATTCTGCGCCACGATGAGGCGGCGTCCGGCGTCACGTGAGCATTCTGCAAGGTGGCTCCGGGCCTCGCCGCCCGGGCACTTTGACATATGTTTGTGGCTGTGACCCGCCTGCTGCTCGTCCAGGACGACCCGTCGCCGACCGCCGCGTTGACCGCACTGCTGCGCGGCGAGGGCTACGAGACGCGGGTCGCCGGCCTCGCCGATGCCGTGCTCGAGGTCGACGCGCACGGCGCCGACGTCGTCCTGCTCGAGCTCGCCCGCGTGGAGGAGCCGGGCCTGGCGCTGTGCCGGGAGCTGCGCGCCCGGCCCGACGTCGGGATCATCGTCGTCGGGGCCCGCGGCGGCGAGGAGGACATCGTCCGGGCCCTGGACCACGGTGCCGACGACTACCTCGGCCGGCCCTTCGGCACCCGCGAGCTCGTCGCGCGCATCCGGGCCGTCCTGCGCCGGCGACCCGAGGTCGCGGGCCGGACCCCGGCGCGCGTCATCGCCGCCGGCCCGGTCGAGCTCGACCCGGCCGCGCGCACCGCCACCGTCACCGGCCGGCCGCTGGAGCTGCCCCTGAAGGAATTTCAGCTCCTGGAGGCGTTCGTGCGCAACCCCGGCCGCACGCTCGCGCGGGAGCATCTCCTCGGCGCCATCTGGGACGGCGTACCGGGCGACAGCAACACGCTGACCGTGCACATCCAGCGGCTGCGCGCCAAGATCGAGCCCGAGCCGGCGCGACCGCACCATCTGGTCACCGTGCGCGGGGTCGGTTATCAGTACCTGCCGTACCCGCGCAGCACCGAGGCCCCGACGCACGACATCGCCGAGGCGCTGCGCGCGGCGCTCACCTGGCGGCTGCCGGCCGACGGGTGGCTGCTGCTCGACGGCCTCAGCGAGCAGGTCGAGGCGGCGTTCCGGGACCGGGACTACGGCCGCCTGCGCGTGGCCCACCAGCGCATCGAACTGCTCGAACCGGGCAACGCCATCGCCGCCGACCCGGCCGGTGCGCATTCGTGCCCGCCGCGGCTCGAAGCGCGCATCGCGGCGCTGATCGAGCGGGCCGAGCCTCAGCCGGTACACCGGAAATAATGGAGACCGGCATCCACGGGGGAAGATGCCGGTCTCACTAGCCACATTAGCCGGACGTGAGGCACTTCGGCCAGACCCAATCGGCGGAATGCGGGAACGGCCGCGCGGATGACCGGCCGGCGCCCGATCGGCGGCCGCGGCGGTGCGTCCGGTCCTGAGCGGCTTCCGTCGAACGTCACCGCAGGCGGGACTCGATGATCTGGGCGACGATGCGCAGGGCGTGCGCGGCGCGCGGGACGTCGAACGACTCCGCGGGGCCGGCCAGGGTGACCGCGGCAACAGGGTGGCCGGCCGCGCGAGCGGGCGTTGCGACAGGGCCGACGGCCGCGCGGACGGGTGCGGCGACGCCGATCATGCCGGGCTGGAACTCGCCGCGGTCGACGGCGTACCCGCGGCGCCGGGTCGCGCGCAGGTCCGCCGCCAGCCGGGAGCGGTCGGTGATCGTGGCGGGGGTGCGGGCGGTCAGCGGCGCGCGGCCGAGGAGGTCGTCGGCGGCCTCGGGCGGGCCGAACGCGAGCAGGGCCTTGCCCGCGCCGGTGCAGTGCGGCGGGAAACGGCCCGCGACGCGGGTGTCGAGGCGGGGCCGGCGGTGGGAGTCGACCTTGAGCAGGTAGATCACCGCGTCGCCGTCGAGGACCGCGAGCTGGGACGTCCAGCCGAAGGCGCCGTGCAGGTCGACGAGGTACGGGCGGGCCACGTCGAGCAGGCTGACCCCGGAGTCGCCGGCCAGGGTACCGAGCTCGAACAGCCGCAGGCCCAGGCGCAACCCGGCGGGCGACTCGGCGAGCAGGCGCTGCCCGAGCAGGCTCGCGACGATCCGGTTGGCCGTCGCCGGGGGCAGCCCGGTCGTGCGGGCCAGGTCGCGGCGGCTGATGGCGCCCGCGTCGGCGACGGCGTCGAGCAGCGCCAGGACCCGGCCGATCATCGTCTGACTCACTCAGTGATTCTGCCTCTCCCCCGGCGGGACCTCGGCCCGTACGGTCCAGCCCCATGCGACTCGAAGCCGTCTACGTCATCACCGGGGGCACGCGCGGGATCGGCGCGGGGGTGGCCCGCCGGCTTGCGGGGGTGCCCGGCCGGGGACTGCTGCTGGGCTACCGCGGCAACCACGAACGTGCCGAAAAGCTGGTGGCCGAGCTGGACCGGCCCGACGCCCCGGTCCGGGCCCGGCCCTGCGACGTCGCCGACCCGGCCCAGGTCGGTGCGCTGTTCGCCGCCGCGGACGCGATGGGCCCCCTCAACGGCCTGGTCAACAGCGCCGGCATCCTGGAGCGGCAGGGCCCGTTCGAGGAGATCACGGCCGAGCGCTGGGCGCGCGTCCTCGCGGTGAACGTCGTCGGGCTGGCCATGTGCTGCCGCGAGGCGGTGCTGCGGATGCGGGGCGGCGACCGGCCGGACCGGGCGATCGTCAACCTCTCGTCGAAGCAGGCGGAGCTCGGCGCGGCGGGCGAGTACGTCGACTACGCCGCGAGCAAGGCCGCCGTCGACACGCTGACCCGGGGGCTGGCGCTGGAGGTGGCCCGGTACGGCATCCGCGTCACCAGCGTGCGCCCCGGCATCATCGACACCGAGATCCATGCCGACGGCGGCGACCCGGACCGGGCCCGCCGGGTCGGGCCGCAGCAGCCGATGGGCCGGGCGGGCACCGTCGAGGACGTCGCCGGCGCCGTGGCGTGGCTGCTGTCCCCCGACGCCGCCTTCGTCACGGGCACGACGATCGACGTGACGGGCGGCCGCTAACCGTTGCTCGCGGCCGCCTCGCGGGCGACGTGGGCGATCGCGCCGCCGCCCCACTGGTCGATCGCCGGGCCGATCTCGGACTCGTCGGTGCCGTCGACCTCGAGCACGAGCCGGGCGCCGTGGCCGGTGCCGGGGCCGAGGTGCAGCCGCACCTGCGTGCCGGGCTCGCCCGCGGCGGTGTCGAACACGAAGGTCTTCGCGGTGTCGGCGGCGACGACGGTACCGAGGACCTCGCCGGGCGCGGCGAACGGGTGGAACGCCTCGCCAGCGCCGGGCGCGTCGCCGCCGCCGAAGAAGATGCTCCAGGCGCGCTCGGCCGGGCAGGTGAGCTGCCGCTCGAAGCGCACGTGCCAGCCGGCCGCGTCGCGGGTCACCTCGGGCCGGTCGAGCCCGAAGCGGCTCACGAGCTCCTCGTGCCGGGCGACCGCCCGGCCGGGCGGGGGCGGCTGGGCTCCCGCGAGTACCGCCGAAAGCGCCCGCATGCAGGTCTCCCACCCGGACGCGAAGCTGGCGGCGCCGGCCCGGTCGTCGAAGTGGTGCACGAGCGTGAAGCGGGTGCCGGCGCCCGCGGGCTCCAGGCGGAACTCGAAGCGCTGGTCGCCCCAGAGGAAGTCGAGGCGGTGCGGCGGCTCGACGGCGACGACCTCACCCTCGGAGCCGCCGTCGCCGAGGTCGCCGAAGCGGATCCGGCCGCCCGGCCGGAGGTCCATTGTCGCCCCGGTGGGGAACCACTGCGCCAGGTGCTCCGGCGTGGTCACCGCCCGCCAGACGCGCTCGATCGGATGGTCATAGGTGCGCTCCAGGTGTACCGCGGGCCGCGGCCCGGTTTCGACGAGCTCCGGATCGGTCATGGCCTCGGTTCTCCCTCTTCCTCGTCGCGCATCGAGTCCAGCCGCGCCCCGAGCCGGTCGAGGCGGCTCTCCCACATCCAGCGGTACGGCTCCAGCCACTGCGCCACCTCGGCGAGCGGCTCCGCGCGCAGCTCGTACCACCGGCGCTGCGCATCGGCACGCACGCTCACGAACCCGGCGTCGCGCAGCACGCGCAGGTGCTTCGACATGATCGGCTGACTGACCCCGAGCCCCTCGGCGAGCTCCCCGACGGACCTGGGCCCGCCGCGCAGCGCGTGAATGACGTCCCGCCGCGCGGGCAGCGCGAGCACCTCGAAGACCGACAGCACCCCTCGAACATACTCCGCACGGTATATACCGTCAATCGCACACACCGGAAACTCGATCGGGCCGCGGGCCGGGCCGGTTTATGGTCGGCGGCCTCTACGCGCGGTACTACGACATCGACTACGACGACCTGCCCGGCGACGCCGAGGCGTTCGGCGCGCTCTGCCGGCGCCGCGCGCACGGCACGGCCGGGGCCGCGAACGGCGGGTCGTGGGTCGCGCGGCCAACGGCATGGTGATCCGGACGTGGCCCGGGCCCCAGGCTCGGACGGGGTGAGGCCGGCGACGGACACCACCCGCGCCGGGTCACCGGTCAGCGCACCGTACCCAGCGCCGGCCGTGGTGCGCGGCCGGCACGCCCGGACCCGGCTGTGGCGCTCGGCCGGCACGCCCGGACCCGGCTGTGGCGCTCGGCCGGCACGCCGCGGCACGGCCGTGGGCGAGGGTGTCACCGGTCCACCTGGCCGCGACCGGTGCGGCCGCCGCGCCCGTGATCCGGGTCGGGCGGCGGTGATCATCCGGCCACGTTCGGTGCATGACCGGCCGTACATTTCGGGGCGGGGTATACGTGTGCCGAGATCACAACGAACCGGCTCGCCCGCGTCGCGGCGGCGCGCTATCGTATCGGGCACGAATGGACTTCCAACACTTGTGCGCATGGGGGGCGACTCATGGGACGCGGACGGGCCAAGGCCAAGCAGGCGAAGATCGCGCGGGATCTGAAATACCTCAGCCCGCCGACCGACTTCGCGGCGCTGCAGCACGAGCTGCGCGGCGAGCCGCACTCGGTCGCGCGGCCGGTGGAGGACACCGCCGACTGGTCCGACGACGGCGACCTCCCGGGACGTCACCCGTAGGAGCTAGGCCGGCAGGTCGTACTGGTACAGGTTGTACTTGACCATCACGCCGGTCAGCTTGACCGTGTACTGCGGGTCGGTGGCGTAGCCCGCCTTGTGCATCTCGGCCACGAAGCGGTTCGGGTCGTTCCCGTACTGGAAGGCGACGCTGTAGCGGGCCAGCGAGGCCAGCGTGTACCCGTGGTCGCGGAACGAGTCCGCGGCGCCGCCGTACATCCGGAACGACGCCGTGGCGGAGAAGCACGCCCCGGCCGCGGTGCACTCGCTCGTGGCGTGGCTGCGACAGCCGAGCGCGTACTTACCCTGCCCGTTGCACTTCATGCCGAAGAAGTTCTTGTCCACAGTGGACAGGGCGCTCTTGCCCCAGCCGGACTCGAGGATCGCCTGGGCCAGCGTCACCGACACCGGCACGCCGTGCTCGCGGCGGCTCTGCTGGGCGCCCGGCACCGCGGCCGCGATGAACTCGTCCTGGCCCATGGTGCCGTTCGGCTCGGGCAGGATCACGGGCGGCGCGCCCGCCTGACGGCAGTCGGGGCCGTGCGAGCGGCACGAGAACAGCGGGACGTCGGCCTGCGCGGCCGTGGCGAGACCGGCCCCCACGGCCAGCGAGACGAGCGTCGCCGCGAGGGCGGTGGCGAGCGTACGCCGGATTCCGGGGAACATGGGCGACTCCTGTCGGACGGCTGGTGATCGGCTCCACCAACCGTCGGACAGGCGCGGCGCACCGCAGTTCGCGCGACAGTGCAGGGCGGTTGCGCGCGATCCGGCCGGTTACCCGATGGCGCCGGAGTGTCACGCTGGGCCACAGTGGTCCGTGTGACGGGCGGGCTGTTCGACATGTCGCTGCGCGTGGACGCGCCCGGGCCGCGCGGGGTCGCGGTCGCCAACAACCTGCAGTTCCTCGCCCGGACGCCGCGGTACCTGCTGAGCCGCATCGAGCGCCACACGGGCCGGAGCGTGGTGCCGGTCACCGACCGCAACGGCTCCGTGCTCGTGCTGCGCGGGCGGGAGGCGACCCGCCAGCTGCTCACCGACAACGAGACGTTCCAGCGGCCGCCGGGCGCCTTCGCGGTGCCGCCGGGCCGGCCCTGGTCGGGCATGTTCGACGCGGTCATCACCGCCAACGGCGCCGAGCACACGCGCCGGCGCCGGCTCGTGATGCCGGCCGTGCACCGCACCGCCGTGCAGCGGTACACCGAAATCTTCACCCGGACGTTCGCACAGTCCCGGTTCGCGACCGCGGAAACCGGGAGATTCGACGCGAAGGCCGAGTTTCTGCGCATCTCGCAGGCGAACCTGCTGCGCTGCCTGCTCGGCCTGGAGCCGACCCCCGAGCTCGCCGCGCAGGCCGGCGTCATCGTGCGGCTGGGCGGCGACGCGCTCAGCCTCGGCGTGCTCGCCCTGCGCCGCGAGGTGCCCGGCACCCCGTACGCGCGCTGGCTGCGGCGGGTCGCGTGGGCGTACGAGCGGCTCGCCACGCTGATCGAGCAGCGCCGCGGCGAGGAGCCCCGCGCCGACGCCCTGTCGATCCTGTGCCACACCCGCGACGAGTCCGGCGACCGGCTCAGCACCGAGGAGATCGTGGGCGAGCTGCACGGGTTCTTCGCCGCGGGCTTCGAGACGACCGCGATGACGATGACTGTCGTGCTGCTCGGCCTGATCGCGAGCCCCGATCCGGACCGCGCGGAGCGCGCCGACCCGAGCGGGCCGGACGGGCTGGACGCGGCGGTGCGGGAGGCGCAGCGGGTCATGCCGGTGGTACCGGTCACCCTCCCCCGGCACACCACGCGCCCGGTGGCCGTCGACGGCACGGAGCTCCCCGCCGGTGCGCTCGTGTTCGCCTCACCGCTGCTGGAGCACCGCGATCCCGAGGTGTACCCCGAGCCGCGCCGCTACCGGCCGAGCCGCTGGACGGACGCACCGCTGCGGCCGTACACCTTCCTGCCCTTCGGCATGGGCCCGCGGCGCTGTCTCGGCGCGGAGTTCGCCGACGCGCAGGTGCGCACGACGCTCGGGCTCATCGCCGAGCGGGGGCTGCCGTCGCTGGTGAGCACGGAGATCGGGTACGGCACCGTGAACGGGGTGGTGGCCGGGCCGCCGCGCCCGGTCGTGGTCGACCCCGCCCGCCCTTCAGCCGGCCCCGCGCGCATCTCCGGTGGCATCACCCGGGTCTGGGGCGGGTAGCGGCTCGATCGCCATGAGGCGCCGGCGGCGTTCCGCGTTGCCGAGGTTGGTGACCGGCAGCCCGGTGCGCCGGATGGCGATGCGCACGGCCAGGTCGAGGTCGGCGCCGAGCCCGAGGAGGAGCTCGGCGCAGGCCTGCTGGTAGCGGTACTCCCCGCCGACGAACGCGGCCGCGCTGTGCGCGAGGATGAGCCGCCGCCGCCCGGGGTGGTGCGGCTCCAGCTCGGCGGCGATGGCGTCGCGGCCCTCGGCGAGGCTGTGCCCGCCGCGCAGCGTGCAGTTCTCGGCGACCCCGGTGATCAGGGCGACGGCGAGCCGCTCGTCGCGGTGCAGGCGTTCGACACGCAGTTCGTCCGAGAGCATGAGCAGCAGTTTCGCACACATGTACGGATCTTCGCAGCGCCTCAGAGCAGGCTTGTCAGCAGCTTCTCGACCCGGGCGCGGATCTCGTCGCGGATCGCCCGGACGGCCTCGATGTCCTGCCCCGCGGGGTCGTCCAGCCGCCAGTCCTCGTAGCGCTTGCCGGGGAAGACCGGACACACGTCGCCGCACCCCATGGTGATGAGCACGTCGGAGGACTCGGCGGTGTCCCGGTCCAGTTTGCGGGGGGTGTTCGCGGTGATGTCGATGCCGGTCTCGCGCATCGCCGCGACCGCGACCGGGTTGATCCGGTCCGCCGGTTCACTGCCGGCCGAGCGGACCTCGACGGCGTCGCCCGCGAGGTGACGCAGCCAGCCGGCGGCCATCTGGGAGCGGCCGGCGTTGTGCACGCACACGAACAGGACGCTGGGCCGGGTGGTCATCGAGGGATTCCTCCGAACTCGTGGGCGGCTACGACGACGGCGGCGGACGGGTACAGCGCCCGGAGCAGCCCGACGCCGACGGCGAGGCCGGCGAGCTGGGCGGCGACGAACCCGGGCACCGACCCGGGGGCGATGCCGGCGAAGGTGTCGGTGAAGGCGCGGCCGATCGTGACGGCCGGGTTGGCGAAGCTGGTGCTGCTGGTGAACCAGTAGGCGGCGCCGATGTACGCGCCCACGGCGGCCGGGGCCACCGCGGCCCGGCCCGAGCGGGCCAGGGCGAAGACGAGCAGCAGCAGCCCGGCCGTGGCGACGACCTCGCCGAGCCACAGGGGGCCGCCGGTGCGGTCCCGGGCGGAGAAGGCGACCGCGGGCCGCCCGAACATCAGGTCCGCCAGGATCGCGCCGCCGATGGCGCCGAGGGTCTGCGCGAGGACGTACCCGCCCAGGTCCCGGGCGGCCAGTCCGGTGCCCGCGCGCCGCCCGAGGAACCAGTCCGCGGCCGACACAACGGGGTTGAAGTGGGCGCCGGAGACGGGGCCGAAGGTGAGGATGAGCGCGCCGAGCGCCAATGCGGTGGCGACCGAGTTCTCCAGCAGCCGCAGGCCGGCGTCGCCGGGGCTGAGCGTGGCGGCCATGATGCCGGAGCCGACGACGGCGGTGACGAGCAGCCCGGTGCCGACGAACTCGGCGAGCAGGCGCCGCCACAGGACCGGGTTCACGCGGTGACCGCGGGCGCGAGGCGGGCGATACGGCCGGCGAGATCGGCGTAGGCGGCCTCGAACGCGGCGTCGGTGTCGGCCCGCGCCGGGTCCGGCACCGACCAGTGCAGCCGCGGGCGCACGGGCGCACCCGGCCCGGCGAGATCCTCGTGGGCGTTGTCGCAGACCGCGACCACCAGGTCGCCGTCGTGCACGACGTCGGCGACGTGCGCGGGCCCGGCCGGGTCGAGCGTGAGGCCGTGCCGATGGGCGACCTGCACGGCCCGCGGATGTACCCGCGGCGCCGGATGGGTGCCGGCCGACGCGACCGGCCCGCCGACCCGGTCCCGCCACAGCGCCGCGGCCAGCTGCGAGCGGGCGGAGTTGTGCGTGCACACGAACACCACCCGATCCGCCCGGTCGAGGCCCGGCGGGGCGAGGGCGGCGAGGACCTCGGGGACGAGCCGCAGGTAGGTGCGGCGCCGGTCGCCCTCCGACCGGGCCCGGGTCACCAGGCCGGCGTCCTGGAGCACCTTGACGTGGTGCGCCACGAGGTTGGTCGGCAGCCCCAGCGCCAGACCGACCTCGCCCGGCGAGGCATCACCCAGCACCAGCGAGTCGACGATGGCGAGGCGGGCCGGCTCCCCGAGCGCGGCGTACACCCGGGCACGCTGAATCAGGTCGTCATCCATTGACTCAAAATTAGCTGAGCTATCCCGCCCGGGTCAAATGCCGTAGCCTGGCTATATGTAGCTGCGCTACTTGTCTACGGAGGCGGCGATGTTCGTCTGGGTGCTGGCGGTGCACGTGCTCGCGGGGCTCACCTGTGTCGTGTCGGCCACCGGGGCGAGCCTGGCCCGGAAACGGGCTGGCGCGCACCCGGGGTGGGGCCGGGTGTACCTGGGGGCGCTCGCGGTCGTCACCGGCAGCGCGATCGCCATGACGGCGCTGCGGTGGCCGGCCGACGTCCACCTGGCGGCGATCGCGGTGGTCGCGGCCGGGCTGGCCGGCTTCGGCTGGCGGGCGCGGCGCCGGCACCGGCCGGGCTGGGCGGCGCGGCACGCGATCGGGCTCGGCGGTTCGTTCGCCGCGCTCCTGACCGGGTTCTACGTCGACAACGGCCCGCGGCTGCCGGTGTGGGACCGGCTGCCGCACGCGACGTACTGGCTGCTGCCGCCGGTCGTGGCCGCCGTGCTGATCCGGCGGGCGTTGCACCGCTTCACCGCCGGTGCGGGCCCGCGCCCGCCCGCAGCCGCGCCACCCGCCGCCAGGCCGGCACCGCCGCAATGAGCCGTGCCGCTCGGGACGGCCGCCGGCGGCGTTGCCCACCGGTCACGCCAACCACTGCCGGCCGTGCCGCCGCTCCCGACCTTGCCCACCGCCGCTCCCGACCGCCACCGCTCCCGACCTTGCCCACCGCCGCTCCCGACCGCCACCGCTCCCGACCTTGCCCACGGCCGCTCCCGACCGCCGCCGCTCCCGACCGCCGCCGCTCCCGACCTTGCCCACGGCCGCTCCCGACCTTGCCCACGGCCGCTCCCGACCGCCGCCGCTCCCGACCTTGCCCACCGCCGCGATGAGCCACGGCCGCTCCCGACCGCCACCGCTCAGGCCGCGGCCGCCCGCAGCCGGGCCAACCGCCGCCAGGCCAGTGCCGCCGCGACGAGCCGCAGCCCGCTCGCGGTGGCCGCCGCGGAGGTTGCCCAGCCGGCCGGCCCGGTGCCCGCCACTGCGGCCAGCAGCAACACATCTCCGGCGACGCAGCCGGCGACGGCGAACTGAGCGGTGACCGCGCCGAGGCGGTGCAGGCGGTGCCCGAACCGCCGGCCGGCGGCCACCGACACCGCCGCCGCCGGTACGACCAGGGCCAGCACCACCGGGTAGGCGGGGACGGCGGTGAGGGCGGCGTAGACGCGGTCCGGCCACGACGACCCGGTGACGGGCGCGGCGAGGACCCACAGCAGCCCGGCGAGCGGCCCGCCGCAGAGCAGGCCGAGCCCGGTCCGCTGGGCCGACTCGATGAGCAGCTCGCCGGCGAAGGCACGGGCGACGACGGCCGGTGGGCCGAACTCAGCCAGCGCCGCCGTGGTCGCCTCGGCCACCGCGGTCGGTGCGGCCGGTGCGGTGCTGCGGGTGAGGCGCGCCTCGACCGCGCAGGCCAGGCCGTCGGCCAGCTCGGCCCGGATCGCCGCTCGCGTCCGTCGCCCGGCCGGCAGCGCGCCCGTCACCTCGTCGAGGTAGGCGGCGATGCGGTCCGGCGCGGACTGGCCCATGTCTGTCGATGTTACGACCGTTACCTTTCAGTGTGCTTTAGCAAGCACACGATCAGTAGTCCTGCCTTGCGGCGGGACGGTCCCGGTCTGACCGGCTGATGCCGTGCCGGGTTGACGTTTCGCAGCCACCTGCCCGCGTACGCGGGTCTTCTGGTCGGCTCCACGTCCAGCCGCCGGGCCACTCCCGGCGGTGTCGAATTCAGCCGCGAGCGCGGCTAGGTTCAGGGCGGCGTTGCGGTCCCGGTCGATGACCAGACCGCACGCCTCACAGCAAAATTCACGCTCCGCCAGGGACAGCTTGGATTTCACTGTGCCGCAACCAGAGCAGGTTTTCGACGACGGGTACCAACGGTCGGCGATCAGAAGACGCCCACCGTTCCAGTCGGTTTTGTACGCCAGTTGGCGGCGGATCTCGGCGAAGCCGGCGTCGGTGATGTGCCGAGCCAGCTTGCGGTTGGCGAGCATGCCTGTGACGTTGAGGTCTTCGACCACGACCGTGCCGTGCTCGCGTGCCAGCCGGGTGGTGAGCTTGTGCAGGCCGTCGCGGCGCAGGTTCGCCACCCGGGCATGGGCGCGGCCGAGCCGGGCCGCTGCGCGTTCCCACCGTTTCGACGGCCGCCGCCCGATGCGTCGGTCCGGCCCGGTCTTGCGGGACAGCGCCCGGCCGAGTGCCCGCATCTGCTGCTGCGCGGTCACGAGGTGTCGGGGATTGTCGACGAGTTCGCCCGTCGACAACACCGCAAGGTGTTTGATTCCGACGTCCACGCCGACCACGGAATCCTGCGGGGCCGGGCGGCGTTCGGCGTGTTCGACCTCGACGGTGAACGACACGTGCCAGCGTCCGCCGTCACGCCGCGCCGTGGCGGACATGATCCGGGCGGTGCCATTGTCGAGGCGACGGGCGAGTTTGCGGGCGGACTCGTGCAGCTTCAGCCGACCCAGCCGGGGCAGGACCACATGCGTCCGGTCCGGCTCGACCCGGATCGCGCCGGTCGTGAACCGCACGCTGGGTGTGGTGCGCCGACGGGACTTGAACCGGGGAAAACCGACCGGCCGTCCGGCGCGCTTGCCGCTGCGGGAGTCGGCCCAGTTCTTCAAGCCGCGCGCGAGGGCGTCCAGGCCGGTGTTGAACGCTTCTTTGGACACCTCGGTCCACCACGGCGCAGCATCGGACTTCGCGGCGTTCCACGCCTTACGCAGCCCGGCAAGCGACCACGACAGCGACGGTGTCAACAGTTCGTCCGGCACACCGTACGAGCGTTCGGCCGTGCGCTGCTCCATCACCGCCTTGACCTTCGCGAGTGCCCAGTTGTGGGCAACCCGGGCAGCTCCGGTATGCGCCAGCAAGTCGCGTTCCTGGCTCGGGGTGAGGTCGAGCGCGAATCGGTACGCCTGGATCGTCTTCACGTCGGGTCCTCGGCTGACGCTTCGACGGCCCGGCGTGCCCGGCTGGCTGCGGCCCGGCGGCCGTAGAGCCGGGCGCACAACGACGTCAGGATCTCGGTCACGTCGCGGACCAGGTCGTCATCGACCTCGGCCGGATCGACCACGAGCAGGCGACGGCCCTGCGCCGCCAAGGCGGCTTCGACGTACTCAGCGCCGAAGCGGGCGAACCGGTCACGGTGCTCGACCACGATGGTCGACACCGCCGGGTCGCGCAGCAGGGCGAGGAACTTCTTGCGGTGCCCGTTGAGCGCTGACCCGACCTCGGTCACCACCCGATCCACGGCGAGTTTCTGGCCGGTGACCCAGACGGTCACCCGGGCGACCTGCCGGTCCAGGTCCGGCTTCTGGTCTGCCGAGGACACTCGGGCATACACCACGGTCTGTCCGATACCGGTGGTCGCGCCGGTCAGCGGCTCGCCCACCATGATCAGCCTGCCAAGACGGTACGCGGGAACGGGCAGCGTTCCGGACTCGTAACGCCGACGTGCTGTCGCGTACGAGATACCCGTGGCCGCTGCCCATTCCTTCAAGTTCACACCGACAACTATAGTCGACTACTGAGCACTACTGGCGACTGACACGCAAGCAGCGCAAGCCCCGCGCCGGGCGTCTCCACGCTCAACAGCGCACCGAGCCGGTGCAGCAGGCCGGCGTCGGCGCGGTAGTACACCCAGGTTCCGCGCCGGGCGGCGGTGACCAGGCCCGCCTCGCGCAGGGTACGTAAGTGGTGCGAGACGGTCGGGCCGGACACGTCGAACGCCGGCGTCAAGTCGCACACGCAGATCTCGCCGCTCCCGGCCGACGCGATCATCGACAGGAGTCGCAGCCGGACCGGGTCGCCGAGCGCCTTGAAGGCCGGTGCGAGCGCCGCCGCCGTGTCCGCCGGCAGCCGCCGCTCCGCCAAGGGCGCGAGCTGTTTCGACATTTCTCTAGGTTGACAGATGTCGAAACAGGGTGCAACTGTTGATTAGACCGATGTCGAGACAACCTCACGAAAGCGACGAGACCATGAGTGAGACCCACGCCCCCGGCGGCTTCGCCGGTGACCCCGCCGCCGCGCTCGCCGTCGCCGCGACGGGCGGCTGCTGCGGCAACCCGCCCGCCGCCACCGCACCCCTCGCGCCCGCCATCGCCGCGACGGGCGGCTGCTGCGGCAACCCGCCCGTGGCCACCGCACCCGCCGCACCCACACCGGCGGCCGCCGCGCCGGTGGCCGCGCCCGCCGCGGCCACCGCACCCGCCGCGGCCACCGCACCCGCCGCGGCCACCGCACCCGCCACGGCCACCGCACCCGCCACGGCCATCGCACCCGCCGCGGCCGGTGCGCCCTGCTGCGGTACCGCCGCCGAAGCCGACGCCGAGAACTCCTGCTGCGGCAGCGCGGCGAAGGCCGACACGGTCGCCGCCGGCCAGGGCTGCTGCGCATGAAGACCCAGGAACGGGTGTCGGGCGAGCGGATGGCCGCGACGGTCGCGGCCCTGGCCGGTGCGGCGTTCACGGGCCGGCGCGTCGGCAGCGCGGGTGGCGCCGCGGCGCGCGCCTGGCTGGCCGAGCGGCTCGCCGAGGCGGGCGCCGAGGTGACGGTGGAGCCGTTCGTGGTACCGCACCTGCCCGACGTCTACGCGACGCCCGCCGCGCAGTGGTCCGGGGAGCTCTGGCGTTCGGCCGGCAGGTGGGGGTACACCTGGCGTCGGCCGACGAACCGTCGACCCGGCGCGGCCCGGTCGCGGTCGCCGGGGCGGGCGATCCGTCCGGGCGCTGGCTCGTCGTGCCGGGCGGGATGACCCTGGCCGAGGCCCACGGCCACGCCCGGGGCGCGCTCGGCCTGCTGCCGGGGCGGGGCGTCGACGCGGACGGCTGGCAGTACACGATGCTCGCCGGGCCGGGCCCCGGTCCGCTGCCCGTGCTCACCCTCGACCCCGCCACGCACGCCGCCGTCCTGCGCGCCGCGAGCGCCGGCACCGGCGTCTTCGCCGGCAACGCGCCGATCCGGCGGATCGACGTGCCCGCCGGGAACCTCCACGGCCGGTGGCGCCCCGCGGCGGGCGGCCCCGACGTGCTGCTGACGGCCCACTTCGACGGCGTCGGCGACCATCCCGGGATGCGCCAGCCGGGCGCGGCGGACAACGGCAGCGGCGTCGCCGTCGTGCTCGAGGCCGCGGCCGTCCTCGCCGAGGCGCTGCCGGAGACGGCCGGGCTGGCGGTGGCGCTGCTCGACGGGGAGGAGGCCGGGGCGCTCGGCTCGGCCCACCACGCCGCCGCGCTGCGCGCCGCCGGGGAGCGCCCGCTCGTCATCAACGTCGACGGCGCCGGTCACCTGCACGAGGCGGCCGCGGTCGAGGCCGGCGGCCCGGCGCACGCGCTGCTCGCCGCGCTCGACCAGGCCGGGCGGCACACCGGGCTGCCCCTGGTGGCCGGGCCGGTCGCCTCGGACAACCGCCGGTACGCCGCCGCGGGGCTCGCCGCGGTCGGCATCGGCGCCGGGATGGCCGGGTACCACAGCCCGGCCGACACCCCGGACCGCGTCGAGCCGGCGACCCTGGCCGCGATCGCCCGGCTGGTGGTGGCGACGGTGATGCTGCTCGGTTAGTCTTCATCGTAGATCGGCGATGAACGATGATGGCGGTGGTGAACGGTGACCGAGATGCTCGCCCGGGCTACGGCGGAGGAGTACGCGTCGTGGTTCCGCGCGCTGGCGGACCCGTCGCGGGTGCAGATCGTGGAGTACCTGGCCCGGCAGGGGCGGCCGATGAGCGTCGGCGAGCTCGTGGCCGCGGCCGGGCTCGCCCAGTCGACGGTGTCGCAGCACCTGAAGATCCTCGCCGAGGTCCGGTTCGTCCTCGCCGAGGCGGTCGGCAACGCCCGGCACTACCGCATCAACGAACGCTGCATCGCCTGCTTCCCGTCCGCCGCCGACGTCGTGATGGGCCGGCCCGCACCCACCCCGACCGGAGGCTGCGCATGAGCACCGCGACGATCCGCCCGATGGCGCCGGCCGACGCCGGTCCGGTCCTGGCGATCTGCCAGGCCGGGATCGACGGCGGCAACGCCAGCTTCGAGGACACCGCCCCGGGCTGGGCCGCCTTCGACCGCGCCAAGCTGCCCGCGCACCGCCTCGTCGCGACCGGCGGCTCCGGGGCCGTGCTCGGCTGGGTCGCCGTGTCCCGCATCTCGGCCCGCGCGGTGTACGCGGGCGTGGTCGAGCACTCCGTCTACGTCGCCCCGGCCGCGCAGGGCCACGGCGTGGGGCGGGCACTGCTCGACGCGCTCATCGCCTCCACCGAGGCGGCCGGCGTCTGGACGATCCAGTCCGGGTGTTCCCGGAGAACGCCGCCAGCCTCGCCCTGCACCACGCCGCCGGCTTCCGTACCGTCGGCGTCCGCGAACGCGTCGGCCGCCACATGTCCCAGGGCGGCCGGTGGCGCGACGTGGTGTTCATCGAGCGCCGCAGTCCGCACATCACCTGACATCTCCCGAGATTGGCCACCCATATGTCCATGCACCTGCCGGTCGTCGTCATCGGCGCCGGGCCCGTCGGCCTGGCCGCCGCCGCACACCTGGGCGCGGCCGGCCTCCCGGCCGACGGCGAGCACGCCGCCGCCGCGTTCGTCGAGCCGGCGCTGCCGGACGTGCTCGGCGCCGACCGGGAGCGGTTCGCCGGCCGGCGCACGCTCGTCGTCGGGGCCGGGCACTCGGCCGCGAACACGCTCCTCTTCCTGGCCGAGCTCGCCGCCGGGGCGCCCGGCACGTCGGTGGTGTGGGCGGTCCGCTCGGCGAGCGCCGCACGGACCTACGGCGGCGAGAGCTCCGACGCCCTGCCGGCCCGCGGCGCGATCGGCACCCGCCTGCGCGAGCACGTCGAGGCGGGCACCGTCGAACTGGTCACCGGCTTCGCCGTCCGGGCCCTGACCCCGGCCGCCGGCGGCCGGGTCGCGGCGACGGACGGGAGCCGGGAGATCGTCGCCGACCGGATCGTGGCCGCGACCGGCTTCCGGCCCGACCACACCATCGCCAGCGAGCTGCGCCTCGACCTGGACCCGGTCCTCGGCGCCACCCGGGCCCTGGCCCCGCTCATCGACCCGGACGTGCACTCCTGCGGCACGGTCCCGCCGCACGGCGTCGACGAGCTCACCCACCCCGAGCCCGGGTACTACGCGGTGGGCGCGAAGTCCTACGGCCGGGCGCCGACCTTCCTGCTGGCCACCGGCTACGAGCAGGCCCGCTCCGTGGTCGCCGCGCTCGCCGGCGACTGGGCCGCCGCCCGCGACGTGCGGCTCGAGCTGCCCCAGACCGGCGTGTGCAGCAGCAACGTCCTCCTGACCATCGGGGCCGGCGACGCCTGCTGCGGCTGACCGCCGCGACATGGGCACCGGGTGGCGGATCGTCGCCGCGCTCGCCGGCCTCCTCAACACCCCGGTCACCCTGGCCAGGCCGCCGCCCCGCCGGCCGCCGCCACGCTCGCCGCCCGCGCCGGATACGGGGCCGCGCTCGCGGCCGTCGGCGGCGCCTGCGCACTCGCCGCGATCGGCATCCTCGCCCACGCCGGCCGCCTTGCCGGCCCGCCCTACCGTGCCAGGAGGTACGCTGCCAACATATGCGGGGTTGCGCATGAATCGGGCCGACGAGGAGCCGACGAGGAGCCGACGATGAGTCACGACCACGAGCATGACCACGACCACGAGGACGACCACGATCACGGCCATGACCACGCCGGGCACGAGCACGCCGGGCACGGTCAGGCCGGACACAGCCACGGGGTCTCGGCCGACGCCGACCGCCGCTGGCTGAGCCTGGCGCTCGGGCTCATCGGGGTGTTCATGGCCGGCGAGGTCGTGATCGGGCTCGTCGCGCGGTCGCTGGCCCTGCTGTCGGACGCCGCGCACATGCTCACCGACGCCGGCGCGATCGTGCTGGCCCTGGTCGCGATGCGGCTGGCGGCCCGCCCGCCGAAGGGCGGCTACACCTTCGGGCTCAAGCGCGCCGAGATCCTGTCGGCGCAGGCCAACGGGCTGACCATGCTGATCCTGGGGGTGGTGCTGGGCGTCGAGGCGGTCCGGCGGCTGATCCACCCGCCGGCGGTGACCGGCGGGCTGGTCCTGGTGACCGCGCTGGCCGGGATCGCGGTGAACCTGGCCGCGGCCTGGGCGATGTCGCGGGCGAACCGCTCCAGCCTCAACGTCGAGGGCGCCTTCCAGCACGTGCTCAACGACCTGTACGGCTTCGTCGCCACCGCCGTGGCCGGGGCCGTGATCGTGACGACGGGGTTCACCCGGGCCGACCCGATCGCCACGCTGATCGTCGTCGCGCTCATGCTCAAGGCGGGGCTGGCGCTGGTCCACGCGTCCGGGCGGATCTTCCTGGAGGCGGCCCCGGCCGGGATCGAGCCGGCCGCGCTCGGCGCCCGGCTCGCCGGCCTGCCCGACGTGGTCGAGGTACACGACCTGCACGTCTGGGAGATCACGTCCGGGCAGCCGGCGCTGTCGGCGCACGTGCTCGTCGCCGAGGGCCGCGACTGCCACGCGGTGCGGCACGCCATCGAGCAGCTGGTGCGGCGGGAGTACCGCATCACGCACAGCACGCTGCAGGTCGACCACGCCGACACGGACCCCACGGCGTCGACCGGGTACGAGATCAGCCTGGACGGGCCGGACCCGCACTGCGCCGACTCGCACGGCGTGTCCTACCGGCCGGCGGCCGGCTGAACCGGTGGTCGCGATGCCCCTGGTCCGCGCGCCACCGCGGCGCGCAGGGCCGCCCGGAACCGTCCGGGCGCCTCCAGCCACGGGTGGTGCCCGGCGTCCGGGATGATGTCGACGGTACAGCCGAGCCGGTTCGCCAGGCGCCGCAGCGCCCCGGCCGGACGGCTGTCCCCGGCGCCGCCGATGATCGTCGCGCCCGGCGGCAGCAGCTCGCGCAGCTCGTCGAGGCGGCCCTCGAGCGGGTCGGCCCGCTTCGCGGCGTTGAGCTGGCGGTTCATGGCGTAGTTGACGGGCCGCAGGGCGCGGGCGGCGGCGAGCGCCCACTCCCAGGCGCGGGCGCGGTCGGCGTGGTCGGTGCACCACGACAGCGCCAGGTACTCGATCTCCTCGGCCTCGCCGCGCACCTCGATCGCGTCGAGCTCCTCGAGGCGGGCCTGCTGCCGCCCGCTGCGCCGCGCCCGCTGCGCCGCCCGGTCGGCGTCCCGCCACGGCTCCGTGAAGGGGCCGGCGAGCTGGACCAGCCCGGCCACGCGCCCGGGGTGGGCGAGCAGGAAGTGGCCGGCCAGGTCGGTGCCGAACGAGTGCCCCACCAGCACGACGCGCTCGTGCCCCCAGGCGTCGAGCAGCCGGGCCAGGTCGCGCATGTGCCGGGCGATCGTGTGCTCGCCCGCCCACGGCGACCCGCCGGTGCCGCGCTGGTCGTACCGGTGGACCGCGCACAGGTCGTCGATGAGGCCGGCGACGGGGGCGAGGTAGTCGGGGAGCCCGGGCCCGCCGTGGAGCATGACCACGGCGGGCTTCCCGGCACCGGAGGTCCACGTGCGCAGCCGCACCCGGTCATCCATCGCGATCATGGTCTCGGCCATGGGCGTCAGCGTAGTCAGGCGGCGCGACGGTCGCGGCGGATGAGCGGCAGGGCCGGCAGCATCAGGGCGGCGGTCAGCAGGAACGTCGCCGGGTAGCCGGCGGTGCCCACGATCAGGCCCGCGGCCAGCGCGCCCGCGGCCATGCCGAGGTCGTACGCGGTGTTCCAGATGGCGCTCACCGTGTTCTCGCCGCCGGCCGGGACGCGGTTGAACATCAGGGTCAGGGTCGCGTTCTGCAGCACCCCGAAGCCGGCGCCCAGCAGCAGGGAGCCCGTGAGCAGCGCGGCCGGGCTGGCGGTCAGGGCGAGCGCCGCGGTGCCGGTCGCGGCCAGCAGCAGGCCCGGCAGCAGCAGGCCGCCCGGGCCGCGGCGGTCGCCCACCCGGCCCGCGAACCAGCGGGCGGCCGTCGCGGCGGCGGGCTGCAGGAGCAGGGCCGCCGGGGCCACCCACGCGGGCAGGTCGGCCGCGGCCAGCGGGAGGTACGTCACGATCACGCCCACCGCCGTCGTCGACGCCGCGAAGATCAGGGCCGGGCGGGTCAGGGCGGGGCTGCGCAGGCCGGCCAGCATGCCGTGGTGGCCGCCCGGGCTCGAGCCGCCGCGCGGCAGGCCCGGCACCGACAGCAGCGCCAGCAGCGTGCACGCGGCGGTCGCCACGAACACCGGGCCGAAGCCCCACCGGCCCGCCGCCCAGACGCCCAGCGGGAGGGCGAGCAGGCTCGTCACGCCGCTCACCAGGCCGATCAGGGCCAGGCCCTCGCCGCGCCGCCCGGCCGGGATCAGCGTCGCGGTCAGGGCGCCGCCGGCCACGGTACACACGGCGAACCCGGCTCCGCGGACCAGGCTCACGGCGATGATCGACCACGGCGAGGCGTCGAAGGCGAGCACCACCGTCGGGGCGCCGAGCAGGAACAGGCCCAGGGCCAGCGACCAGCGGTACCCGAGGCGGGCCACCAGCTGCGGCGTCACCAGCTCGACGGCCACGGTCGCCACGAGCAGGGCGACGGTGGCCAGGCCCGCGCCGCGCGAGGAGTGCGCCAGCATCGGCACCACGGACAGGGGCAGGTAGAAGCCGATCGCGGAGCCGGCGATCGAGGCCAGGCGCAGCAGCAGCGGACGGGTGAGGAGGCGGGTGCGGGGAGCGGTGTCGAGGGCCATGACCAGAACGTTAGGGAGTAACCGGCTCACTGATAAGGTCCAGTTTCATGCCTGTCGAGTGGGCCGGTTTCGGGCCGGAGCTGTTGGTGACGATCGATCGGGGCGGCGCCGCCGGGCTGCGCACGCAGCTGGAGGACGCGCTGCGCGAGGCGATCCGCACCGGACGCCTCGCCGGCGAGGAGAAGCTGCCGTCGTCGCGCGAGCTGGCCCGGGCGCTGCGGCTCTCCCGCGGCCTGGTCCAGGACTGCTACGCGCAGCTGCAGGCCGAGGGGTACCTCACCAGCCGCCCCGGCTCGGCCACCCGCGTCGCGACCGGCGCCACCGCGCACGGAACGCCGCCGCCGGCGCACCGGGCCGATCCGCCGGCCCCGCCGCCGGCGGTCGCCGACTTCCGCACCGGCGTGCCCGATCTCGGGCTCGTCCCCCGCGACGACTGGGCCTGGGCGGTCCGCGAGGCCTGCCGCACCATGCCCAACGCCGCCTTCGACTACGGCGACGCGACCGGCCAGCCGCGCCTGCGCGAGGTCCTGGCCGCGTACCTGACGCGCGTCCGGGCGGTCGCCGCGGCCCCGGACGACCTGGTCGTCTGCGCCGGCATGGCCCAGGCCCTGTCGCTGATCCTGCCCGTGCTGCGGCGGGCCGGCATCGAGGCCCTGGCCGTGGAGAACCCGGGCCCAGGCGCGTCGACGGCCGAGCAGGCGGACGCCTCCGGGATGCGGGTCGTACCCGTCCCGGTCGACGCGGACGGCCTCGACCCCGGCGGCCTGCGCGACGCCCGCGCGGTCCTCGTCACCCCGGCCCACCAGTGGCCGACCGGCGTCGTGCTGTCCGGCCCGCGGCGGCAGGAGCTCATCGCGTGGGCCCGCGACCGCGACGGGTTCATCCTCGAGGACGACTACGACGCCGAGTTCCGCTACGACCGCGACCCGGTCGGCTCCCTGCAGGGCCTGGCCCCGGACCGTGTCATCTCCCTCGGTACCGTCAGCAAGTCCCTCGCGCCCGCCCTGCGCCTGGGCTGGATCGTCGCCCCCGAGCGCCTGCGCCCCGGCCTGGCCCACGCCAAGCGGCTCACCGACCGCGGCAGCCCGGCCATCGACCAGCTGGCCCTGGCCGCGCTCATGGAGTCGGGCCGCTACGACCGCCACCTGCGCCGAGTCCGCGCCGAGTACGCCGCCCGCCGCGCCGTGCTCATCCGCGCCCTCGCGGAGCACGCCCCGCACCTGCCGGTCACCGGCCTGGCCGCCGGCTTCCACGCGGTCGTCACGCTGCCCGCCGGCGCCGACGAGACGGCGCTGATCGAGCGGGCCCGGGAGCGCGGCGTCGGCCTGTACAGCCACGCGGGCCTGTGGCGCGGCCCCCGACCGGCCCGCCCGCGCCTCGTCCTGGGCTTCGGCAACACCTCGCAGCGCGCGATCGGGGCCGGCATCGCGGCGATCGCCGACCTTCTCCAGGGCCCGGGTGATTGACAAAATCTTCTTTTACGTAAAGACTGATTTTGCCATGAGAGATGTCGTGTACCTCGAGCAGATCGAGCAGGCCGAGGCCCTGCTCAAGCCGCAGCGGATCGAAGTGCTGCGGCGCCTGGCCGAGCCCCGGTCGTGTACCGAGGTGGCGGCGGAGCTGGATCAGACCCCGCAGCGGGTCTACTACCACGTCAAACGCCTCGTCGACGCGGGGCTGGTGAGTCAGGTCGCGGAGCGGCGGGTGCGGGGCATCCACGAGGGCATCTACCAGGCGACCGGCCGCTCGTACTGGCTGTCGCCGCGTCTTGTGGGCCGCATCGGGCTGCGGCAGACCCGGGACCGGCTCAGCCTCGGCCACCTGCTCGACCTGATGGAAGACGTCCAGGCCGACGTCGCCGCCCTCGACCTGGCCCGGCCCGACCTGCCCTCGATCGGCGTGTCCGGTGACATCCGGGTCCGGCCCGACCAGCGGGCGGCGTTCCTGGGCGAGCTGCAGCAGCTGCTGCAGGACCTGTTCACCCGCTACGGCGGCCCCGACGGCGACCCGTTCCGCCTGGCCCTGGCCTGCTACCCGAGCCGCCCTCCCGAAGACCCGAGCCGCCCCACCGAAGACCCGAGCCGCCCGACCGAAGACCCGAACACCGAAGGAGAAGCTCATGACCGACCCCAATGACCTCCTGCTGCTGCGCGCGGCCCTGCCCGCCACCCCCAAGGACGTCCACGCGGCACTGACCGACCCGGCCGCACTACGGGTGTGGCTGGCCGAGTACGCCGAGGTGGACCTGCCCGGCCGGTACGAGTTCTGGGGCCGCTACACCCCCGACGGCGCCGAACCGCACCAGCGCGTCCTGCACGCCGACGACCACACCCTGCGCCTGGCCTGGACCGTCGACGGCGTCGAGACCACGGTCGAGATCACCCTGGCCGACGGCGACGACGGGACCCTGCTCACCCTCACCCAGAGCGACCTGCCCACCTTCGCCGAGGTCCTGTCCGACCAGGCCGGACCCCGCGGCGCGCTGCAGACGTTCTGGTCCCTCGCGATCGCGAACCTCGCCGACTACGTCGCCGGCCGCGACCTGACGCCCAAGTGCGACTACACCTCCACCGAGATGCGCGCCTCGGTCGTCATCGACGCGACCCCGGAAGCGGTGTTCGACTCGCTCACCCAGGCTGACACCTTCCAGCGGTGGTTCGGGGCCAAGGTCGACATCGAGCCCTTCGTGGGCGGCCGGTTCGCGATGGGCGGCTTCGACGTCGACCCCGGCGGGGTCAAGTTCGTCGAGTTCGAGCCGGGCCGCAAGGCGACGCTGAACTTCGCCGACGCCCTCACCTCCAGCTGGGAGCTGGACGGCTCGGACGGCAAGACCCGGCTCACGTTCGTGCAGAGCGGGTTCGACGTCGACAACCCGCCGTACCCGGGCTGGGCCGGCTGGCTCGGCGGCGTCGCCGAGCTGCGGCGCTTCCACGAGATTCCGCAGTGGCGCACCATCTGGCGGGAGATGCACGCCCCGGGCATCCCGGCCGAGATGCTCACCATCGACGTGTAGCCGGTGCGCCGCCCCGGTTCCGCAAAAGAACCGGGGCGGCGGCGTCAGTGGATGCGACGGCCGTGCGCGTCGGCGATACCCGACTTCCGGAAGAAGTACGTGTTGATCTGATCCCGCCACTCGACGCTGGACCGCTCCTGCTCGGCCAGCCGCCGGCCGACCCGGTCGTGCAGGTCCGCGCCCACCACCGCCGGCGACAGCGCCGCCCACCGCCGGACCATCGCGGCCACGGCCTCCGCGCCGGCGAAGTGGGTGTCGTAGATGTGCTGGATGACCGTGCGGCCGGAGTGCAGCACGTGCGTGTAGGGCACGTGGTGGAAGAACAGCAGCAGCTCGTCCGGGCACGTGCCGAGCGACTCGTACCGCGAGCGCCACGGCTCCGGGTACTGCCCGGTGAACCCGGTCCCGGTCGCGACGGTGCGGTCGACGCCGACGCCGTCACGGTCGGCGAAGTGGTAGGTGCCCCAGGGGCTGTACTCGTACCCGTCGACGTCCGGCCCGTAGTGATCGCCGGGCTTGACCATGAACCCGATCCCCAGCGGCGCCGTGTACTGCTCGTACACCGACCACGACGAGTCCATCAGCGCGTGCAGGACCGGCGCCGCGGCCGCGGGGAACGTCAGCCGGATCCACTCGTCGAGCAGCTCGAGCGGGTCCAGCGCGGGGTCCCAGGCGAGGCGCCCGGCCGCGTACAGGTTGGCCTGGGCCAGCGGGTGCCCGGTCCAGTACGGGTCCTCGCCGGCGTTCGACACGGTGACGACCGCCTCGACCCGGGCGGCCACGGTGGACAGCACCGAGCTCCACATCGGCGGCAGGTAGCACACGTGCCGCTGCTGCCCCGTGTACTCCTGCGTCGCCTGCAGCTCGACGGCGAGCCGGGTCGCGGGCATCGCCAGCAGCACCGGCGACACCGGCTCCCGGGTCTGGAAGTCGATCGGCCCGTGCTTGACCTGCAGGATCACGTTGGCCGCGAACTGCCCGTCGAGCGGCACGAAGTGGTCGTGGGCGGCCCGGGCCCGGTCGGTGGTCCGGTCCCGCCAGTCCTGCCGGTGGTTGTAGACGAAGGCCCGCCAGTACACCTCGCCCCCGAACGGCGCCAGCACGGCGGCGAGCAGGTTGGCCCCGTCGGCGTGCGTGCGCCCGTAGGCGAACGGCCCCGGCTGCCCCTCCGAGTCGGCCTTGACGACGTAGCCGCCGAAGTCCGGGATCACGTCGTACACCCGGCGCGTCGCCGTCGCCCACCAGGCCCGCACCCGCGCGTCGCACGGGTCGGCGGTGTCCAGCCCGCCCAGGGTCATCGGCGCGGCGAAGGAGACGGAGAGAAAGACCCGGATGTGGTACTGCCGGAAGCGCGACGCCAGCAGCGCCACCTCCCCGAGCCGGTCGGTGAGCAGCCGCGCCTCGCCCGCGTGGACGTTGACGTTGTTGACCGACACCGCGTTGATCCCGGTCGAGGCCAGCAGCCGCGCGTAGTCCGAGACGCGGTCCAGGTCGCCGGTGAGCGCCCCGTCCTCCCAGAACAGCGACCCGCCGGAGTACCCGCGCTCGACCTGGCCCATGACCGGGTGCACGAACACGTTGTCCCAGTGCTGCATCATCCGCCGGGCCGCGGCCGGCCGGTGCGTCGACGCCGGCTGGTCCGCGTCCAGGCGCAGGGCGTGGAACGAGCCGTACAGCAGCCCGGCCTCGTCCGCCGCGACCACCGTGGTCACGCCGCCGGCCCGCGCGATCGTGTACGCCTCCGGCCCCAGCCCGCAGCCCGGGTCCCGGGTGAGCACGACCCCCTCGTCGTTGACCCGCCGCAACCAGGCCGGGTGCACCGCGTTCATGACAGCTCCACCACGGCCACCGCGAGCGGCGCCAGCGTCACGGTGCCGTCCACAGTGGACCCGCCGAGCAGCTCGACCCCCGGCCCCGGCACCGCCACGGAGGCCGTGCGGGTGTCGGAGTGGTTGAGCAGGAACAGATAGCGGTCGCGCCGGGTCGCCTCCACGTAGGGCGGCGCCCCCTCGACGACCGGCGCCACCCCCGCCGCCCGGACCGCGCTCAGCACCGTGTCCCGCAGGGCCTCGGGCGACAGCCGGGTGCCGATGTACACGACACAGCCGGAGCCGAAGTCGTTGCGGATCAGCGCCGGCCGCCCGGCCAGGTCACCCCCCGTGTACTCCCCCAGCACCCGGGCCGTCTCCGGGTGCAGGCTCTCCTGCCACCAGTCGGCGGTCGCGGTGGTCCCGTCGGCGAACTCGACCTCGAACGTCTCCTCCTCCCGGGCCGGCCAGTACTCGTCTATGTAGGCCCCGATGAGCCGCCGGAACGCACCCGGGTAGGCGGGCTGCCGCACCTGGTTGTCCCGATCGACGACACCGGAGAACAGAGAGATCACGACGGTCCCGCCGGCCGCCGCGAACGCCTCGACGGCGGTGGCGAACCCGTCATGGACAAGGTACGCGTTGGGTATGACAAGAACGCGGTACCGGCTCAGGTCGCCGGCGAACGAGACCAGGTCGACGGCGTAGTGCGCCTCCAGCAGCGGCCGGTAGTGGTCGGTGGCGATCCGGGCGTAGTCGAAGTCGTTGCGGGGCAGGCCGTACGTGTCCTCCAGGCCCCACCAGGCGTCCCAGTCGAACAGCAGCGCGACCTCGGCCGTGGACGGGGCGCCGGCGGCCGCCGCGATGCGGGGCAGCTCGTTGCCGAGCGCCTCGACCTCCTGCCAGCTGCGGGCCCCGGTTCCGGAGTGCGGCAGCATCGCGGAGTGGAAACGCTCGTGGCCGCCGCGCGAGGCGCGCCACTGGAAGTACAGGACGCTGTCGGCGCCGTGGGCGATGGCCTGGTACGAACCCAGCCGCATCCGCCCGGGGCGCTTGACGTTGTTGACCCGCCACTGCGACACCCCGGACGCGGCCTGCTCCATGAGCAGCCAGGGCTCGCCGCGCAGGGAGCGCATGAGGTCGAAGTTGAGGGCGGCGGCGACGTGCGCGTCGGCCCGGCCGGGGTCGGGGTAGATGTCGAGGGCGGCCGCGTCCTCCTCGCGCGCCCAGCGCCAGTAGTCGGCGTGGCGGTAGAAGCGCATGAAGTTCGTGAGGATCGGCAGGTCGTCGCGGTACCGGCGGACGGCGTCGCGCTCGGCCACGAAGCACTCCAGCAGCGCGTCGGAGGTGAAGCGCTTGAAGTCGAGGCGGCGGGCCGGGTTCGACCAGGTGCGGGGCACCTCGGGCGGGGCGACCTGGGCCCAGTCGGTGTAGCGCTGCCCCCAGAACCGGGTGTACCAGGCCTCGTTGAGCGCCTCGAGGTCGCCGTAGCGGCGCCGCAGCCAGGTCCGGAACGCCTCGGCGGCGCATGGCCCGTACGCCGTGGGGCCGTATTCGTTGCTGATGTGCCACATGGCGAGCGCGGGGTGGTGCGAGTAGCGCTCGGCGAGCTTGCCGGCGATGCCCACGGCGTGCTCGCGGTACCGCGGCGAGGTCGGGTCGTAGTGCAGCCGGTTGCCGAAGCCGAAGGTCTCGCCGTCGGCCATGACCGGCAGCACCTCGGGGTGGCCGTGGGAGAGCCAGACGGGCGGCGCCATCGTCGGGGTGGCGAGGTCGACGCTGATGCCGCCGCCGTGCAGCAGGTCCATCACCTCGTCGAGCCAGCCGAAGGTGTACCGGCCAGGCTCCGGCTCCAGCGACGCCCAGGCGAAGACGCCGACGGTGACCAGGTTGACGCCGGCCCGGCGCATGAGCTCGACGTCCTCCTTCCACACCGGACGGTCCCACTGCTCCGGGTTGTAGTCGCCGCCGAACGCGAAGCCGCCGAGCCGGCGGCGTAACCCGTCCATGCGCGCGTTCACGCCACGAACCGCTTCTCGATCTCGGCGCACATGGGGCGCGCGACGAGCAGCAGGCCGCCGATCAGCAGGGAGGCCGGCAGCAGGGCGACGGCCTCGGAGGCGAACACGGTGATCGCGCCCGCGGTGAGCAGCACCCCGGCCGTGCCGAGGGCGACCCCGGGCCGGTGGGCCAGGAAGTAGGCGGCGAGCCGGGCGATGTCGGCGGTGCGGAACACGAACAGCGAGGAGATCACCAGGGCGTTGGCGCTCCACAGGACCACGACCGCGGCCAGGACCAGCAGGAGCACGGACCACCAGGCCGGGACGCCCGCGGCCGCCCGGTGCACGAGGGAGACGGCCAGCACGGCGAGCACCGCGAGGGCGGGGAGCCAGATCCGCAGGACACCCAGGGCGTTGAGCCGGTACCCGCGCCAGAACGCGGCGGCCGGATGGAGGTCGGCGAGGTCCGAGCGGCGGCGGTGCAGGGCGTAGACGGCGGCGGACGCGGCCGGCCCGAACGGGATCGCGCACAGCGCGAACAGCGGCACGTTGCTGCTGTCCCGGGCCAGGAGCAGCAGCACGACGAAGCCGGGCGCGGCCACCAGCAGGAACAGGAACTCGACGACCAGGAGCGTGTAGATCAGGGCGGAGGCGCGGAAGAGCGTGCTCATGCGGTACCACCGCCGAAGAGCCGGGCGTCGTCGAACCACGGCGGCGTCTCGTCGGTCACGGGGCTCACCTCGACCAGGGTCACCTCGTGGCGCCCGAGGGTCAGGTCGAGCTCGGCCCGGCCCGCGACGACCGGCACGCTGCGGTGGGTGCGGACCGGCTCCGCGGCCTCGCGCAGCGCGTCGAGCTGGCGGGACGTGGGTGAGGCGGGCCGGCCCATCGCCGCCCACGCCGCCCGGGCGTTGCCGGCGTCCTCGCCGGCGCTGGACCGGGCGACGAACGCCGTCTCGGACCGTCCGACGGGCACGGACAGCCGGATCCGGTGACTATCCACGGTGGACTGTCCGGTGTGGTCGGTGGGCGCCCAGGCGAGCACGGTGACGTGCCCGGCGGCGTCGCGGGTGACGAGGTGGTCCTCGCCGCGGGCGAGCACGTCGGGGCCCATGCGGGCGAGGAACGCGTACAGATGGAAGGTCGGCTTCTTGATCTGGCGGTGGGTCAGCAGCCCGAAGCCGCCGTGGAACATGGTCGCCGGCACGCCGGCCTCCTCGAACATGTCGCAGAACGTCCAGTACGAGAACGAGTCGACGAGATCGCCGGCCGCGGCCACCACGGGGGCGAGGTAGGCGGCGTGGAACGCGGTGTCGTGGATCGGGTTGTCCGGGCGGTAGGAGGAGCTGAACTCGGTGATGTGGACGGGCAGCCCGGCCAGCGCCGTGCCGGCCAGCCGGCGGCGCGGGGCCGCGAACTGCTCCAGCAGCGTCGCGGCCGGCCGGAGGGTCTGGTAGGAGCCGAACGGCACCGTCTGCGCGGGGCCGGAGGTGTACGCGTGCCGGCTGACGAAGTCGATCGGCACCGAACGGTCGGTGACGAAGCCGGCGAAGCGGGCCAGCCAGTCGTCGTCGGCGCCGGGCGAGATGGCCGGCCCGCCGACCTGCAGCGACGCGTCGACCTCCTTGACCGCGTGCGCGGTCATCTCGTAGAGCCGGTGGTACGCGTCCTGGTCGGCGTCCTTCCAGAACACGGTCAGGTCCGGCTCGTTCCACACCTCGATCGGCCAGCCACGCACCTCGTCGAGGCCGTAGCGGTCGACGAGGTGCGCCACCGTGGAGCGCACCAGCGCCGTCCACTCCTTCGGCGACTCCGGCGGTGTCACGTTGCCCTGCCACCAGAAGACCGTCTGCGCGCCGGAGGCCAGCGCGGCAGGGGTGAAGCCGAGCTCGACGAACGGCCGCACCCCCAGCGCCAGGTAGGCGTCGACGATCTGGTCGACGTAGGTGAACACGTGCGCGGCCCGGCGCTCGCCGGCGAAGTCGTAGGGCCGGTGGACCCCGACGCCGTCGCTGAGCAGACCGTGCTGGCGGATGTGCCGGAACCCGATCTCCCGCTGCACGAGGGCGAGGGAGTCCTGGTAGTCGCGGCGCAGCGCCAGTTCGAACCGCCCGGCGCCGACACAGCGGCGCCAGGCGTCGGTGAGGCGGCCCGAGGGCCGGTCCGGGACGAGCATCGGGGCGCTCACTCAGCCGTGCGCCTTCTTGTACCGGTCGTAGGCGCCGTTGACCGTCTCGACGTACTTGTCCATGTTCTTGCCCTTGAGCTCGCTCACGTAGGCGTTCCAGTCGCTCAGTGGGCGCTGGCCGAGGATGAACTTGAGCGTGTTCTGGAAGACGTGGTCCTTCAGCGCGGTCTCCCACAGCGTGGCCTGCTCGCGCTCCTCGGCGTTGAGGGGCCGCGGCGGCGGCTGGGGCCGGTTGGTGCGCTTGTTCATGACCTCCTGGAAGGCCAGCTCCTCCTTGGGGAACTGGGAGTTGAGCAGCTTCGTGGAGCCGCCGTAGACGAAGACGCCGTTCACGAAGCCGTACTCGACCTGGAGGTTCTTCGTGCCCGACGGGTTGAGCCCGCCCCAGTTGACGTCGCTGGCGAGCTTGAATGTGCCGTCCTCGACGCTGCCGGTGTAGGTGGTGCCCTCGATGCCCCACTTGGCGAACATCTTGCCCTGCGGCGAGTAGTACAGCCAGTCGATGAACTGCATGAGGGCGACGAAGTTCTTGCTCTGACGGGCCTTCGCCGAGATCATCAGGCCGGACTCGAGGCGGGAGACGTAGATGGTCTCGCCCATCGGGCCGGTCGGCGGCGGGATCTTCAGCACCGTCGCACCGGGGATGTTCTTGATGCTGGGCCGGATCTCGTTGACGAGCGTCTGCGCGTTGCAGCTCATGACGAACGACTTGCCGTTGGCGAACTTCTGCTTGGCCTGGTCGTCGGGCTGGGTGAAGCTCTCCGGGTCGACGAGCTTCTCGGCCACTAGCGTGTTGAGGAACTGCAGCATCTGCTTGTACTGGTCGGTGGCGCCGGCGTACAAGAACTTCTTCGCCCCGTCGTCCCAGACCGTGTGCTGGAAGCCCCAGCCGGCCAGGGCGCCGTAGGACGAGCCGACGAGGTTGAGCAGGTTGTTGCCGCCGGGCTGGGGCGGGGTGCTCCACCGGTCGGACAGCGGGTACGAGTCCGGGTAGGCCTGCTTCATGGCCTTGAGCACGTTGTGCAGGTCGTCCCACGTCTTGGGGATCTGCAGGTTGAGCTGCTGCAGGATGTCGGTGCGGATGGCCAGCGAGTAGTCCTGCCAGGCGGCCTCGTGCAGGCCGGGCAGCAGGTAGAACTTCCCGTCCTGCTGCCGGAAGCCGTCGAGGTCCGGCTCCAGCTTCCACTTGGCGACCTGCTCCTTGAAGTTCGGCAGCAGGTCGAGGTGGTCGCTGATCGGCAGGATCGCCCCGCTGGCGATGTACGCCTCCTCGTCGGGGTGGTACGTCTTCGGGATGATCGTCGGCGCGTCCCCGGAGGCGACGACGACGCTGCGCTTCTGGTTGTAGTCGCTGCCCGGCACCACCGTCGACTGCAGCGTCACCCCGGTGCGCTTGGTCAGCTCCTTGAAGAAGAGCCAGTCCGCCTTGTACGGGTAGGCGGCGTTGCTGTACATCATGATGGGGAACGTCAGCGGCGCCTTCGCGGTGAACTGCTTGCCGAGGCCGTAGTCGTCCATCGCCCCGTCGCGGTTGGCGCTGTAGTCCTCGGCCTTGCCGCCGCCGGTGTCGTCCTCGTCGTCGCCCGAGCAGCCGGCGAGGGTGGCGAACGCGGCGGCACCGGCGGCGCCGAGCACGGCCCGTCTGGTGAACTTCATGGTGGACTCCTCGGTCCTTCAGGCGGGGCGGCGCGTCAGCCCTTGACCGCGCCGAGGGTGACCCCGGAAACGAAGTAGCGCTGGATGAACGGGTAGACCATGACGATCGGCAGTGCGGTGAGGACGATCGTCACGGCCTGGATGTTGGCCGCGACCTGCAGCGTCATCTCGCTGGGCGCGGTGATGTCCGTGCCGCCGGTCGCCCCGGCGATGAGGTTGCGCAGGTAGATCGTGACGGGGAACATGTCGGCGTCGTCGAGGTACAGGAACGCCGAGAACCACGAGTTCCAGAACGACACCGCGTAGAACAGCGTCATCGTGGCGACCACCGCCTTCGACAGCGGCAGCACGATCCGCAGCAGGTTGCCGTAGGTGCTGAGGCCGTCGACGGCGCCGGCCTCCTCCAGCTCGACCGGCATGCTCTCGAAGAACGCCTTCATCACCAGCAGGTTGAACACGCTGATCGCGTTGGGCAGCACGATCGCCCAGATGGAGTTGCGCAGGCCGAGCGAGCTGACGAGCACGTAGTTCGGGATGAGCCCGCCGTTGAAGAACATCGTGAAGACCGCGACGGCGACGAGCGCGGTGCGGCCCTTGAGGTGCTTCTTGGACAGCACGTACGCGAAGCAGGTGGTCAGCACCATCGAGATCGCGGTGGCCACGACGGTGTAGAGCACGGTGTTGCCGTAGTTGGTCCAGAACACCGGGTCGCCCAGGACCCGCTGGTAGGTGGTCGTGTTGAACCCGCGCGGCCACAGGTTGACCTGGCCGGCCTGGATGGAGTGCTCGTCGCTGAAGGAGCGGGCGATGACGTTGACGAACGGGTACAGGGTCAGCACCACGACCACGGTGAGCACGATCCCGTTGACGACCTGGAAGGCCCGGCTCACCACAGGCTCGCTCCAACCGTGCGGCGCGAGATGAAGTTGGTCGTCAGCACCAGCGTCAGGCCGATGACCGACTCGAAGAGCCCGATCGCGGCGGCGTAGCTGAAGCTGCCCGACACGACGCCGACCCGGTACAGGTACGTGGAGATGACGTCGGCGGTCGGGTACGTCAGCGGGTTGTACAGCAGCAGGACCTTCTCGAACCCGACCGCCATGAACGTGCCGACGTTGAGGATGAGCAGCGTCATCATCGTCGGCCGGATGCCGGGCAGCGTCACGTGCCAGGTCTGGCGCCACCGGCCGGCCCCGTCGATGCGGGCGGCCTCGTACAGCTCCTGGTCGACGGTGGTGAGCGCGGCGAGGTACAGGATCGTGCCCCAGCCGACGGTCTGCCAGAGCTCCGAGGAGACGTAGATGGTGCGGAACCACTCCGGCTGCTGCAGGAACGAGATCGGGTCGCCGCCGAGCGCCTTGATGCCGGCGTTTACCGCGCCGTTGAGCGCGAGCAGTTGGAAGACCAGGCCGGCCACGACCACGATGGACATGAAGTGCGGCAGGTAGGAGATGGTCTGCACGAGCCGCTTGAGCCAGCGGGTGCGGACCTCGTTGAGCAGCAGGGCCAGCACGATCGGCAGCGGGAACGCGAACGCGAGGGTCAGCCCGCCGATGATGAGCGTGTTCGTGAAGACGTGCCAGAACGTGGGGTCGTCCCAGAACATCTCGAAGTAGTGCAGGCCGACCCACCGCTCGCCGAAGAGGTCGCCGCCGGGCCGGTAGCGGCGGAAGGCGATCACGTTCCCGGCCATGGGCAGGTACCGGAAGATCACGAAGAACGCGAGCGGGACCGCGGCGAGGGAGTACAGCTGCCAGTCCCGCCGTAGGGCCGCGCGCCAGGTCCGGCGCCGAGCTTGCACCACCATTCTCCGCATCCCTTCCCGAAAGTTTCGGAAATCTGTCGTTGGGCAAGGCGTAATTTAGGTTTTTCACTGAAAGGTGTCAAGGGATCCGCTGGTGACGCTGTGAGCTGCAAACACTTGCAATGGCCGATCTGTTGCAGAGGGCCTGGTAGCGCTACCATGGCGCCCGGCGCCGACCGACCGGCGATCGGAAAGTTTCGGAGGATGCCGGATGCCCGCGTTCGACCTGCCGCTGCCGGAGCTGGAGCGGTACGCCCCCGAGGTGGCCGAGCCGGACGACTTCGACGGGTTCTGGACCGAGACTCTCGCCGAGGCCCGCACCGCCCCGCCGGTGCTGCAGGTCCGGCCGGAGCCGACCGGGCTGGCGCTGGTGGACACCTGGGACGTCACGTTCGCGGGCTTCGGCGGCGCGCCGATCCGGGCCTGGTACACCCGCCCGGCCGGCACCGCCGCCGAGCTGCCCGCGGTCGTCGAGTTCGCCGGCTACGGCCGCGGCCGGGGCCTGCCCGGCGAGCGGCTCGTCTGGCCCGCGGCCGGCTACGCGCACCTGCTCATGGACGTGCGGGGGCAGGGCGACCAGTACGGCAACGGCGGCGACACCCCCGACCCGCACCGCGGCGCGGCCGGCGGGCACCGGCCCACCACGCAGGGCATCCTCGACCCGCGGGAGTACTACTACCGGCGGCTCGTCACCGACGCCGTGCGCGCGGTGGACGCCGTGCGCGCCCTGCCCGGCGTCGACCCCGCCCGGGTCGCCGCGGCCGGCAACAGCCAGGGCGGCGGGCTCGCCCTGGCCGTCGCCGGGCTCGTGCCGGACCTGCACGCGCTGCTCGCCTCGGCGCCGTTCCTGTGCCACGTCGAGCGCGCGCTGGCGCTCACCGACGCGTCCCCGTACGGCGAGATCGCCCAGTTCCTGGCCGTGCACCGCACCGCGCACGCCCGGGTGCGCCGCACTCTGTCCTACCTGGACGGTGTGAGCTTCGCCCGCCGGGCCACCGCCCCGGCCCACTTCGGCGTGGGACTGCGCGACACCGTGTGCCCGCCGAGCACCGCCTTCGCCGCCTACAACCGGTACGGCGGAACGGACAAAACCGTGCACGTCTACGAGTTCAACGGCCACGAGGGCGGAGAGGCACTGCACACTCTGCGACAGGTGGCTTGGCTCGCGAAAGTTTCGACATAGACTCTCCGGGCCGAACATGCGAAAGGGAAACCGGATGACGCAGCACCAACGGGCCACCATGGCGGAGATCGCCGCCGAGGCGGGCGTCTCCGTGCCCACGGTCTCGAAGGTTCTCAACGGGCGGCGCGACGTCGCGCCGGCCACCCGGAACCGGGTCGAGGACCTGCTGCGGCGGCACAGCTACAAGCCGCGGCGCGCCCAGCCGCCCACCGCGGCCGGGCTCATCGACGTGGTCTTCGTCGACCTCGGCAACTCGTGGGCCATGCAGATCCTCGCCGGCGTCGAGGAGACCGCGCACCGGGCCGGCACCGGCGTCGTCGTGTCCGCCGTGCACGGGCGGGTGCGCACCGCGCCGGACCGCCGCTGGCTGGAGGGCCTCGCCGCGCGCCGCTCCGACGGGGTGTTGCTGGTCCTGTCGGAGCTGTCCGCGGAGCAGCTCGGGCAGCTGTCCGGGCTCGGCATCCCGGTCGTCGTGATCGACCCGGTGGGCCAGCCGGATCCGGCGGTACCGTCGGTCGGCGCCACGAACTGGACCGGTGCGCTGACCGCGACCGAGCACCTCCTCGGCCTCGGCCACCGCCGCATCGCCGTCATCGGCGGCCCCGAGGACGTGCTGTGCTCCCAGGCCCGCGTCGACGGCTACCGCGCCGCCATGCACGCGGCGGGGCTGCAGGTGCCGCCCGGGTACATCCGCGTCGGCGACTTCACCAGCCCGACCGGGCACCGCGAGACCCTCGCCCTGCTCGACCTGCCGGACCCGCCGACGGCCATCTTCGCGTGCTCGGACGAGATGGCCCGGGGCGCGTACGAGGCCCTCTACGAGCGCGGCCGGCGCGTCCCCGACGACCTGTCCGTCGTCGGCTTCGACGACCTCGAGCAGGCCCGCTGGTCGATCCCGCCGCTGACCACCGTCCACCAGCCGCTCACCGAGATGGCCGCCCTGGCCACGCGGATGCTGCTCACGCTCGTGGCCGGGGAGCGGCTCGACGCGTCCCGGCTGGAGCTGGCCACGCCGCTCGTCGTCCGCAACAGCACCGCCCCCATCGCATGACGACGCCGGGGAACGGGGGCCGGCGCCGCCGGGGCGAGGTCACCGTCGCCACCATCGCGCAGCTCGCCGGGGTGTCGGTGCCGACGGTCTCCAAGGTGCTCAACGGCCGGGCCGGGATCGCCGCCGAGACCCGCGACCGGGTGGAGGCGCTGCTGCGCGAGCACGGGTACCGCCGCGCCGACGCCGTCACCACGACCCCGAACATCGAGGTGGCGTTCTTCGGGCTGGAGAGCCACCTCGCGATGGAGATCCTGCGCGGCGTCGAGCAGACCGTCCGCGAGCGCGACCTGGCCGTCGGCTTCACCGACCTGCAGGGGCCGGTCCCGGGCGGCCGCCGCCCCGCCGACCGGCTCCTGGCCCGCCGCCCCACCGGCGTCATCGCCGTGAACTCCGCGTTCCGGGTCCGCCAGTACGAGCAGCTGATCGCCAGCGGCGTGCCGATGGTGGTGCTCGACCCGACCGGCGAGCCCACCCACACCATCCCGTCCGTGGGCGCGACGAACTGGAGCGGCGGGGTCGCCGCGACCCGGCACCTGCTCGACCTCGGCCACCGCCGGATCGGGGTGATCACCGGGCCGATGGAGTACCTGTGCGCGCGGGCCCGCCTCGAGGCGTCCCGCGGCGCCCTGGAGACCGCCGGGCACCCGCTGGAGGCCGACCTGGTCCGCCACGGCCGGTTCACCTTCGAGGACGGCATCGACCTGGGCCACGAGCTGCTGTCCCGGGCCGACCGCCCGACCGCGGTCGTGTGCGGCGACGACCTGCAGGCCCTCGGCGTCTACGAGGCCGCCCGCCGCCTCGGGCTGCGCATCCCCGCCGACCTCAGCGTCGTGGGCTTCGACGACATCGAGGTCACGCGCTGGTGCGGGCCGCCGATGACCACGGTGCGCCAGCCGTTCGCCGAGATGGGCGCCACCGCGGCCCGGATGGTGCTGCAGCTCGCCCAGGGCGAGGTCGTCGAGCCGGCCCGGGTCGAGCTGGCCACCGAGCTCGTCGTGCGCGGCAGCACCGCCCCGCCAACCATCTGACCGTCCCGTGGCGTTGTAACAGGCACAAGCCTCCGGGAGGTTCGATGCGCCGCCGCCAGTTGCTGCTCGTCCCGCTCCTGCTCGCCCTCGCCGTACCGTTCGCCGTGTCCGCCTGCGCCGAGTCGTCCGGCGGCTCCGGGCCCGGCGGACCGGTCACCCCCTCGTCCATCCCCATCGACATCGGCCCCAGCGCCCAGGTCGCCGGCAACACGATGCCGACCGGCATCGTCGTGGACGGCAAGGAGCTGGTGCTCTTCTTCTGGATGGCCTCCGAGCGGCCGGTCTTCGCCCAGGCCGTCCGCGACACCGCCACCGGCGCCGTCAGCCAGGACATCGGCATGTGCACGGGCGGCACCGGCTCCGAGTCGCAGCCGCCGTTCCTCGACCTGGCCCAGTGCGTCGCGACGGACGGCAGCATCATCGAGTTCGGCGCCTTCCGGGGCGAGGCCTCGCGCGTCACCAGCCAGGCCGACGGCAAGACCACCGAGGCCAAGTTCGCCCGCTGGAACAAGGACGTCATCACCGTCTTCTGGCTGCGGCGGCAGGGCAAGCCGGCGCCCGGCGCGAGCTTCTTCCCGGACCGTGGCATGACGAGCCCGGGGCCCGCGGAGCAGTACCCCCTGGTCACCATCTACAGCGCCAAGGGCAAGGCGATCGGCTCCGCCCGGATCAAGCCCGGCGTCGGTATGCAGAAGGGCGGCTGAGTCCGGGTCCTACCCGGCGAAGCGCAGGATGCGGTCGTCGCCGCTCTTCGGGTCGCCGCGCCCGTCCCGGTTCGAGGTGGTCAGCCACAGCGAGCCGTCGGGCGCGGCGGCGGCGGTGCGCAGCCGGCCGTACCGCCCCCGCAGCTCCGCCTTCGGCGTGCCGGTCTTCTCGCCGTCGAGCGGCACCGTCCACAGCCGCTCGCCCCGCAGCGCCGCGACGTACAGCGTGTCGCCGATGATCGCCGCGCCGGACGGGGACGCGTCGCCGGTGCGCCACACGACCAGCGGGTTGGTGAACCTGCCGCCCTGGGTGTCGCCCTGGCCCTCGACGACCGGCCAGCCGTAGTTGGCGCCCGGCTTGATCAGGTTGACCTCGTCGTAGGTGTCCTGGCCGAACTCGACCGCCCACAGCCGCCCCGCCGAGTCCCACGCGAGGCCCTGGACGTTGCGGTGCCCGAGACTGTAGACCGGCGAGCCCGCCGTCGGGTTCCCGGGCGCCGGCCGGCCGTCCGGGGCGAGCCGGAGGATCTTGCCATTGGGGCTCTTCGGGTCCTGGGCGAGGCCGCGCTGGCCCGCGTCGCCGGCGCCGACGTAGAGCAGCCCGTCGGGGCCGAACGCGATCCGCCCGCCGTTGTGGATGCCGGCCTTGGCGAGCCCGCTGAAGATGACCTCGGGCGCGGCGGGGCCGAGCTTGAAGCGGACGATGCGGTTGTCGGAGCCGCTGGTGAAGTAGGCGTACACGTAACCGTCCTGCGCGTACCCCGGCGACACGGCCAGCCCGAGCAGGCCGCCCTCGCCCTGGGCGGACACGCCCGGCACCTGGTACACCGGCGTCGGCGCGCCGCCCCGGGCCGGCACCTGCAGCACGCGGCCGGTGCCGCGCTCGGCGACGAGCGCGTCGCCGCCGGGCAGGAACGTCACGCCCCAGGGCACGTCGAGCCCGGTCGCGATCTCCTGCGGCGCGCCGAGGTCGGGCGCGGCCCGGCCCGGACCCGCGCTCGGGCCGGCGCTCGCACCCGTGCCGGAGCTCGCCGGTGGCGCCGGCACCGGGGCCTGCTCCGGCCCGCCGCTACACCCGGTCACCAGCACCGCACACAGGACCGCCACCCAGCCGACTCTCACCGATCCAGCGTAGCCTTTGCTTAATCCTATCGGAGCGATATGCTTTGGGGCATGAGGCAGCGGACCATGACGCTCGTGGTGAACCGGATCGTCCGGATCGCCCATCAGCTCGTCGGCTTCGGCGTGGACACCCCGCCCGAGGCGACCGTGTGGGCCGAGCTCTCGCCGGACCGCGCCCTGCACCGGATCACGCATCAGGCGGAGGCGGATCTCCGCTACAACGGCTCCGTGACCGGCTGAGGTCGCGCTCCACCAGCACCAGCTGCCACCCGACGGCCAGGGCGGCGAGCACCCAGAAGACGCCCTCGGCGCGCACGGCCAGCGCCACCAGCGCGCCGGTGAAGAGCAGGGCCGCGACCGCCATCACGACCCCACATTCAGTCGCCGTCTCCTATCGATTTTATAGCATATGGGCACGGCGAAAGCGGCTCTCGACCGCGCCCGAGACCTCCTCGAGCAGCGGCCCGGGCAGGCCGTCGCGCTCCAGCGTCCGCAGCGCCAGCTCCACCAGCGGCGGCGCGGCGGCGGCAATGACGGCGTCGGTCAGCCCGTAGCGGGCGGCCTCGACCCAGCGCCCGGCGGCCGGCGCCGCCAGCTCGCGGGCCGCGGCGATCGTGGCCCCGTCGCCCAGCAGCGCGGCGAGCACCGCGACGGGCGCGAACCAGTCTCCGCCCGGCTGCGCGTCGAGGTAGCGCACCTCCAGGTGGCCGCCCGGGCGCACCGGCGGGTACAGCGTGCCCAGATGCTCGTCGAGGTCGGCGAAGGTCGGCCGCCGGGGCAGCGCGCCGCCGATCCAGTCGGCGAACGTGACGCCGTCGGGGACGCTCCAGTTCGCCGCGGGGCCGCGGGCGTAGAGCAGGGGCGCGTGCAGCGCGTGGCGGGCCCAGGCCGCGGCCGGGTCGGGCGTCGTGGGCGGCGCGCCGGCGCGGGAGGGGTCGAGGGCGTACCAGGCGCGCATGCGCGTCGAGGCCCAGCCGGTGTCGCGGCCGGCGTGCACCGGCGAGTTCGCGAACAGCGCCAGCAGCGGCGGGCCGAGCTCGTGGACGGCGGCCCAGCGCGCCTCGAGGTCCTCGGGCGGGCCGGCCGGGAGCAGCGGGCGGAGCCCGGCGGTGCTGTACATCAGGACGCGCCCGTCGCCGCCGCGCCGGGCGAGAGCGCCGGCCATCGCGCGCTGCCGCCGGGAGTCGACGACCCGCCGGGGCGCCCGGTGCGGATCGATGCCGAGCCCGGCGAGGCGCAGGCCGCCCCGCGTGACGAGCAGGTCGAGCCGGTCGAGCTCGGCGTGGACGGTCTCGTGCAGGCGCTCCAGCCCGGCCTGCGGCCACGCCGCGAGGGTGACCTGCCCGCCGGGGCCGAGCGCGATCCGCCCGCCGTCCTGCGGCTCGTGCCCGCGGAGCACGGCGGTGAGGCGCGCGGTCCCGAGCGGCCGATGCGGATGGTCGGCGACGTGCACGAGTTGCTCAATTTCCACGCCGACGGTCAGCGGCGGCCCCGTCTTGAAGCAGATCGACGCGATGTACCCCTCCGCGTCCTCGATCTGCGTAATCTCGGCGGTGTTGTTCATGGTCGGATGCTACGCCCGCACCAAGGTCATCACACCATCTGTACATCGACGAACACGCTCAGTACAATCGGCGCCTCGGCGCTCCAACATCTGCGGAGGAGCGGCCCGGCATTGATCGACCTCGACACTTACGGCGGCCCGCCGCAGCCCGGGCCCGGCCGGCGTCGGCGCTCCCGCCGGCCGTTGCTCCTCCTCGCCGGGGCGGCCGTCGCCCTGCTCTCCGGCACGGGGCCGCCGGCGCCGCTCGACCCGGCGGTGCGGCTGCCCGGCGACGGCGTCACCGACCTCCGCGTCGACGGCGGCACCGTCTACCTGGTGTCGCGCGAGTCGCTGGCGGCGTACCGGGCGTCGGACGGCCGGCGGCGCTGGACGGCCCCGGTCACGCCCGGCTCGCGGCTGGTGAGCGTCGAGGCCGGGCGGGTGGTGCTGGCCCACGACGACCCGGACTTCCTGACCGGGTTCGACGCCGCCACGGGCGACGAGCGGTGGCGGGCAAACGGTTTCGTGCCGTCCGTCTACGGTACCGCCGGCGCATCGGGCGTCGTGGTCGCCACGACCGACGAGTCGGCGACGGTGACCGACGCCGGGATCGACATCCGCACCGGCGCCGTGCGCTGGTCGCTCGGCCCGCCGGGGGACGTCACGCGGACGCTCGTGCGCGAGGGCGAACGCGTGGCGATCGCGGAGCTCACCGCCGGCGGCGCGCTGCGGGTGCGCCGTGCCGATTCGGCCGCGGTGGTACGGACGGCCGCGCTGGACCACCCCGACCCGTTCAACTGGTTCGACATCAGCGGCGACCGGCTGCTCGCCATCCGCACCAACGACCGCGGCCTCACGCTCGACGGCGCCGTCTACGACCTGACGACGGGCCGGAGGCTGTGGCGCCGCGACAACGGCCCGGACGGCGAACCGCTGTGGTGGTGCGCCCCGCTGGTGTGCGCCGGCAACGCGGGCGCGGTCACGGTGCTCGACCCCGGCACGGGCCGCGAGCGCTGGCACCTCGACGGGCTCACGAACATCGGCTCCCCCGACGCCCGGTTCATGCTGGCCACCCCGTACCCGCAGGACGCCGCCGGCCCCGGGCCGGGCCTGCTCGTGCTGGACCCGGCGACCGGCCGGGTCCTGCGCCGCATCCCGGACTGGTACGTCATCGGCGCCCTCGGCGGCGACGGCATCCTGGCCGCCACCACCGCCGCGGACGGCACCACGCTCATCGGCCGGCTCGACGCCGGGACGGGCGCGGTGCGGGTGTTCGCCCGGGCCGGGCACTGGACGTCCCCGCCGTGCACCGCGACGCCAACGCGGCTCGCGTGCGGGCTGGACCCCGTCGCCGTCTGGCCGGTACCGGCGGCGCGGTCATGAGCCCGGCGCCGGCGCTGCGGGCCGCCGCCGAGGCCGACATTCCCGCCGTGCTCGCGTTCTGGAAGCTCGCGGCCGAGGACACCAACCGGGCCGGCGACGACGCCGGTGCGGTGGCCGCGCTGCTCGGCCGGGACCCCCGGGGCGCTGATCCTCGCGGTCGACGGGGAGCTGATCGTCGGCTCGGTCGTGGCGGGCTTCGACGGCTGGCGCTGCCACCTGTACCGCTTCGCGGTCCACCCCGGGCGGCGCCGCGAGGGCATCGGCCGGCGGCTGCTCGACGCGGCCGAGCGGCGCTTCCGGGCCCTCGGCGGCCGCCGGGCCGACGCGATGGTACTGGAGGACAACGCGCTCGCCCACCCGGCGTGGGCGGCGGCGGGCTACGAGCGGCAACCGGCCTGGCGCCGATGGGTGAAACGGCTGTAACCGCGCGACAATGGATCCGTGACACAGCAGTTGATCACGCTGGTCGCCCTCGTCGTGCTGCTCGCGGTGGCGGGCGTGGTGGTGTACCGGATCGCGGGCGCGGTGCGGACCGGGCCCTACGGCGCCGAGGTCCCGGTGCGGTGCCGCGACGGCCACGTCTTCACCACCGACTGGGTGCCCGGCGTCTCGTTCAAGGCCGTCCGCCTGGGCCCGACCCGGTTCCAGTACTGCCCGGTGGGCCGGCACTGGACGTTCGTCGAGCGCCTTCCGTGAGACACTGCCGCAGTGGATCACGAGCTGACCCCGGCCGCCCGGGCCCTGCTGGAGCACCTCCGCGCCCGCTTCCCGGGGCGGAAGGTCGCCGTGCTCCCGCCCGCGCCCGGCCCGATCCGCGACCGGGTGCCGGGCCTGCACATCCTGCGCCTGGACCCGGAGGACGGCGGCCGGCTCTACGTCACCAGCGGCGTCTGGGACGCCACCCAGCACGACGGTGAGGGCCTCGAGTTCCTGTTGTACGCCCCCGAGCCCGCCGACGAGCAGCACGCCGAGACGCTGAGCATGGTCGCGTACTACCACGCGGGCGGCGGGGGCGGCGCGCTCGACCACGGCCACACCGTGCCGATCGGGCGCCCCTGGGCCGGCGCGTCCGAGTGCGACCACCTGCTGGTCAGCCTGCCGTACCCGTGGGGCCCGGCGCTGGAGGAGTGCCCGGTCCCCGGCGGCCGCGCCCGGCTGCTGTGGCTGCTGCCCGTCACCGAGGCCGAGAAGACGTTCCGGCACGCCCGCGGCCTGGAGGCGCTCGAGCGGCGCTTCGAGTCCGCCGGCATCAACCCGGTCGACCCCGGCCGCGCGTCCGTGGTCGACGCGGCCGTCGACCGGGTCGGGCGCCCGGACGTCGAGGTGCTGGAGGGCCGGCTCACCGAGGCGCCGACGCGCGACGCGACGGGCGTGGAGCGGCGGGCGTTCGGCGAGTTCGT
Organism: Dactylosporangium sp. McL0621; assembly: GCF_049995355.1. Lineage (NCBI taxonomy): Bacteria > Bacillati > Actinomycetota > Actinomycetes > Micromonosporales > Micromonosporaceae > Dactylosporangium > Dactylosporangium sp. McL0621. Next base: position 7,975,126 of record NZ_CP188259.1, read on the forward strand.
CGGGCCGCGGGGCGAGCTCGCCTCGTACGCGTTCGGCTGGACCACCGGCGCCGACCCGCATGTGGGCCGCCTGACGATCGGCATCGGCGCGGGCAACCCGGGCGGCGGCACGTTCCACGCGACAGTGCTCGCGCACGAGGGCGACAGCGCGTTCGCGCTCAGCGACGAGCCGTTCGAGCGGGTACCGCAGGGCGGCCCGGACCTGACCGCCGGCCAGGCCCGCGCCCACGAGGACCTCCAGTTCGTGTGGTGGGTCGCCGACCAGGTGATGGAGCGCGACCGCCGCGCCCGCTGGATGTGGCACTGGCTGCTGGGCACGTCCGCCATCCAGGCCGGCGAGGTGTTCGAGGGCCGCGAGCCGGTGCTGTACGTCAGCCACGACGCGGACGACGGCCTGTGGCAGCTCATCGGCGCGACCGGCGTGGACCCGGCGACCGCGCGCGTCGCCCACCTGCACCACGTGGTGGACGAGGACCCGACCCTGCTCGACGTGCTGGGCCTGCCGCCCGGCGACTCCGCCCGCCGCACGGGCCCGGGCGCCCCCTGGATCGGCGGCACCGCCTGATCGCCCGCCGGCCGCCGCGGCCCTAGGGGCTGTATCGAAGTGGATGGCGCTGCCCGAGCGCGTGCGGGTCGCCCGGTTTCGCGCGCAGCACGCGCGCGTAGCCGCGGTCGGCGTCGTCGAACCGGCCCGCGCGGAACAGCTCATCGGGGCCGGCCCCGGCGGCATAGGCGAGTTCGGGGCCGGCCCCGACGGCATACGCGGGCGCAGCCCAGGCCACCCCGCCGGCGACGGCCGCGCCGAGCACGAGCCTTCTGTGAATTCCCATGTGCCGAATCCAAGCCGGGCCCGCGTATCCCGGGCGTCACCGTTCGCGGCGCAGCACCTCGGCGAACTGAAACGTACTGCCGCTCAGCTCAGCCACGCCACCATGGCGTCGCCCTCGCGCGCGGCGGCCGCGAAGTACCCGACCAGCTCCTCGTAGTACCCCCGCAGGAAGTCGAGGGCGTCCGGCTCGTCCCAGCCCTGCGGGTACAGGCCGGCCGCCTCGAGCTCGGCGCCCGTCACGCCCTCGATCAGGCGGTCGTACGGCAGCGCGGACAGGAACGCCGCGGCCGCCGCGACCCGGTCCGGCGGGAGCAGCAGCGCCGGGCCGTAGCCCCAGTCGGCCTCGGTGAACGCCTCCTCGCCCCGGATCACGTTCACCGGGCAGCCGGCGCGCTGCAGCAGGTGCCGCAGGGCGTCCCAGGACTTCTCGGTGCGGTGCAGGCGGTCGGCGGCGAGCTGCCCGTCGGGGCTGCCGGGCTCGTCGAGCTCGGCGTCCTCGAGATCGTCGGCGTACTCCTGGACCCAGTCCGGGTCCTTGCGCGCGCGGTCCAGCTCGAGCGGCGTGATGCGGAGATGGTTGCCGATCATGCTCATACCGTCCAGGCTATCGGTCGTGACCGTTCGACGGGCGACCGAGCACGACGCCGCGGCCCTGGCCGCCATCCACGTCGGCACCTGGCAGGCGGCCTACCGCGGGCAGCTGCCGCAGGCCCACCTCGACGCCCTCGACGTGCAGGAGCGCCGGCAGCAGTGGCTCGCCTCGCTCCGGCGGCGCCCGGCCCCGGCCGTCTACGTGGCCGAGGACGACGCCGGCGCCCCGGTCGGCTTCGTCGTCACCGGCCCGGGCCGCGACCCGGGGGCCGACGGCGAGGTCATGGCGATCTACGTGCGCCCCGAGCACTGGGGGCGGGGCGCCGGCCGCGACCTGATGGCCGCGGCCCTGGACCGCCTGCGTGCCGACGGTCACGCCGAGGCGGTGCTGTGGGTCCTGGCCTCGAACGAGCGCGCGCGGCGCTTCTACGAGGCGGCCGGCTGGCACGCCGACGGCGGTTCGCGGATCGAGGACTTCGCCGGGGTACCGATAGAGGAGCTCCGCTACCGGCGGACCGTCGCGAACAGCGTCTGGGACGAGCACGCGGCGACGTTCGACGACGAGCCCGACCACGGCCTGCGCGACCCCTCCGTCCGGCGCGCCTGGTCGCGGCTGCTCGCGTCGGTACTCCCACCGGCCCCCGCGTCCATTGTGGACCTCGGCTGCGGTACCGGCAGCCTGTCCGTCCTGGCCGCCGGGCAGGGGCACCGCGTGGTCGGCCTCGACGGGTCCGCGGCCATGCTGCGGCGGGCCCGCGGCAAGCAACCGGACCTGCCCCTGGTCCGCGGCGACGTGAGCCGGCCCCCGTTCGCGCCCGGCTCCTTCGACGTGGTCCTCGTACGCCACGTGCTGTGGGCGGTCCCCGACCCGGCCGCGACCCTGGCCCGCTGGTTCGAGCTGGGCCGCCGCCTGGTGCTGATCGAGGGCCGCTGGTCCACCGGCGCGGGGCTGACGGCCGCGGAGTGCACCGCGCTGCTGCGCCGCCTGGGCCGCTCGGCGCAGGTGCGGCCGCTGACCGACGCGGCGCTCTGGGGCAAGCCCGTCACCGACGAGCGGTACCTGCTCGTAGACTCCTGACCGTGACCCATGATCCCAACGCGCTGCTCGACGAACACGGTGGGCTGCCCGAGGCCCGCCCCCCGTGGCCGGCCCGCGACGCGCTGCGCATCACCGCCGTCCGGCCGATCGTCACGGCGCCCGAGGGGCTGCCGCTCGTGGTGGTCAAGGTCGAGACGAGCGAGCCCGGGCTGTACGGCCTGGGCTGCGCCACCTTCACCCAGCGTTACGCCGCCGTCGCCGCCGCCGTCGCCGAGCACGTCGGGCCGCTCGCGGTCGGGCGGCACCCGGCCGACATCGAGGACATCACGCGGACGGTGCACTTCTCGTCGTACTGGCGCAACGGCCCGGTCCTGAACAACGCCCTCTCCGGACTGGACCAGGCGCTGTGGGACATCGCCGGCAAGCGCGCCGGGCTGCCCGTGTACGAGCTGCTCGGCGGGCGGGTGCGGGGCGGCGTGGAGGTGTACACCCACGCCTCCGGCGACACCACGCAGGAGGTCCTGGACCGGGCCGAGGCGCTCATCGCCCAGGGCTACCGCAACATCCGGATCCAGCGCGCCGAGCCCGGCCTGGGCAGCTACGGCGCGCCCGGGACCGGCGGGCACTACCCCGGCTCGCCGAACCCCGACGGCTGGGACCCGGAGCGGTACCTGCGCGGCACCCCGTCGCTGTTCGCCGCGGCCCGGGAGCGCCTCGGCTTCCAGATCAACCTCATGCACGACGTGCACAGCCGGCTCACCCCGAAGCAGGCGATCGTGCTGGCCCGCGCGCTGGAGCCCTTCGGCCTGTCCTTCCTCGAGGACGTCATCCCGCCCGAGCACTACGACCGGCTGCCGGAGGTGCGCGCCGCCTCGCCGGTGCCCCTGGCCGTCGGCGAGCAGGTCGGCTCGGTGCCGGACGCGGCCCGCCTGATCCGCGACGGCGGCGTCGACCTGATCCGCCTGCACACGTCGGCGATCGGCGGCCTGACCCCGACGCGCAAGCTCGCGGCCCTCGCCGAGCTGTGCGGGGTACGCACCGCGTTCCACTCCCCCGCCGACGTCTCGCCGGTCGGCGTCGCGGCCAACCTCGCCGTCGACGTGTCCAGTCCCGCGTTCGGGTTCCAGGAGTCGCACGAGTACAACGAGGCCACCCACGAGGTCTTCCCCGGCTGCCCGGACGTCACCGGCGGGTACATGTACCCCTCGGACAAGCCCGGCTGGGGCGTCGACCTGGACGAGGAGAAGGCGGCACAGTACCCGCCGACGAAGTTCCTCTTCGACCGCTGGGCCGCCGTCGTGCGCCGCCCGGACGGGGCCCTGGAGGCGCCGTGAGGGTGCTCGTGACCGGCGCGGCCGGCAACATCGGCGCCGCCGTGTGCGCCCGGCTCGCCGCCGGGAACGCGACAACCCATGCCTTGGTACTCGACGGGCCGCCCCCGGCCACCGCCGAGCACTCGGTCACAGGCGACGCCGGCGACCCCGCCACCGTCCGGGCGGCCCTGGCGGGCGGCGTGGACGCGGTGGTGCACCTGGCCGCCATCCCGAGCCCGCTGGACCACCCCGCGATCGACGTCTTCGCCGGCAACACCCGCGCCACGTTCAACGTCCTGGAGGAGTGCGCGAGGGCGGGCGTGCGCCGAGCCGTGATCGCGTCCAGCTACTCGATCCTGGGCCTGCGCTTCGCCGGGCGCGAGCTGCACCCGGCGTACTACCCCCTCGACGAGGCCACCCCGCTGCAGATCGAGGACCCGTACTCCCTGTCGAAACAGACCGACGAGGCCACGGCCGCCATGATGCACCGCCGCTACGGCCTGGACATCGTGGCCCTGCGCTTCCCGTTCACCGGTGCCTGGGACCGCCTGCGCACCGTGGCCGCGCGCTGCGCAGGCGACCCGTCGGTCATGGCCGCGGACTCGTGGTCGTACCTGCACGTGGACGACGCCGCCGAGGCGGTGTGGCTGGCCCTGACCCGCCCGGTGACCGGCTTCCACCCGGTGCTCCTGGCCGCCCCGCGCACGCTGTCCGAGCGGCCGACGATGGACCTGATCGCGCAGTACCACCCGCAGACGGAGATCCGCGCCTCGATCCCCGGCACCGCAACCCCGATCGACACCCGCGCGATCGAACACCTGCTCGGCTTCCGCGCGACCCGCATGCTGTGAGCCGACGGTAACCGACTCCGGTCTCGGGGGTGCGTTGCTGCGAGTATCGCCGGTCGCCTGCATCGGGGCATGCCCGGACCGCTCGGCTTCACCCGCGCCGGGCGACATCTGGAGCGCGTCGACGGCCTCGATCACACCGCGATCGGGTCGGGGCGGATGCGGCCCGGTATCCGATTGTGCGGGCCGCGCGAGGTACACATGACGAATGAGTCCTCGGCGGCGGGCCATGTTCGCGGTGCTCGCGGCGATCGTCGTGCTCGCCGTCGGGGGTTTCGCGCTGCGCGGGCTGCTGCGGCGGGAGCCGGTGCGCATCCCCGACCAGGGTGTGCTCGGGGCGGTGCTCCTCGTGCCCGGGTACGGGGGCGGCACCGAGGGCGTTGACCGGCTCGCCGCGGCCATTCGGGCCCGGGGGCGGGCGGCCACCGTCGTCGAGATGCCCGACGGCGGGACCGGGGATCTCGCGGTGCAGGCCGACGTGCTCGACGACGCCGTCGGACAGGCGTTGCGGCGGGCGCCGTCCGTCGACGTGATCGGGTACTCGGCCGGGGGTGTCGTCGCGCGGCTCTGGGCGCAGCGGCACGACGGGGTGCACAAGGCGCGGCGGATCGTCACGCTCGGCTCGCCCCACCAAGGGGCGCGGCTCGCCGCGGCCGGGGCCGCCGGGCTGCCCGGGGCCTGCCCGGCCGCGTGTCAGCAGCTCGCGCCCGGCAGCACGCTCCTGGCGCAGCTCAAGAGCCCCGTGCCGAACCCGCCGCAGTGGCTCAGCGTCTGGACCGAGCAGGACCAGACCGTGGTGCCGCCCGACTCGGCGCGGCTCGCCGGGGCCGTCGACGTCGACATCCAGCAGGCGTGCCCGGGGCGCGAGGTCGCGCACGGGGACCTGCCGACCGACGACTACGTGACCGGCCTCGTGCTCGACGCGATCGGGACGGCGCCCATCGGACCCGCACCGCCCTGCTGAGAACCGTAGTTAGCTGGTGATGTCCTTCGTGGCGAAGTTCGCCCAGGCCAGGCCGAGGAAGATGACCACGTACACCGCCTGGATCCCCAGGCCCCGCTCGATGTCGCGCCAGAGTATCGGCTCGCGGAAGAAGTCGATCCAGGCCAGCCAGTAGCGCGTGGGCAGATAGGGGCGGATGGCGACGGCCGCGTCCAGGGCCGTGAACAGCTGGCTCGCCACCAGCGCGGCCAGGGCGCCCAGGGTCGCGCCCAGTGACGAGTCGCTCACGGTGGACAGGAACAGGGCGATCGCGCCGACGCCGAGCATCGACAGCGCCACGTACACCGTCGCCGCCGCGATGCGCAGGGTCACCTGCTGGGGGCTCAGGGCCGGGCCGGACACCGACGTGACGACCTCCGCGCCGGGCTGGGCCGGGAAAAGCGAAATGCCGATGATGTACCCGCTGAGCACGACGAGCACGACCGCGCCCAGCACGTACACCAGGATCGAGACGAGCTTGGCCAGCAGCAGGCGGGTGCGGCCCACCGGGCGGGCGACGAGGTAGCGCAGCATGCCGGCGGCCGCCTCGCCCGCGACCGCGTCGCCGCCCACGATCGCCACCGCGACCGGCAGGAACAGCGGCAGCACGATCGCCAGGGCGGCCGCGGGGAACAGCGAGCCGTTGTTCAGTACCGCCGAGAGAAACGCCGGCCCCTGCGCGGCGGCGGTGCCGATGCGGGTGGTGGCCAGGAGGACGGCGACCGTCAGCGGCAGCCCGCACAGCAGGCCGAGGCTGACCAGGGTCCGCGGCCGGCGGTACAGCTTGCGCAGCTCGACGAGGATCATCGGCGCTCCATCCGATCCGTGCCGGCCCCGGTGGCCTCCAGGACGACCTGCTCCAGGGTGCGCCGCTCGGCGCCGATCTCCGCGATCCGCAGCCCGGCCGCGACGAGCTGCGCGTTGAGCGCGGCCGCGTCCGGGTGGGTGACCGCGAGCCGGTCGCCGTCGCGGTGGGTGACGTGGCCGTCGAGCAGCGCGACGACCCGGTCGGCGTCGGGGCTGCGCAGCATGACGCGCCCGGTCGGCACCCGCAGCGCGGCCAGCTCGTCCTGCCCGACGAGGCGGCCCCGGTCCATGATCCCGACCCACGTGCACAGCTGCTCGATCTCGGTGAGCAGATGGCTGGACAGCAGCAGGGTGGTACCGGCGGCGCTGATCTGCAGCAGCAGCTCCCGGATCTCGTGGATGCCCTGCGGGTCGAGGCCGTTTGTCGGCTCGTCGAGGATCAGCAGGCGCGGGGCGCGCAGCAGGGCCGCGGCGAGGCCGAGGCGCTGGCGCATGCCGAGGGAGTATGTGCGCACCGGGCGCCCGTCGACGCCGCCGAGCCCGACCCGCTCCAGCGCCTCCTCGATGCGCCGGCGGCGGGTGGCGCGCACCGAGCGGCCGGCCGCGTCGATCAGGCGCAGGTTGGCGCGGCCCGACAGGTGCCCGTACGCGGCCGGGCCCTCGACGAGCGCGCCCACGTCGGGCAGCACCTCGGCCAGGCGCCGCGGCACCGGCCGGCCCAGGATCGAGATCTGCCCGCTCGTGGCGAAGACGAGGCCGAGCAGCATCCGGATCAGTGTGGTCTTGCCCGAGCCGTTCGGGCCGAGCAGCCCGAACCGCGACCCCTCCGGCACCGTGAGGTCGACGGCGTCGACGGCGCGGACCCGGCCGTAGGTCTTGGTCAGCGCGACGGTCTCGATCACCGCAGTTCTCCGGCCGCTCGGGTGATCAGCTCGGGGGTGACGAACCCGGCGACCAGGTACGTGCGCCGCCCCGACCGGGTGACGGCCAGGTTCAGCACCGAGGACCGCAGCAGGTACCCGTTGGCCAGCGGCTGCCCGCCCGCGTCGCGCAGGGCGTTCAGCGTCCGCTCGCCGAGCCGGCCCGGCACCGCGACAACGACGAACCGCGAAAGCCCGCCGCCGTACACCGCGAGCGCGCTCAACGGCCCCGGCACCCGCGCCCGGCCGGCGAGCGAGCCCGGCAGGTTCGCCCGGGCGACCGAGTTCAGCGACGAGGTGATCTCCGACTGGGTGGTGGAGGCGAACCCGGACGACCCGGCGGCGCGGGGCTCGACGACGTCGGCGGCGGGCGGTGCGGTACCGGCGTCGAGGAACCGCGTCGTGAGCGCGCCGGCCACGTCGACCTCCAGGGTCAGCCCGGTCTGCGGGTCGGCCCACATGTCGATGGCGCCGATGGTGGTGTCGGGGTCCGCGGGCACGACCCGCAGCCCGGCCGCGGCGGTCCCGGCGATGCGGCGGGCCGGCAACGTCTCCAGCCGCGCGTCGGGCCCGGCGTCGCGGAGCAGGCGGTGCGCGAGCTCGGGCGGCACCAGGTCGGCGGCCTGCGGCGGGCGGGCCGCGGGCTCCCCGGCCGTCGCGGTCCACAGGTTGCGGCCGTAGTCCCAGGTGAACGCGGCAGACGAGGTGCGGAAGTAATCCTTCTCGCCGACCGGGTCGAGCACCGCGACCCGCCACGAGTCGGGCCCGGCGTGCCAGACACGCATGCTGGTGGTGCCACCGAACAGGCCGGTCGCGTCGCCGAGCTGCGGCAGGTCGGGCAGGACGACGGAGCCGCGGCTCTCGGCGTACCCCTGGTAGGGCCCGTCGGCCGCGGCGAGGATCCGGTCACGCAGCGTCGCGGGCGCGATCTTCTGAGCGCTGACGGGCGCGAAGGCGACCACGAGCGGCACGGCGAGGAGCGCACCGATCACCGACGCGACGACCAGCCACCGTCGTCGCGCCTCGCGCCGGACCACGCTCACCCGCTCAACAGTACGACGGGCGCCGGACAGCGGCCCTCACCCGCTCTGCGAGCGGTCGCCGTTCTCACCCGCCGGCGACTCGCAGGAGCTTGCGCTGGTACTCCCCGCCGAAGTCGACCCGCGTGATCTCGTCCAGGCGCCAGGCGCTGGGCTCCTTGAGCCACTCCGCCTTCGTGTCGAGCTCCAGCAGGTTGAGCGTCTTCGGGGTGAATCCCACCACCCGGCCGATGAACACGACCTCGGGGTCGTCGCGCTCGATGTAAATGCTCACCACGCGGTACCGCTGGGCCGCCGTGGTCAGGATGCGCCGCACCGACGTGAGGTCCACGTCCTCGGGCAGCGGGGGCGGCGGCCACTGGTCGTCCAGGGCCAGCGACCGGGCCGCGAACGTCTCGGGCCCGCCGCGCGGCTCGATCGACGTGACGTCGTCGAGCCGGACGGCCGCGAAGCCGTCGAGGTAGATGTTGTGGTTGAGCACGTGCAGCGCGGCCCAGGTGTCCGCGACCGCACCGGCGTAGCCCTCGAAGGTCTCCTCCGACCAGACCCGCCCGACGCGCAGCAACTCGTGTGTGCCCTTGGCCTTGCGCAGCGCCGTGGCCGTAGTCCGCCGGGTCATGGTCGCTCACCCTACTTGCCGCCTCCCGGGGTGAGCGCGGCGAGGACGCGGGGAAGCACCGTGACGTTCCAGGCGCCGTTGTGCACCTGGATGCGCGACTTCGCCTTGTCGCCGCGCCGGGCCAGCAGGTGCAGGTACATCGGCTCGCGCCGCACGCCGGCGTACTCCGCCCAGGCGATGCTGCGGCGGAACAGCCCGCCCTTGTGGACGCCCGCGCCGTCGAGGCGCAGGCCCGCCATCTCCGCCGCGTCGCCGCCGTGCACCGCGGCGACGGCGTCGGCCGCGAGCCGGACCCCGGCGCGGTGCTCGAGCAGGTCGGCGGCCCGGGCCCACCGCTCGTGGAACGCGGTACGGGTGGCGTGGTCGACCTTCGTCTTGAGCGCACCCGTCGTGCCGGAGAACATCATGAACGTCGCCGCGTGCCGGGCGTCGCCGACGCCGAGCGTGAAGCTGGTGTGCATGTAGGCGCCGTTGACGTGCTGGTCGATCGCGCGGTACTGGATGCGCGTGATCTCACCCCAGCGAAACCCGTCCCCGTTGACGTCGACACCCTCGTCGGTGATGGTGAGCCGGGCGGTGCGTGCTTTGCCCGGTTTTGCGAGAAGCTCGAGCAGTACCTGGGTCACGCCCAGCACGCGTTCCATCCCGTTCCACGAACGTTCCGGCGCCCCGCTGCCGCGTCACCGGTTGGGCTGTGACCCGATAGGAGCCTGCGCAAGAGGCCTCGTCACTGCCTTTTGTCCGCCGGTCATGGCGGATGCATGCCGGCTTTGTTGCGGGTCTCACGCTGGGGCGCGGTCAAGGCCCGCACTGCCGCACCCCACCCGTTTGCACGCAGAACTCGCCGGGCTGTCCGTGCCCGGCTGGTCGCCGCCTGCGCAGCGTTCACCGTCGACGACGCCCGCAGCGTCGTACCTATCCCAGCAGGCTCCGGACGCACCGACCGGCACCGGCTCGACCGCGGCGGCGACCGGCGATACTCGCAGCGAGCACCCCCGAGATCGGAGTCGGTTACCGCGCCTGGTGACCTGGGCCGCTGGTCGACACCGTCCGGGGACGGCGGCGGGATTCGAACCCGCGTAACCACCTTTGGGGAAGTAGCGGTAACCTGCGCACCGGGGGTGCCCCCGTATCGTGCCCCCGCCCGCCCGCCCGCCCGGGCAACGCCGTTTACCGGAACGGCCCGGCCATCGCCTTCAGCAGGGTGTGCTCGTCGTCGTCGCCCGCGAGGTGCCACGTGAACGCGCCCCTCAGGCCGTGGCGCGCCGCGAAGGTCGCGCGCTCGGCGATCGACTCCGCGTCCTCGTAGCTCACGAACGTCTGCGTCCCGGGGTGGTACAGCCAGGGCGAGCGCGCCACCGGGTCGCGGTGCCGCTCCCAGGCCGGGTCGCTCAGCAGGTCGCGCGCGATGTCGCGGTAGTCGCCGGCGTAGACGGCGCCGGTCTGGGGCTGGAACAGCCCGGGCGGGGCGGCGCGGAAGCCGCGGCCGTAGAACGGCACGCCCAGCACGAGCTTGTCCCGCGGCACGCCGAGGCGCTCGTAGTACTCGACGGCGCCGGTGACGTTGTTCCACCGGCGCAGCCGCGGGTCGAGGGGGTCGCCGGGCACCTCGGTCAGCGGGGCGTTGAACGTGGCGACCGAGGAAAAGCCGGTGCCGAAGTCGTACGTCATGAGGTTGACGAAGTCCAGCCGCCCGGCGAGCTCGGCGAGCTCGTAGCTCTCCGCCGGGTCGTACGGGCCCGCCGACTGCAGCCGGCCCGCCGGCAGCGCCGCGGTCAGCAGCCGGTCGGGGCCGAGGCGGTCGCGCAGCTCCCGCGCCAGCAGCGTGCAGTTGCGCCGGTCCTCGGGGCGGTGGGTCACCTCGGCCGGGCCGCCCGCGACGGGGAACTCCCAGTCCAGGTCCACGCCGTCGAAGCCGGCCGCGAGGGCGAGGCACTCGTCGGCGAACGCGGCCCGGGACCGCGCGGTGAGCGCCGCGTCGGAGAAGCCGCCCGCGCCCCAGCCGCCGACCGACAGCACCGTCTTGAGGCCGAGCGCGGCGAGCGCCTCGAGGTGGGCCGGCGCGTCGGGCGGCAGCGTCAGGCGGCCCTGCTCGATCGTCGCGAAGGCGTAGAACACGTGGGTCAGCAGGCTCGCGGCCCGGGCGTCGACCGTGTACCCGGCGGCGAGGCTGGTCCCGGGAACGTACGCGCCCAGCGTGATCATCCGGGCACCGTACCAGCCTCCTGGCCGGGGCGGCGGTGCTCGGGGAGCTGGTTGAGCCACAGGGCCAGGGCCCGCGCCACCTCCTGGTCGAAGGCGGCCCGCGCCCGCAGTGCCGGGTCGCGGTCGTCGGCGGCGGCGAGGCGGCTGATGCGCAGGCGGGTCGCGGCCAGGCCGCTGGCGAGGAAGGTGTCGAAGGTCGCCGGGTTGGCGGCGTCCACGGCCAGCATGCCCCGCACGTACAGGTCGTCGACCGCGGTGTCGGGGCCGACCGCGCACAGCCAGGAGGCCTGGCGCCGGCGGCCCTCGGCCGTGGGCCGGCACGCGAGGCGGTTGGCGCTGCCGTGCCGGACCGTCGCCGGCGCCTCGATGCGGATCAGGCCGGCGCGCTCCAGCCGGTTGACGCTGATCATGACGCGGCTCAGGTCGACCTTGCGGGCCTCGCCGAAGACGGCGGTGTGCCGCTGCCACAGCTCGTACGCGCTGCTCGGACCCTCGGCCAGCAGCACCAGGACGACATCGTCCAGCGCCACCGTCATCGAGGACCTCCGACTTCAACTTCTACAGCCGTGTAGAAGTTAGCAGTCCGGGTCCTCGTTCAGCAGGTCGCGCAGCAGGCGCTCGTCCTGCTCGGACAGGCGGCTGACGAAGCGGCGCAGCACGGAGGCGCGGTCGGACTGGGCCGTGAGCAGCCGGCTGATCCGGTCCGCGACCAGGCCGGCGGCGTCGCTGAGGGCGCCGTACCGGTACGCCCGCCCGTCCCGCCGCCGGGTCACCGCGCCGCGCTCGTGCAGCCGGGTCAGCGTGGTCACGACGGCGCTGTAGGACAGGCGGCCCGCGGGGTCGACGCGCTCCCGGACCTCCCCCGGGGAGAGCGGGGCGCCCGCCGCGCCGAGTACCGTCAGGATCTCGGCCTCGAGCTGGCCGGGCCGCCGCCTCGGCCGCGCCTCGTCTGGGGTCACGGGGCAGACTGTAGCGGGAGTAGCGGGGAAGGGTTCGCCGCATCGTGTTCGATCATTTCGCCTGGTCCGTGCTCGCGGTCCCGCCGCTGCTCGTGATCGCCGTGCGGCTGCTGGCCGACCGGCTCGCGCCGGGCGCCGCGGCCCGGGCCGTGGCCTGGTCCGCCGCCGCGGCCGCGTTCGGCAGCACGGTCAACCTGGCGCTGTTCGCGGCCCACGCGGCCGCCGAGGTGCCGCCGGCCGGCCGGGCGCTGGGCTGGTCGACCGGGATCGTCGCGCGCGACACGGCGGCCGAGCCCTGGGTGCCGTGGCTCAGCATCGGGCTGCTGGCGGCCGCCGTCATCTCGGTGTCGTACCGCTGGATCCGCCAGCACCGGCTGCTCCGGCTGCTGCCGTCCGGCGGCCCGGAGCCCCTGGTCATCGTGCCCGACGCGGCCGCGGGCGCGTTCGCCGTCCCCGGCCGCCCGGGCCACGTCGTGGTCACGACCGGCCTGCGCGACCTGCTCAGCGACCGGCAGTTCGAGGCCCTCCTCGCGCACGAGCGCGCCCACCTCGCCGAGCGCCACCACCGCCTGGTGCGCATGACCGAGCTGGCCGTGGCCGCGCACCCGGCGCTGTGGTGGGTCGGCCGGCACGTCGACTACCTCGTCGAGCGGGCCGCCGACGAGCGGGCCGCGGCCGCGCTGGGTGACCGCCGTACCGTCGCCACCGCCATCGGCGCGGCCGCCCTCGCCGGCCCCGCCCCGCACCCGGCGGGCCTGCACGCGGCGAGCGTCGGGGGCATCGTGCCCCGCCGGGTCAGCCTCCTGCTGCGCCCGCACCCGGCGGTGCTGCCGCGCGTCCTGGCCGTCGTGCCGGTCCTCGTCGGCCTCTCCTCGCTGCTCTGGACCGGCGAGGCCGCCCTCGACCTGGTCCAGCTCTTCGCGGCGGCCGCCCGTTGAGCCACGTCCTCGCGATCGACCAGGGCACCTCCGGGACCAAGGCGGTGGTCACCGACCCCGGCGGGCGGGTGCTCGCGACCGCCGAGGAGGAGCTGCGGCCGGTGTACCTCGACGGAGGCGGGGTCGAGGTCGATCCGCACGCGCTGCTCGGCTCCGTGCTGCGGGCCGGGCGGCGGGCCGTCGCCGCGGCCGGGGTGCCGGTCGGGGCCGTGGCGCTGGCCAACCAGGGCGAGACGGTGCTCGCCTGGGACCGCACGACCGGCGCGCCGCGCGGCCCGGCGATCGTCTGGCAGGACCGGCGGGCCGAGACCGTCTGCGCCGCCCGCGCCGCGTCCGCCCCCCGGGTCGCCGAGCTGACCGGGCTCGTGCTCGACCCGTACTTCTCCGCCCCCAAGATGCGCTGGCTGCGCGAGCAGCGCGGCCCCGGCGGCGTCGTCACCACGACCGACACCTGGCTCGTGCACCGGCTGTGCGGCGCCTTCGTCACCGACGCGTCCACGGCGAGCCGGTCGCTGCTGCTCGACCTCGACCGGGTCGAGTGGAGCGGCGAGCTGCTCGACCTCTTCGGCCTCGCCGGCGAGGAGCTGCCCGAGATCGTGCCGAGCGACCGGATCGTCGGCACCACCGCGGCGTTCGGCGGCGACGTCCCGGTCACCGGCCTCATCGTCGACCAGCAGGCCGCGCTGCTCGCCGAGGCGTGCCTCGAGCCCGGCACCGCCAAGTGCACGTACGGCACCGGCGCCTTCCTGCTCGCCCAGCTGGGCGCGGGCGCGGCCCGGTCGCGGCAGGGGCTGGCCACGTCGGTCGCCTGGCGGCTGCGCGACGCCACCGCGTACTGCGCCGACGGCCAGGTCTACACCGCCGCCTCCGCCGTGCGCTGGCTCGCCGACCTCGGCCTCATCGGCGGCGCCGGCGAGCTCGACGCGGTCGCCGCGCCCGACAGCGGCGGCGTGCTCTGCGTGCCCGCCCTCGCCGGGCTCGCCGCGCCGTGGTGGAACCCGGCCGCGACGGCCTCGCTCACCGGCCTGACCCTGAGCACCGGCCGCGGCCACGTGGTGCGGGCCGTGCTCGAGGGCATCGCCGCGCAGGTCGCCGCGCTCGCCGCGCTCACCGGCGACGACCTCGGCACCCCGCTGACCCGGCTGCGCGCCGACGGCGGCCTCACCCGCTCCCGCGTGCTGATGCAGGCCCAGGCCGACCTCGCGCAGCGCCCGATCGAGGTGTACCCGTCCCCGCACGCGACCGCCCTCGGCGCCGCCGCCTGCGCCCGCCTCGCCCTCGACCCGGCACTGTCCATCGTGGACGCCGTCGGCGACTGGCGGCCCGCGGCCACGTTCGAGCCCGCGTGGCCGGCGGAGCGCGCCGCCGAGCACCTGGCCCGCTGGCACGCCCTGGCCTCCGCATGAGCACCCCGGCGTTCGACGTGGCCGTGATCGGCGCCGGGCTCGTCGGCGCCGCGATCGCCCGGCGCCTCGGCGGCACCGCACTGTCCACTGTGCTCATCGAGGCCCGCGCCGACGTCGGCGACGGCACCAGCAAGGCCAACACGGCGATCCTGCACACCGGCTTCGACGCCAAGCCGGGCACCCTCGAGTCGCGCCTCGTCGCCCGCGGCTACCACCTGCTCGGCGAGTACGCCGCGGCGACCGGCATCCCCGTCGAGCGCACCGGCGCGCTGCTCGTCGCGTGGGACGACGAGCAGCTGGCGGCCCTGCCCGGCCTGCGGGACAAGGCCACCCGCAACGGCTACACCGGGTGTTCGATCGTCGATTCCGGTCGGGTGTACCGGGAGGTGCCCGCCCTGGCCCCCGGCGCCCTCGGCGGCCTCACCGTCCCGGGCGAGTCGATCACCTGCACGTGGACGACGAACCTGGCCCTGGCGACCGACGCGGTGCGCCGCGGCGTCACCCTGCGGCGCGGCCACCGTGTCACCGCGGTCCGCGACGACGGCACCCACACCTGGCTCGGCACCGACTCCGGGGAGATCGGCGCCCGCTGGGTCGTCAACGCCGCCGGGCTCGGCGCCGACGGCCTCGACCGGCTCTTCGGCCACGAACGGTTCACCGTCACGCCCCGCCGCGGCGAGCTGCTCGTGTTCGACAAGCTCGCCCGGCCCAAGGCCCCGAGGATCGTCCTGCCGGTGCCGTCCAAGGTGGGCAAGGGCGTGCTCATCAGCCCCACGATCTACGGCAACGTGATGCTCGGCCCGACCGCCGAGGACCTCGATGACCGCACGGCCACCGGCACCTCCGAGGCCGGGTTCGCGTTCCTGCGCGCCAAGGGGGCGGCGATCCTGCCGTCGCTGCTGGACGAGGAGGTCACCGCCGCCTACGCGGGCCTGCGCGCGGCGGTCGACGCCGACGACTACCTCATCGACGTGGACGAGCCGCGGCGGTACGCGCTCGTCGGCGGCATCCGCTCGACCGGCCTCACCGCGTGCCTGGCCATCGCCGAGCACGTGGTGTCCCTTCTGGACGGCGCGCTGGACGTTCGCGAGCGCCCCGGGCTGCCTCCCCCGCCGCGGATGCCGAACCTGGGCGAGGCCGGTGTCCGGCCCTACCGGGACGGCGCGGCGATCGCCGGCGACCCGGAGTACGGCCGGATCGTGTGCTTCTGCGAGCGGGTGACCCGGGGCGAGATCCGCGACGCCTACGCCTCGACGATCCCGCCGGCCACTGTGGACGGTCTGCGGCGCCGGACGCGCGCGATGAACGGCCGGTGCCAGGGCTTCTACTGCGGCGCCGAGGTGGCCGCGCTGCACGAGGCCGGGGGCGCGCGGTGAGCGGGCATGTTCGCGTTGCCATTGTCGGGGGCGGGCCGGCCGGGCTGGGTGCGGCCGCGGCGCTCGCCGGGCGCGTCGGCGGACCGGTGCTCGTGCTGGAGCGGGAGTCCGCGCCCGGGGGCGTGCCGCGGCACAGTGCGCACAGCGGGTACGGCATCCGGGATCTGCACCGGATCCTCAGTGGACCGTCCTATGCGGAGCGTCTCGCCGCCCGCGCCGTGGCCGCCGGGGCCGTGGTGGAGACCGAGGCGATGGTGACCGGCTGGGCCGGCGACCGGGCGCTCGAGGTGACCTCGCCGCGGGGCCGGCGCACCGTGACCGCCGACGCCGTCGTGCTCGCCACCGGCGCCCGCGAACGGCCCCGCCCCGCGCGGATGGTGCCCGGCGACCGCCCGGCCGGCGTGTACACCACGGGCCAGCTCCAGCAGCTCGTCCACCTCCACCACCGGCCGGTCGGCCACCGCGCGGTCGTCGTCGGCGCCGAGCTGGTGAGCTGGTCGGCGGTGCACACCCTGCGGGAGGCCGGCTGCCGTACGGTGCTGCTGACCACCGAGCACCTCCGGCCCGAGCTGCGCCTGCCGCTGCGCCCGGTGCGCACCCGCACGCGCGTGGCCGCCATCCACGGGCACGGCCGGGTGTCCACAGTGGAGCTGCAGGACCTGCGCACGGGCCGCCGCGAGGTCGTCGAGTGCGACACCGTGGTCCTCACCGGCGACTGGATCCCCGACCACGAGCTGGCCCGCCTGGCCGGGCTGGAGCTCGACCCGGCGACCCGCGGCCCCCGCGTCGACACGGCGCTGCGCACCAGCCGCCCCGGCGTGTTCGCCGCCGGCAACCTGCTGCATCCGGTCGACACCGCCGACGTCGCCGCCCTCGACGGCCACCACGTCGCCGCGGCCGTGCTGTCGTGGCTGGACGGTTCCCCGGACGTTGCCGCGGGGCTTGCGCTGGTCGTCGAGCCGCCCCTGTTGTGGGCGGCGCCGCAGCTGATCCGGCCCGGGGGCCCGCCGCCCGCCCGGGGCCGGCTGCTGCTGTGGACGGCCGAGCACCGCCGCCTCCCGCGGGTGACGGCGGTGCAGGACGGCCGGCGGATCGGATCGGTGCGGCCGCCGTGGCCGGCGGCGCCCGGTCGCGTCTTCCGGGTGCCGTACTCGCTGGTGCGCGGGGCCGACCCGGGCGGCGGACCGGTCCACCTCAGCTTGTCATGACTCCCGCGCCTGCCGTGCGACGAGAGCAACGTCACTTCCTACTGACTACCGGTACCGCCGGAACTGTTGACATCGACGCCGAGATCGCGCAACCGCCCGGCGTCGAAGCCCGCGGGCCAGACTGTGGAGTCATCGGCGCGCGCGCCCGTGAGCAGCGCCGACTCGAGCCGCCGGGCCCGCAGGTCCGCCCCGCGCAGATCGGCCCCGCGCAGGTCGGCCCGGTGCAGGTCGGCGTCGCGCAGGCACGCCTCGACCAGCACCGCGCCGGCCAGCGACGCCCCGACCAGGGACGCCTGCCGCAGGTCGGTCCCCTTGAGGTCCCCGCCGTCGAGCCGGGCCCCGCTCAGCTCGGCCCGCGCGAGGGTCGCCCGCCGCATGATGACCTCGGTCAGCCGTACCCCGTCGAGGGCGGTGCTGCGCAGGTCGACCCGCGACAGGTACAGCCGCCAGGCCCCACGGGCCCGCGGGCGGCGGCCGAGCACGTTCATGGCCGCCTGCACGTCGGGGGCGCGCACGTACATCCAGGGCAGGTCGCGGTCGACGTCCCCGCCGGGCGCCCGGCCGTCCCACGGGGCGTGCCCCCGGACGAAGGCGCCGAGCATGTACTGCACAGTCGGCCGGTCGGGCCCGGAGTTGTTCGCGACGCGCCCGAGCGCGTACACCCCGCCGACCCGCACGTCGACCTTGTCGCTGCCAAGCTGCTCGACGGCCCGCCCGATCCGATCGGTGATCTGCCCGTCGCGGGCGATCATGACCTGCCGCCAGGTCGCGGCCAGCCCGGCGAGCACGACGATCCCGCCGATCGTCTGCAGCAACAGCCCGCGCGTGTTGTTCTGCAGCTGCGACTGCGCCTGCTGCAGCTCGATGCGCGCCTTGGGATCGGCGACGCCCGCGAGGCTCGCGGACGACAGCGGCGGATAGAGCCACAGCGGCCCGAGCACGATCACGACAACGAGCACCGCGACGAGCACGACGAGCGCCGTCACGACGAGCCAGGCGTGCGGACGAACACGCACAGCGCCGTCTCCCTCCGCCCCGCGGCATCGTCTGTACCGTAGCGGGTCACACCGCGCCCCGGAAAGCGCGCATCATTGGGCCGTGACCCCGTCGCTTTCGGTGCCGCCGTTGTTCGCCGCGCTCCAGGGGGCGCGGCGCGTGCTCGTCGCCGGGGCCGGTGGGGGGTTCGACGTCTACGCCGGGCTGCCGCTCGCCGTTTCGTTGTGGGATGCCGGGGTTGAGGTACACCTCGCGAACCTCTCATTCACGCCGCTCGAACTGCTCGAGGTCGACGCCTGGGCCGCGCCGGACGTCGCCGAGGTCGTTGCGGACACGGTCGGGCCGGCGGAGTACTTCCCGGAGCGCACCCTCGCGCGCTGGCTCGCCGGGCAGGGGCTTCCCGCGACGGTCTTCGCGTTCCCGAAGGTCGGCGTGCAGCGGCTGCGGCGGGCGTACCGGCACCTCGCCGAACGCCTCCGCCTCGACGCGATCGTCCTGGTCGACGGCGGCACCGACATCCTCATGCGCGGCGACGAGGCCGGGCTCGGCACGCCGGTCGAGGACATCACGAGCCTGGCCGCGGTCGCGGGCCTCGACGGGATCCCGGTGCGGCTGGTCACCTGCCTCGGCTTCGGCATCGACGCGTACCACGGCGTGGTGCACACCCAGGTGCTGGAGAACCTCGCCGCCCTGGACCGCGAGGGCGGCTACCTCGGCGCGCTGTCGATCCCGGGCGGCAGCCGCGAGGCCGAGCTGTACCGCGCCGCCGTCGCCGACGCCCAGGCCGCCACGCCGCTGCGCCCGAGCATCGTGAACGGGCAGATCGCCGCCGCGCTCGAGGGCGCCTTCGGCGACGTGCGGTTCACGACCCGCACCAGCGGCAGCCGGCTCTTCGTCAACCCGCTCATGGCGGTGTACTTCACCGTCGACCTGCCGAAACTCGCCGCCCGCTGCCTCTACCTGGACCTGATCGAGCCCACGGTCGGTATGCTCCAGGTCGCCTCGCGGATCAACAACTTCCGCATCACCGTCGATCCGCGCACGCCGCGGCAGTTCCCGCACTGAAACGGAGACCCCGTGGTTACCTTCAGCGAGTCCGACGACCTGCGCGGCGCCCGGTTCATCGGCGCCGACCTGTCCGGCGCGGTCCTGCGCGGTGTCGACCTGCAGGGCGCGGAGATCGAGTCGCCGTGGCTCTTCGAGGCGGGCAACACCTTGATCGTCAACGGCGTCGACGTGCTGCCGTACGTCGACGCCGAGCTGAACCGCCGCTTCCCCGGCCGCGCCGAGCGCCGCGCCGCCGACCCGGACGGCCTGCGCGCGGCCTGGACAGCGGTGGAGCAAACGTGGACGGCCACGCTCGCCCGCGCGGCGGCCATGCCGGCCGGCACCGTCGACGCGTCGGTGCAGGGCGAGTGGTCGTTCGCGCAGACGCTGCGGCACCTGGTGCACGCCACGGACATCTGGCTCGGCCGGGCGATCCTGGAGCTCGAGGATCCGTTCCACCCCGCCGGCCTGCGGTACGACAGCCCGGTGCAGCCGACCGCGCTGTCCTATGCCGAGATCCTGGAGATCCGGTCCGGCCGCGTCGCCATGGTGCGCGACTTCCTGGCCGAGGCCACGCCCGAGATCCTGGCCGAGCCGCGCCGCAACCCGCACGCGCCGCAGAAGTCCGTGACCGTCCTGTCGGCCCTGCACGTGATCCTGGGCGAGGAGTGGGAGCACCACCGGTACGCCGTACGCGACCTCGACGCCCTGTAGCCCCGCCGGCCGTTCAGGCGGTGATCGTGTACGGGTCGCCGTACACCTTCCAGGACAGGGGCGTCCGCAGGTCCAGGTTGCCCGCGGTCAGGAACGCCCGCTGGGCGGTGTCGACGCGGCTTGTGCGCGGCGGTACCGTCGACCCGGCGCAGCGCCGGCACGTACTTCGCCAGGGCGTTGCCGGGCACGGCCGCCGTGTAGGCCTCGACGACCTCGAGCATGTCGCCGGTGCCGGAGCAGAAGCCGATGATGCCGCCGGTGTACCCGCGGCCGTCGCCGATATCCTCGATGTACGCGTACTGGGCGCGCCAGTCCAGCGACGAGTTCTCGGCCGACGACACGATGCGCATGGCGACGTCGGTGCTCAGGTCCGCGCCGGTCACCGGCGCCGCCTCGGTCCGGTGCCCAAAGACCTCCAGCTCGGCGAGCGCCAGGCCCTTCGCGCCGCGCGGGGTCGCCGTCAGCCGCACGTAGCGCCCGCTGCCCTTGAGCCCGCCGAGGTCGTCGGTGCGGCCGTCGCCGGAGCCGGTGGCGTACAACGGCGTCCAGGCGCTCCCGTCGGCCGAGGTCTCCAGCCGGTACACCCCGGAGAAGGCGGAACCCCAGGAGAGCCGGACGCGGCTGACCGTGCCCACGGCCCCGAGGTCGACGCGCAGCCACTGCCGGCCGCGCCCGCTCGTCACCCACTGCGTCGAGCTCTTCCCGTCGACGGCCCGCGCCGCGCTCCCCGCCGACGCGGCGACGGGCCGCCCCTGCGACACCACGATGTCGGTGACCGCCAGACCCGGTACCCCGATCGCCGCCGCCGTGAACCCTGCCGCCATGCGAAGCTTCATGTCCCCCATCGGCACCCCCGCCGCCGCCCATGATCCCGGCAACCGGTCCGCTCCCGCGCGGCCACCGAACCGGAACGGGTCCCCCGCCGCCCGATGTGGCCGTTGCGCCGACCCCTGGAGTGGCCGATCCGGGGCCGGCTACGCGCCGATCAGGTCCGCGAACTCGTCAAGTCCGGACGGACGGACCCGGGCGAGCGCTTCGAGCGGGATCGTCCAATGCCCCAGGCGGTACGCCCACGCGACGAACAGCGACCCCAGCTCGGGTCCGGTGCGCATCGCGAGGCGGCACAGGGCAGCCGCCTGACGGTCGGACCCGGGAATGGTCCGGGCCAGGGCCAGGGCCCGCTCGGGGCGCCCGGCGGCGGCCGCCTCACGGGCGGCCTCCGTCAGGACGGCGGCGACGTAGTCCGGAGCTGCGCTCGATCGGGACAGGGCGGCCGCGCGCTCCTGCATGCCGATCGAACGCTGCGAGTCGGCGGCGGCGGCCTCGACGACCGCGGCGGCCGCCCGGGCCAGCGCCTCGGCCCGCAGCGTGCCGTCGGCGACCCGCCGCGCCAGCGACTCCGCCCGGTCCGCCAGGTGCTCGGCCTCGGTGGGCGTGAGGGCGATCGCCGCCGCGGCCGCCAGCAAGGTCACGATGCCCGTCAACGCCGCGTCCCGCTGGCCGGGCGACTGCATCCCCCGGGTCGTCCGCTCGGCCAGCTGCAACGTTTCGGTGGCGCGGGGCAGGTCGCCGGCCTCGACGGCCGAGCGCGCAATGGCAAGGAGGGCATCCGTCCGCTCCTGGAGGTTGACGATCGCCGAGGCGACGTCCACGGCGGTGGAGTGATCACCGGTTGCGTCGATCGCCTTGGCGAGCGCGGCGTACACCGGCGCACGGCGCGGACGGTTGGGCATCTCGGCGATCTCGCGCTCGGCCCGGGCGGCGAGCGCCCGGGCCCCGGCGGTATCGCCGGAGCCGGCGAGGACCTCGACGAAGCGGACGGCGGCGCGAGCGCGCGGCTCCCCGATGTCGATGGAGTCGAGGAGGGCGGCCACCGTTGCGGCGTCCTCGCCGGCCGGCTGGGCCGCGAGGACCGCGACCCGGGCCTCGGCCCGCAGGTCCGGCCGCTCGATGGCCCGGATCAGCTCATCGGCCGCGACGACGTCGCCCTGCGCGGCGATCCCGGCGATGCTCTGCAGAGTCGCCGTGCGCAGAGCATCGACCGCCGCCTCGTGCTCCGCCGGCGTCCGGATGGAGTCGGCGAGGTCGGCCGCCTCGCGGTAGCGCCCCGCCGCCGCGAGCGGCCCGACCAGCTCGGCCAGCACCCGGTCTCGCCCGAGTGAGCCCGGGAACAGCGCCGCGATCGCACGCGCCCGGCCGAACTCGCCGGTCGCCGCCGCGGCCCGGCTCACCTCGGCGCAGGCCGCGACCCGGTCCGTGCCGGTCAGCGTGCGTGCCATCGCCTCCGCCCGATCGAGATCGCCGGCCGCTGCGCTCGCCGCGACGATGTCCAGCCGGACCCGGTTGCGGTCTACCGCATTGCTGAGTGGCCCGGTCAGCCGCTCGGCCTCGGCATGATCGCCGAGGGCCACGACGGTCCGGGCCAGCGCCAGGCGGTACTCGGCCGCCTCGCCGATGGCGTCGAGCAGGCCCGCGGCCCGCGCGCACACGGTCGCCGCCGCCGACCGGGAACCGGCCGTCAGCAACGCCTTCGCGAGCCGGATGAGTACATCGGTGTCACGGTACGGGTCCGGAACCGCCCGCGCCGCGAGCTCCGCCGCCCGGATGAGCGCCTCCGCGTCGTACGCCAACGGCTTGGCCCCGTCCAGGTCCCCGGCCGTCCGCAGGGCGCGCGCCACGAGCGCCCGGGCCAGGGCGCCCTCGACGCCCCCGGCCGCCCCCGCCAGCGCGCGGGTCTGCTCGTCCGGGCCGGCCGCGAGCACCCGGCTCCGGACGCGGGCCAGCAGCGCCGGACCGCGTTCCGGGTGCGGGATCGCATAGACCAGCTCCTCGGCCCGGGCGTCGTCGCCGACGGCCACCGCGCCCCGTATGAGGGCGTTCAACGCCGGCGACCTCTCGCGCGTTTCCAGCAGCCGCTCCGCCTGCGACAACGCCTCGTCGAGCAGCGTGCCCGCGAGCATCGGCAGGCCCGCGGCCGCCGTGACGGCGGCCGCGTAGGCCAGAGCGCGGGCCCGGTCGGCCGGGGCCGGGAGCTTCCGGCCCAGTTCGATGGCGATCCGCAGCTCGCCCCTGGCCTTGTCGGACAGGCCCATGACCACGTACGCCTTCGCCAGCGCAATCCGGGAGCGAGCGCGAAGGTACCGGTCGTATGTCGCGGCGCTGATCTCCTTGACCCGGTCCGGCTCACCCGCCTCGGCCAGGCTCTCGGCCAGGCTCGTCCGAGCCTCCTCCTGGTGGGCGCGGTCCGGGATGGTCGCGGCCAGGGCCGCGGCCTGGTCGGCGAGCGAGCGAATCCGCGGGGTGTGCGCGACCAGAGCGCCGCCCCGCACAGCGTGGGCGGTGACCGCCGTGATCAGCGCCACGAGGGCGAGTGTCTGCTGATGGTGGTCCGCGATGGACCGCACCGCGTCGGCGGCCCAGTCGGCCAGGATCACGACCCGTTCGCCATCGCCGATCGTGCTCACGGCGTCGATCAGCTCGGCCAGCGCACCGGCCTGCCGGAACGGGTCCGGGATGGACTGGGCCATGGCCTCGGCCCGCCCGACGTGGCCGATGAGTGCCCAGACCGCAGGTGCCTCGATCGGGGTTTTCGCGTTGCGTTCGGCGAGCTCGTCGCGGCGCCGGGCAAGCCGGGCCATGAGCACCAGGTCCAGTTCGGCGGGCCGGCCGAGGATCCGGTCCTGCGCGGCGGTGATCTCGGCCAACGCGGCGGTGTCGCCGCCGGTGATCTCCAGCATCCGGTCGTGGCGGACCCGGTCGGCGGCACACGCGACCAACCGGTCCAGATCGCCGGTCGACTCCAGCAGACTGGTGTAGCCGCGCACCAGGTACTCCGGTGTGCTCTCCGGCCAACCGGCCGCGCGGAATCCTTCGGCCCAGACGTGAATCGCCCGCCGGCACCGCTCCAGGCGCTCGTCGCCCAGGACATCGAGCGCGGTCCGCTGCAGCTCCTCGTGGCCGAGGACGTAGACGTCGGCCGCCGTGTCCGGGCGCCATGTGCTCACGCGCGGCAGGAACGTCCGCCCGCCCACCCGGCGCAGGAGCCGTTCGACCGCCCGGACCTCGGCCCCGGCGAGCCCGGCCAGGTCCGGCACGCTCAGGCCGCCTCCGGCGGCGGCGAGGAGGCCGAGCACGTTCTGTTCGAGCTCCGGCCCCGCGAGCAGGCGGTCCAGCTCACGCTCGGCCTCGGTCCGGATCTCCCGAGCGTGGGGCGAGGCCGCCAGCTCGCGCACGATCGCCGGTTCTCGCAGCGGGTGGTCCAGCGGCACGTCGTCGGGGATCGGAGGGTTCGGCCTCCCGGCCACGATGATTTTCAGGCCGCTGGACGGCCGCGCCGGCAGCATCGCGGCGATGCTGTAGGCGTCGGCGCCGATGATCGTGCCGTTATCCTCGTCCAGCCCGTCGACGACCAGGACCAGCCGGTCGCCCTCCCGCTCGCACGCGGCCGCCGCCTCGGCGAGCAGGCCCAGGACCAGTGCGTCCCGGTTCGCCTCGCCGATCGGCGTCGGAACGGGCTGGTGCAGCAGCTCGGCCAGCTGTTCGAGAATGACTGTCGCGAATGCACTGCGATCGTTCTGACCCGCGAACCGCGCCGTGATGAAGAATGACACCACCCGGGTCCCCGGCGGTGGGTGCAGGACGAACCAGGAAAGCAGCGCCGATTTCCCGGCCCACGCGCCGGCTCTCCACCAGATGTACGAATCCGTTCCCGGTGCCGTACAGAATGAAGCCAGCGCCTCGAGCTCGGCGTCCCGGTCCCGCAGCCGCACCGGGGCGATCCGGCTCACCTGGTGCGGATACGCCGACCTGGCGGCGGGCTCGTCGGCCGCCGAAACATGGTAATGCAGCGTGTTGTGATCGCCGACCACCGCGGCGTCGGCGTAGATCCGGTCGATCGGGCGTCGAGGGTCGATGGCGATCGGTCCATGAAAGCACATCCGCCGGTGGCCGGATTGTTACGGGTGGTACTCGACTGGGCGGACGGGATTACATGGAATCCCTTCACTTTGCGCTGTCACGACCGATATTGCCGTAAGCCGGTCCGGCAGACCGGGGAGGAGGCACGGCTCGAAATGAGCGGGACGGACCTGCGGGCCGAGCGCGCCGACACGCGGCCGCTGTTGCTGCTGTGTCTGGGCATCTTCGGGCTCGGCTGTGTGTGGACCGTGTTCTTCGCCGCCGGGCTGCCCGCGCCCCGCGTGCTCATGTGGGCCACCGTGCCCGGGACCAGCCTCGTCGCGATGCTCACCACGCTGCGCGTGGCCCGGGCGCCCGGGCTGCACCCGGCCGCGCGGCGGTTCTGGCTGCACCTCACCGTGGTCGAGTTCCTGGTGCCCGCCGGGGCCAGCCTGATGACCGTGGCCACGTTCGGGCAGTGGTCCGACCGGCCCCTGCTGTTCGTCGGTACCGCCGTCCCGCTGCTCTCCGTCGCGCTGCTCCTGGTCATGTGGGCGCTGCTGTGGCTCCCCGTGGGCCGGCGCGACCGCGGCGAGTGGGTGCGGCTCACGCTCGACGGGGCGACCGTCACGGCCGGCGCCGCGCTGTTCCTGTGGCACCTCGTGCTGCGCCCGCTCGTGCGCAGCCACACCGACGTGCCCAAGTTCCTCGGCATGCTGCTCATCTCGCTGATGTGCCTGCTCGCGCTCGTCGCGGTGATGAAGGTCGTCATGGTCGGCAGCGGGCCGGTGACCACGGCGTCGCTGCGGCTGCTCGCGCTCACCATCATCATCGGGGTGTTCGCCTCCGCGGCGGCGCCGATCACCAACCAGCCCCGCTGGGTCGGGCTGCAGCCGATCAGCGTCATCGTGAACATGCTCGTGGTGTGCTGGGCGGCGCACGTGCAGCGCCGCACCGCCGACGAGCCCGCGGCGGCCGGGGGCGATGCGCGGCGCCGGCGGCGGTTCTCGACCCTGCCGTACGTCACCGTCGGGGCCACCTCGCTGCTGCTCGCGGTGCAGAGCTTCCGCGCCGGCAGGGAGCAGGGCGTGGCCGGCATCGCCCCGGTGGCGCTCGGGGCCATCCTCATCACCGGGATCGTCGTGGCGCGGCAGCTGTTCGCGCTGCGCGACAACGCGCACCTGCTCGACTCGGTCAGCCGGCACGAGCAGCAGCTGCAGCACCAGGCGACCCACGACACGCTGACCGGCCTGGCCAACCGGGCCGGCTTCGGCGCGCTGGTCGACGAGGCGCTGCGGGCACCCGGGCACGCCGCCGTGCTGCTCATCGACCTCGACGACTTCAAGGAGGTCAACGACACGCTCGGGCACGACGTCGGCGACTCGGTGCTCGTGGCGGTCGCCGAGCGGCTGCGCGCCGCGGTGCGCGGCGGCGACGTGGTGGCCCGCCTCGGCGGGGACGAGTTCGCGGTCCTGCTGCGACCGCAGCTTCGTGGAGGAGATCACGACCGCGGGCCGGCCGGCGGCGGTGGCACAGGCGGTCATCCACATCGCCAAGACGCTCGACCTCGCGGCGGTCGCGGAGGGCATCGAGACCGAGGCGCAGGCGCAGGTGCTGCGCCGGCAGGGGTACGAGCTGGGCCAGGGCTACCTCTACGCCCGCCCGCTGGCCGCGGAGGACCTCGCGGCGCGGCTGCAGCCGGCGCCCCAGCCGGCCTGACCGCCGACGGTCATCCGCAGCGCGAAGCCGTCGGGCGTGCGCTGCAGGCTCACGTGGTCGCAGACCTGGTGGGTGATCCACAGCCCGAAGCCGGCCGAGCGCTCGCTGGGCGCCGCCAGGAGGCCCGCGAACGGGTCCTTCGGGCCGGGGCCGGCGTCGTCGACGGTCACCACGACGCGCCCGTCGGCGGCCCAGACCCGGACCCGCACCGGCGGGCGGCCGTACCGGTGCGCGTTCGCCACGATCTCGCTCACCGCGAGCGTGAGGTCGTCCAGCTTCGCCGGGCCGACGCAGCCCTGGCCGACCGCGCGGACGATGCGGCGGGCCTCGCCGGGCGCCACGTCCGCCACGTCGGCGGCCGGGGCGTGGCGCTGCAGCCGGCCCAGCGCCGCCGGAAACAGCCGTTCGGCGTCGCCGTCGAGCTCGCCGCTGAGCAGGGCGGTCCCGGGCGAGCCGGGGTCGCCGCGCAGGGCGAAGCGCACGTCGCCGGCGTTGGTCGCCGGGTGCAGGCAGGCCAGCTCGCCGACGGCCCGGTCGCCGGCCTCCGGGCGGTACAGCGCGCACACGGCCCGCATCGGCGCGACGGCTATGTAGCGGTCGACCAGCGCCTCGTACCGCGCGAAGGCGTCGAGCCCGGCCCCGGTGCGCACGAGCGCGGTGCAGTCGGCGAAGACGCGCAGGCCGGTGTGCCCGGCGGCGAGCGCGGCCTCGGTGGCGGCGGCGTACGCGGCGACCTGGGCGTTCGGGTCCACGGCGGCGCCGGCGGCGTACGTGGACTCGAGGGAGACGAACTCCGCGCCCGCGGGCAGCCATCCGGGGTCGCCGGGGCCGGCGAACCAGACCCGCTCCCCCGCCGCGATGCCGGCCGCCAGGTACGACCGGGCATAGGCGCTCAGCTCCCGCCGATCGTCGTACGTCCAGCAGATGTGCTGGTCCGCGGCCTCGGTGCGCACACCAGAAGCGTAGCCTCCGGCAAGTTTTGCGTGAACCGCCCGGCGACCGGGTAGCCGGGGCGCATGCGAATCGGACTCATCGGCGCGGGCCACGTCGGCTCGACGCTGGCGTACTTATGCTCCGAGGCGGGCGACGAGGTCCTCATCGCCAACCGTCGCGGGCCGGACACTCTGCGTGACCTGGAGGTGGAGCTGGGGCCGAAGGTGCACGCGGCGACGCCCGACGAGGCGGCCCGCTTCGGCGACATCGTGGTGCTCGCGGTGCCGTTCGAGCAGTACCGGGACCTGCCCGCCGCGGAGCTGGCCGGCAAGACCGTGGTCGACGCGTGCAACTACTCCCGGCCGCGCGACGGCCGCTTCGCCGAGCTCGAGGACGGCCGGGTGACCAGCAGCGAGCTGGTGCAGCGGGAGCTGCCGGGCGCCCACGTGGTCAAGGCCTTCAACGCGATGCGCTGGGACCACCTGCGCTCCTACGGGCACTCGGCGGGGGCGAACCGGCGCTACGGCATCCCGGTGTCGTCCGACGACCAGGACGCCAAGTGGCGGGTCTTCGACCTGGTGGAGCAGCTCGGCTTCGAGCCGGTCGACGCGGGCGGGCTGGCCGACGGCGGGCGCAAGCACCAGCCGGGCACGACCGTGTACACCGCCGATCTCTGGGCCGACGACCTGCGCGACCGCATCGGCGTCGGCTGATCACAACGGCGGTAGCAGGCCCCGGGCGATGGCGCTGGTCACGGCGGCGGTGCGGTCCTTCACGCCGAGCTTGTCGAAGATCCGCATGACGTGGCTCTTCACGGTCGCCTCGCTGACGAACAGCTCGCGGCCGGTCTCCGGGTTGGACAGGCCGCGGGCGAGGCAGCGCAGCACGTCGAGCTCGCGGTTGGTCAGCTGCGGCAGGTCGCCGCGCCGGTGCCGCACGAGCCGGTCGGCGGCCGGGGCGGCGAGCGCGATGCCGCCCCGGGCCGCGGTGCGCACGGCCGCGGTCAGCTCCTCGCGGCTGCAGACCTCCACCCGCGACGCCCCCGCGTGCCACGTTCGCGAGCGCCTCCTGCCCGGCCCGCAGCGCGACGACCTCCGGTCTGCTACGGCGCCGCGGTGGCGATCGTGGCCGTGACCGACTCCGACGCGCTCGGCACCTTCGCGGTGATCGGCGCGGTCGTCCTGGGCGCGCTGTGGGCGGCGCGGTCGTTCCTCATCCGCGGCTCCCGCTGAAGGTCGCCCGGGCGTGGCTCAGCCGCGGCTCCCGCTGACGGTCGCCCGGGCGTGGCTCAGCCGCGGCTCCCGCTGACGGTCGCCCGGGCGTTGCTCAGCCGCGGTTCGCGCCGACGGTCGCCCGGGCGTGGCTCAGCCGCGGCTCGCGCCGACGGTCGCCCGGGCGTGGCTCAGCCGCGGCTCCCGCCGACGGTCGCCCGGGCGTGGCTCAGCCGCGGCTCCCGCCGACGGTCGCCCGGGCGTGGCTCAGCCGCGGCTCCCGCCGACGGTCGCCCGGTCTTTGCTCATCCGCGGCTGCCGCTGACGGTCGCGGTCGCCAGGATCCAGTCGGCGCCGTCCCGCTCGACCCGGCACTGCCACCCCAGACCGGCGAGCCGGTCGCGCAGCGCCCGCGGGTCGACGAAGCGCTTCACGATCCGGAACGCGCGCCCGTCGTTGAGCCGCCGCTCGACCACCTCGTCGCCGACGAACGCCTCCTTGCCCTGCTCGTCCACGTGCTCGTCGACGAAGAGCACCCGGCCTTCGTCGGCGAGCAGCGACCGGACCAGCGCCCAGAACTCGTCGAACCGGTCCTCCGGCACGTGGGAGAGCCAGGCCGCGAAGAACACGACGTCGAAGCGCTCCTCCGGCCGGAACGCGAACACGTCGGCGACCTCGAACGCGATGTCCCCGTCCCGCACCCGCGCCCGGGCGATCTCGATCGCCTCGGGCGCGGCGTCGACGGCGAGCACCGACCCGGCCTCGCGGGCGAGCGCCTCGGTCCACATCCCGGTGCCGCAGGCGAGCTCGAGCACCCGCCCGCGCGGCGCCATGGCCGCGACGAGCCGCGCGATGCGCCGCCGGGCCGCCTCGACGTCGCCGTAGGCGGTCACGTCGTACTCGCCCGCCCGGCTGCGGTAGTACCCCACCTGCTCGTCCAGCACATTGTCCGTCACCGCTCCATCGTGCCTCAACGCCGTATACTAGCGACGGCCATCTATGCCTGGCAGGCTCCGCGGCATGCGATCCTCCCTTCTGCGCCGCGGTGTCGCCGCCGCCGTCGTCCTCGCCGCCGTCCTGGCCTCCGCCGCGCCCGCGCACGCCGCGACGGGCTGGGTCACCGTCGGCTCCGACCGCGCCCGCGCGCTCGACGAGAGCCAGGGCCTGACCGTCATCCGCCGCGGTACCGGCGTCGAGTACCGCTACACCGGCGTCGGCACCATCCCGCCCGACGTGGCCGCGCGCGGGTTCGACCACGTCGGCGACCCGGACTCGGTGGCCGGCTGGTACGTGGAGCCGTACCAGCGCGGCGACCAGAACGGCAAGATGTTCCGCGCCCAGTCGCCGGGCGGGGCCTGGACCGAGTACCGCCACGCCCTCGCGGCCGGCGAGCAGTACAACAACTCGTGGGACGCGATCACGCCGGGCGGCGCGTGGATGCTGGCCGGCGAGTGGGGCACGATGGACCGCCTCCTCGGCTTCGCCACCCCCGGCCTCAACCCCGCCGCGGTGCCCGGCGCGAACCTGCCGCTCGCCTTCACCGTGCGCCTCGACCGCCCGGTGCGCGACGTGCAGGGCTGCGACTTCCTCTCCGCGACGGCCCTGCTGTGCTCGTCCGACGACCCCGACGGCACGCTGTTCGGCATCACCAAGCCGCTGCTGCGGATCGACCTCGCGCGCACCCCGGACGGCACGGACGTGACCGGCGGCGTGACCGCCCTGCGCCAGGCCCCCCTCGCCAGCGCCTGCTCGGGCGCGTTCGAGGTCGAGGGCGTCGACTACCAGGAGTCCGACGGCACCCTGCGCGTGATCGTCATGTCACCCGGCATCTGCGTCGTCTTCGACAGCAAGACCTGGCGCCTCAAGCAGGGCTGACCCGCTCCCCGCGGAAAAACAGCCGGCCCCGAGGGAACCTGACCGGCCCGCCGGGCGTGATCCCTGTGAATCGACAGGGGGACGACACAATGGGGACCATGAGACCGGCCCTGGTCACCGTGCTGCTCGCGGCCGGCGTGACCGCGGGATGCGCCGGCACCGGCACCAGCACCGGGGCCGGGCCGGCGCCGGGCCCGGCGAGCGGCCCGGCGAGCGGGGCGGCGAGCAGCCCGGCGCCGAACAGTCCGGCGACGGGCAGCCCGATGGTGGGCAGCCCGGCGGTGGGCGGGTGCACGAA
This sequence comes from Dactylosporangium sp. McL0621, assembly GCF_049995355.1. Lineage (NCBI taxonomy): Bacteria > Bacillati > Actinomycetota > Actinomycetes > Micromonosporales > Micromonosporaceae > Dactylosporangium > Dactylosporangium sp. McL0621. The sequence continues at coordinate 8,005,895 of NZ_CP188259.1, forward strand.
GGCGCTGGGCCTGCGCACCACGCTCGGCGTGGGCGGCGCCGCCGGCGGCCACCGGCGGATGGTGCTGGTGTTCACCAACGGCGGGGCCGCGGCGTGCCGGCTCACCGGCTATCCGGGGGTCGCGGGGCTGGACGCCGGCGGCAAGCAGGTCGCGCAGGCGCGGCGGACGCTCAGCGGGTACGCGGGCGGGCCGGGCCAGGTGGGCACCGTCGCGCTCGCGCCCGGCGGAACCGCCGAGGCCGTGGTCGAGGGCACCGGCGCCGACCCGCAGACCGGTGCCGGGTGCACCGGGTTCGCGGGGCTGCTGGTCACCGCGCCCGACGACACCGCCTCGACGCGGCTGGACCTGGCCACCGACACGTGCGCCGACTTCCAGGTGCACCCGGTGACGGCGGGCACCGGCTGACGGTGTCGGCGGCCCGTGAGTTCGACGACTTCTACGCCGGCAGCTACCGCCGGATCGTGGGGCAGCTGTACGCGATGACCGGCGACCTCGGCGCGGCCGAGGACGCCGTGCAGGACGCCTATGTGCGGGCGTGGCAGCGGTGGACGACCCTGTCCGGGTACCTCGACCCGGAGGCCTGGGTCCGTACCGTCGCCTACCGCCTCGCGGTGAGCAGCTGGCGGCGGGCCGTGAACCGGCTCACCGCCCATCGCCGCCACGGCGCGCCCGACGACGTGGCGGAGCTGACCCCGGACCACGTGGCGCTCGTCGACGCCCTGCGCCGGCTGCCCGCCGACCAGCGCCGCGCGGTCGTGCTGCACCACCTCGTGGGCCTGGCGATCGACGACATCGCCCGCGAGACGGGGGTGGCCGTCGGCACCGTGAAGTCCCGGCTGTCGCGCGGCCGGCAGGGCCTGGCGGAGATCCTCGGAGACGCGTTGACCGGCGGTGTTGTGTGATGCCCGATTCCCTGGACGAACGCCTCGCGGGCCTGGCCGGGCGCGCGGAGCGCGCGAGCGCCCCGCCGCCCGTGGCCGCGATCCGCGGCCGGGCCCGCCGGCGCAGCGCCGCGACCGGCCTGGTCGCCACGGCACTGGTCGTCGCCGCCGCCGGGGCGGGCGTCGCGCTCGCCACGCGCCCGTCGCCGCACCCGGCCCCGCCGCCGCCCGCCGCCAGCGCCGGCCCGACGCCGGACGCGACCCCGTCGGCATCGGCGGCCGGCCCGCCGTCCACGGTCAGCAGCCCGCCGTCCACGCCGGGCGCGGCCGACTCCGGGACCGGGACCGGCCCCGGGGTGGTCGCCTGCCGTACCGCCACAGGCCTGCGCACCACCGCCGGCACCGACGGCGCCACGTCGGGGCACCACAGCCTGATGCTGATGTTCGTCAACGCCGGCACGTCACCGTGCCGGATGCGCGGCTACCCCGGCGTGGACGCCCTCAACGCGGCCGGCGCCCCGGTCGTCCAGGCGAAGCGCACGCTGTCCGGGTACCTCGGCGGCCCGGGCGCGGTCACCACGATCGTCATCCCGGTCGGGCACTCCGCGGCCGCCATGGTGGAGGCGGACGTGATGGGCCCGAACGGCGACGAGTGCACGGCCGGGTACGCCGCCCTGCTCGTCACGCCGCCCGACGACACCGCCTCCACCCGGCTGCCGTGGACCACCGAAAGCTGCGCCGGCCTGCAGATCCACCCCGTGATCCTGACTTAGGTCCTGTCCTGCCGGTCATGCCGGCCTGCGCCGGGCCCAGATTCGGCCTGCGCGCATCCCGCGAAGGCCGGGTTAGAACACTGGTAGCCAGGCCTCCGTCTCGGCTCGACATGACCGACAGGACAGGACCTAGCGACCGAGCTCCCGGCCCAGCACGGGCGCGAGGCGGTCCATGGTCGTGGACAGCCAGCCGGTGAGGTCGTCGGGCAGGGTGTCGTGCACCCAGACCAGGCGACTGGTGCCGTCGGGCTCCGGGAACACCTGCATCGAGGTGTTGTCGTGGGCGACCTCGTCGCCGACCCACGCGTACGCGATGCGCCGGGCCGGCTCGTCGCGGCCGACCAGGCGCTCGCGCACGACCGTGCCGTCGGCGAAGGTCAGCGCCCGTACGTCGGGCTCCACCAGGCTGCTGTCGCGCACGGCGCCGCCGGTCATGCGCACCGGCCCGCCCTCGAAGTCGCCGACGATCGCCCACACCGCATCCGCCGGGGCCCCGACGGCGATCTCACGCACTACCGATCCCATGATCCGCTCCGCTCTACTGGGTAGACAGGTCTGTCTAGTGACGAGGGCAGAGTAGACAGACCTGTCTGGTACCGTCAAGAGGTGACCCAGCCACCAGCCCGCGACCGCCTCATGGCGGTGGCGACGGCACTGTTCTACGCCGAGGGCATCCACGCCGTGGGCATCGACCGCATCATCGCCGGGGCGGGCGTGGCCAAGGCGACCTTCTACCACCACTTCGCGAGCAAGGACGAGCTCGTCCGCGGGTATCTCGTGGAGGAGTACCAACGCCAGCGCAATGCCCTGGAGGCCGTGCACCGCGCCGCGGCCGGCCCGCGCGAGGCCCTGCTGGGCATCTTCGAGCTGCTCGTCGACAACGCCGCCCACCCGCGCTTCCGGGGCTGCCCGTTCACCAACGCCGCCGCCGAGTACCCGGACCCGGACCACCCGGTGCGCCGGACCATCGCCGACTACCGCAGCTGGAACCGCGGCCTGTTCCGCGACCTGCTGGCCGCGTCCGCCCACCCCGACCCGGACGGCACCGCGACGATCCTCATGGCGATCCGCGACGGCATCGTGGTCGGCGGCGCCCTGGACGACCCGGCGGCCCTGCCGCTGCAGGTGCGCGCGACCGTCACCCGGCTGACGGACCCGGGCCGGGCCGGCGCCGTGCCTATCGTGTGAGCATGACCAGTCGCCTCGCCGCCATCGCCATCGACGCCATCGAGCCCCGCCCCGTCGCCGAGTTCTGGGCCGCGGTGCTCGGCTGGCAGATCGTCGAGGAGGAGCCGGACGTACTCAGCCTGGCGCCCGCGGCCGGCGCCCTGCCCGGCATCGACGTGGTCCGGGTGCCCGAGCACAAGACCCTGAAGAACCGCCTGCACCTCGACCTGCGCGCCGACGGCGGCACCCAGCAGGAGGAGGTCGAGCGGGTCCTCGCCCTCGGCGCGCGGCACGCCGACGTCGGCCAGGGCCCGGACGTGTCGTGGGTCGTCCTCGCCGACCCCGAGGGCAACGAGTTCTGCATCCTGTCCCGCTCGGTGCAGGACCTCGCCTGACCCACCGGGAAGTTGCCGCGGAAGACGCCGCCCGGGTCGCGGCGCGCCTTGATGCCGCGCGGCGGGCAAGCGCCCCGGGCCCGAAGGCGTCCGCCGCGGTCTCGCCCGGGCTGAGGAAGATGAGCGGCTTGCGCCCGCTGACCGGCAGCGCCGCGGCGAGTGGGCGCCGGCCGGGGCGTGTTCCCGGCCGGCGCCCACGTGCTGCGGTTCTATCCGCGACCCGGCGTCGCCTACGATCAGCGACGCGCCGCCGCCGCGCTGGGGAATGCCGTCGCGGTCCGGCAACGCCGGCGCCCGGGTGCGGGCGTTCGTGGCGGCCGCCGGGGACAGCGCGGAGCACTGAGCCGCGGCGGCCACCGGGTCAGCGGTCGGACTTGGGCTTCGACGGCTTCTGCGACAGCGCGCTGCCCGCGGCCTTCTTGTCCGCGTTCGTCGCGTCCGGGTCGCGCAGGACCTCGCTCGCCGCGTGGGCCGCCTGCTCGCTGGTCTGCTTGGTGTTCTCGGCCATCGCTCCTCCTCAGTCACATGATCCGTTCCTGATGGGCATGCCCCGGATCGGACCCGTTCAATCCGGCTCTTGTCCGCGAGCATCGACCGCTATAAACTCCCGTGAAACAGTTAACAACCTTAACTGTTTACACGGGAGGTACAGGAGGAGCGAGAGATGCGCAGACCGAGAAGGCTCATCGTCGGCATCGCAGCCACCGTGCTCGCGGCCGCCGCCGCGTGGAGCACCGCCACGCTGAACACGGTTTCGGCCCAGGCGGCGACGACCAGCGGGGGCGTCAAGTTCGCCTACTTCACGCAGTGGGGGATCTACGCCAACGGCTTCTACCCCAAGAACCTCGACACCAGCGGCATGGCCGGCAAGCTCGACTACCTCGTGTACGCGTTCGAGAACATCAACCCCACCACGCTGAGCTGCTTCGAGAACGACTCCGCGGCCTCGCAGGACGAGAACAACCCCAACGCCGGCGACAACGCGGGCGACTCGTTCGCCGACTACGGCAAGTCCTACGGCGCCGACATCAGCGTCGACGGGGTCGCCGACACCTGGAACCAGCCCCTCGTCGGCAACTTCAACCAGCTCAAGAAGCTCAAGGCCAAGTACCCGAACCTGAAGATCCTGGTCTCGATCGGCGGCTGGACCTACTCGAAGTACTTCTCCGACGCCGCCTCCACCGATGCCTCGCGCAAGCAGCTCGTGAGCTCGTGCATCGACATGTTCATCAAGGGCAACCTGCCGGTCCGCAACGGCTTCGGCGGCGCCGGCTCCGGCGCGGGCGTCTTCGACGGGATCGACATCGACTGGGAGTACCCGGGCGCGGCCGGCCACACCGGCAACCACTACAAGGCCGCCGACAAACAGAACTACACGCTGCTCATGGCCGAGTTCCGGGCCCAGCTCGACGCGCTCGGCGGCGGCAAGAAGTGGCTGACCGCCGCGGTGCCGGCCGGCCAGGACAAGATCGCGATGCTCGAGACGAACAAGGTCGGGCAGTACCTCGACTACGCCAACGCCATGACGTACGACATGCACGGCGGCTGGGAGGCGACCGGCCCGACTAACCTGCAGGACCCGCTCTACGCCTCGCCCAGCGACCCGAGCGCCCCGGTGCCGCCGGGCAACGGAAAGTACTCGATCGACGCCGCCGTCAAGGCGTACACGACGGGCGACTCGGCGTACGGCATCCCGGGCGGTTTCCCGGCCAGCAAGCTGACGCTGGGCTATCCGTTCTACTACCGCGGCTGGACCGGCGTCCCGGCCGGCGCCAACCACGGGCTGTACCAGACCGCCTCCGGCCCGGCCACCGGGCACGCGATGTCGGGCAACGTGCCCGGCGTGTCGTTCTACAAGGAGCTCACGGGCTTCGTGGACAACCCGTCGTACACCTATCTCGACCCCACCACGAAGGCGGCGTACTTCTACGACGGCACCACGTTCTGGGGCGGTGACTCGCCGGCGTCGATCCAGCTGCGCGCCGACTACCAGCACTGCAACGGCCTCGCCGGCGCGATGATGTACTCGCTGGAGGCCCTCGACCCGGCGGCGACCCTGTTCAACTCGGTCGTCAACTCGACGAACGGCGCCACCGCGGGCTGCTCGACGTCGTCGCCGACGGCCTCCGCCTCGGTGTCGAAGAGCCCGTCGGCCAGCCCGTCGGTCTCGCCGTCGAAGAGCCCGTCGCCGACCCCGACCGGCGGCACCGGCTGCTCCGCGGCCGCCTGGAATGCGGCGACCGCCTACAACGGCGGCGCGGTCGTGTCGTACAACGGCCACACCTGGACCGCGAAGTGGTGGACCCAGGGCGACATCCCCGGCAACAACGGCCAGGGCGTGTGGACGGACAACGGCGCGTGCGGCGGTACCACCCCGACGCCCACGGGCGGCACCGGCACCTGCGCGGGCCTCTCGGCGTGGAACTCCGGCACCGCCTACACGGGCGGGCAGTCGGTGAGCTACGGCGGGCACAAGTGGACCGCGAAGTGGTGGACCCAGGGCGACATCCCCGGCAACAACAGCCAGAACGTGTGGACGGACAACGGCGCCTGCTGATGCCGGCGTCCTGAACCGACGGCCCGGGACCGCACGGTCCCGGGCCGTCGTGTCACAACGGGCGGGCTGGGGCCCGGGGCGGCATACTCAGGATCATGACCGAACCGCAGCTCGACCCCGAGCAGTACCCGCCGATCGACCCGCGCGAGCCGGTCCCCGACGACCCGGGCGAGCTGCTGCCGGACACCCCCGAAACGCTGCCCCCGGCCCCGGCCGAACCGATGCCGGGCGACAACGATCCCCCGCCGGACAGCGGCGTGCCCGAACCGGCCTAGGCTCTGTCCTGCCGATCATGTCGAGCCGAGACGAGGTCCAGATTTCGCCTGCGTGTGCCCCGCGGAGGCCTGGCTACCGGTGTTGTAACCCGGCCTCCGCGGGGTGCGCGCAGGCGGAATCTGGACCCGGCGCAGGCCGGCATGATCGGCAGGACAGGGCCTAGTAGAGCCAGCCGAGGATCGCGCGCAGCAGGATGATGCCCAGGAAGACCACGATGAACGCCAGGTCGATGCCCACGCCGCCGAGGCGCAGCGGGGGCAGGGCCCGGCGGACCGGGGCGAGGACGGGCTCGGTGACGCGCCACACGCCGCCGATGAGCTTCGACCGGACGCCGCCGGGCGCCGCCGGGCCGGCCAGCACGACGCTCCAGTCGAGCACGGCGCGGGCGATGAGCAGCAGCTGGAACACCAGCAGCGCCACGCTCACGATGCCGAGGACGAAACCCACTGTTGACCTCCGTAGCCGAACGGGTGCGTGCTGCAAGGGTGCGTCGGAAAGCTGAGAGCCCGCTGTGCGCCGGGTGCGCGAACGTTACCGGGCGGTCATGACGCCGGACACCGCGAAGCCACCCTTGGTGGACTGCTTCACCCGGTACATCGCCTCGTCGGCCTCGCGCAGCAGCCGCTCGCCGTCGCCCGGCCCGGCCGCGGTGGCCAGCCCGACGCTCGCGCCGATACGGCCCGGACGGGCATCAGGTGACGAGCGGCGCCCCGTGCCCGAAGCAGGTGACCCGCACGTCCAGCTCCAGCTGGCGACGCATCGCAACGGCGGCGGCCGCCGGGTCGGCGTTGAACACCCCGAGCATCACCTCACCGCCGGGCGCCCGCGCGATCGCGTCCCCGGTGAACAGCACGCGCGCGCCGGGCAGATGGAACGCGACACTGCCGGCGGTGTGCCCGGGCGCCGCGAGCGCGACGGCCTCCTCCCCGCCGAGGTCGATCACGTCCCCGTCGCCGAGCTCCCGCACGACCTCGACGGGCGGCGCGGGCACGTCGGGCAGGTCGGCGTGCACCTGCTCGTACAGCGCCCGCTCCCAGTCGCCCGCGAACCGGATCGGCGCCCCGCTCGCCGCGCCCCGCACGACGGGCGCATCGGCGGCGTGCGCGTGCACGGTGACCTCGCCCCAGCCGGCGATCTCGGCCGCCGACCCGGCGTGGTCGACGTGGTGGTGCGTGAGCAGGACCCGCCGCACGTCGCCGGGCCGGTGCCCGAGACCGCGCAGCGCCGCGGCGATGGCGGGCGCGGAGCCGGGCAGTCCGGTGTCGACGAGCGTGAGCCCGTCGTCGCCGCGCCAGAGGTAGACCTGGCCGACGGGGAAGCCCAGCACGTACAGCCGCGCGGGCAGCAACTCGGTGACATCCATGCGTCCGAACCTATTCTTCGCGGGGCGGGTTTCGCTTCACTGACGGATGGGAATGCACGTTGCAGGCCGGCGCGACGAAGCGCCGGGTGAAACCCCCGCATTCGTACTGCCTTATCGACTGCGAACCGCGGGTGGGATCGAAGACGGGTGCGGCGGACCTGCCCGGTCCGCCGCCCCGAACCTTTTCTGGCGCGCATCTGCGATCGTGGTGCCATGCGCGCTCGGGGGATCGTCGCGGCCGTCCTGGCCGCCGTGGTGCTGGCATGTGCGGGGCTGACCGGGTTCGTCGCCCAGCTGCGGCGGCAGAATCTGCGCGCGATCGGTGAGGTCACCGAGGTCGTCGAGGGTGCCCGGCCCGGCACCGTGCTCGTGCGCACCGAGCGGGCCGGGTACGACGCCGCGTGGTGGGTCGTCGACGACACCGGCGTGGCCACCGACACGGCCGACGCCCGCCAGGTCCACAGTGGACCGGTGGAGCAGGGCTGCGCGGCCCGGGCCTGTTACCGGGTCTGGCGCGGCGAGCTGCGGGTGCAGCGCAGCGACGACGGCGGCAGCGGGGAGTACGCGACCGTGTGGGAGGTCCGTGGCGCCGCGTACGACGCGCTCGCCGCCGCCTATCCCGGGCTCGGCGACCCGGCCGAGCACCTCGCGAGCCGCTCGATCGTCGTGCACGCGGTCGCGGGCGGGCACGTGGTGTTCGTCGCCGACGGGCGGGACGGTCTGCTGTACCGCGACGCCGCCGACGCCTGGCATCGGCTCGGCGCGCCGGACTCGGGCGAGGGGTGCTGCTTCTACCAGCCGGTGCCGCGCCTGAGCACCGAGCCGGCGCCGTTCGACCCGGTCTGGCCCGCGGCCGCGCTCGCCGGGGTGGCCGTGCTGGTCACCGGCCTCCTGCGGCGCCCGCGTTCGGTTTTCGGCGTCGGTACCGTCCTGATCCTCGCGGCCGCCGCCGGCTACGGGGCCGCGCTCGCCGCGCGGATGCCCGGCGCCGGCATGTTCCCGGGGCCGGTGTGCGGGGCACCGCTCGGCCTGGTCATCGTCGCCGCCGGGTGCGCCCTCGCGTGGTGCCTGCCGCCCCGCCTGCGCGCGGCCGCCTGACCGGTGCGCCCGCCCGGGGGCCGCGAACGCCGCGCCCGACCGGTGCGCTCGCCCGGGGCCCGCGAACGCCGCGCCCGACCGGTGCGCTCGCCCGGGGGCCGCGAACCCGCGCTTGGCCGCCGGGCCGCATGGGTACGAGGGCCGCATGCGTGCATTGACCGTCGTTCCGCTGCAGTCCGGCTCGGCCGAGGTCCGCGACGTGCCCGAGCCGGACGCCGGCGACGGCCGGCTGCTCGTCGACGGCCTGGCGCTCGGCGTGTGCGGGACCGACCGGGAGATCGCCGCCGGCGAGTACGGCTGGGCCCCGCCCGGCGCCGAGCGCCTGGTGCTCGGGCACGAGTCCCTCGGGCGGGTCCGCTCGGCGCCGGCCGGCTCCGGCTTCGCGGCCGGGGACCTCGTCGTCGGCATCGTGCGCCGGCCCGACCCGCGCCCGTGCGCCGCCTGCGCGCACGGGGAGTTCGACATGTGCCGCAACGGGGAGTACACGGAGCGGGGCATCAAGCAGCTGGACGGGTACGGCAGCGAAATCTGGGGCGTCGAGCCGGACTTTGCGATCAAGCTGGATGCGGGGCTGGCCGAGACCGGGGTGCTGCTCGAGCCCACGTCGGTCGTGGCCAAGGCCTGGGACCAGGTGGATCGGGTCGGCGCGCGGTCGTACTTCGCGCCGGAACGGGTGCTGGTCACCGGGGCCGGGCCGATCGGGCTGCTCGCGGCGCTGCTCGGGGTGCAGCGCGGGCTCGACGTACACGTGCTGGACCACACCGGGAAGGGTCCGAAGGCGCGGGCGGCCGAAGCGCTCGGCGCGACGTACCACAGCGCCGGCGTCGCCGAGACCGCCGAGCGGCTGCGGCCCGACGTGATCATCGAGGCCACCGGCGCGCCGTCGGTCGTCTTCGACGCCATCGCCGGCACCGGGGCCTACGGCGTGACGTGCCTGACCGGCGTCTCCTCGGCCGGGCGGACGATCTCCGCCGACCTCGGCCAGGCCAACCGCAGCATGGTGCTGGAGAACGACGTCGTGGTCGGCTCGGTCAACGCCAACCCGCGCCACTACGCCGCGGCCGCGCAGGCCCTGGCGGCCGCCGACCCGGCGTGGCTGGCGAGCCTGATCACCCGGCGCGTGCCGCTGGAGCGCTTCGCCGAGGCGCTCGAGTCGCGGCCCGACGACATCAAGGTGGTACTGACGCTGGGCTCCTGAGGCCGTCAGGGCCGGCTCCGGGCGGGCGGGCCGAGCGCATCATCGGGCATCCGCAGTACCGCGAGCAGCCGGCGCACGCCCGGCGGGGCGGCCAGCACCACGAACCGGTCCCCCAGCGACTGCCGCGTGCCGAGCAGGACGGTCAGCCCGGCCAGCGAACAGAACGTGACGCCGCTCAGGTCGGCCTCCAGGCGGGTCCGCCCGTCGGTCATCGCGGCCGCGAACGCGCCGCAACAGCTCGGCGCTGCCGGCGTCGAGGTCACCGCGCACCGCCATGCGCACGATGCGCGGCGACTCGCGGCGCACGACGGTCGTGACTTCCATGGTCTCGGAGTTCATACACATCACCGTCCGTCACGGTAGGCCGCGAGGACGGGACGGCTGTACAGCTTCGAGGCCGCGAAATGTCAGACACTCGATGTGCGCGGTCCCCCGAAGGGCTTAACTCAGTAAGGGTTGCCCGTTCCGGGGAGCCGGCCCCGCAGCAGCCCGCCGAAGCGGCCCGGGCCGGCCCGGTCCCCGGACAGCGGCGCGCTGCCGGCGTGGGCGTGGACCGCCATGCCGCCGGCGAGCTCGCGCAGGGCCTCGGTCGCGTCGGTCGCGGGAGACCAGCCCAGCTCGGTCGCGGCGCGGGTGGTGTCCAGCAGCGGGGCCGAGAGGGCCAGCTGTACCCATCCGGCGTCGACCGGCTGCAGGCGGGCGCGCCAGGTGGCGGCGGCCGCGGCGCGCAGTACCACCGCGGGGACCGGAACCGTGCGCCCGTGGAAGAGCCCGGCCGCGACCCGCGGGGTGAGGACCGGGTCGGCGGCGATGTTGAAGGCGCCGCGGGCGTCGGAGGTGATCGCGCGCACGTAGGCGTCGGCGACGTCGTCGGCGTGCACCGCCTGCAGCCGCAGCCGCGGGTGGTCCGGGACGACCGGGACGCGCCCGAAGCGCAGCAGCCGCACCGGGGCGAGCGGGCCGAGGAAGTAGCGGGTGATCTCGGCGCCGGCGTCGCGCTGGAAGATCAGCCCGGGGCGCAGCCGGACCACGCGCAGGTGCCCCTCGGCGGTGTCGAGAAGGTTCTCCAGGGACACCTTGTCGCGGCTGTACGACGAGGCCGCCACCCCGGTCCGCGGCCAGTCCTCGCCGACGCGGCGGTCCTTCGGGCCGGGCGCGTACACGCCGACCGACGAGGCCGCGACCAGCGCGCCCACCCCGGCCCGGACGGCGGCGTCGACCACGGCCCGGCTGCCGTCCACATTGGTGCGCCGCAGCACCGCCCGGTCGTGGCTGGGCTGGATCTGCCAGCCCAGGTGCACGACGGCGTCCGCGCCGCGGAAGATGTCCGTCAGCGTGCCGACGGCGTCCGGCGCGCCGATGTCGCAGGAGCGCCAATCCATGCCGGTGTACTCCGCGCCGCCCGGAATCCGCCGCGCCACCCCGACGATGCGGTGGCCGCCGTCGGCGCGCAGGCGGCGCAGCAGTGCGGTGCCGGCGTTGCCCGATGCCCCGACCACGACCACTCGCAACGTCATCGCCTCCTAGCGCTGCGCGCCGGCGCCGTCGTCGGCCCCGCCGTCGTGCGTGGCGGCGTCGGCCCCGCCGTCGGCCGGACCCTCGGCGCCGCCGTCGGCCCCGCCGTCCTCGGCCTCGATGTTCGCGCCGCCGTCCGCGGCGCCCTCGTCCATCACGGCGCCGCCGTCGGCCCCGCCGTCGTGGGCGCTCGGCACGGCCCCACCGTCGGCCGGGCCTTCGGGCCCGGGGCCCGGGGGCGTGGTGGTGATGTCGTCGTCGCTGAGCGCCATCGCAAGGCTCCTCGTGTGTCGGCGGGGTTCCGGCCCGAACGGCCGGTCGATCACCCGATACCCCACCCCGGGCGCGCCAACCCGGCGATCCGCCGCGGCGGCTTCGCTCAGCCCGGCGATCCTCCGGGGCGCAACCGGTGCGGGTCGACGGCGCGGTCGGGGAAGCGGCGCAGGTACTCGGCCTCCAGCTCCGCGGAGCGCGCGTCGTGGTTGGCCAGGGCCTGCGGGGGGCCGTGGCGGAACGTTTCGTCGCGGGTCTCGTGCAGGTGGCGCAGCTCCCGCGACAGGTCGGAGTCGTCGAGGTCCTCGGGCGGCACCCCGCCGGTGAGGGAGGTGCCCCCGCCGGCGCCCGAACGCAGCTGGGCGAGGGCCTCGCCCGCCTCGTCGTACGCGTACTCCCCCTCGGGCAGCGCATCGACGGCGTCGACGACGTTCGCCGGGGCCTCGGCGGCGACCGCGTGGCGGCGGATCTCCTCGCGGGTGACCCGCTCGTTGCCGGTGTACACGGTGTCGAGCAGCTTTTCGACCTCGTCCATGCCGGGCGCTTACCCCGGTTGGCGCCGAGCGAACAAAGTCATCGCCCGGACGGGTGCGGGTGCGCGGCCCGGTGCTCGCGCAGGATGTCGCCGCCGAAGTCGGAGTCGGGGCGGCGCAGCACCGTGTGGGCGTGGTTGCCGTCGGCGGTCGTGTTGTCGTACTCGATCAGCAGGTCGGGCCCCTGCACCCGGTAGTAGTGGCGCCCGCCGCGCTCGGGCGGCCCCTCCCACGTGAAGGTGAGCGCGTCGCGGTCGACGGGCAGGGGGACCTCGAGGCGGTCCAGGTACAGGGTGACGAGGTCGTCCAGCCGCGCCCGCGCGGCCGGGGGCAGCTCGGCCGCGGGCACGCCCGGCGGGGGCGCCACCACGTCGGCGTGCGGGCCGCTGTAGATGTCGGCGGGCGCCTCGGCCCGGCGCAGCACGTGCGGCAGCAGCGCCTCCGGCAGCTCGTCGAGCAGCTCGAACGCGAGGTCCTGCTCGGGGCCCAGGGGCCGCAGCACCGGGCGGCCGCGGTACGACGTGGCGTGCGGGTTGGCCCCGAGGAACACCGGCGTCGGCGAGATCGTGTCGCCGTCGAGGGTCATGGTGACCGAGAGGTGATGGCCCTCGAAGCGCCAGCCCCAGCGGCCGGCCGGGGCCGGGTCGCCGAAGACGATGACGCGGTAGTCGTCGCTGTGCCGGCCGCGGCCGTAGCCCTCCTTGCGGTCGAGCACCTCCTCCAGCGCGACGATCCCCATCGCCTGGGCGAACGCGTGCGGGCGCAGCGCGGTGGCGAGCAGCCGGTGCGCGGCCTTGCGCCCGTCCGGGCCGAGCTCGCCGAGGGAGATGCCGGGGCGGGGCTGCGGGCGGTACTCGATCCAGCGCCGCTTCGCCGCATCGGCGAACGGCACGCGCACCTCCCCGGGCGCGGCCCGCAGCAGCCGGGTGGCCTCGTCACGCATCGCGGCGGCAGTCGTCATGGTCCATTTCTACCCGAAACGGCGGAACATCGGCTCGATGAGGGCGGCCGCGAGGCGCACGTCCGCGGAGACCAGCACGCCGAGCCGCTCCGGCGGATGGTGCTCGCCGAGATGCCGCTGGAGGCTCGCACCCTGCACCCGCCAGAGCCCCACCAGCGCCACGGCCGCGATGTGCGCCTCGGGCGCCGTGACCCCGGCGCGGTCGGCCAGCAGCCGCGCGACAGTGGTGGTCAGCCGGTCGGTCATGTCGTGCTGGTGTGCGCGCAGCTCCGCGGTGCTGATGCTGAGCTCCCGGAAGCGGCGCAGCGTGGCGCTCGCGGCCGCCGGGTCCGGCTGCTGCGCCAGCCAGGCCTGCAGGCCCCGGGTCTCGGTGTCGAGGACGCCGAGCGCGGCCGGCAGCGGGCCGGACGCCGGGTCGGCCAGGGCCGTGCGCAGGGCGCTGAGCGTGTCGTCGAACCGGTCCAGGAGCAGCGACTCCTTGGTCGGGAAGTAGTTGAAGACCGTGCGCTCCGACACCCCGCACGCCTCCGCGATCTCGGTGACCCGCACGTCGTCGAAGCCGCGCTCCAGGAACATCCGGGTGGCCGTGGCCGACAGCCGGGCCCGCATCTGCCGCTTCTTGCGTTCCCGCAGGCCGCCGGGCTCATCCCCCGCGGCCCCGTCGGGCCGCCAGGTGACCGCCGTCTCGCTCATCCGGCCATGGTACTTCAGCTGCCGCAAAAATCCTGTTACCGTAATCTTGCAGCGACTGAAGGAAGGTGTGCCCCATGGCGATGTTGCAGGCGCTCGGCCTGATCCTGGCGGGGTTGCTCGCCGGCGAGGAGTTCATCGTGCGGTACGGGGTGCAGCCCGCCCTGCGCCGCCTCGACGACCGCGCGCACATCCAGGCCCGGGTGGCGCTCGTGCGCCGCCTGCGGATCGTGGTGCCGGCGGTCATGCTGCCGGCCGTCGCCGCGGGCGTCGCGGTACTCGCGCTCACCGACGGGCCCGGGACGGCGTGGCGATGGGCGGGGGTCGCGGCCCTCGCCGCGTTCCTGGGCTTCTCGTTCCTGGGCACGGTACCGATCAACATGCGGGTCGTCACCTGGAGCGCCGACGCCCCGCCCGCCGACTGGCGCGCGACAGTCACCCGCTGGCAGCGCATCGACGTGTGGCGCTCCTCCGCCGCGATCGCGGCCTTCACGTGTTTTGCGGCAGCACTCGCGGTACAACTCGGATAGGTTTTGGGATTGTCAGGCGGGGGAACGCGGGCTGCGGCGATCGGAAGGGGCTGAGCCGGGTGACGGCGGACGGGCGGGTCAACGACCCGGAGGCGCTGCGGGCCGAGATCGTGCGCACGCGCGCGGCGCTCGGCGAAACGGTCGAGGCCCTCGCGGCGAAGGCCGACGTGAAGGCCCGCACGCGCGCGGCGATCGGGGTGACGGCCGACGCCATGACCGCCCGCACCCGCGCGGCGCTCGGCGCGATGGCCGACGCTCTGCTCCCGGCGCGTCGCACCCGCCTCGTCCTGGCCGCCGGCGTCACCATGGTCGTGGGCGCGGTCGCCGTCCTCGCCCTGCGCGGCCGCCGCCGCTGACTTCGTCCCGAACCCTTGAGGAGACCCTGATGAAGCTGCTGCCCATCGCCGCGGGCCTGGCCGTCGGCTACGTGCTCGGCACCCGTGCCGGCCGCGCGAAGTACGAGCAGATCGTGGACAACGCCCGCCAGGTGCGCGAGAACCCGACCCTGAGCCAGCTCAGCGAGGCCGCCCGCAACCTCACGAGCCCACCGCCGGCGGCTCGCTGACCCGCGCTGCCCGCGACTCGCTGACCCGCGCTGCCCGCGACTCGCTGACCCGCGCTGCCCGCGACTCGCTGACCCGCGCTGCCCGCGGCTCGCTAGTCCGCGCGGCTCGCGGCTTGCCGGTCCGCGGCTCGCCGGTCCGCTGCTCGCGGCTCGCCGGTCCTGCCCGCGGCTCGCTAGTCCGCGCGGCTCGCGGCTCGCCGGTCCGCTGCCCGCGGCTCGTCAGTCCGCCGCCGGTGGCTCGCTAACCCGCGCCGAGGAGGCGTTCGGCCACGTCGAAGGCCTCCTCGCCGGCGGTGCGGTTCGCCGTCACGAACGCATGGACGTCGCCGTCCGGCGGCTGCGGCACCCGGCCGCACGCCGAGACGCCGCGAAGCTGGCTGAACACGCACAGGACGCGGCCGCCGGTCGCGGTGGCGCCCGCGGCGTGCAGGTCCTCGCAGCGGCGGAACAGCCCGTCCAGGCGCCGGGCGGCCGCGGCGTTGTCGGTGTAGATGCCGCCCCAGCCGACCTGGAGCAGCACCGCGAGCGGGCCGCACACCAGGTGATAGTTGATCGCGTACGAGTTCACGCCGTGCCCGGCGTGGCTCACGGCCACGTAGTCGGGCACCCGGGCGGCGAGGACGTCGGCGGGGAAGCCGGGCTCGAACATGTACATGGCGAAGCCGTCGATCTCGCGGGTCGACCAGCACCAGTCGCGCACGGTGCGCAGCCGGGGGCGCAGCGGCTCGGGTACCGGGGGCAGGGGCAGACGGCTGTCGGTGAACGCGGCGACCAGTTCCGCGTAGGCGTGCACGCGATGATTGTGCGGCCCGTCCGTTCGGCCGCGCAATGGGCCCCTTACCGCGCGCGGATTCGGGCGCCCAGCGTGACCCAGACCGCATCCGCGTCCGGGGCACGGCGGATCTGCTCACCGCGCGCGGATTCGGGCGCCCAGCGTCGCCCAGACCGCGTCCGCGTCCGGGGCGCGGCGGATCTGCTCACCGCGCGCGGATTCGGGCGCTCAGCGTCGCCCAGACCACATCCGCGTCCGGGGCGCGGCGGATCTGCTCACCGCGCGCGGATTCGGGCGCTCAGCGTCGCCCAGACCACATCCGCGTCCGGGGCGCGGCGGATCTGCTCACCGCGCGCGGATTCGGGCGCTCAGCGTGGCCCAGACCGCGTCCGCGTCCGGGGCGCGGCGGATCTGCTCGGCGACGCGTTCGGCGCCGGCGCGGTACGACGGATCGCTCAGCACCTTGGCCACCGCCTCGGCCGCCCGGGCCGGGTCGTCGATGACGATGCCCGCCCCGGCCGCGGCCACCCGCTCGGCGTTCTGCGGCTTCTCCGCGCCCTTCGGCCACAGCACCAGCGGGATGCCCCGGGTCAGCGCGGCGAGCACCGTCCCGGCCCCGCCGGCGGCGAGGACCACGGCGACGCCCGCGCCGAGCAGCTGCGCCATCGGTACGAAGCCGACGAACCACACATTCACCCGCGGATCGGTGAGCGGGCGCGGGAGCCCGTCGGGGACCGTCGCCAGAACGTCCACTGTGTCCAGTGCGGCCACCGCGTCGACGAAGGCGTCGAGCGGCTCGGCGTCCAGCAGCACCGTGCCCAGCGTGACGACGACCCGGGGCCCGGGCCCCGGCGGCGGCAGCGGTGGCACCGGCCCGGTGCCGGCGTAGAGGCGCGGCCGGATCGGCAGCCGGTCGGCCGGCGGCGTCCAGTGCGGGGCCTGCAGTACCGGCGGCCAGAGGTCCACGAGCGCCAGCCGGGCCGGCCGCGGGAGCCCGCGCGCGGCGTACCGCGGGGCCAGGCGCGCCTCCATCGCCGGGCCGAGCGGCGGCGGCGACACGGGCAGGCCGACGGTGTGCCGGATCAGCGGAAGCCCGAGCGTGGCCGCGACCATCGGCCCGATCGGGTCGTACTCGTCGGCGACCACCACCTCGGCGCCGAACTCGCGCCCGCGCCGCAGGGCCGCGTCGAACGACAGGTCGACAAGCGTGCCCGCGAACAGCTCGGCGACCGGCTCGACGCCGTCGGCCATGTCCGCGCCGCCGGTGCGCCGGTCGTTCTCGGCGAGCAGGTCCTCGATGCCGGGCCCGGCGGGCAGCACCGGCACCCGGCCGACCAGCGCCCCCAGCGCCTCCGGCACGGCGAACGCGGCCTCGTCCCCGGCGGCCGTGACGGCCTCGGCGAGCGGGATCAGCGGCAGGAGGTGCCCGTGGATCGGCACTGCGGTGAACAGCACACGCATGGCGCCGAATTATCCGGCGGCGGCTCGCGGCGCGGCAACGGCCCCCTTCGTTTTCGGTACGCCTCGATCGCCTACCCGACGGCCTTTCCCCCTGGCGGGTTCTCTGACTAAAGTCAGGGAATGGACGCGAGCCTGGTCAGGCGGGTACGCCGCTTCAACCGCACCGTCACCCAGCGCATCGGCGCGCTCGACGACGCCTTCCTGGCCCGCGCCCGCCCGCTCGGCCAGGCGCGGCTGCTGTGGGAGGCCGGCCCCGACGGCTGCGACCTGCGCTCGCTGCGCGCCCGGCTCGACCTCGACTCGGGCTACCTGAGCCGGCTGCTGCGGGCGCTGGAGGCCGACGGGCTCGTCACCGTGGAGGCGAACCCGGCCGACGGGCGCGTACGCACGGTACGGCTGACCGAGGCCGGGCGGGCGGAGCGCGCCGAGCTCGACCGGCTCTCCGACGAGCAGGCCACCGCGATCCTGCGCCCGCTCGCCGACGGCCAGCGCGACCGCCTCGTCGCGGCGATGGCCGAGGTCGAGCGCCTCCTGTCCGCCTCGGCGATCGAGGTCGCCGCGCTCGACCCGCGCCACCCGCACGCCCGGCACTGCATCGCCGCGTACTACGAGGAGCTCGGCCGCCGCTTCGACGCCGGCTTCGACCCGGCGCTGAGCATCTCCGCGGCCGACGAGGAGCTGACCCCGCCCGCGGGCGTCCTGCTCGTGGCGACCCTGCACCACGAGCCGGTCGGCTGCGGCGCCCTCAAGTTCCACGGCGACGCGCCCGCGGAGGTGAAACGCATGTGGGTCTCACCCGCCGCGCGCGGCCTGGGCCTGGGCCGCCGCCTGCTGAGCGAGCTGGAGACGACGGCGGCCGCGGCCGGCGCGCGGGCGCTGCGCCTGGAGACGAACGCCTCCTTGACCGAGGCGATCGCGTTGTACCGCAGCGCGGGCTTCGAGGAGGTGGCCCCCTTCAACGCCGAGCCGTACGCCCACCACTGGTTCGAGAAGCGCCTCACCGCGCCACGGTCCGCCGGGTGAGCTCGTCCGGGTCCAGGGCGGCGATCTCCTCGAGCAGGCCCCGGGCCGTCTCCACGCGATCGGGGTCGAACTGCGCGAAGATGCGCGTCGTGACCGCGCCGATGCGGTCGCGCAGCTCGGCGTAACGGGCGGCGCCCGCCGGGGTCAGGCCAGCCGCGCCGTCGTGGAGCTCGACGGTGCCGGACCGGGCCAGGCCGGCGAGGAGCCCGTCGACGGCCGCGGCATCGAGGCCGTTGGTCGCGAGCAGGGCGGCCAGGGCCGCGACGGGGCTCGGGCCGCGCAGGCCGAGCGCGTTGAGCGCGAACCACTCCGGTGGGCTGACCCGCTCGGCCTGCAGCACCGCCGTGAGCGGGGCGGCGAGGGTGCGCTGGGCGAGCGCGAGGGCGGTACCGAACGGGAGCCGGGTTGATGACGTCATGATCGTCCTCCTATATTAGACAGGCGCCTGTCCACCATAAAAAGAAGACAGGAGACTGTCAATGCTGTCGAACGGCGAGCCGCCCCTCGTCGGGCTGCTGCTGCGCCTCGCCGCGCAGCAGTGGGGTACCGATATGGATGGCGCCCTTCAGGCCCGGGGCGTCGGCGGGATCACCCCGGCCCACGCCAACGTCATCCCGTTCGTGCCGGCCGAGGGCATCCAGATCGGCGAGCTGGCGCGGCTCGCCAAGGTGCGCAAGCAGACCATGGCGCACTCGGTCGACCTGCTGACCGCGTCCGGCTACGTGACGCGCCGCCCCGACCCGGCCGACGGCCGCGCGAGCCTGGTCTTCCTCACCGACAAGGGCCGCGCCCTGGGGCCGGCGTCGCTCACCGCGGGCCGCACGGTCGAGCAGGAGTGGGCCGCCGTCGTCGGCCGCGACGACCTCGAACACCTGCGCCGCACGCTGATCCGCCTGCTGGAGCCCTCATGATCACCGTGGCGAGCTGGAACGTGCTGCACCGCGTGCACGCCGAGAACTACGCCGAGGAGGTCGCCGCGCGCTGGCCCCACGAGTCGCGGCGCATCGCCGCCGTCACCGCGAAGCTGGCCGCGCGCGCCGAGGACGTGATCGCCCTGCAGGAGGTGAGCGGCGACCAGCTGGCGAGCCTGCGGGCGGCGCTGCCCGACGGCACGGTCCACGCCCTGCGGTACCCGCGCGTCCCGGCCATCCGCCGCGGCGAGCCCGGACTCCGCGACGTCACCGAGCATCTCGTGGTGCTCGCACGCGGCCGGACGGTGGCCGGGCAGGCGTTCGACGGCGACCCCGGCAAGGGGTACCTCGCCGTGCGGACGGACGCCGCCCTGGTCGTCTCCACGCACGTCGGCTTCGGCGCGGCGAGCACCGCCCAGCTGGCGCGGCTCGCGGAGGTGGCCCGCGGTACGGGCGGCCCCGCACTGCTCCTCGGCGACTTCAACGCCGGCCGCGCCACCGTCGCGGCCGCGCTCGGCCCCGAGTTCGTCATCGCAGCCCTGCCCGGCGACGCGCGGCCGACCCGGCCGGGCGCGCGCACGCCGCACATCGACCACGTGATCGCCTTCGGCATCGAGGTGAGCACCGCGGCCGTCGAGGACGCCGGCGGCCTCTCCGACCACAACCTCGTCACCGCGGCCGCCGGCCCGCGGGTGGCGCTGCGACCGGCCGTCCCGCCGGACGTGGAGGCGGTCGCCGAACTGCGGGCCGTGGTGCTGCGCACGGACCTGGAACGCCTGGGACGGTACGACGAGCAGCGCGTCCGCCGGCGCCTGCGGGACGCCTTCACGCCGGCGCACACCTGGATCATCGAGGTGGAGGGCGCGTTCGCCGGCTGCGTGTCGCTGCGCCCGTCCGGCGACGCCGTCTGGCTGGAGCACTTCTACCTGGCCCCGCACGTCCAGGGCCGCGGCATCGGCACGTCCGTGCTGCGCGACCTCCTGCGGCGCTGCGACCGCGACGGCACCCGGGTGCGCCTGAACGTGCTGCGGGGCAGCCCGGCCCGGCGGCTGTACGAGCGGCACGGGTTCACGCTCGAGACCGAGGACCCGATCGACGTGTACCTGGTACGCGAGCCGGGATAGCGGCCGCCCCCTGCGCCGGGCCGGCTGCACGTATGGTGGACCGATGGCGTCGGTCAAGCAGGTCCAGGTCACGTTCGACTGCGCGGATCCCGAGCGGGTCGCCCGTTTCTGGTGCGAGGTGCTCGGCTACGTCGTACCGCCGCCGCCGGAGGGGTTCGGCTCCTGGGGCGACTACGACCGCTCGCTGCCGCCCGAGCGCCAGGGTGCGGCGTTCGCGTGCATGGACCCCACCGGAGCCGGCCCGCGGCTGTTCTTCCAGCGGGTTCCCGAGGGCAAGGTCGTCAAGAACCGGGTCCACCTCGACGTGCGCGCCGGCACCGGGCTCGTCGGCGCGGAGCGGGTGGCCGCGCTCGAGGCCGAATGCGCGCGGCTGGTGCAGCTCGGCGCGGTGCGCATGTACCTGCTGACGGCCGACGAGTACAACGAGTCCTGCCTCGCGATGCAGGACGTGGAGGGCAACGAGTTCTGTCTCGACTGAGGGGGTCGCCATGGTGGAGCGGGTCGACTACGACGAACGGCAGCACACGGTGTACTCGGCCGGGCGGGCGCTGTCCCCGGACACCGCGCGGCTCTGGTCCCGCGTCTTCGCCGGCTGGGCCGGGCCGCGGCCGTCGACCACATTGGACCTGGGCTCGGGCACCGGCCGGTTCACGCCGATCCTGGCCGAGACCCTAGGCGGCCCGGTCTACGGCGTCGAACCGTCGGAGCGGATGCGGCGGCAGGCCGAGCAGGCCGCCGGCCATCCGGACGTCCGCTACCTCGCGGGCAGCGCCGACGCCATCCCGCTGCCCGACGAGGTCTGCGGGTTCGTGCTGATGTTTCTGGTGTACCACCACATCCCCGACCGTCCCCGCGCCGTCGCGGAGATCCGCCGCGTGCTGCGCCCCGGCGGACGGGTCCTGATCCGCAGCACGTTCACCGACCGCATGCCCGACCTGCTGTGGCACCGGTACTTCCCCGGCGCCCGCCGCATCGAGCAGGAGGTGTTCCCGACCCTCACCGACACGATCCGGCTCTTCGAGGACGCCGGCCTGACCGTGCTCGGC
Source organism: Dactylosporangium sp. McL0621 (assembly GCF_049995355.1). Classification (NCBI taxonomy): domain Bacteria; kingdom Bacillati; phylum Actinomycetota; class Actinomycetes; order Micromonosporales; family Micromonosporaceae; genus Dactylosporangium; species Dactylosporangium sp. McL0621. The sequence continues at coordinate 8,027,008 of NZ_CP188259.1, forward strand.
CTCGACCGGATACGCGAGACCACGGCCCCCGACCTCGCCGCCTACGCCGAACGGCTCCGGCTGCGGGCCATCTCGACCTTCGAGCACCTCACGGAGGAGGAGACCCGGGACGGGTTCGCGGCCCTCGACCGGTCCGTGGCGGCCGGCGACCACCCGGGCCCGATCACGATCGACAGCGACCTGCTCGTGGTCGGTCGTCCTAGGGGCTGAATCGAAGTGGATGGCCGGGCTGCGGCGGACTCAGGCGTCGCCTCGCTCCGACTCCCACTTCGATACAGCCCCTAGCTGACGGGCACGCCCGACAGCCGCTGCTGCTCCTGGGCAACGATCATTCGAGCCAGTTGTACCTCCGACATGTCCACCGCACCCGGAGTCGCCTGGGCGATCGTGCTGTGCCGGACGTACGCGTCGAAGAGCTGCGCCTTCGAGCCGAGCAGCTCGATCATGCGCTCGTCGACCGAGTCGGCGATCAGCAGCCGGTGTACCTGCACGGTGCGCACCTGGCCCATGCGGTGCGCGCGGGCGATCGCCTGCGCCTCGATCGACGGCTTGACCTGCGGCTCGCACAGGATCACGACCGACGCGGCCTGGATGTTCACGCCGACGCCGGCGGCCTCGATCTGGCAGACGAGTACCGCCGGCTTCCGTTCGGCGGTGAACCGGTCCACCAGGCGCTGGCGCTCGGCGACCGGGGTCGAGCCGGTGATCGGGCCGCGGGCGTCGGGGCCGAGCGCGGCCGCCACGACTGCGAGGACGTCGCGGAAGTACGAGAAGACCACGACCTTGCGGCCGTTGGCCATCGCCTCCCGGGCCAGCTCCAGCAGGCGGGTCAGCTTCGCCGAGTCGCGCGGGCGGCGCACGGCGAACGCGGCCCGGCGCATGGCCATGAAGTTGCCGTCGCGCACGGCGTCCCGGTACGCCGACCCGTCCTCGCCGCCGAACTCCTCCCACTCGTCGACCTGGACGAGCTCGGGCAGCTCGGTGAGCACGTCGGACTGGTTGCGGCGCAGGTACACCGGGGCCGCCGCGCGCCGGAACGCCTCGACGCTGATCGCCGCGTGCTCGGGGCCCATCCCGGCGGCGATCTCGGGCCGCAGGTGCTCGATGAGCGCCCGGAACTCGTCGATGCGGTTCTCCATCGGCGTGCCGGTCAGGAACAGCACCCGCTCGGACTCCGCCGCGACCCGGTTGACCGCCTGGGACCGCTTCGCGCCCGGGTTCTTCACGTAGTGCGCCTCGTCGACGACGAGCAGCGCGGGCCGGGGCGGCGGGAGCGCGAGCGCGCCGAGCGAGCCGAACGTGACCACGCCGGCGCCGCCCTCGGCCCGCCAGCGGGCCACCGCCCGGGCCCGGCCCCCGCCGTGCAGGCTGACGACCGGGATCGTGGAGTGCCGGGCGATCTCGCGGGACCAGTTGATCAGGACGCTGGCCGGGCAGACGACGAGGAAGTGGGTGGCCCCGCGGGCGGCCAGGTGCGCCATCGCCGCGATGGCCTGGACGGTCTTGCCCAGCCCCATCTCGTCGCCGAGCACGACCCGCCGTTGCACGAGCGCGAAGCGGGCGCCGAATGACTGGTACCCGCGCAGCCGCAGGTTGTCGCTGAGCCGGGAGCTGTCCAGCTGCTGCGCGCCGACACGTTCGACGATGTCGGCGGGCAGGAAGCCCTCGCTCGCGGCGACGTCGCCGCCGAGCCCGACGACGAGGCTGAGCAGGTCGTAGTAGTCCGTCGAGCGCCGCTCGAAGTCGCGCCAGACCTGCCGGTCGCCCGGCGTGCGCACCGCCCGGGCCTCCTTCGCGGCGGCCGGCAGCCCGGCGGCCTCGGCCGCGTCGACCAGGGCCCGGACCTCCCGCGCGGCGTCGTCGGCGACCGCCTTGTCCCCGGCCCGCATGAACAGCCGGCGCAGCCGCCCCGCCTCGGCCGGCCCGGCGACCGGCCGCTGCCGGGCCAGCTCCGCGGCGAGCCGCCCGGCGTCCTTCTCCTGCGTCCCGGCCGCGCGCCACACCGCGCCGAACGTGTTCAGCGCCCGGACCAGACGCGTCATGTCCGGGTTCTTCGGGTCGTACTCGATCCGGAACTGCAGCGAGTCCCGCGCCGCGCGCTTGAGCTGCTCGGCGGCGTGGATGGTCTTTCTGGCGGTACCGTCGCCGATGCCCGGCACGCGCGTGAGCCGCTGCGGGCCGGCGCGCAGCACGTCGGCCACGGAACGGATGCCGTGCGCCGGCAGGTCGTCGAGCCGCGCCCGCCCGTCGACCGTGTCCTTGACGGTCTCGATCGACATCTTCTCGATCGCGGCCCACACCTGGGGCTCGCTGGCGACCGCGTACGCCGCGACGACCTCGGCCCGGGCCGCGCCGACGATCTCGGCGACCGCCTCGGCGTCGGCCTGCGTCCGGGCGGCCCGGGCGAGCAGCGCGCGGGTCTCCCGGCGGCTCGGCCCGGCCACGTCAGACATGCCCATGAACCTACAGGTACTGGAACGGGATCTTCAGCGCCAGCAGCTTCGGGTCCGAGGTGACCACGGCCGCCACGCCCCTTGCGAACCGGCCGTCGGGTCCGGCGCCGTGATCACCACCTCGTCAGATGTCGCGATATCGCAGCAGCAGCGCACCTCCCACCAACGCCGCGGCCGACCACACGGCCAGCACCCCCAGACCCGCCCAGGGACCGATCGGCATCCGGTCCAGATCGGTGGTGGCCTGAACGGCCAGCCCGGCGCTCATCGGCGAGGCCCGCTCCAGCAGCCGATGCAGGCGCGGCTCGGCCACCATCGACGCGAGCAGCGGCGGCAGGTACAACAACCCCAGCACGACACCGACCGCACCCCCGGAGTCACGCACCGCCGCGGCCGCGCCCAGCCCGAACAGCGCGACCAGCACCAGATAGGCAACGGTGCCCACCCCGGCCCGCAGCACCGACCCGCCCGCAAGCGACAGGCGCGGAGCCGCGAGGAGCGAGACCCCCACGGCCGGCCCCGCGGCACCGGCCACCGCGACGGCAAGCACCAGCGCCTTCGCCGACAGCATCGCCGGACGGTTCGGGATCGCGGTCACCGTGGTACGGATCAGCGAGGTGCTGTACTCACCACTGACCGTGAGCACGGCCAGCACCGCGACCGGAGCCTGCCCCAGGTACACACCGCTCAGCGCAACACGGGCGGCATCAACACCGGGTCCGGCGGCGGCGGACACGGCCGCACCGAGCGCAACGGTGAGCGCCGCGGTGGCCAGGAGCAGCCACGCCGGACCGGGCGTCGTACGCAGCTTGGTCCACTCGGCCCGAACGGCGTTCACCCGTACCCCCGCAGCAACAGAAACACGGCGAGCGCAAGGACAACCGCAGCGCGCGCGAGCACGGCGTGGGCGTTCACGCGTCCCTCCATCGCAGCAGCATCACGGCCATCGCAACGACAAGCACGGCACGGGCATTCATGCATCCCTCCAGCGCAGCAGCATCACGGCCATCGCAACGACAAGCACGGCACGGGCATTCATGCATCCCTCCAGCGCGGCAGCATCACGGCCATCGCAACGACAACCACGGCGCGGGCATTCATGCATCCCTCCAGCGCGGCAGCAGCGCGGCCATCGCAACGACAAGCACGGCACGGGCACTCATGCATCCCTCCAGCGCGGCAGCATCACGGCCATCGCAACGACAAGCACGGTGCAGGCATCCATGCGTTCCTCCGAAGCGGCGGCAACACCGCCTGCGCAGGCGAAGCCGTCGCGGTAACGGCATCCCGCCGGCACAACGGGAACGCGGCAGCGCGATGAAGCCGTCCACGCCTCCCCCGGCGCGGCCCAACTGCGGCCGGCGCGGCGGCGAGTGCGGCGCCGGCGTTCATGCGTCCCTCCGGCGCAGGAGGAATGCGGCCAGCCCGAGGGCGGCGGCGGTGTAGGCGCACAACACGGCGAGACCGGCCCACGGTGACAGGGGAAAGTAGCCGTAGGCCGGGGTGTACACGGTGTCGACCTGCGGGTACCGAATCAGCGTCTGTTGCACGGCCAAAGCGGCCGCCGGGGTGAACGTTGTCAGCCAGTTCGCCATGGCCGACGGCAGGAACGGCGTTCGGGCGAGCAGGTGGGGCAGCACGGTGGCGACGACGACGGCGGTGACCGCGGTCGCGCTGCGGCGCAGGATGGTGCCGACCGCCAGGGCGAGCACGGCGGTGACGGCGAGCACCGCGGCGGTGCCGGCCTCGGCGCGCAGCAGGGCGCCCGGCGAGGCCGGGAACACGTAGATGCCCAGGCCGCGTACCACCCGCAGCCAGAGCGGCACCCCGATCACGGCGGCGGCCAGGCTGGTCGTGAAGGTGACGCCGGCAAGGACGGCGGCCTTGGCGGCGAGCACCCGGCCCCGGCGCGGGGCGGCGCCGAGCGTGGTGCGGATCAGGCCGTACCGGTACTCGGTCGTGATCATCAGGGTGGCCACGACGACGATCACGATCAGGGCCGGGAAGGTGCCGAAGAGCAGGTCGGCGGCGGAGGCGCCGACGGCGATGTCGTTGCGGGTGGCCGGGGCGAGGTCGCCGGCTCCGGTCACGGTGAACCCGTCGGCGGTGGGTTCGAACCCGCCGGGCATTTCCCGGGGGTACCCGCCGAAGGTCGCACTGCCCGCGCCCACCTGGCCGCCGCTCCAGTCGGCCTCCGGCCAGCCGCCCGTGAGCTCCGGCGCGCCGAAGTCCGCGGTGGCGGCGGCGAGGCTGGTGCCGAGCCCCTCCACCTGTGACGGGCAGGCCACGAACAGGCCGGCGTCGACGGTGGCCGGCAGCCCCGGAATCCGCACGGTTTCGGTGGCTGTCCAGTGCGTGCCGTCGGCCGAGGCCTCGCCGGTGATCGTGTCGCCGGCCCGGGTCAGCCGCAGCCAGCGCGGCGCCTCGACCGGCACGGCCCGGTCGTGGACGTAGTCGTGCTGCATCCGCGCGCCGTGGCCGCCCGTGACCATGATCGCGGCGTACCGTGCGCCGAGCGCCGGCCCCGCGCTCACGATCAGCCCGGCCTTCGCCCACGGCGTGGCCGCGCCCGCGAACCCGACGGCGACGGTGATCCGGCCGTCGCCGGTCAACGGGCGGTGCACGAAGTAGTACCCGTCGACGACCGGCCCGCCGTCCGGCCCGATCGGCACCGGCCGGGTCTGCTCGGGCGGCCCGCCGCCGAGGCCGGTCACCGGGAACACCAGGATCATCAGCGCCGCGATCACGGCACCGCGCACCCAGCCGGGTACCGATCGGAACTTGGTCCACTCCGCCCGCAGCGCGCTCACGACTCCCCCGCCCGGTACTCGACCGACTCCCGGGTCAGCTCGAAGTACGCCTCCTCGAGCGTCGCCCGGTGCGGCGTGAGCTCGGAGAACGCCACCCCGCCGGCGGTGAGCACGGCCGCCACCCGCTCGGCGGGCAGGCCCCGGACGCTGAGTTCGCCGCCGGTGGCGGCCCGCACCTCGGCGCCCGCGGCGGACAGGGCCGCGGCGGCCGGCTCCGGTGCACCGGTGCGCACCCGGACCCGGTCCCCGGAGGCGGCCGCGATCAGCTCGGCGACGCCGCTGTCGGCGATGACCCGGCCGCGGCCGACCACCACCACGTGGTCGGCCATGCCCTGCAGCTCGCTCATCAGGTGGCTGGACACGAGCACCGCCCGCTGCTGCCCGGCCAGGGCGCGCAGGAAGCCGCGCAGCCACACGATGCCTTCGGGGTCCATGCCGTTGAACGGCTCGTCGAGCATGATCGCGGGCGGGTCGCCGAGCAGTGCGCCGGCGAGGCCGAGCCGCTGGCGCATGCCCAGCGAGTAGCCGCCGGCGGCGCGGCGGCTCGCCGGGCCCAGTCCGACCTGCTCGATGACCTCGTCGACGCGGCGGCGGTCCAGGCCCTGCGACCGGGCCAGCCACAGCAGGTGGTTGCGCCCGGTGCGGGCCGGGTGCAGTGCGGCGGCGTCCAGCAGCGCGCCCAGGTGGCGCAGCGGGTGGCGCAGCGACCGGTAGGGCCGGCCGCCGACCAGGGCCCGCCCCGCGTCGGCGGCGTGCAGCCCCAGGACGATCCGCATCGTGGTGGACTTGCCGGCGCCGTTGGGGCCGACGAACCCGGTCACCCGCCCGGGCCCGGCGGTGAACGTCATCCCGTCCAGCGCGGTGGTGGCCCCGTACCGCTTCCGCAGTCCGGCGACCTCGATCGTGGCGTCACTCATGGTTGGCAGTTCTACGCCGCGGCCGGTGACAGCCAGGTGTGCACGACTGTCACCCGGTTGTCACCTTCCGCCTGGCAGATTGATGGCATGAGGGTGCTGGTGGTGGAGGATCATCGGGCGCTGAACGCGCTCATCACGGCCGGGCTGCGCCGCGAGGCGATGGCCGTGGACGCGGCCCTCGACGGTCACGCCGCGCTCGATCAGGTGGCCGCGACCCGCTACGACGTCGTGGTCCTGGACCGTGACCTGCCCGGGGTTCACGGCGACGAGGTGTGCCGGCGGATCGTCGCGGGCGGGACGGGCACGCGCGTGCTGATGCTCACCGCAGCCGGCGCCGTGCGCGACCGCGTCGAGGGCCTGGGCCTCGGCGCCGACGACTACCTGCCCAAGCCGTTCGACTTCGCCGAGCTGGTGGCGCGCATCCGGGCGCTGGGCCGGCGCAGCACCCCCGCCCTGCCACCGGTGCTGGACAACGGCGACCTGACCGTCGACCCCAACCTCCGGGTCGCCTCACGCGCCGGGCGGCGGCTCGACCTGAGCCCGAAGGAGTTCGCGGTCCTCGAGCACCTGCTCGCCGCGGGCGGCCGCGTGGTCTCCGCCGAGGAACTGCTCGAGCGGGTCTGGGACGACGCCGCCGACCCGTTCACCACCACGGTGAAGACGACCATCGGGCGGCTGCGGCTCAAGCTGGGCCGCCCGCCCGCCATCCACACCGTCCGCGAGGGCGGCTACCGGATCGGGGAGCCATGAGGCCGAGGCGCCGGCTGCGCACCCGGCTCGCGTTCCTGCACGGCGGCGTCGCCTTCGCCGGCGGCGTGCTCCTGCTGGCCTTCCTCGACGTCCCGCTGCTGGCCGCGGGTCACACGACCGGACCCGGCGGAGACCGGAGCACGAGCAACCTCGGCGAGGTGCTGCGCTACGACGCCGTCGCCCTGGTCGCGATCGCCGGCCTGTCGGGCGTCGTCGGCTGGCTCATCGCCGGACGCGCCCTGCGCCCCCTGGCCGTCCTCACCGCTTCCGCCCGCAACATGTCCGCGGACAACCTGACCGCCGCCCCGCGCGTGCCGGCCGTCTACCGGGAGTTCGACGAGCTCGCCGGCACCCTCGACGGCCTGTTGTACCGGCTGCACGGCGCGCTGACCGCGCAGCGGCTGTTCGTCGCCAACGCCTCCCACGAGCTGCGCACGCCGCTGACCGTGCAGCGGACCCTGCTCCAGCTTGCCGTCGCCGACCCCGCCGCCACCGCCGAGACGCTCCGCGGGGCCTGCCACGAGCTGCTGGACCTCGGCCGGCAGCAGGAGCACCTGCTCGACGCGCTGCTCACCCTGGCCGGCGGCTACCGGCCGGTCGAGCGCTGGGAACGGTTCGACCTGGCCGGCCTCGCGCGCAAGGCCGCGCTGGACCAGCGGGCCGCGGCCGAGGAGCGCGGCATCCGGGTGAGCACCGAGCTGGAGCCGGCCGCCGTGGCCGGCGACCCGACGCTGGCCGCGAGCCTCGTCACGAACCTGGTGGACAACGCGGTGCGGCACAACGTCGCCGGCGGCACCGTCGAAATCGCCACGACCGCCTCGGGCCGCCTCGCGGTGCGCAACACCGGCCGCCCGGTGCCGCCGGGCGAGATCGGCCGCCTGTTCCAGCCGTTCCAGCGCCTCGGCGCCGACCGCACCGACCAGACCGACGGTCACGGCCTCGGCCTCGCCATCGTCGCCGCGATCGCCCACGCCCACCGCGCCCCGCTCACCGCCCACCCGGGCCCGCACGGCGGTTTACAGATCACCGTCGACTTCCCGCCGGCACACGGGGAGGCGATGGCAGACGACGAACCGGCCAGCACCTAGCCGACCAGCGCACCCACCGGCCGCCTCGCCGGCGCCAGCGTCGGCCTTGAGCCGGCCTCAGCCTTGAGTCCCCCTCGCCTTGAGTCCGCCTCAGCCTCGAGTCCACCTCAGCCTCCAGTCCGCCTCGCCTTGAGCCCGCCTCAGCCTCCAGTCCGCCTCGCCCTGAGGCCGCCCCAGCCTCCAGTCCGCCTCGCCCTGAGCGTGAGCCCGCCTCAGCCTCCAGTCCGCCTCGCCCTGAGCCCGCCTCAGCCTCCAGTCCGCCTCGCCCTGAGCCCGCCCCAGCCTCCAGTCCGCCTCGCCCTGAGCCCGCCCCAGCCTCCAGTCCGCCTCGCCTTGAGCCCGCCTCGAGTCCGCCTCAGCCTTGGGTCAGCGTCGGCGGCGGGCGCACCCTCGCCAACACCTCATGCGCCCACCCTCGGCCGGCGTCGGCCTCGACGGGATGACGGCCGCTGCTCTTGCCCACGCGGCGGCCCTTCGACGCCATACGCGGCCGGGCGCCGCGCCGCGCGCGAGCCGCGCCGTAGGCGGCGGGCAGGCGCAACAGCGCGGCGCCGACACCCGCCGGGCATCGCCAGGACCAGCTCCACCGAACGCCAACGAACACGCGTAGCAGCACGGCGCCGCCAGACCCGACGCGGCGCCGACACCCGCATGAGCCGGGCACCGCCAGGACCAGCCTCACCCAGCGCCTACGAACACGCGTAGCAGCGCATGAGCCCGGCACCGCCAGGATCAGCCTCACCCAGCGCTGGAGAACACGCTCAGCAGCGCGCCACCCGCACCCGGTCGGGCGCCCCGGGACCAATCCCACCCAACGCCAGCGAGCCGGTCCAAACCGGGCGGGGCGCACCGCCAGCAGCTTCGCCAGCCGGCAAATTCCGGGCCTGGATTCCGTAAACTAGCTCCGCTACCATCGCTCGATATGTGGAAATATTTCAATGTGCGGACCACCGCGACCGTCGCCGCCGTTGTGGGGCTCGTTGTTGCGGTGGTGCCCGGCACCGCGTCGGCGGCTGCTGCTTCCGCTCCCGGCACGGTGAACACCGCCGGGTCTCCGCTCACCGTTCGCTCGGGGCCCGGTACCAGCTATGACAGCTGGCGTACCGTCGCCGACGGGGCGGGCGTCACGCTCCTGTGCCAGACCAGTGGCGAATCGGTCACCGGCACGTACGGCACCACGAAGCTGTGGGATCTGCTGTCCAACGGTGGCATGGTCTCCGACGCCTACATTTACACGGGCTCGGACGGCCAGGTCGTGAACAACTGTACGTACGTCGGTGACGAGCCGGCGTCGAAGAAGAACCCGCGCGCGGCCAACGGGGCCATCAACTGGGCGTTCCAGCGCTACGGCTCGTCGGCGTACGAGAACATGTGCCTGTCCTTCGTCGCCCAGGCGTACGGCTGGGGCGGCTCCGGCTGGAACACGGCCGAGATCGGCGGCGACTGGGAGTCCAGCCACGGCTACCTGCACACCACCGGCATCCCGCCGCGGGGCGCTCTGACGTGGTACCACAACTCTACCGGCCAGGGCCACGTCGCCATCAGCCTGGGCGAGGGCAAGGTCGTCAGCACCTCGGTCTCCGGCCAGGTCGGCGTCGCCGGCTACACCGACCACGGCATGTACCGCGGCTGGTCGGTCGCCTATCTGCCGGCCGCCTGGTAGCCGAGGGGTCCGGGCACGACGATTCCGGCCGGCCGCGCGACCGGGCGGCCGGCCGGTCGGTCGTCGCGGCCGGCCGGCACGGGTTCGGCCGTCGGGGGTGGAGCCCGGCCCACGACGAGCGGAACTCGTCATAGCCGATACATCAGTGGACCTGCCGTGGGCGACCATACGAACGGGCCGACGACGGCGATCCAGGCCGCCAGGTTCGCGGACGACAGCCGATCAAAGCCAACGAGAAGCAATGGCGACCTCGCACCCGCAAGGGCAGGAACAGTGGTGTTCCTCAGGGGTTGGGTGGATGGTGTGCGGATCCGACCGTTACGAGTCCGGTTTCGTAGGCGATGACGACGAGTTGGGCGCGGTCCCGCACGGCGAGCTTGGTCATGATGCGGCTGACGTGGGTCTTGGCCGTAAGCGGGCTCAGGAAGAGGTTGCCGGCGATCTCGTCGTTCGAGTGACCGCGGCCGACCAGGGCGAGCACTTGGCGTTCCCGGCCGGTGAGCCGATCGATGCGGTATGCGGTTGCGGCCGTGTTGGGGCGGCCTTTGGCGGCGATGTCGGCGATGAGGCGGCGGGTGACGCTGGGTGACAGGAGTGCGTCGCCGGCGGCGACGATCCGTACGGCTTGGACGAGTTCTGCGGGTTCGGTGTCTTTGACGACGAAGCCTGACGCGCCGGATCGCAGTGCCTCGTAGATGTAGTCGTCGGACTCGAAGGTGGTCAGGATCAGCACGCGGACGCCGGCGAGGTGCTGGCTGTCCGCGATGCGTCGGGTGGCTTCGAGTCCGTCGACTCCTGGCATGCGGATGTCCATGAGGACGATGTCAGGGCGTGTGGTCGTGGCGAGGCTCACGGCCTGTTCTCCGTCGGTGGCCTCCCCGACGACGACGATGTCGTCGGTGTGCTCGATCAGTGCGCGGAAGCCGGCGCGGATGAGGGCTTGATCGTCGGCGAGCAGGACGCGGATCATGATGCCGTCTCGAGCGGAAGGTGCGCGGTGACCTCGAATCCGCCGCCCGGTGCTCGCCCGGCGTCGAGCCTGCCGCCCGCGGCGGTGGCCCGTTCCCGCATGCCGATGAGGCCGTGTCCGGCCGCCGTGGGGGCAGGGGGCGGTCCCGACCCGGTGTCGGTGATGCGCACACATACCTCATGGTGGCCGTAGGTCAGGTGCACGGTGGCGGTCGCCGGCCCGGCATGGCGGATGGCGTTGGTCAGCGACTCCTGGGCGATGCGGTAGGCGGCCAGGTCGACGGTGGGCGGCAGAATCCGGGGCGGGCGGCCGGTGGTGACCACGGTGGTCGGCAGGCCGGCCGCGGTGACACCGGCTACCAGGGCGTCGAGGCGATCCAGCCCCGGCTGGGGTTGCCTGGAGTCCGGGTCGTCGGCTTGGCGGAGAACGGCCAGGATCGCGCGCAGCTCACGCAGGCCGTCCTTGCTGGCGATCCTGATGGCCCGTAGTGCCTCGGCGGCGGGCCGCGGAAGGTCGCTGCTGACGTAGGAGGCGACGCCTGCCTGGACGTTGATGGTCGACATTGTGTGGGCGACAACGTCATGCAATTCGCGGGCGATACGCAGCCGTTCGGCGTCAACGCTGCGGCGTGTCGTTTCTTCCTGGGTCCGTTCGATCAACTCTGAGCGCGCCCGGACCGCTTCGATATAGCGACGCCGGTTGGCGCCGGCGATCCCGGCGAGCACCGCGACGGCGACCAGGCCGGCCAGCGCGATGTCGCCGCTGCTGATCCGGTCGGGACCGGCAACGACCACCCCTCCCAGCGCGACGAGCGTCGCGAATGCGAGGCCAACCGCTTGCAGGGTGGAAACCGTCAACGCCACGGTGTACAGCGCAATTGGCGGGATCACCAGAGCCGCGTAGCCGATATACCCCAGGCCGCGAAGGCCAGCACGCCGGCGAGCGAGACGCCCAGGACCACCCGCGGACGGCGCCGCCGCCAGACGAGCGCCAGCCCGGCCGCCACCACCAGCGAGTACGCCCAGGTCGGGGCCGGAGTGACGACCTGTCCACCCAAGATCCGCGCGGCCTCGGCCGAGGGATTCGACTCGCTGTGGCAACCCCATACCGTGACCCCGGTCACCGCAAGAGCCAGGCCGACGTCGACGCCGAGCGGCGGGACCCGCCACCTGACGCGGTCCGCGACTCGTCGAGCACCGTCGGCAACCTGTGCGGTAGTCACGATGCAAGGCTAGATCGAGCGGCCGGGTAAACGGCATCGGTTGCAGGAAGGCCGCGTCGTACTCCCGTCGGTGTACGCCAGACACATCTCCGGGAGCAGCGGAAGCCTCCCGCCAGGCGACGCGCGCCGACCAGGAACGTCGCGACCCTGGTGACATGAAGATCGTCCTGCGCCCCGCGGTGCCCGCGTCGGCACGCCGACTCGCCCGGCTGCTCCTGCCCGGAAGGACGCAGTCGTCGACGACGGCCCCGTCACGCCGGACCGGCGAGGCAGGGCCGGCGACCGGTGAACGGCGTCCGCAGCCCCACCAGAGCGGGCCGGCCGTCACCATGAGCCGCCGCGCCCTGATGCGGACGGTCGGCGCGGCCGGGGGACTCGCCGTCATCGCCGGCTGCACACCATCAGACGGAAGCGGCACCAAGCCCTCCGCGGGGCAGCACACGCACGACAACGGCCGAAGCGGCCAGTACAACGACACCCACGGCGATGGACGGTCAGCCTCGTCCGGCCGCGACGACCCGAACGCCGACCTCCAGACGCTGAGCAGCGAGATCGCGATGCCCGCGCAGTTCCGGGCAGCGCTGCCGATCCCGGCCCGGCTGCCGCCGGCCCGGAGCACCTCCGACACCGACTACTACGAGATCGTGCAGTCTCCGGCGACCGCGGAGATCGTCCCCGGCCTGCGGACGCCGATCATGGGCTACAACGGCACCTTCCCCGGTCCGACCATCGTGCAGAACGCGGGCCGCCGCGTGGTCGTCACCCACAAGAACGCACTCGCGGTGCCCACCGTCGTCCATCTCCACGGCGGGACGACCCCCTACGAGAGCGACGGTTACCCCACCGACTTCGTGCTGCCCGCCGCGGCCTACGGCACCTTCGCCGCCATGCCGGCCATGCCGGGGATGCCGGCCATGGACGACCCCGGAGCCATCGTCAGCAAGCTGCAGCGCGACTACACGTATCCGCCGCAGCCACGCGCCGGGACGCTGTGGTACCACGACCATCGCATGGACTTCACCGGCGCCAGCGTCTACCACGGTCTGGCCGGCTTCCACATCGCGCACGACACCGAGGAAGCTTCCCTGCCGCTGCCCCAAGGAGCCCGCGACGTACCACTGATGATCACCGACCGGGCCTTCGCCGCCGACGGCTCGTTCCGCTACCCCGCGCTCGACCCCACGATGCACACCACCCCCGGTGTCGACCAAACCTCGACCAACGGCGTCATGGGCGACGTGATCCTCGTCAACGGCGCACCGTGGCCCCGGATGGAAGTGGACACCGCCCGTTACCGGTTCAGACCGGCACGATCACCCCGACCTCCGCCATGACCCGGCGGACCATGAAGTTCCACCGAGGCAGCGACGGCGCATGGCTGATCAACGGGCGCATGTTCGACCCGGCATACTCACACGCCGACGTACCCGCGGGCAGCACCGAACTGTGGACCGTCGTCTCGGACTTCCACCACCCGTTCCACATCCACAACGCCACCATCCAGGTCATCTCCCGCGACGGCAACGCTCCCGGACCCTACGACCAGGGCTGGAAAGACACCGTTTTCGTCAACAAAGGCGAACGAGCCCATCTCGCCATCCGCTTCAGCAACTACAAAGGCCGCTACGTCTTCCATTGCCACAATCTCGAACACGAAGACATGGGCATGATGGCCACCTTCCGCATCACGTGAGCACGGCCGGGGCCTCGTGCCGGTACACGACGACGTGCTGGTCGACGACGAAACCGGCGTTCGCGTAGACCGACGGCGCGCCCGTCGGGTTGGCGGCGTCGGCGTCCAGGGTGGCTCGTTCGAAGCCCGCCCCCGCGGCGGCCGACAGGACCTCGGTCAGCAGGGCGGTCGCGATGCCGCGGCGGCGGTACTGCGCCGCGGTGCCGACCTGGCCGATGTAGAGGGAGCCGCGGTCGTACGGCAGCACGTACGCGGTGATGGCGTCCCCGTCCAGGGCCAGCCGGGCCAGGTCGGGCCGGAACGAGGCCGCCCGCACGGTCGCGTCGGCCCATTCGTCGAAGGTGCGCTCCTGGTAGCCCCACAGGCCCCGGAACGCGTCGCAGTGCACGCGGTACAACTCCTCCGCCCGCGCCGGATCGAAGGCCGCGCCCGGCGGAACGGGGCCGCCGCCGGTCGGGGCCGACATCTCCAGGAAGTACCGCATGGGGGTGAAGCCGAGCCGCTCGTAGAGGGCGACCGCCGGCTCGTCGCCCACCGTCGCGAAGACCTGGGCGGACCAGGGGGCGGACCGTTCCAGTTGCCAGGCCAGCAGGTCCCGGCCCAGGCCGCGGCCGCGCCACGCCGGGTGTACGCCGCCGATCAGTTCGACGTGGTCGCCCCCGGCGGGCGGGCGGGGCACGAGGCCGACCGCGACCATGTTCCCGTCGGGGTCGAACAGGGCCCGGGTGTGGTCGCAGCGGCGCAGCTCGTCCTCGAACTCCGAGACCGCGAACTCGCCCCGGCCGCCGCCGGCCGCGATGGCCGTGTTGACGAGTTCGGCGACCGCGGGGGCGTCGTCGAGGCGGCACGGCCGTGCGTGCAGGTCCGTCATGGCACTCCAAAAAGGGGCACGGTTGTTCCCGGAATAGTGCCAGGATCGCTGCGGGCGGCCGGGACTCGGCCCGGGAGCAGTTTACGGTCCGGGGCATGATGCGAGCCCGCACCGGTACCGTGGTGGCGCTGTCGGCCGCCGTGGTGGCGGCCGCGGCCGTCCTCGCCGCGCAGCTGATCAGCTTCGGCGCCCCGCCGACCGCGTACGCCGCGGCCGCGTTCGAGCGCGCCGGGCCTGTCGTGGGGCCGGGCGAGAACCCGCTGTACGCCATCCAGGCCGTCCTCAAGGGACAGTCGGAGGCGATGGTGCAGGGCGACCGCGACGCCTACCTGGCCGCGTTCCCCGCCACCGAGACGCAGCTGCGCGAACGGGCGGGGCGGCGGTTCGACTCGCTGGCCGCGCTCGGCGTGCGGCGCTGGGACCTGGCCACGAACGGGGTGCCGGGGCAGTTCAACGGGCTCTGGCGGGTGCCGGTCTCGATCGGGTACTGCTTCGACGTCCCCGACTGCACCCCCGTGCCGCTGCTCGTCGACACCGACTGGACGGTCGCGCACGGGCGGGTGCGGCTGGCCGGCTGGGAGCAGACGAACCGGCCCTGGGACACCGCCCGGCTGACGGTCCGCCGCGGTGAGCGGGTCACCGTCGCCGCGGCCGAGTCCGTCGACCCGGACCTGTTCGACACGCTGCTGCGCGCCGCCGAGGCCGCCGCGCCGGTCGACGATCGCGTCGCGTCCTCGTTCGGCGGGCCGCCGCGCCGGTACCTCGTGTTCGTCGCCGGTGACGAGGAGTGGGCGAGCTGGTACGACAGCGACACGGAGAACGCGGCCGCCTACACGATCCCGTTGCAGCCGGGCACCTCCGACGTGGTCGTGGACCGCCGCTCGATCCGGGGCGAGGCGTGGAACCGCACGCTGATGACCCACGAGTTCGCGCACGTGGTCACCCTCGGCGGCACGCGCCCGCCGTTCGGGGCCTGGTGGCTGGTCGAGGGCATCGCCGAGTACGTCGCCAACGGCGACGGCACGGCGCTGCGCGACGACCTGCCGTCGGTCCAGAAATATCTGAAGGCGGAGCGCTGGGACGGTACCGTCGCGCTCGGCCCGCCCGCCGACGGCGCCACCCTGGACGACACGGTCGCGCGGTACGGCATCGCGCTGCTCGCGGTGACGTACCTGGCCCGGCAGTTCGGCGAGGCGAAGATGCTCGCGTTCTTCGCCCAGGTGGTGCGCCGGGGCGCCACCCTTGACGCCGCGGCGACGTCGGCGCTCGGCGCGACCTGGTCCACGGTGGCCAGGGACGCCGCGGCCTCGGTCCGGGCCGCCGCCGCGCAGTGAAAGTTACAGCGGGCGGCAGTACAGGGCCGCGGGGGCGCCGTTCGAGCCGACCCGGCGGGTGAAGGCGATGCCCGCCGCGTACTCGCCGTCGCCGCACTGCCCCTTGTAGTGCCCGGAGGCGAAGTCCCCGCCGGACGCGCCCGCCGGCCGGTTGTCGCCCCGGTCGAACCAGACAGTCCGGCCCCCGGACCCCGGCAGCGGCGCCGGGGCGCACAGGGCGCTGGACACGGCGGCGCCGCGCACGGCGTACCCCACCAGGAACGACCCGTCCGGGCACTGCAGCTTGGTGTAGCCGCCCGCCCAGTCCGCGGTCACGAAGCGCTCGTCGGTGACGACCACGGGTGCCGCCCCGGCCGGCCACGACGGCGCCGGCCCGGCGTCGGTGCACAGGCCCCGGTTGCCGTCGCGGGCGAGCCCGGCCAGGCGCTGCCCGTCGGGGCAGGCGGCCTTGCGCGCGCCCGGGTCCCAGTCCGGCCGCGCCCGCATCCGCAGCGACTGCACGAAGTCGCCGTGGTCGGGGCTCAGCATCGACCAGCGCGGCACGGGATCGACGACGCCGGTGCGGCCGGGCGCGGCGACGAGCCGGTGCCAGTCCGCGGCCCGCCAGTCCCCGCCGTCGTCGATGCCGAGCAGGTGCCCGGCCCGGTCCCAGCTCAGCAGCGCCCAGCCGTTGCCGGTGCCGTTGTCCTGCCAGCCGGTCAGCGGCCAGTACGCGAAGTCGGTGTCGTGGGCGACGAGGAAGTCGACGAAGTTCGCGAACCAGGCGCGGCCCTTGGCGTCGGTACCGAACCGGCCGATGCCGAACTCGCTGACCCACAGCGGCGCCGTGTAGTGCCGGGCGGCCTCGTCGGCCACGAAGAAGGCCTGCTGCTCCAGCGTCGCGAACAGCTCGTCGCGGCTCAGGTCGCGGTAGCGGGGGTCGCTGGTCTCGCCGACGCCGGTCGCGCCGCTGTGGTGCGGGCCGGTGTAGTCGTAGAAGTGCGCGGAGAGCACGAGCTTGCCGGAGCGCACGAGCGCCGGCGAGAGGGTGCGCACCGGCTCCAGGGTGGGCCGGCCGTGCGCGAACCCGTCGACGGGGATGCCGGTCCAGTTGATGCCCTCGACGACGATGAGCAGGTCGGGGTTCGCCTCGGCGAGGATGCGGTCGCCCAGGCCCTGGGCCGCGGCGAACCAGTCGTGGCCGTCGCCCGAGCCCCAGTTCGGGTCGTCCCACACCGAGCGGCGGACCTCGTTGTAGAGGTCGGCGCCGACGACGCGGGCATTGTCACGGTACCGGCGGACCATGAAGAGCCAGTCGGACTGCCAGGCCTCGTCGGACTGGCTCGCGTTCCACCGCTCGTTGCCGTCGACCCCGCAGCACCAGCGGGTCGTGTTCGTGTGGTTGTTGAGGATCACCGCGAGCCCGGCCCCGGTGAGGGCGGCGACGACCGCGTCGTAGACCTGCAGCGGGGTCAGCCCGGTGAGCTCCGGGTTGGCCGCGACCGCCGCGTCGGCGACCGGGCGCTGGTCGTGCACCATCTCGTTGGAGAACGGCAGCCGGACGCTGTTGATCCCGGTCGCAGCGAACTCGGCGACCAGGGCGGGCAGCGGCACCCGGTCGAGGCCGAGCGGTACCCGCCCCGAGTTCTCCCCCGCGTGCTGGTTCGCGTCGGCCTCCGGGTCCCCGGAGCCGGTCCAGGTGCCGCTCGCGCCGTGCCAGTTGCCGGCCTTGAGCTTGAACCGGCGGCCGGCGGCGTCCACGATGTACCGGCCGCGGGTGCTCAGCGGCGGCGTCCACGAGGGCGTCCCCGACGGCTCCGCGGCGGCGCTCGCCGGTGGACCGATCGGCGTCAGCAGGCCCGCCACCAGGGTTGCGACGAGCAGGGCCGCCTTCATATCGATGAGCGTAGCTGAACCGGGGCCGGATTGGTGATTGCGCCGGATCGCTGGTAAGACTCGGGGGGTGATCGTGCGCGGATGGTTCCGGGGGGCCCGGCGCTGGTGGCCGGCGGTCGCCGGGGCGATCGCGCTCGGCGCGGCCGCGGTCGTGACGCTGCCCTGGTCGGCGGCGGCCGCCGAGACCTCGATCCAGGACACCGCGCGGGGCACGGGCACCGGCCAGGTGCAGTTCTCGGCGGGCTGGCACTTCTGCAGCGGTACCTGCGGCAAGGCCAGCGACCGCAGCTACGTGTGGAGCGAGGTCACGGGCGCTACCGCCACGATCCGGTTCACCGGCCGGCAGATCAGCCTCTTCGGGGTGAAGGAGCCCTTCTCGTACATCGCGACGGCCACCATCGACGGCGGCGTGCCGGCGGACGTCGACGAGTACGCGGCCACGGCCACGGCCACCGCGGTCAAGGTCTGGGTCTCCCCGTCCCTGGCCGACGGCCCGCACACCCTGGTGCTGCGCATGACGAACCGCAAGCACCCGGCCTCGGCCGGCGGCCGGTCGTTCACGTTCGACCGCGCCGACGTCCTCGGCGGCTCGGCGACGCCCCCGGCCCCGTCCCCGCCCGCGAAGTCCAGGGCGGCGCCCCCGCCGTCCTTGCCCGCGGCCACCAAGTCGGCGCCGTTCCCGCGCTCCGGCCGCGCGTCGGGGCTGCCGTGGTCCGACGGCGGGTACTTCCTGCACGACCCGGCCCAGGCCGACGCCTTCGCCGCCTGGCGCGGGCGCCCGGTGGACAACATCGTGGCGTTCCCCGCCCGCGAGACCTGGCCGCTGCTGCTGGACGAGTGGTGGGCCGACACGGTTCCGGCCTCGTTCCGCGCGACCCGGGACGACTTCATTGTGGCGGTACCCCTGTGGACCGACGACGGCAACGCGGGGACCGACGCGGACTGGCGCACCCTCGCGGCCGGGATCGCCGCCGTGGACGGCGACGCCTACGTGCGCCTCGGCTGGGAGATGAACTGCTGCAAGTCCCTGGCCACCGACGCGGCCGCGTGGCGGGCCCAGTTCGCCCGGGCGGCGGGCCTGCTCAAGGCGGCCGCGCCGAGCCTGCGCATCGTGTTCAACCCGAACGAGGGCGCGAGCGAGCCGAACCTGGTCGCGGACGCCTCGACGCTGTTCGTGGACGGCCTGGTCGACGTCGTGGCAATCGACGCCTACGACTGGTACCCGGCGTACAGCACGTCGGATGTGCACTTCACCAAGCGGTACGGCTGGAACTGGTGGTACGACTTCGCCCAGTCCAAGGGCCTGCCGTTCGCCCTGGGCGAGTTCAGCGTGGCGACGGGCGACCCGGGCGCGGGCGGCGACGACCCGGCGTACTTCACGAAGGTCTACCACTGGCTGTCGGCCAAGCAGAAGGCGCGGCCGGGCTCGATCGCCTTCGTGTCGCTGTTCAACGAGCCGGACACCTACTGCCAGTGCAACGTGTACCCGACCACCCCGAACCCCGCCGCCGCGGCCCGCTACCGCGAGGTCGTCAACTCCCTCACCGGCTGAAGGCGGCGCACGTGACCGACTACGGGATGCTGCTGCACGCGTACGGCCGCGCCCTCGACACTCCGGCCCACCTGACCGCCCTGACCGGCACGGACCCCGACGCCCTGCACGCCGCGCAGCAGCACCTGTGGGGCGCGATCATCCACCAGGGCACCCCGTGGACCGCGACCCCGCCGGCGGCCCTGGCGGTCGCGGCCCTGCTCGGCGGCGTGCCCGACCCGGCCGTACGCGCCAACCTGCTCAACTTCCTGACCGCGGTCGCGCATGCGGCCCAGCCGAGCCTGGACCTGACCGGTTTCGTGGAGCCGCCGGACGCCGACGCGCGCCTGGCCGCCGCCCTCGAGGCCGACGACGACGAGACGATCTACGGCGAGCTCGGTGACACGGTCTACACCCGCGCGATCGCCGGCTGCCGCTCGGTCGTCCCGGCGCTGCTCACCACGGCGCGGGCCGCCTTGGCCGATGCCGACGCGACGGTACGCGCTGCGGCGGCCGCCACCGTCGCGGCCTGCGCCACGGCCCTGCCGCCCGGCACCGCGAGCCCGGCCGAGGCACTCGCGGCCCGGGCCGCGGACGCCGCCGACGCCGACGAACGGGCGGCGCTGGTTCTGGCCCTGGGCGACCTGGGCCTGTCCCCGCGCGCCTTCCTGTCGGACCCCCACCCGGGCGTGCGAGCCTGCGCGGCGCTGGCCCCGGCCCTGGCCGACGACGAGGCCGCGACGGAGGAGATCCTGACCGCCCTGGCGAACCCGGCCGCGATCGACACCTGGTTCACCGTCAAACCGCCCCAGTTCCCGCAGCGCATGCGCATCCCCTTGATCGCCGCCGCCGTGGCGCGCGTGCCGGACCCCTCACGGCTGCTGGAGGCCGCGCTGGCGCTGGCCCCGATCGCGTCGATCCACACGGCCCGCAGCGACTGGGGCGTCCTGCTGAAGGCCCTGCCACCGGAGCAACGTTGCGTGTACCTGCGCGCGCTCGCGGCCAACGAGGACCTCTGGGATCCCAGGAACGGCAGCGCCGGCCTGGTCTTCCGCGAGGCGGGCCTGGCGTACGACCGCACCGCGTACCTCTGACCGCGCTCTGCGTTCGCTCCTGCTCAGCGTCAATCCACCCGGGGCCAGAAGTCGTGCGGCCGGCGGCCGGGCCGGAATCCATGGGCTTGCGCCATCCGGACCGCCGCCTTGAACCCGTGCCCGACGGCCGCGGGCAGATGGGCGTCGCTGCCGAAGGTCACCGCGTCCCCGCCCTCCTCGTGCCACCAGGTCAGGATGGCCGGGTACAGCGGAAGGCGGGCCCGTCCGCCGCAGACAGCGCGGTGAGGTGCTCGTTCACGTACGGTCCGTCGACGGCGACGGGCCAGACCGTGTGGTCGAGGTGTTCGGTGAAGGCGATAGCCGCAAGCCCGAGTCGTGTCGCCTCCGCGCAGGTTCGTTCCATCGAGGCCAGCGGAGCGTCCCAGGACCATTCGCTGTGCACATGACTGTCGGCGGGCAGCACCACCCAATCTTGCCCAGCGCTGCGGCCGGCCGTCAGCTCCGCGCTGGCGGGGTGAGGAGCTTGATCGGCCATGCGCGCTGTGCGGGGGTGTCGGGAACGGCGTGGCCACGGGCTCGTTCGAGCCGCTGCCACGCTGCTTCTGCCGTGACACCGCCGAGGACGAGGATCCCGGCGGCGAGCAGCGATGCGCGGCCGATACCGAACCGGCAGTGGGTGACGACGTGGTCCCCGGCGCGAAGCCGCCCGGCGAGCCGTCTCAGCTCGGGCAGAACGGCGGCCGGATCGGGAACGTCACGGTCGGGGATCGGGATGGACACGAACTCCAGACCGGCGTCCCTGGCGGCGTCGGACTCGTCGGCGAGGTCCACTTCGTGGATTTCGGCGGCGGTGAGCGCGCACACGAGAATATCGACGCCGGCCGCGCGTAGTGCGGTCAGTTCGTCGGTGAGCCAGTCGCCGCCGCGGGGTTTGGCCATGGTGCTGAGCCGTCCGGGCCCGGGCTGGTCGATGGTGAACAGGGTAGGGCGCATCTGCTTTCCGTCGTCGGTGAGTCGTTGTCGACCAGTATCCGTTGCCGGCGGCGTTTGGGGATTCTCAGCCGTCGTAGACCCGAACTGGGCGCCTGCCGCAACGACGCCGAAGCGACATCGCTGGCGGATGCACGCCCCGACCGCTGGATCAATCACGCGATGGCCGGAGCACAAGGACGACGTCCGAAGCCGGCGAGCCCTCCACCGAGGCGCATGACCAGCAAGATCAATTACGGAGTTTGGCGCCAGAACTCCGAGGTCACCGACGAAGACGCGTGTGCGCTGTGTGCAAAATCCCGCCCGGATTCAACTCTCACCGGGGCGCCGACGGACTGCCGATTCACCCCCCTCGCGGGTGCCCTCCCTGACAACACCGGCCGGGTGCCGTCCCCGACGACGCCGGCCCGCGCGGACGACGCCAGCCCACGCCGGCGCGCGGGCGCTCGGGCGCTTGGGCGCTCGGGCCAGCGTGTATTTGCCCAGCACCCGCCCAGGCCAACCCGGCACGCACCTGCCAGCGCCCACCCGGGCCAGCCGGGCGCACACCTGCCAGCGCCCACCCGGGCCAGCCGGGCGCACACCTGCCCGGCGCACACCTGCCCAGCACGCGCCCGGCAGACGCCGCCCAAGCCAGCCCGGCACACGCCGCCCAGCGCCCGCCCAAGCCAGCCCCGCAGTCGCCGACCGAAAATGCCAACCCGGCATCGCCAAGCGACAGCCGCGATGGCGAGGCCAGAGGCAAGGAAGCCGACGACGTCAGGGCTAGCAAACCCCGAACCTTCAGGGCTAGCCCGGGCGTTTCAGGATCGGTGATTCACGAGATGGACGTGAAACGCGAAAGTGCCTTCTGAACTGGGACAATGAGGCTTGTCGAAGGTCTCATCACGCCCGTACGGAAGGCACTTTCTGGATGCAGGTTACCCGGACCCGACCGAAACTCACCGTCACTGCAGACGGCGCCGGCGTGGTCTCCCACGCCGGGACCCGGCTCCTGGCCGACCTCGCTGACGCCACAGGTCTGACCCAGGCGTTCAGCGACGCCCTGACAGGGTTGCGGCGGCGGGACACCGGCCACGACCCGGGTCGCGTCGCTGTCGACGTGGCGGTGATGCTCGCCGACGGCGGGCAGAGCATCAGCGATCTGGCCGTGCTGCGTCAGCAGCCGGCCGTGTTCGGGCCGGTCGCCTCGACCCCGACCGCGTGGCGGGTCCTGGCCGGCACCGGCGAGGCGCAACTGGCCGCACTACGCGCCGCCCGGGCCCAAGCCCGGGAACTGGCCTGGGCGCAGGCCACCGAGACCGGCCGGGTGATCCCGGCCGCACGGGCCGCCGGCCGCGACATCCCCGGTCTGGTCATCGACATCGACGCCAGCGTGGTGCTCTGCCACTCCGAGAAAGAGCAGGCCGCGCCGACGTTCAAGCACACGTTCGGCTACCACCCGATCTTCGGGTTCCTGGACAACACCAACGAGGCCCTCGCCGGCATCCTGCGGCCCGGCAACGCCGGCAGCAACACCACCGCCGACCACATCGCCGTCCTCGACGCCTGCCTGGCCCAGATCCCCGACCCGCACCGCCACGGCCAGCCGATCCTGGTCCGCGCCGACACCGCCGGCTCCAGCAGCCAGGTCCTGGCCCACATCCGCGCGCTACGGACTCAGGGCCTGGACATCCGCTTCTCCGTCGGCCTCGCCATCACCGAACCCGTCCGCGCCGTCCTCGCCCGCATCATCGACGAGCCGGACCTGTGGATCCCGGCCCTCGACCAGGACGCCGACCTGCGCGACCACGCCGAGATCTGCGAGATTACCGACCTCATCGACACCACCGCCCACCCCGACGGCACCCGCGTCATCGTCCGCCGCGAACTGCCGCACCCCGGCGCCCAACTGTCGCTGTTCGACCACATCGTCGGCTGGCGCCACCAACTCGTCATCACCGACACCCCCTACGGGCACGGCCCGATCCAATACCGCGAAGCCCGTCACCGCGCCCACGCCCGGGTCGAAGACCGCATCCGCTGCGGCAAACAGACCGGTCTGGGCCGCTTCCCCTCCCGCGACTTCGCCATCAACGCCGCCTGGCTCGAACTCGCCCTGACCGCCATCGACCTCCTCGCCTGGACCAAAACCCTGCTGCTGCACCACGAACTGGCCGCCGCCGAACCGAAGAAGCTGCGCTACCGGCTCCTGCACGTCGCCGCACGGGTCACCCGCAGCGGCCGCCGGACCCGGCTCCGCATCGCCGAAAACTGGCCCTGGACAACAGATCTGGCCGACGCCTTCACCCGGATCGCCGCACTCCCACGGCCGATCACCTGAACCAGGAAGTCAATCCCACCAACCGAAAGGGCCGCGGAGGACCCCGATCCCAGCATCGGGCACCCCAAGCTGCCCAGGTCACCAGCCCGACCCAGCCGGCCGTCACCTCAACATGATCAACCCATCGTGAAAGAGGCGGGCTAGCAAACCCCGAACCTTCAGGGGTTCAGGGCCAGCAAACCCCAAACCGTTACCTTTCAGTGTGCTTTAGCAAGCACACGATCAGTAGTCCTGCCTTGCGGCGGGACGGTCCCGGTCTGACCGGCTGATGCCGTGCCGGGTTGACGTTTCGCAGCCACCTGCCCGCGTACGCGGGTCTTCTGGTCGGCTCCACGTCCAGCCGCCGGGCCACTCCCGGCGGTGTCGAATTCAGCCGCGAGCGCGGCTAGGTTCAGGGCGGCGTTGCGGTCCCGGTCGATGACCAGACCGCACGCCTCACAGCAAAATTCACGCTCCGCCAGGGACAGCTTGGATTTCACTGTGCCGCAACCAGAGCAGGTTTTCGACGACGGGTACCAACGGTCGGCGATCAGAAGACGCCCACCGTTCCAGTCGGTTTTGTACGCCAGTTGGCGGCGGATCTCGGCGAAGCCGGCGTCGGTGATGTGCCGAGCCAGCTTGCGGTTGGCGAGCATGCCTGTGACGTTGAGGTCTTCGACCACGACCGTGCCGTGCTCGCGTGCCAGCCGGGTGGTGAGCTTGTGCAGGCCGTCGCGGCGCAGGTTCGCCACCCGGGCATGGGCGCGGCCGAGCCGGGCCGCTGCGCGTTCCCACCGTTTCGACGGCCGCCGCCCGATGCGTCGGTCCGGCCCGGTCTTGCGGGACAGCGCCCGGCCGAGTGCCCGCATCTGCTGCTGCGCGGTCACGAGGTGTCGGGGATTATCGACGAGTTCGCCCGTCGACAACACCGCAAGGTGTTTGATTCCGACGTCCACGCCGACCACGGAATCCTGCGGGGCCGGGCGGCGTTCGGCGTGTTCGACCTCGACGGTGAACGACACGTGCCAGCGTCCGCCGTCACGCCGCGCCGTGGCGGACATGATCCGGGCGGTGCCATTGTCGAGGCGACGGGCGAGTTTGCGGGCGGACTCGTGCAGCTTCAGCCGACCCAGCCGGGGCAGGACCACATGCGTCCGGTCCGGCTCGACCCGGATCGCGCCGGTCGTGAACCGCACGCTGGGTGTGGTGCGCCGACGGGACTTGAACCGGGGAAAACCGACCGGCCGTCCGGCGCGCTTGCCGCTGCGGGAGTCGGCCCAGTTCTTCAAGCCGCGCGCGAGGGCGTCCAGGCCGGTGTTGAACGCTTCTTTGGACACCTCGGTCCACCACGGCGCAGCATCGGACTTCGCGGCGTTCCACGCCTTACGCAGCCCGGCAAGCGACCACGACAGCGACGGTGTCAACAGTTCGTCCGGCACACCGTACGAGCGTTCGGCCGTGCGCTGCTCCATCACCGCCTTGACCTTCGCGAGTGCCCAGTTGTGGGCAACCCGGGCAGCTCCGGTATGCGCCAGCAAGTCGCGTTCCTGGCTCGGGGTGAGGTCGAGCGCGAATCGGTACGCCTGGATCGTCTTCACGTCGGGTCCTCGGCTGACGCTTCGACGGCCCGGCGTGCCCGGCTGGCTGCGGCCCGGCGGCCGTAGAGCCGGGCGCACAACGACGTCAGGATCTCGGTCACGTCGCGGACCAGGTCGTCATCGACCTCGGCCGGATCGACCACGAGCAGGCGACGGCCCTGCGCCGCCAAGGCGGCTTCGACGTACTCAGCGCCGAAGCGGGCGAACCGGTCACGGTGCTCGACCACGATGGTCGACACCGCCGGGTCGCGCAGCAGGGCGAGGAACTTCTTGCGGTGCCCGTTGAGCGCTGACCCGACCTCGGTCACCACCCGATCCACGGCGAGTTTCTGGCCCGTGACCCAGACGGTCACCCGGGCGACCTGCCGGTCCAGGTCCGGCTTCTGGTCTGCCGAGGACACTCGGGCATACACCACGGTCTGTCCGATACCGGTGGTCGCGCCGGTCAGCGGCTCGCCCACCATGATCAGCCTGCCAAGACGGTACGCGGGAACGGGCAGCGTTCCGGACTCGTAACGCCGACGTGCTGTCGCGTACGAGATACCCGTGGCCGCTGCCCATTCCTTCAAGTTCACACCGACAACTATAGTCGACTACTGAGCACTACTGGCGACTGACACGCAAGCAGCGCAAGCCCCCGGACCCCGAACCACCGCTCCGGCCGAACCGCCCAACCGCCGACGTCAGGGCGAGCAAACCGGCCGAGCCCCCGAGCCGCCCCAGGTCAGGGGCAAGATCACGAACCGTCTCGCGGTTACCCGCGCGTACGAGCCGCGAAGTCGACCCCAACCCCGCCCAGCCGGACCAACGCCGCGAGAGCGGAAAGCCGCCCGAGACCCCCACGCCCGCCGTGCCGTTCCGTTACCCAAGACGGTACCGGTCCCGGAAAAGTCCGATCTTGACGAAAACGCGGAGGGTGACAACCGCAGGGACGCTGGGTCAGCGCGACGCCAGCCATTCGTTGTACGTGATTTCGCCGATGTGGGCGCCCGGGGCTGTTACCAGGGAGTCGTCGGTGATCACCGCGCCGAAGTACGGGGCTGTCGGGTCCGTCACCACCGTCTGGGTTGACGTGACGGCGCGGCGTACGAAGTCGTCCAGGCCGATCTTCTCCGGGCCGCCCAACTCTACGATCCCCTTCGCCGGCTCGCTCTGCACGACGTCGGCCAGTGTTGCCGCCACGTCGTCCGCTGCCACCGGCTGCAGTTTGGCCGGGGTCAGGTGCAGCGTGCCGTCCGGGCCGGCCGACGACGCGGCGATGCCCGCGGCGAACTCGAAGAACTGCGTGGCCCGCAGGATGGTGTACGGCACCGGGGCCGCCGCGATGAGCCCCTCCTGCGCGACCTTCGCCCGCAGGTACCCGCTGTCCGGCTCGCGGTCCGCGCCCACGATCGACAGGGCCACGTAGTGCCCCACGCCCGCCCGGGCCGCCGCGGCCAGCAGGTTCGTGGTCGACGTCGTGAAGAACGCGAGCACGTCGTCGGGGGCGAACGACGGCGAGTTGGTGACGTCCACGCTCACCTCCGCGCCCGCCAGGACCTCGTCCAGGCCTACGCCCGCGATGGTGTCCACGCCCGAGCTCGGTGACGCTGACACCGCCTCGTGGCCGGCCTGCTCCAGCAGGGCGATCAGCTTGCGGCCGATGAGCCCCGTGCCGCCGAAGACGACAACCTTCATGACTGTGACCTCCCGAGTAACTCGGACAACTTTTATCCGAGAACAACTGTACTCGGACACCACCTATCCGAGTCAAGTACGATGGGCGGGTGAAGATGTCGGGCGGCGTCGAGTGGGCGCTGCACTGCTGCGTGGTGCTGACCGCGGCGCCGGAGCCCGTGCCCGCGGCGCGCCTGGCCGAGCTGCACGACGTCTCGGGCAGCTACCTGGCCAAGCAGCTGCAGGCCCTCGCCCGCGCCGGGCTGATCCACTCGGTGCAGGGCCACTCCGGCGGGTATGCGCTTACCCGGGATCCGGCGAATATCACCGTGCTGGACGTCGTCACGGCGGTCGACGGGGCGCGGCCGGCCTTCGTGTGTACCGAGATCCGCCAGCGCGGCCCGCTGGCCACCCCCGCCGAGGCGTGCACGGCGCCGTGCCCGGTGCACCGCGCGATGATGGCCGCCGACGACGCCTGGCGCGCGGCCCTGCGCGACGTCACCATCGCGGACCTGGCCAGCGACGTCGGGGCGGGCGCGTTCGACGGCATACGAAGCTGGCTGAAGTAGCGAGAGAACGGCACACGAGGCTGGCAGAAGTAGCGAGAGAACGGCATACGAAGCTGGCAGAAGTAGCGAGAGAACGGCACACGAAGCTGGCAGAAGTAGCGAGAGAACGGCATACGAAGCTGGCAGAAGTAGCGAGAGATAGGGCCGGCGCCACCCCACACGCGACGCCGGCCCCGGTTCACATCAGCGCAGCGAGAAGGTCGACAACCGCGCGGAGCCGCCGAACACCAGGTACACGTCGTGCCGCCCCGACACCCGGGGCAGCCGTGCACTGACGTCGGCATAGGTGTACACGTCCGCGGTGGCCGGAAGGTTCACCGTCGCCAGCAGCCGGCCGTGCACGGGATCGTCCAGCCGCACCTGCAGCGTCGTCCCCGGGCCCGCGGTGCGGGCCGTGAACGTGCCGCCCCGCACGTCGGCGCCGGCGTAGCGCAGCCACTGCCCGGCCCCGGTCGCCGCGACCGCGGTACCGGACGTCTTCGACTCGTCCACGAGCGTCGTGCCCGAGTACGCGTCGAAGTTCGCGGCCCGCACCGAGCGCAGATCCCGCGGCGGGATCGTGTCGCCGCGCACGCGCAGCTGCGCGGTGGCCCGGATGTCGGCCGAGGAGGCGCCCACGAGGATGTCGTGCGTCGCGTCCTCGACGACCCAGCGGTCCCGGGTCACGTCCCAGAACCGCAGATCCGTCGCGGCCAGACTGAAGGTCACCCGTTTCGTCTGACCGGCCTCCAGGTGTACCCGCTGAAAGCCCCGCAACGCCTTGACGGGCTGGGGCACCCGGGACTGCTGCTGGTGCGTGTAGAGCTGCACGACCTCGTCGCCGGCCCGGGTCCCGGTGTTGGTGACGTCGAGCGTGACCTGCACCGTGCCGCGGTCGTCCATCGCGGGCGCGCTGAGCTGGACGCGTCCATAGTGGAACGTGGTGTACGACAGGCCGTAGCCCATCGGGTAGAGCGGGTCCACGGTGGAGTACTGGTAGGTCCGCCCGGAGCCGATGATGTCGTAGTCCATGATGGACGGCAGCCCGTCGGCGGTGCGGTACCACGTCTGGGTCAGCCGGCCGGCCGGGTTGCGGTCGCCGTAGAGCACGTCGGCGAGCCCGTGCCCGGTCTCCTGCCCGGCGTGGCTGGTCCACAGCAGGGCCGGGGCGTTGGCCTGCTCCCAGTTCAGCGCGGTCGGGTAGCTGTTCTCGACGACCACGACGGTGTTCGGGTTCGCGGCCTTGACCGCGCGCACGATCGCCTCCTGCCCGGCGGCGAGCTCGAGGTCGGTGCGGTCGTGGTCCTCGCGGCCGTTGATGAACGGCATGGAGCCGACCACGACCACTGCCGCGTCGGCACCCTTGGCCGCGGCGGCGGCCGCGTCGACGCCGGAGCTGATCACCTCGCGGGTGAACTCGGTCGCTGTGTCGGCGGTGGCGGCCCCGAGGTTCAGGGTGCCGTCGGGCTGGACGACGACGTACGGGTTGCGGTACGACGGCGCCCAGTCGAACGCCGACTCGTAGCCGGCGTAGCGCAGCACGACGTTGCCGTCGGGCCGGGGCTCCAGCTTGAACTGCTGCTGGACGAACCAGCCGTTGGGCTGGGCCTGGTCGGCGGCGAAGCCGGACCAGTTGTAGCCGACGGTCTTGCCGTTGGCCGCGTTGCGCAGGGTGACGATCCCGGCGCCCCAGTCGAACACGTCGTACTGCGCGCCGGCGGTCGCGCTCGCCCCGGTGGCCGCGAGCAGGCCGCTGTCGCCGACGACGTACCGGCCGGTGCCGGCCTGCCTGAGCGCGATGCGGTCGACGCCCTCGCTGAACGCGACCTGCGAGCGCTCGGCGATGCCCTCCCGGGGGGTCACCGCGTAGGGGGCGGCGCCGCCGTACCAGTCGCTGTAGACAGTGTCGGCGAGCGGGCCGACGACGGCGACCTTGCCGCCCGGGCGCAGCGGGAGGACGCCGGAGTTCTTCAGCAGTACCGCCGACTCCGCCACGCTCTGGCGGGCCAGCCGCTGGTTGTCGGCCACGGACGGGGTGACCCGGCCGAAGGGTCCGCCGCCGGGGTCGAACTCGCCGAGGCGGAAGCGCAGCCACAGGTTCTGCTTCACGGCGTCGTCGATGTCGGCGACGGTGAGCAGCCCCTGGTCCAGCGCGGTGCGGATCGCGGCGACGGTCGCGTCCGGGTTGGTGTTGTCCTGGGTGAAGCTGTTGAGGCCGGCCTTGACGGCGGCGGCGTCGGCCTCGGCCTGGGTGGCGAAGTAGTGCTCGGAGCCGGTGAGGTTGCCGGGCGCGCCGGCGTCGCTGGGGTTGAACAGCGGGTACCGGCTCCAGTCGCGGATCGCGTCGAGGTCGGGGCTGACCGTGTTGGGGCGGCCGTTGACGAGGTTGTAGGAGGGCATCACGCCCGTGGCCGCGCCGGCCTGCAGCGGGATACGGAAGGCGGTCTCGTCGTACTCGTGCAGCACGCGGGGCGGCACCGACGCCGACGCGGTGTCGCGGTGGGCCTCGTTGTTGTACGCGAGGTAGTGCTTGAGGGTCGGGGCGGTCTTGAGGTACAGCGGGTCGTGGCCGGACAGGCCGCCCGCGTACGCGACGGCGAGCTGTCCCGTGAGCCACGGGTCCTCGCTGTAGCCCTCCTCGTTGCGGCCCCAGCGCGGGTCCCGCAGCGGGTTGACGACGGGCGCCCACAGGTTGAGCCCGAACACGTCGGGGTTGCTCGCGTGCAGGCCGCGGGCCTCGTCGCCGACCGCGGAGCCGACGCGGTCGAGCAGCGCCGGGTCCCACGTGCTGGCCAGGCCGATCGCCTGCGGGTACTGCGTCGCCGGGGCGGTGACGACGTTGCCGTTGTCGTGGTAGTCGTTGGACCAGGCCACGCCGTGCAGGGCCTCGGTCCCGGCCTTGAACAGCCCGATGCCCAGCCGCGGGATGGCGGGCTGGTACTGGTGCAGCAGCGAGATCTTCTCGTCGAGGGTGAGCCGGGCGACGAGGTCGTCGACCCGGACCGCCATCGGCAGGCGGGGGTTGCGGAAGGCCTCCGGTGGGGGTGCCGCCCCGGCGCCGGTGGGCGCCAGGGCGGGGGCGAGTAGGACGGCGAGGGTCGCGACAGTCAGTCGCCTGTGC
The DNA here is from genome assembly GCF_049995355.1 of Dactylosporangium sp. McL0621. NCBI lineage: Bacteria > Bacillati > Actinomycetota > Actinomycetes > Micromonosporales > Micromonosporaceae > Dactylosporangium > Dactylosporangium sp. McL0621. The sequence continues at coordinate 8,057,455 of NZ_CP188259.1, forward strand.
ATGCGGTGCCTCCCAGCTAATGGAGGTGCACGATCACCTGTTCCGTGCCGGCGTCCGCCTCGATGAGGACGCCGGTGGACTCTGGGCCGGCGGGAGCCAGCCGGCCGGCGTCGACGGTCGCCACCGTGGCGACGCCGGCCAGCTGCACCCGCCAGGGCGCCGCGCTCCCGCCGCGGCGCACCTCGACGACGGATCCGGTCCGGCGCACGGTGAACGTGGCGGCGGGCCGGCCCTGTGGGGTCGGGACCTCGACGGTCGTGCTCGCCCCGTCGGCGAGCTCGTAGACGCGCAGCGTCACCCCGTCGGCGTACTCGTAGTCGGGGCGGTCGTCGTGCGCCCCCAGTGCGACGACCGAGCCGGGCCGGACGAGCACCGGCAGGTCGCCGATCCCGTACCGGCGCCGGACCCAGCCCGGCCCGGTCAGCACCTCTCCGCCGCGCAGGTCCGTCCAGCGGCCCTCCGGCAGGTAGAACGTGATGTCGCCGTCGGCGCTGAACACCGGGGCGACGAGGATGGAGTCGCCGAGCATGTACTGGCGGTCGAGGTGCGAGCACGCCGGGTCGTCCGGGAACTCCAGCGCCATCGGCCGCAGGACCGGGACCCCTTCGCGGTGGGCGGTGACGGCGGCGGAGAACAGGTACGGCATGAGCCGCGCCTTGAGCCGGGTGAACTCCCCCAGCACCGCCACGGCGTCGTCGCCGAAGAGCCACGGCACCCGGTAGGACTCGTTGCCGTGCAGCCGGCTGTGCGAGGACAGCAGCCCGAACGGGATCCAGCGGATGAACACCGCCGGGTCGGGGGTGCCCTCGAAGCCGCCGATGTCGTGGCTCCAGAAGCCGAACCCGGACATCGCCAGGGACAGCCCGCCGCGCAGGCTCTCGGCCATCGACGGGAAGGTGGAGGAGCAGTCGCCGCCCCAGTGGACCGGGAACTGCTGGCCGCCGGCGGTCGCGGAGCGGGCGAAGAGCACCGCTTCGCCCTCGCCGCGGTGCTCGCGCAGCACCTCGAAGACGGCCTCGTTGTACAGGTGCGTGTAGTAGTTGTGCATGCGTACCGGGTCGGAGCCGTCGTGCCAGGCGACGTCGGTGGGGATGCGCTCGCCGAAGTCGGACTTGAACGCGTCGACGCCGAGGTCGAGCAGGGCCCGGAGCTTGCCCTGGAACCAGGCCCGGGCCTCGGGGTTGGTGAAGTCGACCAGGCCCATGCCGGCCTGCCAGCGGTCCCACTGCCAGACGTCGCCGTTGGCGTAGGTGACCAGGTACCCGGCCGCGGCGCCCTCGGCGAAGAGGGCGGAGCGCTGCGCGATGTACGGGTTGATCCACACGCAGATGTGCAGGCCCTTGGCCTTGAGCCGGGCCAGCATCCCGGCCGGGTCCGGGAACGTCTCCGGGTCCCACTCGAAGTCGCACCAGTGGAACTCGCGCATCCAGAACGTGTCGAAGTGGAACACCGACAGCGGCAGGCCGCGCTCGTGCATGCCGTCCACGATGGACGTCACGGTGGCCTCGTCGTAGTTCGTGGTGAACGACGTGGACAGCCACAGCCCGAACGACCACGCGGGCGGCAGCGCCGGGCGGCCGGTGAGCGCGGTGTACTTGCGCAGCACGTCCTTCGGCGTCGGCCCGTACACCACCAGGTACTCCAGCACCTGCCCCGGCGTGCTGAACTGGACCCGCGACACCGCCTCGGAGCCGACCTCGAACGAGACCGGGCCGGGGTCGTTGACGAACACGCCGTAGCCGCCGCTGGTGACGTAGAACGGCACGTTCTTGTACGCCTGCTCGCTGCTGGTGCCGCCGTCGGCGTTCCACACGTCGACGGTCTGGCCGTTCTTCACCAGCGGGCCGAAGCGCTCGCCGAGGCCGTAGACGGTCTCGCCGACGCCGAGCTCGAGCTGCTCGCGCAGGAAGTGGCCGTCGCCGGTGGTCAGCGCGGCCATCGCCTTGCGCGGGCTGGTGGTGAGGACCCGGCCGCCGGCCGTGAACTCCAGCCGCCACTCGTCGCCGAGGGCGAAGCGGGCCGACAGCTCGCCGGAGGTGAAGGTGGCGTGCTCCTCGTCGCGGGTCACCTTCGGCGAGGCGGCCGGGTCGGCCTCGACGCGGAAGTGCGGGCCGCGGTCGACCCCGCCGGCGTACCGGGTGATGCGTACTGCGATCACGTCCGGGGCCGGGGCCGTGCACCGCACGGTCAGCAACGGCATGTTGAGCGTGTCCCCGCGCTCCACGATGTGCTTGGCCGGCGCGTAGACCGTGAGCCGGTCGGCGCGGACCTCGACGTCGCGGACGTGCACGGGGTATTGCGGTTCGACGCCGGGGCGCAGCTGCCAGTACCCGTCGGTGAACTTCATGTGCGCTCCATCGTTGTACTCATTTGACCGCGCCCGCCGTGACGCCCCGGGTCAGGGTGCGCTGGAAGACGAGGAAGAACAGCACGGCGGGCAGGATGCCCAGCAGCGCGGACGCGCTCGTCGCGGTGGCGTCGAGGTCGTGCTCGCCCTGCAGCAGGGCGAGCGCCAGGGGCACGGTCTGGTTGCTGTTGGAGACGAGGAAGACGAGCGGGATGAACAGCTCGTTCCACGTCCAGATGAAGAAGAACGTGAACAGCACCGCGAGGGTCGGGCGGCTGACCGGGGCGACGATGCGCACGAGGGTGCGCAGCCGGCCGGCGCCGTCCATCGCGGCCGCGTCCAGCAGCTCCGGCGGGAACTCGGCCAGGACTGAGGAGAGCAGGAAGGTGCCGAACGCGCTCTGGATCGCGGTGAAGATGATGATCACCGCGAGCTGGGAGTCGTACAGGTCGACCTGGGTGGCGATGTGGTACAGCGGGTAGATGAGGCTCTCCTGCGGCAGCAGGTTCGCGACCAGGAAGGCGGCCAGGAACCAGCGGCGGCCGCGCACCCGGCCGATGCCCAGCGCGTAGGCGTTCAGCAGCGAGAAGCCGACGCCCAGCACGGCCACGGAGCCGGAGATGACGGCGCTGTTGAGCAGCGTCTGGCCGAAGTCGGCGCGGATCCAGAAGGCCTTGATGCCCGCGAACGACACGTGGGTGGGCAGGGCCAGCGGGCCGACGGCGGCGTAGTCCTGCGGCGTCTTGACCGCGTTGATCAGGATCAGCGCGAACGGCGCCAGGACGAGCAGGATGACGACGAGCAGGGCGGCGAGGACGGCGTACTTCCTCATCGCGACTGCACCCGGATGAAGGCGAACGTCAGCGCGACGATGAGCACCGCCAGGACCGTGGAGATGGCCGAGGCGTAGCCGACGTTGGCGTTCTGGAAGTAGTTCTGCCACGCGAAGTACGACGGCACCATCGTCGCGTTGCCCGGGCCCCCGCCGGTGAGCACGAAGATCTGGGCGAACACCTTCAGCGCGGCGATCGTGGTGGTGATGAGCACGACGCCGATCTCGGGCCGGATCTGGAACAGTGCGATGCGGCTGAAGCGCTGCCACCAGCCGGCCCCGTCGAGCGCGGCGGCCTCGTAGAGCTCGGGGTCGACCCGCTGCAGGCCCGCCATGAACATGACGACCGGGTAGCCGATCTGCACCCAGATCATGACGGCCATGACGGTGTACAGCGCGTAGTGCTCGTCGCCGAGCCAGTTGCGCGCCAGCGAGCCCAGCCCCACCTTGTCGAGGATGGAGTTCAGCACGCCGTAGTTCGGGTGCAGGATCCAGCCCCACACGATGCCGGTGACGGCCAGCGGCAGCACCTGGGGCAGGTAGAAGCCGGAGCGCAGCGCCCGGGCGGTGCGAGCACCCAGGCGCGGCGCGACGTAGTCGAACAACAGGGCGGCCAGGAACAGGCCGAGCAGGGTCGGCACCACCGCCATCGCGATGATCATGAACGCGATGTTCTCGAAGGACTTCCAGAACCTGTCGTCGTGCAGCAGCCGGTCGTAGTTGGCCAGGCCGGTCCAGCGTGGGGTGCCCACGCCGGACCACTCCGTGAAGCTCGTGCCCACCGTCATGAGCAGCGGTACCGCCACGACGAGCGCAACCAGGAGGAAACCCGGGACCAGGAACGGCCAGTAGCCCTTGCGTTGGGTCATCACTTGCCGACGTTCGCCAAGTTGTCGTTGTAGGGCTTGGCGATCTCGTCGAGGACCGCGTCCGGCTTGGCCGAACCGTTGATGAGCTTCTGGCCGCCGGCCACGAGCACGTCGTAGTAGCCGGGGGCCGGCCAGTCCGGGTAGAAGGCGAGGCCGTCCTGCTTCGAGATGGCCTCGTAGTTGGCGATCAGCTCCTTGCTCCTGGCATCGGTGATCTTGTCGGTCTGGGCCGCGACCGGGATGCCACCGGAGTTGCCGAGCAGGTTCTGGATCTCGGGCTTCATCGTGATGTCGATGAAGTCGTACGCCAGCTGCTTGTTCTTCGCCTTGGCCGGCACGACCCAGAGGTTGCCGCTGGAGCCCGGGTACAGCTTGCTGCCGGGGAACAGGAAGGTGCCCCACTGGAACGTGGTGGCCTCCTTGACCAGCCGGCCGTACCACCAGCTGCCGGAGATCATGATCGGGGACTTCTGCTGCTCCCAGGCCTGGCCCATGTCCTCGGCCTTGATGCCGGCCGAGTTCTTGTCGATGTAGCCCTTCGCGACCCAGTCGGCGAAGGTGTTGGCCGCGTAGGTCCACTGCGGACCGTGGAAGTCCACCTTGTTCTTGTACAGCTGGTAGTCCTCGACCCAGGAGCGGTCGGCCTTCGACAGCGCCAGCGAGTACAGGATCTGCTGGGCCGGGTATTCGGCCCCGCCCATGCTGATCGGGGTGACGCTGTTGGTCCTGAACGTCTGCATCGCGGTCTCGAGCTGCTCGAGCGTCGTCGGGACCTGGACGTTGTACTTCGCGAAGAGGTCCTTGTTGTAGTACACCATCACGTACTCGGCGTAGTTGGGCACGCCGAACCACTTGCCGCTGCCCATCACGCCGCGGGTGTCGTACCGGGCGGTGGTCGCGAGGCCCGGCGTGAGCGCCTTGCTCCAGCCGCGCTTGTCGGCCTCGGCCGAGACGTCGGTGAGCAGACCCTGCTTGGACAGCAGGCCGGCGCTCGCGTTGCCCTTGTTGTACTCCATGACGTCCGGCGCGTCGTTGGAGTTGAGGATCATGCTGGCGCTCTGCCGGATCTGCTCGAAGCTCTTCTCCTCGAACGTGACCTTGACGCCGGGGTGGGAGGCCTCGAACTGCTTGATCGCCTCGTTCCAGGCGATGCCCATGGCGCTCGTCGCGCCCTCGTAGTGCCAGAGTTTCAGGGTCTTGCCGTCGCCCTGGGCCTGGTCGTCGCCGCCGCCACAGGCGGCGAGCGAGCCGGTCAGCGCGAGTATGGCCGCTGCGGCTACAGCGGCGCTGCGGATACGCGTGAACACGTCTGCTCCTGATGTGGAGTGGGGCACGGCGGGGGTGGCGCCGTGTGCGGGTGCGCAGTCGGTCCGATGGTCGTCCGGGGGCGCTTCGCGGCTTCCGATGGGGTTTGTTCGAAATCCTGTCGAAGCGCTTCGACACGCAAACTACGAACTCCCGCGCGGCTTGTCAACAGTGGAAAACGCGGCCCCAGGTGCGCCGGGGTGCGATCAGGAAACTTCCAGCTACCGCGCGCCGAGCCGCCGGGCGACCGCGTCGCGCACCCCGGCCAGGTCCGGGACCGGCTGCCCGGTGTCCGCGGCGATCCGGCGCAGCGACGTCATCGTGACCCCGTCGAGCCGGCAGGCCACGAACCGCTCGTACACGCCGAGGTCCGAGTCGACGTTGAGGGCGAACCCGTGGCTGGTGACGCCGCCCCGGATGCGCATCCCGATCGACACGAGCTTGTGGTGCTCCGGCGTCCACACCCCGACGAGGCTGTCGGCCCCCTTGGGCGTGTCCCGCCGCACCGCCGCGAACCCGAGGTCGCCGAGCGCCTCGATGAGCGCCAGCTCGAGCCAGCGCACGACGTCGCCGGGGCCGCCCTCGCGCAGGTTCATCACCAGGTACCCGACGAGCTGCCCCGGCCCGTGGTAGGTCGCGTGCCCGCCGCGGTCGACCTCGACGACCGGCAGCGAGCCGTCCTGCGGCAGGTCGGACAGCGCGGTGTGCCGCCCGTAGGTGACGACGGCCGGGTGCGTGAGCAGGAACAGCCGGTCGGGCGCCGTGCCGGCCTGCCGCTCGGCGACCCAGCCCCGCATCGCCTCGGCCGCCTCGGCGTACTCGACCTCGCCGAGGTCCACCCGCACCATCTCCGCCACGGGTCCATTGTTCCGCGCCCGCTCAGGGGCGGGTCAGAGACACCGCACACACCTGGCGCGAGGGGCCCGGGCGGGGCGTCCACACCGCGACGCCCGTGCCCGGCAGCAGCAGCGCGGCCTCCTCCTCCGCGACCTCGTGGCCGGCCGCGACCAGCGCCTGGCGCACGTCGGCCACGGTCCGGGGCCGCGACGGCAGCAGGTTGACGCCGTCGAGCAGGACCGCCCCGGCCCGGGTCACCGTGATGCGCTCGGCGAGCCCGGCGAAGTCGTAGCCCACCGTGAGGCCCTCGTCGAAGAACGAGTCCCCGGCCGGGTACCCGACCAGGGCCACCCCGCCGTTGCGCGTCGCGCGCACCTCGTCGCGGTGGGTGCCCAGGGCCAGCGCGGTGAGGCCCTCGCCCGGCCGCACGGTGTAGGAGGTCAGCGGCGGCGCGGCCGCGGGGCCGGCGTCGAACTCCTCGATGCGGGTGCCCGCGCGGCGCGGCGCGTACGCGGTCACGATGTCGACCGCGCCGGACTCGACCGAGAGCAGCGCGGCGCCCCCGGCCACGGACCAGCCGGAGTCGTCGCGCGCGACCGGGACGCCGGCCGCGCGGAGGGCGGCGAGCACGTCGCGGGCGCGGCCGTGCAGCGGCACCCCCAGGTGGTGCACGCCGACGGGTTCGTGGATCTCGATGCAGTACAGGCCCTCGTCCGGCGAGCAGGTCAGCTGCACGCCGTCGGGGTAGTCGTCGGTGAGGTCCACCGCGTCGGGCCCGCGCCGGAAGGGCCGGCACGATCCGAGGGCGGCGCGCAGCTCCCCGCGCGGGGTGCCGAACCGCAGCGGGCCGATGCCGAGACCGGGCGCCACCCACCAGTTACGCTCCTCCATACCCTGGCACTGTAGAGCGCGCTCTTACCGTTCTCCGAGTTACCGGGGCTATCTTTGGCCCATGCGCCCAGCCGGGAAGCCCGTGCAGTGGGCCGGCCCCGAGGTGAGCTTCATCCCGGAACCCGGCCCGAAGAGCCCAGAGCCCGCCGGGAAGCCCGAGGACGCCGCCGGGCGGCCGGGCCGGGCCCCCGTGGCGCTGACCCGGCGTGACCTCGCCATCGGCGTCGGCGTGGTGGTCCTGGCGATCGCGGCGACCGGCGTGCTCGCGTTCCGGGCCGGCGGCTCCGGCGCGGCCCCCGCCGCCACCCGCCCGTCCGCGGCGGCCTCGCCGAGCGCGTCCGGCCCGCCGACGACGGCGCAGATCTACCGGGCGGTGGCCCCGTCGGTGGTGACGATCGAGACGACGCTGGGCGATGGCGGCGCCACCGGCACCGGCGTGATCGCCAATGCCCAGGGCACCATCCTGACGGCGTTCCACGTGGTCAAGGGCGGCACCGCGATCAAGGTCCGCTACGCCGACGGCACCGAGTCGGCGGCCGAGGTCTCCGGGTCCAACCCGGAGCTGGACATCGCGACGCTGACCCCGGCCGGCCTGCCCGACGTGCTCGTCCCGGCGGTCATGGGCAACTCCGGGCGGATCGCGGTCGGCAACGACGTCGTGGCCATCGGCAACCAGCTCGGGCTGACCGGCAGCACCACCACCGGGGTCATCTCCGGGCTCAACCGCACCGCGGCCAACCCCGACGGCACGAAGCTGGCCGGCCTGATCCAGTTCGACGCGGCCGTCAACCCGGGCAGCTCGGGCGGGCCGCTGGTCAACGCCAAGGGCGAGGTCATCGGGATCGTGGTCGCCCTGGCCAACCCCACCTCCGCGGGCACCTTCGTCGGCGTGGGCTTCGCGGTGCCGATCGGCGCGGCCCTGGGCTCGACCGGGCCGGGCGAGCCGGGCCCCGAGCAGTAACGGCTGAACCGGGACCGGACCAACCGAGGTAAGGAAGAGCATGGACGTACCGAACGCGACCGCCGTCGAGCAGGTGCTCTACGAGGTCCGCAAGACCATCGTCGGGCAGGACGGGCTGCTGGAGCGGCTCATGGTCGCCCTGCTCAGCCGCGGCCACATCCTCGTCGAGGGCGTCCCCGGCCTGGCCAAGACCCTCGCGGTCAAGGCCCTCGCGGCGGCCGTCGGCGGGCAGTTCCACCGGGTGCAGTTCACCCCCGACCTGGTGCCGGCCGACATCGTCGGGACGCGGGTGTACCACCAGCCCTCCGGCGAGTTCCAGGTCAGCCTCGGCCCCGTGTTCACCAACCTGCTGCTCGCCGACGAGATCAACCGGGCCCCGGCGAAGGTGCAGAGCGCCCTGCTCGAGACCATGCAGGAGCGGCAGGTCACCATCGGCCGCGAGACGCACCCCATCCCGAAGCCGTTCCTGGTCATGGCGACCCAGAACCCGATCGAGTCCGAGGGCACCTACGCGCTGCCCGAGGCCCAGGTCGACCGGTTCATGATGAAGGTCCTGGTGGGGTACCCGAGCCCGACCGAGGAGTTCGTGATCGTCGAGCGGGCCATCCTGCCGGAGGCGGTCACCCAGGCCGTCGTGGACCCCGAGCGGCTCATCGAGATGCAGCGCCAGGTCGACGAGGTGTACGTGGACCCGTCGCTCATCGAGTACTCGGTGCGGCTCACCAACGCCACCCGCAACCCGGCCGACGTCGGGCTCGGCGACCTGACCCGGTACGTCACCTTCGGCGCCAGCCCCCGCGCCTCGATCAACCTGGTGCTGGCCGCACGGGCGCTCGCGTTCATCCGCGGCCGCGACTACGTGGTGCCCGAGGACCTGCACGAGCTCGCCCCCGACGTGCTGCGCCACCGCCTGGTGCTGTCCTACGAGGCGCTCTCCGACGACGTCACCGCGGACATGGTCGTGGCCCAGGTGCTGGCGGCGGTCAACGTGCCGGCCCCCACGCCGTCCCGGAGCGTCGGCCGCTCATGAGCGGTACGGAGCGAAGCGGAGTGGCCGCTCATCAGAGGCTCAGCCCGTGACGACGGCCGCCGACCGCCTGCTGCGCCGCCTGGAGTGGCAGGTCCTGCGCCGACTCGACGGGCAGCTGCAGGGGTCGTACCGCACGGTGTTCCGCGGCACCGGGATCGACTTCGCCGACGTGCGCGAGTACACGCCCGAGGACGACGTCCGGCACATCGACTGGAACGTGACGGCCCGCCTCGACGAGCCGTTCGTGCGCCAGTACACCGAGGACCGCGAGCTCACCGCCTGGCTCGTGCTGGACCTTTCGGCCTCCATGCGGGTGGCCGGCGCCGAGTCCTCCAAGGACGGGACGCTGGCCGAGCTCGCGGTCAGCCTGGCGCGGCTGCTCACCTACGGCGGCAACCGGGTCGGGGCGATCCTCTACGACAACGCGAAACAGCTCGTGCTGCCGCCCCGCGCGGGCCGGCCCCATGTGCTGCGTATCGCCCACGAGATCGGCAAGGCCTCCGGGGGTACCCCCGAAAAGGGCGCAACCGACCTCGGCGCCATGCTGCGGCTCGCCGCCTCCACCGCCCGCCGGCGCGGTCTGGTCTTCGTCGTGTCCGACTTCATCGGCGAGGGCTGGGAGCCGGAGCTGACCCGGCTGACGTTCCGCCACGAGGTGGTCGCGATCCGGGTCGTCGACCCGGTCGAGCTCGACCTGCCCGACCTGGGGCTGGTCGTGGTCGAGGACGCCGAGACCGGCGAGCAGATCCTCGTCGACACCGGCGACCCGCAGTTCCGGCTGCGGCTGCGCGCCGAGGTCGACGCGCGCGAGGCGGGCGTGGCCGCGGCGATGCGCCGCTCGGGCGTGCGCGCGCACGTGGTCACCACCGACGAGGACCCGCTGGAGGCGCTCGTCGCCATGGTCCGCGACGCGAAGCGCAGGCGCCGATGACGTTCCAACATCCGATACTGGTGGCGGTCGCGGTGGTCGCCGCCGCCGCGCTGTTCTTCGTGTACTTCCGCGCGCACCGCCGCCGCCCCGCCGCCCTCCGGACCGGGTCGGCGCTGCGCCGGCACCTGCCCCAGGTGCTGTTCCTGACCGCGGCGGCCCTGCTGCTGCTCGCCGTCGCGCGCCCGGCGGCCACGCTGCCGGTCGCCCGTGCCGCCGGCACCGTCATCCTCGCCTTCGACGTCTCCAACAGCATGAAGGCCCAGGACGTGGCGCCGAGCCGCCTCGACGCCGCGAAGTCGGCAGCGACCGAGTTCGTCAAGGCCCAGCCGGACAGCGTGAACATCGGCATCGTCGCCTTCGACCAGGGCGCGCTCACCACCCAGCAGCCCTCCGCGGACCACGACGCCACCGCCGCCGCGATCAAGCGCCTGCAGGCCAACGGGGGCACCTCGCTGGGCCAGGCGATCCTCGCCTCGCTCACCGTGGTGGTCGGCAAGCCCGTGAGCCTGCCGGGCGAGGACGCCGGCGGGGCGGCGCCCGACATCGGGTACTTCGGCAACGCCACGATCGTGGTGCTGTCCGACGGCGAGGACACCGGCGGGCCCGACGCCCTCGCCGCGGCGAGCCTGGCCGCGAAGGCCGGGGTGCGCGTGGAGACCGTCGGCGTCGGCACCGTCGAGGGCGCGACCGTCGAGGTCGACGGCTACCAGGTGGCGACGTCGCTCAACGAGGACCTGCTCACCCAGATCGCGCAGACGACGGCCGGCAACTACCACCGGGCGGAGAACGCGCAGGCCCTGCACGACGTGTACCAGTCGCTGGACCTGCGGCTGACGACCGAGCGCAAGCCGGTCGAGCTGACCGGGGCGGCCGCGGCGATCGCCGTGCTGCTGCTCACCCTCGGGGGCATACTGATGACCACCTGGTTCGGACGGATCCTCTGATGTCGCTGACCTGGCCGTGGGCCCTGTGCATCCTGCTGGCGTTCCCGCTGCTGCTGGCCTACCGGTGGTGGAGCCGCCGCCGGCGCCGCAAGGCGGCCGTGACCCTGTCCAGCGTGGCGCTCGTGCGTGCCGCGCTGCCCGGCCGCTCCTCGTGGCGCCGGCGCATCCCCCTCGCCCTGCTGGCCGCCGGCATCCTTTTCGCCGGTACCGCCGCCGCCCGCCCCCAGGCGTCGGTGGTCGTGCCCGACGAGGCCGCGACGATCCTGCTGGCCGTCGACGTCTCCGGGTCGATGTGCTCCACCGACGTCGACCCCAACCGGCTGAGCGCGGCGCAGAAGGCGGCCAAGGAGTTCATCGCCGGCCACGAGGGCGGGGCGAAGATCGGCCTGGTCGCCTTCTCCGGCACCGCGGGCCTGCTGGTGCCGCCGACCACCGAGAAGGACAAGCTCACCAAGGCGATCGACGGCCTGCGCACCTCCCGCGGTACCGCCATCGGCCTGGCCATCCTCGCCTCGATCGACGCCATCGCCGAGATCAACCCCGACGTCCCCCCGACCGGCGTGGAAGTGCCCGACAACGGCGGCGCCAAAGGCGCGGACAGCGGCGACTACGAGCCCGACACGATCGTCGTGCTCACCGACGGGCGCAACACCGACGGCGTGGACCCCATCACCGCCGCCGAGCAGGCCGCGGCCCGCCGCCTGCGCGTCTACACCATCGGCTTCGGCACCGACCAGCCCTCGCCGATGGTGTGCTCCAGCAACCAGATCGCCGGGGACCAGAGCTTCCGGGGCGGTCCGGGCGGCGGGGGCTTCGGCTTCGGCGGGCGCGGCCGGTTCCAGGACATGGACGAGGAGACGCTGACCAAGGTCGCGGAGATGACCGGGGCCAAGTACTTCAAGGCCGACAACGCCAAGGCCCTCGGCGACGTCCTGCGCGACCTGCCCAGCCAGGTGACCCTGCAGCACAAGAAGACCGAGATCAGCGTGTGGTTCGCCCTCGCGGGCGCGCTGCTCGTGCTCGCCGCCGTGGCCCTGGCCCAGTGGTGGGCGCGGCCGCGACCGGCTACGGGCAGCCCTTCTCCGGAGCCGCGCCGATCGTGATCAGGACCCGGGTGCCCAGCGGGACGATCCGGCCGCCCGCGGGGTCCTGGGCCAGCACGACGTCGATGTTCGCGCAGTCCACGGCGGTGTCGGCAGCGACGCCGAGGCCCGCCGTCTTGAGGGTCTTCACCGCGTCCCGGTCGTTCAGGCCGACCACGTCGGGGACCTTGACCCGCAGGTCGGGCGGGGCCGGCGCCGCCAGGGCGGGAGTGGCCACGAACACGAGGGCGGCCCCGAAGGCCGCCGCGATCAGTTTCTTCATGCCGGTGAGTCTGGGGACCGGCCCTGAGGCCGCGCTGACATCGACGAGTGCCGCCTTGACGCGGGGCTGATGCGCCGGGTCTGAACGGAACGTTCGGGTGAGATCCGGTACGCAACCGGCACGATATTCTTCCCAGCGTGACGCGGGAGGCCCGGCGCTATGTGCTCGCCGCCGCCGTGGTGGCCGCCCTCGGCACCGTGTGGTGCGTGGCGTACCTGACCGTCGGCGCCGGCACCGAGGCGATCGCGTACGCCTTCGCGCCCCTCGGCGGCGTGTTCGCCACCGCGGCCGTCCACCGCCTCCTGGGCGCCGGGGGCCTGCCGCCGGTCGCGCGCCGGTTCTGGCGCACCATGCTCGCCGCGGTCGTGCTCATCTCGTTCGGGTACGCCTGGTTCGCCGCCGACATCCTGGTGCACTACCGCGAGGCCAGCACCCGTTCCATGCCCCTGGCGGCCGCCGCCTGCGCCGCGATCGGGTTCCTCATCGCCATCTGGGCCATGATCCGCGTGCCCGTCGTCCCCGCCCAGGGCGTCGAGTGGTGGCGGATGCTGCTGGACCGCGCCATCGGCTTCCTCGGCTGCGCGGTCGTGCTGTGGTACGCCGGGCTGGCCCCCATGATCGACGCGGCCGACCCGTGGAGCCCGCAGGCCATGGTGCTCACCGGCCTCGGGCTGCTCGTCGCGGTCGGCGCGGCCACGAAGGTGTCCTACGTCGCCGGCGGGCCCGTCGACCGCGACGCGATCCGGCTCATGGCGGCCGCCGGCGGCGTCACCGCCGCGATCGTCACCGTGATCGCGGTGCGGCTCGGCCCGGCCGGCAGCGTGCCCGCCCAGGCCATCGTGATGCCGCTGACCCCGCTGCTGGCCACCCTCGCCGTCCTGGCCCAGGTGCGCGCCGACCTCGGGCTGCGCCGCGCCCCGGGCCGCGGCGGCGTGGTGCTGCCCTATCTCGCCGTCGCCGCGGCCGACGTGCCGCTCGTCGCCGTGGCGCTCGGTGCGCCGCTGAGCTGGCCCAGCCGCGTGGTCCTGCTCGCCGCGGTGCTGGTCACGGTGCTCGTCACGCTGCGGCAGTACCTCGCGTTCCGGGAGAACGTCCGGCTGCTGCACAGCACGCGGGTGCAGGAGGAGCGGCTGCAGTACGAGGTCAGCCACGACGGGCTCACCGGCCTGGCCAACCGCGCGCTGTTCCGCGACCGGCTCGCCGCCGCCCTGGCCGCGGCCGAGCCCGCCCACGTGCTGCTGGTCGACCTCGACGACTTCAAGACGGTCAACGACCTGCTCGGCCACGGCGTCGGCGACGAGCTGCTCGTCTCCGTCGCCCGGCTGCTGCGCGCCGAGGCCGGCCCGCACGGGCTGCCGGTGCGCGTCGGCGGCGACGAGTTCGCGGTGCTGCTCACCGGGGCCGAGCCCGAGGCCCTCGCCGCCCGCCTGCTCGCCGCGCTCGACCAGCCGCTCAGCGGGCACCGCCTGCTCGTGCAGGCCAGCATCGGCATCGCGGCCGCCGGGCCCGGCGCGACCGTCGACTCGGTGCTGCGCGACGCCGACGTCGCCATGTACACGGCCAAGCAGCGGGGCAAGGCCGGGTTCGTGCGGTACGTCGACGGCATGGGCGAGCCGGTGCTGGCCCACATGCAGCTGGGCGGCGAGCTGCGCCGGGCGCTGGACCACGACGAGTTCCGCGTGGTGTACCAGCCGATCCTGCGCCTCGAGGACCGCCGCGTCGTCGGCGTGGAGGCCCTCGTGCGCTGGCAGCACCCGACCCGCGGCACGATCGGGCCGGCCGAGTTCATCCCGGCCGCCGAGCGCACCGGACTCATCGTGCCGCTGGGCCGGTTCGTGCTGCGCGAGACCTGCCGGCAGGCCGCCCGCTGGCGCGCCGAGTTCGGCCCCGGCGCCCTGCTCGATGCCGGCCTCAACGTCTCCGCGCGCCAGCTGCACGACCCCGACTTCGTCGCCGACGTGACCGCCGCCCTGGCCGACACCGGCCTGCCGTGCGAGCACCTGGTGCTGGAGGTGACCGAGTCGGCGGTACTGCGCGGCCAGCAGGTCTCGCGCACGCTGCACGAGCTCGACCGCCTCGGCGTCCGGCTCGCCCTCGACGACTTCGGCACCGGCGAGTCGTCGCTGAGCCTGCTGCGCGCCTTCCCGGCCGCGATCGTCAAGCTCGACAAGTCGTTCGTGGACGGCATCGAGATCGACGACGGGCAGCCCGCGGCCGCCGACGCCCGCCAGGCCGTGGCCCGCGCGGTGATCCAGCTGGCCCGCGCCCTCGGCCTCGACACCGTCGCCGAGGGCGTGGAGAGCGCCGAGCAGGTGGTAGCCCTGCGCGAGCTGGGCTACACCCTCGGGCAGGGCTACCACCTGGCCGAGCCGCTCACCGCCGACGGCATGTCGCGCCTGCTCGCCCGCCAGCAGCCGGCGGCCGGCGATCAATCAACTCCGGCCCGGGCCCTGTCCGGAATTGATTGATCGGCGGCCGCGCCGCTCCCACCACGCCGGCCGGGCCGGTAGCAATGACCTTGGGCGGCCACCCGGCCGCCGGGACAGCGGGAACTGATGCGCAACGCAATCGGGCGGCCGTGCTCGCCACTGTGGCGCTGGCGGGGATCGCGGCCACCGCGGCACCGGCGAGGCCGCAAAACCGGGGGGATGTCCGGCGTTGACCGGAATTGATTGATAAGTCTCCGGACCCGCGGCGACCTGCCGCGACCTACGCGGGCCGGGCGTGAAAACCGGATCAAAATCCGGACATCAGCCGCCGTTCACCGCAGACCACCCGATGAACACGAGCAGCAGGGCGGGCACCAGCAGCCCGTAGGCGGCGGTGCGGTCGAGCAGCGGCTTGCCGGGGTCGAGCGTGTGCTCGTTGCGCGCGGCCGAGGGCTCCGGCAGCCCCGCGACCCGCCCGCGGCGCGCCGTGTTGAGCACGAGCACGCCCGCGGCGGCGAACACCGAAAGCAGCCCCCACCAGCCGCGCAGCAGCGTGTCGGCGCTCATGTCGCGGTAGGCGGCCAGCCCGCAGTCCCGGCAGAACGGCCCGTCGACCCGCGAGAACCGCATCAACACGACCATGCCCCGGTGCCCGTGGAACCGCACGTCGGCGGCGGGCATCCGATGGCAGATCCGGCAGGACAATTCGGACATGACGCGTTCAGCTCCGTTGGGCTCGCGGACGGGGGCGGCGCACACGGTACCCGATCGTGCGCCACCCCGTGGCCCCGGATCAGTGCTGCTTCGTCAGCGTGACCTGCCCGACCGGGGTCGGGTTCAGCAGGCTGATCGAGGTGCCCTTGTTGCCCCACGTGTTGTTGGCGACCTCGGCGCTCTTCTCGGCCTTCGCCTGGTCGAACACCGCGTTCGTCAGCCGGTCGAGGCGCACCGTCCACGTCGAGTTGATGCCCTCGGCGGCGGTGGAGCCGAGGCGGACGGTGTACGTCTGCTTCGACATGCCCTTGCGCAGGTCGAGCTTGTTGTCGAGGTAGCAGCGGCCGCCCACGCAGACGGACAGCACCAGCACCGTGTCGGTCGCCCCGGCGTCCTCCGGCGCGATCGTGAACTGCGCGTCGACCGGCCACGGGACCGCGCTGCCGTCCAGCGGCGAGACGATCGCGGTGACCGGCGGCGGCCCGGTCGGCGACGGCGAGGCCGACGGCGACGGGGACGCGCTCGCGGAGGGCGGGTCCGACACGACGGACGGCGTGCTCTTGGGGCGCAGCACGTAGAACGCGGCGCCGGCGGCGGCCAGGACCGCCACGATGCCGACCACGGCGACGACCAGGGGCCAGCGGCGGCGCTTGGCGTTGACGTCGCCCAGCGGCGGGACGACCGGCGGCACCTCGGTGTGGTGCGGGGCCGGCGGCTGGTGCGGGGCCGGCGGCTGGTGCGGGGCCGGCGGCGCCGAGGCGGGTACGCCCGACACCGGGTACCCCGACACCGGATACCCGGACACCGGGTGGCCCGAGACCGGCACGCCCGACACCGGGGGGCCGGACACCGGGGGGAGCGCGAACGGGTTCGGCGGCAGGCCCGGCGGGCCGGACACCGGGGGGCCCGACACGGGCGGGGCCGACACCGGAGGCGTCGCGAACGGTGACGGGGGCAGGGGCGGGCCCGAGACCGGCGGGCCCGCGAACGGGGAACCGGCGGGGGGCGGGGGTGGCATTGGCGGCGCGGACACGGGGGGCAGGGGCAGCTGCGGCATCGGCGGGAACTGCGGCGGCCCGGACACGGGGGGCTGGCCCGGGAACTGGGGCTGGCCCGGTCCCGGCGGCTGACCCTGGTATGGGGGCTGGCCCGGCCCCGTCGGCGGCTGGCCCGGCACGGGCGGCTGACCGAACACGGGGGGACCGGACACCGGCGGACGCGGCCCGGGCGGACCCGAAACCGGCGGGCCCGGCACCGACGGAGGACCCGAAACCGGATGACCCGGGATCGGCTGGCCCGGCACCGGCGGCTGACCGAACACGGGCGGGCCCGAAACCGGATGACCCGGGATCGGCTGACCCGGCACCGGCGGCTGGCCCGGCGGCATCGGGGCCGGCATGGGCGGCGGCCCGGTCAGCGGCGGGCCCGGTACCACCGGCACGGGGTACATGGGGCCGCCCGGCTCCAGGCGCACCGTCGGCGCGTCGTCCTCCAGCGCCGCCGCGCCGGGGTCCTGGGCCGTGATCTGGCGCGCGTGCACGACCGCCGGGTGGCCGGGGCCGAGCGCGGCCGGGCCGAAGCGGGCGACCCGCGCGAAGTGGGTTTTCGCCACGTACCGGTTGTTCAGCTCGGTCGCGACGACCGCGAGGTCGTGGGAGAGCAGCACGGCCAGCGGGTCGGTGTCGCCGCGCTGGCCGGCGGACTCCACCGCCTCCTCCAGCACGCGCCGCGCCATCATGGGGTCGCCCGCACGCGTGTGCAGGGCGGCGAGCTGGCGCATGGTGGCCAGCAGTTCGGGGTCGCCGTCGGCCAGGCCCGGGCGGCCGGCGGCTACAGCGCGTTCGAGCACCGCCCGCGCACCCGCGACGTCGCCGGAGTCGGCGAGCGCCTGGGCGTCGTGACGGGCTTGCGGGAGGGCAGCTGACGCGGACACGACGACATGTTGCACTCCCGCGGCGCACTGTGCCAACCCGGGTTCGTGCGGGCCGCGGACGAACCGGCGCCCGCAGTGATGAAGGTCGCTGCCGACAACCCCGCGAGCTGCGGACTACGCGCGGGCCACGGACAACCCCGCTCCGGGAAACCTAGGGGCTGTGTCGAAGTGGATGGCCGGGCTGCGGCGGACTCAGACGCCGTCTGGAACCACGCCGGTCACACCCCGATACAACCCCGGTATCGGGGCGCGCCCGGCGCGGCCCCAGCCGACGCCTGAGCCTCGCCTCGCTCCGACCCCCACTTCGACACAGCCCCTAGGCCCCCACCGGCCCCGCGCTGTCGCGCGGGATCAGCACCGGCGACACCAGGGTCGCGTCGGGGACCGCGCGCCCGCCGAGCTTCGCCGCCACCAGCTCCACCGCCCGCCGCCCGATCTCCTCGGCGGGGATGCCGACCGACGTGAGGCGGGGCTTGGAGCGCTCGGCGAGGTCGTCCGGCCCGATGGCCACCACTGACACGTCGTGCGGGACCGAGCGGCCGAGCGCGGCGAAGGCGTCCAGCAGCAGCGGTACCGCCGGCTCGTTGTGCACCACGACCGCCGAGAGGTCCGGGTGCCGGGCCAGCAGCGACTCCGCCACGGCCTGCACGGCGTCCGGCGACGGCTCGCACGGCACCGTCGAGCCGGTCAGGCCCCGGCGGCGCAGCGCCTCGTGGAAGCCGTCCGCGGTACGGCGGGCGAAGCCGAGCCCGCGCTCGTACACCTCCGGCGGCGAACCGATCAGGGCCACGCACCGGTGCCCGAGGTCGGCGAGATGGTCCACGCAGGCCGCGCCGGCCGCCGCGAAGTCGAGGTCGATACAGGTCAGGCCGGTGCCGTCGGCCGGGAAGCCGATGAGCACGGACGGGCGGCCGAGGGTGCGCAGCCGGGGCAGGCGCGGGTCGTGCTCCTCGATGTCCATGACGATGAGCCCGTCGGCGAGGGAGCTCGCGGCGACCCGCTCCAGGCCCTTCTCCCCCTCGTCCTGGGTGAGCAGCAGCACGTCGTGGTCGTAGCGGCGCGCCGCGGTCACCACCGAAATCACGAACTGCATGAGGATCGGCACGTACAGTCCGGTGTACAGCGGCATGATGAGGGCGATGACGTTGGAGCGGTTGCTCGCCAGGGCGCGGGCGCCCGCGTGCGGGTGGTAGCCGAGCACCTCGATGGCGGCCAGGACGCGGGTCCGGGTCTCCTCCGAGATGGTCCGCTTGCCGCTCAGGACATACGAGACGGTGCTCGGGGAGACTCCCGCCTGCTTCGCCACGTCGCCGATCGTTGCCATGGCGCACACGGTAGCCGGTCGCGCACCACGCGTCCCGCACGGCAGGCACCCGGTCGATCACCGTCCGGCCGCCCGCTCGCCCCCGCAGGGTTTTTGGCGGTTCAGGGGAATCGGCGAGCCATGTCCGTTTTCATGCACCTTCCACCTGGGAACCAAATCACTACAGAAGCGCACCGCGATGACGATGGCCAGGCGTGGGCCTGTTGTCGCGTTCTCAACCCGTCGCCCGGCCGGAGCCGGTGCCGCGGGACGTCGAGGCGCTCGAGGAACTCGTCACCGCGCTGAGCGGCGCGTCGGACGAGGCGAGCACCTGGCGGATCACCGTGGAGTCGCTGGTGCGCTCCTACGACTACCACTACGGCGCCGTCTGGCTGCCCACCGGGCCCGGGGGCGTGCTCGAGGTCGCCCACGAGACCGGCCCGATCGCCGACCGGCTGCGGGCGGCGCCGACGGGGCTCGTCGCGCGGGCGCAGCAGACCCGGCAGCCGATCTACCACGGCGACCTGGCCGAGGTGCGGGACTGCCCGCGCGCGGCCGAGGCCGGGCGGGCCGGGATGGTCGCGGCGGCGGCTTCGCGGTGGTCGCGAGCGAGGTGAAGGACCTGGCCCGCGAGACCGCGTCGGCGACCCAGATGGTCGCGGAGCAGATCGCCGGGATTCAGGACAGCGCCCGCTCGGTCTCGTCGGGCATCCACACCACGAGCGACACCATCGGCCAGATGGACACGGTCCAGTCCCCCATCACCGCGATCCTGGAGGACCAGGCCCACCTGGCCCGGCTGCTCAACGAGCGTTAGCGGTCGTAGTCGTACCGGTCGTGATGGTGGTGGCGCCGGTCGTGGTCGTCCGAGCGGAAGGCGCTGGTCAGCGCGGCCGCGAGCCCGACCCCGACGACGGCGATGCCGACCTGCACGCCGATGACCAGCCAGTCGTACCCGTGGCCGGCGACCGTGAAGTGCTTGTCGCTGTGCAGGTTCCAGCGGTCCGCGGCCCAGGTGCCGGCCACCGCGGCGGCCATGCCGATGACGGTGGTCAGGATGATGCCGATCGACTGGCGGCCGGGCAGGATGATACGCGCCACGATGCCGATGACGGCGCCGAAGACGATGGCGGCCAGGTAGTCCTGAAAGTGCACCGGGTGCCTCCCACCCTAGAGGAGCTGACCCCCGCATTGTTCCGCCCCGGCGCAACCCCGCCCCTCCCGCGTACGGTCGTAGGTACATGCCCGAACGAAGGGGAGTCCGTGTGATGCAGGAACGCAGCTTCGACGTCGTGATCGTCGGGGCCGGGCCGGGCGGGGAGGTCGCGGCCGGGCGGCTCGCCGAGGCCGGGCTCGACGTGGCGATCGTGGAGGACCGCAAGGTCGGCGGGGAGTGCTCGTACTGGGCCTGTATCCCGTCCAAGGCCCTGCTGCGCCCGGGCGAGCTGCTCGCCGAGGTGCGCCGGGTGCCGGGGGTGCGCGAGGCGGTCACCGGGCCGCTCGACGCCGCCGAGGTGCTGCGCCGCCGTGACGAGCTGATCGGCAACCTCGACGACGCCGGGCAGCTGCCGTGGCTGGAGGAGCGCGGCATCACCCTCTTCCGCGGGCGTGGTCGCCTCGACGGGGAGAAGCGGGTGGTCGTCGGCGACACCGCGCTTGTCGCGCGCAAGGCGGTCATCCTCGCGGGCGGGACCGCGCCGTCCATGCCGCCGATCGAGGGGCTGGCCGAGGCGCGGCCGTGGACCAACCGGGAGGCGACGACGGCGAAGACGCTGCCGGGGCGGCTGGTGGTGCTCGGCGGCGGGGTGGTCGGGACGGAGCTCAGCCAGGCCTACGCCTCCCTGGGCACGAAGGTGACGCTGATCGAGGGCGAGCGGCGGCTGCTGCCCCGCGAGGAGGAGTTCGCGTGTGAGCAGGTGACGGCGTCGCTGACCGAGCAGGGGGTCGACATCCGCACCGCGCAGAAGGCGACGTCGGTACGCCGGGACGGCGACACGGTCGTCGTGAACCTCGGCGACGGCGGCACCGCGACCGGCGACGAGCTGCTCGTGGCGACCGGGCGGGTGCCGGAGACGGCGGGGCTCGGGCTGGAGTCGGTGGGGCTCACGACGGGCAGGTACGTGACGGTCGACGAGGACACCAGGGTGCCGGACAAGGACTGGCTGTACGTCATCGGCGACCTCAACGGCCGGGCCCTGTTCACGCACATGGCCAAGTACCAGGCCGCGCTCGCCACCGGGCACATCCTGGGCCGGCCGATGGCCGCGACCCACCTCGGCGACGGCCCCGGCGCCCCGCGCGTCATCTTCACCGACCCGCAGGTCGCCGCGGTCGGGCACACCGCCGAGTCGGCCCGGGCGGCGGGCATCAGCGTGCGCGTCGTGGACCTGCCGACCTCGGGCAACGCCGGCGGCTCGTACTACGGCAACGGCGCCCGCGGCACGAGCCGGTTCGTCATCGACGAGGAGCGCCAGGTCATCGTCGGGGCGACGATCACCGGCTCGGAGGTCGCCGACTTCCTGCACGCGGCGACGATCGCGGTGGTGGGCGAGGTGCCGCTGAGCCGCCTGCGGCACGCGATCCCGGCGTTCCCGACCCGCAGCGAGATCTGGCTGTACCTCTTCAACGCCCTCGGTCTCTAGGCTTTAGGGGCTGTATCGAAGTGGGGGTCGGAGCGAGGCGAGGCTCAGGCGTCGGCTGGGGCCGCGCCGGGCGCGCCCCGATACCGGGGTTGTATCGGGGTGTGACCGCTACGGTTCCCGGCGGCGTCTGAGACCGCCGCAGCCCGGCCATCCACTTCGATACAGCCCCTACCCGGGCCGGCCGATCTCCCACTCGTGGCCGAACGGGTCCACGATCCGCCCGACCAGCCAGCCGTGCTCGGGCGCGACCGCCGACGTGGCGGTCGCGCCCGCGGCCACGGCGCGCGCGTGCACGGCCTCGGGGTCGTCGACGACGAGCAGGACGCGCCCGGTGGTGCCGCCGGCCGCGGGCGGGCTGAGCCGGCGCCGGCCCGCGTCGGCCTGCACCACCCAGAAGACCGCGCCGCCGACATCGAGCTGGGCGACGACGTCCTCGCCATCGCCGACGCGGTGCAGTACCCGCGCACCGAACGCGGCGGCGTAGAACTCGACCGCCGTGGCCGCGCCGTCGACCCACAGCTCCGGCTGGATGCTCGCCATCGGGCCACTGTAGCCAGCCGTCGATAGGATCGGGGCCATGTTCCTGCGCCCGCTCGGCGACGGCGAGCACCGCATCACCCCCGACGACGCCCTCGTCCTGCGCGACGGCGAGGGGCCGGCGCTCGTGGCGTACCGGCCGGTGTGGGCCGGCCCCGGGGTGAGGGCCGTGCGCCTGGACCGCTGCGGCGAGGAGTGGCGGGACCGCACCTGGCGCTGCCTGTACCTCGCCCTCGACAAGGTCGAACGGGCCGGCCTCGGGCGCCGGACCCGGCCGGTCGTCCAGGGCGTCACGGTCGACATCGCCCACCTGCGGCCGCCGGAGCCGCCGGTCGACTTCGGCTACGGCTACGCCGAGTGAGCCGCGGGGCCGGATCCGGGGTGATCCGGGGGCCCCGGCCGGCCGGGCGCGGGATCGTTGCGGGGTGGACTTCAAACTCGAGGTAGTGGTGATCCCCGTCGCCGACGTCGACCGGGCCAAGAACTTCTACGCCGGGCTGGGCTGGCGCCTGGACGCGGACTTCCCGGGATCCGACGGGCTGCGCGTGGTACAGCTGACGCCGCCCGGATCCGAGTGCTCGGTCATCTTCGGCGACCGGCTCACCACCGCCGCGCCCGGCTCCGTGCAGGGGCTGCACCTCGTGGTCAAGGACATCGAGAAGGCCCGGGCCGAACTCGCCGAGCGCGGGGTCGACATCAGCGAGCCGTTCCACGACGCCGGCGGGGTCTTCCACCACGCCGGCGACGAGGCGCGGGTGCCGGGCCCGGACCCGGACCGCGGCGACTACGGCTCGTTCGCGTCCTTCCGCGACCCGGACGGCAACGGCTGGGTGCTGCAGGAGATCAAGGTCCGGGCGCCGGGCCGGTGATCCGCTTCGACACCGCCGAGGACCTCGCCGCGGCCCTGCGCCGCGCGGCCGAGGCGCACGGCGTGCACGAGCAGGAGCTCGGGCACTACGACGAGGGGTGGCCGGACTGGTACGCGGCCTTCATGCTGCGCGATCCCGTGACCGTACACTCACCGGATGCCGAACGATCATGAACTCGCCGTGACCGCCGCCGAGGCGGGCGCCGCCGTGGTGCGGGCCCGCTTCGGCGCCGAGCTCGCCCGGTTCGACAAGGGCGCCGGCGACTTCGCGACCGCCGCCGATCTGGAGGCCGAGGCGGCGATCCTCGGTGTGCTGCGCGCGGCCCGCCCCGGCGACGCGGTCACCGGCGAGGAGAGCGGCCGCACCGGCCCCGCGGACGCGGCGCGCGCCTGGCTCGTCGACCCCCTCTGCGGCACGCTGAACTTCGCCTCGGGCGCGATGAACGTGGCGGTCAACGTGGCCCTGCGCGCGGCGGGCCGCACCGTCGCCGCGGCGGTCGCCGATCCGTTCTCCCATCGGGTGTACTCCACGCAGGGCCCCCTGGCCCCGTCCGCGCACACGGCCCTCGTGGACCTGAACCTGGACCCGCCGTTCCCGAACCAGCGGATCGCGCGCCTGCTCACGAACCCGGCGTTCGAGGCCCGGTTCCGCCCGCGGGTCCTGTCCACCACGCTCGCCCTGGCGTGGGTCGCGACCGGCCAGCGCGCGGCGTACCTCACCGACGGCGACGTACGCGCCAGCGTGCACTTCGCGGCCGGGATCGCCCTGTGCGAGGCCGCCGGCTGCGTGGTGACCGACCTGCGCGGCGCCCCGGTCGAGTCGGGCGCGAACGGCCTGATCGCGGCCGCGGACGCGCGGACGCACGCGGCGCTGCTCGCGCTCACGTACCATCCGGTGCCATGAGCGTGGTGGTCGTGGGAGCGGTCAACAACGACCTGGTCGTGCGCGTGCCCCGCATCGCCGCGCCCGGCTCGACAGTCGTCGCGACCGCCTCCTCGACCGGCCCGGGCGGCAAGGGCGGCAACCAGGCCGCCGCGGTCGCCCGCCTGGGCGGCGCGTGCACCCTCATCGCCCGCGTGGGCCCCGACTTCGACCCGGCCTCACTGTCCTCTGTGGACCTGTCGGGCCTGGCCCGGGACAGCGCCCCGACGGGCCTGGCCGTGGTGCTGGTCGACGAGGCCGGCGAGAACGCCATCACGGTGGTACCGGGCGCGAACGCCCGCCTCTCCCCCGCCGACATCCCGGCCCTGACCGGCTCGGGCGTGCTGCTGGCGAGCCTGGAAGTGCCGCTCGACGCCGTGCTGGCGGCCGCCCGGTCCGGCTGGCGTTTCGTGCTCAACCCGGCTCCGGCGGTACCGCTGCCGCCGGAACTGCTGTCCCGGGTGGACGTTCTGGTGCCGAACGAGCACGAGCTGGCCGTGCTGGGCGCCCCGGCCGACCTCCTGGCCGCGGGCGCCGGCGCCGTGGTGGTGACCCTGGGCGCCGCGGGCTGCCGCATCCACCGCGCGTCCGGAACCGTCGACGTCCCGGGCCACCGCGTGGCCACGGTGGACACCACGGGCGCGGGCGACGCCTTCTGCGCGACGCTGGCGTGGGCCCTGGACACCGGCCGCGACCTGGACGAGGCCGCACGCCTGGCCTGCGCCGCGGGCGCGCTGGCCACAACGGCGGTCGGCGCGCGGGCCGCCCTGCCCACGGCCGCCGAGGTCACCGCGCTTCGATAGCCAGCGGGACCGCGTCGAGCAGGGACCAGTCGTGGCTGATGTCCGCCGCGGCGCGCAGCAGTAGCGGCAGGTGGTGCTCCAGCAGGTGCTCGACCGTCGTCTCGGCCGCGTGGACCGTCACGTTCAGGGCGGCCACCACCCGCCCGTCGCCGTTGCGCACGCCCGTGGCCACCGAGCGGATGCCCGGGGCCAGGTCCTGGTCGGCCAGGGCCCAGCCCTTCGTGCGGACCTCGCGCAGGGCCGCGTCCAGCTCCTCGCGCGGCGGGCGCCAGCGCGGCGTGATGCCCGAGCGGGTCGGCTCGGCCAGCAGGGCGGTCAGCTCGGCCGGCGTGAGGGCGGCGAGCAGGACCTTGCCCATCGAGGTGGCCGGGGCCGGGAAGCGGGTGCCGATGGTGACGGCCAGGGTGACGATCTTCGGCACCGCGACGCGCGCGACGTACACGATGTCGGAGCCGTCGAGCTGGGCCAGGGACGTCGACTCGCCCGTCGCGGCGACCAGGCGCTGCATGTGCGGGCGGGCGACGTCCCAGATCGACAGGGCGTTGACGTACGCCATGCCGAGC
This sequence comes from Dactylosporangium sp. McL0621, assembly GCF_049995355.1. Taxonomy (NCBI): domain Bacteria; kingdom Bacillati; phylum Actinomycetota; class Actinomycetes; order Micromonosporales; family Micromonosporaceae; genus Dactylosporangium; species Dactylosporangium sp. McL0621. The sequence continues at coordinate 8,082,481 of NZ_CP188259.1, forward strand.
TCCAGCACCCGCGGGGTGAGCGCGAAGCCGCGCTCACCCGACGAGCGGACGTAGCCGAGCTCCTCCAGGGTGAGCAGGATCCGCCGGGCGGTGGGGCGGGCCAGGCCGGTGGCGGTGGCGACCTCGCTCAGGGTCATCACCGGCCGGCCCGGCCGGAAGCAGCGCACCACGTCCAGACCGCGCGCGAGAGCCTCGATGAAGTCCGGTCCCGCTTCGCGTGGCATGAAGACCCTTCCTACTGCTTCCGTTGCGCCGAGCCGGCGTCGTAGTCGGTGTACGTGTACGGATTGTCCGTCACCTTGGTCTCCGGAACGTCGGGATTCATGCCCTTCTCCCAGGCGTCGCGGCCCATGGTGGCGATGAGGTGCTCGACGGTCGCCTCGACGTCGGCGCGGGCCTTCGCGAGATCGGCGCCGACCAGCCGGTGCTCGTGCTTCACCACGCGGCCGTTCACCACGACGGTGTGCACGTCGCCGCGCTGGGCCTGGAAGGCGACGTGACCGTACGCGTTGAGGATCGGGAACATCACCGGGCTCGCGTCGTTCTTCAGCAGTACGACATCCGCCTTCTTGCCCGTCTCCAGGCTGCCGATCCGGTCGTCGAGGCCGAGGGCCTTGCTGCCGCCCCGGGTCGCCCAGTCCACGACCTGCTCGGCGCGCAGGTGCACGTGGGTGACGGTCTCGGCGCGCTCGTGGGCCTGCAGGTGCTCGCGGGAGCGGTCGGCGCCGAGCGTGGTGCGCATGGCCGAGAACAGGTCGCCGCTCCACCACACGCTGGTGTCCATCGACAGCGAGACCGGGATCTCGTGGTCGCGCAGCGCCCAGGTGGGCGGGTACCCCTGCCCGGCGCTCTGCTCGCTCTCCGTCGACACCGAGACGCTGCCCCCGGTCGCGGCGATGCGGTGGTACGAGTCGTCCGTCAGCGTCGCCGCGTGCACGTAGATCGTCTGCGGGGTCATGAAGCCGTGCTCGTGCATGAGCCGGATGCCGTCGTCGTTCGTCGCGCCCCAGACGCCGGCGTGGGTGGTGACGGGCACGCCCAGGTCGCGGGCGACCTCGAAGGCGGCCTTCTCGGGGAAGGCCGGGTCGCCGGTGACGTCGAAGGCCATCTGGAAGCCCAGCAGGTCCGAGCCGGTGATGCGGCGGGTGACGAAGTCGCGGAACTCGGGCGCGGCCGACCACTGCCACGGGCCCTGCTGGATGTTGCCGTACGCGAGCACGAACCGCCCCGGCACCGACTCCAGCGCGTCCACGGCGGCGTCGGCGTGCTCGGTGGTCTGCAGGCCGTGCGACCAGTCGACGGTCGTCGTGACGCCGGCGTCGAGGGCCTCCCAGGCCGCGAGCACGTTGCCGGCGTGGATGTCCTGCGGGCGGAAGTGCTTGCCCGACTCGAGGTAGTACCAGACGAAGTACTGGGTGAGGGTCCAGTCGGCGCCGTAGCCGCGCATCGCGGTCTGCCACATGTGGCGGTGCGTGTCGACCATGCCGGGCATGAGGATGCCGCCGGTCGCGTCGATCTCCTGCGCGCCGGGCGGGGCGGTGAGCCCGACGCCGATCTCGGCGATGCGCTCGTCGACGATCAGGACGTCGGTGCCGGGAAGAACGGTGTGTGTGTCGTCCATGGTGAGGACCAGGGCGTTGCGGAAGACGACTGCGCCCATCGCGGGCTCCAATCTCGGACATGTGTCCGCCTGGCGGCCAGAATGCGGCCCCGGTCCGATTCGGCCCGCCGCGGAGCAGGCCCCGAATCGGACTGGGTGCATTGGCTATGTAGTGGCATTCTGTTCTCGGCGTTGTATCGTGTCAACGAGTTGCGGACAGTCGTCCGCACAGCGGACGGAGGCGCCGTGGGACCCCTGGACGGGCTGCTGGTCGCGGACTTCTCGCGGATCCTCGCGGGGCCGTACGCGACGATGCTGCTGGCCGACCTCGGCGCCGACGTGATCAAGGTTGAGGGGCCGGGCGGGGACGACACCCGCACGTGGATGCCCCCGATCCGCGACGGCCTCTCCACCTACTATCTCGGCATCAACCGCAACAAGCGGTCGATCGCGCTGGACTTCCGCGTGGAGGAGGACCTCGCCGCCGCCCGCGAGCTGGCCCGCCGCGCCGACGTGCTCATCGAGAACTTCAAGCCGGGCGGCCTGGCGCGCTTCGGGCTCGACTACGACTCGCTCGCCGCGGCCAACCCCGGCCTCGTCTACGCCTCCATCTCCGGCTTCGGTACCGCGGCCGGAGCGGCTCTGCCGGGGTACGACCTCATGGTCCAGGCGATCTCGGGCCTCATGAGCCTGACCGGCGATCCGGACGGGCCGCCCTACCGGGCCGGCATCTCCGTGTTCGACGTGATGGCCGGCATGCACGCGGGTCTGGGCATCCTCGCCGCGCTGCACCACCGCGCCGGCACCGGGCGCGGCCAGCACGTCGAGGTCAACCTGCTCGCCTCGGCGCTGTCCGGGCTCGTCAACCACAGCAGCGGGTACGTCGCCGGCGGCACCGTGCCGTTCCGCATGGGCAACGCGCACCCGAGCCTGTTCCCGTACGAGCCGCTGCCGACCGCCGACGGCGAGCTCATCGTCATCGCCGGCAACGACCCGCAGTTCCGCAAGCTGTGCGGGGTCCTGGGCCTGGAGCATCTGCTCGACGACCCGCGCTTCGCGCACAACCAGGACCGCACCGCCAACCGCGAGGCGCTGCGCCCGCTGCTCGTCGAGGTGCTCGCCACCAAGGGCAAGGACGAGTGGTTCGACCTGCTCACCGCGGCCGGGGTACCGTGCGCACCGATCAACACCATCGACGGCGGCGTCGCCTACGCCGAGAACCTCGGGCTCGACCCCGTCGTCGTCACCGGCGGCGTCCCCGGCGTGCGCAACCCGATCACGTTCTCGGCGACGCCCCCGCGGTACGAGCTGGCGCCCCCGGCCCTGGACGAGCACGGCGAGGAGATCCGGCAATGGCTGAAGAGCTGAGCTTCCCCACCGGCATCGGCACGTCCGACGCCGACCATATCCGGCTGCTGGGCCAGGACCTCGCGGCCGACCTGATGGGCAAGGTCGGCTTCGGCGAGCTGGCGTTCTGGCTCGTCGCCGGCCGCCGCCCCTCCCCCGGCGAGACCCGCGTGTTCGAGGCCGTCCTCGTCGCCCTCGCCGACCACGGCTTCACCCCCACCGCGATCGCGGCCCGGGTCACCTACGCCAGCGCCCCCGAGGCCCTCCAGGGCGCGCTGGCCGCGGGCCTGCTGGGCGGCGGGTCCCGGTTCCTGGGGGTCACCGAGGACTGCGGGAAGTTCCTGGCGGCTGTACTCCACGAGCTTTCACCCCGGCCGGAGAGCGACGCCGACTGGGACGCGGTCGCGCTGGAGGCGGTGCGCAGCCAGCGCGCGGCCGGCAGGTTCGTGCCCGGCCTCGGCCACCCCGTGCACAAGGTCCAGGACCCGCGCACCCCCGTCCTCATCGCGATCGCCGAGGAGGAAGGCCTGCGCGGGCCCCACCTGCGCCTGTTCGAGGCCGTCGGCCGCGTGCACCCCGCGGTCCTCGGCCGCACCCTGCCGCTCAACGGCGCCGGCGTCTGCGGCGCCGCCCTGGCCGACCTGGGCCTGCCCGTGGAGATGCTGCGCGGCTTCGCGCTGCTGGCCCGCGCGGCCGGCCTGCTCGGGCACCTGGCCGAGGAGCGGCGCACCAACCTCGGTCTCGAGATCTACAAGACCGTGGACCGCAACGCGAAGTACACCCCCGTCACGGACTGAAGGGAGCCGCCGTGGCCGAGATCGTCGCGGTGATCGCCTCTACGCACCACCCGTTCTACTACAAGGCCAGCACGGCCACCGGCGAGGACCGGCCGCCCTTCGCCGACGAGTGGGTCGCGAAGATCCTGCGCTTCCGGGAGACGCTGACCAAGGCCCGCCCGGACGTGCTGGTGATGGTCGGCTCCGACCACTTCCACCAGCTCTGGCTGGACAACATGCCGCAGTTCCTCATCGGCAAGGCGCCGTTCTACGACGCCAACTGGTACAACGAGGAGCGCGAGTTCGGCCTGCCGCGCATGAAGCTCAAGGGGCAGGAGGACCTCTCGGCGTACATGCTGCGGGAGGGCCTCGACGCCGGCTTCGACCTGGCGTTCAGCAACGAGCTGCGCATCGACCACAGCATCACGTGCCCGATCATCACGCTGCGGCCCGAGGCGGACCTGCCGATCGTGCCGGTGTACACCAACATCTTCGCCCCGCCGCTGCCGCAGCCCAAGCGCTTCGTCCAGCTCGGCGAGACCATCCGCGAGCTTGTCGCGTCCTGGCCCAGCGACCTGCGCGTGGCCGTCGTCGGCACCGGGCACCTGTCGCTGGAGCTCGGCGGCCCGCGCCAGTTCGGCCCGCACGGCCCCGACCCCGAGTTCGACGCCCGCGCCGTGGAGTGGATCGCCAACGGGGACCTCGACGGGTGCCTGTCGGAGGTGACCCTGGACAGCCTGCACGCGCCGGGCAACGCCACCCACGGGTTCATGGACTTCATGCTCATGATGGGCGTGGCCGGGGCCGGGCGGAAGGCCGACTACGTCGACACCTTCGACCTGTTCCACACCATGGAGGCGTACTTCACCTGGTACCCGTCGGGGGCTCCGGCATGAGCAAGTATCTGCTGAACAAGTTCCTGTTCACCGTCGACCGCGACCCCGACCTGGTGGAGCGTTACCGCACCGACCCCGCGGGCACCGTGCAGTGGTGGGAGGCGAACATGGCCGACTCGCTGCTGAACTGCCACACCGGCGAGGCCTCGACGTGGCTTCGGCTGGACGACGCCGAGCGGTCGGCGCTGGTCAGTCACGACTATCCGGCGCTGTTCGAGCTCGGCGCGCACCCGTTCCTGACGCTGACGCTGTTCATCGCCATGTTCGAGCGCGACCACGACGAGCCGCTGGGCTTCCAGAAGCAGTACGCGCTGCGCCTGCAGCACTTCAACCTGCCCTACCCGGACATCGCGACCTGACGTGCAAGCCGCCCTGATCCTCCAGTGTGGACGCCCGCCGGTCGTGTCGTCGTACGACGCCGACTTCTCCGGCGGCGTCCGGGTGGCCGTGACCGCGGCCCCGATCACGCCGCTGGACGTGCTGTGCGCGACCGGCACGTCGTACTTCGGCTCCCCGCCCGTCCCGTACGTCCCCGGCGTCCAGGGCGTGGGCACCCGCCCCGACGGCACACCGGTGTGGTTCGCCACCGACGCCGGCATGCGCCCCGGCGACGGGAGCATGGCGGAGTACGCGAACGTCCCCGAGGCCGACATCGTCGAGCTGCCGCCCGGGGCCGACCCGGCGCTGGTCGCCGCACTGGGCCTGTCCGCCGTCGCGGCGTGGCAGTCCCTCACCTCGTGCGGCGACCTGCGCCGGGGTGAGCAGGTCCTCATCCTGGGCGGCGGCGGCATCGTCGGCCAGGCCGCCATCCAGATCGCGCGCCTGCTGGGCGCCCGCCGCGTGGTGACGGCCTGCCGCTCGGCCCGCGCCCAGGCCCGGGCCGCGGAACTGGGCGCGGATGCGGTCGTACCCCTGCTGGACGACGACACCGTCCCGGACCTGGCGGCCCGCCTGCGCGTCGCCCTGGACGGCCCCCTCGACCTGGTCCTCGACCCGCTGTTCGGCATCCCGGCCGCGGCCGCGCTGCAGGTCCTGCACCCGGGCGGCCGCCTGGTCAACCTGGGCGGCTCGGCCGCACCGACGGCCCCGATCGACTCGGCGACGCTGCGCAGCGGCTCGTTGCGCATCCTGGGGTACACCAACAACTCCCTGACCAAGCCGGAGCGGGCGGAGACCCTGCGCACGATCGCGGCCCACGCCGCGGCCGGCCGCCTGAGCGTGTCGTACGAGGCCGTGCCCCTGTCCGAGGCGCCGGCGGCCTGGACGGCCCAGTCCTCCGGCGCGGCAACGTCACGCCAGGTCCTGCTGCCGCGTTGACAGCAACGAGGCCACCAGCTCGGGAATGAGCGGCCGCGCCAGCTCCGGCGGCAGCGCCAGCAGGGCCCGCCCCTCCCTGGTGTCGGCGATCCCCCGCAGGTCGCCGGACTCGAGGTGGTCCGAGAAGTCGATCATCATGTTCGCGAAGATCGTGAAGAGGCGCCGGCCCCCCAGCAGGTCGGTGTGGGCGCGGTCGGCGCCCTCGCCGAGCGTGCGGGCCAGCTCGCGCAGCTGCTCCGTGTCCAGGCGTCCGCCGTGCCGGGCCGCGACGACCGACGCCAGCCCGTGCAGGTCCGGCGGGATCTCCCCGGGCGCGGTGAGCACCGCCAGCTCCGGCCCGTCGGGGAGCCACCGCCGCAGCAGCAGGGCCAGGTCGCGGGCGATTCGCGGGCTCGGGTGGTGCACGTCCTCCCGGCTGCCGTGCAGCACGGTCCGCCCGGCGGCGAGCTGCATGGCCCGGTCGGTGCGCAGCGCCGCGATCTCCACCATGTCCTCGGCCCACCCGCCCGCCGGGAACTGCCACGCCGCCGCCGGGTGCTCGCCGTCCGTGACCTGCAGGCGGCTGATGAAGGGGCCCCAACCGGCCGTCGGGGCGAGCATCGCCTCCCAGAGCCGCACCTGCCCCGACCACCATTCGCCGGTCTCGGCGCCGGGCGGGCCGAAGCGGCTCAGCGGCACCGGGCCGTCGGCCATCGCGAGGCGCAGCGCGACGGCGTTGGCGGTGTAGGTGGCGAGCCGCCGGACCGGCGGCGCGCCCGACGGGTCGTAGGCCGCGTGCCGGCCCGCCGTCCAGCGGTGCTGGGCCGCGCTCACGATGTGCTCGAGGACCGCGGCGACGGCCTCGTCGCCGCGGGCCTGCTCGGCGAAGAGGTCGATGGTGCGCGAGCCGGCCGTGGCCAGCAGCGTGTGCGACAGCAGGGCGAAGAGGAGGTCGTCGTCCCAGACCTGCGACGCGGTGCGCAGCGTCCGGGCCTTCGCCGCGTCCCGCAGCAGCTCCAGCGCCTGGAAGGCCACCAGGAAGTCGCCGAACGTCGCGTGGAGGAACTCGTAGCTGCGCCCGGCCGCGCCGGCGTCGGCCTCGGCCGCCACCACGAAGAAGAAGCGGCCGATCACGCGGCGGGCCGGGCCCAGCGGGCGGGCCAGGTCCCGGGGGCGGACCGGGACCGTGGCCGCGGGGCCGGGCAGGGCGCGCAGGTCCGCCTCCAGGTCGTGCTCGGCGAGGTGCTGGCGGCCGCGGTTGAGCATGCCGAACGCCACCAGGCCCAGCTTCCACAGCTCGGCCGCGACCCGCTCCTCCTGCGGGTGGCCGGGGGCCTGGTTGTCGGGGCGGGCCAGTTCGCGGTGGACGAAGTCGTCGAGGAGCATGCGGTACAGGGCCGCGGTGGTGCCGTCCGCGGGCAGTTCCCGCCCGGCGGCGACGATCGCGAGCAGGAGCAGCAGGAGCGGCTGGCGGGCGAGGTCGCCGTACTCGCGCAGCCGCGCCGCCTCCACCGGCCGGCTCGCGCCGCCCGCGTTGGCCTCGGCCCAGCGCTCGGCCCACGTGCCGATCTGCTCGTCGGTGAACTCCTCGAGCCGCACGACCAGGCAGTCCTCGGGGATCGCGGCCAGGTCGGCGACGAGCGTCCGCGAGGTCACGATCACGGCGGCCGGCCCGCCGCCGGCCGACTCGGTGCGCTGGAAGTCCATGACGTTGCGCAGGTACCGCGACTCCGTGGCCCCGGTGGCCTGCATCAGCTCGTCCAGCCCGTCGATCAGCACGACCCGCAGGCAGTCCTCGCTCCCCTCGCAGAGGGTGCGCCACTCGACCCGGCCGTGGGTGGACTCGCGCAGGACGTCCTCGATCTGGCGGTACACGCTGGCGGTCGGCTCCGCGACGTCGCGCAGCGGCACCCGCACGGTCATGACGGCGTCGGTCGCGGACAGGCGCGCCGTGCAGACCTTGGTGAACAGGCTCTTGCCGCTGCCCGGATGGCCGAGCACCACGAGCGGGCGCTCGGCCGCGGCCGCCGACACGACGTGGGCCGCGACGAACCCGGCGAGGTCGGTGCCCCGGCGCTGCTGCTGCCACCACTCCTCCTGCGCCGGCCGGGACGACGGGCCCATGACGGCCCAGCGGAAGTGCGGCTCGACGTACCCGCGCTGGACGGTCGGCACCCGCACGGTCGGCGGCCCGCTGGTCGCCTCGTCGAGGTTGACGATCGGGCTCGTCAGCACCGCCCGGTTGATGCCGCGCAGCGCCTCGAGCGCCACCCGCGACGAGCCGGCCAGCGACCGGGTCAGCTCCTCGAGCCGCGCGAGCGCGTCCTGCTCGGCCCGGTGCTCGCCGAACACCGCCCAGATCCGGAACTCCGGCACGTCCGCGGCGAGGCGGAAGTACTCGGCCCGGTACCGCTCGAGCGCGCCGTCCCGCAGCTCGTCGGCGACGCCCGTGCGGTGCCCGATGCGCCGCCACGCCTCGAGCCCGGCGAAGAACCCGACGCACCGGCGGGCGAGCTCGTCGTAGTACGGCCGCAGGGCGCCGTCGAGGTTCTCGTGGAACCCGCAGCCCGCCCGCGGCAGCCGGACCGGCAGCGACAGCAGCCGCCCGGCCAGGCTCCCCAGCTCCTCCCGGTGCCCCGGCAGCGCGGACAGGCGGGCCAGGTCGTCCTCGCTCAGCTCCAGCTCGTCGTAGACCGGGCCGACGACGTCGCGCACGGCGGTGAAGAACGCGGCGACGGCCAGCGCCGCGTGCGTGGCCGCGAGGACCTCGTGCCGCCGGTGCCCGCCCGACCGGCGCAGCTTCCCACGGCCCTTGGCGACCAGTTCGTCCAGCCGCGCGACGAGCTCGTTCTTCTGGTCGACCCAGCCCCACGCGGCCAGCAGCCACGGCTGCCCGGTCGCCGCCCCGACCGGTCCGGCCGCGAGGATGCCGGCCCCGAGCAGCCGGTCGAGCACCTTGATCGTCGGCGAGCGCTTGCCCAGCAGGATCTCGCGCGCGTTGCCCAGGGAGTCCGCGGACCGGGTCATGCCGCTCGACCCTAGCCGAGCCCGGCAAGCCCCTTCAGCGCTCGCCCTGGACCGTCAGGGTCACGCCGCCCAGGGTGATCACGTCGCCGGGGTTCACGGCCGTCGGCTCGGTCACCGGGTCGTCGTTGAGCAGGGTGCCGTTCGTCGAGTCCAGGTCCATCAGGACCAGGCTCCGGCCGTCGTACCGCAGCGCCGCATGCCGCCGCGACACGCCCTCGTCGCGCACGCGCAGGTCCGCCTGGCGGCCGCGGCCGATCACGGTCTCGCCGGCCTGGACCGTGTACCGCCGGCCGTCGTCGACCAGCAGGCCGACGCCCCGGCCGGCCTCGTCCTCGCGGCGGGTGCGGGCCTTGCGCACGTCAGCGATGATCTTGAACGAGCCCGGCGGGACGGTGTCGTCGGGCTGCAGGTCGACCACGACCTCGTCGGCGACGCCCCAGCGCTGCTCGGCCAGGAACTCGGCCTGGGCCCGGGCGAGCGGCCCCGCGAACGGCACCAGGTGCGGGTGGTCGCCGGGGGCGACGAGCACCAGGTAGCTGTTGGGCGCCAGCGTCTGCTCGCCGACCTCCGCCTCGCGGTGCATCGCCTCCAGGATCGCGGTCCGCTGCGGCAGACTCATGCCGGCGAGCCTACCCGAGCGGACCGTAGGCCTCGCGGGTGAGCGCGATCAGGTCGTCGAGGTGCGCGGGCGGGTCGTCGCGCCACCACGCCAGCCGGACCTCGATCGGGGGCGCGTCGCTCATCCGCCGGTACGCCACCCCCGGCCGCGGGTTCTGGTGCGCCGTCGCCTCCGACGTCACGCCGACGGCCTGGTCGGCCGCGATGAGCGTGAGCCACTCGTCCGTGCCCCGCGTGGCGCGCACCGACGCCGGCCCCGCCCCCGCCGGCCACAGCCCGAGACTCGTCGTGCCCGTTCGATCGTCGATCGCCATGGTGTACCGGGTGAGGTCGGCCAGCCGCACGGTGCGCTTGCGCGCGAGGGTGTGGTCGGTGGCGACGGCCGCGCAGCGGTGCTCGAGTCCGACCGCGGCGGTCTCGAACCGGGGATCCTCCAGGGCCCGCCGGAGCACGGCGACGTCGGCGGTACCGTCGGTCAGCCCGGCGGCGAGGCTGTTGTGCTGGACGAACACCAGCGGTACACCCGGATGCCGCCCGGCCCAGGCCCGCTGGATGCGGCGCGTGTGCCGGCCCATCGCGGCCCAGGCGTAGCCCACGCGCAGCTCGGTGCGGGAGCGCTCGACCACCCGCCGCAGGTGCGTGACCTCGTCGAGCACCGCCCGGGCCCGGGCCAGCACCTGCGTGCCCGTCGCGGTCAGGCGCACGTGCCGCGTGGTGCGGTGCAGCAGCCGCGCCCCGAGCGCCGCCTCGAGCGCCGCCACCGACCGCGACACCGCCGCCTGCGACAGCCCGAGCGCCGCGCCCGCGTCGGTGAACGTCCCGGCCTCGACGACGGCGACGAACGCGCGCAGCTGCCGCAGCTCCAGATCCATGCGTACAGCGTATGAATCGTGCGTCCCGTGCATTTCCCCGGCCCCGCCCCGGGCGCCGAGAATCACGGTCGTGAGCAGGCTGAACCTCAGCACCGGCGGGGCCCTCGCGACAATGGTCGCCAGCGCCGCCGGCAACCAGTCGGGCGCCGCCCTCGGGGCGCGCGCCTTCCCGGCGATCGGGCCCGCGGGCGTCGTCGCGGTCCGCCAGCTGGTGGCGGCCGCGGTCCTGCTGCCCGTGGCCCGCCCCGACCTGCGCCGCCTGACCTGGTCGCAGTGGTGGCCGGCGCTGCTGCTCGGACTGGTCTTCGCGACCATGAACATCAGCCTGTACACCGCGGTCGACCGCATCGGCCTGGGGCTCGCGGTGACGCTGGAGTTCCTGGGCCCGCTCGCGGTCGCGCTGTGCGGCTCGCGCACCCCGGTCGACCTGGTGTCCGCCGTGGTCGCGGGCATCGGCGTGTACGTGCTCGTCCTCCCCGGCTCCAGCACCGACCTCCCCGGGCTCGGGCTGGGCCTCGTGGCGGCGGCCTGCTGGGCGGCGTACATCCTGCTCAACCGCCTCGTCGGCGCCCGCCTGCCCGGCCTGCAGGGCCCGGCGGTCGGCACCGCGTTCGCGGCCGTGCTCTACCTGCCGGTCGCGGTCGTCCTCGCTGTCCAGGGCCGGTTCACCGCGGCCGGGCTGCTCTACGCGCTCGGCGCCGGGGTGCTGTGCTCGGTGGTGCCGTACGCGGCCGACCTGGTCGCCCTGCGCCGCGTCCCGCCGCGCTTCTTCGGGCTGCTGCAGAGCGTCCACCCGGTGCTGGCGGCGCTGGCCGGGGCGGTGATCCTGGGCCAGGTCCCGGCCGCGCACGTCTGGGCGGGCATCGCGATCGTGGTGGGCACGAACGCCGCGGCGGTCGCCGTGGCCGGCTCCCGGGCGGCCCGGGCGGTCGACCCGCTCCCGGCTACGTAGCGCCGCTCTCGGTCTCGGCCTTCTCGCCCCGGCGGCGGAACATCGCGAAGCCGGGCAGGCCGACGATCGCCTGGCGCAGGTCGCGGGTGACGTTGAGCAGCTCGTGGATGTCGGGCCCGACCCGGTCGAGGGTGGCGAGGATCGGCATGACGTCGGTGTTGAGGTGGTGCGCGAGCCGCGGCAGCTCGTCGATCATCCGGATCGCCGCGGTGACCTCCTCGGCCGAGAGGTTCTCGACGAACCGGCGCAGGGGCGGGTCGTAGGCGGTGAGCAGCTCGTCGGCGGTGGTGGCGGTCCGGGCCGCCTGGGCCACGACGACGTCCGCGTTGGTGGCGGTCTGCTCGGCCTGCGCAACGATCCCGTCGGCGGCGGTGGCCGTCTGCGCGGCCTGGGCGACGATCGCGTCGGCGTTGGTGGCCGTCCGCGCGGCCTGGACCACGATCGCGTCGGCGGCGGTAGCGGTCTGCGCGGCCTGGGCGACGATCGCGTCGGCATTGGTGGCCGTCCGCGCGGCCTGGACCACGATCGCGTCGGCGGCGGTGGCCGTCCGCGCGGCCTGGACCACGATCGTCGCGGCGCCCGACGACACGCCTCTCGCCTCTTCCATCAGGCCGACGGCGGCGGCGGTGACCGTGCGCACCTCCCCGATCGCCTCGTCCGCGGCGTCCAGGGCGGCCGCGGCCCGGGCCAGCACCACCTCGGCCCCGTCGACGAGCCGGATCACCCGCCCGGGCAGCGCGACGACGGCGGCGGCGGTCCCGACGGCCGACCCGGCGGCGGAGACGGCCAGGTCGACGGCTTGCGACAAACGGGGCAGGCGCATGTACCCATCTTGCCCGGTACGGGCCACCCCCACGCGCGACTAGGATCACCCGGGTGAGCTTCGAGGTCCACGCGGACGCCTACGGGCGGTTCATGGGGCGCTACTCCGAGCCCCTGGCGGAGCGGTTCGCGGCGCTCGCGGGGGTCGCGGCCGGTCAGCGCGCGCTCGACGTCGGCTGCGGCACCGGCGCGCTCACGGCCGAGCTCGTCGCGCGGCTCGGCGCCGCGTCGGTGTCGGCGGTCGACCCGTCCGAGTCCTTCGTCGCCGTGGTCCGCGAGCGTTTCCCCGCTGCCGATGTGCGGGCGGGGACGGCGGAGCGGCTGCCGTACGGTGACAAGGCCTTCGACCTCACGCTCGCCCAGCTGGTCGTGCACTTCATGGCCGACCCGGTCGCCGGCCTGCGGGAGATGGCCCGGGTCACCCGGCCCGGCGGCGTGGTCGCGGCGAGCGTCTGGGACCACGCCGGCGGCGGCAGCCCCCTGGCCGTGTTCTGGCGCGCGGTGCTGGAGCTCGACCCGCAGGCCCGCGACGAGTCCGGCCTGGCCGGCGCCCGCGAGGGCCACCTGGCCGAGCTGTTCGCGGCGGCCGGCCTGACCGCGATCGAGCCGTCGGAGCTGTCGGTACGCACCACGTTCGCGGACTTCGCCGAGTGGTGGGAGCCGTTCACGCTCGGCGTGGGCCCGGCCGGCGACTACGTGCGCACCCTGGACGACCCGCGGCGCGAGGCCCTGCGCGAGCACTGCGCGACCCGGCTGCCGGGCACCGGCCCCATCGAGATCACCGCCACGGCGTGGACGGTCGTCGCCCGCACGGTTTCGCCCGGCTGACCCCGGGTAGCGCTGCGCCGTGAAGTCCTCTCCACTGGGCGGGCTCGACCTCGGCGCCGCCGGAGCGTTCACGTCCGGCCGCCTCGATGCGGACGGCGAAGCGGCGCTGGCGGGTCAGGTGGCATACCTGCTCGGCCAGTTCGAGCCGCCCCCGACCCCGGTGGCCGCGGGCCTGCAGCGGGTCATGGACCACGTCGGCGGCGACGAGGCCCTCCTGGCCTGGCTCGACCGCTTCCCGGGCCGGCCGCGGCTGGTGACGCGGGCGCTGGAGCTCGTGGCGCTGCTCGACCGGTACGGTGACCGCCGCCCCGTCGTCGCCGCCCTCGCCCAGCGCCGGATCCACGCCCCGGACCCGCCGACGCTGGCCCGGCGCCTCCCGCCCGACACCGACGAGGCGACGCTGCCCGGCCTGGGCGGCGAGATCAAGGCCCGCCTCGGCGACGACGACCCGGCCGAGGCCGCCCGCCTGGCCCTGGACGCCGCGCGGCTGCTCGCCGACCTCGCCCCGGGCGTACACGACGTGCCGGGCTGCGCCGACCTCGAGCCGCTCGCCGTCGAGTCGGTCCACGCCCTGGAGGCCGTGGAGATCCCGTGAACATCGCCCGCGCGGGGTCGTGCGGGCACGGACACCTTCGGCAGCGGCGGCGCCGTGGGCTTCGCCTACCTCGACCCGGGCACGCCACCGGACGCGCGGCTGCACTGCTTCCTCGCCGAGTGCCGCGTGTCGTACCCCCTCGGCGACGGCTGGTACTGGCTCGCCCTCACCTGACCCGGAACGGGCTCGGTCGATCATGCACAAAGACGGGCCGTCCATCCGGCGGGTATCGACGTACGGCACGTTAGTCTCGGGCCCGTGACGTTGTCGGACCTGGGAACCGTCGGACTGTCCATGCTGGCCCTGGCCGTCTCCGTCGCCTCCGCCTACATGTCGAGGCGGCAGGTCTCGATGCAGGACAAGGCCACCCACGCCGGCGCGGTCGTCACGATACTGGCCCAGTTCCGCGACCCGAAGCTGCACGAGAGCTTCGAGTGCGTCTTCAACGAGCTGCCCGGCCACGACGCGGAGCTCGGCCTCGGCGGCCTGCCGGCGGGCGTCCGGAACCACACGTACAACGTCTGCTACTTCCTGAACGAGATCGGCAGCATGCTGACCCTGGGCATCCTGCGCGAGGACGCGTTCCTCGCGATCTTCCGGGCCCGCGCCATCGCCGTGTGGGAGATCGTCGGGCCGTTCGTCGAGCGGGAGCGGGAGATCAACGCGCGGGTGGGGCCGGAGTTCCTGGCCGTGGTCGAGGCGCTGGCGCATCGCGCGGCGATGCTGCGGCCCGATGTCGGGCGCGGCATCCTCCGGGAATGGCTCGAACGGCCCATAGGCAAGCACTGACGGCGGCCCGCTCACGGCCGGAAGTAGTCCGCCATCATGCGGCTGACCCACTCCGGCTGCCTGACGTCCGCCGGGAGGAACTCCGCCATCGCCGGCTTCAGGTCGATGACCGGGGTGCCCGAGACCGCGTCGAGGCCGGCCACCGTCAGCTCGCGGCCCTGCACGGACTCGATCGCGCAGGTCGTCACCCCGATGCGGTTCGGGCGGCGGGGGCCGCGGCCGGCGAAGATGCCGAAGGGCGGGAGGTCGGCGCGGCCGCGGTACGGGCGCGGCTCGCGGAAGTCGCCGTGCTCCGGGAACCGGTCGAAGACGAACAGGACCTCGACGTGGGAGAAGCTGTCCAGGCCCTGCAGACAGGCGTCGCCGAAGCGCTCGTCGACGGTGATGACGCTGCGTACGGCGCCCCAGTGGTCAGTGTCCTGGATGTCCGTCCGGTCGTTGCGGACCGTGCCGATCGGGGTGATCTCGAAGCTGATCATGGCTCGACCATAGGCCCTGTCCTGCCGATCATGCCGGCCTGCGCCGGGCCCAGATTCCACCTGCGCGCACCCCGCGAAGGCCGGGTTACAACACCGGTAGCCAGGCCTCCGCGGGGCACACGCAGGCGAAATCTGGACCTCGTCTCGGCTCGGCATGATCGGCAGGACAGAGCCTAGCCCGGCCCGTCCCATGAACGTCCTACGGTTCGGGGTGCCGGGCAGCGGCGCACGTCGATAGCGTCGTTGTCATGCAGGTTCGAATCCTCGGGCCGCTCTCGGTGGAGGCGGGCGGGCGGGCGGTACATCTGCCCGGGCAGCAGCGGCGCGTGCTCGCCGCGCTCGCGTTGCGGGCCGGGCAGGCCGTCACCATCGGGGCGCTCGCCGACGCGGTGTGGGACGGGGGCGCGCCGGCGCTCGCGCGGCGGCAGGTGCAGAACCACGTCTCGGCGCTGCGCGGGGTGCTCGCGCGGCTCGGGTCGTCGTCGGTGATCGGGGCGGACAACGACGCGTACACGCTGCGCATCGGCCCGGCCGAGCTCGACCGGGCCGTCTTCGACGACCTCGTGGCGCAGGGACGGCAGGCGGCCGCGGGCGGCGATGTGCGCCGCGCCGCGGACCGCCTCCGGGCGGCGCTGGACCTGTGGCGCGGGCCGGCGCTCGAGGGCCTGGACACGCCGGTGCTGGCCCGGGCCGCCGCCGCCCTCGACGCCGAGCGGGACCTGGTCACCGAGGAGTGGCTGGAGCTGCAGGTGCAGGCGGGCCGGCATCGGGAGGTGCTCGGCGAGCTGACCCGGCTGGTCGGCGAGCGGCCGCTGCGCGAGGGGCCGGTGCGGCTGCTCATGGTCGCGCTGAGCCGCCTGGACCGGCGCGCCGACGCGCTCGCGCACTACGAGGGCCTGGCCGCCCGCCTGCGGGCCGCACTGGGGGTCGAGCCCGGCCCCGCACTGCAAGCCACCCGCGCGGCCCTCACCGGCGAGCCGGACCCCGCGCCGCCGGCCACCCACGCGGCGATGAGAGGCGAGCCGGGCCGGGCGGCCGGCCGGACACCGCCGTCGCAGCTTCCCGGGGCCGTCCGCCTGTTCGTCGGCCGCGACCGGGAGCTCGACGCGCTCGACGCCGCCGTCGGCGCCACCGGCCTCGCCGTCCTCACCGGTCCCGGCGGCGTCGGCAAGACCGGCCTGGCGCTCGCCTGGGCCCACCGCAACGCGGCCGCCTACCCGGACGGCCGGCTGTACATCGACCTGCACGGCTTCGACCACGCCCCGCCGCGCACCCCGGCCGACGCCCTGACCGGCTTCCTGCACGCCCTCGGGGTCGAGGACGAGCCCGCGATCGAGCCCGAGGCCGACGAGCCCGACGTCCCGGAGGGCTACCACGATCCCGGCGTCGCGCCCGGGTACACCACCAGGGCCGTGCTCATCGCCATGTTCGGCGTCCGCGAACCCCGCCCGGGCGCCGGGGACGCCGTGGCGGGCCTGGCCGCGGCGTACCGGTCCGCGCTCGCCGGCCGCCGGGTGCTGGTCGTGCTCGACAACGCCGCCGACGCCGACCAGGTCGAGCCGCTGCTGCCCGGCGCGCCCGGGTGCGCCGTCGTCGTCACCACGCGCCACCCGCTGCCCGAGCTGACCGCGGCCCGCGACGCCGTGCCCATCGAGCTCGGCCCGCTCGCCCCGGCCGCGGCGCGGGAGCTGCTCGGGGGCATGCTGCGCGACCCGATCGACCCCGGCGACGAGCCGCTGGCCGAGACCGTGGCCGAGCTGTGCGGGCACCTCCCCCGCGCGTTGCGGGTCGTGGGCGCGAACCTGCGCGACGCGGGCCCCGCGGCGCTGCGGGAACAGATCGCGCGGCTGCGCGCGGACCGGCGCAGCGTGCTCGCCCCCGAGACGTTCCACCGCCGCACGCGGGACGAGGTCGCGCTGGCCCGCATCCGCTCGTCCGGTGAGGCGCAGCTGCCGCCGTTGTACTACCTGGAGCGCACCGGCCCCGAGCCGCGCCTGGTCGTGTGGTCGACGCACCGGGCCGAGCCGGCGGTGCTGGCGACCCTGCCGCCGGCCGCGTTCGACAACGCCAACGTGTCGCCGGACGCGCGCTGGCTCAGCTGGGTCGACGAGGGCGCTCTGCACGTGCGGGACCTGACCGGGGTACAGCCGCCGCGTATTTTGCACGGGGACGTCGACGGCCGGCTGTTCCCACCGGTGTGGACCCGCGACTCGCGCCGCGTCCTGGTGCGCACGGGCGGCGGCGCGGCCGGCACCGTCGACGCCGGCAGCGGCCGGTTCGCCGCGCTCGCCGCCGACCTCGCCGGGGCCGCTCACCCGATGTTCTCCGTCTGCGGCCGGGCCCTGGCCTACCTCGACGCGGCGGGCACGCTGACGCTCGCCGAGCCCGACGGCCGGGACCCGCGCCCGGCCGAGCTGCCGCGCCGCCTCGCCGACGACGGCCGGCGCGTGCTCGGCGTGCAGTCATTCGCGCGCGGGGACCTGGCGTTGTCGACCGGCCCCGCGGACACCCCGATCGGCGCGCGCTCGCTGCTGAGCGACGCGTACGTGGGCGGGGAGCCGCTGCGGGCGATCGGCCTGGCCGGCTCCACCGGCTCGTACACGCCGTACCAGCTGCGCCTGGTGCCGCCCGCGGGCCGGTACGGCTACCACCGCGTCCAGCGCGAATGCCGCGGCCGCCGCGAGCTGGTGCTGCTGGGCGGCAACGGGGAGTACCGCGGCAGCGTCGTCGAACCCCCGATCCTGGACGACTTCCTGCTTTTGAGCGCCTAGAAGTCGGCGGCGTGGTCGCGCGCCCAGGCTGTGTAGGGCGCCGGGCGGCGGCCGGTCACGCGCTCGAAGGTGTCGGTGGCCGGGGACCCGCCCGGGCGGCGGGCGTGCTCCAGGAACTCGAGGATCGCCGCGGCCGTCTCCGCCCCCGTGAACCGGGCGAACGCCGCCTCCGCCTCGGCCGGGGCGATCTCCTCCAGCCGGACCGGGCGGCCCAGCGCCTCCGCGATCGCCCGCACCTGCTCGCGCTGGGTCAGCGGGCCGGGGCCGGTGAGCAGGTCGCTGACGCCGGGCGTGCGCGGGTCGCGCAGGGCCGCGACGGCGACGGCGGCGATGTCGCGCTCGTGGATCGGGGCGGTCGCCGCGTCCGGGTACGCCACGCGGACGACCCCCTCGGCCCGGATCGAGCGGGCCCAGGCCAGCGCGTTGTTCGCGAGGACCAGCGGGCGGACCGGGGTCGCGGGCAGGGCCGCCTC
The DNA here is from genome assembly GCF_049995355.1 of Dactylosporangium sp. McL0621. Taxonomy (NCBI): domain Bacteria; kingdom Bacillati; phylum Actinomycetota; class Actinomycetes; order Micromonosporales; family Micromonosporaceae; genus Dactylosporangium; species Dactylosporangium sp. McL0621. Next base: position 8,100,622 of record NZ_CP188259.1, read on the forward strand.
GACCTCGCGGTGCTCGCGGGCGATCGCGTTGTCCGCGGTCCAGGGCAGCAGGACGCTGCCCGAGGAGAGCAGGACCACGTGCTCGACCCCGGCCGCGGCGACCGCGGCGGCGAACGGGGCCGGGTCGGCGGGCAGCGCGTACACGAAGACGCGCCGCACCCCGTCGAGGGCGGCCCCGAGCGTCGCGGGGCGGGTGAGGTCGGCCTCCACCACCGGTACACCCGCCGGAAGGTCGCCGGCCGTGGACAGGTCGCGCACCGAGGCGCGGACGGGTTCGCCGGCCGCGTGCAGCTGGTCGAGCACGTGCCGGCCGATGGAGCCGCGGGCACCGATCACCAAGGTCGTCATGGGTAGATCGTGGCCGGTGTCCGGCGCGAGGCCACGCCGGTGCGGGCGAAATGGCGAGATCCGACCTGGGCGAGCCCGATCTGGGAATTATCCACGCCTGCCCTGTGACCCACGCCACACGCAGCTCCTGTCAGCAATCGCGGCGCCGTTCCGCTCAATCCACCGAGAGCAAGCGAGCCGACAGGAGCAGCCCATGAAGCACCGCATCGTCGTTCTCGGCGCCGGCTACGCCGGGGCCTACGTGGCCGGAAACCTGGCCCGCCGGCTGTCCCCGGCGGACACCGAGATCACCGTGGTCAACGCTGAGCCGGACTTCGCCGAGCGGATGCGGATGCACGAGCTCGCCGCCGGCCGGGAGCTCAAGGCCCGGAACCTCGCCGACGCCTTCGCGGGCACCGGGGTACGGCTGCTCGTGGCCCGGGTAACCGCCGTCGACCCCGGGCGCCGGGTCGTCACGGTGGCCGACGCCGGTGGCGGCGGTGAGCTCGGCTACGACACGCTCGTCTACGCGCTCGGCAGCCACGTCGCCGACCACGGCGTCCCCGGCGTGGCCGAACACGCCTTCGACATCGCCGGCCGGCCCTCGGCGCTGCGCCTGCGCGAGCGCCTGAACAGTCTGCGCAACGGCGGGCGGGTGCTCGTCGTCGGCGACGGGTTGACCGGCATCGAGAGCGCCGCCGAAATCGCCGAAGGCCGGCCCGGCCTGTCCGTGGCGCTCGTCGCCCGCGGCGAACTGGGGGCCCGGCTCTCCGCCGGGGCCCGCCGCCACCTGCGCCAGGCGTTCGACCGGCTCGGCATCACCGTCCTGGAGCACACCGGCGTCGAAGCCGTCGAAGCGACGCGGGTGCTGTGCGCCGACGGCACCGCCCTGGCGTCCGACGCGACCGTGTGGGCGGCCGGGTTCGTGGCCGGCCCCATCGCCGCCACCGGCGGGCTGGAGGTCACCGGAACCGGCCAGATCGTCGTTGACCGCACGATGCGGTCGGTCTCGCACCCGAACGTCTACGCCATCGGCGACAGCGTCCACGCCATCGGCGACAACGGCCGGCCGCTGCCGATGTCCTGCGGTTCGGCCGGCTTCACCGGCCGGCAGGCCATCGAGGCGATCGTCGGCCGCCTGACCGGCCGCGAGATCCAGAACACCAGGCTGGTGTACACGTACAACTACATCGCCCTCGGGCGGAAGGACGGGCTGCTGCAGACGGTCGACGACGAGGGCCGACCCAGGCCGAAGCATCAGGGCGGCCGGACGGCCGCGCGGATCAAGGAGGGCATCAACAGGATGGCGCTGTGGACCGTCTCCCACCCGACCTTCGGCCTGCCCACGCGCAAGCGCCGCCTGACCGCCGCGCCGGATGCGTCCCGCCGGGACCGCGGCCGCGTAGCCGCCTAGTGGACAGCACCGCCCCTGATCGCTTCGACACCAGCCGGTTCGAGGCCAGCCGGAACCGGCTGGCCGCACTGGCGTACCGGCTGCTGGGCTCGGCCGCCGACGCCGAAGACGCCGTGCAGGATGCGTTCCTGCACTGGCAGGCCGCCGACCGGCAGCAGATCAAGGTGCCGGAGGCCTGGCTGACCAGGGTCGCCACCAACCTGTGCCTCGACCGGCTCGGCTCGGCACAGTCCCGGCGCGAGCGGACCGTCGCCTGGCTGCCCGAACCGCTCCTCGACGGCGACCCGATGCTCGGCCCGGCCGACACCTTCGAGCAGCGCGAATCGGTCTCCCTGGCCGTGCTGACGCTCATGGAGCGCCTGTCAGCCCTCGAGCGAGCCGTCTACGTGCTGCGCGAAGCGTTCTCCTGCAGTCACGCCGAGATCGCCGAGATCCTCGACGTCACCGAGTCCGCCAGCCAGCAGCACCTGCACCGGGCCCGGCGCCGCATCACCGCCGCCCGCCGCCGCGGCGGCGCGGTCGACCCGGCATCCGCCCGCCGGATCGTCGAGGAGTTCCTCGCCGCGGCCGCCTCGGGCCGCACCGAACGGCTGGTGGCGCTGCTCACCGACGACGCGATCGCGATCTCCGACGGCGCCGGCCTGACCGGGACGCTGCTGCGGTACGACACCGCGCAGCGCATCGCCGCCGTCGCACGGGCCGGCTTCAGACCCACGCCCGCGAAACGGCGACTTGCCGGCGGAACGCCCGCCGTGCACTACGCGCTCGTCAACGGCGCCCCCGCCATCCTCTTCGTGCTCGGCGACCGGGTCGCCGGCGCCGTGACGTTCGACATCACCAACGGCAGGATCGCTACCGTGCGCGGCATTGCCGCCCCCGCCCGCCTCGCCCGCCTCACCGAAGCCTGGCGGCAGCACGAACCGGGCCCGCCGCTCATCACGCGGTGGTGACCTGGCGGCCCGCACCGGGCTCACCACCGACGCGGCCGGCCGGCTCCTGACGGACGAGACGCTCACCAGCATCGGCGACGACCGCATCGTCGCCGCCGGAGACTCGGCCGCGCCGTCGGCTCTGCCGCTGCGGATGAGCCGCCAGTCCGCCAACGGGTGGCCGGCGGCTGCGGTCCACCGCCTTCTTCGACGGCCACGGCGCCGCGCATTCGGTGATCGTCCTCGCCCCGTGGCTCACGCTCGGCGTACTGCTGTGCCTCGCCGGCAACCTCGGACGCCACGTACCCGTTCGGGCCGCGCGTGCCCAGCTCAGCGACGTTCCAACCGCCTCCGGCGGCCTGTAGGATCGAGCGAGATGGCGAGATCCGACCTGGACGAGCTCGATCTGGGGATCATCCACGCCCTGCACCTCGACGGGCGGGCGTCGTTCACCCGGCTCGGCGAGGTGCTCGGGGTCTCCGACCAGACCGTCGCCCGCCGCTACGCACGGCTGCGCGCCGACTTCCGGGTGCGGGTGAGCGCGCGGACCGATGCCGCGCGGGTCGGCGAGGTGTCGTGGTGCGTGCGCATCCAGTGCGTGCCGAGCGTGGCGGTGACCGTCGGCCGGGCCCTGGCGCGCCGCGCCGACACGTCGTGGGTGAAGCTGGCCTCGGGCGGCACCGAGATCTCGTGCATGGTCCGCGCCGTCTCCGACCGCGACTCGTCCGCGCTGCTGCTCGAGCAGCTGCCGAAGACGCCGAACGTCACCGGGGTCACCGCCAACTGCCTGCTGCACGTGTACTTCGGGGGCCCGCAGAGCCCCGTCGAGGCGCTCAGCCCGGAGCAGGCCGCGGCGATCCGCTGGCCGGAGGCGCCCCCGGACGGCCGGGCGGTGCTCTCCGACGACGACCGGCGGCTCGTCGGCCTGCTCGCCGCCGACGGCCGGACGGGCTTCACCGAGCTGGCCGCGGCCACGGGGCGGCCGCACACCACCCTGCGGCGGCGGGTGCAGGAGCTGCGGGAGTGCGGCGCGCTGTACTTCGACGTCGACGTCGACCACCGCGCCCTACGGCTGCCGATGCAGACGATGCTGTGGCTGTCCGTCGCCCCCGACCGGATGGTGGAGACGGGCGAGGCCCTGGCCAGGCACCCGGAGGCCGCGTTCGTGGGCGCCACGACCGGCTCGACGAACCTGTACGCGGCGGTGCTGTGCCCGGACCCGGCGGCGTTCTACCGGTACCTCGCCACGCGCGTCGCCGCCCTGCCGGCGATCCAGCACCTGGAGACGGCGCCGGTGATCCAGACCCTCAAAAGCCTGTGAGCAGCTCCGCGGGCGCGCCGTCGGTCCAGCCCGGCTCGATCACGGCCAGGGCGTCGGCGCCCGCCGCGGCGCGCAGGCTGGCCGCGCGCGCGTCGGTGAGGACCCAGGGCGACCGGGCCGTCGAGGCGCACGGGCACGAGCCGCACGCCGTCGTCCGGCACCCGCGCCGGCCCGCTGACGGGCATCCGCAGCGGCGGCGCGGCGGGGGCGCCGGTCATCGCCTCCAGCAGCGGCCGCAGCAGCGTGAGCGCGGCGACGAGCCCGGCGCAGCTGAGCCCGACCTGGTGGGCGGCCCCGCTGTTCGCATGGCTCCTGGTGCGAGCGGCCGTCCTGCCGGGCCGGGGCTGGCCCCCGAAGCGCGTCGGCCTGGTCGAGATCGCCAACTGCGCCCTGCTCCTGGCCTGTGTCGTAGAGTCGTCTGCTGTGAACTGGAGTGCCTGACGACTTCGCGGCCCTGGACGATCCGGTCGGCCGCTCCTTGAACGGCCGGCACGCACACCTGGCCCGCCGCGCGGGCAACACGGCCACCTACCAGACGGACGTGTCGACATTCGCCACCGTGCCCGCCGAGCCGACATCAGCCGATTGGGATGACTTGGCGCGCCTGCTGGGCCGGGGCGCCTTGGCGGATCTGTTCACCGCGCCGGTAACGCCGCCCGCGGACTGGAGGAACGTCTTCGACATGGCGGGCTTCCAGATGGTCCTGTCCCGACCGACCTGGACCCCCGCCGCACAGGGCACTGCGGCCGACCGCGGAGCCAGCAACACGACCGGCCGCGGGGCCGCCAGCGCGCTCAACCGAGAAGCCGCCAGCGCGATCGGCCGCGAAGCCGATAGTCAAGCCGAATGCGCAACCGAACGCCGGGCCGAACGCGGGACCGGCAGCGCAACCGAGTGCGGAGCCGATCCGACCGCCCACCGAGCCAACAGCGTGGCTGACGGCACGACCGACCGCGGAGCCGACCCGACCACCCTCCGGCCCAACCGCGAGACCGACGGCACGACCGACCGCACGACCGACAGCGAAGCCGAGCCCAGGGCCGACCGGGCGAAGGACCGCGGAGCCGGTCGCCGGGCCGACCCCACGCTCGACCGCGGGGCCGACTTCGCGGTCGCCGAACTGGGCCGAGCCGACGTACCGGACATGCTGGCCCTCATAGACGCGACCCGCCCCGGCCCCTTCTGGCCGCGCACGATCGAGCTGGGCGCCTTCTACGGCGTACGCGACAACGGCGCCCTGCTGACCATGGCCGGCGAACGACTGCGCCCGCCCGGCTGGACCGAGATCAGCAGCGTGTGCACCGCCCCGCAGGCCCGCGGCCGCGGACTCGCCGCCCAGGTCGTGCGCGCGGCCGCGGACAGGATCACCGCGCGCGGCGAGCGCCCGTTCCTGCACGTGGTCGACACCAATCTCGACGCGATCCGCCTCTACGAGCGCCTGGGCTTCGTCGTCCGAACACGTGTGAGATTCCACGGCTACCGCGTCCCGTGAGCACGCCGCGCCTGCCCACGCCTGCCCACGCCTGGGCCGTCCTAGCGGACCGCCCGCAACGCCACCCGCCCGCGCAACGCCCCGCGACCGACACGCACGGCGCACAAACCGACGACACACGCTGCGCCCGACCGACCCGAACAATCCCACGCAACGCCCCGCGACCGACACGCACGGCGCACAGACCGACGACACACGCTGCGCCCGACCGACCCGAACAATCCCACGCAACGCCCCGCGACCGACACGCACGGCGCGGAGAACGACGACACACGCTGCGCCCGACCGACGCGAGCAATCCCACGCGACGGCGCGCTGCCGGTGTGCGCGGCCCGATACGACGGCGCGGTACGGAGTCTTGTTTCCGGCGAAGGGCGCCCGCGGCGGGGCGTGGGGCTGGGTCATGGCTTCATGCTGCAGTCAAACAGTGGCGCGTCCGCCCGGCAGCGGATCGGTATCGGCTGGCCGTTGACCGCGGGCGTGGCGCTCGGCATCGCCTCCTTCTGTGCTGATCTCGTTGACGGCACGCTGCGTACCGTCCTGCAGTTCGTGGCCAGCACCGGCTTCGCCTGGGGCTGTGCCGCGTTCGTGGCGGCCTCCCCCGCGCGCACCCGGCGCGGCGCGGCGGCCGCGGCCGTCATCGTGTTGTGCACCGCCACCGGGTGCTACTACTGGCTCAACCTTCCCGGCGGCCTTCGCCCGGGCGGGGAGTCCGGGCCGCTGTTCAGGGCCTTCGCGTACTGGATGCTGCTGTCCATCACCGGCGGCACCGTGCTCGGCGCCCTCGCCCACGCCGTGCGCGCCGACGGGGCCCGCCGCGCCGCGGTTGCCGCCGGGCTCACGAGCGGGCTGCTCGCCGGGGCCGGGATCGCGATCGTCACGACGCTGCTCGTCACCGGCGACCCCGCGCGCGGCGAACTCGGTCAGGGCACGCTGCAGGCCGCGGCGGGCATCGCGGTCGCCACGTGGTCCTTCGCGCGCCGCCGCAGCCCGCGCGCGTGGATGGTCTACGTGGGCGCCGCCCTGGCCGCCGGCACCGCGGGCGCCCTGGCCTGGAGCGCCATCGAGTCCGTCCCGATCATCGGCTTCTGACCCGCGCCGGCGTTGCAGCACGAGTCCCGGTCGGCCTTGGAAATCCTCGGCATTCTCTCCATGGCCCTGACGCTAGACCCGGGGTACGACAAAAAACGCTCAGGAGCCGGCCAGCTGCGACCGGACCGTTATCACCGCGGCCACCACGCGGTCGAGCTCGTGGCGTAGTTCGTCCAGCGCCACCGTCGCGTCGTCCGGCAGGCCCGTCCGTGCTTGGCCTGGGTGGCCGCCATCGCCTCGTCGCGGGCGTGCAGTACGACCCGGGTCGCCTCCTCGACGGCGTCGGCCATCTCGGCGAGCTCAGCCGGCCCACGCACCTCCACCCGGCTGGCCAAAAGCGAGCCGACGACACGGCCGCCGATCCCGCCAGCTGAACGCGAGCCCACGACACGCGAGCCGACGACACGCGAGCCGGCAACACGCGAGCCGGCAACACGCGAGCCGGCAACACGCGAGCCGACGACACGCGAGCCGACGACACGCGAGCCGACGACACGGCCGCCGATCCCGCCGGCTGAACGCGAGCCGGCGACGCGCGAGCCGGTAGCGACCCGCCGCGCCGCGGCGGTCACCGCCGCGATCGGCCGGGACACCTGCCGCGTCGCCCACCACGCGCCGGCGGCCGTGAGCACCGCCGTGAGCAGCGCCACGCCGAGAATGGACCGCCGGGTCGACCTCGCCTCGGCCGCGGTCTCGCGCTGCTCCGCGTCGAGCTGCGTCTGCTCGACGGCCCGCATCCGCTCCAGCCCGGACTCGATAGCGGCCATGTCCGCGGCGCCCCGGTCGGTGTCGACGATCCGCTGGGCCGCCTCGAAGCCCTCGGTACGGCGCAGGTCGACGGTGTCGGCGAGCTCGGTGAGCTTGTCCAGCACCGACTCGCGCACCCCGGCCAGCGCCGCCGTCTCCCGCGCATCGCCCGCGGCGCGGACGGCCAGCCGTTCGAGGGTCTTCGGGATGAGGGCGACGGCGCTGCTGTACGGCGTCAGGTACTCCTCGTTGCCGGTGATCACATAGCCGCGCTGCCCGCGCTCGGCGTCCTGCAGTTCGTCGCGCAGCGCGTCGATGTCGTCGATGACCGCGTGGCTGGCCTCGACCTCGGCGCGGGCGTCGAGGAGCGTGCCAATGCGCACGTACGCGGATCCGCCCACGAGCAGCAGCCCCCGATGGCCAGCAGGTACCCGGCGGCGAGCAGGCGCGCCACCGTCCATCCGCCGGTCCGAGATCCCATCCCAACCGCCCCATCGACCGGGCGCGGCGAAACCTGAGGCGCTACAGGGGCAGACGAAGCCGGAGCAGCGCGCCCCCGGCCGGGGACTCCTCGATCGTCAGCGTGCCCCCATGGGCCGCGACAATGTCCCGCGCAATGGGCAGCCCGAGCCCACTCCCCCCACCGGTTCGCGACCGATCCTGATCCAGCCGGACAAACCGGTCGAAGACCCGATCCCGATCGACCGGATGGATTCCCGGCCCGTCATCGGACACCGTGATTTCGGCGGTACCGTCAACAGCCTCCACCGTCACCTCCACCACACCCACCGCATGCCGCGCCGCATTGTCCATGAGATTGCGCAATACGCGCTGCAAATGATGCGGATCCCCGCTCACCCGCACCGGCGCCGACCGCGCCACCACCTTCAACCCCGGCCGCTCCACCGCCAGCCGCTCCCGCTCCAGATACACCAGATCGTCGAGATCCACATCCTCCCGCCGCAGCTGCAACCCCTTCTCATCCACCCGCGCCAGCAACAACAAGTCCGAGATCAACCGCGCCATCCGATCACTCTCCCGCCGCATCCGCACCACATGCGGACCCTCCCCCAGCAGATCCAACCCCGCCAACACCGTCGACAACGGACTCCGCAACTCATGCGACGCATCCGCCACAAACCGCCGCTGCGCCGCCGCCCCCGCCTCGATCCGATCCAGCATCCCGTTCATCGTCACCGCCAACGCCGCAATCTCATCCCCCGTCGGCGGTACCGGCAGCCGCGAATCCAGATTCCGCCCCGAAATCGTCTCCGCCTGCCGCCGCATCGCATCCACCGGCCGCAACGACCGCCCCACAAACAAGAACGTCGCGACACCCACGATCACCGTCAACAACGGCAACCCGACCGCAAGAGCCCCGACCGCGGCCTCGGTACCGTCGTCAATCTCGTCAATGGACTGCCCGACGAGCACGGTGCGCGGCCCGGCATCGGTCGCGACGCCGAGCGCGGTGATCCGGAAGTACTCGTCGTGGGCCACGGCCAGCCGCCGCTGCTCCCGGCGCGTCTGACCGGCGGGCGGGCGCAGCGACGAGATCGGCTGGGCGCCCATGATCAGCGCGGAGGCGCGCAGCACCCGGCCGTCGGGGCCGAGGACCTGCACGACGGTACGGTCGCGCAGGGAAGGCCGCATCACCGCCGCGAGCGCCGCCTCGTCGTCGAGCTCCCCGGCCACCTGGGCCGCGCGGTCGCCGGTGTCCTGGTCGACGTTGCCGGTGAGGATGACCCGCGCGGCAACCACGAACGCGACCCCGGTGAACACGGACGCGACCGCGACGACGGCGGACGCGGCGAGCGCCGAGCGCATACGCACCCCGAGCCGCTGCCGAATCCGACCCGCAAACCCAGACACGCCCCGACGCTACCTCGTGGTCGAAACCCTCAGCTCAGCACCGCCGACGGCGTCCGGCGCGGGGTGGCCGGCGGCGCGTCGTCCGGCCCCGGCACCCCGATGCGCATCCCGACGGCCGGGTTGCCGACCCCGCCGAGCAGCGACCGCAGCGCGTTGCGTACCCCGGCGACCTCCACGACCTCGCTGATCGGCGACGCGGCCAGCCCCCGCGCGGTGAGCGTGAGCCACACGTCGGAGAGCGCCTCGCCGGCCGCCAGCCAGTCGCGGGGCTCGTCGCCGTCGGTGACGAACAGCACGTACACGGTGCCGCGGTCGCTCCCGCCCCCGGCCGCCAGCCCCGCCTTGATCGCGAAGTCCCGCGGCGCGACGGTCCGCCGCGCGGTCGCCACGACGCTCTCGGTCGTCACCCCGTCCCCGTGGGCCCGGTTCGTCCAGGCGCGCAGGTCGGCGCGGAACCGCGGATCGTCCCGCTCCACCTCGGCCGCGTGGGCGACGGCGCCCGCAAACGCGGTGACCTGATCCTCCCGGACAACCTGCAGGTGTACCCCATGCCGTTCCGCCACCGCCCGCAGCTCGTCCAGCACCGCCTCGGCGGGGCGCTCGTCGCCAAAGGGCCGCCGGTCGGTGTGCCGCCGCTCGATCGCCGCCGCCACGTCGGCATCGCTGAGCCGGCCGGGCTCGACCGCCGCCGCCACCCCGGCGTCGCCGAACCGCTCGGACTCGACCGCCGCGCCCACCCCGGCCTCGCCGAGCCGGTCGGGCGCGGTCGGCGTCGCCACCTGGGCGTCGCCGACACGGTCGGGCCCGGTCGCCGCGGCCGCCTCGGCGTCGCCGGGCCGGGCGACGCCGCCGCCGGTGGCGCCCCGGCCGTCCCCGGCCGGGCGCTCGCCCCCGCGGCCGAACCGGGCCACGAGGTCGGGCCGGTCGGCGTCCGGGAGCCGGTCGACGTCGGCCTCGAACCCGGCCGCGTGCAGCGCGGCGACCGCATGGTGCAGCGCGGCGCCGCAGCTGAGCAGGAGCAGCCGCCCGTCCGGGTCGAGCCCGGTGAGCTGCCGCGACCGGTCGGCCCACAGCTCGGCGTGGTCGCCGGCGAGCCGCCAGCGCCACGGCTGGCTGTTGAGGATCGACGGGGCCCGCAGCGCCGCGACGGACGCCTCGGCCACCAGGTCGATCTCGGCCCGAAGGTTGCGGTTCATGGCGTTCTCCTCTGGCGGCGTACCGGTGTCACCTCCCACGGTCGCTCCGCCCCGCCCCCGCCGGCAGGGCCGAAAGTCACTGATTCCCCGGGACCCGGCCGACCAGCTCGAAGCCGTTGACCAGGTCGCACTCGATCCCGATGACGCAGTTCACGGGCTCGTCGACCCAGGGCTGCAGCGCCGCCTCGTACCGCCGCAGCCGCTCCTCGTCCAGCACCAGCCGCGCCGTCCCGGTCACCACGACGCTCCACCCGGCGTGCGTCCCGGCGTCGATCTCGTCGGCCTCGTACGCGACCACCAGCGCCCCGTACGCCGTCGCCGCCGACGCCAGCCCGCCCCCGAGACTGCTGCGGATCACGATCGTCTCCCCGTCGAGCAGGTGGTTGACCGGCCGGATCGCCGGCAGCGCCCGGTCGGTGAACACCACCCGCCCCACGGCCACGGACCCGAGCAGCTCAAGACACCGCCGCCGCCCCAACGCGCGCATCGACCCCATCGCCATCACCACCCTCCAGCGTCACGATCGAGTCCACGTGGTCGCGGGCGTCCGTCCGGTGCGTGATCAGCAGCACCGTCCGCCCGCGCGTGGCGTCCATCAGGTCCTTCAGCAACGCGACCGCGTTCTCCTCGTCGAGGTGCTCGGTCGGCTCGTCGAGCACGAGCACCGGGAAGTCCGCGAGCAGCACCCGCGCGAGCGCGATCCGCCGCCGCTGCCCGCCCGAGACGGCCACCCCGTGCTCCCCGACCGCGGTCCCGAGCCCGTCGGGCAGCCCGCGCACCCATTCCCCGAGCCGAGCCCGCTCCAGCGCCGCCGCGAGCTCGTCCGCGGTGGCGTCGGGCCGACCGATGCGCAGGTTGGCCTCGATGGTGCTGTCGAACAGGTACGCGTCGTCACCGAGGTACCCGATGACCCGTCGCACCTCGTCCCCGCGCACCGAGCGCAGATCGACCCCGCCGACCGTGATCCGCCCCGCGCACGGGTCGAGCCACCGCACGAGCAGCGCCGCGATCGTCGACTTCCCGGCCCCGCTGGGCCCGACCAGCGCGACCCGCGCCCCGGGCTCGAGCACGAACGAGACGTCCCGCACGACGGCCCGCCCCGGCACCCACCCGGCCGCGACCCCCTCGACCCGCACGACCGGCCCGGCCCCGCCGACCCCGCCACGCAGAACGCCCGGCTCCGCGGGTTCGGACGCCGCGACGGCGGGTTCGGGCGCCAAGCCCGCAAGGTCCGGCGCCGCACTCACGGAGTCCGGCGCCACGCCCGCGAAGTCCGACGCCACGCCCACGGGGTCGGGCGCCGGGTCCGGCGTAGCGGCCACCTCGGCCAGCCGGCGCACGGCAGCCCGGGCGGCCGCCCAGTGCTGGGCCGCGAGCGGCACCGCGCCGACGATCTCGAAGACCGCCAGCGGAGTCAGTACGACGACCGCGAGCAGCTCACCGGCCAGCGTCCCGCCCCGGACCGCCAGCGCCCCCGCGACCAGGGCCGCGAGCACCGCAAGCCCCGTGCAGAGCGAGGTCACCGCGGCCGAGACGCCCGTGGCCGCGCTCGACCGGCGGGCCGCGCCCAGCAGCTCACGGTCGGTGCGGTCGAGGGCCGCGAGGGCGTCGCCGACCGCGCCGTACGCGATCAGGTCGGGCAACCCCTGCACGAGATCGACGGTCCCGGCCGCGAGCGCACCCCGCAACGGAGCCAGCCGCGCATCGGCCCGCCGGACAAGAGCGGCCTGCAGCAGCGGTACCGCCACCCCGGCAACCAGCACCCCCGCCCCCAGCGCCAGCCCCGCCGCGGGCAGCAGCGACCACACCAGCAACACCGACGCAAGCCCCGTCACCCCGGCGACGGCGATCGGCAGCGCAACGCGAACGACGAGGTCCACGACCGACTCCACGTCGTCGACGAGCCGGACCGCAAGGTCGCCCCGGCGGAACCCGGCCAGCCCCGCGGGCGCGAGCCGCTCGAGCCGCCGGAACACCCGGACCCGCAGCTCCCCCAGCACCCGCAGCGCCCCGTCATGCCCGGCGATGCGCTCGGCATAGCGGAGCACACCCCGCCCGATCCCGAACGCCCGCACGGCGACGATCGCCACCATGAGGTGCAGCACCGGCGGATGCACGGCGGCCCGCGAAATGAGCCACGCCGACGTCGCCATGAGCCCGACCGCACACCCCGCGGCCGCCACCCCGGCCAGCAGCGCCAGGCCGAGCCGCCCCGCCGCCGGCCGCACCAGCCCGAGCCCGGTCCGCACCGTCCCGCTCACCGCCCCACCCCCGACCCCAGCCGCCCAAGGCCCGCCGGACCCGCGCCGGAGACAACCGAGCGGCCCGAGACAATCGAGCGGCTGGAGACATGAGCCGAGGCAAGGCCGGTCATCGCGCAACCTCCAGCGGCCGGCACCAGCGCAGGCCCACGGCCGACGACGGCCACCAACGCCCGGCCGCCGGAGACCTGAGCGGCCGGCGCGCGGCGCATCGACGGCGACGTGAGGCCGGTCAACGCCCAGCCCGGCACGAGCACCCGGCCGCCCGGGCTGTGAGCCGATGACGCGCCCGTCGACTCCGATGCGTGGGCGGTCATGGCGCGACCGCCGGAGCCGGAGCCGGGGTCAGCGCGAGCACGCGATCGGCGAGGGCCACGAGGGTCGGGCGGTGGGCGGCCATGATGACCGTGCGGCCGGCGGCGTGGGTGCGGATCGCGACCAGGAGTTCGGCCTCCGTTGCCGGGTCGAGGCCCGCCGTCGGCTCGTCCAGCAGTACCAGCGGCGCGTCGCGCAGGAAGACGCGGGCCAGCGCGATCCGCTGGCGCTGGCCCGCCGACAGGCCGGCACCGTCGTCGCCCAGGGGGGTGTCGAAGCCGTCCGGCAGGGCGTCGATGAAGGACAGGGCGCCGGCCCGGGCGGCGGCGTCGCGCAGGGCCGCCGCGGTGGCGTCCGGGGCGCCCAGGCGGATGTTGTCGGCGATCGTTCCCGCGCCCAGCCAGGGGCGCTGCGGCAGCCAGGCCACCCGGCGGCGCCACGCGGCGAGGTCCAGCGCGGCGAGGTCCGCGCCGCCCACCGTCACGCGGCCCGACGACGGGGTGGCGAAGCCCATCAGCACCGACAGCAGGGTCGACTTGCCGCAGCCGCTCGGGCCGGTCAGCGCCACCAGCTCGCCCGGCGCGACCGTGGCCGTGAACGGGGGCAGCGGCGGCCGGCCCGGGTAGGCGACCACCACGTCCGCGAACGCCACCGCGCCACCGGCGGACCCGCCCGAAGCCGACACCGGCGCGCGGCCCGGGTAAGCCACCGCGCCACCGGCACCGGCGGAACCGCCCGAAGCCGGCACCGGCAGCGGCGTCTCCAGGATGGCGAAGGCCTCCTCCGCCGCGGCCAGGCCCTCCGCGCTCGCGTGGTAGTTCGCGCCGACCTGGCGCAGCGGCACGTACGCCTCCGGGGCCAGGATCAGCACCAGCAGCGCCGTGGCGAGCGGGAGGGCGCCGTCGACCAGGCGCAGGCCGATGCCCACCGCGACCAGCGCCACCGACAGCGTCGACAGCAGCTCCAGCACCAGCGACGACAGCAGCGCCACGCGCAGGGTGCGCATGGTGACGCGGCGCTGCTGGGCGCTGAGCGCGGCGATCACGGCGGCCTGGCGCCGGGCCCGGCCGAAGACGCGCAGGGTCGGCAGGCCCGCCACGACGTCGAGGAAGTGGTGCGACAGGCGGGTCAGGAGCCGGAACTGGCGCCGGTTGGCCGCCTCGGTGTGCCGGCCGACGAGGGTCATGAAGAGCGGGATCAGCGGCAGCGTGAGCGCGACCGTGCCGGCCGCGACCAGGTCGGCCGGGGCCAGCCGGGCGAGCACGATCAGCGGGACCAGCGCGGCGAGGACGAGCTGCGGCAGGTACCGGGCGTAGTACGCGTCGAGGGCGTCGAGCCCCCGCGTGGCCAGGGTGGCGAGCCGGCCGCTCGGCGGGGCCGCGGCCGGGCCCAGCGCGGCGGCGTGGGCCAGCAGCCGGGACCGCAGCTCGCGCTTGACCGCGGCCGAGGCCCGGGTGGCGGCCGCCTGCTGGGCCCAGGCGACGGCGGCGCGCAGCGCGACCACCGCGGCCAGCCCGAGCAGGGTCCCGCGGATGGCGCGCACGTCCGCGCCCTGCAGGTAGACCCGCGTGATCGCGTCGGCGAGCAGGGTCGCCTGGGCGACGACGAGCCCGGCCAGGGCCACGCCCAGGGCGACCGACAGCGCCAGGAAGACGCGCGTCGCCCGGGCGTAGCGCAGCAGCCGCGGGTCCAGGGGCTGTATCGAAGTGGGGGCCGGAGCGAGGCGAGGCTCAGGCGTCGGCTGGGGCCGCGCCGGGCGCGCCCCGATACCGGGGTTGTATCGGGGTGTGACCGGCGTGGTTCCAGGCGGCGTCTGAGTCCGCCGCAGCCCGGCCATCCACTTCGATACAGCCCCTCGGGGGCGCATCAGTGCCCGCCGGCGGGGATGTGCTCGACGCGCAGCCGGCGCCGGAACACCCAGTAGGTCCACGCCTGGTAGACCAGCACGATCGGGGTGCAGCCCGCCGCGACCCAGGTCATGACCTTCAGCGTGTAGGGCGTGGAGGAGGCGTTCGCCGTCGTGAGCGAGTCGCCGCCGGGCAGCGTCGTGGGCATCACGTCGGGGAAGAGCGTGACGAACAGCGCGGCGACCGCGAGCACGATTGTCGCTCCGGTGGCGATGAACGCCCAGCCCTCCCGGCGCGCCCGGGCCGCGAGCACGCCGCCGGCCAGGGCCACCGCCGCGGCGCCGGACAGCGCCCAGCCCCAGGCGTCGCGGTGGGTCAGCTGGGTCCACAGCAGGAACCCGGCGGCGATGACGATCGTGGGCCCGGCGACCCGCACGGCCAGCCGGCCGGCCCGCTCGCGCATCTCGCCGTCGGTCTTCAGCGCCAGGAACACCGCGCCGTGCAGCAGGAACAGGGTCAGGGTGGTGAGCCCGCCGAGCAGGGCGTAGGGGTTGAGCAGGTTGAAGAAGCCGCCGACGTACTCGTGGTCGCGGCCGATCGGCACGCCGCGCACGATGTTGCCGAAGGCGACGCCCCACAGCACCGCGGGCACCAGGCTGCCGCCGACGATCGCGAGGTCCCACCAGAACTTCCACTGTGGACTGTCGGACTTCCCGCGGTACTCGAATGCGAGGCCCCGCAGGATCAGCGCGACGAGGATGAGCAGCAGCGGCACGTAGAAGCCGGAGAAGAGCGTCGCGTACCACTCCGGGAACGCCGCGAACGTGGCCCCGCCGGCCACGATGAGCCACACCTCGTTGCCGTCCCAGACGGGGCCGATGGTGTTGATGAGCAGCCGGCGCTCGCGGTCGTCGCGGCCCAGCACGGGCAGCAGCAGGCCGACGCCGAAGTCGAAGCCCTCGAGCAGGAAGTACCCGGCCCAGAGCACGGCGATGAGGATGAACCAGACGGTGGTGAGCTCCATTTGAGGTGCCTCCCTTCAGTACGCGAATGCGAGCGGGCGGTCGGGGTCATCCTCGTCGGTGGGTACGACATTTTCGGGCGCACCCTGCTTGGCGTACCGCAGCATCAGCATCAGCTCGATGACGGCCAGCCCGCCGTACAGCAGCGTCAGCACGATGACCGAGAGCGCGGCCTGGCTCGTCGCCACCGACGGCGACACGCTCCCGGCCGTCCGGAACAGCCCGAAGACGGTCCAGGGCTGGCGGCCGACCTCGGTGAAGATCCAGCCGAACGAGTTGGCCAGCAGCGGCATCGCGACAGTGGACACCGCCGCGACCCACAGCCAGCGTCCGCCGGGCAGGCGCCCCTTGCGGGTGCTCCAGAGCGCCAGGAGTGCGACGGCCATCGCCAGGCCGCCGAAGCCGATCATCAGCCGGAACGACCAGTACGTGACCGGCACGTAGGGCACGTAGTCGCCCTCGCCGTACTCGGACCGGTACCGCTGCTGCAGGTCGTTGATGCCCTCGACCTCGCCCTGCGGGTCGGCGGTGGCCATGAACGACAGGAGCGACGGGATGCGCACGCTGTACACCTCCTCGCGCCCGTCCAGCGAGCCGATCGTGAACACCGAGAAGGACGCGGGCCGGCTGGTGTCGTAGAGCGCCTCGGCGGCGGCCATCTTCATCGGCTGCTGCTCGGTCATGACCCGCGCCTGCAGGTCGCCGGTGATGAGCACGGCGAGGCCGGAGACGAGCACGACCCAGGCGCCGAGCCGGAGCCCGGGGCGGAACACCTCGGCCTGGTGGCGGCGGCGCAGGTGCCAGGCGCTGACGGCCAGCAGCAGCGCGCCGGCGGTGAGGAAGCACGCGGCGATGGTGTGCGGGAAGGTGACCAGGGCGGTGCTGTTGGTCAGCACGGCGCCGATGTCGGTGAGCTCGGCCCGGCCCCGGGCGGCGTTGATCGTGTACCCGACCGGGTGCTGCATCCACGAGTTGGCGGCCAGGATGAAGTACGCCGAGAGCATCGTGCCGATCGCGGCGAGCCAGATGGTGGCCAGGTGCACCCGCCGGGGCAGCCGGTCCCAGCCGAAGATCCACAGCCCGAGGAACGTCGACTCCAGGAAGAACGCGAGCAGGCCCTCGATGGCCAGCGGCGCGCCGAAGACGTCGCCGACGAACCGCGAGTACGCGCTCCAGTTCATCCCGAACTGGAACTCCTGCACGATGCCGGTGACGACACCCATCGCGAAGTTGATCAGGAACAGCTTGCCCCAGAACTTCGTGGCGCGCAGGTACTGCTCCTTGCCAGTGCGCACCCACGCGGTCTGCAGCCCGGCGACGAGCGCCGAGAGGCCGATCGTGATCGGCACGAAGATGAAGTGGTACACGGTGGTGATCGCGAACTGCCACCGCGCCAGGTCGAGCGTGTCCATGCGGCGAGTCTGCGACCCCGGCCCGGCGCTCGAGCAGGGCCGAAGGTCACGTCCCGGGCGGGACTTCCGCGGGCCGCACGAGCCCGGTGCCGCCGTCGTAGCGGCGGTACACCAGGCCGCCCCGTCCCGTGCCGGCGTCGGTGAAGAACAGGAAGGTGCCGGACGGCGAGCGCCCCGAACAGCGCCTCGGCCGCGGTCCGCTCGTGCGGGAGCAACCCGCGAGTGATGACGTCCATACTGTGCTGCCTTTCCTGGGGGAGCTCCGCCCCACCCGGACCCCCTCCCACACGTCGGTCGCCGTCCGCGGCGAAGGGGCCGGGTTCGTTTTTGGCGCGCGGCCTCCACGGACCGCACCGCTTCCACTACAAATCCACGGCGCCGCGACCGCGGGACAGGGCCGAAGGTCCCGAAGACGGGACCTTGTTCCCTGGCGCCGCGCCGCAATGCTGGTAGAAAGAAGACATGATCCGGGTGTACCTGCTCGACGACCACGAGGTGGTCCGCTTCGGCCTGCGCGAGCTCCTCGAGCGCGAAGGCGACATCGAGGTCGTCGGCGAGTCCGGCTCGGCCGTCGAGGCCACGCACCGCATTCCAGCGCTGCGGCCGGACGTCGCCGTGCTCGACGGGCGCCTGCCCGACGGCAGCGGCATCGACGTGTGCCGCGACGTGCGCTCGATCGACGCGTCCATCAACGCGCTGATCCTGACGTCGTACGACGACGACGAGGCGCTGTTCGCGGCGATCATGGCGGGCGCGGCCGGGTACGTGCTCAAGCAGATCCACGGTACCGACCTGGTCGACGCGGTGCGCCGGGTCGCGGCCGGGCAGTCGCTGCTCGACCCCGCGGTGACCGCGCGCGTGCTCGAGCGGATCCGCAACGGGCCCGAGCAGCCCGACGAGTTCAAGCACCTCACCGAGCAGGAGCGCAAGATCCTGCTGCACGTCGCCGAGGGGCTGACCAACCGCGAGATCGCCGAGCGGATGTTCCTGGCCGAGAAGACGGTCAAGAACTACGTCTCCAGCCTGCTGGCCAAGCTGGGGCTGGAACGACGGACGCAGGCGGCGGTGCTCGCGTCGCGGTTGCTACAAAAGAAGCCGTGAACTCGCCGCTGCCGCTGCCCGAACTGTCCCGTGTCGACCTCGACGCGCTGCTGCAGGAGCTGCTCGCCCGCGTCGGCGAGGTGATGACCAGCCGGGAGCGGCTGCGCGCGCTGCTCGACGCGGTCGTCGCCATCGGCTCCGACCTCGACCTGCACAGCACGCTGGAGCGCATCGTGCAGGCGGCGTGCCGGCTGGCCGACGCGCGGTACGGCGCGCTGGGCGTGATCGGCTCCGACCGCATGCTCGTCGAGTTCATCAACCACGGCGTCTCGGCCGAGGAGCGGGCGGCGATCGGCGACCTGCCCCGCGGCCACGGCGTGCTGGGGCTGCTGATCGACGAGCCGCGCCCGATCCGGCTCCAGGACATCACGCAGCACCCGCGCGCCTACGGCTTCCCCGCCAACCACCCGCCGATGCACAGCTTCCTGGGCGTGCCGGTGCGCATCCGCGACCAGGTGTTCGGCAACCTGTACCTGGCCGAGAAGCGCGGCGGCGAGCAGTTCACGCAGGACGACGAGGACCTGGTCGCGGCGCTGTCGGTGGCGGCCGGCGCGGCGATCGACAACGCCCGCCTCTACGCCCAGGCCGAGCGGCGCCAGCGGTGGCTCGCCGCGGCCGCGGAGATCACCTCGGTACTGCTGGGCGAGGTGCGCCAGACCGAGGCGCTCGAGCTCGTCGCGACCCGCGCCCGCGAGGTCGCCGGGGCGGAGCTGGCCATGGTGCTGCTCGCGGCCGAGGACCGGCTCGTCGTCGAGGTCGCGGTCGGCGGGCCGGTGGGCGCGGCCGGATGGTCGATCCCGATCGCCGGCAGCGACTTCGCGGACGTGCTCGAGCACCGGCACGTGGCCGTCGTCACCGACCTCGGGGCCGCGGCCGGCTGGCCGATCCTGCTGCCGACCGGCACCGCGCTGCTCGTGCCGCTCGCCGTCGGCGGGGTGGCGCTCGGTGCGCTCGTGGTCGCGTTCGGCAAGGAGAGCGCGCCGATCACCGAGGGCCTGGAGCTGGCGATGGTGGAGACCTTCGCGGGCCAGGCCGCCCTCGCGCTGGAGCGCGCCCGGGCGCAGGACCAGCGGGAGATGCTCGCGGTCGTCGGCGACCGGGAGCGTATCGCCCGCGACCTGCACGACGTCGTCATCCAGCGGCTGTTCGCGGCCGGGATGCAGCTGCAGGGGGCGGCGTACCGCAGCTCCCAGGAGGACGTCCGCGAGCGCATCGGCCGCGTCACCGACGACCTGGACACGACGATCCGGGAGATCCGCGGCGCCATCTTCGAGCTGCGCGGTGTGCCTGGCAACAGCCTGCGCAAGGCCCTGCGCGACCAGGTCGACGAGGCCGAGGACGCGCTCGGGTTCCGCCCGGTGCTGCGCATCGACGGCCCGGTCGACACCGCGGTGCCCGACGCGCAGCGGACGGCCCTGCTGGCGGTACTGCGGGAGTCGCTGAGCAACATCGCCAAACACGCCCGGGCCGCGTCGGCGCGGGTGCTCGTAGCCGTGGGCGGCGGCTCGCTGGACCTGACCGTCGAGGACGACGGCGTCGGGCCGGCCGGCGGGTCCTCGGCCGGGCACGGGCTGCCGAACATGCGGGCGCGCGCCGCCGACCTGGGCGGGGAGTGCACGGTGGGGCCGGTGGAGACCAGGGGTACCCGGGTGATCTGGAAGGTGCCGGTCTGACCGGGCGGCACGGACCCGTCCGGGTCCGTGCCGCCCGGCGGTCAGGAGGCCGTCGGCGTGGGTACGGCCGTCGTCCGGGCTGTCGTCGGGGCCGGAGCCGGCGGCCGGTTGCGGTCGAAGCGGCCGTTGCCGGGCGCGCCGGGACCGCCGGGACCGCGCGGGTCGCGGGGGTCGCCGCCCCGGTAGTGCTCGTAGCGGTCGTGGCCCGGCCCGACGCGCTGCGGGCCGCCGTGGTGGCCGAAGACCACCGCGCCGACCGCCGTCACGCCCGCGCCCAGGCAGCAGCCGACCACCAGGGCCACGATCGCGATCAGCACGCCGTTGCGGCGCCCGCGGTCGCCGCGCCAGCCCCCGGGCCAACCGCCCCACGCCGGACGGCCGGGCGGAGGAGGCGGCGGGGGCGGCTGGGGCGCCGGTGGCGGAGCCGGTGCTTCCACGGGCTCCACCGGTTCGGCAGGCTCCGCGGGCGGCGGAGGCTGCTTGGAGAGGTCGTCGTCGGTCATGCATCAAGCATCGATCCCCCGCTTAAGGAGTGCGCGGTCCCACACCTAAGAATTGCGTGAGAGAGTCGAGCTCTTAGGCAATTCTTAGGCCCGCCCCGCCGCCGCTCTCACCCGCGGTGGCCAGACTCGGGCCGTGGACGAGGGGGCGGGCTTGCGGATTCTGGTGGTCGACGACGACGCCGCCGTGCGGGACTCCCTCGCGCGGACGCTGCGCTTCGAGGGGTACCAGGTCGAGACCGCCGACAACGGGGCCGCGGCGATCCTGGCCGTGCGGGGCGCGGAGCCCGACGCCGTGGTGCTCGACGTGAGCATGCCGGTGATCGACGGCCTGGAGACCTGCCGGGAGCTGCGGGGCGAGGGGGTGCTCGTGCCGGTGCTCATGCTCACCGCCCGCGACAGCGTCGGGGACCGGGTCGCCGGGCTCGACGCGGGCGCCGACGACTACCTCGTGAAGCCGTTCGCGCTGCAGGAGCTGCTCGCGCGGCTGCGGGCACTGCTGCGCCGGGCCCAGCGCACCGCGGCCGCGCCGTCGGGCGAGCTGCGCTTCGCCGACCTGCGCCTGGACCCGCAGACCCGCGAGGTCTGGCGCGGCGAGCGGCCGATGCGGCTCACCCGCACCGAGTTCGCCATTCTCGAGGTGTTCCTCCGCCACCCCCGGCAGGTGCTGACCCGGGAGCTGCTCTTCGAGCACGTGTGGGGCTACGACTTCGGGGAGACGAGCAACAGCATTCACGTGTACCTCGGGTATCTGCGCCGCAAGCTGGAGGCCGACGGCGAGCAACGGCTGCTGCACACGGTGCGCGGGGTCGGGTTCGTGCTGCGGGAGGAGCCGCTGTGACCGCCTGGTGGCACCGCCGGACCCTGCGTGACCGGCTCTCCATCCTGGTCTCCGGGGCCGTCGCGGTCGCGGTGCTCACGGTGGCGGCGGTGGCGTTCGCGGCCGTGTTCGAGATCCAGCACCGGCAGCTGCAGACCCAGCTCACCACCGACGCGCAGGCGATCGCCGCCCAGCCCGACCAGTGGCGCGCCGGCGGGGCGCAGCTGCCCGACCCCGAGCCGAAGTTCGGCCCGCCCGACGGCCACGGCCCGCCCTGGCACCGGCCCAAGGACCTCGGCACCCGCTGGCAGATCATCGACGGCGACGGGGCCACGGTGAGCGACTCCGCCTCGCTGCCGATCACCGCCGGGGTGCGCCAGGTCCTCGCCGGCCGCCGCGCGTCCGTGCAGGAGATGGTGATGCTGGACGGGGACCGGTACCAGATGCTGACCCTCCCGGCCACCGGCGGCGGCGCGGTGCAGGTCGCCATCAACCAGGACCCGTCCGGGCGCACCCTGGGCCAGCTCGGGCTCCTGCTCGCCGCCGGGTGCGCGGTCGGGATCGCGGGCGCGGCCCTGCTCGGGCGGGCCGTCGCCCGGGCCGGCCTGGTGCCCGTGTCCCGCCTGGCCGAGGCGGTCGAGGAGGTCGCCGTCACGATGGACCTGACCCGGCCCGTCCCCGTCCACGGCGTCGACGAGATCGCCCGCCTCGGCCGCTCGGTGAACACGATGCTCGGCGCCATCGACGCGTCCCGCCGCGCCCAGCGCACCCTGGTCGAGGACGCGAGCCACGAGCTGCGCACGCCGATGACCAGCATCCGCACGAACGTCGAGCTGCTGCTGGCGGTCGAGCGGCGGCCCGAGCTCGCGCACCGGCTGCCGCCCGAGGAGCGCGCCCGGCTGCTGGCCGACCTCGAGTCGCAGGTCGGCGAGCTGGCCACACTCACCACCGAGCTGGTCGAGCTGGCCCGGGAGGAGACGGCCCGCGAGGAGCCCGAGCCCGTCGACCTCGCCGAGATCGTCGCGGCGGCGGTCCAGCGGGTGCGCATCCGGGCCCCGGGCCTCACGTTCGCCGCCGACCTGGCCCCGGTGACGGTGCACGGGCGCCCGGGCGAGCTGGAGCGGATGGCGGTCAACGTGCTCGACAACGCGGCGAAGTGGAGCCCGGCCGGCGGTACCGTCGCCGTGGTCCTGACCGCCGGCGGCCGCCTGACCGTGCGCGACGAGGGCCCCGGCATCGACGAGGCCGACCGGCCCTTCGTGTTCGACCGCTTCTACCGGGCGCCGGCCGCGCGGGGCATGCCGGGCTCGGGGCTGGGCCTGGCGATCGTCGCGCAGACCGCCGCGCACCACGGCGGCACCGTCTCCGTCGCGCCCGGCGACCCGCGGGGGACGGTCCTCACGATCCAACTGCCGGTGCTCGCATGAGGGCGGCCCCGCTGGCGCTGGTCGTGCTGCTGGCCGGCTGCTCCGCCGCGCCGGCCGTGCCGGCGCCGCCGACCTCGCTCCCGTCCGCGCCGGCGTCGCCGTCCGCCGCCCCGTCTTCCGCGCCGCCGGCCGCGCCCGTGGACCTGACGTTCGCCTTCGCCGGTGACGTGCACTTCACCGGCCGCACCGCCGCGCTGCTGCGGAACCCGGCGACCGCGATCGGCCCGATGACGCCGGTGCTGTCCGGGGCCGACCTCGCCGTGGTGAACCTGGAGAGCGCGGTGACCGAGCGGGGCACGCCGGAGCCGAAGGAGTACCACTTCCGCGCCCCGGCGACGGCGTACACGGCCCTGAAGGCGGCCGGCATCGACGCCGTGACGATCGCGAACAACCACGCCCTGGATTACGGCCGGGTGGGCTTCGCCGACACCCTCGACCTCGCCGCGGCGGCGGGCCTGCCCGTCTTCGGCGGCGGCCGCACGATCGACGAGGCCTACGCGCCGCTGATCCTGCCCGTGCGCGGCGTGCGGGTGGCGCTGCTCGGCTTCAGCCAGATCCACACCCTGGCCGAGTCCTGGAAGGCGGGGCCGGCGACCCCGGGCATCGCGATGGCCTGGGACGTGCCGCGCGCCACCGCCGCGGTCCGGGCGGCCCGTGCGCAGGCCGACATCGTGATCGTGTTCAACCACTGGGGCACCGAGACGGTCTCGTGCCCGAACGCCGACCAGAAGTCCTTCGCCGCGGCCCTGGCCGGCGCGGGCGCCGACCTCATCATCGGCGCGCACGCCCACGTCCTGCAGGGCGACGGCTGGCTGGGCCGCACGTACGTGGCCTACGGGCTGGGCAACTTCGTCTGGTACGTGGGCTCCGGCGACACGGGCGTCCTGCAGGTCAAGGTCCACGGCCGCACCGCGACGCAGGCGACGCTCGTGCCGGCGGTCGTCTCGGGGACGGGCCAGCCCCGGCCGGTGACCGGCCCCGCGGCGGTCAAGCGCTTCACCGACCTGCGCGGCTGCACCGGGCTAGCAGACCGATACGTGGGCGTGGACGATTCGCCAGCCCTCCGGTAGCCGGACCCACGTCTGGGACTGGCGGCCCTCGCCGGCGCCGCCCGGATAGGCGAACAGCGTCGTCACGGTGGCCAGGTCCGGGCCGAAGGCGGTGATCCGGGTGTCGAAGAGGCGCCGGCCCGCCGGGAGCGGGGGCTGGGCGGCCCGCCACTCGTGCAGGGCGGCCGCGCCGGTCTGGCGGTCCGCGATGCCGAAGCGGGTCACCGCCGGTGAGTCCCAGAACCAGGCACCGAGCGCCCGGACGTCGCCGGCGACCAGCGCCTTCTCGTAGTCGGTGAAGGCGGCCGCGACCTCGGCGACGACGTCCGGGCGATCGATGTCCATGGGTTCCTCTCTAGACGGCCGGGGCCGGTTCGGGGGCGGCGGCGGGCGCCGGGTCCTCGGCGCCGTGCAGCCGGTCGAGCTCGATCTCGTCGGGCTCCTTCGCGCGCGGGGCCGGGCGGGTCAGCGCGAACAGGCCGCAGACCACCGCGATGAACAGGTACCCCAGCGCGACGGGGCCGCTGGCGTTCCATCCGACCTTCGCGGCGTGGATGAGCCCGACGAAGGACAGCAGCGCGCCGGCCAGGGCGAAGATCCCCGCGTGGACGAAGCGTTTGTCGATGATGAAGGCCACGATCGAGCCGAGGACCAGCCCGGCCAGGATGGCGCCCTGGCCGAGGGTGAGCAGGCCGCCGTAGATGACGCCGTTGCCCTCCAGCGCGGCCGTGCCGACCTTCGCCGCGGTGGTGCCGGCGGCGGCCAGGGAGTTGTCGATCTGGCTCGTCGCCCACTGCGCGATGTTGGGCACCAGGGCCGCGATCACCGCCGCGGCGTGCGCCTTCGGGGTGAACTGGAAGGCCTGAGCGCCGATGAGCAGGCCGATGTACAGCAGGATCGGCACGATCGCCGGCATCGGGAGCACCGCGCCGAGCAGGCCGAACATGCTCAGGAAGCACAGCAGCGCGATGACGACGCCGGTGGCCATCGAGTAGCCGTTGCGCCCGCCGGCCTTCTTCCAGCCCGGGTGGCCGACGTAGACCGCCGGCGGGAAGGGCGAGCCGAGCGCGGCGCCGATGATGGCCCCGGCCCCGTCGGCGAGCAGCACGCTGCGCAGGTTGTAGTTGTCGCCGGCGGCCGCCGCGCTCTCCACGTTGGACATGCCCTCGGTGAAGTTGTAGACGCCGAGCGGGATGGCGGTGGCCAGCAGCGGGGCCACGTCGGACAGGCCGGAGAACAGCAGGTTCAGGTGCAGGCCGGGCAGCGCGAAGCCGATGTCGTGGGCGGCCGCGCTGACCGCGTTGCCGTGCATGGCCCCGCCGATCCAGGCGACGGCCGTGCCGACGAGCAGCGCGGCGAGGCCGATCGGGAAGTTGCCGGGCAGCTTCGTGTCGGTGAGCAGGCCGATGAGCAGCAGCGCGAAGACCGGCAGGGCGACCCACGCGAGGTTCCACATCCGGGCCGCGGGCAGCATCGCGATGAACGTGATGGAGATGCCGGCCAGGGTGCCCAGCAGGGCCGCCCGCGGCGCGTACTTGCGGATGAAGGGGCCGACGAACGCGCCGATGAGCACGATCACGCCGATGATGAACGCCCAGGCGAGGCCGGCCTTCCACGCCTTGGTCGCGTCCTGCGTGCGCAGGTACACCGGCAGCATGATGACGAAGATGACGATGAACATGTGCGGGACGCTGGGGCCGTAGGGCAGCGCCGTCACGTCGGTGCGGTTCTCCCGCCGGGCCAGGCGCCGGGCGAGGAAGGTGTAGTAGACGTTGCCGACGACGAGGGCGATGCCCAGCGCCGGCAGGATCGCGTGGAACACGTCGTGCTCGCTGAGCTTCACCACGAACAGGCACAGCGACGTCAGGGTGAGCACGTTGACGAGCACGTTGACGCCGAAGCCGAAGAAGGCGTTCGTGTCGCCGCGCACCCACCACGGGATCTTCAGTTCCATGTCGGCTCCTTGACCGGCTGCAGGGCGGCGATGAACGCCGGGGACTCGGCGACCCAGCCGAAGATGCCGCCCTGCGCGGCGATCATCTTCAGGCCCGCCGCTTGGAACTCCGGGAAGTACGACCCGACGCAGTCGGCGAGCACGAGGCACTCGTACCCGCGGTCGTTGGCCTCCCGGACGGTGGTGTGCACGCAGACCTCGGTGGTGACGCCGGTGACGACGAGGCTGCGGATGCCCCCGGCGGTCAGCCGTTCGCCGAGGTCGGTCGCGTAGAACGCGCCCTTGCCGGGCTTGTCGATGACCGGCTCGCCCGGGGCCGGGGCGAGCTCGTCGATGATGTCGTGGCCGGGCTCGCCGCGGATCAGGATGCGGCCCATCGGTCCGGGCGCGCCGATACGCAGGCTCGGGTCGCCGCGGTTGAGCTTCGCGGGCGGGCAGTCCGACAGGTCCGGCCGGTGCCCCTCGCGGGTGTGGATGATCGTCAGGCCGGCCGCGCGGGCCGCCGCGAGCAGGGCCCGCGTCGGCTCGATCGTGCGGCGCAGCTGGGCGACGTCGTTGCCGAGGGTCTCGCCGAAGCCGCCGGGCTCCATGAAGTCGCGCTGCATGTCGATGACGATCAGCGCCGTGGTCGCGGGGTCGAAGGGGTACGGTCCGGGAAGTGCGTCGACAAGGGCCACAGTGGACACTCCTAGCCGGCTGTTGCCGCGATGACGTCGCCGGAGGTGGCGACGGCGCCGAAGACCCCGCCCTGCATGGTGACCATGTGCAGGGCGGCGGCGTGGTTGGACGGGTCGGTGGCGCCCGTGCAGTCGGACAGGATCAGGCACTCGAACCCGCGGTCGTTCGCCTCGCGCATCGTGGTGTGCACGCAGACGTCGGTGGTGATGCCGGTCAGGATCAGATGCGTGATGCCGTGCGTGCGCAGGACGAGGTCGAGGTTGGTGGCGTAGAAGGCGCCCTTGCCGGGCTTGTCGACGACCACCTCGCCGGCCAGCGGCGCGACCTCGGGCACGATCTGCCAGCCGGGCTCGCCCCTGACCAGGATCCGGCCGCACGGGCCGGCCGAGCCGATCTCGGCGCCGATCCGGGCCGAGCGCCAGCGCTTGTTCGGCGGCAGGTCGCTCAGGTCCGGGTCGTGGCCCTCGCGGGTGTGCACGACGAGCATGCCCAGCCCGCGGACGTGGTCGAGCAGCTTCGCCGTGCCCGGCAGGCCGGCCCGGGTCAGGCCGATGTCGTAGCCCATGCTGTCGACGTAGCCGCCGGGCCCGCAGAAGTCGGTCTGCCAGTCGATGCACAGCAGGGCGGTGCGCCCGACCGGCACCTGCCCGTCGTAGGGCCAGGCGTAGGGCTTCGCGCCGACGACCGGGCCGATGGTTGCGCTCATGGTCCCTCCTCGTGCCGGTAGGCCCGCCAGCCGCCGCCGGCGGTGATGTCCCGTGCGCCGGCGGCCGCGTACGCCTCGCACAGGAAGCCCGGGGTGACCGGGCCGTCCACGGTGGACACGAACCCGATCGACAGCGGCGGGGCGACGCCGGCCAGCAGCGCGCCCAGCGCCGTGCCCGGCAGCCGCCAGATCTCGACCTCGATCGCCGCGCCCGCGCCCGCGGCGACCCGCACCAGCCCGGGCACGCCGCTGGGCAGCCGGTACAGCCGGTAGCAGTCCGCGGTACGGGTGGTGCGCGCGAACCGCCCGCCGAGCGCGACGAGCTCCCCGTTGCGGGCCTCGCCGCGCAGGTGGTGCCCGACGACCGCGAGCTCGACCAGGTCCTCGCCGGACGGGGCGGCCGCCGGGGCCTCGCCCAGCAGGGCGGCGGCCAGCGCCAGCAGCGTCGGCTCGCTGAACGCGGGCCCGATCAGCTGCAGGCCGGCCGGGCGCCCGTCCGGGGTGTGCCCGTTCGGGACGCTCACCACGGCCAGGTCGAGCAGGTTCGCGAACTGCGTGTACCGGCCCAGGACCGCGTTGCGGCCCAGCGGGTCCGCGGCGATGTCGGCGAGCGTGTACGTGGTCGGGACCGTCGGCAGCGCCAGCACGTCGTGGCGCTCGAAGAGCCGGTCGGCCGCGGCCCGCAGCTCGCGCAGCCGGTGCTGGGCGCGGAACGTGTCGGCGGCGGTGTAGCGGCGCCCGCCCTCGATGATGCCCCGGGTCAGCGGCAGCACCTCGCCGGCGTGCCCGCGCAGGAAGTCCTCCAGGTCGGCGAGGCGCTCGGCGACCCACGGGCCCTGGTACAGCAGGCCGCCCGCCTCGAGCAGCGGTTCGATGCCGGCCGGGTCCACCCCGGCGGTGAGCCGGGCCAGGGCCACGCAGCCGGCGACGTAGCGCTCGGCCTGGCCCCGGTCGCCCTCGAAGTCCAGCGCCTCGGGCCGGGCGACGGCCAGCCGTACCGAATCCGGGTCCTTCCTCCGGGCCCGGCCCGTGCGGGACCAGGGGTCCTCGGGGTGCGGCCCGGCCGCCACGCCCAGGACCGTCGCGGCGTCGGCGACGTCGCGCGTGAAGACCGAGACGCAGTCCAGGGACCGGCAGGCGGGCACGACCCCGAGCGTGCTGAGCAGCCCCCGGGTCGGCTTGAGCCCGACGATGCCGTTGAGCGCGGCGGGCACGCGGCCGGAGCCGGCGGTGTCGGTGCCGAGCGCGAAGGCGACCGCCCCGGCCGCGACCGCGACCGCCGAGCCGCTGCTGGAGCCGCCGGCGATGAGGCCGCCGCCGTAGACGCTCTCGACGGCGCCGTAGGGCGAGCGGGAGCCGGTGAGGCCGGTGGCGAACTGGTCGAGGTTGGTCTTGCCGGCCAGCATGGCGCCCGCGGCCAGGAGCCGCTCGACCACCGGCGCCGTGCGCGGCGCCGGGTAGGCGAACGCGGGGCAGGCGGCCGTGGTGGGCAGGCCGGCGACGTCGATGTTGTCCTTGACCGCGAACGGGATGCCGTACAGCGGCAGATGCTCCTTGCCTTGCAACTCCCGCGCCCGGCGGCGGAGCGCCTCGGGCTCGGTCCGGCCGATCCACACCCCGTCCGGGGCATCGGCGGCGATCACCTGCTCCGCGACGTCGGCGGGCTCGACCTCACCGCGCCGGTAGGCGTCGCGGAGAGCGGCGATCCCGCTGCGGGCGGCGATGCTGGTCATGCTGTCGATTGTCGACAATTCTGTTACACGAACCGCCACGCCGTGTAACGCATCGATGTCCGGCGTCTCACTTCGCCGGCTTCCCCCGGAGCGCCTCAGGCGAGGTAGGAGCGCCTCAGGCGAGGTAGGAGCGCGCCCCGTGCCCGGCCAGCGCCCGCAGGACCGCTTCGCCGTCGTGGGTGCCGACGGCCTCGTGGAGGCGCTCGTGGCGGTGCACGCCGTCGTGCGGGCGGGCGACAGTGGCCTCGCGGCGCAGGTTGAGCGCCATGTACAGCTGGATCTTCACCAGCACCGACTCGTACACGAGGGTCAGCTGCCGGTTCCCGGCCAGCGCCACCACCGCGACGTGGAACTCGCGGTGCGCGGTGGCCACGTCGAAGTGGTCACCCCGGGCGTCGGCGGCCTGCATCGCCTTCATCGCCGCGGCCACGCCGGCCAGGTCGGCGTCGGGCGGCGTGGCCTGCACGGCGTGGCGCTCCAGCACGTCGCGGACCGCGTACAGCTCCTGGATGTCGGTGTCGGAGAGGATCGCCACGCGCACCCCGCGCCGCGGCAGGTGCTCGACGAGGCCCTGCTGCGCGAGGAGCCGCAGCGCCTCCCGCAGCGGCGCGCGGCTGATGCCGAAGCGCCGGGTCAGCTGCTCCTCGACGAGGCGCTCGCCGGGCTCGGTGCCGCCGCCGAGAATCTCCCGGGTCAGCCGGAGCGCCGCGAGCTCGACCAGGCTCGCGCCGGGCAGCTCCTCGCTCTCCTTCATCGGCCCAGTGTGGCAGACGTGACGGGAGACCCGTCAGCTCAGCTCCGCCGTCACGAGCGGACGGCCCCGCGCACGGCGGCGAAGCGGGCCCCGGCCTCGTCGATGGTGGCGAGCTAGGCGACGATCTCGCCGGGCCAGGACTCGCCGATGACCTTCTGCGGTCACGCCCGGGACGCCGTGACGAGCCACGCGCGGGCGCCGAGCCAGACGCCGTCGCCGGTCAGGTGTGCGGCGAGGTCGGCGCGCAGGCGCGTGAGCGCGTCCTCCGTCGCGGCGCCGGCCCCGGCGAAGCCGCGGACGAAGCCGAGGGCCGCGTCCGCGTCCGGGCCGTAGTACACGGGCTCCTCGACCTCGGTGCACGCCACGCCGGCGAAGCCCGCCGCCGTGAGGATCGGGGCCGGGTCGGCGAGCGAGAACGGGGACTCCGGCAGGGGGAACGCGCGGCGGAGCGTCACGGCCCACTCGTTGCGGTCCGCGGCCTGCCAGACCAGCATCACCAGGCGGCCGCCCGGGCGCAGTGCGCGGCCGATGTTCGCGAACGCGGCCACCGGGCCGGCGAAGAACATGGTGCCGAAGCGGCTGATCGCCACGTCGAAGGAGGCCGGCGCGAAGGCGTACGTCTGCGCGTCCGCGCACTCGTAGGCCGCGCCGCCCGCCTCCCGGGCCCGGGCGACGGCATCGGCCGACACGTCCACGCCGAGCACGTGACCGGCGGATGCGACATCGGCCGCGGCGCGGGTCGTCTCCCCCGCGCCGCAGCCGATGTCGAGGACGTTGTCGTGCGGCCGGATGCCCCAGGTACGGCGCAGCACCGCGCCGTACCTGGTCAGCTCGGCGTCGTAGTCAAGCGGCACCGGTGCAGTGAACCACCTACCGGCCGAGCCCGCGGAACCAGGCCAGCGCGGCCGTCGCCCCGGTGACGTTCGAGCCCAGGTGGGCCGAGCCCTCCCAGGGGTGCGAGCCGAGGTCGACGACCGTGGCCGAGCGCAGCCGCGCGGCGCAGTAGTCGCTGCTCGCCGCCGGGACCTGCTCGTCCGCGCGGTCCACGAACAGCCGGGCCGGGGCCCGCAGGCCGTCGCAGGAGGCGTCGTGCTCGGCCAGGGCCGCGGCCAGCGGGCCCGACGGGCGGCGGCGGGCGTCGATCGTGCGGTACACCACCTGGAAGGTGTCGACGCCGAACCGGACGTCGCCGGGGGCGAACTGCGCCTCGGTGAGGGCCGCGCGCACCTCCGCAGGCGTCGAGACCCCGCAGCGGCTGGACGGCCACGACCGTGCCGCGCCCGTCGTCCTGGCCCTGCGCCGGGGTCGCGAACAGCAGTGCCGAGCCGGCCAATCCGAGGATCATCGCGTGCTTCAGCAATCTCATACCCGAACGCTATGGCGCCCAGTGACCGACTTCGATCCCGCTGCCCGCAGTACCGCCGCGGGGGAAGGCCCTACCGCGCGCGCAGTCCCGCGATGACGAGCCGGATCATGCGCCGGGCGTCGTAGCCGGGGTCCGCCGCGCCGATGCACAGGTTGCCGACCCCGCGCATCAGCACCAGCGCGTCCATGCCGGGCTCGATCTCGCCCGAGCCGGCGGCGGCCTCGAGCAGCTGGGCGCAGACGGGGACGAGGCGCTCGATGAAGTACCCGTGCAGGCTCTGGTCGGCCAGGCCGTGCTTGGTCACGAGGAAGTCGGCGAACAGCTCGATCCACGCGGCCAGCGCGGCGTGCGGCGACGGGCTCGAGGCCAGCAGCGCCGGGCCCGCCTCGGCGCACGCCTCGACCTGGTGGCGGTACACGGCCACGACGAGGTCGGCGCGGGTCGGGAAGTGGCGGTAGATCGTGCCGACGCCGACCCCGGCCCGGGCCGCGATGTCGCGCACGGGCGCGTCGACGCCCGACGCGACGAAAGCCGCGGCCGCCGCCTCGAGCAGGGCCTGCTCGTTGCGGCGGGAATCCGAGCGGCGCTTGCGCGGCGGATCGGCCACCGTAACCCCCGTCACAAAGAGTGGATACCGGAACCAGGTTCCGGATAACTTAGCGGAACCAGGTTCCGTTAAGACAGCATACCGGAGGACCTCCATGCCCACGCCCGTCGTCTCCGTGCACCCGATCGCCCTCACCCGGCCCGTCCGCGTCTCCGCGCCCGTCACCGGCACCGGCCTGCCCGTCATCGTGTTCTCGCACGGGTTCGGGCAGTCGGCGCGCGGCTACGAGCCGCTCGCGGCGTACTGGGCCGCGCACGGCTTCGTCGTCGTCCAGCCGACGCACCTCGACTCCCGGACGCTGAACCGGCCCCTCACCGACGACGTCTGGCGCATCCGCATCGACGACCTCAAGGAGGCCATCGACCGCCTCGACGAGCTGGAGGCGGCCGTGCCCGGGCTCGCGAACCGGGTCGACCACTCGCGGATCGCCGTGGCCGGGCACTCCTGGGGCGCCCAGACCGCCAGCACCCTGCTCGGCGCGCGCACCCCGAGCGGCGAGGACTTCACCGACAAGCGGGTCTCCGCGGGGGTACTGCTGGCCCTCACCGGCACGGGCGGCGACGACCTGACGCCGTTCGCGGCCGAGCACTTCCCGTTCATGAGCCCGGACTTCGAACACATGGAGACGCCCGCGCTCATCGTCGCCGGCGACCGCGACCAGTCGGCGCTGTCGGTGCGCGGCCCCGACTGGTTCACCGACGCCTACCACCTCAGCCCGGGCCCCAAGCACCTGCTGACCCTGTTCGGGGCCGAACACTCCCTCGGCGGCATCTCCGGCTACGAGTCGGCCGAGACCACCGACGAGAACCCCGAGCGGGTCGCGCTCATCCAGCGGCTCACGACGGCGTACCTGCGCGGCGAGCCCCTCGACGCGGACGGCGCCCTCGGCTCACTCGCCGCCAAGTAGGGGCACGGCCAGGCGGGCCCGCAGCTCGCCCACGGTGGTGCCGAAGGTCTCGGCCACGACCACGCCGGACGGGCCCAGGTGGAACACGGCGTGCTCGGTGTAGACGCGGCTCACACAGGCCAGGCCGGTCAGCGGGTACGTGCACGCCGGCACCAGCTTCGGGGAGCCGTCCCGGGCGAAGAGGCTCATCATGACGTACACCTCCTTCGCCCCGATCGCGAGGTCCATCGCACCGCCGACGGCGGGGATCGCGCCCGGCTCGCCGGTGTGCCAGTTGGCCAGGTCGCCGCCCGCCGACACCTGGAAGGCGCCGAGCACGCAGACGTCCAGGTGGCCGCCGCGCATCATGGCGAAGGAGTCGGCGTGGTGGAAGTAGGCGGCCCCGGGGAGCTCGGTCACCGGCTGCTTGCCCGCGTTGATGAGGTCCGGGTCGGGGTCGTCCTCGTTCAGCGGGCCCATGCCCAGCATGCCGTTCTCGGTGTGCAGCACGATCCCGCGCTCCGGGGCGAGATGGTCCGCGACGGTCGTGGGCTGGCCGATGCCCAGGTTCACGTAGGCGCCGTCGGGGATGTCCCGCGCCACCAGGGCCGCCATGTCCGAGCGGGACAGGGTCATCCGGCCACCTCCACGAGCCGGTCGACGTAGATGCCCGGCGTCACCACCGCTTCCGGGTCGATGGCGCCGGGCTCGACGACGTGCCGCACCTCGGCGACGGTGAGCGCCGCCGCCGTGGCCATCACCGGGCCGAAGTTGCGGGCGGTCTTGCGGTACACGAGGTTGCCCATCCGGTCGCCGGTGTGCGCGCGGATCAGGGCGACGTCGCCGCGGATCGGGTACTCCAGCACGTAGGCGCGCCCGTCGATGACCCGCGTCTCCTTGCCCGCGGCCAGCGGCGTGCCCACGCCGGTGGGGCAGTAGAAGGCGCCGATGCCCGCACCCGCGGCGCGCATGCGCTCGGCCAGCGTCCCCTGCGGTACCACCTCCAGCTCGATCTTCCCGGCCCGGTAGAGCCCGTCGAAGACCCACGAGTCGGCCTGGCGCGGGAACGAGCAGATCACCTTGCGGACCCGCCCGGCCGCCAGCAGCGCGGCGAGGCCCGTGTCGCCGTTGCCGGCGTTGTTCGACACGATGGTCAGCCCGGCGGCGCCGTGGGCGATGAGCGCGTCGATGAGCGTGACCGGCATGCCGGCCATCCCGAACCCGCCGACGAGCACGGTGTCGCCGTCGCGCACGGAGGCGACGGCCTCGTCCGCGGTACACACCGAAGTCACTGCTGCCCCGGGAACGTCAGGAACACCGTCTCGTCGTCGCCCTGGAGCCGGATGTCGAAGCGCCATCCGCGCGGCTCGGCGACGGCCAGCAGCGTCTCGCGGCGGTCCACCGGCGGCAGGTCCTCCGTGCGCAGATAGGCGCGCGTGAACAGCCGGTCGGTGAGCCCGCGCGCGAACACCGTCAGGGCGAAGAACGGGCGCGGCCCGCCGGGCACGAGCGTCGAGAAGGTGTACCGCCCCGTCGCGTCCGTGCCGGCACGCCCCCAGCCGGTGAACGTCCAGCCGTCGCGGCGCAGCGAGCCGGCCTCGCGCACGACCCGGCCCTCGGGATCGGCCTGCCAAAGCTCCAC
Organism: Dactylosporangium sp. McL0621; assembly: GCF_049995355.1. Lineage (NCBI taxonomy): Bacteria > Bacillati > Actinomycetota > Actinomycetes > Micromonosporales > Micromonosporaceae > Dactylosporangium > Dactylosporangium sp. McL0621. The sequence continues at coordinate 8,134,765 of NZ_CP188259.1, forward strand.
GAGCGCGTCCGGCACGGGTTCGCCGGACCCGTCGGTTATGTTGCCCCGCAGTTGTACCGCCTGCGCGTGCCCGGGTGGCACCAGCTCGCTGTCGCCGGGGTACGGCAGCCCCAGGTGGAAGAACGGCCCGACGGTCTGCCCGGGCGTGAACTCGCTCATGCCTCGTCCTCGATCGGCGTGCGGTGCGTGCCGGTCAGCACGATGTCCCAGCGGTAGCCCAGGCTCCACTCCGGCGTGTTGAGATCGTGGTCGTAGGCGGCGATGAGCCGCTCCCGGGCCTTCGGGTCGGTGACCGACTGGAAGATCGGGTCGCGGGCGAACAGCGGGTCGCCGGGGAAGTACATCTGCGTCACCAGGCGCTGGGTGAAGTCGGTGCCGAACAGCGAGAAATGGATGTGCGCGGGGCGCCACGCGTTGACGTGGTTGCGCCACGGGTACGGACCCGGCCTGACGGTGACGAACCGGTAGCTCCCGTCGGCGCCGGTGATGCAGCGCCCGTGGCCGGTGAAGTTCGGGTCGTGCGGCGCCGGGTGCTGGTCGCGCTGGTGGCGGTACCGCCCGGCCGCGTTCGCCTGCCACACCTCGACGAGCTGGTGGGCGACCGGCCGGCCGCCGCCGTCGACGACCCGCCCGGTCAGCACGATCCGCTCCCCGATCGGCTCCCCCGCGTGCTGGACGGTCAGGTCGGCCTCGTCGGCGGCGACGTCGCGGGGGCCGAAGACGGGCGCCCACAGCTCCACCCCCTCCGGGTCGACGGGCACCGGGGGGCGGGCCGGATGGCGCAGGATCGTGCTGCGGTACGGCGGATAGTCCAGCCGCGTCCCGTTGTCGGCCGTGCGCGCCGCAGCGATCGCCGCGATCTCCTCGTCGATGTCGGCCTGGGTCGGCAAACTGCTCACGTCCGAACCGTATGCGCCCGCGGCCGTCGCCGCGAGCAGTCCCTTCCGTTCAGTGGAACCCGGGCCTTGTCGCGCCCGGCCCGGAGGGGTTGGCTGGGGGACATGCGCACCGAGGTCGCCATCGTCGGCGCCGGCCCCGCCGGACTGCTGCTCTCGCACCTGCTGGCCCGGGCCGGCGTCGAGTCCGTCGTGGTGGAGACGCGGTCGAAGGAGTACGTGGCCTCGCGCATCCGGGCCGGGATCCTGGAGCACTCCAGCGTCGAGCTGCTGACCGAGGCCGGCCTCGGCGACCGCCTGCGCGTCGAGGGCCACCAGCACCGCGGGGTGTACCTGCAGTGGCCGCACAAGCGCCACCACCTCGACTTCGTCGACCTCGCGGGCCGCAGCGTGTGGGTGTACGGGCAGACCGAGATGCAGAAGGACCTGGTGGCCGCGCACTCCGGCCCGGTCCTGTACGAGGTCTCGGACACGCGGCTGCACGACCTGACCACGGACCGCCCGTACGTGACGTTCCGCGACCGCGACGGCGCGGCCGTGACGCTGGAGGCGTCCGTCATCGCGGGCTGCGACGGCTCCTTCGGCCCGAGCCGCGCGGCCGTCCCGGCGCCGGCGCGGCGGGTCTTCGAGCGCACCTACCCCTACTCCTGGCTGGGCATCCTGGCCGACGTGGCCCCGTCGACCGACGAGCTCATCTACGCCTGGCACCCCGACGGGTTCGCGCTGCACTCGATGCGGTCGGAGACGGTCTCGCGGCTGTACCTCCAGGTGCCCAACGGAACCGACCCCGCCGCCTGGTCCGACGCCCAGGTCTGGGACGAGCTCGCCAAACGGCTCGGCCACGGCCAGGACGGCTGGACCCTGGCCCCGGGCCCGATCACCGACAAATCGGTCCTGCCCATGCGCAGCTTCGTGCAGACCCCCATGCGGTACGGCCGCCTGTTCCTGGCCGGCGACGCCGCGCACATCGTGCCCCCGACGGGCGCGAAGGGCCTGAACCTGGCGATCGCGGACGTGGCCCTGCTGGCGCGCGCGCTGATCGCCCTCGTCAAGGAGCGGGATGCCGGACCGGCCGACCGGTACTCGGACGACGCCCTGCGCCGGGTCTGGCGCTGCACCCACTTCTCGTGGTGGATGACGACGATGCTGCACGCCTCGGGCGACCCGTTCGACGCGGAGCTCCAGCTGTCCCAGCTACGGTGGGTGACGACGAGCACCGCGGGCGCGACGGGCCTGGCCGAGAACTATGCTGGCCTACCGATATGAGCTGTGCCTCCCAGCCTTGGCGGGGGAGGCTTCGCCTCCACCCGCACCCCCTCACGATCTGCGCCTCACGCGCCAGGCCGCGCGGGGCCCGGCGGCGCCGGCCCATCGGGCTTCGCCGAGAGGCTGCACGCCCGTCCGTGGTGGCACCCCCGACCGGCGAGGTCTTCGACGCGCTCCTGAGCACCTACTACTACAAGAGCTTCCGCGCCGGATGACCACCGGAGCCGGTGCCGGTCCGACACCGACGGCCAACGCCCGTCGATCTCGGCGACGACCAGGCCGGTCGTGCCGGTCGGAACCCGGGCCACGACCCGGCCGCTCGGGTCCATCACGCAGGTCGGCCCCAGCCCGGTCCTGAGCTCGTCGCGGCTGCCGGTCACGTCGGCGGAGACGAGCCACAGGCCGGTCTCGCGCGCCCGGCACGCGCGGATGCGGTTGTGCCGCTCGTACCACCACAACGCCTTGTCCCGGCGCATCATGTTCTGCGCCGGCACGAGCAGGACCTTCGCCCCCGCGGCGGCGATCGCGGCCGCCGCCGCCGGGAACTGCGTATCGAAGCAGATGTTGATCCCGAACGGCACTCCGCCGCAATCGAAGACCGGGTAGGCGTCGCCGGCGGTGAACGCCGTTTCGCCCGGGGTCAGGAACGCCTTGCGGTACCGGCCGGCGACGCGGCCTTCGCCGATGAGCACGGCCGTGTTGTAGCAAGCGTCTCCGGCCCGCTCGATCATCCCGAGGACCAGCATCGGCCGGACGCGGGCCAGCCGCCGCAGCACCGCGGCGAACTCCGCACCATCGACGTCGAGGGCCTGGCCGCGCACATGTCGCTCCGTGCCGAGGTACCCCTGCAGGAAGCACTCGGGGAACAGCAGGAGGTCGACGCTCTCGGCATACGCCTGCGCGGCGAAGTCCCAGACGACCCCGACGGCCGCGTCCACGTCCCCGAGGATCTCGGGTGTCTGGCAGGCCCCGATGCGCAGCACAGGTCCAAGCTACGCGGCGTTACGAATTTGCGAGCGCGCGGCCCAGGTTCTGGTCGTACGGCAGGTTCAGCTCGCGGAACGTGCGGCCGATGGAGCCGAGGCCGGGCGTCCACACGTCGTCGTTGGCGACGAGGGCGGCGAGGAAGCGGCGCTGGGCCCCGGACAAGGGGCCGGCGCGCCGGCCAACGGCCCGTCGGAGTAGACCTCGAGGTCGTCGCCGGACTCCAGCACCTCGGCCAGTGCGGCGTCCACGTCCAGGTCGGCCGGCGGGAACCATTCGTCGAGCCGGGCATCGGTGTGCCGGCGGACGGCCTCGGCCACGCCGGCGAAAAGGCCGAGCATTCCGGCGCGCAGGTCGGCGTTCGCGGCACCGGCCGGGCGGGATCGCCGATCAGCGCGGCGACCGCGACGGCGCCCGGCCCGGTGGCGGTGAACGGCGTGCCCTGGTGGATCAGTTCGCCGCAGAGATCGCGCAGCGCCTTGCGGCGGCGCTGTGGATCGTCCTCGACCAGCGCCGCCAGTTGCGCGGCCGTGCCGACGGCGCGGCCGCAGCAGTGGAACAGCGTCTCGAACTGGGCGGCGTCGACCTCGAACACGAGCCGAACCTACCGGCGTGGCGCGAGCCGAGGAGAGCGCGGGCGCTGAATACCAGATCCCCCGCTTGCGCGGAGGTTCCCGAGTCGAACGGAATAGGAGGAAGCGCCCTCATGGCCTCGGCTCGCGCCGTCTATGCCGGGATCAGCTCGGTGAGCCGATCCAATGTATACACCTCGGACCCCTCCGGCAGGTTGTCCGGGGCCTCGAGGCCGATGTAGGTCACCGGCCCGTCCGGCGCGCGGCCGTCCCACATGGTCACCTCGGTCCGCGTGCGCCAGCGGTCGATGAGGTAGGCCATGGTGAGGTACCGCCGCTCCATCAGGGCCCGCACGCGGTCCGCGGTCGTGAGCGTGTTGTCCTCGACGCGGTTGAACGCCGGGCGGCCGTGCAGGTACAGGTGCAGCCACACGGCCTGCCAGCCGCGCTCGCCCTTGGCGAAGACCATCGGCAGCGCGATCCGGCCCTCGCCGCGCATGTGCGAGCGCGCGCGCACGGTGCGGGCGTCGAACGGGGTGCCGTGCTGGTCGGCGGTGCGGGTCTGGTAGCCGAACATCGACTCGGCGACCTCGTCGAACGACTCGCCCGCGTAGATGTACACCTGCGGCACCACATAGCGTCCGCCCACGGTCAGCGGCACGTCGATGAACTCGGTCGCGCCGTTCGGGGCGTCGGTGATGTCGCCGGAGTGCACCACGCCGTCGTGGTGGTAGTTCGTCCACGACACCTGGCCCGCCGTGTGGAACTCGTCGTCCAGCAGCAGTACCGACAGGTCGTAGTCGGTGCGGCGGCTGTTCTGGCGCCAGTACGTGAAGAAGCGCAGCAGCTCGCCCGGGACCGGCGCGCGCGAGCCCCGCGGCAGCACCGCGAAGCCGCCCTCGGCCGCCTTGCCCGACAGGGGCAGGGCGACGTCGAGCACGTCCGGGTCCACCAGGAGCGGGTGCGCCGGCTCCGGCAGCCGGGCGCCGATCTCCGCGTCGAGCCGGGCCGACAGGTCGGCCACCAGCTCGGCCGGTAGCGGCGGCCGCTCGTCCCGGCCGACCCACGCGCGCCGCGAACGGTTCGCGTACATCCGCGCCGACACGGGCGCCAGCCGGTTGCCGACGTGCTCCCGCAGCGAGCACAGCACGCGACCCGACGCCGAGCCGAGCGCGGCCGTGACCGCGTCGACGACCGCGGCGCGCTGGGCCGGCGGGGCGAGCCGCAGCAGCCGGTCCGCCGACCGCAGCAGAAGACCCGGAGCCGCCGACAGTACGGTCGCAGCCCGGTCGGCCGCGCCCGCGCGGACCGCCGCCTCGGCGCGACCGGCGAGGTTGCGCACCCGCCGCTCGCCCCGCGCGACCGCGAAGACCTCGCGGGCCTGCGGCCACTGGGCGTACTCGTGCGGATGCAGCCGCTCCCCGAGCCGCTTCCACGGCTCGGCGTGGCGAGCGACGTCGCCGAGCTTGTCCGGGGCGGCCGCGACGATCTCGTGCAGCGCGGCCAGCAGGACCCGCCGCTCCCGGCGCCGGAAGGCCCGGAACCGGGTCGGGGTGGCGAGCGAGGCGTCGCCGCCGGAGGCCTGGCAGGCCAGGCGCAGCACGTCGGTCGTGGTGTCCACGGCGACCAGCGGCCGGCCGAGGACGAGGCGGACGCCGTTGAGCACGGCGCGGTGCTCGCGCACCGGGATCGTCGCCGGCTGCTCGCCGTCGAGGCAGGCCACGGCGAGCTCGCCGAGGATCGCCAGGTCGGCCTCGCCGAGCGGCACCGCGCCGCCGGCCAGGGCCAGGTACAGCCGCGACGCCTCGGCCTCGGCGCTGTCGCCGAGGTGCAGCACGGTCAGCCGGTCGCCGGCCGCGGCGACGAACGCGTCGTGCGCGGCCAGCAGCTCGTCGTACGTGTGCTGGTAGGTGCCGTAGCCCGGCAGGTCGAGCAGGTTCACGCCGCCCGTGGCGAGCAGGCTGCGCAGCTGCTCGTCGGTGGCCGAGCCGCCACCGGCGAGTACCGCGGCCCGCAGCCGCCCGGTCCAGAACTCGACGGTGTCGGGCACGTCGTCGGGGAAGCCGATGAAGTACGCGTTGTGCCGGACATGGTCGCCGACCAGCTCGCGCACCGCGGAGACGACCGTGGCCGCGAGGTCCATGGCCGGGCCCGGGGCCAGCGCGCCGACGTGCTCGAGCACGGCCCGCGACGCCGAGAACCCGGCGTCGAGCAGCGCCGCGTCCAGCTGCCGGGCCACGCGCGTGCCGTCGCCCGCCGCGCCGGTGCTCGCCGGCACGCGCAGCGTCTTCTGGACGATCACCTTCTCGAGCAGGCGCGTCTCCTTCATTCAGGCGTCCATGATGGGCGGAGCGCAACCGTCGGACCGTGGGGTGTCCGGGGCTCGGCCCCGGAGCCAGCATGACGCACGATCCGGTCCGCGCAGTCCGCGGACACACTCCGCCTGAGTGCGTCGGTCGCCGGGGACTCGAACCCCGAACCCTTCGGTCCAAAAAGGGAGAAGGAAGTACTCCCATGGCCGCCGCGAGGGGCGGAGGGCAGAAGGACTAAACCAGCCGAATGCTCTACCAGTTGAGCTAGCGACCCAGGCATTGACCATCGCACGGAAGCCCTTGCCGGGCCATCAAATTTCGTGCAGGGTCTCGCCCTCGGTCACGGTGCAGGGCAGGAGCCGCTGCAGCTCGACCGGGCGGCCCTCGACGAGGGCGGCGAGCACGTCCACCGCCTGCGCCCCCATCTCCTCGCGCGGGATCTCGATGCCGGTGAACACGACGCCCGCCGGGTCGGCCGCCCGCGTCGGCTCGCCCAGCGTGATGACGGACAGGTGCGGGGCGACGGCGTGCACGGCCGGCCCGTCCGCGGCCTCCTCGCACACCACCGCCGTCACGCCCGCCGCGCGCACCGCGTCCGGCGTGCCCAGGCGTACGGCCGTCGCGCCGGTGCCCTCCAGGCCGGCCGTGAAGCCGCGCCAGCGGTCGGCCCAGGCCTCGGCGCCCTCCCCCGCGCCCAGGTACGCCAGGCGCGTGTGGCCCCGGTCCACCGCGCGGCGGACCACCGCGGCCGTCGCGGACGCGTAGTCGGCGCCGACGTACGGGACCGGGCCGCCGGCGTCGTCGCGCCGGCCGACGGAGACGAACGGCGGGCCCGAACGCACGAGGCTCGTCAGCTCGGCGCGGTCCAGCGAGCGGCCCAGCAGGATGGCGCCGTCGGCCAGGCGCAGGCGCTGGAGGACCTGCCGCCGGCCGCTGGTCAGCAGCAGCAGGTCGATGTCGAGCTCCTCCGCGCGGCGCTCGATGCCCACCAGGAACGGGTGGTAGAAGTCGCGGGCCGAGCTCGGGAAGACCGGCTCGTAGGTGAAGACGCCCAGGATGCGGTTGCGGCGCTCGGCCAGGCGGCGGGCCACCGGGTCGGCCACGTACCCGGTCGCCTCGATGGCCCGGCGGACGCGATCGCGGGTCTCCGGGGCGATCTTCAGGCGGGGGTCGTCGTCGCGGCCGTTGAGCACGAACGAGACCAGGGTCTGGCTCACGCCCGTCATGCGGGCGATGTCGCGCTGGGTCACCCTCCAGGCCACCGCATCAGCCTCGGGCCGCGGACCGGCGAAGTCAACCGACTAATACGTATTAGTCTCTTGACGGCGGCGGCCGGCGAAAACCACACTCGCCGCCATGACCGCACGCCGCCACGTGATGATCTGGGTGCTCGTCTCGGCCCTCCTGACGCTCGTCCACCCCACGCACGCCGATGCGGCGACCACCGACACCGCGCAGAAGGTCACGCTCAACGGGGACGCGTGGCAGTTCAAGGCGGTCAAGATGCCGTTCTTCGGGTGGGAGCAGCAGGACACCCCGCTCGACCGGCACTTCATCCGCGACGCGATCGACGCCGTGCCGGCCGCGGAGTGGAGCACCTGGCACGACGTGCGGGTGCCGATGGCGTGGAACAGCGTCGGCGAGTTCGACTTCCCGAGCTACTGGCACTACATCCACAAGGGCGAGTACAAGCGGACGTTCGCGGTCCCGGCCTCGTTCGCCGGCCGGCGGGTCAAGCTGCACTTCGAGGGCGTCAACTGGCAGACGACAATCACCGTCAACGGGACCGTCGCCGGCACCCACGAGTTCGCGCTCACGCCCTTCGACGTGGACATCACCGACCTCGTCACGCCGGGCTCGGCCGGCAACACGCTCGACGTGCTCGTGCAGGACATCACCGCGAACTTCATCGGGCCGTCCCCGGCGGAGTACAGCGTCGTGAAGTACCCCATGGGCGTGCGCGGCGAGTACTGGAACCAGAGCGACGGCAGCGCCCCGCGGCTCTACCACGAGGCCAAGTCGGGCCTGTTCAAGGACGTCGAGCTGGTCGGGGAGCCGAACGTGTACGTCGAGGACGTCTTCGTCCGCCCCGACCGCGCCGGCGGGAAGGTCACCGCCGAGGTCACCGTCCGCAACGAGTCGGGCGCCGCGCAGACCGTCTCCGTGGCCAACCAGGTGAACCGCTGGTCCGACGGCGCCCCCGCGCTCACGTTCGCCGGCAGCCCGGTGCAGACGGTCCCCGACGGCCAGCGCGTCAAGATCACCATCACCCAGCCCTGGACCACGTTCCAGCTCTGGTGGCCGGACGACCCCGTGCTGTACAACCTCGTCACGACGCTCAAGATCGGGGCCACCGCGGTGGACCAGCACACCGAGCGGTTCGGCGTCCGCGACGTGAAGGCGGTCAGCTCCGGCGACCCGAACCTCCGCGGCGTGTACGTCAACGGCGTGCGCACCGCCCTGTTCGGCGAGTCGATCGAGACCAACCTGCACGGCGCCGGCGTCGGCGGGATCGACGCCGACGGGCTCACGTTCAACGGCAACTGGGCCCTGACCCGGTCGTACTTCAGCCAGGTCATCGACGTCGCCAAGGCGATGAACATCAACGTCCTGCGCATCCACCGCGGCTGGGCCCTCAACCGCGACATCGTCGACATCGCCGACGAGAAGGGCATGATGCTCATCGCCGAGAACCCGGTCACGCACCCGAGCTGGGAGGTGCCGCTCGCCGCGGCCCAGCGCGAGACCGGACTCGAGGCGGTGCTCGGCATCGCCCGGCACTACCGCAACCACCCGTCGATCGTGATGTGGTCGATCTCGAACGAGAACCCGGCGTACAACGCCGACCTGACCGCCGGCATGCAGACGGGCTACGGCGGCGAGGACGCGGTGAACCCCGACATCCAGCTCGTCTCCGCCGACGCGGAGACGGCCGAGGTGAAGTCCGACGGCTACCTCGGCGGCTACCTGTCGAACCCGACCCCGAAGACGTGGTTCACCTACGAGGAGAACGCGTCGTACCTCAAGCTCGGCGACGCCGCCCGCCGCGCCTCCGTCGTCGACTCGATGCGCATCTTCCGCCAGCAGCGCATGAGCCTCGGCTACGACGCGAAGGTCATGCTCGCCTTCTACAACTTCCAGAAGGTCTTCTCCCTGCCGGCGAGCTCGTACCAGATCCCGTGGACGAGCACGGACGTCCCCGGGTACCACGCGAAGTACCTGTGGCACAGCATCCTGAACCCGTACACGAGCCCACCGGCGACGACCGCGATGCCCGACGCCCAGGCCCTGTGGACGGACACCTACGCGCCCGTCGCGGTCTTCGACAAGGCCTGGGTCGACGGCGCCATGACGGGGCCGGGGCTCAGCACGACGTACAGCGGCAGCCGCACGTTCTTCGTCTTCAACAGCGACCTCGCGGACCGCTCGACCGCCGTGACGGTCGGCTGGAGCCTGCTCGACGCGGACTCCGGCGCGGTCATCCGCTCCGGCTCGAGCGTGGCGACGGTACCGCTGGGCGGCTCGGCGAGCGTCACGGTCGACACCGGCGGGGCCGCGACCCCGAACGTGCTGCTGCGCCTGACCGCAGCCAAGTCCGGCACGGTGCGCTACGACGAGACCCTGGCCTTCGGCGGGGCCGTCGCGGCGCCCCCGCCGACCCAGTCCGTCCCCGGCGCCGACGTCGTGGTGCTGGACAACGGCGAGCCGGGCACGGCCACCAGCGGGCTCACGCGCTCGACCGCCTACCCCGGCACGTACGGGCTCGACGCCGCCGCGAAGTCCGCCCCGCAGCCCGGCGACCTGGCCCGGTTCACGCCGTATCTCGGTACTTCGGGCCAGTACGACATCTGGGTCCACGTCCCGGGCGGCCTCTCCGGGACGCAGCAGGTGAACGTGGTGCGCGACGACGGCGGGCTGGTGCAGAGCACCGCGACCGTCGACACCGCCGCGGCCGGGTGGGTGAAGGTGCCCGGCGGGCCGTACCGGATGAGCGCGAGCCAGGCCGCGAACTACGTCGAGCTGGTGCCCGGCGGCAGTGCGCCCGCGCTCGTGGCCGACGGGGTCGCGTTCCAGCGGGTCACGGGCGGGGCGACGACGGTGAAGGTCGACGAGAGCCGGGCGCCCGGGAACGGGGCGACCTGGCAGTACCTCGGGAAGTACACCTGCGGCGGTGGCACCTCCTGCTCGGTGCGGCTGAGCAACGCCGCCGACGGGCGGGTCGTCGCCGACGCGGTGCAGTTCCGCCGGGCCGGCAGCACCGTCACGGTCGACGAGGACCAGGCGGTGCGCACCGGCTCGTGGCTGAGCGCCACGAAGCCGGGCTCGGTCGGCGGCGACGTCCTCTACGCCGACCCGGGCGCGGCGGCCACCATCACCTACTCCCCCGCGCTCCCGGCGGCGGGCGAGTGGGAGGCGTACCTCACCTGGGACAACAACGCCGGCAACCAGCGCGGCACCGACGTGCCGGTCACCGTCACGAGCGCGGCCGGCTGGGACGTCTTCGACGATGGCATGGACGCCCCGGCGGCGTGGACCGGCGTCGGCGGCGGCGGGGCGACCACGTGGACGGGCTCGGCGGCGCGCGTCGTCGACTCCAGCACCGCCGACTACTACGCGATCGCGCGCGCCGGCTTCACCCCGCCGGCCGGCGCCTTCACGTACGAGTTCGTGACGCACACGAACGCGGCGGGCAGCGGCGAGGTGGCGGTCCGTTCGGGGGCGTACTACATCCGGGTCGTGCTCAACCACGGCACCGCGGGCACGGTCACCGACGGCTACGGCAGCGCGGCGAAGTCGTTCACGCTCGACACGACGGTGGATCACACGTACCGGGTGGTCGTGCACGGCTCGTACGCGTACGACCTCTACGTCGACGGCGTGTTGCGCTGGTCCGGCGCGGTGAGCAAGGGCACCGGCACCGGCATCGTGAAGATCGGCTCGGAGCCGGCCACGCGGGCCGACCTCACCGTCGACCGGGTGTCGCTGGGCACGGGCGAGCGGCTGCCGTGACTCACAGGACCTTCGGCGGCGTGTTGCCGGCGGCCTCGATCGCGCGCCGCACCGGCACCAGCAGCAGCATCGCGAGCCCCGCGACGAAGAAGACGAGCGTCGACACGATCGCGATGCGGTACGTGCCGGTCAGCTGGAACGCCAGGCCGAACAGCAGCGGGCCGAGCCAGCTCGTGCCGTCGGAGGAGATCTCGTACAGGCCGAAGTACTCGGCCTCCGAGCCCCGCGGGATCATCTGGCTGAACAGCGACCGGCTCAGCGCCTGCGACCCACCCAGCACGATGCCGATCAGGGCGCCCAGCAGCATGAACAGCACCGGCGTGCGCTCCGGCAGCGGGTAGGCCAGGGCGATCGCGGCGCACCAGACGACGAGGCTGGCGACGATGGTGCGCCAGGCCCCGTAGCGCTCCGCGACGCGGCCGAGCAGCCACGCGCCGCCGAACGCGACGAACTGCACCAGCAGGATGGTGGCGATCTGCACCGACTGGTCCAGGTGCAGCTGCTGGTCGGCGTAGATGGTCGCGACGGTGACGACGGTCTGGATGCCGTCGTTGTAGACCAGGTACGCGGCGAGGAAGAACAGCGTCAGGGGGTACGACCGCGCGCTCTTGAGGGTGTGCCGGAGCTGGCGGAAACCGTCGGCGAGCGCGTTGCCGCGGCCGCCCTCGCCCGCGACGGCCGGGCGGTCGCGCAGGCGCACGACCGCGACGGTGGTGAACGCGGCCCACCACACGCCGGCCGAGACGATCGACCAGCGGGCGACGGTGCCCGAGTACTCGTCGCCGAGGCCGAGCAGCGCGCCGAGGTTGACGACGAGCAGGATCCCGCCGCCGATGTACCCGATCGCCCAGCTGAAGCTCGACACCCGGTCCCGCTCGTCGGGCCCGGCCAGCTGCGGCAGGTACGAGTTGAAGACCACCTTCGCGGCGCCGTAGGCGATGTTGGCGACGAGCAGCAGCGCGGCGCCGAGCAGGTACCGGTCGCCGGTCAGGAACACCATCGCGACCACGCTGCCGGCGCCGATGTAGGCGAACAGCGCCAGGAGCCGCTTCTTGTGCGAGCTGCGGTCGGCGAGCGCCCCGACGAGCGGCAGCAGCGGCACGGTGAGCAGCACGGAGGCGGAGATGGTGTACGTGAAGAGCGAGCCCGTCGCCACCGGCACGCCGAGGACCCGCACGAGCCCGTCCGGCCCGGCGGCCCGCTCGGCGACGGTGGTCAGGTAGGGCCCGAGGAAGACGGTGATGACGGTGGCGCGGAAGGCGGAGATGGCCCAGTCGTACGAGTACCAGCCGATCCGCTCCGAGCGCGTGGAAACGGCGGCGGGCGCATTCATGGCGGACATGCTGCCAGCGCGGGCCCGCGCCGTCGATTGAACGCCGGATGAACGTTCAGCTATCGGCCTGAAGGAACAGCCGGGCCCGTGCCACGAGGCGGCGATCCTCGGGCGCCGGCTGGTCCAGGTAGACGTCCGGCGGGGCCTCGTCGCTCAGGCCCAGCTCGCGCAGGCCGACCCAGACCCGCAGCCGGAGCATCGGCGTGCGCGCCATCCGGGTCAGGATGCCGCGCAGCCTATCGCCGGCGTCATCGTGGACCAGGGCCGCGAGGGCGGCGTCGATCAGCCGCGCGGAGGAGGAGTCCGGCAGGACGACCGGTTCTCGGCACAGGATCTCCAGCCAGTCGGCCACGGCCGCCGGTGGGAGCCGCGCGGCATCCTCGGCCAGCCGCGACGCGGCGACCGTCGCCAGGTTGGTCAGCGCACCCTGATCGAATGGCGGCCAGCCCCACTCGATCGCCCGGAAGATCGATTGGTAGGCGGTGAAGACCTCGATCAATTCGTAGCCGAGCCAGGTCTGCAGGAGGCTGTGGGCGACGGACTCGGCGTGGTCCGGCCGCCCCACCACGTTGACGACGGTGTCGCCGATGCGGTGCAGGACCGGCTCCAGCGCGTGCGTGACCAGGTCGGCGTGCTCGTCGCACAGCAGCGCGGCCTCCCGGGTCAGCACCGCCCAGCCCCCGATTCCCCAGCCGCGCCGCCCCCGCTGCTCGTCGGACGGCGCCCGGGAAAAGGTCCAGTGCAGGTCGAGCGGCCCCGCCGGCCGGGCCTCGCCGGCGCCGTCGAGTTCCAGCACCAGGTCGCGCTCGTCGCCCCGCCACTCGCGGTGGACCCGGGTGCCGAACACGACCCCGTACCACTCCTCGGCCGCCAGCGTGGACTGCCACAGCAGGACGTGCCGGCGCCAGGCGTCGACCGGGTGGTCCGCGCCGAACAGCTCGGCGGCGGGCACCCGGCCGCCGTACACGGCCGCGAGCAGGACCAGGTTGAGGCCGTAGCGGGCGTACCGGCCCGGCGCCGGGAAGTGTGCCGGGGCGTACGCGGCGAACCGGTGGTCGTCGCGCTCGTCGAGGCGGTGGAAGAGCACGACGGCCAGCCGCCGCAGCGCGGCCCGCTCCTCCTCCGGCGCCCGCGCGGCGATCTGCGACAGGAAGGTGATCACCGCGCCGCGGTTGGTCAGCGGGGCGAACGACAGCAGCGCGTGCAGCAGCCCGTCCTGGCAACGGGCGGCGCCGAGCAGCGAGCCGACGGACGCGGCCTCCTGCCGGGCCAGGTCGGCGAGGACCTGGTGCACCAGCCGGGCGACCAGGTACTCGCCGAACGTGGCGTGCAGGAACTCGTACGTCTCGGCGCGGCTCCCGTCGCGCACGGCCTGGGCCCGCTGGATGAAGAAGAACCGGCCGACCACCGTGTCGGCGCGCCCGAGCGCGGCCCGGAACCCGGCCGCGGCCGCCCGGGGCGGCTCGGGCAGCAGGGCGGCGAGGTCCGCGTCCAGCTCGGCGGTGGTCGTCCACTGGCGGCCCCGGTTGTACGTGGCGAAGGCGGTGACGGCCAGGCGCAGCAGCTCCGCGTCGACGTGCCGGGCCAGCTCGGCGGCGGAGGCGTGGTCGCGATCCTTGCGGACCTCCCGCTCGGCGAACGTGCGCAGCAGCCGGTCGTACAGCCCCGCCTGGTCGAGCACGCGTACGCCGTGCTGCAGCGCGTTGCCGTCCATGTCGTAGATCGCCAGCAGCAGCAACAGCAGCGGCTGCCCGGCGAGGTCGGGCTGCTGCAGGGCGATCGCGGGCGGCAGCGGGTCGAGCCCGAGCGCGGCGAGGTGGGCGGCGTTGGCGGCGTTCCAGATGGCCAGCCACTGTTCGACCTGCTCGGCCCGGAACGGCTCCAGGCGCACCACCCGGCACCCGTGCGGGATCCGCGCCCGGTCGGCCACGGCGACGCGGCTGGTCACCAGGACCGCCACCGGCCGGCCCTGGTCGGCCTCGCGCTGCTGGAACTTCACGATCCGGGTGAGGTAGTCCGACTGGCTCACCCCGGTCGCCTGCAGCAGCTCGTCGAAGCCGTCGAGCAGCACCACCGGCAGGGCGTCGCCCGCCGACCGCACCAGGTCGGGCCAGCTCAGCGCCTCGCCGGTCGCGGCCCGCACGGCGTGCTCGATCTGGTCCTGCAGCTCCGCGTCCGCCGGCACGTCGCGCAGCTCGACCCGGACGGGCAGGAAGTCCGGCGCCGGCAGCCGGGCCGCCAGGACCCGGGTCAGCACCGACTTCCCGGCCCCGGGCTGGCCCAGCACGAGCAGCGGCAGCTCGGTGGCGGCCGGCTCGGTGAGCAGCCCGGCCAGCGCCACGGACAGGTCGCGGCGCACCTCGGCCGGCTCCCACCAGCCCTCGGCGGCCGGGGTCCCCTCGTGCTCGGCCGAGCGGAGCCGGAAGTCGGGGTCGAGGTACCCGGCGTCGAGCGTGGGGATGCTCAGGCCGGGTTCGGGGTGGCCCTCGGTCAGGATCGGCCGGTCGAGGGCGGCCCGGTAGGCCCGGGCCAGGGCGGCCCGGCGCTGGTCGGGCGCGCGGCCCTCGGACACCGCGCGCAGGCTCCGCTCGAGCTCGGCCAGCGACCGGCGCGCCTCGCCGAGCTGGGCGCGGGTGGCGCGGTGCTCCTGCTGGTTGCTCCAGAACGCGAACTCGGGGATGTCGGCGGCGAGCCGCCGGTACAGGATCTCGTAGCGCGCGACGGCCCGGTCCGGCACTCCCTCCAGGGTCTGCAGCAGCTCACGGCGCTGCCGGTCGTCGAGGCGGTCCCACACCGCCAGGCCGGGAACGGTGCGGGCAAGGTCCTCCGCCGGCGCGCCGTACCACCGCCGCAGCTCCGACGTCACGTCCTCGGCCGAGCGGTGGGGCGCGGGGAGCAACGCCTCCGCCCGCAGCAGCATGCCGGTGAAACCGACCTCGACATCGAGATCCAGGTCGTCGACGGCCTCGAGGAACGCGGTCACCACGATGACGGCGTGGGCGGCGTGCAGGCGCTCGGTGCGGTCGAGCCGGGAGTAGCCGCGAAGCCGGTCCCGCAGCGAGCCGACGATCTCGTGGCCGAGCCGGATCCCCTCCCCCTTGGCGTCGAACAGGCCCAGCGCGAGCTCGCTGCCGCCCGCGGTCGCCACCAGCAGCAGTCCGCCGAGCGCCCGGTCGAACGCCGCCACGGCCGGGCTGTCGCCGCCGAGCAGCGCGACCGCCTCGGCGTAGGTCATCTTCCTGCGCAGGGCCACGCGTCAATCGAACCGTGGCCGTGGCGGTTCCGGCAACGGCTGTCCGGGAGAACTACCGCTCGGAGGCCTTGCGGGCGCGGTACGCGGCCACGTTCTGCCGGTTGCCGCAGCCCGACTCGCAGAAGCGGCGCGAGCGGTTCTTCGACAGGTCCACCAGCACGTCGGCGCAGTCCTCCGCGGCGCACACGCGCAGGCGGTCGAGCTCCCCGAGCCGGATCACGTCGACCATCGCCATCGCGAACTCGACCATCAGCCGCACCGCGAAGGGCTCGGCCGCGTCGGTGGCGTGCAGGTGGTAGTCCCAGCCGTCGTGCCGCACCAGCTGGGGCAGGGCGCGGCCCTCGCGGAGCATGGCGTTGACCAGCTCGACGGCCGTGTCCTCGTCGGTGCCCCAGACCGCCCGCAGCCGGGGCCGCAGCGCGCGGACGGCCTCGAGCTCCTCGCGGTTGTGGCGGAGGACGCCGGTGTACCGGTTCCGCCCGATCCACGCGTCGAGCGCGGCGACGTCGGGCAGCAGCTCGCCGTCGTCGGCCGAGTCGGTGTTGATGAGAGCCGCGGTCGACGTGAGCGTGGCCTCGGTGTCATGAGCAAAAATCTTCTTGACTCCTTACCGGCGCGGGCCTACGTTGCAGTCATGAGCATAACGCGGTTTGCCCATGACAGACGAGGGCGCGGGGCGGCCGGTTTCGGCCTGGCCGTGCTCGGCTCGGCCATGTTCGGCACGTCGGGCGTGTTCGCCGACGCGCTCATGGCCACGGGCTGGACGCCGGGCGCCCTGGTCACCTTCCGGATCGCGATCGCCGCGCTCGTGCTCACCCCGTTCGCGCTGTTCTCACTGCGGGGGCGGATGCGGCTGCTGCGCACGGCGCTGGGCGAGGTGGTCGCGTTCGGCGCGGTCGCGGTCGCCGGGTGCCAGCTGTTCTTCTTCAACGCGGTCGAGCGCCTCGACGTGGGCGTCGCGCTGCTGCTGGAGTACGGCGGCATCCTGCTCGTGGTGGCCTGGGCCTGGCTGCGCCACGGGCAGCGGCCGCGCCGGCTCACCGTCGCCGGGGGCGCCGCGGCGCTGGGCGGCCTCGTGCTGGTGCTCGACCCGGCCGGGGGCGGCCTCGACCCGATCGGCGTGCTGTGGGGCATCCTGGCGGGCACCGGTCTGGCGGTGTACTTCGTGATGGCCTCCCGCGGCGAGGGCGCCCTGCCCCCGATCGCCCTGGCCTGGGCCGGCATGGTCGTCGGCGCCCTCGGCCTCGCGGTCTTCGACGTCACCGGCCTGCTGCCGTTCCGCACGAGCACCGCCGACGTCACCCTGCTGGACCGCCAGCTGCCCTGGCCGGTGCCGATCGCCGGGCTGGCCGTCATCGCCGCCGCGCTCGCGTACGCCACCAGCATCGCCGCCACCCGCCTGCTCGGCGCGCGGGTCGCCTCGTTCACCGGCCTGCTCGAGGTCCTCTTCGCCGTGCTGTTCGCCTGGCTCGCGCTGGGCCAGCGCCCCGGCGCCTGGCAGCTAGCCGGCGGGGTGGTCGTGCTGGCCGGGATCGCGCTCGTCCGCGCGGACGACGATCGGGAAGTCCACCCGGACGAAGGGGTTCGCCAGGCCGTACCGCTCGGCGAGGCCGGCATCGTCGACCGTCTCGAACTCGCGGACGAGGCTCTCCTTGACCCCGAAGACCGCATCGGAGTCCAGGTAGGGCGACCCGGCGACGAACACGTGCGTGGTGAGGGTGCGCACGCCGGGCGCTGAGACCTCGACGTGGATGTGGGCCGCGCGGTACGGGTGCCGCGCGGTCGCCCCGAGCAGCCGCCCGACCGGCCCGTCGGTCGGGATCGGATAAAACCGCGGAACGATCGTGCGGAACCAGAAGCGCCCGTCCGCGCCGGCGGTGAACAATCCCCGGAGATTCTGCGGCGCTACCGTATCGGGCCTTTGCACGTCGTAGAAGCCATCGGCATCGGCCTGCCACACGTCCACCCGGGCCCCGGCCACGGGCCGCCCCTCGGTGTCGAAGACGCCGCCGGTGACCAGACAGGGCTCCCCGTCACCGGCGAGCGCGATACTGTCCCCGAGCGCCCGCGGCGGCGACGCGACGAGGTGGAACGGCCCCTCGACGGTGGTCTCGGTGCTGCCGTCCACCGACGGGTTGGCGAGGCTCTCGACGAGCATCGACACCCCGAGCACGTCGGAGAGCAGAATGAACTCCTGCCGGGTGGCGTCGCAGCGCTGCCCGGTGTCGGTCAGGAACCGGACGCCGGCCGCCCACTCCTCCCCGGTGAGCCCGACGTCCTTGACGAACGCGTGCGCGTGACGGACGAGCGACGTGAGGATCTCCCGGAGCCGCGGGTCCGGAGCCCCGGCAAAACTCCCGGCAACGACGTCGGCAGAGTGCTCCTCGTCGAACATGGCGGCAGCCTACTGTTCTTCTGGCTCGCTGCGCTCGCGGTGGGGGAGCTACGCTCCACCCACACCCCAGCTGAATTCCTGGCTCGCTGCGCTCGCGGTGGGGGAGCTACGCTCCACCCACACCCCCTCAAGATCTGCGCCGGCGCGCTCTGGCACCAAAGGGTGCGCCGGTTTCGGGGGCGCCGAGCTCACGCCCGCGGCGGTCGAACAGGATCAGCTGGTCGGCGCCGGTGGCGCAGCACTCCGGCAGTGGATCAGGCTCCTCCGAGGCCGGCCTCGCCGCTCTGGCTCATCGCTGCATCGGCCGTCACCGCCGGCCGCTCGGCGGCCCGCGAGCCTGCGCTCGCCGGCTGATCGGCCAGCAGACCGCGCAGATCCGGCTCGACCGGCCCGGACCCCCGATCGTCGCGGTGACGGTCGGGGGTCCTGCGGCGAGGAACAACCACACTCACCGTTGCCGCGCGACGGCTCCCGCCGGCTCGGTTCGCGGGCGCCGTCCGGACGCTACTGGCCGGCCAGTACGAAGCCGGCCCAGAAGTACGGGTCGGCAAAGGGGCCGGGCTCGTCGCCGGACGGGGCGGCGGGCGGTGCGCCGATGAGCAGGGCCGCCAGTTCGGCCGTGCCCAGGCGGATCAGCCAGTGCTGGGCGGCGCGCAGGGCCGCGGCCGGGCGCAGTGGTGCGGTCCCCGCGGCGCCGAGCAGGTGCGTGTAGAAGCGGTGCATGAGCAGCGCCGTCGGTAGGTCGGCGACCGGCCAGAGGGTGCCGACGACGGCGGCCGCTCCGGCGCGCAGGAAGCCCGCCGGTAGGCCCAGGGCCTCGTCGGGCAGGCGCAGGACGTTGCTGATCGCGGTCTGGCAGGCCGACGCCACGACCAGGCGGGCGTCGCGCAGCAGCTGGCCGTCGAGCAGCTCGCGCAGGGTCAGCTCGTCGCCGCCGGCCAGGACCAGGGCCGAGGCGAGCGGGTCGGCGAGGTCGTAGCCGCCGTGGCAGGCGAAGTGCACGTGCGTCGCGCCGGGCAGGGCCGCGCGGACCGCGGGGGCGGTGGCGGCGTCGCCGTACAACACGCGGCTCTGCGGTGGGAACAGGGCGGCGATGTCGGCCAGCTCGCCGCCGGCGAAGGGCAGGTCGCCCGTCGGGTCGCCGACGCCGGCCAGCACGGCCGTGGCCGGCTCGGCCGCCCTGGTGTTCGCCAGCATCCAGGCCGACGGGGTGTAGGCCACGGCGTGGTCGTCGAGCAGGCAGCGGCGGCCGTGCGGGGTGTCGTAGCGGGCGGCATGCAGGGGCAGCACGCCGAGCCGCCCCGCGGCGACGATCGCGACGCCGTCCGCCGGCACGCCCGCGAGGGCGGCCGCGACCGGTGCCATGAGCCGCTCGCCGAGGTCGTCGAGGAGGCGGGCCAGAGCGCCCCGCAACTGCTCGCCGCCGCGCAGCTGGGCCGCCAGGAAGCCGTCCGGGCCGAACAGCAGCTCGTCGAGGCCGTCGAGGGTGAGACCCGGGGCGGCGTGGTCCCGCACGGCCAGGTCGCCGTCCGCGGTGCGGTGGGCCAGCAGCACGATCGTGCCGTCGTGGGCCGGCAGCAGGTACACCAGCGGCCGCCCGGCCTCGACGGCCCGCTCGATGTCGCCGAGGCCCGGCAGGTCCAGGAACCGCTCGTACCCCGCCAGCCGCTGGATGCGCACGAGCTGCGCGTCGAGCGCGGCCCGGGCCCGCCCCGCCTCGGACAGCGTGTCGCCGCCGGCCGCCCGCCGTTCCAGGGCCTCGGCCGCGCTCACCTGGGCCGCGGCCGCGCGGAAGCCGGCGGCCAGGCCCGGATGGTCCAGGGCGAGGCGGTCCAGGTCGGCGGCGTCACGGGCGACGCTCTCCCCGAGCCACCGGGCCCGGCCCCGCTCCAGCGCGACGGCGGCGTCGGCGGGGCGCCCGGCCGCGACGAGGGCGCGCACCCCGATCCGGACCAGCCGCCGCCCGTGCTCGAGCTCGGCCGAGCGGGAAGCGCGCAGCAGCGCGGCGGAGTAGCCGGCCTCGGCGGCGGCGATGCCGGTCTCGAAGGCGCGCACGCTCTCGGCCCACCAGCCGAGCGCCCCGTACGCCTCGGCGAGCTCGGTGGCGGCGTCGCGGATGCCGGCCGTCATGTCGTGGCCGGCCAGGATCACCAGCGCGGTCTCGAGGTGGCGGACCGCCTCGGTCAGGTGCCGGTCGCGCGCGGCCGGGTCGCGGCCGGCCTGCGCGATCCGGGCCCCGGCGAGGCTCACCCGCGCGCGGCCCTCCTCGATGCTGTGTCCCTGTCCGGCGTACCGCGCCAGAACGGCCTCGGCATGCTCGGCGCTGCGCTCCGGCCGGCCCAGGCTCAGCTCACAGACGGCCAGGTACTCCTGGACCCGGGCCCAGTCGACCGGGAAGCGGTCCCGGTCGTAGACCTCCAGCGCGGCGCTGAAGTGCGCCAGGGCCGCCTGCGGGTCGGACGGCCGCCCGCCGACGCCGTCCGCGTCCATGGCGAGGAGGCCCTGGCTGTTGCGGATGCGGGCCCACTGGTAGGCGTCGGTGTCGCGGGTGAAGACGGTCAGCGCCGCGGTGAACGCCGCGCCGGCGAGCTCGGCGGTACGGCGGGGGTCGTCGCCGTACGCCTGGCTGTAGGCGTTGCCGAGGCTCACCTGGGCCAGTGCCCAGTCCCGAGGGTGCCGCTCGCGGGTGAACACGTCCAGCTCGGCCTCGAAGTGCCCGACCGCGACGCGCAGGTTGTCCTCCCGGCCGCCGCGCAGCCGGTTGGTGAACGCGATCCCGAGCTGGTGGTGCGCGTTGGCCCCGGCCGGCTCGGTGGCCGGCAGGTGTTCCAGGGCGGTGCGGTACGCGGCGATCGCCGCCTCCATGTTCTCGGCCCGGCCGCCGGTGACCTGGTCGAGCAGCACGTTGCCGAGCAGGAAGTGCACCATGCCGGCCTCGTCCGGGCGGGCGTCGGCCCCGAGCGCCTCGACCGCCGCCCGGCAGCAGGCGATGGCCCGCTCGGCGTCGCCCTCGTCGGGCCGCCCGTACGCCGCCCGCCGGCTGAGCGCCGCCCCGAGCTGGGCGCTCGCCCCGGCCCACGCAGTCGTGCCCGGCTCGCACAGCGCGAGCTGCCGCTGCGCCGCGGCGACGGCCCGGTCACGGTTGTCGGCCGCGTCGCCGTGGATGCGCTCGCCGTACAGCTCGCGGATCATGCCCAGCGCGAGCACGTGCATCGGCCGGTCGTCGTGCCCGGCGGCCTCGCGGGCGATGGCCTCGGCGACGCCGAGCGCCTCGTCCTGCGCGTCGGCGTCGCCCTGGCGCATGAGCGCCAGGACCAGGGTGGTGCCGGCCTGCAGCCACCATTCGTAGTCCGTGGCCGGGTCGATGCGCGTGGCGAAGATGCGCAGCCGGGCGACGCGCTCCGCCTCCAGCCGCGGGTCGTCGAGCGGCTCCTGCAGGTCGCCGAGCGAGACCTCGACCCCCTCGGCCTCGGGGCCGGCGAGGGCGGCCAGCTCGTCGATCGCGTCGAGCATCTCGGCGGGGGCGATCCGGCGGGCCCGTTGCAGCGCCTCGGCGCGATGGTGGGGGTCCTTGCTCAGCTCGGCGAACGCGGTCGCCATGAAGGCCCGGGCGGCCACCCAGGCCGGCGCCTCCCGCTTGTCGCCCAGCCGGTCGAGGAGGCCGGCGACCAGGTCGAGCCGGGCCCAGTGGGCCGCCGTGCGGGTGCTCGGCTCCGGGTACTCCTGGAGGGTCCCGACGAGGTACCGCAGCCCCTGCCGCCACATCGGGTCGCCGGGCTCGGCCGGGTCCATCGCGGCGGTGAGCACCGCAAAGGCCCGGTCCAGGTCGGCCGGGTCGGCGATGCGGCCGAACCGGGTGATGTGGGCGCGGGCCAGGTCGAGGGCCACGGTCCGGCGGTCCCCGGGCTCGTCGGTGAGGTCGTACATCAGCCGGAAGCCGTCGACCAGGCGCCCCAGCGAGCCGGCGTCCGGGTGTGCGCCGTAGGCCGCGTGGTAGACGCGGGTCGCGGCCGTGGCCAGGGTCCGGCGCACCGCGCGGTCGACCGCGGCGAAGTTGGGGTTGTCGAGCACGGCGTGCCAGTTCCGCACCGCCTCGTCGAGGTCGGCCGGGCGGCTCGTGCGCGTGTACCGCTCCAGCGCCGCCTCGGCCCGGTGGTAGGGCACCAGCGCGTACTCCGGCGTCGTGAACCGGGCCGGCGGGCCGAGCAGCGACCGCGGTACACCATCGTCCTGGGCCGCCTCCGGGTCCGGCGGTCCGGGGCGGTCCGGCGCGGGCCGGTCCGGCGGCTCGTCGCCGGCCGGCACCGGCCCCTCGGCGGGCGGCGCCGCGATGCCCGCGAGCGCCGCGGCGACGTCGCCACCGGCCCAGGCCCGCGCCGAGGCCTGCCGCAGCGCGACCGTCAGCCAGCGGTCCAGGTCGGTGACCGGCGCGCCGGTGCGCTCCCGCGCCCGCAGCGCCGGCGCGAGCAGGACCAGCAGGTGGTTGGTGAGCACGTGCGGGAGCGTGGCGGCGGTGGCCGGGGTCCGCTCGGCGGCCGCGCGGGTGAGCTCGGCGGCGCGGCGGATATCGGCGTCGTCGCCGCCGTTCATGTACCGGTCGCGCAGGGCGAGGCCCATCGACGTCCACAGCGCGAAGGCGCCGCGCTGGTCCGGGCTCGCGGCGGCCAGGACCTCCTCCAGCAGCGCGATCGCCCGGTCGAGGTCGTCCGGGCGGCCGCGGTGCTTGGCCCGCAGCCGCAGCACGGCGGCGAGGCCGCTGACCCGGTTCCCGCGCGCCGGGTCGCCGGGTCCGGTCGCCGCGACGATGCGGCCGAAGGCGGTGACGCCCTCGTCGAGGTCCTCGGGGCGCCGCGTGTGCTGGTACCGCTCCAGCAGCGCGTTGCCGAGGTTCGTCAGCGCGGCCGGCACCACGATCGCGTCGCCCTGCACCTCGACCGCCCGGCGCAGCACCTCGACCGACGTGTCGAGGTCGCGGATGTCGCCGGCGCGCAGGAACCGCTGCCGCAGCGCGCTGCCGAGGACGTCGAGGGCGTACGGCTCCTGCGGGTGACCGGCGCCGGTGCGGGCCAGGGCCGCGCGGGCCAGCCGGATCGCCTCGTCGAGGTCGGCCTCGGCCCCGCGCTCCTCGAACCGCGTCACCAGCATCGACGCCTGGTTGAGCAGCACGTCGACCTCGGGCGAGCCGGTGCCGGCGGCGTCGGCGGCCAGCCCGAAGGCCCGGTTCGCGGCGTCCAGCAGGCCGGGGTCGGTGCGGGCCTGCAGCATCGCCATGACGGTCTGGCCCAGCGCGTCGGCGAGGCGGCGCCGGTCGGGGTCGGCGGCGGGCCGTGCGGCGATCGCGTCGGCGGCCGCCGCGACCGAGGCCCGGGCCGCCGCCGGGTCGCCGCCGCGGCGGAAGTCGTCGAGGTCGGCCGTGGCCAGGTGGATCAGGCCGATGATGTGCTGCTCGGCGTTGTGGCCGGCGAGCCGCGGCAGGGCCGCGGCGACCAGTTCCCGCGCCTCGGCCGGGGCGCCGGGCCCGCCGGTCCGCAGCAGGACGCCGGCGAGCTCGACCATGATCGAGGGCCGGCGGGGGTCGGCCGGGTCGCTCAGCGCGAGGTACCGCCGGTAGTGCTCGACCGCCTCCGGCCGGTGCTCGACCTCGCCGGTGGCCCGCTCCCAGAGCTGCAGCGTGCCCGCGAGGTTGCCCGAGAGCGCGGCCGCGAAGTCGCGGTCGTCCTCGTCGAGGGCGTCGAGCAGCGTCCGGTACAGCAGCAGCCCGATCGCGAGATCGCCGGTCCCGCCGGTGCGGTGGTACCGCTGCACGAACCCCGCCGCCACGTCGTGCAGCGCGAACCGGGCCGGCTCGGTGTCCCAGACGCGCCGCACCAGTGCGAGCTTGCGCAGCATCTGCAGGTCCGGGTCGCCGGGGCCGTCGCCGCCACCGGCCGCACCGCCCAGCGCGGCGACGGTCCGGGCCACGCCCGCGTGCCGTGCGCAGTGCAACAACAGCCGGCGGTACTCCACGTCGACCAGCCGGGCCAGGTCGCCATCGGCGGCGGCGCGGCCGACCATCTGCGTCAGGCGCTCGCCGGTGGCGCCGGACAGCAGCCACGGGTGCTCCCGGACCAGTCCGGCCAGGTGCTCCGGCTCGAGGCCGGCGATCACCGCGAGCCAGCCGCGGAAGTCCTTCGGCTCCTCGGGGTCGATCCGCCCGCGGGCCAGCGCGAGGGCCGCGTCGTACCCGTCGGCGCCCAGTTTCGCGAGGACCGCCGCGTGCCGCCGGAGGTACCCGGCCATCCCGTCGTTGCCCTCGCTCTCGGCGCGCGCGGCGCTGTCGGCGAACCACGCGGCCGGGGGTGCGGGCGAGCTCAGCGCCTCCTCCCAGGTGGGCGCCTCGAGGTACCGCTGCAGCAGCTCTTCATCGCCGGTCATCGGCACGCCCTTTCCGCCGTCGGTAGGCCAGCGCCGCACCGGCGGCGACGATCGCGGCCCCCACCGCGGTGGCGACGCTCGCCCAGGGCGGGGCCGGCCCGCCGCGGACCAGCCAGGCGCCGGTGACCGCGGTCCAGCCGGCCGCCCCGGCGGTCAGGGCGAGCAGCAGCACACCCAGCGGCGCCCACCCGGGCGGCACGCGGCCCGCCCGGCCGACCTGGAGCACCGCGGAGGGCAGCCACATCGCCAGGGCGGTCAGCAGCAGGATCAGCGGCCCCATCAGCGGCCTGGGCAGGTCGACGGCGTAGTTCAGGCTCTGTACCGCCGCCAGCGCGACGAGCAGCCCGCCGATGATCGAGGTCTGCATCAGGGTGCGGCCGTCGTCGCGGGCGCGCAGGCCGGTGTCGACGACGGCGGTCACGGTCCCGAGCAGCGCCCCGGCCCGCGCGGTCGCGGCGTCGAGGTACGTCTCCTCGCTGCGCAGCTGCCCGGCCGTCCAGCCGGCGATCCGGCGGTCGTCGCCGATCGGCCCGCCGTCGCCCTCGTAGACCGGCGGGGGCAGCACCGCGGCGAGGTTGGCCTGGGCCGTCTCGACGGTCCGGGCCAGGGTGCGTACCCGGGCCAGCGAGTCGACGAGCCCGTCGGCCCGCGTCTGCAGGTCGGTGAGGCGGGTCGCGGCGGCCAGGAGCCGGTCGGACCCGCGGTCCGAGCCGAGCACGCCGCTGAGGGCCGCGCTCTCCTCGTTCGCCGCGGCCAGGTTCCGGCGCAGCGCGGGCAGTTCACGCACCAGGACGGCGCGTTCGTACCGCAGCTTCGCGGCGTGCAGCAGATAGAGCGCGAACGGCGGCAGCCCGGGCCCGTCGTCGAGCCACACCCACCGGTCGACCGCGTCCTCGGCCCGCTCGGGCGCGAGCACCAGCAGCCGCCGCCCGGTGCCGTCGCCGCCGCCCGGCGACACGTCCCACGCGGTGATCCCGGCGGGGAACCCGCACGCGGTCCCCGGCCAGCCCCGCTCGCCGCCCGGGACGAGGCCGCGCAGCCGCCGCCCGAGCGCGACGGCGGCCCCGTGCGTGGTGGGCGCGTCGCGGTCGCCGAGCAGCCCGAGGTACACGGTGGCCTGTCCGATCGCATCGTCCGGGCGGGCCGCCGGCTCGAGGGCGGCCCACTCGGCGTCGTCGCGGTTGGGGGCCCGCATGAGGGCGAGGCCGATCACGTCGTGCAGCTGGTACGCGTACGCCTGCTCCACCTGCGGGCCCGCCCCGGCGCCGCGCGCGCCGAGGACCCGCAGCCGCCCGGGATGGTCGAACGGCACCGCCGCCCGCAGCTGCGCCGGGTGCGGCTCGATCTCCTCGGTCAGCCCGAGCCGCCCGGCCGCGGCCCAGGCGGCGTGCAGGCCGGCCGGGAGGTCGCCGCCGGGTCCCGCGGTCCAGTACGTCAGGCTCAGCACCGCCGGCCGCCGGACCAACGGCGCCGTCACGCCGGCTCGGCGTGGTCGGGCTCGGCCGGCTCGGTCGTCAGCCGGTGCACCAGGTCGTTGATCAGCGACCGGGTCTCCTCGTCGGCCCCGTGCGCGGCCGGGTCACCCAGGCCGGCGTCGATCCGCCGCCCGATCCGTACCGCACCGCCGTACTCGGCCAGGCGCGCCGCCTCCCGCCCGGCCCGGCCGTCGTCGCCGGCGCGGACGGCCTCGCCCAGCGCGGCCAGCGTGGCGTTGACCGCGGACCACTCGTCGTCGGCCAGCGACCACGTGGCGACCGAGGCCAGCAGGGGGCGGATCAGGCGATTCGACAGCGGCACCAGGAACGCTCCGATCGATCGTCGTCAGCTCCGGATGATAGCCGGGCCGCGCACGCGCCCTTGGTCAGCACGGAACCCTGGTGAGGACGACGTGACCCGTGCGGACCGCGCCGACCATGGCGAACCCGGACCGGTCGACGTCGCGGCAGAAGGGCAGGTCCCGCGACAGGTCGACGCGTTCGGACGCGGGTCGCCGGGCGTAGGCGTGAGCATGCTGGGCGGCGCCCTCGTCGATGCCCGCGACCAGGTCCGCCCGTTCCGGCGCCGACCCGTCGAGCAGGCCGGCCAGGTACCCGGCGCAGGCCCGGTCCTCGGCCGTCCGCCCGGTGCAGACGAGCGTCCACGGCACGCCGGGGTGGTGCCGCGCGATCCACCGGGCGGTCGCCCCGACGTTCGGCGCCGACACCGCGAGCAACGCGGCCGCGTCCGGGCACCGGGCCAGCCCGCGCGTGCCGTTCGACGTCGCCTGGATCAGGCGCCGGCCGTCGAGCCGCGCCGCCGACATCTCCCACGGCGAGTTGCCGAAGTCGAAGTCCGCGGGCCTGAGCCCGCCGGCCTCCCCGACCAGCAGCCGGTCCGGGTGCCGCCGCCGCAGGTCCCGGCCGGCCTCGACCGACGGCGCGCAGGCGATCTCCGCCGCGCCGCGCTCGAAGGCGACCGCGGCCGTCGTGAAGGCCCGGATGACGTCGATGACGACGACGACCCGCCCGGCCGGGATCCCGGCGTCCATACCCACGATCCGCACGGCATCCGATCGTTCGCCGCCCGGGCCCGGCCCGCAAGGACATTCCCGCCGGGCGCGGACCGATACGCTCCGCGGATGTCCTCCATCGCCTCGCTCCACATCGTCAGGACCGGCGACCTGCCCGCGGTCGTCGACGCCGCCGGTACGGGGCTCTGGGCCGCGATCCGCCAGTTCGGGACGCGGTCCGACGCGGAGTACAACTGGAGGAGACGCTGTCGCTGCTGCGCGACGCCATCGCGCGGCTCGCCGACGACGAGGTGCTCCTGCTGCACATCGGCTGATCGGATCCGTCAGGTCGTGGGCGCGCCTTCCCGCTCGCGGATCAGGGCCAGGGCGCCGCTGCGCCGGCCGTACACCATCACGATGCCCTGGGCCAGCACGATCAGGACGATCAGGGAGACGGTGCCGGCGGCCGGCACGGTGTCGACGGCCAGGGTGTAGGCGAACACGACCCGGATGATCGCGTCCAGCACGAAGGCGCTGCCCCACGCGACGCTGGCCAGCACCACCCAGCGGTGGAAGACCCGGTTGCCGGCCCACAGCCGGTCGAACCGGGCGGCCATGCCGGTCGGGCTCACCTTGCCGGCCACGTCCAGCAGGAACGGGCGCCCGGTGGCCATCGAGCCGAGGATCCACAGCCCGACGGCCCCGGTCAGCCAGCTCTCCCGGGCCAGCAGCGCCCGGGCGTCGCCGGACGCCAGCGCGACCAGCAGCGACAGCGCCATCGTGGCGATGACGAACACCGCGGTCGGGTCCAGCCGGCGGGACCGGGCCCAGGTCCAGCCGATGCCGGCCAGCGGCGCCAGGGTCGCGAGCAGCAGCGCGAGCCACTGGTTCACGCCGGCCGCGCGGGCTCCGTAGAAGACGGCCAGGGGAATGACGACGTCCAGCGCCAGCGCGAGCGCGGCTCCGGTTCGGCGGTCGCGGGTCATGGGCGGGCCTCCCTCTCGGTGGCGTGACGGAAGAGCAGGACCAGATCCCGGGCGTACGCGTCCAGGTCGAGCTCCGGCATGACGCTGACCTGGGGCCCGATCGCGTCGATGGCGGCCCGGATCGTCATGGCCATGGTGCGCGTCGTGAAGTCGCGGAACTCGCCCGCGCGCTGGCCTCGCTCGAGCAGGTCCTGCAGCGGGGCGAGGCTGGTGCCGTACACCGAGGCGTCGTGCCGCAGCCGGGTCCGGCCGTCCTCGTCGGTGAAGTTCATCGCGATGGCGGTCAGCACCTGCACGTGCTTGCGATGAGTGCCGATGTACGCGACGTTCGCCTCGATGTAGGCCCGCAACTCCGCGGCCGGCCCGTCGGCCCGGCCGGTGTGCGCGGCCATGAACTCGGCCCCCTCGCGCAGCGTGTGCGCGAAGACCTCGTGGATCAGCTCCTCGCGGTTGGCGAAGTGGTAGAAGATCGTCGTCTTCGTGACCCCGGCCCGCTTGGCGACCTCGGCCAGCGACGCCCGGGGCAGCCCCAGCTCGGCAATCGCGTCGATCGCGCACTCGACGAGCTGCGCCCGACGGGCCCGTTCGACGAACGTCCGCTCCGACTTACCGCTCGGTATGTTTTCAGACCGCACGGTAAGTAGCGTAGCATGATCGGCGTCGCGACGTTGATGTTGATCTGTGGCTTGCCCGGCTCCGGCAAGACGACCTTGGCCAAGCGCCTGGAGATCGAGGGCCCGGCCGTGCGGCTGTGCGCCGACGAGTGGATGGCCGGGCTGGGCGTCGACCTGTTCGACGTCGAGACCCGCGTGCGGCTGGAGCGGCAGTTCTGGGAACTGGCCCGGCGGCTGCTGACGCTGGGGCAGAACGTCATCCTGGAGGCGGGATTCTGGCTGCGCGCCGACCGGGACGAGAAGCGCCTCGGCGCCCGGTCCCTCGGGGCGGCGGTCGAGCTGCACTACCTGGACGTGCCACTGGACGAACTGGCCCGGCGGCTCGAGGCCCGCGGCACGCCCCGGATCACCCGCGAGATGCTCGACTGGCACATGCCGCTCTTCGAGCCGCCGGACCCCGACGAGCTGAACCTGTACGACCCGCCGCGGACGTGAGCTCCGCGCCCCGAAACCGGCGCACCCCTTTGGTAGTCCCGCCGTTCAAGGGAGCGCGACGGTATGCCGTGAACCGGGACGGGCCCGGATGCGTGGCTCCCGGCATGCGGATCCTCTTCACCGCCAACCCGATGTACGGTCACGTCAACCCGATGCTCCCCCTCGTGCACGCCGCCCGCGCCGCCGGGCACGACGTCGTCGTCGCGACCGGCGCCGACCTCGTGCCGCACCTGGCCGGGCACGGCGTCACCACCTGGACCGCCGGGCCGTCGCACCGGGAGGCCGGCGGCGGCCCCGACGCCGACTGGCTCGCCTACTTCGTGTCCTCCGCGCAGCGCCGGGCCGCCGAGCTCGTCCCGCTCGCCGCCGACTGGAAGCCCGACCTGGTCGTCTCCGAGGACACCGAGCTCGCCGGGCCGGTCGCCGCGGCCGTGACCGGGGCTCGGCACGTCGTGCACGGCATCGGGCTGATGCCGCCGATCCAGCTGTGGCCGGTGCTCGGCCCGGCGATCCGGAAGATGCTGCACCGGTACGGCGCGGAAGCCGACCACCGCGCCGCGACCTACCTGGAGCTGTGCCCGCCGAGCCTGCGCCCGCCCGGCGAGCGGATCTGGCCGCGGACCCTCGACCTGCGCCCGGTCGCGGGCCTGCCGGCCGCCGGGCAGCGGCTGCCGGCGGCGCTGGACGCGCTGCCGTACGAGGACACGGTGCACGTCACGCTCGGGACCGTCTTCCACGACCACCGCGACGTGCTGCGGACCGTGGTCGCGGCGCTGGCGGCGCTGCCGGTGAACGTCGTCGCGACCGTCGGGCCCGGCACCGATCCGGCCCGGTTCGGCCCGGTGCCCGGCAACGTGCTGCTGGCGCCGTACCTCCCGCACGCCCTGCTCCTGCCCCGGTGCACGGCGGTCGTGTCGCAGGGCGGGGCCGGCATCCTGTTCGGCGCGCTCGCCCACGCCCTGCCGCAGCTCGTCCTGCCCCAGGGCGGCGACCAGTTCGGCAACGCCGCCGCGCTCGCCGCGTCCGGCGCCGGGCTCGCGCTCGACTCGGCCGCCGCGGTCGCGGACGGGGTCAACGAGCTGCTGCGCGCCTCGTCGTTTCGAGCCAGGGCCGCGGTTGTACAACGGGAGCTCACCCTGATGCCCCACGCGCCGACGGTCCTGGCCCGCCTCACCGCCTGACCCGGGCGCGGAACGGCTTGGAACGCCTCCATGGACGCAGAGACCGTTCGGGATCAGTGGAGGTGTCATCGGCGCCCTGAGCAGTATCTCGTTCACCGGCTGCAAGGCCGAGGGGGTCGCCGTCACGGTCACCTTCACGACCTCGGCGGCCGACCCGGCCCCGATCAGCCTGACCGGGGCCTTCCCGTCCGACCCGGCCGTCTTCACCGGCCAGGCCACCAACGTCTCGCTCACCCTGGACGACGCGAACGGCTGCCACGCCGTCGTGGGCGCGAGAACCTCCAGCGGCGGCGGCCCCGGCTTCACGGGCATCGCGTACCGCAGCGCCGACGCCCGGCTCTCGTTCGCCGCGGGCGGCAAGGGCCTGTTCGTGCAGTCCGCGTCGGCGCAGTGCGGCACCGGCACCCAGGGGCTGGACGTGAAGGTGTTCGACCGCATCTCGCTCGGCGGCTTCGGCACCACGCTCACCGACTCCGCGGTGAACATCTCCCCGCCGCAGCGGATCACGTCACCCTGACCGCACCGGAGCGGCCGCGGCCCGGCCCCGATCCACCTGGGTCCTGCTACAAAGGCAAGGTGGAACCCCCGCCGGGCCGCGGCCGTCCAAGGGTCATGCCGCGCAAGACGATCCCCCTGCTGCTCGCCCTCGCCGTGCTCGCCGGGTGCCACGCGCCCGCCGTCGCCCCGGAGCCGGTCAGCTCGCCCAGCGTCGCGCCCGTCGACGGGCCGGTCGCGTTCCACGTGCGCCTCGGCGCCGGGCAGCACCTGGTCACGAGCTCGCCGGCCCCGGGGTCGTGCCCGGCCCTGAGCGCCCGCATCGTGCTCGGCCACGACGGCCTGGTCCTGCTCACCGCCTCCGGCGCGCGGTGCGGGACGGGCGACAACGGCGCCCCGGGCAACGGGCGGCACGGGGTGTACCGCGGCAACGCCGACATCCCGCCGGACCGTACGGTCACGAGGACCACGACCCCGCTCGGCGAGGCGGCGCTGTTCACGCAGCCGTACTACGAGTGCACGAACTCGTGCAGGCACTACACCGAGCCGGTCGCCGTCATCACGCTCACCGCGCCGGCCGACCCGGACGTGCGCGCCCTGACCGTCGTCGGCGAGCGCGGCACCATCGACCTGAACGCCCTCACCGCCCTCGTCCGCGACCAGCTGACGCCCTGAAGATCTGCAACATTCCTGCACATCGATGTTCGTTGACTTCCGCCGCGGTCGCCCCTAGCGTCTCAGGAAAGGCCTTTCCTCATAGGATGAGGGACACCGCCATGCGCAGAAGCCTCATCGCCGCGGTCGCCGCCGCGGCCCTGCTGATCCCCGCCCACCCGGCCGCCGCCGCGGCCGGCGCGCCCACCGCGTTCGCGTCCGCCGCGGACGCGCCCACCGGGTTCGCGGCCGCCGACGCGCCCACCGGGTTCGCCGCCGTCGACGCGCTCGGGCCGCACGGCACCCTGGACGCCCCGGCC
Organism: Dactylosporangium sp. McL0621; assembly: GCF_049995355.1. Lineage (NCBI taxonomy): Bacteria > Bacillati > Actinomycetota > Actinomycetes > Micromonosporales > Micromonosporaceae > Dactylosporangium > Dactylosporangium sp. McL0621. The sequence continues at coordinate 8,166,433 of NZ_CP188259.1, forward strand.
TCCATCCCCGCCTCCGTGCGCGCAGGCAGCGGCTCCGGCAAGCTGTAGGCATGCCGATCCGCCGGTTCGAGCCCGGCGACGCCGCCATCGTCGCCGGGCTCATCGCCCGCTGCCTGCGCGAGGTCAACAGCCGGGACTACCCGCCGGAGCTCATCGAGCGCATGTGCGCGCACTTCACCGCCGCGCGCGTCGCCGAGCTCGCCGCCGCGCGGGAGATGTGGGTGTGCGAGCACGGCACGGTGTCGCGCGACGGCAACAAGGTGTACACCATGTTCGTCGACCCGGACGCGGCCGGACGCGGCGTCGGCCGCGCGCTCATGGCGCACATCGAGGCCCGCGCGGCGGCCGAGGGCCACGCCTTCATGGAGACCGGCGCGAGCATCACCGGCCACGGCTTCTACCACCGCCTCGGCTACACCGACGTGCGCACGAGCGAGACCGAGTTCGGGCTGAACTACATCCTGCGCAAGCCGCTGGCGTAGGGGGCGGTGCTCGCCCGCTCGATCAGGCGCGTCGGGACCAGGTCGGTGCCCGGGCCTGCGGGCTCGTTGCGGATCTGGGCCAGCAGCGCCCGCACGCAGCGGCGGCCCACCTCGGCGAAGTCCTGGTGCACGGTCGTGAGCGGCGGCAGGTACGAGGCGGCGTCGGCGATGTCGTCGAAGCCGACCACGCTCACCCCGGCCGGGACCGGGCGCCCGGCCTCGTGGAACGCGCGCAGCACGCCCAGGGCCATCTGGTCGTTGGCGGCGAAGACGGCGGTGCAGTCCGGGTCGGCCGCGAGGCGCCGGCCGGCCTCGTAGCCGGAGCGGGCCGACCAGTCGCCGCGCTCGATCGGCGGGGCCGGGCGGCCCGCGGCCAGCAGCACCTCGCGCCAGGCGTTCGCGCGGCGCTCGGCCGCGTAGGACTCCTCCGGGCCGGCCACGTGGCGGACCGTCGGGTGGCCGAGGCCGAGCAGGTGCCGGACCGCCTGGCGGGCGCCGTCGGCCTGGTCGGTGTCGACGACCGGGTACCGGTCGCCGGCGTCGGAGTCGACGACCACCACGTGCACGCCGGGCGGCAGGGCGACCGTGCTGGCGTCGAGCAGGTGTACCTCGATGATGACCACGACGCCGTCGACCGCGAGCTCGCCCAGGCGCGTGAACGCCCCGAGCACGTTGTCCTGCGTCGGTACCCCCACCGGAATCAGCGTTATCGCATAGCCCTCGGCCGCCGCGTGGGTCGCGATCGCCTCCACGGTGCGGCTGTTGCCGGTCGAGGACAGCCCGAACAGGATCACGCCGATGGTGTTGAACTGGCCGTAGCGCAGGGCGCGGGCGGCGCTGTTGGGCCGGTACCCGAGCTCGCGCATGGCCGCGAGCACCTGCTGGCGCGTCGAGGCCACCACCGCGGGGTGGCCGTTGGACACCCGCGAGACGGTCTGCGAGGAGACGCCGGCCAGCCGGGCCACGTCGGCCATCGAGACCCGTTGCTTGCGCCGGCCGCCCGGCACGCCGGAGCCGCCGCGGTCCGCGGTGCGGGCCTCAACATTCATCGCCGGTCCCCCGCTTGGTGCTTCTTGACGGTTCATGTTCGGAAGTGCCACCATACCGCAGCCAATGTTTGCGTAAACATCCACACGGATGCCCACAAAGCTGCACATGATGTTTACGTAAACACCGTTTGGGAGGGAGGCCGCCGTGAAGCGACGATCCTGGGCGGGCTGGCGGTTCGTGGCACCGTTCATGACGGTCTTCGCGCTCGTCTTCCTGGCCCCGATCGGCTACTCGATCTACCTGAGCCTGTACCGCACCCGCCTCATCGGCGGCACCACGTTCGTCGGCCTCGACAACTACACCAAGGCGATCCAGGACCCGCAGTTCTGGTCCGCGTTCGGCCGGGTGGCGCTGTTCCTGGCCGTCCAGGTGCCGATCATGCTGCTCCTGGCGCTGTTCCTGGCCCTGGCCATCGACAGCGGCCGGCTCTTCGGCGCCGGCTTCTTCCGCATCTCCGTCTTCCTGCCCTACGCCGTGCCCACCGTCGTGGCCACGCTGCTGTGGGGGTTCATGTACGGCAACCGCTTCGGCCTGGTCGCCAACGTCAACGACCTGTTCGGCGTGCACCTGCCCGACCCGCTGTCCCCGCGGTACGTGCTCGCCTCCATCGGCAACGTCGTGACCTGGGAGTTCGTCGGCTACAACATGCTGATCCTGTACTCCGCGCTGCGCGTGGTGAGCCCGGCGCTCTACGAGGCGGCCGCGCTGGACGGGGCCGGGCAGCTGCGCATCATCCGCGCCATCAAGCTTCCGGCGCTGCGCGGGCCGCTGCTCATCGCCACCATCTTCTCCATCATCGGCAGCTTCCAGCTCTTCGCCGAGCCGAGCATCCTGCGGATCCTGGCGCCGAACGCGATCGCGACCTACTTCACGCCCAACCTGTACGCGTACTACCTCAGCTTCGGCGGCCAGCAGTACAACTACGCGGCCACCGTCGCCATCGTCATGGGCCTGCTCACGATGCTCGTCGCCTACGTCGTGCAGCTGCGCGGGATGCGGAAGGCGGTCTAGATGCGGGCCCGGCGCAGCGTCACCCTCACCGTCCTGTGCGGCATCATGCTCGTCTACACCCTGCTGCCCCTCGTGTGGCTGCTCGTCAACGCCACCAAGACGCAGCCCGACCTGCTCGGCACGTTCGGCCTGTGGTTCGGCCACCGGTTCGCGCTCTGGGACAACATCGCCGACACGTTCACGTACGACGGCGGCGTCTTCACCCGCTGGCTGCTCAACACGCTGCTCTACGTCGTGGTCGGGGCCGGGGGCGCGACCGTGCTCGCCGCGCTCGCCGGCTACGGCCTGGCCAAGTTCGACTTCCCCGGCCGGCGCGGCGTGTTCGCCGTCGTCATCGGGGCGGTCGCGGTGCCGGGCACGGCGCTGGCCGTGCCGACCTTCCTCATGTTCGCCCACCTCGGCATCACCAACACCCCGTGGTCGATCATCATCCCGTCGCTCGTCTCCCCCTTCGGCCTCTATCTCATGTGGACGTTCGCGGCCGACGCGGTCCCCGACGAGCTGCTCGAGTCGGCGCGGGTCGACGGCGCCGGCGAGTTCCGCACGTTCTTCCGCATCGCCGCGCCGCTGCTGGCCCCCGGCACCGTCACCGTGCTGCTGTTCAACGTCGTCGCGACGTGGAACAACTACTTCCTGCCGCTGGTGATGCTCAAGAACCCCGACTGGTACCCGCTGACGCTGGGCCTGTCCGCCTGGAACCAGCAGGCCGTCACCGCCGGCGGCGACGTCGTGTTCAACCTCGTCGTCACCGGCTCGCTGCTCACCATCGTGCCGCTGATCGCCGCGTTCCTGCTGCTGCAGCGGTTCTGGCAGTCCGGCCTCAGCGCCGGAAGCGTCAAGGAATGAAGGACACCCCGCCCCAGAAAGGGAACCCAGGATGACTGCCATCAGTCGCCGCTCACTGCTCTTCGGCGCCGCCTCCGCCGCCGCCCTCCTCGTCGCCGGCTGCGGCTCGGACGACGACGGCGGTGACGGCGGGGCCAAGCCCGCCGGCGCCTCCGACGCCGACATCCAGGCCGCGCTCGACGCCGGCGGCAGCATCACCGTCTGGGCCTGGGAGCCGACCCTCAAGCAGGTCGTCGCCGACTTCCAGACCAAGTACCCCAAGGTGAAGGTCACGCTCACCAACGCCGGCACCGGCGACAAGCAGTACACCGCGCTGCAGAACGCGATGAAGGCCGGCAGCGGCGTGCCCGACCTGGCCCAGGTCGAGTACTACGCGCTGCCGCAGTTCGCGCTGGGCAAGCAGCTCGACGACCTCGGCGGCTACGGCTCGGCCAAGCTCGACGGCACCTTCACCCCCGGCCCGTGGGGCGCGGTGCACTCGGGCGGCACCCTGTACGGACTGCCGATGGACTCCGGCCCGATGGCGCTGTTCTACAACAAGGACGTCTTCGACAAGCACGGCGTCGCCGTGCCCACCACCTGGGACCAGTACTACGAGGCGGCCCAGAAGCTGCACAGCGCGGACCCGAAGGTGTACATCACCAGCGACACCGGCGACGCCGGATTCACCACCAGCATGATCTGGCAGGCGGGCGGGCGGCCGTACAAGGTGGACGGCACCAGCGTCGGCGTCGACTTCACCGACGCCGGCACCAAGAAGTTCACCACCATGTGGCAGAAGCTCATCGACGGCAAGCTCCTCGCCCCGGTCAACGGCTGGAGCGACGGCTGGTACAAGGGCCTCGGCGACGGCACCCTCGCCACGCTCGTCATCGGCGCGTGGATGCCGGCGAACCTCGAGTCCGGGGTGAAGGACGCCAACGGCAAGTGGCGGGTCGCGCCGATGCCGCAGTGGGAGGCCGGCGGCAAGGTCGTGGCCGAGAACGGCGGCAGCTCGCTGGCGATGCCGAAGCTCGGCGGGAACAAGAACCTGGCCTACGCCTTTATGAAGTACGCCACCGTCGACGCCGGTGCGCAGAGCCGGGCCGACAACGGCGCCTTCCCGGCCACCACCGCGCAGCTGAGCGCGGCGGCGTTCCGGGACAAGGAGTTCCCGTACTTCGGCGGCCAGAAGGTCAACCAGGTGCTCGCCGACGCCGCCGGACAGGTCGCGAGCGGCTGGTCGTACCTGCCGTTCCAGGTGTACGCCAACAGCGTCTTCAACGACACCGCCGGCAAGGCCTACATCAGCGGCACCACCCTGCAGGACGGCCTCAAGGCCTGGCAGGACGCGTCCGTGAAGTACGGCCAGGAGCAGGGCTTCACCGTCAAGTAAGGAGTTCCGTCGCCGTGCCGCACCACCCCCGTCACCGATGGCTGCGCTGGCCGTCGGAGCCCGACCGGCCGCGCCTCGCGTTCGGCGCCGACTACAACCCCGAGCAGTGGCCGCGCGAGGTCTGGCGCGACGACGTGCGGGCGATGAAGACCGCCGGGGTCAACATCGTGTCCCTGGCCATCTTCTCGTGGGCCCGCATCCAGCCCCGGGAAGGCGTCTGGGACTTCGCGTGGCTCGACGAGGTCATGGACCTGCTGCACGGCAACGAGATCGCGGTGGACCTGGCCACGGCGACGGCGTCCCCGCCGCCGTGGCTGACCGCCGCGCACCCCGAGATCCTGCCCGTCGACCGGGAGGGGCACACCCGGTGGCCGGGCGCGCGGCAGCACTGGCGGCCGACGTCGCCGGTGTTCCGCGCCCACGCCCTGGCCCTGGTGACCGCGCTCGCCGAGCGCTACGGCGAGCACCCGGCGCTGGCCGCCTGGCACATCAACAACGAGCTCGGCTGCCACAACGCCTACGACTACTCCGACGACGCCGCGCGGGCGTTCCAGGAGTGGCTGCGGCGGCGGTACGGCACCGTCGACGAGCTGAACCGCGCGTGGGCGACCACGTTCTGGTCGCAGCGCTACAGCGACTGGGAGCAGATCCTCCCGCCGCGGCTGTCCGCCCCCTCCTCCTACCCGAACCCGACCCAGCAGCTGGACTTCAAGCGCTTCTCCTCCGACGCGCTGCGCGACTACCTGCGGGCCGAGCGCGAGGTGCTGCGGGCCGCCACCCCGGACGTGCCGGTGACGACGAACTTCCTCGTCATGGGCGACACCGGCCCGGTCGACTACGCCGCGTGGGCCGGCGAGCTCGACTTCGTCGCCAACGACCACTACGTGATCCCCGGGCCGCAGGCCCGCGACGAGCTCTCCTTCTCCGCGAACCTGGTCGGCAACATCGCCGGCGGGCTTCCGTGGTACCTCATGGAGCACTCGACCAGCGCGGTCAACTGGCAGCCGGTGAACAAGGCGAAGGCCCCCGGCGAGCTGGCCCGGGACTCGCTGACGCACGTGGCCCACGGCGCCGACGCCGTCTGCTTCTTCCAGTGGCGCCAGTCGGCGGGCGGCGCCGAGAAGTACCACTCGGCGATGGTCCCGCACGCCGGGGAGGACAGCGCCGTGTTCCGGGCCGTCACCGAGCTCGGCACCACCCTGCGCGAGCTGGCGCCGGTCGCCGGGACGCCCCGGGAGCCGGCCCGCGCCGCGATCCTGTTCGACTGGGACTCGTGGTGGGCCAGCGAGCAGGACTCGCACCCGAGCGACCGGCTGCGCTACCGCCGGGAGGCCCTGGACTGGTACTCGGCCTTCCTGGAGCTGGGCATCCGCGCCGACGTGGTGCCCGCGTCCGGCGCCTGGGAGCGCTACGAGCTCGTCGTCGCCCCGATCCTGTACGTCGTGCCGCGGCCGCTGGCCGACCGGCTGGACGCCTACGTGGGCGCCGGCGGCCACCTCGTCACCACGTACTTCTCCGGCATCGTCGACGAGCACGAGCACGTGTGGCTGGGCGGGTACCCGGGCGCGCTGCGGGACCTGCTCGGCATCCGCATCGAGGAGTTCGGCCCGCTGCTGGACGACGAGACCGCCGAGCTCGACGACGGCTCGACCGGGGCGCTGTGGACCGACCGCATCGACATCGTGGACCCGGCGACGGAGGTGCTCGTGCGGTACAAGACCGGCGAGCAGGCCGGCCGCCCGGCCGTGACCCGCCGCGCGCCCGGCCCCGGCTCGGCCGCGTACGTCTCCACCCGCCTCGGCCCCGCCGGCCTGACCCCGCTGCTGGCGACCCTGGCGTCCCGGGCCGGCGTGACGAGCGAACTGCCCGCGGCCCTGCGCGGCCACGTCGAGCTCGCCGTGCGCGGCCCGCACCGCTTCCTCTTCAACCGCACCGACCGCCCGCTCGACGTGTCCGCGCTCGCCGGTCCCGGCCGCGTGCTGGCACCACGGGCGGTGATGGTGCTTCTGCATGGAGGTACACCGTGATCCAGGATCTGGCGGCCCAGCGCCACCGGGCGATCCTCGACCTCGTGGCCGAACGCGAGTACGCCACGATCACCGAGATCCAGGCCGCGACGGGCGCCTCGCCCTCGACCGTCCACCGCGACCTGGCCCACCTCGCGGACCGCGGCGCCGTGGCACGCATCCGCGGCGGCGTGACCCGCCCGCCGTCCCCGTCGGCCGAGGTGGCGGACCTGCGCCGGCGCCTGGCCCGGCTGCCGGACGTACTGGAGACGGGCGACCTGGCCACGGTCGAGCGCCTGCTGGCCCAGGCCCTGCACACCTGCGAACGCCTTCGCCGGTAATGGTTTCCCCGGCTCGCTGCGCTCGCGGTGGGGAGCTTCGTCAACATCTACGCCGGGGCACTCAGGTATCGAACGAGTGCGCGAGAGCGGTGTCCACCACCCGTCGACAGGGAACGCATCCACATCGCCGGCCGGCGACGTGCCCGTGATCCCCCATCACATCGCCGTCCCTCAACGGCCGGGCCAGGCAAAACAGTCCTCCCGATGGTCCGAGCGCGCGGGAAGCCGAGCCGCTTGGCAGACTTCAAACTCTTGATCTGCGGGTTGTTGGTTCAAGTCCTCGTTTGCATATGCACTCCCAATCTCCTGGGTGCTCCGTGGGTGATCGGCTGGCCGCGTCCAAATTCATCCAGCGGCAACCATCTCGCGCTTGGGTCCCAGCTTGTCCCGTCAAGGCGGTATCGCATTGACTTGTTACAGAGCCGAGCAATTCATGGCTGGCGGTTTACGTCGTAAATTAAGACGCAGATGGAGAGCGGCGCTAGTTACCGCGCGCAGCGCAATCCGCCACCGAAGCATCTGATCCGTAGTCAGATGCTTCGGGCGGACTCCCACTTATACATCCTCTCACGAAATCGTGTCGTTTCGCAAGGGCTTCGTACTCGAACGGTGCGACGCGTATCCGCAGGTCCACGCGATCTCCTCGTCCATAGGCACGGTCAGCCTCGCGGGCTCTGGACGTCCGTGCTGGTTTGGTGCGGGTTGTGCTCGACGGTTGCGCTACGTCCGATCACGCTAGGAACACATCGCGATCCCACGACCGGTCCGCGTCGAATCGCGACCACCCATCCGGCATGGCCGCGGACGAGACTATCCACGAGACGTCTGCGATGCCCCGACCGGCCATGATCGGGTGAGCACACATGCCGATGAGCGGACGTTCAGTCGAGGGTTGATGAACCGCGTTAGAACTGGCGATCAGACGCCAACCACGGTGGCAAGCAGGCGCCGGAACGTTTTGGCGTCGGCCTTGGACAAAGCCGCCAGGAAGTCGTTCTCCGCCTCCGCTGTTGCGGCCAGCGCCGCCGTCAGCGTCTCGCGGCCGCGTGCGGTGAGAACGACGACGTTCTTGCGGCGGTCGTCGGGCGCGGGGATGCGGCTGACCAACGCTTTGTTCTCAAGTTCGTCGATCAACGTCACCATCGTGGTGCGGTCCACGTCGAGGCGGCGGGCCACATCCTGCTGGGATTGCGGTTCGTGGTCCTCCACAGCGATGAGCACTGCGCATTGTCGACCGGTGATGCCGAGGGGGCGCATCGCCGCGGCGTTCAGCTCGGCGTGCCGCAGCTGAGCGTGTTTCAGCAGGTATCCCAGGCGTTCGGCGACTCGCGATGTTGGCACATCGCAAGTTTATGCCTAGGCTGATCGTCAGGATTGCTGATGATTGGTGGGAATGACGGATGCACGTGAGCTACGGGATCAAGACCAGCCAGATGGGCCTGACGTACGAGCAGGCTCAGCGCATCTGGCGCGAAGCTGACCAGATCGACGTCTTCGAACACGCCTGGCTCTGGGACCATCTGGTTCCCCTACGCGGAGACGTCGACGCCGACGCGTTGGAGGCCTGGACGCTACTAGCCCGGGTCATTCGTTTAGGGCTGCCCACATGCTGGGTCGATAGAGAACAGGTGCCATCTGAGCTGGGAAGATAGGACTTGTCGAGGGTCCTTATCCATCCGCCCGGAGGGCACCTGCATGGTGAAGCGTACCGGAACGCGTCCGAGAATTGTGGTGAGTGCCGACGGTCGTGGCGTCGTCGGTCATGCCGGTGCGCGCCTGCTCACCGACATCGCCGATGTGACCGGTCTGACCGGCGCGTGCAGTGATGCGCTCGCCGGGTTGCGGCAGCGTCGTGGCGGCCACGACCCGGGCCGGATCGCGGTCGATCTGGCGGTGACGCTCGCCGACGGCGGGGAAGCGATCTCGGACCTGGCCGTGCTGCGGGATCAGGCGGCGTTGTTCGGGCCGGTCGCGTCCGATCCGACCGCGTGGCGACTACTGTCCAGCATGGACAGTGACGTACTGCTCCGGTTCGCCACCGCACGAGCACAGGCCCGCGAAATCGCGTGGGCGCAACGGATCGACACACACGGCGGCCTTCCGCAGACCACCGCCGCCGGCCTACCCGTCCCGGGTCTGATCCTCGACCTGGACGCCTCCATCGTGATCTGCCATTCGGAGAAGGAAGCAGCGACCCCGACCTGGAAGAAGAATTTCGGCTACCACCCGCTGTTCTGCTTCCTTGACAACACCCGCGAAGCGCTGTCCGGACTGTTGCGCGAGGGTCGGGCCGGGTCGAACACGACCGCCGATCACATCACCGTCCTCGACGACGCCCTCACCCAGATCCCCGACCACCACCGGCACGGCACCCCGATCCTGATCCGATCGGACTCCGCCGGCTGCACTCAAGGGCTCCTCGCCCACATCCGCGGTCTGCGCGCCACCGGCGTCGACGCCCGCTTCTCCGTCGGCGTCGCGATCACCGAACCGATCCGCCAGGCGATCCTCACCGCCAAACAGCACCTGCAATGGGTGCCGGCCCTCGACGGCGACGGTGAACCCCGCGACGGCGCCGACATCTGCGAACTGACCGGCCTCGTCCCCGACGACGGCTACCCGCCGGGCACCCGGTTCATCGTCCGCCGCGAGGAACCGCACCCCGGCGCGCAACTCTCCCTGTTCGATACCGTCGAAGGCCTCCGCCATCAGGTGTTCGCCACCGACACACCACCCGGCAACGGGTCAGTGCAGTACCTCGAGGCGCGCCACCGCGGCCACGCCCGCGTCGAAGACCGCATCCGCACCGGCAAGGACACTGGCTTCGGCCGGTTCCCGTCCCGCGTCTTCGCGATCAACCAAGCCTGGCTGCAACTCGCCCTGACCGGCATCGACCTACTCGCCTGGACCCAGATGCTCCTCCTCAACGGGGCCCTCGCGACCGCCGAACCGAAGAACCTGCGCTACCGACTCCTGCACGTCGCCGCCAGAATCACCCACACCGCCCGCCAAACCCGGCTCCGAATCGCCGAAACCTGGCCCTGGGCAACAGATCTCACCACCGCGTTCACCCGACTCAACGAGCTACCACGCCCGACCGGCTGACACCCGCACCCGATCACGTCGACATCGCACGGAGGAAACCGGCCAACGCGCCGGAACCTCGGCACGCCCGCGCGGCCCACCAACCCGAGCAAAGATCAAAAAGCCGCTCCCAGTCGCCATGATCGACTGATAACGAAAGAGCGAGGCTAGCGGCCCTAGCTGCGCAGACCACCCGCCTGCGGCTGGGCGTGATCGTTACGAGCAACCGCCTGCGATCGCCGACGCTGCTGGCGAAGATGGCCGCCACGGTGGATGTGATCGCCGGTGGTCGGCTCGACTTCGGTATCGGTGCCGGCGGAAGCCGAGTGGCCGGTCCAAATCCGGCCGTCAGGGAGTTCGCGGCATACGGATTTCCGCTGGTCTCGCACGGCCAGGCCGTCCGAGACCTCGCGGAAGCGCTCGATGTGATCACGCGTATGTGGACCACCGGGCAGCCCTTCGACTACGACGGTCCGTCCTTGACGCTACGCGGGGCGGTCTGTGCGCCACGGCCCGTGCAGCGGCCACGGCCGCCGATCATGATCGGCGGATCCGGTGACCGCATGCTGCGGATCGTCGCCGAACATGCCGACCTCTGGAACTATCCCGGCGGCCCCGACGACGCCTTCGCCGAGCGCAACGCCGCGCTGGTGCAGCACTGCCGGGCGATCGGCCGTGACCCGGCCTCCATCACCCGGTCCATGCAACTCATTGTCCGTCCCGCCGAGCCGGACGCCGCCCTCAAGGCCCAGAGCACCATCAAACGAATGATCGACGCCGGCGTCCGACACATCGTGCTCGCCGCATTGCTCGACGACGAACACGATGTCCAATGGCTCGCCAACGAAGTCCTCAGCCCCTTCCGCTGACCTGTGGATCGTCGCGTCCCGCACTTGATCGGGTGAGCACTTCTGCCGCGATGTGCTTGCTACGCAACGTCATGACTTGAGGATCGCCCAGCTCACTGACATGCCGATGAGCGCGCGCGTTGCCGAAGGCCGACTGCGCGTTCCCGCGCGGGCTACTGCAGTCGGAACCGCGCCCGGTCGCCCTCGATCACAATGTTGAACCAGGACACCACGACACCCCGCGGATCAGCCAACCACAACGACTCCAGAATCTGGCGGCTCGCGTCTGCGCTCCGCTCGAAATCCCCAGCGGCCAGACCCTCGGACGCGTCGACGAACAACCCGCGAAGTTCCAACTCGAATGGCCCCACTGGAACGAATCGACCACCCAACCAGAACATGTCCACGCCCATGTCACAGATCTCGCCGGCAAGCTCGTCGCCCCGATACAACCGCCACGCCTCGCCGTTTCCTGCAGGTGCGCGCACCGCACGGCCCGTGCCTTCGCAGCGAGGAGGGTTCGCCGTCGACTCCCCATCACGCTCCTACGTCAGGCCTGCCGGTCGGCCGCAGGGAGCACGAGGTCGTGCGGCCACTCCTCGTGCAGCACACGGTCGAGCTGCGGGTCGCTGGAGCTCTCACAGTACGGTGTTTCATCCGGGTCGCGGACCACGGTCTGGACGGGAGTGCTGAGCAGGCCCCACGGTGGGACGGCGTTCGCGAGCCATCCCGCCATCCGAAGGTCCCGATATGCAGGCTCCCACCAGGTAGCAAAGACGGCTTGGAGGTGCGCGGGGTCGACCGCAAGCCAGACACCGAACGTGATGGCGTGTCCGTCGGTCAGCCTGACCGGAAGCAGCGCGCGGACGAAGGCCCCGACACCAGGAACCTGCATCATGACTGACTCGCGAGCGCTGGCATGGCTCATCCACGTGCCGGGTGTCCGCTCCTGCTCAGGTGTGTCGAGCACCGGGTCCGGCAACGTGAAGCGCACATGCCGGTTGTGCTCATCGAGGGGGCGACCACAGGAAGGGCATTCAGCACTCATCACGTGAGTGTCTCAAAACCCGACCGGCACCAACCCGTCCGACCGCCGGCGGCATCCGCTTCTGCCGCGATCCGGGCGTTACATGACATGACGGCCCTGCCGATGTGCGGATGCCGATGTGGCCGTCTGGTAGCTGCATAGGTCATCCTGGCCGGTCAGACGCAGGTTGCGGTCTCGGCGGCAACCGGTTCGGTCATGGTACGGACGAGCCGGCACGTGCGTTTGGCGCATCAGCAGATCGACCGCTCAGCGCAGCAGCAGATTGACGAGGACGGTACAGACGACGGACAGCAGGAGCGAGCCGACGATCATCACCAGGCAGCCCAGCGATCCGCCCAGTGGGCGCACCTCAACATTGCCAATTCGCATGCCGGAGTTTCTACCCGCCGCGCAGCCGACAAATCATGCCCGGAACGGCAACCGGCGATTCGCTACAGCGAACAGTTTCGCTGATGAGCTCGCCCACGACGGTCGCGGTGAGCGCGGATGCCAGATCGACGCGTTTCGGCCGCCAGCCTGGCAATGATCACCGGACGGCCCAATCTATCTCACCGATCCATGGTCGGGGCCGACCGGCGGATCTGTCCATCGCTATCCGGGCCGCCGACCCACGCGATCCTCATCGGGTCAGGCCCCGGCGATCGCGCCGACCATGCCCCCCGACGCCGATCCCGGTATCCGTATCTGCCGCCGAGGGTGCGCGACCTCGACCACGTCTGTTACGCCGTGTGACGACGTCCGCTTCGGTCGGCGCGCTGAACTGCCGAATTGAGTGCGTGCGATGCAGCGTGGAAGGTGCGCGACCATGATGGCTGATGTCGGCTGAGATCGTTCGCCAAGACGTTGTGCTCAGCGATCGACAGCGAGCGGGACGGCGATGAAGACGCCCGTACAGTCGTGTAGGTGCCGGACGAACCATGGGAGAGCTACCACCGCCACGTGCTCCGGTCCGGCTTGTCCTATCCGGTCGGGCGGTCGATCGTGGAAGCGTCACTGCGGGCGGCCGGCGTGCACCTCCTCGCACTGGACTTCCACCTGAACGGCGACAATCGGGCCGACACCGTGTTGTTGCGAGCCGTTCGATACTCGGAGATAGGCAGTACATACGGCCTGGCACGTGGAACGCCCAACCGTCCACGTTGCGTCCTCACGCTCTACGCCGTTCCCAGCGAAGCCCGCGCCGAGGCCAGGACTGCGCTCACCAACGGAAACGGCCTTCACCGCGCCTGCGCATGGCTGGCCGCAGCTGAGGACGCGAAACCGACCTGGCTCGACAAGTCCCACAGCTGGACGGCGTACCTGCACAACGACGCGCTGCGCGTAGAGGAGACAGAGGATTGACACGCAGCACCGAGGCGGGTGTCCCGAACGTGCCACTGACGAGGTCAGCTGCGACGCCGGGAAGGCTTGATCGGCTGCACTCTCATGTAGCCGCAGACAACGCTCGCGGGTGGGAGAACAAATGCAATGCAATCACTGAGAGTGATGGCGCATCGGGGAACGCTCGACGCCGGTGAGGCCAGTTGCGTCCTGGTGGTGCCACCGAACTCCGTCAGTGCCACGCCTGGATTCGGTTCACTGAGCCGCGAGACAGCGCAGATAACGAAGTCGAGCACGATCCAGGTCGCCGCCCGCGCAGCAGGATCGGTCGCGTATCGGTCAAGCATCAGCGGCCTGCCCACCGGGCCGGGCAACCTGGGCGCCGAGGTTGGCAAGGAGGTCGCGGGCCTGTCGCCGGCTGGTGAGCTCGATCAGGGTGGCGTGACTGCCGTGCTCGGCGATGCACCCGTGGACTCTCGGCCGGGTGCGCCGCCGGTAGCTCGCCACGTACCGCAGGAACTGCCACGAGATCCGGTCGAAAACGCCGTTGGGGTGCTGGCCTTCGCGGTAGCGCAGCCGGCGTTGCAGGACGCCGAGCAGACACGTCCACGGCGGCAGGTCGAGGAAGATTCTCGCCGTCGGCCAACAACACCGTCACCATCACATTCCCCGCCACCTCGCAGCGGTACTGGCGGATCACGGTCACCGCGAGCACCGGCTGGCCGGCCGCCCAGGTGTCGGAGTTCCAGATCTGGAGCTCCTGACCGGCGCGGTTCGACTACCCACTGGGTTCGAGCCGCACCCGGTGGGTAGTTGCACCCGATGACGACGACTGAGCAGAACAAGGGTGCCGCAATCGTCACCGGCGCGAGCCGGGGCATCGGTGCGGCGATCGCCCAGAGACTGGCCGACGACGGGTACGGCGTCGTGGTCAACTACGCCACGGACTCGGCCGGTGCCAACTCGGTGGTCTCCGCCATCCGCGGTGGAGGCGGCCGGGCCGTCGCCGTGCGCGCGGACGTGGCGGCGCCGGACGACGTAGCCGCGCTGTTCGCCAAGGCGCAGCAGGAGATGGGGCCGCTGACCTCGCTCGTCAACAACGCCGGGACCACCGGCGACCAGGCACGGCTCGACGAGCAGGACGCCGAGCGGCTGGACCGGCTGATGCGCATCAACGTGGTGGGGCCCATGCTGTGCGCCCAGCACGCCGTGCGCGCGATGTCGACCGCCCACGGCGGCGCCGGCGGCACCATCGTCAACATCGCCTCGGTCGCCGCCCGGGCGATCCCCGGCATCCCGGGCTTCGTGCCCTACGAGGCGACCAAGGCCGCGGTGGTGACGTTCACCCGGGGCCTGTCCAACGAGGTCGCCCCGGAGGGGATTCGGGTCAACAGCGTCTCGCCGGGTGTCATCGACACTGCCATGGCGGCGGCGACCGGCGGCGCCCAGCAGATTGGGGCGAGCAGCCCGCTCGGCCGGGCGGGCCAGCCCAGCGAGATCGCCGACACCGTGTCCTGGCTGGTTTCCCCGTCGGCATCGTACGTGACCGGCGCCGACATCACCGTCTCCGGCGGCGTCTGACCCGGACGGCCCAGGTCAGGGCGGCGCTGGGCGAGTTTTCGGCGCCACGCTGGCCCGGATCGAGGCGCAGATCGCGCTGTCCGCGTTGGCCCGCCGGCTGGTGCACCCCCCCGCACGGTGGCCGATCCGCCGCCGTACCGGCCCAGTCCGACCCTGCGCGGTCCCCGGCACCTCGCCGTCTCGGTCGACGCCGTCGCGACGCCGATCGGGGCCGGTGCCGTGCTGCGGTGAAGCTGCGGTGAACCGGTCAGCGCATCGTCCGGAAGGCGCGCCGCACCTGGTCGACGAACAGGTCCGGCTGTTCGAACGCGGCGAAGTGGCCGCCGCGGGTGGGCTGTTCGTAGAAGCGGAGATCCGGGCAGTACCGCTCGCACCAGCGCCGCGACGGCCGGAAGATCTCGCGCGGGAAGGCCGAGAAGCCGACGGGCACGGCGAGTTGCTCGGGTCGCCGTACGCGGCCCGACGGCCGGGCGAAGCCGTCCTCCCAGTAGATGCGGGCCGATGAGGCGGCCGTTGCGGTGTGCCAGGAGACGCTGACGTTGTCGAGCATCTGGTCGCGGCTGAGCGCGTCGAACGGGTCGCCGCCGTGGTCGGTCCAGGCCCAGTACTTCTCGGCGATCCAGGCGCACTGGCCCACCGGCGAGTCGACCAGCCCGTAGCCGATGCTCTGCGGTCGGGTCGCCTGTTCGAGGGAGTAGCCGCTGCCCCATTCCCTGTGATCGGCCGAGGCGGCCAGGCTCTGCCGCTCGAAGGCGGTCAGGTCGTCGCCGTCCCCGGTGGCGAGCCGCTCGCGGCCGCCCACCGGCAGCATGTTGAGGTGGATGCCCACCAGGCGCTCGGGGTGCTGCGCCGCGAGGGTCGTGGTCACCATCGCGCCCCAGTCGCCGCCCTGTGCGCCGAACCGGTCGTACCCGAGCCGGGTCATCAGCGCCGCCCACGCCCCGGCGATCCGCGGCGGTCCCCAGCCCGGCTCGGCGGGCTTGGCGCTGAACCCGAAGCCGGGCAGCGACGGGCACACCACGTGGAAGGCGTCCCGCGCCTCGCCGCCGTGCGCGACCGGGTCGGCCAACGGCTCGACGACCTCCAGGAACTCCACCACCGAGCCCGGCCAGCCGTGCGTCATGATCAGCGGTACCGCATCGGGCTCGGGCGAGCGCACCTGCAGGAAGTGGACGTCGAGACCATCGACCTCGGTGGTGAACTGCGGCAGCGCGTTGAGCCGGTGCTCCAGGCGCCGCCAGTCGTAGCCGCTCCGCCAATAGCCGCACAGCTCCCGCAGCCAGTCCAACGGTACGCCCTGGCTCCAGTCCGCCACCGTGGCAGGCTCCGGCCACCGGGCGCGCGCCAGCCGCTGCCGCAGTTCGTCGAGCGCGCCGTCGCCGACGCTCACCGTGAAAGGGACCACCTCACCCATGCGGTCACCGTAGGCTCCGGCGGGTGACTCCGTGGGCCTCGGCGGAGAGGATCCTGAGCGGGAACCGTCAGCGGTCGTCGCGGATCCCCGCCAGGTGGCACACGACGGCGAAGCCGCCATCGGTGCCGGGCCAGTGGCGCGCACGGCGTCGAGGCCGGCTCGGCGGACGGTGGAGCGCAGGACGGCGGTGACGTCACCCTCCTCGGCCTCGCCGGCCGGCGGCCCCGGGCCTCGTGACGTTCCAGGGGTTGTCGGCGTGGTGCACGGCGGCCATGGCAAAGGCATCGGTGAACGGCAACCCGGCCGCGGCCTCGCCGGTCCTCAGCTGACCGTCCAGACGTTGGTCGCGCTGAGGACGGCGGTCAGGTCGACCTTGTTGTCGAACGGCAGGTTCGCCTCATTGGTGATCTGCTCGACGTCCAGCACCTGGCCGGACTCGAAGGTGCCGGCGCTGATCCAGTACTCCGGATGCGGCGCTGGTGGTCTACGACTTCGGCGCCGGCACCTTCGACGCGACGGTCGTGCGTCGCGGCCCGGCGTCGGCTTCGAGATCACTCGTCGTGGCCGAGGGCAGTTTGCGCGCCGCCACGCGGACCTCGATCACGCCGCACGTCAGCCCGCTCGCACCCGATCCGCCCTTCCGGCCATCAGCGACCCATTCCGCACCGGAGGCGGCCGTCCCAGCGCGGTCGGGGTCGACGCCGCCCGCGGAGGCCGCGGCCGCAATGGCTGCGCCCGTCTTGAGAGCGCCCGAGACCGGCGTCGTCGCTGCGCCGCCCACGCAACTGCGGCCTGCGCTGCAGGCGACTGGGCACGCTATGGCCGAAGGCGGTGCCGGCGATCGGGGGGCCCGGTGGCGCAACCGGCGGACGGCGATTGTCGCCGTGGTGACCGTCGCCCTGGTCGGCGCGATGGTCGCAGGTGGAGACATTTATGCCCGAGCACAGTACTACGTCGGGTTGAGCGACGACGGATTCGCTGCCGCCTTCAGGGGTCTGCACGATGGCGTCGCCGGATGGCGGCCGCACTGGGAACCGGCCCGCACTCGCTGCAAGGTCGACTTCTTCACGCCCGCGACGCAAGACGTGCTGCATGCGGGCGTCTCGGCGAGCTCTGCGGACGACGCCCGCGCCAAGCTGCAGATCCTCACCGCAACCGGAAACCTCAGGCCCGAGGTGTACCCCTCCGACACTGTCCTGGTGATCCGTCCGAGCCATCCGCCGACCGGAGAAGAGACCGCGCAGCAGACCCCGGCCGCTGCCGTCGCCGCCATACAATGCTAGAGATCGATATGCTTGGCCTGGCCCATCGATCGTGCCTGCGTTGAGCGCCGCGAGACCGCGTGATGCCCCTCCTCGACCATCGCACTCACCGGGTATGGCACGACCTCAGCAAATACGATCGGAAATCGCCGCATCAGCTGCCACTCCCGCAAACGTGTAAAGCCAACAGCCCCGATGGTTCCGGCGGTCACGAGCGGCGCTTATGCCGCCATCCTCGAGCGGCCTTAGGCTGCGAAGTAACGTGAAGCTGCCGTTCAGGGCCCTTGATCGCGTTTCCGCTCATGCCGCCGGTCGGGCTTGGCTGGCTGTGTGGCTGTCACACTTGGTAGGCCATGCACGCCGATAGTCCCCGGTCGGACATCATCGCGGATCGTTCTCGCCGGCGGACGATTGGAACGACGGTTCCTTGGTCCAGGGCTCGTCCGGCCCGGCCCGGTAGGCGCTCTCGCCGGGCTCGAGGTCGAGCACGTCGAGCAACGTGAGGTCGTGCTCCACGGCGTGGTGAAGGTGACTGAGCTTGCCCGTTGCGGGGTCGGCGTCGCTCGGGCCGATAAGTTGCCAGACTCCGTCGTCGGAGTCGTGGCTGACATACAAGATCGGCTCTGTCCGTGCGAAGACCTCACCGGTCTGCATGCTGGTCGTACCCAGCAGCCAGTGCTTCATCCACCGCGCGCGGCGGTCGCGCTCCATGACGCGATCCACCACCCACCAGATGAACGGCAGGTCCTCGTGTGCGCGGGCCTGGATTGCGGTCAGATCGGGGCCCCCCTCGGGTACGCGCTCGAACGGTTCGTCGACGAGCGAGCAGGCGTAGCTGTCATCGTTGTTGAAGACAATCGCGTGGAAGCTGGCGCCGCCGGGGTTCCCGGCCCCGATCCCTACCGTGAGCCGTGCGACGTGGTGCTCGGACCCGGTCGTCCAGCCGAACCCGTACGACGCGAGCTCACCGTGCGGCCCGACGAATTCACCGAGGGCGCGCCGCTCTATACCTATTCCGACTTGCGTCTCGGTTAGCCTGCCCTCGATCACCTTCACGTTCACGCGGCCAACCTACAACAGAGCCCAGCGCCAGGCTGTGAACGTAGCCGCGATCGGCTTGCCCTGGACCGGCGCTTAACGGGCCGGCGGGTAGGACGGCACCGACTATGATCGATCGGTGTTCATCGAGGTAATCGGCAGACGGTCGCTCCCCGACGACGTTGACCGCGACGACGTCGAGGACCTTCTCACGGCGGTGCTTGGCGCGGACGGTGAAGTGACCGGGGCCGGGGTCGGCATCGGGGGTTGGAACCTCGATGTCGAACTGGCGGTCGACGATGGTGCTGCCACAGGCGTGGTTTCGCGGTTGGCAGTCGCACTGGTGGAGCAGGGGCTCGGTTGGGTCGAGCTTCGCCCGGAGGGCGAAGGAACTGGGATGCCGGCTCAGAGCCTCGTCGAGTGACCCGACTGCGGCGCGGCGGTACTCGCTTGGCTGCCGCAGGCCCGGATTGGACGCCCGCATCTGCCGATGAGCGCGAACAGCCTCAGTTGTAACGTGCCTATCAAGCGGGAAGGGTCGCAGATGGACGCGCTGATCGGTCGCAGGCTCGTGAAAGTCGTGCGGCTAGCCTGGCATCGGCCGGACGAACCCGACGAACTCAACGTCGGGCCGGTGCAGCTTGTGTTCGATGACGGCCACGGGCTCCTGCTCGACGGCGGGAGCGACTGGACCCTCACGCTGACGGAGACCTACCCCGGCGACGACTGATGGCTCGACCCCTATGACTACGACTACGACGGTGGGCGATGGTTGTCGCGGGATGCCTCGGCTGAACCGCCGTTCGCATCGGTCATCACGAGACCCCTCGCTCGCCTGGAACGGATTCGCAACGAGGTCAACGAAGTGATCGGCCTCAGGCTGGACTTCGATGGCCAAATGCTGACGCTCCGAACGTGGCAGGGAGAGATCAAAACATAACTGGGCAGGCTATCCGCTAATGCCGCGATGCGCTCGGCACCCAACGTGACGGCAGCGCCGGTCTCCGGCGTCCGGTAGCGCCCGAATACCGTGCGCGTGATCTTGGCGTTCCGCCGTACCTGTTGGCGTGGTCTATCCTGCGAGTCGTGATTGCAGACCCCCGTACGCCATTGAATGCAGCGTTCCACCCCCTCTAGGTAGCCGCAGATGCGGCGCCAGAGGGGATCAACGTGTCTGGTACAGACAAGGACGTTCCGCATCATCTGCGGACCGGCTTCCGACGTCGCGTTGCTGGCGGCGGTCCACCTAAGAGCTTCTAACAGAATGATCGATGCCGGTCCTGGTGGGTAGATCGATGATCTAGAGTGGCGTTTCGTGCGTAGGGGCGAGCGGCTGCCATGGATGGTGCCGGACGAGTTGTGGGAACGGATCGAACCGCTCCTGCCGGTGCAGCAGCGGAACTTCCGCTATCCGGGTCGCAAACGGTTGCCGGATCGGCAGGTGCTGTGCGGGATCTTGTTCGTGTTGTACACCGCGATCCCGTGGGAGTTCCTGCCGCAGGAGCTCGGGTTCGGCTCGGGGATGACGTGCTGGCGGCGGCTCGCCGAGTGGCATGCAGCCGGTGTGTGGCAGCAGTTGCACGAGATCCTGCTGGCCGAGTTGCACGCCGCGGATCAGCTCGACTGGTCCAAGGCGGTGATCGACGGCAGCCATGTGCGGGCCATGAAGGGCGGCCCAAAACCGGTCCGAGCCCGGTCGACCGCGCCCGGACCGGCTCGAAACACCACGTCATCACCGACGGCGCGGGCGCCCCACTGGCGATCACCCTCACCGGCGGCAACCGCCACGACGTCACCCAGCTGATCCCGCTGGTCGACGCCGTACCACCGGTACGCGGCAAGGTCGGCCGGCCCCGACGCCGGCCGAAGCTGCTCTACGCCGACCGGGCCTATAACTTCGACGTCTACCGCCAGCGGGTCCGCGCCAAAGGCATCACTCCGCACATCGCCCGCCGCGGCGCCGCGCACGGCTCCGGCCTCGGCGTGCACCGCTGGGTCGTCGAACGCACGATCGCGCTGCTGCACTGGTTCCGCCGGCTCCGCGTGCGCTGGGAGATCCGCGACGACATCCACGAAGCCTTCATGACTCTCGCCTGCGCCATCATCTGCTACCGACGACTCAACCCTCGATCATTCTGTTAGGACCTCTAAGTGAGTCGTACTGGCGGACCGGTAGTCGGGCGAAGAGCCCAAGATTCGTGGCCAGGTGGCCAGCGGCGGCCAGCGCCCGCGAAGGCGCTCAACGGACGCGTACGGCCGACTTGACGAACGCTCGTTGCCAACGCGGTGTCGGCTGGAGGAAGGCCACGTCCACAACGCGTCACGCTGGCCTCGGATCACCGTCAACGACGCCGTCGATACGGTAGCAACGGCGGTGGTGACCTGTATGCCACGGCGGTGACCGACGGGCAGGTCTTTCGCCTTCAGGATGCTGGCTACGTTGGTGGCGTCTACCACGGCACTAATCGTGGCATCACCGTCGTGGGCGCCAACCTTCGCGACTTTCTCGAACGGCTCCTCAGCGCTGCGACCGCCTTCGCCGCGAACGGAGCCATCACAGTTCTCTGAGGTATCAGGCGGTCCTCAGGGCATCCGAATTGCCGCCCGAGCGCGCTCGATCGCGTTTCCGGACATGCCGCTGAACATGCGTCGTGATGATCCTGACGCTCCGGATGTCGACCGGTCGACTTGGCGGCCAAATGCTGGAGCGGCCCGCGATCCGATGATCGGGTAAGGGTTGTGGCCACGCGTTGCATCGGTAGGGTCTAGTGATGGCTCTGGGGCCGATGGACGCCGAACGGTTCTGGGAGCTGATCGAGTTGGCTCGGGCCGAGGCCGGCCCGATCGGGGACGACATCGACGACCGGCTCGCGGACTCGCTGATCGAGCTGCTGGTCCGTCTGCCGCTCGACGACATCGTTGCCTTTGAGCTGCGGTTCAGCGAGCTGCAGGGACGCTTCTTCGACCGCGAGGACGTCTACGCCGCCGCGTTCCTCGTGCAGCACGGCTGCGGCGACGACTCGTTCAGTGACTTCCGGGCGGCCATGGTCGGCCTGGGTCGGCACTGGTACGAGCGGGTGCTCGCCGATCCGGACCACCTCGCCCTGCACCCTGCGGTCCAGGGCATCGCCGCCGGTACGATCGACGAGAGTGCGCTCTTCATGGAGCGGTTCCAGTACGCGGCGACGCATGCATACAAACGCGTCACCGGTGACGACTCCGGGATGTACCACGCCCTGGCTTCCGCAGAACAGGACGAGCTGGAAGACGAGGCGGACGATGTGGACAACGAGCCACGCCTGCTGCCTCGCCTGGCCGAGCTTTTCCCGGCCGCGCAAGCGTCGTATGCCCGCTTCTACCTGGACTAGGGGCCAGACCGCAGCCGAGCGCGCATGATTGGCTATCCGTTGCTGCCGCCGTCGGTGCGCGGCGGCCAGCGTTTGGGTCGCCACCGCGGTGGGAGGCTCGGCCAGCCCGGCCGAATTCCACGTTGCCGTCACTGGTGCGCATCGGCGGCATCGGCGGCGCTGCTCGCGTCGGCGGCCATCGCCTCCATGTCCCTGACGCTCGTCGGCAGGTCCGCGCCGGTGACCTCGCGGTACATCTTGACCGCTTGGATCTTCAGCCCGGCACGGGCAAGTTCACGCACCGACGCCATGCCGGGTGGCAACGACGCCCACCACGGCGGTTCCCGGCGCGACAACAATGCGTCGCGCTGCGGGACCTCACCCGCTACCGCCGTTCCCTGATCCGGGACCGGACCCGGGAGAAGCAGCGTCTGGAGAAACTCCTCGAGGACGCGCAGATCAAACTCTCCGTAGTGGCCTCGGACATGTTCGGGGTCTCCGGCCGGGCCATCCTGGCTGCGTTGATCGCCGGGCAACGCGACCCCCAGGTCCTGGCTGAACTGGCCCGCGGCCGGCTCCGTTCGAAGATCGGTCAACTCCGTGAGGCGTTGACCGGCCATTTCCAAGACCACCACGCGTTGTTGTGCGCCAAGATGCTCGACCGCGTCGACGCCATGACCGCCGACATCGCCGAGGTGAGCACCGCGATCGAAGCCGCGATCCGTCCCTATGAAGCTCAGGTCAGCCAACTCGATGAGATCACCGGGATCGGCGTCACCTGCGCCCAGGAACTCATCGCCGAACTCGGCGTGGACATGACCGTGTTCCCGACCGCCGCGCATCTGGCGTCCTGGGCCCGGTTCGCACCACGCGCCAACCAGTCCGCCGGGAAAAACAAACCCGCCACCACGGGCAAAGGCAACCCCTGGCTCGCCAGCACACTCGGCGAAATCGCCGCCGTCCTGGCCCGCAGCGACACATTCCTCGGCGAACGCTACCGACGCCTGTCCAGACGCCGCGGCAAACTGCGCGCCGTCGTCGCCACCGGCAACTCCATCCTCACCGTCGTCTGGCACCTGCTCAACGACCGCAACGCCCGTTACCACGACCTCGGCGCCGACTTCCACGAGACCCGCTACCACCAACGCCACCAACACAATCTGATCACCCAGCTCGAACGCATCACCGGGCAGAGGTCACCCTCACCACCCGAGACGAACCAGCTGCTGCATGACCCAACACAAACCACCGTGGCTCCGCCCCGGTGCTACCGCCTGCCCACGCACTCAAGATTTTCGAGTCAGCCGATGAGCGCGCACTCAACCCTGGCGAGTCGGCCGAATAGTCAAGTCCCCGATTTCGACGTCGTCGGGTTGGTCGATCACGAATGCAATCGCCCGAGCCACCGCCATGGGGTCGATACCGAGATCGGCCATGTTCTGCCTGGCCTGCTCGCGCACGGCCGGATCGTCGACGGCGTTGTCAACAAGCTCGGTGCGGACGTAGCCCGGGGAGATCGACGTCGTCCGCAGAACCCCGTCGGTGCTCTCCTGCCGCAGGCCCTCCAGGAGGGTGCGTACCGCGTTCTTCGTCCCGGCATACACCGCCTGAGTGGGGACGATCTTCAGGCCGGAGGTCGAGACGACAGTGACGAGGTGACCGCGGCCCTGACGGCGGAACACCGGCAGGGCCGCGGCGATCCCGTGCAGGATCCCCTTGACGTTCACCTCGACCATCGCCGACCAGCCCTCGACGTCCAGGTCGGCAATGGAGCTGATTCTGCTGATCCCGGCGTTGCCCACCAAGACGTCCAGACGGCCGAAGCGCCCGACGGCAACGGTGACGAGCGACTGCAGGTCGTCTGGATTGGTGACGTCCACACGCGTGGCGGCCGCCTCGCCGCCAGCGGCTTCGATCTCGGTTACCAGCCGGTCCAGCCGGTCGATGCGCCGGGCACCGAGGACGACAGCCGCACCGAGTGTAGCCAGGTGGCGAGCTGTTGCTTCACCAATTCCGCTGCTGGCGCCGGTAATGGCGACGACCTTGCCGTGGATAGTCATAGGAGATCCCTGCCTAGAATGGACACATGTCCGGTTATGTCGACGACCACATTACCGGACACGTGTCCGGTTCGATCAGGAGCAGCGAAACGCGGCGTGCCGACGCCCAGCGCAACCGCGAACGGATCCTTCATGCTGCGCGCGATCTCGTGCGCGAGCCGGGAGAGCTGAAGCTCAACGCGGTGGCGAAGGCATGCGGCATCGGACAGGGCACGCTGTACCGGCACTTCCCGACACGGGAGGACCTCCTCGCTGAGGTGTACCGCCGTGAGGTGGAAGAGTTGGTCGCCGCGGCTCCGCGTCTGCTGGCAACTCACCAGCCGCTGGATGCGTTGGCGGCGTGGTTCGACCGGGTGGCCGCCTACGCCCGGGTCAAGCGCGATGTGTTCGCCGCCGTCGAGGCGGCCACGTGGCGTGACCTCGCTGCCCACAGCCTCGGCCCGATCGGTGAGGCGGTGGAACTGCTGCTGGCTGCCGGTCGCTCAGTCGGCAGCGTCCGCGCCGACGCCGAAGCCCGCGACGTCATCGTGCTCATCAGCTGGTTATCGCGGCTTGACGACGCCGAACTCGACGCGCGAGGGCCGCGGTTGCTGGCGATCCTCATCGACGGTCTCCGCGCACACCACCCCTGATGCGAATGCGCCGTGGGCGCTCATGACGCCGTCTGCGCGGCGCACGCTCATGCCGCTGGTCAAGCACGTGCCAGGCCAACGCTCGCTACCGACGGTGACCCGCGAGGCGAGGCGAAGCCGGGGCTCCCTGCCGATGTGCGTGCACGTGATTCGAGCGCCCGCCGACCATCGTCAGCAGCAACTCGGCCGGTGCGATTGAGGCGTATCTGAACGCCCGCTGCTCCGGCGGCACTTGCGACGTCGCGCGGATGCGCGGCGCGTCCCCGGTGCGGCAAGGTAAGCCTTGACGGCGTGCGGAATCTGCGCGCCGTGGTGATGATGTCGTGAGGAGATCCCGGCCGTTGTTGCGCCACCCGGGCGGCGGCTGGGACGCTGCCGCCGTGGAGAACAGAGGGGTGCCGGTCGGGTGGTGGCGGTCCGGTCTGGTCGGTCTCGGCGTGGCGCTGCCGATGATCTGGGCCGTCGCGGCGCTCACGGACTCAGTCGACCGTGACCTCGGAGGCTTGGTCGTTCTCCTCCTGTACGGGCCGATGATCGCGATCGCGGCCGCGCTGCTCGGGGTGGTGGTGGTCTGGGGTCTGACCGAGCGGTGGGCGGAGCGGCGGCGGCTTTCCTGGGTGATCGTCGCGCCCTTCGTCGTGTATGTCGTGCTGGCGGTCGGCGCGGGCTCGAGCGGGCCGTCCGGCTCGGTGAACGAACGGCGGCTGGGCTGGGTACTGGTCGTCGCGCTGCTGTACGGCGGGGCCGGAGTCGCATTCGGCCGGGGTGTGTCACACCGGGTCCGGGTGTTCGCGAGCGTGGTCGTCGTGGCCGCTGCGCCGCTGATGATCGCCTACGACGATCTATCGCAGCACCGCTGGCGCAAGGCCATGTTCGCGTCGGCACCGCAGGTCCTGCCGGTGGTTCCGGGCTACGACACGGTCGCCGCGAGGGCCGACGGCAGGACGCTCACTGTCGGCATGAAGGGGTCCGCGGAGCTGTGGGTGTCGGTGTGGTGGTGCCGGGACTGCACCGTTCGCCGACAGTTCGACGGCGGGCAGTGGACCGTTGTCGACGGCACCTACGAGATCGGCATCGAGGTGGTAGGTGCCGCGAACGAGACGTGGCCGGCCCCGGACGGCATCCGGGTGCGCCCAGCCAGCCTCGACGAACTGGCGGCGCTGACGCTCGCCCCTGTCCCCTACTCCGACTAGCGCATCAGCGGTGCCACAGGTGTCACGCTAGTCCGTGGCTTTACGGCGGAACTCCGCTCCAGCCGATGCCTATGTGCTCGTTTGGGCCTCCGATCTGCCGCCGAGCGGGCGCGGTTCATGAGGCTCGGCGGCACTCGCCGGAGATGGCAACGCGGCGCCCCCTGTCGGCGGGGTGGGCCGGCGGAGAGGTTCCTGCTCGCTGCCCAGGTCGCCGCGCACGCACCGGTCCTACCGGAGATGCGCGTCAGCGCCCTGGGCGACACGCGGTGGTGGCCGGCTGCCCGGCCGCCGGCAACAACCGCCTCCAGGAGCGCCTCACCACCTCGACCTTGGACTAGCTCGGCCCGGCTCAGCCTCCGGCCATGGTGATGACCAGTTTGCCGCCCTTCGGGCGCTGATCGCGCTCCAGCTCCGTCAGGGCGGGAATCGCCTCGAGCAATGGGACCGTACGAGCGATGGGCAGGCGCAGGGTCCGGGCCACCTCCTCCAGGTCGGCGGTCAAAGGCGCTTCACGAGGCGTATTCGTTCGAGATCTCGGTGGCGTAGTTCTTCCACAGCGGTTTCATGGTCTCGGCGTTTACCGGCTGCCCGGAATCGATCATGGCCTTGAAGTCGCGGAAGTACTGCACGTACAGGTCCGGCGTGAACGTGTTCAGCATGACCGCGTTCTCGTCGCCGACATTGGCAAACGTGTGCGGCGCGCCAGTCGGCACGATGACCCAGGTGCCCGGCCCGGCGTCGTATTGGTCCTCGCCGACGGTGAACCGGAACGTTCCCGCCAGCACGTAGAAGCCCTCGTCGTGCTGGGCGTGGCGGTGCTGCAACGGGCTCGGTGTGCCCGGCGGAATGGTGACCTCGGCGAACCCCAGCCGGTGGTCGGTGTGCTCGCCGTTCTCCAGGATCCGGATCTGCTGCGCCCCGCTGCCGAGGATCTCGCCCTCACCGGGGCGGACGATGTTCACCTTCACCACGACTTTCTCCCATGCTATTGCCTGCCTTGGTGACCACCATCCTGTTCCGGGTCGGCTGTGCGCGTCTTGGTCGTCTGTGCACGGTTGCTGGTTACCAGTGCGCGGGCGTTGTAGCCGTACGTCGCCTTGAAGAGCTTGCTGAAATGGGTGGGATCGGAGAATCCCCACCGGGCGGCCACGGCGGTGACCGTACGTCCGCTCCCGGTCAGCTCGGCCCGGCAGCGCTCCAGGCGGCGACGGCGGATCAGGGCCGCGACGGTGAGCGGCTGATCCTCGAACAGCTTGTGCAGCCGGCGTACGGAGATGTGGTGGGCGGCGGCGATGCCGGGCGGGGACAGCTGGGGATCGGCCAGCCGGGCCTCGATGTAGCCGGCGATCCGGTCCCGCAGACTCTCGTCCGGGGCCGGTTGTTCGTCGCCCAGCCGGGCCTCCAGCGCGACCGCGATCAGCTCGACGACGGCCGCCGCCGACCGCAGCGCCTCCGCCTCGCGGAACTCGGTCGCCGACCACGCCGACTCGCGGGCCAGCACGGAGACGAGAGCGCCCGGACCGTGGCTGCCGTCGATGCGTACGCCGATGAGCCGGTCGATCTGCGCGGGCCGGATCCGAAGCTCCCGGCGCGGAACCAGGATGGTGACGTGCGCCGCGGCGGTGCTCTCGAACCGGAGCGTACGCGTGGGATCGAGCAGCACCAGGTCGGCCGGCCCGAGTTCGGCGTCGCCGCGCCCCTGCTCGATCCGCGTCCGGCCCCGGGTCATCACCTTGACCGCCAGGTTCTCACCGTCGGAGGCGTCGCGCTCCCGTCCGACACAGGCGCTCTCGGGCGTGTCGAGGGAGACCAGCCGCAGCGGCCCGAGGTCACGGGTGGCGATCCGGCCCCGGAAACCGGCCCCGGCCAGCTTGTTGACCAGCGGCGGAAACCCGCTGGCGGCCAGCTCGTCCTGGAACTTCTCAAGGTTGCCGATCATCGGTCAACGATAACGGCGACACTTCCGCTCGGGCACGGTGTTCGCTGGCGGTGCCGGTCACGCCCTCACCGGTGAGGCGGTCGTACTCGGCGACCGCGGCGGCAATCGACTGACCGCCTGACGCGCGCAGCACGCTCAGCAGCCGAACCCGCAGTGGCCCGGCCTCGGCCGGGTCCAGGCGGACGGTAGCCGCGCCGTACCGGGCCAGCAACTCGGCGCGGAGCGAGGACGGGCGCTACCCGTGAGTCCTTGCGAGCACGGCGGCGGCCATGATCCGCAATTGCTGAAAGTAGTACGCCACCTCGGCGTCGGTGAACACCGCGTGCGAGATGCGGAAACCTGCGGCCGAGTTTGGCCGAAGTCCCGGTTGGTCTACTTCTCCTGGCGGGCGGTGAGGTAGTCGCCGCGAACGAGATCCTGCAGCAGACCTTCGCGGGAGGGCGTCCAGCCGAGTCGTTGCTGGGTGCGGGTACTGGATACCGGTGCGTCGATGCCGTAGAGCATGCCCATGAACGGGCTGACGTAGTGGGTGGCTGCTTGTTCTTCGCTGAGCGAGGCGGTGGGCAGGCCCAGACCCCGGCCGATGGTCTCGGCGATGTCCTTGAAGACGATGCCCGTCTCGGCCACGCCGTGCAGTGCGCTGCCGGCAGGCGCTTTCTCCAGCGCGAGGCGGAACAGCACGGCGGCGTCCTGCCGGTGCACTGCGGGCCACCGATTCCTGCCGCCGCCTACGTACGCCGACACGCCGGTCTTGCGAGCGGTGGCAATCAGCATCGGGATGAACCCGTGGTCGTTCGGCCCGTGCACGGTCGGGGCCAGGCGGACGACGCAAGCGCGCACGCCTCGGTCGGCGAAGGCCAGACAGGTTCGCTCGCCGGCGACCCGGAACCCGGCGATACCGTCCGCGAGGGGTTCGTCGGTCTCACTGCTTTCACGGCCCAAGGGCATGACGAGGGTGCCTGAGGTGACGATCAGCGGTTTGCCGGAACCTTCCAGAACCCGGCCGAAGGTGTCGATCGCGTTGGTGTCGCGCCGCACCATCTCCTCAGGCTTGGCGAAGTCGCCGCCGTAGCCCATGTGCAGCACGCCGTCGGCGGCGGCAGCGCCGCGGCGCAGGCTGTCGAGGTCGTCCAGCGAGCCGTGGTGCACAGCAGCGCCCAACCTGCGCAGCTTGGCGGCGGAGTCTTCGGAGCGGGCCAGGCCGGTAACGGTGTGTCCGGCGGCGATCAACTCGGCGACGACGGTGGGCCCGGTCTGACCCGAACCGCCGGTGACGAACACGTGCATGTCAATCTCCTCGAGTGCCAGCGGATGGCACTTCTTAGTGCCAGTGAATGACTCTACGGGTAACGCCAGCGAGTGGCGCAACGTGATGCCACTCACTGGCGCTACCGGCGTACCATCGAGGAGTGCCACGAAGCGGAGCAGACGCGCGCCGCCGCCTGCAGCAAGCGGCCTTGGACCTCTATCGGGAGCGCGGGTTCGACCAGACCACCGCGGCGGACATCGCCGAGCGCGCCGGGGTCAACACGCGGACCTTCTTCCGGCACTTCCCGGACAAGCGCGAGGTGCTGTTCGACGGCGAGGCTGACCTGCGCGCCGCGCTCGCGCAGTACGTGGGCGAGGCGCCCGACGGCTTGACACCGGCCGAGGTGCTGCTGCACGCGTTCGGCGAAGCGGCACACATCCTGGAAGACAACCGCCCGTTCTCCGAGCCACGGCTGGCGCTGATCGCCGCGACGCCGACGCTGCGCGAACGCGACCTTGCCAAGGGCGCGGCGATGGCCCTTTCCCTCGCGGTAGCGCTGCGCCGCCGCGGCGTCGACGATCGGTTGGCCGATCTGGCCGCGCACACCGCGTGGGCCACCTTCCACCACGCGGCCCAGAACTGGATCGACGACCCCACGCCAGGGCTGCGGGCCTATCTGGCACGGGCCTTCGCGGATTTGAACACACTGTTTGGGGCGGTAAAGCCACCCAGCTGAGCGCCCCACCGCGGCGTGCTGGCGTCGCGGCTGGGCGCCGCCGGGGTGGCGCCGACCATCACGATGCTCGGCGTCACGCGGCTCGCGATCCCCGGCCAGATGGTCGAGCTCGAAGGAACCGCCGTCGCGTGACGCGACCTCGCCACCGCTGTTCGCGCCGCTTCGACCGGCGCGAGCAGCCGGGCCCTCGCGAGGGACGAGCGGTTCTATGCGCTCACGCTCCTCCCGTGGGCGGCGTGAGCCGGCACGCCCGCCGTCGCGCGGGTCCGTTGGCAGGCGAGCAGGGCGATCGCCGCGATGAGCTGGATCGCCACGATGCAGGCCTGGGTCACGGGCGACTTGACGCTCAGCAGCGCGATCGTGGTGTTGACGCCGAAGTGGACCGCCATCGCCGCAACGACGCCGGCACGCTCGTACGCGTAGCCGGTCAGCAGCGCCATCGGGAAGACGCTGAGCGTGAACATGAGCCCGCTCCAGCTGATCAGGCCGAGGTCGTGCTGGACGGTACCGGTGATGAAGAACAGCGGCAGGTGCCACACCGCCCAGACGGCGCCGAGCAGCAGGCCGGCCCGGGGTCGGTTCATCGACGCGCGCAGGCGCGGGTAGGCCGTACCGCGCCAGCCCGGCTCCTCGGCCAGGGGGCCGGCGATCAGCATGCTGATGAGGAACGGTGCCGGTCCGCCGGCCGTGGCGACCAGGTCGCGGCCCTCGGTCAGGCTCACCGCGGGTCCGCCCAGGAGGTCCGCGAGCAGCGCGGCCGCCACCACGGTCGCCGACGCCAGGAACAGCAGGGGTAGCGCCCAGAACAGTCGCCGGCCCGATCGCAGGCGCACGGTGTGCGCGGGGACGGGTTCGCGGCGGAGGGCCCGGCGCAGCCGGACCGCGATCGCGCCGTACACCGGGCCGAAGCCGCCGAGCAGGAACGGGATGACGGTAGGGAAGCTCGTCGGCGATCCGCCGAGGGCGATGGCGGCGAGCCAGCACGCCCACGTCGTGGTGAACGTGACCGCCCAGAAGAGGCCGAGACCATTCCGCGGGCGAACAGGGGCCGAGGCGGTCATGCGTTCGTTCCTTTCACACGTCGGTTACCGGTCCGGGTCCACCAGGTCAGGCAGCGCCAGATCCATTCGAGCGGTCCGTACTGGTACCGGGCCAGCCAGAAGCGGCTGAATGCGGCCTGGGCGGCGAGGATCGCGACGGCCAGGGCGATCATGCGGCCATAGTTGGCCGAGTGCTCGAGCCCGAGGAGCGGCCCCGCGGCGGCGGCGATGAGGGTGGCGGTGACGTAGTTGGTCAGTGCCATGCGGCCCAGCGGCGCCAGGAACCGCCCCAGCGCGCCCCCGAACCGGGTGCCGAGGACGAGGAGCAGCCCGGTGCCGTAGGCGAGGGCGCAGATGAGCCCGGCGATCGCCGCGGTGCTTTCCCCGTTCGGGTCGGCCCAGGTGGTGGCCTGCCAGACGGTGGCGGGTATTGCGGCCGCCACGGCGACGGAGAACAGCACCGCGATCTGCTTGCGGCGGCGGGACAGGGTGTCGATGATGCCGAAGCGCACGGTGGCCAGCCCGACCAGGAACAACCCCGGGATGAGCAGCAGGCCCCCACCGGCGAGGATGCCCCCGGCAAGCGCGACGACGGCCGCTGGCAACACGATCCACCGCGGCAGCCAGGAGGCGGGCAGCAGGACCAGGATGCCGAAGATGGCGTACGGGGTCAGCGCCTCCCCGGCATGCAGTTGCTGGTGGGCCACGCCCAGGACGCCCAGCACGACGAGACGGCGCAGCAGTACCAGCCGAGGGTGCCGGGACCGAGCGGCGGCGGTGTCGAGGAACAACGCGAAGCTGATGCCGAACAGGACGGAGAAGATGGGGAAGAACCGGCCGTGCACAAGGTATTCGAGTAGTTCGACGGCGAGGTACCGCTCGCCGGACGGCGAGGCCTGCGGCATCCGGATCGTGACGATCTGCCACGGGATATTGACCAGCAGGATGCCGCACAGGGCGAAGCCCCGCAGCGCGTCGAGGGCGACAACGCGGTGCCGCGATCCGGCTGTGCTTTCCGCCGCTGCCGCGCCGGACTGGGTGGTGCCCGCATGGGCAGGTGTCGGAATCACACGATCGAGCATGTCGAACCCCGGCGGCGATGACTTCGGCCTGCGAGCCGGCGCTGGCTCGGCGCTGGAATGAGATCGCGCGCGGCCCGCCTCCACCAAAAGGTGGAGGTCTACTCCTCGTCGACCAGCCCGGCGCGCCAGGCCCACGAGGCGACCTCGACCCGGTTTCGCACGCCGAGTTTGGCCTGCGCGGCGGCGAGGTGCGTCTTGACGGTGGACACCGCGACGAACAGATCCGCGGCGATTTCATGATTGGTCCGGCCGCGCGCCACCGCCCGCGCAACGTCGACCTCGCGTTCCGTCAATGCATCCACCGGTACCGCGGGCCGGGCCGCCGAGGTGCGCCGGAAGTGCCGCAGCAGCCGCACCGTGACCTGGGGCGCCACCAGCACATCCCCGCGCACGGCCGCCCGGACGGCCTCGACCAGCAGCGCCGGCCCACAGTCCTTGAGCAGGAAGCCGCGTGCCCCGTGCTGCAACGCGACGTTCACGTATTCATCAACGTCGAACATGGTGACGACGACGACGGCGATCGGATCGGCAACATCGGGGCCGGCGAGCCGGCGAGTGACCTCCAGCCCGTCCATGCCCGGCATCCGTACGTCCAGCAGGCACACGTCGGGACGCAACCGACGGGCGGCATCCAGCGCGGCGGCGCCGTCGGCGACCTCGGCCACCACCGTGATGTCCGGCTGCGCCTCCAGGATCATCCGGAACCCGGCCCGGATCAGCTCCTGATCGTCGGCGATCAGCACCCGCATGGTCTACTGCTCCGAATCTCGTAGCGGCACGTCGGCGGTCACCTGCCAGCCGCCGCTCGGCGACGCGCCGGCCGAGAACCGCCCGCCGAGCAGCTGGACCCGCTCGCGCATGCCGAGCAGTCCGTACCCTCCGCCGTACGTCTTCGGCTTTCCGGTGGGCCGGCCGTCGTCGCGGACCAGCACCTGCGCGAGTCCCTTGCCGGTCCGCACCATCACGGCGATCTCGTTCGCGCCGGCGGCATGGCGGCGCGCGTTCGTCACCGACTCCTGCACCAGCCGTAGCACCGAGGTCGCGATCTCCACCGGCACCGGCTCGGCGAGCTCCACCGCCAACCGCACCGGCGTGCCGCCGGCCGGCGTGACCGTGACGGCATGCAGGTCCGCGGTCAGGTTCGTGGTCAGAGTCAGCGGCGCGCCGTGCTCACCACCGTCCGCGTCGCCGTCGCGCAGCGCGGCGACCATCCGGCGCATCACGGACAGCGCCTCGGTGCCGGCCCCCTCGATCGCCGGCAGCACCCGGGCCGCGGCACCCGGATCGGTCCCGGCCACGGCCTGGGCCGCCTGCGCCTGCACCACCATCCCACCGATGTAGTGCGCCACCACGTCGTGTAGCTCCCGAGCCAGACCCACCCGCTCGCGCTGCTGCGCCGCCACTACCGCCGCTTGCGTCACGCGCGCCTGCTCACTGTCGCGTCCCCGCAAGTACCAGCCGGCGACCACGGCAAGGCTCAGCAGGACCGCGCCGGGCAGCAGGACGTCCGCCACCACGCCACCCGACGCCACCGGATGCCTGGGCCGCAGCACCTGCGCCGCGATGCAGCCGGCGAGCAGCAGACCAACGAGGCCGGCGGCGGTACCCCTGGGCACCTGGCGGACCACGACCACGACGGTCGCCATCAACGCGGCGACCTCGGCGGCCAGCAGCGGCCCGAGCGCCGGCACGGTCTCGGCGCCGAGCAGCCGCAGCACCGCCGACCAGACGAGCAGCACCGCGAAGACGCCCACACCCGAGGCGACCGGCCGGCGGGGCGCCGCAACGGCCAGCGCGGAGATCATGATGGCGCCGGGCAGCGCCCACCACTGATGGGCGAAGGACAGACCTCGCGCCGTTTCAAGGTCGCCGGCTGACAACACCACCAGCAGCACGGCCAGGGGCCACCGCCGGAGGAGCCCCGCCCGCCACCCGCGCTTCATGCCAGTCACCAGACAATCACTCGCTACCCCGGCCGGCTGCATCGATCGGCGATCATACAGGTCGGCCACCCGCATGATGCCGGTCCCGACCGCTCGGAACTACATGCGACGCGTGGTCCGGGCCGGTGAGGGGCCGGGCCAGCCGCAGCCGGGTGTGCACGGCGATGATCAGCCAGGTCCAGCGGCCGGCGGCGTGCGTCGCCGACGCCCGCTCCGCGCTGCAGCACATCTTCGGCGCGCACACCGACGAGATCTGGCATCGGCTCGTGCGCCGGGCCGGCATCGCACCGACGGACCACGACGACGGGACCGCGTCGTGGCGCTGTACGCGCAGTCGCTGCAGATCCGCCTCACCACGTACCAGCACCTCGCCGCCGCGTAGGTGGCGGCCCGCCCGGCCCGACCGGCTCAGCCGCCGCTGGAGCCGCCGAGGCCGGCCACGAGGTTGATGGTGGTGGCGAGGATGATCGCTCCGAAGAGGTACGACAGCAGGCCGTGACGCAGCGCGGTGACCCGGATCGGCCGGGTCTTCAGGTCGGTGTCCGAGACCTGGTACGTCATGCCGAGCGTGAAGGCCAGGTAGGCGAAGTCGGCGTACGCGGGCTCCTCGTCCTGGTTGAAGTCGATGCCGCCCGGGGTGCCGGTGTAGTACAGCTCGGCGTAGCGCAGGGTGTACACGGTGTGCAGCAGCAGCCACGATGCGGCCACGTCGGCGATGCCGAGCGCGGCCGAGAGGTCCGCGCCCACCCCCTTCGACGCGCCGGCCTCCAGCAAGTACAGCACGCCGCCCAGGCTGGCCAGGCTGGCCATGACGGCGATCAGGTTGGTGGCACGCCGGCCCGGATCCTCACGGGTGGCGTGCGCGCCGGTCTGTTCCGGCGACATCCGGCCGATGACCAGCCAGGTGTGCCACACGTAGACCAGCGCCGCCAGGCTCCACCCGGCGGCCGGCGCATACGGCCAGCCGAACACCAGCCCGACGGCCACCGCCCCGACGAGCCCAACCAGGAACGCCACGACCGCCCGGAAACGGGTGCGCACGGGCCCCGTCAACTGTGATCCAGCCACGGAACAGATGGTGGCACGCCGGCGGCCACCGCGCTCGGTGACCGCCGGGCGCACCACGACCGGCGCCTGACTCACGCCGGGGAACACCACAGCCGCGTGTTGCGGTTGCGATCACCACGCGACACACCGCTACCGTTACCCACGAACGCCCTCCTCCTGCGACGGGACACCAAGCCCGACAAGCGCATCAGGGGGACGTTCCCACGCCCTGCATCGACACGCAGAACGTCTTGCTATGCCGCAGAATTCGCTCGGCGTCACGTCTGCGACGTCGCTACGGCCGGCTCATCCGGATGTCGGTCAGCCTCGAGTGCACGACGGCACGGTCCGCCAGGCTTCTGGCTGCTTCTCGTTCGTCGGCGCGGTCCGCGTCGCTCCAGCGCCGATGCTTGGTCGTGATCCACTCCCGGAGGCGTGGGCGGTCGCGCCACCACTGGCGGACGAGCACCGGCGTCCAGTGCGCGTCGCCGTCGCAGGCCCAGCCGGCCCATGGATCCTCCTGAGCGGCGACGATGACGGCGCGGAGTTCCTCGATGGTGCGCGGCTGGCGGTAGAGGAACTCCTGCTCGTAGTCCATATCATCGCGGTACAGCACGTCCCGCACACGGTGAGGCAGTTCCTCGGCGGCGACGCTGCTGCGCCTCAGTCGCCGGAGAAGCCGCAGAAGTGCAGGTTGTCGGGCTGGCCGTCGCGGTAGCTGACAACGTACGTACCGACC
This sequence comes from Dactylosporangium sp. McL0621, assembly GCF_049995355.1. Lineage (NCBI taxonomy): Bacteria > Bacillati > Actinomycetota > Actinomycetes > Micromonosporales > Micromonosporaceae > Dactylosporangium > Dactylosporangium sp. McL0621. Next base: position 8,202,146 of record NZ_CP188259.1, read on the forward strand.
CAGCGGTCCCGTCCACCGCTGGTCACGATCCAGGCACGCACCTGCTCGGACGATGGTGTCACGGTCCCGAACTTCTCAATGAGTTCTTCCGTGGTCAACGGCGACACCGTCGCGAACCGTGGACTGGTCGACACGCCGTTGGCCATGTCGATGATCGAGTGCGTGCCCGACTCGGGCTGAGCGGCGATGAGGGTATCTGGGTCGACCGGCACCGGTCGACCCTTGCGGTCCAGCCAATCCGCGATGCTGAACTCGTAGAGTCCGTCATCGTCATCATCGTCGTCGCTGGGAGCCGGGCCCAAACTGGCCCGAAACTCCTCCTCGGTCATGTCGAGGTCAGGGCTGGGTGACTCCTTGTAGTACGCGCCTCGGTCATAGACCTCGCGCCGCAACTGCTGGAGCGCGGCGTTGACATCGGGCTGGTAGTCCACGGTGTAGTACCACCCGGACGCACCCATCGGCAGTCCCTCCCACGGCAGGCGTAACGACGACGACGATCTTGCCACGCCCGTACGGCGTTGTCGGCCCCGGCCGGCCGCTGGAGGAACACCCGCACCTGCCGCATCGTGCGCGTCTGCCACGACACAGACCACCGACCGAACCGTTCCAGCGGCACCTCATCCACCGACCGGGCGACGTCAGTGGGTGGTGTATCCGCCGTCGACGGGCAGGGCGACACCGATCACGAAGCTCGCGCCGGGGCTGCACAGCCACAGCGCCGCGGCGGCGACTTCTTCGGCCTGACCAAGGCGCCCGATCGGTTGCTGGCTCATGATTGCGGCCATGGCCTCGGCCTGACCTTCGAGCATGTCGGCGACCATCGGGGTCTCGATCACGCCCGGACAGACAGCGTTGATGCGGACGCCCTTGGGTGCGTACTCGACCGCGGCGCTCTTGGTCAGACCGATCACGCCGTGCTTGGACGAGTGGTACGCGGCACGTTCGGGCAGGCCGACCAGCCCGCCGAGCGAGGAGCAGTTGACGATCGCGCCGGAGCCTTGGGCACGCATCTGGCGCAGCTCGTGCTTTTGGGCGGCCCACACGCCGCGCAGGTTGACGGCGTTGACGCGGTCGAAATTCCTGCGGAGTCGCCATCTCCGGCGTCGCTCCACGCGGAATCCCACTTATGGTGCATCGGCCGTGGCCGCCGAACGCCGCTGGCGCGGTCAGCCCGGTGCGGGTCCCGTCAGTCGGTGATGCCGCCGTAGGCGTGAACCTTGGTGGGGTGCAGGCGGACGACGAACTCTCCTGGGACGGCGTTGCGTTTGCCGAAGTCCTCGGCTTTGTCCGGGCCCATGTACCGGGCGCCGGCCCGGGAGGCGACGTCGTAGAGTTCGTCGAGGTCGTCGCTGAGCGTCACATCACCGCGGACTTCGACATAGGCGAAGGGCGGGGCGTCGTCGGCCACGCAGAGGGACGCTCGGGGGTCGCGGCGTAGGTTGCGAGTTTTGGCCGCCCGGGCGCCCGTGGTGAACAGGAAGTCCTCGCCGTCGAAGACGTACCAGACCGGACTGATCTGCGGGACGCCGTCGGCCGCGACGGTGGCGAACCGCCCGGTGGCCGTGCTGCGGGTGACGAAGGCGTGCCATTCCTCGGTCGACATGGCGTGCATGAGGGTTCCTTGTCTGTGATGGGTCGTGGTTGTCCGGAACAGCGCGGGCGGTGTCAGACGCTGAGTCGTCCGTGCCGGGCAGCATCGCCTGGCGGCTCGGCCGGCGACCCCGCGCTGGTCGGAGCCGCATCAGATCTCCGGGCGGTGCTGCCGGGATTGATTTCGAGGTCAGTCGAGGACGACGACGTGCTTGCCTGGTGTGCGGCCGGCGTCCAGGTCGGCGTGGGCGAGGGGGACTTGGTCGAGTCCGTGGTAGACCTTCGCGATACCGGGCTTGAGGCGTCCCTCGGCGATCGACCCCAGCTGGTGTTCGAATGCGGCGGGTGGCAGGTCGGCTGCCCCGCCTGCGTACACGGTCAGTCGGACCCCGATGGGGATGACGGCGAAGGGGTTGAAGTCGGGGATGACCCACTGGTCCGCCAGTGAGCCGGTGAAGCAGGCGGTGCCGCCCCGGCGGACCGCGCGCAGGGTGTCCGGCAGGGCCGGTCCGCCGACCAGCTCCAACGCGGCGTCGACCCCGTCCGGGCTGAGCTCCCGGACCCGGTCGGCGATCTTGCCGTCGTCGATGATCGGATGGTCCACGCCGTGCTCGCGCAGCGTCCGGGCGCGTTCGGGGCGGCGGGTGGTGGACAGCACGGTGGCGCCCAGGTCCTTGGCGAGTGCGGCCGCGGAGAGTCCGACGGTGGAGGTGCCGCCGCGGATCAGCAGCCGCTGGCCGGGCTTGAGGTCGAGGCCGGTGGTGAGGGAGCCGTAGGCGGTCTGGAACATCTCCGGTAGCGCGCCGACAACGTCCCAGGGCAGGTCGGTCTCGAAGGGGATGACCTGACCGAGGGGAACCAGGGTGTATTCGGCGTAGCTGCCGTCGTAGGCGCGGCCCATGCCGCCCATCATGGTGGCCACTTTCTGGCCGGGCTTGAGGCCGCTGTCCACGGGGGCGGCGTCGACGATGCCGACGCCCTCGATGCCGAGGATGCGCGGCATGGTGAAGTCGCGGCTGGATCCGCCCTTTCTGCTGGTGGTCTCCGACTCGTTCACGCCGAACGCCTTGATGCGGATGCGCACCCAGCCGGGGCGCTGTTCGGGTACGGGCACGTCGGAGACGGTGAGCTGGTCGGGGTCGACGGGGTGCGTCAGGACGATTGCGCGCATGGTGCGGGACACGGTGGTGCCTTCTTTCCACTGTGCTGGGGTCAGTGCGGTGCCGTGGGCGAGGTGAGGTAGCGGGCCAGGCAGCGCCTCGGCCGTACGGCGGGCCGCCTGCTGCAGTTGCTTGCCGTTCATCCGGCCGGCTCCTTCCTCCTGGTATGACCGGGGCGTGGCAGAGGTGACCAGCGGCGCCCCACCGCGCGGGGCGGGCGCCGATCCTGCTGTCGGCCGCCTGGCCTCACTGCGTGGTCAGGACGCGACCGCGCTTTGCGCGGTTCGGGTGAAGGCCCGGTGGGAGTGCACGATGCGCCATTGGCCAGTGGCTGTGGGTACGCCCCGGCCACACGCTGCGCTGGCACCCACCAGGCACCGCCCGAGGCCCCTTCATCCTGTTCGAGAAAGACGTCCTGCGGGCCGATACCGCCCGCCTGCTCAACCCCGTCACCGCCCACGACGCGCCCGCCGTGCTCACCCCGCACCCCGACGACGCCGTCTGGGCCGAGCGCACCGCCCTGCAGCTCCTCGACGAACACCGCGCCATGGGACGCCGGCCCCTCGACCTCCACCACGCCCTACGCCGAAGCCTGCTGGAGGCCCTGCTGCTGCGCCTCGCTCACTGCCCGGACGCCACGCCGCCGGCCCCGGCCGATGAGGGGCGGCGGGCGGCCGTCTACGGCCAGTTCCTCGACGCACTGGAACTGCACTTCCGCGAGCTGCACCACGTGGACGACTACGCCCGCCTGCTCGGCTGCTCGGCACGCACGCTCACCCGCGCCGCGCAGGCCGCCGCCGGCACCGGCGCACGGCAGGTGATCGACGAGCGCCGCCTCCTCGAAGCCCGCCGCCTCCTCGACTACAGCGCCTGGACAGCCAGCGCCACCGCCGCCCACCTCGGCTTTCCTGACGCCGCCGACTTCGGCCGCTTCTTCCGCAACCGCACTGGCCTCACCCCCGCCGCCTACGCAGCGCGGAAAGAACATCGGGAAACCGACTCCGACCCGCCGTCGCCGTCCATCAAACGCGGACGCCGTGGCAACGCCGTCCCGGGAGGAGGCGTTGACAAGCAGCCACAGGGTCACCCCAAAGAAACCGGGCCCTGATCACGGGACGCGACGCGATGAGAACGACACGGTCTCCCGCAACTGCCCGGAACATCAGCCGATCTTGGTGAATTTCTCCCAGTCGCCGACCTCCGTGCGGTTTGCGGTGAGCTTGCCGGCGTTGTTCATGTCCGCGGTGATGTATGTGCCGTTGGCGCCGGCCAGGATGCTCGTGCTGCCGTCGGGGTTGGTGACCAGTGTGAACCGCTCCCAGGCGCCGACCACGGCGCGGTTGGCGACCAGCAGGCCGTCCTTGGTCAGGTCGGCCGTCACGTACGCCGAGTTGGCGTGCGCGCGCAGCGCCACGTCGCCGCCGCCGAGGTCGATGACGTCGTACTGCTCCCAGGCCCCGACCACGTCCCGGTTCGCGGTCAGCGTGGCCTTGTTGTTCAGGTCCGCGGTCACGATCCTGCCGTTGACGTTCGCGCGCAGGGACAGCAGCGCCGGCAGCGGAACCTTGGTGAACTTCTCCCAGGCCCCGACCGCGGCCCGGTTGGCCACCAGCCGGCCGCCGTTGTTCATGTCGGCGGTCACGTACCGGCCGTTGGCCCCCGCGAACAGGCTGATCGTGCCGTCGGTGTTGTCACCCGGCGTGAACCGCTCCCACGCCCCGACCGCGCTGCGGTTGGCCACCAGGCGCCCGCCGTTGGTGAGGTCCGCGGTCACGTACAACCCGTTGGCGCGCGAGCGCAGCGCGATGTCACCGTTGCCGGCGTTCAGGACGTCGTACCGTTCCCAGAGCCCGATCGCGTCGCGGCCGGCGGCCAGCGTGGCCGAACTGGTGAGATCGGTGCTGACGTACCGGCCGTTCGCGTTCGCCCGCAGCTCCACCGGCGGATCGTCGGCCGGGACGTCCCCCGCCAGCCGGGTCAGGGCCGCATAGTCGCCGTTGAACACATTGCGGTCATAGGTGCCGGCGGAGTTGTTCCCGCCCGCGTACTGCCAGATCGCGTACGTCGACCAGCCGCTGGGAATCACCCGCGGCCCCGTCGTGGAGCCGAAGTCGGCCACGTCCAGCGGATTGGCGCCGAACTCGGTGGAGCTGTTCGTGCACGGGTTCCACCAGTTCGGGTTCGTGTAGATCATCATGTCCCGGCCGATGCGGGCCTTCACCCGGTCCACGAAGCCGTGGATCCACGCGACCATCGCCTCCGGCGTCAGGTTCCAGCAGGCCGGGAGTTTCAGCGAGGAGTACGGCCACTCCAGGTCCAGGAACGGCACCAGCGTCTGGGAGTTGTTGCCCCACTCCGCGCGGTCCAGGAAGTAGTTCGCCTGCCCCACCGGATCGCCCAGATCCGGGCGGGCGAACGCGTAGGCGCCGGTGAGGATGCCGGCGCCCTTCGCGGAGGCGTTGTCGGCGTGGAAGTACGGATTCGTGTAATACGTGCCCTCGGTCGCCTTGACGTAGGCGAACCGGACGCCGCTTGCGGCCACGCCCGGCCAGTCGATCTGATGCACGGAATGGTCATGGCTGGACACATCGACACCCGGCTGCGAGAAGCCCGCCGGCAGCGTGCCTGCGGCCACGCCGGCGACGACGTTCGCGTGCACACCCGGCGGCATGCCGGCCTGAGCGTATCCGCCCCCGTCATCCTCGGACTGAGCCGACGCGCCCCCCAACCCGAGCGCCAGCACGCCACAGGCGACGAGCAACGTGGCCGCGGCCAGCCTGGACACCGGAAACCGTAACGACATGCCGGAGAATGTACGCACGAACGCGTAACCGCGTTGCCCCCAGGCAACCCCACACCATCAATGTCACATGCCGACGACCGGTACACACAAGACGGGAATGGCCGAAGGGACAACGCAGGGCTGGCACATCGGACGAGCAGCGCCATCCGATACGCCAATTGCTCCAGCCCCTGCCATCCGCGAGGCGGCCCTGCTCGCGGTCGCGAACAATCACGAACGTCGACCGGTGTGGGTCAGGCCGCGGTCCGGGGTGGGATTTGGCCCCGTCGGCGTCGGCGCTCGAAGCGGATGCGGGCGCGTTCGGAAGGGCCGTCGTCGCGTGGGGCCAGGTCCGGCCGATCGGACGGCCAGGTTGCCGGAAGAGGCCGGTGCCGGAGCCGGGGCGGGACGGCCTAAGATCGGCGGCGATGTCGCCTCGCTTCCTCCAGTCGCTGCTCGGCGTCGCGGTCGCCATTGTCGGTAACGGGCTCGCCGACGCCGCGGCGTTCGTTGTCATGCGCTCGCACGGTGACGGGCTGGGGTGTGGGTCGTCGCTCGACCCCAGCGGGCGGTTCGAGCTGCTCACCGCGCTGATTCTCACGTACGGCATCGCCCAGCTCGTGCTGCTCGGCGCCGCGTTCGGGCTGTCGTGGCTGGCCAAGCCGCCGCCGGGGTACTGGGCGGCGCTGCGCGCGGGCTGGGCGGTACTCGCCCTGTTGTCCGTACTGTCCATGTTCTACCCGGGGTGCTGAACCTCAGTGGCGGAACAGGCGCAGGGCGGTGTGGGTCACGGTGATGCCATGGCGCTCGGCGGCCGCGGCGATCTGCGCTGAGCGGGCGGCGCCGCCGGGCTCGGCGATGTGGCGCACGCCGTAGCGGGCCGCCTCGGTGATGTTGTCCTCGAACGGCAGGGCGCCGTCCGAGGCGAGGCTGACGTCCTGCAGGGGTACCGGCGGATCCAGTGTGGCCGCACGAGCCAGGTGGGCGGTGACGCGCTCCTGAGCCGACGGCAGCGGCTCGACCGGGGCGAAGCGGCGGCGGTGCCACAGCTCGGCCTTCGCGCCGGCCAGGCGGATGCCGTCGACCCTCGACTGCTGGCCCGCGGCCACGCCCAGGGTCGCGCCGCCGCGGGCCAGGACGACAGCGTTCGACTGGGTGTAGCGGGCCGTGGCCAACGCCAGGCGCAGGTCCGGGGTGAGGCCCCCGGGCAGCGGGGCGTCGTCGCGGCGCTGGACGAAGCGCAGGCCGTAGAGCTCGCGCACCTCCTCCGGCGGCGGCACGAACGCCGGGTCGGCCTCGAGCACCAGGTAGGTTCCGCGCTTCTTCGCGGCCAGCACGGCCACGGCGCCGGGCTCGTAGCCGGGGGCGATGATGCCGTCGCTGACCACGGTGCGCAGCAGTGCGGCGAGGCCGGCGGTGACCGGGGCGGAGACCGCAACGACGTCGCCGTAGGAGCTCTTCGGGTCGGTGTCGCGGGCCCGGGCGTAGGCGCGGGTCACCGCGTCGGCGGCCGGGTCGACGCCGAACAGCGCGGCAGTCACCGGGTCGAGCGGGCCGGCGAGGGCGGCCCCGGCCGGTGAGACGTGCTTGAAGGAAGCGGCGGCGACGGTACCGCCGGCCGCGAGCTCCCGCACCAGCGGCCAGGCGGTGACGGCGTCGAGCAGGTTCAGGTACGACGGCCGCCCGTGCACGACCGTGAACGGCGGCGCGTGCAGGGCGGTGACGGCGGCGGGGATCTGCTGGGGGTTCATGCCGTAACGCAGGTGCACGCGGGCCTCCAGGGCGGCGACGGTTCGCGTCGCGGATGCCCAGGCGGTCGGCGGCCGACGTCGGCGCGCCCGGTCCCCGGTGGTGCCCCACCCTCGCCAGTCCCGGCCGCGCGCCCAGCCTAGCGGAGGGGTGTCGGGCCGCCGACAGCTCCCGTATCGAGACCGTGCGTAGTCGCTCCGTCACTCGAAAGGTCGAACGTGGAAAGAAGGAGCACGACATGCGACGGGTACTTCGAGGACTGGTGGCCGCACTCGCGCTGATCGGCGGCGGGCTGGCGGTCGATGCCGCGCCGGCCGCGGCCGACCTGCCGTACGGGCCGTACACCTGCAAGAGCGGGTACGTGTGGCGGGAGGCGGTGCCCGGCGACTACGTGTGCGTCCTGCCCTCGCAGCGCACGACCACCCAGGGCGAGAACGCGCTCGGCCCGTCCCGCCGGCAGCCGGGCGGCGGGGCCTGGGGGCCGGACACCTGCGCGTCGGGCTTCGTGTGGCGCGAGTCGCGGCCGTCGGACCACGTGTGCGTGCCGCCGGCGAGCCGGGCCCGGGTCCGGGCACCGGCCTCGTCAGCAGCACGAGCGGCGAGCTGACCGCGCCCTGGTGCTGATGCCGGCGGGCGGGGACCGGTGGGCCGCCCGGCCTACCGGTCCCCGCGCTCGGACAGGCGGCGCTGCTCGCGGCGGACCTCGGCGTACGACTCGCGCTCGCGGACCAGCCACTCCGGCGGGGCCGCGTTGAGCTCGGCGATCTCGGCCGTGGTCAGCGCCTCGGTCACCCCGCCGCGGGCCAGGCCGCTGTTGGACACCCGCAGCCGCGCGGCGATCACGCTGCGCGGGTGCGGGCCCTCGCGGCGCAGCTCGACCAGCCACGGCGGCGGGTTGCGCTGCAGCTCGTCGAGCTCGTCGCGGGACACCAGGCCCTCCTGGAACTCCTGCGGGGTCGCCGGCAGGTACACGTCGAGCTTCTGCGCGGCGGTCGCGGGCTTCATGGTCTGGGTCTGTCTCGGCTTGCTCACCGCGCAAGGGTAGCGTGAACGCCCGTGACCTTTCGCCTGCTCGTGGTGCCCGGCGTCGTCATCGACCGCTGGCGGGACACCTGGGCCCAGCGGCGGCCGGAGACGCCGCTCGAGCTCGTCCCCGTCGAGGCCGCCGAGGCGCAGGAGCGGCTCGCCGAAACCGGCCACGCCGCGCTGCTGCGGCTGCCGGTCGACAAGGGCCGCAACCACGCGATTCCGTTGTACACCGAGCAGAGCGTCGTGCTCGCCCACCGCGACCACGCCCTGCACGCCGCCGACGAGCTGACCCTGGCCGAGCTGTACGAGCTCGGCGAGCCGCTGCTGCACCCGCTCGACGACGTGCTGGCGTGGGCGTCGCCGCCGCCGGACCGCGGGGTGGAGCGGCCGGAGACGACGGCGGCGGCGGTCGAGTGGGTCGCGGCCGAGGCCGGGCTGCTCGTGGTGCCGCAGTCGCTCGCCCGGCTGTACCACCGCCGCGACGTGAAGTACAAGCCGGTCACCGACGCCCCGGACTCCTCGGTCGCCCTGGCCTGGCCGATCGACGGGCACTCGGAGCTGGTCGAGGAGATGATCGGCATCGTGCGCGGGCGCACCGTGAACAGCAGCCGGGGGCAGGCCCCGGCGGCGAAGGCCCCAGCGGCGAAGGCCCCGAAGAAGGGGCCGGCGGGCAGGGCTGCCAGCTCGCCTGCCCGCCGGCCCCGGTAATCACGGAGTGTAGATCTTCGGTGCGGCCGGCGTGCTCATGCCGTCACCCAGGAAGAAGCTCGGGTGCGGCGGCTGGTTGTACGCCGTGTTCTGCCACGCCACGCCCTCGCGGTACTCGATGTCGTGCATGAGCGTGACGAGCCGCCGGTCCGTGACGGCGGTGCTCACGTAGACGCGCAGCGCCTTGTCGTCCGACGTGGGCCAGATGACCTCCTCGCGCCAGTCGCCGAACAGGTCGGCGGTCAGCGACGGGGTGGACTTGGTGCTGTTGTTGGAGTGCACGCCGCTCGCGGTCAGCAGGCGGGTGTCGCCCCCGGTCGTGTACTTGTCGATGTGCGTGGCGTCGAGCAGCTCCCGTACCGGGTCGGCGTCCCACCAGACGACGAAGTTGACCGCGCCCGGGCGCCGGGTGCTGATCTGCACGCCCTTGGTGTTGTACAGCCCGGTGGTGCCGGTGCTCCACGACTCGGCGCCGGGGCTGCCGGCGTACACGTCGTCGGAGCGGCCGCGGCCGTTGTCGCAGCCGCAGGTCGGCCACGACCACAGCAGGGCGCCGGTCTTGGCGTCGGCCATCCAGCCCGCCTTCGCCGAGGTGTTCTCGTCGACCTTGAACACCTCGAGGCCGGCGTGGCTCGGGTCGAGGTCGCCGACGTCCATGGCGTCGCCGTGGCCCTGCTTGGTGTTCCACAGCGCGGACCCGTTGTCGTTGATCGCCATGGCCCCGAACAGGATCTCGTCCTGGCCATCTGCGTCCACGTCGGCGATCGACAGCTGGTGGTTGCCCTGGTCGGTGTACTGGCTGCCGGCGCTGTCGGAGTCGAACTTCCAGCGCTCGGTGAGCTTGCCGCCGCGCCAGTCCCACGCGGTGATGACGGTGCGGGTGTAGTACCCGCGCGACTCGATCAGGCTGGGCCGCCGGCCGTCGAGGTACGCGGTGCCGGCCAGGAACCGGTCGACGCGGTTGCCGTACGAGTCGCCCCAGCTGGAGACGGTCCCGCGGGGCACGTCGTAGTTGACGGTGGCCATCGCCGCGCCGGTCTGGCCGTTGAACATCGTGAGGTACTCCGGGCCGGACAGCACGTAGCCCGACGAGTTGCGGTAGTCGGCCGAGGAGCTGCCGATGACCGTGCCGGCGCCGTCCTTGGTGGCGTCGGCGGTCTTCATCGCGATCTCGGCCTTGCCGTCGCCGTCGTAGTCGTACACCTGGAACTGTGTGTAGTGCGCCCCGGCCCGGATGTTGCGGCCCAGGTCGATGCGCCACAGCCGCTGCCCGTTGAGCCGGTAGGCGTCGACGAACACGTTGCCGGTGTAGCCGGACTGCGAGTTGTCCTTCGAGTTCGTCGGGTCCCACTTGAGCACGACCTCGTACTGCCCGTCGCCGTCGAGGTCGCCGACGGAGGCGTCGTTGGCCGTGTAGGTGTACGCGACGCCGTCGGGCGTGGTGCCGCCGGACGGGGGCGAGATCGGGATGTCGAAGTACCCGTTGCTGCCCACCTGGAACGCCGGCTCGGAGTCGGCCTGGTCGGTGCCGCCCACCACGGGGCGCACGGTGTAGCCCGCGCCGGAGGCCGCGCCCGAGTCGTAGTAGTTGGTGGAGTTCGTGATCGGGCCGGCGTTCACCTTGGTCCCGGCCCGGTACAGGTTGAACGCCACCCCGGCCGGGTCGGTGCCCAGCAGCCGCCAGCTGACGTAGTTGCCGCTGCCGGACCGGACGCTGACGAGGCCGCGGTTGAGCCTCTCGGCCTGCCGCCCGGTCCCGGCCGGCGGCGCGCTGGTGGTCGGGCCGCTCGTGGCCCCGGAGACGTAGTTGAACGAGAACTGCATCCGGGAGATGTCCGAGCAGGTCTCCTCGACGATCGGGTTGTTCCCGGCCGTCGAGCCGTCCTTGTCACTGATGCACAACCCCGACGCGACCGACTTCACCAGATACTTCCCGGACGCCGCGGTCGAGGCGGTGAACGTCCACAACTGGTTCGTCTTCGTCCCGTCGCCGCAGCCGTACTGCTGCAACTGCGTCCCCGACGTCGTGGACGCGCTCGGCACGTCGATGCACCGGCCGCTGTTGCCGTTCGCCAGGTTGAACTGGCCGTTCGCCTGCGCGACGGCCTTCCACTGCATGTGCGTGGCCGACGCGTCGCACGCGACCTGCACCAGCAGCGCGCTGTTGTCCCCCGACGCGCCGACGACGTCGACGCACTTGCCGGACGCGCCGGCGGCGAGGGTGTACACCCCGTTGCCCACCGGCGCCGTGGCCGCCTCGGACGGCCAGATCGACACCGCGAGCACGACCCCCGGGACCGCCACCGCGGCGGCGATCCCGGCGGCTCTCCAACGGTTCATGTTCAGACCCCGATGTTCGGCTGCGGGCCGGCGTACGTCTTGACCAGGTTGGGCACGTCGGCCGCCGGGTCGAGGGTGTACGAGTAGAAGCTGTGCGGGTCGAACGCCGAACCCGACGTCTGCTGCTTGCCGCTGCTGTTCACCACGATCGAGCCGGACTGCTTCAGCTGCGCGGTGCTGTCCGGGTAGTACGGGTTGTTCACGTGGTCGAAGTAGCTGTTCTCCAGCACCATCTTGGTCGAACCGCGCGAGTAGTTGCCGTAGCTGGAGATGTTCTGCAGGTAGTTGTTGTACAGATGCGCGTACGCCAGGTTGTCCGCGCTCGGGTTGCGCTGGTTCGTGTCGTGGAACCAGTTGTGGTGGATCGTCATCCGGGCCGTCACGTTCTCGGTCCAGCCGATCCCGAACGTCTTGTTGTGGTTGCCCAGCACGTTCCACGACGCCGTCACGTACGACGTGTCCTTGCGCGAGTCGATGTACCCGTCGTTGATGTTCGTGAACGTGTTGTGGTCGATCCACACGTGATCGGCCGTGTCCATCTGGATGCCGTCGTAGTCGAAGTCCTTGTCGTCCGGATCGTCCGAGGCCACCGCGGTGTCCCCGATCGTCAGGTTCCGGATGATCACGTTGTGCACCCCGGCCCCGAGGAAGAACCCGCCGGCCTTGATCCGGCCGTTCTTGCCGACGCCGATGATGGTCTTGTTCGACGTCACCGGGATCTCGTAGCCGTACGTCGGGTACGTGATCGTGGCGTTCACGCGCACGGTGTACGCGGAGCTCGACGTGGCGTACTTGAGCAGGTCCGCGTAGGTGGTGACGGTGACGGTGGTGCCGCCCGCGCCGCCCGTGGTGCCCTGCGCGAAGCCGTCGGCGGTGTTGGACCAGCTCCGCCCGCCGCCGCCCCCGCCGGTCGTCGGCCCGGAGGTCGCGCCGGTGACGTAGTTGAACGAGAACTGCATCCGGGAGATGTCCGAACACGTCTCCTCGACGATCGGGTTGTTCCCGGCCGTCGAGCCGTCCTTGTCACTGATGCACAACCCCGACGCGACCGACTTCACCAGATACTTCCCGGACGCCGCGGTCGAGGCGGTGAACGTCCACAACTGGTTCGTCTTCGTCCCGTCGCCGCAGCCGTACTGCTGCAACTGCGTCCCCGACGTCGTGGACGCGCTCGGCACGTCGATGCACCGGCCGCTGTTGCCGTTCGCCAGGTTGAACTGGCCGTTCGCCTGCGCGACGGCCTTCCACTGCATGTGCGTGGCCGACGCGTCGCACGCGACCTGCACCAGCAGCGCGCTGTTGTCCCCCGACGCGCCGACGACGTCGACGCACTTGCCGGACGCGCCGGAGGCAAGGGTGTACACGCCGCCGGCGACGGGGGCGGTGGCCGCCTCGGACGGCCAGGCGGTCACGGCCAGGACGGCGGCGGGCACCGCGGCCGTGACGGCGACCGCGGCGATGGTTCGGGGGCGGAGCCACCGGCGGGCGCCGGCGACAGGGGGTGGCGACATGGTCGTCCTCTCCTCGGGGGCGGGGCTTCGGCGCGAGGCGAGAACGAGCGCCGCGCCGACCACTCCCGTAGATGACGAGGACTACCGGCCGATAACGAGAACTCGGGACAAATGTTGGAAGTGCTGATGTACCGGTGAAAGTTTCACGACTCGGACATCGACGCGCCCATGCCGTTGCCCGTGGACAGGAAGTCCGTGGCCGGCAGGGTGCCGTCCGCGCGCCGGGCGCCCTGCGCCGCGGTCGCGTCGGTGGAGCGGAACATCGACGCGGTCCAGGTGCCCTCGTCCCACGTGTTGCGGCTCGTGTGCGCGCCCGTGGCCATGCTGACGGGGGTGGCGTTGCCGATGGCGACGTTGGAGCGCAGCGTCGCCGGCGTGGTCGGCACGCCGAAGCCGATGGCGCCGTTGCGGAACGCGGTGTTGTTGGACAGCTGCAGCTCGGCCGGGTTGCTGCCGTCGGCGAAGCCGTTGTGGATGTTGTCCCAGGCGGCGTTGTGCCGCACGCTGTGGCCCGCCGCGACCGGCGGGCTGCCGCCGCCGAAGGTGAAGCCGTTGCCGTTGCTCTTCCAGCCGGCGACGTTCCAGCGGTTCACGCCGTTGCCGAACGCCCAGTTGTGCTGGACGTCGATCGGGCCGGCGAAGTCGCCGAAGTCGAAGCCGTCGTCGGCGTTGTCGAACGCGCGGCAGCCGCGCACGATGTTGTTCTCGCCGGAGCCGAACTTGATGGCCATGCCGATGCCGGACTGGCCCTGGTCGGCCGGGTCGTGGTTGTTGTAGAAGTCGCTGTCGAGCACCTGGTTGCCGGTCGTGCCGTCGCCGCGCAGGGTCAGGCCCGACTCGACGTTGTCGTGCATCGACAGGCGCACGAACAGGTTCTGCTTGCACGACAGGCACACGTAGGCGTGGCTGGCGGAGTTCTTGACCTCCAGCCCCTGCACGGTCCAGTAGCTGCCGTGCTGGGTGATGGCCCACTTGTCCGCCGGGATCCGGGCCGCGTCGATGACGGGGTGCTCGTCGCCGTAGTTGCTCAACGTGATCCGGTGGGTCTCGTCGCCGTTGGTGTCCAGCACGATCGGCGCGGTCGGCCTGTACGTGCCGCCGCGCAGCGCGATCGTCTGGCCGGGCTTCACCGCGGCCGCGGCCTTGCTGATCGTGGCGAACGGGTGCGCGATGCTGCCGTCGCCGTTGTCGCTGCCGTCGGGAGCGACGAAGTACGCGGCTCCGGTCGGGCCGGCGGTGCCCGTCGGCCCGGGCGGCCCGGCGGGCGCCAGGGAGCCCGCGGGGTGCGGCGGGTCGGGGGCGACCGCTCCCCCGGTCGCCGGCGGCGCGGCGACGCCGGGCGGGCGCTCGTCGCCGGTCAGCGGCGTCTCGTAGACCGCGAAGGCGAGCCCGCCGCCGGCCACGAGCACGACCGCGGCGACCGCGGCCGCCTTGGTCTGCACGACGTGCTGCAGGTGGGTGAGCACCCCGGTGTGGACGGCGGCGTGGGCGCCGGCCGCGGCGTGGGCCCCGGCGGCCGCGTGCGCGCCGGCGGCCTTGAACCCCTCCAGCGCGAACACCGGCAGGGGCAGCGCGGCGATGCCCGGCAGCAGCTTCTCGGGGGCCAGCAGGTCACCGGACAGCTGGGAACAGCGGCGGCAGCCGCGCACGTGCCGGGTGATCCGCTTGCGCCACAGCGCGTCGGTGGCGCCGTCCCACGGCCTGAGCATCTCGGCGAGGTCCGGGCAGCGCGGCGTGGCGCGCAGCGCCCGCACGAGCCCGCGGGCCGCGTCGAGCTGGGCCCGCATCCGCTGGACCCGCACGGCGGCGTGGGTCGGGCGCACCCCCATCGCGGCCGCGAGCTCGGACCGGGTCAGCTCCCCCGCCGCCTCCTGCCACCACAGGGCCAGCAGGTGCCGGTCGTCGTCCTCGAGCCACCGCGTCGCCTCGGCCAGCTCGCGGCGCTGCCCGGTGAGCATGAGCCCGGTGATGCTGCGCTCCTCGAAGTCGCCGCCCGGGTCGGCGAGCTCCTCCGGCACCTCCCGCGCCGGCGGGTGGCGCCGGGTCGCGCCGCGGCGGTGCATCTGGATCTGCCGGTAGGCGATCGCGACCACCCAGGAGCGGAACCGGGCCGGCTCGCGCAGCCCCGGCAGCCCGCGCACGACCTGGATCATCGTCTCCTGGACGAGGTCGTCGACGTCGGCGTGCCGGTTGAGGGCCCGCCCGATCACGTTGTAGATGAGCGGCAGGTGCGCGGCGATGAGCTCGTCGAGGGCGCGCTCGTTGCCGGCCTGCGCGGACCGCACGAGCGAGGTCGTGTCCTGGACCGGCACGGTCTCACCCTGCGTCACCGCTGCTTCCCCTCCACCCGCGGCCCGGGCGCCCACGGAGGGCACCGCCCGGACGACCCTGGCGAAGCCGTATGTTGGCACACCCCATCAGGCGTGTAAAGGCGCCGTAACATAGGTGGAAACGAATGGCCGGAAAGATGTTATTGCTCCCATCGCCCCGGCATCTACACAGTGCCGGTTCTGTCTCCGGTCACTTTCCGTCACGAACGGACGCCGCAACGCGCGGTTTGTCCGCCGCGACCTCGACGTCGGCCCCGGACCCCGGCCGGCGGCCGCGCGGCGGGCCGCTGAACGTTTCAGCGGCCCGCCGGACGGGGTGGCGGCGGGCCGGGTGGCGTTCCTCGACCTGCCGGGTGGGCGCGGACGCGGCACACTGGATGAGTGCCGGAGCGGTGGAGGGTGGTGTGGCGCGTCGTGCGCCGGCGTCTCGTCCGCATGGCCCGCACCCCTCACGAACGCCGTTCGGTCGCGTTTGTGCTGCTCGTGCTGACCGGCGCGATCTGGGGCGTGGCGTCCGCGCCGCCGCTGGCGCCGGTGCCGGGCCCGCCGCCGGAGCCGCCCTCGCCCGAGGCGGTCGCCGCGATCGAGAAGAACCGGCCGGTCGGCTTCGACATCGGCGGCATCGACATCTCCAGCCACGACCACCGCAAGTTCACGGTGCACTGGCCGACCGAGGTGGCGGCCGGGAGCCAGTTCGTCTACGTGAAGGCGACCGAGGGCCTGACGTACGTCAACCCGCACTTCAACGCCGACTACACCGCGGCCCGCGCGGCGGGCCGGTACGTGGGCGCCTACGTGTACGCCCGCCCGGACAAGGGCGACCCCGTCGGGCAGGCCGAGCACTTCCTGCGCCATGCCCGCTTCGCCCGCGACGCGCGCACCCTGGTGCCGTTCGTCGACCTCGAGTGGCCCTACGACGGGCTCAAGACGGGCGACTGCTACAACCTGAGCCCGGCCGAGATGCGGGCCTGGATCGGCGCGTTCATCGGCCGCATCGAGCGCGAGGTCGGCCGCAAGCCGATGATCTACACGAACACGTTCTGGTGGAACCCGTGCACGGGCAACGACGCCTCGTACGCCGGCTACCCCCTGGACATCGCCAACTACACGAAGGGCCCGCCGAAGCTGCCGGCGGGCTGGACCACGTTCGCGCTGTGGCAGTACGCCCCGGGCGACCCGGACCAGGCCCACAGCCACGACCGCGACGTCGTCAACGGTGGCCCGGCGGGGCTGAGGGCGCTCGCCTGGCCCCCGTGACCCTGCGTCACGGCTTCCGGGCGACTCCGCCGTAGAGGGCGGCCTGGGCGTCGGTCAGCGGGGCCGACGCGTCCGGCCGCCACTGCAGGATCGGGACCACGCCCGGCTCGACGAGCTCGAGGCCGTCGAAGAAGCGCGCGACCTCGGCACGGTCCCGCAGGCGGGTCGTGATGCCCTGGGCGCGCATGATCGCCGCGAAGCGCCCCCACTCCTCGGGCTCGAAGTCGGCCGTGATGTGCGACAGCACCAGGTAGCTGCCGCTGGGCAGGGCGTCGAGGAGGCGGCGGACGATGGCGTAGGGCTCGTCGTCGTCCGGCAGGAAGTGCAGGATCGCGAACAGCAGCAGCGCCACGGGCTCGCGCAGGTCGAGGTTGTCGCGCAGCTCGGCCGCGCGCAGGATGCCGTCGACGTCCTGCAGGGTCGAGTCGACGTACGCCGTGCGGCCCTCGGGCGTGCTGGTCAGCAGGGCCCGGGCGTGGGCCAGCACGATGGGGTCGTTGTCGACGTACACGATCCGGGCCGAAGGATCCACGGACTGGGCGATCTCGTGCACGTTCGGCGAGGTCGGCAGCCCGGTGCCGACGTCGAGGAACTGCCGCACGCCCGCCTCGGCGAGGAAGCGGACCGTGCGGGCCAGGAAGGCGCGGTTCTGCAGCGGCGCCGTGGCCGCGTTCGGGTTGACCTGCAGGCCCGCCTGGGCCGCGGCGCGGTCGGGGGCGAAGTTGTCCTTGCCGCCGAGCAGGTAGTCGTACACCCGGGCCGGATGGGGACGCTCGGTGTCGAAGGGGGCCGCCATCGATGCTCCTCGGGTCGTGGTAGTGCCTGCTGTACCGCGGTTGGCCAGTGTGCTGCATCGCCCGTCGCCGAACCGAACCATAGCGTTTCCAGTGCGCGCACCCTACCTCGACGACACGAAAGGGCATCAGCCATGTCCGTCATGACAGCGTCCGCCGCGGCGGTACGCGTGGAGGGCCTCACGCGCACCTACGGCGCCGGGCCACAGGCGGTGCACGCCCTGGCCGGCGTCGACGCCGTGTTCGCGCGGGGCACCTTCACCGCGGTGATGGGCCCGTCCGGCTCGGGCAAGAGCACCCTGCTGCAGACCGCCGCCGGGCTGGACCGGCCCACGTCGGGCCGCGTCTTCATCGGCGACACCGAGCTCTCGCGGCTGTCCGAGACGCGGCTGACCGAGTTGCGCCGCGGCCGGATCGGCTTCATCTTCCAGGCGTTCAACCTCATCGGCGCGCTGAGCGTCGCCGAGAACATCGAGCTGCCCCTGCGGCTGGCGGGCGCCCGGCCCGACCCGGCGTGGCTGGCGCACGTGGTGGACCGTGTGGGCCTCGCCGAACGGCTGCACCACCGCCCGGCCGAGCTCTCCGGCGGCCAGCAGCAGCGGGTGGCCATCGCCCGCGCCCTGGCGAGCCGCCCCGACGTGGTCTTCTGCGACGAGCCGACCGGCGCGCTGGACACGAACACGGCCGCCGACGTGCTGGCGCTGCTGCGCGGGATCGTCGACGAGCACGGCCAGACGGTGGTGATGGTGACGCACGACCCGGTCGCCGCCTCGTACGCCGACCGCGTGCTCGTCCTCGCCGACGGCCGGATCGTGCGCGACGTACCGCAGCCGGGCGTGGAGCGGATCGCGGCGCTGCTGGCGTCGCTCGACCGCCGCACCGGCGCGCCGGCGCCGTCCGGCCCGCGCGCCGGCGCTGCGGTGCTGGGGGGCTGACCGATGCTGGCCTTCCGCATGCTGCGCCACCGTCCCGGGTCCGCCGTCGCGACCCTTCTCGCCCTGGTCGCCGGGGCCGTGATCCTCACCGCCATGGGCGTGCTCGTCGAGTCGGGCCTGCGCTATACGCCCCCGCCCGGGCGGTACGCCGCGGCCGACATCGTCGTCGCCCGCCCCGACGTCACCGTCACCGGCCGCGACCTCGACGGCTCCACCATCACCAGCACGATCGCCCTGCCCGAGGGCGGCACGGTGCCGGCCGCGCTGGCGACGCAGATCCGCGCGCTGCCCGGGGCCGCGCTCGTGGTCGTCGACGAGACCGTGCCGGTCGCGCTCGCCGGCGGCGTGGTCGAGGGGCACGGATGGGCGAGTGCACAGCTCACGCCGTACACCCTGAAGGAAGGCAATCCCCCGAGGACCGACGACGAGATCGTCGCCGCCGCGGGCCTCGGCCTCACCCCGGGCGCCACCGCGGACGTCGTGGTGGGCGGCCACCCGCTGCGGTTGCGGGTCAGCGGCGTGGCCACCGGCCCGGCCCCGGCCCTGTTCTTCACCGACGCCCGCGCGGCCGCCCTGTCGGCGCACCCGGACCAGGCCGGCGCCATCGCCGTCAAGGTCGGGCCCGGCACCTCCCCGGCCGCGCTCAAGGCCGGGATCGAGCGGCTGGCCGGCCCCGATACGCGGGTGTACTCCGGCCCCGACCGCGGCCGCGCGCTGCGCTCCGACGACGGGGCGGCCCGCGAGCTGCTGGTCCTGGCGGGGGCGAGCTTCGGCGGGTACGTCGTGCTGCTCGTCGTCTTCGTCGTCGCCGGCACCGTGGGCCTGTCGGTGCGCCACCGCCGCCGCGAGCTGGCCCTGCTCCGCGCGATCGCCGCGACCCCGGGCCAGGCCCGCCGCCTGATCATGGCCGAGGCCGCCGTGGTGAGCGCGGTCGCCGCGGCCGTGGGCGTCCCGGCCGGCCTGCTGGCGGCGCGGTGGGTGCACGACGAGCTGGTCGGCCGCGGCTTCATCCCGGCGTCGTTCCCGATGGTGCCCGGCGTGCTGGCCGCGGCCGCGGTGGCGGTGCTGACCGTGGCGTCGGCGGTGCTGGCGGCCCTGATCGCCGGCCGGCGGATCACCCGGGTCCGGCCGACGGAGGCGCTGGGCGAGGCGGCGGTCGAGCCGGCCCGCGGCGGCAAGGTGCGTCTGATCTCCGGCGTGGTGTTCCTGTCGGGCGCGGCGACCGCGAGCTCGTTCACCGTGGCCGCGAGCGGCCAGAGCGCCCTGGCGTCGGCGACGGGCATGCTGTACCTCTTCGTGGCCGCGGTCGCCCTGCTGGCCCCGTGGATCAACGCCTTCGCGGCGCGCGTGCTGGCGCGCGTCCTGCGGGGCCCGAGCGGCCGCCTGGCCGCGGCCAACCTGCGCGCGAACGCCCGCGGCTCCGCGGCCGTCCTGACGGCTCTGGTCCTGGCTGTCGGTTTCGGCGGTTCGGTGTGGTTCGTCCAGAACAACCTCGAACGCGGCACGGTGTCGCAGTCGCGCGCCGGCCTGCAGGCGGACCGCGCCCTGGTCGCCCCGGCGGGCCTGCCCCCGTCGGCGGCCGAGGAGGTGCGCAAGATCCCGGGCGTACGGGCGGCGACGGGCGTGTCGCACACGAGCGTCGTGGTGACCTTGATGGGCGAGCCGGACACGGCGCCCGCGCAGGTGGTCGACCCCGCGAACCTGTCGGCGACGATGGATCTCCGGGTGACCGAGGGCCGCCTGGACGCCCTGACCGCGGACACGATGGCGGTGTCGTCGATGCGCGCGGCGACGCAGGGCTGGCACGTGGGCACACGGGCGGACCTTCGCCTGGGCGACGGCACGCCGGTGACGCTGACGGTGGTCGCCCTGTACGACCGCGGTCTGGGCTTCGGCGACGTGACCCTGGCGCGCGCGGCGGTGGCGGGCCACACGGCGGCGGCGGTGGACGAGGCCGTCCTGATCCGCACCGGCCCGGGCGCGGGCTCCCCCGCGGATGTCGACGCCGCGCTGGCCGCGATCGCGGCCCGCTACCCCGGCGGCCGGGTCACCGGCGCGGCCGAGCTCACCGCCCGGGTCGGCCACGATCTCGCGGTCAGCGCGTGGCTGAACCGGCTGCTCATCGGCGTCATGGTCGGGTACGCGGCGCTGGCCGCGGCCAACGTCATGGTGATGGCGGCGCTGTCGCGGCGGCGGGAGCTCGCGCTGCTGCGGCTGGTCGGGGTGACCCGCCGGCAGGCGAGGCGGATGGTGCGCGCCGAACAGGCCGGGCTGCTGGGCACCGCGCTGCTGCTCGGGGTCGCGATCGCCGCGGTCACGCTCGTCGCCGTGGTCCGGGCGCTGACCGGGAGCCTGCTGCCGTACGTGCCGCCGCTGGGCTGGGTCCTGGTGCTGGGCGGGGCGACCGTGCTGGCCCTCGTGACCACGATCCTGCCGATCGGCCGGCTGCTGCGAGCGCCGCTGATGGAGAACATCGGTCAGCGCGAGTAGCCCCCGGGTCCAGCGGTGCCGTCCCGCGCGGGGTCATGCGCGCGGGGCGGCCGAGCTGTCGCGCACGATCAGTTCCGTCGCCAGCTCCACCCGCGGAGTCTCGATCGTCTCCCCGTGGGCCATGCGCAGCACCGTACGCGCCGCCAGCAGCCCCATCTCCGCCAGCGGCTGGCGCACCGTCGTCAGCGGCGGCGAGGCCCAGCGGCTCTCCGGCAGGTCGTCGAAGCCCACCACCGACACGTCGTCCGGCACGCGCAGGCCGCGCTGCCGGACCGCCTCGTACGCGCCGAAGGCCATCTGGTCGCTCGAGGCGAAGATCGCCGTCGGCGGGTCCGGCAGGGACAGCAGCGCCTCGGCCCCCGAGCACCCGGACTCGTGGTAGAAGTCGCCCTGCTGGACGAGGGCGGGGTCGGTTTCGAGGCCGGCCGCGGCCAGGGCGGCGCCGTACCCGTCCAGCCGCGCCCGGCTGCACAGCAGGCGCTTCGGGCCCGCGATGAAGCCGATCCGCCGGTGGCCCAGCGACAGCAGGTGCTCGGTCGCGCGCAGGCCGCCGGCCCAGTTCGTGGCGCCCACCGTCGGTACGTCGATCGTCGGCACGCCGGCCGGGTCGATGACGGCCAGCGGGATGTCCTGGCGGCGCAGCTCGGCGTGCAGCGGCGGGGTCACGTCGGAGGTCACGAAGATGACGCCGTCGGTGGCGCGGGCGCGCAGGTTCTGCAGCCACTGCCGGGCCGAGGCGGGCTTGTCGTGGATGGCCGACACGACGGTGCCGATGCCGGTGGCGTGCGCGACCTCCTCGACGCCCCGGATGATCTCGACCGCCCAGGGGCTGTCCAGGTCGTTGAAGACCAGGTCGATGAGGTTCGCGGCGGGCTTGTTCCGGGCGGTCCGGCGGCGGTACCCGTGCTCGCGCAGGATCGCCTCGACCCGCTCCCGCGTCTGCGGTGACACGTCGGAGCGCCCGTTGAGCACGCGGGACACCGTGGGTACCGACACGCCGGCCTCCCGCGCGATCGCGGTGATGGTGACCCGGCCTGCGTCCTCGACTGACACGAGCATCCCCTTCAACTGTTTTCGATATTTTCGCACGCCCTGACTTTCCGGAACCAATTCCGGAATTTTCAGCGATGTACGGTAGCAAACTCCCATGTCATAGCAGCTGAACCGGCTAAGGCATTATCGGAAATCTTTGACACCGCCGGAAGGCCGCCCAATACTGACGCCATCGACAACCGTCAACCCGGCTGCCCCACCGGGTCGCGGCACGCTGCCTTGCCAAGGAGGAAAGCGCGCACATGAACAAACGCATCGGGCTGATCGCCGGCGCCCTCGCGCTCGCCGCGGGGGTCACGTTCGCCGTCGGGGTGGTCGGGGCCGCCCCGGCCCGGGCCGCCACCTGCAACGGGTACGTCGGGCTCACCTTCGACGACGGCCCGTCCAACGACCACACGCCCGCGATCCTGAACGCCCTGCGCCAGAACGGCCTACGGGCCACGATGTTCAACGAGGGCCAGTACGCCGCCGCGTACCCGGCCCAGGTCAGCGCCCAGGTCGCCGCGGGCATGTGGGTCGGCAACCACAGCTACACCCACCCGCACCTGATCCAGCAGAGCCAGGCCCAGATCGACTCGGAGATCTCCCGCACCCAGCAGGCGATCGCCAACGCCGGCGGCGGCACGCCCAAGCTGTTCCGGCCGCCGTACGGCGAGACGAACGGCACGCTGCAGGCCGTCGAGCAGAAGTACGGCCTGACCCAGATCATCTGGGACGTCGACTCGCAGGACTGGAACAACGCGAGCGTCGACGCCATCGTCGCCGCGAACGCCCGCCTCACCAACGGCCAGGTCATCCTCATGCACGAGTGGCCGGGCAACACCCTGACCGCCATCCCGCGCATCGCGCAGGGCCTGGCGAGCCGCAACCTGTGCGCGGGCATGATCTCGCCGCAGACGGGCCGCGCAGTGGCCCCCGACGGCGGTGGCACGCCTCCGGGCGGCGGCGGCACCACGCCTCCTCCGGGCGGCGGCACGACTCCGCCTCCGGGCGGTGGCGGCGGTTGTACCGCCACCCTCTCGGCCGGGCAGAAGTGGGGCGACCGGTACAACCTCAACGTCGCGGTCTCCGGCTCCAGCGCGTGGACCGTCACGATGAACGTGCCGAGCCCCGCGAAGATCTCGGCGACGTGGAACGTCAACGCCACCTGGACGAGCTCCCAGGTGATGGTGGGCAAGCCGAACGGCAGCGGCAACAACTTCGGCGTGACCATCATGGCCAACGGCAACTGGAACTGGCCGTCGGTCTCGTGTAGTACCTGACCGTCGGGCTCGCGGTGGCGTGCGATCCCGCGCCACCGCGAGCCCGCAACGGGCCGCGTTACGGAACGGCCTGCCCGAGCCCGATCATGTTGCCCTCGGAGTCGCGGAACCACGCGCCCCGCTCGGCGCGGCCCTTGCTGGGGTAGTTGCCGGCGATGTCCATGATCCCGCCGACGCAGCCCTCGTACTCCTCGAAGACCACACCCCGCGCCCGCAGCCGCGCCACCGCCGCCTCGATGTCGTCGACGTAGAACGCGAGCTGCGTGAACGACCCGTCCGACCTCCCGGCCGAGGCGAACAGGCAGAACACTCCGGCGGCGCCCTCGTACCGCAGCCCGCCCTCGCGCTCCTCGACGGGCTCGAGCCCGAGCTTCTCGGCGTACCACCGCCGCGCCCGCGGCAGGTCCTGCGTGGGGATGCGCGCCTCGACGCGCGCGTCGCGCAACATGAGATCGAGACTAGTGCTGTGACCGCAAACGTTCGCCGGGTTGTGGCGTTGTTTGTGGTTCCTCGCCCGCGGGTGCGGTCGAGCGACTCCCTACTACCGCTGTGTGTGGTGGTGGGGCGGGCCTCAGCCGGCCGAGGGACCCGTGCGCGCGACGTGGTCGGCGTGGGTCACGCCGGGACGGTCCGGCACCGGGCAGGTGCCGTCCCGCTCGACGGTGCGTGAGCACGCACGGCAGCACCGCGGCCGCCGTGGTGGTGTTGGTGCCGCCGCCCGGCCCGGTCGGGGTGCGGGTGGCGATGGTGGCGGCCGCGAGCAGGTCACGGTGCCCGGAGGTGTTGCAGTGGTGGCAGATCATGGTCCGGCCGGCGGGTTTGCGGACACGTTGCCGGCAGGCGGGGCAGGTGGAGGAGGTGCCGCGCTCGTCGACGAGGTGCACGGTGATCCCGGCCAGGTCGGCCTTGTCCCGCAGGACCGTGATCGCCCGGCCGATCTGCCACTGCCGCAGCCGCAGGTTGTGCCGCCGCCCGCCGTCGAGGGTGAGGACGCCGCGCGGGTCACCGACGGTCAACGTCCCGACCCGCTGCTGCACCGCCCACGCGATGACCGTCTTCGCGGCTTCGTGCTGCGCCTGCCGGACTCGGCGGCGGTGCCGGGCCTCGACCAGCCGAGCCCGGCGCCGCTGTTTGCGCCACCGCCGCGACCCCCGCTGGCCAGGTGCCGGGGCGTGGCCTGCGCAGGCCCGGCGGCGGGCTTTGGTGTCGGCCAGGTGCATGCGGTGCTCGGCGCGGATCGCCCGACCGGACACCAGCAACCCGTGCCCGTCCGGCCCGGCCACCGCGTAGGGGTGGATCACGCCCAGGTCCACCCCGGCAACCCGGCCCGGGTCGGGTGCGGCGTCGTCAGGGTAGGCGGTGACCGGGATCTCAGCGGTGACCTCCAGCCACAATCGGCCACCCTCCGCCAGCAACGTCACCGACCGGACCTGCCCGGCCGGATACGGCACCGCCCGGTCCAGGCGCACCCGCAACGGCCGGCGACCGGCGGCGGTCGGCAGCCGCAGGTGCCGCCCGTCCAGGGTGAACGTGCCGTGATACCAGCGCACCGGCACCAACGCACGCCGACGCCGCGGAAACCGGGCCGTGCCATCACCCGCACGGCGGCGCTTCGCCGCAGCGAACCACGCATCCGAGAAGCGGCGCAGCACCGACCGGGCACCAGCGGAGTCGAGGTCGCCGAACGTGCCCGGACCGGACACCGCCAACTCCCGGCACAACGCCTGATACGACACCAACGGCGTGTCCCGCCGCCGCTGCCGCCACACATTCACCTCCAGCACGCACGCCCACACGTCACCGGCCGAGCGCAACAACCCGAAACAGCGGCTCCGCTGCGCGCGCGTCAGACGCAGACCGACCCGGGCGGTGCGATACACCACCCGCGACGCATCCGGATCCCGACGACGAGGCACACCAACGTTTTAGCACACACGTATGACACAACCCGGACCGCGTCAACCCGGCCAACGTTCGCGGTCACAGCACTAGCCGGGTTGGTCCGGAAGCGCCCATATCCCTGTAACGGGAGATATTTCAAGTAGCGAAGTAAGCCGAACGGTCGATCGCGCAAGGGTTTGCGGCGATGCCAGCATTCATGGTGACGGATGTCGGCACGGGGGTTCGCAGACAGGAGCTCACCGTGCTGGTGGATCGCATCGCCGTGCCGTTCGAGGGGCGCGGGGCCGGGGCCGGGCCGCTCGCGTGGGGCCAGCGGCAGGTCTGGGACGCGATGGTCGACATCGGCTCGTCGCTGCCGATGGGCGGCGTCGCCCCGGTCACCGACGGGCGCACGGTCGCCGACTTCGCGGACGAGCTGCGCTTCCACATGAGCCGCTACCCGTCCCTGCGCACGCTGCTGCGATTCGGCGGCGACGGTACCGTCACCCAGGAGATCTTCGCCGCCGGCGAGGCGGTGCTCGAGGTGCACGAGGGCGAGGACCCGGCCGCGACCGCCGAGGCGCTTGCGGTCCGGTGGCGGGAGCGCAAGTTCGGCTACGACTGCGAGTGGCCGCTGCGCATGGGCGTGGTCCGCCATCGCGGCGCGGTCACGCACGTGGTCGCGCTCATGTGCCACATCGCCGCGGACCTCGGCGGGGTCGAGGTCATGATGCGCGACCTGGCCGCCGCCGAGCCCGGCCCGCACGCCGCCCCGTCGCCGCTCGAGCTGGCCCGGGCGCAGCGGGAGCCGGCGATGCAGCGGCAGACGGCGGCGGCGATGCGGTACTGGGAGAGCCACCTGCGCCGCGTCCCGCTGAGCCTGCTCGGCGACCCGGTGGACCGCGGCGACCCGACGTTCTGCCGCATCCACTGGCGCTCCCGGGCGCTGCACCTGGCCTCGGCGAACCTGTCCGCGCGGCTCGGCGCCGACCCGGCGTGGGTGCTCCTGGCCGCGATCGCGACCGGCCTGGACCGCGCGGTGCCCGGGCGCGGGCCGTTCGTGGCGCTCGGCATCATCGGCAACCGGTTCCGCCCGGCGCTGCGCGAGGTCGTCAGCCCGCTGACCCAGGACGGGCTGTGCGTGCTCGACGTCGCCGGGGTCACCGCGCCGGAGGCGATCGCGCGGGCGCGCACGGCGTCGATGAGCGCGTCGAAGTACGCCTACTACGACCCGGCCGCCCGCGCCGAGCTCGAGGAGCGGGTCGGGCGCGAGCGCGGCGCCCGGGTCGACCTGCGGGTGCTGTACAACGACCGGCGCACGACCCCGATGGCCGCCCCGGACGGCGCGGACCCGCGGGCGGCCCGGGCCGAGACCAGCAGCCGGGAGGAGCCCGCCGCGTTCCTCGGCCCGAAGCTCATGTTCCACGTCGAGGACGACCCCGGCGCGGTGAGCCTGGTCATGGAGGTCGACACCCGGTACCTCGCGCTGCCCGACGCCCGCCGCCTGCTCGACGAGGCCGAGCGGTTCGCCGTGGAGGCCTGACCCGCGACCAGTTCCCGGCCCGCCGCGGGTCAGTACACGCATGGGAGTCGACGAGGATTTCACCGCGCGCACCGGCGGCTACCGGGGCGAGCTGCTGGCCCACTGCTACCGGATGCTCGGCTCGGCCGAGGAGGCCGAGGATCTGGTGCAGGAGACCTACCTGCGGGCCTGGCGCGGCTGGGGCGCGTTCCAGGGGCGGGCGGCGGTGCGCACCTGGCTGTACCGGATCGCCACCAACGCGTGCCTGACGGCGCTGCGGCGGCGGGCGCGGCGGCCGTTGCCGTCGGGGCTGGGCGGCCCCGCGGCGGACCCGGCGGCGCCCATGTCGGCCACGGCGGAGGTGCCGTGGCTGCAGCCGTTCCCGGACGCGCTGCTCGCCGCCGCCGACGCGGACCCGGCCGCGGTGGCCCAGGCCCGGGCCGGGGTGCGCCTGGCGCTCGTCGCGGCGCTGCAGCACCTGTCCGCCCGGCAGCGGGCGGTCCTGCTGCTGCGCGACGTGCTGCAACGGCCGGCGGCGGAGGTCGCGGCGCTGCTGGGCACGACGACCACGGCGGTCAACAGCGGGCTGCGGCGGGCCCGGGCGCTGCTGGCCGCCTCCCACCCCGTCGCCGACGAGCTGGCCGAGCCGCCCGAGCCGGCGCGGCGGGCACTGCTGGACCGGTTCGCGGCGGCGATCGAGGCGGCCGACGTGCGCGCGTTCGCGGCGCTGCTGCGCGACGACGTCACGCTGGAGATGCCGCCCTTCGCGGCCTGGTTCGCGGGCCGCGCCGCGGTGGTGCGCTGCGCCGAGCTGCACCTGCTGACCGGGCCGGGCGACCTGCGCCTGGACCCGACGCGGGCGAATGGACGGGAGGGCTTCCTGGTGTACCGCCACAATCGGCCCCATGCCGTGCTCCTGCCGGTCCCGAAGGCCGGCGGGATCGTGGAAATCATCAGCTTCGTCGGCGAGTTCCGGCCGGAGCGGTGGTCTGTACCGGCATGGAGTTCAACGACACGACAGTCCTGATCACCGGGGCCGGCCGCGGGATCGGCCGGGCCCTGACCGAGGAGTTCCTGCGCCGGGGCGTGCGGCGGGTGTACGCCGGGATGCGCGCCCCGCTCCCCCACGCCGACCCGCGCGTGGTACCGCTGGCGCTCGACGTCACCGACGAGGAGCAGATCCGGGCCGCCGCGGCGCGCGTCGACGCGCTCGATGTGCTGGTCAACAATGCGGGCGTGTTCGAGCCCGACGACCTGACCGGCCGGGCCGCGCTGGAGCGGCACCTCGCGGTCAACCTGTTCGGGCCGTGGGCGGTGACCGGGGCGTTCGAGCCGCACCTGGTCGCGGCCGGCGGCACCGTGGTCACAAACGTTTCGCTGATGGCCCTCGCGCCGCTGCCGGTCACGCCCGCGTACTCGCTGTCGAAGGCGGCCGCGCTGTCGCTCACCCAGTCGCAGCGGGCGCTGCTGGCCGGCCGCGGTGTGCGGGTGCACGCGGTGCTGACCGGCCCGACCGACACCGACATGACCCGGGACCTGCCGATCCCGAAGGCCACGCCGGAGTCGGTCGCGGCGGCGATCCTCGACGCCGTCGAGCGCGGCGAGGAGGAGATCTTCCCCGACCCGATGTCGCACCGGCTGGAGAGCGGCTGGCGCGACGGGGTCGCCAAGGTGCTGGAGCGGCAGAACACCGCGGCCTGACCCGCCGCTACTCCTCCGGCAGGGCCGCGTCGGTCGTGGCCGTGTGCTTCGGGATGAAGACCGCGAGCAGCGCGGCCACGACCGCGGCGCCGGCGCAGATGGCGAACAGGGTGCGGTACCCGGCCAGCGACGGCAGGGCGTGCCCGGCCAGGCTGATCGTCTGCGCGGCCAGGATCGCGCCGCCGATCGCGCTGGCCAGGGAGCTGCCGACGCTGCGGAACAGGGCGTTGAGGCCGTTGGCCGCGGCCAGCTCGGCGCGCGGGGCGGCGTGGATGATGAGGCCCGGCATCGCCGCGTAGGCGATGCCGGTGCCCGCCCCGGCGATGGTGGCGCCGAGCACGACCTGCCACAGCGAGTCGACGAGCACGATCCGGGTCGCGAACCCGGCGGCGATGATGAGCGAGCCGATGATGAGCGCGGTCCGCGGGCGCAGCCGGGCCGAGAACGGCGACAGGAGCAGCATCGCGATGCCGCCGGGCAGCATGCACAGGCCGCCGGCGAGGACGGACTTGCCGAAGCCGTACCCGGTGGCGGCCGGCGCCTGCACGTAGGAGGCGGTGCCGATCAGGGTGGCGAACAGCGCGAACCCGACGCACAGCGAGGCGACGTTGGTCAGCAGCAGCGACGGGCGGGCGGTGGTGCGCACGTCCACGAGCGGCGAGGCGCGGCGCAGCTCGACGGCGACGAACACGACGAGGAGCACGGCGGCGGCCGCGAGCAGCCCGATGGTCCGCGGGCTCGACCAGCCCCACGACGACCCCTGCGCCAGCGGCAGGAGCAGGGCGAGCATGGCCGCGCCGAGCAGGGCGGTGCCGACGAGGTCCATGCGGCCCTGGGCCACCCGGGCCGGTTCGCGCACGAGCAGCACGATGCCGGGCACGGTGAGGATGCCGCCGGCGACGCAGACCCAGAACAGCACGTGGTAGTCGGCGTACTCGGCGATGAGCCCGGCCAGGGGCAGGCCGAGGGCGCCGCCGACGCCGAGCATGGCGCTGATCAGGGCGATGCCGGCGGGCGCGTGCTCCCGGGGCAGGGTGACGCCGATGAGGCTGATGCTCAGCGGTACCGCCGCGACCGACAGGCCCACGACCGACCGCCCGATGATCATGACGGTGAGGTCGTTCGCGAGGGCGCAGATCAGCGACCCCACGACCAGGGCGGCCAGGGTGACCAGAAGCATCCGGCGGGTGCCGAACAGGTCGCCGAGGCGGCCGAAGGCGGGCACCGCGACCGCGCCGACCAGCAGCGTCGAGGTGAGCAGCCAGGCGACCCCGTCGCTGCCGGCCTTGAGGTCGACGGCGAGCTGGGACAGGACGGGGACCAGCAGCGACTGGGTCAGCGACACCATGAGCGCCGCGGTGCCGATGACGAGCACGACGACGAGCTGCCGGCCGGTCCAGGCCCCGCGCACGGATGCGGGTGCGGCCTTGACGGCTGTCTGGGACATGAGCGCGGACTCCAGGTTCGAGGAATGTGGCACAATCTGCCACGAGGCAGAGCCTGCCACGAGACCGCCCGGGTGGACGTACAGTTGAGACCGCCATCACACGGAAGGAGCCGCGCGATCGAGAGCCTCCGCGACCGCAAGCGTGAGCAGAGCCGCACGGCCACCGCCGAGGCGGCGTGGCGGCTGTTCATCGAGCGCGGCTACGACCACGTGACCGTGCAGGACATCTGCGCGGCGGCCGACATCGCGCCGCGCACCTTCCACCGGTACTTCGCGGCCAAGGAGGACGTGGTCGCCGAGCCGGTCCGCGGGATGACCGCCCTGACCCACGAGCGCATCGCCGCCGCCCCGCCCGGCACCGCCGACGCCGAGGTGCTGCGCGTGGCGCTGCTGGCCGTCGGCCGGTTCGTCGTCGAGCACCGCGACCTGCTGCTGGGCCTGCGGACCGTCGCCCTGCAGTCCGCCCACCTGCGCGGCAGCCAGCCCGGCGTGCGCCCCGACGAGGAGGCCCAGCTCGCCGACCGCCTCGCCGAGCGCGGCGGCGCGGTGGACTGGCGCCGCCGGCTGCTCGTCGGGTGCGCGATCGCCGGGTTCCGGGTCTGGTACGACGACTACTTCCGCGGCCGCACGGACGAC
Source organism: Dactylosporangium sp. McL0621 (assembly GCF_049995355.1). Taxonomy (NCBI): domain Bacteria; kingdom Bacillati; phylum Actinomycetota; class Actinomycetes; order Micromonosporales; family Micromonosporaceae; genus Dactylosporangium; species Dactylosporangium sp. McL0621. Next base: position 8,232,323 of record NZ_CP188259.1, read on the forward strand.
CCCCTGGCGCACCTGGACGAAATTCTGTCCGCCGTCCAGGTAACGCCCGGGGCGTGACGCGGCCCGAGGCCGGGTCGCTGTGCGAAACCCGCGTCACGCCCGGGGCGTGACGTGGCCCGGGCCCGGCTCGGTGTCCGCCGTCCAGGTAATGCCCCGGGCGTGACGCGGCCCGAGGCCGGGTCGTTGAGAATCCGTGTCCACGAAGCGCCGCCTGCTCGCCGCCGCCGTGTTCCTGCTCGCCCTCGCCGGGGCCGGGCCCGCGACCGCCGGGCTCGCCCAGCCCGGGGTCGTGAGCGAGCGCCCGGTCGCGTGGACGCCGAACGTGCTCGACGGCACCGTCACCGCGATGGCCGTGGTCGGCTCGACCGTCGTCGTCGGCGGCAACTTCAGCCAGGTCGCGGACGCGGGCACCGGCGTGCGGTACCGACGCCGGCATCTCTTCGCCTTCGAGCTCGGCACCGGGCGCATCCTCGGCGCCGCGCCCGCGCTGGACGGGCCGGTGACCGCGCTCGCCCCGGCCCCGGACGGCACCGGGGTCGTCGTCGCCGGCCGGTTCGGGCGGGTCAACGGCGAGGCGCGCACCGGCCTGGCCGAGCTGAACGCGGCCACCGGCGCGACGGTCCCCGGGTTCGCCGCGACCGACGCCTACGCAAGCTCCTGCAACTCGCTCTACGACAGCTACCTGCGCGGCGTCGACTTCGCCCCCGACGGGACCTGGCTCGTGGTGACCACGACCGGCGGCCTGTCCAGCTCGGTCCGGATGTGCGACAGCGCGGCCCGCCTCGACGTGACCGGCACCGGCAGCCACCAGCCACCAGCCGGCGTGGATGAACCGCACCGGCGGCAACACCCTGTGGTCGGTGGCCGTCACCACCGCCGCCGTCTACGTCGGCGGGCACCAGCAGTGGATGGACAACCCGAAGGGGCACAAGAGCAGGGGCCCGGGGGCGGTACCGCGGCCGGGGATCGCCGCCCTCGACCCGGCCACCGGCGCCGCGCTGCCGTGGAACCCGACCCACAGCCGCGGCGTCGGCGTCGGCGTCCTTGTCACGTGCCCGGCCGGGCTGCTGGTCGGCTCGGACACGGACCGGATCGGCGGGGAGTATCACGGCCGGATCGGGCTGCTCCCGCTCACCGGCTGATAGATGTCGGGCTCGACGAAGATCAGCGTGGCGATCGGCACCGCGGCCCGGATCCGCGCCTCGGCGCTGTTGGTCGCGGCCGAGATCTCCTCGGCGACGGTACCCTCGGCCACCGTCACCTTGACCGCGACGAGCAGCTCGTCCGGGCCCAGGTGCATGGTGCGCAGGTGCACGACCCGGTCGAACAGCGGCTCGGCGAGCAGCGACTCGCGGATCCGCGCGACGTTCGCCCTCGACGCGGCCTCGCCGACGAGCAGGCTCTTGGTCTCCATCGCCAGGATGCACGCGATCGCCACGAGCAGCGCGCCGATGAGCAGGGTCGCGATGCCGTCGAAGATCGCGTTGCCGGTCAGCACCGACAGCCCGACGCCCAGCAGCGCCACGACGAGGCCGGTGACCGCGCCCGCGTCCTCGAGCAGGATGGTGGGCAGCTCCGGAGCCTTCGCGTGCCGGATGAACTGCCACCAGCTGCGGCCGCCGCGGGTCTCGTTGGCCGCCCGCGCGGCGGTGAGCAGGGCGTAGCCCTCCAGCCCGATCGCGATGACCAGGATGGCCACGGCGACGAGCGGGGACTCGAGGTCCTTCGGGTGCTGGACCTTGTGGTAGCCCTCGTAGAGCGCGAACAGCCCGCCGAGCGTGAACAGCACGATCGAGACGATGAAGGCGTAGATGTAGCGCTCCCGCGCGTAGCCGAACGGGTGCTGCTCGTTCGCCGCCCGCCGCGACCGGCGGCCGCCGACGAGCAGCAGCGCCTGGTTGGTGGTGTCGGCGAGGGAGTGCACGGCCTCGGCGAGCATCGACGACGAGCCGGTGACGATCGCGCCGACGGCCTTGCTGACCGCGATGCCGAGGTTCGCCGCGAGGGCCGTGACGACCGCGCGGGTGCTGCCGCCCTCAGCCGCCATCGAACACCTCGGCCAGGAACGCCTCGAGCGCGCGCCAGCTGCGGCGGTCGGCGACGGCGTGGTGGGCCTCGCCGGGCAGCGTGAAGCCGTGCACGGCGCCGGCGTAGGTGGTCACCTGCCAGTCGAGGTCCTCGCGGGTGCGCAGCTCGTCCTGGAACTTCGCCACCGCCGCGTCCGGCACGACCTCGTCGGCGCCGCCGGTGAGCACCAGCAGCGCGCCGTCGATCGCGGCGACGTCGGCGGGCTCGTGGGCGATGAGGCCGCCGTGGAACGACACCGTGCCGCGCAGCGGGGCACCGGTGCGCGCGAACTCCAGCGCGGCCGAGCCGCCGAAGCAGTACCCGATGACGGCGATCCGGGCCGCGTCGACCTCCGGGCGCGCGGCCAGCACGTCGTAGGCGGCCCGGACCCGGGCGCGCAGCAGCGGCAGGTCGCCGTAGTACTTGCGGGCCTCGGCGCTGGAGTCGTCGTCGTTGTCGAAGCGGCGGCCCTGGCCGTAGACGTCGGCGCAGAACGCGAAGTAGCCCAGCCGGGCGAGCATGTGCGCGCGGGCCTTCGGGTACTCCCGCAGGCCGGTCCAGTCGTGCACGACCAGCACCGCCGGCTTCGGCCCGGCCACGGCGGCGTCGTGCACCGAGAAGCCCTCCATGACCCGGCCGTCGTGCTCGTACGTCACCACCGACTCCTCCGGGCGCGCGCCGGGCGCCGCGACGGTGTCGATGAGCTGCTGCAGTACCGGAGAGAAGTCCGTCATGATCAGAACTCTACGGCCCCGCCTCCTGCGGCGCGCCGGACGCCGCCCAGCCCGACCAGCGAGCGACGTCGATGGCGATCAGGCCGCCGCGCAGGGCGAAGCCCGGGTAGCGTCCGCCGAGGCGATCCACGGCCATCCGGCCCTCCGGCGCGTCCGGGTCCACGTCGCGGGCGGAGCCGTCGGCCCGCACCCACCACAGCGCCGACCAGTCCTCCTCGTAGTGGTCGGCCAGCACCGCGGCCCGCGGGTTCGCGGCCAGGTTGGCCAGGCGCCGCAGGGCCAGGTGCCGCTTGGGCTTGGCGTCGACGCCGTGGTAGATGGTGTCGGCGTCCACGGCGAACACGATCGGGACCACGTGCGGGCGGCCGTCGGGTGTCGCCGTGGCCAGGTGGGCGACCCGGGCTCCGGCGAACCGGCGGCGCGCCTCCACCGCCGCGAGCCCGGTCACGACGCCTCGCCGGCGAAGACGGCGATCGCCTGCTCCCACTTGTCCAGGGCCCGCTCCACGGTCGAGCGCGGGCCCGACGGGACCCACCGGTTCGCGCGCTGCACGCCGGCCTCGTGCAGGCGCTGCAGTACCGCCGGATCGGCCGGCGCCGAGATCACCTGCACGTCGACGGGGCGCTCGGCCCGCGCACGCAGCTCGCGGATGCGCTCGAAGATGCCCTCCTCGTAGTTGGGGAACCAGGCGTCGCCGAACGCCAGCACCCGGTCGAGCACGCCGGGGCCGTCGCCGCCGACGAGCACCGGCGGGTGCGGCCGCTGCACGGGCTTCGGGTAGGACCAGATGCGGTCGAAGTTCACGTGCCGGCCGTGGTAGGTCGCCTCGTCGTCGCGCCAGATCGCCTGCATCGCCTCGACCCGCTCGCGCAGGACCGCCATCCGCACCCGCGGGTCGGTGCCGTGGTTGCGCATCTCCTCCCGGTTCCACCCGGCGCCGACGCCGAACTCGAACCGGCCGCCGGAGAGCTGGTCGACCGACGCGACCTCCTTCGCGGTGATGATGGGGTCGCGCTCGATGACGAGGCAGATGCCGCTGCCGATCCGCAGCCGGCCGGTGGCCGCGGCGGCCGCGGTCAGCGCGACGAAGAGGTCGTAGGTGTGCCAGTACCGCTGCGGCAGTTCCCGCCCGTCCTGGTAGGGCGTCTCCCGGGCGGCCGGGATGTGGGTGTGCTCGGCGAAGAACAGCGCCGAGTGCCCGCGCCCCTCGACCAGCCGGGCGAGCGCGCCCGGGTCCATGGCGTTGTGCGTGGGGAAGTACCCGACTCCGAAGTCCATATCCCATTGCTACAACACCCTGCCCCGGGACCGGATCACCCCTGCCGGAATTACCGTGGGCTGTGGAAGGATTGCGCGCGTGGCAGAGGTCCTCGACCGGCACGAGCGGCGCCGCCGCGCTGAACTCGCGGGGGTGTGGGCCCGGCTGCGCGAGGTCGGCATCGAGCCCGCCTTCGGCCCCCTCACCCCGACCTACGACTTCTACGGCAAGGTGCCCGGCAACCTGACCGGCCTCGTCGTCGGCGAGCCCCACAACACCGGCCGGATGCAGGTCACCGTGGTCGCCGCCCGCCGGATCGTGCCGCCCGGCCAGGGCGGGCTCTCCGCCGACGGGCACGTCTGGACCCGCGACGTCGACATCGAGCACGACCTCGCCGACAGCGACGCCGTCGTGTTCGAGGTGACGCTGCTCGACGGCGTCGCCGGCGTCCCGGGCGAGCCGGCCTCGGTGTGGGCGCCGCGCCAGCTCGTCGTCGATGAGGAGGCGGTCGTCGACGCGGTGCGGCTGTGGCACGGGTACCGCGACATGCTCCGCGCCACCCCGCCGAAGCCCGGCCCGCAGCGCCGCCGGGCCCTGCGCGCACGCACTGCCGCCGCCCGCCGGACGGCCGCCGCGGCGCCCCGGGTCCGCGTCGCGGCCGGCCCGGCCGAGCTGCCCCCGGCGCTCGGGCTGCGCCTCGCCGAGCTCGACCACGCCGCCCTGGCGTTCAACTTCCCGCGGGACCGCACCGGCCGGTACGCCCGCAGCGCCGTCGTCGCCCTCGCCGGCGACGGCACCGTGCTGAGCAAGCGCGGGCCGTGGCTCGCTGTGCGGGCCGATGGCGACACGCTAGTCGTCGGGGTCGAGGGGCTGATCGGCGCGAACCAGGACCACCGCTGGGACCGGCTCCCGTGGCTGTGGAGCGCGGCCCACGCCGAAGCCCCGGCGGCGGTACGGTGGCAGCTTCCCGACGCCGCCGGCGCCCGCCCCGTCGTGAGCCTGCTCGACCGGCACGCCCCCGCCGAGGCGCTGGCGTCGTGCGGGGTCGAGCTGGACGAGGACCTGAAGGCGCTGCTGGCCGGCTACCCGATCACCTACGGCTTCGCCCGGCACACCGAGACGTGGGTGAAGCGGCTGTACGAGCAGCTGCAGCTGTGCGCGCCGTGGCGGCTCGCGGCCGCGTACGAGGTGCACCAGGACGAGCGGCGGGCGGTGCGGCGCCCGACCGGCGAGCCGATCGCGCTGTTCGGGCTCAAGGGCATGAACCAGCAGTCCAAGCCCATGGTCGGCCTCGACTGCGGCAACGGCGCGCCCCGGCTGAGCATGATCTGGACGGCGAGCAACGTGCGCCTGCCGCACGAGCTGTGGCAGTGCCCGGCCGACCTCGAGGCGGAGCTGTATCCCTAGCTATCCCTAGCTCGCTGTATCCCTAGCTCGCTGCGCTCGCGGTGGGGGAGCTTCGCTCCACCCACACCCCCTCAAGACCTGCACCGGCGTGCTCGACCGGCCAGGCCGCTCCACGGCGTCATCTCGCCCGTCACCTTGATGTGCCACGAGCGCGGGTCGAGGTCGCCTCACGACGTCATCTCACCTGGCCACGCTGGCGCGCCATTTTTACTTGGACGGGGGGCTGACAAACGACGCTCGGCCGATGGTGCGCGGGAGCCTCCGGCCCCCGCAACGGGTAAGCGTGGTCCCTTTTCGTCGTTGCCCACGGTTATGCCTCTTGGCCGTTGTTTGCCGGCGGGTTCGTGCGGGCCATCATTCGGTGGTCCCGGAAGCTGCGCCGTGTGAAACGGGATTCCTGTGTGCTGGGCTACCCGCCACCGCATTTCACCGCCGCACCGCAACGGACAATCAGGATTCCGGCGCTGGCGGTCCGTTGGGGTAATGGTCGGCCGCCACGCGTTTTCGATAGCGCCGGACGAATGTGCAGTTCACCGGCCTCCGTTCGATTGTTTCGCGCTTCGGGGCGCCAGCGCGTCGACGTGATTGTGGCACGCGACGGTTTGGATGCGTGGGCGCGGGCCGCCGGACGCTTTCCGTGCCCTGCTGTGGCGCGGGATCGCCGTCGCGGCCGGCGGAGGCTTGCTCGACGAAGGGCTCCTCCGGGCGGGCGGGAGGTTCGGTCTGCTCGACCGATGGGAGCGGCGAGGCGGGGAGTTCAGCCTGCTCAGCGAGCGGAACAGGCAGCTCGGCCCGCTCGGCGGGCAGGACCGGCGCGGCGGAAGGTTCGACCGGCTCAACCGACGCGAGCGGCGAGGCGGGGAGTTCAGCCTGCTCAGCGGGCCGGACAGGCAGCCCGGCCCGCTCGGCGGGCAGGACCGGCGCGGCGGAAGGTTCGACCGGCTCAACCGACGCGAGCGGCGAGGCGGGGAGTTCAGCCTGCTCAGCGGGCCGGACAGGCAGCCCGGCCCGCTCGGCGGGCGGGACCGGCGCGGCGGAAGGTTCGACCGGCCCGGCCGACGGGACGGGGCATTCGGCCTGCTCAGCGAGCGATTCTGGCGGCATCGGCGCGAGGGCTTCCCGGGCCCGCTCCTCGAAGTACGCGTCCGCCGCCTCGACACTGCCGAACTTGTCGCGGAGCTTCTTGTCGTACCGCTGAGCAAGCCCCCAGTCCCGATGCCTCTTGTGTTCCTTCCGAAACTTCTCACCGGCAGGCGAATAATTACGCCGCCGAGTAACGTCATACATAGCAGTAATTTCGGCCCGGCTGAACAACCCCCGCTGTCCCAACACATATCGATTATCCCAAACCGCGACGAAGAACATTGCCCCGTTTCACATGGCGCACAACAGGGACCACCGAATGATGACCCGCACGGACCCGGCGGCAACGACGGCCAAGAGGCATAACCGTGGGCAACGACGAAAAAGGACCACGCCTACACGTTGCGGGGGCCGCAGGCCTCCGCGCACCATCGGCCGAGCGTCGTTTGTCAGCCCCCCGTCCAAAGTAAGCCGCCCGTGAGGAGCTCCACGACCTCGATCCGCCGATACGCGGCCAGGGGCGGCCGACGAGGCTGACCAGACCGATGGGCATGCCGCAGATGTCCGACGCGAGCGCCGCGATGTCGTCGAAGTCCGCCTCGGGCGGCGTGTCGAGCACCGCCGTCGCGTAGAGCGCGGCGTGTCGAGCACCGCCGTCGCGTAGAGCGCGGCGAGCCGTGCGGCCTCCCGTTCGGCTTCCATCGCCTTCATGATCGCAGGATTGTGTCCCCCACTTTTCCGGACATGTCCGAAATTTCGCTCGCTCGTTAAGCCCCGCGACGGTAGCGGTTCGAGGGAGCGGTGTGATGAACAGAGTCCGGGCGGCAGTACTCGGCGCCGGGCTGGGCGTGCTGGCGGGGTACCGCACGCCGCCGCCCTGGCCACCGACCACTCCGGCAACCTGTTCGTCGCGACGGCCACCGAGATCATGCGCCTCACCCCGTCCGGCGCCCGCTCCCGCGTGGTGGCGTCCGGCGCGTCGTCGCTCACCGTCGGCGCCGACAACACCCTGTACGCCGGCGGAGGCTGCACCGTGCGCCGGTTCCGCCCCTCCCCCTACACCCCGGACGGCACCGTGCCCGGCCCCTGCGCCGCGTCCCTGTTCACCGCCGCCGACGGGATCGTCTACTACACCGACGCCCGGACAGGCGCGATCGGCCGCATCGGCCCGGCCGCCCCGCCCGCGCCGAGCGCCGCGTACGAGGCCGGCGCGGCGGCCCCGACCGCACCGCTCGCCGCGGACGCCGCCGCCAAGGCCCCCGCCGCCGACGACGGTTTGGGCACCGCCGCGAGCCGCGAGGCGGCCCTGCTGGCGGGGGTCGCGCTCCTCGCCGCCCTCAGCGGCACCCTGGCCCACCGCCGCCGGGCCGTGAACGTTTCATAGCCGTCCGGCGCCGGGAGCGGCACCTCGACATATTCGTGTTATCCGATGGATGGCCGGGCCACCTACGGGCCGCGGCTACCTTTACATCGTTTCGTCGCCGGGCTCTGCTCTGCGGGGCGATGCTGGCGACCGTCATCGCCGGCCTCGCCGTGTCCATGCTGCCCGCCCAGGCCGCCGATGCGCCCGCGGCCGGCGGCACCTACACGATCGCGTCCGCCGGGCAGTGCCTGAACGCGTGCACGCAGTGGCGCGCCGAGGCCCGCGGGAGCAACCGCTTCGGTCTCGTCGACGTCGCCGGCGGGAAGTGTCTCGCCGCGCCCGGCGGGGCGACCGGTGTCGCGCTGGCCCCGGCCGCCTGCAGCACCTCGGCCGCCGACCAGCAGTGGGTGTTCGTCGCGAAGTCCGGGCAGTACCAGCTCAAGAACGGCCGGTCCGGCTGGTGCGCCAGGGCCGGCAGCCCGGCGACGCTCGACGCCTGCACGGGCGACGCGAACCGCCTGTGGACCTTCACGAAGATCGGGGGCGGCACGCCGGTGACCGCGGTGCACGTCTACGTCGCCGGTGACTCCACCGCCTCGATCTACACCACGAAGGAGACGCCGCGCGCCGGGTGGGGGCAGGCGCTGCCGGTGTTCGCCACGGCGGACACGACCGTCGTCGACGCGGCCTGGTCGGGCGCGAGCTCGAAGAGCTTCATCGACGGCGGCCGGCTCGACTGGATTCTCGCGCGCATCCAGCGCGGCGACTACCTGCTCATCTCGTTCGGGCACAACGACGAGAAGACCGACGACCCGGCGCGCGGCACCGACCCGCAGACGACGTTCAAGTCGTACCTCTCGCAGTACATCGACAAGTCCCGGGCCAAGGGGGCCAACCCGGTGCTCGTCACGCCCGTCGAGCGGCGCCGGTTCAGCAGTGCCGGGGTCGCGCAGCCGTCGCACGGCGCCTACCCGCAGGCGATGCGCGAGCTGGCCGCGGCCAAGAGCGTGCCGCTGGTCGACCTGACGGCGTCGAGCCTGGCGCTGTGGAACCAGCAGGGGGTGGAGGGCACCAAGAAGTACTTCATGATCCTGGCGGCCGGGCAGTACCCCAACTACCCGTCCGGCATCGAGGACAACACGCACTTCCAGGCGTACGGCGCGATCGAGGTCGCCCGGCTCGTCGCCACCGCCCTGAACGGCCAGGGCATCCTCGGCGCCGGCTACTGGCAGAAGCTCACGTCCTCGATACCGGCCAGCGCCGTCGTCTGGCCGTCCACCGCCCCGTCGTACTGAGCAGGCCCATGTCCACCATCACCCGCATCGCGGTCACTACTTCACCGGATCGGGCACGCCGATGACGAACGGCTCGGTGCAGGCGATCCCGTACGCGTACACGATGGACACCGCGAGCGCGGTCAGGTCCATCGTGTCCGCGGGCGCCGGCCCGGGCCGGCCGGGTCTGTAGCCGACGGGTTACGGCAGCACCCAGTTCTGGTTGGTCTGGCCGTTGCAGGTCCAGATCTGGATCTGGGTGCTGTCGGCGCCGCTCTGGCCGGTGACGTCGAGGCACCTGCCGGTCTCGGGGTTCACGAGGGTCTGCCCGGCGCGCGTCCACCGCTGGTGGCCGTTGCCGTTGCAGTCCCACAGCTGCACCTTCGTGCCGTCGGCATTCACGCCCCCGGCCACGTCGAGGCACTTGCCGAGCGCGCGCAGGGTCCCGTCGGAGCCGGCCGTCCAGCTCTGGGCGGCCGAGCCGTTGCAGGTGTACAGCTGGATCTTCGTCCCGCTCGCCGTGCCCGCCGCGGCCACGTCCAGGCACTTGCCGGCCAGGCCCGTGACGGGGCCGGCGGCGGCGGTGCCGAAGTGGATGTCGCCGCGGTGCAGCACCCGCGGGTCGTAGTACGTGCGCTTCACGGCGTCGTCGGTGTTCCACGCCGGGTCGGTGAGCCAGCCGATCCAGACGCTGAAGAACGTCCACCGCGGCTGGGCCGTGATCGTCTCCGGCGTCGGCACCGTGCCCACCTCGGACAGCCCGATCGGCTTGCCCCCGGCGATGCCGAGCATCGCGTTGTACCAGGCCGCCGTCGGCTGCTTGTTCACCCACGCGTCGAGCGTCGCCACGTCCACGTAGGACGCGCCCGGCCAGTAGTCGGCGACGTGGCTCTCGCCGCCGGCGACGTCCTTGAGGTTCCACACCCACACCAGGTTCGACAGGCCCTTGGTGCCGGCCAGGTAGTCGTGGGTGATCTGGTACAGCTTGCGGCTGCCGTTGGCGCCGGGCCGCCCGCCCCACCAGGACCAGCCCTCGTTCATCTCGTGCTGGGGCCGGAACAGCACCGGCACGCCGGTGTTCTTCAGGTCCTGCAGGTACGGCACGGCCTCGTCGAGCCGCCGCTTGAACGCGGTGTTGAGCGCGCTGCCGTCGGTCACGAGCTCGTTCCACTGGGCGTCGGTCAGCTTGCTCTCGATGGCACCGGTGCCGTAGTCCCAGTGGCAGGACGAGCCGACGGTCGGCGGGCACATATGCCACACGAGGGCGGGGATGCTGCCGGCGGCCCACACCGACTTGGCCTGCGCGATGACTGTCGGGCGGGCGTTGATGTCGGCCTGCTCGAAGGCGAAGTCGCCGGCCCACTCGCCCGGGTACACGCCGGTGATGTCGTGGACCTTCTGCTGCCAGGTGTTCGGGGCGGAGCTGGGGCCGTCCTGCTGGCCCGAGATGATGGCGTGCCCGGTGATGCTCTGCAGGTAGTTCACGACGTCGGCGGCGGTGGCGGTGCCGCTCGGGGTCGGGGCCGCGGCGGCGGGCGCGGCGGTGCCGGCGAGCGCGGCGAGCATTACTGCCGTCGCGGCCAGGACTCTACGCACGGGGGCTCCTTTCGATTGCTTAACCCTTACTGAACCGAGTAAGGCAGCTAAAGGCGGTTAAGTCAATCGATGTCTGCAGCGCCAGGGCGGCCGCCCCGAACAGCCCGGCGTCGCGGCCCAGGGCCGCCGGCTCGACCCGCAGCCGGCGCAGGAACGCCATGCCGCCGCGGTCCGCCAGCGCCGCGCGGAGCGGGCCGAACAGCACCTCGCCCGCCTCGGCCACCCCGCCGCCGATGACGACCCGGTCCACGTCGCACAGCGCGGCCGTGGTGAGCAGCCCGGTCGCGAGGGCCTCGGCGCCGCGCGCGAACGCCCGCACGGCGACGGGGTCCCCGGCCCGGGCGTCGTCGGCCAGGGCCCGGGCGTCGGGGCCGGACCAGCCCTGGGCGCGGGCCCAGCGGGCCATCGCCGGGCCGCTGGAGAACGTCTCCACGCAGCCGACGGCGCCGCACGGGCACTCCGGCCCGCGCGGGTCGACGGTGATGTGGCCGATGTGCCCGGCGTTGCCGGTCGGGCCGAGGTGCGGGCGGCCGTCGAGCACCAGGCCGCCGCCGATGCCGGTGGACACCACGACGCCGAGCAGCGATCCGGGCCGCCCGCCGCGCCACCACTCCCCGAGCGCCATGCACTGGGCGTCGCCGGCGAGGCTCAGCGGTACCCCCGGAAGCCAACCGGCCACAGTGGACACGAGCGGGAAGTCCCGCCACGCGGGGATGTTCACCGGGCTGACCGTCCCGCGTTCCCGGTCGAGGGGCCCGGCCGACCCGATCGCCGCTCCCGTGACGTCGGACGGCTCAACTGCGGCGACGACCCGCCGCAGCACGTCGACCGGGCCGGCGCCCGCGATCGGCTCCTCGGCCCGGGCGTGGATCGCCCCGTCGGCGTCGATGACGGCCGCGGCGAACTTGGTACCGCCGACGTCGACGGCGAGCACGCGGGTCACGACCGGACCTCGTCCACGTCGACGGCGAGCACGCGGGTCACGACCGGACCTCGTCCACGTCGACGGCGAGCACGCGGGTCACGGCCGGGGGCTCGTCCACGTCGACGGCGAGCACGCGGGTCACGGCCGCGGCTCGTTGACGCAGCGCAGCACCGGGTGGGCGACCAGCGCGGCCGGCTCCAGCGCGACCTCGGCCCGGACGGCGAACACCACCGACTCCCCCGGCAGCAGGGTGACCAGCTGGTCGTCCACCGTCGCCGACGGGTGCAACCGATCCGGGAACAGTGCCAGATCGCGCAGGATCGTGCGCGCGGTGATGCGCACCTCGTGTCCGCCCGGCACGTCGGTCACCTGCGCGTCGAACGCGGCCGGGGGGAACGGAACGCGCGGGTCCTCCGCGAAGAAACGCACATCCCGCGCACCGTCGAGCGTCGCCTCGAGCAGCTGCCCCGCATCGCCGGCGAGCCCGGCCGGCACCAGGGTCACCGTGCGCGGCGCGACGGTCACCGGACGCGACGACGAGGACACGACGGCGCCGTCGAGGTCGCGCAGGGTCAGGGTCAGCGTGCCGGTCCACGGCTCGGCGGTGTCGTTGACGGCCGCGACCCCGTCCTCGTGGAAGGTGAGCAGGCGCGGGGCGTAGGCGCGCCGCAGCGCGTACCACAGCGGCTTGCGCCGGCCGCCGCCGTCCACGGCCGCCCAGGACGTCACCGGCCAGCAGTCGTTGAGCTGCCAGACGACCGTGCCCATGCAGTAGGGCATGAGGGCCCGGAAGCGGCGGACCCCGAAGGCCATCGCGCGGGCCTGGTTGAGCTGCGTCCAGTAGTGCCAGTCGTCGAAGGTCTCCGGCCGCGGCAGGTGCTCGCCCAGGCCGGACAGCAGCTTCGCGTTGCCGTCGGCCGCCTTCTGGTGGTGGCGCACGCCCGGCGAGTCCGGGGTGAGCGGTTCGTCGGAGACCGCGGCGCGCAGGGTGGCGTAGGCGGGCGGGCCCTGGAAGCCGAACTCGGCGACGAACCGGGGCGTGTAGTCGGCGTAGTGGGTCCAGTCGCGCTCGCCCCAGACGGTCCAGATGTGGATGGTGCCGGTCGCCGGGTCGAGCACGTCGCGGTCCGGGTGGCCGGAGTACGGGGTGCCGGGCCAGTACGGCCGGCCCGGGTCGAGCTCGGCGACGAGCCGCGGCAGCAGGTCGTAGTAGAAGCCGGCGCCCCAGCTGCGGCCGTCGAGCTCGCCGGCCCAGCCCCACTGCTGGTGGCCCCAGATGTTCTCGTTGTTGCCGCACCACAGCACCAGGCTCGGGTGGCCCATGAGCCGGGCGATGTTGTCGCGGGCCTCCGCCTCGACCTCGGCCGCGAACGGCTCCTCCTCCGGGTAGGCGGCGCAGGCGAACGGGAAGTCCTGCCAGATCAGCAGGCCGAGCTCGTCGGCGCGGGCGTAGAAGGCGTCGGACTCGTACACCCCGCCGCCCCACACCCGCAGCATGTTCGCGCCGGCGTCGACCGCCTGGCCGAAGCGCTCGGCGAGCCGGGCCGGGCCGGTGCGGGCCGGGAACGTGTCGTCGGGGATCCAGTTGAAGCCGCGCACGAAGACCGACTCGCCGTTGACGACGAGCCGGAATGCGTCCGGGTCCAGCTCGACGTCGCGCAGCCCGACCCGGCCCGTCCAGACGTCATCGGCGGCGGTGACGCTGAGGTCGTACAGGTGCTGCTCCCCGTGCCCGCGCGGCCACCACAGCCGCGCGTCGGGCACGTCGACCCGCAGCGTCGTCTCGGTCCGGCCCGCGGCGATCCGGCCCTCGGCGCGCACGCCGCCGACGGCCGCGCTCACCTCGACGGCCGCGGCCGCGCCCGCGTGCTCGACGACCACGACGACGTCGGCGCCGTCGCGGCGGCTGTGCGGGCGGACCTCGGCGATGCGCGTGCCGGACCAGGAGTGCAGGCCGATCCGGCGCCAGATGCCGGCGGTGACCAGGGTCGGGCCCCAGTCCCAGCCGAAGTTGCAGGCCATCTTGCGGATGAACGCGTAGGGCTCGTCGTACGGGCCCGGCCGCGCGCCGAGCTTCCCGGCCTGCGCCTCCGCGTACTCGTAGGGGGCGGTGAAGTCGACGACGAGCTCGTTCGGGCCCGGGCGCAGGTGCGGGGTGACGTCGAAGCGGTAGCGGCGGTGCATGTTGGCCGTCTCGCCGACCCGGCGCCCGTTCACGGTGACGGCGGCGATCGTGTCCAGGCCGTCGCAGACCAGGTCGACGCGGTCGAAGCCCTCCGGCTGCCATTGGACTTCGGTGGTGTACCGCCAGTGCGTCCGCCCGATCCAGCCGAGCCGGACCTCGTTGTCGTCCCGGTACGGGTCCTCGATGAGGCCGGCGGCGAGCAGGTCGGTGTGCACGCAGCCCGGCACCGTGGCGGGCACGTCGCGGAGGGTGTCGTCGTCCCCGAGCGCGGTGACGGTCCAGCCTTCGTGCAGCGAGCGGTACATCGGCGGCCCCTGTATCGTCCGTTGTTAACCGAGTAAGCGCGCTCAACGTAGCCAGAGGGTCAGGGGCTGTCAATGTGCGGCCACTTGGGCTTAGCATCACCTGAACCGAGCAAGACCCGAGGAGCCGAGGTGAAGCGACCGACCATCGCCGACATCGCCCGCGAGGCCGGGGTGTCGAAGGGCGCGGTGTCCTACGCGCTCAACGGCCGCCCGGGCGTCTCCCCCGCCACGCGGGAGCGCATCCTCGAGGTGGCCGGCCGGCTGAACTTCCACGCCGACACCAACGCCCGCGCCCTGGCCGGCGCCCAGGCCCGGGTCGTCGGCCTGACCCTGCAGCGCCCGCCGAGCACGCTGGGCGTGGAGCCGTTCTTCATGGAGCTCATCAGCGGCCTGGAGCTGGAGCTGTCCCGGCAGTCCTACGCGCTGCTGCTGCAGATGGCGTCCGGCCGCGACGAGGAGCTCGCGCACTACCGCCGCTGGCACAGCGAGGGCCGCGTCGACGGGGTGCTCGTGTGCGACGTCCGCACCGGCGACCCGCGCATCGCGGCCCTGGAGGAGCTGGGCCTGCCCGCGATCGTCATCGGCCCGCCGGACGCGAGCGGCACGCTGCCCAGCGTCTGGTCCGACGACGCGCAGTCGATGGTGGAGGCGGTGGAGTACCTGGCGGCGCTGGGCCACCGGCGCATCGCCCGGGTCGGCGGCATCGCCGAGTTCGCGCACACAGCGATCCGCACCGACGCGTTCACCGCGGTCTGCGCGCGCCTGGGCCTGCCCGACGCGGTGACCGTCGCCGCCGACTACACCGGCGAGTCGGGCGCCCGGGCCACGCGCCGCCTGCTCGGCGGGGCCGACCGGCCGACCGCGATCATCTACGACAACGACATCATGGCCGTGGCGGGCCTGACCGTCGCCCACGAGATGGGCGTGCCCGTCCCGTCCCGGCTGTCCATCATCGCCTGGGACGACTCGCCCGTCTGCCGCCTGCTGCACCCGCCGCTGACCGCCCTGACCAGGGACATCGGCGCCTACGGGGTGCGCGCGGCCCACCTGCTCCTGGCCGCCGTCGCGGGCGAGCCGGTGACCAGCACCCACGGCGCGCCGGCCCACCTGAGCCCGCGCGGCAGTACCGCCCGCCTGTCCGACCCCGCCTGATCGACCCCCGCCTGATCGACCCCGCCTGACCACACCCCCATAGAACACGCCGAACCCGCAGCTCAGCGGGTCTTTCGCCCTGCCCGAAACGTACCAAATATCCGAATATAACGGTTCGGCCAAGGACCTTTACCGACGCCGCACCGCGGTGCCATTCTGCGTCCGCTTCACTAAAACGCTTTAGGCCCGAATGGAGCGCACCAATGTTCAGACGAACGTTCGTCGCCGTGCTCGCCGCCACCGCCCTCGCGGCGGCCGCGTGCGGCGGCTCGAGCAAGTCCGGTTCGTCGGACGAGGCCCTGTCCCCCGCCGACGCCTCCGCCGTCTCCGGCGACATCACCGTGCTGACCAACCGCACCGACCTGGTCACCGACGGCACGATGCAGAAGTACGCCGACCAGTTCAAGCAGCTCTACCCGAAGGTGAACGTCAAGTTCGAGGGCGTCACCGACTACGAGGGCGAAGTCAAGATCCGGATGAACACCGAGAACTACGGTGACGTCCTGCTGATCCCGAACACGGTGTCGACCGACGACTACCCGAAGTACTTCGCGAGCCTGGGCGGCGCGGCCGACCTGGCGAACAAGTACAGCTTCACCGACAAGGCCAAGGTCGGCGACAAGGTGTACGGGGTGGCCGGCTTCGCGTACGTCAACGGCTTCGTCTACAACAAGGACGTCTGGAAGCAGGCGGGCGTCACGCAGTGGCCGGCCACGCCCGAGGAGTTCGTCGCCGACCTGCAGTCGATCAAGTCGAAGACGAGCGCCACGCCGTACTACACCAACTACCACGACGGCTGGCCGCTGAGCTCCTGGTCCAGCGTCGTCGGCTCGGTCACCTGCGACCCGAAGGCCAACGACAAGCTGCCCGGCACCGACCCGTGGGCGGCCGGCAGCGACCTGAACACCGGCGACACGCTGCTGTACGACATCGTCAAGAACAAGCTGTCCGAGGCCGACCCGACCACCACCAACTGGGAGGACTCGAAGGGCGCGATCGCCACCGGCAAGGTCGCCACGATGTGGCTCGGCTCGTGGGCCATCGTGCAGATGCAGGACGCGGCGAAGAAGGCCGGCAAGGACCCCGCCAGCATCGGCTACATGCCGTTCCCGAAGCAGGTCGGCGGCAAGTTCTGCTCGGTCGTGGCTCCGGACTACCAGTACGCGATCAACAGCCACTCGAAGAACAAGGCGGCCGCCCGCGCCTGGTTCGACTGGTTCATCGACAAGTCCGACGCGGCCGCGGTCAACCAGGCCGTCTCCGCGGTCAAGGGCGCCCCGATGCCGCCGGCGCTGCAGCCGTTCACCGCGGCCGGCGTGCAGTTCATCGAGCTGTCCCAGGCCGAGTCGGCGAAGCTGACGAAGATCGACAACGCCTCCGAGGTCGGCATCAGCAAGCCCGACTACCGGCAGAAGATCGTCGACACCGCGCGCGGCGCCGCCCCCGGCGACCTCAAGGGCATCTTCGCCGACCTGACCAAGCGCTGGACCGAGGCCGCGAAGACCGTCGGCTGACCGGCGGGCCGGCGCCCCCCGACCGGGCGCCGGCCCGCAACCCCGGAGAGGATCCAGATGCTCGACACCGTCACCCAAGCGCCGCCCGCGAGCGCCCCCCGGACGCGCCTGAAACGCCTGCTCATGCCGTGGATCTACCTGCTGCCGGCGCTCGCCCTGCTGGTCGTGTTCACCTACGTGCCCGTCGCCAGCATGGTCGGGTACAGCTTCACGGACTGGGACGGCCTGAGCGACGACCCCGCGTTCGTCGGGGCCGGCAACTACGCGGAGCTGTTCACCCGCCCGGAACTGTTCCAGGTGTTCTTCGTCAGCCTCTACTACCTGGCCGCCGCCGCGGTGCAGATCGTCCTGGCGCTGTACTTCGCGTTCATCCTCAGCTTCAACCTGCGGCTGCGGAACCTGTTCAAGGGCATCCTGTTCTTCCCGTACCTCATCAACGGCGTCGCCGTGTCCTTCGTCTTCCTGTACTTCTTCCGCCCGCACGGCACCCTCGACTCGGTGCTGGCGCTCGTCGGCGCGCACCCGGACAAGCTCTGGCTCGGCGACCCGGACCTCGTCAACGTGTCGCTGTCCGGGGTCTCGGTGTGGCGGTTCACCGGGCTCACGTTCGTGCTGTTCCTCGGCGCGATCCAGGCGATACCGGGCGAGCTGTACGAGGCCGCCGGGCTCGACGGGGCGAGCCGCTGGCAGATCTTCCGGCACATCGTCGCGCCCGGCATCCGCCCGATCATCGGCCTGAGCGTCATCCTCGCCGTGTCCGGGTCGCTGTCGGTGTTCGAGATCCCGTTCGTGATGACCGGCGGCGCGGGCGAGAGCAAGACGTTCGTGATCCAGACCATCAAGCTTGCCTTCCAGTTCAACAAGACGGGGCTCGCCTCGGCCGCGGCCGTCGTGCTGCTGATCATCGTGCTGCTGGTGACGTGGCTGCAGCGGCGCCTCGTGCCCGACGAGAGGACCGACCTGACGTGAGTGTGCGCGACGCCGCCGGCGCCTTCCTGCGGTACACCTCCCTCGTGACCGCCTCCGTGGTGGTGCTCCTGCCGCTGGTCACCGTGTTCCTGACCTCGCTCAAGACGCCGGCCGAGATGAGCTCGGGCGACACCCTCGACCTGCCGCACGACTGGCTGAACCTGCACAACTACGTCACGGCGTTCACCAACGGCCGGATGCTCACCGGGTTCGCGAACACCGCGGTCATCCTGCTCGTGTCCGTGGCCGGCACGGTCGTGGCCGGCACGCTCGCGGCCTACGCGCTGGACCGCTTCCAGTTCCGGTTCAAGCGGCTGGTCGTCGGGGCGTTCCTCGTCGCCACCCTCGTGCCCGGGGTCACCACCCAGGTGGCGACGTTCCGGGTGATCGACACGCTGGGGCTGTTCGACTCGCGGTGGGCGCCGATCCTGCTGTACATGGGGACCGACATCGTCGCCATCTACATCTTCATGCAGTTCATGCGCGGCATCCCGGTCTCGCTCGACGAGGCGGCCCGGCTCGACGGCGCCTCGACGTTCAAGATCTACCGGTCGGTCATCCTGCCGCTGCTCAAGCCCGCGATCGCCACGGTCGTCATCATCAAGGGCATCTTCGTGTACAACGACTTCTACATCCCGTTCCTGTACATGCCCTCGGAGGACCTGGGCACCATCTCCACGTCGCTGTTCCGCTTCAAGGGCCCGTTCGGCGCCCACTGGGAGACGATCTCGGCCGGGGCGATCCTCGTCATCCTGCCCACCCTTATCCTGTTCCTGCTGCTCCAGCGGTTCATTTACAACGGCTTCACGTCCGGGGCCACCAAATGACCACGCAAGGAACCCCGTGAAACGCCCCACCATCAGCGACATCGCCGAGGCCGCCGGCGTCTCCATCGGCGCCGTCTCGTTCGCCCTGAACGACCGGCCCGGCGTGTCCGCGCGCACCCGCGAGCGCATCATGGCCATCGCCGCCGAGATGGGCTGGCAGCCCAGCGCGGCCGCCCGCAACCTCTCGGCGGCCCGGGCCGAGGCGATCGGGCTCGTCATCGCCCGCGACGCGGCCACCCTGGGCGTCGAGCCGTTCTACATGAAGTTCATCGCGGGCCTCGAGACCGAGCTGTCGGCGACCGGCACCGCCCTGGTGCTGCAGGTCGTCGGCGACCACGAGCGGGCGATCGAGGCGCTGCGCGGGCTGTGGGCCGCGCGGCGCATCGACGCGACGATCCTCACCGACCTGTGGACCGACGACGTGCGGGTCGCGGCCCTGGACAAGCTCGGGCTGCCCGGCATTCTGGTGGGTCATCCGTCGGTACGGCCGGAGGGCTCGACCGTCCCCGCGGTGTGGAGCGACGACGCGGCCGCGCTCACCGAGGCCGTCGGCTACCTGGCCGGCATCGGGCACCGGCGCATCGCCCGGGTCGGCGGCCTCGTCTCCCTCGCCCACACCCGCATCCGCACCGCGGCGTTCCGGGAGGCGGGCCGCCGCCACGCCCTGACCGCGGCCGAGGTGGTCGACACCGACTACACGTGGGAGGCCGGCGCCTGGGCCACCGAGCGCCTGCTGACCGCGGCCGAACCGCCGACGGCGATCATGTTCGACAACGACATCATGGCCACCGCCGGCCTGCACGTGGCCCGCAAGCTGGGCGTCGACGTTCCCGGCCGGCTCTCGGTGCTGGCCGGCGACGACTCCCAGCTGTGCGAGATGGCCTACCCGGCCGTGAGCGCCCTATCCCGGGACATCCATGCCTACGGGGCGAACACCGCCCGGATACTGCTCGGCGGCCGGCTCGAGGACTTCCAGGACGCCACGGCCCGGCTCCTGCTGCGGGACAGCATCGCGCCGCCCCCGAACTGAACCGGCCCCCGGCGGCCCGGCGACGTGGCACCGCTTCTGCCGCCCCGCGGCGTGGCACCGCTTCTGCCGCCCCGCGGCGTGGCACCGCTCCTGGCGGCCCGGCGGCGTGGCGCCGCTCCCTGCGGCCCGGCGGCGTGGCACCGCTCCTGGCGGCCCGGCGGCGTGGCGCCGCTTCTGCCGCCCCGCGGCGTGGCACCGCTCCTGGCGGCCCGGCGGCGTGGCACCGCTTCTGCCGCCCCGCGGCATGGCGCCGCTTCTGCCGCCCGGCGGCGTGGCGCCGCTTCTGCCCTCAACCGGCGGCCCGGCGGCGCGGCGCCGCTTCCGAACTGAACCGGTTACGCTTCGTCCCATGGCGGGGCGGCGACCGACGATGAGCGACATCGCGCGGCGCGTCGGCGTGTCCCGCGTCGCCGTCTCCTACGCGCTCAACGGCCGCCCCGGCGTCTCCGACGACCTGCGCGAACGGGTCCGCGAGGTCGCCCAGGAGCTCGGCTTCACCGCGCACCGCGCCGCCGTCGCCCTGCACGGCGCGGCCGCCGACGTGGTCGGCCTGGCCCTGCGGCGCACGTCTGCGGCCCTGCGCAGCGAGGTCTTCCGCCGGCAGTTCATCGCCGGGCTGCAGATGGAGCTGTACGCGCGCGGCTACGGCCTGGCCCTGCAGTTCGTCGAGCACACCGACGAGGAGATCGCCCTCTACCGCCGCTGGCACGCCGAGCGCCGCGTCGACGGCGTCATCCTGTGCGACCTGCGCGCCGACGACCCCCGCCTCGACGCCGTGCGCGAGCTGACCCTGCCGGCGGTCGTGGCCGGCGGCGCCGGGGAGCTGCCGGGCCTGGCCAACCTGTCGACCGACGAGCAGGCGGGCGCGGCCAAGATCGCCGGGCTGCTCTCGGCGCTGGGCCACCGCCGCATCGCCCGGGTGAGCGGCCCGCCCGACCTCGCGCACACCGCGGCCCGCACGGCCGCCCTGGCCACCGCGTTCGGCGCGGACGCGGTGCTGACCGTGCCCGCCGACTACACCGGCGAGGCCGCGGCGACCGCGACCCGGCGCATCCTGAGCGGCCGCGACCGCCCGAGCGCCATCGTGTACGACAACGACCTCATGGCCCTGGCCGGGCTCGGCGTGGCCGCCGAGATGCACGTCGCCGTGCCCGGCGCGGTGTCGATCCTGGCCTGGGAGGATTCCCCGCTGTGCCAGCTCGTGCACCCGGCCCTGACGGTGCTGCAGCGCAACATCACCGACTACGGCATGCGCACCGCCCGGCTGCTGTTCGAACTGCTGGACGGCCGCCCGCCACGCAGCGTGCGCTACGGCAACGCGACCCTGGTCGTCCGCGACAGCACCGGCCCCGCCCGATCATGAGCCGCGCGGCGCTCTTGGAAGGCGGACCCCGGCCTCCCGCGGCATGATGGGATCATGACCGTTCGCGCCGGGCTCCTGCGCGGCGCCGGCCTTGTGGCTCTCGTGGCGCTGCTCGTGACCGCCGCGCTCCTGGTCGGAGTGCCCGACGCCCAGCAACTGCGCAGCAGCGTCGACGCGCTCGGCTGGTGGGCCCCGGTGGCCTTCGGCGCCCTGTACGCCCTGATATCACTCTCCCCGCTGCCGAAAACCGTCTTCACGCTGGCCGCCGGCGCGCTGTTCGGCCTCGCGGCCGGCGTCGTGGTCGTCGTGGCCGGCGCGATACTCGGCGCCGTGGCCGCGTTCCACCTCGGCCGGCTGCTCGGCCGCGACACCGTGCACTGGCTCACCCGGGGCCGCCTCGACCGCCTCGACGCCGCCCTGGCCGGCCGCGGCCTGCGCACGGTCGTCGTGGCCCGGCTGATCCCGATCGTCCCGTTCACCGCGGTGAACTACGTGGCCGGCCTCACCTCGGTGCGGCTGCGCGACTTCACCCTCGGCACGGCGGTGGGCATCCTCCCCGCGACCACGGCCTACGTCACCGTCGGCGCCTACGGCTGGCACCCCGGCGCCTGGCCGATGTGGGCCGCGCTCGCCACGCTGCTGGTCCTCACCGTGGGCGGCCTCGTCGCCGGGCGGTACCGCCGCCGCCACCCGAAGCCCTCGCAGGCCCAGGCCCCGTCGCAGTAGGACCACCACGCATGTGGCCCAAGGTCGTTGCCGCGGTGCCTGGACCAGGCGGCCCCGCTCAGCGGGCGGTCCAGCCGCCGTCGATGAGCATGACCTCCCCGGTGATGAGGGACGCGGCCGGGGAGACGAGGAACAGCACGGCCCCCGCGACCTCCATCGGCTCGCCGATGCGGTGCAGGGCCGCGATGCGCTCGACGACGTCGGCGCGGTGGGCGGGGTCGGCGAGGTACTCCGCGGTGCCCGGCGTGTGCACGAACGTCGGCGCGACCGCGTTGACCGTGATGCCGTGCGGGCCCCACTCGACCGCCAGGCAGCGGGTGAGGTGCGCGATCGCGGCCTTCGTCATGCAGTACACCGACTCGCCCGGCAGCGCGACCGCCCCGGCCTGCGAGCCGACGTTCACGATCCGGCCGTAGCCCTGGCGGATCATCACCCGGCCCGCGGCCTGGCTGGCGAAGAACGTGCCCTTGAGGTTCACCCCGAGGGTGGCGTCGAAGTCCGCCTCGGTGACGTCCTCGGCCCGGTTCTCGGGCGCGATGCCGGCGTTGTTGACGAGGATGTCGAGCCGGCCGAAGCGCTCGGCCACGGCGTCGACGGCCGCGCGGACCTGGCCCGGGTGGGTGACGTCCATCTGCAGCGGCAGCACCCGCCGGCCGAGCGCCTCGATCTCGGCGGCCAGCCCGGCGTCGGCGCCGAGGTCGCGCAGGCCGATGGCCACGTCGGCGCCCGCGTTGGCGAGCGTGAGCGCGATGGCCCGGCCCAGGCCGCGCGCCGCCCCCGTCACGAGGGCGGCGCGGCCCGGGATGTCGAACTGCGGGAAGTCGGTCACCGCCCCAGCCTAGGGCAGCGTCCAGCTCTGGTTCGCCGCGCCGGTGCAGGACCAGATCTGGATCTGGGTGCCGTCGGCGCTGCTCTGCCCGGTCACGTCCAGGCACCGGCCGGTCTCCGGGTTCACGAGCGCCGACCCGGAGCGCGACCACTGCTGGTGGCCGTTGCCGTTGCAGTCCCACAGCTGCACCTTGGTGCCGTCCGCGTTCGTGCCCCCGGCCACGTCGAGGCACTTGCCCAGGGCCCGCAGCGTGCCGTCGGAGCCGGCCGTCCAGCTCTGGGCCCCGGTGCCGTTGCAGGTGTACAGCTGGATCTTCGTCCCGTTCGCGGTGCCCGACGCGGCCACGTCCAGGCACTTGCCGCCGAGGCCCTTCACGGGACCGGTTCCGCCGCCGGGGGATGTGGAGCCGGGGACCGTGAACTCCCCGCGCACCAGGGCCCGGCTGCTGAAGTACGTGCTCTGCACGTTCGCGTTCGTGTTGTACGCCGGGTCCTGCAGGTACTCGGCCCAGACCATGAAGTACGTCCAGCGGGGCTGGGCGTTGAGCAGCGCCACGCTCGGCACCTGCCCGACCTCGGCCAGCGCGATCGGCTTGCCGCCGGCCACGTTGAGCATCGCCTGGTAGTCCGAGGCGCTCGGGGCGAGCTTCACCCAGATGTCGAGCGAGGCGACGTCCACATAGGACGCTCCCGGCCAGTAGTCGCCGATCGAGCCCATGCTGACGTCCTTGACGTTCCACACCCACACGAGGTTGGACAGGCCCTGTGCGGTGTAGTAGTCGTGCACGATCTGGAACAGCCGGCGGCTGCCGTTGGCGCCCGGCCGGCCGCCCCACCACGACCAGCCCTCGTTCATCTCGTGGATCGGGCGGAACAGCACCGGCACGCCGGCGCTCTGCAGCTGCCGCAGGTACGGCACGGCCTCGTTGAGCCGGTTCTTGAACGCGGTGTTGAGCGCGGAGCCGTCGGTGATGAGCTGACTCCACTGGGTGTCGGAGAGGTGGCTGAGCACGCCGTTGCTGTCCCAGCCGCAGGTCGAGCCGACCGTCGGCGGGCACATGTGCCAGGTCAGGGCGACGATCGAGCCGCCCTGCCACTGCCGGATGGCCTCGCTGACCATCGTCTGGCGCGCGTTGACGTCGGAGGCGGCGAACAGGAAGTCGCCGCCCCACAGGCCGGGCGTCTGCCCGGTGATGCCCTGGGCCACCCGCGTCCACTTGGTCGGGTCCGAGTTGGGTTCGCGGTTGTGCTGGCCGGTGATCGTGTACTGCCCGGAGATGCCCGACAGGTAGCTGACGAGCGCGGCCCGCGTCGATGCGGGGAACGCCTGGGCGGGTGCGGGGTTGGCGATGAGCGCGGCGAGCAGGATCGCCGCCGCGGCGAGAGCCTTGCGCACGGGGAACTCCCTCCGATGAAGGGCCGGGCGAGGCGGCGCCCGGCTCCATCAGTTCAGTACCTTTACTGAACCGAGTAAGTGCCCCGACATTAGAACCGGAGAGCTACGGCTGTCAATAAGGTCTGAAGCGAGTGAGTCAGCCGACCGGCTCCAGCACGGCGCCGGCGGGCACCGGGCGGCCGAGGAGGTACCCCTGCACCCGGTCGCAGCCGAGGCGGCGCAGCAGGTCGTAGTGCTCCGGCGTCTCCACACCCTCCGCGACCGTCACCAGGTTCAGGCGGCGCGCCAGGTCGACGATCGCCCGCACCAGCGCGGTCTGCCCGGCGGCCAGCGCCGCCCGCAGCCGCTCGGCGGTCCGGCCGCGCTGCAGCTGCCGGTCGCGCAGCTGGTCGTCGAAGCCGACGACGCGGTCCTTGCCGGCCGCCTTCGCCGCGTACAGGGCCACGTCGGCGTCGGCGAGCACGGCGGTCGCGCTGTGCTCGCCCGGTCCGGAGCCGGGCGCGGCGATGAACGCGCGCGCCCCCGCCGTGCCCGACACGAACAGCTCGGTGCCGCCGACGTCGATCGGCCGGCGCAGCTGCGCGAGCAGCCGCTCGCCCCGGGCCAGCAGCTCCGGCTCCCCCGCCCCTGGGCACAGCAGCGCGAACTCGTCCCCGCCGAGGCGGGCCAGGGTGTCGCCGCTTCCACGCCCGCATGACCTCCACTGTCGCGGGCGCGTGGTGCAGCGCGGGTCCTCAGACGGTGCCGATCGTGTACGCCACCTCGTCCAGCAGCTCCCGGGCCAGGTAGCCGGTGCGCCCGAAGCGCGGGGCGAGGCGCTGGCCGGCGACGGCGTGCGCGTAGGTGGCCCAGCAGCCGGCCTGGGCGGGCCGGGCGCCCCGGGCGAGCAGCCCGGCCACGAGGCCGGCGAGGACGTCGCCGCTGCCGGAGGTGCCGAGGCCGGCGGCGCCGCTCTCCTCCCGCCACACGCGGCCGTCCGGGTCGGCGACGTGGCCGTGCAGGCAGACCGCGGCGTGGTAGCGCGCGGCGACGGCGGCGGCCTCGGCGGCCAGGTCGTCGCCGAGGTCGCGGCCGAGCAGGTGCGCGGCCTCGGTCCGGTTCGGGGTGAGCACCGCGCCGCACTTGGCGTGCTCGAGCGCCTCCGGGCGGCGGCTCAGCGCGCCCAGGGCGTAGGCGTCGAGGACGACGACGGCGTCCGGGCCGGCCTCGGGCAGTACCGACTCCAGGATTTTCTGCGTTTCTTCGATGTTGTCCAGACCGGGCCCGAGCGCGACGGCGTCGGCCTCGGCCACGTCCTCGAGCAGCGCCCGGGGCAGCTTGGACGAGACGCTGCCCTCGCGGGTCTCGGGCAGGCCGAGGACCTTCGCCTCCGGCACCGCGATGGACAGCGCCGTGGCCGTGCCCTCGGTGACCGCGAGCTGGAGCCGCCCGGCCCCGCCACGCAGCGCGGCCAGCCCGGCCAGCAGCACGCCGCCGGGGGTGTTGCGGGACCCGCCGATGACGAGGACGGTCCCGCGGCTGTGCTTGTCGCCGGTGGGCTCGGGCAGCGGCCACTCCCGCAGCACCCGGGGCGTGATGATCTCAGTCGTCGGCACCGACGGCCTCCTGCGTCGTCGCGGCCGCCTCGCGCAGGTGGCCGACCTCGTTGAACAGCTCGGGGCGCAGCACCCCGCCGGCGCCGGTCCAGCTGCTCACCGAGCAGTTGGCCATGGCGGTCGCGCGGGACAGCCCCAGGAGCGTCTCCTCGTCGAGGCCTTCGAGGAGGTACCGCAGCAGCAGCACGATCGCCTCGTGCCCGACGAGCAGGACCCGGCCGCCCGGGTGGTCCGCGCGCACGTCGCGCATCAGGCTGCGCAGGCGCAACAGCACGTCGGACCAGGACTCGCCGCCCGGCGGCCGGTAGTACAGCTTGCCGAGGCGCTGCCGCCGGGCCGCCTCCTGCGGCAGGCGCGCGGCCACGCCCCGGTTCGTGAGCAGGTCGAGCACGCCGAGCTCGCGGTCGCGGAGGCGCTCGTCGTACCGCACGGGGATCCCGGTCCCGGCCAGCGCCACCGCCGCCGTCTCCCGGGTGCGCAGGTAGGGCGAGACGACGGCGAACTCGGGCGCCTCGGGCGCGGGCAGCGCGCGAATCCACCGGCCGACGGCGGCGGCCTGCTCGCGGCCGAGGTCGGTCAGCGGCACGTCGGCGTCGCGCTCCGCGAGGTCGATGACCTCGAGCCCGCCGCGCTCGGCCGCCTCCGCCCGCACGTTGCCGACGCTCTGCCCGTGCCGCACCACACCCAGCCAGCCCAGTTCCGCCATGCGGGTTGCGTACCCACTGATGGTCCACTTGAAAGCTACTGTCCTGCCATGGGGATCTCGTGGTCCGCCGTGCCGGGGCCGGTGCGGGCGGGTGTGGAGGCGCGTCTCGGTAGCAGGGTGGCCGGCGCGGTCGATGTGAGCGGCGGGCACTCGGAGGGGGCCGCGGCCCGGCTGCGGCTCGCCGGCGGGCGGGACGTGTTCGTGAAGGCGGCGGCCGACCCGGCGGTGCGCGACTTCCACCGGCGCGAGGCGGTCGTCGCGGCGCGGCTGCCTGTGTCGGTACCGTCGCCGCCTCTGCTGTTCGCTTTTGACGACGGCCCCTGGGCCGTGCTGGTCTTCGAGTTCGTGGCGGCGGTGCTGCCCTCTCCGGCGGACCGGCCGCGGGTCCTCGACACCGTGACCGCCATGGCCTCCGCGCTGACGCCGGCCCCCGTGCGCCCGGCGACCGCGCCGCGGCTGGGCGGGTTCGCCGGGCTGGCCGCGGCGGATCTGGCGCGGGTGTCGCCGTGGGCCGCCGAGCACCTCGACGACCTGGTGGCGCTGGAGTCCGCGGCCGCCCGGGACGGCGACACGCTGCTGCACGGCGACCTGTACCTGTTCAACGCGCTGGTGTCGCCCTCGCGTGTGTACATCGTGGACTGGGCGCACGCGTGGGTCGGCCCGCGCTACTGCGACGCGCTCATGCTGATGGCCGGCGCCCCGGACGCCGCCGCGTTGTGCGCGGCGAACCCGCTGACCCGCGACCTGCCGCCCCGCACGGTCGACGCGTTCCTCGCCGCGCACGCGGGCTTCCTGCTGGCGCTGGCGCTGCGGGCCACGAACCCGGCGGTGGGCGTCACGGCGACGGCGCTCGGACGGGCGTCGGCGGAGTGGCTTTCACGGAGACTGTACAGCGCCACGTGATAGTGTCGGGTGACATGGTGTTCAAGAAGATGCTCGCCGCCCTCGGGGTCGGCGGCCCGAGCGTCGACACGGTGCTCGACACCCCGACCGCCCGTCCCGGCGGCTTCCTCGACGGCCACGTGCACATCCAGGGCGGCGACGCCGACGCCCGCATCGAGCACGTCGTGCTCGCGCTGGCCACCGGCGCCCTCGACCTGCACCGCGAGTCGGTCGCCGACCACTTCACCGTCCGCGCCGGCACCACCGAGTCGATCCCGTTCCGCCTGGCGGTCCCGTGGGAGACCCCGATCACGAGCGTGTACGACCGCCCCCTGCGCGGCATGGTGATGGGCGTACGCACCGAACTGGAGATCGCGGGAGCCCGCGACAAGGGCGACCTCGACCCGGTTTCGATCACGCCGCTCCCGGCCCAGCAGGCGATCCTCGACGCCTTCGCCGAGCTCGGCTTCCGCTTCAAACACGCCGAGGTGGAGCACGGCCACCTCCAGGGCGTGCCGCAGCGCCTGCCGATCCACCAGGAGATCGAGTTCTGGCCGCCGGACCGGTACGCGGGCCGCGTCAACGAGGTCGAGCTGACCTTCGTCGCCGACCCGGACGGCCTGGAGGTGCTCCTGGCCCTGGACAGGCGCGGCGGCCACGATGCCTACAGCCGCTTCGGCATCACCCACGCCGCGGCCGGCGCCACCAACTGGACCGCGATGGTCGACGGCTGGCTCCGCGAGGCCACCGACCGCCACTTCTCCGCCCCCGCCTACGGCCATGGCCACGGCCACGGCTCCCACGCGCGGCGCGGGATGGGCATGGGCACGGTGGTCGCGGCGGGCGCGGCGGGCATCGTGGGCGGCCTGGTAGCGGGCGAGGTCATCGACGAGGTCTTCGACGACGGCGGCGACTTCGGCGACTTCGAGTAGGCCGCGGGTCAGTAGCCGAGCTCGTCCGCGATCGCCAGCACCGCATCGGGGTCGACTGCCGCGAGCGCCGCCACGGCAGTCGACCACTCCCCGATCAGCAGCGCCAGTGCGGTGAGCGGCGCATCCTGCTCCCGGGCGAGCGCCAGGTCCCATCGACCCGTGACGCCGTCGGGCCGCAGCACCATTTCCGCCCGCGGGGCATCGCCGACGCGCAGATATGTGGTCGCCACCCGGGCCAGGACCAATGCGCGCGTCGGGGCCCACGCGATGTCGCGGGCCACCACCTCAGCGCGTGCGATGTCACCCACGGAGAGGAGCGCATCGACCACCCGGGCCAGCGATCCGGCCCGTCGCTCTTCATGGGATATGCAGGTCGCCACCGACTTTGCGCGCTCGATGTCCCCCAGGTCGAGGAGCGCGTCGACCATCCGCTCGAGCGCCTCCGCGTGCTGGAGCGGATGGCCCCGAACGCCGACGCGCACTTCGGCCGCTGCGATGCGGCGACCAGCGAGCGCGACAGCGACAGCGCCAGCAGCAATCGTCTGTTGTTTGTCGGCGGCGGCGTGCACTGCGGCGAGTGCATGTGCTGCGGTCCGCGTGGCCTCATCCAACCGCCCGGCTCGGACGAACACGGACGTGATTCCGGCAAGCACGACGACCTGATCCAGCGGATCGTCGAAATCGGCAATGATGTCGGTCGCTGCTTCCGGATCGCCACCGTCGATGAGGGTCAACGCAACGCAACGCAGGGCGTCCGAGCGGCGGCGCGGGTCCCGGATCGCGCGCGCCACTCCCGCGGCGCGGTCGACATGACCGGCACCCGCGAGCGCCACCACGAGCCGTCCGCACCGTTCCTCGCTGTACGGCGAACTGGCCAGCCGCTCCGCCCCGCCGGGATCACCCGCCTCGATGAGGGCACCGAACAACGCCTCGCAAACCGCGGTCCGAGTCTGTGGATCTCCCACGGACCGGGCGACCGCCTCCGCCCGATCCGCCTGGCCGGCATAAACCTGCATGCAAGCGACGTCCATGGCCGAATCCGGATCGGCGAACAATGCGGTGCCGCGGCCAATCCGGTCCCAGGCATCGACGGCGAGCGCCCTCGCCAAGTCGTCGGAGCCGGACCGGACGAGGGCTCGCATAACGGCAGCGGAGCCCGCCGGGAAGGGCGACGGCCCCGAGACGACGAAACGAACCGACCGCTCGAGATCACCCGCCTCCAGCAGCGCATGGATCAGGACCGTAGAAACCGACGGGGTCACGAACCCCAGTCGACTCACGATCCTCTCCGCCTGCACGACTTCGCCCATATCGACGAGAGCGGAGACCAATGCCGCAAGGGCTCGGGACCGCCGGCCCGAGTTCGGCGCCGTGCGTACGTTGTCTTCGGCCCGTGAGATCTTGCCGACCCGGACGAGCGCGGAAATGACGTCCGCGAACACGGCGTCATGCCCGGACGCGTCGTCGAGCTCCGCGACGAGCTTCTCGGCCTCCCTCACGCGACCGGCCTCGATCAACGCCATCGACACGGCCGACAGCGCATCAGACTGCTGGAGAGGCTCCGCGATCATGCGGATTGCCGCAGATGCGCGATCGAGCTCACCGGCACTGATCAGAGGAGGGACGAATTGCGCGATTGCTGCCGACCGCACGTAGCCGGATTCGATCAACCGGATTGCCGCGTACGCCTCGTCGAACTTCCCTGCGCCGGTCATCAGTGCACTTATCTCCGCGACGGCCGCGTCCCTGCAGGCGGGATCAACAACCGCCTGCGCCACCGCTTCGCCTCGGCTGGCCGCGCCGACCCGCACCAAAGCAACCGCCAGCGCGGCTTTAGCAAGATCCTTCCTGCTCTTGTCGACGATCGGCCGTGCGGCCGCCTCGGCCGCCAATGCGAGATCCTCAGCTCGCCGCAGTTCGCCGGCACGCACGAGGGCCGCTGCCACCTCGCACATCGCCTCCGCGCGGGCGTACGGTTCGATGAGCTCGCTAACGACGTGCTCAGCCCGCTCCACGGCGTCCGCGTCCACGTACGCGACCGCCACCGCGGTCAACGCCTGCACTCGAATGAGGTGGCTGGTGATCGTTCCAGCGGCGGCCTCCGCCTCGGTGGCCACGGCCTCGGCATGGTCCATGTCTCCGGCCCGCGCAAGCACCAACGCGATGGCCGTAAGTGCCGCGGCTCTCCGGTCAACTCCGACAATCGCCCGAGCGGCAATCTCGGCCTCGGCCGTCAGGAGGCAAGCCGGACCGACGCTTCCAGCCCGCAGCAGCACCGACGCTATCCTGGTCAGAGCTTCGGCGCGGTCCCGTCGAGGATCGAGAACCCGGGACGCCACTTCGGCGCTGAGGGCGATCGTGCAGGCCCGTTCCGCTTCGCCAGCCTGCAGGGCCGCAGCCGCCAGCGCGGTGAGAGCCAACGCCCGACGGTATGGCTCGAGCTGTGCGTTGGCGACCGCCCTTGCCCGTCGCAGCTGCCCGGTCCGGATGGACGCCTCGGCGGTCGCGGCAAAAGCCTTCATGACGGGTTCGGGCTCGGTTATCAACTCCAGGACGGCCTGCGCTCCCGCCAGCGCGCGACCGGCCCGATCGCGCTCGCCGACTCGCACCAACGCAGTGGAAACGGCGGCCAGAGCCATCGCCTGCTGAAACGGGTCGGCGATCGCAAAGGCAGCCGAGTCGGCCTCGAGCGCGACCGTTCGAGCCGTTGCCAGGTCGTGCCGCCCGGCCAACGCCACCAGCGTATTGACCTGCGCGAACTGATCGGTCATTTGGCGGGCGACGGCCTCAGCCGAGGACAGGTCCCCGGCCTCCAGCAAAGCTGCGGCGATGGCCATCTGAGCCCGTGTGAACTGCCCGAGATCGGAACCCGGATCGGTGGCAGCGGCCGCGTCGATCGCCAGGAGCCGTGACCGCTCGCTGTCACCGGCCTTCAACAACACCGCGGCCACCGCAGTCAGGGCTTGGGAGCGACGCCCCGGGTCGGTCATCGAGCGGGCCATCGCCTCGGCGCGATCGGGGAAGCCCATTGCCGCCCACACGGCGGGCAGATCGACCGGGGTGTTCTGGTTGCGCTGATGCAGCTCGTCGCGGCGCACCGCCAGCCGGGCCAGCGTCACCAGCTCGGGCCGGTCGTGGCGGTCGAAGTGGTGCCGGGCGGTCGCGACGATCTCGGACAGCGCCGCGAAGTCGGCTCCCGTCGCCGTCAGCAGGCGCTCGTGGCGGGCACGGTCGAGCGCGCACGCGAGCATCCGCGGCTCGTCGCCCGCGCCGTGCAGGAGCTGGAAGTAGCCGCGGAGCAGGTACCCGGGCGTGCCGTCGGGCCAGCCGCGGGCCCGGTACGTCTCCGCCCACGCGTCGATGCGGTCCCGGTACGCGGGGAGGCGGCTCGCCAGCGCGGCGGTGGCCTGGGCCTCGAGCTCCTCATGGGCCAGGACGTAGGCGTCGGCCCGCCGGGTGAAGGTGCGGGCCGAGACCGCGCCCAGGTGCTCGTCCACGCGCCACGGTTCCAGGCCGGTCAGCTCGGCCAGGTCCGCGCCCGCCAGGCCGCCGCCCGAGGCGGTCAGCAGGCCCAGCAGGTCCTGCTCGGTCGCGCTGCCGTGCAGGAGGTGGCGCAGCTCGCGCTCGGCGTCCTGGCGTACGACCTGGGCGTGCGGCGACGTGGCCAGCGCCCGGACCGTCGACGGGTCGTGCAGCGGGTGCTCGTCCGGTACGTCGTGCGGGATGCGCGGGTCGGGCCGGCCCGCCACGATGATGCGCAGGCCCGGGACCGGGGCCGGCGGGAGCAGCGCGGCGATGCTGTGCGCCGACGGTCCTACCGTGACGCCCCGGTCCTCGTCCAGGCCGTCCACCACCAGGACCAGGCTCTGCCCCCGCTCCCGGCAGTGGGCCGCCGCCCGCGACAGCAGGCGCAGGAGGTGCGCCTCGCGGGTCGCGTCGGTGAACATGGCCGGCAGCGGGGTGTTCAGCAGCTCGGCCAGCTGCTCGACGACCACGTCGGTGAAGGCGACGCGGTCCGCCTGGCCGGCGAAGCGGCCCGTGATGAAGAACGACACGACCAGCACGCCGGGCGGCGGGTGCAGGACGAACCAGGACAGCAGGCCCGACTTGCCGGCCCAGGCCGGGGCCCGCCACCACAGGTAGGCGGGGGCGGGGTCGGCGGCGGCGCAGAAGGCGGCCAGCGCGGCCAGCTCCGGCTCGCGGTCCCGCAGCTGCGGGGGCGCGATGCGGCGGACCTGCTCCAGGTAGGCCGATTGGGGGACGATGCCGGGAAGGCGGGGGTCGTCCGGTGCGGTGCCGGCGGCGGGTGACCCGGCTACGCCGCCGGCGACAGTGGGGGGAGCGTCAGCAGGATCTGCACGTTGTGGTCGCCGACCTGGACGCCCTCGGCGCCGTGGATGCCGACGGTGTACCGCGGACCGGCGAGCCGCAGCACAACCCGCGCGGCCTCCAGGGTCTCCTCGTCGAACTCGGCTCCGGGGTCGAGGACCGGCGGGAGGCGGCGGCGCAGCACCGCATAGGGCTCCGCGACCGCCGGGTTGCCCGCTCCCGCACGTAACGCCGCGAGAATCATCTCCACTGCCGACACGGCCTCATTGTGCCAAGGGGCGCGGCGGAATGACCTCGCTCGAACGGTTCGTCCCCGCTACAGCAGCGACGTCACGCCCGCGGCGGCGGACAGGAACAGCAGGAACCCGGCCGGGCCCAGGCCGGTCCGGTCGCCGGCCTTGAGGTGGGCGGCCAGGGCGCCGATGAAGTACAGCGTCAGGCCCGTCGCGGCCGCCGTGCCCAGCGGACGCCACGCCAGGCCCGCGAGCAGCCCCGCGGCGCCGGCGAGCTCGGCCGTGGCCAGCCAGGGGTACCAGGCGTGCGGTACCGCGGCCCGGTCGAGGTTCTGCACCACCGCGTCGGCGCGGCGCAGCTTGCCGAGGGCGGAGCCGACCAGGATGGCGGCGAGCAGCAGGCTCGCGACCACGTACCAGACGAACATTACCGGCGCCTCCGGGTCGGGTCATTTCAGCGGAACCGGAGGACGGCGACGCGCCCCGCCTCCCCGGACGCCCAGCAGGCCCCGGCCGCGCAGGCCACCGAGTCGAAGCTGCCGGTGTCGAAGCGGGCCCAGGTGCGGCCGCCGTCGCGGGTCCAGTCGCTGCCCGTCGGGCCGACCGCGAAGGCGGTGTCGTCGTGGGAGGAGCGCCAGGCCACCCCGGAGCGGTACTCGCCGGGCACCGTGCGCGCGACGGCCCACGTGCGCCCGCCGTCGCGGCTCGTGGCGGCGCCGGACGGGGCGGTGGCCGGGGCGGCGAAGTCGCCGCCGACGGCGAGGCCGTGCGCGCGGTCGCGGAAGGCGAGCGAGAAGATGCCCGCCGTCGGGCCGGACGGGATCGGGCTGGTGGCGACGCTCCAGTGGCGGCCGAAGTCCGCGCTGTGCAGGACGCGCGACACGGCGCCGCCGCCCGTGGCGATCCAGGCGTCGGGGCCGGCGGTCACCAGGCACGTGCCGCTCGCGGCGAAGGCGAACTCGCCGTCGAGGGCCGGGGGCAGGTCGGCGTTCAGCGGTGCCCAGTGCCGGCCGCCGTCGGCGGTCGACAGGAGCTGGAAGCGGCCGTTCACCGGGTCGCCGAGGGCGAGGCCGTGTCGGCCGGAGAACGCGAAGCAGTCGTAGAAGGCCGCCGGGTCCGTGTTGCGGAAGGTCTCGGTCCAGGTGCGGCCGCCGTCGGCGGTGAGGTACACCCGGGAAGCATCGCCATTGCCGATCGACAGCACGGCGGCGTGCTCGGCGTCGAAGGCCTCGATGTCGCGGAACTGCAGGTCGGCGGTGTCGGGCGGGCCCACCGACCGCCACGTGCGCCCGCCGTCGGCGGTGCGCAGCACGGTGCCGCCGGTACCGGAGGCCCACGCCACCCGCTCGCTGACCGCGGCGAGGCCGCGCAGCCGGGCCGTGGAGCCGGTGTCGAGCAGTTTCCACGACGGTGCCGGCGGCCATCCGAAGCCGCCGGCACCGAGGACGACGGCAAGTCCGAGCGCGATCGCGACGATGCGATTCCTCATGACACCCGAACTTACCGACTTCGATACGGGATCAAAACCCCTCAGGGGGTCCAGGGGGCGGTGACGACCCAGCTCACGTCGTCGGCCCACAGGCCGGTGGCGTCCCACGCGTTGGAGCCGCCGTTGCTGGCGATGTAGACGTTGTTGCTGTAGTGGCGGATGTAGCGGTCCGCGAAGTTGAGTGACCGGAACGAGTTGCCCTGCCCGTTCTTGCCGGCCTCCGAGCAGAACGTCGCGTCCTGGGCGAACAGGGAGCTGCCGTCGTTGGCCTGCAACGAGATCTGGTAGTTCTGATGCCGCAGGTACTGCCCGCTCGTGTTCTTCGACTCGAAGGAGTAGCACGCGCTGCTGCCGAGCCCGGCGCGCACGATCCAGGAGGCGTTGGCCTTCTCCGTGGCCGTGTTCGACGCGCTCACGACCTGGGTCGAGACGGTCGCGCCGGAGTGGCTGATGTAGCGGGTGGTGCAGCAGGCGGTGGTGGCCCGCAGCGAGATGGTGGAGCCGACGGCGGGGCCGCTGGTGCTGCCGGAGGTGTTGTAGTTCGCGGCCACGATGTTGGCCTGGACCGAGTTCTCGGTGGCGTCGGACGGGTAGCCCGAGGTCATGACGCCCTCGTAGAAGGTGCCCGCGGCCCCGACGCTGTTGTCGCCGCCGATGCCGAGGATGATCGCGCCTTCCTTCTTCATCGGGTTGTACCCGGCGACGTTGGGCCGCACCCCGTTGTAGAAGGTGCCCAGGCTGCCGGACTGCGCGTTGCCGCCCCGGATGGCCCAGTGGTTCGGCTCGCCCTTGACGATCGCGGTCAGGAACCGGTGGCTGATGCTCGGGTCACCGGAGTTGAGGTGCTGGTTGACGCCGGAGAACAGGCCGTTCTCGAGGTCCGCCATGATCCACGGGCCGTTGCCGGCGCCGTAGCCCCAGACCTTGATGTTGCCGAAGTAGATGGCCTCCATCGTGCCGTTGCCGTTGTCGCGGCTGTTGCGCTCGGCGTTGCCGTAGTCGAAGCAGCAGCCGCCGTTGAAGTGG
Source organism: Dactylosporangium sp. McL0621 (assembly GCF_049995355.1). NCBI lineage: Bacteria > Bacillati > Actinomycetota > Actinomycetes > Micromonosporales > Micromonosporaceae > Dactylosporangium > Dactylosporangium sp. McL0621. The sequence goes on from NZ_CP188259.1 coordinate 8,267,517, forward strand.
GTGCCGTCGAAGATGGAGTACATGCCCTCGGGCTGGTCGCCGGTCGCGACGCCGTTGGTGTTGTTGTTGCGGTAGCCGGTGCCCGGGGCGACGAACACGCCGTACACCTTGTGCCCGCCGATCGTGACGGGCGCGGCGGTGGCGTTGGCGAGGTTGTCGTAGCCGCCGGCCGCCGGGCCGTTGAAGCCGCCGGGCGGGGCCTGGGTGAGGCGGTTGTTGCGGCCCGACTGGTCGTAGATGATCGTGATCACGCACGACGTGTTCGCGCAGAAGGTGTCCTGCGTGGCGGCGTTGGCGTAGCTGCCCGCGCTGACCGGCGCGATGTCCTTCGTGGTGTTGTCCGAGGCCCGGCGGACCTGGTACAGCGCGCCGCTGTAGGTCCCGTAGAGCGCCCGGGTGGTGCTGTGCGCGGCGACGCAGGGCGTGCCGCCGGCGGCGTAGATGTCGCAGGGCTGCGATGTCGCCGCCTGGGAGGTGCCGACGCCTACGAGCGCGCTCACAACGAGCGCACCCGCGAACGCGGCCCCGAGAAGGGCCTTTCGCATGGTGGTGGACCTCATTCCGTGTGGCGGTACGGATCGGGTACGGTATATGTGAGCGCTAACATAGCGGAGCCGCGAGTGACACGCAACGCCGCGTGGTATCAGGGAAGGCATGACCTTGACCGTCCTGGTGACCGGCGCCTCCGGGTTCGTCGGCTCGAAGCTCGTCCCGGAGCTGCTCGCGCACGGGCACCGGGTGCGCGCGATGACCCGGCGGCCGCAGCAGTACTCCGGGGCGGGCGAGCCCGTCGCCGGGGACGTCGGCGACCCCGCGAGCCTGCGCGCCGCGCTCGAGGGCGTGGACGTCGCCTACTACCTCGTGCACTCGCTGGGCCTGGACGACTTCGTCGAGCGCGACGCCGCCGCGGCACGAAACTTCGCCGCCGCGGCCGCCGGGGCAAGGACGAAGCGGATCGTGTACCTCGGCGGGCTCGGCGCGGACGGCGACGCGCTCTCGGACCACCTGCGCTCGCGGCGCGAGGTCGAGGAGATCCTGACCGCCGGCCCGGTGCCGGTGACGACGCTGCGGGCGGCGGTCATCGTCGGGCACGGCGGCATCTCGTGGGAGATCACCCGCCAGCTCGTCGACCACCTGCCGGCCCTGATCACCCCGCAGTGGGTCACGACCCGCACCCAGCCCGTCGCTTTGCCCGATATGCTGCGGTACCTACGCGCCGCCGCGGAGTCCGAGGCGGCGGCCGGCCGCGTCTACGAGGTGGGCGGCCCCGACGTGCTCAGCTTCGCCGACATGCTCCAGCGGGTGGCGAAGCTCCGCGGCAAGTACCTGCCCAACGTGACCGTCCCCCTGCTCACGCCCCGGCTGTCCTCGATGTGGCTGTCGCTGGTCACCGACGTGGACATCCCGACCGCCCGCAACCTCGTGGACTCCCTCAGCGCCGAGACCGTCGTGCGCGAGCACCCCGTCGCCGAGCTCGTCCCCGGCCCCGCCCTCGGCTACGACGACGCCGTGCGCCTCGCCCTGGCCGAGCGTGCGGCCGAGCTCGCCGAGCGGGAGGCGGAGCGGACCGCGACCGCCGCCGCCGAGGCCGCGGAGGCGGCCGAGACCGCCCGCCGCGCCGCCGGCGACGCCCGCGAACACGTGCGGGAGGTCCGTACGGAGCTGGGCGTGGGCACCCGGTGAAGGGCCTGCGCGACCTGGCCCGGGCCGCCTTCGTCGACCGCGTCCCGCGCAGCCACGAGGAGGCGCCCGCGGCCGTGCGCCGCCGCCGGATCGTGGTGGCGGCGACCCTCGTCGCGGGCGCGGTACTGCTGGGCTGGTCCCTGACCATCCGCCCCGGCGACCCGCTGTTCTACGCGACGACCCTCGCGGTCGCGGCGACCTGGGTCGCCGGAAGCCTGCTCTCGGGCCGCCTGCATTTGGGCCGCATCCTGTACCGCGACCAGCTCCGCCGCCCCGTCCTGACCCCGATCGCCACGGGCCTGCTCGTCGGGGCCGTGTTCGTGGCCGGCGCGCTGGTCGTGGCCCACATCCCGCCGCTGCGCGACTACGCCGGCGAGGTGCTCGACCACGCCCGCTACGGCGCGATCGTCCCCATCACCGCGGTCACCGTGCTCAACGGCCTGGCCGAGGAGGTCTTCTTCCGCGGCGCCCTGTTCGCCGCGATCGGCCGCGTCCGCCCGGTGCTGATCTCGACGGTCGTCTACGCCCTGGCGACCATCGCGACGGCCAACCCGATGCTGGTCTTCGCCGCGGCGGTGCTCGGCACCGTGCTGGGCCTGCAGCGCCGCGCGTCGGGCGGCATCCTGGCCCCGATGCTCACCCACGTGACGTGGTCCATGGTGATGCTGTTCGCGCTGCCGCCCCTGCTCGGCACGGCTTAGAGGGACGCCGCGACGGCCTCCAGGTGGTCGAGCGACTCCTGCATTCCGCTCTCCATCCCGGAGGCGATGACCGAGTCGCGGGTCTCCTCGTCGTCGTACTCGCACAGCATCTCCATGCGCGTACGCCCGCCGGTCTCGGTGAACGTCACGGTGACGACGCCGCTGTGCGCGTCGGGGTCGGGCAGCCCCTCGAAGACCTCGGTGTTGACGAGCCGGTCCGGGGCCTCGATCGCCCGGTACTCCCCGTGGAAGGCGACCTCGAAGCCACCGTTGGCGATCATGGCGTACCGCCACGAGCCCCCCACCCGCAGGTCGATCTCGGCACTGCGGACCGTGCCCCGGTCGCCGGCCCACCAGCGCTCCACGAGCTCGGGCGTGGTGTAGGCCCGCCAGACCTGCGCCTTGGGCGCGTCGAACTCGCGGGTGATGAGGATCTGCAGGTCGGCCGGGAGCGTGACCTCCGCGGTGCCCTTCGTCGCCATGCCCCAATCATGTCGCCGGAAGAGCGCGCGTCAAGCACGCCAAGACACGCGTCCGGGGAACAAACCAAGTTGCCGCGGCCGGCCCCCGTCGGGACTGAGAATCGGACCGGCCAAACGGTGCCGGCGCGGCCCGAAGTCGTTCGCGATCAACCCCGCACGGCGCTCGACTCGCCGGCACGGCGCGTCCAAAGCGGTGAGCGTTCAAGCGCCGGCCGCGGCATCGGCGCCCGGCCCGGCCCACGACCGCGCGCGTCAAGCACCGGCCGCCGCATCGGCGCGCAGCCCGGCCCACGACCGCGCGCGTCAAGCACCGGCCGCCGCATCGGCGCGCAGCCCGGCCCACGACCGCGCGCGTCAAGCGCCGGCCGCCGTCTCGGTGATCAGCCCCGCACACGCCTCCGGGTCGTCGGCGAAGGGCAGGTGCCCGCACCCGCGCAGGCGCACATGCCGCGCCCCCGGCAGCAGCCGCCCGGCCCGCCGCGCCTGGAACGCCGGCAGGATCAGGTCCCGCGGCCCCCAGGCCACGGTGACGGGAATGTCCGTCAGCGCGCCCGGCTCCCCGAACCGGTACCCGGCGAACGCGTCCCGGGCCGCCCGGAACCCGGGCGCCACGGCGAGCGAGCGCGCGTCCGCGACCCCCGCCGCCGGGTCGACCCGTGTGGGGTGGCCGAAGAACAGCCCGAACAGCGCGACCCGCCCCGCCGCCGTCCCGGCGAGCCGCGGCAGGCCCGGCCCGAACGCGCGGGCGCAGGCCCGGGCCGCGGTGACCGACGCCTGGCACCAGCGCCGCGACGCCGGGCCCCAGAAGCCGACCGGCGCGAACGCCGTCACCGACCGGGCCGCCCCGCGCCGGCCCAGCTCGAGGGCGACGCCCCCGCCCATCGAGCTGCCGGCCACGTGGAAGGGCGCCGGCACGGTGGCGAGCACCCAGTCGGCCAGCTCCGGGACCGACGCGGCGCCGCTCGGCGGGGTCAGGCCGAAGCCCGGCAGGTCGAGGGCGCGCACGTCGAAGCGGGCGTCCAGGGCGGGCCGGACCGGGTCCCAGACCTCGCGGCGGCTTCCGAGGCCGTGCAGCAGCACGAGGGTGGCCATACCCCGGCATCGTACTTGTTGACAGCCTGACAACAAGGGGGCACGGTGGCCGCATGGAGTACGACGTCATCGTCGTTGGGTCCGGCTTCGGCGGCAGCGTCAGCGCGCTGCGCCTGGCCGAGAAGGGCTACCGGGTCGGGGTCCTGGAGGCCGGGCGGCGCTTCGCCGACGCGGACTTCGCGCGGACGAGCTGGCGGCTGCGCGACTACCTGTTCGCGCCGGCCGCCGGCTGTTACGGCATCCTGCGCATGACGCTGCCGCCCGACGTGCTCGTGCTGTCCGGGGCCGGCGTCGGCGGGGGCTCGCTGGGGTACGCCAACACGCTGTACCGCCCGCCGGACGTCTTCTTCGCCGACCCCCAGTGGGCCGGGATCACCGACTGGAAGGCCGAGCTCGGCCCGCACTACGACGAGGCGTCACGCATGCTCGGGGTGGCCGAGAACCCGCGCACCACCGCCGCCGACGAGGTCCTGCGCGCCGTCGCCGAGGACCTCGGGGTCGCGCACACCTACCGCCGCACGCCGGTCGGCGTCCTGTTCGGCGAGCGCCCCGGCGAGACCGTCCCCGACCCCTACTTCGGCGGCGCCGGCCCCGAGCGGACCACCTGCACGTTCTGCGGATCGTGCATGACCGGCTGCCGGGTCGGGGCGAAGAACACGACGGTGAAGAATTATCTGTACCTCGCGGAGCGGGCCGGCGCCGAGGTCCACGAGCGCACCACCGTGACCCGGGTGACACCCCGGCCGGGCGGCGGCTACACCGTGCGGACCGTGCACACCGGCGGCAAGCTGCGCCGCCGGGCCCGCACGTTCACCGCGCGCGACGTGGTCCTGGCCGCGGGCGCCGTGGGCACCCAGCGGCTCCTGCACCACCTCAAGCGCAGCGGGGACCTGCCCAACCTCTCACCCCGGCTGGGCGAGCTGAGCCGGACCAACTCCGAGTCCATCCTGGGCCCGCGCGCCCGCCGCCGCGACGCCGACTTCAGCGACGGGGTGGCGATCACGTCCTCGATCCACCCGGACGCCGAGACGCACATCGAGCCGGTGCGCTACGGCCCGGGCAGTAACCTGCTCGGCCTCATGGCCGCCGTCCTCGTCGGCGACACCGGCCGGACCCCACGCTGGCTGGCCGGGCTCGGCCGGACGCTGGCGAGCTGGCGCGACTGGCCGCGGCTGTTCTGGGTGCGCCGCTGGTCCCAGCAGACGATCGTCCTGCTCGCGATGCAGCCGAAGGACAACTCGATCACGGTCGGCCCCCGCCGCGGCCCGTTCGGCGGCCGGCGGCTGACCAGCCGGCGCGGGGTCGGGGAGCCCAATCCGGTGTACCTGCCGATCGCCCACGACGTCGCCCGGCGCGTGGCCGACAAGATCGACGGCATCCCGCTCGGCTCCGTGACCGAGCTCGCCGGCCGGCCGGTGACGGGGCACTTCATCGGCGGCGCGGCGATCGGCGCCGACCCCGAGCACGGCGTCATCGACCCGTACCACCGCGTCTTCGGCCATCCCGGGCTGCACGTCATCGACGGCGCCGCGGTCACGGCGAACCTGGGCGTCAACCCGTCGCTCACGATCACCGCGCTGGCCGAGCGGGCCGTGTCGATGTGGCCGCGGCGCGGCGAGCCCGACCCGCGCCCGGAGCTGGGCGCGCCGTACCGCCGGATCGCCCGGTGACGACCATCGCCGAGCGCGGCCGCCGCCTGGAGCCGGACCAGCGGCGCGCGCAGATCCTGTCGTGCGCGGTGCGGCTCTTCGGCGAGCGGCCCTACGCCGACGTTTCCACGACCGACATCGCCGCGGCCGCCGGCGTCGCCCGGGGCCTCATCAACCACTACTTCGGCACCAAGCGCGACCTGTACACCGAGGCGGTCCGGGTCCTCGTCACCATCCCGCCGGTCGCCGTCGAGCAGCTGCCCGCGGGCGACCTGGTGACCCGGGTCGACGCCAGCGTCGCCTGGTTCCTCGACGTCATCGCCCGGCACAGCACCGCCTGGCTGGCCGCGGTCGACGCCGGCGACCCCGACGTGCGCCGGGTCCTGGCCGAGGCCGACGAGGTCGCCGCGGCGAGCATCCTGACCGCCGTCGGCCTGCCCGACACGGGCGCGCACCGGGCCGTGATGCGGGCGTACTGCGGCCTGGCCAAGGCCACCGCCCGGGAGTGGCTGGAGCGCGGCGCCCTGGACCGCAAACGCGCGCACGCCCTGCTCGCCGTCGCCCTGGTCGCGCTCGTGCGCGAGGTCCTCCCGTGACGGGGCCCGGGGTCGCGCTCGTGCGCGAGGTCCTCCCGTGACGGGGCCCGGGGTCGCGCTCGTGCGCGAGGTCCTCCCGTGACCGGCCCCCGGGTCGCGCTGGTGTGCGGGGGCCGGCCGTGACCGGCCCCCGGGTCGCGGTCATCGGGGCCGGCTTCGGCGGGATCGCGGTCGCCCACCTGCTGCGGCGGGCCGGCGTCACCGACGTGACGATCTACGAGCGCGGCGACGACGTCGGCGGCGTCTGGCGCGACAACACCTACCCCGGGTGCGCCTGCGACATCCCGGCCCCGCTGTACTCGTACTCCTTCGCGCTCAACCCCGACTGGTCCCAGCGGTTCCCGCCGCACGGCGAGATCCTGCAGTACCTGCGCCGGTGCGCCGACGACTTCGGGCTCCGGCCGCACCTGCGCCTCGGCACCGCCGTCGAGGCCGCGGCCTGGACGGGCGCCGCGTGGCGCCTCACGCTGGCCGGCGGGGCCACGGCGGAGTTCGACATCCTCATCCCGGCCACGGGCCAGCTGTCGCGGCCGGTGGTCCCGGCCATCCCGGGGGCCGCCGACTTCGCCGGGATCGTCGCGCATACCGCCGGCTGGGACCCGGCGATCGACGTCACCGGCCGGCGCGTGGGCGTGGTCGGCACCGGGGCGAGCGCCGTGCAGCTGGTGCCGGCCATCGCCGGCCGGGCCGCCCGGATCACCGTGTTCCAGCGCAGCGCGCCGTGGACGCTGCCGAAGCCCAACCGGCGGTACGGCCGCGCCCGCAAGGCCCTCAACCGGCGCGTCCCGGCGCTGATGCGCGCGGCCCGGGCCGGCACCTGGCTGCTGACCGTGGTCACCGGGCGGGCCGTCACCGGCCGGCCGATCGCGCGCCGGCTCGTGCGGGCCCTCTCCGACGGCCAGCGGCTGGTGCAGGCCCGCCGGCTGCGGCCCCGGGTGACGCCGGACTACGCGATGGGGTGCAAACGGGTCCTGTTCACCGGCGACTGGTACCGCACCCTGCGCGCCCCGCACGTCGACCTCGTCACCGACGACATCCTGCGCATCACCGGCACGGGCGTACAGACGGCGGGCGCGGCGTACGACTGCGACGTGCTCGTCTACGCGACCGGCTTCGCCGCGACCGAGTTCCTGACGCCCCTGGCCGTGACCGGGCGCGACGGCCGGCGCCTCGACGACGAGTGGCGCGACGGGGCCTACGCGCACCTGGGCATCACGGTGCCGGGCTTCCCGAACCTGTTCCTCATGTACGGCCCGAACACGAACACCGGCAACACGTCGGTGGTGTACTTCCACGAGTCCCAGGCCCGCTACATCGTGCAGGCGGTGCGGGCGATCGCCGAGTCGGGCCCGCTGGAGGTGCGCCCCGACGTCGCCGCCGCCTTCGACGCGGAGATGCAGCGCCGCCTGGCCGGCAGCGTGTGGACGGGCTGCACGAGCTGGTACCGCACCGGCTCCGGCCGCGTGGTCACCAACTGGCCGGGGATGGCCTCGGAGTACCGGGCCCGCACCGCCCGCCTGGCACGCTCCGACTACCGCTGAGTCCCGAACCTCATCCGGAAGTCGTCGGCCACGAGGGTGAGCACGGGCCTGCGCCCGGCGAGGAACCCGAGCGGGCCGCCGGGCTCGACGTGCCAGGCCACGCCGGCGGGCCCGCACCGCGCGGTGGAACGCACCGGCGTCGTCTTCGGCCGCCCGTCGAGCGCCTGCGTGCACCGGAACCGGACGGGCATCCGCAGCCACGGCCGCACGCGCCCGATGTCGGCGCGGGCAATCGGCCCGCCGGCGCTCGCCCGCGCCCCGGTGTCGGTGAGCTCGAACTCGGCGAGGTCCTTGGGGATGCCCCAGAGCGCCCGCCCGCCGTCGCGCGAGTCGGCGCTGTCGACCCAGATGTGGGAGATGGTGACGCGGGGCCGCATCCCGGCGCGCACGAGCACGGCGGCGAGCAGCTCGCGGTAGCTCATGTCCCCGCCGGGCCGGTAGTCGACCCAGGCGGTGCCGACCACCGCCCGCCCCCCGATCCGCACCACGCGGACGGCCCCGGCGAGCTCGCCGGGCAGCTCGGGCACGGCGGCGAGGGGCAGCACCCAGACCGAGACGAGCATGCGCCCGCGAAGTGACCACGGCTCCGGCGGGTAGGCCATGGACGGCACTCTACGCCTTCTTGGCACTCTGCCAACAGCTCGAAACCCTCAGCCGCGCGCCGCCCCGGCCGAAAGAGGGCCCATGACCTCCGGGCGCTCCTCCAACCGGTACGCCACCTACGTCGACCTCGACACCGCGGCTCCGCCGACCCAGCACGCGCACCCGGCACCACCTCCCCCGCCCGCGTACGCCCCGCCGGTCGCCTACTTCCGGCCCGAGCCGCCCCGGACCCGCCGCGTCCGGCGCCGGATCGTGAGCATCGTCTCGCTCGTCGGCACCGCGATCGTCGTGCTGCTGGCGATCGGCGTCGGCCAGGCCTACCTCGACGAGCGCAAGGAGAAGGCCCAGGCGTGCACCGAGGTCGCGGCGATGGTGCAGGCGTTGCCGTCCGTGACCGCCGGCACGCCCCAGCAGTGGGCCGCGCTGCTCACCGCCCCGGCGGACCCGCAGATCGCGTCGGAGCTGAGATACGGCGACGCGCACAACCGGCGGTTCGCCAGCCGGCTCCTGTTCCACCCGAAGCTCAAGGCGGCCCTCATCGGCATCGCCGACGACCTCGACGGGCTCGCCGACGTCCGGTTCGACACCCAGGGTGACGTCGCCGAGCGGGCCGCGCGGGGCGCCGGGCTCACCCAGAGCCTCGACGAACACCTGCGCGCCGCCCAGACGGCCTGTGCCTAGGTCGTGACCCGCCGGGCGCGGCGGACCATCACGACCGTGCCCGCCGTGCACAGCACCACCAGCGCGACCAGGGCCACGACGGCGAGGGAGAGGGTGCGGCCGGGCGCCCGGGACTGCGCGCCCGCGGTGCCCGGGGCGCCGGCCGCGGGCACCGCCGCGGCCGACGGGGGCGCGTGCAGCGCCGCCGCCTCGGCCGGGGTCACGAGCGTGCCGACCGAGGCGCCGGCGGGCCGGGCGAAGCCCCAGTCCAGCAGCGTGGTGCCCTGCTTCCAGGCGCGCGCCGGCACCACCTCTGCGCCCATGATCGTGACGACGAGCCGCCGGTCGCCGCGCTTGGCCGCGCCGACGTAGGTGTGCCGGGCCTCGTCGGTGAAGCCGGTCTTGCCGCCGATCGCGCCGGAGTACTCGGTCAGGAGCTTGTTCTCGTTCTGGATCTGGAAGCCCTTGGGGTCCTTGGGCGGCTGGGCCGGCCACGGGAACGTCGGGGCGGTGTCGTACTGCAGGAACGCCGGCCGGTCGAGGTCCTCGCGCGCGATGAGGGCCAGGTCGTAGGCGCTGGTGAACTGCTCCGGGGCGTCGAGGCCGGACGGGGTGACCGCGTGGGTGTCGTCGGCCCCGAGCCGGTGGGCCTCGGCGTTCATCGCGGCGATCGTGGCCGGCACGCCGCCGTCGCCGCCCCCGACCCGGGCCAGGGCGTTGGCGGTGTCGTTGCCGGACTGCAGCAGCAGCCCGTACCAGAGCGTCGAGACCGGGTAGTGCCCGCCGACGATCATGCCGACCATCGAGCTGTCGGCGGGCAGGTCGAGGTCGGCCGGCGTCGCCTCGACCAGCTGGTTCGGGTCGAGCTTGGGCAGTACCGTCGCCGCGAGCAGCAGCTTCTGGACGCTGGCCGGCCGGCGGCGCAGGTGCGGGTCGCAGGCGCCGAGCACCTCGCCGGTGTCGAGGTCGGCGACCACCCACGACATCGCCGAGGTGGTCGGCGGCGCGGCGGCCCCGGCCGGGATCGCCAGGCCCTTCGTGCCGAGCTGGGCGCCGCCGACGACGGGGGCGGCCGGGTCCCGCTCGGGCGACGGGGGCGTGGGCGGGATGGTGGGCGTGGACGCGTAGGGGCACGGCACGACGGCGGCCCCGGACGGCTCGAGCAGCGGCACCGGCCCGGCCGACAGGGTCAGCGCCAGACCGGTGGCGGCGATGCGCCAGACTCCCATGACCGGCAGCCTATCGAGCCGGACAACCGATTGTGATCCCGACTCACATCGGCCTCGCGCCGCTTTACCCGTACTGCACCGCAACCGCACTCAGAATCGGCGGCCGCGCACCGATCGGTGTGATCATGCCGGAGAGCGCGCTGGAGCAGCACGAAATCGACTACCGCGCCCGCCAGATCAGGCTGGGCACGTGGATCGCCGTCGGGGTCATCCTCATCGGCGCCGTCCGCGTGCGCCTGGATCTGGGTCGAGGTCATCGGCACCAACCGGATGGGTGAGGCGCCGCTGTACGCCGCCGTCATCAGCATCCGCGACGTCACCGGCCGCAAGGAGCTGGAGGAGGAGCTGACCCGGCAGGCGTTCGCCGACTCGCTGACCGGCATGCCCAACCGGGCCCTGTTCCGCGACCGCCTCGAGCACGCCATCGCCCGCAACCGCCGCGGCGGCGGCCGGATCACCCTGCTGCTGGTCGACCTCGACGACTTCAAGCTCGTCAACGACGAGCCTCGGCCACAACGCCGGCGACCAGCTCATCGCGACCACCGCGCTGCGCCTGCACCAGCAGCTGCGCGCCGCGGACACCCTCGCCCGCCTCGGCGGCGACGAGTTCGCGATCCTGGTCGAGGACATCAACGAGATCGAGGCGATGGACCTCGCGGAGCGGCTGCTGGTCGCGATCCGCCGGCCGCTGCGGCTGGGCAACCGCGATGTCGTGTGCTCGGCCTCGATCGGCGTGGCGACGGCCAAGGCCGGCGACGGCGACGACGGGCCCGACCCGGGCGAGCTGCTGCGCAACGCCGACCTGGCCATGTACTCGGCCAAGGGCGCCGGCCGCGACCGCTGCGCGCTGTTCGACCCGGCCATGTACGCGGGCATCCTGCGCGAGGCCGAGGACCGGGCCGAGCTCGAGCGGGCCCTGGCCCAGCAGGAGTTCGTGGTGCACTACCAGCCGATCGTCGACCTGCCGACCAGCCGCCTCATCGGCGTCGAGGCCCTGGTGCGCTGGGAGCACCCGGTGCGCGGCCCGGTCGGCCCGAACTCGTTCATCCCGCTCGCCGAGTCGACCGGGCTCATCGTGCCGCTCGGCCGCTGGGTGCTGCGCCAGGCCTGCGAACAGCTGGCCGCGTGGCGCGAGCAGTTCCCGGCGGCGGCCGCGATACGGGTCAACGTGAACCTCTCGGCGCGGCAGTTCCAGCACGAGGGTCTGGTCGAGGAGGTCGGCGGCATCCTGGCCGAGACCGGCGTCGACCCGCACCAGATCGTCCTGGAGATCACCGAGTCGCTGCTCATGCAGGACACCGACTCCACCATCGAGACCCTGGGCCGGCTCAAGGCCCTCGGGGTGCGCCTGGCCATCGACGACTTCGGCACCGGGTACTCGTCACTGTCGTACCTCAAGCGCTTCCCGGTCGACATCCTCAAGATCGACCGCTCGTTCGTCGACGGCATCACCACCGAGCACGGCGACGCCACCCTGGCCGAGGCGGTCGTGCAGCTGGGCCGGGCGCTGCAGCTGCAGACGGTCGCCGAGGGCATCGAGACCAACGAGCAGTGGTCGACGCTGCAGGACCTCGGGTGCGAGTTCGGGCAGGGGTACCTGTTCGCGCGCCCGGGCGCCGCCGAGGCGATCTCCTCGATCCTCGGCGACGCCCGGAACCCGCAGGACGGTGACTAAGCGGCGATGTTGTAGGAGTCGCCGTACACCTTCCACGACAGCGGCGGGTCGAGGTCGAAGTTGCGGTTGTTGAGGAACACCCGCTGGGCGGTGTCGACCCGGCTGGTGTCGCTGTGCGCCTCCTCGGTCTTCATCGCCGCGACCCGTGCGTCGAGGAAGGCGTTGAGGTACGTCACCTCGTCGCCGCCCTGGGCCGGCGTCTTGGCCTTGGCCATGGCCGCCTTGCGGATGCCGCCGAAGCTGACCGCGCTGTTGCCGGGGCCGTGCATGACGATCGCGTCGTAGTAGATGAACTGGCCGAGGGCCCGCAGGCCGTCGGCCTTGGCCTGGCTGACGGACGGGTTGAAGTACACCCGGTCCCGCTCGTCGTTCTGGGCCTGCTGGAACGCGGGGTCGGCGGCGGCGGTCTTCCAGTCCCTGGTGAAGTTCGGGTCCAGGCCCGCGTGGGAGTCGCTGCCGTCGACGTTGCGCAGCGCCGGCAGGTACTTGGCCAGCACGTTGCCGGGCACCCGCTGGGTGTAGAGCTCGACGAGCTCGAGCATGTCACCGGTGCCGGAGCAGAAGCCGATGATCCCGGCGGTGTAGCCGCGCCCGTCGCCGATGTCCTCGATGTACTTGTACTGCGCCTTCCAGTCCAGCGAGGAGTTCTCGGCCGAGGACACCAGCTGCATCGCGATGTCCTTCTTGCGCGGGTCGTTCAGGTCCTTGCCCGGGGTGCCCGTCGGGCTCTTGGTCGGCGTGGCGCTGGCGGACGCGCTGCGCGACGGGGACGCCGACGGCGAGGCGGAGGCGGAGGGCCCGGCCGTGCGCGACGCCGACGCCGAGGCGGTCGGGGTGCCCTCGGTGACGCTGCCGCCGTACACCTTGAACTCGAACAGCGAGTAGCCCCATTCGGTGCCGCGGGCCGTGCCGAAGAGCCGCACGTACCGCCCGGTGCCGGACAGGCCCGTGAGGTCGTCGGTGCCGCCGTTGCCGGTGGTGGTGCTGTAGATGGTCGTCCACACGCTGTCGTCGGACGAGGTCTCGATGCGGTAGGCCTTGCCGTAGGCGGTCTCCCAGTTCAGGTTCACGTGCGTGATGCGCTTGGTCGCGCCCAGGTCGACCCGGACCCACTGCGGGTCGGAGCCTTCGGCGCTGGCCCAGCGGGTGCCGGTGTTGCCGTCGAAGGCCAGGGCGGCGCCGAGCGACGAGGTCTCCACCGACGACGACGTGGCCGGCCGGCCCTGCGAGAGCAGGGTCTCGGTGGCCGCGTCGGCGCCCTGCATGACCACGACGGTCGTCACGGTGCCGACGGCGAGCAGGGCCGCGGCGCCCAGGCCGGCGAGCCTGAGGGGGTGGTTCACGAGGTGCCTCCGTGCGAAGTCTAATAGGCAACTTGCCTGCCAGATCTTTGAATCGGAGAGCCTCGATGTCAACCTTCCTAAACGAGACTTCATTTCACGTTATGGTTCGCCGCACGCAGCGCCGCGGCCGGGCGCTGCTGCGGGGCGGAACGGCAGCAGCACGCTGAAGCGGGTACCGCCGCCGGACCATCGCCTGGGCGGCCGAGCGGCGCTCCTTCAGCCCCAGCGCGACCGCCACGCCGGCGGTCGCAAGCAGGCCGAGCGGCAGCACGACCGCGGCGAGCGCGACCGGTACGTACCGCCGACCCGGGTGCACCTCTTAACCATATTTGATGGTATTTGTTCGTATACTGGGGTCAGCCCGATTGGGGAGGTTGACATGTCGACAGTCCTGGTAGCCGAGGACGACCTGGCCATCCGCGACCTGCTCACCTTCCTGCTCGACACCTCCGGGCACCACGTGCTGGCCTGCGCCGACGGCGGCAGCGCGCTGGACACCGCCCATCGCGAGCACCCCGACCTGGCGATCCTCGACGTGAGCACGCCCGGCATCAACGGCATCGAGGTGTGCCGGGCGCTGCGCGAGGCGGCCGACACCGAGGTCATGCCGGTGCTCATGCTCACCTCGCACGGGCAGTGGCTGGAGGTGAGCACCGGCTTCGGCGCCGGCGCCGACGACTGCCTCGTGAAGCCGTTCGAGCCGAGCGAGCTCATGGCGCGCATCGAGACACTGCTGGAGCGGGCGGGGCCCGAGTGAATTCGCTCGACCCGGTCGGGCAAAATGGTCGGGTGACGCACAGTATCGCTGACGACTGGGTAGCCCGCTTCGCCGATGAGGTCATCGCGCACGCCGAGGACCGCGCGCCGGGGAAGCCCATCGTCTGCGCGTCCGGCCTGAGCCCCTCCGGCCCGATCCACCTCGGCAACCTGCGCGAGGTGATGACCCCGCACCTGGTCGCCGACGAGATCCGCCGCCGCGGCCTCGACGTCGAGCACATCATCTCCTGGGACGACTACGACCGCTTCCGCAAGGTGCCGGCCGGCGTCCAGGGCGTCGACGAGTCGTGGAACGAGCACATCGGCCGGCCGCTGAGCGCCGTGCCCGCCCCGCCCGGCAGCCCCTACGACAGCTGGGGCGAGCACTTCAAGGCGGCGATGGCGGCCTCGCTGGACGAGCTCGGGGTGCAGTACCGCGGCATCAGCCAGACCGCGATGTACCGCTCGGGGGCCTACCTCGAGCAGATCCTGCTCGCGATGCGCGAACGGCAGCACATCGACGCGGTCCTCGCGAAGTACCGCACCAAGATCGCCCCCGCGGAGAACGACGAGGACGGCGAGGGCGCGACCGGCTACTACCCGTACCGCCCGTACTGCGCGGTCTGCAACCGCGACACGACTACCGTCACCGCCTACGACGACGAGACCACCGAGCTGACCTACACCTGCTCCTACGGCCACGGCGCGACGATCCTGCTCCGCGACGACCACAACGGCAAGCTGGTGTGGAAGGTCGACTGGCCGATGCGCTGGGCCTACGAGGGCGTGCACTTCGAGCCCTCGGGCGTCGACCACTCCTCCCCCGGCTCGTCGTTCGTCGTCGGCAGCCAGCTCGTCGCCGAGGTCTTCGCGGCCAAGGCGCCGGTCGGCCCGATGTACGCCTTCGTCGGCATCGCCGGGCAGGCCAAGATGAGCAGCTCCAAGGGCGGCGTGCCGACCCCGGCCGACGCACTGGAGATCATGGAGGCGCCGCTGCTGCGCTGGCTGTACAGTCGCCGCCGCCCCAACCAGTCGTTCAAGATCGCGTTCGACGACGAGATCCAGCGCCTCTACGACGAGTGGGACACGCTGGGCCGCAAGGTCGGCGAGGGCACCGCGGCGCCGGCCGACGTCGCTGCCTACCACCGCGCGGTCGGCACCGCCGCCGGGCCGCTCGCGGTGACGCCGCGGCCGCTGCCGTACCGCATGCTCGCCTCCGTCGCCGACATCACCGTCGGCGACCCGGCCCAGATGCTGCGGATCCTGAGCGACATCGACCCGGCCGACCCGATCGTCTCGCTCGATCAGGTCCGGCCGCGGCTGGACTGCGCGGTGCGCTGGGTCACCACCTACGTCGCCGACGAGCAGCGCACCCACGTGCGCGCCGAGCCCGACACGGACCTGCTGGCCTCCCTCGACGACGAGCGGCGCGCCGCGCTCGCCCTGCTGGCCGGGCGCCTCGACGAGCAGTGGTCCCTCGAGGGGCTGACCAGCCTGGTGTACGGCGTGCCGAAGATCCGCCTCGGCCTGCCCCTGGACACGAAGCCGACCCCGGAGCTCAAGGTGGCCCAGCGGGAGTTCTTCTCGCTGCTGTACCGCCTGCTGGTCTCCCGCGAGTCGGGCCCCCGGCTGCCCACGCTGCTGCTGTCACTCGGCGCGGCCCGGGTGCGCACCCTGGTCGGCGCGTAGCACCGCCTCGGCCACGACGAGGTCCTGCCACGCCATCCCGGAGCCCTTGAACAGGACCCGGGTGGCGCCGGCCGGGGCCGACCCGATCGGGACGAGCTCGTCCGCGGTGAGCCCCGCGAGGACGACGTCGCCGCACTCGCGCAGCGCGGTGGCGACGTCCTCGACGATCACGGTGGCGCTGCGGCACAGGGCCGTGTCCACCTCCCGGGCGTCCGGCTCGTGGGAGCCGACCGCGATCACCACCACGTCGTCGCGCAGCCGCGCGGAGTCGAACAGCGGCTCGCGCGCGGTCGTGGCGCAGACGACCACGTCCGCCGCCGCGATCGACGCGGGGACACCTGTCGCGCGCGTCGCGATGTCCACTGCGGACAGTTCGGCCACGGCGGCCAGGGTCCGGCGGTGGCCGAGCCCCTGCGGCCCGGCGCCGAAGATGACGACGTGCAGCGGCCGCGCGGGCAGGAACGGCCGCACCGCCGCGACCGACACCGCGGGCGTGCGCAGGGTCGTCAGCGCGGCCCCGTCGAGCAGCGCCACCGGGCGCAGCGTCGCGCCGTCGAAGAGGACGTACACCGCGTTGACCCGCGGCCGCCCGCGGTCCGCGACGGTGGCCACCTTCACGCCGGCGTGGGTGGCCGACACGGCCGGCATGAGCAGCAGCTGGCCCGCCGGCACCCGCATCGAGGTCCGGGGCACGCCCGCCGACGGGTCCAGGCCGCCGGCGAGGGCCCGCTCGACCGCCGCGACGGCCCGCTCCGGCGGCAGCAGGCGCTCGATGGCGGCCGCGTCGTAGTACGGCAGCGTCATCGCGGCGCCACCCGGGGGTTGACGGACATCACAGCGTCACCACAGGCCACAGGGAGGATCGTAGATCTCATGACGGCGGTCATGGATCGTCCCGCGGTACTGCTCGTAGCCGTGTCCCGGCCGTGGTTCTGGCCGGTGTCGTGGGTGCCCGCCTACATGGGCACCGTGCTCGCCTCCCACGCCTGGCTGCCGGCGGCGGCCGACCGGCCCCGGTCGCTGCTCGCGCTGCTGGTGCTCGGCCCGCTGATCTGGTTCGCGGTGCTGGCCCAGAACGACCTGCACGACCTGCCGAGCGACCGGGCCAACCCGCGCAAGGCGTCGGCGCCGCTCGTGACCGGCCGGCTCTCGGCGGGAAGCCTGCGCCGGTGGTACCGCCTGATCGCCGCCGCAAGCCTGGTGACCGCCTGGTTCGTGGGGCCGCTGTTCGTGCTCGGGGTCGCCGGCGTGCTCGCGCTCGGGTGGGCGTACAGCGTGCCGCCGCTGCGCCTGAAGACCCGGCCGGGCTGGGACGTCGCGGTCAACGCCCTGGTCGTCGGCGTGGTCTCGCCGGCCGCGGGCTGGGCGATCACCCGCCCGCCGTGGGACTTCCCGTGGCCGTTCGGCCTGCTCGGCCTGCTCTTCGCCGCGGCGCTGTACATCCCGACGACGGTGACGGACCTGGCCGCGGACGCGAGCGCCGGCTACACGACCTTCGCGGTCCGCTTCGGCCGCCGCCCGGTCTTCGCCGTGGGGCTGCTGCTCTGGGTCGCGGCCCTGGCCTTCTCGCTGGTGCTGGCGGCCTTCGACGTCCTGGTGCCGCGCACCACCCTGGTCCCCCAGCTGCTCATGGCCCCGGTCCTGGCCGCCGCCTACGGGCTGTTGACGTGGCGCCCGTCGATCTTCCGCCTGGCGCTGCTGTCGGTGCTGTTCGGGGTACCGACGCTGGGGTTTGCTCTGGCTTACACCGGCGCGGCGGGCACTATCCTCCCGTGACATGCTCCCCTCGTTCGCGGCCCTCGAGGCGTGGGCCGGCCCCGGCCGCCGGTTCGTGAACTCGTCGGTCGTGCACTGGCTGGCCTCGCTGCACCTCGTCGGCGCCTGGTACACGACCTCGGCGGCGATCCGCACCTGGGACGAGGACGAGGAGACGGAGGAGCTGGCGCTGGCCGAGCTCGACGAGCTGCTCCAGCGCGTCGCGGCCCTGGACCCGCCGGCGCTCGGCCCGGAAGGCAACCACGGGACCCACCTGTGGCCCGCCTTCCCTGGGCCGCTGACTGTATTGAAGCCGCTCACTCTAGCGACGCGTATTCGCATTCGCCATAGACGATGTTGACAGAGTTTCTTTGGATGATCCGCCGGGTGGTTCGGCGCGGGCGGAACCTTACGCTACGCTCATGACGCGCTACACGGTGGAGGAGCTGGCGGCCAAGGTCGGCATGTCGCCGCGCAACGTCCGCGCCCACCAGACGCGCAACCTTCTCGGCCCGCCGATCCGCCGCGGGCGCACGGCGTACTACGACGACGGCCACGTGCGCCGGCTCGAGGCCATCAAGGCGTTGCAGCGGCAGGGGTACAACCTCGTCGCCATCGAGGCCATCCTCGGCGTGCGTGCACCTTTCGCGTCCGGCGAGGCGCTCCAGTCGCTGCTGCAGCACCTCGGGCGCGAGCAGCCGGCCCTCGTGCACGCCCTGACCGGCCACGGGGTCCTCGTCCACGGCGAGGACGGCAGCATGCAGATGGCGCCCCGGCTCCTGCGCTCGGTGGTGGGCCTGCACCGGGCCGGCGTGCATCCGGTCCCGTCGCTGCACATCCTCTCCGAGGCCCTGGACCGATTACGCGGCGTCGCGGCGGAGCTGGTGCGCTCCACCGCGACCTCGACCTCGGCCTCGCGCGACCCCGACGGCGCCGCCGACGCCCTGGTCCATCTGCTCACCGAGGCCTTCCGCGTGGCCCTGGAGAACGTCGAGGCGTGATTTGCCCGATCGCGGCGGTGACGTACGGTATTGCGGTGAACGAGCGTAGCGATCTGTTGTCGAAGGCCGAGAAGCGCGCGGCGGCCGGCGCCGCGAGGGCGCGCGCCGCCCAGGCCGCCCGGCGCCGCCGGATGCTGCTCGTCGCGGGCGCCGCGGTGGCCGCCCTGGCCGTGGTCGCCGGCCTGGTCGTCGTGCTGGTCCGCTCGTACAGCCCGGCGGCGGCGCCGATCTCCGCCCCCGCCACCGCGACACCGTTCCCGCCCCTGCCGCCCGGCGCCGACCCCGCCCTGGCAACGAAACCCCAGGCCAAGGGCGGCGGCGGCACGCTGACGAGCCTCGTGAAGACGACCCTGATCGAGGGCAAGGGCCCGGTAACGGCCGCGGGCCAGACGATCACCGTGAACTACGTGGGCGTCACCTACGCCGACGGCAAGGAGTTCGACTCGTCCTGGAGCCGCTCGGAGCCGTTCAGCTTCACCCTGGGCGGCGGCAACGTGATCAAGGGCTGGGACCAGGGCCTCGTGGGCTTCAAGGTCGGCTCCCGCGTCCAGCTGGACATCCCGCCCGCCCTGGCCTACGGCGACAACCCGACCAACGGCGCCCCGAAGGGCGCCCTGCGCTTCGTCGTGGACGTCCTGGGCGTCCAGTAGCCCCGGCCGGGCGCCGGCTCGACCGGCGGCCGTCGCTCGAGTGCCACCGGCCGCCGGTCGCGCTCGAGTGCCACCGGCCGGCCGTTGCTGCTCAGGCGCGACCGGGCCGCCGGCGTCTCCGGCGTTCGCTCATGGGCATTCTGCGCCTGAGCGATCAGCGGGAGATCCGTGCGCCAAGTCCGATCGTGACCGTGCGAGTCGCGGGCCCGCGCTTCAACCCCGACGGTGCGCAACCACGGCAACAAGTCGCGTCCGCAGACGCCCCGGACCCGGCTCAAACTATTGCTGCTGCCGTGCGCCCCCGGCCACGTCTCCGGCCGGACTGCCACGGGATACCGACCAAGCGGGCGGCGGCCCTTGCCGCGACGTGCAGCACCATGCTGTGCTGCCCTGTCCGCGGGGGGCCGCACTGGCCAGGAGCTCACGAGAGTTGGTCATGGAATCGCCGCCGGCCGGACACGCCATCGATCGGGTGCACTGACATCGGCAGTGCCGGCTTCCCGGCCGCTCGGTCACACTGAGGGCATGACGCTGACGACTCGGCTGCTCACGCCCGAGACCTGGGACGACTTCGCCGCCCTCGTCGAGTCCAACAACGGCGTCTGGGGCGGTTGCTGGTGCATGGGCTTCCACCCCGAGGGTGTCGGCGCCGGGCACACCCCGGAAGGCAACCGGGAGGCGAAGCTCCGGCACGTGACGCGCGGAACGGTGCACCAGGTGCTCGTCTACGACGGTGACGACTGCGTGGGCTGGTGCCAGTTCGGCCCGCCCCCGGAGATCCCCAACATCAAGAACCGGCGCTCCTACGAGCAGGGCGCCGGCGATCCGCCGGACTGGCGGATCGGCTGCATCTTCACCAACGCCAAGGACCGCGGCCGGGGCGTCGCCGCCGTTGCCGTCGCGGCGGCACTCGACGAGATCCGGCGCGCCGGTGGCGGGGTCGTCGAGGCCTACCCGGAGCAGGTCGAGGAGCGGCCGCCGCAGCGGGGTGCCTACCTGCACACCGGGCCGGAGACGCTGTACGCGCGGCACGGCTTCACGCGGGTACGGAAGATCGCGAAGTGGCGTTGGGTCATGCGCGCCACCGTCTGATCCCGCCGGCGGCGGTTCACAGCCGCGGGTCGACCGGTTCGGATTCGAGGGCGAGCACGGCGAACACCGGCTCGTGGATCCGCCAGAGCGGTTCGCCGCGGGCGACGCGTTCGAGCGCTTCGAGGCCGAGGGCGTACTCGCGCAGCGCCAGGGACCGTTTGCGGCCGAGGTTGCGCCGGCGCAGGCGGTCGAGGTTGGCGGGCTCGGTGTAGTCGGGGCCGTAGATGATGCGCAGGTACTCGCGGCCGCGCACCTTGATGCCGGGCTGCGCGAGTCCGCGGGGCGTCCGGTGGAGGTTGGCGTACGGCTTGACGACCATGCCCTCGCCGCCGCTGCCGGTGAGCTCCTCCCACCAGCTGATGCCCGCGGCGGTCGAGTCCGGGTCGGTGGTGTCGACGACGAGACGGCGGGTGGTGCGGATCAGGTCCGGCGCGGCGGCGGCGAGGCGGTCGGCGAGCGCGAGATGCCACCCGTGGTCGCGGTCGTGATAGGTCGCGCCCTCGCCGGCGAGGGCGTCGCAGCGGCCGGCCATGGCGCTGCGGAACACCCGGGACAGGGCGACCGCGAGCATCGACGACGCCGCGTACGGCCGGTCGTTGACGTACTGCGCCAGCGAGAACGCCTCCGGCCCGGCCGGCCGCCGGCCCCGGACCAGGCCCACCGCGTCGACCTCGACGAACAGGGCCGCGGTACACCGGCCCTCGGTCGCCTCCGGGTAGAACACGTGCGCCCGTCCCACCGGCACGTCGAAGTCCTGCACCTTGCCCGGATGCTTGTGCAGCAGGAACCCGAGATCGGTTGCCGGTACAGCGGTCGAGGTGATCGTCAGCAGCACGGCCCAATGATGCCCGCGGGCGCCCCGAATTTCGCGGCCCGCAACGGGCCGACCTATAGTCGCGCGGTGAGTGTCGAGCGGGTCCAGCAGGCGTACACGTCCGTGGCCGAGCTGTACATCGAGCTCTTCGGGACCGCCGGCAAGGTACACCCGGACGACCTCGCGCTCGTCGCGCGGCATCTCGGGAACCGGCCGGGCCCGGTGCTCGACCTCGGCTGCGGCCCCGGCCACCTCACCGACTACCTGCGCGGCCTGGGCACCGACGCGACGGGCGTCGACGTGGTGCCCGAGTTCATCGCCCACGCCCGGGCGACCCACCCGACCGGCACCTACCGGCTCGGCTCGATGGACGACCTCGCGATCGCCGAGCACTCCCTGGCCGGCATCCTCGCCTGGTACTCCCTGATCCACCGGCCGCCCCGGGAGTTCGACGCCGTGCTCGCCGGTTTCCGCCGGGCCATGGCCCCGGGCGGCTCGCTCGTGCTCGGGTTCTTCGTCGGTGACGAGGTGGACGCCTTCGAGCACAAGGTGGTGACCGCGTACCGCTGGCCGCCCGACGAAGTGGCCGCGCGCCTGGCGCGGGCGGGCTTCACCGAGGTCGAGCGCCTGCTGCGGCTCGACGACGAGGTCCACCGGCCGCACGCGGCGATCGCCGCCGTCGCCCGGTGACACCGGCGTGACACCGCGGTGAAAGCGGGCGCCCCGATCGTCGGCGCATGCGAATCTCCTGGCACAAGCCGCTGCTGGTCAGCCGGCGGGTGGTCCGGGGCCACGCCGCGCACGGTGCCCGACGCCGACGGCGGGGAGGCGACGCTGCTCGGCGGGCACGGCAGCGCGGGCGCGGCCGACGGGCGCGGGATGTGGCTCACGGTCGCGGCGGTGACGGGCCTACGGCTGGGCCTGCAGCAGGTCCGCCAGGTCCGCCAGCGTCGCGATGCGGATGTCGGCGTCGAGGCCGCGCAGCGCGGCGACCGTGCAGCCGGCGGCCTGGCCCGCGTCGATGCCGGGCTGTGAGTCCTCGACGACCAGGCAGTCGCCCGGCTCGACGCCGAGCCGGGCCGCCGCGGCCAGGTACGGGTCGGGGTGTGGCTTGCCCCGCGGCGTCTCCTCGACGGTGACGAGCATCGGGGGCGCGATCCCGGCCGCGCCCAGGCGCGCGCGGGCCAGCCGGCGGTCGGCGCTGGTGACCACGGCCCAGGGCAGGTCCAGCTCCTTGAGCGCCACCAGCAGCCGGGCCGTGCCGGGCGTGGGCACGACGTCGTCGAGGTCGGTGTACTGCAGCTCCAGCTGCCGCGCGGCCGCTCGTTCGACGCCATCGTCGGACAGGTCGGGGCGCACCGCGCGGATCGTGGTCGGCGCCGGGTTGCCGTGCATGCGGGGCCGCAGCTCGGCGACCGGCACGCCCGACTCGCCGGCCCACGTGACCCACGCCCGTTCGACGGCCGCGTCGGAGTCGACGAGGGTGCCGTCCATGTCCAGCAGTACCGCCGCAAAACGCCGCATGCCGTCCTCCTCGTCCGCCGAATAAACTCGTACACCGAGTATATTCGAGAAATGCCCGGCGCCCTAGACCTCCTGCGCTACGCGCACGCGCACCCCGGCGTGACCCGCGCCGAGGCGGCGGCCCGGCTCGGCCTCGGCAGCGGCGCGGCCACCGAGATCATGGGGCGGCTCCGCGCGGCCCGGCTGCTCGGCGAGGTCGCCGCCCCGAGCGCCGGCCGGGGCCGGCCCACCACCGTGCTCGTACCGCACCCGGAGGGCCCGCTCGTCGCCGTCGTCGAGCTCACGCACGCGACCTGGCGGGTCACCACCGCGGCCATCGGCGGCGAGCTGGCCCCCGCGCCGGTGCACCGCCACACCGGCGACCCCGCGACCGTGCTGCGCGAGATCACGGACGCGCTGCGGGCCCGGACCGGCGACCGGCTCGTCGCCGTCGGGGTCTCCGTCCCCGCCACCGTGCGCGGCGCGACCGTCGTACAGGCCGCGACCCTCAACTGGCGCGACGTCGACCTGTCCGGGCTCGGGCTCGGGCGGCCGCTGACCGTCGGCAACGACGCCGCCCTCGCCGGGGTCGCCGAGGCGCTGCGCGGCGCCGCCCGCGGCCATGCGGTCGCCCTGCACCTGACCGTCGAGGTCGGCGTCGGCGGCGTGGTCCTCATCGACGGCGCCCCCGCGCCGGGCGCCGCCGAGTTCGGGCACGTGCCCTTCGGCGACCCGGCGCTGCACTGCCCGTGCGGGGCGACCGGCTGCTGGGACGTGACAGTCGACGGGCGGGCGATGGCCCGCGCGCTCGGCCGGCCCGCCCCCGCCGACCCCCGGGCCTTCGCGGGCGAGGTGCTGGCCGCCGCCCGGTCCGGCGACGCCGCCGCGCGCGCCGCCGTCGAGCGGGCCGCCGCCGCGCTCGGCCGGGGCGTCGGCGCGCTGCTCAACGCGCTGGACCCGGCCGTGGTGACCCTGGGCGGGCTGGGCGTGGACCTGCTGGAGTCGGCCGGGGACGTCTTCTCGGCGGCGGTACGGCGAGCCGCGATGGCCTGGCGCCGTGACGCGCTCCCGCCGATCGTCCCGGCCGCGCTGGGCTCCGCGGGCCCCGCGATCGGCGCCGCCGAGTCGGCCTTCGCGGGGCGGCTCGAGGAGCTGCTCACACGTCGGTGAGGTGCACGTACGCGACGATCTGCTCCTCGCGCGGCAGCTCCTGCAGGTGCACCGAGACGCCGGTGTGCCCGGCGTTGACGACCTGATCGTCGCCGGTGTACAGCTCGACGTGCCCGCCGTTGTTGGTGAACACGAGGTCGCCGGGGACCAGCCGGTCGCGGGTGACCCGCTCGCCGACCTTGATCTGGTCGTAGGTGACCCGGGGCAGCCGCACGCCGGCCGCGGCCCAGGCCTGCATCACCAGGCCGGAGCAGTCGAACGTGTCGGGCCCCGCGGTGGCGAACCTGTAGGGCTTGCCGACCTGGGCCCTGGCGTACGCGATCGCCGTCGCCGTCTTGCGGGCCCGGATCGCGGCCGCGTCGTCGTGCAGGACGAGCGTCTGGCCGATGCGGATGAGCGTGGACGCGCCGAGGTTGTTCAGGCGTTGCAGGTCCGCCACCGTGGTGTCGTTGCGGTGGGCGAGCCCCCAGAGCGTGTCGCCGGGCTGCACCACGATCGTCTGCGGAGCGTCCGCGGCAAAAGCCTGCTGCGGTACGGCCAGGAGCGCGATCGCCACGAGGGCCTCACTGATCGGTCTATGTCGCATGGAGGCAACATAACGAAGAATCCTCTCGTACATGGCAAATCGGGCATCTCGGCAACGGCGATACTGGGACCCATGGAGATCCGCCCGAGCATGACCCGCCTGCTGCACCCGGAGGTCCCCGCCCGGCCGGGCGGCGTCCCGGTGACGACGCCGGTCTATCAGACGAGCACGTACGAGCTGCCCCGCGGGCCCGAGGCCGCCCAGATCGCGGAGGCGGTGGCGCCCGTCGGGTACTACACCCGCTACGGCTCCCCGAACGCCGCCGAGGCCGAGGCCATGCTCGCCGACCTCGACGGCGCCGAGCGGGCGCTGCTGCTGGGCAGCGGCATGGCCGCGGTGAGCGCCGCGCTGCTGTCGAACGTGCGGGCCGGCACCCGGATCGTCGCCCAGACCAACCACTACACGGCCGCGCTGACGCTGCTCCGCGACGTCCTGCCTTCCTTCGGCGCGGACGTTTCGCTGGTACCGCAGGAAGCGCTCGCGGACGCCGTGGACGCCTCCACGGACCTCGTGTACGCCGAGACGCCGAGCAACCCCGCGATGGTGCTGACGGATCTCGCCGCCGTGCGCGCCGCGGCCCCGGACGCGCTGTTCGTGGTCGACAACACGTTCGCGTCGCCGTACAACACCCGCCCCCTCGACCTCGGCGTCGACCTGGTCGTGCAGTCGGCGACGAAGTACCTCAACGGCCACAGCGACGTCACCGCCGGCGTGGTCACGGGCCGCGCCGATCTCATCGACCGCGCCTGGGACACCGCGCGCGTGCTCGGCCCGACCTGCCACCCCTTCGAGGCCTGGCTGCTGGCCCGCGGGCTGCGCACGTTCCCGCTGCGCATGGCCCGGCACAACGCGAACGGCCAGGCCGTCGCCGAGGCCCTGGCCGCCCACCCGGCCGTGGCCGCGGTGCACTACCCGGGCCTGCCCACCCACCCCCAGCACGCCCTGGCGCGCCGCCAGATGTCCGGGTCCGGCGGGATGCTGTCGTTCACCGTAGCCTCGGCCGGGGCCGCGCAGCGGGTGCTGGAGAAGACCCGCCTGGCGCTGAACGCGGTGAGCCTCGGCGGCACCGAAACGCTGATCACGCACCCGGTGAGCCTGCTGTTCACGCACGGCGACACCTCGGGCGGCATCGACCCGGCGCTGCTGCGGCTGTCGGTGGGCCTGGAGGAGCCGGAGGACATCATCGCCGACCTGAGCCAGGCCCTGGACACCATCCGGTGACGTCACACCACCGGCCACCGTCCCGCGTTGGCTAGTTTCGCGACCGGTGCTCTGGGCCCGGCGTCACCCCTGTGCAGGGTTGGGAGTCCGGACGCCGTCCGCTCTCGGCCCTCAGCACGAGCGATTTTCTGCGGTTGTGCGGCCGGACAGTCGCTTCCGACGATCGCGGTGACCTTCATCGTGCAGAACACGACGCCGGACCCGGTGACGCCCTGGTCGGTCCGGTTCACCCTGCCACTGACGATCAGCATCACCGGCGCGTACAACGCCACCGCGACCCGGGTGGGGACGGCCGCCACCGTCACCCCGGCGCCCGGGCTCACGACGATCGCCCCGTCCGGCGGCGTCGCGGTGGTGAGCGTCGGCCTCTACACCGTCACGCCGTACACGCCACCCAGCAACTTCAGCGTCAACGGCATCGCCTGCCGGTGAAACCCCAGCCGCACATCCCGGTCCTCCTACATCCGACCGGCTCGACGCCCGACGGCAGATCAGCATCCGACCCGGCGCGCGACGCCGGCGGGGCGTCGGCGATGCTGTGGGCGTGGAGTACGTGTCCAGAGTGCCGCGACCGCCGCTGGACGGGCTGATCGACGACCTTTACTACCTGGAGGGTGCGCCGCCGTACGCCCGGCTGACGCTGCCGCCGATGCCGGCGGCGTTGCTCATCGTCAACCTCGGGGCGCCGTTTCGCATCCGCGGCGGCACCGACATCGAGACGGCCGAGTACGCCGACGGCTGCGTGGTCACGACGCCCACCCGCGCGCTGGAGTTCGGCTACCCACTCCGGACCCGGTCCGTCGGCGTGCACATCAAGCCGTGGGGGCTGGCGCCGTTCCTGCCGATGCCCGCGGCCGAGCTGTGTGACCGGCCGGTGACGGTAGAGCAGGTTTGGGGCCGGCCCGCCGTTGCCGAGCTGCGAGACCGGCTGGCCGCGGCGGACAGGCCGCACGAGATGCTGACGCTGCTCGAGGAGGAGCTGATGCGACGGCTGTGCGAGACCGCCGGCCTGGGGCTGGTCCGCCATCTGAGCAGCGTCATCGCGGCGACCAGCGGGGCGGTGGCGATCGGCGACCTGAGGGTGGCGGCCGGTGTCAGCAGCACTCATCTGGCACAGCGGTTCAAGGAGCTCATCGGCGTCACGCCGAAGCGGCTGGCCCGCACCTACCGCTTCGCCGCCACCGTGTTCGCGATCAACCCCGCCGGACCGATCGACTGGGGCGACCTCGCCGGTGGCGCAGGCTACTTCGACCAGGCCCACTTCGGCCACGAGTTCCGGGCGTTCACCGGGCTCACGCCGACCCGGTACGTCGAAGTCCGGCGGCGGTTCCTGCGCGAACATCCCGGCCACGTGCTGGACGGCTGGCCGCTGCCGGCCGATTGATTTCTTACAAGAGCGGCAGCTCACGACGCGCTAATTTGGGGGCACCCCAAAGCAGAGGAGAGCTCCGTGGGCAAGGTGGTCATGTACAGCTCGGTGTCGGTGGACGGCTTCGTCGCGGACGAGAATGACCAGCCCGGACCGCTGTTCGAGTGGTTGTCCAGCGGTGACGTCCCGTTGGACGAGAGCGGCGAGTTGAAGGTGTCGCAGACGTCCTACGACTACACCCGGCCGTACTGGGACCAGATCGGGGCGACAGTCGTCGGCCGCCACGTCTTCGACATGACGGACGGCTGGGACGGGAAACCTCCGGGCGGGATCGACCACGTGGTCGTCGTGACGCACCGGCCGGCGCCCGAGGGCTGGGACCCCGAGGCGCCGTTCCACTTCGTCGACGGCGTCGAGGCCGCCGTGGCCAAGGCGCAGGAGCTCGCGGGTGACCGCATGGTCGAGGTCGCCGCCGGCGACGTCGGTGGCCAGGTGCTTGCCGCGGGCCTGGTCGACGAGGTGCGCATGGACGTCGTACCCGTCGTGTTCGGGTCCGGCAAGCGCTACTTCGGATCGGTCCACGCGCAGCACCTGCTGGAGGATCCTGACGTGGTGATTCAGGGCAACCGGGTGCTTCACCTGCGCTATCGGGTGCGCCGTTGACGTTCTGAGCGGGCACGCGAGGAAGTCCACTGGGCCTCCGGCGGCGTTTGCGCATCGCTGTCCCTGGTCGGGCAGCCGTACCTTGACCGCCCCTCGACAGCGGTGGGCCTGTGCTGGGAACGTTCCAGCGCGGGAGGAAGCACATGGAGGCACTGATGAGCGTTGACGAATCCGAGCAGGAGCACACCATCCGGACCGGCGAGCAGGGGACGCGGGTGAGCGGTCCCAGGGTGTTGGTGGTGGGGGCGAGCATCGCGGGGCCCGCGCTGGCCCACTGGCTGCACCGGCGGGGAGCCGAGGTGACCGTGGTGGAGCGGGCCCCCGAGCTGCGTCCCGGCGGGCAGGCGGTGGACGCGCGCGGGGTGGCCAAGGAGGTCATCGGGCGCATGGGTCTGGACGCGGCGGTGCGCGCGGCCTGCACCGACACCGCCGGCGCGCACACCGTGGACGCGGACGGGCAAGTGCTGGAGACCTTCCGTGCCGACGACGACGGTGGCGACGGGTTCATCGCGGACATCGAGATCCTGCGCGGCGACCTGTCCAGGGTGCTTTACGACGACACCCGCGACGGCGTCGAGTACATCTTCGGCGACCGGATCGCCGAACTCACCCAGGACGCGGACGGGGTCGACGTGGCCTTCGCGGGCGGCGACCAGCGGCGCTTCGACCTGGTGGTCGGGGCCGACGGGCTGCACTCGGCGCTGCGGGCGATGGTCTTCGGGCCGCATGAGCGGTTCCTCCGCCACCTCGGGCACGTGCTGGCCTTCTACAGCGTGCCCAACGAGTTCGGCCTGGACCGCTG
Source organism: Dactylosporangium sp. McL0621 (assembly GCF_049995355.1). Lineage (NCBI taxonomy): Bacteria > Bacillati > Actinomycetota > Actinomycetes > Micromonosporales > Micromonosporaceae > Dactylosporangium > Dactylosporangium sp. McL0621. The sequence goes on from NZ_CP188259.1 coordinate 8,295,842, forward strand.
GCTGCTCGAGTACCAGGATCAGGAGTCCGGGCGCTCAGCGCTCCTGCGCCCCATCCAGGACGCTACCCGGGCGATGGCGATGTTCTACTTCGCCTCCGCTGACTTCGACGTCGACTACCGTGACGTCGCGGCCCAGCAGGTTCTGCTGCGTGAGCGGATGGCCGGCCTGGGCTGGTTGACCCCGGACATCCTCGCGCACCTGGACGACACCCCGGACTTCTACCTCGACCAGGTCGCCCAGGTGGTGATGGACCGCTGGTCGAGCGGACGGGTGGGGCTGCTCGGGGACGCGGCGTTCAGCTCGTCGCCGATGTCCGGGCAGGGCACCGGGCTGGCCCTGGTCGGCGCCTACGTGCTGGCCGGTGAACTGGCCGCCGCCGGGTGGGACCCCGCCGCCGGGTTCACCCGCTACGAGGCGCGGATGCGCTCGTTCGTCGAGGCCAACCAGGAGATCGGCCGGCTGAACGCCCGCAGCCGCGACAACGCCGAGCCGAGCCCCGATTTCGCCGGCGATTGGTTCACCGAGCTGGTCGGGCGCGCGATCAACGGCATCGAGCTGCCCGACTACGCGGGGGTGCCGGACTCCGCAGCCCCGGCCGGATCGCCGATCACCTCGTCGGCCAAGCCGTAGGTGTCACACCGATTCTGACCCGTGCCGGAGAGCGGTCCTCCGGTCGCGGCATGGACGCCCCCGCACTGTGGCTACCGGTCGTCGTTGGCGGCAGTGAGCGCGGCGGCCAGGGTCGGCAGCCGCCCGAAGGCGCGGGCGCCGCCCACGTGGTCGGCGTAGTCGCGGGACTCCACGATCCGGTGTCCCACTCGGTCGATCGCAGCAGCAGATTCGCTGGGAGCCGCGTCGCAGTCGTGCCGGCCTTTAAAGATCCACGAACAAGGATGAGCGGCGATGGCAGGGCCAGGATGCCACCCGGGGCCGTCAGAGCCCCAGGACCGGAGACTGCCGATTGGCCTCGACCGTCCGGACGTCCGCGGCTCGGCCGCGCAGCTCCGCCGCGTGCTCCGCCGCCCCGCGGGCGTCGTAGATCCTGGCCGCGTACTCCATGGCGTACGGATCTCCGCGTCCGATGGCGGCATGGAACAGCCGCAACGCCGTGGACTGGTCTCCGTCGTCCCGGAATGCCACACCCAATGCTGTGACCGGGTATCCGTCGTCCTGGCCGAGCACCGGCTCGATCCAGCGAGCCGCCTCACCTCGATCCCCGCGCTCCAACGCCAGCCGGGCCAGGCCCAGCATCGCATCCGCGCTGCCGGACGCTGCGGTGTCAGCCACCTTCCGCCAGATAGCCTCCGCTCGGTTGAGGTCGCCCTGCAGCTTCGCGAACGTGCCCAGGTTGAACCCGGCATCCACGTCACCCGCCGCCCACGCACCCTCCAACCATGGGATCCCTTCGGCGTACCGGCCCGCCTGGCACAAGGCCGCCCCCAGGATTCCCCCGGCACCCGTGTGCCCGGCCTCCGCCGCCCGGCGTACCGAAGCCATCGACGCGACGCTCAACCGGCCGTCCGTGTCAAACTCCACCAGCGGCTCCGGCACAGCCCGGCGACAACGGTTGAACAGACCCACAACCGCAGACCGTACTGGACGATCTCTGATCCAAGAAGCGCAGGCCAGCCAGAAAGGCCGGCCTCACGCGCGGATCAGGTTCGGCTACGGTCACGCTGCAAGGTCCAGTGCGCAGATCGAGCCGAAATGAGTGGACTTGATCATGTCGCGCACGCGTGGATCGATTGCGAGCCTGAGACGTAACATGATCGACTCGGCGCTGAGCGCGAGATGCCGAGCTGGGTTCGCGGCCGTCGCATGATGCGCCCACTCAGTCGCCGGCGGCCTTCACCGCGGCGGCGATCGGCTCGAGCCTTGCTATCAGGTCGTCGAGTTCGTTTGCGCTGAGCACCTCGTATGCCGACGCCGCCAGCTCGTCGGTGCGGGCCTCGATCCGCTCCCTGGTCTCGCGGCCGGCGTCGGTGAACCCGCCGGCGGCGTCCACGAGGCCACGGCCGCGCAGCCCGTCAACGACCGCGGCCAGCTGCGCCTTGGGCAGGTGGTGGACCCGGCCGAACTCCTCCGGCCTCATTCCGAGGGAGAGAGCGAGCAGGACGTGGGCCGCGGTGCCGCCGATGCCGTGGGCGACCAGGATGGCGTTGTGGCCGTCCCCTCGATGCTCCCGCAGCAGTGTCGCCGCGTGCCAGAGCCTGGCCACCGGCTCGTCGGGCACGTCGAGCGCCCGGAGCCCGGCGTACAGGACGCGACCCTCAGTCGGCGCGCTGACCGCTGCTCGGGTAGCGAGATCGGCCACCCGCACCAGCCCCGGGGAGTCGGCGAGCTCCCCGATCATCTGCCGCAGCGCGGCAGCGCTGCTCCGCTCACGCACGGCGATCGCCTCCCGCGGGGTGATCTTCCCCCACACCCACGGGATGTGGCGCGCCACCTCGCCGTCGGCGAAGTTGTAGAAGACCGCGTGCACCACCGCGGCCGGCGCCAGCCCCAGGGGCGCGGCCCGGCCCGCGAAGTATCCGTCCCAGTAGTTGCGCATGCCGACGGCCAGGAACGCCTCGTTCGGCACCTCCGAGAAGGTGACGGCGGCGATCGGCTCGACGAGCTCGAACATACGATGGACCCTGGCTTGTGAGTGCTGCATCGGTCGGCATCTCCTGTAGTCGTGACGGCGCCCGCCCTGGTTGGCGGCCCCTCACCCTGGCTACGAACAGCACCGCCCGGATACGACAAATCCGGTCGACATCTACCTAGCCGCCCATCGACGTGATACTCATTTTGTAGACCGGCCAGGGTACGTCAGCGCGGACGGGGCGGCGCTCGACGATCGGCCAGTCGCCGTCGACCAGGCAGTCGTCGAAGGTATTGGCGATGAGCAGGATCCCGGCGGCGTGGACGGGTCATCTCGAACCGCCGAGCCGGCTCGTGTGGGCAGGGATGTGGGCCATCGCGCTCCAGCTCGGACGCGTGTGGCCGGCGTGAGCGCTATCGGGGGGGCCGTCTCCACACGTAGTTGGGCGACACCGTCGAGAAGGTCGGCGCGCTGCCGAGCGCTGCAAGGCCGACGTGCCGCGGAACTATGGCGGCCCGCGGAACTATCGCGGCCCGCGGAACTATCGCGGCCCGCGGAACGGACGACGAAAATCCACAGAGGACGACCTCCACCCGCCCGCCGTTGTCGGCATCATCCGCGTCGCACAGATCAGACCAATCCACCGAGTCCAACATCGACACGTAGCACCACTCGTCGTCGATGAGACCGACGATGACCCACTCGACGCTTCCCTCGTCCGACTCCCAACTGAACGTCGGACCACCATCGCCGGCCGTCGCAGCAAAGACGGCCGCAAGTTCCTCGGACGGGATCACCTGATCCTCTGGACCCCGCAGTGTAAACATCTGCCCTCAACATTCATGCCGGAGTTCCTACCGCCAGCCGACTGGTGGGCCGGACGCTTCCAACCAGCCCCAATGATCCACTATGCACTCATGCCGCGGAGTGTGCGATGCGGTCTTCGGGGCCGTCCGCCGCGCTCCCTGCCGGTCAGTGGTCGACCCGGTGAGGCTGGTCAATCGCAGCGCCAGCGGCCGCGCCTACCCGCGGCGGCTGCGCTTGCGACGCAGCCGACGGCGCCGCCGCCCCGGGTGTGGGGATGGCGGCCTGGGATTCTGCACCGCCGCGTCGGCCGGCCCGCTCGCTCGCCTCGGGCGGCCCGCCGGAACGCAGGAGGCGAGCGCCAGGCCGAGCAGTAGCGCGTCCGCTGCGGCCCCGGAGCCGGGGTCGTCGCGCTGCGGCACCGGATCGACCAGCCCGTGCGGGTCGACGACGACGTCCTGGGTCGTCTCGCACTCGCGATCGTCGAACATGGGGACCGCGCCGGGGATCCGGCGGCCGTCCGGTCGGGCCAGCACGCACTCCTCGTCGTAGCCGGCGTCGCGCGGGCGGTCACGGATGTCGGCGCGCAACAGCGCGGCGTGGACCAACTCGCCGTCGAAGGCCACGACGATCGAGGCGAAGCCGCCGAACATGTTGCTCGCCGCCGCGAGCGAGCCCAACACCACAGTGACGATGAGCCACCCCAGGCGGTACTGGCGCTGGACGATGAGGAACAACAGCGCGCCGCTGTCGAGCCGGGGGCGGCCGCGTCGCGCCGCGTGCTCGGAGTCCCAGAACGCCACCATCGCCGGCAGGATCAGAACAGCGACGAAAACCCAAACAAATGCTGCATACGGTACGGCAGCCAAACCGCCCAGCGCCGCAACGAGCCACGCGGCCACGACCGCCACCAGCAGGCGAACGCTATTTCCGTTCACGACCTCATCGCGCCTTCATTCCCGCTGCCCGCTCGAGCCTACTATCGTCAGACTGCGATGGCGGGAGCGCCCTCGATGGCCTCGGGAACTGCTGGCAACCACGATACGGGGCGACCCCACAGCCAACGGTCGCGTCGTAGCACACCCGGCCGGGCGACGCCGTGTGCCGGCGGCCACCGCGAGGCCCCATCCGCAACACGGCCTGCCGCGGCCGGGCGACGCGCCGGGCATCGCGTGGAACAGGTTCGTGTGCGGCGTGAAGAGGCCGGCGGCGTGCTCGCCGCCGGCCTCGAAGTGCTCTACGACAGGCGCTACCGGTTGAACTGGAACCAGTTGAGGTTGACGAAGTCGGTGCCCGCGGTACCGGTGAAGGTGAGGAACACCGCGTGGACGCCGGTGGCCGCGCCCGTCAGGTTGGTGGTGGTGCTGGTCCAGGTCTGCCAGCCACCGGTGGACGCGACCGGGACACTGGCGATGACCGGGCCGGTGTTCGAGTCCAGGCGGTACTGGATCGTGCCGCTCGACGCGCCGGAGGCCAGTCGCGTGGTCACCGACGCCGCGGTCGGGGTGCCGAAGTCCACGTTGGTGTAGCCGAGCCAGTCGCCGGGGGTGATGTAGCCGACGTTCTGGCCGCCGCCGGTGTCGGTGGTGGTCTCGGTCTGGGTGCCGGACTGGCTTCCGAAGCTCTCCGCCTGCCGCACGCTGTACGCGTTGGGCAGTCCGCCGCCGGCGTTGAACTGCAGCCAGTTGAGGTTGACGAAGTCGGTGCCCGCGGTACCGGTGAAGGTGAGGAACACCGTGTGGACGCCGGTGGCCGCGCCCGTCAGGTTGGTGGTGGTGCTGGTCCAGGTCTGCCAGCCGCCGGTGGACGCGACCGGGACACTGGCGATGACCGGGCCGGTGGCGGAGTCCAGGCGGTACTGGATCGTGCCGCTCGACGCGCCCGAGGCCAGCCGGGTCGTGACCGAGGCCGGCGACGCGGCGCCGAAGTCGAGGTCGTAGGCGAGCGTGTCGCCGGGGGTGATGTAGCCGACGTTCTGGCCGCCGCCGGTGTCGGTGGTGGTCTCGGTCTGCGTCCCGGTCTGGGCGTTGTAGCTCTCGGCCTGGATCTGGGTGTACGCGCCGCGCGTCGTCGGCGGCGTGCCCCACGGGACCTGCGGCGAGCTGTAGTAGTTGATTCCCTGCACCGTCCACCGTGGACCCTGCGCGCCGAGCCGCACCTTGAACGTGTCCCAGTTGCGTGCCGACTGCGGCGACCACGCCAGCTCGGCCAGCGCCGGCAGCCGCGGGAACGCCATGAACTCGATGTCGGCCAGCTTGGTGATCGTTTCGGTCCACAGTGGAGCCTCGACGCCGAGGATCGCTCCGGCCGGTACGCCGGAGAGGTAGGCGCCCGGGTCCCAGTTGTAGGCGGTCTGCACCTCGATCAGGCCGGCCCACGTCTGGCCGAGCGGGGTCGAGCTGGTGTACTTCATGTCGAGGTACGCCTTGTTGGCCGGCGACAGCAGGATCTTGTCCCCCTTGGCCACCGCTGCGCTCAGGTCCGCGTCCGATGTGGACGTTCCCCAGTACTGCGCGACACGGTTCGCCGTGTGGTCGGCCTGACCGATCTGGTGCCAGCCGATGACGGTCTTGCCGGCCGCGCCGACGAAGGGCTGCACGCGGTTCATGAACGCGGTGTAGTCCGCCGCCGGCGTGCTCGACGCCTCGTCGCCGCCGACGTGCAGGTACGGCCCGGGGGTGATGGCGGCGAGCTCGCTGAGCACCTGCTGCACGAACGTGTAGGTGACCTCCTTGCTGACGCACAGCGAGCTGAAGCCGACGCTCGTGCCGGTGTACAGCGGCGGGGCCGTGTTGTTGCAGTTGAGCTGCGCGTAGGAGGCGAGCGCGGCGTTCACGTGGCCGGGCATGTCGATCTCGGGCACGATGGTGATCTGCCGCGACGCCGCGTAGGAGACCAGGTCGGAGTACTGGGCCTTGGTGTAGTAGCCGCCCGCGCCGCCGCCCACCTGGGTGCTGCCGCCCACGGTCGCCAGCTGCGGCCAGGCGTCGATCACGATGCGCCAGCCCTGGTCGTCGGAGAGGTGGAGATGCAAAATATTGATCTTGTACTGCGAGATGTCGTCGATGTACCGCTTCACCACGTCCGGGGCGAAGAAATGCCGCGACACGTCGAGCATCGCGCCGCGGTACGCGTACCGCGGGTAGTCGACGATCCGGCCACCCGCGACCGTCCACGGTCCACTCTGGACGGTACGCGCCTCGACCGTCGCCGGCAGCAGCTGCCGCAGCGTCTGCACCCCGTGGAACAGCCCGGCCGCCGTCTGCGCGCGAAGCGTGACGACGGCGGCGGTCACGTCGAGCTGGTAGCCCTCGGCGCCCACGCTCGGGTCGGCGCCGGACAGCAGCAGGGCAATGCCGCTCGTCGGCGTACCGGTCGTGGTGGACACCGGCAGTGCGTAGCCGGTCGACGGGCGGAGGATGCCGGCGAGGTAGTTGCCGGCGTCGGCGGCGCCGGCCGCGGTCTGGATCGCGGCGTTCGACGGCAATGTGTAGGTCACGCCGGCCGCGGGCTGCGCCGACACCGGCACGGGCACGACGTCGGCGAGGCTCACCGCGGCGTTGGCCGGAGAGGGCGCCAGCAGCCAGGCGGCGCCGGTGGTGACGGTCGCGACGGCCACGGCCGAGGCGAGCAGCAGGTCGCGCGGGGATCGATGCACGGCTTCCTCCAGCGAAACTGTTAAGTTTCCTGTTAGTTTGACGGCACGCTATGTCCCGCGCGGGAAAGTGTCAAGGGAGGCACCCCCGTCAACGCCGGCCGGGCCGTGTCCGCCTGGGGGTTTTGGTCACCGTGGCCAGGGATATACCGCTGCGGGGCGGGGCTCTGCTTGTCGTCGGCGAAGTCGAAGCCCCTGCCCGTTGGCCGCGGAGACAGAACCCTCGGGCTCTCCCTCCGACGCGCCAGTAGCGCGGCTTCGAAGGTCTCGGCGTTCCCGGTCGACTCGGCGTACGCCGCGTCGCGCTTGATCTCGTGAGCGCTCGTGCCGATGTGCGGATACCCCGTGCGCGAAGACCGGGGACCGCCGAGATTCGGCTACGGCACCTCTTCCACGCCGTTGTCGGTCAGTGGGACCGATAGCACGCCCGGTATCCGCCGGTCATAGCGTTCGATCTCCAACTCGGCCTTGCGCACGTCCAACGCGGCCTGCCGGTTCTGCTCCTCAGCCAGCTTGGCCTTCGCCTGCTCCAACTTGACCTTCTCCTTGACCATCGCCAGTTTGAACCTGTGCCGGCGGGACTGGAGGTGCTGGACGAACCCGGCGATACTGCCGCTGAAAAGGAACAGGAATATGACGATGTACCAGAACACGTCGTCGAACTTCACAGCACCTCCCTAGGCCGGGCGACTTTCCTGGTCGAGTCGACGGACCGCGATGCGGCAAGGCCACCATACGGGGATGCGTCAAGGTCGATGGTCCGGGTGCCGCCAAGCCATCGCCGGCGCACCGGCGGCCAACTCCCGCTGATGCGCGTGCCGCGCGTTCGCCGGCCGCTCCGCATGCCCGTGTCCCATACGCGTCGCGCCGACAGTGATCGGCTTGGACCCGATGCCTACCGTCTGCCCCAGAAGGCTTCATGCTGGTGGTCAATTCGACGAACACTGCCCATGCTGGAGGCGGGCTCGCAGTCGAGGGCACCGCGCTCCGGAGGTGTGGCGAGTGATGTCTGATGGTGGATACATATTCGTCAGCTACGCGCACTCTGATCGTGATTATGTGCATCGACTGGTCGGCTCGCTGGCCCGGTCCGGGGTGGATGTGTGGGCCGATGATGAGATCCCGACAGGAGAGCGCTGGGAGCAGGTGCTCCGGGAGCGGGTCACATCGTGCTCTGCGTTGCTGGTCGTGATGTCGCCAGCGGCCGCGGTGTCGAGATGGGTGGCTCGTGAGGTGGACCTGGCTCAGCGCGCGGGCAAGCCCGTTCTGCCGCTGCGTCTACGCGGCGACATCATTCTTGGTCTCGACGAGATCCAGGTGGAGGACGTGCGCGACGGTCGGATGCCCGGAGCGGCGTTCGTCCAGCGACTGCGGGGACAGGCGCCGTTGAGGCGTATGGTTCGCCATGCTGTAGGCCCTGTACCCAACGGAGCGGCCTGTTTCCAGCAGCGCACGGTGGCCGCCGACCTGGACGCCGCGTTGGCGGCCCGCGGTACGGCCATTCTCACCGGCTCATCGGCACAGATTCTCTCGGGCTTGGGCGGGGTAGGCAAGACTCAACTGGCGGCGGCCGTAGCACGGCGCCTGCGCGACAATGCGCAGTTGGACATCCTTGTGTGGATCAACGCCCAGAGTCGCAGTGCGATCGTGACGGGCTACGCCCAGATCGGAGCCGAGATCACCGGGGTCGACCAGGCTGATCCGGCGTATGGCGCCGCCGCATTTCTGGCCTATCTCGGCGTTGCGACGGCCCGCTGGCTGGTCGTCCTCGACGACCTGGCGGACCCATCCGATTTGGACGGATGGTGGCCTCCGGCAACCCAGGGTGGCCAGGTCATTGTGACCACCCGGCGCCGGGACGCATCATTGCGCAGCCATGGAGTGGTGCTGCCGGTCGGGTTGTTCACCCCCTGGGAGGCCCGCGCCTACCTGGCCGAGCAGTTTGCCGAGGACCCGGCCCGGCTCGATGAGGCCGACGATCTGGCCGCGGATCTGGGCTACCTTCCCCTGGCTCTTGCCCAGGCCGTCGCCTACATCTTCGACGGTGACCTGACCTGCGCGGAGTACCGCGTTCGCTTCTCCGACCAGCACAACGCGTTCGCAGCCCTCGTGTCCGCCTCACTGCCGGATGACTACTCACGACCCAGCGCCATCGCGTTGACCCTGTCGGTGGAGGCCGCCGATCAGTTGGCACCGCGAGGGCTGGCCCGCCCGCTGTCGGTACTCCTCAGCCTGCTGAATCCAAACGGCGTTCCGATCGAGCTGATGTCGGCACGGGCAACGGTGGACTTCCTGACGGCTGTCCAGCCGAACGCCTCAACGGCGGAGCCGGTCACAGCAGGCGTGACGCGCGACGCGATCGCCTGCCTGGTTCGGCTCAATCTGGTGGTCTTGGACGAGGACGCGACCGGCAACACCCGCAGTGTGCGGGTTCACGCTTTGGTGCAGCGGTCGATGCGGGACCAGACCTCGCCCGACCTCCTCGCACGCGCGGCCCGTGCAGCGGCCGACGGGATAGTCGAAATCTGGCCCGAGATCGACCGGGATGTCGCGCTGGCGCAGTCCCTGCGGTCCAATGTAGACGCCTTGCGAAGCCACGCCGAGGGCAGTCTGTGGACGACCGAAGCGCACACCGTGCTCGTGCAGGCAGGCTACAGCCTCGGCAGCGCTGGACTGCTCCAGGCTGCGACCGCCTACTTTGACCAACTGACCACCGACGCATCCTGGCGGCTCGGCGCCGGCCACCGTGACACCCTACTGAGCCGCGCGTACTCGGTTCGCTGGCGTGGTGAGTCCGGAGACGCCGCAGGTGCCGCGGCGGACGCCGAGGTACTTGTCGCGGATCTGGTTGGAAGCCTTGGACCCGATGATCCTGACGTCCTGGCGGCCCGCAGCAACCTCGCACGCTGGCGTGGCGAAGCGGGTGATCTACGCGGTGCGATCGAGGCCAACCGGGCGTTACTCGCCGACCAGGTACGGATTCTCGGTGCCGACCACGGCGAGACCCTCTCGACCCGCAACAACATCGCCCACTCGCGCGCCCGCGCCGGCGATCCCGCCGGGGCGGTCGCCGAGTTCGAAGCACTGGTCGATGACTACAGCCGCGTGCTGGGCCCACAGAGCTACCGGACGCTGACCATCCGCGGCAGCCTGGCCAGATGGCGCGGAGTCGCAGGCGACGTGCCGGGCGCGGTCGCCGCCTACCGGACGCTGGTCCCGGACCAGATCGCAGTGCTGGGGCCGGACCATCCCATCACGATGCGCAGTCGCAGCAACCTGGCGTCGATGATCGGGGAAGGCGGCGACGTCGCCGGTGCCGTCCTCGGATTTGAGGAGCTGCTCGACGACCAGTTGCGCATACTCGGGTCCGATCACCCCGACACCCTGGCAACCCGCGGCAATCTCGCCTCGTGGCGCGGCGAGGCCGGCGATGTCGGCAAGGCGGTCAACGAGTTCGAGGCACTCGCAGCCGACTTCGCACGCGTGATGGGTGTGGATCATCCGCAAACCCTGACCGGACGCGGCAATCTCGCGTACTGGCGGCAACGGGCCGGTGACCTCTCTGGTGCGGCCGTCGCCTTCGCCCGCCTGCTCTCCGATCGAGTACGAGTCCTCGGAGCCGACCATCCCGACACGCTGTGGAACCGGGCAAACCTCGCCACCCTGCTAGGCGATGCCGGCGATCCAGGTGCCGCCGTCCAGGCGTTCCAGGAAGTGCTCTCCGATCGGATACGCGTCCTCGGAGCCGATCATCCTGAAACTCTGAGCACCCGAAGCAGCCTGGCATTCTGGCGCGCCGAATCCGGCGACCCGGCGTCCGCGGTCGCCGAGTTCGAAGCCGTCCTCGGTGACCTGGTCCGGGTATGCGGTCCGGACCATCCGGCCACTCACGAGGCCCAGAACCGACTCGTACTATGTCGGCAGCAACTTGACCGTTGACCGATGTCCACCAACGCCACGTTTCCCGTCCCCGACGTGGCGATCGCTTCAAATGGGCCCTCAGCGGGCGGCGATGGCGGTCGAGCCCGTCACGATGCGTATCGCATTCATCCCGGGTGCCGGTGCCTAGGGGGCTGCTGATCTTGTGAGTAGCCATCGCTCGCGGGTGCCGTCGGTGCGGGCCGGGCAGCTTCGGGTGGCGCGCATCAACGCTACTCGCTGACGACTCGCCGGTCAGCTTTCCGCAGGTGCTGTGCGGGATTCCGCGGAGGCGGCCGTCGACGCGCGCGGCTTGATGAAGCCGGCGCCGATCCGTGCTGCTGCCGTTGCGCTGACGCGGGTCCCCCGTGCCTGTCAGCGCGCTGATAAGGCGGTGTCAGCGGCGTCGGCCATGGTCAGTTTGCCGGCGGACGTACGGGCCGCCGAGACCGGATGGCGACGCTCGATGGAGGGCACGATGCAGACGTTCGACACTCCCGCGCCGACCTCCGCCGTCGTCGCGAGGAGAACTGTCATGAGCGAGCAGACGGCCGGCGCGGTGGGGCTGACCGGCACCGGCGCGGGTTGCCGGCCACGCCGGCGCGGGCCGGCCGGTCCAAGACGTTGCTCCGCCTCGACCGTACGGCCGATGCTGAAGCCCGCTCGCCGCCGTTCTGGTGTGGAGCGCGAAGGCGAGCCGATCGCGTCGCTACGATCGACGAAGCCGGCCACCCGGAGCCCATTCGCCTCGTTCGCCAAGTTCGTTCTGATCGGCGGTGGTGTCGGGCTCGCTTCCAGTGCTGCGGTGCCGCTGACGGCCACGCTCATGCCATGGGTGACCGCGAACGCGCTGATCACCGTCGTGTCCACCCTGCTGGGCACCGAACTCCACGCGCGGTTCACCTTCGGCGCTCGTCGGCGCGCGCAATGGCATCAGCACCTGCAAGCCGCCGGCTCGGCCGCGGCCGCCTACATGCTCACCTCGGCCGTCATCCTCGTACTGCACGCGGTGCAGCCATCCGTCGGTATGTGCTGGGAGCAGGCTGCTTACCTCAGCGCCTCCGGACTCGCCGGCGCCGGGCGGTTCCTGATGCTCCGCCTGTACGTCTTCCGCGCCCAGCGGCACCCTCGGCATCGGACTCTTCGCCTTGCTTCAGAATCAGGACATGGCGGCTGAGGCGATTTTCGGGCTCGTCGGCGTTCTGCTCGGTTCGGTGTCGACGTCCGTCGTCGCCGTGCACCAGGTGCAACTGGCCGGCCGGCGTGAACGCGAGGCTCACCGCTCCGCCGGGTGACCAGGACTATTCCGCGCCCGGAAAGCGATCGGCGGACCCAGCCCGTGCCGTCGGACACCCGGCCGCCGGCCGGAGCGAGCAGTTAGTCGTCGTCGGCGTTGTCGACCACGAGGAGCCAACGCCCCGGCTGCTCCTCCAGCAGCCGCCAGACCGGGTCCGGTGCGCTGGCGTGGCCGGACCAGGCCCACCTCGATAATCTGATCCGAGTCCACGGCGTCTTCCGGACGCGGCTTGTTGCCGTGGTTGCGCGCCGTCGGGGTTGAAGAGCGGGCCGCGACCCGTACGGTCACGGTTGGAATTCGCGCACGGATCTAGCCGATGAGCGGGCTCTCGCTGCGGGGGACCGGTGTAGCAGTCGGAGATGGGTGCTGTGGCAGGCTTCAGGCTGTGGAACGGGATCGCGGGGTGGCGCTGGCGCGCGCTGCGCTGGGCGGTGATGTGCTGGCGATGAGTGATCTGCTTGATCACCTTGCTGGGTATGTCGGCCGCATCTGCGGCCCGATCGCGTTGGACGGCGGGGCTGACGCGGCCCAGGAGGCGCTGATCGCGGTGTTCCGGGGCCTGCGGACGCTGCGTGAGCCGGAGGCCCTTTATGGCTGGGTGCGGGCGATCGCGGTACGCGAAGCGGTGCGGGTGGCGCGGCAGCAGGCCCGTGGCATCCCGACCGAGCTGGATGAACTGCCTGCCCCGGGCGATCCGCAGCTGCCGGCCGACATCCGTGACGTGCTCGACCGGCTGTCGCCCGAACATCGAGCGGCGCTTGTCCTGCGCGACCTGGAAGGCCTTGACGAGGCGGAGGTGGCGCGGATTCTGGACGTGCCCGCGGGCACCGTGAAGTCCCGCCTGCATCGCGCCCGGGCCAGCTTTCGAAGGGCGTGGACATCATGACCGACGTATGGCCGGTGGCCGAGCTCGACCCGGTACGCCGGTTGACCGTGCTGGCGGCGGCGATCCCGGGAGCGCGGGTTGCCAGCCGGATCGTGGGGGCGCCGTTCGACGACGTGTGGGCGGTGATGAGTGACCTGGAAGGCGAACTTGGCCGCTTCCAGCCCGATCTGCACCGTGTCCGGATCACCCGCCGCGACGGTGAGCGGCTGGAGGCGGTGGCCCGCAGCCGGTGGGGGATGCGGGCCCGCTTCGACGTGCTGCTGCGGCCGGGCTGGTGCTGGATGCAGAGCAGGTTCCTGTTGATCGGTATGGCGGCACGGCCGGACCCGGCCGGTACGCTCGTGGCTCTCACCGGAGGCATACGAGTGCCGGGCCGTGCCGCGTTGGTACCCGTGCTGGCCGGGCTGGCCAACCGGCGCGCCGCCGACCGCCTCGCCGCCCGGGTCACTGCCCGTCGTACGTAGTGCGAATTTCGAGCATCCCGCGAACCGCTTGGGCGACCAGCTCCGGACGCTCGTCGGGCAGATGATGCCCGCAGCCGGCGACCACCTGAACGCGCAGGCCCTCAGCGCCGGCCAACTGCGCCGGCGACAGCGTGACGTCCTCGGCGCCGAACAGCAATGTCGTCGGTACGGTCAGCGGCCGCTCGGGCACGCTGTGGCGCAGCAGCCGGGGAATCTCCCGTATGACGTACTGCCAGTGCAGCGCCTGCCCGGCGCGGGCCCGTTCGGGTTGGCTGAGCACCTCGGCGAAGGCGGCCAGTTCGTCGTCGCGCCACAGTCGAGGGTCGGTCACGGCCCGGCGCAGCAGGAACCGCACCAGCCCGGGGCGCCGCAGCATCCAGGCGCCGACGCCGGGATATTCGATCAACGCCGTGTACCACTGCCGCCACGCGTGCCGAATCAGCGGTCCACGCGCTGGCCGCGGATGCAACGTGTTGAGCGCGACGAACCCGATGAAGCGGTCCGGCTGGCTCATGCAGAGCCGGAAACCGACTTTTGCGCCCCAGTCGTGCCCGACCAAGTACACCCGCTCCAGCGCCAGGGCATCCATCAGCGCGAGCATGTCGCCGGCCAGCGTGCTCACGTCGTAGCCCCGTCGCGGCGCGTCCGACCAGCCGAAACCGCGCAGGTCGGGGCAGATGAGCCGGCATCCGGGCAGCAGCGGAACTACTTTCCGCCAGGCATACCAGTGTTGTGGGAACCCATGCAGCATCAGCACGGGGGTGCCGTCACCGGCCTCGGCGACGTGGAAGTTCAGGCCACCGGCCTGGACAATACTGTGCCGGACGCCTTCGACGACCGGCATCGCTGTTGTCGTGGTCACCGCGACTCCTCTCCAACGTTTCTGTTGGGAGGAGGGCGGCTATCGCCGAAACGTTCCAGTGCTTTGCGTCACGCCAATGGCCGGCTGCGGAGCCCCTACGCTCGCGAAGGTCGTCGCGAGCGTCGAGGCCGCGCCCATGCCGCTGTCTGCGTGTGCGGGCGACGTACGTAGGGTCCGGTTACTCGCTCCGTTTGCCGGCGTCGATGACACTCGTGTGCGGAACAGCGCGGGTCGGGCGCGCCCGGATGATGCCTGCATTTCGGCCAGAATCTTCGCCTTCGCCTGTTCGTACTCGGCTGGCGACAGCGCACCGGAGTCCCGCAGCGACTGCAGCATGCTCAACCTGACGAGCGGGTCCGTCGCCGGGGCGGGCTGCGCGGCGCCGGACCCGGCCGCAAACGACTGCCCGTCGTTGATCCTCACAAGCGCGCGGAATGGCGGTGTTCCCCCACCCGCGTTGCCGAAGGGGTGCGGGTGCGGCGGCGGGACCGGCACCGGCTGCCCGAACCGTAGCCGGCCCAGGATGAAGCTCGCGAGGCCGCCGATGATGGCGAGGGGCAGGATGAACGCCCATTTGCCCGTCCCCGGTGGGCACTGCCGGGCCGAGACGTAGTTGCCTCCGGATGCGCAGGAACCGCCCCGGACCAGCTGGACGAGCGCGAAGAGCGCGACGCCCAGACAGACGACGCCGAGCAGGAAGCCGATCGTGGAACGGACTCGATACATCACAGCGTGACCGTATAGATCAAGGTATTCCCATCCGCATCGTTGGGTACGGAATGCGACCGATCACCACGACCGCCCCACCACAATTGCAAGATCGACGAGGGTGGCTCGGCGGGTGGGGAACCGCACAACTCAGCGTTGGGGCGCGGTGGCGGCTCGACCTGGTCACCAGCTGTGACCAGCCTCGGCGAGGCCGAGGCGTCCCGTCGTGCCGCCGAGCGCGCACCTGATCACGTCAATGCTCGGGTCGCGTCGATCGGCGGGCGATGCCCAGGGGGTTACTCCGTCAGGATGGCCTGGATAGGCAGCCGCGATTTGAGCGGGGTGAGCTCAGGCGCGGCCCTCAACAGGCTCGATGAGCTGCCCCTCCGAACGGGTCAGCCGCCGGCCGTCGGGAGCACCAGTTCGGCGAACACGGCCCGGTGGTCGCTCCCGGCGACGCGATGGATCACTACCTTCCGCACGCCGACGCGCTTGTCGGCGAGGATGTGGTCGAGCGTCACACTCGGGAAGTACCACCGGTTGTCGTAGGGCCACGACGTGGCGAGCCCGGCACCGGCGAGGTCGGCGGCGTCGTGGTACCCCTTCGCCACGACCCGGCGGAACGCCTTGTGGTCCAGCGTCGAGTTGAAATCGCCCATGAGCAGGCTGACCGGCCCGCCTGGGATCGCCGCCGGCTGCGCCGCGAGATCGGCCACCCAGCAGGCGTCCGACGCGCGGCCCATAGGGGCGCACGGATGCGCCGACTCGACGTACACCTCCGGGGCGCCCGGCACCTGCACTCTGGCGTGCGCCTGCATGAAGCCGCCGGCGAGCTGCCGGTACCCTTGTTCCGTGAGCGGGAAGCGGCTGTAGACCGCCGAACCGCCCGCATCGGCCCGCGGATAGGCGACCGCGTTGGGCAGCGTCTCCTCCAACCCGGCCGCGCGCAGTGCCGCACGCCCTTGCGCGGTGTATTCCTGCACGGCGAGCAGGTCAACGGCGCCGTCGCGGACGAGCCGCACGATCTGCCCGGGTTCGGCCTGGCCGTAGAGCATGTTGACGGTCATCACCCGCAGGGTCGGCCCTGCGGGAACTCCGGCGTCGGCGTCAGCGATCCAGCGCGGCAGGACACACGCGGCCAAGGCGACCACCACCCCGGCCGCCGCGACCGCCGGCCAGACCCGTTTCGTCAGCACCGCCAGCGCCAGCGGCACCAAGGCGACCACCGCGACATACGGGGTGAAGGCGATGAGCTGGATGGTCGGGTAGCCGCGCTCCAGACCGAACACCCGCCCCGCCGCCCATACCGCGAACGGCGCGATGAGCAGCCACAGCAGCACGGTCAACCACCGGCGGCGGCGCGGGGTCCCGGCCGGCGACGCGCGCGGCACGGATTCCTCGGTGCTGATCATCCCGCCAAGAGTAGGGGTACGGGCAAGCCGCCCCATGCCCGCTCCTGCATCGTTGCTCCGAACGTCGCTACAACTTCCGAGCAGGTCGAGGTAACCGTCTTCCGCGGCCGGCGAATGACAGGAATTGGTTCAGGCCGTCCGGGCCCGGTGTTCTCCTTCGGGGTTGGCACCCCAGGCGCGCGCCGCGTTCTTGAAGGCGGCGATCAGGCTGCTCCGGTCGCCCGCGCGGGTTACTGCTACGACCTGGCACGGTTCGATGCCCGTGATCGGGATGGTGGCGACGCCCGGGTGCAGCGTGCTGCGGCGGTCGCCGGCGGGCAGGACCGCGACCGCCCCGCTCGCGATGAGCTCGAGCTTGTCCTCGAAGGTGTCCTCCGGCCCGGGCGGCGTGCTCCACATGGTCGGGCTGCTTGTGCACGCGACGAGGTCCTCGTCGGCCAGGTCGCCGGCAGTGAGCGAGGCGCGACCGGCCAGCGGGTGAAACGCGGGCAGCACCGCCACTCGCGGCTCGTCGTAGAGGACGTCCACCTGGAGGCCGTCTGCGGGCAACGACAGGGGGGAGGCGGGTGATCAGCGCGTCCACCCGGCCGTCCACCAGGGCGTGGGCCTGCTGCCAGGTCAGGTGGCGGGTGCGGATGACGGCGGCCGGGAAGCGTTGGCGCAGTTCCAGCACGATCGGGGTGACGACGAGGTCGCCGACGTGGCCGATCGTCAGGGCCGGGCCGGTGTCGCGGGCGGCGAGAATGGCCTGGTGGGCAGTGTGCAGCAGGGATTTCGCCTCGGTCAGGAACGCCTGGCCGGCCTCGGTGAGGCTGCTGCCCTGCGGGGTGCGGTCGATCAATCGTGCGCCGAGCTGGTCCTCCAAGCGCCGGATCTGCCGACTTAACGACGGCTGCGCCACATGTAGCGCGGCGGCGGCCCGGCCGAAGTTCCCGTACTCTGCCACGACGGTGAAATAGCGGACCAGTCGCAGGTCGATGTCGGGCATCCTCGTCATGCCTCGATGGTATGGCGGGTTGCCGGACAGGTCTTGGACGGCGAGGCCGGCGCGGGCTTGAGTGGGGCGCATGGGCAACTATGCGGGCAAGAACGTTGTGATCACCGGTGGAACCAGCGGTTTCGGGTTCGCCACGGCGCGGCTTCTGGCCGACGGCGGCGCCCGGGTGCTGGTCACCGGGCGTGACCCGGACCGGCTCGGCGCCGCCCGCGAGCGGCTCGGCGGGAATGTCCTGGCGGTGCGCAGCGATGCGGCCTCGTCGGCCGACATCGACGCGCTCGCCGCTCGGGTGAAGGCCGAGTTCGGTACGGTCGACGCCCTGTTCGTCAACGCCGGGGTGACTCACAATCTGCCGTTCGAGCAGATGACCGCGGGGGTGTACGAGGAGTTGTTCGCGGTGAACGCCAAGGGACCGTACTTCACCGTGCAGCGGCTCGCCCCGATGCTGACCGAGGGCAGCGGCGTCGTGTTCACCACGTCGGTCGCCAATGTGAAGGGCCTGCCGATGAGCAGCGCATATGCCGCCAGCAAGGCCGCGCTGCGCTCGATGACCCGCAGCCTGGCCCACGAGCTGCTCGACCGGAAGGTCCGGGTCAACGCGGTCAGCCCGGGCCCGATCGACACCGGCATCCTGCGGCGCTCGATGCCGGCGGACGCGGCGGAGCGGCTAGAGACGGAGTTTGTTGCCCGCAACCCGATGGGCCGCATGGGAGACCCGGTCGAGGTAGCAAGGGCGGTGCTGTTTCTGGCGTTCGATGCCACCTACACTACGGGCGCCGAGCTGACCGTCGACGGCGGCGCCTCGCAGCTGTAGTGGATTTGCCGCTGGCCGGACGCGGCGCAGTTGGTATCACCGAGGAGCCACGGCCGGTGCCCCGTCTACAGGCCGACGGTGTTCAGGTGGCGCAGGCGGGCCGGCAGCGGCGGCACGCGAAGCGCGCCGGCGCAGGCGTCGAGCTGCTTACGCACGTCGGCGCCCCAAAACGTCCAGGTCCAGCCGGGCCACGTCGGCGACAGATCGATGAGGGCGCCCTGGAGCCGGTCGATGCACCACAGCGCGCCGGCGCGGGCGGCCTGGTCGAGATGCAGGCCCCAGCGCGGGAGCTCCGGTCGCTCCAGATGGGCGAACCCGGATGCCAGCGCCTCGACCTTCGCCGCGGTGGTGTAGGCGATCGCTGTCTGGTCGTCCGCGGCCAGGTACAGCTCCAGCGAGCCGTCGGGGCGCCGGATGCTCAGCACGCCCTCGTACCAGTGGTCGGGTCGGTCCGGGCGGAGGTCGTCCGGGCCGTGGAACGGCGCCGGCCGGTCCGCGAGCAGACTCTGGTCGGGCGCCTGCTCGCGGAGCGGGGTGCGGTCCTGGCCGAGGTACGCGGCGATGTCGAGCACCCCGTCGAACGCCCACCGCACGTGCCAGCCCGGCCACGCCTCGACCAGCCCGGCGAGCCCGTCGACGAACGTGGCGTAGTCGTCGGGCTGCTCGAAGGCGAGCAGCACCCGCCGGTCGTGGTCGATCAGGGCGGCGCCCTCGCAGTAGACGTCGGTCATGAGCTCGTCGACCGGCGTGATGCCCGTCCACTGCAGCGCCTCGGCGGTGTTCGGCGGCGGGAATTCGGACGGCTCCGACGGTCGCAACGCCGCGGTCGCCGCCTCAGGGCCGGCGAGGAGGTCGGCCACGATACGCGTGGCGCCCCACCGCGACCAGCCCAGGGACGTCTCGCCCCGCTCGATGACGACGTAATTGGCCCGGTTCCCCATAAGCGGCCATCCTGCCGTCCGGCGCGCCGATCGCCGAATGGATTTCAGGCGCCCATGTGGATGTGTGCGGCGCGCTCGGAGACAAACGCGGACACGGTACGGCGCCGGCGTAGACACACGCCCGCTGACCGGCCGGTCACCGCACTGCTGGCGGTGGTGGCAGGGTCCAGCCAAGGGCCCACGAGCCTTGTCACCGCTCCGGGGTGAGGCGGAACACCGGCCAGCCGATCTCGGTGCACCAGTCGGCCGCGGTCGGGGTGTCGCGGGGGCCGACCACGTACATCTCGTCGACCGGGCCGTCGACGGCCAGGGCGTGCTCCACCACCCATGACCCCAACCGGCCGTATGTGACGTCGATGTCGCCGTGGCCACCCGGATGCACGGTGACGGCGAGGTCGGCCGGTGGCAGCTCGACGACCTCGATGCGGCCGGTCGCGCGGGGTCCGCGGACCGGGCGGTACACCGTCATCATCCCGGCGCCGGCGGTGAACAGCTCGTTGGCGTAGCGGCCGCCGGGTGGGCCGGTGCGCTCGGCCGGGGCGAACGCGGCGTCGAGCTCGGCGCCGCGAAGCACGCGGTCGAGGCGGTGACGGCGGCACTGCGCGAGGAGGTCGCCCCGCTGGGCATCCGCGTACTGGCGATCGAGCCGGGAGCGTTCCGTACCCATGCCTATGCCGGGTTTCCCGACGAGCCGCTCACCGAGACCATTCCGGCCTACCGCCGGATGCTGGAAGACGTACGGTCCGCGATGATCGACCAGGACGGCAAGCAGCCCGGCGACCCGCTGCGCGGCGCTCGCGCGGTCATCGCCGCGATGGCCGGGGAATCACCGCCACATCGGCTGGTACTCGGCAGCGGCGCGTACGACGCGGTGACGTCGACACTCCGCGAGGCAATTACCGACATCACCCGATCCGAGGCGGCCTCCCGCGCTGCCGACTTCCCGCCGGAAACGTGAGGCGGGGCCTCCGGCTCCTGTTCCTGGCCGCCTGCGTCGGCTTCCGGACAGGACGTCACCGATGTGAGTGCCACGCTGTGCGGCATCTCGCGATCGGCCCGGAGGTCGGATTGAAAATCAGCGTGCGGGAAGTCCTGAGCCTGGTGATCGGCCTCGGCGGCGTCGCCCTGCTGGCGACCGGCATCTACCACCTCCTCGACATCGGCACCTGCGGGACGGGCGGCCCGCACGTGATCGCGCGCGAATGCCCGCAGGGCTCCGGGATCTGGGGCCCGCTCCTCCCGGTCGGCCTGGTCCTGTGGTTCATCGGCCTGTTCGTGAGCAAGGAGGGTCTGATCAAGCCGGGCGCCGGGCAGATCGTGTGGAGCGCCCTGTTCGCCGGCGGCGGCTTCGCCCTGCTCTACCTGGTCCTCACGCAGCCCGACCTCGGCCCCGGATCGGAGCTCGGCGCCTACATCATGGCCGCGGTCTTCCTCCCGCTCGGCCTCGGCATCTGGATCCCCGCACTGCTCAAGCTCCGGCGCAAGCAGGACGGTACCGCGGAACCGCAGACGACCGACGCCGCGGTCGCCGGCGACCACACGGCCTGGACGAAGCAGCTGCACCAGCTGCGCAGCGACGGGGGGCTGACGCGGGCCGAGTTCGATCGGCTCAAGGGCGACCCCGCCGGGTTCGCCGACCGGCTCGATCTGATCCAGCAGCTGGCCGACCTGAAGGCGGCGGGCCTGCTGTCCGCGGAGGAGTTCGCGGCCAAGAAGCACACCGTCATACTCGGCGACTCGTAGGACATCTATCGTCCCGGGCGGCGTCCCCAGGCTGAGATCAGGGGCGCGAGGGTGAGGTCCAGCTCGCCGGCGTCGACGGCGGCCAGGTGCGCGTCGATCTCGGCGTCGCCGGCCAGCCCGGCGGCGAGCAACTCGGCGCGGACCATGCGTACCGTCGAGGTCTCCAGCCGGTCGCAGGCTGTCCCGCCGAACGGGAAGCAGCCGCTCGCCGTGACGTCGACCAGGCCGGCCGCGCGCAACGCCCGCGGCAGCGTGCGGCCGTAGCGCAGGTCGGCGCCGCGGCGGGTCAGCAACTCCCGGACGGCGCGCCGCAGCCGGTTGGCGCGCTGCTGGGCCGGGCCGACCTCGTCGAGGCAGGCCAGCGGCTGCAGCTCGGTGTCGGCGTCCTCGACCAGCAGCCAGCCGCCGGGCCGTAGCGCCGCCACCATCGTCGCCAACGCCCGGGCCCGGTCGGGCACGTGGACGAGGAGGAGCCTGGCGTGTACCAGGTCGAACGTGCCCGGCTGCGGCGGCGGGTCGCCGACGATGTCGTGCCGGAGCACCTCGTATCCGCCGTGCGGGTCCAGCCAGGCCGGATTGATGTCCGTGGCCAGCACGTGACCGGTCGGTCCGACGGCGGTGGCGAGTGCCTCGGGAACGCTGGGGCCTCCGGCGCCGACTTCCCAGCAGCGCCAGCCCGCCTTCACGCCGAGGCGGTCGAAGTGCCCCCGGGTGACTCCGTCGAACAGTTCGGCCAGCCAGGTGAACCGCTCGCCCGCCTCCACCCGGGCGTTGTCGAGCAGGTAACGGTGATCCGGGGCCGGCCCGAGGGTGTGCGGGGCGGTCGTGTCCGGCTCGGACCCGGGGTCGGCGAGGGGCTGCGGCGAGCTCACGCTTACATCCTCACGACCTACCGTGTGCTGTGCCAGTGCGGCACGGGATGAAACCGGACCGCGTGGCCGGCCACGTATCGCGTGCGGTCCGGCCGGAGAGCGGAGCGGGCCTCGACCCGCACGGTCACGATCGGCGTGACTCGCCGCCGACCAGCACGGGGGCCTCCGCCAGCTGGTACCAGCGCGGCGATCAGCATCGCCACCTCTCCCGCCGCCACACCCAGGTACACCGGCAGATCCAGGACCAGGGCGCTGCCGGCCCCGGCGACGGCGCGCGCCTCGGGGCAGCCGGTCCAGGTATCGGGGCGTACACTCAGCGCAATATCCATGAATAGGCATGCGTCATCACGGGGGTTTGACGTGGCGGAAGGCCATTCCTGGGCGGAGCTCGTGCAGCGGGTCCGCGACGAGTGGGGCGACGGCCTGGTCCCGGTCGCACCGGAACATGTCCCGCCGCTGCTCGACGCGCGGGCCCGGGAGTTTCTGACGACCGTGGGGCTACCGGACGTCCAGGTGCGCGACATCCTGCTGATCGGCGACGAGCGGCTGCTCGACGTGGCCGAGCGCGACGGGCGGCAGTACGTCGTCGTGGTGGTGCAGCAGTGGTACCGGTACGCGATCGACGTCTCGACGGGGTGGGTGCAGTACCTGCACGACGATCCCGACTACGAGGTCCCCACCAACTCGAGCATCGCCGCGTTCGTGCTGGCCGTCGGGCTGCTCAAGCATCAGCTCGACGACCTGCGGCACGCCACCGAGGAGTCGGTCGCCGAGGCGGTCGACGCCATCTGGAGCGGCTTGGAGGAATGGGACCCGGACTCGCTCACCGACGAGGAGTCCCGGTGGAACGTGCTGCTCAACGAGTACGGGATGGAGTACGACTGACATGCGGTACACCTTCCGGCTCGTGCTGTTGCGCAGTGTCGGGGCGCTCCTCGCGCTCATCGTCGGGGTCGGCTCGGCCGGCCTGGTCGTGGTTCCTGCCGCTGATGCGGCCCCGAAGCCGAACCCGAACTATCCGATCGACCGCTTCGCCGCGGGCGAACAGCTGCTGATGCCGCTGCTGATGTGGCGGTGGCGGCACACCGTGATGACGGACCCGGGGCACGTGGACCACCCCGACGACTGGGCGGGATACGGGCGCAACGTCGCCGACGCGCATTGGCAGACCGAGGCCGGTGGGCAGATCACCGACTGGTACGTCGTCATGCCCAGCGTCAACGGGAGCGAGTTGAACACCAAGGTCGCGAACGTCGACATCTTCCAGTTCAACCGGAACACGGGGCTGTGGCGGCTGGTCAACCCGGCCGGTGAGCAGCTGACGGAGGGCGGCAAGGCGGTGGTCTGGGACCAGTCGTCGACGCCGAGCTTCAAGTGGAACCTGCTGGAGTACCCGGACCTGGCCCAGGACCTCAAGGTCGGCAGGACCCACTCCGAGCCGAACCTCCGCTACTTCCTCGACCACATGATGGACGCCAAACTGCACCTGCAGGTCGACGAGGTCGGGTCGGAGAAGATGTTCTGCTCGGGGCCGAGCGACTGCGTCAACCAGCTCAAGCGGACCCACTTCCCCAACCTCAAGCGCGGGGTGGTGCTGACCAGCAAGCCGAGCCGGGCGATGATCGGCCGGATCGCCTACCCGCGCGGGAAAGACAAGGACAAGGTCAGCGAGGAGAAGAAGCAGGAGGCCCGGCAGAAGCTCAAGGACAAGCTGACCTCCGACGACGACATCGAACAGTCGGTCAAGGACTGGGACAAGCAGGGCCGCCCGGTCGCGGCGGGCACCCGGATGGCCGTCGGCGGCAACAACTTCGGCGGCGGCTCCGGCAACGCCCCGGCGCAGGGCCCGGCCGTGCTGTCCAACGCCGGCACGGGCGGCGCCGGCGATCCTGGGGGCATCGACTTCACGTCGCTGCAGCTGCGGTACCTGTCGGAGAGCCCGGGCGGCGACATGCAGTACGCGTACAGCGCGTCCCCGGCCGGCCCGGGCGCGCCCCCGGACGTCGCCGGCGGGCGGCTGGCGATGGCGCAGATGTCCGACGCGTTCTACGTCTGGCTCAACCTGCCCGCGTCGACGTTCTGGGTCAACCTCAACCCGAACGAGCCCGACCGGATCGTCGACAAGAAGCTCGGCGCGACCGACGTCGGGCGGATCATGCTGCAGGCCGACCTCAACATGAAGAAGATGTCGGCCCGGCTGACCAATCCGAACACCGACCTGGGGCAGCAGTTCTGGGGCCCGCCCGACCCCAATGCACAGCAGGAGTGCGTGGTCACCCGGCAGTGGATCGTGCCGAAGCCGGCATCGGTCTACGAGGCGGACGGCGGCATCTACATCATCGACGCGCCGCTGGAGGTCAAGGCCGAGTCGGAGATGAACAAGGGCGTGTTCGGTGACCCGTCCTGCCCGGCGCCGAGCGACCGCATGGAGAGGGTTTTCGAGCAGCTGATCCTGCCCAAGGTCGAGGACGCGGTGAACCACGCGCCCGAGTTCGCGGAGCTGCGCCGGGTGTACCTGGCTCGGGTGGCGGCCGAGTGGTACCGGCAACGCCACACGGGCGCGCTCGCCCCGATGATCGACAGCGGCGACGTGCACCGCTGGCCGGCCCTGCAGTCGTGGTCGCCGAAGACGGTGTTCGACGACTACGTGAAGTCGTACCGCGACCACGAGTACAACGTGACGAAGACCGTCGACAGCGGCAACTACCGCTACACGTTCAGCTACAGCGACGGCGGCGTGGACTTCGGCAAGGTCCCGTTCGCGACGGTGCCCAAGAACACGTTCCAGCAGCAGTACTCCGACGTGTCGAAGGCCGTCGGCCAGTCCTTCCAGCAGCGCACGCCGGACGCCCACAACCGGATCTGGCTGGGCGCCACCGCCAAGGTGAAGGAAGAGCCGCTCGACTACACCGCCGGCGACGACGGCTACGGCGAGGACGGTCCCGTGCCCGACTACGCGCTCGAGCCCGGCTTGTCGTACGCGGCCGTCACCGGCTGGTCGCTCCTGGCCATCCTGGTCCTGTTCATCGCCGGCATGGTCACGGTCGTGGTCCTCAACGTCCGAGCGTCCCAGCGGCGCCGGCTCGCCGTCCCGATGGGCCAGCCGCCCCGTCCCCCGATGCCACCTGGGCTGCAACCACCGCCGCCGCCACCGCCAGGTGGCTATCGCCCTTGACTCTTGGCCGGGTATCCCGTGCAATCCGGCCGGAGACGGAGTTTTAGGGAGGAAAAGCAATAATTTGAGCCGGGTCCGGGGGCGTCCATGGACGCGACTTGTTGCCGTGGTTGCGCGCCGTCGGGGGTGAAGTGCGGGCCGCGACTCGCACGGTCACGATCGGGCTTCGGGCGCGGAGCTGCCGCAGGTCGCGTGCCAGTAAACCGACGGCCTGGGTTACGCCACCAGCTCCTCGCTGAGGGTCCATAGACGCGCGGCGGCCTCCAGGTCGCGGGCCAGGGCGCTCGGCTCGATCTGTTTGCCGCGGAAGAAGTAGCCGCCGGTGACCTCGGCCGCCTCGGGGGCGGTGGCCAGGTAGACCGGGGTGGCCGCGCCGGTCCGGACGGTGCCCATGAACGGCTTCGCGGCCGCGACGAGCAGCTTGGTGACGCCGCGGACCTCGCGGCCCAGCTGGGTGCGGATGAGGCCCGGGTGCAGGCAGTTGGCGACGACGCCGGTGCCGGTCAGGCGCTTGGCCAGTTCGGCCGTGAACAGGATGTTCGCCAGTTTCGACAGCGGGTAGCTGGGCTCGCCGCGGGCCAGTTCGTCCCACGGGATCTGCTTGGCCGAACTGTGCACGTTCGACGACACGGTGATCACGCGGGCCGGTGCGCTGCCCACCAGCCGTTCGCGCAGCAGGCTGGTCAGCAGGAACGGCGCCAGGTGGTTGACGGCGAACATGGTCTCGTAGCCGTCGGCCGTGAGCCGCCGCCCGAGCATGATCACACCGGCGTTGTTGTCGAGGACGTCGAGGCGGTCGTGCCGCTCCAGCACCTCGGCGGCCAGCCGGCGTACTTCCGCCAGGCTCGACATGTCGGCCGTCAGGAGGTCCACCTCGGCGCCGGGCGCCCGGTGCCGGATCTCCTTGACTGCCGCCCGCCCTCGCTCGGGGTCGCGCCCGACGATGATCACGGTGGCGCCCAGCTCGGCCAGCCGGGCCGCCGTCTCCCGGCCGATCCCGCTGGTGCCGCCGGTCACCAGGCACACCTTGCCGCGCATTGTGGTCATTGACCCTCCCAGGTCCGGTCGAAGACGATCAGGCGGCGTCGATCGGGGTGCCGGTGCGTTCGGCGCGGGCCGCGCCCCAGTCGTACAAGGCCTGCAACACCGGGGCGAGGCTGCGGCCCTCGTCGGTCAGGGCGTACTCGACGTGCGGCGGGCTCGCGACGAGGGCGCGGCGGGTCACCAGGCCGTCGGCCTCCAGTTCGCGCAGGCGCTGGGTAAGCATTTTTTCCGACACGTCCGGCATGCGGCGGCGCAGTTCGCCGTAGCGGTGCACGCCCTCCTTCAGGTGGGCCAGGATCACCGGGCGCCACTTGCCGCCGATGACGTCGACGGCCAGTTCGACCGGGCAGTGGTACCGCTTCATCAGGGTCCCCCAAACGCACCGAAAAGTGCGTACTTGTGGCCGTCCGACCACGCATGATCCAGTCAAGTGTGACTCCGACACTCTACGAATGGGCGGGCGGCGGCGCGGCGTTCGAACGGCTCACCGAGGTGTTCTACCGCGAGGTCGTCAAGGACGAGGTGCTCGCGCCCGTGTTCGCGCACATGGACCCGCAGCACGCGCACTACGTGGCGATGTGGCTCGCCGAGGTGTTCGGCGGGCCGGCGAGCTACACGCAGCAGCGCGGCGGCTACCCGCATATGCTCGGCCGGCACCTGGGCCGCGGCATCACCGAGGTTCAGCGGCGGCGCTGGCTCGACCTGCTCATGACCGCGGCCGACGAGGCCGGGCTGCCCGACGACCCCGAGTTCCGGGCCGCGTTCGTCGGCTACCTGGAGTGGGGCACGCGGCTCGCGGTGGGCAACTCCCGGCCGGGCGCGGAACCGGTGGAGGAAGCACCGGTCCCGCGCTGGGGCTGGGGCGTGGCGCCCCCGTACCAGGCCTAGCCGGTAATAGCTGGGGCCCAGGTCATGTCGATCTGGTTCTGGTAGTTGACGTACCCGGCCCGGGCGAACGCGCGCGCCATCGGCACGTTGCCGACGTCGGTGTTCGCCCGGATGCGGGGGATGTCGTGCGCGGCCAGCACGCGGGTGCCCTCGGCGAGGATCGCGTCGATGTACCCGTGGCCGCGGTGCCCGGGCAGCACCCCGATGTACGCGATGATCGGCCCGTAGTCGTTGCGCGCCGGGAACACGAACCCGACGGGCTCGCCGTCGGGCCGCGTGCCGACGCGCCACCACTCCTGCGGGCTCGGCCACCGCTCGAGCTCGCCGTGGAAGTGCTCCTCGGCGACCGCGCGCGGGCTCATCCGCGTGAGGTCGGCGCGGTTGTGCGCGTCGAGGGTGCCCTCGACGGTCCGGGTCATCAGCTCGAGCGCCTCCTCGGCGCCCGTGAAGCCGCGGAACCGCAGCCGGCCGTCGTCGGGCGCAACGGGCGTGCCCGGCCGCCATTCGAGGCGGAGCCGTTCGACGAGCAGGCGCGCGCCGAGACGCTCCAGAACGGCCATTCGCTGCTGTACCGCCGCCGGGTCCCGCTGCCAGTCCGGCGGGATGAAGCGGATGTACTCGGGCGGGACCGATCCGTGGGGGACGACCTTCTCCATCGCGGTGCGCACGAGCGTCTCCGCGGTCTCCGCGTGCCCGTCGGCGAAGTCGAAGAAGTCCATGAGGTACGGCTCGGAGGCGCCGGACCGCGACCACCAGGCGGCACGGGCGACGACCGTGCCGTCGTGCTCGGCGATCCAGATCCACTCGGGGCGGCGGTTGCCGCGTTCGAGGTCGCCGGCGACCTCGTCGTCGAGGTCGTAGGTCAGCTGGAGGAAGAGCGGAAGTTCATCGGGCCCGGTGATCGGGCGGAAGGTGACGTGCATGTGTGGCTGCTCCAATGTGCGGTGCTCGGACTGCGTACATGACCGGCTCCTCCCATCTGGCGATCACTCGTCGCCGCCGACCTTCCTACCGGTGTGGGCCCGGGTACGCAAGCGCATTTCCGCGAGCATCGCGTCGACCGAGCCGGCCGGATCGGTGATCGGGAACTGCACGGCCCGCACCGTGCCGGCCGGGTCGAGCAGCAGCGTGAGGCGCTTGAGCCGGTCGGTGCCGGCGACGCGGAACGTGGGCAGGCGCAGCGCGGCGGCGAGGCGCACGTCCTGGTCGGACAGCAGCGGGAACGGCAGCCGCGCGTGCTCGGCGAAGGCCTGCAGCTGGTCGGGGCGCTGGGTGCTGACGCCGCGGATGCGCGCGCCGAGCGCGCGGAAGGCGGGCTCCCGCCCGGCGTACGTCAGCGACTCCAGCGTGCACCCGATGGCGCCCGGGATGTCGCCCCACCCGGGCGGGTGCCCGCCGGCGCCCGGGGCGAAGGCGCCGGGGAAGCAGTACAGCACCGTCCAGTCCTCCCCCGCCATCCCGGGCACGACGTGGCCCTCGAGGGCGTGGACCCGGTGCGCCTCGGGCGCGGTGCCGATCGCGTCGAGCGAGCCGTCGCCCATCACGTGGCGTGAGCCCCAGTCCTGCAGCGCGACGAGCACCGGCAGCAGCCCCTCGCCCTTGGGCGTGAGCACATAGTCGTGGCGGGGCGGGTGCTGGGAGTACGGCCGCCGCAGCAGCACGCCGTGCTCGACCAGGGCGCCGAGCCGCTCGGTCAGGGCGCGCCGGCTCACGCCGAGCCCCCGCGCGAGCGCGTCGAAGCGGGTGGTGCCCCCGGCGATGTCGCGCACGATCAGGAACGTCCACCAGTCGCCCATGACCCCGAGCGCCTGCGCGATCCCGCAGTCGGCGTCGGCGAGTTCTTCTTGCCGCACCCATGCATTATAGTGAGTTCCAATCTGGAACTTACTCGCGACACGAACGGGGGTGCGAGATGTTCTGGCGCTGGTGGTCGGCGTTCGCGACCGGCTCGGCGGGCTCCGCGATCAGCGCGGTGGCGCTGCCGCTGACGGCCCTGACGGTGCTCGACGCGAGCCCGGTGCAGATGGGTCTGGTCGCGGCCGCCGGCTACGCGGCGTGGCTGCTCATCGGCATGCCGGCCGGGGTGCTCGTGCAGCGGCTGCCCCTGCGCGGCACCCAGATCGCCATGGACCTGCTGCGCGCCGGCGCGGTCGCGTCGATACCGGTCGCCTGGTACCTCGGCGTGCTCACCATCGCCCAGCTGATCGCCGTCGCGCTCGTGGTGAGCCTGGCGACCGTCGTGTTCGGCATCGCCACCGCGACCTTCGTGCCCGCGATCGTGCCCCGCGAGCAGCTGCAGTCCCGCAACAGCCTCAACTCGGCCACCGAGGCGGTCGTCCAGCTCGGCGGCCCGTCGGCCGGCGGCCTCCTCGTTCAGGCGCTCGGCCCGGTGCCCACGCTGCTCGCCGACATGGTCAGCTACCTCGTCTCGGCCGCGCTGCTGCGCACGCTGCCGCCGCGGCGCACCCCGGTCCCCGAGGCGTGGCCGCCGATGCGCCGCATGATCGCCGAGGGCTGGCGGTTCGTCGCCCGCCACCCCGTGATGGCGCCGGGCATGTGGACCGCGACGGCCGTCAACTTCGTGTGCGGGGCGCAGCTGGCGCTGTTCCCGCTGTACCTCGTCCGGGACCTGCAGACCCCGCCCGGCCTCGTCGGGTTCCTGCTGGCCGCCGAGGGCGCCGGCTCCCTGGCCGGAGCCGCCCTCGCGGGCCGTCTCGCCAACGCCCGCGCCCTCATCGGCGCGTCGCTGGTCGCCGTGGCCGGCGCGGCGATCATTCCCCTCGGCACCGGCCCGGCCGCCTACGCCGCCTTCGCGCTGGGCAACGTCGTCTTCGCCGGCGGCGTGGTGATCCTGAGCATCACGACGCGCACCTACCGCCAGCTCGCGACGCCCCCGTCACTGCTGCCGCGGGTGGCCGCGACGGTCCGGTTCGTGTCGTGGGGCGCGATCCCGGTCGGCGGCCTCCTGGCCGGGTTCCTCGCGGACGCGGCGGGCGCCCGGGCGGCCCTCTTCGTCTTCGCGGCGGCGACGGTACTCGCACCGCTCGCGCTGCTGCGCAGTCCCCGAATCCGCTCAGCTGCTCTGGATCCGCACGACGACCTCGGCATCGGTGACCTTCTGCACCGAGATGTCGAAGCCCTGGGCCTGGGTGCTGCCGTCGACGGGCACGCTGACGACGGTGCCGCCGACGTCGAGCTTGACCTGCCCGTTGTCGACCCCGACGAGCTTGACGTCGACGCCGAGCACCGAGGACTCGGCCTCGACCCCGCGGTCGAACGTGACCGTGCACGCGTTGGTGGTGCAGTCGACGTTGTCGCTGCTGCAGGCGGCGGCCCCGCCGAGCGCGAGCACGAGGGCGGCGGTGACCGCGGCGAACCTTCGGGTCAGAGTCGTCGTCATGTGAATCAAGTGTAGGCGGCCCGCGCCAGCAGGCTCTTCAGCGAGCCCATGCCGTAGTGGTCGACGTCGCCGGCCATCGGCGCGGCCTCGCGCACGTACGGCCGCGGGTCGATGCCGAGCGCCTTCGCGCGCTCGCACAGCGCGTGCAGGGCCAGCAGCTCGTCGCGGGTGTCGTCGCCCTGGTCGCGCAGGCACAGGTGGATCAGGCGGGCGCGCAGCTCCCCGGCGGTGTGCCACCGCACGGGCAGGTGCGCCGGGTCCCCCTTGAACCGCTCGCGCAGCGCCGCCCGCTCGGCCTCGTCGCCGGCCGCGTAGCGCTCGATGAGCGCGCCGAGCTCGTCCACCCCGCCAGGGTAGATGCCGCATGATGGGCCGATGGACTCGCCGGCCTCGCGGGCGCTGCTCGCGCTCGAGCTCGTGCAGGGCAGCCCCGGCATCACCGCCGAGCGGATCGGCGAGCGGCTCGGGGTGTCGGAGCGCGCGGCCCGCCGCTACGTCGGCATCCTGCGCGAGGCCGGCATCCCGATCGAGTCGGTGCGGGGGCCCTACGGCGGGTACCGCGTCGGGCGGGGCCTGCGCCCGGCGCCGCTGATGTTCACCGCGACCGAGGCGCTCGGCCTGGTCATGGCCGTGCTCGACGGCCGCCGCGACACCGCCGCCGACGCCGCCCTGGCCAAGCTCATCCGGGCGCTGCCGGCGCCGGTCGCCGCCCCGGCCTCCTCGGTACTGCGCGCCGCGGCGACCGGCCCCGCGCTCCCCGACCGCGCCGACCCCCTGGTCACGAGCGCGCTGGTGCAGGCCAGCTCCGACCGGAGGCGGGTCCGCGTGCGCTACCGCACCGCGTCCGGCTCGCAGTTCGACGCCGACGTCGAGCCGTGGGCCGTCGTGGTGCGCCACGGCCGCTGGTACCTCCTGTGCTTCTCCGACCACGCCGGCGCCCGCCGCGCGTACCGCATCGACCGCGTCGGGGCCGTCGAGGTGCTCGCGTCCGGCTTCACGCCGCCGGAGGGCCTCGACCCGATGGCGGCGCTGGAGGAGCAACTCGCCGAGGGCTGGGAGTTCGCGGTCGAGGTGCTCGTCGCCGCGCCGCTGGCCGAGGCCGCCGCGCGCGTGCCGCGGTCGCTGGGCCGGCTGGAGGCCGCGGGCCCGGACCGCTGCCGGCTGCTCGCCACGACCGGCGATCCGCACTGGTACGCCCAGCAGCTGGCCGCGTTCCCGGCGCCGATCCGCGTCGTGGGCGGGCCGGAGCTGCGCGCGGCCGTCGAGTCGGTCGGCCGCCGGCTCACGGACGCGTGTGGCGCTGATCCAGGTACCACATGAACAGCCCCGCGACCGCTATCGCGCTCACGGCGACGTGGAGCGCGGTGAGCGGCCACGCGTGGGGCCGCAGCAGCACGCCGCTCTCGAGCAGCAGCAGGGCCGCGAAGGTCGCCACCGACGAGCGGCGCCAGGCCCGCCCGCTCTGCCGGGCCGGCCGCCACGCCCGCGAACGCACCCACTGCGTGGCCGCGACCACCGCGACCGCGAACCCGGCGAGGCTCAGCCCGGTACCAATCCAATCACGCACATGTATGTATTACCGCATCGGCGGCCGTTCGGGGCGTGAATCGCGGTCGATTCCCGGCGTGTCCCGGCGCCCCGCCCCGCGGTCAGCTCGCCTGACGGGTCGGCATGACGGTGACCTGCTGGAGGTTGACCCGGCGCGGCAGGGCGGCGGTGAAGGCGATGACCTCGGCGATGTCCTCGGGCTCGAGCCACTCGACGGTCTGCTTCGACTCGGCGAGCCAGCCCTGGGCGCCCTCGTCGGTGACGTGCCCCTGCAGCTCGGTACCGACGATGCCCGGCTCGATCGCCGAGACGCGCACGTCCTTCGCGCCGAGCTCCACGCGCAGGTGGCGGGACAGGTGGGTGATGAACGCCTTCGTCGCCGCGTAGACGGCGAAGTTCGGGAAGATGTTCTGCGCCGCGATCGACGAGGTGTTCACCAGGTCGGCCGGGCGCCCGGCGGCCGCGGCGGCCACCAGCTGCGGTACCACGGCACCGACGGTGTGCATGGCCGCGCTCACGTTCAGGTCGATCTGGTGCTGCCACTGGTCGGTGCGCAGCTCCTCGATCGGGGCCGGGAGCATCACCCCGGCGTTGTTGACGACCAGGTCGGCCGGGCCGTGCTCGGCGGCGGCCTGCTCGGCCGCGGCCTTGAGAGCGTCGGCGTCGGTGACGTCGACGGCCACGCCGAGGGCCGTCCCGCCGGCGTCGACGATCCGGCCCGTTAGCTCGTCGAGGCGGTCCTTGCGGCGGGCGAGCAGCGCGACCCGGGCCCCGCGCTCGGCCAGCAGCGTGGCGGTGGCCGCCCCGATGCCGCTGGAGGCGCCGGTGATCAGCGCGACGCGGCCCTGCAGGGAGTCGGTCATGGCTTCTCCTCGTGCCGGGGACGGCGGGTCCGTCCGCCCCTCCAGCGAACCCGGGCGGCGCCGCCCCACACTCCCCCGCCGGGTGTGACGGCCGCGGTCAGGCCACGACGTCGATGTCCCGGGGCTACACCGGCTCCGGCCGGGCGCGCAGGACCGAGCCGAGGTGGTCGGCGGCGCCGCACAGGGCCTGGACGGCGTCGGCCGCCACGGGGCCCGGCGGGGGCGGCGCCGACAGCAGCTCGACCAGCACCCCGAGGGTCGTGGCCACGGCGTCGGCGACCGGGTCGGGGCGGCGGCCGCGCTGCCGGGCCACGGTGTGCTGGGCCCAGGCCAGGCGGGCCCGCTGGAGCCGGTCGACCCCGCCGGCGCCGGCCGCGGCCCGGTCGGCCGCCCAGTGCAGGTCGGCCCGGTCCTCGACGTCGAGGCCGGCGAGGGTCTCCAGGGCCTCCTGCCGGTCGACGAGCGCGGCCGCGATGTGGGCCAGCAGGTGCGCGCGGCGGCGGTCGGCGCCGAGGTCCTGCATGATGTACAGCGGATCCCCGGCGACGCCGAGCACGGTCATCGCCCGCAGCAGGTCGTCGGTGCTGGGCAGCGGGTCCATGCGCGCCACCCTAGACCGGCCGGCCCGCCCCGGGCTGTGACGAATCCGGCAACCCGGCGCGGCGGTACGGTGCGGGACGGGGATCCGGCCCCGGGCCGAGTCCGTGTTGCCCTTAGGCTGTGTCGAATTCGTGGCGGCGGGGCCCCCGGCGACCCGATACATTCCCGTGCATGGGAGGTGGCACGGTGTCACAGAGTACGAACGGGGAAGACAACTTAGGCCGGCGCAACGCCTGGCTGTACTACCTGCTCGTCGGTGGTGTGGGCATCGTGCTGCTGCCGTTCACGGTGGCGCTGCACGACGCACCGTGGCCCGGGCCCTTCGCACTGCTCCTGCTCGTCGTCACCGCCGTCGGCGCGCTCCTGACGAACCTGCGGGCGCCCAAGCTGCGCACGCTCCTGGTCCGGCCCGGCGCGTTCGAGGCGCCGCCCTCGCACCTGCGGCTCGCCGCCAACGCCGCCGGCATGCCGCCGGTGGTGGGGGTGCTGTTCAGCATCGTGTACGACGACGATGACTGGGGCGTGTTCACCTGGATGCTGTTCGCGGTGGCGCTCGGCTTCGTCTACCTGATGGTGTACATGTTCTTGATGCTCCTGCGCGGCACGGGGCGCCTGATCCTGCGCGCCGACGGGCTGACCGTCGTGGACGCGACGACGACCCACGACGTACCGTGGGCGGCCATCATGTCCGGCCCGCTGCCGACCGTGTTCGGCGTGGGGCGGCTGGGCATCCTGTGGCCGGAGCTGGTGACCACGACCGGCCTCGGGCGCAAGAAGAACCTGCAGCGCATCCAGCTGCAGCTGCAGTCCAGCGCCGTGGAGCGCGAGTTCCTGCACGACGTGGTCAACCACTACCTCAACCACCCCGAGGACCGGGCGTCGATCGGAACCCAGGAGGGGCTGGAGCACCTGCTGGCGGCGCTACCCGTGTAGGTACTGGGCGGCCGCGGCCAGCACGACCGGCGGCTTCGCGCGCAGGGCGCGCAGGTCCGCGACGAGCAACGTACCGTCGGACCGCCGCTGCCGCCAGAACGGGTCCTCGGCGCGCGGCCCGCGCGCGTGCGGGACGGCGACGAGCACCGGCCGGCGGTCGAGGCCGCGGCGGCGCACCTCGACGCGGACCTCCGCCCAGGGCAGGAAGTGCTGCCGGCCCTGGAGCGTGACGGTCACGCCGGCCCCGTCGAGCAGCAGCCGGGTCGCCTGGTGGCCCGCGGTCGCCATCCGCACGATCGGCAGGACCAGCCACAGGGCGCCGTACGCCCAGATCGGCCCGGCGAGGAACCAGGGGGCGACCTCGCTACCGGTCGCCGCGAAGGTCAGCCCGCCGGCCAGCGTGCCGGCGGCGTAGAGGGCGGGGACGAGCAGCAGCCGCAGCGCCGCCCGGCCCACGATGGAGCCGACCGAGGTGGCGAACTCGGCCGGCGGGCCGCCCGGCCGGCTCGGCCACAGCGGCATGGGCTGCGACACGGGGGCGGGGGCCGGCAGCGGCGCCGCGACCGGGCTCACCGGGGCGGCCGGCATGGCCGAGACGGGGTAGGCGGGCTGCGGTACCGCGGCCGGAACGGGGCTCACCGGAGCGGCGCTGATCGGCACCGGGCTCGTGGGCATCGGGGGCATCGGAGCGGCCGGCATCGGCGCCGCCGGAGCGGACGACGCCGGGGCCGGCGGTGTCAGAGCGGGCGGCATCGGGGCCGGCGGCATCGGAGCGGGTGGGATCGGAGCGGGTGGGATCGGAGCGGGCGCCGGGGCCGGGGTGTCGACGAGCAGGGCGCCCTCCGCCACCACGAGCTCGGGCTGGTCCAGCACCGTCGGGGCGATCTGCGTCGCCCGGTGCAGCTCGGTCGCGACCAGGGGCATCCGGGTCGAGCCCCCGACCAGGAACAGCCCGGCGATGCGGTCCCGGGACGTGCGGGCCGCCTTGATCGTCGCGGTGGTCACGACCACCGTCTGGGCGACCAGGGCCAGCGCCCGGCCCTCCAGCTCGCCGCGGGTCACGTGCAGGTCCCGGTCGACGATCGGCACGAGGATCGCGGCCGAGGACTCGCGGGACAGCCGCTCCTTGAGCATCCGGGCGTCGTCGCGCAGCTGGCGGGCGGCCCGCCGGTCCGGCCGGGTCTGCGGGGCGAGCAGGCGCGCCCACTCGGCCGGCGCCGTGGGCTCCACGACCGCGCCGATGAGCTGGACCACGAGGTCGTCGACGTCGACGCCGCCCACGTCGTCGAGGCCGCGGTACGCCAGCGTCTCGAACCCGGCCGCCGTGCGCCGGACGACCGAGGCGTCGAAGGTGCCCGCCCCCAGGTCGTACACGACCACGCAGCCGCCCTCGGGGACGCCCTGGGCGAGGACGACGCTGAAGTAGGTGCCGGCCGCGACCGGCTCGGGCACCAGGCGCGGCTCGGGCAGCCCGGCGGCGCGGGCCGCGTCGAGCAGCACCTGCCGGCGGGCCGCGCCCCACTCGGCGGGGTAGGTCATCACGACGTCGTCGACCGCGACGCCGGCGACGTGGCGGGCCTCGTGCGCGACGCGCGTCAGGGTGGCCGCGACGACCTGCGTGAGCGGAACCGGGGCGTCGCCGAGCAGCAGGTCGAGCTCGTCGACGTGGCGCTTCGGATTCGGCTCGTAGCGCGTCGGGTCCAGCCGCGCGCTGTTTACCGCGTCGCGCCCGGTGGACAGGTGCCCCTCCGGCGCGGCGTACACGGCGGAGGGCAGCAGCGGCGACCCGTCGAACAGCAGCGGCCGGGTCTTGCCGTCGGGCCAGCGCAGGACCGCGACCGTGTTGGACGTGCCGTAGTCGACCGATAACGCGAACGCGCTCACGCCCGGAAAGGTAGAGCCCGGTCAGCCGGAGCGCATCCGGCGTTCGGACCTTCTTACGCGGCCATCCCGAGGGAGCGCAGGTGGCGGGCCTCGCGCGCGGAACGGGCCAGGGCCTGGGTCGTGCGCGGGCCGGCGACGCCGTCGGCGGTGAGCCCGGCGCGGGCCTGGAAGCGGCGCAGCGCCTGCGGCAGCTCGGCCTCGAACGCCCCCGGGCGCAGCAGCCCCAGCTCGGCGAGCAGCGCCCGGACCTCGCGCGGGTCGGCGGGCGGCGCCGCCCCGTCGGAGGCGTTGACGGTGCCGGCGAGCGCGGCGCCGACGACGGTGAAGATGCGGCGAACGGTCATAGGTCGAGTGTGCTGGGGAAACGTTCGCGAGGCGTCAGGGAAAACCCTGTCAACCGACCCTGAAAGTCGCCGCCAGGTCGAGCGCGGCACGGACCGGGTCGCCGTTCCAGCGGCTCGGGAACGCCTCGCGCAGGGTCCAGCCGGCGCGCAGCAGGGCCCGCTGCCGCTCGAGGTGGGCCCGGTTGCCGTCCGGGTGCGGGGCGCAGACGAAGCCGGCGCCGTCCACCACGAGGTCGACGGTCCAGCCGCCGACCCGGTACGCGGTGTGCACCTCCCTCCCGGCCGCGCGCAGCTCGGCGGCGAGGCGGGCGGCCCACGGTACCGCCGCCGGATCTTGATCTTCGAGGACCGCGGGCGCCTCGGCGTGCGCGAGGAAGTCGGCGACCAGGCCGCTCCCGCCGGTGAGGGACGTGACCACGACGAGGCGGCGCCGGGCCCGGGTGGTCATCACGTTGAACAGGTTCGGCTCGGCCGCGAAGCGCTGCCGGGCCGGGGTGTCGCCGTCGACGAGCCCCAGCGAGACGACGACGGTGTCGGCCTCGCCGCCCTGGAAGGCGTGCACGGTGCCGGAGCGCAGCCCGAGCCGGTCGATCTCGGCCGCGGTGAGCTCCTTGAGCAGCGCCGCCTCGATCGCGTCGGCCTGGGCGCGGAACGGCGTGACGATCCCGATCCCGGCCCGGCCCGCGGCGGCCAGGTCGCGCACGGTCGCCAGGACCGCGTCGACCTCGGCCCGGTTGACGCCGTCGCGCACCGCCGCCCCCTCGACCCGCACCACGTCGATGGCGTCCTCGCGCTCGGCCGCCGGGGTGCGGGTCATGAGCGTGAGCCGGCCGTCGTAGAAGCGGCGAGCGGCGAACGCGATGAGGTGCGGGGCGCACCGGTAGTGCTCGCCGAGCCAGGTCACCGGAGCGGCCCCCACGGCCACGTCGTAGGCGCTGGAGCGCCGCACGTCGATGCGGTCGGGCAGCCCGTGCCGCTGGAGGGTCGCGGCCACGTCGACGTCGGCGACGAACGACACGAAGCGCAGCTGGCTCGGGTCGCCGGCGACGAGGGCGCGCCGGGCCCGGGCCAGCACGGGCGCGGCCCGGATCTGGTCGATGTGCGCGGCCTCGTCGAGGATCACCAGGTCGAACAGGCCGGGCACGGGCGGCAGCAGGTCCTCGACGTCGGCCACGGTGCCGACCCACAGCGGCAGGGCCCGCACGAGCGCCGGCCCGTCCAGCCCGGCGAGGGCCTCCCGGCGGCGGTTGCGCCCGGCCCGCAGCGCGGCCCCGAGTTCGGCGGCGCTGGCGCGGGCGGCCCGGCCCCACCGGTCGGCGGCGGCCGCGGCGTCGCGCATGGCCGCCCCGACCGCCGCGCGCAGCCGCTCGTCGGCCTCCAGCAGCCCCGGCCACACCGGCCCGAGGTCGGTCCCGCCGGCGACGGCGAGCGTGGCCGCGGCCCGGTCGGCCTCGACCGCCTCGAGCAGGGCGGCGAGCCGTTGCGCGGTGACACCCGCCAGGCGCCGAATCCGCCATTCCCGCAGAAACCGTGCCCCGAGGAGCTTCTGCGCCTTGGGTACGTCGAACCCGGCCTCGAACACCCGTGGCGCCTCGGCGCGCAGGCCGGCCAGCAGCGGCTCCCACACGGCCATCGTGGCGGCCTTGCGCTCCAGGTCCAGCGCCGCGCCGATCGCCGCCTCCAGGCGCTCGACCGCGGCCGCGGCCGCGCGCACCTCGCCCCGGCGGCCGTCGAGCACCTTGCCGGCCACCCCCGCGGGCCGCCCGGACGTGAGCGCGAGGGCGAACCGGTCCCGGCGCTCGGCGTCGCCGAACAGCACCGGCTCGGCCCCCGGAAACCGGCCGAGCAGCCCGCCGAGCACCTCGGCGGCGTGGCCGGCCTGGGTGGCGACGAGCACGGAGCCGCCGCGGTACACGGTGTCGAGCGCGGCCGCGACGACGGCGTGGCTCTTGCCGTTGCCGGGCGGCCCGGACACGACGACGATCCGCTCGCGGCGCACGCGCCGGACGACCTCGCGCTGGGCGTCGTTGAGCGGCAGCGGCGAGTACACGTCCTCCTCGGCCGGGTCGTCGCCGGCCGGCCCGTCCCCGTACACCTGGGCCAGGGCGGTCAGCTCCAGCCCCGGGCGCGTCGACCAGGCGCGGAGGGTGTCGCGCAGGCCGGGGGTGGCGACGTCCCGGGCCACGTACAGCGCCGCGACCGCCTGCCCGACCAGCTCGTCCTCGGGCAGCTTGGCGACCGCGCCGACACGGGCGGGCTTGAACCCGGCCCCCTCGGCCGCGGCCTGGACCCACGCGGCGGTACCGCTGCCGGCGAGCCACGGGGCCGTCCCGATCCCGGGCGCCGACTCGAGCGCCGCGGCGAGCCCGCGGTCCCCGATGAGCGGCGTGACCTCGAGATCGCCGGCGGGCTCGACCCGGTACCCGCGCAGCCGGCCCCCCGACCCCTCCAGCCGCACCGGCT
This sequence comes from Dactylosporangium sp. McL0621, assembly GCF_049995355.1. NCBI lineage: Bacteria > Bacillati > Actinomycetota > Actinomycetes > Micromonosporales > Micromonosporaceae > Dactylosporangium > Dactylosporangium sp. McL0621. The sequence continues at coordinate 8,334,942 of NZ_CP188259.1, forward strand.
CGTACAGCAGCGGCAGCCGCACGGTCCGCGCCGACCCGTCGACGTCGGCGGTGCCGAGCAGCCAGGCCCAGCCCCGGCGCAGGAGCCGCTCCTCGCGGTGCAGCGAGTCGAGCGCGGCGAGCCGCTGGGCGGCCTTGTTGCCCGGCACCCGATCGGGATCGTCGAGCCACAGCGGCGCGGGCGCGCCCCTGGCCACGTCGAGCACACGGTCCCGCCCGGCCGGCGCGAGGTCGGCGAGCGCGGCGAGGACGCGGCTGGGCTCCATAGGTGCCCGATTCTGTCACGCGCGTCCACGCGCGCGACGGGCTCGCGTGGTGACCGCCCTAAAGCTCCGGCGCCGCCACCGAGTACAGGTTCACGCGGGTGTTGACCATCCGGCGCGGGACGAACGCGTTGACGGCCGTGAGCGCCGCCCGCGTCCGAAGGGGCAGCGCGCTGCGCACCGGCCAGGCCGGGCGGGTCAGGGTGTGCGACTCGCGCAGGGTCAGGCCGAGGTCCCACCGCTCCGGCTCCCGCGGGTCCTCGCACGCCCACACGAGGTCGGCCGCCATGCGCTGCAGCGGTCCCCGCGGCCGGGCGACGATCCACGCCCCGTACGTGTCCAGCGCGACCCGGCACCCCGGGAACCCGGACGCGACCCGGGCCAGCGCCGCGCGCACGTCGGGCGGCGAAAGGTACACGAGCACGCCCTCGGCCAGGAAGAGGTACGGACCCGGCGCCTCCGCGACCGACGGTACCCAGTCCGGGTCCAGCAGCGAGCCGGTCACGGTCCGGCGGCGCTCGCCGTCGGGCAGCAGGGAGCGGCGCAGGGCGGCGGCGTCCGGCAGGTCGACGAAGAGCCAGTTCGCGGTGCCGTTGTCGAGGCGGTCGGCGCGCGTGCTGAGGCCGGCGCCCAGCTCGACCACCGTCCCGTGTGGACATTCGGCCAGGAAGTCGCGGGTCCACGCGTCGTAGGAGTCCGAGCGCAGCACGTGGAACAGGGCCGTGAGGCCGGCGTGGCGCTCGAAGATGCCGAAGTCGAAGTCGATGGCCTCGACCAGGCGGCGGGCCTCCCCGTCGCCGGCGGTGGCGCGCGCGTGGAGGGTGATGAGCATGGTCTGCTGGACCGCCCCGAGCTCCATGGCGAGCAGCATAGACGGTGGCCTTCGTCGCGTTTTGTCGGTTCAGTAAGGTTTATGTCAGGTCGCGGATTGACACCGGCGTAGGCCGCCCATACGGTTCGAGCCACCATGACGCACCTCGGCGGATCATCGAAGCTGCTCAGGGCCATGAACGACGCGGCCGCCCTGAGTCATGTGCTGGAACGCGGGCCGCTGACCCGTGGGGAGCTGCGCGACCTCACGGGACTGTCCAAGCCGACGATCTCCGAGGCGCTGCGGCGTCTCACGGAGGCGCGGCTGGTGAGCGTCGTGGGCTACGTCAGCGCCGGGCCGGGGCCGAACGCCGAGGTCTACGCGGTGAACCCGGACGCGGCCTACGCGGTCGCGCTGTCGGTACGCGACCAGAAGGACCGCGGCACCCCGACCGTGACCGCCGCCGTGACCGACCTCGCCGGCACGGTCCGCGGCCGCCTCGAGTCCACCGTCGACTTCGCCAGCACCGACACCGTGGCCGCGGTCGCCGACACCGTCGACGAGGTCTGCAAGGAGGCCGGCGTCTCCCGCGACCCGGTGGCGCACGTGCAGATCGCCGTCGCCGGCTCCTACGACCAGCGCGGCGACGTGCTGCACCACGTCGAGGTGCCGGGCTGGGGCCGCCCCGGGCTCGTCGAGGACCTGCGCAAGCGCCTGGGCGTGCCCGTCGGCGTCGACAACGACGTGAACCTGGCCGCGGTCGCCGAGCGGGCCCACGGCGCCGGGCGCGACGCGGAGAGCTTCGCGCTGCTGTGGCTCGGCGAGGCGGGCCTCGGCCTGGCCATCGACCTCGGCGGCACCCTGCTGCGGGGCGCGCGGGGCGGGGCGGGCGAGATCGGGTACATGCCGATCTCCGGCCGGACCAACTTCCAGCGGCTCGTCGGCGGGGCCGCGGTCCTCGAGCTGGGGGCGGCCCACGGCTTCGCCGCCCCGACGGCGGCCGGCACCATGGCCGCCGTGACGGCCCGCGCGGCCGGCCAGGACCCGGCCGCCACCGAGTTCGTCACCACGCTGGCCGGCCGTATCGCGATCGGCCTGTCGGCGGTCGTGGCCGTGCTCGACCCGCCGCTGGTCGTCATCGGCGGCGAGGTCGGCCAGGCCGGCGGCGAGCTGCTCGGCACCGCGGTCGCCGCGGCCCTGGCCGAGGCGGCCCCGCTGGACACCACGATCGCCACGACCCAGGTCCAGGACGACGCGGCCCTGCTGGGCGCCCAGGAGGCCGGGCGCGCGTCGGTACGGGAGACCCTGCTGGCCGACCTGAGCCGGCCCTAGGGGCTAGTCGTCCTCGGTCTTCTTCGTCCGCCGCTTGCGCGTGGCCCGCTTGCGCGGCCGCGGCGCCCCCGAGGCGAGCTTCGTGTAGGTCAGCATGTTCGCCAGCCCGATCCCGACCGCGGCGAACAGCACCTGGATGCCCAGCTCCCACCAGCTCCACTGGATCTTCCAGACCTTCACGACGGCGTTGTCGTCGAGGTTGACCAGCTCGGCCACGAGCGTGCCGAGCAGCGCCGCCCCGACGCCGATCAGGAACGTGATGAACACGCCGATCGACTGCTTGCCGGGGAGCACGAGCCGCCCGAGCACGCCGATCACCAGGCCGATGGGGATGGCCACCCAGAAGTCGTTGATGTGCATTGGTCCCGAGCTCCCCTCGCGTACGTCGACACGGGACCGTACACGATCAGCTCCCGGCCGCAGTGACGGGTGTCGACCCGGGCCCTGGCCGCCCCTTGTTACCGGGGCCGGCCCGAGGGACGGTGGAATTGGGAGATTCCGGAAGGGGGCGCGTCATGCTGCTGGAACACAACCCAATCGTCGTCGGCGTGGACGGGTCGGCCGCGTCGCTGGGCGCCGTGCGGTGGGGGGCCGACGAGGCCGCCCGCCAGCAACGAACGCTGCGGATCGTGCACGCCATGAACTGGGAGGGCCCGGCCGACGGCCAGGGCCTGGTGCTGGACGCCGCCGCGGAGGCGAAGAGCTGGCAGCCGGGCATCGCGGTGGAGACGATGACCCAGGGCGGCTCCCCGGCGTGGGTCCTGCGCGAACAGTCCCGCACCGCGGCCCTGGTGGTCATCGGCGGCCGGGTCCACGACGGCGGCGTGCTGGACGCCTCGGTCGGCGCCCACCTGTCGGGGTTCGCCCACTGCCCGGTCCTGGTGATCAACAACGGCTGGCGCTGGGCCGACCCGATGGCCGCGCTGCCGGCCCACGCCCCGATCGTCGTCGGCGTGGACGGCTCCCCGTCGAGCCAGCGGGCCCTGGCCTTCGGCTACGGCGAGGCGGCGTCCCGCCATGTGCCACTGCTGGCGGTGCACGCCGGGCGCGCCCGGCCGCACGACGCCGTGGCGGCCGGGCTGGAGCCGTGGCTGCGCCGCCACCCGGAGGTCGAGACGCGGTTCGACGCCCGGGACACGGACGTGCTGGAGACGCTCACCGACGCCGCCCGCAACGCGCTCATGCTGGTGGTGGGGGCGCACCGGGTGGGCTGGTACGAGCAGCCCCGCCCGAACCCGGTGACCCAGATGGTCGTACACCACGCGTCGTCACCGGTCATGGTGACCAGGAGCGTCTAGGCACCCGGCACCGGGTCCAGACCGCGCGGCCCGCCCGGGCGGCGGCGGGCGAGCCGCCGCGTGGCCAGCCAGACCCCGCGCACGGCGCCGTGGCGGGTGATGGCCTCGGCCGCGTAGTGCGAGCAGCTCGGCGTGAACCGGCAGCACGGCTCGGCGCGCTTGGCCGAGATCTCCGTCTGGTACCGCCGGATCGCCCCGACCATCGGCCCCTCGGCCGAGGCGGCCCGGCGGGGCGAGCGCGCCATCGTGAACAACATGCTCGGCAGTGACAGCAGCCCCAGCATGAGGCAGCTGCCGTCGATCGCCTCTCCGATGCAGCAGCCGGTCTCCAGCAGGCAGGCGTCGCGCAGGCAGGTGTTGCCGCCGCGCTGGTACTGGTAGTCCGGGTGCCGTCAGTACCGTCGTCGGTTCATATCTCAACGTGATACCCGTCCGGGGCCACCATTAAGGGTGATCCCCGGCTCAGCTTGCGCTGGACTCGCGCGCCTCCTGCAGGACCCCGGCCGCCGCCAGCTCCGAGATCACGTCGTTCAGGGCGTCGATCTCGGCGTCGGTGTTGCCCGCGGTGACCTGCACCCGGAAGCCCACCTGGTCGCGCGGCACGCCGGGGTAGGGGGCCAACGTCACGAACAGGCCCCGCTGCCACAGCCGCTCCGACACCTCGACCAGGTCGCGGTCCAGCGCGATCGGCAGCTCGATGATCGGGGTGTCGTCGGTGTTGGGCGTGTACACGCCGAGGCCGCGCACGTGGCTGAGCACGCGCATCGTCATGCGGTGCAGCTCCGCGCGCAGCTTGTCGCCCCGCTCCGCGTTCACGTCGAAGCCCGCGAGCACCGTGGCCAGCGAGGCGGTCGGGGACGGGCCGGAGTAGAGGTACGGCGCCGCCGAGGCCTTGAGCCGGTTCTTGAGCACCGTCGGCACCGCGAGGAACGCCATCAGCGACGAGTACGCCTTCGAGAACCCGCCGACCAGCACCACGTCGTCGTAGGACTCCCCGAAGTACCGGATGATGCTGTTGCCGGTGGTGCCGTAGGGGCTGGTCTCGTCGGGCGAGCGGGTGCCGATGACGCCGAAGCCGTGCGCGTCGTCGATGTAGAGCACGGCGCCGTGCGCGCGGCACAGGTCGAGGTACGCCCGGACGTCCGGGATGTTGCCCGTCATGCTGTTCACGCCGTCCATGCACACCAGCACCGGCCCGCCCGCCGCGGCCGCGGCCGGCAGCAGCGACGCCAGCTCGTCCAGGGAGCGGAAGCGCGACAGCGTGGCGCCCTGGGCCCGGGCGAAGACGCAGCCGTCCCAGACGGTCTTGTGGGCCCGGGCGTCGATGAGCACCGTGCCGCGCTGGGCCAGCACCGGGATCACGGACAGGTGGATCTGGGTGATGGTGGGCAGTACCAGGGCGTCCTCGGCACCTAATAACGACGCCAGGCGCTCCTCGATCTGCGGGTACAGCGCCGGGTTGCCCAGCATCCGCGACCACGACGGGTGCGTGCCCCACCGGCGCAGCTGCTCCTCGACGGCCCCGATGATCTGCGGCTCGAGGTCGAAGCCGAGGTAGTTGCACGAGGCCCAGTCGGTCAGCCAGTGCTCGCCGACGCGGATGCGGCGCCCGTCGACCTCCTCGATGACGGCGTCGTAGGAACGGGTCTCGGCGCGGAGCCGGGCGATGCCGCTGTACCGCGGGTCAAGGTCAACTTCGCTGGCCAGCTCTGAGGCGTGCACAAATCCTCCGGGGTGGTTCAGGCCGCGGTGCGACCTCCCCGTTGAGGCCCCGACGCATTATCCGACAACCATTGACTGGCGTCACGGTAGCTCAACGGCCGGGAGAACAAGTAACCTTGACCATGGTCGCAACCCATCGTGACCAGCAGCTCGCGCTCCGCCCCGGTCTCGATCCCCTCGGCGACGACCTGCAGCTTCAGGATCCGGGCCAGCTGCACGATCATGTCGACCACCGCGTGCTGCTCGGTCGAGGAGACCACGGTGTCGATGAAGCTCTTGTCGAGCTTGAGCACGTCGACGGGGAGCCGGCGAAGGTACGACAGCGACGAGAAGCCGGTGCCGAAGTCGTCGATGGCGATGCGCACCCCGGCCTGGCGCAGCGCGGCCAGCTCGGTCGCGACCTCGCCGTCGTCGTGCAGCAGCAGGCTCTCGGTCATCTCCAGCAGCAGCCCGCCGGGCGGCAGGCCCATGCGGTCGATCTCGGCGAGCACCCACTGCGCGAAATCCGGCGAGCGGAACTGCCGGGCCGAGACGTTCACCGAGACGTAGATCTCGTCGCCCGGGTAGGCGATCCGCCACTGCGCCGCCGCGGTGATCGACTGGCTGAGCACCCAGGCGCCGAGCGGGACGATGAGCCCGCTCTCCTCGGCCACCGAGATGAACTCGTCCGGCGGCACCATGCCGCGGGTCGGGTGGTCCCAGCGCACGAGCGCCTCGAAGCCGCGGGTGCGGTCGTCGGCGAGGGTCACGATGGGCTGGAAGTGCAGCAGGAAGGCCTCGTCGGCGATGGCCCGGTCGAGGTCGGCGCGCAGCTTGTGGCGCTCGACGACGGCGCTGTGCAGCGAGGACTCGAAGCGCCGCCAGCGGTCGCGACCGGCGTCCTTGGCCACGTACACCGCGAGGTCGGCGTGGCGCAGCAGCTCCTGCGCGCTGGCCGCCTCGGCGGTGGTCGACACCCCGATGCTGGCGGTGGCGCTCACCGTGCCGTGGGCCAGCTCGAACGGCGCCTTGAAGCTGCGCAGCACCCGCTCGGCGACCCGCTCCACCTCGGCGGAGGTGCCGGCCCGGCGGACCAGGGCGGCGAACTCGTCGCCGCCGAGCCGGGCGACGGTGCCGGCCGCGCCGTAGGAGCCGTCGACGGCCCGCAGCGCCTCGGTGAGCCGCTGCCCGACCGCGACGAGCAGGGCGTCGCCGGCGGCGTGGCCGAAGGTGTCGTTGACGACCTTGAAGTCGTCGAGCTCGATGATGAGCACGCCGACCGTCGCGCCGGTCTCGGCGCCGGAGGCGACCGCCTCCTGGACCCGGGTGAGGAAGACCTCGCGGTTGGGCAGGCCGGTCAGGGCGTCGAAGGTGGCGCGCTGGTACAGCTCCGCCTGCAGCCGGCTGCGCTCGGTCACGTCCCGCAGGGTCACCACGACGCCGCGCACGGTCGGCTCGGCGCGCAGGTCGCGGAAGGTCGCCTCGACCAGCGCCGGCCGCCCGTCGGGGCCGGTCACCCGCAGGTCCTGCCCGGGCCGGTCGCGCTCGGCGCCCGCGTCGACCGGGCGCCGGGGCAGGTCGGCGGGCAGCGCGGCCGGGCGCCGCGCGGGCTCGGCCGCCCGGACCTCGGCGAGGCGCGCGGCGACCTCGTCCGCGCTCTCCCCGGCGAACGCCCCGGGCAGCGCGGTGCCGACGAGGTCGGAGCCGAACAGCGCCTGGGCCGACGGGCTGGCGTACTGCACCAGGTCGTCGTCGCCGACGATGAGGATGACGTCGGCGGTGTTGAGCACGAGGGTCCGGAAGTAGGCCTCGCTGTTGCGCCGCCCCACCTCCTCGCCCAGCGCGATGCGCTCGAGGGCCATCGCGGCCTGGGTGGCGAGGATCTGCGCGGCCTCCTGCAGCCCGACGAGCATCACCTCGTCGGACGCCACGTAGAGCGCCCGCTGCGCGGCCCGCCCGTCGGCGAGGGCCAGCGGGCAGCACAGGGTCACCTCGAAGTCGCCGAGCTCGGCCGCGACCGCGGGGTCCAATGTGGACGTGTACGGCATCGAGACCTTCGGCCCGAGCGCCGGGCCGAGGGTCACGGCGTGGGCGCGCCCGGGCGGCAGCAGCTCGGCCACGGCCGCGCGCACGGTGTCGGCGACACCGTCGGCGTCGTTGGCCATGAGCAGCGCCGCGCCGGCACTGCGCAGGCGCCGTTCACGCTGCACGGTGAGCCGCTGCGCGCGCACGGCCCGGCCGAGCCGGAGCAGGACCAGCCCGGACAGCAGCGCGGACACGGCGGCGATGGCGGCGGCGTCGCGCACCCGGCCTCCCCGCATCTCGACGAACAACACGATCGGAGCGATGAACAGCGACAGCCCGAGCAGCAGCAGGCGGCCGAGCCGCTCGTCGCCGCCGCGCTGCACCTGGGGCTCGGTCAGCTGCCGCATCGAGGGATGCAGCGCCGCGACGCCCCACAGCACGTAGAACGCGGCCCAGCCGATGTCGACCGGCCCGCCGACCGCCCAGTCCCCGGCCAGCTGGCGCAGGCCGTAGCCGACGTCGGAGCTGAGCAGCCCGATCCCGCCGAGCGCCAGCAGCGCGACGGCGGCGTTGAAGCGCACCGAGGCGATGAGCCGGGCCCCGACGAGCAGCACCACGATGTCGGCGAGCGGGTACGCGATGGAGATGCTGCGGTCCAGGGTGGACAGGCTCGGATTGTCCACGTAGGGCCGGATCAGGAAGATGTACGACAGCAGGCCGAGCCCCGCGGTGAGCGTGATCGCGTCGAACAGGCCGCCGGGGTCGCGCCGGACCACGCCGAGGCGGTAGAGCCAGACCATGGCCGCGGCGATGAGGACGTACACCGTGAGGTAGAAGGCGTCCGCGAGCGACGGGAACGCCTTCGCGTGCAGCCTGGTCAGCAGGTCGGCGATGAGGTCGCCGGTGATGAAGCACGCGACCGCGCCGGCCAGCAGCAGCCAGGGCGCGCGCTTGCGCGGCCTGTGCAGGTGTACCCCGAGCAGGACGGCGGCGACGCTCGCGTAGCCGATCGCGGACCACAGCACCGGATGCAGGTTGGGCAGCGCGAAGTTGACGATCACCAGGACCGCCATCGCACCGGCGTACCCCGCCAGCACCCCGCGTGCCGACCCGTTCACCCTCAGCTGCCTTCGTTCGCGATCACCAGCCCCGCCCCGCGCGTCCGCGGCGAGGCAGACGCTACCCAGTTCGCTGCCGATTGAGGAGTACCTGGCAGGATCGTTCCGAGCGGCCCGCACGGCGCTTTTGACGGTGTTTGCGCATTTGGCGAGGTTGATGGTACTGCCCGATGACCGTCATATCTACACCGCGCGATGAACCGTTCTACGTTCGGCAACCAATCGAACGAATTCATTCACGCAATCGTTCACCGTCATTCGCATGAGAAGGAAGCAGCAGGGTGACCGCCAGGCCGACCGTCAGCACGGCCACGCACCATGCGCCCCCGAGGGCCCAGGCGGCGAACAGCAACAGGGCCGAGAGCTCGGTGGCGAGGGCCGCGACCGACGTGACCGTGGCCCGGGCCGCCCCGTCGATGACGGCCTGCAGGCACGCGTCGGCGACGACGAGCACCAGCCGGTACAACCCGTAGAACACGGCCACGAGGACGATCCCGGCCGGGCGGTCGAGCGCGGCCGCCGCGGCGAGGGCCAGCCCGGCGGCGAGCATGAGCCCCGCGAGGCCCCACCCCGCGAACCGTCCGGCCCTCGCGGCGAGGGCGGCGCCCGCGGCCCCGCCGACGGTGATCACGAGCGTGGCGGCCGGGTTGAGCGCGGTGGGCACGCCCCAGTCGTGCACCAGCAGCGGGAAGTACTCCTCAACGGCGTCCAGGCCCGCGAGCGCGGCGAGCACGAGCGCCGCGGTGCGCACGGCCGGGCGCCCGGCCGCCTCGCGCACGCCGTCGCGCAGGGTGGCGAAGTACCCGGAGCCGTCGTCGTCCTCCTCGTTGCCGCCGCCGGGGGCCGTGCGGACCTCGGGCAGCCGGGCGGCGAGAGCGGCGGCGGCGAGGCAGACGGCGACGCTGACCCAGCCGACGAGCGGGTACCCGCCGAGCGGGAACAGCAGGGCGGCGGCGACGGCCGCGGGGACCTGGGCGAGAAGCCCGGCCGCGGTGACCTGGCCGGAGACGCGCACATAGCGGTGCTCGTGCCCGGCGGCGCGCAGCCCGTCGTAGAGCAGCGCCTCGACGGCGCCGCTGGCCAGGGCCCCGCCGAGGCCCCAGAGCACGAACCCGGCGGCGAAGACCGCGAAGGAGGGCAGCGCCGTCCACAGCGCGAACCCGGCCGCCTGCAGCAGCCCCGCCGCGACGAGGTTGACGCGGCGGGAGAACCGGTCGGCCAGGGCCCCGGTGGGCACCTCGGCGACGATCCCGACGGTGGACCAGAGCGCGAACAGCAGCGAGATCTCGCCGCCGGACAGGCCGGTGTCGGTGAAGAGCAGGGCGTACAGCGGATAGAGCGGGACGGCGTCGGACAGCAGCGCCCAGCCGACCCCGCGGCGGCTCAGGCGGCGGACATCGGCGGGCAGCGGTTCAGGGGCGCGGCGTCAACCAAACGGCATGGGGGCACGCTACTTGATCGCGGCCAGGAACGCGTCCGCAATTGGGGCGGCGTCGGCGCCCGTGCCGTCGGTGACGTAGACGCAGTATGCGACCCCGTCGCGAACGCCCAGGCCCAGGTTCGGCGCGGCGAGCGTGCCGGTGACCTTGGCCCCCGGCCGGCCCTTTTCGTCCTTGATGAGCACCGGCTCCTGCCACGTGCCGCGGGACAGCGCCGCGGCGGCCGCGGCCCAGCCCAGCGGCGAGGCGGCGACGCCGTTCGCCTCGGTGCGGCCGGTGAACGCGTCCGCACCGGGATTCCACTTGCCGCCGACGCCGAGGGCGGCCGCGTCCCCGGGCCACGCCGGGCCGTGCACCTCGCCGAGGAAGGCGAGGTTGTACCCCTGGGGGCCCGGACCATTCGCGGCGGCGAGCACGGTCCCGTCGCTGACCCGGATCGCGACCAGCGCCGAGGGCTTCGCGGTGCCGGCGAGGGCGGCGTCGGCGGCCTGCTGCACCTTCACGTCGATCGTCGTGGCGATGACCGCGCCGTCCTGGGCCGGCAGCGTGAACAGCGCCGGGCCCGCCTCCTTGTCGATCGGCACGACGGAGACGCCCGGGAGGCCGCGCAGCTGGGTGTCGTACCGTCGCTGCAGCCCGGTCAGGCCGGAGACGTCGCCGGCCTTGAGCGCCCCGTTGCTCGCGTCGATGATCTCCTTCGTCGCCGGGCCGGAGGTGCCGAGCAGGGCCCGGGCGAACGTGCGGGTCATCGGCAGCGACAGGGTGCCGGCGCGCACCCGCACCCCGGGCGTCGCGTTGAGGTCGACGGCGATCTCGTCGAAGTCGGTCTTGCGCAGCGTCACCAGGTCGACGAACGCGTCGGGCTTGGCCGCCTGGAGCTTCGCGGGCAGCCCCTGCACGTCGACGTCGGCCTGCACCGAGCGGAACACCGAGTCCAGGTGCTGCACCAGGTCGGGCACGTTCGGCACGGCCCGCGGCTCGACGCCGACGTAGACGACGGGCGTCTCGGCGACGATCGGCGTGCCGTCGGCGGCGGCGATCTTCCCGCGCTTGGCCGGGGTCGAGCGCAGCGCCAGGTGCTGGCCGTCCTCCAGCCCGGGGTGGACGGTGCCGGGGCCGAAGTACACCTGCCAGCGCTTGCCGAGCATCCGCGCGTGCACGGCGGTGTCGTAGGTCCACGTGCGCCCGTCCGGAAGCGTCCAGGCGACGCCCACCGACTGGGTCGCGTCGGCCGCCTGGATCTTGGCCTTGCCGTGCGGGGTCAGGGCCGGGCGGCGCGCCGACAGGTCGCCCTCGGTGCCGGCGAGCAGCTCCTTGGCCGCCGCCGCGTCCAGGGCGCGGCCCTGCGGGGTCAGCAGGTCGGGGAAGCCGGTGAAGTCGGCCTTGCGCCAGCCGGCGAGAAAGGCCGTGAACCGGTCGTTCACGGCCTTGTCCGCGTCGTCGTCACAACCGGCCGCCAGGGGCGCGACCAGGGTCAGCGCGCCGAGCAGCAGCAGTATCCCCCGAAGCCTCGTCACGCGCCGACGATAACCCTCCTTATGCCGACAAGCGCGACACGGACCGCATCTTGTTCATTGCGTCAAGCGCGGCAACCTTGTAGGACTCCGCGAGCGTCGGGTAGTTGAAGACCGCGTCCACCAGGTAGTCCACGGTCCCGCCGCAGCCCATCACCGTCTGTCCGATGTGGACGAGCTCGGTGGCCCCGGTGCCGAAGACGTGCACGCCGAGGATGCTGCGGTCCTCGGGCGAGACGATGAGCTTCAGCATCCCGTACGAGTCGCCGATGATCTGGCCGCGGGCCAGCTCGCGGTACCGCGAGATGCCCACCTCGAACGGGATGCTGGCGTCGGTGAGGTCGTCCTCGGTGCGCCCGACGAAGCTGATCTCCGGGATGGTGTAGATGCCGATCGGCTGGAGCTGGTGCATGCCCCGGACCGGCTCGTCGCAGGCGTGGTGCGCGGCCAGGCGGCCCTGCTCCATCGAGGTCGAGGCCAGTGCCGGGAAGCCGATGATGTCCCCGACCGCGTAGATGTGCGGGACCTCGGTGCGGAAGTGCTCGTCGACGTTGATCCGCCCGCGCGCGTCGGCGGCCAGCCCGGCCTTGTCCAGCCCGAGCAGGTCGGCGGCGCCCTGGCGCCCGGCCGAGTACATGACCGTGTCGGCCGCGATGCGCTTGCCGCTGGCCAGCACCGCGACCGCGGTGCGCCCGTGCCGCTCGACGGCGGCCACGGACTCCCGAAAACGGAACGAAACCGACAAATCGCGCAGATGGTACTTCAGCGCCTCGACGATCTCCAGGTCGCAGAAGTCGAGCATCCGCTCCCGCCGCTCGACCACTGTCACCTTGGTGCCCAGGGCCGCGAACATGGAGGCGTACTCGATGCCGATGACCCCGGCCCCGACCACCACCATCGAGTGCGGCACCTTGTCGAGGTTGAGAATGCCGTCGGAGTCGATGATCGTCACGTCGTCGAAGTCGACACTGTCCGGCCGCGCGGGCCGCGTCCCCGCCGCAATAATGATCTTGTCCGCGGTCACGTGCGACTCACGACCCTGGTCGTCCTCGAGCGCGATCGTGTGCTCGTCGGTGAAGCGGCCCGTGCCCTGCAGCAGCCGCACCCGGTTGCGGGCGAGCTGGCTGCGGATAACCTCGATCTCGCGGCCGATGACGTGCGTGGTGCGCGCGCCCAGGTCGCCGACGGTGATGTCCTCCTTGACGCGGTAGCTCTGGCCGTACATCTCGCGCTGGTTGAGGCCGGTCAGGTACAGCACCGCCTCGCGCAGCGTCTTGCTCGGAATGGTGCCCGTGTTGATGCAGACCCCGCCGATCATGTTCCGCCGTTCCACGACGGCAACGCGGCGGTCGAGCTTGGCCGCGGCAATGGCGGCCTTCTGGCCACCCGGCCCGGAGCCGAGCACGAGGACATCGAAGTCGTACATGGTCCACAGTCTCCCCGGCGTGTCCAGGACCGTAAAGGCGCGTCCGGCTATGGTCGTCCGCGTGAAACGTCTTCTTCAGGCCGTGGCCACACGACTGGGTGTACGCCGCCCCGCGCCCAGCACCCCGGCCCCCCGCCCGCGCACGCGCACCCCGCACCCGGTGCCCGGCCCGCCGCCGCAGCGCCACGAGACGCAGAAGCTGCTCGAGTACTCCCCCAACCTGGACGGCGACGCCGACCCGGGCGAGGTCGTCTGGACCTGGGTCGCCTACGAGGAGGACCCGAACCAGGGCAAGGACCGCCCGGTGCTGGTCATCGGCCGCCAGGGGGCGTCGGTGCTGGGCCTGATGCTGTCGAGCCAGTCGGAGCGCGACGGCCAGCGCAACTGGTTCGCCCTGGGCCCCGGCTCCTGGGACCGCGACGAGCGCCCGAGCTGGGTGCGCCTGGACCGCGTCCTGACCGTGGACGCCGACGGCATCCGCCGCGAGGGCGCCGTCCTGGATCGCGACCGCTTCGACCGGATCGCGACCCAGCTGCGCGCCAACTACGGCTGGTCGTAGCCACCGCTTCATTGTTTCGTGGACGCAAGCCGACACTTTAAGCGCATTCAGCGCATTGACGGAACCACGCGATCCCGAAACCGAAGCGCGGCCGACGATGTGGTGTCGTGGCGCGGGACCACCGGCTTCAACCGGCGGTTCCGACGACTTCGGCGCGAGGGCCTCCCGGGCCCGCCACGCAAAGTAGGCGTCCGCCGCCTCGACACTGCCGAACTTGTCGCAAAGCCTCTTGTCGTGCCGCTGCGCAAGCCCCCAGTCGCGATGCCGCTGGTGTTCCTTCCGAAACTTCTCACCACCAGGCGAATAATTACGCCGCCGAGTACCGTCATACATAGCGGTAATTTCGGCCCGACTGAACAACCCCCGCTGCCCCAACACACATTGATTATCCCAAATCACGCCGGAAAACAGGACCCCGTTCCAAATAGCGCAAGACAGGACGGGGACCACCGAATGACGACCCGCCCGAACCCGGCAGCAAACAACGGCCAAGAGGCATAACCGCAAGCAACAACGAAAAGGAACCACGCTTACACATTGCGGGGCCGAAGGCACCGCGCACCATCGGCCGAGCATCGTTCGTCAGCCCCCCGTCCAAGTAAGCAAGGGCCCCCTAGCCTGGCGCGTTCATTAAGGGATGGCCGCGAGGTGGTGCTGGGAACGCGAAAGTGCCCTCTGATCTGGGAAGATAGGACTTGTCTAGGGTCTTATCCATCCCGCTGCAGGGGGCACTCTCAAGGTGAAGGTTACCGGGTTACGTCCCAAGATCGTGGTCAGTGCCGACGGTCGGGGTGTCGTCGGGCATGCCGGTGCCCGGTTGCTGGCCGATCTGGCCGATGCGACCGGGTTGACCACCGGATTCAGTGATGCGCTTGCCTCGTTGCGGGTGCGGGAGTCCGGGCATGACCCGGGCCGGGTCGCGGTCGACCTCGCAGTGCTCCTCGCCGACGGCGGCGCGACGATCGCCGATCTTGCGGTGCTGCGCAACGAGCCGGCCCTGTTCGGGGCTGTGGCGTCGGATCCGACCGCGTGGCGGGTGCTGTCCGATGTGGACGAGGCGGCGTTGGCTCGGCTGCGCGAGGCCAGGGCCGGGGCGCGGGAACTGGCCTGGGCGCAGGCATCCGAGACCCGCACGGGGCTACCGGCCTCCACGGCCGCGGGACAGCCGGTGCCTGGTCTGATCCTCGACGTGGACGCCACGATCGTGATCTGCCACTCGGAGAAGGAATCCGCGACCCGGACGTGGAAGAAGACGTTCGGGTTCCATCCCTTGCTGTGCTTTCTGGACGGGACCCGGGAGGCGCTGTCGGGCCTGTTGCGGGAAGGCCGGGCCGGGTCGAACACCACCGCCGATCACATCGTCGTTCTGGACCGGGCCCTGCAGCAGATCCCGGACGCGCACCGGCACGGCACCCCGATCCTGATCCGGTCGGACTCAGCCGGCTGCACCCAGGGCTTCCTGACCCACATCCGCGCCCTGCGCCAGCACGGGATCGACACCCGGTTCTCCGTCGGCGTGGCGATCACCGAACCGATCCGGGCCGCGATCCGCCAGGCAACCGCCTGGGTCCCCGCGATCGACACCGACGGCGACCTGCGTGAAGGCGCCGAGATCTGCGAGCTCACCGGCCTGGTCCCCGCCGATGGCTACCCGGCCGGGACCCGGTTCATCGTGCGCCGGGAACGGCCGCACCCCGGCGCCCAGTTGTCGCTGTTCGACACCATCGAAGGCCTCCGCCACCAGGCCATGGCCACCGACACCCCCGCCGGCGACGGCAGCATCCAGTTCCTGGAAGCCCGCCACCGCGCCCACGCCCGCGTCGAGGACCGCATCCGCACCGGCAAGGACACCGGCTTCGGCCGGTTCCCATCCCGCGTCTTCGCAATCAACCAGGTCTGGCTCGAACTCGCCCTCACCGGCATCGACCTGCTCGCCTGGACCCAGCACCTCCTCCTGCACGGCGAACTCGCCACCGCGGAACCCAAGAAACTGCGCTACCGACTCCTGCACACCGCCGCCCGGCTCACCCGCACCGCCCGGCAGACCCGACTCCGGATCGCCGAAACCTGGCCCTGGGCAACAGATCTGGCCACCGCGTTCACCCGTCTCACCGCGCTACCCCGCCCGATCGGCTGACACCGGCACCACAACCCGCCCAACACCGCACGGAGGAACCCGGCCAACGCGCCGGGCCGCCACCATACCCATCCGCCCGACCGGCCCGCACAACGATCAACAAACGCTCTCAACCACCATGATCGACTGGTGGCGAAAGACCGAGGCTAGGACTGCGTAACCGCCATAGGCAACATCCGCCCCAGCTCCTCACGCATAGCCGAAGCCGCCGTATCGAAGTCCTCCGCCTTGGTCTCCGCACCCTCCCGAGTGACCACACGCCACGTCCCATCGGAAGACGATGAGAGAGTCGCCCGAGCCGGCTGAATGCCCCGCTCGAAATCCGTGGCGCTGGACGCCGTGAACGTGGCCAGCGCCGGCCGGTGCCGGTGCAGGAAGCGGTCGGCGACGGCCAGGAGCGGCTCCCGCACGTCCGTGTCGGCGGCGATCGGGGTGATGTCGTAGCAGCGGTACGCGCGGGCCGCGACCAGCACCCGGATGCGCTCGGCGTCCAGCAGCACCGCGCCGTCCGCGTGGTCGTCCGCGGTCAGGCCGACCTGGACGAAGCCGCGCGGCCGGTGCAGGCCGGCCGCGACCGCGGCGATCGCCGGGGCCAGCTCCAGGCTGCTGCCGCTGCCCTCGACCGGCGCGGCCAGGTGGCGCAGCAGCAGCGAGCCGACGCCGGCGCTGAGTACGGCGTCGGTGCGGTCGGCGTCGGTGAGGCCCAGCAGGCGCGGGGTCTGACCCTGCCGGTCGCCGCTGGCCAGCAGGAATGACAGCTCGGCGGCGGTCATGCTGAGCTGTTCGGTGGCGGTCCCGTCCATGGCGTCCTCAATCCCGTCGCGCGGCTGTCGGTGGGTCGAAAGTCTCAACGGTTGCGGCGCCCGACGGTCACGCCTCCGTCGCGCTTTGCTGCCGGCGCGGCCAACCGACACGCGTTGGTTTCAAATCTGGCGTGGGATCGCGGAGAGTGGCGGCGGGGGCGGTAACATGCCGCGTGTCCGACGGGAGAGGGACCTCGATTGACGCAGCGTGACAGGCCATGGGGGCGGAAATGACCGACGGGATCGCGACCGGCACCGTTGGTGGGTGCGTGGTGGTCACGCCGGCCGGGGCGCTCGACGTCGCCACCTCGCCGGAGCTGCACGCGCTGCTGCACCAGACCCTCGACGACGGCGAGACGCGGCTGGTGCTCGACCTGTCGCAGGTCGACTTCATCGACTCGACGGCGCTGCGGGTGCTGGTGTCGATCCACAAGCGGCTGCGCGAGAGCGGCGGCTTCGCGGTGGTGTGCCCGCACGCGCGCATCCGGCGCATCTTCGACCTGACCGCGCTCGACCGGGTCCTGACGCTTACCGACACGGTCGACGAGGCCCTGGTCGCGCTGGGTGAGACCCCCCGGTAGAGCTCAGCCGGTCCGGGGGTGGCGGATGCCCGGGTGCTCCGGAGGCAGCGAACGGCGCAGCACCCACCAGCTCACCGCCAGGCACGCGGCGACCAGCGGCCAGGTCAGCACCGTCTGCGCCGCGGCCAGCCACAGCACGGCCCCGGCCAGGTAGAGCGGGATGAACACGGCCAGGCGGACGAGGTACTGCAGCACCCACACCCAGCTGGCGCGCTGATAGGCCCGCAGCAGGTCGGGGTCGGCCCGCCACCGGGTCTTCTGCCCGAGCACCGTGCCGACCACCACGCCGAGCAGCGGCCAGCGGACCAGGATGCTCGCCGCCCAGGCGAGCGCGGACACGGCGTTGGTCAGCACCCGGACGCCGAAGAAGTCCTCGGCCCGCCCGGTCCGCAGCGCCACCAGGGCGCCGGCGCAGACCACCAGGAGGCTCAGGACGGTGCCGACCGGCCGCCGGCGCTCCGCGAGCCGCCACCCGGCGACGGCCGCCCCGGCCAGCACCGCGACGCCCGCGCCCCAGGGGATCGAGTGCCCGCCGGCCAGCCACCCGGCCGCGAACGCGAGCAGCGGCACCGCGGTCTCCACGGCCGAGCGCCAGCCGCCCAACAGGTCGGCGAGCGTCTCCCCCGCGACCTGTTCACCTTCGCGCGCCATCGATCCCCCGCCTCGCCCGCCACCCACAGAACGAAGGTAAGCCTGCCCTACCGGGCGCGGGCGAGGCAAGGGAGCGTATCTCAGCCGTGACTCACGGTCAGCGCGTAGAACTTGACCTTCGCGCCGTTCGTGGTGCTGTCCGACGAGGACTGGTTGTACGAGCCGGCCTTGAAGTACATGCCGTACTGGTTGAACGACGACGGGATCGCGTAGCTCGTCGTGCTGCCGTTGACCGTCAGCTTGATCGTGTTGCCGCCGGAGACCGCGATCACGTAGCTCCACTGCACGCCGAGCGGCACGTTGCCCACGGTGTGCAGGGTCTGGCCGCCGTCCGGGGAGTTCTCGGTGCCCAGGACGATGTCGCCGTTGGGCCGGTAGTACAGCTCCAGCAGCGGCTTCGTCGAGGAGCCGCCCGTGCCGAGGTGGATCTGCCCGACGCACACGTTCTTGGTCACCGAGGGGATGCGCAGCGTCGCGGAGAGCTTGTGCGAGCCCGCGAGCCGCCAGTCGGCCGCGCTGCCGTCGGCGTTCATCTCGCGCAGCTCGGAGCGCGCGTAGTTGGAGTTCGGGGTGGTCACGCCCTTCTCCGGCGCCCAGAAGGTCATCGAGCCGTCGGTCTTGTCGGTGAAGAAGTACGCCGGGTTGACGTACCCGTTCGCCCCCTTCAGCTGCGAGGGCGGGATCTGGGTCGGCGAGCCGGGGCTGCCCGTCGGCAGCTGCAGCTGCCAGATCGACAGGTCGAAGTTCCCGCCCGGCGCCACGTTCGGGTTGAGGCCCGCCGACGGCGTGGTCGGGGTGGTGGTACCGCCGGGCAGCGTCCACGCCTGGTTCGCCGCGCCCGTGCAGGTCCAGATCTGCAGGCGGGTACCGTTCGCGGAGCTCTGGCCGGTCGCGTCGAGGCACTTGCCCGAACCCGTGTTGACCAGCGCCGGGCCGCTGGCCGTCCACTGCTGGGCCGCGCTGCCGTTGCAGTCGTAGAGCTGGATCTTGGCCCCGTTGGCGGTCCCGGCCGCCGTCACGTCGAGGCACTTGCCGAGCGCCCGGATGCTGTTGTCGGCGTTGCCGGCGGTCCAGCTCTGGGCGGTGGTGCCGTTGCAGTCGTACAGCTGGATCGCGGCCCCGTTGGCCGTGCTCGCGCCGGCCACGTCGACGCACTTGCCGCCGAGCCCGGTGATCGGCCCGGCGGTCGCCGCCGTGGCCGCGGTGACCCCGAGGACGCCGAGCGTTCCGGCGACCGCGGCGGCGGTGAACCCGATGAGAATCTTGGAGCGGCGCTTCATGGGCGGTCCTTGCCTGTTGCTAATTGGCAGAGTGGCTGCCAATAAACGCCTCCATCGATGTCTTGTCAACCGTCCACGGTCGCTTTAAGGCCGTTTTCACAGGTCGTTAAGGTTCGCGGCGCGGCAGCGGGCCCGGGTCGATGAGCGCCTCGGCGTCGTCGCCGGCGATGTCCTGGCGCAGCTGGTCGAGCCGCCCGAGCAGCGACACCGAGTCGAGGGCGGCCAGCGCGGTCGGGAACACGGTGAACACGCGCTCGGCCGCGGCGATGAGCTCCGCCCGCAGCGGTCCGTCGTCGACCTCCTGGCCGTCGAGACGCTGCCCGAGCAGCACGCCCAGCCGGTCGAGCAGCGCCCGCAGCGTGTCGCGGTCCAGGGCCGGGACCGACCCGGGCCGGTCGTAGAGGCGGTCGGCGGCCAGCGCGACGGCCCGCACCTGCAGGGTGATGCGCACGAGCCAGAGCTGCTCCCGGCGGACCTGGTCGACGTCGCGGCGCAGCCGGCGCGTGAACAGGTTGAGCAGCGTGATCTCCTCCACCCCGGCGACCGTGGCGGCCGCCTCCGCGCCGGCCTCGTTGAGCTTGCGCGACTTCGGGATCCAGTCGTGGCGTTCGCCGGGCTCCAGCGGCGCCGGCGCGTCCGCGCGGGTGCCCAGCTCGTCGGCGATCCCGCGCAGCACCCCCACGCAGGCGTACCCCCACGAGTGCAGGGTCTCGCGGATGCGCGCGATGCGGGGCCGCTCGGGCACCACGACCGCGATGGTGAGCCCCACCACGGAGCCGATGGCCACGTCGATGAAGCGCCACTGGCCGTACCCCTTGGCCACCGGCGCCAGCAGCAGCACCACGAGGGTGGCGATGGTGAGCTGGTTGCGGGCGAGCGGCGTGTTCGTGATGTGCCGGGCGACCGCGAGCGCGGCGAACGCGGCCAGCGCCAGCGACCACCAGGTGAGCCCGAGCAGCTGCGTCCAGGCGCTGGCCAGCGCGGTGCCGACGAGGTTGGCGAAGAGCAGCTGCACGCCGGTGGCGATCGAGCCGTACACGCTGGCCTGTAGCGTCAGCACCGCCACGACGGGCGCGAAGATGACGGCCACGTTGTCGCCGAGCTGCCGGGCCAGCATCCACGCGATCGTCGCCGCGGCGGTGGTCTTGGCGATGGTGAGCCAGCTCGGCTTGCTCTGCGGCACGCTGGCGAGCAGCGTCCCGAGGGGCTCGGTCACGACTTCGTGCGGTCTACGCGCCACGCCTCGATCCTCTCAAAACGTGACGCCCGCGCCGCGGGGAAGCGGTCAAGCACACGCGCGGGTTAAGGTCCAAGCCGTGCGGAACTACGACCACCCCAACCTCTTCAACTTCCGCGATCTCGGCGGCTACGCGACGGCCGACGGGCGGGTCACCCGCTGGCGGCGGCTCTTCCGGTCCGACTCGCTGAGCCGGATCGACCCGGCCGACGCCGCCTCGTTCACCGCGCTCGGCGTGCGGACCGTCATCGACCTGCGCCGCCCGCGGGAGGTCGAGCGCGACGGCCGGGTGCACGCGTTCCACGGGCTGACCTACCACCACCTGCACCCGGTGCACGCGGAGTGGGAGGAGGCGACCGACGCCGCCGAGACCAGCGATGCCCGCTGGCTGGCCAACCGCTACCTGGACCTCGCCGAGCACGGCCGCGCCGCGATCACGGCCGCGGTCGAGGTCATCGCCGACGCCGACAACGCGCCGGTCGTCGTGCACTGCGTCGCCGGCAAGGACCGCACCGGGGTGGTGTCCGCGGTGACGCTCGGGGCGCTCGGCGTGCCCGACGACGTGATCGCCGAGGACTACGCGCTGACCCAGGGCGCGACCGAGCGCAGCATGCAGTTCCTGCGCCGGCTCAACCCCGAGGTGGCCAAGATGCCCACGCGGTGGCTGGCCTCCCCGGCCGAGACCATGCAGCTGTTCCTGGCCGACCTGCGGGAGCGGCACGGCTCCGTCCGCGCGTACCTCGCGCTGCCCGACGCCACCTACGCCCGCCTCGAGGAGCACCTGCTCGAGCGGCCGGCCTGACCCGGCCCGTCGGCTGTTCGGTTGATTCCCGTTCGCACGAGAAGTTGACATAGTGCCCCTCGCAATATTCGCGGGGGAGGCAAACGATGAAGCGGATCGCGCTGCTGGCGTGCGCCGTGGCGCTGGTCGCCGCGGCCGCCGGCTGCGGCCCGGCCCGGGCCGGCGACGGCGACCTGGTCGACGACTGGGCGATGCTCGCGGCGGCGAAGGTCCCCGAGCCCGCGGCCGGCGCGTGCTGGACGACGACGGCGACGAACGTCGGGGACCTCGGCTATGTCGTGCTCAGCCGGCAGCCGTGCGACATGGACCACGTCGTGGAGACGGTCAGCGTCGGGCACTTCACCGGCGACGCGGCCAAGGGCTCGAGCCGCCCCAAGGGGGCGGCGCTGGCCGCGGCCTGGACGGACTGCGACAAGGCGGCCGGCGACTACCTGGGCGGCGAGTGGCAGTCCGCGCGGGTGTTCGTGGTCGTCAACCCGCCGAGCGACCGGCAGTGGGACGGCGGCGCGCGGTTCTACCGCTGTGACATCGGCGCCCTGCGCTCGGAGGCGGGCACGCTCGAGCCGCGCAAGGCCACCATGAAGGGCGCGGTCGCCGGCGACCTCAAGCTGGGCTGCGGCACGCTGGTCGGCACCACCCAGAACAGCTGGGACGACATCACGCCGGCGGCCTGTACCGACGCGCACGACGCGGAGTACGTCGGCACGGTGTCGAGCCCGGTCAAGGAGTACCCGGCCGACGAGAAGGCGTACGACGCGGCGTTCGGCAAGTCGTGCGAGACCAAGATGCTGTCCTACATCGGCATGAGCCACACGAGCTGGGGATCGCAGAAGGCGCTCTACTACGGGTACTGGATGACCGGCGACGAGGACGAGTGGGCCGCGGGCAACCACAGCGCCCGGTGCTACGCGATGATCGACAAGAAGAAGATCAACCGTTCGCTCAAGGGCGCCGGGGACGGCCAGGTGTAGCGGAACTCCCCCGGGACCGGTTATCTTGGAGGCGATGTGATCACCAGACCTTCCCGCGCCCGCGCCTGAGGACCCCATGTGCCCGGCGGGCGGAAGCGTCTACCCGACGGTGGTCCACCTTGTCTCGACAGCCCCTGCTCGCCCATGACCTCGTGCGCACCTACGGCACCCGCCGCGTGCTCGACGGCGTCTCCCTCACCGCCGCGCCCGGCCGCCGCATCGGCCTGATCGGCGAGAACGGCACCGGCAAGTCGACGCTGCTGCGGCTGCTGGCCGGGGCCGAGGAGCCCGACGGCGGCACCGTCACGCGCCCGGCCGACCTCGGCCACCTGCACCAGGAGATGCCGTTCGACCCGGCCGCGACCGTGGCCGACGTCGTCGCCGACGCGGTCCGCGAGGCCCGCGAATGCCTGGCCGCCATGGACGCCGCGCTCGCCGCCGGCCGCCTCGACGACTACGCCGGGCTGCTGGAGCGGGCCCAGGAGATCGACGCCTGGGACGCCGACCGGCGGGCCGGGATCGTCCTGGACGGGCTGGGGCTTTCGGCGGTACCGCACGATCGGAGCCTCTCCACCCTCTCCGGCGGGCAACGCGGACGCCTCGCGCTCGCGGCCCTGCTCGTGCGCCGACCGGCCGCGCTGCTGCTGGACGAGCCGACGAACCACCTCGACGACGCCGCCGCCGCGTTCCTGGAGGAGCAGCTGCGGGGCCTGCCGGGCGCGGTCGTCCTCGCCAGCCACGACCGGGCGTTCCTCGACGCGGTCTGCACCGACCTGGTCGACCTCGACCCGGCCGTCGACGGCCCGGTGCGCTACGGCGGCGGGTACTCGGCCTACGTGGCCGAGCGCCACGCCGAGCGGGAGCGCTGGGAGCGCCGCTTCGCCGAGGAGCAGGAGGAGCTCGGCGACCTGCGGCGCGCCGTCTCCGTGACCGCGCACCAGGTCGCCCACAACCGGCCCAAGCGCGACAACGAGAAGATGAACTTCGGCCGCACCACCGGCCGCGTCGAGGGCCAGATCTCCCGCCGCGTCCGCAACGCGACCCGCCGGCTGGACACGCTCACCCGCGAGCAGGTCCGCAAGCCCCCGCCGCCGCTGCGCTTCCGCGCCCGGGCCCTCGCCACCGAGGCCGAGGGGCTGCTGGTGGCGCTGCGCGACGTGCACGTGCCGGGCCGGCTGACCCTCGACCGGCTCGACATCCCGGCCGGCGACCGGCTCCTCGTCACCGGCGCCAACGGCACCGGCAAGTCGACGCTGCTCGCGGTCCTCGCCGGGCGGCTCCCGTCCGCGGGCGTGCAGCGGCGGCCGGGCCTGCGCGTCGGAATGCTCGCGCAGGACACGGCCTTCGACCGCCCGGACCGCACGGCGCTGGCCACCTACCGGGCGGCGCTCGGGGAGGAGCGGGCGGAGGCGGTACCGCTGCGCAGCCTCGGCCTGCTCGCCCCGCGCGACGCCGCGCGGCCGGTCGGCGAGCTGTCCGTGGGCCAGCGCCGCCGGCTCGACCTGGCCCTGCTGATCGCGGACCCGCCCGACCTGCTGCTGCTCGACGAGCCGACGAACCACCTGTCCCCCGCGCTCTGCGACGAGCTCGAGGAGGCGCTCGCCACCGGCCCGGGCGCGTTCGTGGTCGCCAGCCACGACCGCTGGCTGCGTTCGCGCTGGGCGGGCCGGGCGCGGCAACTAGGCTGAGCCGCGATGGTGGCGATCGACACGGTGTACGCGCGGCTGCGCTGCGCCCCGGACGGCGTCGGATACCTCCTGTCCGTCCTGTGGCAGCTCGACCCGGACCCGCCCGCGGACCCGGCCCCGGCGCGGCTGCAGCGCGACGTGGCCGAGATCGTCGCGGACATCGCGGTGCACTGGCCGCAGCGCGCGATGTTCGCGGGCGTGCGGCTCCTGGAACGCCTGGGGCAGGTGCGGCTGGAGCACGACGACACCTACGTCCTGGCGATGGTCTCGGCCCTGGCGACCGCCGCGACCCGGAGCCGCGGCGGGCCGCGATCCGCGCCGACGGGGAGCTGCGCACCGCGCTGCTGTGGCGCGTCTTCGAGGTCGAGGGCGGCGGCGAGGTGAGCCTGTCCAACGTGGACAAGTACAGCCATCCGGACGCGACCTGGCACGCGTGCCTGCGCACCCTGGCCGGGGACGGCACCCTGCCCCGCGACCGGCTCCTGGACGCCTGCCTGCGCGCGCTGGCGCGGGACTTCGGCGCGTACCGGGCGGGCTTCTTCTCGCAGCTGTACACCGCGCTGTCGCCCGGGCCGGCCGAGCTCGACCAGCCGCGGCTGCTGCGCCTGCTGGGCTCGGCGGTCCCCGCGACCGTCTCCTTCGCGGTGCGCCACCTGGCGGCCGTGGACAAGGCGGGCGGGCTGGACGACCGCGCGTTCGCCGACCACGCGGGGGCGGCGCTGACGGTACCGTCGAAGGCTCCGGCCCTGTCCGCCCTCGCGCTCCTGGACCGCATCCAGCGGCGCAGCCCGGCACTGGTCCCGGCGGTCACCGCGGCGCTCGCCCTCGGGCTGGAGCACCGGCACCGCGACGTGCAACAGCGGGCGCTGGCGCTGCTGCGGTCGCTGGGCGCCCGGGCCGAGGTCGCCGAGCGCATGGATCTGCCGGAGCCGACGGTGGCCCGCGAGGCGGCCGCGTGGCTCGACCTGGCGGCCTCCACTGTGGACTCGCGGCCGGCCGCCGCGCCCGCAACGGCCCCGCCGGCCGGGCGGCCCGCGGACCGGTCGGCCGACGAGCGGCTGGCGGCGCTGCTGGCCGGGGCGACGGAGCCCGCCGAGATCGAGCGCTTCCTCGCCGCCGTGGCCGCCGGGAACGTCACCAGCGACCTGGCCGGACCGGCGCGGCGGGTGCTGCGCCGCGGCGACACGTGGTCGCTGCGGCACAACGTCGCCGCCCTGGTGCTCGGCGCGCCCCTCGGGGTGCGCGGCGACCTCCTCGCCGGGCGGCTCGCCGAGGTCCACGCGATCGCGGCCGGCCGGGCCGCCCCGCGCACGCTGCTGGCCACCCCCACCGATGCGTCCGGCCGGCTCGACCCGGCCGCGCTCGTGGCCCGCCTGACCGCGGCCGCGGAGCCGCTCCACCACGACCTCGTGGCCGCCCTCCTGCGCATCCACCCCGACGGCCGCGCCGAGGCGTTGCGCGCCGCGGCCGGGCTGCCGGGCGAGACCGGGGCCGCGGTGCGGTACGCGCTCGGCGGCCCGCCCGCCCCGATCGGCGACCCGGCGCTGTGGATCGCCGCGGCCCGCGCCCGGGCGCCGCTGGACGACGACCCGCACCTGCTCGCGGCCGGGCTCGGCGATCCGGGCGCGGGGCGGGCCGTGCGCATCCCGCTGCTGGTCACCGAGCACGAGCACCGGTACCAGGACGGCGGGCACACCCGCACCGTGCGATGGTGCCGGCCCGCCCTCGACCGGCGCCCCGGCCACGCCGACCGGCCCACGGTGCTCGCGGACCGCACCGCCCAGGGGCCCGACTGGGTGGCGTGGACGGCCCAGGTGTGGCCGCACGACGCCGAGGTGTTCTGCGGCGAGTCCCTCGAGGAGATGCTTGGCGCGGCCGGCACCGAACGCGCCTACTCGGCCTCGGCCGTCCTGGACGCGCTCGCCGTGCATCCGGGGCGGCTGGGACCGCTCGCGGCCGGGGTGCTCGCGGCCGGCCTGACCGCGGGCGAGCCCGGGCCCCGCACGCACGCCGCCGAGGCCTTCGCCGCGCTGCTGCCGTCCCGCCGCCTCGACCCCGCCCACCTCGCCGGAGCCATGGTGACCCTGGCCCGCCACGCGACCGCGAGCCGCTGGGCGTCGTCGCTGCGCGCCGCGGGCGCCCCCGGGGCCGTGGCCGGCGTGCTGTCCCGCGCCCTGCCCCGCCTCCCCCGCGACCACCCCGGCCTGCACGCCCTGCTGGCCACGCTGCACGAGGAGTCGGTCCGCGCCGGCGCCGCCCCGGACCCGGCGCTGCGCCCGTGGTTGGAGGACTTCACCGGCACGTCGAGCGCGGCGCGAACGGCCCGCGCCCTGCTGGCGGAGCGCGCATGAGCGAGGTCGAGCAGGTGTACCGCTACCGGCGGCCGTCCACCGTGGACGGTGACGGCCTGCGGCTGGCCACGAGCGGCGGCCCGGCCCCGCATCCGTACTTCTACCACGGCTTCGTCGCGCCCGCCGAGCCCGTCGCGGCCGCGCTGCTCGTCGTCGCGCGCATCGCCCGCACCCGGTTCTACACGCCGCCCGGCATGCTCGCCGCGGCGATCCGGGCGGCCGACCCCGTCGTGACCGCGGACGCAGGCGGGCACCTGCGGTTCGAGGCGCTGTCGGGGTCCCGTTCGAGCGCATCCTGCCGCTGGACGCGCTCGTCGACGTCGGCGGCCAGCCGCGGATGCGCGACGCCCGGGACCTGGTCGTGGAGCTGACCGCCGGGGGCGCCGCGGTCCACAGTGGAGGTACCCGGTACACCGTCCGGGACACGCCGGCCGGCGAGCGGTGCACATGCCAGTGGTTCGCCCGGCACGGCCTCAGCCGCGGGCCCTGCAAGCACATCCTGGCCGTGCGCCTCGCCGGTTAGGGGAGGTCGGCGGTCTCGCCGGTGGACTCGTCGGTGACGTGGACGCGGCGGCCGTCCGGCGGGCGGTGGCGCGGGGTGGACAGCACCTTGGCGAAACGCGTCACGCCGTTGTGCCACCAGGAGCCTTCGGGCAGGCCGAAGACGTTCGCGTCCAGGTCGGAGTGGACGGTCACGGTGAGGCCGTCGCGGCCGTGGTCCGAGGTCGTCTGCACGGTCGTGGCGCGCGACAGCTCGGTGTACCACATCTTGGCGCGGATGATATCGGCCACGGGCCGGCGGCCGGCGGCCGGCGGGGCCTCGACGGTCGCGCCGCGCACGGTGGCCGTCAGCGCGCCGCCGCGGTGCAGGGTGACGTCCACGGCCGGGGTGCCGGGCGCGAGGCGCAGCAGGTCGGCGGCCGTCCACGCGGCGATGATGAGCGGCCAGTCGACGGCCGGGAAGGAGCCGAAGTACAGACCGGGGTTCGCCTTCACGGCGCCGGTCGCCGACCGTACCCGAGTGCGAAGGGCCGGTAACCCATTGTCAGCCACGGGGCAGACTTTTGCAGTCGCGCCCTTCGATGTCCAGACCCCCGGGCCCTGCCGTCGAGATTTAACACACCTCTAAGACGCTCAGGGCTTCGGCGAGTTCGTGCACGGCCGCCCGACCGGCGCGGTTGGCCCCGACCGTGCTCGCCGACGGGCCGTAGCCGACCAGATGGACCAGCGGCTCGCGCACCGCGCGGGTACCTTCCACGCGGATGCCGCCGCCCGGCTCGCGCAGGTGCAGGGGCGCCAGGTGCGACAGGGCCGCCCGGAAGCCGGTGGCCCAGACGATCGCGTCGAAGGGCTCGAACCGCGAGCCCCACACGGCGCCGCCGGGGACGAGCCGGTCGAACATCGGGTGCCGCACGAGCGCGCCGCGGACCCGGGCCTCCCGCGCCAGGGCGGTCCAGCCGAGGCCGGTCACGCTCACGACGCTGCGCGGCGGCAGGCCGGCCGACACGCGCTCGGCGACCCGAGCCACCACGTCGCGGCCGTGGTCCTCGGTGAACTCGCCGTCGTGGAAGACCGGCTCGCGGCGGGTCGCCCAGAACGCGCCCGGCAGCTCCGCGAGGAGGTGGATCGCGGAGGCGCCGCCGCCGACGACGAGCACGCGCCGGCCGGCGAACTCCTCCGGGCCGCGGTAGGCGGCGTAGTGCAGCTGGCGGCCGGCGAAGTCGGCGATGCCCGGGTAGTACGGAATGTACGGCGCGGTCCAGGTCCCGGTCGCGTTGATGACCGCGCGGGCGGTCCAGGAGCCCGTCGGGGCGTCGACCCGGAAGCCGCCGCCGGCCCGCGCGACCGAGGTCACCGCGACCGGGCGCCGCACCGGCAGGTCGAACGCGGCCTCGTACTCGCGGAAGTACGCCGGCACGACCGTCGCCGCCGAGCCCGCCGGCGGGGGCGTGAACGGGCGCCCGGGCAGGTCGAAGATGCGGTGCAGCGACCCGGCCCCGAGCGACGGCGAGCGGTGCTGCCACGCCCCGCCCGGGCCCGGGTCGGCGTCGAGCACCACGAAGGACAGGCCGCGCCGCCGCAGCCAGTAGGCGGCCGACAGCCCGGCCTGTCCCGCGCCGATCACCACCACGTCCACGGCGGGTAGAACCCCGCCGCGGACGCGGATCATGCCCGGTGGTGACCGGTCTTACTTGGCCTTGCCCTTCACCAGCGCCCAGGCGGTGGTGTTCAGCGTGTCCTCGGTGCCGACCAGGCCCTCGTCCGGCGTGTACTCGTCGTCGCCGAAGTCGTAGTCGAAGTCGTCCGCGGTGCCGCCGACGTTGTCCGGCCCGACGCCGAACAGGCCCGGGAACGCGCCGCCGGCGTCCATGAGGTTGGGCGTGTCGTTGAGCGGGTCGGTGTGGAAGTTGCCGTACAGGTGCCCGGCCTCGTGCGAGATGACGTTGCCGAGCGCCCGGCCGATGAACTTGATCTTGTTGCTGGCCGGGGTGATGTACGTGTTCAGCGACGCGCTGCCGCCCGGGTCGGACAGCGTGTCGAGCAGCACGATCGCGCTGTCCTCGGTCGCGTAGTTGCCCGGGTCGATGAACTGCGCGATGCCGATCGTGTCGATGCCCGACTCGGCGACCGTGCCGCCGACGACGATGCGGTGCACGTTGGGCTGGCCGAACGGGTCGGGGTCGTCCCGGCTGTTGAGGATCTTCAGCCCGACGCGCGGGTCGGTGCCGCGGGCCTTGGCGTCGGCCAGGATGTTCTCCCGTACCGCGGCGATGACCCCGTCGATCACCTTGTCCTCGTCGGCGGCGCTGAGCCCCCACCGGCCGAGGAAGCCCTGCAGCGGGCTGAGCTGGCGCACCCCGGGGCCGCCGAAGATGGCGGTGTTGATCCGGGCGCCGTCGAAGTCCAGGTAGAGCGTCTGGGTGACGCCCTGGTCCAGGGCTTCGGGGCCGGGCCGGTAGGCCTCGACGGTGATGTCGTACTGCCCGGCGGTCCCGCCGACCTCGATGGTGTACCGGCCGTCGCGCGGCGCCACGTAGGACACGACCGCGTTGCCACCGCCCGGCAGCGGCGAGGCGGGCGCGTAGATGAAGCTGGCGTCCTGCTCCGAGCCGAAGACGATCTTGCCGCCCGGCTCGCGGACGGTCAGGCGGGTGCCGACGCCGGTGACCGAGCCGCCGAGCACGTCGCCGGCGACCAGGTCCACGGCGTAGAAGTCGAGGTCCGGGTACGCGAGGGAGACGTCGAGGCCGTACGCGCCCTCCCGGCCGGCACCCAGGCCGCTGCCGGAGTCGAACGGGTCGGCCGGGAACACGGTGCCGAGCCCGTACCCGGCGATCATCAGGAAGTAGTCGCCGGTCGCGGGGATCGTGAAGTTGAGCAGGCTCAGCAGGCCGGGGCCGCCGTCGTCGTCGGCGGCGACGATCTCGCCGGTCGCGTCGTACAGGCCGATGACGGTGTCCGTCGTGCCCGAGGTGCCGGCGCTGAGCTGCTGGCCGGCGCGGCCGTGGACCTTGATGAAGTCGAAGTCGCCGCTGCCGTCGCCGGTGGTGCCGTGCGGGCCGTCGCCGATGGTGCCGGTGGTGGTGAACGCGTTGCGGTTGGCGCCGAGGCCGAACTCGTACGCGAGCGTGATCGAGCCGTCGTCCTCCGCGGCCGGGTTGAGCGCCGACGGGCTTACCGCCTCGGGCGAGAGCTGGCCGAGGACGCGGACGCGGTTGTTGAGCTTCTTTCCGGTGCCGAAGCCCTTGATGAGCTCGGCGGTGGCGTACGAGTCGTTGGCGCCGTAGAAGCCCTTCGGCTCGGCCTCGTCATGGATGATCGGGTTGGCCGCCGCGAGCTTGTTCTGCGCCTGCTTCTGCTGGGCGCGGGACTTCGCCGCGGCCTTGGCCTGCTCCGACCAGTAGTACTTGTCGACCTTGCCCGGGTCTTTCAGCAGGGCGGTGTAGGGGTTCGCGGCCCCGGTCGCCGCCAGCTTGCCGGATGCGGTCTGCTTCGGGACCACCTGGATGCCGGCGGCGAGCTGCCGCTGGATCCCCGCCTGGAGGTCACCGTGCGGCGACGTGGGTGTCGCGGCCGCCGGCGCCTGTGCGACGACCGCCGCGCCCCCGGCGATCAGGCCGGTCACAGCGATCCTCGCGAGCCATTTCCTCACTTGGCCTCCCCATTGAGTCAGGCTGATTCGTGCACGCTACGACCAGCAAGGTCATTGGCACCACCCTTTCTTTGTTACTAATCTCGATCAATACATAATGGGATCTTGCAACCGACAGTCGTCAATGTAACCACGGCCGGTAAGGTGGACCGGTGTCCGCCGTCATCAGCCCGACCCAGCGGCAGCTGACCGCCGGGGCCGTCGCGGCCCTGCTGCGCGAGCGCTTCGGCCGCATCGCCGTCCACTGTGGACCGCTGTCCGGCGGCACCTTCGCCGCCGTGTGGTCGGCCACCCTCGACGACGGCACCGAGGCCGTGGTGAAGATCGGCCCGCCGCCGGGCGTGCCGCTGCTGCGCTACGAGCGCGGGGTCATCGCCGCCGAGGCGCGCTACTACCGCCTGGCCGGCGCCGCGCCCGGAGTGCCGGTGCCGCCGGTGCTCGCCGCCGACGAGGACCTGGTCCTGGTCGGGCGGCTGCCCGGACAGCCGCTGACGGAGCTGGCGCAGGAGCCGCAAGCCGATGCATCGGTACGCCGTCAGCTCGGCACGGCACTGCGGCGCCTGCACACAGTGACGGGCGACCGGTTCGGTTACGACGGCGCGGGCCGGGCGAGCGGCGCCACCTGGCCCGAGGCGTTCGCGGCGATGACCGCCGACCTGCTCGCCGACGGCCGCGACTGGGGGGTGGCGCTGCCGGTGCCCGAGCCCGAGATCATCGCGGCGATCCAGCGGCACGCCGGGGCGCTGGGCGAGGTGCGGGTGCCGAGCCTCGTGCACTTCGACCTGTGGGACGGCAACGTGCTCACCGACGGCGGGCGGCTCACCGGGCTCGTCGACGGCGAGCGGTACTTCTGGGGCGACCCGCTCTACGACTTCGTCTCCCCGGCGATCGGGCGGCGCATCGAGGACGAGCCGTCGCACCCGGTCCTGGAGGGGTACTACGGGCAGGTACCGCACCGGTTAACGGATTCGCAACGGGTCAGGCTCATGCTGTACCGGATCCAGTTCTGTCTTCTGCTGCTGATCGAGATGCCGAGCCGGGCCATGGTGGGCGAGACCGAGCGGGAGCGCCGGGAATGGGTCACCCCCTGGTTGCTGACCGACCTGCGGGAGCTGAGTTGATCAATCACGATGTGGTATAGATGGGGTCACCTACGGTAAGGATGTCGATGGGTGTGCTGAGCGGAAGGCGGCTCCTGACCGGCTACTGCGCGCTCATGGCGGCACTGGCCCTGGTCCTGCTCGTGCGGCCGGCCCTGGCCTCCGTCGTCTGGGCGGCGATCGGCCTCGCCTCGGCCGGCGCGATCGTCACCGGCGTCGTGCGCGCCCGTCCGCCGCGGTCCGGCCCCTGGTGGGCGCTGGCCGCCGCCCTGATCGCGATGATGGCCGGCGACTTCGTCTACGGCCTGTCCCCCGACGATCCGCCCGCGCTCGCCGAGGTCTTCTACCTCGCGATGTTCCCGCTGGTCGCGCTCGCCCTGGTCGGCCTGACCCGCTCCGGCCGCTTCCTCGACGACCGCTCCCGCCTGCTCGACCTGCTCGCGCTCGGCACCGCCGCGCTGCTGGCGGGCTGGGTGTTCATCGCCTCGCCGCACCTCGCCGGCGGGATGGGCCCGGCCGACTGGTCGACCCAGGCCGCGTTCACGCTCGGTGACGTGATCGTCCTCGTCGTGACGGTCCGGCTCGTCACCGCGGCGCCGCGCAACCCGTCGGCGATCCTGCTCGCCGTCGGGGCGGTCGGCATGCTGCTCGGCGACGTGATCTACGGGGCCGGCCAGGCCGACGACGACCCGATCCGCCCCGGCGGGCCGGCCGACTTCGCCTACGTGCTGCTGTACGCCGCGTGGGGCGCCGCCGCGCTCATCCCGTCGATGACCCGGCTCACCGCCCCGCCGGACGGCCCGATCCGCACCGCCCGCGAGCCCGCCGGCGGCCTCGGCCTGGCCCTGCTGCTGGCCTGCGTCGCGTTCGCCCCGCTCGTGCTCCTGGTGCAGGCCCTGACCGGCGGCGTGCACGACGGGCCGATGATCGCCGTGACCTCGGGCGTCACGCTGGTGCTGCTCGTCGTGCGGCTCAGCGACGCGGTACACAAGCACGCCAGCGCCCTGCGCCGCGAGCGTGCGCTGCGCGAGACCGGCACCGTGCTCGTCAGCGCCGCCGACGCCGGCCAGGTCGCGGCCGCGGTCAAGGCGGCCGTCGCCACCCTCCTGCCCGGCGAGACGCCGCACGCGATCGTCGTCGACTTCAGCCTCACCGACCTGCTGCCGATGGGCGAGCTGTCCGCGCCGCGCATCGAGCCCGTCGCCGACATCCCGCCGCTGTGGGGCGCGAAGCTCTCCGAGTGGGACCACGTGCTGGTCTGCCCCCTCGACGCCGGCGTGCTCTACGTGGCCGGCCGCCGCCGCGACCTGGTCACCGCGATCGACGCGGTCTCCGTGGTCGCCGGGCAGGCGGCCCTGGCCCTGGCCCGCATCGGCCTGACCGACGCGGCCAGCCGCCGCGACAGCGACGACTACCTGCGCGCCGTCACCGAGCACGGCGGCGACGTCGTGCTCGTCCTCGACGACGACCAGCGCATCCGGTACACCAGCCCGTCGGTCGCGGAGGTGCTCGGCATCTGGCCCACGCCGTTCGCGACCCTGCGCGAGATCGTCGCCCCCGAGGACCGCGAGCAGGTCGCCCGCACCGTCGAGCGCGCCCGCGACGGGGACCGCGACGGCACCCAGGACCAGTGGAGCCTGCTGCGCCCCGACGGCCGCCGCGTCCTGCTCGAGGTCGTCTTCCGCGACCTGCGCGACGACCGCCTGGTCCGCGGCATGGTCGTCACCCTGCGCGACGTCACCGAGGACCGCCGCGCCGAGCACGACGTGCTGCGCCGCGCGTTCACCGACACCCCGGCCGCCCAGAACCGTGACAGTGCCTCCCGCAAGTTCCGCTGATCCTCCCGCAAGTTCCACCCAGGTCCGCTGGGAGACCGGGCTGACGCCCGGCGACCACGCGGCCCTGTCGGCCCTGCTGCGCGCCGCGTTCCCCGGCCCGGAGTTCGAGCCCGACCGCTCCTGGCCGGCGTCGTGGGCGCGCAAGGAGGTCCGCGTCTGGCTCGAGGTGTCCGGCGCGCCGGTCGCGCACCTGGGCTTCGAGCGCCGCCTGGCCGGCACCCCCACCGGCGACGTGCTCCTCGCCGGGGTCGGGGACGTGGCCGTCTCCCCGTCGCACCAGGGCCGCGGCCTGGGCGCCGCGCTGATGCGGGCCCTGGCGGACGTGCTGCCGGACGCGGCCGACTTCGGCTTCCTGCAGTGCCGCGAGGAGGTCGCCGGGTTCTACGCCTCGACCGGCTGGACCCGCGTGGACAACCCGACCCGGTTCGTGGACGTGCGCGACGCCCGCTCGGTCCGCGAGGGCGTCTTCCCCACCTTCGTGCGTCCCGGCCGCCGCCCGCTGTCCGGCTGGCCCGCGGGCCTCATCGACCTGCGCGGCCTGCCGTGGTGAGGCCCGTGGGCGCTGCGCCGCCGGGCCGCGACGAGCCGGTGCGCGGCCGGCCGTGGTGACGCCCCTGATCGCGGCCGCCCAGGCCCTGGGCTTTGCCCGGTCGTGCCGGGACGAGCACGGCGAGCTGCTGCGCGTCCTGGCCCGCGGCGTCGGTGCCGGCGTCATCGGCGAGACGGGGACCGGCTCCGGCGTGGGCCTGGCCTGGCTGGCCGCCGGCGCCGCCCAGGGCGCGCGCCTGGTGAGCATCGAGCGCGACCCGGCCCGGGCCGCCGCGGCGGCCGAGCTGTTCGCCGAGGACGCCCGGGTCGAGGTGCGGCACGGCGACTGGCGCGAGCTGCACGCCCACGGCCCGTTCGACCTGCTGGTGCTGGACGGCGGCGGCCAGGGCAAGGGCACGGACCCGCCGCTGGACCCGGCGGCCTGGCTGCGCCCGGGCGGCCTCATCGTCATGGACGACTTCACCCCGTGCACGACGTGGCCCCCGACCTACGAGGGCCGCGTGGACGAGGCGCGGCGGTACTGGCTGACCCACCCGGACCTGCTCGCGACCCAGGTGAACGTGGCCCCCGACGCGGCGACCCTGCTCGCGACCTACCTGCCCGGCCTCAGGGCACCACGGTGACCGGCCAGCGGCCCGACTTCACCAGGCGGACCGCGAGCGAGCCGACGAAGCGGTGCCCGAAGCGGCGGCTGGCGCCCACCACGACCGCGTCGGCGCGCAGCTCCATCGCGACGCGCACGAGCTCCTGGTAGGGGTCGCCGCGCACGGCCACGAAGTCGGTCGTCACGCCGGTGTGCAGGGCGCCCTCGTGCACCTGGCGGCGCATGTCCTCGATCGACTCGGAGATCGCCTGCTCGACGGCGCCCGCGGCTTCGGCGACCAGGCGGCTCGCGGCCGGGGCGCCGGTCACGTAGACGACGACCAGGCGGGCCCGCTGGCGCCGGGCGAGCCCGGCGGCGTACGCACCGGCGCGCATGGAAGTGTCCGAGCCGTCGACACCGACGACGATGACCTTCGGGCCGTCGGTACCGAGTTCGAACTGCACGGGAACAGGATGCCGTATCAGTCCGGATTCCGCCGGGGAGGGTGGGGCTCGTCGTCGCTGGCGAAGCGGTCGGCGTAGCGGCCCGCGTCGAGGCGGCGCAGGAACGGGATGTACCGCAGCTCCAGCGTCAGCAGTACCAGCGCCGTGGCCCCGGTCGCCACGACGACCAGGCCCTCCCCCGCGCACGCCCCGATGACCGCGGCGACGAGGATCGTCGCGGCCGTCGTCACGCCGTGCAGGGTGGCGAGCTGGCTCTGGCTGCGGGTGCCCTTCGACGCCGGCGCGATCGGGTCCTGGGTCGTCGCCTGGGGCCGGTTCTGCCGGAACAGCAGCCCCGCCCCGATGAACCCGACGCCGGTGATCGCCCCGGCGAGCGCGGTCGGCGCGTTGAGCTGGGCGAGCAGGCCGATGACGCCGCCGGCGATGCCGACGAGGGCGAAGGTCCGGTCCCCGGCCGTCGACCCGCGCAGCTCCCGCTCGTAGCCGAGCGTGAAGGTCAGCCCGAACGCCACCGCCAGGCGCCCGACGAGTACGAGCTCATGTACCACGCCGGAAGCATAGGGGTCAGGCCGGCTCGGGTGGACGGTAGATGAAGCGGTCGGTCAGCGTGAAGCGCAGCGCGAACGCCGCGACCAGGGTGGCCAGGTTCGCCCCGACCTCGTCGACGTGCAGCGAGCCCACCAGCAGGGTCAGCAGCGGCAGGCGCACGGCCAGGTCGAGGTTGTTCAGCACGGCGAAGCGGGTCAGGCGCACCCACCAGGGGCGGGCGGTGCGGCGTTTCCGGTACACCAGCGTGTCGACCAGGACGAAGTTCCACGCGATGGCCACCTCCGTCGCCGCGACCGCGGCCGCGACGTAGTGCACGCCGAGGCGGTTCGACAGCAGCCACATGACCGCCAGGTTCGGCAGGACGCCCGAGGCCCCCGCGGCGCCGAAGCCGGCCAGGCGCAGCAGGCGGTTCACCGGCGCACCTTCCGGACCTCGATCTCGCCGAAGCGCTCGACCACGTCCGAGCCCGCGAGGCCTGCGCGCAGGGTCGGCAGGGACGCGAGGGTGCTGTCGGCCTGGCCGGCCATCACCACGTAGTCGATGCTCGCGGCGCCGGCCGGGAGCACCTCGGCCATCACCTCCGGGTCGGTGTCGACCTTCCACAGCCAGACCGGTTTCGTGAACCCGGCGAGCTTGAGGTCGAGCCAGATGTAGTCGTCGGTGACCACGACCGAGTCGCGGGGGACGTGGTCGACGACCCACCGGGTGGCCGCGCGGGAGTCGGCGCTGCCGTCGACGTGGGACTGGGCGATCATCGTCGAGGTCCACGCGGGGACGACGAGGACCGCGGCCACGAGCGCGGCCGCGGCCGCCGGGAGGTACCGGCGCCAGGACGGCAGCCACGCCCACAGCTCGTCGCCGGCGCCGGCGACGAGCAGAGCCGCGAACGGGAGCATGGCGATGACGTAGGCGAAGGGCAGGTAGCCGCCCCGGCACATCATCGCGACCTGGATGAGCAGCGCCAGGGCGATCGGGCGCAGGCGCGGCACGAACCAGGCGGCCGACACCAGCAGTACACCCGGAACGATCAGCCACGGGTCGAGGTCCACCCAGGAGTGGGCCAGGCCGTAGGTGCCCGACGAAGGGTCGAGGAGGCTGCCGCTGCCCGCGCGGCCGAACACCTGCCACCACAGCGCCCAGCCCAGGCTCACGTGCCCTTCGCCGGGCACGAGCTCGTTCTTGAGCAGGGCGAAGACCGGGTACGCGGCGACGAGCACGGCGAACGTGACGCCGAAGACGCCCAGGTTCCACGGGCGGGTGCGGCGGTCGGTGTGCCGCACGAGCAGCCAGACCAGCGCCGGGAGCAGGATGACGATCGTCTCCTTGCACAGCACGGCGCCGGCGAGCCACACCGCGCTCCACAGGGCCGCGCCGACGCTGCGCCGCGGGGAGGCGGCGGCGGCCAGGGCGGCCAGCATGAACATGGTGGCCAGGTTGTCCAGGAACACCATGCGGTGGAAGTACACGGCGAGCGGGCTCAGCGCGAACAGGGCGACGGCGACCGCCGACCAGCCGCGGTTGAACCGCAGGCGCCGGGCCAGCAGCCACAGCAGGGCGCAGCTGACCAGCGCGGCGATGAGCATGACCTCGCGGCCGACCATGACGCCGCTGGGCGCGCGGTCGAAGCCGTCGGTGAGGCCGGCGTACCCGGCGATGATCGCCCAGCCGAGGAACGGGTGGTCGTACCAGTACGTGTAGTGGGCCAGGGCGCCGTGGTCGAGCATCGCCCAGGCCTGGTCGACGTAGGTGCCCTCGTCGTCGTTGATCCGGCCCGGCCAGCCGTGCAGGTTCCAGCCGTTGACGAGCCCGGCGACGACGAGCAGCGGGGTGAGGATCCACCAGGAGCGGTACGAACGAACCGGCTTGACCGGCGCAGTTTCCGCAATGGGCGACGGGCGCTCGATGACCAGGGTCATGACGCCAGCACCGGCCGGTGGTGGCCGCCGTGGGCCGTCTTGTGCCAGGTCGTGTTCCCGTCGATGTGCTGCCAGACCGCCCAGAACGCGGCCCCCATCAGCACCCACTGGTACACCGGGGCGCCGGCGAGGAGGAAGGCGTAGTGCCGCCACAGCACCTTCTGCCGGTACGAGCGCGCGAACTCCCGCAGCCCCAGGAACTGGGTCGCGAGCGTGATGAGGATCGGCATGAACGGCGCGTACATCAGCATGGCCACGAACACGGGCACCTTGAGCCACACGATCGTCGCCACCGACAGCGGCAGCAGCAGCGCCGAGAACGCCTGCAGGAACGGGGTCGCCAGGATGTACCCGGCCAGCGCCCGCTGGCGCAGCGTCGGCAGCGTCGACCAGCGCCCCTCGAGCAGGATGCTCAGGAACCCCTGGTTCCAGCGCACCCGCTGCCAGAACAGCGAACCGGCCCGCCGGTTGCCGATCGTCTGCGGCACCTCCTCGCGCGTCGCGAGCTCGGGCTCGTAGGCGGCGACGACCCGCGCGCCGTACTTCGTGCACAGCAGCACCCCGAGCGCGCAGTCCTCCGTGAGGTTGTCCGGCCATCCGCCGGCCCGGTCCAGCAGCTCCCGGCGGATGAACACGGTGTTGCCGCCCAGCGGCACGAACCCGGTCCGCACCTGGTAGAACATGCGGCTGGTGAACCAGAAGAAGTACTCCATGACGTTGTGCACCTTGAACCAGTCCCGCGCCCGCGAGCCCAGCGTCATGAGCTGCACCCCGCCCTGCACCACGTCGGCGCCGGTGCGCCCCAGCAGGGTGTCGACCCGCGTGAGCAGCTGCGGGGCCACGTCGTCCTCGGCGTCGACGACGCCCACGACGGTACCGCGGCAGACCGCCAGGGCCGCGTTGAGCTGCCGCGGCTTGTTGGAGCGCTCGTAGGCGCGGATCACCGTGCGGACCCGGCCGTGCGGGTCGTCGTCCGCCTGGACCCGAGCGACCTCGGCGATGGTGGCGTCGTCGCCCTCGCACAGCGACACCAGGATCTCGTAGTCCGGGTGGTCCTGGCGGAGCAGGTGCCGCAGGGTCGCGGCGATGACCAGCTCCTCGTGCAGCGCCGGGACGATGATCGTGAAGCGCTCCTGGGCGGTGAGGCCGTCGCCCGAAGGCCAGCGCATCTGCTCGACGGCCTCGGGCGTGCGCCAGCCGTACAGCCGCCAGCGCACCTCGAGCGCGCCGACGACGGTGTTGTAGAGGGCGACGGCGGTCACGAGCAGCGCCAGCACCGCGGCCCCGGACAGCGGGGCGCCGACCAGCCCGGCGGTGACCGCGGCGATGAACGCCAGGAACGTGCCCCACCGCGCGGCCGGGGTGGCGAACCAGGTCGCGGCCCGCAGCGCCGGGAGCTGCCGCAGGTACAGCAGGCCCTGTCCGAGGTCGCCCTTGCTCTCCCCGGCCAGCCGCGCCCCGAAGTCCAGCGGCAGCTCGGTGCGCCGCAGCCGCGGGTAGCGGGCCAGGATCTCCAGCAGGATCTTGAACCCGCGGGCCCGGAGCCGGTCCGGGTCGATCTTGTCCAGGCGCACCCCGAAGAACCCGGTCATCGGGTCGGTGACCCCGCGCAGCGCCACCGGGAACGCCACCCGCGCCAGCACCGTGCTGCCGGTGGACACCAGCCGCCGGACCGGGCCGTCGAGGCCGCCGCTGCTGCCACCCTCCCGGTAGCGGCTGGCCATCACGAGGTCGTGGTCGTCGAGCGCGGCCAGCAGCGCCGGCACCAGCTCCGGCGGGTGCTGCAGGTCGGCGTCCATGACCAGCACCTTCGTCGCGCTCGCGCGCCGGTAGCCGTCGGTGACCGCGCCGGCCAGCCCACCGGTCCGGTACGCGCCGCGGCGGTGGAAGACGCGCACGCTCAGCGACGCCGGCAGTTCGCGGGCCGCCCTTGCAACTGCCGCGACGGTAAGGTCATCGTCGCTGTCGTCCACGAAGAGCAGCTCGACGTCGGTGACGACCGCGGCGAGCCGCGCGATGAGCGGCCCGACGTTGTCCTCCTCGTGCCGGCAGGGAATGACGATCGTGGCCCTTGGGGTGGTCACGGGGGATCTCCTAACGCTCACAACCGGATGACCGAACAGCGCGCCAGTGCGCCCCCACCGCTCTCGAAGTACTCGACCGTGATCGTGTGGTCGCCCTCGAGCAGGGTGGTGTCGTACGTGAAGGTGGCGGGTGGGTGTTCGGACCAGCCGTCGATGACCACGTCCCCGTCGAGGAGCACGCGGATCCCGTCGTCGCTGGTGGCGGTGATGCGGTAGGTACCGCCGGCCAGGTGGTCGGTCCTGGTCCAGCGGGCGGAGAACCCGTCGGCGGGGATCGCCGGGCCGGGTGAGCCGGCGCCCCAGTCGAAGTCGATGGCGCCGTCGGTGCGCAGCATGGCCGGGGCGCCGCTCATGTCCCGCCCCGCGTAGTAGGCGCCGGACCAGCCGGCCGGGGCGGCGACGTCACCGACGCGCTTGTAGCCGAAGTGCAGGCGGGCGCCGGCGGCGTGCTCGTAGTACTCGACCCGGATGTCGTGGGCGCCGCCGAGCAGGGAGATGTCGGCGCTGAAGTCCTCGTTCTGGTCGCGCCACTTGTCGACGATCGGCAGCCCGTCGACGGACACGCGCACCCCGTCGTCGGAGGCGCCGGCGAAGCGGTAGAGCCCGGCCGGGAGCACGACCGTGCGGGTGTACTCCGCGCGGAAGTCGTCGGCGCCGATCCCGCCCCCGGGGCCGCCGTCGCCCCACTCGTGGTCCACTGTGGACTCCGAGGCGTAGAGGTCGCCGCCGGCGCCGGTGTACTTGGCGAGGTACGGCGGGGGCGCCGGGATGTCCCCGGTGCGGGCCCACGCCAGGCGGGCGAGGGCGCCGCCGCCGTTCTCGTAGTACTCCATGACCACCGTGTGGGCGCCGTTGCCCAGCGGGAGGTGCGCGGTGTAGGGCGTCGGCCCCTGGTCGCCCCAGTGGTCGACGGCGAGCTGCCCGTCGACCCACAGCCGCACGCCGTCGTCGGTCGTGGTGGTGAAGTCGTAGTACCCGGCGGCCAGGGTCAGTGACCGGGTCCACCGCGCCACGAAGTGGTCGGCGGGGATCGCCGGATCGGGCGACCCCAGCTGCCAGTCGTGGTCCACCGCGGTCTCGTCCCGGGTCAGGGTCGGCGCGGTCGCGGGCACGCTGGGCTGGTCGCCGGCGCCGGGGGTGCTCCAGTACTGCGCGGTGAACACGTCCCGCGGCTGGTCCGGCGTGGTGTCCCAGCTGAGCCGGGCGCTCGCGTCCACGACGTTGTCGTAGAACTCCATCCGCACCGTGTGCTCGCCGGCGCCGAGGTCGGCGACGTGGTCGTACGCGGTCGGGCCCTGGTCGTGCCACTGGTCGATGACCAGGTCGCCGTCGAGGTACAGGCGGGCGCCGTCGTCGGAGGCGACGGTGAAGCGGTAGCGGCCGGCCGCGAAGTACTCGGTCTTGGTCCAGCGGGCCGAGAAGTGGTCGGCGGCGACGCCCGGGCCGGGCGGGTCCGTGGACCACACGAAGTCGACGGCCTTGTCGGCGCGCACGAGCGCGGGCGCGCCGTCCAGGTTCTGGTTGTTGAAGTACTCACCGGTGAACGCGGCCGACGGGGCGTACGTCGCCGTCCACGTCGCGTCGGCGGCCGGCGTCGTCACGAAGTGCCGGATCGCGCCGCCGTCGGACCAGCCCGTGAAGTGGTAGACGTTCCCGGCCGCGTCGGTGGCGGTCGGCGGGGCGGCGATCTCGCGCCGGAAGCCGACCACGCCCGGCACCGCGTCCGGGGTGGCGATCGGGACGCCGTCGAGGGTCAGGCCCAGGCCGGGCGGGCTGGTCGCGAACGTCATCGTCGACGTGCGCGGGTGGATGGACACCGACTTCGTGCTCGACAGGCCGTTGCGGTCGGTGACGGTCACCTTGACCTCGAACCAGGTGTCCGCCGACGCCTCGCCCGTGGTCGGGATCGTGAACTGCCCGACCCGCCCGGTCAGCGGCCCGGCGAACGGGTGGACGTGGGTGTTGTGGTGCAGGAACACCTCGGTCTTGATGTCGCCGTCGGAGACGTCGAAGCCGGCGGCGTCGTTGCCGAAGGCGTTGAACGTGATGGTGTCGCCCGAGTTGTACGCGCTGCCGTCGACGGGCGCCGCGATCCGCACGACCGGCGGCGTGCCGACCTGGATCACGATCGGGCGGGAGGCGACGGTGCTGCTGCCGTCCGAGACCGTCAGCGTCGCCGGATAGACCCCGATGTCCGGGTACACCTTCGTGGGGTTCGGCGCCGTGCTGATGCTGCCGTCGCCGAAGTTCCAGGTGTACGTCAGGTCGTCGCCGTCCGGATCGCTCGTGCCGGCCGAGGAGTAGTGCACGGTGAGCGGGGCCGGGCCGCCGGTCGTGTCGGCGGACGCGTGCACCGCGGGGGCGTTGCCGGCCGGGCTGTACGACACGCGGTAGAGCTGGCCCGGGAAGTACGTGATGTAGTACAGCGAGCCGTCGGGCGCCACCTTGAGGTCGACCACGCTGCCGGCGTCGAGGTCGAAGTCCTGGACGCCGGTGACCTGGCCCGCCGGGTCCAGTACCGCGCGCTTGATGAAGCCGCGGGAGTAGTCGCCGAAGAACAGGCTGCCCGCGTACTCGGCCGGGAACTGGCCGCCGTGGTACACCGGCCCGGCGGTGACCGCGCCGCTGCCGCCGTCGTGGTTGTACGCGGTGACCGGGTCGGTGTAGCCGGCGCAGTTGCTCGTGCAGCGCCCCTCGTGCACCGGCCAGCCGTAGTTGCCGCCCTTGACGACGAGGTTGAGCTCCTCCCACGTGTAGTCGCCGACGTCGCCGGCGTACAGGCGCCCGGTGGCGTCGTCGAACTGGAAGCGCCACGGGTTGCGGAAGCCGTACGCCCAGATCGCCGCGAGCTTCCCCGGCTGCCCGTAGAACGGGTTGTCCGCCGGGACCGTCCCGTCCGGGTTGATCCGCAGGATCTTGCCGTGCGGGTTGGACAGGTCCTGCGCGTTGGGCGGGTACCCGTTGTCCCCGACCGCGAAGTACAGCTTCCCGTCGGGCCCGAACCGGATGCTCCCGCCGACGTGCAGCAGCTGCGACGGCGACTGGGTCTCGAAGATCGTGTACGGCCCCTCGGTGCCGACATCGCCCGACGCGTCGAACCGCACCAGGTGGTTCCGCAGGTCGTGGCCGGTGTAGTAGAAGTACACCCAGTGGTTGGCCCCGCCGAACGCCGGATCGAACGCGACCCCGATCAGGCCCCGGTCGCCGGACGCCTCGGACGGCAGGTCGGCGAACGGCGACTCGAGCAGCCGCCCGTCCTTGAAGATCTTGACCTTGCCGGTCCGCTCCAGGATGAAGATGCGCCCGTCCGGGGCGATCTCGAACCCGGTCGGCCCGTCGAGCCCCGAGCCGGCCAGCAGCTGCGTGGCGAATCCCGGCGGGGTCGCGGCGCGGGCCGCGGGCACGGGCCCGAGCAGCGCGGCGACGAACGCCAGCAACAGGGTGAACGGCAGCGATCTGCGCACGGCCAGAATGCTCCGGCCCCGGTGTGATCCGCCCGTGGCGGTTCTACGAATACGCGGTCACAGCACTGATTCGGCGCCGTTTCGCGCGATTCGAGCATGCGCATGCGCGCATCCGGATGAGGCATCCGGAAACACACGCTTGCTCAGATCGTCACCGGCAGCGACTCGAGTCCGCGCAGTACCCGGGTGGTCCTTCGATGCGGTTCGCCGTCGATGCGCAGGTCGGGATAGCGCTCGAACAACATTCGCAGGCCGATCTCGCCCTCGAGCCGGGCCAGGGCCGCGCCGAGGCAGTAATGCACGCCGCCGGAGAACGACAGGTGCTCGCGGGCATTCGTCCGGGTCACGTCGAATGTGTCCGGCTCCGTGAATACCGCCGGGTCGCGGTTCGCGCCGCCGAGCATCGCCATTACCACGTGCCCGGGCTCGATGCGCTCGCCGCCGAACTCGGTCGCCCGCCGGCACACCCGCGCCGTCACCTGCACCGGCGAGTCGAAACGCAGCGTCTCCTCGACCGCGTTGCCCCACCGCCCCGGCTCCTCGCGCAGGATCGCCAGCTGCTCCGGGTGCCGCATGAGCAACCACGCCCCGGTGCCGAGCAGGTTCACGGTGGTCTCGAACCCGGCCGCGAGCAGCAGCCCCGCGGTCGCCAGCAGCTCGTCCTCGCTCAGGTCGTCCAGCTGGACCAGCTGGCTCAGCAGGTCGTCGCCCGGCTCCCGGCGCAGGCGCGCGAAATGCCCGCGCATCCAGTCGTTGACGCGCCGGATGTTGATTTCGGTCTGGCGGTACAGCGGGAAGGACAGCCCGAGGTCGAGCGTCGGCGCGGCCGCGTTGCCCCACGCGAGGAACTGCCGCCGCATGTCCAGCGGGACGCCGAGGATCTCCGCGATCACGG
Source organism: Dactylosporangium sp. McL0621 (assembly GCF_049995355.1). Lineage (NCBI taxonomy): Bacteria > Bacillati > Actinomycetota > Actinomycetes > Micromonosporales > Micromonosporaceae > Dactylosporangium > Dactylosporangium sp. McL0621. The sequence goes on from NZ_CP188259.1 coordinate 8,378,523, forward strand.
TGACCGGCAGCAGCGAGGCGTAGTCGGCGACGAGGTCGGCCGGCTTGTCCCGCAGCAGCTCGGCGCACGTCTGCTCGATGCGCGGCCGCAGCCCCTCGATGGCGCGGGCGGTGAACACCTTCGAGACGAGCCGGCGGTACCGCGTGTGGTCCGGCGGGTCCGTGACGAGCATCGACGGCGGGTCGACCGGCCCGATCGGCGAGCTGCGCCGGCTGAACCGGAACATCAGCCCGATCGGCGCCGGCAGCGGCCGGTCCGTGAACCCGACCCCGAACGCGTCGTGGCGCAGCACCGCCCCGGCGAGGTCGTGCCGCGCGGTGGCCCACATCAGCCGGCTGCGCACGAGTGGCGCGGTCTCGCGGATGCCCCTGTAGAAGGGGTACGGATCGGCCCGGACGGCAGGATCGATGAAGAACCGGGCCTGCTCGTCGCCCTTGCGCGCGGCGGCGTTGATGCCGGCCCGCATGAAGCCGTGCTTGGTGGCCCATCGGACCGCGGTCCCCATCACCATGGCGCACCCCCTGGTACTTGACGGTACCAAGGGGTGCGCCTCCGGTCTACTTCGCCTCGATCGCCTCGGGCTTGCCGTTGGAACTGGGCGCGCCGCCGGTCGCGAGGCCGGAGAGGAGCGCCTTGAGGTCGATCCCGGTGAGGTCGGTGCCGAGCTGCAGCCCCTGGGCCACGTTGCTCGCCACGGTCTTCGTCAGCGAGGTGGCGCCCTCGGTCGAGATGACCGTGAGCTGGTCGATCTCCCCGATCGGCGCGCTCGCCGCGCCGACGACCTCCGGCAGCACCCGCACCAGCAGGTCGAGGATCGCGGCCTGGCCGTACTCCTCGAACGCCTCGGCCTTGGCCCGCATCGCCGCCGCCTCGGCCTGCCCGCGGGCCAGCACCGCGTCGGCCTCGGCCACGCCCTCCAGCCGGACCGCCTCCGCGGCCGCCGAGCGCCGGGACCGCTCGCCCTCGCCGACCAGCCGGGCCTGCTCCGCCTGGCCCTGGGCCGCGGCGATGGTGGACTGCCGGGCCGCCTCGGCCCGGGCGATCGCCGCGTTCTTGGCCGCCTCGGCCTCCTGCTCGACCTTGTACCGCTCCGCGTCCGCCGGCTTGCGCACCTCGGTGTCGAGCTGGCGCTGCTTGAGCTCGGCGTTGCGCTCGGCCACCTTCTGCTGCTCGGCGAGGACCGCCTGCTGCATCTCGGCCTGCGCGATCGGCCCGGCGCTCGCCGAGCGGGCGTTGGCCGCGTCGATCTCGGCCTGCACGGTGGCCTTCTTGACCGCCAGGTTCCGCTCGGCCTCGGCGATCGCCTCCTCGGCCCGCATCCGCTCCTGCTCGGCCCCCTGCCGGGCCTGCGCCTCGGCGATCGCGGCCAGCCGGAACACCCGCGCCGCCTCCGGCCGCCCGAGGTCCTGCAGGTAGGTGCCCGCGGTGCGGATGTCCTCGAGCTGGAACACGTCGAGCACCAGGCCCTGGTGCGTGAGCGTCAGCTCCGCCTCCTCGGCCACGTGCGCGGCGAACCCGGCCCGGTCCCGGATGATCTCCTCGATGGTGAGCCGGCCGATGACGCTGCGCAGGGCGCCGGCGAGCACCTGCGCGGTGAAGGTCTCGATGCGGTCCTGCTGGTGCAGGAAGCGCTGCGCGGCCGGGCGGATCATCTCGGCGGTACCGCCGACCTTGACGATCGCCACCGCGTCGGCGTCGCAGCGGATGCCCTGCTTGCTCACCGCCGCGTTCACCTCGACGGGGATCTCGCGGCTGGACAGGTCCAGGCGGTACAGGCGCTGGACGACCGGCAGCACGAACACCGACGCGCCCATCACCACCTTCTGGCCCGACAGGTCCGTGGTGACGGTGCCGTCGTTGCCCGTGACGGCGCGGCCCTTGCGGCCGGTGACGATGAACGCCTCGTTGGGCCCGGCGACGCGGACCCGCGACAGGACGGAGACGACGATGAGCACGACGAGGACGGCGAGGCCGCCGACGGCGACTAGCAGGGGTGTCATGACCCTTCCTCAAGGTTGAGAACGGCCTGCAACGGCGTCACGAGCACGCTGGTCGGGGTCGGTACCCCGATCACCAGGACCCGGACGCCGAGCGCGAGCGGGCCGTCCGCCCGCGCGTTGAACTTCATCGGCTGCCCCGCGTAGGACAGCCGCACCTGACCGAGCCCGCCGACGGGGATCTCGCTGATGACGACCCCGATGGCCCCGACGACCCCGGCGCTCTCGGGCGTGGCGTCGGTGTGCATCCCGGCGACGGCGGCCACGAACCGCCCCGCCGCCCACGCCAGCGGCACGCCGACCACGACTCCGGCCACGGCGCCGACGAGGAGGGCGGCGGGCCCGCTGCGATGGGTGGCCTCGATCGCGATCGCCCCGCCGAACCCGAACCCGCCCAGGAAGCCGCTCGTCACGGGCAGCGAGAACCCCTGCGACCGCCGCCCGGGCAGGCGCAGCCGGTGCGAGAAGCGGCCGAGGTGACCGAGGTGGCCGAGACGACCGAGACGACCGAGATGACGGAAACGGAACGAGGCGAGCAACAGCAGCAGGCTCAGGCCACCCAGGCCCAGAAAGGCGAGCGACACGGCGCTCATGTGCCATCCCCGTTGGTCCCGGTGTCAGGGCGCCGGGACCCGCAACGCCGAACATACGCCTGCCGCGCAACACCGTCGTCGACGAATGTAGTGACGGCGATCACTCAGCGTCAGGCCGGCGTTTTCGTGAAGAAGGCCCGCACGTCCTCGGCGTACAGCTCCGGCTGCTCGGCCGGCAGGAAGTTGCCGCCCGCCGGGAGCTCGGTCCAGTGGGTCACCGGCGTGTCCCGCTCGGCGAAGCGGCGGACCGTGATGTCGGTGACCCCGAGGGCGACGCCCAGCGGTACCGCGGACTTCTCCTTCGGCGCCCAGGCCGACGGGTCGTGCGCCGACTCCCAGTAGATGTTGGCGGACGAGCCGGCGGTGCCGGTGAACCAGTACAGGCTCACGTTGGTCAGCAGCAGGTCCCGGTCGACCGCGTCCTCCGGCCGCGCCGCGGACGGGTCCGTCCACTCCTGGAACTTCTCGACGATCCAGGCGAGCTGCCCGACCGGCGAGTCGTGCAGCCCGAACGCGAGCGTCTGCGGCCGGGTGGACTGGATGGCGTTGAACCCCATCCTGTCGTCGCGGAACTCCTGCAGCCGCCGCAGGCGGTCCTGCTCGGCCGCGGTGAGCCCGTCGAAGTCGGCCGGGTCGCCGGTCGGGAAGGTGACGTGCCCGTTCACGTGTACCCCGATGACGCGCGCCGGCTCCTGGCGCCCCATCTCCACGGCGATCCAGGCGCCGCCCCCGGTGCCCTGCACGCCGTAGCGCTCGTAGCCCAGCCGGCGCATGACCTCGTTGAGCGCGGCGGCGCTGCGGGCGGTGTTCCAGCCGGCGGACGTCAGCGGCCCCGAGAAGACCATCCCGGGGTTGCTGACGATGACGAGGTGGAAGTGCTCGCGCAGGGCCTCGACCACCGGGAGGTACAGGGCGAACGACCCCGGCCAGTCGTGGCTGATCAGCAGCGGCGTGGCCGCGGGGTCGTCCGAGCGGACGTGGGCGAAGTGCAGGTCCTGCCCGTCGACGGTGGTGAGGAACTGCGGCAGCGCGTTGAGCCGGGCCTCGGCGGCCCGCCAGTCGAAGTCGCGCTCCCAGTACCGCGCCAGGCCCTGCAGGTAGTCGACCGGAACGCCGCGGCTCCAGCCCTGCCCCGGGATCTCGCTGCCCCAGCGGGTCCGGGCCAGGCGCTCCCGCAGGTCCTCGACGTCGGCCTGGGCGATCTCGATGCGGAACGGACGGATCTCGCTCATGACAACTCCCGGGCGGCGACGGAACGGAATGCTTCGTTCCGTCACAGCTTAGCAGACCGGAATGATCCGTTCCACTAGCGCTCGTCGGCGCGCAGGGTGATCTCGGTGATCTCGCTCGGCGCGAACACCCGGAACGGCGGGCCCCAGAAGCCGGTGCCGCGGCTCGTGTACAACTGCGTCCGCGCGCCGTGCCGGGTCAGGCCCTGCACCACCGGCTGGTCGATGCGTACCAGGTAGTGGAACGGCCAGATCTGCCCGCCGTGGGTGTGCCCGGAGATCTGCAGGTCGATGTCGTACTCCACCGCCGCGTCGATCTGCTTCGGCTGGTGGGCGAGCAGCAGCACCGGCAGCTCGCGGTCGGCCCCCTCCAGCGCCAGCGCGTGGTCGGCCTTGTGCCCCTCCAGCCCGGTGCCGGCCGCGGTGCGGTCGTCGACGCCGGCCACCACGAGCCGATCGCCGCCCCGCTCCACGACGATGTGCCGGTTGTGCAGGGGCTCCCACCCGAGCTGCTGCATGTGGTCGAGCCAGCCCTGGGCCTCGCCGAAGTACTCATGGTTGCCGGTCACGTACACCCGCGCCAGCCCGGCCCGGACGTCGCCCAGCGGGGCCGCCTGCTCGGTGCGCTGCCCGACGGTGCCGTCGGCGATGTCGCCGGTGTGCGCCACGATGTCGGCCCCGAGCGAGTTGACCACCTCGGTGACGCCCTTCGACCAGGCGACGCGGTCGATCGGCCCGTAGTGGGTGTCGGTGAGCTGCACGATCTTCAGCCCGTCGAGGCCGGCCCCGAGCCGCGGGATGCGCACCTCGACGCGCCGGACGCGCGGCACACGCATGGCCTCGCGGTACCCCCACAGGCCGAGCCCCAGCGCGACGACCGCGGTGAACCCGGCCGCCACCCGCGAGCGCACGGGGTCGTCGACGCCCCCGGCCAGCAGCGCGAGCCGCAGCAGGTCCCCGGCGATCGCCCAGACGAACAGGATCCACACGGCCCCGAGGATCGTGTCGCCAGTGCGCGCCGCCCAGTCGACCCGGCGCCCGTGCCCGAGGAACATCGAGACGGGGAACACGACGAGCGCGACGGCGAACACGACGGTCCCGGCCACCCGCACCCCGACCGGCCAGTCGTTGCCGGCCATGACGAGCGACCACCACGGCACCCCGAAGAGCAGCCCGAGCACGACGGCGAGCGTCGCCGTGAACGCCAGGGGCCGCAGGAGCGAACGCCGCCGCACGGCCGCGGGGCCGGGAACCGCCTCAGTAGTCGCCATCGGACCATCATGACACGCAGTGCCATCCAGATCCTGAGAGCGGGCTGTGACGGCGGTTGCAGCTTCTTGGGACGATGTCGCCATGAGGACGATGCTCGCGTGCATGATCGGCGGGATTGTGCTCGGCGTGGTGTCGCTGCTGCTCGGCGGCGTTCTGAGCGGCGACTCCGGGCGGCTGGTGAACTCCGGGGCGGTGTGGGCCGTCGGGGCGTTCGCGGCCGGGGCCGTGGTCCGCCGGGGCCCGGGGCGGGTCGCGCTCGCGGGCGTCGTCGTGCTGGTGGGGGCCGTGGCCGGGTACTACGGCGGGCTGGTGGTGTTCGAGCACCGGCACGTCGGCGCCGATGTGCTCGCCGGGCCGGTCGGCTGGTCGGTGGTGGGGCTCGCGGCCGGGCCCGTGTTCGCGACCGCCGGGGCCTGGTGGCGCGACGAGCGGCGGGGGCACCGGGTCGTCGGGGTGTGCACGCTGGGCGCGGTGTTCCTGGCCGAGGCGGCGTACCTGGCGGTGAAGGGACGTCCGGCCGGCGAGGCCTGGATCGTGGCGGCGATCGGGCTCGCGGTGCCGCTGGTGCTCAGCCGGGGCGGGCGGGAGCGGCTCATGGCGATGGTGGCGCTCGTGCCGGCCACGGCGCTCGGGGTCGTGGGGTACCTGACGCTCGCCTCCGTGCTCGACGTGGCCTTCACACGGTGAGGCGGCGCCCGGTCAGGACCGGGCGCCGCCCGTGAAGGCGAACCGTCACTCCTCGATGCGGGTGCCCCCGACCGAGACGGCGGTCAGTGGCGTGGCCACGTGCTCGAGGGACTTGCCCTCCGCGTCCACGCCCAGGACCACTTCGACCACGCCGCCGATGATCATGACGGCGGCGCCGATGAGGTACCCGATGAACAGCTTGCCCGGGTCGGTACCCTCGCCGATCAGCCAGCCGTAGAAGATCGGGCCGATGGCGCCGAAGCACTGGGCGATGGCGAAGAACACGGCGATGGCCTGGGCCCGGATCTCCAGCGGGAAGATCTCGGAGACGGTGAGGTACGCCGAGCTCGCCCCCGCCGAGGCGAAGAAGAAGATGATGCACCAGGCGATGGTCTGCGTGAAGGCGTTGAGGATGCCGGCGTTGAACATCCAGGCCGAGATGGCCAGCAGGACGCCGGAGAGGATGTAGGTACCGGAGATCATCTTGCGCCGGCCGACGGTGTCGAAGAGGTGCCCGAGCAGCAGCGGGCCGGCCAGGTTGCCGATCGCGAAGGCAATGAGATAGATCGGCGTCTTCTCGGCGTCGACGTGGTAGAACTTCGACAGCACCAGGGTGTAGGTGAAGAAGATCGCGTTGTACAGGAACGACTGCGTGATCATGAGCGTGGCCGACAGCGTCGAGCGGGCCGGCAGCTTGGTGAAGAGCACCTTGACCAGCGCGAGATAGCCGTGGCCGGGGGCCGGCTTGACCTCGAGGGCGTGGTTCTCGTCGACCGGGGCCAGGGTCTGGCCGGAGCGCTCGACGTCGCCCTCGATCTGGGCGATGGCCTCCTCGGCCTCCCGCTCGCGGCCGTGCATGACGAGCCAGCGCGGGCTCTCCGGCAGATGCCGCCGCAGGTTCCAGATCGCCAGGCCGATGATCGGGCCGATGAGGAAGCCCAGCCGCCACGCGATGTTGAGCGAGATGTGGTTGAGCAGCACGTACGTGCCGAGCGTGCCGATGATGGCGCCGCCCCAGTAGGTGCCGTTCACGCCGATGTCGACGCGGCCGCGGTACCTGGCCGGCATCATCTCGTCGATGGCGGAGTTGATCGCGGCGTACTCGCCGCCGATGCCGGCGCCGGCGATGAACCTCGTCAGGTACAGGAAGATGAGGCCGCCGAGGCCGTTGCCCCACGTCAGCGCGGTGAGCGCGTTACCGGCCAGGTAGACGCCCAGCGTGACGATGAAGAGGTTCTTGCGCCCGAGGGCGTCGGAGAGGCGGCCGAAGAACAGTGCGCCGAAGACCTCGCCGAGCAGGTACACGGTGGCGATCGCGCCGACCTGCGTGCTGGAGAGCCCGAGGGTCTCCTGCTTGTTCAGCACGGCCCCGACGGCGCTGGCGATGGTGATCTCGAGACCGTCCAGCACCCAGGCGGTACCGAGCGCGATCACCATGCGGGTATGGAACGGCGCCCACGTCAGGCGGTCGATCCGGGCGGGGATCAGACTTCGGATGACACCACCGGTCGGGGCGGATGCGGATTGCGTGTCAGCCAACGTGCACCTCCCAGGCGCCTGCGAGCACGACGACGTGCCCTTCTGTGACAGCACGTGCCCGCCGCGTGAGACATCAAAACCCGCCACTTGACGGAACGGGTCGATTGGATGAGGCTCTGTTACGGAGAGAGCGCTCTCTCATCACCCGCCAGCGACCACCGCCCGCCCGCGCCGGTCCACCGCCTGAACCGGCGCACCAGATGAGGTGCGGCGGCGGTCGAGGACGCCCCAACCACGTCAGGGAGCAGCCTTGATGTCCGAAACAACCAGACCCGCCACCCCCGAACCCATCGAACGGCGCGCACGGAACCGACGGCGCGGGCTCCTCGTGAGCGCGCTCTCTGTCGCGGTCGTCCTGGTCGGCTACGCGGCCTTCTCGATCGGCAGCGCGAGCGCCGCGAGCACGCTGCTGTCCCAGGGCAAGCCGACCACCGCGTCGTCGACGGAGAACGCCGCCAGCCCGGCCTCGGCCGCCACCGACGGCAACACCGGCACCCGCTGGTCGAGCGCGTTCAGCGACCCGCAGTGGATCCAGGTCGACCTGGGCCAGACCGCCACGATCGACCAGGTGGTGCTCAACTGGGAGGCCGCCTACGGCAAGTCCTTCCAGATCCAGACCTCGGCCAACGGCACGACCTGGACGAATGTCTACAGCACCACGACCGGCACGGGCGGCGTGCAGACGCTGAGCGTGTCCGGCTCCGGGCGGTACGTCCGGATGAACGGCACGGCCCGCGGCACCGCCTACGGGTACTCGCTGTGGGAGTTCCAGGTCTTCGGCACGATCGGCGGCGGCGGAACCTGCGGCTCGGCCAACGCCGCCCAGGGCAAGCCCGCGACCGCGTCGTCGACGGAGAACGCCGCGAGCCCGGCCTCGGCCGCGTTCGACGGCAACACCGGCACCCGCTGGTCGAGCGCGTTCAGCGACCCGCAGTGGATCCAGGTCGACCTCGGCGGCACCGCGAACATCTGCGGCGTCGACCTCAACTGGGAGGCCGCCTACGGCAAGTCCTTCCAGATCCAGACCTCGGCCAACGGCACGACCTGGACGAGCATCTACAGCACCACGACCGGCGCCGGCGGGGTGCAGAACCTCACCGTCACCGGCTCCGGGCGGTACGTGCGTATGTACGGCACGGCCCGCGGCACCGCCTACGGGTACTCGCTGTTCGAGTTCGGCGTCCGCGTCACCGGCACCGTGCCGACCACGCCGATCAGCAACCCGCCGAGCAGCCCGCCGCCGCCGGACCAGTTCTGGGGCGACACCAGCACCATCCCGGCCGCGCAGAACGTGGTCGAGGTGAAGGTGCTCAACCGCACCAACGGGCGCTACCCGGACAGCCAGGTCTACTGGAGCTTCAACGGGCAGACGCACTCGATCGCCGAGCAGCAGTACCTCGACATGCCGGCCAACAGCGCGGGCCGGATGTACTTCTACGTGGGCCAGCCCAACGGGCAGTACTACGACTTCATCGAGTTCACCGTCGGCGCCAACGTGTTCAACGGCAACACCACGCGCGTCGACGCGTTCGGGCTGAAGCTCGCGATGCGCCTGCACGCCAAGGACGGCTACGACGTGCAGGTCGGCGAGGACTACCAGACCTTCACCGAGACGCGGGAGGCCACGTTCGCGAAGTTCATCGCCGAGGTGCCGCAGCAGTTCAAGGTGCTCGCCCAGTCGCAGGCGCCGTACCGGATCATCGCGCCGGGCAGCGACCCGACCTTCCGCTCCGGCGGGGTGAACCAGAACTACTTCACCGCCTACGCCCAGCAGTTCGGCATCAACGCCCCGACCTCGGACATCTTCGGCTGCGCCGGGGTGCTCGCCAACGACCCGGGCAACTGCGCCGCGCTCAACCGGCACGTGCGCGAGCGGCCGCAGTCGGACTGGTCGACGCCGAGCCTGTACTACCTGGCCGCGCCGGCGAACTACTACGCGAAGTTCTGGCACGACCACGCCATCAACCGGCTCGCGTACGGATTCCCGTACGACGACTACGCCGGCCAGTCGTCGTTCGTGTCGCACGGCAGCCCGCAGTACCTGCTGGTCGCCGTCGGCTTCTAGAAGGAACCCGGGGGTGGTGCGGATCACCGCGCCGCCCCCTTTCTTCAACCCAGGTTTATCAGTCTACATTTACTAAATGGAGAACGAGAGCACCGCCGCCGCGCTGCAGATCGCGGTCGGCCGGCTGGTCCGGCGGCTCCGGCAGACGCACGTGCCCGGCGAGATGACGCTGTCGGAGGCCTCGGTCCTGTCGCGGCTGGACCGCGGCGGGCCCGCGACGCCCGGGGAGCTGGCCGGCGACGAGCGGGTCAAGCCGCAGGCGATGGGCACCACGCTGCAGGCCATGGAGCAGCGCGGGCTGGTGCGCCGCTCCCCCGACCCCGGCGACGGCCGCCGCGTGCTCATCACGGTCACCGACGACGGGCGCCGGCTGCTCACCGACCGCCGCACGCTCAAGACGCAGGCGCTGGCCGAGGCGATCGCCCACCTCAGCGCCGGCGAGCGGCGCTCGCTGGCGGAGGCGGCCCGGCTGCTGGACAAGCTGGCGGAGGAGCTGTGACCGCCACGCTGCCGGACACGAAGACCGACCGGTACAAGTGGATCGCGCTGTCCAACACCACGCTCGGCATGCTCATGGCGACAATCGACGGGTCGATCGTCATCATCTCGCTGCCGGCGATCTTCCGGGGCATCGGTCTGGACCCCCTGGCGCCGGGCAACATCGGCTACCTGCTGTGGATGATCATGGGCTACCTGCTCGTATCAGCCGTCCTGGTGGTCGCGCTCGGGCGCCTCGGGGACATGTTCGGCCGCGTCCGGATGTACAACCTCGGCTTCCTGATCTTCGCCATCGCCTCCGTCGCGCTCTCCTTCGACCCCTTCCGCGCCGGGGCCGGGGCGATGTGGCTCATCGGCTGGCGCATCGTGCAGGCCTTCGGCGGCGCGATGCTCACGGCCAACTCGGCGGCCATCCTCACCGACGCGTTCCCGGCCCGCCAGCGCGGCATGGCGCTGGGCATCAACCAGATCACCGCGCTCGCCGGGCAGTTCCTCGGGCTGCTGCTGGGCGGGGTGCTCGCCACGATCGACTGGCGGGCGGTGTTCTGGGTCAGCGTGCCGGTCGGGGTGGTGGGCACCATCTGGTCGTACCGCAGCCTGCGCGAGACCGGCGAGCGGCAGCGCGCGTCCGTCGACTGGCTCGGCAACGTGACGTTCGCGGCCGGGACGCTGCTCATCCTGGCGTCGATGACGTACGGCATCCAGCCCTACGGCGGCCACCCGACCGGCTGGACCAGCCCGCGCGTGCTCGGCGGGATCGGGCTCGGCGTGCTGCTGCTCGTCGCGTTCGTGGTCGTCGAGTCGCGCATCGCGCACCCGATGTTCCGGCTGGGGCTGTTCAAGATCCGGGCGTTCGCGGCCGGCAACCTGGCCGCGCTGCTGGTGGCGATCGCCCGCGGCGGCATGCAGTTCATGCTCATCATCTGGCTGCAGGGCATCTGGCTGCCGCTGCACGGGTACAAGTTCGAGGACACGCCGCTGTGGGCCGGCATCTTCATGCTGCCGCTGACCGCCGGGTTCCTCATCGCCGGGCCGATCTCCGGGTACCTCTCCGACCGCTTCGGCGCCCGGCTGTTCTCGACCACGGGCCTGCTGCTCGTCGCGGCCGGGTTCCTGGGGCTGCTGCTGATCCCGATCGACTTCCCGTACCCGCTCTTCGCCGCACTCCTCGTGCTCAGCGGCCTCGGCCAGGGCATGTTCTCCGCGCCGAACACCTCGGCGATCATGAGCAGCGTGCCGGCCGACCAGCGGGGCGTGGCCTCGGGGATGCGCGCCACGTTCCAGAACGCGGGCACGTCGCTGTCGATCGGGGTGTTCTTCTCGCTCATGGTGGTGGGCCTGGCCCGCGCGCTGCCGCAGACGCTCACGAGCGGCCTCACCGCCCAGGGGGTACCGCACGACGTGGCCGCCTCCGTCGCCGCGCTGCCGCCGGTGAGCACCCTGTTCGCCGCGTTCCTGGGCAGCAACCCGGTCGCGCACCTGCTGGAGCCGTACGGGGTGCTGGCGAGCCTGCCGCCGGCGAACGCGACGACGCTGACCGGGCACGAGTTCTTCCCGACGCTGATCGCCCAGCCGTTCCACGACGGCCTGGTGGTCGTGTTCGGCGCGGCGACGCTGATGACGCTGCTGGCCGCGGCCGCCTCGGCGTCCCGCGGCAAGCACGTCCGGCACTAGTCGAGCGTCAATGCTCCCGATGGGCAGCGCAGCACGGCCTCACGGACCGCATCCTCCAGCCCGGCCGGTGGCTGCGACGCCAGCACCTCCACCACCCCGTCGTCCTCGCGCTGGTCGAAGACCTCGGGCACGCTGAGCACGCACATGCCCGAGGCCACGCACACCATGGTGTCGGCCCGGACCTTCACCAGACCACCGGGACCTCGTCGACGGCGCCGGTGAGCCGGTTCTCGTGGACCACGATGTCGTCCACGGGCACCGCGAGGCGCAGGTCCGGGAAGCGGCGCAGCAGCGCCGGGAACACGGTGCGCAGCTCGGTGCGGGCGAGGTTCGCGCCGATGCAGACGTGCACGCCGTGACCGAAGGCGAGGTGCACGTTCGGCGAGCGGTCGACGTCGAACCCGGCCGGGTCGGCGAACACCGTCGCGTCGCGGTTGGCCGAGTTGCTGGAGATGATGACCGCGTCGCCGCGGGCGATCGTGACGCCGCCGACCTCGACGTCGTCGTGGGCGTACCGCAGCAGGCCGAGGCCGCCGGGGGCGGTGATGCGCAGGATCTCCTCGACCGTCGCGGCGACCTCGCCGTCGGGGTCGGCCCGGAACCGGTCGCGCCGGTCCAGGTCCGCGAGCAGCAGCAGGGTGCCCAGGTCGATGCGGGTGGAGGTGGTCTCGTGGCCGGCGAAGATGAGCCCCGCGGCCAGCCGCGCCACCTCGTCGTCGGTCAGCGTGGGGTCCGTCGTCTGCGCGGTGACGAGGTCGGAGATGACGTCCGGCGTGGGGTCCCGGCGCTTCTGTTCGGCGAGCCCGGAGGTGTACTCCCGGAACTCCGCCATCGCCAGCTGCGCGTCGGCGCCGCCGTCGATGCGCCCGACGCGCTCGGACAGCCCGCGGAAGCGCTGCCGGTCCTCGTAGGGCACGCCGAGCAGCTCGCAGATGACGAGCACCGGCAGCGGGAACGACAGCACCTCGTGCAGGTTCACCGGCTCGTCCGGGCGCGCGTCCCGGGCCGCCTGCATGTCGTCGAGGCAGCGCGCGGTCAGCTCCTCGATGCGGGCGCCCAGACGGCGCATGCGGGCCGCGGAGAACGCCGGCGCGAGCAGGCGGCGCATCCGGGTGTGCTCGCGCTCCTCGGTCTCGAAGTCACCCGTCGGGCCGTCCTGCAGCGCGGCGTGGGTGATCCGCGACGCGCGCTCGGGCTGCGGGTGGGAGCGGCCGAAGCGCTTGTCGCCGAAGACCTGGCGGGCCTCCGCGTACGCGGTCACGAGCCAGGCGGGGTCGCCCGCGGGCGTGGTCACGCGGGTGATCGGCGCCTCGCGGCGCAGGACGTCGTAGAGCGGGGCGATCTCGAGAATGTTGGGCCGGGCGAACGGCAGCCGCGGGGCCGCCTCCGTCGTAGCGGTCATGGTGCTTCTCCCCAGGACGGCAGGCATCGACTTTGATCGATCGCGAGACTACCACGGGTCACGCCGCTCCGACCTACGGTAGCCGCCCGGCCCGGCCATCACCATGCGCGAAAACGGCCAGGGCGGCCACGAGCGCCGGGGCGGCGCCGGCCCGCTGGGCGTGCCGCAGCGGGGTCAGGCCCTGTTTGGTCGGCGCCGTCGGGTCGAGGCCCGCGGCGACGAGGCGGTGCAGCAGGCGCGGCCCGGCCTCGTCGGGTACCAGGGCCGGCAGGACGTGCAGCAGGGAGCGGCCGTCGCCGGCCCGGACGTGCGGGTCGAGGCCGGCGTCGAGCAGGGCGGTCACGGTGTCGGCCTCGCCCCGCTCGGCCCGGGCGAAGAGCTCGGCGCGCAGCTCGCGCAGCCGGGCCGGGAGCCGGCTGGGGCCGCCCCGCCAGGCGATCGCCGCGCCCGCGCATCCGGCCGGGGCCGGGCCGCCCAGGGCGAGCAGCGCCAGCTCCCGCTCGAGCTCCTCGGGCGGGTGGGGCCCGGCCAGGACGCCGTCGCGGAAGGCGACCTCGTGCCAGTCGGGGCCGCAGCGCACCCGGACCGGGGCGAGCGGCGCCATCGGCGGCGGCCCGGCCGGATCCGACGCGGGCCGCGCCGGGAACAGGGCCGCGGCCACCAGGGGATGCAGGTCCCCGGGAGCGATGCGGCCGAGCAGCAGGTCCCAGAAGTCCTCCGGGGCGTACAGCTCGGTCAGCGGCAGCTCCACGGACGGCTCCCCCATGTCCCACGCCACGTCCACTACCCGCAGGCGGGGCTTTACGCGGCCGGTCGGGTCGAGCCGGTCGATCCAGAAACGGTGGTACCGGGCGGCCGGGACGTGCACCGCCTCCACGCCGGCCCGCGTCGCGATCGTCCAGGCCACGTACGCCAGCTGCGCGGCCGCGGGCGCCTCGCCGTTCTCCAGCGCCTGGTACCAGCCCGGGGCCGAGTTGTTCAGGTCCACGTCGAACCCGGCCTCCAGCCACGCCTGCTCGCCGCGGCCGGCGCGGAAGTCGGCCACGACCCGCTCGGTGACCGCCTCGGGGCCCTCGCCCTCGAGCCGCGTGCCGTCGGGGGCGAAGAACGGCAGCCGGGTGTACCCGCCGCAGCGCGCGAGCAGCCCCGCGGTGTGCCGGGCGTCCCACAGCTCGCGCAGGCCGTGCAGCCCGGAGGCGAGCCGGTCCGGATCCAGCCGGTCGTACCGCAGGGCGAAGCGGGTCCCGCCGGTCTGCGGTACCAGCTGCAGGCCGTGCTCGCCGAGGACCGTCAGCGGGATGGGTGCGCCCGCGGCGACGGGCCGGGCCGGGTGCTCGTACAGCCGCAGCACGTGCCAGCGCAGCAGGTCCGGCACCAGGTGGCGCAGGTCGTCGTCGAGCGCGGCGCCCGCCCCGGCCCCGAACCGCGCGGCGACGGCGGCGGGGTCGGCCTCGAGCGCGATACCGGCCGCCGCGCAGGCGCCGGCCCGGTCGCCCGCGGCGCGCCGGCGGGTGCACAGGTCAACCTGCGCTCGGGTCAGGCCGTACCGGGGCTTGCGCACCGCGGCAGTCTAGAACGGCAGCGGCCCCACCGTCCGCAGTGGACGATGGGGCCGCCGTGGAACTTGTTACGCCCCGCCGCCACCGGGCTGGGTCACGCCGTTCACCGTGAGGGTGTACGGCGCGTACTGCTGCACCTGCTCCGTCGGCTCGTCGTAGGCCACGACGGCCACGACCTTCGGGAACAGCGACAGCAGCGCCAGCTGGATCCAGTTGAGCGAGAGCTCGTTCTGGCCGTTGAACTCGAACTGCCAGGCGAACGCGTGCGCCTCGTCGATGCCGATCAGCTTCACGTTCCAGTTGTGGACCGTGACGGGCTTGATCTGCGTCGGCGACTTGAACGGCGCCAGGCTGGAGCCGTCGCTGAGCACGGTGCTGCCGAGCTTGATGTTGTCCAGCAGCAGGCCGCCCTCGTTCACGCCACCGTCGGAGACGTAGCGGAACGACACCAGGATCGACTGGCCGGCGTAGGCCGACAGGTCGTAGGTGTGCGGCTCGAAGCCGTCCGTCGTGCCGTTCAGGCCGGGGCCGAACGGCGCGTCGACGGTCTTGTCACCGGCGATCGAGGTGTACGTGGTGCCACCGTCGGTCGAGACCTGGACGTATCCGTAGTCGTAACCGGACTCGGCGCCGTACTTCGCGTCGAAGCTCAGCGTCGCGTTGGTGGCGGGCACGGTCACCGGGATGACCGCGGCGGCGTCGGTGTTGTTCGCGTTGCCGGAGAACAGCACCGAGTCGCCCGGGCGGTCCGGGTCGTTGTTGACCAGCGTCCAGGCCAGGGGCAGGGTCGGCAGGGTCTTCGCACCGCTGAACTTCAGCGAGCGCAGGTCCTTGCCGGCCAGCGCCTTGCCGTTCTTCTGGAGCAGCACGTAGTCCGCACCGTTGGGCGCCGCACCGGGCTTGTCGTACGAGCTCGGGTTGGCGAAGTTCACCGTCGACTTGACGCTCTTCGACGTGACCTTCTTCTTGTCGGCCCCGAGGACGATCCCCCACGGGGACTCCCCGACGATCCGGTCGAGCAGCACCGAGCTCTGGTAGTCCCGCAGGACCGCGTATGCACCGCCCTTGACGCCCTCCGCCTTCGCGGCGGCGTCGAGGCTGGCGATACCCTGCAGGTCAGCATCGCGGTGGAGCCGCGAGATGATGTCCTCACCGTAGTGGTCGGACAGGTACAGCATCAGCTGGAACGCGTTGCCGTAGTCGGCGAGCACGCCACTGCCGGTGTTGCCCTCACCCCAGAGGTTGAGCGAGTTCTGCGCACCGTTGCAGTCCCGGGGGTTGGGGTTGTACGGCGTCTGCACGCTGCCCCAGCCCTGGAAACAGTTCAGGTGGCTGTCGTTGCCCTTCTCGGTGATCGTCTTGGTCCCGTCGACGTACCCGGTAAGCACCTGAGCCCAGTCGCTCAGGCCCTCGTTCATCCAGGAGACCTCGTTCGGGTCCGAGTAGTACTCGACCAGGTGCTGCCACTCGTGCGCGAACGTGCCCTCGTAGAGGCGCGGCTTCGTCGGGCGGCTGGTGCACAGGTCCGCCGTCGGCTCGTCGGCCGGGTTGGCACCGGTGCGGTGCGCCCAGTCGAACGCGTCGATGGTCATGACGTTGCGGTCGAGCAGCTCATTGATCTGCGAGGAGAAGAAGCCGGCGATGTACGTCGGGTTGGCCGGGAAGTCGTAGTAGTTCGAGTCCCGGACATTGTCGACGAGCGTCACCGTCTTCTCGCCGCCACCCGAGTAGTCGCCGCCGTGTCCGTTGGCGTCCGGGGGCACGACGGCGTTGCTGCCGTCGCGGGGTGGCGGGGTGGCGAAGGCGGCCGTCTCCTTCGGGTACATGTTCGTGTCGAACTCCTTGATGAAGTCCGTCACCTGCGCGTCGGTCACCGTGGTGGTGTTCGCGATCTGGTTGCGGCAGTCCCCCGCGGGGAACGACGTGTCCACCGCGACCCACACCTCGATGTGGTCACCGACGCCACGCAGCACGTAGTCCTTGCGGTACAACGAGCCCGTGGAGTCGTTGGAAGCCAGCCACTGACGCACGGTGCCGACCGGCGGGGTGACCCCCGCGGCGAGCGCCGAGCGCTGCTGCGCCTTGCTGCTCGCCATCTTCTTCGCGTCGACGGCCTTGCCCTCGAACGTGAAGTTCGTGCGGTTCATCTCCCGCACGTCGGACGCGCCCGCCGCCTGCTTGGCCGGGGCTTTCGCCGGGGCCGCGAGGGCCGGCGCGGCCGGCAACGCGACGAGCACCGGGATGGCCAAGGCGACGGCCGCGGTCGTGGCCAGCCCTTTTCTTACCATGGAGCCTCCTTTACGACGACACGCCGAACCCGGCGGGGTGGCCGCCGGGAACGGAGCGACGAGTGCGGGATCGTATTGACACCGCACACTATCGTCGCGATCCATGGAGGCGGCCGTCGCTTCGTAGGCCGAGGGTCCACGCAAGGGGTTGCCGGGCTTGCCGTTCGAGGCCAAACCGTGATTACCGTCGATGTTTGGCCATCGCCGGAAAAGGTGCCCTTAAGAAAGGCTGCTTGGTCACCGAGCGTGACGGGCGGATTGCGGCCACTCGAATCCGTGACGCACGAACCGGTCAGCGGGTTGCACACCGGGGCGAAACTCCGGCGAAAACACCCGGCCGGGCGACGTCCGCCGCCGGTCAGACGATCACCGACCGCGACGTCCGGTGGTGCCCGCACCGGCCGGACGGATGGGGTTACCGGCTGGACAGTGGTTCACCCACCGTCACCGCAGACCGTATCGTCGCAGCATGGCAGCCCTGACCCTCGCGGTGGAACGACTCGCTGCCGCCACGGTCCTGTCCTGTCACGGGGCGTTGGTGGCGGCCAGCGCGATGCAGCTCGAGACGGCCCTGTCCCAGGCGCTGCTGCGGCCCGACCTCCGCATCGTGGTCGACCTCGCGGCGGTGGCCACGATCGACTGCACGGGCGTCATGATGCTGCGCGTGACCGCGGGCATCGCCGCCGAGCAGGGCGGCTCCCTGGTGCTGGCAGCGCCGAACCCGCAGGTCGTGCACACGCTGCGTGAGGGCGGGACGCTGCACACCATCGAGACCTACCACACCGTGCAGGCCGCCCTCGACGGGGACGCGGACGCCCTGATCACCGAGCCCGACGCGACGCCCGCCCCGACCGCGTGGCCGATGAACCGCGCGGACCGCCGCAGCGCCTGACCGGCCTTAGGCTGGCCCTATGGAGTCCGCGTACGTGCGCTGGCGGCCCGCCCCGGCCGTGCGCCCCTTCGCGGCCTTCTACACGGGTTACGCCCGGCACGAGCTGCCGCCGGGCCGGCACCGGGGGCTGCCGTCGCCCTACCTGACCCTGATCGTCGCGCTCGACCGGCCGCTGCGCATCCTCGCCCACCCGGACCCGGCCGCCCCGCCCGGCGACTACGGCACCCTGATCGGCGGCCTGCACACCACGCCGGCGCTGATCGAGCAGACCGGGACCTCGGCGGGCATCCAGGTGGCCCTGTCGCCGCTGGGCGCCCGCGCGCTGCTCGGCCTGCCCGCCGGCGAGCTGGCCGGGGCCGACCTCGACGGCGCCGACGTGCTCGGGCCGCTCGCGGCCGAGCTGCGTGAGCGGGTGGCGCTGGCCGCGGACTGGCCGGCGCGGTTCCGGATCGTCGACGAGCTGCTCACCCGGCGGGCCCGGCCCGACGTGCGGCCCGCGCCGGAGGTGGCCTTCGCGTGGCACCGGCTGTGCGCGACGGGCGGCGCGGTCGGCCCGGGCGAGCTCGCCGGGGAGACCGGGTGGAGCGCGCGGTACCTCGCCCGCCGTTTCGCCGTCGAGATCGGCCTGTCGCCGAAGGTCGCCGGGCGCGTGGCCCGCTTCGACCGGGCCCGGCGGCGGCTGCAGGACTCGGCCGGCACGCATCCGCTCGCCGCGCTGGCCGTCGACTGCGGCTACTACGACCAGGCCCATCTGACCCGCGAGTTCACGGCGCTGGCCGGGGTACCACCGGCGCGCTGGTGGGCGGAGGAGTTCCGAAACGTGCAATCCCCGGTGGACCTGGCCGGGGCAGACTCGGCGGCATGAGCGATGACAAGACTCCGCCGCCGAACGTGTGGCCCACCCTGCGCGCCACCGACGCCCGCGCCCTGATCACGTTCCTCGTCGACGCGTTCGGCTTCGTCGAGGTCGCCGCCTACGGCGAGGGCGACCTGATCATGCACGCCGAGCTGGCCTGGCCCGAGGGCGGCGGCATCATGCTGGGCAGCGACCGCCAGGACGGCTCCAAGTGGAGCCTCAAGCCGGGCTCGTTCGGCTGCTACGTCGTGACCGCCGAGCCGGATGCGCTGCTCGCGCGGGCCCGGGCCGCCGGGGCCGAGATCACCCAGGAGCTCGAGGACACCGACTACGGCTCGCGGGGGTTCGCGGCCCGCGACCCGGAGGGCAACCTGTGGTCGTTCGGCACGTACCGCGGCGAGCCCCGCCCCGTGTAGAGCCGCGCGCCCCGGCTCCGACCTCAGGGCATGACGAAGTTCCTGCTGTTGCACGGGCTCGGATCGGTGCCGCCGGCCGAGCTGGGCGGCGAGCTGGTCGACGCGGGCCGCCTCGCCGACCCCAGCCTGACGGTCCTCGTCGAGGGCGGCGTCGGCCGGGGTTCGTTCCGCTGGTACTGGCTGATCGACGTCGAGTCGCTGGAGCGCGCGGTGGAGATCGCCGCGGCCGCGGGCGGCCCGGTCTCGGTGTGCCGGCTCATGATCGACCGGCCCGGCCCCGACCTCGACTGTTAGCGGAGAACGGCGACGAGCTCGCCGAGCAGGCGCTTGAGCTCGGCGAGGTGCGTGGGCGGGTACGCCCGGCCGGCCGGGTCGACCACCTGCCGGACGCCCTGCAGCAGCCGCCAGGCCTCGCCGGCGTGGCCGAGCTGGGCCAGCGCCTGGGCCTCGAGCCAGTCGCAGTACTGCCGCTCGGTGCCGTGCTCGCGCAGCTGCCGGGCCAGGAACACCACGGCGTCGTCGTGCCCGGCGCCGAGCAGCAGCCGGGCCAGGGCGTCGGTGCCGAGCACCCACTGCCGGTCGCCGGGCCGGGTCCGCTCGCGCAGCCGCTCGAACGTGTCCACCGCCGCCTGGCCCCGGCCCGCGCCGACATAGCTGCGGCCGAGGTCGAGCAGGGTGGTGGCGACCAGGCCGGGGTCGGCGTCCGGGGCGAGCCGCTCCAGTACGGCCTCGCCGATGTCCGCGTTGCGCACGGCCTTGCGGCGGCGGGTCCCGGCGTCCTCGTACCCGTGGTGGACGAGGTGCAGCGCCTCGCGCGGCACCGCGGGCCAGACGCCGTCCTCGGTCGCGAGCCGCTCGTGGACCCGCCCCTCCCACCGCACCGCGGCCGGGCGGAAGAGCCGCGCGGTGTGGTGCGTGTACGGAAGCTCGTCGTGGAGGTTGTCGATCGGCACCAGCAGGGCGGCGCTGCGGGCGGAGCCGAGGATCGGGCGCAGCCGCCCCGGGTCCGCCACGGCCCGGTCGTCGGCGTCGATGCTGAGCACCCACCCGGGCCGGCCGGCGGCCTCGACGGCGGCGTTGCGCGCGGCGGCGAAGTCGTCCCGCCACTCCCCGGTGCTCACGGTGGCGCCGAGCGAGCGGGCGATGCCGGGGGTACCGTCGCCGGAGCCCGTGTCGTGCACGTGTACGCCGTCGACGAGCCCGCCGAGCGACGCCACGCAGCCGGGCAGGTTTTCCGCCTCGTTGCGGACGATGAGCGCCGCGACCAGGTTCACCCCCGCCAGATCGGCCCGCTGGACCCGCCCTTGAGGAAAGGGCTGTTCCTAGCCTGGCGCGGGCTTCGCCCGGTACGCGGCTGTTCCTAGCCCTGGCGCGGGCTTCGCCCGGTACGCGGCTGTTTCTAGCCTGGCGCGGGCTTCGCCCGGTACGCGGCGGGGGGTTCCCACCCCGCACCCCCCATGGCCGCTACGCGACCACATTCGCGGGCGCATCCGCGCGCCGGATGCGCGACTGTTTCTAGCCTGGCGCGGGCTTCGCCCGGTACGCGGCGGGGGGTTCCCACCCCGCACCCCCCATGGCCGCTACGCGACCACATTCGCGGGCGCATCCGCGCGCCGGATGCGCGACTGTTTCTAGCCTGGCGCGGGCTTCGCCCGGTACGCGGCGGGGGGTTCCCACCCCGCACCCCCCATGGCCGCTACGCGACCACTTTGGCCGGCGCATCCGCGCGCCGGGTGCGCGACTGTTCCTCGCTCGGCGCGGGGCTCGTCCAACACCCATCGTGGCCGCTGCGCGGCCGCTTTTGCGGCTGCGGAGCGGCCTTGGGCGCGGCGGCCGCTGCCCTCGAGCGGCGGCCGCCGGGCCTGTGGTGGCTCAGCGGCCGCTGGCCGCGTGGTACTGGTCCACGATCTCCTGCTTGATGCGGCCGCGGTCGGACACCTGGTATCCGGCGCCCTGGGCCCATTCCCGGATCGCCCGGTTCTGGTCGCGGTCGCCGCGCGTGGTGCCGCGGCCCCGTCCGGGTGCGGTTCGGGACCCCACGGATGCGCTCCGGCCGACCTTCGTGCCCGCGGAAATGTAGGGCTTGAGCGCGGCGCGCAGTTTCTCCGCGTTCTTCTTGGACAGGTCGATCGAATACTGCACGCCATCGAGGCCGAACGTCACACTCTCATCGGCGGGCTTACCGTCCAGATCGTCGATCAGTTCCTGAATGACACGCTTGGCCATGCCGGCCGACCTCCCGTATGCGACTGGGACCGGTTGTTTGAAACGGCGCCCGTGGCAAACAGTATCGCGAATCAATTGCATTCCCGCCAGATAGCCGGGGAAAACAGTTCATCACCGATCGTGTCCGTGTAATTACCGGGTACCCGGCGCGGCCCTTGACCGGTCTAGGCTCGGGCCATGAGCGCACCGCCGCTGGACTGGGGGCGCCTGCTCGTGGCGCAGCTGGAGTTCTACTGGGACGCTCACCTGTGGCCGCGGCTGCAGGGCCTGACCGACGACGAATACTTCTGGGAGCCGGTGGCGGACTGCTGGAGCGTCCGGGCCGGCGCGGACGGCCGATTCCGCCCCGACGGCGTCACCACGCACCGGGAACCGCCGCCGGTGACGACGATCGCCTGGCGGATGATGCACATCGCGGTCGGCTGTTTCGTCATCCGTTCGGCGACGTTCTTCCCCGGCCCGGGCGACCTCGCCGATGCCGACATGTTCGACCCGCGTCACGTGCCTGCGGATCTGCCGCACACGGCGGCCGACGGGGTGGCGTTCCTGCACGACAGTTACCGGCAATGGCACGACCACATCGCCGACCTCGGCGACGAGGCGATGCGAACGCCACTAGGACCGAAGGGCGCCTATTTCTCCGCCGATCCGATGGCGGCGCTCATCGTGCACCTGAACCGGGAAACGATGCACCACGGCGGCGAGATCGGCGTGCTGCGCGACCTTTACGCCGCCCGTAGCTGAACCGGCGGGCACGCGGCGAGCACCGCCTCCGCGACCGCGTTCTGGGCGGCGACGCCCTTCACGCCGCCCGCGGCTGAACCGGCGGACACGCGGCGAGCACCGCCTCCGCGACCGCGTTCTGGGCGGCGACGCCCTTCACGCCGCCCGCGGCTGAACCGGCGGACACGCGGCGAGCACCGCCTCCGCGACCGCGTTCTGGGCGGCGACGCCCTTCACGCCGCCCGCGGCTGAACCGGCGGACACGCGGCGAGCACCGCCTCCGCGACCGCGTTCTGGGCGGCGACGCCCTCTACGCCGCCCGCGGCTGAACCGGCGGACACGCGGCGAGCACCGCCTCCGCGACCGCGTTCTGGGCGGCGACGCCCGCTACGCCGCCCGCGGCTGAACCGGCGGACACGCGGCGAGCACCGCCTCCGCGACCGCGTTCTGGGCGGCGACGGCGGCCGGGCGCGGCTCGAGGCGGTCGGTCAGGTACACCGTGACGAGCCGCCGCTGCGGGTCGGCCCAGGCGATGCAGACGTAGCTGCCGTTGTGCCCGAACGTCGCCGGGCTGCTCGTGCGGCCCATCGGGCGCGGCGCGCGCGGGTCGGGGCCCGGGCCGCCCAGCTGGAACCCGTGCGACCAGCGGATCGGCAGGCGCAGCAGGGCATCGACGGCGCCGTCGCTGGTCGGGGTGGTGGCGAACGCGACGGTCGGCGGCGCGAGCAGCTTCACGCCGCCGAGGCTTCCGCCGGCGGCCAGCAGGGTGTAGAGCACGGCGAGGTCGCGGGCGGTGGCCGAGACGCCCGCGGCCGGGATGACGGCCCGGCGGACCGCGCGGCGGTTCACGAACGCGGCCGTGACCTGCGGGCCCGGGCCGCGGCCGCGCAGCGGTACGTGCCGGTGCCACTCGGCGTCGGGCAGGCCCAGGTGCGTGTCGCGCAGGCCCAGCGGCCGCAGGATCTCGGCCGCCAGCACCTCGCGGACCGGCTCGCCGGTGACGCGGCGCACGAGCTCGCCGAGCAGGAAGCCGAAGCTGAGGTACTGGTAGGCCGGGCCCCCGCCGGCCGGGAAGCGCGGGCGGGCCCGCTCCAGCGCCCGCACCGACGCGTCCCAGTCGGTCATGGCGAGCGCGTCGCGGGCCGTGGACCGCGCGACCGGGAGCCCGGAGCGGTGCTGGAGCACGTGCCGCACCGTGATCGACGTCTTGCCGTTGGCCCCGAACTCGGGCCAGTGCCGCGCGATCGGGTCGTCCAGGCCCAGCTCGCCGCGCTCGATCAACCGGTGCACCAGCAGCGCGACGTAGGGCTTGCTGACCGAGAACAGCCAGAACAGGGCGCCGGGGTCGCAGCCGTGGGCGCGGTCGAGCACGACCGTCCCGTCGCGCACGACGACGAGCTGGGACGCCCCGCCGCGGTCGCGGGCCAGGGCGGCCGCCGTCTCCAGGCCGTCGCGGTCGACGCCGCCGGGGTCCCGTTCGCGCCAGTCGAGCACGGCACCAGTATCGGGCCCGGCAACCGTTCCGCACCCGCCGGTACCCGGACCGCACCGCGCGAGAACGGCCCGGCCGGCAGAACCGGGGGAAGACTGGCAACAGCCTGGCAAACGCTCCGGCCCGCGCGGCGCCGGTCGAAGTCAGGCTCGGACATCAGCCAGCACCACGGATGGAGCGAACGTGACCTCGATCAGCGCGATCAGCGGCATCTCCGGCGCCTACGGCGTGCGGTTCTCGGCGACCCGGCCCCCGGAGCGGCCCCCGGCCGGCCAGGACCCCCTGGCGCCGGTGGCGAAGGCCCTGAGCCTGTCGGACGACGACCTCATGAGCCGGCTGCGGGAGGGCCAGAGCCTCAGCGCCGTGGCCGAGGAGCAGGGGGTCTCGCACGACGACCTCATCGCGGCGATCACGGCCGGCAAGCCCGGCGACGCGCCCGTCAAACCCGAGAGCGACGAGACCGCCGAGGAGATCGCCGCCCAGCAAGGCCGCACCGGCGGCCTGCAGGACCCGTCGAAGCTGCGGCAGCTCGGCGCGCTGCTGGACAGCGACACCGGGGACCTGTCGAAGCTCAGCCCTTCTCAGCTGGTGCAGCGGTTCCAGAGCAAGGGCGTGGACGCCCGCTCGGTCCTGCGCAGCGGCGATCTCGTCGACACCTACGCCTGACCCGGCGCCGGGCGGCCGTCGCGGGCCGCCCGGCGTCCAGGGTCTAGCGGCCCGGCGTCTCGGCCAGGGTGCTGGCGCCGGTCATGATGGCGACCGCCTCCGACATGGTGTGGGTCTTCGGCGTGATGACGCCGGCCCCGCGGCCGAGGCGCTGGATGTGGATGCGGTCGGCCACCTCGAACACGTGGGGCATGTTGTGGCTGATCAGGATGACCGGCAGGCCGCGGGCGCGCACCTCGCCGATCATCCGCAGCACCTGGTTCGACTCGCGCACGCCGAGGGCCGCGGTCGGCTCGTCGAGCACGATCACCTTGCTGCCGAAGGCGGCGGCCCGGGCCACGGCGACGGCCTGGCGCTGGCCGCCGGAGAGCGTCTCGACTGGCTGGGCCATGTTCTGCAGGGTGCCGATGCCGAGGTCGGCGAGCGCCTGGCCGGCGTCGGCGCGCATGCCCTTCTTGTCGAGCATCCGCAGGACCGAGCCGAGCACGCCCGGGCGGCGGCGCTCCCGGCCCAGGTACAGGTTCCCGGCGATGTCGAGCGCGGGCGCGACGGCCAGGGTCTGGTACACGGTCTCGATCCCGGCCTCGCGCGCGTCCTGCGGGCGGCGGAAGTGCACCGGGGCGCCGTCGAGGCGGATCTCGCCCGCGTCGGGGACGAGGGCGCCGGTCAGGCACTTGATGAGCGTCGACTTGCCGGCGCCGTTGTCGCCGATGACGGCCAGGACCTCGCCCGGGTGCAGGTCGATGTCCACGCCGTCGAGGCCGACCACGCGGCCGAAGGTCTTCACGAGCCCGCGCGCGGACAGCACCGGGGCCGCGCTCATGCCTTCACCCGCCGGATCCACTGGTCGACGGCGACGGCGACCAGGACGAGCAGGCCGACGGCGAGGACGCGGTACTGGTCGTCGACCCCGGCGAGGGAGAGTCCGCTGCGGAAGGCGCCGACGATGAGCGCGCCCAGCATGGTGCCCAGCACCGCGCCGCGGCCGCCGAAGAGGCTCGTGCCGCCGATCACGACGGCGGTGATGCTCTCCAGGTTCGCGTCGGTGATCGCGTTCGGGCTCGCGGCGCCGGCCCGGCCGATGAGGATCCAGGCGGTCAGGCCGTAGATGGCGCCGGCGAGGGTGTAGACGCTCAGCAGCACCCGGTCGACGCGGATGCCGGCGAGGCGGGCCGCCTCCTTGTCGTCGCCGACGGCGTAGACGTGCCGGCCCCAGGCGGTGTTGGCCAGGGCGAAGCCGACGACGCAGTACAGCACCAGGACCAGCACCACGCCGACCGTGATGTGGAACCGGCCCACGGCGAACGTCTCCCCGGTCCAGTTGACGAACGCCGGCAGGTCGACCTGCTGGACGCTCTGGCCCTTGGAGTACAGCAGCCCGATCGCGGTGAACACGCTCAGCGTGCCGAGCGTGACGATGAACGGCGGCAGCCCGATGCGGGTGACCAGGGCGCCGTTGAGCAGCCCGGCCAGCACGCCGACGGCGATGCCGACGAGCACCGCGACGGGCCCGGGCAGCCCGTTGCCCTCGGCCAGCTTCGCCGAGAGCATCATCGCCAGGATCGTGACCGCCCCGACGGACAGGTCGATGCCGGCGGTGAGGATGACGAGGGTCTGCCCGACCGCGAGCGCCCCGATGACGGCAACCTGCTGCAGCACCAGCGACAGCGAGTTGGGCGAGGAGAAGCGCGGGTTGATCGCCGAGAAGACGACCGCCGCGACGACGAGCACGAGCAGCGGGCTGATCGCCGGGTGGGCGTGCAGCACGTGCTGGACGCGCTGCAGGGGCGACTGGCGGCGCAGCGCGAACTGCTCGGCGGCGGTCGTGGCCGTCACTTCTTGCCCCAGCACAGCTCCGTGCCCTTGGCCACGTCGATCGACTCGACGCCGGCCGCGGGCTTGCCGGTGACCAGCGCGACCCCGGTGTCGTAGAAGTCCAGGCCGGAGGTGACCTGCGGCTTCTGCCCGCCGGTCGCGATCTGCTTGATGGCCTTCACGCCGAGCTCGGCCATTTTCAGCGGGTACTGCTGGGAAGTGGCATTGATCAGGCCGTCCTTGACCTGCTGCACCCCGTCGCACCCGCCGTCGATCGACACGACGATCGGGCTCGGCACGTTGGCCGCCTTCAGGGCCTTCTGGGCTCCGACGGCCGCGGGCTCGTTGATCGTGTACACCACGTTGATCCCCGGGTTCTTGGTCAGGCACCGCTCCATCGCGGTCCGCCCGCCGTCCTCGGCGCCGTTCGTGGGCTCGTTGCACGCGATGGTGTAGGTGCCATTCCCGCCGGCACTGGTGTAGCTGCCCGTTTTTGCTTCATCGCCGTTGCGCTTCTTGTCCTTGGCGTCGATGCCCATGCCGGCGAGGAAGCCCTGGTCCCGGTTGTAGTCGACCGACACGATCTTGTCGTTGAACAGGTCGAGCAGCGCGATGACGGCGGGCTTGCCGGCCAGGGTGGTGGCGGTCCACTTGCCGATGAGCTCGCCGGCCTTGAAGTTGTCGGTGGCGAAGGTGATGTCGACGGTGTTCGCCGGGTCGGGCGGGGTGTCCAGGGCGATCACGTACAGCCCGGCGTCGCGGGCCTTCTTGATGGCCGGGTTGACCCCGGGCCCGTTGGGGGTGATGAGGATGCCGGCGTCGCCGCGGGCGATGGCGTCCTCGATCGCCTGCACCTGGCCGGCCTCGTCGCCGTCGGCCTTGCCCGCGGCAATGGTGATCTTGATGCCCTCGGTCGCGGCGGCCTGCTTGGCGCCGTCCTGCATGGTGACGAAGAACGGGTTCGTGGAGTTCTTGGTGATGAGGGCGACCGAGATGTCCTTGCCGCCGGCGGCCTGGTCGTCGCCGCACGCGGCGGCCGGCAGCACCGTGAGGGTCGCGGCGAGCGCGATAAGGGCCCTGCGCATGGTTCCTCCTTTGACAACGTTGTCAAAACACTCTCGTTAGGCCCCGTCATGATTGTCAATACATGCAGTTCCAATATCTCGTGTAACAATTTGGGCACGGTCACGCGTGGCCGACAACGTTGTCAAGACGAACTGCTGGTAGCTTGGGCGACCGTGGACGCCCGACCGACCCTCCGCGACGTGGCCCAGCTGGCCGGGGTCAGCCCGAAGACTGTCTCCCGGGTGGTGAACGCCGAGCCGGGGGTGAGCGCGACCAAGGAAGGCCGGGTCCGGCGGGCGATCGACCAGCTGGGATACCGGCCGAACATGACCGCCAGCCGGCTGCGGCGGGCGGATGGGCGTACCGCCGCCATCGCCGCGCTCCTGGAGGACATCGCGAACCCGTTCTCCTCGGCGCTGCACCGCGCGCTCGAGGACGTCGCCCGCGAGCGCGGGGTGCTCATCTTCGCCGGCAGCGTCGAGGAGGACCCGCAGCGCGAGCGGGCGCTGGTGCACGAGTTCGCGCGGCGGCAGGCCGACGGGCTGGTCATGGTGCCGGCCGGGGACGACCAGGCGTACCTCACCCGCGAGCTGAACCCCGACACCCCGGTCGTGTTCGTGGACCGCCCCCCGGTCGGCCTGCACGCCGACGCGGTCCTGGCCGACAACGAGGCCGGCGCCGCGGCCGCGGTCCACCACCTGGTCGCGCACGGCCACCGCGACATCGCCTACCTCGGCGACCTGCGCTCGATCGCCACCGCGCGCCAGCGGTTCACCGGCTACCGCGAGGCCCTGGCCGAGCACGGGATCCGGCGCACCGCCGCGCACGTCGCCCACGACCTGCACACCGCGGACGCCGCCGAGGCGGCCCTGCTGCGCATGCTCGACGGCCCGCGCCCGCCCACGGCCTGCTTCAGCGCGCAGAACCTCGTGACGCTGGGCGCGATCCGGGCGCTGCGCCGCCGGGACCGGCACACGGCGGTGGCCCTGGTGGGCTTCGACGACTTCCCGCTCGCCGACCTGCTGCAGCCCGCGGTGACGGTGGTGGCCCAGGACGCCGCGGCGATGGGGCGCCTCGCCGCGGAGCTGCTGTTCCGCCGCCTCGACGGCGAGACCTGGAACCCGGCCGCGCACGTGGTCGCGACCCGTTTGATCCCCCGCGGCT
This sequence comes from Dactylosporangium sp. McL0621, assembly GCF_049995355.1. Classification (NCBI taxonomy): domain Bacteria; kingdom Bacillati; phylum Actinomycetota; class Actinomycetes; order Micromonosporales; family Micromonosporaceae; genus Dactylosporangium; species Dactylosporangium sp. McL0621. The sequence continues at coordinate 8,406,641 of NZ_CP188259.1, forward strand.
CCGGCGAGATCCCCGGCCCCGCCGGCCCCTGACTGCCCCAGGCCGCCGACGCCGGCGCGACAGTGGTCACCGCCGCCGCCGAGCCGCTCTTGCACGTCCCGGGCAGCCCGGTCGCCGCCGGCGCCGCGTTCGACGCCACCGGCGAGCGCCTCGCGCTGCTGGTCGACGGCCGCCTCCAGGTCTGGGGCCCGGGCGGCCGCGAGCTCGACGTCGCGGCCGCCCCCGGGCTGACCTCGGTGGCCGTCGCGGGCGCGACGGTGATCGGGATCGGCCCGGACGACCTGCGGTTTCAGTTAATTGGCGACTTACTTTAACTATTAGGGTTCTTTACCTTGTGCGGGGCGTCATCGATGCCCGATGATGCGACAGAGCGGATCCGCCCACCCTCACCCGCCTACACCCGATAGGAACCCCCAACCGTGCGCAGAAAGCTGGCGCTGGCAGCGCTTGCCCTGTTGACGGCGCTGGGGGTGGGCCTCGTGATCCGGCCCGCCCTCGCCGCCACCCCGTTCAAGGTGCTCGCCTTCTACAACGGCACCTGGGACGCCGCCCACATCGACTTCGACAAGGAAGCCAAGGACTGGTTCCCCGCCCAGGGGGCCGCGAACGGCTTCACGTGGGAGGCGACCACCGACTGGAGCCGGCTGAACACCGGCAGCCTGGCGCAGTACAAGGTGATCATGTTCCTGGACGACGCCCCGCCCTCCGGGCAGCGGGCCGCGTTCCAGCAGTACATGCAGAACGGCGGCGCGTGGATGGGCTTCCATGTGAGCGCCTTCACCACCGACCCGGGCTCCTGGAGCTGGTACTACAACACCTTCCTCGGCTCCGGCGCGTTCCAGACCAACACGTGGGGCCCGACCCGCATCACGTACAAGGTCGAGGACCGCAACCACCCGTCCACGGCCGGGCTGCCGGCGACGTTCACCTCAGCGGTCTCCGAGTGGTACTCGTGGAGCAACGACCTGCGGCAGAACCCGAACATCGACATCCTCGCGTCGGTCGACCCGAGCAGCTTCCCGGTCGGCACCGACCCGAACCAGTCCTGGTACAGCGGCTATTACCCGATCCTGTGGACCAACCGCAACTACAAGATGCTGTACGCCAACTTCGGCCACAACGGCATGAACTACGACACCAACACGCGCACGTCCTCGACGTTCGAGAGCGCGAACCAGAACCGCTGGATCATCCAGGGCATCCAGTGGCTGGCCGGGCAGTCCTCGACCCCGCCCACGACGACCCCGCCCACGACGACTCCGCCGACGTCGGCGCCGCCCACGTCGTCCGGCCCCATCCAGCCGGGCACGTACTACCAGCTCGTCAACAGGACCAGCGGCAAGTGCGTCGACGCGCGCTCGGCCGGCACCGCGAACGGCACCGCGATCCAGCAGTACACCTGCAACGGCACGAACGCGCAGCACTACCGGTTCCAGACCACCGCCGACGGCTACTACCGCGTCGACAACCAGGGCAACCCGGCCCAGTCGCTGGACGTGACCGGCAAGTCCACCGCCGACAACGCCCCGATCCAGCTGTGGGCGTACAGCGGCGGCACCAACCAGCAGTGGCAGCCGGTCGCCGAGGGCGGCGGGTACTACCACCTCGTCAGCCGGGCCACGGGCAAGTGCCTGGACACGCCGGCCGCCTCCACGGCCGACGGTGTGCAGCTGGTGCAGTACGCCTGCAACGGCACCGGCGCGCAGTCGTTCGCCCTGAGGTAAACGCTTCCCGTAAGTTTCACGATCCCGGGACCGTCCCACACGGTCCCGGGATCGATGACTTTCGAAACTCTTCGCCCCGCGACTACCGTCCGCCGAAACAGTCCCCGCGGGTGAGGAGCGCGAACGTGCGAAGAGCAGTGGCCGCCTCGGCGGCGATTCTGGCGGCCGGAGCCGGTGCCGTGGCGGCGGTGCACATCGCCTACGCGGCGGCCGGGTGCCGGGTGCAGTACACCGTGACGAACCAGTGGCAGGGCGGCTTCGGCGCGAACGTCGACATCACCAACCTCGGCGACGCGATAAACGGCTGGAACCTGACGTGGACGTACGCGAGCGGGCAGTCAGTGACGCAGGCGTGGAACGCGACCGTCACGCAGAGCGGCACCGCGGTGAAGGCGGCCGACGCCGGGTACAACGCCGCCATCGCCACGAACGCCACGGTCTCGTTCGGCTTCAACGGGGCCTTCACCAGCTCCAACCCGGTGCCGAGCGCGTTCTCCCTCAACGGCGTCGCCTGCACAGGCGGAACTACCACCCCGACGAGCACTCCGCCGGTCTCGACCCCGGTCTCGACCCCGCCGGTCACCACTTCCCCACCGCCGCCGGGTGAGAACGGGCGGCAGATGGAGGACCTCGACCGGGGCCTGATCTCGGTGCGCTCCGGCAGCGGCAACCTGGTCTCGTGGCGGCTGCTGGGCACGGAGGCGTACGACACGTCGTTCAACGTGTACCGCGCCGGCACCCGCGTCGCGACGGTCACCAACTCGACGAACTACCTCGACAGCGGGGCGGCCGCCGACGCCTCCTACACCGTGCGGGCGGTCGTCGGCGGGGCCGAGCAGGCGGCCTCGCCGGCCTCGCTGCGCTTCACGGGCGGGGCCTACCTGGACGTACCGATCCAGAGCCCCGGCTCCACGTACAGCGCCAACGACGCCTCGGTCGGCGACGTCGACGGCGACGGGCAGTACGAGATCATCCTGAAGTGGGACCCGGCCGACGCCAAGGACAACTCCCAGTCGGGCGTGACGAGCAACGTGTACGTGGACGCGTACAAGCTCAACGGCCAGCGGCTGTGGCGGATCAACCTCGGCCGCAACATCCGGGCCGGGGCGCATTACACCCAGTTCCAGGTGTACGACTACGACGGCGACGGCAAGGCCGAGGTCGCGATGAAGACCGCCGACGGCACCACGGACGGCACCGGGCGGGTCATCGGCGACGCGAACGCCGACTACCGCAACTCCTCCGGCTACGTCCTGTCCGGCCCGGAGTTCCTCACCATGTTCAACGGCCAGACCGGCGCCGCGATGTCGACGGTCAACTACGACCCGCCGCGCGGGACGGTCTCGGCCTGGGGCGACAGCTACGGCAACCGGGTGGACCGCTTCCTCGCCGGGACGGCCTACCTCGACGGCAAACGCCCGTCGCTCATCATGGCGCGGGGGTACTACACCCGCACCGTCCTGGCCGCCTGGGACTTCCGCAACGGCTCGCTGACCAAGCGCTGGACCTTCGACAGCAACGCCTCCGGCAACAGCTCCTACGCCGGGCAGGGCGACCACCAGCTGGCGATCGCCGACGTGGACCAGGACGGCAAGGACGAGATCGTGTACGGCGCGATGACCGTCGACGACAACGGCGGCCGGTTGTGGAACACCGGCAACGGCCACGGCGACGCCATGCACGTCGGCGACCTCGACCCGTCCCGCCCGGGGCTGGAGGAGTTCAAGGTCGACGAGGACGGCTCGAAGCCCTCGTCGTACTTCGCCGACGCCCGCACCGGCCAGGTGCTGTGGACCACGCCGCCCAACGGCGACAACGGCCGCGGCGTCTCCGACGACATCTGGTCGGGCAGCCCCGGCGCCGAGTCGTGGTCCGCGGCCGCGGACGGCGTGCGCTCGCCCAGCGGGGCGGTGGTGTCCTCGCGCAAGCCCGGCTCGACGAACTTCGTGATCTGGTGGGACGGCGACACGACCCGCGAGCTGCTCGACTCCACGCACATCGACAAGTACGGCACGAGCGGCGACACCCGCCTGCTCACCGGCTCCGACGTGCACTCCAACAACGGCACGAAGTCCACCCCGTCGCTGTCGGCCGACCTGTTCGGCGACTGGCGCGAGGAGGTCATCTGGCCGACGACGAGCAACACGGCGCTGCGGATCCACAGCACGTCGACGCCGACGTCGACGAAGTTGTACACGCTGATGCACGACAGCCAGTACCGCGAGGCGATCGCCTGGCAGAACACCGCGTACAACCAGCCGCCGCACCCGTCGTACTTCATCGGCAGCGGCATGGCGGCGCCCAAGCAGCCCGTCATCTACGTCCGCTGACGACCCTCTCTCCCGCCGCCACCGCTCGTCCGGGCGGTGGCGGCGGGGGGATGTAAGGTTCCGGGGTGACCGAGCCGACCCATATGCCCGCCGTGCCCGGATGGCTGGTGATCGATGCGCTTTCCGCCCCGGACCTGCCGGCGGAGGGCCTCGAGGGCGTCGTGCTCCTCGACCCGGACGGGTCCGCGGCCGAGGACCGGGCCACCCGGCTGGGCCGGCCCGTGCTCGCCCCCGCCGGCCCGGTGGTCGTCTCCCCCGGCGGCACCCTCTTCGCCACCGGCGGCTGGTGGCGGCACACCCCCGGCGGGCGCCGCGTTGCCGCCGGCCCGCGCTTCCCGGCCCCCGCCTGGCCGCCGTTCGACCTGGACGCGACCCCGATCCCGGCGGGCCGGCTGCTCGCCGCCGGCACCGCCCCGCCCGAGATCGCCGCCTCGATCGCCGTCGACCCGCAGCGCCCGCTGCTGGTGTTCGACGCCACGGTCACCGGCCCCGCCCTCGCCGCCGCGCTGCGTGCCCTGTCCCCCGCCGACCGGGCCGTGCTCGACGTGGCCGCCCTGGCCCCCGGGCAGGGGGCGGGCCGCGCCGTCGCCCTGGCCGCCGCGGCCGAGCTGGGCGAGCCGGTGAGCCTGGTCAACGGCCTGCCCCTGCACACGCCGTCCGGGGATGTCGTGGTGTACGCGCTCGACGCCGCCCTGCGCCCGGTGTGGGCCGAGCCGGCCGGGCGGCTGCGCTGCCAGCCCGACGGCCGCGAGGAGGTCACGGCGTCCACGCCCCCGCAGCCGGGCCTGCGCGCCGTCGACGCCGCCACCTACGCGCTCGACCTGGGCTGGCTGGTCCGCGTCTCCGGCGGCGGCCTGCACGCGATGCCGGTCGGCCCGCTGGCCCCGGCCGTGGGCCGCGCCGCGGTACCGGCCCCGGACCCCGCGCCGCCCGCCTCGCAGGAGGCCACCGTCGACCTGACGCCGTACCGGCCGCTCGCGGACGGGCGCTACCGGGTCGTGGTCGGCACGCCCGGGCTGGAGATCAACGACCTCGTGTGGCCGGCGCTGTCGGCGCTGTTCACCTCGGCCCTGACCGACGTGCCGGCGGGCGTGGACCTGCAGGTTACCGGCGACGCGACGGACTGGGGCCGGACCGTGGCGGCCGAGCTGGCGGAGCGCCACCTGGGCGCGGACACCGGTCCCGGCCGCGACGTCCTCGAGCTCGACGGGCACCGGCCCGACGACGGCGCCGCGTTGAAGCCGTACGCGCCCGCGAAGGTCCTGACGTTCGGCGCGGAGCCCGAGCCGGACGCCGCCCCGCCCCGCCGCCGGCGGCTCGTCCTGGCCGTCGCGGGCGCCGCCGCCGTGCTCGCGGTCGGCGCCGGCATCGTGGCGGCCTGGCCCGGCGACCGGGGGCACACCGACAACGTGGGCACGGACCCGTACCTGATGCCGGACATCAGCGCGGGCGGCGCCACCGCCGGCCCGTCCCCGAGCGGCTCCTCCCGCTCGGCCTCGGCCCGCCCCTCCGCCTCGGCCGGGCGCCCGAGCGGCGCGCCGGCCCCGGCGGCCTCCGGCCCGGAGGGCACCCGGACCAGCGGCAGCCCGGACCCGCTCGGCCTCGACAACCTGTTCAACCTGGCCGCGGGCCACGACACCCGCGACAGCGGCCACGCGGACGTGTACGGCTCGGGCAACATCACCGACGGCGACGCGGGAACGTACTGGGAGAGCCGCAACAACGCGTTCCCGCAGTGGGTCCAGGTCGACCTGGGCGGCCCGGCCCAGCTGCGCCGGGCGGTGCTGCGCCTGCCCCCTTCGGCGGCGTGGCCGGCGCGCAGCCAGCGCATCGAGGTCCAGGCGAGCGCGGACGACAAGACCTTCACGACCCTGACGGCGCCGGCGTCGTACACCTTCGACCCCGCCTCGGGCCAGCGCGCGACGATCACCCTGCCGGGCACGCCGTGGCGCTACGTCCGCCTGGTCTTCACCGCGAACTCCGTCCAGTCCGCGGGCCAGCTGTCGGCCCTGGAGCTCTACCGCCTCTGAAGGCAGGCGGTAGAGCTCCAGGGCCGGCCACTGGGCGCCGCTCGAGCGCGTGCCCGCACACCATGGTGCCCTTCGGCGGCGGCCGGCCGTGTCCCTCCGGCGGGGAGAAAAGTGCGGCCCGGGGAGGGGGCCGAATCCCTTCCCCGGGCCGCGAATCCCCCTGGGTTACGAGCAGGCCGCGCCGTTGAGCTTGACGCTCGCGGGGGCCGGGCTGGACGGGCCGTTGGCGGTGAAGCCGATCGTCACCGACGCGCCCGCGGCCAGCGACGGAGCCCAGCTCGGGGCGGCCGCGGTGAAGGTCGGGCCGGACTGGGTGACTGTCGCGTTCCAGCCGCTCTGCAGCGTCACGCCCGAAGGCACGCTCCAGGTGGCGGTCCACGGGTTGACGGCCGCGGCGCCCGTGTTCTTCACGGTGACGCTCGCCTGGAATCCGCCCTGCCAGGCGTTGTCGATCTTGACGGTGGCGGTGCAGCCGCCGGGCGGGGTCGACGGCGAGCGCGAGACCGACGGGGAGACCGACACCGAGGTGGAGGCCGACGCCGAGCCGGTGGGGCCGGTGCCGCCGCCGACGGGCGGGATGAGGTACGGCTGCAGGATCGACTGCTTCTGCTGGTTGACCGTCTTCCAGTCGTCGCCGACGATGCCGCCGGTGTCGCCCGAGTTCGGGTTCCACGACCAGTACGTGAAGTCCATGCCGGTGACGCCGCTGCCCATATACGCCATCAGCTTCTGCAGCCACTGCACGTCCTGCGGGTTCTGCAGGGTGCTGCCGAACTCACCGACGAGTACCGGCGCGATGTTCTGCTTCTCCAGGTAGCCCCAGAACTGGTCCCAGATCGCGGGCAGGTTGTTCGGGAAGTTCGGGTCGTCGAACCACGCCTGGTGGTACACGGAGTTGGCGTACTCGTGCGCGGAGTACACGAGCTTGTTCGCCTTGTTCAGGCGCACCGGGTACTGCCCGGCCTTCGACAGGTTGCCGCCCCACCAGCCGCACGGCTCGTCCGGGATGTCGTCCCAGGCGTTGGCGTTGCCGCCGCTCGGGCAGCTGACGCCCTCGACGACGATGAGCCAGTTCGGGTTCGCCTCGAGGACCGCGTTGCCGGCCCGCTCGGCGGCCAGCCGCCAGTCGCGGTTCACGTCGCCGCAGCCCCAGCAGGAGCCGGTGCCGTTCGGGTCGGTGCCGTCGGCGTGCGGCTCGTTGTGCAGGTCGGCGCCGATGACGGTCGGGTTGTTCGCGTAGTGGCGCGCGAGCATCTGCCAGTTGCTGATCCAGGTCGACTCGGGCGTCGCGGCGACATACCACAGGGCGCTCTGCCCCGCGCTCGTCGGGCGGTGCCGGTCGAGCAGGATGCGCATGCCCTTGCTGCCGGCGTAGTCGACGACCTTGTCGAGGATCTGCAGCGGGCTCAGGCCGACCAGGTCGGGGTTGCTGTACCCGTCGACGCTGTTGGCCTGCGCGCCCGCCTTGAGCGCGTCGTCGGAGTAGGGCACCCGGATCGTGTTGTATCCGAGGCTCGCCATCTGGTCGATGTGGTCCTTCCACGGCCGGGCCCACAGCCCGTGGAAGGTCTTGTTGTCCGTTTCCATGCCGAACCAGTTGATGCCGGTGAGCCGCACCTTGGCACCGGTGGAGTCGACGAGCTGCGCGCCGACGGTGCTCAGGTATCCGGTTCCGGTGCCGCCGGTGGCCGCCGAAGCCGTGCTGTTGAGGCCGATGACGGTGACGGCCCCGACGACGGCCATGCTGCTGGCCGCGACGGCGGCCCAGAGTCTCCTCATGCCCGATGTTGTATTGAGACACGTCACATGATGCCCAGCCGGGGCCGTCGCACTTCGGCGTCTGGGCAGCTCAAAGCGGTACAGCCGACCGAAACTTACACCGTGGGCAGGGCCTGCAGGAGCTTGGTGTGCGCGTCCAGGACCAGTCGCGCGGCGGCCTTCGCGGCCGGGTCGGAGCCGGCGGTACCTTCGGAGGTCGCCAGCCGCGTGGTGCCCTCGAGGTGCTCGCGCAGCACCCGGACCGCCGTGGCCTTGCGCTGGTCCGCGGGCGCGGCGCGGACCGCGGCGAGGTCGTCCTCGAGGACCATGCCCGGCAGGTCGTGCCCGGCGTGCACGGACGCGTCCTCGATGCCCCCGCCCGAGCTCAGGGCGGAGCGCAGCGCGGCGAGCTCGTCGCGGTGCCCGGTGGCGGCCGGGCCCACGACCCCCGCGAGCTGCGGGTCGTCCTTGAGCAGGTCGAAGAGCGGCAGCGCGCTCGTGTCCAGCGAGATCATGAGCTGCAGGAAGGCGAAGTCGGTCGGGTTCAGCGCGCCGGACACGGCCGGCTGCTGGCCGGGCGGGCGCAGCGCGGGCGCGGCGGGCTCGTGCGCGGGGCGGGCCCAGAGCACCACGACGGCGAGCGCGGCGACGAGCACGACGGCGATGGCGAGGACGCGGCGCCAGAGGTTGCGCCCGGCAACCTCCTCCTCGGGCGCGGCCGGCTGCGCCGCGTCGACGGCGTCGTCCTCGGGCGTGGGCTCGGTCGACACCGCCACGCTCGCACCGTTGATGGGTTCGCCGCCATCCTGGGTCACCGGTCGACGGTAAATCCGGGGCCGGGCCGTTTTCTATTAGGTGCGCATTAAGTTGTCCCGATGATTTTCAGCCTCCGCGAATAACGCTTTTAACGCGGATATAAGGCGCCGGTGCGCGAGACTGAGCCCGTGAAGCGCCTCCTGCGCGTCCCGGCCGTGCTCGCCTTCACGGGGCTGTGGGGGCTGGGCTCCTACGCGCTCGGCTTCGCCGTGCTGGACAACAGTTTCCCGTGGGCGCTCGCCGCCGCGTTCGCCGGCGGCGTCGTGGTCGCGGCGTCCCTCGGCGCCCTCGTCGGGCGGCCCGGGCCGGTCCTGCTCGGCATCGCCGGCGCGCTCGGCGACGCGGCCACCGTGCGCCGCTTCCACCGGCACATGGCGTCGTAGCCCAGTTGCCGCAGCTGCCTCAGTTGCCGATCCGGGTTACCTCGCCGTGGGGGCCGCCCTGCCACCACATGCAGTCGACCAGGTACGCCGCGCCACCGTCGCCCGGCACGAACTGCACCACCATCCGGCTCGGCTCGGTCTGCGCCTGCGACACCGAGTAGCCGTCCCGGGGCGTGGCGGTGACGAGCGAGACGACCTCGGCCCGGATGCGTACGACCGCGTCGCCGCCGTCGGAGCGGAACGACTTGAGGTACACGTCGACGCCGTCGGAGCCGGTCGTCACCGTCCAGCCGTCGACGACGCGGGGCGGCGCGGTGGACTTCTGCGTGGGCGGGGCCTGCGTGGTGCGGGTCGCGCCCGGGGTGGTCGGCAGCGGCGTGAAGGCGGAGCTCGGGTCCTCGATGACCACCGACTCAGGGCTGGTGGGGCCGGCCGGCGGCGGCAGCGTCTGCATCGCCACCGGCCGGTCGCCGCGCCCGTCGTCGGCCGCGACCGGGATCGAGTCCTGGGGCACGGCCGTGCGCAGCACCGGCCGCAGCGCCAGCGACGCCACGCCGATACTCGCCGTGGTGGCCAGGCACCACAGCAGCACCGGCACCGCGCCTTTCTCCACCTGCATCGCCGCATTGTTGCACGCCGACCCGCCCGGTCGTCCCGGCGAAGTGGCGATAGGGTGCGCGCATGCCGCTCATCCTGCTGGTCGAGGACGATGTCGCCGTCTCGGGCGCCCTGTCCCGGGCCCTGACCGACGCCGGGCACGTCGTGCGCCCCGTCGGCAACGCCGGCTCGGCACTGCGCGTCATCGCCACCGACCCGCCGGACCTCGTCATCCTGGACCTCGGCCTGCCCGACATGGACGGGCTCGACGTGCTGCGGATGCTGCGCGGGATCTCGAACGCCCCCGTGATCGTGGCGACCGCCCGCCGCTCCGAGCGCGACATCATCCGGCTGCTCGACGCGGGCGCGGACGACTACGTGACCAAGCCGTTCTCCAGCGCCCAGATGTCGGCGCGGATCAACGCGGTGCTGCGCCGCGGCCAGGGCACGCCCGGGCCCGCCCAGCCGCCGGCCGGGGTCACGGTGGGCGGCCTGTACGTCAACCCGCAGCAGCGCTCGGCGACGCTCGACGGGCGGCCGCTGCAGCTGACGAAGAAGGAGTTCGACCTGCTGGCGTACCTCGTGCAGCGCTCCGGCCGGGTGGTGAGCCGCCGCGAGCTGCTGACCGAGGTGTGGCAGCGGCCGGACAGCTCGGGCGAGGACCAGACCATCGACGTGCACGTGTCGTGGCTGCGGCGCAAGCTCGGCGAGAGCGCGACGCAGCCGCGGTACCTGCGCACCTTCCGAGGGGTCGGGGTGATGCTCGTCGACCCGGCGCAGCCGCCGGCATGAGATCGGCGTTGATGCGCCTGTCGTTCGCGATCACCTCGATGATCGCGCTGGCGTTCCTCGTGCCGCTGGCGTACGTGACCAAGCAGATCGCCCACGACCGCGCCCTCGCCGAGGCCCGCTACCAGGCCGACGCGATGGTCGCCGCGCTCGCCTCGGCCCCCGGCGACCAGTCGGGCTCGCTGGTGCGCGCGGTGGCCACGGTGCCGGCGGGGCAGTCGGGGCGGCTGGCGGTACACCTGGTGGGGCAGCCGACCGTCGGCACGAGCCATGCGCTGACGGCCGACGTCGACCGGGCCGTGCGCCAGCGCCGCTCGATGACCGCCGACGCGCCCGGCGGGGTCGCGTATCTGCAGACGGTCGTGCTCGACGGCGACCGGACGGCGGTCGTGGAGGTGTACGTCTCCGACGACGAGCTGACCCAGGGCGTCGGCGCGGCCTGGCTGGCGCTGGCCGGGCTCGCGGTCATCCTCGTCGCCGGCTCCACCCTCGTCGCCGACCGGCTCGGCACCCAGATCGTGCGGTCCACGCGCAAGCTCGCCGAGGGCGCCCGCGCCTTCGGCGACGGCGACCTGCACGCGCGGGTCGAGCCCGACGGCCCGCCGGAGCTGCGCGACGCGGCCCGCAGCTTCAACCGCATGGCCGAGCAGATGGTCGCGTTCGCCGACGCCGAGCGCGAGCTCGCCGCGGACCTCTCGCACCGGCTGCGCACCCCGCTGACGGCGCTGCGCCTGGACGCCGACGCGATGCCGCCGGGCCCGATCGGCGAACGGATGCGCCAGGCCTTCGACGCCCTCGACGACGAGATCGAGCAGATCATCACGCAGGCGCGCCGCTCGGCCGCGGACCGGCAGCCGGAGACCACCGACCTCGTCGAGGTGGTCGCGGACCGGCTCGCGTTCTGGTCGGTGCTGGCCGAGGACCAGAACCGCCCGTGGCGGGTGACCGGCGGCCAGGAGCCCGTGTACGTGCCGGCCTCCTACTCCGACCTCGTCTCGGCCGTGGACTGCCTGCTGGGCAACGTGTTCCAGCACACCGGCGAGGGGACCGGGTTCGAGGTGCACGTGTCGGCCCGCGGCCTCTACGTCGACGACGCCGGCCCCGGCATCGCCGACCCGGACCGCGCCCTGCGCCGCGGCGCGAGCGGCGCCGGCTCCACGGGCCTGGGCCTGGACATCGTGCGCCGCGTCGCCGACGCGGCGGGCGGCCGGCTGCTGATCGAGCGCTCCCCGCTGCGGGGCGCGCGCATCGCCATCGAGCTGGACCCGTTCGCCGCCGACCCCCCGGCCCCCCGGGCCGCCCGGCGGACCGTGCGCTGATGCTCGACGCGCTGCCCGGCTTCGTCCAGCGCCTGTACCTGGTCGGCTCGGCCGCCCTGGACGACTACCGCGAGGGCGCGAGCGACATCGACTTCGTGGCCGTGCTCCCGGCGGCCCCGACGGCCGACGAGGTGGCGGCCTTGGCGGCGGTACACCACGCGCTGCGCAAATCCCGACCGCTCCTCGACGGCGTCTACCTCGCGGCCGCCGACCTGGCCGCCCCGCCCTCGGCCGCGCCGCCGGGCCCGGGCGTGCACGCGCACCGCTTCTCCCCCGCCACCGCCGTCGGCCGCGACCCGGTCACCTGGCACACCCTGGCGCACCACGGCGTCGCGGTGCGCGGCCCGGCTGCGTCCGCGCTCGACATCCACACCGACGGCGACGGGCTGCGCGCCTGGACGCGGGCGAACATCGCGTCGTACTGGCGGCCGTGGCTGCGCCGCCACGGCCTCGCGCTGCTGAGCGACTGGGGCGTGGCGTGGGGCGTGCTGGGCCTGGCCCGCATGCACTACACGCTGTCGACGGGTGGGATCGCGTCGAAGTCGGCCGCGGGCGGGTGGGCGCTGGAGGCGTTCCCGGAGCACGCGCCGGTGCTCCGGGAGGCACTCCGGCTCCGCGCGGGCGACGGCCCGCCGCTCCGGGTCCGCGCCGACGGCGCTACCCCGCTGTTCCAGGTCCGCGCCGACGGCGCCGCCCCGCCGTTCCAGGTCCGCGCCGACGGCGCCGCCCCGCCGTTCCAGGTCCGCGCCGACGGCGCCGCCCCGCCGTTCCAGGTCCGCGCCGGCCGCGCCGCCCCGCCGTTCCAGGTCCGCGCCGGCCGCGCCGCCCCGCTGTTCCGGTCCCGCCGAGCGCGCCGGACGGCCGCCGCCGCGTTCATGCACACGGTGATCGCCGGCGCGGCCTGAGACTGCTCCGCCGCCGACCCGGATCACGCGTGGGCGACGACGATGGTCTCCGATGACGCGCCGCCCGCGATCCGCTGTTCGAGCAGCGTCACCTCGCACGCGAGCACGAGCAGCCGGTCGGGGCGCCGGCCCGCACGGCGCGCCTCGGCGGCGGGGGCGAGCGCGGTGAGCCCCAGCGTGGTCGCGGTGCCGGCGGTGAGCCTCCGGCGGCTGCGGAACACCTCGTCCGTCGCGGCCGAGAGCGCCCCCGTCAGCGTCGCCATGACGGTGTCGTCCCGCGGGCATGTGCCGGCGCCTGTGATACCGCCGGCGTCGCCAGCGCCTCCAGATCGATGATCAGCGGGGCGCGACGGGATACCGAGTGTCAGGCGGTCACGCCAGCAGGCGGACCAGCAACGCGTCGAACGTCGCCAACTCCTCGGCGTTCAGCGGCGCGAACGAGCGCACCAGGACCTCCTCCACCAGTCGCTGCCCCTGCTCCCGGATCGTGTCGCCCTTCGCGGTCAGCCGGTGGCGCACCGCGCGGCCCGGGCCTGGGACCCGCTCGATCAGGCCGCGGTCGATCATCCGCGTCGCCAGGGTGCCGAAGGACTGGTCGGTCTGGAAGGTCAGCTGGGCCAGGTCGTGCAGCGACGCGTCCGGTGTGCGGTGCAGGTGCCGCAGCGCGTCCCACTGGACGAGGCTCACGCCCAGCGGGGCCAGCGCGGCGTTGGCCGCGCGGTGGTGGCGCATCTGCAGGCGCTTGACCGACAGCCCGATCTCCGAAATCGCCCTCGTCATGCCGCCAGCCTATCTCAGGTTGCTTGTATCAACATGCTGATATAAGGTTCCTGATATGAAGAGCCTGACGTTCGCGGCCGGCGCGATGCTCGTCTCCTATCTGCCGTTCTCCGCGGTCAACGGCGCGCTCGGGGCCATCGCCGCGGCCACCGGGGCCGGCACCCTCCAGCTGCAGTGGGTCTCCGACGCGTTCGCGGTGGCGCTCGCCGCGGTGGTCCTGCCCGCCGGCGTGCTCGCCGACCGCGTCGGGCACCGGCTCGTCACGCTGCTCGGGCTGGCCGGCACGGTGCTCGGCGCCGCCGCCGGGACCGTCGCGGGGCAGCTGGACGGGGCGGCCGCCGTCGTGACGCTCTGGGTCGCGCAGGCCGTCGCGGGCGTCGGGGCGGGCGCGGTCATGTCGGCGAGCCTCGCGCTCATCGCCGCCCAGGCGCCCGACCCGCGCCGACGCGCCCGCTGGATCTCGCTGTGGGCGGCGGCGACCGTGGGCGGACTGGGCGGCGGCCCGTTCCTGACCGGGGCGGTGACCGCCGTGGCGGGCTGGTGGTGGCTGTACCCGCCGATCGCGCTCCTCGCCGTCGCGGCCGCGGCCGCCGGATTCGGCGTCGCCGAGTCGCGGGCCCCCGAGCGCCGCAGGCCGGACGCGGCCGGCCTGGACACCGCCGCGCACGCCGCAGCCGCCCCTGAGCGCTACGGCCCGGACGCGTCCGGGCTGGACGCGGCCGGGCGGCTGAACACGGCCGGGTTGGACGCGGCCGGGTTGGACGCGGCCGGGTTGGACGCGGCCGGGCGGCTGAACACGGCCAGGCTGACCACGGCCGGGCTGGACGTGGCCGGGCTGGACGTGGCCGGGCGGCTGAAGACGGCCGGGCTCGACACGGCCGGGCGGCTGAACACGGCCGGGCTGGACGCGCCCGGGCTGACCACGGTCGCGCCCGAGCGCCACAGGCCGGACGGCACTGGGCCCGCCACCTCCGCGCCCGAGCGCCGCGGGCTGGACGGCACCAGGCACGGCGCGGCCGCGATCGGCGTCGCCGCGCTGGTCTTCGCGGTCATCGGAGGCGGTACCGCCGGCTGGGCCTCCCCCGCCACCCTCGCCGCCGCCGCGGTGGCCGTGCTCGCGTTCGCCGCCCTGGCCGCGATCGAGCGCCGCGCCGAGTCGCCCCTGCTGCCCCTGTCGTTGTTCGCCTCGCGCGGGTTCGCCGCGGCGGCCCTGGCCGCGACGGTGGTGCTGTTCGCGATCGGCGGCGGGCTGTTCTTCCTGAGCCTGACCCTGAGCCACGCCCACGTGGGCCAGCTCGGGATCGCGCTGCGGCTGGGCGGGCTGTTCGGCGGCAACGCGCTGGGCAGCGTGGCCGCGGGGTGGCTGCAGCGCCGCCTCGACGGCCGCACGGTCCTGCTCGCCGGCCTCGTCGTCGCCGCCGCGGGCGCGGCGTCGCTGCTGACCGTGGGCGGCGCGAGCGGGGCGGAGCTGACGTGGCGCCTGGCGGTGCTCGGCCTCGGCGCGGGCCTGGTCATGGCGACGAGCTCCGCGGTCGCGGTGCAGTCGGTGCCGGCCCAGTTCGCGGGCCTGGCCGGCGCGGCCAGCAACGCCGTGCGCCAGATCGGCGCGGCCCTCGGCCCCGCGGTCCTGGGCGGCGTCCTCGCGGCCCGCTCCACGACCGGCCTCGCGGGCGCGGTGCACGCCTTCGCCGCGGTACTGACGGCGGCGCTGGCCCTGACGGCGCTGGTCGCCGCCGCCCTGATCCACCTGCGGCGCGCCCCCCGCGCCGCCTGAGACCCCGAACCCCTGAGATCGGAGAAACACGATGAATGTCACCTACACCGAGCGCGGTACCGGCCGCACCGTCCTGCTGCTGCACGGCGGGGCCGGCCCGGCCTCCGTCACCGCCTTCGCCGACAAGCTCGCCGCCGAGCACCCGGTGCGGGTCATCACCCCGACGCACCCCGGGTTCGACGGCACCGAGCGGCCCGGCGACGTGGACAGCGTGCGCAAGCTCGCCGGCGTCTACCGGGCGTTCCTCGACGACCTGGACCTGCGCGACGTCGCCGTGGTCGGCAACTCCATCGGCGGCTGGATCGCGGCCGAGCTCGCGCTGGCCGGCGGCGAGCGCATCGCCGGGCTGACCATCGTCGACGGGGTCGGGATCGAGGTGCCGGGGCACCCGGTCGCCGACTTCTTCTCGCTCACGTTCCCGCAGATCGCGCAGGCCAGCTACTACGACCCGACCGGCCGCACGATCGACCCGGGCGCACTGCCCGAAGCGGCCCGGGCGGTCATGGCCGGCAACCGCCGGACGCTCGAGCTGTACGCGCCGAGCATGGCGGACCCGACGCTGCGGGAGCGGCTCGGCGGGGTGAAGGTCCCGGCCCTGGTGATCTGGGGCGACAGCGACGGGATCGCCGGGCCGGAGTACGGGCGGGCCTACGCCGAGGCGATCCCGGGCGCCCGGTTCGTGCTGCTGGAGCGGACGGGGCACCTGCCGCAGCTGGAGAGCCCGGACGCGCTCATCGAGCCGCTGTGGAACTTCATCGCGACGCACTGAGAGCAAGCACTGAACAGCGCAAAGGGTGGACCGCCGACGCCCCGAAGGCGGCCCACCCCCTGCATTCCCACCAGATACCGGAGAAAGTTCAGCGGGCGCGGCCCGCACGGCGCTTGGCCCACACGTCGAACGCGACCGCGGCGAGCAGGACGATGCCCTTGACGAGCATCACGCGCTCCGGGGGCTCGCCGTTGAGCGACATGCCGTTGCTGATGACCGCCATGATGAGGCCGCCGGTGATCGCGCCGACGACCTTGCCGACGCCGCCCTGCACCGCCGCGCCGCCGATGAAGGCGGCCGCGATCGCGTCGAGCTCGAACGCGTTGCCGGCGGTCGGGCCGGCCAGGTTGAGCCGGCCGGCGAAGATGATGCCGGCGATCGCCGACAGCACTCCCATGTTGACGAAGATCCAGAACGTGACCGACTTGACCTTGACGCCGGAGAGGCTCGCGGCCTGCAGGTTGCCGCCGACGGCGTAGATGTGCCGGCCGAAGACGGTGCGCTGGGAGATGAGGGTGTACGTCAGCACGAGCACCGCCAGCAGGACGAGCACCCACGGCAGGTTCTTGAACCGGGCCAGCTGCACGATGACGAACATGAGCACGAGCGAGGCGCCGATGAGCTTGGCCCAGAAGACCGGCAGCGAGTCGACGGCCTGGCCGTAGCCGATGCGGCCGCGGCGGGCACGCCACTGCACCGCGATGATGCCGGCGACCGTGGCGACCCCGACGAGCAGGGTGAACAGGTCGGCCCCGCCCAGCGGGCCGAGGCCCACGTTGTTGAGGAAGCCCGGGATGAAGCCGTTGGACAGCGTGCGCACGTCCTCGGCGAAGGGGCCGATGCCCTGGTTGCCCAGCGTCGTCATGGTGAGGGCGCGGAAGATGAGCATGCCGGCGAGCGTGACGATGAAGGCCGGGATCCCGAAGTACGCGATCCAGAAGCCCTGCCACGCCCCGATCGCGGCGCCGGCCAGCAGCGTGAGAACGATGGCCAGCGGCCAGGGCAGGTCCGCCTTCACCATCAGCACCGCGGAGAGCGCGCCGGTGACGGCGACGACCGAGCCCGCGGACAGGTCGATGTGCCCGGCGATGATGATGAGGATCATCCCGATGGCCAGGATCAGAATGTACGAGTTCTGAATGACCATGTTCGAGATGTTCTGCGGCTCGAGCAGCGAGCCGTCGGTCAGGATCGTGAAGAACACCAAGATCGCGGCGAAGGCGATGTAGATGCCGCTCTGGCGCAGGTTCACCGAGAACCGCGTCGGCGGCGTGACGGTCGGCTCGACCGCGGGTTCGACCACTGTGGTCATGGACGGGTTACTCCTTGATCCTGGTCATGAGGCGCATCAGGCGCTCCGGGGAGAACTCGGGGCGCTCGACCGAGCCGGTGATGCGGCCGGCGGAGAGGGCGTAGATCCGGTCGCAGATGCCGAGCAGCTCGGGCAGCTCGGAGGAGATGACGAGGATCGCCTTGCCCTGCTCGGCGAGCTGATTGATGATCGTGTAAATCTCGTACTTCGCGCCGACGTCGATGCCGCGGGTCGGCTCGTCCAGGATCAGCACGTCGGGGTCCGTGAAGATCCACTTGGCCAGCACGACCTTCTGCTGGTTGCCGCCCGACAGCGTGCCGGCGATGGTGCCGACGCTCTTGGACTTGATGTTGAGGCTGCCACGGTACCGCTCGGCGACCTCGAACTCCCGGTTGTCGTCGACCCATCCGCCCTTGGCCAGCTTGTTCAGGGCGGCGCCGGAGACGTTGCGCTGGACGTCCTCGATGAGGTTGAGCCCGTAGCGCTTGCGGTCCTCGGTCGCGTAGGCGATGCCGTGCCCGATCGCCTCCTGCACCGAGCGCAGCTGGATCGGCTTGCCGTGCTTGTACACCTGGCCGCTGATGTCGACGCCGTAGCTGTGCCCGAACACGCTCATCGCGAGCTCCGTGCGCCCGGCCCCCATCAGCCCGGCCAGCCCGACGATCTCGCCGGCGTGCAGCGTCAGCGTGGCGTTGTCGACGACCGTGCGGCCGTGCTGCGTCGGCGAGTGCACGGTCCAGTTCTCGATCCGCAGCATCTCCTCGCCGATGCGGGGGGTGTGCGGCGGGAACCGGTGCTCCAGGTCGCGGCCGACCATGCCGGAGATGATGCGGTCCTCGCTCACCCCGCCCGGCGCGTGCATGTCGAGCGTCTCGATGGTCCGCCCGTCGCGCAGGATCGTCGTGGAGTCGGCGATCGCCTCGATCTCGTTGAGCTTGTGCGAGATGATCACGCACGTGACGCCCTGGTCGCGCAGCTCGCGCAGCAGGCCGAGCAGGTGCGCGGAGTCCTCGTCGTTGAGCGCCGCGGTCGGCTCGTCCAGGATCAGCAGGCGCACGTCCTTGGACAGCGCCTTGGCGATCTCGACCAGCTGCTGCTTGCCGACGCCGATGTCCATGGCCGCGGTGACCGGGTTCTCGTGCAGGCCGACCCGGGCCAGCAGCTTCGCCGCGTCGTCGTTGGTGCGGTTCCAGTCGATCAGGCCACGGGCGGAACGCTCGTTGCCCAGGAAGATGTTCTCCGCGATCGACAGGTACGGGATGAGCGCCAGCTCCTGGTGGACGATGACGATCCCGCGCCGCTCGGAGTCCCGGATGCCGCCGAAGTGGCAGGGCTCGCCCTCGAACAGGATGTCGCCCTCGTAGGTGCCGTGCCCGTACACGCCGGACAGGACCTTCATCAGGGTCGACTTGCCGGCGCCGTTCTCGCCGCAGATGGCGTGGATCTCGCCCCGGCGCACGGTCAGGTTGACGTCGTCCAGGGCCTTCACGCCCGGGAACGTCTTGGTGATGCCCCGCATCTGCAGGAGCGCCTCGGTCATGCTGATCTCCCTCAGGGCCCACCGCGGGCCCGGGCGGTCGAAGTCGCCCGGGCCCCCGGCGGAGCGGTGCTACTTGAGCTTGTCCTCGGTGTAGTAGCCGCCGTCGATGAGCACGGACTTGTAGTTGGACTTGTACACCACGACCGGCTCGAGCAGGTACGAGGGCACGACCTTCTTGCCGTTGTCGTAGTCCTTGGTGTTGTTCACGTCGGGCTTGCCGCCCTTGAGCACGGCGTCACCCATCTTGACCGTGACGTCGGCCAGCTTGCGGGTGTCCTTGTAGATCGTCGCGTACTGCTCGCCCGCGATGATCGACTTGACCGACGCGACCTCGGCGTCCTGACCGGTGACGATCGGGTACGCCTGGCCGCCGCTGCCGTAGCCGGCGCTCTTGAGCGCCGACAGGATGCCGATCGACAGACCGTCGTACGGCGAGAGGACGCCCTGCACCTTGGTGCCGCCGTTGTACGTCTTCGTGATCAGGTCTTCCATGCGCTTCTGGGCCGTCGCCGGGTCCCAGCGCAGGATCGCGACCGTCTTGAAGTCGGTCTGGCCGCTCTTGACCACGAGCGTGCCCTTGTCGATGTACGGCTTGAGGGTCTCCATCGCGCCGTTGAAGAAGAACGTCGCGTTGTTGTCGTCGGGCGACCCGGCGAACAGCTCGATGTTGAACGGGCCCTTGGCAGTGCCTTCGGAGCCGTCCTCCTTCTTCAGGCCGAGACCCACCAGCAGCGAGGTCGCCTGCTGCACGCCGACCTTGAAGTTGTCGAAGGTGGCGTAGTAGTCGACGTTCGGCGAGTTGCGGATCAGCCGGTCGTAGGCGATGACCGGAATCTTCTTGTCCGCCGCCTCCTGCAGCTGGGTGGTGATGGCGGTGCCGTCGATCGAGGCGATGATCAGCAGCTTCGCGCCCTTGGTGATCTGGTTCTCGATCTGGTTGACCTGCGTCGGGATGTCGTTCTCGGCGTACTGCAGGTCGACCTTGTAGCCGAGCTTCTCCAGCGCGGCCTTGACGTTGTTGCCGTCGGCGATCCAGCGCTCCGACGACTTGGTCGGCATGGTGACGCCGACCAGCGCGCCGGCATTGTTGCCGGGAGCGGTGGCATCCTTGTCGGCGGTCTTCTCAGACGAACCACAGGCGGCGACGCTGAAGGCGACGGCCAGGCCAATCGCCGAAGCGGCGATGCGGGCAAACTTCACTTCTCCCCCTCAGGGCAGCGTGCAGCGGTCGGCAAGCGGGGCGTAAGGGTGTAAACGCTGCCACCGACGCGGTTTCGAAAGTGTTGCTGGGGCGTTGCCGCCACAGTGTTAACGCTCACAAAGAGGGGTGTCAAGACGAGCGATCGGATCGTGATCCGGCCGTTTCCACACTCTACGCTCGTGTGACGATGAGGCCCATGCGCCTGCTCACGGGTCTGCACGCCCACGGTACCGACCATCGGCCCGCCGTCAGTGTGAACGGTCGCGGTCTGTCCGCCGAACGGTTACACAATGCCGCCGCCGCGGTCGCCGGCGACGTGCGGGGGGCCGCCACCGTCGCCGTCGACGCCACCGCGACGCTGGAGACCGTCGTCGCCGTCACCGGCGCGCTCATGGCCGGCGCGGCCGTGGTGCCGGTGCCCGCCGACGCCGGGCCGGCCGAGCGGGAGCACATCCTGCGCGACTCGGGTGCGGCCGTCACGCTCGGCAACCGCCCGGACCGCTACCCCGGCGCCGTGCCCGTCGACGTGTCCCGGGAGTCGGCCGCCGGGTACGCCGCGCCGGACCCCGGGGACGTCGCGCTCGTCATGTACACCAGCGGCACCACCGGCAGCCCCAAGGGCGTCGAGCTCACCCACGGCGCCGTCGAGGCCGGGCTGGACGCCCTCGCCGAGGCCTGGGCCTGGACCCCCGAGGACCGGCTCGTGCACGGCCTGCCGCTGTTCCACGTGCACGGCCTCATCCTCGGCGTGCTCGGCGCCCTGCGGCACGGCTCGCCGCTGACGCACACCGGCCGCCCGCACCCGGCCGCGTACGCCGCCGCCCGCGGCACCCTGTACTTCGGCGTGCCCACGGTCTGGTCCCGCGTCTGCCAGGAGCCCGCCGCGGCCCGGGCCCTGCGCCCGGCCCGGCTGCTCGTCTCCGGCAGCGCCCCGCTGCCCGCCCCGGTGTTCGAGCGCCTCTTCGCGCTCACCGGCCACCGCCCGGTTGAGCGCTACGGCATGACCGAAACGCTCATCACGATCTCCAGCCGCGCCGGCGGCGAGCGCCGGCCCGGCCACGTCGGCGTCCCGGTGACCGGCGTGCGCACCCGGCTCGTCGCCGAGGACGGCACCGATGCCCCCCGCGACGGCGAGACCATCGGCGAGCTGTGGGTCGACGGGCCGATGCTGCTGCGGCGGTACCGCGGGCAGCCCCCCGGCTCCGCCCGCACCCCGGACGGCTGGTTCCGCACCGGCGACCTCGCGCGCATCGCGCCCGACGGCTGGCACCGCATCGTCGGGCGGGCCTCCACCGACCTGATCAAGTGCGGCGGGTACCGCATCGGCGCCGGCGAGGTCGAGGACGCCCTGCTGGCCCACCCGGCGGTGCGCGAGGCGGCGGTCGTGGGGCTGCCCGACGACGACCTCGGCGAGACCGTCACCGCGTTCGTGGTGGCCGCGGCCCCGGTCACCGAGCGGGACCTCGTCGACTTCGTGGCCGCCCACCTCAACGTGCACAAGCGCCCCCGGGCCGTGCACTTCCTCGAGGCGCTCCCGCGCAACGCGATGGGCAAGGTGCAGAAGAAGCGGCTGACCGGCCCTATGCTGTAGCTCAGACTCTCGTTGTGTGGTGGTGGTGGCGGTGGAGACGGGCAGAATTCTGCGGTTCGATGAGGTCCGGGGTTACGGGTTCATCGCGCCGAACGCGGGTGGCGAGGACGTGTTCGTGCACGCCAACGACTTCGGCGACCAGCGGCATCTGGTGCACCCCGGGATGCGGGTGGAGTACGAGGTCGAGGAGGGCGAGCGGGGCCTGAAGGTCTCCACGGTGCGCATCCTCGACGCCCCGCCGCCGCGCCGCGAGCACGCCCGCACCACGGCCTCCGCGGCCGCGCCGTTCACCCCGCTGACCGACGCGGCGGCGTCCGGCGACGACGACGGGCTGTGCGACGTGCTGTCCAGCCGCGAGTTCAACGCCGAGGTCACGGAGCTGCTCATCCAGCACGTGCCGACGCTGACCGGCGCGCAGATCGCCCAGGCCCGCCAGCACCTCGCCGCCTTGGCGCGCAGCCACGGCTGGGTGGAGAGCTAGGGTTGCGGCCGTGAAGGTTCTTTTCATCGGTGGCAGCGGGATCATCAGCTCGGCGTGCTCGGCCCTGGCCGTGCAGCGCGGCATCGACCTGTACGTCCTCAACCGCGGCGAGTCCAGGCAGCGGCCCCTGCCCGAGCAGGCCACCCTGCTGCGGGCCGACATCCACGATCCGGCGGCCGTCCGCGAGGCGATCGCGGGACACTCCTTCGACTCCGTCGTGGACTGGGTGGCCTTCACGCCCGAGGACGTCCGCGCCGACATCGAGCTGTTCCGGGGCCGCACCGGGCAGTACGTGTTCATCAGCTCCGCCTCGGCCTACCAGACCCCGCCGGCGCGCCTGCCGGTCGTGGAGTCCTCGCCGCTGCGCAACCCCTTCTGGCAGTACAGCCGCGACAAGATCGCCTGCGAGGACCTGCTCGTGCAGGTGTACCGCGACAAGGGCTTCCCCGCGACGATCGTGCGCCCCTCGCACACGTACGACCGCACGCTCGTGCCGTTCGACGGCGGCTGGACGGTGCCGGCCCGGATGCGCGCCGGCAAGGAGATCGTGGTGCACGGCGACGGCACCTCGCTGTGGACCCTGACCCACCACGAGGACTTCGCGCGCGCGTTCGTGCCGCTGCTGGGCCACCCGCGCGCGGTCGGCGACACCTTCCAGATCACCAGCGACGACTACCTGACCTGGAACCAGATCGCCGAGCAGCTCGCCACCGCGCTCGGCACCACCGCCCGGATCGTGCATGTGCCCTCGGACGCGATCGCCGCGGCCGACCCGGAGTGGGGCGCCGGCCTGCTCGGCGACAAGGCCCAC
The DNA here is from genome assembly GCF_049995355.1 of Dactylosporangium sp. McL0621. Taxonomy (NCBI): domain Bacteria; kingdom Bacillati; phylum Actinomycetota; class Actinomycetes; order Micromonosporales; family Micromonosporaceae; genus Dactylosporangium; species Dactylosporangium sp. McL0621. Next base: position 8,429,551 of record NZ_CP188259.1, read on the forward strand.
TCGATGGTCTTCGACAACGCCAAGGTCCGCGCGCTCGTGCCCGGCTACGTCGCCACGATCCCGTTCCACCAGGGCGCGCGCGAGATCGCCGCCTGGTTCGACGGGGACCCGGCCCGCCAGATCGTCGACGAGCGCCTCGACAAGGTGATGGACGACCTCGTGGGAAGGTTCCGGATTTGAGCAAGTCCGACCTGCAGATGTACCTGCAACGCGGCCGCGACAGCCTGCTGTGGAAACTCGAGGGCCTGGGCGAGTACGACATCCGCCGTCCGCTCGTCCCCACGGGCACCAGCCTGCTGGGGCTCGTCAAGCACGTGGCTTCGGTCGAGGCCGGGTACCTCGGCGCCACCTTCGGCCGCCCGTTCCCGGAGCCGCTGCCGTGGATGGACGAGGGCGCCGAGCACAACGCCGACATGTACGCGGCCGCCGACGAGTCCCGGGACTACCTCACCGGGCTGTACCGCCGGATCCAGGCCCACTCCGACGCCACCATCGCCGCGCTCGACCTCGACGCGCCCGGGCGGGTGCCGTGGTGGGATCCGGCGAACGCGGACGTGACGCTGCACCGGGTCCTGATCCACATGATCGCCGAGACGGACCGGCACTGCGGGCACGCCGACATCATCCGCGAGATCATCGACGGCGCGATCGGCTGGCGGCCCGACGCGAACAGCCTCGCCTTCGCCACGCCCGAGGAGTTCCAGGCCTTCCACGACAAGATCGAGCGGGCGGCCCGCGCGGCCTCCTAGATCCCGACCCGCGCCCGGATCACGGCCACCAGGGACTCCTGCACCGACTCCAGGCTGCGGTCGGGCTCGAACACCAGCCAGTCGACCGCGACGACCAGGCACACGCCGAACAGCGCGGCCGCGGCCATGCGCACGTCCAGGCCGGCGTCGAAGTACCCCTCCTCGACGCCCTGGCCCAGCACGCCGGCGATGACGCCCACGGCCTCGTCGCGCAGCAGGCGCAGGGTCTGGTGCCACTCGCGGTTGGTGCGCCACATCTCCGACAGCAGCAGCTGCGCGAACGAGCGGTGCCGCTGGATGTACGCCAGCTCCGCCCGGATCAGCCCGACGGCCTGCTCCGGCGGGGTCGCCGCGGCCGCCACGGCGGCGCGGAAGTCGGCGGTGAGCAGCCCGACGCCGTGGCGCAGCAGGGCCTCGAAGAGCGCGTTCTTGGACGGGAAGTTGTAGTACACGGTCCCCTTGGCGACCCCGGCCGCGACCGCGATGTCGTCGACCGTCGTGGCGGAGAAGCCGTGCTCGGCGATCAGCTCCATCGCGGCGTCGTACAGGCGCTGCTTGGTGTCGTCGCGGCGGCGGGTGCGACCGTCGGGCACGGCTCGGGACTCCCTACATGACCAGGTCGGGGTGCAGCTTCGCCGGGGTGAGCCGGCGCCCGCGCCACGCGGCCAGCGTGGTGAGGGCGAACGCGGCGGCGGCGAACCCGGCCAGGACGAGCGCGCCGGTGACCACGGTACCGCCCGGGCCGCCGTTGACCAGGTGCCGCAGCCCCGACACCACGTACGTCATCGGCAGGAACGGGTGGACCGCCTGCAGGAAGCCGGGCGTGGTCTCGATCGGGTACGTGCCGCCGGACGAGGTCAGCTGCAGCATCAGCACGGCGAGGGCCACGAGCCGCCCGGCCGGGCCGAGCCGGGCGCCGAACCACTGGATGAGCGCGGTGAACGCGACGGCGGTGAGGGCCAGGAAGGCGTACATGCCCAGCGGGTGCGCCGGGTGCAGGCCGAGCGCGAAGCGGACCACGAGGAACAGCGCGGTCGCCTGCACCACGCCGATGAGCAGCGCGGGCAGCCAGCCGGCCAGCGCCGCCCGCCACGGCCGGGCGCCGGAGACAAGGTGCCGGCGGGTCAGCGGGCGCAGCACCATGTAGCTGATCATCGCGCCGACCCACAGGGCCAGGCCGAGGAAGTACGGCGCGAACCCGGCCCCGTAGGTGCCCGCCGGGTGCTCGGTCTCGCGGTCGAGCGCGACCGGGTCGCCGAGCACGCCGGCCCGTGCGGCGCGGGTGTCCGGGTCGTACCCCGGGATCTTCCCGGCACCGTCGGCGAGCCCGTCGGCCAGGCGGCCGGCGCCGTCGCCGAGGTCGGCCAGGCCGGCCGCGAGCCGGTGGCCGCCGTCGGAGAGGGTGCCGAGGCCGTCGTCGAGCTGGCGGGCGCCGGTGGCGAGCCGGTACAGGCCGCCGCTGAGGTCCTTCGCCCCGATGACCGCCTGGCCGGTGCCGTCGTGCAGCCGGCCGGCGCCGGTCGCGAGCGCGTCGAGGCCGTCGGCGAGCCGGTCGACCTGGGCGCGGGCGGCGGCGACGTCGTCGGCGAGGTGCGGGGCGGCCCGGGCGACCTCGCGGGCCGTCTGGGCGACCGCGTTCATCTGCGTGCGCAGCTGGTCGAGGTCGCCGGTGTCGAGCCGGGTCTGCAGCTGCTGGGCGGCCTTCGCGGCGGCGTCGGCGGCCTGCAGCGCGGTCTGGTACTCGCTGCTGTCGCGCACCTGCGGGTACCGCTGCCCCAGCCGCTCCAGGTCGGCCTTCGTGGCCGCCGTCTGCTGCGCGGCGGTCTTCGCGAGGCCGGGCAGCGCGTCGAGGTGCTGCAGAATCAGGTCGGCCCCGTCGGCGATCGCGGTGGCCGCGTTCGCGATGAGCTCGGCGTTGTCGCGCAGCACCGGCCCGGCCCGGTCCGCCGCGGCGTCGACCTTCCCGGCGAGCAGGCGCCCGCCGGCCGCGGCCTGGGCGGTGCCGTCGGCGAGCTGGGCCGCCCCGGCGTCGAGGGCGACGAGGCCGTCGTAGAGCTGCTTCGACCCGGCCGTCGCCTGGGCCAGCCCGTCGTCGAGCTGCCCGGCGCCGCCGTGGGCCCGGTCGATGCCGGTGCTGAGCTGCCCGGCCCCGCCCTTCGCGTCGGCCGCCCCGCTGGCGAGCTGGGAGGCGCCGGCCGCGGCCTGCTGGGTCTGGCTCTTGAGGTCGGTGAAGCCGATGAGCATCCTGTCGAAGTACCCGCGCGCCGCCGTGCTCGACGCGCTCGCCCGTACCTCGGTGAACACGCTGCGGGACAGCTGCCCGGACAGGTAGTTGGTGGCGTCGTCGTTGACCACGGTGAGCTGTCCCCGGGTGGGATTGCGCTGCGGGTCGGGCGGCGTGACGAGCGAGGCCGAGAAGTCCGCGGGGATGGTGAAGACGAGCTGGTACCGGCCGTCCTCGAGCCCCTTGCGGGCCTGCTCGGCGGTCGCGGGCTGCCAGCCGAACACGTCGCGGTGCTGCAGCTCGGCGGCGAGGTCCCGGCCGGCGTTGAGCGTGCTGCCGTCGGCGGCCCGAGCGGGCCGGTCGGCGTCGACGATGGCGACCGGGATGTGGCGCATGTTGCCGTACGGGTCCCAGAACGCCCAGAGGTACAGCGCGCCGTACAGCAGCGGGATGAGGGCCAGCACGACCAGCGCCGCGATGGTGATCGGGGCGCGCAGGAACCGGCGCAGCTCGAACAGGTTCATGCCGCACGCTCCGTGACCACGACGGCCGGTCCGGACTCCCGCAACGCCAGCTCCACCACTTCTCGCTCCACTTCGGACAGTCCACTGTCGACGTCGTCGACGAGGATGATCCCGGGCTCGCCGACCCGGGCGAGCGCCAGGCACAGCAGGTGCGCCCCCTGGCGGTCGAGGTCGCGCCCGAGCGTCTGCGGCTGCAGCGGTACCCCCTGCAGGATTTCCAGCGCCTGCCGCCGCCGTTTCCGCAGGTTCCACGACGCCCGCCCGAGCAGCACGAGCCGCTCCTCGACGTGCTCGGCGACGGTGAGCCCGGGCTCGGGCTCGTTGACGCCGGCGACGAACCCGAGCGCGGGCTTGGCGAGCCGGCGCACGGTGCCCTCGGTCGTGCGGAAGTACCCGGCGAGCGCGAGCAGCAGCGAGGTGCGCCCACTGCCGCCGGCCCCGGCCAGGGTGACGAACTCCCCCGCGTCCACGGTCACGTCGACATCGCGGAACACCCACCCGCGCCGCGTGCGCGCCCCGAGCCCCTCGGCCACGAGTACCTCGGCCACAGCAACCTCCCCTGTTTGCACTGACTAGTCAGTCTAAAAACATTTGGGTGCCGTGGCGCTATTCCTTGCATCACTAACCCCAGAGGGGTTATATAGGGGGCATGGAAATTGAGGTGACGCTTCCCGACCATCTGGCGACGGCGCTGGACCGCATCGGCCTGCCGGTCTCCGCCCTGTGCGAACGCGCCCTGGAACAGGCCCTCCGCCGCGCCGAGACCCTGCGCGCCCTCCCGGGGGCGGACCTGCCGCACTACACCGAGCGGGCGAAGACCGCGCTGCGCCTGGCGTACGAGCACGCGACGACGACCGTGACCACCGCGGACCTCCTGCACGGCCTGCTGGAGGAGGGCACGAACCTGGCGGTGCGCCTGCTGCCGGTCCTGGGCGTCGACCCGGCCACCCTGACCGCGTCCCCGACAACGACGGAGAACACGGGCCCGGCCGCGGCCGCGCTGGAACTGGCCCACTCGGAGGCGACGGCCCTGGGCCACAACTACATCGGCGCCGAGCACATCCTGCTGGGCCTGCTGGCGGAGCCCTCGGGCATCGCGGGCGCGACACTGCGCGCTCGCGGCTTGACCTTGGACACGGCGCGGACGGCGGTGGTGGCGGCGCTGGCGGGCTTCACCCGTGCCCGCGGTTAGCGCGGCGCTGCTCTATCTGGCGCTGGTCCTGCCGATGCTGCTCGAGCTCGCGGACTGAGATCCCGACATGTCGGGCGCTCCGCGCCACGACATGCTCGGATTTATACCCTGACGCCGGTTATTTCGTGATCTCGACCGATCGAGCTCTCCGGCCGGGTGAGCACGTCACCGAGGACGAGAGCGATGGCCGGGGGCAGGCGCTGGGCGCCCAGCGATGCATCTCAAGAGATGCAGGTGGTGAGCGAGCGCAGGCTGCGGGGGCGGCGGCGCTCGTACACGGCGGTCACCGTCGCGATCGCCCAGCGCATGCGCGCCACGGCCATCTCCGGGTGGTCGCCGAACTCTCCGGCTACGCACGTGGCGCAGCCCCGGCTGCCGAACCGCGCGAAGGACTCGGCGATCGCCTTGCGCACCTCGACGGGCGCCGGCGACTCCGAGGACTGCACGCAGGAGACGAACAGCGCCTCGGCTCGCGCGGCCACCAACACGTCGGGCATTTCGCACCTCCCTGGAACGTTCATCCTGCTCAACACCGTACGAAGACGGTGCACCGGCCCACATCGGGGACGCACCCCGGCCCGTCCCCGACGACCGGCCCTGAGCCGACCCTGGAGATCCGCTGGGAGCTCGCACCCGGGGCCACTTACCAGTAGATCACCCAAAGTAGCCGAACGATCACGGAGGTCGCTTTTCCGACTCGCCGGTATCAGATCCACTGTGGACGGTCACGCGGTGCGGTACGCGTCCACCAGGTCGAGCAGGGCGCGGACCGCGGCGCTCGGGTGGCGGACCGAGGCCGTGGCGACCGCGAACGTCCAGCGCAGGTCGGTGTCGATCGGGCACACGCGCAGGCCCGGCTCCTCCGGCGCGGAGAAGCGCGGGACGAGGGCGACGCCGAGGCCCTCGCGGACGTACTGCCGCACGGTGGCGATGTCCGCGACCTCCAGCGCCACGCGGCGGCGCAGCCCGGCGGCGGCGAACCCGCGGTCGACCTCGGTGCGGTTGCCGTACCCGGGCGGCGAGTCGACGAACGGCTCGTCCGCGAGATCGGCGAGGGTCAGGCGGGCGCGGGCGGCGAGCGGATGAGCCGCCGGCAGTACCGCCACGATCGGCTCGGCGGCCAGGGTACGCACGGACAGGCCGGCCGGGGCGCGGCCCGGCAGCGACAGGAACGCGACGTCGAGCTCGCCGTCGAGGAGGCTGGCCGCGAGGCCCGCGGAGCCGGTCGGGGCGGCGCGCAGGCGCAGGTCGACGGCGGGGTGCTCGGTGCGGTACCGGCCCAGCAGGCCCGGCAGGTCGACGAAGCCGACGGAGATCAGGGTGCCGATGCGCAGGGTGCCGCGCAGGCCGCCGCGGACCTCGGCGACGGCGTCGCGGGCGGCCTGGGCGGCGTCGATGACGGCCCGGGCCTCGGGCAGCAGCGCGGCGCCCGCGTCGGTGAGGACCACCCGCTGCGAGCTGCGCTCGAACAGCCGGGCGCCGAGCTCCCGCTCCAGCGAGCGCACGGCGGCGGAGACCCCGGACTGCACGACGCGCAGGCGCTGGGCCGCGCGCGTGAAGTTGCGCTCCTCGGCGACTGTCACGAAGTACACCAGATGCCGCAGCTCCACGGAGAGCATCATCGCATTTCGTGATGGTCGTGAGCACGAAGATTCGTTGGCGGTGCTGCTCCCGGCGAGCGATGCTGCCATCCATGAGCACCGTCCTGACCCGCCCGGCGCCCGCGCCGGCCGATCGCCGCCGCCTCAGCCACGAGCACGGCTTCTGGGCGATCGCGTTCGCGTTCGCCGTCTCGCTGGCGTTCACCGTCGTCCCGACGCCGCTGTGGGCGCTGTACCAGCGGCACGACGGGTACTCGACGATCGCCGTGACGGTCGCGTTCGCCGCCTACGCGTTCGGGGTCATCGTCAGCCTCTTCCTCGCCGGGCACGTCTCGGACTGGCTGGGCCGCCGGCGGGTACTGCTGCCGGCCGTGCTCCTCGAGGTGGCCGCCGCGGTGCTGTTCCTCGCCTCGACGTCGTTCGGTGTGGTGATCGTCGCCCGGGTACTGTCCGGTCTCGGCATCGGCATGATCACCGCGACCGCGACCGCGCACCTTTCGGAGCTGCACGCCAAGGCCCGCCCCGACGCCGGCCGCGCCCGCGGCGACCTCGTGGCCACGGTGGCCAACCTCGGCGGCTTCGCGTTCGGCCCGATCGTGTCCGGGCTGCTCGCGCAGTACGTCGCGGCCCCGCTGCGCACTCCCTACCTGGTCTTCCTCGGTCTGCTGCTCGTCGCCGCGCTGGCCGTCTTCCTGGTGCCGGAGACGGTCACGGTGTCGTCGCGGCGGTACCGTCCGCAGCGCGCCGGCGTTCCCGCCGCCGCCCGGCCCCGCTACTTCGCCGCCGCGACCGGGGCGTTCGCCTCGCTGTCGGTCCTGGGCCTGTTCACGTCGCTGGCCCCCGCGTTCGTGGCCGGCACCCTGCACCACCCGTCCCGTGCCCTGGCCGGGGCCGTCGCGTCCCTGGTCTTCGGCTCCGGCGCCGTGGCCCAGCTCCTGCTGCGCCGGCGCTCGATCCGCGGCCAGCTCGCGACCGGGCTGACCCTGATCGTCCTGGGCCTGGCCACGGTGACGGCCGCGGTCTGGGCCGAGTCCCTGCCGGCCTTCCTGATCGGCGGCGTCCTGTCCGGCGCGGGCGCGGGCGCGCTGCTCAAGGGGACGATCTCGACGGTGGTCGACCTGGCGCCGCCGGCGATCCGCGGGGAGGCGCTCGCGGGCCTGTTCCTCGGCGGGTACCTGGGCCTGGCCGTGCCGGTGCTGGGCCTGGGCGTGCTGACGCAGCTCGTGAGCGCGCCCGTTGCTCTGCTCGGGTTCGCCGCGGCGATCGCCGCGCTGGTGGCCGTGGTGAGCCGCCCTCTGCTGCGGCCGTGACGCTTCGGGGGCCGGATGTGCCGGGCGTCGGCCCGGCATATCCGCCTTTTCGGTTATGCGGCTATTTCGGTAGGCGGGCGCTGGCGTCGCCCCGGGTCTGGGCCACCGACTGGGCGATCGTCTTGACCGTCGGGCTGATGCCGTTGGCGAGCTCCGAGGTGGCGAGGTTCTTGAGCTGGTCGAGGTGCTCGCGGAGGGTGGCGACGGCCTGCCGCTCGAACTCGGGCCCGGTCCCGGCCCGCAGCGTGGCGAGACGGTCGGCGTCGACGAGGCCCGGCATCTTGTGACCCTTGTGCGGGTTGTCCTTGGGCAGGCCCGCCTGGTCGGAGAGCGTGCGTAGGCGTGGGAGCTCCTGGTCGTACACCCCGTGCAGCTCCCCCGCCAAGGCGACCAGCTGCTGGTCGGCGGCCTTGGTGCGCACCAGGTCCAGGACCGGCAGCAGCTGCTCGTCCAGGGGGATCATGATCTCGACCCAGGCCAGGTCGGTGCCGCCGAACTCGGACGGCGCCGCGGCCGCGACCTGTGGCGGCGTCGGCGGCGGTTTGGGCTCGGCCCCGCATCCGGCGGCCAGGGCGAGCACCGTGAGGAGCCCGGCGAGCAGCGGGACCCCGGTGCGGGTCCGGGTGTTTGCGGGCGGCCGTGGCGGCGGTCGGCGGCGCATGGTTCGGGCGACCTCCTTGTCGAGGCGCGGCGGCGGTGCTCCGGCCCGGATGGCGGTTGCGGCCGGAACCCTGAGGCGTGGTCCGATCCCGCGGCTGCGGCGTTCCCGGGCGCCCAGAGCCCGAGCCGGAACGCCGCAACCGCAAGGTCGGCGCGGGCGCGGCGTGGTGCCGCTCCCGGTGGCGGGGACCCCAACCCGGTCACCGCCACGACGGTTGTACGGATCGCCCGGCACCCGACCGGGCAACGTCTCCCGGCCGGTGCGCGTGGGCGTTCCCGTTCGGGAGCGCCGCGGACGCTCGGGCAGCCCCCGCCTGGATGACCGACCCGAACGACCGAGCTCGTACGCACTTGCGCCGGGCGACCCAGTCAGCCCCCGTCGAGCCCGCTGACCCGCTGCACTGACCGCCCCGGAAGCACGCTCCGCCGGCACCCGATCCTTGGAGAGCGCTCTCCGTTGCACCAAGTCTTGCCGCTCGCGCAGGCGGTGTCAACAGGGCAAAGGCTCCTGGGTCGCAATCATGGGAGAGCGCTCTCCCGCGACCTTATCCGAGGCGCACCTCGCGTAAGGTGTGGGCCGCCATCTCGTGCATTTGCGGCGTTCCCGATGCATCGGCCGCCACCGCCGATGCGATGGTCAAGGCCCACCCCCGGCCCCGCTGCCAGGTGTCCTCGTCCATGTTCGGCAGGGCCGCGCGGAAGCGGGTCCGGCCGGGGGCGTCGAAGACCATCCACGCCGCGGTCAGGTCAGTTGCCGGGTCGCCGGCGGTGATGTCGCCGAAGTCCAGGACCGCGGACAGGGTGCCGCCGGTGCTGAGCAGGTTCGCGGGGTGCAGGTCGCCGTGGAGCCACAGAGGTGGGCCGGGCCAGTGCGGTACCGCGGCCAAATCGTTCCACAGTGGACGTAGGTGCGGTGGGATTCGGGTCGCAGGGCGGGTGGACAAGGGAACTCCGCGGACCGGGTTCGCCGGGGCGTCCGGCGGGGCGGGCACGTGCAGGGCCGTCAGGAACCCGGCCAACTGTTCGGCGAAGGAAGCGCGCGGCGCTACCGGGGTCTCGGCGACCACGGTGCCGGGCAGCCAGGGGGTGATGCTCCACGGCCACGGGTAGTACGGCGTCGGGCGGCCCGCGCGCACCGGGGCCGGGATCGGCAGGGGCAGGGCCGGGGCGAGGTGGGCCAGCCAGCGCTGCTCGTTCAGGACCAGCGCGGCGGCGACCCGGCGGCGGGGTACGCGCACGGCGTACCGGGCTCCGAGCCGGTAGATGGCGTTGTCCCAGCCCATCGCGGCCGGCTCCAGCGGGCCCTCGAGGTCCGGGTGCTGGTCCCGCACGAGCCTGTGCACCAGCGCGTCGTCCACGGCGATGTCGGCGTCCACCCCGGTAGCATGCCCGAGCGTGGAGCACGACGTGCGCGGCGTGGTGCGCCGCAACCTGCCGCAGGCCGAGGCGGCCCGGGTCGAGGCGCTGGGCCGGGGGCTGGACAACACCGCGTACCTGGTCGACGGGGTCTGGGTGGTCCGGTTCCCCGCCGACCCGGACGCGCTCGACGTCGCCCGGGAGGCCCGGCTGCTGCGCGAGGTCGCCGCGGTCCTGGACGGCATCGTGGCCGTGCCCGAGCCGGCCTTCGCGGCCGAGGGCGCTCTCGGTTACCGGTTGCTTCCGGGGGTACCGCTGATGCTGCTCCCGCCCCAGGATCTCGGGGACATCCCGGCGACCCTCGGGGCGGCGCTCCGAGCCTTGCACGCGCAGCCGGTGGAGCGGTTCGAGGTGGGCCGCGACGCCGACCCACCGGCGCGATGGCTGGAGGAGGCGCGTGAGCTCGCGGCGGGTCTGGAGCTTCCCGAGGCCGCGTGGTTCCTGGAGCAGGAGCCGCCGCCGCCCGGGCGGGAGACCGTGTTCTCCCACAACGACCTCGGCGCCGAGCACGTGCTCGTCGACCCGCGGACGCGTACCGTCACCGGGCTGATCGACTGGAGCGACGCGGCCATCTGTGACCCCGCCTACGACTACGGGCTGCTGCTGCGCGACCTCGGGCCGGCCGCCCCGCCCGCGCCGGCCGGGCTGGGCGAGCGCGCCCTGTTCTACGCGCGCTGCGGGCTGATCGAGGACCTCGCGTACGGCGAGCCGGCGTACGTGGCGAAGAGCCGCCGCCAGGCCGCGTGGCTGTTCACGCCGAGTGGCGCACGACCAGCTTCGGGTCGAAGATGACCGACTCGACGCGCAGGTCGGGGTCGTCGATGCGGGCCAGCACCAGGCGGGTCGTCTCGGCCGCCATGTCCTCGAGCGGGTGGCGGACCGTGGTCAGCTGCGGCCGCGCGTCCAGGGCGGCGCTGCTGTCGTCGAAGCCGATGACCGCCACGTCCTCCGGCACCCGCCGGTCGAGGCTGCGCAGGGCCATGAGCGCGCCCTGCGCCATGAGGTCGTTGGCGACGAAGACGCCGTCGAGGGCCGGGTGCTCCTTCATCAGCGAGAGCAGCGCCGACTCGCCGGACTCGTAGGTGAAGCCGCCCTCGACCGTCGGGAACCAGGCGTGGCCGTGGCGGGCGAGGGCCTGGCGGAAGCCGGTCAGGCGGTCCTGCGAGGCGGGCACGTGGGCCGGGCCGGTGATCATGCCGAGCCTTGTGCACCCGCGGCCGAGGAGGTGCTCGGCGGCGAGGGCGCCGCCGGCGTCGTTGGCGAGGTCGACGTACGAGATCGGCACCGGCTGGGCGGGACGCCCGACGAGCGCGGCCGCGATGCCGGCGTCGCACAGCTGCTGGGGCAGGGTGTCGTCCGGGTGCAGGCTCAGGACCACGGCGCCGTCGGCCTGGCCCTGGCCGAGGTCGCCGACGAGGCGGGTGCGGGCCTCCTCGTTGCCGACGATCTGCAGGGCCAGCTGGATGCCCTTGGGCCGCAGCACGCTCATCACGCCGCCGACGATGCGGCCGAAGAACGGGTCGGCGAAGAACCGGCGCATGAACGGGTCGTCGTCGTGGGCGACGGCGTCGGAGACGACCAGGGCGACCGTGCCGCTGCGGCGGGTCACGAGCGAGCGGGCGGCCCGGTTCGGCACGTAGCCGGTGGCGTCGACGGCCTGCCACACGATCTCGTGCAGCTTCGGGTCGACGTTGCGCACGCCGTTGATGACCCGCGAGACGGTGGCCCGCGATACACCCGCCGCCTCCGCCACATCCTCAAGAGTCGGTCGCCGTTTCTCGCTCACGCCACCTCCGCTTCGCTCCGGCGGCGCGAGCCAAGACCTGTGCCTCTGGTGAGCGGCCTCTCCGCTCCGCTCCGAACCGCTCACGCGCTTTTATAGCACGAAGCCGGAAAGCGCTCTCCAGGCAATAAGCCCAGAGAGCGCTTTCAGCGCAATTCACTTACCGGTAGACACCGAACTCCCAGAGCGAGTACCCGTAGGCGGTCGCCCTGACCTGGCCGTTGATCCGCACGTACCGCGCATTGCCGTTGACGTTGACGTCGTCGAACCCGCCGTCGCCGGCCGCGGTCGAGTAGATCGTCGTCCAGTTGGCGTTGTCGTCGGACGTCTGGATCTGGTACGTCTTCGCGTACGCGTCCTCCCAGGCCAGGAAGACCTTGTTGAAGGTCTGCTTGGAGCCGAGGTCGACGGTGATCGACGCGGTGTCGACCCACTCGCTGGCCCAGCGGGTGCCGTAGTTGCCGTCCACCGCGTAGGAGGGCAGCTGCGGGCCGTTGGTGCCGGTCGGCTGGTAGCTCGAGGCCGTGGCCGTCTTGTTCAGCGCGATGTTCGTGCCCGGGATGCTGGGCGCGACCACCTTGAACGAGCGGGTCTCGATGCCGACGTTGCCCTGGCCGTCGAAGGCGTACACGTAGATCTTCCAGACGCCCAGCTTCTCCGGCGCGGTGACCGTGAACGTGGAACCGTTCTGCGTGAAGTTCACGTTCCGGAAGCCGGTGCCGCCGGTGATGTACTTGTCGCTGGCCATCAGGTTGTAGCGGATGGTGTCGCCGTTGGGGTCGCTCGCGGCCACGTTGACCGTGAACTGCCCGCCCGCCGGCACCGCCGTCTGGTTCGACACCGTCATCGCGGTGATCTGCGGCGCGGTGTTGGCCAGCGGGGAGCCCGAGTACGCCTGCTTCAGCGCCCCGTACCCGAGCCGGCGCCAGCCGCCGGGGTACGTGTTGAGCCACACGCCGCCGAAGTCGTTCTCCAGGCCGTAGTGGAACTCGGTCACGCCGAGGGCCACGCCGGGGTGCGACTTGATGGCGTTCCAGCTGGCCGTGTACCCGTCGCGCTTCTGCAGGTCGGTCGGCTCGTTCGGCACCCCGTTGACGTCGTTGGGCACCTCCCACTCGCCGGACGGTCCGCCCTCGGTGACGATGTACGGCTTGGTGTACCCGCCGTTGATCCAGTCCTGCTTCACGTTGCCGATCGCCCCGTAGGAGTTCACCGCCAGCAGGTCCAGGTGCGGCGCGTTCGCCTTGTAGTACGGCCAGGCCCCGGTGTACGCGTCGGTCGAGGTGACCGGGTGGTTCGGGTCGGCCGCGTGGATGGCCACGGCGAGCTCGTCGACGAACTTGGCGTACGCCACCCGCCGCGCCTCGACGTCGGCCGCGGACAGCCCGTGGTCCTGCATGGTCAGGATGACCTCGTTGCCGACGTCCCACATGAGCACGCCCGGGTTGTTCTTCAGTGCGTTGACCCGGTTGACGACCTCGGTCTTCGTGGCGTTCTTGTACGCGGTGTCGTTGACGTAGTCGGCGCCCTGGTTGAGCCAGTGCCCGACGACGACCTTGATGCCCTGCTGGGCGGCCCGGTTGAGCAGCTCCGGGGTGTTCGCGTCGTCCACGCCCCAGGTGCGGACCGTGTTGACGCCCATGTTGTGCAGGTCGCGCATGTACCCGTCGGCGGCGCCCTGCGGCGGGCCGTACGTGAGGCCCTTGACCTCCCACGGCTGGCCGTTGACCTGCAGCTGCCAGTTGCCCTGGCTGCCGGTCACCTTCACCACGCTGGGGCCGGCCGGCGTGGCCGGGTCGGTCATCGCGGCCGGCGCGGTGCCGGTCGCCTTGGCCACCGTCACCGAGTCGACGGACAGGACGCCGCCGGAGGTGGTGTTCGGCGTCGGGGTGGTGAAGCCCGCGACGGCGTTGGGCAGCGAGCCGCCGACGGACAGGTCGAAGCGCAGGTAGAAGCCGTGGTGCACGGCGTTGTTCCAGGCCGTCACGCCGACCTGGCTCTCCCGCACGACCCAGGACTGCTTGCCGTCGAGGTAGAAGCGGATCTCCTCGTCGGTCTTCGTCCGGTCGATGACCTGGGTGTACTCGTGGTAGCCGGTCTGGCAGCCGGTGCAGCTGGCCAGGCCCGAGGTGCGGCCGTTGTACTCGCCGCACACGCCGTCGGGCGCGGTGCCGCAGTGCAGGGTCTGCGACAGCTGGCTGCGGCCGTTGACGTCGGTCATGATGTCGGTCTCGCCGACGCCCGGCCAGTTGTTGTAGTTGCCGCGGTACGCCGCGCCGGTCGCCCGGAACCCGGGCCAGTAGCCGGCCGCGTTGGCCACGTCGGGCTGCTTGACGAGCGCGGTGAACTTCACCTGCTCGCCCGGGGCGGCCTGGAAGTCGGTGCGCTGGGTCTCCAGGCGGCCGGAGGTCCAGTTGCCCGCCCCGTCGCGGATCGCCTTGACGTTGAGCTTGCCGGCGCCGTCGAGGTACACGTTGGCCGTGCTGGTGCTGGCCGTCTCGACCTCACCGGTGCCCCAGTTGGCGGCGCCGCCCGGGAACTGCGTGCCGGAGCGCAGCAGCCAGTTGGCCGCCGACGGGGAGGTGTTCGCCGCGCCGTCGAAGGTGTCCTGCCAGACCGTGGTCCAGCCGGGATCCGGCGTCGGCGACGTCGACGGGGTGACCGACGGGGTCGGCGAGGTCGTGGTGGTACCGCCGCCGGCGTAGACCTTGAACTCCCACAGCGAGTACCCGTAGCCGCCGGGGCGGGCGGTGCCGTACATGCGCACGTAGCGCCCGGAGCCGCTGACCGGGATGGTCTGCGTGCCGCCGGTGCCGGTGCTGGTGCTGTAGACGTCGGTCCAGGCGGTGCCGTTGGCCGAGGTCTGGATCTGGAAGGCCTTGCCGTAGGCGGCCTCCCACTGCAGGACGACCTGGCAGATCGACTGGGTCGCGCCCAGGTCCACCTGGATCCACTGCGGGTCGCTGAACGTGCTGCTCCAGCGGGTGCCGGCGTCGCCGTCGACGGCGTACTGCGGCCCGTTGCCGGCGCCCTCCGAGGACGAGGCCGTGGCCGTCTTGCCCTGGGCCACGTTCGTCGCGGTGTCGCAGGCGCCGCCGGTCGGGTTCGTGCCGCCGATGGTGCCGTAGACCTGGAACTCGTACAGCGAGTAGCCGTAGCCGGAGCCGCGGACCGTGCCGTACATGCGCACGTAGCGGCCGGTGCCGGTGACGTCGAGGGTCTGCTGGCCGCCGGCGCCGGTGGTGGTGCTGTAGATGTTCGTCCAGTTCTGGTCGTCGGCCGAGGTCTGGATCTGGAAGGCCTTGCCGTAGGCGCCCTCCCAGCTCAGCTTGATCTGGCTGATCGACGCGGTGCCACCCAGGTCGATGCGGACCCACTGCGGGTCGCTCCACTGGCTGCCCCAGCGCGTCCCCGCGTTGCCGTCGTTGACGAAGCTGGGCGCCACGTCGTCGGACTGGGTCGACGAGGCCGTGACGGGCTTGCCTTGCGAGATCAGGCCGTCGGCGGCGCGCGCGAACGGCGCGACCACGACGGCGACGGCGGCGACGACGGCGAGCACCAGGGCTATGCGCCATCGCGAGGTGAGCAGGCTCCGCCAGGGGCGGGCGGACGTGTGCGCCGGATGCACGAGGGGCTCCTTGCGGGGTGTGTGGAGGCGCCGTGGCGGTTTGGAGAGCGCTCTCCGATTGCTCGAAGTGTTGTCCCGCCGTTTCCGTCGTGTCAAGGGCTCGCGCCGCCGGACCTTGACACGCGGGCACACCCGGTCGCAGTCTGATCACGCATCTTGGAGAGCGCTCTCCAAGACCCCTTCCCAAGGCACGGGGTGATAGCTGTGAGCACGACGGCGCTGACGTTCCCTACGACGTTCTGGTGGGGCGCCGCGACGGCCGCCTACCAGATCGAGGGCTCCGTGACCGCCGACGGCCGCACCCCCTCGATCTGGGACACCTTCGCCGCCCAGCCGGGCCGCATCGACAACGGCGACACGGGCGGAACCTCGACGGACCACTACCTGCGCTACCAAGAAGACGTGAAGCTCATGGCCGAGCTGGGCCTGTCCGCGTACCGGTTCTCGGTCGCGTGGCCCCGTGTCCGCCCGGCCGGCGGCGCCGGCGTGAACGAGGCCGGCCTGGACTTCTACGACCGCCTCGTCGACGAGCTGCTCACCGCGGGCGTGCGCCCGGTCGCGACCCTCTACCACTGGGACCTGCCCCAGGAGCTCGAGGACACCGGCGGCTGGACGGCCCGCGACACCGCCCTGCGCTTCAGCGACTACGCGGCCGCGGTCGCCGCGCGCCTGGGCGACCGGGTCGCGATGTGGAACACGCTCAACGAGCCGTGGTGCTCGGCGTTCCTCGGGTACGGCACCGGCGGGCACGCCCCCGGCCGCCGCGGCCACGTCGGCGCCCTGACCGCGACCCACCACCTGCTGCTGGCGCACGGCCTGGGCGTCGCGGCCCTGCGCGCGGCCGGCGTGACGGGCCAGGTCTCGGTGGCGCTCAACGCCGGCGCGGTGCGCCCGCTGACCGCGAGCCCGGCCGACGCCGACGCCGCCCGGCGCATCGACGGGCTGCTGAACCGCATCTTCTTCGACCCGATCCTGCGCGGTGCGTACCCGTCCGACACCGTCGAGGACACCCGCGACCTGACCGACTGGCACTTCGTCCGCCCCGGCGACCTCGCGGCGATCTCGGCCCCGGTCGACGCGATATGCGTGAACTACTACCAGCCCGACCTGGTGAGCGCGGCCCCCGACGGCGAGCTCGACCACGGGACCCCGTACCCGACCGCGCAGGCCGTGCGCTTCCACCCCACCCCGGGCCCGGTCACGCACATGGGCTGGTCCGTCGACCCGACCGGCCTGCGGGACCTGCTGCTGCGCATCCGCCGCGACTACGGCGACCGCCCGCTCTACGTGACCGAGAACGGCGCCGCGTACGACGACCGCCCGGGCCCGGACGGCGGGGTGGATGACCCGGAGCGCATCGAGTACCTGCGCGCCCACCTGGCGGCCGTGCACGAGGCGATCGCGGCGGGCGTGGACCTGCGCGGCTACTTCGTGTGGTCGCTGCTGGACAACTTCGAATGGGCATTCGGGTTCAGCCGCCGCTTCGGCCTGATCCGCGTGAACTACGACACCCTGGAGCGCACGATCAAGGCGAGCGGCCGCTGGTACGGCGAGGCGATCGCCCGCAACGCCATCTGACCCCGCCGCCGGGGCTCAGCGCAGGTCGACGACGCGGCGCATCTTGCCCGCCGAGCGTTCGACGCCGCCCGGCTCGTCGACGTCGACGCGGACCGTCACGCCGATCGAGCCCTTGACCGCGCTCTCGAGCCGGCGGGCCGCGTCCGCCGCCGTCTCCGGGCTCGCGCCCGGGCGGCGTTCGGCGCGCACGGTGAGCGTGTCGAGGCGGTCGGCCCGCGACAGTACACACTGGAAATGCGGCGACAGGGCCGGCTGGCGCAGCAGGAGCTCCTCGATCTGGGTCGGGAACACGTTGACCCCTCGGACGATCATCATGTCGTCGCTGCGGCCGGTGATCTTCTCCATCCGGCGCATCGTGCGCGCGGTGCCGGGCAGCAGGCGGGTCAGGTCCCGGGTCCGGTACCGGACGACCGGCATCGCCTCCTTGGTGAGCGACGTGAACACGAGCTCGCCGTAGGAGCCGTCCGGGAGCACGGCGCCGGTGTCGGGGTCGACGATCTCCGGGTAGAAGTGGTCCTCCCAGATCGTCAGGCCGTCCTTGGTCTCCGCGCACTCGTTGGCCACGCCGGGGCCCATCACCTCCGACAGCCCGTACACGTCGACGGCGTGCATCTGCAGGCGCCGCTCGATCTCGGCACGCATGTCCTCGGTCCACGGCTCGGCGCCGAGCACCCCGATCTGCAGCGAGCTCGCGCGCGGGTCGAGGCCCTGGCGCTCCATCTCGTCGACGATCGCCAGCAGGTACGACGGCGTCACCATGATGACGTCCGGCCGGAAGTCGCGGATCAGGGTCACCTGCCGCTCGGTCATGCCGCCGGAGACGGGCACGACGGTGCAGCCGAGGCGCTCGGCGCCGTAGTGGGCGCCCAGGCCGCCGGTGAAGAGGCCGTAGCCGTACGCGACGTGGACCAGGTCGCCGGGGCGCCCGCCCGAGGCCCGGATGGAGCGCGCCATGAGGTCGGCCCACGTGTCGACGTCGGCCTTCGTGTACCCGACGACTGTCGCCTGGCCGGTGGTACCGGACGAGGCGTGGATGCGGGCCACCTGTTCCCGCGGCACCGCGAACATCCCGAACGGGTAGTTGGCCCGCAGGTCGGCCTTCGTCGTCATCGGGAACCGCGCGAGGTCGGACAGGTCCCGCAGATCGTCCGGGTGTACCCCGGCCGCCTCGAACCTGTTCTTGTAGTGCGCCACGTGCTCGTAGGCGTGGCGCAGGCTCTGGCGCAGCCGGGTGAGCTGGAGGGCGGCCAGCTCGTCGCGGGATGCGGTCTCGATCGGGTCCAGGGTGCCCGGGGCGGGAGTGACGTCGCGCACAGAACCATCCTGCACCCGCAGCTCAGCTCGTGCGTGCCGCCCGTCACGCGCCAATCGCGCTCGTTGATCTTTCTGAATCGATACAGTAATGCTCATGGAGACCACGACCCGCCGGGTTCGCACCGCGATCGCCGGCCGCATGCAGGCTCGTCGCGCCCGCCGCACGCTGGAGCGCGAGATCGCCGCGTACCGGACGCCGGCCGAGCGCCTCGAGCTCGACCTCATCCTGGGCCGGCATACGGAGGAGGAGATCGCCGAGATCGACGCCATCCTGCGCCGGCCCTAGCCTCTGTACCTACTAGTATGTACGGTATGGACGCTATGCAGTACGAACTCACGCTGCCGGCCGACTACGACATGGAGATCATCCGCGAGCGCGTACGCCGGCTCGGCCACATGCTCGACCACCGCAAGGGCCTGGGCCTCAAGGCCTACCTGATCCGCACCGCGGGCGTGGGCGGCTCCTCCGTCAACCAGTACGCGCCGTTCTACCTGTGGAACGCCGCCGACGCCATGAGCCGGTTCCTCGTCGGCGGCGGCGGCTTCCACAACATCGTGCGCGACTTCGGCCGGCCGCCGGTGCGGCACTGGACGGTCCTCGCGGCGCTGGCGGGTCCGGCCCGGCACGCGCCGGTACGCTCGGCGACCCGGCACGTCGCGACGCTGCCCTGGGGCACCGAGCCGGCCGCGCCGGCCCCGCACCCGCAGCTGCACACGGCGGCGGTGGCCTTCGACGCGTACCGCTGGGAGGTCGTGCGGTTCTCGCTGTGGGCCACGGAATCGCCGGAGGACCCGGAGGCGACGGAGCGCTACGAGGTGCTGCACCTCTCCGCGCCGCCGTCAGAGGGCTTCTGACGCCGCCTCGAGCGACCCCACGATCGTGAACACCTGGTCGAGCCCCGTGATGCGGAAGATCCGGCCGACCCGCTCATCGGTGCACACCACGGCGAACGCGCCCCCGCCCGCCCGCGCCCGGTTGTACGCGCCGATCAGCACGCCCAGCGTCACCGAGTCCATGAAGGTGACGCCGGCCAGGTCGACGACCAGGCCCGGCTGCACGTCGAGCGCCGCGTTGACCGCCGCCCGCAGCTCCTGCGCATTGCCGACGTCGAGCTCACCCTCGGCGCGCACGACGCCGTGCCCGCCCACCGTGCCGATCGTGAACGCCACCCGGTAACGGTAGCGGCTCGCGGGACCCTGGTGGGGACGCGCTACTGTAAGGCGACTGTGGTGGGAGGAGCACGATGAGCGACGCGCACGCCGTCCCGATCGAGATCCTGCTGGTCGAGGACGACCCGGGCGACGTGCTCATCACGCGCGAGGCGTTCGCCGAGAACAAGCTGCGCAACCGCCTCACCGTGTGCACCGACGGCGCCGAGGCCCTGCGCTTCCTGCGACGGGTGGGCGAGCACGCGGGCGCGCCGCGGCCGGACATCATCCTGCTGGACCTGAACCTGCCGGGCGTCGACGGGCGGGTCGTGCTCCGGACCGTGCACGCCGACCCGGACCTGAACCGCATCCCGGTCGTCGTGCTCACCTCCTCGACGGCGGAGGAGGACTTCCTGCGCAGCCACGAGCTGCGGGTGGACGACTACATCGCCAAGCCGGTGGACTTCGCGGGGCTGATGAACGTCGTGCAGCGCATCGAGACCTTCCACATCAGCGTGGAGCGGGCGGCTCGCTGAGTTCGAGATCACGACATGTCGGGCGCTCCGCGCCGCGACATGTCGGATTTATCGCCTGTCGCCGCTTATTTCGTCACCGTGTGGTTTTCGGCCGCCTCCGCGCCGTTTCTCCGCCGCGTCCGCGCCGTTTCTCCGCCGCGTCCGCGCCGTTTCTCCGCCCTACGCGCCGTTTCTCCGCCCTACGCGCCGTTTCTCCGCCCTACGCGCCGTTTCTCCGCCGCGTCGGCGCCGTTTCTCCGCCCTCCGCGCCGCCCGCCCTCAGCCTGCCCCTCTGCGCCGCCCTCCTCGCTGTTGCTCCGCTCCGCGCCGGTTTCCCTGTTCTCCACGCTGTCTTCTCCACCCTCCACGCCGTTTCCGCCCTTCCGCGCCGCTCGCGGCGCCGGGAAACCCCCGCAAGACCCCACAGGCGGCACATAACCGAAATGTCGGATATGTCGCGGCGCGAAGCGCCCGACATATCCGGAACAATCGCGCCCACGCACGGCTGAAGTAAAGGATTCTTGACACGGTGTCGGCTTCGCTTTACCTTTGTGGTGTCAAAGATTTTTTACACACGGAGCGAGGGGCCATGTCGCATCAGGAGCAGCGCGCCTGGATCTATGCCGTCGTCGCGGTCGTCGTGCCCGTCGGCTACGCGATCGCGCTGCTGGCCCGGGTGCCGGCGGAAGGCCTCGCCGCCAGTCACTACGTCGTGCCCCTGCTGGTCGCGATCGGCGCATCGGTGGTGCTCAACGTCCTCGCCGAAGCGGTCGCGGCCGGCGCCGCGCCCAAGGACGCCAAGGCCGTCGACGAGCGCGACCGGGCGATCGGGCGGCTCGGCGAGTACGTCGCCTTCTACGTCATGAGCATCGCCGCGATCGTGCCGCTGGTGCTGGCCATGCGCGAGGCGCCGTACTTCTGGATCGCCAACTCGCTGTACCTGGCGTTCGCGCTCGCGGCGCTGGTGTCGTCGGTCGTCAAGATCGCCGCGTACCGGCGGGGGATGTAGGCGTGGGCAAGCCGACCCGCGTCACCAACTCGATCCGGGCGCTGCGTTTCGCACACGGCGAGATGACCCAGGCCGAGCTCGCGGCGCGCATCGGCGTCACGCGCCAGACCGTCAACGCCATCGAGCAGGGCAAGTACTCCCCCACGCTCGAGGCGGCCTTCCAGATCGCGCGGGCGTTCGGGGTACCGCTCGAAGCGGTCTTCCACTATCCCGAGGAGGAGTCATGAAAGCCGTGATCCGGCAACGGTACGGCGACCCGCTCGAACTTCGCGACGCGCCCACGCCACCGGTCGGGCCCGGCGGCGTGCTCGTCGAAGTGCGCGCGGCCGGCGTCGACCAGGGCGTGTGGCACCTGGCGACCGGACTGCCGTACGCGGTCCGGGCCGCCGGCTTCGGCCTGCGCCGCCCGAAGCAGCCGGTGCTGGGCCTGGACCTGGCGGGCGTCGTGCGCGCCGCCGGGCCGGAGGTCACGCGGTTCCGGCCGGGTGACGAGGTGTTCGGCACCGGCGACGGCACGTACGCGGAGCTGGCCCTCTCCTCCCCGGACCGTCTCGCCCGCAAGCCGGAGACGATCTCGTTCGCGCAGGCCGCGACGGTCGCCGGGTCCGGCGTCGCCGCGCTGCAGGGCCTCCGCGACGCGGGCCGGCTGCGTGCGGGGCAGCGGGTGCTGATCCTGGGCGCGGGCGGCGGGGTGGGCTCGTTCGCGGTACAAATCGCGCGAATACTCGATGCGGAGGTCACCGGGGTGTGCTCGGCCGCCAAGGCCGGCCTCGTGCGCTCGCTCGGCGCGGCGCACGTCGTGGACTACGCGGCGGGCGAGCCCTCGGGCCGCTGGGACCTCATCCTCGACACGGGCGGCGCCCGGCCGCTGCGGACACTGCGCCGCCTGCTCACCCCGACCGGTTCGCTGGTGATCGTGGGCGCCGAGGGCGGCGGCCGGTGGCTGCAGGGCGCGGACCGCCAGCTGCGCGCGGGCCTGCTCAACGGCTTCACCCGCCAGCACCTGACCGGCCTGATGTCCCGCACCGCCGCCGAACCCCTGGAGACGCTGGCTTCCTGGATGGAGAACGGCTCGTTGGTACCCGCTGTAGAGCGCACCTTCCCGCTCGCCGAGGCCGCGGAGGCGATCGCCTACCTGCGCGCCGGCCGTCCGCTCGGCAAGGTCGCGCTCACGATCTGAGCTGGGGCGTGCCGCCGCTCCGGCTCCGGACGAAATTTACGAGCCCCGGCACATCGATCCGGTACGGCGGATCGCTCGCGTACTCCGCGATCCGCAGCGCCGCCCGGTCCAGCAGCCGGGTGGCGCCGTCGGCGTTGCCGCGCCGCGCGTGCGTGAGCCCCACCGCCAGTTGCGCCAGCCCCCGCCAGAGCTCGCGCTCGCCGTCGGGCGCGGCCTTCCAGGCGGCCTCGAGCACCTCGTGCGCGTGGAAGGGCCGCCCCTCGTCGAGCAGCCGCTGGGCCTGTTCGAGCGCCTCCTCGGGCCCGACGACGAGATCGCCGGGCATCGTGGGCACGCCCTCGGCCCCGCGCGGCAGCGGCCGTCCGAGCTCGTCCCGCGGCCGGGAGTTGCGCGCCCGGCCCTCGGTATCGCGGTCACGCTCCATGCCATCGAGCCTATTTCACGATTTTCCGTGACGGTGGAACCGCTCGATGTCGGGCATGATGTACCGCGTGACGCTATGGGAATATGCGCGACTCGAGTACCGTGCGGCGGGCACGCTGGGCACAGACCGGTTCGAGGACTGGGACGCCGTTTTCCACCACCCGGGCGGCGTACAGCGCTGGGGCACGGACGAGCGCTTCAACGACCTGCGCCACCTCAACCGCGCGGGCGCGGAGGGCTGGCAGGCGTACGACCGCGCCGCAATGATCATCGGCCAGCCGCACCGCCTGCACGCGGTCACGTACTCCCTGCGCCGGCCGGTCGAGCGCTAGGGACGGCCTCCCTCCCCGTCACGGCCCGCCGCGACAACGCGGCAACGCGGCAACGCGGCAACGCGGCACGCGGTAGCGGCAGGCCTCTGATGACCGCCGGCCCATCGCACTTGCAGTCGGAAGACGGACAGTTACGCGCCTGCGCACCTGGGAGCCGGTACGCCTAGCCGGTACCCATCCGGATCCATGGAGGCTCCACCATGACCACACCCGCGCAGCCCGAGCCGCAGCCGCAACCCGAGGCCCCCGCGGCGGCCCCCTTCGAAGGGCAGCCGGCGCCCGGGCAGTCCGCGCCGCCGGTCAGGAGCGGCAAGCGCCGGCAGATCACGATCCTGCTCTCGCTCGTCGTCCTGCTCGGCGTGCTCCTCGGCCTCGCCTGGTTCTTCAACCGCGACGCGGCCACGAACGCGAACGTCGGCGACTGCCTGCACAACCCGGGCGACGACAAGCTGAAGATCGTCAAGTGCGACAGCACCGACGCCGACTACACGGTGCTCGGCAAGATCTCCGGCAAGGACCAGAGCGAGGCGACCAGCCCGTTCACGTCCGTGTGCGACCAGTGGCCCGACAGCACCAACACGTTCTGGCAGGGCGAGTCGGGCAAGAAGGGCGACGTGCTCTGCCTGAAGAAGACGAAGTAGACCGAAAGGGCCGCGGGACAACCGCCCCGCGGCCCAACGGGGTCAGTACCCCGGGAACACCGCGCGCAGGTCGTCGAGCGAAATCGGGCCGGTGATGCTTACCGACGACGACGTGTACGCCGGCTTGAGCCGCCCCGCCGCCAGCCGCAGCCACTCCTCCAGCGTGAGCGACAGCGTCCCGTCGAGCGGGCCGGCCGGCGCCGCGCCCAGCGTCACCGGGTCGGTGAGGTGCAGGGTCAGGGTCTCGCCGGTGTCCGTCAGCTGCACGAGCAGGTCCGCGGTGCGCCCGTCGAGGTTGGCCGGCTTGGCGATCCAGCCGAACAGGCCCTCGACGCGGTCGCTGATGAGCGCGGCCGCCTCGGGGGCGAGCGCCGCCGACGGGTCGAGGGCCGCGCGCACGTCCCAGTCGTGGTAGCCGTACTCCGTCAGCCGCAGCAGCGCCGAGGTGGCCACGTCGACCGGCTCCGGCATCCAGCCGACGTCGATCTTGTGGGACTCGCGCTGCTCGGGCGTCAGGGCCTCGTACGCCTCGACCAGGCGCTGGTTGGCGACCGGGAACTCGGCCTGGCGCTCCTGCGGGGTCATGCCGTCCCAGCGCGCCCACACGCCCTTGTTGAACTCGAACTCGGGGGCGGGCCGGCCCTCGAGCGAGGCCTGCACGGCCTCCAGGTTGATCTCGGCGCCGCTGCCCAGGTGGCTCACGACCTGCGACACATCCCACTCGTCGGCCGCCGACGGGCCGGTCAGCTGCTCCGGCGTCAGGCCGGCGACCAGCGCCGACAGGTCGTCGTGGCCCTTGCGGAGGGCGGCGATCGCCTGATCTGCCCGAGTACTCATCAAACCCCCAAAAACTCCGGAAACCCCGAGATACTTGAAGCATAAACAAAGTCGTGATGCACGACACGCCTGGGTGCCCGATCAGCAATATTGCGCCGACCGCAACATCAGGTAGCTTCACATGGTGAACACGGGGGCTGAGGTTGGTGAACAAGAACACACAACGCGGTTAAGACCCCGCGCCTGGACTGAACTGCTCCTCGTGCTCGGTCTATTCCTGGCGTACAAGGCCGGTCGGCTCGCCGTCGACGGGCGAGTCGGGGCCGCGTACGCCGACGCCAACCTCGTCTGGCGGCTCGAACGCGCGCTGCGCCTGCCGGACGAGGCCGCCGTCCAGCACCTGCTGCTCAGCGCCGAGACCCTGGTCCGGACCGCCAACGTGTTCTATGCCGTCGTGCACTTTCCCGCCACGATCGCATTCCTGATCTTCATGTACTGCTTCCGCCCGGAACACTACCTGCGCTTCCGGCGCATCCTGGCCTGGCTCACCGCCATGGGGCTCGTCATCCACTTCGTGTTCCCGCTCGCCCCGCCGCGGATGCTCGACGGCCTCGGGCTCGTCGACACCGCCGCCGTGTACGGCCCGAGCGTGTACGGGCCGCCGCAGACCGACACGCTGAGCAACCAGTACGCGGCCATGCCCTCGCTGCACGTCGGCTGGGCCCTGATCGTGGCGGCCGGGCTCATCCACGCCACGAGCTCCCGGTGGCGCTGGCTGTGGCTCGCCCATCCGGTCCTGACCATGCTCGTCGTCGCCGGTACCGCCAACCACTACTGGCTCGACGGGATCATCGCGGCGATCCTCGTCGGGGTGCTGCTCATGGCCACCAGCCGGCAGGAGCACCCCTCCCCGAAGGTCCCGATTCAGCTACGGCGCGAAGCGGTCGAACCGGTACGAGGCACAAAGCTGACATAAAAAGGAACATCCATGCGGTATCAAAGATCGCGTGGATTGGAACCTGCGCACCTGTGCGCGCCGGGGGCACGTGACCTATGCCCCGACCGAGGACACGTTCCGCGAGAAGCTGCACGCCACCACCCCGGTCGGGGCGGCTTGGCGGTGCCTGCGCTGCGGGGACTTCGTCATCGGCGAGCCGCATCAGACCGGCCCCGCCGAGCGCGCCCCGATCGTGCTGCGCGGCCGTGCCCTGCGCGACGCGCTGATCCTGCGGCTGCTGTCCCTGGAGCGGTTCTTCAAGGGCCTGTTCTGCCTCGCCGCCGCCTACGGCGTGTTCCACTTCCGCAACCACCGCGACGGCGTCGAGCGGGCCTTCAACGAGGACCTGCCGCTGCTCAAGCCGTTCATGGACAAGGTCGGCTGGAAGTTCGAGGACTCCGCGATGATCCACACCATCCGGACCGTCATCGAGGCCGAGTCCCAGACGCTGCTGTGGGTCGCCGCCGGCCTCGCGCTCTACGGCTCGCTGCAGCTCGTCGAGGGCGTCGGCCTGTGGATGCTGAAGCGCTGGGGCGAGTACTTCGCCGTCGTCGCCACCTCGCTCGGCCTGCCGATCGAGATCTACGAGCTCACCGAGAAGCTCACGTTCACCCGGGTCGGGGCGCTCGTCATCAATATCGTGGCGGTGTTGTACATCCTGCTGTCCAAGCGCCTCTTCGGGCTGCGCGGCGGCCACGCGGCGCACGAGGCCGAGCGGCACGAGACCAGCTTCCTCGAGGTCGAGCTGGCCGCGAACGAGCCCACGCTGCCCCGGGGCCTGCGCATCCCCAAGGCCCCCGCAGGCGTCCGGTAGCGGAACAGACGGCAAACTGCCACTGGCGGGACCCGTACCCGCGTCGTATAGTTGAGCGCGAGACCGGCATCTTCCCCCGTGGATGCCGGTCTTCTTAATTCCCGGCCGCGGAGCGGATCGCGCGGATCGCGTTGAGGTTGTGCTCGCGCGCGCAGGCCTCCAGCGTCGCCGCGTCGTCCTCGCCCCGCGCCAGCCGTTCCAGCAGCCCGTCGTGCTCGTTCACCGCCGTCGCCAGCCGCAGCGCCGGGTACAGCGTGACCAGCACCCGCGATGCGTCGATCCGGTCCCAGATCCCGTCCAGCGACTCGATCACGTAGCGGTTGCCGCAGCGGCGGTACAGCGCCCGGTGAAACCGCCGGTGCAGCGCCATCACGAGCGCGTGGTCGACCGGGCCGGCCGCGGCCGCCTCCCGCAGCTGCGCGTTGTAGCCGCGCGCCTCCTGCAGGTCCTCCGGCGACACCCGGGTCACCGCGGCCGCGAACGCGTACCCGTCCAGCAGCGCCAGCATCCGGACGAGCTGCTCCCACTCGTCGTCCTGCAGCATGGCCACCCGCGCGCCGACGTTGCGCTCGAAGTGCACCAGGCCCTCGGCCTCCAGCCGGCGGATCGCCTCGCGCACCGGCACCGGGGACACGTCCAGCTCGCGCGCCAGGCTGCTGAGCACCAGGCGCTTTCCCGGGCCGAACCGGCCGTCGATGATGCGTTCACGGATCTCGCGGTACGCGAGCTCGTGCTTGGACGGCACTGGCTGCACGCGGCACATCCCACTCTTGACAGGGCCCGGGAAGGGCACAATCATATACGATAATCATATACGATGAGACGGCGGTCCGGCCGGTTAAGACGGGGGCGGCCGGACCGCCGGCGCGTCGGTCACGAGTCCGTCATCGTAAGGCCCAGCTCGCGGGCCGACACCTCCCGCATCTCGACCTTGCGGACCTTGCCCGTCACGGTCATCGGGAACGCATCGACGATCTTGACGTACCGCGGGACCTTGTAGTGCGCGAGCCGCCCGGCGCAGTAGTCCCGCACGGCCTCGGCGGTCAGCGGCACGGCCCCGTCGCGCAGGCGCACCCAGGCCATGAGCTCCTCGCCGTAGCGCTCGTCCGGCACGCCGATCACCTGCACGTCGACGATGTCGGGGTGACCGTAGAGGAACTCCTCGACCTCCCGCGGGTACACGTTCTCGCCCCCGCGGATCACGAGGTCCTTGATCCGCCCGACGA
The DNA here is from genome assembly GCF_049995355.1 of Dactylosporangium sp. McL0621. Lineage (NCBI taxonomy): Bacteria > Bacillati > Actinomycetota > Actinomycetes > Micromonosporales > Micromonosporaceae > Dactylosporangium > Dactylosporangium sp. McL0621. Next base: position 8,456,593 of record NZ_CP188259.1, read on the forward strand.
TGTTGACGTACCCGTCCGCGTCCATCGTCGCCAGGTCCCCCGTGTGCATCCACCGGGCCGCGTCCACGGCCGCCGCGGTGGCGTCGGGCTGGCGCCAGTAGCCGAGCATCACGCTGTACCCCCGCGTGCACAGCTCCCCCGCCTCGCCCCGCGGCATCAGCAGACCGGTCTGCGGGTCGACGATCTTCACCTCGAGGTGCGGCCCGACCCTCCCGACGGTCGACACCCGCCGCTCCAGGTCGTCGTCGCGGGCGGTCTGGGTCGACACCGGCGAGGTCTCGGTCATGCCGTAGCAGATCGTCACCTCGGTCATGCCCATGTCGGCGATGACCCGCTTCATCACGTGCACCGGGCACGGCGAGCCGGCCATCACGCCGGTGCGCAGCGTCGACAGGTCGTAGGAGGCGAAGTCGGGCAGCGCCAGCTCGGCGATGAACATCGTCGGCACTCCGTAGAGGACCGTGCAACGCTCCCGCTGTACCGCCGCCAGGGTCTCCGCCGGATCGAAGGCCCGCGCCGGGATGACCATGCACGCGCCGTGGGTGGTCGCACCCAGGTTCCCCATCACCATGCCGAAGCAGTGGTAGAACGGCACCGGCAGGCAGACCCGGTCGGCCTCCGTCCAGCCCTGCGCCTCGGCCACGAAGAACCCGTTGTTGAGGATGTTGTGGTGCGACAGGGTCGCGCCCTTCGGGAAGCCCGTCGTGCCCGAGGTGTACTGGATGTTGATCGGGTCGTCGAAGGCCAGCGCCGCCTCGCGCTCCCGCAGCGCCTCCTCGGGGGCCTGTTCGGAGCGCAGCGCGGCCCAGTCGGCCGAGTCGATGAACACCACGTCGGCGAGGCCCGGGCGCACCTCGGCCACCATGGCCCGGTAGTCGGAGGTCTTGAGGCGCTCGGCCGAGACGAGCAGGCCCACGCCGGACTGCTCGAGCACGTACGCCAGCTCGTGGGTCCGGTACGCCGGGTTGATGTTCACCAGGATCGCCCCGATCTTGGCGGTGGCGTACTGCAGGATCGTCCACTCCGGACAGTTCGGGGCCCAGATGCCGACCCGGTCGCCCTTGGCGATGCCGCGGGCGAGCAGGCCCCGCGCCACCCCCTCGACCTCGGCCAGGAACTCGCGGTAGGTCCACCGCCGGCCGGTCGGGACGTCGACGAGGGCGTCGGCGCCGGGCACGCGGGCGGCGGTGCGGTCGAGGCTGGCGCCGATGGTCTCACCCAGCATCGGCCCGTCGGCGGGGCCGACGGAGTAAGACAACAGTGTCATGCCCTGCAACGATGCCACCGCACTGCGCAAAAAGCACCGGGGAACTCAGGCCCTGTCCTGCCGATCATGCCGGCCTGCGCCGGGCCCAGATTCCACCTGCGCGCACCCCGCGAAGGCCGGGTTACAACCCCGGTAGCCAGGCCTCCGCGGGGCACACGCAGGCGAAACCTGGACCTCGTCTCGGCCGGCATGATCGGCAGGACAGGGCCTAAGCTGACCAGGATGGGCGACACGGAGGTCAGCCGCGACCTGGCGGCGGTCGACTGGGCGGCGACCCCGCTCGGGCCGCCCGAGTCGTGGCCGCACAGCCTGCGCTCGGCCGTGCGCATCATGCTCGACTCCCGCTTCGCGATGTGGATGGCGTGGGGGCCGGACCTGACCTTCCTGTGCAACGACGCCTACCGGCGCGACACGCTCGGCAAGAAGTACCCGTGGGCGCTGGGCCGCCCCGCGCACGAGGTCTGGGCCGAGGCGTGGCACGAGGCCGGGCCGCGCATCCGCACCGTGCTCGAGACCGGGAAGGCGACCTGGGACGAGGGGCTGCGGCTGTTCCTCGGGCGCAGCGGGTTCACCGAGGAGACGTACCACACCTTCTCCTACAGCCCGCTCGCCGACGACGACGGTACCGTCGCCGGGATGTTGTGCGTGGTCACGGAGACCACCGAGCGGGTCGTCGCCGAGCGGCGCCTGGCCACGCTGCGCGACCTCGGGGCCGGGCTCGACGCGGCGACGGGCGAGCCGCAGCTGCTGGCGGCGGTCGAGCGGGCCCTGGCCACCCGGTCCGACGATCTGCCCTTCACGCTGGTGTACCTGTACAAGGACGGCGTTCCCGGGCTCGCCGCCGCGACCGGGGTCCCCGCCGGCCACCCGTGCACCGACCCGGGCGTGTGGCCGGGGGCCGACGGTGCCCCGCTCACCGCCGGCGGGCTGGACGGGCTGCCGTCCGGCGCGTGGGACGAGCCGCCGACCGAGGCCCGGATCGTCGCCCTGCCCCGGCCCGGCGGCGGGCGCCCGTACGGGTTCCTGGTCGCGGGCCTGAACCGGTACCGGCCCTTCGACGCCGCCTACGCGGGCTTCGTCGACCTCGTCGCCGGGCAGATCGCGGCCCGGCTGAGCACCGCCCGGGCGTTCGCGTCGCAGCGCCGCCGGGCCGAGAGCCTCGCCGAGCTCGACCGGGCCAAGACCGCCTTCTTCACCAACGTCAGCCACGAGTTCCGCACCCCGCTGACCCTGCTGATCGGGCCGGCCGAGGACGCCCTCGCCGACCAGGCCGAGCCGCTGCCGCCGGGCCAGCGGGGCCGGATCGAGGTGGTGCGCCGCAACGCCGAGCGGCTGCTCAAGCTCGTCAACACGCTGCTGGACTTCTCGCAGCTGGAGTCCGGCCGGCTCGAGCCGCACCGCGAGGCGCTGGACCTGGCCCGGCTCACCGCCGAGCTGGCCGCCCTCTTCGCCCCGGCCGCCGGGCGCGCCGGGCTGCGCCTCGACGTCGACTGCCCCCCGCTGCCCCGGCCGGTCCACGCCGACCGTGACATGTGGACCAAGATCGTGCTCAACCTGCTGTCGAACGCGCTGAAGTTCACGTTCACCGGCACGATCACCGTCCGGCTCGCCACCGCCGGCGACGAGCACGTGGAGCTGACCGTCACCGACACCGGCGTGGGCGTCGACCCGGGCGACCAGGCACGGCTCTTCGAGCGCTTCCACCGGGTGCAGGGCGCCCGCGCCCGCACGCACGAGGGCTCCGGGATCGGCCTCGCGCTGGTCGCCGAGCTGACCGCCCTGCACGGCGGCGTGGCGAGCGTGCACAGCGCGGCCGGCGCGGGCTCGACCTTCACCGTCCGCATCCCCGTCGGGTCCGGCCCGGCGACGCCCGCGCACGACTCGCCGGTACCGCAGGTGCACGGCTACGTCGCCGAGGTCGAACGGTGGGTCGGCGCCCCCGCGACCGCCCCGCCCGCGCGCCCCGACCCGGACGCGCCCCGCATCCTCGTCGTCGACGACAACGCGGACATGCGCGACTACATCCGCCGCGTCCTCGGCGCCGACTACCAGGTGCTCGAGGCGGCCGACGGGGTACAGGCGCTGCGGTTGCTGCGGGCCGAGCCGCCCGACCTCGTGCTGACCGATCTGATGATGCCCAACCTCGACGGCTTCGGCCTCATCGCGGCCGTGCGCGCCGACGGTCCCGGGCACCTGCCGGTCATCGTGCTCTCGGCCCGGGCCGGGGACGAGGCCACCGTCGAGGGCCTCGACGCCGGCGCCGACGACTACCTGGTCAAGCCGTTCAGCCCGCGGGAGCTGCGCGCGCGGGTGCGGGCCAACCTCGAGTTCGAGCGGGTCCGGCGTACCCGCGACGAGCTGCAGCGCAGCCGCGTCCTGCTCGACCAGGCCCAGCGCCTGGCCGCCGTCGGCTCGTGGGAGCTCGACCTGGACAGCGGCGACATCCACGGCTCCGACGAGTTCCTGCGCCAGTTCGCCGTCACCCCGGAGCAGCTGCTCGACGAGCACGGCCGGCAGCTCATCAACCGCCGCGTCCACCCCGACGACCGCGTCCGCGTCGACGAGGCCATCGACGCCGCGGTCGACGGCGCGCCGCTGGACTACGAGTCACGGGTGGAGATGGCCGACGGTACCGTGCGCATCTTCCGCACCCGCGGCGAGCTCGAGCGCGACGCCACCGGCCGCCCCGTGCGGCTGCGCGGCTCCAACCAGGACATCACCGAGCAGCGCCGGGCCGAGCAGGCCCTGGCCGCCGCGGCCGCCGCGCAGGAGGCCGCGGCCCGCGAGCACAGCATCGCCGACCAGCTCCAGCGCAGCCTCCTGCCGCCGGTGACGCTGGCCCCCGAACACCTCGAGCTCGCCGCCTACTACCGCCCGGGCGTCGCGGGCACCCAGGTCGGCGGGGACTGGTACGACGTCATCGAGCTCGGCGCCGACCGCACCGCCCTCGTCATGGGCGACGTGATGGGCCGGGGTGTACCCGCCGCCGCGGTCATGGGCCAGCTGCGCGCCGCGGTCCGCGCCTACGCCCGGCTCGACCTGCCGCCGGCCGACGTGCTGGAGTACCTCGACGGCCTCGTGCGGGACCTGAGCGAGGACCAGATCGTCACCTGCGTCTACGCCGTGTACGACCCGGGCGAGCGCAGCCTGACCTACGCCAACGCCGGGCACCTCCCACCGCTGCTGCTCCTGCCCGGCGCCGCCCCGCGCCCGCTGACCTCGTCGGGCCCGCCGCTGGGCACCGGCCCGCTGACCCTGGCCGAGGAGCGCGTCGAGCTCCCGGTCGGCGCACTGCTCACGTTGTACACCGACGGCCTGGTCGAGCATCGCGACCGCGACCTGGACGCGGGCATCTTCGCCCTGGCCGCCCTCGTCGGCGACCTGCAGGGCCCGCTCGCGGACGCCCCGGACCGCCTCGTGAGCCGCCTGCTCCCGGACGGCCCCGACGACGACATCACGCTGCTCATGACCCGAATCGTCGGCGAGCCGGGCGAGGAGCAGTCGGTGATCCGGGACATCCCGGCCCACGAGCGCGCCGTACGCGACGCGCGCCGCCTGGTCGACACGACGCTGCGCCGCTGGGACGCCCCGCAGCGCGTGGTCGACGACCTGGTCCTGATCGTGAGCGAACTGGCCGCGAACGCGGTCCTGCACGGCCGCCCGCCGATCCAGCTCCGCCTGCGCCGCACCCAGACCCATGTGGTGCTGGAGCTGCACGACACCGCCCCGTACCTGCCGCGCAAACAACGCCCGACCCCGGACGACGAACACGGGCGGGGACTGCAGCTGGTGGCCTCGCTGTGCGACCGCTGGGGAACTCGCCCCACCGCGGACGGCAAGGCCGTCTGGTGCATGCGGTCGGTTTTCTAGTGCTCCGACCTCGGTCGGGGACGACACCCTGTTGGGGCGTCGACCACCGCAAGAAGGGCGCCGGCAACACGACCGCACGGATGATCACGCAAACCGCGCTGCACCTGGCCGGCTCCCGAGCCCGGCGAAATTCACTTGACCCGGCCAAGGGGTCGACCTTGCACTGTGGGCCGGACACCACCGGTCGTGGTGCCCGAATCCCGGGGGAGGCAGCAGCAACAATGGAAATCCGTCCCACGACCGACCAGGACCTCGACGTCTTCGTCAACACACTCCATGCCGCGTTCGGGCTCTACCCGGATACCCCGAACGGGGATGGCGGCGGCGTCTGGTGGTCGGCGATCGAGATGGACCGCGGGCTGTTGGCCGTGACCGCGGACGGGCGGCCCGTCGGGACCGCCGCCGCGTACTCGTTCGAACTCACCCTGCCCGGCGGGATCCTCGCCCCGGCCGCTGGAATCAGCGCCGTCGGCGTCCTGCCCTCGCACCGACGCCAGGGCGTGCTCACCGCGATGATGCGGCACCAGGTCACCGAGCTGCGGGCACGCGGGGAGTTCCTCGGCGTCCTGCTGGCCTCCGAGGCCCCGATCTACGGCAGGTTCGGCTACGGACCGGCGACCTACACGGGACGGATCACGGTGGAACGCCACCCGGGCGCCCCCGCTGCACTGCGGGCGCACGGACGGGCAGACGCCCCGGGTACCAGCTCGAACAGCAGCTCGGTCGAGGTGATGCGGCGTGCCGAGTGCGGCGAGATCCTTGAAGAGGTCTATGACCGGTACCGCCGTGCACAGCCGGGCGCACTGTCCCGGCCGCACCGCTGGTGGGCCCTCGGCGCGGGGCAACCCCCGGTCGCTCAGGCGCCGCGCTACGTCGCCGTCCACCGCGACGCCGACGGGGTCCCGGACGGGTACGCCAGCTACTCGCTCAGCGACGGCACTTTGACGGTCGACGAGACCATCGCCACCGACGACGCCGTCTCCACCGCCCTGATCGGATTCCTGCTCGGCCACGACCTCGTCACTCAGGTCGCGTTCAAGCACTTCCCGCCCTGGCACCCGCTGCGCTGGCAGCTGGCGGATTTCCGTGCCGCCAAGGTGAGCAGCGATTCCGACTGGCTCTGGGTGCGGCTACTGGACGTACCGCGGGCGTTGACCGCACGCGGCTGGTTCACGGACGGCGAGCTCGTCCTCGACGTCGACGACCCGTTCCTCGGCGAGCACCACCGCTACCTGCTGACCGTCCGGCGCGGCAAGGCCGACTGCGTTCCCACGGATCGGGACCCCGACCTCTCCCTGGACGTGAGCGACCTCGGCTCGATCTATCTCGGCGGCACCGCGCCCAGCACGCTCGTCCGTGCCGGACAGATCCGCGCCCACCGCTCGGACGCGGCCACCCTCGCCGACATCCTCTTCCACGCCGACCGGCACCCGCACTGCCTGCACTGGTTCTGACCCCACGCCTGCCCTACCCGCCGTTGCCCTACCCGCCGTGCACCTCGACGGCCACCTCGTGGTGGCTGACCCGCTCGTCCCATCGGCTCAGCGCCCGCCGAGCCGTCTCCTCGACGACGGCAACCTCGAAGTCGTCCCCGGCAAACCCGCGCACGTCGTCGAGCCCGCCGAAGTACACAATGGAGGTGAAGAGCACCTCGTCCCCATCGGCCGAGCGCAGCAGCCGCGCCCCGAGGAACCCGGCCACCTCCAGCAGGTGCGCGGCGACCTCGCCCTCGTAGTGCCGCTGATAGTCGTCCGCCGTGGCGACCGGCGCCCACCCCCGCCAAACCCGAGCAATCATGCGTCCCCCTGTCGATGCGACACTAACAACCTATGTTCGTCGACCAGACCCCGTTCCCGTTCCTGAAGGACCTGCGCGGCGCGTGGCAGGCCATCCGCGACGAGTGCGCCACGCTGCCCGGGGACGCGTTCGAGCCGTGGGTACAGCGCGAGATGTACGGCCAGGGCTGGAGCACCTACGGCCTGGTCGCGTTCGGCACGCGCATCGAGGGGGCGCTGGCCGCCTGCCCGCACACCGCCGCCGCACTGGCCCGCGTGCCCGGCCTCACCACCGCGGCGTTCTCGCGCCTGGTGCCCGGCACCCACATCCGCCCGCACGAGGGCTGGGTCACCACCGTCTACCGCGCACACCTGGGCCTGGTGGTACCGCCCGGCGAGTGCGCCCTGCGCGTCGGCGGCCAGACCCGAACCTGGACCGAGGGCGAGACCCTGGTCTTCGACGACACCGCCGAGCACGAGGCCTGGAACTACACCGACGGCGTGCGGATCGTGCTGCTGTTCGACTTCCTGCGCCCCGGCCGCACCCTCGACGAGATGGACGAGCTGCCACCCGAAGTGGCGGCCGCATTGCACCGCCGCGCCGCAAAGGACAATCAGGATTTCGCCACCGGCGGCCCGTTGGGGTGATGGTCGGCGGCCGCGCGTTCTCGGAGGCGTCGGCGGAATGCGCAATTCGCCGGCCCCCGTTCGATTGTTCCGCGCCTCGGACCACCGGCTGGTCGACGCGATCGTGGCGCCGGTGCGCGACAGCTTGGATGCGTGGGCGCGGGCCGCTGGACGCCGTCCGTTTCATGCTGTGGCGCGGGATCGCCGTCGTGGCCGGAGGTGGCCTGCTCGGCGGGGAGTTCCTCCGGCGGGGCGGGAAGTTCGGCCAGCTCAGCGGGCGGGACCGGCGAGGCGGAAGGTTCGGCCCGCTCGACCGGCGGCACGGGGCATTCGTCCTGCTCAGTGGGCGATTCGGACGGCTTAGGCGCGAGGGCTTCGCGGGCCCGCTGTTCGAAGTAAGCGTCCGCCGCCTCGATACTGCCGTACTGGTCGCAGAGCTTCTTCCGATGCCGCTCTTCAAGCCCCCAGTCGCGATGCCGCTTGTGTTCCTTCCGAAACTTCTCACCAGCCGGCGAATAGTTACGCCGCCGAGTAGCGTCATACATAGCAGTAATTTCGGCCCGGCTGAACAACCCCCGCTGCCCAACCACATATCGATTATCCCAAATCACGGCCGACAACAGGATCCCGTTTCAAATAGCGCAAGACAGAACAGGGACCACCGAATGACGACCCGCGCGAACCCGGCAGGAAACGACGGCCAAGAGGCATAACCGTGGGTAACAACGAAAAGGGACCACGCTTACCCGTTGCGGGAGCCGAAGGCTCCCGCGCGCCATCGGCCGAGCGTCGTCTGTCAGCCCCCCGTCCAGGCAAGCCGCCCAGGCCGTGCGGGCCCATTGGGCCCGAGAGCACGCCGGTGCAGGTTTTGAGGGAGCGAAGCTCCCCCACCGCGAGCGCAGCGGGCTGATCAGCTCAGGTAGGTGTCGCGGCGGGCCGCTACGAAGGACTCGATCGTCATCGGGGGGCGGCCCGTCACGTGCTGGACGTCCGTCGTCAGGCGGTCGTAGCGGTTCTCGCGGTGCAGCCGGGCCATGGTGGCGATGTGCTGGCGAGTGTGCGGCGGCAGGCCCGACGGCGTCAGGACCTCGGCCTCCCACTGGTCCGGCGGCACGTCCACGTACGTGATCTCGCGGCCCAGGGCGCGGGAGAAGTCCGCGGCCACGGTGTGCAGGTCCTCGCTGCTCGGGCCGGTCAGCTCGTAGACGCGGCCGATGTGCGGGGCCGGGTCGGCGAGGATCGTGGCGGCGACCCGGGCTACGTCACGAACGGCGATCGGGGAGGTGCGGCCCGCGCCGAACGGCAGCTCCAGGGTGCCCCGGGCCCGGATCGAGGCCGCCGCCAGCGTCGTGAACAGCGGGTTGTCCAGGAATGCCGTCGGCCTCAGGTGTACCACCGGCAGGCCCGACCAGTCGAAGACCCGCTCGGCGAGCCAGTGCAGGCGCTGCTGGTCCGACTGGTCGGTGCTCGTGGCCGTCACCTGCGACACCGTCATCTGCGACAGCTCCACGAGCGCGCCCAGGCCGCCGCGGTCGCGGGCCACGCTCGCCACGACAGTGGCCGCCAGCAGGTGGTCCTTCGAGACCGGCATCGCGAAGAACATCGCGTCCACGCCGGTCAGGGCGGTCGCCACGCTCTCCGGGCGGGTCAGGTCGCCGACGACGGTGTCGAAATCGGCCGGGGCCGGGCGGTGCAGCAGACCGCGCACGGGCACCCCGGCGGCGCGCAGGTCGGCCGCGACCGCCCGGCCCACGTCGCCCAGGCCGGCCACCAGAACCAGATTCACGGAGCCGGGCTACCCGCCCGACCGGCGGTTTAACGCCGATCCAACGCCGGGCTGGCAGGGTGGGCGCACATGCTTCGAGAGGAGAGGCTCATGCGCCGACTGTCCGCTGTACTCGTCCTCGTCACCGCCGGTGTGCTCGGTACCGCCTCGCCCGTGCACGCGGAGCCGGCCGCCGCCACGCTGCCGCACGGCCGGGTGATGAGCCTGGCCGAGGTTCAGGCCGAGGTGGCCGCGGCCCCGGCCGAGACGCACTGGTACCGGATCATGAACTGGAACAGCAAGCTGTACCTGACCGTGGCCGCGCCGGCCGACGTCAACGGGTCACCGATCGTGCAGCGGGGATATCTCGGCGGCAGCCAGTCCCAGGCGTGGACGCTCACCGCGGGCACCGTGGAGCACTACTCCTACCTGCGCAGCGCCGCCACCAGCAGCTGGAAGGCGCTGGGCATCAGCGGCTCCAGCGCCGCCAACGGTGGCAAGGCCATCAACTGGACCTACACGCCCGGCCTGGCCGACCAGCAGTGGCGCCAGGGCCTCCCGCTGCCCGGGCTGCTCGTCTACCCGCTGAAGAACCTGAACAGCAGCAAATGCCTCGGCATCCCCGGCAGCAGCAAGGACGCCGGCGTGCAGGCGATCCAGTGGGACTGCAGGACGGGCCTCGGCGACCAGTACTGGGTCTTCACCAGCTGGGAGTAGGCCCGCTCAGGTGCGCCCGCTCAGGCGCGCTCGCCCAGGTGCGCGAGGATGGCGGCGCGGGTCGGGCGGCGGTCGATCTCCATGAACCGCTGCGGGCCCGCGACCGGCTCGAAGCCGCTGCGGCGGTACACCTCGTGGGCGTCGCGCGTGGCCAGCAGCAGCCGCAGGACGCCGGCGGACGTGAAGTCGTCCACCATGGCGTCGACGAGCCAGACGCCCAGCCCGCGGCCGCGGTGCGCCGGCTCGACGTACACGTCGCAGATCCAGGCGAACGTCGCACGGTCGGTGACCGCGCGGGCGAAGGCCACCTGGCGGCCGTCGCGGCGGACCGTGTAGGGCACGGACCCGTCGATGGAGGCGGACACCAGCTCGTAGGCGCGGCCCGCGGCCCAGTACGAGTCCTCGGACAGCCAGCGGTGCACGACCGCCTTGTCCACGGCGGCGGGGTCGGTGGTCAGGTGGTATCCGTCGCGTTCGCGTTCACTCACGCTGCGCACGGTACCGCCGCCGCCGACCCCTCGTCGCGGGCCAAACCGGGATCAGCGGACCGGATCCCAGGCATCGGCCCCCGACAGGTAGGCGGCGATCGTCCGGGTCGCGGCCTGCTCGGCGGTCAGCTGCGGGCGGTCCGGGGTCACGGCGGCGCCCGGGCCGCGGTTGCCGAACTCGCCGTAGCGGGCGTCGCGCCACGGCCAGGTGCCGAAGTCGGACCACGGCGTGGCGCCGATGTGCGCGCCGAGGACCGAGTCGCGGATCGTCACCTCGGCCACCGCGTTGGGGTCGTTGCTCGGGTGCCACGGCCGGCCCAGGTACACGCTGCCGGCCGGCGCGTCCGACGTGAGCTTGCACTGGGTGAGCAGGAAGCCGTGCGGGTTGGACAGCGACGTGCTCGCGGCGGTGACGTAGCCGTTGTTCGTGGCCGAGCCGCGGTCCAGGGAGTGGATCGCGCAGCGGTCGAGCACGGCGGTGGCGCGGCCGAAGATGAAGTCGACGTCGCCCTCGATGTAGCACTTGCGCAGATACACCCGGCTGACGGTGGCGGCGTCGGGGCTGTTGAGGTACAGCGTGTCCTGGTTGGCCAGGAAGCGGACGTTGTCGAAGACGATCCGGTCGGCGCGGGTCAGCACCGCGACCGCCTGGCGGTTGGCGATCTCGGGGTGGGCGGCCTCGTCGAAGGTGTTCGCGAACGTCAGGTTGCGCGCGCTGAAGTCGCTGCCGGAGATGGTGACCGAGGCGCTGCCGGAGGTGCCCCAGGGCGTGCCGTCCGGCTTCAGGGTGCCGTTGGCGCGGTCGTCGCTGATGACGACGGCGGACGGGTCGGGGCCCTGTCCCCGGAAGACGATGAAGGGCTTGTCGGCCGGGATGACGACCTGGCCCTTGTACTCCCCGGGCCTGATCTTCACCGTGAAGGGCCCCGGGTTGCCCGGCGGTACGGCGTCCACGGCGGCCTGGATGGTGCTGACGTCACCGCTGCCGTCGGCGGCGACGGTGATGTACGGGCCGGGCCACGCCGACGCCGAGCGGGCCGTCGCGGTGGCGCCCGCGATGCCCGCCAGCGCGCCCGCGAGCAGGACGGATCTGCGACGCATGAGCCGGACCTCCTTGGGAATGCGCTTTCCTAGCGCTCACCCTAGGCGCACGCGGAGACCTCGGTCAATGAAAAAGTTGTTGCAGCGAGTTGCAGTCCTCAGCCGCCGCCGGGGCCGATGAGCGCGCGGATGCAGTCGCTGATGCTCGCGATGGTGCTCGGGTCCGGGTCGACGAACTGCACGCCGAGCTCGTCGGCCTCGTCGGCGTCGATGTGCCGCACGGCCCGCCCGCGCAGGTGCAGCTCCTCGGCGCCGAGGATCAGCGTCAGGTCGAGCTCGGAGGCGAGCGGCGGGCGCAGGCCGTCCGCGAACGCGCAGCGCAGGCCGCTGACGGACAGGTCGAGCAGGTCGCCCTCGAGGCGGCGGCCGCTGTGCTGGACCGTCACCTTGCCCTCGACGGCGGCGCGGCTGTGCCGGCGGTGCTCGAGCCGGTCGGTGACCTGGGCCAGGGCCTCGATGCGGGTGACCGCCTCGCGGACGCTGCCGACCAGCCGCTGCACGGAGGCGCGCTGCTGCACGGCGACGTCGCTGAGCTGGGCGGTGACGCCGCCGACGGCGTTGACGCCCTGGCTCATGTCGGTGATGACGCCGGACATCGCGGCGGTGTCGGCGCCGAGCGCGGAGACGGTCTCGGTGATCTCGGTGGTGGAGTCCTTCGTCTTCGACGCCAGGTTCTTCACCTCGCCGGCCACGACGCTGAACCCGCGGCCGGCCTCCCCGGCCCGGGCCGCCTCGACTGTGGCGTTGAGGGCCAGCAAATTGGTCTGCCCGGCGACGCCGGCGATCAGGTTGGCGATGCCGCCGACCCGGCCGAGGCTGGCGGTGACGGCCTCGATGACCCCGCCGGCGTCGGCCGCGCGCCCGACGACGCCGCGGGTGACCCGGTCGGCCGAGGCGGCCTGCTGCTCGATCGCGCCGGCGGCGGCCATCACCTCGTCGGCCTGCTGCATGACGTTGCGCAGCTCGCTGAGCACGGCGCCGCTGGTGTCGTCGATGACCTCGCCGGCCCGCCGCCGTACCGTCTGCTCGGCCGGCTGCTGGCGCACGTTCGTGGTCATCAGCTGGGCCTCCTTGGCCGCCCGCTCCTGCTGCAGCCGGATCTCCTGCTCGTGCATCGCGTCGAGCATCGCGTCGATGGCCCGGCCGAGCTCGGCGATGTCGTCGCTGCCCCCGGGGCGCACCCGCAGCTGGACGTCGCCGGAGCGGATGATCTCCTCGGTGGTGCGCCGCAGCGGCCCGACCCGCCGGCGCAGCGCCGCCCGCACCGACCACAGCATCACCGCGACGAGCACGACGGTGGCGGCCGCGACGAACAGGAACAGCTTCACGGCGGTGCTGCTCGCCGCGGCGTGGATCGGGCGGCCGGCCACGACCTCGAGCACCACCTGGCCGCCGTTGACGGTGGCGATGGTGGCGTTCATGGCGATGTGCCGCGCGCCGGTGACGGCGATTGCGATGGCGATGGCGATGGCGACCGGGCCGAGCTGGCTCTGCCGCAGCGGCTGGGCCTCGGCGCCCGGACGGACCTTCGCGGCCAGGGTCATCGGCAGGTCGATCGCCTTGGCCAGGCGGGCGACCCGGCCCGCGTCGAGGCGCTTGAGCATGATCATACCGCCGGACGGGGTGCCCTCGCCGCTGTTGGGGAACGCGCCGACGCCGCAGAAGAGGTACGGCGCGTCGGCCGAGACGATCCCCCACAGCGTGTCGCCGGCCTTCTTCGCCGGGTCGAAGAGCGTGCGCAGGATCGCCGGGTCGCGCAGCTGGGCGGGCGGCGGCAGGTAGGTGTCGCCCGAGCTCGTCATGCCGCCGGTGCGCAGCGTGCCGTCGGTACCGATGCCGAGCAGACCGTCCATGTCGGTGACCTCCAGCTGGGCCGCGGGCGGCAGGTCGGCGGTGAAGCCCTCCACGTCGGAGGCCCCGATGTCGTGGTACGAGTTGTCCCAGCTGGCGTTCGTGGCGCCGAAGGCGCTCAGCAGCTGGGCCTGGGCGTCCAGGCCGATGCGGATGCGCTCGGCGTCCTGGGCCACCTGCCGCGCCTCGAGCCGCTCGAAGGCGTTCGTGGTGATCGCCTGCATCACCAGGAACGCCGCGATCAGCCCGGCGAGCGCACCGGCGACCGGCAGCAGGCGACGCGTCAGCCGCCCTCCGTCGAGACCCACGCAGTGCTGTTCGGCACCGCACCGCCCGACCTGAGCGTCACTCGCCGGTCAGAACCCGGTTCGTCCAGCCGCCCTCGACGATCCCGTCGCCGTCGACCCACACGGCCCAGTCGACGATCTCCGGGTCGCGGACCATGGTCGGGCGGCCGGTGCGCACGCTCGGGTCGATCTCGGCGTCGGACATGCTCACGCCGTGCAGCCGGCGCGGGTCGGGCCAGGTCGTGACCGTGGACCAGATCAGCTCGGTCGCGTCGCCGCGGGTGATCCGGTGCTTGACGATGAGGTGCAGCTCCGGGCCGAACTCGCCGGCCAGGAAGCGGGTGCGGGCCTCGGGCAGGGCCTCCCGGGCGGCGGCGACGGCGGCCCGCATCCGCTCGTCGTCCGGCGCGTACTGCACCGTCGTGGACTGCGCCCCGAACAGGTCGGCGGCCACCCGGGCGAGGAACTCCCCCGCCGAGTACGGGAACTCGTCGGGCGGCACGATCGTGAGCAGGCCGTCCTGGTCGGGGGTGGCCTCCTCCAGGCGCAGCTGGATCAGCGTGGCGTGCTGCTCGGCCTCCGCGCCGGGGATGTCGCCGTAGGCGCGCACGGCGTCGGCGGCGCTGACGTTGAGCTCGTCGGGGAGGCGCACGAACGCCTCCCCCGCGGCCCGCTCGACCGCCTGCGCCCAGCGCACCACCAGGGCGCGGGCGATGCCGGTCAGTGCGCTCGTCCACGCCCGCGCGAGGGTCGGCGGCACGTCGAGCACCTGCAGCTCGGGCAGGCCGAAGCGGCCCAGTCCGCGGGTGGTCATCCACAGGCCGCGGTCGCCGGCCGACTGCGGTACCACGATCCAGGCGCTCAGCGCGGACCGCCCGTCGGGGCCGGGCAGCGAGGCCAGGGCCGCCGCCGGGTCGAGCACCTGCGGCGTGAACAGGTCGACGAGCGCGCCGCCGAGGTCCGTGGCGATGCCGGCCGCGACCGCGCGGGCGTGCCACTCGTGCGCGGGCGGCCAGCCGGCCCCGAAGACCGCCTGGACCACGACGAGATGGGAGGCGGTGACGACGGCCCGCAGCGCGTCGGGCGGGGCGCCGAAGATGCGCAGGTGCTCGATCGGCAGCGGCGGGGCCTCGGCGACCGGCGCGACGCTCACCGACATCAGCGGGCCGTCGAGCATCCGGCGCACGGCCTCGCCCAGCGGCCCCTCGATGCGCGCCGCCGCGGCCGCGGCGGCGGCGGCCGGGTCGGCGGGCGGGTGATCGGTCGCCACGACGTAGGTGGCCACGACGGTCTCGGGCACGCTGAGCACGATCTCCACGCGGCCAATCCTTTCGCATTCCGCTCGCGTAGTCGACCCGGCGGGGTTGGACTAGCCTCCGGTCCGTGATCCCCGGACAGAGCTTTCTGGTCAGCGACAATACGGCCGGCGTGCACCCCGAGGTCCTCGCGGCCGTCGTGGCGGCCAACGCCGGGCACGCACCCTCCTACGGCCGCGACCCGGTGACGGACCGCGCCGAGGCGCTGTTCCGCACCCACTTCGGCGAGCGGGCCGAGGCGGTGCTCGCCGTCACCGGGACCGCCGCGAACGTCATCGCGCTCGCCGCGCTGCTGCGGCCGTACGAGACCGTGCTCTGCGCCGAGTCCGCCCACATCGTGACCGACGAGTGCGCCGCCCCGGAGCGGTTCACCGGCGGCCGGATCACCACCGTGCCCACCCCGGACGGCCGGCTCACCCCGGCCCAGGTCGAGGCGTTCGCCCACGCCGGCGACCCGCCGCACGCGCCGCGGCCCCGGGCGGTGTCGATCGCCCAGCCCACCGAGCTCGGCACCCTGTACTCGGTCGCCGACCTGGGCGCGCTCGCCGGCGCCGCCCACGGGCACGGGCTGCTGCTGCACGTGGACGGGGCCCGGCTGGCCAACGCCGCCGCCGCGCTGGGCACCGGCCTGGCCGAGGCCGCGACCGGGGCCGACGTCGTGTCGTTCGGCGGCACCAAGAACGGGGCCCTCGCCGCCGACGCGGTGATCTTCCTCGACCCGGGGCTCGCCGGGCCGCGGCAGCTGATCCAGAAGCAGGCCATGCAGCTGCTGTCCAAGAGCCGGTTCGTGGCGGCGCAGTTCGTGGCGCTGCTGGAGGGGGCTCTGTGGCGTACCAATGCCGCGAACGCCAACGCGATGGCGTCGCGCATCGCCGCCGCGGTCGCGGCCGTGCCCGGGGCCGGAATCGCCCTGCCGGTGCAGACCAACGCGGTGTTCGCCACGCTGCCGCCGCACGACGACCCCGAGCTGGCCCGGTTCGGCGCGGGCGCCGACGGGTGGCCGCGACGGTACATGGCCGCCTTCGACACCACCGAGGCCGACGTCGACGCGTTCGCCCAGGTCCTTCACGCGGCGTTCACCCGTTGATCCACCGAACGGCCCGTGCGGCCGATGCCAGCGGGCGGTCAGCCTTCCATACATTGGGCCGGTGACCTCTGCGGGGCACCGCCTCGGCATCGACATCGGCACGGCCACGACGGTCGCCGCGCTGGCCGGGCCGGACGGCTCGATCCGGCCGTGCCGCCTCGACTCCGACCTGCCCGCGGCCGGGGCGGCCGAGGCCGAGCCGGTCGCCGCGCTGCTGACCCGGGCCGTGGCGGCGGCGGCGCCCGGCTGGGACGGACCGCTGGTGCTCACCCATCCCGCGGCGTGGCGGCCCGACCGCCGGCGGGTCCTCGCCGACGGGGCCCGCCTGGCCGGCCTCGGCGAGCCGGAGCTGGTCGCGGAGCCGATCGCGGCGGCACGGTACTGCGCCGCCGTCCTCGGCCACCGCGTGCCCGACGGCGGCTGCCTGGTCGTGTACGACCTCGGGGCGGCCACGTTCGACGTCACCGTGGTGCGCCAGGCCGCCGACGGGCCCACCATCGCCGCCGCGGGCGGGCTGCTCGACGCCGGCGGCCTCGACCTCGACGCCGCCGTGGTGCGCCTGGCCCGGACCCGCACCGGCCCGGTCCCGGCCTGGGACCGCCTCGACCGGCCGCGCGGCCCGGAGGAGGCGGCGGCCCGGCTGCGGCTGTGGCACGAGGCCCGGGTCGCCCGCGAGGCGCTGTCGGAGGCGCCGGTCGCCGAGCTGTACGTCCCGTTCGCCGGCCCGGTGCCGCTGCACCGCGACGACTTCGAGCGCGCCGCCGCCCCGCTGCTGGAGCGGACCGTGGAGCGCACCGTCGCGGTGCTGCGCGAGGCCCTCGTCACCCCGCGGGACGTGGCCGCCGTGTTCCTGGCCGGCGGGGTCAGCCGTACCCCGCTCGTCGCCGCCCGGCTGCACCGGGCCCTGGGCATCGAGCCGCTCGCCGACGCCCACCCCGACCTCGCCGTGGCCTGCGGCAGCGTCCGGTCCCCGGCGCGGCCCGCCGCCCTCGCCCCGCCGTCGGCGGCCCGCCCGCGGCTCAAGCCGGCGCTGCTGCGCACCTTCTCCCCCGGCGGCATCGTGCGCGGCGCCCCGCCGGTCAACGCGGTGGCGGTGAGCCCCGACGGCCGGCTGCTGGCCGCGGGCGGCGACGACCGCAAGGTGCGCGTCTGGGACCTCGGCACCGGCCAGGTGCGCCACACCCTCGCCGACCACGACGGCCCGGTCCGCGCGGTCGCCTTCAGCCCCGACGGCACCCTGCTGGCCGCGGGCGCCGGCCACGCCCGCCGCGGCGCCCGGGCCGTGCGCGTCTGGCACACCGTGGAGGGCCGCCGCCGCAACGCGCTCGACGCCGACGCGGGCGGCCCGTCGGCCGTCGCGTTCCACCCCGCCGGGCGGGTGCTGGCCGCCGCCGGCACGGACGGGGTACTGCGCCTGTTCGACCTCGTCGCCGCCGGCGTCACGGTCGCCGGCGAGGGCCCGCCGCTGCACGCGGCCGCGTTCAGCCGCGACGGCTCGGCCCTGGCCACCGGCGACGACGCGGGCCGGGTCACGCTGCACCATCAGAGCGTGACCCACCTGCACGGGCACCGGGGCGCGGTGCTCGGGGTCGCCTTCGGTGGATCGGTGGTCGCCAGCGCGGGCGCGGACGCGACGGTACGGCTGTGGGACGGCGGCACCGGCCGGGTGCTCACCGGCCACCTCGACCCGGTGACGGCGGTCGCGTTCAGCCCCGACGCGACGCTGCTGGCCAGCGCGGGCCTGGACTCCACGATCCGGCTGTGGGACCCGGCGACAGGGGCCCACCTGCACACCCTCGACGGGCACGACGGGGCGGTGCGCGCCCTCGCCTTCACCCCGGACGGCTCGACCCTCGTCTCGGCGGGCGCGGACGGCGCGGTGCGGCTGTTCTCGCTGCTGGCGCACCACCACGGTTGAGCCCGCCGCCCCCGCGGTGCGGCTGTTCCCGCCGCCGGCGCACCACCACGGTTGAGCCCGCCACCCCCGCGGTGCGGCTGTTCCCGCCGCCGGCGCACCACCACGGTTGAGCCCCGCGCCCCCGCGGTGCGGCGGTTCCCGCTGCTGGCGCACCACCACGCTTGAGCCCCGCGCCCCTGTAATCCGTAGTTCCTCGGGAGAGGAGGACCCGTTTGTTCACCGCGCGCACGTCTGCCGGACCGAGAACAATCAAGATCTTGTATTCATCGATGTCCACGATGTGGCGTCATCCCTGCCCACGAAGGGGGAATACGTACATGTCGATCCGTCGGGTGGTGCTCGCGCTCGCGACCACCGCCCTCGTCGCCACCGGCCTCACCGCCGCGGCGTCCTCGGCGCAGGCCGCCACGAGCGTGCCGCGCTTCGACCACATCGTCCTGGTCATGTTCGAGAACAAGGCGTACTCGCAGATCAGCGGCTCCGGCTCCGCCCCGTACTTCAACTCCCTGGCGAGCCAGGGTGCGAAGTTCACCAAGTCGTACGCGATCACGCACCCGAGCCAGCCGAACTACATCGCGCTGTTCTCGGGCTCCACCCAGGGCGTGACGAACGACGACTGCCCGAAGAACTTCACCGGCACCAACCTGCAGTCACAGCTGTCGGGGGCCGGCCTGTCGTTCAAGGGCTACTCGGAGTCGATGCCGTCGAACGGGTACACCGGCTGCTCGAGCGGTAACTACCAGCGCAAGCACAACAGCTGGGTGGACTTCTCCAGCGTGCCCGCGGCGTCGAACCTGACGTACGCGAGCTTCCCGTCGTCGTCGAACTACGCCTCGCTGCCGACGGTCGCGTTCGTCACGCCGAACATGTGCAACGACATGCACGACTGCTCGGTCGGCACCGGCGACACCTGGCTGAAGAACAACCTCGACGCCTACGCCCAGTGGGCCAAGACGCACAACAGCCTGCTGATCGTCACGTTCGACGAGGACAACCGCCTGGCCCTCAACCAGATCTTCACCGTCTTCGTCGGCGCCGGCGTGAAGACCGGCACCTACCCGGAGAAGATCAACCACTACAACGTCCTGCGCACCATCGAGGGCGCGTACGGCCTGCCCGGCATCGGCGGCGCGGCCTCGCTCGCCCCGATCACGGATGTCTGGAACTGACCCACCCCACGGGCGCCCCGTCCCCGGCGGGGCGCCTCCCGGTCACCTGAGAGGCCTTCGGTGTACCTGTCCACAGTGGACAAGCCGGCGACGCCCGGCCCCACCCCCGCGCGCCGCGGCTCCCGCATCGCCGCCACGGTGCTCGCGCTGGGCGCGGTGAGCCTGATCACGGACGTCTCCTCGGAGATGGTGGCCGCGATCCTTCCGCTGTACCTCATGCTGGGCCTGCACCTCGGCCCCCTCGGCTACGGCGTGGTCGACGGCCTCTACACCGGCGCGACCGCGCTGCTGCGCCTGGTCGACGGCTACGTGGCCGACCGTGTCCGCCGCCGCAAGGCCGTGGCCGCCGCCGGGTACGGCATCTCCGCCGTGGCCAAGCTGGGCCTGCTCGCCGCGGGCTCCTCGGTGCCGCTGCTCAGCGCGGTGATCGTCGCCGACCGCGCGGGCAAGGGCCTGCGCACCGCCCCGCGCGACGCGCTCATCACGCTGTCGACGCCCCCGGACCGCCTGGGCCGCGCCTTCGGCGTCCACCGCGCGATGGACAGCGTGGGCGCGTTCGCCGGTCCGCTGGTCGCGGTCGCGGTGCTGGGCGCGTCGGCCCAGTCCTACGACGCGGTGTTCGTGACGAGCTTCTGCGTCGCCGCGCTGGGCGTGTTCGTGCTGGCCACGTTCGTGCCGGACCACCGCGGCCCGGCCTGGCCCGCGCCGGTCGCCGGCTCGTCGGGTTCTTTGCTCTCTCCCCCAAGCCCACCCGCCGCCTCCACCACCACGATCACGTCGCAGAAGCCTTCACCCGCCGCTGGACACGCGGCAGCCGGCACCGCCCGGCCTGCGGCGACGACCACAGACCGGTCCCCGGCGACCGCCGCAGACCGGTCCGCAGCAACCACCGCACACCGGTCCGCAGCAACCACCGCACACCGGTCCGCAGCAACCACCGCACACCAGCCCACCGCGGCCACCGCCGACCAGCAGGCCGAACCCGCCGCGCACGAACACGCGACAGCCCCCGCAAGGCAACGAGCACTCGAAAGCCGAACGCCAAGGCAAGAACAACAGCAAGGGCGTGTCGCCGCGCGCCGCGGCCGCCCTGCTCGCGCGCCGCGACTTCCGGCTCGTCGTCCTCGCCGCCACGGTCATGGGCCTGGCCACCATCGGCGACGGCTTCGTGTACCTGATCCTGCAGCGCCGCCACGATCTCGCCGCCGGCTGGTTTCCGCTCCTCGCGGTCGGCACCAATCTCGCCTATCTCCTCCTCGCCGTCCCGCTGGGACACCTCGCCGACCGCGTCGGGCGCGCCCGCGTCTACCTGGCCGGGTTCGCCGCCCTGGCCGTCGTGTACCTGCTGCTCGCCGCGAACCTCCCCGGCACCCCGGTGCTCGTGCTCACGGTGGCGCTCTACGGCTGCTTCTACGCGGCCACCGACGGCGTGCTGATGGCCGTCGCCGGGCCGCTGCTGCCCGAGGCGCTGCGCACCACCGGCATCGCGCTGGTGCAGAGCGGGCAGTCCCTGGCATATCTGGCCTCCTCGATCCTGTTCGGCCTGGCGTGGCAGCTGTGGGGGCCCGGCCCGGCGTTGTTCGCCGCCGCCGCGACCGCCGTCGCCGCGCTCCTCCTCGTCACCTCCATTCTCCCGAGAGGTACGACAAAAATTGCGTAAGATCTTGTCAACGTCGATCGCCGCGGTCGTGCTCGCCGTCGGGGCCGGGGTCTACATCCACGCGGCCGCGCACCGCAACGACGCCGCGGCCGCCGCGGCCGAGACGGTCGACATCGGCGCCGGGGCGGGGCTGCTGGTGCGCAGCACCGCCGACGGGTCGATGGGGCACCTCGCGGTGATCCGGGACAACACCCGCAAGGTCGCCGCGGTCACCTGCAACCGCGTGTACGCCGCCGCCGGCACCGCGATCTGCCTGCGCCCCGACGGGCCGCTGGCCACGTACCAGGTCGCTCTGCTCGACCGGAACCTGCGGGAGCGCGACACGTACCCGATGGTCGGCGTGCCGAACCGGGCCCGGGTCTCCGCCGACGGCCGGCTGGTGACCTGGACGGCGTTCGTGACCGGGGACTCGTACAACGGCGGGCAGTTCTCGACCCGCGTCGGGGTGCTCGACACCACCACCGGCGACGTCGTCGCCGACACGCTGGAGAGCTACGCGCTCACCCGCGACGGCCGCCCCTACCAGGCCGCCGACGTCAACTACTGGGGCGTCACGTTCGCCGGGGACGGCAAGACCTTCTACGCCACGATGTCGACCGCCGCGCACCGGTACCTCGTGCAGGGCGACTTCGCCGCCCGCACCGTGCGCACGCTGGCCGAGAACGTCGAGTGCCCCTCGCTGTCGCCCGACGGCACCCGCATCGCGTTCAAGCAGGCGGTCGGCGGCGACCCGGTCAAGGGCTGGCGCCCCGCGGTGCTGGACCTGGCCACGCTGCACGCCACGGTGCTGGCCGAGACCCGCAGCGTCGACGACCAGATCGCCTGGCTCGACGGGCGCACCGTCATGTACGCGCTGCCCCGCGACCGCGACCACGCCGACGTCTGGTCGGTGCCCGCCGACGGCACCGGAGCGGCGGCGCTGCTCGTGCCGGACGCCGAGTCCCCGGCCTATCTACGTTGATGGACACCACTTGTACCGAGGAGTAACTTGACCGGATGCGAACGCTGGCGCTGCTCATCGCGGCCGTGGGGATCCTCCTGGAAGGCCTGGTCATCGGGGTCACCCTGTTCGCGCTGGGCGGGGTGATCGACGCGTACTCGATGTCGCTCAACGGGGCCGACCCGTCGATGGCCCAGGTGGCGCTCAAGATCCTGGGCATCGCGCTCGCCGTGCTCCTCGTGGTCCTCGCGGCCGGGCTGGCCGCCGCGGCCGCCCGCGACCGCCACGCGCGCCGGATGGCCTTCGTGGCGATGGTGTTCCAGTGCGTGGTCGTCGTGATCGCGGGGCTGGCGCTGGGCTGGGCCGTGTTCGGGGGCAGCCTGCTGGTGCTCGGCACGCTGCTGTACGCGCTGCTCGACGACTCCCAGCAGACCGCCACCCGCTGAGCGCGGACGCAGTGGCATGCTTGCCCGGTGCGGATCACCACCCTGGGCGAGCTGGCCGTCGACGGCCGCCCGGTGCGCGGTGAACGCCTCGCCGCCGTGGTCCGCGCGCTCGTCGACGCCCGCGGCCGCACCGTCACCCCCGCCGGGCTCGCCGAGGCCGTGTGGGGCGGCGCGCCCCCGGAGGACGCCGCCGGCGCCGTCCACGCGCTGATCGCCCGGGCCCGCCGGCTGGGCCTGCCGGTGACCGCGGTGCCGGGCGGCTACAAGGTGCCCGCCGAAGACGTGGAGCCGGATACGGTACTCGTCAAAGCCCGCACCGACGCCGCCCGCGCCGCGCTGGCCGCGCAGGACCCCACCGCCGCCCGCGAGCACGCCGAGGCGGCCCGGCACATGTTCCCCAGGGTCCCCGACCTCACCGACCCGGCCGTCGCCGCCCTGTTCGCGGAGGTGACCACGGCCGGCGCCGAGGCGGGACGGCCGGACCTCGAGGCCGACCTGCGCGCGCTCGCCACCCGCACCCCGCCCCACGAGCCGTCCGTCGCGCTGCTCGCGCGGCTCCTCGCCGCCGCCGGCCGCCCGGCCGAGGCCCTCGCCGCGATCGAGCAGCTGCGCGCGACCCTGGCCGACGAGTACGGCACCGACCCGTCCCCGGTGGTCACCGAGGCGCACCTGGCCGTCCTGCGCGGCGAGGTCCGGCCGGCCGGGGCCGCGACCGCGCGGCGGCCCGGGCGCGGCCTGCCCCCGGCCTGGCGGCGGGCGACGACCGCGATGCTCGGCCGCGAGCGGGACGTCACCGCCGTGCGGGCCGCGCTGGGCCGGGCGCCGCTGGTCACCGTCGTGGCCGTCGGCGGCGCGGGCAAGACCCGGCTCGCGGCCGAGCTCGCGCGGCGCGCGGCCGGCGAGGGCACGGCGGTGCACGTGATCGAGCTGGCCGGCCTGCGCTCCGGGGCCGAGGTGCGGCCCGCGGTGCTGGCGGCGGCCGACCCGCCCCCGGGGCGGGCCGAGGCGTGGACCGCGGCCGAGCGGCTCCAGGAGATCGCCGGCCTGGTCGTGCTGGACAACTGCGAGCACGTGCTCGCCGACGCCGCCGAGGTCGTCGCCGACCTGCTGGCCGCCGCGCCCGACGCCGCCGTGCTGGCCACCAGCCGCGCCCCGCTGGGCCTGGCCGGCGAGGTCGTGCACCGCCTCCCCGCGCTGGACGACGAGGCCGCCCTGAAGCTGCTCACCGAGCGGGCGGCCGCCGGGGGCGCCCCCACCGGGCAGGAACGGCAGGCGGCGGTACGGCTGTGCCGGCGGCTCGACAACCTGCCGCTCGCCCTGGAGCTGGCCGCCGCCCGGCTGCGGCACATGCCGATCGAGGACGTCCTGGCCGGCCTGAGCGACCGGTTCGGGCTGCTCGACGACGCCCTGCGCGGGCTGCCCGAGCGGCACGCCAGCCTGTGGGCGATGGTCGACTGGAGCCGCGAGCTGCTCGGCCCGGCCGAGCGGGTGCTGCTGGAGCGGCTCGCCGTCATCCCGGCGCCGTTCACGAGGGAGCTGGCCGGGCACGTCGCCGGGCAGAGCGACCGCGGCCTCGCCGTGCGGCTGGCCACGCTCGTGGAGCAGTCGCTGCTCGTGCTCGAGGACGGGCCGCGGTACCGGATGCTGGAGACCGTCCGCGAGTACGGCGAGGCGCGGCTGTCCGCGGCCGGCGGGCGGGACGAGGCGATGGCCGGGCTCGCGGCCTGGGCCCGGGCCGAGGCCGTCCGGCTGCACGCGGAGTTCATCGGGCCGGGGCAGCTGGCCGCGTTCGCGCGCTGCTCCACCGAGCAGGACAACCTCATCGCCGCGCTGCGGTGGACGGTCGGCCGCGACGACGCGGCGGCCGTGGACGTCGCGGTGCCGCTGTTCCACGTCTGGACCGTGCGGGGCCTGCACTCCGAGGTGAGCCCGTGGGCCTCGGCGCTGCTGAAGGTCGACGACCCGGTGGCGCGGCGGGAGTACCGGCTGCTGGGCGAGGCGGACCCCGACCGGCTCACCTGGCTGTGCCTGCTGGGCGGGATCAACGCGTTCGCGGTGGACGGGCACCGGGTGTTCATGGCGGCGAAGCGGATGCTGCGGGAGCTGGAGCGGTCCGGGCGGCGGCCGTCACCGCGGGCGGCGGCGCTCGCGGCGATGGTGCCGGCCCTGGGCGACCTCAAGTGGAACGTGGGGCTGGCGGCGGCCGAGGCGCTCGTCGCCGACCCGGACCCGTACGCGCAGGGCTTCGGCCTGTTCCTGCGCGGGGTGATCCGGGAGAACCGCGGCGAGGTCGTGTCGGTGGCCGAGCGGACCGCGGACGCGGAGCGGGCCTACCGGCGCTTCGAGGCCGCCGGGGACCACTGGGGCATGGGCATGGCCGCCCAGATGATCGGCGCCCAGGTAACGGGGGATGAGCGCAGCTCCGAGTGGCTGCGGCGCGGCGCCCGGCACATGGAGCTGCTCGGCGCGGCCGACGACGCGGGCTCGATCCGGGTCCTGCTCGACGCGCAGCTGGCCGAGCGCGGCGACGACGAGGCGGCCGAGCGGCTGCTGGAGATGGTCCGCGCGGCGCCGTCGCTGCCGCCCCCGGTCGGCATGCAGATCATGGACACCGCCCAGGCGCATCTCGGGCTGGCCCACCACGCCTGGCTGCGCCGGCGCCCGGACGACGCGGTCGCGCACGCCGAGCGGGCCGCCGCGATCGCCGAGGAGGTCGGGACGCCGGTGCCGCAGTTCCGCATCGTGTTCAACGTCGCCGCGGCCGCGTTCAACCTGCGGGCCGGGGGCCGGGCCGGCGCGCCGCGGGCCGGGCGGCTGCTGGCCGGCGTCCGCGCGGAGGCGCTCGGCGCCCTGGACGTGCCCGCGCTGGGTGCCTGGGCGCTGAGCGGGGCGGCGCTGGCCGCGCACCTGGGCGACGAGGCCGGGGCGCGGGAGCTGTGGGCGCTCGGCGTGCGCTGCTCGGCCAACCCGGCCCAGCTGTTCGAGCCCGGCGCCGACCCGGTGCTCGACGCCGCGCTGGGCCGCACCGGCGACGAACCGGGCGGCCCGGGGCCGGAAGCCTGGCGCGAGCGGCCGATGACCGAAGTCACCGACCGCATCGGCGCGCTGGTGGACGTACACCTTCAGACCTTGCGGCGGTAGGCCCGCAGCGCCAGCGGCATGAACACCGCGACGAGCGCCGCCGACCAGCCCAGCGTCCACCACACGTGGACCCCGTAGCCGGGCGTGCCCAGGAACAGCCCGCGCATCGCCTCGACGAGGTGGGTGAGCGGGTTGTTGCGCACGAACCCCTGCATCCAGCCCGGCAGCGTCGCCGTGCCGACGAACACGTTGGAGGCGAAGGTCAGCGGCAGCACGATGAGGAAGCAGATGCCTTGCACCGCGCCGGAGGTGCGGGCGAGCATGCCGATGAGCACCGGGGCCCAGGACAGCGACAGGCCGAACACGACGGCGAGCAGGCCGCCGGCGGCCGCGTGCAGCGGGTCGGAGCCGATGCGGAAGCCCATGATGTACGCGAAGACGAACGTGGAGACCGTCACGAGGACGTACCGCACGACGTCGCCGAGCACCGCGCCGATCAGCGGGGCCGCCCGCGGGATCGGCAGGGACCGGAACCGGTCGAAGATGCCCTTCTCGATGTCGGTGTTGAGGTTCACGCCGATCGAGACCGCGCCCATGGCGATGGTCTGGGCCAGGATGCCCGGCATCACGAACTGCAGGTAGTCGTGGGTCGAGCCGGAGATCGCGCCGCCGAACACGTACACGAAAATGATCATGAACAGCGCGGGCTGCACGGTGACGTCGATGAGCTGCTCGGGGGTGCGCATGGTCTTGATGAGACTGCGCCGGGTGAGCTCGAGGGAGTGCCGCACCAGCTTGAACGGCTTGGGCGCGGGGCGCTCGAGGACGATGGTGCTCATGCCGGGACCTCCGCGGGCTTGGTGGACGTGAGGGTGAAGAAGACCTCGTCGAGCGAAGGCAGGTGCAGCGAGAGCTCGGTGACGGCGATGCCCTCGGCGGTGAGCTTGGCCACGGCCTCGGCCATGGCGGCGTCGCCGGAGACGGGCACGGCCAGGACGCCGGCGCGGATCTGGTCGGCGGCCGCGCCGGAGGAGACCATGGTGAGGATCTCGGCGGCGCGGGGCAGGTCGCGCTCGTCGGACGGGCGGATCTCGAGGGTCTGGCCGCCGACGATCCGCTTGAGCCGCTCGGGCGTGTCGTTGGCGATGACCCGGCCGTGGTCGATGACGGTGATCTCGTCGGCGAGCGCCTCGGCCTCCTCCAGGTACTGCGTGGTCAGCAGGACCGTGGAGCCGTCGCGGACCAGCTTGCGCACGACCTCCCACATGTCCTCGCGCTTGGCCGGGTCGAGGCCGGTCGTCGGCTCGTCCAGGAAGATCACGTCGGGGCGCCCGACGAGGCTCGCGGCCAGGTCGAGGCGGCGGCGCATGCCCCCGGAGTACGTCTTGGCCGGCCGGTCCGCGGCGTCGGTCAGGTCGAACCAGGCCAACAGCTCGGCGGCCCGGGCGCGGGCGCCGCGGCGGCCGAGGTCGAGCAGGGTGCCGAACAGCACCAGGTTCTGCCGGCCGGTGAGGTCCTCGTCGACGGAGGCGTACTGCCCGGTCAGCCCGATCGAGGCGCGGACCTTCTCGGCCTCGCGGACCACGTCGTACCCGCCGATGCGGGCGGTGCCGGCGTCCGGCCGGATGAGGGTGGACAGGATGCGCACGGCGGTGGTCTTGCCGGCGCCGTTGGGGCCGAGCACACCGTGCACGGTCCCGCGCGGGATGACCAGGTCGACGCCCTGCAGGGCCTTCGTCTGGCCGAAGTGCTTGACGAGGCCGCTCGCCTCGACCATCACGTCGTTCGTCATGCCCGGAACTCTGCGCGCCGCCACCGACACGCGACCGACACGACCCGACACGCGCCCGACATGCGCGGCGGCGGTACCGTGACCGCTCATGAACGACACCCAGCTCAGCGCGGGCCGGAAGGTCGGCCGGCGGGTCGGCCGGCTGCTCGGCCGCATGCTGTCAGGCATCCAGCCGGACGAGCGCTCGCCGCAGCTGCTACCGCGCCCCGGGGAGGACGCGGCGATCATGGACTGCGCGCTGTACGTGCGCGGCACCCGCCAGCCGGGCCGCCCCGCGTTCGCCGACGCCTACGCCGCGGCCCGGCGCCGGCGCAACGGCTTCGTGTGGCTGGGCCTGTACGAGCCCACCTGGACGCAGTTCACCGCGATCGCCGAGACGGTCGGCGCCGACGAGGCGACCGTCGACCAGACCCTCGACGTCGAGCGGCGCCCGGCCGTCGAGCGGCGCGGGGACGTGACGGTGCTCACGCTGCGCACCGCCCGGTACGTCGAGCACGCCCAGCTGACCGAGACCTCCGAGGTCGTCGACACCGGCGCGGTCACGCTGCTCATCGGCGCGCACTTCGTGGTGTCGGTGCGCCACGGCGGGGCGGGCGCGCTCGCCGACGTGCGCGAGGGGCTCCAGCGGCGGCCGAGCCTGCTCGGGCAGGGCCCGTGGGCGGTCGGCTTCGCGGTCATCGAGCGGATGGTCGAGGTGTACCACGACGTGGCCACCCGCGTGGAGCGCGACGTGGAGAAGCTCGAGGAGACCGCGTTCCTGCGCCAGGGCGGCTGCGACGTGCAGCAGATCTACCAGCTCAAGCGGGAGCTGGTGGAGTTCAAGCGGGCGGTGCTGCCGCTGCAGGCGCCGCTGCGGCTCATGACGGAGATCACGTCCGAGCTTCCGCCGGGTCTGCGACAGCACTTCGCCGGCGCGCTGGGCAGACTCAACCAGGTGGTGGAGCGCGTCGCGACGTACAACGAGCTGCTGGACTCGATCCTGCAGGCGCGGCTGGCGCAGGTGGGGCTCGACCAGAACAATGACATGCGCAAGATTGCCGCGTGGGCGGCGATGGCCGCGGTCCCGACCGCCATCGCCGGCGTGTACGGCATGAACTTCGACAACATGCCGGGCACCTCGTCGCCGTGGGGCTTCGCCGTGGTGGTGCTGGTGATGACCGCCGGGATGCTGGTGCTGTACCGCCTGTTCCGCAAGTCCAGATGGTTGTAGAGAGGCCATGACGACCACGCCCGAGTACGTACTGCCCGCCCGGGTCGACAGCCCGGCCCCCCGGACGCGGCCTGGCGGCCCGATCGGGCGCTGGCTGCTGGAGCACCGCGTCGCCCCGGTCGGCCCGGAGAGCGACGAGGCGCACGCCAAGCCGCAGGCCTGGTGGAAGGTGATGACGCTGACCGGCGTCGACTACTTCTCCACGCTGTCCTACCTGCCGGCCATCGCCGCACTGGCCGCCGGGGCCCTGTCGCCGCTGGCGACCCTGCTCATCGTGGCGCTCACGCTGCTGGGGATGCTGCCGATGTACCGCCGGGTCGCCAAGGAGAGCCCGAACGGCCAGGGCTCCGTGGCGATGCTGGAGACGCTCCTGCCCTTCTGGCGGGGCAAGCTCTTCGTGCTGGTGCTGCTCGGCTTCGTCGCCACCTCGTGGATCATCACCATCACGCTGAGCGCGGCCGACGCCTCCGTGCACATGGTGGAGAACCCGGTCTTCCCGAGCTTCATGCACGGCCACGAAGTGCTGATCACCGTGATCCTGCTGCTCATCCTGGGCGGGGTGTTCCTGCTCGGCTTCAGCGAGGCGGTCGCCGTGGCGATCCCGCTGGTCGGGGTGTTCCTGCTGCTCAACGCGGTAATCGTGGTGGTCGGCCTGGTCGACGTGTTCACCACCGCCGGGGCGCTGTCGGGCTGGACGCACGCGCTGAGCACCGAGCACGGCGGCGGGTTCGGGCTGCTGCTGCCGGCCCTGGTCGCGTTCCCGTCGCTGGTGCTGGGCCTGTCCGGCTTCGAGACCGGGGTCAGCATGATGCCGCTGGTCGCCGCCGACGGCCGGGACGCCGCCGAGCGGCGGGCGTCGCGCCTGGCCAACACCAAGAAGCTGCTGACGGTCGCGGCCGCGATCATGTCGGTGTACCTGATCGCGACGAGCTTCATCACCACCGTGCTCATCCCGCAGCAGGAGTTCGAGGAGGGCGGGGCGGCGGCCGGGCGGGCGCTGGCGTACCTCGCGCACGAGAAGATCGGCGCGGCGTTCGGCACCGTCTACGACATCAGCAGCGTGCTCATCCTGTGGTTCGCGGGCGCGTCGGCGATGGCCGGGCTCATCAACATCATCCCGCGTTACCTGCCCTCCTACGGCATGGCGCCGGAGTGGGGCCGCGCGGTCCGCCCGATCGTGCTGGTCTACACCGTGATCAGCATCGCCATCACGGTCGCCTTCGGCGCCGACGTCAACGCCCAGGCCGGGGCCTACGCCACCGGCATCCTGGCCATGATGGTCTCCGGGGCCGTGGCGGTCACGATCTCGGCGTTCCGGGCCGGTCAGCGCGCCGCCGGGTCGGCGTTCACGGTGCTGACCCTCATCCTGCTGTACGCGCTGGGCGCCAACGTCGTCGAGAAGCCCGACGGCATCCTCATCTCCGCCGTCTTCATCGCCGGGATCGTCGTGGTGTCGCTCGTGTCGCGGATCAGCCGCACCACCGAGCTGCGCGCCGACGCGATCGAGTTCGACGACACCGCCCGGCGCTTCGTCACCGAGTCGATCGAGCACGACGGCGAGCTCAACCTCGTGGCCAACCGCCGCGAGGCCGGGGACCGGGCCGAGTACGAGGGCAAGGAGTCCGAGCAGCGCGGCATCAACCCGGTGCCGGGCCGCGCCGACGTGATGTTCCTGGAGGTCGAGGTGGTCGACCCGTCCACGTTCTCCGGCACGCTGCGCGTGCGCGGCGTCGACGTGGAGGGCTACCGGGTGCTGCGCACCGAGAGCCCGGCGGCGCCCAACGCGATCGCGGCGATCCTGCTCGCGCTGCGCGACGCGACCGGGGTCCGTCCGCACGCCTACTTCGAGTGGGCCGAGGGCAACCCGCTGGGGCACCTGTTCCGGTACCTCATCCTCGGCCGCGGCGACACGGCCCCCGTGGTACGCGAGATCATCCGCTCGGCCGAGCCGGACCCGGCGCAGCGCCCGGGCATCCACGTCGGGGGCTGAGCCGTGGCGGAGGCGCGCTGGCGGCTGCTGAGCCGGGACGAGGAGGAGTCCGAGCCGGCCGGCTGCGCCGCGGTGGACGGGCTGTTCGCGGGCCCGCCGCCGGCCCCGCCGCTGGAGCGGTACACGCTGCTCGGCGTCGTCCCGGCCGGCCCGCTCGCCAGCGCGGCGCCCGGGGCGTGGCTGGGCAACGTGTACGTCGAGGACGCTACCGAGGACCCGACGAACGCCCCGCTGCTGGTCGACCTGACCGTGCTCGCGGTGCTGCCCTCCACCCTCGCGCCCGGCCTGCTCGACGTCGACCTCCAGGGCCGGCTCCACCCCGACGACCGCGCCGTCGCCGACCGGCGCCCCGGCCCGGGCGGGTTCCGCCTCACCGGCGGCGCGGCGGCCGAGGCGCGGCTGGGCCGCTGCATCGACGTCGGCGGCGTGTTCCGGGAGCGCCGGGCCGCCCCGCCCGCCGACGTGGTGCTGCGCGGCTGCCGGCCCGGCCCGGCCCTGGCCACCGCGGTGCGCGCCCACGCCGAGGGGCGCTTCCGGGACGCCGGGTTCCGGGCCGGGGTGTACTCCGACGGGCCGCGCGGCCTCGCCGACACCCGGGCCCGGCTCGACGGCCGCGTCGCCCGCGCCGAGCCCGCCGGCGCGGGCCGGTTCGACATCACGCTCGTCGACGCGCTCGCCGAGCCACTGCACGCCGGGGCCGAGGCGATCTGGCGGCGGTGGCAGTCCGGCGGGCCGGCCGGGCCGAACGAGTGGGCCGGGTTCGACCGGGACCTGCGCGACGCCTGGTGCCTGGCCGCGATGGGCCACCACGCCCACCGCGGGCCGGACCGCGGTCCCGGGACGACCGTCCACCTGGACGGGCGGCACGTCACCGACGTCGAGGGCTTCTACTGCGCCGTCGGCGAGGCGGTCAACGGGCCCGGCGGGTACTTCGGGGCCAACCTCGACGCCCTCGACGACTGCCTCTCCGGCGGGTTCGGGGTCGCGCCGCCGTTCCGCCTGGTGTGGCGTGACGCGGACGTGGCGCGCGCCCACCTGACGCCGGGCTACGACCGGCGCCGCTGGGCCGACGGCGTCACCCTCGACGGCCTCGTGCAGCTTCTCGCCGAGCATGACGTGGCCGTCGAGCTTCGCTGATACCGTGTACGCGACTTTCGGGGGAGGGGTTGCGCATGCCTGTGTCCACTCAGGTGCGGCTGGTCCGCTGGTCGGTGCTCGGCGCGGGGCTGCTGCTCGGCCTCGCCGCGGTGCTCTCGTGGGCGGCTTTGGCCCATCTGGCCGGGCTGCACGTCAGGATGGTCTCCGACGGCCAGCTCCGCCAGGCCCGCGCCGACATGCTCAACAGCCTCTACACCGCGGCGGTCTCCGCCCTGGTGCTCATACCCGTCGGCCTGCTGCTGGGCCGCCCGTCGAGCAAGGCCCGGACCGCGGTCTGGATCGCCGCGCCGATCATCGCGCTGACCACGCTGTGCTTCCTGGTCGGCGGGCCGGAGTGGGCGGTGGCCCCGACCGGCGAGGAGCCGGCCGAGCTGCGGGCCGAGTACGCGCAGGTCGTCCCCGACTGGTACGTGTGGCCGCACGGCGTGGCCGGGCTGCTCGCGGCCGCCCTGCTCATCTTCGCCGCGGTGTACCTGACCCGCGCCGACCTGCGCGAGCACTACATGGACGGCAGCGGGTCCGGGGGCACGGCCGGGTACACCTCCTGGATCGACCGCACCGGGGGCGCGTGACTGCTCCGCGCGGCGGGGTTAAGGTGTCGCCGTGACCGAGCCGCCGTCGGAGCCGACCTCGCCCTCCGGCCCCACCTCGGGGCCCCGGCCGCCCGCCTGGAACCGGCCGCAGCCACCGCCGCCGCCCCCTCCCCCGCCCGCGCCGCCGGCCAACGTGCCGATCTCCGGCGAGCTGCTGCCGCCCGGCGGCTACGGCCCCGGCCCGCGCATCGCCCGGCCCGGCCCGGTCCCGCCGCCCGGAGCGGTTCCGCCCGGCGGGGTTCCGGGCGCCGGCTACGGCGTGCCCCGCGGCCCCCAGCTCCCGATCACCAAACGCATCCCCGACAACCTGCCGTTCGTCGCCCGGCCCAGCGTGCTCAAGCGCGTCTTCGTGCTCGCGCCGATCGCCGTGGTCGCCCTCGCGGTGTTCGCCTGCCCGCTCGGGCTGGCCCTGACCGCCGACGGCGACCCCAACCACACCAGCGGCGACGTGGTGGCGCTGGCCGGCATCGTCGTCTGCGTGGCCGTCGTGATCGCCGCCGCCCTCGGGCTGCAGATCTTCCTCATGACCTCGGGCGGGCCGGTGCTCGCGCTGGCGCCGAACGGCCTGTGGATCAAGACCCGGCCGACCCGCGGCCAGGCGGTCTGGCTGCCCTGGGAGGGCGTCGAGCAGATCCGCCGCCGGCGCTGGGGGCTGGAGAAGATGCTCGTGGTCAAGCCGCGCGACCCGCGGCTGGAGGGCAGCCTCGGCGCCTTCACCCAGATCGACTCGGCGCTGGTGAAGCTCTTCTACGGGTCCGGCTTCACCGCGACGCTCAACTTCGCCGACCGCTCCGAGGACGAGATCCTGGCGGCGGTACGGCAGTTCAGCAACGGCCGCACACCCGTCAACATCTGACCCGCTCGTTGCGCGCCGCCCGCCGCTCTCCCCCGGCGCGCAGTATCATCCGAGGTCGCGGCCCGGTAGAGGGCGCCGCGTTTCGGTCGGCGCCGATCCGGAAAACCGGCGCGTCAGGGGCCACAGGTCACCAGGGTGCCGAAAAAGTGTCAGACCCTAGGTCTACGCTCGCGGCAGCACAGGGACGAGGACCATTGGAGAGAGCCGAGTTGACCGCACAACCCGAGACCTTGTACGGGGCAGACGACCTCACGCTCCTCGAAGGGCTCGACGCCGTCCGCAAGCGACCGGGCATGTACATCGGCTCGACCGACAGCCGCGGCGTCGCCCACCTGTTCAACGAGATCGTGGACAACTCCACCGACGAGGGCATCGCCGGGCACGCCACCCGGGTCGAGGTGACGCTGCACGCCGACGGCTCGGTGCAGGTCGACGACGACGGCCGTGGCATCCCCGTGGACGTGCACGCCAAGTCGGGGATGTCCGGCGTCGAACTGGTCCTGACCCGGCTGCACGCGGGCGGGAAGTTCGGCGGGTCCGGGTACAAGACCTCCGGCGGCCTGCACGGCGTCGGCGCCTCCGCGGTGAACGCGCTGTCCACTCGCTTCGAGGTGACCGTGCGCCGCGAGGGCAAGGTCCACCACATGGCGTTCCAGCACGGCGTGCCGGGCGAGTTCGAGGGCACCGGCGCGGGCGCGAAGTTCACCCGCCGCGGCGGGCTGACCGTGCAGGGCCGCATGAAGCGCGGCTCCGCCACCGGCACCTCGACCCGCTACTGGCACGACCCGCGCTACTTCGAGACCGGCGCCGGCCTCGACGCCGACGCGGTGCGGGCGAAGCTGCGCAACACGGCGTTCCTGGTGCCGGGCGTGACCTACGTGCTCAAGGACGCCACCCAGGGCTCGATCGAGACCGAGACGTTCCACTACCCCAACGGCCTGTCGGACATGGTGGAGTTCCTGGCCCCGAGCGGCGACAAGCCGGTCTGCGGCACGCTGCTCATCAACGGTGAGGGCACCTACAAGGAGAACGCCGCCGACGAGAACGGCGTGATGAAGGCCAACGTCGAGCGGCGCGCCGAGGTCGAGATCGCGCTGCGCTGGGGCACCGGTTACGAGCGGGTCGTCGAGACGTTCACCAACACCATCCGCAACGTGCACGGCGGCACGCACCGGCGCGGCTTCGAGCGCGGCGCGCTGCGGGCGCTGACCGACGCCATCCGCAACACCCGCGGCCTGCTGCGGCCCAAGGAGGACCTGCCGACCCTCGACGACGTGCTCGAGGGCATGACCGCGGTCGTCCACGTGCGCATCCCCGAGCCGCAGTTCACCTCCCAGACCAAGGACGAGCTGTCCACGGCGCCGGTCACCCGGGTCGTGCAGCAGGTCGTCGAGCAGCAGGTGAAGGCCTGGATCGAGGCGCGCAAGACCAAGGTCGAGGCGCGCACGGTGCTGCAGAAGATCGTCGACGCGGCCCGGGTCCGGCTCACGCAGAAGCAGCAGAAGGACGCGGCCCGGCGCAAGACAGCGCTGGAGGGCGCGTCGATGCCGGCCAAGCTCGTCGACTGCCGCTCCACCGGCGTGCAGCGCAGCGAGCTGTTCATCGTCGAGGGCGACAGCGCGCTGGGCACGGCCCGCATGGCCCGCTCGTCGGAGTACCAGGCGCTGCTGCCGATCCGCGGCAAGATCCTCAACGTGCAGAAGGCGAACATCCAGCAGGTGCTGGACAACGCCGAGTGCTCGGCGATCGTGCAGGTGCTCGGGTCCGGCTCCGGCCGGACCTTCGACCTCGAGGCGATGCGCTACGGCCGCATCCTGATCATGGCCGACGCCGACGTCGACGGCTCGCACATCCGCACCCTGCTCATCACGCTGTTCGCGAAGTACATGCGACCGGCCATCGCCGACGGGCGGCTCTACGCGGCCGTCCCGCCGCTGCACAAGATCGTCACGAAGGGGCGGAACCCGGAGACGATCTACACGTACACGCAGCAGGAGATGGAGAGCACCGTGGCCCGGCTGGAGAAGGCCGGCAAGCAGGTCGTCACGCCGATCCCCCGGTTCAAGGGCCTGGGCGAGATGGACGCCGACGAGCTGTGGGACACCACGATGAACCCGGCGACCCGGTCGGTGCGGCGCATCACCCTCGACGACGTCGAGCGGGCCGAGGAGGTCCTCGAGCTGCTCATGGGCGAGCGGGTCGAGCCCCGCCGCAACTGGCTCATCGACTCCGCGGCGCGGGTCGACCAAGAGACGATCGACGCGTAACGACCGGAAGGCCGACAGTTCACGATGGCACGTAAGACCACCAAGGCGGTCAAGGCCGACCTGTCCGCGTTCGACCAGGCCGGTGCGCGGGTGCTGAACAACCCGCTCACCACCGAGGTGGAGGACTCCTACCTGGAGTACGCCTACTCGGTCATCCACTCGCGGGCGCTGCCCGACGCGCGGGACGGGCTCAAGCCGGTACACCGGCGGATTCTCTTCTCGATGAACGAGCAGGGGCACCGCCCCGACCGCGGGCACGTGAAGTCCTCCCGGGTCGTCGGTGACGTCATGGGTAAGTACCACCCGCACGGCGACAGCGCGATCTACGACGCCATGGTGCGCATGGCCCAGGACTTCTCGCTCAACGTCCCGCTCATCGACGGGCACGGCAACTTCGGCTCGCCCGACGACGGGCCGGCGGCCTCGCGGTACACCGAGGCCCGCATGTCCCGCGAGGCGATGCTGCTCGTCGGCGAGCTCGACGAGGGCACCGTCGACTTCCGGCCCAACTACGACGGCTCCCTGGACGAGCCCTCGGTGCTGCCCGCGGCCTTCCCCAACCTGCTGGTCAACGGCTCGTCGGGGATCGCGGTCGGCATGGCGACCAACATGATCCCGCACAACCTCGCCGAGATCGTGGCCGCTACCCGCTGGCTGATCAACCACCCGACCGCGACCCTGGACAAGCTCATGGAGTTCGTCCCGGGCCCCGACCTGCCCACCGGCGGGCTCCTGCTCGGCCTCGACGAGGTCCGCCGGGCCTACGAGACCGGCCGCGGCGTGGTGCGCATGCGCGGGCGCGTGGAGATCGGGCTGCTGGAGGGCAGCCGCGGGCGGCAGGCGATCACGGTCACCGAGCTGCCGTACGGCATCGGCGCCGAGAAGGTGATCGAGAAGATCACCGACGAGGTCAACAAGACCAAGCGGCTGCAGGGCATCGCCGACGTCAAGGACCTCACCGACCGCGAGAACGGCACCCGCCTGGTCATCGAGTGCAAGGTCGGCGTCAACCCGCAGGCCCTGCTGTCCGACCTCTACCGGCTCACCCCGCTGGAGCAGTCCTTCGGCGTCAACAACCTCGTGCTCGTCGACGGCCAGCCGCGGACGCTGGGGCTCAAGGCGCTGCTGGAGGTGTTCCTGCGGCACCGCTACGAGGTGGTGACCCGGCGCACCGAGTTCCGCCGCAAGAAGCGCCAGGACCGCCTGCACCTCGTCGACGGCCTGCTGATCGCGCTGCTGGACATCGACCGGGTGATCGCCCTGATCCGCGACAGCGACAACGCGGCCGCGGCCAAGGCCGGCCTGATGAGCGAGTTCGGGCTCACCGACATCCAGGCCACCTACATCCTCGACACCCCGCTGCGCCGGCTGACCCGCTACGACCGGCTGGAGCTCGAGGCCGAGCAGCAGCGCCTCAACGAGGAGATCGCGGCGCTGAGCCTGATCCTCGACGACGAGAAGGTGCTCAAGAAGGTCGTCTCCGACGAGCTGGCCGCCGTCGTGAAGGACCACGGCCAGCCCCGGCGCACCACCCTCATCGACGGCGACCTCAAGGAGGTGCTGGCCGCCTCCGTGCCGGCCGGCCCGCTCGAGGTCACCGACGACCCGTGCCAAGTGCTGCTCTCGGCGACCGGCCTGGTCGCCCGCACCGCCGCCGAGTCGGAGGAGGCCCCCGAGGGCAGCCGCAAGGCCGGCCGCGACAAGCACGACGCGGTCCGCGCGGTCGTGCACACCACCGCCCGCGGCCAGGTCCTGCTCGTCACCAGCCGCGGCCGCGCCTTCAAGGTCGACGTCCTGCCGCTGCCGGTCCTGCCCGAGCAGACCGGCACCGTCTCCCTGCGCGGCGGCATGTCGACCGCCGAGCTGGTACCGCTGGAGAAGGGCGAGACCGTCGTCGGCCTGGCCCCGCTCGCCGAACGCGATTCGGGCTCCCCCGGCCTCGCGCTCGGCACCCGCAACGGCCAGGTGAAGATCTGCTCCCCGGAGTGGCCCGTGCGCTCCGACGAGTTCGAGGTCATAGGCCTGCGCGAGGGCGACGAGGTGATCGGCGCGACCTGGCTCGCCGACGGCACCGAGACCCTGGCGTTCGTCAGCTCCGACGCGTCCCTGCTGCGCTTCCCGGCCTCGCTGGTGCGCCCGCAGGGCCTCAAGGGCGGCGGCATGGCCGGCATCAACCTCACGGAGGGCGTCGAGGCCCTCTTCTTCGGCGCCGTGGTCACCAAGGACCCGGAGCACGGCGAGCCGATGGTGGTGACCGCAACCATGGGCAACGCGAAGATGACGCCGTTGCGGCTGTACCCGGCGAAGGGCCGCGCTACCGGGGGTGTGCGCGCTCAGCGCTTCCTCAAGGGCGAGACGCATCTGGTTCTGGCTTGGATCGGGCCGCGGCCGGTGGCGTCCAACACCAAGGGCGATCCGCG
The DNA here is from genome assembly GCF_049995355.1 of Dactylosporangium sp. McL0621. NCBI lineage: Bacteria > Bacillati > Actinomycetota > Actinomycetes > Micromonosporales > Micromonosporaceae > Dactylosporangium > Dactylosporangium sp. McL0621. The sequence continues at coordinate 8,494,244 of NZ_CP188259.1, forward strand.
CGATCTGCCTACTGCCGACTCTCGGCGTGATGGGTCGGGGGCTCAGTTGCGGGCTCCGGAGCTGATCGGGCACCTGGTCGAGCGGGGCTGAGCTTTCTCTTTTGGCGGCGGCGGCTCCCCTTCTCGCTTGGGGGCGCCGCCGTTGTCGCGCCACGAGCGCCCTCTTACTTGGACGGGGGGCTGACAAACGACGCTCGGCCGATGGTGCGCGGGAGCCTTCGGCTGCCGCAATGTGTAAGCGTGGTTCCTTTTCGTTGTTGCCTGCGGTTATGCCTCTTGGCCGTTGTTTGCTGCCGGGTTCGTGCGGGTCGTCATTCGGTGGTCCCTGTTTTGTCTCGCGCTATTTGAAACGGGATCCTGTTTTTGGCCGTGATTTGGGATAATCGATATGTGTTGGGGCAGCGGGGGTTGTTCAGTCGGGCCGAAATTACCGCTATGTATGACGCTACTCGGCGGCGTAATTATTCGCCTGGTGGTGAGAATTTTCGGAAGGAACACCAGCGGCATCGCGACTGGGGGCTTGCGCAGCGGCACGACAAGAAGCTCTGCGACCAGTTCGGCAGTGTCGAGGCGGCTCACGCGTACTTCGAGCAGCGGGCGCGGGAGGCCCTTGCGCCGAAGTCGTCGGAACCGCCGGTTGTCGATGCTCCGCCGCCCAGTGTGCACGACTCGGAACAATCGACTGCAGCTCTCAGCGACCCGCGCGCCGTACATTCCGCCGAGGCTCTCCAAAATCAGCCCGAAAACACCGCCGGCGCGGATTTGGGGAGCAGTTCCCGATCCGCGCCGGCTGTTGAAGAAACGGTCAGCGGCCCCGCAGTGCGCGGTAGCGACCCACCAGGCCGGCCGTCGAAGAGTCCAGGGCCGAAAGGTCCGGGCTCTCCGAGGCCAGCGCCGGCTCGATGCGCTTCGCCAGTACCTTGCCCAGCTCCACGCCCCACTGGTCGAACGAGTCGATGTCCCAGATCGCGCCCTGGACGAAGACCTTGTGCTCGTACAGGGCGATCAGCTGCCCCAGCACGTGCGGGGTCAGCTCGTTGGCCAGGATCGTGGTGGTCGGGCGGTTGCCCTGGAAGGTGCGGTGCGGCACCTCCGCCTCGGCCACGCCCTCGGCCGCCACCTGCTCGGAGGTCTTGCCGAACGCCAGCGCCTGGCCCTGTGCGAAGAGGTTCGCCATGAGCAGGTCGTGCTGGCCGGCCAGGGGGCCGAGCTCCGCCACCGGCTGGGCGAAGCCGATGAGGTCGGCCGGGATGAGGGTGGTGCCCTGGTGGATGAGCTGGTAGTACGCGTGCTGGCCGTTGGTGCCGGGCGTGCCCCACACGATCGGGCCCGTCGCCCACTCCACCGGCTTGCCCTCGCGGTCCACGGACTTGCCGTTGGACTCCATGTCGAGCTGCTGCAGGTACGCGGTGAACCGCGAAAGGTAGTGGCTGTACGGCAGCACCGCGTGCGTCTGGGCGTCGTGGAAGTTGCGGTACCAGATGCCCAGCAGGCCCAGCAGGAGCGGCGCGTTCGACTCGGGGGGCGCGGTCAGGAAGTGCTGGTCCATCTGGTGGAAGCCGGCCAGCATCTGCCGGAAGCCGTCCGGGCCCAGCGCGATCATGAGCGAGAGGCCGATCGCGGAGTCGTAGGAGTAGCGGCCGCCGACCCAGTCCCAGAACTCGAACATGTTCGTCGTGTCGATGCCGAACTTCGCGACCTCGCTCGCGTTCGTCGACACGGCCACGAAGTGCTTGGCCACGGCCGAGTCGTCGCCGAGCGCGTCGAGGAGCCACTGGCGGGCGGCGGTGGCGTTGGTGATGGTCTCGATCGTGGTGAACGTCTTCGACGACACGATGAACAGCGTCGTGGCCGGGTTCGCGTCGCGGACGGCCTCGTGCAGGTCGGCGCCGTCGACGTTGGAGACGAACTTGAAGCTCAGGGAGCGGTCGGTGTAGGCCCGCAGCGCCTCGTACGCCATGGCCGGGCCCAGGTCGGAGCCGCCGATGCCGATGTTGACCACGGTCGTGATGCGCTCGCCGGTGTACCCGGTCCACTCGCCCGTCCGGATGCGGTCCGCGAACGCCGCCATCCGGTCGAGCACCGCGTGCACCTTCGGGACCACGTTCTCGCCGTCGACGATGATCTCGGCGTCGCGCGGGGCCCGCAGCGCGGTGTGCAGCACCGCCCGGTGCTCGGTGAAGTTGATCTTTTCGCCGCGGAACATGCGGTCGCGCAGCTCGAACACGCCGCGGGCGGCCGCGAGGTCCTGCAGCAGCCGCAGGGTCTCGTCGGTGACGAGGTGCTTGCCGTAGTCGAGGTAGAGGTCCCCGGCCTGCAGCGCGAACCGGCGGCCCCGGTCGGAATCGTCGGCGAACAGGTCGCGCAGGTGAACCTCTCCGAGCTCCGCGCGGTGCTTGGCCAGCGCGGCCCACTCGGGCAGATGGTTGAGCCGAGGCATCAGGAAACTCCTAGCGAGTCAGCGTGGTGACACTCCACTCGCTGATTCTGCCCCTTTCGCGTTCGTCTCGTCGCGGGTGTCCCGATCTTGTGGGGCGGAAGGGACCCGGGAGCGCCGCCGAAGGCCCTCGGCCACCGCCGCCGCGGTCGCCACCCCGACAAGCAGAAGCACGAGCGCCGTCGGTACCTCGAAAAGCTTCAGCGAGCTCGCGATGAGCACGATGATCAGGGCCGCGCGCACGACTCCGGCCGGCGCGCGCGACGACAGCCGGGCCCCGATGAGCACGCCCGGCACCGACCCGATGAGCACCGCGGCGGCGAGGTCGAGCTTGAGGTCGCCGAAGAACGCATGGCCGAGCGCGGCCGAGAACACCAGCGGGATCGCCTGGACCAGGTCGGTCCCCACGAGGTCCCGGGGCCTCAGCGCGGGGTACAACGCCAGCAGGATCACGATGATCAGCGAGCCCGACCCGACCGAGGTCATGCCGACCACCAGGCCGCCGAGCGCGCCCAGCAGCACCGTCGGCACCGGCCGCACGCGGATGGGGGCCGGGGTGCCGCCGTCGCCGGCCGAGTCCTTGCGGTACGCCTTGATGACCAGCCCGGCCACGGCCAGCAGCAGCGCCACCCCGAGGGCCACGCGCACCACGTCCTGGACCCGGTCGCCGTCGCCGACGGCCCGCATGAGCAGCACGCCGAGGAATGCGCTGGGCACGCTGCCCAGGCACAGCCAGCGCACGAGCTCCCAGTTGACCGACCCGCGCCGGGCGTGCACCCACCCGCCGAACGGCTTCATCACCGCGGACGCGGCCAGGTCGCTGGACACGGCGGCCAGCGGCGGCACCCCGAAGAACAGCACCAGGATCGGCGTCATGAGCGCACCGCCGCCCATCCCGGTGAGCCCGACGACGATGCCGACCCCGAGACCGGCGAAGGCAAGCAGCGGATCCATGCGGAGAAGTCTGGCCTCGAAACCCGATTTTGTCCACTAACTAGGTCGACAAAGGTGAGAAGTCCACCGGCCGGATGAACACCTAGCGTGACGCCGCCCCAGGTCGGCTCACCACAGAGGTGAGCATCGATGAACCGAGCGTAGTTTTTCGAAAGGCGAAAGTGGCCGATGTTCGGGCAGATCAGGGTTTGCTGGGAGCCGGCTCCGCCCGTCGGCGATGCGCGCCGCGGCGACGTAAGGTCGGATACGTGATCGAGGACGCCGAGCTGCGTTCGATGACGGCCCCAGAGCGGGCCGACCTCGCGCGGCGGCTTGCGGAGCTGCAGCCCCGCCTCGGGCGCCGGTCCGTCGCGGCGACCGAGCGCGCGCGGCGGCGGTTCGTGATCGTCGTCGGGGTCGCGAGCGTGCTGATGATCCCGTGGGTGATCGCGCTCGCCCTGCGACTGCCGCCGCGGTACCTCGCCGGAAACTGGGACGTCACCTGGGTCGGGTTCGACGTGGCGCTCATGGTCACCCTCGCCTTCACGGCGTGGGCGGCCCTGCGCCGGCGGCAGGTGGTCGTGCTCGCGGCGCTGGTGAGCGGGACGCTGCTGGCGTGCGACGCCTGGTTCGACATCATGACCGCGTACGGGCCCGACCGGTGGGTCAGCCTCGCCACCGCGGTGGCCGTGGAGCTGCCGCTGGCCCTGTGGCTGTTCTTCGTCTCCCACCACCTGGTGCGGCTGAGCATGCGCCGGCTCCTGGTGCTCTCCGGCCAGTCGCCGGACGTCTCCCTGCTCAAACTGCCCGCGCTCGGGGTACCGCCGCATCGCCGGCGGCACCCCGAACGGCAGACGGTCTAGGGCTGTATCGAAGTGGGGGTCGGAGCGAGGCGAGGCTCAGGCGTCGGCTGGGGCCGCGCCGGGCGCGCCCCGATACCAGGGTTGTATCGGGGTGTGACCGCTACGGTTCCCGGCGGCGTCTGAGTCCGCCGCAGCCCGGCCATCCACTTCGATACAGCCCCTAGGGGCGGCGGTCGACGGAGACGGCCGCGGCGGCCGTGCCGACCTGCAGGTCGTACTTGTCCTGCGCGCTCGCGTAGTCCGACCCGGTGGCCAGGGTCGCGCCGCCGGCGACGTTCTTGGTCACCTTGTCGTCGAGGCGCACCTCGCCGATGGTGCCCTTGTCGGCCAGCTTGACCTGGGCGGGCACCCCGGCCGGGGCGTGCACCGAGAGCTTGCCGACCCCGCCGACGTGGATCGACATGGTGCCCTCCGGCTTCGGTACCGTCACGTCGAGCTCCTGTACCCCCGCCGCGACCTCGATCCCGGCGAGGCGGCCGCTGCCGAAGTCGATCACCTGGCGCAGGCCACCGCCGGCCAGGTTGAGCGTCCAGCGGACTTTGTCGTTGAGGTACACGTGGATCGTCGCCTGCCCGGCGATCTCGGTGCCGTTGAGGCTGAGCTTCACGTCGTCGCCGGACTCGGCCGCGACCGGCTCGACCTTGCTGCCGGGCAGCGTCGAGGCGCGGTACAGCAGCCCGTCGAGCGGCTCCGCGTGGATGATCACGGACTCGGCGCCGCTGACGACGTCCAGGGTCGCCGCCTGCCGGTTGCCCAGCGCCCCCTCGACGCTGTGCACGGTCTCCTTCGCCGGCGGCGGGCCCGACGGCTTCTGGGTGACGAACACGATGGCGCCGAGGACGGCGACGATGGCGGCGAAGCCGATGAGGTACCGCCACACGGGCGCGAGGCCGCGGCGGGGACGGCGGGCGGGTTCGTCGGGGTCGGCCGAGCGGCGGATACGGGTGTCGCCGGGTGCGGAGTGGGTCACGAGGGCCTCAACTGGTCGGGCGGCGCCCGCACACGGGGTACGGGCGCCGCGGGCTATGAACGGGTCAGGGGCTCGTACAGGTCAGCGCGGGCGCCGTGGCGGGCGCGGTGCCCGTGGCGTTGAAGCCGAACGACGTGCTGGCGCCGGGTCCGAGGACCTTGTTCCAGTCGACGTTCTTCACCTCCACGTTGGGTGGCTGGCCCGTGAGCGTGCCGTTCCAGGGCGCGCCCTCGAAACCCTGCCCGCCGGTGTACGTCCAGCGGACCGTCCAGCCGTTGAGCGTCGACGAGCCGTTGTTCTTCACGGCGACCTCGGCCTGGAAGTGCCCGGCCCAGCTACTGGGCTGGAGCGTCCAGGTTGCGGTACACCCGGAGCCACCCGGGGCCGGGGACGACGACACGGAGCGCGAGGGAGACGCGGAACGCGACGGCGACCGGGACACCGATGCCGACACCGACGGCGACGCGGAAGCCGAACGCGAGGGCGACGCGGAGCCGCTGGGGCTGCCGCCACTGCCCTTGACCCCGGTGACCTCGCCGTGCCCGCCGTCGAAGACGATGTCCGAGCAGCTGAAGAAGTTCTCCTGGCTGTCGGAGCGGACCCACTGGATGAACATGATGTGCCGCCCGGTCTTGCCGGCCGGCAGCGTGGTGTCCCAGTAGTAGTAGTTGAGCCCCCCGGGGCCGCCGGACTGCGGCGGGTCGGTGGCGCTCCAGAACGACTCGAGGTCCGACCATTTCAGCGGGCTCGTCGGGTCCCAGCCGTTCTTGGTCATGTACATGTGGAAGGTGCCCGGGTGCGCGGCCCAGTTGCTGTAGTGCAGCTGGATCGTCGAGCCGGACGTCAGGTGCGTGGTGGGCCAGTCGGTGCGCGCGGCGTTGTACGCGGCGTACTTCGTGGTGCCCGCCCCGCAGATCTCGCCGTCGGGGATGTAGCCGGTGGTGCGCCCGCCCGCGTCGGAGCGCAGGACGCCGAACCAGTCGTACAGCGGCTGCTGGCCGCCCTGGGCCACGGCGTCGGCGCACGCAGGGTTGGTCGGGATGATCTGTCCGGTGGACTGCAGGCCGTCGACGTAACACAGGTAGGTGCGGCTGCCCGGCACGAGCGCGACGCCGTGTGCGTGCGCGGTGCCGGGCGCGACCAGCGCGGCCGCGACAAGTGAGGCGGCGGCGACCACGGTCGACCACAGCGCGCCTCGGGCGATTGTTGCCAAGGGGTACCTCCTCGAGTTCGGGGCGCGGCAGAATTGCTCGGCTCCCACGAGGTAGGCGCAGTGTGGTCGGCGTCACCGCCGGCTGGCAAACATCGGACGTTGTCAATCGTGGCCAGGCACGTGCGGGGCGTGAAACTTACCCGGGCGGTCAGGCTCCCGGCTGGACGACGGTCGTGAAGCCGCCGGCCGGAACCAGCACCCGGATCCGGCCCGCGGTCGTCGTGTAGTGCTCCAGCTCCTCCCCGGCCGGGTCGTTGACACTCACCGTCGCCGCGGCGTCGCCCGGCACGACGACGTCGGCGGCGCGGGTGCTCGTGGCGAGGCTGCGCAGGAGCGTCAGGTGGGCGCCGGTCCGCGGGTCGGCGAGGGCCATCGAGTGCATCTCCGCGCCCTCGATGCGCACGGCGGGCTCGGCGATGCGGGCGATCGCGGCCGCGTGCGGGTCGGCGTCCAGGGCCAGCATCGCGAGCAGGCCGTGGATCGTGGACTCGGCGCCGGCGTCGCGGTGCACGACGCCGAGGCCGTCGGGCCGGTCGATACCGTCGTACGTGACGCCCGTAGCCGGGTCGTACATCGGCACCCCGGCCGGGTTGTTGCCGAAGAACCACGAGGCCGCGACCCCGGCGAGCGTGCGCAGCGCCGGCCGGCCAGTGGCGCGCGCGGTGGCCAGCAGCGACTCCACGCGGGAGTGGGCGCCGTACGCCAGCTGCACCCCGTCGAGGGTCAGCGCCTCCCGCGCGCCCGGCAGCGCCACGCGCAGGTTGTCGGGCCCGCCGCCGACGAGCAGGTGCGGCGTGAACGAGGCCGCATCGGCGACGGCGGCGTCGCGGGCCGCGAGGTCGCCGCACACCTCGTACACGCGCGCGAGCGCGCCCGGGGCCAGCCCGGCCCAGCCGTGCCACTCGGTGCGCGAGAGCCCGTAGGGCAGCACCGCCCCGAACGGCCACGTCCACGGCGTGCCGGTGCGCATCGCGGTCACCGCCTCACCGAGCTGCTCCAGCACCTTGCGGGCATCCTCGTCGCCGCTGCGTTCGGTGTACGCGCACAGCCCCAGCAAGGCCTCACCGGTGAGATCGGCCCCGTCGGCGATGAGCCACGCGGGCGTCGCCGTGTCGTCGACGAGGCGCCACTGGCCGTACCGCCGCAGCACCTGCCGCCGAACCGCGCCGACCGCGAGCCGGAGCCGGACGCGCAGGAACCTGGCAAAATCCGGCTCGTCGCCGTCGAAGGCCGCGAACCCCTCGCCGAGCGCCCAGACCGTGCGCGCCAGCCACGCCGACTCCCCGCCGTCGGACGGATCGGGGTGCTCGACCGGCTCGGCGCTGGGATTGAGCCGCCCGTCGGGCTGCTGCCACAGCACCACGTTGCCGGCCCGCGGATCGGTATCGTCATCGGGCGCGGTCTGCAGGTAGCACAGCCCGCGGAGCAACTGCCGCGCCGCGTCCCGGCTCGCCGCGTCACCGGTGGCCCGCCAGTGCCGCGTGTACACGACCGCGGCGCGAGCGACATCGTCGGCGTTGAAGGCGCCCTGGCCGAAACCGCCGCCGGTCGGCTCGCCACCGCCGGCGGGCCGGTACCCGTCGGGCCCCGCCTCGGCGTAGGTCCAGACGACCTCGACGGAGGGCTCGTCGGCGAGCCGGTAGGTGGTGTGCCCGGCAACAGCCGGCGGCGCGATGCGGACTCGGAGCGAGTCCAGGTGAGCCAGGTTCGTCAGCACGGGCGGGCCTCTACCCACGGCCGGACGCGCAAACGCCCACCCCGGGGCGATACGAGCCGCCGCTCCCCGACGCGAACAAGGCCTGGGTCCCGGCCGTCGCTCGTGCGCCCGTGGACTGCGGGAACGGTGAGCCGCAACTCCCCCGGCGCGAACAAGGGCCGGGTCTGCTCGCCCGCCTTGGCGCGCGAGCCCCCGGCGCAGGCGCCGCTCATGCGCGCGTGAACTGCGGAAACGTTAAGTCGGGCGCTCCGCGCCGCGACTTAACGGATTTATCGCCCGACGGGGCATAAGTCCGAAAAGTCGTGGCGCGGAGCGCCCGACTTTTCGTGCCCGAACGACCGCGGCCCGGCGTCCTGCGCAGCCGAAAGGCCCGCGCCGCAGCGGGCCCGGCGCACTCCTCGTCGACCGCGAAGCCGAACGCCGGCGCCGCGGCCTGTTCGACGTAGTTCTTGGCCGAGCCCGGTGCGGTGGGCGAGGGTGAACAACGGCCGCTGCCCGCCGGCCAGGACAGCGTGGTCGTGCGGCCGCACGACGTCGACGGCGAGACCCGTGAACAGCGACTGCGGCCCGGGCCCCGCAGGAGCGGAGCCCGGGCCGTGAACCAGGAGAACCGGGTCAGTCCACCTCGACCGCGGCCGCCGCGAACTGGGCCGAGTACAGGCGGGCGTACGCGCCGTCCGAGGCCAGCAGCGAATCGTGCGTGCCCTGCTCCACGATCGTCCCGTGCTCCATCACCAGGATCAGGTCCGCGTCGCGGATCGTCGACAGGCGGTGGGCGATCACGAAGCTCGTCCGCCCCGCGCGCAGCGTGCTCATCGCGCGCTGGATGAGTACCTCCGTGCGGGTGTCGACCGAGCTCGTCGCCTCGTCCAGGATGAGGATCGTCGGCTCGGCCAGGAAGGCGCGCGCGATCGTGATGAGCTGTTTCTCGCCCGCCGAGACGCCCGCGCCCTCCTCGTCGATCACGGTGTCGTAGCCGTCGGGCAGGGTGCGCACGAAGCGGTCCGCGTGGGCCGCCTCCGCCGCGGCCGTGATGTTCTCGATCGTCGGGTGGTCCGCGCCGTACGCGAGGTTCTCCGCGATCGTGCCCTGGAACAACCAGGTGTCCTGCAGGACCATCCCGATCTGCTCGCGGAGCTCGTCGCGGGACATCGCGGCGATGTCCACGTCGTCGAGCAGGATGCGCCCGCCGGTCAGGTCGTAGAAGCGCATGATGAGGTTCACCAGCGTCGTCTTGCCGGCGCCGGTCGGGCCCACGATCGCCACGGTCTGGCCGGGCTCGACGGTCAGCGAGAGGTCCTCGATGAGCGGCTCGTCCGGCTTGTACCGGAAGGAGACGCGCTCGAAGGTGACCTTGCCGCGGACCTGCGCCGGGCGCGCCGGGGTGGCCGGCTCCGGGCTCTGCTCGTCGGCGTCGAGCAGCTGGAAGACGCGCTCGGCCGAGGCGATGCCCGACTGCACCAGGTTCGACATCGCGGCGACCTGGGTCAGGGGCTGGGAGAACTGGCGGGAGTACTGGATGAAGGCCTGCACATCGCCCAGCGTCATCGTGCCCGAGGCGACCCGCAGGCCGCCGACCACGGCGACGAGCACGTAGTTGATGTTGCCGATGAACATCATCGCCGGCTGGATGAGGCCGGAGATGAACTGGGCCCGGAACGCCGAGGCGAACAGCGCGTCGTTGTGCACGGCGAAGGTGCTGGCCGCCTCCTCCTGCCGGCCGAAGATCTTCACGACCGAGTGGCCGGTGAACATCTCCTCGATGTGGCCGTTGAGCCGGCCGGTGCTCGCCCACTGCTTCACGAACTCCGGCTGGGCCTTCTTGCCGATGCGCGCGGTGATCAGTACCGACACCGGCACCGTGACGAGCGCGATGACGGCCAGCAGCGGGGAGATCCAGAACATCATGCCGAGCACCGCGACGATCGTCAGCAGCGACGTGAGCAGCATGCTCATCGACTGCTGCAGCGTCATCGCGATGTTGTCGGTGTCGTTGGTGGCGCGGGAGAGGACCTCGCCGCGGGCCTGCTGGTCGAAGTAGCTCAGCGGCAGCCGGGCGAGCTTGGCCTGCACCTGCTCGCGCAGCCGGAACACGGTGCGCTGCACGATGACCGTGGTCAGCCGGGCCTGCAGCAGGCCGAGGATCCAGGCGAAGAGGTACACCACGGCGACGCCGAGCAGCACCTGCTCGAGCCGGTCGAAGTCGATGCCGCGGCCGGGTACCAGGTTGCTCATGCCGCTGAGCAGGTCGGCGAACGCGTTGTCGCCGCGGGCCCGCAGCGCCTCGATCGCCTGCTCCTTGGTGGTGCCGGCCGGGATCTTCTTGCTGATGATGCCCTCGAAGATCACGTCGGTGGCGTGGCCGAGCAGCCGCGGGCCGAGCGTGGACAGCACGACGCTGGCGATGCCGAAGACCAGCACCGCGACGACGATGAGCCGGTCGGGGGCGAGCATCTTGAGCAGCCGCTTGGCCGAGCCCTTGAAGTCGTCGATCTTCGCCGGCGGGCCGCCGGCGCCCATCATCATGCGGCCGGGGCCGCCCATCGGAGGACCGGGCCGGGCGCCTCCGCCGGGGCCGCCAGGACGTGGTGCGGTCATGCTGCCCTCATTTCAATAACCGCAGAAGCGACGCAGCAAGCCCGCCTCCGCTTCGCTCCAGCGGTCATGCTGCCCTCATTTCAATAACCGCAGAAGCGACGCAGCAAGCCCGCCTCCGCTTCGCTCCAGCGGTCATGCTGCCCTCATTTCAATAACCGCAGAAGCGACGCAGCAAGCCCGCCTCCGCTTCGCTCCAGCGGTCATGCCGCGGCCTCCGCCTCGGTCAGCTGGGAAAGGACGATCTCGCGGTACGTCTCGTTGTCGTCCATGAGTTCCTGGTGGGTGCCGGTACCCACGACACGCCCCTCGTCGAGCACGACGATGCGGTCGGCGTCGCGGATGGTGCTCACCCGCTGAGCGACGATGACCACCGTGGCGTCGGCGATCTCGTGGCGCAGCGCCTCGCGCAGGGCGGCGTCGGTGGCGTAGTCCAGCGCGGAGAAGGAGTCGTCGAAGAGGTACACCTCCGGGCGGGCCACCAGCGTCCGGGCGATCGCCAGCCGCTGGCGCTGCCCGCCGGAGACGTTCGTGCCGCCCTGGGCGATCGGCGCCTGCAGCTGCTCGGGCATGGCCCGCACGAAGTCGGTCGCCTGCGCCACCTCCAGGGCCCGCCACAGCTCCTCGTCGGTGGCGTCCGGCCGGCCGTAGCGCAGGTTGCTGGCCACGGTGCCGGAGAACAGGTACGGCTTCTGCGGCACCATGCTCACCGTGCGGGCCAGCAGCGCCGGGTCGATGCGCTGCACGTCCACGCCGTCGACGAGCACCGTGCCGCCGGTCGCGTCCATCAGCCGCGGCACGAGGTTGAGCAGGGTCGTCTTGCCCGCGCCGGTACTGCCGATGATCGCCGTCGTCTGCCCGGGGTGCGCGACGAGGTCGACGCCGGACAGCACCGCCAGGTCCGCGCCCGGGTAGTGGAAGGAGACCCCGCGCAGCTCCAGCTCGCCGTGGGTCGTCAGCTCGGTGACCGCCTCGACCGGGGCGTGCACGCTGGACTCGGTGCCCAGCACCTCCTCGATGCGCTCGGCGCACACCTCGGCCCGCGGGATCATGACGAACATGAACGTCGCCATCATCACCGACATGAGGATCTGCATGAGGTAGCTCAGGAACGCCGTGAGCGCCCCGACCTCCATGCCGCCGGTGTCGATGCGCTTCGCGCCGAACCACAGCACGAGGATGCTGGAGGCGTTCACGACGAGCATGACCGTCGGGAACATCAGCGACATCAGCCGGCCGGTGGCCAGCGAGACGTCGCGCAGCTCGCCGTTGGTCTTCTCGAACCGGACCCGCTCGTGCTCGTCGCGCACGAAGGCGCGGATCACGCGGATGCCGGTGATCTGCTCGCGGATGACCCGGTTCACGAGGTCGATGCGCACCTGCATGAGCCGGAACAGCGGCCGCATCCGCACGACGATCAGCGAGATCAGGCCGATGAGGACGGGTACGACGACCAGCAGCAGCCCGGACAGCGGCACGTCCTGCTTCAGCGCCAGGATGATGCCGCCGATGCACATGATCGGCGCCGACACCATGAGCGTGAAGGTCATCAGGACCAGCATCTGGACCTGCTGGATGTCGTTGGTGGTGCGCGTGATCAGCGACGGGGCGCCGAGCTCGCCGACCTCGCGGGCGGAGAGGTGCTGCACCTTCGCGAACAGCCCGGACCGCACGTCGCGGCCCAGTGCCATCGCGGTGCGGGCGCCGAAGTACACCGCGGCGGCCGAGCACACGATCTGCAGCAGGGACACGCCGAGCATGAAGCCGCCGACGCGCATGATGTAGCCGGTGTCGCCGGTGATGACGCCGTGGTCGATGATGTCGGCGTTGAGCGTCGGCAGGTAGAGGGTGGCGAGCGTCTGTACCAGCTGTAGCGCCACCACCAGGGTGATCGGCCCGCGATAGGGGTCGAGGTACGTTCGCAGCAGACGGATCAGCATCGGTCAGGCTTCTCCAGGTCGGGGTTCGGTCTGCAGGAGTCCGTCCAGCAGGACGGCCACGATGTCGTCGGGCGTGAACTCCTCGTTGGGCAGGTCGCCCCGCACGGTGCTCACGACGAGGGCGAACAGCAGCCGGGCGGTGGCGTCCGGGCTGCGGCGCAGCAGGTGCCGGTCGGGCTCGATGAGCTCGGCGACGCCCTCGCTGAGCAGGCGGCGGCCGTTCATGAGCGCGGCGAACGGCGAGGAATCGAGCGGCATGGTGCGGGCGAGCATCATCAGCGGCACCGAGCCCTCGACCCGCCGTAGCAGGATCGCCACGGCGTCGGTGAGCCGCTCGCGCAGCGGGGCCGCGGGGTCGATCGCCGACAGGGCGCGCAGCACCGGTGTCGGCTCGAACGCCGTGCACAGCGCCGCGGACACCAGCGACGCCTTGTCCGGGAAGACGCCGAAGATGGTGCCCTCGGCGACGCCCGCGGCCTCGGCGATCTGCCGGGTGGTGACCGCCGCGCCATGGGTGCGCAGCAGCGGCAGCGTGGCGGCGATGAGGGCCGCGCGCCGCTCGTCGGGCGCCAGTGCGGGCTGGCGGCGCCGCCGGGTCTCTGCATTCACGCGGTCACTGTAATGAGCGAGCACTCACTCGTACAACCGATTTCGCCAACGGCGCAGTTGCAACCACGCGGCAACGGTGCGTGATCGGACCCGGCTACCGGGTATCCCCACGATTATCGCAACCGGACGGGAAGGAAGGCCGCGATGCGCGACGTCGACGAGGAAGGCCGGCTGTCGGCACGGCGTGCTCGACGCGCCGCGCCCGAAGGCCCTCGACGAGCTCACCGGGCTCGGGGTGTCGGTCTTCGACACCACCATGTCGACCGTCACGCTCGTCGACCGCGACCGGCAGTGGTTCGCCGTACGTCTTCCAGCGCTTCTTCCGCGGCCGCCACGCCCGCAAGTAGGCGGTGCCGGGCGTCGGCCTCGGCCTGCACATCGCCCAGGAGGCGGCGGCGGCCCACGGCGGCCGGATCACGCTGAGCTCGGCCGGCGCGGGCACCACGGCGCGCCTGACCCTGCCGTAGCCCAAGACCGGTTGCCAGCCCGCCCGCAGCTTCTCCGCGACCGCCTCACAAGGCCGGATGCACCGCACGATGCGCGACGGCACCGTCCCGATCGCGGACCTGCACGCGCGCCTCGGCCGCCCCGCGCCCGTCCTGTCACCGCTTGGCGCCCAGTAACCGGTGCAGCGCCAGCCACTGCTCCGGCCACACCAGCCCGACCGGCGTGCGGGGATCGAGCCGCAGCGCCCGGAACGCGGAGGCGACCCGGGCCGCCGGGTGCCGGCGCGCGAGCGACGCGTGCAGCGAGCCCCCGACGCCGCTGAAACCCAGATGCACGATCCGGCGGTACCCGATGAGCCCGTCCGGCCCCACCAGCGGCTCCGGTCGCCGGGTCAGGCGCAGGATCCCTCCGTCGACGCTCGGCACCGGCCGGAACGCGGCCCGGGGCACGTGCCCGGCGAGGCGCCAGTCGACCTGCGGCCACGTCTCGATCGTCAGCCGCGTCCAGCGCCCGTAGTCCCCGGTGCGCTTGCGGGCGTACTCCAGCTGGGTCAGCAGCGTCGCCGAGCGCAGCCGCCCGGCGGCCAGGCACCAGGCGACGACGGCGGACGTCAGCGCGTACGGGATGTTGCCCACCACCGCGAACGGCTCGGCGGGCGGATCGGCGGCGAGGAAGTCGCCGGTGTGCACGGTCAGCCCGGCGCGGCGCGGCAGCGCGGCCGCCATGTCCGGGTCGACCTCGTAGGCGGCCACGCGCCCGGTCCGGCGCAGCAGCTCGGCGGTGAGCCGGCCCCGCCCGGCCCCGACCTCGACGACGAGGTCACCCCGGGCGAGCGCGGCGGCGTCGGCGACCCGGCGCACGGCGGCCGGATCGGCGAGAAAGTTCTGCCCGTAGACGCGGCGGGCGCGCGGATGGGCAGCGGAGAAACGGGACATCGACCAGGTTCCCTGTCGTTCGCGGCGAATGCGGACGCGGAAGGGCCCCGGTGCTGCTCTTTGCAGAGTTCGGCCTGGGTACTTTCGAAAGTGACTAGGCCGTCAGAGGATGACGGGCGTCAGGCCGGGCAGACCAGGGCACGACGCCGGGAACGCGGACGCGCGGCCGGCATCACGGCCGCCACGATCAGGGCATGCGTCGTGGTCATCGGCGCAACGTATCAGCAGGGCGGATGCTCGCGCGCGGCATTTACGAACTCGCGGATCAGCGGGCTGCGCCGCCCCGCCACCCAGGCCAGGGCCACCTCGCCCGGCGGAAGGTCGGCCACGGGCACCACGGCGACGTCGGGCCGGCGGTAGAACGCGGACACCGAGCGGGGCAGCACCACGACCCCGCGCTCCCGCGCCACGAGCTCGAGCTTCTCCTCCACGCTGCGCGCCGGTGCCCCCTTCGCCGTGGCCCAGCGCCATTCGGGCACCGCGTCGACCGGCTGGAGCAGCGTCTCCCCCGCCAGCTCGGCGAGCCGTACCGCCGCGACCTGCTCGCCCCGGGCCCGCTCACCGCGGGCCGCCGCCTGCTCACCGCGGGCCTGCTCGCCGTGGGCCGCCGCCTGCGCGCCGTGGGCCGCCGCCTGCGCGCCGTGGGCCGCCGCCGGCTCGTCGTGGGCCGCCACCTGCTCGGCGTGGGCCGCCACCTGCTCGGCGTGGGCCGCCACCTGCTCGGCGTGGGCCGCCGCCGGCTCGACCCGGCCGGCGAGCGGGTGTCCGGCCGGCAGCACCACCACCCGCGGCTCGGCCGCGAGCGGCTCCAGCCGCAGCCCGTCCGTCGCGACCGGCAGCCGCACGTAGCTCACGTCGGCGCGGCCGTCGCGCAGGACCTCGGACTGCTCGTCCCAGTACGTGCGGACCACCCCGACGACGAGCCCCGGATGCGCCTCCTCCAGCGCCCGCACCGCCCCGGTGACGACCAGCCCCGGCATGAACGCGACCGTGAACGCGCCCGCACCCCGGGCCGCCGTCGCGACCCGCCGCCGCGCCGCGGCCGCCCCGGCCAGCAGCGGCCGACCGGCCTCCAGCAGCTCCGCCCCGGCCGGGGTCAGCGCCACCCCGTGCCGGTCGCGCACGAACAGCTCCGCGTGCAGCTCCTGCTCGAAGACCCGGATCTGCCGCGAGAGCATCGGCTGCGCCACGTGCAGCGCCCGCGCCGCCCGGCCGAAGTGCAGGTGCTCGGCGACCGCCACGAAGTACCGCAGCTTGCGCAGGTCGAGGTCCACCCCCGATATCGTACGGGTATCACCGCCGACCAGATGAGTCTTGGCCGCCGGGCCCCGCGCGGGCGCACCGTTGGACCCATGGAACCAACTGCACTCGGCGGCCGGCGGGTCGCCATCCTCGGCGGCACCTCCGGCATCGGACTGGCCGTCGCCCGCGCCGCGGCCGCGCTCGGCGCGGAGGTCACCGTCGTCGGCCGCCGCCCGGAGTCGGTCGCGAAGGCCCTCGCGGAGCTGCCGGACACCGCGACCGGCCGCGCCGCCGACCTCACCGACGAGTCCGCGGTCGCCGCGGCCGTCGCGGCGGCCGGCCCGATCGACCACCTCGCGTACACCGCGGGCGAGCCGCTCGTGCTCACCCCCCTCGCCGATCTGGACACCGCGACCGCGGCCGGGCTCTTCCGCCTGCGGTACCTCGGCGCCCTGGCCGCCGTCCGCGCCGCCGTGCCCCGGCTGCGTGACGGCGGCTCCGTCACCCTGGTCACGGGTACCGCCGCGGACCGCCCGGCGCCGGGCTGGGCCGCCGCCGCGAGCCTCTGCGGCGCCATGGACGCCCTGACCCGCGCCCTGGCCGTGGAGCTCGCGCCGCGCATCCGCGTGAACGCCGTGAAGCCCGGGGTGGTGCGCAGCCCGCTGTGGTCGGCGCTGCCGGACGCGGCGCGGGAGGCCCTCTACCGCGAGAATGCGGCGTCGGTACCGCTGGGCCGCGTCGGCGAGGTCGAGGACGTCGCCCGGGCCTTCGTGTACTGCATGACGCAGCCCTTCGCGACCGGTGCCATCATCCCGGTGGACGGCGGGGCGCTGTTGTAGCGAGCCGCGGCCGGGCGCCGGACGGCCGGTGCGCAGCCTCGGCCGCCCACGACCGGGCCGAGAACGGCCCTCAAGCGGCCACCGGCCGCCCACGCGACCGGCGAACGACCCTCGGGCGGCCACCGCCCGCCCACGCGGTCGGCGAACGACCCTCGGGCGGCCGCCGCCCGCCCGCACGGCCAGAGAACGGCCCGCACGGCCAGAGAACGGCCCGCACGGCCAGAGAACGGCCCGCACGGCCAGAGAACGGCCGCGCGGCCTCAAAATGGCCCTCAGGCCGCGGTCGCCCGCCCTTGTGCGGCCTCAGCCCGACCCTCGGCCGCCTGGAGTTGGGCGGCCGCCTGTTCCAGCGCGGTCAAAGCCGCCCCGATCGCCGGGCGCGACGACGTCGTCGCGCGCCAGACCGCGAACACGCGCCGGACCGCGGCCGGGGCGATCGGCACCAGGCGGACGCCCGGCGGTACCACGTCGCGGCCGAGGCGCGGCAGGACCGCGATGCCCAGGCCCGCGGCGACGAGCGCGAGCTGGGTCGAGTGCTCCGAAGCGGTGTGCGCGACCCGCGGCTCGGCGCCGATGCCGCGCAGCGTGCCGAGCAGCCAGTCGTGGCAGATCTGGCCGCGGCTCCAGCCTATCCACACCTCGTCGGCCAGCTCGGCCACGGCGATCTCGGCGCGGGCGGCCGCCCGGTGCTCCGCCGGCACGGCCACGTCGAAGCGGTCGTCGAGCAGGTCGCGCCGCGCCAGGCCCTCGCCGACCGCGAGCGGGTCGGCCGCCCAGTCCTGCACCACGGCGACGTCGAGCTCGCCCCGGCGCAGCAGCGGCAGCGCCTCGTGCGGCTCCATCTCGGCCAGGGCCGGCTCCAGGGCCGGGTGCCGCCCGCGCAGGTCCCGCAGGACCGGCGGCAGCAGGCCCCGCGCGGCCGTCGCGAACGCGGCCACCCGCAGCGGGCCGGCCACCGCGCCGCGGTGCTCGGCGAGGGACGCCTCGACGCGTTCGGCGTGGGCGAGCAGCTCGGCGGCGTGCCCGGCCAGGAGCGCGCCGGCGGGCGTGAGCCGCAGCCCGCGGCCGTGCCGCTCGGTGAGCTCCTGGCCCGTCTCCCGCTCCAGGCGCGCCAGCTGCTGCGACACCGCCGACGTGGTGACGTGCAGCGCCGCGGCCGCGCCGGCGACCGAGCCGGTCGCTGCGACCGCGTCCAGGACCCTCAGCCGCTCCAGATTCAGGCTCATTGCGTAGTGATGCTACGCGATCAGGGTCAGAAAGTGTCGATTGTGCTTGATGGTTGCCGGCGGAAGCATTGCGGGTACCGAAGCGGAAGGATTTTGAAAAATGCTGAACGTGAACCGGATCGGGCTGGGCGCCATGCGGCTCACCGGCGGGCTGCCGCACGCCGACGGGGTCGCCATCGCCCGGCGGGCGCTCGAGCTCGGGGTGCAGTTCTTCGACACCGCCGACTCGTACGACTTCGGCGCCAACGAGGAGCTGCTCGCGGACGCGCTGCACCCCTACCCGGAGGGCGTCATCGTGGCGACGAAGGGCGGGCGGATCTGCGTCGGCGGCGAGTGGTTCGACTGCGGGCGTCCGGAGTACCTGCGCCAGCAGGCCGAGCTCTCGCTGCGGCGGCTGCGGGTCGAATGCATCGAGCTGTACCAGCTGCACCGCATCGACGCCACCGTGCCGCTCGCCGACCAGGTCGGGGCGCTGCGGCGGCTGCGCGACGAGGGCAAGGTGCGCCTGGTCGGGCTGTCCGAGGTGACCGTCGAGCAGCTGCGCCAGGCGGAGGAGATCACGCCGATCGCGAGCGTGCAGAACCGGTACAACCGCGACGACCGCGCCTCCGAGGACGTGCTCGACTACTGCGAGCGCCGCGGCATCGCCTTCATCCCGTGGCGCCCGGTCGCCCCGCTGGCCGACAAGGCCGCGGCCCTGGCCTGGCTGCTGGGCCGCTCGCCGGTGATGCTGCCGATCCCCGGCACGTCGTCGATGCGCCACCTGGAGGAGAACATGTCGGCCCTGACGTAAGGTGTGTCAGTGCAAGAGGCCACTTTCACCAAGCGCGCCGGCGTGGGGCTGCGCTCGGAGCGCGGGCCGGTGCTCGGCTCGGTCATGCTGACCACCGGACTGGTCGCGCTGGACAGCACGATCATCGCCACCGCGGTACCGTCGGTGGTGCGTGACCTGGGCGGGTTCGCGCACTTCCCGTGGCTGTTCTCGATCTACCTGCTCACCGCGGCCGTCACCACGCCGCTCTACGGCAAGCTCGCCGACGTGCTCGGCCGCAAGCCCGTCATGTTCTTCGGCATCGCGGTCTTCCTGGCCGGCTCGGTGCTGTGCGGGGCGGCGTGGAGCATGCTCTCGCTCATCGTGTTCCGGGCGGTGCAGGGCATCGGCGCCGGCGCGATCCAGCCGATCAGCATGACGATCATCGGCGACCTGTACTCCGTGGAGGAGCGCGCCCGCGTGCAGGGGTACGTGGCCGGCGTCTGGGGCGTGTCCTCGGTCGTCGGCCCGACCCTCGGCGGCGTCTTCGCCGACTACCTGTCGTGGCGCTGGATCTTCTTCGTCAACCTGCCGCTCGGCCTGTTCGCCGCGTGGATGTTCGCCCGGCACCTCAAGGAGAACGTCGAGCGGCGCCCGCACCGCATCGACTACCTCGGCGCCGGCCTGCTCATCGGCGGCTGCACGCTGCTCATCCTGGCCACCCTCGAGGGCGGCATCATGTGGGCCTGGGTCAGCCCGCCGAGCATCGTCATCTTCGCGCTCGGCGCGGTCATGGTGACGGCGTTCGTGTTCGTCGAGCGGCGCGCGGCCGAGCCGGTGCTGCCACTGTGGGTGTTCCGGTACCGCACGCTCGTCGGCGGCAACCTCGTCGCGCTGGCGATCGGCGCGCTCGTGATCGGCCTGAGCTCCTACGTGCCCAACTTCTCGCAGGGGGTACTGGGCACCAGCGCGCTCGTCGCCGGGTTCGTGGTCGCGGCGATGACGCTGGGCTGGCCGATCGCGGCGACGCTGTCGGGGCGGGTGTACCTGCGCATCGGCTTCCGCAACACGGCGCTGATCGGGGGGCTGGTCGTCATCGGCGGTACCGTCATGTGCGCCCTCCTCACCGAGGACACCACGGTCGCGATGACGTCGATCGCCTGCTTCGTGATCGGCGTGGGCCTGGGCCTGGCGTCCGCGCCGACGCTCGTCGCCGTGCAGTCGGTCGTCGGCTGGGACCGCCGCGGCGTGGTCACCGGCACCAACATGTTCTCGCGCTCCATCGGCAGCGCGGTCGGCGCCGCCGTCTTCGGCGCCATCGCGAACACGACCCTGGACCACCGCTTCGCCGACGCGCCGCCGGACGTGAAGCCGTCCCTGGGCGCGGGCGCCGACGCCACGAGCATCGTGCTCAAGGGCGGCGGCGCGCCGGCGGACGTGGTCGAGTACGTGCGCGCCGCCCTCTACACCGCCTCGCACAACGTGTTCGTGGCCCTCGCCGTCGTGGGGGTGTGCAGCGTCGCGGTGATCCTGCTGATCCCGCGCAAGATCTCGCAGCTGCCGTAGGGCTACCGTCTCCGGCGTGGAGTTCGTGCTTCCGCCGTCCTGGCACCGGACGTTCTATCCGCGCCGCGGGGGCGCGCCGCTGCCGTACAAGCCGATCGGCACTCCGCTGCCGGCCGGCTGGCGGGACGTGTTCGGCACCCCCGAGGGCCGCGGGATCGACGAGCGCGCGGTCGCCGAGCACTGGATCGCCACCGACGGCCCGGCCCGCGCCGCGCGGACCGCGACCGGGCACATCAGGCGCCCACTGCTTTCCCGGGTGCGGACCGCCCTCGCCGCCGCTCCCCCGCAGGTGTACTCCGAGGCGCTCGACGAGCTCCGCCAGGCCCGCACCGAGTCGCTGGAGCACCGCCTGGCCGCCGCGTTCCTGGCCCCGACCGAGGGCGGGTGGGTCGAGCGCGACCTGGCCGACCTGCCCGACCGCCACCCGCCCGCCCCGCTGCTGGCCGCCTCGGTGTCCACAGTGGACCAGGCCCGGCTGCTGCTCGACCGGCTGGCCCCGACGCAGGCCGAGCAGCTGCGGGAGCCGGAGCTGCTGCACACCCTGGCCGAGGGCATCGGCGACGGCATCCTCGACGTGTACGCCCGGCTGTGGACCGGGCGCTCGATCGAGTACACGATGGCGGGCGTCCCGGAGTACCTGGCGGCCATGCTCGAGGCGCTGCCCTCGATCCCGACCGAGCGGGCCTTCCTGGCCCTGCTCGACCGGGCGGGCGAGCGGGGCGGGGCGGCGGCGGTGATGCAGGCCGCGGACCGGTTCCCGGCCCTGGCCCTGCGGCTGCTGCAGGCGAACGCGGCCCGCCCGAAGGTCGCCGATCTCCTGCGCCGTCACACCGCGAAACACCCGCCCCGCCTTCAGCCTCCGGGCCCGGCCGCCGCCCTTGCGGCGCCGCCCCAGCCGCCGGGCTGGACCGAGCCGGGCCCGGCCGCCGCCCTTGCGGCGCCGCCCCAGCCACCGGGCTGGACCGAGCCGGGCCCGGCCGCCGCCCTTGCGGCGCCGCCCCAGCCGCCGGGCTGGACCGAGCCGGGCCCAGCCGCCGCCCTTCCGGCGCCGCCCCAGCCGCCGGGCTGGACCGAGCCGGGCCCAGCCGCCGCCCTTGCGGCGCCGCCCCAGCCGCCGGGCTGGACCGAGCCGGGCCCGGCCCCCGCCCTTCCGGCGCTGCCCCAGCTGCCGGCCGGGGGTCCGAGGGTGCCGGGCTGGGCCGAGCCGGGCACGCTGCCGCCGGTCGCCCTCCGCGGCGGCGCCGGCGCGCTGCCCGCCGACACGGTCCGGCACCTGGTGCGGGTGCTCATGGCCGACGGGGAGATCGGATCCGTGCGGGCGGCCTGCGAACCGTACGACCTGGCCCGCCTGGGCTGGGAACTGTTCTGCCGCTGGGAGTCGGCCGGCGCCCCGCCCGCGGGCGCCTGGGCCCTGCGCGCGCAGGCGCTCCTCGGCGACGACCTGACCGCGGCCGGGCTGGCGGAGGCGGCCGGGCGCTGGGCGTCCGAGGGCGCCCACCGCCGCGCCGCGGCCGCCCTCGACGCGCTGCGGCACCTCGGCACCGAGGCGGCGCTGCGCCACCTGCACGAGCTCGCCACAACGGCGAGGTCCAAGGCGGTCCGGGCCCGCGCCGCCGGCAACCTCGGGGAGGTCGCCCGGGGCCTCGGCCTGACCGCCGACGCGCTCGCCGACCGCCTCGTGCCGCGGTTCGGCCTCTCCCCCGACGCGACGATGGTCGTCGACCACGGCTCGCAGCGGTTCGTCGCCGGGTTCGACGAGCAGCTCCGGCCGTACGTCACCGACGAGCACGGCACCCGCCGCAAGGACCTGCCCGCCGCCGCCCGCGCGGGCTTCACGGCCACCCGGCGCGGCGTGCGCAAGGTGGCGACCGAGCAGGCGCGCCGCCTGGAGGCCGCGATGTCGGGCGGCCGGCGGTGGGAGGCCGCCGAGTTCCGGACCGCGATCCTGGACCACCCACTGCTGTGGCCGCTCGCCCGCCGCCTGGTCTGGCTCACGGGCCGGCCCGGATCACCCGGCACTTCTCTGCGACTGGCCGAGGACCGCACCTTCGCCGACCTCGCCGACGACCCGGCCGACCTGCCGCCCGGCACCGTCCTGGGTGTCGCGCACCCGGCCGACCTGGATGTCCCCGCGTGGCTGGCGGTGTTCGCCGACTACGGCATCCTGCAGCCCTTCCCGCAGCTGCACCGTCCGGTGTACCGCCTGAGCCCCGACGAGTCCGCCGCCGCCCGCCTGGCCCGCTTCGACGACCGCCGCGCCCCGGCCGTGAAGCTGCTCGCCCTCGAGGACCGCGGCTGGCGGCGCGCGGGCACGGGCTCGCACCAGTCCCGCCTGGAGCGCGACCGGCCGGACGGCCGCCGGCTCGTCGTCGAGCTCGACCCGGGCCTCACGCTCGGCCGGCGCCCCGACCACCATCCGGACCAGCGCCTCCGCGACGTGTGGATCTGCCCCGCCGGCGAGGACCCGGGGTCCGCCGCGCACACGATCCCGTTCTCGGCACTGGACGCGGCCGCGGCCTCGGAACTGCTCGCCGACCTGAGCTACGCGATCGAGGTCCTACCCGCCGGCTGACGTCCCCGGCGGCGTCTGCGTGATGCGGTCCAGCCACTCGACCAGCAGGCGGCGCTCGCCCTCGCTCAGGGCGCCCAGCTGCGGGGACAGGGCCCGCAGGGCGACGGCCGTCGCCACGGGGCCGTCCGGGGCCTCGGCCGTCGCGTCGGTCAGGATGCGCGCCAGGACGGCGTCCATCATCGCGTCGCCCAGGGACGGGTCGCGGCGCTCGCGCGGCGTGGCCAGGAGCGTCTGAATCGTGCCGACGCCCGCGGCCTGGATCAGGTCGACCGCGTGCGCCTCGGGGACCCGGAGCCGGCCCGCGGCGGCCAGGCGATGGACGCGCGTCTGCAGGATCTGGCGGCCCATGCGGGCGGCCGGCGAGCCGGACACGCGCTCCGGGTCGCTCAGCAGGCGGAACACGGCCGGGTTGGCGAGGCCGAACTCGATCTGCTTGCGCCAGCTCGCGCGCAGGTCGTCGAGCGGGTCGACGTCGGCCGCCGCGGCCGCGGCCACGCCCGCGGCCTTGTCCGAGACGAACTCGGCCATGACGTGCTCGGCCACCGCCTCCAGCAGGCCGTCCTTGTCGCCGAACAGGCGGTAGATGGTCGGCGCCTGGACGCCGGCCCGGTCGGCTACGCCGCGGGTCGTCACCGCGCCGGGCCCGCTCTCGCGCAACAGCGACGCCGCGGCGTCGACGATCGCCGCCCGCGTGTCCGCCCGGCTCTTGACCCCGTCGCTCACGAACCAACGATAACACCGCCTTGCTATCAGTGATTTCCAGCGTTACGCTCAAATTGTTTCCACCGATAACACGAAGGGCAAACCATGATCATCGTGACCGGAGCGACCGGGGCCCTCAACGGCGCGACCGTCGATCACCTGCTCGAGAATCTGCCCGCGGGCGAGATCGCGGTCGCCGTGCGCGACCCCGCGAAGGCCGAGCGCTTCGCGCGGCGAGGCGTCGAGGTCCGGCGCGGCGACTACGCCGACCCGGCCGCCCTGCCGGCCGCGTTCGCCGGCGCCGACCAGCTGCTGCTCGTCTCCTCCAACGACCCGGCCGCGGACGCGGTCGGCCTGCACCGCACGGCCGTCGACGCCGCGGTCGCGGCCGGTGTGAAGCGGATCCTCTACACCAGCCACCAGGCCGCCGCGCCCGGCAACCCGTTCGGCCCCGGGCGGGACCACTTCGCCACCGAGCAACTCCTGGCCGGGTCCGGGGTCGCGTGGACCTCGCTGCGCAACGGCTTCTACGCCCACAGCCTCCAGTGGCTCGCCGGCCCGTGGCGCGAGACGGGCGTGATCGCCGTGCCCGGCGACGGACCGGTGTCGTGGACGGCCCGCGAGGACGCCGCCGAGGCGGCCGCGGTGATCCTGGTTTCCGGCGGCGCGTACGACGGGCCGGTCACCCTCACCGCGCCCGCGGCCCCGACCTTCGCCGAGCTCGCCGAGGTGGCGTCCGAGCTGTCGGGGCGGTCCATCCGGTTCCAGGCGATGGACGAGGCGGACTGGGTCGCCGCCCAGGCCGCGGCCGGGCGGCCGGAGCCCATGACGCGCTTCCTGCTGGGCTTCTACCAGGCCGCGCGGGGCGGCTTCTTCGCCGGCGTCGACCCGCTGCTCGGCGAGCTCCTCGGCCGTCAGCCGCAGGACGCCCGGGCCGCCCTTCAGGCCACGGCCCACTAGAACGGCGACCGGGCGGTGCACGGTCAGGACGTGAGCTTGTAGACCGTGCTGCCGCCGACCGTCTGGGCGGTGTAGTTCGCGGCCACCCAGGTCGCGATGTCGCTGTTGCCGCCGCCCAGGCCGCCGCCCCGGCCCCCGGCGACGTAGTACGCGACCTGGCCTTTCGCGACCATGGCCCGGAACTCGGCCAGGGTCGGGGCCGGGTCGCTGCCGTCCCAGCCGCCGATCGCGATGACCGGCTTCCCCGTCGCCAGCTCCAGCTCCGCCGCCGTCTGGTCGCCCGTGGTGGCGGCCGCCCACGTCGTCGTCGTGGACTTCAGCAGCGTGTCGAGCTCGCCGCTGCTGTCGCCCTCGCCGAACATCCCGCCGCCGGTCCGGGCGCCGCCGAAGCCGCCCATGCCCGACGAGGCCGGGCCGGAGGTGGGGATGGAGCCGGAGTGCGGCTGGTTCGCGGTCGCCAGCGCCCACGCCGTCGTACCCCCGAAGCCGGTCAGGACGGCCGCCAGCGCCAGCACCACGGCGAGCCGCTTGCCGAGGCCGGCACCGCGGGCGCCACCGACAGCGGAAGCGGCACCGCGGGCGCTACCAAGAGCGGAAGCGGCACCGCCCAGCGCGGCGATGGCCACCGCCGCCGCGCCGCCGGCCAGGAGGAGGGCCCAGCGCAGCCACGGGGTCCAGGACGTGTCCCGCGACAGGAGCGTGAAGGACCAGGCGGCCGTCGCGAAGACCATGGCCGCCAGCACCAGGCGCGCGGCCAGGGCGGCGCGCGCCCGCCACAGCTCGCGGCCCGCGATGGCGACCAGCGCGGCGATCGACGGGGCCAGGGCGACCGTGTAGTACGGGTGGATCGTGCCCGACATGTAGCTGAAGACCACGCCGGTGACGAGCATCCAGCCGCCCCAGACGATGAGCGCCGCACGGGTCGTGTCGGTGCGCGGGGCGCGGCGCGTGAACCACAGGCCGGCGGCGAGCCCGATGAGGGCGGCCGGCAGCAGCCAGCTGATCTCGGTGCCCATGCTGTCGCCGAAGAGGCGCGTGAGGCCCGTCGCGCCGCCGAAGCCGACGTTCTGCATGCCGCCGCCACCGCCCCCGCCGCCGCGGTTGCCGTCGCCGCCGAGGATGCGGCCCAGGCCGTTGTACCCGAGGGCGAGCTCGAGGAGGCTGTCGTTCGTCGAGCCGCCGATGTACGGGCGCGACGAGGCGGGCCACAGCGCGACCAGCGCCACGAACCAGCCGGCCGCGACCACCAGCGTGGCGCCCGCGGTGAGCAGGTGCAGCAGGCGCCGGCCGAGGGTCGTCGGGGCGGCGATGAGGTAGGCCAGGGCGAAGCCAGGCAGCACCAGCAGGCCCTGCAGCATCTTGGTGAGGAACGCGAAGCCCAGCGCGGTGGCGGCCAGGGCCAGCCAGCCGGGGGCGGCCTTCTCCACGGCGCGGGTCGTGCAGTACGCGCCGGCCACGAGCAGCAGGGTGAGCAGCGCGTCGGGGTTGTCGAAGCGGAACATGAGCACGGCGACCGGGGTGAGGGCCAGCGCGGCGCCGGCGAGCAGGCCGGCCGCGGCGCCGAGGTGGCGCTTCACGGTGGCGTAGAGCAGGGCGACCGCGGCCACGCCCTCGAGGGCCTGCGGCGCCAGGAGGCTCCAGCTGTTGAAGCCGAAGATGCGCCCGGACAGACCCATGACCCACAGGGCGGCCGGCGGCTTGTCGACCGTGATGACGTTGCCCGCGTCCAGGGAGCCGAACAGCAGCGCCTTCCAGCTCTGGGTGCCGGCCTGGACAGCGGCGGCGTAGAAGCTGTTGGCGTAGCCCGAGTCGCCCAGGCGCCACAGGTACAGCACGCCGGTGAGCAGCAGCAGGGCGGCAAGCGCCGGCCGTTGCCACACCGGGCGGGCGGCGGCCTCGGATCTGGTCCGGTGCGCGGCGGCGGGCCGGGCCGGGCTGGGCAGCGTCGTCGTGGTCATGGTCCCGACTCTCGGGTCCGCGGCTGTCGCGAGCTTGCCAGGAAGCTGTACGCACCCTGTGAAAGGTCAGCGGGACCGCGCGCGCAGGTGGACCCGCTCGCCCTGGGGGCCGAAGAGGCTCAGCACCTCGGCCGCGTACGGGCTGGGGTTGCCGAACCAGTGCGGCACCCGGGTGTCGAACTCGACCGCCTCCCCGGTCTGCAGCACCATGTCGTGCTCCCCGAGGACGAAGCGGAGGCGCCCCGAGAGCACGTACAGCCACTCGTACCCCTCGTGCGTCTGCGGCGTCGGCGTGTCGTCGGCCGGCGTGTGCGGCGGGAAGATGAGCTTGAACGCCAGCGGGGCGCCCGGGCGCCGGGTCAGCGGGATGTGCGTCACGCCGTGGCGTACCACCGGCTGCGTGTGCACCCGCGGGTCGGCGGTCGGCGCGGCCCCCGCGAGATAGTCGAGGGTCACGCCGTGCGCGCGGGCCAGCGGCACCAGCAGTTCGAGGGTCGGCCGCCGCCCGCCCGACTCCAGCCGGGACAGGGTGCTCACCGAGATGCCGGTGTCGGCCGACAGTGCGGTCAGGGTCACGCCCCGCTGTTCGCGCAGCCGCCGCAGCCGGGGCCCGACGTCTTCAGTCATGCCAGCAGTTTGCCATTCCGGCAACGTTCTTTGCCACAATCGCGCGGACCGGGCATGGTCGGGGACATGAGCGATCGGTACGACGTAATCGTCATCGGCGGCGGTGCGGCCGGCCTGAGCGGGGCCCTGACCCTGGCCCGGGCACGCCGCCGGGTCCTGGTCGTCGACGGCGGGCAGCCGCGCAACGCCCCCGCCGACGGTGTGCACAACTACCTCGGCCGGGAGAACACCCCACCCGGCGAGCTGCTGCGGATCGGGCGCGAGGAGGCGCGGGGGTACGGCGCGGAGATCGTCGAGGGCGAGGTCGTGCGCGCGTACCGCGACGGCGACGACCTTCGCGTCGGCCTCGCGGACGGGACGGGCTTCGGCGCGCGCCGGCTGCTGGTCACCACCGGGGTCGTCGACGCGCTGCCGGACATCCCGGGGCTGGCCGAGGGCTGGGGGCACTGGGTGATCCACTGCCCGTACTGCCACGGCTGGGAGGTCCGCGACCGGCCCGTCGGCATCATCGCCACGAGCCCCCTCGCCGCGCACGCCGCGCTGCTGTGGACCCAGTGGACCGGCGACCTGGTCCTGTTCACCAACGGCCACGAGGTCCCGGACGTCCCGGCGGCGGTCAAGATCGTGGAGGGCCCCGTCGCGAAGGTCGAGGCTCAGGGGGTACACCTGCCGGATGGGCAATTCGTGGCGCGGGAGGCCCTCGTGGTGCAGACCACCCTGGCCGCGCGGGCCGGGTTCCTCGACGAGCTCGGGCTCGGGACCACCGTCCTGGAGATGCAGGGGCTGCCGGTCGCGACCTACGTCGCCGCCGACGCCATGGGCAGGACCGACGTGCCCGGGGTCTGGGTCGCCGGGAACCTCGCCGACCCGATGGGCCAGGTCATCGGCGCGGCCGCGGGCGGGATGAAGGCGGGCGCCGCGCTGAACATGGACCTGCTGCTGTCATAGCGGCGAGCCGATACGGTGTGACGGTGAGCACCGCCGAGGAACGCGCCGGGGTCGCGCTGACCAACCTCGACCAGCCCATCTTCGAGGGGGCCGGCGCGACCAAGCGCGACCTCGTCGAGTACCTCGACGCCGTGCGCGACCGGATCATCCCGGTCCTGCGCGACCGGCCGCTGTCGGTCGTGCGGATCATGCGCGGGCAGGACTCGTTCATGCAGAAGAACGTGCCCAAGTACACGCCGGAGTGGGTCAAGACCGTGCACATGTGGGCCGAGACCTCCAAGCGGGACGTGGCCTACGCGCTGTGCGACGACCGCCGCACGCTGCTGTGGTTCGCCAACCAGCGGGCGGTGGAGTACCACCCGACGCTGGTCCGCGCCGACGACTGGGCGCACACCACGCACCTGGTGCTCGACCTCGACCCGCCGGAGGGCGACGACTTCGGGCTCGTGGTGCGGGCCGCCGGGCTCGTGCGCGAGACCCTGGCCGCGGCCGGGCTCGCCGGCGCGGTGAAGACCAGCGGCGCGAAGGGCCTGCACATCTTCGTGCCGATCGAGCCGACGCCGATGGAGGACGTGGCCGCGGCGACCCGGGCGATCGCGGCCCGCGCCGAGCGGCTCGACCCAGCCCTGGCCACCACCGCGTTCATCCGTGACGACCGGCACGGCAAGGTGTTCCTGGACCCGACGCGGGTCGGCGGCGCGACAGTCGTGTCCGCCTACAGCCCGCGGCTGCGGCCCGGGTGCCCGGTGTCGTACCCGCTGGACTGGTCCGACCTCGGCGGCGTCACGCCCCGCGACTTCACCGTGCACACCGCGCCCGCGCTGCTCGGCGACGCCGACCCGTGGGCCGCGCACATGCCGGCGCCGCAGACGATCCCGGCCGACCTGGTCGCCGAGGGCCACACCATCCCCGTGCCGCGGGTCCAGGCGATGCACGAGGGCAAGCGCCGCGCCCGGGCCAAGCGTCAGGCCGAAGCGTGACGTAGCCGATAGTGGGAGAGCGCTCCCCCGACCTCGGCGTAAGGTGCGGAGGTGGTTTCAGGGGTTAGCGTCGAGGCACCGTCCAGCAGTACCAGCGCCCAGCGCACCCTCGTACCGCTCGGCATCATCTTCTTCTTCGTCGGGATGTCGGTCGCCGTCGTCGGCCCGTTCCTGTCGCTGTTCCTGAGCACCGAAGTGAAGGCCGCCCCGGCCATGGTCGCCGCGTTCCTGGTCGCCGGGCCGCTGGCCTCGATGGTGTCCTCGTCGCTGCTGGGCCGGCTCTCGGACCGGCGGCCGATCCGCCGCCGGCTGCTGCTCACCGCGGCCCTGGCCGGGTTCACGGGGGCGGTCGCGACCGCGTTCGTCCGGGAGTATTGGATCCTCCTGGCCCTGACCATGACCCTCACGGCGCTCAGCGGCGCGCTGTTCCCCCAGTCGTTCGCCTACGCCCGCGAGGTGCTCTCCCAGCGCGGCTCGACCCGCGCGGCGATGTCGATAAGCACCCTGCGGATGGTGTTCTCGGTCGCCTGGGTGGCCGGCCCTCCCGTGGCCGCGCTCCTGCTGCAGGCCGGCGGCTTCCGGGTGTTGTACCTCACCGCCGCCGCCATGTACGCGCTCGCGGCCGCCGTGATCTTCCTGCGCCTCGACGAGGTGTCGCCGCCCGCCCACCACGAGCGGCCGCCCGCGCGCCGGGCCGGCGCGGTCGTCTGGTGCACCGTTGGCGCGTTCGCCGTCATGCAGGCCGCGGGCGTGCTCAACGTGCAGGCGATGTCGCTGTACCTCGGCCACGTGCTGCACGCCCAGGTGCGCGACGCGGGCCTGATCCTGGGCCTGTGCGCCGCG
The DNA here is from genome assembly GCF_049995355.1 of Dactylosporangium sp. McL0621. Classification (NCBI taxonomy): domain Bacteria; kingdom Bacillati; phylum Actinomycetota; class Actinomycetes; order Micromonosporales; family Micromonosporaceae; genus Dactylosporangium; species Dactylosporangium sp. McL0621. The sequence continues at coordinate 8,524,117 of NZ_CP188259.1, forward strand.
CTGGAGATCCCGCTCATGCTGGGCTTCGGCGCGTTGTCGACCCGCTACCCGCTGCGGCGCCTCATCGTCCTCGGGGCCGGGGTCGGCGTCGTGTACTACACGCTCGTGGCCCTGGTCTCGCACAGCTGGCAGATCGCGGCGCTGCAGGTGCTCAACGCGTCATTCATCGCGGCCGTGCAGGGCCTGGGCATCTCGTACGTGCAGGAGCTCCTGCCCGGCGAGCCCGGCCGGGCCGCGACCCTGGCGGGCAACGCGTTCCCGGTGGCGTCGCTGCTGGCCGGGCCGGTGATGGGGCTGTCGGCGGACCTCGGGTACCGCTACGCGTACGTCGCCGTGGCCGTCCTGTGCCTGCTCGGCTTCCTGCTGCTCGTGGCCACGGCGTCCCGCCACCGGGCGGTGCCGGCCACTAGCGGATAGCACCGCCTCGGTGCCCGGTTTGACCGGGTTTCAGCAACGCCATGGTTCCCAATCGATCACAACGCCGCCAGCAGGTCGCGGAGGGCGGCGAGGACCGGCTCGGGCCGCTGGACGTGCAGGTACTGGTGCGACGCCCCGCTCACGAAGCGCTGCTCGCCCCGGGGCACCGACGCCGCGATCGCCGCGTGCAGGGCGCGCACCCCGTCGTGGGCGGCCTCGAGCAGTTCCGGGGGCATGTGCTGCACCCAGAACGGGTTCTTGTCGGCGGCCGTCAGGACGATGAGCGGCACGTCGGGCAGGGGGCCGCCGGCGGACAGCTCCGCGTACACCTCCGACTCGAGGTTGCGACTCTCCCGCAGGCCGGTGCGCCAGTGCTCCAGGCGGTGCTCCACGAGGGGGTCGCGGATGTCGTCGGGCCACTGCGCGTACAACTGCTGCAGTGCGGCCCGGGAGGCGGTCAGCTGCTCGGGGGTCAGGTCCGGCAGGTCCTCGAAGGCGGGCTTCATCCGCTCGTTGAGCTCGACCACCTCGGCCGGCAGGAAGCGCAGGATGTCCTCGTGGCCGGGGTCCAGGAAGAGCAGGCCGGCGACGTCGGAGGGGTGGAGCTGGGCGAAGCGGCGGGCGTACACGGCGCCCACGGAGTGCCCGGCGAGCACGTACGGGCCCGGAATCCCGGCCGCCTGCAGGACCTCGCGCAGCTCGGCGGCGACGGCGGCGGCGCTGCGGGGCAGGTCGGCGTCGTCGCTCCAGCCGGTGCCGGCCCGATCGTAGGTCACCGCCGTGGTCAGCTCGGCCGCGGCGCGCACGAGGTTGTCGTACTCCAGCCCCACGAGCCCGGCCCCGGGGATGAACACGACCGGCGGTCCGCCCGCGCCGGCCCGGTAGAGGGCGATCTGCCGTCCGCCCGCCTCGACTCGCATTGTTCTCATGTATGCGAACATTATCAGGTGTGCGAACATATGCCAATGGACCCCGTCGAGCTCCTGCTGCACCCGGTGCGGCTGCGGATCGTGCACGCCCTGTCCGGCGGGCGCAGCCTGACCACGCAGCAGCTGTGCGAGCGGATCGCCGATGCGTCGAAGGCGACGGTGTACCGCCACGTCGCCCTCCTCGCCGAGGCCGGCATCCTCGAGGAGGCGGGGCAGCAGCGGGTACGCGGGTTCGTGGAGCGCCACTACCGTCTCCAGCCGGCCCGCGCCGCGGTGAGCGCCGAGCGCGCGGCCGCGGCGAGCGTGGAGGACCACCGGCGCGCGTTCGCCGCGTCGATGGCGGTGCTGCTGGCCGAGTACCAGGCCTACCTCGACGACCCCGCCGCCGACCCGGCCGCGGACCAGGTCGGCTACCGCCAGCACGCGATCTGGCTGACCGCCGCCGAGCGCGAACAGCTCATCGCGGGCATGCGCGCGGCGATCGTGCCGCACATCGCGAACGAGCCGGGCCCCGGCCGCGCGCAGCACCTGCTGAGCCCGATCCTGTTCCCGACCAAGGACGACGCGTCCGGCGACGCCTGAACGCGAGTGCCCGGACCAAGAGCGAATCGTGATGGCTGCGCGAGCGGACTGCGTCTTGGTCGCGCGCAGCCGTTGCCCTGCAATGGATGCATGCCAATCGTGACCGTGCTGCAGGGCCCCCGCGACGTCGAGCTCAAGCGTGACCTCGTCCGCCGCATCACCGACGCGTTCGTGGACGCGTACAAGATTCCCGCCGAGACCGTCCAGGTCTGGATCCAGGAGACGCCGCCGCAGAGCTGGGCGGCCGCGGGCAAGCTGGTGGCCGACCAGTAGAAAAGAGCCCATGGAACTGCGCCAGCTGCGGTACTTCGTGACCGTCGCCGAGACGCTGCACTTCGGGCGGGCCGCCGAGCTGCTGCACATCGTGCAGCCGGCGGTCAGCCAGCAGATCCGGCGCCTGGAGCGGGACCTCGGGGCCGACCTGTTCGACCGCTCGCCGCGCCGGGTGGTGCTCACCGCCTTCGGGCGCGAGTTCCTCCCGGCCGCGCGGGCGGTGCTCGCCGCCGCCGACGCCGCCCGGGCCGTAGCCGCGCGCGCCGCCGACCCGGGCCACCCGACGCTGCGGCTGGGCACGAGCACCGGCCTCGGCGACCACCTCGACCGCGTGCTGGAGCGCCTGGCCCGCGCCGGCTTCGCCGTGGAGCTCGTGTCGGCCCCGGTCGGCGAGCGCCTCACCCAGGTCGCGGAGGGCCGCCTGGATGCGGCGTTCGTCCGCGGTACCGTCACCAAACCGGGCATCCGCGCGCACGACGCGTGGCGCGACGCGCTCGTCGCCGTCCTCCCCACGGCCCACCCGAGCGCCGGCGCCCCCGCGATCGACCTGGCCGACCTCGCGGGCCTGCGCCTGATGCTCACCGCGCGGCGCAACCACCCGGCCCTCGTCGACCTCGTCACCGCGGCGTGCGCGGCCGCGGGCTTCGAGCCCACCCCGGGCCCGGCGACGGGCACCCTGCAGGACACCATGGCCGCGATCGGTGCGGGCACCGACCTGTGGACTGTCGCGTACGCCGCCCACGCCCGCACCGTCCACAACCCGCGCGTGGCCTTCGTACCCTTCCGCGACCCGGCCCTGAGCCTGCCGACGCGCCTGGCGATCAGCACGTCCGCGGCCCCGGCGACGGCCGCCGCACTCACGAAGGCCTGCGCGCCCTGAGGAGCGGGCCGCGGAGGTGCCGTCCGCCCGACGGCCGTCAGGAAGGCGCCGTTGGCGAAGCCGCCCGCTGGATTCGTGCGTACACGTGCGAGCGCAGCTCCACGAACAGCGGGTCCGCGCGGGTTGTGAGCTGGTCGCGGGCCGACGGCAGCGGGATCGGCAGCTCCTCCAGCACGTGCGTCGGCGAGGACGACAGGATGACGACGCGCTCGGACAGGTACACGGCCTCGTCGATGTCGTGGGTGACGAACAGCAGGGTCACGCCCGTCGTGCGCCAGACCTCGCGGACCAGGTCCTCCAGGTCGGCCCGGGTCTGGGCGTCGACCGCCGCGAACGGCTCGTCCATCAGCAGCACCCGCGGCTCGAAGGCGATCGCGCGCGCGATCGCCACCCGCTGCTGCATGCCGCCGGAGAGCTGCCACGGGTACGCGCGGCCCGCGTCGGCCAGGCCCACGGCGGCGAGGGCGTCCGCCACGAGCTGCCGTCGCTGCGGGCGAGGGAGGCGCTTGGCGCGCAGCGGCAGCTCGACGTTGTCGGCGACGCGCAGCCACGGCATGAGGCTGCGGCCGTACTCCTGGAAGACGATCGCGAGCCCGTCCGGCGGGCCGGTGACCTCGGTGCCGGCCACGCGCACGGTGCCGGTGGTGGGCGGCAGCAGGCCGCCCAGGCAGCGCAGCAGCGTCGTCTTGCCGCAGCCGGACGGGCCGACGACGCACACGAACTCGCCGGCCTCGACGTGCAGCGTGATGCCGGCCAGGGCCTCGATCCGCCGGCCGTGCCCGTCGTAGGTCTTGGTGAGCGCCTCAACGTCGAGCATCGGACGCTCCGTGGTACCAGTGCAGGACCCGGCGCTCGGCCAGCCGGAACAGCGCCGACAGCGCGACGCCGAGCAGGCCCAGGACGAACACGCCGCTCCACATCTGCGGGATCTGGTACGTGCGCTGGAAGTCGATGATGACGTACCCCAGCCCGTTCGTGGTGCCGAGCAGCTCGCCGATGACCATCATGATGATGCTGATCGACAGCGCCTGGCGCGCGCCGACCACGATGTGCGGGCTGGCGGCGCGCAGCACGAAGGTCCGCAGGCGCAGCCCGCCCCGGATCCGGTACGTCCGGCAGGTGTCGACGAGCACCTCGTCGGCCCCGCGCACGCCCTCGACGGTGTTGAGCAGCACGGGCCAGACGGCGCCGAGGACGATCACGAGGATCTTGGTGCGGTCGGTGAACCCGGACAGCAGGATGAGCACGGGCACGAGCATCGGCGGCGGTACCGCACGCAGGAACTCCAGCACCGGCTCGCACACCGCCCGCAGGGTACGGTTCGCGCCGATCGCCACCCCGAGCCCGACGCCGGCCGCGAGCGCGATGCCGTAGCCGGCGAAGAGGCGCAACAGGCTCGGCAGCACGTCGGCGCGCAGCCGGTGCGGGGTCCACGTGCCCGGGAACGCGCGGAGGACCGTCTCCAGCGGCGGCCGGTAGAAGTCGAGGCTGTTCCGGCTCGCGAACCACCACACGACGAGCAGGGCGACCGGCAGCGCGACCGCCTTGAGCACCCGGCTCACAGCGGCAGCTCCCGCCGGACCGACGGGTGCCACGCCAGCACGACCCGCTCGGCCCGGCGGGTCACGAGGTTCGCGGCCAGGCCGAGCACGCCGGCCACGACGACGAGGGCGTACATCGCCGGCACCCCGTCGTCGCCGCTGTTGCGGGCCAGGGACAGCTGCTCGCCGAGGCCGTCGGTGCCGCCGATGAACAGCTCGCCGGTGACGGTGAGCACGAGCGCGACGGAGGCGGCGAGGCGGATGCCGGTCATCGCGTAGGGCAGGGTCGTCGGCCACACCAGGTACCGGGCGCGGTGCCAGCGGCCGAGCCGGTACGAGTCCGTGGTGTCGCGGGCGACCGGGTCGACGTCGGCGACGCCGTGCAGCACCTGGATCAGGACCTGCCAGAAGGACGCGTACACGACCAGCAGCAGGATCGAGCGCATCGGCGTGCTGAACAGGACCACGGCCAGGGGCAGCAGCGCGACCGACGGGATCGGGCGCAGGAACTCGATGGTGGAGGCGGTCCCGGCGCGCAGCAGCGGGACCGTGCCGATGACCACGCCCAGCACGATCCCGGCCGCCACCGCGATGGCCAGCCCGATGAGCCAGGTGGCGAGGGTGCCGCCGACCGCCGCCCAGAAGGCGCGGCGGCCGGCCTGCTCGGCGAGGCTCACGCAGACGGCGCTGAACGGCGGGAAGTGCGCGCGGGGCAGGACGCCCAGCCGGGGCAGCGCCTCGAGCAGCAGCGCGAACCCGGCCAGGCCCAGCGCGCCCTTGATCACGGCAGGAGCTTCGACGTGTCGACGGGGGCGCTCAGCACGCCGTTGGTCGCCAGCAGCTGGTTCATCTTGCCCACGGACGCGGTGTCCACGGTGCTCGCCCACTTCGGCAGCGTCATGGCGCCCGCGGCGTCGGCCTTGATCTGGGTGTACGTCGTGACCGCCTGCCGCACCGCGTCGGGGTGGCCGTCGGCGTAGGCGAGCGACTCCTGCATGGCCTCGGTGAACCGCTTGACGAGGTCCGGGTTCTGGGCGATGAGCTGGCTGGAGGTGAAGTACGCGGCCACGCACAGCTTCGGGTCGACATCGGCGTAGGAGCCCAGCGCCCGCCCGCCCTTGGCCAGGGCCGGGGCGAGGAACGGCTCGACGACGAACATGCCCTGCACACGCCCGGCGTCCAGCGCGGCGCCCATGTCGGGGAACGCGAGCTCGACGAAGCTCACCTTGGCCGGGTCGCCGCCGGCCTTGCGCACGATCTCCTTGACCGTGGTGTCGACGATGTTCTTGACGGTGTTGGTGGCGACCGTCCTGCCCTCCAGGTCCTTGGCCGTCTTGATGGCCGGGTCCTTGACGACGAGCTGGCCGAAGTCCTTGGCCGCGTCGCCGGTGGAGTTGACGCCGTTGGCGACGACCTTGATCGGCACCTTCTGCTGGCCGGCGACGAGCAGGCTCACGATGTTGCTGAAGCCGAACTGGTACTGCCCGGAGACCACGCCGGGGACGATCGCGGCGCCGCCCTGGGCCTGCTCCATGGTCAGGTCGATGTTGCGCTTCGAGAAGAAGCCCTGCGCCTTGCCGAGGTAGATCGGGGCGACGTCGACGATCGGGATGACGCCGACCTTGACCTTGTCGGGCTCGCCGGGCTTGGCCGGCGTGGCGTTCGAGCCGCAGGCGGCCAGGAGGGTCAGCGCGGCGAGGGCCGGAAGGAGGCGACCGCGATGCATCGACATCCGCCTTTCGAAGGCAATCCTGGCCGAACGCTAGGCTCGTCAGCAGGATCGTCGACGATTTCGCGGGAATCCTTCCGGCCAGCGGTAGTTCAGCCGGCGGCCAGGTCGTCGAGCCAGTCGCGGACCGGAGGTGCTGCTTAGCTCGGAGCCGGATCGTTGGCAATCGGCGTCGGCGGCGATGCGCATAAAGTGGTCGGCGTGACGCAGCAGATGATCCGGCTCACCGGCTACGCCCACGGCGGCGGCTGTGCCTGCAAGATCCCGCCCGGCGAGCTCGAGGCCGTGGTCGCCGGGCTCGTCGGCGGCCGCGCCCCCGCCGGCCCGGGCGAGCTGCTCGTCGGCCTCGACAACGGCGACGACGCCGCGGTCGTGTCGATCGCGAACGGCCTGGCCGTCGTGGCGACCGCGGACTTCTTCACGCCGGTGGTCGACGACGCGTACGACTGGGGGCGCATCGCCGCCGCGAACGCCCTCTCCGACGTCTACGCGATGGGCGGCCGGCCGGTCGTGGCGGTGAACCTGCTCGCCTGGCCCCGCGAGGTGCTGCCGCTGGAGCTGGCGGCCGAGGTGCTGCGCGGCGGGCTCGACGTCGCCCGCGAGGCCGCGTGCCACGTCGCGGGCGGGCACTCCGTCGACGACCCGGAGCCCAAGTACGGCATGGCGGTCACCGGCCTCGCCGACCCCGGGCGCCTGCTGCGCAACGACCGCGGCCGCCCGGGCCTGCCCCTGACGCTCACCAAGCCGCTCGGCATCGGGGTGCTCAACAGCCGGCACAAGGCCACCGGCGAGCCGTTCCCGCACGCGGTCGCGGCAATGACCGCCCTCAACCGCGACGCGTCCGAGGCCGCGCTGGCCGCGGGCGCCGAGTGCGCCACCGACGTGACCGGGTTCGGCCTGCTCGGCCACCTGCACAAGCTCGCCCGGGCCAGCGGCGTGACGGCGGTCGTGGATGCGGCGGCGGTACCGTACCTCGACGGCGCCCGCCGTGCCCTGGCCGACGGGTTCGTCAGCGGCGGCACGCGGCGCAACCTCGACTGGGTGCGCCCGCACCTCGACGCGGGCGCGGCGAGCGAGGACGAGCTGCTCCTGCTCGCCGACGCCCAGACGTCGGGCGGCCTGCTCGTGGCCGGCGAGATCCCGGGCTTCCCGGTGATCGGTGAGCTCGTACCGTCGGACGGCCCCACGATCCGCGTCCGCTGACCGGTTTCCCGGCATTTCGCCGTCTTCGCCGCGCGATTTGATCGCTATTTTTCGTCTCGCGTTGTTAGGTGGTTTTAGGCCTGCGCGGCCGAATCCTGCCTGGTCACGACGTTTCGCATCGGACGATCGGACGACAGCGAGCGATGTCGATCACCACCTAAGCTCACGACTCGTCACTTCGAGGACGGGTCCCAGGTGAGCAGGCAGTACTCGGTTCCGGAGCGCCTCGGCGCGTTCGGCCTCGCGGTCGGCGCGGCGGCCGCGGTCTGGCCGGCGTTCAGCGCCGGCGCGGGCCTGGGCCTGCCCTGCCCGCTGCGCCGGTTGACCGGCGTGCCCTGCCCCTTCTGCGGCCTGACCACCGCGGCCGTGGAGCTCGTGCACGGCCGGGTCCTCGCCTCCCTCGGCGCCAACCCGGCGCTCGCGGGCCTGGCGCTGCTCACGGCCGTGACGGTGCCGCTGCTCGCGCTGCGGCGCCTCGGCCTGGCGCGGCCGCCGCGCCCGTGGTCGCCGCGGGTCCGCCGGTGGGCCGGAGTGACCATCGTCGGCAGCCTGGTCGCCAAGGCGTAGTCCGCCGTTCGCCGCGACCCCCTGAACAGCCCTTCAGGGGGTCGCGCGCTGCGGCTCCACCACGTACTTGGGGTCCTTGGTCGAGGCCATGCCCGCCTCGAAGACGCCGAAGCGGGTGGCGAGGGAGCCGGCCAGCAGCGCCGCCCCCGACAGCGCCGACAGCAGCCGGCTGCGGCGGCCCAGCAGCGCGCCCGCGGCGCCGGCGAGGTTGAGCTGCCGCGCGGCGCGCAGGAGGCGGCCGGCCCGGCCCGTGCGGTACGGCTCGCTGAGCAGCCCCAGCCCGTGCTCGATGCGGTGCGTCGCGGCCAGCTCCAGGGCGACCCCGGCGACCGCGAGCGTGCGGGCCGGTCCGCCCTCGCCGGTCGGGGCGGCGATGAGCCCGACGGCCGCGCCGCTGGCCAGGGCGCTGCCCGCGAACGCGAACGGCAGGTCGTCGCGCGCGGCGTGCCACGACGGGGCGGCGGTGTCGGCGAGGAGCACGCCCGTGTAGGTGGCCAGCGCCGGGGCCAGGGCGGCCGCGCCGAGACCCGCGACCCGGCCGGCGCCGCCGACGAACCCGCGCGGCCGCGCCTCGGTGGTGGCCGCGAGACCCGCGGCGCCGCCGAACGCGCTGAGGATCCACGTGCCCATCGACATCGGCGAGGTCGGCTTGGCCACGCGCAGCATGTGGTGGAAGCGCTCGGGCCGGCCGAGGTCGTTGATGAGGAAGTACGTGCTCGCCCCGAGGGCCCCGAGCGCCGCGAGCCGGGCCGCGCGGCGGGTCCGCGGCCGCCCGGTCAGGTCGGCGCCGGCGGCGAGCAGGGCGCTGCCGGCCGCCAGCCCGCCGGTGAACAGGTAGGCGGGAACGTCGTGCCGCCACACAGGGGTCTTGACGATGGGCCGGCCGTAGTACGAGCGGAAGTCCGCCCGCGGCACCTGCACGTCCTCGCCGCCGTGCTCCCGCCGCGGCCGCCGCTCCCCGGAACGTGTCCCGAGCTCCCCGCCGTCACGCCCCTGAACGTCCGAGCCGTCGGCGTCGCGCCCCTGGACACCCGAGCCGTCGGCGTCGCGCGCGCGGGAACGTCCGGCGCCGCCCCTCGGTACCGGATCGTTCGAAGGCCGCCGCTCGCCGGACGACCGCCAGGCGCCGTCGTTGGCGCCGGGGTCGGCGCCGGGGTCGGCGTCGAAGCGCTGGGTCACGGGCGCCGTCCCAGGAACGACACGGCCGTCGCCGCCGCCATCGCGAGTGCGGCCAGCCCCGCCCGCTTCCACATGCGAGGCAGGTTACGCGTCGTGACGACCGGGGCCGGCGGCAGCCCGTACACCTCCGGCTCGTCCAGCAGCAGGAAGAACGCGCCCTGCCCGCCCACGCCGTCGTCCGGGTCGTGCCCGTAGAGCCGCGCCTCCGGCCGGTCCAGCTCCTCGAGGCGGGCCGCGGCGCGCTCGCGCAGCTCGTCGAGCGGCCCGTACTGGATCGACTGCGTCGGGCACGCGGTCGCGCAGGCCGGCATGAGCCCGTCGCCGATGCGGTCGTAGCACAGGGTGCACTTCCAGGCCCGCCCGTCGCTCTCGCGGCGGTCGATCACGCCGTAGGGGCAGGCGGTCACGCAGTACCCGCACCCGTTGCAGATGTCGGCCTGCACGATGACGGTCTCGAACTCGGTCTGCATGAGCGCCCCGGTCGGGCACACGTCGAGGCAGGCCGCGTGCGTGCAGTGCTTGCACACGTCGGACATCATCAGCCAGCGCATGTCCCCCGGGTCGTCGCCGGCCGATCGGGAAGGCACAGGCTGCTCGATGAAGGCGACGTGCCGCCAGGAGTTCGCGTCGAGCTGCCCGGTGTTGTCGAACGACATGCCGAGCAGGTCGAGGCCGTCGGCGGGGATCGCGTTCCACTCCTTGCACGCGACCTCGCAGGCCTTGCAGCCGATGCAGACGCTGGTGTCGGTGAAGAAGCCCATCCGCTGCGGTGTCTGCCCGATTGTCACAGCCCGGCCCTCCGGTTGTAGTCGTCGACGAGGGTGCGCAGGGCGGTCCCGCGCGGGCGGCGCCCGGGCCGCACGTCGCAGGTGCCGACCTTGCTCTCCTGGATGAGCACGTTCGGGTCGAGCACGATGCCCACGAGGTCGTTCGCGGAGTCGCCGGTCGTGAGGCCGGAGCCGCCCCAGTGGTACGGCAGCCAGATCTGGTGCACCGGCCGCCCGTCGATGCGCAGCGGACGCATGCGCGCGGTCACCATGACCCGGGCCTCGATCGCCGAGCGGCTGGTGACGACGTGCGCCCAGCCCAGGTGGGTCAGCCCCCGCTCGGCGGCGAGCGCGGGCGAGACCTCGACGAACATCGCCGGCTGCAGCTCGGAGAGGTAGTCGAGGGTGCGGCTCATCCCGCCGGCGGTGTGGTGCTCGGTCAGCCGGCTGATGGTGAACACGAACGGGAAGACGTCGCTGCGGGCCGGGTTCATCGGGTTCTCGGAGCGCTGGTACCGCTTGCGCGTCGGGTTGGCCTGCTGCTTGTACAGCGGGTTCTGCACCGGCGACTCGGCCGGCTCGTAGTGTGTGGGCATCGGCCCGTCGACGAGGCCGGAGGGCACGAAGAGCCAGCCCTTCCCGTCGCCCTGCATGACGAACGGGTCGTCGCCGGCGATCCCGGCGGGCCCGGCCGTGCCCGGCTCCGGACGGTACGACGGCGGCTTGGTCTTCTCGAAGTCGGGCACGTCCGGCCCGGTCCACTCGCCCTTCGCCGCGTCCCAGTACACATAGGACTTCCGGGCGCTCCAGGGCCGGCCGTCGGGGTCGGCGGAGGCGCGGTTGTACAGCATCCGGCGGTTCATCGGCCACGCCCAGCCCCACTCGAGGCCGATCGGGTCGTCCCCGGACGCGGGCGTGCGCCGCGCGGCGCCGTTGACCCCGCCCGCGAAGACCCCGGAGTAGATCCAGCAGCCGCAGGCCGTCGAGCCGTCGTCCTTGAGCTCGAGGAAGCCCGACACCACCTCGCGGTCGGCGACGCGGTACCCGTTGATCTCCCGCAGGACCGCCTCCGCCGAGGGCTCGCCGTGCACCCCGTGCGTGGGGTAGTCCCAGGTCAGGTCGCGCACGGCCCGGTCGCGGTCCAGCGTCGAGCCGGCCAGGCGGGCCCGGACCAGCCGGCCGAGGTGGTAGAAGAACCACAGCTCGGAGCGGCAGTCGCCCGGCGGGTCGACGGCCTTGTGGCGCCACTGCAGCAGCCGCTGGGTCTGGGTGAACGTGCCCTCCTTCTCCACGTGGGAGGCGGCGGGCAGCAGGAACACCTCGGTCTTGCACTCCTCGGTGACGATCTCGCCGGACTCGATCTCGGGGGCGTCGCGCCAGAACGTGGCGCTCTCGATCTCGTACAGGTCGCGGACCACCAGCCAGTCGAGCTGGGCCAGGCCCAGCCGCTGGGCCCGCCCGTGCGCGGAGCCGACCGCCGGGTTCTGGCCGAGCAGGAAGTACCCCTTGATCTTCCCGTCGAGCATGGAGAGCACCTGCTGGTAGGTGCCGTGGTCGCCGGTCATGCGCGGCAGGTGCCCGTAGCAGAAGTCGTTCTCCGCGGTCGCGGCGTCGCCGTAATACGCCTTGAGCAGGCTGACCGCGAACGCGCGGGCGTTGCCCCAGTAGCCCTTCTGCCCCGGGTGGCGGATCGCGTCGACCCACTCGTCGAACGTGTCGTGCTTGCCCGCCGTCGGCATCGGCAGGTAGCCCGGCAGCAGGTTGAACAGCGTCGGGATGTCGGTCGAGCCCTGGATGCTGGCGTGTCCGCGCAGCGCCATGATGCCGCCGCCGGGCCGGCCCATGTTGCCCAGCAGCAGCTGGATGATCGCGCCGGTGCGGATGTACTGCACCCCCACCGAGTGCTGCGTCCAGCCGACCGAGTACACCAGCGCGGTCGTGCGCTCCCGCCCGGAGTTGCGCGTCCACGCCTCGCAGACGGCCGCGAAGTCCGCGGGCGCGACGCCGCACACCTGCTCGACGACCTCGGGCGTGTAGCGCGCGAAGTGCCGCTTCAGGATCTGGTAGACGCACCGCGGATGCTGCAGCGTCTCGTCCCGTTGCGTCTCGGCCGGCACCGGCGATCCGTGGGACTCGTGCTGGATCCCGCCCGCGGTCTCCCGCGTCTCGTGGCCGTGCTCCTGCTCCTCGTCCTGGTGCCCCTCGTACTGCCACGACGACGGGTCGTAGGCCTGCGTCTTGTCGTCGAAGCCGGAGAACAGCCCCTCGAGGTCCTCGGTGTCGCGGAACTCCTCGCGCACGATCGTGGCCGCGTTGGTGTACGCGACGACGTACTCCCGGAATTCCAGCTCGTTGCTCAGGATGTAGTTGACGACACCCCCGAGGAACGCGATGTCCGACCCGGCCCGGATCGGCACGAACTGATCGGCGACGGCGCTGGTGCGCGTGAACCGGGGATCGATGTGGATGACCTTCGCCCCGCGGGTCTTGGCCTCCATCACCCACTGGAAGCCGACCGGGTGGGCCTCGGCCATGTTCGAGCCCTGGATCACGATGCAGTCAGCGTTCGCCAGGTCCTGCTGGAATCCCGTGGCGCCGCCGCGACCGAAGCTGGTCCCCAGACCGGGGACGGTGGCGGAGTGTCAAATGCGCGCCTGGTTCTCGATCTGCAGTGCGCCGATCGCGGTGAACAGCTTCTTGATCAGGTAGTTCTCTTCGTTGTCGAGCGTCGCGCCGCCCAGGCTGGCGATGCCCAGCGTGCGGTTGAGCGGCCGGCCCTCCTCGTCCTCGTCCTGCCAGGTCTCCGCGCGGGCGGCGACGACCCGGTCGGCGATCATCTCCAGCGCCGTGTCGAGGTCGAGCTCCTCCCACCCGGTGCCGTAGGGCCGCCGGTACTTCACCTTCGTCGCCCGCAGCGGGCTGGTGACGAGGCTCTTGCTGGCCGAGCCCTTGGGGCAGAGCCGGCCGCGGGAGATCGGGCTGTCGGGGTCGCCCTCGATCTGGGTGACCTTGCCGTCCTTGACGAACACCTTCTGGCCGCAGCCGACGGCGCAGTAGGGGCAGACGGACTGGACGACCGAGTCGGCCTGGGTGGTGCGGGCGGTGATGGCGTCGGTCCGGGGCGAGCGCACGGCCTCGCCGCGGCCCGTGGGATCGGGCCCGGTGAGCTGCCGGTACACCGGCCATCTCCGCAGCCATTCCATGGCACCGACTCTAGGCCAAAGCGGTCCCTCTTGCGCGCCGGGAGGAGATGGCCCATAGTTTGTGTACACCGTATGTTTACAACGTAAGGAAACTGTGATGCCGATCCTGCTGGGTGTTGCCGTGCCCGTCGTCTGGCTGCTCTGGCTCGTGGTGACGGAGTGGGTGCCGATGTACCCGCTGAACGACCTGCGCCGCGACAACTTCCGCGACCGTGTCCTGGCCGCGTTCATCAACTACCCGTTCCCGCTGTTCATCGCCGCCGGGGTGGCCGTGCACCGGCCCTGGTCGCTCGCCGTCGCGCTGGCGCTGTGCGCACTGACCGTGCTGGGCCATGTGCGCAGCTGGTGGGTGCCGTACTTCGGCCGCACGACGCCGGAGCAGCGGGAGCGGTACCAGCGGGAGTACGGCCGGACGCTGAAGATCCTGCCGACCGAGGGCCACGGGGTCGTCATCGACGTGCAGCACATGGTGGTCGGCGCGCTGACCGCGGCGATGCTCGCGACAACCGTCCTGGCGACCGTAATGTGAGGGCGGTGACCGAAGCCGCGCGCCGCCCCGGCCGCCCCCGCCAGCTGCACCGAGAGGACATCCTGGTGGCCGCGGTCGGGGTGATCGACGCGGAGGGGCTCGAGGCGCTGACCATGCGCCGGCTGGGGGCGGCCCTGGGCGTGACGGCGATGTCGCTGTACCGCCACTTCGACGCCCGCGACACCGTGCTCGCCGCGGTCGTCGACGAACTCGTCGCCACGGTCGACTTCGTGCCCCACCGCGCCTGGCCGGAGACGCTGCGCAGCTTCGCCGAGGGGTACCGCGCGATGCTCCTGCGCCACCCCCGGGCGGTCGCCCTCCTGGCCACGCACCCGGTCGACCCGGAGCGCGGCCGCACGCTCATCGAGCCGCTCCTGGCCGGGTTCGCGCAGGCCGGCATCGACGACGACCGGGCGGTGACGATCGTGCAGTCGGTGGCGGTCTTCACCCTCGGCCACGCGCTGGCCCAGGTGGGCGGCGACCCCCCGGCCCCGGAGACGGCGCCGTACTACGACGCCTGGTTCGAGGCCGGCCTGGCCGCGCTCCTGCGCGGGTTCGCCGAGTGACCATGGAGATCCTCCTGCTGGCCGACACCCACGTGCCGCAGCGCGCCCGCGACCTGCCCGCCGTGCTCTGGGCCGCCGTCGACGCCGCCGACGTCGTGATCCACGCCGGCGACTGGGTCGACATCGCGCTGCTGGACGCCCTGGAGGCCCGGGCCGCGCGGCTCATCGGCGTTCACGGCAACAACGACGGCCCGACCCTGCGGGCCCGGCTGCCCGAGGTCGCCGACGCCGAGCTGGCCGGCGTGCGCGTCGCGGTCGTGCACGAGACCGGCCCCGCGACGGGCCGCGAGCGGCGCTGCGCCGAGCGGTACCCCGGCCGGGACCTGCTCGTCTTCGGCCACTCCCACATCCCGTGGGACACCGTCGCCCCCGGCGGCCTGCGGCTGCTCAACCCCGGCTCGCCGACCGACCGCCGCCGGCAGCCGCACCGCACCTACATGACCGCGACCCTGGAGGCCGGCGAGGTGCGGCGGGTGGTGCTGCACCGGATCACACCGGCAGGCGCTCCAGGGTGAAGTAGCGCTTCATCCAGGGGATCAGCTGGCGGTACGCCACGATGGTGTCCGGTTGCGCGTTGTCGTGGGACAGGATGATCGAGCCCTGGCGTACGTGGCCCTTGATCTGCGAGATCACGCGGTCGATGTGGGCCTGGTCGTTCTTGTCCGGCTTGTGGTTCCAGTCCTGCGGGTCGACGTCCCAGTAGATCGAGGACATGCCCATCGACTTCGCCTTCGCGACCAGGTCCGGGGTGAAGTTGCCGCCCGGCGCGCGGAAGTACTTGATCGGTGCGTCCGCACCCACCGCGGCGTGGATCGCCTCGTTGGTCTTGGTCAGGTCCCAGTCGATGTACGACGGGTCGCGCTTGGCCAGGTCGATGAGGTGCTGCCAGGAGTGGTTGCACAGCGTGTGGCCGTCGGCGTAGATCTGCCGGACCAGCTCGGGATGGTCGCGGACGCGGAAGCCGACCATGCAGAACGTCGCCTTGACGCCGTTCTCGCGCAGGACCTGCAGGATCGCCGGCGTGTTGGTCGGGTCGGGGCCGTCGTCGAAGGTCAGGGCGACCGCGGTGCCCCCGGTGCGCGACAGCGAGCCGGCCGGGCCGTGGCCGGTGCCGGGCGCACGCACGGTGAAGGCGCCCTCGGCGGTCTTCGACGGCGTCCGGCTCGGGGTCGGCTTCGCGGTCGTGGGCGACGGGGGCGGCGGGGCCGCCGACGTCGGTACGACCGGGGGCTCCGCCGACAGCACCGGGCCGACGCTGCTGTGGCTGCCCGCGGGGAGGCCCGGCTGGGCGCCGCTCGCGGGCTGGTGCCGCCCGCACGCAACGGCGCCGACCAGCACTCCGAGCAGCACCACCGCGGCCGCGGCCGGGAGGACGTATCGAGACTTCTGGTTGCCGAGCACCCGGCCACGCTAGCGGACGACGGACAGGTTGCGCACCCCCGCGTACCGTGACGGAGGTGACGGTGCCGGTCGGACTGCTGCCCCATCTGCGCCGCGCGCGCGACCACGTCGACCGGCACTACCAGGAGCCGCTGGACCTCGACGGGGTCGCGGCCGTCGCCGGCGTCTCGAAGTACCACTTCGTGCGCTGCTTCGAGCGGACCTACGGCGAGACGCCGATGCGGTACCTCACCCGCCGCCGCATCGAGCGCGCCCAGGACCTGCTGCGCAACGCCAACCTGACCGTCACCGAGATCTGCATGGCGGTCGGGTTCACCAGCCTCGGCTCGTTCTCGGCGAAGTTCACGCGGCTGGTCGGGGAGAGCCCGGCGGCGTACCGGAACCGCTGGGCGAAGGCGGGCGCGCCCCACGTGCCCGGCTGCTGGCTGTTCATGACCGGAGTGATTCGCAATTTTCGAGAAGGCCCGCAGGATCACCCCCGGTAACGTCCGGGCCATGATTACCAACATCTCCCTGGTCACCGTGTACTGCCTCGACCAGGACAGGGCCCGCGACTTCTACGTGAACGTGCTCGGCTTCGAGGCGAGCATGGACGTCACCATGGGTGAGTTCCGCTGGGTCACCGTGAAGCACCCGAACCACCCCGAGCCCGAGGTCACCCTGATGACGCCCGGCCCGCCGCTGGACGACGACGCGGCCGCGTTCGTGCGCCGCCAGCTGGAGAAGGGCGGCATGGGCGGGCTCGGGCTGCGCGTCGACGACTGCCGCAAGACCGCCGCCGAGCTGCAGGCCAAGGGCGTCGAGTTCGTGCAGGAGCCGGAGGACCGCCCGTACGGCGTCGAGGCCGTCTTCCGCGACGACAGCGGCAACTGGCTGGTGATGGTCGAGCCGAAGATGTACGGCTAAGGTTCGCGCATGGGGCCGGCGACGCGCACCCGCTCGTGCCGCGGGCGGGTGTCGCCGACGTCGGCGAGCCGCGGCTACCGAAGACTCCGGGGCAGGGCGAGGATGCGATGAGAACCGTCCACACCGCCGACCTGACCGCCGGCGAGCGCGCCCAGCTGCGCATGATGCTCGACGCCGCGTTCGGCGAGCGGTTCGCCGACACCGACTGGGCGCACGCGCTCGGCGGCCTGCACGTGCTGTTCGAGTCCGGCGGGCGGATCGTCGCCCACGCCGCGGTCGTGCAGCGCTCGCTGCTGGCCGACGGGGTGCCGCTGCGGGCCGGGTACCTCGAGGCGGTCGCCGTGCACCCCGGCCACCAGCGGCTCGGGTACGCCGCCGCCGTGCTCGACGAGGCGGAGCGGATCGTGCGCGCGGGGTACGACATCGGCGCCCTCTCGGCCTCGGAGGGCGCCGCCGGGCTCTACGTGCGCCGCGGCTGGATGCTGTGGCCGGGTACCACCGCCGTGCTAACCCCCGGCGGGCTGGTGGCGACCCCGGACGAGGACGGCAGCACCTACGTCCTGCCGGTCGCCGGTCCCCCGGCGGGCGGCGTCCTGGCCTGCGACTACCGGTCCGGAGATTTCTGGTAGGGCGATGTCGGACCGGCCCCCTCCCGTTCGAGGAGGGGGTATGAGAGACATCCGCATCGCCGGCGTACTCGCCGGGCCGCTGTTCATCGGCGTCAGCCTCGCCCAGGCCCTGACCCGCGAGGGCTTCGACATCACCCGGCACGCCTGGAGCCTGCTCAGCAACGGCTCCCTCGGCTGGCTGCAGATCGCCAACTTCGTCCTCACCGGCCTGCTCGTGCTCGCCGCGGGCGCCGGCATCGCCCGGGCCGTGCCGCAGAGCCGCTGGGCGGGCCGGCTCGTCGGCGTCTTCGGCCTGAGCATGATCGCCGCCGGGTGCCTGCGCGCGGACCCGGCGCTGGGCTTCCCGGCCGGCACCCCCGACGGCCCCGGCACCGTCAGCTGGCACGGCATCGGGCACCTCGTGGCCGGCGCGATCGGCTTCCTGTGCGTCGTCGCGGCCGCCTGGGTGCTGGCCCGCCACCAGCCCCCGGGCCCGGCGCTCTACTCGCGGGTGTCCGGCACGGCGTTCCTGCTGGCGTTCGCCGGCATCGCCTCGGGCAACAGCGCGCCGGGCTTCACGATCGGCTTCATCGCCGGGATCGTGATCATCTTCACCTGGCTGGCGGTGGTGTCGCTCCGCCCTGATCCAGTGTCCTGAACGCGTGCACGGTCACCGCGACCGGGACGGTGCCGGGGCTGTGCGCGGGGCGGGCCCGGGCGTGCAGCGCGTCTCCGAGGGCCTGGATTCCGCGGCGGTACCGTTCCCAGTCCTCCGGCGCCACCCAGAGCTCGCCGTCCGTCGTCACGCCCGGGTGCTCCGGGTCGCGGCGGGCGGCCCGTTCGCGCAGCCCGTGGGCCAGGGTCCCGGCCAGGAACGCGGTGCCCTCGCGCTGGTCGGACAGCGGGGAGCCGGCGACGGTGCGGTACCGCCGCTCGTGCCCGCCCCGCCGGGTGCGCTCCTCGGCCAGCTCGACGAGCCCCGCGCTCGCGAGCTTCCGCAGGTGCTGGCTGGCCAGGGCGTGCGAGACGGCCAGCTCCCGGGCCAGCTCGGCGGCCGACATCGGCCCCGGCCACATGAGGTTGAGCATGCGCAGCCGCAGCGGGTGGGCGAGCGCGCGCAGGACATCGTCGGCCATACCCCCAAGTATATGCTTGGGGGTATGGCATGGGCGACGGCTCGGGTCCTCGGCGACCGCAACGCGCGGCTGTACCTCGGCGGCGTCTTCGTCTCCGGCTTCGGCGACTCGGCGATGGCCCTGGCCGCGGGCGTCTGGGTGAAGACCACGACCGGCTCGGACGCCCTGGCCGGGGTCGTGAACGTGGGCCTGTGGCTGGCCCTGCTGCTGGGCCCGGTGCTGGGCGGGGTCGCGGACCGGGTGGACCGCCGCCGCCTGCTCGTCGCGGTGAACCTGGCGCTGGGGGCGGTCATGGTGGTGGTCGCGGCCGGGCACGTCTGGCTCGTCTTCGCCGGCCTGACCCTGGTCGGGGTGGGCGCGGTGCTGATCGAGGCGGCGGAGGCGGCGCTGCTGCCGTCGGCGGTGCCGGCCGGGCTGCGCGGCGACTTCAACGGCCTGACCCGCACGGTCACGGAGGGCATGAAGCTGTTCGCGCCGGCGGCCGGGGCGGGCCTGTTCGCCTGGCTCGGCGGGCCGCCGGTGGCCCTGCTCAACGCCGCCACCTTCGTCGCCGCGGCGCTCGCCTTCGGCCTGCTGCGCGTGCGGGCGCCCGAGCCCGCACCGGTCGCTGCGGGCGCTGTTTCGCCGCCCGGCCCCGCACCGGTCGCTGCGGGCGCTGTTTCGCCGCCCGGCCCCGCACCGGTCGCTGCGGGCGCTGTTTCGCCGCCCGGCCCCGCACCGGTCGCTGCGGGCGCTGTTTCGCCGCCCGGCCCCGCACCGGTCGCTGCGGGCGGTGTTTCGCCGCCCGGCCCCGCACCGGTCGCTGCGGTTACCGCGCCGTCGCCCGCTCACGTGGCGGTGCTGCGCAACCGTGACCTGCGGGCCCTGATCCTGGCCGGCGCGGCCGCGATGGTGGCCTCCAGCCTGTCCAGCAGCGCCACGTTCGCCCTGCTCGAAGCGCTGCACCGGCCCCCGGCGTACGCGGGCGTGCTGACCCCGGCGCAGGGGCTCGGCTCGGTCGCGGGCGGCCTGCTCGCGGGGACGCTGATGCGGCGGTGGGGCGAGCGCGGGTACGCGACGCTGGGCCTGGTCCTGTTCGCCGCGGGGGCCCTGCTGCGCTCGACCCCGTGGACCTGGTCAGTGCTCGTAGGATGCGTGCTGATCGGCCTCGGGCTGCCGGCGCCGCTCATCGCCGCGATCACGGCGGTGCAGCGGCTGATCCCGCAGCAGGCGCTGGGCCGGGCCGCGGCGACCGCGAACTCGGTCATGTTCGTGCCGACCGGGCCCGCGCTGCTGCTCGGCGGCCTGGCCGTCTCGGCGCTCGACTACCGCGTGCAGACCGTGGCCGCGGCCGCCCTGGCCGGCGCGGCCGCCCTCGTGGCCCGGCGCCGTTAGGTCGCGGGACTGCCGAGGGTGTCGGCGGGCAACGCCATCACCTCCGTCGGGATATCCACCGACGATAACGTGACCCGTCACGCGGCCGCGGCGCGCAGCAGGAACCCGCCGCCGTCGCGCCGGCCGATGCTCAGCGAGCAGCCGGCGGCGTCGAGGCGCTCCCGCAGGCCGCCCAGGCCGTGGCCGCCGGAGCCGGCGTCGTCCGCGGCAAGCTGCTCCGGGACGCCCTGGGGGCCGCGGCCGTCGTCGCCGATCTCCACCGCGTTGCGGTCGAGGCGGATCCAGCAGTGCTTGGCCTCGCTGTGCCGCACGACGTTTGTGACGCCCTCGCGGACCACCCACGCGAACAGCTCCTGCCGCTCCGGGTCGACCGCCTCCCCGGTGATCGGCACGTCGGCCTCGATGCCGGCCGCGTCCAGTGCGCTGCGGGCCGAGGCGAGCTCGGTGGCCAGGGACATCTCGCGGTACCCGGCGACGGCCGCCCGCACGTCGGCGAGCGCCTGGCGCACGAGCCGCTGGATGTCGGCGAGCTCGGCCTCGGCGCGCTCGGGCGCGAGCTGCACCAGGCGCCCCGCGAGCTCGCTCTTGACCGACACGACGGTCAGCGAGTGGCCGAGCAGGTCGTGCATGTCGCGCGCGAAGCGGTTGCGCTCGGCCGCGATCGCGAGCCGGGTGATCTCCTCGCGGGCCTCGGCGAGCTGGGCGTTGCGCTGCACCACGCGGGTCACGCCCCACACGGCCAAGGCCGCGACCATGACCGAGAAGAGCAGGTCGTAGGTGCCGTCCCAGCCGGGCACGACCCGCGGCAGGACGCCGGCGACCATGGCGCTGGCGAAGACCACGCTCCACCCGGCGCGGCCGGGGAACGCGAAGATGCCCATGACGCCGATGTACACCAGCGTCGTGAGCCCGGACTCACCGACGATCGCGGTCAGCGTCGCGGCGAGGACGACCATCGCCCCAAGGCGCGCCAGGTACGGGCCGCGGGACGGTGGCTTGCCGGTGAGCCGGTAGTGCCGGCGCACGGCCATGAACCCGGTGAGGTACACGGCGCAGAATCCGACGGCGGCCGCCAGGCTGACGATCCGCTCCCAGGGCTCGGGCCGCCGCCAGCCCTCCTCGATCGGGCCGATCATGTAGAACAGCCAGACCGCCGCCCACAGCCAGAAGAACCTGGGTGCGGAGCGGCGGGCGGGCCAGGCGTTCGGCATGTCGAACACGGTAGCGAAACCTACGCGCGGGCGGTGTCCACGCGGAACCGGCGCAGGGCGATGATCCCCAGCCCCACCGTCCAGCCCACCAGCACCACGACCGCCTGGCCGTCGACGTGGCCGCCGTCGAGCGGGCTGCGGGCGACCTGCCCGGTCCAGTACGACGGGGTCAGCTTGGCGATGACCTGCAGGAAGTGCGGCATCAAGGTCACCGGCACCCACAGGCCACCGAAGGCGGCGAGGGTCAGGTTCAGCAGCGCCGAGATCTGCTGCACGCTGTCGGGCTTCGCGAGGTACCCCACGACGACCCCCAGCGCCGCGAACGGCAGCGACGAGATCCACGCGCCGACGAAGCACAGCACCCACTCCGCCGCGGTGAGCCGCACGTGCAGGGCGCTCGCGCCGATCGCGAACGTCACGATCACCGGCGGGATGGCGACGAGCAGGGACAGGAGCACCTTGTTGAGCACGTAGGCGGCCGGCGAGAGCGGGGTGAGCCGCAGCGTGCGGTTCCAGCCGAGGCCGCGCTCCACGGCGATGGTGCCGCCGCTGAACATGGCCGCGGTCATGGCGCCGAACAGGGCCATGCTCACCATCACGTACTTCTTGGCGTCGGGGTCCCCGCCGACCGACACGCCGCCGATGATGAGCACCAGCAGGGCCGGCATCAGGGTGGAGAAGATCACGGCGCGCTTGTTGCGGATCAGGCGGACCGCCTCGAGGCGGAGGTACGTGGCGTTCACTTGGCGCTCCCGGCGACGGTAAGGGCGATGAAGGCGTCTTCGAGGTTGCGGCTGGTGACCTCGATGTCGTGCGCGGCGGTGGCGTTGAGCAGGGCCCGCAGGGCGGCGTCGGAGTCGTCGCAGTGCAGCAGCACCGACTCGCCGCGGGTCTCGACCCGCTCGACGCCGGGCAGGCCGGCCAGGCCCGCGAGGTCGGCGCCGGGGACCGTGGCGCGGATGGTGCGCCCGGACACGGCCGCCTTGATCTGGGCGGAGGTACCGTCGGCGACGATCCGGCCGGAGCGCAGCAGCACGATCCGGTCGGCGTAGTCGTCGGCCTCCTCGAGGTAGTGGGTGGCGAACAGCACCGTGCGGCCCTGCGCGGTCTCCTCGCGCATCGAAGCCCAGAAGGCGCGGCGGGTCTCCACGTCCATGCCCGTCGTCGGCTCGTCGAGCACCAGCAGGTCGGGGTTGCTCACCAAGGCCATCGCGAAGCGGATGCGCTGCTGCTGGCCGCCGGAGAGGCCGCCGACGCGCTGCTTGGCGAACTCGGCGACGCCGGCCCGCTCGAGGACCTCGCCGACGTCGCGCGGGTTGCGCTGCAGGGCGGCGGCCAGGCGTACCGTCTCCCCGGCCGTCAGATCCGGCAGCAGGCCGCCGGACTGCATGAGCGCGCCGACCGCGCCGCGGGCGATGGCCTTCACCGGGGGCTCGCCGTAGAGGCGGACCGCGCCGGCGTCCGGCCGCAGCAGCCCGAGCAGCATGTCGATCGTGGTGGACTTGCCCGCACCGTTCGGGCCGAGCAGCGCGACCACCTCGCCGCGGCGGATCGTGAGGTCCAGCCCGTCGACGGCGGTGACCGGCCCGAACCGCTTGCTCAGGCCGGCCAGCTGGACTGCTTCGTTCGTCATGCCCTCAGCATGGCCGGGGATCGATCCCGGTGCGGCTGCATCGCGTCACCCGCAACCCCATGACGGATGTCATGACTCCCGGTTGCGCCGGCGGTACCGGAAGAACAGCACGGCGGCCAGGCCGACCACGACCACCACGGCGAGCACGACCCAGGGCGTCGCGGAGCTGTCGGCCTCGTCGTTGGCGGCGTCGGCCCCGGTGGTGGCCGGCGCGGCGTTGGTCGTGGCGACCGGCTGCGCGGAGGTGGGCGCGACCGACGGCGCGGCCGGGGTCGCGGCGGGCGCGAGTTTCAGTACAGGCGCTGGGTTGTCGGTGCCGGCGGCGTCGATCCAGCGGTCGACCTTGCCGTCGGTGTAGTTGACGAGGGTCTTGAACGCCAGCTCGGTGGCGTCGGCCGGGAGTTTCGCGACCTTCACCGCGTACTCGGCGTCCTTCTTGGTCGCCAGCGCCGGGCCGGTGACGGTGTACCCGTCCGCGTCGGCGGTCAGCGCCCAGCCCGTCGGGCCCGAGACCCAGCTGACGTCGGCAGGCGCGATGCCGGCCGGGAGCGCGACCTTGACCGAGGCGATGCCGGCCTTGGAGTTCTCGGCCTCGGCGCTGAACGTGATGGTCACGTCGGTCGCGCCGGCCTGCGCCTTGTCGGCCTTGACTTCCACGTGGGCGGACGCCGGCGCGGCGGTGAGCGCGAGGACGGCCGCGCTCGCCACCAGCACTACGGACACGGACCCCAGAACTCGGCGAATCTGCACGCGACCGATCCTCCCATCCTCCACGACGGCACTGACGCGGGTAGTCGGCGCGCGGCCCCGGAAAGTTCCTACGCCGGGGTCAGAAAATGCCCGTCGGCCCGGATCAGCTCGCCGGTCACGTTGCCGTTCGCGGCCGAGCACAGGAAGACGATCACGGCGGCGATCTCCTCCGCGGTGCTGACCCGCCGGGTGGCGG
Organism: Dactylosporangium sp. McL0621; assembly: GCF_049995355.1. Classification (NCBI taxonomy): domain Bacteria; kingdom Bacillati; phylum Actinomycetota; class Actinomycetes; order Micromonosporales; family Micromonosporaceae; genus Dactylosporangium; species Dactylosporangium sp. McL0621. The sequence continues at coordinate 8,547,697 of NZ_CP188259.1, forward strand.
CCGCCTCCGCGGCGCTGTGCAGCACCTCGGGCGGCAGCTGCCGTTCGCCGGGTACGAAGCCGGCCATGACCACGTTGGTGAGCACGCCGTCGGGGGCGAGCTCGCGGGACATGGTGCGGGCCAGGCCGTGCAGGCCCGCCTTCGGGGTCGTGTACGGGGCGCTGCCGGGCCGGCCGTCGACCGCGAGCCCGGTGGAGACGTGCACGATCCGGCCCCAGCCGCGCTGCCGCATGCCGCCGGCGACGGCGCGCGCCAGCAGGTACGGGCCGAGCAGGTTGGCATCGACCGACTCGCGCATGCGCCGGGCGGGAACGGTCTCGAACCGCTCGCCGGGCTCCGGGTACGGCGGCCACGCGACCGCGTTGTTCACCAGCACGTCGACGCCGCCGAACTCGCGCTCGACGGTCGCGACCGCCTCGGCCACGGCATCCTCGTCGGCCTGGTCGACCCGCACGGGGACGGCGTGCCCACCGGCCCGCTCGGCCTCGGCGGCGACGGCCTTGGCGCCGGCCTCGTCGCGGTGGTACCCGACGGCGACGCGCGCCCCCTCCCGGCCGAACGCGATCGCGGTCGCGCGGCCGATCCGCCCGGAGGCCCCGGTCACGAACACCCGGCGGCCCTGCAGTCCCAGATCCATGAGTTTCCTCCCCGGCATCGCGGCATATCCCCCGTCGGGCGAAAAGTCCGAAAAGTCGCGGCGCGGAGCGCCCGACTTTTCGATCAGCCCGCGGGGCAAAGAACTTAGTCGGCTAAAGAATTACTTAGTCGGCTAAGTTAAGTCAAGTGCTCTATCGTTCCGGCATGGGCAGGGCCGTCGACCGGGAGTACTGCGACGCGCTCCAGCGCGCGTCCAAGGGCATGAAGACGGCCTCGGCCGAGGCGCTGCGCGAGCTCGGGGTGCACATCGGGCAGAACTTCCTGCTCGACCAGCTCTGGCGCGAGGACGGCCTCACCACCGGCGACCTGGCCCGCCGCCTCGACGTCGAGGTGCCCACGATCACGCGGATGACCCAGCGCATGGAGGCGGCCGGGCTCGTCGCGCGCGCCCGGGACGAGACCGACCGGCGGGTCGTGCGCATCGTGCTCACGCCGCTCGGGGAGTCGCTGCGCGGGCGGGTGCCCGAGGCCCTCGACGCGATCGGGGCCCGGGCGCTGCGCGGGTTCAGCGACGAGGAGTCCCGGCAGCTGATCGGGCTGCTGGACCGCGTCAGCGAGAACCTGCGCGCGTGATCCCCGAGATCGTGCGGCGCAAGGCCGTGCTGGCCGGGGCGCACGACTGGCTCGCCGGCCTGCCGCGGCTCGTCGCCGAGCTCGAGCGCGACTGGGGGCTGTGCGCCGGGAAGGTGTACGACGGCGCGACCGAGGCCCTCGTGGTGGCGGCGCGTCTCGGCGACGGTACCGATGCCGTGCTCAAACTGCTGGTCCCGCGGGCCGGCGAGCACGCGCGGCACGAGGCCGCGGTGCTGCGGCTGGCCGGCGGGGACGGGTGCGCCCGGCTGCTGCGCGCCGACGAGGGGCGCGGGGCCCTGCTGCTGGAGCGGCTGGGGCCGGCGTTGTCGGATCTGGCGGTACCGCTGGCGCAGCGTCTGGAAATCCTGACCGACGCGGCCGTGCGGGTGTGGCGCCCGGCCCCCGGCTCGGGGCTGCCCACCGGGCGGTGGAAGGCCGGCTGGCTCGCCGACTTCATCGCCGCCACCTGGGAGCGCACCGGCCGGCCGTGCCCGGAGCGGACCGTCGAGCACGCCCTCGCCTGCTGCGAACGGCGCGCCGCGGCCCACGACGACGAGCGGGCCGTACTCGTACACGGCGACGTACAGCAGTGGAACGCCCTGCGCGCGCCCGGCGGCCGCTTCAAGCTCGTCGACCCGGACGGGCTGAGCGCGGACGCGGAGTACGACCTCGGGATCCTCATGCGCGAGGACCCCGAGGAGCTCCTGGCCGCCGCCGACCCCCGCGCCCGCTCCCGGTGGCTCGCCGCGCGCACCGGCCGCGACGAGCGGGCGATCTGGGAGTGGGGCAACGCCGAGCGCGTCTCGACGGGGCTGCTGCTGGCCGAGCTCGGCGTGGAGCCGGTCGGGTCGCAGATGCTGGCGGCCGCGAACCGCATCGCCGCCGACTTCGCCTGACCCCGTCGCACACCCTGTCCGACCTGGGGTGCGACGGGTCCCCGTCCGGCGAACCCGCTGCGTATCGTGCGTCGCACACCCTGTGCGGGGCCGGGCGGTCGGATTACCCCTTTCGATGGATGCCGCGCCATTCCGGCTCCGCCCGGTTATCGACGGCCGCACGATTACGGGGCCATCGTCCCTTATCGTTCGGAGCCTCGACGTCGATGCCCGCGAACCGGATGCAGCGGCACGCAGCGCAGCGCGCGCTGCGCCGGCAAGCCGCCCACCACCTCGATGCCGGACCCGGCGACCGCGCCGACGCGCCGGCGCTGCTCGGCCCCGGCGGGGAGCGCGCCGACCCGGCCGCCCTGCTCGACCGCCGCGGCGAGCGCCTCTGGCTGCTCACCGCCCCCGGCCCGGCCGGGCCCCGCCCGCTGCCCTGGCTGCTGCGCGCGGCCTGGCGCCGGGCCGCCGCCGACCCGGCCGCCGCCCAGCGCCCCGTGTACGTCGACCTCGCCAGGAGCGCCGCCGACGGGCCGGTCACCGCCGACGTCGTCCTCGCCGCGATCACCGCGGCCGAGGCGACCGAGCACGGGTACCTGGTGCTGCTCGACGGCCTCGACGACGCCGGCGGCGCGGTCCGCGCCGCGATCGCCGGGCTGATCGGCCCCCTGACGCGCGAGGCCCCCAACTCGACCGTGGTCACCCTCTCGCACGCCGAGCCCGTCCCCGGCTTCCACATTCCGGCGGTGGTACTTCCCGTGGCCGGTGAATCCGCAGCCGGCGGGAAGGGTAGCTGGGACACCCTCGCCGATCGCCTGCGCAGCCAGCGGCCCTGGCCCGCCGGCCTGATGAGCGAGGCCGTCGGCGCCGCGACGTCGGCCGGCGAGGAGCAGCGGTGGCGGATCATCGACGACCTTGCCGCGCTGAGCGACCGCCGGCTGCTGTTCCGCGCCGCCGTGGCCGCCGGCGCGGCCGACGACGACGGCGTGCGCCGCGCCGCGCGCATCGAGGTGGAGGCGCTGGCCGGTACCGCACCCGCGGCCCGCGACGCCCGCTGGCTCTCCCGGCTGCTGTGCCTCCTGCCGCTGCTGGACGCCGGCGACCCCGGCGACACCTCCGGCGAGGCGGCGCCGTCCGCGGCGGAGGTGCTGCACCGGATGGCGGCCACCGGCGGCCCCGGGTCCGCCGCGCTGACCCTGCTGGCCCGGCGCGACCCGGCCGCGGCCGTCGCCGCCGCCGAGGCCTCCGGCGACGCCCACGACTTCGAGGCCGTCGCCCGCGCGGCCGACGAGCCGCCCGTCCTGCGCATGCTGCTCGACCGCGGGGAGACGTACCCGGGCTGGCCGACGGCCCTGGTCCACCGCGCCCAGCTCGACCGCGGCGTGGCCACGGCCCTCCTCGCGGGCCGCGACCACGACGCGACGACCTTCGCCGCGGGCCGCTGGCAGGTGTTCCGCACGACGCGGGGCACGGCGTACGGCCGGCTCCTCGACGACGTGCTGACCCGCCCCTGGACCTGGCCGCCGCACGCCGCCCCGCTGCTGACCACGCTGGCCCAGGTACACCCGCCGGCCACGCCCGCCCCGATCGCGCTCTCGGCCCTGCCCGGCGCCGGGGCCGCCGCGATCGCCGCCGCGCTGCTGGTGCTCACCGCCGGCCGCCTGCACGGCGACCACGTGACCCCCGCGCTGGCGACGGCCGCGGTGCTGACCGGCCTGGCCGCGGCGGCCCTGCTCCTGGCCCACCGCCTGCGCCGCTGGCACACGACCCTGCCCGGCGCGGGCGAGACCCCGGCCCCGGTCCGCCGCGAACACGTCCTGGCGGGCGTGCTGAACCTCGCGGGCCGCCGCCTGACCCCGCTGCCGCCGGGAACGTCCACACTGGACGAACCGCTGCGCCGGGCCTGCATCCGGGCGGGCGTACCGGAGGCGGAGATCTCGCACCTGCTGCGCGCCCTGGCGGCCCGCCACACCCTGCTGGCCGACGGCACGACCCCGGCGGTACCGGAGCAGGCGGGCCAGCGCGACGAGCAGCGGGAGCGGCAGAACTAGCGGTTCCCGCCGCCGAGCACGCCCGGCCGCACCCCCGTCACGAACCTACGACGCCACGACCCCCTTCCCGGTTGAGCGAATCCTTCAGCACCTCGTCGACGACGCGTTTCGCCCCCGGATCGCCGTAGTCGATCAACGCCTTCCACAGCGCCCACCCGCGCCCGCGGCGCCAGGTCGACGCGTCGACGCCGAGCCCGGCGCGGAACGCCTCGCGGCTCGCCCCGGACAGGAGCGTCCAGGCGATCGCCAGTTCGCACGCGGGGTCGCCGACGCCGCAGGTACCGAAGTCGATGACGGCGGCCAGAGCGCCGTCACGGACCAGGAGGTTGCCCACCGCCACGTCGCCGTGGAACCACACCGGCCGCCCGTCCCAGGGCGCCTCCAGCGCCGACCGCCACACCGCCAGGACGGCGTCGCGGGGCACCTGGCCGCCGAGCCGGTCGATCGCCTGTCGCGCCTGAGCGTCGTACACCTGCAGGGGCCCGCCCCGGAACCAGTTGTGCAGCCCGGGCCCGGGCCCACCGGCCGGATCAATGCGTTGCAGCGCGCCCAGGAAACCGGCCAGGCGGCGCGCGAACTCGGTGAGGTCGCCGATGGCACCGGCACCGGCGGGCTCGCCGTCGATCCACTCGTACACCGACCAGGGGAAGGCGAACCCGGCACCGGGCGCGCCCTTCGCCAGGGGCCTGGGTATCGGCACCGGCACGTGCTGCGCGAGCATCGGCAGCCACCGGTGCTCCTTGTCGACGGCGAGCGCGTACTCGCGGGCGGTGGGCAGCCGTACCGACATGCGGTCACCGAGGTGAAAGGTCTGGTTGTCCCAGCCGTTGACCGCGACCGGGCGGACGGGCAGGTGGGCCCAGCGCGGGAACTGCTCGGCGATGAGCCGGCGCACCACGCCCGGGCCGACCGGGCGGCGATCGGGCACCGGGACGGCGTCTGGTTCCGGGGTCACGCTGACAACGTCACAAGGAAGAGCCCCGACGGCAACCCGATATCGGTACCGCTCGCAGTGGCCGCCGTGCGCCGACACGCCCCGATCCTGGCGGGCTTCATCGTCGGCCTCGCCCTGCTGGCCTTCGGCGTGTTGTGGCTGCTCGCGTTCGTGCCGGGCATGGCCGTGGCCGCCGTCCTCACCCTCACGATCGCGCGCCGCGTGAAGTACGAATGATCAGGTTGCTTTGGGGCTTGCAGCTCGTTCGTGGCGTACTTGTTCGAGGAACGCGGTGTCGGATGCGAGGTCGGGGTGGCTGACTTGCTGGTCGAGGTCGACGACGCGTTCTAGTTCGCTGATCGCTTGGTCGAGGTTGCCCTCCGCCCCGTGAATCGCCGCGATGTTGAACCGGGTGACGGCTTCGCCGGCGCAGGCCAGCGCCCCTCCTTGCCCAAGACGGCTCGGTGGACCGCGAATGCCGCGGCATCACCCGTATTTATGCACGCTGACACACCGCGTCAGTAGCGAACAACCGCCCGCGCAGCCCATCGCCACGTACCGAACGGCCACCGCATTGCGGGGGTCAGTCCTCGAGCTCGGCGAACACGGCCTCCGGCGCGCGGGAGCCCGTCTCGCGGCGCACGCCCACGTACAGGTCGGTCAGGGCCGCCCGCAAGCGTTCGTTCGGGGCCTGGCCCGGGTACTGCTCCGCCCGCAGATCCACGCCCTCCGCTGCCAGCTGCCACACCGCGTACACATGCCGCAGGGCCAGGCGCGCCGCGCGCTGGGTTGTGCGGTCGTCCAGCAGCAGGCGCAGGCGCTCGCACTCGACGCGGATCTCCTCCAGCTGCAGGCGGGCGCGTTCGCGGTTGGCGGGGTCGACGTCGAGCTCGGCGCACAGGGAGCGCATCCGTGCTACCGCCGCGGTGAAGCTCGAGCACGATGCCAGCAGGGCGTTGCGGCGTGAGGCGCGGTCGCCGATCCGGGCGCGTACCAGCTCCATCGCCAGAGTGAGGCCGGCTCCGATCACGGTGCCCGACAGTGCGACGATCGCCGATCCCACGTCCATGGCGAGAGACGCTACAGGGGCAGGGCGGCCAGATCGGTGCGGGCGGTCACGCCGAGCTTCGGGTACGCCTTGTACAGGTGGTACGCCACGGTCTTCGGGCTCAGGAAGAGCTGCCCCGCGATGTCGCGGTTCGACAGGCCCTGCGCGGCCAGCCGGGCGATCTGCAGCTCCTGCGGGGTCAGCCGCGCCGCCGCCGGCTCCGGGCTCGCCGGGGACGACGGCAGGCCCGTGGCCGCCAGCTCCGACCGGGCGCGCGCCGACCAGGGGCGGGCGGCCAGGCGGTCGAAGGTCTCGAGGGCCTGCTGCAGCACGCGGCGGGCGTCGGCCTTGCGGCGCGCGCGGCGCAGCCACTCACCGTACAGCAGCTCGGTGCGGGCGCGTTCGAAGGCGGAGACCGGCAGCTTCAGCGACAGCAGGTACTCGTGCTCGTCCCCGGACAGCAGGGCGCGGCACCGCAGCAGCACGGCCTGGGCCCACGGCTGGGCGGTGCGGTCGGCGAGCGCGGCCAGGCGGGGCAGGTACGGCTCCACAGTGGACGGTGTGCCGGCGCGGACGGCGGCCTCGATGAGGTCGGGGATCGAGCGGTACGCCACCACGTGGTGGGCGTAGGGGTCGGACTGCAGCGGCAGCAGGCGCGGTACCGCCGCCTCCGGACGGCCCTGGGCGAGGTCGGCGAGCGCGAGCGCCCACTGGGCCCACGTGTGGCCGGCCGGTGGGCAGCCCGGGGAGGCGGCGGCCAGGGCGTCGGCGACCGCGGCGCGGCACGGGTCCTCGTCGCCGGCCAGGGCCGCGAGCAGGGCGCGGACCGCCGACAGCTGGCTGATCCACAGCGGCTGGCCGCCGTCGCGGGCCAGGGCCAGGCCCTCGGCGGCGGAGACGGCCGCGTCGCGGTGGCGGCCCGCGAACAGCTCGGCCTCGGCCTGGAAGAACAGCAGGGTCGGCAGCAGGCCGGCCAGGCCCTCGGCGCGGCAGCGGCCGGCGAGAGCGGCGGCGAGCTCGTGGGCCTCGGCGTCCTGGCCGGCCACGAAGGCGAACCCGCACAGCTCGACGAGGTCGCGCGGCGAGACGGCCGGGTCGAGCGCGGTGCGGCGGTCGGCGACCTCGGCCAGGGGACGCGGGCGGCCGCGCACGGCGGCGACGACGTACCGCGCGACCGGGTCGGCGTCGAGCCGGGCGAGCCGGTCGAGGCACTCGCCCAGCGCGGGCTCGCCGAGGTACCAGGCCGGGTGCACCGCGTGGCGGTACGCGCCGCCGTAGGAGATCAGGTCGTACGCCGCCTGGAAGTTGCCCTGCCAGAACCACGCCTGGCCCTCGACGAAGCCGACCCGGGCCAGGAACGCGGGGTCGGTGTCGAGGCCGCCGGCCCGCTCGGCGAGCGCGACCGCGGTGCCGAGGGCGCCCGCGTGCAGGCCGTTCTCGGCGGCCAGCAGCAGCCGCCGGGCCTGCGCGGCGGGGGTCGTGCTGAGCTCGGCGGCGCGCTCGTAGGCGGCGGCGGCCGCGCCGTAGCCGCCGCGGGCCCGGGCCGTGTCCGCGCTGTCCTCCAGCGCGGCCGCGACCTCGTCGTCGGGGCCGGTCGCGGCGGCGGCGCGGTGCCAGGCACGGCGGTCGGCCGACTCGGGGCCGGTGAGCGCGCCGGCGAGGGCCGTGTGGGCCGCGACCCGCTCGGCGAGGGAGGCGCCGTGGTAGGCCGCGGCGCGGATCAGGGGGTGGCGGAAGCGGACGCGGCCGCCGGCGACCTCGATCAGCCGCGCCTCCTCGGCCGGGCGCAGGTCCGCCGCCGTGGTGGTCCGCAGCACGGCCGCGAGGTCGCCGGAGTCCTCGGCCGCGGCCGCGAGCAGGGCGGCGCGGGTGGCCGGGGGCAGGGCGGCGATCTGGCCGTGGAACGCCTCCCGCAGCCGCTCGGGCAGGGCGCCGGCGTGCGGGGCGGCGGTGCGGGGCAGCTCGAGCAGCGCCAGCGGGTTGCCTTCGGCCTCCGTCAGAAGCCGGTGTCGTACCGCCGGATCCAGCCCCGGTTCGAGGAGCCGCTCGGCGTCGGCCGGCCCGAGGCCCTCCAGGGGCAGCTCCGGCAGGCCGGACGGCTCCATGGCCCCAGGGCGTGCGGCGAGGACCAGCGCCACGCCCTCGGCGCCGAGGCGGCGGGCCGCGAAGAGCAGCGCGTCGGCCGAGACGGAGTCCAGCCACTGGGCGTCGTCGACCAGGCACAGCAGCGGGCCGTCGACCGAGGACAGCAGCGACAGCACCCCGAAGCCGACGAGCAGCCGGTCGGCGGCGTGGGCCGGGCCGAGGCCGAAGGCGCCGGCGAGCGCGTCGCGCTGCGGGGCGGGCAGCCCGTCCAGGCGGTCCAGGACGGGGCGCAGGAGCTGGCTCAGGCCGGCGAAGGGCAGGTCGGCCTCGAACTCGGCGCCGGCGGCCCGCAGTACCGTCGCCGCGGGAAGCTCCGCGGCCCAGTCCAGCAGCGCCGTCTTGCCGATGCCGGGGCCACCGCGCAGCACCAGGGCGCCGCCGGCCCCGTCGCGGGCCGCCTCGGCGAGGGCGCGCAGCCGCGCCTGCTCCTGGGACCGCCCGATCAGCACGCATCCGACCCTACCGCTGGTACGGGGTACCTAAGCGATCCCGATTCCGCCACGCGTGCCAATCCCTAGCGTCGGGGCCATGACCACGACCGTTATCGCACCGGCGGCCGGGCGCACCGGCGCCAATGTGCTGCCCGCCCTGCTCACCGTGACGTTCCTGACCGCGCTGGACTTCTTCATCGTCAACGTGGCGATGCCGGCGATCCAGCTCGACCTGCGGGCCGGGCCCGCCGCCCTGCAGTGGATGGTGGCCGGGTTCGGCCTGGCCCTCGCGGCCGGGCTCATCACCGGCGGCCGACTCGGGGATCTGTACGGCCGCCGCCGCGTCCTGACCGCCGGGCTCATCGTGTTCACCGCGGCGTCGGTGCTGTGCGGGGTCGCGCCGGTGGCCGGGGCCCTGGTCGCCGGGCGGGTGCTGCAGGGCGCGGGGGCGGCGCTGCTCATGCCGCAGACCCTGGCGATCCTGCGCACCGCGGTCCCGGCGCCGGAGCAGCCGCGGGCGTTCGCGCGCTACGCCCTGACCCTCGGCCTCGGCGCCGTGTTCGGCCAGGTGGTCGGCGGCCTGCTCATCAAGGCGGACCTGTTCGGCCTGGACTGGCGGGCCTGCTTCCTGATCAACCTGCCGGTCGGGATCGCGGCGCTGGTGATGCTGCGCTCGGTGCCGGAGTCGCGCGGGAGCGGCACCCGGCTCGACCTGGCCGGGGCGGCGCTGGTGACGGCGGCGCTGGTGGCGCTGGTCCTGCCGCTCATCCAGGGGCGGGAGCAGGGCTGGCCGGTGTGGACGTGGGTGAGTCTGGGGCTCGCGGCCGTGCTGTTCGCGGCCTTCGTCCGGTTGCAGCGGTACCGTCAGCAGCCGCTCGTCGACCTGCGCATCTTCCGCGGCCGCTCGTTCGGGGCCGGGCTCGTCGCGGTGCAGGCGTTCTGGATGGGGCAGGCCTCGTTCTTCCTGGTGCTGGCGCTGTACCTGCAGACCGGCCGCGGCCTGTCGGCCCTCGAGTCCGGCGCGGTGTTCATGGCGGTCGGCGCCGGGTACCTGCTCACGTCGATGCGGGCGCACCGGATCGCGGCGCGGCTGGGGCGCGCGTCGGTGGCGCTGGGTGCGGTGGTGATGGCGGCCGGGCTGGGCGCGATGGCGCTCGCGGCCGGGGCCGGGCTCGGCTGGCTGCTGCCGGGGCTGGCGCTGGAGGGGCTCGGGATGGGGCTCGCCCTCGCGCCGCTGACGACGTTCGCGCTGTCGGCGGTACCGGCGGAACACACCGGCGCGGCGTCCGGCGTGCTCAGCACCGTCAACCAGACCGGCAACGCGCTCGGCGTGGCGCTCATCGGGATCGTCTTCTACCGCGGCGCCACGATCACCGAGGGCTTCCGGGCGAGCATGGTGGCGCTGGTGGTCCTGGAGCTGGCGCTGGCGCTGCTGGCCAACCTGCTGCCGCGGGCCTCGGCGTCGTCGTAGCGGCCGAGGCCCGGCGCGGGGTCAGGGCTGCCGGTTGGTGTCGCCTTCGCCCGTGTGCTCCTGGGCGAAGTCGACGCCCTTGTCGATGTGGTCGCTGTACTTGTTGCCGGTCTTGTCGTCGACGACGTCACCGATCTTGTCGAGGGCCTGGTCGACCTTCTCGTCGTGCTGGTCGGCGAGGTCCTTGACCTTGTCGAAGAAGCTGCTCATCGCCCCAAGGTACCCAACATCGCGGCCGCGGCCCCGAAGTAGTCGCCGCCCTTGCGCCGCACGTCGTCGGTGCCCCAGGCGCGCTCCTCGGCGGTGACCTTGCGCAGCCGCGGGATGTGCTTGGCGCAGTGGATGTACGCCTCCTCGACGAACACGTTCACCCAGCGCTCCGGCCGCCGCCCCGGCACCTGGTCGGCGGGCAGCTGCGGGTGGTCGCGGCGCATCTCGACGTCGGAGGCGACGGTGGCGTGGCCGTTCACGTGCAGGCCGATCACATCCTTGAAGAAGTCGACGAAGAGCAGGCCGACGTTCGGGTTCTCGACGAGGTTGCCGACACTGGCCATGACGCCGTTGCCGCGGTACTCCGGCCAGGCCAGCCGCCCCGGCGCGAGCACCGACACGAAGCCGGCCGGACCGGCCCGGAACGTGCAGTCGCAGTGCCCGAGGGCGTCCGCGGTCGAGACGAACATCATCTCCTGGCGCCCGACGAACTCCTCCATCTGCTCGTTGAGCGCGGGCAGCACCTGCTGGCGGTAGAAGCGCTCGGCCCGCTCCACCGTCCCCGCCCGCTCCTGTATCAGCCGTTCTCCGGCCGATCCGACACTGAGTCCGTGATCGCCTCCCATCCTGGGAGGGTCACACGTTTGGGGGCTCCATGTGTCGCACATTGTGTGCGATCCATGGACGCAGTGCTACCTCGGTGGCCGTTTCGACGGCCTTCTGTACCGTCTCCGGATCGCGCGGCCCCTCGCCGAGCAGCGCCTGCAGCGCGCCGGCCACGGCCCCGACGAAGGCGCCGACGAGGGCGGCGGCGGTGACGCCGTCCAGCTCCGCCGGGAACGCGGCGGCCAGCCGCTGCGCGATCTCCCGCTGCACGTCGAACTGGGTCTGCATGGCCTTGCCGCGCACCGACGGGATCTCGGCGATGAACCGCAGCCGCAGCGCCGCGAGCCGGCCGGACAAATCGTCGCCGTCCTCGCCGACCAGCGACAGGGCGCGCAGCAGCACCTGCGGGGGCGTGTCGTGCGGCCCACGCCCGTCGATCGCGTCGACCGCGGCCCGCACCCGGGCGTCGGTCTCGGGGAAGAGCAGGTCCTCCTTGCTCGCGAAGTAGCCGAAGAAGGTCCGCGTGCCCACCTCGGCCGCGGCCGCGATGTCGGCGATCGTCGTCTGCTCGTAGCCGTTGCGCTCGAACAGGTCGGTGGCCGCGTCCACCAGGGCCTGCCGGGTCCGTGCTCGCTTCAGCTCCCGCAACGACATGCCGTCCAGCATATCGCATCGAATGTTAGTTGGCACTCATTGCAAATTTGCACTGAGTGCGGATATCGTCGGAGGCATGACGCCTTCGGTTCTCATCTCCGGCGCCGGCGTGGCCGGCTCCACCGCCGCCTACTGGCTCGCCCGGAACGGCTTCCGGGTCACCGTCGTGGAGCGCTCGCGGGGTCAGCGCTCCAGCGGCAACCCGGTCGACGTGCGCGGCCCGGCCCTGCCCGTCGTCCGCGACATGGGCGTGCTGCCCGCCCTGCGCGAGCGCGCCACCCACCCCGACGGCATGCGCGTCCTCGACGCCCGCGGCCGGACCATCGCCCGCCTGCCGATGCAGACCGAGGAGGGGGCCCTGGAGATTCCGCGCGCCGACCTCGCCACGACCCTCTTCGAGGCCGCCCGCGACCGCGCCGAGTTCCGCTTCGACGACTCGGTCACCGCCCTGCGCACCGACGCCGCCGGCGTGGACGTCACCTTCGACCGTGGCGCGCCCGAGCGCTTCGACCTGGTCATCGGGGCCGACGGCCTGCACTCCGCGGTGCGCCGCATCGCGTTCGGGGACGAGACCGAGCTCGTGCGCCACCTCGGCGTGTGGGTGGCGACCCTGCCCCTGGGCGAGCCGGTCGACGACCAGCGGCACACGCTGCTGTACAACGAGCCGGGCCGCCTGGCCTCGATCCACCCGTCCCGCGGCGACGCCCTGGCCGCGTTCATCTTCCGCGGCCCGGCCCGCCCCGGCCTCGACCACCGCGACGCCGACGAGCACCGCCGGATCGTCACCGAGGCCTACGCGGGTGCCGGCTGGCGGGTGCCGGAGCTGCTCGCGAAGCTGCCGGGCGCCGACCTGTACTTCGACAGCGTCAGTCAGGTACACCTGCCAACATGGACGCAGGGGCGCGTCACGCTGGTCGGGGACGCCGCGTCCTGCGTCTCGCTCTTCGGCGACGGCTCGAGCCTCGCCCTGGCCGGCGCCCACATCCTGGCCTCCGCCCTCGCCGCGTCCGGCGGCGACCTCGCCCTGGGCCTGCGCCGCTACGAGGCCGAGCACCGCGTGCGCACCGACGCCAAGGTCCGCGGGGCCGGACGGGCCGCGGCCCTGGTGGTCCCGAAGACGCGCCTCGGCCTGGCCGCGCGCAACATCGGCGCGCGGGCGATGGCCCTGTGCTGAGCGCGCTGCGCGGCGATCCGGGCACATGATCGGATCGGGCCACGGCGGTCGGGCGCGGGCGGGGTGCCTCCGGCCAAGGTTGACGTCGAAAGGGGGCCTCGTGATCTCGGGACTCAACCGGCTCGTCGACCTCGTCGAGGAGCACCTCACCGCGGAGTTCGACGTCGACGGGCTGGCCCGGGCGCTCGGCACGACCGAGTACCACCTGCGCCGGATGTTCTCGTCGCTGGCCGGCATGCCGCTGTCGGAGTACGTGCGCCGGCGCCGCATGACCGTCGCGGCGGCCGCCGTCGTACGGGGTGACGACGACCTGCTGAGCATCGCGGTCCGGCACGGGTACGGCTCGACCGAGGCGTTCGGACGCGCGTTCCGGGCGGTCCACGGCGCCGGACCCGGCGACGTACGCCGCGACGGAGGCCCCCTTCGCACACAGCCGCAGATCAGGTTCCGCCTGACCGTCGAAGGGAGCATCCCCATGGACACCCGCATCGTCGACCGCCCCACATTCCGGCTCGTCGGACACGCGGCCCGGGTTCCGCTGATCCACCGGGGCGTCAACCCGCACATCCAGAGCCTCATCACCGCGCTGCCGCCGGAGGAGCACGTCCGGCTGAAGGCCCTGAGCGACACCGAGCCGGCGGGCCTGCTGCAGGTGAGCGACGGCGTCGACCCCGACGGCACCGAGGGCAGCCCACTCACCTACCTGCACGGGGTCGCCGTCTCGGGGGCCACCCCGGCCCCCCACGACCTGCACGCCATCGACGTACCGGCCGGCCGGTGGGCGGTCTTCCGCACCGCCGGGCCCCACCCGCAGGCCCTGCAGGAGACCTGGGCCGCGACCGCGACCGAGTGGTTCCCCTCCAACCCGTGGCGCCTGCGGCCGGGCCCCTCGATCGTCGCGATCCTGGACCGCGCGGACGACTTCAGCACCGCGACCTGTGAGCTGTGGCTGCCCGTCGAGCCGGCGTGACATTTGTCCAAGACCGCCACGGCGCCGGGCGGTCATCCTCGGCGGCATGATGCATGTGGTGCAGGACGGTCCGCGCTCGGCGCCGCCGCTGCTGCTGATCCACGGGTCGGGGGCGTCGGGGTCCACCTGGGCCCCGGTGGTCCCGGCCCTGGCCGCGCGCCACCACGTGGTGCGCGTCGACCTGCCCGGCTGCGGCCGGTCCGGGCCCGCGCCGTCCTTCGACGTACCCGCGCAGGCCGACCGGGTCGCCGCGGTCCTCGACGACCTCGGCCTGCGCGACGTGGCCGTGGCCGGGCACTCCAGCGGCGGGTACGCCGCCACCGCCCTCGCCGAGCGCCGCCCCGACCTCGTGCGGTCGCTGACCCTCGTCAGCACCGGCCCGGCCCTCGACGCGCTGCGACCCGAGCCGCTCATCCTGCGGCTGCTGCTCGCCCCGCCGTTCGGCCCGCTGCTCTGGCCGGTGCGCACCGACGCCATGCTGCGCCGCGGCATCGCCGCCACGATGGCCCTTCCGGCCGCCATCCCCGACGAGGCCGTCGCCGACGTGCGGGCCACCCGGTACCGCGCGTTCCGGGCGGTGCTGTCGAACAACCGGGCGTACCTTCAGGAGCGGGACGTCCCCGCGCGCCTGGCCGGGCTGGGCAAGCCGGTGCGGGTCCTCTTCGGCGCCGCGGACCCGCGCTGGGACCCGGCGTCGGCCCGGCGCTACGAGGCCGTGCCCGGCGCCCGGATCGAGCTGCTGCCGGGCGTCGGCCACGTCCCGATGCTGGAGGCGCCGGAGCTCACGAGCGAGCACCTGCTGGCCGGCACGGCCTAGACTCGTGTCCGTGCCACCCGACTGGTCCACGGTGGCCATCGCGGTTCCGCACCCCGCCCTCCGGCGGCCCGGCGTGGCGATGGCCGGCTTCCGGCAGCGCCGCCCGGCGACGTGGGACATCGCGATGGTCGCCCACCCGTCGGTCACCGTCCTGCTCAACCTGGCCGCCGACGACGACGGTCTGGTGTGCGGCGCGGGCACCAGCCGCCGCTGCGGCAGCGTCGTGGCCGGCCTGCTCCCCGGCGACCTGCGCGCGACCGGCCGGGTCGTGGACTGCCTGCAGATCCGCCTCGACCCGGTCGCGTCCGCCGCGGCCTTCGGCGGGCCGGACCTGACCGGGGTACTCGTGTCGCTGGACGAGCTCTGGGGCCGCGACGCGACCCGGCTCGAGGACCGCCTGCGCGCGGCCTCCGGCTGGGACGAGCGCTTCGCGATCGCCACCGGTTTCCTGGCCCGCCGCCTGGACGCGCCCCCGGTCGACCCGGAGGTCGCCCACACCTGGCGCCGCACGCACGCGGGCCGGGGCCGGGTGAGCGTCGAGGGCCTGGCCGAGGAGGTGGGCTGGAGCCGCAAGCGCCTGTGGTCGCGCTTCCGCGGCCAGCTGGGCATCTCCCCGAAGCGCGCGGCGCGCCTGGTGCGCTTCGACCACGCGGCCCACCTGCTGGCCGCGGGGCGCCCGGCGGCCGAGGTGGCGGCCGAGAGCGGCTACGTCGACCAGTCCCACCTGCACCGCGAGGTACGCGCCTTCGCGGGCCTGACCCCGTCGGCGGTCGCCGCGGCCCCGTGGCTGGCCATCGACGACACCGCCTGGCCGGCGTCGGTCATCCGAGGTGAACGACGTCCTCACACGCCGGCGACCGACGGCGGCAGCCCGTAGATGCCGGTCGTGGTCACGGCGGCATCGTCGATCGTGTTGGGGTCGATGCTCCAGCGGCCGGCCATCGCCATCACCCCGGACTCGGACGGCGTCGTGGCGAACCAGGCGCCCCACTCCTCCTCCGACCAGTGTTCCCGCCCGGGTTCCGGACCGCGCGTGCCGATACCCAGCTCGACCTCGTCCGCGGTCGGGTCACCGTGGAACAGCGGCACCTCGCCGCGCTCGCCGATGAAGCAGTACGCGCGCAGCAGCTCACCGTCGAGGGCCCGCGCCCAGGCGTGGTAGTCCGGGACCCGCTCGTTGGCGAAGAACTGCACCTCGCCCAGGTCGCGGCTGAGGTCCCGGAGCCAGCCGGAAAAGGGCGGCTCAGTCGCGTCGAACCCGGGCGGCAGATGCATCCGGCCGTGGGCGAGGGTCCAGCCCGGCACCGGCGCGGCCACGTACACACCGTGCCGGTAGGCCCGGTCGGTGCCGGCGGCCCAGTCGAGGACGTCGCGCTCGCGCAGTGCGAGCGCGTCGGCCACCTCGTCGGGGGTCCGGCCCCGGACGGCCAGCCATGACGTCTTGTAACTGAACCCGGCCATGCCGGCCATGATTTCAGAGCCCCTGTTCACTGCCGCCCGGCGCGTACCGTTCGCGCCAGGCGCGCGATCGTGACGGTGAGGACGGCGGCCCCGGCCAGGGCCATGCCGGCCCATCCCACGGCGCTGCCCGCACCTGGGGGACGGAATGCCTGGTCCGGCGCCCACGCCCTGTAGGTCCTATCGGCGGACGGGCACGTCCAGGCCGGCCGCGCCCAGTACGTCGTCGGCCTCCACCTCCGGCACCGTCAGCTCGACCGGCCGCGCCCGGGGCAGGGCCAGGCCCACCACCGCGGCCGCGAGCGCTGCCAGCACCGCGCCGACCACGAAGACCGTCACGAACTGCCCCTCCCGCGGCAGCGGCACCGGCCCCGGGATCGGGTTGCGCGTCATCATCGTGACCACGAAGGCGGTGCCCAGCGACATGCCGACCGAGCGCGCGATCGAGTTCACGCTGTTCGCGATCCCGGTCTCGGCGGGCTCGACGTGGGCGATGAGCAGTGCCGGCAGGGCCGCGTACCCGAAGGTGACCGCCGTGTTGACGACCATGGCCCCCACGATGACCTCCCAGGTCGCCGAGTGCAGCACCGCGAGCATCGCGAACCCGGCCCCGGCCAGGACCGCGGCGGTCACCAGCGTCGCCTTCGCCCCGAACCGGGCGACCAGCCGGCCGCCGAGCGGGGCGGTGATCACGCCGCCGGCCGTGCCCGGTAGCAGGTAGACCAGGCTGGCGGCCAGTACCGAGGCGCCGAAGCCGTAGCCGGCGAGCTCGTGCGGGGTCTGGACCAGCGCGGAGACGGCCAGGAAGACGGCGAACATCGAGAAGCCCAGGAACAGGCCGGCCGCGTTGGCCACGACGATCGGGCGGTACCTGAGCATCCGCGGGCTCACCAGCGGGTGCGTGGCCCGGCGCTCGAACAGGACGAACACGACCAGCACGACGACCGCGCCGGCCAGCGAGCCCAGTACCCGGGCCGAGCCCCAGCCCCAGCCGTTGCCCTCCTCCAGCGGCAGGATCAGCAGCACCAGCCCGAGGCCGAGCAGGGCGGCGCCGGTCCAGTCGAGGCGGCCGCTCGCCGCGCCCGTGCGGTGGGGCAGGCGCCAGACGCCGGCCAGGCCGATCGCGGTCAGGGCGGTGGCCAGCCAGAACAGCTCGTGGTAGTTGCCGCCGTTGCGCATCAGCAGGCCGGTGACCACGAGGCCGAAGCCGGCGCCGACCGAGAGCATGCCGCTGACCAGGGCCATCGCGCCGGTCAGGCGGTGCGGGGGCAGTTCCTCCCGGAGCACGCCGATGGCCAGCGGGAAGAGGCCGAAGCTGGCGGCCTGGGCGACCCGGCCGACCAGCAGCAGCGGGAGGCTGGAGGTGGTGGCGGCAAGGACCGAGCCCAGCAGTACCACGACCAGCACCCCGAGCATCACGGGGCGGCGGCCGTACAGGTCGCCGAGCCGGCCGAGCATCGGCGTGAACACCGCGGCGGCGAGCAGGTTGGCGGTCACCACCCAGCTGGCCGCGCTGGTCGAGACGCCCAGGTCGGCGCGGATGTCGGCGACGACCGGGACGACCAGGGTCTGCAGCGCCGACACGAGCAGCACCACGTAGCAGGCGACGGGCAGTGCCAGGCGCGTTTTGAAGGTCACGTACCCGAACGTAGACGCGTAGCCGAGGATTCTCAACACCATGTCGAAAATAACCGTCGCGATGTCGGTTACACCCGATGGACTGTAAAGTCGACGCCGTGCCAGCCATCAAGAGCCGCCGCGCCCCCACGAAGGGCGACCAGCGGGAGCAGGCCCTGATCGACGCCGCGCGGGACGTCTTCCGGAGCAAGTCGATCAGTCAGGTCACGATCGACGATCTGGCCGGGGCGGCCGGCATCGCGCGCTCCGGCTTCTACTTCTACTTCGAGTCCAAGCAGGCGCTGCTCGCCGCGCTCGTCGACCAGCGGCTCGCCGAGGCCGACCTGGAGATGGCCGAGTGGCTCGCCTCCGACGGGCTCGACCGGGGCGCGCTGCGCCGCGGGCTGGCCGCGGGGCTGGCCCGGTGGAAGGTCGACGGGCGCTGGCTGCGCGAGGCGTTCATCACGCCCGACCCGGGGCCCGAGGTGATGCACGTGCGCGACCGCCTGGTCGACGAGGGCTGCACGCTGTTCAGCACGCGCATCGAGCGCGACGCGCGGGCCGGCCGGACGGTGGGCGGGCCGCCCGACCTGATCGCCAAGATGGCCGTCAACCTGCGCAGCATCACGTTCGCCGACGTCTACGCCAATCCGGGCGCCTACGACGAGGACGAGCTGCTCGACACGCTCACCGACGCGATACTGCGCCTGGTGTACGGCCCCACGCCCGGCACCACCAAGCACTGACGGCGGCCAGGACCCGCGTTACGTGCGCGTTCCGTCCAGGAACACCGCGATGACGGCCGCGGAGGCCTCCTCGGGGCCCATCCGCCCGCCGGCGGTCATCTCGAGGGCTGCCTTGACGAGGCCGCTGAACAGCCCGGTCAGCAGCTCCGGGCCGAGGTCGGCCCGCAGCGAGCCGTCGGCGATGCCCCGCCGGAAGAGGGCGCGCACCGGCTCCGTCAGCCGGGTCTCGGCGTCGGGGTGGTCATCGGTACGTCGATGACCGACCAGCGCGGTGTACTTGCTGCCGACGGCGATGAACCCGCGCGCCAGGCGGGCGACGGCCTGCTCGACGGGGATGCCCTGGAGATCCGCGTCGGCTATGCGCGCCGCCAGCTCCTCGATGCTTGTCGCGGCCATGGCCTGCAGCAACGCCTCGCGGTTGGGAAAGTAGCGGTAGAGCGTGGCGCGGCTGACCCCGGCGGCGCTCGCGATCTCGTTCATGCTGGCGGCGCCGCCCGGTCCGGCCATGATCGCGGCGGCGCTGTCGATGATCGCGGCGGCGGTGTGGTCCCGCAGGCTCATGGTCGAATCCTACCGGGCGGTTGACAGTACACTCTCTTCTTAAGACACTGATGTCTCATTACGAGACGGAGATGTCATGCCGGACCGATTCAGCGTCTACGGGCGGATGACCGCCCGGCCGGGCGAGCGGGAGGTGCTCATCGAGCGTTTCCGCGACGTGCTGCGCCTCGGCATTCCCGGTCTCGAGTGGTGCAGCGTCAACGCGGCCCTCGACGACCCCGACACGATCTGGGTCATGCAGATCTGGACGGACAAGGCCACCCATGACACGGGGACCCGCTCCGACCCCGTCGTGGCCGCCACCGGCCGCGTGATGTCGCTGCTGGCCGGGCCGCCGGAAGGCTCATACGGCCAGGTCGCGTACCTGCATGGGGTCAGTACCGCATAGCTCAGTCGAACTCGCGGGACACGATGTGCACGCGGCCCGTGGCGTGGTCGGGGCGCACGGTGTCCAGGCCCAGCCGGTCCAGCTCGGCCGCCTGATCCGCCTCGTCCGGCTCGAGCACGCGCAGCGCGAGGCCCGGGGACTCCGGGCCCAGCGGAACGTCCTGCGCGAGTACCGCCTCCAGCAGTTGCTGCGCCGCCGGCCGCGCGCCCTCGTCGACCGCCATCTGGACCATGAGGTGTTCGTTGCCGGACTCGGTCCACCGCGCGTACGCGATCCACACGGTCCGCACCGCCGGGTACGCCAGGATCCGCGCCGCGAACGCGCCGCGCAGGGCCACGGCGACCGGGTGCGTCGACCACGTCAGGCGCAGCGTCTGCTCGCCCTGAGTGCGCAGTCCCCGCCCGCGCAGGGTCGCGGCGACGAGGGGCAGCGGGACCTTCGCCCACTGCTCGGCGGCGAACACGGCGAGGGTCTCGACGCCCGTGTGCCCGGAGATGTCGAGCAGCCGCAGCGCGTCGCAGAACACGGAGCCGGCCGTAGCGGGCAGCCACCGCTCGCAGACGGCCTCGCTGGTGTAGCCGGGCAGCACCGGGCCGGTGTCGTCGACGCCGATGAAGACCACCGAGCCCTGGTCGTCGATCGGCACGTAGACGCCGCCGTCGACCAGGGCGGCGAGGAGGGCGTCGGCCTCGTCGGCGGGCCGGCCGCGCCCGAGGACGGCGGCAAGGGCGTCATTGGGGCCGGGCACCGGCGGAGCGTAACGCACCGGCGGCGGCGCGCGCGGCCCGTCAGGTGGTCAGGGTGAAGGAGAACGTCGCGCCGCGGCCGGGTTCGCTCTCGGCCCACACGCGGCCGCCGTGGCGGTCGATGATGCGCTGTACCGTCGTCAGCCCGATCCCCGTCCCCGGGAACTCCGAGACGTCGTGCAGCCGGGCGAACGGGCGGAACAGCTCCTCCGCCCGGTCCGACGGGAAGCCCGCGCCGTTGTCGCGGACGAAGTACACCGTTCCGTCGCAGCCGATGTCGATCGCCGGCTCCAGGATGCGCGACGTGAACTTCCAGGCGTTGCCCACCAGGTTGGCGTAGACCGCGCGCACGAGGTCCGCGTCGCAGGCGGCCGTCATCTGCTCGGCGATCGAGACGCGGACGGTGCGGGCCGGGTCGCGCTGGCGGAGCTCGTCCACCACGTCCAGGGCGAGGGCCGACAGGTCGACCGGGTGGTGCTGGATCTGGCCCCGGTTCGCGCGCGCCAGCTGCAGCAGCGACTCGATCAGCGCGTTCATGCGGGTCGCCGCGCCGTGGATGCGGGTCAGGTGCCTGGCCGCCTCGTCGGTGGCGTCCTCGGCCAGCAGCTCGCTGTAGCTGCACGATCAGGTCGACCTGCCGGCGGATCGCGGCGATGGAGGCCCGGGCCTCCTCGATCGTGGAGTCGCCGGAGCCGGCCGCGGTCGCGGTCTCGTCGGCGATCTTCGCCACCCGCTGGGCGCCGTCGGCGATCTGCCGGGAGGTGATGAGCAGCTCCTCGATCGTCGTGGTGATCTCGCTCATCGCGGTGGCCTGCTCGCGGGCGCCGGTGGCCTGCTGCCCGGCCGAGGCCTCCAGCTCCGCCGAGGAGCTGCGGATGTGCCCGGCGGTACCGGCCACCTGGCGCCGCAGCGCGCGGGCGAGCAGCAGGCCGCTGATCACGCCGAAGACGACGGAGAGCAGGGCGAGGCCGATGACGACGCCGATGGCGGTCCCGGCGCGGGACGAGGCGATGTCCTGGTGGCTGCGCAGGTCCTGGTTCAGCCGGTCGGTGAGGGAGCTGAGCTGGCGGTCGAGGCTGTCGCGCAGCGGTACCACGCTGTCCTCGAACGTGGCGCTGATCTCGGCCGGGTCCGCGCCCGGCTCGGTCCGGCGGCTCATGACGGTCTGCAGCGCGTCCTGGTGGCGCTGCTCGCCGGCCACGGCCTGGTCGAGCAGGTCGCGCTCCTCGCCGGTGCCCAGCACCTCGCGGACCTGCGCGGCCGCGGCGGAGAACTGGCTCCGCGCGGCGGTGATCTGCTGGGTGTACCGCTGGTCGCCGGTCAGCAGGAACGCCCGCCCCGCGCTGCTCTTGGCCTCGACCGCGACCCGCAGCTCCTGCGCGGCGGCGAGGCCCCTGACCCCGACGTCGATGACCTGGTCCTTGCCCGCCACCACCGTGTTCAGCGCCCACACCGTCACCGCGCCGGTGATCAGGGTCAGCGCCGCCGTGACCGCGAAGCCCACCGCGAGGCGCTGCCCGAAGGTCCACTGCCGTGCCATGTCCCGCACTATCGCTCCTCGGCCCGGTCCCGCGGCCCGGTCACGGCGTCGACGGCGGCCCGGACCGCGGCACGTACCGCTGGCACGTCGACGATGGGGCGGGCGCCGTCGGGCAGCGGCACGATCCCGCGCAGGCAGCCGTGCGGGCCGTGCCCGTCGGCCTCCTCGACGAGCTCGTCGCTGGGGACGCGCAGGTGGCCGTCGAGCCCGGCGAACGCCAGTGCGACGGCGGGCAGCCCGGCCGCGAGCACGAGCCAGCGCGGGCCGTCCTCGCCGTCCGGGCGTGCCGATGGTGTACCGCCGGTGCCCAGCACGGCCGCCAGGTCGTACACGGGAACGATCGCCCCGCGGAAGCCCGCGACGCCCAGCAGCGCGCCGAGCGGGCCGGGCAGGCGGGTCACCGGGCGGTCCGGGAACAGCCCGGCGGCCTGGGTCAGCCGCAGCGCGTACCGCACCCCGCCCGCCCGGATCGCCAGGAGGTCGTCGTGGCCGGCGACGGCGTTGCGGGGCGGGTCGGCGAACGAGCGGTCGAACTCCGCGCGCAGCTCGGTGAGCCGGCGCTCCAGTCGCCCCGGCTCCGGCCCGGCCCGGGCCGGCCGCGCCGGCGTCTCCGTCTCCGTCTCCGCGAGCCCGGCCGGCCGCACCGCCGCCTCCGTCTCCGCGAGCCCGGCCGGCCGCACCGCCGCCTCCGTCTCCGCGAGCCCGGCCGGCCGCACCGCCGCCTCCGTCTCCGCGAGCCCGGCCGGCCGCACCGCCGCCTCCGTCTCCGTCACCGTCTCCGCGAGCCCGGCCGGCCGCACCGCCGCCTCCGCCGCGATCACGAGACGGCCGCCAGCTCGGCGCGGCCCAGGGCGATCAGGGCGCTGCGGCCGAAGCCGCCGCCGAACAGCGCGACCCGCTCGTCGGTCTCGGCCCGCAGCAGGTGTACCGCCAGATCGAGCTCCTCCTCCGCGGTGCGCCGGTCGCCGAGGCGCCGGGCGAGCAGCCCGAGCCGCAGCCGGGGCATCGCGAAGGGCGGGTCGAGCTGGGCGGCGATGCGGTGATGGCGCTGGGCCTCGTCGTGGCGCTCGTCGCCCTCGTGGCAGTCGGCGAGCAGCTGGTGCGCGTCGGCGTAGAGGGCGTCGCGCTCCAGCAGCCGCCCGCACAGCTGCGCGGCCCGCCCGGTGTCGCCGCGCGCGGCCAGCAGGCAGCCGCGCAGCAGCCACGTCTCGGGCCGGTCGGCCTCGGCCCCGGTGACGGCGTCCAGCAGTGCGAGCGCCTCGCCGAAGCGCTCCCGGCCCAGCAGGTGCAGGGCCTGCTCGCGCAGGCGCGGGCGGGCGGGCGGGACCGGCTCCGGCGCCCGGCGCGGCGTGGCCAGGCGCTCGTAGTAGAACGTGCCGTGGGTGTGGTGCACGGTCAGGCCCTCGGGGCGCGGGCCGAGCGTGTCGGTGTGGCCCAGGAAGAGGTACCCGCCCGGCGCCAGGCTCCGCGTGATGCGCTCCACGACCGTGCGGGCCGCGTCGATGTTGCGGAAGAAGTACGTCTCGTTGACGGTGAGGGCCTCGGCGAGCGCGGCGAGCTCGGCGCTCCAGGCTGTGGTGAGGCGGTCGAGGTACCCGCGGTCGGTGAGCCCGTGCTGCGTGGCCCGCTGCTGCAGGATCTCGCCGAGCAGCGGCTCCTTCTTGTCGTCGAAGGCCATCCCGAGGCGCTCGGCGAGCAGGGCGCGCAGCCGGCCCACGGGGCTGCCCGGCTCACGCGGCGGCACGGTGGACCTGCCCGCGCGCGTGCACCATGACCGTCTCGGGGCTGAGGTACAGCAGCGGCCGGCCGTCCAGCACCCCGACCGCCTCGACCAGCGCCCCGGCGACCGGGGCGGCCTGCGCGGCCGAGCGGAGGACGGCGCGCACGCCGAGCACCGGCCCGGTGGCGAACGCGACGGTGCCGGCGGGCGTCTCCACGGTGACGAACCGGCTCGGTACGGCGCCCGGGTCGCCGAGCAGCGTCGCGGTGTCCACCACCGGCACCGCGGCCCCGCGCACGACGGCCACGCCCAGCAGGGCCCCGCCCCCGCCGGCGACGGGCTGCACCGGCAGCGGCCGCACGGTCTCGACGACCGCGGCGAGCGGCAGCGCACACAGCAGCCGGCCGACGCCGAAGATGAGCTGATCCTGCATCCGGTTCACCCCTTGATCACCCGCGCTGGGCACCGGATATGACGGGGAACGCGGCAAATGTTCGTTTTACGGCAATGGGGCGGCCGCAGGCGCCGGCCGCCGCCGGCCCGGCGCCACGAGGGTCGCCACCTGCACCGCGAGGGTCACGGCGAGCGCGAGGGCGAACGCCGCGTACGTGCCCATGGGCTCGACCAGCGGCGCCACCAGCAGGCAGAAGACGGTGAAGCGCCGGGCACGCCGCGCAGCATGCGCACGGCGCCCGCGGGGCCGTCGTGGGCGAGCGCGAACGCGGCCCCGACGCTGGTCGCGATCGGGAACGGCGCGAGCACCCCCGGTCGCGGCGGGCGCGATGGCCGCGGCGGCGCCGGTGACGGGACCGGTAGGGTCTCGGCGTGGAGATCGAGGAGCCCCGGCACCGGCCGGCCGCGCGGGTGGTGTGCCTGGATGCGGCTCAGCGGGTACTGCTGCTGCATTGGAAGGACCCCGGCGACGGCTCGTGGCTGTGGGAGCCGCCCGGCGGGGGGATCGACCCCGGCGAGTCGCCGCTCGACGCGGCCCGGCGGGAGCTCGGCGAGGAGACCGGGCTCGACAGCGGTGCGGTGCTGGACCGCTGCGTCGACGTCGAGCGGGACCTCTGGTGGAACGGGCGCCACATGGTCGGCCCCGAGCAGTTCTTCCTCGCGCGCTTCGCCGCCGAGCGGCCGGAGCTGGTGCGCACGGGGCTGCTGCCGGAGGAGGAGGCGACCCTGCACGACCACGTGTGGGCCGACCCGGCCGGCCTGGCCGCGCTGCCCGACCGGCTCGAGCCGCCGGCGCTGGCCGCGGTGATCGCGGCGCTGACCGAGCCCGACGGCCCCGGCCCGTGGTCCCGGCCCGGCACCGCGACCTGACCCCGGCCCCGGCACGGCGACCTGACCCCGGCCCCGGCACGGCGGCCTGATCCCGGCCGGCACGGCGGCCTGACCCCGGCCCCGGCACGGCGGCCTGATCCCGGCCGGCACGGCGAGCCGACCCCGGCCCGGCGACCTGCCCCCGGCCGGCACGGCGGCCGGAGTCAGCGGGGCGACCTGATCAGCAGGTTGGCCACGACCTCGTCCGGGCCGCCGGCCTGGTAGATGTGCGGCACGTCGGCCGGGAAGGTCACGTGCTCGCCCGGCCCGGCGGCCAGCGGCGCGTCCTCGGGCCCGGCGCGCAGCACCCCGCCGTACACCGTGATGTGCTCGGTCACCCCGCGCGCGTGCGCCGGCGAGTGCTGCGCCACGCCCGGTCGCACCCGCATCCAGAACAGCTCGAAGGTCGCCCCGGGCTCGTCGAAGACCTCGAGCAGCGTCGCGGTGACGGCCGCACCGCGGACGTCCACCGCCGCGGCCGGCGGATCACCGGGCTTCAGGACAAGAGCCGTCAGCGGTACCTCCAGAGCCCCCGCCACGGCGTAGAGCGTCTCCAGGGTCGGGTTGCGCGTGCCGTGCTCCAGCCCGGAAAGCGTGGCCTTGCCGATGCCGGCCGCCCGCGCCAGCGCCGACAGCGAGTAGCCGCGCGCCTCCCGCATCCGCCGCAGCCGCTCGCCCACGGCCGCGTCGGCCGTCGGGCGGCTTGATCCCCGCGCGCTCATGTGGCTATTGTTGCGTTCCGTTTACGGAACGATCGGCGAAGGGCCCGAACTGATGCGCCAGTGGCTTCCTACCGTGCTCGCCGGGCTGGTGAGCGCGCTCGTCGGGTACGCGAGCTCGTTCACCGTCGTGCTCGCCGGGCTGCGGGCCGTGGGGGCGAGCCCGGCCCAGGCCGCCTCGGGGCTGCTCGCCGTGTGCGTGGCGATCGGGGTCACGGCGATCGTGCTCGGGGTCCGGTACCGGATGCCGATCGCCATCGCCTGGTCGACCCCGGGCGCGGCCCTGCTCGCGGCGACCGGCCCGGTGCCGGGCGGCTTCCCGGCGGCCGTCGGCGCGTTCCTGGTCAGCGCCGCGCTCATGGTCCTCGCCGGCCTGGTGCCCGGGCTGGCCCGAGCGATCGCCGCCATCCCGCGCCCGATCGCCGGCGCCATGCTCGCCGGGGTGATCCTGAGCCTGTGCCTGGCCCCGGTGCGGGCGATGGCCGACCTGCCGCTGCTGGCCACCCCGATCGTGCTGACCTGGGCGGTCCTCTTCCGCTTCGCCCGGCCGTGGGCGGTGCCGGGCGCCCTGCTCGCGGCCGTCGTGGCGATCGCCGTGCACGGCCCCGGCGGCTCCCTGGCCGGCGCCGAGCTGCGCCCCGCCCCGATCCTGACCGCTCCCACGCTCAACCTCTCCGTGGTCGTGAGCCTGGCGATCCCGCTGTTCCTGGTGACCATGGCCGCCCAGAACGTCCCCGGCATGGCGGTCCTGGCCACGTACGGCTACGCCCCGCCCCTGCGCCCGCTGCTCGTCGCCACCGGTGCGGCCAGCGCGCTCGCGGCCCCCTTCGGCGGCCACGCAATCAACCTGGCCGCGATCACCGCCGCCCTCACCGCCGGCCCCGACACCCACCCGGACCCGCGCCGCCGCTGGATCGCGACCGTCGCGCTGGGCAGCGGCCAGCTCGCCCTCGGCCTGGGCGCGTCGCTGGCCACGGCGTTCGTGCTGCTGTCGCCGCCGATCCTGGTCGTGGCGGTGGCGGGGCTGGCGCTGCTGCCGGCGCTGGGCTCGTCGCTGGCCTCGGCGGTGACCGAGGCGGAGGGGCGCGAGGCCGCGGTCGTCACGTTCGTGGTGACCGCGTCGGGCACCACGATCCTCGGCATCGGCCCGGCCTTCTGGGGCCTGCTCGCCGGCGGCCTGACGGCCCTGCTGCTGCACCGGCGGAACAAGCCGGAGCCGGAGCCCACTGCCGAGCCGGGGCCGGAGCCGGCCGGCGGCCCGGAGCCGGAGCCCGCCGCCCAGCCGGAGCCGGAGCCGGCCGGCGGCCCGGAGCCGGAGCCCGCCGCCCAGCCGGAGCCGGAGCCGGCCGGCGGCCCGGAGCCGGAGCCCACTGACGAGCCGGAGCCGGAGCCTGCCGGCGGCCCGGAGCCGGCGGTCGGCACGGGTGCGAAGGTCAGTTGAGCACGCCCGGCGCGAGGCGGTTCGTGTGCATGAGCTGCGCGCCGTCCACCGGGTCGGCCGAGACCTCCCACCGGCGCCACCACTCCTCGTCGGGCAGCTCGCCCGAGGCGCGCACGATGGCCTGCAGCAGGGCCAGGTCGCGCGGCGTCGGCGCGAGGCCCGCGGAGCGCACGATCGCCTCCAGCTCGCGGCGGCGGGCCCGCATCACCATGCCCACGACGTCGCGCCCCTGCGGGGTCAGGCCCAGCCAGATCGAGCGGCGGTCGTTGTGCCGGTGGAAGCGGTGCACCAGCGCCTTGCGTACCAGCCGGTCGCACATGCGCGTCAGGGTCGACGGGGCCACGCCGAGCTCGCGGGCCAGCTCCGCGCTGCGCTGGGGCCCGGAGCCGGCCAGTACGACCAGCGCACGGTACTGCGGCAGCGTCACATCGGCCCCCAGCGCCGCGAGGTTGCGCGCGGCGAGCGCGACCATGCCGCGGCTCACCGCCAGCAGCGCCTCGACGAGCGGGTCGGTCGTTGTCACGGCGCAATCGTTGCACGAGCAGCGGCCGCACGCGGACCCTTGCCCCGGGCCGGTGGATTCCGGCCCGGCACGTGCATTAGGGTGATCGCGAATTGTTGCACCCTGGCAAGTCTGAGGAGCTCATGGACCTCGCGCACATCCTGCTGGTCGAGGACGACGCGGGCGACGTGGCCTACACGGTCGACGAGTTCCGCGCGCACCGCGTGCGCAACCCGCTCACCGTGCTCGGCGACGGTCTCGAGGCGATCGACTTCCTGGAGCGCCGCGGCGCCCACGCCGGCGCGCCCCGCCCCGACATCCTGCTGCTCGACCTCAACCTGCCCGGCGTCGACGGGCGCGTGGTGCTCGACCGGGTGCTGGGCAACCCGGACCTGGCCGAGCTGACCGTCGTCGTGCTCACCGGCTCGCCGCTGGAGGAGCAGATGCTGCGCGACTTCGGGGTGCCGGCCGAGTTCTACTTCCGCAAGCCGGTCGACTTCGCGCAGCTGGCCCGCCTGATCCGGGGCGTCGACCAGTTCAGCATCGTCGTCGGCCGCGCGGGCTAACCCGCTATCAGGCTCTCGTAGTCGGCCTCGGTCAGCGGCTCGCTGGTCAGGGCGCCGTCGCCGCGCGGTACCTCCATCGTCCGCCCGGCCTGCGCGAACTGCACGGCCACGATGTCGGCACGGGCCGCGAGGGTGCACACGATCTGGCCGTAGGCGAGCGTCTCGTCGTTGCGGATCGGGTTGTCGACGGCCAGCCCCACGACCGCGGTGCCGTTGACCAGCCGCACGCCGGTGATGTACGACGTGCCGGCGAGCGCGCTGTCGAGCCCGGCGCCGCGCTCCTGCGGGGTCGGCCCGGTGACGAGGTCCTCGAGGTGGCGCCGGGGCGGCGGTACCGCCTCCACCCGCCGGTCCACGGGCACCAGCTGGTTGTCGCGCACCAGGAACAGCCGCTCCACGAACGCGCCGGGCGACGCCGCCGCCATCGGCCCCTCGTAGGAGCCGATCGTCACCGAGGGCTCGATCGGTCGCGGGTCCCGGTCGTTGGGCACGCCGCAGCCGCCCAGCGCCAGGACGCCGAGGGTGACGAGCAGGAAACGGGATCTCACCGTACCCCCGGCAGCTCGATCCGGAACCGCGCGCCGCCCCCGGGCCGGTCCAGCACGCGCACGCGCCCCCCGTGGGCGGCCACGTGCTGGGCGACCAGCGACAGGCCCAGGCCGGTCCCGGTGTCGTTGCCGCGGGCCCCGGCCGAGCGGCCCCGCACGAACCGGTCGAAGATCACCTCGCGGTCGGCCGCGCTGACGCCGGGCCCGTCGTCGTCGACCTCGATCACGCCGTCGGCGCCCGCCGTCTCGACCCGCACCGCGACCGGCCCGCCGCCGTGGGTGACCGCGTTGTCGAGCAGGTTCACCAGCACCTGCTCGATGCGGCGCGGGTCGACGGTCCAGCGCGGGCTCTCGGCCTCGGGCCCGGGCGCGTCCACGATCGCCGGGTCGAGCCCGCGGCGCTGCACCGCGCGGCGGGCCAGCTCCCCGGCGTCGACCGGCTCGAGCTGGGCCGGGAGGTCGCCGCGGGCCAGCTCCAGCAGGTCGTCGACGAGCGACTGGAACCGGGCCAGCTCGGCCACGACCAGGCCGGCCGCCATCGCGGTGCGCTCGTCCAGGCGGTCCCGGCGGCGCTCCAGCACGCTCGCCGACGCGGCCAGGGTCTGCAGCGGCGAGCGCAGCTCGTGGGAGACGTCGGCGGCGAAGCGGCGGTCCCGCTCGATGCGCCGGGACAACTGGTCGACCATCTCGTTGAACGAGGCCGACAGCGGCTGCAGGTCCGGGTCGGTGGCGGGGTCGAGGCGGGCGGTGAGGTCGCCGGCGGTGATGCCCTGGGCGGCGGCGGCGACCGAGCGCAGGGGGCGCAGGACGTAGCGGGTGGCGTACCAGCCCAGGCCCGCCCCGGCCGCGGCGACGACGGAGGCGACCAGGACCAGCACCCAGCCGATGGTGCGCAGGGTCTGGTCCAGCTCGCGCAGGTAGTCGATCTCGTACAGCGCGGTCGCCGGCGTCAGCAGGATGCCCACGATCACGGCCGGCTCGCCGTCGACGCGGGTCCGCTGGATGCCCTGGCCGCGCTGGCCGACCAGGCGCTGGAGGCTCTGCGGCACGGCGGTCGCGGCGCCGGTGTCGGCGCTGCGCGAGTACCAGTGACCCAGGTGGAACACGAGGACCCGCCGGTTGCCGCCGGTGTCGAGGGTGCGCAGCATGCCGCCGATGTCGGGCCGGTCGGTGTTCAGCCCGGCCGCGACGACCCGCGCGTCGAAGGTCGCCGACCGCACCGCCGCGCGCTCCCGCCCGCTGATGAGCTCGCTGCGCGTGACCTCGTACGACACCAGGGCCATCGACGCCGACAGGGTCAGCGCGCCGGCCGCGAACCC
The DNA here is from genome assembly GCF_049995355.1 of Dactylosporangium sp. McL0621. Taxonomy (NCBI): domain Bacteria; kingdom Bacillati; phylum Actinomycetota; class Actinomycetes; order Micromonosporales; family Micromonosporaceae; genus Dactylosporangium; species Dactylosporangium sp. McL0621. The sequence continues at coordinate 8,577,513 of NZ_CP188259.1, forward strand.
GGCGACGACCCGGGTGCGCAGCCCCAGCCGCAGCCGGGTCATCGCTGCAGCTTGTACCCCATGCCGCGCACGGTCACGAGGTACCGCGGCGACTTGGAGTCCTGTTCGATCTTCTGCCGCAGCCGCCCGACGTGTACGTCCACGAGCCGCTCGTCGCCGATCTCGTACTCCCACACCCGCTGCAGCAGCTGCTGGCGGCTCAGCACCTGCCCGGCGTGCTCGGCCAGCTCGCACAGCAGCCGGAACTCGGTGCGCGTCACCGCGACGGGCTCGCCCGCGATGCGCACCTCGCCGGCCCCGGGCAGGATCTCCATGTCGCCGAAGACCAGGCTCGCCATCGCCTGCACGGTGCGCCCGCGCCGGCGCAGCGCCCGCAGCCGGGCCGAGAGCTCCTTCACCGCGACCGGCTTGACCAGGTAGTCGTCGGCGCCGGCCTCGAGCGCGGCGACGATGTCGTGGGTGTCGTCGCGCGCGCTGATGACCACGATCGGCACGTCGTCGCCGCGGCGCAGCTGCCGGATGCACTCGAACCCGTCGACGCCGGGCAGCATCAGGTCGACAAGCACCGTGTCGGCGGGCTCCTCCCGCTGCGCGACGAGCCCCTCCTCCGCGCTCGCGGCGCCGCGGACCGCGTACCCCTCGTCCTCCAGCGCCAGCGCCAGCGAGAGCCGGATCCGGTCGTCGTCCTCGATCACCAGCACGCCTGCCATACGGGCATCATGCCGCCCGCGGGCCGTGTGCGACCACCTGGCCCGCCCCCGGCGGGGCCGCTCACGGCCGAAGTCATACAACCGTCACGGATCCGGCAAGGGTCCGCCACATCGACGCCGGACGCTGGCCCTATGACCGGCGTGATCGAGATCGTGATCAACGAGGAGCTGGACGCGGCATCGGTACCGCGCTTCGGCGCCCTCTTGCACGAGGCCGTCGACCTGGGCCCGGACAACCTGGTCGTCGACCTCATGGAGTGCCCGTTCGTCGACGCGGCCGCGATCGGCCTGCTGCTCGACGTGCACCGGCGCATGTTCGCCGCGGGCGGGCGGCTGACCCTGCGCTCCCCGGGCCCGCGGGTGACCCGCACGCTGCGCCTGGCCCGCGTGAACAACGTCCTGCACGTGCAATAGCGCGAACACCCTTCCCCCGCGCGTAACTCGCGCGTAACACTGAGCGGCATGGTTGTTGCATCGACCGTGCAGAAAGTCCGTCTCCGGGCCCGGGACGACGATTTGGCCGCCGCCACGGCCCTGCTCGCGGGCGCCGTGGAGGGCCACGGCGGCGCCCTGGTGCTGGCCGGCCCGCCGGGCATCGGGCGCACCGCCCTGCTGACGGCCCTGTCCGAGACCACCGCCGCGAGGTCGGGGCCCGCCACGGACGCCACCGACGCATCCGCGGTGACCGTGCTGGCCGTGACCGGGTGCCACGCCGAGTCCGCGCTGCCGTTCGCCGCGCTCCACCGGCTGCTCGCCGGGCTGCGCTACCCCGCCGAACCGCACCGCGGAGCCGGAACCGATCCGCACCGCGGCCCTGGGCCCGACCCGCACCGCAGCCTTGGGCCCGACGACCCGCACCGCGGCCCTGGGCCCGACGACCCGCACCGCGGCCCTGGGCCCGACGACCCGCACCGCGGCCCTGGGCCCGACGACCCGCACCGCAGCCCTGGGCCCGACGACCCGCACCGCAGCCCTGGGCCCGACGACCCGCACCGCAGCCCTGGGCCCGACGACCCGCACCGCGGCCCTTGGCCCGACCCGCACCGCAGCCTTGGGCCCGACGACCCGCACCGCAGCTCTGGGCCCGACCCGCACCGCAGCCTTAGGCCCGACCCGCACCGCGGCTCCGACCCGCACCGCGGACCCGGGCCTGACCCGCACCGCGACTCCGGGCCCGACCGGCTCGCCGCGGGCCTGGCGGTGCTCGCCGCGCTGCGCCGGGCGGCCCCGGTCCTGGTGCTCGTCGATGACGCGCACGCGCTCGACCGGCCCTCGCTCGACGCCCTCGCCGTGGCCGCGCGGCGGGCCGGGCGCGAACGCATCGCGCTGGTGTTCGCGCTGCGCGACACCCCGGGCGCGGCCGCCGCCGAGGCCGCGCTCGCCGGGCTCCCCCGCCGCCGGCTCGGGCCGCTGGACCGGCGCGAGAGCCGGTACCTGCTGACCGACGCGGTCCCCGGCCTCGCCGGCGACGTGGCCGGGGTGCTCGCCGCGCGCGCCGGGGGCAACCCGCGCGCCCTGGCCGAGCTGGCCGCGGCGCTCTCCGGGGAACAGCGCCGCGGCGAGGCCGCCCCGCCGTCGACGCCGCTGAGGGAGGGCGGGCTGCGCCGCGAGTACCGGGCGGTCCTGCGCACCCTGCCCCCGCCGACCCGGCAGGCCCTGATCCTGGCCGCCGCGGCCGCCCGGGTGACCGCGGACGGAACCTCCTGCCCGGCCGCGCTGCTGGCCGCCGCCGGCCACCCGCCGGCCGACCTGGCCCCGGCCGAGCACGCGGAGCTCATCCAGGTGGAGGACGGCCGCGCCCGCTTCGTGCCGCCCCTGTTCGCCGAGGTCGTCTACGCCGAGGCCGACCTCGCCGAGCGCCACGCCGCCCACCGCCGCCTGGCCGCCCTGGCCCCGGACCGCCGCGAGGCCGCCCTGCACCGCGCCGCGACCGCCACCGGCCCCGACGACGCCCTGGCCACCGAACTCGCCGCCGCCGCCGGCGCCCACACGCCGACAACCACCGCCACCAGCGCCAACACGCCGGCAACCACCGCCACCAGCACCGCCACCACCAGCACCGCCAGCACCGCCAGCACCGCCAGCACCGCCAGGGCACCCATCGCCGCACCGACACCCGCCGGCGCTGAAGCCCACACACCCGCCGCCGAGGCCGACACGCCGGCCGCCAACGAAGCCGACACGCCGGCCGCCAACGCTGAAGCCCACACACCCGCCGCCACCGAAGCCGACACGCCGGCCGCCAACGCTGAAGCCCACACACCCGCCGCCACCGAAGCCGACACGCCGGCCGCCAACGCTGAAGCCCGCACACCCGCCGCCACCGGCGACGATCCGGCCACCGCGCCGCCGGCCGCCGCCGAGGCCCCGCGGGGCGGCGAGGCCGCCGGGGGCGACCCCATCGGGGTGGCAGCGCTCGAGCGGGCGGCCGAGCTCACCACCGACCCCGTCCGCGCCGCCGCGTGGACGCTCGGGGCGGCCCGGCTCGCGTGGCGCGGGGGTGAGCCGCACCGGGCGCGGCTGCTGCTGCGCGCCGCGTTCGCGCCCGCGGTACCGCCGGCGCTGCACGCGGAACGGGAACTGCTGCTCGGCGAGGTCGAGCTGCGCACCGGCGCGCACGGGGACGCGCTGCACACGCTGCTCGCCGCGGCCACGCGGCTGCCCGGGCGGCGGGCCCTGCGCGCGCTCGTGCTCGCCGGGGAGGCGCTCGGGGCGGCCGGGCGCCACGACCGCTACGCCGAGGTGGCCCGGCGCGCCGTTCTCCTGCGCGCCGGGCCACCGCCGACGCCGGACGAGGAGCTGCTGTTCGAGCAGCTCGCGGGGGTGGCCGCCGGGTACGCCGGCGATCCGGCCGCGGCCGCCGGGCCGTTGCGCCGGGCCGTCGCGCTCGCCGAAGGGTCCGCCGACCCGGCCGCGCTCGTGCGGGCGGCCTGGGCCGGGATCGTGGCGGGGCGGGACGAGGACGCGCACCGGCTGGCGGTACGGGCGGGGCGGCTCGCCCGCGGGGTCGGGGACCGGGCGACCGAGCCGCTCGCCCACGAGGTGGCCGCGACCGCCGCGCTGGCGCTGGGCGACCTCGATCTCGCCGCCGCGACCGCCGGTGAGGGGCTGCGGCTCGCCGCGGCGACCGGGCAGGACGCGGTCGCCGACAACTGCTGCGGGCTGCTCGCCGTGATGGCGGGGATGCTCGGCGACGGCGAGGGCTGCCGGCACTGGGTACGCCGGTGCCGGGCCCGGGCCGGGGGTGACGTCGACAGCCAGGCGCGGGCCATGTGCGTGTGGGCGGCGAGCCTGGTCGACGTGGCCGACGGGCGGCATGCCGACGCGGCCGGGCGGCTGTGGGGGGTCATGCGCACCGCGGTGGGGCGGGGACATCTGGGGGTACAGGTGCCGGCCATTCCGACCCTGGTGGAGGCCGTCGTGCGCGGCGGCGACCACGGGCCCGCCCACCAGGTCCTCGCCGCCTACGACCTGTGGGCCGCGGCCACCGCGAACCCGACCTGGCTGGCGCTGTCGGCGCGCTGCCACGGGCTGCTCGCGGGCGGCGACGACGAGGCCGACGCGCACTTCCGGGAGGCGCTGCGGCTGCACCTGGCCGGCGACTCGGCGTTCCCGGGGGCGCGCACCGAGCTGCTGTACGGCGAGGAACTCCGCCGCCGCCGACGCCCCGCCGCGGCCCGGGAGCATCTGCGCAGCGCCCTGGCGACGTTCGAGCGGTACGACGCCGGGCCCTGGGTGCGCCGGGCCGCGGCCGAGCTGCGCGCCGCCGGTGACCACGTCGAGCCGGCCGGGGCCGCCGAGGGGCCCGCGCTCACCGCGCAGCAGGCCCGCATCGCCCGGCTCGTGGCCGGCGGGGCGACCAACCGCGAGATCGCCGCCGCGCTGTTCGTGAGCCCGCGGACCGTCGACCACCACCTGCGCAACATCTTCGTGCGCCTCGGGGTGCGCTCGCGCACGGAGCTGGCCCGCGTCATGTCCTGACACCGGCGATTTCGCCGATGCGGGGCCGTGCCCGCGATCGGCAGGCTTCGATGCACACCACACCCCCGCCCCTGGAGGTCCCATGCGTCGGATCCTCGTGCTCCTGCTGGCGTGCGCGGCCGCCGTGTTCGCCGTGCCCGCGACCGGCGCGCACGCCGCCACCGCGCACCGCCCGGTCGTCTTCGTGCACGGCTACACCGGCAGCGCCTCGAACTGGGTGACCGCCGAGTCGCTGTTCCGCTCCGCCGGGTACAGCAGCAGCGAGCTCTTCGCCTACGAGTACAACTCGTACGGCAGCAACATCACCAACGCCCAGGGCCTGGCCGCCTTCGTCAGCCAGGTCAAGGCGCGCACCGGCTGGTCGCAGGTCGACATCGTCAACCACTCGATGGGCGGCCTGGTCAGCCTCTGGTACCTCAAGCAGCTCGGCGGCGCCTCCACCGTGGCCCACCTCGCCTCGCTGGCCGGCGCGAACCACGGCACCACGTCCGCGGGCGCGTGCCTGGTCTTCGTGACCTGCCAGCAGATGTACCCGGGCTCGGCGTTCATCCTGACGCTGAGCGCCGGCGACGAGACGCCCGGCGGCACGGTCTACCGCACCTGGTACTCCCCCTGCGACGGCGTCATCATCCCGTACACGAGCACGGCGCTGAGCGGGGCGACGAACACGTACGTGCCCTGCGAGAACCACCTCACGTACCTCACCGACACCGTGGTCCTGTCCCAGGTGCGCTCGTTCGTATCCAGCTAAAACCCCCCGAAACCCCCCTCGGGCCCGATACTGGACGGGTCTCGAGGGGGTTTCGTCGTGAGCGCACGGCAGCAGGGGTTGAACGTCGGCGTCGTCGTCGGCGCGCTCGGCGTCGTCTTCGGCGACATCGGCACGAGCCCCATCTACACCCTGCAGACGGTGTTCAACCCCGATGACCCGCACCCGGTGCCGGTGCGCGACGAGCTCGTCTACGGCGTCGTGTCCACGACCTTCTGGTCCGTGATGATCATCGTGACGGTGACGTACATCCTGCTCGCGATGCGCGCCGACAACGACGGCGAGGGCGGCATCATGGCCCTCATCACGCTGCTGCGCCGCCGGGCCGCCGGCCAGGGCCGCCGGACCGCGCTGATGCTCGCCGGCCTGGGCATCTTCGGCGCCTCCCTGTTCTTCGGCGACAGCATGATCACCCCGGCCATCTCGGTGCTGAGCGCGGTCGAGGGCCTCAAGGTGGTCCAGCCGTCGCTGGGTGAGCTGGTGGTACCCATCACCGCGGTCATCATCGTGGTGCTGTTCCTGGTGCAGCGGCGCGGCACCGAGGCCGTCGGCAAGATCTTCGGCCCGATCATGATCGCCTGGTTCCTGACCATCGGCGGGTTCGGCATCGCCGGCATCACGCGGCACCCGGCGATCCTCAAGGCGCTCTCGCCCACGTACGCGGTCGAGTACCTGGCCGGGCACTTCGGCGTCGCGTTCTTCTCCCTCGCCGCGATCGTGCTGTCGGTGACCGGGGCCGAGGCCCTGTACGCCGACATGGGCCACTTCGGCCGCCGCGCGATCGCGTTCGGCTGGCTGTGGCTGGTCCTGCCCGCCTGCACGCTGAGCTACCTCGGCCAGGGCGCGCTGATCCTGGACGACCCGGCCAACGTCGCCGGCCCGTTCTTCCTGCTGGTGCCGTCCTGGCTGCGGCTGCCGCTGGTGCTGCTGGCCACCGCGGCCACGGTCATCGCCGCGCAGGCCGTCATCACCGGCGCGTACTCGGTCGCGTCCCAGGCCGCCCGGCTCGGCTACCTGCCGCGGCTGCGCATCGCGCACACCTCGGCCGAGCAGATCGGGCAGATCTACGTGCCGTGGATCAACTGGCTGCTCATGGCGTCCGTGATCACCCTCGTCTTCGCGTTCCGCAGCTCGGCCGCCCTGGCCTACGCCTACGGCATGGCGGTGACGGGCACCATCACGATCACCACGCTGATGTTCTTCTACGTCGCGAGCAAGATCTTCCGAACCCCCCGCTGGCTGCTGTACACCGGCGCCGCCCTCCTGCTCAGCGTCGACCTGCTGTTCGTGGCGGCGAACCTGACGAAGATCGTCCACGGTGCCTGGCTCCCGCTGCTCATCGCGCTGACCTCGTGGACCGTGATGACGACCTGGCAGAAGGGCCGGGCCATCGTCACCGCGGCCCGCCGGCGCGAGGAGGGCCCGCTGCGGGAGTTCGTCGACCGGCTGCGCACCGACCCGTCGCTGACCCGGCTGGTGCCCGGCACGTCGGTGTTCCTCAACCGCGGCAAGGAGACGGCGCCGCTGGCGATGCGGGCCAACGTCGAGCACAACCACGTCCGCCACATGCACGTGCTGATCCTGTCGATCGAGACGCAGCCCGTGCCGCGGGTGCCGGACGAGGAGCGCATCTCGGTCGACGAGCTCGGGTACGCCGACGACGGCATCATCCACGTGACCGTCCGCTTCGGCTACATGGACACCCAGAACCTGCCTGCCGCGCTGCGCCTGCTCGACCCGGCCCGCACCGAGGGCGAGCTGGAGCTGGGGCGGGCGTCGTACTTCCTGTCGAAGATCGAGCTGCGCCGCGGCGACGCCCCGACCATGGCGGCCTGGCGCAAGCGGCTGTTCATCGCCACCTCGTACATCACCTCCGACGCGGCCGAGCACTTCGGCCTGCCCCGCGACCGCACCGTCATCATGGGTTCGCATATCGAGGTGTGATGGGGAACTTCACCCGGAAGACGCTGCCCTCGCCCTGGGTGCTTGTCACGTCGATGGTGCCGTCGTGGTCGAGCACGATCTGGCGCGCGATGGTCAGGCCCAGGCCGCTGCCGCCGGTCTCGCGGTCGCGGGCCGGGTCGGCGCGCCAGAACCGCTGGAACACGAACGGCAGGTCCTCGGGGGCGATGCCGCAGCCCGTGTCGCGCACCTCGACGACGGCGTGGCCCGGCAGCGGGAAGGCGCGCAGGACGACCGCGCCGCCCGGGTCGGTGTACCGCAGCGCGTTCGTCACCAGGTTGCCCAGCACCTGGCGCAGCCGGTCCTGGTCGCCGTGGACGGGCAGCGGGCCGGCCGCCTCGGCGGTGAGCCGGACGCGGCCGTTCTCGGCGACGGCCAGGTGCGCGACGCGGCTGACCTCGACCAGCTCGGCCAGGTCGAAGTCGGTGCGGCGGTACGCGAGGTGGCCCGCCTCGGCCAGCGTGAGGTCCTGCAGGTCGTCGAGGATGCGCCGCTGCAGCAGCACCTCCTCGTGCAGCGACCCGAACAGCTCGCGCGATGCGGGCACCACGCCGTCCTGCAGCGCCTCCAGGTACCCGAGCACGTTCGACATCGGCGTGCGCAGCTCGTGGGCGACGCCGGCCAGCAGGCGCCGCTGGGCGAGCTCCGCGCCCTCGAGCGCCTCGGCCATCCGGTTGAACGAGCGCGAGAGCTCGCCGACCTCGTCACGGCCGGTGGTCTTCACGCGGGTGTCGAGGTGGCCGTCGGCGAGGCGGCGCGACGCGGCGGTCAGCGAGCGCAGGGGGCGGCTCATGTGCCGGGCCACGAACGCCGTGCCGATCACCGAGAGCACCAGCACGGCGCCGATGGCGGCCATGGTGGGCCGGGCCAGCACGCTCAGCGGGTCGTCGTCGACGGCTCCGAGGTACAGCTGCAGCGGTTCGGGGGCGAACGTCTCGGCCTGGTTGCCGAAGGCCTGCACCAGGCAGGCGCTGTGGTCGGCGGCGGCCCGGCAGCCGGTGACCGCGGTCTGGTCGTCGGCGGCCGCCACCTCCTGGGCGTCGGCGGCCTGGGTCGAGCAGGGGCTGCCGTCCTTGGGCGTCCCCGCGGACGGCAGCGGGATGCCGTACGCGTCCGGGGTCACCGTCGGCGGCTCGCCCCCGTCCTCGGTGAGGCAGCGGGCGTAGACGACGGCCCGGCGGTACTGCGCGAGCTCGTCGAGTACACCGTAATCGGTCTTGAGGTTGGCCCCCGCGGCCAGCGTCAGCGACGGGCGGGGATTGATCAGCGTCGGCGGGCTGACCACCGGGCGGGCGGTCCGCTTGGCGAGGGTGTCGCTGTCGACGGTGACCTGCCCGTAGAGGTTGACCAGGCGGATGCGCTGCTTGTTGTCGGCGGAGAGCTGCCCGACCCGCGCGGCCACCCCGGCCCAGGTGCCGTGCCGGCGGCCGTAGCTGCGCACGGTCTCGGCGATGTCGGCGACGTGGCGGGTCGCCTGCTGCTGCGACCGATCGATCTGCTGGGCCGTGAGCCGCAGGCTGATCCAGGCCGTCGCCCCGGTCGCGACCACGGCCACGACCAGCGTCAGCAGGAAGACCCGCAGCCGGAAGCTCACGGCCGCCCGTCCGGGACGGGCGGCTCGGCCAGGCGGTAGCCGCGGCCGTACACCGTCTGGACGTACCGCGGCGTGACCGGCTCGTCCTCCAGCTTGCGGCGCAGGTTGACCACGTGCGCGTCGACCGTGCGCTCCGACACGTCGCGCTCGAAGCCGAACACCCGGTTGATGATCTCGCCGCGGGTGAACACGCGGCCCGGCTCGGCCGCCAGCAGCTCCAGGATGCCGAACTCCTTCGCGGTGAGCACGACCGTCTCCCCGGCCACGCGCACCTCGAAGCGGCCGGCGTCCACGACCAGGTCGCCGACCGCGAACACCCGCTGGTGGCCGGGGCTGCCGATGCCGGAGCGGCGCAGCAGGGCGCGGACCCGGGCGGCGAGCTCGCGCGGGCTGACCGGCTTGGTCATGTAGTCGTCGGCGCCGAGGTCGAGGCCGAGCAGCAGGTCGTCCTCGGTGGAGCGGGCGGTGACGAGCAGGATCGCCACGCTGGACTCGGCCCGCATGATCCGGCACACGTCGAGCCCGTCGACCTGGGGCATCATCACGTCGAGGACCAGCAGGTCGGGCTTGCGGGAGCGGCACTGCTCCAGCGCCGCGCGGCCGTTGTGCACGGTGAGCACGCTGTGGCCGTCGCGCTCGAGGTACAGCCGGATCAGCTCGGCCTGCTTCGGGTCGTCGTCCGCGACCAGGATTCGTGCGCTCATCCCGGCCATTGTGACCCGGCGAATGTGAGGAACCTGCGAAATCGGGTTCGGGTTTCGATCCGGCAACGGGTTCTTCATCGGTTCCCAACGACCCGGTTCCTACCGTCGCCGGCATGTGTGGACTCCTGGTGTTCCTCAGCTGCGACGGTACCGCCGACCGGTCCGCCCTCGCCGCCGCGCTCGACCGGCTGCGCCACCGCGGCCCGGACGAGACGGCGATGAGCACCGCCGACGGTGTCGTGTTCGGCTTCACCCGCCTGGCCATCGTCGACCGGACGCACAGCCACCAGCCCCTGCAGTACGCCGGGCGGTGGACCGTCGTCTTCAACGGCGAGCTCTACAACTACCGCGAGCTGCGGGCGGCCCTGATCGCCCGGCACGGCGCGACCTTCGCCACCGAGGGGGAGGCGGAGGTTCTCGCCGCGGCGTTCCACCACTGGGGACCGTCGGCCGTCCGGCGCCTGCGGGGCATGTTCGCGGCGGTGCTGTGGGACGCCCAGACCCGGACGCTGCACGCGATCCGCGACCCGTTCGGGATCAAGCCGCTGTACCACCTGCGCACCCCCGACGGGCTGTACCTGGCCAGCGAGAAGAAGGCGCTGCTGCCCTTCGCGGGCGGGGCGCAGCGCATCGGCACGGCGGCGCTGTCGCACTACCTGACGCTGCAGTACGTGCCCGAGCCCGCCACCCTGCACCCCGCCGTGCACAGGCTCCCCGCGGGGCACACGCTCACCGGCCGGCCCGGCGAGGAGCCGCAGATCCGGCGGTACTTCGACCACGCGCTGCGCCCCGTGCGGCGCCCGGCCGCCGAGGCGGTCGCGGCCATCCGCGACGCCCTGCGCGACAGCGTGCACGCGCACCTGCAGTCGGAGGTGCCGCTGGGCGCCTTCCTGTCCAGCGGCGTCGACTCCAGCGCCATCGTCGCGCTCGCCCGGGAACGGCACCCGAACCTGCGCGCGTACACGGCCGGGTTCGACGACGCGCGGTACAGCGAGATCGAGGCGGCCGCCGAGACCGCCGCCGCGCTCGACGTGCAGCTGACCGCGACCCTCGTGCGCGACGACGACGTCATCGAGGCGCTGCCCCGCATCGTGTGGCACCTCGACGACCCGGTCGCCGACCCGGCGGTGGTGCCGCTGTACTTCCTGTGCCGCACCGCCGCCCGCGACGTCACCGTGGTCCTGTCCGGCGAGGGCGCCGACGAGCTCTTCGCCGGCTACGAGATCTACCGCGAGCCGGCCGCCCTCGCCCGCGTGGCGGGCCTGCCCGACCCGGTGCGCCGCGGCCTGCGCGCGGTCGCCGACGTGATGCCCGCGGGCGTGCGCGGCAAGAGCTTCCTCGAGCGCGCGACGACCCCGATCGGCGAGCGCTACTACGGCAACGCCCGCATCTTCGGCCCCGTGGAGAAGGCCCGCCTCATGCGCGGCCCGGCCGACCCGCACACGTCGGTCACCGCCCCGCTGTACCACGCGGCCGCGGGCCTGGACGACGTGAGCGCGATGCAGTACGTCGACCTGCACACCTGGCTGCCCGGCGACATCCTCACCAAGGCCGACCGCATGTCGATGGCCCACTCCCTCGAGCTGCGCGTGCCGTTCCTGGACCGGGCCGTGTACGCCGCGGCGGCCGCCCTGCCGCCCGAGCTCAAGCTCAGCCCGCACGCGACGAAGCACGCCCTGCGCGAGGCGGTGCGCGGCCTGGTCCCCGACGCGGTGGTGACCCGGCGCAAGCTCGGCTTCCCGACCCCGACCCGCGTGTGGCTGCGCGGCCGCGTAGGCGAGTGGGCGGCCGAGATCCTCGCGACGGCGGACGTGGACCACCTCATCGACCTGGCCCACGTGCAGCGCCTGCTGAGCGCCCACCGCCGCGGCGGGGTCGACCATTCCCGCAAGATCTGGACGGTCCTGATGTTCTGCCTCTGGTACACCCAGCAGCCCTCGACCGCGACGCTGCCGCCCGCCGCCCGCCGCCCCGTGAGTTCACGTCCGTGATCTGGCGGGCCCGGGTGCGGGCTGGCATGCTCGCCGCATGGACGTCCGGTTGATCCTGCCCGGCGGGGTCAGCACGCACACCGAGGACGAGCTGCCGGCGCTGCTGGCCCGCGAGGACGGCATCGTCTGGGTCGACATCGCCACGTGCGACCCGGCGGCCGCGCAGGTACTGCGCGACGCGTTCGGGTTCCATCCGCTCGCGCTGCGTGACGCGGCGGTGCGCAACCGGGTGCCGAAGATCCATCCCTACGCCGGGCACGTCTTCGTGATCCTGCACGCGCCGCACTCCGGCGCGCGCGGGCACGTGCACTACGTCGAGCTCGACCAGTTCATCGGGCCGCGGTACCTCGTGACCGTCCACGGTCCCGTCAACCCCGCGGTGCCGCCGGACGTGCCGCTGCGCCAGACCCGCGACGTGCTGCGGCGCATCGAGTCCGGCCGGTTCGCGCCCGCCTCGGCGTTCGAGCTGTCGTACGCGGTCGTCTCGGCCATCACGCGGCTGCAGGAGACGATGGTCGAGGACGTCACCGCCGAGGTCTGGCGGCTCGAGCAGCGGGTCACGGCCGGGCACCTCGGCAACCCCGAACAGTTCCTGGAGGAGCTGTTCCAGGCGCGCCACGGCCTGCTCGCGGTCCGCACGATGGCGACGCTGGGCGGGGCCATCTACGGCCGGCTGGCGACGCTGCCACGCGCCGTGCCGGCGGAGGCCCAGCACCTGGTGACCGACGTGGTCGACCAGTTCGACCGGGTCCGCAGCGTGGCCGACGGCGAGCGGGAGTACCTCCAGGGCGTCATCGAGTTCTACAAGGCCCGCACCGACACGAAGATGACGATCGCGGCCGAGCGCCTCGCCGTGATCGCCGCGATCACACTGCCCATCACGGCGCTGTCGTCGGTGTACGGGATGAACCTCATCGTCAGCGACCACACCCAGGTGCACCACCTGGTCGCGGTGCTGCTGCTCATGGCCGTGATGTCGGCGACGCTGCTGGGGTGGGCCAAGCGCCAGGGCTGGTGGTGAGCGGCGCGCGCAGCAGCGGCGCGCACCCCGCGAGGCCGGCGGCGAGCAGGACCGCGCCGGCGAGGAACGGGGCGCGCAGCCCGTAGGCGTGGGCGAGGGCCCCCGCGGCGAGCGCGCCGGCCGGGGCCGCCCCGAGCCCGACGATGCGGAACGCGCTCGTGACGCGGCCGAGGTACGCGTCCGGGACGAGCGCCTGGCGCATCGTCGCGGCGAGGGCGTCGCCCAGCGTCGACGTCGCGCCGAGCAGTCCGGCCACGACGACGGCCGCGGGCGCGCCGTGCACGGCGCCGAGCGCCGCGACGCACAGGCCCGAGCCGGCGACCGCGGCGATCAGGCCGCGCCGCGTCCCCACCCGGCGCGCGAGCCGGCCCGCCCCGACGCCCCCGGCCACGCCGCCGACCGCGAACACCGCGAGCAGCAGCCCGAACCCGGCCGGGCCCAGCCCGAGCTCGCGGGTGGCGAAGAGGACGAGTACGGCCAGGACCGCCGCGTACGCGACGCTGATCACCGCCTGCAGCAGACCCAGCCCGCGCAGCGCCGGCGTGGCCCACATCAGCCGCAGCCCGCCGGTGAGCTCGGCCCGGATGCGGCCGCGACCCTCAGCCGGCACCGGGGGCGGGCCCGGGGCCCGCAGCAGGGTCAGGAAGACGGCCGAGGCCAGGAACGTCGCCGCGTCGATCGCGAACGGGGCCGCCGCCGCCACGGCCATCAGCGCCGCGCCCGCGGTGGCCCCGAGCATGGTGTCGGTGATCTGGACGCCCGCCAGCAGGCGGCCGTTCGCGGCCGGGCGGTCGGACGGCGGTACCACCGCGGGGAGCAGCCCGGCCAGGGCGGGCCCGGCCACCGTGTCGCCACAGGTGAGGACGAAGCCCAGCGCGGCGATCAGGGCGATCGGGGCGTACCCGCAGGCGACCGCGGCCGCGAACGCCGCCATGACCGCCGCCCGCGCCAGGTCGCTCCACCGGGCCAGGCGGCGCCGGTCGAAGCGGTCCGCGAGCACGCCGGCGAACAGGCCGAACAGCAGCCAGGGCAGCTGCTCGGCCGCCGTGATCAGCGAGATCACCCACGGGTCGCCGGACTGCCCGGCGGCCAGCAGCGGCAGCGCGGCCCAGCGCATGCCGTTGCCGAGCGCGGACGTGACGGACGCGAGCCAGAGCAGCACGAACCCGCGATTCGCAAACATGAACTGGAGTCTGGTTCAGATTCTGCGACGGTGTCAAGGGCCGTGCGACAATCGTCGGCGCCATGCAGACGCGGACCGAGCCCCAGCAGCAGCGCAGCCGCGACAAGCGGGACCGCGTGCTGGCCGCGGCCGCCGCCCTGCTGCAGGAGGTCCCGTACGACGAGATCGGCACCCGGCAGATCGCGGACCGCGCGGAGGTGTCGGTCGGGTCGCTGTACCGCTTCTTCCCCGACAAGGACGCGATCTTCTCCGCGCTCTCCGCGACGTGGCTGGACAAGGTCCTGGAGCTGATGGACGCCCAGCTCGCCGCGCCACCCCCGGCCATCGGCGCGCTCGTCGACCGGATCGTCGAGGCGTTCGCCGAGTTCTTCCGCGCCGAGCCCGGCTACCGCCAGGTCTCCCTCGGCAGCCAGGCCCTGCGCATGCCCCCCGGCGCCGGCGCGCAGAACGACGAGCAGCTCGCCGGGCGGCTGCGCGCCGTCCTCACCGGGCACTACGGCGTGCCCGACGACGGCGCGCTGGGCCGGCGGCTGCTGCTGGTCGTGCGCCTCACCGAGTTCATGCTGAACCAGGCCTTCCGCACCGACCCCGGCGGCGACCCGTGGGTGCTCGCGGAGCTGAAGGTGCTGCTGCGGCGCTACATGTCCGCCGGCTGAACGCCCGCGCACAGGGCGTCGCCGAGCGGGGCGCGGTAGTAGAGCACCGAGCGGCCGGCGCGGCGGCGGGCGGCGAGGCCCGCCTCGCGCAGGACCCGCAGGTGGCCGCCGACCGAGCCCAGCGGCTGGCCCGTCAGGGCCACGAGCTGCGTCGTGCTCTTCGGGGCGGCCAGGAGGGTGAGGATGCGTGCGCGGGCGGGGCCGATGAGGCGGGCGAGGGCTTCAGCGGGTACCGCTGCCGGATCTTGAGCCAGCCAGCCCGTGCACGGATAGATGATCGCGTGCACGTCGCCCGGTTCTTCCCAGCTCACCCAGCCGCGGTGGACGGTGGTCGGGACGAACAGGAGCCGGCTGCCGGTGACGTCGCGGGGCGGGTAGTCGTAGGTGTTGATCTGCAGCCGGCCGTCGCCGAGCCAGCGCATCCCGGGGCGCATCCCGTCCAGGACCGCGGCCCAGCCGCCCGTGCTGAGCCGGTCGGTGCGGGCCACGATGTCGGCCTCGAAGACGCGGCGGCGGCGGGGCCAGCCGGGGCGTACCGTGTGCCGCCACACCCAGTCCAGCAGCTCCACCGCCCGCTCGACCAGGCCGCCGCGGCGCAGCACCGGGGCCAGGGTGCGGTCCGTGGTGACGAGGACGTCGGGGCGGGCCTGCTCGTCGGTGGTGGTCCCGACGATGTCGCGGCGGGCCTGCTCGTCGGTGGTGTCGGCGACGCGGGCGAGCTCCTCGGCGAACGTCGGCGCGTCCGTCTGCGGCGGCTTGACCAGGAAGTCGGCGAGCCAGCCAGGGCGGATCGCGTCGCGCAGGAACGGCAGCGCGAAGTCGTCGGCGGCCCAGCGGGCGCGGAAGACGGGCAGGGCCTCGGTCAGCCAGTCGCGCTGGGCGGGCGAGACGCGGTGCTGGCCGTTGAGGGCGGCGAGGCAGCCGACGGTCTCGGCCAGGGGCGACACGACGAACCGGCTGGTGACCAGCACGTCGGCGTCGATCCGCCAGAACCCCATGTGTCCACCTTTCGCGTTCAACCGAAACTCTAACGTTTCAGCCCGGGCGGCCCGCAGGCTGCGGGTCATGCGCACGTACCGCGAGCTGTTCGCCGCCGCCGAGTTCCGGGCCCTCTTCGCCACCGTGTCCGCGCAGGTCGGCGCCCAGACGGTGAGCGGAATCGCGCTGGCGACGCTCGTCTACGGCCGCACCGGCTCGCCCCTGCTGTCCGCGCTGAGCATGTTCGGCTCCTCGTTCGCGCAGGTCATCGGCGCGGCGACGCTGCTGTCGGCGGCCGACCGGCTCCCGCCCCGCGCCGCCCTGGCCGGCCTGGCCGCGTTCACCGCGCTCACCACCGCCCTGCTCGCACTGCCCGGCCTGCCCGTCGGCGCGGTCCTCGCCGTGGTGCTGGCCCAGGGCCTGGTCGCCTCCATCGGCGGCGGGGTCCGCTTCGGGCTGCTCTCCGAAATCGTTCCCCCCGACGGGTACCTCCTGGGCCGCTCCCTGCTCAACATGTCCGTCGGCGGCATGCAGATCGCCGGGTTCGCGGCCGGCGGCGTACTCCTGGCCACCGCGAACCCGTCGGCGGTCCTGCTCATCGGCGCGGCCCTGAACCTGCTGGCGGCGGCGGTCGCGCGCCTGGGCCTGTCCCCGCGCGCCCCGCGCGCGACCGGCCGCGCGTCGGTGCGCGCCACCTGGCGCGGCAACCGCGAGCTGCTGTCGTCGCCCGCGCGTCGCGCCGTCTACATTGGACTGTGGGTGCCGAACGGCCTGATCGTCGGCTGCGAGGCGCTGTTCGTGCCGTACTCCCCCCGCGCCGCCGGCGCCCTGTTCGTCGCCGGAGCCCTGGGCATGCTCGCGGGCGACGTGTTCGCGGGCCGCTTCCTGCCGGCCCGCCTGCGGCGGCGCTTCACGACGCCGGTGCAGCTGCTGCTGGCGGTGCCGTACCTGGCCTTCGTCTTCGTCCTGCCGCTGTGGCCGGCGGTGGCGCTGGTGGCGGTGGCGTCGGTCGGGTACTGCGGGAGTCTGCTGCTCCAGGACCGCCTGGTGGAGCTCACCCCGCCGGCGTTGCGCGGGCATTCGCTGGGCCTGCACAGCTCGGGCATGTTCACGATGCAGGCGGTGGGCGCGACGCTGGCCGGCGCGGTGGCGCAGGTAATGCCGGCGGGGCGGGCGATGGCGGTGATGGCATTGGGTTCGATCGTGGTGTCGGTACTGCTGGCCCGGTCGTACCGCACCCAGCCGACGCGCGAACCGTCGCCGTCCGCGGCCGCGCAGTTCAGCGGCGCGGCGTCATGAATGCTCGCCGGGTCTGCCAGCACGGCGTGCCTCGGTTTGGGTTTGACCTTCACGTGGGGTGAGAGCGCACGGTGGCCGCATGAATCGACGAGGGGTGCTCTACGACACCGGCCGTGTGCTCGGCTTCAACTGGCGCCCGGTCTTCGACCGCGAGGAGACCCGCCGCGACCTGAGGGTGATACGCGACGAGCTGCATTGCAACGCCGTCAAGCTGTGCGGCCGCGACCTGGACCGCTTGACCGCCGCGGCGGAGGATGCGCTGGCGCTGGGCCTGGAGGTGTGGCTGTCCCCGGAGCTGTGGAACCAGCCCCCGGCGCGCACACTGACGTACTTGTCGGCGGCCGCGGAGGTCGCCGAGCAATTACGACAGATCCGGAAAAATCACGTTATTTTGAGCGTTGCGACGGAGGCGACGTTTTTCCTGCGGGGCATCCTGCCGGGCCGGACGTTCGCCGCCCGCACGAAGAACCCGGCGCCGGCAATCCGAGCGGGCCGCCACACGGAGCCCTTGGCCGACTTCCTGGCCGCGGCGGCACGGGTGGCACGCGCGAGTTTCGGCGGCCCCCTGACGTACGCGTCCCTGCCGTTCGAGCGCGTCGACTGGTCCCTGTTCGACTTCGTAGGGGTCGATCATTACCGCTACGTCACCTCGGAGCCGCACTTCGAGCACGTCCTGCAGCGCCAGTTCCGCCACGGCAAGCCGGTCGTGATCACGGAGTTCGGCATGCGCGCGTACGAGGGTGCCGACCGCGACCCCAACCTGCTCAGCATCGGCCTGATCAACTGGCCCTCGGTCGCGCTGCACCGGGTCCCCGCGCTCGGGCGTTTCGTCCGGCCGCGCCTTGTCCGGGGGCATCACGTGCGCGACGAGGCGCTGCAGGCCCGGCGCATCGCGGAGGACCTCGAGATCTTCGAGCGCGCCGGGGTCGAGGGCGCGTTCGTGTGCCAGTACGCCGAGCCGATGCTGCCATACAGCCCGGACCCGCGCTACGACCTCGACATGAGCGGCTTCAGCCTTGTGCGAACGCGAACGCGAACCGAGGGCGAGGGCAACGCGACGACCGAGGGCGAGGGCAGCGCGACGACCGCGGGCGAGGGCAACGCGACGGCCGCGGGCGAGATCCACACCCCCGCCAATGCCGAAGCCGACGTCCACGCCACGATCCAACGCGCAAGCCCCACCAGCGCCGACGCCGAGACGCACGCGACCACTAAGCTCGACCACGCGACCCGACCCAAGGGCATCAACACCGGCAACGTCAAGAAAGCGGCGTTCCACGCGGTCGCCAACCACTACAAACGCGGCCAGGTCGGTCGGGCCGTTCCGTCTTCAAAAACCGTACCACAGCCGTCCTAACCGATCACGCCGGTAAATACCAACCGTAGTCGCAAACGTGCTGTCAGCTCAACTCCCGAACCACCCGCGCAGTAGCCGGCGTCGGGATGCCCAAGGCGACCCCGGCCCGCAGCACCGCCCCGCCGATCGCGTCCAGCTCCAAGGGCCGCCCCGCCTCCGCGTCGCGCAGCATCGAGGACTTCATCGGGGCCGGGATCTGGTCGATCACGTCCAGGAGCGCCGCCGCCGAGGTCGTGGTTCCGTTGGCCCGGGCCACCGCGGCCACCTCCGACACCATGTCGACGAGGTCGTCGCGGCGCAGTGCGCGTGCCGTGCCCACCCCCGCCCGGGCCGCCGTCGTAATCAGGGCCAGCGGGGCCAGCATCGACAGCTTGTCCCACAGCAGTTCGGACTCGTCGGGGCGGATGCGCACGTCCGGGCCCGAGCCGGACAGTACGGCGGCTACGTCCTCGGCGCCCGGGCCGGCCAGCTCGACCAGGCAGAACGGGCTGGTGTGCTCGATGCGCCCGGGCGCCACCCGCGTGCTCTCCACGCGGATCGAACCCGCCGTGACGCGCGCGGACGGGTACCGGGCGCGCAGTACCCCCATGTGGTCGACGCCGTTGAGCAGTGGCAGTATGAGCTCAGCACCGTCCGCCGGCACGCGTTCCAGAGCGTCGCCGAGTGTCGTGGCCTTCGTTGCCACCACGCAGAGCGAGACGGGCGCGGGCAGGGTCGAGACCGCCCGCGCCGACACGGTGAAATCCCCGAACCGCACGCTGTGCACCGCAATGCCGTCCGCGTTCAGCCGGGCCGCGGTCTCCGGGCGCGCCACGTACACCACGTCGTGGCCGGCCCGCGTCAGCAGGGCACCCACCAGTCCCCCGACCCCGCCGGGGCCGACGATCGCCACCGTTGCCATGCCCCAAACCTATAGGAGCCGCCATGACCCGCCGGTACGTGCTCACCGGAGCCCCGGGAGCCGGGAAGACCACGATCGCCCTCGCGCTGCGCGAGCTCGGGTACGCCGTCGTCGACGAGGCCGCCACCGACGTCATCGGGGAGTCGCCCGAGCTGGAGACCGACCATCCCGCGTTCCTCGCGCGCATCCTGCAGGTCCAGAACGAACGGCGGCTGGCCCAGCAGAGCGCGCTGCAGATCCACGACCGCGCGCCGGCCTGCACGCTCGCGCTCGCGGTCTACCTCGGCGTGACGCCCAGCCGAGCGCTGCGGAAGGCGGCCGAGAACGACGGGACGTACGAGCGGACGGTCTTCTTCGTGAAGCTCATGGGCTTCATCGTGCCGACCAGGGCGCGGCGCATCGGCCTCGAGGACTCCATCCGCTTCGAGCGGATCCACGCGGCGGTGTACCGGGAGCTCGGCTACGAGCTCGTCGAGGTGCCGCCGGGGGTAGTAAAAAACCGAGTGGCCACGGTCATAGCCGGAATCGGCTGACCAGGGGCGGTCAGCGAGGCCACCTCCCGGGACCTCTCCACCGCCCGCTGCGCAGCGGCCGCGGTCATACGACGCCCAGCGCCAGCAGCCGATGACGCAGTTGCGTACCGGCCCGATCGGCACCGCGGTCCGGTTCCTGAGCCGGACACGGGCTATCTTTCGGGCATGCTCCGGCCCGGCGAGATCTTTCCCAGCACCGTGCTCACCACCGAACGGCTCCTGCTGCGCCCGTTCACCGCCGCCGACGCGCCCGACGTGCACGCCGCGTGGCAGGATGCGGCGTTCGTCGCCAGCGCGCCGGTCGGCTACCCGTACGCGGGCGCCGATCTGCCCACGGCGGTGGCGTGGTGCACGAGCGGGATCGAGCAGCGGCGGCTGGACGGCAAGGGCGTCGGGTTCGCGCTGGCGCCGCGGGCCGGCGGGCGGCTCGCCGGGCACGTGGCGCTGTTCGGCGCCGACTGGGACGCGCGCACCGCGGAGATCCACTACTGGACGGCGCCGTGGGCGCGGGGGCACCGCTACGCGGCCGAGGGGGCGGCGGCGGTCGCCCGGTGGGCGCTGCGGGACGTGGGCCTGGAGCGGGTCCACCTGCAGGCGGACACGACGAATGCGGCATCGCGGCGGACCGCCGAGGCCGCGGGCTTTCAGTTCGAGGGTGTACTGCGAAGCCTCGCCCCGACCCGCCAGGGCCCCCGGGCCGACATGGCCGTGTACAGCCTGATCCGGGCGGACCTCTAGCGGACGCGGGCCACACCCGCGCCGGATGCGGCTGGTCCCCGGCCATCAGGCGGGCAGCGGCCGGTCGGCCACGACGTGCTTCATGACCAGCGTGGAGTTGAGCCGCTGGATGCCGGGCAGGACCGCGAGCACATCGTCCTCCAACCGCTGGTAGGCCGCGAGGTCCGCGGTCACGATGCGCAGCAGGTAGTCGGGGTCGCCGAAGAGCCGCTGCGCCTGTACGACGTTGGGGATCCGCGCGACCGCCGCCTCGAACCCGAGCAGCGTCTCGCGGTCCTCCTGCCGCATCGTCACGAACACGAGCGCCTGGAACGTCAGCCCGACCGCATCCGCGTCGACGATGGCACGGTACCCCTTGATGACCCCCCGCCCCTCGAGGTCCCGCAGCCGCCGGTGGCACGGCGACAGGCTGAGCCCGACCCGCGCGGCGAGCTCGGTGACGGTCAGCCGCCCCTCGTCCTGCAGCAGCGCAAGCATCTTCCGGTCGATGGCGTCCACGGGGGCAGATCCTTCCACTGTTGGGTCCGGACCGGGCAGAAGTTGGAAGCACCTTCGGCGGAAAAGTCGATACGTTGCCGCCATGCCCGTCAGCGCCCTCGCCGCGTTCTGGCTGTTGTCCCTGCTGCTGATTGCCGTGCCCGGCCCCGACTGGGCGTTCGTGCTGGGCGCGCCCCGGGTCCTTCCGGCGGTGGCGGGCCTCGCGGCGGGGTACTCGGCGCTCACGATCCTGGTCGCGGCCGGCGTCGGCGCACTCGTGGCCCGCTCGTCCGCGGCGATGACGGCGCTGACCGTGGCGGGCGGCGCCTATCTGATCTGGCACGGCGCCCGCACCCTGGTCCGGCGCCCGGGGCCGCTCGAACGGGCGGGGGCGACGACGGGCCTGTTCCGCCAGGGCGTCGCCGTGAGCGCCCTGAACCCGAAGGGCCTGCTGCTGTTCGTGGCGCTGCTGCCCCAGTTCAGCCGCCCGTCCTCCGCCTGGCCGGTGTGGCTGCAGCTCGCCGCGCTCGGCCTGACGTTCGTGCTGACCTGTGTGGCCTTCTACCTGGCGCTGGGGTCGGTCTCGCGCGCGGTGGCCGCGGCCCGGCCGGGGGTCGCCGCGTGGACGACCCGCCTGGCCGGGGCGGCGATGCTCGGGCTCGGCGCCGCGCTGCTGGTGCAGCGGTTCACCGGCTGACGTCCCAGTACTCCCCCTCGGCCGGCACCGTCGGGTCGGGGTGCTTGTCGCGCTCCTGCCCGCGCAGCTCCACCCGGCGGATCTTGCCGGAGATGGTCTTGGGCAGCTCGGCGAACTCGAGGCGGCGGATGCGCTGGAACGGCGACAGGTGCGCCCGGCAGTGCTCGAAGATCGACCGGGCCGTCTCCTCGCCGGGCTCCCAGCCGGCGGCGAGCACCACGTAGGCCTTGGGCACGGCCAGGCGCACCGGGTCGGGCGAGGGCACCACCGCGGCCTCGACCACGGCGTCGTGCTCGATCAGGACGCTCTCCAGCTCGAACGGGGAGATGCGGTAGTCGGAGGCCTTGAACACGTCGTCGGCGCGGCCGACGTAGGTGATGTACCCGTCGGCGTCGCGGGAGCCGATGTCGCCGGTGTGGTAGTAGCCGCCGGCCATCGCCTCCTCGGTGCGGGCCTCGTCGCCGTGGTAGCCGGTCATGAGGCCCAGCGGGCGCGCGGCGAGATCGAGGCAGATCTCGCCCTCCTCGCCGGGCTCGCCGGTGTTGGGGTCGATGAGGGCGACGGCGTACCCGGGGACGGGACGGCCCATCGAGCCCGGCTTGACCGGCTGGCCGGGCGGGTTGGCGATCTGCACGGTCGTCTCGGTCTGGCCGAAGCCGTCGCGGATCGTCACTCCCCACGCCTGCTGTACCCGCTCGATGACCTCCGGGTTGAGCGGCTCGCCGGCCCCGACGACCAGCCGCGGCGGGGTCGGCAGCGCGGAGAGGTCGGACTGGATGAGCATCCGCCACACGGTCGGCGGCGCGCAGAAGCTGGTCACGCCGCAGCGCTGCATCTCGCGCATGAGCGCGGCGGCGTCGAAGCGCGTGTAGTTGTAGATGAACACGCAGGCCTGGGCGTTCCAGGGGGCGAAGACGTTGCTCCAGGCGTGCTTGGCCCAGCCGGGCGAGGAGATGTTGAGGTGCACGTCGCCGGGCTGCAGGCCGATCCAGTACATCGTGGACAGGTGCCCGACCGGGTACGACGCGTGGGTGTGCTCCACGAGCTTCGGGCGGGCGGTGGTGCCGGAGGTGAAGTACAGCAGCAGGGTGTCGGCGGCGTTCGTGGGCGCGTCCGGGGTGAACGTCGGGTCGTCGCCGAGGGTGTACGGCAGCCAGCCCTCGGCCTCGCCGCCGACCGCGATCCGGGTCACCTCCGGGTCGACGCCGGCGAACTTGCCGGCGGACGCGGCCCCGGCGATGACGTGCCGGGCGCCGCCGCGCAGCACCCGGTCGCGGGCGTCGGCCGGGCCGAGCAGGGGCGTGGCGGGGATGATGACCGCGCCGAGCTTCATCGCGGCGAGGATCGTGTCCCACAGCTCGACCTGGTTGCCGAGCATGAGCACGAGCCGGTCGCCGCGGGCCACGCCCTGGGCGCGCAGCCAGTTGGCGAGGCGGTTGGAGCGCTCGGACATCTGGGCCCAGGAGTACCGCTCCTCGCGCCCGTCCTCCTCGACGATCCACAGCGCGGGCGCGTCGTTGCCTGCGGCGACGGCGTCGAACCAGTCCAGCGCCCAGTTGAACTCGCCGAGCCGGGGCCAGCGGAACCGCTCCAGGGCGGCGGCGTAGTCCTCCCGCGTGGCCAGCAGGAGATCGCGGGCCTCTTTGAACAACGCGTACGACATGGCCCGCAGCCTACTTCCGGCGGCGCATCTCCACCTCCAGCGACGATGCCACGTGCTCCGCGGCCGCGGCCTCCTCCGGGGTCGGCCCGGCGGCGAGGCGCTCGGGCGAGGGCGCGGCCACGCGGGTGTGCACCCACCACAGGTTGTCCCAGGGGTCGGCGAGGCGGGCGATGCGGTCGCCGAACCACAGCGTCGTCGGCTCGGTGACGACCCGCGCCCCTCTGGCGGCGGCGCGCGCCACGGCGGCGTCGGCGTCGGGCACGTACACCCGCAGGAACGCCGGGGTCGCGGGCCAGTCCGGCGCCGAGTCGAACATCATCAGCGGCGAGCCGCCGATGCGGGCCTCGGCGTGCACGATCCGCACGCCGTCGGGGCCGGGCATCCGGACGACCTCCTCGGCGTCGAAGACGTCGCGTAGCCAGTCGAGGAAGGCCGGCACGCCGTCGAGGATGGCCCACGGGGTCAGGTTCTCGGTACTCATGGCCTCAGCGTGCGCGCCATTGCGGCCAGGTTCCGGCCGCAACTCACGACAGGTCCGGGACCCGGTCGCGGCGCAGCACCTCGACCCGCACGGCGTCGTCGTACTGCCAGGCGACGATCTCGCCGGTGGCCGGGTCGACGTCGAGCGCCAGCCGGCCCTCGCCCGCGGGCAGCGTGAAGGTGCGGCCCGCGACGGCCAGGCCGGGCAGCCCCGCGACCGTGCGCAGGACGGCGGCGCGTTCGGCGCGGTCGAGGTACCGAATCCCGATCATGTCGAGCAGGGAGGTCACCACCGCCGCCGGGTCGCCGCCGGGGCCGGCCGGGCGCAGGGGCAGGCCGCCGGGCGGGAAGTCGGTGCGGGTCGCGGCGGTGCCGGGCGGGTCGAGGCGCCGCTCGGCGAGCCGGCCGGAGCCGTCCGCGGCGCGCCACCGCTCGCTGTCGAAGCGGGTGACCCGGGTGCCGGTGCGCACCCAGCGGCGGAGCTGGATCCGGCTGTACCGTCCGATGCTCGTGTCCCCCGCGGCGGGCCCGGCGGCCGCGGCGAGCAGCAGCAGGCGCTCCCGGGCCGGCGGCGGGCCGGGCGGGTGGCCGAACACGTCCGCGGCCGCGGCCGGCAGCACGCCCGCCACCAGGCCGGCCGTCACCGTCATGAGCGCCGCAAGGGCCCGCACGCGCCACCTCCCGGCGGGTTCAACCGCCGGGAGGCGCCGTGCGTTACTGCGCAGTCTGTTTCGCGGGCTTCGAGCCGGCTTTGCCGCGGGCTTCGAGCGGGCTTCATTCGCCGACTTCGAGCAGGGCTTTATCACCGGTTTCGAGCAGGGCTTTATCACCGGCTTCGAGCAGGGCTTTATCACCGGCTTCGAGCGGGCTTTGTCGCCGGCTTCGCGCGGGGATTCATTCGCGGGCTTCGCTTTATTTCGCGGGCTTCGAACGGGCCGCCGGGCGCTTGGCCGGGGCCGGCTCGGCGCCTTCCATGAGGTGCAGGATGCGCGGCGTGAGGGCGGTCGCCAGGGCCGGGGCGAGCGCGTCGGCGAGCGCCCCGGCGACGGCCTCGGCGAGCAGCACCCGCTCCAGCAGCGGCGTGCCCCGCGGCAGCTGCGGCACCATCGACGCGGGTGTGCCCTGCCCCCGCCCGGCGTCGTTGAGGATGTCGAGAATCAGGTCGTCGATCATGCCGTCGACCGGCTGGCCGCCCCCGTTGTCGTCCTGGGCCATGTCAGCGGCGCGAGAGCAGGGCCGCGAGCAGCAGCGGGTTGTCCATCATGCCCTCGCCCTCCTCGTCGCGGCGCTGCATGAGCATCGCGAGCAGGAGCGGGTGCTCGATGCCCGAGCGCCGGCCGCGGCGGCGGGTGAGGGCGGCGAGCATCAACGGGTGGTCCATGATGCTGTCGTGCTCCTCGCGGCGGGACATGAGCGCGGCGAGCAGCAGCGGATGGTCGATGCCCATGCCCTGCTGCTCCATGCCCGAGTCCTGGCGCTCGGCGGTCGAACTGGTCACGGAAGTCTCCTCGTATCGGGGTGTCGCCCCGGGCACGGGGCGGTTACGGGCCCAACGGTCGCCGCCGGGCGCGTGACCCGGCGTCACCTGCGCGGAAGGGTTCATCTTCGGCCCCGGCCCGCGCCGGCGCCCCGTCACGTCAGGTGCTCGGCGAAGAAGGTCGTTATGCGCTCGCGCGCGTCGGCGGCCGAGGGCTCGTGCGGGCCGTACCGCAGCAACGGCTTGCCCAGGCGCACCATCAGCGGGATCGGGTCGCCCGCCCGCACGTGGTCGTTCAGGAAGCCGTGGCCCGCGTCCGGGTACTCCTTCACGTCGTGCGGCACCCCGCACACGGTCAGCGCCGCCTCCAGCCGCGTCGCCGCCCCGCGCAGGGTCAGGTCGCGCGCGCCGAAGCTGCCGATCACGGGGCAGGCGTCGCGCAGCAGGTCCGCGGCGTCCTTCGGCACGCTGCCGTAGTTGGCGCTCACCGCCGCGAAACCGTGCCCGGGCGCCAGCAGCAGCGCGAACCCGCCGCCCATGCAGAAGCCGATGACGCCGATCCGGCCGGTGCAGCGCTCGTCGGCGGCCAGGAGCGAGCGGGCCGCCTCGACGTCGGCGAAGGTCGGGCCCGAGCGGCGGCGTACGTCGGCGAAGACGGTGCGCAGGCAGGTCATCGGGCGGCCCCAGAAGAACAGGTCCGGGGCCAGCGCGAGGTACCCCTCCCCGGCCAGCCAGTCGGCCTGGTCGCGGGTGTCCTGGCCCATGCCCATGGCGTCGTGGATGACGACGACGCCCGGGTGCGGGCCGGGACCCGCCGGCACGGCCAGGTACGCGGGCATCGTGCCGTGGACGCTGTCGATGGACACCTCGCTCATGCGCCGATCGTCCCAGCCCGCGGTGACGACCACCACACCGCCGGATCTCCCGAATCTGGGATATCGTCCCGCATGTGGGAGACGATCTCGAGGTCAAGCTGGCCGGGCGCCTCGCCGAGCTGCGCGCCGAGCGGGGCTGGTCGCTCGACGACCTCGCCGGGCGCGCCGGGGTGAGCCGCTCGACCCTGTCGCGGCTGGAGCGGGGCGAGATCAGCCCGACGGCGGCGCTGCTGGGCCGGCTGTGCGCGGCGTACGGGCGGCCGATGTCGCGCCTGCTCGCCGAGGTGGAGCCGGAGCCGCCGCAGCTCGTGCGGGCCGGGGCCCAGCCGGTGTGGCGGGACCGCGTGACCGGGTACACCCGCCGCTCGGTCTCCCCGCCGCACCCGGGGCTGCGGGGCGAGGTGGTCGAGGCGGTGCTGGAGCCGGGGGCCGACATCACCTACGAGGAGCCGCCGCTCGCGGGGCTCGAGCACCACCTGTGGGTCCTCGACGGCGGGCTCGAGCTCACCGTCGGCGGCGCCGCGCACGCGGTCGGGGCCGGGGACTGCCTGCGGTACCGCCTCTGGGGCCCCTCCCGGTTCGTCAACCCCGGACCGGCGGCGGTCCGCTACGTCCTGCTCATCGTCATGCCCTGAGGAGCGCGATGCCCACGATCACCCGGCTCACCCCGCGGGCGTACCCCGGCCGCGTCGACGCCCTCGCCGAGATCCTCGCCGACGCCGTCGCGCACGGCGCCTCGGTCGGCTTCCGGGCCCCGTTCGGCCCGGGCGACGCCGCCGCGTGGTGGCGCACCCGCGAGGCGGCCGTGCGCGACGGCGCCCTGCACGTCTGGCTGGCCGAGGACAACGGCGCCGTCATCGGTACCGTCAGCCTCGCCCTCGAACCCAAGCCCAACGGCCGGCACCGGGCCGAGGTGCTCAAGCTCATGGTGCACAGCCGGGAACGGGGACGCGGCCTGGGCCGGGCGCTGCTGGCCACCGCCGAGGCGGCCGCCGCCGGCGCGGGCGCCGGCCTGCTGCTGCTCGACACCGTGACCGGCAGCCCCGCCGAGCGGCTCTACGAGACGGCGGGCTGGACGCGGTACGGCATCGTGCCCGAGTACGCCACCGACCCGGCCGGCACCCTGGAGGACTGCAGCTTCTTCTTCAAGCGGCTCAGGCCCTGACCGGGGCGCCGCGCTGCGCGCCGGCCAGCGGCAGCAGGCCGACGAAGAGCAGGGCCGCGGCGACCGGGATCAGGTCGAGGTTCACCGGGATCATCAGGAACGCGAACAGCGCCGCGATCGGGCTCCAGGCCGGCGCCCGGCCCGCGCGGACGAGCTGCACCAGCAGCGTCACCAGGCCGAGCACGAGCGCGGTTTGCCCGACGATCTGCAGCGGCAACGGCAGCGGGGCGGCGTCGGCGAAGCGCGGCGCGAGGTCGCCGACGATGACCCACAGGAACGCCACCATGCCGGCGAGGGTGGCGATCACCGCGAGGTTGGCGGCGAGGCGGTTGCGGAAGTCGCGGAACGGCAGCAGCCGGCGCACCCCGACGGCGAACGCGCCGAGCAGCGCCATCGCGGCGAAGAACATGACGTGGCCGGTGTTCCACATCCAGGCGCCCTTGTCGTGGTGGCCGTCGAGGCCGTCGATGAGCCGCAGCGCGCCGTAGCCGAACAGCAGCACCGGCGCCGCGATGGCGCCGGTGCGCACGAGCGAGGAGGAGGTCATGCCACGAGCGTCGTCGCCCTCGCCGTTGCGGACATCCGGGCAGAACCCCGACGCGACCCGGAGCTCCGCCGGAGCAGGATCCCTGAGGTGGCCGCGATCCAGCCCCAGGCGAGCAGCACGCCGGCGAACAGGGTCAGGGCGCCGTCCGCGCCGCCGGTGAACGCCCACGCGAGGAGGGCGAAGAACGCGACCGCGCAGACCCGCCCGGCCCAGGCCCACGCGCGCTGCCCGTCGGCGGCGAAGCGGCGGGCCAGCACGAAGCACAGCGCGATCATCGAGAAGAACGACAGGCTGCCGCCGATGTTGTGCACGATCGCGTGCCAGCTGAACGACGTCGGCTGGCCCAGCGGGGTGCCGACCGGGAAGCCGTCGGCCGGGTCGAGCCGGAACACGGCCGCGATCAGCATGCCGGCGCCGATGAGCACGAGCAGCCGCGGCGCCCACCGCTCGCCGGGCCCGCCGCGCAGGGCGGCGCGGGTGCCGGGGGCGGCGGCGATCGACAGTAGTCCGGTCGCCAGGAACGAGGCGATCTGGACCCAGCCGAGGTCGCCGTTGCTGAGCATGCTGACCGGGTGGCGGGTGATGTCGTAGCCGTCGCGGGTGGCGGCCTGGGCGAGGGCGACGACGGCGAACAGCGGCGCGGCGGCGGTGCCGGCCGCGAGCGAGTACCGGGTCATGGTGGTGGTTCCCTTCGAGGCGTTGGATGCTTCTGCCAACGCGTCGAAGAGGGTCAGCGGATTTCGACGGCGACGCGGGAGAAAAGTTCGTCGCACCACGCCGCGAACGGGCCCCGGTCGCCGCGCACCGGGTGGATGCGGTTGCTGAGCACCAGCACGCCGTACCCCCGCGAAGGCTCGAACCAGAGCCGGTTGCCGACGAAACCGGTCGCCCCGAACCCGTCCGGGCCGGCGCCGGGCCCGCCGATCCCGCGCGTCGGGTGCAGCCACCACCCGGCCGCGAACCGCTCCCCCGCCGCGCTCTCGGCCAGGCACGGCGGCGGCGGGCCGAGGAACGGGCGGGCCGCGGCGACGACTCGGCCGAGGGTGCCGAACGCGCCCGCGTGGCCGCCGTACCCGCCCATCGCGTACGCGTTCTCGTCGTGGACCTCGCCGCACACGAGGCGGCCCCGCCACGGGCACCGCTCGGTCGCGACCGCGGGCGCCACCGGGCCGCCCATCCGCAGGCCGCCGCCGTCGAGCGGCCGGCCCGTGAGGTCCTCGACGAGGGCGCCGAGGATGATGTACCCGAGGTCGCTGTACACCGGCCCCGGCTCGCAAGGCTCGGTGTCCAGGGCCGCGTCGACGATCGCCGGCCCGCGCAGCGTCTCGTAGTAGCGCGCGGTGGCCGGCAGCCCGGAGCGGTGCGCGAGCAGGTCGTCGATGCTCGCCCGGCCCGCGGCCCGCCCGGCGGCCCGCGGCCACAGCTCGCCGATCGCCCGGTCCCCGGGCAGGCCGAGCGCCCGCACGGCGGGCAGCGTCACCAGGACCTTCGTGAGGCTCGCGAG
Organism: Dactylosporangium sp. McL0621; assembly: GCF_049995355.1. NCBI lineage: Bacteria > Bacillati > Actinomycetota > Actinomycetes > Micromonosporales > Micromonosporaceae > Dactylosporangium > Dactylosporangium sp. McL0621. Next base: position 8,606,775 of record NZ_CP188259.1, read on the forward strand.
GTCCCACCAGCACGCGGGCGTGGCCGGGCGCCCGGTGCCCAGGTCGGCGACCCCGCGCACGGCGTGCGCGAGCACCCGCTCCCGGTCGAACACGGCCACCGCGACGGCGGGCGTGGGCGACCGCGCGGCGAGCTCGTCCAGCCACGCCCCAGGCGACGGCGCCATCTGAGGCGACGGCGGCATCTCGGGCGACGGCGGCATCTCAGGCGACGGCGGCATCTCAGGCGACGGCGGCATCTCAGGCAACCGCGGCGAGCAGGGCGCGGGCGGCGCGGATCGCGGAGCGGATCTCCTGCAGGCAGCGGTCCGGCCCCGCGGCCCCGGGCGGCTGGGGCGTGCTCGCCCGGAGCGGGTCGAAGCCGACGGTGTCGATGCCGCAGCGGTACCGCAGCCCAAGGATCCGGATCGCGTCGCAGTGCTGGAACGGCACGTACAGCGGCGAGGTGACGACGAGGATGCGCTGGTCGGCGCGCGGGCGGGCGAGGGCGGCCCAGTGCTCGTAGGTGTCGGCGGTGTTCGCGCGGCCCGCCCCCGGCGCCCGCGGCGGCGCGACGAGCACGGGGACGTCGCCGCCGAACGCGGCCCTCACCCCGGCGGCGAGCGCGTCCGCCTCGGTCGCGCAGCCCTCGACGCCGGGGACGGCGCGCTCCTCGGGGCCGAGCGGGCGGAGACTGCCCAGTGCCGCGACGGAGCCGATGCGCCGGGTGGCGGCGAGCCGGGCGGCGTGCTCGGTGCGCTGCAGGCAGGCGCGGGCGAGGCCGCCGAGGACGAGCACGTGGGCGTACTCGTCGTGGGGCGGCTCGGCGCTGTCCGTCAGCCCGAGCCCCGCCGCCGCGTCCAGGGCCGCGGCGGCCAGGTGCGGCGGCAGGTCGACCCGGATGCGGTCGCGCTCGACGCCGCCGAGGCGGCCGCGGAAGTTCCAGTGCGCGTCGGAGAACGCGTCGAGCCAGGCGAGGAGGTCTTCGCCCGGGAGCTCGCCGCCGAACGCGGACACCAGGTCCCGCATCGCCGGTGACCCCGCCCAGCGGTGCAACTGGGCGGGGATGGCGCCGGGGTCCAGGCCCGGCGGGCACTCGAGGTCTACTTCGTCTCCTGCAGGTCGGCGAAGATGTCGTACCCGTGGATCCAGGCGACGTTGTCCGGCAGCGACTGCAGGCGCGCGTTGCGCTCGTCGGCCGGCGGGCCGTCGGGCACCTGGAAGCAGGCCGCGTTGCCGCGTGAGCCCATCTGGATCTTCCGCGTGCGGGCCTTGCGCAGGTGCTCGTACCGCTGCAGCGCCTCCGCCACCGACAGCCCGTCGGCGGTCAGGTAGAACGCCAGCGCGGCGGCGTCCTCGATCGCCTGGTTGCTGCCCTGCCCGGCGTGCGGGAGCATCGGGTGCGCGGCGTCGCCGAGCAGCGTGACCCGGTCGGTGCTCCACTTGCGCAGCGGCTCGCGGTCGTAGAGCGCCCAGCGGCCGACCTCCTGGACGTTGGACAGCATCGACACGACGGTGTCGTTCCAGCCGTCGAACGCCGCGACCGCCTCGGCCGGCTCGCTCTTGGACGACCAGGACTCGAGGGTCCACTCGGGGTCCGGCACGTACGCCACGAAGTTGACCAGCTCGCCGCCGCGGACCGGGTAGATCACCAGGTGCCGGCCGGGGCCGAGCATGAAGGTCAGGCCCATCGACTCCGAGCCCGGCACCTTCTGCGCCGGGACGAGGCCGCGGAAGCAGCTCATCGCCGAGAACACGGCCTCGTCGGGGCCGGCGACGTGGTGGCGCACCGCGGAGCGCAGCCCGTCGGCGCCGACGACGATGTCGGCCTGCACCTTGGTGCCGTCGGCGAACTCGATCTCGGCGCCGTCGGGCGACTCGTGCACGGCCGCGGCGCGCCGGCCGAGCTGCGGCTCGCCCTGGTAGGCGTCGAGGAGTACCTGGTGCATGTCGGCGCGGTGGATACCCAGGAACGGGCCGCCCATGCGCTCGTCGTACCAGTCGCCCATCGGGTGCTCGTAGAAGATCTCGCCGGAGCGCCAGTGGTGGAACTGGATGCGCTGCAGGTTGCTCGCCACGTCGCGGGCGGCCCGGCCGACGCCGAGGTCGTCCAGGACGCGCATGCCGTTGCCGCCGAGCGCGATGCCGGCGCCGATCGCGCTCAGCTCGCCCGCCTGGTCGAACACCTCGACCTCGAAGCCCTTGGCCTGCAGGGCGACCGCGGCGGCGAGGCCGCCGATGCCGGATCCGACGATGGCGACGCGCAGCGGGGACGAACCCATCGAGTACTCCACGTATATGAGATATCGACAATGTGACACGGACAAATGGCCCATCGGGCGACAGGAGCCTATCCACCCGCACATGCGCCTAGCCAGCGTCCCGTGATGAATCTTTCATCGCATTTGCCAGTACCCACGCACGAAACGTGTTTCGGAATTGTCACTTCGCTGCTCACCGACCTTCAATCCGGTAAATGGACTGCCCTCGATGGGATGGAAGGTGGGCATGAACCGACGAAGAAGGCTCGCGCTGTGGTTTGCCGCGGTCCTGGCCGGAACCGGAGCGGTCGTGGTGTTCGCGACCCCGGCGTCCGCGCACGGCGCGCTGATGCAGCCGGGCAGCCGGCAGTACCTGTGCTGGAAGGACGGGCTCACCGCCACGGGCCAGATCGCGCCGAAGAACCCGGCGTGCGCCGCGGCCGTCGCGCAGATGGGCCCCAACTCGCTGTACAACTGGTTCGCGATGCTGCGCTCCGACGGGGCCGGGCGCACGTCCGGCTTCATCCCCGACGGCAAGGTGTGCAGCGCCGACGCCAAGGTGTACGACTTCTCGGGCTTCGACCTGGCCCGTAGCGACTGGCCCCTGACGCACCTCACCGCGGGCGCGACGATGGAGTTCGACTACAGCAACTGGGCGGCCCACCCGGGCACGTTCTCGCTGTACGTCACCAAGGACGGCTTCGACCCGACCAAGCCGATGGCCTGGTCGGACCTCGAGTCGACCCCGTTCCTGCAGGTCACCAACCCGCCGCAGGTCGGATCGCCCGGTACCACCGACGGGCACTACTACTGGAGCGGGAAGCTGCCGACGGCCAAGTCGGGCCGGCACATCATCTACTCGGTCTGGGCCCGCTCGGACAGCCAGGAGACGTTCTACGGCTGCTCCGACGTCACCTTCGACGGCGGCAACGGCCAGGTCACCGGCGTCGGCGACGGCACCGGCGGCGGCCCCACTGGCGGCAGCACGTCCAGCGGCCCGACCTCGCGGCCGCCGTCGAGCCCGTCGAGCCCGGCGGCGTCGTCGTCGACCCCCGGCAACGGGGGCAGCGGCGGCTGCACGGCGACGTACTCGATCACCAGCAGCTGGCAGGGCGGCTTCCAGGCCGACGTGAAGGTCACCAACCCGGGCACGGCCCCGATCTCCTCGTGGAAGGTCGGCTGGAACTACACCGGGGGCCAGACCGTCGCCCAGGGCTGGAACGCCACCGTCACCCAGTCCGGCACCGCGGTGACCGCCGCGAACGTCGCCTGGAACGGCACCGTCCCGGCCGGCGGCAGTACCAACTTCGGCATGCTCGGCAACGGCAACGCGGGTACCGCCCCCACGCTGTCCTGCGCCGCCAACGGCGGCAGCCCGACCTCACCGACCGCGTCGGCCTCGGCCTCGCGCTCGATGGGTCCGACCCCGAGCACCAGCCCGGGCGGCGGCACGCCGGCCGGCTGCAACGGGGCCGCGTTCTGCGACGGCTTCGAGAACCAGACCGGCACCGCCGTGTCCGGCGACTGGACCACGTCGTTCGCCAACTGCCAGGGCTCCGGCACCGCCACCGTCGACTCGTCCGTCGCCCACAGCGGGGGCAAGTCGGTGCGCATCAACGGCGCGGCCGGGTACTGCAACCACGTCCTGGTGAAGCCGACCAAGGACCTCAGCGGCCTCGGGTCGGTGTGGTACGGCCGGTTCTACGTGCGCCACACCACCGCCCTGCCGGCCCAGCACGTCGCGTTCGCGGCGCTGAAGGACAACGGCGACGGCGGCAAGGACCTGCGCATGGGCGGGCAGAACGGCGCCCTGCAGTGGAACCGCGAGTCGGACGACGCCACCCTGCCGGCCCAGAGCCCGGCCGGCGTGGCCACGTCCAAGCCGCTGCCGACGAACTCCTGGAACTGCGTGGAGTTCATGGTCGACGGGCGCGGCACGCTGTCGACGTGGCTCGACGGGACGGCCGTGCCCGGCCTGACCGTGGACGGCACGCCGACGGCGGACATCGACCAGCAGTGGCTGGCACGCTCGTGGAAGCCGCAGGTGACCGACCTCCGCCTGGGCTGGGAGGCCTACGGCGACGGTTCGGACACGCTGTGGTACGACGACGTGGCGGTCGGCGCTTCGCGCATCGGCTGCTAGGTCTCTTGCACAAAGGCGCCCGGCCCGCTTTTCTGTGGGCCGGGCGCACCCTTCAGCACGAAAAATCGGGCGCTCCGCGCCGCGACTTTTCGGACTTATAACCCGTCAGGCGATAAATGCGAAAAGTCCGATCACGGAGTGTCGGACTTTTCGGTCGACTGCTCGGATGCCGGACTTTTCGGAGGCGTCACGGCGCCTCGGACTTTTCCGGCTGAATACGGAGTGTTGGACTTTCGGGCCCAAACCCGAGTGACTTCGTCGAGGCGGCGAAGTGCCGGGGCTTTCGAAGAAGCCCGCGAAAATCAGCCCTCCGCGTGCCAGCGGCGGAACAGCTCCAGTTTGGCCTGGGCCCGGGCGTCCACGGCCGGCCCCAGCGCGTTCGTCTCGGTGAAGAACGTGACGGCCGCGAGCAGGTCGCCGCACTCCTCGACCAGGCGCGCCCGCAGGTCCGTGCCGTCGTAGTAGGTGTCGCGGCCCGAGGCGCCGACGAGCTTCGCCAGGATCTGTACGAGCTCGCCGGCCTCCTCCGCCAGTTTGGCCAGGCCCGGCCACGTCGACGAGCCGATCTCGTAGGGGCCGGCCGGTCCGAAGTCGCGATCATCCACCCGCGAAGGGTAGCCAGGCGATCAGGCCTCGGACGGCATCAGGAGCCACAGGATCGGGTAGATCAGGATCTGGCTGCCGGGGATGATCAGCAGGACCAGGACGAAGAGCAGGCGCGCCATCCACGGGTCCAGGCCGAAGCGCTGCCCGAGGCCCGCGCACACGCCGCCGAGGAGCCGGCCGTGCATCGGCCGGACGAGACCCTGCCGGCGCATCGAGCCGTACACGCTGTCCATTGTCGTTCTCCCATCACGATTGGTGTACCACCAGCATCGGCGTGCGTGGACCCCAGCCGCATCAGGGAACGGCCCCGGCAAGCCCCTGAGGCTCAGCTGCCCAGAACCCGGAGCGTCACCGCGGCCAGGCCGGCGAGGATCTCGACGAAGTGCCGGGCGTGCAGGCCCGCCGACTGCACGGCGACGTCGTGCGCGCGGCCGCCCGCGGTCAGGGCACCTCCGTCGTGGTAGGACTCGTACGGCGTGCCCGGCACCGGTTGGACGCCGGGCGCGGGGGGCTGCCGGCGGTACCGCTGCCGCATTGTCCGGAACGCGGTCGCGTCGACGCCGTGCGGCTGCGGGAGCACCGACGCGTAGGTGTCGCCGGTGAACCGCACCGTCCAGCCGGCCGGCGGGTGCTGCCCGGCCTGGGTCGCCCGGAGCTGCTCGATCTGCTCCTCGCTCATGCCCTGGGCGCGCATCCGGGCCTCGTGCAGGCCGGGTACGGGCTCGGGGGCGCCGGCGCCGCGTTCGCGCAGACCCTTACGGATGGCGTTGCCCAGGAAGCCGGTCGCCTCGGGGCCCAGCGGGTCCAGGGGGCCGATCGACTCGACGGGGTGGCGCAGGTACGCGCCGAGCAGGTCGACCGGCACCGCGGCCAGCCCCTGCGGGTCGCCGACGGGCACGGGGGGCAGCGCGAACAGGTCGGGCGGGCCACCGAGGTCGCCGGGCTGCTGCCGGAAGCGTCCGAACATGGGCCCCATGATGGGGGCCGAACCCGCCCGAGGGTCGTGACTGACGCACGCCTGACAGGATGGGCGGCATGTCGGAATTCCGGCGGAACGTCACCGCCGTGTGGGGCGAGGCCGGGGCCCGCTGGCTCGACGCGCTGCCCGCGACCCTCGGCGAGGTCGCCGTCGGGTGGGGGCTGACCGTCGGCGCGCCGTACGACCTCACGTTCCACTTCGTCGCCGCGGCCACCACCGCCGCGGGCGAGCCCGTCGTGCTCAAGCTCGGGGTGCCGGGCGGGGACTCGCTCGCGGAGGAGTCGCGAGCGCTGGCGGCGTTCGGGGGGCGGGGCGCGGTACGGCTGCTGCGGGCCGACCTCGGGCGCGGCGCCCTGCTGCTGGAGCGGGCCGAGCCGGGCGTGCGGGCCCGGGACGTGCCGGACGCCGAGGCGACCGCGGCCGTCGCCGGCGTGATGCGCGAGCTGCACGTGCCGCAGCACGACACAGCCGAACCCCTGCTGCCCGACGTGCTCGGCCAGGTGCGCGCGTTCGACCGGCACCTGGCCCGTTTCCCGGGCGACGACCCGCTCCCCCGCGCGTTCGTCGCCACCGCGGCCGGCCTCATGCGCGAGCTGTGCGCGTCGGCGCCGTCGCGGGTGCTGCTGCACGGCGACCTGCACCACGACAACGTGCTGTCGGCGGGGCGGGCGCCCTGGCTGGCGATCGACCCGCACGGACTGACCGGCGACCCCGGGTACGAGATCGGCTCCTGGCTCTTCAACCCCGAGCCCGCCGACCGCGATCCGGCGCTGCTCGCCCTGGTGCCAGGCCGCCTCGAGCGGCTCGCCGAGCTGCTGGGGCAGCCGCTGGACCGCCTGGTCGCGTGGGGCTTCGTCAAGGCCGTGCTCTGCGACGTGTGGACGGCCGAGAACTGGAACCCCGGCGATTCCCGGTCCCCGGCGAGCCGCGCCCTCGACGTGGCCGCGCTGCTGCGGCTCCGGCTCAACCGGTGAGGATCGTCTTGCCGCGCAGCCGGCCCGCCTCCGCGGCGCGGTGCACGTCCGGGAGCTCGGCCAGGGTACGCACCGCCGCGATGTCCAGCCGCAGCTCGCCCGCGTCCACGAGCCGCACCAGCGCGGCGAGGTCACCGGGGTCGTTGCGCACCACGAAGTGCACGGCCGGCGGCGGGAACCGGTCGGTGACCGAGACCAGCACCCCGCCGGGCCGGACGAGGCCGGGCACGCCGGCGCCGCCGGGCACCAGGTGAAGCACGACGTCGAAGGGGCCGGCGGGCAGCCCCCGCGCGTAGTCGTGCACGACGTCGGCCCCGAGCGCGCGTACCGCCGCGGCGCTGCGCGGGCTCGCCGTCGCGGTCACGTGCGCGCCCGCGCGCCGGGCCAGCTGGACCGCGAAGCCGCCGATCCCGCCGCCGGCCCCGTTGACGAACACCGTCTGCCCGGCCGCGACCCGGGCGTGCTCGACCACCGCCTGCCACGCGGTCACGCCCGCCACGGGCAGCGCGGCCGCGTGGGCGAGCGGCACGGCGGCCGGGGCCGGCACGAGCAGCGCCGGGTCGGCCACCGCGAACCCGGCGGCCGCGCCCCCGTCGACGCGCCCGAGCACCCGGTCGCCCGGGTTGAGCCCGCCGCCGGCGCTCGCGACGGTTCCCGCAAGATCCCAGCCCAGGGTGTACGGCAGGGAGAGCTCGACCACCCCGCGGAGCCATCCGTTGCGCAGCCCGACCTCGGAGGGGTTGAACGAGGTCCCCGCGACCTCGACCAGCACCTGCCCGTCGCCCGGAACGGGCACCGGCACGTCGTCCAGCCGCAGCACCGACGCGTCCCCGTACGTATGGATCCGTATCGCCTTCACGCCTGTGAACCTACGAGCGGGAGCGGGCCGCGCCCATGCGTACGCGTCCCGGACGCATACGATCGCGTCTCGATGGACGTACTCAGCGACGCGGTGACCGCGATGCGCACCGGCCGCCCGGTCGCGGCGGCGCAGTCGTGGGCGGCGCCATGGGGGCAGCGCTTCGCCGCGGTCCCGGGCGCCGTCGGCCTCCAGGTCGTGGTGCGCGGCGAGTGCTGGCTGATCCCGGACGGCGACCCGATCCGCCTGCGGGCGGGCGACGTGGTGCTGCTGACCGACGGCCGCGGCCACGCCCTGGCCGACAACCCGCGGACGCCGCTGCAGCCCTGCAAGATGCCGACAAATCGTGAAATATCCGATTTGGGGGGCGAAACTCTTGTTCTCTGCGCCGCCTACGAGCTCACCAACCTTCGCACGCACCCACTCCTGCGCACCGTCCCCGATCTGATCCACCTGCGCGGGAGCCGGGCCGTCCGCACCCTCATCGACCTGCTGGCGGCCGAGCTGGAAACCGGCGGAGACCCAGCCAGCATCGGCGTCACCGCCCTCGTCGACCTGCTGTTCCTGCACACCCTCCGCGCCTGGTTCGCCGAGCACGGCGAGCCGGACGCGCTCACCGACCCGGCGGTGCGCGCCGCCCTGGACGCCATCCACGCCGGCCCCGAGCGCCCGTGGACGGTCGCGGCCCTCGCGCAACTGGCCGGCCTGTCGCGGGCCCCGTTCGCGCGGCGCTTCGCCGAGCTCACCGGGCAGCCGCCGCTGGCGTACGTCACCTGGTGGCGCCTGACGCTGGCCGCGCGCCTCCTGCGCGAGTCCGACGCGCCGCTGCGGGCCGTGGCCCGGCGGGTCGGGTACGCCTCCGAGTTCGCCTTCGCGGCCGCGTTCAAGCGCCGCTTCGGTACCGCGCCCGGGCGGTACCGGGGCGCCGTCTGAGCGGTACCACCGAAGCAACCCCGGCACCACCGGAGGGTGCTGGCCGTACGCGTGACGTACCTCGCTTGACGCGGATACCCCCCTGGGGTTTATCGTGACGTAGCCTTGAAGGTACCCCCAGGGGGTAACATCGACGAGGGAGCGCCCGATGCAGACGACCTACACCGTGACCGGCATGACCTGCTCGCACTGCGTGCAGGCGGTGACCGAGGAGCTGCGGCACCTCGACGGCGTCTCCGCCGTGGCGATCGACCTGCCGACCGGCGCCGTGACCGTGACCAGCGCCGGCCCGCTCGACCCGGCGGCGGTACGCGACGCCGTCGACGAGGCCGGCTACGCGGTGGCGGCCTGAGCATGCCCACGCTGAGTGCGCCGGCACGGCTCGGCGCGTATGCCGCCGGGCTGGCGGGCGTCTTCGCGGTCGCCCTCGGCGCCGGCCACCTGGCCGGGCCCGTGGCGCCCCCGCCCGCCCCGGCGCACGCGGACATGGGCGAGCATCTCCCGGCCGGGCTGCAGATCAGCGCGGCGGGGTACTCGCTCGTGCCGCTGGATTTCGGCGACGAGCTCCGGTTCCGCATCGACGGGCCCGATGGCAGGCCCGTGACCGCGTACACCACCGCGCACGGCAAGGAGCTGCACCTCATCGTGGTCCGCCGCGACCTGGGCGGCTTCCAGCACCTGCACCCGGTCCGCGACGCGAGCGGGGTGTGGAGCGCACCGGTGCGGGTCACGGGCGCCGGGCCGTACCGGGCGTTCGCCGACTTCGTGCCGGCCGGCCGCGCCGAGGGCCTCACGCTCGGCGCCGACGTCGACGCGCCCGGCGACTACCGGCCGGCCCCGCTGCCGGCGCCCGCGCGGACCGCGAGCGTCGACGGGTACACGGTCACGCTCAAAGGCGACCTGCGCGCCGGGGCCGCCTCCCCGCTCGCCCTGCGCGTCGAGCGGGCCGGGGTGCCGGTGAGCGACCTGGATCCGTACCTGGGCGCGTACGGCCACCTGGTCGCGCTGCGCTCCGGCGACCTCGCCTACCTGCACGTCCACCCGGAGACGGGCCCGGCCGGCCCCGAGGTCCGGTTCACCGCGGAGGTGCCCTCGGCCGGGCGGTACCGGCTCTACCTGGACTTCCAGCACGGCGGGTCCGTGCACACCGCCGAGTTCACCGCGGAGGCGACGTGAGCGCGGTACACGACATCGAGCTGTCCATCGGCGGCATGACCTGCGCCTCCTGCGCCACCCGGATCGAGAGGAAGCTCAACCGCCTGGACGGGGTCGTCGCGTCCGTCAACTACGCGACCGAGACGGCGAGCGTGCGGTACCCGGACCCGCTGACGTCGGCCGACCTCGTGGCGACCGTGGAGAAGACCGGGTACACGGCGGCGGCGGTCGTCGAAACCCCGGACCCGACCGACGACCTGCGCACCCGCCTGCTCGTCACCGCCGTGCTCGCCGTGCCCGTGATCCTGCTGGCGATGGTGCCCGCGTGGCAGTTCACCTACTGGCAGTGGGCCTCCCTGACGCTCGCCGCGCCCGTCGTCGTCTACGGCGGCTGGCCGTTCCACCGGGCCGCGTTCGTCAACCTGCGGCACGCGGCCGCCACCATGGACACCCTGGTCTCCGTCGGTACCCTGGCCGCGTTCGGCTGGTCGCTGTGGGCACTCTTCCTCGGCTCCGCCGGCGAGCCCGGCATGACGCACCCGTTCACGTTCGCGATCGAACGCACCGACGGCAGCGGCGACATCTACCTCGAGGCCGCCGCCGGCGTGACCCTGTTCCTGCTGGCCGGGCGCTACTTCGAGGCCCGCGCCAAGCGCCGCGCCGGGTCCGCGCTGCGCATGGTGCTCGAGCTCGGGGCCAAGGACGCGGCGGTGTTGCGCGACGGTACCGAGCACCGCGTGCCCGCCGGGCAGCTGCGGGTCGGCGACCGGTTCGTGGTCCGGCCCGGCGAGAAGATCGCCACCGACGGCGTCGTCGAGGAGGGCAGCTCCGCGGTCGACGCGAGCCTGCTCACCGGCGAGTCCGTGCCGGTCGAGGTCGGCCCCGGGGACGCCGTCACCGGCGCGACCGTCAACGCCGGCGGCCGGCTCGTCGTGCGCGCCACCCGCATCGGCGCCGACACCCAGCTCGCCCGCATGGCCGAGCTGGTCCGCAAGGCGCAGAGCGGCAAGGCCGCCGTCCAGCGCCTCGCCGACCGCATCTCCGGCGTGTTCGTCCCGGTCGTGATCGCCCTCGCCGTGGCCACGCTCGGCTTCCGGCTGGGCACCGGCGGCGGTACCACGGCCGCGTTCACCGCCGCCGTCGCCGTGCTCATCATCGCCTGCCCGTGCGCCCTGGGCCTGGCCACGCCGACCGCGCTGCTCGTCGGCACCGGCCGCGGCGCCCAGCTCGGCGTGCTCATCAAGGGCCCCGAGATCCTGGAGCAGACCCGGCGGGTCGACACGATCGTGCTGGACAAGACCGGCACCGTCACCACCGGCCGGCTGACGCTGCTGGCCGTCGAGCCCCGCCCGGGCGAGGACGCGGCCGAGGTGCTGCGGCTGGCCGGCGCCGTGGAGCACGCGTCGGAGCACCCGGTCGCGCGGGCGGTGGCCCGGGCCGCGGCCGATGCGTCGGTACTGCCGGAGGTCACCGGGTTCCGCAACGCGCCCGGCCTCGGGGTGCAGGGGACCGTCGAGGGCCGCACAGTCCTCGTGGGCCGCGCCGGGCTGCTGCGTTCCCACGGCCTCGACGCCGACGCCGACGGCATCCTCGTCGCGTGGGACGGCGCCGTGCGGGGCTCGCTGCGGGTCGCCGACGCCGTGAAGCCGACGAGCGCGGAGGCGGTACGCCGGCTGCGGTCCCTCGGCCTCACCCCCGTCCTGCTCACCGGCGACTCGCCCGAGGTGGCCCGGTCCGTCGCCGCCGAGGTCGGCATCGACGAGATCATCGCCGGGGTGCTGCCGGAGGGCAAGGTCGCCGCGGTACGCGACCTGCAGTCCCGCGGGCGCGTCGTGGCCATGGCCGGCGACGGGGTCAACGACGCCGCCGCCCTCGCCCAGGCCGATCTCGGGCTCGCGATGGGCACGGGCGCCGACGCGGCGATCGAGGCGGCGGACCTGACCCTGGTACGCCCGGACCTGCTCGCCGCCGTCGACGCCATCCGCCTCGCGCGGGCGACCCTGGCGACCATTCGCGGCAACCTCTTCTGGGCGTTCGCGTACAACGTCGTGGGCCTGCCGGTGGCCGCGCTCGGCCTGCTCAACCCCATGCTGGCGGGCGCGGCGATGGCCCTGTCGTCGGTCTTCGTGGTGGCCAACTCGCTGCGCCTGCGGGCCTTCCGGTAGCCGATTTTGTCGTACCCCGTCGCTAAGGTGCGGGCATGAGCTTCCTTGACGTGACCGTCGCGGCCCGGGCCCTCGCCGACGCCGCCGCCTTGGCCGTGCGGCTGCTCACGGCCCGCTCGCCGCAGCCGGTCCACGCCGCCGTCCTGCTCGACGGCGGGGAGGCCGGGCTGACGCTGACGGCCACGGACGGCTCGCTGACCGTGCGCCTCGACGTGGCCGCGACCGTGCACACGCCGGGCCGCGCGCTGGTCTCCCGGCGCGGCCTGGCCGACACGGTGGGCGGGCTGCCGTCGCCCGAGGCCCGGCTGGCGGTGGAGGGCGCCCGGCTGGCGGTGACGGTGCCCGGCGCCCGTTTCGCGCTGCCGATCCTCGCCGAAGCCGGGTCCCCGGCGGGCGCCGCGTCACCGCCGTCCGGGCCCACCTCGCGGGTCGCCGATGCCTGGTTCCCGGCCGCGTCGCTGCCGCCGGAGTCGGTTCGCGTCGACGGGCCGTCGCTGCGGGCCGCGGCGGCCGCCGTCGCCGGGGCCGCCTCGCGCGAGCACGCCCTGCCCATCTTCACCGGCGTGCGGATCCGCGCCACCGGCGAGGCCCTGACCCTGCTCGCCACCGACCGCTACCGCCTCGCCGCCGCCACGGTCCCGGCCGCCTGCGCCCCGTTCGAGGCGCTGGTGCCGGCCGCCCTCCTCGCCCGCATCGCCCCGGTCCTCGGCCGGGCCGAGTCCGTGGGCCTGCACGCGAGCGGCGACCGGTTCGCCCTGTCCTGGCCCGGGGGCTCGGTCGTCACCCCGACCCTGGGCGACGCGTACCCCGACGCCCAGTTCGACCGCCTCCTCGACGTGGCCCCCGAGTGCGTGGTGGAGCTCGAGGCCGGCACGCTGGCCGCCGCCGTCGAGCGCGCCGCCGCCTACGCCGGGGAGCACGGCCGCCTGACGCTGCAGACCGTCGAGGGCGCGGTCCTGGTCCGGGCGGCCGACCCGCTGCGCGGCGAGTCGGAGGAGACCGTCAAGGCCGCCGTCCGGGCCGGCCGGGCCACGCGCGCCTACCAGGCCCGGCTGCTCGCCGACGCCCTGCACGCCTTCCCGGGCGAGACGGTGACCCTGCACATCCAGCCGGCCCTGCGCGCCACCGAGCTGACCACACCAGCGTCGGGCCTGCGCTACCTGATCGTGCCGATGCGCCCGGCCGAACCGGCCTGAGCCGCCCCGGTCCGGAATTACACCGACCAACGCCGTTGTGTCAGCCGCTGGTGGAGCCCGACCACGAACGCCGGCAGGCCGAGACCGCCTACGCCTTCATGCCGTCGCTCGTGCGAGTGGTCCTCGATGCGATGGTCATTCGGGCGTTGGTTGACGGTTGAGGGGTCGGGCTGGTTGCTCGCGTCAGGAACAGCAGCATGAGTGCGCCGGCGGCGCAGTAGCCGACGCCCTGGACGGCGATGACGGGGATGATGCCGAGCCGGTCGCCGAGGGCGCCGGCGGCGAGTGTCCCGGCGAGCATCGCGGCGCCTTGGATCGCGTTGGCGAGGCCGAAGATCCGCCCGCGGTGAGCGTCGTCGGTGGTGGTCTGGAGCAGGGTGAACAGGCCGGTGACGGTGAGGGCACCGGGCAGTCCGACGGCGATCATGATGGCAAACGCCGGCCAGAGCGCCTGGGTCCGGAGCGGGTAGAGGAACAGCACCAGATCCAGCCCGCCGAAGGCGAGGGCGCCGTAGCCGAGCAGGTGGCGTGGCGAGAAGCGGCTTCCGGCGGCGGCGACGGCGATGCCGCCGATGATGCCGCCGGCGGCCTGGCTGGACAGGATCAGCCCGTAGATTCCGGCATCGCCGTGCAGAATGTCGCGGACGAACGGCGCCATGAGGGTGCCCATGACGGCCTCGCCCGCTCCGGTGATCAGCACGAAGAGCAGGAGGAGGCGCAGCGCCGGGTGGTGCGTGGCGATCCGCGCGCCTCGGGTGAGCTCGCGGATCGCATGGTGCGCCGGCGCCGGCGCCGGCCGAGACGCGGGACCGGGCCTGTGGCGAATCAGGGCCAGGATCGCCGCGGCGACGGCGAAGCTGGCCATGTCGATGAGGGTCAGTGCCGTAATGCCGCCCAGCCCGGCGGCGAGACCGCCGAGCGCGGCGCCGGCCAGTCGCGCGATGTCGCGGTTCTGCCCGTTGAGCGCGTTGGCGGTCACGAGCTCCGGCGACGGCACCGTGCGGGGCATCATGGCGGCCTCGGCGGTGATGAAGAACTGAGCGAGGCTGCCCTGTGCGACGGTGACCAGGTAGACGATCCAGACCTGGTCCCTACTGTGGACGGCGAGGAGCGGCAGCAACCCGGCGGCCAGGAGCAGGTTGGTGACGATCATGGTGCGGCGGCGGTCCCACCGGTCTGCGTAGACCCCGGCGAGCGGGCCGAACGCGATCTGCGGGAGCAGGGAGGCCAGCAGGGTGGTGGCCGAGGCGAGGGTGGAGCCGGTCAGCGCGTAGACGTGGTAGGCCAGGCCGGTGCGCAGGACCCAGTCACCGATCAGCGACAGGAGCCCGGCCGACAGCAGCAGCCGCAGGTCGCGGTAGCGGGTCAGCACCCGCCACAGCGTGCGCATCTCAGCCGCCGGTGGTAGTCGGCTCGACCGGGACGCTGATGAAGGTCAGGTTCACCGGCTGGGCGTCGGCGGGTCGGGCGACGTGTTCGCCCAGGCGGCGCCGTTCGACGAGCGGCGCGATCAGGGCGTCCAGCGCCTCGTGCAGCTCGGTGAACTCGTCGACCGTCAGGTAGACCAGGCTCTGGCCGACGCCGGCGTTGCGCTGCCACCGCGGGTCGTACTGGTCGCGACGGCGGTGCCACGCGGCGAGGTGTTCGACGCCGCGCTCGGCCACCATCTGGTCCAGGACGTCGACGGCGGCACTGACTTCGTCCTGTCCGGCCCGTGCCGCCGCGTATGACGTGGCGGTGACCTGCCACGGATGGTCCCGGTTGCTGGCGGTGTCGGCCGGTTCGACAAAGCCGTACTTGGCGAGCTGGCGCAGGTGGTGGGAGGCCAACGCCTGGCTGACGCCCAGCTGCCGGGCCGCCTGCGCCGCGGTTGTCGGGCCCTGCCGACCGACCAGCTCGTGCAGCTTGAGCCGAAGTGGGTGGGCCAGCGCCCGGATGGTCACCGGGTCGTCCAGGATTCGCCGCGTGTGGCGAGATTCCAAAGACATGCTTGGAGTGTGTCGCCACCGTCCCGACAATGTCAAGCAGATGCTTGGAATCACACTTGTCGATCTTGCCTTTGCGCAGGTCAGATGGCGAAGTAGCCTCGCGGTATGAAGGTCATCGGCGCGATGCAGACGCCCGGCGGCGACTGGCGCGTCGAGGTCGTGCGGCATCCGAGCGGCTCGCGGTGGTACCGGCTGATCCATCGCGACAACACCGTCGACTTTTTGACGATCGGGCGGGTCGCGGAGCTGTTGTCGCAGGCCGGGGTCGACATGGGCGAGCTCACGGAGGTGGACGCCCCCTCCGCACGCGCGAGCTGAGGTGGCCACCGGGCGTTACCTTGTGGTGGTGTCCGATCCCCAGTTACCCGGTTTCCTGACGCGCCTTCGCGCGGGGCTGGCCGGCGAGCGGGACACGGTCTACCTGGAGGCTCTGCGCGCGGCCGGCCGGGCGGCGTACGACGAGATCCTCGCCGCCGACACGCTGCGCGAACAGCTGCCGAGCCTGTGGAACGCGCCCCCGGCGGCGACGAGCCAGCTGCTGGCCGCGTGGAACGCGTTCGTGCTGCAGACCCTCGGCGAGACGTTCCTCGACGCCGACTACGCGGCGCGGCCGGGCACCGCCGGCTACGTGCCGCCCGTCACCTACGACCAGGCGGCCGCCTGGCTGCACGCCGTCGGCGACTGGGTGTCGCGGGCCCGGCAGGCGCGGGCCAACCCGGAGTACGACATCGCGATGCACACGGTGCTGCCCGCGCCCCTGCCGGCGTGGGCGGAGGTGGCCACGTGTCCGCCCGAGCACCTGACGGCGCTGCAGGCCGCGGTGGCGCCGGTGCGCGAGCACGTCGAGGTGGCCCTGCATGCGCTCGTGAAGACCGGGGTGCCGCCGCAGTACGAGTCCGCCGTCAACCGGCTGCGCCAGGACACCGCGGCGGCGTCGGCGGCCGTGGACTACGCGGCCGGGCTGCGCACCGGGCGCCACCACGCGGGCCTGCACGAGCTCATCGAGCAGAACCTCAAGCGCGCCCTCGAGCTGTGGTTCCGGGTCGGGCAGCTCGCCGCGATGCCGGCGCTGCTGGCCGGGCCGCGGTTCGACGTGTGGTGCATGACCGACCGGGCCACGCTGTCGCGCTGGAAGCAGGACCCGCACGCCCGGCTCGCGCTCGACGAGATGTGGCGCACGGACCCCAACCCGGCCGCGACCCTGGCGATCCAGGCGCAGATCGACACGTGCCTGCAGACGGGCGACCTGTGGTACCACGTGCCGGCGGCCGGCGACACGTGCTACTTCGAGCCGCCGTTCTCGCCGCTGTACGAGGTCCGCCGCCCGGTGCGCATCTACGGCGTGTCGATGCGGGCCGGCACCCAGTTCGCGGTGCGCGGCGGCGCGGCCCGGGGCCTGGTCCTCGGCCCGTTCCGGCCCACCCAGCGGGTCCGCTACCGAGCCGGCTGAAGTACGGCTTCGGGCTCCTCCACGGCCACGCGCCGCTCCAGCCGGAAGCTCACGACCGCCAGCCCGAGCCCGAGCACGCCGAGCCCCACGCCCACCCAGCTCGGCGCGACGTACCCCCAGCCGGCCGCGATCACCAGCCCGCCCAGGGCCGCGCCGAGACTGTTGGCGACGTTCATCGCCGACTGGTTGACCGCCGCCCCCATGAGCTGCGCGCCCGGCGCTACCCCGATGAGCCGCGACTGCAGCGCCGGGCCGAGGAACAGCCCGGCCGCGCCGATGAGGAAGGCGCCGGCGAACAGCGTGTACCGGTTGTGGGCGAGCACCGCGAACGCCGCCATGCTCACGATGAAGACGACGAACCCGGTCAGCAGGCTGCGGCGCAGGTTGCGGTCCGAGGCCCAGCCGCCGAGCGCGTTGCCGACCGTCATGCCCAGGCCGACCGCGACGAGCACCCACGGCACCGCGCCCGTCCCGAGCCCGGACACGTGCGTGGTCACCGGCGCGATGTAGCTGTCGATGGCGAAGAACCCGCCGAAGCCCACGGCCGCGGTGACCGCGACGAGCCACACCTGCGGCTTGCGGAACGCCCGCAGCTCGGCGCGCGGCGAGCCGGCCGGGTCGGCGTGCTGGTGCGGCACGGTGAGCGCGACGAAGACCAGGGTCAGGGCGAACATCGCGGCGATCGCGAGGTACGCCGTCCGCCACCCTGCGGCCTGGCCCAGCCGCGTGATGAGCGGGACACCGAAGACGTTCGCGGCGGTGAGGCCGCCGAGCACCGCGGCGAAGCCCTTCGCCTGGCTGCCCGGGCCGAGGATGGCCGCCGCGACGAGCCCGGCCGCGCCGAAGTAGGCGCCGTGGGGCAGGGCGGCCACGAACCGCGCGACCAGCACCAGTCCGAAACCAGGAGCAAGAGCCGATGCGACGGTACCGGCGGTGAAGAGCCCCAGCAGCCCGACGACAAGCGTCTTGCGGGGCAGCCGCGCGGTCAGGGCCGCGATCGTGGGCGCGCCGACGACAACGCCGAGCGCGTACGCGGTGATCATCCAGCCCCCGTGCGCCACGGCCCGGGCGGGCGAGTCGGCGTACAACCGCGGCAGGAGGTCCTGGGAGATGTCGGGCAGCAGACCCATGGCCACGAACTCGGTCAGGCCGATGCCGAAGCCGCCCAGGGACAGGGCCGTCAGCGCGGTCCAGCGGCGCACCGCGGTGAGGTCGTCCATGCGCGACAGTTTAGCAACAGTGTTGCGTTATAGACTGTGGTCGTGGACACGCCCGGCGCCGGCCTCGGCTACCTGCGCGGCTACAACGACGCGCTCGTGGTCGGCCTCGCCCGCACGACGCCCGAGTTCGACCGCGCCTCGATCGCCGCCGCGACCGGTCTCACCCCGCAGGCCGTGTCGAAGGTGCTGGCCCGGCTGGCCGGCGACGGGCTGATCGAGCCGGCCGGGGTGCGCCGCCGCGGGGTCGGCAAGCCGGCGACCATCTACCGGATCGTGGCCGCGAGCCGGTACGCGATCGGCGTGCACGTCGCCCGCACCCGCGTCCGGCTGGTCCTCACCGACCTGCTCGGCACGGTGGTGGCCGGGGCGCAGGCGCCGCTGCCGGACGACTTCACGCCCGGCGAGCTGCTCGACGCCGTGGACTCCGCGCGCGCGGAGCTACTGCGGGACCGGCCCGCCGACCCGGCGCGCATCGCCGGGCTCGGGCTCGGCATGGTGGGGCCGCTCGACCACGCCAACGGGATCGTGCGCGACGCCCACCGGCTCCGGCACTGGCACGACGTGCCGCTGCGGGAGGTCGCGGCCCGGCGCCTCGGCCTGCCGGTACACCTGGACAAGGACGTGACCGCGGGCGTGACGGCGGAGGCCTGGCGGCGCGGCCGCGACTTCCGCGACGGGGTCCTCGTCATGGTCGAGTCCGGCATCGGGGCCGGGCTGTGGCTGGGCGGGGCCGCCTATCGCGGGGCGCACACGAACGCGGGCGAGTTCGGGCACACGGTCGTGCAGGTCGACGGCCCGCGGTGCGTGTGCGGGCGGCGCGGCTGCCTGGAGGTGCTGCACGAGGCGGCCGTCACCGCCGGGGACGTGCCCCGGGCGGCGCGGCTGCTGGCGGTCGGGGTGGTCAACCTGTTGCAGATCACCGACGTCGGGCACGTGGTGCTGGCCGGCGCCGACCTGCTGCGCCACCGCGGGGTCTACGTGGATGCGGTGGCTTCGGCGGTACGTCATGAGGTGCCCCGCGCCGACTGGCTCACGGTGTCGGTGTCCGTGTCGGCGCTGGGCGGCGACGTGATCGCGGCCGGTGCGGCGATGCAGGTGCTCAACGCCGCCTACGGCCTGCCGGTTCGGCCGGCCCGGGGGCTACTGGGCGGCGGCACCGGTGAGTGAGCTGTGGATCGTGAACACCCGGTCCAGGCCCGTGATCTGGAAGATGCGCAGCAGCCGCGCATGCGGGATGACGAGCTCGACGACGCCGCCGGACTCCGCGAGTCGCTTGTGCACGCTGATGAGCACGCCGAGCGTCGTGGAGTCGAGGAACCCGACGTCGCTGAGGTCGACGATCAGCGTCGTCGCGCCGTCGTCGACCACCTTGTGCAGGTAGGCGCGCAGCTCCGGGGCGGTGGCGACATCCAGCTCGCCGCTCGCCGTGACCACGGCGCGCGACCCCTCGACCGTCGAGGTGACCTGCATCGGCGTCCCGCCCCTTCTCCGCACGCCCCATCCTGGGCGTGGCTGCTGTCATGTGTATGTGCACTATCCGTACTTCCGGGCAAAGCATACGTCCGAACAGCGGATTACTCCCGTCCGGACGGGTCCCACTCGAGGTGTTTGCTGAAGCGCACCAGCGTCCCCGTGTCCTGGACCGAGACGACGTCGAGGCGCTCGACCACGGCGGCGAGCACCTGCAGGCCGCGCCCGCTCTCCTTGAGCCCCTCCGGCTCGGCGGCGGGCTCCACGGGCTCGACCGCCGGCACCAGGGCCGGGTCGAACCCGCCCCCGTCGTCGGTGACCTCGATCACGCATTCGCCGCCCTCCACCGACACGTCGATGTGGTAATCGCTGGCGAGACTGGCGTGGGACACGACGTTTCCGCACGCCTCGGTGAGGGCGAGCCGGATGTCGTCGCGGCACTCCTGGGTCACGCCGGCGCCGGCAAGGGCCCCGTCGAGGGTCCGGCGCGCGTCGCGGACCAGGGCGGCGTCACGGGGCAGTTCGAGCGAGAACTGCAGGCGCATATCGTGCTGCGGCACATCTTCCTCCTTCGTCGCGTCCACGGCGTACCCACCACACGCACACCGAAAACTGCCCGCCGTCCACGCGCTGGCCGGCGCCGGGAAAATGTCGTACCCCTCGGGCAGGATGCGGGTATGCAGATCCGGGTCGTGCACCACGGTCGCCGCACCGCCGCCGCGGCCACCGCCACCGTCGTCGACGTCACCTCGCGCGGCCCGCACCCCTGGGTCAGGTTCAGCCCGTTCTACCCCCACGGCGGCATCCCGGTCCCGTTGAGCCCGGGCGTGACCGGCACCTCCGTCGAGGCGATCTGGCAGGCGCTGAAGGTCTTCGAGTCGACCGGCGTGGACCGCACCCTGCTGCAGGCGACCCGCATGACCGGCCTCAAACGCACCGACCGCCGCTACGGCCGCGTCCTCGGCCACCGCGCCGGCCTCGACGGCTCCGGCCTGCTGGACTACGAAACCGCCCGGCGGCGCATCTACCTCCCGGCCTACCGCCACGTCCTCGACCACCACCTGTCGGCCGAGCTCGCCCAGCTGCGCCGGCTGGCCACCGCGGGCCCGCTCGCCCTGCTCGACTACACCACCAACGACGACGTCGCCGACCTGTCCAAGCCGCTCTCGCACGCCGCCCTGATCCGCCTACACCTGCTCGGCGAGTGGCCCGGCGGGTGACCGGCGCCGGCTCAGTTGCCGTCGTTGGTGCGGGTGCCGGTCCCGTGCGGGCAGCGGCCGCTGTTGATGACGGTGCCGGTGATCGCGTCCAGCAGGACGAACGTGTCGTTCTGCACGATGTTCAGCCGGCCCCCGGGGATCGGGGTGCCGGTGCAGAAGCTGGGGAGCGGGACCGTCCGGCCCGCGCTGACCAGGCTCGGCGTCGCGCCCGGGGGCAGCCCGACGGCGAGCGCCAGCGCGAGCATGACCAGGACCCGGACCGCGGGCGTGCGGCGGCCCATGGCCGGCCGGCCCGGGCGCGCCGCGGCCGGGGCGGGGGTGCCGCGCCCGGCCGCGCCCGCATCGTCGTCGAGGTCGATGACGATCGCGGGCTGGGCGGGGCTCCGTTCCATCAACGTCGAGCTTAGCCTTGGAGGCCATGTTCTACTTCGTGTACTGCATCGACCGGCCCGGCTCCGCCGCGCTGCGGGGCGAGCTGACCGAGGCGCACTGGGCGTACATGGACGGCTTCGCGGGGCGGCTGCACGCGCGGGGGCCGACGCTGACCGTCGACGGCGAGACCGCCACGGGGAGCCTGCACGTCGTCGACCTGCCCTCGGACGCGGCGGCGCGCGAGTTCGGGGAGCTGGAGCCGAACTGGCGGGCCGGCGTGTACGCGGCGATGGAGGTGTACCGATTCGAGGATCTGCTCGGGCGGTCGATGTGGGACTTCCGCGGGCCGGAGGGGCCGCGGTTTCTCGTGGTGGCGCTGGGGGACGGCGACGCCGGGGGGATCGACCGGGACCAGGACGGGCTCATCGTGCTCGGGCGGCTGCGGGCGGTCGGAGACGGAGGGCCGGTCGGAGTCGCGGCCTGCGTTCAGGCACCGGATGACCGTGCTGCGGCCATGATGCTGGCCGGGTTCGAGGCGCGGGAGGTCTCCGTCCGGCCCTGGCGCTTCGGGGGACGGCCGGCCGCCGCGGAGTAGCGGTCACGGGACGCCGGTTCAGCGGGCGAACTCGCCGACCACGGCGGCCGGGGTCGACGTGTAGGCGTCGGCCGCGGCCCGGGGGCAGAGGGCCTGGGCGGCCGGGCCGCCGTGGCCGTCCAGCCGGGGCCACAGCGGCTCCTGCAGGCCGCGGACGGTCAGGCCGGCCGCGAGGGCCACGCCTTCGGGTCGCGGTAGGCCATGGCGGCACGCTAGCGGAGCGAGGTCCGGAACGGTGCGGTGATTTCGCGCAGCATCGCCGCGGCGCCCCAGGTGTCGTCGCCGTGGGCGATGGTGCTCAGCAGCTCGCGGACGTACAGCAGGCGCATGCGGTCGCGCCAGCCGGGCGGGGGCGGGGCGAGCTCCTCGTAGGCGTCGAAGCACCGCCCCGACTCCGGCGGCCGCGGCGAGCACCACAGCATCGCCAGGTCGTTCTCGGCCCATCCGAAGGATACGGCAGGATCGATGACCGCCGGGGCCCCGTCGGCGGTGGCCAGCACGTTCTCGGTCCACAGGTCGCCGTGGGTCAGCACCGGCGCCGACACCGGGACGAGCTCGGGCAGGGCGGCGCAGCAGCGCTCCACGGCGGCCCGGTCGGCGGGGCTCAGCGCGGCCTCCACCTCCGGCTCGGCCAGCCAGCGCAGCACGCGGCGCTCGGCGAAGAAGCGGTGCCCGTCGACGTCCCAGCCGTTCTCCTGGCGCATCCGGCCCAGGAAGCCGTCGCGGTGCCAGCCGAACCGGCCCGCGGCGGCGTCGCGGGTGGACAGGTGCAGCGCGGCCAGCATCCGGCCGAGGCGCTCCCAGAACGCGTCCGCGGCCGGGCGCGGGAACAGGCGGGCCAGGATCAGCAGGGCGGGCGTGACCGCGTACACGTCGGGCACCGTCGCACCGCCCAGATCCCGCAGCGCCCGCAGGCCGTCGGCCTCGGTCTCGAACAGGCCGGGCACCGGGTCGGGCAGGGTCTTGGCGAACAGCGACGAGCCGTCCGCGAACCGGACCACGCCCCCGCGCGCGACGACCCCGCCGGTCGTCGCGGTCACGGCCGCGACCGGCATCCCGGCCTCGCGCAACCGCCGCCGGAGCAGATCCATGTGCGCAAATATAGCCTGCTCACTCGAACGAGCGGATGCCGCCGTCGGCCACCGGCTCGTAGCCCAGCCGCGTGTAGATGCGGTTCGACAGCGGGTTGGTCAGGTCGGTGTAGAGCACGCACCGCCGCGCGCCGCCGGCCAGGGCGTGCGCGGAGGCGGCGGCGACGCACGCGGAGGCGTATCCGCGCCCGCGCAGCTCCCGCGGGGTGCACACGGCGCTCAGTCGCACCACCCCGCCGAACGGCACGGTCAGCCACAGGAACGACACCGGCTCGCCGCCGACGCGCCAGAACCAGCACCGGCCCGGCACCGCGAGCCGCTTGTCGACGGCGGCCTCGGCGCCCTCGCCGCCGGTGCCGGTCTCCTCGCCGAACTCGCGCACCCAGGCGACGGCGATGTCGCGATCCGCCGCGGTCACGGGCGACAGCTCGCCGGGCACCCCGCGGGGCGGGACCAGCTCGCCGAGCGCGTACAGGCGGGTGCGCGTCACGACGGTACCGCCGCAGCGAAATGCTTCCACGTCCTCGTCGAGCCCGTCGGCCCGCAGCGGGCCGGCATCGCGCAGGTGCGCGCCGATCGCGGCCGCCCCGGCGGGCGAGCCGGAGGCCACGAACCAGGCGCGGCCGGGCGCCAGGAACGCGACGCCGTGCACGTCGCCGCCGCCGTCGCGGGCCAGCAGCAGCCGGGTCGCCGCCGGCAGCGGTCCACCGGACAGGACGGCACCCGGCACGGTGTTGCGCACCGGGTCGCGCAGGAGCCAGGGCAGCGCGGGCGCGGCATCGGCCGCGGAGGTGACGGTCAGCACGAGTTGGAAGTGTCGCAGAAAACCCGACGTACCTTGTCAGGGTTTTCTGCGACGTTGAGGGCATGACCACGAACCGCATCGCACTCGTCGCCGGGGCCACCCGCGGCGCCGGGCGGCAGATCGCCGTCCAGCTCGGCGCGCTCGGCGCCACCGTCTACTGCACCGGGCGCACCACGCGCGCCCGGCAGTCGGAGTACGGGCGGCCGGAGACGATCGAGGACACCGCCGACCTCGTCACCGCCGCGGGCGGCACCGGCATCGCGATCCCCGCCGACCACCTCGACCCCGCCCAGGTCCGCGCCGTCGTGGCGCGCATCGACGCCGAGCACGGCCGGCTCGACGTGCTCGTCAACGACATCTGGGGCGCCGAGGGCATGTTCGCGTGGGACAAGAAGCTGTGGGAGGACGACCTCGAGCGCGGGCAGCGGCTGCTGCGCCTGGCCGTCGACACCCACATCATCACCAGCCACGCCGCGCTGCCGCTGCTCGTGCGCCACCCGGGCGGGCTGGTCGTGGAGATGACCGACGGCACGGCCGAGTACAACCACCGGCGGTACCGTGTCTCCTTCTTCTACGACCTGGCCAAGGCCTCGGTGAACCGGATGGCGTTCGCGCTGTCGGAGGAGCTGAAGCCGGTCGGCGGCACCGCGGTGTCGGTCACGCCCGGCTTCCTGCGCTCCGAGCTCATGCTCGAGCACTTCGGCGTCACCGAGCCGGCCTGGCGCGACGGCATCGCCAAGGACGAGCACTTCGCGATGTCGGAGTCGCCGGTGTACGTCGGGCGCGGCGTCGCGGCGCTGGCCTTCGACCCGCAGAAGGCGCGCTTCAACGGGGCGTCGCTGTCCAGCGCCGACCTGGCCCGGGAGTACGGCCTGACCGACGCCGACGGCAGCGCGCCCGACTTCTGGCGGTACGAGCAGGGCGGCTTCACCCGGCCCGAGGACTACCGTTAGCCGGTGCGCGTCTCCCGGCTCATCTCGCTGGTGCTGCTGCTGCAGTCCGGCGGCCCGCGCACGGCGGCCGAGCTCGCCGGGCAGCTCGAGGTCTCCGAGCGCACGATCTACCGCGACATCCTGGCCCTGTCGGCCGCGGGCGTGCCCGTCTACGCCGAGCAGGGCCGGGCGGGCGGGTACCGGCTGCTGGACGGGTACCGCACCCGGCTCAACGGCCTCAGCCGCGCCGAGGCCGAGGCGCTGTTCCTGTCCGGGCTGCCGGGCCCGGCCCGCGACATGGGGCTCGGCGAGGCGCTCACGACGGCGCAGCTGAAGGTCGCCGCGGCGCTGCCCGACCCGCTGCGGGAGGCCTCGGCCCGCGCCCGGCAGCGCTTCCACCTCGACGCGCCCGGCTGGTTCCGCGACGCCGAGCCGCCGCCCGGGCTGGCCGGGCTCGCCCGGGCCGTCTGGGAGGACCGCGTCGTCGCGCTCACCTACGCCGGGCGCAAGGGCGAGGTGACCCGCACCGTGGCGCCGCTCGGGCTCGTCCTCAAGAACGGGGTCTGGTACCTCGTGGGCCGCGCCGATGCCACCCCGCGCACCTACCGCGTGGACCGGATCCGGTCCGCCACCGTCACCGACGAGCACTTCGGCCGCGACGACGCGTTCGACCTGCCCGCGTTCTGGGCCGAGCGCGCGGCCGAGTTCGAGCGGGGCGTACTGACCGCGACGGTGACGCTGCGGCTGAGCCCGCACGGCCGGCGGATGCTGCGGTTCGCGGTGGAGGCGGTCGCGTACCGGGACGCGTCCGACGGCGCCGGCCCGCCGGACGCCGACGGCTGGGTCACCGTCGAGCTTCCGGTCGAGTCGGTCGCGGTCGCGTACACCCAGATGCTCGCGCTCGGCCCCGACGCCGAGGTGCTGGCGCCGGCCGAGCTGCGCGCGATGCTCGCCGAGGCGGCGTCGCGCACCGTTGCCTTGTACCGGTCCTGACCGGTTGACGCCTCACGCGCTCGCGCGGGTCGCCATGCCGCGGGCCGCCGTCGTGCGGGTCGCGGCCCGGAGGCGGCGCTGGTGCGACAGCGCCGCGACCAGCAGGGCCCAGCCGTAGCCGCCGGCCGCGACCGCCCCCGCGCTCACCGTGCCGTGGAGCAGGAGCGCGCCCGTGCCGTACACCGTGAGCAGCCCGGCCGCGACCCACACCGCCGGCAGCGGAACCGCCGCCGCGGTGGGCCGGACCAGGGTCAGCAGCAGTGCCCACGCGGCCAGCGCCGCGCCGAGCACCACAGCCGTGCCGTACCAGGGCAGCCGGAATCCGGCCACGACGAAGGGCACGACCGCCAGGCAGCCCGCGTACGCGTACCAGCGCACGATGTTCGATGCTTCCCCGATCGCCATACCGTTCAGGCTCCCCCCGCCCGTTGTGACCAGGCTGAGGAAACCTGTGGATCTACTCAGCCGCCTCGGCGATCCGGTTCAGGAAGGCCGCGAGCTTGCCGTTGAGCCGGTCGACCTGCTCGGCGACGGTGAGCGTCTCGTCCAGCCGGCCGCCGATGTTCGGCTTGCGCAGCCCGCGGACGTACAGCGAGCAGCCGAGGTCGGAGCACAGGTACACGCCGACCGAGTCGCCGTTGCGCCCGGCCTTGCCCGTGCGGCGCCCGGTCATGAGCGACACGCCGTTGCCGGGGTGCACGGTGAGGCACAGCGAGCACATGTTGCGCGACATGAACCGCCGCTGCTGCTGGGCCACCCGCAGCGACAACGCGATCAGGCGCCCGCCGTGCTCGGCCGCGAGGTAGGAACGGTCGAGGGTGCCCGGGTCGCGCCAGCCCAGGAAGTCGAGGTCGTCCCACGGCCGCTCGGCGAGGTCGCGCGGGACGTGGGCGCGCTGCGCCTCGCCCTTGGAACAGTTGACGAAGGCGGCGCGGAGGCCGGGTTCGGTTACTGGTTGCACAGGGTCGACGGTACGACTCCCTAAAGCCCTTAGGCAACTCATTAAACCACTTAGGCTGCCGAAATGTCCGACACTCCGTGACGGACATTTCGGATTTATACCCTGGCCGGCGACTTATCGCGTTGCCAGGGGTGTTGACCAGCGGCGATGCGTTTTTGTCGTACCCCTCCGGCATGATGCGGCCATGTTGCTCCCCCTCCTGCTGCGCTCCTGGGGTCCCGAGACATGCGACCCGTCCGACCTCGCCGACTGGCACCCCGGCAACCCGTCCCGCGGGCAGTGCGGCGCGACCGCGCTGGTCGTGCGCGAGGTCCTCGGCGGCGACCTGCTCCTCGGCCGGGTCACGGCCGGCGGGGCCCAGGCCGGCCACCACTACTGGAACCGCCTCCCCGACGGCACCGAGCTCGACCTGACCCGTGATCAGTTCCGGCCCGGCGAGCTCGTCGGCCCGGGCACCGTCGTCGTACCGCCCGAGGGCCCGCCGTCACGCTGCCGCGGCCAGCACGCGATCCTGCGCCACCGCGTCCTCACGGGCCTGGGCCACCGGCCGGCGCCCGACCCGGCCGCCCCGCCGCTGCGGCTGGCGATGGCCCTGCTGGTCGACCCGGCGGGCGCGGTGCTGCTGCGCCGCCGCTCCCCCAGCACCGCCTTCGAGCCGGGCCAGTGGGCGCCGCCGGTCGCGGCCGTCCAGCCCGTCGACCCCGGCGACAACGCCTTCGCACGCCGCGGCCTGGCGGAGGAGGCCGCGCGGCGGGCCCTGGCCGAGGAGGCCGGCATCGAGTACGCCGAACGCCTGCACCACCACTGGCACGGCACCCTGCCCGACGTGACGGGCCGCGCCCCGCACGTGGAGCTCACGGTCCTCGCGGGTCGCCACGACCTCGGCGACGCGGGCATCCTGGCCGACGACCTGGCCGCCACGGACCTGTCCCCGACGGCCGCGGTGTGCCTGCAGGCCCTGATCAAAAGCAGCCGGGCGAGCCCCGTGCGCGCGGAGACGGGCCGCCGCTCGACGCCGGCGTGAGCGCGGGTCAGGTGCGCAGGGCGACGATGCCGGAGTAGTCGTGCACGGCGAAGACCCCGCCCGCGGCGACCGTCAGCGGGCCGGGGAGGCCCCGGCCCAGCATCGTCTCGCTCAGGCGGTGGCCGTCCTTCGCCGCGAGGGCCGGCAGTGGTGGTGGGCCAGAGCACGCGGTCCGCCGTCAGGGTCGGGCGGCCGAAGCCGGCCTCACCTTCGATGTCGTGCAACCAGGTCGGGGCGCCCGTTGTCGTCGAGCGGGCCTGGATCGTCGAGACCGCGCAGGTGTACGTGCAGTCGGAGCCCGTCGTCGTCAGGACCAGGCCGTTCGCGGCGCCGGTGTTGTCGCCCGCATTCGCGCCCGGCAGCGGGGCCTTCCCGCGCACCTTGCCCGTCAGGGCGAGGGCGCGCAGTTCGCCGGCGACGTTGCCTGACAGTACCCCCGTAATATCCGTTATGCGTCGACTATCCGTATCGCGAAACGCTTATGGCGCGCGACACTGGAGGGGTGTCCGAATTGCGGTTCGTGGTGCAGCTGCACCGGGCCCGGCGGCTCCACTACGACTTCCGGCTCGAGGTCGACGGGGCGCTCGTCAGCTGGGCGGTGCCGAAGGGGCCGACGCTCGACCCGAAGGTGCGCCGGGCGGCGTTCAAGGTCGGCGACCACCCCATGGAGTACGTCGCGTTCGAGGGCGTGATCCCGGCCGGCACGTACGGCGGTGGGGACGTCATCGTGTGGGACGCCGGGGACTGGGTGCCGTACAAGGACCCGGACCCCGCGGCCGCGCTGCGGGCCGGGGAGCTGCACATCGAGCTGCACGGGGAGAAGCTGCGCGGGCGGTTCGTCGTCGTACGGACCCGCGGCGACGAGTGGCTGCTGCTCAAGAAGCGCGACGAGCACGCCGCCGACGGGTGGGACCCGGCCGCGTATCCACAATCTGTCCTCAGTGGACGCACCAGCGACGAGGTGCGGGCCGACCCCGAGTGGGAGTGGCACTCGGACCTGCCCGCCGAGCGGGCCGCGGTCGCGCTCAAGGGCGATGCGGAGGAGCTCGCCGCGCTCGACGCGATCGGCGACAACGGCACCTGGGAGCTCTTCGGGCGCCGGCTGCGCGTCACCAACCTGGGCAAGGTGCTGTTCCCGGGGCGCGGCGGCGAGGAGGCCGTGACGAAGCGGGAGTTCCTGCGGTACACGGCGCAGATCGCGCCGACCGTGGTGCCCTATCTCGCCGGACGGGCACTCAACCTGCATCGATTCCCGAACGGTTCGGACTCGAAGGGCTTCTGGCACAAGGCGCTGCCGTCGCACGCGCCGGAATGGCTGCCGCGGTGGCGGGAGCCGGAGTCCGGTACCGAGTACCTGGTCGCCGACGAGGCCGCGGCGCTGGTGTGGGCGGCCAACCACGGCGGCCTCGAGTGGCACCCGTGGACGTCCAAGGTGGACCGTCCGGGCACCCCGACGTACGCCCTCGTCGACCTCGACCCCGGCCCCGGCACGGCCTGGGAGGATCTGCTCGTGCTGGCCCGGCTGCACCGCACCGCGTTCGAGCACCTCGGGGTCGCCGCGTACGCGAAGGTCACCGGACGGCGCGGCATCCAGATCTGGGTGCCGGTCGAGCGCGGGCCCGGGTTCGCCGAGACGCGGGCCTGGGTCGAGGGGCTGTCGCGCTCGATCGGCGCGGTGGTGCCCGAGCTCGTGAGCTGGGCCTGGGAGAAGGCCGAACGGGGCGGGCGGGCGCGGCTCGACTTCACGCAGAACGCGGTGAACAAGACGCTCGTGGCCCCGTACAGCCCGCGGCCCGCCCCGGGCGCGCCGGTCTCCGCGCCGATCGCCTGGGACGAGCTCGACGATCCCGCGCTGCGCCCGGACGCGTTCACCATTCGCTCGATCGGTGCACGACTGTCCACCCACGGCGATTTGTTTGCGGGTGTACTGCACACAAAGCAGTCCCTCCCGCCGCTGCACTGACTCAGTCGGGGTCGGTGCGCAGCTTCGCGTGCAGGTGTTCGTCGTGGCGCCGGCCGTCGCCGTACGGGTACGACTCCCGGAGAATGCCCTCGAGGGGGAATCCGGCGCCCTCGGCCACGCGGCACGAGCCTGGGTTGTCCACCGCGTGGCACAGCTCGATGCGGTGCAGCCCCACCACGTCGAACGCGAACCGGGCCGCGGCCCGCACCGACCGCGTGGCGATGCCCCGCCCGCGGGCGTCCGGCACCGTCCAGTAGCCGATCATGCCGTGGTCCAGCGTGGCGTCGACCCGCACCGAGACCGAGCCGAGCACCGGCCCGCCGTCCGCCGCGGCGACCACCCAGCCGACCCGCGCGCCGCTCGACCAGTCGGCGCGGTCGCGGATCCAGGCGTACACGTCGGTGCCGGCGGGCGGCGGGCTCCACTGCTGCAGCGGCGGGTCGGCGAACGCCGCGGCGACCGCGGGCGCGTCGGCGTCGAGGGGTGCGCGCAGCACCAGGTCCCCGAGCTCGATCGGGACGGGGTGCGCGGGGACGGCGGCCATAGCCCGGAACTGTACGCAGACACAACGATCCCCGGCCCGCACGGGCCGGGGATCGTGAGGTGGTACTGCGGCGTTACCGGTTACAGAGCCCGGCGACCGCGGCCGCTCAGGCCGGCGACCAGCGCCACACCGACCGCCGCGAGCAGGACCTGGACCAGCAGCTCGCCCCAGTCGACACCCGGGGTGTCGGTGGAGATGCCGATGGCGTGCGCAAGTACCGTGCCCAGCAGCGCGGCGATGACGCCGACGACCATCGTGACCAGGATCGACATGCTCTGCCGGCCGGGAACCACCAGCCGACCCAGCGCACCGACGATCAGACCGACGATGAGCGCCGTGATGATTCCGGTGACAGTCACTGCTCCTCCTCGAAAAGCTCGTTTTCTTGGTCGACTCATTGATGCCCCTGGGCGCGTCCGGCCAAACACGACTTCGATCGGGTGGCTTTCCGGGCAAACCGGCGGTGTGGCGGGTGCGTCCTGCCGAGACTGGTGGTACCGGAAGCGAAGCATGCGATCGCACAAGCTCACCGGCAGCCAGGTGACCTCCCCCGTTGGCCGTGGGGGACGGCACGACAGGGCGGTATGGCGCCGGCCGCACCCACGGCCCGCGACCGGCGCCATGCCCGACGTTCGGCGTGCCGGAACCGACATATGCACTGGCGGGGGACAAGTTCGATAAGTCGCGGCGCGGAGCGCCCGACTTATCGCGTCACCGTGCGGCGCACCGCACCACGAGCGGCCCCCACCGGTTCCCCCACCGCACCGCCCGCCGCACCACGAGCGGCCCCCACCCGTCCTCCCGGCGGCGCACCGCTGATCGCACCACGAGCGCGGGTTTACTTGGACGAGGGGCTGACAAACGACGCTCGGCCGATGGTGCGCGGGAGCCTCCGGCTCCCGCAACGTGTAAGCGTGGTTCCTTTTCGTTGTTGCCTGCGGTTATGCCTCTTGGCCGTGTTTTGCCGCCGGGTCCGTGCGGGTCGTCATTCGGTGGTCCCTGTTTTGTCTTGCGCTATTTGGAACGGGATCCTGTTTTCTGCCGTGATTTGGGATAATCGATATGTGTTGGGGCAGCGGGGGTTGTTCAGTCGGGCGGAAATTACTGCTATGTATGACGCTACTCGGCGGCGTAATTATTCGCCTGGTGGTGAGAAGTTTCGGAAGGAACACCAGCGGCATCGCGATTGGGGGCTTGCGCAGCGGCACGACAAGAAGCTCTGCGACCAGTTCGGCAGTGTCGAGGCGGCCGACGCCTACTTCGAGCAGCGGGCCCGGGAAGCCCTCGCGCCGAAGTCACCGGAACCGCCTGTTGAGCGGGCCGAGGAACCGGTCACGGTGGTCCCGCCGGTCGAGCAGGCCGCCGCTCCTGCGCCGCCGGAGGAGCAACCCGAGGTGCCCACCGGTGCCGAGAACGACGGCGATTCCGCGCCGCCGCGCAATACGCACGGCGCCCAACGGTCCGGGCCCCGCACGTCCATTCTGGCGCACTCTGGCACCACGATCGCACCGGCCCACGGTTTCGCCAAAATGCGGAACGGTCAACCCAGCCCGGCGCATTCTGCATTCTCAACCGTCGCGGCGTGGTGCGCGGGCGGCGTTGCGCGCTGCGTCCAGAATGTCGGGGCGCAGGAGGTAGCCGAAGCCCGCCCGGTCCAACCGCAGGGCCAGGCCCGGCCGGTCCGTGCCCAGTGCCGCCGCCGTGCGGTCCAGGGACCAGTCGTGTTCGGCCAGGCGCGACAGCAGGTGGCCCCGGCGGGCCTGGGCGGCCGAGAGGCGGTACGTCTTCAGGTACGCCACCGTGCCGTCCTCCGTCGTGATCGTCTCGCCGATGTGGTTGTCGGTGTCGGGGTTCATCGGGGGCAGGAAGCGCGACAGCGTGAAGCGGCCCATGCGGTACACCCGCAGGCTCGTCTGGGCCCGGACCGTGAACATCACGTCGTTGTGGAACGCCGCCCACTCGGAGCGGACGCGGGCGAGCTCGGCGCGCAGGTCGTCGACGGTGTGCACGCGCGCGGCGTTCACGGGCTGGTCGAAGCCGGGCACGGCCGGGTAGAGCTGGGTGTAGTGGTAGAGCAGCTCGCCGTAGAAGTCCTGCAGGAGCGTCGCGTGCAGGGCCCGGTAGTCGTCCGGGTGCGGGACGACGAAGGCGCTCGCGAGGGCGTCGGCCAGGTACACCGCGACCCCGCACTGTCCCGGGTGGACCTCGAACACGCGCAGGGCGTCGTCGAGCCCCTGCACCGCCGCGCCGCGGTAGGCCTCCTCGACGCGCGGGGAGAGGCCACGCGTGACGGCCGCGCGGGTCCACTCCTGCCAGGCGATCGGCGGGCCGCCGAACTGCAGGTTCAGGTAGCCCTCCAGGGCCAGGTGCAGCGGCAGGAACCGGAGCCGGTGGCGGTCCTCGCGGCGGGCCATGCGGCGGCGGAAGCGCAGGCCGGCGACGCGCGGCAGGCCCGGGTCGCGCGGGTCGAGCAGCTGGGTGCCGAAGGCGGCGGCCGGCGTACCGTCGCCCGTCCAGGATGCCACGAACGCGTGCGGAACGTAGGCCAGGTAGGCCGCGCGGCCGCCCAGGTCCACAATGGACAGCTCGTCGTCGTGCAGGCGGGCGTGCAGGCGCAGGTCGGTGATCGGCTCGTCGCGCAGCAGCGGCACGAGCCGCACCGCGCCCCACGTCTGCGCGGGGCCCGTGCGCAGGCCCTCGATCACGGCAGGAACCCTTCCACGAGGTCGTCCAGGAACACCTTCAAAGCAGCGAACGTGGCGGTACCCGTGGCGAAGCGCGCCAGCTCCACCAGCGCGGCGGCGTCCTCGGCGTCGCGCACGCCGACGGTGGGCACCGACGGCGCCAGGCGGCGCACGTCGAAGCCGTCGTACACCGGGTTGAGGTGCACGATCGACGTGTGCCCGGCCGGGTCGAGCCGCTGCCGCCAGACGCGCAGCACCTCGGCGGCCTGCCCGGGCGGCGCGTTGTCCCAGCCGTCCGAGACGACCACGAGCCGCTCCGGCCGCAGCGCGAGCGCGTCCAGGAGCCGCTCCCCCAGCGGCGTGGCGCCGAGCGGGTGCACGAGCAGCGGGTCGCCCTCGTGGTTGAGCCAGATGGTTCGGTACCGCGAAGCCAGCGCCTCCAGCAGGTAGTGCGCGGCGAGCGCGACGGCGAGCGGCCGGCGGCGCTTCACGGCCGAGCCCGACGCCGAGTAGCTGTCGTCGAGCAGCCCGACCACGTCGCCCCAGGTGCCGGCGCGGCGCCCGGCGGCCCGGCGCGCCGCGGCCCGCAGCGCCCCGGTGAGCTCCTCGCGCCGGCGGGCCCGCTCGGGGCGGGGCAGCGACAGCGCGTAGAGCGCGAGCCGGGTGAGCGGCACGCGGCGCAGATCCATCCCGCCGACGCCCTCGACCCCGGCGCCGGAGGTCTGCAGCCGCAGGCGCTCCAGCTCGGTGAGGCGCGGCGCGATCGCGCGCAGGAACTGGGCCCGGTCGTGGGTGCGCAGCCGGGTCGAGGCGAGACCCTCGGCGACGGTGTACGGCAGGTCGAACAGCGCCTGCTTGTCGTAGTGCGCGCGGCGCCAGGTCTCCAGGATCGGCGTGTCGTAGCGGGCGGGGCGGCGCCAGTCGAAGAGCACGGTGCCGACCTCGGCGGGCAGGCGCAGGTGCGCGTGGCCGGCCGCGGTCGCCAGGCCGCGGCGGTACTTCACGGCGTCGAAGGCGATGTCGGGCCGGGCCGCGACCCAGTCCCGCACGATCGCGCGGGTGCGCCGGTTGTTGATGCCCTCCGCGCGCAGGGTGGCCAGCAGGCGGTACACCCGCTGCGGCGCCATCCGCGCGAGCCGGGCCGCGATGAGCTGCCCTTCGCGGCGGCGCTGCGGCAGCGGTACCTCCCGGGCCGTGCGCAGCAGCCCGAGCACGATCGCCGCGGCGTTGCGCTCGTTGATGTCCAGGGCCAGGGTCGCGGCGTAGATCTCGCGGTAGTTGGTGCGCACGTAGTCGTGCAGGAACTCCAGCGAGAGCCGCGCCTCGCCGTAGAACTCGCGCTGCCCGGTCGCGGCGACGGCGGCGTTCACGAACATGACGACGTCCTCGCACGCGGTCAGCTCCGACAGCTCCACGGCCTCCCCCAACGGTGTCTTAGGAGCCGGTCGGGGAGTTCGACGCGCGAGCTGCGAAGCATCGCTTCAGAGGCGGGTTCCGGAAGTCGCACGGACAGTCCCGCGACCGGCGGCATCAATGTACCGCCGCAGGTACGGCCCCCGCCCTCGAGTTTCGGGCGGGGGCCGCCGAGCCCTCAGCGGAAGTCGGTCGCCGCAACCACCTGGCCGGCGGCGTCGTAGGCGACGGCCGACGGATTCCCCTTGACGCCCTGCACCCAGGCGACGTGCAGCCGCGGGTACGCGGTCCAGGCGGCCGAGCCGCGCGGCCCGCCACCCTCGCCGCCCATCTCCACCCGCGCCGCGGACCCGACGTAGATGCACGCCGTGACGCCCGCGCCGTCGACGGTGAACCGGCCCAGGTAGAAGCCCCCGGGGTCGGTCGGCGGCCGGCTCACCCAGGTGAGCACCTTGAGCGCCGTGACCGCACCGCCCGCGTCGCGGCGGCCGGCGTGCAGCAGGGCCGTGTGCTCGTCGCCGTCGAAGTACAGGACGAGCTCGCCGCCGTCGGGCAGGGCGATGCCGGTGCGCATCTGCTCGCCGATCGGCTTCGTGGTGTCGTCGCGGTTCACGACGGTGTCGGCCCGCTGGATGAGCGAGGGGTCGGACTGGGCCAGCTTCGTGCCGTTCGGCCCGTACGCGGTGAACACGGCGTCGGGCACCGCCGGGTTCGGCTCGGCGGTCGTGCCGGCCATCACCCCGCCGCGGCGGCTCCAGAACATCGTGCGCCCGGCGAGGCCCGGCACCGGCGCGGTGGTCGCGTCGGCGGTCTTCCCGCCGGCCGCCACCGTGACCCTGACGCCGTCGCCGCCCACCACGCCGTAGTCGAGGATGCCGCCGTGCCGGTCGTCGAGCTCGCCGATGAGGCCGAAACCCTTCGTCGGTACCCCCACCCAGGACATGGTTCGCAGCCGGCCGGTGCTCTCGTCGTACAGGCCGCCGCGGACGCCGTTGACCATGTCGTCGAGCCAGAGCACGAGCTCCTCGTGGTCGCCGAAGCGCAGGCCGGTGGCGACCATGTTCTCGGCGTGCACCGGGAACGACGGGTCCGGCGGGTAGGCCGAGACCGGGGCCGAGGTGAGCACCCGCGGGGTGACCGTGCTCCGCGCGTCGGGGGTCGGCGACGGGCCGGGCTCGGCCGGGCTGAGCGCGACGGCGCCGCCGGCGGCGAGCACGGGCGTCAGGGCCACGGCGATCCCGGCCAGGAACGTGCGGTGCCGGCGCCGGTTCGCGGCCCGCTTGACGTCGGCGAAGCTCAGCCGCGTGCTCTGCGGGGGGGCCGCGTCGGCCAGGGCGCGGCGCAGGTCGTCGGTCGTGTGCATCACTGCGCTCCCTGGTGGTGGACGATCGGGCTCAGGTCGGGGTCGACGCGCAGCTTGCGCAGGGCCCGCGCGCAGGCACTCTTGACCGTGCCCAGGGCGACGCCGAGTTCGGCGGCGGTCTGCTGTTCGGTGAGGTCGAGGTAGTACCGGCACACGATCACCGACCGCTCCCGCCGGGACAGGTGCCGCATGGCCCGGGCCAGGCTGGTGCGGTCCAGCGCGGCCTCGGCCGGGTCGGCGCCGTGCGCGACGCGCTCGGGCACCTGCGGCACCGGCCGTTCGCGCCGGCGCCTCCGCCGCCACCAGTCGCTGTGCAGATTGACCAGGATCCGGCGGGCGTACGCGTACGCGTCCCCGTCGTCGAGCCGCTCCCAGGCCGCGTACGTGCGCACGAGCGTGTGCTGGGTCAGCTCCTCGGCCTCGCCGGCGTCCCCGCTAAGCAGGTACGCGACGCGGTACAACCGCTGCGTCGCCCCGCCCATGAACGCCTGGAACTGCGTGTCCCGGTCGCCCCCGGGGTCCCCCCGCGGCGCCTCGATCGATCTTCGCATGTGCCGATCGCTCCTCCCCGTCGTGACCTTCGCCCTCCTCTACTGCGCAGGGGCGCGAAAGGTTCCGCGGGATCTCAGGAACGCCAGCCGCGCACCCCGAGCACGCCGACGGCGGTACCGACGGCCAGGGAGACCGCGATGAGCGCGGCGTGGACCCAGAAGAACCCGGTGGGGTGCCCGGCGACGTCCCAGGCCCGGTCGTCCTTCCAGATGGCGACGAGGAACCGGGGCCAGATCACCCAGTTCCAGACCCCGACGAGCACGAGAAAGACGGACCAGCGCCGCGACAACACCACTCAGGCAGTATGCCCAGGTCCTGTCCTGCCGATCATGCCGGCCTGCGCCGGGCCCAGATTCCCCCCTGCGCGCACCCCGCGACGGCCGGGTTACACCCCTCCGCGGGGCACGCAGGCGAAATCTGGACCTCGTCTCGGCTCGGCATGACCGACAGGACAGGACCTAGCCGAGCGTGAGCCGCCGCAGCCCGTGCCGTTCCAGGTCGGCGGCCTGCTCCGGCGTCGCCTCGGCCCGGCCGGTGGCGACGCGCAGCAGCGGGACCGGGTCCCAGTCCAGCCCCGCGCCGCCGTACAGCGCGACAAGCAGCCCGGCCGCCGGCGGGGTCAGCCACGGCTCCCGGCCGAGCGCGGCGGCGAGGTCGAGCCCGTGGACCCCGGCCTCCAGCACGCGTGTGACCAGGAATTCGGTGAGCAGCATGGCATGCCAGGCACCCGCGTGACTCCGGCGACGACGTGCCCGAGCAGCCCGGCGGCGCTCCACGGCGGGCACGGACTCGGCCGGGCCCAGTCCCCGGCGGGCACGCCGCGCAGCTCCTCGACGAGCCGCCCGGTCTCGGCGGCCCACGCATCCAGCGGCTCGATGTCCATGACGACACGGTAGGGGTGGCCCGAGATCCGAGCGGCACCGGTGGATTGCCCAATGCTCTGCCGTCTGAGCTACCGCCGCATGCGGCGGGCGGGACTCGAACCCGCGACCCTTGGATTAGAAGTATCCGATGCCTGCGCACCGGGCCCCCGGCCGCATTGCGACGACCGTAGCAGGGCCTGCCGGAAGGGCGCACAGGGATTTCAGACGCCCCCGATCGCGTGGCCGCGGAGCGGCCGTGGGGGGTGCGGGGCGGGAACCCCCCGCCGCGCCGCAGGCGCAGCTAGCGCTGCTTGACATACAGCTCGGCCGATGCTGTGCTTCCTGCATCACGTTACATTCTCGTTTCATCTGTTACATGCGGGAGATGCGTATGCAGCGCAGGGTGTTATGTCTCGTCGCGGCCGGCGCCGCGGTCGCGGCCGGGCTCACCGGGGCCGCCTCGGCCGAGGCGAGCGCCGCCCCCTCGGCCCGCGTCTGGGTCACCACGATCGACCGGGCCGAGCTGATGCACGAGCGGGCCGCCGTCCCGTTCACCTCCAACACGAGCACGCAGACCACGATCACGGTGGACCCGAACCGCACGTACCAGAGCATGGACGGCTTCGGCGCGTCGATCACCGACTCGTCGGCGGCCGTGCTCTACCGGCTCTCGCCGGCCAAGCGGGCCGAGGCGATGCAGGCGCTGTTCGACCCGGGCCGGGGCATCGGCGTGAGCTTCCTGCGGCAGCCCATCGGCGCGTCGGACTTCACGGCCGAGCCGGAGCACTACACGTACGACGACATGCCGCCCGGCCAGACGGACTATCTGCTCACCCATTTCAGCATCGCGCACGACCAGGCGCAGATCCTGCCCCTGCTGCGCACGGCCAAGCAGCTCAACCCGCAGCTGAAGGTCATGGCCACGCCGTGGAGCCCGCCGGCGTGGATGAAGACCGGTGACTCCCTCGCGAGCGGCGAGCTCAAGGACGACCCGAAGGTGTACGCGTCCTACGCCTTCTACCTCACCCGGTTCGTGCTCGCCTACTCCGCCGCGGGCGTGCCGGTCGACTACATCACCGTGCAGAACGAGCCGCAGAACCGTGACGCGGGCGGCGGGCCGGTGATGGGCCTGAACACCACCCAGGCCGGCAAGGTCATCGACATCCTCGGCCCGCTGCTGCGGCTGGTGAGCCCGCGCACGAAGATCCTCGGGTACGACCACAACTGGCAGACCCACCCGAACGACATCGCCAACACCCCGCCCGGGCAGGACCCGGAGGCCGACTACCCGTACAAGCTTCTGCAGAACCCGGCCAGCCGCTGGGTCGCGGGCACGGCGTACCACTGCTACTACGGCGACCCGAGCGCGATGACGGCGCTGCACAACGCGTACCCGGACAAGGGCATCTGGTTCACCGAGTGCTCGGGATCGCACGGCGCGAACGACACCCCGGCGCAGTACTTCACCGACACCCTGAAGTGGCACGCGCGCACGATCACCGTCGGCGTCACCCGCAACTGGGCCAAGTCCGCCGTCACCTGGAACCTGGCGCTGGACTCGACCGGCGGCCCGCACCTCGGCGGCTGCGGCACCTGCACGGGCCTCATCACCGTGCAGCCCGACGGCTCCGCCGGGGCTGACGCAAACGGCGAAGGCTCCTGGACCACCGACGCCGAGTACTACACGATCGGGCACCTGTCCAAGTTCGTGAAGCCCGGCGCCGTGCGCATCGCCAGCACCAGCTTCGGCAACCCCGCCTGGAACGGCGAGGTCACCGACGTGGCCTTCCGCAACCCGGACGGCTCCACGGTCCTGGTGGCCCACAACGAGAACGACGCACCGAGAACGTTCACGGTCGCGGTCGGCGGCCACTCGTTCGACTACACCCTGCCCGGCGGCTCGCTCGCCACGTTCACCTGGCCCCGGAGCAAGGTGCTCGACGACGGCCTGAAGCTGCTCTCCATCGCGGGCGCGACGGCGTCGTCGTCGCCCGCGAGCCCCGACGCCGCCCTCGCCGTCGACGAGGACGCCACGACCCGCTGGTCCAGCGGCGCGGCGCAGGAGCCGGGGCAGTACCTCCAGGTCGACCTCGGCTCGGCGCGCACCTTCCGCCGCGTCGCGATCGACAGCGGCGCGAGCGTCGGCGACTACGCCCGCGGCTGGCAGCTGTCCACCAGCACCGACGGCACCCACTGGACGACGCTCGCCCAGGGCGCCGGGGCCGGACAACTGACCAATGTGGACGTTCACCCGACCCGGGCCCGGTACGTGCGGATCACCTCGACCGCGGCGACCGGGAACTGGTGGAGCCTCGCCGACATCCGCCTGTACGCCTAGGTCCTGTCCTGTCGATCATGTCGAGCCGAGACGAGGTCCAGATTTCGCCTGCGTGTGCCCCGCGGAGGCCTGGCTACCGGTGTTGTAACCCGGCCTTCGCGGGGTGCGCGCAGGCGGAATCTGGGCCCGGCGCAGGCCGGCATGATCGGCAGGACAGGGCCTACCCCGTCCGAGCGTCCTGCGTGGACGCTCCCTCCACACGAAGGAGCACCGCCATGCGCCTCCGTCTGCTGGCGATGAGCACGGCCGCCACCGTGCTCGTCGCCGGCGTGGCCTACCTGGTCGCCCGGCCCGCCCCCGCACTCGCCGCCACCTCGGCGAGCGTCTGGCTGACGACCCCCGACCGCGCCAACCTGCTGTCCCAGAAAAGCGCAGTCCCGTTCGGTACCGCCGGCAGCGGCGCCGTCATCACCGTGAACCCGAACAGCACGTACCAGTCGATGGTCGGCTTCGGCGCCTCGCTGACCGACTCCAGCGCGTACCTCATCTACAACTCCTCGGCCCGTAACACCGTCATGACGAACCTGTTCAGCCCGTCGTCCGGCATGGGGCTGGACTGGCTGCGCCAGCCGTTCGGCGCCTCGGACTTCGCGCGCAGCTTCTACAGCTACGACGAGGGGGCGGCCGACCCGGGCCTGTCCCGCTTCTCGGTCGCGCACGACCAGGCGTACATCCTGCCGCTGCTCACCCAGGCCAGGTCCATCAACCCGCAGGTGCAGGTGATGGGCGTGCCCTGGAGCGCGCCGGGCTGGATGAAGACCAGCGGCAACATGGTCGGCGGCTCGCTTTCGACGGGCTACGAGGGCGCGTTCGGCGACTACCTGGTCAAGTCGATCCAGGCGTACCAGGCGGCCGGCGTGCCCGTGCAGTACCTCAGCATCGCCAACGAGCCGCAGTACTCCCCGGCCGGGTACCCCGGCATGCTCATGCAGTCCGACCAGCAGGCCCGGATCATCAACTCGCTCGCCCCGAAGCTGTCCGCGGCCGGCACCGGCACGAAGATCCTGGCCTGGGACCACAACTGGGACAACACGTCGTTCCCCCAGCAGGTCCTGGCCGACGCCGGCAACAACGTGGCCGGCACGGCGTGGCACTGCTACGGCGGCACCCCGAGCGGGCAGACGACCGTGCACAACGCGTACCCGAACAAGGACATCTTCTTCACCGAGTGCTCCGGCACCGAGTCGGGCAACACGTTCGCCGACTCGCTGCTGTGGCAGGGCCGCAACCTCGCGGTCGGGGCCGTGCGCAACTGGGCCCGCACGGTCACGACCTGGAACATGGCGCTCGACGCGTCGCACGGCCCGGTCATCGGCTCGTGCACCAACTGCATGGGCGTCGTGACCGTGAACGGCGGCAGCGTCACGTACAACGCGGAGTACTACGTGCTCGGGCACCTGTCGAAGTTCGTGAAACCGGGCGCGGTGCGCATCGACTCGACGAACCAGGGCCAGGGCGGCATCGAGAACGTCGCCTTCCGCAACCCGGACGGCTCGATCGTGCTGGTCGCGGTCAACTCGGGCGGCGCGCAGAACTTCCAGGTCTCCTACGGCGGCTCGTCGTTCGGCTACAACCTGCCGGCCGGCGCGATGGCCACCTTCACCTGGCCGGGCGGCACCGTGACCCCGACCTCGAACCCGCCCACGACCGGCGGTGGCGGCGGCACCCAGCCGGACCCGGCGGCGTGGTACCAGGTCATCAACGCCAACAGCGCCAAGTGCCTGGACGACACGGGCTGGGGCACGGCCAACGGCACGGCACTGCAGCAGTGGTCGTGCAGCAGCCCGGCCACAACGAACCAGGAGTGGCAGTTCCGCGCGGCCGGCGGCGGCTACTACAACGTCGTGAACCGCTACACACCCTTGTCGTGGGACGTCAACGGCGGCACGGGCGCAACCGCCGACGGCGCCCAGGTCCACCTGTGGTCGTACGGCGGCGCGACGAACCAGCAGTGGCAGGCGGTGTCGAACGGCAACGGGACGTACCGGTTCATCGCCCGCAACAGCGGCAAATGCCTGGACGTGAAGGACGTGTCGACGGCGGACGGGGCCCAGTTGCAGCAGTGGTCGTGCACCGGCGGCCCGGCCCAGACCTTCCGCCTGGTCGCCCAGCCGTAAACGCTCCCAGGGCCCGGCGCGCGTTCGCCGGGCCCTGGGGCTCTCATCCCCGTGCCCGCTCCCAGTCATCACACGGCCGCACACTCATCCCCGTGCCCGCTCCCAGTCATCACACGGCCGCACACTCATCCCCGTGCCCGCTCCCAGTCATCACACGGCCGCACACTCATCCCGGTGCCCGGTGCCCGGTCGCAGTCGTCACACGGACGCACGTTCACCCCGTGCCCGCTCCCACTCACGCACGGTCCGCACACTCATCCCCATGCCAGGTCCCAGTCGGGCACGGGTCGCACGTTCATCCCCGTGTCAGGTCCCACTCAGGGCACACGTCGCACACCTATCCGGCCGTTCTGGTCGTCATCCGGGCCCGGGTGGCCCCGGCCGCGGCGGCCGCGGCGCACAGGCCCGCGGTCCACAGCAAAGCCGCGGCGGGCTCGGTCCGATCGGCGACCAGCCCGGCCAGCCACGGCCCGGCGGCCTGCCCGAGCGCGAAGACGACGGTGAGCCGCGCAACCACGACGGTCGCCCGGCCGGGCCCCGCCGAAGCCTTGGCGATCCCGGTGACGGCAGCGGGCACAGCCATGAACACCGCCCCGTACGCGGCCGCCGACAGCGCAACAACCCCCGGCACCGGCCACAGGTACGCCCCGAGCGCCGCCAACGCGATAACGACCAGCGGCCCGGCAAGCCCCATCCGCCCCCACAACGGCAGCCCGGCGGGCACGGCCAGCCCGAGCAGCGTCCACACAACAGCGACGAGCCCGGCCGATGCGTGGCGGCTGTCGAGGTACGCCGAGAGAAACGTCAGATAGGCGAGATACCCGGCCGCAAACAACGCATAGGCCACAGCAACGCGCCCGAGCGGCACGGCCGGCACGGACGGCCCGAGCGGCACGGACGGCCCGAGCCATCCAGACGGCACGAGCGGCACGAGCGGTCCAGACGGCACCCGCGACACGGACGGTCCGAGCGGCACGGGCGGTCCGGACGGCACGGGCGGCACGGGCGGTCCGAGCGGCACGGCCGGCCCGAGCGGCACGGCCGGCCCGAGCGGCACGGCCGGCCCGAGCGGCACGGCCGGCCCGAGCGGCCCGAGCGGCCCAGACAGCACGGACGGCACGGGCGGTCCAGACGGCACCCGCGGCACGGACGGTCCGAGCGGCACGGGCGGCACGGGCGGCGAACTCATCTCCGGTTCTTTCGGCCGGCTCCCCTCGGCCATACGCCACGACCCGGCCGTGCACACGGCGGCCACAACGGCCAGGTACAGCCAGGCGAGGGGCCAGCGCCCCACATCCCCCGCGAGCAGCAGCGGCAACACCGCCCCGGCCGCCGCGACCCCCAGCCCGGCTCCGGCGAAGAACCCGCGCCCCGGGGCCAGCACCGCCCCGGACACGAACACGAGCGCGCCCGCGAACCCGGTCACCGCACGGGCGGACAACACCACCGCGTACTCATCCCCCGTGACGGCGGTCGCGGCCAGCGACACCGTGCACAGCACCATCCCGGCCCGGAACACGGCCCGCGGGCCCCAGCGGCGTTCGGCCCCCGGCGTGACCAGCGCCCCGGCGAGGTATCCGACCCCGTTGGCCACGGCGAGCGTCGCCGCCGTGCCGAACGACCAGCCGAGGTTGCCGGCCATCGCGGGGAGAACGAGACCGTACGCGAACCGGCCGAGCCCGATCGCGGTGGCGCTACCCAGCGCGAGCCGGCGCATCGGCCCGCTCATCCGGCCGGCAGCACACGGCCCAGGAACCCGGCCACGAGGCGGATCATGGCCACCCGCCGGTCGGACAGCGCGTGATCGGTGTCGAGGAGGGCATGCTCGAGTGCAGGATTCGTGGCGTACGACTGCAGTAGTGGACGGAAATGCACATCCGGCTCGGCCACGGCGTCGCGGTCGCCGCCTACGAGCAGCACCGGCCGGCCCGCGAGGCGCTCGGCGAGGGCACTCAGGCGCCAGTCCGCGGCCGCCGCGACCATCTCGTCGACGAGGGCGGCGCCGCTGGTACCGCGCAACGGCAGCAACTCTCCGTCGAAGTCCCGCACGTAGGCCGCGTGCCGCGCGGCGTCGCCGGCGGCCAGGTCACCGGCGCGGCCGAGATCGAATGGCGCTAGCGCGGCCACGGCCCGGATGCCGGGGTCGGCGGCCGCCGCACGGAGGGCCGCGAAGCCGCCGAGGCTGTGCCCCACCAACGCGACGCGGGCGGGGTCGACGGCGAAGCCCGCGAGCGCACCGTCGTAGATCAGTGACAGGACGTTGGCGACGTCGGCCTGGACGCCCGACCATGACCAGGTGCCGCGCGTGCCCCATGACCCGCGGTAGTGGAAGCTCAGCGCCGCGTAGCCGAGGCGGCGCAGCGCCTGGGCCAGGTCCGCGTTGCGCTCGTTGCCCGGGAAGCCGTTGAGGACCACCACGAGCGGGTGCGGGCCCTCGCCGGCCGGCGTCAGCAACACCGACGGGAGCAGGGCGTCGCCGCTGGGCAGGGCCGGGGTGGCCATCGCCGCTCGCGGTCCCGGGCGGGGTGGAGGGTCGTCGAAGAGGTGGTCCACTGGCGTCCCCAATCGCGTGATGGAACCGATCGGTTCGATCTGGCGTCACCGTAGCAGGTGATCGAACCGGGCGGTACCATCTCGATATGCCCGTTGCGAAAGGCGCGCAGCTCGATCCGGCGCAGACGCGCGCGGCCCTGCTCGCCGCGGCGACCCGGCTGTTCTACGAGCGCGGGCTCGACGGCATCGGGGTCGCGGAGCTGTGTGCGGCGGTCGGGGCGTCGAAGGAGACGCTGTACCGGCACTTCGGCTCCAAGGAGGGCCTGGTCCGCGCCGTGCTGGAGCAGCGCAGCGACCGGGTCAGCGCATGGTTGGCGGAGGCCGCGCTGGCCGCCGGCGACGACCCGTTCGCCCGGCTCGACGCGGTGTTCACCGCGCTCGGCCGCTGGTACGACGAGCCCGACTTCCGCGGCTGCGCGATCCTCAACGCGGCCGCCCAGCGCCACGAGGACCCGGCGCGCGCCGTGGCCGCCCGGCACCTGGACCGGCGCCTGCAGCTCCTGACCGGCATCGCCATCGACGCGGGTGCCGCGAACCCGCCCGAGACCGGACGGCAGCTGCTCATGCTGGTCGCGGGGGCCACCGCGGTCGCCGACCACCACAGTGAACCG
This sequence comes from Dactylosporangium sp. McL0621, assembly GCF_049995355.1. NCBI lineage: Bacteria > Bacillati > Actinomycetota > Actinomycetes > Micromonosporales > Micromonosporaceae > Dactylosporangium > Dactylosporangium sp. McL0621. The sequence goes on from NZ_CP188259.1 coordinate 8,651,145, forward strand.
GCCGCCGCCGAATCCGCGCGCCAGGCCGCGCGCGTCCTGCTGTCGTCCGCACGGACCGCGCCTTCCTAACGGCGCTCCGGCTCAGCGGCGCACGCACAGAACAGCGCGCACACAGAACCGCGGCGCACGCACAGAGCAGCGGCGCACACACTGGCCGACGCCCGCATTCAGCCGCGCACGCGCAGAGCAGCAGCGCGCTCGCACTGACCAGTGCCGCATTCAGCGGCGCACGCACAGAGCAGCGCACGCACGCGCACACAAAACGGCGCACGCACAGAGCAGCGGCACTAGCATCCAGCAGCGCACGCACAGAGCAACGGAGCACGCACACAGCAGCGCACGCACGCGCGCACGAAGCGGCGGCGCAGGTGTTCAGCGGCGCTCCGGCACGTCCAGCAGGATGTCGGCAAGGGCCCGGTGCACCCGCGACACCCGTGGCGGCGCCGCGTCCACGGTGAGGTCCAGGTCCGGTCCGACCCCGAGCTGCGCCGCCGGTACGTCGTGCAGCTCGATCTCCAGCCGCTCCCCCGTCATGCGCCACCCGCGCACCGCCGACTCCACGCACGCGCGGTCGCCGTTGGACACCTCGTGCGGCTCGGCCTCCCAGGTGCCGCGCATGAAGCGCAGCACCGTGCCGCTCTCGCCCGGCCCCTCCGCCAGCGTCAGCGACATGACGTCATCTACGTGCTCGTAGTGCGTGTACGACATCCGCACAGTCCGTCACTTTAGCCACACGCTCACCTCGAGGCGACCCGTGGAGCCGAGATCGAGCGGCACGGGCGGCTTCACGATCTGGCGCGGGCCGCCCGGGGCCGGGGCCACGGAGAGGTACACGCCGCTCACCGGGGGTTTGCTGATGTCGTCGTACGTGTTGCGCCAGGCCAGCACCGCCGTCGTGCTCTGGCCCGGCGCCAGGGTCAGCGGCTGGGCCGGCTCGTTGTGGCGCACGCCGGGCACGATCGCGATGTCCTGCACGTCGCGGTCCTGGCCGAGCACGACGACCTCGGGCTGGCCGTTCACCGTGACCGGGCGGTCGCCGCAGTTGGCGAGGTGCAGGCCCATCTCGCGGTAGCCCATGGCCGCGTCGCCGCGGTCGGCCGTGATCTTCACGCCGCCCTCGGGGCAGGCGGCCGACTCCTCCTCCAGGGACGGCGACGCGCCGGCGGACGGTGACACGCCGGGTGTCGGCAGCGTGTTGCGCGGCTGCGTACCGGGCTTGGCACAGGCGGTGAGCAGCAGGGCGAGCAGCAGTACCCCCGTGAGTCTCATGCGTCGATCCTGCCCTCAGGGCGCGGGTTGCAGCGCTTCCGGGGTCAGTTCCGCGAGGTTCGCCACGCCGGTCAGGCCCATCGTCAGGTCCAGCTCCGCGAGCACGTTCTCGATCACCTGCCGCACACCGTCGGCGCCCGCGAGCGCGAGGCCGTAGAGGTGCGGGCGCCCGAGCAGGCACGCGTCGGCGCCGAGGGCCAGGGCGACGAAGACGTCGGCGCCGGTACGGATGCCGCTGTCGAACAGCAGCGTGGGCTCATCGCCGACCGCGGCGCGGATCGCGACCAGGGCGTCGAGCGCGGCCACGGTGTGGTCGACCTGGCGGCCGCCGTGGTTGGACACGACGATCCCGTCCACGCCGGCGTCGAGCGCGCGCCGGGCGTCGGCGGGGTGCAGGACGCCCTTGAGCAGGATCGGCAGCCGGGTCCGGCCGCGCAGCGTCTCCAGGTGGGCCCAGCTCAGCCCGGGGTTGGAGTAGATGTCGAGGAACGTCTCCACCGCCGCGCGGGGCTCCCGCGACCGCAGGTTGGCCCACGTCCCGCCGGGGTGCTCGCGCGCGATCGACAGCAGCGTGCGCAGGGCCCCGAGGGTGACCTGCGCCTTCCCGGGCGGCCGGGCCGCGCGTTCGCGGACGATCTCCATGAAGCGGGGGTCGGAGGTGTACTGCGCGATGCCCTGCCCGCGCGCGAACGGCAACGAGCCGAGGTTGAGGTCCTGCGGCCGCCACCCGAGCATCGTCGTGTCGAGCGTGACGACGAGCGCCTTCGCCCCGCAGGCCTCGGCCCGCCCGATGAGCGAGTCGACCAGCCGCTCGTCGGTGGACCAGTAGAGCTGGTACCAGAACGGCGTCTCCCCCATCGCCCGCGCGGTGCGCTCCATGGGGCTGCAGCCCTGGTTCGAGAAGATGTACGGCACCCCCGCGGCCGCCGCCCCCTGCGCGATGAGCACGTCGGAGTCGCGCCGCACCAGCGCCCCGGCCCCGACGGGCGCGAGCAGCAGCGGCGCGGCCAGGGGCGTGCCGACGACCTCGGTGCGCAGGTCGCGCTCGGTGATGCCGTGCAGCATGCGCGGTACCACCCGCCACCGCTCGAACGCCGCCCGGTTGTGCCGCATCGTGGCGCCCTCCCCGGCCCCGCCGGCCACGTAGGCCCAGGCCCGCGCGGACATCCGCGCCCGGGCGCGGGACTCGAGCCGGGCGGCGTCGGTGGGCACGGAGGGCCGGCGCCCGAGGGACCCTTGCCGATACACGATGCCCTGCCGCGCGCGCCCGATGCTCATGCGCGGGACGGTACCTTCAAATGGTGAGCCCGGACGACCTGCGCGACGCCACCTGCGTGGCCTGCCCCGGCCAGTCCCTGCCCCTGGGCTCCTTCGACGTCACCGACCGCCCCGGCCCGGCCGTCCCGTACGACAGCGGCCGCGGCTACCGCGTGCACGCGGCCACGGGCACCCCGACGTGCGTGCACCCGTACCGGGTGGGCGTGCCGCCGGCCCGATACGCCTCGGCCGCGGCCGCCCTGCCGCCGGCCGGCGCCCCGCCACCGCCGATCGCGGACGAGGACCTCGAGCTCCCGGCCGACGCGACCCTGCTGGAGGCCTGGCTGATCGCCGTCGTCCGCGCCGCTCCCCCGGCGGCCCTGGCCGTGGCCCTGCGCCGCGCGGAGACCCTGGCCCGGCAACGCTTCACCCCGGCGGAGATCGTGGTGGCCCTGCGCCGCGTGCTGAGCAGCGCCGCCTGAGGCCAAAGTCCGCACGCCGCGTGAGGCAAAGGTCCGCGCGCCGCGTGAAGCAAAGTCCGCGCGCCGCGTGAGGGAAAGGTCCGCGCGCCACGCGCCGCGCCGCGCCGCCTAAAGTGAAGGTCCATGAGCAGCGTCTTCTCGAAGATTCTCGCCGGTGAGATTCCCGGCCGTTTCGTGTGGCAGGACGACGACGTCGCCGCGTTCCTGAGCATCGCCCCGCTGCGCCCCGGCCACACGCTTGTCGTGCCGCGCCAGGAGGTCGACCAGTGGACGAACGCCGACCCGGCCCTGTTGGCCAGGTGCACCGCGGTCGCGCAGACGATCGGCCGCGCGGTCCAGCGCGCCTGGGACGCCCCGCGCGTCGGGCTCGTCGTCGCCGGCTTCGAGGTACCACACCTGCATTTCCACGTCTTCCCGACGTGGGGCATGGACGACTTCGACTTCGGGCGGGTCGACCAGAACCCGGACCCGGCCGCGCTGGACGAGGCCGCGGACCGGATCCGGGCCGCGCTGGCCGAGCTTTAGCGCGGGTTCGTGTGCGGCTGACGTTCGACGGGTGGATCGCCGGGCTGGGGACGGGCAGCGGGACGCGGCTCGTGGTCGGGCACTGGCCGCGCTCGCCCTTCGGGCCCGTCAGTGACGTGATGGTCGAGCACCCCGACGGGCATCGGGTGCTCCTCGCGCCGCACGCGGAGCTGGCCCGCTTCGTCGCCGCCACGTACGCGTTCGACGAGGTGCGGCTCGGGCCGGTGAGTGTCGAGCGGTCGTGGGCGGTCACCGCCGGGCCGCTCGAGCTGCGCTTCACCGTGGGCCGGCGCAGCGGGCTGGGGTGGCTGCTGCGCGCGGTACCGCCGCCGATCGCCCGGCACCCGAACTGGGTGCGGCTCCTGGACCGGCCGGCGCGCCTGGCGCTGCGGGGCGTGCGCACGCGCGGCAGTGCGGGCAACGGGCGGCGGGAATGGTACGGCGCTCAGGACCTCCACCCGATCGTCGCCGCCACCGCCGCGTGGGACGGGCGCGACCTCGGGGCGCTGACGGACGTCGAGCCGCCGGTGCGCTTCGGGTTCGGGTCGACGCCCCGCCACCCGTCGTTGGCCCGGATCACCACCACCGTCGATGTGCCGGACACCCGGGAACCCTAGGCTCCGCGCCCGTGGACGCCGACACGGCCGACCTCTGGGGCGCGGCCTACCAGATCATGGACGGACGCTGCTCCGGCGCGGGCTTCCGGGCCTTCGAGCACTGGATCGTCACCGCCCTGGACCCGGACACCGCCGCGCGGGTCCGGGCCGAGCCGGACGCGCTCGCCGACGTGCCCGAGATCCGGCGCCTCGCCGGGCGCGAGACCGGCGACTGGGCGGCCGAGGAGTGGCCGCAGCGCACGCCGCCGGCCCCGGTGGCGGAGCCGGCCGGCGCGGCCTGGGACTTCGACGACCCACGCGAGGTGGCCCGGCGGCTGCCCCGGATCGGGCGGATGTTCCCGCGCATCGGCGAGGTGCACGAGCGCGGGAACATCCACTGGGCCGAGGCGAACCAGGGCTAGCAGGCGTTGGTACGGAAGCCCGACACCGCCGCGCCCGAGAAGCCGCACGTGAACGGGGTGAAGCGGGCGTCCTGGCTGACCCACCGCTTGAGCCACGAGACCAGCGCCCGCGAGACGGTCGCGTTGCTGGTCTGCGGGAAGAAGTGGCTCGCGCCGGTCAGCTCGACGTACGTCTTCGGCCCCGCGAGGGTGTTGTAGAACGGGATCGCGTGGCTCGACGGCGGGGCGATGGTGTCGGACTGGCCGCCGACGATGAGGACCGGCTCGCTCACGTTGTTCCAGGTCTTGTCCGAGTCCCAGGGCGCCAGCGGCACGCCGGCCTTCACCAGGCCCGTCGTGTCGGCCGCGAGGGCCTCGAGGGTGCCGCCGCCGCCCATGGAGTGCCCGGCCACGCCGCGGCGGCTGCCGTCGATGTGCGAGCGCACCGCCGTCGGCGAGGAGCTCACCGCCCAGTTGAGCGCGGCGAGGAGCTGGTTGCCGCGGCTGGCCGGCTGGTCGTACAGCGAGTTGGTCTCGATCCCGACCACCACGAAGCCCCACGAGGACAGGCGGGGCCCGATCCAGGCCAGGCTCGACCAGGTGGCGGTGAACCCGGGCGAGATCGCGATGACGGGGTACTGGCCCGCGGCGGTCGGGTAGTACACGCGGCCGCCGCCGAAGCCGCTGACCGTGCTGGAGATGCTCGCCGAGGTGGTGGCGAAGCTGCCGTTGCCGGTGATGTTCGACGAGGTCGGGGCCTGGCCGATCTCGTCGGCAAGCGCCGGGGACGCGACCGTGGCGACGGCCGAGCCCATGAGGGTGAGGAGCAGTCCGACCCGCAGCGCGAGCCGGATGGCGGGGGTGTTTCGCACCGTTGTCTCCCGGGAGGTGGGGAATACTGCGATGCGCGTCAGTGTGTGCGGCTCAGGCCGGGCCCGGGATCCGTGAAATCGCCAGTTTCCATCCGTCGTCATGAATGGCCCGGCCGGCGAAGCGCTCCCGCAGCACCCGCAGCGCGGGCAGGCGCTCGGCCGCCTTGCGGTACCGGGAGCCGGCCGAGGTCGCGTCGGCGTAGATGCCCTCGACGCGGAAGCCGAGCAGGTCCAGGGCCCGGTTGAGCTGGGCCGCCTGGTCGGTGTCACGGCAGGTGAACACGTAGGTGGCGTGGTCGGCGGCGTTGAGCACCTCGTACACCAGGTGCCCGGAGGGGGTCAGGACCAGCAGGAACGCGAGCACCGCGGGGTCGGCCGCGTCCGTCAGGGCCGCGTAGTCGGTGTACGCAGGGGTGACCGGTTGGTGCGGGAAGACCGCGCGGGGCAGGTGGGGGCCGCCGGCCGACGGGCTCTGGAAGCCGCCCGCCGTGCCGAGCAGCCCGTAGGCGAGGCCCGGGCCGTAGGAGTCGAACGGGCCGTCGAAGCCCGACATCAGGCCCGCGGCGAGCATCCCGGGCAGGCCCGCGCCGAAGTGTCCGGCCCGGCCGTCGTGGTCGAGCACCGGCGGCCGCGCGGAGTCGTGCCACGGGCCGGCGCCGGAGCCTTCCCGCTGTACCGACACCGTCTGTTTGAAGCCCAGCCACGACGGGCCCAGACCCAGCAGGTGCCCGGCCGCGGCGACCCGGTCGGGCCGGGTGGCCGCGGCCAGCAGCGCGGGGAACACGGTCGGTTCGACCGCCTCGAGCTCGGCGCGCGGCGCGGCCAGCCCGTCGCGCAGCAGTGCCGCGACCGAGCGCAGCGCGACCGGGCCGAGGCCGGGCAGCAGCGCGGCGAGGAAGTGGCTGGTGCGCCCGGACGCGGCGGCGGTGCGGGCGCGCAGCAGGTCGAGGAACTCGCTGGTGCGCCGGGCGAGCCGCCCGACGACGATCGGCGGCCGGCCCGGAACCTGCAAATTTATGGTGTACCCGCTGCTGTCGGTCGAGACGCCCTTGACGAACGCGTACGGGATCTTCTCGGCGAGCCCGGCGGCGGGGACGATCACGAGCGCGTCGTCGTAGAGGCGCAGCTCGGCCGGGGAGCCGTCGGCCCACCCGGGGAACGCCTCGGCCTTGCCGACGCCGTCGAGGAGCAGCACCCGCTCGGTGTCGGCGACCCGGGCCTCCGACAGCTCGGCGAGCAGCTGGGTGCGCATCACGCCGATGCGGCTCAGCTCGAGCCGGGCGCCGTCGGAGAGCGTGAGCAGCACGACGTACGGCTGCGGCTCCTGGATCTCCACCACGTCCCCGGGCGCGACGCGCAGCACGGCGCCCCGCTCGGGGGTCACGACCAGTGCGCCGCCGGCCATCTCGGCGGTGCCGCCGCCCTCGTCGAGCAGGGCACCGCCGTCGGCGATGAGCCGGTACTGCACGTCAGGCCGTCGACGTGCCGCACTCGGCGCAGAACATCGCGCCCGGCGTCGCCGGCGTCCCGCAGTTGCCGCAGAAGCGCTTCTGCTGGGCCGGGGCGGCCGCGAGCGGGGTGCCGCAGTGCTGGCAGAACTTGCCGCCGCCGGTCTCGTTCATGCACGACGGGCACCGGCCCACCGCCTGGTCGCGGTAGTTGACGCCCTGCGTCCAGTTGACCTGGTTGATCTGCTCGTGCAGCTGGTTGACCTGGGCCGACGCCTGCATGCCGGCGATCTCCTGGTCGAGGCGCGGGGCGCAGCTGGTGCACAGGCCGCGCTCGTGGTTCCAGCAGACCTGCTGGCACACCCACTGGCCGCAGCGGTGGCACTGGGTGAAGTGCGACTGCATCTCCTCGGCCGCCTTGGCCAGGGCCTTGTCGCGGGTCGAGCCGCGTACGCCGTCGCGCATCCACTCCGCGTCCCAGCCGACCTGCGCGGCCTTGTTGCCGATGTCGCCGCCGAGCAGGTCGCCGCCGATGCGCAGCAGGCGGCCGCCGAAGCCGGTGACGGAGTGCTGGAACGAGGAGGAGTACCCGTTCCCGCACCGCATGCAGTTGAACTCGAACTGGTACCCCTCGCGGGTCGAGTGGTCCGAGTAGTTGTTGGTGAACGGCACCATGCCAGCCATCGGCGACAGACCCCTATTCGAGAGCAACCGGCGTTCCTCCTTTTTTGTACCCGTTGCCCGCCGGACACATGATCGGCAAGTCGGTCATATGACATCGCCTGATCGGCCTCTGACCTGCACAACCATCACGTACCACTGCACGGTTGCCTACCGGAAGGCGGCGGCGTTCCGGCGGGCCCACGCCGCGAACGTCCCCGCCGGGCGCCCCAGCACCCGCTCGACGTCGGGGCTGACCGCCCGCTCCTGTGGTTCCGGGGTGCCGAGGATGGCGAGGGTACCGTCGGCGACCACCTCGGGCATGAATCCGAGCAACTGCGCCCGGGCCTCCTCGGGGGACTGCTCGACGAACTCGACCGGCGCGCCGATCGCCTCGCCGATCGCCTGGGCCCGCTGCCGCGGGGTGGTCGCCTCCGGGCCGGTGAGCACGTACGTGCGGCCCGCGTGCCGCTCGTCGAGCAGCGCGGCGGCCGCGACCGCGGCGATGTCGTCCGGGTCGACGATGGGCAGGGCGACGCCGGCGTACGGCGCCGCGACCGTGCGCCGCGCCCGGACCGACTCGGCCCAGCCGAACGCGTTGCTGGCGAAGCCGCCGGGCCGCAGCACGGTCCAGCTCGGGACCGCGGCCTTCACCTGGTCTTCGAGGGCGCGCAGCGGGGCGTGCGACGGCCAGCCCGGCCGCGTGCCGGCGGCCTGCGAGGACAGCAGGACGATCCGCTTGATGCCGGCCGCGCTCGCCTCGCCGAGGATGGCCGGCGTGTCGAGGTGCCCGCCGGCGCCCGGGACCATGAGGAACATTGCCTCGGCCCCGGCGAACGCCGGGCGCAGGCTCGCCGGGTCGGCGAGGTCGGCGCCCGTGCGGCGCGACACCGGCCGGGCGTCCGGCAGGGCGGCGAGGAGTGGACGTCCGACGTTGCCGGTCGCCCCGATGACCACGATCATGATGTGCTCCCTTTCCTGGTGGCTTCCGGAAAGCTAGCATCATGAAGATAGTAGGTACCTAGAGGAAAGTGGCTATGAACTGGGATAGCGAGACCCCGCCGGAGCAGGCCTGCCCGATCGCGCCGGTGGTCGACATCGTGTTCAGCCGCTGGACGACGCCGATCCTGTGGTCGCTGCAGGAGCACGGCCGCCAGCGCTTCAGCGAGCTCGAACGCCGCATCGGCGGCGTCACCGCGAAGGTGCTCACCCAGCGGCTGCGCCAGCTGGAGCGGGACGGGCTGGTCATCCGCACCTACACACCGGAGATCCCGCCGCGGGTCGAGTACGAGATCAGCCCGCTCGGGCGGAGCCTGGGACCGCTGTTCGCGCAGCTGAGCACGTGGGCGGCGGAGCACCTGCCGGCCGTCGGGGCGGCCCGGGTCTCCTACGACAACGTCAAGCGGTGAACCTCGCCCGCGACGCCGGCGCGGCGGCTCGCACACGCCCGCGGCCCCGCCGCCGATCCGGCGGGGCCGCGGGCCGGTCGCGCTAGAGCCGGCGGCGGGCCGGGCGGGCCAGGACCGCCACCGGCGCCCAGGAGCGCTGCCGGATCGCGCCGAGGACGCGCCGCCAGCCGATCGCGGCCCGCTGCCGCTCGACCAGGCCGGCCACGACCGCCTGGGCCGGCGCCGCCGCGGTCATCAGCACCAGGACGAACGCCGCGAGACGGCCCTCCGAGATGTCGCCCATGCGGCCGAGCACCGCGCCGCCGACGACCGTGAGCACGACGGCGGCGGCCACCGCGAGCTCGGCCGAGGCCGAGCCCGCCGCGTCGAGCCGGGCCGACCGCAGCTCCTCCCGGTCCCGGTCCCGGGACACGGCGGTGAGGTCCGCCGCGGCGCGCAGCCGCAGCGCCCGGATCGAGCCGTCCTCGGCCCGGCTCACCAGCTCGACGATCCGCGCCTGCACGCGCTCCCCCAGCTCCTGCAGCGACCTGCGCAACCGCGCCTGCCGCCGGGCGAACCGGCGCTGGGTGACAACGAGCAGCACGAAGGCGAGCACGACGGCCGCGGCGAGCGCCCAGGAGTACACGAACATCACCGCGGCCGCGACGGCCAGGGCCGCGCCGTTGGTCAGGTGCGCCGGGCCGGACCAGCGCACGAACTGGCTGACGTGCTCGACGTGGTCGACCGCCTCGGCGACCGTGCGGTCCCGGGACTCCGGGTCGGGCGCCTTCACCCGGAACGCGCGCCGCCGCATGACGTCGAGCAGGATCTCGCTGCGCCGGGCCATCCGGCTGTGCAGCAGGAACGCGGTGCCGACCGACCCGGCGACGACGAGCGCGCCGACGCCGACGGTCCACCACACCGCGGGGGCGCCCGACATGCGCGGCACCAGCCGGCCGCCGTCGAGCACCTGCTGCAGGACGACCGGCACGACGAACCGGCCGACCACCGTGACCAGCGCGAGCACGCAGGTGAGCAGCAGGCCCGCCCCCAGCGGCACCGCCGACCACACGCCCCGCGGGCGGCGCCGGGCCCGGGTCAGCACGTCTCCACCTTCCGCGCCGGATCGCCCGCCGGGCCGGCGGGGCGGGGCCCGGCGAGCACGACGCTCGAGGCGGTGCCGGCCGCGGCGGCGAGGAACTCGATCGGCCCCTGCCGCACGTACGCCCGGTTCGGCGGCGCGGACAGCGCGTCGGTCGGGCGGCGCGGCCCGTCGCCCGGCCTGCGGGGCGGCCCCGACGGGCCCGGGTACCCGCGGAACAGCCGCCGGTACGCCAGGTTGGTCCGCATGAGCGTCATGTGCGGCTGGGCGACAATCGACCCGTCCGCGCCGATGTACACGACCTCGTCGGCGGAGCTGCCGGCGGCGCGTCTCGTCACTCGTCGGGACCGGATCGGGCCAGACATCGGCGAGCGCGGCGTCGTGAATGCTCATCTTGAGCAGCTCGAAGTGCAGGTTCCGCATCCCGGCGTCGGCGGTGCGGCGCAGCTCCTCGCCGGACTGCCGGATCGCGTCGCGCTGCATGCGCAGCTCGAAGCGCTGCAGCGACAGCTCCCGCGACTGGAACCACAGCGTGGCCATGAGCGCCGCGAAGGCCAGGCCCGACACCACGCCGTTGAGCACGCCGAACGAGTCGCCGATCTCGGACCAGCGGTTCCAGACCTCGGGCCCCTCGAGCCGGTCGACGAGCGCGACGGCGGCGACCCCCGCGATCACCAGCAGGGTCAGCAGCACCATCCCGGCGCCGAGAGCGAGCAGGCCGAGCAGCACCCACCTGCGCAGCGACGGCGACCCCGGCTCCTTGGCCACATAGACGAGTATCGCGGATTTACGGCCGGGTTGCGGTGATGAGCACGGTCCGCTTGGCGACGGTGAAGGCCCCCTCCGCGGCGATGCGGGCCCGCACCAGCGCCGTCGCCGCCGCCCGCTCCGGCGCGGTGAGCGGGGTGTCGGCCAGGCTGTCGAGGTACGCCAGGATCGGCTCGGGCTCGGGCACCCTCAGGTCGCACGGGTAGGGCTCGACCGCGACCCCGGCGAAGTGGCGCGCTACGAGCGGCGGGCCCGACTCGGCGTCGAAGGCGCTGAGCCGCGTACCCACCCGGGTCTCGGGGCGGCCGACGGCGGGGCCGAGGGCGTCGAGCTCCGCGAGGTGGCCGGGCCCGTTGGTCGACGCGGCGAGCCGGCCGCCGGGGCGCAGGACCCGGGCGAGCTCGCGCAGGCCGGCGCCGGGGTCGTCGAGGTGGTACAGCATGTGGTTGGCCACGACCACGTCGAAGCTCCCGGCGGCGAAGGGCAGCCGCGTCACGTCGGCCCGCACCACCCGGGCGGCCGGAAACCGGCGCAGCCGCGCGCACATGGCGGCGGAGAAGTCGGTGAGCGTCAGCGTCGCCGGGCCTTCGGTGCCGGCGTGTTCCCACAGCGCGCCGGTGCCCGCGCCGGCCTCGAGGACGTCGCCGGCCCGGGGCAGGCGTTCGGCGAGCCACGCGAACCAGGCCTGCGGGTTCGTGCTGTACCCCTGGTGCAGCGCGATCCGGGCCGCGAGCCGGCCGTCGGTGGCGGCGTACTGCGCGACCGCGTGCTCACGGGGCGACGGGCTCACGCCGCACCGCCCGGCTCGAGGACGCGGCCGGCCGCCGGGTCGGGGTAGGCGCCGGCGCCGCACCGCTCGAGGACGCGGCCGGCCGCCGGGTCGGGGTAGGCGCCGGCGCCGCACCGCTCGAGGACGCGGCCGGCCGCCGGGTCGGGGTAGGCGCCGGCGCCGCACCGCTCGAGGACGCGGCCGGCCGCCGGGTCGGGGTAGGCGCCGGCGTTGCCGATGACCGTGAGGTGCACGGCCGGCAGCCTACCCCGCACCGGGACGCCGGTCAGGCCGTGATGGTCGGCCAGGCGTACGCCAGCAGCGCGCAGGCGCCGGCGAGACACGCGAGATTCACGCCACGCACCGGCACCGGCAGCGCGGCGACGACGAGCAGGATGATGGCGATGAGGTAGAGCACGGCCTGAGCCGACATGACAGCCTCCGGGGATGAGGGGTTCGGAACGACCGATGCATACCCCTCACACCGTCCACATGAAACACTCGAGGAGCACGCGATGCCGGCAGCCGGCCAACCCCTGCGCAAGCTGGGCTTTCTCACCATCGGTCTGTTCGACCCCGCCGACCCGGCGGCCGGACACGAGTCCACACTCGAGGTCATCGCACTCGGGGAGCACCTCGGCTTCGACAGCGCCTGGCTGCGGCACCGGCACCTGCAGTACGGCATCAGCTCGCCCTTGACCGTGCTCGCCGCGGCCGCGCAGCGCACGGCGCGGATCGAGCTGGGCACCGCGGTCACGCCGCTGGGCTGGGAGAATCCGTTACGGCTGGCCGAAGACCTGGGCACCGTCGACCTGCTGTCCGGCGGCCGGCTCAACCCCGGGATCAGCGTCGGGCCGCCGATGCAGTACGAGCACGTCCGGGCCGCGCTCTATCCGGACACCGCCGACGCCGAGGACTTCACGTACGCGCGGGTCGAGCGCCTCCTGTCCTTCGTCGCGGGCGAGCCGGCCAGCGACTTCGACGGCACCGAGGGCTTCGAGGTGTTCTCGCGCCGCGTGGAGCCGCACTCGCCGGGTCTGCGCGCGCGGATGTGGTACGGCGGCGGCAGCCTGCGCTCGGCCCAGTGGGCCGGCGAGCACGGCATGAACCTGCTCACCAGCAGCGTCGTGAAGGCCGAGGACCCCGACGGCCCGGCGCCCGACTTCGCCGCGATCCAGCTCGCCCACGTCCGGGCGTTCCGCGCGGCCCACCCGGACGGCGCCCGGGCCCGGGTGTCGCAGGGCCTCGTCGTCATCCCGACCGACAGCGCGACGCCGGAGCAGCGGGAGAAGTACCTCGAGTACGCCGCCAAACGCACGCCGCGCACGGCCACACCGCAGGGCCCGGGGCGCCTGATGTTCGCCCCGGACCTGGTCGGCTCGTCCGCGGAGATCGCGGAGCGCCTGCACGCGCACGCGGCCTTCCGCGAGATCGACGAGGTCGCCTTCGCCCTGCCGTTCACGTTCGCGCACGAGGACTACGTGCAGATCCTGACCGACATCGCGACGCGGCTGGGCCCGGCCCTCGGCTGGACCCCGGCGCCCTGAGCGTCGCCGACGGGCGCGGACGGGGCGGGGGCCTTATCGTGGGCCGCGTGCTGGTCGTGACGAACGAACGCGCCGGGCGTACCGAGGCCGACACCATCGGCGCCGTGCTCGACGTGCTGCGCGGCGGCGCCGACGTCGAGCTGGCCACCTGCCGGGCCGACGACGACATGGAGCGGATTCTCGGCCGCCGGGACGGGCGGCGGCTGGTCGTCGTCGGCGGTGACGGGTCGCTGCACACGGCGCTCGGCGTGCTGTGGCGCCGGGGCGAGGCCGCGGGCTGCGAGGTGGCGCTCATTCCGCTGGGCACGGGCAACGACTTCGCCCGCGGTACCGGGATCCCCGTCGACGATCCGGCGGCGGCGGCCCGGGTGGCGCTCGCCGGCACGCCGCGGCCGATGGACCTGATCGTCTCCGGCCGCGACGGCGTCGTGGTCAACGCGGTCCACGTGGGCGCCGGGGCGGAGGCGGCCCGGCGGGCGCTGCCGCTCAAGCGCCGGCTGCGCATCGCCGCGTTCCCGATCGGCGCGGTGCTGGCCGGGTTCACGACGAAGGGCTGGCGGCTGCGGGTCCGCGCCGACGGGCGGGTCGTGGCCCGGGGCCGGCACCGGGTGCTCATGGCCGGGCTGTCCAATGCCCCGACGATCGCCGGGGGTACCGGGCGCCTGGGCCCGGACGCCGACCCGGCCGACGGGCTCGCCGACCTCACGGTGTCGTTCGCAGTCGGCCCGCTCGCCCGGGCCGGGTACGCCCTGGCCCTGCGCCGCGGCGACCACCCGTCCCGCGACGATGTGCTGCACCTGCGGGCCCGTGAGGTGCACATCACCGGCGACGCGTTCCACGTCAACGCCGACGGGGAGCTGACGGGCCCGTTCACCGAGTACTCCTGGCGCGTCGTCCCGGCCGCGTGGCGCTTCGTCGCACCGCCCGTGTGAGCGCGGGTTCACGCCACCCGTGCGCGCACGGCGCACGGTTTCACCGCCCGTGCGCGCACAGTGCACGCCCCCACCGCCCGTGCGCGCACAGCGCACGCCCACACCGCCCGTGCCCACAGCGCACGCTCACGCGGCCCCTGTGCGCACGGTCCACGCCGCCGTGTACGCACGGCGCACGCTCATACCGCCCGTGCGCGCACGGCGCACGCCCACACCGCCCGTACCCCGTGCGCGCACGGCGCACGCCCACACCGCCCGTGCCTACAGCGCACGCTCACGCGGCCCCTGTGCGCACGGTCCACGCCGCCGTGTACGCACGGCGCACGCTCATACCGCCCGTGCGCGCACGGCGCACGCTCGCACCGCCCCGTGCGCGCACAGCGCACGCTCGCACCGCCCGTGCGCGCACGGTTCACGGCGCCGGCAGCGCCTGGGCGACGGCCAGCAGGCGCTCGACGTCCCGCACGACGATGGACTGGGCCCCGCCGGCCGAGGCGAACCCGGGGCGGTGGGTGATCAGCGTCGGGCCCTCCGCCTGCAGGTGAACGAGGCCGCCCTCTTCCAGACGGGCCAATGCGGTTCGGGTGAGCACGGGTGGTACCACCGCGGGATGAGCGGCCCGGAATGACCAGCCGGGGGCGAGGGGCCGGTAGGCGGCCCGGTCGGTGTGCGGCGGATCGCGCCAGAGCTCGAAGGGCGGGACCGGTTCGGGCAGCAGCACCATCCACACAGTGGTGCCGACGGGGCCGTCGTCGCCGGGGCGGCGGCGGACGTACTCGAACACCGCGAACCGCAGCCCGTGCCGCACCCCGGTCAGCACGTGGTTGGCCCGGCGCTCGCCGCCGTCGGCCAGCAGGCCGGTGCGGGCCCAGTCCAGCAGGTGCGCATCGCTGTTGCGCACCTCCCAGCCGAGCCGGGCCGCGAGCTCGGCGCGGGTGGTGGCGAGCGGGCGCAGGTCGGCGGCGGTGACTCCGGCGCCGTGCGCGCCCGGGAGCCGGTCCTCGATGAGCACGAACACCGCGCCGAGGGCCGACAGGCCGATGACGACCAGGCCGGCCCAGCGCACGAAGCCGTACCCCTCGACCGTGCCCAGCCAGAACGCGAGCAGCCCGATTGCGGCGCAGAACACGGGCAGCACGAGCCGGCGCAGGCGGGTGGGCACGGGCCCGACGGTACCGCTTCCGGTTCGCCTTTCCGTTTTCGCCGCCTTTTGGATTGCCGCCGTTCAGGCCGATTTCTCGAACCGTTCGGTTCGTTGGGTTGAGCGAAATGCCGGGCGCTGCGCGCCGCGACATTCCGGACATTTCATGATTTTGTATGATCGAGCCGAATGTGCTTTGAGCCGGCTCGAAATCAGCGGCGGGAAAGGCGGCCAGGCAAGGCGAGTCCGGGCCCGCGCAGAGGGCGATGCGAAGGGGATTTTCCGGGTGAACCGGACGCGGCACAAATCGGCCGGAAACGACAAACGCCGCGGGTGGCAGACCACCGCGCGGCGCATGCCCCAGGGCTTCGCACGCCCTGGGGCAGGAGATGAGCACCCCGGTCCGGGGCGCGGCCGTCAGCCCTCGAGCGGGCGGCGGCCGATCGCGATCACCGACTGGCCGAAGGGCGGGCGGAAGCCGCGCTCCATGAACCGGGTCAGCGGGGCGACCGTGGTGTCGTAGAACTTGACCATCGGGCCGGGGCCGGGCATCTGCTTGAGGAGGCAGGTCGACACGTAGTACCCGATGAGGCCCAGCGAGTTGGCGTAGTGCAGCTTGACGATCTCGAGGTTGGCCTCGTTCATGGCCGCGCGCATCGTCTTCTTGGTGTAGCGACGCACGTGTCCGGTGGCGATGTCGGCCGGGCCCATCGCGAACGGGAACGCCGGGACCACGTTGATCACGTAGCCGCCCGGGCGGACCAGCGAGCGCATGGTGCGCAGCCCGCCGATGTCGTCGTCGATGTGCTCGAGCACGTTGTACGAGATCGCGGCGCTGTGGTCCGCGCTCACATCGCTCGGCAGCAGCAGCTCGCGCACGCTGACGCCGGGATTGTCGGCGAAGCGCTCCTTGAGCGCCACGATGCGGCTGTGCTCGGCCTCGGTGAGCGTCATCTTCGCGGTGTGCTCGAGCCACTCCGCGGCGTAGTCACCAAGACCGGCGGAGACCTCGATCGGATGATCGCCCAGGAACGGCGTCGCGAACGCCACGAACCACTTGCGGTGGTTCTTCGCCATCGCCAGGCCCTCGAGCACCTCCGACTGGATGGCCTGGTCTCCGAGGATTGCCGCATCCGGATTCGGCACTCTGCACCCCTACGTGAATACTGATCATGTCTGGCAGAACTGGCGTAGTGTATCGGCGTTGATAGTCCCCCGCCAGCCCCTACGCCGCACTTCGGACGGCAACTATGGTGTCACCGTGAAATTCGGGGAGAAGACCCGCGAGGTTCGGGTCACGGCGGTTGCGCTGCTCACTTATGTCGTGGGCGCCGTGCTGGTGCTCCAGCACCTGTGGGCCGATCCACAGGGCCGGATGTTTGCCGACAACAACCAGGACCAGATCTTCTTCGAGTGGGTGCTGACGCATGCGGCACGCCTCTTCACTCACGGTGACAACCCGTTCTTCACCGATCAGCTGAATGCGCCCGTGGGTGTCAATCTCATGGCGAACACTTCCGTTCTCGGACTGGCACTACCGCTGGCACCGATCACGTTACTGTTCGGCGCCGGCGTCACGTTTGTGCTCATCGACACCATCGCCCTCGCCGGCACCGCGGCCGCTTGGTATTACATTCTTTCCCGGCATGTTGTCACATCGCGGGCCGCCGCGTACGTCGGTGGGCTTTTCTGCGGCTTCGCCCCCTCGATGATCTCGCAGAGCACCGGGCACCCCAACATCGCCGGGCAGTTCCTGATCCCCTTCATCGTCTGGAACGTCCTGCGCCTGCGCGAGCCCGGCCCCGCGGTGCGCCGCGGCCTGGTGCTTGGCGCCGTGGTGCTCTACCAGTGCTTCATCAACGAGGAGATCCTCTTCCTCACCGCGGTCGCCATGTTCATCTTCCTCCTGGCGTACCTGCACCCGCGCGAGTACCTCCCGACGGTCCGCACGGCGCTGCCGGCCCTGCTGGTGGGTGCGGTGGCCGCCGGCGTACTGCTCGCCGTGCCGCTCTACCACCAGTTCTTCGGCCCGCAGGCGTACCACGGCCTGCCCGACTTCGTGCACGGCTTCTCCAGCGACCTCGCCTCGTTCAAGGAGTTCAGCCGCCGCTCCATCCTCGCGCCCGACGATCTGTCGGTGATCGAGAAAATGGGCGGCGCGACCGAGGAGAACACGTTCTTCGGCTGGCCGCTGCTGGGCCTGGTACTGGCCGGAACCGTGGCCCTGTGGCGACAGCGCGCCGCCCGCGCGCTGTTCATCACGGCGCTCGTGTTCGCCCTGCTGTCACTGGGCACGGTGATCAAGTACAACGGCGCCGACACCTCCTGGCACGGCCCCTGGAAGTGGGTCCACGAGCTGCCGCTCTTCGACTCCGTCGTGCCGACGCGACTGGGCCTGGTGATCGCCCCGCTGCTGGGCGTGATGCTCGCGCTCCTGGTCGACCGCTATGTCGTCGGCCTCCCGGCACCCGCCGTCGCCGGTTCAACCCCCTTTGGCGGTACCGCCGGAAGCTCCCAACCCCCCGCCGAGCCCTCCGGACCCGACCCCGACGACTCCCCCGCCCCCGACCGGCCCGACCCGCGCGGCGTCCTAGCCGCCGAGTCGTCCGCGATGCCGGAAAAGTCCGAAGGCGCGGTGGCTGTCAAGACGGACAGGCGCCCCGAGCTCGAGGAGACGACCCCGGCGGCCCGCTGGCTGTGGGCGGTGGCCCTGATCATCGCCCTGGTCCCCCTCGTACCCACCCCGCAGCCGGCGGCCCCGCGCTCCCCGATCCCCGCGTTCTTCAGCACCAACGCCTGGCGCGCCGAGATCCCGGAGAACTCCATCGTCGTGGGCATCCCGATGGGCTGGTTCGAGGGCCTGGACGTGATGCGCTGGTCCACCGAGGGCGCGGGCCTGGACTTCCGCATCGCGGGCGGCTACTTCCTGGTCCCGGACGACAACGACCCGAACAAGGCCGCCATGTTCGGCCCGCACACCCGCCCGACGATGCAGATCCTGAACACGGCGGCGAACGACGGCACGGTGCCGCAGATCGCCCCGGACCAGCTCGCCCAGGCAAAGGCCGACCTGGCCTACTGGCAGGCGGACTACCTGGTGCTGCCGGACCAGCACAACAACAGCGAGGCGGTACACCAGACCGCGGACCAGTTCTTCGGCCCCGGCAAGCACATGGTCGACGTCTGGGTCTGGAAAGTTACCCACTGAGAAGACGACCGTGCCGCCGCCGACCCCCGCACAGGGATTCGACGGCGGCACACTCGTTCTCGGCACAGTCTTCCATTCAGGCCCGAGACGCACAGACCTCCGCCGACGGCCCAGCCTCCACGGCCCAGGGACCGTTATTTCCCCACAGCCCAGGCGCTATCCCCACGCTCAGAGACACAGACCTCCCGTCCGCCCAGGACTGAGGGATACAGACCTCCGTCCGCCCACGGCCCGGGCGCACACTTCTGTCGCCCACGACCCTGGGACGCGCACGGCGGACCGGTTCTCTCAGGTGACCGGCGCACCGTTCCAGTCGACGAGTTGGACGATGACGCCGTTGGGGTCCCGCACCTGAAAGGCCCGCTCGCCCCACTCCTCCACGGTCAACGGCATCGTGATCGCAACACCGGCCCGCTCCAGCCGCTCCAACTCCCCCTCGAGGTCGTCGACGACGAACGCGAGAATGACCCCGGCGGCCCGCACGTCACGCTGCTCCTCCGGCAGCGTTGGCAGCCCGCACCGCAGGAAGATGACGTTGAGCCCGACGTCGTCCCGGGTCAGCGACGCGAACCCCTCGGCCGCCATCTCCTCCCGGAAGCCGAAGTGCTCCCGGAGAAACGCACTCGACGCCGCCGCATCACCGACGTTGAACGACACCGCAGACGAACTAACCCGCACTGGCACCTCCCGTGATGAAATCTCTGTACAGTGTATAGAGATTGCGAACGAGCGACAACCGACGAGGTCACAGCCCGATCGTGCGAGAAGGGAAGGTGCAAAACCATGGCCAGCGTGGCCGCACTACCGGGCCGGAGCGCGAGATGACGGCGTGCCGAGGCGCGGGAGCCAAAGGACGGCACGGCACGGGCGCGGCACGGCACGGGCGCGACGCGGCACGGGCGCGACGCGGCACGGGCGCGACGCGGCACGGGCGCGACGCGGCACGGCACGGGCGCGCGGCACGGCACGGCACGGCACGGGGCGCGGCACGGCACGGCGCGCGGCACGGCACGGCACGGCGCGCGGCACGGCACGGCACGGCGCGGGGCACGGCACGGCACGGCACGGGGCGCGGCACGGCAGCGTATGGGGCACGGCAGCGGGAGACAGAGCACGGCACGGGAGACAGAGCACGGCACGGGAGAGCAGGGCTCGGCACGCCAGCACGTGGCACGCCGGGGCACGGAGCTAGAACACGGGGCGCCGCGACACGGAGGCCGGAGCACCGTGCGCCAAGGCACCGAAGGCCGGGGCACCGCGGGCCACGACGCGGTGCGCTGAAGCGCGGCGCGCCAGAGCAGGGCGCGCCAGAGCAGGGCGCGCCAGAGCACGGCGGGCCGCGACGCGGGCGGACGTCTCAGGGGCGAGGGCTCCGACGACAGCCGGCGGAGGGGTCAGAGGCCCGACGTACGCAGCAGCTCGGCGAAGGTCTCGGCCGGCATGATCTCCACGCCCAGGTCCTCGGCCTTGGCCGCCTTCGAGCCCGCGCCCTCGCCGACCACCACCAGGTCCGTCTTCTTCGACACCGAGCCCGAGGAGCGGCCGCCCAGGCGTTCGACGGCCTCGTTGCCCTCGTTGCGCGTCAAGCCGGGCACCGAGCCGGTCACCACGACGGTCATCGGGGTGCCGTCCTCCTTCTGCAGCGGCAACCGGACGAAGGGCTCGGCGGCGGCGAGGGCTGGGTCGGAGCCGGCGGAAGCGGAGTCGGAGGGAGAGGTGGAGGTGGAGGGAGAGGTGGAGGTGGAGGTGGAGGTGGAGGGTGAGGCAGCGGGACGGGGGCGGAAGTTGGGCTCGGACATGTTGACGCCGCGCGCGGCCAGGCGCTCGATGACCGGACGCAGCTCGGCCAGCTCCGCGGCGATCGTCACCGCGCGCTCCGGGCCGACCGCCTCCACCTCCTGCAGGTCGAGCGGCGAGGCGGCGAGCAGCGCGTCCATGGTGCCGAAGTGCGCGGCCAGGCGGCGGGACATGGAGCGGCCCGTCATGCGCACGCCGAGGCCGGTGAGCACGCGGCCGAGGGGCTGGGACCGGGAGGCCTGGATGGCGGCGACGAGCTTGCCCGCCGAGACCTCGCCCATGCGGTCGAACGTCAGGAGCGTCGGCACGTCGAGGTCGTAGAGGTCGGCGGGGTCGGTGACGCGGCCGGCGGCGATGAGCATGTCGATGATCTTGCCGCCGAGGCCCTCGATGTCGAGGCAGTCGCGGCTGGCGTAGTAGGACAGGGCCTCGCGCGCGCCGCACGCGCGGCCTGTGGTGCAGCGCCAGCGCTTCTGGGTGCGGTCGATCTCGCCGCCGCAGCGCGGGCACGTCGCCGGGGGCTCGAACGGGACCGAGTCGGCGGGGCGCTCGTCGAGCTTGGCCCCGGTGATCTCGGGGATGACGTCGCCGGCGCGGCGGACGAAGACGGTGTCGCCGGGGCGGACGTTGCGCCGCACGAGGTCGTCGAAGTTGTGCAGGGTCGCCGAGGTGACGATGACGCCGCTGATCTGCACCGGCTCGAGCACCGCGACGGGCGTGATGACGCCGGTCCGCCCGATCTGCACCTCGATCGCCTTGAGCCGGGTGGTGCGGGTGTCGGGCGGGAACTTGTACGCGATTCCCCACCGCGGCGCCCGGCTCGACGACCCGGCGAGGTCGCGGTCGGCCGGCTGGTCGGCCTTGATCACGGCGCCGTCGATGCCGTAGCCGAGCGCGGCCCGGTTCTCGTTCAGCTCCTTGACCGCGACCAGGATCTCGTCGATGGTCTCGCAGACCGGCGTGCCGGCGGTGGAGGCGATGCCGAGCCGGTTGAGCTCCGCCATGGCCGCCGAGTGCGGCCCTTCGCCGAGCCCGCGCACGCCGTAGGCCAGGAACGACATCGGCGCGTCGTAGGTGCGGTCCTGGGCGCGCAGGGTGCCGGCGGCGGCGCTGCGCGGGTGGGCGAACGGCGGCTCCCCGGTGCCGGTGCGCATGGCGTTGGCGATCTCGAAGTCGGCCTCGGTCATGAACACCTCGCCGCGCACCTCGATCG
The DNA here is from genome assembly GCF_049995355.1 of Dactylosporangium sp. McL0621. Lineage (NCBI taxonomy): Bacteria > Bacillati > Actinomycetota > Actinomycetes > Micromonosporales > Micromonosporaceae > Dactylosporangium > Dactylosporangium sp. McL0621. Next base: position 8,672,520 of record NZ_CP188259.1, read on the forward strand.
TCACCGGCTCGGCGAGCGTCTCCGGCAGCCCCGCGGCCCGCCGGGCCTGCCCGGTGACGTCCTCCCCGGCCCGCCCGTCGCCGCGGGTCGCCACCTGCACCAGCCGCCCGGCCTCGTAGCGGGCGGCGATGGCCAGCCCGTCGATCTTCGGCTCGACGGTGTAGCCGGCGGCCGGGCGCCCGAGCAGCTTGTCGAGGCGGGCCGCCCACCGCCGCAGCGTCTCCTCGTCGAAGACGTTGTCGAGGCTGAGCATCGGCTCGGTGTGCACCACGTCGCCGACCACGCCCGCGCCGGCCGCCACGACCTCCGTCGGGGAGTCCTCGGGCTTCCACTCCGGGTGCGCCGTCTCGGTCGCCGCGACGCGGTGCATGAGCGCGTCGTAGTCCGCGTCGTCCATGTCCAGGTCGGGTCCGCTGTAATAGGCCGCGGCGGCCGCCCTGACCCGCTCGATCGCGGTGCGGTAGTCGGAAACGGTGTGGAATGCCTCGGCCATGCACGCAGCGTACTGGTGGGGTACGACAAAATCGGGAGCGTGGACGAGGACGAGTACGTTGAGCTGGCCCAGCGCATCAACCGGGCCGACATGATGATCGGCATCCTGCCCCAGTCGGCGGCCGGCACGGTCGTGGAGGGCCTGGGCGCCGCGGGCCGGGCCGGCAGCGCGCGGGCGTGGCGGGAGCTGGGCATGTGCTATCTGGGCCCCGACGGCGACCTGCTGCCGGCCGCGCCGTGGTCGGACTGGCTGCCGTTCGACGACCCGGCCGAGCACGCGCGGGGCCGGGCGCTGCGCTGCTTCGCCGAGGCCGCCGCGCTCGGCGACCGCGAGGGCGCGCTGCTGTTCGCCCGGTGCGCCCGGGAGGCCTCGGGGCCGGCCAAGGAGGCGGCCCGCGCCTGGCTGCGCCCGCACGCCCGGGAGCATCCGGCCGCCGGGTACCAGTACGGCCTGCTGGAGCAGTGGCTGGGCAACCCCGGCGCGGCGGTCGAGCACCACCTGCGCGCCGCGGAGCAGGGCGACGCGGATGCGGCCTTCGAGCTGTACGTCCTGTTCTCCACCGGCGCCGGCGTGGACCGCGACGACGCCGAGGCGGCCCGCTGGCTGCACCGGGCCGCGGAGCTGGGTCAGCCGCGGGCGCTGTACAACCTCGGCGCCGCCCACGCGACCGGCAACGGCGCGGTCCACGACCCGCGGCTCGCCGTCATCTACTACGAGCGCGCGGCGCGGGCCGGCAACGCGCGGGCCGCGGCCACGCTCGGCGTCATGTACCTCATGGGCAGCGAGGTCCAGGAGGACGAGGAGCGCGCCGCGCTGTGGCTGGACCACGCCGACGACCTCGGCCACCCCGTCGACGAGTGGCTGGCCCAGCTCGGCTTACCAAGGCCATGATCGAAAACATGGAACTACCAAGGGCGACAGGCCGTGAACGGTCCCACAATCAATCAACATCTGTCATTGGGTTGACACCGCCGAGAAGGCCTCCGAAGACTGGGAGCGCTCACAGGAGCATCCCAGCAAAGGAGAGCCCGTGCGAAGAACCGCCATCGTCGCCGCCGTGGCACTCGGCGCCGCCATCGCCGTCAGCAACGCCGCCCCCGCCGCCGCGGCCACCATCAGCATGCGCGGCGCCGACGTGTCGTCGCTGCAGCGCAGTCTCGACCTCGGCGCGAAGTACTACAACGCGTCCGGCACCGCCGCCGACCCGCTCGACATCCTCAAGGGCGTCGGGGTCAACTACGTGCGCCTGCGTGTCTGGAACAACCCGCCGAGCGGCTACAACAACCTCGCCAAGGTGCTGATCCAGGCGAAGGCCGCGAAGGCCAAGGGCCTGCAGGTGATGATCGACTTCCACTACTCGGACACGTGGGCGGACCCGGGCAAGCAGTACAAGCCGGCGGCCTGGGCGTCGCACAACATCTCGGCACTGCAGACCGACGTGTACAACTACACGCTGTCCGTGTGCAACGCGCTCAAGGCCCAGGGGACCACGCCCGACAGCGTGCAGATCGGCAACGAGATCAACGTCGGCATGCTGTGGAACGACGGCAAGGTCGTCAACAACGACTTCACGAACCTGAGCCTGCTGCTCAAGTCCGGGTACAACGCGACGAAGGCCTGCAACAGCGCCACGAAGGTCATCATCCACACCGCGGACGCCGACAGCGACGCCAACGCGCGCTGGTTCTACGACGGCATCCGGGCCAAGGGCGTGACCTGGGACATCACGGGACTGTCGTACTACTGCATGTGGCACGGCACCCTGGCGAACCTGTCCTCGGTCATCAACGACGTGCGGACCCGGTACGGCAAGCCGGTCATCCTCGCCGAGACCGCGTACCCGTTCACGGCCGCCAACGCCGACTCCGAGCCGAACGCGATCGGCGGCTCGGCCCCGTGCTCCGGCTACCCGGCCACGTGGCAGGGCCAGGGCGCGGAGTTCACCGCCGTGCAGAACACGGCCCGCTCGGCCGGCGCGGTCGGGGTCTTCTACTGGGAGCCGACCTGGTACGCCATCCAGGGCAACGGCTGGGACCCGGCCAACATGAACGGCACCGGCGACCAGTGGGACAACATGGCCCTGTTCGACTGGACCGGCCACATCAACCCGAACGTGAGCTGGAAGGCGTAGCAGAAAAAACCACGGCGAAGCGCGGAAGTTTCACGACGGGCCGGCGTGTGCGGCGCCGGCCCGCAGCCACTCCACGTACGGGTCGTCCGGGCCGAGGTACGACATCCGGTTGATGATCCCGGGCAGTGCGGGCGGCGTCCCGAACGCGGCGACGGCGTCCCCGGCCGCGAACGCCCGCTCCAGGGCCCCGTTCAGCTCCAGGTGCCGGTCGATCCCGGGCATGACGACGTCGCCCAGCAGCCGTGCGATCTCCGTGCCGTAGCCGGGCGCATCCCCGGCCGTGCGCAGGTTCCAGTCGTCGCTGCCGCTGTGGAAGCCGAATCCGGCCGGCGGCGCCACCCGGCTCCAGAGCTGGGCGAGCTCGTCGGCGCCGGTCTCGCGCGCGTACGCCACCCAGCGCCCGGTCGCGGCCCGCACCTCGATCGCGAAGGACAGCTGCCCGGGGAACGTGGCCCCCTCGCCGACGAACCCGACCGCGACGAGCCCGTCCTCGGGCAGCTCACGGCGCAGCGCCTCGTCGAAGCCCAGCGCGCGCAGCCGCGGCACGACCTGCGTGGCGAGCATCTCCTCGTAGGCGGCGCGGACTTCGGACGGCATGAACCCCATCATATGGTGAAGAAACGGCGGTTACAGGCTGATTCGCCGACGAGCCCGGCGCAGCATGGCCCGGTCGGTCGCCGCGGCGAGCTCGTCGCCGGCCGTGCCCGGCTCCACGAACGCGATGTCGAGGTGCAGCCCCCGCAGCGTCTGCTCGGCGAGCGGCCCGGCGTGGCTGCCCGTCGGGGTCCGCACGCCGCCGACCAGCAGCAGGGTGACGGTGTCACCCCGCACCGCCCGGGCCACCGCGAGCATCGGCGTCACCAGGGTCAGCGCGGGCACGCCGGCGACAAGGGCGGCCAGCCGCGGCCCGAGGCGCCGCCCGGAGATCCCGATCGCCATGCCCGGCTCGACCAGGGCGGCCGCGGCCCGGACATCGCCCAGTGCGGGGTCCGGGACCGGGACGGGCGTCAGGGGTACCGCACCGCCGTGCACCCGCCGCAGCAGGCCGCGCTCGGCGAGGGCGGACAGGTCGCGGCGGATGGTGGGGATGGAGACGTGGAAGCGCCGGCTCAGCTCGCGCAGCCCGACCCCGCCGCGCTGCCGGGCCGCGGCCAGGATCTCGGCCCGGCGCACCTCGATGATCACGGTCCGGCCCCCTCCGAGGAAGACGGCGACGGCGACGACAGCACGACCACCTCACCGGCGGGCACGGCCACCCCGCGCACCTCGGCCGCCTCGGCGCCGTGGTTGATGGCGAACAGATAGGGCGGCCGCTGTACCAGCTCCACTGCGGACGGCACCGCGGGCCGCGCGCCCAGCCCCGCGTCGGCGTACACCCGCTCCAGCAGCCGGCCGAGGTCGGCGTCGGCGAGGCGGGTCGAGACGTACCACGCGACGCCGGCACCCCGCTCGTGCCGGGTGACCGCCGGGCCGCCCGGCGCCGGTCCGTCCACATAGGAAAGAACCGGAGAAGCCCCCGCCAGTTGTACGTCCTCCGCCCAGACATCCGCGGCCGAGCCGTCGGAGAGCAGCACCCGCTCGCCCGCGCGCAGCGGCAGGAACTCCTCCACCGTCACGCCGAGCACCTCGCGCAGCGAGCCCGGGTACGGCCCGTCGGGCACGGTGTCGTTGGCGTCCACCACGCCGGAGAAGTACGACACCACGAGCGTGCCGCCGCCCGACACGTACGCGTCGAGGTTCTTGGCGGCCGCGGCGGTGGTGAGGTACAGCGACGGCACGACGACGAGCGGGTAGCGCCCGAGGTCCGCCTCCGGGTGCACGAAGTCGGCGGTGAGGTGTGCCTCCCACAGCCGGGCGTAGTACGCCTCGACCCGTTCCCGGAACGTCACGTCGACCGACGGGCGCCACTCCAGCTCCAGCGCCCACCACGCCTCCCAGTCCCACACCACCGCGACGTCGGCCGCGACCCGGGTGCCGCGCAGCCCGCCGAGGCCGGCCAGCCGGGTGCCCAGCTCGGTGACCTCTCGCCAGATCCGGGTGCCGGTGCCGGCCTGCGGCAGCATCGCCGAGTGGAACTTCTCGGCCCCGAAGCGCGAGGCCCGCCACTGGAAGAACATGACGCCGTCGGCGCCGCGGGCCACGTGGGCGAGGCTGTTGCGGGCCAGCTCGCCGGGGCGCTTGGCGATGTTGCGCGGCTGCCAGTTCACCGCGCTCGTGGAGTGCTCCATGAGCAGCCAGGGCGCGCCCCCGGCGAGGCTGCGGGTGAGGTCGGCGCACATCGCGAGCTCGACGTGGCGGTCGTGGCGCTCGGAGGCGAGGTAGTGGTCGTTGGCCACGATGTCGACCTCGCCGGCCCACTTCCAGTAGTCGACCCACTTGCAGTTGGCGATCATGAAGTTGGTCGTGATCGGTACCGCCGCCGAGTGCGAGCGCAGCACGTCGCGCTCGCGCCGGTAGTTGGCCAGGTGGGTGTCGGAGCAGAAGCGCAGGTAGTCCAGCTGCTGGGCCGGGTTGACGGCGGTGGGGGCGAGCCGCGGCGGCTCGATCTCGTCCCACTCGCCGTAGCGCTGGCCCCAGAAGGCGGTGCCCCAGGCGGCGTTGAGCGTGCCCAGGTCGCCGTGGCGCTCGCGCAGCCAGACCCGGAACGCCTCGGCGCAGGTGTCGCAGTAGCAGTGCGCGTTGACCCCGGCGAACTCGTTGTGCACGTGCCACAGCACGAGGGCCGGGTGGTCGCCGTAGCGGCGGCCGAGCTGCTCGGCGATGCCGGCGGCGGCCGCGGCGTACTGCGGCGAGCTCGGGCAGAAGCTCTGCCGCCCGCCCTGGCCGAGCGTGTGCCCGGCCCGGTCGACGAGCCGGGCGCCGGGGTGGCGCTTGGCGAACCAGGGCGGCGGGGCGGCGGTCGGCGTGCCGAGGTCGACCCGGATGCCGGCGTCGTGGAGCAGGTCGAGGACCCGGTCGAGCCAGCCGAAGGTGTACTCCCCCGGCGCCGGCTCGAGCAGTGCCCAGCTGAAGATGCCGACGCTGACCAGGTTGACGCCGGCCTCGCGCATGAGGGCGACGTCCTCGGCCCATACCTCCTCGGGCCACTGCTCGGGGGCGTAGTCCCCGCCGTAGGCGAGGCCGTCCAGCCGCCAATCCCCCATAGCCGTGCTCCTGACCGTGAACGTTCCCAGACTCCGAAGACGCACTCTAGCGCAGAACCGATCCCTTGACACCGTGCTTTGCCGGGCCAAAACTGTGAACGCTCCCAGTCATACACCCCCACTGTTGGAGACCCTCATGAAGCGCACGACGCGCGCTCTTCTCGCGACCGCGGCGGCCGGTTCGCTGCTGCTCGCCGCGGCCGGCTGCTCCGGCTCGGACGACGACTCATCGGCATCCGGCGGCAAGGTCGAGCTGACCTTCTGGTCCTGGGTGCCGGGCATCGACAAGGTCGTGAGCCAGTGGAACACGGCCCACCCCGACATCCACGTGACCGTCAGCAAGCAGGCGCAGGGCGACGAGGAGGTCACCAAGGTCCTCACCGCCAACAAGGCCGGCAACCCGCCGGACCTCTTCCAGGCCGAGTACCAGGCCCTGCCGACCCTTGTGAGCAACAGCGCGGCCGGCGACATCTCGAAGTACACCGGCGACGCCAAGTCGAAGTTCGCCCCGGGCGTGTGGAGCACGATCACGCTGGGCACGGACGCCGTCTACGCGATCCCGCAGGACTCCGGCCCGATGATGCTCTACTACCGCCAGGACGTCTTCGCCCAGCTCGGGCTCAAGGTGCCGGCCACCTGGGACGAGTTCGCGCAGACGGCGAAGCAGGTGCGGCAGAAGGACCCGAAGCGGTACCTCACCACGTTCTCCTCCGGCGACCCGGGCTGGTTCGCCGGCCTCGCCCAGCAGGCCGGCGCGAAGTGGTTCGGCATCTCCGGCGACACCTGGAGCGTCCACGTCGACGACCCGGCCACCAAGAAGGTCGCCGACTTCTGGGGCGGCCTGGTCGCCTCCGGCGACATCGACAAGCAGCCGATGTACACCCCCGAGTGGAACAAGGCGCTCAACGACGGCACGCTCATCGCCTGGCCCAGCGCCGTCTGGGGCCCCGGCGTGCTGTCCGGGAACGCTCCCGACACGGCGGGCAAGTGGGCCATCGCCGAGCTGCCGCAGTGGAGCGCCGGCGAGCACAAGACCGGCAGCTGGGGCGGCTCGTCGACCGCGGTCGCGGCCAAGAGCAAGCACCAGAAGGAGGCGGCCGAGTTCGCGATCTGGCTCAACACCGACACCGCCGCGGTCACCGGGCTCATCACCGAGGGCGGCATCTACCCCGCCGCCACCGCCGCGCAGTCGGGCGGCGCGCTGGCCAAGCCGCCGGCGTTCTTCAGCAACCAGCCCGAGTTCTACACGCTCGCGCAGACCATCGCCGGCACGGCCGCCGGGGTCACCTGGGGGCCGAACGTGAACGTCACGTACGCCACCTACAAGGACGCCTTCGGCAAGGCCATCACCGACAAGACGCCCTTCCCGGGAGCGCTCACGGCGATGCAGCAGTCCACCGTGGACGACCTGAAGAAGAACGGCTTCAAGGTCGGATGAGACACCGGGTCCCGTACGCGTTCCTGTCGCCCGCCATCGTGCTGTTCGTGCTGTTCATGGTGGTGCCGATCGGCTACACGGGGTACCTCTCGCTGCGCCGGGTCCAGGTGCGGGGCCTGGGCCTCGGCGCGGCCGCCCGGGTGGAGTCGTGGGCCGGGCTCGCCAACTACCGCGCCGTATTCGCCGACGGGGAGTTCTGGCACAGTGCCGTGCGGGTCCTCATCTACGGCTGCCTGCTCGTGCCGACGATGCTCGGCCTGGCCCTGCTCTTCGCGCTGCTGCTGGACCTGCCCCGGGCCCGGGCCCGGCGGTTCTCGCGGGTGGCGATCTTCATGCCGTACGCGGTGCCGGCGGTGATCGCGAGCCTGATGTGGGGCTTCATGTACCTGCCGTCGGTCGGCCCGGGCCAGTACCTGCTCACCCGGGCCGGCCAGCACCCCGTCGACCTGCTCGGCCCGACCAGCATCTACTTCTCGGTCGCCAACATCGCGCTGTGGGGCGGCACCGGGTTCAACATGATCGTGCTGTTCACGGCGCTGCGGGCCGTGCCGACCGAGCTCTACGAGGCGGCCCGCATCGACGGCGCCACCGAGTGGCAGATCGCCCGGAAGATCAAGATCCCGATGCTGACCCCGGCGCTGATCATGACGTCGGTGTTCTCGCTCATCGCGACCGTGCAGGTGTACAGCGAGCCGACCACCCTGCGCCCGCTGACCAACGCGCTCCCGTCGAACTGGACCCCGCTCATGAAGATCTACCAGGACGCGTTCGCGCGCGACGACATCCACACGGCCGCGGCCGCCTCGGTCGTCGTCGCCGCGGCCACGCTCGTGCTGTCGTTCGGCTTCCTGCGCCTCGTGCAGCGCCGTGCCTTCGGGGCGGAGTCATGAGGCGGTTCGCGGTACTGCCCTCGTTCGTGCTGGTGCTGGGCGCGCTGTACTGCCTGCTGCCGATCGTGTGGGTGGTGACCGCGTCGACGAAGACCAACGGCGAGCTGTTCCGCACGTTCACGCTCGCCCCCGGCACCGCGCTGCTGGACAACATCGGCGACCTTTCGCGGTACCAGGGCGGCATCTATTGGCAGTGGATCCTCAACACGGCGCTCTACGCCGGAGTGGGGGCGCTGCTGTCGACGGCCGTGTCGGCGATCAGCGGGTACACGCTCGCGAAGTACCGGTTCCCGGGCCGTGACACGGTCTTCAACGTGCTGCTCGCCGGGGTGCTGGTGCCCGCGGTGGTGCTGGCGATCCCGCAGTACCTGCTGCTGGCGAGCCTGCACCTGACCGACACGTACTGGTCCGTGCTGCTGCCGAGCATCCTCAGCCCGTACGGCATCTACCTCGCGCGCATCTACGCCGCCGCGGCCGTGCCGGACTCGCTGGTCGAGGCGGCCCGCACCGACGGGGCCGGGGACCTGCGGATCTTCGCCAGCGTCGCCGTGCCGTCCATGGTCCCCGGGCTGGTGACCGTGTTCCTCTTCCAGTTCGTGGCCATCTGGAACAACTTCCTGCTGCCGTACATCATGCTGACGTCCGACGACCGGTTCCCGGTCACGGTCGGCCTATACACCATGTTGAAGCAGGGCAACACCACACCGGTGCTGTACACGCTCGTAGTGACCGGCGCACTACTGTCCATCACGCCGCTGGTCCTGCTATTTCTCACTTTGCAACGGTACTGGCGCGTTGACCTGCTGTCCGGCGCCGTGAAGGGCTGAGCGGGCCGCGCCGGTGTTGCAGAATGGCGGCGTGCCAGAACCTCGCGAGACCCGACGTCGCCCCGCCCGCCGCCCCACGATCAACGACGTGGCGGCGGCGGCCGGGGTGAGCCGGGGCACGGTGTCCCGGGTCCTCAACGGCGGCCGCGACGTCAGCGACGCCGCCCAGGAGGCGGTCGAGCGCGCCGTGCGCAAGACCGGCTACGTCGTCAACCAGCACGCGCGGAGCCTGGTGACCCAGCGCTCCCAGTCGGTGGCGTTCATCCTGTCCGAGCCGCAGGAGCGCCTCTTCGAGGACCCCAACTTCAACGTGCTGCTGCACAGCTGCACCCAGGCCCTGGCCAAGCACGACATCACCCTGCTGCTGACCCTGGCGAGCAGCCTCGAAGACCGCAAGCGCCTCGGTCGGTACCTCACCGGAGGCCACGTCGACGGCGCGCTGCTCGTCTCCACCCACAGCGGCAACCCGCTCATCCCCGAGCTGCTCGCCCGCGGCCTGCCCGTCGTGGTCTGCGGCAAGCCGCTGGGCTACGAGCGCCAGGCCGCCTACGTGGCCGCCGACGACCGTGACGGGGCCCGGCAGATGGTGACGTACCTGCGCTCGACCGGCCGCCGCCGCATCGCGACCATCACCGGCCCGCTGGACACCTCCGGCGGCGTGGAGCGGCTGGCCGGCTACCGCGAGGCCCTGGCCCTGGACAGCACGGAGGCCCTCGGGCTCATCGCGCACGGCGACTACACCCGCGCCGGCGGCGAGGCGGCCATGCTGCGGCTGATCGCCGACAACCCCGACCTCGACGCCGTGTTCGTGGCCTCCGACCTGATGGCCGCGGGCGCGCTGAACGCGCTGCACCGGGCGGGCCTGCGGGTCCCGGCCGACGTGGCCGTGGGCGGGTTCGACGACAGCCAGATCGCGACGAACACGCAGCCGCCGCTGACCACGATCCGCCAGTCGTACCCGCGCATCGGCGCCGAGATGGTGCGCCTGCTGCTGAGCCAGGTCGAGGGCGACAGCCCGGCCGCGGTGATCATCCCGACCGAGCTGGTGGTGCGCGAGTCGGCGTGAGCCGCCGTAGGCTGCGGGCATGACGACCGCGAACGCCAACGCCCTCACCGCCCGCTGGGCGTCCACAGTGGACGACAGCGGCACCGTGCTGTCCGGCGCCGGCGTGTATGTGCTCCTGGCGCTGCTCGCCCCCTTCGCCGCCGGTCCGGCCGGCGAGGAGCTCCTGGCCGTCGCGCCCGAGCCGCTGGACCTGCCGGAGTCGCCCACCACCCGGATGGCGACCGCGGTCTGGTCGCGCGCCGAGGTGCCGCTGACCCCCGAGTTCACCGCCGCGGTCCCACCCGCCCGGCGCGGCGCGCTCACCGGCGACCCCGCGGTCGACCAGCCGCTGCTCGACGCGTGGGCCGCGGAGCAGACCGCCGGCGCGGTCCCGGCCCTGCCCGTCCGCGTCGGCGAGGACACCCTCATGGTGCTGGCCAGCGCGCTGTCGGTCCGCACGGCCTGGGCCGAGCCGTTCGACGACGGCGTGCAGCGGCCCGGGTCCGGCCCCTGGGCCGGGCGCGCCCTGGCCGGCCTGAACCGCCGAACGCGGGGGGCCGGGGCGCTGCGCGCGCTGCGGGTCGCGGACACCCCGGCGGGCCCGGTCACGCTGCTGACCGTCGCGGGCGCCGAGGACGTGGACGTCGTGCTGGCCCTGGGCGAGCCGGACCAACCGCCGGCGGCGGTACTACCGGCGGCGATCGCCGCGCTCACAACGACGGACGTGGCCGCCTTCGACTCTGGGCGGGCCGGGCCCGGGGTTGCCGTGCGCGAGGTGGACGCCACCGATGACGTGCCCGAGCTGGAGGTGAGCACCGTGCGGTTCCGGGTCGGCGGGTCGCACGACCTGCTCGAGCGGGCCGGCGTCTTCGGGCTGCGCGCCGCCACCGACTCCAGCACCGGGCACTTTCCCGGGGTCAGCCCCGTGCCGCTGGCCGTGTCGCAGGCCCGGCAGGACGCGGTCGCCGAGTTCGGGGCCACCGGGTTCGAGGCCTCCGCGGTCACCGCGTTCGCCTTGCGGCTCGCCGGGGCCTTCTTCCCCGAGCGCACCCACCGCCGGCAGGTCGTCAGCGTCGTGTTCGACCGGCCGTTCGGGTTCGCCGCCGTGCACCGTGCGACCGGCCTGGTCCTCGTGGCCGGCTGGGTCACCGAGCCCGAGCGGTTCCAGGACTGAGCCGTTCCACGACCGAGCGGTTCCACGACCGAACGGTTCCACGACCGAGCGGATCCCGGAATGAGCCCGGAACGTTCCAGGGATGAGCCCCGGGAGCGTTCCGGCCCGGGGCTCATCCTCCGATCGTCAGGACTGGGCGGTCAGCCGGAAGGACTGGGCGCCCGTGCCGTTGCACGTCCACTGCTGCAACTGCACGCTGTCCGCCGTCGAGGCGCTCGGCACGTCCAGGCACTTGCCGCTGTTGCGGCTGACGAAGTGGTAGTACCCGCCACCCTCGGAGACCGGCAGCCACTGCTGGTTGGTGCCGCCCCCGTACGCCCACAGGTGTACGACCGCCCCGTCCGCGGTGGAGACGCCGTCGACGTCGAGCACCTGGGCCGAGTTGTTGCGGTTGTTCACCCGCACGTAGCCGTCGCTCGTCGGCTGGAACAGGTACTGCTGCGCATAGGTGTTGTTGCAGGTGTACTGCTGGATCGCCGTGCCGTTCGCGGTGCCCGACGAGCGGGCGTCGACGCACTTGCCGCTGGTCTTGTTCACCGTGCTGTACCAGGTGGTGGACGAGATCGGGCCGCCGCCGCCACCGCCGGCCCCGAACGGGCTCAGGATGATCGAGGCCGCGCGCGGGTCGGAGTCGGTGACGAGCGACTCGAAGTGCCCGACGTCGTCGAACGGGAACGCGTACGCCCGCCCGTCGGCCATGTTCGCGTGGATGATGCGCGCGTACTGGTTCGTCGGGTTGTTCTTGTAGAAGCCGGCCGCGTTGAGGTCCGGCTGGGTGTCGACCGTGCCGAGCGTGCCCCGGTTCAGCGCCGCGCACAGCGTGCGCGAGATCGGGCCGACGACCTGGTCGTTCGGGGCCGGCAGGTTGCCCGCGCAGCCCCAGACGTCGGCGCTGCCGGGACGGTTGAACGAGGTCACCACGGCGCCCGAGGTGTTCGTGAACGTCATGGTGCTGCCCGACGTACGGCCGAAGTACTTCGTGTTCGGCTGGTCGGCGAACGGCACCACGGTGAGCGTCTTGGACGTGTACGCGTTCCAGGCCGACGTGATGTAGGAGTCCATGAGCGTGGGGCTGAGCAGCCCGGCCCCGGCCGCCTTGCCCGGCGACAGCACGCGCAGCACCGTGCCGTCCGAGCGCGTGTACACGGTGTTGGCCCAGCCCGGCTGCGCCTTGATCTGGTTGATGACCGCGTTGCGGCCGTCGTTGACGAGGTCGCCGGTGCGCTGGGTGGCGCCGCTCGCGCCGGTGACGGTGACCGCGTGCGGCACCGCGAACATGTCGACCTGGCTGCTGTTGATCCACAGGCCGGCGTCGTTGTACGTGAACTCGCTCCAGTCGAACAGGATGTTCTGGTTCGGGTCGCCGGACGCCCAGGGCGCGGGCTGCACGAGCCCGTCCGGGGTCAGGAAGAACTTCAGCTTCTCGCCCAGGGAGAAGTACACCCGCCCGGAGAAGCCGCGCGGGAACTGCAGTGTGGTCGAGCCGCCGTTGCCGGGGCCGGCGATCGAGACGTCCGGGGCGGGCGAGGGCGGGATCTGCCCGCCGCTCCACGCCGTGAACGTGCCGGCCGAGTTGACGTAGCCGAGGCGGCCGCTGCTGAGCTGCACGCCGAGTACGTAGAGGTAGACCGCGTCGCCGCGGCCGGTGGTGTTGGAGACGGTGACGGGCAGCAGGTTCGGGCCGACGGCATGGGCGGCCGGCGCGGCCGCGACGGCCGCGGCCGATCCGGCCAGGGCCAGCGTGCCGAGCAGCCCGAGCAGTCGTCGTCTGAGGAGCATGGCGGTGTCCTCCGTTACGGACGGGCATGAGAGAGCGCTCTCACGACGACGGTACCGAGGGCGGGGTGGCGTCTTGAGAGCGCTCTCACCATATCGATCGGTAAAGATTGTTGTCAATGGAGGCCCGGCCCGTGTGGTTCGATCTCCCCGTGGACCGTTTCACCAGCTACACCGACCCCTGGCACCCGCATGCGCTGCCCGGCCCGCTCGGCGCCGAGCCCCTGCCGACCGACCCCCAGGCGGTGGTGCTCGCCGCCGTCTGGCTGCTCGCCGCCTGGTCCCCGGACGCCACGCCCGGCTGGCGCGCCTCCTTCGCCGCGGCCGACGCCCTCGACGGCGACGCGGTGCCGGACGTGGCCGCCCTGCTCGCCGAGTGGCTGCCGGCCCCCGACGCGCGCGGCCGCGCCCTGCGCGAGTACCTCGCCGGCGAGCTCGGCAGCCGGTACGTGCAGCTGCGCCGCGTTCCCGCCGACGACCTCGTGCTCCTCGTGCACGATTGGAAGGACCGCACGCTGCGGCTGACGATCGCGCCCGCGCCCGCCGTGGCGCCGCCGCCCGACGGCAGCCGGCTGCCCAGCCTCATGACGCTGCTGAGCAACCAGCTCTGGCTCAACAACAACGACCCGGTGACCTTCCGCGCCTTCCTCGGCCCCCGCGACGTCGACGCGGGCCCGGGCGCCTGGTGGGCGCGCACCCGGGAGGAGCCCGACGACGAAGAGCCGGATTTCCGGGTGTACTCCCCGAGCGACATCCGCACCGCCCTGCTCAACGTGGCCCGGGGCGGCCTCAACGACCTCGGCGCCGACTGGAACGGCGAGGGCGCGTACCCGGCGCTGCCCGAGCACCACATCGCGGCCCACCTGTGCCACGACCTTCTCGACGTCCTCCTCGAGCGCGCGGAGCCCGGGACCGTGCACGGCACCGGCTTCCTCCCCGTCGACTGGGACGACCAGGAGGAGGGCCCGGAGGTCGGCACCGTCGTGTTCGCCGGCCCGCGGACGGTCGCCGTCCTCGACATCGACGTGAGCTGCTGAAAGAGACCTGAACGCTTCGAACGGCCAAAAGGTTCCAGTCGGATATCACACCCTCACGCATCGTCACGAGTCGTTATAGTCGGTCACGGCTCAACACTCTGACGGGGAGGGTGGTTGTGGTGGATTCGCCTGCGCTGCAAGCGATTCCGGCGCGTTCCGGCACGGCCGGGGCGTGGTCGGCGCCGACCCTGGCGCTGCTCGCGGCGATCACCGCGGGCGTCGTGGCGCAGGGCGGGTTCTACCTCCCGGGCCGCATCCTGGTGACCGTCCTCGCACTTGTCGCACTCGCCCTGGCCTTCGACCGGAGCGGGTTCGACCGGCGGATCGTCGTCGCCGCGGCGGCCGTCGCGGCGTGGGCGCTGCTGCGGGCGGCCACGGCGGGCGGCCTCGCGGACGCGGCCGGGATCGGCCTCGGCCTGCTCACGCTGGTCGCGGGGATGACGGCGGCCCGCCGCGCCCGCCCGGCCGACCTGGCCCTCGGCCTCGCCGGCCTCGGCGGGCTCGTCGCCGTCACGGCCTGGGCGGGCGTCGCGTGGCGGATCGGGCGCTGGTCGGTGCTGGTCGAGTCGACGCTGTATCGGGGGTCGTCGACCCTGACCTACCCGAACGCGGCGGCCGCGTTCCTGGCGGCCGCCGCGCTGCTCGCCCTGAGCATCGCCACGACAAAGGCGCAAAGCCTGCTGCTGTACCTCATCCTGGCAGGACTGGGGGCCACCCTCAGCCGCGCCGGGGCGATCGCCTTCGCCGCGGGGGTGATCGCGCTCCTGGTCGTCACGCCCCGCCGGGAGGCGGTGCCCCGCTCGGAGGCGGTGCCCCGCTCGGAGGCGGTGCCCCGCTCGGAGGCGGTGCCCCGCTCGGAGGCGGTGCCCCGCTCGGAGGCGGTGCCCCGCCCGGAAGCGCTGCGCCGCCGGGATGTGCTGCGGCGTCTCGCGCCGCCCGCGCTCGGCGCCGCGGTCGCCCTGGCCGCGCTCATCCCGTCGTTCCCCGCCACCGCCGAGCCCCGCCCGCTCCTGGCCGTCGCCGGGCTGGCGGCCGGCGCCCTGATCGCGCTCCTGCCGCCGCCGGCCGCGCTGGTCCTGTCCGCCGCCGGCGCGGTCGCCGTCCCGCTGCTGGCACCGTCCACATTGGATGCGGTACTCGCGCGGCGGTTCACGCTCGCCTCCCAGGGCCGTTCCGGGGCGCTGCACTCGGCGCTGGAGCAGGCCGCCCGGCACCCGTTCCTCGGCACCGGCCCGGGCCGGGCGCGGTACTTCTGGTTCGACTTCCAGGGGCAACTCGTGGCGAGCCGGTGGGTGCACAACGAGTACCTCCAGTGGCTCGTCGACCTCGGTCTCGTCGGCGCCGTGCTGCTGCTGGCGCTGCTCGCCGCGCTCGCGCTCGCGGTGCGCCGGGGCCGGACCGGCGACCCGCTGTGGGCCGGCGCGGTGGCGGCCCTGGCCGCGCTCGCGGTGCACAGCGCATTCGACTTCCTGTGGGAGCTGGCGGTCATCCCGCTCCTGGCAGGGGTGCTCGCCGGCCTGGCGGGCCCGCACCACAGCGAAGAGTCCGTACCACCATCGAACGGGGAGGTCACCTAAGTGCAGCTCAAGAAGTCCCACCTCGGCGCGGGCGCGCTCGCGCTCGGCGCGGTGCTCGCGTTCGCCGTGCCGGCCGGCGCGGCGGTCAACCTGCAGTCCGAGTCCGGCGGCGCGCCGGCCATCAAGATCGTCAAGCAGGCCCAGCTCAAGGCCAAGGGCGCCGCCACCGTCGTCACGGTCAACGTCACCTGCCCCGCCGGGTCCGAGTACTCCCTGTACGTCACCGTCACCCAGACGGTCAGCGGGAGCAGCACCACCAACGGCAGCGGCAGCCTCGACCGCCAGACCTGCACCGGCGCCACCGAGAAGGTCAAGGTCCACGTCGCCGTCGCCGGCGGCGGCGCCCCCTTCAAGAAGGGCGACGCCTACGCCGTGGGCAACGCCGACGTCTACGGCCCCTGGGGCTACACGAGCCTGCAGACCGGTCGCGTCATCGTCAACGTCGAGAGCTGACGCGGTTCGGGCCGGGCGCACCAAGCCCCCCGCCCGATGCCGTCAGGCGAGCCGGCGGCGGCCCCCGGTCAGGCCCCACAGCACCGCGCCGTACAGCGCGATGCCCGAGCCGACGCCGGAGACGAGCCCGACGCCCGCCTCCCCGCCGCCGGCCAGGAAGACGACGAACCCGGCGACCGCGAGGACCGTCATGGCGGTGGCGAGCCAGTGGTACATCGGGGCGCTCCAGACGTACCCGAGGCCGTAGAAGTGCAGGCCGACCACGAGCGCGACCCACGCCACGGAGACCTCGGAGCGGTGCAGCACGGCGTTGATGACGGCCAGGCCGCCGAAGAGCGCGAGCGCCTCGATCGCCACGACGATCCAGTACCCGCGGCCCATGAACCGCCCCGCCCGGTCCGGCCGGGGCCCGCCCGCCGGCGCCGCCCCGCGGGAGCGCAGCACGGCGATGATGAGCGCGGCGGCGGCCAGGGCGGCACCGACGCGCAGCACCTGCGGCCACGGGTCGTCGAGCTTGCCGCAGTTGCCGGCGATGAAGCCGGTGCCGAAGCCGGTGGCGATGATGGAGCCGATGATGTGCCCGGGCACGCGCCGCGGACCGTTGTTCTCCCCGTTGGTCACCGGCGCATGGTACACATCAAGATCTACGGATGCAGGATCCCGGCGAGGAAGCGCAGCCGGGCCGCGTGCTGGACGGTCTCGCCGCCCTCGTGGCCGTTGAAGTGGTACACCTCGATCTGCTTCGGGCCGGCGTAGTTGTGGTAGGCGCCGTAGACCGTCGACGGCGGGCAGGTGGTGTCCATCATCGCGGCGCTGAACAGGATCGGGGCCGTCGCGCGCTTGGCGAAGTTGACGCCGTCGAAGTGCCCGAGGGTGTCGAACACGGTGTCGACGCGGTCGCGGTGGACCTTCAGGTAGCCGGCGACCTCCAGGTAGGGGCCGGTCGCGGCCCGCTCGGCGCCGCGGCGCATGTCGCACAGGAACGGCACGTCGGCGGCGGCCGCGGCGAGGTCCGGGACGAGCCCGGCGACGGCGAGGGTGAGCCCGCCGCCCTGGCTGATCCCGGTGACCGCGACCCGGGCCGGGTCGACGAGCTCGAAGCTGCGGGCCGCGTGCACGGCCCGTACCGCGTCGGTGATGACCCGGCGGTAGAAGTGCTTGGCCGGGTCGAGAATGCCCCGCGTCATGTACCCCGGGTGCTGCGGCCCGGAGCCGACCGGCTCGACGTCGCCGGTGTCGCCGCGCCGCCAGCCGCCGCCCTGCCCGCGCACGTCGATGAACAGGTGGGCGTAGCCGGCCGAGGCGTAGAGCAGGCAGTCCTCGGGCAGCCCGCGGCCGCCGTTGTACCCCGGGAACTCCACCACGCACGGCAGCGGCCCGTCGGCCCCGGCGGGCACGACGAACCAGCCCCGCACCGGCTGACCCTCGTAGCCGGGGAAGCTCACGTCGTACACCCGCAGCGTCTTGAGGCTCGTCGAGATGAGCTCGAACGAGGCCGGCCCGGTGTCGGCGTGCACGCCTGCCCAGAACTCGTCGAAGCCGGCCGGCTCCACGGCCGTGCTGCGGTAGGCGAGGCAGTCCTCGTGCGTGAGGTCGGACAGCGGCACGGCGTCGTCAGCCTTTCAGTCCCGTGTGGGCGAGCCCCTCGATGAACTGGCGCTGGGCGATGACGAACACGACGAGGACCGGGATCGCGGTCAGCGTCGCCGCCGACAGCTGCACGTTCCACGCCGGCCCGCCGTAGGCGTCGACGAACTGGGTGAGCGCCTGCGGCAGCGTGAACTTCGAGGGGGTGGACAGGAACACGATCGGTTCAAGATACAGGTTCCAGCTGTGCAGGAAGGTGAAGATCGCGACCGCCCCGAGGGCGGGGCGCGACAGCGGCAGGGCGACCCGGCGGAACAGGCCGAACCGGCCCAGGCCGTCGATGCGCCCGGCCTCCTCGAGCTCGGGCGGCAGCGCGATGAAGAACTGCCGCATGATGAAAGTTGCGAGCACGCTCGGCGCGCCGAAGATGGGCACGAGGATGAGCGGCCAGTGGGTGTCGATCATGTCCCAGCGCTGGAACATCTGGAACAGCGGCACGATCGTCACCTCGCTGGGCACGAGCAGGCCGGTGAGCACGAACAGGAACAGCGCGTTCTGGCCGCGGAAGCGGATGCGGGCGAACGCGTAGCCGGCCAGCGACGACACCGCCAGCGTGCCGATGGTGCACACGACGGCGATGTACATGCTGTTGAGGTACTGCTGCGCGAACGGCTGCGCCTCGAACACCTGCTTGTAGGCGGAGAAGTCGACGCTGGTCGGGATGAGCGAGGGCGGGAACTTGAAGACCTCGCTCACCGGCTTCACCGACGACGTCGCCATCCACCACGTCGGGAAGACGAACGGGATGGCCAGGACGCACAGCAGACCGTACAGCCAGACCTTCCGGCGAGCGGTTTCACGATTCATGGAACACCCATCGCTTGCGCATTTGCCACTGCACGGTGGTCAGGACCAGGACGATGGCGAACAGCACCAGCGAGAGCGTGGCGCCGTAGCCGAAGTGGTGGAACTGGAAGGCCTGCTGGTAGAGGTAGTAGACGAGCACCGTGGTCGAGGTGCCGGGCCCGCCCTGGGTGAGCACCGCGATCTGAGCGAACACCTGCAGCGAGCCGACCACCGTGATGATCGAGGTGAGCATGATGGTCGGGCTGATCATCGGCACGGTGATGCTGCGGAAGGCCCGCCAGGCGCTCGCCCCGTCCAGCCGCGCGGCCTCGTAGAGCCCGGACGGCACGCCCTGCAGCGCGGCCAGGAACAGCACCATGTTGAGCCCGACGTTCTTGACCACCTGCACGACGATCACCGAGATCATCGCGGTGACGTCGCCGCGCAGCCAGTTCGGCCCGTGCACCCCGACGGAGTCGAGGATGCCGTTGACGCCGCCGTTGTCCTGCAGCAGGAACCCCCACACGATCGTCCACGCCACCATCGACACGACGACCGGCGAGAAGAACAGCGTGCGGAAGAAGACCGTGCCGCGCAGCCGCTGGTTGAGCAGCACGGCCAGGAGCAGGGCGAGGCTCAGGTTGAGCACGAGCAGCCCGGCCGAGAACAGGCCGGTGGCGGCGAGCACCTTCGGCAGGTTGGGGTCGTCGGCCAGCTGCCGGTAGTTGTTCCCGCCGACGAAGTTGAACTCGTCGGCGAGGACGTTCCACTCGTGCAGGCTGTACCACGCGACCAGCACCAGCGGGACGAGCACGAACAGGATCGTGCCCACCAGCTGCGGCGCGATGAACAGGTAGCCGGCCAGGTGGTCGCGCCGGCGCGTGGTCCAGAATTTCATCGCTACTTGGCCAGCAGGGGCAACAGGTGAGAGCAGACGTTGTCCAGCACGCTCTTCACGTTCGCGTCGGGCTTCCACAGCGGGTCGAGCGAGGCCCGGACGTTCTGCGCGATCTCGGCCGAGCCGGTGTGGCTGGGCTTGACCACGCCGCCGGCGATGCCGTCGACGACGACCGACTGCAGCTGCGCGGGCTTGAGCAGCGGGTTGGTCTTGGCCATGGTCTCGGCGTTGAGCTGGCTCTTGCGGGCCGGCGGGAAGTACTGCGCGAGCTTGGCGCTGTTGGCCGCGTTGGTGAAGAAGGTCAGGAAGTCCGCGGCGGTGCCGGCGTGCTTGCTCTTCTTCAGAACCCCGAGCCCGGCCTGGCCGACCACGGAGTACTTGCCCTTCGGCCCGGCCGGCAGCGGCACCAGGTCCCAGCCGAACTTGGCGTCCTTGAGCAGCGAGGCCCGCGAGATCTGGGTGATGGTCATCGCCGACTGCCCGGCGAAGAAGTCGGCGGCCACGCCCGGGCCGGGCATCGCCTTGTCGGTGAAGACGGCCTTGTGCAGGGCGCTCATCGCGTCGACCATCTCCGGGGCGTTGAACCCGCACGTCTTGCCGTCGGCGCTCCAGGCCTGCGCGCCCCACCCGGTCCAGACGGTCGAGAGGTTGCTCCACGTCTTGTAGTCGAAGTCGCGCACCACGATGCCGGCGGTGCCGGTCTTCGCGTTGACCGCCGCTCCTTGCGCGAACGCCTTGTCCCAGGTCCAGGTGCCGGCGGTGACGAGGTCGGCCGGGCTGTCCTGGCCCGCCTGCTTGAGCAGGTCGGTGTTGACGAACATGCCGAACGGGGAGGTCGAGAACGGGTACGCGTACAACTTCCCGCCGTTCTGCCACAGCTTCGTGGCCGCCGGGGCGAGGTCGTCCGGCTGCTCGATCTTGTCCAGCGGGACCAGCGCCCCGGAGCCGACGAAGTCCGGCGCCGAGTCCTCGAGGATCCAGGCCAGGTCCGGCCCGTTGCCGCCGGCGATCTGGGTGGTGAGCGTGGTCGAGTACGACTCGAACGGCAGCGGGTCGAACTTGACGCTGACGTTCGGGTGCGCCGTCTTGTACTCGGCGGCGATGTCGTTGAACAGCTTGAGGTGGGCCTCGTTGGCCGACCAGATGGTCATGCGCAGCTCGACCGGGCCGGTCTCGGCGGCGGCGGGGGTGCTGCCGCTCTTGCCGTCGCCGCACGCGGCCAGCGCGAGCAGCGACAGGGCGGCTATCGCAACACGGAATCGCATCGAAACTCCTCGGGGGTGTCAGTATCCGGCGACATCGGGCCAGTGCCGCTCGACGCCGTCGCGGTCCAGGCGGGCCTGGAACTCGGCCAGCAGGGTGGGGGTGTTGCGCACCGCGCGCGGGGTGCACGCACGGTCCAGGCAGAACGCGGCCAGGGCGCCGGCGACCTCGCCCGCGTTCCACTCGACGGGGTGCAGGCGGTAGGCGCCGTTGGTGATGTGGGTGGTGCCGATGTTCTTGCCGGCGGGCAGCAGGTTGTCCATCCGGCGCGGGATGAGCGCGCCGAGCGGGATCTGGAAGGGGCAGCAGCCGACGTCGACGTAGTGGTCGCCGCCGGTGGAGGGGTGCAGGTCGATGCGGTACATCCCGACGCCGACCGAGTCGTGGTAGTCCACGGCGCCCTTGTCGCCGCGCACGGCGAGGGCCAGGTCCTGCTCGACGACCGTGGTCTCGGCGAGGATGCGCCGGGACTCGCGGATGTAGGGGGCCTGGGCGAGCCCGTCGGCGCCGCCGGTGACGTCGCCGCGCAGCCGCAGCCCGGGGAAGCCGGTGCCGCCGTCGGGGCGCGGGGCCTCGGTCTGCAGCCAGTACAGCACCGAGAACGCCTGCTCCCGGGCCGCGGCCAGGTGCTCGGCGGCATCGGGCACGTCGATGACCGGGTGCTCGAAGTAGTCGAGCATCGGCCAGTTCACCAGGCAGATGTCGCTGTCGTAGGCGCCCGGGGCGAAGAGCCCGCGGGCGGCGATGCGCCGGAACGTCCACAGGTTGTGGTCGCCCGGGTTGCGGCGCTGGTCGGCGTCGACGGCGAGCGGGTCGTCGCCGGGGTTGGGGTCGAACACCCGCTCGGTCGGCAGCAGCGTGCGGGGGCTCGGCGCGCGGAACGACAGCAGCGGGCCGCCCCAGAACGGCGGGGTGTAGTCGCGCCAGAAGTCGTAGCGGGCCGGGCGGTCGATGGTGTGGTCGCCGTCGACGTGGTCGACCGCGAAGCACACCGAGACCGCCTGCATGTTGGCCGGCTGCGCGGTGGCGGGGGCGCTCGGCTCGCCGGTGTCGGCCTGCGACTCGAAGCCGGTGACGTACTCGGTGCCGGTCAGCGGCAGCAGCTCGCCGGTCTCGGTGGCGTCGAGCACGTAGGGAGCGCTGACGTGCACCGTCGCGCCGGAGTCGCGGTGGCGCAGGGTCACGGACGTGACCCGGTCGCCGTCGGTGGTCGCGGCCGCGGGCACGAACGGCTGCAGGACGGTCAGGGTTCCCTTGCTGCGGTACGGCGCCAGCATCGCCTCCAGCACGGCCACCGCGACCCGGGGCTCGTGGCAGAGCCGGCTCACGTGGCCCGCGCCCGGGTTCAGGTCGCGCCACGTACGCGCCGCCGCCGTCAGCGGGTAGTGCCGCCGGTAGTAGTCGCGAATCCCGTCGCGCAGCGCGCGGTAGCTCGCCGTGACGCCGAACCGCTCCACCCAGGAGTGCTCGTCGGGCGGCACCGCCTGACTGGTGAGCTGGCCGCCGATCCAGTCGTACTCCTCGGTGAGCACGACCCGCCGGCCCGCCCGCAGTGCCGCGAGCGCCGCGGCCACGCCGCCGAGCCCGCCCCCGACGACCAGGACATCAGTGTTCATTTCCATCTTTCTTCCAGGGTGGTGCCGGGAATGAGCTCGCAGGGCAGCAGCCGCTGCCGGCGCGTCTTGGTACCGTCGATCAGGGCGGTGAGCACCTCCAGGGCCTGGGCCCCCATCTCGCGCCGGGGTATGGCGAAGCCGGTGAACTGCGTGCCGGTCGGGTCGGTGACGTGCCGGGTGGGCTGGCCCAGGGTGACTATCGAAACGTCGGGCAACGTTCTGGACTTTTCGCCCGAAGAACCACTTATACCGATCTCACCGGCCAGCGCCACGCCGTCGCTGTGCTCCTCGGCGAACACGACAGTCGCGCCGCTGGACAGCACCGCGCCGAGGTCGTCGGCCGGCAGGTGCACGCTGTCGACGCCGGCCGCGGCCACGCCCCGGTCGAAGCCCGCCTTGCGATCGGCGTGCGACTCCGGCCCTTCCCCCTGGCCCATGTACGCCAGGCGAGTGTGCCCGAGCCCGACCGCCCGCCGGACGAGCGCCTCGGTCGCGCCGGCGTAGTCGGCCCCGACGTACGGCACCGGCCCCCCGGCGTCGTCGCGCCGGCCGACCGACACGAACGGGAACCCGTCCGCGACCAGCCGGGCCAGCTCGTCGCGGTCGAGCGAACGGCCCAGCAGGATGCAGCCGTCGGCCAGCCGCAGCCGGTTGCCCTCGTGGAAGATGCGCCGCCGCCCGTCCACCACCGGGGCGCTGGTCAGCAGGAGCAGGTCGCTGCCCAGGGCCTCGGCCCGCTCCTCGATGCCGACCAGGAACGGGTGGTAGAAGTCGCTGTTGCCGGCCGGGAACACCGGCTCGTAGGTGAACACGCCGATGATCCGGTTGTCCCGCGCGGCGAGCCGGCGGGCGATGGGGTCGGCGACGTACCCGCTGTCGCGGATCGCCTGCAGCACCCGCTCGCGGGTCTCCGGGGCGATGCGCACGTCGCCGTCCGAGCGCCCGTTGAGCACGAGCGACACGGTCGCCTGGCTGACGCCGGTCATGCGGGCGATGTCCCGCTGGGTCAGGCGCCTGGGAGTTCCGGTCACGTGGCCGTCCGTTCCGTGCTAATGCGCATTATCACTCGCTGGGCAGCCATCCTGAACCCATCGGCGCCGATTCGTCAAGTCCCCGGTCTCGGCTGATAATTCGTATTAGCACCTTGACCGGCGCCCCGCACGCGCCACACACTCCCATCCATGAATCGCCGCCAACTGCTCAAGGGAGCGGCTCTGGGTACGGGCGCCGCCGCCATCGGCGCCCTGCCGCTCCCCTCGCCGGCGTCCGCCGCGCCGGCCGGATTCCCGAGCTACCAGTACATCGGCGTGCCGTTCGACAAGGCGGCACTGCGCTACAACCCCACGAACGAGCTCATCTTCCCGTGCATCCGGGGGGTGTACGACAAGATCAGCGGCGGCCTCGGCCGCTACTACCTGTACTACGCCCCGCACGAGAAGCCGGGCGGCATCTGCCTGGCCTACGGCAACTCGCTCGGCGGCCCGTTCACCGAGTACGCGGCCAACCCGATCATCAGCAACACCTGGTCGCCGTACTACTCGGTGAGCCACGTGTCGTCGCCGTACGTGCTGTGGAGCGCGTCGAACAAGAAGTTCTACTGCTACTTCCACGGCGAGAACAACACGACCCGGATGGCCTGGTCGACCGACGGCATCAACTACACCTACTTCGGCGTGGTGCTGAGCACGTCGATGGTGCCCGGCACGACCGAGACCTCCTACGCCCGCGTCTTCGAGCACACGGTCACGGGCCTGGGCAACAAGTACGTCATGCTGTTCATGGGCGTCACGAGCGGTACCCGCAAGATTTTCTGGGGCTGGTCGTCCGACGCCAAGAGCTGGCAGTTCGACCCGACGCCGCTGGTGTACCCCACCCCCGACGGCCAGACCGACATCTCGGGCGCGCACCTGCTCAAGCGCAACGGGACGGCCTACGTCGTGTACCACGGCAACGGCGGCGACATGTACCTCACCGAGGTCGGCAACGCCTTCGACCGCGAGGTGCACCTGGGCGCGTTCCACCACGCCCTGACCGGCGCCCCGGACAACGGCCGCAGCGCCGCACCGTCCTTCGGCACCGACGGCGGCGTCGAGTACATGTTCTACGAGGCCGGCCCGCGGCTGCAGGCGACGATCGCGGTCGCCCGGGCGATCTGAACGCGGCGGTCTACACGTCGCAGGGCTGGGCGTGGTCGGGCTCGAACGGCCCGACCACGTCCAGGCCCGGCGTCACGAGCTCGTAGCTGGACTCCGCGACCGGCTGCCAGGCCCCGACCAGGCCGCCGAGCGGCTCCGAGACCACGATCCGGGTGTCGTCGGACACCCGCTGCAGCACCGGGTTGTCCGGGTACATGGTGCGCAGCGTGTCGACGGCCGTGCTGCAGTACAGCGAGCGGCTGTTGTGCTCGCTGGAGTACCGGAACGCCCAGAGCCGGTCGCCGTCGCAGGTCGCGATCGTCATCTGCACCGGGTGGTCGATGCCGAAGCGCTGCCCCGTCTGCTCGACCCAGCCGACCATGCGCTCGACGGCCCCGACCGGGTCACGCTCGAGGCCGAACGTGAGCGCCAGGTAGAACATCAGCTCGGAGTCGGTGGAGCCGCCGATGCGGGGAAACAGCATCGGGTCGACGGCGAGCATGAGCGCGCGCTTGAGCTCGGGGTAGCCGCGGATCCGCCCGTTGTGCAGCCACAGCCACCGCCCGTAGCGGAACGGGTGGCAGTTGGTCTGCTGCACCGGCGTGCCCGTGCTGGCCCGGATGTGGGCCAGGAACAGCCCGGAGCGCACCGAGTGGGCCAGCTCGCGCAGGTTCTCGTCGCCCCAGGCCGGTCCGGTACCGCGGAACAGCGTCGGCTCGTCCGGCCCGTCCGGTGTGTACCAGCCCACGCCGAACCCGTCACCGTTGGTCGTGCCGACGCCGAGCCGCGCGTGCATGCTCTGGTCGATCAGCGAGTGCTCCGGTTTGTACAGCAACTCCTCCAGCAGGATGGGCGAGCCCGAGTACGCCAGCCACCGGCACATCACGCACCTCCTCACCCGATGGTCGGCCCCGCGGCCCGCCCTCCACTCACCCGGCGCGAGTGAGCGGGCGGCTACGGCAGGAGCGTGGACTCCGGGTGCAGGCGCCGGGACGCGCCCACCTCGCGGGCCGCGCCGACCACGGGGACGCGCACGCAGGTGTGCACGTCGGCGCTGGAGCGGGCCACGAGCAGCTCGATGTCGCCGGGCTCGACGATCCGCCGGCCGTCGCGGCCGGTGTAGGACAGCAGGTCCGCGTGCAGGGTCACGACCAGGGTGCGCGAGGCGCCCGGCTCGAGGTCCACGCGCGGGGCCGCGAGCAGCTGGCGCACCGGCCGGGCGACCTGCGCCACCGGGTCGTGGAGGTAGATCTGCACGACGGTGCTGACCTCGCGGTCCGAGGAGTTGTGCAGCGGTACCGTCAGCTCGATCTCCCCGTCGGTGGCCCACCCGTCCGGCGAGTGCAGCGACACCGCGCCCCACTCCGCGTCGGCGTAGGACAGGCCGTGGCCGAACGGGAAGAGCTGGCTGGGGTCCACCGTGGACACCTCGCTGCGCTGCCCGAGCGGGGCGGCGAGGTAGGTGCTCGGCTGCGACGCGCCGGGGCCCGGGAAGCCGACCGGCAGCCGGCCCGACGGGTTCACGCGTCCGCTGAGGATCCCGGCGAGCGCACCGGCGCCCTCCTCGCCCGGGAAGAACGTGCACACCGCGGCGGCGAGCCGCTCGACCTGGCGGGACAGCTCGTACGGGCGCCCGGCCAGCACGACCAGCACGACCGGGGTACCGGTGGCCAGCAGCGCCTCCAGCAGCTCCTCCTGGCGGCCGGGCAACCGCAGGTCGACGGCGTCGCAGCCCTCGCCCGAGGTGCCGGTGCCGAACAGGCCGGCGAGGTCGCCGAGCACGGCCACGCACACGTCGGCCTCGGCGGCGACGGCGACGGCGGCCGCGATGTCCTCGTCGGTACCGCCGAGGACGGGGCAGCCCAGGGCGTACGACACCGGGAAGTCGGACCCGAGGGCGTCCACGATGGACGGTGTCTCGACGCCGAGCTCCAGGCCCTCGTGGTGGATCCCGACGTGGCGCGGGAAGCTGTAGCAGCCGAAGAGAGCGTCCGGGCGGTGCGCGCCGGGGCCGACGACGGCCAGGCGCGCGCCGGGCCGCAGCGGCAGCGCCGAGGAGTTGCGCAGCAGCACGATCGAGCGCTCGGCGAGGCGCCGGGCGATGTCGCGGGCCTCGGCGTCGTCCAGCGGGGACGGCGCGGCGAGGTACGCCGGCTCGGCCGCGAAGCCGGCGTCGAGCAGGCCGAGCTCGCACTTCTGCCGCAGGATCCGCTCGACCGCGCGGTCGATGAGGCCCTCGTCGACGTCGCCGGCCTCCAGGGCCTTGAGCAGCGGGCCGCCGTAGCAGTTCACGCCGGGCAGCTCGACGTCGATGCCGGCCCGCAGCGCAATCGCGGCGGCCTCGGCCCGGTCGGCCGCGACGCCGTGCAGCGACTCGAGGAACGCGATCGCGAAGTAGTCCGACACGACGGTACCGTCGAAGCCCAGACGCTCCCGGAGCAGCCCCGTGAGCAGCGTCGCGTCGGCGGCCACCGGCACGCCGTCGATGTCGGTGTAATTGTTCATCACCGAGCGGGCCCCGGCCCGCAGCGCCATCTCGAACGGGGGCAGCAGCACGTCGGCGACCTCGCGGGGACCGATCGACACCGGCGCGAGGTTGCGCCCGGCGCGGGAGGCCGAGTAGCCGACGAAGTGCTTGAGGGTGGCGACGATCCCGGCCGACTGCAGGCCCCGCACGTAGGCCGAGCCGATCGTGCCGACCAGGTGCGGGTCCTCGCCGATGGTCTCCTCGGTGCGGCCCCAGCGCAGGTCGCGGGTCACGTCGAGCACGGGCGCGAGGCCCTGGTGGATGCCGAGCCGGCTCATGGTGGCCCCGATGTGGGCGCCCATCGCCTCGACGAGCCGCGGGTCGAAGCTCGCGCCCCAGGCCAGCGGCGTCGGGAAGATCGGCGCCCGCCAGGCCGCGAGGCCGGTCAGGCACTCCTCGTGCACGATGGCGGGGATCCCGAACCGGCCGGCCCCGATGATCTGGCGCTGCAGGTCGGCCACGCGGCGCGCGCCGGCCTCGGGCTCGACCGGGGCGGAGCCGTAGACGCGGGTCACCTGGCCCAGCCCGTGCCGGACCAGCTCGGGCCAGTCGATCGGGTCGGGGGCCTGGTCGTTCTGGTGCGGGGCGACCTCACCGGCGGTGTCGCCGACGTTGAGCCAGGCCCCGTACATCTGGGCCACCTTCTCGCGCAGCGACATCCTCGCCATGAGGTCGGCGACGCGCTCTGCGGCGGGCTGTGTGGCGTCCCGCCACGCTTCTGTCACGCTCAAAGGTCCGTCTCCAAGGCAGCGGTCGACTGGCGCACCACGAGTCGCGTGGCCAGCCGAACGTGGGTGTTGTCGACCGGCTCGCCGTTCATCAGCTGAATGAGCAGGTCGATCGCACGGTGGCCCATCTCGTTGATGGGCTGTTCCACGGTGGTCAGGGAAGGGTTGGCCAGGGCGGCCTCGGGCACGTTGTCGAAGCCGACAACGGAGAGGTCCCCGGGCACGCGCAGGCCCATCGCGAGGGCGACCTCGATGGCCGCGATGGCCGAGGTGTCGTTCGCGGCGAACAGCGCGGTCGGCCGGTCGGCCCGCTCCAGCAGCCGCCGGGCCGCGGCCGTGGAGTCGTCGGCGTCGTAGTTGCCGGGCTGGATGAGCGCGGGGTCGGGCTCGATGCCGGCGCCGGCCAGTTCCTCGCGGTAGCCCTGCTCGCGCAGCTTCGCCGACTCGAGGTCCCCGCGGCCGCCGATGAGCGCGATGCGCCGGTGGCCCAGATCGAGCAGGTGACGTACGGCCAGGCGGGCCCCGGCGAGGTTGTCGGAGTCCACGGTCGGCAGCCCGGTCGGGCCGGCGTGCGGGTCGACCGCGACCACGGCCTGCCCGAACTCCACCTCGACGACGGTCGGGGTGACGAGGATGGCGCCGTCGACGAGGGTGCCGGAGAGGCGGGACAGGTAGCGCTGCTCCCAGCCGGCCTGGTCGCCGGTGCGGCCGCCGGCGGAGTAGACGACCAGCTCGTACCCGGTGCCCTTGATCGCCTTGGCGGCGCCCTTGAGCAGCTCCGTCGAGAACGGCTCGAGGTCGGCCACCAGGATGCCGATCACGTTGGTCTTGTGGTTGCGCAGACTCTGCGCCACCAGGCTCGCCTCGTAGCCCAGCTCGCGGATCACCGCCTGCACGTGCGCGCTGGTCGCCGCGGACACGCCGTAACGGGCGTTGAGGACCTTGGACACCGTCGCGACCGAGACGCCGGCGGTGGCCGCCACGTCTCGGATCGTGACTCGGGAACTGGGTTTCACGAGGGCACAATAACGTCCGATAACGTTATCGACAACGATTGACAACGCTCGTAACAAAGGCGCAGACTCTGCGGTCATCGAGGGCCGAGCCTTGAGGCTCGCCCACGCCCCCGTCAGGAGATGATCAATTTGAACGTCCACCTGAGCACCCCACGGAGGCTGGCCACGATCGCCATCGCGATGTCGATGGTGATCCCCTCCCTGACCGCTTGCGGAGACGACAGCAGTGACACACCGGCCGATGCGAACGCACCGGTCACCCTTACCTGGTGGCACAACGGCAACCAGGACCCCGCTCTGGGTGTCTGGCAGTCGATCGCTGACCAGTACCACAAGGACCACCCGAATGTGAACTTCAAGGTCGAACCGGCGCAGAACGAGGCGCTGAAGACCAAGATCTCGGTGGCGCTGCAGTCACCGAACCCGCCCAGCATCTTCCAGCAGTGGGGCGGCGGCGCCCTGGCCACGCAGGTCCAGTCCGGCAAGATCATGGACATGACCGACCAGGTGAAGCCGTGGATCGGTGACCTCGGACAGGCCGCGACCGGCTGGCAGGTCGAGGGCAAGCAGTACGGCATCCCCTACGACCTGCACGTGGTCGGCTTCTGGTACCGCAAGGACCTCTTCGAGCAGGCCGGCATCGCCGCGGCTCCGAAGACCATGACCGAGCTCAACGACGCGGTCGCCAAGCTCAAGGCCAAGAACATCACGCCGATCTCGATCGGCAGCAAGGACAAGTGGCCGGACGCGTTCTGGTGGTCGTACTTCGCCATCCGGGAGTGCTCCACCGACACCGTCAAGAACACGGTGAAGAACCTCAAGATGGACGACCCGTGCTGGGTCAAGGCGGGCGAGGACCTCAAGGCGTTCCTGGCCACCAACCCGTTCCAGAACGCGTTCCTGGGCACCCCGGCCCAGCAGGGCGCGGGCAGCTCGGCCGGTCTCGTCGCCAACGGCAAGGCCGCGATGGAGCTGCAGGGCGACTGGGAACTGCCGACGATGATCCCGCTGACCGAGGACAAGCAGTTCGCCTCGAAGCTCAGCTGGTTCCCGTTCCCGAGCATCGACGGCGGGAAGGGCACGCCGGGCACGGCGCTCGGCGGCGGCGACGGGTTCTCCTGCGCGGTCAAGGCCGGGCCGGCGTGCGCGGACTTCCTGAAGTACATCGCCAGCACCGACGTGCAGACCAAGCTGGTGTCGACCAACACCGCGACGCTGCCGTCGAACCCGAAGGCGATCTCGGCGATCCAGGACCAGTCGCTCAAGACGGTCCAGGAGTACCTCAACGGGGCGCCCTACATCCAGGTGTACTTCGACCAGGCGCTGCCGACGAGCGTGGGTCAGGCGTTGAACGACGCGGTCGCGGACTTCTTCGCCGGCAAGGGCTCGCCGCAGGGCATCGTGGACGCGTTCACGAAGGCCGTCGCCAACAAGTAGGACTGTGTTTCGCGCTCCCTCCGGTCGCTCCCCATCGGGGGGCTCCGCCCACCCGCGGCCCCTGACACACTCGGGTCGCGGTGGGCGGAAAGGGGCCGGGGCCTCGATGGTCCCGGCCTCCACCGGCCGCACCACTGAAACTCCGCAACCTCGGTTCCGGTCCCAGGGACCGCACCTACTGAAACACTCTGGTCGCGGTCGCACCCCGGGCCGCACCCAATGAAACGAGAGTCAGGCATGACGCAATCGGGTGGTATCGCCGTGGCGGCGGCACCATCGGCCCGGGCCGGTCGCGCGGCGTCGCGACCGGCCCGACGGCCGGGCGGGCGCCGGGCCAAGCGGCTCGAGCTCACGCTGCTGCTGACCCCGGCGCTGGTGCTGTTCATCGGATTCGTGCTGCTGCCCATCGCGGCGGCCGTCTACTACAGCTTCTACAAGTGGACCGGCTTCAGCCCTCGCACCTGGTTCGGGCTGGGCAACTACTCCCGGGTGCTGCAGGACGAGGTCTTCCTGCACTCCCTGCTGCACAACATCATCATCGCGGTGCTGTCGGTGCTCATCCAGCTCCCGCTGTCCGTCGGCATCGCGCTGCTGCTCAACGGCCGCATCAGGGGCCGGGCCGCGCTGCGGCTCATCGTCTTCGCGCCGTACGTGCTCTCCGAGGCCATCACCGCCGTGGTCTGGCTGCTCATGCTCCAGCCGGACGGGTTCGTCGACCAGATGTTCCGGGCCGTCGGGCTCGGCGGCCTGATCCAGGACTGGCTCGCCGACGGCAACCTGGTGCTCTACACGCTGTTCATCGTGATCACGTGGAAGTACCTGGGCTTCGGCATCATCCTGCTGCTGGCCGGGCTGCAGAGCATCCCGCCGGAGCTGCGCGAGGCGGCCGCCACCGACGGCGCCACCCCGTGGCAGACGACCCGCAGCATCGTGCTGCCGCTGCTCGGCCCGACGATCCGGATCTGGATCTTCCTGTCCATCATCGGCTCGCTGCAGCTGTTCGACCTGGTCTGGATCATGACGCTGGGCGGTCCCGCGAACGCCTCCAGCACCATGGCCACCTACCTGCTCGACCGCGGCTTCAGCCGCTACGAGTTCGGCTACGGCAGCGCGGTCTCCATCGTGCTGTTCGTCGTCTGCTTCATCTTCGCGCTGATCTACCAGCGCTTCGCCTTGCGCCGTGACACCCAGGGCGCCCTGACCCGGATCGTGGAGTGACGCCATGGCCTCGCCGAACGCCGTGAACTCACCGAAGGCCATGACCCTGGGCACGCCGTTCAGATATCTGGCGGCCGTGCTCGTCGTCGGGATCACCATCGTCCCGCTGCTCTTCACGATCCTGGGCGGCTTCCGCACCAACGCACAGATCAACACCTCCCCCGCCGGCTGGCCGCACCCCTGGGTGATGTCCAACTTCACCGAGGTCCTGTCCTCCTCGGTGTTCTGGCGGGCGATGGCCAACAGCGCGTTCATCGCCGTGGTCGCCACGGGCCTCGCCGTCGCCACGGGGGCGATGGCGGCCTTCGCCCTTTCGCGGTACCAGTTCAAGGGCCGCGAGGGCCTGTACACGCTGTTCACCATCGGCCTGCTGTTCCCGGTGACGGCCGCGGCCCTGCCGCTGTACCTGCTGCTGCGCCAGCTCGGCCTGCTCGAGCACGCGCTCGGCGTGGCCCTGCCGGAGGCGGCGTTCTCGCTGCCGATCACCATCGTGATCCTGCGCCCGTTCATGCACGCGATCCCGGGCGAGCTCGAGGACGCGGCGGCCATGGACGGGGCCGGCCGGCTCGGGTTCTTCTGGCGGATCCTGCTGCCGCTGAGCCGCCCGGCGCTGACCACCGTCGCGATCCTCGCGTTCGTGACGAGCTGGAACGGGTACCTGCTGCCGCTGCTCGTGCTGTCGGACCCGACGGACTTCACCCTGCCGCTGGGCGTCGCGGCGTTCCAGACGCAGTACTCCCAGGACACGGCGCGCATCCTGGCCTACACGGCGGCCTCGATGATCCCCGCGATCGGCTTCTTCGTCTTCGCCGAGCGGCGAATCGTGGGCGGCTTAACGGGTTCAGTAAAAGGCTGAAACATAGGCGTTTGTAAGTTTCAGAAATTGCATTATCGATAACGCCTTCGACCTGGTGGAGGCCTCCGAAACATTTCTTTCCAGCCATTTTCTAGGAATGCTGGAAGAGGTCCGCGAATCAGCGGATGTCGAAATATTTCGGAGGTCTCCCGCCATGAGGAAAGCAAGGACACGGGGCGCGATCGCTGTGGCCGGTGCGGCCGCGATCGCCGTCGTCGTGGGCCTCGCGAGTAGCGCCGAAGCCGCCTCGACCCTGGGCGCTTCGGCCGCGGACAAGGGCCGGTACTTCGGTACCGCCGTCGCCGCCTACAAACTCAGCGACGCCACCTACAGCGGCATTCTCGACCGCGAGTTCAACATGATCACGCCCGAGAACGAAATGAAGTGGGACGCGACCGAGCCCACCCAGGGCCAGTTCAGCTACGGCAACGCCGACCAGATCGTCGCCCACGCGAACGCGCACGGGCAGCGGATGCGCGGCCACGCCCTGGCCTGGTACTCGCAGCAGCCGAGCTGGGCGCAGGGCATGGAGGGCACGGCGCTGCGCAACGCGATGGTCAACCACATCACCAACGTCGCCGGACACTACAAGGGCAAGATCTACGCCTGGGACGTGGTGAACGAGGCCTTCGCCGACGGCGGGGGCGGCGGGCGCCGGGACTCGAACCTGCAGCGGACCGGCAACGACTGGATCGAGGTCGCCTTCCGCACCGCCCGGGCCGCCGACCCGGGCGCGAAGCTCTGCTACAACGACTACAACACCGACGGCGTCAACGCCAAGAGCACCGGCGTCTACAACATGGTGAAGGACTTCAAGGCCCGCGGCGTGCCGATCGACTGCGTCGGCTTCCAGTCGCACATCAACTCCGGCTCGCCGCTGACCGCGGACTACCAGGCCAACCTGCAGCGCTTCGCCGATCTCGGCGTCGACGTGCAGATCACCGAGCTGGACATCGCCTACTCCGGCACCGCCCAGGCCAACGCCTACGCCTCC
This sequence comes from Dactylosporangium sp. McL0621, assembly GCF_049995355.1. Lineage (NCBI taxonomy): Bacteria > Bacillati > Actinomycetota > Actinomycetes > Micromonosporales > Micromonosporaceae > Dactylosporangium > Dactylosporangium sp. McL0621. The sequence continues at coordinate 8,705,625 of NZ_CP188259.1, forward strand.
GTGGTGAAGGCCTGCCTGGCCGTGTCGCGCTGCACCGGCATCACGGTGTGGGGCATCCGGGACAGCGACTCGTGGCGCGCCAGCGACAACCCGCTGCTGTTCGACAACAACGGCAACAAGAAGGCCGCGTACAACTCCACGCTGACGGCCCTGAACGGCGACGGCGGGACGACCTCGCCCCCGCCGGTCTCCACCTCGCCGTCGGTCAGCACGTCGCCGTCGCCGTCCACGTCGCCCTCCAACCCCGGCGGCGGCACCGGCAACGGCTGCACGGCGACCACCTCGGTCAACCAGTGGCAGGGCGGCTTCGTCGTGACCGTGCGCGTCACGGCCGGCTCGGCGGCCATCAACGGCTGGACGGTCGGGCTCGCGCTGCCCTCCGGCGCGGCGGTCACCAACTCGTGGAACGTCACGCGCTCGGGCAACAACTGGAGCAACGTGTCCTACAACGGGCACGTGAACGCCGGGCAGTACACGGAGTTCGGCTTCCAGGGCACCGGTACCGCGGGCACCCTCGCGCCGACCTGCGCGGGGAGCTGACATGCGCCGTCTGCTCGCCGTCGCCGCCGGCATCGCCCTCGCCCTGGCCGGGATCTTCGTGGTCGCCCAGCCCGCGCAGGCCGCCTCGCTGGCCGAGGTGACGAACTTCGGCAACAACCCGTCCGGGCTGCGGATGCACATCTTCGTGCCCGACAACGTGCAGGCCAAGCCGCCGATCCTGGTCGCCGTGCACTACTGCACCGGCTCGGGCCCGGCGTTCTACTCCGGCACCGAGTTCGCGTCCCTGGCCGCGCAGTACGGCTTCATCGTCGTCTACCCCTCGGCCACCCGCAGCGGCCAGTGCTTCGACGTCTCGTCGCCGCAGGCGCTGACCCACAACGGCGGCAGTGACCCGGTCGGCATCATGTCGATGGTCACCTACACCGAGCAGCACTACAACGGCGACCCGGGCCGGGTGTACGTCACCGGCGCCTCGTCGGGCGCGATGATGACAAACGTCCTGCTCGGCGACTACCCGGACGTGTTCAAGGCCGGCGCCGCGTTCATGGGCGTGCCGTTCGGCTGCTTCGCCACCACCGACGGCTCGTCGTGGAACAGCCAGTGCTCCAGCGGCCAGCGCATCTACACGCCGCAGCAGTGGGGCGACATGGTCCGCAACGCCTACCCGGGCTACAGCGGGCCGCGGCCGCGGATGCAGTTGTGGCACGGCACGACCGACACGACCCTCTCCTACCCGAACTTCGGCGAGGAGATCAAGCAGTGGACGAACGTGCTCGGCGTCAGCCAGACGCCGGCGCTGACGGACACCCCGCGCTCGGGCTGGACCCGCACCCGCTACGGCAGCGCGAACGTCGCGCCGCCGGTCGAGGGCATCAGCATCAGCGGCGTCGGGCACTCCCTGCCGCTGGCCGGCCAGGCCGCGATGGCGATCGAGTTCATGGGCCTCAACACCCAGGGCCCGACGCCGCGCCCGTCGTCGTCCTCGGCGTCGCCGCGGCCGTCGAGCTCGTCCCCCTCGCCGTCCGGCCCGGGCGGCGGCACCAGCGCCTGCACCGCGACCGTGTCGGTGAACCAGTGGCAGGGCGGGTTCGTCGTCACCGTCCGCGTCACCGCCGGATCGGCCGCCATCAACAGCTGGACGGTAGGCCTCACGCTGCCGTCCGGCGCGACCGCCACCAGCTCGTGGAACGTCACGAGGTCCGGTAACAACTGGAGCAACGTGTCCTACAACGGGCACGTGAACGCGGGCCAGTTCACCGAGTTCGGGATTCAGGGCACCGGTACCGCCGGCACCCTGACCCCCACCTGCTCGGCCGCCTGACCCACCGCAGGGCCGCCGCGATCGCCCGGTGCCGATAGGCTCGGGGCATGGCAGACGACGCCGAGGCGATCGCGGCGGTCGTGCGGGAGATCCTGGCCGTCGTGCCGGCCGGGTGCACATGGTTGCGCCCGGTCCGCACGGCCACGGGCGAGGTCTCCGACTTCATCGTCGCGGCCACCAGCGGCGAGGGGGCCGACCTCTACGGCCTCGGCCCGTCGCGCGTCGGCCGGCGGCTCACCGAGCTGTACCCCACGGTCGCCGGCGGCCCCCTGTGGGCGCTCTACCAGCAGGTCCTGCGCACCGGCGCCCCGGCCGGCCTGGACGACTACCACTACTTGCAGGACGCGGCGGGCTTCGCCGCCGACTCGAGCTTCGGCGTCAACGTGCACCGCGTGCTGGACGGCCTGCTCGTGTGGTGGGAGCGGGTCGACGAGGCCCGCCGCCGCCTCGACCGCACGGAGTCGCTGGGCAGCCTCGGCTGGGCGGAGTACGACCTGCTCACCGGCCGCTCCGACTGGTCGCCGGGGATGTACCGCATCTTCGAGCGCGACCCGGCGCTGGGCCCGATGCCGCGCGCCGAGCAGTCCGCGGCGGTCGTGCCGGAGGACACGCCGATCGCCGAGCTGTCCTGGCAAACCTTGGACAGTGATACCCGCATGCGCTCGGACAGTGATACCCGCATGCGCTCGGACAGTGATACCCGCATACGCTCGGACAGTGATACCCGCATGCGCTCGGACGGTGATACCCGCATGCGCTCGGACAGTGATACCCGCATACGCTCGGACAGTGATACCCGCATGCGCTCGGACAGTGATACCCGCATGCGCTCGGACAGTGATACCCGCATGCGCTCGGACAGTGATACCCGCATGCGCTCGGACAGTGATACCCGCATGCGCTCGGACAGTGATACCCGCATGCGCTCGGACAGTGATACCCGCATGCGCTCGGACAGTGATACCCGCATGCGCTCGGACAGTGATACCCGCATGCGCTCGGGCGGTGGCGCCACCTCCGACGTGACGCTCCGCTTCCGGGTCGGCGAGGGGACCAAGCACCTGCGCGTCCTGTCCGACCTGGCCCGCGACGCCGCCGGGGCGCCGCTGAAGGTCTACGCCGTCGTGCAGGACGTGACGGCGCGGGAGTTGTCCCGCAGCGCCATCGAGCGGCTCAGCGACCAGCTGCACACCCGCGAGCTGACGGCCATCGCCGAGCACCGCCTCGCCGCCCAGCTGCAGCACCTCATCCAGCCGGTGCCGCGCGAGCCGTTCCCGCTCAGCGGCCTGCGGGCGACCGTCGGCTACCTGCCGGCCGAGAGCGCGCTGCGGGTCGGCGGGGACTGGTACCACGCGCAGACCCTTCCCGACGGCCCGGTCGTGCTCGCCGTCGGCGACGTCGCCGGCCACGGCCTCGAGGCCGCCAACGGCATGGCCCACCTGCGTTTCGCGCTTGTCGCGTGGCTGTCCATCGGCATTCACGACCCGGGAACGCTGCTCGGCCACATGAACCGGCTGTGCGTGCAGCTCGGCCTCACCGGCACCGCGGTCATCGGGACCTTCGACCCCACGGCGCGCCGCCTCACCTGGGCCCGGGCCGGGCACCTGCCGCCGCTGCTGGCCCGGGCCGGGGCCGCGGACGAGCTGCCGCTGCCGCCGGGCCTGCTGCTCGGGGCGGTGGCGGACGCGGCGTACCCGGCCGAGACGACCGCGCTGAGCCCCGGCGACGTGGTCCTGCTCTACACCGACGGGCTCGTGGAGCGGCGCGCGATGGACGTCGGCACACAGCTGGACTGGGTGAAGGCGGCCCTGTCGGCGGCGACCGGGCCGGACATCACCGACCCGCTGCCGGGCCTGCGCAAGCTGCTGCGCCGCCCTTCCCCGGACGACGACACGTGCACCCTGGCCGTGCAGGTGCTCTGACCGGACACGCTCAGGACGACGAACGACCGCCATGCGGAATCTCCCCGGCGGCCCGCCGGGGAGAGGACGCCGTCGTGCTCGGTATGGGGGCCGCGGGTCAGGCCAGGACCAGCTGCAGACGCACGATCGAGCCGCGGGCACCGGCGAAGGCGGCGACCTGGTCGCACACGAGCTCCACGATGGCCAGGCCGCGGCCGCGGACCGCGTCGGCCGGGGGCATGGCCGCGCCGAAGTGCAGCACCGGGCCCTGATCGAGCACGTCGCAGATGACCTGCCCGGACTCGGTCCACAACTGGACCTCGCCGCCCTGCTCGGTGTACTGCAGCGTGTTCGTGGCCAGCTCGTTCACGGCCAGCGTCAGCAGATCGGCCCGGTCGCGGGACAGGCCGAGCGCGACCGCGCGGGCGGTCACGAAGGCGCGGACCGCGGCCAGGTCGGAGACCAGGCGGTAACCGATCCACGAGCCCGGGACGGCCGGGTGCTCAACCATCACGGCCCCCGTCCTGCGGGCTGAGCAGACCGCCGACGCCGGTGATCTCCAGCACGTGGGCGACCATCCCGCCGGCGCCGACCACGCTGAGCCGGCCGCCGCGGTCCTGCGCCGCCCGGTACGCGGTCACCAGCGCGTGCACGCCGCTGGAGTCCAGGAACGTCACCCCGCCGAGGTCCACCACGACCGTCGGCGCCGCGTCCACCGCGGTCATGAGGGCCGTCGTGCACTCCTCGCGGGCCGACAGGTCGCATTCGCCCGACAGCGCCACCGCCGCCCTCGGGCCTTCGACCGATGTCACCGCCTCGAACCGCGCCATCCGATCGCGGCCCCCTCCTCGCCCGGTTTCCGAGTGTCGACAGACATCATGGCATCCGCGGCGGCCGTCGACCGCCGCGGATGCCACAAGTGTGCCCCGGACGCGTTCGCCCGGAAGGATCGCGCCCGCCGCCGGCAGGCCCCGGGCCGAGCCCCGCGGTTCAGGCCCGCCGCCGCCGGGCCACCTTGCGGTACCGCACGATGCCCGCCGGTCGGCGTGTCGCACCCGGGACGCCCGAACGGGTGACGGTCAGGCCCGCCCCGCCCCGTCCCGGGCCGCCGCGAGGTGCCCGCGGGCCAGGCTCAGGGCGGCCTCGTCGCGCGGCTCGGCGCGGGTCAGGGCCGCGACCACCCGCTCGTGCCAGCCGACCGCGACCGCCCGCGCGCCCGCCTCGTCGAAGGCCTCCGCGACCTCGGCCAGGTAGCGCACGGTCTCGGGCGCGTCGGGGCCGTCGCGCTCGGCGAGGAGGAGGAACAGCCGCTCGTACACCTCCTGCGCCGCCGCCTCGTCCCCGGCCGCCAGATGCGCCTCGGCGAGGTCGTCCAGGGCCTCGTCGGGCTCACTCTCGGTCGGCTCGTGCTCGTGGTGGACCGGCTCGTACAGCGGCACCGCGCGCTCGGGGTGCCGCCCCCGCAGGTACACCCGGGCGAGCGTGTCCCGCGCCGCGCGCGTCTCCGGCGCGTCCGGCCCGTGCCGCATCTCGTGCCACTGCAGCGCGGCCTCGTACTGCGCGGTCGCCACCCCGAGCGTGCCGGTGCGCTCGTAGAGGTCGGCCAGCCGCTCGAGCGTGGCCAGCACGATCGGCGCGCCCGGCCCGTGGACGCGCTCGAGGCTCTCGATCGTGCGGTGGTACTGCCGCTGCGCCCCCAGCAGGCTCCGGTACGCCCGCAGCGCGCCGCGGTGCAGGCTCGCGTACCGGATGGTGTCCCGCTCGTAGACCTCGGCCAGGGTCAGCCGCAGCCCGGCGGTGCGCCGGTGGTCGGGGCCGATCCCGCGTACCGCGTCGGGGATCGCGCGGCGCAGCAGGTGCCGGGCGGCCGCGAAGTCCCCGCGCCGCTCGTGCGCCTGGGCGAGGCGCAGCCGGGCGTGGGCGGTCGCGGCGTGCCGGGGCCCGGCCGCGCGCAGGGCGTCGGTCGCCACCGCCTCCGCCGCGGCCGGGTCGCGCTCGGCGTGGGCGAGGGCGGCGCGGGTCTCGAGCACGTCGGGGTGCTCGGCGGGCAGGGCGCGCCGCTGCGCGGCGAGGACGGCCGCGAGGTGGGTGGCGGCCGCGTGGCGGTGGTCGTCGAGCTCGGCGAGCCGCTCGGCCAGCGCATACCGGCCGGCCGGATCGGCGGTTTCGAGCGCGGCCTCCAGGGCTGGGGCGAGGCGCTCGCGTTCCGCGCCGGTGCCCGCCTCCCAGGCCGCGATCAGCTCCACGATCGGAGGTTACTCCGGGCGCGGGGGCCCCGTCCGGCCGCCGACCGCGCTGCACCCGACCGCCCCGGTGGCGGCTCCGCGCGACCGTGGTGGGAGGGTGTGCGCCATGGTGCTGTTCACCGTCGCGGAGGCCCGCGCGGAGCTGGCGCGGATCCGCCCGGCGCTCGACCAGCTTGTCGCCGTCCGGGCCGACGCCGCCGAGCTCGCCGCGGCCCTCGCCCCGGGCGGCTCGCCGACGCCGCTGGGCGGCATGGCGGAGCTCAAGGCGGCCGAGGCGCTGCTCGACGAGCTGATCACGGCCGTGCAGGAGACCGGGGCGCACCTGAAGGGCCTGGCCCCGCTGCTGCTGGACTTCCCGGCCGAGCTCGACGGCGCCGACGTGCTGCTGTGCTGGCTGGAAGGGGACCCGGACCTGACGTGGTACCACCGCGTCGACCTCGGCTTCGCCGGCCGCCGCCCGCTGAGCGACTAGGACGCCTTCACCGCACGGTGATGCCGTCCACCACCATGTCCAGCGCGCGGTCGACCGCGGCCTGCTGGATCTCCGGCGTCATGTGCCGCATCGGGCCGTCGAGGATCAGGTCCGCCATCCCGTGCACGGTCGCCCACGCGGCCATCCCCAGGAACGGCCGCTTGTCGGGCTCGATCAGGCCCAGCTCGACCAGGTCGTCGAGGATCGCGATCACCATCTTGAACGGCGCCGTCTCCATCGGGTCGGCGCCGTGCTGGCCGGTGATCGGGGTGTTGCGCTGGAACGCGGTGCGGAACAGCCCGGGTTTCTCCAGCGCGAAGCCGATGTAGCCCGCCCCGAGCGCGCGCAGCCGGGCCCGCAGGCGCGTCGCCGGGTCGCCGCCGGCCGGCACGCGCTCCAGTTCCTGCTGCATCCGCTCGACCATCTCGCCCAGCGCGCAGTCCTTCACCGCGTGCATCAGGGCCTCGCGCGAGCTGAAGTGCCGGTAGGCGGCGGTGGCGGACACGCCGATCTGGCGGGCCGCCTCGCGCAGCACCACGGCCTCCGGGCCGCCCGTGCGGGCGAGCTCCAGCGCCGCGCCGGTCAGCGCGTTCGCGAGGTCGCCGTGGTGGTACGAGTGGCGACTGACTCTGCTGGTGGGCACCCCTTCATCCTGCCGGATGTTGACACCGTTAACACCATGTGCAATGTTGACACCGTTAAGTTTACGCCGTCAACATCCCTTGGGGGAGAGCAGATGTTGCACCGGTACGCCACTTTCATCCATCGCCGCGCGCGGATCGTCCTCGTCGTCTCGCTGTTGCTGCTGGTCGCCGCCGGGGTGGCCGGGGCCGGCGCGTTCGGGCGGCTGCAGGGCGGCGGCTTCGACGACCCGGCCTCGGACTCGTCGAAGGCACAGCGGATCATCGACGACAAGTTCGGCGGGCGGCCCAACCTCGTGCTGCTCGTGCCCACCGCCGACGAGCGGACCGGCCGGGAGCTCACCGACAGCCTGAGCCGCGAGCCGGGCGTGCGCGACGTGGTCTCCTACTGGACGACCGGCGTCCCCGAGCTGCGCTCCGCCGACGGCGCCGACGCGATGGTCCTCGCGCACGTCGACGGCGACGAGAACGAGCGGCGCGAGCGGACCCGGGCGCTCATCGACCGGTACGCGGCCGGCGGCCCGGTGCGGGCCGGCGGAGAGGCCGCGGTAAACGTGGACGTCAACGCCCAGGTCGCGCGCAGCCTGGCGATCGCCGAGGCGATCGCGGTACCGCTGACGCTCTTGCTGCTCATCCTCGTCTTCGGCTCCGTGGTCTCCGCCCTGCTGCCCCTGGCCGTGGGCGGCGTCGCCATCGTCGGCACCTTCGCCGAGCTGTCCGCCCTGTCCGCCGTCACCGACGTGTCGGTCTTCGCCGTCAACCTCACCACCGCGCTCGGGCTCGGGCTCGGCATCGACTACGCCCTGCTCATGGTGAGCCGCTTCCGCGAACAGCTGGACGGCGACACCCCCGTCGCGGAGGCGCTGGCGAGGACGGTCGCGACGGCCGGACGGACCATCCTCTTCGCCGCGGCCACCGTCGCCACCGCCCTCACCGCGCTGCTGGTGTTTCCGTTGTACTTCCTGCGCTCCTTCGCCTACGCGGGGATCGGCGTCGTCGCCATCGCCGCCGTCGGCGCCCTCGTGGTCCTGCCCGCGCTCCTGGCCGTGCTCGGGCCCCGGCTGAAGAGGCGGCGGCGCGGTACGGGTACCGCCGACTCCCGGTTCTGGGGCCGGCTCGCCGATGCGGTGATGCGCCGCCCCGCCCTCGCCGCCCTCCCGGTCGTCCTGGGCCTGCTCGTCGCCGCGAGCCCGCTGCTGCACGTCTCCTTCGGCACCCCCGACGAGGGCGTGCTGCGCCCCGGCAGCGACGGGCGGCTGGTCGCCGACCGGCTCGCCACCGGGTTCGCCAGCAACCAGCAGGCGAGCGTCGACGTGGTGCTCGACGGGGCCGTCGCGCGCGACGCGGTGGCCGGCTACGCGGCCCGGCTGTCCGCGCTGGCGCACGCCGGGCGGGTGACGAGCGGCGCGGGCACTTTTGCGGGCGGGGCCCGGGTCGGCGACGGCAACCCGGCGCTGAGCCGGGGCGACGGGGAGCGGCTGGTGCTCGACACCAGGCTGGCCGCCAAGTCCGGCGACGCCGGGGCCCTCGTGCGCGCGGTACGGGACACACCCGCGCCGGTCACCGCGTACGTCGGCGGCACCGACGCCCGGCTCGTCGACACCACGCACGCGATCGGCTCCCGGCTGCCGCTGGGCATCGCGGTCGTCGTGCTGGCCACGTTCGCGCTGCTGTTCCTGTTCACCGGCAGCGTCGTGCAGCCGCTGCGCGCGCTCGTGCTCAACGTCCTCGGCCTGTCGGCGACGATGGGCGTGCTCACCTGGATCTTCCAGGACGGGCACCTGGCGTCGTGGCTGGACTTCACGCCCCGGCCCATGGACACCGCGATGACGGTGCTCATGTTCTGCATCGTCTTCGGCCTGTCGATGGACTACGAGGTGTTCCTCATCGGCCGCATCGCCGAGCTGCACGCGCGCGGCCGGTCGACGCCGGACGCGGTGCGCGCGGGGCTGGCGCGCACCGGGCGGATCGTGTCGGCCGCGGCCGCGCTGCTGGCGGTCAGCTTCTTCGCCTTCGGCACCAGCACCGTGAGCTTCCTGCAGATGTTCGGCATCGGCTGCGGCCTGGCGATCATCGTGGACGCGACGCTGATCCGCGGCATCCTGGTCCCGGCGATCCTGCGGGCGCTCGGGCGGCTCAACTGGTACTCCCCCGGCCCCCTCCGCCGCATTTACACGAGGGTGGCGCTGAGCGAGGCTTAGCGTATGACGGAACTGCCCGCGGCGCCGCTCGACCCGGCCGGGATCGAGCCGGCGCTGCGCCCGTTCGGATCCTCCCGGACCCTGCCGGCCGCCGCGTACACCGACCCGGCCGTGCTCGCATGGGAGCGCCGGCACCTGTTCGCCGGCGCGTGGACGTGCCTGGGCCGCCTCGACGAGCTGTCCGAGGGCTGCAACCAGCGCGCCGTGACCGCGGGCGACGTGGGGGTGCTGCTGACGTTCGGCCCGCAACCGCGGGCGTTCGCGAACGTGTGCCGGCACCGCGGCCACGAGCTGCTCGGCGACGGCGAGACGGCCGACCGGGCGTCGGCGGTGTGCCCGTACCACGGCTGGGCGTACCGCCTCGACGGCTCGCTCGCCACCGCCCCGCACATGGCCAGCGTCGCGTCCTTCGACGCGGCCGCGCTGGGCCTGCTCGAGCTGCCCCTCGCCGTCTGGCACGGCTGGCTGCTGGTGAACGCGGGCACCCCGGCGCCGCCGGTGGCCGAGTACACCGGCGCGCTGGACGGGCTGCTCGCGCCGTACCGGATGGAGACGCTGCGGCTGGGCGCCCGGCACATCTACCCGGTCGCCGCGAACTGGAAGGCGATCGTCGAGAACTACCAGGAGTGCTACCACTGCCCGCTCATCCACCCGGAGCTGTGCCGCGTCTCCCCGCCCACGTCGGGCGACAACTGGACGCTCCCGGGCGCGTGGGTCGGCGGCAGCATGGACCTGCGCGAGCACGCCGAGACCATGTCCTTCGACGGCCGCGGTGCCGGCGTGTGGATCGACGGCGCGCCCCGGCGGACCATCCTGTACGTCGCGCTCTTCCCCAACCTGCTGATCTCCGCGCACCCCGACTACGTGATGACGCACCGGCTCACGCCGCTCGCGCCCGGGCACACCGAGATCGAGTGCAGCTGGTACTTCCCGGACGGCATCGACGACCCGGCGTACGCGGTCGACTTCTGGGACCTCACCAACCGGCAGGACTGGGCCGCCTGCGAGTCGGTGCAGCGCGGGCTGTCCTCGCCGCACTACGTGCCCGGGCCCCTCGCCGACAACGAGGACGCCGTGTACCAGTGGATCGCCCTCGTCGCCGCCGCCTACCTCGACCCGGCGGGCGCGCTGCGGCGCACGGCCGCGTCCGGGTCCCCGTTCGTCAGCGCCGGTTCCCCAGCACCATGAGCCCGGCGCCGGCGAGGGCCGCGACGGCGCCGAGCACCGCGTAGACGGTCACCAGCAGCCAGCTGGTCGGCTCGTGGCCGATCTCGACCCGCACGCCGATGCCGAACAGCGCCGCCACCGCCAGGAAGCCGATGCCGGTCGGCCGGGCCCACGTCATGGCGCCCAGTACAACATCCCGGCGCAACCGGCCCGGATCAGCCGTTCGTCCAGGTCCGCAGCTTCTCGGGGTTGCGCACCGCCCACATCCGGGTGATCCGGTCCCCGGTGACCTCGAACGCCATGACCGTGGACGTGACCCCGTCGACCTCGGTGACGACGCCCGGCTGCCCGTTGACCATCCGCTCCAGCACCACCATGCCGTCCGGCGCCAGGGCCATGATGCGCACGAGCCCCTGCGCGATCTGCTCCGCGCCGGCGATCGGCTCGAGCGTGGCCGGGACGAGGCCGCCGCCGTCGGAGACCGCGGTGGCGTCCGGGTCGAGCACGCCGATCAGCGCCTCGATGTCCTTGGCCGCCCAGGCCCGCGCGAACGCCCGCACCACCTCGGCCTGCCGCCGCGCCGCGCCACGCTCGACCCGCGCCTTCCGGATGCGCTTGCGGGCCGAGGAGGCCAGCTGCCGGCAGGCGCCGGGCGAGCGCCCGACGATCTCGCCGACCTCGGCGAAGGAGTAGCGGAAGACGTCGTGCAGCACGAACGCGACCCGCTCGGCCGGCGTCATGTTCTCCAGCACCACGAGGAACGCCATGCCGACCGACTCGTCGAGGGTGACGCGGTCCGCGGGATCGGCGACGCTGCCGCTCCCGCCGGCCGCCTGCGGCAGCGGCTCGGGGATCCACTCCCCCACGTAGCGCTCCCGCCGCACCCGGGCCGACCCGAGCAGGTCGAGGCAGATCCGGCTGGTGACCGTCGTGAGCCAGGCCGCGGGGGCCGCAACCTCGTCGCGCTGCCCCGGCGGGAGCGCGTACCAGCGCGCGTACGCCTCCTGCACCACGTCCTCGGCGTCGGCCAGCGACCCGAGGAGCCGGTACGCGATGTTCAACAGCTGCCGCCGTTCCTGCATCCCAACCCACCTCCACCGCATTCGACGAAACACGGCCCCGGAATGTCAGCCTGACATTTCCGTCCCCTGCATCGTCGGACGCGGCATGAACGTAGCGCTGTGGATCGTCGCTTCCCTGCTCGCCGCCGCCTTCCTGGCCAGCGGCCTGGTCAAGCTCGCGTGGCCCAAGTCGAAACTCGTGGCCAAGGGCAACGCCTGGGCCGAGTCGTTCTCCCCGGCCGCGGTGAAGGCCATCGGCGTCGCCGAGGTCCTCGCCGCCGCCGGGCTGATCCTGCCCCGGCTGCTGCACGTCGCCGAGGTCCTGACCCCGCTCGCCGCGACCGGCCTGGCCCTGCTCATGGCCGGCGCCGCCGTCGTGCACCAGCGCCGCGGCGAGTCCCGCGCCGTGGCGGCCACCGTCGTGTACCTCGCCGTGGCGGCGTTCGTCGCCGTGGCCCGTTTCTGAGGAGATCGCCGTGACCGACCGCTTCGAGATCGAGTCCCTGCGCGGCGAGTTCGCCGACGCCGCCATGCAGGGCGAGTACGACCGCGTGGCCGCGCTGTTCACCGCGGACGCCGCCTGGCGCATCCCGGCCGCCAACATCGAGTTCACCAGCCGCACCGAGATCGTGGAGGGCCTGCAGCGCCTGCGCACCGCGTGGGACTTCCTGATCCAGACCACCCACCCCGGCACCATCGCGCTGGACGGGGACCGGGCCACGGGCCGGGCGTACGTCCACGAGATCGGCCGCTTCCGCGACGGCACGCTGCACATCAACTACGGCGTGTTCCACGACCGCTACGAGCGCACCGGGGAAGGCTGGTGCTTCGCCGAGCGCACCTACGAGCTGCTCTACACGCCGGAGTAGGGCTGGCCCTACCCCGAAGATCCAGGGGCGCCATGTGTTGCCGGGCGCCGGATTTTCCGAGGCTGTACCGCATGGAGAACACACCGGTCGTCGAGGTGCACAACCTCGTCAAGACCTATCCGGGCGCTGGGGTGCGGGCGCTGGACGACGTTTCCGTCAGCTTCGCCCGGGGCGGCTTCTGCGCCGTGATGGGCCCGTCCGGGTCGGGCAAGACCACGCTGCTGCACTGCGCGGCCGGGCTCGACCGGGCCGACTCGGGGCGGGTCCGCCTCGCCGGGGACGACATCGCGCGGCTGCGGGAGCCGCGGCTGACGGAGGCGCGGCGCCGGCGGGTCGGGTTCGTCTTCCAGACGTACAACCTCATCGACTCGCTCTCGGTGTGGCACAACGTGCTGCTGCCGCAGCGGCTCGCCAAGGTCCGCCCCGACCGGGACCGGGCCCGCGAGGTGATCCGGCGGGTCGGCCTGGGCGGGCGGGAGCACGACCGGCCCGCCCAGCTGTCCGGCGGGCAGCGGCAGCGGGTCGCGCTGGCGCGGGCGCTCGCCGGACGGCCCGAGGTGATCTTCGCCGACGAGCCGACCGGGGCCCTGGACATCGCCACCGGCCGCGAGGTGCTCGGGCTGCTGCGCGAGGCGGTCGACCGCACCGGTACGGCCGTCGTCATGGTCACCCACGACCCGGCCGCGGCCGCGTGGGCCGACCGGGTCGTCTTCCTGGCCGACGGGCGCGTCGTCGACGAGCTCACCGCGCCGACCGCCGAGGCCGTCGCGAGCCGCATGACGGCGGTGAGCGCCCGATGATGCGCCTGGCCCTCGCCGGCCTGCGCCGCCACCGCGGCGCCTACGCCGGCACGTTCCTGGCCGCGGTGCTCGCGGTCGCGCTCCTCGCCGCCGGCGGGCTGCTGCTGTTCTCGGTGCTGACCGCGCGGCCGCCGGCCGACCGCTTCGCCGCGGCCGACGCGGTCGTCGCCGGGGCGCGGGAGGTCACCGCGACCACCGTGACCGACAAGAAGCAGGGCAAGACCAAGACGAAGACGAAGAGCGAGCGGCTCACCGGGGCCGGCACGCTGCCGCCCGAGCTGACCGCGCGGCTGGCCGCGCTGCCGGGCGTGGACGGGGCGGTCGCCGACTACGCGTTCGCGGTGGAGCTCACCGCCGGCGGCCGGTCGGTCCGCGGGGCGGACCACGCGCCAGTCGTCGGGCACGGCTGGGGCTCGGCCGCGCTGACGCCGTTCACGCTGCGGTCCGGTTCGCCGCCCGGCCCCGGGCTGGCCGTCGTCGACGCCGACCTCGCCGAGCGGGTCCACCTCGCCCCCGGCGGCGCCGTCGAGGTCACCACCCGCACCGGCACCCGGACCCTGCACATCTCCGGCGTCACCCGGGAGGCGCTGCCGGCCCAGGGCGCCCTCTTCGTCGCCGACGCCGACGTGGCCGCCCTCTCCGGCCTGGCGGGCCCGACGGCGATCGCGGTGCACACCGCCGACCCGGCCGCCTTCGCCCGCGCGGCCGCCCCGCTCACCGGCGCCGCCGTGCGCACCGGCGCCGACCGGGTCCGCGCCGACCTGCCCGGCGCGCTGCCCGACTACGTCGCGCCGATCTCGATCTTCGGCTTCGTCATCGGCATCACCGGCTTCGCCGCCGTGTTCGTGCTCGTCGGCACCGTCGCGCTCGGCGTGCGGCAGCGGCTGCGCGAGCTCGCGCTGCTGCGCACGATCGGGGCCACCCCGCGCGCGCTGCGCCGGCTGCTCGGCGCCGAGGCGGCCGCCCTGGCCGCGCTGGCGGCGGTGCCGGGGGTGCCGCTCGGGGTCGCCGTCGCGGGCCTCATCGCCCGCCGCTTCCGGGACCTGCGGGTGGTGCCCGCGCAGTTCGAGGTCCGCGCCAACGTGGGCGTGGCGCTGGCCGCGGCGGCCGCCGGGGTCCTGCTCACCGTGCTGGCCGCGCGCATCGCCGCCCGCCGCGCCGTGCGGATCGCCCCGACGCAGGCCCTCGCGGAGACGGCGGTGGCGCCCCGCGGCGCCGGCGCGCTGCGGGTGGCGCTGTCCGTGCTCACCGCGGCCGGGGCCGTCACCGTGCTCGCGGTCGTGCCCCTGGACGGGCCCCTCGGCATGGGCATGAGCTTCGTGTCCTGCGCGCTGCTGCTGTGCGCGGTGGCCGCGAGCGGGCCGCCGCTGGTGCGCGGCCTGACCGCCGTCGTCGGCCGGCTGGCGCCCGGGGCCATGGGCCGGCTGGCCGGGCTGATCGCCCGGGCCGAGCACCGCCGGATCGCCGCCGTCGCCGTGCCCCTCGTGCTGATGTTCGCCGTCAACGCCACGATGCTGCTCAACAGCGCCCTGCTCGGCGACCTGGCGGCGGCGGAGCAGGCGGCCCGCACGGCCCCGGCCGACGTCCGGCTCGACGTGGGGGCGGGGCTTCCCCTCGGTACCGCCGCAAAGCTCGCCACCGCCGCGGACGTCTCCGGTGCGGCCGCGACCATCCCCACGCGGGCCGTGCTCGTGCGCGCCGGCAAGCCCGAGGACTACGCGGCGCAGGGCCTGCTGGCCACCGGGGCGCCCGCCCTGGACCTCGGCGTCCGCTCGGGCGCGCTCACCGCCGACGGCCTGGCCGTGAGCACGTTCCTGGCCCGGCAGGAGGGCCTGCGCGTCGGCGACCGGGTGCCGGTGTGGCTGGCCGACGGCTTCCGCACCGAGCTGCCGCTGACCGCGACCTACGACCGCTCCCACGGCTTCGGCGACCTGGTGCTCCCGGCCGTCCTGGTCGGCGCGCACGACCCGCGGGGCCTCGTCGCCACGCTGGCGCTGCGCACGAGCGCCCCCGGCCGGTTCGCCGGCTCGGCGCTGCCGCCCGCGGCCCCGGACGCGCCCGAGCAGCAGGGCGCCTGGGAGCTGATGGTCGCCGTGTCGCTGGGCTTCACCGCGATCGCCGTCGTCAACACGTTCGCGATCGCCACCGCCGGGCGGCGGCCGGAGTACGCGAGCCTGCGCCTGGCCGGCGCCACCGTCGCCCAGGTGCGGCGGCTGGTGACCGGCGAGGCGGCGATCGCGGTGACGGTCGGGGCGCTGCTCGGCGCGGCGGTGACGGCGGTGGTCGTCGGCGCGTTCAGCCTGGCCCAGGACGGTACCCTCCGGGTCCTCGTCGACCCGGCCACCTACGCGGCCCTGCTGGGCGGCACCGCAGGGCTCGGCCTGCTGGCGGGCGCGGCGGCCGCCATCCGATGCGTACGCTGATCGTCGTGAGACGGACGGGGGCGGCGCTGGGGTACCTGGCCGCCGGGGTCGCCGCCGGCCCGGCCGGGCTGCTGTGGAGCATCGCCGCCGTCGCCGCCGTGGCGGTGCTCGGCGTCACCCAGCTCGGCGGCCCCGCGTTCCTCGGCGCGGCCTGGGTCACCCGGCGGCTGGCCTGGGCCGAGCGGCACCGGGCGGCGTGGGTGCTGGGCCGGCCGATCGACCCGCCGTACGTGCCCGCCCCCGCCGGCACGCTCCGCCGCCGGGTCGCCGCGGTCGGGGCCCAGCCGGCCACCTGGCGCGACCTGGCCTGGCTGGTGCTGCTCTTCCCGCTCGGCATCGGCCTGGGGGTGGCCGGGATCGTCGTCACCGCGGTCACCGTGGGGATGGCCACCGCGCCGGCGTGGGCGTGGGCGGTACCGAACCCCCGCGCGCCCTTCCCGGTGAAGCCGCTGATGACCACGGGCGGCGGGCGGCTGCTGCTGGTACCGCTGGGACTGGCCCTACTGCCGCTGGCCGCCTGGCTCGTGCGCCGGCTGGCCCGGCTGGAGGTCTCGGTCGCCCGGGCGCTGCTGGCCCCCGGCGAGCACCGCCGCCTGGTCGAGGAGACCGAGCGGCTGGCCCGCACCCGCGCCCGGGTGGTGGACGCGCAGGCGGCCGAGCTGCGGCGCATCGAGCGCGACCTGCACGACGGCGCGCAGGCCCGGATCGTGGCGGCGGGGATGACGCTGGCGCTGGCCGCGCGCAAGCTGCGCGGCGTGGACTCGTCGTCGGTGGTCCTGAGCGACGTCGACACCGCGCGCCGGCAGCTCGACGAGGCCCTCGCCGAACTGCGCCGCCTCGTGCGCGGCATCCACCCGCCGATCCTCACCGACCGCGGCCTGCACGCCGCCCTGGCCGCGCTGGCCGGGGACAGCCCCCTGCCGGTCGTCGTGCGCGGCGACCCGGCGCTGCGGTTCCCGGCCGCGGTCGAGTCGGCGGCGTACTTCGTCGCCGCCGAGGGCCTCGCCAACGCGGCCAAGCACTCGGGCGCGGGGGCATGCGTGCTCGAGCTCCGCCGTACCGCCGCCGGGGTCCGCATCGTCGTCGAGGACGACGGCCGCGGGGGCGCCGACCCGGCCGGCGCGGGCCTGGACGGCCTGCGGCGGCGGGTCGAGGCGCTGGACGGCACCCTCACCGTGGACAGCCCGCCGGGCGGTCCGACCCTGCTGCGAGCGGAGCTGCCATGCGCATCGTGATCGCCGAGGACCTGCTCCTCCTGCGCGACGGCCTCGTGCGCCTGCTCACCGACACCGGCCACGAGGTGCTGGCCGCCGTCGCTGACGCCCCCTCGCTGCTCGCCGCCGTGGCCGGGCACGCCCCGGACCTGTCCATCGTGGACGTACGCCTGCCGCCGGGCTTCCGCGACGAGGGCCTGCGCGCCGCGCTGGAGATCCGCGCCGCCGACCCGCAAGCCCGGGTGCTGATCCTGTCGCAGTACGTCGAGCGCGCCTACGCCGCCGACCTGCTCGCCGACGGCCGCGGCGGCGTCGGCTACCTGCTGAAGGACCGCGTCACCGCCCTGGACGACTTCCTCGACGCGATCGAACGCGTGGCGTCGGGCGGCACCGCGATGGACCCGGAGGTCGTACGGCAGCTGTTCGCGCGCAACGACCGCAACGCGGGCGTGGGCGCACTGACCCCGCGGGAGCGGGAGGTGCTGGCCCTGATGGCGCAGGGCCTGTCGAACTCGGCGATCTGCGCCGCCCTGGTCCTGGCCCCGGTGTCGGTGGAGAAGCACATCACGAACATCTTCGCGAAGCTGTCCCTGCCGCCGGCGGACGACGCCCACCGCCGCGTGCGGGCCGTCCTGGCCTACCTGGGCGCGGAGGTCTCCTAGCCCGGATCACGTGAAGGTGCACAGGACCGATGGGAGACCGGGCCGGTAGGGCGTAAAGGCCGGAACGGCATCGCCGCTGGCAGACTTGCTCGCATGGTCGACTGGTACACGCAGGCCGAGACCCTGCACCGCACGCTCGGCGACGGTGACCGTATCGACCTGGGTGGGCGGGTACTGACGGTGCTGCACCTTCCCGGCCACACGCCGGGCAGCATCGCCCTGCTGGAGGAGCGGACCGGGACCCTGTACTCCGGCGACGTCGTCTACGACGGTGGCCTGATCGACGACCTGCCGAACTCCGACGTAGCCGCCTACCGGCGCAGCATGGAGCTCCTCGCCGGCCTCGACGTGTCCGTCGTCCACCCCGGCCACGGGCCCAGCTTCGACCGGGCCCGCCTTCGCGAGCTGGCCGCGGCGTATCTGCGGCAGAGGGCGGAAGGCTGAACCCGTGCACTACTGCCAGCGGTGTGAGGAGCCCATCGTCATGGTGCCCCGCGGGGAGCTCGCGGTCTGTCCCGACTGCGGGCACAGTGAGCCCGCGCGGCGCCTGCCCCTGTTCGTCGTCACCGGGGCGTCCGGGTCGGGCAAGACCACGGTGCTGCCGCATCTGGTGCAGGGGTTGCCCGAGTGCCTGGTGTTCGACGGCGACTGGCTCATCGGGCCGTTCGAGCGGGCCTGCGAGTTCGGCGAGGTCGACTGGCCCGCGCTGCGCGACGCGTGGCTCAGTGTCGCGCACGGGGCGGCGCAGAGCGGGCGGCACACGGTACTGCTGGCGCCCTTCACGCGTGAGCAGCTCGACGAGCTCGCCGGCCGGCGGTGGGTCGCCGAGGTCCACTTCGCGGTGCTCGACTGCGCCGACGACGTGCGCCGGGCCCGGCTCGAGGCGCGGCCGCGCTGGCGCGAGCGGGCGGTCGAGCGGCACGTCGCCTTCGCCGCCCATCTGCGCGCCACCGTGGAGACCGCGGTGCGGACCGACGACGGGCCGCCCGAGGAGTCGGCCCGTCGTCTCGTCGCCTGGGTCCGGGGCATCACTCGAAGCGCAGGCCCTCCGGCCGCATGAGCCGGAACAGCGGGGGCAGGCTGGCCAGGGTCACCAGCAGTACCACGGCGGCCGCGATGCCGCTCACCGCGCCCACGTCCGGCCAGTCGAGGCGTACCTTGACCGCGACGATGCGCAGCAGCACGGCGCCCAGCCCCAGGCCGAGCACGGACGCGACGACCAGGCCGAGCGCGACCGGCACCGCGGTCTGCCACAGGATCGACCACGCCATGGTGCCGCGGCGGGTGCCGAAGGCGACCAGGGCGGCGAGGGTTCGCCGGCGCTCGCGCAGCTGCTCCACGGTACCGACGAGCAGGCTCAGACCGACCAGGACCAGCACCACTGTCGCGCCCGCGAACAGGCCGCGGCGGATGCTCGCGAACGTCGTGTCGACGTCCCGGGGCGACAGGATCGTGACGTCCGCCGTCGGGCCGATGCGCATCGCCGCGTTGCGCAGGTGCTCGACCGCGTCCGGGGTGGCGAAGTCGAGGCCGATGAAGGTGTAGTACCGCGCGTCAAGGGTCTCGGTCAGCGCCGCCGGGGCCGCGCCCGTGGTCACGAGCAGGCCGTCGTGGTAGGAGGCGTACGGGTCGCGCCGCTCCTTGGCCGTCTTGAGCTGCGCCGGCACGTGCCAGGTCGGCTTGGCCGTGTCGTCCTCGCGGCCCCCGACGAGCACGTCCCGGCCCTTGGCCGCGGTGGCGTCGTCGCTCATGCCCGGCTGGGAGAACGACGCCGGGTCGACGACGAACACGTCGCCGTCCGCGCAGCCCGGCAGGTCGGCGAGGATGCGCAGGGTGTCGCAGTCGGCCACCGCGACCTCGAAGACCTTCGGGTCGCCGGGCATCGAGACGACCATTTGGCGGTACGTGTGCAGGCTCGTCACCCCGGGGCTCTTACGCAGCTCGGCCTCGGCCTGCGCCGCGTCGTGCACGGGCACCGACACGCTCGGCTTGACCATCGTGACGGCCTGGGCCGCGGCGACGTTCTGGGCGCTGTCCCGGGTGTTCTCGGCCTGCGCGGCCGAGAAGAGCATCTGCAGCGCGATCGTGCCGGCCGCGGCGACCGCGACGGCGTTGACGGCCCGCAGCGCGCTGTCGTGCGACAGCTGCAGCCGGCGTATGGCGATCTGCCAGGAGACCGGGCCGCCGGAGCCGAGCCGGGCGACGAGCCGGTCGAAGATCCAGGGCAGCATCGTGGCCACGCCGAGCAGCAGCAGGATGATGCCGATGGCGGCCTGCCAGACGTTGAAGCGGTGCGCCTTCGCGCCGATGAGCGGCAGCACGAGCGCGAGGCCGCCGGCCCACGGCAGCAGGCGCCACCAGATCCGCCGCCGGGCGCGCGCGGTCGCCCGGCGGACCACGCCGAGCGGCTCGACGACGACCCGGCGCAGGGCGAGCAGCGTCATGAGCAGAGCCGCCAGCGGTACCGCGACCACGATCGCCAGGAACAGCAGCGGCGACGGCTGTATGTCGGAGGCGTACACGCTGATCGACCCGAGCTCGAAGCGCTCGGCGAACTGCCGCCCGGCGGAGAAGAACCCGGCGCCGAGAACGACCCCGAGCGCGGCGCTGACCACCGCCTCGCCGGCGGCGATCCGGCGCGTCATCCACGTGTCGGCGCCGACGAGCCGGACCGCGGCCAGCCGCCGGTCGCGCTGCTCGCCGCCGAAGCGGGTCGCCGCGGCGACGAACATCGCCACGGGCATGAGCAGGACGACGAAGATGACCACGACGAGCAGCAGCAGGATGGGCGAGAGCGGGTCGCCGGGGGCGCTCGGCGAGCCGTAGTGCGTGAGCCGGCGGACGTCGGGATCGTCCTCGCTCAGGCTGCCGCGGGTGCCGTAGAAGTACAACTCGTTCGGGCCTGAAAGTCCTTGCTTGGCGATCACGCCGGCCACCGGCTGCGGGAAACGCTGGCGCAGCAGGGCGCCCTCGGGCGTCTCGAACAGGTCGCGCAGCGCCGGGGAGACGACGATCGAGCCGTCGGGCGGCAGCGCGGTCACGCCCGGCGGGACGATCGGGTGCGCGCCCTCGGGCTTGAGGAACCGGCCGGTGACCGAGCGGTCGTGGTAGGCGTTGTCGACCGGCAGCATGAGCACCGACGTGTCGCTGCGGGCCGGCGCCTCCTCGCTGTAGTGCATGTCGTCGCGGCCGTCGATGCGGTGGTGGCGGCCGTCGAGGATGCCGGGGATCGAGACGGACAGCAGCAGTACCGCCACGCCGAGCCCGACCCCGAGGGCGGTGAGCACGGTGCGGACCAGGCCCTCGCGGCCGCCGCTGAGCGCGAGCCGGGCCCCGAGCCCCACCTCGGAGCCCCAGCGCCGCGGTGAGCTCATCGAGCCCGCTCCAGGTCCAGGGCGCGGCCGTCGCGGACGACGATCTCGCGGTCGGAGTAGGCCGCGACCCGCGGCTCGTGCGTGACGAGCACGACGGCGGCGCCGCTGTCGCGGGCGGCCGCGGTGAACAGGCGCATGACCCGCTCGCCGTTGAGGGAGTCCAGGGCACCGGTCGGCTCGTCGGCGAAGACCACGCGGGCGCCGGTGACCAGCGCGCGGGCGACCGCGACCCGCTGGCCCTCGCCGCCGGAGACCTCGCCGGGGCGCTTCTTGGCCACGTCGCCGATCTCCAGGCGGTCGAGCCATTCGCGGGCGCGCTGCTCGGCGGCGCGGCGGCGTACCCCGTCGAGGCGCAGCGGCAGGGCGACGTTCTCCACGCAGGTCAGCTCCGGCACCAACTGGCCGAACTGGAACACGAACCCGAACTCGCCCCGGCGCAGGGCGCTGCGGCGCGTGTCGGACAGGGCGGAGAGCTCCTGGTCGCGGTACATCACGCGCCCCGAGTCGGGCCGGATGATCCCGGCGAGGCAGTGCAGCAGCGTGGACTTGCCCGAGCCCGAGGGCCCCATCACGGCGACGATCTCACCGGCCGCGACCGACATCGACGCCCCGTCCAGGGCCGCGGTGGACCCGAACGACCGGTGCAGGTCCTCGGCCGAAAGCAGTGCGGTCATCGCCGTACATCCTTCGCAAGCTCGTCGAGGCGCGCGGTGGTCAGCTCCAGCCAGCGCAGGTCGGCCTCGAGGTGGAACAGCGCGTGGTCGCAGATCAGCTGGTCGGACAGGTCGCCGGCGGCCTTGCGGCGGGTCAGCTCGCGCATCAGCCGCAGGTGCTCGGCGCGCTGCGTGTCGAGCACCTCCGCGGCCGGGCGGCCGGTGAACAGGGCGAGCACGACCTTCATGTACAGGGTGCTCTGCAGGTAGGGCTCGGGCTTCTCGGGGTGGGCGAGCCAGTGCTCGACGTCGGCGACCCCGGCTTCGGTGATCGCGTAGCGCTTGCGGTCGGGGCCCTCGCCCGACTCAACGCTGTCGACGCTGACGAGGCCGTGCTTGAGGAGGCGGGACAGGGTCGCGTAGACCTGCCCGTAGGCGAGGGGGCGGTCGGCGCCGAAGCGCTCGTCGTAGGCCCGCTTGAGGTCGTAGCCGTGGCGGGGCCGGGCCTCGAGGAGCCCCAGAAACGCTTGACCGATGGACATGCCCGGGACTCTACACGACATGTATACATGCCATGTATACCTGGCGCGTAGAGCGTTCTGAGCAGGCACGACGCGCAAACGTACGACACAACGGGACGAGCGTTTGTGCCAACGGAGGGGTCCGGCTGTGGCCGGGGTCACACCGGGACGGCTTTGTCCGATTCGCGCGGCTTTCCGGTGGCTAGGTTCGCTGGCAACGCCGTAATCACCCGGTAATGCACCCCTTTGCCCAAGACCGGAAGGAGTCCCGTGCGCCTGCCCGCCCTTTTGCAGTCCCGCCGTGCCCGCCTGGCCGCCGTGGCCGCGATCGTCGCCGTCCCCGCCGTCGCGCTGCCCATCGTCTTCTCGAGCCGCGACGGCGGCCTGCCCGGAACCAGCGCCGACAGCGCCTACGCGTTCCCGGCCACCCCGGACCACATCCCGGACACGCCGGTCCGCGTGAACCAGGTCGGGTACCTGCCCGACGGCCCGAAGCGGGCCACCGTCATCTCCGAGTCCGCCAAGCCGCTGGCCTGGCAGCTCAAGGACAACGCCGGCAAGGTCGTCGCCTCCGGCGAGTCGGAGCCCCGCGGTATGGACGCCAGCTCCGGGCAGCAGACGCACGTCGTGGACTTCAGCTCGTACCGCGGCTCCGGCCACACGTACACGCTCGAGGTCGACGGCAAGGCCAGCCTCCCGTTCGACCTGGACCCGAAGGCGTACCGCCAGCTCGGCATCGACGCGCTGTCGTTCTACTATCCGCAGCGCAGCGGCATCGCCATCGACGACGCCATCGCGCCGGGCTACGGCCGCAAGGCCGGGCACACCGCGGACACCCCGGGCGGCGGCGACACCAAGGTCCCGTGCCAGCCGGGCGCCTGCACCGACACCCTCGACGTCACCGGCGGCTGGTACGACGCCGGCGACCAGGGCAAGTACGTCGTCAACGGCGGCATCTCGGTCGCCCAGCTCATGAGCTCCTACGAGCGCTCCCCGAAGGCCGCCGAGGCCCGCTCCCTGCGCCTGCCCGAGCACGGCGGCAAGACGCCGGACGTGCTCGACGAGGCCCGCTGGGAGCTCGACTTCCTCACCAAGATGCAGGTGCCGGCCGGGGACCCCCTGGCGGGCATGGCCCACCACAAGGTGACCGACGCCGGCTGGACGGGGCTGCCGACCGACCCGGCCGCCGACACCCAGCAGCGGCAGCTGCACGCCCCGTCGACCGCCGCGACCCTGAACCTCGCCGCCGCGGCCGCGCAGGGCGCCCGGGTCTTCGAGCCCTACGACCGGGCCTACGCCGAGAAGCTGCTGAAGGTGGCGAAGACCGCGTACGCCGCGGCGCTTGAGCACCCGAAGATGTTCGCCCCGGACTCCGACTCGACCGGCGGCGGCGCCTACGGCGACTCCGACGTCAGCGACGAGTTCTACTGGGCCGCGGCCGAGCTGTACATCAGCACCGGCGACAAGCAGTACAGCTCCGCGGTGACGTCCTCGCCGCTGCACAAGTCCGACGTGTTCGCCGCGCCGTTCGACTGGCGCGCGACCGCCGCCCTGGGCCGGCTCGACCTCGCCACCGTCGACAACAAGCTCGCCGACCGCGCGCGGGTGCGCCAGAGCGTGGTCGACGGGGCCGACCGGTTCCTCAAGACCATGGACGGGCAGGCCTACGGCCAGCCGTACGCGCCCAACGGCGGCTACGACTGGGGCTCGAACAGCCAGATCCTCAACAACCTCACCGTCGTCGCCACCGCGTTCGACCTGACCGGCGAGGCGAAGTACCGCACCGGCGTGCTCTCCGGCATGGACTACATCCTGGGCCGCAACGCGCTCAACCAGTCCTACGTCACCGGCTACGGCGAGAAGGCGTCGAAGAACCAGCACAGCCGCTGGTACGCCCACCAGCTCGACCCGAAGCTGCCGAACCCGCCGCGCGGCACCCTCGCCGGCGGCCCGAACTCGCAGCTGCAGGACGAGGTCGCGGGCGCCGCGCTGCGCGGCTGTAAGCCGCAGCTGTGCTACATGGACGACATCAAGTCGTGGTCGACCAACGAGCTGACCATCAACTGGAACGCGTCGCTGGCCTGGGTCTCGACGTTCGTGGCCGACCAGGCCTAGGGGCTGTATCGAAGTGGGGGTCGGAGCGAGGCGAGGCTCAGGCGTCGGCTGGGGCCGCGCCGGGCGCGCCCCGATACCGGGGTTGTATCGGGGTGTGACCGGGGTGGTTCCAGACGGCGTCTGAGTCCGCCGCAGCCCGGCCATCCACTTCGATACAGCCCCTAGATCCAGGCGTCGCCCCACTCGGCGTCGCGGGCCGCCTTGTAGCGCGGACCCTCCCGCTTCGACACCAGGACCGGCCCGACACTCGTGTCGGGCCGGCACACCTGGAGCGTGACGAGGCCCTTGCGGAACACCGGGTGCCGGACGATCCGGCCGGGTGACGGCGCAGGGGCCTTGAGCGCCGCCACGAAGCTGTACTTCTCGTCCTCGTACCCGAGGCTGGCGTCCTTGAGCCGCCGGTGCAGCGCCGAGCGGTTGACCCTCGCCGCGAAGTGGCACCAGTCGCCGCCCCGCATCCCGCACGCCAGCTGGTGCGGGCACGGGGCGGCGACGTGCCAGCCGGCCCCGATCAGCTGGTCGCGGGCGGCGAGCATCCGGCGGTACCCCGGCGGCGTCCCCGGCTCGATCAGCACCACGGCCGTCGTCGCCGCCGCGGCGGCCTGCGCCACGAGCGCGCGCTGGGCCTCCTCGTCCAGCTCGGTGAGCACGTAGGAGGCGGTGACCAGGTCGGCGCCGGGCACCGGATCGCCCAGCCGCCACTCCTGCCACGTGAAGTCCAGGTCCTTCGCGATGCGGGCGCCGAGCTTGAGCGTCTCCGGCACCTGGTCCAGCACCGTCGCCGGGACGGGGCCGTAGGCGCCCCGGACCGCCCAGGCGGCCGCGCCGGTACCGCCGCCGAGGTCCACGTGGCTGCGCGGCGCGATCGGCGGCAGCTGGGCCAGCGCGGCGCTCACCGCGGCGTGCGTGGCCGGCATGCGGTAGGCGGCGTACGCGGTCGCGTCGACCATGTTGCGGATCAGGGGCTCGTCGGCGGGCCGGCCGCTGCGGTAGTCCTCGATGAGCCGCCGTACCGACTCGGTCAGCCGGGCCGGCGGGACCTCCTGCAGGAGCGCGTCGAGCGCGTCGCGGAGCTCAGGCACGGCGCCACAGCAGCCGCAGGACCAGCAGCGTCGCCACCCCGGCGGCGACGATCGCGGCCAGGTTGATCAGCAGCTGCAGGGCGGAGCCGCCGGCCTCGTGCGGCACCCCGTAGGCCAGCGCCACCGCGATGTTCGCCGCCGCGGGCACCGTCGTGACCGAGATGAGCACCCCGATCATCGGCCCGGCCTTCGCCGAGGTCAGCGACAGCATCCCGGCGATCCCGGCGAAGAACCCGACCACCCACGACAGCGCGTCGGGCCGCCAGATGAAGTCGGTCAGCGGCCGTTCCCGCAGCAGCATCCCCTTGTCGACCAGGCCCAGCGCGTCGAGGCCCCACGTGGTCAGGACCGTCACCAGGATGCCCACCGGGAAGCCGACCGCGAGCGCGAGCAGGGCCCGGCGCACCGAGCGGCCACGGCGGCGCACGATCCCCACGCACAGCGAGGCCAGCGGGCCGAACTCGGGCCCGACGACCATCGCCCCGACGATGAGGATCGGCTGGTCGAGCAGCACCCCGATGCCGGCGATGATGGTCGCGATCGCGAGCATCGCCAGGAACGTGCCCGACAGCTCGGTCTCCTCGCCGGTCTTCTGCTCGATCTCGTCCCACACCACGGCGTCACCGGACAGGCCGGGGGCGGCGTCGGCGGCCCGCCGCGCGTTGCGGGACAGGGCGACGTCGACGGTCTCGACCGCGATCGACCCGTGCTCGTCGATGCCGAGCTTGCGCAGCGCGGCGAGGACCGGGCTGGCGGCCTCGCGCACCACGTCGGCGAGCACGAGGTCGCCGGCCGGCTCGCGGGCGGCCCCGGGGAGCACGACCACGTTGGTGGCCCCGGCCTCGGCCGTGAGCAGCTCGACGACCCGCTCGGTGTCGCCGGGCGGACTGATCACTCGCAGGTGCAGCACGGCGCCACGCTACACGGGACGGTACCCGGCGAAGCGCGACTCCACCGTCCCCTCCCCGTGCGTCAGGCCGGGCAGCGCCCGCTCCAGGTCCGCGAGCCGCGCCGCCGCGATCGTGCCGCCGACCGTGAACCGCCCCGGGCCGGCCCCGGGCGCGTCCGGCACCGCCCCGAACCGCGGCAGGGCGCCGAGGGTGGCCGTGAGCGCGTCCGCGGGCCCCTCGATCGCGAAGCGGTGCACCGGCTCGCACACCACCGTCCCGGCCTCGGCCAGGGCGCGGGCGAGCAGCTCGGGGACGAGCCGGCGGAAGTCGGCGGCGGTGGAGATCGGGGACTGGTACCCGCACTGCGTGACCGTCACCCGGGCGTCCCCGACGTCCCAGCCGTGCAAGCCGCCGCGGGCGAACGCGTCGCGGACGTAGCGCTCGATCGCCTCCCGGAAATGCGCGAGGGTCTTGTACACGTACATGGGCACGTGCTCGACCGGTACGGCCAGCTCGACCTGGATGCCCTCCCCCGGCTCCACCAGCAGCTCGAGGGTCGCCTGGTGCGGGTTGCCGTCGCGGCCGCGGACCGCTCCGGCGCGGGCCCGGCCGGCGGGGCGCTCCCGGTGCAGGGTGACGGTCTCGCCGAAGGTGACCGCGAGGCCGTACTCCTCGGCGAGCGTGTCGCGGATGACCTCGCGCTGGATCTCGCCGTACAACTTGATGCGCAGCTCGCCGGTCTCCTCGTCGAGGCCCAGGTCGATGAGCGGGTCCTGCTCGGCCAGGCGTTGCAGGGCGCGGTGCAGGTCGCGGCGGCGGGCGGGGTCGTCCGGCTCGATCGTGGCCTCGAGGGTCGGCGGGGCGAAGACGGCTTCCGGGGTCGCCTCGCCGGTTCCGATGGTGTCGCCGAGCCTGATGTGGCGGAGTCCCTGGACCCGGCCGATCCCGCCGGGGCCGAGGTGCTCGCGGCGGCCGTCGTTGATGGCGGTGACCTTCTCCTCGCCGATCCGGTCGCGGGTTCGCAGCACGCCCTCGAACACCCGGACGTAGGCCACCCTTTCCCGGTCGATCTTGAACACGGTGGCCCTGAGCGGCGCGGTCTGTCTGTTCCCCGCCGTCGGTAGCTGCTGCTCGATCGCTCGCGTGAGCTCGTGAATGCCCTCGCCGGTGATCGCGGAGCCCTTGTACGCCGGGAGGATCGTTGCGTCGGCGGTCAACCTTCCGATCAACTTCGGCGGTATCTGCTGGCCTGTTACGTAGGCCGTCAGGGCTTCCTCGTCGTGTTCGGCGAGGGCCTCCGCGCAGTCGCGCCACATGGGGATCGCGCCGGCGATCTGCCCGATCACGCGGTCGGGGTCGGCGCCGGTGCGGTCGGTCTTGTTGACGAAGACGAGCGTCGGCACGCGCAGGCGGCGCAGGGTGCGCAGCAGCACCCGGGTCTGGGCCTGCACCCCCTCGACCGCCGAGACGACGAGCACGGCGCCGTCGAGCACGCGCAGGGCCCGCTCCACCTCGGCGATGAAGTCGGGGTGGCCGGGCGTGTCGATGAGGTTCACGGTGAGCGCGCCGATGCCGAACGTGGCGACGGCGGACTTGATGGTGATGCCGCGGCGGCGCTCCTGCTCGAGCGAGTCGGTCTGGGTGCTGCCGGCGTCGACACGGCCGAGGCGGTCGATCACGCCGGCGTCGAACAGGAGGCGCTCGGTGAGGCTGGTCTTACCGGCGTCGACGTGCGCGACGATGCCGAGGTTGAGGATGCTCAAGACGTGTCAGGTCCTTCACGGGCGAGGTGGGCTGCGGCCGGGACGTGACACGTGCGCGCATGCCTGGCTCCTCACTCCGTCGATGACCTGTCGCCGCGGACTGTACCAATTTTTTGTCGTACCCCCTTGGTATTTTGTCGCCAACTACTGGCCGTGAGAGAGGTTCGGGTCGATGGCGCAGACGACGTATCTGGAGCTGTCCGAGGACACCGGGAGCGCGCACAAGTTCTACGAGGTCACGCTGGACGACAACCAGATGACGGTCCGCTACGGGCGCATCGGCGACGCCGGGCAGTCCAAGACCACCACCTACGCCGACGCGGCCAAGGCCCAGGCCGACGCCACGAAGAAGATCGGCGAGAAGGTGCGCAAGGGCTACGCGCCGGCGGTCCAGGGCCAGCGCGCGGCGCGGTCGGTGACCCGGCGCCAGATCGTGTCGCAGCGTTCGACCGCGAAGACGGCGCCGGTGCTGTGGAAGTACCGCTCGGGCGCCCCCGCCTTCGGCATCTTCATCGACGACGACGTGTGCATGGTCGGCAACGAGCGCGGCGCGATCACCGTGCTGCGCCACGACGCCACGGTCGAGCGGCAGTTCCAGCTGCCCGACGGCGTGAAGTGCATCGTCGCCGACGACGCCTGGATCTACGCCGGGTGCGACGACGGCAACGTCTACGACCTGTCGGGGAAGGTGCCGCGGCTGGCCTACGCGATCGCCCCCGACATCGACATCTACTGGCTCGACATCCACGACGGCATCCTCGGCGTCTCCGACGCCAAGGGCGGCGTGTGCAGCATCGACCACGAGGACGAGTTCCTGTGGCGCCGCCAGGGCCGGGGCGCGGCCGGCTGGATGGTCCGCTGTGACGCGACCGCCGTGCACCACGGCCACAGCCGCGGCGTGACGAGCTACGACTGGCGCACCGGCGACGAGCTGTGGCACCAGGAGACGAAGGGCGCCGTGCTCTTCGGCTGGCAGGAGCAGGACTCCGTCTACGCCGGCATGTCCTCCAACTCGGTCCTGCAGTTCCACAAGAACGGCCGCGCCGGCGTCACCTACCGCTGCGACGACACGATCTTCTCCAACGCCACCGCGCCCGACGGCCGCTACGTCTTCGCCGGCGACTACCGCTCCTCGGTGTACTGCTTCGCCGCCGACGGCACGCGCCTGTGGAAGCTGGGCACGGGCTGCGGCAGCGCATACTCGATGCAGTACCACGACGAGAAGCTCTACATCGTCACCACGGACGGCTCCCTGGCCTGCATCGACGCGAGCGAGTCGGCGGTGCGCGCGGCCGAGCAGGGCGTCGTGCCCGACTTCGTCGACGTGAAGGCCCCGTCGGCCATGACGAGCGTCGCCCCGTCGACGACGGTCGAGATCGCCCACGACCCGGCCGACGGCATCGTGGTCGAGTGCGTCCAGGAGGGCGCGCGCCTGCGAATCCGCGTCGTGAGCGAGGGCTACCACCGCGACTGGCAGGTCCAGTTCCCGAAGGGCATCCGCGAGCCGGGCGCCCGCTACGTGGTGTCCTCGGTCCGCGAATCCGCCCGCGGCGGCTTCTACCGCGCCCTGGGCGACATCCGCAAACTGGTCTGACGCTCTCTTCGTTCACACCGAAGAGGTCACTGGTTCGATCCCGGTATCGCCCACCAAAGCGGTTCTACTTGAACCCTGACCGCAAGGGCACGCCAAGCAGGTCCGCTCTGGTTAGTCCCGACCCAGCAGGCCCCGCCGACTTTGGCGGACCTGCTGGCGTTGGAGGAATCCGCCCGGCGCGCCCATCGGGGTGCCCGACTTCGCTGGTGCCGGCAACATCAACGGGGCTGGAGCCGGTGAGGTCCACTGGTACCACGCCTGGTCGCAGTTCATCTACGTGCTCCGCTGGAACGGCAACGCCGAGGTCAACGGCAACTGGATTGCGCCGGCGTGGAATTTGACCAACGGCATTGACCCGGGCTGCGGATTCGAAGGCATTCACTACAGCAATGGAGAGTACTCGTGGCAAAGCACGCGCCGTGATGCCGGCACGAACCGCGTTGGTGATCATGGGACTGGCCGGCCACCGGCATCCCGCCCCCGTTAACCCAGGTCGTGCTGGGCGACTATCCGCTCGTCACGCATGATCGTCACCCAGGTTTGGGGCCCGCTGATGAACCGCTGGACGAATTCGCCCACGGGATCGTTGACGCCGTAGGGGAGATCGGGGCCGGGAACCGACGGGACCAAGACGGTGCAACCGGGCGCCGCCAGGTCGAAGGCCACCCAAGCGTCGGACAGGTTGACAACCACGCCGAGGTCGTAGACGCCAGTCTCCTCCGGCTCAGCCGTCTCTGCCCGCCGGATTAGCGGCGTCGTGGTGTTAAATGCAGTGCCGGACGCGGTGAACCAGCCGATTCGCTTCTGGCCGTGCGAATCCTGGGCGGCGGCGACCACGACGACCGGTTCAGGGCCCTTTCCGGCGAAGTTTCGGCCGGCGTACAGGACACGGATTGACTGATAGCCGACGTTCCACGTCCGGATTACCGCTGGCAGCACGTTCGTGTCCGCGGCCAGGTCGCCGCGCGGCGGCCAAGCTGCTGGCGGTGCGGCCACTGGGCTGTCAATCGCCGGCTTCGGCGCGAAAGGCCGGACGCCCAGCATCGTCGCTCCACCGCCAATGGCGAGCGCAGCGGTGGCCGCCGCCACGAGGAAGACGCGCCGCCGTTGCCGCGCGCGGGCTTCGCGGATCGCGGCCACCACCGGATCGCGAGGCGGGGGGCAGGTGTCCGCCAATTCCCGCAAGGGTTCATCGAGATCGTTCATGGTCGTCGTGCACCCCTTCTGCGTCCGGTTGCATGTGCTTCCTGGGCCGTCCCAAGGCCCGCGAGTTCAGGGTCTTCACTGTTCCGATTGAGCAGCCGAGAATCTCGGCTACGCTGCGCTCGTCTGCAGCAGATCTTCCGCGTCGTGCTCGCTGCCCGTGAGCAGGAAGGCGATCTTCTTCAGCCGGTAGGCGCAGCGGTGGACGAACTGGGTGAAGTCGTCGGTATCCCGCACTGTGACCTGGTCCCGACCGTCGCGTCGGCATTCTCTTGTCATACGCCCCGGGCCCGTCCCTCCGTTGACAGTCGGGTCGCGAAATTTGCTCTGCTATAACACCGCTCGTCTGGGGTGAGAGACGGGCAGCCCTGTTCGAGCTAGGTCGACTGGAAGCCGAGTATCGCAGGATCGGCGATATCGAGGGCGGTGATGGTCTGGCCTTCGGGGTCAAGGCTTGCATCACCGACGGTCTCGTCGGAGACATCGAACAAGATCATGAGACTGCCGGAGGTGCCCGGCGGGGCGGTCCGTACGAACGCGCATCCGAGGCTTGCAGTGACGGAGACCGTAGAATTGTTGCGCAGAAGGCGAATCGGCGAGATCACTGTGACGTCTACGCCGATTGGCAGCGAGACGACATAAGCGAGCTCAACGTCGCCGTGGCGCGGCGTCCGGCCGGGATCTGGGGCCGGGCGCCGCGCTGGGCTTTATGTGGGCGGAGCTTCTCGTACAAATCGGGAGGGCTTGACGGACGTTAACTGATCACGCGCGTGAAGAAGTCGCCGAAGCCGGTGCCCAGCTGGGCGATCAGCGCGCCAATGCCGCGCGCCACCTTCGCGGCCGCGTCCGGGCGGAACGCCACGAACCAGATGAGGAAGATGACTACGGCGTACTGCAGCGTCTTTTTGAGCGTCATTGACCTTGCCCCGTGCCATACCAATGGTGCAGAGACCACCAAACTAACCTGAACATGGCTCGAAGATGGTCGAAACGGCATTTACAAGGGCGGCAACTGTGGCAGGGGCCAGGCCGGGTCGGGGCGGAAGTCGCGCCAGGTGCCGTCGAACGGGAAGACGCCCGCCTCGGCGCGGGCCGCGACCCGCGAACCCTCCGCGCGGATCTGGGCCGCCTCGGCCGTGGTCCAGAAGCCGGGGCGGTCGATGCACGCCTCGAAGTCCGCCTCGTCCTTCCAGCGCCAGGTTCGGTCCGGGTCGACCACGATGTCGAGGTGGTGGTCGACGACGTCGATGCCGCCGGGATGCCGGGCGAGGACGGCCTCCAGGTTGACGTACCAACCCAGGAACGCGCCTTCGCGGAAGAACCACCACACCGAGTGGGCCGCGCCCGGCGGGTGCAGGATCAGCACGTCGCGGTCGGTCCAGGTGCGGCGCTGCAAGGGGGCGGCGGCGTACTCCTCGATGGCCGGCGCGCCCCCGGGGTAGAGGCGGTACGCGAAGCCGGCGCCGGCCGGGAGCCAGACCAGCAGGCCGCGCTCGTCGTCGGAGACCGGGTGTACCGCCTGGGCCCAGCTCACGTACGGGCCCCGGAAGTATCGGCGCAGCAGCATCTCGCCCATACTACCGAGATGCTCGACGGGGTTCGAAGGCTGCCGTACGCGCCCGGCGTGTACCGGTTCCGCGACGCCGCCGGCAAGGTGCTCTACATCGGCCGGGCGTCGCAGCTGCGGGCGCGGGTGGCGTCCTACTGGTCGGACCTGCGCGACCGGCCCCGCCTGCGCCGGATGGTCCCGCTCGTCGCGGCCGTCGAGGCGGTGGTCTGCGACTCCGTGCACGAGGCGGCGTGGCTGGAGCGCAACCTGCTGCGCCGGCGCAAACCGCGCTGGAACCGGGCCCGCGACGGGCAGGAGTCCACCGTCCATATCGGACTCGACGACGGTCCGCACACGCCCGGCCTCCGGATATTGTACGTCCCGAAGCCCGGCTGCTTCGGCCCGTACCTGGGCGGCGCGCGGGGCCGCAACGCCGTCTCCGGGCTGCACCGCATCCGGCCGCTGGCCTACACCGGGGCGCGGCTGACCGGCGCCGAGCGCGACATGGCCACGGCCCGCGGCGTGACGCCCGGCGACCGTGACGCGCTGGCCGCCTCGATCCGGGCGATCCTGCGCCGCGAGCCGGCCGAGCTGGACCGGGCCCGCACCGACCTGGTCGCGCTGCGGGAGAAGGCGTCGGCGAACCTCTCGTTCGAGCTGGCCGCCGAGATCCACGAGGAGCTGGCCGCGCTCGACTGGATCGTCAGCCCGCAGCGCATCGCCACGCTGGAGCCGCAGGAGCTGCGCGCGGCCGGCTGGGCCGGCGGGCTGCTGGTGCTGTTCCGGGTGCGGGCGGGGCGCCTCGACGAGTGGACCCAGCGCCCGTCGACGCCGGAGCGGGCGAAGCGGTACCTGGCCGAGACCCCGGACGCGTGGCGCGACTTCGCGGACCGGGCCGCCGAGCTAGCCGTGAGCCTCCAGCAGTAGGGGCAGGTCGGCCAGGTCGTCGACGGTGTCCGCGGGCACGTAGGAGTCGGGGTCGTCGCGGTGCGCGCCCGCCCCCGGGTAGCCCGCGTTGGTCACCAGGACCGGGCGCATCCCGGCCGCCCGCGCGCCCTGGTGCTCGCGGCTGCCGCCGTCGCCGACGTACCAGCACTCGCCGGGCGCCACCCCGAGCCGGCGCGCGGCGGTGGCGTACAGCCGCGGATCGGGCTTGCGCGCGCCCTCCTCCCACGAGAACACGGTGGCGTCGACGAGCGGCGCGTACGCGGTCCCGGCCCACCCCTGGCACAGCTCGGCCCCGCAGTCGCTGAGCACGGCGAGGCGCAGGCCCCGCCCGCGCAGGGTCTTGAGCACGTCCAGCGCCGTGGGGCGGGGGCGCCACAGCGGTACCGCACCCGTGTGATGGGCCGCGACGGCCGCGTCGAGGCTCGCCGGGCCCGGCTCCGCCCCGCAGCGACGGGCCATCTCGGCCAGGACGGCCCGGGTGCCGCCGAGGCGCCCGGTGATGCGCTCGGTGAACGAGGTCCCCATCGCGGTCCAGAACGCCTCGGCCGGCACCCCGAGCGCGGCGGCGGTGACGGCGGCCGCGTCGCGCCGGCCGGCCTCGACGCCCGGGTCGGTGAGCGTGCCGAAGAAGTCGAGGACGACCGCGCGCATCAGCCGGCCAGCCGGGCGCGGACGGCCGCGAACCGGTCCTCGGCGATGCCGTTGGCGCGCAGGTACGCCTCGACGTCGCCGAACAGCTCGTCGACGCGCGCGAGGGCGGCCAGGATCGCCTCCGGTTCGGCCTCGCCGGGGCGCTCGCGGCAGACGGCCGAGAACGCGTAGTCGGCGGCGATCTCGTCGTCGGGCACGCCCGCCACGCGCAGCAGCACCGCGACGACGATGCCGGTGCGGTCCTGCCCGGCGGCGCAGTGCACGAGCACGGCCCCGGGCGGCGCGGCGGCGACGGCGGCGACCACGGCGGCGACGCGCGGGCCGTTGCCGATGATGCTCGCGCGGTACACGTCGCCCATCGGCGCCAGGTCGGGCAGGTCCCGGGCGGGGTCGTCGGCGGGGTCGATCAGGGGCAGCGAGTGGACCATCGCGTGCCCGGCGAGGGCGCTGGGCCAGCGCTCGGCCTCGTCCACGCCGCGCAGGTCGACGACGCGGACCACGCCGTGCGCGTGCAGCGCCGCGACCCCGTCGGCGGTGAGCCGGTTCAGCGAGTCGGCGCGCACGAGCGCCCGGTCCCGCACGGTGCGGCCCCCGGCCGCGGGCAGGCCGCCGAGGTCGCGGACGTTGCGGCAGTCGGGCCAGTGCAGGCGCATAGCCGCTAAGGGTAGGTGACGGTCACCGTCTGCAGGACGATCTCGAGCTTCGGGAAGCCGCCGGTGCCCGTGGGGTCCTCCGCGGCCAGGCCGCCCGCCGCCACGCGGTCGACGATGTCCATGCCCTTCGTGACCCGGCCCAGCATCGTGTAGTCCGGCTGGA
Source organism: Dactylosporangium sp. McL0621 (assembly GCF_049995355.1). NCBI lineage: Bacteria > Bacillati > Actinomycetota > Actinomycetes > Micromonosporales > Micromonosporaceae > Dactylosporangium > Dactylosporangium sp. McL0621. The sequence continues at coordinate 8,740,263 of NZ_CP188259.1, forward strand.
TGGTCGGGTTGTCCTTGTAGTCGAAGAAGAACTGGCTGCCGTTCGTGGCCGGCCCGGCGTTGGCCACGGCCACGGTCCCGCGGGCGTACGGCGCGCCGGTGTTCTCGTTCTCGTAGCGGTAGGCGGGGCCGCCGCTGCCGGTGCCGGACGGGTCGCCGCACTGCAGCACCCAGATGCCCTCGACGGTGAGGCGGTGGCACTTGGTGTTGTCGAAGAAGTGCTTGCCGGCCAGGTACGCGAAGCTGCCCGTCGCGCACGGCGCCTTCAGCCCGTCGAGGAAGATCTCGATCGGCCCGAGGTTTGTGGTGATGTGCATGGTGGCCGGCGCGGCCTTCGGGCTCGCCGGCGGGGTGCCGACCTCCGTCGTGCTGCCGGTCGCGTCCGGCGTGTACGTGCACCTGGCCGCGCCCCCGGCGCCGGTCGCGGCCTGCGACGAGCCGGACAGCGGGCGCCCCGCGCCCCGGGTGAAGGTGATGGTCTTCGCGGAGCACCCGGCGAGCAGGAGGGCGGCGGCGGTCAGGACGGTCACGGCACGGCGGCGCACGGTCACGTGAGCACCTTATGCGAAACGGCAGCGCCGGTCCCCGCGGCTGGCGTCGCGGGGACCGGCGAGTCGACCGGGCTAGCTCACCGAGCAGCCGGTGCCGTTGAGCGTGAACGCCGCGGGCTTGGCGTTCGTGGAGTTGTTCCAGCTGCCGAGGAACCCGAAGTCCACCGATCCGCCGCTCGCGGCGATGGTCTTCGTGTAGTCGGCGTTGGTGATTGTCACGTTCGCCCCGGACTGGGCGTTCACGCCGCCCCAGATCTGGGTGATCGTCTGGCCGTTGGCGAAGGTCCACTTCAGCGTCCAGCCGTTGACGGCGGCCGAGCTGTTGTTGGTGATCTTCACCGCGGCCTGGAAGCCGCCGCCCCACTGGCCCGTCACGCTGTACGCGACGTTGCACGCCCCGGCCGGGACGCTGGACGAGGCGGAGCGCGACGGCGAGGCGGACGCCGACGGGGAGGTGGAGCGCGACGCGGAGGCCGACACCGACGGGGACGCCGAGCGCGATCCGGACGCCGAGGGCGAGACCGAGTACGACGGCTGCGGGCCGGTGCGGTCGCCGTAGATGATACCGCGGCCGTTGGTGCCGATGTAGACGCGGCCGAAGATCCGCGGGTCACCGGTGATCGCCTCGCCGATGTTGCCGTACTGGTGCTGGTCGTCGTTCACCCGCAGCCAGCTGGCGCCGGCGTCGTCGGAGCGGAACACGCCCTTCTTGCCGTCGACCGTGCCGACGATGAACACCGCCGGGTTGGTGCGCCCGGGCGCGGCCTTGCCGAAGCCGACGTTCACGGCGGCCGTCGCCGTGGTGAGCTTCGTGAACGAGGTGCCGCCGTTGGTCGAGCGGTACAGGCCGGTGTCCCCGGCCAGCCAGACCTCGCCGGTCGCGCCGGCCACGGCCTTGAACTTGGCGGTCGTGGGCAGGCCGGTCGCGGCGGCCGTGAAGCTGGCGCCGCCGTTGTGGCTGACGTAGAACGAGCCGCCGGAGTAGCCGTAGAACGTGTTCGGGTCGACCCGGTCGGACTCGACTATCGCGTTCTGCGGGATGCCGGTGGACTGCGTCCAGGTGTTGCCGTAGCCGACGGAGTACACCACGGCACTGTTCTTCGGCGCCCACAGGAACCGGGAGCCGTCGGCGCTGGCCGCGATGGTGCCGCCCTCGTTGATGCCGCCCGGCTCGCTGCCCTGGAACCAGTTCGCGCCGCCGTCGGTGGAGAACGCCGCGTGGCTGTCGCCGGGCCGGTCCGAGTCGGTGAAGTTGCCCGCGCGCACCATGACGCTCGGGTTGAGCTCGGCGTAGTCGAGGCTGGTCGTCGAGGTGAACGTCGGCTGCTTGAACATCGCCGCCGGCACCGCGTCGAGGCTGGTGTGGCGGAAGCCGCCGATGTCGCCGAGCGCGGAGATCAGCGGGGCGCCGGTCGGCGGGCTGATCAGGTCGAGGACGGCGGTCTCCTCCAGGCCCGGGGCCATGGGCTTGATGGTGATCTGGCCGCCGGAGTCCCACAGGTTCAGGTCGGTGCTGCCGTAGATCGTGGCGCCGGTGCCGTACATGAAGCGGCTGGAGTTGAACGGGTCGATCTCGACGGCCTCGTTCATCCAGCCGAGCTTCGGCGTGACCTCGGGCGGCTGCGGGTTGGTGCCGAAGTCGAGCCAGGGCGACCGGGAGATGTCCATCTTGTACCGGAAGCTGCGGTTCGGGTAGCTCGTGAAGTCCCAGATGCGGGTCCAGGTCGCGCCGCCGTCGGTGCTGCGGAAGAAGATGGCGTCCGGCCACCACGACACCTGGGTGGCGACCATGAGCGTGTTCGGGTGCTGGCGGTCGATGGTCAGGCCGCTGTAGCCGAAGTAGTCGTCGGAGCTGCTGGACGGGATGGGGCTGATCTGCGTCCAGGCGCCGGTGGCGGTGTTGTACTTCCACACGTCGCCCTTGCCGCCGTCGTACGGGCCGCCGGTGTCGCTGGTGGCCAGGTACAGGAAGCCGCCGGACGTGTCGAGCACGCCCTTGTGGGCGATGTACCCGGTCGGCTGCCCGGCGATCCGGGACCACGTGGCGCCGCCGTCGGTGCTGCGGTACACCGTGTTGTCCTTGTCGGCCACGCCGACGTAGATGGTCTGCGTGGTGTTGCCGGCGGTGCCGGTGCGCTTGTCGAACGTCACCCAGATGACGCCCTGGTTGTCGGTCAGGTACCCGTTGGGGTCGGACGGGTCCTGCGCGTAGTTGCCGGGGTTCGGGAACGCGGTGACCTTGGACCAGGTGACACCGGAGTCGGTGCTGCGCCACAGGCCGTTGCCGCTGGGCGCGCCGAAGTACAGGACCGAGTTCTTGTTCGGGTCGATGGCCAGGCGCTCACCCATGCCGCGGCCGGGCATGTTGCCGCCGAGCTTGAACGGCAGGGGCGTGGTCTGCCAGGTGGCGCCCTTGTCCGACGAGCGCAGGATCGCGCCGTTGTTGGGGTCCCACGAGTTGGTGTACATGCCGGCGGCCACGTACACCTTGTTCGGGTCGACGGCGTCGGTGGCCAGGCTCGCGACGCCGTTGTAGCCCCAGTTGTCCGGCCCCACCCAGTCGAGCAGCGGGACCCAGCGGTTCGTGGCGGTGTCGAGGCGGTACGCCCCGCCGATGTCGGTGCGGGCATAGACCAGCCCCTGTTGGGACTGGTTGAAGATGATGCCCGGGACGAAGCCACCCCCCTCGATCTGCACGTTCTTGAACGCGTACGGGTCGGCGGCAGCGGCGTCAGCGGGCCGCACGGCGGTCTGGACGGCGACGCCGATGGCCGCGACCGCCACGGCCGCCACGGCCGCGGCGCCGAGCCTCTTCGATCTGTTTCGCATGCGCGGATCGTGTGAGCCGCCACACTCCCGGGTCAACGCGCCCCTGGTCGGGGGCAGGTCAAGCGCTTCGACAGTATGAAACTCTCACGGGGTTGCTACGTTGCTCTTGTGACCGGCCGCCGCCCCCTGATCGCGCTCGCCGTGGCCCTGGTGGCGGGCGGCGCGCTGCTGGCGACGGTCAACCGGTCTTCCACGCCGCCGCCGGTGTCGGCTCCGGCGCCGGCCGCCCCGGCCATGGAGCGCCGGCCGGCGTCGATCACCGCGAAACTCCCCGACGGCGCGGACTACACGCCGCTGTTCTACGCGACGGCCGAGGTCTCCGCCGGTACCGCCCCGGCGCCCGACGGCACCGCCGACCGGCTGCTGCTGCGGTCCCCGTCCGGCGACCTCGAGCTGGCCCGGCGCGACAAGGCCCGGTACGCGCAGTTCCTCGGCTTCACCGCGGCCGGCGGCAACCTGTACTGGGCCGAGAGCTCCGCCCGGCCCGAGGGCGACTACGAGACCCGGCTGTGGCGTGCCCCGCTCGACGGCTCCGCGGCCCCGGCGTCGCTGACCACGGACACCGGGGCCGTGGTGTTCTTCGACTCGGAGTACGACCTCGTCGTCGCCGACGGCCGGCTGCACTGGGTGGCGGCCGCGCCCGGCGACGCGGCCCGCACCGAGCTGCGCAGCGTGGCCGTGACCGGCGGCCCGGTGACCACGACGCCGTTCGAGGGCCGGTTCCGGCACACGGCGTGGCCGTGGCTGCTCTCCGTCGACGACCAGGCCCCGCTGACCCTCGCCGATCCGCTGACGGGCGAGCGGCGGGTGGTGACGAAGGCGGCCGCGGAGTCGGTCGTGTGCACGCCGGCGTGGTGCCGCTCGATGGTGACGGCGGCCGGCGACCGGTACCTGTTCGACGCCCGCCGCCCGGACGGCACCGACCGCCGTCGCATCCCGGGGAACCTGACCGCGATCAGCGTCGACACGGCGGTGGCGGGCCGCTACGAGCTCTTCACCGAGTACCGCACCGGGCGGGTCGCGCTGGTGGCGTACGACCTGCAGACCTCGGCACTGCTGACCCTGGCCGCGGACGCGGGCGTGTCGGCCGCGAAGGCGGGCGTGGTCTGGTGGAGCGAGGGCGGCGCCTGGCGGTCGGTCGACCTGCGGTAGGCCGGCCGCGCGCCGGGCCCGGCGACGGTCAGCGGCCGAGCGCGTCGGTCGTGCGCGTCAAGTGCTCTCGCCCCGGTCGCCGGCTGGTGCCGGGCCAGGTAGGCGATCGCGCCGGCGACCACGGCCACCGATGCCAGCCCGGCCCAGACCCGGCGACCGGGGCGGAGGCGGAGACGGGCCGCGGTGACTTCCGGCGTCATGACCCGAGGATATCGAAGACGGCCAAGGGGAATCAGCGGGCGAGGAGTACCGCGGCCAGGGCGAGGGCGCCGGGCAGCGCCTGGACCAGCAGGATGCGGCGGTTCGCGGTCGCGGCGCCGTACAGGCCGGCGACGATCACGCAGATCAGGAAGAAGACCTGGAACGCGAGGCGGTCCGCGATCAGCCCGTAGGCGAGGCCGGCGACGAGGAAGCCGTTGTACAGGCCCTGGTTCGCGGCCAGGGCCTTGCTCGCGACCGCGAACTCCTCGGTCGTGCCGAACGCGGCCCGGGTCCGCGGTGCGGTCCACAGGAACATCTCCAGCACGAGGAAGTACAGGTGCAGGAGGGCGACGACTGCGACGAGGACGTCGGCGGCGATCTTCACGCCCGCGAGCGTACCCGCACCACGAGCTTGCCGGTCTTGTGCCGCCGCGCGAAGTCGGCGAGCGCCGTTATGGCGTCGGGGAAGGCGTACTCGCGGTCGATCCGGGCCCGCAGCCGCCCCGCCGCCGCGTCGGCCGCGACCTCGGCCATCCCGCCGTACCGGCCCTCCATGTCGAGCACGAGCCGCACGTCGATGCCGTCGAACGCGGGCGGCGGCGGGAACGTGATGGTCAGCAGGCGCCCGCCCGGCCGCACCGCGGCGGCGACGGGCCCGAGGCGGTCGCCGGGCAGGACCAGGTTGAGGGCGGCGTCGACGCCGGACGGGTACTCGTCGTAGCCCGCGGTCCCGGCCGCGCCCAGGGACCGCACCAGGTCCGCCTCCCCGGGCCGGGCGGTGGCGACCACGTGCGCGCCGGCCGCGGCCAGCAGGGGCAGCACCGCGGTGCCGACGCCGCCGGTGGCGCCCACCACGAGGACCCGCTCGCCCGGGGCGATCCCGGCCGTGGCCAGCAGCGCGCGGGCGGTGAGCCCCACGGTGGGCAGGGCGGCCGCCTGCGCGATGCCCACGGCGTCCGGCCGGTGCGCCAGGAACGGGGTGTCGGCCTCGAAGACCGCGTACTCGGCCAGGGCGCCCGTGCTCAGCGACGAGCTGCCCATGTGCCGCAGGGCCCGCGGGGTGGCGAAGCCGAAGATCTCGTCGCCGGGCGCGAACCGGGTCACGCCCGCGCCGAGCGCGGTGACGGTGCCGGCGAAGTCGTTGCCGGGGATGTGCGGGAAGGGCAGGTCGACGGCGTCGCGGAAGTCGCCGGCGGGCAGGCGCACGTCGGCGGGGTTGAGGGAGACGGCGGCGATGCGCACCTGCAGCTGCCCGGGCCCGGGCTCCGGCGCCGGGACCTCCTCGATCGCGTGCTCCTCGGGCGGGCCGTACCGGCGGGCGACGACGGCTTGCATGCTCAAACGGACCATGCGGTCACCTTAGAGAAAACGGACCGCCCGGTCAACATCGCCGCTTGCTAACTTGGTGCGGTGACCCGACCGCTGCGCGCCGACGCCGCGCGCAACCGCCGCCTGCTGCTCGCGGCGGCCGCAGACGAGTTCGCCGAGCGCGGGCTCGACGCCTCGGTCGCGGACATCGCCCGGCGGGCCGGGATCGGCAAGGGCACGGTGTTCCGGCACTTCGCGACCAAGGAGGACCTGATCGCGGCGATCGTGCTGGACCGGGTCGAGGGGCTCATCGCGGCCGGGCGGCGGCTTACGGACGCGCCGGACCCGGGGGCGGCGCTGCTGGAGTTCATGACCGTCGCGGCCGAGCAGCGCCAGCAGCGCGACCTGACCTTCCTGCACGCGGCCAACGCGGGCAACGCCGAGGTGGCCCGCGTCCACGGCCGCCTGGTGGAGACCGTCGACGCGCTCGTCGGGCGGGCCCGCGGGCACGGCGCGATCCGCGCCGACGTGACCGGCACCGACGTGTTCCTGCTGATGTGCGCGCCGAACCACGTCGCCGAGCAGGTGCCGGGCGCCCCGCCGGACCTGTGGCGGCGTTACCTGGCGATCCTCTTCGACGGCCTGCGTCCCGAGGGCGCCCACCCGCTGCCGGCCGCGTGAGCGACGAGGCCGCATGGCTCGACGACCGGCTCGCCGAGGCGGGGCGGCGCCGCACCGGCGCGCTCACCGTGCCCCGCGTGCGGCCTTGGGGCACAGTCATGCGCGCGGAGACCGACGGCGGCGCGGTCTGGCTCAAGCTCCCGGCCGCCGGCACCGCGTTCGAGGTGGCCCTGTCCCCGCTGCTGCACCGGCTGGCCCCGGGTCACGTCCTCGAGCCCCTCGCCGCCGACCCGGCGCTCGGCCGGCTGCTGCTGCCCGACGGCGGCCCGACCCTGCGCGACCGGCCGGCGGAGTTCGCGGCCGCCCTGCCCCGCTACGCCGAGCTGCAGCGCGCCCTGGCCCCCGCCGTCGACGACCTGCTGGCCATCGGCATGACGGACATGCGCCCGGAGCGGCTGCCGGAGCGGTTCGACGAGATACTCGACGCCGTCGGCACCGTGCCCGAGGTCCGGAGCCGCCGGGCCTGGTTCGCCGACATCGCCGCGGCGCTGGGCGAGTCCCGGGTGCCGGTGAGCATCGACCACGCCGACCTGCACCCCGGCAACGTGTTCGCCGACGGCGGGCGCTGCTACGACTGGGGCGACAGCGTGGTCGGGCACCCGTTCGGGTCCATGCTCGTGGCCCTGCGAGAAGTGCCCGACGACCGGGCGCGGGACGCCTACCTCGAGGCCTTCACCGACCTCGCCCCGCGCGCGGAGCTGCTCGAGGACCTGCGGCGGGCCCGGATCGCCGGCAACGTGATCCGGGCGCTGACGTGGCAACGCGCGATCGCGGCCGATCCCGCGACGCGCTTCGCGGACGGGCCCGCGGTACACCTGCGGCAGTTGCTGACCGCCGAGCCGTGGGCGTGCCCGTGACCCGTCAGTCCTCCTCGGGGACCTGCGTGTCCTCGCGGTCGGCGTCGTGGTCGTGGGCGTGGCCGGTCAGGCCGCTGACGACCGCGTCCACGGGCTGGCCGATGTAGTCGAACGCCGGCACGGCGATCTCCTCGGCCTCGTCGCGAATGGTGTCGAGGTCGATGGCGTCGTCGACCCGGGGTACTCCGTGGCGCTCAGTGCTAGACATACGACCCCGATATCCCGGCCCCGCGGCGGCCAAACCTGTCAGCCCGAAACGCCGGGGGCGGTCGCGTCCCAGGTGCCGTAGTACCGGTTGACGAACACGTTCGTGAGGCGCGGGTTGCGGTAGTTGAGCACCTCGTCGTACACCAGGGGCAGCATCGACGCGTTGTCCATCACCGCGGCGTTGACCTGCTGCCAGATCCCGGCCGCGCGGACCGGGTCGGCGGTGGTGCGCGCGTTGTCGAGCTGCTGGTTGATCAGCGGGTCGTCGAGCTCGGCGTAGTTGTTGTTGCCGCTGGGCAGGATCTCCCGGCCGTCGATGATCGTCGGGTAGAAGCCGTACCCGGTCGGGAAGTCGGCGGACCAGGCCGACAGGATGATCCCGTAGCCCTTGCTGTGCACGTTGGCGGGGCTGCCGATGGTGGAGCGGGCGTAGAGCGACGGGTCCGACGGCTCGATCCGCGCGGTGATCCCGGCCCGGGCCAGGGCGGCCTGCACGGCCTCGGCGGTCTTGAGCGAGCGCGGGGTGTCGGTGCCGGCGATGACCGTGGCGAACCCGTCCGGCTTCCCGCACCGGCGCAGCTCGTCGCGGGCCTTGTCGACCTGCGGCCTACCGGACCTGGTCCGGTACGGGTCGAGCCCCTAGTCGTAGCCCGGGATGCCCGGCGGCAGCATGCCCCCGGCGATCTGCCCGGCGCCGCGCGCGGTCTGCACCGCACTCTTGTCCACCGCGTACTGCACCGCGCGCCGGCAGTGCACGTTGTCGAACGGCGCCATCTTCGTGCTCATCGCCGCGTACTGCACGAACCCGGTCGTCGGCTGGTCGGCGTTGCCGTCGCGGAGGCGGAACGTGTACGTGAGCCCGTCGCCGGAGACGTCCGGCGGCCCCGCGGCGAGGTCGGGCACGAGCTCGGTAGTGCCGGGGGCGGCCGCGGGCGTGAGCAGCGTGCGGACGTAGAGGCGCTGGAGGTTGTAGACGGCGTTGATGTACGAGCGCGTCGGGTCCCACGAGTCGACGTCGTTCGCGGTGGCGAGGTGCAGCGTCCCGCCGGCCGCCTCCGAGGGGTGGACGACGGCGGTGAGCCCGGCGTTGAACCCGGACGCCGGCGCCTGCTCCCCGGCGTCGTCGTTCTTCTCCGCGCACCCGCCGAGGAGCAGGACGAGAACACCCAGACCGACACGCAACGTACGGATCATCTCACCCAGAGTAGTCGTGAGCGACGCGGTGGTGGCACAGTTGTCGCATGAACCGACCGGCAAGCGGCATGCGGGAGTTCGAGCTCGGCGCGGCGGGCGGCGGCCCCTACGGCATCACGACCGGCCCCGACGGCGCCCTCTGGTGCACCCTGGTCCACGCGGGCGGGATCGCCCGGCTGGCCACGGACGGCGAGGCGACCGTGTTCCCCCTGGCCAACCCGGCGGCGGCCCCGTCGATCATCGTCCGCGGCGCGGACGACGCCCTGTGGTTCACCTGCTTCCGGGACGGCACGATCGGGCGCATCACGGCCGGCGGCGAGCTGTCTTCCCGGCCGGTGCCGTCCCCCTTCGGCCTGGCGGCGGCGCCGGACGGCACGCTGTGGAGCACGGAGCTGAACGCGGACCGCGTCTGGCGCCTCGACCCCGACGGCACGACGGCCCCGATCGACCTGCCCACCGCCGGCGCCATGCCGTCCATGCTGGCCGTCGGGCCCGGTGGCGCCGTCTGGTGCACGCTCAACCAGGGCAACGCGATCGCCCGGGTCGACACCGGCGCGATCCACGAGCTGCCGACCGCGGGCGCGGCCCCGGTCGGCATCACCACCACGCCCGACGGCGCCGCCTGGTTCGCCGAGATCGGCGCCGGGCAGATCGGGCGGATCACGCCGGACGGCCGGATCGACGAGTACCCGCTGCCGGACCGCGCCGCCCGCCCGCATGCCATCGTCGCCGACCCGGCCGGCGGCTGCTGGTACACCGAGTGGGCCGGCAACCGTCTCGGCCACATCAGCGCCGACGGCGCCCGGGTCACCTCCTACCCGCTGCTGACGCCGGGCTCCGAGCCGCACGGGCTCACCGTGGGGCCGGACGGCGCCGTCTGGGTGGCGCTGGAGATCGGCCGGGTCGCGCGCTTCGCCGCCTGACCCGCGAGCGCCGCCACGCCGCCGAGCAGGATCAGCGACACGGCGCTGACCAGCAGCGTCCGCTCGGGGCCGACCGCCGTGACCAGGGGTCCGCCGACCGCGGTGCCCACCGGCACCGCGATCACGGTGATCGAGCCGAACGCGGCCAGCACCGCCGACAGCCGGTCCGGCGGGGTGGTGCGCTGGAAGACCGCCATCACGATCGGCATGTACGGCGCCCAGCACAGCCCGGCCAGCGCGAACGCGGGCAGCGACAGCGCCGGCGGGGCGCCCAGGCCGAGCGGGAGGACCGCCACGCCGAACGCGAGGACCACGGGCCAGACCGGCAGGCGGCGCAGGTACGCGGTGGCCAGGCCGCCCGCGGCCGCGCCGATGCCGAAGACGGTGTAGTACAGGCCGAGCAGGGTCGCACTCGCGTGCAGGTCGTCGGCGATGTGCAGCGGCAGCGCGACGTAGAACGGGCCGAAGAGCAGGAAGAACACGAACGACAGCGCGAGCAGGGCGAGCTGGGCGCGGCCGAAGCGCACCGGCGTCCGCGCGGCCGGGGCGGCGGCCGGGGTCGTGGGCACGAGCCGGTACGTCAGGGCCAGCACGGCGAAGCTCGCCGCGTCGATCGCCAGGACCACGGCGGCGTTGGTCCAGCCGATGAGCAGCCCGGCCAGGGGCGGGCCGGCGATCGCGGCGGCCTCCGCGAGCGTGCCCAGGGCGCCGTTGGCGGCCAGATGGTGCTCCGGCGGGAGAATCTCCGCGATCAGGGTGTACCGCCCCGCCGAGCCCCAGGCCGCGAGCAGCGACGACACCGCCAGCAGCCCGATGTACAGCGCCGGGGGCAGCGCGCCGGCCGCGAACAGCAGCACGATCGCGGCCAGGGCGCTCGCACGCAGGATCGCGTTCCAGCCCGCGAGCTGGGCGCCGGAGCGGTGGCGCAGGTACCGCCCCAGCACCGCGCCGCCGAGGGCGCTCGGCAGCGAGTACGCCGCGACCGCGGCCGCCACCCAGGGGCCGCGCTGGCCCGCCGGGGCGAGCTGCAGGGCCAGCCAGCTGACGGCGACCAGCGACATGCCGTCGCCGAGCGCGGAGATCGCGATGCCCGGCAGGACACGGCGCAGCACGGGGTGGGTGAGGACCGGCCGGTACGGACTGGAGCGCATGCGGCCCAGCCGATCTCATGCGGTACGGCCGCGGCAAGGGATATCGCGATGGGCGCAATCGGCGCCATTGGGTTATCTTGCTGGCCATGCGTGGGTGGCCTTTCGGTCTCGCCTTGTGGCTGCTGGTCGTGGCGGCCGCGCAGGCGGCCGGTTTCGTTGCGGTCTGGCGGTTCTTCGTGCACAGCGAACACGGCCAGCTGCTGGACTTCGTGGCGCTCACGGGCAACAGCATCGGCCAGGCCCGCGTCGCCGGCCTGGTGCACGACACACTCAGCACCATCTCCGTCGTGTCCGTCGCCGGGGCCACGATCGCGATCGGCTTCATCGCCGTGGCCCGCCGGCGGGTGGCCCTGGCCGTCGGCGCGGTGCTGCTCATCGCCGGGTCGAACGCCACCACGCAGTACTTCAAGGAGCTGATCTACCGCCCGCACCTCGGCGTCGACGTGGACCGGGTCGCGGCCGGCAACAGCCTGCCGAGCGGGCACACGACGGTCGCCGCGTCGGTGGTGGTGGCGTTGGTACTCGTCGTGCCGCCCCGCACGCGCGGGCTCGTCGCGCTCGGCGGCGCGGTGATCGCCGCCCTCGTCGGCGTGGCGACGCTCTCGGCGGGCTGGCACCGGCCCAGCGACGCGGTCGCCGCCCTGCTCGTGGTCGGCGCGTGGGCCGCGGCGGCGAGCCTGTTCATCCTGATCGCCCAGCGCCGCCACGGCGGGGTGCGGTACGGGGCGGCGAACACGTACACGACGGTCTTCCTGGCCCTGGTCTCGATCGGGCTGCTGCTCGGGGCGGTGGCCGCGCTGCGGCTGACCGACGGGGTGATCGAACAGGCGGTGGACGACCTGAGCCGCCGGCGGCTGTTCGTCGCCTACGCGGGCGGGGCGCTCGGCATCGCCGGCACCGCGGGCCTGGTCGTCTCGGCCGTCCTGGCCACCGCGCACCGGGTCGTGCCGCTCTGGGTGCCGGACTATGCGGACGAGGAGCCGGAGCCGGACCCGTCCGACGAGACGACCCTGCGGCTGCCGGCGTCCGCCGACGACACGACGGTGCCGCTACGAGGCGGCGGGCTCGGGCTCGGCCAGTGACGCGTTCGTCCAGCTGAGCGCGGCCAGCAGCTCCGCGTGCAGCTCGCCGTCGGCCTCCAGCCGGGGCTCGCCGCGCTGGTAGGAGCGCACGTCGCGGAGCACCTCGCCGAGCTCGCCGCGGCCGTGCACGACCGCCTCGGCCACCTCCGCGGTCAGCGGCAGGTGGTCGGTGAGGACGCCGGCCGGGCCGCCGAGCAGGTCGCCGATCGCCGAGAGCAGGCCGACCGTGAAGGCCGTCGGGCCCGCGCCGGCGCCCCGGTGCTCGGCCACCGTCTGGCACATCCGGGCGCGGACCACGGCGTCGGTGAGGACCGACTCGTCGCCGTCGGCGAGGTCGGCGACCATCATGAGCGTCGCCCACTGCCGCACCTGGGGGATGCCCAGCAGTACCACCGCCTGGAAGATCGACGAGACCGGCCGCTTGAGGCCGTTGGCGGCGGCGTTGACCCCGCGCAGGATGCGCACGGCCAGGGCCGGGTCCCGCTCGATCGTGGCCACGGCGCGGTCGAGGTCGACGTCCTCGGCGGCGAGCTCGGTCAGCAGCCGCGCCCGGGCCAGCCGCGTCGGGTTCAGGGCCCGAGTGGTGACCAGGTGCGGGCGGGACAGCGCGTGGCCCTGGTACAGCTGGAACCGGTGCCGGATCGCCAGCTCCAGCAGCTCCTCGTTCTGGATGCGCTGGGCGATGAGCCGGATGCGGGGGATGCGCCGGCACTGGTCGACGATCGCGGCGATGGCGTGGCGGTCCCCGGCGAGCATGTCGACCTTCACGTAGTGCACGTGCGGCAGCAGGCGCGCCGTCGCCGGGTCGCCGGTGAAGCCGTCGACGGCGAGGCGGTGGCCCTTGCGGCAGCGCTCGACCGTGGCGACGAGCTCGTCGCCCGGCGTCTCGAGGATGTCGATCTTCACGTACGCGGCGAGCTCGAGCAGGGGCTCGTGCCCGAGGCCGAACACGTAGTCGTCGAGCGCGATGCGGTACCCCTGCCGCACCAGCTTTTCGACGGCGGCCACGACCGCGTCGTCGATCTCGACGGTCTCGAGGATCTCGAGGACCACCTGCTCGGCGTCGAACGGCAGGGGCAGCTCGCCGACCAGGAACTCCCGGGTCAGGTTCACGAAGCACAGCCCGTGCCCGCACAGCGGCTCGATGCCGATCCCGGTGAACGCGGTGATCAGGACCCGGCTCGTGGCGTAGGCGCCGCGCTCGTCGGCGTCGACGGCGGCGGCGTCGCCGCGGAAGAGCAGCTCGTACCCGTGCACGTCGCCGGACCGCGAGAAGATCGGCTGGCGGCCCACGTGCACGCCGGGACGGGGGAACACACCGCACTCATCGACCCGCCCGGCGCGGATCTGCGGATTCCGGTCCAGCCGTTACGCGGCGCCGGCCAGGGCGAGGATGCGCCAGCCCTCGTCGGGGAAGCCGGACGCGTCGGCGACGTGGGCGCTGGCCGTGTTCTCGGGGTCGTGCAGGTAGATCGCGACCGCGCCGGCCGCGACGATCCGGCGCGCGGCCCGGGACACGAGCCGGCGGGCCAGCCCCCGGCCGCGGGCCCGCTCGTCCGTGCCGACCGAGATCTCGACCCCGGACGGCCCGTGCGGCTTGAGCCCGACCCCGGCCAGGTACGCCCCGGTGCCCGGCTCCCGCGCGATGAGCACCTCGCCGGGGAAGGGCCGCAGCCAGTCGGGAATCCCGGGCGTGTCGGCGGGCTCCCACTCCCCCGCGCTGTCCATCGCCGCCGGCGTCTCCGACCACCGGAACACGCCGGTGAAGAAGCGCTGCTCGGGCCGGCCGACCAGGGACGGCAGCCGCTCGGCGAGGGCCGCGTCGAGCGCGCCGGGCGGGGTCGCGGCGACGAGCCGGGCGACGGCGTCGCGGGCGCCGGGCGGCACGGAGAGTACGCCGTTGCCGTCGCCGTCGGTCACGCCGAGGGCCCGCTGCTCGCCCCCGTCCCAGCGGGGCTTCTCCCGTAGCGGGGTACCGACGACGACGAGGCCCCCCGGGGACGGCCAGCTTCCGAGCCACGCGCGCAGGAAGGGATCGAGCACATGAGCATCTTAGGGGCTGTGGCGAAGTGGATGGCCGGGCCGTGGCGGGCTCAGGCCCCTAAGGTTGCGCGCGGTACTGCACGCCCATCACCCCGGCCACGCGCTTGGTCCAGTCGGCCGGTCCGTCGACGGTCCAGTTCTCGCCGAGCGCCATGAACAGGGGCCCGCGGCCGGCCTCGGCGGCCCACTGGGCCTCGATTTCGGCGTGCCCCGCGTACACGCCGACGCCGACCTGGCGCCCGCCGGCCGTGCAGCGCCCGCGCTCGCCGGCCTTGACGACCCCGGCGGGGGCCTCAACGGCCTCGTACCCGGAGCACGGCAGCCCGCGCCGGTCGAGGTAGTCGACGAGCGCCCGCGGCGATGAGAACGTCTGCGGCGCCACGTCCTCGGCGACGGACGGGGGCCGGTCGATCCGCCCGACGAGCACGACGGCCACGGCCCCGACGACGAGCACCCCGGCGGCGAGCGTGGCGATCATCGCGGTCGGCGGCCGGTGTACCGGGTGCTCCCTGGGCGGGGGCGGCGGCAACGGCTGCGTGGCGTCGTCGACGTCGGCCCCGAGCTCGGCGAGGACCTCCTCGTCGGTCAGTGCGCCGAAGTGGGCCGCGATGGCCCGGCGCGCGACGAGGCCGGCGTCGGCCTCTGTCTCACCTTGGATGACGGCGTCCCGGGCGGCGACGGCCGGAACGGCCTCCCGGTCGGCGAGCTGGGCGGCGTCACGGGCGGCGGTGCGTTCCGCGGCGGCGGCCGTGACCTCGGCCGGGGACGGCAGCGGCTGGGTGGCCTCGACGTCGGCGTCGAGCCGGGCCAGGATCAGGTTGACCGGCGACGCGCCCAGGTCGGCCGCGGTGACCTGGCGCATGACGAAGCCCATGGACACCGCGGCCGGGACGTCGGCGACCGGCCCGACGGCCCCGCCAACCGCGGCGGCGATCTCCACGGGCGCGGCGGAAACGGCCCCGGCGCGCGGCGCGGCAACGGCTTGCTGCGGGACGACGACCAGCGGGACGACAACGGCCTGCGGGGCTCTCGGCACGGTGGCTCGGAGGGCGGCGGCGATCTCGGCAGTGGACGGCAGCGGCTGGGCGGCCCGCGCGGCCTCGATCTCGGCCGGGGACGGCAGTGGCTGGGTAGCGGCGGCGTGGTCGAGGGGCTGCAAGGGCTGCACCTTCACGCGAGAACGCTACCGTGGCCCGTTGGCGGACTCAGCACTCCGAACGTACAGATCTCCTGATGGACTTCTGGCCATCCGACAATGGCCGCCCAATTGATGGCGATATTTCGGACACGTCCCGCCGCAACATATGAGCATTTATGGCCTGCCGGGCGAAAAGTCCGATAGGTGCGACCACACCGAGCGTGTCGATTTCACCCCACCGGCGGCGCCATGTGTCGGATTTCTTGCCTGACCGCGGGGTCGCCCGGCGCTACCGCGGGTTCACCCGGGCAGCGAGACGGCGATCTCCTCGCCCAGCGCCGCCCCGTGCTGCAGCTCGAGGTCGTCGCCGCTCCAGAACTTGCCCGGGTCGTACCAGTTGGCGCGCCGCCCCTTCGCGAGCAGGCCCATCTCCTCGTAGGTCACGGCGACGACCTCGGCGCAGTACGCGGTCTCGAGGCTGCCGCTCGTCGCCTCGCGCAGGTGGGGCAGGCGGCCCTTGAACCAGCGCCCGGCCAGCCGGGCCGTCGACGGGAACGGGGTGCCGTCCAGGCGGGCGACGGTGCGCAGCACGGCGTCCTCCATGGCCGGGCCGACCTCCGGGAACAGCTGGCGCAGCCAGGCGCGCTGGCCGTAGCGGCGGCCCCAGACGAGCACCGCTTCGCGCAGGTCGTGCAGCTGCACCCCGCGCTGGCGGGTGCCCGTCCACAGGTCTGGTAAAGACCGGCCCAGCTCCGCGTGCCACATGAGCGGCGGCATGTCGTCGAGCACGACGGCCATGCCGACGTGGTTGACCGGGCTGTTGGTAAGCGTCTGGATGGCGCGGTCGGCGGTCGTACGGCCACGGAACACCCAGAGGTCACCCGTGCGGGTCATTCGCACGGCCTCGTCGAGATCGACCATCACCGGGACTACCCTAGGGCCTCATGCGCATCAAGTGGTGGAAGGTGGCCGGCCTCGCCGGTGTCGTCGGCGTGGCGGCGACGGGAGTCCTGGTGGCACGGGCCGAGCGTCAGCGGCGCGCGTACACGCCGGAGGAGATCCGGGACAAGCTGCGCACACGGCACGCGGTCGCAGACCTGAGCGGCCAGCGTCACGGACCAGCCGCAAAGGACGGGACGAGTCGCGGCTCACGTACCAGTGGCAACTGAGGTCACCTAGGGTAGGAGTGTGCTGCCACTGACATCCCAGGCCGACCCCGTGCGGGTCCTGTTCCTCGAAAACATCCACCCGATCGCGGTCGAGCGGATGCGCTCCGAGGGCTACGAGGTCGAGACCGTCGGGCGCGGGCTCGACGAGGAGGAGCTGATCGCGAAGCTCGACGGGGTACACCTGCTCGGCATCCGATCGAAGACCCAGGTCACCGCCAACGTCCTGGCCTCCGCCCCGCATCTGCGCGCCATCGGGGCCTTCTGCATCGGCACCGACCAGATCGACCTGCGCTGCGCCGCCGAGTCCGGCATCGCGGTCTTCAACGCGCCGTTCTCCAACACCCGCAGCGTGGTGGAGCTGGCGATCGCCGAGATCATCGCGCTGACCCGGCGGCTGACCGAGAAGAACGCCGACATGCACAACGGCGTGTGGAACAAGGACGCCGCGGGCTCGCACGAGGTCCGCGGGCGCTCCATCGGCATCGTCGGCTACGGCAACATCGGCACGCAGCTGTCGGTCCTGTCCGAGAATCTCGGGCTGCGGGTGTACTTCTACGACACCTCCGAGCGGCTCACCCTCGGCAACGCCGTGCGCTGCAACTCCCTCGACGAGCTGCTCGAGGTCGCCGACATCGTGACCCTGCACGTCGACGGCCGCCCGGGCAACAGCGGCTTCTTCGGCGAGGGGCAGTTCGCGAAGATGCGCCCCCGCAGCATCTTCCTGAACCTCAGCCGCGGGTTCGTCATCGACCACGACGCGCTGCGCCGGCACCTCGACAACGGCCACCTCGCCGGGGCCGCGGTCGACGTGTTCCCGCAGGAGCCCAAGGCCAAGGGCGACGAGTTCGTCTCCGCCCTGCGCGGCCTGCCCAACGTGATCCTCACGCCGCACATCGGCGGCTCGACCGAGGAGGCGCAGTCCGACATCGGCGCGTTCGTGGCCGAGAAGCTGCACAAGTACGTCGCCGAGGGCTCGACCACGCTGAGCGTCAACCTGCCCTCGCTCAACCTGCAGCAGCTGCCGGACACGCACCGCATCGCCCTGCTGCACCACAACGTTCCGGGCGTCCTCGCCGAGGTGAACAGCATCTTCGCCGGTCACAAGGTCAACGTGGAGGGGCAGATCCTGGCCACCCGCGGCGAGTACGGCTACCTGCTCACCGACGTCGCGGCCCAGTACCCGCAGGAGATCCTGACCCAGCTGACCGACATGGCCACGACGGTCCAGCTGCGCGTCCTCTCCTAATATCGAGAACTTTCGATTACACGACACATCTGATACTGGTCTCGTTCACGACCGGGCGAAAGCGTGCTCCCAACGCATCCGAAGGGAGCACGCATGCTCAGGGTTGTCCGTGCGGCCGCCGTGGTCGCCCTCGCCGGCGCCGGCACAGTCGCCGCGCTCGCCGGCCCGGCCCGGGCCACCCCGCCCGGGATCCCGTCCAAGGCCACGGCGCAGACGCAGCTCAACGCGCTGACCGTGGCGAGCGAGGGGTCGATGAGCGGGTACAGCCGGGACCAGTTCCCACACTGGATCACCATCAGCGGCTCGTGCGACACGCGCGAGACCGTGCTCAAGCGCGACGGCACGTCGGTGGTCACGAGCAGCACCTGCGCGGCGACGTCGGGCCGCTGGTACAGCCCGTACGACGGCGCGACCTGGACCGCGTCCGGCGACGTCGACATCGACCACGTGGTGCCGCTGGCCGAGGCCTGGCGCTCCGGCGCGAGCGCGTGGACCACGGCCCGCCGCCAGAGCTTCGCCAACGACCTCACGCACCCGCAGCTCATCGCCGTGACCGACAACGTCAACCAGTCCAAGGGCGACCAGGACCCGTCGACCTGGCAGCCGCCGCTGACCTCCTACCGCTGCACCTACGCGCGGATGTGGATCAACGTGAAGTACACCTACGGCCTGAAGCTGCAGTCGGCCGAGAAGACGGCCCTGCAGTCGATGCTCAACGCCTGCTGAGGCCGAGCCGCCCGCGCGCGCAGGCGGCGCACCCCGCTTCGACGGGTGCGCCGCCGTGCAGCACCGCGGCGACGGGGCACGGCTCCGGTCAGGCCAGTGGCGGGTAGTCGGTGTAGCCGCGGTGGTCGCCGCCGAAGAACCCGGTCCGGTCCGGGGTGTTGAACGGGCCCCCGCCGGCCAGCCGGGCGGGCAGGTCCGGGTTGGCCAGGAACAGCGCGCCGAAGGAGATGAGGTCGGCGGTGCCGTCCTCGATGAGGGCCAGGGCGTCGGGGCCGGTCGGGGCAGGGTGGGTGTTCGGGTTGAGGATCAGGGCGCCGGGCCATTGGGCGCGCAGGCCGGCGGTGAGGGCGCGCTGTCCAGGGGCCTCCACGATGTGCAGGTAGCTGAGGCCCAGCCCGGCGATGCCGGCCACGAGCGTTTTGTAGGCCTGTTCCAGGTCGTCCTCGGCGATGTCGTGCAGCGGGTTGCCGGGCGAGATGCGCAGCCCGACCTTGTCGCCGCCGATCGCGGCGGTCACGGCGGTGGTGACCTCGGTGGCGAACCGGACGCGGCCCTCGATGGTGCCGCCCCAACCGTCGGTGCGCCGGTTGGCGTTGGACGACAGGAACTGGTGGATCAGATAGCCGTTGGCGCCGTGCAGCTCGACGCCGTCGAACCCGGCCGCGATGGCATTGCGGGCGGCCCGGGCGAAGTCGTCGACGGTCTGCGCGATGTCCGCCTCCGTCAGCGGCCGCGGCGTCGGGAACGGCTTGGGCCCCTCGTGGGTGTAGACCTGGCCCTGCGCGGCGACCGCGGACGGGCCGACCGGGACCAGGTCGCCCGGCAGGAAACCGGCGTCCCCGATCCGGCCGGTGTGCATGAGCTGCGCGAAAATCACGCCGCCGGCCCGGTGCACGGCGTCGGTGACCTTCCGCCAGGCGTCGACCTGCCCGGCCGAGTGCAGGCCGGGGGTGTCGGGGTAGCCCTGTCCGACCATCGAGGGCTGGGTGCCTTCGGTGACGATCAGGCCGGCGCTCGCGCGCTGGGCGTAGTAGTCGGCCATCAGGTCGGTCGGCGTTGCGCCGGGACCGTAAGCCCGGCCGCGGGTCATCGGGGCCATGACGATCCGGTTGGCCAGTTCCACGCTGCCCAGGCGGAACGGTTCGAAAGCGGTGGTCATGATCGTTCGCTCCTGTAGTCGAGTCCCGCGGCGCCGGACTTCCACGGTCCTATTGTTGACTCGGTCAATCATTTAGCAGGTCACGCATACGTCACTGTAGCGCGATACGTGACGAGGTCAACCACTGAGTCGGTGTAGTATTGTGGAGCACATGACAGCGCAGGAGGCCCGCCTCGCCGAGGCCGGCCGGCTGGCCGGGATGCTGGTCGAGGTCGCCGAGCAGGCGAAGGCCGAGTTCGCCGACACGGTGGCCGAACTCGGCCTGCCCGTGTCGCTCGCGCGCGCGATCGTGCTGCTCACCACGCCGGCACCCATGCGGGACCTGGCCGAGCACCTCGCGTGCGACCGCTCCTACGTCACGAATCTGGCCGACCAGCTGGAGCAGCGCGGGCTGCTGACCCGGGTGCCGGGTCAGGACCGCCGCGTCAAGCTGCTCGCGCTCACCGACGCCGGAATGGCGGTGCGCAACGAGATCTTCGAGGCGGTGGCCGAGCGCAACATGATTCTGCGACGCCTGACCGACGCTGAACGCAGGAGCCTCGCGCCGCTGCTCGAGCGCCTCCTCGACGACAGCGCCGACAGCGGCCGGCCGACCCCGCGGACCACGCACCGGGACGGCACCTGCTGACGCGCCGGCGCATCGATCCGCCCGGCACCACGACCGTGGACCATCCTGACCTGCATTCAAGGGGACGCCCCATGAGCTTCGACACCCGCCCGGGAACGCACGGCACCCGCCAGCCCAACGGTCGGCTCCGCGAACAGGCGTGACCACCGCGGCGGCAGAAGCTCGAGAACGGTACCGTCGCCGGGATGGCGCCCCGCGAACCGGTCGAAGCCGGCACGGTACTGCAGAACGACCCGCACCGGGCCGTGGTGCGCATCGGCGCCACGGTCCGCCGGCCGGTGCAGCCCTGGAGCGCCTCCGTCCACGGGCTCCTGGCCCACCTGGAGAGCGCCGGCCTCCCCTGGGCGCCGCGGTTCCTGGGCATCGACGAGCAGGGCCGCGAGGTGCTCACCTACCTGGAGGGCGAGTCCGGCGGGGCCGGGTGGCGCCACGCCGCGCGGGAGGACGGGCTCGCGGCCATGGCGCGGCTGCTGCGGGAGTACCACGAGGCCGTGGCCGGATTCCGGCCGGCCGGGCCCTGGGCCGGGCACGACGGGGCGTTCGGGGACGGGGAGATCCTGTGCCACGGGGACTTCGGGCCCTGGAACCTCGTCTGGCGCGACGGCCGGCCCGTCGGCATCCTCGACTGGGACTACGCCTGGCCGCAGCCGCCGGTGCACGACGTCGCCTACGCGCTGGAGTACGTGGCCCCGTTCCGGCCCGACGACGAGGCCGTCCGCAGCTACGCGCACCCCGGGCCGCCCGACCGGCGGCGGCGCATCGAGGTGTTCGCGCGGGCGTACGGGATCGCCGCCGACGGGCTCGTCGCGCAGGTCGTCGCGGCGCAGGAGGTCGTGCTCGCCCGGGTCCGGGCGCTCGCCGCGCAGGGGTTGCAGCCGCAGGCGGACTGGGCGGCCTCGGGCGTCATCGGCGAGACCGAGGCGCGGATCGCGTGGAGCCGGCGGTACAGTCGCGGCGATGTCGCCCCGTGAACTCGTCGTGCTCGGCACGGCCAGCCAGGTCCCGACGCGCCTGCGCAACCACAACGGATACTTCCTGAGCTGGGACGGCGAGGGGTTCCTCTTCGACCCCGGCGAAGGCACCCAGCGGCAGATGACCCACGCCGGCGTCGCCGCGAGCGACATCACCCGGATCTGCCTCACGCACCTGCACGGCGACCACTGCCTCGGCCTGCCCGGGATCGTCCAGCGCATCTCGCTGGACGGCTCACCCCACGACGTGCAGGCCTATTTCCCGGGCTCCGGCGAGGTGTACTTCGACCGCCTCCGCCACGCCACCCCGTTCCACGACACCGCCCGGATCGCGAAGCGCCCGATCGCCGGCGAGGGGCTGCTGACCGTCGCCGAGACGGAGCGCTGGACCCTGCAGGCGCACCGGCTCGACCACGGCATCGAGGCCTTCGGCTACCGGCTGGTCGAGGCCGACGGGCGGCGGATGATCCCCGAGCGGCTGCGCGAGCACGGCATCGCCGGGCCGGACGTCGGCGCGCTCCAGCGGGCGGGTGAGCTGCGCGGCGTACGGCTGGAGGACGTGAGCGAGCCCCGGCGCGGGCAGCGCTTCGCGTTCGTCATGGACACGCGGCTCTGCGTGGGCGCCCGGGCACTGGCCGAGGGGGCCGACGTGCTCGTGATCGAGTCGACGTACCTCGCCGAGGACGAGGGACTGGCCGTCGCGCACGGGCACCTCACCGCCGCCCAGGCGGCGCGGGTGGCCACGGATGCTGGGGTGCGCACGCTCGTGCTCACCCACTTCTCGCAGCGCTACGACGACCCGTCGCGCCTCCGATATATGAGGGAGGCGCAATCGGTGTTCGACGGCCAGGTTGTCGTGGCCGAGGACCTGACCAGGGTCAAGATCCGCGGCTGAGCGACGGTTCCGGGCAGATCAGTCACATTCGGTGCAGATAGGCGCGCCGTTCTTCTCGCGGGACAGCTGGCTGCGGTGGTGCACGAGGAAGCAGCTCGAGCAGCGGAACTCGTCGACCCGCATGGGTACGACCGGAACCGTGAGCTCCTCGTCGGTCAGTTCGGCGCCGGGCAGCTCGAACCCGGCCTCGTTCTCGTCCACGTCGACGGACGCCGACTGGCCGTTCGCCCGGCGCGCGGTGAGCTCCTCGAGGCTGTCCTCGGCGAGATCCGCTCCGACCGGGTTGCGTGGCGCGTCGTAGTCGGTGCTGATGGCCATGGCGTTCACCCTCTCTTGGTGACTTGGTTGTGTAACGAACGCCGCCGGCCTCGGATGTGTTCCCGACCGACATGAATGAATCCAGGAGTGTTCCGGCTCACACCGATTCACCCCCGATCCGGCGCGATTTGGTCCACTGTGGACATATCAACAGCGGCAGCGCCAACGAGGCTACCTCGCCGCGTCGCCTGTGCGGGGACTTTTGGGATTCTCGGCGCGAATCTTGCCGCGCCGCCCAGAGAACCGCAGGTCGGGACGTCGGACTGGCCGTATGGAGGAACGCGGCAGAGGGGCCCACTACAGTTTCGGCATGAACCTTCCGCAGCGTGCCCACGTGGTCGTCGTGGGCGGTGGTGTCATCGGGACATCCGTGGCGTATCACCTGGCCAAGGCCGGCGTCCGCGATGTGCTGCTGCTCGAGCGCGACCGCCTCACCGCCGGGACCACCTGGCACGCCGCCGGGCTCATCGTTACGTTCGGGTCGCTGTCGGAGACGTCGACCCGGATGCGACAGTACACCCGCGACCTCTATGCGCACCTCGAGGACGAGACCGGGCTGTCGACGGGCCTGCGGCAGTGCGGGTTCATCGAGGTCGCCGCGGACGCGGGGCGGCTCGAGGAGTACCGCCGCGTCGCCGCCTTCAACCGGCACCTCGGCGTGGACGTCCACGAGATCTCCCCGGCCGAGGTCCGCGGCCTCTTCCCGCTCGCGCGCACCGACGACATCCTGGCCGGGTTCTACGTCCCCGACGACGGCCGCGCCAACCCGGTCGACGTCACGATGTCGCTCGCCAAGGGCGCGCGCCTGCTCGGGGCGACGATCCGGGAAGGTGTACCGGTCACCGGCACCCTGCGCCGCCGGGGCACGGTCACGGGCGTGCGCACCCCCTTCGGCGACGTCGAGGCCGAGTTCGTGGTGAACTGCGCCGGCATGTGGGCCCGCCAGCTCGGCGAGGAGGCCGGGGTGAGCGTGCCGCTGCAGGCGGCCGAGCACTACTACCTCATCACCGAGCCCATCGACGGCGTCACCGCCGACCTGCCGGTGCTGGAGGACCCCGGCTCCTTCGGGTACTTCCGGGAGGAGACCGGCGGCCTGATGGTCGGGCTGTTCGAGGGCGCGGCCGCGCCGTGGAGCGTCGACCGGGTGCCCGACGGGTTCTCGTTCGGCACGCTGCCCCCCGACTGGGACCGGATGGCGCCCTACCTGGAGCGGGCGATGGCCCGGATCCCGGTGACCGCGACCGCCGGGGTGCGGACCTTCTTCTGCGGCCCGGAGAGCTTCACCCCCGATCTCGCCCCCGTCTTCGGGGAGTCGCCGGAGCTGCGCAACTACTTCGTCGCGGCCGGGCTCAACTCGATCGGCATCCTCACCGGCGGCGGCATCGGCCGGGCGATGGCGGCCTGGATCACCGAGGGCCGCCCCGACGTCGACGTGACCGGCATGCACATCGACCGGCTCCAGCCCTACCAGCGCAACCGGGAGTACCGGGCCGCCCGCACCGTCGAGGCGCTCGGGCAGGTGTACGCGACGCACTACCCGGACAAGGCGCTCACCTCGGGCCGCGACGCCCGCCGCTCGCCGCTGCACGACCGCGTCGAGCCGCTGCAGCCGTACCGCCGGGACGTCTCCGGCTGGGAGATGCCCGACGTGTACGGCTTCGACGGCAAGCCCACGCCGTCCTGGGGGCGCCCGGACTGGTTCGCGCAGTGGGCCGCCGAGCACAGCGCCGCCCGTGCGGACGCGGTCCTCATGGACATGTCGTTCATGGCGAAGTTCCTGGTCGAAGGCCGCGACGCCGCCGCCGCGCTGGAGGAGCTCTCGGCGAACCGGGTCGCCGATCCGGATCAGGGCGCCCGGGTCACCTACACCCAGTGGCTCAACGAGGGCGGCACCATCGAGGCCGACCTGACCGTCACGCGGCTCGACGAGGACCGGTTCTGGGTCGTCGCCTCCGACACCGCCCACCGCCACGCGTTCGCCCGCCTGCGCCGCCACCTCGACGGCCGGCTGGCCTTCGCCGCCGACGTCACCTCGGGCTGGGCACAGCTCAACGTCCAGGGCCCCCGCTCCCGGGAGATCCTCGCCGCGGCCGCCGAGGCCGACGTCACGCTGCCGTTCCGCGGGGCGGCCGAGCTCGAGATCGGCTTCGCGCGGGTGCTGTGCCTGCGTATCACGTACGTCGGGGAGCTGGGCTACGAGCTCTACGTCCCCGCCGAGCAGGCGGTGCACGTCCACGACCGCCTGGTGGCCGCCGGGGCCGGGCACGGGCTGCGCCACGCCGGGCTCAAGGCGCTCGCGAGCCTGCGGCTGGAGAAGGGGTACCGCGACTACGGCCACGACATCGACAACACCGACGACGTGCTGGAGGCCGGGCTGGGCTTCGCCGTGGCGCTGGACAAGGAGCACTTCATCGGCCGCGACGCCGTCCTGGCCCGCAAGGCCCGCGGCCCGCTGACCCGCCGGCTCGTGCAGGTGCTCGTCACCGACCCCAAGGCCCTGCTGCACCACGCGGAGGTCGTCCGGCGGGACGGGCGCGACGTGGGCTACGTCCGTGCGGCCTCCTACGGGCACACGCTCGGCGGCGCGGTCGGGCTGGCGATGCTCGACGCCGGGTCCGAGCCGCTCGACCAGGCCTGGCTGGACGCGGCCCCGCTGACGGTGGAGATCGCCGGCGCGACGTACCCGGCCCGCGCCTCGCTGCGGCCCCTGTACGACCCCGCGAGCGAGCGCGTGCGGGTTTGAGCCCGGTGACAGGACCGTGACAGCGCGGGTACAGCACCGTCCCGCCGGTGAAGATCGGTAACGGCTGGTAGCACGTCGAGCGCAATATGTTACCCAGCGTGGCCAACTGCGCACATGCTGTGTGGTGGCGGGCGCGCGGCGGCCGCCCACCACGGGCCGCGCTGGGTGGCCCGTACGCGCGCGGGCAATGCCGCCCGCGCCGACACGGGGGAGCTGGACGGACATGCGGATCAGGAGACTCGGCCTGACGGCGGTCGCGCTGGGGCTGGCGGTCGCGATGAGCACCGGCGGGCCGGCCTCGGCGTCGGGCACGTACTCGTTCGCGGGCGCGGCCGACTGGGACAACGACGGCCACACCGACCTGATCGCCCGCAAGACGAACAACGACCTGTGGGTGTTCCCGGGCGAGTCGAGCCGCGGCGTGAGCGGCCAGGAACCGGTGCAGATCGGCACGGGCTGGTAGCTTTCGCACGATAAGTCCGGCGACCCCCTCCGCCGGACTTATCGTACATATCGCGTTATTATGGCTTTGCGCCGCAGATGAAGTGGGGCTCGGGGTCGTAGCGCCACGAGAAGCGCTCGCGGCGCACCTCCCGGCCGTCGCGGCTGAAGATCCGGTACGCCTCCTGCGTGAAGCCGGGCGCGCCCGCGGTCGGGTTGCAGTCGGACTCCTGCAGGTACACCGTCTTCGGCTCGACCGGTTTCGTGCGCGGGCCGTAGAGGGTGGTGATGTCGTAGGGCTTGGTGCCTGTACAGGGTCACGGTCACCGAGTCGTCGCCCGTCGCGGTGTCGATCAGGATGCCGCTCGGGCCGTCGTTGCGCAGCCACAGGTCCAGCGACGGGTAGACCACCGTCGCCTCGATCACGGCCGGGTACCGGTCGAAGTAGTAGCTGTGCGGGTGGTGCTCGACGTCCTGCAGGCCCGCGAGGTACGCGGCGTTGAACAGGGTCGTGGCGACCTGGGACACGCCGCCGCCCGAGCTGTTCTTGATCTTGCCGTTCTCGATGCCGGGCGCGTGGACGTAGCCCTTGGCCTGCGTGCGCTCCCCCACGCGCTCGTTGAGGCTGAAGTCTCCCCCGGCCGGATGAGCAGGCCGCGCAGCGCCTCGACCATGGTGCGGATGTTCACCACGCGCGGCTGGCCCGGCTCGAAGTGCGTGGTGAACGTGCCGACGGGCGCCGAGACGCCCAGCTTGGCCAAGGACGCCGCGGTTGTACCCGCACGAGCCGGCACCAGCGACACCTCCACCCGCCGCGGCGTGGCCGTCGAGCGCAGCGCCTCCAGCAGGCGCGGGGCGGCCAGGTCGACCTGGCTGCCGTCGGTCTCGGGGCGCACGACCGGCCGGCCGCCGGCGATCTCGAAGCGGGCGTCGGTCGCCGGGATCTCCACGCGCGCGAACCCGGCCGCGGCCGACTTGCGCAGCGCGGCGGCGTCGAGCGCGGGCACGATCCGCCCGTCCGGGTCGGACTCGAGGCGCAGTGCGGCCGCGATGCCGGACGTCGGCACCGTCACGTCGCCGCGCGGCGTGGCCAGCACCAGCGGCGCGGCGACGGCCGGGGTGGCGAGGTCGCGCACGAGCCGGTCCACGTCGGCGCGGGTGTCGTGCGGCACCAGGTCCACGACCGGGAACTCGAGCGCGTCCCGGCGCAGCCAGCCGGCCTCGGCCAGCCGGGCCGCGCCGAGGCGGTCGAGGCCGCGGCCCCGCTCGGGGTACACCGGCAGCGGGCGCAGGCCGTCGAAGCGCACGGCGGGCAGGACCGGCGCATCGCCCTGGGCGCCGAGGTGGTCCATCAGCGAGGCGAAGAGGCGGCCCGCGTCGACGTGCACGACCGGCTCGACGTCGGTGCCGCCGAAGGGCACGGTCGTCGCGGCGGCCGCGCGGTCGACCGTCGCCGCGACGTCCAGGGTCAGGCCGACGACCGCCGGGTCGAGGACGGCGGGCTCGGTGCCGACCTTGACCGCGACCGGCCGGCGCAGGCGGGCCGCGACCTCGGCCTCGAGGGCCCGGCGGGCGTCCTCGCGGGAGCGGCCGCCGAGGTCGATGCCGAGCACGCGGACCCCGCGGTCGACGTCATGGGCGTAGGTGCGCAGCGCCGTGAGACCGGACGCGACGACGAGGAGCGTGACGGCGATCACCAGGCGCCGGCGCCGCACGGCGCGGCGACGACGGACCAGCGGCGGTACCACGGGCCGCGTCCGGAGCTCGGTAGCCATATGACTACCGTGCCCGATTTGTCAGTTTCTTTACCAAAAGTCGACCTCGATGTCCCCGAAAGTGTCACATCGGATGCCCTGGGTGAGCACGCGCGGGCCGAGGTTGTGCCGTCTGTGGAATCCGGCAACGACACTGACGAGCCTCGCTGGCAGGATATGGGGGTGCGTCAGTACCGGACCCTGGCAATGCGGGTGCGCTCGCCCGAGGCGAGCGCGGCCCTGACGCATGCCGCCGAGCGCATCGGGCTGCCGGTGGCGCAGCTGCCGGGCGACCCGGCCGAGGTCGACGGGCTGCACTCCGCCGACGGCGTCGCCTGGCGGGCCGCGGGCGGCTACCTGACCACCCTCATCGCCGGCGGCGCCGACGTGTGCCTCTCCGGCGCGTCCCCGTCCTGGTTCGCCGCGCTGCCCAAGGACGTCACGGGCCGCGACATCCGCCTGGTCAGCGTCGGCGAGGCCCCCGACTTCGTGGGCCCGCGCCCGGCCGTGGCCAAGCTGGCCGACGAGAAGCACCCGGCGTTCTCCGCGGCCTGGGTCCGCAACGCCGACGACCTGCGCAACCGCCTGCGCACGGCCCGCCTCCCGGCCGACAGCACGCTGATCATCATGGACCACTGGCTCGACCTGGCCTCGGAGTACCGCGTCTTCACCATCGGACGCCTGCCGGTGGCCTGGTCGCCGTACGTGGTCGAGGGCGAGGAGTGGAGCCCGGCGCTGCGCATGCACCGCGCGTCGTGGCACGACGAGGCGGCCGCGTTCGTCGCCCTCATGCTCGCCGACCTGCCGGCCCAGAACGTGCCCCCGACCGCGGTCATCGACGTCGGCCGCACCGAGTCCGGCCAGTTCGCGGTGCTCGAGGTCAACAACGTGTGGAGCTCCGGCCTGTACAGCTGCGACCCCGACGGCGTCCTGCGCGCCGTCCTGGCCGCGAACGACCCCGACTGCGACCCGCGCTGGCGCTGGCAGCCGGCCCCGGCCCTGGGTGCCTGAGCTCCGCGAGCGCCTCCGCGTCGGCTTCCACTGGCGCGGCGGCCCCGACGTGGCGTTCGCGGACATCACCGAGTGGTGGCGCGACCCGGTGGTGCTGCGCGACCTCCCACCGGCCGTGGCCGCCCTCGTGCCCGGCTCCCCCACCGTGGTCCTCGGCCCGGCGTCGCGCGGCACGCTGCTGGGCGCGCTCGTCGCGGCGGCCCTGGGCGTCGGGCTCGTCGAGGTACGCAAGAACGACCGGGTCGCCCTGCACTCCGAGTTCTACACCCACCGGCGGCTGCCGGACACATACCACGGCGGCGGCGCGGTGCTGAGCTTCCGGCGCGCCCTGGTCCGCCCGTCCGACCGCGTGCTGTGCGT
Organism: Dactylosporangium sp. McL0621; assembly: GCF_049995355.1. Taxonomy (NCBI): domain Bacteria; kingdom Bacillati; phylum Actinomycetota; class Actinomycetes; order Micromonosporales; family Micromonosporaceae; genus Dactylosporangium; species Dactylosporangium sp. McL0621. The sequence continues at coordinate 8,769,000 of NZ_CP188259.1, forward strand.
GGACGACTGGGTGGAGAGCGGCGCGCAGGCCCTGGCGATCCAGGAGATGGTGCACGAGATCGGCGCGACGTGGCTGGGCCTGGCGTGCGTGGTCGACGACCTCGCGGAGCGCCCGGAGACGCGCACCCGCCTGGCCGCGCGCGCCCTGATGGCGGCCGACGAGCTGTACTGAACGCCGGCGATCCGGTCGCGCGGAGCGCTCGAGGTCGACGGCCCGTGCCGCGGGCATGCCTGAGGCGGACGTCGCCCGCCAGCCTGCCGCCGGCGAGGTCGACACCGCCGCCGATCGTGGCGCGGAACAGGTCGATCGCGCCCTCCGGCCCGGGATCGGTGACGCTGAGCCCGGCCAGGCGGAGCCCGCCGGTCACGTCGGCGGACCGCAGGTCCACGGTGCCGGCGAGCTCCGTGTCCGGGCCGGCCGCCGGCGGGCCGCGGCCCGCACGGTCACGGTCGGACCTCGCGCACGGAGCTGCGGCCTCGGATAGGGCTTCACATCTCGCCACGAGGACCGTCCGGCTCGAGCAGGTCACGTTCGTCGATGTCGACCAGGACGGCGGCCAGGAAGCCGTGGCCAGGTACTCCTGCGGCACGGCCCGGTTGGTCACCGGGCAGGTGCTGGTGCTGCGACGCGACCCGGCCGGTGGCATCGGCACGTTCGGCCAGGTGTTCCGGCAGACCGGTGCGGCGAAGGCGATCTGCGACATCAGGCCTGGCGACGGTAAGTACAGCGTGAGCGTCAAGGTCGCCAGCGAGCCGCTGGGCGCCGACTGCGCGTTGGGCGGCACCGGACTGGTCAGGACGACGTGGGGCTCGTTCAACTACGACTGGCGCGAGCGGACCTTCGTCAAGATCGGCGAGCCGTTCTCGTTCTCGGTCCCCTCCGCGAATCCCGGGACGACGTGACCGGCACCGGCCGGCGGCCGCCGCGACGGGATCTCCGGCGTCGCCCGTACAGTCGCGTAGACGTCCGACGAACCGTGGCAGAGCTACCGGCGCCACCGGCTCCCGCGCGGCTTGTCGTACCCGGTCGGGCGGTCGATCGTCGAGGCGTCGCTCCGGGCCGCCGGTGTGCTCCTCCTCGCGCTGGACTTCTCCCGAGGCGAGGGTGACCAGGCCGTCACGGTGTTACTGCGGGCCGCCAGATACTCGGAACTCGGCAGCACCTACCACCTGCCCCGGGGAATACCCAGCCGTCCACGCCGCGTCCTGACGCTCTACGCCGTTCCCAGCGAGGTCCGCACCGAGGCCCGGGCCGCGCTCACGACCGGCGGCGGCCTTCACCGCGCCTGCGCATTGCTGGCCGGCGCCGAGCATGCGAACCCGACCTGGCTCGACAAGTCGCACCACTGGACGGCGTACCTGCGCGACGGCGTGCTGGGCCAGGAGGAGACCGAAGGCTGAAGCTGCGCGGGCGACATCTGACCGGTCTCATTGCGCCCGGTGGGCCAGCCGGGTCCGCCAGCCGATGCGGTCGTTGCGCGACAGTTCGACGGCGTTCAGGGCCGCGACGATCAGGGCCAGCAACGCCACCGACGCGATCGACGGCAGGTGCGGCACGACCGGCAGCGCGGCGAGGACCGCCGCGGCCGCGGTCAGGCGCGTGATCGAGACTAGGCGGAACATCGCCCAGCGCGTCAGGCCGAAGGTCGCCAGGTACAGCGCCGCGCCGCCGTACAGCAGGCCGGTCGCGGGCCAGGACAGGTGGTGGCGCGGGTCGGCCACCGCCTCGTGCAGGCCCACGGAGACGGTGATGACGGCCCCGATGAACAGCAGGTGCCCGTAGGACAGCACGATCCGGGCGATGTCCAGCTGTACGGCGGCGGTCGCGAGCGCGTGCCGCACGGCGTCGGCGGCGAAGTGGAAGTACACCCACCACAGTCCGGCCGAGACCGCGAACGCCAGGGCGACCGTCACGCCGTCGAGGACGGTGACGTCGTCGGGCACCGACGCGACGATCGCCACGACCGACTCGCCCAGGGCGATCAGCACGAAGAGTCCGAACCGCTCCGCGAGGTGCCCCGCGTCGAGGTGCAGGCCCAGCAGCCGCCGGCGCAGCAGGCTGGGGCTCGCGAGGTCGAGCAGCGCCGCGACCGCCCACACGAGGGTGCGCCAGTCACCCGGCAGCAGGGCCCCGAGCACCAGCAGCGGACCGGTCGCGAAGATGCTCACCGTGTACGGGTTGAGCGGCACCCCGTCGCGCAGGCGGCTCAGGCCTCGCCAGCCCAGCACGATGCGCCCGGCCCAGTACGCCGCCGCGAAGAGCAGGCCGCGGTCGCCGTACGCGCTGTTCAGCGCGAGCGCCATGAAGATCCCGGCCAGCGCGACGCCGAAGACGCGCAGCCGCATCGCCGGTCTCGACACGTCGTCGCGGTTCGTGACGATGGCGGCACCGACCCAGGTCCAGTAGATCGGCACGAACGCCACGGCCGCGCGCAGCAGCCCGGGCCAGTCGTGGTCCGACGCGACAAGTGCCGCCACCTTCGTCACGGCCACGACGAAGACGAGATCGAAGAACAACTCGGCCCAGCTGACCCGCTTCTCGTCGTCGACCTGGGGCGCCCCCGCCTCACTCATGCGGTCGAGTGTGCCCGATCATCGATGCGCCCGCCGCGGCGCGGTCGCGATCATCGTGTGGGACGCTCTGCGCATGACGTCAACAGATGCCGCAGCGCCGGCCGGCGAGGACGTGGCCGGCGAGGCGGCCGGGGTCGTGGCCGGCGAGGCGGCCGGGGTCGTGGCCGGCGAGGCGGCCGGGGTCGTGGCCGGCGAGGCGGCCGGGGTCGTGGCCGGCGAGGCGGCCGGGGTCGTGGCCGGCGAGGCGGCCGGGGTCGTGGCCGGCGAGGCGGCCGGGGTCGTGGCCGGCGAGGCGGCCGGGGTCGTGGCCGGCGAGGCGGCCGGGGTCGTGGCCGGCGAGGCGGCCGGGGTCGTGGCCGGCGAGGCGGCCGGGGTCGTGGCCGGCGAGGCGGCCGGGGTCGTGGCCGGCGAGGCGGCCGGGGTCGTGGCCGGCGAGGCGGCCGGGGTCGTGGCCGGCGAGGCGGCCGGGGTCGTGGCGCGGGCGGTCGCGGCGGAGCGGCTGACGTTCTTCGCCGATGCCGTGATCGCGATCGCCATCACGCTGCTCGCGCTCGAGTTGCCGGTGCCCGAGGGCACCACGAACCGGGCGCTGCTGCACGCCGCGGCCGAGCACCGGGACGAGTACGTGGCCTTCCTCATCAGTTTCGCCGTCATCGGGGCGCACTGGAGCGGTCACCACCGGGTGTTCCGCTGGGTCGAGACGCTCGGCGGGCGGCTGGTCTCGCTCACGCTGCGCTGGCTGCTGCTGCTCGTCGTGACGCCGTACGCGACCCGGGTCCTCAACGGCGAGGGGGCGTTCGAGACGCGGTTCGTGTTCTACGCCTCGGTGCAGGCGCTCACCGGCGTGCTGTTCGCGGTGATGGTGCGCGAGGTCCGGCGGCACGGGCTGCACCGGCCGGGCATGCCCCGGTCGATCTTCGGGCACGCGTACCTCAACGGGCTGTCGATCTCCGCCGGGTTCCTGGTGTCGATTCCGCTCGCGTTCGTGACCCACTACGCGTACGTGTGCTGGATCGTCGTGCCCGCCCTCGGGCGCATCGCCGGGCTGGTGCGGCGCGTGCGCCCGGCGCGGGGCCGGGCCGCGCCGGAGGACTGACGTGGCCGGCCCGGCCGGGCGGTGTATGCCGGGCGGCATACGCGGGGCGGCGCCCCGATCTGTCGGCGTGGGGCCGGGCCTGAGCTCCCGCCGGTTCGCTGAGCCGGCGCGCTACCCCACGAGGTCGTTCGCGGTGCGCAGGACCGGCGCGGACGACCACACCGCGGGGTCCGCGACCGCGGTGCCGCGCACGTGGAAGGTCGCGGACTCGCCCGGGAGCAGGGTCAGCAGCGCCCGGTCGACCGTGGCGGCCGGGTCGACGCGGTCCGGGAACACGGTCACGTCGCGGGCCAGCGCGTGCGCCGTCACGTGGACGTCGACGCCGTCCGGGGAAGCGGTGACCTGCACGTCCAGCGCCGCGCGCGGGTAGGCCAGGTCCACGTCCTCCGCGAAGAACCACAGGGCGCGCTCGCCGTCGGCGTCGGCCACCAGCAGCTCCGCGGCCGGGGACTCCGGCGTGGTGAGCTCCGGCGGCAGCGGTACCGTCGCCGCGCCTCCGCCCGGCACGTCCACGGCGAGCGTGAGCTTCGCGCGCGGGGACCCGTCGAAGGCGAGCCGGCGCACCTCCACCGTCGTGCGCCACGGGTGCGGGGTGTCGTTCACGGCGACGATCGCCGGAGCGCCGTCGCGGGGCTGGATGGTGACCAGGCGCTCGGAGTACACCCGCCGAAGGGCGAACCAGAGCGGCTTGCGGCGGCCGTCGCCGTCGATCGCCGACCACGACGTGACCGGCCAGTTGTCGTTGAGCTGCCACACGATCGCGCCGGTGCACAGCGGCTTGAGCGAGCGGAAGTGCTCGATGCCGAACGCGATCGCGCGGGCCTGGTTGAGCTGGGTCGCCCAGTGCCAGCCGTCGAACGTCGCGGGCGCCGGGAAGTGGCCTTCGAGGCCGCGGGCCAGCTTCTCGTTGCCGCCGATCGCCTTCTGGTGGTGGGCGACGCCGGGCGACTGCGGGGTGAGCGGCTCGTCGGAGACCGCGCGGCGCAGGGTCGCGAAGGCGGGCGGGGCCTGGAAGCCGAACTCGGCGACGAACCGCGGCCGGTAGTCGGCGTAGTGGCGGTAGTCGTGCGTGTTCCAGACGTCCCAGATGTGCATGGTGCCGTGCGCGGGGTCGTTCGGGTGGATGGAGGCGTCGCCGGAGTAGGGGCTGCCGGGCCAGTACGGCCGGGTCGGGTCGAGCTCGTGCACGATGGCCGGCAGCACGCGCAGGTAGTAGCCCTCGCCCCAGGTGCGGCCCTCCAGCTCGGCCGGCCAGCCCCAGTCGTGGAAGCCCCAGATGTTCTCGTTGTTGCCGACCCACATGACCAGGCTCGGGTGCGGCATGAGCCGGACGACCTGCTCGCGCGCCTCGGCCGCGACCTCGCTCGCGAGCGGCTCCTCCTCCGGGTACGCGGAGCACGCGAACGGGAAGTCCTGCCCGACCAGCAGCCCGCGCTCGTCGGCCAGCTCGTAGAAGTCCTCGCTCTCGTACCGCCCGCCGCCCCACACGCGCAGGTAGTTCACGCCCGCGGCGACGGCCTGGTCGATGCGCTCGGCGTAGCGCTCGCGGCCGACCCGGGTGACGAACGCGTCGTCGGGGATCCAGTTGACGCCGCGCACGAACACCGGCTCGCCGTTGACGCGCAGCACGAACCGGGAGCCGTCGGCGTCGGCGGCGGTGTCGAGCTCGACCGTGCGGAAGCCGATCCGCCGGGACCAGACCTCGTCGCCCAGCTCGACGCGCAGGTCGTGCAGCCGGGCCGGGCCGTACCCGCGCGGCCACCACAGCTCGGCGTCCGGCACCTCGAGCACGACGGAGGCCTCGGTCGCACCCGCGGGCACCTCGACGGCCGCCTCGACCCCGCCGACCGCGGCCCGCAGCAGCACGGGCGCGTCGGCGGTGCGCTCGAGGTCGACGAGGACCTCGACGCGGCCCGTGGTGCCCTCGACGGTGACGACGGGCCGGACCCGAGCGAGGCGGGCGGTGGACCAGGCGTGCAGGCCGATCGGCTGCCAGATGCCGGCGGTGACGACGGTCGGGCCCCAGTCCCAGCCGAAGTTGCAGGCCATCTTGCGGATGTACTGAAACGGTTCAGGGTAGGCGTTCGGCCGGGCCCCGAGCGTGTCGCGGACGCGCTCGGCGTAGTCGTAGGCGGAGTCGAACCGCACGGTGAGCTCGTTGCCGTCGGGCCGGAGCACGCCGGTGACGTCGAAGCGGTAGCCCCGGTGCTGGTTCGCGGTCCGCCCGAGCTCGACCCCGTTGAGGGTCACGGTGGCGACGGTGTCGAGCCCCTCGGCGACCAGGTCGACCCGCTCGCCGGCGATGCCGGCGAACACGGTGAAGTACTCCCACGCGGTACGCCCGATCCAGTGCAGCCGCTCCTCGTTGTCGTCGAGGAACGGGTCGGGGATCGCGCCCGCCGCGAGCAGGTCGGTGTGCACGCAGCCGGGCACCGTCGCGGGGAACGGGCCCCCGGCGGGCGCCTCGGTGGCGGCGCGGACCGTCCAGCCGGTGTGCAGCGGACGCAGGACGGACATGGCAGGCTCCCGACTGAACCGGATAAGTTCTGGTTTGTGAACCCTAAGTGGGCCTTCTGAGCAGTGTCAACTGAAGCGGTTAGCGTGCGCGGGGCGGCCGGGTGGACTGCCGGGCGGTAAGCGTGCCGGGGGGTAACGTCAGCCGGGTCTCGCCGCCGCCGCCGATCGCGGTCAGCAGGGCGCGCGCGGTCAGCTCGGCCTGCAGCGCGGGCACCTGCACCACCGCGGTGATCTCGGGCACCGTGATCTGGCACAGGTCGGAGTCGTCCCAGGCGACGACCGAGAAGTCGCCGGGCACGGTCAGGCCCATCTCGTGGGCGACCTTCAGCGAGGCCGCGGCCATGACGTCGTTGTCGAAGACCAGCGCGGTCGGCGGCTCGGCGAGGCTCAGCAGCTCGCGGGTCGCGCGCATGCCGTCGGCGGCGCTGTAGTTGGTGTACACGGCCCGGTACTCGATGTCGCCGGCCGTCGCCGCGGCGGCCGAGTAGGCGGCGTCGCGCTGGACGGTGTGCAGCAGCTCGCGGGGGCCGGCGACGCGGAAGATCGTGCGGTGCCGCAGCGCCCGCAGGTAGTTGACGATGCCCAGCGCGGTGCCGGCGGTGTCGGCGTCGACGGAGCTCAGCCCGGCCAGGTCGAAGCCGTCGAGGTCGGAGTCGCCGCCGCCGATGACCGCGGCCGGCAGCCCGATGTCGCGCAGGGCGGCCGGGCGCGGGTCGCCGTGGCGCAGGTCGGTCATGATGACGCCGTCGACGTGGCGGCCGGCGTACCAGCGGCGGTACACGTCGATCGTCTCGGCGAAGTCGTCGACCAGGTGCAGTACCAGCGCCACGTCGTTGCGGTTGAGCTCGGCCTCGACGCCGCTGAGCATCTGGGTGAAGAACGAGTCGACCACCATCACCCGGGGCGGGCGGACCAGCACCATGCCGACGGCGTTGGCCCGGGCGGTGCCCAGCGAGCGGGCCGCGATGTTCGGCGCCCAGCCGAGCTCGCGGGCGGCGGCCAGCACGCGGGCGCGGGTCTGCTCGGAGACCCCGGGGCGGCCGTTGAGCGCGTAGGACACGGCCGCCTCGGACACGCCGGCGTGCACCGCGACCTGCCGGATCGTGACCCGTCCCTGCTGCTCACCGGATGCTGTCATCGTTTCGGCACCCTACACGTTCACTTCGTCGCTCCGGCGGTGAAGCCGTTGTAGATGAACCGCTGCAGCGCGAGGAAGACGGCGAGCGTGGGGATGATGACGAGGATGACACCGGCCGAGATGACCTCCCACTGGGCGCCGAACGGGCCCTTGAAGCGGAACAGCGACGTGGAGATGACGCCGAGGTCCTGCGAGGGCATGTACAGGAACGGGATGTAGAACTCGTTGTAGATGGCGATGCCCTTGATGATGACCACGGTGGCGATCGCGGGCTTGAGCAGCGGCAGGATGATCCGCCGGTAGATGGTGAACGGGCCCGCGCCCTCCAGCGCCGCGGCCTCGTCCAGCTCGGTCGGCACGCCCCGCAGGAACTGCTGGAAGATGTAGATGGAGATGATGTCGGTGCCCAGGAACAGCGCGATCGCCGACCAGCGGGTGTCGTACAGCTGCAGGGTGTCGACCACCTTGAACGTCGCCACCTGGGTCGTCACGCCCGGCACCAGGGTCGCCAGCAGGAACAGCGCGATGACCAGCGGGCGCAGCCGGAACTCGAACCGGTCGATGGCGTAGGCGGCCATCGACCCGATGAGCACCGTGCCGGCCAGCGACACCAGGAGGATGATCGAGGTGTTGACGAAGCCGCGCAGCATGTGGCCGTCGTTGAACGCGACCGCGTAGTTGTGCAGGTTGAACCAGTTGTGCGGCGGGTCGAACGGGCCGGTGGTGGCGAACTCCTGGTGGGTCTTCAGGGAGGCCAGCACCAGCACCAGAGGCGGCAGCAGTACCACCAGTGAGGCCCCCACCAGCGAGAGGTGTTTGAGCAGCCTCATGACAGCGTGACCTTCTCCTCCGGGGCGACACGTCGCTGCAACCACGTCACGAGCAGAATGATGACCAGCAGCACGACCGCCATCGCCGAGGCCAGCCCGAACTTGTAGTACTTGAACGCCATGTTGACGGTCTGGATGACGAACGTCTCGCTCTCGTTCGCGCCGCCGGTCATGATGAAGGGAATCTCGAAGACGGACAGCGAGCCCGAGATCGCCAGGATGAACGACAGCCCGACGACGGGGCGGATGCCGGGCAGGATGATGTACCGGAACTGCGCCCACCGCCCGGCCCCGTCGAGCTCCGCGGCCTCGTACAGCTGCGGCGGTATCGACTGGATGGCGCCCAGGAACAGCACGAAGTTCAGCCCGAGGTACCGCCAGACCGACGTGCCGGCGAGGGAGTAGTTCACCACGTCGGGGTCGCCCAGCCACTGCTGGCGCAGATCGCCGAGGCCGACCGAGCCCAGCGCCGAGTCCAGCGTGCCGCCCGGCTGGAAGAAGAACAGGAAGATCATGCCGATGGCGACGCCGTTGATGAGATACGGGAAGAAGATGAATCCCTTGTAGACGTTGCGGAACAGGGTGCTGAAGCTGAGCACGACCGCGAAGTACAACGCCAGCACGATCTGTACCACTGACGCGCCGATGTAGTACAGGCTCACCTTCAACACGCCGAACAGCTCCGGGCGGGTGAAGATCTCGACGTAGTTGCCCAGCCCCACGAACTCCTTCGTGGGGCTGAGCCCGTCCCAGTCAGTGACGCTGTACCAGAACATGTTCACCACCGGGATGTAGGTGAACACGATCAGGAAGAGCAGCGGCACCGCCAGGAACGCGTACGGGGTGGCACGTCTCATTTGAGCTTGGCCCGGGCCTGGGACCACTTCTTGTTCAGGTCGGCGAAGATCTGGTCCTTGGACTCGTTCTTCGCCCCGCGGGCGGCGTCGACGATGACCTGGCGATACTTGCCGTCGTACAGCGCGACCTCGGCCGAGTTGCCGATCTTGTCGGCGAGGCCCTCCTTGCCCGCCGGCGCCGGGTTGAGCTCGATCATCTCGGTCTTGGCCGCGGTCAGGTCGGCCAGCGTCGAGGGCATCGCCGCGCTCTTGAGCGGGGCGACGCCGCCCTGGTCGATGGCGTAGTTCGACTCGTCGGCGAACCAGTCGACCCACGCCCGCGCGGTCGCCTTGTTCTTCGAGTTGACGTTGATGGCGTTCATGTAGTCGGGGCCGATCACCGAGTAGAACTTGCCGTTCGCCTGGTGCGGGAACGGCCAGTACCCGATGTCGTCCTTGCTCGTCGCGGCCTGCTGCATCTGCACGATCGCCCAGGAGCCGAGCATCATCGTGGCGATCTTGCCGGTGCCGAGCAGGCCCTTGGACTGCTCCCAGTTCGTGGTGGTCGGGTCGGGCTCGGTGTACCCGCCCTTGACCGCGTCGTAGAGCAGCGAGTCGAGGATGTAGTGCTCCTTGCCGGCGGCCCACGGCGCGTCGTCGTCGCCGAGCTTGGTCGCGGCGTCCGCGTCGCCGCTGATGGCCCCGCGTGCGCCCTCCCACTGCCCGAGCGGCCAGCCGTCCTTGTAGTTGGTGTACAGCGGGATCGCCTGGGTCTTCTCCTTGATGGCCTTGAGCGCGGCCAGGAACTCCTCGGACGTCTTCGGCGGCTCGGTGATGCCGGCCTGGGCCCAGATCTTCTTGTTGAGCACGTATCCCTGGGCGTTGCCGGTGATCGCCAGCCCGTACGACTTGCCGTCGAAGTTGTTCTTGGTACGCACGAAGCGGTACTTGTTCTGCAGCTCGTCGACCGTGCCGAGCGGCTCGAAGAACGACTTGAGCTGGTCGGCGTTGACGGAGTTGGGGATGAGCAGCACGTCGCCGTAGTTCTTGGTGTTCATCCGGACCCGGACTTCGCCCTCGTAGTCCGTGATGGCCTCGAACTTGACGGTCGTGCCCGGGTACTTCGCCTCGAACTTCTTCTTGTAGTCCTGGAAGACCGTGTTGACGATGTCGGTGCGCTGGGTCAGCACCGTGATCTCGCCGGCGATCTTGCCCGAGTCGGCGGCCTTGTCGTCGCCGCAGGCCACGAGGCCGCCCAGCGCGAGACCCAACGCCACGAATGCAGTGAGTGATCGGTTCATCGCGACTCCTATTCGGCGCGGAGATTGTCGATGTCGTAGGTCCCGCCGCCGCTGATCCACACGTAGATCACGCGCACGTCGGCCAGCGCCGTCGCGTCGCACGACATGGCGGTCGTGAGGTCGATCGCGACCGTGGTGGTCATGTCCGGGTTCACCCAGCCGAAGCTGGACTGGCACCAGGTCCACGCGTCACCGGTCTGCACCGCGATGCTGGTCGAGGTGCCGGCGCTCGAAGTGCGGATGTCGTACTTCAGCGCCGCCTTGCCGGACAGGTCGAGCGGCGCCGGCAGCGGGGCGATGCCGAACCAGCCGCCGTCGGCCGCGGTCACCCGCAGTCCGGACGCGCCCTGGGGGTGGAAGTCGCCGGTCTGGGCGACGGTGCCCGCGTTGGTCTGCCAACTGCCGGGCGCGAAGCCGTCGGTACCGTCCTCGAAGCCGGCAATGAGCAGCGGGTCGCCCGGGCGGGGCCGGACGGTGACCTCGATGCGGGCGGCGTTGGAGGTGCGGCCGGCCTCGTCGCGGATCGTGTACGTGGTCGACGCCTTGCCCTGGAACCCCGGTGCGGGCACGAACGTGACCACGCCGGCGTTCACGCTGAAGGTTCCTCCGGTGGTGGTGCTCGCCGCGAGCTGGATGGTGCTCGGCTTGACGCGCGTGCGGTAGGCGATGTCGTTCGCCGCCGGCTGCAGGGTCACCGGCTCGTCCCGCAGCGTCTGGACGGCATCGTCGTCGGCGACGGGCGGGCGGGAGCGGTAGCCATGGCGCAGCTCGTCGCCGGCGTTGGCGATCGTGGTGCAGACGGGGCTCGGGCAGTACACCGTGAACCCGTCGTAATCGGGGTAGTTCGTGCCGTCGTCCTGCACGCCGGAAAGGATCCAGTAGAGGAACCCGTCGATGCCGTCGCGCACGGCCTCGTCGGTCCACGCCTTGTAGACGGTGTTGCGCGCGGCAATGCCGGCGCCGGCCGACTGCGCCCCGCCCGACGAGGCCTGTGTCGCCTGACGGTCCTTGAAGCCGAACTCGCCGAGCATCACCGGCTTGTGCACCCGCTGGGCGATCTGCACGTGGGTGCGGATCCACTGGGTGCCCCAGGCGGCGTCCTTGCCCCAGCCGTCCGGGTACAGGTGGAAGGAGGCCAGGTCGACGCCGGGCAGCGCGGCGAGCGCGGCCGAGTCGACGCCGTCGGCGCAGTTGACGGTCCAGTCGCTGCTGGTACGGTCGGTGCACAGGAAGCCCTCGTCGCCGACGCCGACCAGGTGGTGCGGGTCGACGCCGTGGATGAGCCGGGTCATCTCGTCGGCCCAGGTCACGAGCGTCCGATCGGTGCAGTTCGCCGAGCGGGGCAGCTGCCCGGAGCCGCCGCAGCGGGGCTCGTTGGCCAGCTCCCACGCCATGACGGTGGGGTCGTCCTTGTACTTGACGCCGGTGAGCGCGTTCGTGCGGTTGAGCACGTGCGTGACCCAGTCGGCGTACCAGCCGCGGATCACCGGGTCGGTGTAGAAGTCGTCGTGGTACTGCCCGCCGTGCCATTTGACGTACTGGTCCATGCCGCCGAAGTCGCTCCAGTTGTTCGTGAGCGGGATGACCAGGCGGAGGCCCTTGTCGTGGGCGGCCTGGAGCACGTAGTCGAGCCGGCCGAGCCCGTCGGGCCCGTCGTTGGCGACCGGCTTGGTGCCGTCGAAGGACAGGAACGACACGCCGTTCTGCCCCGACTCCATGAAGCCCCAGGTGCGCAGGACGTTGAACCCGGCGCCGGCGGCGTCGCCGAGCACGTCGTCGGTCATGGTCCGCGACTGGTAGTGCAGGTAGTAGTTGTTCGACCCGGCGAAGCGGAACGTCTTGCCGTCGAGCCGCAGGTCGTCCCCTTGCCGCGTGACGAACCCGCTGCCGCTCTTGTCCGTCTGCTCAGCCGCGGGTGCGGTTCCCGTGGCCTGCCCCGCGGCGGATGCGGTTGCCGTGGCCTGCTCCGCCGCGGATGCGGTTCCCGTGGCCTGCTCCGCCGCGGATGCGGTTCCCGCGGCGGCGACGAGCGCGACCGCGGTGAGCGCGGTCAGGGCCCTCGCGAGCACTCTGGTGTACATCGGTGGCCAACCTTTCCGTGGGAGGGCGGGCGCCCACGCCGTGCAACGTAGTCAGCACCGTGCATGCGTCAACGAGCCCGCGACCGCTCCGCTGTTCAGCCGGGGGATCACCCCGAAACTTTCAACGAGGGGCCGCGCGATTAAGCGGTTAACCAGAGCCGACGATACGATCAGAGCAGATGGCAGTCAAGAAGACCTATGCCGTGGTTAGCCGCTTCAGTAGCCGGGCCCGGCGGGCTCAGCGCACCGCCGGCGTCCACCTCGGAAAGTCCGGCGGGGCCCGGCCGGCGGGTTGCCCGACACATCGATCCAGGTCAGGGCGGTGAGGTCGCGCAGCGACGCCGGCAGCTCGGTGAGCTGGTCGCCGCGCAGGTTCAGGCCGGCCAGAACGGCGAAGCCGGCCGATCTGTTCCGGCCGCTCGGCGAGCCGGCGACCACATCCGCCCCCTGGTCGCCCCCGACCGGCCGGCGACCCCATCCGTCACCGGCCGCTCCGACCTGCGCGCTCGCGGCGGCGGACCTCGGTCAGCCCAGGCGTTCGGCCTCGTCCTGGATGGCCCGCCCGAGCTCCGCCTGCGCGGCCCGCAGCTCATCGTCGTCGAGCTCCCCCGCCTCGTGGCGGAGTTTCAAGCGCACGATCGCCTCGAGGAGCCGGGCGGCGCGTCCGGCGTCGGCGGCCTCCCCCGCGGCGCCGGGGATCGGGTCGCCCATGATGGCCGCGGCGATGGCGGCCACGTAGGCGGCGGCGTCACTGCCGACGAGCACGGCGGTACCGTCCCGCAGACCGGCCCGGGCGGCGGTCAGCCCGGCCGCGTCGTGGCTGTCGCTGACGGTGCCGCCGGCGTGGCCGAGCTTGAGGCGGGCGAGCTGCTCGAGCCATTCGCCGGTGAGACGCTCGCCGTCCGAGGCCGTCGCCTCGGCGGTGACGTCCGCCGGTCGCGGGCCGGCCGGCGCCGCGTGGGCGGCCTCCATCCGGCGCTCGGCGATCGCCTGGTCCGCGTGGGCGGCCTTCATCCGGCGCTCGGCGATCGCCTGGTCCTGCCCGTCCTGCTCCTGCCGCAGGAGTCGCGACACACCACCAACCTACGCGCGCCCCGCCACCGCGGCGATCATCGATGCGGACGGTCGTCCGATGGCGTCGGCCGGTCAGGCGCGGTCGTGGAGCGTGATCTGGTAGCCGTCGGGGTCGGCGAAGGTGAAGGTCCGGCCGAAGGGACCGTCGATCGGTGCGGAGACGATGGTGTGACCGTCGGCGGCGAGAGCGTCGTGGATGGCCTGGACGTCGGTGGCGTGGAGCCAGATCGCGGCGCCGATGCCGGGCTGGGCAACGGATGCGAGATCGGTGCCGGGAACGACGTCGCGGAGTGCGAACGCGATCGGCTTCGTCTCGAAGACCACGGCGTGCGGAGGTCCGGCCGGCGAGCGGACGAGGCCGAGGTACCGCTCGTAGAACGCCTGCGAGGCGACGAGGTCGCGCGCCTGGAGCGAGATGAAGTCGGGGCCGGTGGCGGGCATGGTGATGCTCCTTCGGTTCGTGTCAGCTTCCTGACACGAACCACTGTATGTCAGAATGCTGACATGAGTCTAGAGGGTGCTGGCGTCGACCTGGAGAAATCGCTGGGCTACCTGCTGAAGGAGGCGTCGAGCGTCCTGCGCGCGGCCATGGAGGAGGTGCTGCGGCCGCTCGGGATGAGCGTGACGCACTACGCCTGCCTCGAGCTGCTGGCCCAGCGGCCGGGCTTGTCGAACTCCGAGCTCGCGCGGGGCGCGTTCGTGACCCGGCAGTCGATGAACGTGCTGCTCCAGGCCCTGGAGCGAGACGGCTACGTGACCAGGCCGGCGGAGGCGCCCGTCGGGAAGGTGCTGCCCACGCGGCTCACCCCGCGCGGCCGGCGGAGCCTCGACAAGGCGACCGTGGCGGTCCGGTCCGTCGAGGTCAGGATGCTGGCCGGGCTGAGCGAGACCGAGCGGTCGAACGCGTTCCGGATCCTGCGCAGCATGATCCATTCCCTGCGCGACGGCGACGGCGGTGCATAGCCCGCGAGGCGCGGTCAGAATGTGGCGATCGGATTGACCGGGCTGCCCGAGGTACCGGCGAAACGAACCGGGGCGACCGCGAGCTGGAAGTCCCATTGCCCGAGCTCGGCCGCCGTCGTCGCGCACGCCTCCAGGTCGCAGTTGTCGAGCAGCCACAGGCCCATCGCGACGAGGCCCACGGCATGAACCGGCATCAGCACGTCCTCGTACCCGGACGGCTGCACGTCCTGGGGCGTGTCGGCGCCGATCAGCGCGACCTGCCGCTCGTGCAGCCACGGCAGGCAGGACGCGTGCCAGCCGGCCTGGGTGAAGCCGCCGGCCGGACCGGACTCGTGCCGGGCGCGGCCGTTGCCGGTCCGCAGCAGTACCGCATCGCCGGGCCCCACCCGGACCCCCTGACGACGCTCGGCCGCCTCGAGATCGCCGGGAAACACACCCTCACCCGGCTCCAGCCACGGCACATCGCGGACCCCCGCGACGTCGAGCAGGACACCGCGCGTGACGATTCCGTTCGCGGCCGCCGTGACGGCCCCCCACGCCGATCCCGTCGCCGCGTCGACCAGCGAGTGTGACCGCCCGTTGTACATCAGGCCGTTCCAGAAGATGTGGCACGGCGAGTCGACGTGGGTGATCGTGTTGCCGTGGAACGTGAGGCCGAGCCGCTCCGTCGAAAAGCCCCAGCTCCGATCGTTGCGGAACCCGGCCGCCGGCATGTTCTCGGCCCCCGGCATGTCGGCGGCGCACGGGCACGTCGTCGTCGACCGCTCCAGCTCGTCCGGTACGGCGACCTCCCACGCGCACGACACGCTCCGGCCGTGGCGCACGGCCCGCGCCGCCGCCAGCCGGACCTCGTCGGTGATGTGGTTCAGCGTCCCGCGCTCGTCGTCGTCGCCCCACCGGCCCCAGTTCGACAGCGTGTCGAAGTACCCGCGCACGTCGTCCTGTGTCATCCCAGCACCGACTCCTCCGGTCACGCGGTTCGAGGCACCGCGGGTAAGCCCCGACCGTACCGATGCTCGCGGCCGCGCCCGAGGAGGGGCCCGGCCGGACTCCTCATCCGGGGCTCGCGCCGATGAGGAGTCAAGGGTCCATGGTCGCCGCCGCCGATGTGATTCCCCCGGGTTCCGCGGGTATGCACCGCGCATGACGTCGGTGAAGGTGGGCCTGTGCGGAGCCGGCATGGCGCTGACGTCCTACGCGCAACGCTTCCGGGTGCTGGAGGTACAACAGACGTTCTATCAGCCGCCCCGCGAGGCCACGCTGCGACGATGGCGGGCCAGCGTTCCACCGGCGTTCGAGTTCACCATCAAGGCGTGGCAGTTGATCACCCACGAGGCGAGAAGCTCGACGTACCGGCGGCTGCGCACACCGCTGAGCGCCGAGGAACGCACCGAGGTCGGCGGTTTCCGGTGGACGCCCGTCGTCGCGAGGGCCTGGGACACCACGCTCAGCTGCGCCGCGATCCTGGAAGCCACGGCGATCCTGCTCCAGTGCCCGGCGAGCTTCCGGCCGACCGAGCCGGCCATTGCGCGGTTGCGCGAGTTCCTGTCCAGGGCGCCCCGGCCGGCCGGTGTCCGGCTGTTGTGGGAGCCGCGCGGCCCCTGGCCGGACGAGCTGGTCCGGGGCCTGTGCGAGGAGCTGGACCTGACCCACGCCGCCGACCCGTTCCTGCGCCCCAGCTTGACGCCGCTGGCCTACTACCGGCTGCACGGCATCACCGGCGCCCGGCACGTGTACACGGATGCTGAACTGACCCGGCTGGCCGACACCGTCGGCGCGGGCCCGGCGTACGTGATGTTCAACAACCTCCCCCGCGCCGACGACGCCTGGCGGTTCAGCCGGCTGGTGCCCCCGGACGCGGGCCCGGTCGACGCCGACCTCGGTTGACCCGGCGCTGCCACGTTGGCTTCGCAGCTGTCGAGTAGCGTGCCGGCAATGGGGATGCGCGGTGCCGCTCGGGCCGTAGCCATCGGGTCGATGCTGACGTTGCTCGCCGGGTGCGGAGGCAGCGACCAGGGCCCGGTGACGGCGGCGGGTTGGACGTCGGACGGCGATGTGGTGCTGGTGCGCGACGCCTACGACGAGCCGGCCGTGTTGTGGACCGGGCATCGCGGCGGCCGTCTGCACGGGGCGTCGCTCAGCGGCGTGTGCTACGGCGCGACGGTGAGGTCCATCTTCACGTTGACCGCGCCGAAGATTGGGCTCGCCGTGTCCTGCGGCGGGAACGACCCGCGCCTGGCATTCGTGTCCTTCGACCCGGCCACCGGTCAGGCCCAGCCCCTCGCGGCGGTGTCGAACGTCAACCTGCCGCTGCAGTCGGACTACGGTGGCGGTACCTGGTCCGAGCCCGATGGTTCCGCCTTTGTCGGGTACACCACGCTGGGCTGCGCAGGCGTGGGAACACTGACCGGTGCGGCGGTACATCCGCTCGATATCGGCATCGCGCTGCCCGGCGGCCCCATACAGCTCGCGGACGCCCTGCCGGAGGCCGGCGGAGCGGGCTGCACGGCCCACGCGCTGGCCCAGGCCCCGTCCCTGTCGCCGCACGGCCGGTACCGCGCGTTCTTCATGCATGTCTGTGCAACGCCGTGCAACGGCCCGATGCCCGACGCACGGCCGGGACCGGCCGCCATCGACGGCATCTGGCCGGTCGTGGTGCAGGACCGCGTCAACGGCACGGTCACCGTGTCCGACGCACAGTTGCCGCGCACGGCGGCGCGGCCACGTCTCCGGCCGGACTGCACGGGATACCCGACCGAGCGGGCAGCAGCGCTCACGGCGATGTGCAGCATCATGCTGAGAGTTCGTCGGTCATTCCCTGGAGAGGCTGGTGACGAGGGTCCGAAGCCAGGGCTGCCTGAGCGCGGGAGCGCGGCCGACAGCTCGGGCGACAGCATGTCGGCCGGCCCGGCTGCGACCGTGTGCGACAAGTGCCGCCGCCTCGGCGAGAGCGTGCCGGGTTTGCTCGTCCCGATCGGGCCCTGGAGCCTCGGCCGTCCAGCGGTCCGGCCGTAGCGAGCGGGTCAGCTTCACCTGGCGATCCCCGAAGTACGACCAGACCTGCGGCGCCAGGGACACGTTGGCCACCGCCTCGGCCGGCAGCCTCCGCGTCCACGCGGCGTGCTGCTGCCACCGGTAGGTGTTCGGACTGGTCTTGCGCCGGGCCGTGACCCCGACGAAGCGCAGCTTGCGCCGGATGACCGGCCACGGCTCGCGCTCCTCATCGATCCAGTCGCGAACCAGCGTGAACAGGTCGGTGAACGTCGCACCGCCGTGGACCACGTCGACGAAGGCCGCCGGCCGGTCCCGGCGGGCCAGCGCATACGGTGTCAGCCCGACCGCCTCCAGGAACCGGCGCGCCTGGGCCACCTCCCGTCGTCGTCGTGCCGGGCGTGACCAGGGAGGCCCTGGAGGCCGCCGTGACCGCCATGGCCCGGCACGACTTCGACGAGTTCGGACGGTAACCGCGGCCGAACTGCGGTGATGGCTGGGCCCGGCGGTTCGCGCTCCTCGCGGCCCGGGAAGCCGTCAGCGAGGTGGCCCGCCGCGAAGCGCCGGGCGAACCGGTGCGCCGCGAAGCGCCGGGCGAACCGGTGCGCCGCGAAGCGCCGGGCGAACCGGTGCGCCGCGAAGCGCCGGGCGAACCGGTGCGAATGAGGTCGCCGGGGTGATTCGAGGTCCGGCCGGATAACGGGATCGGGGGCAGGGTAACGCGGCGGTCGAGCGTGATGGCAGCGGCGCTGAGCAGCAGACTGGGGGACTGAAGTGACAAAGGTACTGATCACGGGATGCGGCACCGGTTTCGGCCATGAGGTGGCGATGCGGCTGGCGGAGAAAGGCTTCGACGTCATCGCCTCCGTGGAGATCTGGGCTCAGGTGCAGACCTTGAAGCGCCAGGCCGCGCAGCGCGGAGTGAACCTGCAGGTGGAGAAGCTCGACGTCACCGATGACGCGGATCGCCGGAAGGCCTTGGCGTGGGGCGTCGAGGTGCTGGTCAACAACGCCGGCGTCGGTGAGGGCGGCTCGACGCTCGACATCCCGGCCGCGAACATCCGCCGGGAGTTCGAGGTGAACGTCACCGGGCCGCTGCTGCTGACCCAGGGCATCGCCAAGCAGATGGTCAAGCGCGGAAAGGGACGTATCGTGTGGGTCTCCTCCCGGGAAGGGCTCAACGTCAATCCCTTCACCGGCATCTATGCGGCGTCCAAGCACGCGGTGGAGGCCATCGCCGAGACCATGGCGATGGAGCTGCAGGAGTTCGGCGTCGAGGTCGCCACGGTCAACCCCGGACCGTTCCTGACCGGCTTCAACGACCGGATGTTCCAGACCTGGCAGAGTTGGGAGGACGACCCCTCCGAGCGGCTCTTCGACTACTCGAAACTGGCCTTCCCCCGCGCACAGTTCGACCCCGAGCCGGTGTACGCCACGATGACCGCCGTCGCGGCCGGCGAGGTGGACACCTACCGCAACCTGGAGCCGGCGTCGATGATCGACGAGACCAGGAGCCTGCAGCAGGTGCCGTGGGATCGGAAGACCACGGACGGCCTGGGTACCCGCCCGAGGCAACTCCAGGCCTCCTACGACATGGAACCCGAGACCCTGATCGCTGTGTAGCGAACCGGCGGCACGAGCGGGCTTGCGCTCAAGTGTGGTTGAGCTCCTAGCCTCCGCGGCATGACCTTTGTGATCGCGGCGCCCTGTGTGGACGTGTTGGACAAGGCCTGTCTCGACGAGTGCCCGATCGACTGCATCCACGAGGGTGACCGGATGCTCTACATCCACCCCGGCGAGTGCATCGACTGCGGCGCCTGTGAACAGGTCTGTCCCGTCGAAGCCATCTTCTACGAGGATGACCTTCCCGCGGAGTTCCGCGAATACACCGCCGTCAACGCCGCGTTCTTCAAAGAGCCGAATCCTGCAGGCGTACCGGGCCCTGCCCCCGCGTTCGAAGGCGATCGTCGGGGTTGAGCAGGTCGCAGGGGCGCATCGACAGGCAGCCGCAGCCGATGCACGCGATGAGCTGGCGTTCGAGGTTCATGATGTACCGCCGCCGGTTTTCCAGTTCCTGCTTCCAGATTCTCGACACCCGCACCCAGTCGCGGTGGCTCGGGGGTTCGTCGGCCGGCAGGGTGGTGAAGATCTCCGCCACGCCGGCCAGGGGGATGCCGAGCCGCCGGGCCGCGAGGATGAGGGAGATGCGGCGCAGCATGTGCCGCCGGTACAGCCGCTGGTTGCCGCCGTTGCGCTCGGCCGTGATGAGCCCCTCCGCCTCGTAGAAGCGCAGGGCGGACGGGGCCACGCCGGTGCGGGCGGTGACCTCGCGGACGGTGAGCAGGTCTTGCGGCTCCGGGGACACCCGTGGACCGTAAAACCTCAACCTAGGTTGAGCTCAAGACCACCGGCGCAGCGGTGAGCGGTCGCCCACGGACCATTTGTGGCCGTACGGGTCCGTGAAGCCGCCCTGGCGGTGGGTCCCCCAGGGCACGCGCCGGTCCTCGATCGGCGGTCCGGCGACGGCGCCCGCGGCCACGGCGCGCTCGACGAAGTGGTCGGGATCGTCGGTGAACACCTCGACCCGGGTGCTCGAGACGCCGGCCGGGTTGTCGGGATCGGCCTGGTGGAGGAAGAAGGCGGCGCCGCCGATGTCGAGGCCGGCGACGCCGCCGCGGTTCCAGAGCTCGGTCGCGCCCAGTGCGGTCCTGTACCAGGAGACCGCACCGTCCGCGTCCGGGACGATCAGCATCACCGAGATCACCGGCGGTTCGTCAGTCATGCCCTCAGCATGCCGGAAGACGCCGGGTCGGCAACGTCGTACCGGTTCGTCCCGCGGTGCCAGTTCAGGACGCCGGCGAGCCAGGCCTGCAGCTTGGCCCGGGTCGTGCGGCTGCGCTGGGACGCGGCCACCGGTGTCTCCGCGGTCGGCACCGAGCCGGTGCCCGGGCTGCCGGGCAGCTCGGCGTACGGCGGGATCGCGGTCCTCGCCGACGGCTCGATCGCCGCCGTGTTCAATCGGGCGTCGGGCCCGGGCGCCGGGCCGGGCACCGGCCGAAAACCCATGACCGGCGGCCTGTACCGCATCAGCGGCGGCCACGCCGAGCAGCTCGCCGACCTCGGCCCGGTGACGTCGTCCGACGCGGCGACGTGCCCGGTGCCGGCGAAGGTGCAGGCGCGGACGGCACCGCCGGTGACAACGCCGGCGGCCGTCGCCCCGCCGCGGTCGCCGGCGCCGGCCAGACCGGCCCGGCCGCCGGCGAAAGCCCCGGTCAAGGCGCCGCCGGCGAGCACTTCGCCCGCGCCGGTGCCGTCCGGGCACCGTCTCCCGGAGCCGGTGGTGATGGCGGCAGCCGAGGCCCGGCACCGCCTCCTGCCGGTTGGTGGTGGCGTAGCAGATGTCGTCGGAGCCGGGCCCGCGCAGCCGCGGGAACCGGGCCCGCGTTTTCCGCGCTTTGCAGCCGTCGGGTTCGTTACTCGAAACGGGCGGGGTCGCCGGCGCCCACGCGCAGGATCTCCGGCTCGTCCTCGGAGAGGTCCACGACCGTGGTCGGCTCGGTGCCGCACTCGCCGTCGACGACCGCGTCGACCTGGTGGTCGAGGGCTTCCTTGATCTCCCAGCCCTGGGTCATCGGCTCGGTCTCGCCGGGCAGCAGCAGCGTGCTGGAGACCAGCGGCTCGCCGAGCTCGGCCAGCAGCGCCTGGGTGACCGTGTGCTGCGGGATGCGCACGCCGACGGTGCGCTTCTTGGGGTGCAGCAGCCGGCGGGGCACCTCGGGGCTGGCCGGTAGGATGAACGTGTAGCTGCCCGGGGTGGCCGCCTTGACCAGCCGGAACACCGAGTTGGGGATCTGCACGAACTGGCCCAGCTGGGCGAAGTCGCGGCACATGAGCGTGAAGTGGTGCCGGTCGTCGAGCCGGCGGATCTCCCGGATGCGGGTCAGGCCGGGGCGGCTGCCGAGCTGGCAGCCCAGCGCGTAGCAGGAGTCGGTCGGGTAGGCGAGCAGCCCGTCGTCGCGCAGCAGCGCCACGATCTGCTGGAGCAGCCGCGGCTGCGGGTTGTCCGGGTGCACGTCGAAGTACCTCGCCACGGCTCCAGCCTACGTGTAGGAATAGCGCATGACGGATCTGGAGGCCGTGACCGGGTGGGTCGAGGGCTATGTGCGGGCGTGGACCGGCAACGACCCGGCCGGGATCGGCGAGCTCTTCGCCGAGGACGCGGCGTACTACACGGCGCCGTTCGCCGAGCCGTGGCGGGGCCGGGACGCGATCGTGGCCGAGTGGCTGGCGCACAAGGACGCGCCCGGCGACTGGTCGTTCACCTGGTTCCCGGTGACGGTGGGGCCGGACCTGAGCGTCGTGCAGGGCGTGACGGCGTACGCGACGGTGACGTACAGCAACCTCTGGCTCATCCGCCTGGACACCGTGGGCCGGTGCCGCGAGTTCACCGAGTGGTGGATGGAGCAGACGTAATCGCTCAGAACGGCAGCAGCTCGTCGCGGGCGGGCGGGTTCAGCCGGCGCCACACCACGAGCACGAACCCGGCCAGCAGCGCGAGCATCACCACGCGCAGCGACACGAACATGATCGCGGTGTGGTTGACGGCCAGGGCGTCCTCCACGAACGCGAGCCGCTCGGCCGGGCGCGCCTCGGTGCGGGCGGCCTCGGCGAAGAGGTACACGACCAGCGGGATGAGGGCCAGGCGCCAGCCCAGGTACGTCCAGTGCCGCAGCACGCTGCGCCGGTCCCGCCCGAGCCGGTCGGCGACCCGCCCGACGACGCCGAACCACACCGCGAACAGCAGCAGCGTCACCCACAGCGCGATGCCGACCGCCGAGCCGACCCGGTCGACGAGGGCGAACACGGCCTGGGCGCCGGGGTCGCGCAGGGAGTGCTCGTCGAAGGCGTACAGCCGCAGGACCGCGTCCTCGCGGCGCAGGACGAGCACGTCGACGACGAGCAGCACGATGTGCACGGCGGTGACGGTGAGGAAGATCCAGGTGAACGCCCGCAGGGCCACCGGCGGGTGGTCGTCGATGACCTCGTCGTCGTCCTCGTCGCGGTCGTAGCGTTCGTCGTGCCCGGCGCGCTCCTCGCGTTCCAGGGGCGGGAACGGGTCGGGCAGGCCGGGAAGGTCGGAGAGGTCCGGCTCGTCCCGCGACTGCTCGGGGATCCGGGCCGTGGGCTCGACCCGCCCGGGCAGCCGGTCGGGCCAGCGGGCGGCGCCGTCGCCCTCGCCGACGAGGGCGGCCACGAACTCCGCGGACGGCACGCCGCCGTGCCGGATGCAGAGGTATCGACCGTTGGTGTCGTGCCCGGGGGCACCACACGTCACGCAAACCATCGGCACAAGCTCCGCAGCCTAGTCGCCGCGATCGCCGGGCGGGTGCCCCGGATCGGCCGAACCACCCGGCTGTTCGGCTCGGATTCACCGCGCTGACCTCCGTATTTCACCCCCGGATCCACTCGCCGCAGCGCGGCGCTCACCCAGCGCTCACCCGCCCGCGACCTGCCGCTCTTCACCCCGCCGCGCCCGCCTCCGGGCCCTTCTCGCGTTCAGCCTCCGGCGGCCTCGGCCACGGCGGCCCGCGCCCCGGCCGGGCGGCGGCCCAGCAGCGTCTCCAGGTCGCGCGTCGGCGTGCCGGCCCAGCCGGTGCGGATGCAGGCGTAGAGGGCGAGCAGCTGCTCGGCGACCGGCGGCGGCCATCCGGCGGCCACCCACCGCGCACGGAACTCGTCCTCGGCCTCGGGCCGGTAGGCGATCCCCGGCCCGGCCAGCTCGGCGAGCTCGTCCCAGCCGATCGCGTCGGGGCCGGTCAGCTCGTACGTGCGCCCGTCGTGCCCATCGCCGCCGGCCAGGACGCGCGCGGTCGCCTCGGCCAGGTCGGCGGTCCGGGCCACGGCCAGGCGCGCCCGGCCGGCCGGCGCGGTGAGCACCCCGTCGCGGCGGGCCGCGAGCACGTCGCGGGCCAGCGCGGCGGGCAGCCCGTGGCCGGCCCGCACGATGGTCCACGCGACCGGCAGCGCGCGCACCGCCCGCTCGGTCCCGGCGAAGTCGGCGGTGGAGGCCAGGGTGCTGCGCCCGATGTCGGGCCAGCTGGTGACCACGACCCGCCGGGCCCCCGCGGCGACGGCGGCCGCGACCGCCCCCTGCAGCTGCGGGCCCCGCACCTCGGGGGCGGCGCCGTAGTAGGTGCCGTTGACGAGCACGGTGGCCGCGTCCCGGAAGGCGCCGGGCAGGGTCCCGGGCCGGCCGAAGTCGCCGTGGCGCACCGCGACCCCGCGCTCGCGCAGCGCGCCGGCCGCGTCGGGCGCGCGCACGCTCACGGCGACCTCGCCGGGCGGCACGAGGTCGAGCAGCCGCTCGGCGACGAGGCGGCCGAAGGGCCCGTTGGCGCCGGTCACGATAATCATGGGGTTCCCTCCCGGAGGGGAAGACGAGAACCGGGGCAGCCGCCCCGCTTATGCCGGAAACGATAGCGGGGCGATCGCCCCGTTTCAAGGGGTGGTACCGCGATGCCTCGTGCCGACGCCGTACGCAACCGCCAGCGCGTCCTGTCCGCCGC
This sequence comes from Dactylosporangium sp. McL0621, assembly GCF_049995355.1. NCBI lineage: Bacteria > Bacillati > Actinomycetota > Actinomycetes > Micromonosporales > Micromonosporaceae > Dactylosporangium > Dactylosporangium sp. McL0621. The sequence continues at coordinate 8,792,967 of NZ_CP188259.1, forward strand.
GCGCGCCGCGTTCGCCGAGGAGGGGCCGGGCGTGAGCCTCGACGACGTCGCCCGCCGCGCCGGGGTCGGCGCGGGCACCGTGCACCGCCACTTCCCGACGAAGGACGCCCTGTTCGCGGCGGTGATCGCGGACCGGCTCGCGGAGCTCGCCGAGGTCGGCGCGGGCCTGGCCGGCGCGCCCGACCCGGGCCTGGCCTTCGCCGGGTTCTTCCGCCGCCTGGCTGCCGAGGCCGCGCAGAACCTGGCCCTGTCGGCCGCCCTGACCGACCCGGGCGAGGTGATCATGGACGCGGGCCGCGACCTGGAGGCGGCGATCGCGGTCCTGCTGCGCCGGGCCCAGGAGTCCGGGGCCGTGCGCGCGGACGTGACCACGGCCGAGCTGCACGCGATCATCGCCGGCGCGGTGGTCATGGAGCAGCGCCTGCCGGAGGCGTCCAAGGGCCGCGGCCTGCAGGTGCTCGTCGACGGCCTCCGCGCCCGGTCATGAGCCCGGTGTACCCCGTCACCCAGTACGTCCCCCGCCCGGGCGTGCTCGACCTCGGCTGGGGCCACCCGCGCCCGGACCTGCTCCCGGTCGAGGCGTGGCTGGACGCGACCCGCGCCGCTCTGGCCGAGCACGGCTGGCAGGCGCTGACCTACGGCGCCTCCCCCGGCCCCGGGCCGCTGCTCGAGTGGCTCGCCGGGCACCTCACCACCGTCGACGGGCCGTGCCGGGAGGACGAGCTCTTCGTCACCGGCGGCGCGTCCCAGGCCCTGGCGCTGGCCGGTGCGGTCCTGATCCGGCCGGGCGACGTCGTGCTCGTCGACGCGCCCACGTACCACCTCGCCTTCGCCGTCCTGCGCGACCTCGGCGCGACCCTGGTGAGCGTGCCCGCCGACGCCGAGGGCCCCGACCCGGAGGCGACCGCGGCGCTGGCCGGGCGGCTGCGGCGCGCCGGGCGGCGGGTGTCCGCGCTGTACCTCGTGCCGACCTTCGGCAACCCGACCGGCCGCAGCCTGCCCGCCCGGCGCCGCGACGACCTGCTCGCCGCGGCCCGGCGCGCCGCCGTCACCGTCATCGAGGACGACACCTACCGGGAGCTCGCCTACGACGGCGCCGCGCCCGCGTCGCTGTGGAGCCGCGGCGGCGGCGAGGGCGTCGTGCGGCTCGGCTCGTTCGCCAAGACGGTCGCGCCCGGGGTACGCCTCGGCTGGCTCACCGCCGACCGCGCCACGGTGGCGGCGGTCGCGGCGCGGGGCTGGGTCAACAGCGGCGGCGGCGTGAACCACACCAACGCCCTGGCCATGGCCGCGTTCGGGCGCTCCGGGGCGTACGCGCGGCACACCGGGCACCTGCGCGGCGAGTACCGCCGCCAGCGCAACGCCCTCGCCGGGGCGCTGCGGGCCGCGGCCCCCGCTCTCGACGTGGCCGTCCCGCACGGCGGCTGGTTCCTGTGGGCCGGGCTGCCGGCCGGGCTGACCGCGGACGCGCTGCTGCCGGTGGCCGAGCGCCACGGCGTCTCGTTCGTGCCCGGCCCGCAGTTCCACTGCGACGGCGCCGGCGGGGCCGGGCACGTCCGGCTGTCGTACTCGATGCTGCCCCCCGTGGAGCTGGCCGAGGCCGCCCGAAGGCTCGGCGCGGCGCTGAACCGCGTGTAGGACCGTGCGCGGGCTCTATATCGTCGGACGATGGATCGTGCCGACGCCCTCACCGACGTGTTCGTGGCCGAGTTCGGGGAGCTCATGTCCCTGGACCCGGCCGCCTTCCGCCGCAAGTTCCGCAAGATGGCCGCCTCGCCGTTCGCCTTCTACCGCGGCAGCGCGTGCGTGTTCTACGCCGACGTGCACGGCATCCGCGACGACTTCCTCGACGCGCGCACCTCGCGGGTCTGGATCCACGGGGACCTGCACGCGGAGAACTTCGGCACGTACATGAACGCCGCGGGCGTGCTCGTGTTCAACGTCAACGACTTCGACGAGGCGTACGTGGGGCCCTTCACCTGGGACCTCAAGCGCTTCGCGGCGAGCGTGGCGCTCATCGGGTACGAGAAGGCGCTCTCCGACACGGTCATCGGCGAGCTCGTGGCCGGCTACGCGGCGGCCTACGTGACGGAGCTGCGCGGGATCGCCGGCGGCGGCGCGATCGGCTCGCTGACCCTCGACACGACCGACGGGGTGCTCCACGACGTCCTGCAGCGGGCCCGGCTGCGTACCCGCGTGGCGCTGCTGGACACGCAGACGGTCGTCGAGGACTACGACCGGCGCTTCATGATGGCCGACGGGGTATATGCCGTCGAGGACGCGCTGCGCGAGGAGGTGCTGGCCGCGTTCGCCGAGTACCTGCCGACGATGCCGTCGTGGGACACGTCGCGGCCGGAGCAGTACACCATCAAGGATGTGGTGCTGCGCAAGGGCGTCGGCATCGGCTCGGCCGGCCTGCCCAGCTACAACCTGCTGCTGGAGGGGCACACGCAGGCGCTGGAGAACGACGTGATCCTGTACATGAAGCAGGGCCAGACGCCGGCCGTGTCGCGCTTCATCCCCGACCCGCGGGTGCGGGAGTACTTCCGCCACCAGGGCCACCGCACCAGCGAGTCGCAGCGGGCCCTGCAGGCGCATGCCGACGCGTGGGCCGGGCACACGGTGCTGCGCGGCGTCGGGCAGATGGTCGCCGAGGTGTCGCCCTACGCGACCGACCTCGACTGGAGCGACGTCAACGAGCTCGCCCAGCTGCGCAGCGTCATCGCGTACCTGGGCCGCGCGACCGCCCGCATGCACTCGGTCGCCGACGACGAGTCCGCGCACGACCTCGTCGACTTCTCCACCGAGGACGCGATCGTCGCCGCCGTCGACCGCGACGAGGCCGGGTTCACGGCCGCGCTCGTCGAGTTCGCGCACGAGTACGGCGACGTGGCGCGCCGCGACCACCAGATCTTCGTGGACCTGTTCCGGAACGGAAAATTTCCGCTCCAGTAGTTGTCCGATCGGCGGGTCCCCGTTCGTCACTCGGGTGTCTCGATCGTCATTTGGAGGAAAAGGCCCTGATGAAGTACATGATGTTCGTCTGCAGCGACGCCGAGCCCGACACCGACACCTCGGCCGAGCCCGACATCAACGAGTGGGTCCGCGAGAACGACGAGGCCGGCCGGCGGCGGCAGGGCGCGGTCCTGGCCCCGCCGACGGCGGCGACGACGGTCCGCGTGCGCAACAAGGAGCTGCTCGTGACCGACGGCCCGTTCACGGAGACGAAGGAGGTCATCTTCGGCTTCGACCTGCTGGAGTGCGCCGACCTCGACGAGGCGATCGCGGTGGCCCGCGCGCACCCGATGGCCCGCGGCGGCCGCATCGAGATCCGCCCGTTCGCCGATTTCGAGCAGTGACACGCCCCTACGTGGATGCAGCCTCGGCCGTCGTAACGGGGGCGGCCGAGGCGTACCCGCGCATCGTCGGGGCGCTGATCCGCATGACGGGAGACTGGGACTTGGCCGAGGACTGCGCACAGGAAGCGCTCGCCGCCGCGCTGCAGCGGTGGCCGTCGTCGGGCGTGCCCGACAACCCGGGCGCCTGGCTGATGACCACGGCCCGCAACCGGGCCATCGACGTGCTGCGCCGCGCCGCCGTCGAACGCACGAAGCTGCAGGACCTGGCGGTGCTGTCGGGCAACGACACCGCCGAGGCCCTGGACGGCTTCCCCGACGACCGCCTCCGGCTCGTCTTCACCTGCTGCCACCCGGCGCTGCCGCTGGAGGCCCGCGTCGCCCTGACCCTGCGCACGATCTGCGGCGTGCCGACCGCGGACATCGCCCGCGCCTTCCTCGTCACCGAGGCGACCATGACCCGCCGGCTGACCCGCGCCAAGACGAAGATCGCGCAGGCCGGCATCCCGTACCGCGTGCCGCACGGCCCCGCCCTGGCCGAACGCCTCCCGGGCGTCCTCGGCGTGCTGTACGTGCTGTTCACCAACGGCTACAACCCCGACGGCGCCCCCGCCTTCGCGGACGAGGCGATCCGCCTGGCCCGGCTCCTGCGCACGCTGCTGCCCGCGGTGAACCCGGCCCCGGAGCTGTCCTCGGAGGTCGCCGCCCTCCTCGCGCTGTTCCTGTTCCAGCACTCCCGCCGGGCCGCCCGCCGCTCCCCCGACGGCCGCCTGCTCACCCTGGACCAGCAGGACCGCACGCTGTGGGACCACAACGCGATCGCCGAGGCCCGCACCCTGCTCGACGGCCTGGGCGACGGCCCGTACGCGCTGCAGGCCCGCATCGCCGCCGCCCACGCCACCGACGGCCCGACGGACTGGCCCGAGATCGCCCGCTGCTACGACCGCCTGTGGGCCGGGCAGCCGACCGCGGTGATCGCCCTCAACCGCGCGGTAGCGCACGGCTTCGCCCACGGCCCCGCGGCGGGCCTGACCCTGCTGGCCGAGGCCCGGGCGGGCGGCGCCCTGGACGGCTACCCGCACGCGGTGGCGGCGGAGGCGGACATGCGCTCCCGCGCGGGCGACCACGACCGCGCGGCGGCCCTGTTCCGCGAGGCGGCGGCGATCGCCCACAGCCCCGCGGAGCGGGACGCCTTGCTGGAGCGCGCGGAGGCCGAGGCGTAACCCGGGCGCCCGGGCCGAAAGGCCGCCGGGCGCCGCGGGTCGCACAGCCGCACGGGTCGACATGTCGGATTTATACCCTGACCGGCGACTTATGCGCAGCCACCGCGGCCCGGAGGTCGTCGGCTACCGGGCCCAGGGCCTTGCGTACCCGGCTCAGGGCCGCCGGGTCCTCGTCCGCCGCGAGCGTGCGCAGGTCCGGCTCCAGGGCGCCCAGTGCGTCGACCCAGCGCAGTTCGCGGCGGTCGTGGAAGCGGCGGACGGCCAGCAGCGGCGCCGCCGACTCGCGCAGGGCGGCGAGCCGGCGCAGGGCGGTCGCGTACTCGCCCTCGCTGATGCTGCGCAGGCACTCCGCGGTCCGTTTGCGCAGCACCGCGCCGGTGCGTACGGGCGCCACGAGCGCGGCGGGCAGGACGGCGCACAGCGCACCGGCGACGACGGCGATCAGGCGGGTGCCGAGCAGGGGCAGCGCGGCGGTACCGGCGACGCCGACCAGCGAGTAGAGCAGCGCCAGGGCGGCCGTCACGCTCGCGGCCCACCAGGCGTAGCCGAACTGGCGCAGGTACGAGCCTGCCGCGAGTACCACCAGAAGCAACGCGACGGCGACGGGCTTGTGGCCGCCGACGGCGAAGGCCAGGACGGTCGCGACCAGCGTGCCGCCGAGCGCGCCGAGGGTGCGGTGCACGCCCTTGAGCAGGGCGTCGCCGCGGGAACGGGCGGCCGCACCCACGGTGTACGCGCTGATCACCGTCCACGGCCAGTGCTCGCCGAACACGACCTGGCCGATCGTGAACGCCAGCGTCAGGGCGAGCGCGGACTGCACGCCCCGCCAGACGTGCACCCGCGCGGCGGCCGTGCTCGGCAGTTCCGCTTCGGCGGCGGTACCCCACGCAAGCCGGGCGAGCAGCACGAACGCCTCGGCGATGAACACCGCGAGCGTGGCCCACGCCAGCGTGCGCAGCGGGTGGCCGCCGGGGTTCACCGGGGCGATCAGCATGCCGATGAGCGGCAGTACCAGGGCGCGGCCGAGGTGCCCGGCGGCCGGGCCGAACGCGCGGGCGGCGGTCGCGGCGGCCACGGTGACGACGAAGCACGCGTCGCCGTAGGCGTGGGCGGCGTGGAACAGGACCGCGAACGTGGCGATGACGAGGGCTCCCACCGGTACCAGCAGAAGGCGCCAGGGACTGTGGGGCTGGGCGGATCGGCCCGCCATCAGGGCGACGGCGGCGCCGAGCACGACGATGCCCAGGCTCTGGTGGATCGCGACGAGGGTGAGGACGGTGGCCGGCACGGGGGCGAAGCCGGCGAGGGCCTGCCGGATATTACGCACCTGCTGAATATCGCAGCACGGTAGCGTGAGCGCAACCATGAACGACCCGGACCCCGATCTCAGTACCGCACGCGCCGTGCGGCGGGCGACCCAGCGGCTCTCGCGCCGGCTGCAGCTGCAGCGGGCCGCCGACGGGCTGAGCCTGACGAAGATCAGCATGCTGGGGCACCTGGCGCGCAAGGGCCCGATGACCGCCGGCGCCCTGGCCGCGGCCGACCGGCTGCAGCCGCAGTCGGTGACGCGGGTACTCGCGGAGCTCGAGGCCGACGGGCACATCGAGCGGCTGCAGAACCTCGCCGACAAGCGGCAGCGGGTCTTCTCGATCACCGACGCCGGGCGGGCCGCGCTGCGCGAGGACATGCGCACGCGCGACGAGTGGCTGGCCTCGGCCATGGCGACGCTGAGCGCCGCCGAGCGCGACGCCCTCCTGTACGCGGCCGCGATCCTGGAGCGGCTCGCCGACTAGCGCGTGTTTCAGAAGTGGCCGGGCCGCGTGGGGTCGCGGCGTGGCGGTGATCGATAACTGAAGAGGTCTCCGGTAGATGGTTCAGCGACCAAGCAGAACTTCAGCCCACAGTTCACCCCGGTCCTGCTCAAGATCCGCGTCGCCCGCATCGGCGGCGGGCGTCCACGCACCCGGCCGAACCTGGTCCTGGCCGACAAGGTCTACACCTCACGAGCCAACCGAGCGCATCTCCGCTCCCGCAGTATCACCGCGTGCATCCCCAGCAAGGCCGACCAGGACGCCCACCGCAAAACCAAAGGCTCCAACGGCGGACGCCCGTCCGCGTTCGACCCGATCCGCTACCGATAGCGCCACGCCGTCGAGTGCGGGCATCAACCGTCTCAAACGCCACCGCGGCGTCGCCACCCGCTACGACTGTCTCGGCACACGCTTCGAAGCCGTCCTGACCATCACCGCCATCAGCGAGTGGTGTCGCACTCCGCATGATCCGTTACACGGTGACTCCAGTTGACGGGTTACACCTGCCTTGAGCATGCCGGACACGGACCGTGACGCCGGCCGTCCACGACGCCGGTTGTCCCAGCCATCCGCTTCTGCCGATTGAATGCGTAGTTCGAGTATCGAGTCTGATCTGGGACTCGCTCATAGGAGCGTGCCTTCGCGCCGCGTTTGGACGCGAACTGACATCAGGAAGGATCAGTATTCGGCAGCCGACTCGGTCACCGGCATGAAAGCCTTCATCAAAGGCTCGAAGTTGAGATGAAACTGCAACCCCATTGAACTTCCCAAATTTTGTTTATCGTAGTATAATGGGTACGGTTCATTCGACGTTTCTGTTAGCGTCGCCCGTCATGGACGTTGAACGCTCTTTCCCCGCATCGGAACAATCCTCCGAGCCGCCTGCCGCACCCACGACGATCGCGACCCGTACCGTGTCCTACAGCGACGTCGATACCTCATTGACCGGCGTTCTCGTATGGAACGAAGCGCAACCGCGCCCGAAACCCGGGGTCCTGCTCATTCACGGTGGCGCCGGCCTCGACCAACACGCACGGGATCAAGCACACCGCTACGCCGAACTCGGCTATGCCGTCCTCGCCTGCGACATGTACGGCGACGGCATCGCGGGCGACCGCGCGCGAGTCATGGCATGCCTCACCGCCCTGCGCGACAACCCTGCCCTGCTGGTCCGCCGAGGCCAGGCCGGGCTAACAGCACTCGCGGACTGCCCTGAGGTGAGTGGGAACCTGGCCGCCATCGGCTTCTGCTTCGGCGGCATGGCCGCCCTGGCGCTGGCCCGGTCGGGCACGGACGTCGGCGCCGTCGTGAGCATTCACGGCAGCCTGACGACAAACAAACCCGCCGAGCCCGGCGCAGTCACGGCGAAGGTACTCGTCTGCCACGGCGCATCGGACCCGCACATCCCGATGGCCGACGTCGTCGCGTTCGCTGATGAGATGAGCCGCGCGGATGCTGACTGGCAGCTCAACATCTACGGCCAGGCCATGCACGGCTTCACGCACAAACACGCAGCGCCGGGCGCGGTTCCCGGTGTCGCCTACGACCGGACCGCCGACGAGCGCTCGTTCGACGCTGCTCGCACGTTCCTTGCCGGAACGCATGAGGAAGGCTGACGGCGCAGCGGTCGTCGGCACGCGGATGATGGAAGGTGAAATGGCCTCTTACCTCATTCGTGAAATTCGCCTGTCACGACAATCTCGAGAAGAGGATTGAGCCTGAGCTCAAGGCGGCCCAGCCATCCGTCTTGCGTACTGATCTGCCGCAGTCACGCGTGCGTCGGTGTCGATCGCGACTCTGGGCAAATCAGCTCCGCCGGATCACATTGAGTAGCTCTCACAGCTCATCATGTCATTGTCATCGCGCCTCGGCGCTGCGCACTCAACGCACTCCTCTGCCGCTGAACGCGCGTCTTCACCGGCATCGAGGATCGCTTCCCCGGCGATAGGACGGCACGCCGGTTGCGCACTGTGACGGCAGAACAGGAGAGATCCGGCCGATTGTCACCCGTCAAGTGAAGCTGATGTGTAACGGGGGTGAAACGGACCCTAGTGCACGTTGTCCCGTTCCGCCCCGATGGTGGTGTCGGGCCCGTGACCGGTGTGCACGACCGTCTCCGGCGGCAGCGTGAGCAGGCGCTCGGTGATCGAACGCAGGATCGTCGGCTTGTCGGAGAACGACCGGCCGGTCGCGCCCGGGCCGCCCTCGAACAGCGTGTCGCCGGAGAAGAGCACGCCCTGCTCGGGCAGGTGCAGGCAGACGGCGCCGGGGCTGTGACCGGGCGTGTGCAGTACCGTCAGCGAAGCTCCGGCCACCACGATCGGCTGGCCGTCGGTAAGGTGCGTGTTCGGCTCGAGAGCGGGGTGCTTCATGTGCCACAGGGGCAGATCGTCCGGATGCAGCAGGATCGGCGCGCCGGTGCGCAGCGCGACCTCGGGCGCGGCATCGATGTGGTCGTCATGACCATGGGTGCACACGATCGCGACGGCGCGGCGACCGCCGAGCGCGTCGACGATCGCCCCGGCGTCGTGCGCGGCGTCGATGACCAGCGCCTCCTCGTCGTCGCCGACGATCCAGACGTTGTTGTCGACGTCAAAGGTCTCACCATCGAGCGAGAACGTGCCCGACGTGACCAACCGTTCGATGCGCACCATGGTCCCCATCTTCGCCTGACGAGGCGCGACGATGTGCAGGTGGGGTCGTACGCGTACCGGGTGCTGCGCCCCGCCCGCCCCCTGCGCACCGCGGTGCTGAACCCCGGCTCGCCGCCCACCCTGCGCACCACCCGCCGCGACGCGCTGCGCATGCTGGCCCTGGCCGAGCTCGTGAGCGACCGGACGCTCGTCGCGTTCCCGCTGCGCGACGAGCGCGGCATCCCGTTCGACCTCGTCCTCGCCGACGAGGCGCTGCGCTTCCCGGCCTCCCGCTGGTCCGACGTGCGCGCCCGCCTGGGCCCGGGCCGCCTCGAACGGCACGCCGCGCGGGCCGCGGTACCGCCGCCGTCGTCACGCCCGAAGCGCGCGGCGGACACGGCGCGCCACGCCCTGCTGCTGCCGGTTTCCGCCGTGGCGCGCATCCGCGGGGGCGAGCTCGACCTCGGCTACTTCCGCGTTGTCCTTTTGGACTGACGCGTCGTTCTTGGACTGACGCCTCGTTCTTTGGACTGACGCCTCGTTCTTTTGGACTGACCCGGGACCATTGCGATTCGGTCACGGGGCGGACAGCGGGATCGCGGTCCGGCACGATGTCCGGCGTGGTTCGCCTCTATGGACTTCTCTTCCTGATCGACCTCGTCATGCTCGTGTGGGCGGTGATCGACTGCCTGTCGACGGACGAGTACCTCGTGCGCAACCTGCCGAAGATCGCCTGGGTGTTCATCATCCTGCTGTTCTCGCCGGTGGGCTGGATCGCCTGGCTCGTGGCGGGACGCCCGCAGCCGGCGGCGCGCGCGGGCGCGGGCTCCCAGTGGCGGCCGGGCAGCGGCTTCCCGGAGAACGACCGCCCGCGGGCGCGGCAGATGGCCCCGGACGACGACCCCACGTTCCTGCGTGACCTGGCGAAGAACCGCCGCGCGGACGAGGAGATGTTCTCCAAGTGGGAGGCCGACCTGCGCCGCCGCGAGGAGGAGCTGCGCCGGCGCGAGACGAAGGAGAACGACTGACGTCAGCGGCCGACTACGCTGCGGATTGACGGGCGTGATCGGTTAGGTGGCATGGTGTAGGGTGAGATAGACGGAACGGGCCACCCCGGTTGGACCTGTGTGACTACATCGCCCGACGCGTCGCCTTCGAGATTCCTTGCCCCAGCGTCAACTTGGTCCCGAGTCAGCCGCTCGCGCCGGTGGGTCCGTCCCCGGGATCAGCCGGCGGACGTTGCGGTGCGGATTCCCAGAGCGGTCGCGAACGCGGTTACCGCCGGATGACGGGCCGCGCCGGCGCGGAAGGCCAGACGCGTGCGGCGGCGGGTACTCAAGGGCGTCAGGACCACCTCCGCCGGGACGCCCGTCGCCGCCAGCTCCGGCACCAACGCCACGCCCTGGCCCGCGGCCACGAACGTGAGGACGGTGACGAAGTCGTCGGCGTGGTGGCGTACGCGCGGCGTGAAGCCCGCCGCCTCGCACGCCCGGACGGTCATCGTGTGGCAGAGGGTGCCCCGACTGGCGAGGATCCACGGCTCGTCGCGGCAGCCGGCCAGGGTTCGCTCGTCGCGGGCCGCTACGAAGATCGTCTCGTCCAGCAGCGGCAGGGTCCGTAGCGCCGGGTCGGGCTCGATCGGCACCAGGTCGTAGTCGTGGACCAGGGCCACGTCCAGGGTGCCGTCGCGGAGGTGGTGCGGTACCGCGGCCGGGTCCAGCTCCTGCACGCTGAGCTCCAGCGCCGGATGGGCCTCGCCGAGCGCTACCAGGGCCGGCGGCAGCAGGGTGCGCATTGCGGTCGGGAACGCGCCGATGCGCAGGGGGCCCGACAGGCCGTTGCGGCCGGCGGCCAGGGCGGCGGTCGCTCGCTCCAGGGCCGCCAGGACCTCCTCCGCGTGCGCTACCAGCGTGCGGCCGGCCGACGTGAGCGCGACTCGGCGGCCGGTGCGCTCCAGCAGCGCCACGCCGGCCTCCCGCTCCAGGGCCGCTAGCTGCTGGGACACGGCTGAGGGTGTGTACGTGTGCGCGGCGGCGACCGCTGCGATGGTGCCGTGCTGGGCCAGGTCACGCAGGAGGCGCAGCCGGCGGACGTCGAGCATCACCGCACCTCCGGGGGCGTGGCGACGGTGCGGTGGTGGGGCCGCGGCAAGGCCGACGGCGTGCAGGGATGCGCGGAGGCGACGGTGCCGTGGTGGGCCCACAGCAAGGCCGACGGTGTGCAAGAGCATGCGGCGGCGATGGTGCCGTGCTGGGCCCGCGGCGTGAAAGAGCGCGCGGCGGCGATGGTGCCGCGCTGGGGCCGCAGCGCGAAAGGGCGCGCGGCGGCGATGGTGCCGCGCTGGGGCCGTAGCGCGACAGGGCGCGCGGCGGCGACGGTGCCGTGCAGGGCCCGCAGCGAGGGCGACGGCGTGGAGCGGCGCGCGGCCGCGACGGTGCCGTGCTGGGCCGAGTCACGGAAGGGCCGGACGGCGAGCATCAGCTCAGCTTACGCTCGCCGACGGAAACGTGAACTGGTTCTTGTGCTTTCCGCGGCCGACGCTGGAGCCATGGACCTGTCGGGAATTTTTGTACCGCTGGTGACCCCCTTCGCGGCCGACGGCGCCGTCGACGCGGAGGCGTTGGGGGGGCTGGCGGATGCGGTACTCGCGGACGGCGCTGCCGGCCTCGTGGCGCTGGGAACCACTGGTGAGCCCGCGACGCTCTCGCCGCAGGAGCGGGCGACCGTCGTCGAAGTGTGTGCGGCGACCGGCGCCCCCGTGCTGGTCGGCGTCGGCGGCGGCTCGACCGCGGGCTGTGTGGCGGAGGTGGCGGGCCTGCCGGCGGGTACGGCGGCGATGGTCGTGGTTCCGCCGTTCACGCGGCCCGGCGAGGACGGTGTCGTCGCGCATTTCCGGGCCGTTGCCGCCGCGGCCGCGGGGCCCGTCGTGGTCTATCACGTGCCGTACCGGACCGGTCAGGCTCTGTCGACAGCCGCCCTGCTGGAGCTGGCGGCGATTCCCAACGTGGTCGGTATGAAGCTGTCCGACGGTGCGGTCTCCCCCGCCACCGTGGCCCTGCTGGCCGCCGCGCCGGCGGGCTTCGCGGTGCTCGGCGGGGACGATGCGGTGATCTCGCCGCTGCTGGCGTTGGGGGGCCGGGGCGGCATCCTGGCTTCGGCGCACGTGGCTACGGCGCGGTTCGTGGACCTCTACGATGCCTGGGGTAAGGGGGACGTGGTGGCGGCCCGGGCGCTGGGCGGGCGGCTCGCGGCACTGTCGGAGGCGTTGTTCGCGGAGCCCAATCCGGCGGTGGTGAAGGCCGTGCTGCACGCGCAGGGCCGCATCCCGACGCCGGCGGTACGCCTCCCGCTGCTGCCGGCGACGACCGAAGCCCGGGAGCGGGCCCTGAGCCGGCTACGCGGCGTCGAGGCCGCCTAAGAAAAGCCGCCTAAGAAATACAGCCGAGCGGCGCGCTCCCGAACAGCGGCGGCTAGGCCGCCCCGAGCCGTTCGCGCAGCCACAGCAGCAGCACGTCGGCCTGGTCCTGCTGGAACTTGCGCAGCGTGGGCAGGCCGGGCGGGTCGGGGCGGCGGGCGCGGTCGGCGAACATGCCGGCCAGCCCGGCCACGCACCCGGTGATGTCGTCCGGGTCGCCGTCGATGACGTCGTCGGGCAGGTGCCCGCCGAAGAGCCGGACGTTGAGCACGAGGCTGAGCGCGTCGAACCAGGGCGGCCCGGCGCAGGCGAACGGCCAGTCGACGACGACCACGCCGCCGTCGGGGCGGATGAGCAGGTTGTCGGCGCGCAGGTCGCCGTGCACGAGGGCGTCGCCGGCGAGGGCCCGGTGGCCGCGTTCGGCGAGGGCGGCGAGCTCGGCGAGGCGCGCGGCGGCCCACGGGTCGAGGGCGGGGGTCGGGTCGGCGGCGAGGTTGCGCCACCCGGCGAAGTCCCCGGTCGTCTCCGCCTGCAGGCTCGGCAGGCCCCGGACCGGTACCGCCAAGGCTCGCAGCGCCACGAGGACGGCCTCGGCCTCGTGGGCCCGCCACGGGGTGTGCGGGTGGCGGCCGTTGACGTCGGCGAAGACGAGCGCGACCCAGTCGCCGTCGTCGTGGACGCCCAGCAGCGCGGGCATCGGCAGGCCCGGCGGGAGCGCGGCGACGGCCCGGGCCTCGGCGCGGTGCATGGCCGGGCTGTCGGGGTTGAGGGGGGTGCCGACGGCCTTGACGAAGGCGCGGCGCCCGCTCGGGGTGACGACCCGGTCGGCGGTGCCGGGTGAGAAGCCGCCGGCCTGTGACACGGCCGCCGCGACGGGCTCGCCGAGGATGTCCTCGACGGCCGCGCGGACGCCGCCGGGCAGGTCGTCCCAGCCGATGCGTACCCCCGATGCCTGCACCATGGGCCGATCCTCGCAGAGCCCGGCCGGGGCGGCGAACGTGTTTCGGGCGCGGCGGGCCGTCACCTGGCGCACACGGTGTGTTCGCCCGGGCGGCACCGGCCCGGAGACTGCCGGACATGAATACCAGCACGTGAGGCCGACTGTCCCCCCACCGGACGGCTGACAGGATGTGACCCGTGGCACGTTCGGGGGATTCCGGAACGTGCGACAGTCCGTAGCGTCGGTCCTATCGCAGTCTGACAGCAACGAGGGGGAAATCTCCATGAGCGACGACACCGGCTACGACGGCGGGAGCGACGTCGACTTCGGCCACTATGAGGCGGGTCAGGAGCACGACGCCCTCGACCAGCTGCACCAGGCCCACGGCTCGGAGAACGACGCGCACAGCCAGTTCGGCGTGTACGAGAACGACCACCACCAGGACACGTCGACCGACTTCGCGCAGGGCCACCACCAGGAGTTCGACCAGCCGGGCGTCGTGCACGCCGAGTCGGACGACTTCACCAACTACTCGCACGACGCGTCGGTCGACGACCACGTGTTCGCGGCCGAGGGCGCCCAGGACTCGCACCAGGCGGAGTTCGGCGAGCTCGACGCGCTGCAGCAGCGTTTCGACGGCGCGTTCGCCGAGGGCACCGAGCTCCACAGCGGCGAGGGCCAGCTCGGCGTGGCCGACAAGTAGGTCCTCGCGTAGAGCACACCGGCCGGCCGGCGGGGGCGTCATGCCACCGCCGGCCGATTGGCATCCGCGGCCGGGCCGACCCCGGCCTACGGTGCAGGCATGGAGATCCTGCGGTACGCCGCGTTCACCGACGTCCCGTCCGGCGGCAACCCGGCCGGGGTCGTGCTCGACGCCACCGGCCTCGACGACGCGCAGATGCAGCGGATCGCGGCCGAGGTCGGCTACTCCGAGACCGCGTTCCTGACGCCCGCCGGGGAGCGGGCGGCGGCCGTGCGGTACTTCAGCCCGCGGGCCGAGGTGCCGTTCTGCGGCCACGCGACGATCGCGTCCGCGGTCGCCTACGCCGAGCGTTTCGGGCCGGGACCGATCCGGCTCGCCGCGCCCGTGGGCGAGATCGCGGTCGACACCGGCGACGGCCGCGCCACCCTGCGCACGGTGGCCCCGGCGACCCGCGCGATCCCGGCCGAGGTCGGGGCGCGGCTGCTGGAGGCGTTGCGGTACACCTCGGAGGATCTCGACCCGGAGCTGCCGCTGCGGGCCGCGTTCGCCGGTGCCTGGCATCCGGTCGTGGCCCTGCGCCGCCGCGAACGGCTGGCCGGGCTCGGCTACGACGAGCCGGCGCTGGCCGCACTCATGGCCGAGCAGGGCTGGACGACCGTCGATGTGGTGTGGCGGGAGTCGGCGACGGTGTTCCACGCCCGCAACCCGTTCCCGCCCGGCGGGGTCTACGAGGACCCGGCGACGGGGGCGGCGGCCGGGGCGTTCGGCGGCTACCTGCGCGAGCTCGGCCTGGTCGCGGTGCCGGCCGCCCTGACGGTGCACCAGGGCGACGACATGGGCCGCCCGAGCCGGCTGCTCGTGGAGCTCGACGCCGACCCGGCGTCGGGGGTGCGGGTCACCGGCCGCGCCGTCGCGATCGCCTGAACATGCCGAGAGCGTTGACCGATGTACCGCGGGAAGGGGCTGCTTCCCGCGGGCATCGGTCAACGCTCCACGTCGGCGGGGCAGGCGGTGCCCCGCTACGTCAGGCGGTTCAGCAGCTCGAAGCGAAGCCGACGAGGGCCTGGAACGTGAACGACGACTGGTTGCCGTTGCCGATGCCGAAGTTCGGGCCGCTGGTCGCGCGATGCACCCGTGCGGTGACATAACGTAGCTGAATCCGGGACTTATGAATGCCGGCGGCGGCGGTACAGGTACCGCAGCAGGATCCCGAGCGCGACCAGCCCGGCGGCGCCGAGGATCCACGCCTGGTACCGCCGCAGCTGCTCGATGTTGTCGCCCGCCACGGCCCCGACGCCGACCCACAGCACCGTCCACAGCAGACCGCCGGCCGCGTCCCGCGGGGCGTACTGGCGCCAGGGCAGCGCGGTGGCGCCGGCGATGATGCCGTTGGTCTGGCGCAGCCCGTCGATGAACCGCGCGACCACGATGATGTTGCGGCCGCGCGTGGCGATGAAGCGCTCGGCCCGCTCGAGGCGCTCCTCGGTCAGCCGCACGCGCCGGCCGAAGCGCAGCACCGCGGGCCGCCCGGCGCGCCGGCCGAGCAGGTAGCCGAGGTTGTCGCCGGCGACCGCGGCCAGGAAGGTGACCAGGGCGACCGCGGTCAGGCCGCCCGACCCGTGCGCGGCCGCGGCGGCGGACAGGGCGACCACGGCGGTGACGGCCGGCGTCGGGATGCCCACGCCCTCGAGCAACACCAGGATCGCCAGCGCCGGGTACCCGTACCGCTCGAACTGCTCCATCGATCAAGATCCTGCCACGGGTACACTCGGGGGCAATGGCCAGCTGGTATGAATCGCACATCGACCGGCAGATCCGCGAGGCGCAGGAGCGCGGCGAGTTCGACGACCTGCCCGGCGCGGGCCGGCCGCTGCCCGACCACGGCGAGCTCTACGACGAGGACTGGTGGGTCAGGGACCTGGCCCGCCGCGAGAGCCTGCCCGGCGGCATCCCGCCGACGCTGCGCCTGCGCCGCGAGGTCGAGGACCTGCCCGGGGAGCTGGGGCGGTTCCGCACCGAGGAGTCGCTGCGGCGGGCGGTCGCCGATCTCAACGCGCGCATCGAGCGCGCCCGGCGCGGCCTGATCGAGGGCCCGCCGACCCTGCTGCGCCCGCTGGACGCCGACGCCGTCGTCGCCCAGTGGCGCGAGCGACGTTGACATTGGTCCGCCGAGACGGTTAGTTAGTCTTCCTATTAGTAGGACTGGAGGGCTGGCTCGTGAAGATCGCCGTTGTGGGTGGCGGGTCCACGTACACCCCGGAGCTCGTCGACGGCTTCGCCCGCCTGGCCCCGTTCGCCTCCGAGATCGTGCTGCTCGACCCGGCGGCCGAGCGCCTCGCCGTCGTGGGCGCGTTCGCGCGGCGCATCCTGCAGGCCCACGGCTCCCGGGCCACGCTGCGCTGGACGTCCGATGTGGACGACGCCCTGGCCGGCGCGGCGACGGTGGTCATCCAGCTGCGCGTGGGCGGGCAGCAGGCCCGCATCAGCGACGAGACGTTCCCGCTGGCCTGCGACTGCGTCGGGCAGGAGACCACGGGTGCCGGCGGCTTCGCGAAGGCCCTGCGCACGGTGCCCGTGGTGCTGGACATCGCCCGCCGCGCCGACCCGGGCGCCTGGATCGTGAACTTCACCAACCCGGTCGGCATCGTGACCCGCGCCCTGCTCGACGACGGCCACCGCGCGGCCGGCCTGTGCAACGTGGCGATCGGCTTCCAGCGCCGCTGGGCCGCGGCCCTGGGCGTGGACCCGTCGGCGGTGACCCTGGACCACGTGGGCCTGAACCACCTGACGTGGGAGCGCGCCGCGTACGTCGACGGCGTCGACCGCCTCCCGGGCCTGCTGGACGCGTCGCTGGACGAGATCGCCGCGGGCGTGCAGATCCCGGCCGCGGTGGTGCGCGCCCTGGGCTGCGTGCCGTCGTACTACCTGCGGTACTTCTACTGCCACGACGAGGTCGTCGCGCAGGAGCGCACCGAGCCGACGCGGGGCGAGCGGGTGGCCGAGATCGAGCGGGAGCTGCTGGGCCTGTACGCCGACCCGGCCCTGTCCGTGAAGCCCGACCTGCTGGGCCAGCGCGGCGGCGCCTTCTACTCGGAGGCGGCGGTGGGCCTGATCGCGTCCCTGCACCACGACGACGGCGCCCACCACGCGGTCAACGTGCGCAACCGCGGCTTCCTGCCGTTCCTGGCCGACGACGCCGTCATCGAGGCGACCTGCCGCGTCGGCGCGGCCGGCGCCGTCCCGGTCCCGGCGCCCCCGCTGGACCCGGCGCTGGCGGGCCTGGTGGCCGGCGTCTCGGCGTACGAGGAGCTGGCCGTCGCGGCCGCCGTGCACGGCGGGCGGGACCGCGTGTACCGGGCGCTGCTGGCCCACCCGCTGGTCGGCCAGCACGACAAGGCCGAGCGCCTCACCGGCGACCTGCTGGCCGCGAACCGCGCCCACCTGCCGTGGCTCGCACGACGGCCGGCATGACCGCCCGCCTCTACGCCGCGGCCGACGGCGGCAACTCCAAGACCGACGTCGTCGTCGGCGACTCCGACGGCCGCGTCCTGGCCCGGGTCACCGGCCCGACGATCTCCCCGCACGTGCTGACCTTCGACGGCGCCCTGGCCGGGCTGTCGGCGCTGGTCGCCCGGGCCCGGGCCGAGGCCGCCCTGCCGGCCGCGATCGAGCTCTCCCACCTGGCCGTCTACACCGCCGGCGCCGACCTCCCGGTCGAGGTCGACCGCCTCAACGCCGGGGTGTCGGCGCTGGCCCTGGCCGCGACGACGACCGTCGACAACGACCTGTTCGCGCTGCTGCGGGCCGGCTCGGCCACCCCCGACGCGGTCGGTGTCGTCTGCGGCGCGGGCATCAACGCCGCGGGCCGCCGCGCCGACGGCGCCACCTCCCGCTTCCCGGCCCTGGGCCAGCTCTCCGGCGACTGGGGCGGCGGGCACCACCTGGCCGCCCTGGCCCTGTACCACGCCGTGCGCGCCGAGGACGGCCGCGGCCCGGCGACCGCCCTGGAGCCGGCGGTCCGCGCCCACTTCGGCCGCCCGACGGTGGAGGCGGTGGCGGTCGCCCTGCACCTGGGCGAGCTGCCGGCCGCCCGCCTGGAGGAGCTCTGCGAGGTGGTGTTCGAGGTGGCCGCCGCCGGCGACGACCTGGCCTCGCGGGTCGTGCGGCGCCTGGCCGACGAGATCGAGTCCCTGGTCCGGGTCTCGGCCACCCGGCTGGGCCTGCTCCGCGAGCCGTACACCATCGTGCTGGGCGGCGGCGTGCTGACGGCCCGCCGGCCCATGCTGCACGACGACCTGCTGGCCCGCCTGCACGCCCTGTCCCCCGGCGCCACGGTGACCGTGCTGTCCTCGCCGCCGGTGGCGGGTGCGGCGCTGCTGGCCCTGGACCATCTGCACGGCGGCGCCTGCCCGCCCGCCCTGGAGTCCGCCGTGCGCGCGGCCCTCTGACGACCTTCAGTCCCGGGCGAGCTCGGTGAAGGCCTCCAGGGCGTCGGCGTCGCCGTACGGCTTCGTCACGTACTGCTCGGCCCACCAGGCCGCCTGCGGGTGCGGGCCGGCTTCGATCCGCGCGGCCGCCGCCCGCGCGTCGTACGCGGTGCGGCGCAGCTGCACGGCGCCGTCGCCGAGCAGCGCCCAGTACGCCCCGGCCGGCCCGTAGTTCATGCCGACACTGCCCGGGTTCACCACCCGCCGCCCGCCGGCGAGCCGGTCGAACGGCATGTGGGTGTGCCCGCACACGACGAGCCCCTCCGCGACCCCGTCCAGGACCGCCCGCCACCGCGCGACCGGCGAGTCGACGAGGACGAACTCGTCGTCGCGGCGCGGCGTCGCGTGGCAGAACAGCACCGGGCCGAGGCCGTCGACGTCGAGCGTGACCGTCATCGGCAGCCCGGCCAGGCGGTCGCGGTGGCCCTGCCCGATCAGGGCGGCGCACACGGCGGCGTCGGCCGCGTTACGGTCCTTGCCGGGCTTGCCGTCGAACGCGTCGACGAGCTCGCGTTCGCCGTTGCCGTGGACCCACACGGCCCGCTCGCCGAGGGTGGCGAGGCGGTCGAGGGTCTCGGCCGGCAGCGGGCCGCCGGCGATGTCGCCGAGCAGCACGATCCGGTCTACGCCGCGCGCGTCGACGTCGTGCAGCACCGCCTCGAGCGCGGGCAGGTTGGCGTGGACATCGGCGAGTACAGCCACTCTCATCGTTCCAACCTAGCCAGTAGGGAGCCGGTCATGAACGGCGGCGAGTCACGGTTCGAGTGGACGGCCGAGGAGCTGCGCACGGTCGGGCACCAGGTCGTCGACCTCGTGGTGGAGCACCTGACCGGCCTCCGGGACGAGCCGGTGTTCCGGCCCGTGCCGCAGACGGTGGTGCGGGGGTTCGAGACGGAGGCGGTACCGCAGGACGGGGCCCCGGTCGATGCGGTCCTCGGCGAGTTCGCCGCGCGGGTGGAGCCGTGGCCGTTCGGCAACGGCCATCCCCGCTTCTACGGCTGGGTCAACCCGCCGCCGCACCCCCTCGGGGTGTTCGCCGAGCTGCTCGTGGCGGCCATGAACCCCAGCGTGGCCGGCGGCAACCACGCCGCGGTGCACGTGGAGCGGCAGGTCGTGCGATGGTTCGCGGAGCTCGCCGGGCTGCCGGGGACGGCGCACGGGCTGCTGGTGTCGGGCGGGTCGGCGGCGACGCTGACGGGCCTGGCCGTGGCCCGGCACCGGGCGGCGCTGCGGGCCGGGCGGCCGGTGCGCGAGGACGGCGTGCAGGCCGGGGCCGGCGGGCCGGCGGCGGCGCGGTTCGTGGTGTACCAGGGGACCGAGGGGCACGGGTCGGCGCGCAAGGCCGCCGAGCTGCTCGGGATCGGGTCCGGCAACGTGCGGGTGGTCGGGTCCGACGACGGGCACCGCATCCGGGTGCCCGCGCTGCGCGACGCGATCGCCGCGGACGTGCGGGCCGGGCACGTCCCGGTGGCGGTGCTGGCCAGCGCGGGGACGGTCAACACCGGGGCGGTCGACGACCTCGCGGCGATCGGGGACGTGTGCGCCGAGTTCGGGGTGTGGCTGCACGTCGACGCCGCCTACGGCGGGCCGGCGGTGCTGCTGCTGCCGCGGTTCGCGGCGGTGCGGGCCGCGCTCGGGCGGGCCGACAGCGTGGCCCTGGACCCGCACAAGTGGCTGTACGCGCCGGTGGACGCCGGGCTGGTGCTGTTCCGCGACGGGGCGCCGGCCCGGGACGCGTTCAGTCTCGTGCCGCCGTACCTGCGCACCGACGACGACCCGGCGGGGGTCGGCGGGCCGGTGTGGTTCAGCGAGTACGGGTTCGAGCAGACCCGGCCGTTCCGGGCGCTGAAGGTCTGGATGCTGCTCAAGCATCTGGGGGTGCGCGGCTACCGGGAGCTGATCGAGCACGACCTCGCCGTCGCCGACCGGATCGCCGCCGCCGTGGCCGCGGCGCCGGAGCTGCAGCTGCTGGCCCGGGGGCTGAGCGTGGTCTGCTTCCGGTGCCGGCCGCCCGGCGGCCCCGACGGGGAGGAGCTGGACGAGCTGAACCGGCGGGTGCTGCGCGCGGTCCAGCTCGGCGGGGGCGCGTTCCTGGCCGGCACGACGGTGGACGGCGTGTTCGCGCTGCGGGCGTGCGTGGTCAACCCGCGGGCCACGGCCGGGGACGCCGACGCGCTGGTGGCGCAGGTCCGGGCCGGCCTGGCCGCCGACGGGGCTCCGGGGCGGGCCGGACAGGCCGATCAGGCGGGTGAGGCGCGGTGATCGTGTGAGGAGGCCGGCTGTGCCGGCACCTCACGCACCAGCCGGCCCACGAGGCTCCGGTACGCGTGCCGGGAACACGACGCCGGTCAGGCGCTCGGACTCGGCCCACAGCGCGTCCTGCGCGGCCGGGTCCGGGACCGCCGGCGCCGGGCGCACGGGCACGGGCCGGCCGGTGAACTCGCCCCAGCCGCCCGGCCCGTAGTAGAAGGCGGGATCCGGGTCGGTGGCCGCCCGCAGGATCGGCAGCGCCGCCGGGAGCGGGTCCTGGATCAGCCAGGAGAACAGCCACTTCGTGCGCCGGTGCACCACGATGCGGAAGTGCAGCGGGCTGTGCCGCATGAGCCCGGTGCGGGCCGCGCCCGGGTGCGCGGCGACGGACCGCACCGGCGCGCCGGCCGCGGCCAGGCGCCGCTGCAGCCCGGCGGCGAAGAGCAGGTTGGCGAGCTTCGACTGGGCGTAGCCGGTCATCGGCACGTACCGGCGGCCGGCGAAGTGCAGGTCGGCGAGGTCGATCGCGCCGCGCTTGTGGGCGTTGCTGCTCACCGTCACCACCCGCGACCCGGGCGTCGCCAGGAGCCGGTCCAGCAGCAGGCCGGTGAGCGCGAAGTGCCCGAGGTGGTTGACCCCGATCTGGGTCTCGAAGCCGTCCGCGGTCAGCCCGAACGGCGGGATCATCACCCCGGCGTTGTTGACGAGCAGGTCGAGCCGCTCGTGCGGGAAGCCGCCGGCGAACGCCCGCACCGAGGCGAGGTCGCCCAGGTCGAGCTCGGCCCGGCCCGGCGTCACCACCGTGGCCCCGCGCCCGGCCAGCGCCCGCGCCACCTCCAGCCCGATGCCGCCGCGCGCGCCGGTCACGAGCGCGACCCGCCCGGTCTGCTCGCCGATGTCGCCGATGCTCCACATGCCGCCGCCCCCTAGAATCGGGATGGAAGTCCCGGTTGCCGAATATACGGGACGACCATCCCGTTTACAACTGGAGGCGACCATGCGGGCCGACGGCGTGCGCAACCGGCGCAAGGTGCTCGACACGGCCAAGGCGGTGTTCGCGGCCGAGGGGCTGTCGGTGCCGGTGGCCGAGATCGCCCGCCGGGCCGGGGTCGGCACCGGCACGGTGAGCCGGCACTTCCCGACCAAGGAGGCGCTGTACGAGGCGATCGTCCTGGAACAGGTCGAGGCCCTCGTCGCCCGGGCCGGGCAGCTGGACCTCCTCGCCTACCTCGAGCACCTCGTCACCGTCGCCGCCGAGCACCGCGGGCTCGCCGAGGCCCTCGCCGGGGCCGGGTTCGACGTCGGCGCCGCGGCCGCCCGCACCGGCCTCGACCTCGACGGGGCCGAGACGGCCCTGCTGCACGCCGCCCAGCGGGCCGGAACGGTCCGGGCCGACGTCACCCTGGCCGACGTCAAGGCCCTCGTCGTCGGCTGCGTCGCCCGGGAGCAGGCCGGCCCCGACCCGCAGGCCCGGGCCCGGATGGTCGCGATGATGAAGGCCGGGTTAAGAACGCTGGACATGAACAGTTAACAAACCTAATAATGGCGACCACCGTCGATGGAGGTCGCCCATGAAGCCGACGAAGCGCGCCGCGCTCATCCTCGGCGCCGCCACCCTGCTGGTCACGGGACTGTTCGTGGCCACCAACGCGTACGCGGCCAACCTGCTGTCCAACCCCGGCTTCGAGAGCGGCAACCTGTCGGGCTGGTCCTGCACCGGCTCCGGCTCCGCCGCGGTCACCACACCCGTGCACACCGGCACGTACGCCCTCAACGGCAACGCCACCACGTCCGACACCGCCCAGTGCACCCAGACCGTCACCGTCCAGCCGAACACCGCATACACCCTCTCCGGCTGGGTCCGCGGCAGCTACGTCTACATCGGCGTGACCGGCGGGGCCTCCACGTGGACGCCCGCGGCCACCGCCTACACCAAGCTCACCGTCCCGTTCACCACGACCGCCGGCCAGACCTCGATCCAG
The DNA here is from genome assembly GCF_049995355.1 of Dactylosporangium sp. McL0621. Lineage (NCBI taxonomy): Bacteria > Bacillati > Actinomycetota > Actinomycetes > Micromonosporales > Micromonosporaceae > Dactylosporangium > Dactylosporangium sp. McL0621. The sequence continues at coordinate 8,815,767 of NZ_CP188259.1, forward strand.
GTGTACCTGCACGGCTGGTACGGCACCGGCGCCTACAACGCCGACGACATCGCCCTCGACGGCCCCGGCACCCCGCCGACGACGACGCCGCCCACCTCGTCGTCGCCGTCGAAGAGCCCGTCGGCGAGCCCCAGCCCGAGCCGGAGCCCGTCCACGAGCCCGTCCACGAGCCCGACCACCCCGGTCACCGGCCTGCCCAGGCACGCCCTCATCGGCTACGACCACGCCAGCTTCGCCAACGGCTCCGGCTACATCCGCATGACCGACATCCCCGCCGCCTGGGACGTCATCGACCTCGCCTTCGGCGAACCCACGAGCGTCACCTCCGGCGACATCCGCTTCAACCGCTGCTCCGCCGCCGAATGCGCAGGCGTCGAGTCCGACGCCGAGTTCCTCGCCGCCATCAAGGCCAAACAGGCCCAGGGCAAGAAGGTCCTCATCTCCATCGGCGGCCAGAACGGCCAGGTCCAGCTGACCAGCACCGCCGCCCGCGACACGTTCGTCAGCTCCGTCAGCGCCATCATCGACCGGTGGGGCCTCGACGGGCTCGACATCGACTTCGAGGGCCACTCCCTCTACCTCAACGCCGGCGACAGCGACTTCCGCAACCCGACCACCCCCGTCGTGGTCAACCTCATCAGCGCCCTGAAGTCCCTCAAAGCCAAGTACGGCACCAAGTTCGTGCTCACCATGGCCCCCGAGACGTTCTTCGTGCAGCTCGGCTACCAGTTCTACGGCGGCACCAGCGCCGGCGACAACCGCGCCGGCTCCTACCTGCCCGTCATCCACGCCGTGCGGGACTTCCTGACCATCCTGCACGTCCAGGACTACAACTCCGGCCCGATCTGGGGCCTCGACAACCAGTACCACCAGATGGGCGGGGCCGACTTCCACATCGCCATGACCGACATGCTCAAGGCCGGCTTCCCCGTCGCCAACACCGGCCAGACCTTCCCCGGCCTGCGCCCCGACCAGATCGGCATCGGCGTACCCGCCGCCGTCAGCGCCGGCAACGGCTACGTCGCCCCCGCCGTCGTCCAGGCCGCCGTCACCTGCCTCGTCTCCGGCACCGGCTGCGGCGGCTACACCCTGCGCGGCGGCCCCTCACCCGCGTTCCGCGGCCTCATGACCTGGTCGATCAACTGGGACCGGTACTACAACTGGGAGTTCCAGAACGCCCAGCGCCCGTTCCTCAACGCTTTGCCGTAGTTTGCAACGGGTGAGCGCACTCGACCTGGTGACCAGCTGGCCCGTACCGACCGCCGCCGTGGCGGTCGTGGACCCCGAAGGGATCCGCGACCGCCACGGCCCGGACACCGCCCTGCCCTGGGCATCGGTGACGAAACTGCTCACCGCCCTCACCGTCCTCGTCGCCGTCGACCGCGGCGACATCCTGCTCGACGAGCCCGCCGGCCCCGAGGGCGCCACCGTCCGCCACCTGCTCGCCCACACCTCCGGCGTCGCCTTCGACGAACACCAGATCCTCGCCCAGCCCGGCCGCAAACGCATCTACTCCAACCGCGGCTTCGAACTGCTCGCCGACTTCGTCCTCACCCGCACCGGCGGCACCTTCGCCGAGCTCATGACCGAATCCGTGCTCCGGCCGCTCGGCATGGGCGGCACCCGCCTCGAAGGCTCCCCCGCCGCCGGCGCCGTCGGCCCCGTGTCCGACCTCGCCCTGCTCGGCCAGGAACTGCTCGACCCGACCCTCGCCGCCGACCTCATGCCCGAGGCGGTCACCGTGCAGTACCCCGGCGTCACCGGCGTCCTGCCCGGCTTCGGCCGCCAGGACCCCAACGACTGGGGCCTCGGCTTCGAGCTGCGCGACCACAAGTCACCGCACTGGACCGGCACCGGCAACTCCGAGCGCACCTTCGGGCACTTCGGCAAGACCGGCACGTTCCTGTGGGTCGACCCCGCCGCGAACCTCGCCCTCGCCTGCCTCACCGACCGCGACTTCGACACCTGGGCCGCCGAGGTCTGGCCCGTCCTGTCCGACGCCGTGCTCGCCGAGCACGGCGCCGGATCACACCCCTAGTACCACAGGATTTCCAAAGCCGGTCGTACCCCTGGTGAGCTGCGAAAACAAAGGTATGACAACTACCAGGCCCAAGCCTCCGGCCCTGGTCCCCCGTTGCCGACCGGCGGGAAGAGCTCGTTCAGCCGCGACTCGGCGTCATCGCCGAGCGTCGTCTCCAGCGCCACCAGCGCCAGGTCCAGCTGGTCCGGCGTACGCGGCCCGACGATCGGCGCCGTCACCCCCGGCCGCCCCAGCAGCCACGCCAGCGCCACCACCGCCGGGTGCAGCCCCAGATCGTCACACAGCCCCTCGTACCGCTCCAGCAGCTCCCGGTGCTCCAGCACCCGCGCCGCCGTGTGGCTCGTCGTCCGCCCCGCCGCCCCCTCCCGGTGCTTGCGCAGCGCCCCCGACAGCACCCCCTGCGCCAGCGGCGACCACGGCAGCAGCCCGATCCCCAGCGCCTGCGCCGCCGGCACCACCTCCAGCTCCACATGCCGCGTCATCAGGCTGTACTTCAGCTGCTCCGACACCAGCCCCAGCGAATGCCGCCGGATCGCCGCCGCCTGCGCGCCCGCCAGATGCCAGCCCGCGAAGTTCGAGCTGCCGACGTACAACACCTTCCCCTGCGCGACCAGCACGTCCATCGCCTGCCAGATCTCCTCCCACGGCGTACCCCGGTCGACGTGGTGCATCTGGTACAGGTCGATGCGATCCGTGCCCAGCCGCCGCAGCGACGCCTCACACGCCGCCACGATGTGCCGCGCCGACAAACCCCGGTCGTTGGGGCCGTCGCCCATCGGCTGGTACACCTTCGTCGCCAGCACCACCTCGTCGCGTCGCCCCGTCCGCGCGAACCACGAGCCGATGTAGGCCTCGGAGGTCCCCTCGTAGTCACGCGCCCCGTACATGTCCGCCGTGTCGACGAAGTTGATGCCCTCGGCCAACGCCCGGTCGAGGATCGCGTGGCTGTCGTCCTCACCCAGCTGCCAGCCGAAGTTCATGGTGCCGAGGCCCAGCCGCGACACCTTCAGTCCCGAGCGCCCCAGGTTCGTGTACCGCATGCCACGACGCTATGACCGCCGCCACCCTGGGCCGAAGCCGTTCGACCGTGCTCGAATGGACAGCGTGAAGCGCCTCGAGCTCACCCCCGACGACCTGACCCGGCTGCGCTTCGCCCACTCCCCGATGGCCGAGGTCGTGACCAGCGCGCTCGCCGTGCGCGACGGCTCCTGGCCGTACAGCCGCTGGCGCAGCCGCCTGGGCACCAGAACCGACGATCTCGACGTCTTCTGGCGCGTCGTCGCCACACCCGCGGGCGGCATCCCCGACTTCCTGACGCCGGTACCGCGCACCGCCCGCCCCACCCTCGAATCCGAGCTCGAGGCCATCGCCGCGACCGACCCCGAACGCGTAGCCGCCGAGCTCACCGGCTGCGGCGTCCCGTTCGACGACCCCGCGGCCCTCCTGCCGCCGCTGATCACCCAGATCCGGCGGTACTTCCGGCTGGCCCTCGCCGACCTGTGGCCCCGCCTGCGCGCGACCGCCGACAACGAGATCGCCCACCGCACGACCACCGCCGCCTTCCCCGGCCCGCACCGCCTGCTGGAGAACCTGCACCCGCGCATGCGCTGGAACCCCGACGCGCTGCAGCTGGACTACCTCAAGGACACCGAGTACCCGTCCTGGAGCCTGGACGGCCACCCCCTCTTCCTGCTCCCGACCGCCTTCACCGGCACCAAGGCCTGGATCATGGACTCGGTCGCGGGCCGCGCCCTGTGGTACCCGCCGCGCGCGCTGGGCGCCCTGTTCGCGGCCCCGGCCGCACCGCCGGAGCCGCTGGCCGCCCTGCTGGGCTCGACGCGGGCCGCGGTGCTGACCCTGCTGACCGAGCCCGCGAGCACCGGCGACGTGGCCGAGCGCCTGGGCCTGGCCCCGGCGACGGCGTCGCACCACCTGACGGCGCTGCGGGACGCGGGCCTGATCGTGGCCGCGCGGGCGGGCCGCCGCCTGAACTACCGCCACACCGACCTGGGCGAACGCCTGTCGACCCTGGGCTGACGGCGCGACCGGGGCGACTCCGGCGGCCCGCCTCTGGTCCTTGGGTACGGACCACGGCCCGCCTCTGGTCCTTGGGTACGGACCACGGCCCGCCTCTGGTCTTTGGTGCAGACTGCGGCCCGTCTCTGGACGGCCGCCCTGACCCCGTCCCTGACCGCGGCGGCGACGGTGTGGCAGCTCGCGCGCGGCGGCGACCGTCCGGTGCTCTGACCACCCCGGCCTGTGCGGTTGCGGTAGGCCTGGCCCCGCCGGCGATCGTCGTCCTCGCTGCCGCACTGCCAGCGAGCTCACGTCCGCTTCGCATCCTAGGAAACTAGGTCAGAACCTCCAGGAGCCGGGCGGCGAACTCGGCCGGCCGCTCGATGTAGCCGTCGTGGCCGCCCGGGAAGACCACCGCCGCCGTTCCCAGCCGTGCGGCCAGCCCGCGGGCCGCCCGGGCCGGGAACGGCTCCCACGCCTCGCCGACGGCCACCACCACGTCTACGGCGGCGGGGCCGGGGACGATCGCGGTGTACTGCCGCAGCTCCTCCTCCATCCAGAACGGCACGTTGCCGGCGATCCGGTCCAGCACCTCGGCCACCGCGGGCGGCAACGCGGCCCGCGGCGGCTCCCGGTACCCGAGCCCGGTGACCTCCCCGAACCGGCGCATCCCGGCCCCGGCCCCCGACCGCCGGAACACCGCGACGACGTCGTCGAACCCGGCCCGCAGATCGGCCTCGTCGCCGACCATCACGGTCAGCGGCGGCTCGTGCGCGACGACCCGCCGCACCTTGCCCGGGAACCGCTCGGCCAGCCCGAGCGCGACGATCGCCCCGGAGCTGCTGCCGAACACGTCGGCCCGCCCTCCGCCGTGCAGATCGATGAGCCGGGCGGCGTCGTCGACGTCGACGTCGAAGCGCCGCTCGCGGGCCGGTGCGCCGCTGCGGCTGAACCCCCGCCGGTCGTACGCCACGATCGTCCGCTCCCCGCACAGCTCCGGCCCGAGCCGCCCGAACGTGGCCGCGTCCCCGGCGCCGCCCGGGATGAGCAGGAGCGCCGGTCCGCTCCCGGATACCTCGACGTGCAGAGTCATGCCGTCCTCCTTGATCGTAGGATCGTTGAACAGAAAGCCGCCCGACACGTCCGCCGGCCTGTCGAACAGCAAGCCCGGAGACCGCCGCCAGACCGTATGCAGGACCGCCGAGCAACAAGCCCCGACTCCTGCCGCCGACCGACGAGCAACAAGCCCCGATGCCTGCCGCCGACCGACGAGCAACAAGCCCCGACACTTGGCGCCGGACCGACGAGCAACAGCCCCGACACTTGCCGCCGGACCGACGAACAGCAGGCCCCGACCAAGCCGCCGGACCCTCGTCGGACCGCCGGGCACCACGGCCTAGATCGGACCTATGCGGGCCGGCCCGACCGCGTGCCGAACCGCTGAACGAAAAGTCCGACACTTCGTGATCGGACTTTTCGCATTTTTCGCCCGGCAGGGCATAAGTCCGAAAAGTCGCGGCGCGGAGCGCCCGACTTTTCGTGGAAAACCCCCGCGAATCAGTACTCCGCGAGGTGGCGCAGGGCCTCCTCCACCAGCGGCGGCAAGGGCACCGGCGGATCCGCGTGCAGCCAGCGATGCGTCGCCGCATCGCACGCGGCCGCCACCGCGCCGCCCACCACCTCCGGCAGCAGCGACGCCGGCGGCAGCCCCAGCCGGTCCGCGATCGCCGTCGACAGCGCCTCCTGCATCGCCGCCCGCACCCGCAGGTACTCGCCCTGCATCGCCGGCGTCGCGAGCACCATCCGCAGCCCGGCGAACCAGACGCGGTCCGGCACGTGCTCCGGCACCGCCCCGCCCGCGAACTCGGCCACCATCGTCGCCTCGATCGCCGCGCGCAGCGGCTCGCCCGGGGGCCGGGCCCGCAGCGCCGCCCCGGCCCGGTGGGCGCGGTCCACGGCCAGGCCACAGATCGCCTCGGCCTTGGACGAGAAGTAGTTGTTGAAGGTGCGCGGCGACACCCCGACCTCGGCGGCGATGTCCTCCACGAGCACGCCGTCGAAGCCGCGCTCCACGCTCAGGCGCAGCGCGGCCAGCGCCAGCGCCTGCCGCGTCGCCTGCTTCTTGCGCTCGCGCAGGCCGCCCGGTTCCATGTCCCCCAGCGTAGCAAAAAGTGCGTGACCCGCAAGGTTTCGTAACGCGCAATAAATTAAGCTCAGCTTCGCGCCGGTACCGCCGATCAAAGACTCATGGTGCGGGACCGGCTGTGGATCGGCCTGCTCGGGATCGGGTCCGCGGCCACCGCGCTGTGGGCCTTCGATGTCCGGCCCGGGCTGGCGTTCCCGCTCGTCGGCGGGCTGTCCGCGCTGGCCTGGGCGTTCGGCCCGCGCCTGCACGACCTGCGCCCCCGCCGGCCCTGGCGCCTGCTCACCGCGGCCGCGCTGCTCTTCCTCGTCGGCGTGGTCGTCCGGGCCCTGCTGACCGACCGGCCGTACCCGCTCGCGCAGCTCGGCGACGCCTTCGCCGTGTGCGGGTTCGCCTGCCTGATCGCCGGCATGGCCACGTTCCTGAGCCGGTGGGGCATCAACCGCCACGCCCTGCTCGACGGGTCGATCGGGTGCATCGGCGCCGCGATCGCCTCCGCGCTGCTGTTCGTGCTGCCCGCGACCGCGATCCCGGGCCGGCCGCTGCTCGTGAGCGTGCTGGCCGGGCTGTACCCGCTGCTCGACGTGGTCATCGGCCTGCTCGGGGTGAACCTGGCGTTCACCACCGCGATCCGCCAGCCGTCGTTCATGTTCCTCGGCGCCATGATGCTGGCGATCTTCGCGGGCGACCTCGGGTACGCCATCATCGACCGCCAGGGCCGCGTCACCGGGCCGGCGCTGCTCGACCTGCCGTTCCAGCTCGGCTTCACCATGATCACCGAGTCGGTGATGGTCGAGGGCGGCGAGGTCACCGAGCGGCTGCTGCTGCGCCTGCGCGAGCTCGGGGTACGCATCTCCGTGGACGACTTCGGCACCGGCTTCTCGGCGCTGGGGTACCTGCGCCGCCACCCGGTCACCGGCGTGAAGATCGACCGCTCGTTCGTCGGCGGGCTCGGCGCCGTCCTCGAGGACGAGGAGATCGTGCGGGCCGTGGTCGCGATGAGCAGCGCGCTCAACCTCGCCTTGGTCGCCGAGGGGGTCGAGACCACGCCCAGCGCGACGTGCTGGCGGCGCTGAAGGTACCGCTCGCGCAGGGCTGGCTGTGGGGCAAGGCCGTGCCGGCGATCGCGTTCGCCGAGAACCTCCGGGCGCGGGAACGGGTGGGCGAACCGGTGGCGGTTCGGTCAGACTGATCGGATGCCGGAAGACGACGATGTGTACCTGTGGCTCGAGGACGTCGAGGGCGCGGAGGCGCTGGCCTGGGTACGGCAGCGCAACGCCGAGACCGTCGCCGCGCTGACCGGCGGTGAGCGCTTCACCGAGCTCGACGCGGGCATCCGTGCGGTGCTCGACGCCGACGACCGCATCCCGATGATCGCCTGGCACGGCGAGCGCGTGTACAACCTGTGGAAGGACGCCACCAACAAGCGCGGCCTGTGGCGGCGCACCACCCTCGAGTCGTACCGCACCGACCGCCCGGACTGGCAGACGGTGCTCGACCTGGACGCGCTGGCCGAGGCCGAGGGCGAGAACTGGGTCTGGCAGGGCGCCACCTACCTGCGCACCGGCCCGCTCGCCGGCGAGCACCGCTGCCTGGTCGCCCTGTCGCGCGGCGGCGCCGACGCGTCGGTAGTGCGCGAGTTCGACCTCGACTCGCTGGAGTTCGTCAAGGACGGGTTCGAGCTGCCCGAGGCGAAGAGCAGCGTGAGCTGGATCGACGCCGACGCGCTGTTCGTCGGTACCGACACCGGTCCCGGATCCATGACGTCGTCGGGCTATCCGCGCCAGGTGCGCGCGTGGCGGCGCGGCACGCCCGTCGGCGACGCCCCGGTGGTGTTCGAGGGCTCCCCCGACGACGTGTCGGTCCGGGCCACCTCCGACGCGTCGGTCGACGGGCGCCGGGCGCTCATCCGGCAGGCGACGGATTTTTTCAACGCGCGGCGGTACCTCCTGATCGACGGCGAGCTCACCGAGCTGGACGTGCCGCAGGACGCCGGGGTCGACATCCACCGCGAGTGGCTGCTCGTGCGGGTGCGCACCGACTGGTCGGTCGCGGGCGCGACGCACCCGGCGGGCACGCTGCTGGTGACGCGCCTCGACGCCTACCTGGCCGGCGAGCGCACCCTGACGCCGCTGTTCAGCCCCGACCCGCACACCTCGCTGAGCTACGCCGAGTGGACGCGGACGGGCCTGATCCTGGTACTGCTGGCCGACGTGCGCAGCCGCCTGGAGCTGCTGACCTTCGACGGCGGCCAGTGGCAGCGCTCCGTCCTGGGCCACGACCTCGGCCAGAGCGACGTGTGGCAGACCAACGCGGACGCCGACGAGCAGTACCTGCTGCTGTCCTCGGGCTTCACCCTCCCGCCGACCCTGCGCCACGGCGTGCTCGGCTCGGCCCAGGCCCCCACGATCCTCAAGCAGGGCCCGGCGTACTTCGCGGCCGAGGGCATCGAGACCCGGCAGTACTTCGCCACGTCGGCCGACGGCACCCAGGTCCCGTACTTCGTGGTCGGCCGCCCGGACGCCGGCCCCGGCCCCACCCTGCTGTCCGGCTACGGCGGCTTCGAGGTGTCGCGCGTCCCGGCGTACAACGCGATCATCGGCCGCGGCTGGCTGGCCCGGGGCGGCACCTACGTGGTGGCGAACATCCGCGGCGGCGGCGAGTACGGCCCGGCCTGGCACCGGGCCGCCCTGCGCGAGCAGCGCCCACGCGCCTACGAGGACTTCGCCGCGGTGGCGACGGACCTGGTCGAGCGGGGCATCACCACGCGGGCACAGCTGGGCGCCGAGGGCGGCTCGAACGGCGGCCTGCTCATGGGCGTGATGCTGACCCGGTACCCGGAGCTGTTCGGCGCGATCGTGTGCGCGGTCCCCCTGTTGGACATGCGCCGCTACCACCTGCTCCTGGCCGGCGCGTCCTGGATGGCCGAGTACGGCGACCCGGACAATCCCGACGACTGGGCATACTTGTCGCTGTTCTCGCCGTACCACAACGTACGCGACGCAGTGCCGTACCCACCGACGCTGATAACGACGTCAACCCGAGACGACCGCGTACACCCAGGCCACGCGCGCAAAATGGTGGCCCTGCTACGAGACCGCGCCAAGGACGTCACGTACTACGAAAACATAGAGGGCGGCCACGGCGGCGCAGCGGACAACTCCCAAATGGCCTTCAAATGGTCCTTGGCCTTCGAATTCCTGTGGCGCAGGCTGTCTCCCTAGCTCGCTGCGCTCGCGTTGGGGGAGCTTCGCTCCACCCAAACCCCCTCAAAATCTTCGCCAGCGCACCCGGGTCGCGAAAAGGTGTGCCGGGACGAGGCTGGCCGCGTCGTGCGCGCCGGGGTGATCCGTCGCCGCCACGTCCTGCGGCGCGGATGGCTTCGAACCGTCCGACGTGCGGTGGGACTCGGGCTGCTCCCCGCGCCGGGTTCACACCGTCTGACTCCACAGCTCCGGATCGCACGCCGCGCGGGTGAGCCCAGCGCTGTCCCGAGCACGGCGGCCGACCCGGCACCACCGTGCGCCGCGCCGCCGGTGACCCAGCGCCACCCCGGCACCGCGGCAACCCGGACCCGGGTGACCCGGCACCACCGCCCCCAGCGCCTCGGGTGACCCGGCGCCACCCCAGCACCGCGCCGCAGGTGATCCGGCACTACTTCGGAACCGCGGACAACCCGAACCCGGGCGACCCGACCCACCGCGCCCCGCGCCGGGGGGTGACCCAGTGCCACCCCGGCACCGCGTACAACCCGAACCCGGGCGACCCGGCCGACCGCGCCCCGCGCCGCAGGCGACCCAGCGCCGTCCTCCGCGCAACAGGCGACCCGACACCACCGCATCCCGGTGTGGCGATCACCGGCGGTCCACCACTCCACCGCGAACGGCCCCGACCCCGCCCGCACATCCAAGACAATCCACGAGCGCGATCCAACCGAGGCCGAGCGTCCAACCAGCCCGACGCCCGCGCGCCCCGAAAGACGGCGAGTTCCGTCGATGGCGATGCGTTCAGGCGAGTCGAGACAGGAGTTGCGGAACGGCATACGAGTCGGTCGGGCGGTCCATCGATTCAAACCTAATTCTACGCCCCGCCGCCTAATCGACCTTGGCCCCCGATGCGCTGCGTGCCACCCGCGACCGCGTTCAGTGATGGTCGCGGCGCAAGGAGATTTTGAAGGTGCTCGAGGACGGGGTCGGGTCCTCGTGGAAGTACGCGAACAGCGTGCACGACAACGGGGCGTCCGGCGTCGTCACGCGGTGCGCGGTCACGTGCGGGGAGTCCCAGTGGACGCGCGGCAGGTTCTCGCTGCGGCCGAAGCACGAGTCCAGGTCCGCACGCGTCAGTGACGGCGTCGCGAAGCGCATCTCCACCGTGGCCAGGCCAGCCCGGTCGTTCATGAACAGCTGCAGCCACGCGGTGCCCGGCGGGCTCGGCTGGACGAAGAGGCGGCCCAGGTCGTCCTGGGTCGGGGCGGGCAGGCCCAGCAGCGCCGCCACCTCCGCCGCGTGCTCCGTCGTCACGCCGCAGATGCGGCGGGCCCACGTGCCCAGCAGGTCGGTGGTCACGGGCCGGGCCACCAGATCGAGCAGATGGTTCGGTACCGGCGGCCGCCGCCACGACCGCGGCCAGTCGTCGAGGTCGGCGAGCTCGGCGCCGTCGACGATGAGGGTGTAGACCGGCTCCGCCGGGAAGTCGTTGACCCGCACGGTCAGGGTGCGGCCGTCGACCTCGGCGTGGTACGGGAACTCGCCGTCGCCCGAGTGCTCCCACGCGATCGGTCGCTCGGTCAGGGCGGTCAGTTCGGTCATGACTGTCCTCAAAACGGCAAAGCAGACCCCGACAGCGTAGGCGGTGTCTGCAAACCCACAGTTGAGGGCCGTCACAGTCACCCCGGATTCCGTCCGCGGACCGATAGCGTCGACAGCGTTATGCGCCGCTACCTCATGTGGAGCGTCGGGCTCCTCGCGTACATCGTTGCCGTCTTCCACCGCTCCTCGCTCGGCGTCGCCGGGGTCGAGGCCGCCCAGCGTCTCGGCGTCGGGACTGCGCTGCTGTCGATGCTCTCCGTGGCCCAGCTGGCGGTGTACGCGGGCATGCAGATCCCGGTCGGCGTGCTGCTGGACCGGTTCGGCTCCCGCCGCCTGCTCGCCGCCGGCGGTGCGCTCATGCTCGCCGGGCAGCTCGTCTTCGCCTTCGCCGGGGACATCGGCACGGCCATCGCGGCGCGGGTGCTCATCGGCATCGGTGATGCGATGACCTTCATCAGTGTGCTGCGGATCGTGGCGATGTGGTTCCCGCCGCGCCGCAACCCGCTGATGGTGCAGCTGACCGGCATGGTCGGCCAGCTGGGGGCGCTTTCCTCGGCGGTACCGCTGGTGCTCCTGCTGCACCACGCCGGCTGGACGGCGACGTTCCTCGGCGCGGCCGGGCTCGGGGCCGCGGCCGTGCTGCTGGTCGTGACCGCGCTGCGGGACCAGCCGGTGCGCGCCGAGGAGCGGGAGGCGCCGCGGCGCGAGCTGGGGCTGAAGCACTCGTGGGAGCACCCGGGCACGCGGCTGGGGCTGTGGACGCACTTCGTGACCGGGTTCTCGGGTTCGGTGTTCGCGCTGCTGTGGGGGTACCCGTTCCTGACCCAGGGCGAGGGCCTGGACCCCGGCGTCGCGGCGGTCCTGCTGTCCCTGCTCACCGTCGGCGGCATCGTGCTCGGGCCGGTGGTCGGGCACTTCTGCGGGCGGCTGCCGTACCACCGCTCGACCCTCGTGCTGGCGATCGTCGGCTCGTCCGCGCTGGCCTGGACCGCGGTGCTGGTGTGGCCGGGGCGGGCGCCGCTGTGGCTGCTGACGGTGCTCGTGCTGGTGCTGACGATCAACGGGCCCGGCTCGATGATCGGCTTCGACTACGCGCGCTCGTTCAACCCGGCCGACCGCATCGGCGGGGCGACCGGGATCGTGAACGTGGGCAGCTTCGCGGCGTCGATCGTGCTCATCGTCTCGATCGGGGTGCTGCTGGACGTGCAGACCGCGCCTGGGGCCGAGCACCCGTCGCTTGGCGCGTTCCGGTGGGCGTTCGCGGTGCAGTACCTGCTGTGGACCGTCGGCGCCGTCCAGGTCTACCGGTACCGCCGCACGACGCGCCGGAGGGTCGCGGCCGAGGACGTGGCCCTGGCCACGGCGTAAAGCTCGACACGCCGCCGGGCCGCGGCCGAAGACGTGGCCCTGGCCACGGCGTAAAGCTCGACACGCCGCCGGGCCGCGGCCGAAGACGTGGCCCTGGCCACGGCGTAAAGCTCGACACGCCGCCGGGTCGCGGCCGAAGACGTGGCCCTGGCCACGGCGTAAAGCTCGACACGCCGCCGGGCCGCGGCCGAAGACGTGGCCCTGGCCACGGCGTAAAGCTCGACACGCCGCCGGGCCGCGGCCGAAGACGTGGCCCTGGCCACGGCGTAAAGCTCGACACGCCGCCGGGTCGCGGCCGAAGACGTGGCCCTGGCGGCGGCGTAAGAGCTCAGGAACCGCGAAGGGCCCGTTTGATGGGGGCCGCCTTCGCCGCGGCCTCGGCGACCTCGGCGGCCGGGTCGCTGTCCCAGACGATGCCGCCGCCGGCCCACAGGTGCGCGCGACCGTCCGCGACCGCCACGGTCCGGATCGTGAGGCCGAGGTCGATCTCGACGCGGCCGTACGGTGCCCCCGGGCCCGGCGCGCCGTGGCCGATCCAGCCGCAGGCGCCCATGCTCGGGCCGCGGCCGACCGGCTCCAGGCGCGTCGCGACCTCGATCGCGGCCCGCTTCGGCGCGCCCGTCACGGAGCCGCCCGGCCAGACCGCGGCCAGCAGCTCGGCCAGGCCGACGCCCGCTGCCGGCCGGGCGCTCACCGTCGACTCGGCCTGCCACAGCCCGGACCAGCGGCGCAGGGCGAACAGCTCGTCGACCCGCACGGAGCCGACCTCGGCGACGCGGCCCAGGTCGTTGCGTTCGAGGTCGACGATCATCACGTGCTCGGCGCGTTCCTTGGCCGAGGCGAGCAGGTCGGCCCGGCCCTCCGGCGTGGCCGGGCGGGTGCCCTTGATGGGGCGGGTCACCGCGCGGCCGCCGGCCACCGCGACCAGGGTCTCCGGGCTGGCCGAGGCGAGCCACCAGCGGTCGCCGCGCAGTACTCCGCCGTAGCGGGCGCCCGGCAGGGCGGCGACGCGGGCCAGGGCCGGGCCCGGGTCGCCGGGGAACGGGGCGCTCGCGTGGCCGACGAGGTTGACGACGTACACGTCGCCGCGGGCGATGGCCGCGCGGACGCCGTCGACGGCGGCGGCGTGCTCCGCCTCGGTCCAGCTCGGCGCCCAGGGGCCGATCCCCGAAGGCGGGGCGGTCGCCGAGTCGCGCCCGCCGGAAGAAGTCGCAAATCCGGCCAAGGCCCTCGAACCCGGACGACCCGGCGGTGGAACGTTCACGGAGCCAGGTGACGGAAAGCCGACAGATCGCGCCGCGCTCCCGGCCCGGGGTGAGCGCCGCGGGCCGTGGGAGTACGCGATCGCCACAAGATCCGGCACGGAGGGTGTCGGCGAGGGTGTTACCGAGGGTGGCGACAGGAGGACCGAAATCCCACAGGTGAACGCATCGGTGACGGTGGGTGACGCCGAAATGTCGGCGACATTTACGCCGTGCAACGCGGCGAACTCGGTAAGTAATTGAAGTGGGTCTCCACCGTCCCGCGCGTACCATTCAACCCGGGAGCGCTCCCAGTTGCGCCCCCGACACGCGTCGGGTAGCCCGGGCGGATGAAGATCCACAGTCCCGGGCGCGTACCGGACAACCGGTCCTAGTGTGCTCATACGAAGGGTGGATTATCCCCAAGTTGTGCCGTCACATGTTCGGAATAGTGTCGTTGGCCGTAGTAGCGTGCATCACTGGTCATGTGAAGAACCACACAGGCCTCAACTGAACCTCTCAAATCGGAGACCCCCGATGCTCTGCCAGCACCAGCCCTCCTGTCCCACCGCCGAAGACATCGACCGCGAAGCCGCCCGCGTCGCCGCGAGCCACCCCGAACAGGGCTGGAGCCTCCTCTGCAACGGCGTGATCGTCTTCGAGGACACCGGCGAGCTTCTGCCCGATTGCTCCGTGATCGAGCCGCACCGCGGCTGGGCGCCGCACACCCTCGTGGGCGCCGCGCCGCGGTAACAGTCCGTAGCTACGGGGAGATTACTCTTCGTAAGCGGAGGCCGGGGGACACGCGCAGACGAGGTTCCGGTCGCCGTAGCTGTCGTCGATCCTGCGCACCGGCGGCCAGTACTTCGCCTCGCGCGCCGCGGCGCTCGGATACGCCGCCACCGACCGCGAGTAGGCGTGCGACCACTCGTCGGCCGTGACCACCTCCGCCGTGTGCGGGGCGTGCACGAGCGGGTTGTCGCCGGCCGGCCATTCGCCCGCCGCCACCCGGTCGATCTCCCCCTTGATCGCGATCATCGCGTCGCAGAACCGGTCCAGCTCCCCCAGGTCCTCGCTCTCGGTCGGCTCGACCATGAGCGTCCCGGTCACCGGGAACGACATCGTCGGGGCGTGGAAGCCGTAGTCGATGAGCCGCTTCGCCACGTCGGCGACCGTCACGCCGCTGGCCCGCGTGATCCCCCGCAGGTCGAGGATGCACTCGTGCGCCACGAGGTGCTCCGCCCCGCTGTACAGCACCGGGTAGTGCTCGCGCAGCCGGGCCGCCACGTAGTTGGCCGCCAGCACCGCGACCGCCGTCGCCTTCGCCAGGCCGTCGGGGCCCATCAGCCGCAGGTACGCCCACGGGATCGGCAGGATGCCGGCCGAGCCGAACGGCGCCGCCGACACCGGGCCGACCGGCGCGTCGGCGCCCAGGAACGGGTGCGAGGGCAGGAACTTGGCCAGGTGGGCGCGGACCGCGACCGGGCCGACGCCGGGGCCGCCGCCGCCGTGCGGGATGCAGAAGGTCTTGTGCAGGTTGAGGTGCGACACGTCGGCGCCGAACTTGCCGGGCTTGGCGAAGCCGAGCAGCGCGTTGAGGTTCGCGCCGTCGACGTAGACCTGCCCGCCGGCCTCGTGGACCTTCCCGCACAGCTCGGAGATGCCGGTCTCGTACACCCCGTGCGTCGACGGGTACGTGACCATGATGGCGGCCAGGCGGTCCCGGTGCTGCTCGATCTTGCGGTCCAGGTCGGCGAGGTCGACGTTGCCGAGCTCGTCGCAGGCCACGACCGCGACGCGCATGCCGGCCATGACCGCGCTGGCCGCGTTGGTGCCGTGCGCGCTGGACGGGATCAGGCACATGTCGCGGCCGGTGTCGCCCCGGTCGCGGTGGTACGCCCGGATCGCCAGCAGCCCCGCGAGCTCGCCCTGCGACCCGGCGTTGGGCTGCAGGCTCACCGCGTCGTAGCCGGTGACCTCGCCGAGCCAGCGCTCGAGGTCGCCGATCAGCCGGCGGTACCCCTGGGTCTGCGAGACGGGCGCGAACGGGTGGACGTTGGCGAACTCGGGCCAGGTGATCGGCTCCATCTCGGTGGTCCCGTTGAGCTTCATGGTGCAGGAGCCCAGCGGGATCATGCCGCGGTCGAGCGCGTAGTCCTTGTCGGAGAGCCGGCGCAGGTACCGCAGCATCGCCGTCTCGGAGCGGTGCGTGCCGAACACCGGGTGCGTGAGGTAGGCCGACGCCCGGCGCAGGCCGGCCGGGACCGCGTCGGTCGTGTCGAGCTCGGTGACGTCGACGTGGGACAGGCCGAAGGCGGCGAGCACGTCGCGCAGGTGCCCGAAGGTCGTGGTCTCGTCGCAGGCGATGCCGACCCGGTCGGCGTCGACGCGGCGCAGGTTGATCCCGCGGGCCGCGGCCGCCTCGACGATCGGTCCGGCCTGGCCGGGTACCACCGCGGTCACCGTGTCGAAGAAGGCCCCGTGCTCGGTGGCCACCCCGCCCGCCCGCAGCCCCGCGGCGAGGCGCACCGCCATGTCGTGGGTCCGCGCCGCGATCTCACGCAGCCCGTCGGGGCCGTGGTAGACGGCGTACATGCTGGAGGTCACGGCGAGCAGCACCTGCGCGGTGCAGATGTTGCTGGTCGCCTTCTCGCGGCGGATGTGCTGCTCGCGGGTCTGCAGCGCGAGGCGGTAAGCGGGGGCGCCGGCGGCGTCGCGGGACACGCCGACCAGACGGCCGGGCAGGGTGCGCTCGAGGCCCTGGCGGACCGAGATGTAGCCGGCGTGCGGGCCGCCGAAGCCCATCGGCACGCCGAGGCGCTGGGCGCTGCCGACGGCGACGTCGGCCCCGATCGCGCCGGGCTCGCGCAGCACGCACAGGGCGAGCAGGTCGGCGGCGACGGTGACGATCGCGCCCCGCTCGTGGGCGAGCGCGATCAGGGCCTCGTGGTCGCGCACGGCTCCGGAGGCGCCGGGGTACTGCAGGTGCAGCCCGAAGAACGCCTCGGGCAGCTCCTCGGCGGCCAGGTCGAGCACGCGCACCTCGATGCCGAGCGGTTCGGCGCGGGTCCGGATGACGGCGAGGGTCTGCGGCAGCACGTCGGCGTCGACGACGTACACCTCAGATTTGACCTTGGAGGAGCGCCGGGCGAGCGTCATACCCTCCGCGGCCGCGGTCGCCTCGTCGAGCAGCGACGCCCCGGCGACGGGCAGCCCGGTCAGGTCGGCGACGACCGTCTGGAAGTTCAGCAGTGCCTCGAGCCGCCCCTGGGAGATCTCCGGCTGGTACGGCGTGTAGGCCGTGTACCACGACGGGTCCTCGAGCACGTTGCGCAGGATCACCGGCGGCGTGTGCGTGCCGTAGTACCCGAGGCCGATCATCGACACGAGCGGCCGGTTCGCCGCCGCGAGCGCCCGCAGCTCGGCCAGGACCTCGGCCTCGGACGCGGCGAGCGGCAGGTCGAGCGGCTGGTGCCAGCGGATCGAGCCCGGGATGGCGGCGGTCATGAGGTCCTCGACCGTCTCGTACCCGACGGTCTTGAGCATGCGGGCCTGCTCATCGGCGCTCGGGCCGATGTGCCGCGCGGCAAAACTGGTCATGGGCGCACTCTCTGGGTCTCGGGGCAGGGGCGGACGCGCTCCTCCCCCTCTGTCGAAGACTCCAGAGGTGCCAACCCGCAGCGGTCCTTTTGCCTGAGAGGTTCCGGGGAGGATTTGCCCCTTCGGCGCCGCTGACGTGCTCAGCGGTCTCTCCCACGCGGGTATTGCCGGCACGCCTACCCTACCAACTGTGCAGGACTTGACCATCGTGGCGAAGCACACGATCTACTCGGCGGTCGTCGGCTCCCGGGCGTACGGGCTCGACGGCCCGGCCTCCGACACCGACCGCCGGGGCGTGTTCCAGGCGCCCACCGACGCCTTCTGGTCCCTCGACAAGCCGCCCACGCACGTGGAGGGCCCGCGGCCGGAGGAGTTCTCGTGGGAGGTCGAGCGGGCCTGCACCCTGGCCCTGGCCGCGAACCCGACGGTGTGGGAGTGCCTGTCCTCGCCCCTGGTCGAGCACGTCACCGACGCCGGCCGGGCGCTGCTGGACCTGCGCCCGGCGTTCCTGTCCCGCCGCGCGGCCCACACCTACGGCGACTACGCCCGCGACCAGCTCAACAAGCTCACGTCGGTCCGCGCTCGCACCGGCGAGGTGCGCTGGAAGCAGGCGATGCACATGGCCCGCCTGCTGCGCGCGGGCGCCCACGTGCTGCGCACCGGCGAGGTCCTGGTCGACGTGTCCGCCCGGCGCGACGAGCTCCTGGCGATCCGCCGGGGCGAGCTGAGCTGGGAGGAGTTCCAGGCCCTGGCGGCCGCCCTGTCCGCCGACCTCGCCTACGCGGAGTCGGAGTCGAAGCTGCCGGAGGAGCCGGACCGCGCCGCCGTGGAGCGCTTCCTGCTCGCCTTGCGGGCCCCGGCGGCGGTACCGCGGGAGCCCGCCCCGGCCGCTCCTCCCCCGATCCCGGACGGCATCCCGGCCTGGGCCGGCGAGGTGGCCGACGAGCACCCCTACCCGCTCGCGTTCGCCACCGTGAGCGGCGCCCACCTGTACGGCTTCGCGTCCGTCGACTCGGACCTCGACCTGCGCGCGTGCCACATCCTGCCGCTGGACGAGGTGGTAGGCCTGGAGACCGGCCCCGACACGGTCGAGTCGGGCGGCGTGCGGGAGGGCATGGAGCTCGACGTGGTGAGCCAGGAGCTGGCGAAGTTCATCCGCCTGCTGCTGCGCCCGAACGGCTACGTCCTCGAGCAGCTGCTCTCCCCGCTGCTCGTGCGCACGTCGCCGCTGCACGAGCAGCTCAAGGCCCTGGCCCCGCACTGCCTGACCCCGGAGCACGCCCGCCACTACCTGGGCTTCGCCTCGGGCCAGTGGCTGCTGTACTCGAAGACGGGCGAGCTGAAGCCGGCCCTCTACACGCTGCGCGTCCTGCACACCGGCATCCACCTCATGCGCACCGGCGAGGTCGAGGCCGACCTGCGGGTGCTCAACACCCTGCCGTACGTCCCGGACCTCATCGAGGCCAAGAAGGCCGGCGAGCACCACGCCCTGCCCGAGTCCCTGGTGTCCCCGGCCCGCCTGGCCGCGGACGTGGCGAGGCTGACCGCGGAGCTGGAGGCGGCCCGGGACGCGTCGAAGCTCCCCGCGGCACCGTCGGCCGCCCCGGCCCTGAACGACCTGCTGATCCGCACCCGGCTGTCCCGATGACGGCGGCCCCGGCCGTGTACCTGATCACGGGCATCCCGGCATCGGGCAAGTCGACGGTCGCCCAGGCGCTGGCCGAGCGCCTCCCCCGCTCGGTGCACCTGCGCGGCGACGCCTTCCGCCGCATGGTCGTCAACGGCCGCGCCGACATGACGCCGGCCCCGAGCGCCGAGGCCGCCGCCCAGCTCGCCCTGCGCCACCGCCTGACCGCGGGCGCCGCCGACCCCTACCACGAGGCCGGCTTCACGGTGGTCGCGCAGGACGTGGTCCTCGGGGCCCACCTGCCGGCCATGGTCGCCGCGATCCGGGCCCGCCCCCTGTTCGTCGTCGTGCTCGCCCCCACCCCCTCCGCCGTGGCGGCCCGCGAATCGGGCCGCGCGAAGTCCGCCTACGACCCGCACGGCTGGACCGCCGCGCCGGCCCACGATCCGGGCCGCGAGTCGGACCGCCCGAAGTTCGCCTACGACCCGCACGGCCGGACCGTCGCGCCCGCCCACGAGCCGGACCGCGAGTCGGACCGCCCGAAGTCCGCCTACGACCAGCACGGCTGGACCGTCGAGTCCCTGGACGCCGAGCTGCGCGAGCGCACCCCGCGCATCGGCCTGTGGCTGGACACGTCCGACCAGTCGCCGCCCGAGACCGTCGACGCGATCCTCGCCCGGGCGCGGCCGTTCCATGACTGAGCCCCCGCAGGACCGCGCCCACCGCATCGCCGCCTTCCACGCCGGGCTGGACGGCCCCCCGTGGCGGGTGGCCGGCTGGGGCAGCGAGGCACTCCAGCGCGTCCGCTTCGAGGCCCTCACCCGCGCCGCCGGCTACGCGGGCGGCACCGTGCTCGACTGGGGCTGCGGCCCCGGCGACCTGTACTTCCACCTCCGCCGCATGAACCTCCCGTTCCAGTACACCGGCGTCGACCTGGACCCCCGCATGGTGGAGCGCGCCGCCGCCCGCGGCGTCCCCAACGTCTCCCGGCTGCCCCTGGGCGCCCCGCCCCCGGGCCGCCACGACTACGTGTTCGCCAGCGGCATCTTCCAGTTCGCCGACCCGGACGACCCGCTCTACTACCTCGACACTTTAGAACAGGCGTACGACATTTCCTGGCGGGCCGTGGCCGCGAACTTCCTCAGCGCCCAGCGCCCGGACGCCGCCCGGGCCGAGGACGAGCTGTACGCCGACCCGTCGGTCCTGGGCCGCTTCGCCGCCGCCCTGACCGACCGCTGGCGGATCGACCACGCCTACCACCCCCAGGGCGCCGACTTCACGATCGCCCTGATCCACTAGCCCGTGCCTTCCGGGCGACCGCGTCCGTGTCATCGCCCAGGCTGAACACCCGGGCGAACACGCCAGCCGCGTTGTGGCGGCGGGCAGCATGCAGAAGGACCGCGTTTACGGCGGCGTCCGATCGGTTAACGGCGGTCATGTCCGCGGCGCGGGCATCGGTCGGCGCCGTCGGGGCTTGGAGCGGTGGCGCCCAGCCGAGGTGGGTGCGCGGCCGCGAGCGACTCCGAGCGGTGCAGGAAGCCTTGCGGGTCACACGGTGGACTCAGCCCGTCACGGGCGGCAGCGGGCCGAGTTGGGGTCGACCATCAGCAGCGACGAGTCGACGGCCTCGAAGTCGGAGCCCTTGAGCGCCTTGAGCGCGTCGAGCTGGGTGTTGCTCCACTTCGCGTCCTCGGTGCCGGTGAAGTACCACGGGGAGCCGTTGTCGGCCAGGATCGCGCCGTACGTCTTCAGCGCCTGCGCCACCGCCCGGGCCTGCGGCGGGTACTTCGAGATGTCGACCGACGCCTTGAGCCGGAACCGGGCGCCCATCGGCGGCAGGGCCGCGTCGGTGGCGTCGGACGCGGCGTGGCGGGCCGGCCAGACGAAGGCCTTGCGGGTCTTCGGCGCCGTGAACCGGATCGCGTGGTCGATCCTCCCCGCGGCGGCCTCGTCGGCCCGGGGCAGGCCGGGCAGGATCGGCAGGCCCGCGGCGTCGGCCGAGGTCCAGCCGCTCTTGCGCAGGGCGTTGCCGCGCAGGTCGTACACCGCGCCGGAGCCCGCCTTCCAGCTGCCGTCGCCCTGCGCGGTGGCGTTGTAGAGCTCGTACGCCTTGCAGGCCGCGGTGTCCTGGACGATCACGTGCCGGTCGCCGCCGGCGCCGGCGCCGCCCTCGACGCGGGCGTTGCGCGGGATCGGGTAGGGGCCGGGGTCGCTCTCGCCGGCGTACTCGAAGGTGACCTTCACCCCGGCCTGGCCCGCCGGGACGCTCGTCACCGGGATGCCGAACGTGGTGCCGAAGTCGGGGTGGGCGTGCGCGGCGGCGCCGATGCTCGCGACCCAGGAGGCCGAGTCCCGGTGTACCGGGAGCTTGGAGACGTCGGCGTGCCAGACGTTGTCGGCCGGGAAGATGGTGCACGGGCCGGCCTTGGCGGGCGACGCGGACGCGGACGCCGGCGCGGCCCCGAGCGCGCCTTCGGCGGCCGGGAGGGCCGACGCCTCCGCCGAAGGCGGCGGGGCCGGGGGCCGGGTCGCGGAGTGCGAGCAGCCCTGCAGTACCAATGCCAGAACAACGGCGATCGTCCGCCTCATGGGGCGCGACGCTACCCGGCCGGGGCGCGAGCGCCTCCACAAGGTCACCCGTGCGGGCTGTTAACATTCCGGGCGTGGCAGACCGGCAGGGTCTCGGGCCGGTGCTCACCGTCCCGAACCTCATCAGTTTTACGCGCCTGCTCGGCGTGCCATTGTTCCTGTATCTGTTCCTCGCCACCGACGCGACCGGCTGGGCCGTCGCCGTGCTCGTCATCGGCGGGCTCAGCGACTGGGTCGACGGGTTCGCGGCGCGCCGCCTGAAGCAGGTCAGCCGCCTCGGTGAGCTGCTGGACCCGCTCGCCGACCGGCTGTACATCCTCGCCACCCTGTTCGCGCTGACGTTCAAGGACGTCGTGCCCTGGTGGTTCACGATCGCGCTGCTGGCCCGCGAGGCCGTGATGGTGCTGGTCCTGGTGGTGCTGCGGGTCCTCGGCCACGGCCCGCCGCCGGTGCACTACGTGGGCAAGACCGCCACCGCGGTGCTGCTCATGGGCTTCCCAATGATGCTGCTCGCGCACTTCTCCGACTCCGCGCGCTCGTGGGCGCAGCCCAGCGGGTGGGCGCTGCTGTGGTGGGGCATTGTCCTGTACTGGGTCGCCGCCGTCTTCTACGCCATCCAGGCCACGGTGCACGTCCGCGCGGGGCGGGCCGCGGCCGCCGGCGTGTCGTGACCTCGCCGCGCCGCGACGACCTGCTCGGCGAGCTGTTCCGCAACCCGCTCGACCCCGGGTACGCGGCCGCGGCCGCCCGCCGCGGGGACGCGCCCCCGCCGAAGTCGGGCCGGTGGCTGACGGCCGCGGCGATGCTGGCCATCGGGCTGCTGTTCGCGGTGGCGTACCACCAGGTGGTGCAGGCCGCCCCGGGCACCTCCAAGGCCCGCGACGACCTCGTCGCCGACGTGCGCTCCCGCCAGCAGACCGCCGACGACCTGCAGCGGCGCGCCGCCGACCTGCGGGCCCAGGTGGACCGGGCCCGCGACGACGCCCTCGCCGACGGCGACAGCGCCGCCCGGCTGCGCGACCTCGCCGCCGGCACCGGCACCGGCAAGGTCACCGGGGACGGGGTGGCGGTCCGCATCGCCGACGCGCCGCCGCAGGTCGACCCGGTCACCGGCCGCACCACCCAGGAGAACCTCGGCGTCGTGCTCGACCGCGACCTGCAGGACATCGCCAACGGGCTGTGGCAGGCCGGCGCGGAGGCGGTCGCGGTCAACGGCCAGCGGCTCACCGCGACCGGCACGATCCGGGCCGCGGGCGGCGTCATCCTCGTCGACTTCCGGCCGGTGACCAGCCCCTACGAGGTCACCGCGATCGGGCCGCCGGACATCGCCGACACGTTCGGCGCCTCGGGCACGGCGAAGCGGTTCAAGCGGTACGTCGAGGAGTATCGGATGCAGTTCAGCGTGAAGAAACGCACGAACCTGACGCTCGCCGGCTCCGGCGAGCCGCCGTTGAAGTACGCCCGGACACCCTCTCCCTCTGGAGGTCCCACCCGATGATCGCCGTGATCGCCCTGGCCATCGGGGTTGCGGCCGGCGTCTTCCTCGAGCCGTCGGTACCGCTCGGGCTGCAGCCGTACCTGCCGATCGCCGTCGTCGCCGCCCTCGACGCCGTCTTCGGCGCGCTGCGGGCCAAGCTCGACGGCATCTTCGACGACAAGCAGTTCGTCGTGTCGTTCGTGTCCAACGTGCTGGTCGCGGCGCTGATCGTGTACCTGGGCGACAAGCTCGGCGTCGGCGGGCAGCTGTCCACCGGGGTCGTCGTCGTGCTCGGCGTGCGGATCTTCGGCAACGTGGCGGCCATCCGCCGGCACCTGTTCCGGGCCTGAGCCGTGGGCCGATCCGCCAACCTCGTCATCGCCGTGCTGCTGGCCCTGCTCGGCTTCGCCGTCGCGGTGCAGTTCAAGGCCGGCGGCAGCGACGCCGAGCTGTCCTCCGCCCGGCCCGAGGACCTCGTGCGCATCCTCTCCGACCTCGATGCGCAGCAGGACCGGCTCCGCGGCGAGATCGGCGACCTCGAGGACACCCAGCGCCAGCTCGACTCCGGCGCCCAGGGGCGCGACGCTGCTCTGGCCGAGGCCCGCAAGCGCGCCGACGAGCTCGGAATCCTGGCCGGGACCCTCCCCGCCGAGGGGCCGGGTTTGCAGATCGACCTCACGGCGGGTACCGAGGCAATAAAATCCGAAACCGTGCTCGACGCCATCGAGGAGCTGCGCGGGGCCGGGGCCGAGGCCCTGCAGATCGCCGGGGCCGGCGGGCCCGCGGTGCGCATCGTGGCGTCGACGTACTTCGTGGACGCCCCGCAGGCGGGCCGCCTCGTGGTCGACGGGACGACGGTGACCGCGCCGTATACGATCACGGTCATCGGAGGACCGGACACCATGCGGACGGCGCTGAACATCCCGGGAGGGGTCGTGGACAGTGTCCGCCAGCACGGCGGTACGGTTTCCGTGCGCGAAATGGACCCGGTGCACGTCAACGCGTTGCACAATGCCGGTGCGCTGCAGTACGCCAAGCCCGCTCAATAGCCAGCCGACCGAAGAAGGACTTGACGTGATTCCCGACGATCTGCGGTACACCGCCGAACACGAATGGCTCGCCCCCGCCGGGGAGGGCAATTTCAAGGTCGGCATCACGCACTACGCGCAGGACTCGCTGGGCGACATCGTCTTCGTCCAGCTGCCCGAGGTCGGGGCCGCCTTCGAGCCCGGCGGGTCGCTCGGCGAGGTCGAGTCCACCAAGAGCGTCTCGGAGATCTACGCGCCCGTCGCCGGTGAGGTGGTCGCGGTCAACCCCGCCCTGGAGGGCGCGCCGGAGCTCATCAACTCCGACCCATACGGCGAGGGCTGGCTCGTCGAGCTCAAGGTCACCGACCCGGCGGCCGTCGACGGGCTGCTCGACGCCAAGGCGTACGAGGCGCTCACCGCCGGCTGAACGTTCATTTTTCAGGACGCACGTGTTTTTTGTAGTACGCACGTGCCGCGCGTCCGGTTGACCCGTGATTTCGCGCGTGACTAGGCTCGCTCAGTCAACCGTATGCGTGAATCGGCTTCCGATGCATCCGGCTGATCCCGACATACGACCGTGAGGTGGTTCGATGACGCGCCCAGACGACGAGTTTCCCCCGCTCGACGTCACGTCCACGCTCAACCTTGGCGCCATTGAGGATGCCATCGAGGGGCCGGACAACGACATGGTGCCCACCCGCATGTCGGGTTCACTACCGCCGGGCACGGCCCTGCTGGCGGTGCGCCGCGGCCCGAACGCCGGCGCGCGCTTCCTGCTCGACCACGACGTGACCACGAGCGGCCGGCACCCGGACAGCGACATCTTCCTCGACGACGTGACGGTCTCGCGCCGCCACGCCGAGTTCCACCGCGAGGGCGGCACCTTCACCGTGCGCGACGTCGGCAGCCTCAACGGCACCTACGTCAACCGCGAGCGGGTCGAGGCGGCCACGCTGAGCAATGGCGACGAGGTCCAGATCGGCAAGTTCCGCCTCGTCTTCGTGGCAGGACCGCGCCCCGACGAGAGCTGAGGCGATGACGGCGTCGGCGGCCGCCTGGAACAACCCCACCCCGGGTGAGGACATCACCCGGGGTGAGCGTCTCATGAGCATCGGCGAGGTCCTCGCGCACCTGCGCGGCGACTTCCCCGACGTCACCATCTCCAAGCTGCGCTTCCTGGAGACCGAGGGACTCGTCGAGCCGCGCCGCACGCCGGCCGGCTACCGCAAGTACACCTGGACGGACGTGGCCCGGCTGCGCTACGTGCTGACCGCGCAGCGCGACCAGTACCTGCCGCTGAGGGTCATCCGCGAGCACCTCGCGACCATGCGCGAGCCCCTGACCGAGGTGTCCGATTCGGTACCCGCCGAGGCACCCGCGGAGACCCGCCTCACCCGCGCCGAGCTCCTCGACAAGGCCGGTCTCACCGACGCCGCGCTGCAGGCCCTGGAGGACCACGGCCTGCTCAAGTCCCGCCCGGGCGCCGGCTACGACGCCGACGCGCTCGAGGTGGCCACGGCCGCCGCACGCCTGGCCGAGTTCGGCGTGGAGCCGAGGCACCTGCGCGCGTACCGGGCCGCCGCGGACCGCGAGATCGGCCTGTTCAGCCAGCTCGTCACGCCGCTGACCCGGCAGAACGGCCCGGCGGGGCGCGCCCGGGCGGCGGACACGGTCCACGAGCTGGCGGCCCTGACCCAGCGCGTGCATGCCGCCCTGGTGCGCGCGGGCCTGCGCGAGATCCTCGGCAAGTAGGCCGGCTCCCGTCTCCGTCGTTCCTCAGCCACGAACGGGACGTCCCCACCGCCTTCTCTGCCGCCCGGGACGTCCTCACGGCGTTCCTCCACGGCCCAGGACGTCCCACGGCGTCCTCCCCGGGAGGGACGTTCTCCCCCTTCCGGGAGAAACCTGGGTGAACGGGACCTTTCGCGCAGCCCCCGTTCCTGGGCGATCTTCACCACTCGGCACATCACACCGGCATCGCGGGTGGCACGACTGCGGTGGAGTCCGTGTAACGTGCAGGGAGAGGCAAGTCGACACGGAGGCGGCAGTGCGAGAGCTGAATGTGGTCGGAGTTCGCGTGGAGCTGCCTACCAATCAGCCCATCGTGTTGCTCAAGGAGGTCGACGGGGACCGTTACCTGCCGATCTGGATCGGCGCGGTAGAGGCCACCGCGATCGCTTACGAGCAGCAGGGCGTGAAGCCGGCCCGACCCCTGACCCACGATCTGATGCGCGACATGCTCGCGGCCCTGAAGGCCCCGCTGCACGCCGTCGAGATCGTGGAGATGCGCGACAACATCTTCTACGCGGAGCTCGTCATCGGCGACAACGTCCGGGTCTCCGCCCGTCCCAGCGACTCGATCGCGCTCGCCCTGCGCGTGGGCGCCCCGATCCGCTGCGCCGACCAGGTCCTGACCGAGGCCGCCATCGTCATTCCCGACGAGCAGGAGGACGAGGTCGAGAAGTTCCGCGAGTTCCTGGAGCAGGTCCGCCCGGAGGATTTCGCCGGCTGACATCGGCCGGACCGTTTTCCGGCGGCGCCCAGCGATTTCAGAAAGCCGAGAACGCCGCGCCCGAGCGGACGGATTGGCAACCCGGCCGATGACCGCCGGGATCGTCGACCCGGGCCGAGCCCGCCGCGTTCGCGCGCTCGCAGGCCGGCATCCCGCGAGCCACGCACACGACCGACACGCAGGCAGACAGCGGACCAGCGGCGGGCGGACGCCATCCAGATCCAGGGCCCGCGCCGACCTCGTTGCGGATGGCCACCGAGGCGTCGGCCCGCCCGGCCCGCCGGCCCCGGCCGAACGCCACAGACACGCCGCAACCACCCGCGGACAGGCGTCGACCCGCCCGGCCCGCCGGCCCCGGTCGAACACACACACGCCGCATCCACCCGCGGACAGGCGTCGACCCGCCCAGCCCGCCGGCCCCGGTCGAACACACACACGCCGCATCCACCCGCGGACAGGCGTCGACCCGCCCGGCCCGCCGGCCCCGGCCGAACGCCACAGACACGCCGCAACCACCCCGCGGACAGGCAGTCGACCCGCCGGCAGCGCAGACCACCGCCCGCCCCGGCCGAACACCGCCGGCGCACCGCATCCACCGGTCACTGAAACGCGAAGCGGCCGGGCCGAACCCAAACCGGCCGAGCCGAAAGCGAAGGCGGTCGGCCAGGCCCTGTCCTGCTACCGATCATGCCTGCGTGTGCCCCGCGGAGGACTGGCTACCGGGGTTGTGACCCGGCCTTCGCGGGGCGCGCGCAGCGCCTCGGGCGGGCCGGCTTGGCGCAGCGCGCCGGGCCGGCCCGGGCGAGGGTCTGGGCCCGGCGCAGGCCGGCATGATCGGCAGGACAGGGCCTGAGCCGTGATCCCGGCGCGACGCGCCCGGGCGTGCAGGTGAACGCCGCGGGTGAATGCGGAAACCACGTACGCCGGCCCGGGTGAGCGCGGGCGAAGCACCTCAACCACCGGCCGGGTGATTCCCCGGTGCCGGTCCGGGCGCGCGCCGGCCGCCGTCCGGGGGTGAGCGCGGGTGGGCCGAGCCGGCGGGGTGGCGGCCGCGGGTAACAAAACGGGCACACGGCCGTGTGACGTGGGCGGATTCGGCTGCGCAGTTCGGTGAAGGTGCTTGTCTTCCGGGGCCGGACAGGTAGCGTCGAGCCTGGGTCAACCGCAGCGTCGGGGTGCCGTCACCGACGGTTTGCCGCCGGCGCGGGTGGACGCGCGCAAGGTTTCCCGCACCGGCACGCGGCGTGTCGCGGCGTTACCTCCCCGCAGACCCTCAAGGTGCGCTATAGGGTTGCGGGTGTTGACGCTGGAGGTGGGTCGCAATGCAACAGCCGCCCGATCCCGGGATACCCGGCCATGCCACTGAGCACGCCCAGGTGACCCCGACCATGGATCACCGCACGGCCGGCCCCGCGTACGCCGCCGGTCCGCAGCTCGACCACCGTCCCCACCCGGGCGCCGGCACCGCCCACCCGGGCCACCACCACAGCAGCAGCATCGGAGGCGACGTGGACGCCTTTGAGGCGGGTTCCAGCACCGGGTCCGGCCCGGGCCTCGAAAACGGCCGCACGCCCGGGATCGCGGACGCCGACGACGTCGGATACCGCGGGCCCACCGCCTGCCACGCCGCCGGCATCAGCTACCGCCAGCTCGACTACTGGGCCCGCACCGGGCTCGTCGTGCCCTCCGTGCGCGACGCGAGCGGCTCCGGCAGCCAGCGCCTCTACTCCTTCCGCGACATCGTCGTGCTCAAGGTCGTCAAGCGCCTCCTCGACGCCGGGGTCTCCCTGCAGAACATCCGCAAGGCCATCGACACGCTGCGCTCGCGCGGAGTCGGGGACCTCGCCGGGATCACCCTCATCTCCGACGGGACCACCGTCTACGAGTGCCGGTCCCCCGAAGAGGTCGTCGACCTCCTCCAGGGCGGGCAGGGCGTCTTCGGCATCGCCATATCCGGGGCGTTCAAGGAGATCGAGGGCACCCTGTCGCACCTGCCGGCCGAGGCCGCGACCACCGGCGAGGAACTGCCCGCGCCCCCCGCGACCGGCAGCGCCGGCGAGGCGTTCACCGGCGGCGACGAACTGGCGATGCGCCGCGCCCGCCGCCGCGCCGGCTGACCGGCCCCACCAACGAAGCCGCGCCGCCGAAGCGCGGGCCGACCGGCCCCACCCACGGAACCGCGCCGCCGACGCGCGGGCTGACCGGCCCCACCAACGGAGCCGCGCCGCTGACGCGCGGGCCGACCGCCCCCACCAACGGGTCGGAGCCGACGCCGACGCGCCGGCGGCCGAGACCCCACGGTGGAGCAGTGCCCTGAACATGCCTCCAACTTAGAACAGGGGTACGACAAAAACCGGGGCATGGCCGAAAAGGTGGGAAGCACGTCGTTGCTGACGTGCCGGACGAACCGCCAGGATCGAAAGCATGCCGGCGGCGCAGCAAGTCGTGATCGTGGTCTTCGACGGGGTCCAGAGCCTCGACGTCACCGGCCCCCTCGAGGTCTTCACCGGGGCCAGCGCGGCGGGTGGGCGGTACGAAACCCGGATCGCCGGCCTCGACGGACTCCCCGTGCGCACCTCCAGCGGCCTGCGGCTGCTGCCCGACGTCACACTCGCCGCGGCCGAGAACGCCGACCTGCTCGTCGTGCCCGGCGGCGACGGCACCCGCACGAACGACCCGCGGCTCGTCGCCTGGCTGCGCGAGCACGGCCCGCGCGCGCCGCGGCTGATGTCGGTCTGCACCGGCGCGTTCCTGCTGGCCGAGGCCGGGCTCCTCGACGGGCGGCGGGCCACCACGCACTGGGACAAATGCGCGTCGCTGGCGCGGCGCTTCCCGCAGGTCACCGTCGACGCGGAGCCGATCTTCGTGCGCGACGGGGCGATCTGGACCTCGGCCGGGGTCACCGCCGGCATCGACCTGGCCCTCGCCCTGGTCGAGGCCGACCTCGGCCGCGACGTCGCGCTCGGCATCGCCCGGCACCTCGTCATGTTCCTGCGCCGGCCGGGCGGGCAGCGGCAGTTCAGCGTCCAGCTCGCGGCCCAGGTCGCCGCGCGGGACCCGCTGCGGGAGATCCAGCGGTACGCGGCCGAGCACCCCGGCGCCGACCTGTCCGTGCCCGCGCTCGCCCGCCGGGCCAACCTGTCGCCGCGCCAGTTCAGCCGCGCCTTCGCGGCCGAGGTCGGCACGCCGCCGGGGCGCTACGTCGACCGGGTGCGCCTCGAGGCCGCCCGCCGGCTGCTCGAAGAGGGCCACCACGGCGTCGAAGAGGTGGCCAAGGAGTGCGGATACGGCACACCGGAGGCGCTGCGCCGCGCCTTCGTCCGCGAGCTGGGCGTCGGCCCGGCCGACTATCGGGAGCGATTCTGACATGCGAACCGCACTGGTGTTGTACCCCCGGATGACCGCCCTGGACATCGTCGGACCCTACGAGGTCCTGTCCCGCCTGCCCGGCGCCGAGATCGTGTTCACCGGCTCGGGCCGGGGCACGGTCACGACGGACACCGGCCGGCTCAGCCTGGGCGTGACGTGCGACTTCTCCGAGGTCTCCGACCCCGACCTCGTCGTCGTCCCCGGCGGCCCCGACATCGCCGCCCAGGTCGGCGACGAGGAGCTGCACGAGTGGCTGCGCACGGTCGACGGCACCGCGACGTGGATGGCGTCGGTGTGCACCGGCTCGCTGATCCTCGCCGCCGCCGGGCTGCTGCGCGGGCGCGCCGCCACCTCCCACTGGCTCGTCACCGACAAGCTGCGGGAGTACGGTGCGACGCCCTCGCCCGAACGGGTGGTCATCGACGGCAGGTACGCCACCGCGGCCGGCGTCTCCGCCGGCATCGACCTGGCCCTCACCCTCGCCGGGCGGATCGCCGGACCCCAGGTCGCGCAGGCGATCCAGCTCGCGATCGAGTACGACCCGCGCCCGCCCTTCGCCGCCGGCTCCCCCGCCTCGGCGCCGCCCGGGATCGTGGAGTACCTGCGCGCCAACCGGCACCTCGTGGTCTCGTCGTAAGCTCCAGGGCGTGACGTTCCGTGGCTGGCCCGCCGAGGCGCTCGAGTTCTACGACGGCCTCGAGGCGGACAACTCCAAGACATACTGGACCGCGCACAAGAGCACGTACGACGACCAGGTGCGCGGCCCGATGACCGAGCTGCTCGCGGAGCTCGAGCCGGAGTTCGGACCGGCGAAGATCTTCCGGCCGTACCGGGACGTGCGCTTCAGCGCCGACAAGTCCCCGTACAAGACGTCGTGCGCCGCCTCCTTCGAGCGCGGCGGCTACCTCCAGCTCACGGCCGCGGGGCTGGCCGCCGGCGCCGGGGCGTACATGATGGAACCGGCGCGGCTGGCCCGGTACCGCCAGGCCGTCGCCGCCGACGCCAGCGGGCTGCGGCTCGCCGCCATCGTGGCGGAGCTGGAGGGGCGCGGCTGGTCGGTGACGTCGCACGAGCAGCTCAAGACGGTGCCGCGCGGCTTCGACAAGGAGCACCCGCGGGCGGAGCTGTTGCGCCACAAGGGGCTCATCGCCTGGCACCAGTTCCCGCTGAAGCCGTGGCTGGGCACCGCCAAGGCCCGCGGGCACGTCGAGACGTTCCTGCGCGGCTGCCAGCCACTGCAGGAATGGCTGGCCACCCACACCTAGCCAGGGCTGGGCGTCAGCGGCGCTCGACCGCCGCCATCAGCACGTCGAACGACGCCGCGGCCGCCCGGGCGGCGGCGTCACGGTCGGCCGCCTCACGCGCCCCCGGCTCCGACCACCGCCGGCCCTCCGCGGCCAGCGCCGCCCGCGCCGCGTCGGCGCCGGCCTGCCAGGCGGCCTCCTCGGCGGCCGCGCGGACGAGGCTCGACGGCCGCTCGCCCACCGGCACGCTCGGCGGGTCGGCGAGGAGGTTGCCGGGCGGGACGAAGACGACGGGCAGGCCGCTGCCGAGGACGGTGGCGCGCCGGCGGGCCTCGAAGGCCGGGGCCTCGTCGACCGCCGCGCCGTAGACGGCCGCGGTGCGGGCCGCGATCGCGTGCCACGAGTGCCGCTCCCGGGCCATGGCGCGGGCGCGGGTGGCGAGGGTCTGGGCGAACATCGGGTCCTGCAGCAGGGCGCCGACGGCGTCGGCGAGCCCGTCGGGGTCGCCGGCCGGGAAGCGGATGCCGGTGACGCCGTGCTCGACGATCGCGGCGAGGCCGCCGGTCGAGGCGACGACCAGGGCGGCGCCCGAGGCCGCGGCCTCCAGGGCGACGGTGCCGGTCGGCTCGTAGCGGCTGGGCATGACGAACGCGTCCGCGGCGGCGAGGACCGCGGCCAGGGTCGGCTGGTCCAGGGTGCCGGGGAAGGAGACGGCGCGGTGCAGCTTGAGGCGGCGCGCCTCCTCGATCAGGGCGCCGCGGTAGGAGCCGTCGCCGACCACGACCGCGCGGGTGCCGGGGTGGCGCTCGCGGATCGCGGGCATCGCGGCCAGCAGGTCCTGCACGCCCTTCTCGGCGATGAGGCGGCCGGCGTAGACGAGCAGCGGGCCCTCGCCGGCGAACCGGAGCCGGGCCTGCAGCACGGCGCGGGGCTCGGCGGTCCAGATGCCGGGGTCGATGCCGCTGGGCACGACGTCGACCCGCTCGGCGGGGACGTCGAAGAGGTGCTGGACCTCCCAGCGCAGGTACTCGGTCGGCACGATCACCCGGCAGGCCTCGGAGCCCAGCCACCACTCGACGGAGTGCACGGACCGGCTCTGCTCACCCTCGAGGTAACCCTGGTGACGACCGGCCTCGGTGGCCTGCAGGGAGGCGACGAACGGGATGCCGAAGTGCTCCTTGAGCGTGACGGCGGCGTGGGTGACGAGCCAGCCGTGGGCGTGGATCACGTCGTAGCCGGCCTCGGGCGCGGTGCGCACGGCGGCCTCGGCCAGCAGGTGGTTGACGGCCATGGTGTGGGCGAGGTGGCGCAGGCCGGCGCCGTCTGCACCGACGAGGCCTGTGTCGTTGAGCTCGGAGTCGTCGGTCAGCGGCCCGGCGGCGGCGGCGCGGACCACGCGGACGGCGCCCGCGGCCGACGGGGCGCCGGGCTGGTGGCGCGCGACGACCGTGACATCGTGGCCGGCGGCGGCCAGCGCGGCCGAGAGCGCACCGGTCCGTCCGTCACTAGAAGGGAAGTCCCAGGCGATCATCAATACGCGCATAGCGGATACCTCTCGTCGCCGACTGTCACCGTAGCGTGTTCCGACGCTTCCGCGGACCGGCTTCGCGGGTCAATTTTGCTTTTCCCGGAGCGGCCGGGCGTGCACCTTGCAAGTTGCAGTTTTGCCTGATCACCGCGCGGGCGTGCAGCAATGCCGCGACCGAACGGGCGGAGAACGGCGCCCCGGTCGGGCGGTACGGAGCGTCACCCTCCGCGATCTCGCTGACCGAGCCGAGACCGCACTCACCCAAATGTCCCTCAATGGCGGCGGGTAGCGCGTCCACCGGCCGGCCGGCGGCACACATCGCGTCGACGTACGGCCCGAGCCACCACGGCCACACCGTTCCCTGGTGATATGCCGTGTCCCGGGCGACGACACCACCCCGGTGGGCCCCGACGTACCCGTACTCCCCGGGCCCGAGCGTGCGTAGTCCCAGCGGCGTGAGCAGGCTCTCCCCCACGGCGCGCAGCACGTCGTCGCGCAGGCGCGGCTCGTCGGCTCCGGGCGCGTACGGCAGGCTGAAGGCGAGCAGCTGGTTGGGGCGCAGCACCGAGTCGTCGTGGACGCCGGAGCCGCCCTTCGGGTACGGCGCGGGGCCGGCGTCGACGATGTCGTGCAGCCAGCCGTCCGGGGCCCGGAAGCGCTTCACGAACTGGGCGCGCACGGCGTCGCGGCGGGTGTGCACGACCGACGCGTCGCGGCCGCAGCGTTCCCGCAGCGCGGCGATGGCACCGAGGGCGTTGGCCCACAAGGCGTTGAGCTCGACCGGCTTGCCGTCGCGCGGGGTCACCGGGCCGCGCGGCAGCCGGGTGTTCATCCAGGTCCGGCCGGCGTGCTCGGCGTCGAGGGCGAGCAGCCCGTCGAGGGGGTCGACGGTCACGCCGTCGCGGGTGCCCTTGGTGTACGCCGCGACGACCGCCTCCACCGCCGGCAGCAGCTCCGCGGCGAGCTCCTCGTCGCCGGTGCGGGTGACGTGCCGTTCGACGGCGTGGACGTACCACAGCGGCCCGTCGGCCTCGCCCAGCTCCTCGGCCCGCATGCGGGCGCCGAGGCCGGCGTGGGACCGCAGCAGCCGGCGGCCCTCGGCGGCGCGGCCGGTGTGCAGGAACAGCCCCTCGTAGGCGGTCATGGTGTCGCGCAGGTAGCTGCCGAACCACGGGTACCCGGCGATCACGTCGGGCACCCCGTCGCGCTCGACGATGCACTGGTCGGCGGCGAGAGTGAGCAGGCGCTCGGCGCCGGTGCGCACGCCGGCCTGGCGCACGAGCTTGCGGGCGCGGCGGCGGGCCGCCTCGACCACGGCGGGGCCGTCGGGCAGCGGGGCCGGGTCGGCGAGGCCGGAGCGGGCGGTGACGGTCAGGGTCTCGCCGGCGCGCAGGTCGGCCGCGAACGTCCCGGCGGCCCAGAGGTCCTCCACCGGGTTGAGGCCGCGGGCGGTCTCCTCGCGGTAGTACGCGTCGAGGTACCACGCCCCGGCCGGTACGAAGCCGGGCCCGTCGACCCGGTAGGCGTCCTCGACGGCGAACCCGGTGCCGGCGGCGGCGACGGCCGGCGGCTCGCCGGTGCAGCAGCGCTCGGTGTCGGCGTCGCGCCACGTGCACAGGGCGCTGAGCGTGAGCCGGACCCGCGCCCCGGGCGGGGCGGCGACCAGGCGGTGGACGACGGCGACGGCGTTGCGGCCGTACACCATGGCGACCTCGCGCTCGAGGACGTACTCGCCGATCCGCCAGCGCCACCGGGGTACGCCGTCGACGAGCTCGAAGGACTCGAGGAGGTGATGGCCCGACGGGTCGATCGCGCCGGAGCCCCACTCGTGCACGGCGAGGCGGTGCTCGGCCCCGCCGGTCAGGCGCAGGACCGGGTCGAGGGCGGCGAGGGCGACGCGGCGTTCGGGGGTGACGAGGAGCGCGTGGTACCGCCGGGTGCGCAGACCCGCGATGGTGCCGGTCGCGTATCCCCCGAGTCCGTCGGTGACCAGCCACTCCGCCTCGAATCCCGCCGGGGTGGCACAGGCATGCGGGCCGAAGGTCATCACCGAACCGGGGGGCATGTGCCCAACTATGATCCGTTCCCCCTTGTTTCAAACGCACGCCACGGCTGAATTTGCCGGAGATTCATCCCGCGACCGTGTCGGAAATCCGACGTGTCGCCGAGCACGATTCATTATTGGGCCCACGGGGCATATGGCAGCCAGCTTCGCGCGTACCCGTGCGTGAACTTTCGGCGCACGTAACACTGTGGCAACGAGGGCGCCGTTGAACAGCGGTGCCGAGCAATAAACCAGGAGCGAGTATGCAGGTCTGGCCGGGCAACCGGTACCCGTTGGGCGCGACCTACGACGGGCAGGGCACGAACTTCGCCATATTCAGCGAGGTGGCCCGGTCCGTCGAGCTGTGCCTCTTCGACGATCACAACGCCGAGGAGCGCATCAAGCTGGTCGAGGTCGACGCGTTCGTGTGGCACGCCTACCTGCCGGGGGTGGAGCCGGGGCAGCGCTACGGCTTCCGGGTCGACGGGCCGTACGACCCGGCCCGGGGGGTGCGCTGCAACCCGAACAAGCTGCTGCTGGACCCGTACGCGAAGGCGATCGACGGCGACATCGCGTGGGACCCGGCGGTGTACGGGTACGACTTCAACGACCCGGAGTCGATGTCGGAGACCGACTCGGCGCCGTTCATGCCCAAGGCGGTCGTGGTCAACCCGTACTTCGACTGGGGCAACGACTCCGCCCCGCGGGTGCCGTACCACCACACCGTGGTCTACGAGGCCCACGTGCGCGGCCTGACGATGCGCCACCCGGACGTGCCCGACGAGCTGCGCGGCACGTACGCCGGCATCGGCCACCCGGCCATCATCGAGCACCTCAAGCGGCTGGGTATCACCGCGCTGGAGCTGCTGCCGGTGCACCACTTCGTGCACGACCAGCGCCTGGTCGAGCTGGGGCTGTCGAACTACTGGGGCTACAACACGATCGGGTTCTTCGCCCCGTACCACGGCTACGCCCGCCGGCACCGCGGCCAGCAGGTGCAGGAGTTCCGCGGGATGGTCAAGGCGCTGCACGCGGCCGGCATCGAGGTCATCCTCGACGTCGTCTACAACCACACCGCCGAGGGCAACCACCTCGGGCCGACGCTGTCGTTCAAGGGCCTCGACAACGGGCATTACTACAAGCTCGAGGACGAGGACAACCGGTACTACACCGACTACACGGGTACCGGCAACAGCCTCAACGTGCGCAACCCGCACACCCTGCAGCTCATCATGGACTCGCTGCGGTACTGGGTGACGGAGATGCGCGTCGACGGGTTCCGCTTCGACCTCGCCTCGACCCTGGCCCGCGAGTTCTACGACGTCGACCGCCTGTCGACCTTCTTCGAGGTCGTGCAGCAGGACCCGGTGGTCAACCAGGTGAAGCTGATCGCCGAGCCGTGGGACGTCGGGCCGGGCGGCTACCAGGTCGGCAACTTCCCGCCGCTGTGGACGGAGTGGAACGGCCGCTTCCGCGACACCGTGCGCGACTTCTGGCGCGGCGAGCCCGCGACGCTCGGCGAGTTCGCCTCGCGGATCACCGGCTCGGCCGACCTCTACCAGGACGACGGGCGGCGGCCCTTCGCCAGCATCAACTTCGTCACCTGCCACGACGGCTTCACGCTCAACGACCTCGTCTCGTACAACGACAAGCACAACGCGGCCAACACCGAGGACAACCGCGACGGCGAGAGCCACAACCGCTCGTGGAACTGCGGCACCGAGGGGCCCAGCGACGACCCGGCGATCAACTCGCTGCGGGCCAAGCAGCGGCGCAACTTCCTCACCACGCTGATGCTGTCGCAGGGCGTGCCGATGATCTGCGCGGGCGACGAGCTCGGGCGCACCCAGGGCGGCAACAACAACGCGTACTGCCAGGACAACGAGATCAGCTGGATCGACTGGACCGACGTCGACGAGCAGCTGCTGGCGTTCACGCGCGGCCTGGCGCTGTTCCGCGAGCGGCACCGGGTGTTCCGCCGCCGGCGCTTCTTCACCGGCCGGCCGGTCGCCCGCACCGAGGGCACCCCGATCGCGGACGTCGCCTGGTTCGCCACCGACGGGCGGGCGATGTCCGAGGAGGACTGGGACAACCACTTCGGCAAGGCGCTGATGCTCTTCGTCAACGGCGAGAGCATCACCGAGCGCGGCTCGCACGGGGAGCGCCACGTCGACGACTCGTTCCTGCTGTGCTTCAACGCGCACTACGAACCGATCGAGTTCGTCATACCGCCGCAGGAGTACGGCAAGGAGTGGGAGCTGGTGATCGCGACGGCGCCGGGCCCGGCCCGCGACGGGGTCAGCTACACCGCCGGCGGCACGATCACGGTCCCGGACCGCTCGCTCGTCGTGCTGGACCGCACGGTATGAGCACGCCCACGGGGACCTACCGGGTTCAGGTGCGCCCGGAATTCGGGCTGGACGCGGCGGCCGGGCTCGCCGGGTACCTGCGCGCGCTCGGCGTGAGCCACTTCTACTCGGCGCCGCTGCTGGCCGCGACGCCGGGCTCGCCGCACGGGTACGACGTCGTCGACCCCCGCGTCGTGAACCCCGAGCTCGGCGGGGCCGCGGCCCTCGACCGGCTGGTCGCGGCCCTGCGCGCGCAGGGCCTCGGGCTCGTGGTCGACATCGTGCCCAACCACATGGGCCTGTTCCAGCCGGCGGCCAACCCGATGTGGTGGGACGTGCTGGCCAAGGGGCGCGGCAGCGAGTACGCGGACTGGTTCGACATCGACTGGGACGCCGGGCCGCTCGTCGTGCCCGTGCTCGGGTCGCCGTCGCTGGACGACCTGAAGGTCGAGGAAGGCGAGCTGCGGTACTACGAGCACCGCTTCCCGATCGCCGCGGGCACCGGCGACGGCACCCCGCAGGAGGTGCACGAGCGGCAGCACTACCGGCTCGTGTACTGGCGGGAGGGCAACGAGCGGCTCAACTACCGCCGGTTCTTCGCCGTCACCGAGCTGGCCGGGCTGCGGGTCGAGGACCCGGCCGTGTTCGCGGCCACGCACACGGAGATCCTGCGCTGGGTCCGCGAGGGGCTCGCCGACGGCATCCGCGTCGACCACCCCGACGGCCTGCGCGACCCGGGCGGGTACCTGACCCGCCTGCGCGAGCACGCGCCGGACGCCTGGCTGCTGGTCGAGAAGATCCTGGAGCGGGGCGAGCCGCTGCCGCCCTGGCCGGTCGACGGCACCACGGGCTACGAGGCCCTGGCCGAGGTGGGCGGGCTGTTCATCGATCCCGGCTTTTCCGATGAGCCGGAATCCTCCTGGGCCGACGAGGCCCTCGCGCAGAAGCGGGACGTGACCAGGCGGCTGTTCGGCGCCGAGCTCAACCGCCTCGCCCGCCTCGGCGGCGACAAGGCGGATCTGGCGGAACTCGCCGCGAACTTCGCGGTGTACCGGACATATCTGCCGTACGGCGTCGAGCACCTCGAAGCCGCCGAGCAGCGCACGAACATCCGGATCCCCCGGCTGCACGACCCGGACGACGAGCTGGCCCAGCGCTTCCAGCAGCTCACCGGGGCCGTGATGGCCAAGGGCGTCGAGGACACGGCCATGTACCGCTGGAACCGCCTCGTCGCCCTCAACGAGGTCGGCGGCGACCCGAGCCGCGCCGGCGTCGGGCCCGCGGAGTTCCACGCGGCCCAGGAGCGCCGGCTCCGCGAGTGGCCGGACACCATGACCACCCTGTCGACGCACGACACCAAGCGCGGCGAGGACGTGCGGGCCCGCATCGCGGTCCTCAGCGAGGTGCCCGGCGAGTGGGCCGCCGCCGTCGGGTCGTGGCGCGGGGCCGTGACGTTCGACGACCCGTCGTTCGAGGCCCTCTTCTGGCAGACCATCGTGGGCGCCTGGCCGATCGAGGAAGAACGGCTGCGGCTGTACTTCACGAAGGCCGCCCGCGAGGCGAACCGCTCGACCTCGTGGGACGAGCCGGACGAGGCCTTCGAGGCCGCGGTCGGGGCGAGCCTGGCCCGGGTCCTCGCCGACGGCGACCTGCGCGACTCGGTGCACGACTTCGCGTCCCGGATCACCCCGTACGGCTGGAGCAACGCGCTGGGCCAGAAGCTCGTCCAGCTGACGATGCCGGGCGTCCCGGACGTGTACCAGGGCACCGAACTGTGGGAGAACTCCCTCGTCGACCCCGACAACCGCCGCCCGGTCGACTTCGCCGAGCGTCTCGACCTGCTCGCCGCGCTCGACGCCGCCGTGGCCGGCGGGCACCCGCTGCCGCCGGTCGACGTCTCCGGCGCGGCCAAGCTGCTCGTCGTCAGCCGCGCGCTGCGGCTGCGCCGCGACCGGCCCGGGCTGTTCACCGGCTACCGGCCGGTCGCCGCCACCGGCGCCGCCGCCGGGCACGTCGTCGCGTTCGACCGGGGCGGGGCGCTGAGCGTCGCGACCCGGCTCCCGGTCGGCCTCGAGGCCGCCGGCGGCTGGGACGACACCGCGCTCGAGCTGCCGGCCGGCGAGTGGACCGACGCCCTCACCGGGCGCCGGGCCACCTCCCCGGCCCTGGCCGGCCTGCTGGCCTCCTACCCCGTCGCGCTGCTGGTGAAGGACTGAACGACTGCCATGGAGTTCCGCGTCTGGGCGCCGTCCGCGCGCCGCGTCACCCTGCACAGCGGTACCGCCGCCATATCCATGACCGCCGACGGCCAGTGGTGGACGGCGCAGGACCCTTCCGCCGGCGACGGCACCGACTACGGCTTCGCGCTCGACGACGACGAGCGGGTACTGCCCGACCCGCGCTCGCGCCGGCAGCCCGCCGGGGTGCACGAGCGCAGCCGCGTCTACGACCACGGCCGGTTCGACTGGGGCGACGGCGCCTGGACCGGCCGGCAGCTGGCCGGGAGCGTCATCTACGAGCTGCACGTGGGCACGTTCACGCCGTCGGGGACCTTCGACGGGGCGATCGAGCGGCTGCCGTACCTCAAGGAGCTGGGCATCGACCTGGTCGAGCTGCTGCCGGTGAACGCCTTCAACGGCGAGCACAACTGGGGGTACGACGGCGTCGGCTGGTACGCGGTGCAGGAGAGCTACGGCGGGCCCGACGGGCTCAAGCGGTTCGTCGACGCCGCCCACCGGGCCGGGATCGGCGTGCTCGTCGACGCCGTCTACAACCACTTCGGCCCGTCCGGGGCGTACACCCCGCAGTTCGGCCCGTACCTGTCCGCGGGCGCGAACACGTGGGGCCGCTCGCTCAACCTCGACGAGGCCGACAGCGGCGAGGTCCGCCGGTTCATCATCGACAGCGCCGTGCAGTGGCTGCGCGACTACCACGCCGACGGGCTGCGCCTCGACGCCGTGCACGCGCTCGTCGACCGCGGCGCCACCCACCTGCTGGAGGAGCTCGCGGCCGAGGTCGACGCCCTGTCGGCCGAGCTCGGCCGCCCGCTGACGCTCATCGCCGAGTCCGACCTCAACGACCCCCGCCTGATCACCGCGCGGGAGGGCGGCGGCTACGGGCTGCACGCCCAGTGGGACGACGACGTCCACCACTCGCTGCACGCCCTGCTGACCGGGGAGCGGCAGGGGTACTACGGCGACTTCGGCAGCCCCGAGTGCTTCCGGACGGTGTGGGAGTCGGCGTTCTTCCACGCCGGCACCTGGTCCTCGTTCCGCCGGCGGGTGCACGGGCGGGCGGTGGACCGGGAGCGTATCCCGGGGTACCGCTTCGTGGTCTGTCTGCAGAACCACGACCAGGTGGGCAACCGGGCGACCGGGGACCGGCTCACCGCGACCCTCTCCCCCGGGCTGCTGCGCGTCGGCGCCACGCTGCTGCTGACCTCGCCGTTCACCCCTATGCTGTTCATGGGCGAGGAGTTCGCGGCCCGCACCCCGTGGCAGTTCTTCACCAGCCACCCGGAGCCGGACCTGGCCGCGGCCGTGGCCAAGGGCCGCCGCGAGGAGTTCGCCGCGCACGGCTGGCCGCCCGGCGACGTGCCCGACCCGCAGGACCCCGACACGTTCGCGCGCTCCCACCTCGACTGGGCGGGCCTCGACCAGGAGATGCTGGGGGTGTACCGCCGGCTGATCGCGCTGCGCAAGAAGCTGCCCGGCCTGGCCGACCCGCGCCTGGACCGCGTCCACGTGGTCCACGACGACGGGGTCCTGCACATCCGCCGCGGCGAGCACACCGTGGCGGCGAACCTGACCGCGGACCCCCGGACGGTCCCGCTGCGCTCGGAGTGCGTCCTGTTCGCCACCGACGACGCCGTGCTGCTGCAGTCCGGCCTGCTGACCCTGCCCGGGGAGTCGGCCGCGATCCTTTAAGGTTGTCGACTCTTACAATTAATAATGTTAACTGATAGCCTTCCTCACCATCGATCCATCGATGGTGAGGAGTCCCATGAGATCTCGTCGTCGCACATTGGCCCTGGCAGCGGGCGCGGCGCTGACCATCGTGACGGGCATGATCCTCGTGCCCATGCTCAACGCCCAGGCCGCCACGACCGCCATCCAGGCCGCCTGTACCGCCCCGACCTGGGCCGAGGGCAACACCTACACGGTCGGCACCCAGGTCACCTACCAGGGCCACACGTACCAGGCCCTGCAGACGCACACCGCCTACCCGGGGGCCGGCTGGACCCCGTCCACCACGCCGGCGCTGTGGAAGGACCTCGGCACCTGCACCGGTGGCGGCGGCCCGACCACGCCCCCGCCGACCACCCCGTCCGGAGTGCCGTCCGCGCCGGGCAACCTGCGGGTCACCAGCACCGCCAACACCAGCATCGCGCTCGCGTGGAACGCCTCCACCGGCACCGTGACCGGCTACCGGGTGTACGAGGGCTCGACCGTGCGCGCCACGGTCACCGCCACGAGCACCACGGTCTCCGGCCTCACCGCCGGCACGACGCACACGTACACGGTGAAGGCGTACAACGCCCAGGGTGAGTCGGGGGCGTCGAACAGCGCCACCGGCACCACGACCGGCGGCACCACCCCGCCCCCGTCCGGCGCCATGGGCGCGGCGCCCTACATCTACGAGGGCTGGGGCGACCCGCCGAACCCGCAGACGGTCCAGTCGGCCACCGGCATCAAGTGGTTCACGATGGCGTTCGTCCTCTCCAGCGGCGGCTGCACCCCCGCCTGGGACGGCAGCCGCCCGCTCAGCGGCAGCGCCGACGCGACCGCGATCAGCCAGATCCGCGCGGGCGGCGGCGACGTGATCCCGTCGTTCGGCGGCTGGCAGGGCAACAAGCTCGGCCCGAACTGCTCCACCCCGCAGGCCCTGGCCGGCGCCTACCAGACCGTGATCAACGCCTACGGCCTGAAGGCGATCGACATCGACATCGAGAACACCGACGAGTTCGAGAACGACACGGTCCGCAACCGCATCGTCGACGCCCTGAAGA
This sequence comes from Dactylosporangium sp. McL0621, assembly GCF_049995355.1. Classification (NCBI taxonomy): domain Bacteria; kingdom Bacillati; phylum Actinomycetota; class Actinomycetes; order Micromonosporales; family Micromonosporaceae; genus Dactylosporangium; species Dactylosporangium sp. McL0621. Next base: position 8,857,758 of record NZ_CP188259.1, read on the forward strand.
TCGTCAAGCAGAACAACCCCTCGCTGAAGGTCATCGTCACCTTCGGCACGGCGACCACGGGCCCCGGCTACTACGCGCAGCAGCTCATCAGCCGCGCCGCCTCGACCGGCGCCGGCATCGACATCTTCACGATCATGCCGTTCGACTTCGGCGGCGGCGCCAACATGTACCAGAGCACGGTCTCGGCCTCCGAGGGCCTCAAGAACATGCTCAAGCCCGCCTTCGGCTGGGACGACGCCACCGCCTACCGGCACATGGGCATCTCCGGCATGAACGGCCTGTCCGACCAGCAGGAGAACACCTCGCCCGCGCAGTGGCAGCAGATCCGCGACTACGCGCAGAACAACCACCTGGCCCGCCTGGCCTTCTGGTCGGTGAACCGGGACCGCCCCTGCCCCGGCGGCGGCGTCGTGTCCAACTGCTCCGGCATCGCCCAGAACAACTGGCAGTTCACCCAGATCACGGCCACCTTCACGGGCTGAGATCGCACCGCCCGGGGGCCGGTGCCACGGCACCGGCCCCTCGGGTCACCGCTCCCGGACGAACCCAGCGCCGTGGCGTTCGTCCGCCGCCCGGGCCTTGCCGTCCAGCCGCCGGCCGGGCGGGCAGGTCCCGGCGACTGACGGCGTCACACCCAGCGCGGCGGGCCGGCCGGGCTCTCGTGCCACAACCGGTCCAGCGCGGTCACCACGTAGGTGTAGTGGTGGCCGGGCTCGGCGGCCGCGTCGGTCCACTCGGTCCCGCGGACCGTGGCCACCAGGTGGGCGGCGTCGGCCAGGTCGCAGGCCGCGGGCGCGGTGACACCGTCGAAGCGGTAGACGCCGTAGGACACCACCGCGCCGAACGGGCCGGTGCCGCTCGCGGTCGGGCGCCAGCGCAGTGCGTTTCCGGCATCGGTACGGCGGGCCGCGGTGATGACGGGGAAGAGCAACGGCTTGGCCGGGCCCCACGACGGCGGGAACGCCGGGCGGCTGTGGTGCTCGGCGGCGAGGATCGTCTCGGCGTCGAGCCGGTTCGCCCGCACCTGCACGGCGCTGAAGTGTACGTCGCCGAGCACCTGCGGGTAGTCCCGGTTGAACGTGAGGTGCTGCGACAGCTCCCGCGGGTCGAACCAGGCCGCGGGCTGCCCGGCCGCCGCGACCTTGTAGTCGGCCTGGCCGATGTAGAGCTGCACGCCGGTCCCGGCGACGACGTCGGCCCACCACGGCACGAGCTTGGCGTAGTCCGCGACGGTGAAGCCGATGTTCCAGTACACCTGGGGCACGATGTAGTCGATCCAGCCCTCCTTCACCCACTTGCGGGTGTCGGCGAAGTTGGCGTCGTAGGACTGCGTGCCGTTGGTGTCGGAGCCGAGCGGGTCGGCCGCCCGGTTGCGCCAGATGCCGAACGGGCTGACGCCGAACTTCACCCAGGGCTTGGCCGCGTGCACGCGGGCGTCCATCTCCTGCACGAGCAGGTCGATGTTGTGGCGGCGCCAGTCGGCCTTGCCCGCGAAGCCGCCGCCGTACTGCGCGAAGGTCGCGTCGTCGCCGAAGTCCTGCCCGGCGGCCGGGTACGGGTAGAAGTAGTCGTCGAAGTGCACGCCGTCGATGTCGTACTTCGTGACCGCGTCCATGACGGCCGTCTCCACCCAGTGCCGGGCCTCGGGTATGCCGGGGTTGAGGTACAGCCGCCCGGCGGCGTTGTTCACCGGATACGGCACCGCCCACTCGGGGTGCACGTGCAGCGGGCTGTTCTCCGGCAGCTTCGCCACGTCGGTCCCGGCCCCGCCCGGCGCCGGCATGCTGGCCCGGTACGGGTTGAACCAGGCGTGGAACTCGAGGTTCTCCTCGTGGGCGCGGCGGACCAGGTACTCGAGGGGGTCCCAGCCCGGGTCCCGGCCGGCGACGCCGGTCAGATACTGCGACCACGGCTCGTAGGGCGAGGGCCAGAACGCGTCGGCGTGCGGCCGGACCTGCACGATCACCGCGTTGTAGTTGAGCGACCGGGCCAGCGTCAGCCAGCCGTCGTACTCGGCCTGCAGCTCGGCCTGGCTCCTGCCGGGCGCGCTGGGCCAGTCGATGTTGACCACGCTCGCGATCCACATCGCGCGCATCTGGTGCTTGGGCGTGGCCGGATCGACCGGGCAGCCGGTAACCGCCGCCGCGGCGGCCGGCGCCGCCGGGGCGAGCGGCACGACCGTCAGGAGCGCAAGGGCGGCCGCCGCGGCGAGCAGGCGGGGTGCACGGACGGACATGGCGCCACCTTCATCCACACGGGTCGATGACGAAATATTTCGCCTATTGAACCCCGATGGTTGGCAACTTTCAACAGCACGGCCCGGTGTAACCCGGAGCGCTATCCGTATCCGACGATGTGTGCCGGAAGCTGGGTGGTGCGGCAGTGGCAGAGGGACGAGCGTCCTGGATCCGGCGCCGGCGGCCGGCGGACCCGCCGTCGCGGGACCAGCCGGAGCAGGAGCGGCCGGCGCCGCGGCTGCGGCTGGTCGCCGACGACCGGTACCCCGACTGGGAGGCCATCTACCGGGACAACGTGCACCGGGTGTACCGGATGATGTTCGCGAAGGTCGGCAACCGCCCGGACGCCGAGGACCTGACGACCGAGGTGTTCCTGGCGGCGCTCGGCCCGCTGCGCACCTCGGCGAGCGTCGGCGAGGTGCGGGCGTACCTGCTGGCCACCGCGCGCACCGCGCTCGCCCGGCACTGGATGCGTACCCTGGGCCGGGAGATCACCGAGCTGGACCCGGAGCAGGTGGCCGACCTGCTGGTGGCCGCCCCGGAGAACCACGAGGCGACGGCCCGGGCGGACCGGATTCTCGCCGGGCTGCCGGATCGGTACCGTCGCATTCTCGAGCTGCGGTTCCTTGAGGCGTGCCCGATCAAGGAGGCGGCCGCGCGGATGGGGATCAGCGTCGCCAACGCGAAGGTGCTGCAGTTCCGGGCGCTGCGGCAGGCGGCGGCCAACGAGAGGACGACGAGATGAGCACCCGGCGACTGCGGCGGTACATCAACGCCCTGCTGGCCGGGAAGCGGCCCACCGCCTTCCGCGCCGAGGAGGAGGACGCCGGGATGCTGCGCGCGGCGATCACGCTGCGCGCCGCCCGGCCGGGCAGCGGGACGCCGAGCGAGGAGTTCGTCACCGGGCTGCGCCGGCGCCTCGCCGCCGAGCTCGACGACGCGCCGGCGGCGCCGGCCCCGCGGCCGACCCGCCGCCGGCTGGTGCTGTGGACCTCCGCGGCGGCGGCCACCGCGGCGGCCGGCGCGGCCGTCGGGGCCACCGTGCAGAACGAGCTCACCCAGCGCCCCGGGCCGCCGCCGCAGCTGCGCCCGAACGCGGGCACCTGGCGCACCGTGGCCACCAGCGCCGAGCTGCCCGACGGTGCGGTCAAGCCGTTCGACCTGGGCGCCGTCAACGGATTCGTCCGTCGCACGGGCGGCCGGCTCTCCGCGGTCTCCGGCGTCTGCACCCACCTCGGCTGCCGCCTGGCGCTCGACCAGCCGCGGCGGGAGCTGGCCTGCCCGTGCCACAACGCCGCCTTCGACCTCGACGGCATGCTGGTGCGCCACCAGCTCAGGAAGGCGCCCGCCCCGCTGCCCCGGCTGGTGGTCCGGGAGGTCGACGGGGTGGTGCAGGTGCTCGCTCCGGCATAGCGGTCCGGCCGCCGGGTGTAACCCGGAGCGCTATCTCCCGGTGAGGGACCCGAGCGTGGGTCCGAACCGGACGGAGGTACCACGTGAGACACCCCAGGTACGTGTCGGTCGCGATGGCGGCGGCCGCGTCGCTCGCGCTCGCCGGCTGCGGTGGCGGGAAGGGCGGTGGGCAACCGGGGAGCGATCCGGCGCCGGCGCCGGCGACGACGGGGGCCGCGACGCCGATGCCGGGGATGCCGGGCATGAGCGCGTCGGCCGCGGACGCGGCGGGCCAGGACGCACCGGCCGCCGCCAACGCGATCGACATCAAGAGCTTCGCGTTCGCCCCGGCGAACGCGACCGTGCCGGTCGGCACCGCCGTCACCTGGACCAACCACGACCAGGATCCGCACACGGTGGTCACCCAGCCGGGCGCGCCCGGCGGCGGGTTCCGCTCCGGGACGCTGAAGGCCGGCGACACGTTCACGTTCACGTTCACCGCGCCCGGCCGTTATGAGTACCTGTGCAGCATCCACCCGTTCATGACCGCGACCGTGACGGTGACGGCATGACCGCCCCCGGGGACCCGCAGGGCATGAGCCGGCGGCAGTTGCTGCGCCACACGGCCTGGTTCGGCGCGGCGGTCGTGCTCACCGTCAGCGGCGGCGAGGTGATCAGCCACGTCGCCGGTGACGCGCCGGCCGCCGCCGCCGATCCGACCGCGCTGCGATTCGTCCAGATCAGCGACAGCCACCTGGGCTTCACCGGCCCGGCCAACACCGCCGTGGAGGCGTCGTTCACCGAGGCGATCGACCTGATCAACGGCCTGCCCGAGCGACCGGCCTTCGTCATGCACACCGGTGACCTCACCCACCTCGCCACCCCGGCCCAGTTCGACCAGGTCAAGCAGATGATGTCCGGGCTGCGCACCGGGCGGGTGCTGACCGTGCCCGGGGAGCACGACTCGGTCGACGACTCGGGGCAGAAGTACCGCGCGGCCTTCGGCGCCGGCACCCGGGGCGACGGCTGGTATAGCTTCGACCTGGCCGGCGTGCACTTCATCGCGCTGGTGAACACGCTGAGCCTGGAGAAGCTCGGGCACCTGGGCACCGATCAGATCGACTTCGTGCGCCAGGACGTGGCCGGCCTGTCCGCCGACACACCGATCGTGGTCTTCAGCCACATCCCGCTGTTCGCGATGTACCCGGCCTGGGGCTGGGGCACCGACGACGCGGCCCAGGTGCTCGCCCTGCTGCGCCGGTTCGCCTCGGTGACCTGCCTCAACGGGCACGTGCACCAGCTGTTCACCAAGACGGAGGGAAACGTGACGTTCCACAGCGCGACCACCACCGCCTACCCGCTGCCCCACCCGGGCGACGGGCCGGCGCCCGCGCCGGTGACGCTGTCGGCCGGCAAACTGCGCGAGGCGCTGGGCATCCGCGAGGTCGGCTACGTGCGCGGCCGGCAGCCGCTCGCGCTGCGGGACCGGAGCCTGGCGTGACCGGGCTCGTCGCGCTCGGGTCCCGGCTCACGGTCGCCGCCGCGCCCCGGCTCGCCCTGCCGCTGCGGCTCACGGTCGTGCTCGCCCTCGCGGTCAGCGGCTACGTGCACGCGGAGCGGTACATCCACGGGTACGAACACATTGCCTGGATCGGGCCGATGTTCCTGATCCAGGCGGGCGGCAGCGCCGCGCTGACGTTGCTGCTGCTGGCCGGCGCCTGGCTGCGCGAGCCGCCGTGGCTGCTGCCGGCCGGCGTCGCGCTCGCCGGCGGCGCCCTGGCCGGTTTCGCGCTGTCCCGCACCGTCGGGGTGTTCGGCTTCGTGGAACGCGGCTGGCAGCCCGCCCCGCAGGCCGCGCTGAGCGTGGTCGCCGAGGCCGTGGTCCTGCTCACCTACGCGGTCGCCGCTGCGCGGGCGGCCCGGCCGCGCTGACCCCCGGCCCGGGCGGCCGTGGTCGATCTGACCTGGGTCTTCGGTGACATTTGTCAGTACCGCGGCGGTACCGGCCCGCCATACATTGATCACATGAGAGATCGCCGGTTCCCGATCGTCACGACCATCGTGCTGGTCCTGACCGCGGTCGCGGAAATTCTACAGTGGACGGTGAAGGGCTGGGGACCGGCCCTGCAGCGCGACCCGGACGGCCTCAGCTGGGCGCACTGGTGGCGACTGTTCTCACCGCTGCTCACGCAGATGGCGTCGCCCGGCGTCTCCGGGACCGCGCAGTTCGCCAGCAACATGGTGTTCCTCGCGGTCATCGGCATCGGCGCCGAACGCGTGCTGGGCCCGCGCTGGTGGCTCGCCGCCTACGCCGTGGGTGGCATCGCCGGGCAGGCCACCGGCTACTGGCTGGAGCCGCCCGGCGGTGGCACCTCGGTCGCGGTCCTCGGCGTCGCGGCGCTGTTCGCGATGGCCGTCGTGCTCGGCGAACGGGCCCCGTCGGTCTCCCTGATGTTCGTCGGCTACTTCCTGGCCGCGATCACCCTGGTCAGCCTCACGAACTTGATCACGGCCGTGGTGGTCATCGTGGCCGGTGCGTGGCTCTACCAGTTCGCGCGGGGCCGCTGGCCGCGGCGGGCCGACCTCGTGCTGATCGGGGCCTCGGTGCTCGCCGCGGCGGTACTGATCGGGGCCGGGGACCACCACGGCTGGGCGTTCGCGGCCGGCATGGCGCTCACCCCGCTCTACCGTCCTGCGCGGCAACGCCGTACAGCCACGCGGGATCGCGACGACCGCACGCTCGACCTCGTCACATGACCGCTCCGATCGGTGTGACGCCACCCGAGTCGTCGCGGCCCCGGATCACCGCCCCGGCCGCGTCCACACCCTCCTCCGGGTAGCCGGCGGCGTGCGTGGCCATCGACCGGGTCACGCACGTCGTACTGGCCGCCCGCCGGGGAAACCCGTTGCCGGTGGCTGGCATCCGATGTCTGCTGGTTCGGCCACCACTCACGGGAGGGAACAAAGACGCGCATGTCGCTGACCGCTCCCACGCTGCGCACCGCTCGCCTTCGACTGCGCCCCTTCGACGACGCGGATGCGAACGACCTCTTCGCGCTGCACAGGAACGCTCACGTGCTGCGCTACTGGGACGCGCCGCCATGGAGCGAACGCGCGCGCGCCGAGCGGTTCATCACGGCTTGCCGGGAGATGGCAGCGGAGGGCACCGGGGTGCGGCTGGCCGTGGATCGCGTCTGCGACGGGGCGTTCATCGGCTGGTGCAGCTTGAACCGGTGGAATCCGGACTACCGCAGCGCGTCGCTGGGCTACTGCTTCGACGCTGCCGCGTGGGGCCACGGCAACGCGACGGAGGCTGCACGCGCTCTGCTGCGGTGGGCGTTCGACACGCTGGACCTCAATCGCGTCCAGGCGGAGACCGATACGCGCAACGTGGCATCTGCGCGCGTGCTGGAGAAGCTCGGCTTCGTGCGCGAAGGGACGTTGCGGGAAGACTGCGTCGTGAACGGCGAGGTCTCCGACTCGTGGGTCTACGGGCTGATCAGGCGAGAGTGGCGGCCGCCGTCCGAGCCGGCTCCCGCCCGCTGACCTTGCGCCCTTGCGAGACCTCGCCCGGTGTCCAGGTGCTTCGCTCCGCGGCGCCGACCGGCCGGCGCCGGGCACTCTCACCGCCGCTGTCCACGCCCGCTGTCCTCAGCCGGCTCCGAACCGCTCGTCGGCCGTGTTCAGCGGCTGAGCTCGTGGCCCGGTGAGCCGCAGGCCCCGCAGCGCGGCCGGCCACAGCCGGTTCGGCGGCGTCAGCCCCGCCAGCACGCCCAGGAAGCACGTCACGCCGGCCGGGTCGCGGGCCAGGGCCGGGTACAGCCACCGCCCGGCCCGGTCCGGCCCGAACGCCGCCATCGAGGTCGTGATGCGGTACATCGCGCGCCGCTCCCGGTCCCGGCGGCGCTGGTAGGCCGCCAGGGCCGCGCGCAGCGGGCGCCCGCCGCCGAGGCCGGAAACGAGTGCGGCCGCCAGCGCGTCGGCGTCGCGCAGGGCGTTGCCGATGCCCTGGCCGGTGATCGGGTCCATGACGAGGCCGGCGTCCCCGGCCAGGGCCCAGCCCGGGCCGAACGGCACACGGTACCCGTTCGGCAGGTCCACCGTCGCCCGGACGGGCCCGGCCAGGCGGGTCCCCGCGAGCCGTTCGCCGAAGCCGGCCCGGAACCCGCGCCCGCGCACGTCGTCGAACCGGGCCCGCGGTACCGAGAGGAAGGCGACGGCGAGGTTGTCGTTCGTCGGCCAGACGGAGGCGAGCCGGTCCGCGCGCGGGTACACCTCGCCGCCGGTCAGCTCCAGGCCCTCGACGTAGGCGTAGCAGGCGCCCGAGGTCGGCGGGCGCACGCGGTACGAGCGGGCGCCGGCCCGCCGGGCGACCGTCGAGCGCTTGCCGTCGGCGCCGACCACGACCGCCGCCGAGGCCGAGGCCGGGGCGCCGCGCCGGAAGGCGCCCTCGACGCCGGTCACGCGGCCGTCCGTCCACAGGAGATCCGTGACGGCGAAGCCCTCCCAGACCTCGGCGCCCGCGGCCCGGGCCGCGTCGACGAGGAGCGCGTCCAGCAGCGTGCGGCGCGGGCTCAGCACGCCGTCCGGGCCCGGGTAGGCGCCGTGCAGCACGGCGGCCGGATGGTCGAAACGGGCCGTTCGGATCATGGGTGTACCGGCGGCAAGCAGCGCCTCGAGCAGGCCCCACCGGCGCAGCAGGGCAACCCCCGGCGGCTGGATCTGGTGCGTGGAGAGCGTGTCGCTGGGGAACCGGGCCCGGTCCACCGCCAGGACCCGCAGTCCCGCGCGGGCCAGCAGCAGCGCCGTGGCCGCCCCCGCCGGGCGCGTGCCGACCACGATCACGTCGTACACCATCGGCTCCTCCCGGTTTTGATACAACGTAACGTAACAGCGTCACGATATGCTGGCAAGCGATGGGACGACCCCGGGAACACGGCGCGGACACGCGGGCGGCGCTGCTGGCCGCCGCGGGGGAGCTCGTGCATGCCGAGGGGCCGGCCGGGGTGTCGGTGCGGCGGGTCGCGGACGCGGTCGGGACCACGACCCGGGCCGTGTACAGCCTCTTCGGCGACAAGGACGGCCTGCTGCGGGCGCTCTCGCTCGACGTCGCCGAGACCATGCGCCGCCACCACGCGGCCGTGCCCGAGCGGGCCGACCCGCTCGCCGAGCTGCCGCTGCTCGTCGCCGGGTTCCGGGCCGCGGCACGGGAGAAGCCGCAGCTCTACGACCTGTTCATGGCCCAGGTCCACGCGGGCGCGGACCCCGGCGATCCCGTGTTCCGGCTGGTGTACGCGAGCTTCGACCGCGTCCTGGGCACGATCCGCCGGTGCCTCGCCCTGGGCCTGTTCCCGGGCCGCGACGAGTTCACCGTCGGCCGGCACCTGCTGGCCCTCGTGCACGGCCTGGCGACCCTGGAACTGCGCGGGGTCCTGGGCGACGAGGACACCGCCCGCCGCGTGTGGGAGCAGGCGACGGCCACGACCCTGGACGGCCTGCGCCGTCAGCCGTAGAGGGGCTCGACCGTCAGCTGCCCGCCCGGGTGGACCAGTACCGCCAGGGTCTCGCCGTCCAGGGCGAAGACCGCCCGCGCCCCGGCCGGGATCGGGATGCGCTCGCCGCGCTCGAGGTCGACGGCGACCGCGGTGTCGTAGCGGGCGTCGGCCGCGAGCAGCAGGGCGCACGGGCGGTCGAGGCGCCCCGCGAAGCAGCCGGCCAGGCGGGCCGGCGACGGCACCGGGATCGGATCGCCGAGCTCCTGGCCCGTGTGGGGGTCCCAACGGTGTACCGCACCGTCCCAGTCGCCGCCGACCAGCATCTCGCGGCCGGTCGGAGCCAGGGCCAGGCCGCCCAGGGACTCGGCGGCCGTCTGCTGCGGCGGCCGCAGCGGGTCGCCGGTCGCGGCGTCCCAGCGGTACAGCGCGGTGTCGTCGCACGCGATCAGGGTCACGCCGCCGGGGCGCAGGGCCGCGGTCACCGCGCGCAGGGCCGGCCCCACGAGCGGGCGGCGGCCCAGGCGCTCCCCCGTCGCCGCGTCCCAGCGGTGCACGCCCCCCGGCCCGGCCCCGGCGAGCACCACCCGCCCGTCCGGCAGCGGGGCCACCGCCACGTCCGTCACCTCGGCCGGGTCGTCGACCGGCGGCAGTTCGGAACCGGTGCCGAGGTCGAACCGGCGCGGCCCGGCGACCCCCGCCGCCAGCAGCACGGTCCGCCCGCCGGGCAGCGACGCCGCCGCCCGCACCACCGCCGCCCAGTTGCCCCGCAGCGCCTTCGTGCGCGCGTCGAAGAGCGGCCCGCACGGCGCGAGCAGCGGCCCGTCCGGGGTCGCCAGCACCGCGACCCAGGCGGCCATGGGGCGGGCGGCGTCGATCCGCACGAGTGACTCCTCTTGACGAAGGGCGGCTGACCTGCTTGAGTAACCAACAGGTTAGATAACCACTTGGTTAGGTACAGGATGAGCACTGATCGGCTGAGTATGACCTTCGCGGCGCTCGCCGACCCGACGCGGCGGGCGATCCTGGCCCGGCTCAGCGCCGGCGAGGCGACCGTGAAGGAACTGTCGGCGCCGTTCACGATGAGCGGGCCCGCGATCTCCAAGCACCTGCGGGTGCTGGAGCAGGCGGGGCTGATCTCGCGCGGGCGGGAGGCGCAGTGGCGGCCCTGCCGGCTGGAGGCCGCGCCCCTGAAGGAGGTCGCCGCGTTCACCGAGGAGTACCGGCGGTTCTGGGACGAGAGCTACTCGCGCCTGGACGCCTACCTGCAGTTTCTGCAAGACGACATCAAGGAGTCCGACGATGAGCACTGACACCCTCGGCGTGACCGGTTTCGAGCTCGACGGCGACCTGGGCGTGCGCGTCACCCGCGTCGTGGCCGCCCCGCCCGAGCTGGTCTTCGACGTGCACACCAGCCCGCGGCACCTGCCGCACTGGATGCTCGGCCCGCCCGGCTGGACCATGCCCGTGTGCGAGATCGACCTGCGGCCGGGCGGGCCGTTCCGGTACGTCTGGCGCACCGAGGCCGGCGAGGAGCTGACGATCTCGGGCACGTTCGAGGAGATCGAGCGGCCCGGGCGGCTCGTGAGCACCGAGGCGTGGAGCGGCGGCTGGGCCACCACCCGCAACACGCTCACGTTCACCGACCTCGGCGGCCGGACCCGGATCACCACGCACATCGCGTACCCGTCGGCCGAGGCGCGGGACAGCGCGCTGCACAGCGGGATGCGCGAGGGCATGGACGCCGGCTACGCCAACCTCGAGGCCTACCTCGCCGGGCAGTTCACCATGCGCCTGGAGCTGGTCCCGGTCCCCGTGGCCGACGTCGGCGCGGCCCTGGCCTTCTACGCCGACAAGCTGGGCTTCCACGTCGACCACGACATCCAGCCCGGAGACGGTGCGCGGATCGTGCAGCTGACCCCGCCCGGTTCGGCCTGCTCCGTCCTGCTCTCCACGGGCCTGCCCGGCCTGCGGCAGGCGCCGGGCGCCGTGCAGGGCCTGCACCTCGTCGTCGACGACGTCCGCCAGGTCCGCGAGGCGCTGCTCAAGCGGGGCGTCGAGGCCGGCGAGGTGATGGACATGGGCGGGATCCTCTACGTCGGGTTCGCCGACCCCGACGGCAACTCGTGGATGCTGCAGGAGATCCCGCCGTCCGCGGCGACCGTGAGCGTGCCCCAGGACGTGCCGGCGACGTAGGGGTACCGGCCGGGGCGCGCGCCGCTGGTGTGCGTCCCGGCCGTCGCGTCGTGGCGGACCCCGCTCCACGCGGTGAGCAGCGACCAGCCGGCCATCGCCCGCACGTAGTGGTCGCCGCACTCGATCTCGTTGAACGGGTTGCGGCGCGTGCCGTCGTAGCGCGCCCGCACGCCGCGGAGGATCGCCAGCCCCTCCTCGTCGAGGCCCTCGTGGAAGCAGTGGGCGGCGACCTGGTACTCCACGCCGGTCCACACCTCGTCGCAGTAGCGCAGCGGGACGGCCGGGCGCCCCCCGTGCGGCCAGCTGCACACCACCAGGCCGGTCTCGTCGCCGTCGGCGAACGAACGGTATCCGTGCGGCTCGAAGTGCGTGCGGAGGTTGTACCGCACGATCGAGCGCAGTGCCGCCCGGACCCGCCCGGCCGGCAGGAGGTGGCCGAGCCCGAGCTCGTGCGCCCACCACTGCCCGAGCAGCTGGTCGGCGAGGCAGCCGCCGCCGAAGTCGTAGAACTCGCCGTTCCACAGCAGCCGGTCGTACGCCTCCGAGGCCCGCTCGAAGTCGTAGGCGGCCGCCACACCCAGCCGGCCCGCCATCTCCCGCATGGCCCGCAGCGCCGCCAGCCACAGCGCGCCGACGTACATGTTCGGCTCGTGCAGCGAGATGTCGTACGTGACCGGCTGGTCGCCGCGCAGCACCCCGTCGCCGGCGACGTCCCACGTGTCCGAGACGTAGGACATGAGGGCGACCAGCGAGGCCCAGTGCGACGACAGCCACTCGACGCCGGCACCGTCCAGGACGCTGCGGTACGTCTTCAGCACCGCGCCCAGCATGCCGTCCAGCGCCGGCCGCTCCGGCCCGCCGATCGGCACCCCGTGCAGCTGCGGCAGGTACAGCGGCAGGACGACCCGGTGCGGGATCGAACCGTCCGCGGCCTGCACCGCGAACTCCGTCTCGCGCATGTCCCGCCCCACGGACGGGAACAGCCGGGCCAGGGCCTGCTCGTAGTTCAGCACGTGGTTGCAGTTGAGCGGGCACGAGCCGCCCGCGTCGCCGTTCCAGTTGCGGGTCGAGGCGCCCAGGGCGCCCTCGAACGCGTACGTGCGCCCGTCCGCGGTGCGGAACACGCTCGGCGAGCGCACCAGGGCCGGCTGGGCCGCGATCGTCTCCCGCAGCGGCTCCGGCAGGTCGCTGCCCGCCACCGCGTCGGCCCACGCGCGCGACGCGGCGTCGAGCCGGTCGCGGCCGGCCAGGTAGGCGTCGAGCACGTCGAGGGCGCCGCCGAACCGGGTCGCGTAGTGGTTGCCGACCCAGAAGCGGCTCGGGCCGTAGTGGTGCTGGGGGCCGAAGCGGTCGAAGTCGGCGTACCGGTTCGGGAACCACCAGGCGTGGACGATGTCGATGGTGGTGGACTCCCCCGGGGCCAGGGCGAACGCGGCCGCGACGCCGGCGTCCCAGGTGTGCCCGGCCGGGCTCGGCCCGCTCGGCGCCCGCATCGGCGACGCGCCCGGGCCGAGCGCCGAGCGCAGCGCCGCGTCCGAGTAGTCGCCGAGCTGGGTCGGGGCGACGAGCCGGACGGTCTCCACGAACCGCAGCAGGGCGTCGGCGTCGTGCGCGCGGGGCAGCACGGCGGCGGGCGCGTCGGTCCACAGCAGCAGCTCGCCGGCGGTGGGGTCGTCCTCGGCCAGGCCCGGGTGGTCCATGAGCACACCGGACTGGCCGGGCCGGCGCAGGAGCCGGTTCACGTTGCCGCCGTAGCCGGCGCCGCGGGTGCCGCGGATCGGCGTCACGCCGTCCCAGCCGGCCGCGTTCTGCAGCGCGCCGAGCAGGAAGCCGTGCCGGAACCCGGCACTGTCGTTGCGGACCGTGAAGCGGTACCGCACGATCGGCAGCGCGCTCGCATCCGCGTCCAGCGGCACGAAGGGCGTGTGCGCCTCGAGCCGGATCGCGACGGGCAGCCCGGGGTCGTCGTAGGTGACGTTCGCGAACGGGTCCGCCCTACGCATCGCCGACGACTACGGCCTCGACGCCGTCGGCATCCAATACCAGCAAGGCCTCAAAGACCTCAGCCCCGCCTCCGACCTCGCCGAGGGCCTCCTCAACAACGCCACCCAGTCACCACCCGCGACGGCACCCGCGTCCTGTGGGACGGCGTCCCGCTACCCCACTTCAACGAAGCCGACGAAGGCGTCGCCGTCGACGCCCTCATCACCAACCGCATCTGGACCGCCATGGGCCTCGACCCGGCCACCACCCTCCACGACGTCCGCTGGGGCGAAACCTACGGCGACGACTTCGTCTGGGTCTGGGAAATCTCCGGCTCGGTCCCGGCGTCCCACTTCGCCACCGGCTACGCCGAAGCCGAAGGCTGGCGCCAGGACCCCGTGTACTTCCCGCTCGGCGGCTCGACCATCAAGGGCATCTGCAAGCCGGGCGAGGTCGTCTGGAGCCGGGTCTTCATCCAGGGCGGCACCCTGCACGCCGACCTGGGCCGCGCATCAGCCGTATCCCTGCCGGCGGAGGAGTCGCAGCGCCGCTCCAACGCGACAACCCCGGCGTGGCCCATCATGCACGCCGTCCTGCACGGCGTCACCCGCGACCAGTTCATGGCCCGGCACAAGGCCAACCACCTGAACGTCGCCTACGCCCCGGACGCCGAAACCGCCGACAAGGCCCTACTGGCCAAGGCCGCGATGCTGTCCGCACTGGGCGTGGAGGTCCACCTCTGCGGAGACGTACCGGTCTGACCCCGCCTGTCCGTGGCCGCATACAGGAGGGTGGCCCGCGGCGCGCCCCCGTTGCCGGTGCTCGACCGGCCGCGTGCCGCGGGGCCCCTCCTGCGTCACGGGAGCGGCTGTGCCGGGACGGCGCGCTCCTGCCGACACCGCCCTTCGTATCAAAGGGCGTCAACGTGTACCGCTACTCGTGCAGGCCGCCCGCCACGACGTGGATGAAGGCGGCCTGCACGTCGTCGACCGTCTGGGCGAAGTCGACGTACGCGCCCAGCGGCTGCAGGGCCGCCTTCAAGCGGTCCGCCGCGTCCTTCTTGCCCAGGACCACCACGCTGATCGTGACCGGGCGCTCCTTGTCCTGCAGCTCCGTGAGCTTCTGCACCATCGCGGCCACGGCCTGGGCGTTCGTGCTGTCCTTGTTCGCGTCGTCGGTCAGGATGAAGATCTGGTTGAACATGTCGTCGTGCCAGTCGTCGCGCACCGACTGGTACGCGGCGACGACCGTGTCCAGCAGGCCCGCGCCGGCCTTGTGGGTCGTCAGGGTGCTCACCGAGCGGGCGAACGCGGCCCTCGAGGTCTCGTCGAGGCGGTCCGACGGCAGCAGCTTGCGGTACCCGCCGGGCTGGCCGGGGCTGATCTCCCACAGGCCCAGGCGGGAGCCGACCGGCATGAGGTCGCCGACCACGCGGCAGCCGGACTTGAGCACGTCGATCGGCGCTTGTTTGCCGCCGGGCGCGGCGCTGCCGATCACGGCGGGGCTGGAGCCCGCGCCGGTGCCGGGGCCGGCCATGTCCACGGCGATGAGCAGGTTGCTGCGCCGGTCCTCGGGGTCCCACGTGGCGAAGACGTGCTGCACGTGGTGGGCGGCGAGCACGTCGAACGGCGGCGCGGTCGGCTCGGGCAGGGCGGAGCCGCCCTCGAACGGCGGGCGGACCTGGCCCGGGCCGCGCAGGCCCGCGGCGGAGATGGCCTGGCGGACCTCGGTGGTCTCGAAGCTCGCGAGCAGGCGCTTGAGGGCCACGGCCCGCTGCGGGTCCCGGGCCGCCGCGGCGGTGGGCAGCCAGGTGTACCGCATGAGCGCGGTATGGTCCGCCCCGCTGAGATAGACGCGGTTCGGCGCCACGTTCATGATCGGCAACAGCGCGTACTCGGGAACCAGCCCGACCTCGCCCACCTCGTTCGGGGTGGCGGCCAGGTCGTGGTTGACGGTGCGGGTCACCGCCCGCGTGGTGTTCAGCGCGAGCGAGGAGGCGTCCATGCCGTCCTTGAGCCAGACCGCCTCGCCCACGGCTCCGGCCGCGACCAGGCCGTCGCCGGACAGCGACGGGTCGCGGACGACGAGCCGCACGCCGCTGCTCTTGCCGTCGAGCAGCCCGGCCAGGGCCAGCCAGCCGCCGCCCCCGCCCTTGATCTTGTCCGCGGTGGCCTGGTCGGTGACCATGAGGATCGGGGTGGTCGCGATCGTGGCCCCGGCGCTCGTCTCCTGCCGTACGGCGCCGCCCTTGTCCTTGTCGGTGGGCACGAGCAGGCCCGGGGGCGCGACGGTGGCCCAGGAGGCGTCGTCGGGGATCCACACGTCGGCGTTGACCTGTGCGAGCTGCCCGCCCGCGGGGCGGCCGTCGGCGGCGGTGATGTCGAGCAGGACGCAGTCCGGGCCGGAGCGCAGCACGCGGCCGGCGGCGGAGACCACGGTGGAGAACGAGGAGGCGGTCACCACCCGCAGCGTGGTGGGGCAGCCGGTGCCGTCGTCGCCGGCGGGCCGCCCGCGCAGGGCGTACCAGCCCGCGCCGGCGACGAGCCCGACGGCGAGCAGCAGCACGAGCCCGCGCATGACCGCGCCGAGCGAGCGCGTACCCGCCTGATGCCTACCCATTTTCGCCACACTCCCCCTGGCCGCCGGCAAGTATGACATCGAGCAGGGCGGATTCCGGCCCTTGGTCAGCCGGTCGGAGGCGAGCCTCGGCCGTTCGGATGGTGCATTCTGCGCAGATCAGCCGCAGTGCGCGACGCAGGGTGACGACATCGACACGTATGCTCCGGTTCCGTCGGAAACAGGTCAGACCGGCCGGCCGGGCCGCCGGGGCCGGCGCCTATTCCTCCACTGTGGACGACATGAACGTCATTTGAACTGGACATTGACGGCCGGGGTTTGTACCGATGGGGCACAATCGGGGCCGTGAAGCGGACCGGACCCCTGATCGTCCTGGTGCTCGTGCTGGTCGTCATCGGCGCCGTCGCCGGGCACCTGCTCGGCCGCGGGGGCGGGGCCGGGGCGGGCGGCGTCAAGCAGCTCACGGCCATCGTCGGCTCCGAGAAGCTGCCGTACTTCGCCGACCCCGACGTCAAGGCCGCCCTGGCCCGGCACGGGTGGGCGGTGCGGGCCGACGCGGCCGGGTCCCGGCAGATGCCCACGCGCACGGCCGGGTACGACTTCGCCTTCCCCAGCAGCAAGGCCGCCGCCGAGGAGGTCCGCCGGCACAGCGCCCCGAAGGGCGACAACGTCGCGGTGTTCTCCTCGCCGCTGGCCGTCGCGACCTTCCAGCCGATCGTGGACCTGCTCAACAGCGCCCACCTCGCCGAGCGCGACAGCGCGCGGGTCTGGCGGCTCGACCTCAAGGCGCTGGTCGACGCCAACCGCCGCAACCTCAAGTGGACCGACATCCCCGGCAACACGACGCGGCCGGTCGCGCAGAACGTGCTCGTGGCCACGACCCGGCCGGCCGACTCCAACTCCGCGGCGATGTTCGCCGCGCTGGTCAGCCAGGTCACCGGCGGCGACCTGGGCGCCGTGGCCAAGCTCTTCACCGACCAGGGCGCCGTGGACACCACGAGCGAGGAGCCGTTCGAGAGCTACCTGGGCCGCGGCACCAACTTCGCGCCGATGGTGCTCATCTACGAGGCCCAGTTCGTCGACCACGCGGTCAACCAGGGCCTGAGCAACGGGCAGACGGTGCTGTACCCCAACCCGACCCTCATGTGCGAGCACACGATCGTGCCGCTGAGCGACGCCGGCGCGACGGTGGCCAAGCTCCTCGCGAGCGACCCCGACCTGCAGCGCCTGGCGGCCAAGCACGGCTTCCGCACCGCGGACAGCACGCTCACCGCGCCGGTCTTCGCGAAGGTACGCCCCGGCGACGCCGCGCTCCCGGACTCCATCGCCGGCGCCGTGCCCGAACCCGACTACGACGCCCAGCACGACCTGCTGGCGAGGCTTGAGGAGAAGATGGCGTGAGCGGTACCGAGCGAAGCGGAGGCGGCGGCATGCGGCGGCTCGGCGTCGCGTTGATCGCGGCGACCCTCCTGCTGGGCGCCTGCACCGAGAAGCCGAAGGGGGCCGAGCCCGCCGCGAGCGAGGGCGCGTTCCTCAAGGGCTCCGGCACCCTGCGCGTGCTCGCCGGCAGCGAGCTCGCCGACCTCCAGCCGATCCTCGACCAGGCCCGGCAGGCCACCGGGGTCGAGGTGAAGCTCCAGGCCACCGGCACCCTCGACGGCGTCGAGAACGTGGTGTCGGGCAACGCCGCCAAGAGCTACGACGCGATCTGGTTCGCCAGCAACCGGTACCTCCAGCTGCACCCGGGCGCCGGGGACAAGATCGGCACCGCCACCAAGGTCGCGACCTCCCCGGTCGTGCTGGGCCTGCGCGAGACCGTGGCCAAGCAGCTCGGCTGGGACCAGCACCGCCCGACGTGGTCGGAGATCGCGGTCGCGGCCGGCGAGCACAAGTTCACCTACGGCATGACCAACCCGGCCAGCTCGAACTCGGGCTTCTCCGCGCTCGTCGGGGTCGCCGCGGCGCTGTCCGGCACCGGCGCCGCGCTCAGCGCCGAGCAGATCGCCCCGCTGACCCCGCGGCTGCGGGCGTTCTTCGCCGGGCAGAACCTGACCGCGGGCTCGTCGGGCTGGCTGGCCGACGCCTTCACCAAGAACGCCGTGGCGAAGAACGACCACGCCGTCGACGGGCTCGTCAACTACGAGTCGGTGATCCTGTCGCTCAACGCGTCAGGCAAACTGCCCGAAAAGCTTTCCGTGGTGTACCCGTCCGACGGCGTCGTCACCGCCGACTACCCGCTGACCCTGCTCGCCGGGGTGCCGGAGCAGACGAAGACCAACTACGCGGCGATCGCCGACTACCTGCGCCGCCCGAGCGTGCAGCAGCAGATCATGGAGCGCACGTGGCGGCGGCCCGCGGTGCCCAACCTGGCGCTCGGCGCCGAGTTCGGGCCCAAGGGCGGCGGGAGCCTGCCGGAGCTGCCCTTCCCGGGCAAGCTCGAGGCGGCCAACGCGCTCATCGGGGCGTTCGGCGACGACCTGCGCAAGCCGGCCCGCACGATCTACGTGCTGGACCTGTCCGGATCGATGAAGGGCGAGCGGATCGAGGGCCTCAAGAACGCCCTCATCGGCCTCACCGGCGCCGACACCAGCCTCTCCGGGCAGTTCAGCCGGTTCAACGGCCGCGAGCAGGTGCTCATGATCCCGTTCAGCAGCAAGCCGGGCCAGGTGAGCCGGTTCGACGTGCCCGAGGACAACTTCCAGCCGACCCTCGAGCAGATCCGCGGGTACGTCGGCGGGCTGAAGGTCTCCGGGGACACCGCGATCTACGACGCCCTGTTCACCGCCTACGACCAGGCCGCCGCCCTGGCCAAGGAGGACCCCGACCGGTTCACGTCGATCGTCCTGCTCACCGACGGCGAGGTCACCGCCGGGGCGCGCCTGGACGCGTTCAGGTCGCGGGTGCCGCAGCTGGCGAAGGTACCGGTGTTCACGATCCTCTTCGGCGAGGGCAACGTCGCCGAGATGCAGCAGATCGCCGACCTGACCGGGGGCCGCACCTTCGACGCGCGCACCGGTTCGCTGCCCGCGGCGTTCAAGGAGATCCGCGGGTACCAGTGATCTTGTAACGCGGTGTTCAAGCCCCGGCAGTGGTGAAACGCCGGGGCGTGGGGTACATCGAAAGTATGACGGAACTCTCGCTCGACGACTACCTGGTCGAGGACGACGACGATGACGACCCGGTGCTGCTGCGCAAGGACGGCCAGCCGGTCGACACGTGGCGGGAGGACTACCCCTACGACGAGCGCTTGACGCGGGCGGAGTACGACCGCGTCAAGCGCCTGCTGCAGATCGAGCTGCTCAAGCTGCAGAACTCGATCAAGGACAGCGGCGACCGGCTCGTGATCCTCTTCGAGGGGCGCGACGCGGCCGGCAAGGGCGGCACGATCAAGCGGTTCATGGAGCACCTCAACCCGCGCGGCGCCCGGGTGGTCGCGCTGGAGAAGCCCAGCGAGCGCGAGCTCACGCAGTGGTACTTCCAGCGCTACATCCAGTACCTGCCGGCCAAGGGGGAGATCGTCCTGTTCGACCGGTCCTGGTATAACCGGGCCGGCGTCGAGCGGGTCATGGGCTTCTGCAACCGGGCCGAGTACCTCGAGTTCATGCGCCAGGCCCCCGAGCTCGAGCGGATGCTGGTGCGCTCCGGCATCAAGCTCGTCAAATTCTGGTTCTCGGTGTCGCGCAACGAGCAGCGCACCCGATTCCTGATCCGCCAGGTGGACCCGGTACGGCAATGGAAACTGTCGCCGATGGATCTCGCCTCGCTGGACAAATGGGACGACTACACCGAGGCGAAGGAGGCGATGTTCTTCTACACCGACACCGCCGACGCGCCGTGGACCGTCGTGAAGAGCAACGACAAGAAGCGGGCCCGGCTCGAGGCGATGCGGCACGTGCTGAGCCGCTTCCAGTACGACAACAAGGACAACGAGATCGTCGCCGCGCCCGACCCGCTCATCCTGGGCCCGGCCGCGCTCGCCGACGACAAGGCCGACGACGCGCCGCGCCTATAAGTTGTAGGAGATGATTCGCTTTCCTTGAGTAACAACACGCCGAACGGTTGAGTAGGGCAAGTTCGGTATTCACGCCCGCGGCATTCACGGCCCGGTTGTTCACGTCGTAATGTGTAGCCCGTGCGGGAGCTTGGGGCGGCGTTGTTCGGCAAACACGTCACGCTCGCTTACTCAAGTGACGACGAGATTCGCGGGCTGCTGGCGGACTTCGCGCAACGGGCGGTCACCGCAGGTCACCGCGTCGTGGTCTTCCTGGACACCGAATCGGGCGACCTGGCCCGGGAACTGGCCGAGGGCGTGACCGGGGCCGTGACCGGGCAGTTCACGACGGTCCGCTTCAGCACCGGTCAGACCGGTGCCCCGCTCGGCGCCTTCGGCGGCCCGGTCTTCGGCGTGGCGGACATGCTCGACCTGCTCACCCGGCTCGCCGACGAGACCCTCGGCGGCGGCTGGCCGGCGGTCTCCGTCGCCGGCCAGATGACCTGGACCGACCGGCCCGCGTGGACGCCGACCGACCTGTTCGCGTACGAGCACGAGGTGGACCGCCTCTTCGGCGACCCGCGCGTCACCGGGCTGTGCCTCTACGACCGCCGCCGCTTCGGCAAGGAGCTGCTGGCCCGCATCGGCGCCGTCCACCCGGGCCCGCTGCTCGCGTTCACCCTCGGCGGCTGGGGGGCCCACCTGCGGCTCACCGGCGAGCTCGACGCCTCCAACGCCGAGTCGCTGCCCTGCATCCTCGAGCTCGTGGCCGGGGCCGACTCGGTGGTCATGCTCGACGCGAGCGACCTCGACTTCGTCGACGCGGCCGGGGCCGGGCACATCGTCCGCTTCGCCGCGTCCCGCCCGCACCGCCACACCGTCGTGCGCTGCGGCCGCGCCGTGCGCCAGGCGCTGGAGCTGGTGGGCGCGGAGTCGGTACCGAGCCTCGTGCTGCGCGACCGGGTCCCGGCGGTTTCCGTGTCGGCCGCTTCGTGACCGCACCGTTGGGGTAAGACTGGCGGCGTGCCGCTTTCGCCTGATGAGTCCCTGAATGCCGAGGCCGCCGCCCGGGGCGTCGCCACCTGGTACGAGACCGCCGGCCACCGGCGCGTCGACATCGAACCCGACGTCGTGCGGGCCGTCATGGCGCTGCTCGAGCCGCGGACCGCGGGCGTCACCCCGGCCACCGCGCCGGTCGTGCTCCCCGAGGTGCCCCGCACCTGGGGTTGGATGATCCAGCTGTACGGCCTGCGCTCGGCCGCGTCCTGGGGCGTCGGCGACTTCGCGGACCTGGCGGCGTTCTCGCGCTGGGCGGCGCTCACCGGCGCGGGCGCGGTGCTGGTCAACCCGCTGCACGCGGTGGCGCCGGTCGACCCGATGCCGTCGTCGCCGTACTCGCCGTCGTCGCGGCGCTTCGTGAACGCGATCTATCTGCGGATCGCGGACCTGCCCGAGTACAGGGCCGCCGCTCCCGCCCTTCGCGACCGGGTCGACGCCCTCCGCCCGCCGACGGCCGACCTGATCGACTACGACGCCGTGTGGCGCGCGAAGCGGGCGGCGCTGGAGCTGCTATTTTCCGATATCTCCGATATGTCCGGCATTTCGGATATCGAGCCCGCGCTGCGGGACTTCGCCACCTACACCGCGCTCGCCGAGGTCCACGGCGTCGACTGGCGCGCCTGGCCGGAGGAGCTGCGCCGCCCCGGGCCCGCCGCGTACGCCGCCGCCGACCCGGCCCGCGCCGCCTTCCACGTGTGGCTCCAGCGCCGCTGCGCCGAGCAGCTGGCCACGGCGAACGCGGCCGCCGCCACGATGGCGGTCGGGATCGTGCACGACCTGGCCGTGGGCATCGACCCCGGCGGCGCCGACGCGTGGACCCTGCAGGACGTGATCGCCCAGGACGCGAAGGTCGGCGCCCCGCCGGACGCGTTCAACCAGCAGGGCCAGGACTGGGGCCTGGCGACGTGGCGCCCCGACCGGCTGGCCGCCACGGGCTACGAGGCGTACCGGGACCTGCTGCGCGGCATCTTCGCCCACGCCGGCGGCCTGCGCGTCGACCACGTGGCGGGCCTGTGGCGGCTGTGGTGGATCCCGCCGGGCCACGGCGCGGCCGGCGGCGCCTACGTGCACTACGACGCCTCGGCGATGCTGGGCGTGCTGATCGAGGAGGCCGTGCGCGCCGGGGCGGTGGTCGTCGGCGAGGACCTCGGCACCGTGGAGCCGGTCGTGACCGAGACCCTGCAGGCCCGCAACATCCTGGGCTCGGCCGTCCTGTGGTTCACCCGCGACGACGACGGCCGCTTCATCCCGCCGGCCCGATGGCCCGCGAACGCCATGGCGAGCATCTCGACCCACGACCTCCCGACCGCGACGGGCTTCCTCACCGGCGAGCACGTGACCGCCCGCGCCGAGGCGGGCGTGCTGACCCGCCCGGTGGCCGAGGAGCGGGCCGCGGCCGAGAAGGACCGCACGGCCCTGCTCGACCTGCTCACGGCCGAGGGCCTGGCTGCCCCGGACAGCACGGACGCTGAGATCGTGGTGGCCATGCACCGCCTGCTGACCCGAACCCCGTGCCGAATCCTGCTGGCGTCCCCGTACGACGTCCTGGGCGAGCCGCGCCAGCCCAACCTGCCGGGGACCATGGGGCAGTACCCGAACTGGCGCATCCCGCTGCCGCTGAGCCTGGAGTCCCTGACGGCCGACCCGCGCATGCTGCACATCGCCGAAATCCTCGACGGCACAGCCTGACCCTGGCGCCCGGCTTCGCCCAGCAGCGGTGCCGGGCGGCACGGCGCAGATGTTGAGGGGGCGTGGGTGCAGCGAAGCTCCCCCACCGCGAGCGCAGCGAGCAGGGAATCAGCCAGATCCGGCCCGCTGTCCGTCGATGCCGTTCCGGTTGGCGATCCGGCATCGTGCGCGTCATGGGGTTCGATCTGGTCGTGGAGGCCCTCGCCGGGATGGCGCTCGAGCCGCGCGGGCCGCGGTGGGCGAGTCTCTCCTACTGCGTCGTCGACGCGGTGTGGTCCATCTCCGCGCGGTACGACCAGGTCGTGCTCCCCCTCGTCGGGCGGGTCGCGGCCCGCAACGGTGACCCGCGGCCGCTCGTCGGGGCCGGCGAGCCGCTGCCCGCCGATCCGTTGCCCCTGGCCGTGTTCCGGGCGCGCTACCCCGACGCAATGGCGCTGCGGGCCGACACGAACGGCGAGCGGACGTCCACGACCGGCGGCATCAGCAAGGCCGACGCGGCGCTGCGGTACGCCGGCATCCTCGACGCGCACGACGTGCCGGACCTCCACGCCGTCGCGGGGCTGCGGGCCGACCGGGAACGCTGGGAGGCGGTGAACCTGGCCCTGGCCGCGGTGCCCGGCGAGGGGCGGCTCGGCATCCGGCGCGGCTGCCTGTGGATGCACTGCGGCGACGACACGGCGGGCGAGCCCGACCGGCTGATCCTGCGGTGGCTCGCGCGCCACGGCGTACCGGCGACACCGGACGAGGGCCGCGCCGTCCTCGAGCGGGCGGCCCGCACGCTCACCGGGCGCCTGGGGCGGCCGGTCACGCCCTGGATGGTCGGCCGGGCGATCCGGGCCCGGGAACGCGTGCACTAGGTCCTGTCCTGCCGATCATGTCGAGCCGAGACGAGGTCCAGATTTCGCCTGCGTGTGCCCCGCGGAGGCCTGGCTACCGGTGTTGTAACCCGGCCTTCGCGGGGTGCGCGCAGGGGGAATCTGGGCCCGGCGCAGGCGGGCATGATCGGCAGGACAGGGCCTAGACCGGCGTGGTCGGGGAGTCCAGCCAGGCGTTGATGAGGCCCGTATAGTCGCGGCCGGTCTGCTTGTTCACGAACGCGATGAAGTCGGCGCGCGTGCGGGCGGTACCGGCGTTGGACGCGGCCCAGGCGCGGCCCAGCGCGAAGAAGCGCGCGTCGCCCAGGGACTTGTGCAGCTGGCGCAGCATCAGGGCCGGGCACACGTACACGTTGTTCTCCGCGAAGCTGTCCGCGCGCGGGCTCCCCGGCGGGCCGAGGCGGCGGCGTAGGTCGGTGTCGGCGCTGCGGGCCGCCTGCTCCCAGCGGTTCATCGCGGCGGGGTCGGACTGGGCACGGTACAACTGCTCGGTGTAACTGGCCCAGCCCTCGTTCAGCCACACGTCCTGCCAGGTCGCCGGGCCGACCGCGTCGCCGAACCACTGGTGGGCGAGCTCGTGGACCAGCACGCCGGACGCGCCCGCGGGGTCCTTGACCACGTCGCCGCCGACGGTCAGCATCTGCTGCGTCTCCATCGCCGACTGCGACGGGACGAGCACGACGCCGGTGGAGGGGAACGGGTAGGGGCCGAAGCGGTCCTCCAGCCACTGGACGTACACCGGCATCCGGCGCAACGCATCGAGCCGGGTGGCGTCGTCGGAGGGGCGGGTCCACAGCGTGATCGGGAGGTTGTGCGGGCCCGTGACGACGGTCTTCGTGTACTGCCCGACGGCCAGGGTGGTCAGGTACGAGGCGACCGGCGCGGCGGACGTGTAGCGGAAGGTGCCGTCGCCGCTGGGGCCGGGCGTGCCGCTCGCGACCGCCGACCAGCCCGCCGGCACCGTCACCGCGATGTCGTACAGCGCCTTGTCCGACGGCTGGTCGTTCGCCGGGTACCAGGTGCTCGCCCCGTACGGCTCCTGCATCGTCCACAGGCCGCCGTCCGCGGTGACGGTGAGGCCGAGCGGCTCAACGTCGCCGCGGTGGGAGGGCATCGGGACCGTGGCCGGGGTGCCGCTGTACCCGACCGCGAGGGTCGCCACCGCCCCCGCCGGCAGCGCCTTGTCGACGACGAGGTCGCCGTCCGCGACCCGCCCGGAGGCCGGGGCTCCGTCGACGCTGATATTGCCCAGGGTGTACGCGCTGGAGAAGTCGAGCCGCAAAGACGGCACGGCGCGCACGACCCGGACGCGGATGGTGGCGGTGCCGGTGAGGGTGCGCGGCTGCGGCGCCCAGGTCAGGGCCAGGTCGTAGTGCAGCACGTCGAGCGCGGGGTTGCCGTAGGCCGGGTAGAGCGGGTCGGCCACCGGGGCCGAGGTGCCGTCGCGGTTGCTGCGGTCCTCGACGGTCGTGCTCGCCCCGGTCAGCGGCTGCCCCTGGGACCGTGCCTCGCCGGGCGTGCAGCCGGCGAGGAGCAGTACCGTGACCGTCGTTGCCAGGGCGCGTCGCACCGAACCCAGGTTAACCGCAGCCCAGCGCGTCACGGAGGGTCGCGAGGTTGGTGCGCATGGCGGTGAAGTACGTCTCCCCGGTCTCGACGCCCTCGATCGGGTCGAGCACGGCGGCCTTCGCGCCGATCTCGCGGGCCACGGTCTCCGACAGCTTCGGGCTGACCAGCGACTCGAAGAAGATCGTGGTGACGCCGCGCTCCCGGGCGATGCGGGCCACGTCGCGCACGCGCTGCGGGCCGGGCTCCTCGTCGGGGTTCAGGCCGGTGACGGGGACCTGGGTCAGCCCGTAGCGCGCGGTGAGATAGCCGAAGGCCTCATGGCTGGTGACCACGTCGTGCCGGACGCATTGCGCCAGCCCTTGGCGGTACTCCCCGTCAAGCTCCCCCAGCCGCCGCTCGAGATCGGCGGCGCGCGCGGCGAACTCGCCGGCGTGGGCGGGGTCGGCCGCGGCGATGCGCTTGGCGACGCCGCCGGCGATCGCGGCCAGCCGCACCGGGTCGAGCCACACGTGCGGGTCGGCGTTGCGCAGGGACGCGATCGCCGACACGTCGAACGTCTTCGCCTTGTCCTGCAGGCCGGCGCCCTCGTCGACGGCGGGCTGGAAGCCGCGCAGGTACAGCACGAGGTCGGCGTCCTCGAGCGCGGCGAGCTGGCTGGGCTGCAGCTCCAGGTCGTGCGGCTCGGCGCCGGCCCGGGTCAGGTTCTGCACGCCGACGCGGTCGCCGCCGATCTCCTCGGCCACGAACTGCAGCGGGTAGAACCCGGCCACGACGTGCACCCGTCCGTCGTCGGCCGGTTGGTGCACCGCACAGCCGGCGAGCGCGAGCACGGCCGCCGCAAGTGCCGCCGCCCGCAGGTACATGCCGGCAAGTCTCCCTGGCGATGACAATCATTGTCAAAAACGCATGAGACGATGGGCGCCATGCTGACCGACGCCACCGCCATCGCGTTCGTCCCGTCCACCGACCTCGACCGGTCGCGCGCCTTCTACGCCGGGGTGCTGGGCCTGGAGCTGACCGAGCAGACCCCGTTCGCGTGCGTGTTCCGCGCGGGCCCGGCGATGCTGCGTGTGACGAAGGTGGATGAGCTGCGCGCGCAGCCGTTCACGGTGCTGGGCTGGGCGGTGCCGGACCTGCGGGCCACCCTGGCGGGGCTGGTCGCGGCGGGAGTGGTGTTCACGCGGTACGAGGGCATGCCCCAGGACCCGGACGGCGTATGGACCACACCGGGCGGCGACCTGATCGCGTGGTTCCCGGACCCGGACGGCAACAACCTGTCGCTGACGCAGTTCGCCTGAACCACCGCACACCCCGGCCGCGCAGGAACCGCTCGCTGGTCGCGCTAATCCCCTGCCCTTGGGCGAAAAATCCGACATGTCGCACACCGCACAGCCCGGCCACCGAAGCCCAACACGAAGCACACAGCGCACGGCCGGCACAGCATCGCACCGCGCACGGCCGGCGCACGGCGCACAGTTGGCACGACATCGCACGGCCGGCGCGGCACGGCACGCGGCACACGGCACGGCGCGGAGCGCACGGCCGATACGGCACCGCACGGCGCACGGCCGACACGCGACACGCGCCGCACGGCGCGGCGCGGCGCACGGCTGGCGCGGCACGGCACGCGGCGCACGGCTGGCGCGGCACGGCACGCGGCGCACGGCACGGCGCGGCGCGAAGCGCATGGCCGACACGGCACCGCACGGCGCACGGCCGACACGCAGCACGCGCTGCACGGCACGGCGCGGCGCGAAGCGCACGGCCGACACGGCATAGCAGGGCGCACGGCCGACACGCGGCGCACGGCACGCACCGCACGGCACGCCCCGCACGGCAGGCGGCACGCGGCACGGCACGGCGCGCGCCACACGGCACGCGGCACACGGCACGGCACGGCGCGGCGCGGCGCGGCGCGGCGCGGCGCGCATGGCCAATACCGCATCGCACGGCGCACGGCCGACACGCGCCACACGGCACGCGCCGCACGGCACGGCACGGCGCGAAGCGCACGGCCGATACCGCATCGCACGGCGCACGGCCGACACGCGCCACACGGCACGCGCCGCACGGCACGGCACGGCGCGAAGCGCACGGCCGATACCGCATCACACGGCGCACGGCCGACACGCGGCGCACGGCACGGCACGCGGCGCACGGCACGGCACGCGGCGCACGGCACGGCGCGAACCGCACGGCCGACACGGCATCGCACGGCGCACGACGCACGGCCGACCCGCGGCACACGGCACACGGCATGGCGCGAAGCGCACACCCGACACGCGGCACACGGCACACGGCACACGGCGCGAAGCGCACGGCCGACACGGCATCGCACGGCGCGAAGCGCACGGCCAGCGCGGCACGGCGCACGGCACACGGCCCACGGCACGGCACGGCAGGGCGCGAAGCGCACGGCCGGCGCGGCACGGCGCACGGCACGGCACGGCACGAAGCGCACGGCCGGCACGGCGCACGGCACGGCACGAAGCGCACGGCGCACGGCCCACGGCCGACCGGCACCGCACAGCACGCGGCGCACTGCGCACGGTCGGCACGGCACGGCACGGCACGGCACGAAGCGCACAGCACCGCACGAAGCGCACAGCACAGCACAGCACCGCACTGCGGGAAGCGCACGGCCGATATGGCACGGCGCGAAGTGTTCGGCGCACGGCCAACACGGGCACGGCTCGGCGCTAAGCGCACGGCACGCGCGCTGCCCGGCTGCCGAAGCACTTCGGGGCGCGAAGTGTTCGGCTTGGCGGGCGGGATCGGTTAGAGGAGCTCGCGCAGGGCCTCGAACAGCAGCCAGGCGCCGAAGATGGCGAAGAGGGCCGCTGCGCCGTACTTGATGGCCTTCTCCGGCAGGTGCCGGCCCAGCTGGCGGCCTACCAGGATCGCCAGGGCGTCCGCCGCGACCATGCCCACGGTCGAGCCGATCCACGTGCCCAGCCAGCCGTGCTGCGTCGCGAGGGTGATCGTGGCCAGCATGGTCTTGTCGCCCAGCTCGGCCAGAAAGAACGACACGCCCACGGCGACGATTGCCGAGCGCGTCGTGCGTTCGGCCTTGCCTCGCTCCTCCTCGGTCAGTTTGTCGCCGCGCAGGGTCCAGGCGCCGAACGCGAAGAAGGCCACGGCCGCCACGAGGGAGATCCAGGCGGTCGGCAGGGCGGCGCCGAGGCCGTAGCCGACGGCCACGGAGACGAGGTGCACGACCGCGGTGGCGATGGTGATGCCCACCAGCACCGGCATGGTGCGGAAGCGGGTGGCGAACGTCAGCGCCATCAGCTGGGACTTGTCGCCCAGTTCGGCGACGAAGATGACACCGAAGCTGATGGCGAGGGCGGAGAGGAACGCGCTCAAGGTGGAACCCTTCCCGGGACCAGCCGGGAGGCGAGGGGCCGGAAGACGACCTCGACCCGGCCGTCCAGCTCGAAAACACAGCTGACAGCGAGGCCGAAAGTCTCGTCCGCTTCCGAAAACGGAAGCCGCGCGGCCGGGTGTCGCGAGCGTCACCAGTATGTCGACCGGGCAGTTGAGGACTACTCCCCTTCGTTCACCCGAAAGCCTAGCCGATCAAGAAGCCCCGCACGACGTGATCACGTTCACGTCGTGCGGGGCCCGGGTCCCGTTATCGGCGCCTGGCCGGCTTCGTGATGCGGTCGGTGCCGACCTTGTCCCGCAGTACCTCCGGCACCAGCACCGAGCCGTCGGCCTGCTGGAACTGCTCGAGGATCGCGGGCACGAGCCGGCTCGTGGCCAGCGCGGAGCCGTTCAGCGTGTGCACGAAGCGGTTGTTCTTGGAGCCGGGCACCCGGTAGCGGATGCCGGCCCGGCGGGCCTGGTAGTCGCCGGCCCAGGAGACCGACGAGACCTCCTTGTACTTGCCCATGCTCGGCATCCACACCTCGATGTCGAGGGTCTTGCGCATGGAGGCGCTCGCGTCGCCGGCCGCCAGCAGGGAGCGGCGGAAGTGCAGGCCGAGGTCGCTCACGAGGCCCTCGGCGTAGTCGACCATCTCCTCGAGGGTCTTCTCGCCGTCCTCGGGGGCGGTGAACTGGAAGATCTCGACCTTGTTGAACTGGTTGCCCCGGACGGTGCCGCGCTCGTCGGAGTGCGAGCCGGCGCGCTCGTCGCGGTAGCAGGGGGTGTACGCGTACACCCGGTGGGGCAGGTCCGCGGTATCGAAGATCTCGTTCTGGAACGCGCCCAGGATCGCGGTCTCCGACGTGGGCAGCAGGAACTTGCCGCGCTCGCCCTCGCCGACGGCGATGTGGAAGACCTCGTCGTAGAACTTCGGGAACTGCCCGGCGGCGAAGCCGGCCGAGTCCAGCAGCAGGTGCGGCGGGAGCATGAACTGGTAGCCGGCGGCGAAGTGCCGGTCGATGAACCAGTTCACGAGGGCCCACTCGAGGCGGGCGCCCCAGCCGGTGTAGATCCAGGAGCCGGAGCCGCCGAGCTTCGTGCCGCGCTCGTAGTCGACCAGGCCGAGCTCGGTCGAGAGCTCGACGTGGTCGCGGAGGTTGTCGATCTTCGGGGCCTCGCCGTAGACCTTGATGACCTGGTTGCCCTCCTTGCCGCCGGCGACGACGTCGTCGGCGGGGAGGTTGGGCAGCACGCTCATGGCGGTGTCGAGGTCGCGCTGGGTCTGCGCCAGGCGCTCCTCGAGCTCGGCCAGGGCCGCCTTGGCGTCCCGCGTGGCCTCGATGGCCTGGCCGGCGGCCTTGGCCGCGGCGAACGCGCGGGCCTCCTCCTTGCGCCGGGCCCGCTCCGCGTCGATCTCGCC
This sequence comes from Dactylosporangium sp. McL0621, assembly GCF_049995355.1. NCBI lineage: Bacteria > Bacillati > Actinomycetota > Actinomycetes > Micromonosporales > Micromonosporaceae > Dactylosporangium > Dactylosporangium sp. McL0621. Next base: position 8,887,607 of record NZ_CP188259.1, read on the forward strand.
GATGAGCTCGCGGCGCTGCTTGTCCAGGTCGGCGATCACACTCAGCGCGCGGGACACCTCGGACGGGTCGAGCCTCTTGGACAGTCCGGCCTCGACGGAGGCCCGGTCCTTGCGAATCAACTCGATGTCGAGCATGCCGCCGCGCACCTTTCCCAGACAAAACAGAGAAATAACCTGGTCGCTCAGGATGCTACCGGGCGGCCCGCAGCCATTTTCTCCACCGCGCCCATCACCAGGTCGATCCCGAAGGCGTAGTAGCGGTCGAGGTCGGGCAGCGTCTGGTAGGTGTCGGCGAGGCGGACCATCTGCGGGTACCGCTCGGCGGAGAGGCTCTGCAGCTGGATCCGCTGCCTGCGCAGCCACTCGCCGACCTGGTCCGGGGGCACGGCCATCGGGCAGCCGGGCTGGGCGTGCACCAGGCCGATGGCCGAGTGCAGCAGGTAGGAGGCGACCCAGTACCCCTCCTCGAGGGAGAACCCGGCCCGCTCCAGCAGGGCGAGGGAGTCGTCGGTGGCCCGGGTGAAGCTCTCGACGTCCTTCTTGTCGGCCGCGTGCAGCAGGTCGGGCAGGCAGGGGTGGGCCCGCATCGCGCGGACGAGCGCCTCGACCATCGCGCGCAGCTGCACGGGCCAGGGGTCGGTGGCCGCGCGGTCGGCGCGCACGTCGGCCATCACGTGGTCGATGAGGCCGAGCAGCAGCTCTTCCTTGTTCTTGAAGTGCCAGTAGAGCGCCATCGGGGTGACGCCGAGCTCGGTGGCGAGCCGGCGAATGGTGATCGCCTCCAGGCCGTCGGCGTCGCCGATGCGCAGGGCGCGCTCGGCGACGGCGGCCTTGGTGAGGGATGAGGTCTTGGGCGGCACTTGACAACTGTACAACGTATGGGTTCTCCTCTACAACGTACATGTACGACGTACAGGTACACCGTATAGGGGGATGACGAGCTATGAGAAACCGCTGGCTGGCCCTGGTCGCCGTGGCCCTGGGCACCTTCATGACGTACCTCGACAACAACGTCGTCAACGTGGCGCTGCCGTCGATCCAGCGCGACCTGCACCTGAGCATCTCGGGGCTGGAGTGGATCGCGAGCGCGTACATCCTGGTCTTCGCCGGCCTGCTGCTGGTCGGCGGCCGCCTCGGCGACGTGTTCGGCATGCGCGGCACGTTCTTCCTCGGCCTGGGCATCTTCACCGCCGCCTCGGTCGCCGCGGGCCTGGCCGGCAGTCAGGAGATGCTGATCGGGGCGCGGGCGCTGCAGGGCGTCGGCGCGGCGCTGCTGACCCCGACCGCGCTGGCCCTGATCACCGAGCTGTTCCCGGACCCGAAGGAGCGCGGCGCGGCGATCGGCGTGTGGGGCGGCGTGGGCGCCCTCGCCCTCGCGATCGGGCCGCTGACCGGCGGGTACCTGAGCCAGCACGCCTCCTGGGGCTGGATCTTCCTCATCAACGCCCCGATCGGGGTGGCCACCGCCGTGCTGGGCGCGCTGACGCTGCCCGCGGGCCGGCGCAGCGCCAACCGCAGCCTCGACCTGCCGGGCCTGGCCACCAGCGCCCTGGCGCTGTTCGCGCTGACCTACGGGCTGATCGAGGGCGAGTCGCGCGGCTGGACCTCCGGCGTCATCCTGGGCGCGTTCGCGCTCGCCGCGTTCGCCGCGATCGGCTTCGTCGTGATCGAGCTGCGCACCGAGCACCCGATGGTCGACCTGGCGTTCTTTCGGATGCGGGTCTTCAGCGGCGGCCTCGCCACCATGGGCCTCTGGGCGTTCGGTGTCTTCGGCATCTACTTCTTCACCGCGATCTTCCTGCAGAACGTCCTCGGCTTCTCGCCGACCGAGGCGGGCTCGGCGTTCATCCCCATGGCGCTCGTCATGGCGGTCATGGCCACCGTCGCCCCGCGGCTCGAGTCGCGCTTCGGCGCCGGGGCCACGGTCGCGGCCGGCATGGCGCTGATGGCGGCCGGCGTCGGCGGGCTGGCGACCGTCGGCGAGGGCTCCGGGTACACCGACCTCCTGCCCTGGTTCCTGGTCTTCGGCCTGGGCGGCGGCCTGCTGGTGCCGCTCAACAACGTGATCCTGGGCGCGCTGCCGCAGGGCCGGGCGGGCATCGCCTCCGGCATGCTCAATGTGTCCCGTGAGGTCTTCGGCCTGCTCGGCATCACGATCCTCGGCGCGATCCTGTCCAACCGGCAGTCCTCGGCGAGCGGCGTACCGCTGCACCGCTTCCTGGCCGGGTACCAGTTCTCGCTGGTCGTGGCCGCGTCCCTGGTCGCCGTCGGGGTGCCGATCGCGCTGGTGGCCCTGCGCCGCCTCAGGACGCCGGAGCCGGCGGCGGCGGAGACGGCCGCGGAGCCGCGCGAGCAGCTGCAGACCGTCTGAGCGCCGCGGCGCGGCTCAGGACGCCGGCGGTGACGACCCCGGAGCCGCGGGAGCAACTGCAGACGGTGTGACCACCGCCGGAGGAGCATCCAGGGCGCAGTGCCGCCAGGGCTGCTCCCCCGGCGCCGTAGGCGTGGGGGGCGCCGCCGGGCGGTTGCGGATCGTGGCCGCGGCCAGCGCGCCGGCCAGCACGCACAGCGCCGCGCAGATGAGCACCGCCCGGTGGAAGCCCGCGGAGAGCAGGTCCGGCGAGGCGTAGGCGGCGGCCGTGATACCCGCCGCGGCCGGCAGCACCGCCACCGCGATGAGGCCGGCCGCCCGGGCCACGTCGTTGTTCACCGCCGAGGCCATCCCGGCGTGGGTGGCCGGCGCCGCGGACAGCGCGGTGGAGGTCAGCGGCGCGACAGTGATGGACAGACCCAGACCCAGCACCAGTACCGCGGGCAGCACCTCGGTCAGATAGGCGCCGTCGGCGTCGATGCGCGCGTACAGCGCCATCCCGGCCCCGGCCACGACCGGCCCGACGCTCATCTGCAGCCGCGGCCCGATCCGCGCGGCGAGGGCGCCCGAGCGCGCGGACAGCAGCAGCATCACGACCGTCACCGGCAGCAGCGAGACGCCGGCCTGCAGCGGCGAGTACCCGGCGACCTGCTGCAGCTGGATCGGCAGCAGGAACAGCGCGCCGCCCAGGGCGCCGTAGATGACGAATGTGACCACGTTCGTCGCGGTGAACTGGGCCGAGCCGAAGAGCTCCAGCGGCAGCATCGGGTGCTCCAGGCGGGTCTGGCGCCACAGGAACCCGGCGATGAGCAGGGCGCCGGCGGCCAGGGCGGCGAGCACGGGGGCGCTGCCCCAGCCCAGCGCCTGGCCCTCGATGAGCCCGTAGGTGACGCCGATGAGCCCGGCCGTGACGAGCAGCCCGGAGACCAGGTCGACCCGGCCGCTCGCGGCCTCGTCGCGGGACTCGGGGACGTGGCGCCAGGTGAGGTACACCACCGCCGCCGCGATCGGCACGTTGATGGCGAAGATGAGCCGCCACGACGACGAGCCGAGCCCGACGAGCCACCCGCCCAGGAAGGGCCCGATCGCGGTGGCGACGCCGCCGAGCCCCGACCACGCGCCGATCGCCCGGCTGCGGTCCTCGGCCCGGAACGACGCCTGCAGGATCGCCAGGCTGCCCGGCGTGAGCAGGGCCGCGCCGACGCCCTGCAGCGCCCGGGCGGCCACCAGCGTCCAGCCGCCCGGCGCGATCCCGCACAGCACGGACGCGACCGCGAACCACACGACGCCGACGGCGAAGACCCGGCGCCGGCCGTACCGGTCGCCGAGCGCCCCGGCGAGCAGCAGCAGCCCGGCCAGCGTCAGCGTGTAGGCGGTGACGACCCACTGCAGCACCTGCAGGCCGGTGCCGAGCGAGCGCCCGATCGCCGGCAGGGCGATGCCGACGACCGTCGCATCGATCGAGGCGATGCCGGAGCCCAGGATGGTGGCGGTGAGCACCCACCGGCCGGAGGCACTGGATAACGCGAGGCCGCTCATGGCCTAAGAACTTAGTTGCGCAGGCCCTTGACGCGCACCTTGAACGACATCGCCGGGCCCGGGGTCGGGGCCGTCCGCGTCGCCAGGGTGTAGTCCGGGGACTCGAGCTCCAGGTCGAGGCGGTGGAACAGCCGGGCCATGGACAGGGCCATCTGCACGTCGGCGAAGCTCTTGCCGAGGCAGGTGTGGGGCCCGCGGCCGTACGGCGAGTACGCCCCCGGCTGCAGGTGCTCGGCCCGGGGCTTGTCGTAGCGGGTGATGTCGAACTTCGCGGGCTCGGCGAAGTACTCCTCCATGAAGTGCGGGACGGTCGTGCCGATGTACACCGGCTCGCCCGCCCGCACGGTGTGCCCGGCGAACTCGAAGTCGCGGGCCGCGGTGCGGATCAGGGTGACCGCGACCGGGTACAGCCGCATCGTCTCCATCAGCGCGTAGCGCGTCGCGGGCAGCCGGCGCGCGGCGTCGTCGCCGATCGGCTCGCCGCCGGCGAAGAGCGCGTCGGCCTCGGCCCGGATCTGAGCCAGGACGTCGGGGTGCTTGAGCACCGCGTAGACGAACGCCGCCGTCGTGTTGGCCACCGTGTCCAGCCCGGCCACGTAGGGCCCGGTGAGCGTGAGCACCAGGTCCTCGGCCGGCACCAGCCCGGGCCGCGTGAGGTGGGCGTCCATGAGGTCCTCGACCAGGTTGCGCTCGGCCTCCGGGGTCTGCCCGTGGCGGGCCCGCAGCTCGGCCGCCATCCGCTCGCCGAGCTCGAAGACCCGTGCCTTGGCCCGCTTGTACCTCGGGTTGCGCAGCAGGATCCGCGGCCGCTGCCGGGTGACGAGCACGTTGAGCACGTACAGGGTCAGCAGCCGGATGTCGGCCACGTACTCGTGCGGCGCGGAGCCGGTGAGCAGCTCGCCGAGCTGCTCGGTGACGAGGTACTGCATGCCCCGCACGACGGGGACGGTCGTGCCCGCCGGCCAGTCGCGCTCGAGCACCCGGTCGGTGATCTCGACGAGCTCGGGCCCGCGGCCCTTGATGGCGTCGCGGGAGTACCCCCGCCGCATCAGCTCGCGCAGCTCCTTGTGGCTCTCGCCGTCCTCGCCGGTGAGCGTCCGGGTGGCGCCGTACTCGTCGATCATGCCCTGCCAGTACTCCTTGGAGCGCAGGGACTCCCGGCCCTCGCGGGAGTTCATGAACTCGGCCGCGTCCGCTCCGGCGATGACCGTGTACGCCCGGCCGAGCAGCTTGACCCGGAAGACCGGCCCGTGCTCGCGGTACGCCTTCACGAGAAACGCCGCGGGGTCGCGGCCCATCTCGAGGGCGCTGCCGAGGAAGGGCAGACCCTTCACCGTCGGCGTCGCTTCCATGATCGTCATTCGGCCGAGGGTATCGAACATGATCGGTGTTCGGGGCCCGTCGCGTTACTGAACCGCGACGAACGGCTACCTGTTATCGTCGGGCTGCGGGCCGAGAGGCGCTGCGACGGGTGCTCTCATCCGCCACGCTCGGGCCGTCCACGGGAACGAAGGGCGCCTTCCGACGCGGAGGGCATTCTCCCCATGCACGACCTCACCGAGTTCGTGGCCGGCCTGCCGAAGGCCGAGCTCCACGTGCACCACGTCGGCTCCGCCGCCCCGGCGACGGTGGCCCGCCTCGCCGAGCGCCACGCCGGCAGCACCCCGGTCCCGGCCGACGCGCAGCGGCTGGCCGAGTACTTCACGTTCACCGACTTCGCCCACTTCATCAAGGTGTACCTGTCGGTCGTCGACCTGATCCGCGACGCCGAGGACGTGGCCACCCTGACGTACGACATCGGCGCGAACCTGGCCGCGCAGAACGTCCGCTACGCCGAGCTGACCCTGACGCCGTACTCGTCGATCACCCGCGGCATCCCCGCCGAGGCCTACTGCGAGGCGGTCGAGGACGCCCGCGCCCGCGTGGCCCGCGACCACGGCACCGAGCTGCGCTGGTGCTTCGACATCCCCGGCGAGGCCGGCATCCCCTCGGCCGACGTGACCCTGGAGACGGCGCTGAAGTACCGGCCCGCGGGCCTGGTGAGCTTCGGTCTCGGCGGCCCGGAGCACGGCGTGCCCCGCGAGTGGTTCGCGCCGCACTTCGCCCAGGCCCGCGCGGCCGGCCTGCGCAGCGTCCCGCACGCCGGCGAGTCCACGGGCCCCGAGACCATCTGGGACGCGCTGCGCCACCTGGGCGCCGAGCGCATCGGCCACGGCATCGCGGCCGCGTCCGACCCCGCGCTCATGGCCCACCTGAAGGAGCACGACATCCCGCTCGAGGTGTGCCCGACCTCGAACGTGTGCACCCGCTCGGTCCCGTCGCTCGCCGAGCACCCCCTCGCGGCCCTGGTGGCCGCGGGCGTGCCGGTGACCGTCAACTCCGACGACCCGCCGATGTTCTCGACCACGCTCAACCAGGAGTACCTGGTCGCGGCGTCCCTGCTGGGCCTGTCCGCCGAGGGCGTGGCGGAGCTGGCGCGGCAGGGGGTGCGGTACTCGTTCCTGGAGGAGCCGCGCAAGGCCGCCCTGATCGCCGAGATCGACGCCTACACCGAGGCGTTCACGAGGTAGGTGCGCATCCCCGGGTCCCCGACCCCGGCCCGGCCGCCCAGGCGGCCGTAGTTCGCGGCCGGCGACCCGGCCAGGTCCCACGCGCACGCCGTCCAGCCGGCCCGGCCGAACAGCCCCGCGGGGTCGTCGGTGCAGAACGGGGCCGGCCGCCGCCCGGCCAGGGACGGCAGCCGCAGCAGTCCCGTGCCGAACACGTCGGCGAGCAGCCGGCCGCCGCCGCGCGACAGGGCGGCCGCGCGGGCGAGCAGCCGCTCGACGGCGTCGGCGGCGAGGTGGAACAGCAGGCCCTCGGCCACCCACAGCACGGGCGCGCCCCCGTCGAGGCCGGGAACGGTCCAGTCCGGGGCGGACAGGTCGGCCTCGACCTCCCGCCGGGCGCACCCCGGCGGAACGGGGACAAGGCTCCGCTTGGGCCCGAGCCCGCCCGCCCGGTCGACCTCGAAGACGGTGGTGGCGGGCGGCAGCGGCAGCCGCCAGGCCCGGGTGTCGAGGCCGGCCCCGAGCAGCACGACCTGCGGGCACCGGGCGGCGAGGATGGCGTCGTCGAAGTACCGCGTCCGGACCGGCAGGTAGCGGTTCTCCGGCCCCGCGTCGACGCCGCCGGCGAGCGCCGCGGCCCACGGGTCGTCGAAGAGGCGGTCGGGGCGCGCCGACTCCCGCGCCCGGGCCGCGGCCGTCCACCGCGCCGACCGGTCCACCGCGCTCAGTCCTTGCAGGCGGCGCAGGTGCCGAAGATCTCCAGGGTGTGGCTCACGTCGGTGAAGCCGTGCTCGTCGCCGATGCGGTCGGCCCAGCGCTCGACCGCCGGGCCGAGCACCTCGACCGTGCGGCCGCAGCCGCGGCAGACGAGGTGGTGGTGATGCCGGTCACTGCAGCGGCGGTACCGCGTGTCGCTGCCCGGCGCCTGCATGACGTCGATCTCGTTGTTCTCGGCGAGCAGCTGCAGCGTGCGGTATACGGTCGTGAGGCCCACGTTCGCGCCGCGCTCGCGCAGCATCACGTGCAGCTCCTGGGCGCTGTAGAAGCCGTCGACGTCGCCGAGCAGCGTCATCACGGCGTCGCGCTGCTTCGTGTTGCGGCGGACGGGGTGCGCATCCAGGTCGTGGGCATGGTCGTTCACCCGTAGAGCTTAGCGTACCCTTAGAAGGTTTGAGTCTCCGCCGGGACGCCGCTTGCGCCCGCAGCGTAAGCAGGGGATCTCGATCGCGGGGCCCATCGCGGGCCGCGTACGCTGACGCCGAAACCAAACACTTGTACGTGTGGGTCGCACACGGTGGGGGGAGCAAGGACGTGGCTCAGCAGGAAGCAGCCGTCGCCTCCGGTGGAGGCGCGGCGGCGGTGCCTGACAAGTTGGACGCCGCCGTATTCAAGATCGCGGGCGTGGTCGTGCTCGGCGCGATCATGTCGATTCTCGACGTGACGGTCGTCAGCGTGGCGATCCCGACGTTCATGGACAAGTTCGACGCGACGTACGCGCGCGTCGCGTGGACGATGACCGGCTACACGTTGGCCCTGGCGACGGTGATCCCGCTGTCCGGCTGGGCGGCGGACCGCTTCGGCACCAAACGCCTGTACATGCTGGCGCTCTTCCTGTTCACGGTCGGCTCCGGCCTGTGCGCCACCGCGGACTCGATCAACCAGCTGATCGGCTACCGGGTGCTGCAGGGCCTCGGCGGCGGCATGCTGATGCCGCTCGGCATGACGATCATGACGCGCGCGGCCGGCCCGCAGCGCATCGGCCGGCTCATGGCCGTGCTCGGCATCCCGATGCTGCTCGGCCCCATCGGCGGCCCGATCCTCGGCGGCTGGCTCATCGACGTGGCCAGCTGGCACTGGATCTTCCTGATCAACCTGCCGATCGGCGCCATCGCGCTGGTCTACGCCTGGTTCGCGCTGCCGAAGGACAACACCGAGCCGTCGGAGTCCTTCGACTTCATCGGCATGCTGATGCTCTCCCCCGGCCTCGCGCTGTTCCTGTTCGGCGTGTCGTCGCTGCCGGAGACCGGCACCATGAGCGCCACCAAGGTCTGGCTGCCGATGCTCATCGGCGGCCTGCTGGTGATCGGGTTCATCTTCTACTCGTTCAAGCCCAAGCACCCGCTGCTCGACCTGCGGCTGTTCCGCAACCGCAACCTGACGTTCGCGACGCTCTCGCTGTTCGTCTTCATCATCGCGTTCATGGGTGCCGGCCTGCTCTTCCCGAGCTACTGGCTCCAGGTGCGCGGCGAGACGACCCTGCACGCCGGCCTGCTCATGGCCCCGCAGGGCATCGGCGCGATGCTCACCATGCCCATCGCCGGCATGCTGGCCGACAAGATTCCGATCGGGCGCACGGTGCCGTTCGCGATGTCCCTCATCGCCATCGGGTTCTTCTCCTTCACGCAGGTCGAGCCGGACACGTCGTTCCTGCTGCTGGAGGGCTCGCTGTTCGTGATGGGCCTGGGCATGGGCGGCACGATGATGCCGATCATGACCTCGGCGCTGAAGACGCTCACCCCGCACGAGGTCGCCAGAGGCTCCACACTGGTGAACATCCTGCAGCAGATCGGCGGCTCGGTCGGTGGCGCGATCATGTCGGTCATCCTGACCAGCAAGACCAACGACGCCCCGATCGTCCCCGGCTCGACCAACCCGCTCACCGGCAAGCCGCTGACCATCACCGAGCTGGCCGTCGCCTCGCACAGTGACCCGCGGCTGGCGCAGATGCCGGGCGGTCCGGACCTGATCGACCGGGGGCTGCACTTCCTCGCCGACTCGTTCGCCTCGACCTACTGGGTCGGCTTCATCCTGGTGCTGTGCACGTTCATCCCGATCGCCTTCCTGCCGCGCAAGCGGGAGGTCACGCGTCTCGCGGAGAGCCAGCCCGAGGGTGCGACGCCGGTCATGCTGCACTGACAGGCCCGTCATCGAGGCCCCGGGACCGCCGGTCCCGGGGCCTCGGCGTTTCTCAGGCGCCCGCGGCGGGAACCTCGGCCAGCGCCGCGTAGATCGCCTTGCCCCCGGCCCGGGCCTGGGCCACCATCTGGTCCGCGCCGGCGGACGCCCCGCCGATGCGCAGCACCGCGTCGCAGCGCTCGAGCAGCCGCGCCGAGATCGGGTGGAAGATCTCGTCGAACACCGGGTCGCCGACGGCCCCGGAGCCGGCCCGCTCGATGAGCGGCAGGGCCAGGGCCTCCCCCGTGACCGGCAGGTGCCCGGCCCGGAACAACCGCACGGCGGCGTCGTTCATGGCGTCGACGTTGGCCCGCAGCTTCGCGGGGTCGTCGCCGGTGCCGGAGCGGTAGGGGCCGGCCACGAGAATCATCATGCGGGGTCTCCTTCGGTGGGGACGACCTGGACGCCGGCCTCGCGGAGGGCGGCCAGGGTGTCGTTCTCGGTCGTGGCGTCGGTGACGAGGGAGTCGACCGCGCCGAGGGGGGCGACGTGCGCGAAGGCCTGCACCCCGAGCTTGGAGGCGTCGGCGACGGCGACGGTGCGCCCGGCCCGGCGCAGCGCGGCCCGCTTCACCGCCGCGTCGTCGAGGTCGAACTCCGACCAGCCGTCCCGGTGCACGGCGCCGATCGACATCACGAACGTGTCGAAGCGCAGCTGCTCCAGGGCGCTCAGCGCGAGCGGCCCGACCAGGCTGCGCTCCCCCGCCCGGGACTCCCCGCCGATGACGAGCAGCCGGATGCCGGGCTGGTCGGCCAGGCGTGCGGCGGCCTGCAGGCTGAGCACGGCGACGGTCAGCGGGGCCCGGGCCGGCAGGTGCGCGGCGAGCTCGGCGGTGGTCGTACCGGCGTCGAGCAGCACGGTGCCGCCCGGCTCGACGAGCGCGGCGGCGGCCCGGCCGATCCGCGCCTTCACCGCGGCCGACCAGCGCTCGCGGACCGCGAACCCGGCCGCCTCGGCCGGCACGTCGAGGGCGACGGCGCCGCCGCGGACCCGGCGCACGAGGCCCTGCTCCTGCAGCTGGTCGAGGTCGCGGCGGACGGTCATCTCGGAGACGCCGAGGCGCTCGGCGAGCTCGGCGAGGGTGAGCCGGCCACTGCCGCGCACGAGGCGCAGCGTCAGGTCGAGGCGGTCGCTGGACACGCCCCGAATCTAACAGCAAACGTGTGAGATTTGAAAGATCTTTGTTAGATGTCAGTGCCGGCCGGCGAGCGCGGGCGGCTGGACCGGCGGCGCCTCGGCGGGCTTCGGGCCGCGGCGCAACGTGGCGTAGGCGAGCAGGCCGAGCGGGATGATGATCCAGCAGGACAGCAGGCGGTACACGAGCATCGCCGCCGCCGCGGGCCCGTGCCCGGCCCCGGCCGAGACGAGCCCGGCCAGCAGCGCGACCTCGACCACGCCGATGCCGCCCGGGCTCAGCGGCACCTGGCGGACGAGCTGCACCGTGATGTACACCGTGGCCAGCGCCACCGGGCTCACGTCGATGTCGAACGCGGCGGCGGTCGCGGCCAGGCACGCGAAGTCGAGGCCCCAGTTGACGGTGGCGTGCACGAGGGACAGCACCCAGGAGCGGCGCGGCAGCCGGCGCAGGTCGTCCCGGGTGCGCCGGGCGGAGGCCTTCGAGCGGGCCACCCAGCCGCCCGCCCGGTCCGGCTCCACGTCATCGGCCAGCTGCGGCGGCGGCGTGGGGCGGCGGGGCGAGAGCAGGAAGTCGAGCCCGAACACCAGGCCGGCGACGACCAGCATGGCGACGGTCAGCACCAGGGTGTCGGCGTTGCCCGTGGCGCCGCCCGCCGGGATCAGCACGACGCCGCCGTACATGAGCACGAGCGCGACCGCCGACAGCACGCCGGAGAGCACCGCGACCGCGCCGGCCGTGCGCCGGGTGGCGCCCGCGGTGCGGAACTGCCGGAACGCGAAGCCGGCCGACACCGCGGAGCCGGCGGGCAGGCTGAACGAGATCGCCGAGCGCGTGAAGGTGACGGCGATGGCCCGCGGTACCGACATCCGGACCCCGAACCCGGCCAGCAGCCGCCGCTGCTGCAGGGCGAAGTGGCGCAGCGAGGTCATCTCCGCGGCGGCGGCGAGCACCAGCCACCAGGGGTGCGCCGAGCGCAGCACGCCGAGGGTCTGGCCCAGATCGGGCAGGTTCGTGCGCAGCGTGAGCAGGGCGACGGCGAGCACGAGCAGGAGACCGGTGACCCGCAGGACGGTTCGGCGTTGCTTGCTCACGAGATCAGGCTGCCACCGCAAGGTTGCTGAACGGCCAAGATCCTCAGCTGGATCACAGTTGCGCGCGTCACGCCCCCGGCACGAGGGCGGCGCCCGAGGCGAGGGCGAGCCGGGCGTGGTGGAGGTCGTCCTCCTCGGCGGGGATGTCCAGGATGACCGACTCGACGCCGCGGGCCAGGTAGCCGGCGAGGTAGGCGCCCACCTCGTCGTAGGAGCCGACGAGGTACGGGCAGAACGTGCGGTACGTCGTGAACGGGTGCAGCCAGTAGACGCCCTCGGCCTCGGCCGCGGACAGCTCGGCGTGCCAGTGCGAGTCGGTCAGCCGGCTCACCACGCGGTGGCGGCGCTCCCCCATCGGGTCGCCCGGGAAACGCTCGTGGGCGGCCCGCCACGCCGCCGCGGTGTCCGCGCGGGCGATGATCCCCAGCCGGACGCCGGCGCCGCGCAGCAGCGGGCCGCCGGCCGGGTAGTCGCTCGCCGGCTTCGGGTAGGCGAACCGGAGAATTCCCAGCTCACCGGCGCACCGCACGCTGCGCTCGCTGGAGCCGGACAGCACCAGCCGGGGCGACAGCGGCGCTGGGGGCCGCTGCGGCAGCGAGGCCGCCCGCACCCGGTGGTAGCGGCCCTCGAAGGTGACCGGGCGGGGCGAGTCGAGCAGCTGCCGGACGATCGTGGCGTACTCGGTCAGGCGGTCGTAGCGCTCGTCGTGCTCCACGCCGTCGTCGCCGAGCGCCTCCAGGTGCTGCCGGGAGCCGCCCGTCACCAGGTTGAGGTGGATGCGCCGGCCGTGCAGGAAGGTGAGCGTGGCCGCCATCCGCGCGGCCGCGTAGGGCGAGACGTACACCGGCTGCACCGCCACCAGCGGCGTGGCCCGCTCGGCCTGCTCCAGGATCAGCTGGGCCACGAGCCAGGGGTCGATGAGGGAGTTGTCGGAGTACACCAGCAGCCCGGTGCAGCCGGCCGCATCGGTCCACCGGGTCACGTCGGCGAGACGCCGCCGGAAGGACGGGCCGTCGACCTGCACCGAGGCGGGCGCGGTCGTGTACACCTCGACGGACGCGAATGGTTGCATCCGGCAATCCTGCCCCCGGTGCCCCCGCGCCCGCTGACCCGTGGCCGCACGTGTGCCAGGCTCGGAGCATGACGACGAGCAGGCTCTCCGAGGTCGACCTGTCGGCCGACCTCTCCCGGACGGACGCCGAGGACCGGCTCGCCGCGGCGCAGCAGCGCCTGCTGCGCCTGCGCCTGCTCCTGGGCGGCCAGCTCGGCGCGCACAAGATCGGCCCGCCGCTGTGCGTGCTCTTCGAGGGCTGGGACGCCTCCGGCAAGGGCGGCACCATCAAGCGCCTGGTCGCCCCGCTCGACCCGCGCCATGTCCGCGTCTCCCAGTTCGCGGCCCCGACCTACGACGAGAAGCGGCACCACTTCCTGCAGCGGTTCTGGGGGGTCCTGCCCGGCTGGGGCGGCATGGCGGTGCTGGACCGCTCCTGGTACGGCCGCGTGCTGGTCGAGCGCGTCGAGGGCTTCGCCTCCGTCAAGCAGTGGAAGCGCGCCTACGACGAGATCGCCGAGTTCGAGCGCACGCTGACCGCCGAGGGCATGATCCTCATCAAGTTCTGGATGCACGTCTCGCCCGAGGAGCAGCTGCGCCGCTTCGAGGACCGGGCCGGCGACCCGCTGCGCTCGTGGAAGCTCACCGACGAGGACTGGCGCAACCGGGAGCGCCGCGGCGACTACGAGGCCGCGGTCGAGGAGATGTTCCAGCGCACCGACCGGCCCCGGGCCCGCTGGCACATCGTGCCCGGGGACAGCAAGCGCTACGCCCGCGTCGCCGTCCTGGAGCGGGTCTGCCACACCGTCGAGACGAAGCTGGCCAAGCGCGGCTATGACCTGCACGACGCGGACTGAGCTCCGGTTTGAAAACCCCCGGGGCAGGTGAAGATGTTCGGCATGGACGACATCACCGCGCTGATCCTCGACGACCACGCCGCCTTCCGCCGCGGCTTCGCGCGCCTCGACGACGCCGAGGGCGAGGAGCAGCTCGCCGCGGTGTGGAGCGCGCTGGCGCTGCACCTGGAGATCCACGCCGAGGCCGAGGAGCGGATCCTGTACCCGCACCTGCTGCGCCAGCGCACCGACGAGGCCGTCGAGGAGACCGACGACGCGATCCGCGACCACAACAAGATCCGCGACGCGATCGAGGCGGCCAACCGGCACCCGGCCGGCTCGGACGAGTGGTGGAAGGCGGTCTGGGACGCGCGCAAGGAGAACAGCGAGCACCTCACCGAGGAGGAGGACGAGGTGCTGCCCGACTTCCGCAGGCACGCCGGGGCGAAGCTGCGCATCGAGCTCGGCGAGCAGTGGCTGGCCTTCTACGGCGAACACCCCAGCGGCAAGGGCCTCACGTTCACGGACAAGGACCCGCAGCGGTACATCAACGAGCACAGCTGAGCGCGCACGGCATGATGTCCGGGTGAAGAAAGCCATCCCCGACTGGTTCGCGGGCGGCCTGATGGCCGTGGCGGTCCTGTGCGCCACGGCCGCGGTCAGCGTCGCGCTCGGCGCCCGGGTCCACCCGGTGCGCGCGAGCGTCGACGCGCTGCTGGTGCCCGCCCCCGCCAACGTCGGCTACGCGGCGTTCCTGGTGACCCTCGCGGCCGGCGTGCACAACCGCAAGCGGATCGCGTTCTGGCTGCTCGTGGGCGTGTTCGGGGTGCAGGGCCTGTACGACCTGTTCGTGCTGTCGGACCTGGGCGAGCGCGGCGCCGAGGCCCGCGAGCTGCACCTGCCGTTCCACGGCACGACCGCCGCGGCGGTGAACCTCGTGGTGACCGCGGCGCTGCTGGGGCTGCTGTGGCTGGGCCGGCCCCAGTTCGACGCCAAGGTCCAGCCGGCCAGCCTGCCCAAGGCCCTGGCCACGCTCGGCGTCCTGCTCCTCGCGTTCACGGCCGTCGGGTGGGGCCTGGTCGAGCTGTTCCCGGGCTCGCTCGGGCCCGGGGCGACGCGGCTGGCGTACAGCGGCCGGATCGTGCTCGGCGGCGCCTTCGCCTTCGACGTCGGCCGGCACGGGCGGGCCCCGGGCTGGGTCAACCTCGTGCTCGGCGTCTTCGGCGCGATCGCGCTCTTCGCGGCCCTCTTTGCGCTGCTGCGCTCGCAGCGCATGATCGCCTCGCTGGACCCGGAGGAGGAGCGCGCGGTGCGCCGGCTGCTGGCCGAGCACGGCGAGCGGGACTCGCTGGGGTACTTCGCCACCCGCCGCGACAAGGAGGTCATCCTGTCGCCCTCGGGCCGGGCCGCGGTCACCTATCGCGTGGTCTTCGGCGTGTCGCTGGCCAGCGGCGACCCGCTCGGCGACCCCGACGCGTGGGGGCCGGCGATCGAGGCGTGGCTGCGGGAGGCGCGCGAGTACGCCTGGACGCCGGCCGTGATGGGCGCGGGCGAGGAGGGCGCGACCGCGTACGCCCGGGCCGGGCTGCGCGTCATCGAGCTCGGCGACGAGGCGATCCTGCACGTGCGCGACTTCGACCTCGAGTCGGCCCGGCTGCGCCAGGTGCGCCAGGCGGTGCACCGGGTCGAGCGGGCCGGGTACACGGTGCGCATCCGCCGCCACGCCGAGATCAGCGCCGAGGAGATGGCGCGGATCATCGAGCTGGCCGCCCAGTGGCGCGACACCGAGACCGAGCGCGGCTTCTCCATGGCGCTGGGCCGCCTCGGCGACCCCAACGACGGCCGCTGCGTGCTCGTCGAGGCGCACGACGCCGACGGGCGCGAGGTCGCCCTGCTGTCGTTCACGCCGTGGGGCGCGGGCGGGCTGTCGCTGGACCTCATGCGCCGCGACCGGCAGTCCGACAACGGGCTCATCGAGACGATGGTCGCCACGCTCATGCGGGAGGCGCCGCGCATCGGCGTGCACCGGGTGTCGCTGAACTTCGCGGTGTTCCGGGCGGCGTTCGAGGAGGGCGCCCGCATCGGCGCCGGGCCGGTGCTGCGGCTGTGGCGGGCGCTGCTGCTCGTCGGGTCGCGGTGGTTCCAGCTGGAGTCGCTGTACCGCTCCAACGTGAAGTACAACCCCCAGTGGCTGCCCCGGTTCCTGTGCTTCGAGGACGTGCGGGACCTGCCCAAGGTCGGGCTCGCCTCCGGCGTCGCCGAGGGCTTCGTGGTCGTACCGTCGCTGCGCACCCTGCTGCGGCGGGGCAAGGCGTCGCCGTTCGCCACCGACCGCCGCGACCTCGTCATCACCGACGAGGAGCTCGCCGCCGCGACCGCCGCCGGGGCCGGGCCCGCCCAGCGCCGCCGGCCCGAGCAGGTCCGCATCCGCATGGCCAAGCTCGACGCGTTGCGGGCCAGGGGCATCGAGCCGTACCCGCCCGGCTTCCCCCGCACCCACAGCGTCGCCCAGGTCCGCGCCGCCCACCCCGGCCTGGCCGCGGACGCGCGCACCGGCGAGCGGGTCGCGGTGGCCGGCCGCGTGATCCGGGTGCGCGACCACGGCGGGCTGTGCTTCGCCACCGTGCGCGACTGGACCGGCGACGTCCAGGTGGTACTGACCGGGCGGCCCGACTTCGCCGCGACCGTCGACCTCGGCGACCACGTCGGCGTGGCCGGCGAGGTCGGCACCACGCGGCGCGGCGAGCTGTCGGTGTTCGCCGACGCGTGGGAGCTGACCGCGAAGTGCCTGCAGCCGCTGCCGGACAAGCACCGGGGCATGGCCGACCCGGAGGCGATGGTCCGCCGCCGCCACGTCGACCTCATCGTCAACCGGCCGGCCCGGGACATGGTGCGCACCCGCTCCGCGGTGACGTTCGCGCTGCGCCGGGCGCTGCACGCGCACGCGTACGTCGAGGTCGAGACCCCGATGCTGCAGCCGATCCACGGCGGGGCCAACGCCCGGCCGTTCGTGACCCACAGCAACGCCTACGACATGCGGCTCTACCTGCGCATCGCGCCGGAGCTGTACCTCAAGCGGCTGGCCGTCGGCGGCGTCGAGCGGGTCTTCGAGATCGGGCGCAACTTCCGCAACGAGGGCGTCGACGCGACCCACAACCCCGAGTTCACGATGCTGGAGGCCTACGAGGCGTACGGCGACTACACCACCATGCGCGGGCTGGTCCGCGAGCTGATCCTGACCGCCGCGGGCGACGAGCCGGTGCTGCGCCGCCCGTTCGCCGGGCAGGAGCGGGTCGTCGACCTGCGCGAGGACTGGCCGGTGGTGCCCGTCTACACCGCGGTGTCGGAGGCGGCCGGGGCGGCGGTGACCCCGGACTCGACGGTGGCCGAGCTGCGCGAGCTGGCCGACAAGCTCGCGATCGCCTGGCTCGACGGCTGGACGCACGGGCAGCTGGTGCTGGAGTTGTACGAGCACCTGGTGGAGGGCGCGACGGTCGGCCCGACGTTCTACACCGACTTCCCCGTCGACGTCTCCCCGCTGACCCGCGGGCACCGCGACGACCCGCGGCTGGCCGAGCGCTGGGACCTGGTGGCGTTCGGGATGGAGCTCGGCACCGCGTACACCGAGCTGGTCGACCCCGTGGAGCTGCGGGCCCGGCTGACCGCGCAGTCGCTGCGGGCGGCGGCCGGCGACCCCGAGGCGATGGAGCTCGACGAGGACTTCCTGGACGCGTTCGAGTTCGCGATGCCGCCCAGCGGCGGGCTCGGCCTGGGCGTTGACCGGCTCGTGATGCTGCTGACCGGCCGGACGATCCGCGAGACGCTCCCGTTTCCGCTGGTGAAGCCCGGACGTTAAAATTCGATCACGCTATAAAGAAGTTTGATTGCGCTTCCGATGGGAAACAGATCCCGAATGGCCCACGACAGCCCCACCCTGGACCTCCTCGAGCGGCTCGCCGCGGCTCCCGACCGGATGACCGTCGACGCGTTATGCCGCCAGATGGGGCTGCCCGAGCCGCTCGTGCGCGGGCGCCTGGCCCAGCTGGTCGCGCGCGGATGGGTCGAGGTTGACGCGGACGGCGTCACCTACACGATCGGCGTCGGGGCGTTACGGCCGATGAGCGCCTTCCTGTCCGCCGACCGCACCGCCCGCCTGGCCGGGCCGATCCTGGGCCGGCTGAGCGACCAGCTCGACGAGTCGGTGCGGCTGGTCCGCCTCGACGGCACCGAGATCGTCTGCCTCGCCGCGCGCGAGTCGGCCCACGACACCGGCAGCCCGGTGGTGGGGCGGCGCTTCCCGGCCATCTCCGCGGCCAGCGGGCGGGCGATCCTGGCCCGCCGCGACCACACCGAGGTCGAGGCGATCATCGCCGCCGGCGTCGCGGCGCACACCGCCGACTCGGTGGTCGACCGGGCTGAGCTCTACGCGGCGCTGGCCGACTGCCGGGAGCGCGGGGTGGCCTACGAGCGCGGCGAGCTGGTCCCCGGCGTCGGCTGCATCGCCGCCGCGGTCCGCGTCGACGGGCTGCTCGTCACCGACGCGATCAGCTGCGGGGTGCCGCTGGCGCGGCTGACCCACGACCACGCCGACGACGTCGCGGCGGGTGTGCGCCGCGCGGCCGACGACCTGGCGGCCGCTCTTCTCGCCTGAATTCGGCATTTGCGCAGCTTGTCCGCTTTTAGCATGAGGTATGGACGAGCGGATCGACCTGCCCGGGATCGGTACCAGCCACGTGGTCACCACCGGCTGGATCGCGGCGCGGCGGGCCGGGGTGGCGCTGACCGGGCGGGTGCGGGCCGGGGCCGCGCTGCTGCCCCGCGGCGAGTTCAACATCGTCATCGCCGGGCTGGCCGTGGCGGCCGGGGGCCATCCGCGGCTCGGGCCGCTCGCCGCCGCCTACGTGCTCATCCTGGCCGTCCTGGGCCCGCTCGCGGCCCCCGCGGCCGAGCCGGTCGCGCGGCTGTTCGCGCGCCGGGCCGCCCACGGACGAACAGTCGCATAACTGTGCCCGAAATGCGGAATTAATCTCATCCGCCGGGTTCGGCCGGGGCGCACGTGTTTGGCTCACGTCGGAGGTGCCACGGCAACGCTGCCGTGGTGGACGACGGGGGATCACCATGCTCAAGCACAACCGGATGCTGCCCGCGATCGGCGCGGCGACGCTCCTGGCCACGCTCATCGGGGCGCCCGCCCACGCGGCCGGCACGGGCAACGGGCCCGGCAGCGGGGCCGGCAGCGGGCCCGGCAGCGGGGCCGGCAGCGGGCCAGGCAGCGGGGCCGGCAGCGGGCCAGGCAGCGGGGCCGGCAGCGGGCCCGGCAGCGGGGCCGGCGGCGCCACGTTCGGCCAGGTCAAGCAGCACAAGGGCAAGGCCGCGGGGATGGCCTGCCACGAGCTGACCGTCGACGGCGGCTTCGAGACGCCCAAGCTCGGCAACCACGACTGGATGCAGTACGACGAGAACGACGTGCCGGGCTGGCGCACCGACGACCAGGACGGCAAGATCGAGATCTGGGGCGGCGGGATGGGCGTCGCCGCGCGCTTCGGCAAGCAGTTCGCCGAGATCAACGCGACCGGCACGGGCGACTCGATCTACCAGGACATCAAGACCAAGCCGGACACGAAGATCTACTGGTCGTTCTGGATCCGGGCGCGGGACACCTCGGACGGCCGGGACACGGACGCGACGTCGATCCACTTCGGGCGCACGCCGAAGAACGACACGAGCGTCATGGGCGTCGGCTCGGCCTTCGCGTACGCCAACTCCTCCGACGACGTGCGCTGGAAGCGGCTCTACGGCTGGTACAAGACCGGCCCGAACCAGACCTCGACCCGGGTCACGCTGACCGCGGACTCGAGCGCCTCGACCGACGAGGGCTACGGCAACCTGGTCGGCGGCCTCACCATCACCGAGAGCCCGAACTGCATGTAGGCACCCCGACGGCTGGACGCCGGTCGATGCGGAACTCTCGCATCGACCGGCGTCTTTGGCTGTCAAGAGCGGGTGAACTTGGTCGCATGCATAAGCCACTTCTATAAGTACGTGATACGAATGAGACATGCCCGCCGCTCGTACCGCATTGGACCCTGCGCGTCTGACGGTCGCCGTCGAACGCGTCTTCAGCCTCCTGCGGCAGGGCAACCCCCCGAACGACATCAGCCTCACGGCCGCCTCGACGCTGCGGCGCCTGGAGCGCACGGGGCCGCG
Source organism: Dactylosporangium sp. McL0621 (assembly GCF_049995355.1). Lineage (NCBI taxonomy): Bacteria > Bacillati > Actinomycetota > Actinomycetes > Micromonosporales > Micromonosporaceae > Dactylosporangium > Dactylosporangium sp. McL0621. The sequence continues at coordinate 8,907,344 of NZ_CP188259.1, forward strand.
GCGGCTCACCGAGCTCGCCACCGCGGAGGGCGTCACCCAGCCCGCCATGACCCAGCTCGTCCAGCGCCTGGAGCGGGAGGGGCTGGCCGACCGGGCCGCCGACCCCGCCGACGGCCGGGTCGTGCTGGTACGGATCACTCGGGCCGGGTCCGAGCTGCTCGAGCGCCGCCGGTCGGTGCGCGCCGGTCACCTCGCCGCCCTGCTGGTCGATTTGTCCGAACACGACGAGGCGCTGATCGCGGCCGCGCTGCCGGCGCTGGAGAGGCTCGCCAAGTGACCGACACCCTCAAGGCGGCCGGAGGCGGCCGGTCCGGCTTCCGCGGCGCCCTGTCGGGCGGCTCCGACCACCCGCACTACAAGTGGGTGGCGCTGTCCAACACCACCCTCGGCATGCTGATCGCGACGATCAACTCCTCGATCGTGCTCATCTCGCTGCCGGCCATCTTCAACGGCATCCACCTCAACCCGCTCGCCCCCGGCAACGTGTCCTACCTGCTGTGGATGCTGATGGGGTACATGCTCGTCAGCGCGGTGCTCGTGGTGACCCTGGGCCGGCTGGGCGACATGTACGGCCGGGTGCGCATCTACAACCTCGGCTTCGCGCTGTTCACGGTGACCTCGATCGCACTGTCGCTGGACCCGTTCGACGGGGGCGGCGGCGCGATGTGGCTCATCGGCTGGCGCGTGCTGCAGGCCGTCGGCGGCGCGATGCTCATGGCCAACTCGGCCGCCATCCTCACCGACGCCTTCCCGGCCGCCCAGCGCGGCATGGCCCTCGGCGTCAACATCGTGGCCGGCATCGCGGGCTCGTTCATCGGCCTGGTGCTCGGCGGCCTGCTCGCCGAGTGGAACTGGCGGGCCATCTTCTGGGTCAACGTGCCCATTGGCGTCATCGGCACGATCTGGGCGTACCGCAGCCTGCACGACACCGGCCTGCGCCGGCCCGGGCGCATCGACTGGTGGGGCAACCTCACGTTCGCGGCCGGGCTGACCGCGGTCCTGGCCGGGATCACGTACGGCATCCAGCCCTACGGCGGCCACAGCCAGGGCTGGACCAACCCGTGGGTGCTGACCGGCCTCATCGGCGGCGTGGCGGTCCTGGGCGTCTTCACGTGGATCGAGCGGCACGTGGCGGAGCCGATGTTCCCGCTCGGACTGTTCAAGATCCGGGCGTTCGCGTACGGCAACATCGCCGGCCTGCTCGCCGCGATCGCCCGCGGCGGCCTGCAGTTCATGCTCATCATCTGGCTGCAGGGCATCTGGCTGCCGCTGCACGGGTACACCTACGAGTCCACGCCGCTGTGGGCGGGCATCTACCTGCTGCCGCTCACCGTCGGCTTCCTCGCGGCCGGGCCGATCGCGGGGCACCTCTCGGACAAGTACGGCACCCGGCTCTTCGCGGCGTTCGGCCTGATCGTCATGGCGCTGTCCTTCGGCGGCCTGCTCATCCTGCCGACGGACTTCAGCTACTGGGCCTTCGCGCTGCTGGTGTTCCTCAACGGCCTCGGCGGCGGGCTCTTCGCGGCCCCGAACACCTCGCTGATCATGTCCAGCGTCCCGGCGCACCTGCGCGGCGCGGCGTCGGGCATGCGGGCCACGTTCCAGAACGCGGGCATGGTGCTGTCGATCGGCGTGTTCTTCTCGCTCATGATCGCCGGGCTGTCGACGTCGCTGCCCGACTCGCTCAACAACGGCCTGACCGCGCAGGGCGTCCCGCCCGAGGCGGCGCACCAGATCGCCGGCCTGCCGCCGGTGGGCACGCTCTTCGCGGCGTTCCTCGGCTACAACCCGATCCAGTCGCTGCTCGGCCCCGACCTGCTGGGCCGGCTGCCGGCGGCGAACGCGGCCACGCTCACCGGCCGGGAGTTCTTCCCGCACCTGGTGTCCGGACCCTTCCACGACGGGCTGGTCATCGTGTTCTGGCTGGCGATCGGCATGGCCCTGATCGGCGCCCTGGCCTCCCTCGTGAAGCCGGTCAAGCACCAGGACGAGCCGGCCGCCCAGTAGCTCCCTCCTGTGGGAAGGCGTCGCCGGTTCTGCCACGGGCCGGCGCGCCGCCGCGGACGGGCCGATCACCCCGGGGAGTGGGGTGCTCGGCCCGTCCGTTGTATCCGCTCCCGGAGGAAGGCCCGCTCCACGGCGTTGTCGCAGCGCTCCAGGGCCTCGGCGTACGCGGCCCGGGCCCCCTCGGCGTCGCCTAGGCGGTGCAGCAGGCCGGCGCGGGCGGCCGGGAGGTAGTGGTACCCGGCGAGGCGCGGGTCGGCCGCGAGCCCGTCGAGGATCCCGAGGGCCCGTTCGGGGCCGTGGACCATGGCCACCACCACCGCCCGGTTGAGCGCCACGACCGGGGACGGCCAGGCGGCCAGCAGCAGGTCGTACACGGCCAGCAGCTGCCGCCAGTCGGTCTCGGCGTAGCTGGGGGCCTCGGTGTACAGGGCGGCGATCGTGGCCTGCAGCGCGAAGCGGCCCGGGCGGCCGCCGCGCAGGGCCGCGCGCACCAGGGCCAGGCCCTCCGCGATCCGCCCGCGGTCCCAGCGGCCCCGGTCCTGCTCCTCCAGCAGCAGCAGCCGGCCGTCGCCGGCCAGGCGGGTGGCCCGCCGGGCGTCGTGCAGCAGCATCAGGGCGAGCAGGCCGGTCGCCTCGCGCTCGTCGGGCATGAGGGCGCACAGGGTGCGGGCCAGGTCGACGGCGCGCTCGACGAGGTCGTCGCGCAGCAGGGCGTCGCCGGTCGGGGCCGCGTGGCCGGTGGTGAACACCAGGTGCACGACGGTGAGCACGGCGTCGAGGCGGTCGGGCAGCTCCTCCGCCGCGGGCACCCGGTACGGGATGCGGGCGGCGGCGATCTTCTTCTTGGCCCGCGTGACGCGGGCGGCCATGGTGGGCTCGCCGACCAGGAACGCGTGGGCGATCTCGGCCGTGGTGAGCCCGCACACGAGCCGCAGGGTGAGCGCGAGCTGGGCCTCGCGGGCCAGCGCGGGGTGGCAGCACGTGAAGACCAGCCGGAGCCGCTCGTCCGGAATTTCCGACATTTCGCCCATTTCCGTCATGTCGGCCTCTTCGGGAATGACGAGCAGCGGCAGCTTGCTCCGCAGCGTGGCCGCCCGGCGGTGGGCATTGAGGGCACGGCGCTGGGCCGCGGTCGTCAGCCAGGCGCCGGGGTTGTCCGGCACCCCCTGGCGCAGCCACGCGTCGAGCGCGGACACGTACGCGTCCTGCACGCACTCCTCGGCGAGGTCCAGGTCGCGCGCGACGCGCACCGTCGCGGCGAGCACGCGGGCCCACTCGCGGCGGTGCGCGTCGGCGATCGCCGACCGGACGTCCGACGGCTCCGGCAACGCTTACTCGAAGACCATCACCGGGCGCACCTCGACGCCGCCGAAGCGGGCCGGGCACAGCTTGGCGATCTCGAGGGCGTGGTCGAGGTCCTTGGCGTCGATCAGGTAGTAGCCGCCGAGGACCTCCTTGGTCTCCACGAACGGGCCGTCGGTGACGACGTCGCCGCGGATGGAGGTGGCGCTGCCGGTGTCCCGCAGCGCGTTGCCGCCGGCCAGGGTGCCGCCGAGCTCGCCGACCTGCTCGGCGAAGCGGTTGTGGGCGTCCATGACCTCCTGGTACACCTGCGGGCTCGCCGTGGCGTAGCCGTTCTCGTCCTCGTAGATCAGGATCAGGTACTGGCTCATCGCGGTCTCCATCTGGCAAAGGTGTGTACTGACACTCCTACGTCAAACGGGCCTCGACGGAATCGACAACGCGGCTCGACTTTTCCTTCCTCGTGTACAGCAGCGCCCCGGCCGCGATCACGAGCGTGCCGAGCACGTACCAGCCGGTGACGAGCATGAGCCCGACCGAGGACACGAGCGCCGCGATCGCGCAGGCCCGGGCCCCGCGGCGCAGCAGCTTGACGGCGGCGGCCGAGCCCAGCAGGTACACCAGGACGAAGGAGCCGCTCGTGAGCAGGACGAGCGCGCGGGTGCCGGTGCCGGTGGCGGCGACCACGACCAGCGACACGGCGCCGAGGGCGGCCACGACGAGCAGGCTGCGGCGGGGCACCGCGCCCGGGGCGGCCCCGCGGCCGAACCAGGCCGGCAGCGCGCCGTCGCGGCCGAGGGCGGCGCCGAGCTTGGCCGCGCCGGCGTAGTAGGCGTTCATCGTGCCGAGCGTGAGCAGCACCGCGGCGCCGGCGGCGATGGTGCGCACCTGGCCGCCGACGCCGATGGCGAGCAGCTCGGCCAGGGGCGCGCCGCCGGCCTTGGGGTCGGCGGCGAGCCCGGGGCCGAGCACCAGGACGCTGGCGGCGGCGATGCCCAGGTACAGCACGGCCACCACGACCAGGGCGATCGCCGTGGCGCGGGGCAGGTCGCGGCCGGGGTGGCGGAAGTCCGCGGCCAGGGACGTGACCGCCTCCCAGCCGGCGAAGCCCCAGACCAGCACGGCGGCGGCGGGGCCGATCGCCCACCACCCGTGCGGCGCGAACGGGTGCAGGTTCGCGGCCCGGGCGTGCGGCAGGGCGGTGATCGTGGCGGTGAGCAGCAGCGCGACGAGCAGCGCGGCGAGGCCGAGCTGGAGGCGCCCGGAGACGCGCACGCCGCCGAGGTTGCCGGCCGTCACCACGAGCATCAGCCCGGCGGCGGTCGCGACGGTCGTGGTGGTGCCGCCGCCGAGCGCGGCCGCGACGTAGGCGCCGCCGAACAGCGCCGCGGCCGGCGCGCCGACCGGGATCGCGAAGTAGAACGACCAGCCGACCACGGCCGCGGCCCGGGGCCCGAACGCGCGCCGGGCGTAGGTGGCCACGCCGCCGGCGTCGGGGTAGCGCGCCCCGAGGGCGGCGAAGGTGGCGGCGAGCGGCACGGACAGCGCGACGAGGGCGGCCCAGGCGATCAGGGAGGCGGGCCCGGCGGTCTGCGCGGCGAGCGCGGGCAGCGCGATCACGCCGGTGCCGAGCACGGCCCCGATCGAGAGCGCGGCGCCCTGCGGAACGGTCATCACGACGATGATCTTCCCGGTCCGGTACCGGCGGCTCCAGTGGCAGGAATGCCGATCTGCGCTAGATTTCTGCCATGAGCCGCCACGTCGTGGGCGTAGCCGTCACCGCGGACATGCCGGTGTTCGAGCTCGCCGTGCCGTGCGAGGTGTTCGGCGTCGACCGGACCGACCTCGCCGACCCCTGGTACGAGCTGCGCTTCACCGCCTCGGACCCGGGCCGCCACGCCGCCCGCTCGGGCCTGAGCATCGACGCGCCGTACCCGCTGTCGTCCCTGCCCGACGCCGACACCGTGATCGTGCCGGCCTTCTCCCGGGCCCGGCAGATCGAGCCGCCGGAGGACCTCGTCGCCGCGGTGCGCGACGCCCACGCCCGCGGCAAGCGGATCGTGGCCATCTGCACCGGCGCCTACGTGCTGGCCGCGGCGGGCCTGCTCGACGGGCGCCGCGCCACCACGCACTGGATGAACGCCTTCGACTTCGCCCAGCGCTACCCGCGCGTGACCTTCGACCCGGACGTGCTCTACACCGAGGAGGGCAACCTCTTCACCTCGGCCGGCACCGGCGCGGCGATCGACCTGTGCCTGCACCTGGTGCGCCTCGACCACGGCGCGGCGGTCGCCAACGAGGTCGCCCGCCGCATGGTGGTGCCGCCGCACCGCGACGGCGGGCAGTCCCAGTTCGCGACGGCCCCGCCGCGCCCGCGCGGCCACGACGGCCTCGGCGGCGCCCTGGACTGGGCCCGCCGCCGCCTCGACCAGCCGCTGACCGTCGCCGACCTGGCCCGGGAGGCACGGCTGAGCCCGCGCACGTTCGCCCGCCGCTTCCGCGAGAGCGTGGGGACGAGCCCGCTGCAGTGGCTGGTGGGGCAGCGGGTGCGCCTGGCCCAGGAGCTGCTGGAGACGACCGACGAGTCGATCGAGCGGATCGCGCACCGGACCGGCTTCGGCACCCCGGCGAACCTGCGCATCCACTTCGCGCGGCAGACGAGCGTGACGCCGACGACGTACCGCCAGGTCTTCCACCGCTGACGCCTCAGCCCTCGAGGGTCAGGGCGACCTCCCGGTAGCGCGACACCGGCACGAGGTGGACCCCGTCGAAGGCGCCGGTCCCGCGCAGGGCCGCCACCCGCTCGCAGGCCTCGGCCACGCCGGCCCGCGGGTCGGCGGCCACCCGGTCGACCAGGGCGGCCGGGATGTCGATGTCGGGGATGGTGGCCGCCAGCCGGCGGGCCATCGCCGCGCTGGCCAGGACCAGGACGCCCGCGTACACCTTCTGGGTCAGCGCCGTCTCCTCGCGCCAGCGCAGCAGGGCGCCCGTGTCGAAGCTCATCTGGGCGAAGACGAAGTCGGCCTCGCGCTTCCAGGCCGGCACCTTGCGCAGCCCGGCCGCGACGCCGATGCGCGGCGGGCGGAAGCCGTCGCGCTCCCCCATGGCCCGCGCCTCGGCGATCATCGTGCGGACCGTGAGCTCGCTGGTGCGCGTGCCGGCCGTCGGCTGGTCGCCGTGCACGAAGAGGAACTCGTGCACGCCGTAGGCCGCGGCCGTCAGCAGGTCGCGGTGCAGGCCCAGGAGGTTGCGGTCGCGCGAGTTGAGGCAGGCGATGCTGCGCCCGCCCATCGCGGCCACCTCGTGCGCCACGGCGACGCTGGACACCGTGGCGCGGCCGATGTGGTTGTCGGGGATGAGGAACGCGTCGGCCACCGGGGCGAGGACGCCGATCTGGTGCCGCACGTGCCGCAGATCCGGGCGCGTCGGCGGCTCGATCTCGCAGACGACCTCGAACTCGTCGGCCATGCTCCTAGTTCAGCACGGGATCAGCTCGGTCCGTCGCACCTTCACCCGGGTGCCGTCGGTCAGGGTCACCTCGACCCGGCCCACCATGTCGGTGTCGCCGAAGGCGTAGATCTCCTTGCCGTCGTGCTCGGCGAGCTGCGCGTGGCTCGGCCGCAGCACCCACTTCAACTCGCGCGATCTGCCCGATTTACCCGTTTTAGCCATAATGTCCACGGTACGGGCGGGGGCCGCCCCGCGCGGGTAAGCGCGCGGGGCCGGCGCCGTTTGTCAGCCTTCGCGGGTGAGCTGGTCGCGCAGCGACTTGAGCGCCCCGGCCAGCAGCCGCGACACGTGCATCTGGGAGATTCCCAGCTCGGCCGCGATCTGGGACTGGGTCAGGTTGCCGTGGAACCGCATCGCGATGATCTTCTGCTCGCGCTCCGGCAGCCGGGCCAGCAGCGGGCGCAGGGCCTCGCGGTTCTCCACGTTGCGCATGTCGGGGTCGTCGCCGCCGAGCAGGTCGCCGAGGCCGTTGGCGCCGCCGTCGCCGCCGTCGCCCACGGGCGCGTCCAGGGACAGGGCGCGGTACGCCTGCCCGCAGTCGAGGCCCTCGATGACCTCCTCCTCGCTGACGTCCAGGCGCTTGGCGAGGTCGGCGACGGTCGGCGAGCGGCCGAGGTCCTGGGCCAGGTCACCGGAGACCTTGCTGATCTCCAGGCGCAGCTCCTGGAGGCGGCGGGGGACGCGGACGTCCCAGCCCTTGTCGCGGAAGTGCCGCTTGAGCTCGCCGACGATCATCGGGATCGCGTAGCTGGTGAAGGCCGCCCCGCGGTTGGGGTCGAAGCCGTCGACGGACTTGATCAGGCCGAGGTTCGCCACCTGGACGAGGTCCTCGAGCTGCTCGCCGCGGTTGCGGAAGCGGCGGGCCAGGTACTCGGCGAGCGGGATGTACAGCTCGATGAGCCGGGCGCGCACACGGTCCCGGTCGGGGCCGCCGGGCAGGTCGCCCAGCAGGGACAGCAGCGCCTTGGCCTGGGCATCGGTCTCGCGGTTGGCGCGGGTGCCGTGCTGGTTGGCCTGGACGGACTCTGGCTGGTGAACGGCAATGCTCATGGCTGACGGGCCTTTCACTTCGGGTACCGCACGACCGGGCCACGACGCGTGAGCGTTTCGGTGGCGTGCAGGCGGGAAACCCTGCAGATGGGCAGGGCGATATGCCTGGGAGTGTTCCGGTCGAGTAACGCGGGGCGCCCATGTCTTGAGCGCCGGCGCAGACCTCCGGCGTCGCCACGCTCCGGGGGGCCGCCGCTGTCTGGACGGGCCCGGCCGCACGGGGATATACGTCACCCGACGGGGTGGGACGTCTTCCACCTTACAAGAACTTGCCGCAGGACAAAAGACGGGGCCCCGTCCACGCCGGTCGGGCCATATTGTGGCGGCCATGACGATCGATGCCACGGTCCCGAACGTCGCCCGGATGTACGACTACTACCTCGGCGGGTACCACAACTTCGCCGCCGACCGGGAGGCGGCCGAGAAGATCCTGGCGATCTTCCCCGACACGCCGGCGGCCGCGCACGGCAACCGGCGCTTCCTGCAGCGGGCGGTACGGTACCTGTCCCGCGAGGCGGGCGTGCGCCAGTTCCTCGACATCGGCGCCGGGCTGCCGACCCAGGGCAACGTGCACGAGCACACCGACGGGCGGGTGGTGTACGTCGACAACGACCCCGTCGCCGTCGCGCAGGCCCGCGCGCTGGTCGAGGACGACGAGCGGGTGGCGGTGGCCCAGGCCGACCTGCGCGAGCCCGAGGAGCTGCTGGCCGACCCGCACGTCTCGGGCCATCTCGACCTCGGCGAGCCGGTCGCGGTACTGCTGGTGTCGATCCTGCACTTTGTCCCCGACGAGGCCGACCCGTGGGCGATCATCGCCCGGCTGCGCGACGCGATGGCGCCGGGCAGTCACCTGGTGGTGTCGCACCTGACCCTCGACGGCGTCGACGCGGGGCCGGCCGGCGAGGGCACGCAGGTGTACCGCCGGTCGAGCGCCCCGATCGTGCCGCGCCCGCGCGCGGAGATCGAGCGCTTCTTCGACGGCTTCGACCTGGTCGACCCGGGCCTGGTGTGGGTCGGGCAGTGGCGGCCGGCGCCGGGCGAGGACGCGACGTCGCACGGCTACGGCGCGGTGGGGATCAAGCGTTCGTAGCGCAACCCCCGCCGGATTGGTCCCTGACCGCTAGCCGACAGCGGCCCATCATCCCCCGCCTTCGATGCGAAGTCCTTCCGCAGGCGGTCCGACAGCCCGGACCGCCACGGATGTGGGAGGACCACAGATGCGACTCGCTACCGTCCTGCGGGCCGGCGCCGCCACGGCGGTGGCCGCCGGCGTCGCGCTGGCCGGCCTGGGACCCGTCTCGTCGGCGGCGTCGAGCCACCGGGAGGCGCCGCTCATCGCGGCCGACCCCGCGGTCGACAACACCGATCTCTACGCCTTCGTCAGCCCCGAGCGGGCCGGCTACGTCACGTTCATCGCCAACTGGCAGCCGTTCTCCGACCCCGACGGCGGGCCGAACTTCTACCCCTTCGCCACCGACGCCGCTTACCTCATCAACGTCGACAGCGACGGCGACGCCAAGGCCGACGCCGTGTTCCGGTGGACGTTCCAGAACGTCGACAAGCGCGGCAAGAACACCTTCCTGTACGCCAACGGCCCGGTGACGTCGCTCGACGACGAGAACCTGCTGTTCCGCCAGACGTACACCCTCGAGTCGTCGTTCCACGGCGAGCCGTTCAAGACCCGCATCTCCGGCGCCCCGGTCGCCCCGTCGCGGGTCGGCCGGGCGACCATGCCGGACTACGCGAAGCTGCGCGCCGACGCGAACAAGCGCCTGCCGGGCGGCTGGAACACCTACGCCGGGCAGGCCGACGACCCGTTCTTCCTCGACCTGCGGGTGTTCGACCTGCTCTACGGCGGGGACCTGAGCGAGGTCGGGCGGGACACGCTGGAGGGGTACAACGTCAACACCATCGCCCTGCAGGTGCCCTTCACCGACGTGGCGCTCAAGGGCGACCCGCAGCGCAACCCGGTGGTCGGCATCTGGACCACCACCGAGCGGGGGCGGACCCGGCTCACCTCCGGCGACATCCGCACCGCCGACCGGGTGCAGGTCTCCCGGCTGGGCAACCCGCTGGTCAACGAGGTCGTCGTGCCGGCCGCGCTCAAGGACGCGTTCAACGCGATAAGCCCCGACAAGGACGCCGGCATCCCCGACGTCGTGCAGCGGGTCACCGACCCGGAGCTGCCCAAGCTCATCGAGGGCATCTACAAGGTGCCCGCGCCGGCCACGCCCCGCAACGACCTGGTCGAGATCTTCCTGACCGGCATCACCACGAAGGCCGGCGGCCCGATCAAGGCGGACCTGAACTCGCAGCTGAACAACGCCGACGTGAACGCCTCGAGCTTCCGGCCGTCGGAGATGCTGCGGCTCAACCTGTCCGTGCCGGTCACCGCGCAGCCGAACCGGCTCGGGGTGCTCGGCGGCGACCTGCAGGGCTTCCCGAACGGCCGCCGCCTAGGCGACGACGTCGTGGACATCTCGCTGCAGGCGGTCGAGGGCGCGGCGGTGACGGGCAAGCTCGTCGACGCGCTCGCGGCGGGCGACAAGGTGGACGCGAACGACAACGCGTTCTCCGGCTCGTTCCCGTACGTCGCGCTGCCCAACTCCTCCCGCGCCGCGGCGCCGTCCGCGACCTCGTCCGGGCCCACCGCCGCACCTTCGGCGTCGGCCTTCGACGTGAAGCCGTCGGCGTTCGAGTCCGGCGAGGGCATGACGGCCGTGACCGTCGGAACCTCGGCGCTGGCCGCCGGGCTCGGCGCGACCCTGTTCGTCGGCTGGTGGCGGCGCCGCCGCTCACCGTTGGCCTGAGTGGACGAGGAGGCGATCGCCGTGCGACTTCGCATGATCATCACCGTGGTGCTGGCCGCCGCCCTGCTCTCCGGGCTCGGGGCGCTGGCCGGACGCACCGGCAGTACCACGGAAACCGCGTTCGGCGCGCCGGACCGTCCGGCCGCCAAGCTACCCGCGGCGATCGCCGCCTACCAGCAGCGCCTGCGCAAGGTCCCGGGCGACTGGACCACCTGGGCCGCGCTCGGCTCCGCCTACCTCGAGCAGGCGCGGGCCGTGGCCGACCCGTCCTACTACCCGAAGGCGGAGGGGGCGCTGCGCAAGTCCCTGGAGGTGCGGGCGGGCAACGCGCTCGCCCTGGCCGGGCTGGGCGCGCTGGCCAACGCCCGGCACGACTTCACCGGCGCGCGGGGCCTGGCCGAGCAGGCCCTCGCCGCCGACCCGTACTCCGACACCGCCTACGGTGTCCTCGCCGACGCCCAGACCCAGCTCGGGCACCCCGCGGAGGCGACGGACGCGGTCCAGCACATGCTCGACCTGCGCCCGGGCCTCGCCTCGTACACGCGGGCGTCCTACGACCTGGAGCAGCACGGCCGGCGTACCGACGCGATCGACCTCATGCAACGGGCGCTCGCGGCGGCCACCGAACCCGCCGACCTCGCCTTCTGCCACCAGCACCTGGCCGCGCTCGCGTGGGCCGCGGGCGACGTGGCCACCGCGGCGCGGGAGGTGTCGCTGGGGCTCGCCGCCGACGTCACGGCCGCCGGGCTGTGGCAGCTCAAGGCCCGGGTCGACGCCGCGAGCGGCGACCTCGCCGCGGCGCTGGCCGACCTCGACAAGGTCGTGTCCCGCACCCCGACCGTCGACGCCCTGGTCGAGCAGGCGCGCATGCTCACCGCGGCCGGCCGCGACCCGGGCGCGTCGCTGCGCCTCGCCGAGGCGGCGCACCAGCTGTTCACGGCCAACGGCGGCACCGACGACCTCGGCGCCTCGGCCCTGGCTCTGGCGGCCGGCCGCCCCGCGGAGGCCGTGCAGCTGGCCCGGCAGGAGTGGGACCGGCGCCAGTTCGCCGAGGTCGCCGACGCCGTGGCCTGGAGCCTGAACGCGGCCGGGCGGCCGGCGGAGGCGCTGCCGTACATCCAGAAGGCCGAGGCCCTCGGGCAGCTCGACCCGGCGGTGGCCTTCCACCACGGGATGATCGCCCTGGGCGCGGGCGACCGCGTGACCGCCCGCCTGCAGCTGCAGCTGGCCCTGTCGCTGAACCCGCACTTCTCGCCGCTGGACGCCCCGGTCGCCGTGTCGACGCTGGCGGGCCTGTCATGAGGTACCTGTGGATCGCCCTGGTCTTCGCCGGCGTGCTCCTCGTCCCCGGCACCGCCCACGCCCACCCGCTGGGCAACTTCTCGGTCAACCGCCTGGCCGCGCTCACCTTCACCCCGTCCGCGGTCGAGGTGACGGTGACCGTGGACTTCGCCGAGCTGCCGACGGTGCAGCTGGACCTGGCGGCCGCGCCGGAGTGCACGGCGTTCGCGTCGGCCTTCTCGGTGCGCGTGTCCTCCACCCCGCTGACCTTCGCGGTCGGTTCGCCGTCCCTGGTGTACTCGCAGGGGGCGGCCGGTCTGCGCACCGCCCGACTGACCTGTTCCCTGAGCGCGCCGGCCGACCTGTCGCGCCGGTCCGCTGTTGCGGTCGAGAGCCACTACCGCGACGACCGCGTGGGGTGGCGCGAGCTCACGGCGGCCGGGTCGGGGGTCCACCTCGAGTCGTCATTGCCGGCGTCCTCGCGGACGGACGGCCTGCGGACGTACCCGGACGATCTGCTGAGCTCGCCGCTGGACGTGCGCAGCGCGCAGCTCACCGTGGTGCCGGGCGGTTCGACGGCGCCGTCGGCGGCTCCTTCGGCGCCGGCACTCCCGTCCTGGCTGAGCCGTGCGGAGTCGCTGCTGCGGGGGTGGGTGGGGTCGCGGTCGCTCACGCCGTGGGTTGGCCTGCTCGCCGTGCTGCTCGCGCTGGTCCTGGGCGGGGCGCATGCCGCGCTGCCCGGGCACGGGAAGACGGTGATGGCGGCGTACCTCGCCGGGCGGCGGGGGCGGCCGCGGGACGCCTTGGCGGTGGGGGCGACGGTGACGCTCACGCATACGGGGGGCGTGCTGGTGCTGGGCCTGCTGCTGACGACGGTGGCCGGGCTGGCCGGGGAGCGGATTCTGTCCGGGCTGGGGGTGGTGAGCGGGGTGCTGGTGGCCGCGGTGGGCATCGGCATGCTGCGCCGCCGCCGCGGGGCGCCGGCTCACTCCCACTCCCACGGCCCGCACGCTTCCCACACCCATTCCCACGGCCCGGACTCGTCCCACTCCCACGGTTCGGACTCCCACAGCGCGCACTCCCACCATCCGGACGACACCCATTCCCACGACTCGGACCACGGTCACTCCCACCATCCGGACCGCCCGAGCCGCTGGGCAATCGTCGGCATGGGCGTGGCGGGCGGCCTGGTCCCGAGCCCGTCCGCCCTGGTGGTCCTGCTGGGCGCGATCGGCCTGGGCCGCACCTGGTTCGGCGTCCTGCTGGTACTGGCCTACGGCGCCGGCATGGCCGCGGTACTCACCGCCGCCGGCCTGCTCCTGATCCGCATCCGCGACCGCTGGCGGTGGCCGGCCCGCCTGCGCCCGGGCCCGCGCCTGGCCGCCTGGGCCCCGAACGGCACGGCCGCCCTGGTCCTGCTGGTCGGCTCCGCCCTGGCCATCCGATCGCTGGTAACCCTGTAACCACATACGGTAATGACGGCCGGGCGGGGCAGGCGTGGGGGCGGCGGGGGCGGTATTCTGTGCTCGGGCAGTGCGCCTGCCCGAGCCTTACCCGGCCGCCCACGCCGACCGGGCCCGAGGCCAAGAGGCTACGACTCAGCGCACCGACCCGGGCAGGGCCGCGCCCTGCCCGGCGGGAGGCAGCCGCCGTCCGAACGGTGCGAGCGTGGGTCGACGCCGGAGGACTCGAGATGGCCGACCAGCCGCAGGACCCGACCCCACCACCAGACGAGCTCGCAGGCTCCGAACCGCCCCGAATCCGCGACGCCGAGGCCCACGAGCCTCCCACGGCTCCGCCTTCCCCCGGGCCTCAGCCGGAAGCCGCGGAGACCCCATCTTCGGGCTACTCCACGTCTGAGCGTGGGGACGCGGCGGACCCACCATCGCTTCCTCCGCCCGCTCCCGGCTCTGCGGTCTCCACTCCGCCGGCCTCCACTCCGCCGGCCTCCACCCCCGTAGCAGCCCCGGTCTCCACTCCCCCGGCGGCCGCGCCGATCTCCACTCCCCCGGCTTCCACCCCGGCAGCCCCGGTCTCCACTCCTCCGGCAGCCCGCCAGGGCCGGCCGGGTTCCCGATCCGGCCGCGACCGGGCCCGCCGCCGAGCGGTACGCGCCCACGCCGCCCAAACCGGCGTCGCCTACTCCATCGCCGCCCGCCAACTGGCCGCCGCCGCCCTCGCCCCGGGCGAGAGCCTGGCCAACACGGGCCGCACCGTCTACCCGGCGGCCCTGTCCCACGGCCGCTGGACCATCCTCTCCCGCGAGACCCGCGCCCCCGAGGACAAGCTGGCGACCACGAGAATCGCCGCCCGCATCCCGACCGGCCGCGCCCGCCACCTCACCGACCGCTTCCCGCCGGGCGAACTCGCGGGCCTGCACTTCTACGGCGGCGACCTGCGCCCCGAACTGCTCGCCCTGGTGTACCTGGCGATCGCCCACGAGTCCCCCGGCCTCATCCCCCCACCGCTCGACCTGGCCTGGACCGCCGAGCTGGGCGAGGAGACCGCGGTCGACACCACGTGCGCCGACCTCGACCGCGCCGCCCGCGCCCTGCTGTCCGACCGCGCCGCCGCGCGCTGGCACCGCATCGACGCCGCCCTGGCCGCGGCCCAGCATCACCCCGAGCCGGCCACCCGCTACGCCGCGGACCTGCTGACCCTCGCCCACCGCCGCCTGTGCACCCCGACCGAGGACCACGCGGGCGACCCGCATGTGCCACCGGCCCCCTGGCCCGGCGTACGCCAGACCCTCGACGCCCTCCTCATCGTCTCCGAGGACGGCCACGCCCCAGGCACCCGAATCCGCCGGCCCGGCCAGACCCCCCACCGCGAGGGCACGGTCCTGGGCGCCCACTGGACCGCGACGGGCCCGCCGACCGCGTACGACATCACCTTCGACGACGACCCCGCCACCCGCACCGTCACGCCCTCGGAGATCGTCGTGCTGCCGGGCCAGGAGTCCGACGCCCCCGCCCTCGCCCTCTGACCCCCGGCAACCGGCGCCAATCGGTCGGGCTCGCAGCCAGTTGCCCGCGACCCGGCATCGCCCCTTCGCGCCCGGACCCGATCAGCTTCGCCACACCGGGCGGGCCCGAAGGCGACCGGTGCATGCGGGTGGGAGACGTCGGCGCGGCGTTCGGGGCCGGACCTCCTGCGGCGCCGGGAGCCCAGTCGGCCGGCCAGCAGTGGCCAACCGGAGAACTGACAACCGCTTCAGTCGCGGGCCAGCGTGCGGAAGCCAGCCGCGGCACGGACTCCCGCCGCGGCCGCCGGTCGGCGCGCGGCAGCCGCCCGGAGCGCCGACAACCGCTTCAATCACGAGCCAGCGAGCGGAAGCCAACCGAGGCGCTCGCTCCCGCCGCGGCCGACCGGAGCGCCGACAACCGCTTCAATCACGAGCCAGCGAGCGGAAGCCACCCGAAGCGCTCACTCCCGCGACGGCCGACCGAAGCACTGACAACCGCTTCGATCACGAGCCAGCGAGCGGAACCCAGCCGACGCGCTCACTCCCGCGACCGCCGACCGGAGCGCCGACAACCGCTTCGATCACGAGCCGGCGAGCGGGAGCCAGCCGAAGCGCTGACTCCCGCGACCGCCGGCCGGAGCGGTGTGCCCGCGTCGGCCGCCGGCTCATGAGCAACAGGCGACTGGAGTGTCGTTGCCCGCGGCGGGCGGCTGGGGCGTTGTCTGCTGACTGGGCTTCAGGCGAGAACCTCGGCGGGCGGTGGCGCGGCGATGAGGGTGGGAGTGATCGTGAACGTCAGGCCGGTGGCGGCCGTGTCGACGGTGACTGTGTCGCCCGGGTTGAGCGTCGTGCGCAGGAGTTGGGTTGAGAGTTCGTTCTCCAGTTCGCGCTGGATGGTGCGGCGCAGGGGGCGGGCGCCCAGGGTCGGGTCCAAGCCCGTTGTGGCCAGGTGGTGGCGGGCGGCGTTCGTGACCGACAGGACTATGCCCCGGGAGTCGAGCTCCAGGGCTACCCGGCTCAGGTGCTGGTCGACGATCGTCAGCAGGTGGGCCGGGGTCAACGGGTGGAAGACCAGGACGTCGTCGATGCGGTTGAGGAACTCCGGACGGAAGTGGCGGCGCAGGTCGCGGGCGAACGGGGACTGGGGATCGGTCGGTGCGGTGGCCGACGGACTCGGCGATGCCGCGGGGACCTGCTCCTCGGTGCCGGCCTGGAGGGCGACGGCCCGGTGTGTGGGCGTGGCGAAGCCGGCCGGGGTCGTCGACGTGCCCAGGTTGGTCGTCAGGATGAGGACCGTGTGGCGGAAGTCGGCGCGGCGGCCCTGGGCGTCGGTCAGGTGGCCGTCCTCCAGGATCTGCAGCAGGGCGTTGAAGACGTCCGGGTGGGCCTTTTCGATCTCGTCGAAGAGGATGACCGAGAACGGGCGGCGGCGGACCCGTTCCGTCAGCTGGCCGCCGTCGTCGTGGCCGATGTAGCCCGGCGGGGCGCCGACCAGGCGGGCGACCGTGTGGTGGTCGTGGTACTCCGACATGTCCAGCTGGATGAGGGCGTCCTCGGCGCCGAAGAGGTACTCGGCCAGGGCCTTGGCCAGGGAGGACTTTCCGACCCCGGACGGGCCCGCGAAGATGAACGAGGCCGTCGGGCGGTGCGGGTCGCTCAGGCCCGTGCGCGCGCGGCGGATCGCCGAGGCCACGGCGCGCACGGCGTGGGTCTGGCCCACCACGCGCTCCCGCAGCGAGTCTTCCAGGGTCAGCAGCCGCGTGGCCTCGTCCGCGGACAGGGCGCCCACCGGGATGCCCGTCCACGTGGCCAGCACCTCCGCGATCCGGTTGCGGTCCACCACGATCGGGGACGGGGCCGACGAACCGGGAGGAGGCGCGGCGGGAAGCGGCGCCAGGGCCGCCCGCGCGCCGGACTCGTCCAGCAGGTCGATCGCCTTGTCCGGCAGGCGGCGGTCGGGCACATAGCGGTCGGCCAGGGTCACGGCCGCGGCCAGGGCGTCCTCGGTGTAGGTCACGCCGTGGTGGGACTCGTAGGCGGCGCGCAGCCCGTGCAGGATCTCCAGGCTCTCGGCCACTGTCGGCGGCTCGACCGTCACCTGCTGGAAGCGGCGGTCGAGGGCGCCGTCCTTGAGGATGTACCGCCGGTACTCATCCGTCGTCGTCGCGCCGATCGTCTGCAGCTCGCCGCGGGCCAGCAGCGGCTTGAGCAGGGACGCGGCGTCGATCGCGCCCTCGGCCGCGCCCGCACCGACCAGGGTGTGGATCTCGTCGATGAAGACGATGACGTCGCCGCGGGTGCGGATCTCCTTGACGACCTTGCGCAGGCGCTCCTCGAAGTCGCCGCGGTACCGCGAGCCCGCCACGAGCCCGCCGAGGTCCAGCGAGTACACGCTGCGGCCGGTCAGCGCGGCCGGCACCTTCCCGGCCGCGATGCGCTGGGCGAGGCCCTCGACGACGGCGGTCTTGCCGACGCCGGGCTCGCCGGTGAGGATCGGGTTGTTCTTGCGCCGGCAGGTGAGGATCTGCACGACCCGCTCGATCTCGGCGTCGCGGCCGATGACCGGGTCGAGGGCGCCGTTGCGGGCGTCGGCGGTCAGGTCGTGGCCGAACTGGTCGAGCGTCGGGCTGGACGGGCGGTCGGCCGGGCCCGCCGGCGCGAGGGTCGACGGGTGGCCGGTCAGGCCGTCCATAATCTGGGCGCGCAGCGCGTTGGGGGCGGCGCCGAGGCGGATCAGGACCTGCGCGGCGGTGCCCTCGCCGTCGCGGATCAGGCCCAGCAGCACGTGCTCGGTGCACACGTGGTTGTGGCCGAGGCGCAGCGACTCGCGCAGCGCCAGCTCCAGGATCTTCTTGGCCCGGGGCGTGAAGGGGATGTGCCCGGTCGGGACGTGCGCGCCGACGCCGACGATCTCCTCCACCTCGTGGCGGGCCTTGTCCAGGGTGATGCCGAGGGCCCGCAGGGCCGCGGCGGCCACGCCCTCGTTCTCCAGCAGCAGGCCCAGGAGCAGATGCTCCGAGCCGAGGTAGTTGTGGTTGAGGGTGCGGGCGGACTCCTGGGCCAGCACGACGACGCGGCGCGCGGCATCCGTGAAGCGCTCGAACATGGGGCATCGACGCCTTCCCGGCGGGCCCCTGAACACGGCACCCGCCATCGAGATGAAGGAGGATGCGCTGAGTCGAAGCCTCTTGGCCGCGGTGCCGCGGCTCGGGTAGGCGCGCTACCCGAAGCCAACGATAACGCCACACCGCGGCAAACCCGTTCCGCTGTGAGCGAAGCGAGGTGGTACAAGGATGCGGTGACGGCAACGACGCTGTTCCAGCGCACCACCGGCCCGCTCGGCGCGCCCTTCCTGCTGCTCGGCGGCTCGCTGGGCAGCAACCTCGACATGTGGCGCCCGCAGCTGACGCGCTTCGGCGACCGCCTGCGGGTGGTGCGCTTCGACCACCGCGGGCACGGCGGCTCACCGGTCCCCCCGGGCCCGTACCGCATCGAGGACCTGGGCCGCGACGTGCTCGCCCTGCTCGACCGGCTGGGGATCGAACGCGCGAGCTACTGCGGCCTGTCGCTCGGCGGGATGGTCGGCATGTGGCTGGCCGCGAACGCCCCCGAGCGCATCGAGCGCCTGGTCCTCATCTGCACCTCGGCGCACCTGCCGCCCGCTGAGGGCTGGCTGGACCGGGCCCAGCAGGTGCGGGCCGGCGGGATGCAGCCGGTCGCCGACGCCGTCCTCGGCCGCTGGTTCACCCCGCGCTACCGGGCCGCGCTGCCGTACAAGCTCAACCAGTACCGGGCGATGATCGCCGCCTGCCCGGCCGAGGGTTACGCGGCCGGGTGCGAGGCGATCGCCGGAATGGACCTGCGCGAGGACCTGCCCCGCATCCAGGCGCCGACGCTGGTCATCGCGGGGGCGGACGACCCGGCCACACCCCCGGAGCACGGCGAGCTGATCCACCGGCGCATCCCGAACAGCCGGCTGGTCGTGGTCCCCAACGCCGCCCACCTGGCCAACGCCGAACAGCCGGAGACGATCAGCCAGCTGATCGCCGATCACGTGACCGACTGAGCCGCCGGAGCGAGAGGATCACGCGACCGACTGAGCCGCCGGAGCGAGAGGATCACGTGATCGACTGATACACCGCCAGCGTGCGGTCCGCGATCGCCGCCCAGGAGAAGTGGTCCACGGCCCGCTGCCGCCCGGCCCGCCCGAACGCGGCCGCCCGGGCCGGGTCCTCCAGCAGCGCCGTCATCGCGTCGGCGAGGCCGGCCACGAACCGGTCGGGGTCCAGCGGCGTGCCGGAGCCGTCGGCGACCTGCTCGATCGGCACCAGCAGCCCGGTCTCGCGGTCGGCCACGACCTCGGGGATGCCGCCGGTCGCGGTGGCCACGACCGCCGTCTGGCAGGCCATCGCCTCGAGGTTCACGATCCCCATCGGCTCGTAGATGGACGGGCACACGAACAGCGTGGCGTGCGTGAGGACCTGGATGACCTCCCGCTTCGGCAGCATCTCCTGCACCCACACGACCCCGGAGCGGGTCGCCTTGAGCTCGTCGGCCAGGGCCGTCACCTCGGCCCCGATCTCCGGCGTGTCGGGCGCGCCGGCCAGCAGCACGATCTGGGTGTCCGGCGGCAGCGACCGGGCCGCGCGCAGCAGGTACGGCAGGCCCTTCTGCCGGGTGATCCGCCCGACGTAGGCGACACTCGGGCGGGACGGGTCGATCCCGAGGCGCTCCAGCACGTCGACCGCGGGGTCCGGGGCGTACTGCGACGTGTCGATGCCGTTGTAGACGACGTGGACCTTGTCGGGGTCGACGTCGGGGTACGCGCGCAGCACGTCGGCCTTCATCCCGGCCGACACGGCGATGACGGCGTCGGCGCCCTCGATCGCGGTCCGCTCGCACCACGAGGACAGCGCATAGCCGCCGCCGAGCTGCTCGGCCTTCCACGGCCGCAGCGGCTCGAGGCTGTGCGTCGTCACCACATGGGGTACCCCGTGCAGCAGCTTGGCCACGTGCCCGGCGAAGTTCGCGTACCAGGTGTGGCTGTGCACGACGTCGGCGCCGGCGCACCCGGCGGCCATCTCCAGGTCGACGCCCATGGTGCGCAGGGCGGCGTTGGCCCCGGCCAGGCCCGCGGGGTCGGGGTAGCCGGTGACGCCGGCCTCGCTGCGCGGGGCGCCGAAGCAGTGCACCCGCACATCCAGCGGCAGGTTGCGAAGTTCGCGGGCAAGGTACTCCAGATGTACGCCGGCGCCGCCGTAGACGTCGGGCGGGTACTCTCGAGTGAGCAGGTCTACTCGCACGCCCCAAACAGTAATTGCTGTTCGTCTGGCGCAACACGCCGGACACGTTTAGCGTCTGGCCCATGGCTGCCAAGAACGTCCTCGCGATCGTCCTCGCCGGAGGCGAGGGCAAGCGCCTGATGCCTCTGACCACGGATCGGGCCAAGCCCGCGGTGCCGTTCGGGGGTATCTACCGCCTGATCGACTTCGTGCTGTCCAACCTGGCCAACGGCGGCTACCTCAAGATGGTCGTGCTGACCCAGTACAAGTCGCACTCGCTGGACCGGCACGTGACCAAGACGTGGCGGATGTCGACGCTGCTTGGCAACTACGTGACGCCGGTGCCCGCGCAGCAGCGCCTGGGCCCGCGCTGGTTCGCCGGCTCCGCCGACGCCATCTACCAGAGCCTGAACCTGATCAACGACGAGCGGCCGGACTACGTCATCGTCTTCGGCGCCGACCACATCTACCGGATGGACCCGGAGCAGATGGTGCGCCAGCACATCGAGTCCGGGGCGGCGGCCACGGTGGCCGGCATCCGCCAGCCGCTGTCCACCGCCGACCAGTTCGGGGTGATCGAGGTCGCCGACAATCGAGGCGCGGGCAGGAGCAGCCAGCAGATCAGCGCCTTCCGGGAGAAGCCCAAGGACGCCCGGGGCCTGCCCGACAGCCCCGACGAGATCTTCGCGTCGATGGGCAACTACGTGTTCACCACCGACGCGCTCATCGACGCGGTGACCCGCGACGCGCAGGACGCGGCCAGCAAGCACGACATGGGCGGCAACATCATCCCCTACTTCGTGGAGAAGAACGACGCCGCCGTGTACGACTTCAGCACGAACGTGGTGCCGGGCGTGTCGGAGCGGGACCGGGGCTACTGGCGCGACGTCGGGACGCTGGACTCCTACTACGAGGCCAACATGGACCTCATCAACGTGCAGCCGGTCTTCAACCTGTACAACTTCGACTGGCCGATCTTCACCGGCAACAGCCCGTGGCCGCCGGCGAAGTTCGTGCACGGCTGGGGCGAGCGGGTCGGCCGGGCGATCGGCTCGATGATCTCCCCCGGCGCGGTCATCTCCGGCTCGCTGGTGGAGAACTCGGTGGTCTCCCCGAACGTGAAGGTGCACTCGTGGGCCCACGTCGAGGGCTCGGTACTCATGGAGGGCGTCGACATCGGGCGGCACGCCGTGGTGCGCAACGCCATCCTGGACAAGAACGTGATCGTGCCGGAGGGGGCCGAGATCGGCGTCGACCTCGAGCGCGACCGGCAGCGGTTCACCGTCTCGGAGGGTGGCATCGTGGTCATCGGCAAGGGACAACGGGTCGAGCCGTAGCTTCACCCTGCAGCCACCCCGACAATTCGATACGGTGAGGATCATGGGCAATCCCCCCGAGGCGCTCAAGACCGAGATCGCGACCACCAAGCCGACCGAGACGGAGCTCGCCCTGTCCGAGGAGCCGGTGCAGCCCCAGGAGACGGCCGAGTCGCCGGCCGCGTTCTTCCACGCGCCGGCGGTCGGGGTCGGCCAGCGGTTCCCCATCGAACAGGTGTCCCCGCAGATCGAGGGCGGTCGCTTCGCGGCCAAGGCGGTCGTCGGCGAGGCGGTGCCGGTCTCGGCGGTGTCGTACCGCGAGGGCCACGCGATGATGGGGTGCAACGTCGTGCTCATCGCGCCCGACGGCACGGAGCAGCCGTTCAACCGGCTGCGGCCCGGCCCGGCCGGCACCGACTCCTGGCTCGGGGAGATGCGCCCCGACGCGGTCGGCGCCTGGCAGTTCGCGATCGAGGCGTTCAGCGACCCGTACCTCACCTGGCACAGCGCCGTGTCCAAGAAGATCGCCGCCGGGCAGGGCCTCGAGGACCTCACCAACGACCTGGCCGAGGGCGCGGCGCTGCTGCGCGAGGCGGCCGCGGGGATGCCCGGGCAGGAGCGCGGCCGGGTGGTCGGCGCGGCCGGCGCCCTCGACGACGCCGGCATCCCGCTGTTCGCGCGAGTCTCGCCCGCGCTGGGCCTCACCGACGTGCTGTGGCGGCACCCGCTGCGCCAGCAGGTGACCCGCGCCGAGGCGCTGCCGCTGTGGTGCGACCGGGAGCGGGCGCTGTTCTCGGCCTGGTACGAGTTCTTCCCGCGCTCCGAGGGCGCCGTCGTCGACGAGCGCGGCAAGCCGGTCAAGCACGGCACGTTCGCCTCCGCCACCCCGCGCCTGGCGCAGGTCGCGGACATGGGCTTCGACGTGGTGTACCTCCCGCCGATCCACCCCATCGGCCGCGTCAACCGCAAGGGCCCGAACAACACCCTGGTCGCCGGCCCGGAGGACATCGGCTCGCCGTGGGCGATCGGCGCGGCCGAGGGCGGCCACGACGCCATCCACCCCGACCTCGGCACCCTGGACGACTTCAGGGCGTTCATCGCCGAGGCGCACCGGGCCGGCGTCGAGATCGCCATGGACCTGGCGCTGCAGTGCGCGCCGGACCACCCGTGGGTCACCGAGCACCCGGAGTGGTTCACCACCCGCGCCGACGGCTCCATCGCCTACGCCGAGAACCCGCCGAAGAAGTACCAGGACATCTACCCGCTGAACTTCGACAACGACCCGGAGGGCATCCGCGCCGAGGTGCTGCGCGTGGTCCTGCACTGGGTCGCGCAGGGCGTCAAGATCTTCCGGGTCGACAACCCGCACACGAAGCCGGTCGGCTTCTGGCACTGGATCATCGGCAAGGTCAAGGCGGCCGACCCCGACGTGCTGTTCCTCGCCGAGGCCTTCACCCGCCCGGCGATGATGCACGGGCTGGGCAAGATCGGGTTCACGCAGTCGTACACGTACTTCACCTGGCGCGTCCTGGGCTGGGAGATCCGCGAGTACGTCGAGGAGCTCATCGCGGCCGCCGACTACATGCGCCCCAACTTCTGGCCGAACACGCCCGACATCCTCCCCGAGCACCTGCAGCACGGCGGCCCGCCGATGTTCAAGATCCGCGCCGTGCTCGCCGCGCTGCTGAGCCCGTCCTGGGGGATGTACGCCGGCTTCGAGCTCTTCGAGCACCTGGCGCGCCCGGGCGCCGAGGAGTACCTGGACAACGAGAAGTTCCAGCTGCGCCCCCGCGACTGGGAGGCCGCCGAGCGCAACGGCGAGTCGCTCGCGCCCTACCTGCGCCGGCTCAACGCCGTGCGCCGCGAGCACAAGGCGCTGCAGCGGCTGCGCAACACCGTGTTCCACGGCATCGACAACGAGCAGGTCCTGTGCTGGTCGAAGCGCGACCCGCAGACCGACGACACCGTCCTCGTCATCGTGTCGCTGGATTCGCACAACGTGCAGTGGGGTAACACGACGTTGGACATGCCCGCGCTGGGTTTCGACTGGCACGAGCGGTTCACGGTGCGCGACGAGGTCACCGGCGCGACGTTCGACTGGGGACAGCACAACGCGGTCCGGCTCGACCCCTACTACGAGCCGGCGCATGTGTTCACGGTGCACCGCCACCGGTGAACAACCGGTGACGGCGCGGGTAGGCAAGGTGGGTACAGCATGAGCGATGCAGTCGAGCACCCGTCGTCAAGCGACTTCGGCCAGGCGCGGGGACTGCCCGCCGAGGAGCGCTGGTTTCAGCGGGCGGTCTTCTACGAGGTACTGGTACGCGCCTTCGCCGACTCCAACGCGGACGGCGCCGGGGACCTCAAGGGGCTCATCGGCCAGCTCGACTATCTGCAGTGGCTCGGCGTGGACTGCCTGTGGCTGCCGCCGTTCTACGACTCGCCGCTG
Source organism: Dactylosporangium sp. McL0621 (assembly GCF_049995355.1). Lineage (NCBI taxonomy): Bacteria > Bacillati > Actinomycetota > Actinomycetes > Micromonosporales > Micromonosporaceae > Dactylosporangium > Dactylosporangium sp. McL0621. The sequence goes on from NZ_CP188259.1 coordinate 8,931,316, forward strand.
CGCGACGGCGGGTACGACATCCGGGACTTCTACAAGGTCCTGCCCGAGTTCGGCACCGTCGAGGACTTCGTCGACCTCCTCGACGCGGCCCACAAGCGCGGCATCCGGGTCATCACCGACCTGGTCATGAACCACACCTCGGACTCCCACCAGTGGTTCCAGGAGTCCCGGCGCGACCCCGACGGCCCCTACGGCGACTACTACGTGTGGTCCGACACCGACAAGGCCTACAGCGACGCCCGGGTCATCTTCGTCGACACCGAGGAGTCCAACTGGACCTTCGACCCGGTGCGGCGGCAGTTCTTCTGGCACCGGTTCTTCTCCCACCAGCCCGACCTCAACTACGCCAACCCCGACGTCCAGCGCGAGATGGTCGACGTGCTGCGGTTCTGGCTGGACCTGGGCATCGACGGCTTCCGGCTCGACGCGGTGCCGTACCTGTTCGAGGCCGAGGGCACCAACTGCGAGAACCTGCCCGAGACGCACGAGTTCCTGCGCCGCTGCCGCAAGGTCATCGACGACGAGTTCCCGGGCCGTGTCCTGCTCGCCGAGGCCAACCAGTGGCCGGCCGACGTCGTGGAGTACTTCGGCGAAGGCGACGAGTGCCACATGGCGTTCCACTTCCCGCTCATGCCGCGCATCTTCATGGCGGTGCGGCGCGAGTCGCGCTTCCCGATCTCGGAGATCCTGGCCCACACCCCGCAGATCCCCGGCAACTGCCAGTGGGGCATCTTCCTGCGCAACCACGACGAGCTGACCCTGGAGATGGTCACCGACGAGGAGCGCGACTACATGTACGCGGAGTACGCCAAGGACCCGCGCATGCGCGCCAACGTCGGCATCCGGCGCCGGCTGGCCCCGCTGCTGGAGAACGACCGCAACCAGATCGAGCTGTTCACCGCCCTGCTGCTGTCGCTGCCCGGCTCGCCGGTGCTGTACTACGGCGACGAGATCGGCATGGGCGACAACATCTGGCTCGGCGACCGCGACGGCGTGCGCACCCCGATGCAGTGGACCCCGGACCGCAACGCCGGCTTCTCCCAGGCCAACCCGGGCCGGCTCTACCTGCCGGCGATCCAGGACCACGTCTACGGCTACCAGGCCGTCAACGTCGAGGCGCAGAAGGAGAACTCCACCTCCGTACTCAACTGGACCCGCACGATGCTGCAGGTCCGCCGCCGCCACGAGGCGTTCGCCGCCGGCGAGTTCCGCGAGCTGGGCGGCTCCAACCCTTCGATCCTGGCGTTCGTGCGCATACACGGCGAAGACGTCGTGCTGTGCGTGAACAACCTGTCGCGGTTCCCTCAGCCGATCGAGCTGAACCTGCAGAACTGGGCGGGCTACACACCCATCGAGCTCACGGGGCACGTCCAGTTCCCGCCGGTCGGTCAGCTGCCGTACCTGCTGACCCTCCCGGGGCACGGTTTCTACTGGTTCCAGCTGACCGCACCGGTCGAGCAGAACTGATAGCGCAGGCAATGAGGATGGCCATGACTTCTCTGCCGTACACCGACTGGCTGCCGCATCAGCGGTGGTACGCGGGGCGCACCCGCACCCTCACGAAGGCCGAGCCCGCCGTCGTGACGCACCTGCCCGACGGGCTCGACCACGTGCTGCTCGACGCGCACTACGAGGACGGCGGCACGGAGCGGTACCAGGTCTTCATCGGCTGGAACCTCGACGTCGCCTCGGAGCTGTCCGCGGCCGCCCTCATCGGCGCCGACGGCGACCGCACCGCCTCCGACGCCCTCTACGACGAGCACTCGGCCCAGCGCGTCCTCGCGCTCATCGACACCGGCGCGGTCGTCGACGGGGTCCGGTTCGTGCCCGAGCCCGGGGTGGCGCTGCCGGTCGACGCGCCCGCCCGCATCTCCGGCGCCGAGCAGAGCAACACGTCCGTCGTTTTCGACAGCGCCGCGATCCTCAAGGCGTTCCGCCGCGTCACCGCCGGGGTCAACCCCGACCTCGAGCTCAACCGCGTGCTCGCCCGGGCCGGCTGCCCGAACGTGGCCCGGCTGCTGGGCGCGATCGAGAGCACCACCCCCGAGGGTGAGCACCTGGCCCTGGCGATGGTGACGGAGTACGCGCAGAACTCCGCCGAGGGCTGGGCGATGGCCACCACCAGCGCCCGCGACCTGTACGCCGAGCACGACCTGAACCCCGACGAGGTCGGCGGCGACTTCGCCAGCGAGTCCAGCCGGCTCGGCGAGGCCGTCGCGCACGTGCACGGTACCCTCGCCGCCGAGCTGGGCACGCAGAGCGCTCCCCCGCCGGTCGAGTCGATGCTGGCCCGCCTCGACCGGGCCGTGCGCGTCGTGCCCGACCTCGAGCCGCTGGCCGGCCAGATCGCCGCCATGCTCCGCACCGCCGGCGAGGAGCCGGTGCGCACCCAGCGCATCCACGGCGACCTGCACCTCGGCCAGGTCCTGCGGACCCCCGAGTCGTGGCTGCTGATCGACTTCGAGGGTGAGCCCGGGGTGGCGGTGGAAGAGCGTCTGAAGCCGGATTCGGTACTGCGGGACGTCGCCGGCATGCTGCGCTCCTACGAGTACGCCGCCTTCCAGCTCCTGCTCGGCCAGGAGGACGACGAGGAGCTCGCCCGCCGGGCCCGGCAGTGGGTCGACCGTAACCGGGACGCATTCTGCGACGGCTATGCTGCCGCCGCCGGGTACGACCCGCGCGACGACCGTACGCTGCTGCGCGCCTACGAGCTGGACAAGGCGGTCTACGAGAGCGCGTACGAGGCTCGGTACCGGCCGGGCTGGCTGCGGATCCCCCTGCAGTCGATCGAGCGCATGCTGAACGGTTCCGACCTGACGACAAGGTGAGCACTCCTATGAATCTCGACGACCTCATCGCCGGCCGGTCCCACGACCCGCACGGCATCCTCGGCGCGCACCCCGGCCCGGACGTGACAGTCATCCGGGCCGTGCGCCGCGGTGCCGCGGACGTGGCCGCCGTCGTCGACGGCGAGCGCTACCCGATGACCCAGGTGCACGGCGAAGGCGTGTTCGAGGTCGAGGTGCCGGGGGTCGTCAGCGACTACCGCATCGACGCCGACGGCACGCTGACCGACGACCCGTACCGGCACCTGCCGACCCTCGGCGACCTCGACCTGCACCTCATCCAGGAGGGCCGGCACGAGCGGCTGTGGACCGTCCTCGGCGCCCAGGTGCGCCCCGGCGGTGTCGCGTTCGCGGTGTGGGCGCCCAACGCCCGCGGCGTGCGGGTCGTCGGCGACTTCACCGGCTGGGGCGCGCACGACGGGCTGCCGATGCGCTCGCTCGGCGGCAGCGGCGTGTGGGAGCTGTACGTCCCGGACGCGGGCGCCGGCCAGAAGTACAAATTCCGGCTCCTGACCCCCGACAACGACTGGGTGGAGAAGGCCGACCCGCTCGCCCAGCACACCGAGCTCCCGCCGGCCACCGCGAGCGTCGTCTACAGCTCGGCGTACGACTGGAAGGACGCCGACTGGATCGCCGCGCGCGCCGAGCGCCGCACGCACGAGGAGCCGGTCAGCATCTACGAGGTGCACCTGGGCTCGTGGCGGCCCGGCCTGTCCTACCTGGAGCTCGCCGACCAGCTCACCGAGTACGTCAAGGACATGGGCTTCACACACGTGGAGTTCCTGCCCGTCATGGAGCACCCGTTCGGCGGCTCCTGGGGCTACCAGGTCACCGGCTACTACGCCCCGACCGCGCGCTTCGGCTCGCCGGACGAGTTCCGCCACCTGGTCGACAAGCTCCACCAGGCCGACATCGGCGTCATCCTCGACTGGGTGCCCGCGCACTTCCCCAAGGACTCGTGGGCGCTGGCCCGGTTCGACGGGACGCCGCTGTACGAGCACGGCGACTGGCGCCGCGGCGAGCACCCGGACTGGGGCACGCTCATCTTCGACTTCGGCCGCAGCGAGGTGCGCAACTTCCTCGTCGCCAACGCCCTGTACTGGTGCGAGGAGTTCCACGCCGACGCGCTGCGCGTCGACGCCGTGGCCTCGATGCTGTACCTGGACTACTCCCGCGAGAACGGGCAGTGGGCGCCGAACCAGTACGGCGGCCGGGAGAACCTCGACGCGATCTCCTTCCTGCAGGAGGCGAACGCGACCGTCTACAAGCACCACCCCGGCATCATGATGATCGCCGAGGAGTCGACGGCCTGGCTCGGCGTCACCCGCCCGACCGACTCCGGCGGCCTCGGCTTCGGCTTCAAATGGAACATGGGCTGGATGCACGACACGCTGACGTACGTCGCGAAGGACCCGATCTACCGCCAGTACCACCACAACCAGATGACGTTCGCGACCGTCTACGCGTGGAGCGAGAACTACGTCCTGCCGATCAGCCACGACGAGGTCGTGCACGGCAAGGGCTCGCTCGTGGGCAAGATGCCCGGCGACCTGTGGAAGAAGATCGCCAACGCGAGGGCGCTGCTGGCGTACATGTGGTCCTTCCCCGGCAAGCAGCTGCTCTTCATGGGCTGCGAGCTGGGCGACGAGCAGGAGTGGAGCGAGGAGCGCGGCCTGGACTGGGGCCTGGTGCAGGACCCGCTGCGCGGCGGCCTGCAGCACCTGGTGCGCGACCTCAACGCGGCGTACCGCCGCACGCCGGCCCTGTGGAGCCAGGACATCACGCCGGACGGCTTCCGCTGGATCAACAACGAGGACTCGAGCGGCAACGTGTTCTCGTACCTGCGCTGGGGCGGCGACGGCTCGGTCGTGGCGGTGGTGGTGAACTTCGCGGCGCACCCGCACGACGGCTACCGCATCGGCCTGCCGTTCACGGGCCGCTGGCTGGAGATCCTGAACACGGACGCGGACGTGTACGGCGGCTCGGGCGTGGGGAACATGGGCTCGGTGGAGGCGACGGGCCGGCCGCACAACGGCCTGCCGGCGTCGGCCGAGATCCGGATCCCGCCGCTGGGCGCCCTGTGGCTCAAGCTGGGCTGAGTTTCCGGGCTCGCTTCGCTCGCGGTGTGGGGCTCCGCTCCACCCGGCCACGAGCAGCGCCGCTTTCGGCGGGTCGTACGCTGCCTGTCATGAGCGTGGATTTCCGCGACACCATCACGATCGCGGCCCCGGCAACGGTGGCCGGCGACATCATGAAGGCGGTCCAGGACTGGCCGTCCTGGACCGCATCGGTGTCCCATGTGGACCGCAAGGCAACAGGCCCCCTGACGACGGGCGAGACCGTGGTGGTGACCCAGCCGAAGCTGCGCCCGGGCACCTGGACGGTGACGAGGGTCGACACCAACGGCTTCGAGTGGTCCTCGTCCTCGGTCCCGGGCGTACACAACATCGGCGGCCACTGGGCCATTGACAACGGCGACGGAACGTGCACCGCTGAACTGACCTTGTCCTTCGCGGGCCCCTTGGCCAGGGCGGTAACCCTCTTCTACGGCAGCCTGATCCGTAGATACATTCGAATGGAGGCCGAGGGCCTACGCAAGGCCGCAGAGGCCACCACCTCCGGAGCGTGACGACAGTTCGCCCTCGGTAGCCGGTGCAAGATCCAACTTTTCCGGGTTGGGTAGGCTTGGAAAGCGGAACGGTCGGCGGGCGCCAGTCACCTATGTGCACTTGTCGCTCGCCAGCGCTCCTCAGGTCTGGCCCGGCTTTTGGCACGCACTTCGACCCACGTGCTTCACGCGGGCGTTGCCACGGCGGTCGGCATCCGGGGGTGATCGTCTCGGGGTTCAACGGACTTTGCGACCGCGACCGGAACCGCGAACGCGGCCACTCGAGCACGGCCGCCATGACATCGGCAACGACGCGGGGCAGCCTGGCTCGGCTCCGCCTCTCGGGCCCACGCCTGATGTTGCGCGCGATTCGCTGGTGCCAGCCGGGCGCGTGGCTGGCCTCGTGCCAGGGCGGCCAGGGTGGCCAGGGCCCCCAGTGGCGAAGCCTGCGGCCGCTCGGCCCGTGAAAGGCCGAGCATGCGCTCAATCCGTCACTTATCCGGCCCAAAGGCAACTACACTGAGTCACAGCATGCGCACGAAAGCCGCCCCTCATCGCGGCCGGTGTGGGGGTCCTCGTTCTGATGACGGCGGCCCAGCGCATCCCGCCGCCCGGGGGCCCGGTTCCGCGCCGTCGCCCTCGATGGCGCCGCCCTCCGCGTACCCGTCGCCGGTCGTCTCCGGGCCGGGTGCGCAAGCCGTCGACTGTGCGGCCATCCCGCGGTACGACTCCGGCATTCTCCCCGCCGACGCGGGCGGCGAGTTCGTCCCCTACGGCGCCGACGCCATCACCCGCTGCGACACCCCCGTGCTGACCCCGGCCCCGACCGTCGCCCCGCCCGAGGTGCTCACCCGCGGGGTCGGGAGCTTCGTGCAGCTGCTCAACAGCCTTCCCGCGCCGCAGCCCGACCAGGCGTGCCTGCGCGTGGCGTTGCCGACGCAGCTCAGCTTCGTCGTCACGTTCGAGCCGCGCACGCAGCGCCCGCCGCTGGTCGTGGTCGGGGACCGCAACTGCGCGGCGCTCGTCGTCGGCGACACCGTGGGCGGCCGGGTGCGCTCGTACGCGAGCCTGGACCCGATGCCGATCTTCGAGGAGCTGTACGCCGCTCAGCCGCCCGCCTGAGCCTCCATCCGCACCACGCGCCCCTCCACCACCGTGAAGACGTCCGTGGCCACGGCCGTGTGCTCGGTACCGTCGGCCAGCACCCCGTGCACGCGGTGCACGACGACGATGGAGTCCTCGGCGCGCGCCGCCGCCGGTGACGAGTGCAGCTCGCGCCAGCTGTCGTAGGAGGCCTGCAGGTACCGGGCGACCGCTTCGCGCCCGTCGTGGCGGCCGCCGTTGGGGAACTCGTCGGGCTCGATCCACACCACGTCGGGGGCGAGGTCGCGCACGGCGGCGGCGATGTCGCCCGCGGCGAAGGCGGCGTAGGCGCGCAGCACGAGGTCAAGGTCGGGGTCCGTGGCCACGGAGGGGTCCATGGCCACAATGCTGTACGAACCCTGCGGCGTCGTGTGCGCCGGCGCGGGCCGGTTCGTGTTCGCTGTGTGCGAATGCACCCGCGCGCCCGACGGGCCGCGGCGCGAGATGACCGGGAACGGGACGAGGCGGATCGGCGGCGGCGGTACCGTCAGGCGGCCCGACCCCCACCGCACCCACAGCGCCTCGCGCCCGGCGGCCGCCTCGGCGGCGAGCTTGTCCAGGGTGCGCCTCCGGTCGGCGTGGTCCACCTCGATGACGAGCGGTGGCGCGGACGGGCGGGCGACGCCGACGTCGACGACGGAGAACTGCTGCTCGTACGGCGGGGGCAGCGGCACGACACTGCGCGCCCGGCGGTACGCCCGCCAGCCCGACACCGTCGCCCACTCGACGGTCGCGGCGATGAGCAGCTCGGTGACCTCGTCGGTGCCGCGGTCGGCGAACGTGAGCCGGTCCAGGTGTTCCTGCAGCGCGGCCACGACGTCCATGGCAGGAACCCTAAACTGCCGATGGTGACACTCGCTGAGGCGTACACACGGCAGAAGCGCCGCGCGGGCGGGGACTGGCACGCGCGGATCACCCTCGGGTCCACCGTCGCGGTCGAGGACGACGACGAGCGGCTCATCAAGGGGTACAGCATCCAGAAACTGGCCCTCGCCTGTGCCCTGCTGGCCAAGGCCGACCGCGGCGAGCTGGATCCGGGCCGGCGCGTGCGCCTCGAAACAGCCGACGTCATCGGCGGTTCCGGGTTGTACCATCTGCAGCCCGTCCACGGCGACGAGCTCACGGTCGCGGGCGTCCTCACGGCGCTGCTGCTCGTGTCCGACAACACCGCGGTGCGCCTGTGCGGGCGGCTCGTCCCGGGCCCGGAGGTCAACGAGATCCTCGCCTCGCTCGGGTTCGCCCGCACCCGTGTCGCGACCACCGCCGACCCGGCCCGCTTCTTCCTCGGCGACACGACCGCGCGCGAGACCCACGACCTGCTCGCGCGCCTGGCCGCGGGCACGCTGCTGAGCCCGCAGAGCAGCGCGTTCATGCTGGGCGTGCTGCGCGCCCCGGCCGGCTACCACGACGGCGTGCGCCGCGACCTGTCCGGCCCGGCCCGCGCCCGCGTGGCCACGAAGCACGGCGCGGACCGCGACACCCGCGGCGCGGCCCGGCACGAGGCCGGCGTCTTCTTCGCGGAGGACGGCACCCCGGCCGTGGTGTACAGCCTGTTCGCGGACGGTCTGCCGGCCGCGGCCGACTACGGCCCGACCCACCCCGCCGTCCGCGCCCAGGCCGCGCTAGGGCGGATCATGCTCGGAAGTTGCTAGGTTCGTTTTATGTTGCAGCGGTACCGCGAGCAGTCGCGCTTCAGCGACCCCGGCCGGTTCGGCGAGCTCCTCGACGAGCTGCCCACCGACCTGCCCGGGCTGATGGCGGTGGTGCGCAACCTGGTCGTGCACTACCGGGCGTCCGGGATCGCGTTCGACGGGGGGCGGCTGGCCGAGATCGACTCGCGCTGGGTCGCCCGGATGCTGGAGCTCGACCAGGGGCGGTTCCCGCTGCCGCTGCGCGAGCCGCGGCCCGCGGAGCAGCGGGTGCTGGGCTGCTGCCGCGACTTCACGCTGCTCACGATCGCGGCGCTGCGCCGGCGGGGGGTGCCGGCGCGCAGCCGGGTCGGGTTCTCGCCGTACTTCGCCGAGGACTGGAACTACGACCACGTCGTCGCCGAGTACTGGAACGGCACGCGGTGGGTGCTCGCCGACGCGCAGCTGGACCCGGCAGACTACCCGTTCAACACCGCGGACCTCCCGCAGTTCATCACCGCCGCGCAGGCGTGGACGGCGCACCGGCGCGGGCTGATCGACGCGGACCGCTACGGCGTCGACCCGGCGCTGCCGTTCCACGGCCACCAGTTCCTGCTCGACTCGGTGCTGCTGGAGGTCGCCCACCGCCACGGCGACGAGGCGCTGCTGTGGGACCAGTGGGGGGCGATCACCGACCGTACCGCGGACGAGCTGGCCGAGCTGCTGCTGGCCGCGGACCGGGGGGACGCCTCGGCGGAGCGGGGCCTGGCGAAGCGGTACGAGACCGATCCGTCGCTGCGCCTGGCGAAGCGGGTGCACTGCATGTCCCCGAGCGGCTTCGACGGCTGGGTGTCGATCTAGCGAAGGCCCCCGGCTAGAACGAGACGCGGCCCTTGCCGCCGGTCTTGGCGGCGTACATGGCCTGGTCGGCGTCGTGCATGAGGGCGTCGATGGGCACCTCGCCGTCCCAGAGGTTCACGCCGATGCTGGCGCGCGGGGTGATGATGCAGTCGGGCCGGTACGCGGCCGGCTCCTGCAGGGCGGTGCAGAGGCGGTCGGCGATGAGGTACACCGCCTCGTCCGACTCGACGCCGTCGAGCAGCACGGCGAACTCGTCGCCGCGGAGGCGGGCCACGGTGTCGGCGGCGCGTACGCCGGCGAGGAGGCGTTCGGCGACGACGGTGAGCAGGAAGTCGCCGGCGTTGTGGCCGTAGGCGTCGTTTACCTGTTTGAAGCCGTCGAGGTCGATGAGCAGCATGGCGACGGGGCGGCCCTGGGTGGCGTTGGCGCGGGCGGCGGAGATGCGCTCGCGCAGTAGGGCGCGGTTGGCCAGGCCGGTGAGGCCGTCGTGGGAGGCGCGGTGGTGTACCTCCTCGAAGGCGGCCCGCAGCACCCCCAAGGTCTCGTTGAGTGAGCGGCCCATCTGCCCGACCTCGTCGCCCCGGTCGAGCTCGACGCGGCGGCTGAGGTCGCCGCGGGCCACGCGGGCGAGCACGTCGACGACCTCGCGCAGGGGGCGGGAGATGGCGCGGGCGGTGAGCACGGCGAGCAGGATCGCGGTGAGCGCGCCGGCGGCGAGCATGGCCGCGGTGAGCTGGGTGTTGCGGATGCCGTTGGCCTTGGCCTCGCGGGCGCCGTCGGCGACGGCCTCGACGAGCTGGTCGAGGAAGGAGTTGGCGCGGTCCTTGACGGCGCGGGCGATGGCCTCGGAGCGCACGAGGACGACGGAGGCGGCCTTGCGCTGGTCGCCGGCGTTCGCGGCGTCGAGGGCGGCCTGGCGGGCGGTGCGCCACATGGTGACGGTGGCGGCGAACGCCTTGAGGCCCGACTGCTCGCTCTGCGGCAGCGGCAGGGCGCGCAGTTCGGCGATGCGGGCGTCGATGTCGCGGTCGGACTCGGTGATGACCTCGGCGTAGGTGTCGCGGTAGAAGCCGGGGTCGGACAGGATGTAGGCGAGGACGGCCTCGAGCTGGGCGCCGACGGCGGAGCGCACGGTGGTCATCCGGTCGAGGGCGACGACGTTGACGCGGTACTCGCGGTCCTGTTCGGCGACGAGCCCGCGCAGGTTCAGCAGGCCGACGACGCCGGACGCGGTGAAGATCGCGGTCACGACCAGGGAGTAGAAGGCGTAGAGGTCGCCGTCCTCGGCGACGGTGGCGTTGGCCGGCCACCAGTTCATGTAGAAGGACGCCTGGCGGTGCAGGGCGCACTGGTGCTGCAGGATCGGCAGGCCGCCCTCCTGGAAGGCGGTCGTGGCGATGGAGTCGACGCCGCCGTAGCCGCCGTTGACGTACCGCGGGTCGCGCAGGATGTTCCCGACCCGGTCGATGGCCGCGACGACCCGGGGGTCGTCGAACGGGATGCGGTGGGCGACCCACTGGTCGTAGACGTCGGGGCCGGCGGTGCGCAGCAGGGTGTCCTCGAGCCAGTCGGTGGCGGGCCAGCCGGTGGCGCCGCCGGACTCGATGCCGGCGCACCAGGGCTTGATGCCGGCGGCGGCGATGCGGTCGCTGAGGGCGAGCAGGTCGGCCCAGGTCTGCGGGACGGTGTACCCGTGCTGGGCGAAGTACTTCGGGGAGTACCACACGAACGACTTGACGTTGCCGTCCAGCGGGGCGGCGTAGAGGACGCCGTCGACGGTGCCGTAGCGCTGCCAGTCGGCCGGGTGGTACCGGGCGACGTTGGCGGCGACGGCCTTGCCGGCGGGCTTGAGCCGGCCGGTGTGCGCCATCGCGGCGAGCAGGCCGGGCTGGGGGAAGAGGGCGAGGTCGGGGATGCGCCCGGCGGCGACGTCGCCGGGCAGTGCGGCCTCGAAGTCGGCGCGGCCGGTGTAGTCGATGGTGATGCCGGTGCAGGTCTGGAACGTCTCCCAGGCCTTGACGAGCTGGTCGGACTCGACGTCGCGGATCGAGGAGCGGACGGTGACGGTGCTGCCGCGGTGGCCCCGGTAGGCGGCGTAGGGGGCGCAGCCGGGGTCGGCGGCGGGGCTTTCGGCGCCCGGGGTGCCGCATGCGGCGAGCGCGACGAGGGCCGCGGCTACGGCGGCGACCCGCGGTACCGCGGCCAGACCCATGAACGCAGCATAAGCGCATAAAGCCCCCGAATCAGGCGGGTCGGGGATGCGCAACCGCGACGTCCTAACGGCCGGAAAAGGTTGTCCGGTCGGTACGGACAAATCCGTTGATACCCGCCCAGGTGTGGGTGAGATAGGTGGTGAGGAATGTCACGAGGTGGTTCCGGCGCGTCACATCCGGCCTAGCGTCGCGAACGGCCCTGCTTGGGGCCGGCAGTACGAAACCAACCGTTTCGCCCGGTACTTCGGGTCAGCTCCGGCCACCACGTGCGGCGCCTCCGCCCGAGACACGCGAGAGTGCACCGGGCCGACCGTGGAGCCGAACTGAACGCACGCCAGCCGCTGCACCGCATTGCAGCAGGCACCGCTGCCCTTGCCCTTTCCGCCGTCTGGCTCGGCCCTTCAGCCTCTGCCGCGGCCCAACCCGCACCACCCGCGTCGACGCACACGGAGTCGTCCGAGACGGCCCAGCCGGGCTCGCCCGCTCCGACGCTCGCCGAGCAGGAGGCCCTGCTCGCCGCCTACGAGCGCGTCGACCGCGCCCACCGCGACCAGTACGTCCGCCTCGCCGCCTCGGTGCGCGACGCGGCGGTCGCCCCGGCCCCGCCGCCCGCCCCGGCGCAGACCAAGACGACGACGCAGAAGAAGTCGACGACTTCGCAGAACAAGACCACGAAGTCCACGACGTCGTCGAAGACCACCACGTCGGTCGCTCCCCCTTCCGGGGCCGCCGGCACGGTGGTGTCGTTCGCGCTCGCGCAGGTCGGCAAGCCCTACGTGTACGCGAAGGCGGGCCCCGACGCCTACGACTGCAGCGGCCTGGTGATGGCCGCGTACGCCCGGGTCGGCATCAAGCTGCCGCACCAGAGCGAGCAGATCGCGGCCAAGGGCCGGCAGGTACCGGCCGGGCAGTGGATGCCGGGTGACGTCATCCACATGCCCGGGCACGTCGCCATCTACCTCGGCGGCGGCAAGATGGTCGAGGCGGCGAACCCGTCGGCCGGCATCCGCGTCGCCCCGGTGCGCGGCGGCACGGCGTACCGCTTCCTGTAGTCCGATCCGGTCCGGCCCGCGCGGCGCATTCTCCTCAGGAGTGTGCCCGCGCGGGCCGATCGGCCCGATATGAGCGGATTCCACCGGCCCGCGCTGCTCGTGCCGGTCCTGTGGCTGTCGGACCGTGGCTGTCGGACCGGGTGCGTACGAGCACGCGGCTGGCGGTCCTCGTCGTGGTCCTGCTGGTGCCGGGCCTCGGCACCACGTACGCGTACACCAGCTCCGTCGGCGACCGGCTGGACTTCGCCGCGAACGAGCGCGCCGGCACCACGGCGGTGCGGCCCGTGCTCACGACGATGACCGACCTCGCCGCCGGGCCGGCCGCCGCGCAGACCCTCGCCGACCGCATCACCGGCATCGGCGACAGCTCCGGCCTGATCCTCGACCCGGACCTGGACACCTACTACGTCATGGACGCGCTCGTCATCGAGCTGCCCAAGGCCCTGGTCGCCGCCGCGGGGGCGGCCGCCCCGGACACGTCGGCCCCCCTCGCCGACCGGGTCGCCGGCCAGGCCGTGCACGCGGGCCGGCTCGACGACGCCGCGGCCGCACTGCGCAGCGGTACCAGGACCGCGACCGCCCACACCGCGGACGGCGCGCTCGCCGGCGACCTGCGGCCGCTCGATGCCGCCGCCGACGCGCTCACGGACCTGTCGGGCCGGCTGACCGACGGCCTCGCGACGCCGGGCCCGGTCGACGCGAGCGCCGCCGCCGCCGCGGTCCGCGCGGCGATCGCGCCCGCGACCGCGGCGCTGCAGCGGCTGCTGGACGCCCGCTACTCGCACCTGCAGCGCGACCGCCGGGTCAACCTGACCGTCACCGGCGTCACCGCGATCGCCGCGATCTGGTTCGCCGCCTCGGTGTGGTGGCGCACCCGCCCACGACGTGCGCCTCGCCGTCGGCGCGGTCACCGCCACCGCCCAGGGCGACCTGCGTCCGCGGGAGGTGCCCGCCGGCCGCGACGAGCTCGGCGACATCGGCCGCGCCCTGGAGCGGTCCCGGCAGCGCCTCGTCGAGCAGGACGAGCAGCTGCGCCAGTCCCAGCAGGTGCGCGAGGAGCAGCTGCACACCAGCTTCGAGCAGCAGCGCGAGGGCCAGCGGCAGCTGCGGGAGCGGGCCCAGGGGGTCGTCGACGAGTCCGTCGGCGCGATCTCGGCCGAGCTCGAGGACGTCGTGGCGCAGGTCGGCGAGGTCCGCCAGGCCGCGCGGACCATCGAGGAGCGGGTCACCGAGGCCGACCGGGCCACCGCGTCGGCGGTCGAGCTCGACCTCGGCGGCGTGCCGGTGCGCGTGCACGCCCAGGTGGTGCACTGCGTGCGGCAGGGCACCCGGACCGAGGTCGGCATACAGCTGCTGAACCCGCCGCCGGAGGTCGTGGCCGGCATCCGGCGGTTCGTGGACAGCGGCGCCTGAACCCGTCCCGCGAACCGGGGGTAGTACCCACCATGACCGTACATCGACGCGTGACAGTCGTGCTCACCCTGGCCGCCGCGATCACGGCCTCGCTGCTGGCCGGCCCGGCCGCGGCGAACGCATCGGGCGCCGACCGCCCGCTGCCGACCACCCTCGACCTGCCCGACGGGTTCCAGCCCGAGGGCATCGCGATCGGGCCGGGGGCGTTCGTGTACTTCGGCTCCCGCGCCGACGGGCGCATCTACCGCGTGAACCTCGTCAGCGGGGCCGGCGTCCAGCTCAGTCCCCCGGTCGGCACCGCCTCGCTGGGCCTGAAGACCGACGGCCGCGGCCGGCTGTTCGTGGCCGGCGGGGGCGGCGGCGACGCCCGGGTCGTGGACACCCGCACCGGGTCCGTCCTGGCCTCGTACGAGTTCACGACCGGCACCACGTTCGTGAACGACGTGATCCTGCTCGACGGCTCCGCGTACTTCACCGACTCGCGGCAGGCGGTGCTGTACAAGGTGACGAACGGCCGCCACGGCGAGCTGCCGGAGTCGTTCACGACGCTCGCCCTCACCGGCGACTTCGTGCTCACGCCGGGCGTCAACAACCTCAACGGCATCGCCGCGACGCCCGACGGCCGGGCGCTGATCGCCGTGCAGTCCAACACCGGCCTGCTGTTGCGCATCGACCCGCGCACCGGCGCCACGCGCCGCATCGACACCGGCGGCCGCACGTTCGTCAACGGCGACGGGCTCTGGCTGGCCGGGCGCACGCTGTACGTGGTGCAGAACCGCGACAACACCGTGGTCGCGCTCGAGCTCGACCGCGCCGGCACGAGGGGCCGCGTCCGGGCCGAGCGCACCGACCCGCGCTTCGACGTGCCGACGACGATCGCGCAGTTCGGGCACCGGTTGTACCTGCCCAACGCCCGCTTCACCACGCCCCCGGCCGCGGACACGGCCTACACCGCGGTGTCCATCGCCGCGTTCTGACCGCCCGTCTGCCAGGCTGGGCCGATGGGCGAAGCACTGGCGGACCTGCTCGACGCCGCCGCCGCGGGCCGTTTTCCCCCCGCGGACGGCGGCGTCACCTTCACGCCCCAGCCGAGCGCGCGCGACGCCGGCGTCATCGCGTTCACCGCACACTCCGTGATCTTCGTCGACGAGGACCCGGACTGGCTGCGCGCCGAGCTCGCGGCCACGGGCAGCGACCAGCTCGCGGCCCCGATGCACCCGCGCTTCCTGGCCGCGCTGCTGCAGCGCACCGGCCGCCGGACCGACACCGTCGACCTGCTGACCGTCGCCACCGCCCGGCCCGGGCCGCCGCCCCTGGCCCTGCGCGAGCTCGGCGACCCGGACCACCCGCGGGTGGTGCGGGCCCGCCGCCACCGCGACGACGTGCGGGTCTGGTCCGCCGACGGCGGGCTGCTGGTGCTCGGGCGCGGGGTGGCGGGCCGGTGGGAGGCCGCCGTCGAGGTCGACGAGCCGCTGCGGCACCGGGGGCTCGGCCGGGCCCTGGCGGCCGCGGCCCGGCACCTGGTGCCGGGCGGGGCGCCGGTGTGGGCCCAGCAGGCGCCGGGCAACGCGCGCAGCGTCCGCGCCTTCCAGGCCGCCGGCTACCGCCCGGCCGGCTCCGAGGCCCTCCTGACCCTCTGACCTCAGCGCCGGGCGCCCGCTGGGGCCGCCGCCCGGCGCCCGCTGACGTCAGCCCAGCTGCGGGTACACCATCCGGACGTCCGCGGCCAGGGCCGCCTTCGCCTGCACCGCCGCGTCGTCCACGAGGATCTCCAGGTCGCCGCGCTCGATACCGTCGGCGACCGCGGCCGCGACGAACTCCGGCGCGACCTTGGGCACGTCCCACCGGCGCATCATGTCGGTGTCGGCCGCCCCGAGGTGCACCCCGCTGACGACCGTCCCCTGCGCGGCGAGTTCGAGGCGGACGCCGTTGGTCAGGCTCCACTCGGCGGCCTTCGCGGCGCTGTACGAGGTCGCGTGCAGGTACGTCACCCACGACAGCGCCGACAGCACGTTGACCACGGCCCCGCCGCCGCCGGCCGCGAGCACCGGCGCGAACGCGCGCACCATGCGCAGCGTGCCGAAGTAGTGCGTCTCCATCTCCAGCCGCACGTCGTCGAGCGGGCCGTCGACGAGGTTCGTGAACGTGGCGACCCCGGCGTTGTTCACCAGCAGCGTCACGTCGGCCGCGGCGGCGGCCGCGGCGTCGACGGACGCCTGGTCGGTCACGTCGAGCGGCAGCACGACGGCCCCCCGGCACGTCGACCCCGGCGGGGTTGCGCGCGGTCGCGTAGACCTTGGCCCCGCGCGCGAGGAGCTCACGCGCGATGTGCAGCCCGAGCCCGCGCCCGGCCCCGGTGACCAGCGCGACGGCGGCGTTCAGCTCCATACGGTTACCTCCCGAGATGATCCCGTCACGCCAGGACATCGCCGCATGAACAACTTCGCCGTTCAGGTTCGTCCTGCCGCCCGGTTCAGACGGTGCCGGCCGGCCGTATGGGATCGTCGGGGCGTGGACGAGGGGCTGCGGTTCGGCGAGGTGGCGGAGGTCTACGACGACGCGCGGCCCGGCTACGCGCCCGGGCTCGCCGAGACCATCGCCGCCTACCACGGCCGGGCGCCGCGCGACGTGCTCGAGATCGGGGCCGGCACGGGCAAGGGCACCGCGGTCCTGCACGCGCTCGGCGGGCGCCTGACCTGCGTCGAGCCCGACCCGCGGATGGCGGCCCGGCTGCGGCCGCGCTTTCCCGGGGCGACCGTGCTCGTCGCGCCGTTCGAGGACGCCGGCGCCGGGCCCGCCGACGTCGTCGGGTGCGCCCTCGCGTGGCACTGGCTCGACCCGGCGCGGCGCAACCGGCTGGCGTTCGACGCGCTGCGGCCCGGCGGCACGCTCGCCGTGTTCGGCCACCGCTACGGCTACGCCGACCCCGCCCACGCGCGGGCGTTCGACGCGGCCTTCGCGACGGTGGATCAGGCCCCCGCGGCGGTACGCGACGACGCCTGGGTCCACGCCGATGTCCTCGCGTCCGGGCTGTGGGCCGACGTGCGCGGGCACACCACGAGCCGGACCCTGCCGATGGACACCGGGGCGTACCTGCGGCTGGTGCGCACGTTCGGGCCGTTCCGCGCCAAGAGCCCGGCCGCGCAGGAGCACACCCTGGAGGTCCTCGCCGCGACGCTGGACACGCTCGGCGGCGGCACGGTGCTCGACCTGCGCGGCTTCCTCGTCCTGGCCCGCCGGGGCTGAGCCGGGCGTGGGCCAAGGCCGGGCGCGGGCCGACGCCGGGCGCGGGCCGACGCCGGGCGCGGGCCGACGCCGGGCGCGGGCCGACGCCGGGCGCGGAGCCGACGCGGGGCGCGGAGCCGACGCGGGGCGCGGAGCCGACGCGGGGCGCGGAGCCGACGCGGGGCGCGGGGCCGACGCGGGGCGCGGGGCCGACGCGGGGCGCGGGGCCGACGCGGGGCGCGGGGCCGACGCGGGGCTGAGCCGGGCGGGAGTGGCGCCGCGGGCCGACAATTGACGCATGTATGTCATCAAGGAGCGCTTCTTCGACTTCGGCGACGACTTCGACGTCACCGACGACCACGGGCGCAAGGTCCTGCACGTCGACGGCAAGGTGCTGAGCCTGCGCGACCGGCTCGTCATCGAGGACCCGTCCGGCAACGAGGTGGCCTCCGTGCGCCGCAAGCTGATCGCGCTGCGCCCGACGTACCAGATCGAGATCGGCGGCGAGGAGGCCGGCGAGGTGCGCAAGAAGCTCTTCACGCCGTTCCGCGAGAAGTTCACCATCGACGTGCCGGGCCCGGACGACCTCACCATGTCCGGCGACCTCTTCGACCACGAGTTCACGGTGGAGCGCGGCGACCGCGAGGTGGCCCAGGTCTCCAAGCGCTGGCTGAGCATCCACGACAGCTACGCGGTGAACATCGCCGACGGCGAGAACCACCTGCTGATCCTGTGCGCGGTGCTCGCCCTGGAGCTGGCGATCCAGCGCGACAAGGACGAGGAGCAGCAGGAGAAGAAGGACAGGCGGGACGACGACGACTGAGCGGGAGGGTTTGTCGCAGGCCCCGGTGTCGATCCGGGCACTCCGCCCTTATGAGGGGCGGCCGAGCAGCCGACGCTCCGCCTGCGGTGGACGGTCCACAGTGGATGGCAACACGCGTTGAGAGGCCATAGCCGGATTCGAACCGGCATGTCTCGTTTTGCAGGCGAGCCCCTTGACCACTCGGGCATATGGCCGTGCGTGCCTCCGGCTGGACTCGAACCAGCGGCCTTCAGGTTCGGAACCTGATGCTCTCTCCGCTGAGCTACGAAGGCGAGGTGCGGGCGGAGGGATTCGAACCCCCTGAGCGCTTGCAACTGGGTTACGGCCAGTCCCGACTCTCCAGCGTCGGCGCGCCCGCGAGGGACGGGACCGGCCGGCCCCCCGTTAGAACGCGGCCGGCCCCGTCGCGGTGGTGCGATGGTGGCTCCGATGCCCGGATTCGAACCGGGACCTGGACGGTTAACAGCCGTCTGCCCTGCCGGTTGGGCGACATCGGAAAGTTGGAGGCAGGGGCGGGATTCGAACCCGCGGTTTCCGGCTTATGAGACCGGCGAGGACGACCGAACTCCTCCACCCTGCAAGTGCGCCGCCGGGGACTCGAACCCCGAACACGCCGATTAAGAGTCGGCTGCTCTACCCGTTGAGCTAGCGGCACGTCGAAGCGCGGACGGGACTCGAACCCGCAACGTTCCGGGGTGAAAACCCGGTGACTCTTCCCATTCGTCCACCGCGCCGTGTCACACGCGAACCAGTGCCCCCGGCGCGATTCGAACGCGCACCGTCGACGTCCTCAACGTCGTGCCTCTGCCTGTTGGGCTACGAGGGCGTGTGGAGCGGCAGCCGGGATTCGAACCCGGGGCCTCCGCCATGGCGAGGCGGCGCTCTGACCGGACTGAGCTACAACCGCATGATCACTACAAACTGCGCACCGTCGACCGGGTTCGAACCGGCGGCCTCGGCCTCGACAGGGCCTTGCTCTACCACTGAGCTACGACGGCATAGTTCACCCAGCCCGGCTCGGTGCCGCTTCGCGCGGACCGACCCGGGCCGGGGCCCGAACGTGGACCCGAGCGGATTTGAACCGCTGACCGTCGGTCTGCCAGACCGATGCGCTACCGCTGCGCCACGAGCCCATTTGCGTGTGCCATCCACTGTGTATTTGTCAAAACGAACGAATGCACGAGGGCGCGCAGAATTGCATGGTGGTGAAAGGGTACGAAAAAGCCGCCCGGTCCCCGGTGGGGTGGGCGGCGGAGGCGTCGCTGACAGGCTGTCAGCCGCTCCACCGACCGGAGGTGTTATCGCCGGTCAGACAGGCATAACCGGCGACCGGAAGGACCAGGCCGCCCATGGCGTGCTTGGCTTCGAGTTCGCGGCGCCGCTGCATGGCTTCCTCCTTCTTCCGATCGTTCTTCCCGGTGCTGATGAATACGTTACGCATTCCCCGCGCCGCGCACAATGTATTTATCGCGGCCGTCGCGGTACCTTCCTTCCATGCAGGACGCAGCGCCGGTGTGGCTGCTCGACGTCGACGGGGTCATCAATGTCAAGCGCCCGGGCTGGGGCGCCGCGCCGTTCCAGGGCCGCGCGCACGCCCTCGGCGCCGAGTGGAAGCTGCGCTGGGCCCCGGGCCTCGTGCAGCGCATCCGCCGCCTGCACGGCGACGGGGTGGTCGAGGTGCGCTGGTGCTCGACGTGGTGCGCGTGGCCCGGCGAGGTCGAGCGGCTGTTCAAGCTGCCGGGCCTGGACCGGGCGTTCGGCGAGGTGCCGGACTTCTCGGTGGCCAAGCTCGCCGCGGCCCGGGCCGTGCTGCGCGAGGGTCGCCGGCTGGTGTGGACCGACGACGTCGAGGTGCCGGAGCCCGGGCCGCTGTACGACGAGCTCACGCGCGACGACCGGGCCCTGCTCATCCGGCCGGACCCGCGGCGCGGCCTCACGCCCGCACACTTGGACGTGATCGAGGAGTTCGCTAAGCTTTGCCCGTGAACCTTCTGCACGAAAGATTATCTGCATGACCGACTACGGCCACGACCTGCGCTTCGGGACCTTCCTGCCCGCCGAGGCCGCCAACGCCGCCGAGGCGCTGCGGCTCGCGGTGCGCACCGAGGAGCTCGGCCTCGACATGACGAGCCTGCAGGACCACCCGTACCAGGCCCGCTTCCTCGACTCCTGGACGCAGCTGTCGGTCATCGCCGCGCACACCGAGCGGATCACGGTGTTCCCGAACGTCGTCAACCTGCCCCTGCGCCCGCCCGCGGTGCTGGCCCGGGCCGCGGCGAGCCTCGACCTGCTCACCGGCGGCCGGGTCGAGCTCGGCCTGGGCGCGGGCGCGTTCTGGGACGCGATCGAGGGCATGGGCGGGCCGCGGCGCACCGGCGGCGAGGCGCTCAAGGCCCTCGAGGAGGCGATCGCGGTCATCCGGGCGCTGTGGAGCGACGAGCGCTCGGCCCGTGTCGACGGCGAGCACTACCGGCTCCAGGGCGCGCACCCCGGCCCCGGCGCGGCGCACGACATCGGCATCTGGGTCGGCGCGATCAAGCCGCGGGCGCTCGCGCTCACCGGCCGGCTCGCCGACGGGTGGCTGCCCAGCTCGCCGTACGTGCCGCCGGAGCAGCTCGCCGAGTCCAACCGGCGCATCGACGAGGCCGCGGACGCGGCGGGCCGGCGGCCCCGGGACGTGCGCCGGCTGTACAACATCGCCGGCACCTTCCGCGGCGACGGCCGCGAGTTCCTGCAGGGCCCGCCGAAGGTGTGGGTCGAGCAGCTCGCCGAGCTGGCGGTCACCGAGGGCATGAGCGCGTTCATCCTCATGGCCCAGGCCGGCGGCGACAGCGACCTGGAGCGATTCGCGCTGGAGGTGGTGCCGGCCGTGCGCGAGCTCGTCGCGGCCGAGCGCACCCACCCCGGGACAACCGCGGCGGTGGTACCCCCGGAGCCCGCACCGGCCCCGATCGAGCTCCGCACCCGCAACGAGACCCTCGCGACCCCGACGCCCGACGACGGCACCCGGCGCTCGAGCGAGCGGCCGTGGGACGAGTCCGAACGCCCGACCGGCCCGGCGAGCGACCCCGCCGTGCGCTACAGCGCCCGCCAGCGGGCGTCGGGCCAGCACCTCATCGACGTACACAATCATCTGCGTGAGGAGCTGACCCAGCTGCAGGATCTCGTCGAGCAGGTCGCGGCCGGCGCGATGGACCTCGGCCGGGCCCGCTCGATGATCAACACGATGGCGATGCGGCAGAACAACTGGACCCTCGGCACGTACTGCGAGAGCTACTGCCGCGTGGTCACGACCCACCACACGATCGAGGACCTGAGCCTGTTCCCGCGCCTGCGGGCGGCCGACCCCGGGCTGGTGCCGGTCGTCGACCGCCTCGAGGCGGAGCACCACGTGATCGCCGACGTCCTCGAGCGGGTCGACCAGGCGCTGGTGGCGATGGTCTCCAGGCCCGAGAGCATCGTCGCGGTGCGCTCCGCGGTCGACCTGCTCACCGACACGCTGCTGTCGCACCTGTCGTACGAGGAGCGGGAGCTGGTCGAGCCACTGAGCCGTTACAACGTGATGTGAGCGGTCCGGAGCGGAGCGGAGGGGGCGCTCACCATGGGCTCAGCTTCGTCGCGTCGCTGCCGGAGCTTGCGGAGGCGGCGGCGCGGGTGGCGATGGTGGAGACGTCCCAGAGCCGGGCCGCGGCGTCCGGGTCGAGGGCGTAGGCGGCGACCCCGGTACGCGTGCCGGGGCGGTTGGGCTCGGCCTCGTGGCAGTCCTCGTAGTACCGCCCGCCGACGCCGTCGGCGAGCGGCGAGCCGGCCAGCAGCGCCGAGGTCGCCGCGCCCTGCTCCGGGGTCTTCCATCGGATCGGCACCCCGCCGTTGGCCGCGGTCGCGGTCCGCACCAGCTCGTCGACGTCGACGTGGCGCTGCAGGTTGGTGCGGATGCCGCCCGGGTTGAGAGCGTTGACCCGGATGCCGTCGCCGGACCAGCGCCGGTCCGCCTCGACCGCGAAGAGCACATTGGCCGTCTTCGACTGCCCGTAGGCCAGCCACGGCTCGTACTCGCGCCGCTCGAAGTGGATGTCCTCGAACACCACGGGCGAGCGCAGGTGCGCCGTCGAGCTGACCGCGACCACGCGCGCCCCGCCCGCGGCCCGCAGCGCCGGCAGCAGCCGGGCGGCGAGCGCGAAGTGCCCGAGGTGGTTGGTCGCGAACTGCAGCTCCCAGCCCTCCGGGGTGCGCCCGAGCGGCGAGGCCATCACGCCGGCGTTGTTCACGAGGATGTGCAGGGGCCCGTCCCACGCGTCGGCGAACGCCCGCACCGACGCCTGGTCGGCCAGGTCGAGGGGCGCCACGTGGACCGCCCCCGCGATCTGCGCGGCCACCCGCTCGCCCGCCGCGGTGTCGCGCACCGCGAGGGTCACCTCGGCCCCGGCCCCGGCGAGGGCGCGGGCGGTCTCGACCCCGATCCCGGACGCGCCGCCGGTGACCACCGCGCGGCGGCCGGCCAGGTCGACGCCCGCGAGGACCTCGGCCGCGGTGGACTCGAACCCGAAGCTGCTCATCGCTGTACCTCCTTGACGCTGACGTCCCACAGCCGCTCGGCGGCCGCGGGGTCCAGGGCGTACGACTCGACCCCGGTACGGGTGTTGGGCCGGTGCGGACCGGCCTCGTTGCAGTCCTCGAAGTACTTCCCGCCGACCGCGTCCAGCAGCGGCGAGGCGGCGAGCAGCACCGACGTGGCGGCGCCCTGCTCGACGGTCTTGAACTGCGCCGCGGGGGCGCCGGTCTGCTCGCGCAGGCGCTGCAGCTCGGCGGGGTCGACGTACCGCTGCAGGTTGGTCCGGATCGAGCCGGGGTGCAGCGCGTTGACGAAGATCCCGTCGCCGGACCAGCGCCGGGTCGCCTCGACCGCGAAGAGGATGTTGGCCGTCTTCGACTGCCCGTAGGCCGACCAGGGCTCGTACGCGCGGTGCTCGAAGTGGATGTCGTCGAACACCACGGGCGAGAAGATGTGCGCGCTGGAGGCCACGGAGACGACCCGGGCGCCGTGCGCGGCCCGCAGCGCCGGCAGCAGGCCGGTGGCGAGCGCGAAGTGGCCGAGGTGGTTGGTGGCGAACTGCAGCTCCCAGCCCTCGGGCGAGCGGCCGAGCGGGCGGGCCATGACCCCGGCGTTGTGCACCAGGATGTGCAACGGCCCCTCCCAGGCCCCGGCGAACGCCCGCACCGACGCCTGGTCGGCCAGGTCGAGGGGCGCCACGTGGACCGCCCCCGCGATCTCCGCGGCCACCCGCTCGCCCGCCGCGGTGTCGCGCACCGCGAGGGTCACCTCGGCCCCGGCCCCGGCGAGGGCGCGGGCGGTCTCGACCCCGATCCCGGACGCGCCGCCGGTGACCACGGCGCGGCGGCCGGCCAGGTCGACGCCCGCGAGCACCTCGGCCGCGGTCGACCCGGCCCCGAAGGGTGTGGTGATAGGCATGATCGTCTCCTTCAGCGGTACCATCAAACGGAGGAGCCTCCAGATGCTCCAACCGTAACCGGAGGCGCCTCCGCTTGACCCCCTCCTGGAGTGTGACGTGACCCACGCGGCCCGACCGCTGCGCGCCGACGCCCGCCGCAACCGCGACCGGCTGCTGGAGGCGGCCCTGGAGGCGTTCTCCCGCGAGCCGAGCGACGAGGTGACCCTGGAGCGCGTGGCCCGCGACGCCGGAGTCGGCATCGGCACCCTCTACCGCCATTTCCCGACCCGGGAGGCGCTGATCGAGGAGGTGTACCGCGCGGAGCTCGCCCGCCTGTGCGAGTCCGCCCCGCGCCTGCTCGCCGAGCTGCCCCCGGACGCCGCCCTGCGCGCCTGGATGGACGGCTTCATCGACTACTCCGCGGCCAAGCGCGGCCTGGCCGAGGCGCTGCGCACGGTCATCGCGGCGGGCGGGCACCCGTTCGCCGAGAGCCGCGCCCGGATGGAGGCCGCCCTGGGCGCGCTGCTGGCCGCGGGCGCGGACACGGGCCTGCGCCAGGACGTCGACCCCTACGACGTGCTGGTGGCCCTGAGCGCCGTCTCTTTGTGGGTGTCCGAGCCGGACCGCCGGGCCCAGGGCGGCCGGGTGCTGGACCTGCTGATGGACGGCCTCCGCTTCACGCGGTGACCCGGCCGGTCAGACCGGCGGGGCGTTCCACAGGCGCAGCGAAGGGGCGTCGTGCTCGTGGCCGAGGACCGAGATCGTCCCGGTGCCCAGCGTCAGGTGCGCGCCGAACGCGATCGGCTGCTCCAGCCACCGCGCCGCCAGGGCCCGCGACGCGTGGCCGTGGCTCGTCACCGCCACGTCGCCGAGGACCAGCATCGGGCGCAGCTTCGTGATGAAGCGGTCGATGCGGACCGTCACCTGCTCCGGGGTCTCACCCCCGGGGCAGCCCTCGCGCCACAGGTCCCAGCCCGGCGCGTCGGCGTGGATCTCGGACGTTGTGCGGCCCTCGTAGGTGCCGTAGTCCCACTCGGCGATGTCGTTGTCGACCTCCGTGACGATCAGGCCGGCCAGCTCGGCGGTGCGCCGCGCGCGACGGCGCGGGCTGCTCATCACCGCCACGAAGGCGCGGTTGGCCAGCACCCGGCTCAGGGACTTGGCGCCGTCCTCGCCCGCGGAGGTGAGGTCCAGGTCGGTCGTGGAGGTGTGCCGGCCCGCGGCGCTCCACTCGGTCTGCCCGTGCCGTACGACCACGATCTCGCCCATCTCCACATTGTGCCGGTTCCGGCTACGCTCCACCGGGTGGACGGGGTTCTGGTGCTCTGGGATGTGGACCACACGCTGGTCAACGTGGACGGCCTCGGGCGGGAGGCGTACGACCTGGCCTTCACGCGCCGGTTCGGGGTCGCGCCCGCGCACCAGCCGCCGATGGCCGGGCGGACCGACCGGGCGATCGCGAAGGACATGCTGCGGTTCAACGCGGTGCCGGTGACCGAGGGCAACCTCGAGGACCTGCGCGCGGGGGCCGAGGCGGCGATGGACGAGCTCGCACACCTGCTGCCCGTGCGGGCGCGGGCGCTGCCCGGGGCGGCCGCGGCGGTGGCCGAGGTGCGCACGCGCACGGTGCAGTCGCTGCTGACCGGCAACGTGCGGCACATCGCCGAGGTGAAGGTGGCCCCGTTCGGGTTCGCCGAGCACCTGGACCTCGACGCGGGCGCGTACGGATGGAGCCACGAGGTGCGCGCCGAGCTGGTGGGGATCGCGCGGCGCAACGCCCGCGGCCGCCATGGCCGGCACTTCGAGAAGGTCGTGCTGGTCGGGGACACGCCCGAGGACGTGCTCGCCGCGCTGAGCAGCGGCGCGGGCGTGGTCGCGGTGGCGACCGGGCGGTACACCCGCCGCGAGCTCGAGACCGCGGGCGCCCACGTGACCCTGGACGACCTGGCCGACCTGGATCAGGTGCTGGACGGCATCAGGCGGGCCGCGCGCTAGGCCGGTTCTCGTAGGGCGTCGACAGCACGACGGTCGTGCGGGTGGTGACGTTGGCGGCCGTGCGGATCTCCTGCAGCAGCCGCTCCAGGGCGAGCGGGGTCTCCACGCGCACGAGCAGCATGTAGAAGTCCTCGCCGGCCACCGAGTAGCAGCTCTCGATCTGCGGCAGCTTGGACAGCCGGTCGGGGGCGTCGTCCGGCTGCGACGGGTCGAGCGGGCGGATCGCGACGAAGGCGGTCATCGACAGGCCCAGCGCGTCGTGGTCGATCCGCGCGGCGTAGCCCTTGATGACGCCGCGCTGCTCCAGCCGCCGGACCCGCTGGTGCACGGCCGACACCGACAGCCCGACCCGCTCGGCCAGGTCGGTGTAGGACAGGCGGCCGTCGACGGCCAGGGCGGCCACGATCGCGCGATCGGTCTCTTCCACGAGCGAAACCCTAACCCGCGGTGCAAATCATTACAGGGACCGCGCGATCACCACCCGCTGGATCTGGTTGGTGCCCTCGAAGATCTGCAGGACCTTGGCCTCGCGCATGTACCGCTCGACCGGGTGGTCCGACACGTACCCGGCGCCGCCGAGCACCTGCACCGCGTCGGTCGTGACCCGCATCGCGGTGTCGGTGCAGAACAGCTTGGCCTTGGCCGCCTCGGCCGTGTGGGGGCGTCCGGCGTCGCGCAGGCGGGCGGCGGAAAGGTACAGCGCCCGGGCCGCGGCGATCTGCGTGGCCATGTCGGCGAGCATGAACCCGACGCCCTGGAAGTCGGCGATCGGCCGGCCGAACTGCTCCCGCTCGCGGGCGTAGGCGGCCGCGTAGTCCAGGGCGGCCTGGGCGAGCCCGACGGCGCACGCGGCGATGCCGAGCCGGCCGCCGTCCAGCGCGCTCAGGGCGATCTTGAAGCCGCGGCCCTCCTCGCCGATCAGCCGGTCGCCGGGCACGACGGCGCCGTCGAAGACGAGCTGGGCGACGATCGAGGAGCGCAGACCCATGGTCTTCTCCGGCGCCTGCGCCTCGACCCCGGCGGTGGCGGCGTCGACGAGCAGGCAGGAGATGCCGGCCGGGCCGGGGCCGCCGGTGCGCACGAACACGTTGTAGAAGTCCGCCCGCCCGGCGTGGGTGATCCAGGCCTTGGTGCCGCGCACCACGAAGCCGTCCGGCCCGGCGTCGGCGCGGGTCTTCAGCGCGGCGGCGTCGGAGCCACTGTGCGCCTCGGAGAGGCAGTAGGCCCCGAGCAGCTCGCCGCCGAGCAGGTCGGGCAGCAGCCGCTTGCGCTGCACGTCGGACCCGAACGTCGCCAGCGGGTAGCAGGCCAGGGTGTGCACGGAGACGCCCTCGGCCACGGCCAGCCAGCGGGCCGCGAGCTCCTCGAGGACCTGCAGGTACACCTCGTAGGGCACGCCGCCCCCGCCGTGCTCCTCCGGGTAGGGCAGGCCGAGCAGCCCGGCCCGGCCCAGCACCCGGAACAGCTCGCGGGGGAAGCGGCGCTCGGCCTCGAACTCGTCGACGCGCGGCGCCAGCTCGCCGTCGGCGATCTCACGGACGAGGCCGATGAGCGCCTCGCCCTCCTCGGTCAGAAACGGGCGATCGACGGTCATGCCGACACCTCCGCTTCGCTCCGGCATCGACACTCATCCCTGGACCCCCGATGAGCGGCCACTCCGCTGCGCTGCGTACCGCTCATAGGATCACCAGCTCCGTGTCGATGGTGTTGAGCCGCTCGACGCCGCCGGCCGTGCACACGACGATGTCCTCGATCCGGGCGCCGTGGCGGCCGGCCAGGTAGATGCCCGGCTCGATCGAGAACGCCATGCCGGGCTCGAGCGGGGTGGCGTTGCCGGCCACGATGTAGGGGTCCTCGTGCCCGTCCAGGCCGATGCCGTGCCCGGTGCGGTGCAGGAACGCGGCGCCGAACCCGGCCTGCGCGATGAGGTCGCGGGCGGCGGCGTCGACGGCCTCGGCGGTGACGCCGGGGCGCACGGCCGCGACCGCGGCCCGCTGGGCCTCGTGCAGCACGGCGTAGTAGGCGGCGAAGTCCGCGGGCGGCTCGCCGATGCAGTAGGTGCGGGTGGAGTCGGAGCAGTACCCGTCGGGCATCGCCCCGCCGATGTCCACGACCACCGGCTCCCCGGCCCGGATCACCCGGTCGGAGACGCCGTGGTGCGGGCTGGCCCCGTTGGGCCCGGCGGCCACGATGGTGAACTCGACCGTGGCGTGCCCGGCCGCGCGGATGCCGGCCGCGATGTCGGCGGCGACCTCGGCCTCGGTGCGCCCGGGCCGCAGCCATTCCCCCATCCGCTCGTGGACGGCGTCGATGGCCCGCCCGGCCCGGCGCAGCGCGTCGACCTCGGCCGGGGTCTTGCGCAGGCGCAGCCCGCGCAGCACGGCCCCGGCCAGGGCCTGGGTGGCGTCGGGCAGCGCGTCGCGCAGGGCCAGCACCTGCTCGGCCCACATGCGGTCGCCGAGCCCGACGGCCTTGACCCGGTCGCCGAGCAGGCCCCGCACGATGTCGTACGGGTCGCTGCCGTCCTCGTGGTCGACCAGCCGCGCGCCGACGGACTGCGCCGGCGAGGCCTCCGCCGCGGGGCGCTCGAGGCGGGGGACGATGAGCACCGCCTCGCCGTCGGCGGGCAGCACGAGCAGGGTGAGGCGCTCCAGGGCGTGCGCGTCGTAGCCGGTCAGGTAGCGCAGGTCGGCGCTCGGGCCGATGAGCAGGGCGTCGAGCCCGGCCTCGGCCGTGGCGCGCCGGGCGGCGGCCAGCCGGTCGGGGGAATACAGCTCCACGAGCAACAGCTTAACGTTCGTTTGGTTTTCTGTGTGACGGTAGGGGCCCGAGTGGGCGGTGCCGTCCCAATGGATAGGTGTTCCACCGCCCGTTGTGGCGTAGTCTGTGCACGACGCTTGAGTAAAGCCGAACCGAGACGAGCTGCCGCATCTCCATGAGCCGCCCCAGCGCGCCGCCGCCCAGCGACCGGGTCGCAGACCCGCTCGTCCACGAAGCGCTGCTGTACGAGGGCGTGGTCGGCTTCCTCGACGGCACCATGAAGTTCATCTACGAGGGGTTCTCCCTCGATGAGCCCACGATAGTCGCGGCCACGCCCTGCAACGTCACCCTGCTGCGGGAGCGGCTGGGCGCGTTCGCCGAGGGCGTCGAGTTCCTCGACATGACCGAGGCCGGGCGC
The DNA here is from genome assembly GCF_049995355.1 of Dactylosporangium sp. McL0621. Classification (NCBI taxonomy): domain Bacteria; kingdom Bacillati; phylum Actinomycetota; class Actinomycetes; order Micromonosporales; family Micromonosporaceae; genus Dactylosporangium; species Dactylosporangium sp. McL0621. The sequence goes on from NZ_CP188259.1 coordinate 8,959,751, forward strand.
AACCCGGGCCGGATCATCCCCTGGGTGCTGTGCAAGTTCATGGACCAGCACTTCGGCCGCCGGGTGCGCATCATCGGGCAGCCCATCTGGCCCGAGCGCACCGCCGAGGAGTACCCCGGCTGCGTCCAGCACGAGGCGATGATCAACGTGGCCCTGGCCGGCCGCGAGGCGACGCTGCTGTGCCCGTACGACCTCGCCCGCCTCGACCAGCGGCGCATCGACGACGCCTACCGCACGCACCCGGTCATGGTCGACGACAACGGCCGGTACCCGTCGGGCACCTACGACCCGCACGGCGTCGCCGAGGAGTACAACGTGCCCCTCTCCGAGCCGCCGGCCGGCGCGACCACGCTGCGCTTCGAGCTGGAGAGCCTCGTGGAGGTGCGCCGCCGGGTGGCCGAGGTCGGGCTGGACGCCGACCTGGTGCCGGACCGGATCGTCGACCTGCAGAGCGCCGTCAACGAGCTCGCCACCAACAGCATCCAGCACGGCGGCGGCTCCGGGACACTGCGCACCTGGCACGACGACGAGCGCGTGGTCTGCGAGGTCCGCGACTTCGGCCACGTCGCCAACCCGATGATCGGCCGCCTGCGCCCGCCGGACGGCCGGGGCCGCGGCCTGGTCATGGTCCACTTCCTGGCCGACCTCGTGCAGCGACACACCAGCACGACCGGGACCACCACGCGCATCCACGTCTTGCGCTAATCTCCGCCTGGTGGACCGCCCTCTGCTGCTGATCGACTCGGCCAGTCTCTACTTCCGCGCGTTCTTCGGCGTGCCCGAGGCCGCCGCGAAGGCGCCCGACGGCACCCCGGTCAACGCGGTGCGCGGCTTCCTCGACATGCTCTCCACCCTCATCAGGGGCCGCAAGCCCGACCGGATGGTGTGCTGCCTCGACGAGAGCTGGCGCCCGGCCTGGCGGGTCGCGCTGCTGCCCTCGTACAAGGCGCACCGGCTCACCCCGGCCGGCGGCGAGGAGGTGCCCGACGCGCTCTCCCGGCAGGTGCCGGTGATCCTCGAGTTCCTCGCCGCGCTGGGCATCACGGCCGTCGGCGCGGCCGACTTCGAGGCCGACGACGTCATCGGCACGCTCGCCCACCGCGAGCCCGGCCCGGTCGAGGTGGCCACCGGCGACCGCGACCTGTTCCAGGTCATCGACGACGCCAAGCCGGTGCGGGTGCTGTACTGCGGCCGCGGCGTCGCCAAGCTCGAGGTCCTCGACAACACGGCGCTGCACGGCAAGTACGGCGTGCCCGCGGCCGGCTACGCGGACCTCGCGGCCCTGCGCGGCGACCCCAGCGACGGCCTGCCCGGCGTCACCGGTGTCGGCGAGAAGACCGCGGCGCGGCTCGTGGACCGCTACGGCAGCCTCGACGGCATCCTCACCGCGCTCGACGACCCGGAGTCGGGCTTCGCGCCCGGGCTGCGGGCCAAGATCGAGGCCGGCCGGGAGTACCTCGCCAGCGCCCGCGACGTCGTGGCGGTCTCCCGCGCGGTGCCGCTGCCCCCGCTGGAGACGAAGCTGCCCACCGCCCCGGCCGACCCGGAGGGGCTCATCGCCCTGGCCGAGCGGTGGGGCCTGGCGGGGGCGTCCAAGCGGATCGTGGACGCCCTGCAGGCCTCAGGCTGAGACGCGGACCGGCTCGACGCGCCAGATCCGGTCGCAGTAGTCGCGCACGGTCCGGTCGGAGGAGAAGAAGCCGCACCGGGCCGCGTTGAGCACCGACATGCGGGCCCAGCCGTCCTGGTCCCGCCACGCCCGCTCGACCCGCTCCTGGGCCTCGAGGTAGGGCCGGTAGTCGGCCAGGGACAGGTACTCGTCGCGGCCGAGCATCGCGTCGACGACCGGCGTGAACAGGGACCGGTCGCCCTTGGCGAACACGCCGTGCGCGATCGTGTCGATCGCCGCGCGCAGCTCGGGGTCGCTCTCGTAGTACGCCCGCGGGTTGTAGTCCCGGCGCATCTCCGCCGCGTGCGGCGCGTCGAGGCCGAACAGGAAGAAGTTGTCCGCCCCGACCCGGTCCCGGATCTCGATGTTCGCGCCGTCCAGCGTGCCGATCGTGACCGCCCCGTTGAGCGCGAGCTTCATGTTGCCCGTGCCCGACGCCTCCTTGCCGGCGAGCGAGATCTGCTCCGACAGGTCGGCCGCCGGGATGATCACCTGCGCGCGGGTGACGTTGTAGTCGGGCTGGAGCACGACCTTGAGCTGGCGCGACACCACCGGGTCGGTGTTGACCGCCTCGGCGACCGCGTTGACGAGCCTGATCAGCAGCTTCATGGAGTGGTACCCCGGCGCCGCCTTCCCCCCGAACAGCACCGTGCGCGGCACCACCTCGAGGTCCGGGTCGTCCCGCAGCCGGTTGAACAGCGTGATGACGTGCAAAAGCTTCAAATGCTGCCGTTTGTACTCGTGGAAGCGCTTGATCATCACGTCGCACAGCGCGCCCGGGTCGAGCACCACGCCCGTCGACTTCTCCACCAGCACCGCGAGATCGGTCTTGTTGGCCCGCTTGACCGCGCGCCAGCGCTCGAGGAACGCCGGGTCGTCGGCGGCGGGCGCCAGGTCCTCGAGCCGGTCGAGGTCGGTGATCCACCCCTCGTCGCCGAGCCGCCCGGTGACCAGCTCCGACAGCCGCGGGTTGGCCATCCGCACGAACCGGCGCGGCGTGACCCCGTTGGTGACGTTGTGGAACTTCTGCGGCCACAGCTCGGCGAAGTCGCGCAGCGTCGTCTCGGCGAGCAGCTTCGTGTGCAGCTCCGCGACCCCGTTGACCGCGGTCGAGCCGACCACGGCCAGGTGCGCCATCCGCACCCGCTTGTCGGGCGCCTCCTGGATGATCGAGAGGCGCTGGACGCGCTCGGGATCGCCCGGGTACGTCGCCTCGACCTCCTGCAGGAAGAAGTAGTTGATCGCGTAGATGATCTCCAGGTGCCGGGGCAGCAGCCGCTCCAGCAGCGCCACCGGCCAAGTCTCCAGGGCCTCGGGCAGCAGCGTGTGGCACGTGTAGTTGAACGTGCGCCGGGTGATCGACCACGCCTTGTCCCAGTCCAGCTTCTGCTCGTCGACGAGCAGCCGCATGAGCTCGGTGATGGCCATGACCGGGTGGGTGTCGTTGAGCTGGATCACGACCTTGGCCGGGAACGCGTCCCAGCCGGAGTTGCGCAGCCGGTACCGCCGGATGATGTCGCGCAGGGAGCACGCCACGAGGAAGTACTGCTGCTTCAGGCGCAGCTCGCGGCCCTGCTCGGTGCTGTCGTCGGGGTAGAGGACCTTGGAGATGTTCTCCGCGCTCGTGATGTCCTCGACCGCCTCCTTGTACTGCCCCGCGCTGAACCGCGACAGGTCGAAGGACTCGCGGCTGGCCCGGGCCTGCCAGAGCCGGATGATGTTGACGGTCTGCGTGCCGTACCCCGGCACGAGCATGTGGCTGGGCTCGCCCCGCACGGTCTCCCCCGGCGTCCACTGCCGCCGCAGCCCCGTCGGGTCGTCGAGCGCGGGCGCCGTGCCACCGTAGAACCCGATGAGCTGCCGGTCGTCGGGCGCCGGAAACTCCCACGGGTTGCCGTAGAACGTCCAGTCGTCGGGCCGCTCGACCTGCGCGCCGTCCCGGAACGCCTGCTTGAAAATCCCGAACTCGTACCGGATGCCGTAGCCGACCGCCGGGATGTCGAGCGTCGCCATCGAGTCGAGCAGGCACGCCGCGAGCCGCCCGAGCCCGCCGTTGCCCAGCCCCGGCTCCACGTCGTAGTGCTCGAGGTCCTCGACACTGGTCCCGAGCTCGCCCGCGACCGCGCGCGCGAACCGCTCGGTGCCGGTGTAGAGCAGGTTCTGCCGCAGCTGCCGCCCGAGGAGGTACTCGGCGGACAGGTAGTACACGAACCGCGGGTTGGCGGCGTAGTGCGCGGCGGCGGTGCGCGCATACCGTTCGATCAGCCGGTCCCGGACTGTGAGCGCGAGCGTGTGGTACCCGTCGGAGCCGCTGGCGGACTCGAGCGTGGTGCCGCGCTGGAAGTACAGGTTGCTCAGGAGGTCGCGCTCGAAGTCCTCGAGCGTGTTGCCGACGGTGCGCATGCTGGGGCGGGGCCGGGGATCGGTCACCGCTCTAGTATCCGCTTCGGACCCCCGCGTCCGCCGGGCTTCACGTTCACCGGACCCGCTCGCCGTCGTTGGCGACGACCGCCGCTGCCGAAAACGCGGCCAAGAGCATGACCGGGGGCACCAGCGAGAAAGGGGGCCGGAGGCTTCCGCGCGCGTTGTTTTGTCAGCCCCGCGTCGAGCTGAGAATACGCCGGGAACCATTCAAACCGACATATCCCCCGCCAGGCGAAAAGTCCGATAAGTCGCGGCGCGCAGCGCCCGACTTATCGCACAATCCTCAGCGAATCAACGCCCCCGCTGCCGACGGGCGTCCGCGATCCCGTTGGCCGCCCGAGCCGCAAAGGCCTGCCCCTTGCCCCCGCCCGGAGCCGGCGGCGCCGCCGCCGGCGAACCGCCGAACGTGCCGCCCGCCGCGTTGCCCGGCATCGGGGCGCCCCCGAAGACCGCACCCGACTCCGCGCGGATCGCCTGCCCCGCGGCGATCTTGTCGCGCACCGCGGCCGCCTCGGCCTGTTCGCGCTCCGACGGTACCACCATCACGGCGCTGGCCAGGGCGATCACCACGACGAGGACGAAGAGCACGATCGGGGCCAGGAACCAGTTCACGTCGACGCCCGGCACGGTGTCGGTGCTGTGGGCGAGGTGGACCTGCATGGCGTACATGCCCGTGTAGTGCATGCCGCAGACGGCCACGCCCATCACGACCGCCGCGGCGGTCGTGGCGATCATGCCGCGCACGACGATCGTGAACCACAGGGCCACGGTCGCGGCGACGATGGCGATCGCGTACGAGGCGATGTACAGGCTCGGCTTGTACTCGAAGCTGCCGTTGATGTTCATCGCCTTCATGCCCGTGTAGTGCATGAACGCGACCGACACGCCCGTGATCGGGCCGCCGATGAGGACCTTCCACAGCTTCGGCCGGCCCATCCCGACGATGAACAGGCCGAGGCCCACGGTGACGACCGCGATGATGAAGCTCGCAACCGTGATCGGCACGTCGAAGCGCAGCGGGCTGTCCTGCACGCTGAAGCCGACCATCGCCATGAAGTGCATGACCCAGATGCCGGTGCCGCCGATCGACCAGGCGGCCAGCACCAGCAGCCACGCCCGGCGGCGGGTGTCGGTGGCGATACGGGCCCGCGCGGTGCTCACCAGGCCCAGCAGGGAGCCCAGGAATGACATGGCGAAGGCGAAGATCGGCGTGATGGCGCCGTACGTGAAATGGTGCAGCTGACCCACGAGGTCCTCCGTCCAGGGCACGCGCGCAGAATTGCACGGCGAGCCGGCCGGATCATCATTGCGGATCCAAACGATTTTTGCGAATTCACATCAGGTGAGAAAACGCCAAAATTATCCCATTAGGCTGTATGCAAGCACGCCCCGCGTGATCGCCGTCATCGCCTGCCGCGCCGTGCGCCGTACCGTTTCCGGGGCGCCGGAGGCCTCGGCGAGCTGCCCCAGCAGGTCGAGAACCTGGCGCGACCAGCGTACGAAGTCCCCGGCCGGCATGTCACCCTCCAGCCCGTGCACGCTGCCGAGCACCTTGGTGAGCGACTCGCCGCGGGCCCAGCGGTACACCGGCCACACGAACCCGAGGTCCAGCTCCCGGGTCAGCTGCAGGCCCCGCGAGTCCTCCTCGTCGCGCAGGTCGGCCCAGAGCTTCAGGGTCGCGTCGATGGCGTCGGTGACCTCGCCCCGCGGTACCGAAGCCCGGTCCTCCGCTTCCCGCCGGGCCTCGTAGACCAGCACGCTGGCCGCCGCGGCCAGCTCGGCCGGGCCGAGCTTGTCCCACACTCCGCGGCGCAGGCACTCGGCGACGAGCAGGTCGGTCTCCGACCAGATCCGCGCCAGCATCCGCCCGGCGTCGGTGACCTCGCCGGCCTCGCTGAGGTAGCCGCGGTCGGTCAGCAGCCCGCAGACCCGGTCAAAGGTGCGCGCGAGGGAGCCGGTGCGGCTGGCGACCTTGCCGCGCAGGGCCTCGGTGTCGCGCTCGAGGCGGTGGCGGCGCTCGGCCCAGCGCGCGTGCTCCTCGCGCTCGGGGCAGCGGTGGCAGGGGTGGCGGCGCAGCGACGCGCGCAGCGACTCCAGCTCGTGGTCGTCGGCCGCGGCGGTGTTGCGGGAGCGCCCGGGGCGCCCGCGCTCCTCCGGCTCGAACTCGACGCGGCGCAGCTGGGAGGCGAGGTCGCGGCGGTCCTGGGCCGAGCGGAAGTTGAACTGCCGCGGCACCCGCACCCGCCCGATCGGCTCGACCGGGCTGGTGAAGTCGGCGCCGGAGATGCGCCCGGCCCAGCGGTCCTCGGTGAGCACCAGCGGGCGCGGCTCGCCGAAGCCGCCGGTGCCCGGGTCGATCACGATCGCCAGGCCCGAGCGGCGCCCGGCCGGCACCCGGATCACGTCGCCGGCCCGCAGCCGCTCCAGCGACTCCAGCGCGGCCGCCCGGCGCTGCTGGGCGCCCTGGCGGGCGATCGTCTTCTCGCGCTCGGCGATGGCGACGCGGATGGAGAAGTACTGCTCGAAGTCGCCGAGGTGGCAGGCCATCTCCCCGGCGTAGGTCGCCATGGTCTCGACGTTGCGCTGCACCTGGCGGGCCAGGCCGACGACCGAGCGGTCGGCCTGGAACTGCGCGAACGAGCTCTCCAGCAGCTCGCGCGCGGCGGCCGAGCCGACGCTGCCGACGAGGTTGACGGCCATGTTGTACGACGGGCGGAAGCTCGACTTGAGCGGGTACGTCCGGGTGGAGGCGAGGCCGGCGACGTGGCGGGGATCGACCTCGGGCGCCCACACGACGACGGCGTGGCCCTCCACGTCGATGCCGCGGCGCCCGGCCCGGCCGGTCAGCTGCGTGTACTCCCCCGGCGTCAGGTCGACGTGCGCCTCGCCGTTGAACTTGACCAGCCGTTCCAGCACGACGCACCGGGCCGGCATGTTGATGCCCAGCGCCAGGGTCTCGGTGGCGAACACGGCCTTGACCAGCCCGCGGACGAACAGCTCCTCGACGACCTCCTTGAACGCGGGCAGCATGCCGGCGTGGTGGGCGGCGAGGCCGCGCTCGAGGCCGTCGAGCCAGTCCCAGTACCCCAGGACCTGCAGGTCCTCGCTCGGGATGTGCTTGGTGCGCTCCTCGACGATGGTGCGGATCTCGGCGCGCTCGTCCGGCCCGGTCAGGCGCAGCCCGGCGCCCAGGCACTGCTGCACGGCGGCGTCGCAGCCGGCCCGGCTGAAGATGAACAGGATCGCCGGCAGCAGACCCTCGCGGTCGAGCCGCTCGACGATCTCCTGGCGGTAGGGGCCGGTCCAGCGGCCGCGTTTGCCGCGGCGCAGGTCGCCCCCGGCCAGTTCGACGCGGCGGAGCATCTCGCGGTGGTACCGCAGCAGCTCCGGATGTACATCGTGCTTCTGCGCCGCCTCCGCGTCGTGGAACAGGTCGAACATGCGCTTGCCCAGGAGCATGTGCTGCCACAGCGGCACCGGCCGGTGCTCGCTGACGACCACGGACGTCTCGCCGCGCACGGTCACGAGCCAGTCGGCGAACTCCTCGGCGTTGGAGACGGTCGCGGACAGCGACACGAGCATCACCGACTCCGGCAGGTGGATGATCACCTCTTCCCACACGGCGCCGCGGAACCGGTCGGCGAGGTAGTGCACCTCGTCCATGACCACGTACGACAGGCCCTGCAGCGTCGCCGACCCGGCGTAGAGCATGTTGCGCAGCACCTCGGTGGTCATGACCACCACGGGCGCGTCGCCGTTTATCGCATTGTCGCCGGTGAGCAGGCCGACCCGCTCGGCGCCGTAGCGCGCGACGAGGTCGTTGTACTTCTGGTTGGACAGGGCCTTGATCGGCGTCGTGTAGAAGCACTTGCGCCCCTGCCGCAGGGCCAGGTGCACGGCGAACTCCCCGACGACCGTCTTGCCGGCGCCGGTGGGGGCGCACACCAGCACGCCCGTGCCGCGCTCCAGGGCCGCGCAGGCCTCGGCCTGGAACGGGTCGAGGGCGAAGTCCAGCTCCTCGATGAACTCGGTGAGCGCGGGCTGCTGCGAGGCGCTCTCGGCCCGCTGCCGAGCCGCCTCGTAGCGGTCTGCAGGGCTCATTCCAGACTCCTCAGTACCGCTCACGCCACCGCCTCCGCAAGCTCCGGCGCCGGCGCAAGCCCCGCCCTGCACCTCTGGTTCGCGGCCACTCCGCTTCGCTCCGTACCGCTCACGCCCCCAAGGCTAGGCGAAGCACGCCCGGATCCGCTCATAGGTATCGTGCTGGCGTGCCGGAAAGCGACGAGTCACTCACTTCCCGACGGCCGATCGAGGCGGTGCTGCTGGACTTCCACGGGACGCTTGCGCAGGTCGAGGACGCGGTGCGGTGGGTGACCCGCGCCGCGCAGAGCCTCGGCGACACCCTTGAGCGCGGCCGGGCGACGGTGCTGGCCGACCGGCTCACCACGGCCGGCCGCGCCGGCGGGCCGAAGCCGCAGCGGGTGCCCGCGCACCTGGCCGAAGTCTGGGCCGACCGCGACCTGTCGGCCGACGCGCACCGCGCCTGCTACACGGGCCTGGCCGCGACCGTCGACGAGGGCCTGGCCACGCCGCTGTACGACCGGCTGCTGCTCGCCGACGGCTGGCAGCTCTACGCCGACACCGTGCCGACGCTGCGGGCCCTGCGCGCGGCCGGGGTACCCGTCGCCGTGGTCAGCAACATCGGCTTCGACCTGCGCGCGCTCGCCCACGATCTCGGCTTCGCCGACCTCGTGGACGCGTTCGTGCTCTCCTACGAGGTCGGGCGGATCAAGCCGGACCCGGCCATCTTCTGGAACGCGTGCGCGGCCCTGCGCGTCGACCCGGAGCGGGCGCTGATGGTCGGCGACACCCCGGCGGACGCGGGCGCGGCGGCGGCCGGCTGCCCGGTGCTCGTCCTCCCGGAGAGTGAACCGGGCAAGGTACACGGACTGGGAGGAATCCTGCGGTTGTTGTGAGGTGGGATTGAATTCCGGCCGCGCCGGGAAATCAGTGTCGCAACACCGGCTGTGTGCTTGTCGCGGCCGATTCCGCCGACGACAGTGCAGGCAACTTCTTTCAATTTGCGGAGGTACGTCATGCCGTTGAACCGCTGGGACCCCACGAACGCGCTCGCCCGCCTGGAGCAGGACATGGGCAGCGCCGCGCAGCACGCCCACGCCGCGTCGGTGCGCACCGCGACCGACGGCGACGATCTCGTCATCACCGTCGAGGGCATCGACCCGTCCGACGTCGACGTCCAGGTCTCCGGCGGCCGGCTGACCATCAAGGGCTCCGGCGGCGGCAGCACCTCGGAGAGCCACGACGCCGGCGGCGCGCACTTCTCGTCGTCCTCGTCGAGCTCGTCGTCGTTCTCGCGCAGCTTCTCGGTGCCCGACGGCGTCGAGCAGTCCGACGTGTCGACCGAGCCGTCGGGCAACGGCGTGAAGGTCCGCATCCGCAACGCGGCCTGACCTACTGGGCCAGTCGCAGCGCTCCGGGTACACAAGTGATGGTCACGGGGAGTGGGCAGATCCGCTCCCCGTCGGCGTATGCGGTGATCCCCGCCCCGTCGAGCTCGACGACCCGCGCGCGGTGGGTGCTGACCCGCCGGTCGCGCACGTGGGTGCCCTTGAGCACCTTGGGCCGCAGCCGCATCAGCGTGAGCCGGCCGAGCGGCTCGGCGACGACGACGTCGAGCAGCCCGTCGGTGGGGTCGGCCCCGGGCGCGATCCGGAACCCGCCACCGTAACTCTCGGTGTTGCCGATCGCGACGAGAACGGACTCGAAGACGGACTCCGCCCCGTCCAGTTTCATGGTGTACCGCCGCGGCCGCAGCGCCAGCAGCTCCTCGACGATCGCCCGGTTGTACCGCTGCGGCCCCTTCGGCCACCGCATCCGGTTGGCGCGCTCGTTGACGAAGGCGTCGAACCCGGCCGCGAGCACCGCCCCGAACCACACGCTCGTCCCGTCGCCCCCTTCGAGGCGCGCGAGGTCGATCGCCCGCACCCGCCCGTCACGCAGCGCGTCGGCGACGCTCCCGGCCGCCGCGACGGGCGACGGCGGCACCCCGAGCCGCACGGCGAAGTCGTTGCCGGTCCCGGCGGGCACGATCCCGAACGGCACCCCGGTCCCGGCCACGGCCTGCAGCCCCAGGTGCACGGTCCCGTCCCCGCCCATCGCCACCAGCGCGTCGCACCGTTTTTCGGCGACCGCGCGGCGCGCCTGCTCCTTGACCGCGGCGGCGCTGCTCCCGGGCACCAGCGTGACCTCGGCCCCGCCGGCGCCGAGCCGTTCACGGACCGCGGGCAGCAACGCGGCGCGCCGCCCCTTGCCGGCGGTGGGGTTCGCGAGCAGCGCGATGTTCACGGGCGAGACTGTAAAGGTTCAACCCCGTTTCCCGCACCGTCGGCCCCGATTCGCCGCGAAAACGGCGCCCCGGTCCGAGTTGGACCGAGGCGCCGCACAGACGCGGAGCGCCTACGTGATGTCGTCGAACCGGGCGTCCAGCGGCTTCGGCCGCTCGACCGACGTCGGGGCCGCCACCGGGGTCGGGGCGTCGACCGGGTCGTACCCGTCGATCGGGCTCGCCGCCTCCACCGGTTCGACCTCGTAGTCGTCCAGCGAGGAGACCTCGTCGTCGCCGATGCCCGCGTACGACGGCCGGTTGCGACCCCGGCGCTTGTCGTTGACCAGGGCGAAGATGACCGCGCCGAAGTAGAGGACCGACATGCACAGCGCCAGGAACGTCATGCCGAACGGGTCGGCGGTCGGGGTCGCGATCGCGGCGAAGACGAAGAAGATGAAGACCGCGATGCGCCACCAGCCCAGGAGCCGCTTGCCCGTGGCGATGCCGGCGATGTTGGCCAGCATGATCCCGAGCGGGAACTCGAAGGCGACGCCGAAGACCAGCATCATGCCGGTGACGAAGTCGACGTACGACATCGCCTCCAGCAGCAGCGACGTCGACGGTGGCATGAAGTTGATCAGGAACTCGAGGCCCTTCGAGACCACGACGAACGCGAGCACCGCGCCGGCCGCGAACAGCGGGGCGGCGAGGCCGGCGAACACGTAGGCCCATTTCCGCTCGCTGCGATGCAGGCCGGGGGCGACGAAGGCCCACAGCTGGTACATCCAGAAGGGCGACGCGAGAATCAGGCCGGTGTACAGCGAAATTTTCAGCGTCAGCAGCAGCGGGTCGGTCACCTTCAGGGCCACGAACTGGCACTGCCAGCCGGCCGGCAGGTTCCCGTGGTTGGCCTGCCGGACCTGCTTCTCGGACAGCAGGCAGTACGGATCCTGCAGGATGTGCAGGATGTAATTGTGCAGCAGGTATCCGATGATGAGGCCGATCACGATGGCGATCGACGCTCGGAAGAGCCGCGTCCGGAGCTCCCGCAGATGCTCCAAAAGGGTCATGGAGCCATCTGCGGCACGCTCGAATTTCGACGGCTGCTTATCCCGCCGCCGTGCGAGGATGCTCACGACCGGAGCGCGCCTCAGCGCTCGCGAGCGTGGTCAACAGGATCGACGCGAGGAGTCGGCGACGGCTGGTTGTCGGCGATCTCGCCCTGGAGCGGCTGCCGGCCCGACTGCGCCTCGGCCTTGGCGTCGACGTCGTCGTCGGCGAGGCCCTTGGTCTCCGCCTTGATGATCCGCATCGAACGGCCGAGCGAACGCGCCGCGTCAGGCAGGCGCTTCGCGCCGAACAGCAGGATCAGCACCACCACCAGGACGATGATGTGCCACGGCCTTACTGCACCCATGTGAAGCCACCTCACTGTATTCGAGCTGCCGCACCCCATCCTACTGACCACCGGAGGGTGAGGGCAGTGGCCGGGGTTTGCGGATACTGCTCCGGCCGCTGAAGTCCTGACGAGTGTTGACGCTGCTCCGCCCGGACGTCAACCATCCGTCCGGTCAAAGGTGCGCTATGCCGGGTTTATCCGCCAGGATTGTTAACTGTTCTCGACCGCGCGCTGGGCGGCCTGCTGCGCGACAGAGTTTCTGGCTGCCTGCTCCGCGGCAAGTGCCTCCAGCTGCGGCACCATCTGCTCGACGGTCTGCTGCAGCGCGGCCAGGCGCGGCTCGACCCGGCGCTGCCCGTCCTCCAGGCGCGTCTGCATGGCCCGGGCCGCGTTGTCGAACGCGCGCAACCGGCCCATCACGCTCACCGCGACGAGAACAAGGACGACGAGCGCGAGCAGGACGATGCCGCCCGAGATCCACCACAGCACGTGACCGACCTTAATGCACGTAGGCCGCGAGCGCCGCGTTCGCCTCGGCGACGACGGCCGCGGCGAGCGCGGCCGGGGCGACGACGGTGACCTCGGCGCCGAGGCGCAGCACGAGCCGGCGGGCCCAGTCGAGGTCGGAGGCGCGCAGGGAGACCGTCCAGAACTCGCCGGGGCCGCGCTCGACCGTCTCGCACGGGTACTGCTCGGTGATCCACCGCGCCGCCCGCCCGACGCGCAGGGTCACCAGCGGCAGGTCGGGCGTCGGGGTGAACAGCGTGCCGGTGCGCGTGTCGGTCGGCCGGGCCTGCCGCGGTACCTGCGCGGCCTCGTCGAGTTCGGTCGAGGCGTCGATGCGGTCGACCCGGAACAGCCGGACGGCCTCCGCGCGGCGGCACCAGGCCTCGAGGTACGCCCACCGGCCCACCACGAGCACGCGCATCGGGTCGACGACGCGCTCGGTGGTCTCGTCGCGGGTGGCCGAGTAGTACGTGATCCGCAGCGCCCGCCGCCGGTCCACGGCCCCGCGCAGCTCCTCGAGCCGGTCGGAGGCGCCGGGCAGCCGCACCGCGACGGGCGCGTCGGCGAGGTCCCCGGCCGCGTGCTCGATCTTCGTCAGGGCCCGGTGGACGCCGTCACCGGCGGTGACCCCGGGGGTCTCGGCGAGCATCCGCAGCGCCACGATGAGCGCGAGCGCCTCGTCGGGCGTGAGGCGCAGCGGGCGGCCGATGCCGGCGTCGTAGGTCAGCGTCACGCTGTCGCCGGAGAACGCCATGTCGATGAGGTCGCCGGGGCCGTACCCCGGAAGCCCGCACATCCACAGCAGCTCGAGGTCCTCGCGCAGCTGACGGTCGGTGATGCCCTGGTCCGCGGCCGCCTCGGCGATCGTGATGCCGGGTCGGGCCTGCAGGTACGGCACCAGGTTGAGCAGCCGGGCGAGGCGGTCCGCGGAGTTCGTCACGCCGGCACCCCGACCTGGGCGGCGGCCGGGTCGTAGGCGGCGGCGATGGCCCGCAGCCGGCGCACGACCTGGTCGCGCACCTCGGGCGGGTCGAGGACGAGCAGATCGGCGCCGTAGCCCACCAGCCACCCGGCGAACAGATCCGCGTCGGAGTAGCTCAGGGTGAGCCGGTCGCCGTCGGGCCCGGGGACGCAGTCCTCGGCCCAGCGTCGTACCCCCGCGGCCCTTCCGGTCTTCACGAGGACCGTGGCGCGCCCGACGCGCTCGACGGGGCCGCTGAAGCCCGCGACCTTGGCGATGAGGTCGGTCCGGGGCGGCTCGTAGGCGCCCCGCCGGCCGAGCCGCCGCACCCCGCTGACGATCCGCGACAGGCGGAAGCAGCGCTCGGCGGCGCGGTCGAGGTCGTGGCCGACGACGTACCACCGGCCACGCCAGCACACCACGCCCCACGGCTGCAGCCGGCGCACCCCGGCGGCGTCGCGCTCCGGGACCTCGTAGGAGAACGTGACCGCCTGGCGGTCGCGGACCGCCGCGGTGAGGGGCTCGAAGGCCGGGTCGACGGTGACGACCGCCTCGACGCCGAGGGTGGCGTGCGGGTCCACGTCGATGCCGCCGGCGCGCAGCTTGGCCAGGCCCGAGGACGCCGCCGCGGCCAGCCCGGTCTGCTGCCACAGCCGCACGGCGATGCCGACCGCGGCCGCCTCGTCGGGGGCGAGGTTGATGTCGGGCAGCGCGTACTCCCGGCGGGCGATGCGGTAGCCCTGCTCGTTGTCGAAGATGCTCGCGGTGCCCATCTCCAGCGGCACGCCGAGCTCGCGCAGCTCCGACTTGTCGCGCTCGAACTTGCGCTGGAACGCCTCGTGGTCGCGCTCGTCGTTGGGATCGTGCTCGTAGCCGGGGACGATCGCGGCGATCTGCTCGGCGGTCAGGAAACGCCGCGTAGCGAGCAGGCAGATCACCAGATTCACCAGGCGCTCGGTTCGAGGACGCGACACGGAAGCGAACGTACCAGCCCGAACGCCCGTCCTGCGCCACCCCTGCGGTTGGCGTTTCGCACCGTCACCGCGGCGGCGCGCTCTGTCGCTGCGTTACTGTGTGCGCCGTGATCCGCTGGCGCTGGGGAACCGTCGTGCAGTCCCGCCGCGAGTGGCGCGGCAGCCTGGAGCTCGACGTCACCGTCGAGAAGCGACGAGCGGAAGATCCCGGTTCGGTACGCGCACTGGCCTACCCCGCCCTCGTGGGCACCCCGCAGCCGGGCGACCGGGTACTGCTGAACCTGAACGCGCTCGCGCTCGGCCTCGGCACGGGCGGGTACGCGCTCGTCGTGGCGGTACCGGACCGGCTGCCCGACGACGTGGACGTCCCCGGCCACGTGGTCAAGGCGCGGTACACCCCGCTGCAGACGATCGTGCTCGCCGCCGACGAGGAGGCCTCCCCCCTGCGCGCGGACCTGGCCGGCGCGGTGGACCTCGGCGGCATGCCGGTGGTCGTGGCCGACCTGCACTCGGCGCTGCCCGCGGTGCTGGCCGGCGCCCGGGCCCAGCGGCCGGACCTGCGCGTCGCGTACGTCATGACCGACGGCGGCGCCCTGCCCGCCTGGTTCTCGCGCACGCTGGACGGCCTGCGCCCGCTGCTCGCCGGTACGGTAACCACGGGCCAGTCCTTCGGCGGCGACCTCGAGTCGACGAACGTGCACAGCGGCCTGCTCGCGGCCCGGCACGGCCTGCACGCCGACCTGGCCGTCGTCACCCAGGGCCCGGGCAACCTCGGCACCGGTACGAGCTGGGGCTTCTCCGGTGTCGCGGCCGGCGAGGCGGTCAACGCGGTGGCGGCGCTGGGCGGCCGCCCGGTGGCGGCCCCGCGCATCTCCGACGCCGACCCGCGCCCGCGCCACCACGGCGTCTCGCACCACAGCCTGACCGCCTTCGGCCGCGTGGCGCTGGCCCCGGCCGACCTGGTGATGCCGTCGGACCTGGCTCCGGCCCTGGCGGAGGTGGTACGCGCGGCGCTGGCCGCCCTGTGCCCGCCGCACACGCTGGTGGAGGTGCCGTCGGCCGACCTGGGCGCGGCGCTGGGCGACCTGCCGGTGAAGCTCTCGACGATGGGCCGCGACCTGGCGGCCGACACCGCGTACTTCCTGTCGGCCGCGGCAGCGGGCCGTCACGCGGCGACTATCGCGGCTTGATTCCGCTCGCTGTCGCCGTTCAGCACGAAAAGTCGGGCGCTCCGCGCCGCGACTTTTCGGATTTATACCCTGACAGGCGATAAATCGGATATGTCGCGGCGCGCCGGCGCCCGACATATCGAGATCAACTTCCGCGGGCAGGTAGGTCAGGCCCGCGACGGCGCCGAGTTGGGACAGACGACGCGGGCTCGGTTTCTCAGGCCTTCGACAGCGCCGTGTTCGCCACCGAGCGGAGCTGCGACAGATGGTCGGCCTCCGGAGCCGCCGCCACCACCAGGTACACCGCCACGATCGCCTTCCCCCGGCGCGTCAGCAGCGTCTTGGACTTGTCGCTCAACGCCGCCTCCCCCACCCCGCCCACGGCCTCCAGCGACGCGATGGTCGTCCACAGCTTCTGCGCCTGCGCCGGGTCCGTGAACGTCAGGGCCACCACGGTCACCTGGTCGCCCGCCGGGCTGCCGAACGGGCACATGCGGGCGCGCGCGTTGAGGCCGAGGGTCTGCACGGCCTGGCCGTACTGCGCGACGGCCGCGGCGCCGTCGCCCTGGCTCGGCTGGACCGGCAGGCCGGTGGACTGCTGGACCTGGGTGGCGCCGATGAGGCCCTGGCAGCCGTCCGAGTTGACGACCGGGGGCAGCGTCGGCGAGGCCAGCGGCTGGTGGGAGACCTCCGCGCCGCCGGTCGGGCCGGCCGGCAGCGGGGTGCGCTTCGGGCCGTCGTCGGTGCAGCCGGACAGGCAGGCCGCGAGCAGGACGACCGCGGCCAGGCGGCGGATCACGCGTACATCACGATCAGGGTGAAGAACACGATGACCGCGATCAGCACGAGGGCGAGCAGCCAGGTCGGGTACTTCGGGCCGATCGTGCGGTTCCGCTCGACCTCTTCGCGGATGCGCTGCAGGCGCCGGCCGAACCGGTTCGTGGCGGGACGGTCCGGATTGAAGTCGGCGTTGAGCTTCGGGGGCGGGTCCGGCAGGTTGTCCATAACCCGGCCAGAATAACGCCCCCGAAGCGCAACGCGTTACACGACGGTCGGCGCCGGTTTGTCACGCCTTTCGGCCGCGAAAACCGGCGCCGGCCGTCACATGCTCGCGATCAGGCGGTCGACCCGCTCGTCGTAGGCGCGGAACGGGTCCTTGCACAGCACGGTCCGCTGCGCCTGGTCGTTCAGCTTGAGGTGCACCCAGTCGACGGTGAAGTCGCGGCGGCGCTCCTGGGCGTGGCGGATGAACTCGCCGCGCAGGCGGGCCCGGGTCGTCTGCGGCGGGGTCTCCTTGGCCTCGAAGATCTCCAGGTCGGTGGCGACGCGGTCGACCGAGCCGCGCTTCTCCAGCAGCCCGTAGAGGCCGCGGCCGCGGCGCAGGTCGTGGTAGGCGAGGTCCATCTGCGCCACCCGCGGGTGGGACAGCGGCAGGTCGTGCTTGGCCTGGTACCGCTCGATCAGCCCGAGCTTGGTCACCCAGTCGACCTCGCGCTCGACCTCCTTGTGGTTGCCGCTGTCCACGGCGCCCAGCACGCGGCCCCACAGGTCCATGACCCGCTTGGTGGCCGCATCGGCGCCGCGGCGGTCCAGGAACTCGGTGGCCTTGTCGTAGTACTCCTGCTGGATCTCCAGCGCCGAGATCTCCTTGCCGCTGGCGAGGCGCACGCGGCGGCGGCCGGTGATGTCGTGCGACACCTCGCGGATGGCCCGGATCGGGTTCTCCAGCGAGAGGTCCCGCATGGCCACGCCGGCCTCGATCATCCGCAGCACGATGTCCGCGGTGCCGACCTTGAGCAGCGTGGTGACCTCGTTCATGTTCGAGTCGCCGACGATGACGTGCAGGCGGCGGTACCGCTCGGCGTCCGCGTGCGGCTCGTCGCGGGTGTTGATGATGGGCCGGGACCGGGTGGTCGCCGAGGACACGCCTTCCCAGATGTGCTCGGCGCGCTGCGAGAGGCAGTACACGGCGCCGCGCGGGGTCTGCAGCACTTTGCCGGCGCCGCAGATCAGCTGGCGGGTGACCAGGAACGGGATGAGGATGTCGGCGAGACGGCCGAACTCGCCGTGCCGGCTGACCAGGTAGTTCTCGTGGCAGCCGTACGAGTTGCCGGCGGAGTCCGTGTTGTTCTTGAACAGGTAGATCTCGCCCGCGATCCCCTCGTCGTGCAGCCGGCGCTCGGCGTCGACGAGCAGGCCCTCGAGGATGCGCTCGCCGGCCCGGTCGTGGGCGACCAGGTCGGGCACGGAGTCGCATTCGGGCGTGGCGTATTCCGGGTGGGAGCCCACATCAAGGTAAAGGCGCGCGCCGTTGCGCAGGAACACGTTGCTGGAACGGCCCCACGACACGACGCGCCGGAACAGATAGCGGGCGACCTCGTCCGGCGACAGGCGGCGCTGTCCCCGGTAGGTACACGTGACCCCGTATTCGGTCTCAAGGCCGAAAATTCGCCGGTCCATGTACAGACATTAGCCGCCTGAACGCCGATTCGAACCTATTGGGAGCGGAGACTTTCGGTATACCTCTGGCAGGTGGCGTAGTCCGGCAGGCGCCCTTCCTCGAGGCGCTGCGCGAGCGTGGGGGCCTTGGCATCGCGGGCCGACAGCACCGGCTCGGCGACGGGCCACGCGATGGCGAGGTCGGGGTCGAGCGGGTGCAGGTCGTGCTCCCCCGACGGGTTGTAGGTCTCCGACACCAGATAGGTGAGCGTGGCGTCGTCGGTGAGCGCACAGAATGCGTGGCCGAGGCCTTCGGAGAGGTACACGGCGCGGCGGTCGACCTCGTCGAGCTGCACGCTGTCCCACTGCCCGAAGGTGGGCGAGCCGACCCGGATGTCCACGACCACGTCGAGCACGGCGCCGCGGATGCAGGTCACGTACTTCGCCTGCCCGGGCGGCACGTCGGCGTAGTGGACGCCGCGCACCACGCCGCGGGCCGAGACCGACAGGTTGCCCTGGGCCAGCCGCAGCGGGTGGCCGACCTCCTCGGTCAGGTGGTCGAAGCGGTAGAACTCGGTGAACAGGCCCCGGGGATCCCCGTGCAGGACGGGGGTGATCTCCCAGGCGCCGCCGATCGAGAGCTGTCGGATCTTCACGTGCTCACTCCAGCGTGTCGGTCGTGGTGCGGTGTCAATTCTGCCAATCGAGGAGGTCGAGCAGGTACTCCCCGTATCCGCTCTTGCGCAGCGGCTCGGCGAGCTCGCGCAGCCGGTCGTCGTCGATGAGCCCGGCGCGCCAGCAGACCTCCTCGACACAGCCGATCTTGAAGCCCTGCCGCTCCTCGATCACGCGCACGAACTCGGCCGCCTGGACCATGGTGTGGAACGTGCCCGTGTCCAGCCAGGCGGTACCGCGGTCGAGGACGCCGACGTGCAGCTCCCCGCGCTCGAGGTAGGCCGCGTTCACGGCGGTGATCTCGAGCTCGCCGCGGTCGCTGGGCTTGAGGTCGCGGGCGATCTGCACGACGCGGTTGTCGTAGAAGTACAGGCCGGGCACCGCGTAGCGGGACTTGGGCCGGATCGGCTTCTCCTCGATCGAGAGCACCCGCCCGTCGGGGGCGAACTCGACGACGCCGTAGTCCTGGGGGTTCGACACCGGGTAGGCGAAGACCCGCCCGCCGATGATCTCGGCGTTGTCGGCGAGCCGCTGGCCGAGCGCGCCGCCGTGGAAGATGTTGTCGCCCAGCACCAGCGCCACGCTGTCGCCGCCGATGAACTCGGCGCCGATGATGAACGCCTGGGCCAGGCCCTCGGGGCGGGGCTGGGCCGCGTACTGCAGGTTGAGCCCCCACTGGGAGCCGTCGCCGAGCAGCCGGAGGAACTGGTCCTGGTCCTCGGGGGTGGTGATCACGAGGATGTCGCGGATGCCCGCCATGACGAGGGTGGTGAGCGGGTAGTAGATCATCGGCTTGTCGAAGACGGGCATCAGCTGCTTCGACACGGCCTTGGTCAGGGGCCACAGACGTGAGCCGGTCCCACCGGCGAGGATGATGCCGCGCACCCGGCCACCGTACGGGACGGGCAACACCGGGGTCGACCCGGACGCGCCCAGGGTCAACCGGGGAACCAGCGCGGGTCCACTAGACTCTCGAACCCGTGAGAATCCTCGTCACCGGCGGAGCCGGTTTCATCGGCTCCCATTACGTGCGCACCCTGCTCAGCGGCGGTTACCCCGCGTACGCGGGCGCGGCCGTGACCGTCCTCGACAAGCTCACCTATTCGGGTAACCGGGCGAACCTCGCCCCGGTTCAGCACGACTCCGCGCTCACGTTCGTGGAGGGCGACATCTGCGACACCGAGCTCGTCACCGGGCTCATGCCCGGCCACGACGCCGTCGTGCACTTCGCCGCGGAGTCCCACGTCGACCGCTCGATCCTCGGCGCCGGCCCGTTCGTGACCACCAACGTGCTGGGCACCCAGGTGCTGCTCGACGCGGCCCGGGCGGCCGGGGTCGGGCGCTTCCTGCACGTGTCCACCGACGAGGTGTACGGCTCGATCCAGGAGGGCTCCTGGACCGAGGAGTGGCCACTGGCCCCGAACTCGCCGTACTCGGCTTCGAAGGCCGGCTCGGACCTGCTCGCCCTGGCCTACCACCGCACCCACGGGATGGAGGTGGTGGTGACCCGCTGCTCGAACAACTACGGCCACTACCAGTTCCCCGAAAAGGTGATTCCGCTCTTCGTCACCAACCTCATCGACGGCGGGACCGTCCCCCTCTACGGCGACGGCGGCAACATCCGCGACTGGCTGCACGTCTCCGACCACTGTGCCGGCATCCAGCTCGCGCTGGAGAAGGGCCGGGCCGGCGAGGTCTACAACATCGGCGGCGGCCGCGAGCTGACCAACCGGGAGCTGACCGAGGTCCTGCTCGGCGCCACCGGGCGGGACTGGGACTCGTCGGTGCGCTACGTCGAGGACCGCAAGGGCCATGATCGGCGGTACTCGCTGTCGATCGACAAGATCAGCAATGAGCTCGGGTACACCCCGCAGGTCACGTTCGAGCAGGGCATCGCCGAGACGGTCGCCTGGTACCAGGACAACCGCGCCTGGTGGGAGCCGCTCAAGGCGCAGGCGGCGCTGAACTCATGACCGGTCCGGAGCGGAGCGGAGGGGCCGGTCATGATGGGCTCGGCTCGGGGGTCGTGCGGCCGGAGCGAAGCGGAGGGCGCATGACCCGTTTTCTCGTCACGGGGGCCGGCGGGATGCTGGGCCGCGACCTGCTGGCCGTGCTCGACGGCCGGGAGGTGACCGCCGCAACCCGGGCGGAGCTGGACATCACGGACGCGGCGCAGGTCCGGTCCGTGGTCGAGGGCCACGACGTGGTCCTCAACGCCGCGGCCTGGACCGACGTCGACGGCGCAGAGGCCGACGAGGCCGGTGCGACAGCGGTCAACGGCACCGGCGTGGCCGTCCTGGCCGCCGGGTGCGCCGCCGCCGGGGCCCGGCTCGTGCACGTCTCCACCGACTACGTGTTCCCCGGCGACGCCGCCGAGCCCTACGCCGAGGACGCCCCGACGGCGCCGATCAACGCCTACGGCCGCAGCAAGCTCGCCGGCGAGCGGGCCGTGCTCGACGCGCTGCCCGGGACCGGGTACGTCGTGCGGACCGCCTGGCTCTACGGCGAGCACGGCCGCAGCTTCGTGCGCACGATGCTGCAGCTGGCCCGGGAGCGCGACTTCGTCGAGGTCGTCGACGACCAGGTCGGGCAGCCGACATGGTCGCGCGACCTGGCCGAGCGCCTGGTGGCGCTGGCGGAGTCGGGGGCGCCCGCCGGGGTGTACCACGGCACCGCCTCCGGCCGCGTCTCCTGGCACGGGCTGGCCGAGGCGGTGTTCGCCGAGTCCGGGCACGACCCGGCCCGGGTGCGCCGCACCACGAGCGCCGCGTACGTGCGCCCGGCGCGGCGGCCCGCGTTCAGCGTGCTCGGCCATGAGCGCTGGGCCGGGGCCGGGCTGGCCCCGATGCGGGACTGGCGTGCCATGCTGCATGACATGGTGTCCGGAGGTGCCCGGTGAAGCTCACGATCGTCACCGGTCTGACCGCGCTGGCGGTGCTCGCCTTCATGGTCGAGCTGCTGCGGCGGCGGCAGCTGCAGGAGAAGTACGCCATCCTCTGGCTGGTCGTCAGCATCGTCATGTTGCCGCTGGCGTTCTTCCCGTTCATCACCGACCGCACGGCGAAGCTGCTGGGCATCGCCTCCGGCGTGAGCCTGGTGCTGTTCCTCGGCATCGTCTTCCTGCTGCTGGTCACGGTGCACCTGAGCTGGGAGGTCAGCCGGTTGGAGGAGGAGACCCGGACGCTGGCCGAGGACCTCGCGCTGCTGCGCAGCGAGCTGGGGCGCCCGAAGCCACAGGACGAGATCCCGCACGAGGCGATCGAGGCGGCCCGCGATGATCAACGGTAAGAAGGTCCTGATCATCATCCCGGCGTGGAACGAGTCGGGGTCGATCGGCGAGGTGGTCCGGGAGGTGCACGGCGAGCTGCCGTCGGTCGACATCATCGTGGTCGACGACGGCTCCACCGACGACACCGCGATCAAGGCCGCCGACGCCGGGGCGATCGTGGCGAAGCTGCCGTTCAACCTGGGCGTCGGCGGGGCGATGCGCACCGGGTACCGCTACGCCCGCGACCACGGCTACGACGTGGCGATCCAGGTCGACGCGGACGGGCAGCACGACCCGCGGTACATCCCGAAGCTTGTCGACGCGCTCGACGATCACGACCTGGTGATCGGGGCCCGGTTCGCGGGCGAGGGCGGCTACAGCGTCAAGGGTCCGCGCCAGTGGGCGATGAAAATGCTTTCGGCGGTACTGTCGCGGCTGTCGCGAACCCGACTGACCGACACGACGTCGGGGCACCGCGCGTGCAACCGGCGCACGATCGAGTTCTTCGCGCACTGGTACCCGGCCGAGTACCTCGGCGACACGATCGAGGTGCTGGTCCGGCTGGCGCGCAACGGCTTCCGGATCACGCAGATCCCGGTCGCGATGCGCCCGCGGATGGCCGGGACGCCGAGCAACTCCCCCGTCAAGGCGACGATCTACCTCGGGCGGGCGTTCGTCGTGCTGCTCCTGGCGATCATCCGGGCCTGACGCCTTCGCCTGGCGATGGTGGGGTCCGGCCGGACCCCACCATCAAGGCGCTACTCGTCCTCGGACTTGCTCTCCTCGGGCTTGCTCTCCTCGGCCGGGGCCTCGGTGCCGCCGGAGGCGTTGTCGGCCGGCGTGCTCGGCGAGGCGGGCGGCTGCGGCTTGTCCTCCAGGCCCTCCTCGACGTCCTGCGCGCCCGCGGCCGAGGTGTCCTCGAGGATGGCGGTCAGGGCGAGGCCGGTGAGCCGGCGGAACGTGCGGCCCGGGCGGTTGCGGTCGAGGACCGCGACCTCGAGCTGGTGGGCCGCCAGCTTGCGCGGCTGGCCGTTCTCGCCGCCGACACTGCCCAGACCGTCCACCGCGAGCTTCAGGGCCTCAGCGAGCGTCTGGTCGGGCCGCAGGCGGCTTTTCACGGCGGTGGCGACGGCGTCGGACTGCCCGCCCATGGTCACCATGCCCTGCTCGTCCTGGACGGAGCCGTCGTAGGTGATCCGGTAGAGCTCGTCGTCCTCCGCGGTGAGGCCCGCCTCGGCGACGCAGATCTCCACCTCGTACGGCTTCTGCTCCTGGGTGAAGATCGCCCCGAGGTTGCGCGCGTAGAAGTTGGCGATCTGCCGGCCGGTCACGTCGCCGCGGGCGTAGGAGTACCCGTGCAGGTCCGCCAGGCGCACCCCGGCGGAGCGCAGGGCCTCGAACTCCGGGTAGCGCCCGACGGCGGCGAAGCCGATGCGGTCGTAGATCTCACTGACCTTGTGCAGCGCGGTGGAGAGGTTCTCGGCCACGAACAGCACGCCGCCCTCGTAGCTGAGCACCATGACGCTGCGGCCACGAGCGATGCCCTTGCGGGCGTACTCCGAGCGGTCCCGCATGATCTGCTCGGGCGAGGCGTAGAACTGCATGGCCACGGTGGCGGGTTCTCCTTCGCTGGTGGTGGGGCGGGCTGCTGGGGCTGGGTTCAGATGTCGGGGTTGTCGCGCCGCTCGGCGATGACCTGCTCGGCGGCCGCGCGGGTCTCGTCGTCGCTGAGCCGCCGGGTGCCCTCGACCGTCGCGGTCATGATCACCGGGAAGATGTTGCGCAGCAGGTCGGGGCCGCCGGTGGCGGTGTCGTCGTCGGCGGCGTCGTAGAGCGCCTCGATGGCGAGCTTCACGGCCTCGTCGGTGGTCACGCCGCGCCGGAAGCGCTTCTTCAGCGACGACTTGGCGAACAGCGAGCCGGAGCCGATCGAGTCGTACCCGCGCTCCTCGTACACCCCGCCGGCGACGTCGAAGCTGAAGATCCGCCCGGCCTTGTCGACGCTCTTGGCGTCGGTGTCGAAGCCGGCGAAGAGCGGCACCACGGCCAGGCCCTGCATCGCCGCGCCGAGGTTGTTGCGCACCATGCTGGCCAGGCGGTTGGCCTTGCCCTCGAGGGAGAGCATGCTGCTCTCGATCTTCTCGTAGTGCTCGAGCTCCACCTGGAACAGCCGGATCATCTCCAGGCCGAAGCCCGCGGTGCCGGCCATGCCGACGAGCGAGTAGGCGTCGGCCGCGAACACCTTCTCGATGTCGCGCTGGGCGATGAGGTTGCCCATCGTCGCGCGCCGGTCGCCGCCCATGAGCACGCCGTCGGAGCAGGTGATGGCGACGATGGTCGTGGCGTGGGCGCTCACGTCGGCCGCCATCCCCGGCGGCAGCGGCCGCCGGCCCGGGAGCATCTCCGGTGCCACGCTCGACAGGAACTCAGTGAAGGACGACGTCCCGGCAGCGTGGAACGCGGCGGGCGGGCGCCCTGAGTGGTCAAGACCCGACGGCAACGGAGCCCCTCCTTGGTTGCGTGGTGATCGACTGTGGTGCGACAACAATACGCCGCGGCCGCGCCGGTGAGCGGCGCGCCACAACCCTCAATGACACAGACCCCGTCGGTGGGGACGCGATCGGCCGGCGCCGGCCGCGGGCGAACAGGCGCCGCCCGCCCGGCGTGACCCGGACGGGCGGCGTCGTGGTGCGGCTACTCGCCGCCCTTCTGCACGTATCCGCGGACGAACTCTTCGGCGTTCTCCTCGAGCACGGAGTCGATCTCGTCAAGGAGGTCATCGACGTCCTCGCCGAGCTGCTCGACCCGTTCGGCCGTCTCCGGGTTGACCTCTGGCGCAGCGACATCCTCTTCCTCGTCGCGCCGGGACTTACCGGACTGGGACTGCCCACCCGTATCCCTCGTAGCCATGCCTCATCCTCCTCGGGGGGACCACCATAGAACCGCTGCTTCGAACTTACCCGGAAGTGATCGCTTCGAGCAGATCCTTCGCGCTCGGGCATTTGTCGAACAGCGCGCCGACGTGTTTCTTCGTCCCCCGCTCGGGCTCCATCATCGGCACCCGGACGAGGGACTCGCGGCCCACGTCGAAGATGACGGAGTCCCAACTCGCGGCCACCACCTCGGCCGGGTACTTGGCCAGGCAGCGCCCGCGGAAGTAGGCGCGGGTGTCGTCCGGCGGCTCGACGATCGCGCGCTGGACCTCTTCCTCGGTGAACAGCGTCTCCATCGAGCCACGGGCGACCAGGCGATGGTAGAGGCCCTTCTCGGGGCGCACGTCGGAGTACTGCAGGTCGACGAGCTGCAGCTTGTGCGAGCTCCAGCCCAGCGACTCGCGCTCGCGGTACCCCTCCAGCAGGCGCAGCTTGGCGACCCAGTCGAGCTCACCGGCGCACAGCATCGGGTCGCGGCCGAGCTTGTCGAGCGCGTCCTCCCAGCGGTTGAGCACGTCGAGGGTGATCTCGTCGGCGTCGTCGCCCTCGCGGCCCTCGACGAAGGCGCGGGCCCGCTCGTAGAACGCCCACTGGATGTCCAGGGCGGTGAGGCGGCGGCCGTCACGCATGCGGATGAGGTGCTTGAGCGACGGGTCGTGGCTGACCGACCGCAGCTCGGTGACCGGGTCGGCGATGCCCAGGTCACCCGAGAGCACCTTGTCCTCGATCATCGCGAGGATGAGCGACGTGGTGCCGACCTTGAGGTACGTCGAGATCTCCGACAGGTTCGCGTCGCCGATGATCACGTGGAGCCGGCGGTACTTGTCCGCGTCGGCGTGCGGCTCGTCGCGCGTGTTGATGATGGGCCGCTTCAGCGTCGTCTCCAGCCCGACCTCGACCTCGAAGAAGTCGGCCCGCTGGGAGATCTGGAAGCCCGGGCCGGTGCCGTCCTGCCCGATGCCGACCCGCCCCGCGCCGCAGACGATCTGCCGCGTGACGAAGAACGGGGTGAGGTGCATGACGATGTCGGCGAAGGGGGTCTGCCGGCGCATGAGGTAGTTCTCGTGCGCGCCGTAGCTGGCGCCCTTGTTGTCGGTGTTGTTCTTGTACAGGTGGATCGGCAGCGTGCCCGGGATGGTGGCGGCGCGCCGGGCGGCCTCGGCCATCACCCGCTCGCCGGCCTTGTCCCACAGCACGATGTCGCGGGGGGTGGTCACCTCGGGCGTGGAGTATTCGGGGTGGGCGTGGTCGACGTAGAGCCGGGCGCCGTTGGTCAGTATCACGTTGGCCAGGCCGAGGTCCTCGTCGGCCAGCGCCTCCGCCGGATCGTAGAGGGCACCTGAGTAGGTGAACCCCCGGGCGTCGCGCAGCGGCGACTCCTCCTCGTAGTCCCAGCGGGCGCGTCCGCCCTTGGTGAGCTCGGGCCGCGCCCCGTAGGCGTTGACCACCTGGGAGGACGTGACCATGGGGTTCGCACCCGGCTGGCCGGGCACGGACACGCCGTACTCGACCTCGGTGCCCATCACGCGCCGCACACTCATGAGACAACCCTAGTCGTATCGTCGGCCGTCCGGCCCACTCGGACGGGCCAGCTTGCCTGCAAGCTTAAGCGGGCGGTGACCAAAAGGTCACCGCCCGCTCATCGGCACATCGTGAACTACAGGTATTGGCCGGTGTTGGTGGCCGTCTCGATCGAGCGGCCGGCCTCGGCGCCCTTACCGCCGGAGACGAGCGTGCGGATGTACACGATCCGCTCGCCCTTCTTGCCGGAGATGCGGGCCCAGTCGTCGGGGTTGGTGGTGTTGGGCAGGTCCTCGTTCTCCCGGAACTCGTCGACACACGAGTCCAGCAGGTGCTGCAGGCGTACGCCCTTGGACCCGTTGGAGAGGAAGTCCTTGATCGCCATCTTCTTGGCCCGGTCGACGATGTTCTGGATCATCGCGCCGGAGTTGAAGTCCTTGAAGTACAGGACCTCCTTGTCGCCGTTGGCGTAGGTCACCTCGAGGAAGCGGTTCTCCTCGGTCTCGGAGTACATCCGCAGCACGACCGCGTCGATCATGGCCGCGACCGTCGCGTCCTTCGAGTCGCCGTGCTCGGTGACGTCGTCCTTGTGCAGGGGCACGTCGGTCAGGATGTACTTCGAGAAGATGTCCTTGGCCGCCTCGGCGTCCGGTCGCTCGATCTTGATCTTCACGTCGAGCCGGCCGGGGCGCAGGATCGCCGGGTCGATCATGTCTTCCCGGTTGGACGCGCCGATGACGATGACGTTCTCCAGGCCCTCCACGCCGTCGATCTCGCTGAGCAGCTGGGGGACGATCGTGTTCTCCACGTCGGAGGAGACGCCGGAGCCGCGCGTGCGGAACACGGAGTCCATCTCGTCGAAGAACACGATGACGGGCGTACCCTCGCCGGCCTTCTCCCGAGCGCGCTGGAAGATCAGCCGGATGTGCCGCTCGGTCTCGCCGACGTACTTGTTGAGCAGCTCGGGACCCTTGATGTTGAGGAAGTAGCTGGTCTGCTTCTCCTCGCCGCGCCGCTCGGCGATCTTCTTCGCCAGCGAGTTGGCCACCGCCTTGGCAATGAGGGTCTTGCCGCAGCCGGGCGGGCCATAGAGCAGCACGCCCTTCGGCGGGCGCAGCTTGTGCTCCCGGAACAGCTCGGCGTGCAGGAAGGGCAGCTCCACCGCGTCGCGGATCATCTCGATCTGCGAGGACAGTCCGCCGATGTCGTGGTAGTCGACGTCGGGCACCTCCTCCAGGACGAGCTCCTCGACCTCGCTCTTGGGAATCCGCTCGTAGGCGTACGCCGACCGCGGCTCGATCATGAGCGAGTCGCCGGCGCGCAGTGGCGCGTCGGCGATGGTGTGCGCCAGGTGGACGATCCGTTCCTCGTCGGCGTGCGAGACGACGAGAGCCCGGTCACCACCCTCGAGGACCTCCTTCAACATGACGACCTCACCGACCCGCTCGTAGCCGAGCGCGTCGACGATGTTCAGGGCGTCGTTGAGCAGGACCTCCTGGCCTCGGCGCAGCTCCTCGGTCTCGATCGCCGGGGAGACTGCCACGCGCAGCTTGCGCCCGCCGGTGAACACGTCGACGGTGCCGTCGTCGTGGCGGGCGAGGAAGACGCCGTATCCGCTCGGCGGCTGTGCCAGGCGGTCGACCTCCTCCTTCAGCGTCACGATCTGGGCTCGGGCCTCCTTGAGGGTGGCTACGAGCCGCTCGTTGTTTTCGGTCAGCCGGGCAATCTGCGCCTGCGCTGCGGCTAGCCGCTCCTCGAGCTGTCGCACGTGTCGCGGTGTCTCCGTCAGCTTGCGCCGCACCAGGGCGAGTTCCTCCTGAAGAAACGCGACCTGCGTGGAGAGATCGTGGGCGTCCTTCTCCCATCGTGCGGCGCGCGTCTCCGCGTCGTCGCTGCGTGCCACGTCCCACCTCCCCGGGGGCTTTGAACGTTGTGCTCTAACACTAACTGCTGATCGGCGGTTCAGGCCCCCTCGAACACGTGCGCCACAGGGTGTTTACAAATCCGGGATACTCGAAGGGCCCTATGCACGCCCTTTTCCGGCCCGCTGCGGCGTGTGTCACGGTCCGGTGCACGGCCTCGGCGGTGTCGGGTAGCGTCATGCTGGTGAGCGTGGAGACTACCCAGGACAGCCTGCAGGTGTGGGTCGACCAGGACCTGTGCACCGGCGACGGGCTGTGCGTGCAGTACGCCCCGGAGGTCTTCGAGTTCGACGTGGACGGCCTGGCCTACGTGAAGGGCGACGACGGCGAGCTGCAGCTGGCGCCCGGCAGCCGGGTCGGCGTGCCCTCCCACCTGCGGCTCGAGGTCATCGACGCGGCCAAGGAGTGCCCCGGCGACTGCATCCACGTGCACCGCGAGTCCGACGACGCGCCCGTGGCCGGCCCCAACGCGGAGGACTGACCCGGGGGCGTTTCTCCCCCGGCCGGCCATGCGTGAATGAAGCTGAATGAAATTTCTTACAGCATAGGTTTGCCGACCAGGGAGCTCACCAGGCGCGCGAACTCCTCCAGCCGGGCGATCTGGCCCGCGCCGCCGTCGTCGAGGGTCTTGCCGAAGCGCAGCGCGTCGTGACGGATCACCGAGCCCGCCTCCTCGGCCGCCACGTTGGCCTCGTCGAGGGACGTGAGCAGCAGGTACACGTCGACGCTGTCGACCCGGTGGGTGCCGTTCGGGTTGCGGCTGATGCGCCGGCGGCAGCCGACCTCGGTCACCGCGGAGAGGGCCACCACCCGCAGCGACGAGGTCATCGAGCCCGGCGGCGCCTCCTCCGGCGGGATGTCCTCGCCGTGCCAGAGGATCAGCCGGTTGCCGTCGCAGACGACGACCTCCTGCCAGACCCCGTTCACGTCGTTGACGAATCGCTCCAGGGTGAAGCCCAGCACGCTCTGGCCGCGCAGGACGCCGGCCATGGCGTCGAGCGCGATGTCCGGATCGCGCAGGTATGCCCGGGCCGCCGACTCGAGGTCCGGGTACGGCGACCAGTCGGGAAAGACCGCGGGTAGGTCACTGAAGCTCGGTCGGCTCATGCCCCTCGGCCTCCTCGTCTGCCCGTGCGGCCGCGGCGGCCGCCAGCCGCCGTGCCGCGTACGCCTCGGCCCCCTTGCTCGGTTTGCGCCGGCGCGGCGGCGCGGTGACGCCCGGCGCGAGCTTGCGGGCGCTGACCAGGAACGCCGTGTGCGCGATCATGCGGTGGTCGGGCCGCACGGCCAGGCCCTCCGCGTGCCAGTCACGCACCAGACTCTCCCATGCACGAGGCTCGGTGTACCCACCATCCTCGCGCAAGGCCTCCACCAACTCCGACAATTGGGGTGTAGTTGCCACATAGCCGATGAACACCCCGCCGGGGATCAGCGCCCGCGACACGAGCGGCAGGATCTCCCACGGAGTGAGCATGTCAAGGATAATCCGATCGAACCCGTCGTCTTCGCAGCCGGCCACGTCGCCGACCCGCAGGGTCCACCCGGGCTGCGGGCCGAGGAACGCCTCGACGTTGCGCCGGGCGATCGCGGCGAAGTCCTCGCGCATCTCGTACGACGTCACGCTCCCCCCGGGCCCCACTGCCCGCAGGAGCGAGCAGGTCAGCGCGCCGGAGCCGGCCCCGGCCTCGAGCACGCGGGCGCCCGGGAAGACGTCGCCCATGGCCACGATCTGGGCGGCGTCCTTGGGGTAGATCACCTGAGCGCCCCGGGGCATGGACAGCACGTAGTCGCTCAGCAGCGGGCGCAGGGCGAGGTAGGCGGTGCCGCCGGTGGAGTTCACCACGCTGCCGTCGGGCGCGCCGATGAGCTCGTCGTGGGCGAGTCGCCCGCGGTGGGTGTGGAACTCCTTGCCCGGCTCCAGCACGATCGTGTGCATCCGGCCCTTGGGGTCGGTGAGCTGGACCCGGTCGCCGGGGACGAACGCGCCCCTACGGACGGCGGACGGGGTCTGGGCGGGGCTTTCCACGGTCACGTGCTGTTCCTCCGGGATGTCGGCCGGCGCGGCCGCCGACCTGGGGCCACGAGGGAGACGAGCTCGGCGCCGCGCAGGACGCCGTGCACATCCTCCCCGGTGACCACCAGGTAGTCGCCGCCCGGGTCGTCCCTGATCGCCGCGAGCAGGTCGGCGCCGCGCAGATCGCCGGGGAGCACGTGCTGGCGGTCGATACGCCGGGTGACGTCGCCGAGCGGCACCCAGGGCCGCCGCTCGGCCGGCACCGCCCGCGCCGAGGCGCCGTGCACGAAGCCCAGCAGGCTGCCGCTGGACTCGACGACCGCGACCACCGGCCGGCCGTCGTCGCCGAGGGCCGCGATCCGGTCCGCCTCCGACAGCGGGGTGTGCGCGGTCAGGGCCACCAGGGGCCGGGCCAGCTCGCGGGCGCTGAACGGGGGCAGGCGGCCCACCGCCTTCGCGTGCCGGATCGCCTGACCGGCCCCGACCCACATGGTGAGCGCGACCAGGAGGGTGAACAGGACGCCGAAGTACCCCTTGACCAGGGGCGAGAACAGCAGGAGCAGGGCCACGCCGGCGGTCGCCACGGCGAGCAGCCGCCCGACCCAGCCGGCCACGATCCGGCCCGTGTTCGGGTCGCCGGTCAGCTTCCAGACCAGCGCCTGCAGGGCCCGTCCGCCGTCCAGCGGCAGCCCGGGCAGGGCGTTGAAGACGGCGACGACGATGTTGGACAGGGCCAGCTGGAACGCGAACGTCTCCGGGATGCCGCCGGGCGGCAGGACGGCGGCGGCGCCCGCGGCGAGCAGGCCGAGCACGAGGGAGACGGCCGGCCCGGACAGCGAGACGTACAGCTCGATGCCGGGCCGCGGGGCCTCGCGCTCCATCTCGGTGTAGCCGCCGAGCATCTCCAGGGTGATCCCCCGCACACCGATGCCGCTGTGCCGGCTGGTGACGGCGTGGCCGAGCTCGTGCAGCAGCACCGAGACGAGCAGGCACACGACGAAGCCGAAGCCGACGGCGAGCCCCGCGGTGAGGGTGAGCCGGACGGAGCGGGCCGAGAGGTACTGGCCGTACGTGATCGTGATCAGGGCGGCGAGCAGCAGCCAGGAGGGCGCCAGGGAGATCGGGACGCCGGCGATCCGGCCCAGCGGGATCCCCGCCCCCCGCTCCCGGGGCTGCGGGCGGGCCGCCGGCGACGCCGGCGCGGGTGCCGTGCGGTGTTCGTCCATTGCCCCCGATGCTACGGGTTCGGCGGTTCGCGGCGACTTTTCTGTCGTACCCCCCGTTTAACCTCTTGGACATGACGGTGCCCGTTACCTCCGCCCTGCCAACCCTGTCGCCGTCGCGCGCCGCCGACTTCAAGACGTGCCCCCTGCTGTACCGCTTCCGCAGCATCGACCGCCTGCCGGAGCGCCCGACCCCCGACCAGGCCCGGGGCACCCTCGTCCACGCCGTGCTCGAGGTGCTCTTCGACAGCCCGGCCGGGGAGCGCACCCCGGCCCGGGCGGCGGAGCTCGCGGCGCCGCAGTGGGCGCGCCTGGTCGAGGAGGAGCCGGAGCTGGCGTCGATCTTCGCCGGGTCGCCGCTCACCCTGGACGAGTTCCTCCACGAGGCCCGGGAGCTGCTCGGCGGGTATTTCGCGCTCGAGGACCCCAACCGGCTGGAGCCGGCCGACCGCGAGGCCTACGTGGAGGCGCAGGTCGACGGCCGCCTGGTGATCCGCGGCATCATCGACCGCCTCGACGTGTCCCCGGCCGGGGACGTGCGGGTCGTCGACTACAAGACGGGCGGGGCGCCCCGCGAGGCGTTCGAGGCCCGCGCGATGTTCCAGCTCAAGTTCTACGCCCTGGTGCTGTGGCGGACCCGGGGCGTCGTGCCACGGGTGCTGCGGCTGATGTACCTGCGGGACCAGGAGGTCTGCGACTTCGCCCCGGACGCCGACGACCTGGAGCGCTTCGAGCGGACGCTGCTCGCGCTGTGGGAGGCGATCTCGGCGGCGACGGCGGCGCAGGACTTCCGGGCCAAGCCGTCGCGGCTGTGCGGGTGGTGCGCGCATCAGGCGCTTTGCCCGGCCTACGGGGGGACGCCGCCGGCGTTTCCGGCGGTTGCCTCGGACTCGGGGGCGGTGGTGGTCGAGCGGGACTGAGGGGTCACCGGCGTCGCCGGGGCGGCGGGTCGAGCGGAACGGAGAGGTCAGCCGGGGCGGCGGGTCGAGCGGGACTGAAGCGTCGGCTGCGTCTCCTGGCTTCCTGCGCGGTCCGCATCGCGCCGGCGGCGGTCGTCGCCGTGCCAGATGCGGATCGGCGGGTCGGCGCGACGGACACCGCCGGCCCAGAACGCCATGCGAGCTGCGTCTCGTGCGCGTCCCGGCGGCGGCGGTCTTCGCTGCGCCGGGTGCAAATCGGCGATTCGGGGCGCCCGGACCGCCGGGTCGGCGCGGCGGCTGACTGACCTGCGGCGCCCATCCGAGCCGGCGCGCCCTCACCGGCCCACGGCGCCAGTCCGAGTCGGCGCTGCGACCAACCGGCCCGCAGCGCCAGTCCGGGCCGACCCGGCGACCGAGCAGCCCACAGCCCGCAGCGCCAGTCCGGGCCGACTCGGCGACCGACCGACCGACCCACAGCCCGCGGCGCCGGTCCGGGCCGGCTCGGCGACCGATCGGCCCGCAGCCCGCAGCGCCGGTCCGGGCCGGCTCGGCGACCGACCGGCCCGCAGCGCCAGTCCGACCCGACCCGCACCCGGCGACCGACCAGCCCACAGCCCGCGGCGCCGGTCCGGGCCGGCTCGGCGACCGATCGGCCCGCAGCCCGCGGCGCTGGTCCGGCTTGAGCCCGCGCGGCGGCCGATCGGGCCGTGGTGCCGGTCCGAGTCGGGCGTGGGCGGCGGGCGGGTCCGACTTTGCGGTTGCCGGGTGCCGCTGCGGATGATGCCCTCTCATCCTTGCGGACGAGGGCCCCGTCGCGCGCGGCGATGAACGTGGTTGGCTCGCGGGCCTATACCGTCGATAGCGTGCGCAGGGTCAGGGAGTTGCTCGGGCGGCGCGGGAACGCGCTCGCTCAGGACGTTGCGCTCGCGCTGCTGCTCATGAGCGTCAGTGCGCTGCTCGAGTCGCTGGCGCGGCGGGCGTTCGGGGTCGTCGACCTCCCGGCCCAGCTCGCCTACGACTGTATCGGGATGGTCGCCGTCGCGCTGCGGCGGCGGGCGCTCTGGGTCGCCATCGGGTGGACGTCGCTGCACATTCTGGTGCCGTTCGCCGGGCAGCTCGAACTCGTCGACGGCGGGCTCGGTGTCATTGTCGTCACCTATACCGCCGCCGCTTATCTGCCGATCCGGGCCGCGATTCTTGCCACCGCCGCCATGTGGGTGCCCGGAATGACGCTGGCGATGGTTGTCGGCCGCACCGGGGCCAGCGCATTTTATCCGGACTCCAAGATCTTCTTCGTATTCAACGCCATGAGTGCGCTCATTTGTTTCACGGTCGGGCGGACCGTGGCGACGCGGCGCGCCTATATCGCCGCGCTCGAGGATCGGGCCCGGACGGCCGAGACCACGCAGCGGGCGCTGACCGAGAAGGCCGTGGCCGAGGAGCGGCGGCGCATCGCCCGGGAGCTGCACGACGTCGTCGCGCACCACGTCAGCGTCATGGGGGTGCTCGCCACCGGGTCGCGGCGGATGCTCGGGCGGGACCCGGCCGCGGCCGACGAGGCCCTCGCGACAATCGAGGAGACCGGGCGTACGGCGCTGCGGGAGATGCGGCGGCTGCTCAGCGTGCTGCGTACCGAGGCCGAGCCGGCCGGCGAGCTCGCGCCGCAGCCGGGGCTGGCCGGGATCGAGGGGCTGGTCGAGCAGATCCGGGAGGCGGGGCTGCCGGCCACGCTGCGGGTCGACGGGGAGCCGGGCGTGCTCGACCCGGGGGTCTCGCTCACGCTGTACCGCATCGTGCAGGAGGCCCTCACCAACGCGCTCAAGCACGCCGGGGCCGCCACCGTCGAGGTCCGGCTGGCCTTCACGCCGGCCGACGTGACCGTGGAGATCTGCGATACCGGGCGGGGGCCGCAGCTCGGGACGGCGGCCGTCGGGCACGGGTTGCTGGGGATGCGGGAGCGCGTGATGTTGTACGGGGGGACGCTGCGGACCGGGCCCCGGCCGGGCGGCGGATATCGTGTGCATGCCCGCATTCCGATCGAGGTGCCCGCAGAGAGGCAGTTGGCGAGTTGACTCAGGCGCGTCCGATCCGGCTGTTGCTCGCCGATGACCAGCCGCTGCTGCGCACCGGGTTCCGGATGGTGCTCGGCGGGGAGCCCGACCTCGACATCGTGGCCGAGGCCGGTGACGGGGTCGAGGCCGTCGAGCTGGCCCGGCGGCTGCTGCCCGACGTGGTGCTCATGGACATCCGCATGCCCCGCATGGACGGGGTCGCGGCCACCCGCACGATCGTCGACGCCAAGCTGCCGGTCCGGGTGCTCATCCTGACGACGTTCGACCTCGACGAGTACGTCGTCGGGGCGCTGCGGGCCGGGGCCAGCGGGTTCCTCGCCAAGGACGTGCCCGCCGACGACCTCGTGATCGCCATCCGGACGGTCGCCGCGGGCGAGGCCGTGGTGGCGCCGCGCATCCTCAAGCGGCTCCTCGACAAGTTCGCCGACACGCTGCCCGACCCGGCCGCCGAGCCGCCCCACGACCTGCGGGTGCTCACCGACCGGGAGCGGGAGGTGCTCGTGCAGCTGGCCAAGGGGCTGTCCAACGCGGAGATCGCGCGGGCACTCTCCGTGAGCGAGACGACCGTCAAGACGCACGTGGGGCACGTACTGACGAAGCTCGGTCTACGCGATCGGGTGCAGGCCGTCGTCCTCGCGTACGAGACGGGACTGGTCCGGCCCGGGTCCTGAGGTCGTTCCCAGGGACGAGGGATCTCGTGCGCGGCGGTCTTAGCGTGAGGTGGACAAGGTAGGGGAACCACCTCACGAGGGGAAACCGAGGGTGACCACGAACGTCACGACCGGCAACGGCATCGCCGCGCGCGCGGTCGACGTGTGGAAGGTGTACGGCAGCGGCGAGGCTCAGGTCATCGCGCTGCACGGGGTGAGCGTCGAGCTCGAGCGCGGCCGCTACACCGCGATCATGGGCCCGTCCGGGTCGGGCAAGTCGACGCTGATGCACACGCTGGCGGGCCTGGACTCGGTCACGCGCGGGGACATCCTGATCGGTGACACGCGGCTGACCGGCATGTCGGACAAGGCCCTCACCGACCTGCGCCGCACCAAGGTCGGGTTCATCTTCCAGCAGTTCAACCTGTTGCCGACGCTCACGGCCGAGGAGAACATCCTCCTGCCGCTGTCGATCGCGGGGCGCAAGGCCGACCCGGCGTGGTACGACACCGTCATCAAGACGGTCGGCCTCGGCGACCGGCTCGGGCACCGGCCCAGCCAGCTCTCCGGCGGCCAGCAGCAGCGCGTCGCGTGCGCGCGGGCCCTGGTCTCGCGGCCCGAGGTCATCTTCGCCGACGAGCCCACCGGCAACCTCGACTCGCGCTCCGGCGCCGAGGTGCTGTCGTTCCTGCGCAACTCGGTGCGGGAGTTCGGGCAGACGATCGTCATGGTCACCCACGACCCGAACGCGGCCTCGTACGCCGACCGGGTCATCTTCCTGGCCGACGGCCGCATCGTCGACGAGCTGCGCGACCCCACCGCCGACGCGGTGCTCGACAAGCTCAAGGGCCTCGACAACGCCGCCGGCCGGCTCGCGGACGAGGTGGCCTGACCGCCATGCTCAAGGCGACGCTGAAGAGCCTCCTGGCGCGCAAGCTGCGGCTGACGCTGTCGACCCTCGCGGTCGTGCTGTCGGTCATGTTCGTGTCCGGTTCACTCGTGCTCACCGACACGCTCGGGCGCACCTTCGACAACCTGTTCGCCAACATCTTCACGTACACCGACGTGCAGGTCTCGGCCAAGCCCGCGGTCACGACCCAGCAGGGCGGCGGCGGGGCCACCGACCCGACCACGCCGATCGCCGCCGCGACCGTGGACAAGGTCGCGGCCCTGCCCGGGGTGGCCAAGGCCACCGGCGGGGTCTTCCTCAACGGCGCGACCCCGATCGGCAAGAACGGCAAGGTCGTGGTCAACCAGACCGGCCAGCAGTTCGGCGGGAGCTGGAGCGGCGAGGACGACCTGGTCCACCTGTACCAGGGCCGCGGGCCGCAGGCCGACGACGAGATCGTCGTCAACAACGGCCTGGCCAAGACCGCGAAGGTCAAGGTCGGCGATACGATGGACGTGATCACCCGCGACCAGCAGCGCGCGACCTACCGGATCGTGGGGCTGATGCAGTACGCCGGCGGGCGTGACTCGATGGCCGGCGAGAGCGCGGTCTTCTTCACCACCCGCCAGGCCCAGTCCGCGATGCTGCAGGCGCCCGGGCAGTACAACGCCATCGACGTCAAGGCGGCGTCCGGGGTCAGCGACGAGCAGCTGCGCGACACCGTCAAGGCGAGCCTCGGCGGCCAGTTCGAGGTGCAGACCGGCAAGGAGCTGTCCGAGCAGTCCAGCCAGGGCATCAAGAACATCCTGAAGTACGTCAACTACGTCCTGCTGGGCTTCGGCGCCGTCGCGCTGCTCGTGGGCGTGTTCCTGATCCTCAACACGTTCTCGATCATCGTGGCCCAGCGCACGCAGGAGCTCGCGCTGCTGCGGGCGATGGGCGCCGCGCGGGGCCAGATCCTGCGCTCGGTACTGCTGGAAGCCGTCCTGATCGGGATCGTAGGCTCGCTGTTCGGCTTCCTCGTCGGGCTCGGCCTCGGGGCCCTCGGCGCCCAGCTGTTCGTCGGCCTCGCCGACGGCGCCCAGGTCGCCGGCCTCGGCTTCCCGATCTCGGCGGTCATCGCCTCGTTCGTCATCGGCATCGGCGTGACGATCGTCGCCGCGCTCATGCCGGCGGTGAAGGCGTCGCGGGTCGCCCCGATCGCGGCGATGCGCGAATCGGCCACCCCCGACCGACCGCTGACCAGGCTCACTGTTTCCGGCGCGATCGTCACCGCGCTGGCCACCGGCGCGCTGGTCTGGGGCCTGACCGGGGCCGGCGGCGCCACCCTGGCGCTGGTCTTCGGCGGCGTGCTCGGCGTGCTCATCGGCGTCGCGCTGCTGACCCCGATCATCTCCAAGCCGCTGGTGGCGGCGCTGGGCTCGGCGCTGTCCTGG
Source organism: Dactylosporangium sp. McL0621 (assembly GCF_049995355.1). NCBI lineage: Bacteria > Bacillati > Actinomycetota > Actinomycetes > Micromonosporales > Micromonosporaceae > Dactylosporangium > Dactylosporangium sp. McL0621. The sequence goes on from NZ_CP188259.1 coordinate 8,997,162, forward strand.
TCGGTGCCGGGCAAGCTCGGGCGGCGCAACTCCTCGCGCAACCCGCGCCGCACGGCCATCACCGCCGGCGCGGTCATGATCGGCATCGCGATCGTGACGGCGATCAGCACCATCTTCACCTCGCTGTCCACGGCGCTCGGCGACACGCTCGACCAGGACCTCGCCGCCGACGTCGTCGTGCTGGGCCAGCGGACCAACGAGATCCCGCCCCTCATCACCGACGACCAGCTCAAGGGCCTCCAGCAGCTGCCCGACGTGCAGACGGTCGCCGCGTTCAGCGCCGACGCGGTGCAGGTCGACGGCAAGCAGGAGTTCGTCACCTCGTACCTGGACCCGGCCGCGGTCGCGACCGTGCTCAAGCTCAAGACCGACGAGGGGCGCATCGACCGGCTCGGGCCCGGCGAGTTCATGGTGGACCGCAAGACCGCCGACAACCGCAGCTTCAAGCTCGGCAGCACGATCACGGTGACGTTCGCCAAGGGCCAGCAGAAGACGCTCACGCTCGTCGGCATCAGCGGCCCGACGAACGTCGGCGGCGGCATCGTGGTCGACTACGCCGACGCGAAGGCGGGCTTCGCCTTCCCGCAGGCGTGGCAGGCGTTCCTCGCGGCCAAGGACGGCGCCTCGGTCACCGGGGTCAAGGACGCCGCCAACGACGTGGTCAAGGACAACCCGAAGGTCCAGGCCTACACCAAGGACGAGTACATCAGCAGCAACCAGCAGCAGTTCACCAGCATCCTGGTCATCGTGCAGGTGCTGCTGCTCATCGCCCTGGCCATCTCGGTCCTCGGCGTCATCAACACGCTGCTGCTGTCGGTCATCGAACGCACCCGGGAGCTGGGCCTGCTGCGGGCGGTCGGGCTGCGGCGCGGCCAGACCTGGCGGATGGTGACGACCGAGTCGATCGTCATCACCGTCTTCGGCACCGTGCTGGGCCTGGCCGTCGGGGCCGCGCTGGGCGCGGCGATCGTGACGGCGCTGAAGGACGCGATCGGGTTCGGAGCGATCACGCTGCCGTGGATGCTCATGGTGGTGTACTTCATCGCCTCGATCGTCATCGGCGGCATCGCGGGCCTCATCCCGTCGGTGCGCGCGGTGCGCCTGAACGTGCTCGGCGCGATCGCGTACGAATAGCGCTCCGGAAACATCGGGCCGCGGTCACCTCGGGGTGGCCGCGGCCCTTTTTCTGCGCGTCTGAGAAAGCTGTGAGTGCCGTTTCGGGGTTGTCCCTGACATCGCCTAAGGGATGCTCCCCCAACCGCCCCGTCCCGGCTCGGGGCTGCTCCCCCAGCGCAATATCGGTGGCCGCTACTACCCCGCGGCGGACGATTCCCGGCCCGATCGCCGAGAAGATTCAGGCACACCATTCACCAGGGGGAATCATGACTGCATCGGTTGCGACGCGCACCGAGGTGGCCGCGCGGGCGGTCGACGTATGGAAGGTCTACGGCTCCGGCGAGGCGCAGGTCAACGCCCTCGCGGGCGTGTCGGTGGAGCTGGAGAAGGGCCACTTCACGGCCATCATGGGACCGTCGGGCTCGGGCAAGTCGACGCTCATGCACTGCCTCGCCGGCCTCGACGCGGTGACGCGCGGGCAGGTGTACGTCGGCGACACGAAGATCACCGACCTGTCGGACCGGGGGCTGACGAACCTGCGCCGCAACAAGGTCGGCTTCATCTTCCAGCAGTTCAACCTGCTGCCGACGCTCACGGCCGAGGAGAACATCCTCCTGCCGCTGTCGATCGGCGGGCGCAAGGCCGACCCGGCCTGGTACGACACCGTCATTGACACGGTCGGCCTGCGCGACCGGCTCTCGCACCGCCCGAGCCAGCTCTCCGGCGGCCAGCAGCAGCGCGTCGCCTGCGCCCGGGCCCTGGTCTCGCGGCCCGAGGTCATCTTCGCCGACGAGCCCACCGGCAACCTCGACTCGCGCTCCGGCGCCGAGGTGCTGTCGTTCCTGCGCAACTCGGTCCGCGACTTCGGCCAGACGATCGTCATGGTGACCCACGACCCGAACGCGGCCTCCTACGCCGACCGCGTCGTGTTCCTCGCCGACGGCCACATCGTCGACGAGCTGCACGCGCCGACCGCCGACGCCGTCCTGGACCGGCTCAAGCGCCTCGACAAGGTGGTCTGAGCACCATGCTGAAGGCCACCCTCAAGAGCCTGCTGTCGCGCAAGCTGCGGCTGGTGCTCTCCGGGCTCGCGGTCGTGCTCGGGGTCATGTTCGTGTCGGGCGCGTTCGTGCTCACCGACACCCTCGGCCGCTCGTTCGACAGCCTGTTCGCCTCCGCCTACGCCGGCATCGACGTGCAGGTCACCAAGAAGCCGCCGCTGGGCGACGCCGGGTTCGACGGCCCGCAGCAGCAGAGCACCGGCATCCCCGCCGCCTTCGCGGACAAGGTCAAGGCGGTGCCCGGCGTGGCCGCGGTGACCGCCCAGGTCGGCGCCGACGGGGCCCGGGTCGTCGGCAAGGACGGCAAGGTCGTCACCACGTTCGGCCCGCCGCGCCTCGGCGAGAACTGGACCGGCGAGACGGACCTGCTCAAGCTGCGCGAGGGCCACGCTCCCGCCGCCGACAACGAGATCGTGGTCAACGCGGCCACGGCCAAGGCGGCCGGGATCAAGGTCGGCGACCAGGTCGGGGTGCTGACCCTGCAGCCGAAGAAGACCTTCACGCTCGTCGGCATCTTCGGGTACAGCGGCGACCGTGACTCCATCGGCGGGGCGCTCGAGGTCATGTTCACCACGCCCGTCGCCCAGGACCTGATGCTCGGCCAGCCGGGCGCCTTCAGCAGCATCGACGTGAAGGCCGAGCCCGGCGTCACGCACGCGCAGCTGCGGGACCGGATCGCCGCGATGGCCGGGGCCGACTACAAGGTCCAGACCAACGAGGAGATGCAGGCCGCCACCAGCAAGGACTTCAAGGCCGGCCTCGGCTTCTTCAACAACATCCTGATCGGCTTCGCCGGCGTGGCGCTGTTCGTCGGGACCTTCCTGATCCTCAACACGTTCTCGATCATCGTCGCCCAGCGCACCCGGGAGCTGGCCCTCATGCGGGCTCTCGGCGGGAGCCGCGGCCAGACGCTCGGCTCGGTGCTCACCGAGGCGGTCGCGATCGGGCTGGTCGCCTCCGTGCTGGGGCTCGCCGCCGGCGTCGGCGTCGGGGTACTGCTGGCCTGGCTCTTCGGCAACCTCACGGGCGTCGCCCTGGCCTCCGTCGGCGTGCCCGCCGCCGCGGTCATCAGCGCCTTCGTGGTCGGTCTGGTCGTGACGGTCGTGGCGGCGGTACTGCCGGCCCTGCGCGCCAGCCGCATCCCGCCGATCGCCGCGCTGCAGGAGGTGTCCACGCCCGACCGGCCGCTGACGAAGCTCACGGTCAGCGGCGCGGTCGTCGGCGCCGCCGGCGGCACCCTGCTGGGCCTGGGCCTCAACGGCACCGGCAGCGGCAACACCACGCTGTTCCTGATCCTCGGCGGCGTGCTCGTGACGTTCATCGGCGTCGCGCTGCTCACCCCGCTGCTGGCCCGCCCGGTCGTCAGCCTGCTCGGCCGGCTGTTCTCCTGGTCGGTGCCGGGCAAGCTGGGCCGGCTCAACTCGGGCCGCAACCCGCGCCGCACGGCGATCACCGCGGCCGCCCTCATGGTCGGCCTGGCCCTCATCACCGGCGTCAACGTCATCCTCGCCTCGGCCAAGTCGAGCCTGACCCAGCAGGCCGCCAAGGACGTCACCGTCGACCTGATCATCTCCGGCGACGGCGACCAGAACGGCCCGGCGACCTTCGACCCGGCCGTGATGGACTCGGCGGCGCACATCCCGGGGGTCTCCAGCGCGGCGTCGGAGTACTGGGAGTACGGGCAGGTCGGCACCGAGCGCCACAGCGTCTCGGCGGTGCCGGACCTCCCCGCGTGGGCCGGCATGTTCAAGCTGACCCCGCAGCAGGGCGCGCTGCAGTTCACCGGCAAGGACCAGGCGGTCGTCGACCCGGACACCGCCAAGGAGCACGGCTACACGGTCGGCCGGAGCGTGGACATGCAGTTCACCCACGGCGACGTGCACCACGTGACGATCGTCGGCATCTACACGAAGAGCAACGTCGCCGGCGGCATCATCGTCTCGAAGGACCTGATCCCGGACTTCCGGGTGCAGCAGCCGTCCTGGGGGTACCTCAAGGTCTCCCCCGGCACCGCCGTCGCCGACGTCCAGCGGCAGGTCGACACCCTGCTCAAGGACAACCCGGAGGTGTCGGTGGCCAACCGCGCCGAGTACGTGGCGGCGCAGTCGGCCCAGTTCGACCAGCTCCTCACCATGATCCAGGTGCTGCTGGCCCTGGCGATCCTCATCGCGGTCCTCGGCATCGTCAACACCCTGGCGCTGTCGGTGCTGGAGCGGACCCGCGAGCTGGGCCTGCTGCGCGCGATCGGCATGCGGCGGGCGCAGACGATGCGCATGGTCACCGTGGAGGCCGTGGTCATCTCGGTCTTCGGCGCCCTGCTCGGCCTGGGCGTGGGCATCGGGCTCGGCTCGGCGGTGGTCCACGCGCTCAAGGACGACGGCTTCACCCGCATGGCGTTCCCGTGGACCCAGATGGGCACGTACCTGGTGCTGGCGGCCCTGGTCGGCGTCGTGGCCGCGGTGCTGCCGTCGATCCGGGCCGCGCGGGTGAACGTCCTGCAGGCCATCGCGCACGACTGATCGGTACATCGGGGGTGGACGCCCGCGGCCCTTCAGGGGTCGCGGGCGTCTGGCTGTATTCCTGGCTCGCTGGCGCTCGCGGTGGGGGAGCTTCGCTCCACCCACACCCCCTCAAACCCTGCACCGCCGCGTCAGGCGACCAGCTTGCGCAGGTAGTCGACGTCCACGTCGAGCAGGGAGCCGATCAGCGTGACGCCCTCGGGGTCGAGGGCGACCTCGCACGGTACCGCCAGCACGGCACACCCGGCCGCCCGCGCGCTCGCGATCCCGTTGGGCGAGTCCTCGACCGCCACGCAGTTCGCCGCCTCGGCGCCGACCATGGCCGCCGCGGTCAGGTACGGCATCGGGTGCGGCTTGGTCCGATCCACCTCGTCGCCGGCCACGACGGCGTCGAAGTGCCCGGCCCCGATGGTGAGCAGCGCGACGTCGACCAGGTGCCGGTGGGTGGCGGTGACCAGGGCCAGCGGTACGCCGGCCGCCTTGAGCGCCCCGAGCAGCTCCTTCGCCCCCGGCCGCCACGGCACCCCCGCGCGCAGCAGCTCCTTCACCCGCTCCTCGAGCCACACGACGCTCACGTCCATGGCCGCGCGGGTCAGGGGCAGGCCGAGGTCCTCGTGCAGGATGCGCATCGAGTCGGTCATGTTGGTGCCGACCATGGCGCGCCGGGCCTGGACGGAGAGGGTACGGCCGTAGTGGTCGGCGAGCTCGTTGAGGCCCACCTCCCAGATCTTCTCGCTGTCGACGAGCGTTCCGTCCATGTCGAAGAGCACCGCCTGCATCGCCACGGTTCCGGATCCTGCCCGCTGCGGGTTGCCGCTTGCCGCTCGCCGCCCGCTTACGTGCGCAAACTCACGACACGCCGAAACGCCCGCGCTGGCGGTCTGAGCCGAAAGCGGCGGACTACCGCACGTCGTCGATGGCGGCCCGCAGCTGCGAAGGGGACAGCGCGCCCGGGGCCGTCCCGGACCGGGCGGCGTCCACCACCAGCCGGCGCGCCGTTTCGTTCGCCGGTGTCGGAACACCGTGCAGCCGCCCCAGCAGCACGATCTCGCCGTTGAGGTAGTCGGCCTCCACCGCACCGGTCCGGCGCGCCAGGCTCTGCCACGTCGAGCCGCCGCCGCGCATCTGGCCGGCCACCGGTACCAGTTGCAGGATCTCCCCTCGGCGCTGCCGGTCCTCCTCCGCCGTGGCGTAGGCGATGCCCGCCGCCCGCAGGACCGTCTCGCCCTCCGCGCCCAGCAGCGCCGCGACCTCGTCGATGCCGTCCACCCGCCCGCAGAGGGCCTCGACGGCGTTGCCCAGGTTCATGAGCAGCTTCGTGTACTTGCGGCGCATGATGTCGGGCCGCGCCTCGGCGACGAAGCCGGCCTTGACCAGGTGGGCGGCGATCTCGCGGGCGGTGTCGTCGACTCCGCCGGGTACACGGCCGATGTCCAGAATGCCGGGAACCGGCGCGCACTGGGCCACCACCACGCCCGGCTCGAGATGGGCGGAGGGCAGCATGACGCAGATGCCGTACACGTCGGGGAAGAGCCGTAGCGCGGCGCGCTCGTTGGCGACGCCGTTCTGCAGGCACACCACCGGCACGTCGCGCGGCAGCTGTTCGAGGACGGCCTGGGTGTCGTTGCTCTTGACGGCGAGGACGGCGACGTCGCCGGGGCGCCAGCCGACCTCGGCCGGGGCCGGGTACGCGGGCAGCCGGTGCCGCGTGTCGCCATCCGCCTCGCGCAGCAGCAGGCCGTCGCGGCGTATCGCCTCGAGGTGGGCGCCGCGGGCAACGAGCACCACGTCCGCGCCGGAACCGGCGAGGCGCCCGGCGACCACCCCACCGACCGCGCCCGCACCAATGATCACAAATCGCACGCCCCTGACGGTACCGTCCGCGGGGCCACATCCTGAGATTTGGCTACCGTCGCCGTCGACGGCAGGCCGTAGGGTGCCTGCATGCAGGTGACTCAGTCCGCGAAGCTGGCCAACGTCTGTTACGACATCCGCGGACCGGTCATGGCCGCCGCCAAGCGCATGGAGGCCGACGGCCACCACATCCTCAAGCTCAACATCGGCAACCCGGCGCCGTTCGGCTTCGAGGCGCCGGAGGAGATCCTGCAGGACGTCATCCTGAACCTGCCGGCCGCGCACGGGTACGGCGACTCGAAGGGGCTGCTGTCGGCCCGGCGCGCCGTGGTGCAGTACTACCAGCAGAAAGAGGTGTACGGCGTCGACATCGAGGACGTGTACCTCGGCAACGGCGTCTCCGAGCTCATCGTCATGTCGCTGCAGGCGCTGCTCGACAACGGCGACGAGGTGCTCATCCCCTCCCCCGACTACCCGCTGTGGACGGCGTCGGTCTCGCTGTGCGGCGGCAAGCCCGTGCACTACGTGTGTGACGAGTCCAACGAGTGGATGCCCGACGTCGAGGACATCGAGGCGAAGGTGACCCCGCGCACCAAGGCGATCGTGGTCATCAACCCGAACAACCCGACCGGCGCGGTGTACAGCCGGCAGATGCTGGAGCGCATCGCCGAGGTCGCCCGGCGCCACGACCTGATCGTCTTCTCCGACGAGATCTACGACAAGATCCTCTTCGACGGGGCCGAGCACACCTCGACCGCGGCCGTCGCGCCCGACGTCTTCACGATCACGTTCAACGGCCTTTCCAAGGCGTACCGCGTGGCCGGCTTCCGCACCGGATGGATGGTCCTGGCCGGCCCGAAGGCGCACGCGACGAGCTACATCGAGGGCCTCGACATACTGGCCAACATGCGCCTGTGCCCGAACGTGCCGACGCAGCACGCGGTGCAGACGGCGCTGGGCGGGTACCAGTCGATAAATGATCTGATCCTGCCGGGCGGACGCCTGCTGGAGCAGCGCGACGTGGCCTGGAAGATGCTCAACGACATCCCGGGCGTGTCCTGCGTGAAGCCCCGCGGCGCGCTGTACATGTTCCCGCGCCTCGACCCGCAGGTGCACCCGATCAAGGATGACCTGCGCTTCGCCCTGGACTTCCTGAAGGCGGAGAAGGTGCTTGTCGTGCAGGGCACCGGGTTCAACTGGCACCACCCGGACCACTTCCGCATCGTGACCCTGCCGCGCGTGGCGGACCTCGAGGACGCGGTGACCCGCCTCGGGCGCTTCCTCAGCACCTACGTGCAGGACTGAACTCAGATTCCGCGCCGGAACACCTCGGCCTCGTCGTCCTCCTGCAGAGCCTCCCGGGCGTACGTCCCGGCCAGGTTCAGCAGGAGGCGGCGGGCCCGGGGGTAGTCCGCCGCCTGCCGTGCAAGCTCCCGGCAGTCCTCGGCGAGCGCCCGCTCCTGCTCGCCGCCGTCGGTCAGGCCGCGGCTCGTGACGCCGCGCTTGTTGAACAGCCCGCGCCAGACGGCGCGGTCGAGGTCGTCGCGGCCGACGTCCTCCAGCACCTCCCAGACCGGGTCGGGGGGCGAGGGCAGTGCCACCGCGAGTATCCGGCCGATCTCGGCGTCGCCCAGCGCCGCAAGGCCGGCCGCCGCGAGTGAGTCGCGGGCTCGCACGACCCAGTCGCGCAGCACGGCGACGTCCACGGTGCCGTCGCCGGCGGTGCCGGGGCACACGGCCCAGGCGTGCAGCGCCCGGTAGGCCGCGTCCGACCGGGCGGCCACCAGCTCGGCGAAGAATTCGGGGTCCGTCCCGAGCCGGGCCGACGTCGCCGGCAACGAGGCCCCGTAGCCGAGCCGGTCGGCGAGGCCCAGTTCGACGGCGGTGAGGCGCGCGAGCTCGATCGCGTCGCGATGCCGCCAGAGCAGGTCGACCACCACCTGCAGCAGGTGCGGCCGCACCCAGCCGCCGGCCGTCCGAAATTCTTCCGCCGCGATGAGCGCCTGGGCCGCGATGTCCGGGGAGTCGAACCGGCGGGCGTACACGGCGATCAGGTTCAGCGCGGCGTCGAACCGGCCGGCGCCGTTGAGCCCGGCGGCGGCCTCGGCGACGCCGTCGAAGTCACTGCCCAGGCCGTACGGCGAGAACCCGGCCCAGTAGGCATCGGCGGTCCCGGAGTCCAGGCCGGCCAGCTCGCTCCAGGCCCAGCGTGGATCGCCCGCGGCGAGCAGGATCGCCGCCCGCCGAGGTGCGTCGCCGGCGCGCCGGAGCAGGTCGTCGCGGCGCGCGGGCTCCTCGCGCATCCGGGCGGCGAAGTACCCGGCGGCGAGCTCGGGGCGCTCGCCGGCCAGCCAGGCCATGAGCTGCTGCTCGTCGTCCTGCGCCGGGAGGGCCGCCCCGACTGCCGCGGCCGCGTTCGTGTCGTCGGCGAGCGCGGCCGCGGCGTCGAGGCCGCCCTCGGCCAGGATCTCGCGGGCCGCGCCGGCCCGCCGCCGGGCAAGGTCTTCGGGGCCGGCGACGCCGTCCGGCCAGTCGTCGGCGAACATCCAGCGATGCCGGTCGGCGGCGCGGCCGGGCCGCAGCACGGCGGCGAGGCCGGCCAGCGCGTCGACCTCAGCCGCGGGCAGCGCCCAGGCCGCGTGCGCGAACTCGCGGTGGCGGGCGACGAGGTCGCGAAGGGCCTCGTGGAGCTCCCGCCGCATCGGGTCGTCGGGAAGGTCGAGCGTCGCCAGTGCCCCGGCGAACGCGGTGCGCTCCTCCAGCGGCATCCCGGCCATCCGGGGAATGAGCCGCAGGCAGCGCGCGGGGTCGGTGCCCGCGTCGTCGACGGCCAGGCCCGCGACATCCCGGAGGCCCTGACGGGCCTCGTCCGCCGACGCCACGGCCGGTGCCGGCCAGGCGCGGAACCGCGGCCGTGGATGGACGGTCCGGATCATGTGACCGTCTGGCAGGAGGTCGAGCAGCAGCGTCCGGGTCACCGTCGGTTGGCCTCGCAGGAGCCGGCGCAGCTCCCGCAGCCGCACGGGCCGGGCCGCCTCGGTCTGCGGGAACAGGCAGTCGAAGATCCGGGCGAGGGAGTTTGCCGGGCGGTTCGACAGCGGGCCGCCCGGGTCGACCGCGGCGAGCCGGGCCAGGATCCCGACCGCCGGGCCGAGGTACTCGGCCGGGCCGGCCAGCATCTCCAGCGCCCAGAGGACCGGCGGATAGGTCCGGTCCTGGGCGAACATGCCGGCATGCCAGTCCGGCGAACCGGACAACGCGGTCAGGAACTCCTCCGGCGCCGCCTCCGCCAGCAGCTGGATCACGTCCGTGAGCGCGGCCCACCGCCCGGCCGGGGCGCCGGCCAGCAGGTCTCGCACGATGAGGCGGGCGGCGTCGGCGACGAGACGGCGACCGTGGCGGATGTCGCCGCCGTGGACGGCCATCAGGACCAGGGTCTCGGCGACGCCGCGCCGCAGCGGCGCGGAGCCGGCGACGGCTCCGCCGAGCACACCGGCGGCGAGCGTGGCGAACGCCGCCAGGTCGTCGTCGTGCAGCGCGCCCATGATCAGGACGAAGGCGTCTTCGGGGGCGTTGACGTACCAGTGGTCGTGCAGGCGCCCGAGCAGCGGGGTGTCCGGGTCGGCGGCCAGGCGATGGGCGGCGTCGGGAAGCTCGGCCGGGGTCAGGCCGGTGAAGCCGGCGACGAGGTCACGGTCGGCCTCGATGAACGCGCCGAGCAGAGCCAGGCGGCGGGTGGCGCGGTCCGGCTCGGTGGCCCAGGCCGCCTCCGGATATCCGGGGTACCGGGTCAGGGCGCGGCGAAGCTGTTCGAGGCCCCGCCGCGCGAGCGTTCCCAAGGCCCGCGCCCGGGCCGGTGACAGCCCGCCCGCGGCCAGGAGGCCGCCGACGTCGTCGCCGTTCACCCGCGGTACCCGGACGGACGGGTGGGCGACCTCCCGGCCGTACAGCAGGAACCGGCGCGGCCCGCCGACCGCCAGTTCGCGTGGCCTCGAGCCCGCGGCGAGGACGACCAGGGACGGCCCGGCCGGCGCGGCGGCGAGTTCCGCGGCGTCGTGGACGAACACCGCCCGGTCCCGCCCCGGTCCGAGCGCCGCGGCGATGAACGCCTTGAGCTCGAGCACGCTGAGATCACCCTGCACGGCGTGCAGCGCCTGGCCGTCGTCGAGGACGGCGCGCAGCTGCGCCGCGGTGTCCTGCCGGCCCGCGAGCACGATCTCCTCGGTCAGGGGCGGGTCGGTCAGGGGCAGCCAGACCTGCGACCACCATTGGTCCAGGGTCGGCAACGCGGGTGCGTTGAAGATCTGGGTGTTGTGGTCGCCGACCTGGATGCCGGCGCTGTGGGTGATGTCGACCGAGAATTCGGACATGTACGACCGGAGCGGACTACCAGGCGCCGGTGGCCGAGGGGCCTGCCTGGCCGCCGCGGCGGCGGAGGTACTTCTCGAACTCCTGCGCGATCTCGTCGCCCGACAGGGGCTGCAGGCCCGCGTCGCCCGAGCGCTCCTCCAGCTCCCGCACGTACTCGGCGAGTTCGGCGTCCTGCTCGGCGGCCTGCTTGAGCCGCTCCTCCCACTCCGCCGCCTCCTTGGCGAGGTCGCCCGTCGGCACCGGCAGGTCCAGGATCTCCTCGACGCGGTGCAGCAGGGCCAGGGTCGCCTTCGGGCAGGGCGGGTTGTTCGCGTAGTGCGGCACGTGCACCCAGAACGAGACGGCCTCGAGGTCGGCGCGCACGCACGCGTCGTGCAGGACGCCCACGATGCCCGTCGGGCCCTCGTAGCGGGTCGGAATGAGGCCCAGCCGCTCGGACGTCTCCGTCGAGGCGCCGGCCGGGGCGGAGCCGCTCACCGGCAGCGGGCGGGTGTACGGCACGTCGGCGAGCAGGGCCCCCAGCAGCACCACGCGGCTCACCTCGAGGGAGTGGCAGACCTCGAGGACCTCCTCGCAGAAGGTGCGCCAGCGCATGCTCGGCTCGATGCCGCGGATCAGGACGATGTCGCGCTCGGCGTCGGGCGGGCGCGCGACCGAGAAGCGGGTCGTCGGCCACTCGATGCGCCGGGTCTCGCCCTCCGACATCACGACCGTCGGCCGGTTCACCTGGAAGTCGTAGAAGTCCTCGGGGTCGAGCGAGGCGATGGTCTCCGCACCCCACTCCTGCTCGAGATGCTCGACGACGGCGGTCGACGCGTCGGCAGCGTCGTTCCACCCTTCGAACGCGGCAATCGCGACAGGGGAGCGCAACACGGGCAGGCCGTCGAACTCGGTCACGAGACCCAGCCTACGTGGATGCCCGCGCAATGGCCCGTCGACCGCGCCCGGAAGACCCCGACGAAAGTGGATACCGAGGGCTACCGGGGCCGGGTGATTGTCACGCCCAGTAGCAGAGCGCCCAAGATCTCCCGATAGCATCCGGGAATGCGAAACGGACGCAGGTCCTGGTTGCTCGCCTTCTCGGCGTTCTTCCTGGTCTTCGGGGCCTGGTGCTTCGCCGCACCCTTCGACGGGCCCGCGGACGAGGTTCAGCACACCATCCGCGCGGCCGGGGTCGCCTCCTTCGACCCGGGGCAGATCTTCGCGCGGCCGAGGACCGTCCCGGACGCGTTCGAGAAGGACGGGATGGGCGCCTACCAGCGGGTACCCGTCGGCATGGACGCCCACGCCGTGTGCTTCGGGTTCAAGCCCCAGGTGTCGGCGGCCTGCTCCAAGGGGCTGCAGGGCGGGCCGGTCGGCGAGGTCAGCACCAGCGCCGGGCGGTACAACCCGCTCTACTACTTCGCCGTCGGCGTGCCGCTGCGGCTGTGGCCGAACTGGGGCGGCCTGGTCGTCGCCCGGCTGATCAGCTCGGCGATCTGCGCGGCCCTGCTGGCCTCGGCGTTCGTGTCGCTGCTGCGCTGGAGCCGGTTCGGCCTGGCCGCCGCCACGCTGCTCGGCGTGGCCACCCCGATGCTCGCGCACCTGGCCGGCGGCGTGAACCCCAACTCGGTCGAGATCGCGGCCGGCATCGCATTCTTCGCGGCCGGCATACCGCTGCTGCTGGAGCCGCCTGACCTGGTACGCAAGCGATCGTTGATCACGCTGCTCGGGATCAGCTCGGTGCTGCTGCTGACGCTGCGCTCGGCCGGGCCGGCCTGGTTCGCGTTCGCGTTCTTCGCCCTCGCGGTGCCGGTGCGGTGGAAGTGGCTGCGGGAGTACTGGCGGCTGCTGCGCGTCAAGCTGTGGGTCGGCGGCGTCATCCTGGCCGCGGTGCTCTCGGCCGCCTGGATCGTCGGCATGAAGACCGGCGAGCTCGTCCCGCCACCCCCCGGCCTGTACCAGTACAAGACCGGCGAGGCCATCGCGATCTACGTGAACAGCTGGTGGGTGTACATCGAGGGCATGATCGGCGTGGCCGGCTGGTTCGACGTGCTCATGTGGGCGCCGTTCTACGTCGTCTGGGCGCTGCTCGTGGGCGGGCTGGTCTTCCTCGGCGGAATCTTCGGCGACTGGACGACCCGGTGGCGGTACCTCGTCATCCTGCTCGGTGGCGTCGCGCTGCCCGGCATGCTGCAGGTCAGCCAGGCCAACATGACCGGATTCATCATCAACGGCCGGTACATGCTGCCGCTGCTGGCCGGCCTGCCGCTGCTCGCGGCGTGGACGCTGGAGCGGCGGCTGTTCGACGCGGCCCAGTCCCGCACCCTGACCCGCACGATGATCATCTTCCTGCTGCCGATCCACTTCGTGCTGCTCGTCTGGGCGATGGTGCGCTGGCAGCGCGGCCTGCCCAACAGCGCCGGGCTCGGCTGGTTCAACCCCCTCGCGGGCGAGTGGCACCCGGCGACCGGCTCGGTCACCCCGCTGCTGATCATGGTCGCCGGGCTGGTCTTCACCGCCGCCGTGTTCTGGCGGGTGCCCCACGAGGAGGCGCCGGCCGAAGCGCCGGCCGCGAAAAGTGCTGCTGGGAGTGACCCCCTGACCACGGAAGTTCCCAGCCAGCGGGAGTTGCGTTCCGATACGTGGCAGGAATCGCGTCCGCCCGGGGCGGAGTCGGCCCCCGGAGCCCGATAGCCTTTGGGTATGGCGGACCTACTGAAGACCCTCGCTGAGCGGGTGCTCCTCGCCGACGGCGCGATGGGCACCATGCTGCAGGCGGCCGATCTCACCCTCGAGGACTTCGAGGGCCACGAAGGCTGCAACGAGGTGCTCAACGTGACCCGCCCCGACGTGGTGCGGCAGGTCCACGAGGAGTACTTCGCGGCCGGCTCCGACGCCGTCGAGACGAACACCTTCGGCGCGAACCTGGCCAACCTCGGCGAGTACGGCATCGAATCGCGCATCCGCGAGCTGTCGCAGGCCGGCGCCCGGCTGGCCCGCGAGGCCGCCGACGCGCACAGCACCCCCGACCGGCCCCGGTTCGTGCTCGGCTCGATCGGCCCCGGCACCAAGCTGCCCACGCTCGGGCACGCCCCCTTCGCCGCCCTGCGCGACGCGTACTTCGACAACGCCGCCGGGCTCATCGAGGGCGGCGCCGACGGGCTCATCATCGAGACCTGCCAGGACCTGCTGCAGACGAAGTCGGCGATCATCGGCGCCCAGCGGGCCTTCGCCGCCACCGGCGTCACGGTGCCGATCATCTGCCACGTCACCGTCGAGACGACCGGCACCATGCTGCTGGGCTCCGAGATCGGCGCCGCGCTCACCGCCCTGGAGCCGCTGGGCATCGACCTGATCGGGCTCAACTGCGCGACCGGGCCGGCCGAGATGAGCGAGCATCTGCGGTACCTCGCGCAGCACGCCAAGGTTCCCGTGTCGGTCATGCCCAACGCCGGCCTGCCCCAGCTCACCGCCGACGGCGCCTACTACCCGCTGACCCCGGACGAGCTCGCCGACGCGCTGCAGCGCTTCGTGGTCGACTACGGGGCCGGGCTCGTCGGCGGCTGCTGCGGTACGACTCCGGCCCACATCAGCGCCGTCGCCCGCAAGCTCGGCCGCCGGGCCCCGGTGGGCCGCGAGCCGCAGATCGAGGCGGGCATCGCGAGCATCTACCACCACGTGCCGTTCCACCAGGAGGCCAGCGTCCTCATGGTCGGCGAGCGGACCAACGCCAACGGCTCCAAGGCGTTCCGCGATGCGATGCTCGCCGCCGACTACCAGACCTGCGTGGAGATCGCCCGCCAGCAGGCCCGCGACGGCTCCCACATGCTCGACGTCAACGTCGACTACGTCGGCCGCGACGGCGCCCAGGACATGCGCGAGATCGCGGGCCGCTTCGCCACCGCCTCCACCCTGCCGATCATGCTCGACTCGACCGAGCCCGAGGTCATCGCGGCCGGCCTGGAGATGCTCGGCGGGCGCTGCATCGTCAACTCCGTCAACTTCGAGGACGGCGACGGCCCCGGCTCCCGCTACGCGCGGATGATGCCGCTGGTCAAGGAGCACGGCGCGGCCGTCGTCGCGCTCACCATCGACGAGGAGGGCCAGGCCCGTACCGCCGAGTGGAAGGTCCGCGTCGCCGCCCGGCTCATCGACGACCTCACCACCAAGTGGGGCCTGCGGGTCCAGGACATCCTCGTGGACTGCCTCACCTTCCCGATCACCACGGGCCAGGAGGAGGTCCGGCGCGACGGCATCGAGACGATCGAGGCGATCCGGCAGATCACCCGGCTGTACCCCGGGATCAACTTCACCCTGGGCATCTCCAACGTCTCCTTCGGCATCAACCCCGCCGCCCGCCAGGTGCTCAACTCGGTCTTCCTGCACGAGTGCCAGGAGGCCGGGCTGACCAGCGCCATCGTGCACGCCTCGAAGATCCTGCCGATGAGCCGCATCCCCGACGAGCAGCGCGAGGTCGCCCTCGACCTCGTCTACGACCGCCGGCGCGAGGGCTACGACCCGCTGCAACGCTTCATCGAGCTGTTCGAGGGCGTCGACGTCGCCTCGGCCAAGGCCTCCCGCGCCGAGGAGCTCGCCGCGCTGCCCCTGCACGAGCGGCTCAAGCGGCGCATCATCGACGGCGAGCGCAACGGCCTCGAGGCCGACCTCGACGAGGCCCTGCAGGGCCTGACGGCCCTCGCGATCATCAACGACGTGCTGCTCGACGGCATGAAGACCGTCGGCGAGCTGTTCGGCTCCGGGCAGATGCAGCTGCCGTTCGTGCTGCAGTCGGCCGAGGTGATGAAGACGGCCGTCGCCTACCTCGAGCCGCACATGGAGAAGGCCGACGACGACGCCGGCAAGGGCCGCATCGTGCTGGCCACCGTCAAGGGCGACGTGCACGACATCGGCAAGAACCTCGTCGACATCATCCTGTCCAACAACGGGTACGAGGTCGTCAACATCGGCATCAAGCAGCCGATCTCCGCGATCATCGAGGCCGCCGAGGAGAAGCAGGCCGACGCCATCGGCATGTCGGGCCTCCTCGTCAAGTCCACGGTGATCATGAAGGAGAACCTGCAGGAGATGAACACCCGCGGCGTCGCCGAGCGCTGGCCGGTGCTGCTGGGCGGGGCCGCCCTCACCCGCGCCTACGTCGAGGACGACCTGCGCGCCATCTACCACGGCGACGTGCACTACGCCCGCGACGCCTTCGAGGGCCTCTCCCTCATGGACCGGGTCATGACCGCCAAGCGCGGCGGCGCCCCCGTCATCGACGCCGAGCGGGAGGCCGCCCTGGCCGCCCGCCGCGAGCGCCGCGCCCGCACCGTCGAGATCCGCGAGGACCTGCCGGCCCTGGACGACACCTCGGTGAAGTCCGACATCGACTACTCGGCCCCGGTACCGGTGGCACCGTTCTTCGGCACCCGCGTCGTCAAGGGCATCCCGCTCGCCGACTACGCGTCCATGCTCGACGAGCGCGCCACCTTCCTGGGCCAGTGGGGCCTGCGCGGCGCCCGCGGCGGCACCGGACCCTCCTACGAGGAGCTCGTGGAGACCGAGGGCCGGCCCCGGCTGCGGTACTGGATGGACCGCCTCGCCTCCGACCGGGTCCTCGAGGCCGCGGTCGTCTACGGGTACTTCCCCTGCTACTCCGAGGGCAACGACCTGGTCGTGCTCGACGAGAACGCGAACAGCGAGCGGGCCCGGTTCTCCTTCCCGCGCCAGCGCCGCGACCGCCGCCTGTGCATCGCCGACTTCTTCAAGCCGCGCGACGCCGGCACGCTGGACGTCATCGGCCTGCAGCTGGTGACCATGGGCCAGCCGGTGGCGGACTACACCGCGAAGCTCTTCGCGGGCAACGCCTACCGCGACTACCTCGAGGTCCACGGCCTGTCGGTGCAGCTGACCGAGGCCCTGGCCGAGTACTGGCACAAGCGCGTGCGCGAGGAGCTGGTCCTGCCCGACGGCCGCCCGATGTCCGAGGAGGACCCGAAGGACCTCGACGGCCTGCTGCGCACCGACTTCCGCGGCTGCCGGTACAGCTTCGGCTACCCGGCCTGCCCCGACCTCGAGGACCGCGCGAAGACCGTGGCCCTGCTCGACCCGTCCCGCATCGGCGTGACCCTGACGGAGGAGTTCCAGCTCACGCCGGAACAGGCGACGGACGCGATCATCGTGCACCACCCCGACGCGTCGTACTTCAACGCGAAGTAAGCGCAACACCAGAGCTGAACTGCGGAAACGCTCCTGGAGACGGCCGATTTTCGACATCAGGCCGTCTCCAGGCCGTCAACCGTCGACGACTGGTAGCCCAGCGCATGGTCGATCGCCCGCCGGGTCCGGCTGTCGCTGGCCGGCAGCAGGTGGGTGTAAGTACGCAGGGTGAAGCCCGGGTCGGCGTGGCCGAGATACAGCGAAAGCGCTTTGACGCTCTCGCCGGCGTCGAGCAGGACCGACGCGTAGGTGTGCCGTCGCCGGCTGCACAGTACTCATCGGCCGGTCGCCGAAGACGGGATACACGTGCAGTCGGAACTCGCGCTCCAGGCGATCCCGGGTGTTCTGGTCCGATCGGGCCGACGCCAGCCATTCAGTCGCGTAGCGGCGGAATGTCATTGTCCCGCGTCAGGGTCGATGTATGCACCCCGCAGAATGTCTGCCTGCACCTTGGCCAAGTACGCCTGAGCGTCCCGCTTGCGCCGGTCCGGGAACGACTCCGACCGTTCTGTGCCGTCCGGGGCAATGTAGCGAACCCGATAACGCATTCCCCTACCACAGCCGGACTTGGCGACAACGACCTCCTTTTCACCGACGATTACGGTCCTGTACCTGAACGCTTCGCGTCTGAGGCAGTTGCTGTCAGCGTCGCTGTCGGCCGGCCACCTACCAATGGGATTCCCGGCGATGCGCTTCGGTGGGGTCGATCGCGTTGCGCTGCAACGGCTGCAAGCCGGACTGGGCCGGGTTCGGCACCATCGGTTGCTGTACTTCGCTGCTGTACACCCGAGCGCAGCCCTGGGAGTCGGACCTTGGGATTAGAAGACACGATCGCGGCAACGGTCGGACTGTCGCGGTCAGCACTCGCGAATCCGGCTGGTGATGGCGGCGACCGTCGATGTGGGCTGCGGTTGCTGTCATCGTTGCTGTCGGACAGCGCCCCTTCCGGGTGAATCGGCGACCCGAGCCTGCCCAGGTGTTCGGGCCAGCGACGCGTTCGCGGACTGGGGGCAGCTGCTCGCCGCGCGTCCCACGACACCTTCACGCGATCATCATTCGATGCGTATCGCGTCGCCGGCGACCCGCTGCCATTCGCGCGCTGTCTCCGGGTGCACCTTCCGGAGGATGATCCGTCCGCGCCACCGGAGGGGGTACTGCGGTGGTCGTAGCCAGGGCCGCAGGACCAGGGAGACGACGCACAAGGCAACGATGATCTTGGCTGTCGTGGATATCCCCGTCCATATGCGGATGGCGTCGGGTGTGAAGAAGAGGCTCACGACGCCGAACAGGTTGAAAGCGACAAGAACCAGGACGAACCAATTCTGTACAACGTCGTTGGGCAAACCCTTGCCGTGCGAAAGGAACCGCTCTTCCTGGGCGGCCAGCAACGGAATGCGGACCTGCCGCCGACGGTCGTGGACAAAGAGCTGCTCGACGACCAAGGTGACCGGCTCCGCCAGGGTGGCGCCGTCGACCACCGAACGGTCGGGCAGCGGCGGATCGGTGCTACGCGCATCCCAGGACACCTTCACCCGATCATCATCGATGGACGGCGCAAACGGCGCTGTCCCGGTTGCGAGCCTCAATGCCCTCATAAGTGTCGTTATGAAGGCATCAGCACCCGGGGCCAACCCCGGACAAAGGGATTCCCGGCGATAAGGTTCGGTGCAGTCGATCCCGTTGCGCCATAACGGGTATGGGCCGGACCGGGTTGGGCTCGGTCCGGTCGGTTGCTGTACTCCACTGCTGTACGTCGCGCCTGAAGTCACCTGCAACTCCGGTCGGACCGGCACGACCTGGCCGAGGATGCGCTGTCATCTTACCGCCACAGCTTGACCGTGCTGTCGTTGCTGGCGGTGGCCAGGGTGCGCCCGTCGGGGCTGAACGCCACCGATTCCACGATGGAGGTATGGCCGGTGAGGGTGGTGGTGATCGTGGGTTGGGTCGGATCGGTGATGTTCCACAGCCTGGCGGTCTTGTCGTAGCTAGCGGTGGCCAGGGTGCGCCCGTCGGGGCTGAACGCCACCGAGGACACCATGTCGGTGTGGGCGAGGGTGGCGATAGGCGTGGGGTGGGTCGGATCAGTGATGTTCCACAGCCCGGCGGTGTTGTCCTTGTCCCGCAACACGGTGGCCAGGGTGCGCCCGTCGGGGCTGAACGCCACCGAGTCCACCCAGTCGGTGTGGGCGAGGGTGGCGATAGGCGTGGGATGGGTCGGATCAGTGATGTTCCACAGCCTGGCGTTTGCGTCCAGATTGGCGACGGTGGCTAGGGTGCGCCCGTCGGGGCTGAACGCCACCGAGGTCACGGTGCCGGTGAGGGTGGCGGCAGGCGTGGGGTGGGTCGGATCAGTGATGTTCCACAGCCTGGCGGTGTCGTGGTAGGTGACCGTGGCCAGAGTGCGCCCGTCGGGGCTGAACGCCACCGAGGTCACGCTGTCGGTCTGGGTAAGGGTGGCGGTGGGCGTGGGGTGGGTCGGATCGGTGATGTTCCACAGCCTGGCGGTGTTGTCCAGACTGGCGGTGGCGAGGGTGCGCCCGTCGGGGCTGAACGCCACCGAGAACACGTTGTTGGTGTGGCCGGTGAGGGTGGCGGTGGGCGTGGGGTGGGTCGGATCGGTGATGTTCCACAGCCTGGCGGTGTTGTCCAGACTGGCGGTGGCCAGGATGCGCCCGTCGGGGCTGAACGCCACCGATTCCACGGACTCGGTGTGGCCGGTGAGGGTGGCGGTGAGCGTCCGGATAGTCGGGCTCGACGAGCCGGGGGCGCCGGCGGGTTGGGACGGGCTTGAAGGGCTGACGGAACCGGCCGGGTGGGCGGAACCGCTCGGGTGACCGGAGCCTCCTCCGGTGGCGTCGCCAGGTCGGGTCAGGAATGGCAGGCTAGTGAGGGCGAGGACAACAACGATGGCGGCTAGGCCGGCGACAAGCCAGCGACGCGAGCGTAGCGGTCCGGGTTGGCGGATCCGTCTGGAGATATCACTGAGGCCTCGTGGCGGCGTCGGAACGTCGGAAATATCGGCGCGTAGGACCTGCGCGACCGCGGACGTATCGCCAGTCGCGATGTTGTCGGCCAGCGGTGTCTCTGTCGGAGACGTGCCGGTATTGAGGCCTGCATCTTGCGGCGTGTTGACGGTGATCTCTGCCGCGATAACGGGGCGTGTCGTCCAGTCGTCGACGCTGGCCGCAGCCATCGCCGTTGATGCAACGGCCGCCTCCAGCGCAGGTGCCAGGGCCGAAGGCTGGTGTGGATGGTCGGCAGCGTCCGACGGAGGCTGAGTTTGGCGGGAGGCGACAGCGGGGATTGTGCCGTTGACAGGTTCGGCTGAGGTCGAGTGGACCGCACCGTCGGCGACGACTAGTTGTGGCTCCTCGATTGCCGTTGCGGGTTGGTCGGTCGCCCGGTGCAGCATCGTGGCCACCAGCGGTGTGCGGGTAGCGCCGCCGACCAGAAACCAGCCCGCCACGCTGTCCGGCCGGACGCGGGCCTCCCGAACTGTTGCCAGCGTGGTCGCGATGGTCCTGTTGAGCACGTCGGTCGCGGCGCGTTCGAACTCTTCCCGGGTGAGGATCACGTCGCGCTGGGCCGCGGCTACGTAGATCATTGCGGTCGATTCGCGGGTCAGTATCTCTCGGGCCTCGCGCGCGTCTTGCCATAGTTGCAGGCGGTGGCGACGGTCGTCCGCGTTCGTCGGGTCGTCGAGGGTCCGCCAGACCTGCGGCGCCGAATCGGCCAGCACTGCTCCGACATGCGACACGACCAGTGCGTCCAGGTCCAGGCCGCCGATGTCGTCGAACCCGCGGTAGGCCAACGTCTCGAACCCGTCGCCGGTGCGCTGCACGACGCTCACGTCGAACGTGCCCGCACCTAGGTCGTAGACCACGACGCTCTGCCCCACGCCGACCCTGTTGCCCAGCACCGTAGTGAAGTAGGCGGCGGCGGCGACCGGCTCGGCCAGCAACACCGGCGCTGGCAGCCCTGCCCGCTGCGCCGCGTCCATGAGCACCTTGCGCCGCGTCGGCCCCCACGCCACGGGGTGCGTGAGGGTGACCCGGTCGACTGGGCCATCGGCGATCCTTCGGGCTTCGATGCCCACCCGTTCCAGCACCGCCGCGACCAGTTCGGCCACCGCAAAGACGCGGTCGCCAAGCAGCAGGTCAAGCTCGTCGATGCGACGTTTCGGGTTCGGCTCAAACCGGGCCGGGTCATTGCGGGCGGCTCGTTCGGCGTCACGACCGACTAGCAACCGGCCGTCCACGGTTGCGAATACCGCTGAGGGCAGCAACGGCGAACTGTCGAACAGCAACGGCCGACTCCGCCCGTCCGGCCACCGCAGCACCGCGACCGTGTTGGAGGTGCCGTAATCGATACCCAGATGAAGATCCGCCACGCGCAGCAACAGTAGGGCCACGCAACTAGCCACGACATCGGCCGAATCGGCGCTATTGGGGTTGCGAGCCATCGGAGGCGATGAACCGGCTCGCGGGCGGCGGTCAAGTCGCCCGGGCGGAGCCAGACGCCGTCCAGCGACACTCGGACCGCGCACCGCGGCCCGCTCGGACCGAGAAGCCGCCAACCTTCCGATTCCCGGCAATGGAGTTCGGTGCAGTTGATCCCGTTGCGCTACAACACTTATAGGCAGGATTGAGTTGGGCTCGGTCCGGTCGGTTGCTGTACTCCGCTGCTGTACGTCCTAAAGACCTGACAGCTTGCCCTTTTCGGGCAGCCGGTACTTATACCCCAGGGGTGACAGTCGAGACGGGTCAAGCGACCAAGGATGGAAGACCGACATTTTGCCTCCGCTCGCCGTGAGCTCATCATGCTCGTCGCGGGTCACGGTGATGTTACTCAGTACGAACAGGGACACACGAGGGTATTTGTTGGCATGTTCGACTTCGCGGGGCGTTAGGAGTACATCCTCCGGATCGCCCGTCGTGCCCTTGACCTCAACGTGCCACAATTCGCCGTTGATCTCGATAACGTAGTCGTAGCTCTCAGTCCGGGATGTGTCAGTAACCTTGCCGATCTTGCCGTAGTAGAGAAGGGCCGCGTTCATCGCGTAAGCCTCAACGACGACTTTCGCTCGTTGGCTCGTAGCGAAGCCTTGACCTTTGCCCTTGCGAGGGGGCCGTGGGCGGCCGGCAGCCGAAGCGACGTCACGCTCGGCTTCGTCAACTTCGGGCTGAACGGACGTTGGGAGCGACGGCTCATCGACCAGCTCGGCCGCGGCCGTGCGTACCTCGGGCAGGACGTCGAGCGCCGCCCGCGGCAATTTGGCAAGGTACGTCTGGAACGTTCGCAGCGAGCCCTGGTATGGGATCCAGGGAAAGTACAGCGAGTGTCCTGGATGCTCAGCCTGGAGTGCGTCTCGGATAGCAAGCAGAGCTGCTCGGCGTTGGCGGATTGCCGTTAGCGACAGTGGGGTGGCCAGCCGCCGGTAGTCCTCTAGCGCGACGACGAGACCTGGGAGCCACTCGGGCCTGACACCTGCCTTCCGCGCGTATGACCCTCGGGCAGCCCACCAAATCGGTTGGTTGAAGCGCTCGCCAGTCGCACGGCTGACGCCCACGATCTGCTCGGCTGCGCTGTCGTAATGAACGACGACGCTGCCTGCTTGGACCGCGCTGACGAGCGTGTAGCCGGGCGTGTCCACCCCACCCCGTGCGGCGAGTGGAGCTCTGAGATCACGTCCGATGTCCTCCCGCCGCGTGATCTCCATGAACAGGTTCTCATCGGCCCGTCCCGACCACCAGAAGGCGTCCATGCCGACATCCTGCCGTACCGGTCCCCTACGGATTGATCCCGGCGCTCCCGACCATGGGATTAGAAGACACGAACGTCGCAACGGTCAGACGGCTGAGTGCTGCGCTCGGGTGTCCGGCCGGTGTCGGTGGCGATCGTCGTTGTGCGCGGCGGTTGCTGTCGTTGTTGCTGTCGGCCGCTCGGCGGCGTAGACCCGCACGAACCAAGGCCGCTGCCGACGTTGGTCAGACCGAGGGTGTCGGTCGCCGCCCCGAGACAGACAAGTGGCGGAAGGGCGACGCGAAGTGCGGTCCTTCGAGCAATGGAGGAGGCTTTCCACGGCCGATTCACCGAGGAGGACTGGCGCTCGCCGTCGGAGCGGTCCTTCGAAGCCAACTGGGCGAACCGTACCTCGTTTGAGCGCAACACCATGGTGAAAGAAGGGCTTCTACAGCCCGTCAAGTCGGCTGGGCGTGGGTACTGGGCGCTGACGCACGCAGGGTGGGCCTTGTATCGCCAACACTCATGATCGATCTTGCGTCGCTGACTCCGGTGCGGACGCCGGGGGCCTGCCTGCCGCGGAGGCGCCAGCCGAAGCGGCAGGGCGCGAAGCGCCCCCCGGGCGCCGCGGTGCGCCGCGTCAGCGGCGCCTTGATCCCGTACAGGAATTCATCACCGGCACGTGACCTGCTGGGCGCCGCACTCCATGTCGCACTCCATGCCGCACTCCATGTCGGGTCTCAGAACGTGCGTGACAGATCAGTCTCGGGACATGGGTGACACGTCCGGCTAGATGATCCCGGCTGGACCTCCCGAGCGCCTGACTCGAAGGCTTGTCGGGCATGTACTGTGCAGGCGTTTCTCCGCAACCAACGACCTGGAGGAGCGACGTGGGCGCAAAGACAGGCCTGCTGGCGTTCGCCGACGGGGACATCAGACCCGCGTTGCGCGGCGCGACGCGCTCGGACCGAGCCGAGACCGAGGCACTGGTACGTCAGGTCCACCCCGGCTACGTCGTCGCGCCCGCCGACGACGGCACACTGTTCGAGAACGAATACCCTCCCGACGACATCACCTACGCGACCTTGCTGGCCGGGGCCGAGCTGTACTGCGATCGACGGCTCGTGCTCGACCGCCCATCTCAGCTGCCGGAACACCTGCGCCAAGCCGGAGCGGGCAGACGAATCATCATGCACGGGATGCATTCGGCCGCGGACTGGCTCGGTTTCGCCGTCTGGGAAGACGGCGCGCTCATCAGATCGTTGAGCCTCTCACCCGACGGCGGCATCCAGGAAAACATCGGCAAGCCCTATGACTTCGAACTGCCGTACTGGGCAGGCGAGCATCCAGTCGAACCCGGTCCCGGCGATCTGCCCGGCCAGGGCCCGTACCCACTGCCGTTCCATCCCCTTGAACTCGGCGAGGAAGCATTGCGCGCGCTGTTTGGCTTCGTCATCGAGGGCCGTCCCGACCCGGACGACATCGACACAGAAGCGGTTCACCTGCACGGCTTCCACGTAACCGACCCGTCCGGAGAGGAACAGGCTGCGCGCGGAGCCATGCTCGCGTTGGCACGGACGATGCGGCGGCAGACGTTCAAATTGGGACCGGACGGGACGTGGCACGAGGTCAGCCGCGACAGCCTTTGATTGGCCTGCCCTTCGGTCGGCAGAGTGTCACGCATGTCCTGATACCGATGTGTCACGCAGGTCCCGAGACCGGACACATGCCGCACTCCACCGGGCGCAAACTTTCCATACGTCTTCAAGGCGGCCCTTCGGGCCGCTGCGCGCCCGCTCGGGGGACTCGCCATGCCTTGCCGCTTCGCTCCCGGCGCGGCGGCCCCCGGCGGACGCGCGAGCCCGAGCGGACACGCCGAAGCCCCGGACATCCACACCGTGAGGAGTCGGGGCGATCAGCGGACTGGAGTGTCAAGCAGTAGACGCTGGGCCGATGTCCGTCGGTAGCGTGGCGAGCATCGTCGTCCCGGCACCTGCTGGACTTGAGAGCTGCAGGTGTCCGCCGAGCGCCTCGACCCGGTCGACGAGACCCGTGAGCCCCGAGCCGAGGGCGGGGTCGGCGCCGCCGACCCCGTCGTCGCGGACAGAGAGTATGAGGACCTCACGGGCCGTGTCGTCGTCGGTGGTGATGTCGACCTCCACGTCAATCTTGGTGGCGTGGGCGTGCTTGGCCGCGTTCGTGAGTGCCTCGGACACGATGTAGTAAGCGGCGACCTCGACGCTGCTGGGTAGCTGGCATTGGGCGGCTGGGTTGATCGTGACCGGGATGGGGCTGCGGCGGGCGAGCGCCTTCAGCGCCGGCGTGAGGCCACCCTGGGAGAGGATGGCCGGGTGGAGGCCCCGCGAGATCTCCTGCAGTTCCTTAAACGTGTTGGCCAGGCCTTCGGCCGTCCGGCCGAGCCGCGCCTTGAGCTCATCGAGCTCGCCCGGAATGGACGCCTCGGCCGCGCGGATTTCGAGACCGAGCGACACGAGGCGCTGCTGGACACCGTCGTGCAGGTCGCGTTCGATCCGGCGGCGGGCCTCGTCGGCGGCCATGACGATCCGGGCCCGCGACGCGTCGAGCTGCGCGCGGCTCTCAGCGTTCGCAATCGTGGTGGCGACGAGCTCGGTGAACTGCGCCAGCTGGTCCTCGGTGCCGGGTGGTGACGGCGTTCGCCGCTTCCACAGGACAACCAGTGACCCCCACGCCCTGCCTTCGATCATGATCGGCGCGGCAACCGATGTATGGAACCCTTCCTTGCGCGCCACGGCGGCGAAGGCACCAGGGCGGTCGTCGTAGCTGTCCACCCGGGCCGGCAGCGCGGTGCGCTGCACGAGCTCCGCGGCACTGCCTTCGACGGGATATCGCAGGCCCGGCACGCTCTCCATGCCGTACTCGGCGATGACGCTGACCGTGCCGGAGGGCGCCTCGTGGCGCACCAGCCTCGAGGCGTCCGCCTCCAGCAGCGACGTCGTCTCCGCGGCGACCGCGGGCAGGACCTCTTCGGGCGGCGCACCGTGCGCGACGAGCACCGCCACCCGCCGCAGGCTGGCCTGTTCCGCCGCCAGCTCGCGCAGCGAGCGGCCCACGGCATCGCGCTCGGCCGCGGCCCGCAGGACTAACTCCAACTTTGACACCACTCGTTCGCGCAGCCGCTGCTGGACCGGCTCCGGCAGGTCGGCGGGGACGAGCAGGGTGCCGGTCTGCGAGCCGTACCGCAGCGGGAGTGCCACTTGGTGCTCGTCGGCTGGGACGCTGTCGAGTTCGATCGCCGCGAACGGCAGCCGCAACGTCCGCGCCAGGCGGCGCGACGCCTCCGGCAGCGCCGACCGCAGATCGTGCACAGCCAGAAAGAGCCGGGCCACCCCGGCGAAGAGGTCGGACTCCTCGCGGCGCTCGATCGCCTCGACCGCTCGAACGCGGGCAACCTCGCCCATCAAGCTGGCCAGTACCGTCGCGACGAGGAACGCCGTGAGTTCCGCCCACGCCCGTGTCTGCCTGACAGCGAGGTCCCGGACGGGCGGGACAAAGCCGATCTCGTAGGCCGCGACGCTCACGAACGCCATCGGCAACGCCAGCCGCAGGCCCCAGATCGTGGAGATCGCCAGCACGCCGAGCAGGAAGAACACCACCAGGATGTCCCTCGACGCTACGCGTCCGAGCGCATAGGCCAGCAGCATCTCGAACACGACGAGCAGCGCGGCGACCGCGATCCCCAACGCCAGCGGTGGCGGTGACGGCCGTAGCAGCCGGCCGGCCAGGCGTACCAACATCACCGACCGCCCACTCTCGATCGCCCCACCACCAGCGTCCTCTCTGGTCGCGCTCACGACCAGTTCGTGGTGCAACGCGAGCGATGCGCCCGCGTTGCCCCCAGCGACCATCCCGCCTTCGCTATTTGGACGCCCGGGATGAGGGCGTTGTGCTTACCCCCATCACCATCATGTCGGCCACCGCACGTCATGCCATGCCGCTCACCCGGCGCGATCGAGCGAAACGAAGGGTGACAACCGACCGGTTGACCGGCTCGACGCTCGAACCACGAACGCGCCGGGCGGGCGGAAGACGACGCGATGCCTCCGGCGGGTAGGGCCTCCGGCCCTACGACCCGGAAATGGCGGCCTCCGCGGCCAGGGCTACCCGCCCTGGACCCGACGCTCCGGGATGCCAAGATCCGCCGCGGCCTCCCGCCGCACACCACAGGCAGCCAGACCACACCAGCCGACCAACCCAGTGCCACCCACATAGAACCTCATCGAGCGTTGCAAGCTCGGAAAGAGCCGCCCGCAGACCCATTGCGCGTCGCTGGGGTCAAGGCGTCGTTGGTCCACATCGAGATGCTTTCCAGGCCGTCGCCAGGCCGTCAGACGTCGGCCAAAGGTCACCAAAGACCACCATCGATGGTAAGAGTCCGTGCAGCTCAGGCCCTCAATCCACGGCGTTCGTCCGGTATTGCGGCAGAGTGGAGACACTGCAACGCGAAGTAGCCGGCACCGCCCGGCCGGCCCCGATCAGGCGGCCGGCCGGGCCACGCCGATGACGACCTTCCCGCGCCGGTGCCCGGTCTCCAGCTCCTCGTAGGCGGCGCGCGCGCCGGCCAGCGGGACGACCCGGTCCACCACCGGGGCCAGCCGGCCGGTCTCGACGAGCCGCGCGATCGTCTCGAGCTCGGCGCGGTCCGGCTCGACGATGAAGAAGACCCCGCGGGACCCGTGCGCCGCGGCCTCCCCGGCATCCGGCGGGGCGGCGACGCTCACCAGCACGCCCCCCGGCCGCAGCACGGCCCACGAACGCTCCTGCGTCTCGCCTCCCACCAGGTCGAGGACCACGTCGACGCCCGTGACGCGGTCCTCGAAGCGCTCGGTCGCGTAGTCGACGACCTCGTGCGCGCCGAGCTCGGTCACAAAGCCCCGGTCCCGCGCGCCGGCGGTCGCGGTGACCCGCGCCCCCAGGTCCGCCGCGACCTGCACGGCGAGCGAGCCGACGCCGCCGGCCGCGCCGTGGACCAGCACGTGCTGCCCGGCCTGCAGACCGGCGTGGCGGACCAGCGCCTGCCAGGCCGTGAGCGCGGGCATCGGGACGGCGGCGGCCGCCTCGTGGTCGACGGTCGCGGGCTTGGCGGCCAGGACGTCCGCCGGCACGGTGACGTACTCGGCGGCGGCCCCGTCGCGCACGAACGGGATGAGCCCGAACACCTCGTCGCCCACCGCGATCCCGGTCACCCCCGGGCCGAGCGCGGCGACCACGCCCGACATCTCGTGCGCGGGGACGATCGGCGTGCGCTCGCGGCCCCCCGGCGTACGGCGGTCGGTCCAGGTGGCGTCCCAGGTGAGCTCGCCGGGGGTGATCGACGCGGCGTGCACGGCCACAAGCACCTCGCCGGGCGCC
Source organism: Dactylosporangium sp. McL0621 (assembly GCF_049995355.1). Lineage (NCBI taxonomy): Bacteria > Bacillati > Actinomycetota > Actinomycetes > Micromonosporales > Micromonosporaceae > Dactylosporangium > Dactylosporangium sp. McL0621. The sequence goes on from NZ_CP188259.1 coordinate 9,025,414, forward strand.
GGCTCGGGGCGCGGCGCCTCCTCGTACACCAGCTCCTCGGGGCCGCCGCGGCGGTGGGCCCGCACGGCGTGCATCGTGCTCATCGGCTCGTTCGTCACGTCGCCCCGCTGCCCTCGTGCGGCCGGCACCAAACTCCCCCTCGAACACGTTGCGCTCGGCTTCCTAGGAGGCTAGTTTGAGCCCTATGACCATCAACCCGGGCGCCGCCGAGTTTCCGCACCGGCAGATCGGGGCGCAGCTGCGCGCGCAGATCCAGCGCGGCGACTGGGCCCCCGGCGAGCGCCTGCCGTCGATCCCGGCCCTGGCCGCGCAGTTCGGGGTGGCCAAGCAGACGGTGCAGCGCACGATCGACCAGCTGCGCATCGAGGGGCTGCTGATCACGCGCCCCGGGTCGGGCACGTTCGTGCGCGGCACGAAGCGGCGCATGAACCGGCTCTCCCGCGGCCGCTACGGCTCCCAGCGCGGCTACCACGCGGAGCTCGCGGCCCGGTACCGCCAGCATCTCATGATCGTCGCGCAGATGCCGGCGCCGGCCGAGGTGGCCGAGGCGTTCGGCGTCGACCCCGGCGCGCCGCTGCTCGTGCGCCGGCACCTGGTGCGCACCGGCGACTCCCCCGTCGAGGTCGGCGCGTCGTGGTTCCGCCCCAACGACGTCCGCGGCACCTCGATCGAGCGCCCGGACGTGTTCGACCGCCCGCTGTACCAGGAGGTCGAGGAGGAGCTCGGCCGCCGCTACGCGAGCGCACGCGACCAGGTGAGCGCCCGGCTGCCCTCGCGCGAGGAGTCGGAGCTGCTGCAGATCCGGCCGGACACGCCGGTACTGGTGCTGCTGCACGTGGCGTACGACGAGGACCACAAGGTCCTCGAGGTCGCCCAGGCGGCCTGGCCGGGGCCGATGACGCAGCTGACGGAGGAGTACCGGATCCCGGCGCCCCGCCCCGGCCTGCCCGACGACGAGCCGGGCCTCGCGCTGGGTTAGGCCCTGTCCGGGCGCCGGCCCTGGGTCGCAGGGCCGGCGCCGGTCGGGAGCGGTCAGGTGATCGGGTCGGGGGCGGCCGTCGCCACCGGGGCCGGGGAGGTCGGGGTGTCGCTGATGCGCGGGTCGCCCTCGTCCGCGAAGTAGTCGTCGCGGGTCGTGTCGTCGCCGCCGTCGGCCACCGAGGAGGCGCGCAGGATCAGCGTCACGATCGCGGCCACGGCCAGGTTGACCAGGACCGCCACGAAGCCGACGTAGATGGTCTTCTTGGTGTCGAAGCCCCACTCGCTCAGCGGGAACGCCGAGCTCGCGAAGTGGTGGTGGGTCGTCGGGTTCACCACCTTGTACAGCATCCACACGCCCAGGCCCATGCCGGCGATCCAGCCCGCGATCAGGGCGCCGCGGTGGAACCACCGGGTGAACAGGCCCAGCGCCACCGCGGGCAGGGTCTGCAGGATGATGACGCCGCCGATGAGCTGCAGGTCGATGGAGAACTGCGGGTCGACGAAGACGACGAAGAGCAGGGCGCCGAACTTGACCAGCAGGCTCATCACCTTCGAGGCCGTGGCCTGCTGGGCGGGCGTGGCGTCGCGCTTGAGGTATTCGCGGTAGATGTTGCGGGTGAACAGGTTCGCGGCGGCGATGGACATGATGGCCGCCGGCACCAGGGCGCCGATGCCGATCGCGGCGTACGCGACCCCCGCGAACCAGTCCGGGAAGAGCTTGTCGAACAGCAGCGGTACCACGGTGTTGTTGTCGTTGGTGCCGTTGGGGTTCGTCAGCGGGGTCACGCCCGCGGCGATGGCGGCGAAGCCGAGCAGGGCGATGAGGCCGAGCAGGAAGCTGTACGCCGGTAGCGCCGACATGTTCCGCTTGATCACGTCGCGGTTCCGGCTCGCCAGGACCCCGGTGATGCTGTGCGGGTACAGGAACAGCGCCAGGGCCGAGCCGAGGGCGAGCGTGAAGTACTGGACCTGGTTGTTGCCGTTGAGCAGGATGCCGTCCGTCGTGGCCGGCGTCTTGGCGAACTTCGCGTCGGCGGCGTCGAAGATCGCGCCCCAGCCGCCGAGTTTGGACGGCAGGTAGAAGACCGCGACCAGGATGACGACGTAGATCAGGATGTCCTTCACGAACGCGATGAGCGCCGGGGCGCGCAGGCCGCTGGAGTACGTGTAGGCGGCCAGGATCGCGAAGGCGATGATGATCGGCAGGTGCCGGGCGAGGGTGCCGGACCCGGTGACGCCCATGGTCTTGAGGACCGACTCGATGCCGACGAGCTGCAGCGCGATGTACGGCATCGTCGCCACGATCCCGGTGATCGCGATGACCAGGGCGAGCGTCGGGGACTGGAACCGGGCCCGCACGAAGTCGGCCGGGGTGACGAACCCGTGCCGGTGCGACACCGACCACATCCGCAGCAGCACGAGGAACACCAGCGGATAGATGATCACCGTGTACGGCACCGCGAAGAAGCCGGCCGCGCCCGAGGCGAACAGCAGGGCCGGGACGGCGACGAAGGTGTACGCGGTGTACAGGTCGCCGCCGACGAGGAACCAGGTGATCCAGCCGCCGAAGTTGCGGCCGCCGAGGCCCCACTCGTCGAGGTGGTTCAGCGTGTCGGGGCGGCGCCAGCGGGCGGCGAAGAAGCCCATGGCGCTGACCGTGAGGAACAGCACGACGAAGATGACGATTTCGAGGACATGGTCACGCCACATGGCCGCTCACCTCTTCTTCGTCATCTGGTAGACGAGCGTGGTGACGCCCACGCCCAGAAGGATGAAGGCCAGCTGGAGCCAGTAGAACCGCGGGAAGCCGAGGAACCGGGGTCCGTCGGCGTTGAACAAGAACGTGAGCAGCGGTACCACGATCGGGATGAACAGCAGCCAATTCCAGGGACTGCGGTCACTCGCCGGGGCCTTCCGCTCTTCAGGACCGGTCACGACAGACCTCTCCTTCGACGGGGGTGTTCCGGACCTGGGCGGCAGGTCCGTAATGATCGACGTAACCGGATTCCCGTCACCGGCCGAGCACGGCCGGGCCGGAAATCGGCGAACGGTACGAACGATGCGCTCAACGGGCAAGCTCCAATTCGGTGGCGTTGGCCCCCGTCACTACCACCCCGACGGCGGAGCCCATGAGCTCGGGCCGGGCGAGCACGGCCGCGAGGGCCGCCGCGCCCGCGCCCTCGGCCTGGGTGCCCGCGCGGCGGGCGAGCAGCCGCCGGGCGTCGCCGATCGCGTCGTCGCCGAGCAGGACGAAGTCCGACAGGTGCGCGCGCAGGATCTCCTGCGGGCCGGCGAAGCCCCGCCCGGTGGCGAGCCCGTCGATGGTCGTGCGATTTTGGCGGTACACGCACGAGCCCGCCCGCCACGAGTCGTGCGCGGCCGGAGCGGCTTGCGACTGCACCGCGATCACCCGGCAGCCGGGCGCCACCGCGGCCGCGACGAGACAGGCGCCCGCCGCGCCGGTGCCCGAGCCGACGGGCACGACGAGCGTGTCGAGCTCGGGGTGGCGTTCGAGCAGCTCGAGGTACAACGTGGCGACGCCGGCGATGAGGGCCGGCTCGTCGCCCGGGCTGACCAGGCGGCCGGGCAGGGTCTGCGCGAACCGTTCGGCCTCGCCCATGTCGGCGCCGTGCCGCACGACGGCCGCCCCGAGCGCCTCGACGGCCCGCACCTTGACCTCGTCGGCGTGCTCGGGCATGACGATCGTGGCGGGGCGGCCGTACTCGCGCGCGGCGTACGCGATGGCGCGCGCGTGGTTGCCGGTGGAGTAGGTGACGAGGGCGTCGCCGGCCTCGGTCCCGGCCAGCAGGTTCAGCGCGCCGCGGACCTTGAACGCGCCGGTGGGCTGGGCGTTCTCGTGCTTGAGCACGACCCGGCGGCCGGCGGCCGCGTCGAGCAGCGGGTAGGACCAGGACGGGGTGGGCGGCAGGTGGCCGGCGATGGTCCGGCGGGCCTGGAGCACGTCGCGCATCGTGAGCATGGGGTGAGCTTCCACCGGTACAACTGATAGGTCTAATGCTTGTTTTGCGGAATTTTCATAGACACGATTGATGGATGCTGGATCTGACGCGGTTGCGGGTGCTCGTGGCGGTGGCGCGGCACGGCTCGGTGACGGCGGCGGCCGAGGCGCTGCACTATGCGCAGCCGTCGGTCAGCCACCACCTGGCCCGCCTCGAGACGGAGACCGGGGCGCAGCTGCTGCAGCGGGTGGGCCGCGGCGTGCGGCTGACGCCGGCCGGGCGGCTGCTGGCCGAGCGGGGCGAGGAGATCCTGGGCCGCCTCGACGCCGCCGAGGCCGAGCTCGCCGAGCACAGCGGGCTGCGTGCCGGCCGGGTTCGGCTGGCCGCGTTCCCGTCGGCGCTGGGCTCGTTCGTACCGCCGGCGGCGGCCCGGTTCACGCAGGCGCACCCGGACGTGTCGCTCGAGTTCGTGGAGGCGTCGCCGCCCGAGGCCCTGCGCCTGCTGCGCACCGGGGAGGTCGACCTCGCGCTGGTGTTCGACTACGGCTCGCCGGCCTTCCCTGACGCGGTACGGCTGACACCGCTGTTCACCGAGGAGCTGCACCTCGTGACCCGGCCCGGCGCCTCGCAGGACCTGAAGGACCATGCGCGGTCGCGGTGGATCGCCGGGTGCACCCGGTGCCGGGAGAGCCTGGTGCGCCGGTGCGCGGCGGCCGGGTTCGTGCCGGACATCGCGTTCACGACCGACGACTACGTGGCGGTGCAGTCGCTCGTCGCGGCGGGCCTGGGCGTGACGATCCTGCCGGCGCTGGCGTTGCGGGCCCACCGGTCACCGGCGGTGTCGGCGGTCGCGTTGCGCGGGGGCGAGCGGCGGGTGAGCGCGGCGGCGTACGGTGTACCGCCGGACCCACCGGCGACGGCACGGCTGCTGGAGTACCTGACGCTGTCCACCGAGGGCGCCTAGCTCACCGGTCTGCCACGCCTACCCAGAGCCGTTGACCTTATTGTAGGGCCGCTGCTACGCTGCGTGAGTCGTTGCACAGCATGTCATTTCCGAACGGCGGCGCAGCCGCCGACGCCACGGAGGTCGACATATGGCAGACAATCCGGAAAACGCAACGCCGGGCACGCGCTGGTTGCTACCGCCGAAGCTTCCCGACGGACTGAGCTTGAATCTCAACAGCGTCATCGGCGCGAAGCGCTTGACCCCTGAGGTGACGGAGCTGCTCATGAAGCTGCTCGCGTCGGGCGACGAGTTCAGCGAAGAGGGCATCTCCTGCATCAAGGACCCGTGCCCGAATCTGACGTCGTGCGGCGTCTACGACGCGGGCGGTCAGGGGTGCGGATCGCTGGGCACGTGCGGCACCTACCAGCCCGTGATCCAAACGGTGGAGTGAACCGCCGTGCGGGAGTCGCGGTACAACGTCTGGGTGACGCGGGGCGAGACTGCGTATGTTTTCAATGCGGCCAGCGGATGCCTGCTGGGGATACCGATCGAGCAGTACCGGGAGTACCGCCGTCTCATGGACGGTGACGACACCGCGGACTGCCCACCCGGCGTGCTCGGCAACTTGGTCGCCGGCCGCATGCTCGTCACGGACGAGGCCGATGAGGTGGCCGGCCTGGCGGCGCGATACCGGTCCAGCCGTGACGATCGCTCGCATTTCGCCCTCACCGTGGTGACCAGCCTCGGCTGCAATTTCGACTGTCCATACTGCTTCGAGGCGAAGCATCCGTCCATTGTGGACAGCGACGTCCAGGATATGATCTTTCGCGTACTCGACGACCAGCTCCCGCGAATCCGCACGTTCCACGTGACCTGGTTCGGCGGCGAGCCGCTGGTTGGCAAGCGCCCCTTGCTCGAGCTGTCCGACACGTTCATCGCTCGGTGCGACGCCCAGGGAGTCGCCTACTCGGCCACCATCGTGACCAACGGGTACCTGCTGGACGAGGTGACGTGTGCCCAGCTTCGCGCTCGGCGCGTCGACACCGCCCAGGTCGGCCTCGACGGGCCGCCGGACGTACACAACAGAATGCGCCCGCTCGCGAGTGGCAAAGGCAGCTTCGACACCATTCTCAGCAACCTGCGGCACGCTGTCGAGCACCTGTCGATTCGGGTGCGGGTCAACCTGGACCAGGCGAACGTCGACCGCGTCGAGGAACTGTTTGCGATCCTCGCGGCTGAGGGCCTCGCCGGGAAGCTCAGCGTGTATCCCGGCCAAATCGTCGGCGTCGCGGAGAACCTCCTGTCTCCTTCGGCGAGCTACGGCAATTGCCTCTCCAATCCCGAGTTTGCGGGCGCCGAGCGGCAGTTCTTCGCGCTTGCCGAGAGGTACGGCCTGGCCGCGCCGAACTTGCCGCGCCCGACGGGTGCCCCGTGCACCGCGGTGCGTGCCAACGAACTGGTCGTCGGCAGTCGCGGTGAGTTGTACAAGTGCTGGGACACCGTCGGCGAGCACCGCGAGGTAGTCGGGCACATCAGCGACTACGCCAACCCGAACGGGCGTCTGGCGAAGTGGCTGCAGTACGACCCGTTCAGCAACGATGAATGCCGCACCTGCATCGCGTTGCCCGTGTGCATGGGCGGGTGCGCGCACCACGCCTTCGACGAGCGCCGGTACGAGAACCGGTGCGGCACGTTCCGGCACACCTACCACGACCAGGTCGACGCCTTCGTGGACTATGCGGAGCGCCGCGGTGTCATGCACCTGACACCCGTGACCCGGCTTGCTCGCGAGATGGAGACCCGTTAGTCCGCGTCGGGCCGACCTCGGTAGGCGGTGGTCTCGCCGCAGGGTTCGATCTTCGCGACCGCTTAGGTACCCCGACTCAGCCCGACTGAGTCGTCCGGCGGATCCGATCGCCTCCCCGCTTCGACTGCAATGTTCCACATGGGACAGACGTCAGCGGTGTACATCACGGGGTGCGGCGCGCACCTGCCGGGCGCGCCGGTCGGCAACGACGAGATCGCTTCGCGGCTCGGCGGGACCGACCCGGCCACGGCCCGGCGGCGCGCACGGGTGCTCGCGGCGAACGGCATCCGGCAGCGTCATTACGCGACCGGCTCAAGCAACGAGGAGCTGGCCGCCGCGGCGGTCGAGTTCGCGGTGAAGGACGCCGGCCTGGCCATGGGCGAGGTCGGGATGCTCGCCACCGGCACGACCATGGGCGACCAGCTCGTGCCCGGGTTCGCGGCCATGGTGCACGGCCGCGTCGGGGGCGGCCCGATGGAGCTGCTCAGCGCCGGCGGGGTGTGCGCGTCCGGGATGGCCGCGCTCAAGGCCGCCGCCGGGGCGGTGGCGCTCGGGGAGCATGACGCGGCCGTGGTGGTCGGGTCGGAGCTCGTCAGCCGGGTGCTCGCCGAGCCGCGGTTCACGGCCGGGGGGCGGTCGACGTCCGACGCCGAGTTCCTGCGGTGGACGCTTTCCGACGGGGCCGGCGCCGTCGTGGTGTCGTCGCGGCCGCGCCCGGATCGGGAGAGCCTGCGGGTCGAGTGGGTGCGCAGCGTGTCGTACGCGCATGAGTACCCGGCCTGCATGCGCGCCGGGGAAGGGTGGCTCGACGCCCCGAGTGCGGCCTCGGCGGAGGCGGCGGGGCTGTTCCGGCTGCGGCAGGACGTGTCGGCGCTGCCCTCGCTGTTCCGGCTCGGGGTCGAGCGCGTGCGCGCGCTCGTTGACATCCGAACGATTGACCATGCGCTCGTGCACTGGTCGGCGAACACGTTCCGGGATCGGATATTTGCCGAACTTCCGGAAATCGCCGGAATCAGCTTCAGCAATCTCGAGACGTGCGGGAACACCGGGGCGGCCAGCATCTTCGTGATGCTGGAGGAGGCCTGGCGTACCGGGCGGTTCAAGGCGGGTGATCGCATCCTGCTCGCCGTGCCCGAGTCCGGGCGGTTCACCATCTCGTTCGCACTGCTCACCTGTGTCAGTCCCGCTCAACTCGTCGACGATCTCGCGCACGTTTGGACAGAGCTCGAACAGCGACTCGCCACCGTGCCGATCGTGCGGCGCATCGAGGACTCGACCGCCACCATCGACGACTACCGCGCGCTGCTCGTCAACCTCCGCCAGCAGGTGGTCGAGGGCGGACGCTGGATCTCCCGGGCCGCCTCCAACTTCTCGGCCGAGCGGTTCGAGCTGCGCAGCGCCGCCATCCGGCACGCGGCCGAGGAGCATCGCGACTTTCTGTTGCTGGAGCGGGACTTCGTGGCCGTCGGCGGGGATCTCGGGGAGATCCGGGGCGGGGCCAAGAACCCGGGCTCGGAGGCGCTGTCCGCGTTCATTCTGCAGCAGGCGTCGCGGCCCGATCCGGTCGATCTGCTCGGGGCGATGTTCGTCATCGAGGGGCTCGGCACGGCCAAGGCGCTCGGATGGGCGCGGATGCTGCAGGACCAGCTCGGGCTGGCCGACGGTCAGGTGAGCTTCCTGCGGTACCACGGCGAGAACGACGGTGAGCATGTGAGCGAAATGCACCGTCTGCTCGGCCCGCTCATGTCCGATCCTGTCGCCTGCGCCGCAATCGTGCACACCGCCCGGATCACCGCGCGGCTGTACGCGCTGCAGCTGGAAGAGATCCGATGAGCGGCGACGAGATCTGGGACGAGCTCGCCGCGCGCGAGCCGATCGATGCGCGCACGCTGCGGCTCGTCATCGAGGACCAGCGGTCGTGGTCGCGGCGATGGGTGTACCCGTTGCTGCGCCCCGTCTGCAACGCGCTCGTCGTCGTGGTCGTGATGCTGCGGCGGATCGTGCCCGGGCGGCTCACCGCGCACGGGGTCATGGACGCGTTGTGCGTGTGGTTCCTGCGCCGCTGTGTGAGCCCGGCCGCGGGTGAGCTGCTCGTGCGGCACTTCATCGTCGAGACGAACCTGCTCGTGTTCGTCGCGCGCAACACCGGGATGCGCGAGGAGGTGTCGTTGCGGCCGCAGGCGCTCACGGCGCTCAAGAACCGCGCGGTGATCGAGCACGATGTGAACGTCTACGAGGTGCTGAAGGCCGTTCGAACGCGCACGTCGGCGCGCGAATCGAGCACCCCGCCGCGCGAGACGCCTCCACTGCCGCGCGAAACGAGCACGTCGCCGGGCGAAACGCGCACACCGCCACTCGAAACGCGCACCCTGCCACACGAAACGCGCACCCCGCCGCGCGAGACGCCTCCACTGCCGCGCGAAACGAGCACGTCGCTGCACGAGACGCGCACCCCGGCGCGCGAGACGCACATGCCGGCGCGCGAGACGCACATGCCGGCGCGCGAAACGAGCACCCCAGCGCGCGAAACGCGCATGCCCACCGGCGGAATGTGTGCACCTGGACTCGATACGAGCATGCTCGCCGTCGAAGCGATCGACGCCGAGCCCCGGACGCGCAGATTCATGCGCCTGGACATCCAGTCGGCGCTGTGCCTGATGAACGTTCCGTTCGCGCTGTGCCTGAGCGCGGCCGAGTACCGCCGGGCCGTGCACTCACTGCGCCTCGACACGCACCTGATGGCCGTGCTCGCCGACATCACCGGCGATCCCGTGTTCCGGACCTGGGCGCCGGCCGGCGTGCCCGTGCGGGTCGACAGCCGGCTCGAGGTGCCGCGGGCGGTCTATGAGCATGCGGTCATCTGCGAGTACGCCCACGAACGCCTGCGGCAGGGGGCTCCGGAGCCGGCCACCGTCCGACTGGTGGCCGGCCGCGAAGAGCCTGCGCTGGTGTGACCGAGGGAGCGGGTCAGAGCTTGATGCCGAGCAGCGCGTCGACCGCGGTGGCCATGATCGCCGGGGCCTCGCGGTCGTCGCCGGCGTCGGCCAGCGTCGCGTCGACCCAGGCGTCGACGGCGGCCAGGGCGCCCGGCGCGTCGAGGTCGTCGGCGAGGCGTTCGCGGAGCTGGGCGACGAGCTCCGCGCCCGACGGGCCGATGCCCGCGCGGGCCGCCTCGCGCCAGCGCGAGAGGCGCTGCTGGCCGGTCTTGAGTACGTCGTCGGTCCACATGCGATCGTTGCGGTAGTGGTCGGCGAGCAGGGCCAGACGTACCGCCATCGGGTCCACGCCGTCGCCGCGCATACGGGAGACGAAGACGAGGTTGCCCTTGCTCTTGGACATCTTCTCGCCCTCGAGGCCGATCATGCCGGCGTGCACGTAGTGCGAGGCGAACGGGGCCTTGCCCGACAGGGCCTCGGCGTGCGCGGCCGAGCACTCGTGGTGCGGGAAGAGCAGGTCGTTGCCGCCGCCCTGCACGTCGATGGTGTCGCCGAGCAGGCTCTGGGCGATGACCGTGCACTCGATGTGCCAGCCGGGGCGGCCGGGGCCGAGCTCGCCGCCGTTCCACGCCGGCTCGCCGTCGCGGGCGCCGCGCCACAGCAGCGGGTCGAGCGGGTCGCGCTTGCCGGGCCGCTGCGGGTCGCCGCCCCGCTCGGCGGCGAGGCGGAGCATCTCGGTGCGGGAAAGATTGGATTCGGTACCGAACGCCGGCGCCGTGGCCACGGAGAAGTACACGTCGCCGGTTCCGTCGTCGAGGGTGTACGCGTGGCCGGAGGTGATGAGCGCGGCGACCTTGCGTGCGATCTGCGGGATGGACTCGACCGCCCCGACGTACCGCTTCGGCGGCACGATCCGCAGCGCCTCCATGTCCTCGCGGAACAGCGCGGTCTCCCGCATCGCGAGGACGACCCAGTCCTCGCCGTCGCGCTCGGCCCGCTCGAGCAGCGGGTCGTCGACGTCGGTGACGTTCTGGACGTAGTCGACCTCGTGCCCGGCGTCGCGCCACACCCGGTTGGCCAGGTCGAACGCGATCATGGTGGCCGCGTGCCCGAGGTGCGTCGCGTCGTACGGGGTGATGCCGCACACGTACATGGTCGCCGGCCGGCCGGCGAGGTCGACGGGGGCGATCTCCCGGCGCGCCGAGTCGAACAGGGCGAGCGGCGCGGCGTCGCCGGCGGGGCGGGGCAGCGTGGGCAGCGCCGGTGCGGTCCAGGAGTCCATGACCAACAGCGTATCCAAGCGCGGGCCGGGCGCGGGATGTGACGAAACTTGCCCTTGCGCTTGTACTTCCCGCTACTGGAAGGGTTTGACTGGTCGGCATGACATCGGGCGTGACCATCGGGGAGTTCTCGCGGCTGTGCCACCTGTCCGCGAAGACGCTGCGGTACTACCACGACATCGGCCTGCTCGTGCCCGCCGACGTCGATGGGGAGACCGGGCATCGGCGGTACCACCCCGGGCAGGTCGGCGACGCGCATCTCATCCGGCGCCTGCGCGGCCTGGACATGCCCCTGGCCGAGATCCGCACCGTGCTCGCGGCGCCCGGCGAGGAGCCCCGCGCCGAGGCGCTCGCCCGGCACCTGGACCGCATGGAGGCGGAGCTGGCCCGGACCCGGGACGTCGTCGCCTCGCTGCGCCGGCTGCTGGACGCGGCGCCGCCGGTCACGGTGCTGTACCGCACCCACGCCCCCGCCTCCGTCCTGCGCGTCGGGGCGAGGGTCGCCCGCCCGGACGTGGCCGCGTGGTGCGGGACGGCGTTCGGGGAGCTGTTCGGGGCGCTCGCGCAGGCGGGCGCCGACCCGGCCGGGGTGGCGGGCTGCACCTACTCGGCCGAGTTCTTCGAGCAGGACGCCGGCGAGGTGGTGGCGTTCGTACCCGTCCTGCCCGGCGCGTTCGCCGGTGACCCGAGGCTCTCGGCGCTGCCGGGCCGCCGTTACGCGGTGGCGGTGCATGCGGGGCCGTTCGCGGATTGCGACCTCACGTACGGGGCACTGGGCGCGCACGTGGCCGAGCACGACACGGCGCTGGCGGAGCCGATCGTGGAGCAGTACCTGGTCGGGCCGCAGCACACGGACGACGAGGAGCGGTTCCGCACGGAGGTCTGCTGGCCGGTCGCCGGTTGACGACGAAAAGTCCGACACTTCGTGATCGAACTTTTCGGACTTATACCCCGACCGGCGATAAGTCAGATATGTCGCGGCGCGCAGCGCCCGACATATCACTTCACAACGAGAAGGAGCAGGAAATGTCGGAAATCATGCTTGCCAATGTGACGGTCGACTGCAGCGGGAACGCCACCGAGCTCGCCGGGTTCTACGCGGCACTGCTGGGGCGCGAGGTCGATCCGGGGGCGTCGGAGTACTTCGCCACCGCGGGCCGCTCGGCCGGGCTCACCCCGGTGCTCATGTTCATCCGGGTGCCCGACCGTACGCCCGGCAAGAACAGCGTCCACCTCGACCTGCACACGAACGACATCGCGGCCGCGGTCGAGCGCGCGACCGGCCTGGGGGCCAAGCACGTCGGCGACTTCGACGAGTACGGGGCGACCTGGACCACCCTCGCCGACCCCGAGGGCAACCTGTTCGACATCGGCCACCCGTCCGCCTGAATGCGATATAACGCCTGGCGGGGTAAATATCCGATAAGTCGCGGCGCGGAGCGCCCGACTTATCGGGCAGCTGTTAACCGCAGGACTGAACCGGCGCCCGCGGCGGATCGCATTCAGCTGAGCCGGGACCGAACTACCCCTTTTCCGCTGTTCTCCGCAGAGGAGCGAATTCAGCCGAGCCGTGATCCGATTCCTGCGGAATCGGATTTATGCCCGGCCAGGCGACAAATCCGATAAGTCGCGGCGCGGAGCGCCCGACTTATCGGGCTCACAGTGGTGAAGTCGCGGCGCAGCGCGTCAGATGGGCGGCCACGGGACCGCGTGGCGGTCCTCGTCCGGCTCGGGGTAGCAGCGCGTCTGCAGCAGGGCGTCGATGCGCACCCAGATCATGGCCACCTCGGCCGGGGTCAGGTGCTCCGAGAACGTCTCGGCCAGGCCCGCGGAGTACTGCGCGCGCAGCTTCTCCAGAACCTCCACGCCCTCGTCCGGGATCGGCTCGCCGGCCCAGCCCCAGAGGATGGTGCGCAGCTTGTCCTCGGTGTGGAAGCAGATGCCGTGGTCGACGCCGTGGACCTTGCCGTCCACGGTGTCGATCACGTGGCCGCCCTTGCGGTCGGCGTTGTTCGCCACGGCGTCGAAGAGGGCTATCCGCGCCAGCCGCGGGTCGTCGGCGTGGGCGAGGGCGAAGGGGCGGCCGTGCTCGTCGCGGGCCGACATGATGCGCCGCCAGGCCTTCGGGACCTTGTTGGCCGGGACGAACCCGAGGAGCAGGTCGTCGGTCTGCTGGTCGTCGTCGATCCACAGCTGGCACATGCCGGGGCCGAGCGGGCCGTCGCGCAGGAGGGTCGGCGGGACGATGTCCCAGCCGGTCGCCTTGGAGAGCAGCCACGCGGAGTACTCGCGGCCGGCGAGGGTGCCGTCCGGGAAGTCCCACAGCGGGCGCTCGCCGCTCACCGGCTTGTACACGCACCGGGCCACGGTGTCGCCCAGGGTGACGACGCAGCGCAGGGTGGCGTTGGAGGCGTCCATGAGCCGGCCCTCGAGCTCCAGCTCGCCGTGGCGCAGCAGTTCCAGGGCCTCGTCCTCGGGCAGGGCCGGCACTCCGGGCTACCGGCGGTAGCCGTTGTGCCGCGGGCAGAGGTGCCCGCGCGCGTCGAGGGGCTGGCCGCACAGCGGGCACGGCGGGCGGCCGGAGGCGACGACCCGCTTGGCCCGCTCGATGAACGCCTTCGTGGCCGCCGGGGTGAGCCGGACCCGCAGGCGGTCCCGGTCGGCGGTGGCCAGTTCGTCGTCCTCGTCCTCTTCCGGCTCCTCGGCCTCCTCGTCGCCGACCGCGATCGCCTCGATGATGACCGTGGCGGTGTCGACGTCGAACTGCAGGCCGAGCGTGCCGACGCGGAACTCCTCGTCGAGGGGCGTGTCCAGGGGCTCGTTGTCGGCGGTCTCGACGACCGTCTCGGCGGCGAGGTCGACGCCGAAGCGGCGGTGGGCCTCCTGGAGCAGCTCCTCGAGCTTCTCGGCCAGCAGCGAGACCTGGACCTTCTCCAGGGCCACGCTGACCAGCCGGCCGCCGCCGCGGGCCTGCAGGAAGAAGGTTCGCTCCCCCGGCGAACCCACGGTGCCGGCAACGAACCGCTCGGGCGGCTCGAATGCATGCACGTGGTGGCTCATGCTGTCACCTCCGCTTCGCGCGGGCGCCGGCATGAGCCGAAGCTACGCTCCGAACCGCTCATGTCAGAAACTCTATCCAGTCGCGACGGCATCCGCCGCAAGCGGGCACAAGATCACACCGAACCGCCCGAAGCGGCCGCGAAAGCCGCAGGTGGGCACATCACACCGAGCCGCCCGAACCGCCCCCGACGGCGGCGTCCGAGGATGGTTCGCCCTCCGTCTTCTCCGGGGGCAGGAACCCGGACAGATCGCCACCGGTGTCGTTGAGGCGAAGAACGAAGGACCGCAGCGGGGTGTACCGGATGACGGTCACCGACGCCGGTTCGACCGCGATGCGCTGGAACAGGTCCAGGTGCATGCCGAGCGCGTCGGCCACGATCGCCTTGATGATGTCGCCGTGGCTGCACGCCAGCCAGACCGCCTCGGGGCCGTGGGAGGCGGCGAGGCGCGCGTCCCAGCCGCGGACCGACGCGATCGCGCGCGCCGACATCTCGGCCATCGACTCGGCGTCCTCGCCCGGGAAGCGGGCCGCGGACGGGTGGGCCTGCACCGTCGCCCACAGCGGGTCCTTGGCCAGGTCCTTGAGCGGGCGGCCGGTCCAGTCGCCGTAGCGGCACTCGATGATGCCGGCGTCCTCGACGACGTCGGTGACGTCGGGCATGGCCAGCGACAGGGTCTCCCGGCAGCGGGGCAGGGGGCTGCTGACGACCGCGGCCAGGGGCAGCTTGGCCGCGGCCAGCCGCTCGCCGACCGCGACGGCCTGCCCACGCCCGACCTCGTCGAGGCCGACGGGCTGATGACCCGCGAGAACCCCGGTGGCGTTGGTCGTGGTCCGCCCGTGCCGCAGCAGCAATACTGTGGTCACGCGGCCTCCTCGCTACGCTCGTCAGCCGCGTGCCAAAACTGAGCCACCTGGTGACCGGCCCCTCCGCTGCGCTCCGGACCGTTCACGCGAGACCTGCCTTCTCCCACGCGTCGGCGAGCTGCCGGATCACGCCGATCGAGTAGTCGGCGTCGCCGAACACAATGGTGGAGATCTCCGTCACGCCCGCCTCCTGGTACGCCTTCAGCCGCTCCGCCACCCGCTCGACCGGGCCGAGCAGCGAGGTGCGGTCGATGAACTCCAACGGTACGGCGGCCGCGGCGTCGCGGTGGCGCTTGGCGAGGTAGAGGTCCTGAACCTCCTTGGCCGCGTCGCCGTAGCCCATGCGGGTGGCGAGGGCGTTGTAGAAGTTCTGCTCCCGCGAGCCCATGCCGCCGACGTAGAGGGCCGCGTACGGCCGCACGAGCTCCGCGCACATCGCGACGTCGTCGCCGAACACCACGGGTACCGACGCCGCCACCTCGAAGCCGTCCATCGTCTTGCCGGCCTTCGCCCGGCCCGCGGCGATCGAGCCCAGGGACTCGTGCGCGAACTCCGGGGAGAAGAAGATGGCCAGCCAGCCGTCGGCGACCTCGCCGGCCAGCTCGAGGTTCTTCGGGCCGACGGCGGCGAGGTAGACCGGCACGTGGTCGCGGATCGGGTGCAGGGTCAGCTTGAGCGGCTTGCCGGGGCCGTCGGGCAGCGGCAGCGTGTAGAACTCGCCGTCGTACTCGACGACCTTGCGGGTCAGCGCGAGGTTGACGATGTCGATGTACTCGCGGGTGCGCTTGAGCGGCTTGGCGAACCGCACGCCGTGCCAGCCCTCGGAGACCTGCGGGCCCGACACGCCGAGGCCGAGGCGGAACCGGCCGCCGGAGAGCTTGTCGATGGTGGCGGCGGTCATCGCGGTCATGGCGGGGGTGCGGGCCGGGATCTGGAAGACCGCGGAGCCCAGCTCGATCCGCTCGGTCTGCCCGGCGATCCAGGCCAGCATGCTCGGCGCGTCGGAGCCGTACGCCTCCGCCACCCATACGCAGGAGAAACCGAGCCGGTCCGCCTCCTGGGCGATCGCCAGGTGGCCGGCCTCGTCGTTCCATGACGACAGGTAACCGAGGTTCAACGCAAGCCGCACAACTGCCTCCCAGGGTCCCCCGTGCGACCCTGCACGGTGCGGCACCAGGGTAGCCTGCGCCGCTGACAGGCCATGCCTACCGTACGAAGGCGCCATCCGGCCGTATCGTTCCATGCATGCAGCAGCGACCGCTCGGCCGTAGCGGGCTGGCGGTATCCCGGCTGGCCCTCGGCACGATGACGTGGGGCCGTGACACCGACGCCGACGACGCGGCCGCCCAGCTCAAGACGTTCCGCGACGCCGGTGGGACGCTGCTGGACACCGCGGACGTCTACGCCGACGGCGAGGCCGAGTCGGTCATCGGCGCGCTGGTCGGCCGGCTGGTACCGCGCGAGGAGCTGGTCATCGCGACCAAGGCCGGCCTGCGCCCGGGGATGGCCCGCCGGCGCGACGGCTCCCGCGGCCACCTCCTGTCCGCCCTGGACACGTCCCTGCAGCGGCTCGGGACCGACCACGTGGACCTGTGGCAGGTGCACGGGTACGACCCCGATTCGCCGCCGGAGGAGACCCTCTCGGCGATCGACACCGCGGTGAGCACCGGCCGCGCCCGCTACGCCGGTGTGTCGAACTTCTCCGGCTGGCAGACCGCCCGCGCCGCCACCTGGCAGGCGGCCTGGCCGGGCCGGGCCCCGCTGGTCTCCACGCAGGTCGAGTACTCGCTGCTGGAGCGCGGCATCGAGCGCGAGGTCGTGCCGGCCTGCGCGGCCCTGGGCATCGGCATCCTGCCCTGGTCGCCGCTGGGCCGCGGGGTGCTGACCGGCAAGTACCGCACAGGCGTGCCGGCCGACTCCCGGGCCGCGTCGCCGCACTTCGAGCGGTTCGTGGCGCCGTACCTCGACGACCGCTGCGCCGGGATCGTCGAGGCGGTCGCGACCGCGGCGGGCGGCCTGGGCGTGTCGCCGCTGGAGGTGGCCCTGGCCTGGGTCCGCGACCGGCCCGGCGTGGTCGCGCCGGTGCTCGGCGCCCGCACCGTCGGGCAGCTGCTCGGGGCGCTGCAGACCGAGGAGATCGTGCTGCCGCGGGAGATCCGGTCCGCGCTCGACGACGTGTCGGCGCCCACGTCCGGCTACCCGGAGCGGCAAACGTAATCTTGGGCCACATGCGCCGACTGCTCTTCCTGGCCGGCATGCTAGCGCTCACCGCGTGTGACGCCGGCGCGCCCGTCAGCCACCCCGACGCCACGATGCCCACCCCGACCTGGGCCCCCGCGCCCTCCGTCGCACCGGCCGGCACGACGACGCCGGTGCCGGAACGCCCGATCGGGGTCGCAATCGGTGCCACCACGGCCATTATTTCCGACAAATCCGCATTTGTACTCCCTGAGCTCGCCCGATCCCCGATCGAGGGAGCGCCGCGCAGCATCGTGGCCGTCGCCGGCGGGTTCCGGGTCGTGGCCGGGTCCGCGGTGCAGAACCTCCCGGGCGGCCCGGCCTGGACGCTGCCGGCCGAGGGCGGCGCGATCGCCGTGCCCCGCGACGCCGACTGGACCGCCGTCGCCCTGCCCGCCCGCGGCGACGTGATCATCCTCTCCCCTACGGGCGCGACGCTGCGGACCATCCACACCGGCGGCCGGCCGAGCGCCCTGGCCGCCGACAAGTCCCGCATCGCGGTCGTGGACGCGTCCGAGTCCTCGATCACCGTCTTCGACGCGGCCACCGGCGCGCGCCAGGAGGCCCTGCGGGCCGGCGACGGCGCCGTGACCGTCGCCGCGGCCGGCGGGGGCCGGTTCGCGGTGATCGACGCGCGCGACGGCGAGCTGCTCGTCTTCGACACGGGGCCGCTGATCCTGCGCCAGCGCCATCCGGTGCCGGGCGGGGCGTGGGCGGCCGCGTACGACGCGGGGCGGGGCGTGTTGTGGGTGACGCTCACGCAGCGCAATGAGGTGGTGGGCTTCGACCTGGGCGGCGGGGCGCCGCGCGAGGCCGGCCGGCACCCGACGGTACAGCTGCCGCTGGCTGTTGCGGTTGATCCTGCGACCGGAGCGCTGGCCGTCGCCGGGTCGGGCGGTACCGGGACACAAGGGCTGGTGCAGCGCATTGTGGCGTAGCACTATCGGTGCATGGACTACGAATACGTGCCGCTGCGGTTGCCGTCGAATGTCGACCGGATGACCGCTAACGCACAGCTGACGATCCAGGCCGAGTACGGCGGCTGGGAGCTGGCGCGGGTCCGGTTGTATCCGGACGGCACCCGCCAGGTGGTGCTCCGCCGCCGGGTCACGAACGGCACTCTGCCCGGGCTCAGCACGTAGCCGGCGGCACGGATATTGAACCCGGACGTTCCAGATCGCCACAACGGAACGTAACTTCGTCAATGCTTGCCGCATTGTTCGAGGTGCGCCAGACTCGGCCTCGTGCTGCTGGTCCCGGTCACGCTCAGCGTCGCCGCACTGGTCGCGGCCCTCGCCGGGCTGATGCCCGCCGGGCTTGCCCTCGCCGTCGCGGGGCTCGTCGCCGCCGCGCGCGCCGCGACCCTGCTCCGGCCCGCCGACGGGTCCGCCGCCTGGCACCGCCCGGTCAGCGCCGGTCTCGGTTTCTGCGGCGTGTCGACCGCCGCCGCCGGCATCGCCTCCGTCGTGGCCCCCGATGCCCGGCTCACCGACGTACCGCTCGCCGCCGAGCTGCCGCTCATCGGCCTGTTCTTCGTCGCCGGCACGCTGCTCGCCGGCCTGTTCCACCTGCCCGGCCAGGCCGCCACCTACATCGGGCGGGTCCGCCGGCTCCTCGACGGCGTCGGCATCGGCGTCCTCCTGTTCTTCATCGCCTGGCTCGTCGTCTTCGAGGCCGCCGGGCTCAAGGGCGCCGCCCTCACCGCCGTGCTCGTGGCCGGCGTCGCCGTCGGCGCCACCGTCGTGGGCACCATGCGCGCCGCCACCGTCCAGCGCGGCGCCGCCCGGCCCGGCCCGGCCTCGGTATCCTGCTCATGATCGTCGCCCAGACGGCGGTGATCATGCTGCTCGACTACCACGCGGAGCCCGGCTGGCTGCTGCTCGCCGGCGTCCCCCTCGTCGCCGGCCCGCTGCTCACCGGCGGCCGCGTGCCGAGCGGCCCGGCCGAGCCCGCGGCGCCCGGCACCGACGGCAGTTTCGCGCGGTACCCGCTGCTGGCCCTCCCCCTCGCCGGCGCCCTCATCGCCGCCGCCTACCACCTCGTCGTCGCCGGCCGCTTCGACCCGGTGACCGCGGTCCTGGCCATCGTCGGCGTCGTCATCGTCGCGGTGCGGGAGGCGCTCGCCGTCGCCGACGTGCGGCAGTACGCGCGCCGCCTCGCCGAGCGCGAGGCCCGCTTCCGCGCCCTCGTCGCCGGCTCCGCCGACGTGACAATGATGCTCGACGAGACCCTCGTCGTGCGCTGGCAGTCCCCGGCCGCCGCGCGCCACCTCGGCCTCGCCGACGCCGACGTCGTCGGCCGCCCCCTGCTCGACCGCGTCCACCCGGACGAGACCGACGCCGTCGCCGCGGCCCTGGAGTCGGGCGCCACGCTCGTCGAGGCTCGCTTCGGCGACGGCTTCGGCGTGTGGCGCGAGACCGAGTGGAGCGTCAGCGACCAGCGCGCCGACCCGTCCGTGCGGGCCGTCGTCGTGTACGTACGCGACATCAGCCGGCGCCGCCAGCTCGAGCACGCCCTGCACCAGGCCGCGCGCAGCGACCACCTCACCGGCCTGGCCAACCGCACCGAGCTGCGGCGCCGGCTGGAGGAGCGCACCGCGCCGGGCGTGCTCGTCGTGCTCGGCCTGGACGGGCTCACGAGCGTCAACCAGTTGCGCGGGCACGAGGTCGGCGATGCGGTACTCGTCGAGGCCGCCCGCCGCCTGCGCGCCGCCCTGGCCCCCGGCGACGTCGCCGCCCGCCTGACCGGCGACCAGTTCGCGGTCCTCACCTCCGGCGGCGCTGTGCACGCCCAGATGACCGCGAGCCGCCTGCTGACGCTGCTGTCCGACCCGTACCCGGTGCTGGGCGTCGCCTCCCACCTGTCCGCGTCGGCCGGCCTGGCCGAGCACACCGGCGGCAGCGGCCTGAGCCGCGCCGAGCTCGCCCTCCAGCGCGCCCGCCGGCTCGGCCCGGCCCAGCCGCCGCAGTGGTACGACGAGGCGACCGCCACCCTGCTGCGCCGCCGCCTCACCATCGAGCAGGACCTGCCGGGCGCCCTCCTGCGCGGCGAGCTCGACCTGCTCTTCCAGCCCGTCGTCGAGCTCCCGTCGGGCCGCGTGGCCGGCGTGGAGGCCCGCCCCCGCTGGCGCCGGGCGGGCCTGGGCGCCGTGGCCGACACCGAGTTCCTGCCCGTGGCCGACCAGCTGAGCCTGCACCACGAGCTGGGCGCCTGGCTGCTGGCCGCGGCCGGCCGCCAGCTCGCCCATTGGGGCGGAACCCCGCCGCTCTGGCTGGCCGTGACCGTCTCCCCCGCCCTGCTGGCCTCGGACGGCTTCGTGGACCTGGTGGCCGCGACGGGCTTCCCGCCGTCGCGCCTGATCGTGCAGTTCACCGTGCCGCCGCCGCCGCCGGACCTCGTGGACCGCCTGACCGCCGTACGCACCCTGGGCGCGCGGACGGCCCTGGACGGCTTCGGCGTCCAGGCGACGTCGCTGAGCCTGCTGCGGCGCCTGCCGCTCGATCTCGTCCGCGTCGACCGGCGCACGTTCGCGGGGGCGGAGACGGCGGTGGTCGCGGCGGTGGTGAACCTGGCGCGGCAGCTGGGGGTGGACGTCGCCGTGGACGGCGTCGAGGAGGACGCGGAGCTGACCACCATCACGGCGGCGGGCTGCCGCCTGGCCCAGGGCGCGTTGTTCTGCGCGTCAGCGGTGCCGGAGCGCCTCGAGGCGTACCTGGACAGCCAGCGCACCGCCCACTAGCTCAGGTCACGGCCGCGGTCAGGGACCTTGGTCCGGCCGGTAATTTTCACGCGTTTGCGTCGGGTTCGACGGGTCTGTGACGGCACACATTGACCGGCTTCGGTGCCGGGGCTAGCTTCGCGGCTGTCGAAGCGCATCGACAACGGTCAGTTAGGAGTCGTACCGCCATGCGAAGTCGCACTCTTGCGCTCTCCCTCGGTGCCGTGGTCGCCGTCGGCGCGGCCGGTGCCGTGGCCATCGCCCTGCCCGCCTCCGCCGCCGCCGGGTGCCGGGTCGGGTACCAGATCAGCAGTCAGTGGCCCGGCGGGTTCGGGGCCAACGTCACGGTCACGAACCTCGGGGACCCGATCTCGAACTGGACGGTCGTCTGGTCGTACTCGGCCGGGCAGACGGTCACCCAGGCCTGGAACGCCACCGTCACCCAGAGCGGCTCGACGGTGACGGCGAAGAACGCCGGGTACAACGGCTCGATCGCCACCGGCGCGAACGCGTCGTTCGGCTTCAACGGCTCGTGGACGGGCAGCAACCCGGTGCCGACGAGCTTCACGCTGAACGGCACGGCCTGCACCGGTACCGTCACCAACTCCCCGACGCCGACGCCGTCGCGCACCACGGGCTCCCCGACGCCGACGCCGACCTCGGGCACTCCCGGCGGCGTGCCCTCCGACGCGGCCTGGGTCGCGACGGGCGCCTGGGACCAGTGGACGAACAACGGGTACACCGTGATCAATGACGTCTGGGGCGGCGGGGCCGGGCCGCAGACGATCTGGGCGCGCACCGGCATGAACTGGGGCGTCGTCGCCAACCACCCGCGCACCAGCGGGGTGAAGTCGTACCCGCACACCGGCAAGACCCTCAACCGCACCCTCAGCTCGCTGGCGTCGGTGAAGAGCACGTTCAACGTGTCCGTGCCGGCCGACGGCGACTGGGAGAGCGCCTACGACATCTGGGCGAACAACAACGCCTACGAGGTCATGATCTGGGCCAACCAGCACGGCGCGGTCGGCCCGATCGCGGGGTCCTACGACTCCAACGGCGCGGTGCCCGACGCCCGCAACGTGAGCGTGGGCGGGCACACCTGGAATGTGTACCGCGGATCGAACGGCTCCAATGCCGTGTTCTCGTTCGTGCGGACCGGGAACACGAACTCCGGCTCGGTCGACGTGCTGGCCGTGATGAACTGGCTGCGCACCAACAACTGGTGGGGCGACGTCACCGTCGGGCAGGTCCAGTTCGGATTTGAATTGAGCGGTACCGCCGGGCAGTCGAACTTCGTCTGCAACAACTTCACGCTCGACTACAGCTGACGCTCACGAGCGTCCGCCACCGGGCCTCGCGCACGTCTCCGGACGGACGCGGGGCCAGGTGGCGCTCAGTCGTCAGGCCCGACCGCCGCCTCCTTGTGCACGGCGCTGCGTCCGGTCTTGTCACTGCGCACCTTGTACTGCGGCTCCTCCTCCGAGGCCGCGACCGTGCGACCGGCCTCCTCGGTCCGCTCGGTGATCTTCTCCTCAACGGTGCCGTGCACTGTCGTCCCGTGGCTGCGCCAGGTCACGTGCTCGCCTTTTCGTAGCGTCATGACCTTCGAGTACCCGCAGCTCACACCGGCACACCCACCAGGCCCGGGATGGCGGAGGCGAACCGGTTGCCCGGGTCGTACCAGCGGTCGAGATTCACGCCGAAGGACACGCGGGTGCACTCGTCCTCCACCGGGCCGGCCGCGATCCCGATCAGATCGGCCTCGAACATCCCCGCCGCGACCGTGCATCACGCTCCGCGCCGGGCCCGCGTTCGCGACGCTCCCGTCCGCGAGCACCACCTCGGCGCCGGGCAGGCTGCCCGCGCCGAGCCCGCACCGCCCGTACCCGCCGCCGGCGGTGAACCCGACCATCCCGACCGCATGCTCCACACCGGCCACGGCCGCAAACGCGAACGGCGCCGCGGCGGCAAGCACATCCCCGGCCCGTGGCCCCCTGCACCCGTCGCCGTCCCGGCCCCGACGTCGACGTTCACGCCCCGCAGGCCGGTGAGGTCGACGACGAGCCCACCCTCGACCAACGCCCGCCCCAGTCGTGCCCACCGCCCCAGTCGTGCCCACCGCCCCAGTCGTGCCCACCGCCCCCGGACGGACAGCGGCAGCCCGGCCTCCCCGGCGACCCGAACGGCGAGCGCCACCTCCTCCGTGTCCCGGCACCGGGCGATCACGGCCGGCCGCTTGGCGTCGGCCGCGTTCCAGACCGGCCGGGCCGGGGCGTATCCGTCGTCGCCCGGCACGAGGAGCCGCTCTCCGAACCGCGGTCGCAGCGCCCCGACGGCACCCTCGCCGCCTCCTCGGACACGCGGGTCAGGTGCCGCAACCGCACCCGTCCGATCACTCTCCGCGCGATTGCAAACACGACCCGTCACGACTGCACCGCGAGACACGAAGGCCCCGCGGTGCACGGGGCACCGCGGGGCCTTCGGACGTCGATGCGCTACTCGGCCGGGGTCTTCTCCGAGGGCTCCTCGTCCTCTTCCTCGGTGAGGTCCTCCTCGAGGTCGGCGAACGCGTGCTCGTCGAGCCGGTCGACCACGCGGTCGCCCGCGGCCAGGGCGAACGGGCCGACGCCGTCGTTGTCCTCGTACGTCTCCGGGTCGAGCGGGGTCTCGACCTCGGCGACGATGACCACCCCGTCGAGGGACTCGAGCTCCGGAATGTCCAGCGCGCCCAGCGAGCCGTCGCCGGCCTGCATGAGCTCCAGGACGGCCTCGCCCACGGTCTCCACCGCGGCGCCGTCGCCGTCGCCCGGGTTGGCGCGGCGGGCCGCCTCGGCCACGGCCAGCAGGGCGCCGACGCTCGGGATGCGGTAGTCACGGCGCTGGCGGACCGAGATCACCCGCGGGTGCGGGTCCTCGGCCTCGGCGCCGTCCACGATGCCGACGCCGAACTGCCGGTCGGCCTCCTCCGGGTCGATCGCCTCGACGTCCCACGGGGTGACCTCGCCGAACTCGTCGAGCAGCAGCTCGTCATAGCTGTTCGAGGCGTTGTTGAGCTCCACGTAGGCGCGCCACACCTCGTCGTCGTCGGCCCGCCCGTTGGCGGCCTTGACCGCGGCGAGATGCTCGCGCGCCGCCGCGACCACCCGCTCCAGCGCGGCGTCAAGCTCCGCGTGCCGGTCGGTCATGATGGGATCCCCCTGAGAAAAAGATGAAAGTTTAGGACTGCTGCAGGAACCGGTCGAGCACTCGCACGCCGAACTGTAGTCCCTCGACGGGTACGCGCTCGTCAATGCCGTGGAACAACGCGCCGAAGTTCAGGTCCGCGGGCAGGCGCACCGGCGAGAAGCCGAAGCAGCGAATGCCCAGCTTGGCGAACTGCTTGGCGTCGGTACCCCCGCTGAGCATGTACGGCACCGCGATCGCCCCCGGGTCCTCCGCCCGCAGCGCCGAGGACATCGCCGCGACCAGCGGCCCGTCGAACGTGGTCTCCAGCGCCGGCTGGCGGTGGATGTACTCCAGCTCGATGTCGGGCCCGACGATGCGCCGCAGCTCGTCCTCGAACAGCTCCGACTGCCCGGGCAGCGTGCGGCAGTCGATCGTGGCCGAGGCCCGGCCGGGGATGACGTTGTCCTTGTACCCCGCGGCGAGGCGGGTCGGGTTCGCCGTGTTGCGCAGCGTCGCGCCGATGATCATCGCGATCGGCCCGATCTTGCCGACGGCCTGCTCGGGGTCGTCGAGGTCGAGCTCGATGCCCAGGATCTGCGAGACCTGCTCCAGGAACGCGCGGACGGTCGGGGTGAGCACGACCGGGAAGCGGTGCGTGCCGACCCGGGCGACGGCCTCGGCGAGGGCCGTGACCGCGTTGTCGTCGTTGATCATCGAGCCGTGGCCGGGCCGGCCCTTGGCGTGCAGGCGGAGCCAGTCGATGCCCTTCTGGGCGGTCTCGATGAGGTACAGCCGCTGGTCCCCGCCGACGCTGACCGAGAACCCGCCGACCTCGCCGATCGCCTCGGTGACGCCCTCGAAATGCCCGGCGTGGTGGTCGACCAGGTACTGCGCGCCGTAGGTGCTCCCGGCCTCCTCGTCGGCGACGAACGCCAGCACGACATCGCGGGGCGGTTTGCGGCCTTCGCGCTTCATCTGCCGGACCAACGCCAGCACCATCGCGTCGAAGTCCTTCATGTCGACGGCGCCCCGCCCCCACAGGTAGCCGTCCTTGATCTCGCCGCCGAACGGGTCGACCGTCCACTCCGAGGCGTCGGCCGGCACCACGTCGAGGTGGCCGTGGATCAGCAGGGCGTCGCGCGACGGGTCCTCGCCCTCGAAACGCGCCACGACGCTGGCCCGGCCCGGCTCGCTCTCGAAGATCTCGGACTGGAGGCCGACCTCGGCGAGTTTCTCCGCAACGTACTCGGCGGCGACCCGTTCCCCGACGCTCGTGGCGAGGTCGCCGGTGTTGGTGGTGTCGATGCGCAGCAGGTCGCGGCAGATTTCGATGACCTCGTCGGTGGCGTCCATGAGGAAGTCTTATCAGGCCGCTGTGACATTTCTTCGAGTGGTCCGGCGACGACTACACAGTGTCGCCGCCGGATCACCCTGAGATTCACCAGCCGTAGCCGGCCGCGTAGCTGAGCGAGGCGAGCACCGCCTGTCCCGACGTGTTGGGATGGAAGTAATCCCAGGTCGAGACCTGGGAAAGGGTGAACTGGTAGCCGAAGACGGCCCCGCCGTCGTACTTGCAGTTCGCGCCATAAGCTGCGCAGGCGGCGGCGAGCTGCGCGTTGAAGTCGACCACGCGCTGGCGCACCCGGTCCCGCCGGGCGCTGTCGGCGGCCGAGGTCGAGGCGGGGTTGGCCAGCATCGACTGGCAGACGCCGAAGAGCGACCAGACGGTACGCGCCGAGGAGCTGGCGCTGCCGACCTGCCACAGGCGCTTGATGTCGGGGATGCTGATGAGCAGGACCTTCGCGTTCGACAGCCCGCTCTTGAGGGTGCCCAGCGCCGAGTCGAGGGACGCGCGGAACGCCGTCACACTCGTCATCGACGACTCCGAGCTGGTACAGGCGTCGTTGGCGCCGATCAGGATGGTGACGTACGCCGCGCCCTGACTCACCGCGGTGGCGGCCTGCCCGGGCATGTCGGCGACCTTCGCACCGGACTTCGCGTCGTTGAGGTTGTGGCCGTTGATCGCTGGGTTGACGGCCTTGATGCGCAGGTAGTGGCTGTTGACGGCGGAGTCGGTGCCGGTACTGAAGGATCGGCTCGGGCAGTCGACGTACCACCCGCAGGCATTGAAGCCCCGGCTGATCGAGTCGCCCATCGAGGCGATGGAGCCGGGCGGCGGGCCCGGGGCCGCGGCGGCCGGGGCGGCGGTGCCCAGCTGCGCGGCGGTGATCACGGCGGCGGTGAGGGCGGCGAGGGTGGCGGACCCCCGCCAGGTCAGTGACATGGCGGCCCCTTCTATTGAAATGTGTGCATGCGATGGTACTGGCGGGTAACCTGCCGTTTCAAGGCTCAGCCGCCCGGGTAACCGCCAGCCCGTGAGCGGACTCCCCCTGCCGCCCCTCCCGGGCGCGCCCGACGAGCACGACGCCACCGGCCGCAGCATGATCGACCTGTTGGACGAGGAGCACGAGCAACTCGACCGCCTCTGCACGCGGGCCGCGACGGAGCCGGCCGCGTCCGACGTGCTCGTGGCCACCCTGGCCCGGCACCTGTCGGCTGAGGAGCAATATTTGCTGCCTGCGGTTTCGGCGGTACTCCCGGAAGGCCCCGACATCGCCACCCGCGAACTGGCCGCCGACGCGGAGCTCCTGGTGGCTCTCCGCCGCCTGCACACGAACGCGGACCGCGCCGCCCTGCGCACCGTCACCGAACACGTGCGCTCGCACAACCACCGCACCGCCGCCGAGCTGTTCCCGGCCCTGCGCTCGCGGTGCACCCCGAACGAGCTGGTACGCCTGGGCAACCGCGTCGAGATCGCCCGCTCGGCCGCCCCGACCCGCCCCCACCCAGGGACGCCGTCCACACCCCCGCTGAACAAGCTCGTGGACCCGGCCCTGGGCGTGATGGACAAAGTGCGCGACGCCCTGACCCGCCGTACCACCTGGGAAGAAGATCTTTGAAAACTGAGGTTTATCGATCACGACCCTGGGGGTAACCCGGGACAAGACGCGGGGCGACCGGCTCCCCCTCCGGCCGCCCCCGCGCGTCGACCCCCCGATTCGTCAAGATCGCCGGTGACCGTGTAATGTGTCGCGTGGCCGTTGGCACGGGGTCGAGAGACGCCGAGTACAATGGTTCAGCCGGTCGAAGTGGCGGAATGGCAGACGCGCTAGCTTGAGGTGCTAGTGCCCTTTATCGGGCGTGGGGGTTCAAGTCCCCCCTTCGACACGTATCATTGCCCCACGGTGGGCGTCCGACATTGGTCTGGACGCCCACTGTTTGCGTTTCTGGGTCATAGGTGAGCCGCATCCCGAACTGTCGGTACACCTCGGCTTTGTCGGCTGGGTCGGCGCGGCGGAGGATGGCGATCGCGTCCGCCAGCCCGGTGACGAGGTCGGAGATCTCGTCGTGACTCATCCGACGTCGGCGCGTCCCGGTGGCCGGCTCCGCGGCGGCCATCAGGGCTTCGGCGTTGGTCCGCTCCTGTTCGACTTGGGCGATCCAGGTGGTGACCACGGTGGGGTCGGCGCCGGCCTCGAGGGCGGCTCGGTACCGCTGGAGTTTGGTGTCGCATTCGGCGATGGTCAGATTTGCGGCCTCGCGGGTCGGGTCGGGTCCGGTCGACCCGGTGGCTGTTTGGGTGAGCATCTCGATGGTGTGGTCGCGTTGTGCTGGGTCGAAGAGGTGGGCCAGCCAGGCGTCTACGGGTTCGACGAGGACGTCCTCGCGGAGGTAGACGTTGCGGGGGTGGTCGATCTTGTTGGCCAGGGCGTATTCCTGCGGGTAGCGGCATCGGTAGTAGGCGACGCCGTTGGAATACTGGCCCTGCATGCGGCGTTGGCAGACGCCGCGGAACACGTATGGGTGACGGGTGCGGTGTTGGCGGTGGGCGGTGCCTTTGGCAGTGCGGCGGCGGGTGAGCAGTTCCTGGGCGCAGCGGCGACCAGCCAGGCCTCCCTGAGGGGTTCACCCTGCCGACCGGCACGCCCGCCGCTGTCGTCACCGCGATCGGCTGGGCAGTTCGGCTGCTGTACCTGACCGGGCGACTGACGGTGGAGGCGACGTCGTTCGCGGGGACGCTGGGGGTGGGCATCCGGCTGGCGCCGCGACGGGATCCGGAGTCCAAGGGCGTTCGGCTCGAAGACCACCGTTTCCCGGTGCGCCGGATCGAAGGTGCGGCCAGACAGGACCTCCAGTTCGTGGCCGACACGGGCGAGGACTTCCCTCAGCGCTCGCGGTCAGGGTTACCGCCCATCCGCCGAGCAGTCTCCTCAACAAGACTCTCGGACCAATGTCCCATCCGGGCAGTATACAAGGGCGTGAAGAACCACAAGGCTAGTCGAGATCGGGCAGAGATGGACAAGTCGGAACAAACGGACACTCAGGCCACCGACAATAGGTCCGACCTGACGTCCCGCTTCAAACTGATCTTCTCCACGGTGACTGCATTGACGGTCCTAGCATTGATCTTGAGCGTCCTGCTAGCAGCGCTCGGGGGCGACTCCGAGCAGGTGACGGCTGCGGCTGAAGCATGTTCCACGACGTACAAGATGGGCTTCGGCGCCATCGTAGGGCTCATTGGAGGCAGGGTGGCGTGATATGACGGCGGCCCGCAGCCACACACGCGGGCGGTCGGCGACGCCAGGCTGCTCCAGTAGCCATGGGTCCGGTCGCCCGTCGAGCTGATCTAGCATGACCAATCGATGCTCGACGGAACCGAAAAGCGGTTGAGTACCGGCTATCCCAGGCGGACCATCTCGCACCTATCGCTGCCGCTCTTTGGATCGCCGGCCAACTCCGGGCAAGCCAGCCTGGTCGGAGTACCAGAAGATATGCATGGAGATTTGGGAGTGCTTGAGCAGCGAGGTTTCGCCGCTGAGGCAACGATGCTTCGCGACGGATCCGAGGACCGGGCGAGCGTGCCTCGCGATCGGCCTGGGCATCAAGGCCGCGCAGGCCGGCAACTCCGTGCTGTTCGACACCGCCAGGTTCGCGGATCTTTTCGGCCCAGACCCGGAGGCTGCGACGGCTCCGAGATCATGAAGCCGATGGGCGGCTACGCGCCTCGATGAAGGGCAGCTCCGACAGGAGCTGCGACCCGCGTTCGACGTTGATGCGGACGAGGGCGGCGATGTCGCCGCCTCCAATGAAGGGCAGCCCCGACGGAAGCTGCGACGAAGCAACCTGCTTCACCGTCATGCCGACGTCCAAGCCTCAATGAAGGCAGCTCCGACGGGAGTTGCGACCAAGCCCAAGCACGTCCAGCCGCACGAGTCGACATTCCGCTGCCCCAATGAAGGCAACTCCAAGGGAAATGCGACCTGAAGATGGAGTCGTCCTCGACCTCCATTTGCATGCCTCAATGAAGGGCAGCCCCGGCGGGGGCTGCGACCGGACACGTTGAAGTCTGGGAAGACGGTGCCGTACCAGCCTCGATGAAGGGCAACTCCGATAGGAGCTGCGACGGGGGCTACCACCGGGGTGGCCTGGATGTGGTGGCAGCCTCGATGAAGGGCAGGCTCCGAGAGGAGCTGCGACCCGGTCCGAGCGCTGGCAGCACGGTATCCCCGACGCGCCTCAATGAAGGGGGCTTCGATGGGAGCTGCGACACAACGCCGGCGTCCCAGCCTCGAGTGGGCTGCCCACCTCAATCAAGGGCGGCTTCGAGGGGCCCTGTGACCAAACGCATCCAGCCGTGCGACGTCGACATTCCGCTGCCTCAATGAATGCAACTCCAAGGGAGCTGTTGTCAACGGCGGATTAGAACTGACCCCTCCTGGACGGTTTGGGATTGACCCCCCGTCGGGTCGGCTTGGTCTATTTGTCCCGGTGCTTGGCGAGGAGTTCGCAGCGGGCGCGGGTGCGGAACGAGTCGCCGGCGAGGGTGAGGACTTCGGCGTGGTGGACGAGCCGGTCGATCATCGCGGCGGCGACGACTTCGTCGCCGAAGACCTCGCCCCAGCGGCCGAACGGCAGGTTCGACGTGACCAGGATCGAGGCTTGTTCATATCGGGATGCGACCAGCTGGAAGAACAGGTTCGCAGCGTCGGTGTCGAACGGGATGTATCCGACCTCATCAACCTATGACGACATCGCCATAGGTTGATCTATGCCGAGACCGCGACTATGCCGCGGGTTTCCATGAGTTGGTTGGCCCGATGGCGGTTTGATGCTCAGTCCTCGGCATAGTCCGGTGTCATGTCGTACTCGTCGACGTCCAAGACCGCTCCGGTGGCCTGGAGGAAGCCGAGGACCTCACGGCCGAGATGCCAACCGAAGAGGTTCGGGGTCTCAATGGCGGCATCGCTGTGATCGTGCTGCTCGGCCTCCTGGTCGTTGAAGTAGCGCACGACTTCCAGGACGGCGCCGGATCCCTCGTCCTCGGTGTCCAAGCGGCTTGCCAGTGCGGCGATCGTCGCCGTGTGTGGCGCGAGTCGTTCGATGATGCGGGCTATCTGCTCGTCAACGCGTAGCCCTGGTTCGCGGCATACGATCTTCCAGCAGTGACGGACCGGGATGGCCTTGGGCTTGGTGCGGCGGCTGCCGCGGACGGTGGTTTCGTCGGGTTCGAGCCCGAGGACGGCTGCCATCTCGCTCGCCGGGATGCTGCGGCTGAACAGCGCGAAGTAGGCGTACTGGTTGACCTGCACCGGTGAAGGATAGGAGTCGCTCTGGTCCGCGGGTGCGGCATTTCGACCAGGCTTGGAGTGCCCGGTCGCGGTTATAGGCGGTCGAGGAAGGCGAGGGTCTTGTCGGTGGGTCGGTAGCGGCCGGGCCGTGCGGTGATGGGTGTGGTTAGGGCCAGGGCTTTCTCTTTGGTGGTCATGTCGGCGTGGACGTAGGCGTCGGTGGAGCGGACGTTGGCGTGGCCGAGCCAGAGTGCGATGACGGTGGTGTCGACGCCGGCCTGCAGCAGTGACATCGCGCAGCTGTGGCGCAGGACGTGTGGATGGATGTCCTTGTCGCGTAGCGATGGGCAACTCGTCGCGGCGGTTTTGGTGTGGGTGTTCAGGCGTTGCGCGACGGCGTCGCGGCTGAGGCGGCGGCCGGTGCGGGTGGGAAACAACGGGTCGGTGGGGCGTCCGGCGCGTTCGGTCAGCCAGGATTGCAGTAGGGCGTGGACCGGGCCGCCGATGGGGACGATGCGCTGTTTGCGTCCTTTGCCTTCGCAGCGGACGGCTGCGCCGGCGCCCAGGCTGACGTCGGCGCAGTTGAGGCTGGTGAGTTCGGAGACGCGCAGCCCGGTTTGGATGGCCAGGGCCAGCATCGCCTTGTCCCGCCGTCCTTCCCACCGTTTCGGGTCGGGTGCCGCGAGCAGGGCGTCGACCTCGGCGTCGGTCAGGAAGGTGATGATCCGCTTGTCGAACCGCTTGGGCGGGATGTCCAGGACACGCTGGATGAGCAGAGCGTGCTCAGGGTGTTGGAGCGCCGCGTAGGAGAACAGCGACCGGATCGCGGTCAGGCGAACGTTGCGGGTTCTGGTGCTGTTGCCGCGTTCGTCCTCCAGATGGTTCAGGAACGCCGACACGGTGTCCGCGTCCAGGTCGGTCCAGTCCAGATCGGCGGGAGCGGTGCGGGTGCGCTGCTGGACGAAGATGAGCAGCAGGCGCAGGGCGTCGCGGTAGGCGGCGATAGTGCGCGGGCTGGCCTGGCGCTGCCGGGCGAGCCGGTCGGTGAAGAACGCCTGGAGTGTGGCCGCGATCAACGTCATGAGTGGGCCGCCTTCCCGATGCCTTCCCGGCGGGCCGCGGCCAGCGCGAGCAGTTCGGGCGCCGCGGACAAGTACCAGTAGGTGTGGGCCGGTTCGCGGTGTCCCAGATAGGTCGACAGCGACGGGATCTTGGCCTGGACGTTGTCCTCGGTGCGATACCAGTGCAGCAGGGTCCGGACGGCAAAGCTGTGCCTCAAGTCGTGCAGCCGTGGCGGATGCGATGCGCCGGCCCCGATGCCGGCGGCGGCGACCAGCTGCCGGAACGTGGAGCTGACGACGGCATAGATCACCCGCCGGCTGGTCCGGGAGATGAAGAACGCGGGGTCGATGGGTCGTGGAGTCGTCTCGCGGCGCAACACGTCGTACTCACGAAGCACGCGCATGACGCTGTCGTGCAGCGGGACCAGCCGGGACTTGCCGAACTTGGATTCGCGGACCAGTAACACGCCTTGCGCCCAGTCGATGTCGTCGCCGTCCAGGCTGAGCGCCTCGCCGATGCGCAGTCCGGAGGCGGCTAACAGGCCGAGCAGGGTGCGGTAGGTCGCCGCCCGAAACGGCGGCCCGATCGCCTCGGCCGCCGCGAGCAGCGCGGCGATGTCGGCGTCGGAGTAAAGGAACGGCGGACGCCAGCGCAGCCGGTAGGGCACCAGGCCCATCGGGGGGATCTCGGTATCCGCGTCGATGCCGCTCAGATAGCGGGCAAAGCCACGGACCGCGGTGACCCGTCGCGGGCTGACAGTCGTGACCACTTCGTCCTCGCGCCGGCGAACCCAGGCCAGCGCGGCCTGGATCGTCACCGTCGACTGACCGCGCTCGTCCATGAACGCGACGAAGTCCGGCAGCAGCCAGGCCGCCTCGGCCATCTGGTGTCCCAGAGAACGGCGAAGGCGCAGATAGTCCTCGAGACGCTCGCGTAGCCCGGTCATGCTGCGGCCCCGGGCCAAGGTTGGGCGACCTGCCGCAGCGCGGCGAGGTCGACTTTCGCATAGAGCGCGGTCGTGGCCAGGTCCTGGTGCCGCAGCACCTGACCGATCGCGGTCAGCCCGGCGCCGTGACGCAGCATCTGCTCGGCCAGGGCATGCCGCAGCCGATGCGGCCCCACCCGGGCCAGCCCTGCCCGAAGACAGGCCCGCTTGACGACGTCGCTGACCAGATCCGCCCGGATCGGTGCGCGGGGAGCTCGACCGGTCAGGAACAGATGGCGATCGTCGAGCCGGGGTCGGGCGCCGGACAGGTAGGCGACTACGGCCTCGCCGACCTCGACCGGCAGCGGAAGCTGGTCCTCACGCCGCCCCTTGCTCCGGATGACGACCTCACCACTGCGCCAGTCGACATCGTCGAGCAGCAACCGGGCCACTTCGATCGAGCGCAGCCCCAGCCGCGCGACCAGCATCAGGATCGCGTAGTCGCGTACCTCGACCGCGCTGTCGTGTGGGCAACGATCCAGCAACAGTTGAACGTCGGACGCCGCCATCATCGGCGGCAGCGAGGCCAGCCGCCAGCCACCGACCGGAGGCACCGCCGCCCCCAGCCGCATCGAGATGGCACCCCTCAGGTGAAGGAACCGCATCAGGGACCGAAGCTCGGCCACCCGGCCCTTCGCGGAACCCGACGAGACCCGCCCGCACTCACGCAGCAGAAACACGTTCAGATCCGCGCCGGTCAACCGCTCCGGCGTGACCCGGCCTCCGGTCAACGCCTGCTCGGTAAGGAACCGGCGGGCCGTGTTCTCATAACGCACCATTGTGGACGCCGAGAGACCGCGCTCTTGGCGCATCCAGCGGCGATACCGACCCAACAAGACATCCAGCGGCGTCACCGCGGCCTGCGCCTCGGGCACTACGCCCACCTCGCGCAGAAACGTCAACAGCGGTAACCAGCCCCTCGCCCCGGCCAGCCGTCGACGACAGGCCCGTTGCCGCTGGTCCACCAGGAACGCAGTCAGCCGATCCTCGCTCAGATCGCCGACATCAAGCCCCTCCCGGCGCAGCCACAGCCCGACCAGACCGAGATCCTTGAGCATGTTCCTGACCGTCAGGGGCGTATAGCCACGCTGCGCCAGCCATTCCCGATAGCCCTCGACCTGCCCGGCCAGAGCGCCGG
Organism: Dactylosporangium sp. McL0621; assembly: GCF_049995355.1. Taxonomy (NCBI): domain Bacteria; kingdom Bacillati; phylum Actinomycetota; class Actinomycetes; order Micromonosporales; family Micromonosporaceae; genus Dactylosporangium; species Dactylosporangium sp. McL0621. The sequence continues at coordinate 9,059,184 of NZ_CP188259.1, forward strand.
CCTTCCTGCGCGGAGTCCCCACCATCGTCACCCCTCTCGCGGAGAGCGCGTGCTCCCCTCCGATCAAGGCTGTTCCCAGTCATAGAACTATGCCGATGCCATCACGCCCTCTTTCACCCAATCGAGGGACATCCTTCGGCATAGTCGCGGTCTCGGCATAGATCAACCTATGACGACATCGCCATAGGTTGATGAAGTCGGCTACATCCCCTTCGACCACGACGCCGCGAACCTGTTCTTCCAACTCATCGCATCCCGCTACGAACAAGGCTCCGTCATGGTCACCTCAAACCTGCCCTTCGGACGCTGGGGCGAGACCTTCTCCGACGACGTCGTCGCCGCAGCCATGATCGACCGCCTCGTCCACCACGCCGAAGTCCTCACCCTCACCGGCGACTCCTACCGCACCCGCCAACGCCGCGAACTCCTCAAAGACAACCGCGCCAACCACAACTGACCAACCCGGGGAGGGGTCAAAATTCCCGAACCCAAAAGGGGTCAAAATTCAAAAATCGGCGACAGCAATGGAGGCTGCTGGCCGAAGGCGCCGCCGACGACGCGACCGCCACCTACCTGCACCAGCACTTCGAACCCACCGCCCGGGCCATCGACGGCCTGGAGAAGGCCCTCGCGGGCCTCGGCCTGCTCCAGGACGCCCTCACACTCGATCTCCGCAAGCCGCAGGACTACTTCCACCGTGTGTGGGCCATGGCCTTTCGCGCCAACGACCTGGCCGCTGCCGGCGAAGACACCGACGATGGACAGGAGGCCGAGTGAGCGCCGCTGCCTCGTCAGGTAGTCGCACGGTCGCGGCGGTCGCCGCACGGCGAGCGCGCGGCCAAGCCGCGGTACAGCGGGTTCGGGACACCCTCGCCGTCCTGCGGCGGGAGAACGCCCGCGTCACTGTCGCTGCGGTCGCTCGACGCGCCAACGTTTCGCGGACCTTCATCTACGACAATCCGCGGGCTCGGGCCGCGGTTGCTGACGCGCTGGCCGACGCTGACCAGCAACACGCGCAGCTTCGCGGTGCGCCCGACGCCGCCCAGCAGTCCGTGTGGCGGGAACGAGCGCTCAACGCCGAAGACGCGCTCACCAGCGCCCACACCGAGATCATCCGTCAACGGACCCGCATTGGTGAACTCCTCGGCCAGATCCGCGACCTGCAAGCCGAGTGGGACGAGGAGAGCATCGCGCGGATCACCATCGAGAACACCAGTCTCAAGCAGCGGGTCCGGCAGTTGACCGCCGACAATCGGACCTTTGAGGAACGACTCGCCGCGGCCCGGTCGACCCTGCGCTTCCAGGACCGGCGTCTCGCCGACCTCGAAAGCCGGATCGCTGAGGCAGCCACGCCGCCGTGACGGGGGCGACGCATCGACGACGGCTTTCACGGATCCAGCAGGTGATGTACGCGGGCGAACGACCGGGACAGGCTGTCCAACACTGCCGCGCCTTTCTCCGCGCTGCCCAACGACGGCCGCCCGATGATTCCGGAAGCCGTGTACTCGTGCATCCCCACCGTGAGCAGATCAGGCCGGTCGTTCGCGACATGGTCGGCGGTCTGGTATCCCTCCCGCAGTAGGTGCGGCGCCCCGTGCAGCAGCAGGGAGACCTCAAGCTCACCGCCGTGCATGTCCTCGTGGGAGGTGGTCTCACAGCCCGCGTCGACCCGGGCGGTGTTCCAGTCCTCCGTGGCAGGGAACAGCGCCATCCGCGGCCGGACGGTCGTGGACTGCTGAACAGCGTTGCGAAGACAATAGTTCCCGCCGTGGCCGTTGACGATCACCAAATTCTCCACACCCGACGCTCGCAGGGACTCGTCAACGTCCTCGATCACCGCGAGCAATGTGCGGGCACTGATACTCACCGTCCCAGCGAACCCGGCGTGCTCGTGCGAACACGAGATCGTGATCGGCGGCAGCAACAACAACGGATAGTCCTCAGCGACACGCCCGGCAACCAGACACGCGACAACCGTGTCCGTGATCAGGGGCAGGAACTCGCCGTGCTGCTCGAAGCTGCCCACCGGCAACACCGCGGTCCGGGCAGCACGGACACGCTCGTCAGCCGACGTGGCAATCGGCAGCAGAAATGTCACCCGGCTAGCGTGCCACGAGCGAAGCTGGTTGCGGCCCGAGCCGCACGGCCCGCCTGTGGCAGCCGCCGGCCACGTGTCGCTGACCGCGATGGCGTGGCAGTCGCCTGACCGGACGTGTAGCCGCTGATTCCTGCCGATCCGGTCGGTGCGGCAACGCTCAGGCAGCCGGCCGCGGAGCCACGGGAATGGCGGACGCCGGGACAGAACAGCACCATACGTCCCTCGGCGACGGGCCGCCCGATGCCGGGCGGCCGGTGCAGCGCTCACCACCGTCGGCTACGCACCCGCCGAAGGCGCAGATCCAGGTTCGTGGCCACGGGAACGTCGGTCGGACTGCTCGGCGCGCGACGCGCGACGATGTAGTCGCTGCAGGCTCGGGGCCCCTGTTCGCCGTGGCATGCCGGATTCCCGCGGGTGTGTGGTGCAGTTCGGTTCATGCGTGTTTGGCCACGGTGAGCAGCACCGTGGCGTCTTCGAGGGCTTCGAGGCTGTGCCGGGCGTCGGGGACGATCAGCAGGTCTCCGGCGATGCCGTCCCACGTGGTGTCACCTGTTGCGAGACGGACCCGTCCGTGCAGGACGTGGACGGTGGCCTCGCCGGGATTTTCGTGTTCGTTGAGGGTCTGGCCGGCGGCAAGCGCGATGACGGTCTGGCGGAGTTGGTGCTCGTGGCCGCCGTAGACGGTGGTACTGCTGCGACCGTTGGCGGCGGCGTGTGCGAGTTCGAGCTGCTGACATGCCAGGGAGGTCAAAGACATTTTCTGCATGCTGGTGTCCGTTCAGGTCAGATGGACTGGCGGTAGCCGAAGAATTCGTGGTCCTGGTTGTAGCCGCCGTGGCCGCTGCCGATCTCGGCGTAGTGGGCGACGAACTCCACACCTTTGACCCACTTGACCTGCTTGAAACCGAGCTGGACCTCGTTGCGCAGCCGGAGCGGGGCGCCGTGGCCGAACGGGAGCGGCTCGTCGTTCATGTCATAGGCCAGCATCGTCAGGTGGTAGCGCAGCTGCTCGATCGGGTGCACGTCGTAGTAGACGCCGCCGTCCGATCCGTCGCCGAGGGAGTAGAAGACCACCCACTTGGCCTCCGGCAGCGGGTCGACCAGGTCCATGAGGGTCTGCATCGACACGCCGCCCCACTTGGCGATGCCCGACCAGCCCTGGATGCAGAAGTGCTGGGTGATCTGCTCATGGCGTTCCAGTGCTCGCAGCTGCGCCAGATCAAGCTCGACGGGGTACTTGACCAGGCCGTTGATCCGCAGCCGGTAGCCGGCGAAGTCACCGGCGCGCAGCGTCGCGTACTCGACGGAGTCGGGGTACCTGCCGTTGTGCCAGAAGTACGGGGAGATGTCCTTCTCGGTGTACTGGCCCGGGGTGGCGTCGACGTGTTCGAACAGCCGCTGGACCGGGCCGATGAGCGCGGCGCAGACCTGCTGCACCGGACGAGGGTGGCGCAGGGTCAGCGGGGTCGCGGCGACCCAGCCCACGATCACGATCACCATGGAGATGGCGAAGATCAAGAATCCGGCCCAGCCGGTACCGTCACGGCCGGTGTAGATGTGGTTGAGGTTGCGCAGCGCGCCGGTGGTCGCGACCAGCGCGATGTGCATGACGATGAAGACCAGGAACCAGATCAGCACCAGGAAGTGCAGCGACCGGGCCGTCTGGATGCTCAGGACGGTGCTGATCCGCTTGAACCGGGTCGACAAGGCCGGTGACATGCCCAGCCCGGTGACCACCGCGAGGGGCGCGGCGACGAACACGGTGCTGCCGTACGCGAACTGTTGCAGGCTGTTGTAGGCCGTCCAGCCGTTCTCCGTCGGCCAGTCCAACGACAGGTACTGGATCAGCACCGACAGGGCATGCGGGAACGCAGCCCAACTCGTCGGCACGAGCCGCTGCCACTGCCCGGTGGCGAACAGCAGGATGTAGAACAGCAGCCCATTGGCCAGCCACAGGGTGTTCACACCGAGATGCCACCAGCGGGCCAGCCCGATCGAGTGCCGCAGGCCCGGCAGCCCGACCTGGCCGGGCAGGCTGATCGAGTCCTGCTTCGCGGTCCACAGCGGGTCGGCGGGGACCGGCTGCTGGATGCGAAACCAGTCCCGGCCCGGGGTGCTGTGCCGGGTCCAGTACAGGCGCGGGTGATCGGAGAGGATCTGCAGCCCGGACCGCATGATGAACAGCAGCAGGAACAGGTTGAGGAAGTGCTGCACACCGACCCACAGCGGGGTACCGGTGACCGGCGCCCGACCGGTCGGCCGGATCGTGCCGGGGTACCGGGTGATGAATTGCTGCACCGCCGGCATTCCGCGCAGGCCCTTCGCGGCGGCGACCGCCACGAGGAGGACGACGAACCCGATCGGCAGCAGCCACAGCAGGTTGAACCAGCGGCTGCGCCCGATCCGTAGCCGCGGCGCGATGCCGTGCGCGACCGGGACCGAACCGGACCAGGTGGCGGGGTCGATGACCTCCTCGCCGCGGGTCAGCTGCGTCCGGAAACTGTCCGTCACTCTCGCGCCCGCTGCGGGCGGGTGCACCGATGCCGGCGATGCGTCCACGGGGCGGTCCGCGATGGCTGCCGAAGGGCCGTTCGGCGCGCTGCTGCCGCCTTCACCGGGCGGGTCGTCCGGCCGGCGCTCGGCGTTGCTGTCGTGGCCGCCGCCTGCGGTTCGGATGTCGTGGCTGTGCTCCGGGACTGCGGAGGCAGTCGCTGACTCGCTCATGGTCTGCCGCCAAGCGGTAGGGTGCCGGGTGCGCCAACGGGATGCTGGGTTCGCCACCGGGGTCTTGAGCGACATGGCCGACTCTACGCCGCTACGCCCGCCCGGGCTCGGCGCGTCACCAGACGGTCGACACGGTGTGGCTCGCGGGCACGGTCAGCCGGCGCCCCGGACGGACTCCCGCCCGGGGCACCACCTGCCCCCACCCCCGGCAACGACTCGATGAAGCTGCACGGCCGGCCGAGCGCTCAACAACCACTCGCGGGACCTGAACCAATGACCTGGCACATGGCGTCCGCCCGGCGCGGGGCGCTGTCGACGTCGTCGCGCATGCCGTCGCGCAGCTGAGCCAGGGCACGGACCAGCAGCCGCGAGACCTGCATCTGGGACACCCCGATCCGCGTGGCGATCTGCTGCTGGGTCAGGTCGACGACGAACCGCAGTGCGATGACTCGCCGCTGCCGTACCGACAACCCGGCAAGCCCCAGCCGCAACGTCTCACGCCGCTCTACCGCCTCGATCCCGACGTCCGGACCACCCAGCCTGTCGATCAGCCCCGAAACCTCGCCATCCGGCCCTGGCTGCCCGAAGGACCGCGGCCGATACGCGTCCGCGCACCGCCGGGCTTCTCGTATCTCCTCACGGCTGACACCCAACCGGGCGGCCAGCTCCGCTGTCGTGGGCGACCGGTGCAGTGCCTGCTCCAGCTCCTCGACCGCCACGACGAGTTGCGGGCCGAGTTCCTGTAACCGGCGCGGCACCCGTACCGTCCACGCCGCGTCGCGAAAGTACCGCTTGATCTCCCCGACAATGGTCGGGATCGCGTAGCTGGCGAACGATACCCCCCGGGTCGGGTCGTACCGGTCCACCGCCTTGATCAACCCGATCGCGGCGACCTGCGCCAGGTCCGCGACGGGCTCACCACGACCACCGAACCTGCGGGCCAGGTACACCGACATCGGCAGATACCATTCGATCGCCCCGGCACGGACCGCGACCCTGCCCGCATCGCCCGGTGGGATCTCGTACAGCCGGGCCAACAACACATCGGGGTATGCCCCGCTCGTGACCGGCACCTGGACGTCCGATGTGGACAAGGTCGCCGCCGCACGCGGACGCGGCGTCCAGCGTCGCGGAAGGTCCCCTAACGGCGTCGCCGGATCCATGCGCCGCAACGTGGTGGCAGTGGTCATCGTGACACCCGCCGGGGCACGACCGGCCTGACAGTTGACGATCAACGAAGGCATAGTTCCGGTCATGTTGACCTCTCAGGTGGCCGGCGAGTCCGTAGCACCTACAGGACTCCGCCACCAGGGACCGGAGCAGCACGATCAGCATATGCCCTACCGACCCGGATCACACCGATCCGCCGTCCTCGATCAAATTACTTTCTCCGGACCGGCCGCCAGGTCGGGATGATCTCGCTGAGCCCGGTCCCCGCGAAAGGGCCGGCCACGGCGCCGGCGGGCCCAGCGGACCAGTTCGTCCACGCCCCACACGATGATGGGGAACGGGGCGATGATCGCCAGTTGCGCGGGGCTGAGCGGGGCGGTGCCGAAGACGCCCTGCAGCGGTGGGGTGTAGATGACCGCGGCGGTGAAGAGCAGCTCGAACGCGATCCCCCAGAGCAGGAACCGGTTGGCGAACACGCCGATCGTGAACAGCGAGGCGCGGTCGGTACGAGCGGCGAACGCGGTGCCGATCTGGCAGGCGACGATTCCCGCGAACGTGATCGTGGTGGCCTGCAGGTAGGCGTGGTGCAGTGGCGTCCCGGCGCCGGTCGGGTCGCCGGGGTGCCAGCCGGCCCGCCACAGCGTGAAGAGGTAGCCGCCCATGACCAGTACAGCGGACACTCCGCCGAGCAGCAGCCAGGCGCGGACCAACAGGGTCCGGTCGATGACGCCCGCGGCACGGGGGCGCGGTGGGCGGTCCATCAGACCAGGTTCAGCGGGTTCACGGCCGAGGGCGAGGGCGGGCAGCGTCTCGGTGCCCAGGTCGATGGCGAGGATCTGCAGCACGGTCAAGGGCAACGGGATCGCACCGCCGGACAGGGCGAAGATCAGGAACGGGACGACCTCGGGGACGGCGTGGGCGAAGATGTACAGCACGAACTTGCGGACGTTGTCGAAGACCCGGCGCCCGGCGTCGACAGCGGTGACGATGGTGGCGAAGTTGTCGTCGGTGAGGACCATGGTGGCGGCTTCGCGGGCGACGTCGGTGCCGGAGCGGCCCATGGCCACGCCGATGTCGGCGTGGCGCAATGCCGGGGCGTCGTTGACGCCGTCGCCGGTCATCGCCACCGTCTCGCCCTGGGCGCGCAGCGCCTCGCAGATGCGCAGCTTCGCCTCCGGGGACACGCGCGCGAAGACGATCTCATCGGTGCCGGCGAGGATCGTGTCGAGGTCGGTGTCGCTGAGCCGGTCGAGTTCGTCGCCGGCGACGATCCGCCGGCCCTGGTGGCCGAGGCCGACCTGCCGGGCGATCTCCGCGGCGGTGGGCCCGTAGTCGCCGGTGATGACGTGGATGCGGATGCCGGCCCGGTGCGCGGCGACGACCGCGGCGGCGACCCCCGCACGGGGCGGGTCGACCATCGCGACCAGCCCGAGCAGGGTGAGCCCGGACTCGGCCTGCTGCCGATCGATAGGGACGGGCTGGTCGTGGTTCAAGGCGCGGGTCGCGACGGCGAGGACCCGCAGACCACGGGCGGCGTACCGGTCCAGGGTGCGCTGCAGCTCCAGGCGGATGCCGTCGTCCAGCGGCTGGGGGCGCCCCTGCCGGTCCAGCACCTGGCCGCAGCAGGGCAGCACGGTCTCCAGGGCGCCTTTGGTGCGGATGACCAGTGTCCCGGCATCCTCGTCCACGGTCGACATGCGTTTGAGGTGGGCGTCGAAGTGGAAGACGGCGCGGCGGGCGGTGTCACGACCGGATGGCGTGACGGCGACGTTCAGTTCCGCGGCGAGACGCAGCAACGCGAGTTCGGTCGGGTCACCGGATCCGGCGGGTTGCGTCCCGGTCGGCGCCTGCGCGGTGGTGCACGCCGCCGCCGCGGCGGCGAGCGTCCTGGCCCCGCTGTCGTCGACCGCAGCGGTGGTCGTGGTGTCGTACTCCGCGCCGGGCAGCCACAGCTGGGTGACCTGCATCCGGTTCTCGGTGAGGGTGCCGGTCTTGTCGGTGCAGATCACCGTCGTCGAGCCGAGCGTCTCGACCGCGGAGAGCCGCTTGACCACCGCACCGCGGCGGGCGAGGTCCCGCACGCCGGCGGCGAGCGCCAGGGTGATGGTCGGCAGCAGACCCTCTGGCACGTTGGCCACGATCAGACCGATGGAGAAGCTGATCGCCGCGGCCCAGCCCAGCCCGGCCAACAACCCGACGGGCAGGAACAGCACTCCGACGACAACCGCGACGAGCGCGATGATCCAGGTCGCGCGTCGCACCTGCCGTTCAAGGGGGCTGCGTTCGGTGGACGTCCGCTGGGACAGGGCGGCGATGCGACCGAGTTCGGTGTGCATGCCGGTGCGGGTGACCACGGTGCTCGCCTCACCACCAGTGCAGGTAGTCCCGCTGAACACCAGATCGGTGGCCTCCAGCAGCGAGGTGCCCGCATCGGCGGGCCCGGCCGATCTGGTGGCCGGCAGCGACTCGCCGGTCAAGGCGGACAGGTCCAGCACGAGCGAACCGTCGATGATCCTCGCGTCGGCGCAGACCCGGTCACCCTCGGCGATGATCAAGATGTCGCCGGGAACCAGATCCCGGGCGGCGATCTCGGTCCGGACGCCGTCGCGGAGCACCCGGGTGGTCGCCGGGAGGAACGCGGCAAGGGCTTCGACCGCGCGTTCGGCCTGCATCTCCTGGACGAACGCGAACCCGGCGTTGAGCAGGATGACGGCGACGACCGCGACGGCGAGGGCCGGGGAACTGCCGAACCAGGCCAGGACCGCCGCGAGCGCGAGCAGGATCGCGAGGGGCTGGGTGAACTGGCCGAGCAGTTCCCGGGGCCAGCGCCGAGCGGTGCGGCGGGACAACGTGTTCGGACCGTAGACGACCTGCCGCCGCGCGGCCTCCCGTACCGACAGCCCGGACCGTGACGTGCGCAGGTCCCGGAACAGATCGACGAGCGGCCGGCGTTCATCGGCTGTTTCACCGTTGTCGGCCATACCCTCCGGGCCGGGCTGATCGACGTCGACCCGGGGTGCGGCGTCCACGACATGAGGGGATACGACCATGCGGTGCTCCTCGCTGGCTGCCGGACGACGGCTGCGGCTACTGCTCGGACGGGGCGGGGTTCTGCGGCACGACAACGACGGGCCACGGTGCGCGCTGGACGCAGCGCTGGCTGATCGATCCGAGCAGGATCCCGGCGAACGTGCCGTGCCCACGGCCGCCGAGGACCGGCGTCCGCGCGCCGCCGGCCGCCTCCAGCAGGACCTGGGCCTGCGTTTCGCGGTGATCGTTCATAGCGACCTTCCCGAGGTTGTTGCCCCGACCCCGCCAGGGTCCTGCCGCCGAAGCGGTCGAACCTGACGAGATCGGCCGACGTACGCAACTCCAGCCGAGGGACAGTGCGGCTACCGCAGCCACGGGGCGCGTCGCACCAGCGGCAAGGAGGCCCAGATACGGCCCAGTCCGAGAGTGTTCCCCGCGCCGAGCAGTGCCAGGACGATCAGGACAGCGGCGTAGACGAGATGGTCGTCCATGAACGGGTTGCTGGCCGGGGGTAGCACCGCAGTCCACATCATGACGGTGAGCAGCGCGCCGGCGCCGGCGGCGAGCCGCATGCCGACGCCGAGGATCAGCGCGACGCCGACACCGAAGAGCGCGGCCATGAACAGCACGTCGGTGACACCGGCCCCGGCGATGGAGTGGTAGAACCCGGCGAACGGGCCCTTCGCCGCGGAGCCGAGGAAGCCCTTGGTGGGGCTGCCGCCATTGAGCCACGACTTCGCCGCTGCGGTCTCGTGGCCGAGTCCGAAGGTCTTGTCCAGGAACGCCCACAGGAAGATCCAGCCGAGCGCCAGCCGGATTCCGGCCAACATGTACCGGGTGGCGGTCGCCGAACGTGTGCTTGTCTGGGCCGCCGCCATCGATGCGGACGTATCACGGGCGCCGGGGTTGGCGGTCCGGGTTGCACCGCCGTGGTCGGCGGGCCGGTATCCGGTGACCTCCCGCTCCGGCACGAGCGGATTGGTGGTGGTGCCGATGGCGTTGCGGGATGCGGTGCTGTGTCCGTTGGCGATGTCAACCATCGCGCTCACGTTCCTTCGCATTGCTTGTGGATCGTGTCCCGCAGCACGAGTGCTCACGGGCGGAATGTGGGGTCGCCTCGGTCGGACCGAGGCACATCGAGCGGGACCGGGGACCATGGCATACCAGGACGGCGAGGGTGGCCGATGCGGGCCGCCATGTTCCGGCGGACTCGACCGCTGCTGATCACCTGCAGGCCCGGCCAGCACGCGACTGAAAGACAGGATGCAGCAGGTCGGGACGTCGAAGTCCGCAAGGGAGACGGCAATGCTCGACGGCCACCGGGGACCGGAGCGACACCATCACCCTACGCCTCATCGCTGCGCAAAGCGTCGCGAGCAGCCGGCCAACCGTCTCATGCGCCACGGCGCACCGCACTGTCCGGTGCAACCCCCGGACATCAACGACAACTGATCCATGCTCATCGGTGGCCTAGCGGGTCGGTGCGTCCTACCTCGCGTCCGGGACCGGCGAATGAGCCCGTTCGGGTGACGAGAGCGTAGGATCGGCATTGTCGCTCAGGACCCCGGTGGCCGATCCGCAACGTCACTGACGGACGCACCCACTGTCGAGGTCCGATGCAAGACGGTTCCCACACCAGACGCCGCCGTTCCCGCCACGGCAACGTCGACACGTGATGCCTTCGCCTCGCCGGCAAGGTCCCGGCTGGCCGTGTCTCGGCAGGCACACCGGGCCGGTGGCACCGCCGGCTGGAGCACCCGCAGTACTGATCTGGAAGGCGGCGGTCGTGATGACCGCACCGCAGCACCCGCAGGACATTCCTCAGCCGACCAACGGATACGACAGCCGCGCCGACCTGACCGCATCGACGCCGCGCCGCACGAGAACCCCACATTCGCGAGTGGGTGAGGTGTGGGTGGCCGCCGTGCTCTTCGCTCTGATCCTGCTCTTATTGTTGATCTTCCTGTTGCAGAACGGTCAACCCGCCAAGGTGTCGTTCTTCGGCGCGCACGGACAACTGCCGATGGGGGTGGCGCTGTTGCTCGCGGCAGTCTTCGGCATCCTGCTCGTGGCGTTGCCGGGCACCGCGCGCATCGTGCAGCTGCGGCTGCTCAGCCGGCGCCACACCGTCCCCGGGCCCAGCCCCGCGCCGCAGTCCCCAGCCGGGGAGCCGTCCGGGCAGCCGACCCACGAGTCGTCCGAGGAACCGGTCAACCGGTTTCGATGACCAGTGGCCGCAGGCCCGACGACGGCCACGGCAATGCGGCATAACCGCGATGCACATCCGCGTACATCGAGAGAGGATCATCTGTGCATGTGGTTGACGCACAACCCTTGGGCGCCGCAGAGGCGAATCGGATTGACGCCTACTGGCGGGCCGCGAACTACCTCTCCGTCGGACAGATCTATCTCATGGGCAACCCCCTGCTGCGCGAACCGCTCCTGCCGGAGCAGGTCAAGCCGCGCCTGCTCGGGCATTGGGGCACCACTCCGGGCCTCAATCTGCTCTACGCCCACCTGTCGCGGATCGTCGCGGCCCGCGGCCAGGACCTGATCTATGTCACCGGTCCGGGGCACGGCGGTCCCGGGCTGGTCGCGAACGCCTGGTTGGAGGGCACCTACTCCGAGACGTATCCGCGGATCTCCGCGGACGAGACCGGCATGGGGCGGCTGTTCACCCAGTTCTCGTTCCCCGGCGGTATCCCCAGCCACGTCGCGCCGGAGACCCCCGGCTCGATCCACGAGGGCGGCGAGCTCGGCTACTCCCTGTCGCACGCCTACGGCGCCGCGCTGGACAACCCGGGCCTGGTCGTCGCCTGCGTGATCGGCGACGGCGAGGCCGAGACCGGGCCCCTCGCGGCGTCGTGGCATTCGAACAAGTTCCTCGACCCGGTCGGTGACGGTGCGGTCCTGCCGATCCTGCACCTCAACGGGTACAAGATCGCCAACCCGACGGTACTGGCCCGCATCGGCGACGACGAACTCTCGGCGCTGCTGACCGGCTACGGACACAAGCCGTACCTCGTGCAGGGCGACGATCCGACCGAAGTCCACCAACTGCTCGCCGCGACCATGGACGTGGTCTTCGACGAGATCGCCGCCATCCAGTACGCCGCCCGGCTCGGCGGGAACACCGACCGCCCGCGGTGGCCGATGATCGTGCTGCGGACGCCGAAGGGCTGGACCGGCCCGAAGGAAGTCGACGGCCTCCCGGTCGAGGGCACCTGGCGCGCCCACCAGGTGCCGCTGTCCGCCGCCCGCGACGACGCCGGGCACCTGGCTCTGCTGGAGCGGTGGATGCGGTCGTACCGGCCGGAGGAGCTCTTCGACAGCAACGGCGCTCCGGCCGTGTCCATTGTGGACTGGCTGCCCCGCGGCGAGCTACGGATGTCCGCGAACCCGCACACCAACGGCGGCCGGTCCCCGCATGAGCTGGAACTGCCCGACTTCCGCGGCTACGGCGTCAAGGCCGGCGAAACGGCCGAAGCGACCCGGGTGCTGGGCGGCTGGCTCCGCGACGTGATGACCGCCAACGACGCGCACCGCAACTTCCGTGTCGTCGGACCGGACGAGACCGAATCCAACCGGCTCGGCGCCGTCCTGCACGTCACCGACAAGGCGTGGCAGGCCACGATCGCACCCGCGGATCAACACCTGGGTCCGCACGGCCGGGTGATGGAGATCCTGTCCGAGCACACCTGCCAGGGCTGGCTGGAGGGCTACCTGCTGACCGGGCGGCACGGACTGTTCTCCTGCTACGAGGCGTTCGTGCACATCGTCGACTCGATGGTCAACCAGCACGCCAAGTGGCTGCGGACGATCCGGCACCTGGACTGGCGCAAACCGGTCCCGTCGCTGAACTACCTACTCACCTCACACGTGTGGCGCCAAGACCACAACGGCGCCTCGCACCAGGACCCCGGCTTCATCGACCACGTCATGAACAAGAAGGCCGAGGTGGTCCGGGTGTACCTCCCGCCGGACGCCAACACGCTGCTGTCCGTGGCCGATCACTGCCTGCGCAGCCGCAACTACGTCAACGTCATCGTCGCCGGGAAGCAACCCGCCCCGACCTGGCTGGACATGGACGACGCCGCCCTGCACTGCGCCCGCGGCCTCGGCATCTGGGACTGGGCCGGCAACGACGACGGCGACCCCGACGTAGTACTCGCCGCCGCCGGCGACGTGCCCACGTGCGAGATCCTCGCCGCCACCGACCTGCTGCGCCGGCACCTGCCCGACCTGAAGGTCCGGGTCGTCAACGTCGTCGACCTGATGCGGCTGCAGCCCGTCGCCGAACACCCGCACGGGCTGCCCGACGCCGAGTTCGACACCATCTTCACCACCGACCGGCCGGTCATCTTCGCCTACCACGGCTACCCGTGGCTCATCCACCGCCTCACCTACCGCCGCACCGGACACCCCAACCTCCACGTGCGCGGCTTCAAGGAGAACGGCACCACCACCACACCGTTCGACATGCTCGTGCTCAACGACATGGACCGCTTCCACCTCGTCATCGACGTCATCGACCGCACCCCCGGCCTCGCCCGCCGCGCCGCCGTCCTGCGCCAGCAGATGGTCGACAAACGCGCCGAGCACCGCGCCTACGTCCGCACCACCGGGGAAGACCTGCCGGAGATCCGCGACTGGACCTGGCCGAGCACATGAGGAGCCCCGTCATGTCGAACGACGCCCTGACCCACCCGACCGGCGCCCAGGCCGCTACCCACGCACTGCTCGAGGCGGCCACCACTGCCAGATACGCACCATCGATCCACAACACCCAACCCTGGCGGTGGCGGCTCATCGGCAACGTCCTCGACCTGCACCTCGAACGCCACCGCGTCCTGACCGTGACCGACCCGGACGCCCGGCTCGCGACACTGAGCTGCGGCGCAGCCCTGCACCACGCCCGCATGGCACTGGCAGCGCAGGGCTGGCGCGCCACCGTGGTCCGGCAGCCAGACGTGACCGACGCCAACCACCTCGCGCAGCTGCACATCGAAGGCCGCGCACCCGCCGACCAGCCGTCCGCCCTGCACCTGCGGACCATCCCTCTACGCCACACCGACCGGCGTCCCGTCACCGGCGAGCCGGTCGGACCCCAGCAGTTGCAGGCCATCACCGCCGCCATCGAGGCCGAGAACACCTGGCTGCACACCCTGCGCCCGGACCAGGTCCTGCAACTGGCCAGCGCAGCCGACCACGCCCAGCGCACCGAGGCCCAGGAGTTCGCCTGGCGGGACGAGCTCGCCTACTGGACCGGCGGCACCCGGGCCGCCGGCACCGGCATCCCCGACGCCGCCATCCCCGACCGGGCCACCCGCACCACCGTGCCCGGCCGCGACTTCGGCCACCACGGCGACCTGCCGATCAGCGCCGCACACGACAAGGCAGCCGTCTTCGCCCTGCTCCACGGCCACACCGACGAGCCCCGCGACTGGCTCCGCGCCGGGGAGGCCCTGTCAGCAGGGTGGCTCACCGCCGTCGAACACGGCGTGTCCGTCTTGCCGCACAGCGCCCCGATCGAGGTCATCAGCACCCGCCAGGCCATGCGGGCCATCCTCGCCAGCACCGGCTACCCCTACCTGATGCTGCGCCTCGGCACGATCGACCCGGCCGACGCCGGACCGCCGCACGCCCCACGCCTACCCGCCGACCAGATCATCGAACAGTCGTAGCCCACCAGACGCCATGCCTGCGACAACCTCTGCACCACCGCACCCCGCCGTCCCGGCGAACGGCGAACACGGCGGGCGGCGCCGCTCCCTGCATCCGGCCAACCGGTACCGCCACGACCACCGCACCGCCGGACAGCGCCTCGCCGACGCCGTCACCGGCGTGTTCGGCTCCTGGCGGTTCATCATCGTGCAGACCGCCATCGTCATCGCCTGGATCGCCACGAACATCGTCGCCGTCGCGCTGCGCTGGGATCCGTACCCGTTCATCCTGCTCAACCTGCTGTTCTCCACCCAGGCTGCCTACGCCGCGCCGCTGATCCTGCTCAGCCAGAACCGCCAGGCCGACACCGACCGGGTCAAGGCCGAACACGACTACCAGGTCAACCAGCTCGCCCTGCAGTACCTCATCGCCTGGCACCGCAGCACCCACGGCGACGACTGCCACTGCGTCCAGGACACCGCACCCGTCGTCGAAGACATGCTCGCCACGCTCGCCCACAAACTGTGACCCCCTCTCCTCCCCGGATCAGCACCTACGAGGAGACAACGTGACCAGCGACCTCGCACCGCCGAAAGCACTGCACCCCGGACTGTCGTCACGGGAGGCCACGACCCGGCTGGCCCGCGACGGCGGCAACATCCTGCCCCAGCGGCCCACCACTCCAGATCGCCGACCTGCTCATCGTCGGGGCGGCCGCCACCCTCGGCTACGCCGGCATCCGGCTCGACCACCGCACATTCCCGCGCCATCACCGACAGCCAACCGAACCTCAGCTGACCCGGTGAGCCCAAGTAGCGATCACCACCGTCACCCGCCGCGGCCGATCGAAGGTGTCACGCGTGACGGTCTCCGGCGACATCGACGACTCCACCACACCCGCCAGTCCCGGGGACCCCGCTCGACACCCGTCGGCTCCACATCTGCTCCGCCGGGCGGCAGGCGCTGCACTTGTCAAGGACGTTGACAGCCAAAGGGTTGAGGCTTGCTTCGAGGGGGTAGATGAACTCCCTGGCGGGAACCCGCCCAGAGCCCGCCTCGAATCATGGATGCGGCAGCCAGCGTCCGGTCAGTGCCTGGATTTCGCCCCAGGAGTGCCCAGGATGGCCTCGGTGCCGTCGACGACGGCCTGTGCGAGCTCGGACAGACGACGGTTGCGATTGCGGGCAGCGTGACGCAGCAGGGCGAATGCCTGGTCCAGATCCACACGCAGGCGTTCGGCCAGCACACCTTTGGCCTGCTCGATCAGGACCCTGCTGTTCAGCGCGGTCTGCAGCTGTTCGGTGAGGATGTTGCCACTACGGATGGCGCGTTGCTGCAGCAACCCGATAGTGGCTACGTCGGCGAGCGCCTTGCCGGCGCGGAGCCGGTCGTCGTCCAGCGCGCCTGGTTCGACGCCGAAGAGGTTCAACGCGCCGATAACCTCAGTGCGCAGGCGCATGGGCAGCGCGTGGACCGAGGTGAAGCCGACCTCGGCGGCAGCGGCCGTGAACCGGGGCCAGCGGCCTGCGGAACGAAGGTCGGCAACCGAGACCGGCTGCCCGGTGTTGAAGCAGTCCAGGCAGGGTCCCTGATCGGTCTGCAACTGGAACAGCTCCAGCAGCCGGGTCCGCTCCGAGGAGGCCGCCACGAACTGCAGCGTTTCCCGCTGATCGGTGAGCAGGATCCCGGCGGCCGAGACGCCCAACAGCTGCACACATCGCTCGGTCAGCACGTGCAGGAAATCAATCACATCGAAATCGTCGACGAGCGTGTCTGCCATCTCGACGAGCACATCGGCTAGCGTGGTCCCGGCCATCTCAAGCACCCTCGACAAGCATAATGCCGCCAGCCTGCTGGCCGCTAACAGCGTTGGACCGACCGCGCAGCCCCTGCAGCCTGGTCGGCATTGCCTCAGTCACCATCGGATCGACCGCCGCCACCGGTGTCCTCGGGGTCAAATCGTAGCCTGCGGGCGACCACGTCGCCGGCCACGTCGCGCAGCCGCCGGTCGTTGACATATGCGTAGGCACGAAGCCGGACCAGGGCAAGGGCCGCCGACAGTCCCAGCTGCACACTGATCATCCCGGTCGCCTGGTGCACCTCGGGGTATTGCAGGCCAGCCGGTTCGACGACACGACCCGGCAATCGCGGCGCGTCATGCCCCGTGCCGTCAAGGAGCAGCGCGCATGCCGTGTCCGCCAGCATCAGCGCGTCAAGCAACTGCTCCTGGTCCAGCTCGCCTGGTTCGGCGCGGTAAAGGTCCAGGACACCGAGCCGGATCGCGCCCACCTGTAGCGGCAGCGCGAAGATCGCCCGTACACCCGCTGCCACGACCGCCGGCGCGAAGACCGGCCACCGCGCCAGGCAGTGCGTGGTGCTGATATCGGCAACCAGCGCCAGACCGCCGGCAAGCGCCTCCACACATGGACCCTCACCGAGGGTGAGGCTCAGCTCCTCCGCCTCCGAGGCGACCCGATTGCTGCTGCAGATCGTTTCACGGGGGGTGGCGCGCAGCGCGACGGCGATGGCAGCACCGTCCGTCCCGGTGGCAGAGGCTGCCGCAACGCACACATGCTCCACCGTGACCGACTCACCTCCCGCAAATGCTGCGGCGAGGCTCCACAGCCGCATCCTGCGGTCGACGCTCACCACATTGCCTGATCCGGACGTCCAAGCACCAACAACGAGATCATGAGCGCCGCCTCCGATACCCAAAGGTTCGTGCGGCCGCGACGGGCGGGCAGCGCAAGACAAGAGACCGGATCGAACGCGACTGACTCCTCAACGGCTGGCCGGCTCCACCCTATACCCACGCCCCACAAGCAACCGCCGTCAACCGGGCGCGGGCTCCGCCGGCGCCACGGCGCGGCCACTGGCCGGGACGCCGCTCCTGCCGGGACACCGAGAGTCGCTGGCCGTCGCCCGCGGGGTCCCGGCGGGGAGCGGAATGCCGGCGCGAACGTCGGCGGACCGATCGGCGCATCAACGCCGCTGGGCGCGGTAAAACGCTACGCCGTTGAGGACAGGCAGGGTGAGCGGCCCCACCGCGACCTGCCTGGTCACCGACCGTGCGGGTATCCACCCCAGGCTCACCGGCATGGACCGGGCCCGGCGACCGGGTGGGGCTTCGATCAGGCGGCGCCCAGGAAGGCGTGCGGCTGCGTCGCCGCAGGTGGGGGCGGGTCGGTCCGGGACGCCGGTGCGGATGTGGTCGGAGCGGGCAGCGACCGGTCGATCCGGGCGGTGAGGACGTCGACCTGCCCGGTCAGTTCCAAGACGTGGCGGACGGTCGGTTGCGGGTTCGTGACCTGCAGCCGACATCCGGATCCGGCGGCGGTTCTGCGCACGGCGATGAACACGGTGACGCCGATACAGTCCATGAAGGCGACCCTGGCAAGGTCAACGTCGAGGAGTTCGGGCTCCTGCGCGGACAACGCGTTCAACAGCGCGTCGTGCAGCACGGGCGCGGTTGCCAGGTCGATCTCTCCGACCACGGCGACCCGGACGGTGCCCGGCGACGGGCAGCTCGCGTCGATCCGGACCCCCGCCATCCGGGTCACCGCCGACAATGTGGTGGACATGGTTCCTCCAGCCCAATCGCTTGCAGAGCATGCTTGATGGGCGGGCAGGGTCTGGACCCGGGAACGGGGACGCAACAATCCGAACAGTCAGGGGATGTTGCAGGCTCGACGAAGTGCGCAGGTCGGTCCATGTAGCTACCGAGACGCTACTCGCACGACGCCGCCATGGACAGCGGCATTCCGACCCTGTGACGGCGTTCGCGGCGACTGATCTGCCTGGTCCGCGGCCAGGCGGTGATGGCCTGCCGGATGTTCAGCGGAGCGAAAGGCGGCCAGCTCGTCACTCGTCCGTGGTGCCCCTACCGTGCACGTCGGTTAGGTCGAAGCGTTCGGGTAGCGCAAGCCCAAATCGCGACTGTCGCTCCCGCCCCCGGCGGCGCACGTCTCTTCACGTCGCCCCGGGGAGTCCCGGTGCCAGCATTGGAACCTCACGATCCTTGCCGTCGGGCCGCCCGATTACATGGATCTGCGTCACCCGGCCCGGCGGCCTCGGAGCGACCGCGGTGGCTGATCCGCCGGACCGCCGACGATGGCCGGGTGCGTTCGCCGAGTTGTTCGACCAGTGCTCGGGCAGGTGTTGTCCGGTCTGCATCGTCAAGTGCCGGACCGGCACCGGATCGCGTGCGAACTTGCGGGCACCTTCATCGTGCCGCCGATCGCCCGCATCGGATCGCCAAAGGTGTCAACGGCTCGCCCCCAACGAACGACGCGCACGCCTCACACCGACGTCGCTCAACAAGCGCATCACCCACTGCCCGAACGTCGCGGGCATGTACACTACGCGAAGACGCAGGTCAGAGCCGTCTTAGACCTCCCGGCGGTCGGTAAAAGCAACGTCGTCCAGACCGCCAACGCGGCCTCGCCGCAGTCCATGAGCCTGTTCCCGACCCGAACCGACTGGGACACCGCCCGTGCCGCCGCGAAGCTCGACACCGACGCACACCGCGACATGCACGCCGGCGAACTGGAAGTCTCCATCCTCCTGCACGTGCAACCCCACCTCGTCCGACCCGGCTACCACGACACAGACCATGTCGCCGACGAGCGCCCCATGCTGCTCGTCGGCGGCATGCGCACGTACACCGAGTCCGGCGTGATCGGCAAGCCCTCCGCCGGTACCGCCGAGAAGGGCCAGCAATTGCTTGCCAGTCTCGCCCAGTCGTTCCAGCAGCACCTCGCCGTCCTCACCGGCCGATAACTGATCGGATGCGCGTCGTCGCGGGGGGTGCACACGCAGCCCCGGCAACCGATAGGCTGACGTAACTACTCAAACCCCGAGGCGGGGCTGCGGTGTGCCGCCCGCGACGGATCGCCAGGAGGGACCAGGTCGATGCCTCGTCATCCTGACACCGTGACCACGCCGAATCTCAAGCTGCGCGAACTCCGCGAGCGCACGCCGTCGCCTTGGCGCACCGGGCAGAGCATGTCCCGGGCCGAGCTCGCCGACGCCGTCAACACCGCCCTCGACCACCTGCACCCCGGCCGCGACCTCACCGCCCACTACGTCGAGGCCCGCTGGATCGGCAAACTCGAACGCGGCGAACACCACTGGCCCAGCGAAGAACGCCGCGCCGCTCTCCGCCACGCCCTCGGCACCGCCACCGACGGCGAACTCGGCCTCTACATCTCCCGATGGACCGGTGCTCCGTCGGACGGGGAGTTGGAGACTGAGGGCATCGATCGGCGGACTTTTCTTCATACGAGTCTGGCCGGTGCGGCAGCGCACGTGACGGCCGTGCTGACACTGGCCGACTTGGCGCACGTCGTGGCCGCAGTGCAGGACGCGCACCGCTACCTGGATCATGAGATCGTTGACCATCTACATAGACGGCTTGATGACTGCATCGCTGACGATGGCACGCGCGGCGCAAGCCGGACCCTGCCTACGGTGCTGGGCATGCTCGGGGTCGTCGAGCAATTCGGCCGGCAGGTCAAGCCGGCAGTACGCGCGAAGTTGCTTGCCGTCGGCGCAAGCAGTGCCGAGTTCGCAGGCTGGCTCTATCGTGATCTCGGCCAGCCCGAGCTGGCCAACTATTGGCGCGATCAGGCTGCGGACTGGTCGTCGGCAGTGGGCGACGAAACCATGCGCGGCTACATCTCGCTGAAGAAGAGCCAGTCGGCGTGGGACGACCGGGACGCCAGGCGCATGCTCGAGCTCGTCACGATGGTGCAGAACGGCCCGAAGTTGCTACTGCCAATGCGCGTCAGAGCCGAGGCCCTGCAGCAGGAGGCACGCGGCCACGCGATGATCTCCGGCAGCACGAACCTGGTTGATGACAAGCTGAAGCAAGCACGTGACCTCATGGTCGAACACGAACAAGCGCGTTCATCCGGCGCCGACGGACTGGCCGAACATTACGATCAGGCATTGCTTGGTGTGCAGACGGCGATGTGCTACCGCGAGGCCGGTCAGCTTGATCAGGCTGTCGAGTTGTATGTGCGCTGGCTCAGCCCTGATGTTTTTTCCCGTCGCGACTACGGGTACTTTCTCGCGCTCAAGGCCGAAGCGTTGGCCGTGACAGGTGATCCCGACGGCGCTGCGATCGACGGCTCCGTGGCACTACAGGTTGCCTCCGTCACCGATTCGGTTCGGACCTTGCGTGAACTCCGCCGCTTGGCCAGTCGGATGGAGCCTTGGTCAGCGCGTCCGGCGGTGCAGGTATTCGTCGGCGGCTTGCGCGCTGAGATCGATCGGCGGGGACTGTGCTAGCCATTCGGCCGCCGTCTTAATGACCGAAGTTTGCCAAGCGATCGACTGCGGGTCTGCATAGGACGGGTCATTGTCGACTGCGAACCCGTGCTGAGCGCCATTCACCTCAACGAGGCGAGTCTCTGCGCCGATGTACCGAATGTAGCGTCGCGAACTGTCGATTGGCACGAACGTGTCTTTCGTTCCGTGTACGAACAGCGTTGGAACGTCGATGGCGCCGAGTTCCTGCTCCGGACGCAGGTAGAACACCTCGTTGAGTAGCGGACGGCCCAGGTTGAACGTCGGCGAATGGACGAGGGTCCCCTCGGCGGCTAACGTCCTTCCCGCCTCGGGGTTGATGTGCTCCTCTGTCCAGTACGGCTTGTCTTCGACGAACCGCTTCTTGTAGTTCATCAGCGGGTTCAACAGCACGAGCCGTCGTAGCGCGCCGGGGTGACGGGCGGCGAAAAACGCGCAGATGCCGCCGCCGAAGCTGGTTCCGATCAGGCTGACCGGCAGATTACCCGTCGTGTGCTGTGCGTACTCGACCGCTGCCCGAATGTCGTTGGCGACAGCCGCAATCGTGAGGTTCTCCTGGCGGCCCTCGCTCGCCCCGTGGCCACGAATGTCGAACCGTAGGGACGCGAGCCGCGCGTCGCGGAGACCTTGCGCCAGGCGAACGAAGAACCCGCCTTCGTCGCGATTGGCTCCGCCGCCATGCACAAGAACAACCACCCCGAAAGGCTCACGCGCCGCCTCGAGCAGACTGCCCCTCAGCAGCAGCCCATCAAGACTGTGGAACTCAACTTCCATCGAACGTGACCTCCAGAGCGAAGCCGATGGGTGTCGATCACAGCCTCCCCATGGCTCGGAGTCGGCCAACCGAACGCGGACATCTGGCCCCTGCCGACCGCAAGCCGCCGCGAAGGCCATACACCACCGACCGTACACGGATACCACCGGTGAAGGATTTCCTCCGATCCTCCTTTCGCTGCCGGGACTGTTTTCGCTGTTCAGGACCACGTCGGACACTAAGTCGGTACGCCAAGTCGGACACCAAGTCGGTATTCCCAGCCGCCGCCCCGTTGGGAAATCCTGGAAGGGCTAGCGATCGGCTTGGATGCACGGCCACACGAGCTGCACGCAACGTTCGCGAGCGTGTCTCACCGTCCGCGGTCAGGTTGAGCCAGATGTCAGTGACAGACGGTCCGTCCGGTCGGGCGGCTCTGAAGGACAGGGGATTGGACCCCCGATGGGTGTCGACACGGTGACCCGCGATGGCCTGCACGCGGCGATGGTGGATGCGCTGCTCGCTGACCATGAGGCGAAGGGCCTCACGATGCGACCGGAGGTCGAAGCGGCACTGCGAGCGGTTCCCCGCGACCGCTTCACGCCCGGTGTGCCGCTGGAGGAGGCGTACAACGCCAACGACCCCGTGGTCACGAAGTATGACGGCGACGAGCCCGTCAGCTCGGTGTCGGCGGCATGGTTGATCGCGGAGATGCTCGGTCAGGCGGCCGACGCGCTCGGCGACCTGCACGGGCGGCGCGTGTTGGAGGTGGGTTCCGGCGGGTACAACGCCGCGCTGCTGCGTGAGCTGGTCGGGCCGTCAGGTGCCGTGACGACGGTTGACATCGATCCCGACGTCACGGACCGGGCGTCGGCCTGTCTGGCGGCGGCGGGTTACACCGATGTCACGGTGCTGTGCGTGGACGCTGAACAGCCGATCGGCCCGGACGGTGCCTTCGACCTGATTATCGTCACGGTCGGGGCCTGGGACATCCCGCCGGCCTGGTTCGCCCAGCTCGCCGAGGGCGGGGTGCTGGTCGTGCCGCTGCGCACGTTCGGGATGACCCGCTCCTGGGCGCTGCGACGCAACGGCGACCGGCTGATCAGCTCAAGCCAGCGGTTGTGCGGGTTCGTGTCTATGCGTGGTGCCGGGGCGTTCGGGATGCGTTACGTCGACATCGCCGACGGGGTTCACCTGCGCCTCGACGAGGGCCAGCAGGTCGATCCCAGCATTGTCGGCCCGCTGCTGGCGCAGCCCCGGGAGCAGGCGTGGGCCGGGGTGAGCCTGCCCGGCCGGACCGTGCTGGCTGACCTGGACCCGTGGCTGGCGGCTCATCTCGCCGATCCGGTGGATGTGTTCGTGCTGCTCACCGCGCAGCAGGAGGCGGTCGACGCGGGGATCGTCGCGCCCGCCTGGCGCTTCGGCACGCCCGCGGTCCTGCGTGACGACGCGTTCTGTTACCGGTCCGCCCTGCGCTGGACCGACAGCCTGTTCGACCTGGGCGTCTGCGCGCATGGTCCAGCGTCCGCAGCGACCGCCGCGCGGATGGTTGAGCACATGCGCGCGTGGGTCGACGCGGGCTGCCCGGCGCCGGTGCTGCGCATCGTGCCCGCCGCGACTCCCGACGGTGACCTGCCGGCCGGGACGGTGCTGGACAAGCGGCACAACCGCATCGTCCTCACCTTCGCATCCATCCCCGCATAGGAAGGACACGCACGTGGACGACGCGGAGAACCAGGAGTTCCGCCTCGACGTCACGCTCGTCGACGCCGGTCGCACTTCGAGCGGCTACGCCACCGGCACCGGCGACGGCTGCGGCTCCGGCAACACCGGCTCCAACGCCTGCACGACCAAGGCTGACGCCAACAGCTGACCTGCCCAACACATCGTCACAGTCGGGCCCGGCGCCGCAACGCGCCGGACCCGCTCGATTCGGGTGGTACCGCATGATGCCCGCGCCTGGAGCCGCCCTGATCCGCCTCGCCGCATACCCGCGCGACCTGGTCGTACCGGACCCGCCCGACCTCGTCGGCGGCGAACCCGAGCAGTTGCGGGCCTGGCTCGTCGAGGTATGGCAGCTGCCAGAGTTCGCGGCCACCGTGAAGGTTGCCGCACCCCAGTTGGCCGAACGGGTCGAGCGGGCCGTCGCCGGCCAGCCGATGGCCCTGCCGAGGATTCGCCGGATGGCCGCGTCCGTGTTCCGGTATTTGCTGCGGTGGACCACGCGGGCGACCCCGTTCGGCACGTTCGCCGGCATCGCACCGATCCGGTTCGGTGACCGGGCCGCCGTCCAGCTCGGCGACGCGCACCGCGCGGTCGCCCGGCCGGACGGTGAGTGCATTGCCGAGCACACCGCGCGTGCCGAACAGGATCTCGCCGTCCTCCGGACTGCGGCCATTGTGACGAATCAGCTCGGATACCGGCGCGGCGGAACCTGGGTCCTGCCGTGCGCACACGCCGCCGACGATCGCCGCTTCGACAAGACGATCCGGCTGACCGGCCGGATCCACGCCGCGATCTCGGCGGCCCACGCACCTACACGATTCGCGGACCTCACTGGGAAGATCGCTGGCGGTGCCCACCTGGGCCGGGCCGAGCAGCTGATCGCCGATCTGGTGCGCGCGGGCGTGCTGCTGTCATCGCTGCGTCCGCCGATGACGGTTACCGATCCGGGCGCCCACGCAGCGAGGTCAGGCCGTTGGCTGGATGTCGGCAGTCGCGTCGCGGTTGATCTGCGGGTTGACGCCACGGTGACGCTGCCGCCGCCAGTCCTAGATGAGGCCGGCCGGGCCGCGTCAATGCTCGCGTCGGTCGCCGCGCCGACGCCGGCGTGGACCGACTACCACCGTGCGTTTATTGAGCGGTGGGGGCCGGGCGCGGCCGTTCCGGTCCGCGATGTCCTCGCCGTGCTCGGGTTCCCGGCCGGCTACCGCGGCTCGACCCGCCGCCTCCCGGCCACGTTCACCGGACGCGACCGGCTCCTCGGCCAGCTCGCGCAGCGTTCTGCGTTCGACGGCGCCGCCGAGATCATCCTTGACGATGCGCTCATCGACGAGCTCCGCGGCGACGACGACCGGCCCGCAGCCCCGCACACCGAACTGCGATTCACGCTCGCCGCCGCCGCTGTGCGCGATCTTGACCGCGGGGCGTTCACACTGACGGTGACCAGCGGTGCCCGCCACGCCGGCGCCAGCGCCGCCCGGTTCCTGCACCTGCTCACCCGCGCCGAGCTCGCGTCGTTCCAGCGCGTCTACCGGCAGCTGCCGACCGTGCTGCCCGGCGCGGCCCTCATGCAGCTGTCCGGCCCGCCGCTGGACGCCCATCTCGTCGCCGTCGCCCGGGCGCCCGAACTCCTGCCGGTTCTGCCGCTTGGCGAGTTCCACCCGCAGCCGCAGTGGACGGTGGACGACCTGGCGGTCGCCGGCGACGGTCAGCGGCTCTGGCTGGTGTCGCAGACGACCGGCCGGCCCGTCGAGCCGCTGGTGCTCAACAGCGTCCTCTTGGCCGATCTGCAGCAGCCGCTGCTGCGGTTCCTGACCGAGATCTGGTCGGCGTGGACCAAGCCGTGCAGCCGGTTCGACTGGGGCCACGCCGGGAGCCTGCCGTTCCTGCCCCGGCTACGCCGCGGACGTACCATCCTCAGCCCCGCGCGGTGGGTCGTCGACCGGACCGCGCTGCCCGACCGCGGCGCCGCGTGGCCGCGGTGGCGCGACGCCTGGCAGCAGTACCGCCAGCGCCACCATCTGCCGCAGCACGTCCTGGCGGGCGAAGACGATGTTCAGCTGCGCCTCGACCTCGAGGACAACGCCCACTTGGCCGTCCTGCGCAGCCACCTGGACCGCCGTGCCGGCACCCTCATCACCGAGGCACCCGGCCCGGCCGGCTGGATCGGCAACCGGCCGGCTGAAGTCACGCTCACCTTGATCCGGCCTGCACTGGCCACGGCGCCATCCCGGCCGGCCCGGACCACGAGCGCTGTCGAGCATCGCCCTGGCCGGTCGCGGTGGCTCGAGGCGCACCTGCACGGGCGCGTCGATGACATCGTCCTCGACCTCGCGGCCAGGGTCGCCGAGCATCTGCCGGCCGGCTGGTGGTATCTGCGCTACCCGGATCCCGGATCCCAGCTTCGGCTGCGCATCCCGACCGCCGACACCAGCCGCTTCACCGAGACAGCCAGCCGCCTTGCGAGCTGGGCCGACGACCTCAGCGAGTTGGGTTTGCTCGCCGAGTACAGCCTGCACACCTATCGGCCCGAGACCCGGCACGGTACCGGCGCGACCCTCGCCGCCGCCGAAGCGGTCTTCGCCGCCGACTCCCGCGCTGCCCTGACCCGGCTCACCGGTGACCGGCAGGCCGCCACTGCCGCCGGCATGATCGCCATCGCCGACGGCTTCACCGGCGACGGCCTGCCGTGGCTCGCCACGCACACGCCCCACCAAACCGGCCCGCGCCTGGACCCCGCCCAGCTCGACCGCGCCCGCATCCCCATCCACAACGAACCGCTCGCCGAGGCCCTCGCCGCGTACCGTGCCCGCACCGACCACGACCAACTCGACCCCGACCAGGTACTGGCCGACCTGCTGCACCTGCACCACGCCCGCATGATCGGCGTCGACCTCACCTCCGAACGACACTGCCTCCGCCTGGCCCGCGCGATCGCCCACGCCGCTGTCCGACGGCCACGATGACGACCGGGCAATCCCTCGAAGGCGGCGCGCTCGGCATCGCCCTGCTGCACCTCGAAACCCGCAACTGGCCGGCCGCGGCCGCGGCACTGCGCGACGCCACCGTCGACGACGTCACCATCGGCGAGGGAGCCAGCCTCTTCTACGGCGCCCCAGCACTCGCGTTCGTCCTCACCGCCATCAACCACCCAGGGCTCGTCCACGCCCGAGCCGTTGCAGCGGACGGAACCGCCGCCGTAACCCGCCGCCGCCTCGACGCCGCGCACCGCCGCATCGACGACCGCGCGCAGCCGCACTACGGCGAGTACGACCTCATCAGCGGACTGACCGGCCTCGGCGTTGTCCTACGCCGGCTCGGCGACCACGACCTGCTCCGCGACGTACTGGCCTACCTGGTCCGACTGACCGACCCCGTTTACGACCTGCCCGGCTGGTGGTGCTGGAACGGACCCGAACGCAGCCTGCCGATCCCCGACGGCGGCCATGCCAACTTCGGCATGGCGCACGGCATCACCGGCCCCCTCGCCCTCCTCGCCGTCGCATACCGCGACCACATCACCGTCGACGGCCACCGCCAAGCACTCCACCGCATCTGCCGTTGGCTCGACGCCTGGCAACAAGACACCAACACCGGCACCTGGTGGCCGCCAACCCTCACGCGCAACGAACTGCACCACGGCACGACCCGCCAGCAGACTCCGCTGCGGCCCTCCTGGTGCTATGGCACCCCCGGCATCGCCCGCGCCCAACAGCTCGCCGGCCAAGCGCTGGACGACGCAGCCCGCCAGCATCTCGCCGAAACCGTCTTCGCCAGCTGCATCGCCGACCGGACACAGCTGCGCCGCATCACCGACCGCAGCCTCTGCCACGGCACCGCCGGACTCCTCGCCACTGCCCGACGCATCAACGCCGACGCCGGCGCACCGATCGCCATCGCTCCCGTCGAGCGTCTCCACCGCCGCGCCCGTGCCACGCCCGACGAACCGCCCGGACTCCTCGACGGCACCGCCGGCGCCGACCTCGCCACCGCCGAGACGAACACCACCGCGTGGGACACCTGCCTGCTGCTCGCCTGACGAAAGGATGCCCGTGAACGACCCAGCATGGCGGCAGCTCAACATCCGCTATCCCGGTTCTACTGCCGCGGAACGCGAACAGCACGCGATCGCCCACCTCGGCCGCGTGCTGCCCGCCGCCGAGGCTGCCGGCCTGATCACCACCTGGTCGTATATCCGCAAAGACGCGTGGCGCGTCCGCTACCTGCCCGCCGGCCACGGCACCGGCCCGGACCTCGCCGAACGACTGCTCACCGATGACGTCGCCTGGAACCGCGACATCTACGAACCCGAAGCCCACGCGTTCGGCGGCGACGAATCCATGGCCGCCGCACATCTGCTGTTCCACCGCGACAGCCGTCAACTCCTCGACTACCTCGCCCTACCATCGATAGACCGGCGCGAACGCTCCCTCATCCTGTGCACCCAACTCATGCGCGCCGCCGGACTCGACATCAACGAACAAGGCGACGTCTGGGCCAAGGTCCTCGAACACCGGGCGGAATACGGCGACCAACCCGCCACCGTCGACCCCACCATCTGGGCACAGTTCACCAGCGACACCCGCAGCCTGCTGCTCGGCGCCCCACGCACCCGCAACGCCTGGCACACCGCGTTCACCGACGCCGGCACAACCCTGCGGGACCTCCGCGAAACCGGCCGCCTCACCCGAGGAATCCGGGCGATCATCGCCCTGCACGTGATCTTCCACTGGAACCGGCTCGGACTCGACGCCCGTGCCCAGGCGACACAGGCCCGAGCAGCGCGAGACGCCGTCTTCGGCGAAGCGCCGCCTTCATACCGCGCATCAGCGCCATAGAGCAACTGCTACAAAAACAACCGCAAGACTGTACGGACCCACTGGGACGCTCGTTCTGCATTCGACGGCACGCCGGCAACCGCCACACGCCACCAGGAGCGATCGTGCGCCTCACTGTGCATCGGCCCGCGCCGGTCAGGGGGCGATTGAGCGGCCCGTATTCGCCACGCGTCGCCAGCGAACCGAGCGGGCTGTCAGGCCGGCTCGGCGGCGATCGGGGGCGGTGGTGGACAGCTCCAGCCACACGCACTTTCCGGTGCGGCCTCAGGACGGTGAACGCCCCAGCGGACGGCGACGGCCTCGATGAGCACAACTCCCCGGCCGTGCTCGGCGGCCGCATCCCATCCGTCGAGACCGACCCGTACCGGGGCCGGCGGTGACGTGTCGCAGACCGTGAGGCGTAGGACGTTATCCACAGCCCGCAGCAGCACGGTGATGACGCTGCCCAGCAGCACGGCGTTGGTGACCAGCTCGCACAGCAGCAGTTCGGTGTCGTCGTGCAGGTCGCGGCGAGGCCGCTGCCCGATCAGCGATCGCAGTGAGCGGCGCAGCCACGCCCAGGTGCGGGCGACGACGGTAACGTCTCCACCGTCGGCGGGGCCCAACGCGGGGATACAGCGGTCGGACCGGCAGACTTAGCACGGCTTGGCGGGTTGGCCAGCTCGGCCGGCTCGGGGTCGTTCATGGACGGTGCGCATCCTGACGGTGGTGCGCTCAGGTTGGTGGTACCCGGCGCGGGCGTGGCGAAGCGGACGCCGAGGTATCGGGATGGCGGCAAACACGAAGCGGCCCCCGGCCTGAGACCGGGGACCGGGGACCGGGGACCGGGGACCGGGGACCGGGGACCGGGGAGCGTGCGAGCGCGGCTGCCTACAGGGCGCTGCGGCGGCCGCGGCCCATCACGGCGACGGTGATGGCCACGCCAACGGCGGCGACGAGGACCTGGACGAGCAGCTCGCCCCAGTCGACGCCGGGGGTGTCAGTGGAGACGCCGATGGCATTGGCGATCACGGTGCCGATGAGAGCAGCGACGACGCCGATGACCATGGTCAGCCAGATCGGAACGTTCTGTCGGCCGGGGACAACGAGGCGCCCGAGCGCGCCGATGATCAGGCCGACGATGAGTGCGGTGATGATGCCGGTGACGGTCACTGCTGCCTCCTGAAGTTCCAGTCCGCGGCATTGATGTACCGCTGGTGCCCGGACCGTCGTTGCGACAAACGCCACGCCCGCAGCGCCGCGACCACCGGGCATTAATCACGGCAGCCGGGCGGCCGTTGGGGGCGGAGGGCCGAGAGGAACGGCGACCAAAACGCTGCGGGAATTGCGGCGGCGGGACGGGTGAGGCCATCGACGCTGACGCGTTGGTTCGCCGGGTCACCTCGAAGCTGTTCTGGCAGCGCACCGGGTCCGGGTTGCCGGCCGAGGCCAGACCGCAGTAGATCGAGCTGCCGTCGACGCGGTACAGGTAGTTGTTGACGTCCTCGCTGTACGGGACGTCCTGGTGCACGTTGTCGTCGGTGTCCTTGCTGCCGCAGCACAGCCGCAGGTGCTTGAACTGGTCGCCGATAACCGCGTGGATGGCGAACTCGCCGTCGCAGAACTCGGCGAAGCTGACGCATCCCGCACGAGCGGACGGGGTCCTCCGATCGGCCAGCACCAGGCACCCAACAGTTGCTTTAGCACGACAGAGCCAGATCAGGAACCGCCTACGACCTCCGACGACGCCGCGAGGAACGGGAAGGCCGGACAGGGTCGCGGGCCCTACGGTGGTGCGCCCACGGATACTCTCGCTCACGGACGCGTTGATGCGAACATCCGGATACCAAAGTCTTCGGGAGTGAGTGCTATCTGGATCATCCCCCGTCCAGGGTCGATGCGCGACAACAGGCTCCGGGTCAGATGCAAATTCGGCTAAGAGTCGGATTCCACCGAAATCGGCCTATGCGTAGCCTGTTAGCATGCCTGACACCTCGGTAGTCATTGCCCTAGCGGGAGGCTCTGGCGCCGCCATCGGCGCTGGAGTAGGTCAGCTCGTCCAATGGTGGCGTGAACGATCACATGCGAAGCTCGAGGACCGTCGCCGCGTAGAGGATCGACAAGTTGAACTCGATCGCGAGGGACGTTCCGCTCGGCGCGATACGTACCTCGACATCATCGGTCGCTGCATCGACTTCAGGCTGTATCTGAGTGAGGTCTTGGAGCAAATTCACACGATCAAGGTAGGCGACACAAGGGGGCTAACGGGGCTTTGGAGCACCTTCTCGGATGCTGCGACAGATACGTCACGCGAGATCTTCCGGCTAGCTACAACCCATGGCAGCGATCAAATACATGCCGCGGCAGAGAAGATCCATTATGAGCACTATGAGCTTTGGAGGTATGCAGCGAGCGTTTCGTTTTTCGAGCCCTCAGACCCGGAATTCTTTGATATTCAACGATCACGATACGCGTCCCGAGTTAGATCTATCAGCATAGATGTTAATAGGATCATCATTTCCGTCCGGAGCGAAATGCACCTTTGATACGGATCGGTAGCACTGCGGTACATGGTTCCAGGGGCCAGCGCCATCCGCCTCCCACGCATCCGCCGTCCGGGTAGCGCGCTTTCGCCAGGCAGTCGCAGCGGACCCGCGCTGGCGACCCCCGCTGGCCCCGCAACGCATGCAACCTTGGCCAAGGTGAGGAACTCCCGTGCGGTCTGGCTGATCTCCAAAGTCCGCTCGAGTTCGACCGGGGCTAGTGCTCTGACCGGAAACGTTGGCCGGGTCCGGTGACACGCCGGTCGACGTTCCCGGTTTGGCATTGGGTGGGGTTCAGGCTGTCGGGGTGGCGGAACCTGTCCGGGCCCGGCGGCTCACTGATGATGAGGGTCGGCGATTACAGCAGATCGTGCGGCGTGGGACCGGCTCACCGATCAGACTGCGACGAGCGATGATCATCATGGCCTCGGCCAGCGGGAACACGGTCCCGGCGATCGCTCGGCTGGTCCAGGGCGATGACGACGCGGTCCGTGAGGTGATCCACCGGTTCAACGAGATGGGTCTGGCCTGCCTGGACCCTCGGTGGGCGGGTGGCCGTCCCCGCCGGATCAGTGAAGACGACGAAGCGTTCATCGTCGCGACGGCCACCACCCGACCGCAGGCGCTCGGCCAGCCGTTCACCCGGTGGAGCCTGCGCAAACTCGCCGACTACCTGGCCCACAACCGCGGCCCGCGCCGCGTGATCGTGGGCCGGGAACGGCTCCGCGGGTTGCTGCACCAGCACGACATCACCTTCCAGCGGACCAAGACCTGGAAAGAGACCAACGCCCCGAACGCCGAGGCCAAACTCGCCCGGATCGAGGCAGTGACCACGGCGTTCCCGGACCGGGTCTTCGCGTTCGACGAGTTCGGGCCGCTCACGATTCGGCCGCATGCCGGCGCGACCTGGACCGCGGCCGGGCACCCGGACCGGCTGCCCGGCAACTACCACAAGCTGCACGGCGTCCGGCAGTTCCACGCCTGCTACAGCGTCGGCGATGACACCATGTGGGGTGTCGTCCGCCGGCGCAAGTCCGCCGCCAACACCCTCGCCGCGCTGCAGTCGATCCGCAAGGCGCGGCCGGACGGCGCACCGATCTACGTCATCCTTGACAACCTCTCCGCCCACAAAGGCAAACAGATCCGGGCCTGGGCCGCCCGCAACCGCGTCGAACTGTGCTTCACCCCGACCTACTCGTCATGGGCGAACCCGATCGAGGCGCACTTCGGACCGCTACGCATGTTCGTCGTGGCCGGGTCCAACTACCCCAACCACCCGGTCGCGACCCAGGCGTTGCACAACTACCTGCGCTGGCGCA
Source organism: Dactylosporangium sp. McL0621 (assembly GCF_049995355.1). Lineage (NCBI taxonomy): Bacteria > Bacillati > Actinomycetota > Actinomycetes > Micromonosporales > Micromonosporaceae > Dactylosporangium > Dactylosporangium sp. McL0621. The sequence continues at coordinate 9,091,331 of NZ_CP188259.1, forward strand.
ACGCCAACGCCCGCCACCCAGACGTCCTCGCCGCCCAACGCCGCGAACGCGCCCGCATCCGCTCCGAACGTCAACGCCGCTGGGGCCAGGCCACCACCAGAGCAGCGGCCTAACCAACCCGGCCAACGTTTCCGGTCAGAGCACTAGCATGCGTCGTCGACCACACCCCTCCCCGCAAGCAAGCTTGGTTGTCGGCTGGCCGAGGCGATGGAGTTTGTCCCGACGCTGCAGCGCGGATCGACGTGCTCCGGCGTCGGTCGCGCCGCAACCTCGTCGATCGGCGCATCGGGCGGCCTCAGCAGTCGCAAAATGGTCGGGCGAGCGCTAGGTCGGCGTCCACTCGGCGCAACAAGTCGAAACCCCACGTGTTGACGCCGTCCAGGTCGACCTCGTTGTAGATGCGAGCTGCGAGGTCATGCAGCGAGCGGGCGAGCCGGGCGTACTCGAGGTGGGTGAGGTCGAGTCGCTGCGCGCCGTAGGCGTGCAGGAAGCGCACAGGGTCGGGTCCGCACAAGGCGGCGAACAGGTCGTGCTCGCGCGGCGCCAGCATCGTCTGACCCCAGTCGAGCAGCGTCGCGACGCGACCGTCGCGGTCGACGAGGACGTTGTGAGGGAACAGGTCGTGGTGGCACACGATGTGGGGCACGTCGATCGCGCGGGCCCGTTCGATCACCGCTTCGAGCCGGTCGACGTTGGCCATGACTTCGTCGCGGCGGTCGACGATCCACGGGTGGTCGTGCCGGTCGCGCAGCACCTCGATGCACCACTCGTCCATATCGGTGCGGGGTAGGACGAGGTCGGCGATTTCGTGCACCGCGCGCATCGCCCGCGCGATCGCGTCGGCGTCGTTCCACGTTGCCCGGCGGCCGTCGACGAACGGGAACAGCGCGTAGCGCCGGCCATGGTGCTCGGAGGTGTACGAGCCGTCGAGCGCTTGCTGCGCCGCAGGAACGGGGAAGCCCCGAGCCGCCAGCTCAGCGGTCAGCGCCAGCGCGGCGTCGCTGTCGGGCTGCTGGCGCCAGAGTTTCACGAACCAGCGCCCGTCGGTGAACGCATCCGCTTCGAACCCGCCCGGATGCGGCCGCAACTCGCCCACCTCAACACCGAAGGCGTCGCGGACCTGAGTCGTCGTCGGCGGGGATGCTTCGCTCCACATCGAACCAGGACGGTACCGCAGCCGAGTCAGTCCTGCCGGTCGACGTCTTTTGCGAGTATCGGCTCGAGTGGCCGTAGACCTGCATGACCAGCCCGTGCCTACAGCGATTGCGGCCACGCACCGGCGGGCTGCAGCACCTCAGACGACGGCGAAAAGTGAATGACTGCCGGGAGATGCGAGGATCGACGCCTGGACGGCTGGGGTCTTTCATCGCCACCTCTCGCGCGAGTTCGATCGGCCAGCGGAGAGGTGGACGTCGGGCATGCCGAGGTGGACGGGCGTCTCGCGGGCAGTGCGCACGGCCTCGAGCTTTTGGGCTGCAGCCGCCATGGTCGTCTCGATCGCGGCGACCTCGCCCATCCAGCCCTGCTGTTTGGCCTCTTGGAGCCGGTCGGCGAAATTGGCATGGATTTCCTCCAGCCGCGGCAGCTGAGCTCGGTCAACCCGAAGGAGCGGGCATCTGACACACGCATTTCGTGCTGGCAAGGCGTTCCGTGGTCCCGACCGCAGGTTCCGAGAGCGACCTTCCGCAACTCGAAGTGGGCGAGGAACTGATCCCATTCCGCGGCGGTGAGCTCACGGTATTCCTCGCTGGGTCGCTCGGCGCGGCGGCGGGCGATGAAGGCCCGGTGATGCGCGATCACGTCCTCGGGGTAGATCGCGGCGTACCCCATCGTGGTGTCGACCGTCGTGTGGCCGCAGACATTGGCCGCGATGTGCGGGGGCAGTCCGGAGCGGATGGCGTCGTTGACGAAGATCCTCCGAAAGTCGTGGGGGCGCCACTGAAGGGGCTGGCCGGCGGCGATGATCTGGGCGGTGTGTGACATGGCGACGAGGCACTCCCTGATGTAGCTGCGGTGAGTGGCCGGTCTTCGGTGCCGAGGCGTCGCTGGAAAAGAAACGGCATCGGCGGGCTCCACGTCTGCTCGAACACGTCGTAGGCGGACACCAGCGGCAGGGCCGCTTGACCGGCGCGGACCCGGAAGATGATTGCGCTGAGCACCTCGGCGAGCTCGGGCGAGACCAGCAGCAGCCGCTCTGCGTCTGTCTTCGAGGGGGCGACCTGCAGCATCGGCACGACCTCGCCGGTGGCGGGCAGCGTGTAGGCGACGAAGCTGTGGTGGGTGAGTTCCAGCATCTCCTCGATGCGGATCCCGCTGTGCCGCAACACTTCCACTGTCGCCCACGACCAGAACGCCGCCTCATCCTCATGGGTGAGATCCCGCCGCTTGCCGGTGGCCAGATCGGTGGCGAAGACCCGGCCGGATTGGCCCACTCGGCAACGCTGGAACTGCTGGCCGGCCAACGTGAACCGGCCTCCGACGGGCGTTTCCTCGGCAGCGTTGATGCGCTCTTCGGCGTCCTTGCGCTGCTGCTCGACGGCTCGCAGCAACACCGGTAGCAGCGGCAGCTGAGCCCGGGTCCGCTGGTCCATCCGGGCTTTGACCCGCGCCTGCGTTTTCTTGCGGGTCACCTCGGACGCTTTGATCGGACACGGCGCAACCCATGGCGCCCACTGGGCCGGGTCGTCCGCGGCCCAACGCGCGATGTCTCCGTAGAAGGCCCGCACGAACACCAGTTCGCTGCGGTAGTTCACGCGGGGACGTACCGGTTGGCCGTTGGCGTCGCGGATGTAGGCCAGCCGTTCCTTCCAGTCGCGAGCGACTGTCGGTTCCAGCCGCAGCGAGTCGATGCCGGGGTGGTGCAGTTCCAGGTCGCCCCAGAACAGGCGGCACAGATTGCGGGCGAGCGAGCGCAGCGAGGTGTGGTCGAGGTCGGGTGCCCGTTCGCTGAGATACTCGACCAGCAGGTCGCGGACCGGCCGGCACTGGATGGCGTAGGCGTCAACGATCTGCTCGATGCTGCGGCGCCCGTCCAGCCGCAGCACCCGCAACCGCTCAGGGGCCGCCGCAGGCAGCACGCCGGCCTTCTTCAACGCCGCGTAAAACAGCGGCCTGCCGGCGCTGCCCCGGAAGTGGTGCTCCTGCAAAGCTCTGGTCAGCTCGATGCAGTCGCCGACGGTGATGTCGGCGACGAGGCCGCCCTTGCGGATCAGGATCCGGGTGAGCTTGTTCAGGGCGTCAGACCTGGCCCATCCGGCTGCGTCCTGGGTGTGCAGCTCGATGTTGCCGAAGCCCTCGGGGTCGATGGCCGTCCGGGCCTCGGCGAGCATCAGGGTGTGGCGTTGCCGCAGCAGCCACGGATAGCCCGGCCGGATGACCTGCCCGGCCACCAGCAACGCCAGTCCGCAGGACAGCTCGTCGCGATGGTGACGCCGGACCGGGACACGCTCGCGCAGCGGCAGATCGGCCCAGTCGAAGCCCGCGGCGTCGGCTCCGCTGGTCAGCCACCGGTCCTGCCAGGTATCCCCGGGCTGGCGCTGAAGCCAATCCAGCAGCTTGCCCAGACCACGCCGTCGCGTCTTGTCCCGAGTGCGGCCCGCGCTGGGGTCGGTGAACGCCCGCAGTAGCCGCTCGACCAGCGCTTCCCGGCCCTGGCCGGTCTGCCACCAGCTCTCCTCAATCGGTCCAGATCGGCTTCAGCGGCTGCTACACCGGCAGCAACCCGAAGCCAACCACGTTCACCGTCAACGGCCAATTGGCGTCAGAGAGGTCATTGGTCCAGGCGCCGAACGAGACCCAGGGTCGGCGGAAGCGATGCGTAGCCGGACTCGGTCGAGCGCCCGCCAATTTGTTCCGCGAGAGTTGTGCCCCGACAATCACCATATGTCACTGGAGGACGAGTTCGAGGCTGCCTGGCAAGAAAGATGATCGATGCATCCCGCCGACTTTCGCCGCCGTATCACCCGACCGTGTGGCAGGCGATGATCAGAAAGCACGGCGCGGCGAAGGCCGCTCGACGACTCGTCGTCAGTAGTGACATACAGACAGGATTCGAGCGTCTCGTCCGCGCAGGTCGCCCCGGACTGACCATCAAGTGGGCAGTCGTCGACCCGAATTGGCAACCCCTGTTTGGACAGCAATATCGAGAAGCTGCCCGCTGACGACTGGACAACGCCCGCATCCCACGACGGCAAGGCGAGGTTTAGCTGCTGGCCGGCGACATCTGGCACCAGGCGATGGTGGCGTGGCGACAGAATCCCGCCCCGCCCCACTAGCGAGTCGGAAGGGATCAACCGTGCGACTGTGAGCCGAAGTGCAGTCGTTGTATTGGCGCCCGATCTACAGCCGCATCCCGAAGGCGGCGATGATCCACACTGCGACGATGATCGTGAGCCAGGCGGGTGCGGTAGCAAGGCGAGCCGGGCAGCCTAGCCATAAGACGCATTTGGGTACAAAAACACTGACTGATACGACGACTGCCTTCACGTGCACGCCTCCCGCACAATCGGCGCATGGGTTACTACGATGCGCTCACCAAGTGGTGGCGCTCCTATCCAAAGTGGATGCGGGTAGCCGCCATGGGCCTCTGGCTCGCTGCCGCGACGTTGGTTCAGATTGGCTTGGTAGGCGACCGCCGCGGCTGGTGGACGAATCAACCGTTTCTACTCAACCTGATGTCGGCCTGTGCTACCGCCGCCTTCGGCACGCCCATCGCGGTGATGGCATTTCAGTCGGTGACTACGATGGTTAGGGCACGCGACGTTCGTACGCGCATGGACGCTGCCGTCGCCCATTTGCTGTCCGAGCTCTCGCGGTTCCAACGGAACACGTTTAGCACCCCTGACGTGAATCTGGACGACCTTGCCTTTCCAGTACCGATCGTCGGAGATCCGGAGGGTCATTATCGAAAGTTCCGGGCGGCAGCCCGGGGCGCCATGGGTGTGGAAACAGGTAAGTACTACGTATCCAGTACGCAGGTGAATGCCGATTGGAATTACATCGTACGTTGCTGGACCTCGGTATGGGATTTCGCCCTCGAACTGCGGCTGCACCCAGCGGAAGCAGGACGCTTGATGGATGAACTGATTGTAATGCGGCATCCGGAGCGCGCCTCGACAATGGCGCAGTGTCTAAATGCATTCGAGTTCGAGCCCTCTGTAGAAAACGCCGAGCGCCTGTCGAAGGCGGCGCAGCAAATGAGCCTTGGAGCGGGGGCGTTGTGGGCGTTCGTTTTGCAGGTCGAGCAACTCGCGGCCGATTCTTGAGCTTGCCGCCGCACCGGGAGCCCTCAGTAGGCGAAACGGTGCCCGAGTAGAGCCAGCGGTCGGGACAAGTCGATCACACTGCGGCCAGGATGAGCCGCACGTGCCGCTCTGCCGAAGCCGACGGTGCTGCCCCCAGGCTCAGGCTGCATGCCTGGTCACGTGGGGGAGCTTACGCGTGTCGAGCTCAACTTGATCCGTTATGGGCCACTCTCGTGGCAACTCTCGTGTGTCGGGTCTCAGGACATGGGTGACAGATCAGTCTCGGGACGTGGGTGACACGTCCGGCTAGACGATCTTCTGTAGAAGGGTAGCGGTTCTGCTTGCCTTGGCTAGTCGGTGTTCGTAAGAACTTCGATGTGGATCGGTTCTTGGCTGTTGAGGTAGAGGGCGTAGCCCGCTTCTTGGTCCTCGATTGCGTCGATAGGAACTACCCCAAGGACGTAGTCCGGCCGGGGTAGGAATCCGAAGTCGGCGGGAAGATCGAATCTCTCGATGGAGGTAACCCGAACCTTCGTCGGTGGGATGCCCACGAAACAAGGGTCACCGGCTTGGAGCTCGGAGGCGTCGGGCTCCAGTCGCCAGGGTGTGTTGTGCCAGCCGTAAGCATGAGGGTCACGAGGGAAGCCCACGGTCCCGTCCCATGAGTTGGTTGACTCGGGGTCAGGCTCCCACCATGGCCAGTCGATGAGCACGCGCTGGGGTGTGGTCCCATACAGCGTCTCCTCCACCACGATGCAGCGCGGCAGTCGGCGTGACCCACTGTCCAACATGCAGTTCCCAGGCCGCCAAGCCCTCCGCTGCGTCGCCCGGCGGCGGCAGCATTACAGCGATCGACGCTTCGTCCTGTCGGCCGTGCAGATGATGCACGCCTGGTGGCGTGCGGCGACCTCATCGACAACGATGACCCGTGGTTCGCCGCGGGTGCGGACCGTCCGATTGACGAGTCCCGGGGGTGGGCGTGGATCCGAGATCGCAGGTGCGGCGGTTGGCCTGCGTGGTGGCGATGCAGTTCATCGCGGTGTACGTGGTGGGGTTGGTGGTGGCGGCCGTCGCGGCGTGGCGCAGCTCGGATCGATCGGCGCTGGACTGGGTGGTGCTGACTCTTCCCGCGGTTCTGTTTGTACCGGCGGCGGTGTTCGCCGTGTTTGGGTACCGCGCTGACGCGGCCGGACCAGCGGGTCGGCGGGCACTCGTCCTGGCAGTACTGGGCGCGGGACTCCTCGCGGCCGCTGGCACCGTCTGGCGGGAGACGTGACGGGTTGCGGCCGCGACGGTCCCAGGCGGCCTGTCGGCGACGGGGTTCGATGGCCGAATGCTCGGCGCGCGGCGCGTCCATCCAGCGTTTCAGCCGGCATCGGCACCGGGAGCGCCGCTGATGATCAACGGTGATCAGCTCGGCGACGGTGCGTACCCGTTGGTAGCGGCCGCGGTGATCGTGCACGGCGGCAGCAAGTGACGATGACCGCCGCGCGGGTCGCGGCAGAAGCGGATAGCCAATCACGCGCGCTCGGCTGCGGTCTGGCCCCTAGTCCAGGTAGAAGCGGGCATACGACGCTTGCGCGGCCGGGAAAAGCTCGGCCAGGCGAGGCAGCAGGCGTGGCTCGTTGTCCACATCGTCCGCCTCGTCTTCCAGCTCGTCCTGTTCTGCGGAAGCCAGGGCGTGGTACATCCCGGAGTCGTCACCGGTGACGCGTTTGTATGCATGCGTCGCCGCGTACTGGAACCGCTCCATGAAGAGCGCACTCTCGTCGATCGTACCGGCGGCGATGCCCTGGACCGCAGGGTGCAGGGCGAGGTGGTCCGGATCGGCGAGCACCCGCTTGTACCAGTGCCGACCCAGGCCGACCATGGCCGCCCGGAAGTCACTGAACGAGTCGTCGCCGCAGCCGTGCTGCACGAGGAACGCGGCGGCGTAGACGTCCTCGCGGTCGAAGAAGCGTCCCTGCAGCTCGCTGAACCGCAGCTCAAAGGCAACGATGTCGTCGAGCGGCAGACGGGCCAGCAGCTCGATCAGCGAGTCCGCGAGCCGGTCGTCGATGTCGTCCCCGATCGGGCCGGCTTCGGCCCGAGCCAACTCGATCAGCTCCCAGAACCGTTCGGCGTCCATCGGCCCCAGAGCCATCACTAGACCCTACCGATGCAACGCGTGGCCACAACCCTTACCCGATCATCGGATCGCTGGTGCCCCCGATCCACAGCCACCAGGTCCGCGCAGTTCGCGGGCCGGTGCCGCACGTCCACCGTGCCTGGAAAATCCGCCCATCGGCAAGATCGGGTGCACTGTATTCGGCACGACAGAACGTCTCGGCCTCGCCGAGGCTGGTCACAGCTGGTGACTAGGTCGAGCCGCCACCGCGCACCAACGGCGGCATGAGCGGATGCCAAGATCGTTACGAAACCGAGGAGCAGTGCCGGACCCCAGACAACCTCTATGACGGGCACCGGGCCGAGCTCAGTGAGCCGCCCGACTATTGGCAAACAATGTCTGGACCGCCGCTTGGTGACGTCTCAATATGCCCGGCATCGAGAGGCTCTGAGTTTCCCGGTCGCCGCTCGAAGTGGTATCGAGGAGGGCGAGGAGGCACTGGAACGACTCCTGGAACCCGTAGCTCCTGGCGGACAGCAACTTGAAAATTTGCAAATGCGTCCACAAAGAGAAGATACGCCGCCTCCCATTGGTCGTCCACCCACCGTTCGCCGACAAAGTCGCGAAGCCTTTCAAGCGATCGGTTCAGAACAAAAGCCGCCTGAACCAGCGCTGGACTTCCGATCAGCCGAACGACTTCGGTAGCCTTCGAGCGGAGATGATCGCCCTCGTGCATTCTTCGTTCTGCGGACTGTTGGGAGGCGTGGTCGAGGTTGCCAAGGGTGAGATCCCTAATCCCTCCCGCCATATCTTCAACCGCCAGCATATATTCTACGCAGGCATCAAAGGTTCGCTGGCTCCAGCGGTACATCGTGTCTCTCCTGAAGAGGAGTCGTCCTTGGTGAATGCTGGCCAGGTACGACAGCAGGGCGCCCACGGCCACTGCAATAATCGTGTAGATCTGCGTCACCTTAGTTCCCCTCCGACACTTGGAAGTCCTCGTCGCCAGTTACGATTTCTGCACTAATGCGGTTCCAGCGGTTTGGGAGCATCATTGCCCGACGGTGTACCGAGCGGCACTCGGGAAATCTCAGGTGCGCGTCCGCATTTCAGCAGCCGCGCGGCGTCAGTCTAGGACCACTACGGCAACAGCCGTCAACAAGAAGGCGGCCGATAGGAAGGCATAAGCCGCACTCAAGACCCATCCGAACCTCGGGTTTCGCAACTTCGCGAGTGCTCTGGCGGGCATCTTGCCTGCAGGCCCAACCGATGCCCTGTCGACTTTCATGAGAGTGAACATAAGCTGCGCGTCTCCCAGTTCGCCCGCGAGTTGCTCCTTGATTGTCGCTTCCAGCGCCGCACCTGCCGCGTACGTCTTGTCCACGATCTCACCAGTTCGCCGGTTCAGGAGTGCAGTGGATTATGGTAGAACCGAAGCGATCAAGAATGCTCCGGCAACAGCGAAAGGGCTGACTTGTCGAGTTGTGGCCCACGTCCCGACCGCGGCCAACGCCGAGACGATGGTAAACGTGAAGGCCATCAGCTTGTGGCGCCAGTCCCAGAAAGCTGCCGCGATCTTCACATTTTCCTGGTAAAGATGATCTAAGAGCGCGATCTGCGCGTCGGAGAACTGCCGGTCGGACATGCCCGAAGTGTGCGACACGCAGTCCAGTGGCCCATCGAGATCATTCGCCGACAGTGCGCGAGAGTCGGTGTCGCGAGTATTGTGAGTACTTCTCGCATTGCATGCAACCCGACCTGGCGATCGACCACTGCTCGGCGGCAGGTAGCGGCGGCGCACCGCTAAGGATTCAGTGCAAAATCGGATGCCTGCTCATCGGCCATGAGCGTGCATCGCTTGGCATCCGGTCGACATCTCCGGGGCGCGACTGAACGGCCGGCACCGATCCGCATCGCGGCTACTTATCTAATTTGATCTACGACCTGTGCCCGGCCAGGCTGGGTCGAGGTGATCGGCGGGTGGCTCTCACAAGCGGCTGTCCACTGCACCTGGGTGTGACTCTCACATGGCTTGCGCCCGCCGATCACCGTGGCCTGGAGTGGCTCAAGAGGGGACTGCCCAGCTCAAAGTAGCGCTGCCCTCCTCGCCAATCGTCCACGGTGTACGAACGAGGAGTCCACGGTGTACGAACGAGGAGAGGTAGCGGATGAGCCGTGTGGTGATCGGGATGGACCCCCACAAGCGGTCAGCCACGATCGAAGTCATCGATCAGCACGAGAACGTCCTGGCGCAGGGCCGGTACGGCACCGACACCGACGGCTACGCGCAGATGCTGGCAGCTGGTCGCCGGTTTCCTGACCGGACGTGGGCCGTCGAGGGCTGCGCCGGGATCGGCCGGCACATCGCCCAACGCCTCGTCGCCGACGGTGAAACGGTGCTGGACGTGCCGCCGAAGCTGTCATCGCGGGTGCGGGTGTTCGACACCGGCCAGGGCCGCAAGACCGACCCGGTCGACGCGCACAGCGTGGCCGTGGCCGGCCTGCGCAGCCCCGGCCTGCGCCAGGTCCGGCTCGACGACGCCACCGTCGCGCTGCGGCTGCTGGTCGACCGCCGCGACGAACTCGGCCACGCCCGCACCGAGACGGTCAGCCGCATCCACCAGTTACTACTCGAGATCGTGCCGGGCGGGGCGAAGAAGTTCCTCACCCGCGGCCAGGCCAGCTACCTGCTGCGCACCGCACCGCAACCGGTCGGCATCGTGGCCGAGACCCGCCACCGGCTGGCCCGCGAGCTCATCGACGAACTCACCACCATCGACGACAAGATCCGAGCTGCCGACAAACAACTACGTGACCTGGTCGCCGCAGCCGGCAGCACCCTGACCGGACTCAACGACATCGGCCCGTCCGGCGCAGCCCGCCTCCTCGGCGACATCGGCGACATCGACCGATTCCGCACCCCAGGACACTTCGCGTCATGGAACGGCACCGCCCCACTCGACGCCTCCTCCGGCGACCAGAAACGCCACCGGCTGTCCAGAGCTGGCAACCGGCGCATCAACCGGGTCCTGCACATCATGGCCATCGTCCAGCTCCGCCACGACACCCCCGGCCGGGCCTACTACCGGCGCCGCCTCGCCGAAGGCAAGACCACCATGGAAGCCATCCGCGCCCTCAAACGCCACCTGTCCGACGTCGTCTACAAACGCATGCTCCACGACAACCAACAGGCCCGGACGAGCGAGGCGGCGGGTCCAGCAGGACAACCGGGAACGACTCTGCAATCCAGGCGACCGGCCCAATCCCGACAGCCGGCTCTTCGGACAAGTCACACGCTGAACCCGCCTCCGATCAGCCTAGAACATTCCCCACTCCAACCCCTTGACCTAGAGGGGCGCCATGTACGAGCAGCTGATCAAGCGCTCGTGGCGATCGTCGTGCGGCCTGAGGCGGCAGCGGGCCTCATACCAGCGGAGGCTGGGACGACGAGTGGCCTATCGTTGTTGCGTGGCTATAGAGCCTGTGTTTGAACCTGCTGCCGGGGATGTGTTAGGGCATGCGGGCTCGGCGGCGGGTCATTTGGATGATGGCGGCCCAGTAGACGATGGTTCGTGGTGGTCGGTGGTGCGTTCGTAGTCGCGGGCGCAGCGGCGTCGTCGGGTGATCCAGTCGAAGGTGCGTTCCACGACCCATCGGCGTGGCAGGACTTGGAAGCCTTTCCTGCCGGGTTCGCGGTTGACGATGGTGATCGTGATGCCGAGCGTGAGGGCCCAGGCGATGAGGTCGCCGTGGTAGCCGAAGTCGGCCCAGAGATGGGCGATGCCGCGCAGGGTGGCATCGTCGACGAGGGCGCGTGCGGCGTCGCGGTCCTGGATGTTCGCGGCGGTGACCACGACGCAGACGAGCAGGCCGAGGGTGTCGACGCTGATGTGGCGTTTCCGGCCGTAAACGCGTTTGTGCGGGTCGTAGCCGCTGCCGGCGCGGGGCACGGTGGCCTCGGCGGTCTCGTGGACGGACTGGGCGTCGATACAGCCGGCGGTCGGGTGGGGGTTGCGGCCGTGCGCCACGCGTAACCCGGCGCGTAGCTGGTCGGCCAGCTCGATGGTGGTGAGGTCGTCCGACCAGCGGGCGAGGAAGCCGTAGACGGTCCGCCAGGGCGGGAAGTCCGCGGGCAGGGCCCGCCATTTCACGCCGTTGTCGACCAGGTAGAAGATCGCATCGATGATCGCGCGGCGATGATGGCGTTCCGGCCGGCCGCCGCTACGGCGCCGGCAGGCGGGCGTCGGCAGCAGCGGTTCCAGGACCGCCCACTGCGCGTCGCTGGTATCGGACGGATACCGGCGCGGACGGCTGGAACAACCACACTCGCACGACACATCCGGTGGCGACATCGCCAGCCGGCCACGGACAGGGTTCAATGACATCGCGGGCTCTTGGGGGCAGTTGGTGTAGGAACCCTTCCCATACCAAGAGCCCGCACCCATACCCGTCAGCCACGCCGAAACCCGGCTACCACATCCCCGGCAGCAGGTTCAAACACAGGCTCTATAGGAACGGCCGGGCATGGATCCGATCGACCGGGGGCATGGGCAGCCGCACTACCTGTCCGGTGCTTCGTGCGACAGCCCGACTACGGTAACCTCCGAACAGCGTGGTCTGGATGCGCCGTCCGGCGACCTACGTAAGTCGTATCGTTGTCGATGGGCCGACGAGCGTGGGGGTTTGGTCGCGCTCGGACCTTCGACACCAACTCATAGCATCCCTGCGTTGTATGACGCACCAGTGTTCGAGCGCGTTCGAACACTCCCCCAAAGCATCTGTGCTGGGTTCAGGCGGACGGTGGTGCCGTCCATGACCAGCACTGTGCCCGCAGTCGTACCGACCTCTGCCGAGAACGTGGCGAGTCGTCAGGGAACGGCGAAACGGGCCCTCCGTGGTCCGCTGCCGCTGGCGACCTTCACCGATCGGCGGACCCGCCGGACGGTCTACGCGCTGCCGGCGATCGATTGCAACGGCAGGCTTGCCGATCAGGCCATCGTCCGGGTGATGGGCTGGGAGCCCGGCACCCGGTACGCCATCCAGGAGCACGGCGGGCTGCTGCTCGTCGACGCCAACCCTCGGGGCGTGTTCGCGGTCACCCGGCAGGGTCACCTGTACATTCCGGCCGTCGTCCGGCGCCGCTGCGCGATCTCGCCGGCTGCTCGTCGCTGCAGAGCCAGCCGAGCGGCGGCTGGTGATTCATCCGCCGACCGCCATCGACGCCATGGTCGCCGATCGTTACCGCAGTGTGCTGGGCGGTGAGGCCACATGACCGCCGCGCGTGCGGACATCGACGCTGCCCTGCTGTTGCTGGATCGTCTCGGCGTCTCCCCCGCCGACCTGCACCAGGCCGCCCGCGACCGTCGGCAGATACCCACGTTCGCCGAGTACGTCCCGGTGGTAGCAGACGCCGTGGGGAACGGCAGCCGTCGTGCATCCAGCTCCTACTGGAAGCGGCTGGTGGAGATCTGGGGAGACCGGCGGCTGGACGAGGTGACCCCATCCGAGATCGAACGCCTTGTTCAGCAGATCAAGGCGAACGTCGTGTCACGGCGCAACGCGCGCGGCGGGCGCAGCGCCGCGGAGTTGTCCATCGCCGCGTTGCGCTGCCTCTACAAGCGAGCCGTCGCGGACGGGTACCTGACCGCCGCGGATGACCCTGCCCAGAAAGTGGAGAAACCTCGCCGACTGCCCAGCACTCGGCGAGCGATCGCCGACGCACGGCTGGCAGAGATCAACCAGGTCGCGGGCACCACGGGAGATGATCCGGACCTGGACACCCTGCTGATGCGCCTGCACACCGAGACCGCGTGCCGCCGAGGCGGCGCGCTTGCCATGCTGCCGTCGGATCTCGACCCGGAGCAGTGCCTCATCCTGTTGAAGGAGAAAGGGGAGACAGTCCGCTGGCAGCCGGTCTCCCCTACCCTGATGCGCCACCTGCAGCGACACATCGAGGAACGCCAGGCGTCACCAGGCACGCCCGTTCTCCGCTACCGCGACGGACGGCCAATCACCCGGCGCCGATACGACCACCTCTGGGACCGCGTCGGACGCGCACTCCCCTGGGTGACCACACAACAGATCAGCACCCATTGGCTGCGGCACACAACCCTGACATGGGTCGAACGACAATTCGGCTACGCAGTCGCGCAGGCATACGCCGGCCACGTCGGCGGCGACGCCAGCGTCACCGCGACCTTGCGGGTGCCGAAATAACTCGGCCGTGCCCGTGATCTGGCACTCCGTTTCCCATCTCGATCAAACGACGTGATCGATCTGAACACGTTCGGGAACCGTGCATGGTAACTTGAACTCGTTCATCTTCAGAACGTCGTCGCCGGGCAGGCTTCGGACAGTGCCCAGGTCGCGGGGTTGGCTGAGTATTGGCACCCCACAGGTGGGTGTGAGTCGTTCGCGTGGTGCAGGTCGTTTCCCAGGGTCGGCGTAGGTCGGCGGCGAGCCGATGAGCTGGCGAAACTAACACCGTGTACCGGAAGCGATCCGCTTGGGCGGTTCAGTTATCCTCCGCCGATGGCATCGAAGCGCAACGCGACGCTCGAAGCGATGATCGAAGAGGCGACCGTCGACGCGTACGGCGAGGACGAAGAGCTCACCGGCCTGTTCACCATGCTCGAGGACCATCTGGCCGTGCCGTTCACCACCACCGTCCTCGGCGTGGAGGTGACCGTGCGCAAGCTTGACCTGGCCGCCGACACGATCGTGGCGATCTGCTCGCGGGGCCGCGAACGGCAACGCATCGACCTGCTCGACCTGCCGCTGCCCAGCCCGCCGCCGCACGGTGCGGTGTGGATCGACGCCTACCGGTACTGGGCCGGGCGGTAGCGCCGTGAGCGAGTACCAGTACTACGAGTTCACCGCGATCGACGAAGCCCTGACGGCCCGGCAGCGAAGCGAGCTGCGGTCGCTATCCACCAGGGCGGACATCACCGCCACGAGCTTCATCAACACCTACGAGTGGGGCGACTTCAAGGGCGACCCACGCACGATGATGGAGCGGTACTTCGACGCCCACCTCTACCTGGCGAACTGGGGTACCCGCCGGCTCATGCTGCGGCTGCCGAAGGCCGTCCTCGACCCGGCGACCGCCGCCGAATACTGCGCCGGAGACAGCGCGTCCGCCTGGACCGGCGGCAAGCACGTCATCGTCTGCCTCAACCGGGAGGACGAGGACGGTACCGACGAATGGGACATCGACGGGCATGGCCTGCTCGGCTCGATCATCCCCGTCCGGGCCGACCTCGCCGGCGGTGACTTCCGCCTGCTCTACCTGGGCTGGTTGCGCTGCGTCCAATCGCTGGAACTCGACGACGACGAGCCGGAACCGCCGGTCCCGGTCGGGCTTGGCACGCTGAGCGCCGCGCTGACCGCCGCCGCCGAGTTCCTCTGTATCGACCCCGACCTCCTCGCCGCCGCGGCCGACGGCTCAGCCGCGAACAGCGCCAGCCAGCCGACCAACGCGCAACTGCGACGATGGGTCACCGGACTCCCCGCGGGAGACAAAGACGCAATCCTCGCCGCACTCATCACCGGCACGGACGCACGCCTCCGCGGGCAACTGCTGCACCGGTACCGCAGCGAGCATCCGCCGCACCCGCCGACCGCCGCACGCACCGCCGGGCAGCTGCTCAACGCCGCCGCCGACCGGCGCGCCCACCATGAACGCCAGCTCGCCGAGCGCCAGGAACGCGACCGGGTTCGGCGCGAACGGTCCGCGGCGGCCGAACGGCAACGCGGCCTCGACGCGCTCGCCGCCGATCAGGTAGGCGCCTGGCAGCAGGTCGACGCCCTCATCGCCACAAAGAAGCCACGCGAGTACGACACCGCCGTGCAACTGCTCGTCGACCTCCGCGACGTCGCCGAACGCGACGGCGACCCCGCCCCGTTCCACCGGCGCCTGACCGAACTCCGGGCGACCCACGCCCGTAAGCCCAGCCTGCTTGAACGCCTGGAACTGGCCGGACTCGATGGCTGACACCATCCGGCCCACCGCGGCACAAGCCCAGGCCAACCTCCACGCCGTGCTGCAGCTCGTCGCAGCCGGGCGGCTGCGGTGCAGCGAGACCACCCGCCGCCCGGCCGGAGCGACCGTCGCTGCGGTCGCCGAGGTCCTCGACGGCGGAGACTTCTACCCGAACGAGCCCATCGCGGCGTTCGCCTGGCCGCTGCTCATCCAGGCCGGCGGACTCGCCGAACTCGCCGGCGGCCGGCTGCAGCTCACCGACCGTGGACGCGGCGCCCTGGCCAAGCCGGCCGCGACCACGATCCGGCAGCTCTGGCGGTCCTGGCTCACCACCACCCTGCTCGACGAGTTCAACCGCGTCGAGGACATCAAAGGCCAGCGCGCTGCGAACGTCCTCACCTCGGTCAAAACCCGCCGCAAGGCCGTCGCCACCGCCCTGGCCGCGTGCCCACCCGACGAGTGGGTCACCATCGACGAACTGTTCACCACCATGCGCCGCCGCCGGGAGACCTCCCCGATCGTCGCCCGCAGCGAACGTGCCCTGTGGAAGCTGTACCTCATCGACCCCCAGTACGGCAGCCTCGGCTACAGCGGATTCGCCGACTGGCCGATCCTCGAAGGCCGCTACACCCTCGCTGTGCTGTTCGAGTACGCCGCGCCCCTCGGCCTCATCGACGTCGAGTACACCGATCCGGACGGTGCGCGCACCGACTACGACCACAACTGGGGCGCCGACGACCTCGACCGCCTCAGCCGCTACGACGGCCTGCTCGCCATCCGCCTCAACCCCCTCGGCAGGTATGCCCTCGGCCTCGCCAGCGACTACCAACCGATGGTCGACACCGTGGCGCCGCAGCGGACCCTCAAGGTCCTGCCCAACCTGGACATCGTCGCCGTCGGTGACCCCACCGCCGCCGACCGGCTCATCCTTGACGCCCACGCCGAACACACCAACGACCGTGTCTGGACCGTCCGCGCCGACACACTGCTCGCGGCGATAGAAGCCGGTCGCACCCTCGACCAGTTTGCCGGCTTCCTCACCGACCGAGCCACACACGTCCTGCCGGCGGCCTTGATCACGCTGGTCGAGGACGTGACCGCCCGCGCCGTCAGCATCCGGGATCGAGGCGTCGTCCGCCTCATCGAATGCGCCGACCCGCCGCTGGCCACCCTCATCGCCCACGACCGGAAACTGGGCGCCCTGTGCACCCTCGTGGGCGATCGCCACCTCGCGGTGCCGGTCGAAAACGAGTCGCAGTTCCGAAAGGCGCTGCGGGCGCTCGGCCACACCCTCACCTCCCCCGCAGGCTGACTCGCACCACGACCAGGAGCACGCCAGGTTGGGTGATGCTTGCAGGCAGCGTCAGGTGCTCAGGTGGTCAGTGACCGAGGTGTTGAGCACCCACGCCAACGGGGTGGCCGCCCGCATCTCGTACCGATCGCCGACCAGCCGGTACATCGTGACCGTCTGGCCGGCATCCCGGTCGACCGTCCAGTACTGCGGGATACCCGCGCCGGCGTACTCCAGCGGCTTGGCCGCCTTGTCGACCGCTTCCGAGCCACGCGACACGATCTCGACCACGAGCAGCACGTTCGCCACCGGCAGCCACACCTGCCGGGGATTCGCCGGTGGCTCCCCCCAGACGACAAGATCCGGAATGCGCCCACCGGAGACTCCCTCGGCGCCGGGGATGGCCAGGCCGACCGCCTGCGCGATCTGGTCGACGGGCCACCCGGCCGCAAGAAGCCAGGCCATGATCCGCGTCGCAATGAGTGCGTGCTCACCGTCGGCCGGCGGCATGATCGACAGAACCCCCTCCGGGCTCAGCTCGTAGCGGTGCCCGTGCGGGTCCGCGGCCATCATCGCCGCGAGGTCATCGAGCGTGGCGATGGCCGGCATGTGCCGGCCGACAGCATCTGCGCTCATGCAGAAGAGTCTACGGGGTGACCCAGTTGCCGAGCCGCTCAAGGGCGGAAGCCGAGCGCGCGGTAGCCCGACATCCGGCGCTGCAGTGACACGGCGAGGATCGGCACGGCCGGGTCGTGGTAGTCGTGCACTTCGGCGGTGTCCTTCCCCGGAGCGGACCGGATGACCCGGCCGGCGCACTGCACGAGGAGACCGTCGAAGGAAATCGGCGCGGCAAGGAACAGCGTATCCAGGGCCGGAGCGTCGAAGCCTTCACCGCGTCACAGCCAGCGGCTGCGCATCGATGTCGCCGATCGCGTTGTCCTGATCTGGCCGGATGACGCAGGTGCCGCGCTGGTCGGCGCCCGCGGCGACCTTGCCCTGCCGGCCGCGGTCCGGCAGATGTGCGCCCTCGAGACTGGCGACCTCGTCGTCCTCGCCGCTGACCTCGTTCGCGGTCCGCTCGTCGTCCATCCTGCGGACACTGTGGCGCGGCTCCTCGCTGACCTGCACGTCCGGCTGATCGCAGACGGCCATGGCCGCTGACTCGGACCGCCTCGCGGCCGCCCGGGCATACCTGGCCGAGCTCGGCGTCACCCTTGCGTTGTGCTTCCTTCCTTTCCTCCCTTTCCTCTTGTTCTTTCTTGTTTGTCCGCTTTTGTCGTTACGACGAGCCTTCCCCGAAGCGTCGATGGGTCGGGCGGTTGACCGGTCGGTTGGTCACCCGGTGCCTCACCCGATGGTCACGGGCGACCGGCATAGCGTGAGCGCTGATACGTTTGGTCAGCGAAGGGGCCGCTGATGGAGGCACACCAGGAGGCGGACGTCCTTGCCGAGCTGAGCCGTCTCATGCTGGGTGCGGACGATGTGCGATCGGTGCTGCCGGAGGTTTCGCGCCGTCTGGCACGGGTGTTGCGGTTGCCGTTCGCTGCGATCGAGTTCGACAGCGTCCCAGGCGACGAGCGCCGGGTTGCGTTCCCGTTGCGGTACCGCTCGCAGCCCGGAACGCTCCTTGTCCCCGCCGACCTGCCCGAGCCGACCCTGCGGCGCCTCCGCGAACGCGTGGTGCCCCAGGTTGAGACGCTGTTGGCAGTCGCGACCGACTACAAGGCGATGGCCGAGTCCCTGCGGACGAGCCGCGGCGAACTGTCCGACCTCACGACGGAACAGGCGGGTCTGCGGCGGGTGGCGGTGCTCGTCGCGTCAGGTGCGCCGCCGGCGGATGTGGTCGCCGGGGTCGTTGCCGAGACCGCCGCGCTGCTGGACGCGGATGCCACCAGGCTGATGCGCTATGACACCGCTGGCACCGCCACCGTCCTCGCCGGATACGGCAAACCCGACACCGAAACCTGGCTGGGCCGGCGATTCCACGTCGAAGGCGACGTCACAGAACTGGTGCTGCGAACCTCCCGCCCGGCCAGGGTGGACCGATATGACGATCGTCCCGGTGTCCTCGCCGACCTGGTGCGCAGCGAAGGCTTCAACTCATCGGTCGCCGCGCCGATCACGGTGGGTGGCCGCCTGTGGGGCTCGCTCGTGGTGCTGTGGTCCCGCTGGGAGCCGCCGCCACCCGGCGCCGAGGAGCGGCTGGCGCAGTTCGCCGACGGCGTGGCCACCGCGATGGCGAACATCGAGAGCGGCGCGGCACGCGCCCGGATCGTCCGTGGCGTCGAGGAGAGCCGCCGCCGCTTCGAACATCAGGTGCACGACGTCGTCCAGCAGCGTCTGGTATCACTCGGCCTGGAGCTTCGTGCGGCGGAGGCATTGGTGCCGGACGAACTCGACGAGCTCAAGGCGCGGCTCCGCCGCACGATCGAAGGACTGACAGACGTCTTCACGGTCCTGCAAGAGATCACACGCGCCATCCACCCGGCCATCCTCAGCCAGGCCGGGCTCATGCCAGCGCTCAAGGCGCTCGCGCGACGCTCGGCCGTCCCGGTCACGATCAGCCCGGGTCCCGAGCGTCGGCTGCCCTGCAGCGTCGAGGTGGCCGCGTATGACGCCGTGTGCAAGGTGCTCGCGAACGCGGCCAAGGACACACACGATTTGTCGATCAATATCGACGTCACCATCGACCACGCGACCGAGCGCGAGCTCCTCGTGGTCTCGGTCCGCGACAATGATGTCGGAGGAGCCAGCTCGACCCTCGGCACCGACCTCGCAGGCCTCACCGACTGGGTGGAGGCACACGGCGGACGCCTGCAGATCTCACATCCGGCAGATCGCGCAACGTCACTGTGCATCAGGTTCCCGACTGACATCGACTCCGGGCGGTTCGGCGCTGCGCGAGCAGAAGACGCCGCAGGTTCGACGGCAGCCGACCGACAAGGTGTCACGCACGGTGATGACGCCTGAGTGGCACCCACCGTCCACACGGACCGACAGCAAGAAGCGGCCGACCCGCGTTTCCGCAGGCCAAGCGCCCGTAAGCTGTGCGCCGAATTGACTCGGACTGGTGGCCAGCGGTAGGCGCAGGGGTGGCGACGGCCAACGTGCCTTCGTCCGCGCGTCCGCAGCCGCGACGCGGCCGTGTCCGTCGCCGGGACGTGACACCGACGACCGCCCCACACCAGGCAGGTGCGGCCATTCGCGAGGTACCGGTGAACCATCCAGAAAATCTGTGCTGGCGGTACTAGACATGCTCGCCGTGGTCGACGCATACGGTGGCGCCGATGGTGGCGCCGATGGTGGCGCCGATGGTGGCGCCGATCATCGGTATCAGGTCGGTCAACGCGACGAAGACGGCGAGCGGCAGCGCGAAGGGTATGCCGAGGATCGCCATGACGATGAACGCTGCCGTCCCGGCGATCGCCGAGATGGCGATGTTGCCGAGCATGTATGAGCCGACCTTGTCGCTGACGACGACGAGCGCGTTCGCGACCCGGTCGCGACGGTGCCGGGGGGCCAGGGTGACCACCGCATCAAGTAGGCGCGGCAGGTCGAGCATGAAGTACACGGTCAGGACCACCACCAGCATTGTGGAGGTGACCGCGCCCAGGAACCGCCGGCTGAAGGCCAGGGCTTCGCCGCCCGCATGACCGGGTAGGCCCTCGATCCACCGGTTGAGGCGCTGCTGGAGGTGGTACCGGTGCTCGAGGTGCGTCAGGGTGGTCGACCCTGCGGCGGAGATGGTCGAGGTAGCCGGGGAAGTCTGAGAAGAGGCTGGTCGCCTCGCGTACCAGCGGAGGAAGGAACAACCACAGCAACAGGCTGGGCAGCAGGAGCGCACTGAGAAAGATCATGGCTACGGCGGGTATCCGGCGCGCCCCGAGACGCATGATCCACCGAACCGGCGGGTCGAGGGTGAGTGCGAGGAACACCGCGATGAGCGCCTGGACCAGGAGGGTCCGCATGGCATACACCGCCAGGCCCGCGACAGCGACCGTCGCGACGCCGGCGGCGCCTACCAGGGCCCAGGAGAAGAGGGTCCGTCCTGACACTGTCGTGGCGCCGGAGTGTGGCCTGGGCTCCGGCTTCTCGCTCTCGTCCTGAGCGTTGTCGGCCACCGTGCACCTTCCTGTTCGGGCAGGGGGAACCGATGTGCGGCAAGGCCGGATCGGCCTCGTTGCAGCCGGTCCGGGCACAGGCCCGCAGACGGCGCGGGTGACCGACCGTTGCCGCAGCAGCACGCCCGTCGGTGCCGGCAGCGCAGGTACCCGCCGTCCGGCGCATCAGGCCGGTGGTGCGGGTGACCTCCGCGCGTCGGTGCCGCCTGCGGGGCCGGCGCGGTCGACGAGGTGGGTTTGCCGGCCCGGCGCCCGGGAAGGCCACTCGGACATCGCACCGAAGGGTCGGGCCGATGAGCGTTCTTGCGGGTCTCGCGGTCGGGAGTGTGCGCGGTGCCCTGTCGCGCTCCCAGGGACTGGTTCGGCCATGACGGAGGCCGGGCCTGGGGCGAGCCCGGACACGCCGCGGTGGCTCGCCGACGAGCAGGGGTCGCTGCGGCGGGTCGCGACGCTCGTCGCGCAGGAATCGTCGCCGGCGGCGGTGTTCGCGGCCGTCGCCGAGGAGGTGGGCCGGCTGCTGACCGCCGGGTCCACGATGGTGGCCCGGTACGACCCAGGCGGCGCGGTGCCGGTTGCTTCGTGGGACCGCGAGCACGGCACCGCCGCTGGGGGCGGCACGGTCCCGCCGGACGGCCGGGACGTGACGACACGGGTGTACGAGACGGGCCGGCCGGCGCGGGCCGGCGACGAGCCAGCCGACCGTTCCGCAGCCGCGCCCGCCATAACGCCCGGACGCGGGGCCCGGTCGGTGGTCGGCGTGCCGATCACCGTGGACGGGTGCCGCTGGGGAGTGCTGGAGGTGTGGTCACCCCGCGCAGCGGCAATCCCTGCGAGTGTGCAGGAATGCCTGGCGGCTTTCGCCGAGCTGACCGCGGTCGCGGTCGCGAATGCCGCGACACGGGACAAGCTTTGCCGGGTCGCCGAGGAGCAGGAGGCGCTGCGGCGGGTGGCGACACTGGTCGCCCGCGGGATAGGGCCGAATCTGGTGTTCGCCACGGTGGCCGAGGAGGTTGGCGCGCTCTTCGACTCCGACGTCACCGTCATCGTGCGGTTCGAGCCGGACGGGGATGCAACGGTGATGGGGGGCCACGGGTTCGTGTACGTGCAACCCGGTGTCCGCGCGACGCTGGACCGCCGCTTCGCACAGGGGCCCGTCCGGGAGACCGGCCGCGCGGCGCGATTCGACGCTACGGATGCGGCGTGGGAGAGCCTGCCCGAGGCCGTCCGCGCGGAGCGGGTCCGCTCCACGGTCGACGTGCCGATCACGGTCGAGGGTCGTGTCTGGGGCGCGATCGGCGTCGCGTCGCGAGGCGAACGGCTTGCCTCGGACACCGAGCAACGTCTGCTCGAATACACCGACCTCGTCGCTGAGGCGATCGCGAACGCCGAGGCCCGCAGCCAACTGGCGGAGTCCCGCGCGCGTCTGGTCGCCGTCGCCGACGAGACCCGTCGGCGGATCGAGCGGGATCTGCACGACGGAGCCCAGCAGCGGCTGGTCTCCCTGGCGCTGCAGTTGCGTCAGGCCCAGGCCGAGTTCAGTGCGGAGCTGGAGAACATCGCCACCGGTCTGACGGGCGCGCTGGACGACCTGCGCGAGATCGCCCGCGGCATCCACCCGGCCACCCTCGCCGAGGGTGGTCTCGGACCCGCGCTCAGGTCCCTCGCTCGCCGCTCGTCCGTGCCGGTGGAGCTGGACGTGCGCACGCCGGCCCGGCTCCCGGAGCCGGCGGAGGTCACCGCCTATTACATCGTCGCCGAGGCATTGACGAACGTGGCGAAGCACGCGCACGCCTCCGTCGCCGCGGTCACCGTCGAGACCGTCGGCGAGGTCCTGCGCGTCTCGGTCCGCGACGACGGTGTCGGCGGTGCGACCTTCGCCCACGGCACGGGTCTGCCCGGTCTCAAGGATCGGGTGGAGGCGCTCGGCGGCCGGCTCTTCCTGGACAGTCCGCCGGGGGCCGGCACCAGACTGTGGGCGGAGCTCCCGCAGGGGCCCGGTCCGTCCGCTGCTCCCGGCACGACCCCGCCCGGTCAGGCGACGACCAGGTAGGCGGCGGTGACGGCGAGCGCGACGACGGCGGGCAGCGATTCGCGGACACTGTCCCGTGCCCGGCGGTGCGCCAGGACGGCGCCGAGCAGGAGCAGGAGCATGCCGGCGGCGGTCAGGAGGCCGAGGGGACGCCAGAACAGCCCGATCAGGACCACCGGCCGCGGCGGCCAGTTCGGCCAGGCCGACGAGCCGGTAGTGGCGCCAGGCGATCCCGAAGTGGATGCTCGGCATACCGGCACCCGAGGCCACGCGGATCGCCGCACGGCCGCTGCCCGACGTCGACGGCTGGTAGGCGCACTCACGCCGAGCAGCGTCACCCGGGTACATCACCCCGTCACATCTCGGCCGTCCGCCGCCGGTGTCAGCCCTGATACCGCTCGGACCGCACGGGTGGGGATGGGGCGGGACGGTCGACGCAACAACCGGCTGTAGTGGTCCTCCCTCACGGCAGCCGGCCCTCACCATCCGGACAAGTTCATGAACCTTCGTCAGGAGGAGGCGGCCGCCTGGGCCAGCTCGTCCGCGCGAGTGCGGGCGTCGATCGCGTTCAGCATGGCCAGCTGCGCATTGTCGACCGCCCACACCGCGAAACTGAGGGCTTCGTCGGCGTCGGCTTCGGTCCAGTCCGCATCGCCGGCGGCCATCCTGGCGTCCATCCGTCGGGTCCGCTCACTGATCTTGGCTTTGACGTCCTCGCGCTTCGCTGCGGCGTCGGCCTTCACCTGTGCCCACTTGCTGCGGGCGTCCTCAGCGCTCTGGTCAGCCTGCTGCTGGGTCCGCTCCACGACCCTCTCGATGTTGGTCTGGGCCTCGTCGACCCGCTGCTTGATCTGGTCACGGGACTCTTCCGCGGCATGCTCGACGGCCGTCTTGGTCGCCACGACGTGCTCCTGCAGCGTTTCGAGTCGCTCGGAGAAGTTCACTGTTCCTCCTCGGTTCAGATGACCGGCGATCTGCGCCGATCCTGCTGGACAACCACGCCGTCCAAGGTCGCCGGCCGCCGGGCCTCCAGGCATTCGCCGGACAACGGGCCGAATCTCGCGGGGCCGCGGGTGAATCGCCCTCCCCTGCGCTGCATGACATGCCGGTGTGGGTGACGTCGAGGGGTGACGGCGCCCGCCGGCTCGATCACGACGGCCGCCCGCAGCGCGGTTGAGTCACGCAGACCGGGGAAGAGCAGCCCGGCTGAGCGGAGGCTGCGCCGGGCGGCCGGAGCAACGGTGACCCGGCCGGCCGGCGCAGCACAGGCTGCAGCCGGGAACGCCGAACGCACGGAGGTCGAACAGCCGGGCCGGGCAACGGCCGCGCTGATGGCCGATGCGCGGGAACGGGCGACGACGGAAGGGGTCTGTCCATGCGGATCGTCGTGGACCTGAACCGGTGCCAGGGATACGCGCAGTGCGTGTTCCTGGCCCACGAGGTCTTCCGCCTCAGTGGCGTGGAGACGCTGACCTACGAGCCCAACCCCGATGACGCACAGCGCCTGCGGGTGCAGCGGGCGGCCGCGGCGTGCCCGGTCCAGGCGATCGTGGTCGACCGCCTCGACGAGGCGGAGCGGAGTGTGCCCTCGTGACGGTGCCGGCAGCGGTTGCAGCGGTGGTACGCGACTTCAGGGCCAACGGCCGGATCGTCATCGTCGGTGCGTCCCTGGCCGGGCTTCGGGCCGCCGAGGCGTTGCGCGCCGAGGGCTTCGACGGATCGTTGACCATCATCGGCGACGAGCCGTACGAGCCCTACGACCGTCCGCCGCTGTCCAAGCAGGTGCTGAAGGGCTGGGTGCCGGCGGAGCACACCGCGCTGCCCCGCATGCGGGTCGTGGATGCGGATTGGCGGCTCGGCGTCGCCGCCACCGGCTTGGACCGCTCGGCCAGGAGGGTGCGGCTGGCCGACGGCGGGCAGGTGCCCTACGACCGGTTGCTGATCGCCACCGGGACCCGCGCGCGACTATGGCCCGACCCGGCCGAAGCCGCTCTTGCCGGGGTGCACACGCTGCGCTCACGGGATGATGCGACCCGGCTGCAACAGGCGCTGGCCGCCCGGCCGGCCCGGGTCCTGATCATCGGCGCCGGGTTCATCGGCTCGGAGATGGCCTCGGTCTGCCGGGAACTCGGCATCCCGGTCACGGTGACCGAGCGGGGTGCGGCGCCGCTGGTGGGTGCGCTCGGCGGGGTGATCGGCGCGGTCGCCGCGCAGCTGCAGCGCGAGCACGGCGTGGATCTGCGCTGCGGGGTGGGCGTGGCGGCGCTGGAGGGCGACGCGAACGGGCACGTGCGGCGGGCCCGGCTGTCGGACGGCAGCACCGTGGAGGCGGACCTGGTGGTGGCGGCGATGGGGTCGCTGCGCAACGTGGAGTGGCTGGAGGGTTCGGGGCTGGCGGCGGGCGTGTGGGGGGTCGCGTGCGACGCCGGCGGTCGCGCGTTCGACATCAACGGCGTGGTGACCGACACCGTCTACGTGGCCGGCGACGTGGCGCGGGCGCCGCACGTGCTGTACGAGTACCAGTTCCTGGCCATGGAGCATTGGGACAACGCCGTCCTCGGCGCCCAGGCGGCGGCGCACAACATGGTGAACCTGGAGCCGGACTACCGTCCGCATCTGCTGCTGCCCAGCTTCTGGTCGAGCCAGTTCGGCGTCACCATCAAATCGGTCGGTGTGCCGTCGTTCGGCGACCAGGTCGTCTGCACTCAGGGTTCGGTGCGGGACCGCCGGTTCGCCGCCGCCTACGGCCGCCGCGGGCGTATCGTCGCGGCCGTCACGTTCAACCACGGCCGGTGGCTGGAGCACTACGGGCAAATGATCGAGCAGTCGAGCCCGTTCCCACCGCCGCCGGCCGGCTGGGACCGGCCCGACGACATGCGGCCCAGGGCGGCCGAGTTTCCGCCGCCGGGTGCGTTGACGGCGATCCCCGACGTCGTGCTGACCGGCCACGACCCGGCCGAGCGCCGGGCCGAGTTCCGGTCTCGGCACTGAGCGGCCAGGAGGAAGAGAGCCATGGACGAGGAAACGCCCTGGCAGCAGGCGCTGCGCTACGCCAACCGCGCTAATCCCTACCCGTTCTACGAGCAGCTGCGCAAGACCCCGGTGGCGCGGCAGCCGGACGGCAGTTACGTCGTGAGCACCTACCGCGAGATCGTGCAGCTGCTGCACCACCCGCTGGTCACCTCCGACCCGCGGAAACGGCCCGAGCGGTATCGGTTCGTCAACCCGTTCGAGGGCTCGATCATCTCCGTCGACCCGCCCGAGCACGACGCCGACCGACGCCGGATGACACGGCACTTCGGACCACCCGCGTGCCCCCACATGATCGCCGACCGGGAGCCCGAGATCCGCCGCATCACCGCCGAGCTGCTGGACACGATGCGTGGCAAGACCCGGGTCGACCTGGTCGACGAGTTCGCCTTCCCGCTGCCCGCGACCATGATCTGCGAGGTGCTCGGCGTGCCGCTGGAGGCCATCCCGGACTTCCACGGCTGGATCGAGAACGCCCTGGACGGCATCGACTTCGGCCCGGAGGCCGGCGACCCGCAGCAGCAGCACCGGGCGCAGCGCAGCACCGGCGAGGTGGCCGCGTTGCGGCAGTTCCTGGCCGACCTGCTCGACCGGTACGCCGAGCAGCCCGGTCCCGGCATGTTCTCCGCGATGGTCCACGACGACGGCCCCGACGGGCGCATGTCCAAGGAGCTGCTCACCACCAACGCGATGCTGATGCTGTTCGCCGGGCACGAGACCTCGGTCAACCTGATCGCCCACAGTGTGCTTACCATGCTGCGGCACCCCCACGTGCTCGAGCAGCTTCGCCGCCGACCCGAGCTCGTCGTGCCCGGCGTCGAGGAGTTCCTGCGCCTGGAGTCCTCGGTCCAGATCTGGCACACCCGGGCCGCGCTCGGCGACATCGACATCGCCGGCACCACCATCCCCGCCGGTGCGCCGATCTACCTGGTATACGGCTCGGCGAACCGCGACCCGGACCGGTTCCACAACCCCGACGAGCCGGACCTCGAACGCCCCGACAACCAACACCTCGGCTTCAGCCAGAGCATCCACTACTGCTTCGGCGCCCCGCTCGCCCGGCTGGAGGTGCAGATCGCGCTCAGCGAGTTCGTCCGCCGCGTCGACAACCCGCGGCTGGTCGCCGACCCGCCGCTGTACCGCCGCAACCAGATCTTCCGCGGCCCTCGCCACCTCCTGCTCGACATCGACGGGATCCGCGACTGAAGCGTTGTGACCAGCGGAAGGCGGCGACCGTGATGCACGAGGTACGACGGCCGGTCATGCTCCTGGTCGCCCAGGACCAGCAGACGCTCGACCGGCTGCGGCAGGCGTTGGATCGGCGGTTCGGCGCCGACTACCGGATCCGCACCGAACTCGCCGCCGGCCCGGCCCTGTCGACGCTTGGCAGCGCTGCGCGACCGCGGCGAGCAGGTCGCGGTCGTCATCGCGCAGCTGCGGCCGCCGGACATGACCGGTGAGGCGTTCCTGGCCCGAGCGCACGAGCTGCACCCGTTCGCCCGGCGGGCGCTATTGGCCCCGATGTTCGACCGCCCAGCGGAACAGGCGATCTTCCGCGGAATGGCGCTCGACCGGGTCGACATGATCCTCGTCACGCCGTGGGACCCCGCCGAGCACTGGCTGTACCCCCGCATCGGCCTGCTGCTCGACGACTGGGTCCAGACGTTCGAACCGCCCGGCGTCACCGCGATGCAGATCGTCGCCGAACCCGGCACACCCCGGACCCACCAACTTCGCGACCTGCTGCACCGCAACCTCGTGCCGTTCCGATCGTTCCCGCCCGACTCGCCGCAAGGCCGGCGGCTGCTCGCGTCCGCCGGCCCCGAGGCGCACCGGCTGCCGGTCTGCGTGTACTTCGACGGCCGCATCCAGACCGACCCGTCCATCCCGCAGATCGCCGAAGCGCTCGGGTTCCATCACCGGCCCGAAGCCGGCCACTACGACATGACCATCATCGGAGCCGGCCCGCCGGCCTGTCCGCCGGCCTGTCCGCCGGCCTGTCCGCCGGCCTGTCCGCCGCCCTGTCCAGCGCCTCCGAAGGCCTGCGCACCCTGCTCATCGAGCCGCACACCGTCGGCGGCCAGGCCGGCACCACCTCAATGATCCGCAACTACCTCGGCTTCCCCCTCGGCATCAGCGGCCGAACCCTCACCACGCTGGCCCGCGGCCAAGCCCTGCTCTTCGGCGCCGAACTGGTCTTCGACCGCGCCACCGGACTGCGTACCCACGACACACAGCACCTCGTCCGGCTGGCCCACGGCAATGAGACACCAGGTACGCCGTCGTACTCAGCATCGGCGTGCGGTAGCGCCGGCTGGACGCCCCCGGCGTCGAAGGCCTGCTCGGCGCCGGCGTCTTCTACCGCGCCGCCCTGTGCGAGGCAGAAGCCGTCAGGGGCCAACCGCTAGCCTCGGTCTTTCGCCACCAGTCGATCATGGTGGTTGAGAGCGTTTGTTGATCGTTGTGCGGGCCGGTCGGGCGGATGGGTATGGTGGCGGCCCGGCGCGTTGGCCGGGTTCCTCCGTGCGGTGTTGGGCGGGTTGTGGTGCCGGTGTCAGCCGATCGGGCGGGGTAGCGCGGTGAGACGGGTGAACGCGGTGGCCAGATCTGTTGCCCAGGGCCAGGTTTCGGCGATCCGGAGTCGGGTCTGCCGGGCGGTGCGGGTGAGCCGGGCGGCGGTGTGCAGGAGTCGGTAGCGCAGTTTCTTGGGTTCCGCGGTGGCGAGTTCGCCGTGCAGGAGGAGGTGCTGGGTCCAGGCGAGCAGGTCGATGCCGGTGAGGGCGAGTTCGAGCCAGACCTGGTTGATTGCGAAGACGCGGGATGGGAACCGGCCGAAGCCGGTGTCCTTGCCGGTGCGGATGCGGTCCTCGACGCGGGCGTGGGCGCGGTGGCGGGCTTCCAGGAACTGGATGCTGCCGTCGCCGGCGGGGGTGTCGGTGGCCATGGCCTGGTGGCGGAGGCCTTCGATGGTGTCGAACAGCGACAACTGGGCGCCGGGGTGCGGCCGTTCCCGGCGCACGATGAACCGGGTCCCGGCCGGGTAGCCATCGGCGGGGACCAGGCCGGTGAGCTCGCAGATCTCGGCGCCTTCACGCAGGTCGCCGTCGGTGTCGATCGCGGGGACCCAGGCGGTTGCCTGGCGGATCGCGGCCCGGATCGGTTCGGTGATCGCCACGCCGACGGAGAACCGGGTGTCGATCCCGTGCTGGCGCAGGGCGCGGATGTGGGTCAGGAAGCCCTGGGTGCAGCCGGCTGAGTCCGACCGGATCAGGATCGGGGTGCCGTGCCGGTGCGCGTCCGGGATCTGCTGCAGGGCCCGGTCCAGAACGACGATGTGATCGGCGGTGGTGTTCGACCCGGCCCGGCCTTCCCGCAACAGGCCCGACAGCGCCTCCCGGGTCCCGTCCAGAAAGCACAGCAAGGGATGGAACCCGAACGTCTTCTTCCACGTCCGGGTCGCGGATTCCTTCTCCGAGTGGCAGATCACGATCGTGGCGTCCACGTCGAGGATCAGACCAGGCACCGGCTGTCCCGCGGCCGTGGAGGCCGGTAGCCCCGTGCGGGTCTCGGATGCCTGCGCCCAGGCCAGTTCCCGCGCCCCGGCCCTGGCCTCGCGCAGCCGAGCCAACGCCGCCTCGTCCACATCGGACAGCACCCGCCACGCGGTCGGATCCGACGCCACAGCCCCGAACAGGGCCGGCTCGTTGCGCAGCACCGCAAGATCGGCGATCGTCGCGCCGCCGTCGGCGAGGAGCACTGCGAGGTCGACCGCGACCCGGCCCGGGTCATGCCCGGACTCCCGCACCCGCAACGAGGCAAGCGCATCACTGAATCCGGTGGTCAACCCGGTCGCATCGGCCAGATCGGCCAGCAACCGGGCACCGGCATGCCCGACGACACCCCGACCGTCGGCACTGACCACGATCTTGGGACGTAACCCGGTAACCTTCACCTTGAGAGTGCCCCCTGCAGCGGGATGGATAAGACCCTAGACAAGTCCTATCTTCCCAGATCAGAGGGCACTTTCGCGTTCCCAGCACCACCTCGCGGCCATCCCTTAATGAACGCGCCAGGCTAGCCGTCGTCGGCGCCGGCAACTCCGCCGGCCAGGCCGCCGTCCACTTCGCCCAGTTCGCCGACCAGGTCGCCCTCGTGGCCCGCGGAGGCTCGCTGGAGGCCACCATGTAGAAGTACCTGATCCGACAGATCGCCACCCGGCCCAACATCATCGTGCGCACCGACTCCGAGGTCGTCCGGGCGGCCGGAGGCGGGCAACTGCAGCAGCTCACCCTACGCAACGCCGCAACCCGGCGTACCGAAGAGATCGCCGCGGCGGCGCTGTTCATCCTCATCGGCGCCCGGCCGGACACCGACTGGCTACCCACCGCCCTCGCCCGCGACGCGGCCGGTTACCTGCTCACCGGCACCGACCTCAAACCAGACCTGCAACCACGAGCCGACCAGTCGCCGACCCGCCGCCCGCTCCCTATGGAGACCAGCATCCCGGGCGTCTTCGCTGCCGGCGACATCCGCCCCGGAGCCACCAAACGCGCCGCCGCGGCCGTCGGCGAAGGTGCGGCCGCCGTCCAGTTGGCCCACCAGTACCTTGCCATCGTTCCCGGAGACCCGCCCCGTTGACCGTCCCGCCACGCACGAAACGATCGATCAGTCAGAGCCGCCCGCGACCGGTCAGGCCGTGATCTCGGCCGGATCTCCACGGAGCGTCGATCGAGATCGTCCAGACGGCCGCGCGACATCAACGCCACCCTGCGCCGGCGGCTCACGGGTCATACGCCGACGGTCCAGGGCAGGCGGAGTACCTCGGACCGGGTGGTCACAGCGGCGATGACCCGGTCGGGGCGCACGACGACGGTCAGTGTCGGATCGTCGACCAGGGCCCGCAGGCCGCCACCGGGGCCGTTGAGGTGGACGGTGAGCCAGCCCGTGTCCGTCGGCGTGGCGGCGTCGGCGGATGCGTCGCCGACGACTCGTATCGGGAGGATGCCCTGGGCGCGGCACGCGTCGAGCAGGTGCGGCTCGGGGCACCGTCCGGTGACCACCGCAGTCTGTCCACCTAGGGCGTCGTCCAACCTGGCCTGGCTGCTGCCCATGGCGCACGTCGGGTTCGGGATCAGGCCGCCGGGGCGCAGCCGCCCGGGTACCCGCGACAGAGCAGAAGTGCGTTGCAGGGCACCAGTGCGCAGCCGTGGCGTCACAGTGGAGCCGACCAGTTCCTGGACCCGGGTGCTGCGCATGACGGCGCCGAGCGCGAGTTTGCGGATAGCCGCGGCTCGGTCCTGCCCTCCGGTCATCGCAGCCGACCAGGACGGCCCTGCGTATCAAGGCCTTGACGTGTGGGCCGCGCTCGGTCTGGTAGGTGGCCAGCAGATCCGGATCGGCCCGCCCAGTGAGCACGTGCGCGATCTTCCAGGCGAGGTTGTCGGCGTCGCGCAGCCCGGCGCCCAGGCCCTGGCCGATGAAGGGCGGGGTGAGGTGGGCTGCGTCGCCGAGCAGGGACACCCGCCCGACCTGGAGTCGGGTCGCCAGGCGGGCGCGGAAGGTGTAGGTGGTGCTGCGCACGATGTCGAGGCCGGCGAGGTGCTGACATCATTGGTCACCACCAGGCCGGCCACGTACCGCGGCAGGTCCGCCTCGGTGACCACGGTGCCCACCGGCAGGTCGCGGCCGATGACCAGGCCCAGCTCGACCTCGTAGTCCAGGAAACCGACGCCGTCCGGGCGGAGGATGTCCCCAGTCGGGCCGGTGATGGAGTGGGAGGACTTGCGGAAGAACGTCGGCGGTACCCGATCGGGGTCCAGGCCAGAGTCCCTGGCGTGCGAGCGGTAGTTCACCATCTGCGCGACGACCCGCGCCGGCGCGGTCACGGGACTGAGCAGATCCAGCGATCCGCCGGTACCGCCCGGTGGGGCGCGGCATCGGCGGCGGCGATGGCCGCGTCCAGGGCCGCCCGGTCGGCCAGCAACTGCCCCGTGGTGGTGGCGGCCAGGTCGAGCCGGACCAGGCCGGCGGGCGTCAGCAGCCACCAGCCGTCCGCGGTACGCCCGATATTCGTGCTCATGACGACATCGCCTTGATCAGGCCGCGCAGCGTACCCAGGTTCACGTCGTTCCCCTTGTCCGTCAGCGCCTTCACCGCGTCGAGGACCACGGCCGGGTTGTTGGTACCGGTGAACTTCGCCGTCGCCCTGGGCCCCCACTGGGACAGTCCGCTGACCGACAGCGGTGCCCAGCCCGGCTCCAGCGTGCAGTCGAAGACGTCCCCGTCGGTGTAGTGCTCGAACATCAACCGGTCGGGGTCACGCCAGTAATCGAAAATCTGGCTGCCCTGGATGTGCCGGCCGATCCCCCACGCCTGCCGGTACCCGCGATCGCGCAGGAACTCCCCGCCGGCCGCCACCTCGTCCAGATCCGCCAACTGGTAGGCCGAGTGCAGGTAGCCGGTGAATGGCTGCAACGCCATCGCCAGGATGTGGTGGTCGCACGGGACGCCGCCCTGGTCGCACCGGATGAATGCCATCACCGGCCCCCGCTCGCGCTGCCCGTCCAGGTGCAGGAAGTCGCTGACGATCATCCCCAGCGTCTCCAGGTACCAGTCCAGCGCCGCCCGGAACCGGGTGGTCGCGAGCACCACGTGACCCAGCCGCTCGATCGCGGCCGGCTGCCGGGCGGGGCGCTGGGTGCTGTTGGCGCGAACCGGACGGGGACCGAAATTGAGCGCCAGCGGTTCCCGTTCCGGCAGGGCGGGCAGCTCAGCGACGCCGTGCACCACCCGGACCGGGAACCCGCTCGGGTCGGTCAACTCGACCGCATACCCTCCCCCGTGCGCGGTGACCGTGCTGCCCGTGACGCGGGCCAGCCGGTCGAGGTCCGCCCGGGCGTCGGTGGCAAACCTGGGCCCGATGAAGCGGGAGCCGGTGCCGCGACGCACCACCAGACCCGGCGTACCGGCCCACCGGCCGCGCAGCAGCAGTGCCGCCGCCGTGCGGTCGGCAGCCGTGAACCCGAAGTCGAGCAGGAACCGCTCCGCCTGTGCCAGGTTCGGCTTCTCGAACTCCAACCAGGCCAGGCCAGCAACCTTGACCACGGGGTTCGCCGACCGCCCGGGGTGCTCCCCGGGCAAGGGCCCTGTCTCGCTGTGCAACGAACTATGCGGATCCATGCCGGCGCAGTCCCCGTCGCCTACGTCGTCGTCAGCGAAGACGTCGACCCGGCCGAACTCATCGACCGACCGGCATGCCCCGGCAGGAGATCACGGCCGTGTGCGGCGGCTTACGGCCTTCCAGGCAGGATGCAAGGGGGCTTCATGATGCACCGCTGACCTGGCCGGCTTGATAAAGACCCGGCTACGCTTTGGTACGTAGGCGGGCAGATAGTGTCGCTGAGGCCGCGGCCGCAGAACCTGGAGATCCTCGCACGGTGACCGTTGGAGACTCTTCGTGGCCAGAACATCAGAGTCTTCGCAGACGTGATCAGGCCGGGCAGCCGGTGGAGTCACGGTCTGTTGTCGCTCTGGTCGGGCGCACGGACGAGCTGGAGCTGATCGACTCGCTGCTTGGCGGCCAGAGTCGAATCGGCCGGAGCCTGCTGCTACGCGGCGATCCGGGTGTGGGCAAGACCGCGCTGCTGGACGCGGCGGCGGTGCGGGCCGAGGCGGTCGGGATGCGAGTGCTGCGCGTCTCCGGGGCGGAGTTCGAGGCCGAGATCGAGTTCTCGGCGCTGCACCAGCTCCTCGACCCGCTGCGCGAGCACGCCGATCGGCTCGCCGGCCACCATCGCGACGCCCTCCAGCGGGTCTTCGACCTCGCGCCGGGATCGTCGCCGGACCCGCTGGTCATCACGGCCGTACTGGCGCTGCTTCGCGAGGTCGCCGCCGAGTGTCCCGTGTTGATGATTGCCGACGACGTGGAGTGGATCGACCGCGCCAGCGCGACGGTGCTGGGGTTCGCCGCCCGCCGCTTTGGCGACGACCGGGTCTCCTTCCTGGCCGCCGCGCGCGCCGGTGCCGGTGGCTTCGTCGCTCAGGTTCGGCTGCCGGAATGGGAACTCCGGCCGCTGGCCGAGGAGCCGGCTACGATGCTGCTGGATGCCGCATGGCCCGGGCTGGCCCCAGCGGTACGACGGCGAGTGCTGGCCGAGGCTGCCGGCAATCCGTTGGTACTGCGGGAGTTGCCCGCAGCGCTGACCGAGCGGCAGCGCCGCGGGCAGGAGCCGCTACCCACGCTTCTGCCCCTGAACAGGCGGCTGCAGGCGAGACTTGCCAGCGAGATGCAGCCATTGCCCCCGTCGACCCGCCGGCTGCTGCTGCTTGCCGCGCTGGAGCCGGACGCTAGCCTGGCCGTCCTTCGGACTGCGGCGCAGGGCCATGCGGACATTGACGATCTCGCCCCAGCTCAGGAGGTGGAGCTGATGCGCGTGGACGCGGTCACGGGCGGCGTATCGTTTAGCCATCCGCTGATCCGCTCGGCGATCGTGCAGAACTCCTCGCCGGGCGAACGCCGAGCCGCGCACCAGGCCCTCGCGGACGCTTTGGCTCACGAGCCGACGCTGCGCGCGTGGCACCTGGCCGGGGCCGCGACCGGACCGGACGAGGCGGTGGCCCGGGCGCTGGAGGAGGCGGCCCTGTCCGCCTGGTGGCGTCGCAACCCGCCGCACGCCGAGGCCCGGGGGGGTCAGGAGGGGGCCATCTCCGCGCGGCGGCGCAGGGGCACGTCCGCCGTGGTGGCAGCGCTGATGCGGGCCGCTGAACTCAGCCCGCACCCGGCTGTCCGGTCCCGCCGACTGGTCGACGCCGCCGTGTTCGCCAACATCACCGGTCAACTGGACCAGGTGCCCCGGTTGTTGGCCGATGCCGGACAGGCATCGGACACGCGAAGCGGGGTGGTCTTCGCCGTAACGGCCTACCTCCTCAGCAATAGCGAGGGCGATCTCGACTCCGCCCACCGGCTGCTGGTCCGGGCGTTCGACGAAGTCACCGATACCGCGGAGGCTACCGACCAGGAAGCCAACGCGATCCTGTACGCGCTGATGGTTGTGGGCATCTATGCCGCCCGGCCAGAGCCGTGGGAGCTGTTGAAGTCCGCACTGGACAGGTTCGACCCGGAGGCGGTGACGCCGTTTCGGCTGTGCCTCGACGCGTTCACCGACCCCGCCCGCACGTCCGACGCTGTGCGGGACGGCCTCGCGCGCGCCTTCGCGAGCCTGCCCGCCCACGCGCCGCCCTGGCAGGTTGTCCCTTTGGCCTTCGCGGCCGCTGCCGTTGACGCCGTGTCCGACTACCGGCACCTGTTCCGCGAGATGATCGACCGGGAACGCGCCGACGGTGTGATCATCACGGTCGTTGTCGGGTTGCTGATGCTCTGTGTCGACGCCTACGTCCGCGGACACTGGGACGAGGCCGAGGAACTGGCACGTGAGGGGCTGGACCTGGCAGCGGCCCACGGCTACAGACTTCTTTGTGGTCAGCTTCGGTTCGAACTGGCACGTATCGCGGCCCACCGCGGCAACTTGGAACTCGCGCAGACCCTGATCGATGAGATCTCCACCTGGGCGGCACCCCGCGGCATCGGGATAACGAATGCGTGCATCCGGCACCTGCGCGCGATCAACGCCTTGGCCCAGGGCGACTACGAGGAAGCGTATATCCAGGCGGCCCAGATCGACCCGCCCGGCGCCATGACTCCCGGCGTTCCCGGCCGATGGGCTGTGCTTGACCTGGTCGAGGCGGCCGTGCGTAGTGGGCGCGCCCACGAGGCCCGTGCTCACGTCGCCGCCGCCCAGCAGGTCGGCAACGCGCGCATCTCCCCCAACACCGCCCTGATCACCGCCGGGGCCGCGGCCTTGGCCGCCGACGACGACGAAGCCGGTGCACTGTTCGATGCAGCCCTTGCCCTGCCCGCGGCCGCCCGCTGCCCGTTCGTGCAGGCCCGCATTCAACTCGCCTATGGAGAACGGCTGCGCCGCAACCGCGACACCGCCCGCGCCCGCCTGTACCTGCGCGCCGCCCTCGACACCTTAGACGGGCTCGGCGCCCAACCATGGTTGCGGCGGGCCCGACACGAGCTCCGTGCCACCGGGCTGGCCGACACGACCCGGCCCGACACGCAGACGGTCAGCCTGACCGCACAGGAACGGCAGATCGCTGAACTGGCCGCCACCGGCCTGACCAACAAGCAGATCGCCCAACGGCTGTTCCTGTCCCACCGCACCGTGGGCGCCCACCTGCACCGGCTGTTTCCCAAGTTGGGCATCACCTCACGCTCGGCCCTGCGCGACGCGCTGGCGACGATCACACCCGACGAGAACGGCCGGGCCCCACAGCCCGGGTCCCACGCCGAGGATCACGACGGCCAACGATCCAGTTCGGCAAGGCACCGCTAAACACCGCGGAATGGTTTGCCCGAACTGCCGACGACCAGTGACCGGGCTTCGGAATTGCTCGTCCAGGCCCGGGAGCGTGGCCGACGCGGTGCGTGTGTGCGTAGCAGGGCGGTGAACTGGCGCTGCAGCTCCCGCTCTTCTGTGTTGAGGGCCTGGATACGTTGACCCAGGTGGCGCAGCGTGTAGACGGCGGCGACATCGGTTGGCGTGGTGGTGGGCGGGGCGGCGCAGTGGCGGATCAACGCCGTGTTGGACAGGCTGGTCAGGGTCTCGTGTAGCGCCGCCTCGGCGGTGACGATGACGGCCTTGAGCTGGTTGATCGCCTGGGTGCGGGACTTGACCGCGGAGGCTCTGGCCAGTCGGAACATGTGCAGCATATCCACCGGGCCATCGCTGGTCTTGGCTGTGGTGTCGGCCGCCCGGACAGCACCGCCACCGCGGCCGCCACGGCGTCGACGGTGTCGGTCTTGCCGTGGCGGCGCCGTGCCGCGCGGTCGGGGCGGTTGACCTCGATAATCGTCGCCGGTCTGTGGCCATAGGTGCATGGTGTGACCGGGCATCGGCCCCGGCGCATGTGTCACGTGACTGCATCGGCAGCAGCATTGCCGGCAGCTCCGGATCATCCGCTAGACGTCCGTCCCGGATGACCCCCGGGGGTGTGGTCATGTGACCCATGCCGTGCCCCGGTCGCGCCAAGCAGCATTCAGATCGCGCACCGAACCGGTCCGCGACGAACGACTGCGAGGAGACGACCCCATGCGGCTGCTGCTGATCGCCCCACCCGGAGCCGGGAAGGGAACCCAGGGTTCCCGCATCGCTGCCCACTTCGGTATTCCACACATCGCCATCGGCGACCTGTTTCGCAGCCACGTCGCCCGAGGCACCGACCTCGGCCGCGCCGTGAAGCGCTACCTGGACTGCGGGTCCCTGGTACCGGACGAGATCGTGCTGGAGATGGTCCGGGAGGAGTTCATCGCGGCGAAGGCCGCCGGTGTCGGCTACGTCCTCGATGGTTACCCGAGGACGTCCGCGCAGGCGGAGACGTTGTCCCGGATGGCGGCGGAGCTCGGGATGGCCCCCGACGTCGCGCTGCACCTGCGGGCCGACGACGATGAGGTGGTACGGCGGCTGCTCGCCCGAGCCGTGACCGAGCACCGCCAGGACGACACCGAACCCGTGATCCGCCGGCGGCTGGCGCTCTACCACCAGGTGACGAGCCCGGTCCTGGACCGATACGCCCAGCACGGCATCCTGCTCTGCGTCGACGGGATGCGCACCCCCGACGAGGTCACCACAACAGTCCTCGATGCACTCGAGGTCGTCGAGGCAACGCCGAGCATCGACCGCGTCCTGGCGGAGCCGGTGGACACCGAGGACGAGGCGATGCAGTTCGACCCCGCCGGACTCATCGGGATGGCAGCGCTGCCCAGCAGGCCCCGGACGACGCCGCGGCTGGTCCGTGCCTCGATGCGCGTGGCGGCGTCACGCGACGCGGTCA
Source organism: Dactylosporangium sp. McL0621 (assembly GCF_049995355.1). Taxonomy (NCBI): domain Bacteria; kingdom Bacillati; phylum Actinomycetota; class Actinomycetes; order Micromonosporales; family Micromonosporaceae; genus Dactylosporangium; species Dactylosporangium sp. McL0621. The sequence continues at coordinate 9,129,028 of NZ_CP188259.1, forward strand.
GAGTCTCGACGTGACCTGCGGGAGCGCGCGGGGTCGAAATTTTTTCGGAGCGTTGACAGTTGAGTCGCAGCACTGCGGTGTGGCATCAAGGACTTGCCGAAGCGGTCCCGGCCCACGTGCAACGTACATCTCATCATCGACCACCGGACGTCGTTCCGGCGCTGCGCATGCCGCGGTCACGGATGCCGAAATTCACGCCGTAGGTGTTCAGCCAGCGCACCGCCGACGGCACATTTGGTGAGAGCGGAGCCACATAGCGGGCAGGTGCCGCCAGCAGGCCCACTGTGAACAGCAGCCGGTTCTGGGTTCCGGCCGGTTCGGTGACTTTGCCCGGAGCGACTCGGCTCGGCAGCACGGGCAACCCGGCGGGAACCACGCACCGACCATACCCACGGGGGTATAAATCGGCAGGGCCGAAAGACCTCAGCCGGTGGGCGTGCCAGCCGCGGGTGGAAGGCCGTTGTTCATCGCCGCGCGGACGGTGGAGAAGCGGATCCGTTCCTGCTCCAGGCGTATGGAGGGGCCGAGGACGTCCTCCACGAGTTCGCGGTACAGGTCCGCTTCGGGGTCGTCGAGTGCGGGAAGGTGCGCGGAGGCGGGCGCCGGCTCGCGTACCCATTGGGTTTGGTGCGCCAGGAGGGTGGCCCGGTCCATGAGCATGGACCGGGTCGCGGGAAACAGTTGGCGGAGGCGGCTGAGGATGGCGAAGCCGTGGGTGTCGATGTCGCCCCAGTAGATCAGTTGTTCGGTGAGCCAGCGGAGCGGCTGCAGCGTTGACAGGGCGTAGCCGCCGCCGAAGATGACGACGCTGGCGCTGCAGCACCATGATCTGGTGTCGCAGGGCGAGGATCTCGATGTCCTTGGCCCGGTCGCTCGTCGGCAGCAGCCGGAGCATCGCGAACATGTTCGTCACCCCGATATACGCCAATCGCAGCAGCACGACCGACGATCATCGCTAGCGACCGCCGCTGTCCCATCCGCCATGGCCGTCAGACCCAAGATCGCGGGATCCTCAGCGAGCAGGCTCCTCACCAGGCCGGATGGCATTCTCGGCAAGCGCACCCGGCGAACGTCGTGATCCGGACCTGACGCTCACCGGGGCCGGCAACGACTGCTCAGACGAACCTGAACCAGTCGAGGTCGAGCACGTCTGCGGTGTCGTCCGCGTTCATCACGGCGGTGATGGATCTGGTCCCCGCCGGCAAGTTGCCGACGTTGAACGAGATCTCCTTGTAGGTTCGCCAGTCGCCGGTGCCCAGCAGGTCGGGCGCGGGGATGACCGGGGCCGGTCGCCGAACCCACGTGGACCTATGGTTTTCGTGGGAACCGCCGCTCTGGTAGCCGTCGGCGTTGACGCCCGGCGTTGCGGCCTCACCGTCCGGTGAGAAGGTGGCGGCGGACCTTACCGCTGGGGTCGGCGCAGAGCTGGCCAGCACGTGCGGTGAACATGTCCGGGTCGAGGGTGGCGAGGGCGCTCGGCCGGCCGGATCACCGTCGATGAGCAACTCGCCGATGGTGCGCACGATCGGGCCGGCGCGGCGCCGCGCGCCGAGGCCCTCGATCAGCGGGAGGAGCTGCACGAGCAGGGCGGCGTGGCCAACCGTGAGCCGGGCCTGCACCGCGGTGGTGGCCTGTTGACGGACGGGGTCGACCGGATCGTTGAGGCGCAGCAGCAGGAACGGCAGGGCGAACAGCTCGTCGCTGCTGGCCAGCCACCGGATACCGGCCTCACGCAGGTATCCGGACCGGTCGAAGGTCAGCAGCGCCGCGACCGCGGCGGCATGCCGGCCGTAGCCCTCGGTCAGCGCGGCGACCGGTCCGGTAGCGACGAGAGGCGCCGTTCGCGGACCGCTGCCGCTACCGACCTTCGCCGACCGGCGGACCCGTCAGACGGTCTACGCGCTGCCGACGATCGACTGCAACGGCAGGCTCGCCGATCAGGCCATCGTCCGGGTGATGGCTGGAAGCCCGGCACTCGGTACACCATCCAGAGCACGGTGGCCTGCTGCTCGTCGACGCCAACCCTCGAGGCGTCTTCACGGTCACCCGGCAGGGTCACCTGTACATTCCAGCCGTCGTCCGGCGCCGTTGCGCGATCTCGCCAGCCGATCGGTTGCTTATCGCCGCGGAGCCGGCTGAGCGGCGCCTGGTGATCCATCCGCCGGCCGCCATCGACGTGATGGTCGCCGATCGGCACCGCGCTGTGCTGGGCGGTGACGGCACATGACTGCCGCACGTGCCGACATCGACGCCGCCCTGCTGCTGCTTGACCGCCTCGGCGTCTCCCCTGCCGACCTGCACCAAGCCGCACGGGACCGTCGGAAGACACCTACGTTCGCGACCGCGTCGGGGAGTTCTTCGGCAGTTGCGGACTTGAAGCCGGTGAACCCGTCCATCGCGACGACCTCCACACCCTCACGCCAGGTGTCGTCCTGGTCGGCGAGCCAGGTCTTGAAAGCCTGCTTGGAGCGGCCCTCGACCATGTCCAGCAGCCGCGCGGGTCCGGTGCCGTCACGGATGCCGGTCAGGTCGATATGATCACGGTGACGTACTTGTCGCCGCGCCCGGTGTGGCGCCACACGTGCTCGTCGACCTCGACCACCTTGACGCCGTCGAAGCGGTGCTCGTCATCGATCAGGACGCGTCGGCCTTCGGCCAACACTGCGTTGTTGGCGGTGTCCCAGGCGTCGTCGAGGCCTTCGGCGATCCGGGCGACGCTCAGGTGTTGGACCACGATCGCTTCCAGCGCCCATCGCAGCCCGTGACGCGACAACTTCGCCCGCGGTTCGGCCGCCTTCGACGTGTCTTGTCGCCACACGTGACCACAGTCGCTGCATCGGTAGCGGCGAACGACGACCTCCAGCATCATCGGTCGCCAGCCGAGCGGTTCGTGCGCGAGACGGCGGATCACCGTGTCGCGCGGTGCGCCTTCGCAGCCACAGCGCCGGCACCACTGATCGGGCTCAAGGACGCGGCACAAGAGGACAGCGCGGTCGGGCTCGAGCCAGGCCAGTCTGGGCAGCGCCGTGTCCATGGCGGCCAGTTCGGTCCGCATCTCCTCGCGGAGCTGGTCGATGAACGCGGTCGGGTCCAGCGGCTTGCGCTGCGCGGGGTAGTGCGCGGCGCGGAGCGCCTCCTACCCGCGGGCGAGGCAGGCTCGGCCCGCGGCGCCGGGTGACCGCGTCGAAGAGAAGCCAGCGGAGTTGACGGGGGGAGTGGCACACCGAGGCCGACGTCCAGGCGTCGTTGGTGACCACGCTGGCGGTCGAGGGATGGCGGATCCGGTCGGTGGTCAACACCGCGACCAAAGAGCATGGCAGCGACCTGATCGACTCCCGTGACGCATGCACCTTCCCGTCACGTTCTACTGCCAGTAGCGCTCGACCACGGACGCAGACCGGGGTAGGGCCTCTTCTGCGTCGCCCCCGAACTCGCGCTTCGCGCGACGCTGGCGGAGCAAGTCCCAGCACTGGTCGAGCTCGATCTCGACAGCTTGCAGCTCGTCGTGTTCGGGTCGTTCGTGCACAGACGCGACTCGGTGACCTCGGAGCTCGTGCTCACGTTCGACCAAGGCGGCGATCCTGCCCAGGATGGTGTCGTCGTTCACTGGTCCTCACTCGGGTTGAGACGGTTCTTCGTCGCGAGGTTCTCGACGCGGCGCCGCAGCGGCTCCAGGACAGGCCCGAGCTCCTCCGCCGAGTACCGCGGAGTGATGTGCGCAGGGCAGTTCCAGTCGAACGCCGTCACCTCGACGCGCACCTCGCGCTCGACGATCGCCCGGTAGCCCGGGACCGCCAGCGGACCTGGGTACGGTCCTGCCTGGCGCACGTCGCTGATCCTTGCGACGCCATAGACCTTCAGGCGCTGTTGCCGGGCGTAGTCCATGAAGATCATGGACACCCGAGGGTCGTGCCCCAGGTTGCCTGTGCTGATGTACTGACGATTGCCTCGGTAGTCGGCCCAAGCAAGGGTGTGCTCATCGGGGGAGCTCACGAATCCGGGTGGGCCCCCACGGAACTGGACGTAGGGCCAGCCGCTCTCGGAGACCGTCGCCAGGTAGAACCCGTCCCGCTCGGCGACGAATTCGCGTTCGGCGCTGCCCAGCGGGTCGTGGAACGGGCCAGGTCCATGGTTCAGTCGCTCGATGGCAGTACGGCTTCCGTACTCGACCTGGGCGTCCAACACGGGCTCCGTGAAGGCGATCTTGTGATAGCTGCGGCTCATTGTTGCCCCTCCTCAGGCCGCCGGCGCGATCAGCGCCGGCGGCCCGATGGCTCGTGGTGTGCTTCGCCTATCCGGTCGGGGTTGACCGGTCGGCCTTGACGATCAGGGCTTCGACGGCTTTGGGACTGGTGACCATGGGGAGGTGCCCGGACTTGACCTCGGTGATCGCTGCGCCCGCGTGCTCGGCCATCGAGCGCTGCAAGGCGACCGGGACGATATGGTCCTCGGTCCCGAGCAGGTAGTAGCTCGGCAGTGACTTCCACGCCGGGGCCCCGGACGCGGCCGTGAGCGCGCTGAGGGTGACGGGCCGCTGAGCCGCGGCCATCGCCTTCGCATCGCCCACCGGGATTCCATTGGCGATCGCACTCGGGAAGACGTCCTGCTTGAGGTAGAGGTCCACGTCGCCCTCCGCGGCGCCCGGGTAGCGGACGAAGTCGAAGAGGTCAGCGGGGTCGAGCTGATGCTCAGAGTCGAGCAGACCGAGGATGCTGTCCCCCTCGTCGGGAACGAACGCGTTGACGTATACGAGCGCCTCCACATCGTCGTTCGACCTGGCGGCGTTCGTGATGACCGCTCCGCCGTACGAATGACCGACCAGGAGCACTGGTCCGGTGGTCCGGTCACGCAGGAACGCGGCGAGGTACTCCGAGTCCTCGCGCAGTCCGCGCAGGGGGGTCGAGGGCGCGAGGACCTGGTAGCCCCGGTCCTGCAGTCCACGGATGACCTTGGACCATCCCGAGGAGTCCGCCCAGGCGCCGTGGACGAGAACGATCGTGGGCTTGGGCTTGCTCGAGGCCGATGCCGACGTGGCGGACGCGCGAGTGTCCGCGCTGCTGATCAACTGGGTGGCGAGGACGCTGGTGATGACCAGCATGCCGACGAGTGCCGGCAACGCGACCCTGCGCAGGTGCCGTGATGGGAAGATCTTCATGTCTGCTCCTTGGACCTGTCAGACTGCGGGGGACGCGAGGGCTTCTCGAATGACTCCGACGACCTCACCCGGGTGGGCGTGCATGACCAGGTGGGAGGAGTCGACCTCGGTGACCTTCATCTGGGCGCGCTCGTAGCCGAACCGCTCGACGTCGGGGTTGATGGCGAGATCGGCGGAGGCGACGACTCCCCAGGCGGGCTTGGTCTTCCACGCGGCTGCGCTGGCCGGCTCGGCGAAAGCGGCGCCGGCGAGAGGTCGTTGTGAGACGGCCAGGACCCGGGTCAGGGCGGGGTCCACGTCGGCGGCGAAGATCTCGGGGAAGCGGGCGACGTCCACGGAGACGTCGATGCCGGGCTCGTCGGACCCCTCGACCGGGAACGGGGTGTAGACGAGTGCCTCGGCCAGGGGCGAAGCGGGGAAGCGGGCCTGCAGCTCGCCGAGGCTCTCTCCCTCGTCCAGGACGTACCCGGCGAGGTAGACCAGTCCGACGACGTTCTCCTCGATACCGGCCACGGTGATCACCGCGCCGCCGTAGGAGTGTCCGACGAGGAGGACGGGGCCGTCGATCTGGCGTACGACGGAGGCGATGTACGCGGCGTCACTGGCCAGGCCGCGGTTCGGTACGGCCGGGGCCAGCACCGGGATGTTCTCCGTGAGCAGGTCCGGGATGACGCGGCCGAAGCTGGAGGCGTCGGCAAAGGCCCCGTGGACTAGGACCACGGTGGGTGTGTCAGACATGGCTTCTCCTTGGGTGGCCGCCGTCAGCGGCCGTGGACGGGATGGGTTTCATCGCCGCCGACGCTAAGGAGGGGCTGTGGAGAATAAGTGACCAATGTGTTCACGCGGTGCAGTCGCAGAAATCAAGTCGCGACGACAGGGACCACGTCCATGCCAGTCACGCCGGACCCGCACCTACATCGGCCATGAACTCCTCGGCGCGACGCGCGAACAGGTGCGCCTCACGGGAGGTCGCCAGGTCTCTGGCTGCCTCGGCGGCGGCCTTGACCACCGCGCCCGGCTGTCCCTGGGCCTGGAGAAGTCGTGCCCGGATGAGCAGGATCAGGCCCTCGGCGTATCGCTGGCCGACAGCATCGATGGCCTGCTCGGCCAGCCCCAGGCTGGCCGCAGCCTGCTCCACCGCTCCCTCGGCCAACCGCAGCTCTGCGAGGAGGCCGTACCACGTGGCGATGCTCATGCGTGGGGGGTCGATGAGGTGGCGGCGAATGAGCTCCTCCAGCTCGGTGGCGGCGCCACCGGGGTCGTGACCGGTCATGCCCAAGGCCCAGAGGCGGGCCAGGCGCTGGTACACGCCGAAGAACCCGAAGGAGAGATCCGGATCCGCGGCGATGCCCTTGCGGGTCACGGCCACGACCCAGTCCGGGTCCCCGACGACCGATGCGGTCCTTGCCGAGTGCCCGGCCCAGATAGTGATCTTGTAGGGGTCCTCACCAGCCATGGACTCCAGCTTGTCGAGCAGGGCCCGGGCCCCCACGACGTCGCCGTACGCTGCGGTCGTCTCGGCGAGCATCCCGAGTGCGGACAGCTGCTGGTTGTACCAAACGAGGTCGTCGGCGCGCTTGGCCGGAACGATGAGCTGGCCGGGGTTGGCTTCGGTCAGGTAGCGGAGGCCTTCTCCGACGCGACCGGCGCTCACCTCCTGGAGCCCCCACGCCTGCAGGCCGAGTGCCCGGACGACGGGGATGGAGGAGGTGCTGCCCTCGTCGAGCAGCCGCCTGGCCAGGCTCCCCGCGCGCGCGTACTGGGTCCCGAAGGCGAACGCCATCCACCGCGAGTACAGGAGAACGGTGGCCTCCTCCTGGCGTCCCATGCTGAAGGCCAGGCCCTCGGCACGTTCTTGGAGCTCGATCACGGCGCTGCTGGTGGGCGAGCTCATCTGCACGACCGAGATGAGCTCCGAGAGCGCGGCGAGCTCCAGCTCTGCCAGGCCGGCCGTCCGCGCAACCTGGATGGCAGATCGGAGCTGCCGTTCGGCAGTCCCGAGGGCCGTCTTGACCGCTGCACGCCGACCCGCTCGCATCAGTGCGGCCACCGTTCGCGCCGGTTCCCCGAGCGGGCCTGCCGCCCACAGGTGGAAGGCGAGCCGCTCGACGACGGAGTCGTCCACCAGGCCGCCGTCCAGCGTGTCAGCGATACGCAGATGGTTGGCGGCGGCCCGTTGTGGCGCGATGGCGGCGGAGACGGACTCCCTGACCAGGTCGTGGGCGAAGCGCAGCGAGAAGGGATCACCCGGTGCCGGCCCGAGCAGACCGAGTCCTTCCACCGCTTCCAGCCGGCCCAGGCACGTGTGGATGTCGAGATCGGCGGCGCGGGCGAGCAGCCCGAGGTCTACGTCCCGACCGATGAGCGCAGCGAGCTGGAGCAGCTCCTTGGCGTGCTCGTCCAGGCTCGACACGAGGTCGAGGACGATGTCTCGCACAGTCGCGGGGACTCCTGGCTGGGCTGCCGCTGCTTCGGTGAGCTCGCCGCCGTCGGACAGGAAGCGGGACAGCTCTTGGATGAAGAGCGGGTTGCCGGCGGTCCGGTTCAGCACGCTGCGAGCAGCGGCGTCGGAGGGCCGGTGGCCGGTCTCGCGGCGTACCAGCTCGACGACCTCGCTCAGGACGAGCGGGCCGAGCAGGATGCGCCGGTGGTGGGGCAGTCGGCTCATCGCGGCGAGCATTTTCGCCAGCTCGGCACTCGGCACGGGCGCGCGGTCCCTGAGGGCGCCGAGGACCAGAGTGCGCCTGGGCTGCCGTGACGCCAGGTGCCCCAGCAGCTGCAGCGAGACCGGCTCGGCCCACTGGAGGTCATCGATGACCAGCACTACAGGCCGCAGCGCGGAGGCGTTATCGAGGAGAGTCAGCACCTGCTCGAAGAGCCGGAACTGTGCGCTGCTCTCCAGATCCGTCTTCGCCGGGGCCGCGTCGTCGCGGGGTGTCATGAGACGACCGAGCTCACCGGCGAGCCAATCGTCCCGGTCTGCGGGCGTGAGACGACCGAGCACTGTGTCCACGACCTGGATCCACGGCCACATCGACGGAGCGCCGTCGCCCTCCAGGCAGGAGCCCCAGACCACGATTGCGTTGCGCTCGGCGGCCTCGGTCGCGGTCTCCTCCAGGAGCCGTGTCTTGCCCGCGCCGGGCTCACCCTCGACGAGGACGAGCCCGGTGTCACCGGCAGCTGCGTCCGCGAACGCCGCCCGCAGAACGGCGAGCTCGTCGACACGGCCCACCATGTTGCGGGGCGTCGGTGCTGAGGCTTCGGCGGGCGGGGCAGCTCGGCCGGGCCCGTCACCGGAGGTGTCGTCGGAGGCAACCCGCGTGTCCGCCCGCGTCAGGTTCTGCCTGAGGACCCGCCGATGAGCTGAGTCCAGTGCGTGGCCGGGGTCGATGCCGAGCTCTTCCGCGAGCCGAGTTCGCACCTCGGTGAAGACCGCCAGAGCGGCCGCCTGCTGACCAGCGGCACCCAGGGCGGTGACGAGACTCGCTTGAACGGGTTCGTGAAACGGTGCCATCCCGGCCGCCAGCTGGAGCGGCGGCAGCACTCGTTCGGGCTCTCCCAGCGTCACCGCCAGCTCTGCTGCCGCAACACACGCCTCGAAGAACTCGTCGTTCAGTACCGCGAAGATCGCGGTTGCCGCAGGACCATGGACCATGCCGTCGCCAGCGGGGCCCTCCCACAGCCCCAGAGCCTCGAGGTAGAGCTCCAGGGCCACGTCGCCACGGCGCTCCTCCAGCTGGACCCGGGCCGATGCCACCAGGCTCCGAAAGTCGACCAGGTCCAGTGCGCCAGGCCCAGCTGCACACAGATACCCACTTCCGCGTCTCAGGATGTACGAACCCGACTTGCGATGGAGGAGGGCGGGCTCGAGCAGACGCCGGAGGGCCCCGACGTACTTGTGGGTGGCGTTGAGGGCACTGGCGGGTGCATCCTCCCCCCAAATCAGGCCGACCAGCTCGTCAATGCTGATGGGTCGCCCCTCCCGGGCGAGGAGCAGGGCGAGCAGATATGCCTGTTGGCGCGGGCCGGCGCTCAGCTCGACACCGTCGCGCCAGATCCGCATCGGTCCCAGGATGTGCAGGCGGATAGCGGCTGCGTCCTGCGACCGGTGCTCGACCGACGCGGCCGCGAACCGCTGTCGTGTATTCACGGCCGCCTACCCCCAGGATCTTCAAGCACCAGGACGTCGTCACCGCGATCCATCGAGCGGCACGGCCCGCGGAAAGCCAAGCGTAGGGCCATCCTCGGCGAGGGGCATCCACGATCTCTCCACTTGTCGTCCAGTGCGGGTTCCTAGGTTCCTGGTCTGAGCGCATTCGGTTCCGAGTCGCGCCCCCCGATCGTAGCCAGCGAGGTCGAGCCCATGACTACCTCCGTCGTCTTCATCCACGGCTTGTGGATACACTCCGTGTCCTGGAACCCGTGGCAGGAGCTCTTCGAAAGGCACGGCTACCGCACCTTTGCGCCCGGCTGGCCAGGTGACGGAGAGACCGTCGCGGACACCAGGTCCCACCCCGAGCGGGTCGCCGGGCTCGGTGTCCAGGAGGTCACTGCCTTCTACACCCAGGTCGTCGGGGTCCTCGACGAGGCGCCGATCGTGGTCGGCCACTCGTTCGGGGGCCTGATCGCGCAGAAGCTGCTGGACCATGGCCTGGCCGCGGCGGCCGTGTGCATCTCGCCCGCGCCGATCAAGGGCATCCGCGCCGTGCCGTTCAGCCTGCTGCGCTCGAGCTTCCCGGTGCTGAAGAACCCTGCCAACAGGAGCAAGGCTGTGGCCCTGACGGCGCGTCAGTTCGCCTACTCCTTCGGCAACGCGATCTCTCCAGAGGAGTCCACCGAGCTGCACCGCGATCTCACGATCCCCTCCCCAGGACGCCCGCTGTTCGAAGCGTCCACCGCCAACCTGCGCAGGAGCTCGCCGACCGCCGTCGACACCCAGCGCAGCGAACGGGGACCGCTGCTGCTGATCGCCAACGGGAAGGACCACACCGTGCCGGCCGTCGTGGTGCGAGGGGCACACAGGCTCTACGCCCGCGGAGGCTCGCCCGCCGACCTCCGGACCTACGAGGACCGCGGTCACAGTGCACCGTTCGACCACGGCTGGCGCGAGCTCGCGGACGACACGCTCGCGTGGCTCGACGGTCACGCTCTGAGGCCATGACGGTGGCCGGCGGCTCCCCGGGGCCGGGCTGACCGCGGAGCAGTTCGACCTGCCTGGCGACGTACGGCGAACGTGAGCAGGTCCACGAAGGACAGGTGTTGTTCAGGCCGAAGGACCGCCGCTACGACCTGTTCCTTGTCGGTCGGCGGCGATCGACTTCGTCCGCGACGCCACCATGAACGAGCCGGACCGGGTCGTCTACACGCGGGATGCGGGCGACTTCACGGTGAGCTGAGCCTGCTCACGGGCCGTACTCGAGGATGAGCACGTCCGGTGACCCGCGGCTTCTCCGTACCTCGAGCCCGTCAACTTCTTCCGTGTACAACGGCACGGGCGACCCGTTATCTGAATCTGGTCGGTCGAACGGGGTCTGCTGCCCAGCTGCGGCGGGCTGGTCGGTCGTGGTGGGGTTGGCCAGCGTCACGGTGATGGGCGTGTCCGTGCAGCCTTCGGCGTACTGCTCCAGCGCCGTCTTCTCATCCGGGTCGATGCTCAACGCCCACCGCGTTTTGACGGCAACCCACTCCTCGATATACCGGCACAGGGCACCTGCGTAGGGAGGGATCCATTCGCCGGGTTGCCTGTCGCCCTTGGCTTGGAAGCCGACGGTGGCGGATGGCAAGGCGCGACTGTCAGTGTTGTTCCGGCGGGCGGACTGCCGCGCCTGCACCGTCCGCAAGCAGTGCACGGGAAACGTTGATGGCAAAGGCCGGCACCTGCTTCTGCTGCCCGAGCCGCTGCATGAACTCCAGACTCGCGCTCGAGCGCAACAGCAGACTCCCGAGTGGAAACGGCGTTACGGCCTGCGCGCCGGATGCGAGGCCACCGTCTCAGAAACCGTCCATGCACACGGTTTACGCCACTGCCGATACCGTGGGCTCGCGAAGACTCACGTCCGACACGTCCTCACCGCCGCCGGCACCAACATTGTCCGACTCGCTCAACACCGGACCGACCAACGGCGACGACCACGAAGCGGTTTACAACAGCTGTTCCACGCTATGACCGACGACTGACATCCAAGATCACCAACAGCATCAGGGAACTTGTGCCAGAGCCAGTTTTCAGGCGGCGTCGACATTCGCCCCTCGGCGGGCAGCGCGGAGCGGTGACTGGCGCTACCATGCGTCGGACATCACATATTGGCAGACTTAAAAGCCTGCCAGTGCTGGCCAGCGGGATGTCAACAAGCACAACACGTTCCTGTCCGTTACGAGTGCCTGGAGTACGTGTTGAAACATTTCCGCATGAGAACGCTTGTATATCCTCTCGCGGCAGCGGCTGCCCTGCTCGTCGCACTTGCGGTGCCCACCCCCGCCATGGCCGCGCCAGCAAATCGCTACACGAGCCAGGCCCTGTCCGCGGGCGTGAGCCGTGTTCAGGCCGATGGTTTGCAGCAAAAGATCAACGACTATCTTGCGGCTCATGGAGGCCGCCAGGTGGCCGCAAACAAGGTCGAATTTCCCGGTGGCGTGTACACCGCCACGGTGCCTGGTGAGCTGAGCGTGCGCGACCTGTCGGTCAAGGCGATGGCAGCCAACCCGCCCAGCGATCATTGCCTCGGCCAGGGTCAGTACGCCTATAACGGCTGGTTCTGCGCCTATCGCTCTGCCAACTTCCAGGGTGACGAGTTGCAGTGGTACAACTGCGGCCGGTACGGCATGCCGTGGGGCGGAACGGGCTCGTGGGTGAACAACCAGACGCAGGGGACGCCCGCATACCTGATTAATTCCAACCTCAGCGTCCTCGTGCAGAGCTTCGCGTATGACAGCCGGTCCTCGTACAACTGGACGCCGGTCTGGTACGTCGATGTCTGTTATGAGGGTCACCTATAAGATCCGCACGGCAAGACCGGGTGCTCGTCCCAGACGGGCACCTGGTCTATCAGCGGGGGAACTGGTCGACGGTCGCCGCTCTCAGCGTTCGAGCTGGTGCATCTGATCCTCCAGATGGTGTGCGGCGGGCATCCGTGTCGACACTGTGCCCGCGCACGGCGGTTCCAGGCCTGCCGCGCGACATTCGCCCCGGAACGGTCGCTCGCCGCCGGGGCGGGTTCGCCGGGGTGCGTGCGGGGTGGCCGCAGCCGGCCGGCGAACGCACCGCTCAGCCGGGCACGAGGACGCCCGCGAGCTGTTCCACCTGGCGCACTGCGCCCTGGAGGTCGGCCGCCAGCGGCCTGCGCCTGTGCGGACCCGGGCACGGGCGCAGGGACCGACGCGCGCCGCTGGACCTCTGATACCCGGTTGTACATCCAGACCTACGCCGGCCTGGTCGTGGTCATCGCGGATGAGCGTGGCGTTGGAGGCGGCCTGGCTGCTGCTGCGCGGCTCGGCGTGTCCGTGGACGACCTCTGCAGCCTTCGGCGCTCGTCGAGGGCGTCCGGCCCGGTCAGCGTCGCGGGCTGTCCGACCAGCCGGGACTCACCAGCCCCGACTCGTACGCGGCGACGACCAGCTGCGCACGGTCCCGCGCGTCCAGCTTGGTCATGATGCGGGAGACGTGAGTCTTCGCGGTCAAGGGGCTGACGAACAGCCGCTCGGCCAGCTCGGTGTTCGACAGGCCCGCGGCGACCAGCACCAGCACCTCGCGCTCCCGGGCGGAGAGTTGGCCCAGCTGGCGCAGTGTCGCGGGGGCGAGCTTGGCCCGCGTCGCGTACTCGGACATCAACCGCCTTGTCACCGCCGGCGACAGGAGGGCATCGCCGTTGGCCGCCGCGCGCACGCCCCGGATCAGCTCCTCGGGTTCGCTGTTCTTGACCAGATACCCGGCGGCACCGGCCCGGACCGCCTCGAAGATGTACTCGTCGATCGCGAACGTCGTGAGCATGACCACGTGCACACCGGACAGACCGGGGTCGGCGACGATCCTGGCGAGCGCGGCGAGGCCGTCGAGACCCGGCATGCGGATGTCCATGAGTACGACGTCGGGCCGCAGCCGCGTGATGAGCTCCAGCGCCTCCTCGCCGCCGTCGGCCTGGCCGACCACCTCGATGTCGTCCTCCAAGCCGAGCAGCGTCGCGATGCCGATCCGCACGAGCGCCTGGTCGTCGACGAGCACCACGGAAGTCACCGGGGCCTCCCTCATGAGTTGGGTCCGATCGGCAGCGTCGCCTGCACCGTGAAGCCGCCCCGCGGATCCGGCCCGGCGTCGAACCGGCCGCCCAGCGCGCTCACCCGTTCCCGCATGCCCACCAGCCCGATGCCGCCGGACCGGCGCGCCGCCGGGGCGCCGGCCGCAAACGCCGCCGCGTCGGCGGGTTGCCGCGGGCCGCCGCCGTCGTTGGTCACGACTACCGACAGGCTGCTGTCCTCGTACGCGATCCGTACCGACAGGTTCGCACCCGCCCCGGTGTACCGGATCGCGTTGGTCACGGCCTCCTGGACGATCCGGTACGCGGCACGGTCGACGGCGAAGGGAATCACCCGCCGCGGCCCAACCGCGTCCAGCGTCGCGCACATCCCGGCCGCGTGCGCGCCGTCCAGCAGCCGGGCGAGGTCGACCGGGGACGACAGCAGCGGCGCCGGGTGCCGTGTTTCGTCGTCGTCGGGGCCCGGATACCCCGTCCCTTCGTCGCTGGCGCGCAGCGTGTCCAGCGCGAACTGCAGGTCGGCGAGCGCGGCGTTGCCCGCATCCTTGATGGCGCGCAGCGCGTCCGCCGTTCGGCTCGGATCCCGCGTGACGATCCCGAGACCGGCGTTGGCCTGGACGGTGATCAGTGCGAGCTGATGGCCGAGCGTGTCGTGCAGTTCCCGCGCCACCCGTAGCCGTTGCTCGCTGGCCCGGCTGCGGGCCGCGTCCGCCTCGGCCCGCGCCGCCTGGGCGCGCCGGTCCGTCTCGGCGCGCCGGGCCCGGGTACGGATCCGGACTATCTCGGCCGCGCCGGCGAGCACGAGCAGCCAGGCAGCGAGACCGAACTGCGTACCGGCGGCCGAGTCGCCGACGAGTGGCCGAACCGCCAGCAGGTACCCGCACGCGAGGGCAGCGTACGCAACCCAGCGACGGCCCCACAGGATGGCGGCGAAGGTACCGACGATCGCCGGCAGGTACGCCGGGCCTGGAGGGTACCCGGCCAGGTTGTAGCCGGTCACCGCGAAGAACGTGACCAACATGGTCACCGTCGGGGCGCGGCGCCACCAGGCCAGCACGCCCCCGGCGAGCAGCAGCAGGGCGACGCCGCCGGCATCCAGCGACCGGGCTGCCAGGTCGGGGCGGCCCTCGTGCCACCCGTTGGCGCCGATGCTGCCTGCGACCGTCACTGCTGTCACGGTCGCAGCCAGCACCCCGTCACGGACGGCCAGTCGAGCTATGTTCACCCGGCTCCTCCCACGGCTGCACGCTCGCCGGCGGCGATCACTGCGACGCGATCGCGACCAGTGGGTCGAGCCGGGCCGCCCGGCGCGCCGGTCGGGATCCCGCGACCAGTCCGGCCAGCACGCCGATCAGCACGATCAGCACGATCCGCACCCACGGTACGGCGAATACCTCGCCGCCGCCGGAATTCGAAGTCGTCGACGAAAGCGCCCAGCCGAAGAAGACCCCGAGCACGGCGCCTGAGACGGTACCGAGGGCGGCGGTGAGCAGCGCCTCCCACCGGATGATCCGCCGTACCTGCGTCCGGCCCGCGCCCACCGCGCGCAGCAGCCCGATCTCGCGGTACCGCTCCGCCACCGCCAAGGCCAGCGTGTTGGCGATGCCGAGGATCGCGATCACGACGGCGAGGGCGAGCATCACGTACACGACGTTGAGCAGCGTGCTCGCCCCGGCGACGGTGTCGGCGACGAACCTCTCGCGGCCGGCGACGGCGAGGCCGCCGTACCCTCGCGCAATCGACGTCACCGCCGCGCGTACCGCGCCGGTATCGGCGCCGGGGGCGGTCACCACGTAGACCGCGGAGACGAGTTGCCGGGGATTGTGCGCGGACCAGACATCCGCCGGAACGATGTAGTCGCCCAGCGGCGCGGTCGGCCGGTACAGCGCGCCGATCGGCAACGTCTCGGTACGGCCGTCGATGAAGGTGACGTCCACCCGTGAACCGGTGTGCCAGCCGTGCTTCTCGGCGACCGTCCGCGACACAGCCAGCCGCCCGGCCCCGGCCGCGACCGTGAACGCGCGGGCGAGCGCGACCGGGTCGGCGACCGTGACCGTCTGCGCGGCACCGGCGATGCGCGCCTGGCCGGTGCCGACCCCAGCGGCCGTACCGACCCCGGGTACCGCGGCGACGCGCGTGGCGACCTGGGGGCTGAAACCGCTGTTGCCGTACTCGCTGCCGCCACCCGAGACGACAAGGTCCCCGGTGAACATGGCGCCCAGCGTGCCGGTCGTCGACGCAGAGATGGACGCCCCGATGACCGCGAACATCGCCACGAGCGCGACACCGACCATCAGCGCCGCCCCGGCGGACGCCACCCGGGCCGGCGACCGCAGCACGTTGCGCTGCGCGATGCGAGCGTTGACCAGGTTCGCGCCGCGCAGGAACCGGCCGGCCACCCGCGCCGCCCACGCGCACGTCGCCGGACCCAGGATGATCAGGCCGGCGAGCGTGGCGACCGCGGCCACGCCGGTCACGACGTCGGAGGAGCCGGCCGCGCCGAAGGCCGTACCGGCAGCACCGACGGCGGTGACGGCGAGCCCGGCGACCGACCGGGCACGCGAGGCCGCGGACGTGTCCACCGCGACGGCCGTCAACGCGGCCAGCGGCGGCGTACGGGAGACCCGAACCGCGGTCGAGAGCGTCGCGACGATGGTGACCACGACGCCGACCCCGACGCCGATGAGCGCATCCGCGAGGGTGAACACGACACCGTGCAGCGGCAGCGGGAGCCCGAGGCCGGCGAACGCGCCCTTGAGCCCGGCGGCCATGCCGTAGCCGGCCGTGACGCCGGCGACCGAGCCGACCAGCCCGAGCACGGCAGCCTCGAGAACCAGCCCGCGCAGCGCCTGGCTCCGCCGCGCGCCGAGCACCCGCAACAACGCCAGCTCACGGGCCCGACCTGCGGCGACGATGCTGAACGTGTTGTGGATGCTGAGCGCCGCGACCAGCAGGGCGATGCCGGCGAAGATGTCGAGGAACGCCTTGAAGAACCGGAGGAAGCCGTCTTCGACCGCGGCGACCTGGTCGCGGGTCGCCTGCCGGCCACCGATCACCTCGACGCCGTGCGGCAGCGCGGCCCGGATCGCCGCGACGAGCGACGCCTCGGCGACGCCGGTGTCCGCACGCACCACAATGTCGGACACCGCGCCCGGGTCGTCGAGCAGGTTGCGCTGCGCACCGGCGAGGGTGAACGCCACGTAGGAGCTGCCGCCGTTGGCGTCCTGGCCGCCGTACGTGGCGATGCCGGTGACGGTCACCCGCACCGGATCGGGGGCGTACACGGTCGTCGTGCTGCCCGGCGTCAGGTGGCCCGCCGTCGCCGATGCCTTGTCGATGACGATGTCGGCCGGCCCGCGCGGAGCCGACCCGGCCACGATCCGCCACGGATTCAACGCGGCGTCGGCGATCCACGTGCCGGCGTCGCGGGGGCCGAGGCCGGCGACCAGGTTGCCGTCCGCGCCGGTGATCGTCGCCGCTCCCTTGGCCTCGGCCTGGGCATCGGCAACGCCCGGGGCGGACCGGACCGTGTCGAGGACGGACACCGGAATCGGCCCCCGGATCTCGTCCGCGCCGCTGGCGACCTCGGTTGCGCTGCGTACGATCGCGTCGACGCCCCGGTTCGCCGTCTGATATGTCGTGTTGATCGCATCCGTCATGGTCGCGGACAGGCCCAGAATGCCGGCCAGGAACGCGACGCCCAGGAACACGGCGACGAGCAGACCGACGAGGCGACGGCGGCGAAACCACAGACCGCGCAGGGTCACCCGCATCATAGGGGCCCTCATCGGGCCAGGCCCTTCATCGCGTCGAGCACCCGGTCCGCGGTGGGCTCCGTCATGACGTCCGCGATCCGGCCGTCGGCGAGGAAGACGACCCGATCGGCGTACCCGGCCGCGCCGGGATCGTGGGTGACCATGACGACGGTACGGCCGAAGTCCGTGACCGCCGACCGCAGCAGACCGAGCACGTCGGCACCCGTCTGGGAGTCCAGGTTGCCGGTGGGCTCGTCGGCGACGATCAGGTCGGGGTCGGTCACCAGCGCCCGCGCGACGGCCACGCGCTGCTGCTGCCCGCCGGAGAGCTGACTCGGCCGGTGCGCGGTGCGGCCCCGCAGTCCGACCGCGTCGATCACCCGTTCGACCTGCGCGGCGTCCAGCCGGATCCCCGCCAGGTCGGCTGGCAGTGTGATGTTCTCCGCCGCGCTGAGTGTCGGCAGCAGGTTGAAAGACTGGAACACGAAACCGATCCGAGTACGGCGCAGCCCAGTGAGGCGCCGTTCGTCGAGGGTACCGAGGTCGACGTCGCCGAGGTACACCTTCCCGGCCGTGGTCCGGTCCAGCCCGGCCAGGCAGTGCATCAGCGTCGACTTGCCGGAGCCGGACGGCCCCATGACCGCGGTGAAGGCTCCCGCGGGAAAGTCGACGGTGACGTCGTCGAGGGCGGTCACCGCGGAGCTGCCCCGGCCGTACACCTTGCTGGCCGCCTCGGTCCGCGCGGCAACGTCGGCGGACACGGTCGCCACGCGGCCAGAGGGTCTGGTCATTGACATCGAAGATCTCCCGACGAGGTACGGGGCGCGGTCCGTCCGGCGCCGGTACCAGCACACCTCGTCACCCGTCCGCCCGCGTCGCGCCGGAGGAGACAATCGGCGGTACTCCCGCGGGAGTACCGAGCACCGCGAACTGGCGGCGGTGCGTGACCGGCGGAGTACCGCGATCGCCATCTTGAGTCGTACACGTCTGCCCGGCCGCACCGCGATACTGGCCTGGTCAGACGCAGAATCGAGGAAGGTACCCGACAATGACGCCAGAACGTGCGGTGGAGTCCGTTGTCCCGCGGGTCGGCCGATTCCCGAGACTGCGGCCGCTCACCCGCAAATCGGTACTCGTCCTGCACATCGCGTCGGCCGGTTCATGGCTCGGCATCGACGTCGTCATGGGTGTGCTGGTCTTCACCTCGCTCGTGCGCAACGACACCGCGACCGTCGCGCTGTGCTATCAGGTGCTCGGGCTCATCGCCGTATGGCCCCTGTTCGTGGCCGGCCTCACTTGCCTGGCCACCGGTATCGTGCTCGGGCTCGGCAGCCGGTACGGGCTCGTGCGGTACTGGTGGATCGTCGCCAAGCTGGTACTGAATCTGATGCTCACCGGGCTGGTACTGGTCGCGCTGCGGCCGGGCTTGAACGAGCTGAGCCGAGTGGGCCGGGAGCTGGCCGCCGGCAACCAGGTGGACGCGGCCCTGCACGGCATGCTGTACCCGCCGATTGTCTCGCCGATCGCCCTGATCCTGGCGTTGGTGCTGGCGGTGTTCAAACCGTGGGGCCGCATCCGAGCGGCCGGGGAGTCGACCGCGACCAGGACGGTGGCTCCTGCGGAGCCACCGTCCGGCGGTGTGCAGCGGCCGGTAACGTAGCTTCTTCGGTTCGGCGGGTCTTCATGGACTCCAAGGTTCCCGAGGCAATCCGGTATCGCTGCGGGCGATGGTGCGGGCGATACCGAGGGCAGCCAGCTTTTCGGGGTTGCGGATGGAGAAGCCGTGAGTGATCTTTCCGTTGGAGATTTCGAGCAGACAGGCGGACTGCCCGAGCTCGCCGAGGTGGATGGCCATGGCGGGTTGGCTGTTGTAGTTCACCACTTCGACGCGAAAGTCGGGCCTGCCTCGCATCGTGCGGAACAACGCCAGAAACATCGAGGCCACGTGTTCCGCGCTCGTCATCACCAATTGGCGAACGGCGACGGCGGCGCTGTTGCGTTCGCCCATCGGAGGGCGTGTTTGGGCAAGCGCGGTCGGCCTTCAGATGGCGGTGGCGAGCTCGGTGAACGCCGCAGCAACGCGAAGCCCGCGTCGGGCGTCGATGCCGAGTTCGTAGTGGCCGCGGCGCAGATTCTGCATGAACGCGTGCCCGGCGGTAATCGTCTGTGCTGTCCGGCCAGTCCGTAGCCCGCGCATCGGTCTGAGCCGGTGCTTGAGTTGGCTGTGGTCTGCCTCGATCCGGTTGTTTGCGTGGCGTTCAACGTGGTGCCACGCCGACGGGATCAGTTCATCGAGGACTGCCGGGTACACCGGCGCCGCGTCGGTGACGACCTCGGTGGGTCGCACCTTCAAGGTGGTGAGTGCCCGGCGGAAGAACCGGCGCGCTGCCACAGCGTCGCGGCGGGCGGACACGAGCACATCGATGACCTGGCCATGCTGGTCCACGGCCCGGTACACGTACCGCCAGACACCGCTGACCTTCACGTACGTCTCGTCCACATGCCACCTGTAACCAGGTGCATGCCTGCAGAATCGGGCGGCGTCGACGAGCAGCGGCGCGAAGCGGTGCACCCAGCGGAAGACGGTGACGTGGTCGGTCTCGACACCCCGCTCGAGCAGCAACTCCTCGACGTCGCGGTACGACAGGTTGTACCGCAGATACAAGCGGACAGCGACCACGATCACGTCCGGCGGGAACCGGAACCCGGCGAACGCCGACCGCGGCGGCCACGACACCTGGCGGCTTCGAGACTTCACCACTCAAGCCTGCCTTGATCTTCACGAACGGCGAATGCAACAGAGCCCGGTGCCGACGGTGCGACCCGTGCACGACGGCGCATCTGGGGTGCCGGTACGGACCCAGTCGCCGGACTCCGGCGGCAACGTCACCGCACAGATCGTGCGCATCTACGACACGCTCGGCCGGGGTGCGAGGCTCCGGTCAGCAGCCGGTCGCCGGCGCCTTGGGAAGCTGGACGATTCGCAGGTCGTCGGCGTTGTCACGCTCCTCGACGGCCACGGCGGCGCTGCCGTCCGGGGCGACGGCGACGTCCCTGAACTGAGCGGCCGCCAGCCGCTGCGGGGCCTGTCCTCCCAGCCGGTCCAGGTACAGGCCGTCCTTGCCGTCGCGGGCCGCGGAGATCACGACGGAGCAGGACGGCGTCCGGGCCATGTCCCACGGGCGGCGATAGCCCCCGCCCCGGCCCACCACGGCCCCGTCGGCCCCGGCCCGCTGGTAGACGTTCCAGGCTTCCCCGTCGCGATCGCCGGCGGGCCGTCCGAGCGTGGTCGGGGCGGCCATGAACAGGAAGCCGTCGGCGTAGGGCACGGGGAAGCCGGCCGCGCCGAGGTCGGTGCAGTCGCGCGGGGGCCGGGTGTAGCTGCCGGCCAGCGCCCACGAACGGCCGTCGACGGCGACCGGAGCGCCGATCCGCACCCCGGACGTGGTGAGCTCGCCGAGCCCCGCGCACTGGTAGCGGCTGCTGGCGACGATCGGGGCCGATGTCGCCGCCGCGGGCCAGACCACCTGGTGCACGAGGCTGAGCTGGTCCGCGGGCACGCCCGCCAGGTCCATGACCGCCTCGCTAGATCCGGTGGCCGGGTCCAGCGCGATGAGCGCGGCCCGGTCGGCGCAGCCGCGCAGCAGGCCGAGGCGGCCGTCATTGCGGGCGTGCAGCGCGGTCAGTCGCTCGCCGGGGCACGCGGCCCCGGCGAGCGTGACCCGTTCGGCGTGCCCGCCTGCGCGGGTCCGCCAGACCTCGTTGGTGTCGCCCTCCGAGTACTGCGACTGGCGGAGGAAGTAGACGAAGCCGTCCGCCGCCCACACCGGGTCCTCGTACAGGCCGCCGGGTGCGTCCAGCTGCTCGGCCTGCGACGAGGCGATCTGCCAGATCACCACCCCGGCGCCGGCCGCCAGGACGAGACACAGCCCCGCGACAAAGAGTACGACCCATCGGACGCGCAACCGGTTCATGTTACTAGCCTCGCTCTTCGGCAGTGGACGGCGGATCCATCAGGCTCTTACGGGATATCGCTGCCGAAGTCCAGGTAGTCGCCGTTGTTGCCGGCCTTGTTGCTCACCATGTTGATCAGCGTGTCCCGCGTTTCGGTCTTGGCCTTCGCTTTCCGGCCTGAATCCGGGCACAGGCAGAACGAGAAGATCGTCGGGCCGCGGCCGGGGTTGTGCCGGTTCGCGACGTTGATGCCGATCTGATTGTTGTGCGTGTCGAGCCGCGATTCGCGGCCGCCGTACGGTGCCCCTGTGTGCTTGCTGAGATCGACCGTGTGATCCATCTCGTGTGCGGTGCCGACGAGCAGGATGTCCTCATCGGACAGGCCCACATCGAGCTTCATCAGGGCATTCCAGTAGGCGTGCTGGAATGCGTTCTGCTGCCGGTAGTCCCAGCCCAGCTTCTCCCGGAGGTTCTTGGCCAGGGTCTTGGCTTCCTGCTGCGCGTCGTTGACACCCTTGCATGCGAGGTACCACAGGTAGTTGCACACCGCGACCTCATCCGGACCGACGAAACCATCCTTCGTCTGGTCGGTTTCCGCTCTTGCGCACGTCTTTTCCGTCGCTCCCGGCCCGCAGTAGCCGGCGGTCTTGTCGTTGTGCGTCTTACGGATCTGGCGAACCTTGTCGCGGAGCCGCTTCTCCTCGGGGGTCAGCTGCGGATCGTCCTCCGTCGGCGCCGGGCCCTTGTAGCAGGCCGGATTGCCGTGGCACGTGTCGGTCTCGTCGCAGTCTCCCGGCCCTTCGCACGTTTTGAGGCCGTCCGGATCGCTGCCGGTGACCGGGTTGTTGCTGGCGTAGGCGTAGCCGCCGAGCTGGTTGAAGTCCTGGCGCTCGAAGATCGGGTCGCGCTGCAGGAAGCGGCCGGTGAGCGGGTCGTAGTTGCGGGCGCCGAGCAGGTTGAGGTTCGTGGCCGGGTCGGCGGGCTTGTTGACGAAGGTCCGGTTGTCGGCCCAGGAGCCGGGGGCCGTGCCGCGGGTGCCGCCGTAGGGGGTGAAGTACCGCCGCGTCTCGGTCTGGGCGGTGCTGACATCGATCGTCAGGGTGTGGGTGCCCTGGGAGTTGCCGAACTCGTACTTCAGCGCGCCGGTCGAGGAGCGCACCATGTCCGTCCCGTCGGCCAGGTGGTAGTAGCGCAGGCCGCTGACCGTGTTGGTGCCGACGTCCAGGGTGAGCTGCTCGTCACCGAGGTACAGGGTCACCTTGGTCGACGAGCCGGCCTTGTCCCGCTGCAGCAGGAGGATGCCCTCGGCGTCGTAGCGGTAGGTGCCCTTGTTGCCGGAGACGGCGTCGGTGACCGACGCGGTGCGGTTCTGCGGTGTGTAGGTGATCGTCTGGTTGGCGCCGCCGCCGATGGTGCGGGTGGTGGTGTTGCCGGCCGGGTCGTAGCCGTAGCTGTCGGTGGTGTCCGTCGGTCCGTCGTTGAGGATCGACTGGACCTTGTCGGCGGTGTAGGTGCTGGTGCGCGTCACGTCGTGGGCAGTGTTGCCGTCCAGCGCGTGGTCGGTCATGGTCTCCCGGTTGCTCGCCGCGTTGTAACCGAACGACTGCCAGTACTTCGCCGGGCCGCCGAGGTTCGCCGCACTGCCGGTGGTGTGGTCACAGCCGCCGACGTTCGGCACCGACGGGGACGCCGCGGTGTGGGTGCCGCCGGAGTCGCTCCAGGCCTCGGTCAGCCGGCCGAGCCGGTCGTAGGAGAAGCACTGCAGGTCGGTCGCGGCGCCCCCGGCCTGCGCGTCCTTGACGGCGGTGATGCCGCCGGCCGGGCTGAACAGGTTGACGACGTCGTCGACGTGGGTCGACGCCGACTGCTTGTCGATGAACTGCTCGGTGATCCGCCCGGTCGCCTGGTCGTAGTGCGTGGTCTGCACCACCTGGTTGGGCATGTCGCCGAACGTGGCCGTGGTCCGGTTGCCGAACGGGTCGATGATGTCGGACGTGAGGAAGTCGGCGGCGCCGGCTACCACGGTCGGGATGCCGTTCTGGTTGTACTGCGTGGTCACCGTCTCGGCCGGCAGCCCGCCGTCGGCGTTGTAGGTGACCGCCGACTGCAGGCCGGAGATCGGCTTGTACGACGTGGACATGGTGTAGGTGCCGGCGAGCTTGGCCTCGTCGGCGGGCCCGGTCGACGGGATCGTCACCGAGGCCCCGGTGACGGCACCGCGGTTGCTGTAGCCGGTGATCGTCTTGGTGTATGCCGGGCCGGTCGCGCCCGCGGTGTACATGGTGGACGTGGTGAGCTTGCCCAGGCCGCCCGGCGCGGTGTCGTAGTCCCACTTCGCCAGCAGGGTGCTGCCGTCCTTCTCGGTCTTCTTGCGCCCGAGCTCGTCGTACGTCCAGGTGACGGTCTTGGGCCGGGCGTCGGTCCGGCTCAGCAGGTCACCGACCGGGCTGTACTGGGTCGTGACGGTACCGCTGTCCGGATCGGTGGCGGTGACCGGGTTGCCGTGCAGGTCGTACGTGTAGGTCCAGACCCGCCCGCCCGGGCCGGTCACCTTGGACTGCTTGCCGTCCGGGAAGTAGCCGTAGGAGAGGATCGAGGCGTGGGCGGCGTTGCCGTCCGGGGTCGCGGTGGTGTAGTTCCACAGCGCGCTGACCTGCCCGCGGGCGTCGGTGAACGTGCTCGTCGCGGTGCCACCGGCGGGCGGCGTGACGTCGGTGCGCTCGCCGCCCGGGAAGGCGGTCGTGGTCGTCCACTGGGGCTGGCCGAGGCTGTACTGGGTGACCCCGGTGGTGCGGCCCTGCCCGTCGTAGGTGGTGACGGTCTCGCCCGGCACGGTCGCGTCGGCGGCCGGGTACAGGGTGGCACTGGGGAACGCGGTCACGTAGAACGGCCGGGTCTTCTTCACCGTCCAGCCGTGGCTGTCGTAGAAGGTGTCGGTGACCAGGGAGCCGTTGCTGCCGTCGAGCGAGACGGTCTGGCTCTGCCGCTCCCGGGCGAGGCCGTCGTAGATGGTGTAGGTCTGGGCGTACGTGGAGTCGTCGCGCAGCGTTTTGGTCTGGACGTAGGACGGCGCCGTGCTGCCGTTGACGTTGTAGACGTACACCATGCTGGCCGTCTGGGTGGTGGCCCGGCCCGGGAGCCAGACGCCGATGAGCCGGCCGAGGCCGTCATAGGTCTGGGAGGTGGCGTTGGTGTTCACGTCGACGTTCTTCGTCGGCGTCTGCCGGGCCTGGTCCACCGTGGTGACGCTGACCTGGTTGAAGGTGACGACGGTGCTGGTGATGCTCGTCGGCAGCTGCCCGGTCACCGGGTTGTAGGCGGTGGTGGTGACCAGGCCGCGCGAGTTCGTGCTGGAGGTCGGGCGGCCGTACGGGTCGAAGGCCGCATCCGCGGTCGTCGTGGTGTAGGCCGGCGTCGAGCCGGTGTAGGAGTCGACCTCGTCGGTGCGGGTCGCGTCGCCGTCAATGGTGATGACGCCCGGTGCGGTGTTGCCGTCGTAGTACAGCAGCTTGTCCGCAATGGTGGTCGTGGCGCCCGGGGCCGTCGCGCAGTCCCCGGCCACGGTGAGCGTCCGCTTGACGTGGTTGACCAGGCCGGCGTTGACGCCGGTCGGCGGCGTCGCGTAGGTGGTGGTGGTGCAGACCTCCTGCGAGTCGGCGGTGCCGAGCAGGGCGATGTCGCCCTGGTCGTCGCTCTGCTGCAGCAGGCCGGTGCTCGACGAGTAGGTGTCGACCTTCTTCGTGGTACGCCAGGCCCCCGTGCTCAGCAGCGTCAGGCTCTTGCTGGTGCCGACGTTGGTGAAGTAGGCGAGCCTGGCCGGCAGGCCGGGCTGCGCGGTCTCGGCGTGCGACGCGGTCTGGGCCGACCACGGCAGGCTGATCGTCTTGGCCGTGACCGTGCCGCCGGCCTGCGTGTACGTGGCGGTCTCCAGCACCGTGTCGGCGTACTGGTTCGCGTCGACGACGGCGTCGCCGGTGCTGGCGGTCACCGTGACGCTCTTCTGCGTGCCGCCGGTCTGGCTGTTGTAGTCGCCGTTCATGCCGCGCAGGTAGGTCGTCGACGTCTGGGTGACCGGGTCGGGCGCGGCCCCGGTCGTCTTGATGACCTGGCCGAAGCCGCGGAACTGGTTCCAGCTGCGCTGGGCGTTCTTGCGGCTCACCGAGTCGTCACGGTGCCAGGCCGCGTCGCCGACGTAGGTGAAGTTGTTCTCCTGGTCCCGGGCGCCGGCGGTGACCGGGTCGTGTAGCACGACCTTGGTCACCACCCATTTCTGGAACCAGTCCGACACCGGCGAGCTCTGCCCCTGACCCTGCCAGTACTGCTGGTAGCACAGCATCGTGTTGTTCGTGGTCGACGGCAGCCGCGACGCCCCCGGCGTCTGGTCACACGACTGGATGGTGGCCGTGCTGTTGGCGTAGGTGACGGTGATCTGCTGACCGGTCTCGGTAGTGATCTTGTCGATGCGCTGGTGGTTGTACGCCGGCCAGGTCCCCGACCCGGGTACCCGGTTGGCCATCGTCTGGGTGCCGGTGAAGACGACCGGCGGCAAGGAGACGGGGGTGGTGGCGTTGTTGCCGGTGTGCGTGATCGAGTCCAGCCAGAGCGACGGGCTGGAGCCGTCGTTGGGGTCCGGGAACGAGTGCGCCAGGGCGTAGGTGTCGACCGCCTTGTAGGTGCCGCCCTTGTTGACCAGGGTCTGGATCTGCGACAGCTCGACGGTGGAGAAGAACGAGATGCCGCCGTTGGTGCACGTACCGGACGATTGGCAGATCTGGTCGAAGGGCGTGTCGGGCCAGTCCGGCGCCGTCGTCTTCGTCAGATTCGTGTACGTCGAGCACACGCTCACCGTGCCCTTGCAGCGCTGGGCGGTGGAGAACACGACCTGCGCGGCCGGGGCCGGGCTCGCCTGGGCGGCGACGTCCGAGGCGCGCCAGCCGTAGTTGATCTGCTTGAGGTTGCCGCCGCGCACGTATTCGGTGCTCGTGTGCGCGCTGCCGCGGGCGTAGTAGTTCTTCTCCGTCTGGTACGTGTACGTCGTGGTATTGCCGTGCGGGTCGACGGCGTAGTCGAGGTTCCAGCGGTAGGCCATGTTCGGCGTGAAGCTGTTCGTCCCGGTGCCGGAGTTGTAGCACGGGTCCCCGGACTTCGGGCAGTAGACCGGCTGCGTCCAGGCGCCGCTGGAGGCCGGGTCGACGCCGGTGCCGCCCTCGGCCGCGGGGAGGTGGCCGGCGCCGAAGTACAGCCGGGTGCCGTCCTGCAGCGTCACGACCCAGTACTCGCCGTTGTAGGCGCCGTTGTTGCCGCCGGACTTCAGCTCGATCGACGCGCCGTTGTCGGCCGATACGTGCCACGTGTGCGCGGTGTCGTCGTAGACCAGCCCGCCGGACATGCCGGCGACGTCGATCGACACCTCCTGCCCGCCCCAGCCCCAGCAGCTGTCGCCCGAGATCGCGATGCCGTCGTCGGAGCACGGGATGTAGGAGCGCTCGATGTAACCGGGGTTGTAGGACCAGCCGGAGCCGATCCAGTCCGACTGCGCGTTCGTCGACGCGGTCATCCCGTCCACGGAGGACGAGGAGTAGGCGAGCGAGATCGTCGGCGCGTTGCCGCCCAGCGCCGGCGGTGTCGTGATCGGGTACGAGTAGTTGAAACCGCCGGTGGCGGCCGTGGACCAGGCGTCGGACTGCTGCAGGTTGGTCGCCGCGTAGGTGCCGGCCGAGCCGTCCGGTGCGCTGTCGACCGCGAGTACGGCCAGGCCGGTGCCCTGCTGCGTGACGGCCGAGGGCATCGTCACCGTCGCCGTCAGCCGGCCCGAGCCCGTCTCGACGCTCGTCGTCACCGGGGTGCGGGTCTCGCACTCGGCCCGCTCCGGCGTGCTAAGCGCGCACGCCGGCAGCTGCACCAGCCGCAGCCGCTGCGCGTAGTTGCCGCCGAACTTGCCCTCGAACGCCCCGGGCGCGACCTGCACCCGCACCGGCGCCGCGCCCGTGGCCCCGTCGGCCCGGGCTACCGAGAACAGCAGGCCCGAGTCGACGCGGGCCTGCGCGGCCTGCTGCTGCTGGGCGACCTCCACCCGGACCAGGCCCGGCGCGTCGGAGTTTCCGCCGACCCACACGGGTGCGCCGTCGACGGCGGCCACGCCGCCGCGATGCTGCCGCTCCTGCTGGTCGGCGCTGCGCGTCAGGGCCCCGGTCGCCGCGGCCAGCGACAGCGTCTGCGCGCCCGCCACCGGGTCGGCGAGCCGCGGTGGCCGGTACTGCGCCATCGGCGCGGGTGCGGCACCGCCGGCGGTGCCGGCGCGGGCATCGCGGGGCACGCCCGCCGTGGTCTGCCGGGGTGTGTTCGGCGGCACCCAGGTACCGCCCTTGTCCGGCGGTGCGGCGACCGCGTTGGCGACGAGGGCGAGTTGCACGCCCAGAATCATGCTCGACGCGAGCGTGACCGCGCGCCGCAGCGAACTGCGGTGCCGCCCGGACACAATCGACAACTGCAACGTGCGCGCGGAACCGTCCACCGCAACCCCCGCCACTCGGATAGACGCCGATGCCTGCAATCACGGCGGGCTGCGACGGAAGTCGATGCCCGGGGAGACCGTAAACCGATCAACGGCGGACCCACCGTCCCATTGCGGGTGATGAAAGTCACGCACTGCAATACATCGATCGCTGGCTGCATATATGCACGGGCCCGGCGAAAACTGTCCACTTGGGACGATAAAGCGGTCAGTGCCACTGGATGGTTGTTTCTAGCCAGATCCATGACCGCCGGTTTATCGTTGCGCCGTTTCCGCGACCTGGAGCGGGGGCCGGCTCGCGACGCTGCGCGGTGGTCGCCCTGGCATTGCGGCGGTCTGGGGTCGCGGCCGGCCCTGATTCGCCGACCGCACACCAGGAGGCAGCACGATGCACACCAGGCACCGCCGCGGACGTCCGCGGCTCGCGGGGGCGCTCGCCGTCGCGCTGGCGTTACCCATCGCTGCGCTGGCATTTGCCGCGCCCGCCCACGCGGCACCCGCCGCGCCGCCACCGGGTCCGAAGCCGCCGCCTCCGTGCAGGCGAAGTCGACCGGCGCGGCCGTGCCCGTCGAGTCCTCCCGGACCGCGTACAGCGAGACGGTCGCCAATCCCGATGGCTCGTACGCCTTCTCCTCGACGCTGCAGCCGCAACGCGCGCGCAAGGGGCAGGGGTGGGCGACGCCCGATGCGAAGCTGCGGGCGAACGCCGACGGTACGGTGGCGCCGGTCGCTTCGGTGTCCGGCCTGACCCTGTCCGGCGGCGGCACCGGGCCGCTCGCCGTCCTCGACGACGGTGCCGGGCACAAGCTGGCCGTGTCGATGCCGATGCGGCTGCCCCGGCCCCGGCTCGACGGTGACACCGCCACGTATCCGGGGGTACTGCCCGGCGTCGACCTGCAGGTGACCGCGACCGTGCAGGGTGGCCTCAGCGAGGTCCTCGTCGTGCACGACGCGGCCGCGGCGGCGAACCCGGCGCTGGCCCGGCTCCGGCTGGCGACGGCCGCCCAGGGGCTGCAACGCCCGCAGGGCGCACAGGCGCGCGCTACCGGGACCGGAAACACCACACACGGCGGGGCGACGACCCGGCGTTGAGTCGTCGCCCCGCCGCGCCTGCGACCGCAGCAACGGTGGAGGTGGTGGTGGGCGTCAGGCGATGCCGCCGGTCAGGGCCCGGACCGGCTCGCCGACCTCGAGCCCGCCGCCGGCACCGTCGCGTTGATCGTGCTGCCCTGGCCCCCGGCCGACCAGCCGGACGGGATGCACCACGACAGGCTGATCGCGATGTTCGGTGTCTGCCGGCGGCTCATGGGACCGGGTGGCTGGACCATCGTCGCCCTGGCCGAACCAGACGTTCGTGCAGCACAGCAGCGCGTTGATCCCGGCGGCGCAGCACGCCGGTCTGGGCTGGCTGCAGCACATCGTCGCGATCACCGCGCCGATCGTCGGGCAGCAGATCACCTGGCGGGCCCGGCCGGCCGACCCCGGGATGCTGCGTGCCGCCGCCCACCTCACGGTCCACCTGGACCTGTTTGTATTCGTCGTACTCGGCCGCCGTGGCTGAGCACACCGATCCGCATGTCGCCGGCCCGACCGTGACCGGTGCCGGCGTGTCGCAGGGTCGCGGCGACACACCACGGGCGCCGTTGTTGTCGGTGATCCTCGTCGGGCAGCGCAGCCTGGCTCGGCAGCGCCACGGCCGGTTCGTCGCCGGGTCCGGGGCGCATCCGGCCCGGATGGCACCGGACCTCGCCGCCGCCCTGATCCGCGACTACACCCAGCCCGGCGACCTCGTCTTCGACCCCTCGCCGGGACCGGCACCACGCTGGTCGAGGCCATCCACGCCGGCCGCGACGCCCTCGGCATGGAATACGAACCCGGCTGGGCCGCCCTGGCCCGCGCCAACATCGAGCTCGCCCGCCGCCAGGGCGGCACCGGGCACGACCGGGTCGTGCGCGGCGACGCCACCACACTCCCCCACGGAATCCCGCTGGAGCTGCACGGCCAGATCAGCCTGGTGCTCACCTCACCGCCGTACGGCAAGACCATGCACGGGCGGGTCGAACACCGCCGAGGGCCGCTGACCCGATTCCACAACACCTACAGCCAGCACCCGCCACATGCCACCGCCGAGATCCAGGCCGCTGGCCCGTCGGCGGCCGAACCGGCCAATCTGGCGCACCGTGGACGCGCCGGCCTGCTGGACGGCATCACCGCGGTCCTAGCTGGCTGTGTCCCGCTGCTCAAACCTGGCGGGATCATCGCCGTGGTGTCCCGGCCGTGGCGGCGCGACCACTTCCTGGTCGACCTGCCCGGCCAGACCATCCAGGCCGGGCAGGCCGCCGGCCTGCAGCTCGTCGGCTGCCGCCGCGCGGTGCACGCCGCGGTCCGCGACGGCCGCCTCGTCGCCCACCCACTCATTCTTTCAACTGCACGTGGCCCGAGCCAGCCGCCGCAAGAACGTTCCGATCAGCCTTATCCAGCACGACGACATCGCCGTGTTCCAGAAATCCAGGTCTGGCACCCTGGCTGTGCCCAGGTTGTCCACGTGAGTCGGCCGCCCCCCGCTCACAAAACGGCACCCGCCGACGACGACACAACCAAACCCCACCCGCAGTCCGGCACTCGTGCAGGTGGGTCGGCAGCGCATCCATCGGGTCTCCTC
Source organism: Dactylosporangium sp. McL0621 (assembly GCF_049995355.1). Taxonomy (NCBI): domain Bacteria; kingdom Bacillati; phylum Actinomycetota; class Actinomycetes; order Micromonosporales; family Micromonosporaceae; genus Dactylosporangium; species Dactylosporangium sp. McL0621. The sequence continues at coordinate 9,159,317 of NZ_CP188259.1, forward strand.
GTCGCTCCCCCAAACGAGTCGCCCACAATCACGCCAAACGCCGCACGCGCACTACTCAAAATCCTTCTCGTCGCACACGAGGCACGACACCAGGGTGGCTAGCGTTGGCATCGGCCAAGGTCGCGTTCCAAGCAGATCAGCACCTTCATGCTGCCTGAGGACGAGGCGGCGTACGGTGAGGCGCTGGCGCCCGCGATCGCCAACCTCGGGCGGTGTGGCCTGTAGCTTCACCGTCCGTGATGTGATGAGCGGGTGGAACTGCGGGAGATGCGCGCGTTCGTCGCGGTCGTCGAGGAAGGAAGCCTGTCCGCCGCCGCACGGCGATTGCACCTCAGCCAGCCCGCTTTGTCGCAGACCATGACCGGGCTGGAGCGCGAACTGGGTGTGCAACTGCTCAGCCGCGGCAGTACCGGTGTGCAGGCCACCGAGGCGGGCATGACATTGCTGGCCGAGGCGCGCGGGGTGCTGGCGCGCTTCGATCAAGCGCTGGCCACGGTCGGGCGGCACGCACCGGTGGGCGGTAACGTGCTCCGTCTCGGGATCCCGCTGGAGTTGCCGACCGACCTGCTCACCCGGCCGCTGGCCGACCTCGCCGCGGCGTACCCCACCGCCAGGGTCCAGGCGTTTCACATGTCAACCGCGGCGCAACTCGCTGCCCTGCGGGCCGGGGACCTCGATGTGGGGCTGGTGCGTGAGCACCCGATCGGGCATGAGCTGGATGCGGTCCTGGTCGTCGAGGAGCGACTCGGCGTGCTGTTGGCCACCGAGCAGGCCGCGAAGCTCGCCGGGCCCGACGGTGTCCGTCTGGACGCGCTGGTCGGCCTGGACTGGTTGGGCTTCCCGCGCAGCGGCAGCCCCGCGTGGTACGACGAAGTCGCCGCGATCCTGCGAAGCCACGGACTGCAACTGGGTCCGGCCGCGCCGGCCGGGCAGGAGCTCATCGCCGAGGTGAAGCTCGCCGCCGTGACCGCCGGCGGGGCCTTCGCGCTGGCGCCGCCGAACTGGTCCCAGCCGCTGCCGGACTCCATCACCTGGTCGCCGCTGGTGGGCCATCCGCTGGTGCGCCGTACCTGGGCGGTGTGGCCGGCACATTCGCGCCGGCGCGACCTCGGTCATCTCATCGCCGCGATGGAGGACCGCGCCGTTTGCTGATTTGGCGCGCCGCTCTCCGCTTATAGCGGCCATAAGCGGAGAGACCAGCTGGGTGGGAAACCTGGAGCGCTCCGGCGGCTTACATCCACTGGTCGGGACAGCCCCGGCCCGAAGCTGCCGCTTCGCAGACTACGAGATGTGGGTACAACAATGTCAGAACTGCAGGGAAAGGTGGCGTTGGTGACCGGTGGCACCAGCGGCATCGGCCGGGCGACCGCGCTGGCACTAGCCAAACTCGGCGCACGGGTGGTGATCTCCGGCCGCGACGAGGCCCGGGGAAACCAGGTGGTCGACCAGATCCGCACGGCCGGTGGCAAGGCCGATTTCCTGGGCGCCGACCTGCGCGACGAGGCGTCCGCCCGGTCGCTGGCCGCGCGGACCAGGTCACTGGCCGGGCAGGTGGACATCCTGGTCAACAACGCCGGCATCTACCCGTTCGGTCCCACCCACGAGACGACCGAGCAGGACTTCGACCAGGTGTTCTCGGTCAACGTCAAGACACCGTACTTCCTGGTCGCCGACCTCGCACCGGACATGGCCAAGCGCGGCTACGGCGTGATCATCAACGTGACCACCATGGTGGCCGAATTCGGCATGGCCGGGATGAGCCTGTACGGGTCCAGCAAGGCCGCCCTCGTGCTGCTCACCAAAGCTTGGGCCGCCGAGTACGGCCCGCACGGGGTCCGTGTCAACGCGGTAAGTCCTGGCCCCACCCGTACCGAAGGCAGCGCCCCGATGGGTGAGGACCTCGAGCAACTGGCCGCTGCGGCACCGGCCGGCCGCCCCGGCTCGGCCGACGAGATCGCCGATGCGATCGCCTTCCTGGCCACCGACCGGTCGAGCTTCGTCCACGGCGCGGTCCTTCCTGTCGACGGTGGACGCGTCGCCGTCTAGCCCCGGCGCCATCGCGGCGGCCCGCTGGCTTCCCAGGTGGAGCGGGCCGCCGCGGCGGCCTAGCGATCTTTGGTGGATAGCCCGGCAGGCCCGGCGAGCCCGGCGCCTCGCCCTGCACCTGCCCGCCCGCGGGCCCTGCCCCACGCGGCCACCGGCGTCCTGTCCGTACAGCGAGCGCGGCACCTCGATCGTTCCGGCCAACTGGGTCGCCTGGATCCCAGCCCGGTCCACGCACCACCACCGCGCGCACGGCGACGCCGACATGCGCATCGTCTTTCTGCCGCCTTCACTCGCCCGGCTCGCCCGGCTCGCCCGGCGGTGCTCCTCGCCTCCGGCCTCGCCCGCGAGGTCCTGCTCACCCTCACCGGCACGGTTCACCGGGTCGGTGACACGCCGGCGGCATCCCCCGGTATTCGTCGGTGACGGCCGCTCTCAACGACGTTGATATTGGAAATGAATCGCTGACCGGGCTCTGCCCCCGTGCCGACTATGACTGCAGCCGGAAGTCACAGGATCGATGATTCAGGAGTCTTGTCGTCATCAGCCTTGAGACTGGTTCACTTTCCCTGAGAAGCAGCGTCGGGCTGGCGCTATGCCACACCCAGTTCGCGCTCTGCGACTCGGCGACGGCCCGGGCCATCTACGGCGCCGCCGAGAAGCTGACGATCGCCATCGCTGAGCTTCGAGACCTGGCGCAGGGCGTACGTCCGGCCTACCTCGACGACGGCCCGACGTAGCTCTGCACGAGCTGGCCCGCCGGACCCGGTTGCCCGCCACCGTCCACGTTGGACCAGGCCGCTTCCCGACCGATATCGAGGCCGCAGCGTACTTGGTCGCCTTCCGAAGCGTTGACCAAAGCGGTGAAGCACTCAGGCGCGACCGACATCGAGATACGGACCCGCGTTTTCGATGACCGACTCGTCCTGACGGTCCGCGACAACGGTATCGGCGGCGGCCAACCAGCACGCGGAACCGGGCTGTGTGGAGTCTCCGATCGAGTCGCCACCCAGGGCGGCCTGCTGTCCTACCCGGGCACCGACATCAGCGCCCTGGACCTCGCCAGCGCCGGCCTGGCCACAGTGATCCAGCCCGACACGGGCGACCTGCTCGACCGGCAGGCCATCGCCGCGTACCGGCGCCGCATCGCCGAGATCGACGAACGCCTCCCCCAGGACCCGCGCCTCGCCGCCGACCGCGACGCCATCCAGGCCCAGCTCGACGCCGCCACTGGGCGAGGTATCCGGCGGCGGCCACCGCGAGCGACGCCGTCGGGCGCCGAGGGCAACGAGCACGATGAGCAGCAGCGCGTACCACGGATAGGCGGGCGCAGCGACGAGCAGCGCACCGCCGGTCACCGTGGCCGCCGCATGCCATGGCCGGTCGGGATCAGCGGTCCGGGCCGCCTGCAGGGCTACCCCGGCGAGGAGCGCGACGGCGACCGGTGCCGCCGACGCGCCGGGCAGGAGCCAGGACAGCAGCGCGAAGCGGGCGCCGTTGGCGTAACCCTCGTCGTTCAGGTAGCCGGGCAGATGGCCGAGGACCGCGCCGCCGACGGCGAGGACGTGCGGCAGGTACACGGCCGCGACGGCGCCCGCGGTGGCCGTGAGTACGGCGGCCCAATTCAACTGCAGGTCGGCCGCAAGTACCTCGGTGGACGCTATCCGCAGGCTCTCCACCAGTCATCCTTCCGGGTGTCCCCGCGGCAATCGGAACACAACGCGGTCGCTGTGGCGTTCCCCGTGCACGTCCCGGGCGGGTGCTGTCCGTATCGGCGAGGGCACGAGAGTGCCGATGTTCAGTACGTTGAGCACGAAGCTATGGCGATTCAGCCGTGCGTTGCCAAACGTGATCGCGGGCCGCGTTGATCTTCGGATCGGAAGGGTGGCCGTGAGGCGTGCTCGTCGTTGTCGTCGGGTGGGATCGTCTCCAGCGCGTCGCGGAGGGCCGCGCGTGAGGTGATGCCAAGCTTGGGGTACAGCCGGTGCAGGTGCGCGCCGATCGTGCGGTGGGAAAGAAACAGTTGTTGGGCGATCTGCTTGTTGGTCAGGCCGGTGGCCGCCAGCTCGGCGATCTGCCGTTCCTGCGTTGTCAGCGCGACGGTCGGTGGGTCCGGCCGGGTGGTGGCGGCGATCCCGGTAGCGCGTAGCTCGTTGTGGGCCCGCTGCGCCATCGTTTCGGCGCCGAGCCGTTCGAACGTTTCGATGGCGGCGCGTAGATACAGACGGGCCCGGGTGGTATCGCGGACGCGGCGCAGCCATTGTCCGTAGGCGAGCTGGATGCGCGCCTGTTCCCACGGCCACCGGGCGGCTTCGGGCAGCGACAGCGCGGCCTCGAACAGTGGGCCGGCCTGGTCGTCGGCGGCGACCAAGGCGCTGGCGCCGGCAACGATGAAGGCCGTGCGGGTGGAGATGCGGTGGATGCCGGCCTGTTGGGCGGCGGCGAGGTGGGCGCGGGCCTGGTCGGTGCGTCCGGTGCGGACGGCCGCCTCGACCAGGTCGAGGACCAACCACCGGCCCGGGACGCCGAGGCTGGGGGCGCCTGGCGGGTTGAGTTGTGCCGCCTGGACGTAGGCATCCTCGTAGTCGCCCCGGGCCAGGGCGATGGTGGTGCGAGCCGACCGGGCGTACGCCTGTGTAACCCCGATGCCGCGGGGCGCCGCCCAGGTCGTGATCTCGTTGGTCAGGGCCTGGGCGACGTCCACCTTGCCGCGGGCGGCCGCGATGTATGCCAGATAGCACCGAAGCTGCCCCTCAAGAAGCTGGTAGCCGTAGACCGCTGTCAGGTCCAGCCCCTCGCGTGCCATGTTCTCTGCCTCGTCCCACTGCCCGCGTCGACAGGAGTCGATGCAAAGCATCAGCAACCCGGCAATGACCATGCCGATCGCACCGCCGTCGCGTGCCCGTTCGATCGCCCGCTGGACCAGGTACCGGTAGTCGGACAGCGCGTCCACCGCGACGGCCGCCCAGGCCAGGGGCAGCAGTTGCCAGGGTGCCGCGTCGGCGGGCAGTGCCGCGAAGGCGTGGGCGAGGCCTTCCCGTACCGTGTCGGAGGTGTGGGTGGGGTCGACGTACGCGTCATAGCACAGCAGAAATGGGGTCACAGCCTCCTGGTCGAACCGGACCAGCGCGGACTTGAGAAGCTCCCACGGCTCTGGTCGGCCGGAATAGATGCCGACAACCAGCAGCGCGTACAGGATCCCGTGGTAGTCCCAGTTGTTGGTGGTCTTGGCGGTGGCGGCGACGTCGTCGAGCGCCCTGGCCAGCAGCCGGTGGGCGGCATCGATATCGCCCTCACCATGCGTGAGGAGGTAGGCCGTGGCGCCGAAGACCAGCCCGGTCGGCGTGTCCGATGCCTGTCCGGCGTCGGCCAACAGCCGGGGTACCTGGTCGAGTTGGCCGGCGGTGGTGGCAAGGTAGGCGGCCTCGACGAGCCGGCGGGACCGGTCGGTTGGGTGCGGGCTGAGTTGGCCGGCGCGTACCAGGGCGGTCACCGCGGCGGATGCGCCGCCACGCCGCCGGTTACAGGCGGGCGCCTCGTCCAACGCCCGGGCCGCGGCGGCCGGCGGGCCGCCGCGCCGCCAAGCGGACAGGGCCGCCTCGTCCAGCGCCCGGGCTACCGCCTCGTCCGGTCCGGTCGCGGCTTCGGCCAGATGCCACGCCCTGGGCTCCGGGTCACCGGCCAGGGCGGCGGCGAGGGCCTGGTGCGCCGACCGGCGCTCGTCCGGCGATGCTGCCTGCACGATCGCCGAACGGATGAGCGGATGGCGAAACGGCACGTGCCCGGCGACCGCATCGACGCGGACCAGGTTCGCCTGCTGCGCCGGGGCGAGGTCGTCGATGTCCGCGCGGCGCTGTGTGGCCGTCTCGGCGGCCGACCGGATGGTGGCTAGGCAGGCGTCGGAGTCCAGCGCGGCCAGCAATAGCATCTGCCGGGTCGGTGCGGGCAACGACCGGACCCCGGCGGCGAAAGTCGCCTCCAGCCGCCCGGAAAGCGGCAGGAACGCCGGCAGCGGATCCATGCCGCATTGCTGCCGCTCGGTCAGCGACGAGGGCAGGTCCCGCAGCGCGAGCGGGTTTCCGGAGGCCTCGGCCAGCAGCCGCCGCCGCACAGGTGGTGCCAGGTTCGGGTGCAGGATGTCCAGCAGGGTGGCCGCCAGCTGCTCGCTGAGCGGCCCAAACTTCCGTTCGGGCAGCCTGACCTGCTCGAAGACGCTGTCCACGCCGGTGCGTGCGGCGGCCAGGAACACGATCGGGTCGTCGCCGATGCGGCGGGCGACGAACCCAAGCACCGCCGCGCTAGCGCGGTCGAGCCACGGCATGTCGTCGACGATCACTAGCAGTGGACGTTCGGCGGCGACCTCGCCCAACAGGGCCAACACCGCCGTCGAGATGGCCAATGGATCCAGCAACGCTGCCGACGCCAGGCCGAAGATCTGGTCGAGGGCCGCACGATGGCCGGTGGTGAGCCGACCGGCCCGCACGCGCAGCGGGTAGAGCAGCTGGTGCAGTGCCGAGAAGCTGATCTCGGCCTCGGGCTCCACACCGGAGGCGCGCAGCACCCGCATGCCGGCCGCCTCGGCCTGCGCCGTTGCGGCGTCCAGCAGCGCGGTCTTGCCAACTCCCGGGTCGCCGCGGAGCAGCAGGCTACGCCCGAGGCGGCTGCGCCCCGTAAGCAACGCCTCGATGAGCTCCATCTCGTTCGTACGCCCCACCAAGTCGACTACAGGCCGTAATTCCGCTGGATGCCTATCTTGCTGATGTTTGTCGGAAAGACCCGGATAGGTCGACCGGGAAGCGTCTGTAGCGATCACCACGTGAGGATCTCCATATTCTGCGACCGTAGCGACTCTGAGCAGCTAACTCTGTATCTGCCCGCGCCTGCCGCACCCCACCCGTAACTCTGTCGAGTTCGCGGGGCGAGCGGTATGTCTCCTGTAGAAGCGTTGCACTCTCTGTAGCAGGAGGGGCGCGTAGCTGCCTTACAAAGCCGTGACGGCGGATATGCGGCGACCACCGCGCCCCACAGGGTCCCGATGACGCTCACCTCGGCTACGTGTTGACTGGCGATACGACCATGCCAGGCCGGCAAGCCGTAGCTGGATGTCGGCGACCGAGCTGATCCGGCCGCGGATGGCGGAGCGGCGCCGGCGGCTGGCCGAGGACGCCGGGCAGCTAGACCTCGGCGGTGGAGCATGAGCCTCGAAGAGCTGGCTGAGGCGCTCGGCAACGCCCGGTTACGCTTCTGGGTGTGCCCGTTGGTCGAGCATCGGCGGCGCAACAATGCGAGCGATATGCCGGTCGTGACGGTGGAATGGCGCGGCAACATTACCCACTGCACCGCGCCGGGCTGTGGCCGCTCGAGCACCGGCCGGGAGAAGTCGCCGCGTCAATCACGGAGCGGGATCGGTGCGCGACGTTCGCGGCGAAGATGGGTCGCCGCCGGCCCGGCGGAGCGGAGGTGCGGGCGCCAGAGCAGGTGGTTGCGTTGATGGCGGCCGGGGTTGAGCGGGCGATGGCCCGCCTGGGGCATGACCTGAAGGACCCGGCTGTGCGGGCGGTGGTCGCGGAGGAGATGGCGTCGCAGGCCGACCGGCGGAAGACGATCGAGGGGTCGCGGCGTGACCCGCCGGCGGACGGTGGCCCATCACGAACGACATGGCCTGTGCGGGGTGCCGTAGCCCTACGCAAATCCAAGATCCGCCCTTCGACGGCTGCGCCCGAGACCGTCGTGCGGCCGGCCGGTATCAATCGGGCGCGGGTCGGTATCAACCGGACCGTGGCATCAGCCACGGTCCGGTTGACGTAGCGCTAGCCGGACTGCTCGGCGACCGTGAACGTCATCTGACCGTCGGCGCCTGTCCCGACGTCGAGCGCCTTGTCGTTGAGTACCAACGCCGCGTCCGGGTCCAGGAACAACCGAGCGCCGGCCGCCTCAACGACGGCGTCGCCGGCCGACGGTGTCGCCGCCAGGCTCAGGTTCAACGAGCCGCGGGTGACGTCCGTGGCGATACGCAAGCCGGCGCCGTCGGGAGCGTCCGGCTGCTCGGTGAGGTCGTGGATGGCGGCTGCGGCACGTTCGGTCAAAATGACCATGGTTAACCTCCTGAAACGTTGCGGTGCAGGGTGGGGCGCCTCGCGCGGTGCGCGGACGTGCCTGACGCCCGGTCGGCGTAGTTACAGCCGTCAGACGCGCGTCGACGCCCACGTTGCGGCTGGACGTTCCCGCTGCGGCCGATTCCTTTCCGACACGATGCAGTTGGTCGGCCGTCCTGCCTCCACGCTTACTCGCGTGGTCCGGTCCGTCAAGTCGAGCCGCGGCAGGCCCGCTCGGCGGTGACGGTCCGCGCATCTAGCCCTACGCCCGGCGGTCGGGCTGCCCACCCGCCAGGACATACGCCCCACAAATGCCGCCCGCGTCGGGGATGCACTGTCGTATGCGCCTACCGCGGGGTGCGCGGTGGCGTCAGGCCGACCGGGGCTCGCTGCCGACGTGCGTTCACTCCATGTTTCATCCACCGCGTCGCCGCGCATGACCAAACGTGTCACCAAATTGGCGCCCCTCGCCCACCCGCACACCCTCGACGCCGACGACACCGCGGTGCACACGGTGGCGTTCGGCGCCGACGCGACGCTGGCCGCCGCCGGTGAGGACGGCACCGTGCGCCTTTGGCTGTCCAAGCCGGCCCGCGGATCATCTTCCGCCGGATGGCGCAATACGACTCCTGGACCACCGGGTGCGCTGCCGACGGTCACGATCGGGCGAACAGGCCGCGGAAGCGGTGATGCGCTGCAGCATGCCGACCCGGCGGCCGACCTCCGCCGGCACAGGGCTACCCCCGGTGTCGTCGCCCAGACCGCCACCATCATCGACACCGCCGACGTCGACGATGCCGGTTCCGCTTGCTGGGCATGAGGGAAGGCGATGCCGCCGGGAGTGCGCAGGGTGACGGCCTTGGCGGTGCGGGTCTCGCGGCGGCCGTTGCCAGTGTCGCGGCGGCGGTCCCCGGCGGAGACCTGCGGCAAGGGCAGTCGTTTAAGGAGTGACGCCCGCCGCGGTGATCGGCACGCGAATGCCTCGCCCTCCCCGCGCCCGGTCGTGGTGAGGCCGCTGACCACGTCGTCGATGATGGCCAGCAGATCCAGGCACTGGTATGGCGAGTTGCGCAGCTCCATCCGACGGCCTTCGATTTGGGGCAGCGGCGCGCGCGAGCGGGCCAATGTGGCCCGCGCCGCCGCCCCGTCCGCTACCGCGGGATTCTTGAACATGCCCGGAGTGCGGTGGATAGGTGCGCCGCCCTGGGCGGGTCTGCCGACTCACCGGGTTGGGGACCCCGGCGCCGGCGCCAGCCTTCGGCAGTGCCGCTCAGCGGGCCCTCTTCGTCGCCCGCTTGCGGGGCGGCGTCAACAGGTCGGCGATCGCCGCGATCGCGGACGGCACCAGGCGGTAGTACGCCCAGACGCCGCGCTTCTCGCGCTCGAGCAGGCCGGCCTCGGTGAGGATCCGAAGGTGATGACTCACGGTCGGCTGGGTGAGACCAAGCGGCGCGGTGAGGTCACTCACGGACGCCTCGCCCTCCGGCGCGGACTGGATCAGACTGAGCAGTCGCAGCCGGGCCGGGTCGGCGAATGCCTTCAGCACTCCCGCGAGCCGCTCCGCATCGGCACGCTTGATCGGCTCGCCAGCAAGCGGCGAGATAGCAGGCATAGCAGTTTTCGCAGTTCCCACGCCTTCCATCGTTCCACCAACGCCGTCGATAGGCCGGTGGAACCGCGACCAGTACCCCGATGGCGACCGCGAGGCCGGGTGCGAGGGATGCTGGGGGCCGGGGCTGCGAGGTAACGAGCAGCCGCTGCGCATCCTCAAGGCGTCATGGACGCTGGGACCGCGTTGACACGCGCGTGTCAACGTCACTTCGCGGACCGGGGTGCTAACGGGCGAGTTGGCGCAGTTGCCGGCAGTGTCACCGCCGCAATCCGCGGCACACGGCAACGGCAGCGCCGCCAGAATCGTCGGCTATGTGACCGGCGTACGCCCCGTCTTGCTGAATGACAAACCTGTAGTTAGCGTGATCTTCATCAGCCTGCCTTGACCTGCGGGTCGACGGCACGGCAGCGGCGAACGCGCCTGGTATCGCGCTGTGGAACCGTGGGGCGCCGAGCACTGGTGCACCACCAGTCAGCTGCAGGAGCTGCTACACCGGCACGGCCTCGACGTCGGCGACCTGGTCCTCGTCGAGCAGTCACGGCTCACCGATCCGGGCGCGGCTGCGAGTAGCTCCCAGAACCCGGCGGCCCGCCGCACGTCGTACACGCTGAGGTCGGCCCGGGCCCGCACGAACCTGGCCCGGTGCCGCCACCTGCCGACGGGCTCGTCGTAGGCGACGTCCACCTCGACCTCCACGACCACGGTGGGTCGGACCGGGACGTAGACGACGGGCCGCGGGTTGTCGAACTGCCCAGCCCAGGCGGCGGGGAGCGGGATCGGCCATGGATGCGGGACCGCTCCCCCACGCTGCTGGGCGGTGTACCGCTCGAGCGCGAACCCGAGGTCGACGCCGGCGGCGCCGACGGGGTGGGTCATGCCCAGGTAGCGGAACAGGCCGCGTTCGTTGTACCGGCCGAGCAGCAGCGCGCCGGGCTGGGCGAGGCTGCCGGTGACGCCGCCGACGATCGCTTCGACTGTTGACCGGGTTTTCACCTTCACCCAGCCTGGCCGGCCAGCCTCGTACCGGCCGGCCGGATCCTTCGCCACAACGCCCTCGACGCCCGCGTGCTGCCAGTCGGCCATCCACGTGCGAGCCTCGCCCGGATCCGCGGTCTGCGGGCACAGCTGCAGCTGCGGCGGGCTGTCGGCGAGGAGGGTTTTGAGGCGGGTACGGGCGCTCGACCAGCGGCAGGGCGATGAGCTCGCCGCTGGGGTCCTGCAACAGGTCGAAGGCGACGTAGTGCGCGGGCCGCTCCCGGGCCTCACGTGGCAGCCGACGGCCGGCGGTGATCCGGCCCTGCAGGGCGGTGAAGCCGGTCCGGCCGCGGTCGGCGTCCCAGATGACGAGATCCCCGTCGAGGACGCAGCCGGGTGGCAGTGTGCGGAGGAGCCGGCGGACGTCTGCCGGCAACGCGGGATGTCCAAACCCTTGGAATACGGCTAAGGCCAGCGCTATTTCGGTGCCGTTGGCCAGCTGACCTCCATGACTTCGTGCTGCACGGCCCCCGGTCGCTGAGCCATCTCGTGGAGGCGACAGCCGACTGTGCACTCCTGTACCGCGCCGATCAGCGTGACCGCCGCGTCGGTGACATCCCGCGCCGCGACCTGCCGCATGATCGTTTCCAGCACTTCCTCACCGTGGCCGACACGGACGATGAACACGATTGCTCCCGAGGCCGATGCGGGCAGGTCCGGCGAATGGTACTGGCGGCGAGATTTGCGAGAGGCCAGATGCCGGGTGTCAACGGCCAGCCCGGGCGTCGTCCACGGCATTTCGAGCCGTCGCGAAGGTGGGCTGCCGTCCGGGCGGCATGGTGCGGGTGGTGAACGTCCGTGACGGACACGCCGGCTCGATGAACGGCCTCGCCGCAGTCGACGCCTCGGTGCGGAGCACAGCGGCAGAAGATGCCGCACGCGCACCGTTCGCCGGTCGCATTTGGGTGCCGAGAACCGTGCGTACCGGCTAGGAATAGCGTCGGTCAGGCGACGGCCTCCGATCGCCGACGTTGACGGTGATGCCGAGAGCCTCTCCGGCCTCGGCGTCTGGCGGTATGTTTCAGGGCGCGTCGGTCGGTGGCGTCGTGGATCTACGCTCGCAATCATGCGGACAGTACTCATCTGTGGTGCTGGCGTAGCCGGCCCGACCCTCGCGTACTGGTTGGCCCGTGCGGGGTTCCGCCCGACGGTCGTCGAGCGCGCGGACGGCCAGCGCTCCAGCGGCAGCCCGGTCGACGTCCGCGGCCTGGCCCTGCCAGTGGTCGAACAGATGGGCGTGGTCGACGACCTGCGTGCGACGGCAACCCACGCCACGGGCATCCGTTTCGTCGACTCGGCCGGCCGGCTGAGCCGTCGGATCTCGATGCCGACCAGCCGCAGCGCGGCCGGCACCCGCGAGATCGAGGTACCCCGCGCCGACCTAGCCCGCATCCTCTGTGCGGTGGCCCGCGACGACGCGGACTTCATCTACGACGACACCATCACCCGCCTCGACCAGGACCGAGGCGGGGTGGATGTCTGCTTCGAACGCGGCCCGGCCCGTCGGTTCGACCTGGTAGTCGGGGCCGACGGACTGCACTCGACGACACGCCGTCTCGCCTTCGGTCCCGACCGCGACTTCGTCCGCCACCTCGGCATCTATGTGGCCACCACACCGCTCGGTGAGCCGCCCGAGCAGCCACATGACGTGCTGCTTCACAACACTCCGGGCCGGCTCGTCGCGATGCATCCAGTCCGCGGCGAGGTAGGCGTCGCGTTCATCTTCCGGTACCGGGCCGTCGCCGATTTCGACCACCGTGACCTCGCCCAGCATCGCCGGATCCTCGCAGAGGCGTATGCCGGGGAACACGGCTGGCAGGTGCCCGAACTGCTCACACGTGCGCTACAGGTGGACGACCTCTACTTCGACGCGGTCAGCAAAGTGACGCTGCCGTCCTGGTCGGCCGGCCGGGTGGTGCTGTTGGGCGACGCGGCGGCCTCGGTGTCGCTGTTCGGCGACGGTTCGAGCCTGGCTATTGCCGGCGCCCGCACCCTGGCCACCACGCTCGCCGAAGGTGACCACCTCGCCGCATTCCGACGGTACGAAGCCGAGCACCGACGCCGCACCGCTGCCCGGGGGCGCGGCGCGGGTCTCGTGGCCGCGATGCTGATCCCGAAGACCCGGGCCGGCATCCTCGCCCGTAACGCGGCAGCCAGGCTGCTGCCAACCGGCCGGCCGAACCGTACCGCCGGACCATGAGCAGTGGCACCTGTGCAGTCGCCGACAAATACACACCAGAGGAGATCCTGTGCGCCGCCCAGGTGTCCGGATCTGCGATGCGCTCGCTCGGCACGGCCACCGCCGAGCCCGATGACCAGTTGCCGGATCCTGACGAAGTCCAACCGCTGATCGCTGGCAGATCCGGCACCCATTCGGACAGTTCCAATATCCGACGTCGCCATTAGGCACCTCCGAATCCGGGTTCCGCGCCGAAGTCGAAGCCGAACAAGCCCTCGCCCGCGGCGAACATCTCCTTACGATGACCACCAGCCACCACCACGCCGACCTGACCGGCCCCGCCACCGACGAAGCCCGCCGCCGCATCACCACCTTCACCGCCGCAGCCCACACCGCCCCAACCGGCTTACCGTCGCCCCCGTATTCCGCTGCCAGCGCCGGCTTCACCGGGATCGTCATCACCGATGCCGCCCGCCTGAAACGGCTCATGCAACGCCGCGACCCACACGTCTACCCCGGCACCTACAGCACGTGCGTATTCGACCCTGCCAAAGCCATGTGTCAGCCCCGGCCCGACAGCAGCGGCACCAACCGGCCCGCCCAAGCCGCATGTCAGCCGCTCGACTGCCGCAACACCGCCCTCACCACGGCCAACCGCACCGCACTGCGCGCCGAAGCCGACCAGATCAGCGTCCAACTCGACCAGCGACCATCCCTGCCGCCAATGCTCATCCACCGGCTCATCGACCGGCGTGACAAGATCACCACGTTCCTGACCCGCCACGAACCCGCCGAGGAACCAGGACGCAGCCGCCCGTCACCGAAGCCGACGTCCGCGCCGCCCTCGAAGCATTGCACCGCGAGGCCGACGCCACAGGACGCCGCCCCAGCGTTCTCGCAGTGGCACAACGCCTCGGCATGCCCAACACCAGCGTGCGCCGCCGGTTCCCGGCCATCTGCGCTGAAGTTGCACTCGGCCGCACCGCACCAGCGGGGCCGTCCGAACTCAACAGCGCCACGGTCACACACTTACGCCAGGACAACGCCCGACTCCGCCGCGACAACCACAACCTCACGGCCAACCTGGAGTCTCCGTCGATCAGATCTACATCCTTCGCTACGGTAGTCAGCGGGATGAGCGAGGCAGGCGGACGACGTTGCGAGCACCACGGCGCGGGCGCGGGCGCGTTCGCCGCGCCGCTGACCGGCGTGCTCGGCGCGGGCGCGGTGGCGATCATGGCCTTCGCCGGCATGACCGGCGCAGGGCCGACGCTGTGGCTCATGGTCCGGCCACACAGCCCCCGACCGACCCGTCGAGCCCTGCTGGTCGTCGGGCGACAACAGATCCGGCGCCGCCGCCGTGCACTGGCCGTCGATGGCCGCCCTCCCGCTGACCGCTGGCGGCGCCGCCAGCCGGAGTTCAGGACTTGACGTCCTGCGCGCGGGATCATGGCCTCCCTTATGGTGAAGATTCTGGCGATTGTCCAGCTTGTCGATCCGTTCGTACATTCAGTGCACGCAGTCACACCGAACGTGAGTCGGGGGCCTGGATGAAGATCGACATTCGTAACGATCTCGTCGGAGAGCAGCTAGAACAGGCGTGGCGGCTGTACGAGACCGCCTTCCGTCATCTCAATGCGCTCACCGTCCAGCGGCATCTCATGTACCGCGCCGAGTTCAACGACGTCATGACCGACCATCGCATCGAGAAGTGGCTCGCGTACTCCGACGACGGCGTCCTACTCGGCCTCGCCACGTACTCGAACCAGCTCAGTGCCTGGCCCCTCATCTCGCCCGAGTACTTCGCCCGCCGCTGGCCGGCTCAGTACGCCGACAACCGGATCTGGTACTGCGGCTTCGTCGCGGTGCCCGGCCACGAACAGGGCGTCTTCGTGAAGCTCATCGAGGCGATGTACCGCCACGCCGAGGAACAGCAGGGCGTCATCTCCCTCGACATCTGCCGCCACAACATCGACACCTACCGGCTCGACCGCGCGATCGACACCTGGCTGCGGCGCATCTCCGACGGCCGGGTCCGCTGCGAGGCAGCCGACACACAGACCTTCATGACCTACGAGACCGCCCCGGCGGCCTGAGGCGCCATCAGGCGTACGCGTCGGCCGGCGTCGGAGAGTCCAGCCGAGACCGGCCGCACCTGCGCTGGCTTGGTGCCGTGAGGACGCGCCGAGCTACGTGTTGACGGCCGAGTGCCTGCGATCCGGCATTCATCTCGGCGGGACGGCATAGCCGGTCCGGAGACCGGCGCGGTCCCACCGTGGATCGCGGCGCCCGTTGCGCACCGGCGAGGTCAGGACGCGGGGCGGAAGCCTGCGGTGTCGAATGTGACCAGCGAGTCGATGATCAGGCCGTCGCGAAGGCGCACCTCACCGACGCAGGCGACCAGCTGCCGGACCCGCCGCCGCCCGGTCCGTGTCGAGGCAGCCCTCGGCGCCGCCCGAGCTCACCTGTCGTCCCCGGTCTCGGCGGGCCAGTCCCAGTAGGCGACCAGGGTCCAGCGCACCCCAGCGTCGAGCATGGCCTGGCTGCGGTGTCGGCCGTTGACGTAGAAGCCGTGGCCGTCGTCGCCGCGGGTGGGCTGGATCGGATCGCACAGCAGGCTCTTCGCCGCGGTGAGGGCCCACGCGTCGACGCGTTCGTCGCGTGCGGCGGTCAGCCCCGCCCACACCCGCTTGTCGCGAGAACGGCATCAACTTCGCGATGGGACCGAAGGACGACGTCAACCGGCTGCGAGCCGCGACCGCCGAGCTCGGCCTAGAGTCGCGCGCCCACAACCTACTGGCGCGACGGCCAGTACCTGCTGCCGATCTACAGCATCGAGCAGCGCCAGTACAGCGGCCCGGTGTTCAACATGGAAGTCGACGAGGACCACTCGTAACTCCTCAACGGGGTCGCGACCCACAACTGCCAGGCCGGGATCAACCGGTCGTCGCTCGTCGCCGCGTTCACGCTGATGCGTCTCGGGTACGGCCCCGACGAGGCGATCGCGCTCATCCGCACCCGCCGGTCGCCGCACGCCCTGTTCAACAGCCACTTCCAGCAGTACATCGCTGTCGAAGCGGCCCGGCTCGCCGAGGCGGTGTGACCTGATGACCGCCGCCCGGATGCTGTTCGTCGTCGCGCTCTGGCCCTTCGTTTACGCCGCCGACCGCGTCTGCCACATCAACCCGCCCGCCACGCTCCGCGAGGGCCTGTCGTGGGCGATGCGCGGCGCCGGCCCGCCTCGCCCGTGACCGCGATCCGGCCGTCGCCGGACCCGTGCCAGCACTGGGACGGCGCCGAGCAACGCCGCTGCGACAGCTGGGACGGGGTGCGGATGTACATCATCGGCCCCCGCTGCCTGCTCCACACCCCCAACGCGATCGCCGGCAAACCCGAAGCGCCCGAAGTCGACCCGCCGAAGCGCCGCCACCTGTCCGTCGTCCGCAACTGAGAGGGACATCCCCGATAAGCGACCACTACCCGCCCGAGACCACCAGCGACTGGACCCACGCCGACCTCGACGAGCTCGTCGGTGCGTTCGTGGTCGTGGAGGTGCCGGTCTCCGACTCGTACCGGCACGTCGCCGGCGACGGCGACTACGAGGGCGCCGCCGGCGTCGTCGTCCTGGCCGGGATCGCCTCGTATCCGGAGGTCCCCCGGACCGCGTTCGTTGACCTCGCCAGCGGTGGCGGGTGGACGTGGCCTGCCGCCGAGGGCGCGCACATCTCCGTGTGCCGCGACCACGGCGACCACAGCAGCGCGGACGGCCGGGCCTGCCTGACCCAGCTCGGCGTCCGCGGCGCGCGGGAGGTGGCGCATGCCTCCTCGGCAGGCCAGGGCTGAATCTCCGAAGTCGACCAGCGCGGCGTACGGATCCTCGGCAGTCGCATGCTCGAGCCGTCGGTTTCCGGACAGGACCGTGCCGGCGTTGGTGCGACGCTGTGCGGCAACTTGACGATCGTCCTCGTCCGGCCCTGGAGGGCGGCATGAAGATTTCTGTGCGGGAGACGTTGAGCCTGGTGATCGGGCTTAGCGGCGTTGCCTTGTTGGGAATCGGCGTGAGCAAATTGCTCGATACCGGTACCTGCGGGTCGGGCGGCCCGCACGTGATCGCTCGCGAGTGCCCGAAAGGCTCCGGTGTCTGGGGCGTCCTCTTGATGGTCGGCTTCTTCATGTGGCTGATCGGCCCGTTCGTGAGCAAGGCGAATATCACCAAGCCGGGCGCCGGACGGGTGGTCTGGACGGTCGGATTCACGGGAGGCGGTATTGCCCTGCTGATCAAGGGATGGACGAATCCCACACTTAGCGCGGATTCGTACCTCGCCATCTACCTCATGGCCGGGATCTTCATTCCAATGGGCATCGCCATCTGGATCCCCACGTTGCTCCGGCTCCGGCGGGCGTGGCGCGCCGGGCCGGCAACGGCAACGGCACCGGGAACGGAAACGGCATCGCCGAAGGCCGACGCCGGCCCGACCAGCGGCGTGAGCGACCGCAGGGCACGGATGAAGCAGCTGAACCGGCTACGCAGCAGCGGGGCGCTCACTCGGGCCGAGTTCGATCAGCTCAAGCGCGACCAGGCCGGGCCGCTCGCCGACGACCGCCAAGAACCGTCCCGGGACCGGCTCGCCCTGATCCAGCAACTGGCCGGGCTGAAGGCATCGGGGATCCTGAGCGCGGAGGAGTTCGAAGCCAAGAAGCAGACCATCATGCTCAGCGAAGCGGTCGGCTGACGCACGCGCCGCCCGGCCGCGAGTCGTCCCGGCGGTCGGCTGCGCAGGATGATCCGCCGGCGGCGGGCGAGGACGACCAGCGCCGCGCCGGCCACGACCGCGGCGATGCCGCCTCCGACCAGCGGCCACCCGTTCGACGTGATCGTCACCAAGGTCGACGTCGACGAGAACGGCAACCCCACGCCCGAGGCAGTGCAGCACCTCGCCGAGCGGATCAGCCGCGACGTGCAGCAGAAGTTCAAGCGGATCGTCCGGATCGCCGCGCCGCGTGACCGGCCCAGTGTCGTAGGCCCGCGCTACGACAGAGCGCATGATCCGCGCAACCGTCGTCGCCGACTCCGTCTCGCCCGCCGGCGACCGGCTGACCACGCTTGAGGTCACCTTCCCCCGATGCATCCTCGCCGAGGTCAACACCCACCGCGTCTTCTCCCGCAACAGCGCCTCCAGCCGCGCCGTCCCCGTCCGGAAGATGCTCGAGCAGGTCAAGACCGACCCGTTCGTGCCGATCCGCTGGCGGGCCGCCCAGGCGGGCATGCAGGGCGGCGAGATCCTCACCGGCACGGCGGCCTACTAGGCAACTGAGCATTGGCTCGCCGCCCGAGACAGCGCCGTCCGGCATGCCGAGGCGCTCCTCGAATCGGCCTCCACAAGACGATGCCGAACCGGGTGCTGGAGCCGTTCGCGTGGCCCACAGCGATTATCTCCGGCACCAGCTGGGACGGCTTCTGGCGGCAGCGCTGCTCGCCGCTGGCCGAGGACCACATGGAAGCGACGGCGAACGCGATGCGCGCCGCGTACGACGTGAGCACCCCGCTGCACGTCGGCTTCGGCGCGTGGCACCTGCCGTGCATCACCGACGCCGAACGCGTCCAGCTCACGCCCGCCCAGCAGCGGCAGGTGTCCGCCGGCCGGTGCGCGCAGGTGTCGTACCTGACCCACGGCCGCGCCGACGTCGACGCCGACCTCGCCCGGTTCGCGAAGCTGGCCGAGTCTGACCCGCCGCACTGGTCGCCGATGGAACACCAGGCGACACCGTTGCAGCCGTGGCTCGTCCGCCGCGGCAACTTCGCCGGCTGGGAGCAGTACCGGCACCTCCTCGGCGGTGCCTGATGCTGTCCGACGTCTCAATCCGCAAGCTTCTCGCCGCCGAGGACCCGCTCATCGAGCCGCACCCGCTCGACCAGCAGATCCAGCCCGCGACCGTCGACCTGCTCCTCGGGAAGATCGCCTGGCCCGACCTGCCGTGGCGGCGGCGCGCGTGGCGGCGCGTCAACTGGCGGACCTACGACCTGTGGACGATCGAGCCCGGCGACTTCCGGCTCGCGTCGACGCTGGAACTCGTCACGCTTCCCGCCGACCTCGCCGGGTGGGTCGCGGGCAAGTCGAGCCTCGCCCGGCACGGCCTCACCGTCGAGCAGGCCGGTTTCGTCGACCCGGGGTTCCTTGGCGAGATCACGCTGGAGCTCCACAACGTATCCCGCAAGCCGATCCAGCTATGGCCGGAGATGCCGATCTGCCAGATTGCGTTCTTCCGGCTCGATCAGCCCGCCGACCGGCCATACGGCTCACCCGGGCTCGGCTCCCACTATCAGCTGCAGCTCGGGCCGACGCCGTCACGGATGGCGGCCGCGCCCCGATGACCCTCCGCGACCGGATGGCCGTCAACGAGCGCCGCTTCGACCTCACTGCCGGCGGCGCGGTGTGCGGCAATCCGATGACCACCAAGGCGATGCGGTGGTTCCCGTCGACGCGGGAGCCGGGCGACTGCGTCGCCGAGGCGAAGGGCCCGTTCGAGATCCGAATCGACGAACGCTCGTGGGGCCGGTCAGCGGCCGGCACTTATCCGCCATAGCCTTGCCAAAGCCCTGGAGGTCATGGGGAGTTGCCCGGCTTCCGACCGGTTCACCAGCGCGTCTCCCCGGCGAAATACCGGGCGGCCTTGCGCAGGATGTCGCGCTCCTCCTCCAACTCACGGACCCGGCGACGCAGCTCGGCGTTCTCCTCCTCGACCGTGCCGGCAGGCTGAAGCTTCGCCGTGGCCGCTGGACGGCCGGCCTCGCCTCGCCGCTGGTCGTCCAGCCGGACCCAGCTGCGCAGCGTCTCGCGGTTGACGCCCAGGTCATCGGCGATCTGCGCGATCGTCGCGCCCGGCCTCGACCGGTACAACGCCACCGCATCCGCCTTGAACTCGGGCGGGTAGTGCTTGTTCACCATCGTGTTCCAGGACTCCTGATCTCCCGGGAACATCACGATCCCAGGTTCAAGTGTCCAAGATCAGGGGGCAACTCCCCATGACCTCCAGGGCTTTGGCAAGGCTATGGCGGATAAGGCCGGCCGCTGACCGGCCCCACGAGCGTTCGTCGATTCATTCCGCAAGACTCCCCAGGCTGGAGGCACGAGCCTCTTCGTCGATGATCGACCGGCACGCCTGCGCCGCGTGCTGCACCGTCGGATCGTTCTTGTCTCCGGGCAGATCCCCGGGCTGCAGGCCGAACCCGTGGCCGGGCGTGAAGCGGCTGTTGGCGGTCGGATCGTGGTAGTTGGGCAGGCCGTTGGCGCGCATGCACTGCGCCACCTTCACCCGGCCTGGACCAGCTTCGGCGGCGCAGGCGCCTGCCCGTCGGGCACGAGCTGCGCGTTGAGGATCAGGTCATTGCACGCCTGCTCCACCGCCTGGACGGTGTTCTCGTCGGCTTCGTCCAGACTGTGTGAGTCGGTGTACACGTGGCCGTCCGCGGTCAGCACCGGGTCCTTGTAGGTCGGGACGCCGTGCTGGCGGATGCACTCGGCCGCGGCGTGCAACGCGTTCTTGCGCGCGTCGCTGGTCGCCCCGGCACAGGTCGGCTGGTAACCGAGGTCACCGCCGGACCCCTTGCCGCTGCCCTTGCCCTGCCCGGCACCGGCGCTCACGCAGCCACCGGAGCCCGGTGACGCCGAATGGCCGGCCCCGCCGAGGCTCGGCAGGCTCGGCGACTTGCCGCCGGAGCTGCATGCGCTCAACGCCACGGCGGTGAACACCGCGGCAGTGAGCAGTCCAGTTCTCATTCCGCTCGCAATCGTGAGCAGTCCGATTCTCATGACCGTCAGGTCTATTCGCACGACGGTGACACGAGCGCTACACGCCATGTTGGACGGCTGTCATCTGCTGCGGCGCACAATGGTCGGCATGCCGGTGCAGGTGGTTGAGGATCACGCGACCCTCGCTGAGCGGATCGGTGAAGGGCTGCGCAACGCGGGCATGGCCGTGGCTGCGCCGGAACCGGAACACCGGCCCGAAACCACGGCTGCGGGCGCCGCGCCGGATTGATCCGACCTGGATGACCGAGAGGCCATGAAGATGGCCGACCCCAACATGCGGGAGATCCTGTTCACCGGCGGCCCGAGGGACGGCCAGCCCGGCGAGCAGCCGAGGACGTTCGTCGGCCCGCACCACTGCATGCCGGACGGCGAGAACTCGACGTGGGCGATCGCCGACGCGTGGCCCGGCCTCCCGCGGTACATCCCCGCCCACTTCGCCGACGGCGTGATCGTCTTCGAGTGGCGGCTGCCGACCGCCGAAGAGATTGCCGACGCCGTGACATTCCGCGAAGCGTGGGACGGGTGAGCAGGCTGATCCAGGCTGTACGCGATCACGGCTCGGAAGTGGTGGCCTTGTCCCGCAGACGACGGCGGGCGCTCTTGATGGCATCGATGAGGGCCGTATCGCCCTCCGCTCCGGTCCACGTCACGACCAGGATAATTACGCCCTTGTGGTCGAATGCCCAACGTCGTCCGCTTCCTCGATCGCTGACGGAGACTACAGCTCGCACCTCAGCAAGGTCCGCCCGTTGGGTGAGGACGTCGAAGTTCCATGACTCCGGCGTTGGCCTCTCCCATTTTGTTCTCCTGTCAATGACAATCCCAACCGGAAAAGCGTCACCGAATTCCAGCCGTGCATCTACGCTGCCCCTCTTGCGACGACCCCGGTCTATCGAGGTCACACCGAGTTCTTCGGCGTTCAACTCAAGGGCCCGTATGATCCTCCGCTCGTGGACGAAGTCGCTCGCATCTGCCACGTCGGGTGAGCTACGCGAGGCCGGGTCGGCGACCTGATAGCCCTCCAGCATGGCCTCCGCCTTGGCCGGGTCGTCCACAGCGACCTCTCTCGCGGCCTGGGCGATCTCCCGCCGGTCCTCCTCGCGGGCCATGAAGCCGGCGCCGTCTTTGCCGAGCTTGCCGATCTGGGTGCCCTGGATGCCGATGACGAGGAGCACGCCGGCGAGCAGGATGGCGACGGCGACGCCGGCCTCGTTTTTGGTGACGAACATGGCGACGAAACCGACAGCGCCGACCGCAAGACCGGCCGCCACGGCGCCGGTTCGTTCCCAGCTGGTCAGCTGCCGGTACCGCGGACGCTCGGCCGCCTCGGCACGACCCCCAACCAGCGAAGCTCTCGGGAAGAGTTCAACTGCCCCGACATCTTCGAGCTCACCGACGGACGCTTCGCCGTCATCGGCACGGACATCGGCGCGAAGTGGAGCGGCGGGCGGCTGTTCGTCGTCGGGCATGCCCGTCATCGTGGTATGTCCATGCACCGCTGGGATCGGTCTATGCGGCGAACTTGCAGGGTGTCTGGTACTGGACGTCGTTGCAGTACTTGGCCTGGCGAGTCTGCGGGTCTTCGGAGAGTTTGAACAGGCAGATCACGACGGTGTGCCCGTGCTGGCCGGGTGTGCAGAGGCAGCCGCGCCACGTTAGGTGCCGGACGCCGGGTCCGAGCTCGTGGCCCTTGCTGCAGTGCGTCGGGTAGACCTCGTGCCAGGCGTACCGCTGGGCCTTCGAGTTCCAGACGCGCTCAACGTGCCCACGACCTGCACGTGGGCACGCATGTACGGAGATTCGGGCGCGCTCGGACTGCCTCATCCTGCCGGTCACCTTGCTCGCAGGCACCGCCGCCCGGTTGTCCGAGTTGAATTGCACTCGCCGCAACTTCATCCTCAGCCAGTGTTCTACGGTGATCTTCTACGTTGAGCGGGGGTCGAGGGTCCCCGGCCAGCGGCTCGCGCGCCCGTGGACTGCACCCGGCAGGGCCGTAGCGCAGCGGTGATCGCACCGCCTCGCGACGGGGCCGGCTCAGATGGCCCATTCGGGGTAGTCGGGATGGGCGGACCAGACAGAGGCGTCGTTGCGCAGCTCCCGGCACGGAGCGGGCTCGGCGCAGGTGCGGCACCAGTTCGGCGGGCGCGGCTCCTCGTCCTGCACCAGCACCTCGATCGTCTTGCCGTCGTCGCGCCGGTAGACCTCGTGGTGCTGGCCGTACTCGGCCCGGCCGCTGACATAGCCCGGCCGGTGCCGCTCCAGGCGCTGCCGCTTGGCCGCCACCTCGCGCAGCACCCGGGCCGGATCGTGATTGGCGATGTGCAGGTGCTGGTTGCGAGCGCCCGGCACGACCGCGACCAGCTCACCGCCCTCGTAGGCCGGTACGGGGTCCGTGACATAGGCGCGGTCGAACGCTCGGATCTCTCGCCAGCCGCCCGGCTGGTCCGGTTTGACGTGCCACACCTGCACTGTGTAGCCGCCGCCCGAGATGGTGCTGGCGAGCGACTCGTCCTCGGCGAGCCGTGCCTCGATGAACGCCACCAGGTCGTTGCTCATGTCCTCGATTCTGCCCAGGATCGGTCACCCGGCCCGGTCGTTTGAGGTCTCGATTGCGGGTGATGTCCCAGCGATGACAGTGCGGCTTCGCACGCTCGGCGGTGGCGAAACGGCCGTCACGGATGACCGGCTCGATGCCCTTCGGGCGGCCCTGCGCGGTGCGCTCATCACACCGGGTGATCCCGGCTACGACGAGAGCCGCGGCGTGCACAACGGGATGTCCGACCGGCACCCCGGGCTCATCGCCCGGACGGGCCGTGCCTCTACGGCTTCAGGCACCGCACGTTTCTGAGTTCTTCTGCCCCTAGTACTCCAGCCCGGGTTCGTTATTTAGGCAAGGACATCGATGGTTTGGCGGCGTCGGTAGTGGCTGAGTTTGGCGCGGGCTTGGTGGCGGCGGCGCCAGTCTGACCAGGTCAGCCAGTAGGCGGCGGTCCGGGCGGGCGTGAGGAAAAGTTTGGCGAAAAGGTGCCGGATCTCGTTGACGGTCAACGGGATCAGGTCGTCGGCTGAGTCGTGGACGGCGTGCGCGGTGACGGCGATCGCGGTCAGGATCGCGTGGGCGAGCATGACCAGGGTCGTGTAGCGGTGCCAGGACTTCCAGCGTCGGACCTGGTGCTGGTCCAGGCCGGTCTCGCCTTTCCCCGCCTGGAAGCATTCCTCGACCATCCACCGGATCCCGGCGACCCGGACCAGGGCAGCGAGGGCGACCGGCTCCGGGGAGAAGCAACGGTAGTAGGCCAGCTCCCCGTCGCTGATTCGGCGGCGGACCAGCAGGGCGTGCTGCCCGGGCTGTTCCGCGGCCGGGGCGATGATGGAGATCCAGGCCCAGTCGTAGTCCCGTTCGCCTTTCGCGCCGGCGCCTGCTGAGAGCCGCTGCCAGGCCCTGGACGGGAGAAGATCCGCGATCACGGTGTCGGCGCGGACGTCCCCGGCGGTGGCGATCACGATGTGGTGGCTCTTGGCCACTGCCAGGACGTACCCGATCCCGCGGTGCTGCAGATCTTTGCGGAGTGCCTGGTCACCGCCGTATGCCTCGTCCGCGGTGACCCACGCGGCCGGGATCCCGGCGTCGAATGCGCGGGCGAGCATCCGCCGGCCGAGGACCGTCTTGGTGGCGAATCCGACGTCGTCCGGGACACCGGCTGCGGCGCACCGGGCGGGGTCGTCGGTCCAGCTGCGCGGGAGGTAGAGCTCCCGGTCGATCAGCGCCCGCCCCGCCAGGGTGGCGTAGGCCAGGAATACCGCGACCTGCGCATTCTCGATCCGCCCGGCGGTTCCGGTGTACTGCCGCTGGACCCCGACCGTGTGAACGCCCTTCTTCAGGTCACCGGTGTCGTCCAGGACCAGGACGCCGCGCGGGTCGCCCAACGTCGCCGCCACATACCCGCGCACGTCGTCGCGGACCTTCCCCGCATCCCACACTGCCTCACCCAGCAGCCGCTGCATCCGTTGCGGTGAAACGTCTCCGGCCTGCTCAGCCAGAGACCAGCAGTCCCGGGAGTCCACATCGGACAGCAACCCGAGCAGAAACGTCCGGGCCTGTCTGCGTGGTTCGACCCGGCCGAACCGGCCCGCGATACACGCGAACCCCGAGTCGAACTCCTCGATCCACCCAGCGACGTCTACGCTGTGCCCAGCGGCCGTCGCGCGTTCTTCATTTGTCTTCACAAACCAGTGATCATCACGCGGCGGCCGTCATCATGCCCGCTGACGCGCCGATCAGCACTGCACCCGTCCAGCTCATCGCCAGCCATCTACGTCTCGAACCGGGGCTGGAGTACTAGGCGATCGTCGAGCGCTAGTACTGGTGGTTGGCCACGGCGCGATGGAGAACTTCAGCTGCGTGGTCAACGCTGGACCACGGCGTACAGGCGGCGCCGCTCGACAGCCGGAACCAGCTGTTCGAGTGCGGCTGGTCGTGGGGCATCGTGACGAGCGCGCCGGGCGTCACCGAGGTGGCCCCCTATCTGTACTTCACCGGCGGATCGGATAGACGGCTATAAGACCCTCACCCGAACGGGTGGTGCGAGGGTGAAATTGGGGGCTGCTGAAGGAAATTGGGCGATCTGGCCGACGCCGCTGTGGTGCCCGTGGCCATTGCTGCTCGCAGCATCCCCCAAGGTGTTTGCACAGGTCAGCAGCGCACAGCACCTGCGAGTCCCGGCCGCAGATCCCGGCGCCGAACACCCCGTACCTCGGCTGCGTACGAACACCGTCTGGCCGCTGGATCCTCCAGTTGTCCACCGACCTGTTCGCCGCCTTCGGGGCGCTGCCAGCCAGCCCGGTTCTCGTCGCTCAGAACGTCATCCTCCGTTGCTACGTCAAGTGGCTGCCGCTGCGGAACACCCCGGCCGCTCAGCGGCGACGCAATGACCCTGGCTTCGTAAGGCCAACGTCCGATGTGCGGTCGCCTCGGACACACAGCCAGAGGCGCCCGACCCGCGTTCCCGCAGGCCAGGCGCCTCGCAAAGCTGTGGGTCCGAAGGGACTCGTACCCCTGACGTTCGTAGGCTGGGCGCGTCAGTTTGGTAGGCGGGCGCCGGCGGTCAGTTGGCGGCGATACCTTCGCCGCCGGCGGAGTGGGGCACGGTGACCGATCCGGCGGCGGTCAGCGAGCCGTCGGCGTTGATCTGGTAGGCGTCGACGGTGCCGTTGGCGCCGGTCTGGACGTAGAGGTGCCGGCCGTCGGAGCTGGCCGTCGCGTCGACGGTGCCGGGGTCGGTCGGGGTTGTGCCGAGTGCGGTAAGGGTGCCGTCCGTGCCGGTGCGGTAGGCCGAGACCGTGCCGCTGCCGGCGTTGGAGAGATAGAAGGTGCCGTTGGCGAAGACGATCCAGCAGGTGGCGGCCTGGCCGGTCGCCGCGTTGTCTAGCGCGCTGATCGTGCCGTCGTGGTGCAGGTCGAACGTCGCCACGGCGTTCGGGCCGGCCTCGGCGACCGCGAGGCGTCCGCCGCGGTCGAAGGCGGCAGCGAACGGTACCCCTCCGGCCTCGACGTTCACCACCGGAGTGCTCGACAGGCCGCCGAAGCGGTTCACCGCGAACACGTCGACGGCATTCGTGCCGGCTTTCGTGGTCACGAGCAGTTGCGAGCCGTCGGGGCTGAACGCGACCTGCCCCGGGGTGTGCGTGAACTCCGGCGTGGCGGCGGGATCGAGGCCGAGAGCCCGGTGCCACGACGGTATACGCATCAGCCGGGAACCGAGGCGCTGGAAGCCCTGCACGGAGCCGCCGTCGCGGGCGTTGAGCACGTAGACGAGGTCGCCGTGGATCGCGACGCTGACCGGGAACTCGCCGCCGCTGCCGATCACCTGCAGTCTGGTGAGCCTGGTGCCGGACACGCCGAACACGGTGATCGTGTCGCTGCCCGCGTTCACGGCGTACAGCAGGCCCTGCGCGCGGTCCAGGGTGAGCGCGCCCTGCGACGCGAGCCGGTCAACCACCGCGCCGCTCAGCGCGCCGCCGTCGCCGCCAGTGGCATAGGTACCGGTCGGCCGGAGCGCCGAGTCGTACGCGAGGATCGCGTTGCCGTCGGGCGCGTTGGTCTGGACGAAGAACCCGGACCGAGATCCAAACGGTGCATCGGACCCTGAACTGGACGGTGACTCTGACGCTGCGGCCGGCCCGGCGAACGCGAACGTCGAGACCAAGGCGGCGCCGGCGATGACGATGGACTTCATGGTGCTCCTCAGGTTGGCGGTGATGACACAGGGTTCGTGTCCGCCGACCCGACGGCCTTACGGCGTGTCCGCGGTTCGTAACAACTCCAGCAGCCCGTCGAGGTCCGTGCCGCACGGGTCACATGCCCGCAGGTGCGCGGCCACCCCGGGATAGCGTTCTTCGGCCGTGGTCGGGTCACCGGCGACGAGCTCCGCGTACACGTGCAGGACCTCCATCACCTGATCGCAGCCGACATCGCGGGGGTCCGTGCACAGGAAGACGTCCAGCTCGTTCATGCGCGTCCCTCCTCCAGATAACCCTTAGCGACGAGCGCGGCACGCAACTTACCCCGAGCGTCGAACAACGTCTTGTAGATCGCGTTGCGGTTGGTGCGCAACGCGATCACCAGCGCGTCCAGCGGTACCCCGTTGAGCACGATCGCCACGAACACCCTGCGCTGCCGGTCGGTCAGATCATGGTTGACGGCGTG
This sequence comes from Dactylosporangium sp. McL0621, assembly GCF_049995355.1. Classification (NCBI taxonomy): domain Bacteria; kingdom Bacillati; phylum Actinomycetota; class Actinomycetes; order Micromonosporales; family Micromonosporaceae; genus Dactylosporangium; species Dactylosporangium sp. McL0621. Next base: position 9,186,798 of record NZ_CP188259.1, read on the forward strand.
TCGGAGCGCCTCGAGCAGCTCACGCCACTGCGACCGCTCGGCGGGGTCGACGCCGAGCACGTCCGGCAGTCGCTCCCAGTCCTCGGTATCCATCGGTATGCTCGGCCGCTGCCAGAAATGCCGGCCGATCTTCGCCGAGACCTCGAACATCACGAACTTGTACGCCCAGGTCGTGAACCTGCTCTCGCCACGAAACGTGGCCAGCTTGGCCAGAACCGTAACCATAGCGTCGGCGGCCGCCTGATGGGCCAGGTCGTCGAGCTCTGCACCGCTTACCCGCAACTGCCCCGAGCGGCGGCTCACCTCGCTCCGCGCGGCCCGCACCAACAACTCGTGCAACCGCCGCTCGCCGGCCTCGCGGACCGCCCCGGTAGCGCCGAGCTCCGCCAGCCACTGTGCGGATACGTCGTCGAAAGCCACCATGTGAGCGTAAGACCGCGCGACCGCCCGCCACTAATGGGGCATGACGCTGCTGTCGCCCGGGGACGTATTCCCCGCTCTCACACTCACCACCACCGACGGTGAACTGACCCTGCCCAGCGCCTTCGACGGCGACTTCGGCGTTGTGCTGTTCAACCGGGGTGCCTGGTGCCCGTACTGCACCGCACAGCTGCGAGCCTTCCAGCGCGCGCTGCCGAAACTCGCCTCGGTCGGCGCCAGGGTCGCCGCGGTCTGGGTCGACGACGAGGCCACCACGAAGGACTTCATCGAACAGCACACCATCGAATTCCCCATCGGGTACGCGGCGGACGCCGCCGCCGTCGCCGAGGCAACGGGCGCCTTCGTCAACCCCGACCCGATCTACCTGCAGTCCACCGGCTTCGTACTCGACCCCAACGGCAAGGTCCTGGTCAGCGTCTACTCCAGCGGCGCGATCGGCCGGCTTGTCCCCGACGACGTCGTCGGCATGATCCGGTATCTGAGGGTGCACCAATAACCGGCGGAGGTCCGGTCCTTGCCCCTATTCTGTTGATCAGCGACCCGGCACCTGTGGCACGCGACAGGGTCACCGTGGACGCCCATTGACCGCGCCGGCGAACGGTAGGAAACCGAACGGCACAGGGCATTCAGCCGCATACCGCGATGTGCCAGGCTGCTTGTATGCGTGTGCTGCGGACCCCTGATGAACGGTTCGACGACCTGCCCGGCTTTCCCTATCACCCGCGGTTTGTGAGCGTCGGCGATGATCTGCGGATGGCGTACGTCGAGGACGGCCCGGCTGACGGCGAGCCGGTGCTGCTGCTGCATGGCGAGCCGAGTTGGTCGTTTCTGTACCGGAAAGTGATGCCGGTGCTGGCCGCCGCCGGGTTGCGTGCGCTCGCCCCGGACCTGATTGGCTTCGGCCGCTCGGACAAGCCTGCCGACATCGCGGATCACACCTACGCCCGGCACGTGGAGTGGGTACGCCGGTTCGCGTTCGACGCGCTCGACCTGACCGGCGTCACGCTGGTCGGGCAGGACTGGGGCGGGCTCATCGGACTGCGGCTGGTGGCCGAACATCCGCAGCGTTTCGCGCGGGTCGTGGCAGCGAACACCGGCCTGCCGACCGGTGCGCAGCAGATGCCGGAGGTGTGGCTGCGCTTCCGCGACACAGTGCGTGCCGCGCCCACCCTCGACATTGCGCGGCTCGTGCGCGCCGGCTGCCGGACGGACCTGCCCGCTGAAGTACTCGCCGCATACGAGGCACCGTTCCCGGATGAGCGCTTCAAGGCCGCTGCCCGCGCGATGCCCGGCCTCGTCCCTACCACGTTGGACGACCCGGCCAGCGCCGCTAACATCGCCGCCTGGGAACGGCTGTCCACTCTGGACATCCCGCTCCTGGTGGCGTTCAGCGACGGCGACCCGATCACCGCGGCGATGGCCCCTGTCCTGCGTCAGGCGATGCCCGGCGCCGCCGGCATCGATCATCCGGTGATCGGGGGCGCCGGACATTTTCTCCAGGAGGACGCCGGTGAGCACCTCGCCAGCGCGATCGTCGACTTCATCCGCCGGCACGACAGGTAACCGGCATCCCTGTAGGGGATCAAAACTCCGACAACTATGGTGACCCTGCTGCTTCGTGCAGGCGCTACGCGGCTCGCTCGTACTCGTTGATCAGGCCGTTCAGGATTGGCTTTCGGCGTATCTGGCGCTACTCGTTCAGGTCGATGACGGTGGCTGGTGGGCGTGGCGGTGTCAGGTTCAGGGCCCGGTGCGGTCGGCTCTCGTTGTAGTGCCTGACGTACTCGGCCAGGACGTGGCGCAGGTGGCGTTGGCCGAATATGAGTATCCGGTCGGTGAGCTCGCTTCGTAGTGTTCTTACCCATCGCTCGGCATAGGCGTTCGCCCGCGGGCAGCGGGGTGGCGTTGGGATCACTTCGATGCCGGCGTCAGCGAAGACCGCGTCGAACATGCTGGTGAACTGGCCGCCGCGAGCGCGGATGAGGAACCTCAACCGCTCGGTACGCTCACCGAGGTGCATCATGAAGTTGCGGGCCGCCAGCGCGGTCCAGGCCCCGTCGGGATTGCTGGTTGTACCGAGGACGTGCACGTAGCGGGTGCCGACCTCGACCACGAAGAACACGTACACCCGCTTCAGGGTGACCGCGCAGTCGACGTGCATGAAGTCGCAGGCAAGCATCGTCCCGGCTTGGGCGCGCAGGAACTGCCGCCATGTGGCCTGCGAGCGCTGCGGCGCGGGTGGGATGCGTCGTCCGCGCAGTAGTCGCTGGATCGTGGCGCGGCTGACGTGGTGCCCGAGCTTACGCAACTCGCCCTGGATCCGGATGTAGCCCCAGGAAGGGTTCTCGGCCGCGAGTCGTGCGATCAGATCGGCGAGTTCGCCGTTCGTGCGAGGTCGGCCGCGGCGGTTGGGGTAGGTCCATCGAGGCCTACGTACGCCAGCCCCAGGCCGGCACCGCGGTACCCGGCGCCGACACCCTGACGCCGCGCGAGGTTGAGGTCTGGCGGCTGGTGACCGCGGGCCGGTCCAACGCGAAGATCGCCGCGGAGCTGTTCCTCGGTGAGGCCACGGTCAAGACCCACGTCTCTCGACTCATCACCAAGCTCGGCGCCCGCGACCGCATTCAACTCGTCGTGCTTGGCTTCGAAAGCGGCCTCCGCTGACGGATCCACCGGGTTTGTGCGTCGTCAACCAACGCTGCGGGCCACCGCCGGGCACACAGTTGAGGCTGTTGTGAATGTCGACGTGGCGCAGGTTCCCGAACTCGTGGTCGACAACCGCATCCGGGCCTACCGGTAGCCGGCGGTCACCGCGCTATCCCATTGCGTGTAGCGTCTCACGGTCGTGTTCGGCGGCGGCGAGCCGGGCCAGCAGCTCGGCTCGGGCTTCGAGCCTGGTGCGGAGCTTGTCGATGATGGCCATCGCCTCGCGGGCGTTGGTGCCGGCGGTCATGATCGCCTGGGTGACGCTGTAGTGAAGTCGCCGCTGCCCGAATTGGATTTCGGGGAAGCGCGGTAGCCGTACCGACACGTCCGGCAGCTCCGGCATGGATTCGTCGATGTCGGCCAGCTCGTCGCGGAGCAACGCCAGCCACTCGGCTGCGTACACCCCGCCCTCGGCGACCTTGTCGAGTTGATCGATGACCGTCTGCGAGATCGAGTGGTAGGCGCTGCCGGGAGTCCGTGCGTCCCAGCGCGAGGCGAACTGGGCCTTGGTGATCCGGTCGCGAAGCTCGTCGAGGTAGTTGTTGGCGTTGCCGGCGGCGCTCAATGCCTGCCGCACCTCGCGCAGCTCGCCGCCGAGCCGGCCGCGAAGCTCCGCGTTGGCCACGAGCGCGGCGCCGCGCGGGTGGCCGGACTCGGCGAGGTAGCGCTCCTTGGCCTCCAGCGCCGCGGCGTGCTCGGCGGGGGCGGTCGCGAGCCTCGCCAGCTTGTCGCGGGCGGCGAGATGCTCGGCGCGCACCGTGTCGAAGCGCGCCTTGGCCTCGCCGACCTGGTAGCGGACCGCCTCCATCTCGGCACGCTCCCGAGCCAGGGCGTCTGCCCGGCCGCCGCGGACCGACGAGAGCAGCCGGGTCAGCGACGGCCTCTCGAGCGCGTCGACGTCCGCCTGTTCGTCGTCGAGCCGGTTGCGCAGGAGGGCGAGCTCGTCGCCGGCCGCGTCCATGCGGGCACGGAGCTGCTCTGCGAGGCGGGTGGTCGAGCGAAACTTGTGCAGGGCCGCTGTCGCGGCGGCCAGTCGCTCCTCGATGCTGTCGTTCACCGGCCAATTCGACCATCACCGCGCAAGTACGCGGGGCGCTGCGCGCCGTGACCGGGCGAGTGATGGCGATCAGTGACGTCCACGTCGGAATACGCCGTGCAACAGTCGGGTCGCCAGAAAGCGGTTGGCTTCCACGGCTGGGCCTGCGCATCGCCGAGAACGGTGCTCGCCGCTGCGGCCGTTGACAACCGCAGCCCTTCCCCGCAGGCAGCATCGTCGGGCACCCGACGTATCAGGGGAATACGTGCTGGCACTGTTGACCGGGATCCGGGCCTGATTCTACCTTGAGCGCATTCCCGCCCGATCCCGGCGGGCCGGCCCGATGGACGATCCTCCATGCCGGGCGTCAGCGCGCCGCCGGCCTATTCGCAACTGGGCTTCCCGACGCGACGGGCGGGCAACTGACGCTGACCGCTGAGGTCGCCGTCGCGCAAAAGATCATCGGAGACAAGGGGGGGACGTGGGACTCTGGGACAAGGTCAAGGGCGAGTTCATCGATATCATCGAGTGGCTCGACGACAGCCGGGACACGATCGTGTGGCGGTTCCCCCGGTACCAGAACGAGATCAAGATGGGTGCCAAGCTCGTCGTGCGGGAGTCGCAGGTCGCGGTCTTCGTCAACGAGGGTCAGATCGCCGACGTGTTCGTCCCGGGGACGTACACGCTGCAGACGCAGAACCTGCCGATCCTGTCCACGCTGAAAGGCTGGAAGTACGGCTTCGACTCGCCGTGGAAGGCCGAGGTCTACTACGTCAACACGCGGCAGTTCACCGACTTCAAGTGGGGCACGCAGAACCCGGTCATGATGCGCGACGCCGAGTTCGGCATGGTGCGGCTGCGCGCGTTCGGCGCGTTCTCGATGCGGGTCGTGGACCCGGAGAAGCTGCTGCGCGAGCTGGTCGGCACCGACCCGCAGTTCCGTACCGAGGAGGTGCAGGAGTTCCTGCGCCAGCTCATCGTCGGCCACCTGGGCCCGGCCCTGGCCGCTGCGCAGGTGCCGGTGCTCGACCTCGTCGCCCAGCAGCTGGTCATCGGGCAGAAGCTCGCCGGGGTGCTGAGCGAGGAGCTGACCGGCTACGGCGTGCACATCCCGAAGTTCATCATCGAGAACATCTCGCTGCCGCCGGAGGTCGAGGAGGCCCTCGACAAGCGCACATCCATGGGCGTGCTGGGCAACCTCGACCAGTACTCGAAGTTCCAGGCCGCCAACGCGATGCAGGACGCCGCGAACAACTCCGGCGGCGCCGGAGAGGGCTTCGGCCTGGGCCTGGGCATGGCCGCCGGCCAGAGGATGGCCAACGCGATAAACCAGCCGCCCGCCGCGGCGCCGCCGATGAGCCCGCCGCCCGCAGGGCCGCCGCCGCTGCCCCGGCAGGACCAGTGGTACGCCGGCGTCAACGGCCAGCAGGCCGGCCCGTTCGACCTGGCCGCGCTCGCCGCGCAGGCGCACAGCGGCGCCGTCACCCGCACCACGCAGGTGTGGAAGAACGGCATGCCGCAGTGGACCGCGGCCGGGCAGGTGCCCGAGCTCAGCGGTTTGTTCGCCTCCGTCCCGCCGCCGTTGCCCCCGCAGGGCTGAGCCATCCACGACCATCAGCGCAGCTCGACTACTGGTGCTGGTGGTCTTCATCGTCTGGCTCTACCTGGCCCGCGACAACTTCGACCGGCGCGCCGACAACAACGTCAACTGGCGCAAGGGCTGGATGATCGGCGGCTGGCTCATCCCTGTGGCCAACATCGTCATCCCGAACCGGGTCGTCAGGGAGATCTACGTCCGCAGTTCGCCCGACCGCACCTGGACCTCGGACCGCCTCGTCAACGCCTGGTGGATCGCGCTGCTGGTCAGCTTCTTCACCTACACCGAGACCGCTACAAGCTCCGGCGGCGTGACGCAGGTGCATACCCCCACATCGGTGGCGGCAGTCACCGGCGGCGCGGGCATTCTCGCCGCGATCCTCGTGGCCGTCATCGTCCGTCGCGTCACGACCTGGCAGGACGCCACGCCGGCGGCGTGAGCGTACGACCCGACCGCGCGCGGCTCCTGGCGAGTGGTTGCGCGCGGTCCCTCGAACGTTCACGGGCCTGCAGGATCGATCTGCCGATCAAGGTGAACGCCGACCGGTCTTCCAGCGGTTCGCTGCGGCCTCAGCGGGTTGTGTGCGGTCGACATCTTCAGCCGTCCGGGCGGGGCACCGAGGCCGAGTTCTGGGTACCCCGTCGCTGACGATCATGCTCGACCCGGTGTGCTGGCTCGCCGGCGTCGGCCGTCGCGGGCGTACGTCGCAGGGCGCGGGTTCCTGCTTAGCCAGGGCCGTTCCGTCGCCCCGCGGAACGGGAAGTGTCACCACAACCCGACGGCAGCCCCGCACGCTGAGCACCAGACCGCGGACGTCAGCCGGCTCCGGCGCACTCGAGCACCGCTGAGCGCATCGACGACGAGCGCGGGTCCGGCCCCGATTGAGCGGACCAGCAACCCGCCGATGCCGGGCCCAGCGATCGAGGTGGCCGAACGAGTGCTTTCCAGGCGGCTGTGCGCGGCGAGCAGCGCGCCGCGGCCCACCATGCGCGGCAGGGCGGAGCCCCACGGCATCTCGAAGCACATCTACCCGAACCCGATCACCAGGACCAGGCCGAAGGTCACAGCGGCCGTCGGGAGGTGTGGCGCAACAGGGCTTCCACGACGGCCGGCCACGTCACGCGCGGCACGCCCTGACCGATGCCGGGCAGAGTGAGCAGCGTGGCGCCCGGGATCTCCGCGGCCAGCGCGACCCCGTTGCCGTGCGGGAAGAACGGGTCCTCGTCCCCGTGCACCACCAGGGTCGGCGCGGTGATCTCGTCGAGCCGCTCGCGCCACCGCGGTCGGCAGTCGATGGCCGCGAACATGCTGCCAAGATGGCTCGCACGCTGGGCTTTCGCCGTGCGTCGCGCTCGGTCGAAGACTGACCCGACCGCCGCCCGTACGTCCTGCTCGTCGAATCCCCGCGACCCGGACATTAGCCGCGCGGAACCGGTCATGTACCCGATCACGCTGTCGCGATCGGTCCAGTCCGGCCCAGTACGCCCGAACACCTGCGCCATCACCTCCGGCGCGTGGTCGGGCAGGTCAGGATCGACCAGCCCGGGCGCGACCGGACGGGTGGAGACCAGCGTCAGCGACGCGAGCCGGTCGGGATGGTCGAGCGCGAGCAGCTGCGCGATCAAACCGCCGACCCCCATCCCGACCACGTGCGTACGCCCCAGACCCAGCGCCACCACCAGCTCGGACGCGTCGGTCACCAGATCGCGCAGGTCGTAGGTGGGCGCGTCCGGGTCGACAAACGTCGACATGCCCGCGTCGCGCAGGTCGTAGCGCACCACGTACCGCCCGGCCAGCGCCGTGCACAGCTCCTGCGGCCAGCTCAGCACGGTGATGCCGACCAGCAGCACCGGCGGATCCGCCGGGTCCCCGAAGGCTTCCACGCACAACTCGACACCGTTGACCTTGATCTGCATGTTCAGCTCCTTCCGATTCATCAGTTGGTACTTACCAGCGCCCGGAAACTCATCGGCCTGATCGAAACCCACCGGCCGAACGAACGCGCGACCGGAATCACTCAATGGCCGGGTTCCTGCAGCGCCTTGCGGGGCATCAGGGCGACGATCGGCAGGCTGAGGGCGGTGACGGCCAGAACGACGATGAGGGCAACGTTCATCGCATGGGCCAGTCCGGAGGTCGCGGCCTGGAAGAAGACCGACGTGACCGCGGCCGAGCCGATCGCTGAAGCGAGTTGCTGGATCGAGCCGAGCGAGCCACTAGCGCTGCCGGCTTCGTCTGGCTGCGCGTCGCCGAGGGCAACGGTGGGGATCGTGGCGAAGCAGAGGCCGGTACCGAGGCCGATGACGACGAACGCCGGGGCCAGCGCCCAGAGGCTGACGTTCGTCCCGGAGTGATCGACGAGGGCCAGGACCCAACCACAGCCGACGAGGGTGACGACCAGGCCGATGAAGACGAGCCTGCGACCGAGCTTGGCGACCAGGCCGCCCATGGCGGCGAAACTGGCGGTGATGAGCCCCAGGGTGAGCGGCACCAGGCCGAGCGAGGCGTCCCGCGGGCTGGCGTGCAGTCCCTCCTGCAGGAACAGCGACAGCACGAAGAACAGGCCGGTGCCGGCGGCGAAGACGGCCAGGCCCACGATCATTGCGGAGGTGAAGCCTCGGTTCTTCAACAGCGAGGGCTTGATGAGCGGGTGGGTTGCGGTGCGCTGACGGTAGGCGAAGGCGGCGAAGAACAGGACGCCGACGGCGATCGAGGCGACAGCGACGGCGCTCCAGCCGTTGGTCGAGCCCTCGATCAGGCCGTACAGCAGACCGAGCATGGTGACCGCAAGCAGGCCGGAGCCCCAACCGTCGACGACGGTGGACCGGTCGCCGTCGTCGTCACGCGGCAGGATCTTGACGGCTATGACCAGCCCGACAGCGCCAAGGACGACGTTCGCGAGAAAGATCGGGCGCCACGACAGGCCGAACAGGTCGGCGTCGATGATGAATCCGGCCAGGACCGGGCCGCCGACACTGGAGATACCGAGAACCGGGCCGAACAGCCCGAACGCCTTGGCGAGCATGTCGCGGCTGAACGCTTTCGTCATGATCGCCATGCCTTGCGGGATGAGCAGAGCCCCGAACGCTCCCTGAGCAACCCGGGCGGCGATGAGCAGGGCCGGATCAGGTGAGAACCCGACGGCCGCTGAGGCCAGCGTGAACCCGCCCATGCCGATCAGGAAGAGCCTGCGTTGGCCGAACTTGTCACCCAGCCGTCCGCCGATCAGGAGCAGGACACCCATGGCCAGCATGTACGCCGGTCCCAACCACTTGATCAGACTCTCACCGCCGTTGAGCTCGCGGGCGATGGTGGGGGCCGCGATGTTCGTGATGGTGCCATCGATCACGTCGATGGCGTCGGCAAGCAGCACCAGCCCCAGGATCGCCCACATCCGGCGACTGGAGCGGCGTGTGGTGACTGTGCTCGGCTCCGTCAAGGTGGTCATGAGGAACGTCCTTCCCTTACCCCCGGGCGCCCTCCTGGGCGGCCTCACCCCCACTACGAACACCCCGGGCCCGATCCGACACCGCCTTCGAGATCTTTTCCAGAACGTCAGGCGCGCCCCTCGCCGGTTGCGGGATGCAGCGGCGGGGCGCCCCGGGGCCGGTCGCCGCTGCGCGGAGTTTCGATCGGGACCCGTGGGCGCTACCGCAGTTGGTCGCGTCGGCGGGTCAGGTAGGCGGTCTCGCCGGTGTTGCCCGCCAGGTCGACGGTCTTGTCGTAGGCCGCGCGCGACTGCTGACTGCGGCCCAGCCGGCGCAGCAGGTCGGCGCGAGTGGGGTGGTAGGCGTGATATCCGGCCAACGCCTCGGCGAGGCGGTCGACGATGGCCAGCGCCACCTCCGGCCCGTCGAACTCGGCCACGGCGATGGCCCGGTTGAGGGCGATGATCGGCGAGGGGTCGAGGCGGACGAGTTGGTCGTAGAGGGCGAGGACCTGTGACCAGTCGGTGTCGCGCATGTCGCGGGCGGAGGTGTGCACGGCGTTGATCGCGGCGAGGACTTGGTAGCGACCCGGGGCCACCCCGGCGGCGGCAGCGGCGAGGCGCTCGCGCACCAGCCGGTGACCTTCGGAGATCAGGTCCGTGTCCCAGACCCCACGGACCTGCTCGTCGAGGGCGACCAGTTCGCCGCTGGCCGAGACCCGGGCGGGGCGGCGGGCCTCGATGAGCAGCATCAGCGCCAGCAGGCCGGCCACCTCACCGTCGTCCGGCAGGAGCGCGCGGATCAGGCGGGTGAGCCGGATCGCCTCGGTGGTCAGGTCGTGTCGCACCGGGTCGGTGTCGGGCCGCTGGCCGGGTAGCCCTCGTTGAACACGAGGAACAGGACGGCGAGTACGCCGGAGACACGAGCCGGCAGATCGTCCGCGGACGGCATCCGATACGGGATGCGGGCCGCCTTGATCTTGGCCTTCGCGCGGGTGATCCGCTGCTCCATGGTGGTCCCCTGCACCAGGCTCAATGCAACAGCGCCTGATGTGCAAGTCCGTTGAGCCGCACGAGCGGCGCGTTGCCACCCCGCAGATCCTCTGCGCTGCCACCGGACGAGTCCTGAGCGTCTCCTGGCCGGCCTCAGACCGGTGTGGCGGCGGCGGCCGCCTCGCCGCGCAGCGTGGCCGCGTGGCAGACGGCGAACTCGGCGAAGGTCGTCGGCCGTACCCCGAACGCGCGATGGGTGTCCAGGTGGACCGATGAGCGGCCGAGCCGGCGCCGCTCGGCGAACAGCTGCGCGAACGCGGCGGCTCGCGGGGGCGGGTAGCCCGCGGCCAGCCACTGCTGATAGCGGTCCTCGACCGGCACGTCCACGTACCGCACGGGCCGGCCGATGGCGGCGGCGATCCGGTCCGCGACCTCGTCCATGGTGAGCGCCTCCGGGCCGGTCATCCGGTAGGTCGCGCCCTCGTGGCCCGGCGTGGTGAGGACCCGGTAGGCGACGGCGGCGATGTCGGCGATGTCGACCGGCGCCAGGGTCGTCGCGCCCAGCGGCAGCCGCAGCTCGCCGGCGCCGGCGATGTCGGCCGCCTCCTCCAGGTACACCTGCATGAACTGGCTCGGCCGCAGGATCGTCCAGGCCAGACCCGAAGCGAGCAGGTATCGCTGGACCTGCTCGTGGCTGCGGGTGGAGCGGAACCGCTCCGGGTCGAACCCGTCCACCGAGTCCTGGCCGGAGAACTTGACCACGTGCCGGACCCCGGCGTTCTTCGCCGCATCGATGAAGGTGCACTGGGTCTCCAGCAGCAGCGGGCCGGCCCCCGAGATCATCAGCACCCGGTCCACACCGGCCAACGCGGCGCCGAGGGTCTCGGGTTCCAGCATGTCGCCCGTGACGATCTCGACGCCGGGCGCAGCGATGGCCGACGCCTTGTCCGCCCCGCGGACCATGGCGCGGACCGGCTCGCCGCGCCGGACGAACTCCCGGACGACGGCCGACCCCGGCCGGCCGTTGGCTCCAGTGACCAGTAGCACGGCAACTCCTTCGCAGTGTCAGGTGCATTGCTGCACTGTTGACCGCCGCCCCACCACGGTTTTGGACACACCGCTGCGGTCCGATTTCCGGGTCGAGCGGCGTCAGAGAGGTACACCCCGTCCGATCCAATCGCAGCGAGCAGGAGCCAACCATGAGTGCACGTCCGTCGGGGCCGGCGCGCCCGTACCTCGTCGCCACCGTGCTGACCTCGCTGGACGGGCAGGTCGACGAGCCGATGCGCTTCGCCGGGCCGTACTTCGACGCCGATGCGCAGGACGAGGCCGCGCAGATCCTCGACGACTGCGTCGGCGTGCTGTTCGGCCGCCGCACGTATGACGCGTTCGCCGGGGCCTGGTCGGGCGCGTCCGGCGCGTTCGCCGACCGGATCAACGCCCTGCCCAAGTACGTCGTCTCGGCCACCCTCGACCGCACCCAGTGGTCGAACTCGCACCTGCTCAGCGGTGACGCCGCCGGGGCGGTGGCCGCGCTGAAGCAGCGGTCGGCCGGTGGGCTGGCCGTGTACGGGCTCGGCCGGCTCACCCGCACCCTCCTCACGCACGGACTGGTCGACCGGGTCCGATTCAATGTCCACCCGGTGCTCGCCGGTGGCCCGCCAGCCGACGCCGGTCTGCCCCTCGAGGCGTTCGCGTTACAGGCGGTGCGGGCTCGAGCATCGGGCGTCGTCGTGCTCGACTACACCGCGCGCTCCGGCTCCGATCGGCCGGTCGGCGTCCGGCCGCAGGACCGCCCCTAGCGCAGGGCCGCCAGCCGCCGCTGGAGCTCGCGCCGCTCCACCGCGTTGCCGGAGAGCTCGATCGCCCGGCCGAATGCGGCCTCGGCGCCGCGCCGGTCACCCGATCGCCACAGAAGGTCGGCCCGCACCGCGTGCAGGGGCTGATAGTCGGCCAGTGCGGGCTCCTGCAGCAGCGGGCGCATCAGCTCGAGCGCCTGCTGTGGGCCGTGGGCGAACCCGACGGCGGCGCAGCGGTTCAACGCGACGACCGGCGACGGGTTCAGCTCGTACAGGACGTCGTACAGCTCCACGACCTCCGGCCAGGGTACCGGCCCGTCCGGCGTACTCTGCAGCGCCGCGATCGCGGCCTGCACGAGGTACGGTCCGCGCCGACCCGGGCGGATCGCGCGGTCCAGCGCCGCCAGTCCCTCCGCGATCAGGCCGTGGTTCCACCGGGACCGGTCCTGGTCCTCCAACGCCACGAACGCCCCGTCGGCGTCGGTCCGGGCGGCGCGCCGGGCATCGGTCAGCAGCAACAGACTCAGCAACGCCCACGCCTCCGGCTCGTCCTCGAGCAGCGCACAGACCAGCCGGGCCAGGCGGATGGCCTCCAGTGCCAGGTCCGGCCGGCTCAGGCTGTCGCCGTCGCTGGCGGCATAGCCCTCGTTGAAGATCAGGTAGATGACGCTGAGCACGGCCGCCAGCCGCTGTGGAAGCTCGTCGGCGGGCGGCACGACATACGGGATGTTCGCCTCCGCGATCTTCCGTTTCGCCCGGACGATGCGCTTGCCCAACGTCGGCTCGGCGACCAGGAACGCGCGGGCTATCTCCCCGGTCCGCAGGCCGCCGACGGTCCGCAGCGTCAACGCCACCCGGGCGGGCAGGTCCAGGGCCGGATGGCAACAGGTGAAGATCAGCCGCAACTGGTCGTCGACGATGGTGTCGGGGTCGAGCCCCATATCGTCCTCCGCCGTCTCGAAGCGGGAGAGGACCGCGAGATTGGCGGCCCGATCGGCCTGGGCCCGGTCCCGGCGGAGGCGGTCGATCGCCCGCCGGCGGGCGGTCACCGTCAGCCAGCCGGCGGGGTTGGCCGGCACGCCGTGGCTCGGCCAGGCCTCCATGGCGGCGGCAACCGCGTCCTGCAGGGCCTCCTCGGCCACGTCGAAGGAGCCGGCCAGCCGGATCAGCGTGGCCAGGACCGCCGGACGATCGCGGCGGAACGACGCTTCGAGGGCCGCGACGGTTTCGGCGTCGGACGTCATCTCGGTGCCCCTCACGCGTCGGCGGACTCGCCCCCGGTGCGGGGCGGCCCACCGAGCGGCCGGACTTCGACGGACCCGTACTCCGCGATCGGCAGGGCCGCGGCCCTGCGCACCGCGTCGTCGAGGTTGTCACAGTCCAGCAGGTAGACGCCTACCAAGGTCTCCTTGGTCGTCGCGAACGGTCCGTCGGTGAGCTCCACCTGAGCGCCACGGACCCGGACCGTGGTCGCCGTGTCGACGTCGGCGAGCCGCGCGTTGGACATCAGGACACCGGCCTCGCGGAGCTTCTCGGTCAGGTGCCGCCACCGGGGCAGGTCGGCAGTCCGGTCCTCGGTGTCGTCTGCCGACCGGTACAGCAGCAGCGCATACTGCGTCATCTCGTCGTCCTCTCGTCGCGGCGCATCCGCCCCCTACCTGTCGCCGCCGGCCGCCCGGTTTGGACACTGCGGAGTCCCCTGTCGTCTGGTACCCCTTGGACGGGGACGCGATGGTGCCATAAGTACGGTAGACGTCATCCCGGACGAGGAGGCCGCCCAGCGGGTTCTCACCCGATGGGACGAACACGTCACCCACTACGAGGTGGCCGCCGACCTTCAGCTGTGACGGGCCCCCGAACCGAATCGGCCCCGGCGCGGATGTCCAAAGCGGCCCGGTGCTCGCGACGGTTGCGTGAAAGGAGCACCGATGAACTCATCACGCATGATCGACCCCGTCGCCGACACGTCCGCCGCCCGCCCCGACCGTCCGGAGGTACTGCGATGAGCCGCCTCGCCGGCCGGGTGGCCCTCGTCACCGGCGGCAGCCGCGGCATCGGCGCCGCGGTCGCCCGCCGTCTCGCCAACGACGGCGCCGCCGTCGCCCTCACCTACGCCGCGAACGCCGACAAGGCCGAGGCGGTGGCCGAGAAGATCCGCGCCGAGGGCGGTCACGTCCTGGTCCTGCGGGCCGACCACGAGAGCCCCTCCGACCCGGTGGCCGCGGTCGAGACCGTCGCCGACACGTTCGGCCGGCTCGACATCCTGGTCAACAACGCCGGGATCTACCTCGGCGGCCCGCTCGGCACCGTTCCTCCGGCCGACGTGGACCGCATCCTCGCCGTCAACGTCCGGGCCGTGTTCCTCGCCTCGCAGGCCGCGGCCGAACACATGACGGAGGGCGGACGCATCGTCACGATCGGCAGCGCCTTGTCCGACCGGGTGCCGGCCGAAGGCATGACGGTGTACGCCATGGCGAAGTCCGCCCTCGTCGGCCTGACCCGCGGCCTGGCCCGCGACCTCGGGTCGCGCGGTATCACCGCCACGCTGGTCCACGCGGGCCTGATCGACACCGACATGAACCCGGCGGACGGCCCGGCCTCGTCGTTCTTCTCGTCGGTGCCGGCGCTGGCCCGCTACGGCGAGCCGGACGACGTCGCCGCCATGGTCTCGTATCTGTGCGGCGACGGCGCGAGATACGTCACCGGCACCGCACTGACCGTCGACGGCGGCTTCGCCGCCTGACCCGGCCCACTACCGTCCGGGGGTGGACGGCGATCATCCAGCGCCGCCCCCGGACGACCGGACCGCCGCCGAGTCGGCCGGCACCGGCCGCGGTCTCGTATCGGCGTTGGGAGGTTGGGTGCCGCACCCGAGCACAGCGTTGTGATGCTCAGCTGTTGGCGTCGGTACGACGTGTCGCCTACTGGCGGGTCAACGCCACCTTCACGGGGGGGCGGATCGGCGGAATCCGCCGGGAGCTGACCCGCCGACTACCAAGCCATTTACAGACGCAAGTGGAACAGCGCATCCTCTGTCGAGCATTAGCTGTAGAACTCGGACACGTGGAGAATGCCGCGACAACCCTGTGGTTCCTGCTCGACCTGGGCCGCGACGCTCGTCTGGCCCCAGACCCGGTCGAGTTCACCGGCTACGGCTGGTTCCCCCGCGCCGAGGTGGCCGCATGGCCGATCGAACAGACTGACCCGCAGATGGCCCGCGCCCTGGCCAAGCTCAACACCCGCATCGACCGACAGGGCCGGCCCATGACGGCTGATGACGACCTGCGGCCTGAGGAACGTCCCGGATCGGCGGTCGGGGTCGTGGCGTCCGGCCTGGTTCTTGGTGCCGGTTGATGTGCTGCTGCTCTACACCCGCGCCGGGGCGCACGGGGTCGAGCTGCTCGTGGGGTTGCGGCAGGGAGGGTTCGCGGCCCGGACAATGGGATACGCCCAGCGGCAAGCTCATGCCCGGCGAAACCCTGGAGGCCGGGATGGCGCGGGAGGCATTCGAGGAGACCGGGCTGCGACTGGACCCGGACGAGTTGGATCTCGTCGCCGTGACGCACTGGCATCCGCCGGACCGCACCGCGCGGATCGGCATGTCCTTCCACTGCACCGCCGACCCCACCCGGCACGGCCTCCCGACGCGGCGGGAGCCGCACAAATGCGTGCGGCAGCTATGGGCGCCGATCGAAGACCTGCCCCAGCCGCTGCTGCGGTATACGCAGATCGGCGTCGACCTTGTTCCGGACCGGGCGCCGCTTCGCCGCCGTCGACTGGCCGGCTCCCGGCGACCAGCGTGACCGGCAGCATGGTGCACGAGCGGGGCCGCGGGCACGTTGGAGAGAGTGACTGATGGACCGGATCCGCGTCGCCGCGCCGCAGACCGAGATCACCACCGACCCGGCCGTCAACGGGCGCGCGGTACGCCACGCGCTACGACAGGCCGCTGACGGCGGCGCCCGGCTCGCCCACCTGTGCGAGGGCGCCCTGACCGGCCACGCCGGCCAGGACAATCCGTACTTCGACGGCTGGACCGTCGACTGGGCACCGGTCCGCGACGAGATCCACGCCGTGGCCGAGGTCGCCGGGGAACTCGGCATCTGGGTCGTGATCGGCGGCAACCACCTGATGCTCCCCCTCGGCGGCGGCATGCACCTCCCCGCTGACGTCCCGCATCTCCCGTCGCGTCGCACGGCCGGCGGGCAGGCGAAAAGTGTGGAGCGGCTCGGCCATCCCGGTTGCTACCGTTTCGTCATGTCTCGACGTCGGGCGCCGCAGCCCTTGCCGCCCGAGTACCAGGCGCTGCTCGACCGGGCTCGGCGAGCCGCGCAGAACTCCACTCCCCTGGTCCCCAACTCCTATCTGAGCAGGTGGGCCGAGCGCGGCAGTATCCGCGTGACCAGGGTCGACGACCAGCACAGCTACACGACGTCGCCAGGCAAGGCCGCGAGGGAGACCGACTTCTACCGCCTGGAATCCCCCGACGTCGACCCCAACGAGGTGCCGCCGCTGCTGATGGAGGTCATGCTCGGCGACGTCGAGGGCGCGGCGAAGACGACGATCGACCACATGCTCGAATCCCGGTCGGCCCGTCTCGACCCCGAACAGACCGCCATGTTCGCATGGTTCCCCGGGTTTCAGGCCACCCGCGGGCACGCGTACCGGCAGACCCAGGCACATCTGGCGAACGAACTGTTCCGCCTCCAGTTCGGCCAGCTCACCGACGAGGGCCTCCGACAGATCCTCGGCAAGCGAGGCCGGCCCGCCGATGACGCCGGGGTCGCCGCCGCCCGGCAGTTCATCGACGAGCTCAACGCGGGCACAGCCCGGGTGACCGAACAGCAGGCGGCCATGGCTGCCCGGTCCGCGATGTCCGCCTACGACGTCGGCCAGCAGTTTCTCAACCGCCATTGGCAGATCTACACGGCGCCACCGATCCTTATCACGTGCGATGAACCGGTCGTGCTGATCGGTGGGCCCGACCACCGTCGCGGCGAACGTGGCGGGTTCGCATCGGTTGGTGTCATCGTGTTCCCGCTAGCACCCAACGCCGTCCTTGCGATGTTCCGGGATGACCGCCGCCCCGCCCCGCCGTGGGAGCTCGCGCACGCGGAGACTGCAGAACTGAATCGGGAGATCCTCGGGGCATCCGCGCGATGGGCGTTCGAGCGGCCCACACGACACTTCACGCAGCCGGTCTCAGTGCCGCCAGCGCCGGACCCCGCAGCGTTCCAGGAACTCGAGGCCGATGGCCGGCAATCATCCGGGCCTTCACGCCGACGCGCTGGGCCGGGCCTGATGCACCGGACTGGCCAGTCAGCCGGTGGTGGAACGGCTGACAACCACATCGGACTCCGGTAGCGACGATTCCCGCCGCGTGCCTGAGCAGCCGGGCACCATGGTCAAGTTCAGAGAAGCCACGTCTCGAAGCGACCACGGCGGCGCTGGCCACGGCGGCGCTGTCGAAGTGGCGCATGGAGCTGCGCGGCCTCGCCGGCGGCGCGACGCTGCTCAACGACTCGTTCAACGCCAACCCGGACTCGACCCGCGCCGCCCTGGACGCGCTGGCGGCCATGGAGGCCAAGCGCCGCATCGCCGTCCTCGGCGAGATGCTCGAGCTCGGCGCCGCCAGCGACGCCGAGCACCGCGCCACCGACGGCTACGCCGCCGCCCGGGCCGATGTCGTGCTCGCGATCGGGGCGGCCGCCGGACCGCTCGCGGCCGGCGCCGGCGAGCGCGCGGTGGCGCTGCCCTCCAACGGCGCGGCCGTCGACTGGCTGCGCAACCACCTCGCCGCCGGCGACGTGGTGCTGGTCAAGGCCTCCTGCGGCGCCCACCTCGACGAGGTGGCCGCCGCGCTCACATAGTTCGGCGCCGCTCTGACACCGCGACGACTTTCCGGCCGCCGCCCGACGGGCGTCCGCGTTGTTCGGCGTCGCCGACGAGGGTCATACCCCGGCCTCCTCGCCGATCCTGGTCGGTATGCCCGAGGCTGCCTTCGATGCCCGGCGTCCGGGCATCCACCAATTGGCCTTGCCGCACAATTCCATCACCGCAGGGACGAGGACCATCCGGATGACGGTGGCGTCGACGAGGACGGCGACGGCCATGCCCAGACCGATCTGCTTGACCGAGACGTCGGGGCCGAGCGTGCCGGTCGTGAAGATGGCGACCATGATGGCCGCCGCGGCCGTAATGACCTTGGCGGTCCGGGCCAGCCCGCGAGCGACGGCGCTGCGGGTGTCGCCGGTGCGCTCGTACTCCTCACGGATTCGGGAGATCAGGAAGACCTCGTAGTCCATCGACAGGCCGAACAGGAGCGGGAACATCATCATCGGTACCCAGGTCGTGATCGGCATGGTGGTGGGAAAACCGAAGGCCGCGCCGAGCCATCCCCACTGCACGATCGCGACCAGCACGCCGTAGGCAGCGCCGATCGACAGCAGGTTCATCACGGCGGCCTGCAGCGCGATCGTGACCGACCGGACCAGCACGACCAACAGCACCAGCGACAGTACGATCACGACCGTGATCATCAGCGGCAGATGCGAGCCGGTGTCCTCGGAGAAGTCGATCGCGCCGGCGTTCGGGCCGCCGAGGTAGATCCGCTCGCCGCGGGATGCGTCGGGCAGCACGTCGTCGCGCAGCTTGTGCACCAGGTCTGCGGTCGCCGCGGCCTGATACCCGGTCGTGGGGAAGGCCATGAAGGTGGCGGCCTGCCCGTCCTTGCTGACCCGAGGCTGCGTGACGTAGGCGATGCCGTCGGTGTGCTTGACCGCGTCCACGGCGCCTGTCAGATCGGGGTTCTTCGCATCGACTTCGGCGGCGAAGACCAGCGGCGCGTCGTAGCCGGGACCGAAGCCCTCGGAGAGGATCGTGTACGAGGTGTAACTACTGCGGTCGTGGGGCTGGACACTGGCATCGGGCAGGCTCAGCCGCATCGACAGCGCGGGCGCGGCCAGTACCAGCAGGCCCGCGCCGGACAGCGCCGCGGCGACCAGCGGCCTGCGCTGCACCAGGCCGGCCCAGCGCTCGGCGAGGGTCCGGCCGGGCGGGGCACCGGCTGCCCCGCGCCGGCGGGACGTGCGGCGGGGCAGGCGCAGCGAGTCGATCCTGCGGCCGGTGAAGCCCAGGAACGCTGGCAGCAGCGTCACCGCGGCGACCATCGTGACCAGTACGCCCGCCGACGCGCCGACGGCAACACCCGTCATCAGCTTCTGCCCCATGGCGATCAGGCCGAGCAGCGCGATAATGACGGTCGTGCCGGCGAACAGCACGGCGCGACCCGCGCTGGTGATCGCCTTGACCGTGGCGGTCTCGGGCTCGTCACCGTCCTGCAGGCTCTCCTTGTAGCGGGTCAGGATGAACAGTGCATAGTCGATGCCGACACCGAGTCCGATCATCGCGGTGACGAGCACCGTGAAATCCGGCGAGGGGACGAGGTGCCCGGCGAGCTTCATCAGGGCGATGCCGCCGAGGACCGCCAGCAGTCCGGTCACGATCGGCAGACCCATCGCCACCAGTGACCCGAAGGCGATGAACAGGATCACCGCCGCTGCCAGTACGCCCACGCTCTCGGTCGAACCGCCCGGGGGCGTCTCGGCCTTCTCCGCCTGTACCCCGGCCAGGCCCAGCGTCACGCCGTTGCCGGAGGCGCCCTTGACGGTGTCGACCAGAAGCTTGACCTGGCTCTTGTCCACATCCTTGTCGGTCAGCGGGATGGTGGTACGGGCGATACGACGATCCTGCGTCACCAGGCTGTTGTCTTGATAGGGCGAGGTCACCGGTCCGGTGATCGGTGACGCTTCGAGATCGGCGATGACCTTCTCGATCTTTTGCCGGGCGGCGGGGTCGTCGATCCCCTTGTCGGCCTTGATCGCGAGCGTCAGCGTGTCCCCCTGCTGCTCGGGGAAATGCTTTTCGATCAGCGCTTGCGCGTTGGCGGAATCGGAGTTTCCGCCGGAGACGTCGTTGTCGGGGGCGGCGGCGTACCCGAAGCCGCCCAGCGCCATGGCGATCACGCCGACGATCCACGTCAGCAGGACCAGGCGGCGGCGCCGGTAGCAGAAACGGGCCAGTCGCGCCAGAGTCCCGTCCGCAGGTGCGGTCTCATTCGTCATGGTCTTCTCCTCGGGCATGTCAGCCATGGTGGGCCTGGGCGGCCGGCGAGTGTTCGAACGGCGTCGTCACACCGTCGTAGCGGAGCCGCAGCATCATTCCCTGATCCGCGTGCGGCAGGTTGTGGCAGTGGTTCATCCAGATGCCGGGGTTCTCGGCCTTGAATGCGACCTCCCATACCTCCCCTGGACGGACGTCGAACGTGTCCATCCACAATGGACTTCCGGAGGAAGGTGTCCCGTTTCTGGAGAGGATCAGCACGGGATGTCCGTGAAGATGCCAGGGGTGCGTCTCCAGGCTTCGGTTGACCACCGTGAATCGCACGATGTCGCCCTCGGCGACGAGTTGGTCCGGGATCGACGGGTGGCCTCGACCGTTGACGGTCTGTGCGTACGCCGGAGCGCCATCGACCATGGCGACACCACGGTCAAGGACCATCGTGAAGTGCCGGTCGGGTGCGCCGACGTCGAACGGCACGGCGGCCGCGCTTCCGTAGTGGAGAAGGTCGAGCTCCGGCCAGCCCGAGGTGTCCTCGACGTCCGGCCCGGCACCGCCGGGGCCGTTCTCGGCATGCAGCCGCAATCCGCCGTCGCGATCGTCGTCGCACACCAGCACCACGGACGTGTCGGGCATCGTGAACACCAGGTCGTACCGCCCGCCCGCGGCCAGCCGCAGCCAGACGTCGCTGACGTCGCCCGGCCGGTGGAGATCCCGTCCGTCCACGGCCGCCACCCGAAACGGCGTGCCGGCCAGCGCGAAATGGTGCGGCTGCGAGTCGGTGTTGATCAACCGCAGGCGCACCGGAGCGCCGGCGGGTACGTCGTGTTCGTTGCGCTGGTCGGAACCCCCGATGACGACGGTGTCGTCGAAGGTGTGCACGGGCAGGGTCAGGTCTACCTGCGCGGCTGCCGCGTCCGCCGGCGGCTCGACGCGTGGCGTCACGACGAGGGTGCCGTACAGCCCCTTGCGCACACCGCGGTCCGACACCTGGTGGGTGTGGTACCAGTAGGTTCCCACCTGGTCGGCGGGGAATCGGTAGACGAACTCCTCCCCCGGCGCGACGACGTTCTGCGTCAGGCCCGGCACGCCGTCCTCGCCGCAGGCGACGTCGTAGCCGTGCCAGTGCACGGTCACGCCGTCCTGGATATCGGCGTTGCGCAGCGTCACCTCGATCAGGTCACCCTCAGCGACCGTGATCGGCGGACCGGGTGTCTGCCCGTTGTAGGCCCATGCGTCGACTTCCCGCCCCGACGGCAGCCGCACCCTGGCCGTCCGGGCGGTGAGGACGTACTGCCGCCGCGTGCCGCCGGCAGCCGGTGCGCCGGCACCGCGCAGGTCGGCCACCGACCGCTGCGGTCGTGAGCCGGACGAGCGTGCGCGACCGCCTCCGGTGGTGACGGACTCGACCGGCACGAGCGACAGGCCGACACCGGCGGCGCCTGCACCGACGACGACCGCGACGCCGGCAACCCGGATGAACCGGCGACGCGAGACCCGACGGTTGCCGGGGGCGTCGGCGGCGGCGGCCACCCCGGCCTTCGCGGCGAGCACGCGTGCGGTGAGCAGCGCGCCGACGCACACGAGCGAGACCGTGATCAGCGCGGTGCCCCACGTGAGGGGGAACCCGATCAGCAAGGTCACCACGAAACCGGCCGTCGCCGCGTAGGCGGCGCTCAACAGCGCGACGACGCTACGCGCCGGCGGCCCGTTGCCCGGCGTGCGCCTCGCCAGCCACAGCGTCGGTCCGGCGATGAGCACGGCGGCCAACCCTCCGGCGGCGAGCATCGGCAGCCCCAACAGGACCTTGTCCTGCACAAACCACCAGCCTCGACCGGCCAGCATCGCCACCGTGGCGATCCGGGCGAGGCTCACCAGCGCCGCCGCCACCAACAGGCCGAGCGCCGCCTGGGCGCGCCCGACGGCCGCCGTGACGCCGGCCGCGAACCAGGCCGCGACGCTCAGCAGTGCGACCGCGTCATCCGAGATGATCCACTGCTCCGTTGTCATGACGCCGTCGGAGCCGGTCCCACACCAGGTCCGGACGCCAGAGCTTGCGCCTGCCGGAGGATCCTCACGCTCAGCGCGACGATGGCCAGGCCGTTGACCCCGTGCAGTCCGAACACGAGCTGCCCAACCGTCGTCGTCATGTCGCCCGTGTCGAGCACCCTGGCCAGCACCGCGATCAGAACCTGCAGGACGACCAGGCCGGTGACCATCCCAGCCATGCCGATGAGCCGACCCGACATCCGCGCCACCGCCGCGACGATGACCAGCACGACCGCGAGGAGGAAGATCACGTACCCCAACGCCCTGTGCGCTCGGAACGACTCCTCGCTGGGCGCGGTGTTGAACGCGCCGCTGGCGGCGAGGAAGAACTGGATGACGACGGCCAGGAGGAACAGTGCCGCCAGCCCGGCAAAAGCCTTACGCATCGAAGGAACTCCTTGAGGTTGGGCGCTCGTTTCGCTGATCGTGGCGGCGACTGCGCGCAACGCGCGTCGGCCGGCGGTCGCGTTTCACGACTCACCCCGCAGCCGTACCGTCATCCGTGGGCGGTAGTGCGGTGCGCCGCGTGCGGTAGTTGGGGTACACCTCACGGCCGATGCGCAGAACCGGCGGATGCGGGCAGGATGTCGAGGGATGCAGACACCACAGAGGCTGAGTGCCGTGCGCAGGGCGGCACCGACCCTCCCCGATGCCGGGGTGGGCGTCGGGGTAGCGGTGCTGTTGTTGTTCGCCAGCTGGATCGGCGTCGGACCGCCGTGGGTCATCGACCCGCACCCGCTCGAGGCCGGCGCGGTCGTGCTGATCGGGGTCGTGGCGCTCACAGTGGCGCTGCGCCGCTGCTACCCGGTATCGGTGCTGGTGGTCCTCAACTCGGTCGCGCTGCTCTGGTCGGCCGCCCACTTTCCCGGCGTGCTGATCCCGCTGACATCGGTGATCGCCTGCTACACGCTCGCAGCTCTGCGTGGGTGGCGGTGGGCACTGGCCGGCTCCGTGCTGAGCGCGCTGGGCGCGCTGGTGGCGATCCACCTGGCCTTCGGCGCCCGCGTGCCGGCCGGACTCTCAGGCATCGCCGTGTGGATGATCGCCACTGCCGGCGCGGCCGGCACCGCGGTCGGCTACTACCGGGCGTTGCTGGTGGCCACCCGCGCTCAACTTGCCCGCGAGGCCCAGACCCACGAGGAGCAAGCCCGCCGCCACCTGGTCGAGGAGCGGTTGCGCATCGCCCGCGAACTCCACGACATACTCGGCCACACCATGGCCAGCGTCAGCGTGCAGGCCGGCGTCGGCATGCACCTGCTGGCCACCCGACCCGCACAAGCGGCTGAAGCGCTGAGCACCATCAAACGCATCAGCGACCAGGGACTGACCGACGTCAAAACCATGCTCGGTGTCCTACGCTCCGACGACGAGCCGGACGAACCCCGAACCCCGCGCGGCGGCCTCGACCAGCTCAACGCCCTGCTCGACCCGGTCCGGGTGGCGGGGGTCGATCCCAGGCTCAATGTCCACGGCAGCGCCCGGTCATTGCCCGCAGCGATTGATCTTGCCGCCTATCGGATCATCCAGGAGGCGCTGACCAACGTGCTGCGCCACGGACGCGCCAGCACCGTCCAGCTCGACCTGCGCTACGAACCCGCGCAGGTGGTGATCCAGGTTCGTGACGATGGGCGTGCGGCCGGTGCTGGCGATATCACCACCAACGGTCACGGCATCATCGGCATGCGCGAGCGGGTTCTGGCGCTGTCCGGGCAGTTCAGCGCCGGTCCGCACCCGCAGGGCGGCTTCCAGGTGCGGTGCGCGTTACCCACCCCGGACGAGTCATGATGACGACGTGCACTCGCCGATGACATGCCGCCCCCGCCCGGCTGGGATGGTCAGTGACCGACAACTACCGGCACCAGCCGGCGGTGAGGCGTGACCGAGCCGCTGCGGGTCCTCATCGCCGACGACGAGTCGCTGGTCCGCGCCGGGTTCCGGGTCCTCATCGACAACGAGCCGGGCATGGTCGTGGTGGGCGAGGCCGCCGACGGCGCGACAGCTGTAGACCTGGCACGACAAACTCGACCGGATGTCGTCCTCATGGACATCCGCATGCCGAATGTCGACGGGCTGGACGCCACCCGCCGCATCGCCGGGGACCCCGACCTCGCACATGTCCACGTGCTGATCCTCACCACGTTCGACCACGACGAATACGTCATCGAAGCATTGGATGCAGGCGCCGGCGGTTTCCTGATCAAGAACACGGATCCCGGCCAACTGCTGCACGGCATCCGGGTCGTGGCAGGCGGCGAAGCGCTGCTGTCGCCCGGCCTGACCCGCCGACTGGTTGCGCGGCTCGTCGACCGCTCCCCCAATCGCCAGGTCAACGCCAAGGCCCTGGCCCAGCTGACCGAACGGGAGCGAGAGGTCGCGGGGCTGGCCGCACACGGAATGAGCAACGAGGAAATCGCCGAGGCCCTGTCCATCAGCCGGGCCACCGCGAAAACCCACATCAGCCACGCCATGTCGAAACTCGGTGCCCGCGACCGCGCACAACTCGTCGCGCTGGCTTACCGGTACCGCCTGGTCGACCCCCCTGGACCGACGTCGCCGCGCGCTCCATGACCACCGATGTGCTGCATCGTGCCGGCCATCTGGGCCAGCACGGCCGCGGTCTGCCGGGTCCCGGTGGCGCAGCCGGTGACCGCCCCGGCGGGCTGGGCGCTGTGGGTGCCGAAAACCCCATCCATGGGTTGTGACCTGCCGGTTCTCGGACATGGCTGAAGTCTGCGAGACGGGGTAGGCCAAGGCGGTCCATCGTGCTGCTGCGACTGCCCTACCTGGCGCTCACGAGCGTGTTCACCCTCATACGGCTCATACCATGACCGATTCGGACAAGAACGTCGAGATTCTGACGCTGCGCCACCAGCTCGCCATCCTGCAGCGCCAGATCGACAAGCCCCGCCTCACCCCGCCCGACCGGGCGTTCCTCGCCGCCCTCCTCCACCGGCTACCCGGGCCGAAGCTGCGTCAGTTGCACCTGATCGTCTCCCCCGACACCGTCCTGCGCTGGCACCGCGACCTGCTCCGACGTCACCACGCCAACAATCCCGGCCGAAACAGCCAGGACGGCCAGCCACCATCCGCAGCATCCAGAGCCTCGTCCTGCGCCTGGCCCGCGAGAACCCGAGCTGGGGCTACCGGCGAGTCCACGGCGAACTGGCCAGCCTCGGCATCAAGGTCGCCGCTCCACGGTTTGGGAAATCCTCCACCGCAACGGGATCGAACCCGGAGCAGGCGTTGAGGGCTCGCTCCACGCGCCAGCGGGCCGGCTCGTTAGCGGATGCCCGAGATGTAGCTGGTCAATGCTGACCGCTCGGTTCCGAGCTCGTCGATGCGGCTGGCGCGGTGCACGGTGGCTATGGTCGTGCAGGCGAGGGCTACAGGAGTGGTTATGCCGCACTGCACGGATGTTTCGCGGGGTTCCGGCGCAGCAGAAGCCTGCAGTCGACTGCACGATGGCCGGCATGGACGAGTACCGGGAAATCGTGTCCGACATCCTTGCGACCACCGGCGGAGCAGAGGCGTGGATCGAGACAAACCTCGCCGGGTACCTCACCAAGCGGTGCACCGGATGCGATCTCGACGAAGATGCACAGTCGTGGGCGCAGGCGCTGGCGTGGCTCACCGAGCACGCAACGGCGTGCACCGCCCGGCGGTAGGGGTCCGATCGTTGACGGCGCGGTGAATCAGCGTGGCTCGTCACCGGCCGGCGCGGCCTGCCGCCGCTGATTTGATTCTGACGACCCACTGATGACCGTCAGAATCACCGCTGATTTCCCTGCCGCCGGGCAGCCTTCTCCTCCTCTCGGCAGCGGAGGCTCCGGCTCGGGGCCAATGACACGAGCAGAAAGAGGCCGTCGCTGTCGCTGCGGAGTATCTGGTTCCGCAACATCCGCGACGCGTTCATCACCCAGTCCGGGTAGCTGGACACGTTGCCGCAGTAGTGGGTGATGGTGGTCTTGCGCTGAAACAGGAGCTCGAGGATCTGTCGGTGCCTGGCGTTGGGGGCTACAAGCACGAGCGGATGCTGCCATGGCAATCAGACGGCCGCCTCCGAGGTTCGGGGAGGCGGGTGGAGATGCTCCGGGCGGCGGTACGTTTGGGTGTCGCCGCTGCTCACGGGGTGCGCCATGCGGCCACCGGTAGTGCCGATGCGCGCTGTCGCCGTCCGGAACCTTCCCGCTGGCCTGCTGTACGAGCCGACGTGGGACGGGTTCCGTGCTCTCGCCTGGGTGCTCGACGACCGGGTCCTGCTCCAATCCCGGCAGATGCGCAACCTCAGCCCCTACTTCCCCGACGTCACCCGCCTCCTTTGCTGTCTGGCGGTCGGAGTCACCCGGCACCGTTGCACTGACGACAGCGCGTTCGTCGACGGCACCCAGTCGTGGACAACGCCGGCGTAGTCCAGCGACGACGCCACGAGGCCGACATGTGGGTGGGCGTGACGATCCCCCTACTCCCAGCGCTTGGTCCTCCCCCAGCCGCGCAGGTTCGCCCGGTGCGGCGGCCGGCGGGTCCAGCCGACCGCCGCGGGGTTGAGCTGCCCGATCGGCGGGCACAGGTCGATCGGCTCGACGGTCTCCTTCTCGTGCGTCACCAGGGAGGCGTAACGGCCGCCCGGTGACGGCCGTTCCGATCCCCGTTTCTTCCCGGCTGCGGGCTGAGAGGCTGGTAGCAGGGCTCTCGCTAGGAGGATGCGGTGCCCGCTTTCGAGCACCTGCACGTCGTCTCGGGGTACTCGCTGCGCTACGGCGCCGCTCTCCCTGCGCGTCTGGCGGAGCGTGCCGCCGAGCGCGGTATCACCGCGCTGGCGCTGACCGACCGGGACACCGTGGCCGGCAGCGTCCGCTTCGCCAAGGCCTGCGCCGCCGCCGGAGTGCGCCCGCTCTTCGGCGCCGATCTCGCCCACGCCCCCTGCGCCGGGCCACACCACCAGCCAGTAACCTGGCACACGGCACGCGAGCGGGCGATCGCCGCCGACGGCGCCCCCCGCGTGGTCCTGCTCGCCGAAGACCGCGCCGCCTGGGCCGCGCTGTGCCACCTGATCAGCGCCGCCCACGCCCACCCCGACAGCCCGCCCCGGCTGGCCTGGGCCGACCTCGAGCGCCACGCCAGCGGCCTGACCGCCCTCCTCGGCCGTGCCTCCGAACCCGTCCGGGCACTCGGCGCCGGCCACCCCGACCGGGCGGTGGCCCTGCTGGCACCGTGGCGTGAGATCTTCGGCCCCCGCCTGCGCCTCGAGGCGGCCTACTACGACCCGCGGGGCAGCGGGCCCGGCTCACTGCCGCTTGCCGCCCGCACCCTCAACCTGGCCGCCGCCGAGGGCATCGAGGCGGTCCTGGCCGGCGCCGTCCGCTACGCCGATCCCGACCAGGCCCCCGTCGCCGACGTCCTGGACTCAGCCCGCCGCCTGACCCGCATCGACCCCCAGCACACCGACCGCGGCGAGCGCTGGCTCAAACCACCCTCCGCTATGGCCGCCATCGCCGAGCACATCGCCAGCGCCGCCGGCCAGGACGCCTCATACCTGCTGGCCGCCACCGCCCGCTGCGCCGACCGGCTGCGCTTGGACCCCGAGGGCGACCTGGGCCTCGGCCGGGTTCACTTCCCCGAACCCCAGCTGGTCGGCGCGAGCCCGGCCACCGCCGCCGGTCTGCTGGCGACTCGCTGCCGGGCGGCCATGACCGCCCGCGGCTACGACCACGACCCGGCCATGCTGCAGCGCCTGGAAGAGGAGCTCGCGGTCATCGACCACCTCGGCTACCCCGCCTACTTCCTGACCGTCGCCCAGATCGTGGACGACACCCGGCGCCTGGGCATCCGGGTCGCCGCCCGCGGTTCCGCCACCGGCTCCCTGGTCGTCCACCTCCTGGGCATCGCCACCGCCAACCCCGTCCGGCACGACCTGCTCATGGAGCGCTTCCTCTCCCCGCGCCGCACCACCCTGCCCGACATCGACATCGACGTGGAGTCCACCCGCCGCCTGGAGGTCTACCGCGCCATCTTCGACCGCTTCGGCCCCGACCGGGTGGCCACCGTCTCCATGCCCGAGACCTACCGCGTCCGCCACGCCATCCGCGACACCGCCGCCGCGCTCGGCCTCGACCCGGCCGAAACGGACCGCCTGGCGAAGGCATTCCCCCGCATCCGCGCCCGGGACGCCCGCAGCGCCCTCGCCGAACTGCCCGAATCGCGCACCGTTGCCGCCCATTACGCCCGCTGCACCAGGCTGTGGGACCTCGTCGAGGCCCTGGACGCCCCCTCATTCGATGGCCATGCACCCCTGCGGGGTGCTGCTGTCCGACCGCACCCTCATGGACCGCACCCCGGTGGTGCCCAGCGCCGGCGAGCACCTGGCGATGTCGCAGTTCGACAAGGAAGGGCTGCCCGGGGCACCGGGCAGTCCTGGTCAGGGAAGCGTCCGCATCGTGCGCCGGGAGCACGACGGCGGTCGGCCAGGGGCGTGCTGGGTCGGCCGCCTGCGTCCTCCGCTGCGCCGTGAACTGGTCGAGCAGACGCTCCGCCATCGTGCTACACGTCCTTTGCCAGTGAAGTCCAAGTACAGCGCCGGCCGCGATACGCGTGGCGCGGTCCATCACATTCATCAGTATCTATTGATGGCCATGACAGTGTCCGAAGATCCCGAGGGCAGCATCTAGGATCTGGTCGCGTCGGGCCATCGCCTCGTGGGACAAACGGATCTTGCGGGCATGCCCCTCCTCGCAGGGCGGCAAGCCGATTGGGCGTCCAGCAGCCCGCGGCGATAGCAGAAATGCGCGTCGATGCAAGGTCCGCTGGGTCCAGACCAGCATCAACCAACCGCGCAGATGTGAGCGAGCTCTTGCCGAGCATCGGCGGCGCCGACCAGTCCGGACCGGGAACCGGGCCGGCCGGGAATTCCTGCGTACGGCGCTGATCGTCGGGCACCCTCACGTCATTTGACTACGGAGTGCCCGGCCATGCGATGAAGCGCGCTGTCCTTCGGCATATGGCGGCGGGCTCAGGGTCGAGGACCTGCCGGCCGGGACTCCGACCATCCCCCGGCGCCTGAAGTAACCCGGGTCGACCCCCGGCTGTCGAGCGGGGAGCGCCGAGCGGCTGCCGGCGCTCCCCGGTCCTTGTTATGCGTCGTAGGTGTCGTGCAGCGCGAACTGCGTGACGTGAGCCTGCCGGCCGAGTGGGGTCAGGTCGAGGTAGTTGTAGGTGTTGAGCATCTGCTCGACGCCGCGCTCGTAGGCGGAGTAGGTGTGATAGACGTCGTCGCCGTCACGCAGGAAGACGCTCAGTCCGTGCCACTCTCCGCTGATGTAATAAGGGGTGCCCTTCGCGATGAGCGTGGCCTTGTCCTTGTAGTTGTATTCGACCGGGGCGACCGACTCATCGGTCGTGACGTGGAAGTCGTAGTTGAAGTCGCTGCCGAAGGACGAGTACCAGGGGATGGTCCACCCCATCCGTTCCTTGAACGGCGTGAGCTTCGCCATCGGCGCTCGGGAGATGAGCGCGATGGTGGTGTTGTTGGCGTGCAGGTGCGACGGGTGGCTGATGTTGTCCACCATGAACGAGCAGCTGTTGTGGCCTTCGTCCTGGTCCGGGCCGAACATGAAGTGATAGATGATCAGCTGGGTACGCCCCTCGAACATGTCGAGAAGACGAAGCTTGCCGTCCGGGCCTTCGAAAGTGTAGTCCTTGTCGATCTTGACCATCGGCAGCTCCCGACGTCGCGCGCTCACCGCGTCCTTCGCGAGCAGGACCTCCTTCTCGGCTTCGAGAAGCTCCTTGCGAGCCGTCAGCCACTCGTCCGGGGATACGACCTGGGGCAGATTCATTGGCATTCCTTGGTTGTTGGTTTCTGCTTGTCCATACAGACCTCGCGGGAGGCCGATTCTCATCGGCCGGCACGATCCGATCTGCTGGCGGACGAATCCGGGACCACGGTCAGGCCATGGCAACGAACATGGCGGCCATGCCGATGCTCATCACGGCGTGACTTGCGGCCTCGACAGCATGTCGGCGGCCTTGCGGCTCGGTCGTGCCACCCGATCTCCGAGCGGCTCGGACCGCCGTGGACAACCACGGCCACGCTGCGACGACGAAGTACGCCGTGAGTACGACCATGGCGACCACGACCGCGTTGCCCGGATGCGCCGCAGATGCAGGCACGGAGGACGGCATCTCGTGGTGATGAGACGTCGGCATCATGTCGTCCCGGGCATGCGGATCGCCGCCACTGCCCATGGAGCGCAGCCCCGACATTGCGGCGATCGACCAGGCGAGAGTGCCGGCCGTGGCCGCATGGTGCAGGTCATGCCACCATGCGCCACCCGGCCGCGTCCGCTCGAGCCGCCCACGGACGACCCGAGCAACGAACCAACCCGCGGCCAGTGTGAAGGCGACCACCTGAGGCCACACAGGCAGCTTCGATCCCCATGACCAGGCCATCGGGATCATGGCCGCGCTGGCCGCGACGTGGATACCGCCCGACACCCGGTCAGAAACAGTCGTCGGAGGGCCAGCGCCTCGCCCCACCAGGAACAACAGGCCTGCGGCACCGAAAATGAGCGTCAGCGTCCCGCTGACGTAGACCGAGTCGATCATGGGATCTCCGAATGGTGACTGAAACGGGTCGGCGGGTGTTGATCAGAAAGGTGGCGGTCAACCGCCCACCCCCATTTAGACCCGGAGGGCAGCCGCAACCTATCGGTGACGATGCACGAGCGTCACCGGGCCGTTTGCAGGAGCGATGAATTTCCGCTGCTGGGATGGGCTCTATCCCCGCGGAGATGATTCGTAACGGGCTGAGATGACACCATTCGAGGTTGCCTTGATCGTCAGCGAAAGAGTCGGCGGGCGATCAGATCGCGCCCGGTCCGGATCCGTCGTCAACTGTCAGGCCCTTCGGGTACGAAGACCCATGGGTGCACAAAAACTCTTCGCTTGGCCTCGGCTGCTCACATCTCGGCCGTCGGCGAAAGAGGAGAACGGGCGGCGGCCCAGAAATGCCACGAGCTGATCACTCGGGCTCGCCAGTGGTGAAACAGCGATCGCGGGGCCGAACAGCGACTGTCGCCACGCATCGTCGACTACCAACTGCAACAGGCTCAGCAGGCCAAGAGCTAGCGGCGCCGGAATCGATCGCTGGAAGCCACATGCCACGGAGATGTCCCACCCGTGCACGGCGATCTCCGCCGCTCCTACGACGACCACCCACCCGCTCGTCAACGACAGATCGCCCACCGCAATCCTGCGACCGGCTCGTTCAGTCTTGACACAGCTCTGCAGCAGCAGCCCCGCACGCGATCGGAATGTCGCGGCCAGATGCGTCGTCGAAGAGCGGCAGTCATCGTCCTCAGCGTCCCGATCCGCGGGTTCAAGGGCGATGCTCTGGTGCAGCTCATCGATCGAACGGTTGAGGTGCAGCAGCAAGGCCTGCAAATCCCAGCCTTCGCACGGAGTCGGAAGAGATTCGGTGCCCTGCACCACAGCGTCGACACTCTCCGAGGCATAGCAGATCGCGTGCTGGAGTAGCCGAACCTGACCACTGAACATCGGCACGGCGTTACCTCGGTGTCTCTGGCGCCAAGACGCCGGCAAGTCCGAAGGCGGGGAACAGCCCCGGGTCGTTGAACGAGACGATGCGCGAAACTCCTGTCCGAGTGATGGTGAGCACCTGCAGCGCGTGTGGCCGGTAGGACCCATCGTTCTCACGCCAGTACGCCGCAACGGCCGGCTGACCATTCGCCGTGATCGGGAGCATGCGGGTCAGTCCAGGGCCGGCGAGGACGTTCCTCTCGAGGAACCGGCCGACTGCCACGCGGCCGGAGAACCACTCGACGTTCGGTGGCATCTCCAGTGCGACATCATCACGGAGTACACCCACAAGTGCTTTGACGTCCGCGTTCTCGAACGCGGCGATGTACTGATCGAGCAGGGCGCGCAGGCCCGGCTCCGAGAGGTCGGTCTGTTCGTCCTCCGTCGGAGAAACGCGCTGCAACTGAGCTCGTGCACGCTGCAGCAAGCTGTTCACCGCAGCGCTCGTCGTACCGAGCAACTCCGCAACCTCAATCGCCCGCCAGGCCAGGACGTCACGCAGAATCAGCGCGGCCCGCTGCTTGGCCGGCAGGTGCTGCAGGGCGGCGATGAGCGCCAGACGGACGCTGTCCCGAGAGGTGACGATCGCAGCAGGATCGGCCGCGTCGCCCGGCAAACCGGGCAGCGGCTGCAGCCAGGCGCCTGTCTCCAGCACGGACAACGGGTGGTCCGGATCGTCGCTCGGTGCACCCAGACCCGACGGCAGCAAGCGCCGGCTGTGGTGCTCCAGAGCGGTCAGGCAGACGTTGGTCGCGATCCGGTACAGCCATACACGCAGCGACGAGCGCCTCTCAAAATCGTCGTACGAACGCCAAGCCCGCACGTACGTCTCCTGGACCAGGTCTTCGGCGTCCTCGAATGAGCCCATCATCCGATAGCAATGCGCCAGCAGCTCCTGACGAAACGGGTCGGTCAGACGCACGAACTCGTCCTCGGCCTTCACCATCTGCACTGCGCACCTCTGCTTTCATCTTCGTGCTGATACAGACCAGGTCAAAGGCGGAAAATCATCGCCTTGGCAGAAGGTAGGTCTGAACGCTGTGCCGCTCCCGACCGGCAGCCTGACGGCACAGCGCTACCTGTACGGCACCTGCTTTCTACGGCAGCGGTTGCAAGCCGTTGCCGGTCAGCAGGTAGGCAGGCTCCGGATCGGCAGCCGAGGTGCTGAGCCGGACAACAGCCTCGCCTACCTGTTCAGGCGTCAGCACGGGCTGCAGAGCTTTGACGAAGTCAGCTACGCCGACGCCCTGCTGCTTCGCGTATGCCTGCACACCAACTTGTCCGAGCATCGTCTCCGGCGTCAGCTGCGGCAGTACGGCGACGAAACGAATGCGGAGCCCGGCCTCCTGCGACTCCTGCCCGGCGTACGCGGTGATGAAGCGAACCGCCGCCTTTGCTCCGGCATACCCACCGCTCAGCGGCGAACCACGCAACGCGGCCCCGCTGGACATTGTGATGACCGTGCTGTCGGTTGGCAGCGGGACGCGGAGCGCCGCCTGGGACCAGTGGAAGGCCTGCTGCGTATCAACCTCCCAGTTGCGGCTGAAGCCCTGCCACGTCTGCTCCCGCAACGGTCCCATCGGTGGAACCGCACCGGCGTTGAGCACCAGCGTGCGAGGTCGGTACCGCTCGAGGAGCTCCGTCGCCACGGCCGCGTCCGCTGCATCCGCCTCGACAGGGACGAAACCGCCTCCGAGCTGCGACTGAAGCTCCTCCAAACCCGCCGCAGTCCGGGCAACTCCGATGACAGTTGCGCCTGTCGCCCGCAGTGCTGCCGCAATGCCACGGCCGAACCCTCGGCCCGCCCCCGTCACGATCGCGGTGGCTCCGGTCAGATCAAGCGTCGACATGAAGATGCCTTCCCTACGTCTCGGATGAACGAACTAACCGGCTCTGCCGACAGGGAATCAGTGGGTCTGCTCAGGCTCGTTGAGTCGCTCCTGTGCACGCGAGGGCGCCAGTACGGCGAACCCCGCTCCAACCAGTGGTACCGCGGCCGCTACCGCGATCGCGGGTTTGAACCCGTCGATGAAGTCGGCCGCTGAGCCGTAGCCACCCTTGGCGGCAAAGACGGCGGCCAGGATGGCTATCCCGAAAACCCCGCCCAGTTCGCGCAAGGCGCTGTTGGTACCCGCGGCCACGCCCGAGTCAGCGGCAGGCACGGAGCTCACGACGGCATTCGCCACCGTCGGAAACACATCGCGATGCCGACACCCGAGACGATCAAAGGGCCGATCAAGTTCGCATAGCCGACCCCGGGCTCCACCACGAGGCCCAACCACGCAGCCCCACCCCCCTGGAGCAGGAGACCCGCCAGCATGAACGGCCTGTTGCCAAGCCGGTCCGCAAGCCCACCGGCGATTGGCGCCACCAACATCGGCATCGCCATCCAGACCAGGATCCGCAAGCCGGCTTCAAGCGGCGAGTAACCGAGTCCGACCTGGAACAGCTGGCTGATCATGAACAACGATCCCAGAAGCGAAATGAACTGGAAGAACGTCACCCCGTTCGCGGCCGTGAAGCCACGCCGCCTGAAATATCCCAGCGGCAGCATCGGCGTCCGACTGCGCGATTCCCACACCAGGAACGCCGCCAGCAACACCGCGCCGGCCCCCAGCGATCCGATCACCTCAATGCTCCCCCAACCGGCGACTGGCGCCCGCACCGGCGCCCACGTCAGTCCGAACAAGGCCGCACCGGCCAGCACGAGGCCTAGAAGATCCAACTGCTGCCGCGGACCGTGGCTCTCCTGCAGCATCCGGGTCGGCAGCGCAGCAACGGCCAGTCCGACCGGCACGTTGATCCAAAAGATCCACTGCCACGAGATCCCGTCGACGATCGCGCCGCCGAGCACCGGACCGGCCGCAACGCCGAGGCCCGACACGCCACCCCAGACCCCGATCGCGGCGCCCCGCTTCTCGACCGGAAAGGCATTGCTGATCAACGTCAGCGTGAGCGGCATCAGCACTGCCGCGCCAATTCCTTGCAGTGCTCGAGAGGCGATCAGTTCGCCCGCGTTCGATGACAGCGCCGCGGTCGCCGAGCCGGCCGTAAACACGAGCAGACCGACGATGTAGACACGGCGCCGCCCGAAACGGTCACCCAGCGACGCGCCCGTGAGCAACAAGCAGGCGAATACCAGGTTGTAGGCGTTGAGGGTCCATTCCAGGTCGGAGAGGCTCGCGTCCAGCTCCGATCGCAGAGTAGGCAGCGCGGTCGCAACGACGACGACGTCAAGGGAAGTCAAGAAGGCGCCGAACGCGGCTAGCGCCAAGGTCCAGCCCTTCCGGGAAGCAACTCGTGGGGAGTCCGGACCCGAGGCTCCGGCTCCCCGGGATTTCTCGTCAATCGGTGTAGCAGTCACCCTGATAAAGACTTGACCGCGGCCGACAATTCATCGCCACACCCGCTTCCTTGTCGCACGGCTCACCTGACCGCCATCGACCCTCGCCGACAGAATCCGAACACCGGCCGAGGAGGTCACATCGGCCACCCAGAGTCGAACCAGGCTGGCCGGCCTCACCCGTGGAGGCCAGCGTCGGGCGAAGCCACGCTCGCCGGGGCCACGGATGCTGTTGATCATGCAATTGTCGGCGCGTTGCTGTTGGTCACCTTGCGACCTTTGTGCGGACTGCGCAGCGTGCCGCCGGCGCCTTGGTAGCCCTTGTCGGCGAGGAGTTCGACCTCGGCGCGGGCGGCGGCGTCGATCACGTCGTGGTGGCGCGCGGGGGTCAGGTCGTGGGTTGAGCAGGATGGTCCGGCGGAGGTGCAGATCAGGTCACCACGGCGCGGGTCGCGGTCTTGCGGCGCGGGCGCACATGGCGGACAGCTGGGCAGCCAGCCGGTCATCGTCGCGTTCGCCACATGGGGTCACCGCCGGGCGGCCCCCGACGGCCCTTCGGTCACCTACGAGCACGAAGACGCGGTGGACGGGTCGCGCTGAAGATGGAATGCAAACGCTGCGGCGAGCGTCCACCGTAGAAAGCGCCGGACAGCGTCACGTCCAGGGCGGCCGCCCGCAGCACGCGTCAAGGCGCGGTTCACTCGCGGGCTACACGATGCACTACACAAATGGGTGTTTCGCAACGCTTAGCCACCTGCACGACCGCGATGGTGCGGCGGCTGGCAGCTCACCGAAGGTACTGCCAGCCGCCGCATTCGTGATCTACTCAGCCGATGGTTAGCACGGCTTTACCCGACAGGCGGCGCTCCTTCAGTGCGCCCAGCACGTCGCTGAGCTGGGACCAGTCGGCGACGAGTCCGAGGGTGGGGTGCAGCCGGTCCGTCGCGACCAGGTCCACCAGCACCTGCAGGTCCGGTGCTGGCGGCTGCGGGTGGGCGTAGGAGAGGTAACTGACCAGGCAGGCGCCTTCGTGGCCGATGAAATCGTAGACGTCGATCGGTGTCTTGATGCCGCTGGTCGTACCGCAGACGACGATGGTCCCGCCGGGCACGACCTTGGTCAGCGCGGCGGCGAGAGACTCCCCGCCGACGGACTCGGAGATCAGATGCTGGCCGCTGTCGGCATCGGCCGTAGCGGCGACAACGGCGGCGGCGCCGAGCGCGGTCAACTCCTTCTCGTGCCTGGGGTCGGCGACCGCGGTCACCCGCGCGCCGCCCAGGGACGCCAGTTCGGTCTGGAACCTGCCGAGCCCCCCGTTCGCCCCGGTGATCAGGACCCGCCGGCCGAGCAGGTCACCGCCGAGCCGCAGCACCCGCAGCGCGGTCAGTCCCGCCAGCGGCAACGCCGCACCCTGCTCCACGCTCACCGCGTCGGGCAGCACGGCCAACCGATCGGCAGGCACCGGCACCAACTCCGCCCACCCGGCCTGCTCGACCTGAGCGGCCACTCGGGTACCAGGCACCGGCCCGGACCCGTCCGCCGCCGCCTCCACCACGACACCCGCCACGTCCTGTCCGGGACGCCAGTCCCCCGTCCGGGACGCCAGCAAGGCCAGCTCACCCCGGTTCACCGAGAACGCCCGGACCGCGACCAGGGCCTCATTGTCCGCCCTCACCGGCTCCGCCACATCACGGACGACCGGGCCTTGCGGCATGTTGAACACAGCTCTCATAGGTCCAAGTCGACCCCCGGGAACAGCCGTAGACCAATGGGCAGTTGTACCGTACACAGATCACGGCCGGTGATGAATCCGGGACGACGAGGCACAGCGTGGAGCTACGACAACTGCGGTACTTCGTGACGGTAGCCGAGGAACAGGGCTTCGGCAGGGCGGCCGAGCGGCTGCACGTCGTCCAGCCCGCCGTCAGCCAGCAGGTCCAGCGACTGGAACGGGAACTCGGTGTCCGGCTGTTCGAACGGTCCACCCGGCACGTCAGGCTGACCCCGGCCGGTGAGCGCCTGCTGCCCGAGGCACGAGCCGCGCTCGCCGCCGCAGACCGGGTCGGCAGGGTGGCCGGCGGGATCGCCGCCGGCGCCGACGCCACCCTGCGCATCGGCACCAGCCAAGGACTCGGCGACCGCCTCAACCAGGTCCTCGAAGCACTGCCGATACCGGTGCGGCTGCACGCCCTGAGCCTCGCCGACCGCCTCGCCGCCATCCGCCGCGGCGACCTGGACGCCGCCTTCGTTCGCATCCTGACCGCGGCACCGCAGCTGGAACTCATCCCGGTCTGGACCGACCCGCTCATGGTCGCACTACCGGCGGCGCACCCGCTCGCCGCCCACCCCGCGCTGAGCCTGCAGCAGCTGGCCGACCTACCGCTCCGGCTCGTGCCCCGCCAGGACAACCCGCCGTTCCACGACCTGATCACGCAAGCCGGGGCCCGCCTCACGCTGTCGGTGCCCTTCACCAACGTGCAGGACACCCTCGCCGAGATCGGCACCGGCGAACCCACCTGGACCGTCCTGTACGCCGCAGCCGCCGAGACGGTCCCGGTCCGGCGGGTCGCACTCCGACCACTGACCGCGCCCCGGGCGATCACCTCCCTCGCCGTACCGCCCGGCCCGCCCACGGCGCCCCTGCGCCGCCTCCTCGACGCCTGCGCGGCGACTGAGCACTGACCGGCGAACGGCACTGAGGTTCCCCCGCATGGCTGATCCGCACTGCGCTGCTACAGAGGTTGAAGGGTCAGGGTTAGGCGGTTCGGGGTCGAGGGTCAGGCCGGGCGGCTGCGCGCCGACCACGCCTTCTCGGTCTTCGGGCTGCCGTTCCTGACGCTGGAGTACCGAATGAGCCGCAAGGTGGTGTAGCACAACCCTCGTAACTCGCCGCTTGACGAGTACAGATCACCCTGCAATGGTCAATGAGGGCACTTTGGAGCACTCCACGCACGACGTTCGCCGCGCTGACATGCCGCGATCAGCTCGCTACGAACGTTGCCGCAAGTTCGACAGCCCAGCTCAGGGAAGTCGATGAGCGCGCTCAGCCTTAGCTTGATCTTTAACCTGTAGGCTGCCGTCGGTCCTTGAGGGTCTTGTCGCGCTTGGTGGTCTTGCCGACGTCGTGGCGGGTGGCGACGGTGGTGTTCTTTGACCCTGGTGGGCGTCCGGGGCCTGGTGTGGTGGGTTTGGTGCCCTGGCGGGGCGGTGCGTCTTCGGGCGGATGTTCCGGAACCCGCGCCGGACGCGGGCCGGGGTGAGCCGTGTGCCGTGCCACAACTCGTCGCACCGGTTGTGAGCTGCGGTTTGGTCGGGCGGTGCACGATTGGGTCGTGGCGTTCCGGCTGCTGTACCTGACTGTGGCCCAGGTGGTCGGCTGGCTTGCGTGTCTGTCGCGCAGCGACGCTGCCAAGACCGCGGAGCTCCTGGTCCTGCGGCACGAAGTCGCGATCCTGCGTCGTCAGATCGGCCGCCCTCGACCGTCCTGGCCGGATCGGGCGGTGTCGTCCGCGTCGACGCGGCTGCTGCCCGGTCGGCTGCGCCGACATCGTCCGGTCACCCCCGCCACGCTGCCGGCCTGACACCGCCGACTGGTGCAACGCCACTGGATCTACCCGAACCGACCCGGCCGGCCGCCGATCAGTGCCGCGATACGCGACCTGGTCCTGCGGCTGGCGCGGGAGAACCCGAACTGGGGCCACCACCGTACCCAAGGTGAGCTGGCCGGTCTCGGGTACCGAGCCGGCGCCGGCACAATCCGGAGGATCCTGGCCCGCGCGCGGACAGGTCCAGCACCTCGCGGCGTGGACACCACCTGCCGACGCCTTCTGCGCACCCAAACGCACGGGCTGCTGGCCACCGACTCCTTCCACCTGGACACCATCGCGCTGCGGCGCAGCTACGTCCCGATCGTGACGGAGGTGGTCACCCGCCGGGTGCACATCCCCGGCGTCACCGCCAACTCGACCGGCGACTGAACCACCCAGCAGGCCCGCAACCTGATCGTCGACCCCGGTGAACGGGCGGCATCGTCTCGGTCTCTGGTCCGAGACCGCGACGCCAACTTCACCGGATGGCGCACGGCGCGCACCAACGGCGCCGACCTCGCACGCCTGCTCGCCTTCGGCGCCATGTGTGCCGTGGACCGGATCGCCGCCCGCCTCGCGTTCGCGTCCCGGGCACCGCCTAATCCGGCTCGACCCGGAACACCGGGCAGCGCGCCGCGGCCGCCGCGAAGCCGTCGGGGCTGGGCGAGTCGACCAGGCCGTTGCGCACGAACGCGGCGACCCCGCGGCGGTGCTGCACCGGGAACTGCCGCAGGAGCGCGCCGCGCCGCGCCGCGCCTGCGGCACCTCGACGAGCCGCACCGCAACCGTCCGGCGGCCCCGGCGCAGCAGGCCCCGCCCGCCGGCCCGCGCGTTCTTGACCCAGTCGGCATCCGGGTAGGCCTGCACGAGGTATTGCACCCCGTCCACGACGATCGGGGCGACGGGCGTGGTCCGGGGTATCCCGCTGCGCCGGCCCGGGACGGTCAGCAGGTGCATCGGGCCGACCGGCAGGCCGGCGCGGTGCAGCAGGACGACGAGCCGGTTGCGGATGCGATGCCGGAGCGTGAGGGTGCGGCGGTCCATGGTCGGGTCCTTTCCGTTCGTGAACTACACTGTTCGGGTTGTGGTTTCGGGACGGAGGCGGGGCGTGGGTGGGACCACGGGTGCCGAGCCGGTCAGGCAGCAGCGGGCCGACGCGCGGCGCAACGTCGCGGCGATCCTCGACGCCGCGGTGCTGTGCCTCACCGAGCATCCCGACGCGAGCCTCGCCGACATCGCCCAGGCGGCCGGGGTCGGCCGGGTCACGCTGTATGGCCACTTCAAAAGCCGGGCCGAGCTCCTCGACGCGGTGCTGATCCGGACCATGGCCGAGGCCGACGCGGTGCTCGACGCGGTCGACACGGCCGGCGAACCGGCCGCGGCGCTGACCCGCCTGGTCGAGGCGTCGTGGCAGATCGTGCACCGCTTCCGTTCGGTGTACCGGGCCGCCGGGCGTGAGCTGCCGCCGGAGCGATTCCACGACAGCCACGACCGGGTGCGCCGGCGCCTCCAGACGATCATCGAGCGGGGCCGGCGGGCCGGGGTGTTCCGCACCGACGTGACCGCGAAATGGCTCACCGCCGCCACGGTGGGCCTCATGCACGCCGCCGCCGAGGAGAGCGCCGCGGGCCGGCTCGCGCCCCACGACGCCCCGCTGTTCATCTCGGCCATCGTGCTGGCCGCGCTCACGGCTCCCGGCGCGCCGGTGCCGGCCGTACGCCGCTGATCGCCGCGGCGGCGCTCCAGGACCGGGTCATCAAGACGAAGCCGATGGTGTACGGCACCACGCCGACGATCTCGAGGACCTCGATGGCCGGCGAGGCCGGGCCGAGGCCGAAGATCGCCAGCCCGCCGACGGTGTAGACGACCGCGCCGGCGCCGAGCAGCAGGCCGGTGGACCGGGCGCCGTGGCGGGCCTGCAGCAGGCCGAGCAGGACGTAGCCGAGCGGGAAGAGCACCAGGGCCGGCAGCACGATGATGGCCGTGCCCGAGTCGAGGTCGCCCGAGGTGTGGACGAGTTCGGGGGCGTATTTCGCGGTGACCGGGTTCCGCGTGCCGTCCACGACGATCAGCCCGAAGTACCAGATCGTGCCCAGCAGGGCGGCGAAGACGGCGGTCAGGTCGCGGGGGCGCAGCCGGTCGGTGCCGAGCCAGGCGAGGGCGACGAGGCCGAGCGCCTGCAGGAGCAGGCCGACCGCCTCGAGGCCGTGGGTGACGCCGTAGAGCTGGCCGACCTCGGCGATGTGCGGGCCGTCGCGCTTGGGATGGACCAGGACGGCGAGCAGGAAGAGCAGCGCGCCGGGGATCGCCGTCGCCCGCGCGACGTGCCGCAGGTATGGGCCATTCATCGTTGCCTCCATTGCGGGGTGACCGAGTAATTCAAACAGTGATGTTCGGGTTAGAGTAGTCTCGCTACTCAAACATCCAAGTTCAAGTTCCGGCGGTGGAGGTTCGATGAGGCGCTTCTCACGGTTCGTGCTGCGGCACCGGACGGCGATCGTGCTGGCCTGGCTGGTGCTGCTGGTCGCCGGCGGCGCCGCGGCCGCACAACTGTCGGACCGCCTCTCGCACGACTTCGCGTTCCCCGGCACCGCCGCCGACCGGGCCAACCACGCGATCCTGGCCGCCTACGGCAACGGCGCGACCACGTACCCGCTGGTGCCCGTGGTCGTCCTGCCCGCCCCGACCGGCACCGGTGACCCGGCCGACGACCCCGCCGTCGCGCGCGCCTTCGCCGCCGCGGCCGTCGACCCGTCGTTGCGCGTCGTGTCGTATCCGTCCACGGGCGACCGCCGGCTCATCGGCCGGGACGGTCGCACCGTCTTCGGGCTCGTCTTCACGCCGCCGACCCGCGGCGGGCCCGCGCCCGACTACGCCCCGCGGATCACCGCCGCGATGGCGCAGGCCCTGCCGCCGGGCGCCACCGTGCACGTCACCGGCCTCGACGCGCTCTCCACAGTGGACGACTCCGGCTCGGGCGCGAGCGTACTCACCGAGACCCTCGTCGGTGCGCTCGGCGCGCTGCTGGTGCTGGCCTTCGTCTTCGGCTCGCTGCTGGCCCTGGCGCCGCTGCTCGTGGCCGCCGTGTCGATCCTCACCACCTTCCTCGTCGTGCTGCTGCTGACCACCGTCTCCGACGTCAGCTTCATCACCCAGTTCCTCGTCGCGCTCATCGGGCTCGGCGTGGCCATCGACTACTCGCTGCTGCTCGTCACCCGATGGCGCGAGGAGCGGGCGGCCGGCCACGACGGCGACGAGGCGGTGCACCGGGCGATGGCCGGCGCCGGCCGGGCGGTCCTGCTCAGCGGCGTCACCGTGGCCGTCGGGCTGATCGCCCTGGTGGTGCTCCCCGTGCCGTTCCTGCGCAGCGTCGGCTCCGGCGGCATGCTCGTGCCCCTGGTCAGCGTGCTCGTGACGCTCACCCTGCTGCCGGTGCTGCTGGCCACCGCCGGGCCGCGCCTGGAATGGCCCCACACCCGCCGCCGGCCGCCGACCGGCCGGGCCTGGCGCGCCTGGGCCGGCGGCGTCGTCCGCGCCCGGTGGCTCGCCGCCGCGGCCGCCCTGGCGATCCTCGGCGCGCTCG
Source organism: Dactylosporangium sp. McL0621 (assembly GCF_049995355.1). Taxonomy (NCBI): domain Bacteria; kingdom Bacillati; phylum Actinomycetota; class Actinomycetes; order Micromonosporales; family Micromonosporaceae; genus Dactylosporangium; species Dactylosporangium sp. McL0621. Next base: position 9,229,071 of record NZ_CP188259.1, read on the forward strand.
CCGCGGCGGCGACCGGCATCAAGCTCGGCGACGCCGACAGCACCGCCCTGGCCCGCTCCGCCCGCCCCGCCCCGGCGGCCGGCCTGCGCGACCTCGCCCGTGCCGGCATCCCCAGCGGCGTGCTCACCCCCGTCGAGGTCCTCGTCACCGGCGACGCGCCGCCACCGTCCACCGTGGACACCGACCCGGGCGTCTACGCGATGCTCACCCCGGCCGACAGAGCCGACCCGGCGGGGCGGCGCGGCCCGGCCCGGCTGCTCGTCGTGCTGCCCCGCGACGAGGCCGGCAGCAGCGCCGGCAAGGACACCATCGTGCGCATCCGAGCGGCGCTCGCCGCCCGGCCCGATGCGCAGGCCGGCGGCCTCGGAGTGCTGCAGTACGACGCCGAACACGCCTTGTACGACCCGTTCCCGTGGCTGCTCGCGCTGATCGGCCTGGTCACCTTCGTGCTGCTGACCCGGGCGTTCCGGTCGGTGCTCCTGGCGCTCAAGGCGGTCGTGCTCAACCTGCTGTCCCTCGTCGCCACCTACGGCGTCCTGGTCCTCGTGTGGCAGCGCGGCCACGGCTCCGAGACCATCTGGAACGTGCCCGCCACCGGCGCGATCACCTTCTGGGTGCCGCTCATGGGCTTCGCGTTCCTCTACGGCCTGTCCATGGACTACGAGGTCTTCATCCTCGCCCGCATGCGCGAGGAGTACGACGCCTCGGCCGACACCCGCACCGCGATCGTGGAGGGCCTCACCCGCACCGGCCGCCTGGTCACCAGCGCCGCCCTGATCCTCTGCCTCGCGTTTGTGTCCCTGGCCACCGCCCCGAGCACCGACATCAAGATCCTGGCCACCGGCCTCGGCGCCGGCATCCTGCTCGACGCCACGGTGGTGCGCAGCCTCCTGGTCCCGGCCACCGTGTCGCTGTTCGGCCGCTGGAACTGGTGGCTGCCCGGCTGGGCCGCACGCCTGCTGCGGCTCGCACCGGCGACGCCGCCCGAGGCCGGCGGAGTCTCGCCGATGGTCTCTACCATCGACCGGCGTGAGGCATGACGAGCGTTGGTACGCACTGGTCGAACAGTGGGTGTCCGCTGCTCGCCGACGCCGCCCGGTTCTGCCCGCATGCACCCGGTGACAGATGGTTCGTCGACGAGACCTACGTCAAGGTCAGTGGTGTCTGGCGGTACGTGTACCGCGCCGTGGACCAGCACGGCCAGGTCATCGACATGCTCGTCTCCACTCGCCGGGACGCCGCCGCAGCCCGCCGGTTCCTCCGCCGGGCGCCGGCCACGCTGAAGGTCACGCCGAGCGAGGTCGTCACCGACGCGGCACCGGTGTACCCGACCGTCCTCGACGAGCTCGTCCCGCCGGCGTGGCACCACGCCGAACGCCATGCCAACAACCGGATCGAAGCCGACCACAGCCAACTCAAACAGCGACTCAGACCGACGCGAGGGCTGCGCACCGACCGGACCGCACAGACCATCATCGCCGGACATGCCTTCATCCAGAACCTCCGCCGCGGCCACCACGAACTCGGCCGCGACGCCCAGCGCGGGCTCCGCGTCGCAGCGGCGTTCACCGAACTCGCCACCGCCATCTGAGCCAGCCAGGGAACCGGGCTCAACGCGTCACCCGATCAATTAACGCAACGGCGCCCCCTAGGCGCCCTCGCATCAGCGTTGCCGATCTCTACCTGGCTCAGACCCTTCACCTACCTCTCAGTGCTCGAAGTAAGTCTGGTGTCTGACCTCCACCTGCTCTGACGCGTTGACTATCGCGACATGTCGCGTTACCGTCCAGGGCGACGCGAGGGAGAATGCCATGGCGCGCAGGCAGGTGGCGCAGACCGCCTTCGGGGCGGCGACGATGCGGGCAATCGAAGGGTCCACCCCGGCCGACATGCGACTGTTCGACGACCGTCTCGTGGGACGCCTGCTGACCGGAGCGCCCGCGTTGATCGCGCACCGGGCGGCGGTACGGGCGGCGTTCCGGGCCATGATGGAACGCCTCGCGCCCGGCTTCTTCGGCGGCGTCGTGTGTCGTACCCGAGCGATCGACGACGCCAGCTCGGAGGCGCTCGCGTCCGGTACCCGGCAGGTGGTGATCCTCGGCGCCGGGCTCGACACCCGCCCGTACCGGATGGAGCCGGTGCGCCACGCCGAGGTGTGGGAGCTGGACCTGCCCGCAGTCCAAGACGCAAAGAAGGCGGCCGTGGCCCGTACCCTCGGCGCGCTGCCGGACAACGTGCGGTACCTCCCCGTCGACCTCGCCGCCGGTACCGCCGGGAACCTCTTGTACCGCAACGGTTTCGACCGTAACCGTCGGGCTCTCGTGGTGTGGGAGGCGGTCAGCCAGTACCTGTGCCGCCCGGCGGTCGACGCGGTCCTGCAGTTCGCCGGCACCCTCGCACCGGGCAGCACGCTCGCCTTCACCTACCTCACCCCGGCGGCGTTCGTGGACGCCCGACAGGCGCGCCGACGCGGCTGGACGACCGGCTTCCCGCCGGACGGGTTGAAGGCTGAGCTGTCGGCGTACGGCCTGAGCCTGTCCGCCGACCTCGGCGCGGACGAATACCAGCAGCGCTACCTCGAGCCGCTGCGCCGTAACCTCACGGTTTTTCCGATCGAACGGCTGGCCGTCGCGACGACCTAACGGCCTGGTGGCCGCAGCACGGCTCGCCGCAGCCTGGGCCGCCCTCGCCGCGCTCGGAGTGACCCTCGCCGACCTGCAACGCGACGCCCGGCCCCGAAGGCCGGCCTTCGACGCCTACCTGCCCCAGGTCGTCGCCGCCGCCGGGCCGGGAGCGCGCCGGGCCTACGGCACCTACTGGCGCCGCATGGCCAAGGCTTGGCCGGTCGCCCGCTCGACGAGATCGCCGCCAGCGAGCTCGAGGCCATACGCCTGGACACCCGCGCGCCCGCCGGGCCAGCACGAACATCAACACGCCGGCCGCCACCGCGCCCGCTGCGACCCACGCCGGCACGCCCGGCACACAGGCGAGCACGGCGAACCCACGACCACGACCGCCGCGCCGAGCGCGAGCGCCGACCGGGCGGCGACCAGCGGGCTCCACCGCCCCCGCGCGTCGACCGCGGTCTCGACCAGCTCACCGACGTCGGTGACGACCGGGTCGTCCAGCTCGCCCGCGGCCGCGTCCCGCAGATACAGCTCGCTGCCGTCGATGATGCCGGCGTCGCTCAGGCTCGCGCCCGGGACAGGTTCACCCGGCTCCGCGACCCCACGACGGTGACCAGCCGGCGTTCGTCGCTCACCGCGCGCGCCGCTTCGTCGGCCGTGCAAGCACCATGAATCCCGGTTCTCGATGTCGTGGCGGCGCCGAGCGGGATCGCCCGGCGTCACGTGCGCGCCCATCGTGGGACCGCCACCTTGCCGACTTCTTGTCGTGCCGACGCCACTGCGGCACCGAGCCGGACAGCGGCTGCAGGGTGCGACGCGGCCAGGAGCGGGCCGCAACCCGGAGGTGTCCCGCCGAAGCGACGGATTCCTGACGTATCGACCGTCCGTACTCGACGGTCTTCCCTGGCGAAACACTCACCCGCATCGATCACAGCAACACGACACGGAGCACCCGATGAACCGGAAACTCAAGAAGCTCGCCGTCAGCGCCGCCGCCACGGTCGCGGCGGTGGCCGGCGCGGTCGCCATCAGCCCCGGGACGGCACACGCCTCCGGCAACTTCACCGCATGGCTGTCGCCCGCATCCAACCCGTACATCTTCGCGGACGTGCAAAGCGCCTCGACCAGCACGCTGGCACCAGTGATCCTCTACCACTGGACGGGCGGCAACAACCAGAAGTGGGTCTTCTGGCAGCAGGCCAGCGGCTACTACCTGATCCAGAATCTGAACAGCGGCAAGTGCCTGTGGAGCGACGGCGTATCCGGTCACCAGGTGCTCCAGGTTCCCTGCGACGGCAACCAGTACGAGCTGTGGCGCACCGGCCTGACGACCGACTACATCGGCCGGACCATCCAGAACGTCTCCAGCGGCCTCTACCTGGACGTGTACCAGGACGCACGCGGCGACGGCGCGAAACTCGACACCTACGGGTGGACCGGCGGCAACAACCAGTACTTCCAGGCCACTCCGGCCTGATCAGACCGGACGGGACCGCGGAGGCCACCGGGGACCTCCGCGATCCCGTCACCGTCGTCAACGACAGCCGAACAGGCCGAAGACCAGCAGCTCACCCCCCGGCGACGGCTCAGATGCGCAACGGGCGGAGCCGGGGACCGCACGGTATCCGGGTCGCCGGGTGTGCGGACGGCGGCGAGGTGCTGCAGGTCGGCCGCGCCGGCATGTCTGAGGGCCGGCGGGAGTGGGTGCCCCAGGGGTCATGTCCAGCTACACGGCGAACCCGCCGCGGTGGAGCGGGCCAAGCGCGGCGCTACCGGTAGGGCAGGCCGCCACGTCGATGTCGAGGTCGAGCACGTCTGCGGTGTCGTCCGCCTTCATCACGGCGGTGATGGATCTGGTCCCCGCCGGCAAGTTGCCGACGTTGAACGAGATCTCCTTGTAGGTTCGCCAGTCGCCGGTGCCCAGCAGGTCGGGCGCGGGGATGACCGGGGCCGGTCGCCGAACCCACGTGGACCTATGGTTTTCGTGGGAACCGCCGCTCTGGTAGCCGTCGGCGTTGACGCCCGGCGTTGCGGCCTCACCGTCCGGTGAGAAGGTGGCGGCGGACCTTACCGCTGGGGTCGGCGCAGAGCTGGCCAGCACGTGCGGTGAACATGTCCGGGTCGAGGGTGGCGAGGGCGCGCCATGCCTCGCCGCGGATTCGCACGTTCGGATGGTCGAGGAAGGCGAGGAGCCGGGTGGCATCGTCGCGCGTGCCCATGTCGGCAAGGCCGGCGAGTGCACCGATGATTGCGTCTCGGGTGGCAACGGCGTTGGCGAGCGTCGTGCGGTAGAGCGCGGCGGAGCCGGTGTGGCCGAGGGCGCGCAGGCTGGCGCGGGCCAGGTAGCGCACCCGTGCGTCGGGGTCGAGTAGGGCGCGGCGGAGGTGCGGTTCGCTGTCGGGGTGGTGGGTGCAGGCCCGCAGCGCCTTCCACCGGATACGGGGGTTGGGGTCGGATTCGAGCAGCGGCAGCAGCCGGCGTTGGACGGCCGGGTCAAGGCTGCGTGCGGTGGCCACCCCGGTGGCCCAATGCCGCAGGGCCGGGTCGCCGGTGGCGACGGCCTGCTCGACGGAGGCGGCCGGCTCGATGGTGGCGAGCATGCGCAGGCAGCTCGCGGCGACCGAGGGGTCATCGCCGCGGGCGCCGGCCCATAGGGCGGCTCGGCCGGCCGGATCACCGTCGATGAGCAACTCGCCGATGGTGCGCACGATCGGGCCGGCGCGGCGCCGCGCGCCGAGGCCCTCGATCAGCGGGAGGAGCTGCACGAGCAGGGCGGCGTGGCCAACCGTGAGCCGGGCCTGCACCGCGGTGGTGGCCTGTTGACGGACGGGGTCGACCGGATCGTTGAGGCGCAGCAGCAGGAACGGCAGGGTGAACAGCTCGTCGCTGCTGGCCAGCCACCGGATACCGGCCTCACGCAGGTATCCGGACCGGTCGAAGGTCAGCAGCGCCGCGACCGCGGCGGCATGCCGGCCGTAGCCCTCGGTCAGCGCGCCGACGTCGGTTCCGAGGATCGCAGCGAGCGAGCGGCGATGGCCGCGGTACGCGCCCTCAAGGACGACGACGGCACGCGGGGTGGCCACGCGCAGCAGGCCGCTGAGCCTTCCGGCTGTCCGCGCCGGGTCCTGGTCCCACCAGCGCAGGACCTCCTCGACCCCGACGATCAAGCGCTCGGCGTTCCCGCGCTGCGCCCATTCGTCGTGTTTCCACCGCATCGTTCTTCCCATCCCGCAGCCGGACGGCGATACGGCTGCCCCTGCTTGCGCAGGATAGCCAGGGACACCAAGCGGCTCTGTTGCATACGCCGTTCGGCATGATCGAGGCAGGCTTGAACAGTGAGCGGTGTCCGGCGGTGCCGGTACCGGGCCGTGGACCAGAACGGCCAGGTCATCGACGTGCTCGTCTCGGCCCACCGCGACGCCGCCACAGCACGGCGGTTCTTCCGCCGGACGTTGGCGACGTTGAAGGTGAGGCCCACCTAGGTGATCACTGACGCAGCATCGGTGTACCCGGCCGTCCTCGACGAGTTGGTCCCGTCGGCGTGGCACCAAGTCGAACGCCATGCCAACAACCGGATCGAAGCCGCCGAAAGCCGCCTGATGCACCGGCTCAGAGCGATGCGCGGACTCCGCACCGACCGGCTGAGCGTGTCGGCGGTTTCGTCGGTGTGCAGCCGCGTCGCCGCACCCAGTTCACGAGTCCCCGAGGGAGGTACCAGACATGGCGTTCAAGGCCGAGTACATCTGGATCGACGGCACCCATCCGACCGCGAAGCTTCGTTCCAAGACGAAGATCGTCGCCGACGGCGCCGAGCTTCCGCTGTGGAGCTTCGACGGGTCGAGCACCAACCAGGCGCCCGGCGACAAGTCCGACTGTGTGCTGAAGGCGGTGTTCACCTGTCCGGACCCCATCCGTGGCGGGGACGACGTGCTGGTCCTGTGCGAGGTGCTCACCATCGACATGGCGCCGCACCCGACGAACACCCGGGCCGCCTGCGCCGAGATCGCGGCGATGTACGCCGACCAGGAGGCGATCTTCGGCATCGAGCAGGAGTACACGTTCTTCAAGGACGGCCGGCCGTACGGCTTCCCGCCCATTGGCTTCCCCGCTCCGCAGGGCGGGTACTACTGCGGCGTCGGCGCGGACGAGGTCCACGGCCGCGAGATCGTCGAGAAGCACATGGACCTGTGCCTGGCCGCCGGCCTGCACCTGTCCGGCATCAACGCCGAGGTCATGCCCGGCCAGTGGGAGTTCCAGATCGGCCCGGTCGGCGTGCCGCGGGTCGCCGACGAGCTGTGGATCGCCCGCTGGCTGCTGTACCGCATCGCCGAGGACTTCGGTGTCGCCGCCACCCTCGACCCGAAGCCGGTCAAGGGCGACTGGAACGGCGCCGGCGCGCACACCAACTTCTCCACCAACGCGATGCGCGACAACTACGACGCGATCATCATCGCCTGCGAGGCGCTCGGCAAGCGCGTCTCGGAGCACATCGCCGGCTACGGCGCTGAGATCGAGCACCGCCTGACCGGCATGCACGAGACCGCCCCGTGGAACGTCTACAGCTACGGTGTCTCCGACCGGGGCGCCTCGGTCCGCATCCCCTGGCAGGTCAAGGTGGATGGCAAGGGGTACATCGAGGACCGCCGTCCGAACGCGAACTGCGACCCGTACGTGACCACCCGCCTCATCATCGAGACCTGCTGCGGCGCGCTGGCCGGCTGACGTACCGCCAACGGAGGGGTGCTGCGCGAGTGGCGTGCACCCCTTCCACCGGTCGCGGCGGTCAGCCTCGCTCCGCCGGCACCGCCCACAGCGACCAGCCGGCGTCGCCCTGGTCGAGCAGCGCGGCCAGCCACGGCAACAGCTCAGCCACCTCGCTGATCACCGGCTCGGGGGCGTTGGCGATGGCCAGCCCGGACCCGCTCAGCCCCTGACCGGCCGGCACCCGACACTTGCATGGCCGCTCAAGTCGAGCAGGCCGGATGGGCGGAACTGGCATCTGGTCCACAACCTCAACGATGCCGTCAACGAGCTCGTCACCAAGCACCGCCCAGCCCGTCTCCCGCACCTGTATCAGGCCTGGGCAACCGTCGTGGCCTCGCCGCCCTCCGGCGACGCCTCGGCGAGCAGGCGGCGGTGCAGCTCGGTGGTCAGCACATGGATCTGGCGGGTCAGCTCAGTGTTGGTCTTGAGCTCCAGCTCCTGCTCGTTGAAGTCGTGATCGGCCTTCGCCTGCTGGAACACCGCCTGGCGGTTCTGGCCGATCATCACGAACGTAGAGAGGAAGATCGCCTCGAGGGACACCACCAGCGTGAGCGTCGGCCAGGGGCTGCGCTCCAGCCACAGCATCCAGACGGCAAAGAGCACGGCGTGGACGTACACAAACGGCATGGAGCCCGCGAAGGCGGTCACCCCGTCAGCGACACGCAGCTGGAGGCTCGCGGCCATCTTCGCCTCATGCGCGACGTTGACCGGATGGCGGGGGCGGGAGATTGCGTCGGCCACAACTCACTCCGAAAGACGGCTATCGAGTGACGCGCATCCTACAAGCGATTCCTGAGGACGGTGCCCCCTCGGCTCATTTTGGACCAGGTGTGCGATTCCGTGTTCTTGTTCTTTCCGAGCCCGGGCCGACCGCCAGGGGCCAGAACTCCGATCGGCGATCACCGCCGCGGCCGAATCTCGCCCGCGCATTGTTGCGAGGGTCCACATGGTGGTGGGGTAATCGGCAGGCGGCTCGCATCGACTTGCGCGGCTGGTGCGACGATCGCTGGTGGCGCATGGTGCTCATTCGCTTCTGGGGGTCACCTGCCGTCGCAGCCCGTTGCTCACGCGTCGAGTCAGGAAGTACAGGCCGAGGTGATTGTGTACGATTCTGCCCGCGTAGCGCCCTGACCGGATCGTCGCCTCGGCGAGGCCGGGGAGCGTCGCGCAGGCCCAGGGCCCCGGCACGGACCGCCATCGAGACGGGCGAGGTGCGGTACCGATTCTGGATGCCCCTATTCCTGGCGCTGCTCCTGCTCGCCGTCGTCGCCTTCGCCCTGCGGGTCATCGCCCGCCACCGGAACCGCCTATAGTGGTCGAATGCGGTCGATATCTGCCGGGGCGGTGATCGCGCTGCTCGTGGCGGGGATCGCGGATCTGGCCCTCGTCGCCGCGTATCGCAGCGCCGCCCAGGACGCCACGACAACCGGCGAGCTGTTCGCCGCGCTGGACGCCGCGCGTCTGCTGCACCGCCTGGCCTTCCTCGTCGCGTTCGCCGCGCTGATCGCCGTCGCCGTGGCGCTACGCCGGGCGCCGTGGTGGTGCCGGCTGCTGTGGGTCGCGTTCGTCGCGCGGGCCGTCGCCGCGTACGTGACCGCGCCCGAGCCGCCGCCCGGGTACCAGGCCCTCTGGGACGACTCGCAGCCCCCGACGGCCGGCCTGCGCCGGTCGGTGCTCGGCGAGCTGTGGGCGATGATCCCCGTCCCGGTCGACGCGCTCGGCGTCGTGCTGCTCGCCGCGGCGGCGGCCGGGCTGCTATTCGTCGTCCTCCGGCGAGTCCCCGAGGCGCCATAGCTCGAGCAGGTAGTGCTCGAGCCCCGCGTATGCGGCCAGCGCGTCGCCCCACTGGGCGGTGGGCAGGTCCGGATGGTCGCGTAGGAACCGGTGCGCGGCGTCGGCGGCCTCGCCGCGTCCGGTGGCGGTGACGCGGATGCGGTACACCCCGGGGCCCTCGGCCAGCTCGCCGGTGATCCCGCTGACGCCCATGTCGCCGAGCCGGACGCGCCCGGAGGGGAAGTCGATCTCGTGTTCGTGCCGCGGGGCGGCCGGTGGTGCTTCGGCGCCGAGCACGCGGAGGCGGACGTCCACCGGGATCAGGTCCTGGGCGACGCTGATGACGAGGACGTAACCGGTTGAGCCGGTGACGCCGGCCGACGCGGCGACGACGGCCGCGTCCATCCCCTCGGCGGCGTCCGCCTCGACGTCGCGCAGGGTGAGCAACCGGTAGTCCGGGGTCAGCCGCAGGTCCATCGTCCGCCGTACCGCCTTTCAGTCAGCTGCGCCGTGGTGCCCCGGACGGACCGGGGCACCACGGCGTTCGGTCAGGGAGCCGTCGTGACGGTGAACCCATCGCCGTCGAGGAGCCGGTTGGCGCCGTAGAAGGCGTTCAGCTTGGACCCGCCGAGCTGGTTCTGCTGGGCGTTGATCGGGCGGGCCGACCCGTGCCACTCCTGCGCGCCGCGGGGTTTGCCGGCGGTGGAGTACGCCGAACCCTCCTCCGTGGATTTGAACGGATACTCGTCGCAGTCCAGCCCGCCAGCCGCGTAGTCGTCGCCCCACACATCCTTGCAGATCCCCACCGACGCCCGGTGGTTGGCGTCGATCTCGCTCGCGTCCATCAGGCGGTGCAGCTGCGACGGCGGGTTCTTGCCCACGAAGCTCGGGAACGTCCGCTCGGGGTGGTGCAGCGCGTCGTTGACGTGCTTGGCCTCGGCGTCGATGCCGACGCCGGACATCGGCAGGACGAACTCCGGCACGTTGTCGACGAACACGGTGCCCTTGTACTTCCCGCCGCCGAGGGCCGCTCCGGCGCTGTCGAACCGGACCGCGTTGCTCGCGACGATCCGCAGGGCGGGTTCGGTCAGGCCGTCGCGGTACTCGACGAGGTAGCTCACCTGGGCGACGAACTCGGCGGTGTAGTACGGCAGCAGCCCGGCGGTGTCCGGCGACGTGATCGAGACGACGTCCATCGCCGGCTGCTGGTACCAGCCCAGCGCCGTGCGCTCCTGCCGGAGGGTCGCGGGGCACGTGACGTCGCCGCGTCCGGCGCACCCGTCGTACATCACGGTCAGGAACGTCAGGTCGTCGCGCATCGACGAGGTCTGGTGCATGTTCTCGACCGACGTCACGTAGTCGACGCGGCGGCTGCCGTCGTAGGCGAACGCCAGGATCCACAGGTCGAAGTCGACGAAGCCGAGCTCCTCGCCGCTCTGCCGGCGCAGCACGACGTGCAGCGGGTAGTGATGGCACTGCTCGAAGCGGGTGCGGGCCCAGCCGTACCGGGAGCCGGCCTGGTCGGGATGCGCCTCGCAGTCCTGTTTGAGGTCGGCGGCCTCGTCCAGCAGCCGCGTGGTGTTCCCCGGCCGGGCCGGCGCGGCGAGCGCACCGACCGGGCTCAGGGTAAGGGCCAGCGTCAGACCCAGGGCGGCCGCGGCGACAGTTCTCCACATGGTCGTCACTCCCTAGAATCCGCCTCGGGCGCAGTCCCGCCCGAGGCATCCGTAGAGCAGGTCACCGGTCGCCGCGGCGTACACCATCGTGTAGCCGCGGTAGATCCGGCCCCGGTCGCGGCCGAGGCCGGGCACGGTGCCGCCGCCGGTAACGACGTGCACCCGGGCCGTGCCGTCGGCCGCCGCGAGCGCGACACCCGCGCGGCTGCGGAACTCCGCGACCGTCACCGTCGCGGTGCGCGCGTCGCCGGCGGTGCGCAGCCGCCGCCCGGCGTCGTGCCGCGCGGCGTCGGCGGTGACCGGCCGGGCCGGTGCGACCGAGGCCACCGCGGCGCCGGTGGTGACGTTGCAGACCTTGCGCGCGGCGACGCACGCGGCCAGGCCCGGCACCGTCTCCAGGCACCGGCCCGCGTCGTCGGCCAGGCAGGCGGCCAGCTTCCGCTGGTCGACGCCGTTGTACTCGTCCCGGCTCGCGGTCCGCTGCGGCGCGGCCAGGCCGAGGGCGAGCGATCCGGCGGCCGGCTTGCCCAGGACGAGCCGGTCCAGCTCGGTCGGCGAGCTGGGCAGATTCGAGGCGCGCGCGGCGGCCTGCATCGTGTAGCAGTACGGCGGCGCGCTGGGCTCGCCGAACAGGATCGACCGCGGGTCGGGCCGCCCGCAGACGTTCGCCGGGAAGCCGGAGACGTTCACCAGCCGCGGCCGGCGCCACGCCCCGTTGTCCTGCACCTGCACCCGGTTCTCGAACGGCGTGGCGAGGGCCGTGTACTGCGGGTAGTACGACATCAGGCCCGTCTGCAGCGCCCTCGTCCGACCGCCGGTCGCGAGGTGGGTGGTGCCGACCGGGTTGAAGTCGTACAGCATGTCCCACTGCCCCGCGCCGTTGCCGAGGCTCATCCACGTGTGCAGCAGGCCGTCGGCGACCTTCGAGCCCGGCTGGTCGATCGACCAGTACTCCTCGGTGGCCTCGCCGTCCTCCAGCCAGTACGCGGTATGCGAGGTCGTGCCGGTGGCCGACGCGTACGCCGCCTGCCAGCCCATCTCCTCGTAGTCGTAACCGGCGTTGCCGCCCGATCCGTCGAGCGGGTCCCAGTTGACCTGGTTGCTGAAGCTGTTGTACCCCCCGGTCTGCGGGTCCGCCGGCGGCCCGTTGAAGCTCACCGGCTGCTGCCGGAAGCTGACCATGACGCCCGACACGGGCGAGTCCTCGCCCGCGCAGAGGCCGACGAAGTCCCGCTCCGGGCAGTCGGCGCCGCCGATCCGCGGCCGCCACAGCTGGGTGGTGTAGCTCGACGAGCAGGCCCACATGACCGCCGGCTGCCCGTCGGTGCTGGACAGCACGTCCAGGCAGCGGCCGTCGCGCTGGTTGCGCAGGGCGAAGCCGACGCTCGGCCAGGTCTGGGCCCGCGTGAGGGTCCAGAACTGCTGGGATGCGGTACCGCAGTCCACGATGATGACGGCCGCGCCGTTGCTCGTGGCCGCGGCCTGCAGGCACCGCCCCGACGAGGCCTGCCGGACCCGGTAGATCGGGTTCGCGCCCGGGCTGACCACCTCGAACGTCCACCGCTGGGCCTTGACGTTCTCGGGCAGGCCGACCGTGTGGGTGCGGACCTTGACCGTGCTGCCGACCGCGTCGGAGTCGGTCGCGAGCACCTGCCGGTCGCCGGTCGTGGACTGCCCGATGGCCACCGGATCGGCCGGCGGCACCGCCGCTTCGGCCGGCCCACCACCCGCCACCGCCGCGCCGGCACCGGCCAGCACGGCGGCCAATGCGATCGCACATCGACGTCGCAGACGATTCATCCGACTCCCATTCTCGAGAATTGCCGGAAACGTCGCGCGGACAGCACGACGCCATTCGCGCCGCAATTTCCGGCGCGAATTCCGGCGATGCGTTTCCGTCCGGCCCCGGGCAGCGGACGGCGAAGCGCGGCCCCGGACTCACCGGGCCGCGAAACTATACGTGGAGTGGCACTACCCGACTCGGTAACGGCGCGGCACGCCAGACGGCCCGCGCGAACGTCGGCATTACCCGTGATTGCCGCAGCACTGTTCCTCCCCCGTTTGCCACCGTGGCATACATTCGCCGACGTCGACACCGCGACACATTACCGGACATCGCGTAAAGGATCCACCGACCGACCCTCGTCAATGTCGACCGACATGGGCCGTCCGTCGATGGCGCCGCGCTCACCGGCGTTTGTATGTTCACGGTTCGCGCCCGCGCCGACGCCGGGGTGGCAAGTTGACCGAATTGATACGATTCGAGACCGAGACCGGCTCCATCGTGGTGGAGGTCCCTGAGCTGTAGACGTGGCAGCGCTGCTCGACGGGCTGGGCGGCGACCCAGTCGGTACGCAACGGCTACTCCGACGCGGCGCTGCGTCCCGGATCACAGTGGCAGGCCTCGCTCGCGGCCCGGCCGGACCCCGACGGGCACGCCACCAGCCTCATCGACCCCGACGCGGACCAGGCAAGGAACATCGCGAAGGTCCGCTCAACGATCGGCGCTGGCGGCGATGCGTTCGGCGAGGCTGGCGTCCTGCTCGACCCAGCACGTGGGTTCTGGTGTCGTGGTCAGGTGCGGCGAGCAGGTCATGCAGCTGGGCGAGGGTGAGGCCGGCCTGTTTACCGCGCATGGCGCAGCGCCTTGGCATCGTCGACAACGACAATTCCGACCCCGAGCCTGATCGCGCCTCTCCAGGCCTGCAGGAGGTGCGATGTGGGTCACCCTAGACTTTCGGCATACCCCCGGGGGTATATTGGATGCAGGCGGTGATGAGCTTCCCTACAGTCCGGGAGGTGCTCGCTCCCGCCGGCGCGTTATCAGCGGCCGCGTTGACGGAAATCGTCCCCGAGTGCAGATCCTTGCCCCGGGGATAGTGACGACGGCTCCGCGGTTCATGATGAAGCCGCGGCGATGCCATGTACCCCCTGGGGTATTTATTGGAGGTGGTGCTCATGGAGATGAGTCCGGTCCTGCTTAAGGATGCGCTGACTCGCTTGAAGCGCGCGCAGGGACAACTCGGCGCGGTAATCGCGATGATCGAGAACGGCGAGGACTGCAAGCGGGTGCTCACCCAGCTGGCCGCGGTGTCCAGCGCCGTCGACCGGGCGGGCTTCAAGATCATCGCGACGGGCATGCGGGAATGCCAGACCGCGCGCGGACGGGGCGAGGAGCCCCCGATGAGCGAGGAAGAGCTCGAGAAGCTGTTCATGTCACTGTCCTGAACCCGAGTCCACCACCTCCTGGCGGGGGGTGGGGTCTCGGTGCTTCATGGCCGGACCATGTCCGTCATATACCCCCCAGGGTATTCGCTATGAGGAGTGTAAGGGTGACTGGAAGCGAGATTTGGGTTGACCAGTTCCGGCACGCCGACAGCACGGTCGCAGTGCTCGATGTGCGCAGCCCAAGCGAGTACACCGACGGCCATGTGCCGGGCGCGGTGAACGTGCCGCTCGTCGAGTTGGACGCGGTCGCCGGCACGGATGTGGTGACGGTATGCCATTCGGGCGGCCGCAGCCTGGCGGCCCGCCTGTTGGCCGCTGCCGGTGCTCGGGTGCAGTCGCTGGCCGGTGGCACCGAGGCGTGGCGGCACGCCGAGCCCAGCCGCTGAAGCAACCGAATCCGACACGAGGAGACAGAGTAGTGACCGAGCTGAGTGTGGAGGTCGTGCAGACCTCATCGTTGGGTGACCGCAGCTACCTGGCCCACGACGGGCGGGTCGCGATCGTGGTCGACCCGCAGCGCGACATCGACCGGATCCTGGCCTTGGCCGGGCGGCTCGGGGTGAGCATCACCCACGTTGCCGAGACCCATCTGCACAACGACTACGTCTCCGGCGGCCTCGCGCTGGCAAAGCTGACCGGCGCCGCCTATCTCGTCGCCGCCGACGACGAGGTCGGCTTCGACCGGCACCCGGTCACCGAGGGCGACGAGATCACGGTGTCGACGGTCATCCGCCTCCGGGTCGTGGCGACACCCGGGCACACATTCCACCATCTGTCCTACGTCCTCGACGGCGACACCGGACCGATCGGAGTGTTCACCGGCGGGTCGCTGCTGTTCGGCACCACCGGCCGCACCGACCTGCTCGGCAAGCAGCACGCCCACATTCTCGCCGAACATCAGCACGCCTCGGCTCGACGGTTGGCGGACCTGCTGCCCGACGGCGCTCAGGTGTGGCCCACCCACGGCTTCGGCAGTTTCTGCTCGGCGACGCAGTCGGACGCCCCGGAGTCGACCATCGGCCGGGAACGCACCGCCAACCCCGCGCTGCGCCTGGAGACCGACGACTTCGTCGAGCAGACTCTCGCCGGCCTGGACGCCTACCCTGCCTTCTACGCGCATATGGGCGCCCGCAATACCGCCGGCGCCGACCTGATCGATCTGACCCCGGTCGCCGCCGCCGATCCGGCCGAACTCGCGGCCCGGATCGCCGCCGGGGAGTGGGTCGTCGACCTGCGCAACCGCAAGGCGTTCGCACACCGGCACCTCACCGGCACGCTGAGCTTCGGCCTCGACGGACCGATGTCTACCTGGCTGGGCTGGATGGCCCCCTGGGGTGCGCCGATCACCCTGCTCGGCGACAGCGCCCAGCACGTCGCCGACGCCCAGCGCGAACTGGCCCGCATCGGCATCGACCGGCCCGCGGCCGCGGCCACCGGCAGCCCCGAGCAGTGGGCTGGCGGCGACGACAACCGCCTCGCCCAGCTCACCGCCGCCACCTTCACCGACCTGGCCGCCGCCCGCACCGGCACCCCACCGCACGGGCTACGCGCAGTCGACGTGCTGCTCGACGTGCGGATGAGCAACGAGTGGCGCACCGACCACATCGACGGCGCGACCCACATCCCACTGCCAGACCTAGCGAATCGCCTCGCCGCCGTGCCCGCCGGAACCGTCTGGGTGCACTGCGGCTCCGGCTACCGAGCCGCGGCCGCCACCAGCCTGCTGCAACGCGCCGGCCGCCAAGTCGTGCACATCGACGACGCCTACCCGAACGCGGCCGCCGCCGGGCTACCCATCGTCCCCGGAAACTGAACAGGAGCACCCGCACCACATGACCACGCCCACCGGCACCCCAGCCACTCTCGACGTCTCCGCCCTGCACCACCTGCTCGCCACCGGCCAGGCACCGCGGCTGATCGATGTACGCACCCCGGCCGAGTTCGAGACCGCGCACATCCCTGGCTCCTACAACGTGCCCCTGGATCTGCTGCGCGAACACCGCGACGAACTACTCAACCACCTCGACGAGCAAGTCGTGCTCGTCTGCCGCTCCGGGCAGCGCGCCACCCAGGCCGAACACGCACTCGCCACGGCCGGGCTGCCGAACCTGCGCGTGCTCACCGGCGGGATCACCGCCTGGCAGGCCGCCCAATCACCGGTCACCGCCGGCACCCCACGCTGGGGCCTGGAACGGCAGGTCCGCCTCGTCGCCGGCAGTATCGTCCTGACCGCCGTGCTCGCCAGCACAGTGGTCGAACCGGTGAAGTGGGTCGCCGCGCTGATCGGCGCCGGACTGGCGTTCGCCGCGCTGACCAACACCTGCGCGATGGGCATGATGCTGGCGAAGTTGCCGTATAACCGCGGTCCGCGCACCGACCTCGACCAGGTCGTCGCCGCCCTGAACACGGAGGGGCGGTAGCTGCATGCAGTGCCTGCGCACCCGCCTCCGACCCGCCCGCATGGGCCGGCCGGCCCGGGACCGGTCATGATCGCCGCGATCGGGCTCGGCGCGCTCATCGGGATCCTGCTTGGCCTGCTCGGCGGCGGCGGCTCCATCCTCGCCGTCCCTGCCCTCGTCTACGGCGCCGGCCTCACTCTCGCCGCCGCCGTACCCACCTCCCTGCTCGTGGTCGGCATCTCCTCGGCCACAGCCCTACTCCCGCGGCTGCGGGCCCGGCTGGTGCAATGGCGCATCGCCGGGATCGTCGGCGGCACCGGCGCCGCCGCGGCCTTTGCCGGCGCCGCCGTCAACCGCCTGCTCGACCCCCGCCTCGTCCTGATCGGGTTCGCAGTGCTGATGATCGTCGCCGGGCTGCGGATGCTGGGCGGCACCGACGACCCCGGCGGCGACTGCGCCCTGCCCGGCGGAGGTATCAACTGGCGCGGCTGCCTGCCCAAATCCATCGCCGCAGGCCTCGGCGTCGGCTTCCTCACCGGCCTGTTCGGCGTCGGCGGCGGCTTTCTCATCATCCCCGCCCTCGTCCTGCTGCTCGGCCTGACCATGCCCGCCGCCGTCGCCACCTCGCTGGTGATCATCGTCGTCAACTCCGCCGCCGGGTTCGCCGCGCACGCCGGCGACGCGACCGTCGACTACGGCATCGCCGCGGCGTTCACCCTCGCCGCCATCACCGGCTCCTTGGCCGCCGGCCGGATCGCCACCCGGCTGCCCACCAAGCGGCTGCAACGCGCCTTCGCCTGGCTCGTCTTCGCCATCGCCGCGTTCGTCGCCACCCGGGTGATCGTCAACCCCGCCACGGCCTGACCAGCCCTTTCACCGACGCTCCCCGCAACGGCGGCGCACACCACACCCAGCACCTCAGACCCCCACGGCCGTCCGTTCAGAAAGATGCCGCCTGCAGGCGCGCGGCAACACCACACCCCAGCCAGCAACAGGGGGAACCGCTGTCCGTGGCCGACTGCGTAGCCGGCGAGGACCATGGTGGCGTAGAAGGTGAGCGCGATGAAGCCGGCCGCCCTCCAGCCGTAGTACTAGGTAGATGTTGAGGATCGGCAGGATGATCAGGTCGGCGAAGAGGAACGAGACCACGCCGCCGAAGCGGATGCCGCCGTTCCACAGCACCGCGGCCAGCGGCACATTACCGATCGAGCACACGAAGCTGACCACCGCGACGACCGGCCCGACCAAGGGTCCCCACAGCGCCGACCAGACCGGATGGTCAGTAAGGAAGAACGCCTTCCAGAACTGCTCCGGCACCCACGCCGCGAGGGCGCCGGTGATGAGCAGGCCGGCGGCGATGTCGCGCCAGATCGCCGCCCACTCCATGACGAAGATGTGCGACACGGCCGTGAATCCCCGGGCGGAGGTGAGCCGGCGCCGGAACGAGCCGGGGCCGGCGACGGACATGTCCATCGCGGCGTAGCCCTCCATCGACCCGGCCACGCCGTTGTTCGCCTGAGCGAGGGCGTCGACGACCATGCGCCGGCGCAGGAAGATGCCCCACCACGATGTCATCGCCGTCGACCGGCCCGGCCATGGCCGCACCCCAGGGCTGCCCGCCGGCACGCCGTACACGGTGGCGGCCTATGCGGCGGCGGTGGAGCAACTCATCGACGCACTGCGGCTGTCTCGCCCGCGGGTGGCCGGCAACTCCCCCGGCGGGGCGATCGCGCTGGAACTCGCCGCGCGAGGTGCGGCCGGCAGTGCGGTGGCCCTTGCGCCGATCGGATTCTGGAGCGGCCTCGAGATCGCCTACGTCATGGCATCGCTGCGCGCCTCCAGGGCTACCGCGTGGCTGCTGCGTCCGCTCCTGCCGGCGCTGCTGGACACGCGAGCGGGCCGGGCGGTGCTGCTGGCGCAGTTTTACGGCCGTCCGGGCCGTGTTCCCGTCGCCGAGGCCCGCGCCGCGGTCGCCGCGTTTCGGCACCCGCCTGCGCTGCCCCGCACGCTGCCCCACACGCGCCGGTACCGGTTCGGCGCCGCCTTGGATGCTGCAGTCGACGTCACCGTCGTCCGGGGCGCACGGGACCGGCTGCTCATCGGCGGGCAGGCGGCACGCGCCCGGGCCGCCTTGCCGACCGCACGGCATGTGCTGCTGCCCGGTGCGGGCACGCGCCGATGCCCGACGATCCGGCGGCCGTCGCCGGCCTGCTCCTGGCCGCCACTACACCCTCGTGAGCGCGGCGGCCGATCAGGCCGGGCGGCGGTAGCCCGTAATGGGCCGGCCGTCGAGTTTGGCCATGCGGACCTGGTCGCCGGTGGTGGGAGCGTGGACCATCCAGCCGCCGCCGACGTACATGCCCATGTGGTGCAGGTCGCTGTAGAAGGTCGCCGGGGCGCAGGTCGGCCTTCGCGACCGGTTTCGCGTCCTCCCACTGCCACTTGGTGTAGTACCGCAGCGTCAACCCGGCGGCCGCCCACCCGGCCAGCGTCAGGCGTAGCCTTTCGGACCGGCGGCACCCCAGATGTAGGGCTTGCCGATGAGCTCGCACGCCTTCTTCGCCGCCGTGCCGCCGGCGCCGCCCAGATACTCGACCGGGCAGGCGACGGGTTTCAGGACGCCGGTGGCGCCGCTGCTGCCGTACACCTGCTGGCGCAGCTTCTGCAGCTCGCCGAGCTTGCCCTCGATCTGGGTCTTCTTCTCGGCGAGGTCCTTGTCCTGGGCGGTCTGCTGGGCAATGAGGTCGTCCAGGGTCTTCTTGTCCCCGGCGAGCTTGTCCCGGGCGGTGGCCACGTTCTGGATCTGGGCCCGCTCGTTTCGGGCGATGGCGTTGACGACCGTGAGCTGGTCGAGGGTGTCGGTCGGGGTGCCGCCGCCGAGGAGGACCTGCATGGTGGTGACCCGGCCAGCAGTCACGTCGAGGTGTGCAACGCCGCCTACGGCAGCACCGGCTGGCTCGGCATCGCCTCGATCTCCGTCACCGGCGGCGTGCACATCACCAGCGCCTACGTGAAGATCAACGACTCGTACTTCACGCAGGCGCAGTACAACACCGTGCCGTACAAGCACCTCGTGATGTGCCAGGAGGTCGGGCACACCTTCGGCCTGGACCACCAGGACACCAACCAGACCAACCCGAACCTCGGCACCTGCATGGACTACACCCGCAACCCGGCCGGACCGCCCAGCAACGAACACCCCAACAGCCACGACTACGCGCAACTGCAGACCATCCACAGCCACCTCGACAGCACCAACACCACCCTGGCGCCGTCCGGCCCCAGCCTGGCCGGCACCGACAGCGCCGACAATGCCGGCGCGTGGGGCGCCCGCGTCAGCGGCGCCGACCGTCAGGGCGCCGCGACCTACCAGCGCGACCTGAGCAACGGCCAGAAGGTCATCACCTTCGTCCTGTGGGCCTGACGCCGAACCCCCGCCGGCGTCCGGCCGGCGATCGATGACCGCCGGGCGACCACGCCGATCTGTACCGCCCGGCCGGGCACACCGTCCCGCCCGGCCGGGCGCACGGCGTCAATGATGACGGCCTGCGGTACGGGTGTATCCCAGGCCGCCGCTGCTGTCAGCCGCGGCGCAGGAGCCGTCCGACAGCGGACATCATCTCGGTGGCCATCTCCTCGCCCTTGCCGTCCTCGGCGCCGTGCTGCATGCAATGCCGGGCGTGGTCGTCGAGCAAGCCCAGCGCGACCTTGTCCAGGGCGGCCTGAATCGCGCTGATCTGGGTGAGGACGTCGATGCAGTAACGGTCCTCGTCGACCATCTTCTCGACCCCACGCACCTGGCCTTCGATGCGCCTCAGGCGGCCCTGCAGCTGGTCCTTGGTCGCGGTGTAGCCCCGTGTCGTCGTGCTCATGCCACCACTGTACGTACCCCCTAGGGGTATCGTCCAGCTCTGGTGCCGCCTCATTCGCGGTCGAGGCGACACGGGGTGCGTTGCGGAGACTCGCGTCTACCTGGCCAGTCGCGTGGGCTGCCGAACTGTGGCGATGACGTCGACGATCGCCTGAGTGGTGCCACCTGGGTCCTGCTCATCTCCGGGCCAGCGACCCTTGGGTGGCCCCGGTGACGGTCCGGTGCGCCCTGCTCTCGGGCAGCGTGGCGAGGCGGTAAGGCGCGAGCGACTCGGCGGCATCATGCCCGGTGCCGGCGGCCAGCACGAGCAGCGGTTTGCGCCGAAGCCGGTGATGGCCGCGGCTTGCCGCGCCGAAGCGCCGCCCTGGCCACGCGACACCAGCCAGGCGGAGGCCGAGCTCGCGTCGTGGCGTGGGTCGCGACAACGGAAGAGACCTCGCTGCCCGGCGACGCGGACAGTGGCGCTCACGGTTGATGCCATGCCGTGCAATCCCCCACGGGTCTTTCTGAAGAGGTTCCGCTGTGGTGAGGCTGCGCCGACGGCGGGCTTGACGAACATACCCCCAGGGGGTAATTATGACTCCGCACTGATACCCCCCAGGGGTACTAAGGAGTGATAGAGATGGCAACCGCATCCCGGCGATGGTGGGCCCTCGGGCTCATCGCCCTGGCTCAGTTCATGGTCATCATGGACACCTCGATCATCGGCGTCGCCCTGCCGCGCATGCGCGACGATCTCGGCTTCGCCCCGGGCAACCTCTCGTGGGTCTTCAACGCCTACGTCGTCGCGTTCGGCGGTCTGCTGCTGCTCGGTGGCCGGCTGTCGGACCTGTTCGGCGCGCGGCGCGTCTTCGCCGCCGGCTGGGCGGTCCTGCTCGCTGGTTCGCTCGGCGCCGGTCTCGCCGACGGTGTCGCGGTCGAGCTGACCGCCCGTGCGGTGCAGGGCGCCGGCGCGGCGCTCATCGCCCCGTCGGCGCTGACGCTGCTCATGATGCTCTTCGGCGGCGAACCGAAGGAGCTGACCAAGGCCCTGGCGCTGTACGGCGCGGCCGCACCGGCCGGTGGCACGGCCGGGGTGTTCCTCGGCGGCGTCATCACCGAGTACATCAGCTGGCCCTGGGTGTTCTACATCAACATCCCGATCGCCGTGCTCGTCCTCGCCGTCACCCCGGCAGTCATGCCGGCCGGCGGCGCCCGACGCGGCTCCCTCGACCTGCTCGGCGCGCTCACCGTCACGGCCGGGCTGGCCGCCGCGGTGTACGCGATCGTCCGCGCCCCGCAGGCCGGCTGGTCGTCGGCGCAGACGTGGCTGGTGCTCGGCGCCGCCGTGCTCGCCCTGGCGGCGTTCGTGGCGATCCAGGCCGCCCGCCGCGAGCCGCTGATGCGGCTGTCCATCCTCCGCGCGCCGAACCTCGCCGCCGCGAACGTCGCGCAGCTGCTGCTCGGTGCGGCGTGGATCCCGATGTGGTTCTACCTCAACCTGTACCTGCAGCAGGTCCTCGGCTACAGCGCCTTCCCCAGCGGCGCCGCGCTGCTGCCGATGACCGTCCTCATCATGCTCGGCATGATCCTCCTCGCCCCGCGGGCGATCGGCCGGTTCGGCCCCAAGACCACGCTCGTCACCGGCCTGACCGTGCTCGCCGCCGGCCTCGGCTGGCTGGCGTTCGTCCGCCCGACCGGCACCTTCGCCGCCGACGTGCTGCCCGCCTCCCTCGTCGCGGCACTCGGCATGTCCCTGGCCTTCATCCCGTCGCTGGGCACCGCGATCGGCGCCGCCCGCCCGGAGGAGGGCGGCCTCGCCGCCGGCATCGTCAACACCAGCTACCAGGTCGGCTCCGCGCTCGGCCTGGCCGCGATGACCGCCGTCGCCGCCACCGGCGGCGCCGACCAACTCGGCAACCTGCCCGCCCTCACCGACGGCTACTCCGCCGCGTTCACCGGCGCCGCAATCATCGCCCTCGCCGGGGCGGTCATCGCCGCCCTCACCCTCCGCCCAGCCCGCTCAGCACCGGCCGCCGCGGCCGAGCCCGAGCAGCAACCCGCCGTCCGGATGTGACTCTTCCCGCACGAGTGCAGGAGATCGGTCCGCACGGTTGATACCCCTGGGGGGTACGGGTAACGTGAACGAAGAGTAGCCGGAAACGCAGCACTGGCGTCGCCCGTCCAGACAGATCAGGAGCACCACCATGACGACGACCACTTACACCGTGACCGGCATGACCTGCGGCCACTGCGTCGACTCCGTCACCGGCGAGATCAGCAAGCTCGGCGGCGTCAGCAACGTCCAGGTCGACCTGGCCACCGGCGCCGTCACCGTCACCAGCGAACAGCCCCTCGACGCCGACGCCGTGCGCGCCGCCGTCGACGAAGCCGGCTACGAAGTAGCGAGGTAGTCATGCGCACACCGCTCACGCTCAGCGCCTACGCGCTCGGCCTGGCGGCCGTGTTCATCGCCGCGGCAGGGATCGGTCACCTGGCCGGTCCCGCCCCGGCCCCGGCCGCCCACACCGACACCGGCCACAACCCGGCCGCCGGCCATGACCAGCACGCCGCCAGCACCGCGGCACCGCTGCCCGGTGGCCTGCAGATCACCGAGGACGGCTACCGGCTCCAGCCGCTCACCACCACGCTCAGCACCGCTGCGGCGGCCCCGTTCCGGTTCCGGATCCTCGGCCCCGACCAGCGACCCGTCACCCGGTACGCGACCAGCCACGACAAGGAACTCCACCTCATCGTCGTGCGCCGCGACCTCACCGGCTTCCAGCACGTGCACCCCAACCGTGACGCCGACGGCACCTGGATCGTCCCCCTGGCGGTCAGCGACGCCGGGCAGTACCGGGTCTTCGCCGACTTCCAGCCCGCCGACCACGACCGCGGGCTCACCCTCGGCGCGGACATCCCCGCCCCCGGCGACTACCAGCCCCGGCCACTGCCGGCCGCGCATCGCGTCAGCACCGTGGACGGCTACACCGTCACCATCGACGGCGACCTCATCCCCGGCACCGCGTCGAAGCTGACCCTGACCGTCAGCCGCGACGGCGCCCCGGTGACCGATCTGCAGCCCTATCTCGGCGCGTACGGCCACCTCGTCGCCCTGCGCGACGGCGACCTCGCCTACCTGCACGTCCACCCCGACGGCGCCCCCGGCGACGGCCACACCACCGCCGGGCCGACGATCACCTTCTCCGCCGAAGTTCCGGCCGCCGGGACCTACCGGCTATACCTGGACTTCCAGCACAACGGCACTGTCCGCACCGCCGAGTTCACCGCCGTCGCCGGCAGCACACCGGCCGCAGCGGCGGCACCCACCACCGCGCCGAGCCCGGCCCCGACCGCGACCGGGCACGGCGAGCCCGGCCACACGCACAGCTGAGGACGTCATGGCACCCATCCAGCCGCTGATCACGGTACCGACGCAGCTTGAACTGGCCATCGGTGGCATGACCTGCGCCTCCTGCGCCGCGCGGATCGAGAAGAAGCTCAACCGCATGGACGGCGTCACCGCCACCGTCAACTACGCCACGGAGAAGGCCACCGTCACCGTCACCGGCGACGTCACCCCGGCGCAGCTCATCACCACCGTCGAGCAGACGGGCTACACCGCCGCCCTGCCGGCCCCGCCGCCGGCCGCGGGCGCGAAGCCGACGACCGAGCCCGCCGACGAGCTGCGTCCGCTGCGGACCCGATTGTGGGTGTCGCTAGTCCTAACCGTCCCGGTGATCCTGCTCGCCATGGTGCCGGCTTGGCAGTTCGACTTCTGGCAGTGGGCGTCGCTGACCCTCGCCGCGCCGGTCGTCGTCTACGGCGGGCTGCCGTTCCACAAGGCCGCCTGGACCAACCTGCGCCACGGCGCGGCCACCATGGACACCCTCGTGTCGCTGGGCACCCTGGCGGCGTCCGGTTGGTCGGTGTGGGCGCTGTTTCTCGGGACCGCCGGCACCCCCGGCATGACCCACCCGTTCGAGCTCACCATCGAACGCGGCGACGGCGCGGGCGACATCTACCTCGAGGCCGCGGCCGGCGTCACGCTGTTCCTCCTCGCCGGCCGCTACTTCGAGGCCCGCGCCAAGCGCCGCGCCGGGGCCGCCCTGCGGGCCCTGCTCGAACTCGGTGCCAAGGACGTCGCCGTCTTGCGCGACGGCGCCGAACACCGCATCCCGGTCGAGCAGCTGACCGTGGGGGACCGGTTCGTCGTGCGGCCCGGCGAGAAGATCGCCACCGACGGCGTCGTCGAAGATGGCACCTCCGCCGTCGACGAGGCCATGCTCACCGGCGAATCCGTCCCCGTCGAGGTCGCCCCCGGCAGCACCGTCACCGGCGCCACCGTCAACGCCGGCGGACGGCTCATCGTGCGCGCCACCCGCATCGGCGCCGACACCCAGCTCGCCCAGATGGCGAAGCTCGTCGAACAGGCCCAGACCGGCAAAGCCGCCGTCCAGCGCCTCGCCGACCGCATCTCCGGCGTGTTCGTCCCGATCGTCATCGCCCTCGCCGTGGCGACCCTCGGCTATTGGATCGGCACCGGCACCGGCCTCACCGCCGCGTTCACCGCCGCCGTCGCCGTGCTCGTCATCGCCTGCCCATGCGCCTTGGGCCTGGCTACCCCGACCGCGCTGCTCGTCGGCACCGGCCGCGGCGCCCAGCTCGGCATCCTCATCAAAGGCCCGGAAGTCCTCGAATCCACCAAGCGTGTCGACACCGTGGTGCTGGACAAGACCGGCACCGTCACCACCGGCCAGATGACCCTGCACGACGTCATCCCCGCCCCGGGCACCGACGCCGCCGAGGTGCTGCGCACGGCTGGGGCGCTCGAGGCCGCCTCCGAGCATCCGATCGCCCGTGCCGTCACCACCGCCGCGACGGATCGGCACGGGACCCTCCCTGCCGTCGACGGCTTCGCCAATGTCGAGGGGCTCGGCGTGCGCGGCACCGTGAACGGGCGCGCCGTCATCGTGGGCCGGGCCCAGCTCCTGCTCGCCGAGGGCCTGACGATCCCCGCCGAGTTGCGCGACGCGAAGACGGCAGCGGAGCAGCAGGGCCGCACGGCGATCCTGGCCGGCTGGGACGGGCAGGCCCGCGGTCTGCTCACCGTCGGCGACGCAGTGAAAGCGTCCAGCCGAGAGGCGGTCGCCGCGCTGCGCCGGCTCGGGCTGACCCCGATCCTGCTCACCGGCGACAACACCACCGCTGCCAGCACGGTCGCCGAACAGGTCGGCATCGCCGACGTCATCGCCGAGGTTCTGCCCGCCGACAAGGTCGACGTCGTGAAACGCCTGCAGGCCGACGGCAAGGTCGTCGCCATGGTCGGCGACGGCGTCAATGACGCCGCCGCCCTCGCCCAGGCCGACCTCGGCCTCGCCATGGGCACCGGCACCGACGTTGCCATCGAGGCCGCCGACCTCACCCTCGTCCGCGGCGACCTCACCGCTGCCGTCGACGCGATCCGGCTGTCCCGCCGCACCCTGCGCACAATCAAGACCAACCTGTTCTGGGCCTTCGCCTACAACGTCGCCGCACTGCCCCTCGCCGCCGCCGGCCTGCTCAACCCGATGCTCGCCGGGGCCGCGATGGCGCTGTCATCGGTGTTCGTCGTGACCAACAGCCTGCGCCTGCGCCGGTTTGAGCCCGCCCACCCAGTCGGCCACGCCGGCGCCGGACAGGCCGCTGCCTGACCCGGACGTCTGTCTCATCGCACCGGCACCGCACCGGGCGGGACGGCTGGCTCGACATCACCCGCACTACCAAGCTCGCCGTTGCCGCCCAATACCCCCTGGGGGTATTGCCGCGGTGTTGAAGGGAGAGTGTCATGTCCGAGGCATCGAGCGCGGCGGGTGTGAACGCCCAGCACCACCATGCGCATCAGCACGTCGGCACCGACGGGCAACAGCCGCTCGCGCATCCCCACGCGCGACACGAAGTGACGGCCGGTTCGCACGCTGGCGACTCCGGACACCACGGCCACGGCGGGCACGACAAGCACGCTGGGCACGATCCGGAGATGTTCCGGCGCAAGTTCTGGCTGAGTCTCGCGCTGACCATGCCGGTGGTCGCGACCAGCGAGATGGTCATGGACTGGTTCGGGTACCGGCTCGACTTCCCCGGCGTGACGTGGGTCGGCCCAGTCCTCGGGTCGGTGGTGTTCCTCTACGGCGGCTGGCCGTTCCTGGCCGGTGGCGTGCGGGAGGTCCGCGACCGGGCGCCCGGCATGATGCTGCTCATCTCCATGGCCATCACCGTCGCCTACGTCGCGTCGCTGGCCACCAGCACCGGGCAGTTCGACCTGGACTTCTGGTGGGAACTGGCCGCGCTGGTCACCATCATGCTGCTCGGACACTGGCAGGAGATGAAGGCGATCGGCCAGGCCCAGGGCGCCCTGGCCGCCCTGGCCGCGCTGCTGCCCGACGAAGCCGAACGGGTCGGCGAGGACGGGTCCGTCGCCGCGGTGCGGGTCACGGACCTGGGCGTCGGCGACGTGGTCCTGGTGCGTTCCGGGGCCCGGGTGCCCGCCGACGGCCGGGTCGTCGACGGCGAGGCCGAACTGGACGAGTCGATGATCACCGGCGAGTCGCGGCCCGTCCGCCGCGCTGTCGGCGACCGGGTGGTGGCCGGCACGGTGGCCACCGACTCGGCGCTGCGGGTGCGGGTCGACGCCGTCGGTGAGGACACCGCCCTGGCCGGGATCGGCCGGCTCGTCGCCCACGCCCAGGAGTCCAGCGGAAGGGCGCAGGTCCTCGCCGACCGGTTCGCGGCCGTGCTGTTCTACGTCGCGACCGCCGCAGCCGCGGTCACGTTCGTGGTCTGGTGGGCGCTGGGAAACCTGGACCAGTCCGTGGTCCGCACCGTCACGGTGCTGGTGATCGCCTGCCCGCACGCGCTCGGCCTGGCCATCCCCCTGGTGATCGCCCTGTCCACCGCGGTGTCCGCCCGGGCCGGCATCCTCGTCAAGGACCGCCTGGCCCTGGAGCGGATGCGGGCCGTCGACGCGGTGCTGTTCGACAAGACCGGCACCCTCACCCGCGGCGCCCACGTCGTCACCGCCGTGGCCGGCGCCGGCGACACCGGCGACGACGAGGTGCTCCGGCTGGCCGGCGCGGTCGAAGCCGACAGCGAGCACCCCTTGGCCAAGGCGATCGTCGCCGCCGCGGCCGGCCGGGCCGCAAAGGCCAGCGAATTCCGGTCGCTGACCGGCCGCGGCGTGCAGGCCTCCGTCGACGGCACCCGCTACGCCATCGGCGGCCCGGCGCTGCTGCGCGAACTCGGCGCAGCCGAACCCGCCGACCTCACGCAACGGACCGCCGAGTGGTCCCGGCGCGGCGCCGCGGTGCTGCACCTGCTGCGCCGCACCGACGGCGGCGCCGAAGTGCTCGGCGCCCTCGCACTGGAGGACGAGGTACGCCCGGAGGCCCGGCAGGCCATCGCCGAGCTGCGCGCACAGGGCATCCGGAAGATCGTCATGATCACCGGGGATGCCCGGCCGGTCGCCGAGGCGGTCGCCGCCGACCTCGGTCTCGACGAGGTGTTCGCCGAGGTCCTCCCGGCCGACAAGGACCAGGCCGTCGCCCAGCTGCAGGCCCGCGGCCTGACCGTGGCGATGGTCGGCGACGGCGTCAACGACGCACCCGCCCTGGCCCGCGCCGACGTCGGCATCGCCATCGGCGCCGGCACCGACGTCGCCATCGAGTCCGCCGGCGTCGTCCTCGCCTCATCCGACCCCCGCGGCGTCACCGGTGTCATCCGGCTCTCCCGGGCCTCCTACCGCAAGATGATCCAGAACCTGGCCTGGGCCGCCGGCTACAACGTCATCGCCATCCCGCTCGCCGCCGGCGTCCTGGCCTGGGCCGGCATCACCCTCAGCCCCGCCATCGGCGCCATCCTCATGTCCACGTCCACCATCGTGGTCGCCGTCAACGCCCAACTCCTGCGCCGGGTCCGGCTCGCACCCGACCCGGCATAGCCGACGACGTCCGCGGCGGTCTTCTCCACCGCCGCGGACGTCCGCCCTCGTCCAACGACAGTCACTGCCCGGCCGCACCGGCGTCGTGGACGTCCCGTCGACCATCGATAGTGATCACCGTCAAATCATCGAATCGGTCGTCACTCACCTGTTTGGCATCGACGTAGGCTTCCGTCAGTGTCCGAAGATGAGGTCAACCAAGCGGGTGCCGACTGCAGATCCTGGCACTCGTACCCACGGTGGGCTGCCTGGAGGCTCGGCGTCGTACAAGAGTATGTACTTTCTTGCCCGCGGGCTTGCAGGACACGATGGCACCCAGCTGCGTCTAGTCCACGAGAGCATGCACGGTGTCCGAACGTCCGCCGCCCTCCCGGGATGCGGCCGCTTGCTCAGCTTGCGGACCGCCCGGAGCGCTATCCCGGCCGAGGTCGCCGACGCGGCAGCGGTCGTGCAGGCTTTGGCCGCCTCCTACGGCGGCCGCCCGACATGACCATCCTGGTGGTGGCCGGCGACGCTGGTGTTTTGGCCTCCGCTGAACCTCGGTCAGGTCGGTCCGGCCCAGGCCCCGGCGCTCACCGGCCGTCCCGCAGCCAGTGCCAGGCCAGCGCGCCGACCCACAGCTCGTAGCCGAGCGTGCTCAGCGCCAGCAGCGGGAACAGCGCGCCCGACACGAGGGTCGCGCTGCCGACCAGGCTGAGCAGGGCGATGACGCCGGCCGAGCGGACCAGCCACGGGGCCTTGCCGGTGGCGCGCAGGCCCAGCGCGATTGCGCCGATGAAGAACACCCGGGCGAACACCGAGAACGCCAGGCCGAACGGCGCCACGGCGTCCCAGCCGGCGAGGATGCGCAGGTCGGCGCCGTCGGCCGCGGTCTCCAGGGCGACGTCGTGCAGCATGCCGGCCATCGGCCAGATCAGCGCGAGGAGGATGCCGGACCCGACCGCGACGGTGGCGAGGACGCCGCTGCTGTCGGCCCGGCGTAGCCGCGCCCAGACGGCGCCGAGGAAGCCCAGCAGGAGCGACCCGGCGGCCATGAAGACGAAGTTGCCGATGCGGTACAGGTCGGCCGCCTCCTGCACGCTCTGCCCGCGTTCCAGGGCGGGGTCGGACGGCGAGCCGCCGTGCGGCAGGACGAAGACCGCCATCGCGATCATCGCGAGCAGCTGGCAGACGGTGAATGCCAGACCGAAGCGGGTGCTGGTCCGGACGGGGCCGGCGGTGACGGTGGCGGCCGGCAAGGTCACAGGCGAAGTCATCGATGTTCCTTTCAACGGTGGTTGGGTGTGAGCAACGTACGGAGGCGGGCACTCTGCCGGCATCGACCCGCGGGCGGCTTCGCAGCTCAGCCTCTCGGTGCAGCGCCGATCAGCCCGTGGGATGAGGCGGCGCGCAACGGCGATGTCCTACGCTCGCGGTCGTGAACGCGTGGGTGGCCCGGCTGCGGGTGGCACGGTCCGACGCCGTCCTGACGGCGGTGCTGACCGTGATTGCGCTCGCCCAGACGCTCGTGTTCCCGATCGCCCATCGGGGCATCGGCGAGCTCTACGTGCTCGGGTCGATGCTGCCGCTGGCCTGGCGCCGGCGGTATCCGCTGGAGTCCGCGGCCGTGTCGAGCGCGTTCTGGTTCATCCCGCTCGACGGCTACCCCCTGCTCGGATACGTCGCCGTCGTCCTGCAGTTCTTCGCCGCTGGCGCCTACGGCGCGCCGCGCGCCGCCGTGTGGGCGGTCACCGCGTGGGGCTGCGTCACCGGGACCGTCGGCACGCTGCTCGGCCCCGAGCTGCCAGTGGCCGTGATCGGCGCGGTGCTGTCCGTCGTGGCGCCGGTGGCGGCCGGGCAGCTCGTCGCCCACCAGCGCCTGCAGCACCGGGCGCTGCTGCAGCTGGCCGCCGAGCTGGAGGCCGAGAAGCGCAAGGTGCGCGAGGCGGCGGTCAGCGAGGAGCGGGCCCGGATCGCCCAGGAGCTGCACGACGTCCTCGGCCACGAGCTGACCCTCATCGCCGTGCAGGCCGAGGCGGCGTCCGCGGCGCTGCGGCTGGCCCCGGAGCGGGCCGCCGCACCCGTCGAGGCGATCCGCGAGACCTCGCACCGGACCCTGCGCCAGATCCGCTCGGCGCTCGACGTCGTGGCGCCGCCGACCGACCCGACCGACGCGACCGCCGAGGGGCTGGCCGATCTCGCGCGGCGGGCGGACGCGGCCGGGGTGGCCAACTCCCTCGCGCTCACCGGCGTGCCGTGGCCGGGCGAGACACCGGTCTGGCTGGCGGTGCACCGCATCGTCCGTGAGTGCCTGACCAATGCCGGCCGGCACGCGCCCGGCCGGGCCATCGCGGTCGGCGTGCACTGGGCGCTGGACACCGTCACCGTCACCGCGGCCAACCCGGTGGACGGTCGTGCGCAGCCGGTGCCGGGGCGAGGCCTGGCCGGCATGCGGCACCGGGCCGAGCTGCTCGGCGGCACGTTCACCGCCGCGGTCCGCGACGGCTCGTTCGAGGTACAGGTGAAGCTGCCCGCCGCGGGGGCGCGATGATCCGCGTTCTGGTCGTCGACGACCAGGCCCTGGTACGGCAGGGCCTGCGGCTGATTCTCGAACTGGCCGGGTTCGAGGTGACAGAGGCGGGCGACGGCGCCGCCGCGATCGCGGCCGTCGGTGAGCAGCGGCCCGACGTCGTGCTCATGGACCTGCACATGCCGGTGCTGGACGGCGTCGAGGCGACCCGGCGCATCGTCGCCGGCTGTGATGGCCGCACCCCGGTCATCGCGCTCACCACGTTCAACGCCGACGAGCACGTCGTCAGCGCCCTGCGGGCCGGGGCGGCCGGTTTCCTGCTCAAGGACGTGACGTCGGAGGGCCTCGCCGACGCGGTCCGCCGTGCGGTCGACGGCGAGCCGGTCATGGCGCCGAGTGTGCTGGCCCGGCTCATGGACCATTTCGCAGCGCGGCCGCCGCGGCCGCCGGCGCCGCCCGCCGGTGTCGCCGACCTCAGCGAGCGGGAGCTGGAGGTCCTGACCCGCATCGGTGCCGGCCTGTCGAACGCCGAGATCGCCGCGGAGCTGGTCATCAGCATGGCCACCGTGAAGACGCACGTCCGGCACATCCTGGCAAAGCTCGACGTCCGGGACCGGGCCCAGGCGATCGTCGTGGCGCACGAGGCCGGCCTGCGTCACGGGGCGCGCTGAGTGAGCCGGACGGTGACGCCGTCCGCCGACCGGTACAGGCTCGCGCGATCGCAGGTTTGGTGCGCGATCCACAGCCCGAACCCGGCCGGCGCGTCGTCGCCGCCGACCGGCAGCAGCCCGGCGAACGGGTACGCCGGGCCGGGACCGCCGTCGGTGACCGTGGCCACGACCCGGCGCCGGACACCGCTGAGTTCGCCATCCAGCACGGCCTTACCGATCTCGATGTCTTAACTCTTGGCCACGCCGGACGCCGGCGCTGTCCCTGGCCCGGTTGCTCGGCCGCGAGGCCGCCGAGTTCGAGGGCGGCCACTCGGCCGAAGGCGTTCGCGGCCCGCCTGCTCGAACTGCTCGCTCAGCGGTACTCGACCGCGGCGTCGTCGAGCCACTCGGCGACGTAGCGGGCGAAGGAGGAGCGGACCAGCAGCCAGAACACCGGCTCGTCGGCGACCAGCATGAGCACCACCGCGGCCCGCGCCAGCATGGTCTGCGCGCACGAGCCGACCGGGAACGCGGCGGGGTGCAGGTCCAGCGCGCAGCCGTGGGCGAGGACCGAGCGGGCCTGCGGGCCACGCACCGCGAACCCGACCCGCGTGTCGCTCACGTCGAGGGTGGATCCGTCCTCGGTACCGCGGGGATGCAGCACCAGCCACTCGTCCGGGCCCAGCCACAGCACCCGGCGCTCGCCCTCGGTCACGAACGTGTTGGGCGTCGCAGGGTAGCCCGCCGGGACCGTACGGCTGCGAACGTTCAGCTTCGGCACGGCGGGCAGGCGCTCAACCGTCACGGCGGGTCCCTTCCGGGTCGTAGAACACCGGCGCCGTCACGGTGACCGGCACCACCGCGCCGTCGCCGAGGGGCACCCACAGCCGCTCACCCAGCCGGTCGCGACCCGATCGCACGAGCGCCAGCGCGAACGTGCGGCCCAGCGCCGCGCTGTGGTAGCTCGACGTCACGTGCCCCAGCAGCGGTACCGGGGGCGGGGGCAGCTCCCGGTCGGCGACCAGGTGGGCGCCCTCGGGCAGGCGGAGCGCGGGATCCTCCGGCAGCACGCCGACGAGGTGCTTACGGTCCGGCCGCGCGGTGTCGGGCCGCTCGAAGGAGCGCTTGCCGATGAAGTCGGCCTTCTTCTTCGACACCGCCCACCCCAGCCCGAGGTCGTGCGGCGTGACGGTGCCGTCGGTGTCCTGCCCGATGATCGGGTAGCCCTTCTCCGCGCGCAGGACGTGCATCGTCTCGGTGCCGTACGGCGTGATCCCCCACGGCCGGCCCGCCGCCAGGACCGCCTCCCACAGCTCGGGCCCCTGCCACCAGGGCACGTTGACCTCGAAGGCCAGCTCGCCGGAGAAGCTGATCCGGAACACCCGGGCGGCCAGCCCGGCCACGCGGGCGTCGCGCCAGCGCATGAACGGCAGGTCGGCCAGGTCGCCGCCGACCGTGCCCAGCACCGCGCGGGAGTGCGGGCCGACCACGGCGACGGTGGACCATTGCTCGGTGACCGACGTGCACCAGACCTCGAGGCCGGGCCACTCGGTCTGCCGCCACTCCTCGAACCAGTCGAGCACGGCGGCGGCGTTGCCGGTCGTTGTGGTGACCAGGAACCGGTCCTCGGCCAGCCGGGCCACGGTGCCGTCGTCGAACACCATGCCGTCCAGCCGGCACATCACGCCGTAGCGCACGGCGCCGACGGCCAGGCTGCTCATCACGTTGGTGTACATGCGGTCGAGGAACTCGGCGGCGTCCGGGCCGTGCACGTCGATCTTGCCGAGGGTGGAGGCGTCCATCATCGCCACGCCGGTCCGCGCCGCGACGCACTCGCGATGCACCGCGGCGCCGAGGTCCTCCCCGGCCCGCGGGTAGTACCAGGGTCGCTTCCACTGTCCGACGTTCTCGAACCGCGCGCTGCCGGCCACGTGCCGGTCGTGGATCGCGGTGATCCGGATCGGGTCGAACCGCTCGCCCCGGTCGCGGCCGGCCAGGGCCGCGAAGCTGACCGAGGTGTACGGCGGGCGGAACGTCGTCACGCCCAGCTCCGCGATCCGCGCTCCGAGCGCGTCGCCGATCGTTGCGCTGGTCAGCAGGCCGGACGTCTTGCCCTGGTCGTGCGCGGTGCCGGCGGTGGTGTACCGCTTGACGTGCTCGACCGAGCGCAGCCCGGCCCCGGTCGCCCGGCGGACGTCGGCCACGGTGACGTCGCGCTGCAGGTCGACGAACGCCTCGTGCGGGGCGGCGGCGACGCCGGCGTGCCACAGGTACGAGCCCGGCGGGTCGGGCCGCCCGGCGGGCACCGGCGGCGGGGACTCCGCCGGCACGCCGAGCGCGATCAGCGCCCGCGCGGCGGCGGCGGCGCCGTCGGCGGCACACGCGTCGTGCTCGTACCGGCCGGCGGCGGCCCCGGCGGGCTCCACCGCCTGCCGGCAGCCGTCGGCCAGGTACGCCCCGAGGTCCTCGTCGTAGCGCAGCCCGCCGCCGGCCTGGCTGTAGAGGTGCAGCACCGGGCTCCAGCCGCCGGAGACCAGCAGCAGGTCGGCCTCGACGCGCCGGCCGTCGACGAAGACCGCGGCGAGCTCCGAGCCGCCCTCGGTGCCGGTCACCAGCCGCCCTTCGCGGGCGTCGGCGACGGCGGCGATCTCCACGCCGGCGGCGGCCAGGTCCGCGGCGGCCTCGTGGCCGGACCGGTTGGCGGTGAAGACGACCGCGCGACGACCGGCCGGCACGCCGAAGCGGTGCAGGTAGGTGCGGGCCGCGCCGGCGAGCATCACCCCGGGCCGGTCGTTGCCGGGGAACGCGATCAACCGCTCGTGCGCGCCGGTCGCCAGGATCACCCGCTTGGCGCGGATGCGCCAGATCCGCTCGCGCGCCATGTCCGGCGGCGCGGCGAAGCCGAGATGATCGGTGCGCCGCTCGACCGCGACCACGTAGTTGTCGTCGTAGTAGCCGAACGCGGTCGTGCGGCCCAGCACCGTGGCGCCGGGCACCAGCGCCGGGTCACGGGGGTGCTCGTCGCACAGCAGCACCCGCACACCGGCCGCCGCCGCGAACTCGGCCGCCGCAAGTCCGGCCGGCCCGGCGCCGACGACGAGCACGTCGCAGTGCGCGAACACCGCGTCATAGCGGGCCGGGTCGGGGCGGTCGGCGAGCCGGCCCCGGCCCGCCAGGCCGACGGCGGCCAGCCCGTCGAAGAGCTCGACCATGGTTGCCGGGCGCAGCGGGTCGGGGAACGGGGTCTCGACCTGCACGATGCCCGTCGGCTCCTCGCTGCCGGCGGACATGATGCCGCGCGGCCGGCCCAGCCGGACGCTGGTAGCGACCCGCCGCACGCCGTTGGCCAGCAGGGCTGCCGCCAGCGTGTCGCCGGGGCGGCCGGTGTACTCGATCCCGTTGAACGTAAAGCGCACGACGTTCACCGGTACACCCGCAGCACCTCGTTGGTGCGGGTGTCGCGCACCGCGTTGAACCAGCGCCGGCAGCCCGAGCTGTGGCACCACCGCTCGGCGAAGGGGCCCTTCGGGTTGTCGCGGACGAAGAGGTACCGGCCCCACTCCTCGTCGGTGAGCGCCGCCGGCTCGGCGGGGTAGGCCACGTGCGCCTGGCCGCCGTAGTGGAACTCGTCCTCGTTGCGCGGCCCGCACCAGGGGCAGTCGATGAGCAGCATCAGTGCGCCACCGCCGCCGCGCCGTGCTCGTCGATGAGCGACCCGGTGGTGAACCGGTCGAGCCGGAACGGCGCGTTGAGCTCGTGCGGCTCGCCGGTGGCGACCGTGTGGGCGTAGCACCAGCCCACGCCGGGGGTGGCCTTGAACCCGCCGGTGCCCCAGCCGCAGTTGACGAACAGGCCCTCGACCGGGGTCGGCCCGACGATCGCCGAGGCGTCCGGGGTCACGTCGACGATGCCGCCCCACGTGCGCAGGACGCGGGCGCGGGCGAACACCGGGAACAGCTCCAGCGCGGCGGACATCTGCCGCTCGATGACGTGCAGCGCCCCGCGTTGCGTGTAGGCGTTGTAGGCGTCGATCCCGGCCCCCATCACCAGCTCCCCCTTGTGCGCCTGGCTGACGTAGACGTGCACCGCGTTGGACATCACGACGGTGGGATGGACCGGCTCCAGCAGCTCGGAGACCAGGGCCTGCAGTGGGTGGCTGGACAGCGGCAGGGCCAGCCCGACCATCGCGGCCAGCACCGAGGTGTGCCCGGCGGCGCAGAGCGCGACCCGGCCGGCACCGATCGGTCCCCGGGTCGTCTGCAGCCCGACGACCCGGCCGCCGGCCACGTCGATGCCGGTGACCTCGCAGTGCTGGATCAGGTCGACGCCGAGCGCGTCCGCGGCCCGGGCGAAGCCCCACGCGACGTAGTCGTGCTTGGCGATGCCCGCCCGCGGCTGGTACGTGGCGCCGAGCACGGGGTACCGCACGTCGGGCGAGACCGAGATGATCGGGCAGACCTCCCGGACCTGCTCGGGCTCGAGCCATTCGGCGTCGACGCCGCTGAGCCGGTTGGCGTGCACCCGGCGCACGCCCTCGCGCACGTCCTGCAGGCTGTGCGCGAGGTTGAGCACGCCGCGCTGGCTGAACAGCAGCGGATAGCCGAGGTCCTCCTCCAGCGTCTCCCACAGCCGCAGCGCGTGCTCGTAGATGCCCGCGCTCTGCTCCCACAGGTAGTTCGACCGGATGATGGTCGTGTTGCGGGCCATGTTCCCGCCGGCCAGCCAGCCGCGCTCCAGCACCGCCACGTTCGTGATGCCGTGGTTGCGGGCCAGGTAGTAGGCGGTGGCCAGGCCGTGCCCGCCGCCGCCGACCACCACGACGTCGTAGTGCCGCCGGGGCTCCGGGTTGCGCCAGAGGAAGTCCGGGTGCTCGGGAAGGTCCTCCATGTCAGCCCTTCAGCCTCGTCATCGCCGGGTCGAACAGCGGCTCGGCGGCGACGGTGGCCGGGATCCGCCGGTCGAAGTATCCGATGTGGACGGTCCGGCCGGGCTCGGCCAGCTCGGCGGGGAGCCAGGCGTAGGCGATCCCGGTGCCGACCGTGTAGCCGTAGGCCGCGCTGGTGACGTATCCGACGGCCGTGTCCCCGCTGTACACCGGCTCCGCGCCCAGCACCACGCCGTCGAGGGTCAGGCAGGCCAGCCGCCGGTCGTGCGGCCGGCGCAGCAGGCCGTCCCGGCCGAAGAAGTCGCCCTTGCCCAGCTTGACGGCGAAGTCCAGGCCGGCCTCGAAGGGGTCGTGCTCGTGGGTCATGTCGGTGCCGAACGAGCGGTACCCCTTCTCCAGGCGCAGGCTGGTGAACGCGCCCCGGCCGGCGGCGAGCAGGCCGTGCTCGCGGCCCGCCGCCCACAGCGTGTCCCACAGCTTGAGGCCGAGATCCGCGGTGGTGTAGAGCTCCCAGCCCAGTTCGCCGACGTAGGACAGGCGCAGGGCGGTGACCGGGACCATCCCGACGTAGGTCCGCACGGCGCGGAAGTACCGCAGCCCGGTGTTGGACAGGTCGGCGTCGGTGAGCGGCTGCAGCACGTCGCGGGCGCGCGGGCCCCACAGGCCGATGCAGCAGGTCCCCGCCGTCAGGTCGGTGATCGCGACCCCGGCGGGCGCGTGCCGGCGCAGCCAGTCGACGTCGCGCTGGCCGTTGAGGCCCACCTGGAAGCGCTCCTCGCCGAGCCGGGCGATCGTCACGTCGCTGCGGATGCCCCCGTCGGCGTTGAGCAGCAGGCAGTACGTCACCGAGCCCACCGACTTGTGGATGTCGCCGGTGGAGATCCAGTGCAGGAAGTCGGCCGCCCCGGGCCCGGCGACCTCGGCGCGCTTGAGGGTGCTCATGTCGTACAGCGCGACGGCCTCGCGGGTGGCCTGCGCCTCCGCGCCGACGATCGGCGACCAGAACCGGGCCGCCCAGCCGTCCGGCTCCGGCAGGCGCCGGCCCGCGACCAGCGGTGCGTTGGCCCCGTACCACTGCGGGCGCTCCCACCCGGCGTACTCCAGGAACGCGGCGTCCAGCTCCTGCTGGCGCGGGTAGAACGGCGTCGTGCGCAGCGGCCGCGGCGCCTCCATCGGCTGCAGCGGGTGGATGATGTCGTAGACCTCGACGTAGTTCTGGCAGTCGCGGGCCAGCACGTAGTCGGGGGCCAGTTGGTGCGCCTCGAAGCGGTTGAGGTCGCAGCCGCTGAGGTCGAACGTGCTGACGCCGTCGACGATCCACTCCGCGACCGCCCGCCCGACCCCGGCCGAGTGCGTCACCCAGACCGCCTCGGCGACCCAGAACCCGGCAACGTCGGGCGACTCGCCGAGCAGCGGCAGGTTGTCGGTGGTGAACGAGAAGAGGCCGTTGAACGCGTCGTCGATCTTCGCCTCCCGCGCCGCCGGAAGCAGCTCGCGGGTCGCCGTCCAGGCGGGCTCGAAGTCGTCGGCGGTGAACGGCAGCATCGAGGGCATGATCTCCGCCTGCGAGACCGGCACGATGTCGTCGGCGCTGATCGGCAGCG
Source organism: Dactylosporangium sp. McL0621 (assembly GCF_049995355.1). NCBI lineage: Bacteria > Bacillati > Actinomycetota > Actinomycetes > Micromonosporales > Micromonosporaceae > Dactylosporangium > Dactylosporangium sp. McL0621. The sequence continues at coordinate 9,267,011 of NZ_CP188259.1, forward strand.
GCCGGTGGCCGTAGTAGCCCACGCCCAGGCGGTCGCCGCGGTCCCGCACGTACAGGTCGGCGTCCTGGTGGCGCAGGATCGGGTGGGTCGCCTCGGCGGTCAGGCCGTGCAGCGCCGGCACCGGGCCCGTCCAGGCGAGCTGGTGCGCCAGCGGGGTGAGCGGCAGCCTCAGGCCCACCATCCGGGCGATCCGCGGTCCCCAGATGCCGGCCGCGCAGACCACGATGTCCGCCGGCAGCTCGCCCCGGTCCGTGACGACGCCGGCGACCCGGCCCCCGCTGGTGCGGATGTCGAGGACCTCGTGGCGCTCCAGCAGCCGCGCGCCGCGCCCGGCCGCCCGGTCGAGCTGGACCTGCACCGCCCGGACCGCCCGGGCGAGCCCGTCGGCCGGGACGTGCAGGCCGCCGAGGACGCCGCCCCGGTCGAGCAGCGGGTGCAGCCGCACGCACTCGTCCGGGTCGAGGACGCTGCCCCGGCCGCCCCACGCGGCCAGCCAGCCGTGTCGGCGGTGCAGCTCGGCGAGCCGGGCGGCGCTGGTGGCCACCTCGAGGCTGCCGACCGGCAGGAAGCAGTCCAGCCGTCCGAGCTTGTCGATGGTGTACTGCGCGAGGCGCGTCATGGTCCGGTTGGCGTTGGTCTGGAAGACCAGGCCCGGCGCGTGCGACGACGACCCACCGGTGGCCGGCAGCGGCCCCTGGTCGACGACCGTGATGTCGTCCCAGCCCCGCAACGCCAGCTCGTCCGCGACGGCCGCGCCGACGACGCCGGCCCCGATCACGACGACCTTCGGACCGGTCATGCCGACCCCCCTATTCGGTGCGTCTTGAGCAACACGGTGCGCCCTTCGCAACAGATTCGCGCCCGGCATCGCGCGTGTCAAGAGCCCGCCGTAGCGCGGAACGGGCCGGCCCCACAGGTGGGCCGGCCCGTTCACGGATCAGATCACCGCTCGGATCACGTGCCCTGCAGCCACGACTGCCAGACGTCCGGGTGGGCGTCGACCCACTTCTTGGCGGCCGCCTCGTCGGAGAGCTTGTTCTCGGCGATGTCGCGCGCGACGTCGTTCTGGTGGTCGTTGGTCCACTTGAAGTTCTTCACCAGCGTCATGGCCGGGCTGCCCGAGCCGGCAAACTTCGTGCTCACGATCTTGTCGAGGTCGTACGGCTGGTAGTCGCAGGCGACCTTCTGCGCGTCGGCGTCGCAGCCGGGCGTGTAGGGCGGCAGCGGGATGTGCACGAGCTTGACCTCGGACAGGAACCACTGCGGCTCGTAGAAGTACCCGATGACCCACTTCTTCTGGGCCTCGGCGGTCTTGAACGCCTGGATCAGCGCGTCCTCGCTGCCGGTGAAGATCACCTTGAAGTTCAGGTTCAGGTTCTTCACCAGCGCCACGTCGTTGGTGACGTAGGACGGGTCGCCGTCGAGGAAGGCGCCCTGGTTGCCGGACTCGGAGGTCTTGAACTGCGCGGCGTACTTGTTGAGGTTGTGCCAGTCCAGGATGTCCGGGTGCTCCTTGGCCAGCCACGGCGGGATGTACCACCCGATGGTGCCCTTGTTCCCGGTCTCGCCGGCCTCCTGGGCGACCTTCTGCTGGTCGATGTAGGTCTTCTTGAGGTCGTCGTGGCCCCAGTTCTCCAGGATCACGTCGACGGCGCCGGTGGCGAAGCCCTCCCACGACACCTGCTCGGTGATGTTCTTCGACACCACGGTGCAGCCGAGCTTCTCCTTGGCGATGTAGCTGATCACCGCGGCGTCGGCCTCGTAGCCGACCCACGGGTTCACCGCCAGGTTCACGGTGCCGCAGGGCTTGTGGCTGGCCGAGGCCGCCGGTTCGGCGTTCGGCTTGATCTTCGAGCCGCAGCCGGTGAGTGCGAGCAGGCCCGCACTCAGCAGCGCCACGGCGCGCACCCTCGTCGCTGTAGTGATCACGAAGCGTATTCCTCCCCTAGTGCTGGATGTGCGCCGCTCACGACCGGGCCCCGGCCCGCCGGGCGGCGGCCTGGGTGATCCGGTCGAGCAGGATGCACAGCAGGGCGATGGCCACGCCGGCGGCCAGGCCCTTGCCGTACAGGCTGTATTGCGAGAACCCGGCGACGACCAGGTAGCCCAGCGCGCCGCCGCCGACCAGACCACCGACGACCGTCATCGACAGGACGTAGATGAGGCCCTGGTTGGTCGCCAACGCCAGCGCCCGCCGGGCCAGCGGCAGCTGGACCTTGGTGATCACCTGCCAGGACGTGGACCCCGACGCGGCCGCCGCCTCCAGCACGGTGGGCGGCACGGCCCGGATGCCGTCGGCGACGATCTTCGTGGCCACCGGCATGCCGAACACGACCGCGGCGACGATGGCGGTGAACCGGCTGGGGCCGAACAGGCCGAGAAACGGGACCAGGTAGACGAACGCGGGCATGACCTGGGCCGCGTCGAGGACCGGGCGGAGCACCCGGTCGGCGCGGTCGCTGCGGCCCATCCACACCCCGAACACGACGCCCAGGAGCATGACGACGCAGGTGGCGATCAGCGTGGCCGTCAGCGTCACCATCGAGTCCTGCCAGAGCCCGCTGGCCAGCAGCAGGCCGAGGCAGACCGTCACGACCGGCAGCACCCGCCAGCCGCCCAGCACCGCGGCCAGGGCCAGCACGACCGCGCAGACCAGGTACCACGGCGAGCCCGCGATCAGGTCCTGCAGCGGGTTGAGCAGGCCGTAGCTGAAGCCGTTGCGGGTCGCCTCGGTGATGCCGGCGAGGTTGGCCTGCACCCAGTCGGAGATGCCCTCGACCGCCCGGGCCAGCCGGGCGCCGAGCAGGCCGCCGGTGTCGGAGCCGGGGAAGATCGCCGCCCAGACGAAGGTGTACGCCAGGTACAGCGCGACGAGCGTCAGCGCGCCGAGCGCCCCGAGCACCCACCGGCGCTGCCGCGAGCCGGCCGCGCCCCCGCGGGCGGTCACGTCGGCCCGCACGCTCGCCGCGGTCGTGACCCGGTCGAGCACGATGGCCATGATGACAATGGCCAGGCCGGCCCGGAACGCGGTGCCGACGTCGAGGATCTGCAGGGCCCGCAGCACCACGCGGCCCAGCCCCGGCGCGTCGATGAGCGCCGCGATGGTGACCATCGACAGCGCGCACATCGTGGTCTGGTTGATCCCCACGACGATCGTGCGCTTGGCCAGCGGCAGCTGCACCTTGCGCAGCAGCTGCCAGCGGGTGGCGCCGAGCGAGCGACTGGCCTCCAGGGCGGACTCCTGCACCTCGCGGATGCCGAACGCGGTCAGCCGCATGACCGGCGGCATCGCGTAGATGAGCGTGGCGATGACCGCCGAGGCGGGGCCGATCAGGAAGAACAGCGTGAGCGGGGCCAGGTAGACGAAGGTCGGCACCGCCTGCATGAAGTCCAGCACCGGGGTGAGGGCGCGCTCGACCGGCCTGGACAGCCCCATCCAGACGCCGGCCGGGATGCCGATCGCCAGGCTGATCAGCACCGCCGCGATGGTCAGGGCCAGCGTGTCCATGCTCTGCTGCCAGTAGCCGAGCAGGCCGAACGAGGTGAAGCCCAGCCCGGCCACGCCCGCGGCCCGCCAGTTGCCGAACGCGTAGGCGCCGAGCGCCGCGAGGGCCACCACGCCGAGCCAGCCGATCACCGGCACCGGCCGGTCGTAGGCGGGCTGGCTGATCAGCGACTGGATGAGCTCCGTGAGCCGGTCGATGCCGGTGCGGATGACGTTGACGAAGTCGGTGAAGAAGGGGTTGCTGCCCCGGGCGACGACGACCTTGTCGCGCAGCTCGTTGAGCTGCTGCTGCGCGCCGGTGAGCTGGGAGTTGTCCAGGGCGAGGGTGTGCCTGCCGCGCAGCGGGACCCACAGCAGCACCCACGCCGCCAGGATGCCCGCGATCAGCCAGGCCCGCGGCGGCGGGCGGCGGGCGGCGGCCCGGGCCTGCGTCCGGCTGGCCGACTCGACGGTGGTCACGGCGCGACCGCCGCTTCCGCGGGCCGGCGCTCGTCCTCGGCCACGATGACCCGCAGGATCGCGTCGTCGTCGACCAGGCCGAGCAACTGTCCATCGTGGACGACCCGGACCGGAGCCGTGGCCGCCAGCACGATCCGGGCGGCGTCGCGGACGATCAGGTCGGGGCCGACCTCGGGGCCGTCGAGCGGGTCGTCGGGGGTCACCGGCCGCATCACCCACCGGATGGTGAGCACGTGCGACTTGGGCACGTCGGCCACGAAGTCCCGCACGTAGTCGTCGGCCGGCGCGCCGACCACCTCGTCGGGCCGGCCGATCTGCACGATCGCGCCGTCGCGCATGATGAGGATCCGGTCGCCCAGGCGCAGCGCCTCGTGCAGGTCGTGGGTGATGAACACCATCGTCTTGCCGACCTCGTGGTGCAGGCGCACCACCTCGTTCTGCATATCGCGGCGGATCAGCGGGTCGAGCGCGGAGAACGGCTCGTCGAAGAACAGGATCTGCGGGTCGACGGCCAGCGCGCGGCCCAGCCCGACGCGCTGCTGCATGCCGCCGGAGAGCTGGTCGGGGAAGTGGTCGGCGTAGCCGGTGAGCCCGACCAGGTCGAGCACCTCCCCCGCCCGCTGCTCGCGCTCGGCCTTGCGGACCCCGCGGATCTCCAGCCCGTAGGCGATGTTGTCCAGGACCCGTCGGTGCGGCAGCAGGCCGAAGTGCTGGAACACCATGCCGAAGCGGTGCCGGCGCAGCCGGCGCAGGCGGCGGGCGTCGGCCTGCATGATGTCGTCACCGTCGTAGCGCACCGCGCCCGCGGTCGGCTCGATCAGCCGGGTCAGGCAGCGCACCAGCGTCGACTTGCCCGAGCCGGACAGGCCCATGACGACGAACACCTCGTTGGCCGCGACCTCGAACGAGACGTCCCGCACCGCGACCAGGCAACCGGTGCGGTCGCGCAGCTCGGCCCGCGACAGGTCGGCCAGCTCGGTGCCGACGACCTTGTCGGCGCGCGGGCCGAACACCTTCCACAGGCCGTCGACGGCGAGCGCGGGGTGGGTCGAGGACTGCGTCAGCGTCATGGGAACCTCCTCGGTCGTTCACGACGCGCCGAACCAGTACTGCGGGCGCGGCCGGATGTTGTGCCAGACGTGCTTGATCTCGCGGTACTCGTCGAGTCCCGCCCGCCCCAGCTCCCGGCCGATGCCGGACTGCTTGAAGCCACCCCACTCGGCCTGCGGCACGTAGGGGTGGTAGTCGTTGATCCAGATGGTGCCGTGCCGCAGTGCCCGCGCGACCCGCTGCGCCCGGCCGGCGTCCTGGGTCCACACGGCGCCGGCCAGCCCGTAGACGGTGTCGTTGGCGAGCCGGACCGCCTCGTCCTCGCCGCTGAACCGCTCGACGGTGAGCACCGGCCCGAACGCCTCCTCGGCCAGCACGGACATGCCGGAGCGGCACTCGTCGAGCACCGTCGGACGGTAGTAGAACCCGCCGGACAGGCCGGGATCGTCCGGCCGCCGGCCGCCGCAGCGCAGCACGGCGCCCTCGGCGAGCCCGGCCGCGACGTAGCGCTCGACCCGCTCGCGATGCGCGGCCGAGATGAGCGGTCCGGTCTCGGCCCGCGGGTCGAACGGCCCGCCGAGGCGGATGCGCTCGGCCCGGCGCACCACCTCGTCGACGAACTCGTCGTGCAGGCCGTCCTCGACGATGAGCCGGGCGCCGGCCGAGCACACCTGCCCGGAGTGCAGGAAGACCGCGGTCAGCGCGAAGTCGATCGCGGCCTCGGCGTCGGCGTCGGCGAACACCACGTTGGGGTTCTTGCCGCCCAGCTCGAGCGCGACGCGCTTCACGGTGCCGGCCGCGGCGGCCATCACCCGCCGGCCGGTGACCAGCCCGCCGGTGAACGAGACCAGGTCGACCGCCGGGTGCTCGGCCAGCGGCGCGCCGGCGGCCGGCCCCGCGCCCAGCACCAGGTTGCCCACGCCGGCGGGCAGCCCCGCCTCGGTCAGCAGCCGCATCAGCAGGATCGCCGTCGACGGGGTCAGCTCGCTGGGCTTGAGCACGAACGTGTTGCCGGCGGCCAGGGCCGGGGCGACCTTCCAGGCGGCCTGCAGCAGGGGGTAGTTCCACGGGGTGATGAGGCCGCAGACGCCGACCGGCTCGTAGACGATCCGGCTGATCGCGTCCTCGCGGCCGGTGTCGACGACCCGCCCGGCCTCGGTGTCGGCGATCCCGCCGAAGTAGCGGAAGGTGCGGATGACGTCCTGCACGTCGTACTCCGCCTCGACCAGCCGCTTGCCGGTGTCGAGCGCCTCGGCCACCGCGACGTCCTTCGCGTCGCGGGCGAGCAGGTCGGCGACACGCAGCAGCAGCGCGCCCCGCTCGCCGGCCGGGGTGCGCGGCCAGGACCCCTCGTCGAAGGCCCGGCGGGCGGCCCCGATGGCCCGCTCGGTGTCGGCGGCGCTCGCCTCGCCCACGGTCGCCACCGCACGGCCGTCGGCCGGGCAACGAATCTCCCGCTGACCGCCCTCGGCCGGGTCGCACCACACACCGTCGACGTAGAGGCTGGCCACCGTCCGGACCACCGTCCTTCAGAAGTTCGGTTCACGGTGTTGCGTATTACGAAAAACAGCGGCTTAGTGAGAAACAGGATGTCCCTCGCCTATTGGCCCGTCAAGCCTGTGTGCCGAACCGCAACGTGATCGACGAGCGCCTTTTCGGGGTCGTTACGGACCGGTGTCCCGGACGTTGCTCAGGCCGGCGCCAGGCGCGCGATCCGCGTGATGAGCACCCGCTCGATCAACGCCACCAGCACGGCCTTGACGGACTCCCGGGAGCGGGCGTCGCATTCGACGATCGGGACCTGCGGGCCGACCCCGAGCGCCTCGCGCACCTCCTCCAGGTCGAAGCGCACGCTGCGCTCGAACTGGTTGACGGCGATGAGCAGCGGCGTGCCCCGCTCCTCGAAGTAGTCGACGGCCTGGAAACAGTCCTCGATCCGCCGGGTGTCGACCAGCACGATCGCGCCCAGCGCCCCGTCGACCAGGTCGTCCCAGAGGAAGGCGAAGCGGTCCTGCCCCGGCGTGCCGAACAGGTACAGCCACAGCGACTCGTCGAGCGTGATCCGGCCGAAGTCCAGCGCCACCGTGGTGGTCGTCTTGCCGGCAATGCCGGTCAGATCGTCCACCCCGACCGACCTCTCCGTCATGGCGGCCTCGGTCACCAGCGGCTCGATCTCGGAGATCGCCCCGACGAACGTGGTCTTGCCGACGCCGAAGCCGCCGCCGATCACGATCTTGACCGCGAGCGGCGCGGCCGCCGGCTTAGAGCGACCGAACACGGTCCCTGATCCTCTCGATGATGTCGATGGGCAGCTCGGCCGGGCCGTCGGCGCTCGCGTGGCCGTCGCTGACGAGGTCGGCCACCAGGACGCGGGTGACGCCGAGCGGCAGGCCGAGCCCGACCGCGATGTCCACGACGGTCCGCGGGCGCTGGCAGAGCTCGACGATCCGGCGCGACTCGAAGCGCAGCGGCGCGTGCAACGCCGCCGGTATCGCGCTGACGACCGTCTCCGGACGCAGCCCGTCGGTGAGCGGCCGGGTGCGACCGCCGGTCATCAGGAACGGCCGCACCAGCGCCGCATCGGCCGGCGGCCCGGGCTCGTCGCCCCCCGCCGCGCCCGGCGGCCGGTCCTGCGGGTCCGGTGGTCGCGGCGGCTCGGCCTGCCAGCGCGGGATCATCCGCGGGTCAGGCAGCCGGTGCCGGCCGGGGTCGCTCACTGCGGCAGGTACCGCCGCGACTCGGTGATGAGCGCCGGGGTGAGCAGCGTGCCGAAGCGATCGGCCAGCGCCGCGATCTCGTAGCCGATGACGCCGAGGTCACAGTCGCCCTCGGCCAGCACGCCGAGGCAGCTGCCGCCGCTGATCGCCGACACCAGCAGGAACCCGCGGCGCATCTCGATCATCATCAGCTTCAGCCCGTCCAGCTCGTACCGCCTGGCCGCGCTGCGGGCCAGGCTGGCCAGGCTCGAGACGATCGCGGCCAGGTGGTCGGCGCCGTTGCGGTCCAGCCCATCGGACGTGGCGATCAGCAGCCCGTCCGAGGAGACCGCCACGGCGTCGCGCACTCCGTGGGTATTGCGCTTGAAGTTGGCCAGCAGCCAGTTGAACTGGTTGGCACCGGCTCGTACGTCAACGCTCATCGTGCGTCCTCTCCCCGCTCTCCACGGTCGCGCTCGTTGCGTTGGAAACCGTCCCGCAGGGACAGCAAGCGGTCGCGGACGTGCGCCGGCGAGTCGTCGACCGCCGGCGACCGGACCGGATCCGGGTCGCTCGCCGGCGCCGGGATGACCGCGGCGCCGGCCGGCCGCCGGGCCGGACGCTTGCGCAGGCCGTTGCGCGTGCGGTCGTCCTCGGCCACCACCGTGCCGGACACCGTGGCGCCGGGCACGCTCACGTACTCGACGACCGGCACCGGCCGCGTACCCAGCACCAGCTGGGCCGAGACGGATGCCGGCGGCCGCAGCCGGCCCGGCGGCTCGCGCGGGCCCTCGATCGGCGGCGGGGTGGTCAGCAGCCGGGCCGGCAGCATCACCCGGGCCGTGACGCCGGTGACGGGCGAGTTGCTCAGCTCCACGTCGACGCCGAGCTGCCCGGCCAGCTGGCCGACCACATAATGGCCGAGGAACCGGGCCGGCGCCATGAGGAACGTGTCGGAGCCTCGCAGGCGGCCGTTGGCCGTCTCGAGCTCCTCGGGCGGCATGCCGACGCCCTGGTCGATGATCGCGATGAGGTAGCGGTCGCCGAAGTTGCGCCCCTGGATCTCCACGTCGACGTCGGGTGGCGAGAAGGTCAGCCCGTTCTCCACGAGCTCGGCGACCATGTGGGCGACGCCGGTGACGAAGGCGCCGGCGACGTAGCCCTCGTCGATGCGGCGCAGGGTGACCCGCCGGTAGTCCTCGACCTCGGAGATCGCGGCGCGGATCACGTCGGAGATCGCCATCGCCGAGGACCACGGCCGCGGGCTGTCCTCGCCGACCAGCACGAGCAGGCTCTCCGCGTTGCGCCGCATGCGGGTGGCCAGATGGTCGAGCTCGAACAGGTTGGCCAGGCCCGCCGGGTCGTTCTCCTCGCTCTCCAGCCGGCTGATGAAGCCGAGCTGGCGTCGCACCAGGCTCTGGTTGCGCCGGCCCAGGTTGGCCAGCGACTCGGTGGTGTTGCGCCGCAGCAGCGCCTGCTCGGTGGCCAGCGTCCAGGCGGTGGTCTGCACCCGGTCGAGTGCGGCCGCCACCGAGTGCACCTCGGCGCTGGCCCGGCGCGGCACCACCACCGCCGGCGGCGGGTCGGGCGCCTGCTCATCGCGGCCCTGCTGGGCGTGGAAGACGGCCTCGGGCAGCCGCTGGGTCGCGACCGCCTCGGCCTCGCGGGCCAACATCGCCAGCGGCCGGGTGATCGAGCGGACCGCGGCGGCGACCAGCGCGACCGCGCCGACCAGGCAGAGCAGCACCAGGCCGCCGAGGATCGCGAGGCGCTCGGTCGCGCCGGCGCGCACGGCCGCGGCGCGCTCGCGGATGTCGGCGCCGATCGACTCCTCGAGCGCCCGGATGTCGTCGAGCACGGTGGTCAGCGCCGACCACCAGGACTGGGGGTTGATCAGCAGCGGCCGGTCATCGGCCGAGGCGAGCGCGCGGTTCTCGAACTCCAGCGCCTCGCCGTAGGCACCGGTCGCGCGCACCCCGGCCGAGCGGGCCAGCTGCGCCGCGGTGGCCACCCGGGCGAACTGGTTCTCCGCCTCGTGCGCGGCCGCGTACATGGCGGCGAACTGGTTGTACTCCCCCTTGCGGAAGCCGCCGGCCGAGAAGACGCCGTTGAGGAACGCCCGCTCCTGGGTCAGGTACTCCTTGGCCCCCGCCAACGCGCTCAGCGCGTCGACCGCCCGGCGCAGCGTCCGGTCGGTCGAGCGGTCGAGCGCGAAGTCGATGCCGTTGAGCGCGGTGATGTGCGACGTGAAGAAGTCGAACGTGCCGGCCCGCGGCGCGTTGCCCGCGTCCACCTGGGACCGGGTCGCGGCCAACGCGTCGAGCTTGCCCAGCTCGGCGAGCACCGCCGCGGCGCCCGGGAACGCGCCGGCGTCGGCGCCCGCCGCGAGGCGCTGCAGGACGGCACGACTGTCGTCGACCTTCTTGCGCACCGGCGCCATCTCCGGCTTGAAGCTGACGTTGCCGCCGAGCAGGCCGGTGGTGAGGCCGCGCTCCTCCTGCAGCTGCTGCGCCAGCGTCTGAACCTCGAGGACCAGGGGCACCTGGTCGGTGATCTGCCGGGCGGCACGGTAGTCGGCGTAGTCGGCGGAGACGACCACGGCCAGCAGCACCAGCACCGCCACCATGGGCAGCGCCAGGATTCGGGCCAGCCGCCCGCGGATCGTGCCGGTGCGGGTCGTGCGAGTTCGCGTGGCCGCCGCGGTGGCCTGCCGATGTCTCACCATGGTTGCGGTGAGCACCTCCCATCAACCGGTCGTTGCGCCGCAACAGCATTGGTGATCAACATTTCAGGAACGTTTGTTGTTCGTTTCCGAATCAGCGTTACCGACCCATGCAGGGCCAACCGGCCGACGAACCCGGCCTACGTGTGCGAACCCCCGTGACGGTAGTACTCGACCGATTCCGCGGGCAATCCCGAGTTTCCGATGATCTGATCGGAAGCCTTTTCCGCGACCATGATCACGGGGGCGTAAATGTTGCCGTTTGTGACGTATGGAAATACCGACGCGTCGACCACGCGCAGGCCCGCAACGCCGTGCACCGCCATGGTCTGCGGGTCGACGACGGCCTGCGGGCCGAGCCCCATCCGTGCCGTGCAGGACGGGTGCAGGGCGGTCTCGGCGTCGCGGGCGACCCAGGCGAGAATCTCCTCGTCGGACTCCACCTGCGGGCCCGGCGACAGCTCGCCGCCGTTGAACGGCGCCATGGCGGGCTGGTTGAGCAGGCGCCGCGCGACCCGGACCGCCTCGACCCACTCGCGACGGTCCTGCGCCGTGGAGAGGTAGTTGAACCGCAGCTGCGGATGCCGGCGCGGATCGGTGCTCGTGATCCGGACCGAGCCGCGCGCGTCGGAGTACATCGGCCCGACATGCACCTGATAACCGTGCCCGCCGGCCGGCGCCGAGCCGTCGTAGCGCACCGCGACGGGCAGGAAATGGAACATCAGGTTGGGGTAGGCGACGTCGTCGTTGCCCCGCACGAAGCCGCCGCCCTCGAAGTGGTTCGTCGCGCCGGGACCGGTGCGGCCGAAGAGCCAGCGGGCGCCGACGTCGGGCCAGCGCAGTTTCGACAGGTACGGCTGCATCGAGACGGGCTGCGTGGCGGCGTACTGGATGTAGACCTCGAGGTGGTCCTGCAGGTTCGCCCCGACGCCCGGGAGGTCGGCGACCGGCTCGATGCCGAGCGCGCGCAGGTCGTCCGCCGGGCCGACGCCGGACAGCTGCAGCAGCTGCGGCGTGTTGATGGCGCCGCCGCAGAGGATGACCTCGCCGGCCTCGATGTACTGCACCGCCCCACCCCGCAGGGAGACCTCGACGCCTGTCGCGCGCGGCGACCCGCCGCCGGCGAAGCGGACCCGGCCGACCAGGGCCCGCGTGCGGACGGTCAGGTTGGGCCGGCGCAGGACCGGGTGCAGGTAGGCGCGGGCGGCCGACAGCCGGCGGCCACGGTGGATGTTGCGGTCGAAGGGTGCGAACCCCTCCTGCCGGTAGCCGTTGACGTCCTCGGTGAGGGGGTAACCGGCCTGCTGTACCGACGCGAAAAATGCCGCGAACAGCGGGTTCGTGGCCGGACCGCGCTCCAGCACGAGCGGGCCGCCGTGACCGCGGAACTCGTCGTCCGGCGCGGCCGCCAGGCAGTTCTCCATCCGCTTGAAGTACGGCAGGCAGTGCGCGTAGTCCCAGGCGGACAGCCCGGGCTCGGCCGCCCAGCGCTCGTAGTCCATCGGGTTGCCGCGCTGGAAGATCATGCCGTTGATGCTGCTCGACCCGCCGAGCACCTTGCCGCGGGCGTGGTAGATGCGCCGGCCGTTCAGGTGCGGCTCCGGCTCGGACTCGTACCGCCAGTCGTAGAACCGGCTGCCGATCGGGAACGTCAGCGCCGCGGGCATGTGGATGAACGCGTCGAAACGGTGGTCCGGCCGCCCGGCCTCCAGGACCAGCACCCGCACCGACGGGTCGGCCGAGAGCCGGTTGGCCAGGACCGAGCCGGCCGAGCCGCCGCCGATGATGACGAAGTCGTACCGCACGGTTGGCAACTCCCCTCCTATAGTTGCGTGGTGAGCAACAACGCCGCGGACTCAGGGGTGCAGTCGGTCGATCGAGCCATCACCGTTCTGGAGATCCTCGCGCGGACGGGCGAGGCCCGGGTGACCGACGTGGCCGCCGAGCTGTCGGTGCACAAGTCGACCGCGTTCCGGCTGCTGAGCGCCCTGGAGGACCGCGGGCTGGTCGAGCAGGATCAGGCCCGCGGCCGCTACCGGCTGGGCTTCGGCATCGTGCGGCTGGCCGGCGCCGTCACCGCCCGGATGGACCTCACCAGGACCGCCCGGCCGGTGTGCGAGCGGCTGGCCCGCGACAGCGGCGAGACGGTGAACCTGGCGGTGGCCCGGGCGCAGTACGCGGTGAACATCGACCAGGTGCCGGGCGCGTTCGCGATCACCGCGCAGAACTGGGTCGGCACGCTCACCCCGCTGCACGCGACCTCCAGCGGCAAGGTGCTGCTCGCCCACCTCGACCCGGCACGGCGGGCCGACGTGTTCGCGAAGGCCGGCCGGGACCGGTTCACCCCGAACACCGTCACCGGCGAGGCCGAGCTCGACCGGCAGCTGACCTCCGCCGTCACGCTGGGCTACGCCACCACGGTCGAGGAGTACGAGGAGGGGCTCAACGCGATCGCCGCGCCGATCCGCTCGCACCACGGCGAGGTGATCGCCGCGGTCAGCATCTCCGGCCCGGCGTTCCGGTTCACCCCGCACCGGATGGAGCAGCTGGCACCGACGCTCGTCGCCGGGTCGGACGAGATCAGCCATCGGCTGGGGTACTACCGCTGAGCTTCGCCTCGACCCACCGGTGGAACTCGCCGATGTGGTGCTCGCTGGGCACCAGCACCCCGCCCTTGGCGTAGGCGCGCGACGACATCGCCGGCTGGCACCGCTCGCAGGCGGCGAAGTCCTGCTCGTTGACCCGGTGGAACAGCTCGACCGACCGCCCGACGTCCTGGTTGCCGGCCACCACCGACGGCACGAACAGCCAGTCGCACTCGACGACGGTCCGGTCGACCGCCAGCGGGTACATCCGGTGCAGGATCACGTGGTCCGGCACCAGGTTGATGAAGACCTGGGGCCGCACGGTGATCGCGAAGTACCGGCGGTCCTGGCCCTCGGTGATGGTCGGGATGCGCTCGACGCCGGGCGAGCCGTCGACGGTGAAGCCCTGGATCTGCTCACCGAACGCGGCGCCGTGTCCCACGTACGACTGGGCCGCGTAGCCGCCGACGAACTCGGGCAGCACCTCGACCAGTTCGGGGTGGATCGTCGCGCAGTGGTAGCACTCCATGAAGTTCTCGACGATGAGCTTCCAGTTGGCGGCCACGTCGTAGACCACCCGGTGGCCGACCTGCAGCCGGTCGATGCCGTAGTGCTCGATCGCCTCGGCGTCGCCCAGCCGCTGCGTCGCCGAGCCGACGACGTCGTCGTCGAACGGCGGCGGTTCGTCGGCGAGGCAGACCCAGACGTAGCCGAGCCAGACGCGCGCGTGCACGGCGACGAGGCCGAACTCGCGGCGATCGACGTCGGGCATCCTCACCAGGTTGGGCGCGGCGATCAGCCGGCCGTCGAGGTCGTAGGTCCAGGCGTGGTAGACGCAGCGGAACGCCCGCCCGGTGTTGCCGGACTCCTCCGTGCACAGCCGGGCCCCCCGGTGCCGGCACACGTTGAGAAACGCCTTGATCGAACCGTCGCGCGCGCGGCTGACCAGCACGCTCTCCCGCCCGACGGTCACCGTGCGAAACGCGCCCGGCGCCTCGAGGTCATCGGCCCGGGCCGCGCAGTACCACATCGTCTCGAAGATGCGCTCCTGCTCGAGGCGGAACCGCTCGGGGTCGGTGTAGCTCGCGCCGGGCAGGGTCGCGACGAGGCTCTGCGGCAGGGACAACGTCATGTCGAACTCCCCTTCGTTTCCAACAGTCGCCGCCGGCGGGAGAACGCCCCGACCATGTCGACGGCGAGCACCGCGACCTCGGCGCCGGCCCGCCGGTACACCGCCAGGAACCGGTGCTCGCCCGGCGAGCCCTCCTCGACGGTCACCTCGTCGCCGTCGACGGTGTGCCCGGCGAACTGGATGCGCCGTCCGTACTGGTCGGACCAGAAGTACGGCTGCCGCGCGGTTCTGGGCGCGCGCCCGAGCAGGGTGCGGGCGGCGATCGCGGCCCGCTCGCCGGCCGCGGTCCAGTGCTCGACCCGCAGGTGCCGGCCGAGCCGCGGCTCGAACCAGGCGGCGCAGTCGCCGACCGCGACGACGCCCGGCACCCCGGTGCTGCCGTCCGGCCCGCATTCGATGCCGTCGCCTCGATCGGTGAGGTCGGACCCGGCCAGCCAGGCGGTCTCCGGCCGCACACCGATCCCGGCGACCACCACGTCGGCGGCCAGGACCCGCCCGTCGGCCAGGTGCGCGGCGCCGTCCTGCACGCGGTCGACGCCGACGCCGCAGATCAGCCGCACGCCGTGGGCCTCGTGCAGGCCGGCGACGGCGGCGCCCATCGCGACGCCGAGCGACCCGGCCAGCGGGGCCGGGGCCGCCTCGACCACGGTCACGTCCCGGCCGAGCGCCCGGGCGGCCGAGGCGACCTCGGCGCCGATGAACCCGGCGCCCACGACGACGACGCTGTTCGCCGCCCGCAGCCGGTGCCGCAGCCGCCGCGCGTCGTCCAGCGAGCGCAGCGTCGTCGCGCCCGGTAACGGCCGGGCCGACGCGCCGGTGGCCAGGACGAACCCGTCCGCGGCCAGCGTCCGCCCGCTGCGCAACCCAACCCGGCGGCGCTCCAGCCGCACCGCCGGGTCGTCGAGGATCCAGGTCGCGCCGAGGTCGTCGTCCTCGCGCTCGAGGGCCAGGTCGGACTCGCCCATCGCGCCGGTGAGGTACTCCTTGGACAGCGGCGGCCGGTCGTACGGCCGGTGCGGCTCGGCGCCCACGACCGTGAGCGGGCCGGCGAAGCCCTCGCGACGCAGTGCCCGGGCCGCGGACAGCCCGGCGAGCCCGGCCCCCACCACCACGACACTGCCGACGGTCACGGCGCCGGATCCACGAATATCGTGCCGTCGCGGACCTCCACCTTGTGCGTGCGCACCGGGGTCTTGGCCGGTGGCGCGTCGACCGCGCCGGTGCGCAGGTCGAACCGCGAGCTGTGCACCGGGCACTCCACCTCGCAGCCCTCCAGCCAGCCGTCGCTGAGCGAGGCCTCCTGGTGGGTGCAGGTGTCGTCGATCGCGTACACCTCCCCGTCCTCGGTGCGGAACAGGGCGATCGGCTCGTTGAGCTCGGGAAGGTCGAGGCGCAGCGCCGCTCCGGGCGCCAGGGCACCAAGCGGACAGGCAGCGAGCACGGCAACCCCCCAGTCGTTGCGCTCTATAAAACGGGTAGCGCGTTACGCAACAGGATCGGACCGGTGTCGGCGGTGTGTCAAGGTTCGTCTTGACCCGGCGGGTGCCTTCCGGACATGGTCACCGACTCGGCGGCGCTGTTCGAGGGCCTGCACCCCGACGAACTGGCGCTGCACCACTGGGTGCGCACCAGGGTCAACGGCGGGGCCGTGCGCGAGATGGCCCGGCTCGACTACGGCATGCGGGTCGAGGCGGAGATGTACCCGCCACGCACGGCCCGGCGATCGGCGGCCACACGACCCGGTTCACGATTCCGCGGCGGCGGTCGCCGCGACATGAGGACGGGCCCGTGACCGGGGTCGGTCGCGGGCCCGTCTCGGGGGTTCAGTTGCAGGCGGTCCCGTTGAGCGTGAACGCGCTGGGCGAGGTGTCGTTGGACGTCCACGTGCCCTGGAACCCGAACGTGGTGTTCGCACCCGGCGGGATGCTGCCGTTGTAGCTGACGTTGGTCGCGGTCACCGCGGTGCCGGACTGGGTGACCGTGGCGCTCCAGCCGTTGGTCACCTTCTGGTCGCCGGGGAACGAGAACTTCAGGGTCCAGCCGTTGACGCCGCTCGTGCCGGTGTTGGTGATCGTCAGGTTGGCGGTGAACCCGCCCGGCCATTCGTTGACCGCGTACGTCACGTGACACGTGCCGGTCGGCGTGGACCCGGTGATCGTCCACGTGAAGGCGGCCGAGCCGGAGGAGCCGGTGGTGTCCGTGGCGGTGACGGTGACGGTGAACGACCCGGCCGTGGTCGGCGTGCCGGAGACCAGGCCGGTCGAGGGGGCGATCGACAGACCGGTCGGCAGGCCGGTGGCCGAGTAGGTCAGCATCTGCCCGGCCGCGGAGTCGGCGGCGTGCACCTGCACACCGCTCACCGGCGTGCCGACCGTGCCGGCCTGGTCGCCGGGATTGGTGACCGTCACCGTGTTGCCCGGGCCGTTGCCGGCGATCGTCCAGGTGAACGTCGTCGACCCGGCCGCGCCGGTGGTGTCCGTGGCGGTGACGGTGACCGTGAACGACCCGGCAGCCGACGGGGTGCCGGAGATGAGCCCCGACGAGCTGATGGACAGGCCGGCCGGCAGGCCGCCGGCCGTGTAGGTGAGGGTCTGTCCGGCGGCCGAGTCCGTGGCCTGCAGCTGCAGGCCGCCGATCGCGGTACCCACGGTGCCGGTCTGGCTGCCCGGGTTGGTCACGGTCACGGTGTTGCCCGCCGGCAGGCTGTTGCCGCTCAGGCCGATCGTGACGCTGCCCAGCGACCTGTTCGTGCGGGCCGCCGCCCCGCTGACCGGGGCGAAGGGCAGCGACATGGTCGGTGCCGAGGGCCGCTGGACCAGATAGGTCTGGCCGGCGGTCACGGGGACGGTGAGCGTCGCGGCGGTGGTCGCGGCGACGACCGTTGCGCCGGTGGCGCCGTTGACCACCTCGGCCGGCTGCCCCGGCCACGGATTGCGCACCGTCATCGTCTGCGTGGAACCCGCCTCGATCGCCGCGGTGGCCAGGGTGCCGCCCTCGACCTGCACGTCGACCTTCGAGCCGCCCTGGATGTACACGGTGCCGGAGACGTCCCAGCCCGCGGGCCAGGCCGGGGCGAAGCGCAGGGTGCCGTCGTAGTCGGTGGCCAGCGCCTCGTCGAGGGTGGTGGCGACGTTGGAGACGTGCTCGATGTACGGCTCGTCCAGGGAACCAGGATTCCAGGCGGCGAGCCCGGACGGGTACACCTGATAGGTCTTCGTGCTGTTCGTCAGCGTGCTGGCGACCTCGGAGGCCAGGCCGAGCCGAGCCGCCTGCACCGAGTCGTAGGTCCAGTCGGGGTTGTTGACGTACTGCCGGTGGCTGTACGTACGTTGCGCCAGCGCGGTGAGGTTGTCCCCGTTGACCACGGTGTTGTCGCCGATCACGCCGAACGGCCACACCGGCTCCAGCCCGAGGTTCTCCACGTTGTGCGTGGCGGCGGTCGGCTGGTAGGAGTTGGCGATGACGTCGGTGCCGGACGCGTCGGCGGACGGGCCGAGCAGTTGGGTGTGCGTGGCCTGGTCGGTGCGGGCGTAGGGCCGGATCTGCCCGAGCGCCGTCCGCAGCCGCGACACGAGCGAGGCGTCGGTGTTGAGCAGCGTGGCCGCCTTCGCGGTGGCGGAGAACAGCGCCTGGTCGGCGGCGATGTCGGTGGTCGGGTCCTGCACCGCCCACTGCGTCTCGTGGGCGTTGTCCACCGAGTGCAGGTATCCGTCGGAGCCGACCGTCTGCCATGCCAGCAGGAACGTCGCGGTCTGCTGCAGCACCGGGTAGTACCGCTGCAGGAAGGCGAGGCTGCCGGTGTCCTGGTACTGCTGCCAGATCCACAGCGCGATCTCGGCACCGCTGGTGATGGTCTCGGCGTTGAAGCTCGGGCTGGAGGCCACGGCGCACGAGGCGTTGGAGTTGACGCCGCCGCCGTTGTAGTAGCCGTTGCCGTTGAACCGCATCGTCTCCGGCACGCAGGCACCGGCCTTACCGTTCATGTTGGCGCTGGTCCAGGCCTGGATCGCCGGCAGGTCGTTGAGGTACATGTCGAAGATCGGCACGTTCAGCGCGAAGTTGCCGGAGGCCAGGTTCGCGTTGATCTGGCCCCGCAGGTTCCACAGCCAGTACCCGGCCGGGTACCACGCCTGGTGGTCCCGGTTGAAGTTGTACAGGTCGGCGAGACCGGCCTGGCTGCCCGGGTACTGGCCGGTGTGCATGATGCCGGCCTCGAAGTACAGGTACAGGGTGTTGAGGTTCTCCATGTACTGGGCGGTGCCGTCCGAGGAGCTGGCCTCGATCAGGCCCGTGTTGGCCCAGTACTGGTTCCACCAGCCCGACTGCGTCGCGAGGAGGCTCGTCGTGCTCGCGGTGGTGTCGGCGCCGATCAGCGCCGAGGCGGTGGAGACGGCGTTGCCGCCGGTCCACGAGGGCGAGGCGACGACGATCCGGTACGAGCCGTTGCTGTTCGGGTTGAAGGCGACCTGCACCTGAGTGGAGTTGACGACCGAGGCGGTGACGCTCTGCCCGCCCGCGGTGATCGCCGCCATCGTGCCGAACGTCTGGTTGGAGTGACCGGTCTGTGAGTTGTCCGACCAGGTCTGGGCGAGGGCCGCGACGGCGCCCGAGGCCGAGGCCGTCGCCGAGCGGCCGCTCCACAGGTTGACGGAGGCGGTCAACCGGGTGCCCGGGTTCGCTCCGGTCACGTCGACGACCAGTTCGTCCTTGCCGGCCGGCACCCAGGCCTGCATGGTCATGCCCCCGCCGGACTCGTGCAGGACGCCGTTGTACAGGTCGAGGTACCCCACGAAGTTCGAGGCCGACGTCATCGTGGCCAGGCCGGGGATGTTCAGCTGGCCGGGTGAGAGCCGGTTCGGCATGGTGTCGTTTCGGTTGAGCTGCGCCGTGAAGCCGCCGGCGGCCCAGGCCGCCACGCCCAGCGCGCCGTTGCCCAGCGGCAGGAACTGCGTCGCCGACGTGTTGGGCCGGCCCAGCACCACATTGGAGCGCGAGACGATGCCGCTGACGTTCGTCGAGAACGCGCCGTTGTGCCAGGCGGTCGTCACGGTGGCCGCTCCCGCCGGCGTGCTCGGGCCGAACGCCACCGCCGACGCCGCGGCCAGTGCGATGCCGGCCGCCGCCGCGCCCAGCCGTGACAGCTTCCAACGAAGGGACACGATGCCTCCTCCAGCGCGCGGCCGCCTCACCGGCGGCACGGCGTTCCAATCGATAACGTCAGATGTTTGTAGTGCGCCGCGCCGACGGGCGTCCAGAACCGGCCGACCACCTGCGGAATACGGCGGGTTTTGTCCGGATCTGCGCGTGTATCTTTCATCGCCGAGGGACCGCCGCGCCGACCCTGACGTAAGATGTCTTGCATCGACATCCATCTACTAATGGGCGGCCCACGCGCCGCCGATCACATCGAAGGAGGTGACTCGATGCGACCACGCGACACCGGGCGCGCGGCCCAGGCCCGGCGAAGGTTGGCCGCACTGGCGGTCGCGTTCGGCGTTCTGGGGATGGCCGCCGCGATCGCGACCCACCCCGCGGCGGCGGCCGGCAACCCGGACCAGCGGGGCCCGGATCCGAGCGTCGCCAGCGTCGCCGCGACCTACGGGCCGTTCGCCACCGCCCAGCTCACCGTGCCGGCCGGCAACGGCTTCAACGGCGGATACATCTACTACCCGACGGACACCGGCCTCGGGACGTGGGGGGCCGTGGCGATCGTGCCCGGCTACTCGGCCCTGTTCGCCAACGAGGAGGCCTGGATGGGGCCCCGGCTGGCCTCGTTCGGGTTCGTAGTGATCGGCATCGAGACGAACACCCGGACGGATGGCGCCGACGCGCGCGCCACGGAGCTGCTCGCCGCGCTGGACTACCTGACCCAGCGAAGTCCCGTCCGCGACCGGGTCGACCCCGACCGGCTGTCCGTGATGGGTCACTCGGCCGGCGGCGCCGGCGCCCTCCTCGCGGCGATGCGACGTCCGTCGCTGAGGGCCGTCGTCGGCCTGGCACCCGGGTCGCCCACCGGGCTCTCGAGCCTGTCCACCGACCTGGTGCCGACCCTGTTCGTGGGCGGCCAGAACGATCCCACCGTCACACCGTCCTATCTGGACAACCTGTACGCGACCCTGCCCGCCTCCACCCAGAGCGCTTACGTGCAGCTCAGCGGCGCCGACCATCTCTTCTTCACCAGGGCCAACAACGTCGAGATCCGCCGGCTCATCCCTTGGCTGAAGCTGTTCCTCGACGGCGACACGCGCTACACGCAGTTCATGTGCCCGACAACCCCGGACACGACCGGTGTCTCCCGGTACAGCGCCAAGTGCCCGCTGGTGCCGCCCGGCGGTCCGACGGGCTCCGCGTCGCCGTCGTCGTCGGGCACCTCGAACTCACCGTCGAGCCCGCCCGCGTCTTCTCCCTCGTCCGGCGCCGCCTGCGTCGCGACCTACCGCACCGTCGGCCAGTGGTCGGGCGGCTTCCAGGGCGAGGTCACCGTGACGGCGGGCAACCGGCCGGTCAACGGATGGACCGTCCGGTGGACGCTGAGCGGCGGCCAGGCCGTGAACCAGCTCTGGAACGGCACGCTGAGCACCAGCGGCTCCACCGTTTCGGTGCGCAACGTGTCGTACAACGCCTCGCTGGCCGCGTCCGCGTCGACGACGTTCGGGTTCCTCGGCTCCGGTGCGCCGTCGGCACCGGCCCTGTCCTGCACGAGCCCGTAGTCACGTCGGGCCACCCTCGTAGTGACCGGAGAGCATCGACCCGCAGCACCACCACGACCTCGCGGTGCGTGATGGCCATGCGCAGCCCTTGATCGGGTCATTCCTCCGAGACGCGAGGAATGAGCGATCAAGGGCTGCGTCCATGGTCAGCCTGGGCCGATGCCAACGTGTCCCAGGTGGACCATCAAGGCTGGGCGACGGCGCCGAGTCCGGCGGGGATCAGGAATGGTAGGCGGCGGAGGCGACGTCGCTCTGGACCGCGTTCTCGGTGGCGTCGGACGGGTAGCCGGCGGTGATGGCGCCCTCGAAGAACTCGCCGACGCCGGTGTTGCTGTTGTCGCCGCCGGTGCCCAGCAGCAGGGAGCTGTCGGTCTTCATCGGTGAGTAGCCGTTGGGCAGCGGCCCGGAGAACGTGGTCGTCAGCCCGCCGGTGGTGGCGTTGCCGTACTTGAGGGTGAAGTTGCTGGTGCCGTTGTTCTTCTCCCAGGCCGAGACGAACGGGAAGTGCACGCCGGAGTTGTTCGGGTCCTTGTTGGAGCCGGTGTTGGTGTGGTACATGCCGTTCTCGAGGTCGGCCTCGACCCAGGGTCCGCTGCCGACGCAGTTGCCGAACCAGCAGGCGGTGCCCCACTCGATGGCGTTCATCGTGGCGTTGCCGGTGTCGGTGTGGGAGTTCTCGCCGCTGCCGTAGTCGAAGCAGCACCACTGGTTGACGTAGTTCGACGACGTCACCATGTAGATGCCCTCGGGCTGCGCCCCGGTCGGCGCGTTCTTCGCGTGGTCGATCCGGTAGCCGACGCCCTGAGTCACCTTCACGCCGTACACCTTGTGCCCGCCCAGCGTGACCGGCAGGGCCTTCGCGTCCGCGCCGACGTCGGCGCCGTTGGGCCCGGGGCCCTTCCAGAAGCCGCCCCACGAGATCGGCAGGTCGTTGTGGTTGCTGCTCTGGTCGTAGATCTTCGTGATCGTGCAGGACGTGTTCGCGCAGAACGTGTCCTGCGCCGCCGCGTTGGCCACGCCGCCCGCCGACAGCAGCCGCACGTCGAGGTACTGCCGATCGGAGCTGCGCTGCACCTGGTACAGCGGCCCGTTGTACGCGGCGTACAGCGCCCGCGTCGTGCTGTGCGCGCCGATGCACGGCGTGCCTCCGGCGGCGTAGAGGTCACAGACCCGGTTGCCCGGCGGTACCGGCGTCGAGCCGGACGGGGAGACGCTTACGCTGGGCGAGACTGATGCCGATGCCGAGGTCGACGCGCTCGGCGACGTCGTCGTACCGGTGCAGGTGGTGCCGTTGAGGGCGAACGACGCCGGTACGGCATTGCTGCCCGACCACGCGCCGTTGAAGCCGAACGACGTCGTGGCGCCCGTCCCGATCGCCGCGTTGTAGGCCACGTTCGTGGCGGTGGCCGCGGCGCCGGACTGGGTGACGGTGGCGTTCCACGCCTGTGTGACGGTCTGGCTCCCCGGGAACGTCCACGTCAACCGCCAGCCGTTCACGGGATCGCCGAGGTTGGTGATGTCGACGTTCGCGCCGAAGCCGCCCGGCCACTGACTGGTGATCGTGTACGTGGCACGGCACCCGGCCGTCGCCGCGGAGGCCGTGTGCGCCGCCGCCACCCCGGCCCCGCCGAGCACGAGGGTCGCCGCGGCGATCGCGCCGATCTTGTTCTTCTGCATGAGGCTCCTCACGAAGACAGAAGCGTGTTAGCGCTAACAAATCTCGCGCGAACGTTGCCACCGACAGCGCACCGAGCTCAAGAGTCGCGGATGCCAGCTTTGTCGGACACCGCACAAGCTGCACTTCAACGGTCGGATCGGCCGGTCGTCAGGGCCGTGAAAATAGGCGCCGACCTCTACCACAGCGGATCCGTAACAGTTTTGCGGGCCGAGGCCAGAACCGTCGCGTCACCTCGGCAGAGCCCGGCGCCGGTCAGCAGTTCGATCGCCAGGAACGGGTTGCCGGCCGCACCTTCCAGCAGCATCCGGCGCCGTGGCACTTCGCGCCGGTCGATCTCATCATTGCAGGTGGTTCGCCGTGCGCCGCCCGATGGTTGCCTTATCCCGATGAGCCACTACGCACCGAGCCCCAATGGACCCGTCCTAGCATCACGCCGTCCGGGCCCGTGAGATTCACGGGCCGGGAAGGACCGCTGGTGGGTCGTCGCCGAGTCGTTCTGGCCGCACTTCCCCGAGTACCAGGAGCATGCGGGCCGGGAGATCCCGATGTTCCGGCCGGCCGCGGTGATCGCTGACACTCTGTTCTTTTAGACAGACCTGTATAACAATCGTTTTAGACAGACCAGTCCAAACGGAGGAAGAAAATGAGTGAGCTCACCGGCCGGACCGCCCTGGTCACCGGCGCCACATCGGGCATCGGCAAGGCCACCGCGGTCGCTCTTGGCGCTCTGGGCGCCACCGTCATCGTGCACGGCCGCGACGCCCAGCGTGGCGCCCAGGCCGTCAAGGAGGTCGAAGCGGCCGGCGGCCGTGCCCGGTTCCTCGCCGCCGATCTCCGGGAACCCGCCGAGATCACCCGCCTGGCCCAGGAGGCCGGCGAGATCGACATCTTGGTCAACAACGCGGGCTCGTCCTGGTTCGGCCCCACCGCCGACCTCGACGTCGACACCTACGACAAGCTCTTCGACGGCAACGTGCGCTCCACCTACCTGTTGACCGCCGCGGTCGCCCCGGCAATGGCCGCCCGCGGCGAGGGGAGCATCGTCAGCCTCGACAGCATGGCCG
Organism: Dactylosporangium sp. McL0621; assembly: GCF_049995355.1. NCBI lineage: Bacteria > Bacillati > Actinomycetota > Actinomycetes > Micromonosporales > Micromonosporaceae > Dactylosporangium > Dactylosporangium sp. McL0621. Next base: position 9,290,612 of record NZ_CP188259.1, read on the forward strand.
GCTCCGTCGGCCTCGCCGGCGGCGCCGCCTACAGCGCCACGAAGGCCTCGATCGCCGCGCTCACCCGCGCGTGGGCCGCCGAGTTCAGCCCTTCCGGCGTACGCGTCAACGCCGTTGCCCCCGGCCCGGTCTACTCCGACGGAGCCAACACCGCGACGATCGACAGCCTGGCCGCCACGACGCTGCTCGGGCGCGGCGCCAAGCCCGAGGAGATTGCCGAGGTCATCGCGTTCCTTTCCACGCCACGAGCCGGTTACGTCACCGGCGCCACCATCGCCGTCGACGGCGGCCGCACCGCGGTCTGACACCTTCACAAGGAGAAAACCCATGACCGCCACCGTGTACGGCATCAGCTACGACGCCTTCGACGCCCGACCCGCGGCAACGTTCTGAGCCGCCGTGCTGGACCGCACAGTGGCCGGCGGAGCCGACCGCGACAACGCGGCGATCGAACCGGCGGACATCGCCACCCCCGGGCCCCGGCTTGCCTTCCACCGGGTGCCGGAGGGTAAGACGGTCAAGAACCGCGTTCACTGGGTCACCCTGGCCGATCCCGGCGGCAACGAGTTCGACCTCCTCGAAGGCTGAACACGGGCCGTACAGTTGACGCCGTGACCTCCACGCCGGCTCCAGGCAGACGCTCCGCACGCGAGCGTCTGCTCGAAGCCGCCGACCGGCTCTTCTACAACGAAGGCATCCACACCGTCGGCATCGACCGGGTCCTCGACGAGGCCGGCGTCGCCAAGGGTTCGCTCTACTACAACTTCGGCGGCAAGGACGACCTCGTCCGCACGTACCTGCAGAACCGGCATGCCAAGTGGGCCGCCCGGATCGACGAGCGGATCGAGGCGGCCGGAACCCCCGGGGAGCAGGTCCTCGCGGTCTTCGACGCCCTGGGCGAACTCTTCACCGAACCGGGCTTCCGCGGCTGCGCCTTCATCAACGCCGGAGCCGAAGCGCCGCCCGGCAGCGCCGAAGACCTCGCGGCCAAAGACTTCCGGACGTGGCTGCACGGGCTTTTCGAAGCTCTCGTCAGCGACGCCGGCTACAGCAACCCGGGCTTGATCTCCACGCAACTGGTGCTGCTCTACGACGGCTCGAACATCGCCGCCGCGATGGACGGCAACCAGCAGGCGGCCCAGGCCGCCCGAACCGCAGCCGACATGCTGCTTCAGGCAGCACCCCATAGCTGACGAACTGCTAGTGTCCTGCGCCGGAAGTTCCTAATCTAAATGTAGGCTGTGGCCATGTCGGGTCGTGGCCGGCCCCGCGTCGAGTTGGTCCTCAGTGACGTCGAACGCACGACGTTGGAGCGATGGTCCCGGCGGGCCAAGTCGGCGCAGGCCCTCGCGGTGCGGTGCCGGATCATTCTGGCCTGTGCCGATGGTCTGTCCAATGTAGAGGTTGCTGAGCAGGTCGCGGTGAACCGAATGACGGTCGGCAAGTGGCGGTCCCGGTTCCTGCGTGACCGCCTCGAAGGGTTGCTCGACGAGGAGCGGCCCGGCCGGCCGCCCTCGATCACCCTGGACCGCGTGGAGGACGTGGTCGTGGCGACCCTGGAGCAGACCCCGCGCAACGCCACCCACTGGTCACGCACGTCCATGGCCGAGAAGTCCGGGCTGTCGAAGTCCACGATCGGGCGGATCTGGCGCGACTTCGGGCTCAAACCACACCGGGCGGAGACGTTCAAGCTCTCCACCGATCCGTTGTTCGTGGAGAAGGTCGTCGACGTCGTTGGGCTGTACCACAACCCACCGGAACGGGCCGTGGTCCTGTGCGTGGACGAGAAAAGCCAGGTGCAGGCCCTGGACCGGTCCCAGCCGGTCCTGCCGATGATGCCCGGCATGCCCGAACGACGCACCCACGACTATGTCCGCAACGGCATCACCAGCCTGTTCGCCGCGTTCAACATCGCTGACGGCACCGTGATCAGCGAACTACACCGCCAGCACCGCGCGATCGAGTTCAAGAAATTCCTGGCCACGATCGACAAGACAGTGCCGGCCGAACTGGACGTCCACCTGATCTGCGACAACTACGGCACCCACAAGACCCCGGCGGTACGGGCCTGGCTGGCCCGCCACCCCCGCTTCCACCTGCACTTCACTCCCACCGGCTCGTCCTGGATCAACCAGGTCGAACGCTGGTTCGGGTTCCTCACCGACCAGCGCATCCGCCGCGGCGCCCACAAGAGCGTGCAGTCCCTGGAAGCCGACATCCGGGCGTGGATCGCAGACTGGAACCGCAACCCACGCCCGTTCATCTGGACGAAAACCGCCGAAGAGATCCTCGAGTCCCTCGCCCGATTTTGCCAACGGATTTCGGGCGCAGGGCACTAGGAGACCGTAGGTGGTGGGGGCTCTGATCTGATCCACCGTGACGCTTCTGGGTGATCGTCTTTTCCCCGCCACGGCATGGCGGTCCGGTTGACCTGCGACACCATGCCCGCCTCAGCCACTACCGGCGACGGCTCGCCAAATACAACGATCCGCTGGTGTACTACTAGCCGCCCGTTCCCGGGAGGAACAGGCCGACGACGTCGGCCCCGAGGGCGATCACGCCGAGCCAGGTTCCGGCGGTGACAAACCACCCGCTCACTGTCTCGACGCCGGGCTTGGCGCTGCGTGCGACCACGCCGACGATGATGGCTAGCAGGCCGGCCACGCCGGTGATCCAGAGTCCGGGATAGAGCGGCACGATGCCGTCCTCCCATTTGAGGAGGATCAGCAGCGGAGTCACAAGGATGGCGAGCGCCCCGAGTTGCAGCGCCACGGTGCCGACCCGCCGTCCGGCCGTCGCGGCCGGGCGGCTCGCGGGCTTCGGCCGCTCGGCGGGCCGCGGCCGTCCGACCTCCGGCGGTTCGATCGCGGCCGGTGGCCGGAGCGCCGTGGCAGACGGCGGGGGGACCTGAGCCGGTGGTGGGGGCACAGTGGCGGACGGCGGGGGGACCGCGGTCGAAGGCGAAAGTACCGCGGCGGGCCGTGGTGGGAGTACCGACGACGCCGGCGTCGCCGCCGGCGTGGGGCGGACACTGCCCTCCGCCACGACCACCTCGGGCTGTTCGATCGCGGTGGGCGCCACTTTGAGCGTGCGGTGCAGCAGGGTCGCGACCAGCGGTATCCGGCTCGACCCGCCGACGAGCAGCACGGCGTGCACCGACGACCCGTCCGGCACGGCGCCCGCGAGCAAGTTGCGGGTCAGCGCCACGGTCCGCTCCAGCACGGGCCGGGCGAGCCGTTCGAGTTGTTCCCGGCCCAGCGGCGCGTCCTGCTCCAGCAGGGGGAGGTGGAGGTACGTCGACGAGGCCCGCGACAGCACCTCCTTCGCGCTGCGCACGTCCTCCCACAGCAGCCGGTGGGCCCGCAGGTCTCCGGGGGTCGCCGGCTGCTCGAGCCGCCGGATCTCGTCCGGGTGCGACTGGCCGAACGTCGCGCCGAGGTAGCCGACGACGGCCGCGTCGATGTCGAGGCCGCCCGTGTCCGGCAGGCCCTCCGAGGCCGTGATCTCCCAGCCCTCCGCGGTACGCCGGACGACGGAGGCGTCGAACGTGCCGGCGCCGAAGTCGTACACCAGCACGTGCGCCCCGATGGGCGCATCGAGGTCGCGGACTGCGGTGAAGTACGAGGCCGCGGCGACCGGCTCGGCCACCAGGTCCGGAACGCCGAGCCCGGCCAGTTCGGCCGCGTTGACCAGCACGTTGCGCCGCCGGGCCGCCCACGCCGCGGGATGGGTCAGCGTGACCGCGGTCGGCGGGGCGCCCATGGCCTGCCGCGCCTCGGCGACGACGCGGGACAGGACGGCGGCAATCAGCGCGGCGACCGGGTACTCGGTGTCGCCGAGCAGCACGTCGCCGTCGTCGATGCGGCGCTTCGGATGCGGCTCGAACAGCGCCGGGTGGACGCGCGCGGCGTGCAGCGCCTCCCGCCCGACCAGCATCCCCTCGGGCGCGGCACAGACCGAGGACGGCAGCAGCGGCACGCCGTCGAAGAGGACCGGCCGTGTCCGGCCGCTCTCCTCGTACATCACGGCGACCGTGTTCGAGGTGCCGAAGTCGATGCCGAGGCGGTACTGCACTCCTGCCATCGCCACACCGTACGGAAGCGGGGGCCCGACCAATATCGCACGCTCGGCTCGTGCGTCTGGGGCCGAACGGTGTGCAGCGGATGCGCCGGGCGGGTCGCAGCCGTGGCCGGATACTCGATCGTGGCGTTTTGGAGTCGCAACGGCATGAGTGCGTACCGGATCATGAAGCCGCCGGTTCCAGTTCGACCTGCTCGCCTCGTGACCGCGAGCCGGCGAACTCGAGCGTCGTCGGCCTGCCCGGCGACGTAGCTGAGGCCGTGATCCCTCATCTGGAACCGATGCCGACGTCCGGCAGCCCCGCCGCCCGGGCCGTGGTGCGAACTGGTGGAGGTGGGGCCGGGCTCCTGAAGGGTGTCGATGGCGCCGATCCAACCGGCGTTGCCGACCCGGTCGCCGCAGCGGGCCCCACGCAGACCCGGTGATGAGGTTCAGCGCGGCGGCGACCATCACCGCGACCGGCAGCCCCGCCCCTGACCCGCCTGGTGGTCAACGCGATCGACGACCATCGCGACCTCGACGTCCTCGCCTTGTTGCCCGCCCTGGAGGAGCTCGAGATCTGCAACTTCGCCCTGCCCCAGGGCGACCAGCGGCGGACCGCCGTCATCGCCGGGCTGCGGGCCCGCGGCGTGAACGTGCACGGCTGAACGAGTACGCCCACCGGACGTCCGGCCTTCGTGTCGGAGGGCCTGCGCCGGCGGCCGCGTCGATCGATGATCCACGATCATGCGGGTACTTCTCCCACGCACCTCGACCGTGATGGCCATCGGTGGGCGCAATTGGCTGCTCGCGTACCGGGTCGGCGCGGCAGTCGTTGCCAATCGCCCACAAGTTCATCTCACCCGAGTGAACCGGTGTGTGAGATGACGACGGTTGCGCGTACAGCCGTAAACCCGCCCGCTCATCGTGGACCCGGGCGCCCGTCCCGCCCATCCATGGTCAGAGCTCGCGCAAAGAGCCTGGCCTCGGCTGCGGGTTCGGGAGCATCTGTTGTTGCGTCGTGCTGCGCTGATCGTCATCAGCGCGCTCATCCTGTCGGTGATTGTCTACGCCCGGTCGGCTACTGCGGCGACTGCGCCGCCGGACAGCGAGTTCCAGAAGGTACCGCTGGACACCAACACCTCCAACCCGATGATGCTCGACATTGCCCCGGACGGCCGGGTGTTCTACGTCGACCGTCTCGGCGACGTGCGGGTCATCCACGCCGGCGGCGGCACCGTGCTTTCGGCGCATCTGGGCGTGTTCACCGACAACGAGAGCGGCCTGCTGAGCATCGCGCTCGACCCCGGCTTCGCCACAAATCATTGGCTGTACCTCTACTACTCCCCCAACGCCGCGAGTGTCGACCGGCTCAGCCGTTTCACGGTCACCGGCGACTCCGTCGACCTGGGTAGCGAGAAGGTCGTCCTCGACGTGCCCGTCCAGCGGACCGACTGCTGCCACCACGGCGCGGGCCTGGCCATCGACAAGAACAACGGCAACCTCTGGTTGTCCACAGGGGACAATACGAGTCCGTTCGGCTCCGACGGGTACGCCCCGATCGACCAACGTCCCGGCCAAGCCAATTTCGACGCCGAGCGCACGGCCGGCAACACGAACAGCCTGTCGGGCAAGGTGTTGCGCATCCACCCGGAGGCCAACGGCACCTACACGATTCCGGTCGGCAATCTGTTCCCGCCCGGCACCGCGAAAACGCGCCCCGAGATCTACATGATGGGTGAGCGCAACCCCTTCCGGATGGGCCTCGACCCGAAAACCGGCTACGCCATGGTCGCCAACTACGGCCCCGACGCCGACGCCGCCGATCCGGCGCGCGGCCCCGAGAACACGGTCGAGTGGGACATCCTGAGCACTCCGCGCAATGGCGGCTGGCCGTTCTGCATCGGCGCCAACCAGCCCTATGTCGCATATGACTTTGCCAGTGGTACCTCAGGTGCCCCGTTCAACTGCGCCGGCGGCCCGACGAACTCCTCGCCGAACAACACCGGCCTGACGAAGCTCCCGCCCGCGACCCCGGCCACCGTCTATTACCACTACGCCGCCGACCCGGCGCACTTCCCGCAGCTGTCCGGCGGCGCGCCGATGGCCGGCCCGGTCTACCGCTACGACCCGAACCTCAACTCCGACCGCAAATGGCCGCAGTACTTCGACGGCCGCGCGCTGTTCGCCGACTGGGGCGCGAGCAAGATGTACACCTTCGGGCTCACCGCCGACGGCAAGGGCGTGGCGTCGATCGACCCGCTGCTGAGCTCGATGAGCTTCCTCAAGCCGATGGACTTCAAGTTCGGCCCGGACGGCGCGCTGTACCTGATCGAGTGGGGCTCCGGCTTCGGCGGCGACAACACCGACTCCGGCATCTACCGCATCGACCACGTGGGCGGCGCCGCGTCTCCCGTCGCGCAGGCGTCCGCCGACCACACGAGCGGCCACGCACCGCTGACCGTCGCCTTCTCCAGCGCCGGCTCGTCCGGGACCGCCTACAGCTGGACGTTCGGCGACGGCGGTACCTCGACCGCGCCGAACCCCAGCCACACCTACACCGCCAACGGCAACTACACGGCGGTGCTCACGGTCCGGGACGCCGCCAACCACACCAGCTCGGCGAGCGTCGCGATCACGGTCGGCAACACCGCCCCGACCGTCACCATCACCGCACCGGCCGACGGCGCGTTCTTCCAATGGGGCGACCAGGTCAAGTACTCCGTGACCGTGACCGACCCGGAGGACACGAGCATCAACTGCGCGGACGTCCACCTGCAGGCGATCCTCGGCCACGACACGCACGGCCACCCCCTCGACGCGCACACGGGCTGCAGCGGCACGGTCACCACGACCTTGTCGGGCGGCCACTCGGAAGGCGACAACACCTTCTACGTCCTCGAGGCCTCCTACACGGACAAGGGCGGCGCCGGCGGCGCGGCCCCGCTCACCACGCGCAGCCAGGTGCTGCTGCAGCCGAAGCACAAGAACGCCGAGTTCTTCACCGCCACCGGCCGCACCGCGACCGGCAAGGGCAACGACGCCCCTGGCGTCATTGCCGAGCCCGCCACCAACGACATCGGCTTCATTCAGGACGGCGACTGGTGGAACGTCGCGCCCGCGTCGCTGGCCACAATCAGCCAGATCCGGCTGCACGCGTCGTCGGCGACCGCCGGCGGCATCGCGGAGGTCCGCTGGAACTCCCCGACCGGCACGCTGCTGGGCTCGGCCGTCATTCCGGCCACGGGCGGCTGGCAGACCTACACCGACGTTCCTGTCACCCTGTCCAACCCTCCGGCGGGCAGCGGCAAGCTGTACTTCGTCGCGCGCAACCCGGCGAACGCGCCCGGCTACCTGTTCAACGTCCAGTGGATGGACTTCCTCAGCCCCGGCACCTCGGTGATCAGCCTGCGCGCCCACGCGAACGGCCAAGTCGTCACCGCGGAGAACGGCGGCACCAGCCCACTCATCGCCAACCGGTCGGCCGTCGGTACGTGGGAGCAGTTCGACGTCGCCGACCAGGGCGACGGCACCGTGGCCCTGCGCGCCCACGCCAACAACCAGTACGTCACCGCCGAGAACGCCGGCAACAGCCCACTCATCGCCAACCGCGGCGCCGTCGGACCGTGGGAGAAGTTCCAGATCATCCACAACGCCGACGGCAGCATCTCGCTCAAGGCCGGCGCCAACGGCCACTACGTCACCGCCGAGAACGGCGGCACGGCACCGCTGATCGCCAACCGCACCGCGATCGGTTCCTGGGAGGAGTTCGACCTGGTCACCCAGGTGATCAGCCTGCGCGCCCACGCGAACAACGAGTTCGTCACCGCGGAGAACGGCGGTAAGAGCCCACTGATCGCCAACCGGTCCGCGGTCGGTACGTGGGAGCAGTTCGACGTCGCCGACCTCGGCGACGGCACCGTGGCCCTGCGCGCCCACGCCAACAACCAGTACGTCACCGCCGAGAACGCCGGCAACAGCCCACTCATCGCCAACCGCGGCGCCGTCGGACCGTGGGAGAAGTTCCAGATCATCCACAACACCGACGGCAGCATCTCGCTCAAGGCCGGCGCCAACGGCCACTACGTCACCGCCGAGAACGCCGGCACGGCACCGCTGATCGCCAACCGCACCGCGATCGGTCCCTGGGAGGAGTTCGACAGCCTTCAGTGGTAGAAACGGCCAGTCCTGCCCGCACCGCCGGGTGAATCGGTTGACCCACCCGTCACTCGGGTGGGTCAACCGACCCAGCCGCGATCGCGCCGAGCGCGGCTGGGTTCAGATGCGGTACACCGGCCGGGCGTCGGGGTGCAGCCGCCGCAGGCCGTCGCGGGCAACCTCAGCGGCGCTGCCCGCCGGCCGAGCCAGATCCCACTCCAGGTACACCTTGTCGCCGTCGTAGCAGCCGAAGCTGCTGGAGATGCACAACAGCGGCTCATGCTCGACCAGGTGCCCCTCCCGCACGATGTCATGGCCGAAGACGGCGACCTTGCACCCATGGTGCAGGGCGCGGAGAAACGCAAAACCGCGCTCCGCGGGGGTGGTACGAGCCCACAGCAGCGCCCCGAGCGGTCCGGTCGATGCCATGTCGGCCAGGGGCACCGATTCGTACCCGGTCAGCGCCAGGTCATCAAGGTCACCAGGGCCGGAGATCTGCGCGTGCGGCGCGGCGTGGGTAAAGGCGATGCCCGCGGCCGGCGCGACGGCCGCGAGCGGCCAACCCGCCAGCCACCGCCGGAGCGGGGTGAAACCGTCCGAGGCGTACTGCCGCTCCAGGTGGGCCGCCTCGTCGGCATGGAACTTGGCCAGTCGCGGGCCGCCCAGGTGGGCGTGCTCATGGTTGCCCAGCAGGAAATGGACCTGTTGCGGATAGGCCGCCTGGAGCTGCTGAGCCTCGGCGAGCAGCCGCGGCGTCTGGTCGAGATAGAAGTCGCCGAGATGCTCGGGCCACGCCTGCGGGGCGATGGCCGGACCGTGCACAAGGTCGCCACAGAACAGCAGGTGCGGCCGCGGACCCTGAGCGTCCATGATGGACCTGAACCGGGCCACGATCGCATGGAAGTCCGCGACGTTGCCGTGCAGGTCGGTGACCGCGAGCAGGCTGCCCGTCGACGGCAAGGTCACCACGCGTGGCATCAGCCCACCATGGCAGACCGGACACCCGCAGTCCACCGTGGCCCGGTACGTGCCTCAGTACGTGATGGTCAGGCAGGCCACCCGGGCACCGGCGACGCCCGCCCGGCCGGGCTCGGTCATGGTCTTGTCCGCGTGGATCACCAACGAGTACGGCCGGTGCTGCGGGGTCAGCGCCCACGCCTGGTCGGCGCTGGCCTTGGCGTTGCCCTCGGCGTCGGTGGTGAAGTCCAGCCACACCTCGTTCTGCGGGTTGGCATACGTCGGGTTGTTGGACGGCGAGGAGGTTGCCGTCGGTTCCGGGTGGTGCTGGAAGTGGCCGCCGGCGGCCTTCGGGTCCTTGCCGCACGGGTTGACGTGCAAATGCGCGCCGTAGGTGCGGTTCGGTTTGAACCCGGTCACCGCGAGCGTGACCTTGGTGTGCTCGCCGGCGCTGTGCAGGGTGAGGTCCGCGGCGGCGGACGCGGTCGCCGCGGAGCTGTCGTACAGGAATGCGGTGGTTCCCGGCTGTGGCGTGGCTGCGGGGCGGAACGTTCCCTTCGCCGTCACCGTGCTGGGCTCGGCGCTCGACGGCCCGGGCAGCGCCGACGCCGTCCCCATCGGCCGCTTCGGCGATGCGTCCGCGCCCTGGCAGCCGCCGGCGAACAGCGCCGGGCCGAGCAGGACCAGCGCTGCGGAAACTCCACGTTTCATCGATACTCCCCTCGTTGTTGGGTGGGCACCGGGATCGGCGTGGGGGCTGACGACCAGGACCGGTACGTACCCCAGCCTGGCCGTTACGGGTACGGCCAGATACCGGGCCACCTCGCCGATCACCCGAGGTGTCACCACCTGGAGCGTCGCGGAGAGGTTCTCGAAGGGATCTTGGTGCGCCGGCAGTCGCGTACGGTGCGCGTAGGCTGACCTTATGACGAAGGTTGTGCTGCGTGTCCGGCTGATCACCGGCGACAGCCTGGACGTCGCATACGAGGACACCAACGCCTCCGACGTCGACGCGGTGGCTGAGCACGCGATCGCTGCCCTCGCCGCTGACTCTGGCATGATCCGTGCCCGCCACGGCGACCGGTTGCTGGTCCTGTACGGACGCGGCGTGGCGACCCTGGAACTGGCACCTCGCGGCGCAGTCCTGTAGCTGGACGTCGTCGAGCCACCCCGCCAGCAGACAGCGGCTCGCAGCCGTGCGGACGAACGACGTAGTTTGGACGCGTACCGCCGCCGACGACGGCCGCACCCGCTTCGCGTGGACGGCGGACCTGCTGCCCGACGCGGCGAGTGCGGGGCTATTGGCGCAGCTGCAGCACGTTGATCTGGGTCAGTTGGGCGTCTGCGAAGGCGTCCGCGAGCGGCAGCTGGTAGGTAGCGACGGTCTGCATGCGGTCGTAGGGCAGATGTTCGCGGCCGGGATCACCGACGAGCACCTGGGCGCCGCGCGCCGCAGCGCGTTCCAGGAAGGCCAGCACGCGCTGCGCCATGGGCCCGGTGTAGAAGATGTCACCAGCCAGGACCGTGTCGGCGTCACCGCCGTCCCCGTCGAGCAGGTCCGCGAAACATTCGGCGACGCGCACGGCGTTGACGTCCGCATTGAGTGTGATCGCGGCGACCGCGTACGGGTCTACGTCATTGGCCGTCACCGCGGCCGCGCCGGCCTTTCCTGCCGCGATGGCGACCAACCCCGAACCGGCAGCCAGATCCAGGACCCGCCGACCCGCCACGGCCGCCGGATGGTCCAGGACATATCGGGCGATCGCCTTGCCCCCGGCCCACGCGGAAGACCAGAACGGCGGCGGCAGCTTCACCCCGGCCTGCGCTTCCATCCTGGCCCACCACACGATGGCGTCCTCAGCCAGATAGAGCCACACCTCGGGTACCAGTGGCACCTCGACGAGGCGAAGCCGGTCCAGGCCGGCGCCTGGCGTCGTCACCTCATGGCGAAGCTCGGTCAGCGCCTGCCCAACCCGACTCATCATCGATCAAGCATGACGGATGAACGGGGCGAATCCCGGTCATCTGCCCATTGTTGACCAGCCAACTCACCCAGCGGGTTTCTGTCGTCGCCAATCGGGTAGGCCTTACCCGCACCAACGTTGGGTAGGGCCTACCCACTGTCCAGGAGGAACGCGTGACAAGCGGTACCGTGAAATGGTTCAACTCGGAAAAGGGCTTCGGCTTCATCCAGCAGGACAGCGGAGGCCCTGACGTCTTCGTGCACTACTCGGCCATCGCGAGCGGTGGCTACCGTGAGCTGAACGAGGGCCAGAAGGTCGAGTTCGATGTGACACAGGGTCAGAAGGGCCCCCAAGCGGAGAACGTTCGAGCCGTTTGACCCCTCGCCAAGCGCCGGAGTCTGCCGAGCCGCGCAGGCACTGTTGCATCGAGCCATCAGTCGCCGTGGACCGCGACGCTCCTTGGGCCGCGTCCGAGGCGATCGCGGCCCGGCACCCGGCGCGGCCCGATGACCATCACGGAGAGGCGTGCGGTTCCGGAAGGCCGGAAATGGGCGGTGCCGGCGACGATCGGGGTTCTGCCGGTGGTCGCCGCGTGCGGGCGCCTCGGGCCGCCGCACACGATGCGGTGCTGTTCACCGCCCTCGCCGGGTGCGCTGTGCGGACTGCGGCGGCGCAGCGGTAGCCTGCTCGCCCCCGCCGGACTGCACTGGGCCGCGAACGGGCTCAGCGTGCTCATCGGCCGCCGCGCCGCGATGAGGCCGGCAACCTTCGCACGGGCGGCCGAGCCTGCCGTCGGTCCCGCTGGCCGGTCGAGCTTGTGTCCGTCCTCGACCGGCCGCACGCGGTGTTCCCGCGGTAACGAACCGGCTGCGCCGTCGGCAAGAACCGCCACATGCACGTGCGTGTCGCGGCTCACAGCGTTGAGCGATACGGCCACTGGTACCGGGGCATTGGTCACATGAGCCTGTGCCAGGGGCGGTGTCGAGGGGGGCTTGTGACTCTGACGTACGACGTGCGGCTCGGACCGGGCGGACGAGCATGCATCGAGCTGTCCGGCACGCTGGACCGTCCCGCCGTGCGGATACTCCACCAGGCGCTGGCGACGGCACTGCACTGCCACCCGACACTGGTGTCGTTGACCTGACAGGCGTTTCCGCGATCGATATCGCCGGCGTCGCCGCGCTGCAGGCTGCTCACCTCGTCGGCGGAAGGGCTGGGTATCGGATGCACGTCCGGGCTGCCGATCTGACCAGTGTCGAGCGCCTGACCCGTCATCTGTCGGCACCACCCCAGCCTTGAGCGAGGTCCGACATCCACGCCGCACCAGCGGCGAGACCGTGCCTGCCGAGCCCGTCCGGTAGCCGCAGTGCACCGACAGCGGCCTCCAGGACCGTGCACCTCGACGGGTTCGCCGCACACCACGACCGCCGGCAAGGCCAGCCCAGACGTGATTTCGGCGTGAGCACGCGGGCCTGGCTCGCCCGGGCCGGACGGCCGGCGAGGATCCACCACCGGTAATCTCCGTAGACCAGTGGCGCACCGCCCTCCAGGGGGTCGGTGCGGCGCTGAGCAACGCCGCCATCGCGTTGGCGCAGTTCATGGTGGGGTGCTCGCCTCGGCCTGTGTGCTGTTCCATCTGCTCCGCGACGGGCCGCGTTGTACCGCGTGGCAGGCTGCCGCTGCGTCCGGATCTGCTCCGCGTGCCGATCAGCAGCGCGGCGCTGCGGTTCCGCCAATCCCGCCCCGGCCGAAGGACAGCCGCGCTGTTGGCGTCAATGCCCGCCGATCGGGTATCCAGCCGACTCCCCCCGTCCGATCCAGGAGGCGATACCGCTCATGGTCACCCTGTCGGCCGCGGAGCCGGAGGCCCCGCCGTTTCACGCACTGTCGGTCAAGGACACGCTCGCCGTGGAGCACGTCGAGCCCCAGGCGGGCCTGTCGGCCGGCGAGGTGTCCGCGCGCCGCGAAGCGTACGGGCCGAACCGCCTCGTCGAGACGCGCAAGGAGGCGTGGTGGCGGGCGTTCATCCGCCAGTACAAGGACCCGATGCAGCTCGTGCTGCTGTGCGCCGGGCTCGGCAGCCTGTACCCGCTGCAGCAGTACGGCACCGGTGTGCTGCTGCTGTTGCTGACGTTGTTCAACGCTGCGCTCGGGCTGCATCAGGAGGGCAAGGCTGCGGCCGCTGTGAGCGCGCTGCAGCAGATGATGATCGTCAAGGCGCGGGTGCGCCGCGACGGGCACCTGGCCGAGCTTACCGCCGAGGATCTGGTGCCGGGCGACGTGGTGCTGGTCGAGGCTGGTGATCTTGTTCCCGCCGACGGGCGTCTCGTCCGGTCCACCGGCCTCGAGATCGACGAGTCCGCGCTGACCGGCGAGAGCGTCCCGGTCGCCAAGGACGCGGACACCGTCGCCGGCCGGAACGCGGCACTCGGTGACCGGATCGACATGGTGTACATGAACACGAACGTCACCCGCGGCACCGGCGAACTTGTCGTCACTGCCACCGGCATGGCGACCGAGGTCGGCCACATCTCCGGGATGCTCCAGACCCAGCAGGACGCGCAGACGCCACTGACCCGGCAGCTGTCCCGGCTGACCAACCAGATCCTCGTCATCGCCGGTGTCGCGCTGGCGCTGTCGATCGGGCTGAACCTTGCCCGTGGTAACGCGTTCGACGTGGTGTTCCTGGCCGCGATCGCGTTCGCGGTCTCCGCCATCCCCACCGGCCTACCCGCGGTCGTCACGACGATCCTGTCGATGGGCACCCAACTGCTCGCCCGGTCCAACGCCATCGTCAAGCGGCTGCGCTCGACCGAGACGCTCGGGTCGACATCCGCCGTCAACTCCGACAAGACCGGCACGCTGACACTGAACCAGATGACCGCGGTCGAACTGGCCATCCCCGGCCGCCGGTACATCGTGTCGGGCAGCGGTTACCGGACCGATGGTGACATCCGGCACTCCGCCGGCCAGCCCGACGTGCCGCTGGAGCCGTTCCTGCTGCCGATGGCCCTCGCCGGCGACGCGGTCGTCCGCGATGGGGAGCTGATCGGCGACCCCACCGAGGGCGCGCTAGTCGTCCTGGCCGAAAAGGGCCACGTCGACGTGGTCTCGACCCGGGAGCGGTACCCGCGGCTGGCCGAGGTGCCGTTCGACGCCGCGTACAAGCTGATGGCGACGTTCCACCGGATGACCGACGAGGTCGGCAACGACGTCGTCCGTGCTTATGTCAAGGGCGCCCCGGACCAGTTGCTGGCCCGGGCCTCGACGTTTCTGTACCCAGGGCTGGACCCCACCCCACTCGACGACGAGCTCCGCGGCCGGTACCTGGCGGAGAACGAGCGGCTCGCCGCGCAGGGCCTGCGGGTCATGGCCACTGCTCGCAAGGACTTCGCGCCGGCGACGTTCGACCGGCAGGCCGCGCTGCTGGAGACCCTCGACGGGCTGACCCTGCTCGCCATGGTCGGGATCGTCGACCCGCCGCGGCCGCAGGCGAAGGCTGCGATCGCCACCGCGAAGACCGCCGGCATGCGGGTCCGCATGATCACCGGCGATCACGCGGTCACCGCGGCGGCCATCGCCTCCCAGCTGGGTATCGACGGGCGGGCCATCACCGGCGCCGAGTTCGCCGCGATGGACGACGACCAGCTCAGCCGCGAGATCGACGAGGTCGGTGTCATCGCCCGCGTGACCCCCGAGCACAAGGTCCGGCTCGTGGAGATCCTACAGCGCAAGGGCCACATCGTGGCGATGACCGGCGACGGCGTCAACGACGCGCCAGCCCTGAAACGCGCTGACATCGGCATCGCGATGGGTATCACCGGCACGGAGGTCTCCAAGGAGGCCGCCGCGATGATCCTCACCGACGACGACTTCGCGACCATCGTCAAGGCCGTGGAGATCGGCCGGGCCCTGTACGACAACCTGAAGCGGTACGTGTTCTTCCAGATGGGCGCCCTCGTCGGGTTCATCGCCACGTTCCTGGGCGCCAGCCTGCTCAACATCGCCTCCGGGGTGCCGTTCCTGCCGCTGCAGACGCTCTGGGTCAACTTCACCACGCAGGTGTTCCAGGCCGTCGGCCTCGGCTCCGGCAAACAGGACGCCGACATCATGCGACGCCCGCCGCGCCGCGCCGACGAACCGCTGCTGTCCACCCGTGCCCTGCTCTGGCTCGCCGCCGTCGGCCTGGTCCTGGGTGCGGTGACGCTGGCCGTGATCGCCTGGGCCGGTCGCGCGTACGGCATGGACGTGGCCCGCACCATGGGCCTGACGACCTTCTCGATCCTCAACCTGTTCCTGTCGTTCACCGTGCGCAGTGACACCCGGTCGATGTTCACCCTGGAGACGTTCGACGACCGCCGGTTCCTCATCACCAGCGGCATGTCTGTGATCGCGATCGTCATCGCCACCGAGCTCGGCCTGCTGCAACGCATGCTGCACACCGTCAGCCTCAGCCTGACCCAGTGGTCCGTGTGCCTGGCCGCCGGTGCGACGGTCATCGTCGTCACCGAACTGCGCAAGCTGCTGCTGCGGCGACGGGTGGCGCCGACCGGGATCACCCCGACTGCGGAGCGCACGCCATGACCGATCATGCGGCAAAGCGGATCGCCGAGCTCATCGCACCGCTGCGGGGCGGGTCGGGCACCAGGCTTCGCCTGCCACGCCCACAGCCCTCGGGTACACCGGCCCGCTCGCCGTTGAGCAGGACCGTGCCGAGTTGCTCGGGTACGGGGTGAGCATGCTCAATGAGTACCAGGCGCGGCTCGCGGATGGCTGACCGCCGGGCCACCGCGCCAGCAGCCGTCGACCTCGACGCGGGCCTCGACGTGGATGTGCCCGGCGTCGACCCGGATGACGGTCCACGAGCGAGGCGCGCCGCGTAGCCGCAGGCTCGTCGCCGTGCCGGCCACCACCTCGACCAGCCTGTGACCGGGTGCCAGGTCGAGTCGGCGGCTGGCCGGCACGTGCGTGTGCCCGGCGAGGACCAGGTCGACACCAGCCGCGGCGACGGCCCGTAGCAGCGCACCCCGGCCGGCGATGCGGGCCGGGCCGCGTACGAACGGCGGATGGTGCAGCGCCAGCAGCCGGACCGCACCGGTCGGCGCGGCACCGAGGTATGTGCCGACCAGCGCCGATTGGCGCGCCGACACCCGCCCGTTCTTCCAGCGCCATCGGGGCATCGACTGCAGGCCCAGGGCCCGGATACCGGGCAGGTCCAGCCGCGGCTCGAGGTCCACATCGAGCCAGGCCCGGTAGCGGTCGTACGGCGCCACCAGACGGCCAACCCCGAACAGCGGGACGTCATGGTTGCCGCACACGACGAGCAGCGGAGCGACCAGACCGTCAAGGAACGCCCGGGCCTGCGCGAACTCGGCGTTCCGGGCGCGCGTCGTGCTGTCGCCGGTCACCACGACGACATCCGGGCCGGCGGCCGCCACGTCGTCGGCGAGTGTCGCGGCCGCCGGCGGATCGTGCCGGCCGAAGTGCAGGTCCGACAGGTGCGCGATCACCAACTCACGATGCGCGGCGCCGCTGGCCGGTTCCGTCATTCCCGGGCCGCCGAGCGTGGTCGCAGGTTGCGGTCCGAAGCGAACGCGAGCCGCCAGAGGCGCCGCCAGTCCAGAGGTGGCCGTGGCCGGCGGGCGGGCCCGAGCCGCGGCACCCGAACCCGCAGAGCACCGGGCTGCACGCGGCAGCGTACCGGCGTGGGCAGCCGGACCGATTCACCGTCGATCCCGGCCGGGATCGACGCCTCCTCCGCCTCGATGACCACCTCGTCGGCCGTGGCCCGGGTAAGCCGCCCGGACCGGCTGCCCCGCACGAGCCGGGCAGCGTCCGCAGCGCTGCTGACGGTGACCGCCAGCACGCCGAGCACGCCGCCGTCGAGCCGCTCCCGCCGACCGAGCCCGGCGACGTCCGTGGTTGCGTAGGGATTGTTGCTCACCAGGATCGCCTGGGCACCGGCCACGTCGGCGCCGGCGGAGCGCAGCCGCAGACCCGGCCCGCGCTGACCGGTCAGGAGGTCCGGCAGCACATTCAACGCCGTCGCGGTCTTGTCGTCGCGGTAGCCGGGGCTCTGCACGACCGCGGCGTACGCACCGAACGAGGCGTTGTTGACAAACATCCGCTCGCCGGCCCAGCCGACATCGACACGAACCTCGACACCGCCTGTGAGCGCCGCCAAGCCCTCCGCCGGGTGGGACCGGTCAAGGCCGAGATCCATGGCGAAGTGGTTCCGTGTACCGGCGGCGACCACCATGAACGGCACGTCCTGTTCCACGGCGACCCGGGCAACTGCCGCCTGGGTACCGTCGCCGCCAGCCACGCCGAGCAGGTCCGATCCCGACCGCACAGCCTGCCGGGCCAGCGCGGCCACGTCGACGTGACGGCCGCCGTCCAGCAGCACGACCTCCGCCCCGAGCGCACGGGCCCTGCCGGCGAGGTCGTGCTCGACCACCTTCCCGCCTCCCGAGCGGGGGTTCATCACGAGGAAAGGGTGCACGGCGCGCGGGGCGGCGACGTCCGGCGCCGCAGGCTCCGTACGGCGCAGCGCCGCACCGGCCACCGCCACCGCCGCCACCCACAGGCCGACGCACACCAGCGCCAGCAGCAACAGCCCGGCCCGGGCGTACAGCAGCACGACCATCCCCGCAGCCACGACCGCAACCGTGCCCGCCACCATGCGTCGCGCGCCACGATGGGCAAGAACTCCCCACACGCCGGCCAGACCGGCACCCACACCGGCCACCGCGACCGCGGCCAGGACGACACCCCGAGGCCCCCCGACACCGACCAGCAGCCCGATCGCTGCCAAGGCCAGCACGAACGCCACACGGGCCAGCCGCCGTGGAGCGCGATCGCTGTGCTCCGATACGCCACGTCGTGCAACGGCGCTCACCGAGGGGTCGTACCTGCCGACCGGCACCGCCGAGACCGCCGCTCACGCCGGCCGGTCGCGCTGCTGCCACGCGACGGTGACCTCGCCTGCACCGAGGATCAATGCCGTGATCCCGGTCAACAGCACCAGGGTGCGAGGCGAGATGTCCGGCCAAGCGACGAACAGCAGACCGACACCGATCGACGCCACCCCCAGGGCGATCAGCCAGACGCGTCCACTGCCGCGGGAGAACAGGCCGAACAGGAGCTCGGCGACCCCGCTGAGCAGCCATGCCAGGCCGAGGATCACGGCCAGCGCCACCACGCCGGTCGCAGCGCTACTGATGCACGCCACGCCGCCGACGACGAGCACGATGCCGAGCCCGCCGGACAATACCCGATCGAACAGCTGCTGAGCGCCCTGCGTGCCGCCGAACGCCCGGATGATGCGCAACACTCCGGTCGCGATCAGCCAACCGCCGAGCAGCACGCCGAGCAGCCGTAACGTCGCGGCCGGCCACGCCAGCACCGCGACGCCGAACACCAGGGTGATCGATCCGAGGGCGAGCATATGGCGCGACGACACCGTTGGACGGCCGGCCGCACGGCGTACACCATGGTGACGATCAGGAACCGTTGTCATGGCCACCCCCAGGTACGACCGGCCTCGGCTACCACACTCACGCGACGCGGCCCGGGCGTGCTCCTCCGATCCGGGTGAGGCGCCGGCGCGGCGCCCTCACCGTCATCCAACCTCACCCGCCCGCCGGCGACGTGGGAGTCCCCGAAGGTGGTGTACCTGCAGCACCCGTCCGACCCCATCGTGTGGTGGACACCGAAGCTGATGCTCAGCCGCCCCGACTGGCTTGCCGAGCGGCGCGGCAGTGACGTACTGCCCAGCATGCGGTGGCTGCCGTTCGTAACGTTCTGGCAGGTCACAGCCGACATGGCGTTCTCGACCGGAGTGTCGGACGGGCACGGCCACAGCTACGGCACGGCACCTGCGGCGGCGCGGGCAGCCATCGCGCCGCCAACGGGGTGGACCGCGGAGTGATCGGCCGAACTGACCCGGACCCTGACACGGAGGCTGACGCCGAACCGAGGGCTGATGCACAGCGTCACTCCCTGCAGGCGAAGCGGTCGCGCAGCGCCGCGGCGAGCGTTGGACCTGGGCCCGCGTGACGGCGATCTCCAACGTGGCCGTGCACGTAGCGGTGCAGGTGCTGCGGATCGGCGCGCCCCCGCTGTGATCGGTCCTCATGCTGACCCCGGACACCGTCCTCCTGTACGCCTTCACCGCCCACTGGGACGACCTGCGGCACGTCAACCACCGAACGCACCCAGCGCTGACAGCAATCATTGACAGGAGCGCACGTCCATGTACCGGTTCGAGCCGACCGTCTCCAGCGTCGTCGTCGCCAGCGACGATTTCGACCGGTTGCACCGGTACTGGTGCGCCGCGAACTACCTGACCGTCGCGCAGATCTACCTGCAGGACAACCCGCTGCTGCGCGAACCGCTGCGGCCGGAGCACGTCAAACCGCGGCTGCTCGGGCACTGGGGCACCTCGCCCGGGCTCAACCTGGTCTACACCCACCTGAACCGGCTGATCAGACGGCACGACGCGGACGTCATCTACCTCGCTGGACCAGGCCACGGCGGACCCGCACTCGTCGCCCAGGCGTACCTGGAAGGCACCTACTCCGAGGTGTACCCGCAGGTACCCGCCGACCTGACCGGGCTCCGCCGGCTGTGCCGGCGCTTCTCCACCCCGGGCGGTGTACCGAGCCACGTCAGTGTGCAGACACCGGGCTCGATCCATGAGGGCGGCGAGCTCGGCTATGTGCTCACGCACGCCTTCGGTGCGGCGTTCGACAACCCCGACCTCATCGTCGCCGCGGTGGTCGGCGACGGCGAGGCGGAGACCGGTCCGCTGGCCGCCGCATGGCGGGGCACGGCGTTTCTCAACCCCGTCCGCGACGGCGCCGTCCTGCCGATTCTGCACCTCAACGGGTACAAGATCAGCGGTCCGGCGATCATGGCCCGGGATAGCGACGAGGACCTCGCTGCGTTCCTGCGCGGCAACGGTTACGAGGCGTACTTCGTGGAGGGCGACGACCCCCGGCTCGTACACAGCGTGTTCGCGGACACCCTTGAACGCTGCTATGACCGCATCCGGACGATCCAGTTCGAGGCTCGGACCGTCGGCACGCCGACCCGGCCTCGTTGGCCGGCCATCGTCCTGCGCACGCCGAAAGGCTGGACCGGCCCGAAGGACGTCGACGGCCGGCCGGCCGGCCGAGGGCACCTTCCGCGCCCATCAGGTGCCGCTGGCCGACGTCCGCGGCAACGCCCAGCACCTGGCGGCGTTGGAGGCATGGCTGCGCTCCTACGAGCCGGAACAGCTGTTCGACGACGCTGGCGCGCTCCAACGGGACCTGGCCGCCATCGCGCCCGAGGGCGAGCGACGGATGAGCGCCAACCCACACGCCAACGGGGGCCGGCTCCTGGTCGACCTGGACCTGCCGGACTTCCGCGATTACGCCGTCGACGTGCCCCACCCCGCGGTCGCGAGCAGCGAGTCGACCCGCCGCCTCGGGGAGATGTTGCGCGACGTCTACGCCCGCAACGCCGGCCCGGCCAACTTCCGGCTGTTCTGCCCCGACGAGACGAACTCCAACCGCCTCGGTGCGGTGTTCGAGACCGAGGACCGCTGCTTCGTCGGCCCCACGCTGGACCTCGACGAGCACCTGTCCGCGGACGGCCGCGTCATGGAGGTGCTCAGCGAGCACCTGTGCCAGGGCTGGATGGAGGGCTACACCCTCACCGGCCGGCACGGGATCTTCGCCACGTACGAAGCATTCGCGATGGTGTCGGCGTCGATGACCGCGCAACACACGAAGTGGCTGCAGGAGGCGGTGAACCTGCCGTGGCGCGCCCCGGTCGCGTCGCTCAACATCCTGCTCACCTCCACCTGCTGGCGCAACGACCACAACGGATTCAGCCACCAGGGTCCCGGCCTGATCGACGTCGTGCTGTCCAAACACGGCTCGGTGGCGCGGATCTACCTGCCGCCCGACGCCAACTGCCTCCTGTCGGTCGCCGACCACTGCCTACGCAGCCGCGACTACGTCAATCTCATCGTCATCGACAAGCAGCCGCAGCTGCAGTTCCTCGACATGCCCACAGCGATCGAGCACTGCCGGCGCGGCGCCTCCATCTGGGAGAAGGCCAGCGTCGACAGCGGACGCGACCCTGAGGTGGTCCTCGCCGCCGCCGGTGACATCCCGACGCTGGAGACCGTCGCGGCCGCGTGGCACCTGCGTCGCCTTGTACCGGACCTGCGGGTACGCGTCGTCAATGTGGTCGACCTCATGCGGCTCTTCCCCGCTCGGCACCACCCGCACGGCATGACGGAAGCCGAGTTCGTCGACCTGTTCACCGCCGACAAACCGGTTGTGTTCGCGTTCCACGGCTACCAGCGCGCGGTCCACGAACTCGTCCACGGCCATCCGGACGTCGACCGCATCCATGTGCGCGGCTTCCGCGAGCAGGGCACCACGACGACACCGTTCCAGATGGTCGTGATGAACCAGATGAGCCGCTTCGACCTCGCCGCCGAGGCCGTCCGCCGGGTACCGCGGCTGCGCGACCGGGCCCCGGAACTCATCGCCGACTGCGAGGCCCGGATCGCCCGCGCCACCCGGCACGCCTACGAACACCTCGAAGACGAGCCGGGCATCCGGGACTGGACCTGGACGGACCAGCTGTCATGAGCGCAGCGATCGCAGCGCTGCTGGCCGACGTCGACGGCACCCTCGTCACCAAGGACAAGGTCCTCACCGACCGCGCCGTAGCAGCCGTCCACGCACTGCAGCACCGAGGGGTGCTGTTCGCGGTGACCAGCGGCCGCCCACCCGGCGGCCTCACGCAACTCGTCGAGCCGCTGGGCATGACCGTACCGATGGCAGCCTTCAACGGCGGCGCCATCGTGATGCCTGACATGCGCGTCGCCGACGAAGCCCGGATCCCGGCAGCACACGCCCCCGCGATCATCGACACCATCCGCCGCCACGGCCTGGACGCCTGGGTCTTCGACGCGACAGCCTGGTACCTGACCGACAGTCGCGCCCCCCACGCCGAACGCGAGGCCCGGACGGTGCGCTGTGCGCCTCAAGTGGTGTCCGACTTCACCCACGTCCTCGACCGGGCAGTCAAGATCGTCGGGGTCAGCGACGACGCCGCCCTCGTCCAACGGTGTGAGGCCGCCGTCCATGCACAGTTCGGCAGTCACGTCAACGCAATCCGCTCACAGCCCTACTACCTTGATGTCACCCACCCGTCAGCAACCAAGGGCGTCGTCGTTCAACGCCTTTCCCGCTACGCCGGCATCGCGGCACAGCAGATCGCCACCATCGGCGACCAGGCCAACGACGTACCCATGTTCCTGCACAGCGGCATGAGTATCGCCATGGGTAACGCACCGGACGACGTCCGCCGCCACGCCACCCACATCACGGCCTCCCACCAGGACGAAGGCTTCGCGAAAGCGGTCGAGCGATACGTCCTGCCGGCCGCCGCATGAACGGCGCGAAGGCGAGGACCGGACCTGACGCACTTCCAGGCGTGGGCGCCGACGATCGGCGCTTCTCGTACGTCCTCTCCGCCGCGGACGACTGAGGTCGGGTGGCGAGTCCGTGGCGCCGGTGCTCGGCTGGGCAACCCGCCGTCCGGGCGTAGCGAGCACCGGCGCTCATCCACGGCCTACCGCTCGACGACGGTGAAGCCACCCGGGAGCACCACCGCGCGCACGCTGCTCCCCGATGCGGTACCGCGCCGGCATTGCACGCCCGTGTCGTCGTAGGTCTCGACCACGGCGGAGCCCGATCCGGCCACCGCAACGGTCACCGTCTGCGCCGTCCGGGCCGCGCTGCGCAGCAGTACGGTCGTGTGGCCGGCGCCGTCGATGACGTACCGGGACACCAGCGGTTCGAGCACCACCGCGTCGAGCACCGCGTCGCCGCCGGATGCGGTGGCGACGAGGTCGGTGTGCCCGACCGGCAGCTCACCGTCCAGCGTGACCGGCAACAGCGCGCCGGGCGCGGGTGACGTGCCCTGCGGGCCGATCCGGCCGTGCTGAACCGTCCCCAGCATCTGGTTCGCGCTCGACCAGCGGGTGACCGCGGGGCTGCCGGGCCGCAGGTCGACGATCGGCAGCACCAGCTGCGGCTGGTTCACCGCCGGTAGCCGGAACCGCGCCGACGAGCCGGTGGGGAGCTGGACGTAACTGCCGTTGCTGTACTGCGACTCACCGGTCCACGCCGACGGCGGCGTGACCACGGTGGCGCCGCCGGCCAGCGTGCCCTGCTCGGCCTCCACGGTCGTCGAACCCACCCGCTCCACGATCCGGCCTCGCCGGGCCAGCGCGGCCACCTGCGGGTCGGCGTCCAGGGCCAGCATGCTCAGCAGCCCGTGGATGGTCGACTCCGCGCCCGCGTTGCGGTTCACGGTGCCGTCCCCGCCGATGCCGTCGACGGTCCGCCCCGTCGCGGGGTCGTACGCCGCGACGCCGGCCGCGTTGGCCCCGAAGTACCAGGCGGCCATGATCCCGGCGAGGCGTTGGAATCCGTCGCGCCCGGTCGTGGCGGCCACGGCGAGCAGTGACTGCAGCCGCGAGTCGACGCCGTAGGCGATCTGGCTGCGGTCGATGCGGGCCGGCAGGCGTCCGTTGTCCGGGCCGCCGGAGGTGAGCAGCCACGGTGTGAAGGTGGCCGCGTCGGTCACCGCCGGGCCGGCCAGGCGGGGGTCGCCGAGGACCTTGCTCGCCCGGGCCAGGGCGGCCGGCATCTGCGAGGCCCAGGCGTGCCAGTCCGACAGCGACAGCGCCCACGGCCGGACGGCACCGAACGGCCAGCTGCGGGAGCCGCCGTCCGACAGCGCCGCGATGCCCTCCGCGAACTGCCGCAGCGCCCGGCGGGCCAGGTCGCCCCCGCCGGCCTCGACGTAGGCGGCCAGGCCCAGGACCGCTTCGGCGGTGGCGTCCGCGCCGTCGACGATGAGCCAGGCCGGCGTGCGCCGCCCGTCGACGGTCTGCCAGGACCCGTACCGGCGCAGCACCTGCCGGTCCAGGGCGGCGACGGCCAGGTCGAGGCGCTGCCGCAGGAACTGCGCGAACTCCCTGTCGGCGGTGCGCCAGGCGGCGTAGCCCTCGCCGAGGGCCCACACCGTGCGGGCCAGCCAGTACGACGGGCCGCTGTCGGACGGGTCCGGAGCATCCGGCGGGTCGGCGCTCGGGTTGAGGGTGCCGTCGCGCTGCATCCACAGGATCACGTTGCCGGCGTTCGGCCCGGTCGCCGTCTGGAAGTAGGCCAGGCCGCGCAGCAGTGCGCAGGACGCCGCCTTGCTGCTCGCGGCCCCGGTCTGCCGCCAGTGCCGCAGGTACACGACCGTCGCCCGGGCGATGTCGTCGGAGTTGAAGGCACCCTGGCCGTAGGTGTCGGTGGCCGGATCGTAGGCCCCGCCCCCGATACGCCGGTACGTCCCGTCCGGGTTCGGCTCGGCGTAGGTCCAGAGCACGCCGAGGTCCGGCGAACGGTCGAGCCGGTAGGTGGTGTGGCTGTCCAGCGCATGCACGGTCACGGCGTCGCGCAGGAAGTCCAGGTGGGCGAGGTTGGTCAGCCGGGCCGGGCGGGCCTCAGCCGGCGCTGAGGTCAGCAGCGGGGCGGTCAGAGCTAGACCGCTGCCGAGCAAGACGGAACGGCGCTTCATGGCTCACTCCTTCGGTGACACGGTCCAGCCGAGCGACGCCGATCCGGGCATCCGCCATGCCGTAGAAGACATAGCGGACGCCGTCGACCTCCTCGATGGCGGTGGGGAAGACAACGTTGGATACCGTGCCGTGCCGCTCGTCCTCGGTCTCCGGGACGAAGATCGGTTCGGGGGTCCGGTCGAGGACGCGCCCGGGGTCCTCCGGGTCGAGCAGCATCGCCCCGGCGGCGTAGGTGGCCCGCTGCCCGGCGGGATCGAAGCCGGGCGGGATGTATCCGGTGACCCCATGGTGGATCAGCAGCCAGCCCTCCGGCACCCGCACCGGTGGGGGGCCGGCGCCGATCTTGAGGGACTCGTAGTCGAACTGCGGCAGGGCCACGCAGCGGTGCCCCCGGGGGCGGGCCAGCGCGCCGAGGTCGGCCTCGGCCTCATCGGCCGGGACATAGGAGATCCAGATGCCGGGCCGCTCGTCAGAAATTCCAGCCGGCAGGTGTACTCCCTCACCCGGGCGGAACCAGCCGAGATCCCACATCGGACGGTGCAGCATCGCGTAGCTCGGCCGCCCGTCCGGTCCCGGCACCGGCTCGGGAAAGAAGACCGCGTCCTTGTTGGGGAACAGGTTCAGGTCGGTGTCGAGGCCCGGCTGGTAGGCGAACTGGACCGGCCCGAGCCGCTGCCACGTCCGCAGGTCGGCCGAGACCGCCAGAGCCAGGCGCGGGCCGAGCGGGCCGTAGGCGACGTACGTCATCAGATGCCGGCCCAGGCTCGGCACCCAGGTCGTGCGCGGATCCTCGATGCCGGCGTTGTTCAGGCCGCGCTCCCAGCCCTCGTCCGGGGCCAGGACGACGCCCTGCCGGCGCACCCCTACCGGGACACCGTCGCGGAGCTCGACCTCGGCCAGGCCGACCCGCGACACGTTGCCGGTCGCGACCATACGCGGCAGGAGATACAGCCGCCCGTCCGGTGTACGCCCACTGGCCGGGTTCAGCACGCCTTCGGCCTCGAGCGGATCACCGGGCTCGGGCGCCATCACCAAGCCGAGCCGGGTCATTGTGTACAGAACCATGTCAACCTTTCACCCCGGAACCGATGTCTGTGGACACGAACTGCCGCTGGAAGGCGATGAACAGGCCGACCGCCGGGGCGGCCAGCACACAGGCGCCGGCGAGGATCGCGCCGTACGGGTTCGCCGCCCGCGCCGACACGTTGCTGATGTAGTTGGCCAGCGAGACCGCCAGCGGCTGCATGCTCGCGTCCTTCGTGATCAGGAACGGCCAGAGGAACTCGTTCCACGGCCCGATGAACGTCAGCAGGACCGCGGTCAGCAGGGCCGGCCGCACCAGGGGCAGGGCGACCGACCAGAGGATCCGCAGCTCGCCGGCGCCGTCGAGGCGGGCCGCCGCGAACAGGTCGTCGGGCAGCTGGAGGAAGAACTGGCGGAAGATGAACACCGCGGTGGTGTTGATGGCGAAGGGCAGGATCATGCCCAGGTAGGAGTCGGCCAGCCCGTAGCCCCGCACGATCAGCACGTAGAGCGGGATCAGCAGCAGCTGGAACGGGATCACCTGGATCAGCAGCACGAGGCCGAACAGCGCCCCGCGGCCGCGGAACTGCAGGCGGGCCAGCGCGTAGCCGGCGAGCACGCCGAACACGACCGTGCCGAGCAGCACGCCGCCGGTGAAGATGCCGGAGTTGAGCAGCGAACGCAGCAGGTCGACCCGGGAGTTGATATCGGCGTAGTTGTGCAGCGTCAGCCCGGAGGACGGGATCGCGCCGGCCACCGAGGTGTCCGGCTCGGACTGCAGCGAACCGATAAGCATGTAGTAGAACGGGAACAGGAACACCAGCGCGCCGAGCAGCAGAATGCCGTAGCGGACCAAGGCAGTTGTCCGGGTCATGGTCAGCCCCTCTCGATGAATCGGCGGCTGATGTAGGAGACCAGCAGCACGCCGATGACCAGCAGCACGCCCAGGGCGGCGGCGAAGTCCGGTTCACCTTGCTGGAGTCCGCGCTGGTACATCACCAGGACCGGCGACGCCGACGCGCCGTCCGGGCCGCCGCCTCCGGTGAGCAGGTACGGCTCGGTGAAGAGGTTGCCACCGGTGATGAGGGCCAGGATCACCACGAGGGCCGTCGCCGGGCGGACCGCCGGCACGGTCACCGACCAGAACCGCTGCCACGCCGAGGCGCCGTCGACCGAGGCCGCCTCGTAGAGCTCCTTCGGCACGTTCTGCAGCGCGGCCAGGTAGAGCAGGATGAAGAACCCGAGCTGCTTCCAGGTCACGAACACGGCGATGACCGGCATCGCCAGGTGCTCGTTGACCAGCCACGACGGGTCCGGGGCCAGCGGGCCGAGCACCTTGTTGACCAGGCCGCCGGAGTTGAACAGGAACAGCCACACGCCGACGACGGCGACGCTCGCCGTCACGTACGGCACGTAGAACGCGATCCGCAGGAACGTGCGGGCGTGCACGACCCGGTTCAGCGCGTTGGCCAGCACCAGCGCGAGCGCGGTGGTGAGCGGCACGTTGATGACCAGGAAGACCAGGATGTTCCAGAATGCCTTGTGTACCCCCGGATCGCTCAGCACGGCCTTGTAGTTCGCGAGGCCGACGAACGGGGTGTCGACGACGGCGCCCGGGGCGGCGAAGAAGTAGTCGTGGAAGCTCATCCAGATCGCGAACCCGAGCGGGTAGGCGAAGATGACAGCGATGTAGACGGCGTACGGTGCGGCCAGGATCATGCCCACCGGGTGACGGCCGAGAACGGTCGCCACCCGATTGCGTGAGCCACGAACCTTGCCGCCCGCGACACCATCGGCGCGGGCGGCGGTCGTCATGATCCGCTGGCGAGCTGGTTGACCTTGGACTCGGCGCCGGAGAGCGCGTCGTTCACCGGCTGCTTGCCGAAGATCACCGACTGGGAGTAGGCGTCGCGGAACGTCTGCCAGATCGCGACGGAGTTCGGCACGTTCGGCACCTCGACGGTGCGGCCGGCCTGTGCGGCGAACTGGGTGTAAGTGGGGTTCTTGGTGAAGTAGTCCGGGTACGCGGCCTGCAGGTCCGTGCGCAGCGGCATCTGGCCGGTCTTGTTCAGCAGCGCGCCGTCCTGCTCCTTGCTGGTGGCGAACTTCATGACCTCCCACGCGGTGGCCCGGTTCTTGCACGCGCTGTACATCGCGACGTTCTTGGCGTCGCTGAAGGTCTTGATCTGGTCGGCCGGCTTGCCGGTGGAGGTGGGCACCGGCACCGCGCCCCATTTCACCTTGTTGCCGTAGACCGAGATTGCCCACGGGCCGACGATCGCCATGGCCGCCTTCTGATCGGCGAACGAGTCCCCGTTGTAGGTCTCCTTCGGCGCCAGGCCCTCGTCGTAGAGGGTCTTCCAGAACGAGGCGACCTTCTGCCCCTCCGGGCTGTTGAACTGGGCCTTGCCGTTCTGCACAAGCTGCTTGCCACCGGTCTCGGCGGCGAACAGCGGGTAGAAGTCGAACCACGGCTGGAAGAACTCGCTGGACGGTGCGGGGTAGATGGCGGCCGGGGCGACGCCGCTGGACTTGATCTTCCGGGCGGCCGTGAGGAAGTCGTCGTAGGTGGACAGCGCGGGCTTCTCCGGGTCGAGGCCGGCCTTGGCGAAGAGGTCCTTGTTGTAGAAGATCATGACCGGGTTGGACTTCCACGGCAGCTGATAGAACTTGCCGTCGGGCGACTTGTACTGGTCCGCCGTGGCACCGGTGCGATCGCTGATGTACTTCGCGGCCCCGTCGAAGCTGTCCAGCGGTACCAGACCGGCCTGTTTCTGGAATCCCGGCACCGCGGCGGGCGAAGTGTTGAAGATCAGGCACGGCGCGTTGCCGGCCGTGATCGCGGCACCGATGACCTCTTCGGAGGTCTTGCCGGCCGGAATCTCCTGCGCGGTGATCTTCTGGTCGGCGTGGGCGCCGTTCCACTGCTCGACCATGGCCTTGCCCCAGGCCAGCTCCTCCGGGTTGTTGGAGAGCCAGATGGTGATCTCGCCGGTGGCGGCGTTGGCCTTGGAGGTGTCGCCGCCGCCCTGGCCGTCGCAGCCGGCGGCGAGGACGAGCGCGAGTGGTACGACGACGGCGGGGAGAATGCGTTTCACTGTGCGACTCCGTTCAACGTGCGGAAGGTGCCGGCGCGGTCGAGCCCCGGACGATGAGCGCGGCCGGGGGAACAGCCACGTCGTCGACCGGGTCACCGGCGATGAGACTCAGCAGGGTGTCGGCCGCCAGCCGGCCCCACAGGTACGGGTCCGTGCTGACGGTGGTGAGTGGCGGAGCGATGTATCCGGACAGTTCGGTGTTGTCGAAGCCGGTGAACGACAGCTGGGACGGCACGGCAATGCCGTACTCCAGCGCGACGGACAGCCCGGCGATGGCCATCAGGTCGTTGGCGCAGACGATGGCCGTGGGCCGGTCGGCCAGGTCCAGCAGTTCTCGGGTCGCCCGGGCGCCGCCGGCCGCCGAGAAGTCGGCCTCCACCACGGCGGTGGCGGTCAGGCCGGCGCCGGCGAGGGCCTGCTCGAACGCCACCCGGCGGGTCGAGCCGTGCAGGAAGTGGGCCGGGCCGGCGATGTGCGCAATACGGCGATGCCCGAGCTCGACCAGGTGCCGCACGGCGGCGGCGATGCCCGGCCGGTCGTCGACCAGCACCGCCGGGTAGCCGCTGGGCACGTCCGGCCGCGCGATCGTGACGGCCGGCATCCCCAGCTCCCGCAGCAACGCGATCCGGGGCTCCCCGACGCGCAGGTCGAGGAGGAACACCCCGTCCACCCGCCCGTCGCCGGCCAGCCGCCGGTAGCCGGCCTCCTCCTGGGTGTCCGGCACCACCTGGAGCACGAGGGCCTGGCCCACGTCGGAGAGTGTCCGCTCGACGCCGGCGATGAAGGCGGGGAAGAACGGGTCGGCGCCGAGCAGTTCGGGCTCACGGGCGAGCACCAGCCCGACCGCGAACGCCCGCGAGGCCGACAGCGCGCGAGCCTGGTGGCTGGGCGTCCAGCCGAGCGCCTCGGCCGCCTCGAGGACGCGCAGCCGAGTCTCCTGCGAAACGCCCGGCCGCCCGTTCAGCGTGAAGGACACCGTGCCCTTGGAGACACCGGCAGCGGCCGCGACATCACGGATCGTGGGCCGTCCGAACTTGGCCATCTCGCTCCCGCCCCGAGTTCACTAAACCGGTTTGATCGGACCCTAAACCGGTTTGAAGAGCCCCGCATTTCGAGCGGCGAACTCGACGAAACATCCACATAAATGACAAAATGTCAAAGTGCGTCCATATTTACGCATGGAACGCTTTGGAACGCCCATGTGGCTGGACGGTCACGAAGTCGGAGATCGACTAGCGGCCGGGTAGCCGCGAGGTCTGGCCGGCCCTCAGATCAGCAGCGGAGTACGCATCACGGGCGTGGCCGGGCACACGGGACGGTTCACCATTCCGTGAAGGAGCCGTCGTCTCGGCGCCACAGCGGGTTGCGCCAACGGTGCCCCAGCGCGGCCATTCGTTCGACCGCCGCTTCGTCGATTTCGATCCCGGGACCCGGCCGCTGGGTGCGCTGCGCGTGGCCTCCCGCGAACTTGAACGGTGCCGGGTCGACGAGGTAGTCGAGCAGCTCCCCGTCCTGGTTGTAGTGGATGCCCACGCTCGCACGGGCTCTTCGACGAAGAGCGGAAAGTAGGGTTCCAGCAACGGCAGCAAGCGGCGGGCCATCGCCGTCGATGCCCGCCCGTGCAGGTCGACGACCACGTCGTGATCCGGGCCGATCGCTTCGCGGACGGCGGCGACCCGCTCGGCCACCTGCAGAGTGTTGGACGGCGTCTCGATGGGGCCGCGGGCCCCGGACCCGTTCATCTTGACCGCGGTGAAGCCGGCCCCGACCTGGGCGCGGGCCTGGTCGGCCAGGTCGGCCGGGCGGTCGCCGCCGATCCAGGCGTACATCCGGACACGTGGGCGGACGGGACCGCCGAGCAGGGCGTACACCGGCCGGTTGTAGGCCTTGCCGGCGATGCTCCCACAGCGCCTGGTCGATGCCGGCGACAGCGCTGGACAGGACGGGGCCGCCGCGATAGAAGCCGCCCTTGGTGAGTACCTGCCAGTGATCCTCGATGCGCAGTGGGTCGGCCTCGATGAGGTACTCGCCGAGTTCGGTCAACGGCGGCACTCTGCCGGGCACGCCCGGCGCCCACCTACCCCATCGCCCCAGCGTCACGCCCGGCTGTCGGCCCGTCCCCGCTCCGTTAGATACCCATCGGGGCGGGTAGCCGTTCGATCAATGCCGTTCGGACGATTGGAAGCACTCTTCGGCGGGCCGGCGCGGACCCGGGTCATCCTGTTGTTCGCCGGCGTGTTCGCCATGGGCTCCGCGGATCTCGGCATGCTCGGCGCGCTGGCCCGGGAGCTCGAGGGCTCCTTCCGAATCAGCCACACGCAGCTCGGCCTGCTGGCGACCATGTCGTCCGGGGTCGGCGCGCTGGCCACGATCCCGATGGGGGTGCTCGCCGACCAGGTCATCCGGGTACGGCTGATGATCTACACGATCGTCCTCTGGAGCACCGCCCTGCTCGCCGGCGGGGCGGCCCAGTCGTACCTGTGGCTGCTGCTCTCCCGGCTCGCGTTGGGCGGTGCGATCGCGGCGACCGGGCCACTGCTCGCTTCCCTGACCGGTGATCTCATTCCGACCGACGAACGGGCGAAGGTGTACGGCTGGATCCTGTCCGGCGAGATGATCGGCGCGGGCATCGGGCTGATCATCGGTGGCAACATCGGCGCCGCGGTGTCCTGGCGGTACGGATTCTGGCTGCTCGGCCTCCTCGGTCTCGGGCTGGCCGTCGCCGTCCACCGGTGGCTGCCCGAACCCGCCCGCGGCGGAGCGAGCCGGCTGCCTCCCGGCGTGCACGAGATCCCGCTGGCTGCCCCGGTCCGGATGCGCGGCAACCCCCTGGCAACACCACATGGCACCGGGGGCGCCGACGTCCTGCGGCAGGCCTGGCCGTCGCTCGGCCGGGCATTCGCCTACATCCTGCGCATCCCGACGATCCGGATCCTCATCCTCGCATCGTCGATCGGGTACTTCTTCTTCGCCGGCCTGCGCACCTTCAGCGTCGTCTTTCTGCAGAGCTGGTACGGCGTCAACATGCGCGAGTTGACCGGTTTCGTCGTGGCGGTGGGTGCGGGCGCACTCGCCGGCACGGTGCTCGGCGGGCGGCTGGCCGACCGGCTGCTGCACGGCCGCCACCCGAACGCCAGGATCGTGGTTCCGGCCGTGGCGTACATGGGGACGGCGCTGCTGTTCGCGCCGGGCCTGGCGAGCGCGTCGGTGGCGTTCGCCCTGCCGTTCCTCATCCCGGGCGTGGCGATGCTGGGTGCGGCGAACCCGCCGTTGGACGCGGCCCGGCTCGACATCGTCACGCCCTGGCTGTGGGGCCGCGCGGAGAGCGCACGGACGGTCCTGAGCCTCACCGCGCAGGCGCTTGGTCCCGTGTGCTTCGGCCTCGTCGCGGACGCGCTGGCCGGACGGGGCGCGACGAGCCGGACGGCCGGCGTGCGCGACACCTTCTTGATCATGCTCGTTCCACTGCTGGCCAACGGGCTGATCATGCTGTCGGCGCGGCACACCTACCTGACGGACAAGGAGGCGGCCCACCGAGCCGGCGCCACGGAGTGCGCCCCGGCCGCCGACTGACGACGACTTCCGGCCCGCGTACCGCGCGGTCCCGTCCAACCGGGCTGGAGGTCGTTGGGGAAGGGCCGGTCCAGAAGGGTTGTCCGCGCTCTGCGGGGGTATGCCAGGTGCCATCCTTCCCGGGTGGCGTCCCGCATCCGGCGTTGTGGACGCTGACCAGGGCTACGCGCGGCGTGACCTGTTGAACGGCACCCGCTGAGTGAAGGGGTGCCGAGCATGGCTGAGCAGAGAGCACAGCAGGAGACGGGGGGCGGGTGGGCCCGCGGCTTCACCGTCTTCGCCGGGATAATGATGATCATCGCCGGCCTGTTCCACATGGCCGCGGGCCTGGCCGCGATCGTCGAGAACAAGTTCTTGGTGGTCACGGGGGACTACTTGTACGCGTTCGACGTGACCGGCTGGGGATGGATTCACCTCATCGTGGGCCTCGTGGTACTCCTGGCCGGCTTCGCGGTGTTCTCCGGACGGCTGTGGGCCCTGGCCCTGGGCATCGTTCTAGCCGGACTGAGCGCCATCGCGAACTTCCTGTTCCTCCCCTACTACCCGGTGTGGTCGCTGCTGATCATCGCGCTGGATGTTCTCGTGATCTGGGCACTGGCCGTGCACGGCTGGAAGGTCAAAGCGTGATGGCCGGCCCCGGTGCCGGGCATCGATTCACGCGGTGTCAGACGGCGCGGGACCGGGCGCAGCGTCATGGGTGTGGTACTCACCCGCGAAGGACACCGACATACCCACTGGCCGCGTCGCCGACTGGCTGATCTGGGTCAGCTTCGGCATCGGCGCCCTGGTTTTCTACGGTCTGGACAGCGTGTTGGAACGTCGATCGGCGACCGGGGCCGGGCCGGCGCGGGCCTGTCGATCGCCCTCGGAGCACTGCTCGACGGTATCCCGGAGTCCATTGTCCTCGGTGTCGGCGTGGCCGTCGGCGGGACCGCGTCAGCATTGGCTTCCTCGTGGCCGTGCTCGTATCGAACGTGCCCGAGAGTCTCTCGGCGACCGCTGACCTGCGCAGGAGTCATTCCGCTGCCTGGATCTGTGGACTCTGGGCGGCCATCGTCGTCTGCTCCGCACTGGCCGCCGCCCTCGGCTACGCCCTCGCGTCGCATCTTTCCAATGTGGATGGACGCTACGTGCAGGCGCTCGCCGGCGGCTCTGTGTTGACCATGCTCGCCGACCCGATGATGCCCGAGGCCTTCAGCCGCGGCGGTCGCCGGATCGCACTGCTGACGGCGCTGGGATTCGCGGTCGCTGCCTTCCTCACGACGCTGGACTGAACGCTCCCGGCGGCGATGGCCGGCCGGCTGGTGGCGCCCGTCGTCACCGGCCCGGTCGATGCGCGAGGTGGTGAGCCAGGAGTCGTTCGTCTTGTGTGCAGGCGTCCGGGCGGGGCCTCGCGGCCCAGATGTCGGCCTCGAGCTCGATCGCCGTGCGGTCCCACTCCTGTTCCGGGCCGAAGCTTCCACCGAAGAAGCTCATCGGCGCACGGTATGCCCGGGCTCGGCGACGCCGGGTGGCTGATGGAGGTTTGGGGGAGGCAAGGCTGGATCAGCGACACTGTGAGTGCGACCCCATTCCCGCGTCGGGACCCTCGAATTCCACGGGACGGACCGACAATGGGCGCTGGTGGCCCCCGTCGTCACCGGCCCGGTCGATGCGCAAGGTGGTGAGGTTGTTGTCGGGTGGTGGCCTGCGGTTCGCGGTACTGGGGCCCGTGCGTGCGTGGCGTGGCGCCGCGGAGGTCGACCTGGGGGCGCCGCAGCAGCGGGCGCTGCTTGCGCTGCTGCTGGTGCGGGCGGGGGAACCGGTCGGCCTCGGCGAGGTTTTGGATGTGCTGTGGGGGACAGATCCGCCGAATACCGCGGTGAACGTGGTGCACCGCCATGTCGGTGTGCTGCGGCGGCTGCTGGAGCCGGATCTGCCGGTGCGGTCGGCGGGGCAGTGGCTGGTGCGGTCGGCGGGCGGGTACCGGCTCGACGCCGGCGTCGACGCCGTCGACGTGCTGCGGTTCCGCGCGCTGAGCCGGCAGGCCCGCCAGGCGGTCGAGACCGATGCGGGGAGCGCGGCCGCGCTGTTCGCCGAAGCGCTGGAGCTGTGGCACGGCGTGTGCGCGGCCGGCATCGACGCCGACGCCCGGGCGCATCCGGTCTTCGCGGCCGTGGAGCGCGAGTTCCTGGCCGCGGCCCGGGACGCGGCCGCGGCCGGGGTGTTGGCCGGACAGGTGGATCGCCTGCTACCGGCGCTGCAGGAGGCGGCGGTGCGCGCCCCGCTCGACGAACCGGTGCAGGCCGGGCTGGTGCTGGCCCTGGCCGCGGCCGGTCAGCAGGCCCAGGCCCTCGCCGTGTACCAGCGGGTCCGCGAGCGGCTGGCCGACGATCTCGGCATCGATCCCGGCGCCGAGCTGGTGGCGGCGCACGCGGCCGTGCTGCGCCGGTACCCGGCCCGATCCGGGGCCGCGGCCGGGCCGGCGGAGCCGGTGCAACGACCCCGGCCGGCACAGTTACCAGCAGCCCCGCCCACGTTCGTCGGTCGGCGGAGCGAACTGGCCCGCGCGCTGGCGCTGCACGCCGGCGACGTGGCGGCGGCGACGGTGGTGATCAGCGCGATCGGGGGCATGGCGGGGGTCGGGAAGACCACCCTGGCCGTCCATTGGGCGCATCAGGTCGTCGACCAGTTCAGCGACGGGCAGCTGTACGTCAACCTGCGTGGCTTCTCGCCCGAAGCGGACGTGATGCGCCCCGAGCAGGCGCTGCACGGCTTCCTGGACGCGCTCGGCGTTGCGCCGCAGAGCGTCCCGACCGGGCTCGACGCGCAGGCGGCGCTGTACCGCAGCCTGCTGAGCGGGCGCCGTATGCTGGTCCTGCTGGACAACGCCCGCGACGTCGAGCAGGTGCGGCCGCTGTTGCCGGGCGCCGGCGGCTGCCTGGCGATCGTCACCAGCCGCAACACGATGGCCGGTCTGGTCGCGGTCGAAGGCGCCCAGTCGCTGACGTTGGACGTGTGGTCTGCCGAGCAGGCCGGTGATTTCCTCGGCCGCCGGCTCGGCGCCGGGCGGGTCGCGGCCGAGCCGGCGGCGGTGGATCAGATCGTCAGCCTGTGCGCCGGGCTGCCACTGGCGCTGGCCATCGTGGCGGCCCGCGCCGCCACGAAGCCGGCGTTCCCGCTCGGCGCCATCGCGAACGAGCTGCGTGAGGCGCACGGCAGCCTCGAGGCGTTCAGCGGCACCGACGCGGGCATCAACGTGCGGGCGACGTTCTCCTGGTCGTACCGGACGCTCAGCCCCGCCGCCGCCCGGCTGTTCCGGCTGCTGGGCACGCACCCGGGCCCCGATGTCGGCGTCCCCGCCGCCGCGAGCCTGCTCGGCGCCCCGATCCGGCAGGTGCGGCCGCTGCTGGCCGAACTGACCACCGCGCACATGCTCATGCAGCCCTCGCCCGGCCGGTACGGGTTCCATGAGCTGCTGGGGGCCTACGCCGCCGAGCTGGCCGGGACGGTCGACACGGCAAGCGAGCTGGACCTCGCACAGCGCCGGAGCGTCGAGTACTACCTGCGCACGGCGGGCCGCGCGGATCGCCTGCTCCAGCCGCAGCGCGTGCCTCAACAGCTCGACCTGGGGCCGGCCGCCGACGACGTCATCGCCGAACCGTTCGAGGACCACCGCGCCGCGCTCGCCTGGTTCACCGCCGAGCGGGCAGTCCTGACCGCGCTGATCGAACGGACCGCGCGGGACGGACGGGACGTCGAGACCGAGTACCTCGCGTGGAGCCTCAACACGTTCCTGCATCGCCAGGGTCACTGGCACGACTGGGTTACCGCCCGCCGCCATGCCCTGACCGTGACCGAACGCGGCGCGGATCGGGCCGCACAGGCCCGCGCCCACCGGGACCTCGGACACGCGCTGTGGCAGGTGGGGCGGCTCGACGAGGCGCGCGTGCAGTACACGCTCGCCCACGCCGGCTTCGTGGGCACGGACAACTTCACCGAGCAGGGCCACGTGCAGCGTGGCCTCGCCCGCACGTACATGCGTGAGGGCCGGTATACGGAGATGGTGCTCCATTGTGAGCTTGCCGGTGACCTGTACCGGGCCGACGGCAACGACAACGGATACGCGAAGGCGCTCAACGAGGCCGGGCTCGGCTATGCCTACGCCGGCGACTACGGCCAAGCGTTGACGAACTGCACGGCGGCGCTGGTCCTCTTCGAGCGGCTGGGTGACCGTCACGGTCAAGCGGCCACGCTGCACAGCATCGGCTACGCCCACCACCGCCTCGGCGATCACCGCACCGCCATCGGCTTCTTCACCCGGGCGCTGCAGCTGTGCCAGGAGGTCGGTGACCGGCACGGCGAGGCCGAGACGCTGACCAACCTCGGCGACGCGTGCCAGGCCGCCGCCGACGGCACCGCCGCCAGAGAGCACTGGACGGCGGCCGAGGCGATCCTCGTCGACCTCGGCCACCCCGACCTGGATGGCCTCCGGGCCAAACTCGCCGCGGCCGAGTCATCGTCGTGACGGTGGTGTGATCACAGGCTGGTGATCAGGCCGCCGTCGATGATGACGTCGGTGCCGGTCACGTTTCCGGCTCGATCGCTGGCCAGTAGCAGGACCAGGTCGGCGACCTCGTCCGGCCGTGTGAACCGGCCGGTGACCGAGTCGCCGGCGGCCTGTTTCGCCACCGCACCCGGGTCGAGGCCGGTGGCTCGGGCCACGGTCGCCGCGACGCCGCCGTCCCCGAGCCACAGCGGCGTGCTGACCGGGCCCGGGCTGACGGTGTTCACCCGGATACCGTGCGGGCCGACCTCCTTGGACAGCGCCTTGGAGAAGCTCAGCAGCGCCGCCTTGGCGGCGCTGTAGTCGATGACCAGCGGGTCGGGCAGCCACGAGTTCACCGAGACGACGGTCACGATCGTGCCGGCGCCCCGGTCGAGCAGCAGCGGCAGGGCCGCGCGGGTGGTGCGGACCGCGGCCAGGAAGTTGATCGTCAGGGCCGAGGTCCAGTCGTCGTCGGTGACCGACAGGAACCCGCCGGTGCGCGGCTGGACCGCGCCGACGTTGTTGACCAGGATGTCCAGGCCGCCGAACGCGGACGCCGCGGCCCGGATCAGCTCGGCCGGGCCGTCCGGCGTGGCCAGGTCCGCCTCCACCGGATGCACCCGGCCGCCCGCGGCGAGCTCGGCCAGTTCGGCGGTGATGTGGCGGGCGCCCGCCGCGACGCGGGCGCCCTCGCCGGCCAGGGCCCGCGAGACGGCCAGCCCGATGCCCTTGCTGGCGCCGGTGACGACCGCGGCCTTGCCGGTCAGGTGCAGGTCCATGACAACATCCTCTCGTGGGTCGGCCCGGCCCCGGCGCGGAATCGGTACGCCGGGGCCGGCGGTCGTGCTCAGGCCGCGAAGGTGAGCAGGCGATGGGTGAGCTCGGCCGGGTGTGCGAGGAGCGAGAGCACCGCGGTCGCGGCCAGCATCCCGAGGTGGCGGGGCTTCACCGAGCGGGCCCTCATACCCCGTGCTCCTTCAGCCAGGCCAGGCTGGCGTCGGCGACGTCGCGCCAGCCGCTGTCGATGGTCAGCGAGTGCGCCCGGTCCGGGAACTCGAGGATGTCGGTGACCGCGCTGGAGTGCCGGTACTGCTTGAGGGTGGCGCGGGTGACCGCTTCCGGCACGGTGTGGTCCTTGCCGCCCATGATCAGCAGCAGCGGGCCGCGGGACTCGTTGGCCGTATCCACCTTGGCCGGTGAGTGCGGGTCGAAGTTGGCGCCGGCCGCCTCGAACAGTGGCCTGCCCGGTGCCGGGATCGTCCACCGCTCGTACAGCTCGTCGGACTCGGCCTCGGAGACGGCGTTGCCGAACGCGAACCGGAACTGCTCCGCGGTCAGCGAGACGGCCCGGTGCCGGTTGCCCGGGTTCTTGAACACCGGCAGCGTGGCCCGCAACGCCGACAGCGGCAACGGCAGCACGCCCTTGATCTGCGCCGCGTCGATCGCGATCGCGGCCGCCGCCTGGTCCCGGCCGAGCAGCTTCTGGGCGATCATGCCGCCGAAGGAGTGCCCAATCAGGATCGGCCTGGTGTCGAGCCCGTCGATGATCCTCGCGTAGTGCTCGACGACGTCGTCGATGCCGTGGTCGGCGACGCCGTCCGGGTTGGCGCGGGTCGCCTCGACCGTGTCCGCGTCGCCGGGCCAGCCCGGCGCGCTCGGTTCGTAGCCCGCATTGCGGAACAGGTCGATCCACGGCGCCCAGGAGGCGGCGTGCAGCCACAGCCCGTGGATGAAGATGACCGGTGTCGGGGTACTCATGCTGGACTCCTCAGGTCTGCTGGGGTGGCGGGCCGACGACCCGCAGGCTGAACGCTTCGGCGGACGCGATGATCGCGCCGATGTCGAACGACGCCGGTGCGTCGTCCACGTGCGCGACGGGCGTGCCGTTCGCGCGGAACCACTCGTCGATGCCCGCCGGGGCGTACACGACCGCCATCCGGGACCGCGGCGAGCGGACCAGGTAGCTGTGCGGCACGCCGCGCGGGCCGTACGCGACCTGTCCGCCCTGCAGGTCGTAGCGGGCGTCGCCGACGAAGAAGCTGATCTCGCCGTCGAGCACGACCCACACCTCGTCCTCCGCGTCGTGCACGTGCAACGGTGGAGCCTGACCCTTCGGGTCGTCGAACTCGAGTACGCTCACCGCCCGGTTGGTGGCGGCGCCAGGCACGACGATGCGGGCCTGGCCGCCGAGAAACCAGAACGGTTCCCCCACGCCGGGAGGTGGGAACGGCGAATCGGTCATGATGGGCGCTCCTTGATTCAACTGGTCGTCGCGCGGGACGCGGCCCGGACGAGGTCGACGACGACATTCGGGTGCGTGACGAAGTACGCGTGCGAGGCGCCGGCGATCTCGACGGTGCGCGAGCCGGCCCGGCCGGCCATCGTCCGCTGCGAGGCCGGCGGGATCGCCTGGTCCGCACCGGACACCGCGTACCACGACGGGATGGACCGTCATGCGGGCGGGCCGGACGGGGAGCCGAGCGCGGTCAGCGTGATCGGGCGCTGCGTTGCCGCCATCGCCAGCGCCGTGGCCGATCCGACCTCGCTGATGAACACCCGCCGGAACTCCTCCGGCCGGATCGAGAGCTCCACGTCGGTCCCGCCGGCCTGGATCGGGACCGGGACGCCTGCGACGGCGTCGTCGAGCGCGCCCCCGGCGCTGAGCGCGAAAGCGGACTCGCCCTCGTCGGGCGCGAACGCGGCGATGTACACCAGCGCCTTGACGTTCGGGTTCGACGGTCCGGCGGGAAGTACGGGCGGTGTTCATGGTCATTCCCTTCAACGCAGCGTGCGCGCGGCCGTGAGGATCACGTCTGCGACGGCGATGGGCTGGGACACCATCACGGCGTGGGAACCGGCCGTCTCGGCGATGTGCGATCCGGCGCGCTGCGCCATGAACCGCTGCGCATCCACGTGGATGGCCTGGTCGTCGGCGGCCACCAGGTACCAGGACGGCAGCACCCGCCACGCCGGCTCCCCGGCCGCCTCGGTGAAACCGGCCAGCGCGATCGGCCGCTGGCTGGCCGCCATGACCGCGGCGGCCGGCGCGGGCACGTCGGCGGCGAACACCGCCGGGAACTGCGACCGGTCGATGCTCAGCTCGACCACCTTGTCACCGTGCTCGGCCCGCACCACGGTCTGCCGCAGCGCCGGCCCCATGAGCGTGTCCGGGAACTGCTCGACGATCCCGGTGAGGCTTTCGCCCTGCTCCGGGGCGAACGCGGTGACGAACACCAGGCCGGCCGCATTCGCGAGCTCACCCGCGGCGCTGGAGATCACCACGCCGCCGTAGCTGTGCCCCACCAGCAGCACCCGGCCCGGCAACTCAGCGGCCAGGTCCGCCACATAACGGGCGTCCGCGGCCGGCCCCCGCAGCGGGTTCGCCACCGCCCGCACGTCCAGGCCCGCCGCCTGCAACTGCGCGACGACGGCCGACCAACTCGACGCATCCGCGAACGCGCCGTGTACCAGGACAACCGTCAGGCCGTCCTCGGTACGCTCAGACTCAGTCATCTTTTCTCCCACCTCCAACATCGACGTCGACCGACCGTAGGCCGGCACCGATGCAAGATCAGTGACAAAAGAGTGACGACGCCGCGAGCAGCGGCGAAGCGAGAAACCCGCTGGTCAGCCGTTCGGTGCCCAGTAGTCGCGCGGCGGTACGCGGACCCAGACGTCCGGCGCCCCGGTGAACGGCCACGCATCGGCGAGCCGCAGACCGGCGATGGCGCAGCAGGAGGCGATGGCGCAGCAGGAGGCGATGGCTTCCGTGGAATTCTTCGCCATCGGCGCCGCCGTGCGACCGCTGCGCGACGAGCACACCATCGCCGTCCCTCAGCTGGTCCTCGGCCTCGACTGAAGCAACGACCGGCGACGCGGCCACCCAACCCGCTCCGGCGTTCCGGTCAGCGTCTCCGGTCAGCGCTTCCGGTCAGCGCTTCCGGTCAGCGCTTCCGGTCAGCGCTTCCGGTCAGCGCTTCCGGTCAGCGCTTCCGGGCGCCGCGCGCCCGGCCGATCGGGCGCAGCCGCGGCCCGGCCGCCGACCGGGCGAACCCGGCCACCGCCGCGACCGCGATCAGCCCGACCGCCGGCCGCCAACCGAACCGCCAGACGCCGTCGCCGACCGCCACGGCGATGTCGGCGGGGGCGGCGGCGCCGTCCAGCGCCCGTCGGCGACCCGCCAGCCCGCCCAGTACCGGACCTCGGCAACCGCGTGGTCCAGCCTCTGACGCGGCCGTGGACTGCGGCGCCCGGACCGGCGCCGCGGTCCGTCCGTCACGACAGCTGCCCCGGCTGAGCGGTGCGGGCGTCGTACTCGGCGCGCGCGGCGTCGATCAGGGCCAGGTGCTCGCTGCTCCACCGCAGCAGGTGGGCGGTGGCCTCGCGCAGGGTCGCCCCCATCGGGGTGAGTTCGTAGCTGACGTTGGGCGGCATGACGTTGTGCACGGTCCGGGTCAGGATGCCGTCGCGTTCCAGGCTGCGCAGCGTGACGGTGAGCATGCGCTGGCTGATGCCGTCGATGCCCCGCTTGAGCTCGGTGAAGCGGCGCGGGCCGTCCCGGAGGTGCCGCACGACCAGCAGCGACCACTTGTCCCCGACGATGTCGAGGACCTCCCGGGGCCGGCACCCCCCGGCCGACACGGCCGGCTCGTCCGTGGTGCTCATCAGTGGTTACCTCCAGAGAACCGGGGCACCGAAATGTGCCTGATTGCGCAAGGCGTGGTGGTCACACCAGCATTGTCACGGTCACAAAAGAGTACCGAGGCACAGATGGGAACCGCATCTCATGACCACACCGACATACCTTCTGGTCCACGGCGCCTGGCACGACGGCCGCTGCTGGGAGCGGGTCGTCCCGCGGCTGGCCACGGCCGGCCACCGGGTGTTCACGCCGTCGCTGACCGGGCACGGCGACAAGGCACACCTGCTCGGCCCCGAGGTCGGGCTGGACACGCACGTCGACGACATCGTCGGCCTGATCCTCCAGGAGGACCTCACCGACGTCGTCCTCGTCGGGCACAGCTACGCCGGGCTCGTCATCTCCGGCGCGGCCAACCGGGTCCCGGACCGGATCGCACACCTGGTCTACCTCGACGCGATGGTCCCACGGGACGGCGAGAGCGCCGTCGACGTCATGCCCGTGACCCAGTTCCTGATCGACCAGGCCGCGGCGTCCGGCCCGGCCTGGCGCATCCCGCCGCTGCCGGAACAGGCACCGCCGCTGGGGCTGTTCGGCGTGACCGACCCGGCGGACGTCGCCTGGCTGCGCGGCCTGCTCACCGACGAATCCGTGCGCTGCCTGCAGCAACCGGTCCGGCTCGACAACCCGGCGGCCGGCGCGATCCCGCGCACGCACATCCACTGCGTCGCGCACCAGCCGGAGGGGATCACCCGCCGTCCGGTCCCCGCGGGCCAGCGGGTGTGGGAACTGCCGACCGGCCACGACTGCATGATCACCATGCCGGCCGAGCTGACCGACCTGCTGCTCAAGCTCGACTGACCGGCGAAACCAGCCCGGCCACGGCCAGCCCGTCACGGCCCGGCGCGGTCCGGCACGGCCCGGTGCAGCAGCGGGGCGCTACCGGCTCCCTCGGGACGGCGAACATGCCGGACGGGTGGTTCGCGCCGGAATCTGCTCCAATGGGCCGGTGACACGCACGGGTGACGGCGCGGACGTAGGGGGCTTCGCCGCCTTGCGCACCGTCGGCTTCGAGCCCCTCGCCCCGGTGACCGGCGCCGCCGTGTTCAGCCCGCCGCTGGGCTACGACATGTGCTGGAACGGCCCCCGGCGCAACCCGGTCGTGGACGAGGTGGCCGAGCAGTACGAGCGCGACGTCCGCGAGCTGGCGCTGGAACGGATGCGGCGCGCGTGCGTCGCCGCCGGTGGCCACGGCGTCGTCGGCGCCACCCTGGCGGTCCGCCCGTTCCTGCAGGACAGCCTGGAGTACGTCATCGCAGGCACCGCGGTCCGCGCCGGCGGCTCGCCGCCGCGGCGGGGGGCGCGGCCGTTCACGGCCGGCGTGGATGCGGCCGGGCTGGCGAAGCTGTTGCGGGCCGGGTGGATGCCCGTAGCGCTGATCTTCGGCGTCGCCGTGCGGGCCGTGCACGACACCTCGGGCAGTCTGCAGCGCTCCTCGATGGACAACGTCGAGCTGAGCACCTCGACCCTGCTCGTCAAGGCGGCCCGGGCCGCGGCGCGGGCCGCCCTGGCCGCCGGGGCGGCGCGGGCCGGCGCGCGCTCGGTGCTCCTCGGCGACACCGGCCTCAAGGTCTGCGAGCAGCCCTGCGAGACGGGCCGCGGCGCCGTGGACCGCGACGGCGTGGAGATCGAGGCGGAGGACCGCATCGCCCGGGCCGACATGACGGGCACCGCGATCGTCCAGCTACACCGCCCGATCGGCGCCCCGGCCGGTCGCCCCCTGTCGATCATGCGGCTGGACCGCGGCCGACGCCCCGCCACGAACTGGAGGAACGAGCCATGACCCTGGACCCGGCCGAGGTGGGCGTTCCGCAGGACGCGATCGACCGGCTCGCCGAGCTCAAGCCCGACCGGTCCGGGCGGATCTTCACCTCCGACCTCACCGTCAACGAGTTCCTGCTCGTGAAGCAGGCCGGCTTCACGCCGCTCGGGCTGGTGCTGGGCACGTCGGTGTACCACTGCGGCTTCCAGTTCAGCCGCTGGGCGCAAAACGCCGAGCTCGACGTGTTGAGCCAGGCCATGTACCACGCCCGCGAGCTGGCCATGACCCGGATGCAGGCCGAGGCGGCGGTGCTGGGCGCCGACGGCATCGTGGCGGTGCGGCTGGAGGTCGACTTCAAGGAGTGGGGCAGCGACACCGCCGAGTTCCTCGCCGTCGGCACCGCCGTGAAGGCCGACCACGGCAAGCACTGGAAGCCCAAGACCGGCCGCCCATTCACCTCGGCGCTGTCCGGGCAGGACTTCTGGACCCTGCTGCAGGCCGGCTACGCCCCGCTCGGCATGGTGATGGGCGTCTGCGTCTACCACGTCGCGCACCGCACCTTCGCCAACATGCTCGCAACCGTCGGGCGCAACGCCGAGCTCCCGCAGTACACGCAGGCGCTGTACGAGGCCCGCGAGCTGGCGATGGCCCGCATGCAGCACGAGGCCGAGCAGCTCGACGCAGAGGGCATCGTCGGCGTCGACCTGAACCAGCGCAACCACTCGTGGGGCTCACACACCACCGAGTTCTTCGCCATCGGCACCGCCGTGCGACCGCTGCGCGACGAGCACACCATCGCCGTCCCTCAGCTCGTCCTCGGCCTCGACTGAAGCCCCGACCGGCGACGCGGCCACCCAACCCGCTCCGGCGTTTCCGGTCGGCGTCTCCGGTCAGCGCTTCCGGGCGCCGCGCGCCCGGCCGATCGGGCGCAGCCGCGGCCCGGCCGCCGACCGGGCGAACCCGGCCACCGCCGCGACCGCGATCAGCCCGACCGCGGGCCACCAGCCGAACCGCCAGACGCCGTCGCCGACCGCCACGGCGATGTCGGCGGGCGGCGGCGGTGCCGTCCAGCGCCCGTCGGCGACCCGCCAGCCCGCCCAGTACCGGACCTCGGCAACCGCGTGGTAGGCGAGGTACCCGCCGGCGGTCAGGCACAGGCCGTACGCCGCGCCGGAGAGG
The DNA here is from genome assembly GCF_049995355.1 of Dactylosporangium sp. McL0621. Lineage (NCBI taxonomy): Bacteria > Bacillati > Actinomycetota > Actinomycetes > Micromonosporales > Micromonosporaceae > Dactylosporangium > Dactylosporangium sp. McL0621. Next base: position 9,335,257 of record NZ_CP188259.1, read on the forward strand.
TACTGCCGCCCGCGCGGCGGGCACATCGCCACCGCCTCCCGTAGTCCCGCGCCGGCGAACACCAGGCCGGTCAGCAGCACCGCCACGCCCAGCGCGACCGCCAGCCACAGCGTCGCGGCCGTCCAGCCGCCGGCTCCGAGGACCCGGTGGGCCAGGTACAGCATCGGGTCGTCGGCCGGGCGGGCCACCTCGACTTCGATGCCCGACGGCCCGGCCGGCGGGTCGCTGCCGGGCCGGGCGTACCAGTGGGTCAGTGCGGCGCAGCCGAGGATGGTGCCCGCGGCGACCGCCGTCGCGTACCCGTCCGGGCCGCCCGATCCGAGCACGTCGACGGGGCGCCGGGTGGCGAGCCCGCGCAGGCCCGCGACTACGACGGCGAGGCCGGCCGCGACCGCGACCAGCGGCAGCCACCGGTCGACGCCGGTCAGGACATGGCGGAAGGCACCGTGCCCGGCCTCGCCGGCCGCCCCGCTGTTGACCACGGCGGCGCCGGTGAGGACCGCGAGCAGCGCGGCGCTCGCGGCGGCGGCCAGGCCGAGCAGCCGCCCCGCCGGCGGCGGCGCGGCCCGGACGGGCAGGGCGAACGGGCCCGCCCCCGGGCCGAGCGCGGCGCCGCCGGCCGCCAGCAACGCCACGAACGCGAGCCCGGCCAGGAAGCCGACCGGCCCGAGGGGCGCGCGCAGTCCGGTGCCCAGCGCCTCGGCGCCGGAGGCGGTGGCGATCAGCGGGATGACGACGACCACGAGCACCATCGCCAGTAGGACCAGGACCGGCCGCAGATAGTCCCTGGGCTTCGCCCGACGGGTGCGCGGCGGCCGGGGCGCCGGCACGGTTGCCGGTGTCGCCGCCCGGCTCACCGGGACAGGACTTCCCGTCGCCGCCGGGCTCACCGCCGGGGCCGGCTCGTCGGCGGCGTGCAGGGCGCCCTCGGCGACGATCAGCTCCGGCTGCTCGATGACGACCGGGGCGACGCCGGTGCTGCGGTGCACGACCGTGGAGACCAGCGGCATTCGGCTCGCCCCGCCGACCAGGAAGACCGCCGCGGGTGGGCCGGGCAGGTCGCGCAGCGCCGTGGCCACCGCGGCGACGGTCTCGTCGAGCACCGGGCCGGCCAGGCCGTCGAGCTCCTCGCGGCCGAGCGGCGCGTCCACGTCGAGCAGCGGCAGCCGCACGAACGTCGACGCGCTGCGGGAGAGCATCTCCTTGCCGTCCCGCACGTGCTCCGACAGGTCCAGCCAGGCGTCGCGGTGGGCGGGCTCGGCCAGCTGCTGCCAGGCGCCGGCCTGGTCGGCGTACACACCGCGCAGGTGCTCCACGACGGCGGCGTCGATGTCGAGCCCGCCGCGGTCGGCCAGGCCGGTGCTGGCCAGCACCGCGAACCCGGCGGCGGTGCGGGCGACCACCGTCGCGTCGAACGTGCCGGCGCCCAGGTCGTACACGACGAGATGGGCGCCGACGGGCAGCGCGGCGCCCAGCACCGTGACGAAGTACGCCGGCGCCGCGACCGGCTCGTCGACCACGGCGGGGCGCGGCAGGCCCGCCTCGACCGCCGCCCGGACGAGGAGCTCCCGCCGGATCCGGCCCCAGCTCACCGGGCACGTCACGGTCCCCGTTCGGGTGTCCCCCCGGCGACGCGCTCGGCCTCGGCGGCGACCCTCGACAGCACGGCGGCGAACAGCTCGACGACGCCGACCTCACGCTCGCCGAGCAGCAGCGTGCCGTCGTCGATGCGCCGCTTCGGGTACGGCTCGAAGCGCTCCGGATGCCGGCTGCGTCAGCGTTAGCCGGAAGAAAGGTTCGACCCCGATGCGTCTCCTCCAGCGAGCCAGGCCTGCCGCGACGGCCGGGCTGTTCGCCGTCGCTTTGTCCGCCATCCTCACCGGTGCGGCGCTGCTCGCCGCGCCGCCCGAGCCGGCCACCGCCGCCCCCGCCCAGCCGGCGGCGGGCTGCGCCATCACCGGCGTCGTGGCCGGCTCCGCGGCCGACGCCGATCGGCTGCGCAAGCAGCTGCCCACCCAGCCGGCCCACGAGCTGGCCGGCACCCGGCTGGACGGACAGGCCGGCTGGCCGGTGCCGGGCGGCCGGCCGGTCCTGGTCGTCGACTCGACGACCGGGTCGGCCCCGGCCACGGCGACGGTCGCCGCGTTCGGGCTGCGGCTCGGCCTGCCCGCCGCCCCGGGCGCGGCCAAGGGCCGGTACGTCAACCAGTCCCAGCCGCCGCTGTTCGGCAGCTTCACCCGCACCGTCGAGCTCACCGTGACCGGCCCCGGCTGCCACACCACGCTGGTCCTGACCAGCGACCGGAGCGCGTTCACCACCGTCGCCAGCGTGGCCGGGCTGCTGCTGGCGCTGGCCGGCGGCTTCTTCACCGTGCTGATCGCCCGGCGCCCCGTCGGCGGCTGGGCCCGGCGCGCGCTGCTGGCCGCGCCGCTGGGCCTGCTGGCCGGCGCCGGCGAGGGGCTGGTGCTGCACGAGTCCGGCGTGCTGAGCCCGTCGAGCGGGCTCATCTGGCTCGGGCCCCTCGTCGGCGTGGTGCTGGCGCTGCTGCTGCCGCTCACCCGCCGCCGGCCGCGGCCGGCCGCCGCCGGACCGGAGGCGTTCACCCCGCCGACGCACGTGGACCTCGGCGGGCGTACCGCCGAGTCGCTCTTCACGCAGAGCGAGACCGTCGCCGTCTACCGGGCGCTCGAGCCGGACGGCGTCACACGGGTACTGCTGAAGGCGCCCCGGCCGCAGTTCGCCGGCGATCCGGCCGTGCTGGCGGCGCTGGCCCGCGACGCCGAGGTCATGCGCCTCATCCTCGACGACGACAACTGCCTGCGGCTGCACGGGGCTGCCGTGCCGCCCGTCGTGGTCACGGAGGACATCGACGGCGCCCCGCTGCGCCAGGTGCTCGACACGGGCCCCCGGCTCACCCCGGAGCAGGCCCTCACCGTGGTTGCCGGGGCGGCGGCCGGGCTGATCGCCCTGCACCGCCTCGAGCTGGTCCACCGCGACGTGCGGCCCGACAACATCTACCTCGACCGGTCCGGGCGCTCGGTCCTGGCGAGCTTCGGCAACGCCCGCCCCGGCGCCGAGACGGTGCTGGCGGCCGAGGGGGCGGCGGATTACCTCAGCCCCGAGCAGCGCCGTGGCGAGCCGCTCGACGCCCGCTCGGACCTGTTCACCCTCGGCGCCGTTCTGGTCGAGCTGCTGACCGGCAGGTGCCGGTGGTCGCCCCGGACGCGCCGCCCGCCGCCCCGGACGGGCTGCACCCGCAGCTGGCGACCCTGATCGAGCGGGCCCTGTCGCTCGACCCGGCAGGGCGCCCGCAGAGCGCCGAGGAGTTCCTGGCCGAGCTGGGCGAGACGGCCTCCGCCGCCTACGGGACGGACTGGATGACGCTCGGCGCGGCCACCGGCGCGATCCTGGCCCCCGGCGGGGCGATCGCGGCGGCCGGCGCGCTCGGCGCGGGCGCCGCCACCGCGGGCACCGGGATCACCGCGCTCGGCGTCGCCGAGGTGGGCGTCGCGACAGCACCGGTGGCCACCGGCGCCGCCGGCCTCACCGCGGCGAGCACCGGGACCACCGTCGCGACCACGACGACGACCGTCACCTCGGTGTCGAGCGGCTCGGCCGGCGGGGCCCTGCCGCTGGTCGGCGCGGCCACCGCCGTCCTGGTCGGCATCGTCCTCGCGGTGACGCCGTCGACGCCCGCCGCCGCGTCGCAGGAGGTGATCACGCAGGAGTCGGCCCGGGTCATCCTCGCCTCCACCTGGGGCGAGGCCCGCGGCGGCACCGACACGCACATCGTCACCGATGCGCGCCCGGCGCTGTTGACCCTGCTCGGCATCCCGGGCGCGGCGAGCGGCGAGCTCAGCCAGGTCGAGATCGGCGTACCGCCCGGGCAGACCAAGTACCCGGCGTACTTCCTCGCCACCGCGCAGCTGAAGCTCGCCGACGGCACCACCGTCTACATCTACGCCCGGTTCACCCGCACCTCGGCCGACCAGCCCTGGATGATGTCGGAGCTGATCGAGTCGAAGGTCGCCGCCAACGTCCCCAAGCCCAAGATCAATGAGGACGGCACCCTCCCCCCGCCGCCCGAACTGGTCGCCGACCCGACGACCCTGCCGGCCCGGTACGTCGCCTGGGGCCAGCGGGTGACCGACAGCAAGGCCCTCGGCACCGACGACGTGCTGACGGTGTCCACCGGCGGCGGTTCGTTCCTGGCGGGGATTCCGGGCTTCGTCGGCGTGAACGGCGTGTTCTACAACGCGCTCACCTGGAAGCCGGCCGGCGGCCTGACCATGCAGCCGGTCCTGCTCGAGGACGGCACCGTGCTGGCGCACTTCAACGCCGGCGCCGCCCAGACGCTCTACAACTCGCCGGCCCCGGCGAGCCGGGCGTGCCTGGTGGGCAACACCCAGGTCTCCGTGCAGTTCGGCTTCCCCGGCTTCCCGACCGGCAAGTACCGGGAGGTGACGGTGGACTGGGCGATCGCGGTGACCGCACACGTCCCGGTGAAGGGCGCGGCCGCGGCCAAGGTCAGCATCGAGGACGCGGCCACGCCGACGAATCCTCGCAGCACGCCCTGCTGACGTGAGCCCGGCCCGGCGGTGAGCGACCGCCGGGCCGGGCCGCGCTCGGCGTCTTCGTCTGGACCCGGCGCAACCGGCAGGCAGGCCGGCCGCCGACGCACCTGGCGGATCGGAACCGCGCACTGCCGCTCAAGCGTCTGTAGCCGGCGTCGTGGCGCTGATCGCCGGCAACCGGCGCACCGCCGGGATGGCCAGCAGCACGGCGCAACACGCTACGGCGACCACTCCCCCCAGCGCCATCAACCCCCGGTCGCCGAGCCACCACGCCGCCGGACCGGCCAAGATACGGCCCGCGGACAGCACGATCAGCGACCCCGCGATGTCGTACGCGAACACGCGGCCCTGCACCGACTGCGGTACGTGGGTCTGCAGGGCGGTCACCCACATGACGGAGCCACCGCCGATCATCGAGATGAGCACGCCGGCGATCCCGGGCCCGATGACGGCCGTGAGTGCCTCCGCCACCTTCACGGAGGCGTTCGCCTCCCGCAGGCGCGTGGTCAGTCGCGGCACGATGCTGCCCGAGCCGGGCGCGAACAGCGCCGACGCCGCCCCGCCGAGCACCTGCAGGAGGACGAGGGACCACAGTGGGACGGTGCCCCCGATGACCGGTACCGCCATGACCGCCTGCACGACGAAGCGGGCCACGTCCGCGCCGACCATTGTCGTTCGCGGGCCGAGCCGGTCGGACAGGGCGCCGCCGAAGACCGTGCAGACGGCCACCGCGGCCATCCAGCCGCCGAACACGTAGCCGACGACGCTGACGCCGTATCCGCTCTGCAGAACGACAACCGGTATCGCGACGACGAGCATGGCATCGCCGAGCAACGAGACGAGCCGCGCGGCGAAGAACAGCCGGAAGCTTGCGGTCCACAACGCGGGCGTGTTCGGCGCCGCGGATTGATCCGGATCGTTTGTCACCGCACGCATTGGACGACCGTACAGAAAACTCGGCGACGCCCGTGGTCAGATGGGGCGGCAGTGCGGACGGTCGAAGGCGGAAGGAACTGCTGGGTGAGTGACGCTGGAGTCGGCCTCCGTGCAACCGGGGAGCCGGTGACGAACAGGTGGGCGGCCCTGGCCGCGTTGCTGGCGGGGTTTTTCGTCATTCTGCTCGATACGACGATCGTGGCGGTCGCGAGCCCGCGCATTCAGGAAGACCTGCAGGCCGGTACTTCAGGGTTGTTCTGGGTGACGGCCGGGTACCTGCTGGCGTTCTCGGTGCCGCTGCTCGTCGCCGGGCGGCTGGGCGATCGCTACGACCCGAAGCGTGTGTTCCTGGCCGGGATGACGGGTTTCGCGGTGGCTTCGGCGCTGTGCGGCCTGGCGCCGTCGGTCGGCTGGCTGGTGCTGTTCCGTGTCGTCCAGGGGCTGGCGGCGGCCGCGATGGCGCCCCAGCCGCTCACGCTGATCCGCCGGCTGTTCGGCGCCGACGAACGCGGGCGTGCCCTCGGCCTGTGGGGCACCGTCGCATCGGCCGGGGCGCTGCTGGGTCCGCTGCTCGGGGGCCTGCTGACCGCGGCCCTCGACTGGCGATGGGTCTTCCTGGTCAACGTCCCGCTGTGCTGTGCCGCGTTGCTGTCGGGGTTGCGCTGGATTCCCGGCCGCCGGGGTCACGCCACGAGCCTCGACATGCCCGGGGCGCTGCTCAGCACCGCGGGTCTCGGTCTGCTCGTCTGGGCGCTGCTGGCATGGCGGGATCTTCCAGCGCCAGTCATCGTTGCCGCCTGCGTGCTGGCTGCGGTGCTGCTGGCCGGGTTCGTGGTCCGGGAGCAGCGGATCGGGCCGCTGGCGCTGGCCCCGCCGACGGTCTTCCGATCGGCCGGATTCCGCGCGGCCAGCGTCGCGGTGGCCTCGCTGGGGACGGTGGTCATCGCGATGGCACTGCCGACGATGCTGTACCTGCAGGAGGTGCGGGGCCTGGGACCGCTGGCGGCCGCGCTGGTGATGACGCCGGACGCTGTGATCGCGGCGCTGCTGTCGCCGGCGGCCGGCCGGTGGGTCGACCGCGCGGGTCCACGCCGGCCGGCGATCCTGGGGATGGCGCTGCTCACCGCGAGCCTGCTGCTCATCGAGGTCGTGGTCGTGCTGGGCGTCAACCCGTGGTGGATCGTGCCGGGAGCCGCCGCGCTGGGGATCGCGAATGCGGTGGCCTGGTCGCCGTTGTCGGTCGCCGCCATGGCATCGGTGGACGCGACCGCCGCGGGCGCGGCGTCCGGCATGTTCAACACGATCCGGCAGGTCGCGGCCGTCACCGGTGTCGCGGTGACCGGCGCGCTCCTCGCCGGCTGGCGGGCATCGCCGACCGTCTCGTTCAGCGTCTTCTTCGCGCTCATGACCCTGGTTGCGATGGCGGGTGTCGCCGCCGCCTTCCGGTTGCCGAGGACGCCGGCAGAAGGCGACACCCACTGAACGAACGGCCGGACGTGAGCGGCAGGACGCCGACGACGCAGAAGCGGCTGGGCGAGACGCCGCCGTCAGGAGTCCACGAGTTCGTAGGGCGGCACGAGCACCGTCCGGGCGCCCGGTTTGCCGCCGAGGACGACCGGGCGCCGGGACACGTTGTTGCTCAGGTCCGTCTCGACCAGGCGGTGCGCCGGGTTGGCGGCCACTTCGACCCAGTAGTCGCCGTTGGGCACGGCGGTGATGTCGAAGGACTGGCCGGGCAGGTCCTGACGGTAGGTGTCGCCCGAGCCCGCGTCGAGGACCTCCCGCAGCGACGCGACCGTACGCCCGCCACAACCGACCCGCAGGTCGGTGCTGGCCGGCTGCCAGTTCGCGCCCGGCACGGTCAGGTCGATCGGGTCGGTCGAGGACAGGCAGAAGCCGGTCTTGCCGCTGTCGGCGACGGGACGGTACTGCACGTCGAGCAGCCGATAGGCCGCGAAGTCCGCGAGGTGCCAGTGCCGGTGGCCGTCGCGCTCATCCCACTGCAGGACCCCGGCCGGGGCCCATCCGGTGGTGTGCCCGCGGTCGTCCAGGAAGAACTGGTACGCGTCCATGGCACCGGCCTCCTCCCACCGGAATCCGTCGATGACCAGCGGAGCCGGCCCGGCGTTCCACACGGTGGCGAAGAACGTCAGGTGGTCGCCGCCGGCGTCGTGCGTGACGCTCATGCCCCCGGCCGGCAGCGCACGCAGGTCGGGCCGGTCCGCGGCGGGGACCACGGCCGGGCCGGAGGGCCGCGCCGGGTTCGCCCGCAGCGGGGACACTGCGGCCGGCCCGGATCCGTCGGCCGGCGCCGCTGCCGGCCCGTCGGCGACGGTGAGCGCGACACCGGCGCTCGCCTTGTCGGCCGGGATGCCGAAGAGGTCGCGGTAGCGCTGCGCGATCTCGATCCGGGCCCGGTACGCGCCCGGCGGCAGGTCGACCGGCGCGCCCACCGGGTCGTGGACGGAGGCCGACCAGCCGGCCTGAATGCCCCACACCGCGCCGAGCGCGAACGGGTTGGTGGAGCACCGCACCGGGTACGGCGACGAGCCGGGCGCCGACGGCCGCCGCCGCACGGGGCGGTGGCCCGGGCAGAACGTCGGCTCGAGCGTGCGCACGGTGGCGCCGCCGCCGTCGGCGATCGTCACCCGCACGAACCCGGGCAGCCCGGCGAAGTTCCTCACCAGCCCGTCCGGCAGCGCCCGGTCCCGGCCGCCGTCCCGGCGGAAGGCGGCAACCGGCTCGGCGTAGGAGCGGCGGGCCGCGCGGATCACCAGCGGCGCACCATCGGCCACCAGGTGCACGTCAAGGTCGAGGTCGACGCCGGACGCGCCCTGGCGCTGCAGGGTCACGGCGGCCGAGGCGGCGACCAGCGCGAGACGCGGCCCGCCCGGCGAGGCGGTACGGCCCGGCGTGCACCCGGCCGACAGCAGCACCGAGACCACCAGCACCCAGCCCGGCAGGGCGTTACGCAGAAGCGATCCACATCGGCTTGTGGCTGTCCGGCTGGGCCGGCAGCCACATCGGCTTGTGACTGTCGGGCTGGACCGGCTGCAGCCCGGCCGGTGCGGGCGAGAGCTGCGGGCCGTCCAGCCAGATGGACGCCTCCCCCGCGGTGGCGACGGCCTGGGCCGGCATGATCGTAGCGGCGGCCAGCAGCGCCACCGCGACACACAGCGCCGGTAGACGCTGGGCGCGAGGCGGAGTGGTTCGACGAGCTGTCATCCTGATCCCCCCGGGAATCCGGCGCAGAGACGGTCGAGTGAACGAAGTATGGCAGTGCCGCCCGCCCCGTCGCGGCCCCACGACTACTCGTTGCAAGTGAGCCGATCTACTCAACAGCACCGCGCAGAGCCTGCTCCCGGGTAATGCAGGAGGAGGGTCGCGCACTACCGCACCTGACGGGCGGGCCGGTCCCTGGCCGGTGGACGCCGGGCGAGCCGCGCCGCTCGAATCGGGCTCCGCCGCGCGGCTGATGTCCCGCCGGCCGCCGCTCGGCGATCATCAGCGCACGCGCCCGTTGCGGCGCCGGCCCGGGAGGGACCATGTCTGCGTACGACTTCGGCGAAGTCCTCGGTTGCGTGGGGCTCTGCGTCTGTCCGATCGTGGTACTCATCGTGTTCGCCGTGATCCGCGGGCGCAACGGCGGCACCTCCGGGGGCACCGCGAACTCCGGCGCCGCAGGGACCTGGCAGCCGACGGCGCCGAAGGACGGGCCGTGCGGGTCGTGCGGCGGCAGCGGCACCACGTACTGCTGCAGCGGCTACGAGTACGTCAACGGCCAGCCCCGAAACCATCACCTGTGCGGCGGGTCCGGCCGCCTCAAGTGCGCCATGTGCGGCGGGAGCGGACGGCGGTCCTACTGACCCCGCGACGGTCGAGGCGCGCGGCCCGGTGGCGTGTGACCGTGCACCGCGGTAGTGCAGCAAGGTGCGCATTTCGGCGCTCAAGTGCTCAATGCCAAGCCGCGACGCGTCCGACGAGACGCGCCGCGGCGGCCTGGGCGCCGTGCAATCCGCGGCGGCCTGGGCGCCGTGCAATCCGCGGCGGCCGGTTGTGTCCGTCAGTTGTAGGCGGGGTTCATCTGCCACACGTTGAGGTTCTTCACGGTCGCGTTGCCGTCGGTCCACACCTGGATGCCGAGGGAGTCGGTCCGGGCCGGATAGACGCGGCTCGTGATGGCGCGGCGGTCGTCGGCATAGGCTTCGATCATGGATTTGTCGAGGTAGATGTCCAGCTTGAGGTTCTGTCCGGCCAGGTTCAGCGGGCCGCCCTGGACGCCGAGGTTGGCGTAGAGGCTGGAGTTGCTGCCGGACTTGGTGCGGTCGATGGACAGGGTTCCGGTCCCGGCGTCGTAGTACAGCGTGGTCTCCTCACCGCCGTCGGGGCTGCGGCGCAGTTTGATGCCGTAGCGCCCGGTGCCGGTCATTTCCAGGGTGATGTGGAGCATGTCGCCGCGGACGGCGGACAGCTGCTGGTTCGCCGCTTGGACGGTCGTGTCGGTGGTGATGGAGACGTCCGGGGTTGTGGTCCTGTGCAGGGTGGTGAGTTCGGGCAGGGGTTTGACGGCGACGTCGCCGTCGGCGCCTTGGGACAGCACGATCGGCAGGCCGGCGTTGTGGGCCCAGCCGGAGTCGTAGTGGGCTTGTTCGGTGCGCTTGTCCTGCGCGATGGAGAACACGACGGATCGGCCCTGCTGGTCGACGAAGCCGCTGGGGCCGGTGAAGTGCTCGCCGTAGTCCCACAGCCGCGGGACGGTGGTGTCGGGCGTGAAGGTACGGCTGGCCGGGTTCCAGGAGCCGATCCAGTACCAGACGTACTTGACGTTGTTGTCGGTGCCGTACGTCCACATCGGGTTGGTGAGCAGGATGTACTTGCCGCCGCCGAGGGGCAGGAAGACGGGTAGTTCCCAGACCTGCCCGGTCTTGGGGTACGTCTGCGCGTCGCCGACCATGAGCGGGCCGGAGTAGGTCCAGTTGGTGGCGTCGGTCGAGGTGTACAGCAGGGCGGTGCCGCCGACATCCGCCCCGGACGTGGTCTGGACGCCGGATCCGACGAGCTGGTACCAGGTGTTGCCGTCGCGCCAGACGTACGGGTCGCGGAACTCGCCGTAGCGGACCTTGCGGCCGGGGCCGACGTCGAGACCGGGCGACTGCACGGTGACTGGTGCCTGGTCGATGGTCCAGGTGTTGAGGTCGTTGTCGGTACGCCAGCCGGGATCACGGGCGATGCCGGTGCGCTGGTTGGGCGACACGGAGTCGTCGCCGGCGGTGATGAACAGCAGCGGTTGCCCGGAGGCGTCGACGGCGGCGCTGCCGCTCCAGACGCCGTCGGGCGCGGCCGTGCCGGCGGTCGGGACGAGGGCTTCGGGGGCGTCGCGCCAGTGCACCAGGTCGGGGCTGATGCCGTGGCCCCAGCCGATGTTGTGCCAGTAGGGCCCCTGCTGGTTGTGCTGGTAGAAGAGGTGGTACTGGCCGTTGGCGTACATGGGGGCGTGGGGTTCGTTCATCCAGTGCTCGGGGGCCATGAAGTGGTACTGGGGGCGGTAGGCGTCGCCGGCGTAGCGGCTGCGCTGCATCGCGAGGTCCGGTGTGGGTACGGCGGCCACGGCACGGTAGGCGGCGCTGACCTCGGCGGCGGTCAGGGCTCGGCTGCGCAGTTCCACCTCGTCGAGGAGCCCGGCGAACATGTTGACGGTGAAGGTGCCGTTGATGACGACGCCCTGGTTGTGCCGGCCGATCTGCAGGTTGCCCGTATAGGGCGTGATGCCGCCGGCGGGTGTGCTCAGGCTGCCGGCGAGTGAGCCGTTGAGGTACACCCGCATGCTCTGTGACGCGGCGTCGAAGGTGGCCACGATGTGGTGCCACTGGTTGCGAGCCAGTGGTTTGGCCGGGTCGGCCCAGAGCGCCTGCCAGGTGCCGGCGATGCCGGCCTGGAACGACCAGGTACCGTGCCGCCCGATGCCGAGGATGAAGCCTTGCCGTGCGCCCTCGTCGTGCTGGTCGATGACGGCCGAGAGCTTGTGCTCGTCGCCCCACTCGAATGCGCGGGGTGCGACCCACGCCTCGAGGGTCAGCGCCTGGGTGGGAGTGGCGAAGCCGGAGCGGGAGATCCAGGTCGAGTATCCGTCGAACAGCAGGGCGTTGGATGCGACGCCGGGCCGGCGCATGGGCGGGGTCGACGGCTTGTAGACGGCGTTGTTGAACACGTAGTTGATCGGGTCGTCGCGGCCGGAGGCGCTGTCGCGGGCGGTGGAGCCGGTGGTTTCGTCGAAGGACCAGTGGGCGAGGAGGTCGCTCGGCGCGGGCTCGTCGAGCCGGACGTCGTCGAGGTTGAGGTGGCCCCACCCGCCGGTGGCACTGTCGACGGCGCGCACGTACAGGGTCTGACCGAGGTAGGCCGACGCGTCCCAGTTGACGCGCTGGTACGACTCGTCGTTGCGGCCGGTGGCGCGGAACAGGATCGCCCCGTCGCCGGCCCGGACCAGGGCGACATAGAGGTTGCCGGCGTCGTTGCCGCCGCCGATGAGGAAGCTGACCTGACCGGTGCCGCTGAGCCGGAACTGGCTGGAGGTCAGCGTGCCGGTGGCCGCGTCGCCACCGGGGCCGAAGCCCCACACGTGGTGGGTGCCGTGCTGGCCGAAGCAGCAGCCCCAGCCCCAGCCGGTCGCCGTCGTCACCGCGTTGCTGAAGGTGGTACCGGTGACGGTCCAGCCGCTCAGGTCGCCCGTCTCGAAGTCCGGGTTGACCAGACCGGCCACGGCCTGCGTGTCGAAGACCCGCACGTCGTCGAGGTTGAGGTGGCCCCAGCCGCCGGTGGCACTGTCGACGGCGCGCACGTACAGGGTCTGACCCAGGTAGGCCGAGGCGTCCCAGTTGACGCGCTGGTACGACTCGTCGTTGCGGCCCGTCGCGCGGAACAGGACCGCCCCGTCGCCGGCCCGGACCAGGGCCACATAGAGGTTGTCGGCGTCGTTGCCGCCGCCGATGAGGAAGCTGACCTGACCCGTACCGCTCAGCTGGAACTGGCTGGAGGTCAGCGTGCCGGTGGCGGCGTCCCCGCCGGAGCGGAAGCCCCACACGTGGTGGGTGCCGTGCTGGCCGAAGCAGCAGCCCCAGCCCCAGCCGGTCTCCGTCGTCACTGCGTTGCCGAAGGTGGTACCGGTAACGGCCCAGCCGCTCAGGTCGCCGGTCTCGAAGTCGGCGTTGACGATGTCGGTCGGTACGGCTGCTCGGGCCGGCGACGGCGCCACGGCCGGTGCGAATAGCAGGAGGACCGCGAGGACGGCGACAGCGAACCGTCTCATCAGACCTGCTCCTCTCCCAGAAGGAATGTGTCGGTCAGGTGAGCGTGCCGTTGCCAAAACGTTTAATCAAGGCCTTGAACCCGTCCATTTCCTGCCAAAAAGTTTGGCGACCCGGAAAGAAAATCGCCGATCGGCCCGGTCGGGTCGATCGGCGATCCTCGATCGCGAGCGGGGGTCGGGTCAGGGGGTCGGCCGGAACGCGTAGTTGGTGGTGAACGCCTGAACCTGGTCGGCGGTACCGCTGTCGAGCACCTTCGTGTTCGTGGTGCTGCCGTCGAGCACCACGTGCTTCGTCGCGACGTTCGTCACGAAGTGGTTGTTGCTGATGAAATTCCCGTCGCCGCCGGCGACCAGGATGATCGTCGGCGTGGCACCGGACGGCGTGATGGCCGCGGACGGCACGTCGAAGGTGAAGATGTTGGTCGAGACCATGTTGTTGTCGCCCAGCAGATGGATCACGCCGTAGAGGTCGTCCTTGCCGTTGTTGGAGCCCTGCAGCGGCGGGAAACCCTCCGGCACGCGCCGGAAGTGGTTGCTCGCGATGAGGTTCTCCTTGTTGACGCCCTCGAAGTCGATCATGCCGGGGTAGAAGCCCTGGAACCGGTTGGCGGTGATCGAACACCGGTTGCTGGTCTTGAGGTGGACCACGCTGCGCCCGCGCGGGAAGATGTTGTTGCCCTGCACCAGCAGGCCCTCGGCGTTCTCGGCGAAGATGGAGAAGCCGACGAAGCCCGCGCCGATCAGGTTGTTGCTCACCTTGACCGCCTGCGAGGCACCGGTGAGCTCGACGCAGCTGCCGCACTCGGCGATGAAGTTGTCGGTCACGTCGAACGCGTCGGCGCCGTTGTTGACGAGGGCGTGCTCGAGGTAGACGAAGCCCATGCCGGCAACCTTGAACGAGTCGTTGTCCGAGGCGATGCGGATGCCGACCTTGCCGTTGGTGTACGAGTTCTGGGTGGGCGTGAAGCCCAGCCCGTCGATGCAGAAGTCGCGGAACTCGATCGAGCTCAGGCGCGGGGCGCCGGCGCGGCTGACGAGGAATGCCTCGTGGTTGCCGTCGGTGTTCTCCAGCTTGATGTGGCTGGCGCCGGGCCAGATCTCGTGCCAGCCGGAGGTGTCGGCCGTGTTGTACCGGATGCTCAGCGAGGCGAAGCCGTGGCCGGATCCCTTGATCTGCAGGTAGCTGACGTCGATGACGACGCGGGTCTTGAGCGAGTAGTCGCCGGGCGGGATGTAGATGACCGCCCCGGGCTTGGACGCCTGGCTCGGCTGCTTGGCCTTGACGTCGGCGATGATGCTGTTCATCACCGCGCCGATGTCGGTGTACGCGGTCACGTTCGGGTGGCCGGGGATGGTCCAGGCGGTTACGTCGTACACAGTGGACACGGTCCAGCGCCTTTCGTGGAAGCGTTGCGGGGGTTGGTGTTGGGGAGCTGTGCTACAGGACGCCGATGAGCGCCTGACGGTGGCGGGGCGGCGGGCGGTGGCCGGCGTCGGCCACCGCCGGGTCCGTCGCGTCCGCCGAGGCGGGCCGCTCCGGCCGCCCGGGCACGCTGAGCGGACCGGCGAGTACGGGGATCGCGGCCAGCGCCTTGAGGACCTGGCGGCGACCGATCGGATTGGTGGGCACGGGCATGAGCCACTCCTTGCTCGGGCAGCGGCGGGTTGCGGGCAGCGTGAAGTCCCTGACGGAATCCAGTTGGGTTCGCGGCGGCCGGGGCGTCTTGCATACGAGCCGTTGCAATGCGTTTGCCAAAAGGTTTTGTCACGCTTTGCCGTGAGCGTATGACTACCCCACAGTGACGGTCAAGGGTCGATTGTGTTACGCCCTCGTCGCGGTTCCTCGCCGCCCGACCCGCCTGCGTCCGCTGGAACGCCGTACCGCACGACCCCGTTGACCTCCGGCGTCGCCGGGCGCTAGCATGCCGCCAAATCGTTTTGTCGAACGGCCTGCACCTAGGGGCTGTATCGAAGTGGATGGCCGGGCTGCGGCGGACTCAGACGCCGCCTGAGCCTCGCCTCGCTCCGACCCCCACTTCGATACAGCCCCTAAGCGGAAATCGTCACCCAGCCGGTGGGGGCGGGGCGACGGAGTCGCGGCGAACGACGGGGCACGGCATTGTGGCCTGGGCGGCCCGGTCGCGCGGCGGCTTCGACGGGCCGGGGTCGTTCAGCATCTGGATCATGGTCTGTACGGCCCAGGCGCCCATCTCGTAGTGCGGGAGGGCGACCGTGGTCAGGCCGGGGAACAGTCCTTCGGCGATGAGTTCCTGGTTGTCGAAGCCGACGACGGAAAGGTCGTCCGGAATGCGCAGGCCGAGTTCGTGGGCGGCCCGGTAGGCGCCCATCGCCATGCGGTCGTTGAAGCAGAAGATGCCGGTTGGCCGGTCGGGCCGGCGCAGCAGCTCGAGGGCGGCCCGGTAGCCGCCGGGCGTGTCGGACTCCTCGACGACGATCAGGTCCGGCTGTGCCGTGATGCCGGCGTCGGCGAGGGCCTGCCGGTATCCGGTGTGCCGGCCGTGGGTCGCGGGAATGTCGTCGATGTTGGTGGCGAAGCCGATACGCCGGTGCCCGGCGGCGATGAGTTCGTGCACGGCGTCGCGGCCGCCGCCCACCTCGTCGGGCACGACCGAGGGGTATGCGGGGTCGGCGGAGCTGGCGTCCAGCAGCACCACCGGCAGCCCGGAGAGCTGGTCCGGCACGGTGACCTGCCGGTGGTACATGGTGGCGTAGAGCACGCCGTCGATCTGGTACTGGAAGATGGCGTTGATGGCGCGGTCCTCCAGCGCGGGGTCACCGCCGGTGTTGAGCAGCAGCACCACCCAGCCGTGCGCCGAGGCCGCCTCCTGCGCGCCGAGAATGATGCGCCCGGCGTGCGGCGTGGTGGCGATTTCGTCGCTGAGGAGGGCGAGCACCTGTGTGCGCTGCAACCGCAGGCCCTGGGCGAGCTTGTTGGGCGCGTATCCGAGCCGTGCGGCCGCGGCGACGATCCGTTCGCGGGTCGCATCGTTGATCCGCGCGCCGGAGGTGTTGTTCAGCGCATGCGAGACGGTGGTGATCGAGACTCCCGCCTCGGTCGCCACATCCCGGATGCTCACGGTCCGCTTCATCGTCCACCCATGCTGTTGCCGCCGGACGTCGGGTGGGTCCCGGCGCGGGCTTGTTGCCAGCAATACCGTAGCCGAACGCGCCGGCCCTCCCGAGGGAGTCCGGTGCTCCGGCGGTATCGCGGCGGACAGCAGGGTTCAGCTGGGTGACGGTGCGGGATAGGCGGCTTCCACCTCGGCGAGGGTTGGCGGGTCGGCGCCCGGCCGGGTGCAGGTGAGCGCCGCGACGCGGCCGGCCAGACGCAGCGCCTCCGGTATGGGCATCGTGCCGTGGGCGGCGAGCAGCGCGGCCATGAACGCGTCGCCGGCGCCGATGGTGTCGACGACCGGGACCCGCTCTCCGGGGCTGTCGTAGACGCCGTCCGCGGTCGTGGCGAACGCGCCGTCGGCGCCGCGGGTCACCACCACGAGCCCGGCGCCGAGAGAGCGCCATTCGGCCACCACATCCTCGGCCGCACGGCCCGGATACAGCAGCGCCAGATCCTCGTCGCTCGACTTCACCACGTCGGCGACCGCGGCGAAGGCTTCGACGCGGCGGCGGAGGGCGCACAGATCATCGGTCAGGCCCGGCCGGACGTTCGGGTCGTAGCTGACCAGCGTTCCGCCTTCGGCGCGGAGCCGGCGCAGGAGGGTGAGGATGCGTTCGCCGCCGGGCGGCCGTGCACAGGCCAGCGAACCGGTGTGCAGCACGTCGAAGGCGGGCAGGGCGGCCAGGTCCTCGGCCGTCCATTGCCAGTCGGCGGTACCGTCGACGTAGAAGTCGTAGGCCGCCGACCCGCTCGGATCGATGGCCACCGCGGCCAGGGTGGCCGGCTCGCGCGCCGTGACCGCGTGGCGCAGGCCGACGCCGTTGCCTTCGGCGTGCGCGCGCAGCCGCCGGCCGAACAAGCCGGTCGAGAACCGGGCGAGCAGCTCGACCGGCCGGCGCAACCGGCTCAGCGCGACGGCGACATTGAGCGGACTGCCGCCGGGGTGGGCGGCGAACGCCCCGTCGGGGCGCTCGACCAGGTCGATGACGGCCTCGCCGAGCACGGCGAACCTCATGCCGTCGTCACGATCTCGAGCCGGCCGTCCGCGGTGAGCCCGACCGGCATAGGGTCGGTGAGCTCGCCGACGAATACACCGTCGCCGGCCATGTTGCGGAACGCGAGCATTACCCACCGCCCCCGCGGGTCGCGGACGATCCGTCCGCTGTAGAGGGTGCTGTCCGTCACCGGATGGGCGGCGCCGGGGTCGAACGGGCCGAGCGGCCCGTCGCCGGCGACGGCCCAGACCCCGCCGGGGGCGCCGGTCGCCCGGCGGCTGGCGGCGAGCTCGGCCCGCAGGCAGGAGAAGAGCAGCACGCTGCGGCCGTCGACCAGCTCGACCTGCGGCACCTCCAGCTGGCCGAACCCGGCGCCCGGCTTCGTCAGCGGTGGCCGGACGGTCCAGGTCACGAGGTCCGGGGACTGGGCGTGGCCGATGACGCCGCGATCGTCGACGGGTCCGTCGGTGGCCCGGGCGGTGATGAGCATGTGCCAGCCGTCGCCGCCGGGGTCGGCGAAGACCCACGGGTCGCGCCACGCCTGGTCGCCCCACGCGCTGGTACCGAGGGTCTCGTACCAGCGCGGGTCGGCCTCCAGCAGCGGCCCGGACGGGTCCCGCTGCCACGTGTACAGGTCGTCGGAGACGGCATGGCCGATTCGCTGCACGAGGCCGTCGCCGGCACTGCCGGCGCCGGTGTAGTACATGTGCCAGCGTCGGTCCGGGCCGCGGACCACCGATCCGGTCCAGGTGGCGATGTCGTCGAACGCCGGCCGGTCGGCCGGGACGAGCGCGTCGGCGACCTGGGTCCAGGTGGTGAGGTCGGTGGAGACGGCATGGCCGACGCTGGCGCGCATGTGCCGGCGGTCCGGCTCGCCGAGGGCTCGAGAGGCGCGCAGGAAGAACAGGTGGTAGGTGTCGCCGTCCTGCGCGAGCCAGAAGTCCCACACCCAGGCGTCCGGAAGTCGAAGCATGAAGGTCCCTTACAAACGGAAAATGGTACGGAGCAGGTCTATGCGGGGGCGGTGACGGAGCCGCGCTCGATCAGCGGACACGGCATGACGGCCTGCGGCGTCGCGGGGACGCCGCCGCCCTCGACGAGCCGGATCGTGGTTCGTACCGCCCAGGCGCCCATGTCGTAGTGCGGCAACGCCACGGTGGTCAGCGCGGGGTGCAGCCCGTCGGCGATGAGTTCCTGGTTGTCGAAGCCGACGATGGACAGGTCGGCCGGGATGCGCAGTCCCCGCTCGTGGGCCGCCCGGTAGGCGCCCATCGCCATCCGGTCGTTGAAGCAGAACAGGGCCGTCGGCGGGTCCGGGCGGCGCAGCAGTGCGGTCGCGGCCCGGTAGCCGCCGCGGGCGTCGGTGACCTCGGCCACCACCAGCTCTGGCCGCACGTCGGCTCCACTCTCGGCGAGCGCGGTGCGGTAGCCGTCCAGCCGCAGGTGGGTGGCTGGAATGTCGTCGACGTTCGTCACGAACCCGATCGAGCGGTGGCCGTGGGCGATCAGGTGGCCGGTCGCGGCCCGCGCGCCGCCGAACTCGTCCGGTACGACCGAGGGGATCGCCGGGTCGTGGCTCGTGGCGTCGAGAAGCACGACCGGCACGCTGCCGAGCTGCGCGGGTACGGTCACGACCCGGTGGTACATGGTGGCGTACAGCACGCCGTCGACGCGATGGCGGGCCAGGGCACGCAGCTCGCGCTGCTCGACCTTCGGGTCGTTGCCGGTGGTCAGCAGCATGAGCAGCCAGCCGCGCGCCGAGGCGGTCTCCTGGGCGCCCAGGATGATGCGGCCGGCATGCGGCGTCGTGGCGATCTCGTCGCTGAGCAGCGCGAGCGTGTGCGAACGTTGCAGCCGCAGGCCGCGGGCGAGCCCGTTGGCGGCGTAGCCGAGCCGGCGTGCGGCCGCTTCGACCCGCTCCCGCGTCTCGTCGCTCACCCGCGCCCCGGAGAACTGGTTCAGGACGTGCGACACGGTGGTGACGGAGACGCCGGCGGCCGCCGCCACGTCCTTGATGGTCACCCTGCGCGCCATGTCTCAACCGCCCAACTCGATGCCGTAGCCGACCACCGTCCCGAACCGGTCACTCGTCCCAGAGGCCGTGTTCGGGCCAGCGGCGCGGCAGGCGTTCGGCGACCGGGGGCAGGTCCGGCTGCGGGCGGTGCGGATGGGCCTGGTACCAGTACGCGACGCTGGAGTAGTCGTTGCCCTGGTCGTTGGCGTGGCCGTGTTCGATGGTGACGCGGATGGACTCGCTGAACCGGACGGGGTCCTCGATGTGGAAGCGGTACATGCTCCACAGCCCGAAGTGCTCCTGGATGCTGCTGGCCAGCGTGATGCCGTGGTACGGGCCGGCGTACGCCCCGCTGGGGAAGCCCCAGGCCGCGCCGAAGTAGTCCTCGGTGCCGGTACCGTGCAGCGACGGCGGCCACTGTTCACCGTCGATGAAAATCATGTCGTCGCCTTCGCCCGGCCAGGAGTACACCTGGTTGGACGCATCGAAATTGTCGATGTTCAGCACGCATCCGACGTAGTGCCCGGTGCCCTCGGCGTCGAGGATGACGTAGTTGTCGTCGCCGGTGAGGTTGATACCGGGCAGGTCCCACGGGGCGGGCTTGCCGTCGCCGATGGCCGGGGGAACGACCTTCTGACAGGGCTTCTCCTGCCGGTACTGGGCGTGGAAGCGGCCCACGTCCGACGGCGTGGGCTCCTGCGTGAGCTCGTAGTCGACGTAGTAGAAGAGGTTCTCGATCGGCAGGTCGGACTCGTTGCGGATCTGCACCCGGGCGTGGCTGCCGAACGGCATCGGGAAGTAGCTGTTCATGGCGGCGGCGAACGGGCCCTTCGGTCCGCGCCGGGGCCCGGTCACCATGCTGATCGGCAGGGACACGAAATGCGCCGAGACGGCGTGCCCGACGCCGAAGAAGTCGCCGAGCGGGGTCCGCACGCTGGGGTGGTCCTCGCCGTCCCAGAAGATCTCCAGGACCAGCTTGCGCAGGTACATCGGCGAGTAGCAGCGGGTCGTGATCCACATGTGCTCGATGACGCCGGCGCCCTCGATATCGGCCAGGACGTGGGTCTCCCCCGCCGGGACGGTTTTGAAGTCGCGGTTGCCGCCGGTGCGGTCCCAGCTGCTCTCGCGGCGGGAGCGGCCGGCCTTGATGCGCGGCAACCCGGCGAGTGGGCTGGTCGGCTGCCAGAAGGTCATGTTCTTCCCTTTCGAGGTGCGGTGGTGATGCGGGCCGGGTTCAGCCCTTGACGGCGCCGAGGCTGAGCCCGGCGACGATGCGCCGCTGCAGCAGCAGGGTGAGCACGACGGCGGGCAGGGAGTACAACGTCGCCAGCGCGGTCATCGGGCCCCAGTCGAGGCCGAACTGGGTCTGCAGGTTGGCGATGGCCAGCGGGGTGGTCTGGGCGCGCAGCGAGGTGAGCAGCAGCGCGAACAGGAACTCGTTCCACGAGGCGAGAAACGCGAAGATGGCGGCGACCGCGGCTCCCCCGGACACGACCGGCAAGATGACGCTGCGCAGCGCACGGGGCCGGGAGCAGCCGTCGACCAGTGCGGCCTCCTCGATCTCCCGCGGTACCGCCTCGAAGAAGCTGGCCAGCAACCAGATCGCCAGCGGCATGGCCACGGTGGTCTGCGCCAGGGCGAGGCCGACCGGGGTGTCGTTGAGGCGCAGGCCGCCCATGATGCCGACGAGCGGCACCCCGACGGCGACGGCCGGGACCATGCGCACCAGCAACGAGCCGACCAGCAGCGCCCGCCCGGCGCGGGTCCGGTACCGGGTGATCCCCCAGGCGGCCGGAATCGCCAGCGCCATCGACAGCACGGTGGTGATGACGGCCGTCGTGACGCTGTTGACGAACGATGCCGCGACGCCCTCGCGATGCAGGGCCTCGACGTAGTTGTCGAGCGAGAACCGGTGCGGCAGCACGCTCGGTGGCACCGCGATGGCGTCCGTCGGCGGCTTGAACGAGGTGAACACCAGATACAGGAACGGGAAGGCGTAGATCAGGACGACCAGCACGGCGGTCGCCCACAGCAGGGCGCGTTTCATCACGACTCCCGGGCCGGTCGCCAGACGGTGAACACCGCGATCAGCGCCACGGCCATCATGACGAGCATGAACAGGGTGCTGACGGCGGCGGCGGTGCCCGGGTCGTTGAACGTGACCATCGTCTTGTACACGGTCAGGCTCAGCGTCTCCGAGGCCGACTGCGGCCCGCCGTCGGTCTGCACGAGGATGACGTCGAAGGCACGGGCCGCGTCGACGCCGCGGATGATGAGTGCGACCGCGATCACCGGGCGCAGCAGCGGCAGCGTGATGTTCCAGAGCATCCGCAGGCCGCTCGCGCCGTCGAGCCGGGCCGCTTCGTACAGGTCGGGCGGGATCGACTGCAGCCCGGCGTAGAGCACCAGCGACATGAACGACGTCGTCAGCCAGATGTCCGGCAGCGCGACCGAGTACAGCACGATGTCCGGATCGCTCAGCCACGACACCGCGCTGGGCGAGTCGATGATGCCGGCGCGGAAGAGCAGCTCGTTGAAGATGCCGAAGTTGTCGATCATCAGGAATCGCCAGAGCAGCCCGGCCACCACGGGGGCGATCATCAGCGGATAGAGGAACAGCGTCTGCAGCGGCCTGGACCTCGGGCCCAGCGCTCGCAGCAGCAGTGCCATGCCCAGCCCGATGAACAGCTCAGCGGTGACGACGATGACCGAGTAGACCAGGGTGCGGCCGGTCGCCGCGCGGATCGCCGGATCGGTCAGCGCGGTGACGTAGTTGTCGAAGCCGGCGAACCGGCGCCCGTCGCCGAGGCCGGAGCCCGTGTGGAAGCTGTCGATGAGCAGCCGGACCAGCGGCCAGCCGACCAGCCCGAGCAGGACGGCCGCTGCCGGCGCGACGAGCAGCAGCGCGTAACGCGCGTCGGACATCCGCGCACGCCGTGCGCCCGCCGCTGCCGGCAACGTTGCCTGGTTCACTTGATGATGCCCTCAATCTGGGTCCTCGCGCTTTTGAGCAGTCCGGCGTAGTCCGCGCCGGGGGTGAGCGACTTCTGCAGCATCGGGATGAGCGCACCGTCGACGATCTTCTGCCAGTGCGGCGTGGCCGGCCGGGTGCGGGTCGCGGCGGCGTCCAGCGTGGTCAGCAGCGGGCCGAACGACTCGTAGCCGGACTGCTGCGCGTACTGCTGGTAGGCCGACTTGCGGGCGGCCAGGCCGAGCGAGGACTGCAGGCTCAGCGCGTTGGTGTCGTAACAGGCCTTGATGAACGCGACCGCGGCGTCCTTCTTGGCGCCGGCCTGCGGGACGCTGAGGTACCACGGGCCGGGGATCGCCGCGACGCCGGCCGACCCGCCGATCATCGGGGCGACGCCGACCTTGCCCGCCACCGCGGCGTCCTTCGGGATCTGCCGGTAGGCATGGGCCCAGAACCGCGTCATGGCGGTGCCGCCGGCGTTGAACAGGTTCTGCGCCGCGGTCCAGTCGGTCTGCTGCGGCCCGGCCGGGTTGACCTTGTACTTGTTGGCGAGGTCGGCGTAGAACGTGAGCGCCTCGAGGTGCTGGGCGTTGTCGATGATGACCCGGCCGCTGTCGTCGAGGACCACACCCGGCGAGCCGGCCTGCAGGACGTGCGCGAGCCACTCGGTCTCCACCGCGCCCTTGACGTCGGTGCCGTACAGCTTCTGGTCGGGCCGGGTGAAGAACTGCGCGACGTCGGTGAACTGCTTCCAGTCCTTCGGCGCGGCCAGCGGGTAGCCGAACCTGGCCTGGAACGCCGACTGCTCGCCCGGGTTCTCGAACAGGTCCTTGCGGTAGAGCAGCACCTCGGCGTTGGTCCACACCGGCATCCCGATGAACTTCCCGCCGGTGCCGGCCTCCTTGACCAGCGCCGGGAACAGGTCGGCCTTCACCTGCTCGGTGAACAGCTGGTCGATCGCGGCCAGTTTGGTGGCGAACAGCGGCAGCCAGACCGCGTCCACGGCGCAGATGTCGAAGCTCGGATGGCCGCCGGCCAGCTCGCTCGTGAGCCGGTTGAACAGCCCGTCGTAGGGCAGCTCGACGAGGTTCACCGTGACGCCGGCGGACTTCTGGTAGGCCTCGGCGATCGGCTGTAACTCGGCTTTGCCACCGCCCTCGCAGAGCAGGTTCAGCGTCTTGGCGTCTGCGGAGCCGCCTCCGCCGGAGCCACCGGCGCCGCAGGCCGCGGCCAGCAGCGCCGCGCCGGCACCGGCGCCCAGGCCGAGGAACCGCCGACGATTCATGTCGTGTGCCATCTCCACTCCGTTCACGTTGGGGGATCGCTAGTGCGGAGTTGCGTTGGTGCAGGCAGATGACTGCCAAAATGATTTGCCAAAAGCTTTTGTCAACGACGTGGACGTGAGCGTAGGACCGCCCCGGAGTGACGGTCAAGGGTCGATCGTGTTACAGGGATCTCACGTTGCGTAGCGCGGTAACAACCACGCAACAACCACTTGACTTCGTCAGCGGCGGCGATGAAAGTCGACACACCATCGATGCCAAAACGTTTGGGCAGGGAGCATGCGGCGGACCAGGATCGGCATCCGGGACGTGGCCGAGGCCGCGGGCGTCTCCGTCACCACGGTGTCCCATGCCCTCAACAACCTCGCCGAAAAGCGGATCAGCGCCGAGACGAGAACCCGGGTCCACGAGGCCGCGCAGCGGCTCGGCTATGCACCGAACAGGCTGGCCCGCGGGCTGCGCACGCAACGCTCCGGCACCATCGGGCTGATCAGCGACCAGATCGCCACCACACCACACGCCGGCAAGATCATCCTCGGCGCGCAGGAGGCCGTCGAGCGGCACGGCGGAATGCTCATGGTCATGGACACCGGCGGAGCCCCGGCACTGGAGGACCGCGCCGCCCGGCTGCTGCTGCGCCATCAGGTCGACGGCGTACTCTACGCCGCGATGTACCACCGCCGCGTACGCGTGCCGGCCGCGTTGCACGGCGTACCGCTCGTGCTGCTCGACGCGCTGTGTGACGACCCGGAGCAGTCCTGGGTCGTGCCGGACGAGGTCGCCGGCGGCCGGGCGGCGACCGGCGAGTTGCTGGCCGCCGGGCACCGGCGGATCGCCTTCATCAATGACAGCGACGACATCCCCGCGCGCCACGGACGACTGCAGGGGTTTCTCGACCGGCTCGGCGAGGCGGGCATCGAAGCGTCGTCCTGTCCGGTCGTCCACGTCGTGCCGTCGGCGCCGACCGGTCGTGAGGCCGCTCTGGCGCTGCTGCGCGTGCGCGAGCGTCCCACGGGCATCTTCGCCTTCAACGACGCCATCGCCATGGGCGTCTACCAGGCCGCGGCCGAGCTCGGCCTGCGCATCCCGGCCGACCTGTCCGTGGTCGGCTTCGACGACCTGCAGCTGATCTCGGAAGGGCTCCACCCCGGCCTGACCACGATCGCCCTGCCCCACTACGAGATGGGCGTCTGGGCCGCGGACCGGCTGTACGACCGGATCAACACACCGGCGGGCACCGAGCCGCCGGTGCAGCACCGAACCCTCGAAGGACCGCTCGTGCGGCGGTCCTCAGTGGCGCCACCGCCCCGGCCGTAATCCGGGGCGGTGGCTTCGTCAGAAGGTCGTTCACCGCGACCGCTCAACCACCGGCCCGCAGCCGGTGTCCAATGAGTTGGAGGACCTCAGTGTATCCACCCAGATCCCGGCGTCTCGTATCCGCCTGTGTAGCGGCCGCCGTCGCCGCCGGCGTGCTGACGGCGTGCTCAGGCTCGTCAGAGTCCGGCGCGTCGACGTCCGGCGGGACCACGACGCTGGTCCTGTGGACCCACAACGCCGGCAACGACAAGGAGCTCGGCGTGGTCAAGCAGGTGATCGCCGACTTCAACGCCGGCCAGACCAAGTACAAGGTCGAGTACCAGGCATTCCCGCAGGGCGCGTACAACGACGCGGTCGTGGCGGCGGCATCGGCCAGGAAGCTGCCCTGCGTGCTCGACGTCGACGGGCCGAACGTGCCGAACTGGGCCTGGGCGAAGTACCTCGAACCGCTCGACCAGCCGGAGAGCGCCTTCGCCGGCCAGCTGCCGAGCACGGTGGGCAAGTACGACGGCAAGCTCTACGGCTTCGGCTTCTACGACGTCGCCGTCTCGATGATCACGCGGAAGTCCATCCTGGTCGACAACGGCATCCGCATCCCGACGCTGGACCAGCCGTGGACCGCCGCCGAATTCGCCGCCGGCCTCGCCAAGCTCAAGGCAACCGGCAAGTACGCGTACCCGCTCGACCTCGGCACCGGCGGGACCGGCGAATGGTGGCCGTACGGCTACTCACCGCTGCTGCAGAGCTTCGGCGGCGACCTGATCAACCGATCGACGTACACCAGCGCACACGGCGCGCTCGACGGCGCCCAGGCTCTGGCGTGGGCGAAGTGGTTCCAGGGCCTCGCCACCGACGGCCTGGTGGCGAAGAAGTCGGGCGACGACCCGGCGGTGGACTTCATCAACGGCAAGACCGCGATCAACTGGAACGGCAGCTGGGCGGCCGACCAGGTGACGGCCAAGTTCGACGACGCCCTGTTCCTTCCGCCCCCGGACTTCGGCAACGGCCCGAAGATCGGCGGCGCGTCCTGGCAGTGGGCCATCTCCTCCAGCTGCACAGCCAAGGACGGCGCCCAGGCCTACCTGCAGTTCTCGCACCAGACGAAGTACTTCGTCGAGTTCGCCAAGACCCTGGGCCTCATCCCCGCGACCCAGGACGCGGCCGCGCAGGTGCCGAACTTCGCCCCGGGCGGCAAGTACCGGGTGTTCCTGGACCTGGCGAGCAGATACGCGCTCGTGCGTCCGGTGACCCCCGCCTACCCGTTCATCTCGTCGGTGTTCGCCAAGGCCGCGCAGGACATCCTCAACGGCGCCGACCCGCAGAAGACCCTCGACAAGGCCGTCAGCGACATCGACGGCAACATCAAGCAGAACGACAACTACCGCTCCTGATCGCTCGTCGGCGCCGCCGGGCCGGTCCCCGGACCCAGCCCGGCGGCGACCCTGTGGAGGCACCATGACCGTTTCCCTCACCGCACCCGCCGGCACGACCACCCCCGCCGGCAGCGGGCCGTCCGCCGGGGGCCAGCCGGCCAGACGACTCGAGAGCCTGGCCGGCGCCGCCATGGTCAGCCCGGCCGTCGTACTGCTCATCGTGTTCTTCGCCGTGCCGATGGCGCTGGCGTTCGGGCTGGCGTTCACCAACGCGCAGCTGATCTCGCCCCGCCCGGCCCGCTACGTCGGACTGGACAACTTCACCCGGCTCTTCGGCGATGCCGTCTTCTGGGCCTCCCTGCGCAACACCGTGTACTTCGGCGTTGTGGTCGTCCCGGTTCAGGCCGGCGCCGCGCTCGTGCTGGCGCTCCTGATCAACGTGAAGGTCCGCGGCCGCAACTTCTTCCGCACCGTCTACTTCCTGCCCGTGGTCATGTCGATGGTCGTCGTGTCGCTCCTGTGGCGCTTCATGTACCAGCCCAACGGCCTCGTCAACCAGGCCGTCTCCGCCGCGAGCCTCGGACACTGGCACGGCACCGACTGGCTCAACAACCCGAGAACCGCGCTACCGGCCATCATCTTCATGTCGGTCTGGCAGGCGGTCGGATTCCACATGGTCATCTGGCTCGCCGGCCTGCAGACGATCCCGGACGAGCTCTACGAGGCCGCGGCGATCGACGGCGCGACCGGATGGCAGCGATTCCGCTACGTCACCTGGCCCGGGCTGCGCTGGACCCGCACCTTCATCCTCGTGACCATCACGATCGCCACCTTCAGCCTCTTCACCCAGATCAGCGTGATGACCGGCGGCGGCCCGCTCGACGCGACCACCACGGTCGTCTTCATGGCCGTCCGCACCGGATACGAACAGCACGCCACCGGATACGCCTCCGCGATCTCGCTGGTCTTCTTCGTGCTCGTCCTCGCGGTCTCCGCGGTCCAACGGTTCCTCACCCGGGAGAAGCCCTGACATGACCCTCGCCAACCCCGCCCCGCGGCGTCCCGGACGGCTGGCCGCCCACGCCCTCCGCGTGGCGTTGCTCGTCGTCTTCGCCCTCCCGATCATCTTCATGATCGTGTCCTCGCTGAAGCCGGACGCGCAGATCTTCGCCGATCTCGACTCGTTCCGGGCCTTCCTTCCCGTCGGCGACGTGTCCCTGAACAACTACCGCGGGGTCTTCGACCGGGTGCCGGCGGCACAGTTCCTGCTGAACTCGATCGTCGTGTCGACCATCACGGTCGCCGCCGGCCTGCTCGTCAACAGCCTCGCCGCGTTCGCGCTGTGCCGGATGCGATGGCGGGGCCGGCGCATCGTCCTGTCGGCCGTCATCGCCACCCTCATCGTGCCCTTCGAGACGCTCGCGCTGCCGCTGGTGTGGTGGGTCAACAAGCTGCCGTGGCTGGAGCTCAACGGGTTCCATCTCGCGCTCACCGAAGGATGGCTGGACACCTACCGGGTACAGATCCTGCCGTTCGTGGCCAACGCCTTCTCGATCTACCTCTTCCACCAGTACTTCTCGAGCATCCCGATCCAGCTCGACGAGGCGGCCCGGATCGACGGCGCCGGCTTCTTCACCATCTACCGGCGGGTCGTGCTGCCGCTGTCGGGGCCCGCCATCGCCACCGTCACGATCCTGACGTTCCTGCCCGCCTGGAACTCCTACCTCTGGCCGCTCATGGTCGTCCAGAGCGAGGACCTACGACCGGTGATGGTCGGCGTCCAGTACTTCTTCCAGCTCAAGGTCGCCTGGGGCGAGATCATGGCCTACTCCACCATGATCACCGTCCCGGTCCTGGCCTTGTTCCTCGCCTTCCAGCGCTCGTTCATCAACAGCATCGCCGCAACCGGCGTGAAGGGTTGAGCCGTCGTCCGCAGAGCGGGCAGCAGCGCCCCCGGCGAACTGCCGGGACCATGCGGTGCGGCCCTGCTCAACCGGCGTCCTGCCCCGGGATCACGTCGAGGCGCCGGCCCATCTCACGTTCGGACGGCCGCCGCAGCCGGCTGTTGACCCGCCGGAACAGCATCTCGGCGTGGATCGCCGGCCAATCGCCCGGCAGGAACTCCCGCGGCAGCCGCGGATCGTCCCGCACCGTCTGCAGCCAGTCCGTCGTCAGCACGACGCGCCGGCTGACCGGGTCCGCCGGCGGCGCGCCGTCACTGTCGAACGGCGTCCAGCGCGCGGCGAAGTCGGTGTACCTGGCCGCGAGCGCCGGCAGGTCGTAGGCCTCGGCAATCAGCCGCGCCGGTTCCGTCGGCCCGACCGGCGCCGCCTCGAACGCGCGCACGTACTCGCCCAGCTCCGAGTCCTCCAGCACCACCGCAAGATCGACCCGGCGCGGCGCCACCCAGAGCCCGGCCTGGACCATGCCGAAGCCCGCCCACTGCAGACGCGAGCGCAGGTCGTGCCGTTCGCGCTGCCAGGATTCGGGCATCGAGAACCCGACGACGGTCCAGGTGCCGTCCCAGTGCCGGGTCACGATGTCGCCGTCCTGCACCCGGCTGCGCCCGTCGAGCATGATGCGCCGCCCATGTTCGGTCGGGCCGAAGTATGCGCGCCGGCCCCGAACCTCGCGGCGCAGCAGATCGCGGCGCACCATCCGCGTCAGCGTCGCCCGCGCCGCGTGCTCGCCGATGCCCACGCGACCGAGGACGTCCAGGACGCTGCCGGCCGCGACGAGGACGTCGCCGTCGAGTGCGTAGTCGCCGAAGAAGGTCAGCAGCACCGACTGCGGGCGCAGCACGACCGCGGCGGTCACCTGCGCCACCGCCGGATCGGTCGTGACGGCGGCAAGCTCGTTGACGGTCACGCCGACAGGCTACGCGATCTCCAACCTTCGACAGTCTGTTGACTGGAGTTGACGTTTGTGTCTAGCATTTTTCTCATGTCCGCTCAGGACCTACCGCCGAGCCTCGCCCTGCAATGCGACGGAGCCACCGCCGTCCTCACGCTTTCCCGCCCGCACAAGCGCAACGCCATAGACGACGACACGCTGCTGGGGCTCGAGCGGTTCTTCACCGCCCCGCCCGCCGGCGTGCGAGCCGTCGTGCTGACCGGCAGCGGCGAGCATTTCAGCGCCGGCCTCGACCTGGCCGAGCTCACCGGGACCGATATCGTGGCCGGCATCGCGCACTCGCGGATGTGGCACCGGGTGATGGCCGCGATCGAGTCCGGGCCGGTGCCGGTGATCTCGGTGCTGCGCGGCGCGGTGATCGGCGGCGGGCTCGAGCTGGCCTGCGCCACCCACATCCGGGTCGCCGAGTCGTCGGCCTTCTATGCGCTGCCCGAGGGCCAGCGGGGCATCTTCGTCGGCGGCGGGGGTTCGGTCCGCCTGCCGCGGCTCATCGGCACCGCGCGCATGGTGGACCTCATGCTGACCGGCCGCGTGTACGACGCGGAGGAGGGTCACCGCGCCGGGCTCACGCAGTACCTCGTACCGGGCGACAAGGGGCTCGCCACCGCGCTCGACCTGGCCGGGCGGATCGCCGGGGCGGCGCCGCTCACGACGTTCGCGGTGCTGCAGGCACTGCCGCGCATCGCCGAGGCCGGACCGGCCGCCGGACTGCTGCTGGAGGCGTTGATGAGCGCGATCGCGCAGGGAAGCGACGAGGCCAAGACCCGGATGCAGGCGTTCCTCGGCGGCCGCGGTCCCAAGGCCGGCGGCGCGGCATGAGCGCGGTCGCCGAGGGCCGGCTCCTCCGCGCGGCCCCGCCCGACGCCCGGCGGACGAGTGAGCTGGGACGGTACCTGGACTGGCTGCACGACCGGCGCGGCCTCGACTTCGCCGACGCCGGCGAGCTGTGGCGCTGGTCGGTGACGGACCTGTCCGGGTTCTGGGGCTCCGTCTGGGACTTCTTCGACGTGCGTACCCATTCGCCGTACCGTGCGGTGCTGGAGGACGACCGGATGCCCGGCGCCCGCTGGTTTCCCGGCGCCACCCTGAACTACGCCGAGCACGCGGTGGGCCGGCCGCGCGACGCCCGCCAGGTGGCGATCCTGGCGTACTCGCAGACCCGCGACCCGATCGAGCTGACCTTCGGCGACCTGGCCGAGCAGGTCGGCCGGGCCCGGGCCGGGCTGCGCCGGCTCGGCGTCGGCCGCGGCGACCGGGTCGTGGCCTACCTGCCGAACATTCCCGAGACGGTCGTGGCGATGCTGGCCACGGCGAGCCTCGGCGCGATATGGGCCGGCTGCGCCCCGGAGTTCGGCGTCCGCAGCGTCGTGGACCGCTTCGCGCAACTCCGGCCGACCGTGCTGCTCGCGGTCGCCGCCTACCGGTACGGCGACCGCGAGGTGGACCGGCGCGACGACGTCGCCGCGATCCGGGCCGCGCTGCCGACCCTGCGCCACGTGGTCGACGTCCCGTACGGCAACGGGTCGCTGCCCGGCACTATCGGCTGGGCCGAGCTCCTCGGCACCGCCGAACCGCTCGTCTTCGAGCCGGTGCCGTTCGACCACCCGCTGTACGTCCTGTTCTCCTCCGGCACCACCGGCCGGCCCAAGGCCATCGTGCACGGCCACGGCGGCATCCTCGTCGAGCACCTCAAGAATCTCAGCCTGAGCTGGGACCTGCGCCCCGGCGACCGTCTGCTGTGGTTCACCACCACCGCCTGGATGCTCTGGAACGTCCTGGTCTCCGGCCTGCTGGTGGGCGCCGGCACCGTGCTCATCGACGGCAACCCGCTCTACCCGGACCTCGAGGAGCAGTGGCGGCTCGCCGCGCAGACCCGGGCGACGCTGGTCGGGGCGAGCCCGGGCTACCTCATGGCCTGCCGCAAGCACGGCATCGAGCCGGCGCGGCGGTTCGACCTCTCCGCGCTGCGCCAGCTCGGGGTCGCCGGCTCGCCGCTGCCGCTGGAGGGCTTCGTCTGGGTGACCGAGCGGCTCGGCCCCGATGTGCTGCTCAACGTCGGCAGCGGCGGCACCGATCTCTGCACCGGGATCGTCGCGGGGAGCCCGATGCAGCCCGTGTGGGCCGGCGAGATGACCGGCAACCTGCTCGGCGTCGACGCCCGGGCCTTCGACGCGGCCGGTAACACGATCGTCGGTGAGCTCGGCGAGCTCGTCATCACCCGGCCCATGCCGTCGATGCCGGTGGGTTTCTGGAACGACCCCGGCGACGCGCTGTACCGGGCCGCGTACTTCGAGCGGTACCCGGGCGTGTGGTGCCACGGCGACTGGATCCGGTACACGGAGCGGGGCAGCTGTGTGATCACCGGCCGCTCCGACGCGACCCTCAACCGCGGAGGCGTGCGCCTGGGGACCGCCGAGTTCTACCGCGTGGTCGAGGAGTTCGCCGAGGTGGTGGACAGCCTCGTGGTACACCTGGAGGATCCCGACGGCGGCCCGGGCGAGCTGCTGCTGTTCATCGTGGCGGACGACGGTGTGACCGTCGGCGACGCCCTGCGCGACCGGCTGGTCCGGGCACTGCGCACGAACCTGTCGCCGCGGCACGTGCCCGACGCCATCCACGCCGTGACGTCGATACCGCGCAGCCGGACCGGGAAGAAGCTCGAGGTACCCGTCAAACGGATCCTGCTCGGCATGGCGCCCGACGCCGTGGCGAGCCGGGGCGCGCTGCTCGACCCCGCCTCGCTGGACCAGTTCACGGGCTGGTCGCTGCGCGGGAGCGCCGCGCCGTGACGGACCCCGGAGCGCTGCGCCGGGCGGCGGTGATCGGCACCGGCGTCATCGGCACCGGCTGGGTCACCACCCTGCTGGCGAGGCGGGTTGCGGTCACCGCGTACGACCCGGCCCCGGGCAGCGCCGAACGGCTCCGTGCCGCGGTCCGGGCGAACTGGCCCACCATGCGGCTGCTCGGGGCCGGCGACGAACCCGACCTGGAGCTGCTGCGGGTGACGGACGACCCGGTGACGGCGGTCCGCGACGCCGACCTGGTGCAGGAGAACGGCCCGGAGGACGAGGCGGTCAAGCGCGATCTGGTCGCCGTCCTCGACGCCGCGGCGCCGGCCGCCGCGATCATCGCCAGCAGCTCGTCCGGGCTGCCGCCGTCGGCGGTGCAGGCCGGATGCACGCACCACCCGGAGCGCGTCCTGGTCGGCCACCCGTTCCACCCGGTCCACGTCATCCCGCTGGTCGAGGTGGTCGGCGGGCGCCGGACCGCACCGGAGGCCGTCGCACGGGCACTGGAGGTCTACACGTGGCTCGGGAAGCGCCCGATCCACGTGCGGCACGAGGTTGCCGGACACGTCGCGAACCGTCTGCAGGCGGCGCTGTGGCGCGAGGCGTACTCCCTCGTCGAACGGGGCACCGCCACCGTCGCCGACATCGACGCCGCGATCGCGAACGGTCCCGGGCTGCGCTGGTCGGTGCTCGGGCCGTTCGTCAACCAGCACCTGTCCGGCGGCGCCGGCGGACTGGCCCACACCCTCGAACACCTCGGGCCGCCGATGGTGCGGTGGTGGGACGACCTCGGCACGCCGGCGTTGACCACCGAACTCGCCGCGACCCTGGTCGACGGCGTCCGGGCCGAGCTCGGTGACCGCACCGACGCGGATCTCGCGGCGGCCCGGGACCGGCTGATCGTCCGGCTCCTCATCGCGAAGTCCCACGAAGAAACGCTGTGAGGAGCCACGCATGAACGGGTACCGCGGCCCCGATCCCGCCACTGTGGACGCCATCGACTTCCACGTCCACGCCGAGCGGGCCGACGACGGGCACCAGAGCCTGCCACCGGCCCACATGGCGGCGTCGGCGAAGTACTTCAAGACGGAGGGCGGCCGGGCACCGGCGATCGACGAGATCGCCGCACTGTACCGCTCGCGGCGGCTGGCCGCGGTGCTGTTCACCGTCGACTCGGAGTCGGTGACCGGGCACCCGCCCATACCCAACGAGCACGTGGCCGCGGCCGCCGCGCGGCATCCGGACGTGTTCATACCCTTCGCCAGCATCGACCCGCACCGCGGCGCGGACGCGCCGGAGCAGGCCCGCCGGCTGGTGGCCGAGCACGGGGTCCGCGGGTTCAAGTTCCATCCGAGCCTGCAGGGGTTCACCCCCGACGACCGGATGGCGTACCCGCTGTACGAGACGATCGCGGAGCTCGGCGTACCGGCACTGTTCCACAGTGGACAGACGGGGATCGGCGCCGGGATGCCCGGCGGGGCCGGGATTCGCCTCGGATACTCCAACCCGATGCTGCTCGACGCCGTCGCCGCCGACTTCCCGGAGCTGACCATCGTGCTCGCGCATCCGTCCTTCCCCTGGCAGGACGAGGCCCTCGCGGTGGCGACGCACAAGGCCAATGTGTACATCGACCTGTCCGGCTGGGCCCCCAAGTACTTCCCGCCGCAGCTCGTCACGTACGCCAACGGCCCCCTGCGGCACAAGATGCTCTTCGGCACCGACTACCCGCTGATCAGCCCGGACCGCTGGCTGACCGAGTTCGCCGCGCTGCCCATCAAGGACGACGTCCGTCCCCTGATCCTGAAACACAACGCGCTACGCGTCCTGGGCACCTGAGAGGGGCGGCGACGTGCATCTCGAACCGCTGGCCACCGTCCGCGTCGAGCTCGCACCCGGGCTCGACGTCGGC
The DNA here is from genome assembly GCF_049995355.1 of Dactylosporangium sp. McL0621. NCBI lineage: Bacteria > Bacillati > Actinomycetota > Actinomycetes > Micromonosporales > Micromonosporaceae > Dactylosporangium > Dactylosporangium sp. McL0621. The sequence goes on from NZ_CP188259.1 coordinate 9,368,773, forward strand.
CCGACGCCCGGGGGCCGGCGGCGGGTGTTCCCGATCGCCGGCGGCTCGTTCACCGGCCGGGCGTTCGCCGGCACCGTCCTGCCCGGAGGCGCCGACTGGCAGCTCGTCCAGCCCGACGGCACCGCCGTCATCGACACGCGGTACATGCTGCGCACCGGCGACGGCGCCCTCGTCTACATCCAGACTCGCGGCTTCCGGCACGGCCCGCCCGAGATCCTCCAGCGCCTCGCGGCCGGCGAACCCGTCGACCCGGCCGCCTACTACTTCCGGCTCTCCCTGCGCTTCGAGACGGCCGCCCCGGTGTACGCCTGGCTCGCCCGCACGATCGCCGTCGCCACCGCCCGGCGCGAACCCTCCGCCGTCGTCTACGACGCCTACACGCTGACCTGAAAGGCTGCCATGCTGGACATCCGCGACCTGAGCATCGCGTACCAGGGCACCATCGCCGCCCTGCGGGGCGTCAGCCTGACCGTGCCGGAGCGCGGCATCGTCGCGCTCGTCGGCAGCAACGGCGCCGGCAAGACCACACTGCTGCGCGCGGTGAGCCAGAACCTGCGACGGCACCAGGGCCGGATCACCGGCGGGCACATCCGCTTCGACGGCAAGCCGTTGCCCGGCCGCGGCCCCGAAGGCCCGTTCCGGCTCGGCATCGTCCAGGTCCCGGAGGGCCGGCGGATCTTCGGCACGCTGACGGTCGAGGAGAACCTGCGCCTGGCCGCCGCCGCCGCGGGCGGCCGCCGGGACCGGGGCGTCCTCCAGCACGTGTACGACACCTTTCCCGAGCTCGCGGACCGCCGCCGGCAGCGCGGCCTGCTGCTGTCCGGTGGCGAGCAGCAGATGCTCGCGATCGGACGGGCCGTGGCCGCGGTACCGCGGCTGCTCCTGCTCGACGAGCCGACGCTCGGGCTGTCCCCGCAGGCCGCCGCGCGCGTCATGGCCGCCGTACGACAGCTCAACGCCGGCGGGGTCGCGGTGCTGCTCGTCGAGCAGAACGCGGCCATCGCCCTGACGATCGCGCAGCACGCATACGTGCTGGAGCTCGGGCGGGTGTCGCTCGACGGCCCGGGCGAACGGCTCCGCGAGAACCCCGAGGTACGCCGGCTCTACCTCGGCGGCTCCGCGGCGACCACCGCGGCCGACCCGGGTCCCGCGCCGGCATCGCCGCCGGCGACACCGCCGCCGGCGTCCGCACCGCAGCTGGTGGTCCGGAACGTGACGGTCCGGTTCGGCGCGGTCGCCGCGCTGGCCGAGGTCGGGATGAGCGTTGCGGCGGGGACCATCCACGCCGTCATCGGACCCAACGGCGCCGGCAAGTCGACGATGCTCAACGTGCTGTCCGGGCTGTACCGGCCGGCGGCGGGCGACATCCGGTTCGACGGTCACGACCTGACCAGCATGCCGCCGCACGCCATCGCCCGCCTCGGCATCGCCCGGTCGTTCCAGAACGTGGCTCTGTCCAGCCGGCAGACTGTCCTGCAGAGCCTGCTGCTCGGCTGCCATCAACGCATGACCGCCGGTCCGGTGCGCACCGGGTTGCGGCTGCCCGGCGCGCGCCGGGAGGAGCGGCGCGAGCGGGCGCGGGCCGAGGCCGTGGCCGAGCGCTTCGGCCTTGCCGGCCTGCTCGCGCGACCGGTGGCGCACCTGTCCTACGGCGACCGGAAGCGGGTCGACCTGGCCCGGGCCATGTGCGCCGAGCCGCGGCTGATGCTCATCGACGAGCCGGTCGCCGGGCTCAACGCGACCGAGACCGGGACCGTCGCCGAGCTGATCCGCCGGGTGCGCGACGAGGCCGGCGTCACGGTCGTCCTCGTCGAGCACGACATGCCGATGGTGATGCGCCTGGCCGACCGGATCACCGTCCTGGACTTCGGCCGATGCATCGCCGACGGTACCCCGGCGGAGATCCAGGACGACCCCGGCGTGCTGCGCGCGTACCTGGGGGTCCCGGCATGACCCAGCTGCTGTCGATGCTCGTCACCGGGCTGTCCACCGGCGCGATCTACGCGCTCGTCGCGCTGGGCCTGGTGCTGCTGTACAAGGCCGCCGGGGTGGTGAACTTCGCGCACGGTTCGCTGCTGCTCCTCGGCGCCTACGTGACCGCGCGAACCTGGGAGCCGCTCGGGTTCCCGATCGCCGCCGGCCTCGGCGTGCTCGCCGCGGCCGCCGGGGCCCTGCTGGTACAGCGGCTGCTCGCCCATCCGATGCGCGACGCCGCACCGGTCGAGCTCGCCATCATGACCATCGGGGTGGACATCCTCCTCGCCACCGAGCTGAACCGGCGGATGGGGCCGGACATCATCGTGCTCGGCCATCCGTGGGGCGGCTCGGCCGTTCGGATCGGCGACGTCGCGGTACCGGCCAACCGCATCATCGCCCTCGGCGTCGCCGCCGTCATCATCACGCTGTTCCTGCTCGCGTTCCGCCTGACCGACTGGGGCGCGGCGATGCGGGCGGCGGCCGAGGACCAGGAAGCCGCGGCACTGGTCGGCGTCCGGCTGCGGCGCGTCGTCACGGTGAGCTGGCTGCTCGCCGGAGCCCTGGCCGCCGTCGCCGGGATCTTCCTGGCCGGGTCCCCGACCCCCGGGCTGACGCCGGCCGTCGGCGTCATCGCGTTGCGGGCGCTCCCCGCCGCCATCCTCGGCGGGCTCGACTCGACCACCGGCGCGCTCGTCGGCGGCCTCGTCGTCGGCGTCACGGAGTCGCTCGCGGCCGGCTACCAGGACGAGCTGGCCGTGCTCGGACGGGGCTTCGACCAGGTGGTGCCGTACCTGGTGATGATCGTGGTCCTGCTGGTCCGGCCGGCGGGGCTCTTCGGCACCCGGGCGGCGTCCCGTGTCTAGGCCGGGCGCGCACGCCGGCCGCGCCGTCGCCGCGTGGTCGGCCATCGGGCTCGCGGTCCTCGTCGGGCCGTACTACCTGGACGAGTTCTGGCTGCAGCTGGGGGTCACGGTGGCGGCGGCCGGCGTCGGCGCCATCGGGCTGACGCTGCTCACCGGCACGGCCGGTCAGCTGTCGCTCGCGCACGGATTCTTCCTCGGCGTCGGCGCGGTCACGTACTGCGTCCTCGCCGCGCCCGCCGGCGGCGACCTGGCCGGCCTCGGCCTGCCCGCACCGGTCGCCGCACTGGCCGGGGTGGTGCTGGCCGGCCTGGCCGGGCTCGCGTTCTCCCCGATCGCCGCCCGGCTGCGCCACATCTACCTCGGTATCGCCAGCATCGCGCTGGTGTTCCTCGGTGAGCACGTCCTCAACGTCGCGGAGCCGCTCACGGGCGGGTTCAACGGACGGCTCACCCCCGATCTCGTCGGCGACACCGTCATCGTCGTCGCCGACGTGCCGTTCGGCAAGTACGAGAAGCTCTGGTACGTCGGCGGCGTCACTCTCGTACTGGCCGCGGTGTACGCACGCAACCTCGTCGCCGGTCGGGTCGGGCGGGCGCTCGTGCTCGTGCGCGACAGCGAGCCGGCGGCCGCGGCGGTCGGCATCCACGTCCAGTCCTACAAGGCCCTCGCGTTCGTGATCTCGTCCATGTACGCCGGCCTCGCCGGTGTCCTCAACGCCGTCGCGATCGGCAGCATCGCGCCCCAGTCCTTCGCCCTGGACGTCTCGGTGCTGTACCTCGTGATGGTCGTGATCGGCGGGCTCGGCTCCATCGGTGGCGCGGTCTTCGGTGCCGCCGTGGTCACCGCACTGCCCGTCCTGCTCCAGGAGTACGCGTCCGACCTGCCCTTCCTCGCCCAGCCGGGCAGCGGTGGCATCACCGCCGGCCACGCCGCCCGGTACACGTTCGGCATCGCCGTCATCGCGGTGGTGCTCGTCCGCGCGACCGGAACCAAGCGCCTCCGCTTCCGTCAGACACCCCCCAGGAGTCCTCATGAACAGCACCAGCCGCCTGCTGGCGGTCGCCCTGGCGGCGACGCTCAGCCTGGCCCTGAGCGCGTGCAGCGGGAAGGCCAACCAGGCGAGCTCCGGCTCGACCGGTGACCTCAAGACCGACATCGGCGTCACCGGCAACCGGATCAGCCTCGGCGTGCTCACCGACCTGACCGGGCAGTTCGCGCCGCTGGCCACGGAACTGACCAATGCCGAGAAGTTGTACTGGGAGGAGCGCAACGCCGCGGGCGGAGTCTGCGACGGCCGCTACCAGGTCGACCTCGACGTCCGCGACCACGGATACAACGTGCAGAACTCGGTCACGCTCTACGCGAGCATGAAGACCAAGAACCTGGCCTTCGAACAGATCCTCGGCTCGCCCATGAACGCGGCGCTCTCGGCCGACATCCAGAAGGACGGCGTCGTCACCCTGCCGGCCAGCTGGGCGCCGGTCCTGCTGAAGAACCCGCTCATGACGGTCGTCGGCGCGACCACCGACCTCGAGGTGGTGAACCTGCTCGACTACCTGCTCGACCAGAAGCAGCTCACCGCCGGCGACGCGATCGGCCACATCTACTTCGAGGGCGAGCTCGGCGAGAGCGGCCTCATCGGCTCCAAGAAGGTCGCCGCCGCGCACAACCTCAAGCTGGTCGAGGCGAAGATCAAGCCCACCGACACCGACATGACCGCCCATATCACCACGATGAAGGCCCAGGGCGTCAAGGCCATCGTCATGTCCACCAGCAGCGGGCCGCTCGCCTCCGCGGCCGCCGTGGCGTCCGCCCAGGGCATGCAGGTCCCGTTGCTGGGCAACACGCAGACGTTCGCCCCCGGCACGTTGAAGACGCCCGGCGGCGCCTACCTGAAGGCCCACTTCCTCGGCGCCCAGCCGGTCTCGCCGTTCGACCAGGCGGCCTCGAAGGCGATCCTGGACAAGTACCTCAAGAAGTTCACCGGCACCAACCCGACACTGCAGATCTCGTACGGATGGGCGCGCGCCGACGTCATGCGGCAGCTGCTGGAGCGCGCGTGCGCGGCGCACGACCTGACCCGGCCGGGGCTGGTGAAGGCCCGGCAGTCGCTGGCGAAGGTCGACACCGGCGGGCTGGCCCCGGTGCTGGACTACAGCACCGCGGGCGCGCCGCCGACGTACGAGTCGTACCTCATGAAGGCCGGCGACGCCCCGGGCGGCCTGACCCTGGAGAAGGGCCCGTACCGAGGGGCCGACGCCACGTAACGGCTGAGCCGCGCTCCACCGCCGGCACGGACGGTGGAGCGCGGCCGCTCAGGCCGGGATGGCGTCACCGGTTGGACGGTACGACCTTCCAGGCGATGACGGCCGAGACGAGCAGCAGCACCGCGGCGATGATCGACGTGAGCTGCATGCTGTGCGCGAAAGCGTCCCGGGCGCCGGCGAGAATCTGGGCCTGCGGCCCGGCTCCGGTCAGGGCCTGCGTGCCGGCCGCCAGTGACTCGGTGACGGCCCGGCGGCCCGGGTCCGGCAGGCCGCTCAGGTCCGGCAGGCGGTCGCGGTAGAAGACGGTGTGCAGGGTGCCGAGCAGCGCGATACCCAGCGCCACACCGAGTTCGTAGGACATTTCGGAGATCGCCGAGGCGGCCCCGGCCCGTTCGCCGGGCACGGCGCCGAGGATGGCGTCGGTGGCGGCGGTGTACGCGATACCGACGCCGAGGCCGATCACCACCAGGGCCAGCGCCAGGCCGAGGTACCCCCGAGACCCTTCGGCCACGGCGAGCAGGCCGAAACCGGCCGCGGTGAACAGCAACGACGCACCCAGGGCGTTGCCGACACCGAGGCGGGTGATGACGCGCACGGCCACGACGACCACCGCGATCGACGCGACGGTGCCCGGAAGTTCCCGGAACCCGGCCTGCAAAGGCGAGTAGCCGCGGACGAGCTGCAGGTACTGCGAGAAGAAGAACAGCAGGCCGCTGAAGGCGAACACGGCGACCATCGACGCGAGCACCGTACCGGTGAAGGCCCGGCTGGCGAAGAGCGTGACGTCGACCAGCGGCGTCCGCAGGGTGCGCTGCCGGCGCACGAAGACCACCGCGGCGACGATGCTGCCGGCGGCGGCGAGCAGGCCGGCGGCGTCGATGCCGGTACTGGCCGCCTGTTTGACCGCCCACACCAGCGGCACGATCGCGGCGACCGACAGCGCCGCGCTGGCCAGGTCGAACCGTCCCGGGTTCGGGTTGCGGGACTCGGGCACCACCAGCGCGACGCCGGCGAGGACCAGCAGCATGATCGGCAGGTTGATGACGAAGACCGACCCCCACCAGAAGTGCTCGAGCAGGACGCCGCCGACCAGCGGGCCCAGCGCCGCGCCGCCGGAGGCGCCGGCCGACCACACCGCGACCGCACGGGTGCGCTGCTTCGGATCGGTGAAGATGTTGCGCACGATCGACAGCGTCGACGGCATGACGGTGGCTCCGGCCACCCCGAGCAGCGCCCGGGCGGCGATCAGCCAGCCCGCGGTCGGCGCCAGAGCGGCCAGCAGCGAGGCGGCACCGAAGACGGCGGTGCCGATGAGCAGCAGGCGCTTGCGCCCGATCCGGTCGGCCAGCGTGCCCATGCTGATGAGCAGGCCGGCCAGCGCGAAGGAGTAGGCGTCGCCGATCCACAACACCTGCGTCGAACTGGGGGCCAGCTCGGCGGTGAGCGCGGGCAGCGCCAACGCCAGCACGGTCGCGTCCACCGCCAGCAGCGTCACCGCCAGGGCGAGTGCGGCCAGGGCCGCCCACTCCCGGGCCCCGGCCTCCGCGATCACCGGTACCTCGACCGGAGCGGGCATGCACGTCGTCATGCCTCGACGTTACCGACCATATGGTCGGCAGTGCAAACCATATGGTCAGTTCGTACACTGTGAGCTCGGACGCGCAACAGCCGTCGGACGATGCCATCGGGGGGTACGGGTGCAGGGTCGGGAGCGGGACACTGCCAGGACGCGCAGGGTCGTCCTCGACGCCGCCACGGAAGTCGTCGGCAAGCGCGGCTCCGGGGCCAGCGTCGACGCGATCGCCCAGGCCGCCGGGGTCTCCAAGGGCGGGCTCCTGCACCACTTCAAGTCGCGCGAGCAGCTGCTGCTCGCCCTGGCCGAGGACCTCGCCGAGCAGTTCCGGGCCGCGGTGCACGCCGCCGTCGACCCCCGCGACAACGCACCCGGCCGACTGGTGCGCGGCTACGTCAACGCCACCTTCGACGACCTGCTCGACGGCTCCGCCGCCTCCGAGCACGCCGTCCTCGTCGCCACGCTCGCCACCGCACCCGGCGTCGCCCAGGTACTGCGCCGAGACACCCAGCAGTGGGTCGAGGCCTTCGAAGCCGACGGCCTGCACCCGCAGCGCGTCCTGCTGATCGTCCGGGCGGCCGACGGCGCGTCAATCGCCGGACTGTCCGAGGGCGGCACCGACCCGGAGGAGATGGAACAGTCCCGGCAGCTGCTCCTCGCCCTCAGCCGGCAGGACGGTCCGCTCATCGAGCTCTGAAGAAGGCGCACCCCCGCCGCTCCAGCGCGGCGACGATCGCTGCGGTCGCGTCGACCTCGCCGAGCACGCTGTGCCGGTGCGCCGCCGGGCTGGGGTCCGCCATCGCGTCAGTCGCGCAGATCCGCGGGGGGCTCGGGTCGGTTACACGCCGACCGTTCGAGCTCGCGCAGCAGGCCGTAGCCGACGACGGCGTAGGCCACGATCCGGCCGGGTCACAGGAGGTCGAACTGCTCCCACTGGCCGATCGCCGTGCGGTTGGCGATGAGCGGGGCGGCGCCCGCGTTCTCCGCGCACACGTACCGGCCGTTGGCGGCGGCCTGGAGGCTGACGGTGCCGTTGGCGTTCTGGATCACCTTGAACGTCTCCCACGGTCCGACCGCGGTGCGGCTGGCGACGAGCGCGGCCGCGCCCGCGTTCTCCGCGCACACGTACCGGCCGTTGATCCGGGCCCGCAGCGCGATGCTGCCGCCGCCGAGGTCGATGCGGTCGAACTGCTCCCACGACTGGGCCGTGGCCGCGTTGGCCTGCAGGGAGGAGGCGCCGGCGTCGCGGGCCGAGACGAAGAGGTTGTTCGCCCGGGCGCGCAGCGAGACCACACCGGTCGGGGCCGCCACCACCGGCTGGGTCGGACGCACCGCGGTCAGCGGGGCCTGGCCCTTGAACATGCGGCCGCCGTCGGCGGTGATGCGCAGGTAGTAGTCCGAGGAGCAGGCCACGCCGTCGGCGTCGAGGGCCGGGTGGCCGAAGTCGGCCGGCTGCAGCGAGGCGTTCTCGGCCGTCTTGGCGATCTGGTTGCCCTCGTTGAACTCGTCGAACATGGGCGCCACCACGTCGGCACGCCGCCGATGACGTAGCAGCCCTGCGCCTTGAACCAGTTGATGACGTCGAGGCACGGCCCCGGGGTGAACGGGCGGCCGTCGTCGCTGAAGCCGAAGCCCCAGATGCACACCACCGGCTTGCCGTTCTGGCGGGCGTAGGCGGGCGAGGACGTGTAGGCCGACATCTTCGCCGACCAGTCGGTCTTGAGCTCCGACTGCATGTTCGTCCAGCCGCTGACGTCGTACATGATGTAGAACTTCCGCCCGGTCGCCTCGGCCGCCTGGCGGACCTTCACGGTCATCGCGTCGCGGGTCGGGCCCTCGCCCCCGAACGGGTTGAACCGCTGCAGCGCGGCGGTGTCGACGCCGTACTGCTGCATCCACTTGAAATGCGTGTCGACCGTCTGCTGGTCGTAGGAGGAGAACAGCCGGGCCGGCTGGCCGTTGCCCAGGTTGGCGTACGCCGTCGGGTACCCCTTGGTGAACTCCCGCATGTCCGGCCACGACACGATTGTCGTGTTGCCCGCCGACGGGGCCTGGCCGCCGTTGCGGCTCCAGTGCCACCACTGGTTGATCGGCGCACCGTCGCCCGGGCAGGCGAACCAGCCCTGGTAGCCGACGGCGATCTTGCCGACCACGTCACCGGGGGCGCTCGCCGCTTCGGCGGTGCCCATGGAGAGGTAGCCGGCCGCGCCCAGGCCCGTGGCGGCGAGCCCGGACGCGAGCACCTGACGTCGAGTGAGACTCATGAGGTTCCTTTCGGCGCGGTACAGGAGCGCGCCGATCGCACCTGCTGGGTCGATTGCCCCCGAATCTCACCGACGTCGATGCGTCTTGTCAACTTTTTTCATCCGATGATTCGGTACCGAATCAAGAAATAACGACCTTCTAAGGTTACCGGTCGGCCTTATTGATCGGATCTGAGCTTCGAGGGAGGTGGGATGCGGATTCGGAGTGACCGTGTCAGGGCGGTGAAAGCGTCCTGAAAGTCGGATTTGGCAACGTCCCTCCCAGCAGTGATCCGATCCACCGGTACACGGGAGGAAGCACAGCGTGCGATTGGGAAGAATAGCGGCGATGGTCGCCGCGGCGGTCATGGTGAGCGTGACGGTGTTCGCGCCGGCGGCGCACGCCGACACGGTGCAGCAGTGGGAGACCCGCTGGAACACCGGGTGCCTGGCGTCGGGCACGGCTCGGGTGGTGTACGTCGAACGGGACTGCAACCCGATGGACGCCCGCCAGCGCTGGCACATGCGGTACTACGCCGACGGCACCGTCCGGTTCATGAACGAGTACACCACCATGTGCCTCGACGACAGCGAGTACGGCGTGCGCGGGTGGGGCTGCAACGACCTGGCCTACCAGAAATGGAAGGTCAACGGCTGGGGCAACGGCTGGTACGAGCTGCTGAACCAGTACACCCACCATTGCCTGGACGTCAGCGAGTACGGCGTGCGGGACATCGGGTGCAACGGGATGACGTACCAGCAGTGGAAGGTGTGGTGACGGGCTCAGACCCCCGCGATCGCCGCCTCCAGCGCCGGCACCCGCGGGTCAGATAGCTCGCGCATCGCCTCCAGGGCGGTTCGCCAGCAGCCGCGGGCCATCTTCGGATGGCCCGCGGCGAGCAGCGTGTCGCCCAGGTCGACGAGCAGGTTGGCCTCCTGCCGGCGGTGGCCGAGCCGGCGCAGCGTGGCCGCGGCCAGCCGCAGCGAGCGGACCGACTCGGCGTAGCGGCCGGCGGCGGCGTAGGCCCGGCCGAGGTTCTGCTCGTTCCAGGCGCCGATCTCGGTCTCGCCCAGCTCGTGGAACAGCTCGGCGGCCCGGCGGTGGCACTCGACGGCCCGGTCGTGCTCGCCGAGGGCGACGTTGGCCATGCCGAGGTTGTCGAGGTTCAGTGCCACCCCCCGGCGGTACCCGTCCCGCTCGCACATCTCCTGCGCGGCCCGGCACAGCTCGCGCCCGTACGCCGGGTCGCCGACGCTGATGCGCGCCAGGCCCAGGTTGCCCAGCGCCATCGCCTCGCCGTAACGGTTGCCCATCGAGCGGAAGCGGACCAGCGCCCGGGCGAAGCAGTCCTCGGCCCGTGCGAAGTCCCGGCGGTCCAGCAGAATGCAGCCGAGGGAGTTCCGGGTGTACCCCACCCCGGCCCGCTCCTCCGCGAGCTCGGCGGCCCGCACCGCCGCCTCGAGGAACTCGACGCCGTCGCGCCACGGAATCCGCCGGTCGAGGAACGTCGTCATCGCGATCGCGATGCGCCAGGCGTACCCGGGCCGGCCGTGCGCCGCCGCCCACGCCACGACGGCCCGCAGTCCGTCGTACTCCTCCTCGAACCACGCCATCGCCGCGGCCTGATCAGCGAAGGTCCGCGGCGCCGTACGGGGCGTGTAGGGGACGAGGAAGTCGCGCAGGCGGTTGGGCATCAGGGTCGTGTCCGCGCTGACCGCGGTGTGCAGGTACCACTCCAGCAGCCGGGTCGTCGCCGCTTCGTCGCCGGGCCGTTCGGCGGCGTACAGGCGGATCAGGTCGTGCAGCTCGTAGCGGTCAGGTCGCGGCTGCTGCACCATGTGCGCCGCCACGAGCTGGTCGAGGGCGCGCTTGGCCTCGGCCGGCGGCCGGTCGGCCAGGGCCGCGGCGGACTCCAGCCCGATGGTGCCGGCCGGGTGCCGGCCGAGCCGGTCGAGCATCGCCGCCGCGTCCGGGCCGAGCGCCTGGTACGACCACGACAGCGCGGCCCGCAGGTCGGTGTGCGGGTCGCCCTCGCCGGCCCCGAAGTTGTCCAACCGGGCCTTCTCGTCCTGCAGGGCGTGTACCACCTCGGCGAGACTGCCGGCCCGGTGCGCGCGTTCGGCGACGATGGCCAGTGCCAGTGGCAGCCCGGCACACAGCTCGATGAGACGGGCGGCGGCGCCGGGCTCGGCGGCCAGCCGGTCGGCCGGGATCGCGGCCGAGAGCAGCCCGGCCGACTCGCCGGCCGAGAGCCGGTGCAGGGTCACGCGGTGCGCCCCGTCCCGGATGGACAGCCCGCGCAGCTGGCTGCGGCTGGTGACTATCACAAGGCCGCCGGAGCCGGGCAGCAGCGCGCGCACCTGATCGGCGTCGCGGGCGTTGTCCAGCACGAGCAGGACCCGCCGGTCGGCCAGGGTCGTGCGCAGCAGGGCGGCCCGCTCCTCGACCCCGGGCGGGATGAGGTCGCCGGCCACCCACAGCCCTCGCAGCAGCGTGGCCAGCGCGGCCGCCGGAGTGACCGGCTGGCCGGGGCCGTAGCCGTTGAGGTTGAGGTAGAGCTGCGCGTCGGGGTACCGCCCGGCGATGCGGTGCGCCCAGTGCACGGCCAGGGTCGTCTTGCCGGTGCCGGGCGCGCCGTCGAGAGCGACGATGGCGGTGGGGCTCTGGTCGGTCCCGCACAACCGGTCCAGCTCGGCCAACTCGGCTTTCCGCCCGCTGAAGCGGGCGATGCCGTGCGGAAGCTGCCGGGGCCGCGGGCCCTTAGCCGCCGGTGTCGCGGCCGGCTCCTGCAAGATCGAGCGGTGCAGGTGCTGCAGCTCCGCGCACGGATCGATGCCGAACCCCTCCCGCAGTGTCGTGCGAATCCGGGTGTACGCGTCCAGGGCCTCGGCCCGCCGGCCCGACCGGTGCAGGGCGACGATGAGCCGGTGCCACAGCGACTCGCGGGTCGGGTGGCCGTCGGCGAGGCCGCGCAGCTCGGCGACCAGCCGGTCGGGGGGTCCGGCGTCGAGCTCGAGGTCGATGCGGCGCTCGGTGGCGGCGAACCACTCCTCGTCGAGGCGGGGAATGATCTCGCGATCCAGCCAGACCGACTCGACGCCGGTGAACGGCCGGCCCCGCCACAGCGCCAGGGCCGCACGCAGCAGCCGGAGCTCCTCGTCATGTCCGGCGCCGTCGCGGGACCGGCGCAGCAGCTCGCGGAACCGGTGCAGGTCGAGGTCGTCGAGCGGGACATCGAGCCGGTAGCCGCCGCGCGCGGCGGCGGTCTGGATCAGGTCGCGGCCGAGAAGCCGTCGCAGCCGGGTGACGTAGGTGTGCACGGTGCCACGCACGCTGTCAGGCTCGCCCTCGGGCCACAGCCGCTCGGCGAGCGCCTCGATCGTCACCGGCCGTCCGGCGGAGAGCAGCAGCGCGACCAGCAGGATGCGCAGCCGCCCCGGCGGCACGAGCACGTCGCCGGCCTCCCACGGGCCGAGCACCCTGAACCGCACGGTGGTCAAGCATAGACGCCGGCGTTACGCACTGTGTCGATGCGTACGGGCTTGACAGACGCGTGACAGGATCATGAAAGTCCGCCGTCCTACAGTCCCGGGGCATGTCCACTCGACCTCGACGAATGTCACGAATGCTCATCCGCGCCGGGGTCGCGCTCATCGCGGTGGCGGCGTCACTGACGTTCGCGGCCGCGCCGGCCCGGGCGGCCGCGGGCAACACCAACATGACCCCGGTGGCGACACTCTGGGCGGAGTGCCTCGACATCGGCTCGAACGCGCCCGGAACTCCTGTCGGCCTGTTCGGCTGCAATCGAGCCGCCCTCAGCCAGGAATGGTGGTGGAACTGCTCGCAGCCGAACTCGATGTGCCTGGTCAGCTCACCCTCCAGCGGCTACAGCCAGTGCTGGGACCTGCGCTCCTACGCCACCGGCTCGTACGTCATCCTGAACTACTGCAACTCGTCCCTGGCCAGCCAGCGCTGGACCATCAGCGCCAACAAGATTGTCAGCGCGGGCAGCAACGGCCGGATGTGCCTGGACCTGCGCTCCTACGATGCGCGCACGCTGGTCGGGCTGAACGCGTGCAGCGACGGGCTGGCCAGCCAGAGATGGTTCTGGCGCACGACCTCCTGACGGCGGCGCAGCCGTAGCCGGCCCGCGGCGTGGATCGGCTCACGGAAGTCAGGCGATAGGCAACCGGCACCGGGTGGGCCGGTCCGCACCGGCGACGTACGGCGCGGGCGGCTCACTCGAGACCGGGACCGCCGGCCAGCACCCGGTGGGCCAGGCTGGTCAGCGTCGCCACCTCGTCCGCGGTCAGCGGGGCGAAGAACTCGGCCGTCACCTCGGCCACGATCTCGTCCGCCCCGGCCAGCTCCTCCCGGCCCCGCGGCGTGACGGCCAGGATGTAACGACGCCGGTCGGTGGCGTCGCGGGTGCGCGAGACCAGCTCCTGCGCCTGGAGATGGTCGACGACCGTCACCATGTCCGCGCGATCCACGCCGAGCCGTTCGCAGACCTGCTGCTGCGACAGTGGCGCGAACTCCGCGATGCACGCCAGCGCGGCGTACTGGTGCAGGTTCAGCCCCCGCTCGGCGAGCCGGGGGGCGATCATCCGCTTGGCGTCGCCGTGCACCCGGCCGAGCAGCCACGTCGGCCATTGCCGCAGCCGCGCCGGGACCTCGTCGATCGACCTGGGCTCCATGGGCATCCCACCACGATAGTCGAAACCGCGGGTTGATTTAATCATTGGTGACTCCTACTATTGGCGCTGCCCGCAATGAACGCCTGCGGTTCGCGCTCGATACCCGGAGGACTGATGTCACAGGTCGAGACCCCTGCGGCCGTCACCACACCGCCCCCAATCCCGGCCGCCGTCTGGCGGCTGGCCGTTGTGATCGTGTTCGGCGCCTTCATGTCCACTCTGGACACCTCGGTGGTCAACGTCGGGCTGGATCGGATGGCGCACAGCCTGGATACCCCGCTCGCCACGACGCAGTGGGTGGCCAGCGGCTACCTGCTGGCGCTCGCCGCGGCCATGCCGGTGACCGGCTGGCTGACCCGGCGGATCGGCGCCCGGCCGGTGTGGCTGGCGGCGCTGGCGAGCTTCACCCTGATCTCCGGCGCCTGCGTGCTCGCGGGCAACATGAGCGAGCTGATCGTGCTGCGGGTCCTGCAGGGCGTGGCGGGCGGCATGCTGGTGCCGGCCGGGCAGATCATCCTCGCGCGCGCCGCCGGCCCGGCGCGGATGGGGCGGGTGATGAGCACGGTCGGCATCGCCGTGGTGCTCGCCCCGGTGATCGGGCCGGTGCTGGGCGGGCTGCTCATCAACCTGTCCTGGCGCTGGCTGTTCGCGATCAACCTGCCGATCGGAGCGGTCGGCCTGATCGCCGGGCTGCGCCGGATCCCGCGCCAGCCGCCGGTCGGCACCGGCCGGCTGGATCTGATCGGCGTGGTGCTGTCCGGCGCCGGTCTGTCCCTGTTCACCTACGGCGTCATCGTCGCCGGCCAGCGGGGCGGCCTGGACTCGGCCGGTGCGATCGGCGGTCTGGCCGGCGGGGCACTGGCACTGACCGTGTTCGCGGTGCGGGCGCTGCGGATCCCGGCCCCGCTGCTCAACCTGCACCTGTGGCGCAACCGGGGCTTCAGCGCCGCGCTGGCGGTCGGCTTCTTCGGCGGAGGCGCGCTGTTCGGCGTGCTGGTGCTGATGCCGCTGTACTTCGAGATCCAGCGGGGCCAGAGCACGGTGGCAACCGGCCTGCTCATGATCGGCCAGGGCGTCGGCGCGGCCATCACGATGCCGTTGGCCGGCCGCCTGACCGACCGGTTCGGCGGCGGCATCGTCAGCATGGCCGGGCTGTCGATCACCGCGATCAGCATCGTGCCGCTGGCGCTGATGGGCGCCCACACCAGCCTGGTCGCGGTCGAGGCCGTGACCGTCCTGCTCGGAGTCGGCCTGGGCTTCAGCCTCATGCCCGCGGCCGCCGCCGCCTACGGCGCGATCTCACCCGACCAGCTGGCCGACGCGACACCGCAGCTCAACGCCGTGCAGCGCGTCGGCGGTTCGATCGGCACCGCGCTCTGCGTCGTCGTGGTCAGCCGGGGGCTGTCCGCACACCACGCGCCGGTGACCGCCTTCCACGCGGGCCTGTGGTTCCTGTTCGCGGCCACCGTGCTGGCGTTGCTGCCGGCGGCGGTACTCACGCGAGTGCTCCGGCGCCGACCGGCCCACTGATCCGAGGCCTTCCGGTCCGGCCGGCGGCGCGGCGTTCCCGCGCCGCCGGGTCCCGGCCGCTCGACGCCCGACCGGCCGGCGGAACCTAGCCCTTCGCCGCCCGGGGTTCGTGGTCGCCTCGCGCGGCGTTGGTCTGCTGCCACTCGGTCGGGCTCACGTCATAGGCGTCGCGGAAGCGGCGGGCGAAGTGCCTGGCGTCCTTGAAGCCCGATGCGTGGGCGGTCCGGCTGACGGAGCCGGCGCCGGCCGGCATCCGGGCGAGGTCGGAGCGGGCGCCGTCGAGGCGGCCCCGCATGACCCACTCGGCGAGTTGCTCGCCGTGCGCGGCTAAGGCGGCGTACACGGCTCGTACCGAGACGGTGTGCGCGGCGGCGAGGCGTGCCGCGCTCAGGTCGCGGTCGCGCTGGTGGCTGCGGATGAAGGCGGTCATCCGGAAGAAGAGGCTGGGGCACCAGCTCCCGCAAGCGCACCGGCCCCGCCCTCGACCCCCGCGACATCGGACCGGTCGACGCCGTCCTGCTCACGCACGAGCACCACGCCGACAACCTCGACGAGCGGGGCCGCGCCCTGCTGGCCGGCGTCCCGGCCGTCATCACCACCCACGCCGGGGCCCGGCGGCTCGGCGGCCGGGCCCGCGGCCTGCGGCCGTGGAACACACCGAGCTCACCGCGGCCGACCGGCCGCCGATCACCGTCACCGCCACACCGTGCCGGCACGGCCCGCCGCTGAGCCGCCCCGTCGCCGGACCGGTGGCCGGGTTCGCGCTGCGCTGGGCCGGCCAGGAGCACGGGGTCTTCTGGGTCACCGGCGACACCGTCCTGTTCCGCGGCCTGCGGCGGGTACCGCGCCGCATGACGGTCGACACGGTGCTGCTGCACCTGGGCGCGGTCCGGTTCCCGCTCACCGGCCGGCTGCACTACAGCCTGACCGCCGCCGAGGCCGTCGAGCTGTGCACGCTGGTCCAGCCGCGCACCATCATCCCGGTGCACTGCGAGGGCTGGTCGCACTTCACCCAGGGCCGCGAGGCGGTCGAGCAGGCGTTCGCGGCCGCTCCCGACATGCTCGGCGAACGCCTGCACTGGCTGCCGCTGCCGCCCGCGGGCCGCTGATCGACCCGCGCCGGCGCCGTACGCAACCGCCGTCCGACCGTCAACCTGCGGATACCCGCGGCGGCCCGGCTCCCGCAGCGTGGTGGCACACACCGATCGACGTTGAAGGGAACGACAGCCATGCCGACCACCCGCCGAACGCTGATCACCGGATCCGCGGCGGTCGCCACCGGCGCCCTCCTCGGAGCGCCCGCGGCGTCCGCCCAGACCCGCCCGCCGGCCGCGGCCAAGCCGACCGTCGTGCTCGTGCACGGCGCGTTCGCCGACGCCTCCGGCTGGAACGACGTCGCCCGCAACCTGCAGTGCGACGGCTACAGGGTCATCGCGCCGCCCAACCCGCTGCGCGGCGTCTCGGCCGACTCCACCTATCTGGCCAGCATCCTGGCCACCCTCCCCGGTCCGCTGGTGCTTGTCGCGCACTCGTACGGCGGGATGGTCATCACCAACGCCGCCACCGGCAACCCCGGCGTCAAGGCCCTGGTCTACGTGGCCGCGTTCGCCCCGGACCAGGGGCGAGACGCTGCAGGGGCTGCAACTGAAGTACCCCGGAAGCAAGCTCGGCGAGACGGCGCTGGACTTCCGGCCGTACCCCACCCCGGACGGAGCCGGCAGCGTCGACGGTTACGTCAAGACCGACGCCTTCCGCGACGTCTTCGCCGGCGACCTGCCCAGCGCCACCACCGACGTCATGGCCGCGACCCAGCGCCCCGGCGACGTCCACACGCTGCTCGAGCCGTCCGGCGCGCCGGCCTGGAAGACCATTCCGTCGTGGTACCTGGTGGCCCGCAACGACAACCTCATCCCGCCCGCCGCGCAGCGGTTCATGGCCCAGCGGGCCGGCGCGCACACCACCGAGGTCAACGCGTCCCACGTCGCGATGCTCTCCCAGCCCCGCCTCACCACCGACCTCATCAAGACCGCCGCCCGCTGAAAGGAGCGACGATGTACGTCACCACCACCGACGGCGCCTCCATCTTCTACAAGGACTGGGGCAGTGGCCGCCCCGTCGTGCTGTCACACGGCTGGCCGCTCAACTCCGACAGCTGGGAGGCGCAGGCAATGTTCCTCGCCTCGAACGGCTACCGGGTGATCGCGCACGACCGGCGCGGGCACGGGCGGTCGACGCAGACCTGGCACGGCAACGAGATGGACACCTACGCCGACGACCTCGCCGCCGTCGTCGACGCCCTCGACCTGCGCGCGGCGACCCTTGTCGGGTTCTCCACCGGCGGCGGCGAGGTGGCCCGCTACATCGGCCGGCACGGCGCCGCCCGGGTCGCGCAGGCGGTGCTCGTCTCCGCGGTACCACCGTTGATGCTGCAGACCGCCGACAACCCCGGCGGCGTACCGATCGCGGTGTTCGACGCCATCCGCGCCGGTTCGCTCGCGGACCGGTCCCAGACGTACCAGGACCTCGCCGACGGGCCGTTCTTCGGCCACAACCGGCCGGGCGCGAACGTCTCGCGGGGCATCCGCGACGCGTTCTGGCTGCAGTCGATGGCGTCCGGGCACCGCAACGTCTACGAATGCATCGCCGCGTTCTCGGCCACCGACTTCCGCGGCGACCTCGCCGGCTTCGATGTGCCGACCCTGGTCATCCACGGCGACGACGACCAGGTCGTGCCGTTCGAGGCCGGCGGCATGGCCTCGGCCGCACTCATCAAGAACGCCGAGCTGATCGTGTACCCCGGCGCCCCGCACGGCATCACCGACACCCACAAGGAGCAGCTCGGCCAGGACCTGCTCGCGTTCCTGAAGGAGCACGAGGCATGAGCACCATCATTCTGGTCCACGGCCTGTGGGTCACCCCGCGCAGCTGGGAACGCTGGGTGCCGTACTACGAGGCCAAGGGGCACACCGTGCTCACCCCCGCCTATCCCGGCTTCGACGTCGAGGTCGGGGCGCTGCGGGCCGACCCCACCCCGATCGCCACCGTCACCGTCCCGGAGACCGTGGCGCACCTGGAGAAGATCATCACCGACCAGCCCGAGAAGCCGATCATCATCGGCCACTCGTTCGGCGGCACGCTCACCCAGCTGCTGCTCGACCGCGGCCACGGCGCCGCCGGCGTCGTCATCGACTCGGCCCCGCCGGAAGGCATCCGGGTCACCCCGCCGTCGCAGATCAGGTCGCTGTTCCCGATCCTCAACAATCCGGCCAAGCGGCACCAGGCGGCCGGATTCACCCCGGCGCAGTTCCACTACGCGTTCTCGAACACCCTGTCGGAGGAGGACTCGCTGGCGGCCTACGAGAATGACGCTACGAGCCGGGAAAGCGGCCGGACGTGGCACCGGAGGCGACACTTGGGCAGCGCCGCTGGTACCGGGGTACCAGCGGCGCCTCGGGGTTCCTTCAGGGTCGGGGCCGGCTGACGGCCCGCGGCGCCCGTGGGGGTTCTACTTGTCCTTCAGGCAGAGCAGCGTGCCCTTCTGGCCCGACTTGCCCTCCCAGTACGTGTTCGTCGCGTCGGCCCACTGGTCGCACACGCCCTCCGCGCTGGCCTCGCTCTCGGTCTTGCTCTCGACGCGGCCGAGCACGGTGAAGTTCGCGTCGGCGCTGTCGCACTTGACGATCGCGAGGTCGTTGCCGCCCTTCCTGTGCAGGCAGTCGCCGACCTTGGCGTTCAGGGCATCGTCGCGGCTGAGGTACCAGCCGACGCCGCCCAGCACGACCAGGACGACAAGCGAGATCACCAGTCGCGGGATCTTGATGCCCTTTTTGGCCGGCTGCTGCTGGGATGTGGTCATGGTGTTGTTGCCTCCCGTTGAATAAGTACCGGGTAGGCGTACCGGGTCAGCACCGGTTCGTCGAGGGTTTGTCCGCATCCTTCTCCGTAACGTTGATCTCCTTGCACGGGCTGTCACAGCGCGGGCACGTTCGGGATCGCCGGTGCGTAAAACGGCCTGGTGGCGCCGGTGGGGTGAGCCCACCCTGGTGCCGACCGCATGACCGCTCCGTTGAAGGAGACGCATATGAACAGGGTGCGCAAGGTACTGCTGACCGCCGCGGCCGCGCTGCTCACCGTCGGCGCCGGGGTGGACCCCGCCCGCGCCGACACCGCGGAGTCGTATTGCCTGATCGAACTCGTCTCGCTGACCGCGGCCAACCTGTGGCACGACGGCGGCAAGGACTGGATCTGGTTCGTCATGGACGGCTATTACTTCCCGGGCAACAACAAGTCCGTCCCGTTCTACCAAGGCACCAGCCAGACCTCCGGCGCGTTCGGCAACGCGAACGAGCTGCTGCAGCGGGGCACCGGACCCGTGACGCTCCAGGTGGTCCTCGACCGGACCTGGCCGACCGCCAACGTGGTGATCGACTCGAACCAGGTGTCCTGCTCGTTGGGCAACGGTCAGACACTGCGGTTCAGCGACGGCGACGCCACCTACAACCTGACGTACAACGTGAACTGACGCGGTCACCACGCTCGAGCAGCGCAACCGGATCGCCGCCAGCGGGGCGTCGATCGACGGCATCGAGGACGGCGTCGACAACGTGACGATCCGGCAGACCTGAGCCGGCGGAGGGTCCGCCCGCGCGGGCGGGCCCTCCCCCGACGTCGTTCAGTCGTAGTGCCGCAGCCGGGGCCACAGCTGGGACCACGGCTCGCGGAGGCCGGTGCACAGGTAGACGTGGCCCCCGGACTCGATGTTGCGGACGCCGTAGGGGTTGGTGACGGTGGCCACCTCACGGACGTCGGTGAAGAAGCGACCCAGATAGCCGGTGTACCCCGAGGCGGTGCCGGGCGCCACGGCGATGACGGTCGTGGCGCCCGGGTTGCCCGGTCCCCACCACCATTGACTGTTGTGCCCGCTCACCGCGGTCGGCAGTCCCCGGCCGCGGCCGAGCTCGTTGACGGCGGCCGCCTCGCTGTAGTTCTCGGTGAAGATGACGGCGGCGGCCCGCTGCGGCGGCGGCAGGGACGTCCAGACGGTACCGACGGTGTCGACGAGCTCGGGCCAGCCGATCGTGTCGGTGAGGGTCGCGTCCATGGCGTGCCGGGGGCCGATACCGGTGGGCGGCAGGACGGGCAGCAGGAGCGCGGCGAAGACGGCCGTGCCGAGCGCGGTCGCGACGGCGAGAATCCGGATCCGCCGCCGCCGTGCGTACAGCCAGCCGTCGACGGCCACCGCGCCGGCCGCGAGCAGGTACACGTAGGCGCCCATGAGGTAGTACACCTTCACGCCCGTCGTGACGGCGTACAGCACGAACAGCAGCCCGTAGGCCCAGACCAGCGCCCGCCACAGGGGGCGCCCGGTGCGCCACAGGTGACGCAGGCCGGCGGCCCACACCCAGACGAGGGCCAGGCTCGCCATGAGCAGCTGGCCGACGACCCACACCGGGGCGTTGGGCAGACCGCCGTTCTCCTGGTTCAGCTTCCGGGTCATCTCGATCGTCGCCCAGCCGTGCTGGGCCTGCCACCAGATCTCGGGCCCGGCGAACGCGGCGGCGATCGCGACCCCGCCGGCGAACCAGCCGTTGAACAGCAGCCGCCGCCCGCCGCTGAGCAGGGCGCCGGCGACGACGGCGAACGCGAAGAAGGCGGCCTGGTGATTGTTCGCCAGCCCCAGACCCGCGACCAGGCCGGCGAGCAGCCACCACCGCGGTTCGCCGGTACGCCCGATCCGCGCGACGACGAACGCGAGCGCGGCCAGTGCCAGCACGGCGTACGGCGTCGTGTTGGCAACGTGCGCGGCGGCCCACAGCGCGGGCATGGTGGCGGTGGCGACCGCCGCGAACAGTTGCACGCGGCGCGCACCACCGAACTCGCGGGCGGTCAGCCCGCCGATCACCACGGTCGCCCCCGCCGCCAGCGCCGGCCACAGCCGCAGCCCGGGAAGCCATTCGCCGAACAGCTCCAGCGACACCCGGGCCAGCAGCGGGGCCAGCATCGGCTGGTCGACGTAGCCGGCCTGCAGGTGCCGGGCGCAGTCGAGGAAGTACAGCTCGTCGCGCTGGAACCCGTACCGGGTCGACAGGGCCATCAGCACGGCGAAGACGACGCCGCCGACCGCGAGCACCCGCCGGTCGAACGCGGCGACGCCGACCGGCGGGGGCGCCTCGGTGGTTCTCAGGACATCCACCGCTCCAGGCTGTCAGCGGTCACCGGGTCACGCATGCGCCGCACGGCCGATTTCATGGTCGCAGACCGGGGTACACCAATCGGAGGAGGCGGGTCATCCTCGCGCACGAGCCGGCCCCGGAGCGAGCCGTACCGCCATGCGGCGCCGCAGCCGGCTGTACACCATTACGTACCGCCGTACGGTTTATTGATTTGCGCATATCGCATTTACGCCAATCAAAGCGACAAGTTTCGCCGCCCGGCTTTCCCGTCGATGGTTTCGGGTCAAGACTGGGCGATGGCCCATCGTGGAACGTTGATACCCGACCGGGACGCTGCGGCGCGTTGGGTCGTCGGCATCCTCCATTCCGCTGACGAACGGAGACCCATGTCCACACGACGCGGTGTGGTCGCGGCGGCGGCGTTAGCCACCGTCCTCGGCTCGCTCACCCTGCCGGGCAGCGCATCAGCGACCCCGGCGCCCAGCACCAGGCACGTGCAGAAGGTCGGGACCGGCTCGTACAAGGTGACCGGCACCGGCACCGGCGAACCCGCCTCGATCAACACCGAACTACCCCGCGACGCCGGCCCGGAGGCCAACGAGCTGACCCGCTCGACCGCGCGCCGGCCGGCCGGCGCGCACCGCAGCCTCGCCGGGGCCCGGAGCGCCGGGCCGGCCGGACCGGCCACCTCCGGCGGGGTGATCCGCAACGGCCCGCAGCTGCTGCACAGCTTCGACGGGCTCAACCAGCGCGACCAGCGCACCGCCAACAACGGCAACCAGTTCACCATCGAACCGCCCGACCAGGCGCTGTGCGTCGGCAACGGCCACGTCGTGGAGGCGGTCAACGATGCGTTCCGGGTGTTCAACGCCGACGGCACCGGCCAGACCGGCGTGGTCGACCTCAACACCTTCTACGGCTACCCGCCGGTGCTGGACCGCACGACCGGGATCTACGGCCCGGAGCTGACCGACCCGACGTGCCTGTTCGACCCGGCCACCCATCAGTTCTTCCTGGTCGTGCTCACCCTCGAGTCGACCCGGGACGGCGATCTGACCGGTGCGAACCACCTCGACATCGCGGTGGCCGCCGATCCGACCGGGACCTGGAACATCTACCGTCTCGACGTCACCGACGACGGCACCAGCGGCACCCCGGTCCACCCGAACTGCCCGTGCATCGGCGACTACCCGCACATCGGCGTGGACGCCAACGGCTTCTACATCACCACCAACGAGTACGCGTTCTTCGGCACCGAGTACAACAGTGCGCAGATCTACGCCTTCTCGAAGCGGGCCCTGGCCCGCGGCGACGCCGACGTCCTCGTCACCCAGCTCGACACCACCGGCGCCGACCGTGGCCGCAACGGCTTCACCGTCTGGCCGGCGCAGTCGCCGGTCACGTCCGACTACGAACGCGCGGCGGGCGGCACGGAGTACTTCCTGTCCTCCAACGCCGCCGAGGAGGCCACCGGCACCGGCGACTACGTCTCCGACAGCATCGTGACGTGGGCGCTGACCGGCACCAGGTCCCTGGACAGCGCGTCGCCGCGGCTCGGCCTGAGCAACACCAGGGTCGGGGTGCGGCAGTACTCGCTGCCGCCGGCGGCGAACCAGAAGCCCGGTCCCGCGCCACTGCTGGAGTGCCTCAACGACGACCCGTGCGCCACGTTCCTGCTCGGCGCCCCGGACCCGTTCAAGCCCGAGGTCCTGGCCGCGCTGGACAGCAACGACACCCGCATGCAGCAGGTCACCTACACCGGCGGCAGGCTTTACGGGGCGCTGGACACGGCGGTGAGCGTCGGCGGGGCCACGAAGGCCGGCATCGGCTGGTACATCGTGCGGCCCGGTCTGCGCGGCGACTCCGTGCGGGCCGACCTGACGGCACAGGGGCAGCTCGGCCTGGCCGGCAACAATCTGACGTACCCGGCGATCGGCGTCAACGCCGCCGGCCGGGGCGTCATGGCCTTCACCCTCGTCGGCGACGGCTACTTCCCGTCGGCGGCCTACGCCGCGTTCGACGGCCGCACCGGCGCCGGCACGATCTACCTGGCCAAGGCCGGCCTCGGCCCGCAGGACGGCTTCACCGGCTACAAGGCCCTGGTGGGCGATCCGCCGCGGCCGCGGTGGGGTGACTACGGTGCCACCGCCGTCGACGGCAGCAACATCTGGATCGCCAGCGAGTACATCGGCCAGACCTGCACCCTGGCCCAGTACGAGGCGACGCCGTTCGGCAGCTGCAACGGCACCCGCACCGCCCTGGCGAACTGGGGCACCCGGATCAGCCTGATCAAGCCGTAACCGCCCGACGTACCCGCGCCGGACCGTCGCCCCATGGCGGCGGCCCGGCGCGGGAGCGCTCAGCGCAGGCCGTTGTCCAGCCGCATCGTGGACGAAAGGCCGGCTCAGCCATGGAGATCGGTCGATGCCGACGGCGGCGCCTTGAAAGTTGCGGCAACAGGCGACAAGCAGGTGACAGCGCGGCCGTTACCAAGGGCTATATTGTGCGCCGATCTGCCCGATTTCCAGCCCGCCGAGGTGCCCATGGCCGCCGCTACGCTGCGTCGCCGTTTCAGATACTGGTTCGACCGGACGATGTCGAAGGGGACGTCGGCCCTCGTCGCTTGGCTGGGGCTGGCCTCCGTGGCGGTGGTGCTCGCCGGCGGGCTCCTGGTGTGGCTGGTCGACCCCAACCCGGCGGACGGCGAGCCCCGCGGGTTCTTCGCGTCGGTGTGGCAGGCCGTCCTGCACGCGCTCGACCCCGGCGACGTCGCCGGGGACACCGGCGGGCACTGGGAGTTCGTGGCCGTCGCGTTCCTCATCACCATCGGCGGCATCTTCATCGTCACGGCGTTCATCGGCGTGCTGACCACCGGCCTCGACGCCAAGCTGCAGGAGCTGCGCAAGGGCCGCTCGATCGTGCTCGAGACCGGTCACACGGTGATCCTCGGCTGGTCCGACCAGGTGTTCACGGTCATCGGCGAGCTCGTCGAGGCCAACGGCAACAAGCGACGAGCCTGTGTGGCCGTACTCGCCGACAAGGACAAGGTCGAGATGGAGGACGAGATCCGGGCCAAGGTCGGCGACCTGCGCAGCACGAGCGTCGTGTGCCGCACCGGCGACCCGCTCGACCCGGACGACATCGCGCTGGTGAACATCGCCGAGGCGCGGTCCGTCATCATCCTCACCGGCTCGGGGCACGACCGCGACGCGCACCTCGTCAAGATGCTGCTGTCCGTCACGAAGGCCGAGAACCGGTGCACGATCGTCGGCAGCGTCGCCGAGCAGTCGAACATGCCGGCCGCGCGCCTGGCCGGCGGTCCGGCCGCGTACCTCATCGACGCCACCAGCGTCGCCGCCCGCCTGATCGTGCAGACGTGCCTGCAGTCGGGGCTGTCCGTCGTCTACACCGACCTGCTGGACTTCGGCGGCGACGAGATCTACGTGCGGCACGAGCCGAGCCTGGCCGGGCAGCCGTACTCCACCGCGCTGCACTCGTACCGCACCTCGGCGATCTTCGGCGTGCGCCAGGGCAACGGGACCGTGCTGCTGAACCCGCCGGGCGACTACCGCATCGCCGACGGCGACCACCTGCTCGCCATCTCCGCCGACGACGACACCGTCGTGATGGCGCCGCCCGCGCCGATCCACCATGAGCTGATCGTGGCCGGCCCCGATCCCGTGCCGGCGCCGAAGCGGGCCCTCATCCTCGGCTGGAACCAGCGGGCCGTCGGGGTCGTCCAGCAGCTCGACCAGTACCTGACGGCCGGCTCGGAGGTCGTCGTCGTGGCGCGCCACCACGACGTGTCGCTGAGCCTGAAGCGGCTCGCGGCCGAGGTGCGGAACCTGTCGCTGAGCCTCACCGAGGACGACAGCGCCGACCGGGCCGTGCTCGAGTCGCTCGGCATCGACGACTTCGACCACGTCATCGCGCTGTGCTACGACGACGTCGACCGGCAGGTCGCCGACTCGCGGACCCTCGTGACGCTGCTGCACCTGCGCGACATGGAGCAGAAGCTCGACGGGAAGTTCTCGATTGTCAGCGAGATGGGCGACGACCGCAACCGCCAGCTGGCCCAGGTCACCCAGGCCGACGACTTCATCGTCAGCGACAAGCTGCTGAGCCTGATGACGACCCAGGTCTCGGAGAACCCGCACCTCGCCGACGTGTTCGGCCGGCTGTTCGACGCCGGGGGCAGCGAGATCTACCTGAAGCCCGCCGAGCTGTACGTCCGCGCCGGCCACCCGCTCAACTTCCAGACGGTGCTGGAGGCGGCCCGCTTGCGCGGCGAGTCGGCGGTCGGCTACCGGCTGGCCGCGAACGCGCAGGCCGCGCCCGCGTACGGGATCGTGCTCAACCCGGACAAGGCGGCGAGCGTGACGTTCGCCCCGGACGACCGGGTGATCGTCCTGGCCAAGGACTGAACGCCGAGAACCCTGTACACCGTCGGGCCGGTCATCGCCCTGGTCCGGGCGGGAACCAGCAACCTGCCCCGCCGACCTGGCCTGACCGTGAGCGGCGGCAACAATGCTCCCCGGCCCGTTGCCGCCGCCCACGGAGGTGGTTCAGGCCACGTAGCCGCGCGCCGCGGCCCAGTTGGCCAGGGTGTCCGTGGACATCCAGTACGTGCGCGGGCCGAACATGCCCGACGGGTCGGCGATGAGCACGGCGCGGCCGTGGTCGCGGTAGCCGACCAGGGAGATGTAGTGTCCGCCGGGGAACTCGTGGTAGGTGCCGGCCTGGTCGGTGGCGCCGCCCACGATGTTGGCGACCAGGGCCCGGCCGGTGCTCAGCGCACGGACGGCGTCGTACTGCAGCTCGCGCGCCTCGCCGGCCGAGGCGCGCTGGCCGGCGATGAAGCGGGCCTGGTACACCTCCTTGCCCAGAACGCCGTTCATTGCCCTGGTCACGTCGGCGACCGAGTTGGTGCCGTTCACCGTGGTGCCGAGGCGAGCGGCGACGTCGTTCTGCGACAGGTCGGCGCCCACCGACGTCAGCGCGATGCGGGTCGAGGCCGGCCCGCAGTAGTAGAAGTTGGGCTGGAACTGGAAGTCGAAGTTGACCGTGTTCTCGGCCGGCGCGGTGTCCAGCAGGTCGGGGGCCGGCGGCGTGGTCGCCTTCGGCTGTGCGGGCGTCGCGGTGCTCAGCGCCGCGGTCCCGACGGGGTGCGCATCGGCCGGCGCGGCGCCCCCGTTGAGCAGCGCCGCGGTCGCCACGGAGACCACCATCAGCGAGGCGGTCCCGAGCAGTGCGGGGATCGGGCGGCGAAGCAGCGCGGTGAAGCGTTGGTGCATCGAGGCTCCTTCCGATGCCGTCTACCGGGTTAGCTGACGGATTCGGGCGGGAAGCACGCCCTACCACGACCTACGCGAGGAGGCCGACGGATTCACCCCGGGACTGCTTGGGTCCCCGGTTCGCAACAATGCGACTCGACGGGTCCGGGCCGGCGCCATCTGGCGATGGCAAACGACCAGCTCAGACACGTGGACATTACTGGGCGGTACATCCACCGGCCCACCCCGTCCGCCCCACCCCACCCCTCCTACAAATGCAGGCCCTCGCGTGCTCGTCACCTTCCCGCCGGCCCACTACCGCGCTGCGCGCGGGGTCGACGGCGAACACCATGGACAGCCCGACGTCCAGGCCCGCGATCTCCAGCACGGCCGCCGTCGGAGCCCACGGATCGACGGTAGTCGAGGGGCCCGCGGGCGGGACATGGTGGTTGACACGATGGCCGCCCGGAACCAGGCTGGGTGGAACGAGGATGCCATCGCGAGGTGAGCCATGACGGCCCGGCCTACGGAACCCCGCACCGCCGGCCCCCGTCCGCTGGCGCAGCTGCGCCGCGAGGACCGCGGCCTGCCCTGGCTCGGCCAGATCTTCGACTACCAGCGCGACCCGATCCGGCTCTACCGGCGCCACTGGGAGCACTACGGCCCGGTCGCGCCGTCGTACCTGCTCGGCCAGGACACGGTGATGCTGCTCGGCCCCGACGCCTGCGGCGAGGCGCTGCAGAACCGGGACAAGGCGTTCGCCAACGAGCCGGCCTGGTCGCAGCTGGTGGGTCCGTTCTTCCACCGTGGCCTGATGCTCATCGACTTCGACGAGCACCGCGGGCATCGGCGGATCATGCAGGAGGCGTTCACCCGGCCGCGGCTGGTCGGCTACACCCGCCGGCTGCACCCCGCCATCGAGCGTGGCATGGCGAACTGGGAGGCCGGGCGGGAGTTCCGGGCGTACCGCCGCCTCAAGCAACTGACCCTCGACATCGCCGCCGATCTGTTCATGGGCGGGGCCCGCGACACCGGCCCGGCCGAGATGGAGCGGGTCAACCGGGCGTTCATCGCCTGCGTGCAGGCCGCCGCCGGGATCGTCCGGGCCGACGTGCCGTTCACGCGCTGGGGCCGGGCGTACCGCGGCCGGAAGGTGCTCGAGCAGTTCCTGCGGGGGTACCTGCCCGTCAAGCGGGCCGAGGCGACCGACGACATCTTCTCGGTGCTCTGTCACATCGAGACGGAGGACGGCGACCGCTTCTCCGACGACGACGTCGTCAACCACATGATCTTCCTGATGATGGCGGCCCACGACACGTCGACAATCACCATCTCCACGATGCTGCAGTACCTCGGGCAGCACCCCGAGTGGCAGGAGCGCTGCCGGGCCGAGGCGCTGGCCCTCGGACCGGCGCCGGAGATGGCCGAGCTGGAGTCGCTCGTCTCGATCGACCTGGTCATGCGCGAGGCCCTGCGCCTGCGCGCACCGGTGCCGGTCCTGGTCCGCTACACCGTCAAGGACACCGTCGTGCAGGGCGTCCGCATCCCGGCGCGCACACTCTGCATGCTCGGCCTCCAGTTCACCCACCTGATGGACGACTACTGGAGCAACCCGGCGGCGTTCGACCCGGAGCGCTTCGCGCCCGAGCGCCGCGAGGACCGCGCGCACCGCTTCGCGTGGGAGCCCTTCGGCGGCGGCGTGCACAAGTGCATCGGCCTGTACTTCGCCGGCCTGGAGGTCAAGGCGATCATGCACCGGCTGCTGCGCGGATACCACTGGAGCGTCGACCCCGGCTACGTCGCGCCGCTGGACCACCACTCGCTGCCGTTCCCCAAGGACGGGCAGCCCATCGCCCTGTTCCGGAACTAGGCAAACCGCACGCCGGTTCCGAACCGTCGCGGCGCTGCCGGGCGGTTCCGCCTTCACGGAACGGGTGGCCCGAGTCGGGCGCCACGCGAGCCGTTCAACCGAGCCGCGGACCCGGGCGCCGTCGGAGAATCGGTCGTACGCGTCGGCAGGAGGCGTCATGCGAAGACTGGCCACGATGGCGGCGGCCCTCACGATCGCCGCAGCGCAGACGTTACCTGTGCCCGCCCTGTATGCCTGGGCCGGCACCGGCACCGGCGTCAGCGTCACCGGCACGACGACCGTGAGCGCGACGGCGGCCGGCGACCCGGCCGACGCGGAGAGCATCCAGGCCGTCATGACGCCCGACGCGCGGTACGTCGCGTTCACCTCCTGGGCGACGAACCTGCGGCCCGACCTCCCGCTGCCGAGCGACCCCGGCAACGGGAACACCCTCTACGCGCAGGTCTACCTCGCCGACCGGCAGCAGCACACGGTCGACGTCGTGAGCCGCGCGAGCGACGGCGCGCCGGCCAACCAGGGCGGGTTCCTGATCGGCCTGTCGGCGGACGCTCGCTTCGTGCTGTTCGACTCCGCCTCGACCAACCTCGTCCCCGGCCGGCCCGTCGTCGTCAGCACCTGCAGCTGCGGCTTCCGCGACCTCTTCCTGCGCGACCGGCAGACCGGCACGACGACGCTTGTCACCCTGCCCAGCCTGTACAGCGCCGTCGCCTACGTGCGGGTCGGCATCAGCGACGACGGCAACATCATCGCGTACAGCGGCCTGGTAAGCCTTCCCACGCAGGGCAGCTACCCGACGCAGACCGCGTACGTCCTCAACCGCGCGACGGGCCGGACCGTGCAGCTGTCGCCGCCGGCGTCGTCGTCCGTGAGCTTCCCGACCGTCAGCCAGGACGGCCACTACGTCATCTACAACTCGAGCACCGGGCTGTACCGCTACGACACCGTCGCCGACCGGACCGACCGCCTGCTGTCCCAGCCGATGGGCGACTCCGGGGTGCTCAGCCCCGACGACACCAAGCTCGCCTATTACCCGAGCCCGACCGAGCTCGACGTGCTGGACCTGACGACCGGCGAACGCACCGTGGTCGTCGACGGCCCCCAGCTGCAGCTCGGCCCGGGCAGCCTGTCGTTCGGCGCGAACGGCCGGTACCTCACCTACTTCACCAGCACGCCCGACGTCCGCCACAGCGGCGCGGCCTGGATCGCCGACCTGTCCACCGGCGAGACCACGCAACTGGTCGCCCCGACCCAGTACGGCGAGCGCCTGCAGCTCAGTGCGGACGCCGGCGTACTGCTGTACACCTCCTTCCGGGGTGGCGGCCTCAGCCAGATCCACCTCGCCGAGCTCGACGTCCCGGCCCGCGACAACCGGCCGCCCGTCGTCACCGGAACCCCCGACCGGGAGCCGGGCCCCGGCGGTTGGTACACCGGCGACGTGACAGTCACCTGGACCGCGACCGACGACAGCGGCAGCGCGACGCTGCCGCCGCCGACGACGGCGTCGACCGAGGGCGCGGCGGTCGTCTACACCAGCCAGCCGAGCTGTGACCCGTCCGGCAACTGCGCCCCGGGTGGCGTGACGATCAGCATCGACCGGACCGCGCCGTCGACCGGCGCCGCCGCTTGGTCGGCGAACCCGCAGGTCGTCGGCGGCAGCGCC
This sequence comes from Dactylosporangium sp. McL0621, assembly GCF_049995355.1. Taxonomy (NCBI): domain Bacteria; kingdom Bacillati; phylum Actinomycetota; class Actinomycetes; order Micromonosporales; family Micromonosporaceae; genus Dactylosporangium; species Dactylosporangium sp. McL0621. Next base: position 9,398,900 of record NZ_CP188259.1, read on the forward strand.
ATCCTCACCGCGACCGCCGACGACGCGCTGTCCGGCGTGGCCGGCGGTGAGTACTTCATCGGCACGGACCCCGGACCCGGCCACGGCACGCCGATGGCGTACGGCGGCGGCCTTCTGTCCGCCTCGGTCGGGGCCGGCCTCGGTGTCGGCGTCCACACCGTCGGCGTGCGTGCCCGCGATGCGGCCGGCAACTGGAGCACCACGACGACGACCATGCTCGTCCTGTACGACCCGGCGTCGGGCCTGACGGCCACCGGCAAGAACAAGAAGGACCTCGTGCCCAGCCTCGCCGGCGGCGACGTGCTGCCCGGCCTCGGCAGTGCCGGCCAGACCGACGCCGCCGACTACGGCTTCACGGTCCAGCACAAGCAGGGCACGCTCGACCCCCGCAACGACTTCGCCTTCACATACCGCACCGGTACCCACTGCGGCACCCCGAATGCGCAGGGGTGCCACACGTTCACCCTGAACGCCGACGGCTTCGCCTGGCTCGTGGTCGACGGCCCCGGCAGCTCCCGGGCCAGGTTCACCGGCACCGCGACGGTGACCGTCGACGGGACGACGACGGTGCACCCGTTCACGGTCGAGGCGATCGACGGCGACCGGCTCGCCCCGAGCACCGACGACACTCTCGCCCTCACGGTGTTCCCGACCGGCTCCGACCCGCTCGTCGCCGCGCCGCTGTACCGGGCATCGGGGTCGATGGCCAAGGGCAGCAGCGTCAAGATCCGCTGAGCGGAGCGGAAGTCGCGTCCGTTACAAGAAGCCGTCGAGCGCGGCGGTCGGGCGCTTCGTGGCGGGGTCCCAGGCGCTGCTGCCGTAGGTGGTGAAGGGCGCGTAGCCTTCCGGTTCCCAATAGAAGGTACCGAGGCCGCCGAAGCCTTTGAGGCCCGTGATGAAGGCCTTCAGCGAGTCGCGGACCTGCGCCGGCTTGTTCAGCGGGCCGCCGTACTCGACCTGCATGACCGGCTTGCCGTACTGCGACTGGATGGTCTGCATGTTGGCCAGCACCCCCGGGACGTTGCCGCCCTGGGCGTAAGACGACAGGCCCGTGATGTCCCACTGGCCGCCGTTGGCCTTGTACGCGTTGAGGAAGTTCTGCACGCTCGCCAGGTTCTGCGGCTGGGCCAGGTGCACCAGTGTCGGCGTCGCCGGGAACACCTGCTTGACCATGTCGTGCGCGGCCATCAGCAGGCCGGTCATCTGCGCCGGCTTGCTGATGCTGCCGGTCGGCTTGCAGATGCCCGAGTTCGTCTCGTTGCCGATCTTCACCCAGGCCGGGGTGACATTGTTGTACTTGAAGACGTTCATGGCGTGGTACACGTAGTCGTACATCGCCTGCAGCATGGCGCTGTAGCTCATCGCGGCCCACGCCGCCGGGGGGTTCTGCACGCCCACGGAGTTCCAGGTGTCGCCGAAGTGGAAGCCCAGGAGCACCTGCAGGCCCGCGTTCCTGCACCGCACGGCCAGCGCGGCGGTCTCGTCGAGGGAGCAGTGGCCGTTGGCGGGGTCGCTGGACGGGTTCACCCACGTCCGCAACGACACGGCGCCGATCCCGTACTGCTTGAGAATCGTGAACAGGTCCGTCTGGACCCCGTTCTTGTCGCGCCACACGTACCCGTGCGCCTCCATCTGCGCCATCCAGCTGATGTCGGCGCCCTTGACGAACGTCGTGGCGGCCTCGGCCGGCCCGGTCCCCGACGACACGCCCAGGGCGAGCGCGCCCGTCCCGGCGGCCGCGCCGAGCAGCACGGTGCGGCGGCGCAGCCGGTGCGATGGTCTCATGCTCCTCACCTCAGGACTTAAATCCATTGCCGTCAATGTTTTCATGAGCTTTCATCCCGGCCGCGGCGGCGACGCGGCCGTGGGCACTCCTGGGCCAGGCGATCGCGGGCGCGGCGCGGCGCGGGTCGCCGGTCGCGCCGCCCCGGACGGCGCGAGGCGCGGGGGCGACGACTGGGTGGCCCTTGCGCCGATGCGCGCGCCCCAGCTCGCACAGCAGCACGGACGTCGTGCGGTGCATGCGGCGCCGCCGGGCGATGGCGAGCCCGTGGCGCCCGACCGGCGAGCTCGGCGCCGAGCCGGGGCCGGCCTACCCCTCGGGCGGCGTGAACTCGTACTTCCCGTCCGCGCCCCTCGTCAGCGCAAGCACCGCGACGACCGCGTCCGTGTTCAGCGGCCCGTAGATGTGCGGGAACGGCTCGTCCCAGCCGGGCGCGTCGTCGTACAGCAGCGGCGCGGACAGCCGCTCCTCGTCGATGGCGAGCACGACCAGCCCCTCGTCCGACCCGTAGATCATGTTGGCCACCGGGGCGACCTGCGCGGCCGTACCGCCGTGAATGAACCCCTGCTCTTCGAGGGTGCGCCCCTTCGTCGACAGCCGGTACTCGCCCCGCTCCCCGGCCTTCTCCCAATCGGACGCAAACGCGATGTGGTAGATCATGTTTCGACAGCCTACGGGCCGGTTCACGCCCGTCGTCGATACGGCACGACGGCAAGATGGACATGACGGGGTACGACACCAACCACGACGGTTCCATCGACCAGAAGGAGTACGTCCACAACGAGGACGGCCGCATCGACGAGGTCCGCCTCGACGCCGACCACGACGGCCACCCCGAGCTGCGCCAGACCGACACCAACAACGACGGCCGGCTCGACTCGATGGACCGGGATAACAACGACGACGGTCAGTACGACCAGCACGACCGGATCGACACCGCGAAGACCATGCCGCACTGGGGCCCGAACGCCACCTACGGCAGCGTCTGAGCCGGCCGCGCCGCCGCGCCGGTCACCGTCGTCGGGAACGCATCCACCTCCTCCCCGTAGCGGTCGTCCGTACGCCGATCACCTGCGCGGCGCACCGGCGTCCTCGGGGCCGACCTGCTGCACATCGACGCCCGGGGCCACGCCGTGGTCGCCGCCGGCCTCATTCGCGCTCCGGCCGGCCGCCGGGCGGCCGGGGGCTGAGACCCTGGAGCACCGGCCGGCGGTCCGGCCCGACCACGCGGTTGCGGCCGGCGTTCTTGGCCTGGTACAGGCGCAGGTCCGCGAGCGCGAGCAGGTCCGGGCCGGACGCGACGCCGATGCTCACCGTGACCTGCAGGCCGGCCGCGACGGTGGCTCGAGTCCCGCCGGACGTCGATCTCCCACGACTGCAGCAACCGCAGGGCGTCGTCGGCGAGCCCGGCGAACGCGAGCTCCTCGGCGAGGTTGGCCACCGCGGCCGCCTCGTTGCGCCGGTGCCCGAGCCGCCGCGCGATGAGCATCGCGGCCCGCGAACGCTCGGCCGCGTCCATGGCGGTCGCCAGGGCGACGAGCCCACGTCCGGGCTCGACCCGCTGATGGAACAGGCCTTCCAGCAGTGCGTGCGGGAGCGGCGCGACGACGGGGCCACGGTCCTGCTGTCCAGCCACATCCTCGGCGAGGTCGAGGCCCTCGCGGACCGGGTCAGCATCATCCGCCGCGGCCGCACCGTCACCACCGGAAGCCTCTCCGAGCTGCGCCGGCACACCCGGACGTCGGTACACGCCGTCACCGCCCGGCCGCCCGACGGCCTCGACCGCGCCGAGGGGGTCGCGGACTGCACCCGCGCCGGGCAGGACGGGACCTTCGACGTCCGGTTCACCATCGACGCGGACCACCTCGACGCGACGATCGGCCGGCTGCACGCGGCACGGCTGCTGACCCTGACCGTCACCCCGCCCAGCCTCGACGCGCTGTTCCTGCGCTCCTACGAGGAGGCCGTCCGATGAGCGCCATGGTCGCCATCGCCTGGCGCACGCACCGCCGCGGCATCGTCGTGTGGGTGTTCGCTCTCGCCGCGGGCCTGGTCGGCACGGCCGCGGCGGTCGCCGCGCTCTACGACACGCCGGCCAAGGCGCACACCTACGCCGAGGCGGTCACGTCCGGCCGGGCCCTGGCCGCGATCAACGGCCGCGTCGAGGGCATCGACACCCTGGGCGAGGTGATCCAGGACGAGTTCGGGTTCGTGGCCGCGTTCCTGCTGCCGCTGCTCGGCATCGCCCTCGTCACCGCCGCGACGCGGCGCGAGGAGGAGTCGGGCCGCCTCGAGACGGTCGTCGGTGGCCGGATCGCCCGGCACCAGCCCACCCTCGCCGCCCTGATCGTCGCCGCCGCCGCGATCCTCGCCACGGCCGCGCTGTTCGCGATCGGGCTGACGCCGGCCGGGGTACCGGTGGCCGGGGCGACCCTCTACGCCGCGGCACTCGGCTCCCTGGCGTTCGTGTTCGCCGGGCTCGCCGCGCTCCTCGCGCAGGTGGTGCCGCACGCCCGCGGGGTGTACACCTGCAGCCTGACCGGACTGGCCGTGGCGTACGTGCTGCGCGGCGTCGGCGACGCCACCGGCACCCGGCTGGCGTGGCTGTCCCCGCTCGGGTGGGCGGAGAAGGCCGCTCCGTTCGGAGCCCAGCGGTGGTGGGTACTCGCCCTCCCGGTCTCGGCCGGAGTCGTCGCGGGCGGCGCGGCAACCTGGATCGCCGCCCGCCGCGACGTCGGCAGCTCGCTCCTGCGCGGCGGTACCGGACCGGCTCGGGCGACCCGGCTGCGACGGTCGGCGCTCGGCGTCGCCGCCTGGATCCACCGCCCGGCGGTCCTGGGCTGGCTGGCCGGCGGGGTCCTGCTGAACGCGATGATGGGCGCGCTGGCCCGGCCGTTCCTCGACGCGATGGCCGGCAACCCCGCGCTCGCCGAGACCATGGGCATCGCCGGCGCCCGGCCCCTCGACGGGTTCGTCGCCGCGGCCCAGCTCTACCTGGCGGTCATCGGGGCCGGCTGTGCCGTCCAGGCGATCGGCACGCTGCGGTCCGAGGAGGCCGGCGGCCGCCTCGAGACCCGCGTGGCCGGCACGCTCTCCCGCACCCGCTGGCTGGCCGCGCACTGCGCCGCCGTCCTGGCCGGGCTGGCCCTGGTGGTCGTCGTCTCGTCGCTGGTCCTGGCCGCGACGACGACCTGGTCGGTCGGCGACGCGGACGAGTTCGGGGCCATCATGTCCGCCGGCCTGGCCTACCTGCCGGCGGAGCTGGTGTTCGCCGGCGTCGCGCTGGCCCTGTTCGGCCTGTGGCCGCGCGGCTTCGGTCTCGCCTGGGCCGCCTACGCCGCGGCGACGTTCATCGCGCTGCTCGGCCCCGGCCTGAGGCTCGCGCGGTGGGTGCTCGACCTCAGCCCGGCAACGCACGTCGGGAATCCTCCGGCCGGGGCGGCCGATCCGGGCCGCCTGGCCGCGCTCGGCGCCGTGGGCGGCGCGCTCCTGCTGCTCGGGTTCGTGGCCCTCCGCCGCCGGGACGTCCCGCGGGCGTAGCTCCCGTCCACGATGATCACTCACGGCCCCGGACCGGGTATCGTGGCTCATCGGTGTGCCGGGAAGTCTGGTCGGCGTTGCCCTGCCGCCTGCGCCGAGGAGCCCCGATGCCTGATCGCCACCCAGCACATCGCTGCCCCGTCGGGTTCGTGACGTGAACGACGTCCTCGGCTTCGGCGTCATCGTCGGCGTGATCAGCGTCGCCGGCCTGCTCGCCGTGGTCTCCAACCGGCTCAGCGAACGGATCCGCGTACCGGCGCCGGCCGTCTTCCTGATCGCCGCCGCGGTCGCCTCCGACGTGATCACGCGGCTCGGCCACTTCCCGACCGTCGACGTCCAGCGGCTCGTCACCGTCATGCTGATCCTGCTGCTGTTCGACGGCGGGATGCACATCGGCTGGCGCCGGTTCCGCGGCGCCGCCGGCCCCGTGCTGTGGACCGGCGTGGCCGGCACCCTGCTGACCACCGCCGGCGTCGCGCTGGCCGCGCATCTCGTGTTCGGCCTCGACGGGCAGTCGGCCCTGCTGCTCGGGGTGGCGCTCGCGCCGACCGACCCGGCCGTGGTCTTCTCGGTCCTCGGCCGGCGCGAGATCAGCGGCCGCTCGGGCACCATCCTGGAGGGCGAGTCCGGCGCCAACGACCCGGTCGGCATCGCCGCCATGGCCGCCGTGCTGGGCGCCGCCGGGCACGGCGGCTGGTCGGCGTTCGGACACGGCGCCGGCGAGTTCGCTCTGCAGATGGGCATCGGCGGCGCCGTCGGCCTCCTCGGCGGCAAGGCCCTGGCCGTCGCGATGCGCCGCCTCGCCCTGCCCAGCGGATCGCTCTACCCGCTGCGCACGCTGCTCGCCGCCGGAGTGATCTACGGCGTCGCCACCGTCGCGCACGGCTCCGGCTTCCTCGCCGTCTTCGTCGCCGGCATCGTCGTGGGCGACATCCGGGCCCCGTACAAGGCCGAGATCGAACGCTTCCACTCCGCGCTGGCCAGCCTGGCCGAGATCGTGGCCTTCACCGCCCTCGGCCTCACCGTGTCGATCGCGTCGCTCGCCGAGGGCAACGCCTGGCTCGTCGGTCTCGGCATCGCCGCCCTGCTGACCCTCGTGATCCGCCCGCTGCTCGTGGGCGGCCTGCTGCTGCCGATGCGGCTGTCCGGCGGCGAGAAACTGTTCGTCATGTGGAGCGGCCTCAAGGGCGCCGTGCCGATCCTGCTGGGGACCTACCTGCTCTCGGCCGAGGTTCCGGGCGCCCAGCGGCTGTACCAGATCGTCGTTGTCGTCGTCACGTTCTCCGTCATCGTGCAGGGCGGCCTCGTCCCCGCGGTCGCGCGGTGGTGCGGCGTGCCGATGCGCACCGTCGAGCCCGAGCCCTGGACGCTGAGCCTGCGACTGCGCGAGGAGCCCACCGGCCTGCGCCAGCACGTCGTCGCGGCCGGCTCGCCCGCCGACGGTACCGCGATCAAGCACCTCGACCTCGGCGAGGACACCTGGATCAGCAACGTCACCCGCGACGGCGAGCTCATCCCGGTCAGCGGCGCCACCCTGCTGCGCGCGGGCGACCAGATCCTCGTCATGGTCGACCCCGCCGCCCCGCTGGCGCCACGAACGGTCTTCGACGCGTCCGGCCCGCCACCGCCCTGAGGCCGGCCACGGCGGCTCACCGGCGCAGGTCGCGGCGGCGGTAGCCGGCCGCGCCCACCGCGATCAGCGCGGCGGCCGCCGTCAGCATGATCGCGGTCGCCGGGATGTCGGGGCCGGTGTCGGGTACCGGGGCCAGGTGGGCGAACGGCGACAGGCCGACGACCCACGGCGGTGCGCCGGCGCTGCGGGCGAGGGTCAGCAGCAGGAACCCGCCCGCGGTGGGCAGCAGCCCGAGCCCGGCAACCCAGCCTGGCGCCCAGCCGAGGGCGAACACGGCCGCCCCGAGCGACAGCAGCGCGACGGGCAACGCGTTGAGCGCGCCGGCCAGCGCTTGCCCCGGCGGGAGGCCGGCCCCGGCCCCGGCCGCGACTCCGGCCGCCGCCGCCAGCCCGGTCGCGCCGGCGGCGGTGGCCGCGGTCTCGACGGCGACGTACCGGACCCGGGTCACCGGCGCGGCGAGGAGCAGGGTGAGGCGCCCGGCGGTCTCGTCGGCCGCGACCGCGGTCAGCCGGACGACGCAGAAGGCCCCGATCGGGTTGGCCAGCAACGCGTAGAGCACCGCGGTGTAGCCGGTGACCCGGGCCAGCCCGCCGAAGCCGGCCTGCCCGGCCAGCTCCGCGATGGCGGTGTTGCCGGCCAGGAACCGGGTCATCGAGCCGGCGAGCAGGCCGACCAGGAGGGAGAACGGGACGAGCCCGGCGGCCCAGCCGGCGAGCGGAGGCAGCAGCCGCCGTACCGCGAACCCGGGCAACGACCGCACGGTCCGGCGCCGCGGCGGACGGCTCCCCCGCGGCCGCAGCAGCGAGCCGCCGGCGTCGCGCCGGGCGGCGAGGAGCGGCCCGGCGACCGCGAGGACCGCCACCGCCGCCGCGAGCACGAGCAGCGGCAGCGCCGTGCCGGTGCGGTACGGCCGGGCGAGCGCGGCCAGGCCGAACGGCGTGATCCAGCGCAGCCCGGCCAGTCCCGGGACGCCGTCGCCGGCCATGCGCGCCAGCACGGCCGCGGCGAGCAGCGCCACGGCGGCGCCGGTGGCCGCGGACCGGGTCGGCAGCACCTGGGCGGCCACGGTGGCGGTCGCGGCGAAGCAGATCCCGGTCAGCGCCAGCCCGGCGCCGTGCAGTACCGCACCGGACAGGGCGGTCCCGGCGAGGACCAGCGCGCCGGCCGCGGCCGCGCCGGCGAGCACGGCCACGGTGGCGACGACGGCCAGCTGGCCGGCCACCACGGTCGCGAGCGGGACGCGCCCGGCGAGGAGCAGCGTCCAGCGGCCGGCCTCCTCCGCGCCGCGGCCGATGCGGGTCACGGTCAGGATCGCCCAGACCCCGAGCAGCACGCCGAGGGGCGGGCCGGTGCGCCAGACGGTGAACCCGCCCGGATCGTCAAGCACCGGCGGGCCGAAGAGCGTGCGGACGGCCGGGTTGGCGGCCAGCGCGGCGAGCGCGGCCGGGTCGACGATGCGGCGCACGGTCTGCTCGTACGTGGCGGCCACGAGGCCGGTGACCCCGCCCGCGACCACGGCGACGGCGAGGCCGCCCCGGCGCACGTCGCGCCACGCCAGGCGGTGCAAGGCACGCACGGGCGTCGTGGTCATTGTCCGGGCTTCCCGTAGTACGCCAGGAAAATCTCTTCCAGCGAAGGCTCGCGGACCCCGACCGTCGCCGCGTCCGCGGCGCCGAGCGCCCTCAGCAGCGGGCCGGGCGGCCCGGACAGGGCGCACCGCACCCGGTGCGGGCCGACCCGTTCGACCGCGGCGACGCCGGCGACACCGGCCAGGTCGGGGACCGCGCCGGTGAACGTGGCCTCGATCTCGGTGCGGTGCAACCGGCGCAGCCGCGCGATCTCCGCGACCTCGACCAGCCGCCCGGCGCGCAGGATGCCGACGCGGTCGCAGACCGCCTCGACCTCGCCCAGCCGGTGCGAGCTCAGGAACACCGCCTGTCCCCGCTCGCGCGCCTCGGTCACCGCCAGCCGGAACTGCCGCTCCATCAACGGATCCAGGCCGCTGGTCGGCTCGTCGAGGACCAGCAGCGGCGCCCGCGAGGCGAACGCCGCCACGAGCGCCACCTTCTGCCGGTTGCCGGTGGAGTACGTCCGCGCCGGGCGGGACGGGTCGAGCTCGAAGCGCTCCACGAGCTCGTCGCGGTAGCGGTGGTCGGCCCCGGCGCCGATCGCGCCCAGGAGGTCGAGGATCTCGGCGCCGGTCAGCCGCGGCCACAGCACCACGTCGGCGGGTACGTGGGCGAGCAGCCGGTGCGCGGCGGCGACGTCGAGCGCGTCGACGCCGAACACCCGGGCCCGGCCGGCGCTGGGCCGGGCCAGGCCGAGCAGCAGCCGGATCGTGGTGGACTTGCCGGCCCCGTTCGGGCCGAGGAAGCCGAACGCCTCCCCCGCGGCGACGCTCAGGTCCAGGCGGTCGACCGCGAGCAGGCGGCCGTAGCGCTTCGTCAGCGCGGTGGTGCGGATGGCCGGTGCGGACACGGTGTCACCTCGATGGGCTCGCCGGCCCGTCACGGTACTACCCCCGGTCGACGGCCGGATGCGAGAAGCCGCCGGCGGGCGAACCCACCGGCGGCTTCAGGCGAATCGGATCAGTAGGTGACCGTGAAGGGCACCTCGACCCGGATCTTCGAATCGGCGCCGGCCAGCTGGATGCTGGTGGCGCTCGGGACCACTGCGTTCCCCGGCACGCTGAACGACGCGGCGGAGACCATGCCGTCGGCGTTCGCGTGGACGGTCAGCGCGGCGAGGCCGTCGCCGAAGGTGATCGTGACCGCTTCGTTCCGCGCGAAGCCGGAGGCGTCGAGGGTCAGCGCCGTGCCGCGCGGGCCCTCGGTGGCCGACAGGGTGATCTGCGGCTGGGGCCCCGACGCCGTGGCCGGGGCGGCCAGCTCGATGGTGGCCGTGGCCGGGGCCTGCGAGGACGCGCCCTCGGCGGTCACCGCGTAGAAGCCCGGCTCCGGTACCGCGAGCGACGTGTGCACGGTGCCGGCCGGCGTGGCCTTGACCGTCACGTCGTCCGTGCCCAGCTTGACGCTCACCTGCTCCCCCGCGGTGAAGCCGGTGCCGTCGACGGCCACCGCCGACGACGACGTCCGCGCGGCGGTGATCGTGGGCTGCTTGCCGCCGCCCGCCACCGTCACGGTGAACGTCAGCGTGGCACTGGACCGGCTGTCCCACACGGTGACGTGGGCGGTGTAGGTGCCCTTCAGCGCGTACGTGTGCTGCGCGCCGATCGCGCCGCCGGCCCCGATCGTGGCGTCCTGCGGGGTCGTGCCGTCGCCCCACTGGACGCGGGCGTGGTAGCCGGTGGCGTCGGGGACACCGCCGGTGACCGTGCCGAGCGCGGCGGTGAACGCCTGGCCGGCGTTGGCCGTCTGGTTGTCCGGGGCCGTGGTGGCCAGCGCCGGCGGCGGGGTGCCGTCGTCGGCGATGGCGAACACGTGGATCCGGCCCGCGGAGCCGGGGTCGCCGGTCTGCGTGGGCAGTGTCACCGAGACGAGCGTCTTGCCCGCCGGGATCTGGTACGGCGCGGTGGCGAACAGGAACGGCTGGGCGCCGTCCCGGCTCGTGCCGAGCAACCGGTATGCGGTCCTGGCGACTACGACGTTGCCGTAGGACGGCGTGCCGTTGGGGTTGCCGCCCAGCGTCCAGTCGCTGAGCTGGATCGGGATGCTCGCCGTGGTGCCGTCGCTGAACGTCGCCGTGGCGGTCGTGCTCTGGTTGCCCTGCGTGCCGGCGCCGACGAACGAGATGCTCTTGGCGTCGGCGGGCAGGTTGAGCGCGATCGTCCGGCCGTTGCCGGTGGCGTTGTCCGGCTGACCGGCCGGGGTGGCCGGCAGCGTGAAGTGCAGCGCGGTGCCGGGCACGTCGTGCGCCTGGCCCTGGGTCACGCCGCCGGCCGCGAGCGCGGCCCGGGAGTACGCCCAGTTCTTGGCGTCGCAGTTGGCCGCGAGGACGCCTTCGTCGCCGATGCAGACGGTGTCGAAGGCGGCCGGCAGGGCCGACGCCGGCGTGTAGGCCACGTCGATGCCGACCGTCGCGGAGTCCTGGCTGGTGCCGTCGGTCACCGTGACGGCGGCCTGGTAGTAGCCCGGCTGCGCGTAGGTGTGCGAGCCGCCGACGTTGTACACCGCCCGCGAGCTCAGGGTGATGGTGCCGGTGGTCACCGGCGAGCCGTCACCCCAGTCCACGGTCGCCTGGTAGCCGGTCGCGGTGCCGCCCGTGACCGTGGCCAGGGGTACCGAAACCGCCGCCCCGGATGTCGCGGGCACGGAGCCCACCGGGGTCACGGTGACGTCGCCGCCGCCGAGTTCGACGTCGCCGCCGCGCAGCAGCTCGATCTCGGCCAGGTTGGTCTGCGCTCCCCCGACCGTCTTCGTGACGACCAGGCGGAACTGGGTGAACTTCCCCGGGTGGCCGACCTGGAACGGCCGGGTCTGGTTGCGATAGGTGAACACCTCGTCCTTGCGGGAGTCGACCGTGGTCCAGCTGACCCCGTCCCGGGAGCCCTGCAGCTTCCAGTCGGCGGGGTCGCCGGGGTTGGCGCCCGAGGTGATGGTGTAGTACGTCGGCTTCTGCTTGCCGCTGCGGTAGGCCCAGCCGATCTGCGGCGTGCCGGTGGCGAACGTCATCTGCGTGGCCGAGGTGTCGTCGAACAGCTTCGACGCGTCCTGCCCGCCGGTCGCGGTCGCGGTGCCGAGGCCCGGGCCGGTGGTGTCCTGCAGCGGCTGGGGTACGTCGTCGCCCTTGGTCAGCGACGGCGGTACGTCGTTCTTGCCGGTGCCCCACGCCGACGGCTTCGACCCCATGTCGAAGTCGATGGTGCCGCCGCGGGCAAGGACGGACGAGTCGATGGAGACGTCCTTGAGCTTCTTGCCGTTGACCTTGACGCCCTGCACGTACACGTTCTTCGTGCTGTTGCTGGGCGCGTTGACGACGATGTCGCCGCTCTCGCGGTGCACGGTCATCTTGGTGAACTGCGGCGAGCCGATCGCCCAGTTGGACGAGCCGGCCTGCAGCGGGTAGAGGCCGAGCGAGCTCAGCACGTACCACGACGAGAGCTCGCCGTTGTCCTCGTCGCCCAGGTAGCCCTGGCCGATCTCGCTGCCGACGTAGAGCCGCTGCAGGATCTCCCGCACGATCGCCTGGGTCTTGGCCGGCGCGCCGGCGTAGTCGTACATGTAGGGGATGTGGTGCGAGGGCTGGTTGCTCATGCCGAGCTGGCCCAGGCGGACCGCGCGTGCCTCGAGCATCTCGTGGATCGTGCCGCCGTAGCCGCCCGGGTGGTCGGCCTTCTCGGGCGTGGCGAAGAACTCGTCGAGCTTCTGGCGCAGGGCGTCCTGCCCGCCGTACAAGTTGGCCAGTCCCTGCCCGTCCTGCTGGGCGGTGAAGGCGAAGTTCCAGCCGTCGGTCTCGGTGTAGACGCCGCCCCAGTCCAGCGGGTCGCCGCCCAGGAAGTTGCCGGCCGCGTCCCGGCCCTGGAAGAACTTGCTGCTCGGGTCGAACAGGTTGACGTAGTTGCGGGCGCGCTGCAGGAAGTACTGCGACTCCTCCTTCAGCCGGTCCCGGTCGGCCTTCGGCGTGGCCGGGTCCTTGGCCAGCGCGGCGGCCATGTTGCCGATGCCGTAGTCGTTGATGTAGCCCTCCAGGGCCCACGACACCGACTCGCCGGTGGAGGTCGGCGTGTAGCCCAGGAACTGCGACGACTCGATGCCCTTGCGGCCGACGCCGCTCTGCGCGGACACGACCGTCGCGTCCCGGACCGCCGCCTGGTACGCGCTCATCGGGTCGGGCAGCGCCACCCCGTTGAGGTACGCCTCGGCCAGCGCCACGTCCGCGCTCGTGCCGGTCATCAGGTCGGCGTAGCCGGGCGAGGACCAGCGGGCGATCCAGCCGCCGTCGCGGTACTGCTGGACGAACCCGTCCGCGATCTTCGCCGCGACGTCCGGGTACAGCAGCGTGTAGGCCGGCCACACGGTGCGGTAGGTGTCCCAGAAGCCGTTGTTGACGTAGATCAGCCCGTCGACGAGCTTCGCGCCGGTGTTGGTCGGGGTCGAGGAGCCGGTCGGCGCCGAGACCGGGCTGGCGTACTGCCAGTGCGGCGCGGCGGCGGTGCCGGTGTTCTCCGACTGCGAGTTCGGGTACAGGTTCAGCCGGTACAGGGTGGAGTACAGCGTCACCAGCTGCGTCTCGCTCGCGCCGCGGACCTCGACCCGGCCGAGCCGGTCGTTCCACGCCGCGGTCGCGGCCGCGTGGACCTGCTCGAAGCTGCGCCCGGCGACCTCGAGGCCGAGGTTCCTACCGGCCTGGTCGAGCGAGATGAACGACGTCGCGATGCGCAGCGTCACCTGCGGGTTGGCCGAGGTGTCGAAGGTGGCCGACGCCGCCGCGGTCGCGGCCGGCGCCCGGTCGAAGGTGCCGGACACGAACATCCGGCTGCGCCCGGCCGACAGGCCGCTGCCGTTGTCGACCCAGCCGGTGAAGGTGCCGTCCGCGCCGATGGTGAACGTGCCGTTGTAGAACACGAGGCTGCCGGTGGCCTGCCCCGCGGGGAAGGTGAACTGCATGATGCCGCCGTGGTCGGTCGGCGACAGCTGCGCGGTCAGGCCGTTGCCGGTCTTGACCTGGTAGAAGTCCGGCCGCGCGATCTCGTCGGCGTGGCTGAACGACAGGGCCCGGCTGCTCGGCGCCCCGGTGAGGTTGCCGCCGGCCGCCACCGGCATGACCGACATCTGGTTGCGGTCGCCCATCCACGGGCTGGGCTCGTGCGAGATCGCGAGGCCCTGCAGCGTGGGCAGGTTGGCGCCGTTGTTGGCCCGCTGGTACTCGTACTCCCACGAGTCCGAGGTGGCGTTCGTGACCGGCGTGAAGAAGTTGAAGCCGTTCGGTACCGCGGAGATCGGCAGGTTGTTGCCGCGCGAGAACGAGCCCGAGGCGTTGGTGCCCCGCCGGGTGTCGACGTAGTTGGTGAGGCTGGCGCCGTCGATCGCCGCCGGCGTGCCGGTCACGGTGACGTCGTCGATCCAGCCCTGGAACCGGGTCGCCGCGGTGGCCTGCGGGTCGTCGTAGGCCAGCAGGATCCGGTCGATGGTCTTGCCGGCCGCGACGGTGCCGACGTCGGACTGCACCGCGTTCCACTGGTCGGCGTAGAGCACCTTGGAGGCGCCCTGGCCGGCCCCGGTCAGCGCGTACCCGTGCTGGTCGACGGGCGAGCGGGCGCTGAGGTACGTGCCGTCGGTGAAGTGCAGGTCGACGGCCGCGTAGGTGGACGGGTACTGCGCGTCCTGCCCGGTGTACTCCGGGAAGATCTTGTAGGCCAGCCGGGTCTTCGGCCCGACCGGGATGTTCACGTCGAACAGCTTGTTCGTCGCGTACGAGCGGCCGTCGGCCTCGGCGCCGCCGGAGTACCGCAGCGACGCCAGGCCCGTGAACCCGGCGTTGGGCTTCATGTTGTACCCGCTGACGGGCCCGGCCCCGGCGACGCTGACCATCGGCGTGGCCGGCGGGCGGGTGTTCGTGCCGTCGCTGACGTCCCAGTCGGCCAGCTGGATCAGCGAGTCACCCGAGTTGGCGGTGACGTTCAGCCGGTAGAAGCCGTAGGCGGTCGTGTTCGTGAAGCTGTAGGTGTTGGTGGCGAACCGGCCGCTGAAGGTCTGGCCCGTGCGCCGGTCCAGGTCGACCCACTGGCTGCCGTCGGTGGAGCCCTGCACCGTGAAGTCCCGGGGGTCACGGCTCGGCGCGTCGTTGGCGGACGTCAGCGAGTACTGCACGACCGCGGCGGGGGCCTTGAGCTGGTACACGGCCCAGCCGGTCGGGTTGAAGGCCAGCCACTTCGTCGACGGGTTGCCGTCGGCGAGCCGGGCCGCGATCTCGTTCGGCGGGTTCTCGGCGCTGGCGGTCACCGCGGCGACCTGGGCGAGCAGGCTGCCGGGCAGCCCGCTGGGGCTCGATCCGGAGAGGTTGCCCTGGATCGGCCGGCCGCTCTGGTCGAGCTCGACGGTGGTCGCGGCCGGCTGGGGGTCGGTGGACTCGAAGGAGGAGCCGAAGTCGCCGGGGGGCGCGGCCGCGCTCGCGGTGGTGGCGGCGACGAGCAGCCCGAGAGGCAGCAGCAACGCAACTGCCCCGGCTGTCCGCCGGCTGGTCCTGGGCACTTTCATGCAGAACTCCAGGGGTGATCACGGGCGCAGGGGCACGCCCGGTGGCGAGCGTCAGCCTGGCCCGGCCTGACAACGTTGTCAAGATCCATGTGTGTAATCACGGATTTCTGGCAACGTTGTCAATGACGGACGATGTGCCGCTGTTCAGGCGACACAGGCCTCATCGGTCGAGACGCAGTCGGCCGGCGGCGGCTATCGTCTGTCGCGTGACAGGTGAGCTGGGCCGCAGCAGGCGGCCCACCATGGCGGACGTGGCCGCCCGGGCCGGGGTGAGCCTGAAGACCGTGTCGCGGGTCGTGAACGACGCGCCCTACGTCCAGCCCGAGCTCGCCGAGCGGGTGCTCGCCGCCGTGGCCGAGCTCGGCTTCCGGCGCAACCACCTGGCCAGCTCGCTGCGCTCCGGGCAGGCGACGGCCACCATCGGGCTGCTCATCGAGGAGATCGCGAACCCGTTCTACGCGACGATCGCGGGCGCGGCCGCCGAGATCGCCCGGCAGCGCGACACCATGCTCATCATCGCCAGCTCCGAGGAGGACCCGGCCCGCGAGCAGCAGCTGCTGCGGGACCTGTGCGCCCGGCGGGTCGACGGGCTGCTGGTCGTGCCGGCCGGAAGTCCGACGGGCTCTGATCACTCGTTCCTTCGTTCTGAGGTCGAGCTGGGCACGTCGGTGGTCTTCCTGGACCGGCCGGCCGGGAACCTGCGCGCCGACACGGTGCTGCTGGACAACCGCGGGGGCGCCCGCGAAGGGGTACGCCGCCTGATCGAGGCCGGCCACCGCCGCATCGCCGTCCTGCTCGACTCGATCGGCGTCTACACGATGCGCGAGCGCCTCGACGGCGCGCAGGACGCGCTGGTGGAGGCCGGCGCCCCGTACGACGACCGGCTCGTGCGCGACGGCGTCCGCGACCCGGCGGCGGCCGGGCGGGTCGTCGCGGACCTGCTCGAGCGGCCGGACCCGCCGACGGCCTTCTTCAGCCTCAACAACCGGATCACCCTGGGCGTGATCGAGGAGCTCCACCGGCGGGGCAGCGACGCCGCCCTGCTCGCCTTCGACGACTTCGAGCTGGCCCGGCTGGTGCCGTACCCGCTGACGGTGATCGCCTACGACACCCGCGTGCTGGCCCGCACCGCGACCGAGCTGCTCTTCCGGCGCATCGACGGGGACCGGTCCTGGCCGCGCACGGTGGTGCTGCCGACCGAGCTGGTCGAGCGGGGACTGCGCCTCTGAACGGTCTCGTCAGGGGACAACGCGGATCGGCGGGCGGCAGTACGATGACGCGTCCCTGGAGCTCCATGAGGTGAAGATGACGCAGCAGCAGTACCCCTCGCAGCCGCAGTACCCCTCGCAGCCGCAGTACGCCCCGCCCCCGCAGTACGCCCCGCCCCCGCAGTACGCCCCGCCCCCGCAGTACGCCCCGCCTCCGCAGTCCCAGCAGCCTTTTGCGGCGCCGCAGCCGCAGGGCCTCCCGCTGGTGCAGTGCCGCTTCTGCGGCAGCGTCCCGGCCGCCCACGTCAAGTTCCGCGGGCACCAGGGCATGATCCTGCTCATGCGGTTCCTGTCCCTCGACGGCCCGTTCTGCCGCGACTGCGGCCTGGCCACCTTCCGCAAGATGACGGCGCGGACGCTCGTGCAGGGCTGGTGGGGTTACGCGTCGTTCGTGATCACGCCGATCACGGTCCTCATCAACCTCGTCAAGCGCGACAAGGTGGCGAGCCTGCCCGCGCCGCAGCCGTCCCCCACCGGCGGCAGCCGCCCGCCGATGGACCCGGGCCCGCCGCTGCTGGCCCGCCCGATGGCGATCATCGGCCTGGCCATCCCGCTGGTCCTGATCGTCCTGATCTTCGTGCTGGCCCTGACGTCGAACGGCTGACCGGCCCGCGGCGACCGACCCCGCCTCAGCAGGGCGTGAAGAACACCTGCCGGATACCCGACGTCACGCCCCAGCTGCCGGCGGGTTGACCGCAGCCGGTCCACGACTGCCCGATGACCTGGGTCTTGGCCGAGTCGGCGTAGTAGGCGAAGACGATGAGCAGGTCTCCGCCGGGCGGCGGTGGCGGGATCGCGCCCGCCGGGGTCACGGCGCCGGCGATGACGGCGCCGGCGACCAGCACAGCGAGCAGGGTACGGCGAACCATGGGGCATCCCTTCGACAACGGCCGATGTATCGGCCATTGTCGCCGCTGCCGGCCGGGGAGACAATCGGCGTCGTCAGCCGACGCCGGCGTGCCTCGGCAGCGGCCGGTCGCGCCGCGGTCCCGGCGGCCGGGGCGCCGGGCGGGCCACCGGGGCGTCCCGGTCCTCCGTGGACACCGTGTGCAGCGCCAGGAACGCCAGCACGACGACGGCGGCCGACGCCAGCAGCGTGATCGGCAGCTCGAGGCTGATCGGCGTGACGCCCCGCACCGGCCCGTGCCAGCCGGCGTCGAGGTGCACCCGGACGGCGGTCATCGCGGTGTAGTGCATCGCGCAGACCGTGAGGGCCATCACGCCGCCCGCGATGAGCACCTGGCCGCGGCCGCGGACGACCACGGACAGCCACAGGGCCACGATCGCCGCGACGATCGCGACCAGGACGGAGGCCAGCACCAGGTTGGCCTCGTACGTGAGCGAGCCGGCCACACGTACCGCGGCCATGCCGGTGTAGTGCATGGCCGACACGCCGACGCCGGTGAACACGCCGCCGAAGACGATCCGCACCGGGCTCGGGCGGCCGGTGCCGGCGACGAACAGGCCGACGAACACCACCGCGCCGGCGAGCACCGCGCTCACCGCGGTCAGGCCCAGGTCGTACCGCAGCGGCGAAGCGGGAACGTCGAAGCCCAGCATCGCCATGAAGTGCATGAGCCAGATGCCGCCCCCGAGGGTCACGGAGGCCAGCGTCAGCCAGCGCTTGCGGTGCGCCGAGCCGGCCGTCCGTCCCCGGGCGGCGCAGCTCAGCGCCAGGCCGCAGCCCAGGAAGGCCAGGCCGAACGCGAACGCGGGGTTCAGCGCACCGTGCGAGAACATGTCCACCGTGGTCACACGCGCCATCTAGTGACCACCGGCGGCCCGGCCGACGCACACGGTGTGCGTCGGCCGGGCCTGGTGAGGGGCCGTTCACCCGTACGGGGGCCCGGCGTTCGTCAGCCGTGCCGCTGCACGCGGTCCTTGTCGACCGTGACGTAGGACGGCAGGTGGCGGAACTGGCTGGTGTACGGCCCGACGGTGATGCCGCGGACGTGCTGCAGGCCGGCCAGCTGCTGGAAGGGCAGGCTCTGCATCGCGACGTTCAGGATGCGCGTCGCGCTGCGTTGCAGGTCACCCAGGCGCATGTCGTAGCTCGCCGGGTAGTTGCCCTTGAGCACCAGGGTGTAGGCCGTCACCGGGCTGGTGGCGTCGGCCGGGTTCTGATGCACGACGCCGGTCACCGTGATGGCCGCCTTCTGGTCGGCGGTGAGCGCGGTGCTCGCCGGGTCGAGCAGCGCCTGCACCGCCGCGTACGCGTCCTGGACGGAGGCGAAGGGCGCGTTCGGCGTGAACACCGTCTGCCCCGCCGCGTTCGGGGCGGTGGTGCCGGACAGCGGCACCCGGGTCAGGTCGGTGTGCTCGTCGACAGTGGTGCTGACGCTCTGGCCGCCGGTGGCGGTCAGGGACAGGTTGCCCAGCGACCACGAGTACGTGGTGGTGGTCGTGCCGTTGCGTACCCGGATGGTCTTGTTGTAGACGGGCAGGCCGCCGACGTCGATGGTCGGGGTGACCTTGCGGCTGGCGTTGATGACCTCGTTCGGGTTGTTCCCGGGCATGATGAGGTCGTTGCCGGCGTACATCGTGCCGGTGGCGCCGTGGTTGCCGCCCCAGTCGGTCATGACGAGGCCCTTGAAGTCCCACTCCCCGTGCAGGATGTCGGTGACCAGGTCGTAGTTGCGCGACGCCCAGGTGCCGTTGATCTTGTTGTAGGACGTCATGACGGCCATCGGCTGCGCCGACCGGACGGCGTACTCGAAGCCCTTGAGCTCGATCTCGCGCAGCGCGCGTTCACCGACGACGGCGTTGGAGGAGTTGCGCAGGGTCTCCTGGCTGTTCTCGGCGTAGTGCTTCAGCGTCACCCCGACGCCCGGGTGGCTCTGCACGCCCTTCGTCGTCGCGGCCGCGGTGAGCCCGGCGATGAGCGGGTCCTCGGAGTAGTACTCGAAGTTGCGGCCGTTGAGCGGGTCGCGGTGGATGTTCATGCCCGGCGCGAGCCACAGCGTGGCGCCGTAGGTCACCATCTCCTGGCCCACGGCCGTGGCGACCCGCTGCACCAGGTCCCGGTCCCAGGTCTGGGCGAGCATGGTGCCGATCGGCCACGCGGTGGCCCACTGGTACGTCGCCGGCGTGGTCGGGATCTGCTGGGTGATGCGCAGCCCGGCCGGCCCGTCGGAGGCCGTCATCCCCGGGATGCCGAGGTTCTCGTACTTGGCCGTGGTGTACCCGGCCGCGCCGACCGCCGTCGGCGTGGTGCCCGCCGCGCTCGCGCCCTCCACGATGTTCGCCAGCTGCGTGACGTCGAGGCCGGCGACGAACTGCTCCATGCTGACGCGGCCCTTGGCCACGTCGTACAGCGTCGCGTTCGTCGCCGGGCGCACGGCCCGGACCCGCTCGCCGGTCTTCGGCGAGTACGGCGCGCCGGTACCCTCCCAGTTGCTCTGCCGCGGGTCGACGTAGGCGGTGGTGGCGCCGATGGGGCTGCCGTCGATGGCGTAGTACGGCGAGTCGGTCGGGACGGGCACCGACTGCTCGTACGGCGAGCGGCTGTCGCTCGGGTGGAACGAGCTCGCCTTGAGCCCGATCCGGGGCGCCCGGGCCAGCTCGGCCGGCTCGCCCGCGTACCCGAAGAAGTTCGCCGGCGAGCTGGTGAGCTCGGTCGCCGGCTTCTGGTCGGCGGCCTCGTTCGCGACCCGCTCGGTCACCACTGTCGCGGACAGGCTGAGCTTCGCCGCGACGTGCGTGTCGCGGGAGGACGAGCCGACGCGCACGACGTAGTCGCCGGCGTCCATGACGTACGCCGCGCGGGCCTCGTCGTAGGAGGACATCTGCGTGGTGTCGTAGGCGATGGTCAGGTCCTGCGACGCGCCGGGCGGCAGCTCGTCGGTCTTGGCGTAGCCGGCGAGCTCCTGGTACGGCTTGTCGAGGCCGGTCTGCGGCGCGGAGAAGTACACCTGCACGACCTGCCGGCCGCTGCGGTTGCCGGTGTTGGTGACCGTCACCTTGACCTTGGTGGTCCCGGCGTCCGCCTCGACCTTCCGCGGCTCGATCCGGAAGCTCGTGTACGACAGGCCGAATCCGAACGGGTAGTTGACCACGCTCGCCGGGTCGGCGGGGTTCAGCGACCTGAAGAACGAGTCGAAGTACCGGTACCCGACGTAGATGCCCTCGCTGTACTGCTCGCTCGTGGCGTCGCCGTCGTTGTTCGCGAAGGTCGCCGACGCCGGGTAGTAGGAGTACTTCGAGGCCCAGGTGTCGGTGAGCCGGCCCGACGGGTCGACGGTGCCGTTGAGCACGTCGACGAGCGCGTTGCCGGCCTCCTGGCCGGCCTGGCTCATGAGCAGCAGCGCGTCGAGCGCGGAGCCGCCGTGCGGGTCCTTCGCGGCGGCGTTGACGGCCGGGTAGAAGGACGTGTCCACCACGCCGCCGACGTTGAGCACCACCGTGACGTGGGTGTACGTCTGCCCGATCAGGGCCAGGTCGGCCTTCTCGGTGTCGGTGAGCTGGTAGTCGCCGGGGCCGGACGAGCGGTCGCTGCCCTCGCCGGAGTTGCGCGCGACGACGAACAGTGCCGTGTCCGTCGGCGCCTTGGGCTGGACGCTCGCGGCGGTGAGCACCTGCTCGACCGAGGCGTAGTCGACCGCCGGGCCGAAGATGGTGCCGGGCGCGGGCGGCGGGTACTTCGTGTCGTACGCGCTCGTCATCGCCGACCAGTACGCGTCACTGGTCGTCACGTGGTAGCCGGCGTTCTCCAGGCCCTGCCGGGCGTTGACGGTGTAGCGGTTGTTGACGTCACCCGAGCCGGTGCCGCCCTTCACCGTCTTGTACGCGCCGACGCCGAAGAGCGCGACGTTGCCGGAGCGGGCCATGGGCAGGGCCCGGCCCCGGTTGTCCAGCAGCACCATGCCCTCGGTGGCGGCCTTCCTGGACAGCGCGGCGTTGGCCAGCTCGAGCTGGCTGGGGTTGGGGTCGGTGGTGGCGGCCTGAGCGGGGCCGGCCGAGGGAGTGATGAGCGCGAGCGCCAGGCCGGCCGCCGCCGCTGAAGCTCGTTTTCGGAGGCGCTTCATTGGGTTCCTCCCGGGTGTTTGGTGTCGCCCACAACATATTGGTCGGCCAATTTCCGGGGAAGACCTACCGACCACTCGGTAGTAACAAGTCGGTAACGGCCGGGAAACACGCAGGTCGTGACTACACTCACGGGATGCCGACACGAGTCCCTCGGGCGTCCGGCACCCAGAGGGGTGCGCGCACCCGCGCCGAGATCCTGCGCGCCGCGGTGCCGCTGTTCGTCCAGAACGGCTACCGGGGCGCGCCGCTGGCCGCCGTCGCCGTCGCCGCCCAGATGACCCAACCCGGGGTGCTGCACCACTTCCCGTCGAAGGAACATCTCCTGATGGCGGTGCTGGAGGAGCGCGACCGCGAGTCGCGGGAGGCCATGCGCGAGGCCCTGCGGGAAGGCGGAGTCGCCGCCCTGCACGCCCTGGAGGACCTGGTCGAGCACAACGCCGACACGCCGGAGCTCGTCCAGCTGTTCACCGTGCTGGTCGGCGAGGCGGTCGCCGCCGAGCACCCGGCCCACGGGTTCTTCGTCGAGCGCTACGAGCACATCCGCCACCGCATCGCGCACGCGGTGCGCCACGGCCAGGAGACCGGCGCCTTCCGGTCCGACGCGGACGCCGAGACGATCGCGGCGATGGTGATCGCGATGATGGACGGGCTGCAGATCCAGTGGCTGCTGGACCGGCAGTTGGACATGGCCGGCAGTTTCCGGCGCTTCGTCGGGATCCTGCGGCAGTACCTGGGCGACCAGCAGCCGGCGTCCTGACGGCCGGAGGTCGTCGACGCCCCGGCGGCCAGTGCGCCGAGGCCATGGCCGACACGGTCATCGCGGTCTGGAGGCGACGACGCTCCGCCCGCGCTGACGCTCAGCTCGCCGCCAGTCGCCGGAGGGCGCTGCCGGTGGTGCCGTCGTGACGTCATGGGCACGCGGGGCTACTTGTGGTCCGGTTCAAATTAGCGTTATGCCTTCCTTCGCCGCCCCTCCCGGCCTTTTCCGCGGCAGTACGGTCGGGCCGTAGCCTTCAGGTTGCCGCACAGCCCCCGGCCACGCCGGGAGCCGTGTGCCGCCATGGCAAGGAGCGCGGCGTGTTCGACAAACGCCCGGCGTGGAAGCTGGGTCATCGCAGCTCGGAGCGCGAGTCCACCGGTCGCCGGGGGCTGGGCCGGCCATTGTTGACGCTGGGCGTGCCCGTGCTGGTCGCGGCGCTCGGCGGCATCGTGCTCACGTCGCAGGTCGCCCTCGCCGGCCAGGACGCGCCCGAGGTCACGTGCACGCTCACCGTGCCCGCCGACCCGTTGAGCGCGAAGGGCCTGGCCACGGCGTACCGCCTCGAGGCGCCCTGCCACGAGGCCGACGCCGGCTCGGCCGCCTTCGTGCAGGCCACGATCGTGGACCCGGCGACCGGCGCCGTGTCGGTGTACAACCCGCTGGTCGTCGACGCCGGCATGCGCCCGGCCGCGCCGCCCGCCCCGCCGAAGCTGCCCGCCGGCGCGGTCGTGGGGCTGTGGTTCGGCTTCAACGGCGACAACCTGCGCCTCGCCGGCGACCACGGCAGCCTCGCGGCCGGCAAATGCGTCAACGGCCAGGACAAGTCGATCTTCGGCCAGTTCGCGTACTGCAACGCCCCCGCCCTGTTCAGCGCGGCCAACACCGCGATCGCGGCCGGCAAGCTCACCGTGCCGGGCCTCGGCACCGCCGCCGACGGCCGCCCGTGCCCGACGACGCGCGACTTCGGCCTGGTCGACATGGACCAGAGCGACAACGTCACCACCACCTACCTGGTGCTCGCCGACGGCACGACCGCCCAGAACACGAAGGCGAACCGCACCACGCTCGGCCGGCGCGGCGCCCGCGTCGCGGTCAACGGCAGCGACAACGCCCTGCTCGACGCGCACGTCTTCCCGGCGCTGGGCTGCACGCCGTTCCGCGCGCCGGACCTCGCCGACGGCGGCGCCCCGGCCACGTCGCTCGCCCTCAACGAGCTGCAGGCCGCCGCGCACCAGGCCGCCCCGGTGGCGCTGGTGCCGACCTCGGACCCGATGACGAAGCTGGGCGACAAGACGAGCGTCGCGAAGACCGACCTGTACCGCGCCGGCGTCGGCCAGCCCGCCATCGACGCCGCGGCCGAGACGCCCAAGGCCTACTGCACCGGCCTGCTCCAGGTCGGCGCCGACCGCATCGAGCTCGACCGCAGCCTGACCGTCCGCGCCCCCTCGCCGGACCCGGAGGCGGCGAACAGCCTGTTCACGTTCCTGGCCGAGCGCTTCAGCGGCGCCTACGACGAGCTCGGCTGCCCGCGGCTGCTGCGCACGAAGAACCCGGTCACGGTGACCACCGACAAGAAGGGCGTGGTCGTCAGCGCCCGCTTCGCCCTTCCGCCCCGGCCGTCCACCCCGGCCACGACGCCGGCCACCCGGCCGCCGGAGCACAGCACACAGCCGACGCACAGCACACAGCCGACGCACACGACGACCTCGGCGCCCCCGCAGACGGTGGTCGAGACGACCCGGCCGCCGCAGACGGTGGTGCAGACGACCCGGCCGCCGCAGACCGTGGTCCAGACCACCCGGCCGCCCCAGCCGACCCACCCGGCGCAGACCGGCCAGGCCGCCGCGCCGGCCGCCACCGGGACGACAGAGCCGGCCGCCACCGGGACGACCCAGCCGGCCGACAACGCGACGACGTCCGACCCGCCGGCGAGCGAAGACCCGCCGGCCGGCAACGCCGACCCGCCGGACCCGGCCGTCGACGCGATGCGGCTGAAGGCCCCCGACACCACGGCGGCCCTGACCGGCACCTCAATCGCCAGCACCGCGGTCGGCGTCATCCTGCTGGTCGGCGGCGCCATCGCCTGCATCGCCGGGTTCGTCCGCGCCGCCCGCCGCAACCGCGGCCGGTACTTCCCCGACGCCCCTCCCCCCACCACGGAGCCCGGCCCCTGGTAAGGCCTCAGATCGCGCCGAGGACGTTCTGGATGCCGACCACCGCCGCGCCGCGGGCCCAGTCGGTGAACGTCAGCGGGGCGGTGGTGATCTCCAGGTGGCAGTTCTGGGCCTCTCCCGGGCCGGGGCGCAGGCGGTCCGCGATCGTCGCCGCCATCGCCGGGGACTCGGCGATGGCCGTGACGTTCTCGCCGGCCAGCACGATCCGGGTGGTCTGCAGGGCGCCGGCGAACGTCGCCACCGTGTGGCCGAGCGCGCGGGCCGCGGCGTCGAGCAGGGCCGTCGCGGCCCGGTCGCCGGCGTCGCGGGCGGCCACGATCGCGTCGAAGCCGGTGCCGGCGTGCCGTTCCAGGTCCTCGCGGCCGGGTCCCGCCCGAGGAGCGCAACCAGCACATCCTGGACCTGAGCCGGGCCCGGCGCCTTCGTGCACGTGCTCGGGCAGATGACGGAGGTGCTGTCGAAGCACGACATCGACTGCGTGAAGTGGGACCACAACCGCGACGTCATCGAGGGCGGCTCGGGCGCGACCGCGGGCCGGCCCGCCGTCCGCGCGCAGACGCGGGCCGCTACACGGTCGCCCGCCTCGACCCGGGCCCGCGCCCGGCCTACGAGCCGCCGCCGGGCCCGCTGAGCGGCGCGGCCCTGGCCGGCATCGGCCTGCCGGGCCCGCCCCCGGCCCCCCTCACGACGACGATCGTCCACCTGCGGCGCACCGCCTGAAATTTTCAGGCCGATCCGCACGGGCACCCGGGCCCCGCAGAATCGGTTGAACCCTCGGTACGGGGTCGCCGTACCACGCGACGAGTTCCCTCCACCGTCGAAGGGTCGGCGTCGCGTGTCCACTGTAGACATTCATCCCAGAGCCCGGCGGAAATGGCTGTTGCTCGGCACCGGAGTGCTCGCGCTGCTCAGCGTCGGGCTCGGGCTCGGCGTCGCCGCGGCGCAGACAAACGACAGCGGCGCGCCGGGCAGCATCGTCTGCCCGTCGGTGGCCGACGAGCTGCCGGCGGTACCGGCGGAGGCCCAGGCCGAGGTCGACCGCAACCTGGCCCTGCTCAACACCCAGATCGCCGAGGCCGACCAGCGGCTCGCCACCAGCCGGGGCCAGGGCGGCCCGAACTTCGTCGGCAACGCTATCCTGGGCCCGCTCAAGGACAAACGGGCCGCGACCATCGACCGCATCGCCATCGCGATCGGGCGCCACGCGGCCCGCCCGACCGGCCTGGACGCGCTGGCGGCCTGCCGCGTGGTGCAGGGCCGGCCGCCCGCGACCGCCGTGGTGCCGGCCGCCGGCGCGACGCGGACGACCGCGGCCCCGGCGCCGGCGCGGACGACCGCGGCCCCGGCGAAGACCACGACCGCGCCGGTGAACACCGGCAACGGCTCCGCCATCGTCTGCCCGTCGGTGGCCGACAAGCTGCCCGCGATCCCGGCCCGGGCGCAGGCCGAGGTCGACCGCAACCTGGCCCTCCTGGACACCCAGATCGCCGAGGCCGACCAGCGGCTCGCCACGAGCCGGGGCCAGGGCGGCCCGAACTTCGTCGACAACGCGATCCTCGGGCCGCTCAAGGACAAGCGGGCCGCGACAATCAACCGCATCGCCACCGCCATCGGGCGCAACGCGGCCCGCCCGGAGGGCCTCGCCGAGTCCCTCGCCGCGTGCACCCTGGCCTGACCGTGAGGCGGCGGATCAGGGCAGGATCTCGACGTACCCGTCGGTTCCGTGCACCCTGATCCGCTGCCCGTCGGCGATCAGCCGGGTGGCGCCGACCACGCCGACGACGGCCGGCAGGCCGTACTCCCGGGCGATCACCGCGCCGTGGGTCATGAGGCCCCCCACCTCCGTGACCAGGCCCGCGATCGCCACGAACAGCGGCGTCCAGCTGGGGTCCGTGTAGGCCGTGACCAGGATGTCGCCCGGTTCGAGGGCGGCCTGCGCCAGGTCCAGCACGACGCGGGCCCGTCCCTCGACGAACCCGGCCGAGACCGGCAGGCCGGCCAGGGCCCCCGCCGGCACGTCGTCGCGCCGGTACTCCCCCATGAGGGCCTCGCCGTCCGAGGTGAGCACCCGCGGCGGGGTGAGCGCCTGGTGAGACCGGAACGCCTCCCTGCGCCGGGCGATGAGCGCGTCGTCCACCCGGTTCGTGCGCACGACCTCGCGCAGCTCCGGGAACGTGAGGTAGAAGATGTCCTCCCTCTCGCGCAACGCTAGGCGCCCGGCCTCCTCGAGCAGGGCCCGCTTGTACACGAAGTAGCGGCTGATCATGCCGTACTTCGGGTACTCCCGGTAGCCGATGAACGTCCGCGCCAGGTCGATCATGCGCTTGGTCTCCTCGGCCCGGCGCTCCCCGTCGGGCAACGCGCGCAGGCGCTCCAGCACGTCGCGCTCCTTCGCCTCCGCCTCCAGCCGCCCCTGCTCGAAGCGCCGCGCGCCGGCGCCCGGCTCGAAGTTGCGGATGTTGCCGAGGATCACGGGCACGAGCGTGGACGGGCGCTCCCTCCAGCGCGGCCGGGTGATGTCGATCTCGCCGGTGCAGCGCATGCCGTACCGCTCCAGCCACGCCTCGATGGCGTCCCGCGCCTCCGGGCCGCCCGGGAGCTTCGGCAGCTCGTCGAGAAAG
The DNA here is from genome assembly GCF_049995355.1 of Dactylosporangium sp. McL0621. Taxonomy (NCBI): domain Bacteria; kingdom Bacillati; phylum Actinomycetota; class Actinomycetes; order Micromonosporales; family Micromonosporaceae; genus Dactylosporangium; species Dactylosporangium sp. McL0621. Next base: position 9,425,860 of record NZ_CP188259.1, read on the forward strand.
TCCTCGTCCGCGACGTCGTGCAGGAACGCCACCACGTCCGGGTGGGGGCGGATCGCGTCCGCGACGTCCAGCAGCGCCAGCCCCATCTCCGACGTGACGTTGTTGGGAACCGACTGCGTGAGCGTGTCCGCCACGTTCTTCTCGCCCAGCCACTCCAGCAGCTTGTCGTTGAGCCACCACGCGGCCTCCATGGCCGACATGAACACCTGATGGCTCCGCCGGTCGAACAGGACCCGCCGCAGCTCCTGCAGGTCCGCCTCGATGAAGTCGAGCAGCGCCGGCCCGGACTTCGTGCGGATGTCGCGCTCCGCGGCGGCGACGGACTCCTCGCCGAGCCGGATCAGCTCGGTGACGACGGCCGGGTCGGGCTCGATCGGGTCCGGGGCGGCGCGCGGCAGCGGCGCGGGGGGCGCCGCGTCCGGGAGGGGCCGGATGTAGCCGTCGCGCTCGAGGATGCTGCGCACCGCGTCCGTGGTCAGCGGGTCGGACCTCGCCATGAGCTCCAGGAGGGCCTCGCGGGTGGCCGGCGCGGCCAGCCGCTGGGTGACGTCGACGAACAGGCGGCCGCCGGCCTCGGCCATGGGCGCGGGGGTCGTCATCTGCCAGAAGGAGAGGCCGAGGGGCTTCATGGCGTCGGTCATCATCTGCTGGTGGCCGACGGAGAGGTACACGTGGTTCTCGCCGTCGGCGGACTCGGGGACGGGGAACAGCGTGGTGATCGGCCGGCTCTGCACGATCTGGAAGTCGTCGCCGGCCAGGCACCATTCGATGTCCTGGGGGCGGCCGAAGTGCGCCTCGATCCGGCGGCCGAGGTGCGCCAGCCGCAGGACCTGGGCGTCCGTCAGCGCCGGCCGGTCCTGCCGCTCCGGGTCGATCGCCTCCTCGCGCGTCCCGCCCGCCGGGTCGGCGTGGATGGCGAGCCGCTTGGTGCCGACCGCCCGGGCCACGACCTCGCCGTCGCGCACCTGGTAGACGTCCGGGTTCACCAGGCCGGAGACCAGGGCCTCGCCGAGGCCGAAGCCGGCCTCCACGGTGGTGACCCGGCGGTTGCCGGTGACCGGGTCGGCCGTGAACAGGATGCCGGCCGCCTCCGGGAAGACCATCCGCTGCACGACCACGGCCATGTGGACCGTGCGGTGGTCGATGCCGTTGCGCCGGCGGTACGTCACCGCGCGCTCGGTGAACAGCGAGGCCCAGCACCGGCTGACGTGCCGCAGGATCGACTCCGGGCCCGCGACGTTCAGGTAGGTGTCCTGCTGGCCGGCGAAGGAGGCGGTCGGCAGGTCCTCCGCCGTCGCACTGGACCGGACCGCGCAGGCGACCCGCTCGCCGAGCCGCCCCACGGCGCCGGTGATCGCCGCCGCGATCTCGCCCGGGACGGCGGTCTCCTCGATGGTCCGGCGGAGCTGCGCGCTGATCGCGCGGGTCGCCTCGCGGTCGTCCGGGCCGAGGCGCGACAGCCGGTCGAACGCCTCGTCGATCGACGGCGCCTGCGCCATGACCCGCCGGAAGGCGTCCGTCGTCACGCAGAAGCCGGCCGGCACGTGGATGCCCTCGATCCGTGTCAGCCCGCCCAGGTGCGCGCCCTTGCCCCCGGCGAGCGCGACCCCCGCCTCGTCGATCTCGTGCAGCCCCACCGCGTACCGCTCGCTCACGCACTACCTCCGACCAGTCCGTTTTCGGTCCGGCCGTCGATTCTGCGGCTCGACCCGGGCCTTGCCGCAAGCCCCCCGGTGCGTTATACGTTAGAAGTGGCAGGGAGTGCGATCTCCCTGCCTCTGCTTTGTCATCGACCGGGTGAGGGCGCCGGCCCCGGTCATCGGCGCGGTTGCGGCGCCGGGCCGGTGGACGCGCGCACGATCAGCCGGGTCGGCAGCGAGGCGCGGGCGCCGCCCGGCCGCGGGCGCTCGTTGAGCAGGTCGACGAGCAGGTCGACGCCCGCCCGGCCGCACTGGTCCTTCGGCTGGCTCACGGTCGTCAGCGCCGGGCTGACGAGGGCCGAGGCCGGGATGTCGTCGAAGCCGACGATGCTCACGTCGTCGGGCACCCTGACCCCGCGGGCGCCGAACCGGCTCATGAGGCCCAGCCCGATCATGTCGTTGTAGGCGATCACCGAGGTGACGCCGGCCGCCAGGACCAGGTCGGCGACGGCCACGCCGCCCTCGAAGTCGGGCGACACGTGGCCCGCCTCGACCACCTCGAGGTCCAGGCCGGCCGCGACGGTCCGCACGGCGCGGGCCCGTTCCCGGTTGACCCAGGAGGCACGGGGGCCGGCGACGTAGGCGAGGCGCCGGTGGCCGAGCGCGGCGAGGTGGGCCAGCGCCTGGCGGATGCCGTCGGCGTTGTCGAAGATGATGGACGGCAGCTGGCCGACCCGGCGGTTGAGCAGGACGACCGGGACGTCACCGCAGACGGAGCGCAGCTCGTCGTCGCCGGCGCGGGGCGCGCACAGCACGAAGCCGTCGACCTGTTTGGTCAGCGTCCGGATGAGGTCCGTCTCGGTGGCGGGGTCCTCGTCGGAGTCGGCCAGCAGCACCGCGAGCCCGAAGTCCCGGGCCCGGCGCTGCGCGGCCTTGACGATGCCCGGGAAGAACGGGTTGGCGATGTCGGGCACCACGAGCCCGATGGCGCCGGTGCGTCCGGTGCTGAGGCCGCGGGCGATCCGGTTCGGGTGGTACCCGAGCCGGGCGACGGCCCGCTCGACCCGCTCCCGCGTCTTGGGGCGCACCTGGTCCGGGGCGGCGAGCGCGCGGGACACCGACGACTGCGAGACGCCGGCCAGCCGAGCGACGTCCTTGATGGTCGCGGCCATGCCCGCCTCCTGACGCCGGCTCCGGAAACGGTTCCAGATCTTGTCAGCAGGCCGACGATAGCACGATGTGCGTCGATGCATTATGGGTGTTGACAAGCCGACTCGGCGGGATCAGTGTGGGAACCGTTTCCGCCGCGCAGCGTCCGCCAACCCTGCCCGGAGACCGAATCGCCGCACCTTACGAGGAGTCGATGCGATGAAGCGAAGAAACGTGCTCGGACTGGCCGCCGGACTGTCGATCGGCGCGGTCGCCGCGCCGGGCCGGGCCGAGGCCGCCACCGGAGAACAGCTCGGCAACTACGCGTCGCACGCGACCGACGCCCGCAGCATCACCGTCACCAGCGCCACCGGCCAGCGGCTGAAGATCACCGCGTACGGCAACCAGATCGTCCGGGTCCGCGCGATCCGGGGCGGGGAGACGTTCTTCGCCGACTCGCGGTACGAGATGGTGGTGCCCGCCAACCACGCGGGCATGGGCGGCAGCCTGAGCGTCACCGACTCCGGCACCGCGCTGACGATCGTCACCGGCGCCGCCGACGGCGTCCGGATCGTGCTGCAGAAGAACCCGCTGCGGCTGGAGTTCTACCACCGCGGTACCGGGGCGCTGCTGGCGAAGGAGGACGCGACCCGCGGCATCACCTGGGGCGGTACCGACAACAGCGTCGTCACCGAGGCCTTCGTCCCGCCGCCCGCCGACGAGCACTTCGTCAAGGCGGGGCACGGGTTCTACGGGCGCTCGCCCCGGGTCGACCGGACCGGCGACGTCGTGGCGCACAACTACGGCTCCGTCCGCGGCGACCAGGCGCCCGCGATCGTGCCGCTCTACCTGTCCACCAAGGGCTACGGCGTCTTCTTCAACACGACGTTCGACGTCACCTACTCCTTCGCCAGCGGCACCGCCAAGGACTACGCGTTCTCCGCGGACGACCACGCCACCGCCGGCGCCCGGCCGCAGATGGACTACTTCCTCATCAACGGCCCGGAGTTCGCGAAGCTCCTCGACCGGTACACCCAGCTGACCGGCCGCCCGCGCCTGCCCCGGCTGGCCATCTTCGGCCTGCACATGACCGACAAGAACTTCCCCGACGTCAGCGACCAGAACTGGTGGCGGACGAAGATCACCCAGCATCGCAACGCCGGCTTCCCGTTCGACCACCACGTCAACGACAACCGCTGGCGGGCCGGCACCGGCGCGTGGGGCGGGTCGTGGTTCGAGTTCAGCTCCGTGCGGTGGCCCGACCCGGCCGGGTACCAGGCGTGGGCCGCGGACAACGGCGTGACGATGACCCTGGACTACAACCGCAACAACTCCAACCTCATGGCCGGCTGGGTCGGGGGCCCGCCGCCCGGCTACAGCTTCAAGGCGGCCGACCTGACCGCGGTGGCGGACAACGGTTCGGTACCCGACTGGAGCAACCCGGCCACGCGGGCCTGGGTGTGGAGCGTCTTCTGGGCCAAGGCCCTGAACCCGGCGCTGCACTACCCCGGCGACGGGCTGTGGATCGACGAGCCCGACGAGCTGGGCCCGATCCCGTTCAACGCCGACAGCGCGGGCGGCAAGAAGTGGTCGGAGCTGCGCAACGGCTACTTCTTCTACCTGCACAAGGGCGTCGGCGAGGAGGGCTGGGACCCGCAGGCGGCCGGCCACATCGGCACGGCCCGGCGCCCGTGGACCTGGAGCCGCGGCGCGTCGGCCGGGCAGCAGCGCTACGGCCACTACTGGACCGGCGACATCGCGTCCACCTACGACGAGATGCGCCAGCAGATCAGGGGCATGCTCGTCGGCGGGCTGGGCGGCTTCCCGTACTCCAACATCGACGGCGGCGGCTTCCAGGGCGGGGCCGGCGGCCTGATCCCGGAGCCGTTCTACCGCAACTGGACGGCCGCGTGGTCGAGCCTGTCGCCGATCTGGCGGCCGCACAGCGGGGCCAGCACCACCGACCAGGGCCCGGCCGCCTCCCGCTGGCCGCTCGACCAGAGCGCCGCCGTCCAGGCCGACTTCCGCAGGTACGGCGAGCTGCGGTACACCCTCCTGCCGTACATCTACAGCATCGCCCACCAGGCCGCCGCCACGGGCATGCCGATGGCCCGGGCGATGGTCATCGACTACCAGAGCCGGCCCAACGCGTACTCGCACGACCTGCAGTACATGTGGGGCCCGTCCGTGCTCGTCGCGCCGGTCACGTCGGACGGCGGGGCGACCCAGAACGTCTGGCTGCCGGCCGGCGCCACCTGGTACAACCTCTGGGCCGACATCAAGCACGCCGGCACGGACGCCACCGACCTGCCGTACGTCACCTACACCGGCGAGATCATCCTGTTCGTCAAGGCCGGCGCGATCCTGCCGAAGTACCAGTACGCGCAGAGCACGGCCTTCCTGAACAAGCGCCAACTGGAGATGGAGGTCTACGCCGGCGCCGACGGCACCTTCGACGTGGTGGAGGACGACGGCGTCACCGAGTCCTACCGCGTCACCGGGGCCAAGAGCGTCACCACGCTGGCGTACACCGACGCCGCGACCCGGACCACGATCCGCCACCCGCAGGGCACCTACGACGGCGCCCCCGCCACGCGCCGGTACGTCGTGCGCATCCACGGGCTCACCGCCCCGGTCGGCATGCGGGTCAACGGCGGCGCCACGCTGCCGTCCTACAACAGCGAGGCGACCGCCGTCACCAGCGGCGGCGGCACCGTATGGGACGCCGCCAAGCACGTCCTGACCGTCGTGACCCCGTCCATCGCCGTCGTGACCGGCGGCGGCATGGCCGCCACGGTGGAGCCGAGCGGATCGGCCTTCCCGGCCGCCACGGGCGGCACCGTGTACCCGGCCGAGCGGGCCGCGCTCAGCGGCGCCGCCATCGACACGCGCCACCCGGACTACACCGGAACGGGCTTCGTCGACTTCGCCGACGGCTCGGCCGGCGGCGCCTACGTGCAGTGGACGGTCAGCGTGCCGGCCGCGGGGACCAGGACGCTGACGTTCCGGTACGCCAACGGCACCACCGCCAACCGCCCGCTGGCGATCGCGGTCAACGGCGCCACCGTCAACGGCGCCCTGCCGTTCAACCCGACCGGCTCCTGGGACACCTGGGGCACGACGTCGTTCACCACGTCCCTGCCGGCCGGGAGCCAGCTCGCGATCCGGGCGACGACCACCGGCACCAACGGCGCGAACATCGACAGCCTGACCGTCACCTGAGGCCGAGCGGATGCGGAGTGGCCGGCCATCGACCACTCCGCACTTCGCTAGGCGGTGTGCAGGGTCGAGGCGCCGGCCTCGACGACGTAGGACGCGGTCGTGGTCACCGGGGCCTGGCGCACCTCGATCGTGTCCACCGTCCGGGCGTCCGTGCGCCACTCGTGGCGGTCGACGACGCAGCGCAGGTAGCCGCGGCGGGAGCCGTCGAAGTACCGGACGTGGGGGTTCAGGGTCGGGTTGAGCGCCTTCAGCGGGCCGTCGAACGCGATCGGGAAGTCGGAGCTGATCGACGTGGCGGTGAACTCGACGGCCACCGGGGCCTGCTCCGGCCGGTCGAAGTCGACGCGCAGCTCGCTCAGCCACGTCGAGTGGATGTCGCCCGCCAGCACGACCGGGTTGCGCACCTTGGCGTCGGTCAGGTGCTGCAGCAGGCGGGTCCGCTGCGGCGCGTAGCCGTCCCACTGGTCGAGGTTGGCCAGGATCGCCGGCACGCCGCCGGTCGGGTTCGGCAGCTTGATGCGGCTCATCATCACCTGCTGGGCGATGACGTTCCAGCGGGCCGGCGAGCGGTCGAGGCCCTCGGCGAGCCAGCGCTCCTGGTCCGCCCCGGTCAGGGTGCCGGTGGTGTTGGCGGTGCCGGCCTGCGGCAGGCCGAAGTCGCCGGGGAAGCCGCCGGGCTGGTCGGTGCGGTACTGGCGGGTGTCGAGCACGTTGAGGCGGGCCAGCCGGCCGAAGTCGAAGCGCCGGAAGATGCGCAGGTCAGGGCGGCCCGGCTTCAGGTTCGCGCGGATCGGCATGTGCTCGTAGTACGCCTGGTAGGCGGCGGCGCGCTGGCGGGCGAAGTCGGCCGGCGACTGGTGCTGCGCGCCGGTGTCGTCGACCTCGTCGACAAGCGACGCGTAGTTGTTCTCGGTCTCGTGGTCGTCCCAGGTGACGATCCACGGGAACGCGGCGTGCGCGGCCTGCAGCGCCGGATCGCCCTTGTACTGCGCGTGCCGCGCCCGGTAGTCGGCCAGCGTGACAAGCTGGTCGAGGCCGGGCGTCGCCGGGGTCGTGTGGTTGCGGTCGGCGAAGCGGCTGTGCGGGTCGTACTCGTAGATGTAGTCGCCGAGGTGCAGCACGACGTCGAGATCCTCGGCGGCCACGCCGGTGTAGGCCGGCCAGTAGCCGTTCTGGAAGTCCTGGCAGTTGACGATGGCGAAGCGCAGCCGGTCGCCGTCCTGCCACGGCGCCGGCGCGGTCTTGGTGCGGCCGGTCGGGCTGAGCACGCCGAGGGCGCGGAAGCGGTAGAAGTACTCGCGGCCGGGCTGCAGGCCGCGGACGTCGACGTGCACCGAGTGCGCCAGCTCGGGCCGCGCGCCGACCGAGCCGGCGCGGACCACCTTGCGGAACCGCTCGTCGAGGGCGACCTGCCACTCGACCTCGACCGGGCGGTCCGGCAGGTTCGCGCGCAGCAGCCGGGTCCACAGGATGACGCTGTCGGGTAACGGGTCGCCGCTGGCCACGCCGAGCGCGAACGGCGTGGCCGGGTTGCCGTGGTTGTGATCGTGATCGTTGTGCGCGGAGGCCGCCGTGGCCGGCAGCAGCACGGCGCCGGTCGTCACCACCGCTCCGGTGAGGACTTGCCGTCGGGTCAGCATGGGATCACCCTGCCGGTCGCAGCCGAACACACGCTGGCCGGCGTCCGAACGCGGGATGTTCTATGCCGGCTCGCCCGGGCCCGGGCCGGAACCCGGAAGCCCCGGCGCGCCCGGGCCCGGCAGCAACGCTCCCAGCAGTGCGGCCAGGGGTTCGGCCGCGGCGAACAGGGCCTCCCCCCGCGCGCGGTCGCCGTCCAGGTGGGTCAGCATCTCCAGGCCCAGGTAGAACGCCATCACGGCGGTCGCGGCGGCGCGGGCCGGGATGAGCTCCGCCAGCGGCGTGCCGGCGGTGAGGCGGCGCAGCAGGGTCTCCGCGTACTCCTCCCACCGCTCGATCTCCGCCCGCACGCCCGCGGCGAGGCGCTCGGAGGACCTCGCGCCGACGGTCAGCTCCTGCACGGCGGCGATGTGCCCGGTCGCCACGTCCTCGGCGTAGAGCTCCCGCAGCGCCTGCAGCATCGCGGGCGGGTCGGCGGCCGGGGCGGTGCGCTCGACGTACCGCTCCATGCGCCGGTCGCTCGTGTAGCGCATCGCCGCGAGGAACACGTCCTCGAGGTCCTCGAAGTGGTAGTAGATGACGCCGGGCGCGAAGCCGCCGGTGACCGCGATCGCGCGCGCCGTCGCGGCCGCGAACCCCTGGGTGGCGAGCGTGTCGACGGCGGCGCGCAGGATGCGGTCGCGGGCCTCGGCTTTGCGGTTCATCGGGGTCGAGCGTAACCGTCACGGTACCCGGCGCGGGCGGACCCCGTTGGCGGCCAGGAACGGGTCGAGCCGGCGGCTGAGCTCGGCGAGGTGGTGGCTGGGCACCTGCGGGTACAGGTGGTGCTCGAGGTGGTAGGTCAGCTCGAGGAACACCGCGGGCACGATCCGGCCGCGCAGGGTGCCGGTCTGGGTGAGCGGCGAGTCGCCGTGCCGGTCGTGCGGCAGGTGGACGGTGAGCAGCGGGTACACCCAGCTGCCGGCGACGGCGAGCACCACGTAGAGCAGCACGGCCGGCGTGTGCGGCCACAGCAGGACCCCGGCCGTCGCCGCCACCGGCAGCGCCGCGGCCTCGGCGAGCAGCCACCCGCGCTCGGACCGGGTCCGGCGCAGCGCCCACCACCACAGCCGGAACAGGAACACCGGCCCGTAGAGCACCGCCCCGAGCGCGCTCAGCCGCGCCGGGTGGCCCTCGGGGTCGTCGTCGCCGGGGAAGCGCCGGTGGTGCTGCAGGTGGGTCGCCCGGTAGGCGTGCCCGCTCTCGAAGAGCGCCAGTCCACAGAGGAAGAGCGCCCATTCGGTACCGCGGGAGCCCAGCCCGATCGCCCGGTGCACGACGTCGTGCGTCACGGTGACGACCGCGACGAAGATCCCGAAGACGACGACCGGCGCGAGCAGCCACAGCGCGGGCCGGCTCGGGGCGGCCCAGGCGACGGCGGCGTAGAGGGCGATCCCGGCCGCGGGGCGGGCCAGGGCCAGGGCCCGGCGCCCGGGGCCGGTGGCGAGCAGGTCGGGGCCGAGGTCGGCGAGCGCCGGCCGGTTGACGTTCACGGTCTTCATGCGACCCTCCCCGGGCGCGCCACGCGTCCGGCCGCCTGCTCCGGCCGCGGCGCCGGTCCGGCGGCGGAATGCTTCCCGGCCGGCCGCTCCGGCTGCGCCGCCTGCTCCGGCCGCGGCGGCGGTCCGGCCTTCTGCTCCGGCCGCGCCGCCTGCTCCGGCCGCGGCGGCGGTCCGGCCTTCTGCTCCGGCCGCGCCGCCCGGCCGGCGGCTGAGCGGCCCGCCGCCTTCCGCCCGTGCCGCAGGGCCAGGCCGGCGACGATGCGGCTGCCGAGCACGCAGGCGACGGTGCCGAGGCCGGGCCATGTCGAGTCGCCGACGACCCAGAAGCCGGGCACCCCGATGTCGTGCGGCACGGCGTGCTGGTTGGCGTTGGCCGGGCTCTGCCGGACCCCGCCGACCGCGCCGCGCGGGCGGAAGGTGTACCGCGCGTAGGCCCGCGGGGTGCCCGTCTCGCGGACGACGGGCCGTTCGGCCAGCCGCGGGTACACCCGGCGCGCCTCCTCGATCATGACGTCGGCCGTCTTCTCGCGCCGCTCGGCGTGCCCGGCGTCGTCGAGGTCCTCCCACCCGGCGAGCTCGGTGTGGGTCGACAGCATCACCGCCCGGTGTCCGGCCGGCGCGCTGGCCGTGTCGCCCGGCGACGAGACGGAGACGAACATGTTGTTGCCGTCGCCCAGCGGCTCGCCGTACGAGCGCAGCAGCTGGTGATGGGTGAAGGCCGGCCCGGCGACCTCGTCCTCGGGCACGCCGAGGAAGACGACGACGGCCCCGCCCTGCTCGGCGGCGTCGCGGCGCACGAACGGCTCCAGCGCCGGGCGCACCCCGGGCACCCCGGCGAGCGCGGCGGTGGTGGCGACCGGCAGCGCGCTGACGACCTGCCGGGCACGCACGGTGCCGCGGGGGCCGCGGACGCGGAAGTCGCCGTCGCGCCCCTCGACGGCCGTCGCGCGCCACCCGCAGTACAGCCGGCCGCCCTGGAGCTTGTAATGCCCGACGACCGTCTGCCAGAAGCCGCGCATGCCCCCGGTGGCGCGGCTGAGCCCGGCCCCCCGGATCGTGATCCCGAGCGCGGCGTTGATGAGCGGCGCCCGGTCGACGGTGCTGTGCACGGTGTCCTCGACGAGCATGGACAGCAGCCCGACGAGCGGGTCGTCGCCGCGCAGCCCGTGCCGGCGCAGCGTCCCGCCGAGCGTGTCGCCCAGGTGCCGGGCCAGCGGGAGGTCGCGGGCGCGCACCCGCCGTCCATTGTGGACGACGTCGGCCAGGCCGCGCATCGGCATCCGCACCCCGGCGCGGCTGGCCCGCCAGAACGCGTCCGCGAGGCGGTCCAGGCGATGCCAGAACGCGCGGTGCGCGGGGCTGTCGCCGAGCATCCGCAGCCGCTCGGCGTGCCACGCCCGCTGGTCGCGGTGCAGCACGACGGTGCGGTCGGGCAGCCAGGCCACGTAGCCGGGCAGCGGCTCGGTCGGCGGCGCGGCCAGGCCGGCCGCGTCGAACAGCTCGGCGCCGACCCCGCCGGGCTCGAAGTCGACGAGGGTGGTCGCGCCGACGTCGAAGGAGAACCCGCGCCGCCGGTAGTACCCGGCGCACCCGCCGGCGTGGCCGTGCGCCTCGAGCACGACGGTGGACCGGCCCTCCGCCTGCAGCCGCAGGGCCGTGGCCAGCCCCGCGAGGCCGCCGCCCACGACGGCGACGTCAAACACGGTGTTCTGAACGCCCGTTCTGAACATATGTTCAAGCTACGCCGGCGAGCGCGCCGGGGCAAGACCGCAACCATCCGCGCGGATCAATGGTCTGTCCGGCATGGGATGGTTGACGATGCTGGCCGGCGCGGCGCTGCTCACCCCGGTCTTCACGCCCGGAACGGCCGGGGCCGGCGACCCCGACTTCCCCGCGTACGGCAACGGCGGCTACGACGTCGCCCACTACGACCTCGATGTGCGCTACCGGCCGGACACCGACGAGCTGACCGGCCACGCGACCATCCGCGCCACCGCGACCCAGAACCTCTCCCGCTTCGACCTCGACCTCATCGGGCTGACCGTGGACGCGGTGCAGGTCGACGGCCGGCCCGCGACCTGGACCCGCGACGGCTGGGAGCTCGTGGTCACGCCGCCGCGCGGGCTGCCGGAGCACCGGCCCTTCACCGTCGACGTGCACTACCACGGCGTGCCGCGGCAGTGGGTCATCCCCGACGAGACCGGGCAGTTCCCGGACCTGAAGTACGGCTTCGTCGCGACCGACGACGGCGCGATCGCGATCGGCGAGCCCGAGTCGGCGACGACGTGGTACCCGGCGAACGACCACCCCGGCGACAAGGCCACCTACTCGGTGCAGGTCGCCGTGCCCGACGGCCTGACCGCGATCGGCAACGGGCGCCCGCTGGGCCACACGACGCACGCCGGCTGGACGACGTGGCGCTGGGCGAGCGCGCGGCCGATGGTGACGTACGCGTCCACGATCGCGATCGGTCGCTGGCGCGTCGACGAGCACGTACACCGCGGCCGGACCACGATCCTCGCCGTCGACGCCGCCCTCCCGGCGAGCGCGGGCACGGCGGTCGCGCGCACCGACGAGATCATCGACTACTTCGAGGGACTGTTCGGCCCGTACCCGTTCGACACCGCCGGCGCCATCGTCGAGCGCGACGACGGCCTGCAGTTCGCGCTGGAGACGCAGACCCGCCCGATCTACCCGAGCACGTTCGTCGACGGCCCCGACGCCCGCAACGCCGTCGGCACCGTGGCCCACGAGACGGCACACCAGTGGTTCGGCGACAGCGTCTCGCTCGACTACTGGTACGACTTCTGGCTCAACGAGGGCTTCGCCACCTACGCCGAGTGGCTGTGGTCCGAACACGACGGCGGCACGACGGTCCGCGAGCTGTTCAACCGGTACTACGGCCTGCCCGAGACCTCGGCGTTCTGGACCCCGGCGCCGTACCGGCCGGAGGGCGGCGCGGCGATGACCGTCTCGAGCTACTCCCGCGGCGCGATGACCCTGCACGCGCTGCGCCTGCGGACCGGCGACGCCACGTTCTTCGCGATCCTGCGCGCCTGGGCGGACGGGCACCGGTACGGCAACGGCTCGACCGAGCAGTTCATCGCCCTCGCGAGCCGCCGGGCCGGCCAGGACCTGCGCCCGTTCCTGCTGGACTGGCTCACGGGCGCCGCGAAGCCGCCCAACCCCGACCCGCTCCCGGCGTAACGGCCGCCGGCGGTCCTGGGACGGGTCGGCCGGGCGGCCACACCCGGCGCGTTCCAGGCCGCGGCGGGCACGTTCGAGCTCCCCGGCCGGATAGCGCGCCGCGCTCACGAGGATGGTCAGGCCCGCGGCCGCCGCCCGGGCCGGCACGGCGCCGCGGCTCAGGGGCCCGCCTCGATGTCGAAGCGCAGGGCGGACTCCGCGGCGGCCAGGGACGCGGCCACGGCCGGGCGGTCGGGGCCCGCGGCCAGCAGGTAGCCGAGCTTCGCGCCCGCGCGGGTGTACGGGACCACGGTGTCGCCGAGCGACGCCGCCACGACCACGTCGGCGATGCCCGGCACCGCGCGCGCCGCGGCCACGCCGTCCACGCCGACGAGCTTGCCCTCGACCGGCGCGCCGAGCACCCGGAACGCGGCGTGGCCGGGCGGGCCGGGCTCGACGTCGATGCGCTCGCCCAGGGCCATGCGCAGGTACGCCTCCGTGGCGTCGACGCCGTAGGCCAGGCCGAGCAGCTCGGCGACGCCGTTGCCGCCGGTGCGCGCGCCCCACTCGCCCACGACGAGGCGGTCGTCGGGGGTGAGGAGCAGGTCGACGTTGAGGGCGCCCCAGCGGTACCCCAGCGCCGAGCACAGCGCGTCGAGCACCGGGCGGGCGCGTTCGGCGAGGTCGCCGGCCGGCATCCAGTGCTCGGTGGTGACGAAGTACGGCGGGTCGGTGAGCCGCCGCTCGGTGACCCCGGTGGCGGCGACGCGGCCGCCGGTGATCACGGCCTCGGCGGTGAAGTGCCGGCCGTTCAGGTACTCCTCCACGATGACGACGTCGCGGCGGGAGTGGGCGGCGGCCACGGCCAGCGCGGGTCCGAGGCCGGCCGGGGTGTCGACCCGGCCGATGCCGCGGCTGCCGCTGGAGTCGGTGGGCTTGACCATCAGCGGGTAGGGCACGCCGGACTCGCGCACGCCCGCTCGCGCCTGCCGGCGGGGGCCCTGCCACCAGCGCGGGCCGGGCAGGCCGAGGCCGTCGCAGACGGCGCGGAAGTAGCCCTTGTCGACCGAGGCGCGCACCGCCTCCGCCGACAGCCCGCACGGCAGGCCCAGCCTCGTGGCGAGGGCGTACTGCGAGGGCAGGTTCACGTCGCTGGCCGGCGAGACGACGCCGTCGACCGGGCGGCCGCGCAGGGCGGCGGCGAGCGCGGGCACGGCGAGGGTGCTGACGTTGAGCAGCTCGTCGGCCTCGGCGGCGCCGGGGGCGTCGGCGCGCGCGTCGGCGCAGATGGTGTGCACGCCGAGGCGCCGGGCCGTGCGGAGGGCGCCGAGCGCGCCGTCGGCGCCGCCCAGCACGAGCAGGGTCGTCACGAGGCGGCCGCCAGCCGGGCCGGGCGGGACGGGCCGCGGCCGGGCTCGAGCAGGTCGGCCGCGGCGACGGGGACGTTCGCCTCGCGCACCAGGAACTGCGGCGGGCGGGGCTGGCCGCGGCCGATGTGCACCAGGTAGCGGCCCATCACGGCCAGCGCGACCAGGGCGATGCCGGCGGCCAGGTACAGCAGGGGCCCGGCGGAGACGCCGGCGAGGGCCGCCGCGAAGCCGCCGAACGCGGCTAGGGCGGCCAGCAGGCAGGCGGTGACGGCGGCGGCGATGGTCCGGTCGGAGTACGACACGAACAGCTCGACCGAGTGGCGGGCCAGGCCGCGCCAGCTGACCTTGGGCTCGCCGCGCAAGCGCGGCCGGTGCGCGGTCGGCACCGTCGTCCACGCGGAGGTCAGGCGCGGCACGGTGGCCAGGAAGTAGGGGGTGCCCAGGCGCAGGTCGACGATCCGGCGCGCCAGCGAGGCCCGCACGAGGCGGAACGTGGTCGAGCCGGGCGGTAACTCGATGCCGAGCAGCTTGCGGGCGATGAGGTCGTGCACCGCCGAGGAGACGCGGCGCGACCAGCGGTCCTTGCGGTCGACGCGAATCCCGAACACCGCGTCGTAACCGGTGCGCGCCGTTTCGATGAGGCGCCGCCCCTCGGCCGGGGGAAATTGAAGGTCGGCATCGAGGTGCAGGATCCAGTCGTTGCGCGCATATCGATATCCGGCCGAAAATGCGGGTTCCACCCCAAAGTTGCGAGTGAAGGACAAATAGGACACGCGGTCGTCGCGCGCGGCCAGGGAACGGATGTGCTCGAGCGTGGCGTCGGTGCTGCCGTCGTCGACGAAAAGGATCTCCAGATCGTCGTATCCGGCCAGCTCAGCCACGATTTCTTCGTAGACCGGGCCGATGTTCTCCGCCTCGTCGAGGCACGGGACCACAACCGTCAGCGTAAATGGACGCACCTGTAGGCCTTCCATCGTCACGGGGGGCGTTCGGACATAACAGTGGTGACTGTTGTCAATATCAATACCACCGTCAGGCTTCCGACCCAAACGGTCGTTCACAGCGACTATGATCAATGACATGTATGTACTGGGTTTGAGCCAACACCACGACTCGGCCGCCGCCCTGCTGCTCGACGGACAGATCGTCGCGTTCAGCGAGGAGGAGCGATTCACGCGGATCAAACATGACGGGGCGTTTCCGGCACAGGCCGCGAAATGGTGCCTGGCCCACGCCGGCATCACGCTCGGCGACGTCGACCACGTGGCGTACTTCTGGCAGGCCCCGCGCGAGGTCCTGCACGCCGGCACCCACTTCCTGCGGCACCTGCCCGCGACCCTCGCGGTGTTCCGCAACGACGGCGGCGACTACGCGGACCGGGCCCAGAGCCTGCGCGCGACGCTGACTCGCGGCGGGGCCCAGACGCACTCGGACGACTACCACGTCGGCGGGGCGCTGCTGCTGCACCTGCGCCGGTCGCTCACGCTCGGGCGGATCCTGCGCGAGGCGGTCGGGTACACCGGAAAGACGCACTTCAAGGTGCACCTCGTCGACCACCACCACGCGCACGCGGCCAGCGCGCTACACCTGTCGCCGTGGACCGACGCGGCCGTGATCACCTGGGACGGCATCGGCAGCGACGGCACCTCCACGCTGCTGGCCGTGGCCGACGGCGACCGGATCGCCGACGTGCGCCGCGTGAAGTTCCCGCACTCGCTCGGCGCGATGTACGCGTGCGTCACCGGCTGGCTCGGCTTCCACCCGGCCAAGGACGAGGGCAAGATCATGGGGCTGGCCGCGTACGGCGGGCCGGCCTTCGTCGAGCCATTCCGCGAGCTCGTCCGGCTGGAGGACGAGGGCCGGTACGCGCTGGACCTGAGCTGGTTCCGCCACCACGCGACAGGCAAGCACCGGGTCTCGCAGAAGTTCGTCGACCGCTTCGGCGAGCCGCGCCCGAAGACCCGCGACGCGGTGCCCCAGCACTACGCCGACGTGGCCTACGCCTTACAGAACACGCTCGAGGAGGCCGGGCTCCACGTGGCCCGCTGGCTGCAGGCGCACACCGGCCGCACGCGGCTGTGCACGGCCGGCGGGGTCGCGCTCAACAGCGTCATGAACGGCAAGATCCTGCTGGAGACGCCGTTCGAGGAGTTCTTCGCCCAGCCCGCCTCGGCCGACGACGGCTCCGCGCTGGGCGCCGCGATGATCGTGAGCAGCGAGCGGGGCGCGCCCCGGCACCGCGGCAACTACATCTTCCTCGGGCCCGAGTTCCCCGAGGCCGACATGGAGAAGGCGCTCACCGAGGCCGGCCTGGCCTACACCCGGCCCGAGCGCATAGCCCGCAGCACCGCCGAGGCGGTCGCGGACGGACGGATCGTCGGCTGGTTCCAGGGCCGCATCGAGGCGGGGCCGCGGGCGCTGGGCAACCGCTCGATCGTCGCCGACCCGCGCGGCTTCGACACCAAGGACCGGCTCAACGAGAAGGTGAAGCACCGCGAGCCGTTCCGGCCGTTCGCGCCGTCGTGCCTGGCCGAGCACGCGGGCGAGTACTTCGCCAGCGGCTACCCGAGCCCGGTGATGCTGCTGGTCTTCGACGTGCTCGAGCACCAGCGCACGGTGGTGCCGGCGATCACCCACGAGGACGGCACCGCGCGGGTGCAGACCGTCGCGCGGGAGGACAACGCGCTGTACCACGAGATGATCAGCGAGTTCCACGCGCTGACCGGGGTACCGATGGTGGTCAACACGTCGTTCAACGACAATGAGGAGCCGATCGTCTGCACCCCGGCCGACGCCGTCCGCTGCTACCTCAAGACCGGCATGGACGCCCTCGCGCTCGGCCCCTTCTGGACGGAGAAGCAGTGATCCGACGCTGGGGCTGGCTGCTGGCGGGCGTGGCCGGCGGCACGCTGACCCTGCTCCTCATGGTGGTGCTGCCGCCCGACCGGACCATCGACAACCCGGCGGAGTTCCTGCTGCGCATCGCCCCCGTCGTGTGCGCGGTGCTCGCCATCGGCGGGTTCCCGCAGCGGCCGGGGCCCGGCCTGGCCCTGCTGGCCCTGGTCGTGCTCGGGTACATGGGCGTGCTCGACACGCTCTACGTGCTGCGGGTGCTGGACCTGGCCGACGCGAGCGACCAGGCCGCGGCGTTCCCGTCCTTCTACCAGATGGCGATCTTCGTCAACGCGTTCACGATCCTGGCGGTACTGCTGGGCTACCGGCTCGGGGGCGCGCCGACGGGCCGGGTCCTGCGCCTGGGCTTCGCCGCCACCCTGGTGCTCGTCTCCGGGCTCAACGACATCACGTTCTACTACCTGTACGGCTGGCCGGAGGGCCGCCCGGAGCGCTTCACGTGGGCGTCGCACATCACCGTCTTCACCGCCTCGCCGGCCTCCCCCGCGGTGGCGATCGGCTTCTGCGCGGTACACCTGGTGCTGGCCGGCCTCGTCCTCGCCCTGCCGTGGCTGCGCGCCCGGACGGTCAGCCGACCGCGCTCAGCAGACGCCGTGCCACGTTGATGCCCTGGCGCATCGCCTGGTCCATGTCGATGTACGTGTAGGTGGCCAGCCGTCCCGCCAGGACCCGCGGCGGCCCGGGCAGCTGCGCGAGCAGCTTCTCGTACTTGCGGTGCAGGTCGCGGTTGGTCCCCTGCACGTCGTCGACCGGGTAGTGGCGCTCGGGCGCGTTGGGGTACTCGTAGCTGACCATCGTCCCGGGCCCGCTCTGGCCGCTCATCCACTTCGTCTCGATCGCGCGGGTGTGCGGGTGCTGCAGCCCCGGCGTGTTGAGCACCCCGGCCGGCAGCACGTGCTCGGCGTCGGGGAACCAGCGGTGCACGAAGCGGACGCCGCGCCAGGCCAGCGGGCCCAGCGCGTCGGCGAAGAACTCGTCCAGGGCGCAGGTGAGCACGACGGCCGAGGCGCCCGCGCACAGCTCGTCCCAGTCGGCGACGGTGACCGGGGTGCCCAGGGTCACCGGCACGCCGCGCAGCAGCCCGTCGACGAGGCGCCGGTAGCCGCCCTCGGGCCAGCCCTGGTGCGGGTCGCGGAACAGGTCCAGCCGGCCGTCCTCGCGCAGCTCGATGCGGCGCGGCGCCCAGACCGCGGCGAGCTCGCTCGGCTCGCAGCCCCACTGCTTGCGGGTGTACCCCTCGATGTACTCGCGGTACAGCGTCTCGCCCATGAGCTCGATGCACCACGCCTCGAGGTTGTCACCGCCGGGCGCGTCCGGGCGCGCGGCCAGCTCCCGCTCGATGGCCGGCCACTGCGGCAGCTCGCGCAGCTCGGGCAGCTGCGGCGGCCAGCTCATGATGCGGCCGAAGACCTCGGTGCGCACGCGGTGGCGGTACGGCCGCATCGGCACCAGCGCGTTGACCAGCCGCCACACCTCCTCGTCGGCGGTGTGGAAGATGTGCGCGCCGGTCGGCTCGTAGAGGATGCCGGCCGCGGCGGCGGTGCGCAGCTGCCCGCCCCAGTCGGCGTCGGCCTCGATGACCTCGACGGGCCGCCCGGCCCGCCGTAACTCGTGGGCGACGGTCGCCCCGGCCAGCCCGGCGCCGACGATGCGCACCGGATGCGCCGCTGTGATCGACATTGGTCAACCTCCACGACCTTGTGGTTGCCGTGCATTCAACCACGTTGATCGATGAAAGTCGCGTTCCGTGACACAATGACGTCAGTCGGTGACGGGTTCGGACCAGACCTCGGCGTCCGCCAGGAACGCGTTCGCCGACGCCGCCGCGACCTCGGTGCCGCCGAGCCGCAGGCGGCCGGTTTCGCAGGGGATGTACACATTGGACAGCCGCAGGCCGTTGCCCGGGAACGCCGGCACCCCGATCGCGCGCGGCCGCCCGGCCCCGGTGATCTCCAGCTCGACGTCGCCGGCGGCCGCGCGGAGCCCGGTCGCGGGGTCGAGCTCGAGGCGCACCGGCGCGACGGTCACCGCCGGCTCCGGCCAGGGCAGGCCGGCGACCTCCGGGAAGTGGCGCACGAACGCCTCGGCGAGCCAGCGGCCCAGCTCCGGCGCCTCGGTGAGGACCCGCGGCCGCCCGTCGTGCCAGACCACGAGCGCGGTCCCGGCGCCCCGCACCGACCAGTCGACCCGCCACGCGGAGGCGAACGCGACGGTCCGCTCGCCGTCGCCGAGCGTGTCGCGGAGGGTGAGGCCGGGGTTGGCCCCGAACAGCAGTACGGTCACGGGAGCAGCATACGGGGTATCGATGGCCGTAAACTGTTGTCCATGACCGCGGAGCTCGCCGTGGAGTTCGCCGACCCCACCGCCCCGGACCCGCCGGCGGGCTGGGCCGAGCTGGTCCGCGCCGCGCCCCTGCACCCGGTGTGGGACTGGTCGCTGGTGCGGGCCGTGGCGGCCGCGCGCAACGGGGCGGCGGTCGCGGCCGTGGTGCGCGACGGCGACGAGGTGGTCGCGCTGGTGCACGCGCGGCTCATCGGGCCGGGCGGGACGGTGGCCGACGTGGAGTGCCCCGGCTCGATGTCCCTGCCCGGCGTGGCGCTGCCCGGCGACCTGCCCCCCGGCCTGGCGCCCGGCCCGCACGCGCGGCTGGACGCGGTGGCGGCGGCGTTCGAGGCGGCGCTGGGCCGGCGGCGGCGCGTCCGGGCCGTGTCGTACCGGCAGGTCTACGCCGCGGCCCTGCCGGCGCTGGCCCGGGGCGTCGCGCTGGTGCGCCGCGGCGACGACGTGGCCGTGCTGCGCAACCGGTTCGGCAGCTACGCGGAGTACCTCGCGACGCTGCCGAACAAGCGCCGGCGCGACCAGGGCCGGCTGGTGCGCCAGACCGACGGCGACGCGGGCGTGACAGTCCACTTCGGACCGCCGCCGGAGCGCTTCGACGCCGCCGCGTTCCACGAGCTCGCCGAGCAGACCGACCGGCGCAACCACCGCCGCCGGTTCCCGCCGCGGCGGCGGTGGTCGCTGGAGTTCCACGCCGCCCAGGCGGCCGTGCCCGGGGCGCGGCTGCTGCGCTACACCGCCGCGGACGGGCGGCTCGTGGGGGCCACCATCACCTTCGACCACCCGGCGGCCCCGCTGGCCGGCCCGTGGGCGGCGCTGGACCCGCACGAGGGGGGCCGGTCGGGCATCTGGTACGAGCACTTCGCGCGCTCGCTGCGCTGGGCGATCGAGTCCGGCCGCGGCGGGTACATCGCCGGCAAGGGCCTGATGGCCCAGAAGGCCGAGCTCGGGTTCGAGGCGGTGCCGCAGTTCACGGTGCTGCGGCGGCTCAGCGCAGCCGGCGCAGGACGAGCCACTGGGGCACCACCTCGTAGCCGAGCTCGCACTTGAGCTCCACGAGCCCCTTGCCGCCGATCACGCCGGCCCGCCCGGACTCGATCGCCCACCGCAGGATGCGCGCGTGCTGGTCGAACCAGAGCCCGTGCGGCCCGCCCGCGTGCGGGTCCAGGGCCCCCCACGGGCCGGCCAGGGGTACCGATGGATGGTCGAAGTTGATCCCCAGCCCGACGAGCTCCCCGGCGCGCTCGTAGCGGGCGGCCAGCACGCCCGGCACCGCGGCCAGCGCGGCCCGCAGCGGGTGCGACAGCCGCCGCGGCGGGGGCCACCGCCGGGCCTCGTGGCGGCCGCTCGTCGCATCGGCCAGGGCGTTGAACCGGGCGATGTCGACCGGCCCGGCCAGCGGGCCGAACGACGCCTCCAGCCCGGGTTCGCGCGCGACGAGCTTCACCTGGCGGCGCTGGCTGGCCCGCCGCGACTGGCTCAGCCCGGCCAGGTAGCGGTCGTAGTCGGCGAACCGGTTGGTGAACACGGTGACCGGCAGCCCCCGGCCGACCAGGCTCAGCCGGCCGGCCACGATCGGCAGCTCGCCGGCGAAGACGGACCGGTACGCCACCGCGCGCACCCGCCGGTGCTCCCGGCGCAGCGCCGCCTCGAACGCGGCCAGCGCCGCGGCGAGCAGCCGGCCGCCGTCCTCCCCCGCCGAGCCCGCCGGGTCGAGCACCGACGGCAGGCCGCCGCGCAGCACCAGGCCCGGCATCGAGGACGAGCCCGGGCAGCACACGTCGGCGAGCGTGCGGGCCGGGCCGGCCAGCCGGGCGTAAACCAGGCCGGCCACCTCCCCGCCGTCGCGCAGCACCGCCGCCAGCGCGCGGCCGTGGCGCGGGCCGGCCGCCGCGTGCACGACGGACCAGCGCCACACCGGGTGCACCGCGCCCGTGCCGGCGAAGTCCTCCCAGCCCGGCGGCGGCTCGGGCCGGCCGGCGTCGGCGAACTCGACAGTGAGTTCCATGTTCTTAAATATAGGGATGCGAGCGCGGACGGTGGCGGTCCTCGTGGCCGGGCGGGGTGTGGCAAGGGTCGCGCAGTACGCGGCCGGCATCGCCCTGCTGGCCGCCTGGGGCCCGGTCGCCTTCGCCGGGTACGCCGCCGCCTCGGGCGTGATGAGCTGGCTGTTCGCGCTGTCCGGGGGCACCGAGCGGGCCGCGCTCGTGCTCGTCGGCGGCCCGGGCGGGCGCCGGCTGGAGCCGCTGTTCGCGTGGTTCGCCGCGGCCCCCTTCGCGGCGGCGCTGCTGGGCGGGCCGCTCCTGGCGCTCCTCGCCCCCGGGGCGGTCACGTACGCGGCGGCGGCCGCGCTGTACACCGGCACGGGTACCGCCACCGTCCTCGTCGGCCTGCTGCGCCTGCGCGGGGCGGCGCACGCCGACGCCGCCGCGTTCACCGCGATCGCCGCCGGCTACGGGGTCGCGGTCGCCCTGGCCCTGCTCGGCGGGGCCGGCGTCGCCACCGTCCTCGGGACCCTCGCCGCGACCGCCGGGCTGGTCAGCGCCGTGCTGCTCGCCGCGCTGAGGCGCACCGGTGTTTCGCACCCGGCCTTGTCGCGGGCCGAGGTCGCCGGTGCACTGCGGGCCGTCGCCCTGCTCTCCACCGGCGAGGCCGTCGCCCTGGCCGGCGTCCCGATCCTGTACGCCGAGCTGGCCGGGCGGGCCGCCGCCACCCAGGTCAGCGCGTTCTACCTGGCGATGCTCGTCTCGGGCGCCGCCGGCATGCTCTGGGGCTACCTCCTGCGCCTGTGGCAGCCGCGGCTCTCGGCGTGGCTGCGCGCCCACCCGGATCGCGCCGCCCCGGCGGTGCGCCGGCTGGCCCGGGCCGCGTCCGCCGCCGCGGTCGCCGTCACCGCCGCCGGGATCGCCGCGCTCGCCGCGTGGGGCCCGAGCGGCCCGCTGCTGGCCGCGGCCGTCGCCGCCGAGATCGCCGTCTACACCGCGATCACCTGGGCCGGGTTCGTGGTGGAGAGCGGCGACGACCGCGCCCGCGCCCGCTCGACCCTCAGCGGCGCGGCGGCGCTCGCCGTCACCGCGCTGGCCGGCTGGTGGCTGGTCGCGGCCGGCGGCGCCACGGGGGCGGTACTGGCACTGGTCGCCGGGCTCGCGGTACGCGGGCCGCTACTGCGGGTTAGCGAGCGCTTAGGGCGGTGATAGCGCGGCCTGACAGCCCCGAGCACGGAAGAGGACCCAGATGTTGTACCTCACCGCGGCCGTCGTCGTCCTGACGGTGCTGACGCTGCTGAACCTCCTGCTGATGGTGGGCGTCATCCGGCGCCTGCGCGACCACACCGGGCGCTTCACCGAGATGGCGCGGTCGGTCATGCCGGAGGTCGCCGTCGTGGCCCCGGGCAGTCCCGTGCCGGCCTTCTCCGCGACGACCCGCGACGGCGACACCGTCGCGGACACCGCGCTCGCCGGCGAGACGCTTGTCGGGTTCTTCAGCCCGTCGTGCCAGCCGTGCAAGGCGCTGCTGCCGCGGTTCGCCGACCACGCGCGCCGGTTCGCGGGCGGGCGCGACCGCGTGATCGCGGTCGTCGTCGAGGACGCGGACCTCGCGGTGCTCGAGCCCGTCGCCCGCGTCGTGGTGGAGGAGCCGGGCGGGGCCATGGCCGCCGCCTTCACGGTGACGGGCTTCCCGGCCCTGGCCGTGCTCGGCGCCGGCGGCACGGTCACCGCGAGCGGCATGAGCCTGCAGGACCTGCCCCGCGGCCGGGCCCTCGCCGCCCGTGGCTGAACCCGCCGCGCGCGCCACGGCGGCCCACCTGGCCCGGCTGGTGTGGCGCTCGGCCCGCCGGCTCACCGCGGCCCAGCTCGCCGTCACCGTCGCCGAGGCCGTCACCCCGGTGACCATGGCGTGGCTGACCAAGCTGCTGCTCGACCGGCTGACCGGCACCGGGGCGGTGCTCGGGCTCGTCGCCGCGCCGGCCGGGCTCGGCGTGCTCCCGTCGTACCGCGGCGGCGACCGCCTCCTCGTGCGCCGCGCGGGCCTGGAGCGCTTGCGCACGGGCAGCATCGTCATCTTCCGCAGCCCGGACACGCCCGAGATGGAGACGGTCGCGGCGTTCTCCGACGCGCCCGTGCGCGCCGTGCTGCCCGACGACCGCCTCCTCATCAAGCGCGTGGCCGCGGTCCCGGGCGACCCGGCCCCGGTGGACCGTGTGCCGTCGCTGGCCGCACTGGGCCACGCGACGGTGCCGCCCGGGATGGTCGTGGTCCTCGGCGACAACCCGGCCGTCAGCCACGACTCGCGGGCCTACGGCTACCTCCCGGCCGCGAACGTCGTCGGCGTGGCCCTGCGCCGCTTCGCGGTCACCACCTGAGCACCCCGGGTGAGCGGAGCGGGTGTCCCGCTCACCCGGCCCGGTGCCGTACAGTGCGTGCGCCGGCCACGCGCGCGCGTGGGGGCGTTCGGGGGAGGTGCGCGCGATGCCCAACGGACTGCTGTCGCCGGTCCTGCTGCTGGTGCAGGCCGCCTGGCTGCTCGCGCCCGGGCTCGTGCTGGGGCTGGAGCTGGTGCGGCGGGAGCTGATCGCCCGGTGGCTGGTGGTGCCCGTGGCCGGCGTCGTCGGGGCGGTGTTCAGCTACGCGGCCGTCTGGATCTACCTCGCCGACGTCACCGCCGGGACGGTCTACAGCTACCTCACCGCGGCCCTCGCGGCCGCCGCCGTCGCACGGCTCCTGGCCCGGCCCGAGGACCGGCTCCTGCTGCGTGACGTCGACGTCGCGGCGCCGCTGATCCTGTTGTACCTGCTGACGCTCTTCCTCGTCACCGCGACCTTCGGCTGCACGCTGCGGCCCGAGCTGCACGAGCTCAACGAGGCGTGCCACCTCTCCGGCCTGACCGGCGACAACGTGCTGCCCCAGTTCTTCGCCGACCACATCCTGGACCGCAAGCCCCGCACCCCCGTCTGGGACTGGCAGGGCAGCGCCCGGCCGCCGCTGCAGTCCGGCGCGGTCCTCCTGCAGAACCCGATCACCGGCACCGACCTGCTGCGCAACCTCGGCTACCACACGCTCACCGTCCTGCTGCAGGTGCTGGTGGTGCCCTCGGTGTGGGCGCTGCTGCGCTGCCTGCGCCTGAACGGCTACCGGCTCGTCGTGGTGCTCACGATGTTCCTCTTCACCGGCTTCTTCGTGTACAACAGCGTCTTCGTCTGGCCCAAGCTGCTGGCCGCGAGCCTGACGCTCACCGCGTTCGCGCTGCTGTTCTTCGGCCGGCCGGCCCGCTCCATGTGGCTGCTGGCGGGCTTCGCGGCCGGGGCCGCGATGGTGGCGCACGCGGGCGTGGCGTTCACGCTGCTGCCGATGGGCATACTCCTGCTGTGGCGCCGGTACCGCCCCTCGTGGTCGCACGTCGGGCTCATCGCGGCCGCCGGGCTGCTGATGCAGGCGCCGTGGACGGCGTACCAGAAGCTCGTCGACCCGCCCGGCGACCAGCTGCTCAAGTGGCACATCGCGGGCCAGTGGCAGCCGGCGTTCGGCACGGACCAGCGCACGCTCACCGAGCTGTTCCTGGAGAACTACGGCGACCTGACCTTCTGGCAGATCGTGCACAACAAGCTGACGAACTTCGAGACGCTGTTCGGCCGCCGGATCACCGCCCCCTACCTGGCCGGCCCCGGGCCGATGGGCATTCTGCGCGGGGAGGAGATGTCCTTCGTCCTCTTCGGCCTCGGGCTGTTCACGCTCGCGCTGGTCGTGCCGGCCGTCCCCGCGCTGCGGCGCCGGCTGGCGGCGGTCCTCGACGTCGCCCGCCTCAAGATCATGGCGATCGTCGCCGGGATCAACCTCGTCATCTGGCCGCTGGTGCTGTTCGGGCCGGGCCACCCGGGCACCGACCCGACCATCTACCAGGGCTCGTACGCCATGATGGCCCTGCTGTTCATCGTCCTCGGCGCGATGCTCACGGTGCTGCCCCGCCTGGTCACCAAC
Source organism: Dactylosporangium sp. McL0621 (assembly GCF_049995355.1). Classification (NCBI taxonomy): domain Bacteria; kingdom Bacillati; phylum Actinomycetota; class Actinomycetes; order Micromonosporales; family Micromonosporaceae; genus Dactylosporangium; species Dactylosporangium sp. McL0621. Next base: position 9,450,831 of record NZ_CP188259.1, read on the forward strand.
CTGTTCGTGGCGGCCAACGTGGCCTGGACGAGCCTGCTGTGGTTCGTGGGCGTGTGGATCCGCCACCACAACCACTGGAGCTACCTCGTGCTCGCCGTGCTGAGCTGGGCGGCGGTGCTGGGCTTCCTCTGGTACGCCGCCCGCCGGCTCGATGAGCACGAGCAGGCGGAGCCGGCCGAGGACGTGCCGGTCGAGGAGCTCGCGGTGGCGATTCCCCGGCCCCGGGACCGGCGGTCCGCGCGCAAGTAGCGCGTCAGTCCCGCAGGGGCCAGACCTCGACGACGCCGTACGCGACCGCGCACGGCGTCGCGGCGGCGAGCGCGACGGCCTCGTCGAGCGTGTCGGCCTCGATGACCGCGAAGCCCGCGACCGGCAGCGCCGCGGTCATGAACGGGCCGTCCTGGACGGTGGGGCCGGACTCGGCGTGGTTGCGGACCTGGACCGGCGAGCCGGCGATGGCCGCCTCGACGCCGGACGCGCGGAGCCGGGCGTCGTGCGCGTGGGCGCGGTCGCGCACGGCCGGGTCGGTCCGGTCGTAGCCCTGCTGGTCGCCGTAGCCGATGGTCATGAACTTCGCCATGGTGGGGCTCCTTTCGAGAGCGTCAGGCCAGTTCCCGCCCGAGGGCGTCGAGCCAGTCCCCGGTGCCCCGCTCGCGCCAGGCCGGCTGCTCGCGGTCGTCGAGGTACGCGGCCTGCTCGGTGAGCACCAGCGCGGTGCCCTCCCCGGCGGGCCGGAACTGGACCGTGGTCACGGAGATGGTGACCGGGACGCCGTCGGACGACAGCGTCGAGGTGTACACGATCCGCTCATTCGGGACGATCTCCTCGTACCGGGCCTCGTGCCGCAGCGCCCGGCCCTCGGTGTCGCGCCCGTGCACGGTCTCGTGGCCGCCGGCCCGGAAGTCGAGCTCGTGGCGGTCGCCGCCGAACCAGCGGGCCTTGCTGGCCGGGTCGGACCACGCCGCGAACACCCGGGCCGGCGGGCGCGGGTAGGTGCGCTCCAGCGTGTGCGCGGCGTGCAGCACGGTACGGTCCGTCACAGCTCCTCCTCCAGCCGGTCGAGGCGGCGCTCCCAGGCGGTGCGCTGCCCGCCCAGCCAGGCCTCGGCCCGTCGCAGCGCGGCGGGGTCGACGGCACAGGTGCGGACCCGGCCGGCCTTGGCCGACGTCACCAGGCCGCTGTCGATCAGCACCTGCAGGTGCTGCAGCACCGCGGACAGGGTCATGTCGAGCGGACCGGCGAGACGGCTGACCGACGCCGGGCCGCGCACGAGCTCGGCGACGATGCGCCGCCGGGTGGGGTCGGCCAGGGCGTGGAAGACCTGGTCGAGTGACCGTTCGCCGTCCTCGATCACGACTCCACCATAGGCCGGGCGGGGCCCAATGGTCAAGTGATCGCTTCAGTAACCGTGCGTTGATTTGACGCGTGCCGATGAGTGAAGGGGGTCGCCCGGATCGATGCAAGCCCGTACCCTCGGCCGCGTGGACAAGGACGCCAACAGTACGGGCGGACCGATCTCCGGGCGGGCGCGCATTCCCGGCGCGCTCTCCACGCCCGGCGCAGACCACGACCGGCCGGGCTATCGACCAGCCGGTCCACCCGCTGGGCGCGCCTCCGTGGGGCGGGCCGGCTCTCCCGTGACCGGCAGCGCATCGGTCCCGAGCGGCCGCGCCACCGTGGGCAGCGCGTCGGTCCCGAGCGGCCGCGCCTCCGTCGGCGGCGCGCCCGTCTTCGGCGGCCGCGCCACGGTCGGCAGCGCCTCCGTGTCCGTCATCAGCTCGTCCGGCGGTGTCCCCGAAACCGGGGACGGCGAGGGCAAGAGCTCGATCGGCAAGCGCGCCAAGCGCCGGCGCCGCCGCAACATCACCATCGCCTCGATCGCCGCGTTCATCATGATCGCCGGCATCGGCATGGTCGCCGGCACGTACTACTTCGACCAGGTCGCGCTGCCCGACGACATCTCCCTGGACCAGTCGACGACGATCTACTACTCCGACGGCGTGACCCGGATGGGCATCATCGGCGAGAACCGCACGGTGCTGGCGTTCAAGGACATCCCGGTCGACATGCAGCACGCGGTGGTCGCGGCCGAGGACAACAGCTTCTACACGAACGACGGCGTGGACTACAAGGGCGTCGTGCGGGCGGCGTGGAACAACGTCAGCGGCGGCGACCGGCAGGGTGCCTCGACGATCAGCCAGCAGTACGCGCGGCGCTGGGCCGACCTCGAGGGCGTCACCTACGCCCGTAAGGTCCGCGAGGCGGTCATCGCGCTGAAGCTCAACCAGCAGTACTCCAAGGACGAGATCATGACGATGTACCTCAACATCGTCTACTTCGGCCGCGGCGCCTACGGCGTCGAGGCCGCCGCCCAGGCCTACTTCGCCAAGCCCGCCAAGGACCTCAAGACGAACGAGGCCATGCTGCTGGCCGGGCTGGTCAAGAACCCCGAGGGCAGCGGCAGGGGCTCACCGTTCGACCCCAACATCGACAAGGTGGAGTCGCAGAAGCGGTTCAAGTACATCCGCGACCAGATGGTCCAGCTGGACTTCGTCAAGGAGGCCGAGGCCGACACCCGGATGAAGTTCCCGGACAACGTCATCACCCCGGCGCAGGCGCGGGACCGGGCGGTGCAGGCGCAGAACCTGAACCGGCCCGAGGGCCTGATCATCCACCACGTGCTCGGCGAGGTCTCGCAGCTCAAGGACCCGCGCACCGGGCAGCTGCTCTACGAGGACACCGACCCCGAGGACAAGAAGAACTTCGACAAGATCCGCAACGGCGGCCTGAAGATCGTCACCACGATCGACAAGGACATCCAGCCGATCGCGGTGCGCGAGGCCAGCCGCAACAAAGAGTCCAACATGGACAAGCAGCCGCCGAACCTGCAGGCCGCGCTGGTCGCGGTCGAGCCGGGCAACGGCGGCGTGAAGGCGTACTACGGCGGCGACAGCGGCAGCGGCTGCGACTACGCGAGCTACTACGTCGACCCGGTGCTCGGCACCGGCCAGGAGAGCTGCGGCGGCGGGCACCCGCCGGGCTCGACCTTCAAGGTGTACACGCTCGCGACCGCGCTGATGGCCGGGTACTCCATCGACTCGATGTGGGACGGCGTGCCGCGGGACTTCCCGGGCCGCACCGCGGCGAAGAAGAACCAGGTCAAGAACGCGACCGAGGGCGTCGAGCCGGAGTGCCACTCGGGCTCCGGGCACTGGTGCACGCTCGAGGAGATCACGGTCCAGTCGCTCAACGTGCCGTTCTACGCGATCACGCTCAAGCTGACGCCGGCCCGGGTGATCGACACGGCGCGCGCGGCGGGCATCCGCGACATGTGGGCGACGGTGCAGGGCCAGAACCAGCCGCAGCGCATGGACCTCACGAAGCTGAAGGGCTCGGACGTCGCCCCGAAGTACTTCCAGGAGGAGGTGGGCTTCGGGCAGTACCCGATCACCGTCCTCGACCATGCGGGCGGCCTGGCGACCATCGCCGCCCGCGGCACGGCCTTCAAGACGCACTTCCTCAAGGAGGTGTGGACCGGCGGCACGAAGACCTACGGCGAGATCCTCAAGGGCACCCGCATCCCGGGCTTCACCGAGCAGATGGCCGACGACATGGCCAAGGTGCTCACGGGCGTGCCGGTGCACTACGGCCTCAAGTCCCCCTACACGCTCGCCGGCAAGACCGGCACCTGGCAGCTGGGCAACACCACCTCGAACGCGCACGCCTGGATGGGCGGCTTCGCGCCGTACGACCCGGGCAAGAAGGCGACCGGCCTGGCCGCCGCGGTCTGGGTCGGCAACGTCAAGGACGAGCAGCCGATCAAGGACTACAAGGGCAACAACATCATCGGCGGCAAGCTGCCCGGCCCGATCTGGAACGACTTCATGAGCGCGGCGCTGGCCAAGATGAACATGCCGAAGCTCAAGTTCCCGAAGGCGCCGATGACCGGCGACAAGGAGGGCGACGGTATCTCGCCGACGCCGGCCATCCCCGGGGACCCGAACTTCCCGGGCTTCCCGGGCGGCCCGGGCCAGAACCCGACGCAGGCGAACCCGGGCCCGACCCGGCGCCGCTGAGCCGGAGCACGCTCAGGGCAGCTTGACGAGGTCGGCGAGCACGGCGCCGTCGCCGGCCAGGCGGCCTGGGGCCGGGCTGTCGTACACGACCAGCAGCCGGCGGTGCTCGGGCGGCCCGACCAGCGTGATGCCCTCGGCGTGGTCGTCGCCCTCGCCGTAGGGCAGGTCGAGCTCGAGGCGCACGGCGTCGCCGCGGACCACCTGTGGGGCGGCGGCGACGGCGGCGTGGTGCCAGCGGTACAGGCGCACCGGGCCGTCCAGGTCCATCGAGGGGCCAGTGAGCAGGAGCAGGTCGCCGCCGTCGGGGCACATGTCGCGGATGCCGAGGCCGCCGAGGGCGAGCACGTGCTTACGGTACCGCCGGCCGTCCTCGAACGGGCGCAGGCGCAGGCGCCGCGGGTCGTCGGGGTCGGCGTAGGGCCGCAGCTCCAGCACCACCGCCCAGCCGCGCAGCACGGGGCCGCGCAGGCCCAGGTAGACCCGCTCGCCGTGCACCGCGATGCCCTCGATGTCCAGGCCGTTGTCCTTGCCGGGGATGGGCAGGAACGGCGCGAGGTGCGGGTCGTCGCTCAGCAGGTTGCGGAGGTTGTCCTCGCCGCTGAGGATCGCCGCGTGCTGCGGGCCGCCGTCGGTCTCGACGTACGGTACCGGCGCAGGAAGACCGGCGACGTCGGCGATCGGCAGCCGGATCAGCACCTGGCGGTTGGCCTGGCCCTCGACCCGGGCCAGCCGCTTGAGCGGCTTCGGGCCGTCGTGGTGGGACTTGATCTGCTTGCGGCGCAGGCTGTGCGAGCCGATCGCCCACAGGAACGGCCCGGTGCGCGCCAGGCCCTCGATGTCGGCCTCCTCGTCGGCGTCCACGCCGGGCAGCGGCACCAGGTCGGCGAGGCGGAAGCTGGTCTCGCCGTCGTAGCGCCGGGGATCGCCCGGATCGTCGGCGACGAGCCGCTCGACGGTCGCGGTCTCGTCGCCGGCCACCCAGAGCACCGGCCCGTCGGCGCGCACGGCCGACAGGTTCGTGTGGGTGGTCGCGGCGCGCGAGCGTTCGCCCAGGTACAACCGCACGGTTTGGTCGACTGTCACCCACCCATCGTGACATCATCGCGACATAGGGATGATCACTTAGGGGCGACCCTTGAGTTTCCGTTCCGCGCCGTCGAGGGTTCCGCCGGCCTGGTGCCTCCTGTCTCATGTCCCCATTCCCTCGACCAGGGAGGTTATGTGGGATACCAGAAGAGGCTCACGGGCGCCGCGGTACTGACCGCGACGCTGACGCTGACGGCGGCCGGGCTCGTGTCGGCCCCCGCCAACGCCGAGGCCGGGGCGACGACCGAGTACACGGTCGTGGCCGCGGACAACGTGTCCACGGCCGACGCCGCCACCGCCATCGCCAAGGCCGGCGGCAAGGTGGTGGCGGGCAACACCGACGTGGGGATGTACACGGTGGTCGCGCCGCAGAAGGGCTTCGTCGAGAAGGCCGCGAACACGGCCGGTCTCGTCGGTGCGACGCACAAGGCCTCGATCGGCCGGGCTCCGAAGAAGGAGCAGCCCGGCAATGTCGAGCGCGAGGCGCAGCAGGCGGCCGCGGCCGCCAAGAAGGGCGGCAACAAGCCGGCCACGGCCGGCATGGACCCGCTGGACGACAAGCTGTGGGGCCTCACGACGGTCAAGTCGGACAAGGCGCGCAAGGTCAACGCCGGCGACAAGCGGGTGACCGTCGGCATCCTCGACACCGGCGTGGACGCGTCGAACCCCGACATCGCCCCGAACTTCAACTGGGCGCTGTCGAAGAACTTCGCGCCGGACATGGTGGACATCGACGGTCCGTGTGAGGTTGCGAGCTGCCTCGACCCGGTCGGTACCGACGATGGCGGCCACGGCACGCACGTCGCCGGCACGATCGGCGCGGCGGCCAACGGCCTGGGCGTCTCCGGTGTCGCGCCGAACGTGTCGCTGGTCGAGCTCAAGGGCGGCCAGGACTCCGGGTACTTCTTCCTGGAGCCCACCGTCAACGCGCTCGTGCACGCGGCGAACAACGGCATCGACGTGGTGAACATGTCCTTCTACGTCGACCCGTGGCTGTACAACTGCGTCGCCAACCCGGCCGACTCCGCGGCCGACCAGGCGGAGCAGCGCACGATCATCAAGGCGATGTTCCGTGCCCTCACCTACGCGCACAGCAAGGGCGTGACCCTCGTCAGCGCGCTGGGCAACAACCATGAGGACAAGGGCAAGCCGCGCACGGACATCTCCAGCCCGGACTACCCGGTGGACACGGCCTACGACCGGCCGGTCGACAACAGCACGTGCTGGGACCTGCCGACGGAGGGCCCCTTCGTCATCGGCGTGTCCGCGCTCGGCCCGTCGCTGAACAAGTCCGACTACTCGGACTACGGCCTGGAGCGCGTCGGCGTCTCGGCGCCCGGCGGCTACTTCCGGGACGGCTTGGGCACCGACACCTATCGGACCGTGGGCAACGAGATCCTGTCCACGTACCCGAAGAAGGTGCTGCAGGAGGAGGGCTCGGTCGACGAGGCGGGCAATGTCGTGCCCGAGTTCGCCGACTCGGTCTTCAAACAGTGCAACGCGGTCGGGCAGTGCGGGTACTACACGTACCTGCAGGGCACCTCGATGGCCTCGCCGCACGCCACCGGCGTCGCGGCGCTGATCGTCAGCGCGCACGGCAGCAAGCAGGGGCGCAACGGCTTCGGCCTGGAGCCCTGGAAGGTCGAGTACCTGCTCTACGCCACGGCCTCGGAGCACGCGTGCCCGAACCCGCCGCTGGTGTCGTACGTCAACGTGGGTCGCACCCCCGAGTTCGACGCGCTCTGCGAGGGCGGCACGCACTTCAACGGTTTCTACGGCCACGGCATCGTCGACGCCTACGCCGCGGTCACCGCGCACGCCTGGTGGGAGCACCGCTGAGCCCAGGAGCCGGGGCCGCCTTCCGGGGCGGCCCCGGCTCACTCGCGCGGCCGCGGCCGGCGTGGCACGCTCCTGGATCGTGAAGCTGTTGTACTGCGCCCACTGCGGCGACATCGTCCGGCTCTTTCCCGACAAGCGGTACTGCCGCTGCGGAAAGTCCTGGGGTCACTACCTCGCCGACAACTCGACCACCGTGCAGACGTGGCCGGGCCTGTCGCTCGGCATCGCCAACCCCGACTTCGTCCAGGCCCAGCGGGCCTTCGGCGAGGACGTGGAGCACTTCTCCCCGCTGCTGAGCATGCGCTGCTGGGTCAACCCGGTCTCCGAGCCCGACGTCACGTTCGTCATGGGCACGGCGCTCGACGAACCCGAGACCGCGTCCAAGACCGCGTCCGAGCCCGAGACCGCGTCCGAGCCCGTGCCCGACTGACGAACGCGGTTGCGGGGTGGGCCGCCGCGGGAGTCAGGCCTTGGCGGTGCCCAGGGCCGTCTGGATGGCCTTGACCAGGACCGCGACGACCAGGGCGACCGACGGGCGGATCGAGGACTCCTCCATGCTCACGGTGCCGGTGAAGCCGGCGTGGTCGGAGATCTTCTCCAGCTGCTCGTGCGCGGCCCGCACGTCGGCGCCGGTCAGGCCCAGGGTCGGCTCCATGCGCACGGCGCCGATCAGGGTGGCCAGGGCGGCGGTGCGCTCGTCGGGCTGGTCGTCGCCGATCAGGGCGCGGCTCAGGCGGTCGCGGACGTCGGCCTCGACCGAGGGGTCGATCGTCGGGTACCGGTGGAGGTGGATGTAACCGTCCGCGGTCGTCTCGTCGACGTCGCAGATGATGTTCTTGGCACACAGGTCGGCCAGGACGCGGTCGCGCAGGCCGTGGCGGAGGCGCTGGAGCCAGGAGGACGGCGAGTGCGGCGTGTCGGCGACGACGCGGGACAGCACCTCGTCGGCGATCGGCTCGCCCGTCGGGGCGGAGTTGGTCACCGCCAGGGTGCCGCCGACGTACGCGATCCGGCCCGCCAGTGCCAGCTCGACCAGCACGGCGGCGGCCATGCCGAGGTCGAGGCCGATGTGCGAGCCGGTCGCCCGGCCCGACTCGTCATCGTAGGCGAGCAGGAGTAATTCCTCGGCCAACGCAACTGAACCCATGACCCGGGACGTTAGCGCGTACCGGCCAGGGGTCAAGCCCCCCAGGGCCGCGGGTCCGGTCCCGGCGCGCGGCCCGCGGAGGCCGGATCGCCGCGGCGGTGCCAGCGCGGCCGGGCCACCCGCCGGGCGCGGGGCGGGCGACCGAGCGTGAGCAGCGGCAGACGTACCGTGAACCTCGCGCCCCGGCCCGGGTGGCCGTGCGCGGTGATGGCGCCGCCGTGGCCGGTCACGACCTCGCGCAGGAGGGCCAGGCCGAGGCCGTGGCGGCGCTCCCCCGCCCCGGCGCCGCGGTGGAAGCGGTCGAAGATCCGCTCGGCGTCGGCCGGGTCGAAGCCGGCGCCGGTGTCCTGGACGGTCACCTCGGCGTGGTCGGTGCGCCGGACGGTCACGGCGATGCGGCCGCCGGGCGGGAGGTGGGCCAGGGCGTTGGCGAGCAGCTCGCTCAGGACCCGGCGCAGGGCCGACTCGATGCCGGCGACGAGCACCGGGCCGCCGGGGGTGGCGACGGTGATGGTCCGGCCGCGCTCGGCGGCGAGGTCCGACTCGGCCGCGACGGCGTCGGCGGCCAGGACGGCGAGGTCGACGGGTACGGCGGCGGGCAGGTCGTCGGGCGAGGCGGCGAGGCGGGCCGAGAGCAGCAGCTCCTCCACGATCTCGCCGAGCCGGCGGGTCGAGGCGACCAGCCGGACGAGGTCGCGCTCGTCGATCCCCGGGTCCGGGTCCTTCTCGGAGGCCCACGAGAAGCCGTCGGCCGAGGCACCGGCGGCGCGGCGCGCCAGGAGCTGGGCGCGGGTGTGCACCTGCGCGATCGGGGTGCGCAGCTCGTGGCTGGCGTCGGCGACGAAGCGGCGCTGCCGGGCCAGCGCGTCCACCAGCGGGGCCACCGCGTGCCGGCCCACGAGCACGCCGGTGAGGACCGCGGCCAGCAGGCCGGCCAGCGCGGCCAGGGCGAACGCGAACAGCAGGTGGCGGCGGTCGGAGAGCTGGAAGCGGGCGTCGAAGACCACCTGCACGACGCGGTCGCCGCGGCGTTCGGTGTGCACGTAGTACCGGGTGCCGTCGCGGGTCAGGCGGGAGTCGTGCGGCCGGCCGGTGGCGGCGACCAGCTCGGCGTCGGCGACCACGGGCAGGCCGGGCGGGGGCGGGGTGTTGGCGCCGAGGAAGGCGCCGCGCTCGTACCAGAAGACCCAGCTGCACGCGGGCGGGCCGGGGACGGTGCCGTTGGCGGCGCCCCAGGCGAGCTCGCGCCGGATCTGGGCCTCCTGGCCGCGGACCAGCACCGCGTAGGAGATCCCGCCGGCCAGGGCCAGCAGCGCGGTGATGGCCAGGCCCACCCCGAGGCCGAGGCGCAGCCGGGCCCGGCGGACGAGCACCTCTTCGACGGGGATCACAGTGCGCCGAGGCGGTAGCCGAGGCCGTGCACGGTGCGCACGACGGGGCGGCCCAGCTTGCGGCGCAGGTAGTAGACGTAGGTGTCCACGATCGACGCGGCCGCCGCCTCGTCGAAGACCCGCCGGCGCAGCTCCGAGCGGGAGTGCACGGCGCGCGGCCGCGCCGCCAGCACCCGCAGCAGCTCGAACTCGCGCGTGGACAGGGCGACTCGCGTGCCGTCGGGCAGCAGGGCGTCGCGGGCCACGAGGTCGAGCCGGCCGCCGCCCAGGCGCAGCGACTCGGCCGGCGCCGGGGTGCGCCGGACCAGGGCGCGGATGCGGGCGCTGAGCTCGTCGAGGTCGAACGGCTTGACGAGGTAGTCGTCGGCGCCGGCGTCGAGCCCGGCGATGCGGTCGCCGACGGTGCCGAGCGCGGTGAGCATGAGCGCGCGGGCCGGCACCGAGCGGGACCGCAGCCGGGCGACCAGGTCGAGCCCGTCGAGGGCGGGCAGCAGCCGGTCGATGACCATGACGTCGTAGGGCCGGGTCAGGCCTAAGTGGAGCCCGCGCTGGCCGTCATGCGCCCGGTCGACGACGTAGCCCTCGTCGACCAGCGTCTCGCTCACCATCTCACTGAGCTCCTCGTCGTCCTCGACGACGAGGAGCCGCGGGGGCTCCGCAGCACGCACACCATGACAATGCACCCTCAACGGGCAACCGGGAAGTGATGGACGTCTCTTTCCGGAAGGCTTGCGGAAACGGCGGCGCGGCGGTCGAGCCAGGCCAGCACCGGGGTGGTCATGATCGTGGTGACGAGCGCGACGAGCACCAGCACGGTGAACAGCGCCGGGCCGACGATGCCGGCCTCCAGGCCCACGTTGAGCGCGATGAGCTGCATGAGGCCGCGGGCGTTCATGAGCGCGCCGACGCGCAGCGCCACGGCGTTGGGCTCGCCGCGCAGGCGGGCCGCGGCCCAGCACGCGCCGAACTTGCCGGCGACGGACAGCACCACGCAGGCGATCGCGAACAGCAGCACCGCCGGGTTGCTGAGCAGGCCGAACTCGGTGCGCAGGCCGGAGAAGGTGAAGAACAGCGGCAGGAAGACGATCGCGGCGACCGGGGTGAGCGTGTCGACGACCTTGTCGGTGTTCGGCGTGCGGGGCATCACGACGCCGGCCGCGAAGGCGCCGAACACCGCGTACAGCCCGATCTTGTCGGTGTACCAGGCCACCGCGAACAGCAGCGCCACGGTGCCGAGCAGCCGGCCCCGGTCGCCGACGCGGTCGCTGGCCATGAGCGCGCCGGCCGCGCGCCGCCCGCCGAACCACAGCACCACGGCGAAGACGACCGCGCCCCCGGCGGTGACGATCGCCGGCAGGGCCTCGCCGGAGGCGACGGCGAGCACGACCGCGAGCATGATCCACGCGGCCATGTCGTCGAGGGCGCCGCTGGCCATCGACAGGGAGCCGTACCGGGTGCCCTCGATCCCGCGCTCGGTGATGATCCGGGCCAGCATCGGGAACGCGGTGATCGCCAGGGCCACGCCGACGAAGGCCGCGGTGACGCCGAGCGGCGTGCCCTCCTTCTGCACCGGGGCGAGCCCGTCGGTGAACACGACGAGCAGCACGCCCAGCGCCAGCGGCACGGCGACGCCGGCGACCGAGACCGCGCCGGCCGTCCCGGCGATGCGGGTGGTGCGGTGGCCGGCGAAGGCGTACCCGGCCTGGAACATGAACAGCACGAGGCCGATCTGGCCCACGACGTACAGCACCGGCAGCAACGGCGCCGGGAAGAGCCAGTGCTCCACGCCCGGCAGCAGCAGGCCCAGCAGCGACGGGCCCAGCAGGACCCCGGCCAGCATCTCGCTGACCACGGCCGGCTGCCCGGCCTTGCCCAGCAGCCAGGCCACGCCCTTGCAGAAGAGCAGGATCACGGCGACGGCGACGAAGAACGCGGGGGCGAGCTCGGTGGGCTTCACGGCCGGACCTCCTGGAAGTAGTTGGCGCACAGCCGCTGCCGGCGGGCGTCGAAAACCATGTACGTTCCACAGACCAGCTGGGTGAGCGAGCGCCCGGCGCCGGCCCAGCGGTCGCGCGACGCGTGCGCCGCGAGCCGGATCCGGCCGGGCGCACGGGCCCCGGCGGGCGTGAGGTAGGCCGGGCCGCGGCTCGGCAGCGAGCGGGTGTGGGCGGCGCCCGAGCTCAGGGAGTACCGTCGCAGCACCTCCCGCGTGGCCGCGCGCAGCATGACCGGGGCGGCGCCGCGGGCCGGGCAGGCACGGTTGGCCACGACGCCGTACGGGATGTAGTGCGCGTCCCGCCTCGGCACGCGCAGCCACCGGTCGGGGTCGAAGGCGTCGTCGGCGGCCGGGCCGGTGCGCTGGTACGCGAGGTAGTTGAACAGCAGCACGGAGCCGGCCGGCAGGGTCACCCGCTCGTCGACGACGATCGGGGCCGAGGTGATGCGGTGCGCGACGCCGAACAGCGGGTGCACGCGCAGCGTCTCGTCGATCGACCGGTCCAGCTCGTCGTCGTCGTCGACGTCGGGGCGGTGCGGGTGCTGGGCGATGCTGAGCAGCACGTGCGCCATCGCCTCGGACATCTGCACGACGGCGGTGTTGAAGAACGCGCCCTGCACGTACCAGGCCGTCTCCCGCGCGCTGAACCCGGCCGGCAGCACCACCGGGCAGGTGCCGTCCTCGATGCGCGCGAGCAGGTAGCGGGTGAGCCGGTCGCGGCGGTCCATGTGCCGCAGCGAGGTGCCCTTGAGCGCGGTCACCACGTCGTCGGCGTTGGCCACGATGAGCTCGCGGGCCGCGGGCGGGCAGGGCTCGGCGAAGACCAGCTCGTAGTACACCTCGGCCCAGATCGGCATCATGAGGTCGCGCAGCCGCACGTGGGCGGTGCGGCCGGGCGGCAGCGCGTCGAGCCGGCGCCGTGTGGCCGCCGTGGCCAGCTCGTCGGAGCGGGCGTGCGGCACGGCGAGGACCTGGCGGGTGGCCCGGGCGACCTGGCGGTACCGCTCCCCCGGCTCGAGGTGCTCCTGGTGCATCTGCGGCCCGGGGGCGAGCCAGTACCAGAACACGTCGGAGAGCCCGGCGCCGCGGCTGCGCCCGTCGGCCGCCGCATCGGCGTAGACGCGCTCGAACTGCTCGGCCCCGACCAGCGGGCCCGGCACCGGGATGCCCTCCTCGCCGTTGACCCGCCGGAAGATCCACTCGCGCACGCCGACGACGACGGCGGGCAGCCACCGCGGCACCGTCCACAGCAGACCGGCGGCGAGCCCGAGCAGCGCCCAGATCATCGGGCGGCCACCAGATCGGGCGTGAGTTCGCCCGGCGTCCGGGCGCCCACGAGCGCGAGCACCCGGTCGAGGTCCTCGAACAGATGCGACAGCAGCGTCTGTACCCCCTGGGCCCCGCCGGCCGCGAGCCCCCACAGCACCGGCCGCCCGACGAGCACGGCGTCGGCGCCGAGCGCGAGGGCGGCCACCACGTCGGCCCCGCGCCGGACCCCGCCGTCCACGAGCACCGGCAGCCGGCCCCCGACCGCCTTCACGACCGCGGGCAGCGCCTCGATGCTCGCGATCGCCCCGTCGAGCTGGCGGCCGCCGTGGTTGGACACCACCAGCCCGGCGACGCCGTGCTCGACGGCGAGCCCGGCGTCGGCCGGGTGCAGCACGCCCTTGAGCACGATGGGCAGCCCGGTGATGCCGCGCAGCCAGGCGATGTCGTCCCAGCCGAGCGTGGCGTCCATCGCGATGCTGCGCACCGCGCCGGTCGCGTCGCGCAGGTTCTCGCAGGCCAGGCCGGGCGGCAGGTCGTGAAAGCCGTGCCGGTGGTCGCGGTCGCGCCGGCCGAACACCGGCGAGTCCGCGCTCACCACGAGGACCCGGCAACCGGCGGCCTCGACCCGGCGCACGAGCGCGGCGGTGAACTCGCGGTCGGGCTGGAGGTACAACTGGAACCACCACGGCCCCCCGGCGGCCGCGATCGCCTCGACGGGCGCGGTGGCGGCCATGCTGACGACGAGCACCGTGCCGGCCTCGGCCGCCCCGCGGGCCGTGGCGAGCTCGCCGTCGGGGTGGGCGAGGCGGTGGAACGCGGTCGGGGCGACGAGGACGGGCGCGGCCAGCCCGGTGCCGAGCAGCGTGGTGCGCAGGTCCCGGGGCCCGGTCGCGCGCAGCACCCGCGGGACGAGCCGGATGCGCTCGAACGCGGCCTCGTTGCCGCGCAGGGTCCGCTCGTCGCCGGCGCCGCCCTCGAAGAAGTCCCAGTGCGCGGGCTCGAGCCGGTCCCGCGCCCGGGCCCGCAGCTCAGCGAGCATCGAGCTGCCGGGCGACGAACTCCGCGAGGGGCCGCACGTGTACCTCGGGCCGGTCCCACCGGTTCTCGAGGTTCTCGGCGAGGTGGTGCTCGGCGACGACCTCGCCGCCGCGGTGCACGCGCACGACCGGGTGCAGGTAGGCGGCGTCGTGCGCCCGCCCGACGGTGTCCTGGGCGATGCGGCCGACGGTGATGTCGAACGGGTCGACCTTGTCGTGGTCGGGGCCGTACTCCAGCGTGGTGACGAAGGCCAGCGGCACCGGCCCGACGCCGCCGTCGCGGAGGTAGGCGACGGGGACCTCCTCGAGGTACGACACCAGCCCGTCCTCGACCGTCACGACGTCGGCCAGGAACCCGAACTGCTGCCACAGCGCGGAGGTGCGGTTGATCCGCGCGACGATCGCGTCGGTGATCGCCTCCGGGGTGGCCTTCAGCGGCGTCGCCGGCCACGGGGTGTCGTGGTGGCGCGACTCGAGGATGCGGTGCAGGGCCCGCACGCCGTAGCGGAAGCCGTGGATGAAGCCGTTCGTGGACTTCTTGAAGTCGCGCTGCTGGGTGAGGGTGCCGGCGAAGTACAGGCCGGGCACGTTCACCGACTCGAACGCCGAGGTCTGCGCCGGGAACCGGTCCAAGATGGCGAGCTCCGGGCGGGCCGAGTCGTCGAAGATGGAGGCGTCGAAGCGGAAGCCCGTGCACGCGAGGACCCGGTCGTAGCGCAGCTCCTTCTCCACCTCGTCGGCCCGGGAGAAGCTGAACGTGACCTTGAAGCCGTCGCCGTCGCGCTCGATGCGGCGCACCTGGCCGTCGAGGACCGCGTTGGAGGACTTCAGCTGGTACGTGTCCAGGAAGTTGTTGTTCACCGCGCGCAGGTGCCCGACGTAGTGGGTGCGCCAGGCCATGTGCACCGAGCTCGGCCCGGCCAGGTGGATGACGGTGGTCGTCTCCATGAGCGCGTCGGCGGTCTCGAACCCGGAGTTGCCCTTGCCGATGACGAGCACCCGCTGGTCCAGGTAGTCGTTCGGGTCGACGGACATGTCCGCGTAGTGCTCGGCGAGCTCGAAGCCCGGGATCGGCGGCTCGTAGGCCCTGGACACGCCGGTGGCGACGACGACCCGGCGGGCGGTGTGACCGTCCACTGTGAACACGCCGTCGGCGAAGGCGATGCGCTCGACCCGGGTGTTGTACCGGACCTTCAGCCGGAGGCGCTCGGCGAAGTCGGCCAGGTAGCGCAGGTAGTCGTCGGCCTGGGGGAAGTACCGCGGCGTGTAGCGCGTGAAGAGCAGCTCCGGATCGTCGCTCAGCAGCGAGTTCCAGTCGACGCGCAGGTTCAGCTCCGGGTCGTCGGTGCCGGTGCGCGGCTTGTTGATCGAGATCAGCTGCCGGTGCCGCGGGAAGCGGGCGAAGAACGCGCCCGGCCGCTCGGCCCCCTCCAGCACGAGGTAGTCGCGGCGGCCCTCGGCCTGCAGCAGCGCGGCGAGCTGCAGCCCGGCCGGGCCGGCCCCGATGATCAGGTAGTCCAGCGTCACGTCGGTCACCTTTCGAGCTCTTCGACGGCGTCGGCGGCGCGCCGCACGTCGTCCTCCAACGGCCGGTCGGGGTCGATCGGGGGCACCGCGGCCGTGAGGGCGTCGAGCACCTCGCGGCTGCCGGGCGCGGTCGGGGGGCGGGCCCCCACGTACACGGCCTGCCGCAGCCCCACCGCGAGCGAGCCGACGATGAGGCGCAGCAGCCGCGCCTGGTCCAGGGCGCGCAGCGCGGCCTGGTTGCCCAGCGGGATGACGTCCTGGTTGTGCAGGTTCGTGGGCAGGCTCTGCATGCTGGCCGGCATGGCGTCGCGGCGGATCTCGGCGATGAGCGCGGTCGCGGCGAGCTGCACGCCCTGCAGGCCGTGCTGCTGCCCGGGCCCGGCCGCGAGCATCGGCGGCAGGCCGTTGTTGCGGTGCGGGTCGACGAGCAGGTCGAGCTGGCGCTCGGCGAGGTTGCCGACCTGGGCGACGACCATCGACAGCACGTCGGCGGCGAACGCGGCCGGCTGGCCGAAGAAGTTCCCGCCGTGCACGACGGCGTCGTCGCCGGGGAAGAACAGCGGGTTGTCGCTGACCCCGCCGAGGTCGGCCGCGACGACCCCGTCGGCGTAGCGCAGCGCGTCCTCGGCCGCGCCGAGCAGCTGCGGCGAGCACCGCAGGCTGTAAGGCTCCTGCAGCGGGCGCTGGCCCGACGGGGTCAGGCCCGCGGTGAACCCGCGCATCGCGGCGCCGACGGCGATCGCGCCCGGGTGGCCGAAGGCCCGCAGCAGCCGCTCGTCGAGGAACTGCGGGTCGCTGCCGAGCAGGTCGGCGAGCAGGCCGGTGAGCCGCTGGACGGCCCGGTGCGCGGCCCGGGTGCACGCCAGCGCGAGGGCCGCGGCGGCCGTGGTGAGCGAGGTGCCGTTGACGAGGGCGAGCGCGTCGCGGCCGTCGAGCGGCAGCGGCTCCAGGCCGGCGCTGCGCAGCGCCTCGGCCGCCGGCATCCGCTCGCCGAGAACGTAGGCGTGGCCGCGGCCGCGCAGGGCCTGGGCGGCCGCTCCGAGCGGGATCAGGTCGCCGCTGGCCCCGACCGAGCCGTAGCGGGGCATCGCCGGGACGAACGTCGTGCCGAGCATGGCCACGAGGGCGTCGATGACGTGCGGCGAGACCCCGGACGCGCCGCGGGCGAGGGACCACGCCCGCACCAGCAGCGTGGCCCGCGCGACGTGCGGGTCGATGTCGGGGCCGTGCCCGGCGCCCAGGTGGGCGAGGGTGTTGTCGGCCTGGTCGCGCAGGTCGGCGCGGCCCGCGTAGCCGACGAGGGCGCCGAAGCCGGTGGTGCTGCCGTACACCGCGCGGTCGTCGCCGAGCACCTTGGACAGGAAGGCGCGCGCCGCCCCGACCCGGTCGCGGACCGCCGCCCCGGCCGTGACCCGGATCGGGTCGCGGGCGGCGAGCAGGTCCGCGATCCGCAGCGGCGCCGCGAGGTCAACCTCTGGCGTCATGGGAGGCGACGCTAGAGACCGAATCTCAGAACGTTCTGAAATCGGCTCGTTACGGTGCGCCGCATGACGCTGGACTACCTCATCATCGGAGCCGGCCCGGCCGGGCTGCAGCTGGCCGCTCTGCTGGAGCGCGACGGCCGCGACTACCTGGTGCTCGAGGCCGGCCCGGCGCCGGGCACGTTCTTCGCCACCTATCCGCGGCACCGGACGCTGATCTCGATCAACAAGATCTGGACCGGCTCGCAGGACCCGGAGTTCAACCTCCGGGCCGACTGGAACTCACTGCTGAGCGACGACCCGTCGTTGTTGTTCAGAAACTACAGCCGGCGGTACTTCCCACCGGCCGACGACTTCGTGCGCTACCTGGCCGACTTCGCCGGGCGCCTGGCCCTGAAGGTGCGCTACGACACCCGGGTCTCACGCATCGCCTTCCACGATGGCGTGTTCGTCGCCGGCGACCTCACCGCCCGCCGGGTCGTCGTCGCCACCGGCGTCTCGCGGCTGTACGTGCCGCCGATCCCGGGGGCGGAGCTGGCGGAGCGCTACGACACCGTCAGCGTGAACCCGGACGACTTCACCAACCAGCGGGTCCTGGTCATCGGCAAGGGCAACTCGGCCTTCGAGACCGCCGACGCGCTGGTCGAGACGGCCGCCGTCATCCACGTCGCCGGCCCGCACCCGGTGAAGCTCGCCTGGCAGACCCACTACGTCGGGCACCTGCGGGCGGTGAACAACAACTTCCTCGACACGTACCAGCTCAAGAGCCAGAACGCGGTGCTGGACGGCACCGTCGAGCGCATCGAGCGCCGCGCCGGCGGCGGGCTGAGCATCGACTTCCGCTACGCACGCACCGTGGAGAAGCTGCGCCGGCTGGAGTACGACCGGATCATCCTCGCCACCGGGTTCCGCTTCGACGCCTCGATCTTCGACGAATCGGCCCGGCCCGAGCTCGTCATCGACGACCGCTTCCCGGCGCAGACCTCCGCGTTCGAGTCGGTGAACGTGCCGGGGCTCTACTTCGCCGGCACCCTCACCCAGCAGCGCGACTTCAAGAAGGCGACGAACGGGTTCATCCACGGCTTCCGGTACGGCGTGCGCGCCCTGCACCGCATCCTGGGCGTGCGCCACCACGACACCCCGTGGCCGTCCACAGTGGTCGACGCCGCGCCCGACGCCATCGCCGACGCCATCATCGCGCGCGTCAACCGCACCTCGGCGCTGTGGCAGCAGTTCGGCGTCCTCGCCGACGTGGTCCTCGCCGACGGCACGTACCTGGAGGAGGTACCCGTCGCCTTCCTGCGCGACGGCGGCCTCGGCGAGGTGCCGCTCGCGTTCGTGACGACGCTCGAGTACGGCCCGGACCACGACACCGTCGACCCGTTCGACATCACGGTGCCGCGCATCGCCGAGAACGACGCGGCCGCCGCGCACGACGCCAGCTACCTGCACCCCGTGGTGCGGGTGTACCGCGGCGCCGCCGTCGTCGCCGAACACCACCTCGCCGAGAACCTCGAGAACGACTGGGACCTGCCCGAGGTACACCAGCAGCCTCTGTCGTCGTTCATCAAGGAAGTCCTCGCCGATGCCGGATGAGGGCGTCTGGCCCCAGCCCGTCCTCGATCTGCTGGCCACCGGCGACGACCGGCCCGTCTTCGAGGACGGCCCGCTGGTCGTGACCGCGGCCGCGATGGCGGCGCTCGTCCGGCGGATCGCGGCCGGGCTCCGGGCCCTCGGCGCGGGACCGGGCACCCCGGTGGTGCTCTCACTCGGCGTTTCACCATTTGCGTTCGCCGCCACCCTGGCCGCCTTCACCGTCGGCGCCACGGTATCGGCCCGGCCGTTCACCGACGGCGAGCTCATCGTCGACGAGGCCCGGCTCCGGTCCCTGTCGGCTTTCGCGGACGACGGACGCCCGCTGCGCGCCGCGGGCCGCCCGGCCGACGTCGCCCGGCTGATCTGGACCAGCGGCAGCACGGGCCGGCCCAAGGGCTGCGCGCAGACGTACGCGGCGATGAGCGCGGCCTGGGCGCCGTACCCCTCGCGCTGGCCGCCGGCGATCGCCGAGCTGGCCGCGCGGCTGCAGCGCTACCTCGTGTTCGGCTCGCTGGCCAGCCAGGTCATGCTGGAGTACGGCATCCTGACCCTGGCCGCCGGCGGCACCCTGGTCGCGGCCCGCCCGCCGGGCCTGCCGGCCTTCGCCCGCCACCGCGCCACCGCGAGCGTCATCACCGTCGGCAAGCTGCACCAGCTGGTGCGGGCCCGCCCCGACGACCTCGGCACCCTGCGCGCGCTGATGGTCTCGGGGTCGCCGCTGGAGCCGGCCCGGCTGGCGGAGGCCCTGTCGGTCCTCGGGCCGGTCGTCTTCCACGGGTACGGCCAGACCGAGACAGGCATGATCGCCATGGCCACCCCGACCGAGATGCTCGCGGACCCTGCGGTGCTGGCTTCGGTCGGCCGCCCCCCGGCGGCCCACTCCTTGAAGATCCTCGACGGCGAGTTGTACGTGCGCACACCCGCACAAGGGTCCTTCTACTGGGACGATCCGGCGGAGACCGCGGACGTGTTCCGCGACGGCTGGGTGCGCACCCGGGACCTGGCGTCGCTGGACGAACGCGGCTACCTACACCTGTCGGGCCGCGCGCGGGACGTGGTGATCGTGAACGCGGAGCTGGTGTACGCGGGGCCGATCGAGCGCGTGCTGGCGTCGGACCCGTCGGTGGCGGAGGCGTACGTGGTGGCGCGCCCGTCGTTCGAGACGGGCGAGGCGGTGCACGCCTTCATCGTCCCGGCGAGCGGGCGCACCCCGGACCTCGAGCGTCTGCGCGCTTCGGTCGCCGCGTCGCTCGGTCCCGCCGCCGTGCCCGTGAGTGTGCGCATCATCTCGGAGGTGCCGCTGGCCCCGAGCGGCAAGCCCGACAAATTCGCGCTGTAGAGGGCAGCGCCATCAGGTTATGTCGAAGTCGCTCATTGTACGCAACCAGGCACGTTGACCGACGTGTCCCTCGACGCAGAAGGAAATGCTGGACCGGCCCGGGCCACCGCAGGCGACCAGCCAACGTGCGCCGACGGCGAGCAGCCGCTGCGATGGTGTCGGGGAGGGGCCGGGCAGGACGTCGACCGACCACGAAGTGCCCTCGCGACGCAGCGCCCGCCAGCCGTCCACACCACCCACGACACGGTAGCGACGGCCGACCGTGCCCGGCAGGTGGCCCGCGTCGGCGACGAGCCGATCCACGTCCTGGTCAGGCTCGGTACACAGATACCGTTGAGCGGGCTCGGCGGCCAGGCTTGCCGCGAACGCCGCCTGCTGGGGACCGACCAGGACGGTCGCGCGACCGGCGCACTCCGAGGCCGGGCCACCAGGGCATCCGGGCGCGAAACCCGGCTCTTCCGGCGGCCGATTGGCCGCCTCGCCAGTCCACTTCTCGGCCAGATGCTTCCAACGATGCGCCGGCAACGCACCCTCGCCGGCCGGGAGATCCTCCCACCAACCGGCGCAAAGGCGGGCCACCGCGGCGACCACCGCCGGATCGGTCAGCCGCAGCGTCGGCCGCAGCTCGTCGTCTTGCCCCACACCGCCGAACAGGCCCGCTCCGACCGCAGCGACCGGGCCGTCCGGTGTCTCCGTGATGATCATGTCTGCGACGTCTCCGGCGGGTGCCCGATTGAACTGCGCCCGGCCCGGAGCCGAATCATCGGCCCTGATCGCCGTGATTTGGCGCTGGATCGGGTCGACGGCCGCCTCGTCGGCACAGGACCACAGCACGTCGCAGTGCACGCCACGGCGGCGCAGCACGATCGCCGCCTCCTTGACCGCCGTGGCTGCCGGCAGGTCCAGGTTGCCCGCTACGATCAGCAGACTGCCGACGGCCCGCGCGAAGAGCTCGCCGGCCAACTCGCGACCCGCGAACCCACGCAGCGTGAGGTCGTTGCAGGACACGGACGCGGTCGCGTACGGCTCCGCCCGGCGCTCTACCGCCGGTGCGGCGTCGAAGGACGAGTCGCCCGAACTCGGCATGAGCCGCTGCAGCGCGGCCTGAAAAGCCGCCTCGGCCTCGAACTCCAGGCGTCGCTCACGGGTCTCCTCCACGATCATCGGGCCGAGGTGCTGCCACTGGTACGGCAAGCCGAAAACCTTGTCCTGGTCGAGGTCCACCCGCACCGCCAGATAGTGCAGATCCTGACTGACCCGGACCGCGGAGTCGATCCATCGCACCCACTCCTGGCGACCCGCGGAGCGGGGAAGCAGCCGCTCCGCCTCTCCGCCATTGATCTTCGTACGGATGATCCGCGGCCGCAGCGCCTCCTTGTAGACCGCGCGGTTCGCGGCCCGGCGCAGCACGTTCGCCGTGATCAGTGACAGCTCGGAGGCGCGCGCGAGCTGGCCGGTCAATCGCTCGCGCACAACGTTGGTGTGCGTCATGCGGACCCGCAGGTTGCTCGGCCGGCGGCCCGCCTCGACCGTGGCCTGCCCCTGCTCGGTCGCGAGGTAGTAGAGCTCCGAGCCGCGCTGCTCCATCGCGACCCAACCCTCCTGGATCAGGGTGACCAGGCCCTCGGTCAGGAGCCGCACGTGGATCATGAAGGTCTCGGCGAGCTGCCGGAATGTCCGGCCGCCGGTGTCCGTGGATTCCTTGATCGCCTTGAGCAGCAGCTCCTCGAACTTGCTGTACGGGCGGCCGTGCGCCAGCTCGTACGTGACGCGGTACATATTCAGGGGCACCAGGGTGCGAATCATGCTCACGCCGTCACCGTCCTCACGTTCGTGGTCTGACGTCGCGCCCAGTGGGCGGGCGGCTCGTAGCCGACCAGATCGGCCGCGATGCGGACCGCGCGCCCTTGCTCGAACCAGGTCTCGAGGCGTTCGACCATGGCCGCCAGGTGCTGGATCTTCGTCCATTGCTCCTGGTCCTGCACGTGCTGGACCTGCGCGTGGAAGAAATCCCAGGACCCGACCAGCACCAGCAGGCGCTCCGCGCGGGAGATCAGCACGTTCATGCGCCTGTCCTCGACGAGGAACCCCAGGCCTTCGCCGCTGCGCATGGTGTTGTTGCGAACCAGGCTGATCGCGATGATCTCGGCCTGATTCCCCTGGAACGAGTCGACCGTGAAGAATCCGTCCCGCGTCCGGGCGCCGTCGCCGGCCTGCGAGCGCTGCGGATTCGGCGCCAGCCTCAGGCCCGCCCCGCCGAGCATCGCCCGGAATTCGGGCCGGTCCAGTTCCTGCCGCAGATACCCGACCTGTTGCGCATACGGCGAGAGGATCGCGAGATCGAGCGGCGGTTCGTTGTCCGAACGCAGAGTGCGCAGAAACCGGTCGAGCGCATAAGCCTCGGCCGGGTTGCGGTACCTCGGCGTGTCGTTCTCCTCCGCGCGCCGGTCCGTCGCTGATGCCATCGGAAGGTCGAGCCAGACGATGGCCCGCCCGTCGACGCCCTCCGGCGCCGACAGGTTATGCAGTATCCCCGGTTTGGGTCGCTGGGTCTGCGGATCTCGAGTGTGGTGGGACAGCTTTCCTTCGTAGTACACCTCGGACACCAGGGCGCCGATGTCCGGATGCATCCGGTGCTGACCGGTCAGCATGCCGTCCGCCGGCTCGTGCACCGCACACAGCTTGTGGAGCTTCTCGAACGTCCGCAGCCACCGCGTGCAGTATTCCTGGAACTTGGTTCGACGTTCGGGCGTGCGATCGCGCCAGCCGAGCAGGACCTCGCGGTCCACGTTCCGAGTCGGCCCGGGCAGGGCATCGAGGGCGGCCACGGTCGTGTCGAGCGCGGCCACCGCTTTCTCGTAGTCCTCGATCCGGTATGGCGGCAGCTGCTTCGGGTCCCCGATGAGCAGCCATCGGTGTCCGAGGAACAGCGGCAGGGCCAGCTCGAATCCGTGAACCTTGCCGGCCTCCTCCACGACCGCCCAGTCGTAGGAGACCTCGCCCGCGAGCGCCGCCAGATCGCCGTCACCCGTAGTGCTGAACGTAATGCTGGCGCTCCGCTTGACCAGCTCGCGGAACTCCTTCGCCGTCGAGGCGTCGCGAGTGGCCAGCCCAGCCAGCATCTCCTGGCAGGCGGCCAGCCATTCGGCCTGCACGAGGGCGAGCTCGTCCGCGCTCGGTCTGCCCTCAATCCTGGCAATGGTCTGTTCCAGCAGTTCCCGGGTCACCTGCTGCTCGGAGCCCTGCTCCTCGACAGCTAGGCCGGGCTGGTCCTGCGTGACGCGGCGGAGCCGGATCGTCAGCGGCCGGCGGTCCTCCGGCACGCCTTCGAATGCGTCCTGCTCGACCTTCGCCCTGAGCACGTCGACGGCTTGGTGCGCCTGGGCCGTGATGAGCACCTGCGCAACTGGGTCCTCCTGCATGATCTCCCGCAGCAGCCACGCGACCATGTGCGTCTTACCGGTGCCGGGCGGCCCCTGCACCGTGTAAATGGGACGGACGCCGAGGATGGTCTCGATCTGCTTGAGCTTGCTTTCATCGACCGTGCCCGTGTCCAGGGGCACGGGCAGCGGGGCCGGACCGTTGTCCATGAGCACGCGTCCCGGCGACGTGAGACTCTCCAGCAGATACGTATGCTTGACGAGCTTGGCGATCGCCTCCTTGCGCCGCTCGATCTGGCGGACCTGGCCGGCCAAGCCCTTGGTCCGCAACACATGGATGTCGCCGATCTGTGGCAGCTTCGGAAGATCCTGGTGCGGCGTCAGCATGACGGTGCCGCCGGGTATGTCGACGCTCTGCACCAGCCACTCCGGCGCGACCGGGCGCTCCTCGATGCTCTCAGAGTCCGGTGAGCACAGCTGGACCACGTCGCATTTGGGCTTGCCGCTGTGCATCTCCCGCAGCAGGAACTCGGTCATGCCGCCCTTGATCGCGAACATGCTCGACGGACGGTGCTCGCGGGGGATCTCGCGCACCTCGACTCTCGTGCAGCTGCCGTCCTCCACCTCGACGTCGACGATCTCGCAGCGGAATAGCTCGGCGTCGCGAATCAGGATGTCGACCTGGTTCGTGATGCGCACGAAGTCGCTGAAGCGTTCGTGCTCCTCGCGCCGCTCCCGCGCTTTGTCGATCCGGGGCAGCAGCGCCTCCCACCTGGCCGAACCGGCGAGATGCTGGCCGAGTGAGCGCCGCTCCCGCGTACTGAAGAACTCGAGCCGGCCCGCGGGGACGTTGACCTGGCTGCCCACATCCGAGGTGAAATGCTCGACGATGCCGGTGCAGAACGCGTTCTGCCAGGTGGCTTTGCCGTCGACATCGCTCACCGACGGGCCGATCTTCAGATGGATCCGCTGGCCCGAGAGCACGTACTGGCCCCGATTCGGAATCGGGGTGAGTGTGGCGCCCTGGGCGAAGTCGCTGTGGAGGAATCGATGCAGCGCGTTTCGGTGGTCGGCGCGCTTGGGATCGAAAGTGTCACCCTCCTCCAGCGGCAGGATCTCGGCGAGGCCCCGATCCTCACACCCGGCGATCAGCCGGGAGTTCCCAGGATCGATCATGACGACGTGCCGCCGGGCAGGGTCGTCACCGTGCCCGGGCTCCTGCAGCGCGCCGATGATCTCTCGGATCGTGGCCGAGATGTCGGACTGGTGCCGCAGCCGAGTGGCCGGATCCTCGGCGATCAGGCGGCCGATGAAGTCGACCTCGAGGCTACTGGCTCGGCCGCGCGGCTTGGCCAGCAGTTGCTGGACGCTGCGGTAGCGCTCCTTCGGGGTGACCGCGCCCGTGTTGAAGTGCTCGATGTTGAAGATGCACCGGGCCGCGAGCATGCCGAAGGCGAACCAGTCGGCATCCGGACCGAATGCGGTTCGGCCGGCAAACGCCTCCGGGACGGTCTCCCAGCCGACCGGCGCAGACCTGGCCGCCGGCCGGCCCAGCCGAATGCTCCATTCGAATCCGCCCAGCCGCGCCGATTCAGGCCCCTCCGCGGGGTCCAGGAACACCGAGTTCGGCACAACGTTGCGGTGCACGACCTGCTGGTCGTGCAGCAGCCCGAGCCCGTCGGTGAAGCGGCCGAGCATCTGCCACATGGCCACGCGGTCCTCAGGTCGTCCGCTGAGCCAAGGGAAGTCCGCGCGCTTCGCGCCCAGGAAGGTCGCGAGGCTTTCCAGTCCTAGCGTCTGGAAGACCATGACGAAGCTACGGGCGCCGTGGTCGATGCCGACATCACGCAACTGCAGCAACGACTCCTCAGAGCCCGGCGTGCTGCGCACCCGGTACAACGTGCGCAGTTCCGTGTCC
This sequence comes from Dactylosporangium sp. McL0621, assembly GCF_049995355.1. Lineage (NCBI taxonomy): Bacteria > Bacillati > Actinomycetota > Actinomycetes > Micromonosporales > Micromonosporaceae > Dactylosporangium > Dactylosporangium sp. McL0621. The sequence continues at coordinate 9,475,913 of NZ_CP188259.1, forward strand.
CACAAGGCCCGCTGCACGTCGTCCGGCCGGTCGTCCGTGAACGGCCACGCCTTCAGCAGCAAGGGTTTTGAGATCTCTTCCTGATCCAGAACCCCCCAGAGCTCGCCGCCGCCGGCCTGCAATATCTGATCACCGACCAGCTTGTAGCGACCGTTGAGCAATGTCATGCCAGGCGAAAGACTCATGTGCACCCCTGTAGATAGGGTCGGTCAATCCGATGCTCCCAGCAGCAAAGGCCGCATGCATCGGGCAACGGTGCGTCACGCGCGGCCGGCGGCTCGGATGCCGTGGCCGCGTGGGTACAGCGCCAGGTACCCGCGGAGTGAGCGGCCGGCCGAAGGAACGAACCACTCCGGAACCGCAGTCGCTGGCGTCCTCAGGTGGATCACAGGCGGGAGTCGCGATCATGGCCGGTCGGCGAAGAGGGGGACGCCGCAATGCGGCCGTCAGCTTCGTCGCCGAGAACTGGGAGCAGACGTCGGTGGTGCCCCGGGGCCGGGGCGCACGCGCTCCTCAGGTTGATCACAGGCGTGTCGGTGATGCTCGCACCATGGTGCGTGTCGCGATCATGGCTGTCAGCCGCTGGGGGGACCTTGCGCCGTACGCCGGGCTCGGGGTGCGGCTCCAGCAGGGCGGGCATCGGGTCAGCGTCGCCGCCGACGGGCGGTTCGAGGGGTACCTGCGCGGGCACGGGCTCGGGTTTCACCGGCTGCCGCTCGAGGCGGTCGCCGCGACGCCGTTCCCGGGGCGTCCGGCGCCGGACTGGGACCGGCTCGCCGCCGCGATGCTCGACGCCGCGCGGGCGGCCGATCTGCTGCTCCTGACGTCGTTGACCTCGTTCGGCGTGCACATCGCCGAGGGGCTGGGCCGGCCGAGCCTCGGCGTGTACCGGCGGCCGGTGACGCCCTCGTCGGCGGTCAGGGGGCGGCCGTACCGCGCCGCCGTCGACCGGCTGCGCGCCGGGCTCGGGCTGCCGCCGGTCACCGCCCGCGCGTTCGAGGCGCGGCGCCGGCCGATCTGTTTCGGCTACAGTCCGATCGTCGTCCCGCCGCCCGGGGACTGGCCGCCGTGGTACCGCGCCGTCGGGTTCTGGTGGCCGCCGAGCGATCCCGGGTTCACGCCCGACCCCGCGCTGCTGGACTTCCTCGCCGCCGGGCCGCCGCCGGTGTACGTCGGCCTCGGCGACCGGTCCGACCTCCTCGTCAGGGCCGTGCGCAAGGCCAAGGTGCGCGCGCTCGTGCCCGAAGGGGCCGGCGGCGACGACGTGCTCGCCATCGGGGACGTGCCGCACGAGTGGCTGTTCCCGCAGACGGCCGCGGTCGTGCACCACGGCGGCGCGGGGACGACGGCGGCCGGGCTGCGCGCCGGTGTGCCGGCGGTGCCGGTGCCCTTCCGTGCCGATCAGCCGTTCTGGGCGCAGCGCCTGACCGCCCTCGGCGTGACGCCCGGGCCCGTGCCGCGGCGCCGGTTGACCGTGGACCGGCTGGCCGCGGCGCTGAGCGCGGCGGCCGGCGATCCCGTGTACCGCCACCGGGCCGAGGCCCTCGCCGCGCGGCTGGCGCCGGAGGACGGCGCCGCCCGGGTACTGCGCGCAATCGATCTATACGTGTAAATCAGTCGAATCATCCGAGGGGATTCCGGCCCCGGCTTGGCTAGCGTCCGGGGCGTGCACGCCTCGCAGCTCGTCGTGGTCGGCTCCGGCCTGCTCGCGCTCGCGGTCTCGGTGATCCTGTGGCCGGTCGTGGGGTACGCGATCACGCTCGCGCACGAGGGCGGCCATGCGCTGGCGGCATCGATGATGGGCGGCACCGTCGACTACCTGAACATGAACCGGGGCCGCGGCGGCGAGACCAAGGCCAGCGGGCTCGGGCCGTTCGGCGGGTTCCTGATGGGCATCGCGGGGTACACCGGGCCGTCCGCGTTCGGGGTCGGCGGGGCGCTGCTGCTCGCGCACGACCAGGTGCGGCTGGTGCTGTGGCTGAGCGTGCTGTTCCTGCTGGCGGCGCTGTTCGCGTCGGGCACGTACGTCGCCCGGTTCACCGTCCTCGTGGTCGGGGCGCTCGCCGTGCTCCTGATACGCAAGGGCTCGGCGGGGCGGCAGGTCTTCTTCACGTACACCTGGATCTGGTTCCTGCTCCTGGGCGGCTTCGGGCACGTCCTGGTGCTGCAGCGCATCCGCGCCGAGGGCGACCCCGGCTCCGACGCCCTCCTGCTGCGCCGCATGACGTTCCTGCCGGCCTCGCTGTTCTCCGGCTTCTTCTGGCTGGTGAGCGTGTGCGCGCTGCTGTTCGGGGGCGCGGTCCTGCTGCGGCTCTACCACGCGGGGCCGTGAGCGGGGCCCGGTGCGTGCCGGGCCCCGCCGTTGCGCTACTGCCGGAAGTTCTGCGCCGTGTTGTCGCTCGCGCAGTGAAACTGCTGGATCTGCGCCCCGTCGTCCGACGAGCCCCACGCGACGTCCAGGCACAGCTCGCTGTTGACGTTGAAGAGCGTCTTGGCGTCCGGGAAGTCGCCGTCGCCGATGAACCAGATCATGCTGCGCGCGGGCCCACTCGACGTGCCCGGTGGGCTCGGTCGGCTCGTCATGCCCCTTCGGCGTTCCAGCGCGTTCCAGCTGGGTCGCCTCCCAGGACGAAGGCCCGCGGAACCATCGCCGCGTGGCGGCCGGGCAGGAGGGACAGGCAGCGCCGCCGTGCCTCCGCTGGGCTCAGTGACGCGTCGAGCAAGGCGGCCGTCAGTTCCGGCCCGTCCGCGAGCCGCGCCACCCCCGCGCCCAGCGCGTCGTCCAGCAAGCGCTGCACCTCGGCCAGGTCCACCCAGCAGCCGTCGACGAGGTGCCACCCCGCCGGCCGCTCGATCACTCCCACGGCCAGCGCTTCCATCACGGCGCCGGGCTCCAGGTCGTTCAGGGCCGCCGCAACCAGCAACCGCTCCAGGGCCAGCAGCAGCTCCCGCGCCTCCGCCGGCGAAACGCGCCCGGTGTCGCCCGTCCACACGCGGGCCACCAGCACGTCGTCGGCGCGGCCGAGGTCGAAGCGCAGCAGGATGTTCGTCGGTGGCATGTCGACCCACAGCAGGTCGGTCGGGGCCGGGTCGGAGTCCGCCACCGGGGCGTCGAACCCGCGCGTGTCGACGATGACGCTGTTGAACAGGGGCTCGAAGCTCGGCGCCAGGCCGCGTTCGGTCATCCGGGACAAGGTTCCCTCGTCCTGGCGGTACACGTGGTAGGCCCCGTTCACGCCGGCCTGCAGGACCGCGCCGAACGTGCGGCGGATCAGCTCGTCGAAGGCGGCGCCGGCCGTGTCCACGGCCACGAAGGTCGACTGCGCCAGGGTGCCGACGAACTCGCTCAGCCCGGACTCGAAGCGGTTGGCCGAGAGCATCACGAAACGGCAGATGTCGTACCCGGTCCGGCGCGCCAGCAGCGCGCACCACGCGGCCAGCACGATCGTCGGGCGGCTCGTGCGGGTGCGGGCGGCGATCCGGTCCAGGGCCCGGGCCGCCGCCTCCGACGACATGCCGCACGCGCCCGAGCCGGCGGCCGGGTCGATCCGCGGGCGCGCGTAGAGGTGCGCGGGCGCGGCCTCCACGTGCCGGAACCAGTGCCGCAGCGCCTGCTCCTGCCGCCGGCGCCGGGCCGGGGCGCGCTCGGCCTCGGCGCGGTCGAGCGGCTGCAGGACGACGTCGGCGAGCTCCCGGCCGCGGATGAGGGTGTCGAACTCCCCCTCGAGCACCATGAGCGCCTGGAAGTCGACGGCGATGTGCGAGTAGACGGCCGTCAGCGCGCCTTGCGCCAATGCAACCGCGAACCGCACCGGCTCGGAGGCCGAGACGGGGCCGAGATCCGCCGGAAGCTCCGCATACACCGCCAAAGGGACGCTGCCCGAGTCCAGGACCTGCTGCGAACCGGGGTCGCCGAGGGTGTACCGGCTGCGCAGCCCCTCGTGCCGGCTCACCAGCGCGCCGAGGGCCGCGACCACCGCCGCCAGGGTCGTGCCCGGCGGGACCGGCAGGCGCTGCTCGAGCCGGGCCGCGGGCGCGTCCGGGGCGTCGGCGAGCCACTTCGCGACGTTGAGCTGACCGAGCGTGAGCGGACCGGCGGCGGTCCGCGCGCCGCGGAACCCCACCGGGATCACCTGCACCATGGGCAACGATGATCCGGATCACATCGAGAGATCGCCATCGACGAAGAACCCCGGAAGCGGCGAGCTTCGGTCCTGCTAAAGGACGATTCGGCGGTACCGCGGGCTTGCGCATCTCGGGTAGTGTGCGCGAGGCATTCGGCGAGAGGACGAGGGACCATGACGCAGAACGGGATGCGACAGTACGACGACCGCATGGCTGGCCCGGGCGTCATGCAGCAGCCGGGCGAGGTGCCGGGCATGGGCGGCGACCAGGCCAAGGCGCTCGCCGTGCTCACCATGGCCCAGCGCACCGCCGAGGAGCACATCAACACCGCGATCAGCGAGGCCGAGCAGATCCGGGGCGAGGCGCACGCCAACGCCAACCAGATCATCTCCGACGCGCAGGCCCAGGCGGGCGCGCTGCGCGAGGAGGCCGAGAAGATCCTGGGCCGGGCCCGCAGCGCCGCCGAGAAGATCGCCCGCGAGGCCGAGGCCTACGCGGCGGACACGGAGCGCAACGCCGGCGAGGTGCTGGCCGACGCCCAGGCCCGGGCCGAGGACATCGTGCGCGAGGCGCAGGACAACGCGTACGACATCAAGCAGCGCGCCGAGCAGATCTACGAGGACGTCGTCGGCGGCCTGACCTCGAAGCGGCAGGCGCTGCAGGGGCAGATCGAGGCGCTGGAGCGCTTCGACCAGGAGTACCGCTCCCGCCTCACCGGCTTCATGCAGCAGCAGATGCGCGCCCTGTGGGTCGGGCAGCCGCAGGTGGCCACGCCGCAGGAGATCCAGGACGGGTCGGCCGTCGCGGGCGAGCTGCTGCCGGCCCAGCGCGGCGCGCACGAGGACGAGCACGACGAGCAACTCGCCGAATAAAGCGTTTTCTCAGCTTCGGCCGCTAGCGTCCCCCGCGTGGAGCGGATCGAATGCCAGTGGTGCCGGGTGCAGAACGCGCCCGGCTCCACCTCCTGCCTGACGTGCGGTGCGCCGCTCGACGTCGCCAACGTGGTGAGCGACTCGGGCTGGCGCGAGGCGCCCCGGCTGCGGGACATGACCGAGTTCCGGTTCTCGAACTCGGTGGCCCAGGTCGAGGGCGAGCTCGTCCCCGTCATCGACATGGCGCTCGCCCCCGGTGACGCGGTGTACTTCGAGCATCACGTCCTGCTCTGGAAGGACGAGCAGACCCCGGTCACCGCCATGCCGACCGGCGGCGGGATGCGCCGCGTGTTCGGCGGCATGCCGTTCGTGCTGACCCTCGCCCACGGTCCCGGCCGGGTCGCCTTCTCCCGCGACTCCCCCGGCGAGCTCGTGGTGCTGCCGCTGCACCCGGGCATGGAGCTCGACGTGCGCGGCCACGCGTTCCTGCTCGCCACGCACACGATCGGCTACGACTTCATCCGCATCCAGGGCCTGGCCAACGTGCTGCACGGCGGCAACGGGATGTACCTCGACCGCTTCGTCACCACCGCCGCCCCCGGGCTGCTGGTGCTGCACGGCTACGGCAACGTGTTCGAGCGCTACCTGCGCCCGGGCGAGAAGATCCTGGTCGAGCCGGGCGGGTTCCTCTACAAGGACGCCGCCGTCGGCATGCAGGCGGTGCAGATGCCGGTCAAGACGGGGCTGATGCGCCGCGGGATGTACCTGGCCGAGATGACCGGCCCCGGCCGTGTCGGGATCCAGTCGATGTACGTGCACCACCACTCGGAATGAGGGCGCGATGACCGAGGGGTACGTCGTCTGCCGGTACTGCCGCATGCCGCACCCGCCCGGCGGCCCGTCCTGCCCGAGCTGCGGGGCGGCGCTGGACGTGCGGCAGGTCGTGTCCCGCTCGGGCTGGATCGAGCAGCCGCCGGTCAAGGACATGGCGCGCATCCAGTTCGGGCAGTCGCGGGTGCAGCTCGAGGGCCGGTACGTCCCGGTCGCCGACTTCACCCTGTCCGGCCAGGAGTGGATCTACTTCGCCCATCACGCGCTGCTGTGGACCGAGCCCGGGGTGCGGCTGGGCAACAGCTCGCTCGCCGGCGGCTGGAACCGGATGCTGGCCGGGCTGCCGCTGATCATGATCGAGGCCCGCGGGCCGGGCCGGGTGGCGCTGTCCGGCGACCGCCCGGGCGAGCTCATCGCGCTGCCGCTGGCCCCGGGCCGGCACGTGTGGACCCGCGAGCACCGGTTCCTCACCGCCACCGGGAACGTCACGTACACCTGGCAGCCGACCGGCGTCTGGTACGACACCGGCACCGGCGACGACCGCGAGACCCACTACCCGCTGGGGCAGTACGGCGACCTGTTCTCCGCCCAGCAGGGCCCGGGGCTGCTCCTGCTGCACTCGCCGGGCAACACGTTCCTGCGCGACCTGGCCCCGGGCGAGACGATCCTGGTGCAGCCGGGCGCGCTGCTGTACCGCGACGTCTCGGTCCAGGCCCACCTGCACCTGGAGTACCCGCGCGGCACCCAGCGCATCTCGTGGCGCTCGTCGTTCAGCCAGCGCAACATCTGGCTGCGGCTCATCGGCCCCGGCCGGGTCGCGGTGTCCTCGGTGTTCCACCACACCAGCTCGGAGAGCATCACGCGCAACTCCGCCGCCACCGTGCAGCGCTGGTAAGTTTCAGAACAACTTGACAACCTTCGATGTCAGGGCTCGAATATGTGAGCGCTAACATTCGAGGAGATACCGCCATGTCCCTGCTGAAGTCCCGGCGCCTGTGGCTCGCGACTGCCATCGCGGCCACCCTGATCGCGAGCGCCGCCGGCGCCGCCGACGTCGACGCCGCCACCACCACCCCGCTCGCCGCCGCCCCCACCAGTCCCCCGGCGTCGTACCCGAACCCGGGCACCGTCACCGGCAACACCGGCACGCACGACCCCTCGGCGGTGAAGACGCCCGCGGGCGGCTACATCGTGGCGTACACCGGAGCCAACATCCAGCTCAAGACCTCGTCGGACCGCACCGCCTGGCGCAACGCCGGGGCCGCGTTCCCGAGCGGGGCGTCGTGGACCCTGCCGTACACCGGCGGCAGCAACCAGCTGTGGGCGCCCGACATCTCGTACCACAACGGCACCTACTACATGTACTACGCCGCCTCCACCTTCGGCTCGAACCACTCGGCGATCTTCCTGGCCACCAGCAGCACCGGCGCGTCGGGCTCGTGGAGCAACAAGGGCCTGGTCATCGAGACGACCACGTCGAGCAACTACAACGCGATCGACCCGAACCTGGTCATCGACGCGTCCGGCGGCTGGTGGCTGTCGCTCGGCTCGTTCTGGACCGGCATCAAGCTGGTCAAGATCAACCCGTCGACCGGGCTGCGGGCGGACTCGACGGTACGGCCGATCGCCCAGCGGACCGGCTCGTCGACGGCGATCGAGGCGCCGTACATCTTCCGCCACGGCAGCTACTACTACCTGTGGGTGTCGTTCGACCTGTGCTGCCGCGGCGCGTCGAGCACCTACCGGATCATGGTCGGCCGATCCACCAGCATCACCGGGCCGTACACCGACCGCAACGGCACCGCGATGACCTCCGGCGGCGGCACCCAGGTGCTGGCGACCCACGGCAGCATCCACGGCCCGGGCCACCAGGCGGTGCTCGCCGACAACGACGGCGAGGTGCTGTTCTACCACTACTACGCCAACAGCGGCGCGTCCTACCTGGGCATCAACCTCGTCGGCTACGACTCCGCGGGGTGGCCGTTCGTGTACTGACTCTTGCGAAGGGCTCGGGGCTCTTGCGAAGGGCTCGGGCCGGACCTACGGTCGCGGCATGTCGCTCCTGAACGATCTGGTGCAGGCCGTCTCGTCCGGTTCGATCGAGGTCGTCGATCTGACCGCGCCGCTGAGCGGGGACACGCCGATCCTGCAGCTGCCCGAGCCCTTCGGCAACACCTGGCGCTTCGAGTCCGAGGAGATCAGCCGGTACGACGAGCGCGGGCCGGCCTGGTACTGGAACAACTTCCGCTCCGGCGAGCACACCGGCACCCACTTCGACGCGCCGATCCACTGGGTGACGGGCCGCGACGGCGAGGACGTCGCCCAGGTGCCGGCGCAGAAGCTGTGCGCGCCGGCCGTGGTCATCGACAAGGCCGACCGGGCCGCCGCCGACCCCGGCTACCTGCTCGAGATCGAGGACGTCCAGGCCTGGACGGCCGAGCACGGGCCGCTGCCCGACGGCGGCTGGCTGCTGTACCGCACCGGCTGGGACGCCCGCGGCGACGACGACGCCGCGTACCTCAACGCCGGCAACACCCCCGGCGTCTCCCCGGCCTGCGCGCGGTGGCTGGCCGAGCAGACGCCGATCATCGGCATGGGCGTGGAGACCGTCGGCACCGACGCGGGCGCCGCGCACTCGTTCGACCCGCCGTTCCCGTGCCACTCGTTCCTGCTCGGCGCCGGCAAGTACGGGCTGACCCAGCTGCGCAACCTGGACCGGCTGCCGGCGAGGGGCGCGGTCGTGGTCGCCGGCCCGCTGCCGATCGTGCGCGGCTCGGGCAGCCCGGCGCGCGTGCTCGCCCTGGTCGAGCGCTGACGTGCTCGTCGCCGAGGCCATCGGCCGGGCCCTGGCCCCGCAGTTCGTCTTCGGGGTGGTCGGCAGCGGCAACTTCCACCTGACCAACGCCCTCGTGGCGGCCGGCGCGAGGTTCGTGGCGGCCCGGCACGAGGGCGGGGCCGCGGTGATGGCCGACGCGTACGCCCGCACCTCCGGCCGGCTCGGCGTGCTGACCCTGCACCAGGGCCCCGGCGTGACGAACGCGCTCACCGGCATCGCCGAGGCGGCCAAGAGCCGCACGCCGATGGTGGTGCTCGCGGCCGACACCGGCGCGGCCGGGGCCCGCTCGAACTTCCGGCTCGACCAGGCGGCGCTGGCGGCCGGCATCGGCGCCGCCTTCGAGCGCGCGGCGACCCCGGCCTCGGCCGTGGACGACGTGCTGCGGGCCGCCCGGCGGGCCCGCACGGAGCGGCGCACCGTGCTCGTGAGCCTGCCGCTGGACGTGCAGGCCGCGGATGCCCCGGATGTCGTACCGCACACAGAGCCCCTGCCGCCGGTACACCTGCCGGATCCCGCGTCGGTGCGGGCCCTGGCGGAGCTGATCGCCGACGCGCGCCGGCCCGTGTTCATCGCCGGGCGCGGCGCCCGCTCGCCCGGGGCCGCGGCGGCGATCGCGGCGCTGGCGGAGCGGTGCGGGGCGCTGCTCGCCACGTCGGCGGTGGCCCGGGGGCTGTTCAACGGCGATCCGTGGTACCTCGACGTGGCCGGCGGGTTCGCCTCCCCGGCCGCGGCCGAGCGGATCGCCGGGGCCGACGCCGTCGTGGCGTGGGGCTGCTCGCTGAACATGTGGACCACCCGGCACGGAAGGCTGATCGGCCCGGGCGCGGCGGTGGCCCAGGTCGACGTCGACCCGGACGCGCTGCACACCGGCCTCGGCGTGCTCGGCGACGCGGCGGCCACGGCCACGGCGGCGCTCGCGCTGGTCCCCGCCGCGGCCGGCTACCGGACGGCGCCGCTGCCGAGCGTGCGCTGGCGGGACGTGCCGTTCGAGGACGCCTCGGGCGACGGCCGGATCGACCCGCGGACGCTGTCGATCGCGCTGGACGACCTGCTCCCGGCCGAGCGCACGGTCGGCGTGGACTCCGGCAACTTCATGGGCTACCCGTCGATGTACCTGTCCGTGCCCGACGCCCCCGGGTTCTGCTTCACGCAGGCGTTCCAGTCGATCGGCCTGGGCCTGGCCACCGCGATCGGCGCCGCCGTGGCCCGCCCGGACCGGCTGCCGGTGGCGGTGCTGGGCGACGGCGGCTTCCTGATGGGCATCTCGGAGCTGGAGACCGTCGTGCGGCTGGGACTGCCGATGGTGATCGTGGTGTACGACGACGCCGCGTACGGCGCCGAGGTGCACCACTTCGGCCCGCACGGGCACCCGCTCGGCACCGTGACCTTCCCGGACACCGACCTGGCCGCGATCGCGCGCGGCTACGGCTGCGCCGGGGTCGTGGTCCGCTCGCCGGCGGACCTGAGCGCGGTGCGCGCCTGGCTCGCCGGCCCCCGCGACCGGCCGATCCTGATCGACGCCAAGGTCACCGCCGCGCGCGGCTCCTGGTGGCTGGAGGAGGCCTTCCGGGGGCACTGAGCCGTTACGGTACTTGCATGCGCTTCACCACCACGCCCGTCGCCGGGTCCGGCGGCCGCGTCGTCGTGCCGGTGCCGTTCGACCCCGATGCGCTGTGGGGCGCCAAGGCCCGGCACCTCGTCGGCGGCACCATCGGCGGGCACCGCGTCCGGGGCAGCATCGAGCGGACCGGCGACGGGTTCGCGCTGACGTTCGGCCCGGCCGCCTGCGTCCCGGCCGGGGCCGCGGTCGACGCCGACCTGGAGCCCGAGGGTCCGCAGCGGGCGGACCTGGCCGAGGACTTCGCCGCCGCGCTGGCCGCGACCCCGGCGGCCGGGGCGTTCTTCGACGCGCTGGCGCAGTTCTACCGCAAGGCGTACGTGCGCTGGATCGAGGCCACGAAGCGCCGCCCCGACGAGCGGGCGCGGCGCATCGCCGAGGTCATCGCGCTGCTGGAGGCGGGCCGGAAGGAGCGCCCGAAGCCATAGCCGCCAGCGCCGTCCCGGGCACGGCGACCGGCGGCCGGTCCCGGAACACCCACCAGCGCGAGAGCGTGTAGGTGAACACGGCGACGATCCCGGCGGCGAGCACGCGGGCGACGCGCACGTCCAGGCCCAGCTCGTACAGCCCGGAGGAGACGCCGACGGTGATGCAGTAGTCACCGACGGCCACGACCGCGAAGCGGACCACCTGGCGGCCGACCGGCGCGTGGGACCGGAAGTTCACCGTGCGGTTGAGCACGAAGTTCAGCCCGAACGCGGCCAGGTAGGCGATCGACACCGCGACCGGGATCGGCAGGTGGGTGGTGCGGCGCAGCAGCATGAGCAGGCCGAGGTCGACCGAGAAGGTGAACGCGCCGAGCATGGCGAAGCCGGCCAGCTCGCGCGGCAGCAGGCGGCGCAGCCGGGGCGGCAGGCGGTCGACCCACCCGGTCAGCATGTCGCCGGCGCGCTCCGCTGCGGTCATGCCCCGTATCCTTCCCTACCCGCGTGAAGCCCCGGTGGAGACCCCGCGAAAAATCGCGACCGCTACCGTCGGCTACGTGACTATCGCGACGAGAATCCTGGTGACCGGCGGGACGAGCGGCCTGGGCCGCGCGATGGCCGCGGCGCTCGCGGCGAACGGCGCCACGGTCGCGCTCACCGGCCGCTCCGGCGAGCACGCGGCCGCCGTCGCCGAGACCCTGCCGGGTGCGGCGTTCGGCCTCGCCCTCGACGTGCGCGACGAGGCCTCGGTGACCGCGGCGGTGGACGCGGCCTGGACCCGCCTCGGCGGCATCGACCTGCTCGTCAACAACGCGGGCCTCGGCATGCGCACCGTCAACCCGGCGTTCCTGACCGAGCCGCAGCCCTTCTGGATGGTGCCGCCCGACGGCTTCCGCGCCGTCGTCGACACCAACCTGACCGGCTACTTCCTGGTCGCCCGGGCCGTCGTGCCGCGCCTGCTGGCGGCCGGCGGCGGGCGGGTCGTGAACGTCTCGGTGAGCGAGTCGACGATGACCCGCGCGGGCTTCGCCCCGTACGGGCCCTCCCGCGCCGGCAGCGAGGCCCTGTCCCGGGTGATGGCGGCCGACCTGCGCGACACCCCGGTGACGGTGAACGTGCTGCTGCCCGGCGGCCCGACGGCGACCGGCATGGTGCCGCCCGGCCCGCGCCCGGCCGGGATGCGGCTGCTCGAGCCGGAGATCATGGGCGCGCCGATCGTGTGGCTCGCGTCGGAGGCCGCGACCGGCGTGCACGACCAGCGCATCGTCGCGAGCGAGTTCGGTGCGTGGCTCGCGGCGCGGGGATAGGGTCTCAGCCATGGCGGTGAGCGAGGATTTCGAGCGGGCCCAGGTCGACGTGAAGAAGCTCGGGGCGCGGCCCGGCAACGATGTGTTGCTGAAGCTGTACGCGCTGTACAAGCAGGGCACCCAGGGCGACGCGAGCGGGAGCCGGCCCGGGATGTTCGACCTCACCGGCCGGGCCAAGTTCGACGCGTGGAAGTCCGTCGCCGGGACGGCCCCCGAGGAGGCCCAGCAGCAGTACGTCGAGCTCGTCCGGCAGCTCCAGGGCCGCTGAACGGCCGAACCACTGTGACAAACGTGTGACTGTCGCCGTACCGCTGGCGCGAACCCCGCGGCGCAGCTAACATGATCGATGAGTCCGGCATCTTCCCCCGTGGATGCCGGACTCCTTTATTGCCCGTCGACTTTATTGCCCGTCGACTTTATTGCCCGTCGACGGTCCGCAGGTACTCGTCCAGCAGGCCCGCCGCCGTCAGCATCGCCCGGCCCCGCGCCGTGAGCCGCTCCCGCCACGTGCCGAGCGTCCCCGCGAGCGCCTCCGGCCCGCCCGCCGCCCGCACCTGACGGACCACGGCCGCGATGTGCGCCAGCAGGTACCCGCCCCGCCGCAGCAGGTGCGCCAGCTCCGCGTCGCGCACGTCGGCCGGCCCGTACACCCGCTGGCGCGAGGCCCGGTCCCGCTCCGGCGCCAGGATCCCGGCCCGCTCCCACTTGCGCAGCGTCGCCGGCTTCACCCCGAGCCGGTGCGCGAGCGCCCCGATCGGCACCGCCCGGGCCACCGGCGGCGGCAGCGGCGCGGCCAGCACCCGGGCCGCGGCCGCCACGCCGTCGAGGGTCTCCCGGTCCCGCAGCAGCTGCGCGTGGCTCGCGTCCAGGAGGCGCAGCGCCCCGTCCACGTCGCCCCCGGCCACGGCCCGCATCACGTCCCCGGCCACCGCGTGCCCGTGCGCCGGCACCAGGGCCAGAAAGGCGCGCAGCGCGGCCGCGTGGACCTGGGTGTACCGCCGGTAGCCGCTCGCCGTCCGCGCGGCCGGCGGCAGCACCCCGTCCCGCTCGTAGTTGCGCACCGACTGCGCCGAGATGCCGTGCTCCCGCGCCAGGTCCACCGGCCTTTGAGACTTCACGCCCTCGTCTCCAGCAGCGACGGGCCGAACCTTCACAAGCAGGTTCAGCGATACGGTAGAGGTCATGCTAGTGCGACTCCACGACGGCACGACCGTCGACGCCGAAGTCCGCGGCACCGGCCCCACGCTGCTGCTGCCGGTCGACCCGACGCCCGTCGAGGGCCCCCGCGCCGACGAGCTGCGGCAGTGGGGCAACGGCCCGGCGCTCGGGCGCAACCTGATCGACGGGCTCGCCGACGCCTTCCGGGTCGTCGCGTTCGACTACGAGGGCCGCGTCCTGGCCGAGCCGAAGCCGGACACGCTGACCGCCGACGCCATCACCGCCGACATCCTCGCCGTGGCCGACGCGGCGGGGGCGGAGCGGTTCGCCTTCTACGGGTACAGCTGGACGGCGGTGAGCGGGCTGCAGCTGGCGGCGCGGACCGACCGGCTGACGGCCCTGGCGATGGGCGGCTGGCCCCCGCTGGGCGCCCCGTACGCGGGCATGCTGCGCGTCACCACCGCCACCCACGAGCTGGCCCGGCACCCGCCCGCACCCCGGGAGCCCACGGGCAACGCGTGGGCCGACGCCGAGTTCACCCTGTCGGAGCCGCAGACGCGCCAGTTCGTGACGCTGTACCTGTCCTTGCGCGACTTCGACGAACGCGCCACCCTGACCACCGTGACCTGCCCGCGCCTGTGCCTCGTGGGCGGCGCGGACACCATCACCTACGACGAACGCTGGGGCGACGTCACGATCGACCTGGCCGAGCCGGTCCGCGCGCACCGCGCCGAGCTGGAGACCCTGGGCTGGGAGGTACACGTCCTGGAGGGCCTGGACCACATGGCCGCCATGCAGGCGGAGCGGGTACTGCCGATCCTGCGCCCGTTCCTGGAGGCGGCCCTGCTCTGAGACCTCACCGCTGCCGCCCTCGGTGGTTCGCCCGGGCCACGGCGGACGCAATAAGGTGACCCGCCACCGCGGCACCAGCGGCCGCCACGCGGCCGGGGACGGGCCGACGGATCGCCCGTGTGGACAGAGTCGTGCGCCCCGACAGCCATCGAGGGAGAGCGCTCTCTCGATAAACCCGATAGTCTCGCGCGATGCTGCGACTGGTCTTCGGGGCCCTGCGCCGGCGGGGTGCGCAGAGCCTCGCGGTGTTCGCGCTCGCCGCGCTGTTCGTCGCGGTCGCCGCGGCCGGGCCGCTGTTCGACGCCGCCGCCGCGGAGCGGACCACCGCGGCCGACCTCGCCGGGACCAGCGCGGCCGACCGGCTGCTGTCGGTGCGGCGGCCCGTGGCGACCGGCTCCGATCCGGCGGCCGCGCTCGCGGGCTTCCGGCGCGCGGCCGAGGCGGTGCTGCCCCCGCCCGGCGGGCCCGTCGCGCTCGGGCTCACCCAGACGCTCGTCGCGCGCGCCGACGGGATCGGGAAGATGGTGCCGCTGGCGTACCGCGACAACACGCCTGCGAGCACATGCGCGTCGACGGCGCCTGCCCGGCCGCGGTCGGGCAGGCCGTCGTCAGCCGCGCCGCCGCCAAGGTGCTGAACACGAAGGTCGGCGGCTCGCTCGAGCTGCGCACCCAGCAGACCGGCGCGGCGCCCCCGCTGCGGGTCACCGTCACCGGGCTGTACGAGCGCGGCGACGTCGGCGGCGACTGGTGGGCCGACCCCGCGTTCGCGCCCGGGCGCATCGCCGCCGGCGAGGAGACCGTCGACCCGGTGTTCCTGCCGCTCGGCGCGTTCACCGGGATGCTCGCCGCACCCACCGCCGTCTACACCGCGCAGGCCCCGCGGGCGCTGCTCGAGGACGGCTTCGAGGCGACCGCGTACGCGCTGAAGACGGCCGGGTTCGACTACACCGGGCCGCCCGGCACGCTGCTGGCCAAGATCTCCGGCGACCGGGCGGCGACCCGGCGCGGGGTCCTCGCCGGCTGGGTCCAGGCGCTCGTGCTGTGCGCCCTGGCGCTGGGGATCGTCGGGCGGTACACCGCGCAGGACCGCCGCCCCGACTACGCCCTGCTGAAGCTGCGCGGCGCCACCCGCACGCGCACCGCCCGGCTCACGGTGTGGCAGCACCTGCTGCCGATGCTCGTCGCGCTGCCCTTCGGGCTCGCGCTGGGCTGGGCCGCGGCCCGGCTCGCCGCGGGGGCCGCGGCCCCGGTGCGCGCGTTCCCCCCGGCCGGGATCGCCGCCGCCGTCGCGCTCGCCGCCGGGCTCGCCCTGCTCGTGCTGGCCGACCTGCCGCTGCTGCGCACGCCGGTGGCCGAGCTGCTGCGCCGGGCCCCGGCGGCCGGGCGGCGCGGGGCGGCCCTGTTCGACCTCCTCCTGGTGGCCGGCGCGGCCGCGGCGCTGTTCCAGGTGCGGACCCAAGAGCCGGCGGCGGTACCGTCGGGCCTCGCCGTTGTCGCGCCGGCGCTGCTGGCCCTGGCCGCCGCGGCGCTCCTGGCGCGGCTGGTCACGGCACTCGCCGGGCGGGCCGGGCGCGCGGCGCTGCGGGCCGGGCGGGTGCCGTGGGCGCTCGCGGCGCTGCAGTACCACCGCCGGCCCGGCATCGACCGCATCTTCGCGCTCGTCGCCGTCGCGGTCGCGCTGCTCGGGCTGGCCGGCGGGGACCTGCTCGCCGGGCGCGACGCGCGCGCCGACCGCACCGCGGTGGAGCTGGGGGCCGAGCGCGTCCTCACGGTGCGGGCGGCCAACCAGACGACGCTGCTCAACGCGGTACGACAGGCGGATCCCGGAGGCAAGGACGCCATGGCGGTGGCGCTGGACGACACCGCCTCCCCGCCCGTGCTCGCCCTCGACGCGTCCCGCCTCGCCGCCGTCACCGGCGGCGCCGGCGCCCTCGCGCCCGGGACCGCCGCGGCCCTCGCCCCGGGCCGGACCGGCGAGCTGCCCCCGGTCGAGGGGTCCGGCCTGACCGTGGCCGCGCGCAACGACTCCCCGGGCCCGCTGCGCCTCGTCGTGCAGCTCACCAACGCCGGCACCGGCGGGGTCGTCGCGGTGACCCTCGGGCCGCTCGCGCCCGGCGAGCACGAGGCGAGCGCCCCGCTGCGGGGCTGCGCGGGCGCGCCCGGCTGCCGGATCGTCGGGCTGGCCCTGGCCGGACCCACCGACGAGGACGGCAAGCCGGCGCCCCCCGCGGCCGCCTCGGCGCTGACGGTACGGTCGCTGCGCCAGGACGACCCCGGCACGCCCGTGCTCGACGCCGGTGCCCTCGGCGACCCGCGCCGGTGGCGGGCCGCGCTCACCGGGCCCGGCCTCGTGGTCGCCCCGTTCGAGGGCGCCCTGACCCTGCGCGTGCCGCCGCCGGCCGAGGACGGCACCACCCGGTCGCGGCCGGACCCGCACGCGTACGTCGTCGACGGCTCGCTGCCGATCCCGGCCGTGCTCGCCGGGGACCCGCCGCGGGACTGGGCCTCGGCCGAGCCCTCGGCGTCGCCGTTCGGCTCGGCCGCGCAGCCGCTGCGGATCGTCGCGCGGGTGCCGGTGATCCCCGTCCTCGGCGCCGTCGGGCTGGTGCTCGACCTCGACGCGGTGCACCGCGCGCTGCCCGCCCCGGCGACCACCGGCACGCTGCAGGTGTGGCTGGCCGCGGGCGTCGCGCCGGGCCGGGCCGCCGCCATCGCCGACGGCCTCGCCGCGGCCGGGGTCGAGGTCGTCGGCTCCGAGACCGCGGCCCAGCACCGCGAGCGCCTGGCCGAGCAGGGCACCGCGTACGCGGGCCGGTTCCGGCTGCTGTCCGCGGTCGCCGGGCTCCTGCTGGCCGCGGTCGCCGCCGCGGCCGCGGTGTCGGTCGAGCGGCGGGTCCGCGCGGGCGAGGTCCGGGCCATGCGCGTGCAGGGCGTGCCGCACCGGGCCGTCACCGTCGCCGGGGCCGGCGGCCAGGCCGGGCTGCTCGTGCTCGGCACGCTCGGCGGGCTGCTCGCGGGCGCGTTCGCGGGCTGGGCGATCGACGCCCCGGTGGCCGCGTTCGTCGACGACTGGCGGCTGACCGCGCCGCCGCCGGCCCTGCGCCCGGGCGCCCTCGGCCTCGCCGCGCTCGCCGCCCTGTTCGTGCTCGCGGTGGTCTCCGCGCTGGCCTCGGCAAGGGGTACCGACAAATGATCTCCCTGATTCTGGCCATGCTGCGGACCCGGCGCGGCCAGGCCGTCACCCTGGTGCTGCTCGGCGTCCTCGCGGTCGGCGCGACCGTGGCCGTGCCGGCCTACCTCGCCGCCGTCGACGTGGCCGTGGCCCGGGGCGAGGTCGCCGCGGCCGGCCCCGACGAGCGCGCGATCACCGTCACCTCCGAGGCGGACGTGCGCGGCACCGCGAACAGCATCGACTTCGACAGCGTCGCCGGGGCACTGCTGGACCAGCCCGGGTTCGCGCACGTCTACGCCGTGCAGTTCCCCGTCCTCGGCCTGGAGACGAGCGGCGACCGCAGCTCGCACCTGGTCTTCCGCCAGGACGTGTGCGCGCACCTGGAGATGGTGTCCGGGCGCTGCCTCGTGGGCGCGGGCGAGATCCTGCTCGGCGAGGGGACCGCGCGGCGGCTCGAGCTCGAGGCGGGCGCGCGGGTCACCCTCAGCTACGCCCGGATCGTGTCGAACTCGCTCACCGGCATCGCGGTCTTCGTGCCGGACGGCCCCGCGAGCGAGGCCGTCGTCGCCGGCGTCTACCGGCCGGCCGCACCGGCGGAGCAGTACTGGGGCAGCCACGGGTACTTCACCCCCGAGGCCCCCGAGCCGGTGTTCGCCAACGCGGCGACCGTGGAGCGGCTCCAGCCGAACCTCGCCGAGGTCTCCCTCGACGCGACCGCGGACCCGGCGGTGTTCGACGCGACCGGGCCGCTGCGGGACCGCCTCGCGCAGCTGCAGCAGCGGGCCAGGTCGGTCGGCGGCGACTACCGCGTCGGCACCGCCATGCCGGGCCTGATCGACCGCGTCGAGCAGAGCCGCGACCTGGCCCGCCGCAGCGTGCCGGCCGGGGCCGTCCCGCTGCTCCTGCTCGCCTATCTGGCGCTGTACCTCGCGGTCGACTACGGCTCCGAGGGCCGCCGCCCGGAGCTGGCCGTCGTCGCGCTGCGCGGCACGCGGTGGTGGCAACGGCTGCTGCTGGCCATCGGCGAGAGCGTCGCCGCGATCCTCGCCGGCGCCGTCGCCGGGCTCGTCGCCGGCCGCCTCGCCGTGGCCGCGCTCGTCGGCTGGCGTCTGCCCGGCGTCGGGTTCTCGCTCGACCTGACCGACCCGCACAGCGCCGGCCTCGCCGCGCTGACCGCCCTCGGCGCCGTCGCCGTCGCGGTCGCCGCCCAGCGCCGCCACCTCGCCGGCCCGGTCGCCGAGCTGCTGCGCCGGGTGCGGATACGCACCTCCCTCGGCTGGCGCTCGGCGGTCGTCGTCGCCGTACTCGCCGGGGCCGCGCTCGCCCAGCTGTTCACCACGAGCGGGCGGCTCGACGGCGTCGGGCTGCTCGCGCCCGCGCTGTGCATGGCCGCGCTCGCGGTCGCCTGCGCGCGGCTGCTCGCCCCGGCCGCCCGGGGGCTGGGCCGCTCGGCGCTGCGCCGCGGCCGGCTCGGGCTCGCGCTCGCCGCACTGCAGGCCGGCCGGCGCCCCGCGGCCCAGCGGATGCTGCTGCTGCTCATCACCGCGGTGGCGGTGCTCGGGTACGCCGTCAGCGCCACCGACGTCGCCGCGCAGGACCGCGACCTGGCCGCCCGCATCGGTACCGGCGCCACCCGGGTGCTCGAGGTCGGCCCGGTCACCCGCCAGCAGTTGCTGCACGCGGTGCGCCAGGCCGACCCGGGCGGGCGCTGGGCGATGGCCGTCGTGCAGCTGCCCCCGGGCGCGCCGGGCGAGCCCGCGAAGCTGGCCGTGGACACCGCGCGGCTGCCGGGGGTGGTGCCGTGGCTGCCGCAGTACGGCGGCCTCGACCCGGCCCGCCTGCCCGCCCTGCTGCACCCGCCGGCCCGCGACCCGGTCGTACTGGACGGCAAGGCCGTGCGCTTCGACGTCGGCGTGACCAGCCGGGGCAACGAGCCCGTGCGGGTCAAGGCGGTGCTGGAGTCGGTGACCGGCCGCGGCTCCGCCGTGCTCGACCTCGGGACCGTGAGCGCCGGGGAGTACACCCTCGGCCGCACCGACGCGGTGTGCACCGACGGCTGCCGCCTGGCGGCGCTGCGCCTGAGCTCCGACCGCATCGGCGGGGCCGCGATCGACGCGACCCTGACCCTGCACGGGCTGTCGGCGGCCACCGCGGACCTCGCCGACGCCTCGCACTGGCGCGGCACCGGCGGCACGCTCAGCGCCGCCGGCGACGGCCTGCGCTTCACGGTCAGCGGGGTGCTGACCGACGGGGCGTGGTTCCAGCCGGCCGACGCGCCCTATCCGCTGCCGGCGGTGGCGACGGTACCGCTGCCGCCCAGCGTCGCCGGCGTCGACGGCCGCCCGACGGACGTGCGTGCCGCGGGCCGCGCCGAGGCCCTCCCCCGCGTCGGCTCCTTCGGCGCCCTGGTCGACCTCGATTACGCCGACCGCGTCTCCTCCGACGGCGGCGCGGCCCGCGCACCGGAGGTGTGGCTGTCGGCCTCGGCCCCGCCCGAGGCGAGGGCCCGCCTGGCCGCGCAGGGCCTCATCGTCACCGGCGAGCGCGACGTGGCCTCGGTCCGCGCCCGCCTCGACGGCGAGGGCCCGGCCCTGGCCCTGTGGTTCCACCTGCTCACCGGCGCGCTCGCGGTGCTGCTGGCCGCGGGCGGCATCACGATGATCGCCGCCGTGGACCGCACGGCCCGGGCCGCCGACCACGACGTCCTGCGCACGCAGGGCCTTTCGCGCGCCGTGCTCCGGCGGGCGTCGCTGTGGACGTACCCGGCGCTGGTCCTGGCCGCGGGCGTGCTCGGCCTGGCCGCGTCGCTGGCCGTGTGGCGGCTGACGGGCTGGTCGCTGCCGGTGTTCGGCGCGGCGACGCAGCTGCCGGAGCTGCCCCTGCCGCACTGGCCGGTGACCCTGGCCCTGCCGCTGACCTGGCTGCTGAGCATGGCGCTGCTGTCATCGGTGGCCGCGCGCCGCACGTGACAGTTCTTGTACGGTGGGCGGCGTGACGTACTTCTCCTCGACCGCGCCGCACTGAGCACGGCCCATGCCGGACTGGAACGAAGCCGCCGACTGGTACGCCTCGATGCTCGACGACCCCGCGCGCCCGTTCAACGACCTCGCGGCCACGGTGGCCCTGGACCTGCTCGGCCCGGTCGCGGGCCGGACGGTCCTGGACCTGGGCTGCGGCGAGGGCCACGTGAGCCGCCGCCTGGCCCGCGCGGGCGCGACGGTCATCGGCGTGGACCCGACGGCCCGCCTGCTGGAGCTGGCCGCGGAGCACAGCACCCCACCCGGGATCCGGTACCTGCACGCCGCCGCCGAGGACCTGTCGGGCCTGACGACGGCGTCGGTGGACGCGGTGTGCGCCGTACTCGTCCTGCACCACACCGACCCGCTGCCCACCGCCCTGCGCGAGGCGCACCGCGTCCTACGCCCGGGCGGGGCGCTGGCCGCGGTCATCCCTCACCCGGCCTTCGACCACGCGGGCGCCGCCTGGGCGGAGGGCCGCCGCGTCGTGGGCGCGTACGCGGACGAGCGCCACTGGTCGACGCCGACGCGGATGCCGGGGCGGGTGGAGGCGGTACACAACATCGGCTGGCACCACCGGACGGTGTCGACGTGGCTGAACGCGCTGGCGGAGGCGGGCTTCACCCTGGAGCGGGCCGTGGAACCCCTGGGGCAGGGCGCGTGGGAGCACCTGCCGAGATTCCTCGCCTTCCGCGCCACGACGGGCGACGGCCCGGTAAGTGCGGTTGGCCCATCGTCGTTTGCGTGAAGCCGGACCTGGTGCGCATCACCACTCACTCGCGCCAGCCCGACAGTTCGAGGCCCTTCGAGGTCTCCACGCGGTAGCCCAGGCGCAGCGCGTACTGCTGACCCTCGGGGAGCACGACGCGCCAGGTGAGCACGCCGAGGTCGGTGCGCTCGGCCGGGGCCGGCTCCACCGCGGTCTCGCGCACGGTAATGCCCTCGTGACGGCTCACCGGCAACTGGTCGAGGACGGTCAGGCGGATCTCACGGCCGGTGAAGTTCGCGATCGTCGTGCGGTACTCGACCTCGCGCCGGCGGCTCGAGCCCAGCGTCGCCTTCGTCGCGGTGCGGCGGGTCAGCTCGCGCTCGACCCGCACCCGGTCGTCGAGGCCCAGCGCCAGCTCGAGCTCCTCGCCGGGCGCCCACGTGGCCAGGGCGGTGCGGCTGACGAAGTCGGCCTCGTGGAAGACCGCCGCGGGGCCGGGCGGGAACGTGTGGCCGGACGTGTTTGTCACAACGGCCCGCAGGTGTACGTCGGTGGAGCGCGCCGGCGCCGTGACGTAGTCGAGCCGCGCGGCCAGATCGAGCACGGAGATCGTGGCGCGGGCGGTCGTGCCGTCGGCGGGCACGGCGACGGCGCGCGCGGGGCGGTAGGTGGCCGCGGTCGCGCCCTCCTCGACCCGCGCCTGGCCCAGCTCCATCGGCGCGGACAGGTCGAGGGACGCCTCCATCATCGGCGGGCCGGTGACGGGCGCGGCGGCCGCCATCGGGGCCGGCGGCGGGCCACCGGGCGCCCCGCCGAACGCCCGGGACGCGTAGACCGGGGGCGGCGGGGGCAGGAGCGGGTCGAGGTACCACGGCAGCAGCTCGGGAATTTCGGCCGTTCCGGTGCTCCGGGCGGTCGACAGGGCCAGCTCGCACTCCGGCCAGTCCTCGCCGGTGCGCTGCTCGACCAGCCCGAACCAGCTGAGCTGGAGGGTCTCGCCGGTGAGCCGCACGTCGTACGTCGAGCGCCAGCCCGCCTCGAACACCTGGTAGGACACGTCGAGCTCGACCTCGCCGGGCTGGGACACGGCGAGGGCGACCACGGCGTACCGCGCGTCGGGCTCCCGCTTCCCGGACAGGTCGCGCAGCTGCCGGTCGAGCGCCGCGATCCGGTCGGTCACCCCGGCGCGCCGGCGCTGCAGCTCGCGCAGGCCGGCCAGCACCGACGTCAGCTCGTCGCCCATGGTCGCCGAGAACGCGGTCACCAACTCGGCCGCCGTGTCACCGCCGGCCAGGGCCCGGGCATACGCGCCGGTGGCCCGCTCGCCGAGGGCGATCAGGAAGGCCTGACGCTGCCGCAGTACCGTCTCCGCGTCCTCGATCTCGTCGGCCTCCGCGGCCAGGCGGCGCCGCTCCTCGGTCACCGCCGTGACCGTCGTGTCGGACGGCTTGTTGCGCCGGCGCAGGACGAGGTCGACGCCGAGCACGGTCGCGGGCCCGCGGCCGCTGACCCGGATCGAGTCGCCGTCGAGTCCCAGCGGCAGCGGGCCGACCTCGACGACCTGGTCGCCGGCCTCGAGCGCGGTCCGGCCGCGGCGCGTGACCCGGGCCTGCGTGGGGTACACGGTCACCGCGACGATGGCGGCGTCGATCGAGTTCTGCACGCAGCGCACGGTAACGCATAAACTCCACCATCGTGGTTTCCCATGCGAGCCTCGACCACCGCCGCGGCACGACCACGCTGACGGTCACCGGCCCCGACGGCGCCCCGCTGCCGCACCGTGACGTCGTGGTCGCCCAGCGCGACCACGCCTTCCGCTTCGGCTGCACCGGCTTCGACGCCGACCGCACGTTCGCGGCGCAGTGGCTCGGCCTGTTCAACACCGCGACGCTGCCGTTCTACTGGGGCCAGTTCGAGCCCGTGCGCGGCTTGCCGGAGACGGCCCGGTTGCGCGCCGCCGCGCAGTGGTTCGCCGACCGGGGCGTGCAGGTGAAGGGCCACCCGCTGGCGTGGCACACCGAGACCGCCCCCTGGCTCGACGAGCTGACGACCGCCGAGGTGGTGCCGGCGCAGCTGGCCCGGATCGACCGCGAGGTGCGGGAGTTCGCGGGGCTGATCGGCGCCTGGGACGTCATCAACGAGGTCGTCATCATGCCGATTTTCGACAGGTACCCGAACGGCCTGACCCGGGCCTGCCGCGCCCTGGGCCGCATCCCGCTGGTACGCCACGTCTTCGAGGCCGCGCGGGCGGCCGACCCGACGGCGACGCTGCTGCTGAACGACTTCGACCTGTCGGCCGCGTACGAGTGCCTGATCGAGGGCCTGCTGGAGGCGGGCGTGCGGATCGACGCCCTGGGCCTGCAGAGCCACATGCACCAGGGCTACTGGGGCGAGGAGCGGACGCTGGCGACCATCGAGCGTTTCGCACGGTACGGCCTGCCGCTGCACTTCACCGAGACGACCCTGGTGTCCGGCGCCCTGATGCCGGCGCACATCGAGGACCTGAACGACTACAAGGTCCCGGCGTGGCCGTCGACACCGGAGGGCGAGTCCCGCCAGGCCGACGAGCTCGAGCGCCACTACCGCACCCTGTTCGGACACCCGTCGGTGCAGGCGGTGACGTACTGGGGCCTGCCGGACGGCGGCTGGCTGAACGCCCCGAGCGGCCTGCTGCGGGCGGACGGCTCACCAAAACCCGCGTACGAAGCCCTGCATTCCCTGGTCCGCGGCGAGTGGTGGCTACCCCCGACGCGGATGACGACAAACGCCAGCGGCGAGCTGACGGTAACCGCCTTCCACGGCGACTACGACCTGACCGTGGACGGCCGGACCGTGCAGTTCTCTATCGCATGAGGGGCACCGGCCGGACGGTGACCCAGTTCCCGGGCGGCTCCCTCGATGGCGGATCTGCACGTACAGCCCCGGTGGCGGGTCAGCGCTCGCACCGACCTACGACGACGGTCCTCGACGGGCGTGCGAGCCGCCGATCGACGCCTCACCGCAGGTGGTACCCCGTGCCGGCCTGCGCCGGCCAGCGCCAGCGCGCACGGCCCGGTGGGGCGCCCGCCACCTCGGTCGCGCCCGGCGGGGCCGCCGACAGAGAGGCGACCTCCACCGTCAGCGGCCCGGTCGCGCCCGCGATCACCACCGCCTCGGCCAGCCGGCCGCCCGCCCAGGTCACCGACGCCGTGTAGCCGCCGCGGCAGCGAATCCCCCGCACCGACCCGGCCGGCCAGGACGGCGGCAGGGCGGGCAGGAGGGACACGGCGCCGTCGTGGCTCTGGACCAGCAGCTCGGTCAGGCCCGCGACCACCCCCAGGTTGCCGTCGATCTGGAAGATCTGACCGCTCGGGCGGCCCTGGTCGGGATGGAGGGTCAGCAGCGACGCCGAGCACAGGTCGTCCAGCAGCGCCGCGATCGTCGTGGCGGCCAGGGGCGCGTCGCGGAGGCGTGCGGCCAGGCACAGGATCCACGCGCGGCTCCAGCCGGTGTGGCCCGAGCCGTACGCCAGGCGGGTTTGCAGGGCCCTGCGCGCCGCGGCGAAGTCGGACGGTGTGCCCGTCTCCGTGATGCGGGTGCCGGGGTAGAGGCCGTACAGGTGGGACAGGTGGCGGTGGCCGGGCTCGCGCGGCGGGCGGTCGTCGTACCACTCCAGCAGCGCCCCGTCGGCGCCGGTGCCGACCGCGCGCAGGTTGCGCAGGGCCGTGGCCGCCTCGCCGGCGAGGGCGGCGTCGGCCGGGGCGGGCCAGCGGGCCGAGAGCGCGGTGAACCGGGTCAGCACCTCCCGGGCGAGCTCCTGGTCCAGGGTCGCGCCCCACGAGGTGGCGGCATGGCCGGCGGTACCGACGAGAAAATGGTGCTCCGGAGACGTCGACGGGCTGATGACCAGTGCGCCCCGGCCGTCGTCGACAAGCATGTCGAGCGTGAAGCGGGCCGCGGCGCGCAGGATCGGGAGGGCCACCGCGCGGCCGAAGTCGCGGCCGGCGCCGAAGGCGAGGTGGTCCCAGGCGTGGGCGGACAGCCAGGCCAGGGCCGAGGGCCAGTTCGCCCACTGCGGGTCGCCCGGCACCGGGGCGGTGAAGCGCCACAGGTCGGTGTTGTGGTGCGCGGCCGCCCCTCGGGCCGCGTAGTGGCGGGAGGCGGTGCGCTCGCCGGCCACGGCCAGGTCGCGGGTCAGGGCCAGCAGCGGCTCGTGCAGCTCGGGCAGGCCGGTGGTCTCGGCCGCCCAGTAGTTCATCTCGGCGTTGATGTTCGTGGTCCAGTTGCTGCTCCAGCCGGGGCGCACGTCGGCGTTCCAGATGCCCTGGAGGTTCGCGGGCTGGGTGCCGGGGCGGGAGCTCGCGATGAGCAGGTACCGGCCGAGGTGGAACAGCAGCTCCGCGCGGGCCGCGCCCGGCGAGTCCGACAGGTCCAGGTCGGCCCGGGTGAACAGGCGGGTGTGGTCCTCGGTGTGGCGGGCGCGCAGCTCGTCGGGCTGGCGGGCCAAAGCCCGGGCCAGGCGGGCCACGGCCGCGGCGGCCAGGGCGTCCGGGTCGGCGCCCGGGCGGCGGTCCGGGCCGTTGAAGCCGGTCACCGCGGCCACGAGCAGGCGGGCGCCGTCGCCGTGGCGGCGGACCGCGGCGGCCACGGCGAAGCCCATGCCGGCCGCGACCGTGCCGGCGGCGTCGGGGCCGTCGGTGGCGTAGACGACCGGGTCCCGCCGGCCGGGGACGTAGTTGGGCACCACGTGGGCGGGGGCGCGGCCGGTCCACACCAGGCAGGCGGGGTCGGCGACGCGGGCCGCGGCGACGCCGGGGTGCAGGCTGTGCAGGCGCGGCGCGATCGCGCGCGGGCCGGCGCCGGGGCCGGTCGCGCTCAGCACGAGCACGCCGTCGGGGGCGGAGGCGAAGGCGGTGAGCCGGACCGGGCCGGAGGCGCTCACGTACTCGGTCACCGCCTCCCCCGCGGCGAGGTCCAGCCGGCGGCGGTACCCGCCGACCGCGCGATGGTCGCCGTAGCGCCACTCGAGGCCACCCAGCGGCTGGTACGACTCGGAGTAGCCGGCGCCCTGCAGCTCGCGGGCCAGGTCCTCGGCGCGGAGATGGTCGCCCGCGGCGATGGCGCGGCGCAGCTCGGGCAGGACCGCCGCCGGGGCCGGCTCCGGGCCGGCGGGCCGCGGGCCGCCGGACCACAGCGTGTCGGCGTTGAGGTCGGCCAGCTCGACCCCCGGCCGGCCGTGCAGCATCGCGCCCAGGCTGCCGTTGCCGATCGGGAAGCCATCCTCGAACTCGGCCGCGGGGGCGTCGACCTCGATGCGGTGCCGCGCGGTCATGCGGCCGGCCGGATCTCGCACGCGCCGGAGTCGTGGTCGAGCAGGAAGACGACGCCGCCCCGGCGGACGGCCTCGACGCCCGGCGGCAGGTCCGGCAGCACCGGGCGCACCCCCGCCTCGGCGCAGGCGCGGGCGAGCAGCCCCGCGAGGGCGTCCGGCGCCGGGACGGTGCCGACGTACCACGCGATGCCCGCCCCGTACTCGTGCCGGAACACCATCGGCCGCCCGTCGAGCGGGCCGCCCTGCGCCGACTCGACGACGGCGGCGCCGCGGGGCTCGGCCCACTCCTGCCAGATCGTGCCGGGCGAGGCCTGCGGCCAGTGCTCCTCGACCCGCACGCCGACGACGTCCATGAGCAGGCCCGGCCACCCTCCGATGTGGACCCGCTCGTCCTGGTCGGCGACGCCGCTGAACGGGCCGAGCACGAGCGTCCCGCCCCCGGCCACATAGGACCGCAGACCCGCGGCCACCGCCGGCGTCACCTGGTACAGGTTCGGGGCCAGCACGAGCTTGTAGCGGGACAGGTCGGCCGCGGGGCGGGCGAAGTCGCACGTGATGTTGGCGCGCCAGAGCGGCTCGTAGTACTCGGTGAGGCGGTCGACGTAGCCGAACCCGGCGTGCGGCTGGTGCGGCAGTTCGGCCGCGCGCCAGGACTCCCAGTCGAGCAGGACGGCCACGTCGGCCGCCACGGGAGCGCCGAGCAGGCCGTCCACTTCGGACAGTTCGGCCAGGGTGCGGCCGAGCGCGCAGGCCTCGCGGAAGACCCGCGAGTCCGGCCCGGCGTGCGGCAGCAGCGCGCCGTGGGCCCGCTCCGGCCCCTGGCGGGAGGCGCGCCACTGGAAGTGCAGCACTCCGTCGGCGCCGCGGGCCAGCGCCTGCAGCGACCACAGCCGGTTGAGCCCGGGCCGCTTCGGCGTCGACACCGGCCGCCAGCTGGCCGCGCCCGGCGACTGCTCCATGAGCAGCCAGGGGCCGCCGCCGAGGGAGCGCATGACGTCCTTGGACATCGCGCCGCGCAGAGCCGCGCCGGGGTCGCCCGGGTCCGGGTACGTGTCGAGGGAGACGAAGTCCTCCTCCTCCGCCCAGCGCCAGCCGTCGACGGGCCGGTAGAGGTCCATGAAGTTCGTCGTCACCGGCACCGCGGGGTTGTGGGCCCGGACCGCGTCGCGCTCGGCCGTGTAGCACTCCAGCAGCAGATCCGAGCCGAACCGCTGGTAGTCCAGATCCTGGGTGGGGTTGCCGATGTACTGCACCGTCAGCGGCGCCGTCACCTCGTCCCAGGTGGAGTACCGCTGCGACCACACGGCGGTGCCCCAGGCCGCGTTGAGCGCGTCGAGGGTCCCGTAGCGGGCGCGCAGCCAGCCGCGGAACCGCTCCGCGCAGTGCCCGCAGTGGCAGGTGGTGCCGTACTCGTTGCCGATGTGCCACAGCCGCAGGGCCGGATGGTGCGCGTAGCGGGCCGCGAGCGCCTCGGTGACGGCGAGCGCGGCGCGGCGGTACGGCGGCGCGCTCGCGCAGTAGTGGTTGCGCGAGCCGTAGTGGCGGCGCACCCCGTCCGGCCCCTGCGGCAGGGTTTCCGGGTGGCGGTGGCCCAGCCACGGCGGCGGCGACGCGGTCGGGGTGGCCAGCGCCACCCCGATCCCGCCGTCGTGCAGCAGCCCGAGCACGGTGTCGAGCCAGCCGAAGTCGAACCGGCCCGGCTCGGGCTCCAGCGCGGCCCACGCGAACACCCCGACGGTCGCCAGGTTCACCCCGGCCTCCCGCATGAGCCGCACGTCCTCCTCCCACACGTCCGGCGGCCACTGCTCGGGGCTGTAGTCGCCGCCGAACAGCAGCCGCCCGCGGGTGGCGTCCCCCAGACCCGGCACGTCTCAGCCCTTGATCGCGCCGACCAGCATGCCCTTG
Source organism: Dactylosporangium sp. McL0621 (assembly GCF_049995355.1). Classification (NCBI taxonomy): domain Bacteria; kingdom Bacillati; phylum Actinomycetota; class Actinomycetes; order Micromonosporales; family Micromonosporaceae; genus Dactylosporangium; species Dactylosporangium sp. McL0621. The sequence continues at coordinate 9,504,051 of NZ_CP188259.1, forward strand.
GTGAAGTGCCGCTGGACGAACGGGTAGACGAGCAGGATCGGGATGAGGGTCAGCGTGACCACCGCCATCTGCAGCGAGAGGGTGGCGATCTGCTGGTGCCCGGCGTACTGCCCGGTGCCGGTGGTGCCCGAGCCGGGCATGTTCGAGCCCTGCAGCGTGTACATATACATGATCATCTGCAGCGGCCACTTGCCGTTGTCGGGCAGGTAGAGCAGGGCGTTGAAGAACGAGTTCCAGTAGCCGACGGCGTAGAAGAGGGTGATGACGGCGATGACCGCGCGCGAGGTCGGCAGGACCACCGACCACAGGATGCGCCACTCCCCCGCGCCGTCCATGCGGGCGGCGTCGAGCAGCTCCGGTGCGGTACTGCTGAAGAAGCCGCGCATCACGAGGATGTTGAAGACCGACACGGCCGCCGGCAGGATCATCGTCCAGTACTGCCCGTAGCCGCCCAGCGCCGTGACCACGAGGAACGACGGGATGAGCCCGCCGCTGAAGAACATGGTGACGACCAGGAACAGCAGGATGAACCGGTGGCCGAACGAGCCGTGCCGGGACAGCCCGTAGGCGCACAGGACCGTCACCACCATCGAGACGACCGTGCCGATGACGGTGATCCCGAGGCTCACCAGCAGCGAGTGGGTGACGAGCTGGTTGGTGAAGATCTGGTGGTACGCCTCCAGGGTCAGCTGCCCGGGCACGGTCACCAGGCCGCCGGCCTCGTTGATCGCGGCCTGCGTGGAGAAGCTGGTCAGCACGATCGTCCACAGCGGCAGCAGGACGACGATGACCACGACGAACAGGGTGAGGCCCTTGACGCCCTGGCCGACGGGGCCGGTGCGCTCCTCCCAGGCCGGGCCGGCGTGCTTGCGGCGGGGGCGGACGGGCTCGATCTGCGGCGCCGTGACGGGCGCGGTGTCAGCGGTCATCTCTGCGGTACAACCCGTCCTCGCCGAAGGCGTGCGCAAGCTTGTTCGCGGCCAGCACCAGGATCAGGGACAGGATGCCCTTGAACAGGCCGGCGGCCGCGCCGTAACTAAAGTTGTTGTTCACGACGCCGTAGTAGTACGCGAAGGTGTCGAGCACCTCGGAGGCGTCCCGGCCCACGGCCTGGCGCTGGATCAGCATCTGCTCGAAGCCGACGGTGAGCGCGTTGCCCAGCCGCAGCACCAGCATGAGCACGATGACGCCGCGCATGCCCGGCAGCGTGATGTGCCACATCCGCCGCCACCGGCCGGCCCCGTCGGCGGCCGCCGCCTCGTACAGGCTCTGGTCGATGGCGGCCAGCGCGGCGAGGAACACGATGATCCCCCAGCCGGCCTCCTTCCACACCGCCTGGGCGGTGACCAGGTACTTGAAGGCGTCCGCGTTGGTCATGACGTCGATCGTGGCCCAGCCGTGCCGGCGCAGGAGGGTGTTGAGCGCGCCGGCGCCGCCGAGCATCTCCTGGAACACGGTGACGACGAGCACCCAGGAGAAGAAGTGCGGCAGGTAGACGACCGACTGCACGAACGAGCGGACCCGGGCGTTGGCGACCTCGTTGAACAGCAGGGCCAGCGCGATGGGGATCGGGAAGTACAGCGCCAGCTGCACGGCGCTGATGACCAGGGTGTTCTCGAGCGCGGACCAGAAGATCGAGTCGTTGAGGAGCCGCTCGAAGTTGGCCGTGCCGACGAACTCGCTGTACCAGAACCCGCTGTAGATGTCGTAGTCCTGGAACGCCGTGATCAGGCCGAACATCGGTGCGTAGGCGAAGACGGCGAGCAGCACGATCGCCGGGACCGTCATGAGCAGCAGCGAACGGTCGCGGCGCAGGCGGATCCGCCAGCGTCCGGGGCGGGGCGCGGCGGCGCCGCCGGCGTGCTCGGCCGGCGGCGCCGTCTTCGCGGGAGTCGTCGCGGTCACCGTGGGTCCGTGCTCACTTGCCGGTGCCGTACTTCTGCCGGATGCCGTCGTAGAACGTGCGCAGCTCGTCGCCGCCGGTCTTGCGCCAGTTCGCGACCGCGTCGGTCCACGCCGAGATCGGCTTGCGGCCGAGCTTGACGTCGGTGATCGTGTCCGTCATCGGCTTGCTGAGGGTGTTGTACTGCTTGGGCTCGCTGACGTTCATGCCGTAGAACAGCGGCTTGTACACGTGCTTGACCAGGTCGGCCTGCCAGGCCGCGTAGTCCTTGACGACCTGCGCGGCGCCGGCCTGCACGGTGATGGCCGTGGCCGGGCACGACAGGAACTGGAAGGTGGTCGCGACCTCCTTGCTGCCCTGCTCGGTCAGCAGCGGGTTGCCCTGGGTCAGGTTGAAGTCGGTGCCGGGCGCGCCGAAGTTCACCGTGATCCACTCGGCCGAGCCGTAGGGGGCGGCCAGGTAGTTGGCGACGTTCAGCAGCTCTTTGATCTGGGCGTCGCTGAGCTTCTTGTTGAGGTAGCTGAACATCGACGCGCCGTTGCCCAGCTCGACCGTGGGATCGCCGCCCTTGGCGCTGAACAGCTTGAACGCCTGCCGGTTGTAGCTGGGGTCGGCCGCGGAGCCGGACTTGTTGTCGTCGCCGTTCCAGGCGCCGGTGCCGTCCGCGCAGATCGCGACCTTGCCGCTCCAGAAGCGCTGCTTGCCGTTCTGGCTGTTGTTGGCGACCGCGTCGGGGTGCACGTAGCCGGCCTTGACCATCTTGGCGAACCAGTTCAGCGCCTCGACGATGCCCTCGGTCTCGTAGCGGTGCACCAGCTTCCCGGACGCGTCCGCGCTCCAGGGGTAGGTGGCGCCCTGGAAGCCGTAGAGCTGGCCGATGTAGGCCGCGTCGTTGCCGAAGAGGTCGTCGAACGCCCACACGCCGGCCTGGGCGTTGGTGAGCTGCTTGCCGAGGTTCTCCAGGTCGGCGACGCTCTTGACGTCCGCGGAGGCGCCGGCCTTGTCGAAGAGGTCCTTGCGGTAGTAGTAGGCGCCGGCGACGACGGCGTTCGACGAGTAGATGGGCAGGCCGTAGAGCTTGCCGTTCCACACGCCGGAGATCCACGCGTTGGGCGAGAGGGCCGCGAGGTTCGGGTACTGCTTGATCTTGTCCCCGGCCAGGTAGGGCGTCAGGTCGGCGAACTTGGCCGCGACCGCGTCGCCGAAGCTGAGGTTCGTGGTGTTCCAGGTCGGGATGTTGATCCAGTCCGGCAGCTTGTCCGAGGCGAACAGCGGCGGGAGCAGGTCGCCGTAGGTGTTGCCGTCGGCGGGCTGCAGCTTCAGCGTGGCGCCGATCGCCTTGTTCACGGTGTCGTAGTAGGCGTTGCCGCTCGAGGGCGGGATGGAGCCCCACAGCGGGGTCATCGTCGTGTACGAGCCGCCCGAGCCCACCGTGCCGGTGACCGACTTGGGCGGGCTGGCCGGGTAGCTCAGGAAGGCCGGGTCGGTCGTGGCGCCGTTGGCCCCGTTGACGATGGGGATGTCGGGCTTGACCGAGTTGCCGGGCACGTAGGAGGGCAGCGCCTTGCCGAGCTCGTCCTGGCTGGACGTGCCCTCCTTCTTCTCCTTGGGGCTGCCGCAGGCGTCCAGTAACGGAGCGGCGGCGATGACGGCGACGGAGGCCAGCAGGCCGCGCCGGCTCAGGCTTGCCATGGGGGTGGACCACCCTTCAGGGATGGGAACGTTGCACACGGACGGTCGGCGCCGCGGTCGAAAGGGGTGTCGAAGCGCTTCGAATCACAGACCCTAGGACATCGATGGATGCACGACAAGGACATCGAGGACGATCGTCGCTACGCTGCACAATCCCGGGCCGACCGCATGAAAGTTGCGCTCGGATCGCGGCCGGAGTTGACACAAATCGGGCCGCCACTCATCATCGAAGCGCTTCGAACCGAGGGGGAGAACGTGGTGCTCGCCGACCTCACGCTGGCCGAGAAGATCGCCCTGCTGCATCAGTCGCAACCGGCCGTGCCCCGGCTCGGGCTGGAGGCATGGCACACCGGCTGCGAGGCTCTGCACGGCGCCGCCGGGCTGGGCCGGGCGACCGTCTTCCCGCAGGCCGTCGGGCTGGGCGCGACCTGGGACCGGGCGCTGCTGACGGCGATCGGAGAGGCGGCCTCGACCGAGGTGCGCGCGTACCGCCACGACCCGCCCGAGGGCGCCCCGCCGGCCTCGCTCAACGTGTGGTCGCCGGTGGTCAACCCGCTGCGGGACCCGCGCTGGGGCCGCAACGAGGAGGGCTACAGCGAGGACCCGCTCGCGACGGCCGAGCTGGCGATCGCGTACTGCACGGGCCTGCGCGGCCGCCACCCCGCGGTGTGGCGCACGGCGCCCGTGCTCAAGCACTTCCTCGCCTACAACGTCGAGACCGAGCGCGACATCGTGGACGTGATCGTGCCGGAGCGGGTGCTGTACGAGTACGAGCTGCCGGTCTTCCTCGAGCCCCTGCGCGCCGGGGTGGTGGCCGGCGTGATGCCCGCCTACAACCTGGTCAACGGCGTGCCCAACCACGTGCACCCGCTGCTGGGCCGGGCGCTGCGCGCGGTCAAGCCCGACGTCGTCGTCTGCTCCGACGCGCAGGCCCCGTCGAACCTCGTGGAGCGCGAGCGGTACTTCGCCACGCACGCGGAGTCGCACGCGGCCGCACTGCACGCGGGCGTGGACAGCTACACCGACAACGGCACCGACCCGGCACCGACGATCGAGCGCTTCACCGAGGCCCTGGCCCGGGGCCTGATCACCGAGGCCGACATCGACGCGGCCGTGGGCCGGCTGCTGGCCCTGCGCGCGAGCACCGGCGAGTTCGACCCGGCGCACGACCCGTACGCGGGCACCCGCCGCGACGTGGTCGCCTGCGACGCGCACAACCGGCTCGCCGCCCGGGCCGCGCGCGAGTCGATCGTGCTGCTGCGCAACGACGGCGGCGCGCTGCCGTTCACCGACCGCAGCGTCGCCGTGGTCGGGCCGCTCGGCGGGCGCGTGCTGCGGGACTGGTACAGCGGAACCCTGCCCTATGCGGTGACGATCGAGGCCGCCCTGCGCGACCGGCTCGGCCCGGACCGGGTCATCGCCGCCGAGGGGGTGGACCTCGTCCGCCTCGTCGCGCCGGACGGCCGGCAGGTGCACGCCGGACCGGACGGCGCGCTGAGCCTCGCGGAGGGCCCCGGGGCCGTCTTCGCCCACCAGGACTGGGGCACGAGCGTGCAGTGCCCGGACCCGGTGCACACCCTGCGCTCGCTGGACCACGGCTACCTCACCGCCGACGACGACGGGGTGCTGTCGGCGACCGCGGAGACGCCGGACGGCTGGGTGGTGCGGGAGCTGTGGGAGCTGCACCCGGCCCTGCGCAACAACGGCTCGGGCCTTTACGTCTCCGAGCGCCTCGTCGCGGACTCGGACACGCCGGACCTCGAGCTGCGCCTCGAGCGGGTCGCGGACGGGGTGGCCGAGGCGGTCGCCGCGGCCCGGGCCGCCGAGCGGGTCGTCGTGGTGCTCGGCAACGACCCGCACATCAACGGCCGCGAGACCGTGGACCGCGACGGCCTGGCCCTGCCCGCCCAGCAGGAGGAGCTGCTGCGCGCGGTGGTCGCGGCCAACCCGGACACCGTGCTCGTGCTGGTGTCGAGCTACCCGTACGCGATCGACTGGGCCGCGGCCAACGTGCCGGCGATCCTGTGGACCGCGCACGCCGGGCAGGAGCAGGGCAACGCGGTCGCCGACACCCTGCTCGGCGCGAGCAACCCGGGCGGGCGGCTGCCGCAGACCTGGTACGGCGCGGACACCAAGCTGCCCGCGCCGCTGGACTACGACGTCATCGGGGCGGGGTGGACGTACCAGTACCACCGCGGCACTGCCCTGTTCCCGTTCGGCCACGGCCTGTCGTACACCACGTTCGGCTACGGCCCGCTGACGGTGACCCACGAGGACGACGGGTGGGTCGCCGCGCTGAGCGTGACCAACACCGGCCTCGTCCCCGGCGACGAGGTCGTGCAGGTGTACGCCACCCCGCGCGACTGGCCCGTCGAGGCGCCCGTGCGGCGCCTGGTGGCCTTCGAACGCATCACGCTGGAGCCGGGCGAGACGAGCGAGATGCGCCTGCCGATTCCCGAGTGGGTGTTGTCGTACTGGCACGAGGGCCGCCTCAACGGCCCGACCGGCACGTTCGGCTTCACGGCCGGCGGGGCGTGACGCTCGAGCGTCACAGGCCTCGTCAGTCGAGACGAGGCCGGCCGGCGGCGGCTTCGGCCGACAGGGTCGCCAGCTGGTTGCGCACGGTCGCGGCCTCCCGCGCGCCCAGTCCGGTGAAGATGGTCAGCGCCTCGCGGTAGTCCTGCCGCGCCCGCTCCCGCTCGCCCGCCGCGCGGTGCGTGTCGGCGCGGTGGGTCAGGACCAGGGCCAGGTAGAAGCGCTCCCCCGTGTCGGCCAGGCGGTCCAGGGCGCGGCCGAAGCACTCGATCGCCCGGGCCGGCGCGCCGAGATGGTGGTGGGCCACGCCCAGGGTGTCGTAGACGCCGGCCAGCTCGCCCGGCTCCCCGGCCGCGGTGAACAGCTCCAGGGCGCGCCGGCAGGTGACGATCGCCTCCGCGTAGCGGCCCATCATCGTCTGCAGCGACGCGACCCCGCCGAGCGAGCGCGCCTCGCCGACGACGTTGCCGGCGCTGCGGTACAGCTCGCAGGCCCGGGACGTGTGGGTCATGGCCTCCTCGTAGCGGCCCGCGCCCTCCAGCAGCTCGCCCAGCGTGCCGGTGGCGTGGGCCAGGCCGTTGGCGTCGCCGAGGTCGCGGTAGAGCAGCACGGCCTCGCGCAGGTGGGCCGTCGCCTCGTCGTGGCGGTGCAGGCGGCCCAGCGTGCGGCCCTGGCTGCGCAGGATGCGGGCCTCGACCGCGCGGTCGCCGGTGCGCCGCACGGCGTCGAGGGCGGTCGCGAGCACGGCCAGCTTCTCCTGCCAGCGACCGGTGCGTTCGAGGTACACCACGCAGCTGCACGCGAGCTGCCAGGCGTGCGACGGGTGGCCGGCCCCGGCCCGCTCGACGGCCGCCAGCAGCACCGCACGCTCGGCGTCGAACCAGGCCAGGGCCTGTGCGCGGTCCTCGACCGGGTCCGGGGTGACCGCGCCGGCGGGCGGGTCGATCGGGGTCGGGGTCTGGTTCGCGTCCAGCAGCAGGGTGGCCGGGTACGCGGTGTGCACGAGGTGGTCGAACAGCCGGCCCAGCGCCGCGTCGCGCTCGGCGGCGTCGTCGGTCGCCTCGGCCAGCTCGACGGCGTAGGCGCGGATCAGGTCGTGCGCGCCGTAGCGGCCCGGGCCGGCCTCGGTGAGCAGGCTCGCGGCGCACAGCCGGCGCAGCGCGGCGCCGGCGTCGTCGGGCGCGACGCCGGCCAGGCTCGCCGCCGCGTTGACCGTGACCTCCGGGCCGGGGTGGACCGACAGCAGGCGGAACAGGCGCGCGGTGAAGTCGTCCAGCACGCGGTACGACCAGGAGAACACGGTCCTCGGGTCGGTGGCGGCGTCGACGCCGGCGAAGCCGTCGAGGGTGCGGCGGGCCCGGCCGAGCTCGCCGGCCACCGCGGCCAGGGACGGCGTCGAGGTCACCGCGGCGCGGGCGGCCACGACGCTCAGCGCGAGCGGCAGCCCGCCGCAGCGGGCGATGACGTCGGCGACGGCGGCGGGGTCGGCGGCCACCCGCCAGTGCCCGAGGCGGCGCTCCAGCAGGTCGGCCGCCTCGATCGTGTCGAACAGGCCGAGCATCAGCGGCCGGGCGCCCGCGGCGGCCAGGCCGGCGAGGGGGTCGCGGCTGGTGACGACGGCGAAGCAGCCCGCGCCGCCGGGCAGCAGGGGGCGCACCTGGGCCGCGTCGCAGGCGTTGTCCAGCACCACGAGCACCCGCAGGGCCGCCACGACGCTGCGGTAGAGGCTCTCCCGCTCGGCCGCGTCGGACGGGATGTCGCGGGGCCGCACGCCGAGCGCGGTCAGCAGCAGGCTCAGCGCCGCGGCGGGCGCCAGCGGGGCGCGGACCGGGTCGAAGCCGTGCAGGTTGACGTACAGCTGGCCGTCGGGGAACCGCTCGGCGACCGAGTGGGCCCAGTGCACGGCCAGCGTGGTCTTGCCGATGCCGCCCGGGCCGCTGATGGTGGCGACGGGCACGTCGCGGTCCGGGTCGCCGGTCGGCAGCAGCTCGTCGAGGCGGGCCAGCCACTCGCCGCGGCCGGTGAAGCCGGCGACGCGGGCCGGCAGCTGCCGGGGCACGAGCGCGACGATCCGCGGGGCGGCCGTGGCCGGCGCGGCCGGCGGCGGGTCGTTGCGCAGCACCGCGAGGTGCAGGTCGCGCAGCTGCGGGCCGGGGTCGAGGCCCAGTTCGTCGGCGAGCACCTGGCGCGCGGACTCGAACACGGCGGCGGCCTCGGCGCCGCGGCCCACGCCGAGCAGGGCCCGCATGAGCTGGCCGCGGAACGTCTCGCGCAGCGGGTACTGCCCGGTCAGTGCCCGCAGCTCGGCGATGATGCCCGCGCCGTGGCCGCGGCCCAGCTCGATCTCGAAGCGCTGCTCGAGGGCCTGCAGCCGCAGCTCCTCCAGGCCGGTCGCGTCGGCGGCCAGGGCCGGGACGGACTCAAGGCCGGTCAGGGCCGGGCCGCGCCACAGCGCCAGGGCGGCCTCGAGCGCCGCCAGGGCACGGTCGGGCTCGGCGGCGGCGCGGGCCGTGGCGAGCAGCGACCGGAACCGGACGGCGTCGATCCCGCCCGGCTCCAGCCACAGCACGTAGCCCTCCGGGCGGCGGCCGATGCGGTCGCCGCCCAGGGCCTTGCGCAGGTGGTGGACGTACACCCGGAGGTTGGCGTCCGCCCGGGCGGGCGGGGCGGACCCCCAGAGGGACTCGACGAGGACCTCGGCCGAGACCGGCCGCCCCGCGTGGCAGGCGAGCACCGCCAGCAGGGTGCGCGGCTTACCGCCGGGCAGCTCGACCGGCGCGCCGTCGTCGTCGATGACCTCCAGTGGCCCGAGCAGGCCGATGCGCACCGGTCAGGGCGTCCGGGTCGGGGTCGGGGTCGGCGGGGTCGGCGGCGTCAGACAGCTGATCTCGCCGGCGTTGGTGTAGCACTTCGGCGGCACCACGATCGCGTGCGCCGTCGTGGCCGCGCCGAGCACGACGGCCCCGGCCGCCACTAATGCGAGCAGCAACCTTCGCATGTAGCCCCCCAATAGGTCACGGCCGGCAAGGGTCGGCCGTCTCGGATCATACGACCCGGCGGGAGAGTTCGGCACAAGTGGATATCGACGGCGGCCGGGGTGGCAACAGCGCTTTAACGGATTTACAACCCGGTTCCGCGACGCTCCGCGTGCGACCTGCGCAGAGAGCGGCCTCAACAGGGGGTTCGGCGTGAACGAGAAGAGTACACCGCTGCTCACCTTCGGCATACTCGGCCCGGTCGAGGTCCGGGCCGGCGAGCGGCGCGTCGCGGTCAACTCGGCGAAGCAGCAGGCCCTCCTCGGCGCGACGTTGCTGCAGGCCAACGCGGTGGTGTCGACGGCCCGGCTGGTCGACGCGATCTGGGGCGACGAGCCGCCGAACACCGCTCCCGACCTGGTGCAGACCTACGTGTCGACGCTGCGCCGCTCGATCGGGCGCCCGGCCGCCGCGTGCATCGTCACCCGGCCGCCCGGGTACCTGATGCGGGTCGAGCGCGGCGCGCTGGACCTGCACCGGTTCGAGCGGCTGGCCGCGGAGGCGGAGCGGGCCGCGACCGGCGGCGACCACGAGCGCGCGACGCGGCTGCTGGGCGACGCCCTGGCGCACTGGCGCGGCCCGGCCCTGGCCGGGCTGGACTCGCCGCTGTTCCGCGCGGCCGCGGCCCGGCTGGAGGAGCTGCGGCTGCTGGCGACCGAGCGGCGCTTCGAGTCGGCGAGCCACCTCGGCGACCCGGCCTGGATGGTGCCGGAGCTGACCGCGTTCGTCGCCGAGTACCCGCTGCGCGAGGACATGCGGGCGCTGCTCATGCTGGTGCTGTACCGGCTGGGCCGGCAGGCCGACGCGCTGCGCGTGTACCAGCAGGGCTACGCGGTGCTGCGCGAGGAGCTCGGGGTGGAGCCCGGCATCGGGCTGCGCCGGGCCCACAAGGCGATCCTCGACGGCGACGGCGCCCCAGCCGCCGATGGCCCGCCGGTCGACGTCGGGGCCGCGCGGACCCGTGGCCCCGACCCGGCCCCGCGGGCGGAGCCGGCGCCCGGCCTGCCGTACCAGCTGCCGCCCCCGCCGGCTCGGCTCGTCGGCCGCGACGCCGCCGAGCGGGCGCTGGGCGACGCCCTGGCCGCGGCGGCCGAGGGCTACCGGCCGACGCTGGTGACGGTCGACGGGCCGGCCGGGGTCGGCAAGACCGCGCTGGCGCTGGCCGCCGCCCACCGGGTCCGCGACCGCTTCCCCGACGGCCAGCTGTTCGTGCCCTTCCACGCGACCCGGCCGCGGCCGACCTCGGTCGACGGCGCGCTCGCGATGCTGCTGCGCTCGCTCGGCGGCCCCGGCACCGCCCTGCCGCCGTCGACGGACGAGCGGGCCGCGCTGCTGCGCTCGACCCTCACCGAGCGCCGGATCCTGCTGCTGCTCGACGATGTGTGGCTGGCCGCCCATGTCCGTCCCTTCCTCGCCGCACACCCGGGGTGCGCCGTCGTCGTGACCTGCCGGCGGACCCTCGCCGACCTCGATGCCGACCTGCGGCTGTCGCTCGCGCCGCTGCCCCCGGCGCAGGCGGTGGAGCTGCTGGCCCTCGCCGTCGGCGCGGCGCGGGTCGCGGCCGAGGCCGGCGCCGCGGACGACATCGCTGCGGCCTGCGAGGGGCTGCCCCTCGCGGTGCGGGCCGCGGCGGCGCGCCTGGTGGCCCGGCCGGGCCTGGACCTGGCCGCGTTCGCGGCGCGCCTGGCGGACCCGGACGACCGCCTGGAGCAGTTGGCCGCCGGCGACCTCGACGTGCGCGAGCGCATCGAGGGCAGCCTGGTGCGCCTCGACCCGGACGACCGGGCGACGCTGGCCCAGCTGGCGGTCTCGGCCCAGCTGGCCGGGGCCGGCGCCGGGCAGCTCGCCGAGCTGACCCGGGACCGGATCGCGGGGCTGCTGCGGCAGCCGGTCGGCGACGCCGAGCGCGTCGCCGACCGGCTGGCCGATGCCCGCCTGCTCGAGCACCACGGGCTCGGGTACCGGATGCCCGGGCTGGTGCGGCTGGTGATCGAGCGGGACCTGGGCTCCAGCCGGTGACGATGGTGGTGGCGGGACGTCGTACCCATGGTGGAACCCCTTCCGGCGGTCCGTTTCCGAGAACGCGAACACGTTCACGCGGGCCGCTGGAGTTCCGCTGTAACGGCGCTGCAGCCTCTTACAGGGCGAGCTTGTCGAGGCGCTGCAGCAGGTCGTGGGCCGCGAGCTCGACGTCCTTGTGGCGCCATTCGGCGGCCCGGTAGACGCAGGCGATGAGGCCGGTGCGGTGCACGCGGCGGAAGTCGCCGTAGACGAACGCATACCGTGCCTTGGTCTCGTCGCCGGGGCCCTCGGTGAGGCCGAGGTGCCACGCGCCGTACTCGGCCCAGGAGTGCCGCTCGAGGTATTTGTTGGCCGCGTCGGCGTGCGGCGCGACCGCGCCCCAGTCGCTGTCCAGCACGTACTGCCGCGCGTCGATCAGCGCCCGGGCCCGCTCGACCGCCGCCGGGTTCACCGTGTATGAGGCCATGACGTGCACATACCCAGCGCCTGTATCTTTCACCGCCGCCGGGCCGCCGGGTGCTGGTCCGCCGACAGTTCGAAGCGCTTCGATTGAGTTTCGAAAACGCGGGGCGTACTGAAGTACGTCATGAAGAGAAGACTCACGATCTTCGGCGCCGCGCTGGCCGTGGTGGCCGCGTCGTTCGTGGTGTACGCCCAGGAGGCGTCCGCCGCCGTCGGTCTCCACGTCAGCGGGCGCAACATCGTGGAGGCCAACGGCCAGCAGTTCATCATGCGCGGGGTCAACCATCCGCACGTGTGGTACACGGGCAACACGCAGGCGTTCGCGGACGTCAAGGCGCTCGGGGCCAACACGGTGCGGGTGGTGCTCGGCTCCGGCAAGCGCTGGGGGCCGTCCAACGACGTCGCGAACGTCATCTCGCTGTGCAAGGCGAACAAGCTCATCTGCGTGCTGGAGGTGCACGACACCACCGGCTACGGCGAGGACGGCGCCGCCGCCACGCTCGACGAGGCCGTGAACTACTGGATCAGCCAGAAGAGCGTGCTCGTCGGCCAGGAGAGCTACATCTCCATCAACATCGGCAACGAGCCGATCGGCAACAACAACCCGCAGCAGTGGACGGCCGCCACCGTCGCCGCGATCCAGAAGATGCGCAGCAACGGCTTCCAGCACCTGCTGATGGTCGACGCGCCGAACTGGGGCCAGGACTGGCAGAACGTGATGCGCGACAACGCGCAGACGGTGCTCGACGCGGACACGCAGAAGAACACCGTGCTCTCGATCCACATGTACGCCGTGTACGCCAACGCGCAGACCATCATCGACTACCTCGACCGGTTCCAGAACAACAACTGGCCGCTGGTGATCGGTGAGTTCGGCTGGCAGTTCCAGTCCGGCGAGGTCGACCACGAGACGCTGCTGGCCCAGGCCGACGCCCGCGGGCTGGGGTACATCGGCTGGTCGTGGAGCGGCAACACCGACCCGATCCTCGACATGGCGACGAACTTCAACCCGAACCAGCTCACCACGTGGGGCCAGCGCATCTTCAACGGCGCGCACGGCATCAAGGCCACCGCCAAGGAAGCGAGCATCTACAGCGGGGTGACGAGCCCGTCGCCGTCGCGCACGTCGGTCAGCCCGTCGCCGTCGCGCACGTCGGTCAGCCCGTCGCCGTCGCGCACGTCGGTCAGCCCGTCGCCGTCGCGCAGCTCCACCTCGCCCAGCCCGTCGCGCAGCGTCTCCACCAGCCCGTCGCCGGGCGGGACCAAGGCGTGCACCGCGGTGTACAGCATCGTCGGGCAGTGGCCGGGCGGCTTCCAGGGCCAGGTGACGGTCACCGCCGGCGGCGAGGCCATCTCGGGCTGGACCGTGAAGTGGACCTACGCCGGCGGCCAGGCCGTCACGTCCTTCTGGAGCGCCAGCATCACCAGTAGCGGCGCGAACGTGACCGCGACGAACGTGGGCTACAACGGCACCGTCGGGGCCGGCCAGAACACCTCGTTCGGCTTCCTCGGCTCGTACAACGGCACCAACTCGGTGCCGGCGCTCACCTGCACCGCCAGCTGACGCAGGCCCATCAAGAGGGCCGAAAAGTTTTCGGCCCTCTTAACAATTTGTCACAACATTGACCTGCGCGAGTCGGGCAAGCGACCATCTCCGAAAGGGTTTTCGGTTCCCATCCGAGGACGTGAGAGATGACCAGATTTGCCCGTCCGCCACGGGCCGCCGCCGCGCTCCTTGCGGCTGTACTGCTGCCGCTCGTGGCCCTCGAAAGCTCACCGGCGTCCGCCGCCCCGGTGACGTTCTCCAGCACCATCGCCCTGCAGGCCGGCGGCAACTGCGCCGAGGTGCCCGGCGGCGCGACGACCGCCGCCCTGCAGCTGCAGGACGCCGCCTGCAACGGCTCGACGCGCCAGAACTACATGTTCACCCCCGTGTCCGGCGTCGCGAACACGTACACCGTCGGAACCCTGACGTCCGGCTCGTGCGTCGACATCACCGGGCAGTCCACGGCCGACAACGCGGCCGTGATCCAGTACCCCTGCAACGGCCAGAACAACCAGCGCTTCCGGCTCCAGGCGGTCACCGTCCCGGGCACCACCAACACGTTCAACCTCGTCGGCGTCCAGTCCGGCAAGTGCGTCGCCCCGTCCGGGGACAGCACCGCGGCGAACGCGAAGCTGGTGCAGCTGCCGTGCACGACCGCCACGACGCGGGTGTGGCGGCTGGCCGGGTACAACCCGGGCACCGGCGGCGGCAACACCTTCATGAACCCGCTCGACCCGCAGGGCCCGGACCCGTGGCTGCAGTACTACAACGGCTACTACTACCTCGCGGCGACGACCTGGAACCGCACCATCACCATGCGCAAGTCGGCGACGCTGGGTGGCCTGGCCTCCGCGCCGGAGACCGTCATCTTCAACCTGACGCGCTCCAACGGCGCCGGCACCATGTGGGCCCCCGAGTTCCATCTGCTCAACGGCCCGAACGGGCAGCGGTGGTACCTGTACTACGTGGCCGGCGTCGAGCCGTACAACCTGGGCACGCAGCGCATCCACGTGCTGGAGAGCGCCGGGCTGGACCCGATGGGCCCGTACACGTTCAAGGCCGACATGCTCGACCCGACCCAGGACAACACCTGGGAGCTGGACCCGACGATCCTCCAGCTCAACGGGCAGCTGTACCTGCTGGGCACGTACTACACCGGCTCGCAGCCCATGTTCATCCGCCCGCTGTCGAACCCCTGGACCGCCAGCGGCACCCGGCGGCTGCTGGCCACGCCGACGTACAGCTGGGAGACGGTCGGCGGCGCGGTGAACGAGGCGCCGGAGGTCATCCAGCACGGCGGCAAGACGTTCATCGCCTTCTCCGCCAGCCACTGCTCCACCCCCGACTACAAGCTGGGCCTGCTCACCTGGAACGGCGGTGACCCGCTCAGCTCCTCGTCGTGGGTGAAGACCTCGACGCCGGTGTTCCAGCGCTCCAACGCCAACGGCGTCTACGGGCCCGGGCACAACGGGTTCTTCAAGTCGCCCGACGGCACCGAGGACTGGATCGTGTACCACGCCGTGACCAGCTCGGCCGGCGGTTGCGACATGAATCGCAGCACGCGGGCCCAGAAGATCACCTGGAACGCCGACGGCACGCCCAACTTCGGCGTCCCGGCCGCGCTCAGCACGCCGCTGGCCGTGCCGTCCGGGGAGCCGTCGTAACTCCGTACCCCCGAAGAAAGACCGGCCCGGCCCTCCAACCTTCCCTGGAGAGCCGGGCCGGTCCGCGTCTCACGCCGGGACGGGGACCTGCAGGCCCGTCGACTCGATGACCCCGCCCTCGCGCACGAGTACGAACGCGGGGAACCCGCTCACGCCGAAGGCGCGCGCGACCGGGCCGTCCGGCTCCTCGAGGACCACCGGCGTGTCCGCGAGGCCGGCCAGCACCGGCTCCAGCGCGCCGCCGTCGCGGACCACGACCGCGTACGCGTCGCCGGAGTGGCGCGCCGCCGCGATCCGGAAGTCGCCCAGCCGCTCGTGGCAGGCCGGACAGTTCGGTGAGAAGAACCCGAAGAGCGTGGTCCCCGCCAGTGCGGCGCGGGACAGCCCGCGGTCGTCCACTGTGGACGCGGTGAAGTCGCCGACGCGCTCGCCGACCGGCGCGGTCAGGGCCGGCGGTCCCTCGCCCGGACCGCCGGCGCGGTGCTCGAAGGTGCGCAGCCGGCGCACCACGCCGAGCACGAGGACGAGGTTGAGCACGGTGAGCGCGGCGAGGAGCACGACGGCGACGAGGAGCGCGGTGGTCATGGCCGGCAGCCTGGTCGATGAATGCGCAGGCGTCAATGGGAGCGTTCCCAGCCGCGACCGTGAACGGCTCGGAAATATGCCGATAACGGGGCGCGTCTACGCTCGCCGCGGGAGGTGAGCCATGCCCGGACCCCGCCGCCGGTCGGTGCTGGTCGCGCTCCTCGCCGGGCGGCGCACCGACCGCTCCCAGGGCGCGATCCTCGACGACCTGCGCGCCTGCATCCTCGACGGCGAGGTGCCGCCGGGCTCGGCGATCCCGGTCGACGCGGTGGCGGCCGCGTTCGGGGTGTCCCGGATCCCGGTGCGCGAGGCGCTCATGACGCTCATCGGCGAGGGGCTGGTCGACCACCGGCCGCATCTGGGCTACCGCGTCGCGAAACTTACCGCGGAGGAGTTCGGCGAGATCTACCTCGTGCGCGAGGCCCTCGAGACGGCCGCGCTGCGCGTGGCGGTCGGGCAGGCGCGCGCCGACGACGACGAGCGGGCGGCCGCGGCGCACGCCGCGCTCGAGGCGGCGGTGCGGGCCGGGGACGGGCGGGCGTACCACCGCGAGAGCCGCCGTTTCCACCTGGCCCTCATCCGCCCGTGCCGGATGGGCCGGCTGCTGCACATGCTCGGCACCGCCTGGAACATGACCGAGCCGCTGCAGCCCATGACGCATCTCGGCCCGGCCGACCGCGAGCTGCTGCACCGCGACCACGCCGCGATGCTCGGAGCGTTCACCGCCCGCGACGCCGACGCGCTCATCGCCACCTGCGCGGTGCACCACGGGCGGCTGCAGTCCTACATCGCGCTGCTGCCCCGCGACACCGGCCTGTTCGCCGACCCGCTCTGAATGGTCATCCCGAAGCCGGCGAGCGCCCCGGTGTACGGCTTGGGCCGCGGCGGGGCGTACTCGGCGCGCACCGACGTGCGCAGGCCGAGGGTGACCAGCGACTGGACGAGCACCGTGGCCGCCGACACGCCGTCGACCACCGGCACCCCCAGGCGGGCCGACACCTCCTCGCACAGGCCGGCCAGGCCGGCGCAGCCGAGCACGATGACGTCGGCTCCGTCCTCCTCCAGCGCCCGGCCGGCCAGGGCCGCGACCCGGTCGGTCAGGTGCGGGTCGGCCTCGAGCTCGAGCACCGGGATGTCGCACGCGTGCACGCCGCGGCAGACGCCGGGTGCGGTGTACCGGTGCGCGAGCTCCCACGCCCGGCCCCGCGTGCGATCCAGCGTGGTGACGATGCTGAAGCCGCGGCCGAGCAGGGCCGCGGCGTGCATGGCGGCCTCGGCGATGCCGACGACGGGGCCGCGGGCCAGCTCGCGGGCGGCGTCCAGGCCCGGGTCGCCGAAGCAGGCGACGACGTACCCGTCCACATCGGACGCCTCCCCGTCGGCGATCGCGGCGAGCAGGCCCGGCACGCTGAGCGCCTCGTCGTAGTGGCTCTCGATGGAGACCGGCCCCATCGGGGAGGTGACCGCCTCGACGAGCACGCCCGGGCCGGCCACGGCCCGGGCGCTCGCCCCGATCAGCGCGGTCATCGCCGCGGTGGTGTTCGGGTTGACGACGCGGATGCGCATGTCAGGCGGCCCTTTTGGACAGTCCCAGGTAGCCGAGCAGGCCCAGCGCCATACCGATGAACCAGCTGTACTGCGCCGTCGTGGACATCCCCGGGCCGTCGCTCCACAGCACCGGCACGACCGCGACCACGGCACCGACCGCGGTGGCGATGAGGGCCGGCGGGTTGTAGCCCTTGCGGTACCAGTACTTGCCGTCCTCGCGCATGGTGAACATCGCGTCGACGTCGACCTTCTGCTTGCGCACCAGGTAGTAGTCGGCGATGAGGACCCCGAACAGCGGCCCGATCGCCGCGCCGAGGATCTCCAGCGTGTAGTGGATGACGTCCGGGTTGTTGTACAGGTTCCACGGCGTGATGAGCACCGAGCCGACCGCGGCGATCATGCCGCCGGCGCGCCAGCTGATGCGCTGCGGGCTGACGTTGGAGAAGTCGAACGCGGGCGAGATGAAGTTCGCCACGATGTTGATGCCGATGGTGGCGATCGTGAACGTGAGGGCGCCGAGGACGATCGCGAACGTCGAGTCGATCCGCGCCACGGTCTGCACCGGGTCGGTGATGAGCTCGCCGAAGATGGGGATCGTCAGCGACGAGGTCACCACGACGAGAATGGAGAAGGCGAGGAAGTTCACCGGCAGGCCGAGGAGGTTGCCGGTGCGGACCGACCCGAACGACCGGCCGTAGCGCGAGAAGTCGCCGAAGTTCAGCATCGGGCCGGAGAAGTACGACACCACGAGCGCGATCGCGCCGAGCATCACGGGCACGGCGTCCAGGCCGTGGTACTTCACCTCGCCCAGGCTCAGGTCGATGGCGCCCCAGCCGGCCTGGTAGATGAGGTAGCCGGCGAGCACGGCCATCACGACGTACACGGCCGGTCCGCAGAAGTCGATGAACCGGCGGATCGTCTCCATGCCGGTCCAGAAGACCGCGGCCTGCAGCACCCACAGCAGCGCGTAGGAGCACCAGCCCAGCAGCGGCAGGCCCAGGAAGCCCCACTTGCCGACGTCGGCGTACGAGGCCAGGCCGGGCCACAGCTTGAGCACGACCACGTCGAGCGCGGCGGAGGCGAGATAGGTCTGGATGCCGTACCACGCCACGGCGATCGAGCCGCGGATGATGGCGGGCACGTTGGCCCCCAGCACGCCGAACGCCACGCGGTTGATCACCGGATACGGCACGCCGGTGGCCTGGCTCGGCTTCGCGACGAGGTTGCAGAAGAAGTACACGATGCCGATGCCGGCGACGAGCGCCACCAGCACCTGCCAGCTGGACAGGCCCAGGGCGAAGAGGGAGCCGGCGGTGACGTAGCCGCCGACGCTGTGCACATCGGACATCCAGAACGCGAAGATGTTGTAGGCGCCCCACGTCTGCTTGCGCAGGGGTGCGAGGTCCTCGTTGGTGAGCCGCGGGTCGTACCCGGGCCTGACCTCCCCGCTGCCGACGGGCATGCCGGCGGCCTCGACGAGATCCTGATGCTGAGGGGTTTCCAGCGTGTCGGCCATGGACCCACGCTAGGAACGGCCTGTTTCCGCGGCGTGTTCGCAGATATATATTCTTATCGTTTCAGGGCTTGGCGGACGGCCGTCGCGACCTGCTCGGGGTCCCTGGTGTCGCGCAGGACGAGCACCATCGACCCGCCCCCGGTCTCGCCCGCGAAGAGCTGGACCACGCGCGCCATGGCGGCGTCGAGCTCGGCCGCCGGGTCGGCCGCCTCCCGGCGCAGCCAGCGCCGCAGCACGTGGTTGTGGGCGGAGACGACGGCCGCGGCCATGAGCTCGGCGCGCAGCGCGTCGGCCGGCGCCGGGCCCATCCAGCCGGCGATGAACTCGCGGAACAGCCGCTGGTACCGCGCCACGCTCGCGATCTCCCGGTCGCGCAGGGCGGCCACGCGGCTGGTGATCGCGTAGCGGCGCCGGGCCCGGTCGCTCTCCTCGACGTAGCTGAGCAGCACCAGCCGCACCGCCTCGGTCACCGCCAGGATCGCCGTGTCGGCGCTGGACGTGGCCAGCCGCTCCCGGACCGCGGCGATGAGCCGGTCGTGGTCCGGGAAGATCACGTCCTCCTTGGACCGGTAGTGCCGGAACAGCGTGGTGCGCCCGACGCCGGCCCGGTCGGCGATGTCGTCGGCGGTGGTCTGTTCGTAGCCGCGCTCGTCGTACAGGTCGAGCGCCGCGTCCACGAGCCGCTGCTTCACGGGGGTTCCGGTCACCGTGCCATCCTCGCGTACCTCCTGAGCAGCTGTTGCCCCGCCATGGTGGAATGCCGTACCGTCTGAACGGTACTCGGTACCGCCACCCGGGGAGGACATTATGAGCCTGACCTTGCACGAGCCCCGTCCGCTGGTCACTGCCCTGTTCGAGTCCCTGGACCCGATGGCCGCCGACGAGCTGGCCGCCGAGTTCGAGACCGTCACGGCGGGCCGGCGCACCGTGCTGTTCCGCGAGGGCGAGGCCGGTGACAGCCTGTATGTGCTGCTGTCGGGCAAGGTGAAGCTGTCCCGCCGCTCCTCCGACGGCCGCGAGGGGCTCCTCGCTCTGATCGGCCCGGGCGAGCCGTTCGGCGAGGTCGAGCTGCTCGACGGCGGCCCGCGCACCGCGACGGCGACGGCGGTGGCCGACGCCCGGCTGGCGCGGTTGTCGAAGACGGCGCTGTACCGCTGGATGGCCCAGCACCCCGAGGTCGCCGAGCAGCTCCTGCGCGCGGTCGCCCGGCGCATCCGCGGCAACCGGGCCACCGTGCACGACCGCCTCTTCAGCGACGTGCCGGGCCGGGTCGCCGGTCAGCTGATCCAGCTCGCACACCAGTTCGGCGTGGCCGAGGACGGCGCGACGCGGGTCGTGCACGATCTCACCCAGACGGAGCTGGCCCAGTTCGTGGGGGCGTCGCGGGAGTCGGTGAACAAGGTGCTGGCGCAGTACGCCTCGCGCGGCTGGGTGCGCCTGGAGAACAAGTGCATCGTCATCCTGGACGACGCTCCCCTGGCCCTAAGAGCCCGCCACAAGCGCCGGCGTTAGCTGTATTTCCAGCTCGCTACGCTCACGGTGGGGGAGCTTCGCTCCACCCACGCCCCCTCAAGATCTACGCCAGCGCGCCCTGATGCCGGATATGTCAGGCCGGCAGCGTGCGGCCCTCCGGCTCGAGCGGCACGATCGCCGGGTTCACGCGGCCACGCCATGCATTCCGGGCTCGTTGCGAAGGTGGCAGCGCGGCGCCGGAAAACCCCGACGCCAGCGAGGTCGACCTACACCTCGCAACGCCGGAATCGCAGCGGGACGGCCGATGCCCGGCCGTGCGCCTCAGACCCGGGCGCGGCGGGCCAGGCGCTCCGGGTCGGCGATCACCACGCTCTTGCCTTCGAGGCGGATCCAGCCCCGGGAGCTGAAGTCGGCCAGCGCCTTGTTCACCGTCTCGCGGGAGGCGCCGACGAGCTGGGCGAGCTCCTCCTGGGTGAGGTCGTGCGTCACCCGCAGTACCCCGCCGTCGCGGATGCCGAACGGGCCCGCGAGCTGGAGCAGCTTCTTGGCGACCCGGCCGGGTACGTCGGTGAAGATGAGGTCGGCCAGCGCGTCGTTGGTGCGCCGCAGCCGGCGGGCGAGCACCCGCAGCAGCTGCTCGGCGATCTCCGGGCGGCGCACCAGCCAGGAGCGCAGCGAGGCCTTCGTCAGCCGCGCGGCCCGCGAGTCGACCACGGCCGTCGCGGTCGCCGTGCGCGGGCCCGGGTCGAACAGTGCCAGCTCGCCGACCATGTCGCCGGGGCCCATGATGGCGAGCAGGTTCTGCCGGCCGTCGTGGGCGCGGCGGCCGAGCTTGATCTTGCCGGACAGCACGATGTACAGGCTGTCGCCCGGCTCACCCTCGTTGAACAGCACGTCGCCGCGGCGTACGTCGACGTAGTCGAGGCCGCGCGCGAGCTCTTCCGCCGCGTCCGCGTCGATGCCCTGCATGATCCCGCTGCGGGCGAGCGCCTCGTCCATCGATCGTCCTCCCACACCGGCAATGCGCCCATTCTGGCATGCTTCCCCACCCCTCAGCCCCCATGACGCGGCAGAATCCAGGTCAGGAAGGGAGTACTGATGATCTTCATCACCGCCAAGTTCCGTATCCGGCCCGAGCACGCCGAGCGCTGGCCCGACATCGCCGGGGCGTTCACGGCCGCGACCCGGGCCGAGCCGGGCTGCCTGTGGTTCGACTGGTCCCGCAGCCTGGACGATCCGAACGAGTACGTGCTGGTCGAGGCGTTCCGCGACGGCGACGCCGGGGGCGCCCACGTGAGCTCGGCGCACTTCAAGGAGGCCCAGCGGACGCTCCCGCAGTACCTCCTGGAGACCCCCCGCATCGTGAGCACCACGGTCGAGCAGGACGGGTGGTCGGAGCTGGGCGAGCTGGCCGTCGAGCGCTGAGGCCGCCGCCGGGATCAGCCCGGCTGCACGATGGACCGGTCGATGCGGTCGATGAGCTCGGCCCAGTCCTCGAGCAGCTGGGCGTGGTCGAGGCGGGCCAGCTTGCGGCGTACCGCGCGGGCCGAGGGGTCGTTGCGCACCCGGCGCAGGATGTCGTCGGCCCGGTCGATGACGGAGTGCTCGCCCACGAGGTCGTCGGCGTCCGGCAGGTCGAGGAAGATCGCCAGCTGGGCGGCGAGGTCGCGGCACCGGCACACGAAGCCGGGCAGCCACGTCTCCGGCGGGGCGGCGAGGTGCTCGGGCAGCAGGTCGAGGTCGAAGCGCAGCTCGTCGGCGCCGTCGTTGCGCACGCGCCAGGCCGGGGTGGCCAGCAGGGAGTCCTCGGCGGCGTGGGCGACGGCGTGCCGGGCCAGGGCGTTGGCGTCGGAGAACAGCAGCAGGCCGCCGTCGGCGGTGGCCGGGAAGATGTGCTCCATCACGCCGAAGCCGGCGTGGAGCTGGCCGCGCAGGGTGACGCCGGTGTAGGCGGGCGTGCTGACGCTGATGAGCTCGACGATGGTGATCACGGCGGGTGGTCCGGCCGGCGCGGGCGGTTGCCAGGCCTGGTGGGGCGGTGCGGCCGGTTGCCAGGCGGGGGTGGCCTGCGGGTGAGCGAAAGGCTGCGGGGGTACGGGCGGCTGCTGCGGCGGCACGGGCTGCGGTGACACGGGCTGCGGCTGGGCGAACACCTGCGGCTGCGGCTGGGCGAGGGGCTGGGCGAAGGGCTGGGCGAAGGGCTGGGGCACCGCCAGTGCCGGGCCGCCGATCAGCAGAGGGTCGATGCTCCCCGCCGCCACCACGAGCTCCGGCTGGTCGATGGTCGTCGGCGGGATGTTCAGCGCCCGGTGCAGCATCGTCGCCACCAGCGGCATCCGGCTCGCGCCGCCGACCAGGACGACGCCGCCCAGGGGACGCAGCGGGACCGGGCTGTTCGCGAGGGTCACGGCCACGGCGTCGAGGGTGCGCTGGATCAGCGGCGCGGCCAGCCGCTCGACCTCGGCCCGGGTCACGATCTGGTCGGTCTCCAGCAGCGGCAGGAACAGCGTCGTCGTCGCGACCCGGGAGAGCATCTCCTTCGCGCTGCGTACGTCGTCCCAGAGCTGCCGGCGCGCGGCCCGGTCGGCGACCGTGACCGGATTGTCCAGGCGGGCCCACAGCTCGGGCCGGCCGCACCGCTCGCGCAGCAGGCCGACGATCGCCGCGTCGACGTCCTGGCCGCCGGTGTCGTCGAGGCCGCCGCTGCTGAGTACCTCCAGGGCGGCGCCCGGCGTGTGCCGCACCACGGCCACGTCGAACGTGCCCGCGCCGAGGTCGTAGACGAGCAGGTCGGCCGGGCCGGTGGCGTGCCGGCGCAGGTGGAACGCGGCCGCGGCGACCGGCTCGGGCACCAGGCGCACCCGGTCGAGGCCGGTCGCGGCCGCGGCGCGCTGCAGCACCGACCGGCGGTTCGGGCCCCAGGACGCGGGGTGGCAGATGGTAACGCCGGCGACCGGTACCCCGCCGATCCGGCGGGCCTCGGCCGCGGCCCGGTGCAGCAGCGCCCCCAGCAGGGCCTCGACCGGCACCTCGGCGCCGAGGAAGACTGCGCCCTCGTCGATGCGGCTCTTCGGGCTGCCCTCGAACCGTTCGGGCCGCGCGCGGGCGGAGTGGACCGCGTCGCGGCCGACGAGCAGCTGACCGGACTCGTCGGCGAAGACGGCCGAGGGCAGCAGCGGGGCGCCGTCGAAGAGCACCGGCTCCGTCGCGCCGTCGTCGCGCCGCAGGAACGCCACCGTGCTCGACGTCCCCAGATCAACCCCGAGCTCCACCGCGTCCCCCTCGCCGAGCCTGCCCGCTCATCGAAGTCACCGTGGTGGGTGCTGTCAAGCGGCGCATATCGATACAGCGAAATCCTTCATTCGGAATGGCACCGGCCGTTTTCCGGATTCGCCCGCCGATCCGGTTCGGGGCTCGCCTGAACGGCGAATGCGGGCCACCCGCGCTCTGTCCTACGGTGAATTCGAGCCCGGTGCGCGCGATGCGTCGCCGGGCACCATCGTCGTCGCGGTTGCCGCACCGTCGCCGGAGGCCAACGTGGGCGGGACCGAATTCGACCGGAACAATTCCGGGGCCGTGCTCGATTCGATCGTGCTGCTGGCCCTCGAGCGATCGCTCGGCGCCTATTGTGCCGCGGTCCGGGCCGATTCCGGGGCCGGCCCGCCGCAGATCCGGGCGGTGGTCGTCACCGCCACGCCGCCGGTCGAGCCGGGCCTCTACCGGACGCTCGCCGCGCGGATCGTGCGCGAACGGCTGCCCGGCGCCCGGGTCCGGGTGCTGTTCGACCGCCAGGACGGCATCGCCGCGCCCGGCTACCGGATCGTGCTCTACCCGCCGCCGCCCGACCCCGGCACCGGCCCGCCCGACACGGAGACGATGCCGGGCGGACTCCCGCACCCGATGCCGGGCGCGCCGGGCCCGGACACCATGTTCAGCCCACCCGGCCCGGACACGATCGGTGTGGAAACGACGCCGGGCACGGTCGCCGCCGGGACCATGCCGTTGTTGAAGGGCACCACGCCGGGGTTGAAGGGCACCACGCCGGGGTTCAAGGGCACCACGCCGGGGTTGAAGAGCATGCCGGGCGGCCGCGAGCCGGGATCGGCGCCGCCCGCCGCCCGGGCCGTCGCGCTCACCCTCGCGTTCGGCGACTGGCGCTGGCGGTACCTGCTGCCCGACGCCGACCAGTGGCTCCCCTTCGGCCGCGGCCTGGGCCCGGCCACCGGCACGACGGTCCGCATCCCCGACTTCGCGGCCGTGGTACCGCGCGGGCGGCTGCTGCTGATCCGCCACCACGCGGGCACCACCCGCCTGCACCGCTGCAACGAGCGCCGCGACTACCTGGTGCGCGTCGACGGCCGGGCCCTGCCGCCCGGGCACTCCCTGCCGTTCGCCGCCGCCGGCCGGATCACCTACGGCCTGTCGGCCGCCCGGAGCGGGGCCGGGTCCGGCGAGGTCACCTACAAGCTGATCACCACGGAGGTTCGATGACGCCGCAGGAGCCGGAACTGGTGGTCAGGCTCAAGGGCTCCGGCTGGCACGCCGAGCTGGTGGTGGCCGCGCCGGTCACCGCCGAGCCGCGCGAGGTGCACTTCAACGTGCCCGCCCCCGGCAGCCCCGGCGGCCTGCGCCTGATCAGCACCGGCGTGCGCTACACCGAGGCGCACAGCCGCCAGGCCTCGCACTGGCAGCGCTGGCACGTCAAGATCTACCGCTGCGCGAACCGGACCGACACCGAGGCGCTGCGCTCCTACCTGCGCCAGCAGGCCTCGGACGTGCAGGGCGCCAACGCCGACCTGCCGGGCCAGGAGGACCGCACGCCGATCGAGCCGCCGTGGGCGGTCGTGCCCGTGCACATCGTCAACACCGACGGCAGCACGGAGATCCTCGACGGCACGGTGCAGACCGAGCTGGAGCTGGCCCCCGAGGACCTGATGCGCCAGTTGCGCGGGGTGTACCCGACCTGGCTGTTCGACGGCGGCGTGCCGAGCCCCGACCTGTACCTGCTCGCCGTCTCCCCCTGGATGAAGCAGCTGAGCTGGGCGCCGTTCCTGGCCCGGCCGGCCGTCGAGCAGCTGCCGGACTTCCTCGGCATGGGCGCCGGGCTGGACGCGCTGCACCGGCGCGGCATGGTGCACTGCGACATCAAGCCGGACAACGTCTGCCGGTACCACACCGCCAACGCCGCCGGGTTCGTGCTCATCGACATCGACGCCGCCACGCGCCTGTACCCGCCGCCGGAGTCGCTGCGCTACACCCGCCGCTGGGCCTACGGCCGGCTGGCACAGGGCAAGCGCAGCGACCAGGTGCTGCGGGCCCACGACCGGTTCGGCTTCGCCCTGGTCGTGCTGTGCACCCTCGCCGGCCGCGAGTGGGTCGAGCAGACGCTGCTCTCCGGGCTCGGCGGGCGGGCCGCCGACGACCGTGACGCGGTCCGCGCGGCGCTGCGCCGGCGCTGGCAGAACACCGCCGAGCTGCGCTGGGAGCCGCTCATCGAGGCCGCCGTGGAGCCCTTCGGCCGCGAGATCGAGCACCCGGACTGGTCGGCGCTGCTGTGGGTGGACAGCCTCATCAACGCCGAGCGCGCCTGCGTGGTGCGCCGGCCCGCGCCGGGCCCCGGCCCCGGGGACCGGCCGGAGGCGGCGCGCTCGGAGTCGATGCGCCGCGAGCTGGACGGCATCCGCCGCACCGCGCTCGCCCTGCCCGGCCCGCTGCCGGCCCGGGTCCGGCACGGCTACGAGGCCGTCCAGGAGCGGGCCTGGGAGCTGGCGGTGCGCAACGCCTTGATGTCCGGCGCGGCGGCCGGCGCCGTAGTCGTCGTCGCCGTCCTCGTGCTGGCCGTGATCGTATTCGGAATGGGCGGCTGATGGAGCTCGCAAACCTTCCCTTCCCCGGCCGGGAGCACCTGCGCCGCCGGGTCAGCCGGGCGTGCGGCCCGGAGTCGGAGCTGACGGGCCTCGGGCACCGGTTCGGCGACTGGCTCAACGCCGGCGCCGCCGCGCCGCCCGCGACCGTCGAGGCGGTCGAGGGCCGCCTCACCGACTACCTGGAGGCGGCCGGGGCGGCGGGCCGGGAATGGGGCGTGCGGGCCGGGCTGCTGGCCGGGCTGGCGGTGCTCGGCGCGCTGTTCGTGGTGCTGCTGCTGGCCTGGGCGGTGTTCGGATGATGCCGCGCCTGCAGGACCTGTACGCCCGGATCTGGCCGCCCCGGCCGCGCCGACCCGCGCCCCCCGAAGGCGGCGAGAAGAAAGGCAGGAGCGGCGACCACCAGCTGCTGCGCCGCTTCGGCCGCTCCTGCCCGGCGTGCGGCGCCGCCCTCGGCGCGGCCCCGGTGATGAGCGACAACGGCCGGTTCGCCTTCCCGCCCTGCTTCCGGCTCGAGGTCGGGCCGATGGCGACCCAGTCGCGGCGGTACCCGTGGCGGCTCTCGGTCGTCGGCCACGACTTCCCGATGCCGCGCTCCACCGACCCCCGCTTCAACGAGCTGGACATCGACTACGTCTACCTGTTGTGCGGCGGCGGGCACATCTTCCCCGACTCCGCGCCCGTGCTCGACCGGCCCGGCGTGAGCGGGGCGGAGCACCACGTGGACGAGTACAACATGATCGCCGCGATCGGGGCGCCGGCCAGCGGCAAGACGTACCTGCTGCTGCGCACGATGCACCAGAACCTCGACAACCCGCACAACTTCCTGCCCGCCCAGGACGACGGGCGCATCCGCGAGTACCAGCTCAGCCCGCTGGAGCAGATCCCGATGCGCAGCCGCTCGACGATGTACGCGCAGACCCTCGCGGTCGGCGACGCGATCGAGCCGACCATGATGGACCGCTGGGGCCGGCCCGAGGGCATCCTCAAGGAGCAGCTGCCCGAGGTGCTCGACGCGATCCAGGACGTCATCCGCCGCACCGTGGTCGACGGGCAGCGCCGGGCCGCCGAGTGGGGCAAGGGCTTCCGCCAGCCGCTGGTGATGCGCACCCAGTGCCGCGCCCGGCGCACCTGGACCGGCCTGGCCGACCTGCCCGGCGAGATGTTCGACCCCGACGACGGCTCCCCGCGCGAGCGGGTGAAGCTGCGCGACTACGACGCGCTGATCTGGGTCATCGACCCGCTCGTGTCGGCCTCGATGGACCGCTTCGCCGAGGACAGCCTGGCCGAGGAGAGCGCGTACACCGACGTCCTCGACGGCAGCCTCCGGCCCGGTACCACGCACGCCGCCGGCCAGGCCGTGGTCCGCAGCCGCCGCGACCACGTCCAGACCGAGATCGGCCGCCGGCTCACCCTGCTCGACGGCGAGGTCGCGGCCGACCCCGGCGCCGGCGTGCAGCTGCTCGTCGCGATCACCAAGAGCGACCTGCTGCACGCCGTGCTGCGCAAGAAGGACCTCGACCACCTCGGCCAGCCCGGCGAGGTGCTGCGCGGCGTCGCCGGCTACCTGGCCGTGCTCACCCGGGCCCACCTCGACGGCGCCGTGCACGTCGACCACGCGGCGGCGTCGCTGCTGCAGTACCTGCAGGCCGGCGTGGCCGTCGACGAGCGGGTCCGCGAGGCCCGCTGCCGGCAGGTCGCCGAGGGGCTGATCCGCTACTACTCCGAGCCCCTGAACTTCTGGAACCTCGCGCACGAGGGCCGCGAGGACCACATCGACATCCCCGACGGCGACGACCCGGCCTGCAACCCGTACACCATCCTGGTCCCCTCCATCGGCGCCCACCTCGACCGCGCCCAGCGCCGCGACGCCATCGGCCACACCCAGCTGCGCGACGTCGTCATGTCGGCCCTCGGCTGCGGCATCACCTACGGCCTCGGCCACGAGTGGACCTTCTACAAGCTGCTCCGCGAACCGTGGCTGCGCCTGCGGTTCTTCCTCGCCTCACCCCTCGGCACCGTCCCCCGCGCCTTCGACGACGCCGGCAACCCCCGCCTGCGCCCCCTGGAGTCCAACGCCACCTTCCCCCGGCTGCAGGACCGCTCGGCGGCGCTGAGCCAGCTGCTGCTGGCCACCCTCGGAAAGGCACAGGCATGAACCCGCCCCTCATCGCGTGGGCCGACGCCGAGGGCCGCGGCTTCGCCCCGCTGCGGACCTCGGACACCGCCTCCTCCGCCGCGCCGGAGTTCTGGGCCGCCGCGACGCAGCTCATCGACGACGACGTGGTCGCCCAGCCGTCGGTCCGCTCCACGATGGAGCACCCCGTGTACAGCCTCCGGGCGGTCCACGTCGGGCGGCGGCCGTACTGGTGCTTCGCCGAGCAGGGCCGCGGCGGCCCGTTCGGGGTGGCCGGCACCTGCCGCTTCCAGTTCCTGCCCTTCGACCTCGAGGCCGGCCAGGCCTGGACCGACGGCATCGCCGCGGTCGGCGGCAAGGAGCCCCTCGCCGCCGGGCACGCCGACGAGGCCGCCGTCCGCCGCGCGCTGACCGGCCTGCTGCTCGGCCAGCCCCTCGTACGCCTGCCCGGCTCCCCCGCCGAGGCCGCCGTCACCATCTTCGCCGTGCTCAGCGTGCTGCCCCGGGCGGTCGCGAGCACCTACGCGTGGTCGACGTGCCCGCTGCAGGAGCCGCGCCCCAACCTCGTCACCGCCGACCTGCCGGCCGACTTCCGGACCGGCTCGCCGCTGGAACGGGTCATCGACCGGGTGCGCTGGTCGGCGGCGCCGGGCGCGGAGGCGGTACAGCGGCGCCTGGCCGCGGCGACCCACCGCTCGGCCTTCGAGCTGCTCGTGGGCCTGGCGGTGCGCCTGGAGGTCGACCAGGAACTGCTCGCCGTGCCGGTCGAGTCGCTGGCCGCGCTGGTCGAGCACACCGCCGCCACGAGGGTCCTGCCCACCCCCGAGAACGTGCCCACGCTGCTGCGCGACCGCGACGGGCGCACCCAGCTCGCCCGGTTCCCCGGCGTGGTCACCCAGTGGGCGGCCCGGCACGAGCAGGCCGCCCTGACCGCGCTCGGCAGCCTGCGGGAGCCGGTCCTGCGCGAGGCGATCCTGAACCCGCTCTTCGACCACCTCCTGGACGGGTCCCTGGCCGGGCACACCAAGGCCGCCGCCGCGCTCGTGCGCGAGGCGACGCCGGAGCCGGGCCCGCTGGCCGACCTGATCCGCGGCCACCGGGTCGACGGCACCATGACCGCGCCGGACGCGTGGCTGCGGCTGCTGGACATCTCGCCGTGGGACCACCCGGACCTGTACACCGACCCGAGCCCCCTGGTGGTGGCCGAGCTCAACGCCCAGGGCTTCACCATCCGCGCCCGGGACCTGCTGCGCGCCCGGGGCCCGCGGTTCGCCCGGCGCGTGCTCGAGCAGATGCCCCGGCTCGGGCCCGCCACCGCGGCCGGCCTGGTCGCCGCCGCCGCCCAGCGATCCGCCGACGGCAGCGCGCTCGACGACGGCGACCTGTTCCGCCTGGGGCCGATCCTCGTCGCGCGCGCCGACACCCGCCAGACCGAGCAGTGGCTGCTGGAGTTCGACAACGCCGCGCGCGCGAACCAGACCCCGCGGCGGGCGGTACGGCAGGTCCTCTTCGGGGCCGTCAGCGATCTGCTGTCACGCGGCCGCCTGCGCGACCCCCGCCTCGTGGAACTGATCCAGCGGGCGGTCGCCAGCGCCACCAACAACCGGGAGCCGGTGCCCTCGCCGTTGCAACGGGCGGGCGAGGCGCCGAAGTCCACCGTGTACGCGTCGGCGGGCGCCCCGGCCGCCGGCGAGCCCGGGCACGACCGGCCGCGGCGGTGGTCCTGGCCGGCCGGCGGCGCGGAGCCGGACCGGCGCGGCCGGCTGGTGTGGGGCGTCGCCCTCGCCGGCGCGGCGGCCACGCTGGTCAGCCTCGCGATCTGGGTCGGTCAGGAGGACGGCGGTCAACCGGGCGGGCCGTCGGCGACGTCCGCTCCCGTCACGTCGACCACGCCGTCCAAGCCGCGGCTCACCTCCGCCGCGACCGCGACCCCGTTCCGGGTGACCTTCGACCGCGCCAAGCCGGACGAGACCGTCGCCGAGATCCAGGGCCAGCTCCAGGTCAAGGCGCCCGGACGGCGGGTCGTGTACGTGGTGCTCTCCGGGGCCGGGCCCGACCCGGCGGCCGCCAGGGCGAACGCGGCGGCGCTGGCGGACCTGCTGACCCAGCGGCACCCGGCGGAGCTCGGCGAGGCGCGGTACGTCATCGGCGAGCAGCCGATCGCGGTCGACCAGAAGAGCCGCAACGACGTCGAGCTGCTGGTCATCAGCGAAGAGCAGTGACCCGCACAACCGAACCGGCCCCCGTCCGCAAGGGCGGGGGCCGGTCCGTGCGTGCGGGTCAGCGGTACGCCCAGCCCCGGGTCGGGCCGTCGTCGCCGGTCGTGTCCGGGTCGTCGTCGCCGTCCGGGTCGGCGAAGCCGTGCTCGGGCGCCGGCCACGGCGAGGCCGACGCCGGCTCGGCGCGCCGGCGGTCGCGGCCGTTGCGGGCCGCCTTGCCGTCGGCGCCGACGTGCATGGTGTCGTGCAGCGTCGTGCGCAGCTGCTCCCGCGCCTCGCGGGCCGCCTCGCGCCGGAGTCTTCGCTCGTCGGCGGCGCCGCGGATGCTCTCGGTGACGATCTCCGAGGCGACGGCGCCGTACTCGTCCTCCGCCTTCTGCACCGTCTCGACCTTGCGCTTGTGCCGCACCCGCGACATCAGCTCCTGCTCGCGGGCCTGGCGGGCCTCGGCGCGCTCGTAGGCGTTGCCGTGCGAGACCAGCTTCAGCCCGATCGCCGCACAGTCCAGCGCAATGAGCAGCAGCGCCGTGCCGAGGTAGAACACGCCGACGCCGAGGAAGTCCGAGGCGATGAGGTGCCACATGGCGGCGGTGCGCGCCCCGAAGCCGGAGTTCGCCTTGATCACCTGCAGGTTGTCGTCCTGGGCCTTGGCGATCAGGCCGTCCAGCTCCCGCTTGCGCGCCGCGCGGGTGTCGCGGGCCGGCTGCTGCTGCTGGCGCAGGGTCGCGGCCTCGCCGTCGAGGCGGCTGGCCTCGTCGCGCAGCTGGTTCGAGCGCTTCACGAGCGAGTCGCAGTAGCCGCCCGCGGGGCAGCCGCCCTTGTGGGTGACGCCGTCGCCCTCGGAGTCGGCGAGGGCCTGCTTGTAGATGTCGGCCGCCTCGGCGCGCTTGTCCGCCGCGGACTTCGTCAGCTTGGCCACGGCGTCGTCGTCGGCGGTGTTCTGACCGTCGATGCGGACCTTCTCGTCCTCGTAGCCCTTGATGGCGCCGGCCGAGCGCGACTGCTCCGCGGCGACGTTGTGCTTGTCGTTGAGGTAGTTGTCGATCTCGCCGCGGTACCGGTCCAGCATGAGCGGCTCGGTGATGACGACCGCGACGAGCAGCGCGAGCACGAACCGGCCCAGGTATAGCCCGATGGTCCGCCCCTTGACCAGCTTCTTCGGGTCCTCGTTCTCCAGGTCCTCGAAGTTCGTGGCGACCCGGCCCACGACCGCGCGGTCATAGGCGATGACCGCGAACGCGATCAGCGGCCCGACCAGCCACCGCCACCACGGGTGGGTGTAGTTGGCGCTGGTGTCGATGAATACCGCGCCGCCCACCGTGGCGTAGGCGAAGTACAGCAGGATGAATACGCCGATCGCGGAGTACAGGACCCGGTCGGAGTGCGACCGGACACTCTCCGGATTCACATTCGCGACACGCAGCAGGAATCGGCCACGGGGGCGCGCAACGGCATCGTCGGCCACAGCTGGACACCGATTTCACGAGGCGATGGGAATGCCTCGATGGTACGGGCGGGGGGTGTTTCGGCGCGTTCTGCGAACGGTCGGCTCTGGCCGTCCGTTCCACCACCCCGGTCGCCCATCCCTGCAGCCGGAAATGGCCGCAGGGATGGGTCGTTCCGGCTGTTGCTCAGCCGATCGGCTTCCACGGGCCGTTGGGGTCGCCGGGCGCCTGGTTGCGGGTCCACCAGGCGGCGCGGTACCGCTTGTCCTTGTACAGCACCACATCGCCCGAGTTGAAGATCCGCGACGCGGTCCAGAGCGCGGTGCCGTCCTCGGCCAGGGCGATCTCCTGCCACGGTCCGTTCGGGTCGCCGGGCTTCTGGTTCTGGGTCCACCAGGACGCCTGGTACACGCGCCCGTCGTAGGTCACCCGCTCGTTGCCCAGGTACACCTTCGCCGCGCTCCACACCGCCGGGGCGTTCACCGTCACCGCGACCGTCGCCTGCGCGGCCTCGAAAGTGTCGGTGGCCGCGTAGGTCGCCAGGAGCGTGTGGGTGCCGGGCGCGAGGCCCGCCGGCAGCTTGAAGACCGCCTGGTTGCCCTCCAGGGCGGCGCTGCCCCGGACCTTGTCACCCTCGCGCAGCTCGACGGTTCCGGTGACGGCGAGGCCCTCGGCGTCGGCCCGCACCGTGACGGTCGCGGCCGTGCCCCAGCTGACCGGGGCCGCCGTCGCCGCCAGGGACACGGTGCCGCGCGCGGTGCGGAACACGGCCGGCTGGGCCGCCGCCACGCCGCCGTCGGCGCTGCTCGCGGAGACCAGCCAGGCGTACGACGTCGCCGGGGCGAGCCCGGTCCAGCTCACGGTGGCCGTGCCGCCCGCCGTCACCTCGTCGGTGCCGATCGTGCCCGCGGGCACGTAGGCGGCCAGCGAGTCGGTGGCGAAGGACGTCTTGCGGCTGGTGAGGTCGACCGGCAGGGTCAGGTTGTCCTCCGCGCCGTTGTACCGGGGCTTGGTCTGGCTGCCGTCCTGGCGGATGTCGTACTCAGTCGCGCCGTAGTTGTGCAGGAACGGCGAGTACGTGTCGATGTGCATCTCCGCCCGCTTGACGTCGAACTGCAGCAGGCGCAGGAAGCTCGCGCCGAACTGCAGCCGGTCGGTCGCCTTGTGGTCGGCGGTGCCGTCGCCGTTGACGTCGATGTTGCCGGACGCGTCGACGAGCGACGGCCACAGCTCGCCGGCCGGGACCGTGTAGAACTGGTAGTCCGCGAGCAGCTCGACGACGTCGTGGGCGACGGTCACGCCGACGCCGGTCTTGAGGTTGGTGCCGACGCCGTGCTCGTGGCCGGCAAGGACCAGGAAGACGTTCGGGTTGGCCTCCACGACCTGCTTGTACAGCGGGGAGCCGTCCGGCGCCGAGAAGTCCGCGCCGCGCCCGTCCGGGTTCGTCGACGGCTTCAGGTAGTCGTGCGAGAGCAGGATGCCGTTGCGGTCCTTGTACCGCTTGAAGATCGAGTCGGCCCACTTGGCCTCCTGCGGCGTGACCCCGTAGGAGAGGCCGACGGCGACGAAGTCGAGCCCGCCCGCCGAGAACAGCACGTAGTTGTTCTGGTTGTCATGCCCGGGAGAAGAACCGCCCGCAGCGCCGTTCTGCTCGTCCCAGGCGTGGTACTCGGTCCCGGCCGGCCAGGACTTGGCCACGTCGTAGTAGCGCCCGGCGCTGAACGTCCGGCTGAACCGGGAGTCGGGGCCGGTCTCGGCGCCGAGCTGGTCGTCGTGGTTGCCGGCGATGACCTGGTTGACCACGCCGTGGTCGTCGAGGATCTTCTGGTACCCGGAGGCGAGCGCCAGCTCCTTGTCGACCTCCTCGTTCAGGCCGGGCCGCTGCAGCGAGCCGTCGGCGTTCTTCGCCAGCGGGTCGTAGTAGTCGTTCTCGATGACGTCGCCGGTGTGCGCGGTGTAGGCGACCTTCCGCCCGGCCTGGTTGTCGGCGATCCACTGGGTCGTGTCGCGGTAGGCCGCGGCCCAGATCGCCTGCTCCTCGGCGGTCTCGACGTCGGCCGCCTCGCTCCGGCCGTCCCAGTCGTCGTAGGTGCCGCCGGCCGCGCCCTCGGTGAGGTACTGGGTGTCGGTGAAGTGCGCGAGGGCGAAGTCGTAGGTGCCGGGGTCCTCGAAGTGGTCCTTGTCCTGCTGCGCGGTGGCGTCGCGGGGCGAGAGGTCGTCGGCGAACGGGTCCTCGCCGGTGACGAGGACGTGCACGGTGCCGCCGTCGCGGTAGCCGTCGCCGAGCTGGGCCGCGAGGACCGTGCTGCGCTCGGCCTGGCCGCGCGCGCTGGTGAGCACGACCCACTGCGCGGCCGCGGGGTTCCATACGCGCAGGGCCACGACCCGCTCGGGGTCGATGGTGCCCTCCCAGCGCAGCGTCGGGTTCGCGGCACCGGCGAGGGCGAGGTCGTACCGCTGGAAGACCACGTCGCGCGCGGACGGCGTGGCGAGCGAGCGCCCGTCGAGCGGCCGCAGCGAGCGCACGTCCACGGTGGTGTCGTGGGCGACGTCCAGGGCGGTCGGCACGGCGGCCGCGGTGCCCTGGTAGCCGCCGGTCGGCAGCACCATGTCGGCCTTGGTGAAGGTGGCGGTCAGCGGTACCCCGGCCGCGCCCGGCACCTTGGCCGAGAGGCTGGCGCTCGGGTGGTCGGTCCCCGTGACGCTCGCGGTCAGCTCGGCCGGCACGTCCGGGATGTTGGCGCTGGTGAAGTGGATCTCGCGGGTGGCGGCGTTGCCGAGCGTGTCGGCCGCCGTGACCGCGATGGTGTGCGCGCCGGCGGGCAGGCCGCGGCCGATCTGGTCGCCCCGGCCGACGGCCTTGCCGTCGAGGGTGATGACCGGCTGGCCCGCGATGCCGGTGGCGTCGGCCACGTCGACCTGCAGCGCGACGGTGGCGGTGAGCCGCTGGCCCTCGGCCGGAACGCTCCGGGCGACCTGGGGAGCGGTGTTGTCGACGGTGAAGCCGCGGGTCGAGGTCTTGTCGCCGACGACGGCCGCGATGGAGTGCCGGCCGTCGGCGAGCTTCGTGGTGTCGACGTCGGCGCGGCGGCCCGCGGCCGGGGCGCCGGCGATGTCGAAGAGGACCGTCTTGTCCAGGGTGGAGTTGAACGAGCTGCCGCAGGTGCCGTCGCCGACGTACACGGTGACCGGCTGGCCCGCGGGGTAGCTCGCCGAGCCGATGGTCACGGTGTTCCCGGCGGTCATCCTCGTCAGCTGGGTCGCGGTGCCGGTGGCCGGGGCCAGCGCGAAGTCGCGCAGGGTGAAGTCGTCGTAGTTGTCGCAGCCGCCGGTCGCGCTGCCGTGGTCGCTGCCGGCGACGAACTCGACGACGTTGACCCCGGGCACCAGCCACTCGTTCGGGAAGGCGAGGTCGGCGACCTCCTTCTCCCAGATGCCGAGGTCGAGCGGGATGCCGTTGATGAGCACCTTGTTGTCGAAGCCGTTGTCGGCGCCGTTGCCGCCGACGAAGACCCGCAGGTGCGCGTCGCCCGCCGCGGCCAGGGTGTCGATCGTGCGCGTGGTCGGGGCGCCCGCGATGTCGAAGTGGAACTCGGCCTCCTTGTTCGGGCCGCAGGTGCCGTCGCCGAGCGCGAGCGAGGCGTCGGTCGTCACCGTCCTGGTCTCGCCCGTCCACAGGTACACCGGGCCGTTCGTCACCGTGCCCGCGGAGCCCGGCGCGAGCAGCACCGAGGAGGCGGCGATCCGGAAGTCGTCGTGGTTGGCGCAGGTCGCGCCGTTGAGGGTGCCGTTGAAGTCGCCCGTCTTGACGCGCACGACGTTGTCGCCGTTGTGCAGGAAGCGGTTCGGGAACTTCAGCGCCACCGTCTCCTGGCCGGCCACGCCGTAGTCGCCGCCGAGGTCGACGCGGTTGCCGTTGACGAGCAGGTAGTTGTGGTACTTGGCCTCGGCCGAGTTGCCGGCCTCGACGGTGAGCCCGAGGGTCGCGGTGCCGGCGGCCAGGGTCTCGGCGTTCTCGGCGGCCCGGTCGTCGACGGCGAGGGACTCGACGTTTCCGGTACCGCCGGTGAGCGCGGCGATCACCGGACGCGTGCCGCGCACGAGCGCCCCGTCGGCCGGGGTGATCTTCGGCGCGCCCGCCGGGGCGTTGTTCACCGCGACCGCGGCCCGGGCCGTGGCGCCGGACTTCGTGGTGGCGGCGACCGTGTGCGGCCCGTTCGCGAGGGCGCGGGTGTCGAGGTCGGCGCCGAGGCCGGCGGTGCCGCCGGGGGTGCCGGACACGACGAACGTCAGGTCCTGGGTGAGCAGGTGCGGGCTGCTGCCACAGGTACCGTCGCCGAAGCTGTAGCTGAAGGAGTTCTGCTCGCCGTCGGCGACCACGCCGACGAGGCTGAGGCTCAGGCTGCTCAGCGGGAAGTCGTCGTAGTTGGGGCAGCGCAGGCCCTCGCCGTTGGGCAGGGTCTCGACCCCGGCGGCCGCGGTGTTGGTGGTGTCGACCCAGTTGGCGCCGGCGTGCACGGTGACGGTGTTGGCGCCCGGGTGCAGCCACCCGCCGGGGAAGGCGAGGGTGCCGTTGCGCCCGCCCGGGATGTCGGGGAAGTAGACCCGGTCGGCCGCCGCCGTGTGCTCGTTCACCGTGATGTAGTTGTGGTACCTCGCCTCGGTACCGTTGCCGCCCATGTCGAAGGCGAAGTGCGCGGTGCCCGCCGTCGGCTGCGCGGCCACCGGCGAACCGTCGACCGTCAGCGCGACGACCGAGTCGTTCTCGGCCGCCGGCTCGGCGTCGACCCGCACGGTGCCCTCGAGCGTCTGCCCGTCGCGCAGGTTGAGCACGGGCGTGCCGGCCGACGGGCTCGGCTCGGCGTGGGCCGTGGCCGGTTCGACGGCGACGATCGCCCCGCCGACCAGCGCGACGGCGAGCAGCCGCCGCAAGTGGTGCCTCATCCTGCTCCTTTGCGGATTCTCCGGGTGATGAAGACGGCGATGACGGCGGCGGCCAGGAGCACGCCGGCGACGAGGCCGATCTGCAGCGCGGCGCTGCGGCCCCGGTGCTGCGCTGCGGCCGGGCCGGGGCCGAGGGGCCAGTCGTGGGAGTCGGCGCCCTGGCGGTACACCGTGCGCTCCCCCTGCGGGCCGGTGGCCAGGGTCTGGTAGGCCGGGTTGAGGTCGGTGAGCGTGCGCACCGCGACGGTGGCGGTGCCGACCGGCCCGGCGCAGGTGTAGTCGATGCTCACGCCGCTCTTCGCGAGGTCGGCGGGGCGCTCGACGGCGCCGGCGCACGCCTTCCCGCCGCCGGCCACGGTGATCTGCTTGAGCAGGTACGCGGCGAAGCGGTCGGACGGGCCGATGGCGGCGGCGTCGCTGTCGCGGTAGAAGACGGCACCGTCGAGCATGACCCGGTCCCGGGGCAGCAGGCCGAGGGAGACGCCGAGCAGCACGAGGTCGTCGAGGCCGCCGACCTTCCAGCGCACGTGCACGACCTCGGGCCGGGCCGCGTCGACGGCGATGGCGACCGTCTGGGGGTCGCCGAACGGGTGCGCGGCGGCCGGGCCGGGGGCGGCGAGCAGGGCCGCGGCGAGGCCCGCAGTGACGGCCGCCACGAGGCGCCGCCGGCGTCCGAGTGGCTCCAACGGGTTCGACTCCGGGATTGGGCTGGCAGCAGGCTGCGCCGAGTCTCGCGGTCGTGTGGAAGCAGCAGGCGACGGCGACGTGAACAGCGATGATCAGGAATACCGCCGGTCGTGTTTCGAACCGATCGCGGCGTGCTGTTCATCGACGAGGCGTACACCCTGACCGGGAACGGCAACCAGCAGGACTTCGGCCGCGAGGCGGTGGACACGCTGGTCAAGCTCATGGAGGACCACCGCGACGAGGTCGTGGTCATCGCGGCCGGCTACGAGCGCGAGATGGAGGCGTTCCTGGCCACGAACGCCGGGCTCGGCTCCCGCTTCAGCCGGCGCATCCACTTCGCCGACTACAGCGCCGACGAGCTCGTCGCGATCTTCGAGGGGTTCGCGCGCACCAGCGGGTACGACTGCCCGGGCGGGACCCTGGGGGCGCTGCGCGAACACTTCGAGACGGTGCCGAGGGACGCCGCGTTCGGCAACGCCCGCTACGCGCGGCAGGTGTTCGACGCGGCCGTGACGCGCCAGGCGGGGCGGCTGCGCACGATCGCCGCGCCGGACGTCGACGACCTGCGCACCCTGCAGGTCGACGACGTCGCGCCGGTCCGGGAGCCGGCCGTCACGGCAGGGGGTACGCCTCACGCAGGCTGATCCGGCTGTACTCCACGTGCCGCACCAGCGGGTCGGCGGCCTGCGCGGCGGCGGTCAGCGGCAGCGTGCCGTGGGTCTCGTTGTAGAGCCGGTAGAAGCCCTCGGCGAAGTTGACGCCGGCGGCGCGGCCGGCCTCGCCGTTGGCCGACTCGATGAGCTTGCGGGCGAACAGGCCCGAGTACCCCTGGCTGTCGAAGCAGTCCATGGCCGCGACCTTGCGCCCGACGACGGGCGTGATGTCGACGAACACGTCGTTGCGCACCCCGAACAGGCTCAGCCCGTCGATCGGGTACACCGGCAGCGACGTGAGGAAGACCTGCTTCACGTGGTACTCGGGCCGGCCGTCGAGGTTGCGCAGGTAGGCCCCGGCGCGCCCGAGCGCGGCCAGGACCGTCGTGGTGGCCACGGTGTGCGTGTTGGCCGCCATGACCGGGTTCTGCGGGTAGTCGCAGATGATGACGTCGGGGCGCTCGGCCGCGATCTGCTCGGCGACCGTCTCGACAAGCGACTCGTGCAGGCCGGCCTCGCGGTCGTCGCGGTCGAGCGTGACCACCCGCGAGATCCCGACGATCTCGGCGGCCCGCTCCAGCTCGCCCTTCTTGAACGCGACGATCTCGTCCAGCCCGGCGCCGGCGATTGCCGCGTCGGGGTTGTCCTTGCGCCACTCCTCGGCGTACCGGTTGGCGTGGATGCGGCCGCCGTGGGTGAGGATCAGCGCGACGATCTCGTCACCGGCATCGGCATGGCGGGCAAGGGTCCCGCCGCAGTTGGTGATGGTGTCCGCGGGGTGCGCGTAGATGGTCATGACCTTCATGGCCACACCTCACGTGAAATGCCGTTCCATGTCAATCCCGAGTTGGGCTCCCGCCCTGGCAGGGATGGGGAGCTTGGGGATCGTACGTTTTCGAACGGTTCTGGAACAGGCAGTAGGTGCGCTGGGAGCGCAGGATCGACAGGTGGCAGGGTCCGCTGGACGACCCGGCCGTGAGGCCCTCGAAGATGTCGGAGACCGTCAGGTGCTCCGGCCGGTGGGGCAGGCCGTATTGCAGGATCCGCAGCAGCCCGGCGGTGAAGACGCCGTGCCCGCCCGCGACCCGGGCCAGGTGGTGGGAGCCCGACGAGCTCAGGATGGTCGTGTTACGGACCCCCGTCATCGAGCCGGCCAGCCGGCCGGAGAACGACGCGTCGGCGAAGATCACCGTGGAGCGGGCCCGGGTGCCGATCAGGGCGGCGTTGAGGTCGCTCGCGGTGACCAGCGTCCGGGGCCGGTCGGGCCGGAAGCCGCGCACCGGGAACCCGACCTCGCCGTCGGCCGTCGGGACTCCGTGCCCGGCCAGGTACACCAGGAGCTCGTCCGTCGCCGCGTCCGCCATCTCGCGCACCGCCGCCAGGACGTCGTCCACCCCCGGTGGGTCGATGAGCCGCACACAGGTGCCGGACGGCAGGCCGTAGACGAGCGGGTCGGACAGCAGGGCGGCGAGGGCGTCGGCGCCCCGCGGCGCCGACGGCAGCGGCGGCAACGCCGGATCGTCGTAGGTGCCGGTGCCGACGAGGAGGGCGCGGCACAGGGACAGATCCCGCGGCGGCGGCG
Organism: Dactylosporangium sp. McL0621; assembly: GCF_049995355.1. Classification (NCBI taxonomy): domain Bacteria; kingdom Bacillati; phylum Actinomycetota; class Actinomycetes; order Micromonosporales; family Micromonosporaceae; genus Dactylosporangium; species Dactylosporangium sp. McL0621. Next base: position 9,543,563 of record NZ_CP188259.1, read on the forward strand.
CCGCGGGCTCCTTGCGGTAGGCCGCGTTCCGCACCAAGGCCAACCGGCCCGCCGTGTTGCGGTCCTCCTTCTGCGGCTCGGCCTGCCCCGCGGCCATCAGGCGCGCCCGGACCGCGGGGAACACCGCATCGAGGGCCAGCAGCCGGTCCTGGCTCGCCACGCCCGCGCGCAGCACCCCGAGCAGTTCGCCGGTGAACGCGGTGTGGCGTTTCCCCTCCGGGCTCGCGGCGAACCAGTCGGCGGCGGACGCCGTCAGCACGAACAGCCCGTCCGTGTCGAGGTCGTCCGGGCTCAGGCGGCCGAGCCGGCGCAGGTAGGGAACCTTCTGCAGGGCGAGTCCGCTGTAGCAGCAGTCCAGGATGACGACCTTCGCGTGCGCCGCGCTGCGCTGCAGCACGGCGGCGACGTCGTGAAACGGCACGGCGGTCCAGAAGGAGTTCCTCGCGGTGGTGTGCACCGCGAGCCGCAGTTCGGTTCCGGCCGGGTCGACCAGGCCGTGGCCGGCGTAGTAGAAGAGCAGCAGGTCTTCGGCTTCCGCCGCGGCGGCGTCCAGGGCCGACAGCAGAGCGGCCGGATCGGCGGGATCGTGCAGCGCGACGCACTGGGCCTTGGTGAGGTCGCTCCGCGCGGGATCGGTCAAGAGGTCGTAAAGCGCCTCGATGTTTGCTTTGACCGCGCCGATCGGCGGCAGATCAATGTCGCGATATTCGGCCGTACCGGCAAGAATCACCCTTGACTTCTGCCGATTCGGCAGTCTCATGATTCGTGGTCGACGCCCAGGGCGTCCAGCAGCTCGCGGGCGATCTCGCCCGGATCACGGCGGCCGGGCGCCGTTATCTCGGCCTCCCGATCCCCGACGCGGACTTTGACCTTGGTCGACCGCCCGGCCCGCGCCACGATCCATCCACCGACGGCCGTCAGCGCGGGCGCGATGGCCTCCTTGCTGGTCAGGACGACGCGGACGGCCTCCACCACGCCACCCATCCGTCCGGGCTCGATCGGGGCCTCGACCAGCTGAACGACGGAACCGTCGAGGGTCGAGGAGCGGTCCAGCCACATCTTGAGCTCGCGCAGCAGGACGACCTCCCGCTCGTCCGCGATCTCAATTCGAAGATCCATTTACATCTCCCTCGGCGGCCCGGACTTCACGCCGGAATCTTTCCATGTGGTGTCAATACGGAAACGTCCATGATCGATCAGTCGTACCGCCCGGAGGACGGGCCGATCATGCTATAAAATCCACTTCACCGACGCGCGAACGTCGATCCCCCGAATGGCAGAGTGATGGAAGCGGAAGACAGCATCCGGGTCGACCTCGACCAGCTGCGCAGCTGGCGGGAGGCGCTGCGTGCCCTGGATCCGCTGCGGCCGGCGGCCGACGCGCTCACCGCCTCGCCGATCGAGCCGGTGCGCGGTGACGTGCCGTCCGTCGCCGGGGACCTCGAGGCCGAGGACAGCGATGCGGCGGCCGCCGCGGTGCGCCTGGCGGGCTGGATCGACGACGAGCTGAACGACATCTCCGACCTCGTCAAGGGCACCGCCGATGAATGGGTGGAGACGCAGCGCCAGATCGCCGAGCTGTTCCGCGGCCTCGCTGACGGCGCCTGAGCAGGCCCGCGATGGACGCCCCGGACGCCGGGCCAGGCGGTGCGGACAACCGATGGGTCCACCGGCTCGACACGTCCTCGCTGTATCACGCCGTCATGTCGCTCGATCCTGCGGTGTTCGAGGCAAGGGCCGCCGCCTGGGGCGACTGGCATGCGAGCATCGCCACCAGACTGGAGGCCGTCGAGGCGCGCCTGCCCGGGCTGGAGGCCGCGTGGCAAGGCCCCGCCGGTCGCACGCACCACGCGCTGATCCAAGCCCGGCTGGACGTGCTGCGGCAGGAGCGGGACACCGCCTTCCAGCGCAAACTCGCCCAGGAGGCCGCCGGGCAGGAGATCCGGCGCGCGCGGAAGATGGTCGCACGCGCCTTACCGGACGGCCCGCCACCGGCCGGGCTCCGCCACCCGCGACACGGCAACCTGGCCGGAGCCGTGTTCGCTCTCGCGGAGGCGTGCTCCACACTGAGCGCCGAGCTGCGGCAGACCCCGGCCTGGAACGCGGCGGAGGCGGCGGCCCGGAAGGAGCGACGGGCGGCCCGGCCACGACGCCCGCGGCCTCCCCTGCAGCCGCGCCGGCCCGGCGATCTGCTCGGGCGCCGCCCCGATGCGGCCGAGCGGGCGACTTCGCCCGAGCCGCCGATCGCGCCCGAGCGGACCCTGCTCGGGCGCCGGGCCGCACAGCTGCGGCATCCGGACGGACACCAGGTGGCCGGCCCGAACCACCTGCTGGGTCACCGGCGACGGCCGGCGACGGAGCAGAAGCCGGCGAGGACCGACGGTCTCGCCCGTTTGCGCGGCGGCCGGGAAATCCTCGCACCTCCCCCGGAGGCGCCGCCGGAACCGGCGGAGACCGCACCCGCCATCTCCGACCGCCCCCGGCCCCCGAGCCCGCCGGCCGAACCGGAGCCCGCGGGCGAGGCCGGACCCGAGGTCGCCCCGCCCGTTCCGGGCAACCGGCTGGTGCGGCCGTTCGGCGTGGTACTGGGCGCCCCGGAGGCCGGCGACGCCCGCACCGCGCCGGCCGCCGTCGCCATCGAGAGCACCGACGACGCCGCCGCCGGACTGCTGCTGCGAGACCTCGCCGCGTCACTTCGCGGCGACGACGCCCGGTCCGCGCCCGATCGCCCGCCGGCCCGGCTGACCGTGGCCGCGGCGATGCGCGTGCTCACGGACGACTCCGGCCGACGACCGGCGGAGCCCGGCCCCCTCGCCGGCCGGCGCGTCGTGGCCTGCCTGTCGCCGTCGCACCTCGACCCGAGCCGCCTCGGCGAGGCCCTGGCCGACGCGCTGACGGACGCGACAAACCACGTGCTCGACGGCACCGGCCACGGCCACGAACGGTTCTGGCTGGCCGCGAACTGCCGGGACTACACCGCCGGCGTGGTCCACCGGCAACTGGTGCGCGGCACCCGCCGGCGGTCGGCGCGGATGGGCCTGGTCGTCGCCCTGGCGTCCCTGGCCACGCTCCACCCGGCCCCGGTGGTCCTCGGCCTGACCGGCACCGCGCTCGGTCTCACCGGTCTGAGCATCGCCTACCACCGGCGGCGGCCCGTCCGGCGCCATCTCCCGGCGGAACTGCTCGACGGTCCGGCCGCCGTCACCGCGCGGCCCATCGCGATCGGCCCGGTCACGCTGGGCGGCATCTCGGTCGACCGCGTCGCCGACGACAGGGGGGCCCTGAAGGTCCTGGAGCGGGTAATCGGCGGCGGCGCCCAGGTCGTCATCCTGGTCGAGGCGATGCACCGGTGGACGCCGCCGGTGCGGCAGCGCCTCTGGGAGCTGCTGCGGTTCGCCCGCGACGAGCATCGGGCGGCCCTGCGCATCGTGGTGAGCTACGACCCCGAGCTGCTCGCGGCCGCGTACGACGACCGGTCCGAGGACCGGGGCGCCGGCTGGTCGGCCGTCGACCGTATGGCGCTCCTGTCGATCCCGGTACCGGAGGCACCGCCGGCCCGCCCGGCGCGTCCCGCGGCGCCCCCGATGCCCGCCGTGAGCGCGGACGTCGCCGGGGAACGACTGCGCGTCCGGGCGGCGCGGGCCGGAGTGTCGCGGCGCCAGGCCGGAAAGCTGCTGGCCACCTGGCAGTTCTACCTCCGGGTGGGGCCCGGCGAGCCGGTCGCGGCCCAGCTCGGCGTGCTGGCCGAAATCATGGTCCGGTGGCCCGCCCTGCGCTCACGGCTCGTCGCCGTGGTCAACGGCCGGCACGGCCTGTGCTGGCTCGCGGACGCGGCCGGGGACGACCGGCTGTGGGACGAGGCGCTCCACGCGCTCGACCTCAACGCCGCGCCCTTCCGCGAGTGCCGTACGCAGCTGCGCGCGCTGTTGCGCAGTCCCGATGCCGAAGGCCTGGCCGGCGTGGTCGACTGGGGAGTGTTCGGATGAGGCGTCAATAGCGCGCGGAGATCTCCCAGCGCTCGACCACCTCGTCGCCGCGGACGGCGTACAGGTGGCTCCACATGTTCGTGGTGCCGCAGGCGTGGTTCGGGACGATCCGCACCAGGTCGCCGACGGTGAGGGAGGCGGCCGGGTCGAGGAGGAAGCCGTGCTCCTCGTTGGCGTCCACGAACCGGACGTCGGAGTCCAGGAGCCGGCCCACCGAGCCCGCGGCCGCGATGGTGTCCGAGCTCATCGCCTTGATGCCCGCGTCGATGATCGGGCGGCCCGCCCGCTGGACCGACACGACCCGGGCCAGGACCGACAGCGCGCAGTCGTCGATGGTGCAGGAGCCGAGGCGGATCTGGTTGGCGTCGTAGTACACGTAGGTGCCGGGCCGGCCCTCGGTCACGCCCGCCGCGAACGGGGCCGACGTGGCGCCCGGTGTGGAGCCGACCGAGACGACGTCGATGTCGTGGCCGCCGGCGCGCAGGCCGTCGGCCAGCCGGGCCAGCAGGGCGCCCGCGCTGCGCCCGGCGGCCTCCAGGGACGGGCGGTCGGGCATCGTGGCCAGGTGGCCCTCGTGGGTGAGCAGCCCGCGCAGCCGCAGGCCGGGCAGCGCGGCCAGCGCGGCCGCGGTCGCCGGGACGTGCTCCGGGTCGACGCCGAGCCGGGCGTGGCCGGTGTTCACCTCCAGCACGAACGGGACCGTCACCCCGGCCGCGTGCGCGGCGGCCGACAGCGGCGCGGCGGCCTCGAGCGAGTCCAGCGCCACGGTCAGGCCGCCCGTGCGGACCGCGTCGATGACGAAGGCGACCTTGGGCGGGCCGACCGGGGCGTGCGCCCACAGCAGGTCGCGAAGGCCCGCGGCCTGCAGCCAGGCCACCTCGGCCGGGGTCGAGCAGGTCATGCCCAGCGCGCCCGCGCCGAGCTGGCGGCGTACCACCTCCAGGCATTTGGACGTCTTCGCGTGCGGGCGCAGCCCGACCCCGGCCGCGGCGAACGTGCCCGCCATCCGGGCGATGTTGCGCTCCAGGCGGTCGAGGTCGACGAGCAGCGACGGCGTCGGCAGCTCCGGGATCAGCGTCATCGGGTCAGCCCCAGGGCCTCGCGCGGGTCGCCGTCGATGAGCCACTCGACGGTCGCCGGCTCGATGGCCGGCAGGCCGCCCGGCCGCATCCGGGCGAGGCCGTGCAGGCCGTCCTTGGCCTCGGCCGGGGTCCACATCGGATAGTCGGAGCCGAAGAGCAGCTTCGGTACCACGCCCCACTCCTGCGCCCGCACGAGCGCCATGAACCCGTCCAGCGGGCGCGCCCACGAGGCCGAGACGTCGCCGAACACGTTGCGGTTCTTGCGCAGCACCACGATCGTCTCGCGCTGCCACGGGTGGCCGAGGTGCGCGATGATCTGCTTGAGATCGGGGTGCCGGCGGGCGACGTCGTCCACGAGCAGCGGGTTCGACAGCTCCAGGCGCCCCTCGGGGCTGGGCGTGGTGCCCATGTGCCACAGCACGATGAGCCCGGCCTCGGTGGCGGCGCGGAAGAACGGGTCGTGGGCCTCGTCGCGGGCGTCGAAGTGGGCCAGCACCGGGTACAGCTTCACGCCGCGCAGCCCGCGCGCGATGCCGTCGGCGAGCTGGTCCATGACGTCCGGGTCGGACAGGTCCAGCGCCATGAAGCCGAGCGTGTTCGTACTCGTCCGGGCGCAGAAGTCCTCGACGAACTCGTTCGGGGTGAGCACCCCGGCGCGGGTGGCGCGCATGCCGAAGACGAACGCGAGGTCGACGCCGGCCGCGGCCATCGCCTCGTCGTACTGCTCCGGGGTGCGGTCGGCGTAATCGTGGCCGTAGACGGGCTGCCAGTTGCGGTGCCACTCGCAGCCCCAGTGCTCGGACAGGTGGCAGTGGGTGTGGACGTCGATCATCCGGTGGTTCCTCTCGTGCGGTGCAGGACCCGTCCCGCCCGCCGGCCGGTGTGCGTGCCGCGCTCGACGGTCGGCACGCCGCCGACGAGCACCAGGTCGATGCCGGTGGCCAGCTGGTGCGGCGCGGTGAAGGTGGCGGTGTCGGCGACGGTGCGCGGGTCGAAGACGACGACGTCGGCGGGGGCGCCGGGGCGCAGCACGCCGAGGTGGGGCAGGCCGATGCGGCGGGCCGGCTCGGAGGTGCAGCGGCGCACCGCGTCGGGGAGATTCTCGGCGTAGCGGCTGAGGTACCGCGGAAAACACCCGTAGCTGCGCGGGTGCGGGACCCCGGCGCCGGTGATGCCGCCCGGGTCCAGGGCCAGCCCGTCGGACGCGACCACCGCCGCGGGGTGGGCCAGGACCGTGCGCAGGTCGTCCTCGCTGCGCCCGCCGGCCGTCATCATGGCGCCCGCGCCGAGGTCGGCGAGCAGGTCGAGGGCCGCGTCGGCGCCGCCGAGGTCGGCCAGGGTGCGCCCGAGGGCCGGGTCCGCGTCGCCGCGGCTGGTCCAGCTGATGGTCAGCTCGTCCCAGCCGGTGGGCCGGTCGACCCAGGCGGCCCGGATCCGGGCGCGCACCCCGGGGTCGCGCAGCCGGGGTGCCCAGGCGGCGGCCCCGCCCTCGAGCGCCCAGGCGGGCAGCAGCTGGGACAGGGGCGCGTTGCCGTGGACGTACGGGTAGATGTCGACGCCGATCTCGCACCCGTCGGCGTTGGCCGCGTCGACGAGGTCGAGGGCGCCGCGGACCGCGCCCCAGTTGCGGCGGCCGACGGCGGCCAGGTGCGAGATCTGGGTGCGGGCGCCGGTGGTCCGGGCGACCCGCACCGCCTGCGCGACGGAGTCCAGCAGCCCGTCGTCGTAGCTGCGCACATGCCAGGTGAAGACCGCGCCGGCCCCGGCGACGACCCGGGCGAGGGCGATGAGCTCCTCCTCGCGGGCGTAGGTCAGCGGCGGGTACACCAGGCCGGTCGACAGCCCCAGGGCGCCCGCGCCGAGCGCGTCGGCGAGCAGCCCGCACATGCGGTCGAGCTCGGCCGGCCCGGCCGGCCGGTCGTCGAAGCCGCAGACGGCGGCGTGCAGCGGCACGTGCCCGACGAGCGCGGCCACGTTTACCGACGGGCGGGCGGCCGCCACGGCGGCGAGGTACCCGGGCAGGTCCCGCCAGTCCCAGGCGATCGCCGGGTCGAGGTCGAGGTAGCTCACCGCCGCCCGGATGCCCTCGATGTCGGCGCCGGGCGGCAGCGGGGCCACCCCGAGCCCGCAGTTGCCGACGACCTCGGTCGTGACGCCCTGGTGTACCTTGCTGCGCGCCTCGGGCCCGGACAGCAGCGTCAGGTCCGAATGGGTGTGCAGGTCCACGAAGCCCGGGCAGACGATCCGCCCGGTGGCGTCGAACGCCGGCGCGCCGGTCTCGATGCCCGCCTCGACGGCCACGACCGCGCCGTCGCGGATCAGGACGTCGGCGGCGATCCCGGGCGAACCGGTGCCGTCGAGCACCGTCCCACCCTGGAGCAGCAACGTGGAATGTGATTCCATGTCCGCATGATCGAACGCTTTCATCCCGGCTCCTTCGCCCCCGTCACGGTTCCGCTGTCACACGCCACGAAGGCGGGCGGCTTCGTCTTCGTCTCCGGCCAGGTTGCCACGACCGCCGACGGCTCCATCTACCTCGGCGACTTCGAGGCCGAGGTGAACCAGACCCTGGACAACGTCGAGGCGGTGCTCGCCGCGGCCGGGGCCCGGGCCGACCAGATCGTCAAGGTCGGCGCGTTCCTGTCCAACGCGACGCTGTTCGCGCCGTTCAACGAGGTCTACGCCCGCCGCTTCGGCGCCGCCCCGCCCGCCCGCACCACGGTCGTCGTGGCGTTCGGCCGCGGCGACGTGCGCGTCGAGGTGGAGTGCATCGCGTACGTCGGCGAGTAATGCGGGCATCAGCGTTTCCCGGCGGGGCGCAGCGAGCGGTGCACGATGCGCAGGGCCGCGGTGAAGTCGGGGTCGTCGGACATCGCCTTGGCGACCTCGTCCAGCGCGGCCACGTACTCCTGCTGCTTCGGCGCCGTGAACTCCCCCGCCGGCCCGGAGACGCTGACCGCGGCGAGCAGCTCGCCGCCGATGCGCACGCCGACCGCGACGCACCGCAGGCCGGCGCTGCGCTCGTTGTCGTCGAGGGCGTAGCCGCGCTTGGCGGTGCGCTTGAGGTCGCGGCGCAGGTCGGCGTGGGTGGTGACGGTGTTCTCGGCGAAGGCCGGGAACGGCTCGGCGGCGGGCAGCAGCGCGGCGAGGTCCGGCTCCGGCAGCTCCGACAGCAGCATCTTGCCCAGGCCGGTGCAGTACGTGTGGTCGCGGGCGCCGAGCGCGGTGGTGAACCGCAGCGGGCGGTCCGGCTCGGCGACGCAGATGTGCAGCACCTGGTCGCCGTCGAGCACGCCGAGGTTGGCGGTCTGGCCGGTGCCGAGCGCCACCGGGCGCAGGTAGGCCTCGGCCACCACGGTCAGGTCGAGCGAGGAGACGTACGCGCTGGCCAGCCGCTGCACCTTGTGCCCGAGGCGGTACGAGGGCCGCTCGTCGACCCGGACCACGTACTCCATCTCCGCCAGCACCGCCAGGAGCCGCACGAGGGTGCTCTTCGGCAGCGCGGTGCTCTCGCTGAGGTCGTTGACGGTCAGCGGCTCGGACTCGGCGGCGAGCATCTCCAGCAGCGCGAGGCCCCGGGCCAGGGCGTTGGCGTGGTAGTTCGCCGACGCCGGCTTGCTGTCGTCGACGGGCACCGGGCGGGCGGTGCGGATGGTGCGGGCCATGACGGCCTCCTCAATGCTTTCACGCCTTACAGCGGCGGGCGCTGATCGGTCGGGCGGCGGCTCTGTTGCGCTACAGGGTGGCGGGCAGTTCGGGGAAGTGGCAGGCGCTCGGGTGGCCCGCCCCGATCCGATCGATCAGGGTGGGTGCCTCCTGTGCACAGACATCCTGGGCCTTCCAGCATCGCGTGCGAAATCGGCAACCCGACGGCGGGTCGGCCGGGCTCGGTACGTCACCGGTGAGCGTGATGCGCTCCCGCTCGTCCCGCCCCACCGGCGTGGGCACCGGGATCGCGGACAGCAGTGCCTGCGTGTACGGGTGGGTGGGGCGGGTGAAGATGTCCGCCCGGGTGCCCGTCTCCACGATGCCGCCGAGGTACATCACCGCGACCCGGTGCGAGATGTGCTTGACGACGGAGAGGTTGTGGGAGATGAACAGGTACGCGAGCCCCAGCCGGTCCTGCAGGTCCCGCAGCTGGTTGATCACCTGCGCCTGCACCGAGACGTCGAGCGCGCTGACCGGCTCGTCGAGCACGAGCAGCTTCGGGTTGAGCGCCAGGGCCCGGGCCAGGCCGACGCGCTGGCGCTGGCCGCCGGAGAACTCGTGGGCGTAGCGGCGGGCGTGCTCGGGGCGCAGCCCGACGAGGCGGAGCAGCTCGGCGACCCGGTCGGCGCCGCCGTCGCCGTAGCGGCCCTGCACCCGCAGCGGCTCGGCCACGATCTCGTGCACGGTCATGCGGGGCGACAGCGAGGCGTACGGGTCCTGGAACATGATCTGGATGTCGCGCCGCCTGGCCCGCAGCTGCGACTGGGGCAGCCGGGCCAGGTCGGCCCCCTCGAACAGGATCCGGCCCGCGGTCGGCTCCAGCAGGCGCACCAGCAGCCGGCCGGTGGTCGACTTGCCGCAGCCCGACTCGCCGACCAGCGACAGCGTCTCCCCCGCGGCGAGCTCCAGGTCGACCCCGTCCACGGCCCGCACCGCGCCCACCTGCCGGCGCAGCACCCCGCGGCGGATCGGGAAGTGCTTGGCGAGCCCCTCGACCTTCAACAGCGCCTCGGTCATGCGAGCTCCTCGTGGAAGTGGCAGGCGCTGCGGCGGCCCGCGCCGATCTCCAGCAGCGGCGGCCGGTCGGTCCGGCACACGTCCTGGGCCAGCGGGCAGCGCGGGTGGAACGGGCAGCCGCTGGGCGGCGCGGCCATGTTCGGCGGGTTGCCCGGGATCGGGTCGAGGCGGTCCGACTCGGCGTCCATGCGCGGGAGGCTCGCCAGCAGGCCGAGGGTGTACGGATGGCGCGGCTTCTCGAACAGGGAGAGCACGTCGGCGGTCTCGACGACCCGCCCGGCGTACATGACGACCACCCGGTCCGCGAGCTCGGCCACGATGCCGAGGTCGTGGGTGATGAGGATGGTCGCGGCGCCGGTCTCCCGCTGGGCCTTCTGCAGCAGCTGGAGCACCTGGGCCTGGATGGTGACGTCCAGGGCGGTGGTCGGCTCGTCGGCGATGATGAGGTCCGGGGCGTTGGCGATGGCCATCGCGATCATCGCGCGCTGGCGCATGCCGCCGGAGAACTCGTGCGGGTACTGCTTCGCGCGATGGGCCGCGTCGGGGACGCCGACGAGCGCGAGCAGCTCCACCGCGCGGGCCCGGGCCGCCTTGCGGTCCCGCCGGTCCTGGTGCAGCAGCACGGTCTCGGCGATCTGCTCGCCGATGCTCAGCACCGGGTTGAGCGCGGTCATCGGGTCCTGGAAGATCATGCCGACCGGGCCGCCGCGGATCGCCCGCAGCGCCCGCGCCGGCAGCCCACGCAGGTCCTGGCCGCGGAACGCGAGCATGTCCGCGCTCACCCGCGCCGGCGGCTCGCGCAGCAGGCGCAGCACCGACATCGCGGTGACGGTCTTGCCGGAGCCGGACTCGCCGACGACGGCGACGATCTCGCCCTCGTGCACCTCGAGGTCGACGCCGTCCACGGCGTGCACGACGGCGTCGTCGGTGTGGAAGTCGACGCTGAGGTTGCGGATCTGCAACAGGGCCGTCATGACTGCCTCGGATCCACGGCGTCGCGCAGCCCGTCGCCGATGAAGTTCACGGCGAGCACGGTCAGCGCGACCGCGACGCCCGGGGAGAGCCACAGCCACGGCTCGCTGCGGATGACGGTGAGGCTCTGCGCGTCGGTGAGCATGTTGCCCCAGCTCGCCGCGGGCGGCTGCACGCCCAGGCCGAGGAAGGACAGCGTCGCCTCGAGCGCGATCGCCTGGGCCACGGCGAGGGTCGCGGCCACGCTGACCGGGGGCAGCGCGGCCGGGATGATGTGCCGGCGCAGCAGCCACACCGGGCCGGCGCCGGTGGCCCGGGAGGCGAGCACGAACTCCTGCTCGCGCAGCGACAGCGTCACGCCGCGCACGATCCGGCCGCAGACCGGCCACTGGAACAGCCCGATCGCGATCACCATGGTGACCACGCTCGGGCCGAGGACGCCGGCGATGACCACGATGACGACAAGCGACGGGAACGACATGAACACGTCGGCGATGCGCATGATGAGCCCGTCGACCCAGCCGCCGAGCAGCCCGGCGATGCCGCCCAGGACCGTGCCGATGACCACGGCGAGGGCGGCCGAGGAGATGCCGACGCCGAGGGAGACCCGCCCGGCGAAGAGCAGCCGGCTGAACACGTCGCGGCCGGTCGAGTCGGTGCCGAGCCAGTGCCCGCCCGACGGCGCGGCCCGCGCGGCGAGCAGGTCGATCTGGTTGGGGTCGTGGCCGGACAGCGGCCGGGCGAAGACGGCCGCGAGCACCACGAGGAACAGGAAGACAAGGCTCGCGAGGGCGATCGGGTGCCGGCGGAAGCGCCGGAACGCGCCCCGGCGCGGGATCGCGTCGCCGCCACCGATGTCGGCGGCCTCGTCCGCCACCTGGATCGTCATCGCAGCCTCACCCGGGGGTCGACGAGCGTGTACAGGACATCGGCGAGCAGGTTGGACAGCAGCACCAGGATCGCGATCAGCAGCGCGAAGCCGATGATGACCGAGTAGTCGTGCTGGTTGACCGAGCTCACCGCGAGCTGGCCCATGCCCGGCCAGGCGAAGACCTGCTCGATGACGACCGCGCCGGCCAGCAGCTGCGGCACGCTGGAGGCGATGACGGTCAGCAGCGGGATGAGCGAGTTGCGGAAGGCGTGGCGCAGGACGACCCGGCGCGGGGGCGCGCCCTTGGCCTCCGCGGTTCGCACGTAGTCGGCCTGCAGCTCGGTGATCATGGAGCTGCGGACGTACCGCATGAAGGGCCCCGAGTTGCCGAAGCCCAGGATGAGCGCCGGCAGCACGAGGTGGCGGATCGTGTCCAGCAGGCTCGGCGCGGTCGGGTCGGAGATGCCCGACGACGGCAGCCACTGCAGCTTCAGCGTGAAGAAGTAGATGGCGATCAGCGCGACGAAGAACACCGGGATCGACACCGAGCCGAGGCTCACCACGGTCGCGGAGTAGTCGACGATCGAGTTGCGCCGCCGGGCGGCGGCGATGCCGAGCGGGATGGCGACCAGCAGCGAGATGACGAGCGCGACGCCCATCAGCTCGACGGTCGGGCCGATGCGCTCGCCCAGCACGTCGGTGACGGCGCGCCCGTTGAGCAGCGAGTAGCCCAGGTCGCCCTGCAGGGCGTTGACCAGCCAGTGCCAGTACTGCACGAACACCGACTGGTCGAGGCCGAGCTCGTGGCGCTTCTGCGCGATGAACTCGGCGCTGCCGGAGTTGAGCTGGTCCGCCGGGACCTGCATGGCGATCGGGTCGCCGGGCGACTTGTGCACCAGGCCGAAGATCGCGACGGTGATCAGGAAGAAGACCAGCACGTTCACCAGCAGGCGGCGGGCGAGGTATGCCCCCAAATTACGCTCACACTCCTTTCACTGTGAGGCGGCCGGGCGGGTGGGTGGGCCCCACCCGCCCGGCCGTGTCCGTCAGCCGGAGATGCTCCAGCTCGCCGGGTCCCAGAAGTTCGCGTCCTGCGAGCCGGGGGCCCGGAAGCCCTGGACCTTCTTGCTCACGCCCCACAGACCATAGGGGTTGTACAGCCACATGAGGTCGGCCTGGGCGTTCGCCTCGGTCGCCGCCTGGTCGTAGAGGGTCTTGCGCTGCGCCGCGTCCACGGTCTGGTTGGCCTGCGTCATCAGCTGGTCGAGCTTGTTGTCGCAGAAGAAGTTGATGTTGCCGCCGGCCGGGTACTGCTGCGCGCACGCGGTGATCACGTTGATCGCCGAGGAGTCCACCGCGTAGTTGCCGCCGCCGTACAGCGTCATGTCGTACGACTTGTCCTTGTAGGTGCCGGCGATCTGGGCCGCCTGGATGTTCACCAGGTTCACCTTCACGCCGACCGCGGCGAGCTCGCTCTGCACGATCGTCGCGGTGGCGTCGCGGTCGCGCTGGCCGTGCACCCACTGCAGGTTCACGGTGCGGTTGGTGTCCCAGCCGGCCTCGGCGAGCAGTTGCTTGGCCTTCTCGACGTTCTTGGCGTAGTCGTTGAGGCCGGACGGCTCGTTGGCCTTGGCGAAGTCGGACAGCCGCACCTCGGCCTTGCCCATGAGGACCGTCTTGACGATCTGCTGGCGGTCCACCGCGTAGAGGAAGGCCTGGCGGACGCGGGCGTCGGCGAAGTACGGCTTGGACTGGTTGAGCGCGATGCGCACGAACCCGGCGCCGGGCTTCTCCTGGGTGGCGACGCCGCCGAAGCCGGCCACGGTGGCCGCGTCGGTCGGCGAGTAGGAGGCGATGTCGATGCCGCCGTTGCCCAGCTGGGCGGTGGCGACGTCGGACGTCATCGGCTTGAGGTAGACGTCCTTGATCTTCGCCGGGTTGCGGTAGTTCGGGTTCGCGGTGACGTGGACGTACTGGTTCGTCTTGTACTCCACGAACGTGTACGGGCCCATGCCGACCGTCGGCTTGCGGAAGAACTCGTCCTTGGCCACGGCGTCCGGGGCGTCCTTGCCGAGGACGTGCTCGGGCAGGATCCACGGGTAGCCGATGACCGCGAGCAGGCCGAAGTTGGGCTTGGCGGCCTTGATGACGAACGTGTTGTCGTCCGGCGCCGAGAAGCCGGTGATCGTCGGGGCCTTGCCGGAGGTGAAGTCGGCGACGCCGGCGACCGCGGCGTAGCTGCCCGCGGTGGCGCTCGTGGTCTTCGGGTTCGCCAGCAGGGTGTACGTGAAGAGGACGTCCTTGGAGGTGAACGGCTGCCCGTCGCTCCACTTGAGACCCTTGCGCAGGTGGAACGTGAAGGTCGTCGCGTCCGGCGAGACGTCGTAGCTCTCGGCGAGGCGCGGCTGGAGCTTGTAGTCGGGGTCGACGGCGAGCAGGCCCTCGTTGACGAAGGACATGACCTGCGAGTCGGCGCCGTTGAGCGGGGCCAGCGGGCTGAAGACGCCGGCGGGCTCCTGGTAGAGGTACACGTTCAGCGACGACTTGCCCGGCGTGGACGTCGTGTCCGATTTCGGGCCGGTGCAGGCGGCGGCGGAGAGTAGGGCCACCGCGGCGGCACCGGCAAGGAACACCCGTTTCATGGGCACCTCTTTGTATCGGGGGGTTGGCACTTGCGAGGGTTGGGCGCGGCCTCAGGCCACCGTGTTGCGGAGGGTTCCCAGCGGGCCGAGGTCGACGGTCATCTCGTCGCCGGCCCTGAGGTATTCGCCGGTCGCGGCCCCGACGCCGGAGGGGGTGCCGGTGAGGATCACGTCACCGGGTTCCAGGGTCATCAGCCGCGACGCGTGGGCGATCAGCTCGGCCACCGTGAAGATCATGTCCTTGGTCGAGCCGTGCTGCTTGGTGACGCCGTTGACGTCGAGGCGCACCGGGATCGCCTGGGGGTCGCCGGCCGCGTCGGCGCTGAGCAGCCAGGGGCCGAGCGGCGCGAAGCCGTCGCACCACTTGCCGGCGAGCCAGTCGAAGAACCAGACGGCCTTGTCGTCGGTGTCGCGCTCGAAGCCGTAGTCCATGCTGCGCGCGGACACGTCGTTGGAGGCCATGTAGCCGGCGACGTACTCCAGCGCGTCGTCCGCCGTGACGTTGCGGGCCGGCCGGCCGATGACGACGGCGAGCTCGGCCTCCCAGTCGATCTCGTGGCTCACCTCGGGCAGCGGGATGACCGCGCCGGGCCCGACGATCGACGTGGGGGGCTTGAGGAACAGCCGCGGCGAGAGGCGGGTCTTGTCGAGCGGGTCGCCGCCGGTCTCGGTCACGTGGTCCTGGTAGTTGGCCGCGGCGGCGAGCAGCTTCCCGGGCCGCTGCAAGGGGGCCCGGAGCTCCACGGCGCCGAGCGGGACGGTCCTTTGTGGACCGCCGTGGTTCGGGAGTCCGCGCTCGACCAGCGCCTGCAGGTCGCCGTCGCCGAGCTCGGCGATCGTCTCGTCGTCCTCCAGGCGGCCGTGGCGGACCTTCCCGTCACGCAGATAGCTGACGAACCGCATCGAGCTTCACTCCCCGACCCTCGGTGATGGACTGCTGGGCGGCCTCGACCACCCGCTGCGCGCGGACCGCGTCGCGGGGGCCGAGCTCGGCGCGGCCCGTGCGCACGCCGGCGGCGAGCACGTCGAGCAGCGTGTCGACGGTGCCGGGGCCGATCCACGCCGGGCCGGCCGAGCCGGCGGTGTGCACCTGCAGCGCCGGGCGCAGGGCGTCCACGACGAGCACGCCGTGGGAGCCGCTGATGCGGTACCGGTGCAGCAGCAGGCCCGCGGGTGCGACCCCGTGCACCTGCGGCCCGCGGCCGACGACGATCGTGCTGGTCACCCCGCGCTCGTGGTCGAGCTGGAGGGTGGTGAACGGGCCGCCGGTCGCGCGGACCTTCTCGACCGCCAGGCCGAGCAGGTCGCAGACGACGTCGATCGGGTACAGCCCGAGGTTGAGCAGTTCCCCGAACGGCGCCGGGTCGCCGCCGGCCACGATGAAGTCGCACTGGACGTTCCACGGCAGCCCGACCCGCCCGGCCCGGACCGCGGCCTTGGCCGAGCGCAGGGCGCCGCCGAGCCGCTGATGATGCGCCGGGACGACCACGACGCCGTGCTCGTCGGCCAGCTCGGCCAGCCGCTCGCACTCGGCGGCGGTGGCGGCCAGGGGCTTGTCGGCCAGCACGTGGCGACCGGCCCGGATCTCGCGCTCGATGGCCCCGGCCCGCTCCGGCAACGGCAGCGCCACCGACACGACCTCCGCGTCCTCGTCGTCGACGATCGTGAACGCGGGGTGCCGGTCGAAGGCGGGGCGGTACATGTCGCGCTGGTGGTTCTGGGTTCCCATCCCGGCCTCGCCGAGCAGCCGCACGCGGATCACAGGACCGCCTCCTCAGCAACGACCTCGTCCAGCGTCACGCGCTCGCCGGTCTGGATCGACCGCTCCGCGGCGACGCCCATGGCGACCGCGAGCACCGCGTCGTCCACGGGCATCAGTGGCGGCGCGCCCCCGATGCTGTCCAGCCAGGCCCGCAGCTGCAGCGCGAAGCCGTTGCCGCCGGCCGCGGGCACGAGGGCCGGGCCGTTCTCGGCGTAGAGCACCGCGGCATCGCCGTCCCAGTCCTGCCGGACGGCGCCCCCCGAGCCCGCGACGAACAGCTCCCGCTGGTTGAACGAGCCCGGCCGGTGCGCCCGGCTCATCTCGCACACCGCGGTCGCCCCGTTCGCGTAGTCCACCACCATCTCCAGGTAGTCGTAGATGCCCAGCTCCGCGGCGGTCTGCTTGTGGCCCCGGGCGCTCACGGCGACCGGCCGGGCGTCGAGCCACCAGGTGGCCAGGTCGAGCAGGTGCACGCCGTTGTGCAGGGCGTGCCCGCCGGACTTGGCCGGATCGGCGACCCAGGCGCTCCAGTCGGGCCAGATCCAGCCGCCGAGGATGGCCAGCCGGACCAGGAACGGCTCGCCGATCCCGGCCACGGCCGCCTTGACCGCGCGGCCGTAGTCGTAGGCGCGGTGCGTGTGCGCCGCCGCCAGGACCAGGCCTTTTCCGGAAAACGCGGCCTGCAGGGCCCGCGCGTCGGCCACCGTGGTGGTCAGGGGCTTCTCGATGAGCAGATGTTTGCCGGCGCCGGCGACCGCGGCGCCGATCGCGGCGTGCGTGAAGTTGGGCGTGCACACGATCGCCGCGTCGACGTCCGGCCAGGCCAGCGCGGCGGCCAGGTCGCTCTCGTGCGGGATGCCGCCCTGCGAGCGCGCGAACGCGGCGGCGCGGCCCGGGTCGACGTCGACGATCCCGGCGATGCGCGCCCCCGGCGTGACGGCCACGGCGGCACTGTGCGCGTCGGCGATGAACCCGGCGCCGACCAGCAGGATGCCGATCTCGTCCGTTGCCACCCGGCCCTCCTCCACTGCGATGTCCGACGACGTTCTTCACGACGTTCTTCACGACGTACTTCACGACGTTCTTCACGACGTTTGGAACGTAGTTTCATGTCGCGCCGGAAGACTGTCAAGGTCCACTTTCCAAACATGGAACGTCTTGCCATGTTGTCGCGACGTGCTCTAGCGTCCCCGGCATGCCCTCTGCACAACGGCGGGAGGCCCCGCGCGGTCAGGCAATCGCGGAGCGGGCCGACCGAGTCATCCCCGGCGGCGTGAACTCGTCGACGCGTTACATCGGTGAGCCGTACGCCTTCGCCGCCGCCGACGGCGCCTACGTCACCGACGCCGACGGCCGCCGCTACCTCGACTACCACGCCGCCTTCGGCGCGATCCTCCTAGGCCACAACCACCCCGTCGTCAACGACGCCGTCCGGGCCGCGCTCGGCGGCATCGACCTCGTCGGCCTCGGCGTCACCGAGGGCGAGGTCGAGCTCGCGGAGCGGATCGTGGACATCATCCCGTCCGCCGAGTCGATGATCGCCACCATGAGCGGCTCGGAGGCCACCGCCCAGTCGATCCGGCTGGCCCGCGCGGTCACCGACCGCGACCTCATCATCAAGTTCCAGGGCGGCTTCCACGGCTGGACCGACTCCGTCGCCCGCAACGTCATCTCGGCGCCGGACAAGGCCTACGGCCGCGACCCGCTCTCCCGCGGCATCCTGGCCCAGGCCATCGACGCCACCCTCATCGCCGAGTTCAACGACCTCGACTCCGTCGCCGCGCTCTTCGACGCCCACCCCGGCCGCATCGCCGCGATAATCCTCGAGCCGATCCCGCACAACGTCGGCGCGCTGCTGCCCACGCAGGAGTTCGTCGAGGGGCTGCGCACGCTGACCCGCGACCGCGGCGCCCTGCTCATCTTCGACGAGGTCATCACCGGCTTCCGGCACGCGCTCGGGGGCTACCAGCAGGTCGTCGGGGTCACGCCGGACCTGACCACGTTCGGCAAGGGCATGGCCAACGGCTTCCCGATCGGCGGCGTCGCCGGCCGCCGGGACCTCATGGAGCACTTCAACGGCCGCACCGGCGACGTGCTCATGGCCGGCACCTTCAACGGCAACCCCGCCGCCTGCGCCGCGGCCCTGGCCACCATCGGCTACCTGAGCGAGCACCCGGACTTCTACACCCGCACCCACGAGCTCGGCGCCCGGATGCGCGACGGCCTCACCGCGATCGTCACCGAGCTCGGCATCGAGGCCACGGTGGCGGGCTTCGGCGGGGTGTTCGCGGTGTACTTCGCCAAGGCGCCCGTGCTCGGCTACCGCGACCTCATGCGCAACAACGACGCCGCGTACGTCGCCTTCCACCGCGGCATGACCGAGCGCGGCTTCCTCATGCTGCCGATGGCCCTCAAGCGCAACCACGTGAGCGGTTCCCACACCGCCGCGGAGATCGACCTGACCCTGGAGGCGGCCCGCGAGGTGCTCGCCTCGCTGCGGCCGCTCCTGGAGGGATGATGCCGCTCTTCGTGAAGACCCCCGCCGGTTCCGCCGGGAAAGGGCCCGACGTCGCCGAGGTCGTCGCCACGGTGATCGCCGACGTGGAGGCGCGCGGCGACGAGGCCGTCCGCGAGTACTCCGAGAAGTTCGACAACTGGTCGCCGCCGAGCTTCCGGCTCGAGCCCGAGCAGATCGAGCGCATCGTGGCCGGCGTGGACCGGCAGGTGATCGACGACATCCGCACCGTCCAGCGCAACGTCGGCGACTTCGCCCGGCGCCAGCTCGAGTCGCTGCACGACTTCGAGGTCGAGACACTGCCCGGGGTGTACCTCGGGCAGCGCTCCATCCCGGTGTCCGCGGCGGGCGCGTACGTCCCCGGCGGCCGCTACCCGCTCGTCGCCTCCGCGCACATGACGGTCGTGACGGCCAAGGTCGCGGGCGTGCCCCGGGTGGCCGCGTGCACCCCGCCGATCCGCGGCGAGGTCCCGGCGGCGACGGTCGCCGCGATGCACCTGGCTGGCGCCGACGAGATCTACCTGCTCGGCGGCGTGCAGGCGGTCGCCGCCCTGGCCCTGGGCACCTCGTCCATCGCCAAGGTCGACCTGCTGGCCGGCCCGGGCAACGCCTACGTGGCCGAGGCCAAGCGCCGGCTCTTCGGCCGCGTCGGCATCGACCTGTTCGCCGGCCCGACCGAGATCCTCATCGTCGCCGACGACACCGCCGACCCGTTCATCGTCGCCGTCGACCTGCTCAGCCAGGCCGAGCACGGCCCCGACTCCCCCGCGATCCTGGTCTGCTCCTCGGAGCGGGTCGCCCGCGCGGCCCTCGCCCACGTCGAGGCGCTCCTGCCGGACCTGCCGACGAACGACTACGCCGGCCCCGCCTGGCGCGACCACGGCCAGATCATCGTGACCGACACGACCGACGAGGCCTTCGCGGTGGCCGACGGCTTCGCGGCCGAGCACGTGCAGGTCCTCACCGCGGAGCCGCGCCGCGCCCTGGCCCTCATGCACGACTACGGCGCCCTCTTCCTCGGCGAGGCCACGTGCGTGTCCTACGGCGACAAGGTCATCGGCACCAACCACACCCTGCCGACGCGCGGCGCGGCGCGGTACACCGGCGGCCTGTGGGTCGGCAAGTACCTCAAGACCGTCACGTACCAGGAGGTCACCTCCCGGGAGTCGAGCGTCGAGCTCGGCCGCCTCTGCGGCCGCGCCGCACGGGTCGAGCTCTTCGAGGGCCACGCCCGCTCGGGCGACGTGCGAGCGGCCAAGTACGCGGGCGACCCGCTGCCGTGGGCTGCGGGACAATACAACGCATGATCTTCAAGGACGGCCAGCGGGTCCTCTTCATCGGCGACAGCATCACCGACTGCGGCCGGACCGGCCCGCTGGCCCCGTACGGCGACGGCTACGTGAACCTGCTCCGCGCCCTGGTCACCGCCCGCCACCCGGCCACGGACCTGACCTGGCTGAACCGCGGCGTCTCGGGCGACACGGTGCGCCACCTGCGAGCCCGCTGGGACCGCGACGCCGTGGCCGAGCGCCCGGACTGGCTCTCGATCATGATCGGCATCAACGACGTCTGGCGCGCGTTCGGCGACCGCCCCGACGAGGCCGTGCCGATCGACGAGTACGAGTCGACCCTGCGGGCCCTGCTGACCGAGGTGGACTGCCCCGTCATCGTCGGCACCCCGTACTTCATCGAGCCCGACCGCACCGACGCGCAGCGGGCCCGGAGCGACTCGTACGCGGACGTGGCCCGCCGGGTGGCCGCCGACTTCGGCGCGCTGCTGGTGGACACCCAGGCCATGTTCGACCGGCTGCTGGAGCACCGGGCCCCGTCGGCGTGGGCCCCGGACCGCGTCCACCCCGGCCTGGAGGGCCACACGGCCCTGGCCCTGGCCTTCCTGGAGGTCATCGAGTCGGACTGAGGTCAGATGTCGTTCGATGATCGCGTGCGCAGCCCGTAGCGGCTCGCGACCGGGTTCCACACGTCCACGAACCGGGTCTTGGCCGCGCCGCTGTTCAGGGTCTGCCGCTGCGCCTCCTCGTAGTCGGCCTGCCCGCCGCCGCACTCGCTGGACTGCCGAGCCTGCCCCCACGACACGAAGCTGCGGTCGGCGGCGAGCGAGTAGCCGAGCGCTTCCTTGAGCATCGAGCGCACCTGCTCGCCCTCGGGGATGGCCGACAGGTCGAACCGGCTGACGCTGTCGATCTGGGACTGCCGCTCGCTGCCGACGGTCTGCATGTCCCCGATCGCCCGCTCGAGCAGCGTGCAGTTGTTCACCAGGTCGATCGCGGCGTTGAGCTTCGTACGACTGCTGATGCCCGCATCGAGCAGCGCATCGACCGCCGCCGCCTGTGTCCTGGGGTCCGCGGCCGATCCGCGGGTCGGCGTCACCGTGGTGACGCCCGCGATGGGCGGTCCCTGCGGATTCCCCCCGGTCAATTCCACGACTGCGACGACGGTACCGACAACGAGGAGAGCGACAACAGCGCCCATGATCTGCCACAGCACGCGCGGGCGCCGCCGGAGCGACACGACGGGCTCCGCCGCCGGGATGGGCGTAAGCCGGAACGGCTTGGGCACCGGCGGAGCCCCCGGATAGGGCGCTCTTGCGACGGGCGGCAACGGCGGGTACCCCAGATGGCGATACTGGCCGGGGCCGGCCGGTGGCGCTTCCGCCCGTCGCGCGACGAGCGGTCCAGGGTATCCGGCCTGCGTCAGCGTCAGCGTCGTACCGCATTGCGCGCAGCTCGCCGCCGAAGGTTCGTTGCCAGGGAAATAGCAGGTCGGGCATACGCCGCGCAGCAGACCGGCCGCCGGGCTCGCCGGCCGGACGGCCGACGGCTCGACCAGGGTCAGGGCCGGCGGCCGCAGGACCGGGCGCAGCCGGTCCAGCCGCATGAGCCGGGCATGCGCCGGAGCGGCCACGACGCCGGGCCTGGGCGTCGGTGTCGCCGGGTCGGCGCCCCAAAATGTGGTCAAGGCCCGATCCAGACAGGATCGCAGGTAGGGAACGAAGCGCCGGCGGGCCGCCGTCAGCTCATCGTCCTCGCCGAGCAGGCGGAGGCCGTCGTCGAGCAGGCGGAGTCCCGGGGTGTAGAGAGGCAGGCCGTAGCGGGTCGCGGCCAGCAGGTGGGACCGCGCGTCCCGCCAGCCGTCGGCGTCGCGCATGAGGGCGCAGGCGTGGATCAGCCGCGCGTCGAAGCTTTCGGGCTGGCTGCGGGCAAGGTCACGCGCCCACGCGCCGAGGCGCGGATCGCCGTAGCGCAGCAGGCAGTATCCGACGGCGACCGCGGTGGCCGGGTCGGACGGCCCGGCGCCGGCCAGCACGTCGGCGGCCAGCGTGCGCGCCGCCGGCACGTTGCCGGCATGGAGAAACGCCATCAGGGCGGCGGCCGTGCTCGACCCCGGCTCGACGGTGACGGCCGGCGCGTCGCTGCCGAAGCGGACCGGCCATCCGGCGGGCGCGGCCGAGAACAGCGCCGCCTGCCCGTCCACCGCCCACTGGATCAGCGCGTTACCCGTCGCCGCGGCGCCGGACAGGGTCATCGTCGTACCTGCCGTCCGGAGACTCTCCGGCGGCGCCGGCGCGAACCGGCCGGACGCCACGTCGAACAGCCAGCCCGCAGCCCATCCGGAGCCGTTCGGCGCGGCCGCTGCACCGTCGCCGGGGTCCTCGAGCACCACCACGACGGGCGCGGTCCCGGCCGCGACATCGAACTGCCTCGAGCATTGGCGGCCGGATGCGAGACTTGCGCGAGCGAAGTACCGGCCCACGGCGAGCGTCCCGGCCGACGCCTCCTCGCCGTGGCACAGCACGCCCACGGTGACCGTGCGCAGCTGCAGGTCGAGGATCTCGAAGACGCCGATGACCCCGCCCCGCTCGGCCGCGACGGCCCGCCCCAGGACCAGCACCGGCTGCTCGGCGGGCCGGGTCATGCCGGCAGAACCCTGGTGTACCAGGTCTTGTTGGGCGGCAGCACCGCCTCGCAGACCGACTCCTCGCGGAACACGCCGGCCGGGAACCCCAGGTGCAACTGGTAGACGCCCGCGACCGCCTCGCCCCGGCCGTCGCACACCACGGCAACGGGCAACGCGGGAGCGCCCCAAAGCTGTACGAGCGTCACGGCGGCGGCCGCGAGCGCGTCGCTCGGGCTGCAGGTGAGCCGGAACGGCACTCGGGGCGGCCCGTCGAGCGTGCGCAGGACGCTGGCCCCGCTCTGCTCGCCGCTCACCGCGAGCCCGGCCGACCGGCCGGCCTCGGGGCTGTCCCAGGTGATCACGCCACGCAGATGGGCGCCGAACCGATCGGTGGCGACGGTCCATCGCCCGGCCTCGTTGTGGGCCCCGAGGCCGTCCAGCGTGCGCAGCACCGCGGACGTGAACGGCGTGACCATCCCGTGCTCGACCTCGACCGCGAAGTGTTGCGCGGTCGAGAAGTACACGGGGGCGTCCAGCGGCAGCAGCGGCAACGGCACCCGGGTGGGCCGATCCATCAGCGGCCGGGTGCGGGTGTCGAGCTCCGCGAAGCCGTCGGGCATCTCGCGGCAGGCGTCGATCAGGTACACCTGGGTGCGGGCCCGGCAGTGCTGCATCACCCGGCGGATCTCGCTGAGCTCGACGCAGTTCTCGAGGACCGCGCCGGGGTCCGCGCCGACGTCGTGCAGCAGCAGGAGCTGACCGTCGCGGTCCCAGCCGTGGCCGCAGAAGTAGAACAGCGCGATGTTGCCCGGGTCGGTGTCGCATCGGTCGAGCCAGCGGCGGAAGGCGGCCTTGAACTCGTCGAACGTGGCCGGGCCGGCCGCGGTACAGGCGCCGTCGGCGCCCCGGACCTGCGCATCGGCGGCCGCCGAGATCAGCACCTCGACCGACCCGAGCGGCGGATCGCCGTCGCCGCGCGGCGTGGACAGCAGCCACTCGGCGACCGCCGTCGCGGAGCGGGGCGGGCTGGTCAGCGAGCCGATGTCGCCGAGCAGCCGGCTCGCCGGGCCGTCCCGCGGCGGGTCGTCGCAGTGCGGATACGTTCCGACGCCGACCACGAAGGCGTGCAACCGCGGTCCCGGTCCGGCGTCACCGACGATCGCCGTCATACCTGCGGCTTCCGGACGTGCCGCACCCGGGCTGCGAGCCGATCGTGGAAGCTGGGCTGGCGGAAATACGCGCCGTGCGCCCACAGGGCGTCGGACGGGTACTCGTAGTCGCTGACCCCCTCGAAGATCGGCTCGGCCACGTAGGCCAGCACGTCGGCGCGGTCGACGACGTTGAGCCAGCGGCCGATGTTCGGCCGCGCGGGCACCCGCGGGACCTTCTCCGCCGGCAGGCCCGGGTCGCTGGCCTCGAACAGCTTCAGCTCCTCGAACAGCCCGACCTGCGAGCCCACGGTGATGAACGTGTCGACCTCGAGGTCGGGCCGGAAGTGGCTGAGAATGTCGTAGGCGATGTTGCCGCCCATGCTGTGCGCCACGATCACGAGCGGCCCTTCGCGGCCGGCCTCCTCGAAGGCCCGCGCGACCACGGAGACGATGGGTCCCGGGGCGGCCCGGTCGCCGCGGCCGGCGAGGTATGCCATCACGTCGCCGATCAGGAGGGACACCGGCCGCCCGGCGAGCCGGCGCAGCATCCCGGCCGCGCTGCGGGCCGGGCCGCCGATCGTGCGCCGGCGGTAGCCGTTCACCGCGGCGGTGAGCACCGCTCGGGCGGCGGTGTGCAGGCGGCGGCGCGAGCCGAGCCTCTCGGCGCCCGCGGCCGGGGTCTCGACCGGCGCGACCTGCCGGCAGAGCAGCTCGAGCAGCTCGAGGTCGTCGGTGCAGTGCCCCAGGTCGGGCCCGGCCGTGTCCGGCTGCCGGTCGAACCAGTCGGTGAAGGCGACGGCGAGGTCGGCCAGCTCCTGGATCTCGCCCGCGTCCCGGCCGCGCAGGTCGGCCACGCTGTACAACAGATCTATCGCATCCCGCGGATCGTGCCGGGCGGCCCGGACCAGCGGCGTCCCCGAACCGTCCGTATCGGCCAGGGCGAGCAGATCCGCCGCGGCCGACCCGGCCCCGCCGAGCCGCTCCCGGGACCGGTCGGCCGGCAGTGCGGCGTGGCCCCACGCCAGGTGCGCGCCGAGATCGCCCCACATCGGACTGAGGATCTCAGCCCCGTCGAGCTCCGGCACGGCCCGCGCCACGAGGTAGCGCCGGAACAGCGCGTCGCGCAGCGCCACCGTCCTGTCGTACGCCGGGCCACCGCGGTTGCCGATGCCGTGGACGAAGACCAGACCCACTCCAGCCACCCTTCAAAGCCGTGGCCACAGTGTCACCCAGCGTCGCCGACCGGCCGTATTCACCGAACGGCCGAGGTGTTCCGCCCGGCGCATCGACACGCGGCCGTCGCCTGCGTCCGATCATCAGCCGGACCGGGCCGTCCGGCCGGTGCGTTCCGGCCGACCCGGTCAGCGGCCCGGGTCGACCAGGAGCTTCGGGCCCGGGCCGGCCGCCGACGGGCGCCGGCCGGCCAGGGCCGCCGCCACCTCCTCCAGGCCGATCGTCGCGCCGATTAGTGGGTGCGGGCCGACCGAGCCGTCGGCGTAGGCGGCGACCGCGCCCGGCAGGCCCGCCGAGGCGCCCAGGATGCCCACCGCGGTTACGTCCTTGAGCGCGAGCTCCCGGGTGTCGACGGTGCTCGGCACGCCCGACAGCCCGATGTACACGATCCGCCGCCCCGGCTCGACCAGGTCCAGGGCCAGAGCCGGGGCCGCGGGGTCGTTCGTGGCGTCGAGCACCGCGTCCCACGGCAGCGGCGGCAGCTCCGCCCGGAGGCCGCCGGGGAAGCCGAGGGAGCGGGCCAGGGCCAGCTGCTCCGGGTCGCGGCCCAGCAGGTGGACCTCGGCGCCCCGCGAGCGCGCGAACAGCGCCGCCAGCAGGCCGATGGTGCCCGTGCCCAGGATCAGCAGGCGTTCGCCCGCGGACACGTTCGCGGCGAGCACGGCCCGCAGCGCGTTGCCGCCCGGCTCCACCAGGGCGCCCAGCTCGGCGTCGAGCGACGGCGGGAGGGCGTGCAGGGTGCGCGCCGGGACGACCAGGCGCTCGGCCAGGGCGCCGGCGATCGCGCCGCGGATGCCCACCTCGTCGCGGTCGGCGCACACGTGGTGGCGGCCGGCCCGGCAGCGCGGGCACCGGCCGCAGCCGATCATCGTGTCGCCGGTGACGCGGCGGCCCAGCCAGGACGGGTCGGTGCCGGGGCCGGCCGCGGTCACCGTGCCGCACCACTCGTGGCCGGGGCGCACCGGGTACGCCGTGACGCCGGTCTGCAGGTAGCTCAGGCCGCCGGTGAACAGCTCCACGTCCGTGCCGCAGATCCCGGCGCGCTCCACCTCGACCAGCACCTCGCCCAGGCCGGGCACCGGGTCGGGGACCTCCTGCACCGCGGCCCGGGACGGGCCGGTCAGGACGAGGGCGCGCACGCCGGGGGCGTCCAGTACGTCGTCGGCAGGCCCCGTGCGCCCACGGCGGCCGTGAACAGGCGGCCCGAGTCGGGGTGGGCGGCCCGCTGTTCCCGTGGCACGCCCCGGGCCGCGGTGGTGATGACCAGGACGTCGCCGGCGAAGGCCACGCACGACGTGTTCGGGGCCGGGACGAGGATCACGTCCAGCAGGGCGCCGGACGGCGAGCGGCACTCGACCCGGGCGCCGCCCCAGACGGCGATCCACAGGTTGCCGTCCGCGTCCACGCACATGCCGTCGGGGTGGCCGTCGGCGATGGTGAGCAGGTCGCGGCGCTCCCCCACGGCGCCGGTCGCCACGTCGTACTCGCGCACGTGCACGACCCCGGGCAGCGTGTCGATGCTGTAGAACAGCTCGCCCGACGGGCTCCAGGCCAGGCCGTTGGACAGGTCGAGGTCGTCGTCGAGCACCGTCACGCCCGCGTCGTCGAGGCGGACCAGGACCTCCTCGCCGCGGCGGTCGTCCTGGGCCAGGCTGCCGACCAGGAACCGGCCCGCGGGGTCCACGGCGCCGTCGTTGAGGCGGCTCTCGCGGCCGGCGGGCAGGACGCGCGCGACAGTCGAGCGGGTGCCGTCGAGCGCGACGGCGGTCAGCGTGTGCCGCTCGGCGACCAGCAGCGACCCGTCGGCGGCCACGGCCACGGCGCCGACGGTGTCGGCGAAGGCCCACGAGCGCGCCGGCGTGACCAGGCCCGCGGCGAGCGAGCCCTCGTGCACGGTGTTGGCCAGGATGTCGACCCAGAGCAGCCGGGATCGGGCCTCGTCCCAGACGGGGCCCTCGCCCAGGGCGTAGGAAGACGCCGAGGCCGGACGGGCGGAAAACGCCATGCCCGATAGTAGCCTCAGCCCATGGCCGGACGACGCAGTGCGCAGTGGTACGCCGGGGACGACCGCAACAGCTACATCCATCGCGCCTGGATGCGTCGCGGCCTGCCCGGCGACGCGTTCGAGGGCCGCCCGCACATCGCGATCGCCAACACCGCGAGCGACCTGACCCCGTGCAACGCGCACCTCGACGAGGTCGCTCGCAGCGTGGCCAACGGGGTGTACGAGGCCGGCGGCATCCCGCTCGACCTGCCCGTCGTGTCGCTCGGCGAGACGCAGGTGCGCCCGACGGCGATGCTGTGGCGGAACATGGCCGCGATGGCGACCGAGGAGATGCTGCGGGCCAACCCGATCGACGGCGTGGTGCTGCTCGGCGGCTGCGACAAGACGATCCCGGCGCTGCTCATGGCCGCGTGCTCGGTCGACCTGCCGGCGGTGGTGGTGCCGGGCGGGCCGATGCTGACCGGCACGTTCCGCGGGGTGCCGCTGGGCTGCGGCACCGACGTGTGGAAGCTGTCGGAGGAGGTCCGGGCGGGCACGCTGTCCGAGCGCGCGTTCCTGGACTCCGAGGCATCGATGATCCGCAGCCGGGGCCACTGCAACACGATGGGTACCGCCTCCACGATGGGCCTGCTCGCCGAGGTCCTCGGCATGACGCGGCCCGGCATCGCCGGCATCCCGGCCGCCGACAGCCGCCTGCTCGCCGCCGCGCACGCCACCGGGGTCCTCGCGGTCGACCTCGTGGACCAGGACCGCCGGCCGAGCGGCATCCTGACCAAATCGTCATTCGAGAACGCGATCGTGGCCCTCGCCGCGCTGGGCGGCTCGACCAACGCCGTCGTACACCTGCTCGCCATCGCCGGCCGCGCGGGCGTCGAGCTCACCCTGGACGACTTCGACCGGGTCGGCGCGGCGGTACCGCTGCTGGTGGATCTGCAGCCGGCGGGCCGTTTCCTGATGGAGGACCTCCACCGGGCCGGCGGCCTGCACGCCGTGCTCACCGAGGTCGCCGATCTGCTCGACCCGTCGGCGCTGACCGTCACGGGACGGCCGCTCGTGGAGGCCGTGACGCAGCCGATCTGGGACACCGAGGTAATCCGGCCGCGGGCGGAGCCGCTGCAGCCGCACGCCGGCATCGCCGTGCTGCGGGGCAACCTGGCGCCGGACGGGGCCGTCATCAAGCCGGCCGCGGCGTCGCCGCACCTGCTGCGCCACCGCGGCCCGGCGGTCGTCTTCGACTCGGTCGAGGACCTGCACGCCCGCCTCGACGACCCCGGGCTCGACATCACCGCCGACTCCGTCATCGTGCTGCGCGGGTGCGGGCCCCGAGGGTACCCGGGCATGCCCGAGGTCTCCAACACCCCGATCCCGGCCAAGCTCCTCGCCCAGGGCGTCCGGGACATGGTGCGCATCTGCGACGGGCGGATGAGCGGCACGGCGTACGGCACCGTCGTGCTGCACGTCGCCCCGGAAGCGGCCGCCGGCGGCCCCCTCGCGCGGGTCCGCACCGGCGACCTGATCACCCTGGACGTCGAGGCGCGCACCCTGCACTGCGAGGCCGACCTCGACGCCCGGGAGCCGTCGCCGGAGTTCCTCGCCGCCCTGGCGAGCCCGCGGCGGGGCTGGGAGCGGCTCTACGTCGACACCGTCCGCCAGGCCGACACCGGTGCCGACCTCGACTTCCTCATCGGCGCCAGCGGTGACCGGGTGGCGCGCGAGTCGCATTAGGCGCAAGCGCGCCGGCTGGGCCGCGGACGTGCTGCGCGGCGCGCCGGCGCCGCTGCCGGCCGGGCTGGACCGCTTCGCTCCACTGTGGACGGCGCTGCGCCGGCGCGGGTTCTAGGATCCGTCCAGGAGCGGGGCGAGCACGGCCGTGTGGGCGTGCTCCAGGTCGCGGGTGGCGGTGAGCAGGGTGAGCGGGCCGGCGCCGGCGAGGTCGCGCAGGTGGCCCAGCGCCTCGGCCCCGTGCAGCTCGGCCCGGTAGCGCCGCGCGAACTCGGCGAAGCGCTCGGGCTCGTGGGCGTACCACTTGCGTAACTCGGCCGACGGGGCGACCGCCTTCAGCCACTCGTCGACCGCCGCGTCCGCCTTGGCGAGGCCGCGCGGCCACAGCCGGTCGACGAGCACCCGGCGGCCGTCGTCCGGGGCCGGCTCCTCGTACGCGCGTCTGACTCGTACCACCCCTCTACTGTGACTCCGATTGCGATCCGCGGCACCGGGGTAACGGGAACTGGGAGGACCAGATCATGATGGGAACCAGGGCAGTACGCACGCTCGCACCGCTGACGCTGCTGCTGGCGGCCGCGGCCGGCTGCACCTCGGACGGCGGCACCGCGGCCGCGCCGGGCAGCTCGGCGCTGCCGGCGAGCGCGGAGCCCTCGGGTGCGGCGCCCGCGTCCAGCGCCGCGCCGGAGCCGTCGGGCAGCGGCGGCGGCACCGGTGGCGACTCCACTCGCTGCCACCACGGCGACCTGCAGATCGAGGTGGCTCCGGCGCCCGGCGGCGGGGCGGCCGGCACGCAGTACTCGTGGCTCAAGTTCGTGAACATGACGAGCCACCGCTGCACCCTGTACGGGTACCCGGGCGTGTCCTGGGTCACCGGCGCGAACGGGCAGCAGGTCAACCGGCCCGCCGGGCGGGACCCGAGCGCCAAGCCGGAGCACTTCGGCCTCGACGCCCACCAGCCCGCCCACGCGCAGGTCAGCATGCCGCAGACCGGCAACTTCGGCGACGCCGACTGCAAGCCCGTCCAGGCCGCCGGCTTCCGCGTGTACCTGCCGGACGAGACCGCCGCGGACTTCGTGCCGGTCCCGATGACCGTCTGCTCGGCGGACGGCGTCGGGCTCGCCCAGATCGGCCCGATGATCTCGGGCCTGTCCGAGTAGGGGCAGCCCCCGTACCATGCGCCGGTGAACCTCACGCGCCGCCCGGGCTGGGCGCCGGTCCTGCTGTCATACGCCACGTTCATGCTCGTCGGCCTGAACGCCGGCGTCGGCGGGGTCCTGATCGTGTCCCAGATGGCCGACTACCGCGTCGACGAGGCCACGATCGGCATCACGTTCTTCACCTCCTCGGCCGGGTACATGCTCGCCGGGGCGACCGCCGGGGCGCTGCTGCACCGCGTCCACGTGCGGATGGCGCTGCTCATCGGGGTCGGCGTCTACGCGCTCGGCGCGGTGGCGATGGCCGTCCGGCCCGCGTTCGCGATCCTCGTCGCCGTGCAGCTGCTCGTCGGCTACGGCACCGGCATCCTCGAGTCGATCCTCAACGTCTTCCTCGCCGAGCTGCCGAACTCGACCACGCTGCTCAACCGGCTACACGCGTTCTTCGGGGTCGGCGCGTTCCTCGGGCCGCTGCTGGCCGCCTGGCTGCTGCAGTACCTGGAGTGGACGTCGGTGTTCCTGGTCCTCGGCGTGCTGTGCGTGCCGCTGGCGACCGGGTTCCTCCTGGCGTACCCCCGCAAGGCCCCCGCCGTCGAGCACGCCGACGCGCCCCGGCCCACCGGCATGCTGCGCGACGCCCTGCGCAGCCCCGCGGTGGTGCTCGGTTCGACGTTCCTGGCCGTGTACGTCGGGCTGGAGATCGGCGTCGGCACCTGGGCGTTCACGTTCCTGGTGCAGGAGCACGGCGAGCCGAGCGTGGTGGCCGGGTACACGGTCAGTGGCTACTGGCTCGGCCTGACCCTCGGCCGCTTCCTCATCAGCCCCCTCGCGACCCGGATCGGGATGAGCGCGGCCGCGATGGCGACGGCCTGCCTCGTGGGCGTGACGGCGGGGGCGGCGGTGCTGTGGGCGGCGCCGACGGCCGCCCTGGCCACGGCCGCCTTCGTGCTGCTCGGGTTCTTCCTCGGACCGCTGTTCCCGACCGCGATGGCGGTCACGCCGCAGCTGGTGCCGCCGCGGCTGATGGCGACCGCGATCGGTGTCATGAACGGGACGTCGTTGCTGGGCGGGGCGGGGCTGCCGTGGCTGGCCGGCTGGCTGGCCCAGCACGTCGGGATCTGGACCCTGATGCCGTTCGCGCTCGTGCTCTCCGTCGTGCAGCTCGGCGTGTGGCGCCTCATGGTCACCCGCGGGGGCGCCGGGCCGGACCGCGTGGCGACGCCGGAGCCGGCCGCGCCCGGCCGCCAGGGGCTGTCCTAGTCGAGGCTGTTCGACCGCGCCGGCGCCGGCACGTCCGGGGTGCCCGCCAGGTGGCTCACCCGCGCGCCGGTGTTGTGCAGCTCGTACGCGCTCTCCGCGTGCGTCACCAGGTCGAGCCCGGCCCGCTCGTCCTCGGCCCGGACCCGGAAGCCGGCCAGCCGGTCGATGCCCTTGGCCACCAGCCAGGTCACGCCGAACGCGTACACGGCCACCACCAGCACCGCGAGCGCCTGCCGCCCCAGCAGGTCGAGCCCGCCGCCGAAGAGCAGCCCGCGCTGGCCCCCGGTCACCGCCGCGGTCGCGAGCAGCCCGATGAGCAGCGTGCCGAGCAGCCCGCCGACGCCGTGCACGCCGGCCACGTCGAGCGAGTCGTCGTAGCCCAGCCGGTACTTCAGCCCGACCGCGTAGGCGCAGGCGACCCCGGCGATCGCGCCGATGACGAGCGCCCCGAGCGGGTTCACCGACCCGCACGCCGGGGTGATCGCGACGAGCCCGGCCACCGCTCCGGAGGCCGCGCCGAGCGTCGTCGGGTGCCCGTCGCGGAACCGCTCGACGAGCAGCCAGCCGCACACCGCGGCCGCTCCGGCCACCTGGGTGTTGAGGAACGCCACCGACGCCGCCCCGCCCGCGGTCAGCGCGGAGCCGGCGTTGAAGCCGAACCAGCCGAACCACAGCAGGCCCGCGCCGAGCACCACCAGGGGCAGGCTGTGCGGGCGCATCGGATCGGCGCGGAAGCCCAGCCGCGGGCCGAGCACCAGCGCGAGGGCGAGCCCGGAGGCGCCCGAGTTCACCTCGACCACCGTGCCGCCGGCCAGGTCGAGGATGTGCAGGTGGGTGGCGATCCAGCCGCCGCCGAAGACCCAGTGCGCGATCGGCACGTAGACGGCGAGCACCCATACCGCCACGAAGCCGATCCACGCGCCGAACTTGGCCCGGTCGGCGATGGCGCCGGAGAGCAGCGCCGCGGTGATCACGGCGAACATGAGCTGGAAGGAGGCGAAGGCGGCCGTCGGTACCGTGCCGGTGAGGTCGTGCGGCCCGACGCCCGCCATCCCGGCGTGGCGCAGCGAGCCGATCAGCCCGCCGCCGGTGTCGGGGCCGAAGGCGAGCGAGTAGCCGGCCAGCACCCACACGACGGTGACCACGGCCAGGCAGGCGAAGGACATCATGAGCATGTTCAGGGCGCTCTTCACCCGCACCATGCCGCCGTAGAACAGGGCCAGGCCCGGCACCATGAGCAGTACCAGCGCGGCGCTGACGAGCAGCCAGGCCGTGTCCCCGGCGCTGAACCCTTCCGGCATGTCTCCCCCTCGATCTCCGGCGGCCGCGCCAGCGTGCCGGGCCGCCGTTTCGGCCACAGTTCCGACGAGTTTCTGTGGTGTTACGCACGTCGTCCGTTGGTTACGTGCACGTCACGCGGGAAGGGAGTTAGATGGCCTCGGACAGACGCTCCGCGTTCATCCGTGCGCGGAGCGTGATCACCTGGGGAGGTGTAAGGCAATGTGCGGAATCGTGGGCTGGGTGGCACTGGGTGCCGCCGAAGGCCGGGATCTGCGTCGCGAGGCGGCCGCCGTGCGGGCCATGGCCGGCACGATGGCGCTGCGCGGCCCGGACGCCGAGGGCCTGTGGGTGCGTGAACGCGTCGCGTTCGGCCATCGCCGGCTCGCCGTCATCGACCTCGTCACCGGCGACCAGCCGATGACCGTCGAGCGGGACGGCCACGAGCTCGCCGCGATCACATACAGCGGCGAGCTGTACAACTACCGCGAGCTGCGCGACGAGCTGCGCGGTCTCGGCCACGCCTTCCGGACCGACAGCGACACGGAGGTGGTGCTGCGCGCGTACGTGCAGTGGGGCGAGGACTTCGTCGACCGGCTCAACGGGATGTACGCCTTCGGCCTGTGGGACGCCCGCCGCGAGCACCTGCTGCTGGTGCGCGACCGGATGGGGGTCAAGCCGCTCTACTACTACACCGGCATCGCCGGGTCGGTGCTGTTCGCGTCCGAGCCCAAGGCCGTGTTCGCGCACCCGCAGGCCGAGGCGGTCGTGGACACCGAGGGCCTGCGCGAGCTGCTCGCGTTCGTCAAGACGCCCGGCCACGCCGTCTACCGCGACCTGCACGAGGTCCGGCCCGGCGAGGTGGTCCGGGTCGACCAGGGGCTGCACCGCCGGCAGTACTGGCGGCCCTCCTACGTCGAGCACCGCGACGACCGGGACACCACGGTGCGCACCGTGCGCGGGCTGCTCGACGACATCGTGGCCCGGCAGACGATCGCCGACGTGCCGCTGTGCGCGCTGCTGTCCGGCGGCCTGGACTCCTCGGCGATCACCGCGCTCGCACACGCGGCCCTGACCGCGCGGGGCGAGGGGCCGCTGCGCTCGTTCGCCGTCGACTTCGTGGGGCAGACCGAGAACTTCCGCCCGGACCCGATGCGCGCGACCCCGGACGGGCCGTTCGTGCAGGACGTGGTCAAGCACGTGCCGGTCGACCACGAGGACATCGTGCTGGACGTGGCCACGCTCATGGACCCGCTCAGCCGCAACGCGGTCGTCGCCGCGATGGACCAGCCGCCGTTCGGCGGGGACATCTACACGTCGCTGTACCTGCTGTTCCGGGCCGTGCGCGAGCACTCGACGGTGGCGCTGTCGGGCGAGGCGGCCGACGAGGTGTTCGGCGGCTACGCCTGGTTCCACCAGCCGGCCGTGGTGCAGGCGCCGGCGTTCCCCTGGCTGGCGATCTTCGAGCTGGCGAGCCCCGGCGGGGACGCGAGCAGCGGCGCGCTCGACCCGGGCCTGCACGAGTCGCTGCGGCTGCGGGAGTACCGCGCCGCCTCCTACCAGGCCGCCCTGGCCGAGGTCGACCACGGCGACGACCCGGACCCGCACAACCGGCGCATGCGCGAGATCTCCTACCTGCACCTCACCCGGTTCGTACAGATCCTGCTCGACCGCAAGGACCGCATGAGCATGGCGCACGGGCTCGAGGTGCGGGTGCCGTTCTGCGACCACCGGCTCGTGCAGTACGTCTACAACACCCCCTGGGCGCTCAAGACGTTCGACGGCCGCGAGAAGAGCCTGCTGCGCGCCGCGACCGCCGACGTGCTCCCGGCCTCGGTCGTGGCCCGGGTCAAGAGCCCGTACCCGTCCACCCAGGACGACCGCTACGAGCGCGCCCTGCGCGTCGCCGCCGCGCGGATCACCGACGACTCGCCCGTGGCCGCCCTGCTCGACCGGGGCAAGCTGGCCGAGCTGATCGCGGCGCCCTACGAGTACGACGGCTTCGGCGCCGCCCGCCGCCAGATCGAGCAGATCCTGGCCCTCGACACCTGGCTGCGCCGCAGCCCGGTCCAGCTCAAGCTGTAGCTCCAGCGCTAGCGGATCCGGCCGAACAACGGGTGCGGGCTCACCTGTACGCGTGGGGCCGCACCCCCGAACCAGGGCGCCTCACGGATGGCCCGCATGGCGTTGCGGCGCCGCTGCGGCGACATCCGGTCGATGAACAGAACGCCGTCCAGGTGGTCGGTCTCGTGCTGCAGGCACCGGGCCAGCTCGCCGGTGCCGACCACCTGGACGGGGTCGCCGCGGTCTGAGTAGCCCTTCGCCACCACGTGCTGCCGGCGGACGGTGTCGAAATACAGCCCCGGCATCGACAGGCAGCCCTCCGGGCCGTCCTGCTCCTCGTCGTCGTCGTTCGGGAGGTCCAGCACCGGGTTCACCAGGTGGCCGCGCACCCCGTCGACGTGGAACACGAACGCCCGTACCCCGACGCCGATCTGGTTCGCCGCCAGCCCGGAGCCCCGCTCCGACTCCAGGGTGTCGAACAGGTCGCGGACCAGCCGGCGCAGCTGCGCGTCGAACGTCGTGACGGGCTCGGCCGCGGTGCTCAGCACCGGGTCGCCGAACATCCGCACCGGAACCACGCTCATCCTCGCCCCTTTGCATAGTGCTTTGCAAACGAGGATACTGGGCGTCGTGATCGACCAACAGACCCATCCGGTGCGCGCCGCGCTGGTCGCCCTGCTCCGCGAGCGCGGCACCGTCACGTCCACCGAGGCCGCCCGCGAGCTGGGCGGGAGCTCGGGTCTGTACTCGTTCCACCTGCGCCGGCTGGCCCGCTACGGTGTGGTCGAGGAGGTGCCCGCCGGGGGCCGGGCCAAGCCCTGGCGGCTCGTCGGGGCGCCCGATCCTTTGCAAAGCGAGCTCAACCGGGGCCTGGAGGACGAGAGCTACCAGCAGTGGCTCGCCGTGCGGGACCGGGCGCCCGCCCAGTGGCGCCGCGACCAGGCGTTCAGCGAGGTCGTGTACCTCACGCCGCAGGAGCTGACCGAGCTCGCCAACGCGGTCCGGGCGCTCATCGCGGGGTACAGCGGTCGCCCGAAACCCACCCGGGGACCGGTCGCGGCCGTCGCGCGCTTCTTCCCGCTCGTGACCGGGGACGACTGAGTCAGCGCAGCTCGGCGGTGGCCAGGAACCGGCCGACGGCCGCGATCTCGGACTCGTCGAGCGGGATCTGCGGCACCGCGGTCGTCGGGTGCGCGATGACGCCGAGCAGGTACAACGCCGCCTTGAACGCCCCGAGCGCCGACGAGCCGAGCCCCATGCGGCCGCGCCCGACCGCCACCAGGTCGAACAGGCGCACCAGGCGCTCCTGCTCGCGCCGGGCGGCCGCCCAGTCGCCGGCACGGGCGGCGGCGTAGAGGCGGGTGTACCCGTGCGGGTCGACGTTGCCGAGGCCCGGCACCACGCCGTCGGCGCCCATCCACAGCGCCGAGTCGACGGTGAGCTCCGAGCCCGTCAGCACCGCGAAACCGTCGAGGCCGGGCCGGTCGCGGCGGCCCAGCAGCACGTTGCGCAGGCCGCCCTCGTCGCCGCTGGAGTCCTTCACGCCGGCCAGGACCCCGTCGGCGGCCAGGCCGAGCAGCAGGTCGCCGGGGAGCTTGGAGTGCACCGACACCGGCAGGTCGTACGCGTACAGCGGGATGCCCGTCCGGGCGGCGATGGTGCGGAAGTGCACCTCGATCTCGGCCGGGTGGGTGCGGGTGTAGAACGGCGCCGTGGCGACGAGCCCGTCGACGCCGGCCGCGAGCGCCACCGCGGCGTGGTCGAGCACCCGCAGGGTGGTCATGTCGATGGCGCCGGCGAGCACGGGCACCTGGCCGGCGACGTGGCCGACGACGGTGTCGAGCACGACCCGGCGGTGGGCGTCGGGCAGGAACGCGACCTCCGAGGTCGAGCCGAGCACGAACAGGCCGTCGACGCCACCGGCCAGGAGGTGGTCGATGAGCCGGACGAGCGACGCCGTGTCGACCTCGAAGTCCGGCGTCAGCGGGGTGCACACCGGGGGGATGACGCCGGTAAGGGCCTTGGCGGTGCTCATGCGCGCTCCTGTGCTTGGCTGATCAGTTCACGGTCGCCGGCGCCCGCGGGCACCGGGTGGTAGCAGCGGAACAGGTGCCCGTCCGCGCCCGACGGCGCCGGCATCTCGGTGGCGCACAGCTCGTCGGCCTTCCAGCAGCGGGTGCGGAACGGGCAGCCGCTCGGCGGCCGGGTCGCGGAGGGCACCGGGCCGGCCAGCGGGATCGGGTCGATCGGGTGCAGCAGGCCGGGCGTGGCCGAGAACAGCGCCCGGGTGTACGGGTGGCGGGCCCCGGCCGGGACCGCGTCGGCGCCGGCCTCCTCCACGATGCGGCCGAGGTACATGGTCACGACCCGGTCGCTCATCCGCCGCACGGTCTGGATGTCGTGCGAGACGAAGACGAGCGCCAGGTTGAGCCGCTCCTTGAGGTCCAGCAGGAGGTTGAGGATCTGGGCGCGGACCGAGACGTCCAGCGCGCTGGTGGGCTCGTCGGCGATGAGCAGGTCGGGGCCCAGGGCGAGGGCGCGGGCGATCGCCACCCGCTGCCGCTGGCCGCCGGAGAGCTGCCCGGGCAGCACGTCGAGGGCGCTGGCGGGCAGGCCGACGAGGCCGAGCAGCTCCCGGACCCGGGCCTCGCGCTCCCGGCCGGTGCCGCGGCGGTGCACGTCGAGCGGGTCGCGCAGGATGCGCCCCACCGGCAGGCGCCGGTTCAGCGCGGTCGACGGGTCCTGGAACACCATGCCGGTGCTGGCCCCGACCCGCGTGCGGCGGCGGTTGGCGGGCAGTGCCCACAGATCCTCGCCGCGGAAGCGGACCGTGCCCGCGGTCGGGCGCTGCAGGCCGACGAGGACGCGGGCGAGCGTCGACTTGCCGCAGCCGGACTCGCCGACGATCCCGACGGTCTCCCCCGCGCGTACGGTCAGGTCGGCGCCGGTGAGCGCGTAGACGCGGTCGCGGCGCAGGATGCCGCCGGTGCGGGCCTTGTGCACCACGTGCACGTCGTGCAGATCCAGCAGGTCGGTCATGACACGACCTCCACTTCGCTCCGGTCCCGCCATGACGAAAGCTGTGCTTGCTGATGAGCGGCCCCTCCGCTCCGCTCCGGACCGCTCATCGGGACACCTCGGCGAGGTCGAGGGCGGGGTGGTGGCAGGCGACGGCGTGCGGGCCGCCGGCCAGGGCGGGCGCCGTGGTCCGGCAGACGTCGGTGGCCATCGGGCACCGGTCGGCGAAGCGGCACCCGGCCGGGAAGTCGGCCGGCGACGGCACGACCCCGCGGATCTGGGTGAGGCGCTGCGCCCCCGACTCCAGCGACAGCACGGAGCCGAGCAGCCCGCGGGTGTAGTGGTGGGCCGGTGCGCCGATGAGCGCGGCGGTCGCGCCGGTCTCGACGATCTGGCCGCCGTACATCACCACGATCCGGTCGGTCACGTCGGCGATGAGCGCGAGGTCGTGCGAGACGAGCACGAGCGCGAAGCCGAGCTCGGCGCGCACCCGCAGCAGCAGCTCGATCACCTGCGCCTGGACCGTGACGTCGAGCGCGGTGGTCGGCTCGTCGGCCACGATGAGCTTCGGGTCGCGGGACAGGGCCATGGCGATGAGCACGCGCTGGCGCTGGCCGCCGGAGAGCTCGTGCGGGTACGCCGACAGCGTCCGCGCCGGGTCCAGCCCGACGAGCTCGAGCAGCTCGGTGGCGCTGCGCCGGCCGCCGCGCCGGACGAGCTGCTTGAGCTGCGCCCGGATCGTCATCGCCGGGTTGAGCGAGGACAGCGCGTCCTGGTAGATCATCGCCATGTCGTGGCCGAGCAGCCGCCGCCGGTCCTTGGTGGACAGCGTGAGCAGGTCCCGGCCGGCGAAGGCGATCCGGCCCCGCACGCGCGCGCCCCGCGGCTGCAGGCCCATCACGGTGAGCGCGGTGAGCGACTTGCCGCAGCCGGACTCGCCGACCAGGCCGAGCACCTCCCCCGGCCGCACCGCGAACGAGATGCCCGCGACGATGTCCACGTCGTCGTGGCGCCCCGGGAACCCGATCGCGAGGTCCTCGACGCTGAGGACCGGCTCGCCGGTGGGCAGCGGGCGGGCCCGCTCCCGCAGCCGCGCGGCCGCCTCGGACAGGCCCGGAAGCTCGGTGAGCTCGCCCGAGCCGGGCTGCGCCGCCTCCAGCTTGTCGGCCTCCGGCGCCGCGCGGGCCGGGCGGGCGGCGGGTGCGGCCCACGCGTCGGCGACGCCCTCGGCGAGGATGTTCAGGGCCAGCACGGTGACGAGGATGAGCAGGCCCGGGAAGACCGTGGCCCACCAGCCGCCGAGCAGCACCATGTTGCGCCCGTCGGCAATGACGCTGCCCCAGGACGGGTTCGGCGGGCGGACTCCGGCGCCGATGAACGACAGCGACGCCTCGAAGACGATCGCGTCGGCGACCATGACGGTGCAGAAGACGAGCACCGGCGCGGCGCAGTTGACGGCGACGTGGCGCAGCAGGATGTGCGGGGTGCGGGCGCCGATGGTGCGCTCGGCCGCGACGTAGTCCTCCTCGTACTGGGCGAGCACGTTGGCGCGCACCACCCGGGCCACGGAGGGCATGTACAGGAAGGCGATGGCGAGCACGAGCACGCCGATGCCGCCGCCGAAGACGGAGACGAGCACGGCCGCCAGCGCGATGCCGGGGAAGGCCATGACGACGTCGAGGACCCGCATGACGGTCTCGTCGACGCCGCGGCGGGAGGTGGCCGCGACCGCCCCGATGACCGCGCCGGCGACGAGGGCGAGCGCGGTCGCGCCGAGGCCGATGACGAGCGACCAGCGGGCGCCGTACATCAACCGGCTGAGGATGTCGCGGTTGCTGCTGTCCAGGCCCATCCAGTGCGCACCGGACGGGCCGCCGCCGGTGGCCTCCTGCACGTACGGGGAGTGCGGCGCCAGCACGGGCGCGAGCAGGGCGGCGAGGACGACGACGGCGACCACGGCGATCGCGATCCAGGACGACGGCCGCAGGCGGCGCAGATTCACGCGCAGGCCCGGGCGGGCGAGCTTGCCGGTCAGCCCCGGGCGCATCAGGCCGCGCTCCGGAGCCGGGGGTTGACGAGCAGGTACAGCACGTCGACGGCGAGGTTCACGACCACGAACCCGACGGCGATGGTGAGCACGACGCCCTGCACCACGGCCGGGTCGCCGTCGCGGACCGCGTTGATCATCAGCTGGCCCATGCCGGGCAGCGAGTAGATCTGCTCGATGACGACGGCGCCGCCGAGCAGGTACCCGACCCGGAGCCCGAGCACGGTCAGCGGGTTGATGAGCGCGTTGCGCAGCACGTTGCGCCCGACCACCACGACCGGCGGCAGGCCGCTGCCGATCGCGGTGCGCACGTAGTCCCGGTCGAGCTCCTCGACCATCGAGGTGCGGATGATGCGGGTCAGCTGGGCGGCGACGGGCAGCGAGAGCG
The DNA here is from genome assembly GCF_049995355.1 of Dactylosporangium sp. McL0621. Taxonomy (NCBI): domain Bacteria; kingdom Bacillati; phylum Actinomycetota; class Actinomycetes; order Micromonosporales; family Micromonosporaceae; genus Dactylosporangium; species Dactylosporangium sp. McL0621. Next base: position 9,583,356 of record NZ_CP188259.1, read on the forward strand.
ACAGCGCCGGCAGCGTCATCGAGCGCAGCCAGCCGCTGAAGGAGTCGGCGGGGTTGATGTACCCGCCGGTCGGGAACCAGCCGCGGTCGACCGCGAGGTACTGGATCATCAGCAGGGCCAGCCAGAACGCCGGCGCGGCCACCCCGACCAGCGACACCAGCCGGATCGCCTGGTCGGGCCAGCGGTCGCGGAAGATGGCCGCGGTGACGCCGAACAGCAGCGCGAGCACGACCGCGACGAGCAGGCCCAGCGCGGTCAGCTGCAGGGTGAGCGGCAGCGCGGTGGTGACCGAGTTCAGCACCGGCGCCTTGGTCAGCACGCTGGTGCCCATGTCGCCGTGCAGCAGCTCGCCGACGAAGTGCACGTACCGCACCGGCAGCGGGTCGAGCAGCCCGTTGTCGACCTGGAACTGGTGGATCTGCTCCGGGGTCGGGTTGGCGCCCTGGAAGTACGCGTACTCCGGCTTGCTGTCGGAGAAGCGCATGACGATGAAGACGAACGCGACCACGCCCAGCAGGAGCGGCACGAGGATCAGCAGCCGCCGCACGAGCATCCGGACGATCATGTCCGCTTCGCCTGCAGCAGGTTGATGCCCGGGTAGCCCTGGGCGCGGACCCCGGTGAGCTTGTGCCCGTCCCACGCGGTCATGAGCTCCGTGTGCACGACCGGGTAGAGCACCGCCTGCGCGGCGACGACGTCGAGGTACTGCTGGGTGAGCTCGACCTTCTTCTTGGCGTCGGGCTCGGCCGTGGCCGCGTCCATCTTCGCAAAGAGGTCCTTGGCGGCGGGGCTGGCATCCCATTTGGTGTACTTCATCCAGGTGCCGCCGGACGTGTAGTTGTACCGCATGATCAGGTCGGCGTCGAGGCCGAACTGGTTGGGGTTGGACGCGGCCGCCACGACCTGGTAGCTCTGCGACTGGTCCATCTTCGTGAACAGCGCGCTGGTGTCCTGCGGCTGCAGCGTGGTCTTGATGCCCACGGCCTCCCAGGAGTTCGCGATGGTCGGCAGGCAGTCACTGATCCAGCTGACGTTGACCGCCATCAGGGAGATCGTCAGCCCGCTCACCCCGGCCTCGGCGAGCAGCTGCTTGGCCTTGTCCGGGTTGTACTCGTACACCGTGGCCGCCCGCCGGTAGGACGGGTTCTCCGGGTTGAGGAAGCTCGTCGAGGCGGTGCCGTGGCCCTTGAGCGCCACGTCGATCATCTTCTTGGTGTCGATGGCGTAGAACAGCGCCTGGCGCACCCGCACGTCGTCGAACGGCTTCTGCGCGGTGTTGAACATCAGGAACATGTGGTTCATGCCCTTGCCGCCCTCGACCTGCAGGCCGCCCTTGGTGAGCTGGTCGATGTTCGCGTACGGCACGTTGTCGGCGATCTGCGCCTCGGCCGCCGCGCCGGAGATCTTCGCGACCCGGGCGGACGCGTCGACGATGCTCAGCCAGTTCATCTTCTTGACCGTGGCCGGGCGGGGGCCGTTGTAGCCCGCGTACGCCTCGAACGTCGTGTTGGACTTCGGCTGGTGCGAGGTCTGCTTGTACGGCCCCGAACCGACCGCCTTGCCGCCCTTGGCCGCGTCCCAGCCGCCGGCCTGGCCGAAGACGTGCTTCGGCATGATCTTGGCGATCGTGAGGCGCTGGACGGCGTCGGGGAACGGGAACTTGAAGACGAGCTCGACCGTGCGGTCGTCGACCTTGCGCACGGTGTCGAGCCAGGAGCGGAAGAACGAGCCGATGAGCACGTTGGCCTTCGGGTCGAGCACGCGCTCGAACGTGAACAGCACGTCGTCGGCGGTCACCGGCTGGTCGTCGTGCCACTTCGCGCCCTCGCGGAGCGTGAACTTCCAGGTCGTGGCGTTGACGTCGGCGGGCAGCGCCGTGGCCAGCGCGGCGTAGGGCTGCCGGTTGATCGGGTCGGTGTCGAGCAGGCCCTCGTAGATGTGGACGTTGGCGGCCATCGAGAACGCCGACGCCGTCATCGTCGGGTCCCAGCTCTGGTCGTTGCCGTAGCCGATCACGGCGGTGATGAGGTCCTTGTCCCCGCCGCTCCCGGAGGAGCCGGTGGAGGCCGGGCCGCCGCACGCGGCCAGCGAGGAGCTGATGGTGGCGGCCGCGCCGAGGGCGCCGGTGTACCGCAGGAAGTCGCGGCGGCTGAACACGTGCCGTGAAGCCGGGGTGTGCACGGTGCCTCCTATGTGATCGGGATTGGGCGCACATTGGACGTCCCACATCCCATGTCCTGTCGTATGGTGGAGGCTAGGACCGCATCTACCCGTCGGTCAAGAGCCGTCGTAGGATGTCCCACCAACGTCAACCCTTGGGAGCGGCATGACCACCGCGCGCAGCGATCGATCGGGCACCCGGCGGCGCAGCCGGGCGCTCGAGGTGCAGGACGAGGTCAAGGAGCTCATCGTCCGCCGCCGCCTCTCCGCCGGGGACCCGCTGCCGACCGAGTCGGAGCTGGTCGAGGAGCTCGGCGTGGGGCGCAACGCGGTGCGCGAGGCGCTCAAGGCGCTGCAGGCCGTCGGCATCGTCGACATCCGGCACGGCTTCGGCATGTTCGTCGGGCGCATGTCGCTCATCGGCCTCGTCGACGAGCTGGCCTTCCACGGCCGCATCACCGCCGGCGAGCGGACCGGGCACCTCGGGCACCTCATCGAGATCCGCGAGGCGCTGGAGAGCGGGCTCGTGCAGCTGCTCATCGAGGGCCCGGCCGAGCCCGACTGCGGGCCGGTGGACGAGGTCCTGGCGCTGATGGAGGCGGAGGCCGAGGCCGGCATGGTGTCGCCCGAGACCGACAAGCGCTTCCACGACGTGCTCTACCACCCGCTGGACAACCCGCTCGTGGGCCAGCTGCTGGGGGCGTTCTGGGACGTGTACCACCAGTTGCGCGAGGACCTCGGCGAGCCGGACGAGCCGCCGCACGACGTGGCGCGCAAGCACCGCGACATCCGCAACGCCGTCGCCGCCGGGGACAGGGCCGCGGCGGCGACGGCGATGCGGGCACACTTCGCGGGCGTGCGGGCCCGCCTCGCGCGGCTGCGGAAGGCTCAGCCGAGCGACTGAGTCGCGACCCGCTTGAAGGTGATGGTCTCGTTCGGGCCCAGGTCGCCGGTTTCGTACAGCACCCCGAGCGTCTGCTCGTCGAGCTGGACGAGGTCGCTGTACGCCGCCGGGAGCCCGGACAGCGCCAGCGCGCTGGTGAACGTGGTCCCGCCGTCGCGGCTCACCCGCAGCGTCATGACGGCGCGGGCGGCCGGGTCGGCCGGCCCGGAGTACACCAGCAGCGAGTTGCGGCCGGAGAGCTGCAGCACGCTGCCCTCCACCACCGGCCCGGCGATCGTCCCCTGCGGACGGTAGTAGGCCGGGCTCAGGGTCTGCCCGCCGTCGGTGCTCACGGCGTCGAGCCGGTTGCCGGGCGCGGTGCCGTTCTGGTCGCGGGCGTTGAAGTACAACCGGCCGTCGGCCAGCTCGGCCGCGCTGGACTCGTTGGCGTTCACCACGCCGTCGTAGGTGCCGTCGACGAAGCCGATGCGCCAGGTCGCGCCGCCGTCGTCGCTGATGAGGTCGTGCGCGCCGTAGTACTTGGCCTCGGTGCCGGCGTCGGTCGAACCGGCCGGCGGGGCGGCCGAGTGGTTGGCCGGGACGACGAGCCGGTCCTTGTGCGCGCCCTTGGTGAGCCGGACGGCGTGGCCGGGGCCGGTGGCGTACCAGCGCCAGTTCGCCTGCTTGGCCGCCGCCGTCAACTCGGCCGGGGCGCTCCAGGTGGCGCCGTCGTCGTCGCTGTGCTGGACGAAGACGCGGCGGCTCTGCTCGGCGGTCACCTCGCCGCGCATGATGGCCGTCTCGGTGGAGGTACCGGCGTTGTACGTCGAGAGCAGCACCACCCGCCCGGAGGCGGTCACCACCGGCGCGGGGTTGCCGGAGGTGTTGGCGCCGCTGTCGTACACCACCTGCAGCGGCCCCCACGAGCACCCGCCGTCGGTGGAGCGCTTGAGCACCAGGTCGATGTCGCCGGCGTCGGACAGGCCGCCCTTGCGCCCCTCGGCGAAGGCGAGGACGGCGCCCGAGCGGGCCTTGACGACGGCGGGGATGCGGAAGGCGGAGTAGCCCTCGGTGTTGGCGCGGAACGGCACGGAGCCGTCGCACGCCCGGGCGCGCTCCGGCTCGGCGGCCGCCGGCGCGGAGCCGAGCAGGGTCAGGATGGCGATGCCGGTGACGGTCAGAACGAGCGGTCTTGGCACGGGTACACCTTTCTACCTCCGGATGACCGCGACCCCCCGGGGCGGGAGGGTCACCGTCGACTGTGGACGTTCAGGGTCGGTCAGCAGGTCGGCGCCGGGCTCGGGCAGGTTCACCGTCGCCGGCTCGGCGCCGTGGTTGAGCAGGAACAGATAGCTGTGCCCGGGGCCGGTGCGCACGGTGGCCTGGACGCCCTCGGGCAGGCCGGCGAGGACCGGCCCGGCTCCGGCCCCGGCGCGGACCCGGTCGAGCAGCGCGCGCATCGCGGCCGGTTCGGGCCGGGTGGCGAGGTACCAGGCGACGCCGGTGCCATACGCGTGCCGGGTGATCGCGGGGCGCCCGTCGAGCGCGCCGCCCCGGAACGCGGCGACGACCTCGGCGCCCTCGGGCTCGACCCACTCGCTCCACACGGTGCCGCGGCCGCCGTCGAACTCCGCCGAGCCGCCCGGGGGCAGCGGGTGGAACTCCTCGACGGCCAGGCCGAGCACGCGGCGCAGCGGGGCCGGGTATCCGCCGAGGTGCACCCGGTCGCACTCGTCGACGATGCCGGTGAAGAACGACACGACGAGGTGGCCGCCGCCCTCCACATAGGACGTCAGGCGCTGCGCGGCCCCGTCGGCCAGCAGGTACAGGTTCGGGACCACGACGAGCTTGTAGCCGCTCAGGTCCGCGTCGACCGGCACCACGTCGACGCTCACGTGGGCGTCGAACAGCGGCTCGTAGTGCGCGCGGTGGGTCTCGAGGAGGTCGAGCACGGCCGGGCGGGCGTCGGACTCGAGGGCCCACCAGTTCGCCCAGTCGTGCACGATCGCCACGTCCGCGCGCAGCCGCGTGCCGGCCACCCCGGCGAGCCCGCCGAGCTCGGCCCCCAGCGCCCGCACGTCGCGGAAGCCCCGGCTGTCCGGGCCCGCGTGCGGGACCATCGCCGAGTGGAACTTCTCGGCCCCGCCCGCGGCCTGCCGCCACTGGAAGAACAGCGCCGCGTCGGCGCCCTGGGCGATCGCCTGCCAGCTCCACAGGCGCATGACGCCCGGCGGCTTCGGGGCGTTGCGCTCCCGCCAGTTGACCGCCGACGGCGCCTGCTCCATGAGCAGCCACGGCTGCCCGCCGCGGGCCGCGCGCACGAGGTCGTAGCCGAACGCGGCCTCGACGTGGGCGCGGGGGTCGTACGGGTCCGGATAGCTGTCGAGGCTCACGACGTCCTGTTCGCGGGCCCACCGGAACGAGTCGACGGGCTTGTGCACGAGGCCGATGAAGTTCGTGGTGACGGGGACGTCCGGGGTGTACCGCCGCACGATGTCGCGCTCCAGCGCGTAGCAGGCGAGGAGGGCGTCGTCGCTGAACCGGGCGAAGTCCAGCTTCTGGGCCGGGTTGACGAAGGTGGGCGCGGTGCGCGGCGGCTGGATCTCGTCCCAGTCGCCGTAGCGCTGCGACCAGAAGGTGGTGGACCAGGCGGCGTTGAGGCCGTCGAGGTCGCCGTACCGCTCGCGCAGCCAGCGGCGGAAGTCGGCCGCGGAGACGTCGCACCAGCACTGGCGGACGTGGCAGCCGTACTCGTTGCCGATGTGCCACAGCTTCAGCGCCGGGTGTGCCCCGTAGCGCTCGGCGATCCGCTCCACGAGCCGCGCGGCGTGCTCGCGGTAGACCGGGCTCGACGGGCAGTACTGCTGCCGCCCGCCCGGCCACAGCCGCACCCCGTCGGCCCGCTGCGGGAGCGTCTCCGGGTGGCGGGCGGCCAGCCACGGCGGCGGCGAGGCGGTCATCGTGGCGAGGCTCGCCCCGACGCCGGCCCCGGCGAGCTTGTCCAGCACGCGGTCGAACCAGCCGAAGTCGTACTCCCCCGGCCGCGGCTCGACCGTCGCCCACGCGAAGATGCCGACCGAGACGAGGTTGACCCCGGCCTCGGCCATGAGCCGCACGTCCTCGTCCCAGACGGGCTCGGGCCACTGCTCCGGGTTGTAGTCGCCGCCGAACCAGAGCACCGGGCCTCCAGCGAGTCGAGGTGGGACGTAGGACGTCCTCTGTCCATCCGGACACTAAGAGGCCGGACGATCGACCGTCAAGTGTGTCGGGAGCGTAAATTTGGTCGATTGCCGATACCGTTCCGGGTCCGGACATGGGATGTTCGGGGCATGGCCAGACGCGGAGCTACGGTGCAGGACCGCATCGTCGAGCTGATCCACGACCGCGAGCTGCCGCCCGGCGCGCCGATGCCGACCGAGCCGCAGCTCATGGACCTGCTCGGGGCGAGCCGCAACAGCGTGCGCGAGGCGATCCGGGCGCTGCAGGCGCTCGGGATCGTGGAGATCCGGCACGGGTACGGCACGTTCGTCGGCCGCGCCTCGCTCGACGCCCTGACCCCGTCGCTCACGTTCCGGGTGCGCACCGGCCCGGGCGGCGGCGTGCGCGCACTGCACGACCTGGTCGAGGTGCGCGAGCTGCTGGAGACCGGGCTCATCGGCTCGGTGGCCGGCACCGTGAGCGAGGCCCGCGTGGCCGCGCTCGACGCCCTGGTCAGCGGCATGGCCCACGACGCCGCGGCGGACCGCGCCTTCCACGCGCTGCTCTACGAGGGCTGCGGCAACGACCTCGTGCTGCAGCTCATCGGCATGTTCTGGGACGTGTACCACGAGATCGGGGGCGTGCTGGCGCCGCCCGAGGACCGCGTCGCGCAGACGGTCGCCAACCACCGCCGCATCGTGGACGCGCTGCGGGCCCGCGACCCGGAGGCGGCGCGGGAGGCGATGCGCCGGCACTTCGGCGACGTGAAGCAGCGCATCGTGCAGGCCGAGGCCCGGGCCGCCGCGGCCTAGTCGGGCTGGGGCTTTATCGGGTCTGTTCGCGCCGGCGGCGCCGCTCGATCTCCTCCTGCACCGACGGGTCCCACTGGGAGGCGTTCCAGTCGTCGGCGGTGGGCTGGGCGGCGAGCGGGGCCACGGGGTCGCCGCCGGTGACGATCGAGTACCGGTCGGCGGCGTAGGGCCGGCCCGGGGCGCTCCGCGCACGCAGCCAGTTGCGGGTGTGCAGCACCCCGGCGATGAGCAGCGCGCAGGCGAGCACCCGCACCCCGGCGCTCACCCAGAGGCCCGGTACGCCGTAGGCGAGGACGAACAGCAGGAAGAACGCGCCGATGCCGTAGTACCCGAGATGCCCGTAGGGCGGCATGCCGTGCTCGCGCGACTGCTTGACGGAGGAGTAGATCCAGAACACCGTCGTGATGAGGATTCCGAGGACCACCCCGAGCGCGATGAGGCCCAGGACGAGGACGAAGATGACGATCCCGCGGGCCTGCAGGGTCCGCGGGATGTTTGCGTAGCGGTAGACGAACGCGGCGGCCACAGTGATGACGACCGCGTAGGCGACCGCGAAGGCCACCACCCGCCGGGTCGCGACATAGAACTCCATGACTCCCCCTCGTGAGTGGTCACTCACGATACGCGGTCCCGGCCACGCCCGCCGCCCCCGGATCGAAGCCCTCGGGCCAGCGGGTCCGCGCGTCGGCGACGGCCCCGTCGAGGCGGGCGCCGGTCAGGACCGCGCCGCGCAGGTCGGCCCCGGCCAGCTCCGCGTGCCGCAGGTCGACGTCCTCCAGGAAGCAGTCGCGCAGGTCGGTGCCCTGCAGCCGGGCGCGCATGAGGGTGGCGCCGCCGAAGTACGCCCCGCGCAGGTCGAGCCCGCCCATCCGCGCGAAGCGGAGGTCGGTGCGGGGCAGGCTGAGCCGCTCGGCGCCGCCCGCGGCGTGCAGCCGGGCGAGGGCGGTGACGGCCGCCTGCGCGTCGTTGGCCCGCACGGCCAGGCTCCACAGCTCCGTGACGGGGGTGTCGGCGGGCGGCTGGCCGGGGCGCCCGGGCGGCCACGGCGAGTGCCCGCGCACGTAGGCGCAGAGGATCGCCACGATCGCGTCCCGGTCCTCCGGCGACTGCCCGGCGATCTGCTCGAGCGCGAAGACCCCGCCGATGCGCACATCGAGGGAGTCGTGGCCCAGGTGCTCGACGGCGCGCGAGTACCGCTCGGTGGTCTGCCCGCTGCGGCTCAGGCGCAGCTCCTCCTCGTTGATGCGCAGCCGGCGCCAGGTCGCGTACGCGCCCAGGCCGAGGATCACCGCGCCCAGCGCCTGCAGCAGCACGGTCCGGACGTTGTTGACGGCCGTGAGCCGCTCGTTGGCGGTGACGGCGGTGCGGCCCAGGTCGTGGTCGACGACGACGGGCGGCAGGAACAGCACCGCCGCGAGCCCGGCCGCCGCGGCCACGAGCACCATCAGCCCAACCACCACGGAACGTCGCACGCAACCATGGTCGGCGATGCGGTCAAGCGACGCGGAACATCGCGACGCCGTGGGCCGGCACCCGGGCCGTGACCGCGGTGCCCGTCGCGCCCGTCCACAGCTCGTGCACGGCCGTCGCCCCCGGGACCGTCCACGCCATGTCCGCGGCGGCGCCGGTCTCGTTGAACAGCAGCACCGCCACGTCGCCGCCGGCGAGCGGCCGGGTCAGCACGTCGAGGCCGGCGCGGGACGAGACCACGGTCGCGGGGCGGCCGAGCGGGTCCTGGTCGACCGCGACCACGGCCGGGTTCGCGAGGTCGGCGAGGGTCGCGCCGGAGGCGGTGGTGAGGTCGGCGCCGGTGATGAGCGGCGCGGCCAGCATGGCCCACAGGCTCAGCTCCGCGCGGTCCTCGGTGCGGGTCATGCCGTTGCCGACCTCGAGCATGTCGGGGTCGTTCCAGCCGCCCGGCCCGGCGTAGCCGGAGACCCGCACGGTGGCGTGGAAGACGTCGAGGAGGCTCGCGAAGGTGGGCCGGATGTCGGGCGTGGTGCGCCACAGGTTGCCGTAGCCGCTCCCCCACGCCCAGACGCGGTCGGCGCCCCAGTTGCAGATGCTGTAGACGATGGGGCGCCCGGTCGCCGCGAGCGCGTCGCGCATGGCCCCGTACCGCTCCCGCGCCGGCACCCCGCCGTCGTAGCAGGTGTCGTACTTGAGGTAGTCCACGCCCCACCCGGCGAACCGGCGCGCGTCCTGCTCCTCGTGGCCGAAGCTGCCCGGGTACCCGCCGCAGGTCTTCGTGCCCGCGTCCTCGTAGATGCCGAGCTTCAGCCCGAGCCCGTGTACGTAGTCGGCGAGCGCCCCGATGCCGTGCGGGAACCGTTCGGGGTCGGCCTGCAGGTTCCCGGCGGCGTCGCGGGCCGGGGCCATCCAGGCGTCGTCGATGTTGACGTACACGTAGCCGGCGTCGCGCAGTCCCGAGGAGACGAGCCGGTCGGCGCTGCGCCGGACGAGGTCCTCGGTGACGTCGAGGCCGAAGGCGTTGTAGTCGTTCCAGCCCATCGGCGGGGTGCGGGCGAGCCCGTTGCCGAGCGGGGGCACCGGCACCGCGGACCCCGCCAGGAGGGTGAGCGCGCCGAGCACGAGCAGGAGTGCGCATGCCCGCCGTACCGTCGCCATGCCCCGACCGTAGCGGCGCTCCCTGGCAACCGGCTCACAGTTCGCTGATCGCCACCGCTCTGCCCTGCGCCAGGCTCACGTTGCCGGCGATGCCGACCAGCACGCTGTTGGCGCCGTCGCGCAGGCCGGCCGCGCGGCCGAGCGGGTCGCCGGACGCCCCCTCGAACACGTCGCGCAGCAGGATCGCGTCGCCGCCGCCGTGCGCGCCGGCGCCGTGCGGGATCGGGATCTCGGCGGCCCGCTCCCAGTGCCGCTGCAGCACGAGCCGCTCGTAGGACTCGTTGCCGGGCGGCCCGCCGGTGGGGTCGACCACGCCGGCCGGGCGCACCCAGGAGCGTTCGCCGACGTCGAGCTCGAGGCGGCCCTCCGTGCCGTTGAAGGCGACACGGTACCCCTCCCGGGGCGCGAACGCGGTGAGCGAGTACGCCATCGTGGCCCCGCCCTCGTAGGTCACCGCGAGCGAGAGGGAGTCCTCGATGGAGATGCCGGCCGCGAACACGTCGGCGTCGCGGTGGTAGCCGTCCTCGGCCTCTGCCTCGAGATACAACTGCCGCAGCCGCGGATCGGCGGACAGGTCGAGTCGGAAGGGGTCGTTCGCGGGCAGGTCGCGCCCGAGCGCCGGGCGGGGCGGCATTCCCCGCTCGGCGGCGTTCCGCTCGCCGTAGAAGCGCAGGCCGCCGGAGGCGTAGACGGTCTGCGGCACGTCGGCGAGCCACCAGTTGACGAGGTCGAAGTGGTGGGTGGACTTGTGCACCAGCAGCCCGCCCGACATCGCCTTGTCGCGGTGCCAGCGGCGGAAGTAGTCGGCGCCGTGCGCGGTGTCCAGCAGCCACTCGAAGTGCACCGAGGTGACCCGGCCGACCGCGCCGTCGAGCAGCAGGCGCTTCACGAGGCTGTTGCGCGGCGAGTACCGGTAGTTGAACGTGACGGTGAGGCCCGCCGTCGAGCGCCGGGCCGACTCGGCGATGCGGTGCAGCTTCTCCGCGTCGGTCGTCATCGGCTTCTCGGTGACCGCGTCGATGCCGTGGTCGAGGGCGGCGCAGATGTACCGGTCGTGGGTGGCGTCGGGCGAGGTGACGATGATGCGGTCGGGGCGCTGCTCGTCGAGGAGCCTCGCCAGCTCGTCCGGGTGGTAGTGCGCGAGGCGTTCGCCGTGGTGGCGCATGCGGACCGGGTTGGGGTCGCAGAGCGCCACGAGGTCGCCGTGGTCGCGGTGGGCGCCGTTCAGCGCGTCGACGTACATTCCCGCGCGGTGTCCGGTGCCGACGATGGCGTACCGCTTCGTCACAACGCCGCCCGCCCCAGTTCGGCGAGCCCCGCGGTTCCCTCGTCGCCGCGGTCGCCGCTCGCGATCACGACCGCGTAGCGGAAGGCGAGCGTGCCGCCGTCGGCGAGCTCGAGCTCCTCGCTGAAGAACGGCGCCGGGTTGAGGCAGGCGAACTCCTCGGTGCGGGCGAACCACTGCGGCGGGTGGCGCGGGTTGTCGCGGGCGTCGACCATCACGATCGTCGAGGCCCGGCCGGTGCCGTCGTGGCGGCCCCGGAAGGCGAACCACTCCGCCCGGGTGCCGCGCAGGTCGTCGCCGCCGGTGCCGTCCGGCGACTGCAGGGTGCCGCCGGTGAAGTCGCGCGGCCCGCGCCAGAACAGCCCCCCGTAGCCGGCGTTCTCCCGCCCCTTCGTGGTCGGCGACCCGAAGCTGAGCGTTTCGCCCGACACATTGCGCATGCTGGTGTGCACGGTGAGCGTCCAGGTCTGTTCGTCCACGAGCGAGGCGTGCAGTGTGCGGGTCTCCGCGATGACCGGGTCGCCCGCCTGTGACGCCCAGTCCAGGCGGTGCGCGACCGTCGCGTCACCGCCGGTGGCCGACAGGTCGGTCATCTCGCGGTGCTCGGCGCTGCCGTTGTTGTCCAGCTGGACGTAGAAGCGGCCGTGCACGTACGTGGGGCCGCCCCAGAAGTTGTGCTCGCCCACGTGCGGCAGCGACCAGGCGATGCCCTTGTGCCAGACGTGGTCGTGCGGGCGAAACAGCGACACGACGTCGCCGGCGAGCGTGCGGATCGGGTGCAGGTACGGCTTCGGCGACTCCAGCCTGGGCGTGTCGGGCCGGTAGACGTAGGTGAACAGCCCCACGCCGCCGGAGGAGACGGTGACCGAGCGGTCGAGGGCGTGGTCGACGTTCATTCCCAAGGTGCACCTGTTCCGTTCATGCGCTTGGCGAAGGGGTCGCCGGGCGAAATCTGTCCACTGTGGACGGGGGCGCCGGTGAAGGCGGAGGCGTACAGCGCGGCGATCAGCTCCATGGTCCGGCGGGTCTCGGCCGCGGTGACCGGCGGCGCGACCCCGGCGTCGAGGGCGTCGAGCACGGCGGCGAGCTGCCCGGCGTGCCCGCTCTCCACGGTGGACCGTTCCCGGCGCCAGCGCTCGGCCACGTCGTCGTGGCCGGGCGCGGGCGTGATCGTCCAGTCGTCGTCGGTGTACCCGTAGAGGTGCCGCAGCTCGACCGTGGCGTGCGCGTAGTCGAAGCGCAGCCGGGACTCCTGCCGCGGCGACAGCACCGAGTTCACGACCGCCGCGGTGGCCCCGCCGGCGAAGGTCACCAGGGCCATCGAGACGTCCTCGGTCTCCACGCGCCGGGCGCGGCGGGCGGCGACCGCGGTCACCTGCTCCCAGGGGCCGAGGACCGACAGCAGCAGGTCGAGCTGGTGGATGCCGTGGCCCATGGTGGGGCCGCCGCCCTCGGTGTCCCAGCGGCCGCGCCAGGCCACGTTGTAGTAGTCGTCGTCGCGGTACCACTGCGTCTCGCAGGTGGCGAGCATCGGCGCGCCGAGCTCGCCCGCGGCCGCCATGGCCCGCAGCCGCACCGCCCCGGGCCCGAAGCGGTGCTGGAACACGGTGGCCAGGTGCGCGCCGGTCCGCCCGGAGACCTCGATGAGCGCGTCGAGCTCGGCCAGCGACAGCGTCGGCGGCTTCTCGACGAGCACGTCCACGCCCGCCTCCAGGCACTGCGCGGCGAGCGGCGCGTGCCAGGCCGGCGGGGTACACAGGTGGACGAGGTCGACCCCGCCGGCCGCCAGCAGGGCGCCCACGTCCGCGTACACCCGCGGCGCGCCCCAGGTGGCGGCGAAGTCGGCGGCCCGGCCGCCGTCGATGTCGACGACGGCGGCCAGGTCGAGCCGGTCGCCGTGCGCGCGGATGGCCCGCGCGTGCGCCACGGCGATCGCCCCCGTACCGACCACGGCTGCTTTACGCAGCATCAATCTCTCCCTGGAGCTCCTTGATGAAGGCCGCGGCGGCGTCCTGCGGGGACTTGCGGCCGAAGAGGACGTCCTCCGTGTACCGCTTCAGGATCGTCTCGACGCTGCTCGCACCCTTCGGCGTGACCCGCGGCGGGGCGCCGACCTTCACCGCGTCGAGGTACTCGGCGGCGGCCTTGTCGGTCGCGCCGAGCTTGGCCGCGAGCGCCTGGCGGATCTTGCTGTTGGCCGGCACGCCGCGGTCGGTCTGCAGCACGTCGGCGGACTCCTGGCTGTTGGCGAGGTAGTCGACGAACGCGGCCGCCTCGGCGGCGTGCTTGGAGCGCGAGGAGACCGACCAGTACATCGACGGCTTGTAGTACGCCCCCGGCGACTTGGCCTGTGCCTCCCCGGGCAGCTTCAGCAGCTTGAGGCTCTTGCCGCTGGCCGCCGTCAGCGAGGTCAGCTGGGTGTTCCACCAGGTGCCGAAGGCGCTGGTGTTCGTGGCCGTGCCGGACTGGTCGAGCCCCGCGCCGGCCCGCTCCACGGACACTGACGCGGGCGGCGCGACCCCGGACTTGGAGATGTCCACGAGGTACTGCCAGTAGGCGGCCAGCACCGCCGGCTCGATGACGACCTTGCCCTTGTCGTCGTACAGCGAGCCGCCGGCCTGCCGCGCCCAGATGTTGACGCCGCCGATGTCGAAGCCCCACGACTGCACGCCGGTGACCTTCCCGCCCCCGGCCGCCGACACCTTGGCGCCGATCGTCTTCAGGTCGTCCCACGTCCACTTGGTGTCGTCGGGCAGCTCGATGTTGTACTGCTTGAGCAGGTCGGTGTTGACGATCATCGAGTACGTGGTCAGGCCGACCGGCAGCCCGTACAGCTTGCCGTCGACCTTGCCCGTGCCCAGCGCGTTCGGGTCGAAGTCGCCGGTCTGCAGGTGCTTGGACGCCGTGCCGAGGTCGAGCAGGGCGCCGCGCTGGGCGTACGAGGAGATGTACAACTCGTCCATCTGGATGATGTCCGGCGCGTCGTTCGCGGCGACCGTCGTGGCGAGGCTGTCCCAGTAGCCGTTCCAGTCCTTGAACTCGCCCTTGACCGTGATGTTCGGGTGGGCCCTCTGGAACAGGTCGATGACCTGCTGGGTGCGCTTGTGCCGGGCGTCGGAGCCCCACCACGTGAAGCGCAGGGTGATGTTCTCCTTGGTCAGGTCGCCGGAGGCGTCGCTGTCGCCGCCGGTGCCGCAGGCGGTGAGGACGGCTCCGGCCCCGACGCCGAGGGCCAGTCTGAGCGCGGTGCGGCGGGAGAATGCAGCGTTCATTGACGACGCCTTGGGCGACGACTGAGGACCGTTCAACTTCATTGGGGGGTGTCCTTTACTTCATGCCGGTGGTGGCGATGCCTTTGATGAGGTAGCGCTGGCCGATCAGGAAGGCGAGGAAGATCGGCAGGAGGGACACGACGCTCATGGCGAACATCGCGCCCCACGACGTGGAGACCGTGGAGTCCACGAACGAGCGCAGTGCGACCGGCACCGTGTACATCTGCGGGTCGGTCAGGTAGATCAGCTGGCTGAAGAAGTCGTTCCAGGTCCAGATGAACGTGAAGATGGTCGTCGTGGCCAGGGCCGGGAGCATCAGGGGCAGGATCACGCGCAGGAAGATGCGCGGGTGCCCGGCGCCGTCGATGCGCGCGGCCTCGTCCAGCTCGCGGGGCAGGCCCCGGATGAACTGGACCATCAGGAACACGAAGAACGCGTCGGTGGCCAGCAGCTTCGGCACGATCAGCGGCAGGAACGTGTTGATCCAGCCGACCTGCGCGAACATGATGTACTGCGGCACGATGAGCACGTGCACCGGCAGCATGATCGAGCCGAGCATGACGGTGAACCACAGGCGCTTGCCGGTGAACTCGAGGCGGGCGAACGCGTACGCGGCCATGGAGCAGCTCACGAGGTTGCCGATGATGCAGCCGAGCACGACGACCGCCGAGTTGAACAGGTAGTGCCCGAACGGACTCGCGAGGGCGTTCCAGCCCTCGCCGTAGTTGTGCGTCTCGAGGTCGGAGAGCACCAGTCCCGGCGACCGGAAGATCTCGTTGCCGGGGCGCAGCGAGCTGACGACCATCCAGATCACCGGGTACAGCATCACGACGGCGAGCAGGACGAGGCCGGCGTGCTTGAGGACTTTGAAACGCTTCAATACCGGGCGCGCGAGGAGATCAGTCATCGTAGAAGACCCAGTGCTTGGCGGCCCAGAAGTTGACCGCGGTGAAGGCGGCGATGATGAGCAGGAGCAGCCACGCCAGGGCGGAGGCGTAGCCCATGTCAAAATTGCTGAAGCCGCGCTGGTACAGGTAGAGCGTGTAGAACAGCGTCGAGTCGGACGGCCCGCCGCTGCCACCGGAGACGACGAACGCCTGGGTGAAGCTCTGGAACGCGTGGATCACCTGGAGCACGAGGTTGAAGAAGATGATCGGCGACAGCAGGGGCAGCGTGATCTTCCTGAACTTCGTCCACGTGCTCGCCCCGTCGACGTCGGCCGCCTCGTAGTACATCACCGGGATCTGCCGCAGCCCGGCGAGAAAAATGATCATCGGCGCGCCGAACGTCCAGACGTTCAGCACGACGAGCGTGCCCAGGGCCGTCGACGGGTCGGAGATCCAGCCCCGGCCGTGCACCCCGACCAGCTCCAGGGCCTGGTTGACGAGCCCCTCGGCGCCGAAGATCTGCCGCCACAGCACCGCGATCGCGACGCTGGAGCCGAGCAGGGAGGGCAGGTAGAACACCGAGCGGTAGAACGCCAGGCCGCGCATGCCCCGGTCGAGCAGCAACGCGAGCCCGAGCGCGGCGGCCAGCTGCAGGGGCACGCTGGCGAACACGTAGATGAACGTGACGCGCAGCGCCTGGTGCAGACGCTCGTCGTGCAGCATGCGCTGGAAGTTGTGCAGGCCGGTAAACTTCGGGTCCTGGATCAGGTTGTAGTCGGTGAAGCCGAGGAACAACGAGACCAGGACCGGCCCGGCGGTGATCAGCGCCAGCCCGGCGAACCAGGGCAGCAGGAACAGGAAGGCCGCCTTGTTGTCGCGTTTTCGCGGCGGGGCGCCTTTGGCTTTGCCGAGCCTTTGCAGCTCGCCGAGCGCACTCAACGTCGAGTCTCCAATCGCTTTCCCCTTCGGGGGTGTCTCTTGTGGGAAAACGTATTCCGCAGTCTGCACGCCGCACCGGGGCCGGTCAAGCCCCACGGGCGTATGTGGATATTGCCCCGATGTGAACGCGCTCATGGTGCTATATACGAAGCTGCCGGGTCTTGGCTCCCAGGTCAACACCTAACGGCACAATCGCCCCAACTCAATGCTGGAGACAAGCGCTTTCCTGGGCGCTTGGGGCGGCCTAGAGCGCCCTGGCCGCGCCCGGCGCGCCGGCCGGCGCCGGGCCGGCGCCGGGCCGGCGGGACGCGGCGTCGCACTGGCCGTGGGGCGCTGGGCACTCGGCGCTGAGCGCTCGGCACTCGGTCACCAGGCACCCGGCAGCCGGACACTCAGCGCGCGGGACTCGGACGCTCAGTGCGCGGCACTCGCACGCCCCAGTGCTCGGGCACTCAGCGCTCGACGCCGGGCACTCGGCACTCGGCGCTGGGCACTCGGCGCTGAGGGCTCGGCGCTGAGCGCTCGGCACTCGGCCACCAGGCACCCGGCAGTTGGACACTTAGCGCGCGGAACTCGGACGCTCAGTGCGCGGCACTCGCACGCCCCAGTGCTCGGGCACTCGGCACTCGACGCCGGGCACTCGGCACTCGGCACTCGGCACTCGGCACTCGGCACTCGGCACTCGGCACTCGGCACTCGGCACTCGGCACTCGGCTCGACACTCGGCGCCCGGCAATCGGCACTCTCTCGGGCCGCGACGCCGGTCACCGCGCTTCAGGGCACTCGTGCGGCACGACCGCTCGGCTCTGCTCGAACGCGCAGTGCGTGCGCGTTCGCGCGGATCTGCACGAACGCGCAGCGTCCACACATTCGTGCGGCACGACCGCTCGGCTCCGCTCGAACGCGCAGTGCGTGCGCGTTCGCGCGGATCTGCACGAACACGCAGCGTCCACACATTCGTGCGGCACGACCGCTCGGCTCCGCTCGAACGCGCCGTGCGTGCGCGTTCGCGCGGATCTGCACGAACGCGCCGTGCGTGCGCGTTCGCGCGGGTCTGCACGAACGCGCAGCGAGCACACATTCGTGCGGCACGAGCGCTCAGTTCTGGTCGAACGCGCGGTGCGTGTGCGTTCGTACACGGGCTGCGCCCCCCGGCGCACTTCTGCACAAACGCTCACCGCGCGCGCCGTTCGTGCAGCGCACCTCTGCTCGAACGTGCAGTGCGTGTGCGTTCGTGCGGCCGGATGTGGCGATGTAATGAGCGGGAAGCTGCGCGGTCAGTAGGTGCGGGGCTGGAGGCTGGCTCCGGGTACCAGCGTGCCCACGACCGTCTCGCGGGTCGGGGCCAGGCGCGGGTCGCGCAGGGTCAGGGCCAGGCGGATCGAGCGCACGCCGATGGCGGCGAAGGGCAGTGCGATCGTGGTCAGGCGCGGCGTCACGTCCGCGGCCAGGGGGATGTCGTCGAAGCCCGTCACGGTCAGGCGCGACGGGACTTCGATGCCCGCCTCACGGCAGGCGGCCAGGGCGCCGATGGCGATGTCGTCGTTCACCGCGAGCAGTGCGTCCGCGTCGCCCAGGTCGTCGGGTAGGAGGTGCGCCGCGGCCTCGTGGCCGCCGCGGCGGCTCACGTCGCAGTTCACGATGCGCACATCCTGCGCGTCCACGCCACCCGCCAGCAGGCCCTCCATGTAGCCCGAGGTTCGTTCGGCGGCGTAGGAGCGGTCGCGGGTACCGGCGAGAATGATCGGGCGGCGATGGCCCGTCGCGGCCAGGTGGGCGCCCATGAGGCGGGCCGAGGCCCGGTCGTCCACGCGGATCGAGTCGAAGGGCATCTCGAGGCCGCCGTAGATGACCACGCGGCCGCCGCCGGACTCGTACGCCGTCAGCTCGTCCACCAGCCGGCCGCCCAGCGCGCCGGGGCGGAGCCGGCTCGAGGTCAGCACCAGCGCGCGGGGGCGGAAGCCGGCCAGGGTACGCACCGTCTCCAGCTGCCGCTCGGCCAGGCCCCGCGTGGCCGACACGGTCACGAAGGCGTCCACGGTGCGCGCCTGCCGCTCCATCGCCGCGACCACCTGCGCGATCGACGGCGTGGTGAGGTCGTCGGCGACCAGTGCGATCGCGTCGCTCTTGCGGCGCATCGCGCGCGCCGAGACGTCCGCGGTGTACCGCAGGGCGGCCGCGGCCTCGAGCACGCGGCTCGCGTACTGCGGGGCGACCGTCCGCGCGCTGCCGCCCAGCACCCGCGACGCGGTCGCGACCGACACCCCGGCGGCCGCGGCCACGTCGCGGAGCGTGACCGTGGGCCTCGCTGGATGCGGCAAAGTCGTTCCCTTCAGCGCGCCGGGGTGCTCGCGCGCAGCACCACCTCGACCGGAATGTCCACGGTGCCGGAGTCGCGGCCGGAAAGCGCCATGGTTACGGCGTGTCGGCCGATGGCGCGCAATGGTACGCGCACCGATGTGAGCGCCGGGTGTACGTGTGCGGCCGCGTCGATGTCGTCGAAGCCCGCCACGGCCAGGTCGAGGCCCGGTACCAGGCCCGACTCGCGCAGGCCCGTCATCGCGCCGATCGCCATCACGTCGTTGACCACGAACGCCGCCTCGACGCCTTCGCGGGCCAGGGCCGCCAGCCGGGCCGCCGCCGCGTGGCCGCCGGCGCGGGTGAAGTCGGCCTGGACGGTGGCGACGGAGCCGGTGGGCAGGCCGGCGTCGGCGAGGCCCGCGAGGAAGCCGGCGCGGCGCTCGTGCGAGGTGCGGATCGTCTCCTCGGCGTGGACGATGGCGAAGCGACGGTACCCCCGAGCGGCCAGGGCGACCGCGAGACTGCGTGCGCCGCCGAAGTTGTCGATGGCCAGGGTCGGGAACGGCAGGTCGGGCTGGCTGACGATGGCGACGCGGCCGCCGGCGAGCCGGTACGCCTCCAGCTCCTCCACCAGCGACGCCCGCGTGCCCGCGCCGTCGATGCGGCTGCCCGCGACCAGGATCGCGCGCGGGCGGTGGCCCCGCAGCGCGCGCACGATCTGCAGTTCCAGGCCCGGCGAGCGGTCGGCCACGGCCATGGTCACGATCAGCCCGGCGTCCTCGGCCGCGTCGATCACGCCACCGGCGATCTCGGAGAAGTAGGGGTCGTCGACGTCGCTCACGACCAGCGCCACGGTACTCGTCGAGCCGCGCGCGATCGCCTGGGCCGGCAGGTTCGGGGCGTATCCGAGCCGGTCGGCCGCGGCCTGTACCCGCTCCGCGTTCTCCGGCCGCACGTTGCGCGCGCTGCCGTTGAGCGCGCGCGACGCGGTCGCGTAGGAGACCCCGGCCTCCCGGGCCACGTCGTGCAGGGTCACCGGGCCGCGGCGAGCAACATCATCCACCAGCACATTCTGGCGCACGCTTGACGGCCACCGCACAGCGGAATACGTTTTCCAACATTCCGCCGAGGGAGACCCCGCATGCGCAGAGCCCCGTTCCTCGCCGCCGCGGCCGCCGCCGCGCTGATCCTGCCCGGTACCGCCCACGCCCAGCCCGCGCCCGAGACGACCGGCGCCGTGCAGTTCCAGCCCGCGATGGGCGCCGCCGTCGCCCAGCCCGCGACGGGCGCCCAACCCGCGCTCGAGGCGACCGGCGCCACCTACTACCTCGACGCCCAAGCCGGCGACGACGCCGCCGACGGCCGCAGTGCCGAGCACCCCTGGCGCAGCCTCGCGAAGGTCGCGGCGACCACGTTCCAGCCCGGCGACACCCTGCTGCTGCACGCCGGCCAGGCCTGGACCGGTCAGCTGTGGCCGAAGGGATCGGGCGGCGCCGGACTGCCGATCACGATCGACCGGTACGGCGACGGCGCCAAGCCCGGCATCGCCGGCGCCGGCGCGACCGGGGACGCGGTGCGGCTGTTCAACCAGCAGTACTGGACGATCCGCAATCTCGACGTGAGCAACGCGGCGCCGGCGAGCGACACGCCCGGGGCGAACCTCAAGGACCTGCGCGGTGTCCATGTGGGTGGCGACAACGGTACGACTCTGCACGGTTTTGTGCTCGACGCCGTCGATGTGCACGATGTGACAGGCGAAGTGAACTGGATCAGCGGCAGTGCCGCCGACGACACCGAGCCCGGCATCCACCACGACACCGGCTGGGACCGCTCGAAGCGCACCGGCGGCATCGTCTTCGACGCGACAGTCGCCGACATCGCCGCGCCGCCGGCGACGCCGACACTGCTCGACGGCGTCACGATCGAGCACTCGACGGTGACGAACACGTCATTCGCGGGGATCGTCATCAAGCAGTACACCGGCGACGCCCCCGGGGCCGGGGCGACCGGCTGGGGCAGCCGGGACAGCGCCGCCGACACCAAGTTCGCCCCGCACACGAACGTCGTCATCCGCGACAACTTCATCAGCCAGGCCGGCACGGCGTACGGCTGCAACGGCATGTACGTCACCAACGTGCGCGGCGCGCTCATCGAGCACAACACCGTGTTCAAGGCGGGCACGTCCGGCATCGAGATGTACTTCGCGGACGACGTGACGACCCAGTACAACGAGGTGTACGAGACCTCGGTGAAGGCGGGCGGCGCCGACTCCAACGGCATCGACCCGGACAAGGGCACCACGCGCCAGCTGGTGCAGTACAACTTCCTGCACCACAACGGCGACGGCATCCTGCTGTGCCAGTTCGCGTTCGGTGACGCGACTGTGCGCGGTAATGTCGTTGTGGACAACCGGCGCTACCAGCTGTACCTGCATTCGGACAAGGCCGCCCGCGCGAACGTGCACAACAACACGTTCTACAGCGACCGCAGTGACTACGTGGTGTACGGCTACGGCAGCTCCCTCGCCGCGACCTACGACCTGACGGACAACGTCTTCGCCACCTCCCGCGCGGTGGCCGTGCTCACCACCAGCCCGACGATCCGCTACGACGCCAACCTGTACGCCAGCGCCGCCTTCGACGTCCCGGACACGGACACGCACGCGGTGCTCGGCGACCCCCGGTTCGACAACCCGGCGGTCGCCGGACCGTTCGGAACCGCGGCCACCGGCCCGCAGCTGGCCACCGGCAACGCCTTCCGCGTCGGCGCCGCCTCGCCCGCGATCGACGGCGGGCTGTCCATCGTGGACAACGGCGGGCACGACTACGCGGGTACGGCGCTGTACAACGGCGGGGCCGACATCGGCGCCTTCGAGTACTCCACGCCGGCCGGAGCCACCGCCGAGACGGTCGCGGGCACCGTGCGCACCCCGGCCGGGGCGCCGATCGCGGGCGCGACCGTCCACATCGGATCGTCCAGCGCCACCACGGGCACCGACGGCTGGTACGCGATCGGCGGCGTGCCCTTCGGTGACGTCACCGTGACCGCGAGCCGCAACGGCTACCAGACCGCGACGCAAACGGTCACGGTGCGCGCCGGCAACCGCAGCACCGTCCCGCTCACGCTCGCCTCGACCAGCACCGTCGGTAGCGTCACCGGCACGGTGCTCGACCAGGCCGGCCGGCCCCTCGCCGGCGTGACACTAACCGTTCGTGACGGCGACCAGGCGATTGCGACAGGAACGAGCAGCGGCGACGGTACGTTCACGGTCACGGCGGTCCCGGTCGGCGAGGGGTACACGCTCGTCGCCGCCACGCCCGGGCTCGACCCGGCCTCCCGGACGGGCCTCGGGGTGACCCCCGCGACCGCCACGGCCGCGGGAATGCTGCTGCTCGCCGCGCCGGTGCCGCAGTACCTCGACGTGCAGACGTTCGACGCCATGCCCCCCGAGCTCGCGGTGAGCGCGCAGGGCGGCAGCGTCGGAGTGTCCGGTGGCGCGCTGAACATGACACGAACCGCCAACAGCGGACGCACGAGTGTGCAGCGCACGTTCAGCCCCGCGCTGCAGGGCCTCGTCACCGTCGAGGCGAAGGTGATGCGCGACGACCCGTACACGTCCGGTAACAACTACTTCGGCACGCCGTACCTGCGCGGGCCGAGCGACGTCGACGCGGTCAGCGTGGCGTTCACGAAGAACACCATCATCGCGTACTCGGGGACGACGAGCGTCACCCTCGGCCCGTACCAGCTCGGCCGGTGGTACACCGTGCGGACCGTTGTGGACATTCCCAACCAGCGCTTCGACCTCTACATCGACGGCGAGGCGAGGCTGACCGGCGCCGCCTTCCGCGCCCCGATGGCCGGGGTGCAGGAGATCGAGTTCTTCGCCAACAGCTCGAACTACGGCGGCATCCACGTCGACGACTTCCGCGTCGCCCAGGGCATCGGTTCGCGGCCGAACGACACCGGACTGCTGAGCGTCACCACCAACCAGGGCACGCCGGCGGTGCACGCCGACGGAACGTACGCATTGGACGTTCCCGCGACGACACGCACCGTCACGGTCACCGCGACCGCGCGCAGCCGCTTCGCCCGGACCACCGGTAGCGGGACGATCACGCTCGGCGATACCGGGGCCGACGTGCCGATCACGGTCACCGCCGAGGACGGGACCCGCAAGGTGTACCAGCTGCAGATCCGCAAGCCCTCCCTCGACGCCGACGCGTCGCTGAGCGGGCTGACGGTCACGGGCGGTGAACTCGAGCCGGCGTTCTCCCCCGACGTGTACCGCTACGAGCTCACGATCCCGGCGAGC
The DNA here is from genome assembly GCF_049995355.1 of Dactylosporangium sp. McL0621. Lineage (NCBI taxonomy): Bacteria > Bacillati > Actinomycetota > Actinomycetes > Micromonosporales > Micromonosporaceae > Dactylosporangium > Dactylosporangium sp. McL0621. The sequence continues at coordinate 9,606,036 of NZ_CP188259.1, forward strand.
ACCACGAGCGTGCAGGTGACCCCGGCCGCGGCGAACCCGCGCTCGACGGTCACCGTCGCCGGGGACTCCGCCCCGCGCACGGTCGCGGTGCCGCCCGGCACGACGGACATCCCGGTCGTCGTGGGGTCGGCGGACGGGACGGCCTCATCGACGTACACCATCGCCATCACCCGCCCGGGTCCGCCGCTGCCGCCGGACGGAGCCGCGGTCGCGCCGGCCACGGGGGTGCTGTCGAGCACGAGCGGCTGGGCGACGGGCCTGCACGACGGCAACTTCGACGTGGTCATGAACCTCTGGTGGGGCTCGAACGGGAGCGTCTTCACGTTGTACGAGAACGGTGTCCTCATCGACACGGTGCCGCTGACGTCCGCGACCCCCGCGGCGCAGCGGGCGAGCGTGCCGATCACGGGGCGGGGCAACGGCACGTACGTGTACACCGGCGAACTGCTGAACCAGGCCGGCCGCACCGCGCTGACACCGGTCACCGTGACGGTCACCGACGCCGCGCCGGGCGTGGCGGTGGTGTCGAGCGACAACTGGGACGGCGACGGTTCCTACACGGTGTCGACGAACCTCTGGTGGGGCACGAACGGGGGCCTGTTCACGTTGTACGAGAACGGGGTCCCCATCGACCGGGTGGCGCTGACCGCCGCGACCCCGGCGGCGCAGCACGTGTCCACTGTGGTCGCCGGCCGCGCCCCGGGCACCTACTCGTACGTGGCCGAACTGTCCAACGCCGCGGGCGCGACCCGCTCGGTCCCGGTCACCGTCGTGGTCGCCGGCTAGCCGACGCACGCCGGCGGTAGATCCTTGACGCATCGCCTCGGGGGGCGCCAAGCTTTTCCGGAAACACCCCCGGGGGGATGCCGCCATGACCACCGGACACATCGCGGGCCGGACCGTGACCAGCCGCGTGTTGAGCCTGCTCGGCGCCTTCAACGGGGAGCATCGGCGGCTGAGCCTGTCGCAGATCAGCCGCCGCGCCGGGATGCCGCTGGCCACCACGCACCGCCTCGTGGGCGAGCTCGCCGCGTGGGGCGCCCTCGAGCGCGATACCGACGGGCGGTACCAGATCGGTCTGCGCCTTTGGGAGGTTGCCGCGCTCGCGCCCCGCTCCCTGGGCCTGCGCGAGGCCGCGATGCCCTATCTCGAGGACCTCTACGAGGTCACCCACCAGCACGTGCAGCTCGCCGTCCTGGAGGGTTTCGACGTCATGTACGTCGAGCGCATCTCCGGCCGCGGCGCCCTCGGCGTGCGCAGCCGGGTCGGCGGCCGGCTCCCGGCCCACACGACCGGCGTCGGGCTGGTACTGCTCGCGCATGCGCCGTGCGCGTTCGTCGAGCAGTACCTGGCCCGGCCGCTCGTCGCGTTCACCCCGCTGACGATCGCCGACCCGGAGCGCCTGCGCACGACCCTGGCCAAGGTGCGCCGCGCCGGGCACGCGGTGAGCGATCGGCAGGTGCAGATGGACGCGGTGTCGGTGGCGGCCCCGGTGCGCGACGTGGAGGGCCGGGTCGTCGCCGCGCTCTCGGTGATCGTGCCGTTCGACGGCCTGCAGCCGGCCGCGTTGGTACCGGCGGTGGTGGCGGCCGCTTCAGGCATCTCCCGCACGTTGCTGCGCTCGGCCGCGGCCTAGGGGCAAGCAGAGGAACGCTCAGTGCCCGGCGGCGGCGTACGCGGCGAACTGGTCGATCAGGCTCTGCGGCGCATCGTCGCGGAAGCAGATCTCCAGGTTCGCCGCCGCCTCGCGGGCCGCTTCCTCGCTACGCGGGAACAGCTCCGCCTCGTACGCCGCGAGCGCCCCCTCCACGTCGCCCGGGTGCGCCGCGATCGCCTTGCCCAGCTCCGCCCCGTCGAACATCGCCAGGTTGGCCCCCTCACCGGCGAACGGGGACATGAGGTGCGCGGCGTCGCCGAGGAGGGTCACGCCCGGCACCCGGTCCCAGCGCAGCCCGACGGGCAGCACGTTGATCGTCCGCGGCACGAGCGGCCCGTCGGCCTCGGTGATCAGCCCCGTGAGCCGCGGCGACCATCCGTCGAACTGTCCGACGAGAAGGGCCTTGGCGTCTTCGGTACCGTCGAAGCCCGCTTCCCGCACCCAGCCCTCCGCCGTCTTCAGCGCGGCGTACACGTGCAGGCTGCCATCGGTCTCCCGGTGCGCGAGGAAACCCTTGCCCGGCCCGAGCGCGAACAGCATCCCGCCCCCGACCACCTCGGCCGCGCCGGGATGCCGCACGTCGGCGTCGAGGAGGTCGAGCTCGAAGAAGGTCACCCCCGCGTACGCCGGCCGCGCCGCGGTGACCAGCGGCCGAACCCGGGACCAGGCCCCGTCACCCCCGACGAGCAGATCGGTGACGGCGCTCCCGCCGTCGGCGAACGCCAGCTCGTGCCGCCCGTCCCCGAGCCCGCGCACGCCGGTGACCTTGCTCCCCCACCGGATGGTGCCCTCGGGCAGCGAGTCGACGAGCATCCGGCGCAGCTGCCCGCGGTCGACCTCGGGCCGCCCACGCCCCCCGTCGTCGGCCTCCTCGACCAGCACGCCGGCGTGCCGGTCGAGGATGCGCATGGCCTCACCACCCGCGTGGATGATCGAGCGGAACTCCTCGAACAGCCGGGCATCACGCAGCGCGGCCTGCCCGTTGTAGTCGTGGATGTCGAGCATCCCGCCTTGCGTGCGCGCCTCGGCGGTCTCGTCGAGCTCATAGACGGTGGCCGCGATCCCGTGCACGTGCAACACCCGGGCGAGCGTGAGCCCCCCGAGCCCGCCGCCGACGATCCCGATACGAACCTGGTCCATGACGTTCCTCCTCTTCACAAGGTTCCTGACGAATTCACAAGATTTCTGACGAACACGTTTGTAACGAACACGTTCGCGATGGCCAAACGACTAGCCGAGCGGGGTGGGCACGGCCGCGATCCCGTTCAGCAGCGCCTCGAAGGCCCATCGCTGCCGCTGCTCCCCGGTGCCGGAGAACAACTCGCCGCGCGCGCGGCCGATGTTCGGGTACTTCTCGGCCGACGCCTCCCGGACCGCCATCGCCTGCAGCTGCTCCTCCCCGTCCGCGGAGGCCGACTCGTCGCGCGTTCCCTGCTCGGCCGCCGTCGCCGTGGCCAGCTGCAGCAGGAGATCGACGCCCCACGCGGCCTGTTGCACGGGAACCCCGCCGGAGGTCATCAGCCCGAGCAGCTCGTCCACGAGCCGGAGGTAGTTGGGTCCGGACGGCCGCAGCGTGAGCACCGACCGGGCGAGGCTGGGCTCGCGGTGCAGAATCGCCGTGTACCCGGACAGCACCTCCGCGACCGCATCCCGCCATTCGGTGCCGCCCGGCGGCAGCACCAGCGCGCACAGCAGCTCGTCGAGGAGCGCTCCGTGCAGCTCGGCGGTGTTCTGGATGTACACGTAGAGCGACGCCGGACCCGTGTCCAGCTCCGCCGCCAGCCGCCGCATGGTGACGCGCTCCAGGCCCTCCTCCTGCAGGATGCCCAGCGCCACCGCCACCAGGCTCTCCCGGCTGAGCGGCGGCTTGGAGGGGCGGTCGCGCCGGCTGACCGGCACCCTGCGAGGACTCATGAACACGATCGTAACGAACGCGTTCGTCAGGCGCCAGTCCCCCGCACGGCCAAAGACGGCGGGTGTGGTGAGCCCCAGCACCACACCCGCCGCGTCCTTGGTGTCACCCGGCGATCGCCCGGCGCGTCTCCGGGCAGATCCGGCCGGGCCGTAAGCCCCGGGCCCGCAGGTCGTCCAGGATTCGCGGCAGGGCGGCCAGCGTCGCCGGGCAGCGCTCGTGCAGCAGCAGGACCTGGCCGTCGGTCAGGCGGGCGGCGGCGGCCACGATCTCGTCCGCGCCGGCTCCGGCCCAGTCGCGCGAGTCGATGTCCCAGAGCACCTCGATCAGGCCCAGACGCGTCGCGATGTCGTGGATCTCCGGGGTGGTGCGGCCGTAGGGCGGGCGGAACAGCCGGGGCGTGCCGCCCAGGACGGACTGGGTGCGGCGCAGCTCGGCGCGTACCCGGGGCGGGGTCAGGCGGGTCAGGTTCGGATGGGACCAGGTGTGGTTGCCCACCCACATGCCGGCGTTGCGGGCCGAGCGCAGCAGCCGCGGGTACGTGCGGGCGTTGCGGCCGATCGGGAACAGCGTCGCCCGGGCGCCGGCGCCGCGCAGGACCGACACCAGGGCCGCCGTGCTCCCCGGGTCCGGGCCGTCGTCGAACGTCAGCGCCACGTATCCGGTCATGACGCGTGGGCCAATGTTGCGCACTCGTCCTCACCCAGCTCGCCGTCCGCGAAGACCACGCCGTACCGCAGCCGCAGCTCCTCCCCCGCCCCCAGCCGGACGGGACTGTCCGCGAACGGGGCCGGCCCCACCACGGCATAGGCCGAACTGCGCACGAACCAGGCCGTCGGCGGCCCGGTGTTGGCGGGGTCGTCGGCGAACAGGACCGTCGAGGCGCTGCCGTCGCCGTCGTGGCGGCCCGAGAACGCGAGCCACGGCGCGCGCACGCCGTTGAGGTCGTCGCCGCCCGCGGTGTCCGGCGTGCGTACCCGGCCGCCGGTGAAGCTTCGCGGGCCCCGCCAGCACAGGCCGCCGTAGCCCGCGCCCGCGCGGCCCTCGGTCTGGGGGCTGCCGATGTCCAGCGGCGTCGCGCCCGCGTTGCGCAGGGCGGTGTCGAGATCCAGGCGCCAGGCCGAGCGGTACGGCATGACCGTCACCGTCAGCCCGCGGCGCTCGGTGAACGCCTCCCGGCCGTCCTGGGCGAGCCACCGCAGCCGTTGTACCGCGCGCAGGGTGCGATCGCCCGCGTTGAGCACCTCGAAGCGCTCGTGCCGCTGGGCGCCGTTGTTCGGCAGCTGGACGTAGCCCCGGTCGCGGCAGTACGTCGGGCCGCCCCAGAAGTTGTCCGGGCCCGCGTTCGGCAGCGCCAGCGACAGGCCCTTGTGCCAGACGTGGTCGTGCGGGCGGTAGACGCTCACGAGCCGGCCGCCCAGGGTACGGATCGGGTGCAGGTACGGCCGCGGCGACTCCACCTGGGACTCGCGGGCGCGGTAGACGTACCGGAACAGCTCCCGGCCCCGCCAGGTGACCCGCAGCGACGAGTCCTGCTGGAGCGCGAAGTCGAGGCCGGCGGGCGCGGTCACCGTCCCGGGTGCGTTGCTCATGCGGGCCTCCGGCGCGCTGATGTTTTCGAAACATTCGATGTCTTACCGGAAATGTTTCCCCACGTTACGATCGCCACCGACGCACGTCAATGCCAATCGGCGGGCATCGGCGAGCGTCTTATGATGCGAGGGTGTCCGAGACGAATCCCCAGGAGGAACCGGCGAAGGCGGGGCGGCGCCCGCGCGGGTCGGTGACCGTGGCGACCATCGCGCGGCTGGCCGGGGTGTCGCCGCCGACGGTCTCGAAAGTTCTGAACGGTCGCTCGGGGATCGCCGTCGACACCCGCGAGCGGGTCGAGGCGCTGCTGCGCGAGCACGGGTACCGGCGCACCGACGCGACGAGCGCGATGCCGATCGTCGAGGTCGCCTTCTCCGGCCTGGAGAGCCACCTCGCGGTCGAGATCATGCGCGGGGTCGAGGAGGTGGTGCGCGACCGCGGGCTGACCGTGGGCTTCACCGACCTGCAGGGCCGGGCCCCGCGGGCCGGGCGCCGCACCGCCGACCTGCTGCTGTCGCGCCGCCCGGCCGGGGTGATCGCCGTGCACTCGGCCTACCGCGGGCAGTACTACCAGCAGCTCACGGCCAGCGGCGTGCCCCTGGTGGTGGTCGACCCGACCGGCGAGCCGGTGCACGACACCCCGTCGGTGGGCACCACGAACTGGTCCGGCGGGATCGCCGCGGCCCGGCACCTGCTCGACCTCGGCCACCGGCGCATCGGCGTCATCACCGGGCCCGCGCAGTACATGTGCTCCCGCGCCCGGCTCGAGGCCGCCCGCGCCGCCCTCGAGACCGCGGGCGCGGCGCTGGACCCGAAGCTGGTGCGCAGCGGGCTGTTCGCGTTCGACGACGGCGCCGGGCTCGGCTCCCAGCTGCTGGCGTTGCGGGACCGCCCGACCGCGGTGCTGTGCGGCAACGACCTGCAGGCGCTCGGGGTGTACGAGGCCGCCCGGCGCGCGCGCCTGCGGGTGCCCGAGGACCTCAGCGTGGTCGGCTTCGACGACCTCGAGGTGGCGCGCTGGTGCGGGCCGGCGCTGACCACCGTGCGCCAGCCGTTCGCGGGCATGGGCCGGGCCGCGGCGGAGATGGTGCTGCGGCTCGCGGCCGGGCAGCCGGTGGAGCCCGCGCGGGTCGAGCTCGCCACGTCGCTCGTGATCCGGGAGAGCACCGCGCCGCCCGGGTGAAACTTCCATGGAAAGGTTGCCGCCTGGTTCCGGAAAACTCGGGCGATTGCGCCCGGCGATCGTCGGGTACCGTGTCCGCATTCCGGGGGGCGGCGAGGGTGGAGGTGGCGGTTGGCCGATCGGCCGTCCGGGCGCGGCGAGACCTACGGCGGGCAGAGCCGGGAGGAGCGCGCCGCCGACCGGCGGGAGCGGCTCGTCGCGGCGGCCGTGGCGCTGTTCGCGGCCCGGGACTACGACGACGTGACCGTCGCCGACGTCTGCACGCTCGCCAGAGTCTCGAAACGGTACTTCTACGACCACTTCGCCGACCGCGAGGCCCTCGTGCTCGCCCTGCACCGCGAGGTGAACGGCTGGCTGCTCGAGCACGTCGCCGCGGCCGCGCCCCGCGACCCCGACGGGCTCGAGGCGGCGCTGCGCCCGATGCTGGCGGCGCTGGTCCGGCTGCTGGCCCAGCACCCGGACCGGGCCCGGATCGTGTACATCAACGCGCCGCGGATGGAGCTGCGCCGCCGGGGCGTCCTGCGCGAGGAGGCCGAGCTGTTCGGCCGGCTCCTGGCCCCGCTGGCGCCGCGGCTGCGGGCCGACCCCATGCGGTACCAGCGAACGATCCTGGCCTTGATCGCCGGCGTCAGCGAGGTCCTGATCGACTGGGTCTGGCACGACATGCGCGACCCGGCCGAGCCCCTCGTCGATCACCTGACCGGCCTGTGCGCATCGCTGCTGGAGTGAATCGGCAGCGGGTACCGTGATCGGATGACCGCACCGTCGGCCCGCCGCCGCGACGCCGCGAAGACCCGTGCGCTGCTGCTGGACGCGGCCCGGCGGCGGTTCGCGCGCGACGGCTACAGCTCGGCCACCCTGCGGGACATCGCCGAGGACGCGGGCGTCAACGTGGCACTCGTCGCCCGGTACTTCGAGTCCAAGGAAGGGCTGTTCGAGGCCTGCCTGACCGCGGCCGTCGACGAGCTGCGGCGCGAGACGGGCGACGTGCCGCTGGCGCAGGTGCACCTCGTCATCGCCGACCAGGCCGCGCGGATCGGGCCCGAGGGCGCGCCCAGCCAGCTCGCGCTGTTGCTGCGCACCTCCGGCGACGAGCGCGCCGACGAGATCCGCCGCGGCGTCCTGCGCGCATCGGCCGAACGCCTGGCCGCCGCCGCACACAGCGCTCCCGGCGCCCAGACCGACGACGACGGGACCCTGCTGCGCGCCCAGATGGTGCTGGCCGCCTCGCTCGGCATCGTGCTGCTGCGCTCGGTCGGCGGCATGGAGCCGCTGCGGTCCGCGGACCGCGACGCCCTCGCCGGCCCGCTGCGCGACCTCGTCGCCGCCCTGCTGCCGTCGGGTCCCGGCCACTGACAGGTCTTTGGTCCCGCCGGGTCGGTCGCTTCGGCCCCGGCGCCGCGCCCCTCCCGGGGACGACGATGAATGCGTCAGGGAGACAACGGCATCGGGAGGCCGACAATGAGCACCACGAACATCCACCGGGCACACCAGCTCGAGCAGGTCGAGGCACCGGGGAGCATGCTGACCAAGACCGCCGCGAAGGCCCTCGCCGTGCTGCGCTACGCCACCGGGTTCGTCTTCCTCTGGGCCTTCGCCGACAAACTCCTCGGCCTCGGCTACTCCACCCCCTCGGCCAAGGCCTGGATCAACGGCGGCAACCCCACCAAGGGCTTCCTCGCCAGCGTCGACACCGGCCCCCTGCAGACCTTCTTCCACACCATCGCCGGCACCTGGTACGCCAACTGGGGCTTCATGCTCGGCCTGCTCGGCATCGGCCTCGCCCTCACCGCCGGCATCGGCCTGCGCATCGCCGCCGCCTCCGGCACCCTCATCATGGCCATGATGTGGCTCGCCGAATACCCCCTCGCCCAGCACACCACCAAGGGCGCCCCCACCGGCTCCACCAACCCCCTCACCGACTACCACATCATCTACGCCGCGGTCCTGGTCGTCCTCGCCGCCGCCTACGCGGGCCACACCTGGGGCCTCGGCCGGCTGTGGGCCAAGCTCCCCTTCATCCAGCGCAACCGCTGGCTCATCTGATCTCTACTCGCCCCCCGCACGGCGGCCGGCTCCCGATCGGGGGCCGGCCGCCGTGGTCACGTCGATCTCGAACGAGTAGCGGTCGCCGCGGTACGTGGACGCGGCCCGCTCGACGGGGCGGTCGCGCTCGTCGAAGGCGGTGCGCTCGACCAGCAGGGCCGGGCTGAACGGCGGGGCGTCGAGCAGCGCGGCCGCCGCGGCGTCCAGGACCGTCGCGCGGATGGACTGCTCGGCGCGCGTGATCCGGATGCGGTACCGCCGGTGCAGCTCCGCGTACAAGGAGCCCTCGACCGTCGTGAGGCCGGGCACCAGGGCCGCGGGGAGGTACGTGTGCTCCAGGCACATCGGGATCCCGTCCGCGGTCCGCACGCGCTCCAGGTGCAGCACCTCGCCGGCCGGGCTCAGCGCCAGGGCGAAGCCGATGTCCGGGCCCGCCGCCACGAGCTCGGCGACCCGCAGGACCGAGCCGGGCGCGAGGCCGCGCCGGCGCATGTCCTCGGTGAATGACGTCAGCTCGATGGTCTTGGCGATCGGCGGCCGGGCGACGAAGGTGCCGGCGCCCTGCACGCGGTACACCCGGCGCTCCCGCTCCAGGCGGTCCAGGGCCTGCCGGACGGTCATGCGGCTCACGCCGAACGCCTCGGCCAGGTCGCGCTCGGGCGGCAGGCGCTCGTCCGGGCCCAGCTCGCGATCGATGAGCCCCTCGAGGTGCGCGCGCAGCTGCTCGTGCTTGGTCACGCAACCTCCAGTGGTCCGTACCACGTGAATGCTAGCGCAGCGGCGATGGCGGACGCTACGGTAATTGGACTAGACCAATTCTGGAGGATCAGATGCTTGACGCCATCGCCGGTGGGCTCGTGGTGTCGTGCCAGGCGCCCGACGGGCACCCGCTGCGCTCGCCCGACGTGATCGCGCGGCTGGCCCGGTGCGCGGCGCTCGGCGGGGCCGTGGCGGTGCGGGTGAACGGCCCGGAGGACGTGCGCGCGGTCAAGGCCGCCGTCGACCTGCCGGTCATCGGGCTGCACAAGGTCAGGGCGGCCGACCGGTACCTCATCACGCCGCACCGGCCGCTGGTCGAGGACCTCGCCGCGGCCGGGGCCGACATCATCGCGGCCGAGGCGACCGGGCGCGGCGACCTGTCCGTCGCCGAGCTCGTGCGGTGCACGCACGCCCTGGGGCTCCCGCTCGTGGCCGACGTCGCCACCGAGGAGCAGGGCCTGGCCGCGTGGGCGGCCGGGGCGGACCTCGTGGCGACGACGCTGTCCGGCTACACGGCGGACAGTCCACAGGGGACGCAGCCGGACCTCGCGCTGGTGTCCGACCTGGCCGTGGCCGGGGTCCGCACGGTCGCCGAGGGCCGGCTCGCCACCGCGGCGCACGTGCGGGACGCCTTCGCCCTCGGTGCCTTCGCGGTCGTCGTCGGTACCGCGATCACGGACCCGATGGCCCTGACCCGCGACCTCGTCACCGCGATCGCGCGGTGAAGACGGTTCTCGGCATCGACATCGGCGGGACGAAGATCGCCGCCGCGCTCGTGTCCGCCGACGGCACCACCGGCCCGCTGCACCGCGTGCCCACCCCGGCGCGGGAGGGCCCGGCCGCGGTCCTGCGCGCCGCCGCCGAGCTCGGCCGCCGGGTCATGGGCGACGCCCCGGTCACCGCGTGCGGGGTCGGCACGGCCGGGGCGGTGGACCCGCACGGGCGCATCACGCACGCCACCGACTCGCTGCCGGGCTGGGCCGGGACCGACGTGCGGGGCGAGCTGGCCGCGGCGCTGGGCCGGCCGGTGCTGGTGCGCAACGACGTGCACACGCTGGCGGTCGCCGAGGCGGCCTGGGGCGCCGCGGCCGGGGCGGGCACCGTCCTCGTGGTCGCGGTGGGCACGGGCATCGGCGGCGCCGTCGTGGCCGGCGGCGAGCTCGTCACCGGGCGCCTGGGACTGGCCGGCAGCATCGGCCACCTCCCGGCCGCCGCCGCGCTGGGCCGCCGCTGCGGCTGCGGCGCGCTCGACCACGTCGAGGCCTACGCGGCGGGCCCGGCGATCGCCGCGGACCACGCCCGCCGGGCCGGTCTGGCCGCGGTGCCGCCGCTGGAGCGCGTGGACCCGGGCGCCGCGGCGGTCGCGTTCGCCGCCGGGGTCCTCGGCCGGGGCCTGGCCGCCGCCGCGAACCTGCTCGACCCCGACGCGATAATCCTGGGCGGCGGCGTGCTCGGCCTCGGCGAGCCGTTCCGGGGCCAGGTCGTCGCGGCCCTGCGCGCGGCCGCCCTGCCCGGGGTCGCGGACGTGCCGGTACGCGCCCCGGCGCTCGGCCCCGCGGCCGTCCTCGCCGGAGCCGCGCAGCCGCTGCTGGGTTGACGCCCAAGTTTCCTTGGCGACGCCCGACCGATGCCGGGCCGCGCCCGTCTGCCGGGTGTCAGGGGCGAAAGGAGACGACGTGACGAACGAACGGGACGAGCAGTTCCGGCAGTACGTCCGCGAAGGGGCACCCATGGACACCGACCGGCGGCGACATCGTCCGCTTCGGCGGCGGCGTGCACATGCAGCCCGCCGCCCTGGACACCGCGGGCTGAGCCGGCCCCCCTTCCCCATCGCCGATCGTGATCGAACAGTGATGCTTAGCCACGCGTCGATGGGGAATGGTGGGCTGCGTGGAGCGGCAGGTGCTGGGCGGGCGGTACCAGCTCGACGACGTGGTGGGCATCGGCGGCATGTCGACCGTGTGGCGCGCCCGCGACCGGGTCCTCGACCGCAACGTCGCGGTCAAGCTGCTCTCCGGCCGGTACGCCGCCGACGCCGCCGCCCGGCAGCGCATCCGCGTCGAGGCCCGGGCCGCCGCTGGGCTCGCCCACCCGAACGTCGCGCAGGTCCACGACTTCGGCGAGACCGTCGAGGCGGGCCGGCGCACCCCGTACGTCGTGATGGAGCTCGTCCCCGGCCCGACCCTGGAGGAGCGCACGGCCGCCGGCCCGCTGGCGCCCGCGGTCGTGCTGCGCGTCTGCGCCGAGGTCGCCGCCGGGCTGGCCGCCGCGCACGCCGACGGCCTGGTGCACCGCGACGTGAAGCCGGCCAACGTGATCCTCGCCCCGACCGGCGCCAAGCTCCTCGACTTCGGCATCGCCACCGTCGCGGGCCCGGCCGGCGCCGCCGAATCCGACGACGAGCTCTTCGGCACCCCCGACTACCTGGCCCCGGAGCGGCTCACCGACGACGCGGTGACCCCGGCCTCCGACGTGTACTCCCTCGGCGTCCTGCTGTACCGGCTGCTGGCGGGCCACCGGCCCTGGCCGGCGTCCGGCGCCGCCGACCTGCTCGTCGCGCACCTGGAGACCGACCCGGCCCCGCTGCCGGACCGGCCCGGGGTCGCGCCCGAGGTCGCCGAGCTGTGCCGCCGCTGCCTCGCCAAGGACCCGGCCGCCCGCCCCACCGCCGGCGAGGTCGCGACCGCGCTGGCCGCGGCGGCCGGCATCCGCACCGTCACCGACGACCTCGCCTACCGGATGGCCCCGCCCGCCGTCGACGGCGTCTCCTCCACCATCCTCGTCCGCCTCACCGCGACGGCGGCCGCCCACCGCCGCCGCGCCCGGCTGGCGGCCGCCGGCGTGCTGGCCGCGGCCGCCGCCCTCATCGCCGGGCTGGTCATCGCCGGCCCCGGCCGCACCCGACCGGCCGCCGCGCCGCCGCAGCCCCCCGCGCCCGCGCCCGCAACGGTGGGCGGCGGCGCGGCGGCCCCGCCCGCGCCGGGCCCGGCACCGTCGGCAAAGGCGTCGGCGACCCTCGCGGTGGTCCCCGGCACCGGCGCGGCCGGCGCGGCCACCGGCGCCACGACCGGGGCGGCGCCTCCGGCCGCCACCACCGCGGCGCCCGCCGGGAGCCCGGCGCCGGCCCCGGCGGAGGCCGCGCCGACAGTGCCGGCGCAGACCTTCACCTCGGAGGGCGGCACGATCCGGGCCGGCTGCACCGCGGACGGCCGCGCCGAGCTGCTGTCGTGGACCGCGGCCGCGCCGTACCGGGTCGACCGGGTCGACTCCGGCCCGGCCGCCGCGGCGTCCGCCGCCTTCGCCCGCGGCAACATCGTCGTCGACATGACCGTGACGTGCACCGGCACCGCCCCGGCGGAGACGACGACCCGGCGCACGAAGTAGTACCCGCACTACCCCGCGGACTCCCCCCAGCGTGCTGGTCCGCGGCGACCGGGTCGGCCAGGCTGAGGCCGTCCCCCGCCGAAGGAGTTCCGATGCGCAAGCTGGTCGCGCTCGCCCTGGCGCTCGTCGCCGCGTTCGTCTTCGCCCCCGGGCCGCTGGCCGCCGTCGGGCCGGGCCACGGGCTCGGCGACCCGCAACGGCTCGGCACCGCCCTGCGCGGGGCGTTCGCGGACTCATGGAACGCGGGCCGCCGCAGCCCGGAGCTGACCCGGGTGGTCGACTACTGGCTGCGGTACCACCTCGTCAAGGCCGTCATCGCCGCGCTGCTGCTCGCCGTGCTCGTCGCGATCGCGCTGCGGCTGCGGCACTGGGCCGCCGCGTCCGCCGTGGCCGGGGCCGGGCTGCTCGCGCTCGCGACGGTGATGGCGAACGTGCAGGGGGCCATCGCGCCGTTCTCGTCGCTGCTGCCGATGCTCCTCGAGGGCCCGGACGCCGAGCACGGCGTGCTCGCGCAGGTGCGCCGGGAACTGGCCGCGGGCGGGCCGGGGCGTCCGCTGCTGCGGAGCATGGTCGGGGACTTCGCGCGGTACCACGAGGCCATGGCCGTCATCGCCGCGCTCGTCGCCATCGGGCTCGTCACCGTGAGCGTGGTGCTGTGGCGGCGCTTCGCCGCCACGAGGGCGGCCGTGTTCGCGGCGCTCGGGGCGGTGACGGCGCTCGCGTCGCTGGCGGTGCTCGTGATCGTGGTCGCGAACACGGGCACCGCGAACGACCCGGCGCCGGCCCTGGCCGCCCTGTTCGACGGCGGCTGGTGAGCACGACGGCCGCCGAGCACGACGGCCGGCGAGCACGACAGCTGGCGAGCACGACAGCCGGCGAGCACGACAGCCGGTGAGCACGGCGGCCGGCGAGCACGACAGCTGGTGAGCACGACAGCTGGTGAGCACGGCGGCCGCCGAGCACGACAGCCGGCGAGCTCAGCGCGCGAGCCAGCCCCCGTCGACGGCCAGGACGGTGCCGTGCACATACGCCGCCGCGTCCGAGCACAGGAACACCAGCGCCCCGGCCAGGTCCTCCGGGCTGCCCCAGCGGCCCGCGGGAATGCGGTCCGAGATCGCGGCGAACCGGGCCGGGTCCGCGCGCAGCGGGGCGGTGTTGTCCGTCTCGATGTACCCGGGCGCGATGGCGTTGACGTTCACGCCCCGCCCGGCCCACTCGTTGGCGAGGGCCTTGGTCAGGCCGGCCACCGCGTGCTTCGACGCCGCGTAGGACGCGACGCCCAGGCCGCCCTGGAAGGACAGCATCGACGCCACGTTCACGATCCGGCCGCCGCCCGCGGCGAGCATCTTGCGGCCCGCGGCCTGGCACAGGTGGAAGACCGCGTCGAGGTTCACGGTCAGCACGTCGTCCCAGTCGGGCCCGGACATCTCGGCCGAGGGCGAGCGCCGGATGATGCCCGCGTTGTTGACCAGGATGTCGACGCGGTCCAGCGACTCCACGGCCGCCGCGATCCCGGCCGGGCCCGCCGTGGCCAGGTCGCACTCGACGTCGGCGCCGGCGCGTCCCAGCAGTACCACCTCCGCGCCCGCCTCCGCGAGGGCCGTCGCGAACCCGCGGCCGATGCCCCGGTTGCCGCCCGTCACGAGCGCGACGCGGCCGTCCAGCCGGAATGCGTCCAGGATCATCAGTGGCCCAGGTCGCGGAGCATGGGCACGGTGCGGCCGACCCACGACAGGTTGACGTCCTCCAGGGCGCCCTGGGTGCGCTGGGTGCCGGCCAGGACCCACAGGTAGTAGGTCGTGTAGCCGGGCGCGCTGACCACCGTGTGGTAGCCCTCGGGCATCATCTGCATGCCGTGGTCGCGGGCGGTGAAGTTCTCCTCGTAGCCCTCGTCGGTGTACATGCGGCAGATGCCGAACCCGTCGGACGGGTTGACGCGGAAGTAGTACATCTCCTCGTGCGCCGCCTCGGCCGGGAGGTTGTCGTGCTTGTGGCGGTGCGGCGGGTACGTGCTCCAGTTCCCCGACGGCGTGTAGGTCTCGCCCACGATGAGGCGCCGCGCGGGCAGGCCGGGCTGGGAGATCTCGGTCAGGATCTGGTGGTAGGTGCGGCCGAAGTTCGCCGCGCCCCACCGTCCGCTCGCGACCTTCGCCGGCTCGATGACGTACGGGTCGGTCGCCAGGTCGCTGGGCGCGCTCGGCAGCGCGATCTCGACCGCCGAGTCCGCCTCGACGGTGACCTCGGCCCCGGCCGGGATGTACACCGAGTGCGGCTTGCCCCCGAAGACGTTCGGGCGGCCACCCACCTCGGCGAAGCGCGCGGCGCCGACGGTGAAGGTCGCGGTACCGCCGAGAATGACGGCCAGGATCTCCCGGTCGCCGGACGCGAAGGTGGTGCTCTGCCCGGCGTCGAGCCGCAGCAGCGAGAAGTCCAGCAGCGAGCAGGGGTTGAACGGCAGCGCATTGCGGCCGCGCTCGGCCGGGATGTAGCAGTGGTACTTGTACTCCATCAGTGCTCCTCGTTCAGCCAGGGTGCGGTCCAGCCGGGCCGGGTCGCGCGGGTCAGTGCCTCGAGGTAGAAGTAGTCGCCCCAGAGGGTGCCCTCGTCGACGCCGACGCCCTTCGGTTTGTCGTAGACGCCGTGGCGCAGCAGGGCGTTGGAGTCCGCGCCGGCCCCGTAGGCGGCGATGAGCGAGGCGAGGATGCGGTCCGCGGCCGCCGCGTACGACTCGTCCCCGAGGGCCGCGGCGAGCTCGTGCAGGCCGCCGAAGGCGATCGCGGCGGCCGAGCTGTCGCGCTCCTCGCCGCTGCCGTCGCCGAAGACGAGGTCCCAGTACGGCACGTGGTCGGCCGGCAGGCGGGACAGGAACCGGTCGGCGCAGCGGCGGGCCGCGTCCAGCAGCGCCGGGTCGCCGGTGTGCCGGTAGTTCAGCGTGAAGCCGTAGATGCCCCAGGCCTGGCCGCGGGCCCAGCAGGAGTCGTCGGCGCTGCCCTGCTCGGTCTCCCCGCGCAGCGGCGCGCCGGTGACCGCGTCCCAGTAGAACGTGTGGAACGTGGTGCCGTCCGGGCGCAGGATGTGCAGGCGCAGCTGCTCGGCGTGGCGGCGGGCCGCGTCGGCGTACCGCACGTCGCCGGTGACCCGGGTCGCCCAGAACAGCAGCGGGGTGTTCATGAGGCTGTCGATGATGGTCCGGCCGCGCTGCCCGGCGTTGTCGAGATCGCCCCAGGCCTGGATGATCCCGGCCGGCTCCAGGACCCGGGTCAGCAGGTGGTCGGCGGCGGCGAGGGCGGCCGCGCGGGCCGTCTCGTCGCCGGTGTGCCGCCACGGCACCACGCAGGAGAGGGTGTACAGGAAGCCGAGGTCGTGCGTGTCGATGTCGACGCGGCCGTGGATGCGCCCGGCGAACCCGGCCACGTGCGCCTCGGCCTGGCGCCGGTAGGTCTCATCGCCGGTGAGCTCGTACGCCAGCCAGACCATCCCGGGCCAGAAGCTGGTCGTCCAGCCCACGTTGGCCCCCCGTGGCCGATAGCGCTGCCCGACGGTCGTGTCGCCCGGGTAGCCCGCCCCGAACTCGGTGAGGTTGGCGTCGATCGTGCGCAGTGCGGCGGCGACGGCCCCGCGAAGGGGCCGGACGTCGGTCGACGTCATGTGCGGTTACTCCTCAATGGTTCCAGTGCGGCCCGCAGCGCGTAGCGGCTGTTGGCCCAGATGACGTAGAGCAGCGGCGCCGCGGCCAGGCCGAGCGCGACCGCGGGGCGCGCGGCGAGCAGGGTGAGCAGCAGCGCCAGGACGACCAGCGAGAGCAGGGTCAATGGCCAGTGCCGGACGCCCAGGTACACCGAGGCCCGCAGCACGTCGCGGACCCGGGCGGACGGCCGCTCGGCCAGCGCCGCCAGCCCGTGCAGCGCGGCCGCGACGACGAGCACCATTCCGGTGACCAGCACCGGGATCGCGGCCGCGCCGACCGGGCGGCCCCAGGCGGCGCGGGCGTCGACGCCGAGCACCACGAGCACGGCCGCGGCGAGCGCGCCGAGCGTCGCCGCCCGCCGGAACGAGGCCCGCCAGGCCCGCGCGAACGTGGCCACGACGGCGGTCGAGCGCGTCTCGCTGTAGCCGGCGAAGACCGCGAACACCCCGCAGAGCCCGGGCGCGGCCACCGGCGCGAGCAGGGCCAGCAGCGGCCACGAGCGCGACGTGTCGGTGGCGAGCGCGACGGCGAGCACCGGCGCGGCGCCGAGCACGAGCATCAGGTTGGTCGCCAGGCCCAGGTACAGGATGTCGAAGGCCGTCCCGATGGTGTCGTGGCGCAGGCGCATCGCCCTCACCCCTTCAGCCCGCTGGTGGCGAGGCCCTCGACGAAGTACCGCTGGCCGAGCAGGAAGATGACCGCGATCGGCAGGACCGACAGCACCGAGCCGGTCATGATGAGCGCATATTCCGCGTTGTACTGCGAGATGAACGTCGACAGCCCGAGCTGGATGGTGCGCAGGTCGGGGCTGCGCAGGTAGATCAGCGGCCCGAGATAGTCGTTCCAGGTGCCCACAAACGTGAGCAGCGTCAGGCTGGCCAGGGCCGGCACCGACAGCGGCAGCATGATCCGCCGCCAGATGCCGTACTCGCTCATGCCGTCCATGCGGGCGGCCTCGCTGAGCTCCTCGGGGATCGTCTCGTAGTACTGCTTCATGAGGAACACCCCGAGCGCCCCGAAGGCCTGCAGCGCGACGATCGACCAGCGGCTGTCCGAGAGCTGCAGCTTCGACATGATGATGAACTGCGGCACCATGTACGACTGCCACGGCAGCGCGATCGTGCTGACGTACGCCAGGAACAGCGCGTCGCGGCCCCGGAAGCGCACCTTGGCGAAGCCGTAGGCGGCGAAGCTGCCGGTGAGCACCTGCAGGAACGTGACCGCGACCGACAGCAGCAGCGTGTTGCCCAGCCACGTGGTCATGTCCGACTTGCGCCAGATGTCGACGTAGTTGCTCCAGACGACGGTGTCCGGGAACCACGTGATCGGCACGGTGAAGACCTCGTTGTTGTGCTTGAACGAGGACAGCAGCATCCAGATGAACGGCAGCAGCAGCCCGGCGGAGGCGAGGAGCAGCACGAGGTACCCCAGCGCCCGCCAGACCGGGTGGACGCGCCGGCCGCCGCCGCCGGACCGGGCCAGGACCGACCCGGGGTCGAGCCTCGGAACGTCGAGCAGCGTGGTCATGACGTCTCCTCGCTTCGCTCGTCGGCGCCATGACGCCGGAACTGTGCTGGCCGATGACCGGCCCCTCCGCTTCGCTCCGGACCGGTCATGACGCCCTCCGCTTGTTCACGGTGAACTGCACGGCGGTGATGAGGAAGCAGATGACGAAGAGCACGATCGAGATCGCCGACGCGTAGCCGAACTGGTTCTCGCCGAAGCCCTTCTGGAAGATGTACTGCGACAGCACGAGCGTCGACTGGCCCGGCCCGCCGTTGGTCAGCAGCAGGATGAGGTCGAAGACCTTGAAGCTGCCGATGGTGAGCATGACCGTGACGAAGAACGTCGTCGGGCGCAGGCACGGCAGGGTCACGGACCAGAACCGTTGCCAGGCACCGGCGCCGTCGATGCGGGCGGCCTCGTAGAGCTGGGTCGGGACGGTCTGCAGGCCGGCGAGGAAGATGAGCATGTAGTAGCCCATCTCGCGCCAGGTGCCCACGATGATGACGGCCGGCATGGACCAGTCCGACGACACCGTCCAGCCGGGCGGGTGGTCGACGCCGAGCGCCCGCAGCAGCGCGTTGATCGGGCCGAACTCGGGGCTGAACAGCATGTTCCAGACTTGGGCGACGGCCACGATCGAGGTGATGTACGGGAAGAAGGCGACGGTGCGGAAGAAGGCGACGCCGCGCATCTTCCGGTTGAGCAGCAGGGCCAGGCCCAGCGCGGCGCCCATGGTCAGCGGGATGTGGAAGACGGTGTAGACGACCGTGTTCCACAGCGCGGTCCAGAAGCTGTCGTCGCCCCACATCTGCGTGAAGTTGGCCGTGCCGACCCACTCCGCGACGCCGAAGATGTTCCAGTCGGTGAACGCGAGGTAGAACAGCACCACCACCGGCACGAGGGTGAGCAGCGCGAAGCCGAGGAAGTTCGGCAGGATGAACGACCAGCCGATCAGCGCGTTGCGCACGGCGGGGCGGATGCGGCGCCGCCGGGGCGGCGACAGGGTTGCCATGGGTGTCTCCCGGGGTGTCGACCGCCGGCGCTGCGTTGCGCACCCAGCGCCGGCGGTCTGTGCAGCTCGGTCGGGACTACTTGTTGAGGACCTCGTTCTTGGCCCGGTCCTGAGCCGCGGTGATCGCGGCGTCGATCGGCTTGCTGCCCGACAGCACCGCGGAGTGCGTGTCGTTGAGGATGTTCTGCAGCCCGGCCGTGTACTTCGACACCGGGTTCTCGGGCCGGGTGTCGTGGGTGGAGAACGCGAACTTGGACAGGTCGTCGGTCGGCATGCCCTTGAGCGCGAACAGCACCCCGGTCACCGCGGCCGTGTCGGCCGGGGTGATGCCGATGCCGGCCAGGCCCTTGGCGCCGCCCTCGCCCGCGGCGTAGGCGAGGAACGCCTTGGCCGCGGCCATCTTCTGCTTGTCGATGGCCGGGTTGATGCCCAGGCCGGTCGGGTCGCCGAAGGTGATCGGCTTGCTCGACGTGCCGGTGGTGCTCTTGTCGAACTGCGGCGCCGGGGCCATTCCCCACTGGAAGGTGTCGGCGTCGCCGGTCGACTGCTGCTTGAGCAGGGTCGCGATGTACCAGGTGCCCATGAGCATCATCGCGGCCGACTGCTTGCCGAACTGGGCCTGGTAGGTGAGCTTGTTCGTGGTGGCGGTGCCGTACGTCGGCTGGGCACCGGCGGTCTGCAGGTCCAGCGCACGGGTGTAGTACGGCTTGAGGTAGCTGAAGTCGCCGCTCTCCAGCTTGGCGCCGGGCGTCTGGGCCAGGGCGAAGCCCTGCACCGTGGACTGCCAGACGTGCTCGTAGTCGCCGAGGGCGTTGCCGCCGGCGCCCTTGATCGCGGTGGTCAGCTGCTTCGATGCGGCGGCGTAGTCGTCCCAGGTCCAGGAGCCGTCGGGGTACTTGACGCCGGCCTTGTCGAACAGCGCCCGGTTGTAGAACAGCACCCAGGAGTCCTGGCGGTACGGAACGGCGTAGGTCTTGCCGTCGACCTTGTAGCCGGACAGGCCGCCGACCTTGTCGCCGAGCTTGCCGGCCACGTCGGAGACGTCGACCAGCTGCTTGCCCGACTGGTACGTGTAGAAGTTCTTGAGGTTCTTCTGGACGTAGATGTCCGGGGCCTTCTTCGCCGCGAGGTCCGCGATCATCTGGGTGTCGTAGTTCGTGGCGTCGTACTCCTTGAGCTCGACGGTCACGTTGGGGTTGGCGGCGTGGAAGCCGTCGGCGAGGGTCTTGAACTCGGGGGTGGTGGACAGGCTCCAGCCGGCCAGCGAAAGCGTGATCGGGCCGCTGGGCATGGCCTCCGGCGTGGCGGCGTCGTCGCCGCAGCCGGCCAAAGTGAGCGCCAGGGCCGCGACGACGCCCAGCGTTGCCGAGAACGAGCGCTTCATCCCTTCTCCTTCAGGGTGATGGGGTGTGGGGTGTCCGCGCCGTCGGGCCAGGTGACCCGCACGTGCAGCTCGCCGCCGGACTCGTCCAGCGACACGCGGCACGGTTGCGGCGCGGGTGTTGCGCAGAGTTCGACGAGCGTCGCGAGCCAGCGGCCCGGACGTACGGGGAACTCGAGCCAGGGAACGCGGACGGGGCGGCCGAGCGGGCCGCCGTCGGGGTGCACGGCGACGCCCGCGCTCGGTGCGTCGCCGCCGGACAGGTTGACGATCCGGGACGTGAGGGCCGCGCCGGTCGCGGCCGCCGTCCCGCCGGACACCAGGATCGGGCCGCCGCCCGCGACCGCCCAGCCCCCGATGCGCAGCTTCACGGCGGCCTCGGCGGCGGCCTCGACCCGGACCAGGCGCAGCTCCCACGGCCCGCGGACGAGCGACCACACGGTCAGCTCGGCCGCGAACCGGGCCTTGCCGGTGCGGCCGCTGCCGTGGTCGCGCTGCCCCGGCTCGGCGTCGACCCAGTGCGCGGCCGCGCGGGAGCCGGCCACGCCGGCGTCGCCGTCGACCCGGACGTCCAGGGTGCACAGCCCGCTGCGGTGCGAGTGGTGCCCGGCGCGGTCGGCGAGCACGACGGACTGGTCGAGCGGGTCGGTCCAGCCGGCCTCGTCGAGCACAGGGGCGGTGGCGGTGGAGTAGCCGATCCGGGCGTACAGCGGCGAGTCCCCGGCCTCGGAGCCCTCGACCTCGTGGTCGGTGCCGTGGTTGACGATCCGCACCACGCCGTCGTCCCGGGTGCCGCTGACGATCCAGCCGGGCGCGGCGATCGCGCGCAGGGTGTCGCGCTCCGCCACCGGCAGCGGCTCGGCGGGCGCGGTCCACAGCGGATGGTCCGCGGGCAGCGCGATGCCGAGCAGGCCCTTGCTCGCCCAGTACGGGGAGGCCGGGCCGGAGTACGCCTGGGCCAGCCGCGGCCAGGCGTGGTGCCAGCCGAGGGTGAGCAGCCCGTCGGCGCCGGGAACGCCGTGGCCGGCGAAGTGGCGCACGATCCGTTCGGCCGCGTTGCGCAGGCGGCCGGGGGACAGTGAAGGTACACCCGCCAGACCGCCGGCCCAGAAGGGCGCGGCGGCGGCGAAGCGGTAGATGAGGCTCCGGCCCTGCAGCAGCGGCGAGCCGTCGGCGCCGACCAGCTCGATCGCGTCGAGCAGGAACCGGTCCAGGTCGGCCCGGTCCCGTTCGATCCGGTCCCCGGCCAGCTCGTCCGCGCCCGCCATCCGGGCCCACAGCGCCGGGTACAGGTGCAGCGCCCAGCCGGTGTAGTGGTCGAAGGCGCGGGCCGGGCCGTCGGCGAGCCAGCCGTCGGCGCGGCGGAACGTGTCGTGGGTGGCGAGGTCCTCGGCGACGTCGGCCGCGGACCAGGGGCCGTCCACCGAGCGCAGGAACGTCTGCACCACGAGGCGGAACCAGACCCAGTTGATGCGGGGGTACGTCGGGTCGCCGACGGCCGGCGCGAGGTACTCGACGATCCTCTGCCGGACGCTCACATCGAGGCGCGACCAGAGCCACGGGCGGGTCAGGTCGAGCATCAGCGCGATCGAGGCCGCCTCGACCTTGGCCTGGGCGTGCTCGCCGAGCCGGACCCAGCGCTCCGGCGAGTTCGGGTCCGTGCCGGTGGCCAGGCCGGTGGAGTACCACTCCAGCAGCTCGGTCGCGACCGGCCCCTCGCCCCGCTCCCCCGCGATGCGGAAGCCGGCGAGCAGGAACGTGCGGGCGAAGCCCTCCAGGCCGTCGACCGCGCGCCCGTAGCCGCCCTCGGCCCCGGGCGGGGTGATCCGCGCGTGGCCCGGCGAGGCGTGCCGGCGGGCGGCCGCGAGGATGCCGTCGGCGAACCGCAGCCAGTCCGCGCGTGTCCACTCCGTCTCCGGCACGATCCGCCCCTCCGGTGCGTGTCGGCCAGGTGAACGGCCGACGTTTCCGGGAAGTAAAACGCTCACGATCGACCATGTCAATCCCAAGCGACCCTACAAATTCAAACGTGATCTGATACGATCACGTTCGATCACGTCACTGGGGAGGGCGTCCGATGGAGCTGCCGGTCTGGGATCCGTCCAACGTGGACGGCCCGACGCTGGATGCCCTGCGGGAGCGGGCCTCCGCCACCCGTGACACGCCGTGGCCGGTGCCCCTCGCCGGCCAGTACGCGCGGTACTTCCGCGACGGCGACCGCGACTCCTACGAGCAGGTGATCTGGGCCCGCGACCAGCGCGTCAGCCGGGCCGTGGCCCTCGCCGCCGCCACCGGCGAGGAGGCCTGGCTCGACGAGGCGGCCGACGGCATCGCCCTGTTCTGCGAGCAGAGCTCCTGGTGCTGGCCCGCGCACGACGACACCTTCACCCGCCACGGCGCCGTCGTCCCGACCGTCACCGACCCCTACCTCGACCTCGGCGCGAGCGAGGTCGCCGCCCAGCTCGCGTGGGCCGACCACGTGCTCGGCGACCACCTCGACGAGCGCCTGCCCGGGCTGCGGGCGCGCATCCGGCACGAGGTGGACGTGCGGGTGCTGACCCCGTTCGAGCGCCGCCGCGACTGGCACTGGCTCGGCCTCGGCGGCAAGGTCGGCAACTGGACCCCGTGGATCCACGGCAACGTGCTCGTCGCCTCGGTCCTGGCGACCGACCCGGCCCGCCGCGCGACCCTGCAGGGCCTCGCCGCCGGCGGCCTCGAGCGCTACATCGCCGCGCTCCCCGACGACGGGGCGATCGACGAGGGGTACTCCTACTGGTGGAACGGCGCGGGCCGCCTCCTCGAGGCCCTCGAGCTGCTCGACCGGCCGATCGAGGGCCGCGTGCGCGCGACGGTCGCGTTCCCGCACTCGGTGCACCTCGGCGGTCCGTGGTACCTCAACCACGCCGACGGCCAGGCCCGCCCGGCGATCGACCAGCCGTGGGCCCTGCTGCACCGGGCCGCGCGCCGGGCCGGCGACGCGGAGGCGGAGGCCCACGCGGCCGCGCACCGGGTGCCCGGCGGCCCGGTGGCGCACGAGAACCAGGGCCTGGGCCGGCTCCTGCGCGCCCTCACCGACCCGGCCTGGCGCGCCGCCGAGCCGCGGCCCCTGACCGGCGGCGGCGACGCCTGGTTCCCGTCCACGCAGGTGCTGCTCGCCCGGGACGCGGCCGGGCTGACGCTCGCGGTCAAGGGCGGCCACAACGACGAGCACCACAACCACAACGACGTCGGCAGCGTGGTCGTGGCCCTGCGCGGGGTGCCGGTGCTCGTCGACCCGGGGCGGCCCACGTACACGGCGCTGACCTTCTCGCCGCGGCGGTACGAGATCTGGACGATGCAGAGCGGTTGGCACAACGTGCCGCGCATCGCCGGAGCCGAGCAGGCCGCCGGGCCCGGGTTCGCGGCCCGGGACGTCGCCGTCGAGGACGCCGGCCTCACATTGGAGCTCGGCGGCGCCTACCCCGGTGACCACCGGTGGCGGCGCAAGGCGCGGCTGGACCGGGCGACCGGGCGCGTGACGGTGACGGACGCGTGGGAACTGGCGGGCGGCGGCGGTACCACCGAAATCCGCTGGATGGTGGCGGGAGTCGTGCGGCCGGCGGAGGGGCGGGCCGAGGTGGACGCCCTCGACGGCGCCGGGACCATCGCCCTGACCTGGACCCCCGCGGTGCCGTGCGCCGCGGTGGTCCGCGAGCTCGACGACCCCATGCTGAGCGACGTCTGGGGCGCCCGGCTCACCCGGCTGGACATCGACGTCAGCGGGCTGGGCCCGGCCGGTACCCTCGAACTGACCATTGAGGAGCTTCGGTGAGCACGACGGACAACCGCGGACCGCTGCAGGTGGAGCGGCGGACCAGGCTGCTGGAGGTGTTGCAGCGCCACGGGGTGCTGCGCGTCTCCGACCTCACCGACACCCTGGGCGCGGCCGCGGTGACCATCCGCCGCGACATCGCACAGCTGGCGGCCGAGGGCCTGGTCCGCCGCGTGCACGGCGGCGTGGCCCTGCCCGAGTCCGACGTGGACCCGGCCGACCTGGTCGCCACGCAGACCCTGGGCATGCTCGTGCCGTCGCTGGACTACTACTGGCCGCACGTCGCCCAGGGCGCCGAGGAGGCCGCCCGCGAGCTGGACATGCGCATCGTCCTGCGCGGCTCGGCCTACGACGCCGGCGACGACCGCCCCCAGCTCACCCGCCTGGTCGAGCAGCTCGGCGTCGACGGGCTCATCGTGACCCCGCGCATGCACGCCCCGACCGCCGAGGCGACGGTGGCGTGGCTGGCGGGCACGGGCCTTCCGGTGGTACTGCTGGAGCGCACCGCCACGTTCGGCCCGCACCACGAGGTGCTGGAGTCCGTCGTGACCGACCACGCCCTGGGCGCCGCGATGGCCGTGCGCCACCTGGTCTCCCTCGGCCACCGCCGCGTGGGCGTCGTGGTCGCCGAGAACAGCCCGACCAGCCCGCACGTGCACCGCGGCTGGCTGGAGGCCGCGGCCGAGTGCGGCCTGTCCCCCGACTCCACAGTGGACGTATCCGTGCCCGACGCGAAGACCCCCGAGTCGCCGGCCGCCCTCGACGCGGTGCTGGAGCGCTGCCTGGCCACGGGCACCACGGCCCTGCTCGTACACGCCGACCCGGAGGCCATCGCCCTCGTCCAGCGGTGCGAGGAGCGCGGCCTGTCGGTCCCGGGCGACCTGTCCCTGGTGGCCTACGACGACGAGGTGGCCGGCTTGTTCAGCCCCCCGCTGACGGCCGTGCGCCCACCGCGGCGCTCGATCGGCCGCGCCGCCGTCCGTCTGGTCGCCGACCGCCTGGCCGACCCGGACCGCCCCGCCCACCGCGTGGTGATAAGCCCGGCCCTGCGCGTGCGAGGCTCCTCGGCACCGCCGATTCTCTGACTCGCTTCGCTCGCGGCGGGGGAGCTCCGCTCCACCCGCACCCCCTCAAAATCTGCGCCGGCGCGCCCTTGCCCGATCGAGCAGGGCCTCGTCCAGGGTTCCCGGCGGGGCCGGCATCTTCCGGAGATGCTTTCCGGTTAATCCTGAAACGCGAGGGTCTTGCACAGTTCGATCGCATCCTGGAGCGCGGCCGTGACCAGCGGATCGAGCGCATCCGCCACCGTCAGGAGATCGCTCATCGGCTCGGCCGCGGTCTTGAGGATGGCCGTACGCTCCTCCCGGGCACACAGCTCGGCCGCGCGGCGGAGCACCGTCAGCCCCTCGTCGGCGCGGCCGGTCAGGATGAGGGTGTCCGCGAGATCGAACGCCACCCAAGGGTCCGTGTTCCCGCTGTTGTGCACGGCGAAGCGGGCCAGGTGTTCAAGCTGCTCGATGCGGGTTTGGGCCGGCACGGTACTCGTCCGCCGCATCCCGGCGAGCAGCAGCTCGATGCGAGCCGCGTTCATGAGGGGGTACAGGTGGTTCGGCGCGAGTTCGGCGGCACGCCTGTAGCAGGTGAGCGCCCGATCGAGCAGGGCCTCGTCCAGGATTCCCGGCGTCGCTGTGCGCGCCAGCCGACGCAGCAGGCCGCCCTGGGTCGCCCACGTCTCGGCGTCGCGGTCGTCGAGCGCCAGCGCCCGCTCGAACGCCGCGGTCGCGTCGGCCATCGACGCCGACATCTTCCCGAGCGCCGTGCCGAGCTCCCGCCACGCCGGAGCGTGGTCCGGGCGCAGCTCGGTGGCGATGCGCAGCGTCTGCACGGCCTCGGCGTACTTGCCCTCCCGGCGGAAGATCGAACCCAGCTCGAAGTGCGCCTGCCAGCTGGCCGGATTCTGCTCGACGGCCTTCTCCAGCAACAACACCCGGCGCCGGGAGTCCGCGGTGTTGCGTGCGGCGGCCAGGAGGTCCTCGCCCAACTGCTGGCGCAGCTGGGCGAGCTCGACGGCCATCTCGGCATGTTCCTGCCGGATCGCGGCAAGGTCCACGCGCGACATGACGACCGCGGGCGCCGTGTCGCGCACCGGGCTGTCGACGAGATCGGTGCGCCCCAGGCCGTCGACCGCGGCCTGGGCGATCCGGCGCACGGACTCGGTGAGACGGTCCTTGCCGTATTCGATGATTCGCACGATCAGCGGATTGAACCGGACGTCGGCGAGGTCCTGGCAGATCACGATCGTAACGTTGTCGCGAGTGGCCCAGCGGACCCCGAGCTCCAGGTACACGTTCGGATTCGCGCCGGTCAGATCGGCGATGTAGAGCTCGGCGTCGCGTGCCTCACCGAACATCGAACGGTGGATGACACCGGACGTCGTCTTCTCTTTCTCGATGACCAACTCGACTTCTCGGCCGATCTGTTCGCCGATGGCTCGGACGACCGGCTCAAGCAGCTGGCGACGGATCTCGGTGACGTCGTCCCACGCGGCCCCCGTGCCCATCGTCTCACCGGGTACCGCGACGAAGCAGCGCAGCGGCTTTGCGCGCACCGCCGCCACCTCGTCGTCCGAGGTGGCGGCCACCTCGTCAGCGACCGGCGTTGCGGCGGCCAGCCGGTGACGGCGCTCGTCCACGCGGAGGCGCTGCAGAAGGGTCCAGCGCTGCCGCCAGGGCTCGAGGCGCGGGTCGTCCTCGGCGGGCGGCCTGCGCCGTGGATCACCGAGGCGCAGCAGCGTCTTGACCAGC
The DNA here is from genome assembly GCF_049995355.1 of Dactylosporangium sp. McL0621. Taxonomy (NCBI): domain Bacteria; kingdom Bacillati; phylum Actinomycetota; class Actinomycetes; order Micromonosporales; family Micromonosporaceae; genus Dactylosporangium; species Dactylosporangium sp. McL0621. Next base: position 9,632,769 of record NZ_CP188259.1, read on the forward strand.
GCCATGAGGAAGTCGATGCTGGGCAGCCGGCGTCCACTCAGCGCCTCGCTGATGCCTGACTCCGACAGGACCCGACCGGCGGCCGGCGCGTGCCCGGCGATGTCACGCAAGGACGGTTTGCCCTGCTCGATTCGAAGGCTGTGAGATCCGACGCGAACCGGGCGAGCTCATGCTCATAGGATCGGCGGCTCTGCTCGTCGGCGGTCTCGTCCCGTGCCATCGACCGCCCTCCGGCATTCTTCGACAGGGCCTTCATGATACGGCGTCGAAGGTGGGCGAAGAACGCCGAACATCGGGCGTCCGGGTGACTTCGGGTCTCGCCGGGTTCGTTCGTGGGGCGAGGGAACCGGCACTGCCGTCGGCTGTAGTACAAGGATGAATATCAAGCTGGTCGAACTCTTCGGACTGATCCTCATCCTGCTCGCCTGCGGCGCGATCTACCTGACTGCTGGACCGGCCGCGCTGGCCGCGGTAACCGGCGTCGCCGGTGCGTTGTTCGCGACGTGGAGCGGCTCGCGCCGTCGCGGGAAGGGGCGCTGACGGTGCGTTATTCGTGCGCGTCTTCGGCCGCGATCGTCAATGCGCTGATCGACCGTGCTGCCGGCCGGCGGTCTACATGATATGGACCAGGCGCTATGGCCGAATTCAGGAGATCGACGACTATCGTTCTTCTAATCGTCCAACGAGGTGGGGAGGCTCCGGATGGTTCGAAGGCTTCTGGTGGTGGTAGCCGCAATGACCGCCGCGCTCGCCGGCGTCGTGCCCGGCAACGCGCACGCGGCCGTGCCCGGAGAGTCGGTGGTCGGCGGGACCCGAGCCGCGCAGGGTGAGTTCCCGTTCATGGTGCGCCTGTCGATGGGCTGCGGCGGCGCCCTGTACAGCCCCCGGCTCGTGCTGACCGCCGCGCACTGTGTGAGCCGGACCGGTACCAACACCAGTATCACCGCCACGCTCGGCGTGGTCGATCTGCAGTCGTCCAGCCGGATCACCGTCCGGTCGAACTACGTGTACCGGGCGCCCGGGTACAACGGCAACGGCAAGGACTGGGCGCTCATCCGGCTCGCCACCCCCGTGACCGGCCTCGCCACGCTGCCGATCGCGACCAACACGACGTACAACACCGGCACGTTCACGATCGTCGGGTGGGGCGCGGCCACCGAGGGCGGGGGCCAGCAGCGGTACCTCCTCAAGGCCACAGTCCCGTTCGTGCCCGACGCCACCTGCGACAACTCCTACCCGGACCTCGTCCCGAGCGACGAGATCTGCGCCGGGTACGCCTCCGGCGGCGTCGACACCTGCCAGGGCGACTCCGGCGGGCCGATGTTCCGCCGCGACGCCGCCAACGCGTGGATCCAGGTCGGCATCGTGAGCTGGGGCAACGGCTGCGCGCGGCCCAACTACCCCGGCGTCTACTCCGAGGTGAGCACGTTCGCGAGCGCGATCGCGTCGGCGGCGGCATCGCTGGGTGGGTGATGAGATAGGAGGCATGACCCGAGTCGTCACCGCCGGCCGTGACATCGCCGCGCCCGCCGCCGCCATCTTCGAGCTCATCGCCGACCCCGCCCGCCAGCCGGAGTGGGACGGCAACGAGAACCTCCGGGAGGCGGCGGACGGGCAGCGGGTCCGCGCCGCCGGTGACGTCTTCGTCATGACGCTGACCGGCGGCGCGGTCCGGGAGAACCACGTCGTCGAGTTCGCCGAGGGGCGGCGCATCGCGTGGCGGCCGAGCGAGCCGGGCCAGCCCCAGCCCGGGCACCTGTGGCGATGGGAGCTCGAGCCGATCGACGGGTCGAGCACGCGCGTCACGCACACGTACGACTGGACCGGCCTCACCGACGAGCAGCGCTTCGCGCGCGCGGAGGCGACGACGGCCGGCAAGTTACAGGCCTCGCTCGACCGTCTGGCGGCCCTGGTTGAGGAGCGCTAACACAGCGGTTGACGAGGTATCGTCCGACATTTATGTTAACGGGCACGAAACAATCGGCGGGCCCGGAAGAGTGCCATGACTGATCGGCTGTTCGGCGTTCAACGCCACGAGCGGCTGCTCGGCGAGCTGCGCCGGGCCGGGTCGGTGCGCGTCGCCGACCTGGCCCGGGAGCTGGGCGTCAGTGAGCTGACCATCCGGCGTGACATCGCCGCCCTGGCCGAGCGCAACCTCGTCACCCGCGTGCACGGCGGGGCCACGCTGCCCGGGCAGGGGCCCGGCGTCGACCTGCCCCGGCCGGTGCAGCGGCCGCGGACGCGGTTCACCATCGGCATCGTCGTGCCGTCGCTGGACTTCTACTGGCCGCCGATCGTGGCCGGGGCCCGGGCGGCCGCCGCCGCGCTCGGGGTCGCGCTGCAGCTGCGCGGCTCGTCGTACGACCCGGACGAGGACCGGCGCCAGATCGGCCGGCTCGTCGAGGCCAGCCAGGTGCAGGGGCTGCTGCTCGCGCCGAGCCTCGACGCGGAGATGATCGACTGGATCGGGCGGCTGCCGGTGCCGGCGATCCTCGTGGAACGCCAGCCGCACCGGTGGACCGCGACCCCGCGGCAGCTGGAGTGGGTGCGCAGCGACCACGCGCTCGGCGCCGAGATCGCCGTGCACCACCTGCACCAGCAGGGCCACCGGCACATCGGGCTGGTCCTGTCGCACGAGAGCCCGACCTCCGAGCACCTGCTGCAGGGCTGGCGGGCCGCCTGCGCCGACCTGGCCATCGCCGACGGGATGGTCGTCGCGCTGACCGCCCGGGAGCACTGGACCGAGATCCGCGACGTGCTCGCGCAGTGCCGCCGCGCGCGCATCACCGCGCTGATCGTGCACAGCGACCCCGACGCCATGTCGATCGCCCAGTTCTGCGCCGAGCACGGCGTGGCCGTCCCCGACGACCTGGCCCTGGTGTCGTACGACGACGAGGTCGCCCACCTCGCCGAGCCCGCGCTGACCGCGGTGCGCCCGCCGAAGCACCACGTCGGCCGGCTCGCGGTCGAGCTCATGGTGTCCCGCCTGCTCGACGGGGACCGGCGCCCGTCCCAGCGCGTGCTCGTCGCCCCCGAGCTGGTGGTGCGGCACTCCTCGCTGTCGCTGGTCCGCCGCCCCGGCATGTTCGTTTCTGAGCGTTTCTGACCTTCTCCGCTCGCTTGGTGGCGCCGCCGCCTCCGCTCCACTCCGATGTCATCCAGGCATCGACAGTCATGGAACGAAGGGGTGAACCCATGCACACAAGGCGCCGCTCGCTCACCGCCACCCTGGCGGCGGCCCTGCTCACCGCCGGCTCCCTCGCCGCCCTCGCCACGCCCGCGCACGCGGCGACGAGCGACTTCCGCGGGGTCAACTGGGCCGACCAGCGGGACAACTTCGTCAACGACACGCTGGTGCTGGGCGGGCTGAGCACGTCCGACAGCTACGCGACGACGCAGACGAAGGCCGACAAGATCCTCACGGGCTTCCAGAACAACCTCGGCGCCAACACGGTACGGATGCCGGTGAACTACCCGACGGTGTCGGGCTCCTACTGGAACTCCTACACCGGCGCCATCGACAAGGCCACCAGCAAGGGGATGCGGGTCATCCTGAGCTACTGGGAGGCCGACAACTCCCGCGACGGGCTGGTGGACAACACGACCCAGTTCTGGTCGATGTGGGGCACCATCGTGGCCAAGTACCAGGGCAACGCCAACGTGTACTTCGAGCCGATGAACGAGCCGCACGGGTACAGCGACGCGGACTGGAAGAACGTCGCGGCCCAGTGGCTGTCGAACTACTCCGGGGTGCCGCGCGGGCGGATCATCGTGAGCGGGGCCGGGTACAACCAGCGGATCACGACGATCGGGGACGACAGCCGCTTCGCGGGCACGCTGATCTCCCGGCACACCTACCAGTTCTTCGACACCGGGCGCCTCACCGAGGACTCGTGGCGGGAGAGCCTGCGCACGAGCATCGGCGCCTACGCCTCGCGCACGCTCGTCACCGAGTTCGGCGCGCCGATGACCGACGGGCGCAACTACAACGCACCGTCCACTTCGGACAGCTTCGTCGCCTTCATCCGGGGCACCGCCGCCGAGGCGCGCGCGGAGGGGCTCGGCACCGTCTACTGGCCCGGCGTGCGCATCGCCGATCCCTACCGCCTGCAAGAAATTTCCGGCAGCGGTACCAGCCTGAGCCTGTCGACCACGAGCGCCTCCGGCCGTGACCAGCTGCGCTACTCTTGGGGCCTCGACGGCGGCGGGAACGCGACGCTGACGCACTACCGGGTCACCAACCGCAACAGCGGCCGCGTGATGGACGTCGTCGGCGCGTCGGTCGCGAACGGCGCCGAGGTCAAGCAGTACGCGAACAACGGCGGCGCCAACCAGAAGTGGGCCTTCGAGGACGTCGGCGGCGGCTACTTCCGCGTCGTGAACGCGTACAGCGGCAAGTGCCTCGACGTCGCGAGCGCGTCGACCGCCGACGGCGCGAACGTCATCCAGTACACGTGCGCGTCCGGCAGCACGAACCAGCAGTGGCAGTGGAAGGCCAGCGGCAGCTACTTCCAGGTCGTCGCGCGGCACAGCGGCAAGTGCCTGGACGTGGTCGGCTCCGGCACCGGCGACGGGGTCGACATCTCGCAGTACACCTGCAACGGCGGGAACAACCAGCTCTGGTCGCGCGCCACCGCGTGACCCCCGAGGCGGCGGCCGCCCGGCTCTGCGGCAGGGCGGCCGTTCACGGGCGTACTAGGGGCTGTATCGAAGTGGATGGCCGGGCTGCGGCGGACTCAGGCTCCGACCCCCACTTCGATACAGCCCCTAGACCCCGGCCTCGCGCTTGATCTGGTCGAACTGCGCCGCCATCGCGGCGGCCAGCGCCTGCGCGGCCGACATCGGCCGGACCATGACCGTGAACTCGTCGATCAGGCCGTTCTCGTCCAGGTGCAGGAAGTCGCAGCCCTCGACGGCGACGTCGCCGATCCGCGTCGCGAAGACGAGCGCATGGTCCCGGCCGTCGGCGCCGCCGAGCTCGCGGACGTAGCGGAAGTCCTCGAACACGCGCAGCACGCCCCGCAGGATCGCCGCGACCATCGGCTTGCCCTCGTAGGGCCGGAACGCCACCGGGCTGTGGAAGACCACGTTGTCGGCCAGGGTCGCGGCCATGGCCTCGGCGTCGCGCGCCTCGACGGCGCTGCGGAAGCTGATCACGCGCCGAGCATATCCCCCGTGATGAAGTCCCACTGCTCGTCGGTGACGGCCATGAAGTCGTACGGCGTGAGCAGTTCCGTCGTGTCGTCGCTGTCGACGACGTGCAGGGTTCCGGGTACCCCGCGCCGGCTCAGCTCGATCGCGTGCCCGAGCATCCGCGCCGCGCCCGGGTCGCCCTCCTCCACCGAGCGCCGGGCCAGGGCGACCGCCTCGTCGACGCGCCCAATCCGCACCAGCACGTCGGCGAGGCCGGACGAGGCCATCGGCGCGCCGGCGGCCGCGGCCTCCTCCCGGACCCGCAGCGCCGCGCGCGGCCCGGCCGAGACCCGGGTGAGCATCGCGAGCTCGTGCCAGGCGCCCGGATCCCCGGCCTCGGCGGCCATCCGCCACACCTCGAGGGCCTCGCCGACGCGCCCGGCCGCCTGCAGCTTGCCGGCGAGGAACCAACGGGCGGCGGGCTCGTCGGCGGCGGCCCGGTGCCACACGGCGCGGGCCTGCTCGGCGCGGTTCATCGCGCCGAGCACTCGTTGATGGCCAGGCCCAGCAGCACGGGCGCGAGGAGCTGCCACCATCCGCTCACCGGGCACCGCCCTCGGCGGCCAGGCCCGGCCGGGTCGCGGCGGCGGGCCCGTGGGCCGGGAGCCGCCGCCCGCGGGCGCGCAGCAGGTCGGCCGCGCCGGTGACGCCGTGCGGGGTGAGCCGGTAGAAGCGCCGGCGGGGCTTGTTGCCGTCGGGGTGCTCGGCCTCCCAGCGGCCGGTCACCCAGCGGGCCTCCTCGAGCCGGTCGAGGACGCCGTAGGTGGTCGGCCCGGACCGCCGCGCGCTCTTCATGATGGCCCAGCCGTGCAGCTCCTCCTGCCCGTGCCGGTGAGCGTCGAGCAGCACGACCAGCACGTCGAGCAGCGGCGCGGTGACCCGCTGAAGTGGGGGCATGTCCTTATCTTACCTAGCTCGGCTATGGACGCACTTGACACCATCTATGTGAGCGATAACATCGCTCGCATCCGCTCAGCAAGCCGCCAATTGTGAGCGATAACAATCAGAGGTGACCTCTTGAAGCGTCGCACCCTGCTCTCCGCCGCGGGCGCTGCCGTCGCCGGCGCCGCGCTCGTCCGCCCCGAGAACGCGTTCGCCGCCACCTATTCCGGTTATGCCATGGCGTACTTCACCGAGTCCCCCACCATGGCCGCCGCGAACTACGGCCTGCACCTGGCCGTCAGCTCCGACGGGCTCACCTGGACCCCGCTCAACCAGAACAACCCGGTCGTCACGCCGACGCTGGGCAGCAAGGGCCTGCGCGACCCGTTCATCCTGCGCAAGCAGACCGGCGGGTTCGTGGTGCTGGCGACGGACCTCAACGGCACGGACTGGAACTACCAGAGTCAGTACATCCACGTCTGGGACTCCGCCGACCTGCGCACCTTCACGGGGTACCGGCTCCTGAAGGTGCACTCGCTCGCCACCCACGCGTGGGCGCCGGAGGCCTACTGGGACGCCGGGCGCGGACAGTACGCGGTCGTCTACTCGGCGGTCACCGGCGGCCACAACGTGCTGATGGTGAACTACACCAGCGACTTCGTGACGGCCTCGAGCCCGCAGACGTTCTTCGACCCCGGCTACGACGCCATCGACGGCGACTTCGTCAGCGTCGACGGGGTCAACTACATGTACTTCAAGAACAACACGAACAGCACGCTGCTCGGTACCCGCTCCTCGAGCCTGAACCCGGGCAGCTTCAGCATCTACACGTCGGGCATCGGCCCGGGCCGCGGCGTCGAGGCCCCGCAGATCGTCAAGTCGAACACGGCGAACACCTGGTACATGTGGGGCGACACGTGGAGCCCCAACGGGCGGTTCTTCTGCTGGCAGAGCACCAACGTGGCCGGCGGCTCGTGGAGCCTGCTCAACGACCGCGCGTACACCCAGCCGCTGAACTCCAAGCACCCCGGCATCACGCCGCTGACGTCGACGGAGCAGTCCAACCTCACCGCGAAGTGGGGCGCCCCGGCGTGGAACCGCGTGAAGTCGTACAACTTCCCGGACCGCTACGTCCGCCACTCCAACAACGTCGGGCGCATCGACGTCTACCCGTTCGACCCGTACCAGGACCAGCTGTGGACCCTGGTGCCGGGCCTGGCCGACCCGGCCGGCGTGTCGTTCCGCTCGGTGAACTACCCGGACCGCTACCTGCGCCACTCGAACTACGCGCTGGTACTCGACACCAGCGACGGCACGAGCACGTTCAAGGCCGACGCCACGTTCTACAAGACGGCCGGGTTCGCCGACTCCTCGTGGACGTCGTTCCGCTCGTACAACTTCCCCGACCGGTACCTGCGCCACTACAACTACGTGCTGCGGATCGACCCGATCACGAGCGGCTCGTCGAGCACTGACAAACAGGACGCGACCTTCCGCATCGGCTACTGACGGTGGTGCACACCCGGGCGGCTTTCCTGGCCGATCGTGGCCTTGCGGTTCGCCGCCCGGCGGGATAGGAACAGTCGTCCAGGTGTCCGGCCGGCTGAGGGGGCTCGTTGATCGGCGCGGGAACGGTGCTGGCCGGGCGGTACCAGCTCGAGCGGCACATCGCCGGCGGCGGGATGGGCGACGTGTGGGAGGGCCACGACCGGGTGCTCGGGCGCACGGTCGCGGTCAAGCTGCTGCGGGCGCCCACCGGCGAGCCCGAGTTCGTCGAGCGGTTCCGGGCCGAGGCGCGCACCATGGCGACGATCAGCCACCCGGGCGTCGTCGACGTGTACGACTTCGGCGACGACCCGGCCGCCGGGGTGTACCTCGTCATGAAGTACATCGACGGCGAGTCGCTGGCCCGCACCCTCGACCGGGTCGAGCGGCTGAGCCCCGAGGCCACCATGCGGATGGTCGCCGAGGCCGCCGAGGCGCTGCACGCGGCCCACGAGAAGGGCGTCATGCACCGCGACGTCAAGCCGGGCAACCTGCTCGTGCGGCCCGACGGCAGCGCGGTGCTCACCGACTTCGGCATCGCCCGCTCGGCCGCCGCGACCCACCGGACCTCGACCGGGCTGCTGCTCGGCACCGCCTCCTACATCGCGCCCGAGCGCGCCGGCGGCCAGCCGGCGACGGCGCAGTCGGATCTGTACTCGCTGGGCATCGTCGCGTACCTGTGCGTGTCCGGCCGCCTGCCGTTCGCGGGCGAGAGCCTGCTGCAGATCGCGCTGCGCCAGGCCAACGACGCGCCGCCGCCGCTGCCGCCGGACGTGCCGCCCGCGGTCCGCGAGGTCGTGCTGCGGGCGCTGGCCAAGGAGCCCGCCCAGCGGTGGTCCTCGGGCGCGGACATGGCCGCGGCGGCCCGGGCGGCGGCCGAGGCGACGCGACTGGAGGCGCTGCCGTCGGTACCGGACGAAAAGCCGCAGTCACGCAAACTGCTCGTGGCCGCGGCGGTCGTCGCGATCGTGGCGGTGGCCGCGGTGGTCCTCGCGCGCGGCGACGACCCGAAGCCGCCCTCCGTGCTGGCCGACGGGACGCTGCCGGCCGACGCCGCGGGCCTCAACGGCGTCGCGGCCGGCCCGGGCGCGTCGAGCGCCCCGGCCTCGGCCCGCCCCACCGGCTCGGTCCCGGCGGTACCCCCGGCGGCCGCCGCCTCGGCCGAGGCGTCCCCCGGCGCGCCCCCGCCGCCGTCCGGCCTGCGGGCGACCCCGGTCAGCGCGGCCGCCATCCGTCTGCAGTGGACGGACAACGCCCGCAACGAGACCGGCTACGAGGTCATCAACGGCTCGACGTCGCACACCGCGGCCGCCGACGCGACCACGTACACCTGGGACGGCCTCGCCCCGGACACGTACATGTGCTTCAAGGTGCGCGCGATCGGCGCGGCGGGCCCGTCGGCGTACTTCCCGGCCGCGCAACAGGACTGGGTGTGCACCACGAGCCAGGCCGGCACGGGCCCGGCCGCCCCGAGCGGCCTGACCGCGACCCCGCAGGGCCCGGCCGCCGTCCGTCTGCAGTGGACGGACAACTCCGCCGACGAGACGGGCTTCACGGTCATCAACGGCAACACGTCGCACAACACCGCGGCGAACGCGAGCTCGTACACCTGGGACGGCCTGAGCCCGGGCACGTACATGTGCTTCAAGGTGCGCGCCTTCAACCCGGCGGGCGTCTCGCCCTACTCCCCCGCCGCCCAGGAGAGCTGGGCCTGCACCACGACCCCGGCCGCCTAGGGGCTGTGTCGAAGTGGGGGTCGGAGCGAGGCGAGGCTCAGGCGTCGGCTGGGGCCGCGCCGGGCGCGCCCCGATACCGGGGTTGTATCGGGGTGTGACCGCTACGGTTCCCGGCGACGCCTGAGTCCGCCGCAGCCCGGCCATCCACTTCGATACAGCCCCTAGGGGCTGCAGCGGCGCATCGCCCAGCACCGGCCGAACCCTGCGCGCGGCGGCCGGTCAGGTCACGCGGCCCTGACCGGCCGGTGGAGCCGAGCCGGTCAGGGCAGGGTGACCTGCGCCGGGGTCGAGCGCTGGGTGGTGGTGCCGTCGCCCAGCTGGGAGTTGGCGTTGTTGCCCCAGCACCACAGGCTCGCGTCGGTGCGGACGCCGCAGGTGTGGTAGCTCGCGACGAAGCCCGCCGTCCAGGTGGTGGCGGTGCCGACCCGCGTCGGGGCGGAGCGGTTGGTCGTGGTTCCGTCGCCGATCTGGGCGGTCATGTTGTTGCCCCAGCACCACAGGCTGCCGTCGGTGCGGGACCCGCACGTCGTGTCGACCTCGGCGCTGACCCGGCTCCAGGTGTTGACGGTGCCGATCTGGATCGGGGCGGTCTGGTACGCGCCGGAGATGCCGAGCTGGCCGTAGCCGTTCTCACCCCAGCACCACAGGGTGTGGTCGGTCCGGGTCGCGCAGCTGTGGGCGAACCCGGCGGTGACGCCGCTCCACGTGGTGGCCGTACCGACCTGGGCCGGCGTGGTCGAGTAGGCCACGCTGCCCAGGCCGAGCTGCCCGGACGAGCTGTCGCCCCAGCACCACAGGGTGCCGTCGGTGCGGGTCGCGCAGCTGTGCGCGTAGCCGGTCGTGACGCTCGCCCAGGTCGTGGCCGTGCCGACCTGCTGCGGGGTGGTCACGGTGTAGACGGAGGAGCCGAGGCCGAGCTGGCCGAGGCGATTGAAGCCCCAGCACCACAGGGTGCCGTCGGTACGGACCGCGCACGTGTGGCTGTCGCCGGCGCTGACGCTCGCCCACGTGGTCGCGGTGCCGACCTGGACCGGGGTGGTCTTGTTCACGGTGGTGCCGTCGCCGAGCTGGCCGCGGAAGTTGCGGCCCCAGCACCACAGGGTGTGGTCGGTGCGGGTCGCGCAGGTGTGGCTGGCGCCGGCGTCGATGCCGGACCACGTGGCGGCGGTACCCACCCGTGTGGGGGTGGCCCGGTCGACGCCGGAGCCGTCGCCGACCTCGCCGCTCCAGTTGCTGCCCCAGCACCACAGCGTCGCGTCGGTCCGGACGGCGCAGGTGTGCGCGTAGCCCGCGGCGACGGTGGAGACCCCGGGCCCGGCCGCGGCGGCGGGGCCGGCCATGGTGCCGACGGCGAGCACGACACCGGCGGCGGACGTCACCGCCGCGGCGATGACCCTTCTCAAGTGGCTCATGCGCTGCGACGGTAGGATCGCGCGGCCACGGTGGGCAACGGCGCCGCCACCGTACGGCCGCTGTCCTGGGACTTGACCGGGAAAGTTACAGCGTTCAATCGCTCCAGACCGCGCGCACCGCGTCGGCGAGGGCCGCACCCTGGCGCAGGCCGGCCTCGACGGCGGCGGCGCGGCGGGACGGGTCGAGCACATTGGGGCCGATGGCCTCGAGCGCGGCGTCGTCGGGCTCGATCACCAGGCTGCGCGCCGCGCCGGTGGCGGCGATCTCGCGGTCGATGAGCGGGCGGATCAGGCCGCCGACGGGCGCGATGACGAGCAGCGCGCCGGCGCCCTCGGCGAGGTCCGCGTTCGTGCCCGAGCGCACCCCGCCGTCCATGTACCGCCGGCCGTCGATGGTGACCGGCGGGAACACGCACGGGACCGCGCAGCTGGCGGCGACGGCGAGCGGGAGGGGTACACCCGCGGAACGATCGAACACGGCGGACCGGCCGCCGTCGGTGTCCACCGCGGTGATGCGCAGGGCCCGGTCGGGCCATTCGGCGACCGGCAGCTGGGCGGCGAGGCGCGCGACGTGGGGCTGCTCGTCGCCGGTCGGCGCGGCCAGGGCCATCGCGCCGATCTCGGCCATGATCTCGGCGCGGGGGCGGGACCGGTCGGCGAGCAGCGCGAACGCGGCGATGGCCGGCGCGATGTCGACGGCCGGGGCCGGGCGGTCCGGGGCGGCGGTCTGGGCGGCGACCGCGTCGTCGAGGGAGATCCCGGCGGCCACGACGGTGCCCACCACCGAACCGGCGGAGGTACCCACGACGAGGTCCGCGTCGCCGACCCTCACCCCGGCGCGGGCCAGCCCGCCGAGGACTCCGAACTCCCAGGCGATACCGGTCATCCCGCCGCCGCCGAGCACCAGCGCTTTCGTCATTACCGGAAGGTAACCCATCCGCTCACCCGGCACACCGCCCGGACGCGCGGAAGATCGAGTCATGCCGACCGCGCGGACCGTCGGCGGGCTGTCGATCATCGGCCTCGGGCTCGCCGCGGCCGCCCTGACCTGGTACGGCGGCGGCGGCGGCCCGGACCCGGCGCACGGCCCCCGCTGCACCACCCCGAGCGCCGCCGACCTCAGTGGCCGGACGGTCACCGCCTTCGACCTGGACCGCCCGCTGCGCTGCGCCAACCTGCACCGGGCCACGCTGCAGGACGCGGCCATCACGAGCGCCGACCTCTACGGCGCCGACCTGAGCCGCGCCACGGCCCGCTCGGCGCAGCTGAGCCAGGTGAAGCTGACCCGGGCCGACCTGGGCGGCGCGGTACTGCGCGACAGCTCACTGACCGACGTCGGCCTGCAGAACGCGACCCTGCGCGACGCCGACCTGCACGCGGTGTCGTTCCTGCGCACCGACCTGGCCGCGGCCGACCTGCGCGGCGCCGACCTGACCGGGGCCACGTTCGAGGCCTCCAACCTGCGCGGCGCCCGGCTGGGCGGCGCCCGCCTCGGCGGCACGTCGTGGGTGAACTCGGTCTGCCCCGACGGCACCAAGTCCACCGACGGCACCTGCGAGGGCCACCTGGGTGCCTGAGCGGCACGCCGGAAACCCCCGCTCGTCATCCCTCTCGGGGTGGAGCGGGGGTCCGCGGCGGTGGTGACATGCGACCCGTCAGGGGCGGCCGTAGCCGTACAGCGAGTCGATGTCGATGGGGGCCACCTTCACCACGGTCCGGCTGTTCGGCGCGTGGATGATCTGGTTGTTGCCGATGTAGATGCCCACGTGCCCGAGGCCGTTGTAGAACACCAGGTCACCGGGGGCCAGCTGGCTCCGCGTGATGTGCCGGACCTTGCCCCACTGCTGCGCGGCGTTGTGCGGCAGCGAGACGCCGGCCGCCTTCCACGCCATCATGGTCAGGCCGGAGCAGTCGAAGGTGTTCGGGCCGGCGGCGCCGAAGACGTACTTCTTGCCGAGCTGGGCCCACGCGTAGTTGACCGCCTTGCCCGCCGCGCCGGAGACGGCCGGCGGCGGACCCGGGTTCGGGTTCGACGTCGTGGTCTTCGTCGGCGTCTTGGCCTTGGCGGCCGCGGCCGCCGCGGCGGCGTCGGCCTTGCGCTGCATCTCGTCGAGCTTGACGATGTTGCCCTCGATCTGCTTGCGCCGCCCCTCGATGTCGGCCTTCTGCCGGCTCTGCGCCGCCAGGGTCTCGTTGAGGCGCTTCTGCTCGGTGTCGACGCCGGACTTCGCGGTCGTGTACTTGGCGAGGTCCGCCTGCTGGTTGCGGGATATCTGCTGCAGCGTGCCGACCCGGTCGAAGAACCCGTCCGAGGAGCTGGCGCCGAGCATCAGCGACCAGGTGTTGAGGTTGCCACCGGTCTTGTAGGCGTTGACCGCGATCTGGTCGGCGGTGGCGCGGGCCGCGTCCATGCTCGCCTGCAGCGGCTGGAGGTCGGTCTCCAGCTGCTTGATCGAGGCCTGGGTGGCCTCCAGATCGCCGTTGATCTTGTTGTACTGCTCGACGATGAGCTCGAGGTCCCGGTTGCCCTGGTCGATCTGGGCCTGCAGCTCCTCATGGGTCGGGTCGGCGTGTGCGGCACACGCCGGCGCGACCATCGCCGCGACCGCCACCCCGATGAGCAGCGAGCGCAGTGCCGTTCGTCCGTTGAACACGGCAGCGTCCTTCTTCCGGACCGCCTACCGGGTTAGCTGACGGGTTCGGGCGGGAGGAAGGTGCGCCCTACCGCGACCTTGACGGGCGCGGATTCACCCCACGGGGCGAGCCCCAAGTGGGTCCCCGGCTCGTGCGTCGCGCCTGCTCCCAGGCCCTTCGTACGACTCGGCGGCGCCGGCCCGGGCCGCCCAGGGGGTGGGCGGCGACTGCCGGCCGACTGGACCAAACGTAACGAGAACATCTCGGCGGCGGAACCGCACAGTCCCCGATCTAAGCAACACTTAACGCAGACTCAAAGATCCGTAGGCGGCGCTGAGCAGCAGCGGTACCAGGGCCGTCATCGTGGCCGCCAGCCCGACGAACTCCGCCGACCAGCCGATCAGGGCCGGCCCGAGCAGGATGCCGGCGTACATGAAGGTGGTCAGCCGGGCGACGAGGACCGCGGGCTCGGGGCCGGGCAGCCGTCCCACCGCGCTGAAGGTGAGCGGGATCAGCACCGACGAGCCGAGGCCGGTCAGGGCGAACCCCGCCACCGCGGCGCCCGGGTGCGGGGCCAGCACCGCGGTCGCGAGGCCGGTCGCGGCGACGGCGACGCCGAGGCGGAACAGCGGGCCGGCCCCCAGCGGGCGGTGAGCCGGTCGCCGGTGAGCCGCCCGAGGGTCTGGCCGCCGGTGTACGCGGTGATCCCCATCGCGGCGAGGCCGAGCGTCGCGTGCCGCACGTCGTGCAGGAATATGCCGCCCCAGCCGAGCGCGCCGCCCTCGCAGATCATGAGCGCCGTCGCGGTCAGGCCGAGCACGAGCAGCGGGCGGCTCCAGGCGGCCCGCGCGGACGACGGCGCCGCGGCGCCCGGCGGGTCCGGCAGGCGTGGCCCGAGTACCAGACCGGCGGCCAGGAGCAGAGCGCCCGCCGTGACCGCGTGCACGGCCAGCGACACGCCCGCGTGGGCCAGGACGGCCGTGGACAGCGAGGCCACGACCGCGCTGATGCTCCAGCCGGCGTGGCAGCCGTTGAGGATGGGCCGGCCCGCCCCGCGCTCGACGGCGACCGCGAGCGCGTTCATCGCGGCGTCGGTGGTGCCGTGGACCGCGCCGAGCAGCGCCGTGCCGGCGGTGAACCACCACGGGCCGGGCGCGACGGCGAGGCCGGCCAGCAGCACCGGCATGACGGCGAGGGTGACCCGCAGGATCGCCCGGGCGCCGACGCGGGCGGTGAGGGGGCCGACGAGCTGCATGCACGCGATGGCGGCGAGCGCGAACAGCAGGCCGGTGAGGCCGAAGCGGCCGTCGGTGAGGTGGTACCCGGCCTTGAACGAGGGGGCCCGCACGATGTACGTCGACAGCGTGAGGCCGTTGAGGAAGAACACGGCGATGACGGTCACGCCATCACGACGATCGGCGAACCCCGGATCGGACACGGCCGGTCCGGGGCCCGCCGAACGGTCAGACCCGCGCCAGGCGGGCCGCCTCGAGCGCGTCGCGGAGACGCTGCTCGGCCTCGCTGCTGAGCGAGCTGTGCAGGAGGCGGCCGCCGAGGTGGTACGGCTCCATCTCCGCCACGACCTTGTCGACGGTGATCTGGTCGACGAGCAGGAACAGGGCCGCGTTACCGGGCTCGAGCGCCGAGCCGACGTCCTTCATGAACTTGTCGTCCACCCCGGTGTCGGTGAACTTGCCGGCGACGCCGCCCGCGGCCGCGCCGACCGCCATGCCGATGAACGGGGCGAAGAACAGCAGGCCGATGAGGCCGCCCCACAGCGCCCCGCCGGCCGCCCCGACGCCGGCCATGCTCGTCGACTGGTGCAGCTTGACCTTGCCGTCACGGCCGGCCTCGACCACCGCGGCGTCGCGCACGGTGATCAGCCCCTGGCGCTGCAGCTCGATGATCCTTTCACGGGCCGAGTTCGCGGTGGCCAGATCGGGATAGCCGATCGCCACGAGTTCACTCATGGTGCCTCCTCCTAGTTGACCGTCCTTGCCCTGCAACGGTCTTCGAGCCGCGGCCCGGCCGCCTCGCCCGGCGGAGATGACCGCCGCCCCGATCGCGGGCAATAGCCCTCTGACCCCTTGTTCGCGCACGGCGGGCGCTAGTAACGTCACTGGCCGTGAGCGCAGTGCTGCGTAACAACGTGAGGCTCCTCGGCCCCGAGAACGCCGCCGCCCCGGCGATCGTGTTCGCACACGGCTTCGGCTGCGACCAGAACATGTGGCGGTTCGTCGCGCCCCGCTTCGCCGGCCAACACCGCGTCGTGCTCTTCGACCACGTCGGCGCCGGCGGCTCCGACCTGAAGGCCTTCGACCCGCAGCGCTACTCCACCCTCGGCGGCTACGCCGACGATCTGCTGGAGCTCCTCCACGAGCTCGACCTGCACGGGGTCGTGTTCGTCGGGCACTCGGTCGCCGCGATGATGGGCCTGCTGGCCGCGAACGCCGAGCCGGACCGGTTCTCCGGGCTCGTGCTCGTCGGGCCTTCCCCGCGGTACATCGACGACGAGGGCTACTACGGGGGCTTCAGCGCGAACGAGATCGACGAGCTGCTCGAGAGCCTCGACAGCAACTATCTCGGCTGGTCCTCGGCGATGGCCCCGGTCATCATGGGCAACGCCGACCGCCCGGAGCTCGGCGAGGAGCTGACGAACAGCTTCTGCCGCACCGATCCGGCCATCGCGCGGCAGTTCGCCGAGGTGACCTTCCGCTCCGACAACCGCGCGGACCTGGGCAAGGTGAGCGTGCCGACGCTGATCCTGCAGTGCTCCGAGGACGTCATCGCGCCGCGTGAGGTGGGCGCGTACTGCAACGCCAACATCCCCGGCAGCACGCTGGTCGTGCTCGACGCGACCGGCCACTGCCCGAACCTCAGCGCGCCCGAGGAGACCTTCGCCGCGATCAGCGGTTTCCTCCGGACGGGCTGAGGCGTGGCGGAGCCGCTGCCCGAGGAGAACGCCGAGGACCTCTACGACAGCGCGCCGTGCGGGTACCTCACGCTGCTGCCCGACGGCACCATCGTGCGCGCGAACCGCACGTTCCTGCAGTGGACCGGCTACCGCCGCGAGCAACTGGCCGGCCGGCGCGTGCACGAGTTCTACGCGCCCGGCAGCCGCATCTGGCACGAGACGCACCTGGCGCCGCTGCTGCACATGCAGGGCGAGGTCCGCGAGGCGGCGGCGGAGTTCCGCAAGGCCGACGGCACGAAGCTCGACGCATTCGTGAACGCGGCCCTGCGCGCGGGCCCGGCCGGCAGCCAGGCGCTCGTGCGGATGACGGTGTTCGACGCGAAGGAGCGCCGCATGTACGAGCGGCAACTGCTCGAGGAGCGCCGCAGCGCCGAGCGCAACGCCACGCGGATCCGGCTGCTGCAGAAGATGGTGGTGCGCTGCGCCGCGGTCGAGCGCGCCGAGGAGATCGTCGAGCCGATCGTGCAGGTCGGCGAGGAGGCGTTCGCGGCGACCGCGACCCGGGTGTGGCTCATCGACCCGGCGCAGGCGGCGCTGCGCCCGCTCGGCGACGCCGAGGATCTGCTGTCGCTCGACGACCAGGCCCCGGAGGCGCGCGCGGCGGCGCTGCTCGACGTCGTCCGGTACGCCGAGGACGACGGCGGCCTGCGCCTGGTCACTCCCCTGCTCGCCGACCAGCGGGTGCTCGGGGTGGTGTCGTTCGTGTTCGCGCCCGAGCCCACGCGCCCGCGCACGTTCGGCGAGGACGAGATCGAGCTGATGCGCACCATCGGCCGCCAGGCCGGGCAGGCGCTGGAGCGCATCCGGCTGCTGCAGGAGACGACGCGGCGGGCGTGGCAGTCGGGCTTCCTGGCCCGGCTCAGCCGCGACCTCGACGAGACGGTCGGGTTCGCCGGCCGCGCGACGCGGCTCGTGGAGCTGCTCGTGCCCGACGTCGCCGCCTACGCCCAGATCGACCTCGACGCCGCCGGCGACCCGGCCGGGGAGCCGGCCTGGCGGGCGGCCGCGCCCCGGCGGCCGGGCGGCGGCTGGACGATCCCGAACGACGTGCTCGCCTCGGTGCACGCGGCCGGGCGGGCCGGGACCCTGGCCGCGGTGCCGCTGATCGCGGCCGACGGCGACCGGGCCATGGTGCTGCCGCTGCGGGCCCGCAACGCGATACTCGGCACGCTGCTGCTCGCCGGGGGCGACGTGGCCGGGACGGGGCACGTCGGGCCGGAGTTCCTGGCCGACCTCGCCGACCGGGCCGGGCTGTCGCTGGACAACGCGCGCCTGGCCGAGCGGGACCGCGAGGTGGCGCACACCCTGCAGCGCAGCATGCTCAGCGGCGACTGGCCGGTCGACCCGCGCTACCACGTGGTGACCGCCTACCGGCCCGCGGTGCACACGCTCGAGGTGGGCGGGGACTGGTACGACGTCTTCGCCACCTCCGCCGAGAGCGTCGGGATCGTCGTCGGCGACGTGGTCGGCCGGGGCCTGCGCGCCGCGAGCGCGATGGGGCAGCTGCGCAGCGCCGTGCGCGCCCTCGCGACCGCCCACGACGGGCCGGCCGAGGTACTGCGGCACATGGACGACTTCGTCTCGCACTTCGCGGCCGGGCAGATGACCACGCTCGCGTACGCCGAGCTGGCGCTGGACAGCGGGGAGCTGCGGTACGCCTGCGCCGGGCACCCGCCGCCGCTGCTCGTGGAGCCGGGCGGGGTGCCGAGCTTCCTGTGGGAGGCGCGCTCCGGGCCGCTGGGCGCGACGGCCGCCGGGCGGGCGCGCAGCGAGGCGGTGCTGACCGTGCCGCGCGGGTCGCGCCTGGTGCTCTACACCGACGGCCTCGTCGAACGCCGCGGCGAGCGCTTCCACCACGGCCTGGACCGGCTCGCGGCCGCGGCCGCCGAGCACTGGCAGACCCCGCTGGGCTCGCTGGCGACCGAGCTCAGCGACGCCATGCTGCCGGGCGGCGGCGGCCACGACGACATGTGCCTGCTCGCGCTCGACTACGCCGACGCGCCGTCGTTCCGGGCCGAGGTACCGGCGCGCATGCACGCCCTCGCGGGCTTCCGCGCGGCCCTCGACGCGTGGCTCGCGGCCCAGGGCGTCGGCGAGTACGACCGCTTCGGCGTGGTCCTGGCCACCGCCGAGGCCGTGGCGAACTCGATCGAGCACGGGCACGGCCTCGACGAGACCCGCGGCGTGGCCGTCCTCGCGCAGGTCGACGGCGACACGATCGCCGTGCGGGTGAGCGACACCGGCCAGTGGCGCCCGCCGCGCGCGGCGCTGCAGCGGGGCCGGGGCCTGGCGCTGATCGGGCGCCTCATGGACGAGCTCGTGATCGACCGCGGTACCAGCGGCACCACGGTCCTGATGCGACGCCGCACCGGCGGCGAGAGGCGGTGACATGGACGGGGAGCGTCAGGTCCGGGTGTACTCCACGGGCGGCTGCGAGGTCGTCCAGCTGCTCGGCGACATCGACCACGCGACCGCCCCGCTCGTGGAGCGCGACGTGCTCATGAGCGTGCGCGCCGCCAGCGGCGTGGTCGTCGACCTCACCGAGACGACCTTCCTCGACAGCGCGGGGCTGCTGTGCCTGGACCGCGTGGTGACCGCGTTCGGCGACCGGGGCGCCCCGGTGCGCGTGGCCGCGCCGCCCGACGGGATGGTGCGCTTCACCCTCGACCTGATCGGCTTCCTGCCGGAACTGCTGTCCGAGGACGTCGACACGGCCCTGGCCGCGATAACCGAATGACCAGGGGCGCGCCGGCGGTTTCCCGGCGACCATCATGAATGCGCTCTGGCTCGCGGCCCGGCACCGGCTGTGGCCGGCCTGGCCCGCGCTGCTCGGCGCGTTCGTCGCGGCCGGCGGGGCCGGCGCGCTGTGCTGGTACACCATTCACAGAATCTGAAGCGTGCGCCGGTCGAGGATCACGGCCACCACGGCCGAGCCGGCGATGAGGGCGGCTCCCAGCGGCCAGAGCATCGGCACCCAGTCGACAAGCGCCGCGACGGACAGGTTCAGCTTGATGACGGCCATCATGACCAGCGCGAGGGGCAGCACCGTGCCCAGCACGCTGACGCGGGTGTACCCGAACCGGATGAACAGCGGGAACTGGACCGCCACGTTCACCGCGAACATCCCCCAGGACACCGCCAGCACCGCGCCGAGCGTGTGCGCGCCGAACGGCTTGGACTCGGCCCGCGCGAGGACCAGGGTCAGCGCCGTGCCCAGCGCGCCCGTGATCAGGAAGGCGCCCAGCGCCCAGACGTAGTGCCCGTAGACCACCGCGCGGCGGCGCAGCGGCAGCACCGCGTACAGCGTCTCCAGGCCCGCCTTGTCGGCGATGCTGAACGGATAGGCGACGACCGACGGGGCGACCAGCAGCACGAGGGCCGGCAGCACCACCGTCGGCCGCGTGGAGAGCAGCACGGTCACGATGAAGAGCAGGAGCAGACCCTGGCGGCGGTACGGCGCGACCGTACGCAGATCCAGCAGCGCGACGCGCGCGACGGCGCTCATACGAGGCTCCGGCGGGCGGCGGGGGTACCGATGTGGATGGCGATCTCCTCGAGAGTCGGCGGTTCGACGAGGACGTGCCCGTCGAGCAGGCCGGCCTCGTCGGCGCGCACGAGCGCCTGCACGCCGGCCGCGGTGCGCCGCGCGCCGATCAGCTCGACGCCGAGGCAGGAGTCGAGGTCGTCCGGGCCGCCCCGCACGATGCGGTACTCGTCCAGGAGCGCGTCCTTGGTACCGCTCGACACGATGCGCCCGTCATGGATGATCGTCACGTAGTCGCCGATGCGGTCCAGGTCGGTCGTGATGTGCGTGGAGAACAGCACGCTGTGCCGCTCGTCGACCATGAAGTCCCCGATGATGCCGACGAGCTCGTCGCGGGCGACGGGGTCCAGCCCGCTGGTCGGCTCGTCGAACACGAGGAGCCGCGCCTGGTGCGAGAGGGCCACGGCGATCATGAGTTTCATCGCCATGCCGCGCGAGAGATCCTTGACCCGGGCCCGCAGATCGAGGCCGAAGCTGTCGAGCAGCTCGCGGTACCGACGGCTCTCCCAGCGGTCGTAGAACGGCCGCAGGGTCCGCTCGACCTCGCTGAGGCGCCAGTCGCCGACGAGGTAGGTGTGGTCGAGCACCACGCCGATGTCCTGGCGCAGGGCGACCGGCCCCGGCACCCGCCGGCCGAGCAGCTCGGCCTCGCCGGCCTCGAACCGCCGCAGCCCGAGCAGGCACCGGATCGCTGTCGTCTTGCCGGCCCCGTTGGCCCCGATCAGTCCCATGACGAAGCCGGTGGGCAGCTCGAAGCTCACGTCGCGCAGCGCGAAGCGCCCGGTCACGGCGGTGCCGACGCCGCGCAGCGCGAACGCCAGGTCCCCGCTCACAGCCGGACCCCCTCGGCCGCGATGAGCCCGTCGAGGATCCGCACGATCTCGTCGCGCTCGAGCCCGGCGCGCCGCGACGCTTCCAGCGCGGCCTGGAGCCCGTCCTCGACCTGCCGCAGGAGCTGCTCGCGCACGAGGGCCGAGTCCAGCGGCAGGACGTACACGCCCTTGCCGGGCACGGTGGCGATGAACCCGTCGGCGGCCAGCTCGGCGTAGGCCCGGGTGGTCGTGATGATGCTGATGCGCAGGTCGCGCGCGAGGGCCCGCACGGACGGCAGCGCCTCGCCCTCGCCGAGCTCGCCCGCGAGGATGGCGGTGCCGACCTGCTCCTTGATCTGCTGGTACAGCGGGACGCCCGCACTGTTCGACAACACAACCCGCACGCTGACATCGCCCCTTCCGTACCGACTGTACATATGCACTATATACAGTCGGTACGGTGGCGCCGCAAGCCTCAGTCGTCGGCGGCCGTGAACGACGACAGGACCGTGTCGAGGCTGGAGCGCAGGCCGTCCCAGGCGATCGTCGCGGTCATCCAGATGACGGCGTATGCGTGATGGGGCCCGGTCACGAAGTTCCGGTAACGCACGTGGAACCGGGCCCCACCCAGGTCGCAGGTGTACTCCCAGTCGGCCGCCGGAGCCGCCGGCCGCGTGCCGTTGCGATGCGGCGGGCTGTACTCCACGCGGTTGATGCCGATCTCCTGGTACCCGCCGCCGTCGAACCCGTCCGCGCACCGCATGTTCCTGGCCTTCACCTTGTCCAGGAAGTCCGTGTACGGGTCCGCCTTCGGCGTCGTCGTCTGGTCCACGATCAGGAACATGGTGCGCGACGGCTCGGCGAACAGCAGCCGCGTCCCCGTCTGCGTGACGCTCAGGTTGCCGGGCACCGCGACCTCGAAGCCGCTCGGGTCGTCGTGCAACCGCCAGCCGGCCGGAAGGCCGCCGGCCGCCGATGCCGGCGCACGCACGAGCGACGCGGCCGCCGACGCCGCCGGGGATGCGGGCGCCGACGCGGCCGGGGATGCGGGCGCCGACGCGGCCGGGGATGCGGCCCCGTTGGCCGCCCGCGAGCCCGACCCCGCGGCCAGGGTCTTCCAGGACACCACCGACACGATGGCGACCGCGAGCGCGGTCACCACGGCGACCGCCGCCCACCACGCGCGGCCGGAGCCCTCGGCAACGGTATCCGGCAGCGGTACCGGCGCGGGCGGCATCGGCGGGGCCGGCAACGGTGCGCTGGGCTGAACCACGGACGGGCGGGCGTGCAGGGCGCCCTCCGCGACCACGAGCTCGGGCTGGTCGATGACCGTCGGGGCGATCCCGAGCGCGCGGTGCAGCAGCGTGGCGGCGAGCGGGATGCGCGACGACCCGCCGACGAGGAAGACGCGGGCGACCTGCTCCGGTGGTACCGCCGCGCGCTGCAGAACCGCCCGCGTGAGCGCCACGGTGCGGGCCAGGACCGGCCCGGCCACGGCCTCGAACTCCTCGCGGGTCACGTGCACCGGGCCGCCGGCCACCGGCAGGTCCAGCGTGGCGGTGCTGTGCCGGGACAGCTGCTCCTTCGCCGCCTTCGCGTCGTGCCACAGCATCCGGCGGGCGCGGTGGTCGGCCTCGGTCTCGGGCCAGTCGAGCCGCCGCCAGCCCGCGGCCGTCGCACCGCCGGGGGCTTCGGCGGTCGCGGTGCGCAGGTGGGCCAGGAGCGCCGCGTCCAGGTCGAGGCCGCCCGCGTCCGGCAGGCCGTCGGCGGCCAGGACGTTGAAGCCCGTCGCGGTGCGGCAGACCACGCTCACGTCGAACGTGCCGGCGCCGAGGTCGTACACGACGATCGCGCGGCCGGGCGGGATCGGGTCGCCGAGGACCGACACGAAGTACGCGGTGGCGGCGACCGGCTCGGGCACGAAGCGCACCGCGGGCAGCCCGGCCCGCGCGGCCGCCGCGGCGAGGACGGCGAGGCGCGGCCCGCCCCAGGTCGCCGGGTGGGTCAGCACCGTCTCCCCGACGGCGCCGCCCGCGACGCGGCGCGCCTCCCCCGCGACCCGGGCGAGCACGGCCGCGATGAGCTCGACGACGGGGCGGTCGCGTTCGCCGAGCCAGACGGTACCGTCGTCGATGCGCCGCTTCGGGTTGCCCTCGAAGGCCGCCGGGTTCCCGGCCGCGGCCCGCACCGCGTCGACGCCCACGAGCGGCTCCGCCTCGCCGGCCGCGAAGACCGCCGACGGTACGAGCGGCGAACCGTCCACGACGAGCGCCCGGATGCGCCCGTCGGGCCCGGCCAGCGCCGCGACCGTGTTCGACGTGCCGAAGTCGATGCCGAGGCGGATACGCGCGGCGTCCATCCCGTGACTGTAGGAAGCGCCCGGCGCGGACGGTAAGCGCGGCGCGGACGGTTCCCGCGGCCGAACGGCCGAGCCGCTCCGGCTACGCGCTCAGGGCCGGCCCACACCCGGCGTGTCGACCTCCACGGCGAGGACCCGCCCGCTGCCCGGCGTCACCATCTCGGCCGCGGTCATGCCGTTCCACTGCGCGGCCGTGATGAACAGGGTCGTGCCGCCGAGCGCGCACGCGAACGCGCCCCGGTCCAGCTCGATCGTCCGGAGCACCGGGCCGCCCTCGGCGACGCGGGCGCAGAGCCGGTGGGGCACGTCGGCGTACCAGACCGCGCCGTCCGCGTCGAGGCAGATGCCGTCGGGTACGCCGTCGCCGAGGTCGGCCCAGACGCGGCGGTTGGACAGGTCTCCGTCCGCCGCGATGTCGAAGGCGACCAGCTGGTGCCGGTAGGAGTCGGCGACGATCAGCGTGGTGTCGTCGGGGGTGACCGCCATGCCGTTGGGGAAGGCGATGTCGTCGGCGACCTGGCGTACCGGGCCGCCGGGCGGGGCCAGGAAGACCGTGCCCGGCCGCGCCTCCTCGCCGCTCATCGGGTTGAAGTCGGCGCGGTTGACGTACACGTTGCCCCGGCCGTCGGCCGCGATGTCGTTCCAGCCCTTCAGGCCCAGGTCGGCGTGCGGGACGAGGTCGCCGCCGGGCTCGCGGCGCAGCAGGCGGCCGTTCGGGGAGTCCACGACGATCAGCCGGTCGCCGGGCAGCCACACGGTGCACAACGGCAGCGACGGCACCCGCGCGACGACCTCACTCGCGCCGTCCGTCGCGACCGCGTGCACCTCGCCGGCGGTCCAGTCGGAGAAGTACAGCCGGTCGTCGTGCCACCGCGGCGCCTCGACGAGTCCGAGGCCGTCCATCAACACGCGCATCGCGTTCCACCTTTCGTCCGCATCCTGCCCTCTGTACGAACGACGGTGCACCCGAATCGACAATCAGGGCAGGGTCTTGACGATCGCCTCCGCGACCTGGACCGAGATCGCGCAGTGCTCGGGCGCCGGACCGGTACCTCCGTTACGCCGATGATCGGGGGCCCGAACAGCGAGGTCGACGTCAGCCGCCCGCCATCGCGCCGATGATCAGCAGGGGCTCGCGGCCGGCCGTGACCGGCTCCGGCAGTACCGAATCCGGAGGCTCGTTGGAAAGGTCCTCCTCGCAGGCGTAGAAGCGGACGAACGCGCGGCGGGTGCCGGTCGCGCGGTCGCGGATCGTGCCGCGCAGGACCGGGTAGCGCTCCTCCAGCGCGTCGAGCACGCCCGCCAGCGTCGGCGCGCCGGGCACGTCCAGCTCCAGCTCGTGGGCGGCCTTCGCGAGGCCGCGCAGGTGCGGGGGCAGCACGACCCGGATCACGGCAGCGCCTGCACCTCGACCGAGAGCACGGCCGGCAGGTCGCGCACGATGGGCGCCCAGGTGTCACCGGCGTCGGCAGAGCGGTACACCTGCCCGCCCGTCGTGCCGAAATAGATCCCGCACTCGTCGAGCGTGTCGACGGCCATGGCGTCGCGCAGCACGTTGACGTAGCAGTCGGTCTGGGGCAGGCCCGCGGTGAGCGGTTCCCACTCGTCGCCGCCGCTGCGGGAGCGGTACACGCGCAGGCGCCCGTCCGGCACGTAGTGCTCGGAGTCGCTCTTGATCGGCACCACGTAGACGGTCTCGGGCTCGTGCGCGTGCACGGCGATCGGGAAGCCGAAGTCGCTGGGCAGGTTGCCGCTGATCTCGCGCCACGACCCGCCGCCGTCGTCGGTGCGCATGACGTCCCAGTGCTTCTGCATGTACAGCACGTCGGGGCGGGACGGGTGCATGGCGAGCCGGTGCACGCAGTGCCCGACCTCGGCGTCGGGGTCGGGGATCTGGCCGGAGACGAGCCCGCGGTTGATCGGCCGCCAGCTCTGCCCGGCGTCGTCGGAGCGGAACGCGCCCGCGGCCGAGATCGCGACGTAGATCCGGTCGCGGTGCACCGGGTCGAGGATGATCGTGTGCAGGCACAGCCCCCCGGCGCCCGGCTGCCAGCCCGGCCCCGACTCGTGCGTGCGCAGCGCCGGGAGCTCCTGCCACTCGCGGCCGCCGTCGACCGAGTGGTACAGCGCGGCGTCCTCGCCCCCGGCGTAGACGGTGTCGGGGTCGTCGGGCGACGGCTCGAGGTGCCAGATGCGCTTGAACTCCCAGGGCCGGGGCGTGCCGTCGTACCACAGGTGCTCGCCGACGTTCCCGGCGTAGCCGAAGTCGTTGCCGACCGGCTCCCACGTGCGGCCGCCGTCATCGGAGCGCTGGATCAGCTGCCCGAACCAGCCGCCGGACGGCGCGGCGTAGAGCCGGTCGGGGTCGGCGGGCGAGGCGTTGACGTGGTAGACCTCCCAGCCGCCGAAGTGCGGCCCGTCGACCTTCCAGTCGTTGCGCCGGCCATCGGCGCTGAGGATGAACGCACCCTTGCGTGTGCCGACGAGAACCCGGACTCCGGTCACGGCGCCACCTCCATCTCGTTCGCATCCTGCCACGAACCGGGCCGGCGCGCCGGGAGTCCCATACTGGTACCCGTGAGTGTTCGGATCTGCACCGTCGGGCACGGGGCGCGCCCGATCGGGGAGCTCGTCGCGATCCTCGTCGAGGCGGGGGTCGGCACGCTCGTCGACGTGCGGCGGGAGCCCGGGTCGCGGCGGCATCCGCAGTTCGGGCGGGAGGCGCTCGCCGCCGCGGTGGAGAAGGCCGGGATTCGGTACACCTGGCAGGGCGACACCCTCGGCGGCCGGCGCCGGCGCCGGGCCGGGTCGCGGCACACGGCGGTGCCCGAGCCCGCGCTCGCGGCCTACGCCGACCACATGGACACGGCCGCGTTCCGCGCCGCGATCGACGAGCTGGTCGCCGCGCCCGGGCTGCTCGCCGTGATGTGCGCCGAGACGCGGTGGACGCAGTGTCACCGGATGCTCATCGCCGACGCGCTCGCGCTGCGCGGCGCGGCCGTCGAGCACCTGACCGGGCCGGGCGCGCGCGAGCCGCACCGGCTGAGCCCGGGCGTGCGCCGCGACGACGACGACCGGCCGGTGTACGACGCCCAGCCGACGCTACCGGGGCTCTGAGTGCGCGATCCGCGTGAGCGAGCCCCACAGCAGGATCACGAAGAGGGCCGAGCCCGCGAACGCGAACCAGAACGGCGCCGCGACCCCGTAGCGGTCCGCGAGCGCCCCGCCGACGGCCGAGCCGATCACCAGGCCGCCGAAGACGCACACGGTGTTGACGCTGTTCACGCGGCCCTGCAGGTGTGACGGTA
The DNA here is from genome assembly GCF_049995355.1 of Dactylosporangium sp. McL0621. Lineage (NCBI taxonomy): Bacteria > Bacillati > Actinomycetota > Actinomycetes > Micromonosporales > Micromonosporaceae > Dactylosporangium > Dactylosporangium sp. McL0621. The sequence continues at coordinate 9,659,168 of NZ_CP188259.1, forward strand.
CCGCCCCCTGGCGCACGGTGATCGACGTCGTGCCCCAGATGAACACGTGCGCGCCGAAGATGAACATGATCGCGCCCGCCACCAGCGGCGAGCGGTCAGGGCCAGTGCGAGGTGGGTGAGCGTCTCGATGACCAGGCCCACGCGCATGATGTTGCCGAGGCTCACGTGCCGGGTCAGCCGGCCGTACAGCAGGTTGGTCGCCCAGACCGCCCCCACCAGCCAGCGGAAGGGCCGCCCCAGACGTGCGGGCAGCACCCGCTCCAGGCCGATCGTCACCACCGGAGGCAACGGACCGCTCCACGGGTGCCGCAAAGCCTTTCACGAGCAGCCAGATGCCCAGGGCCACCCCGAGTAGGCCGCCCGGGATCGACGCCGCGAGCCCGATCAGCAGGCCGTCGCGTCCACCGCGAGCCCGCCGAACAGCGGGTCGCTGAGGCCTGGGCGCCCGGCCGCCCCGAACCGGCCGGGCGCCCGCCCTCAGCAGGCCTGGATCGACCAGTTGGGTCGATCCTCCAATGGTCTTGAGAACCCGGAGTTGCCTTGCCGATCCGCGGATGGCGATGAATCTAGCGGCCCGCGCCGGCATGGACCCGCGCCGATGCCCGGGTTGAGAAAATCTTGAGACGGTAGGTTCGCGGTAGAAATTCAGTAGCGCACTGTGCCTTGCGGCGGTCGCACCTCCGCCGCCCTGCCGTCCACAGTGGATGGCCGCGAACGCCGCACGGCGACGCCGGCCGCGGCGAGCACCAGCCACAGCGGCACGAGCAGGAACAGCAGCGCCGGGCGCACCCGCCGGGCCGCGAGGCCGGCCGGCGGGGTCCGGAAGAAGGTGAGCACCGGGCCGGAGCCGCCTGGAGCTCTTTGCCGTTCCGGCAAAGAAATTCGTCGGGCGGGCGGCCGCGACCCCAGGCTGGGGGCATGGACGCACAGGAGTGGGAGGACCGGTACCGCGCGCAGGACCGGCTCTTCAGTGGCAACCCCAACGGGGTGCTCGTGACCGAGGTCGCCGCGCTCGCGCCGGGGCGGGCGCTCGACGTCGGCTGCGGCGAGGGCGGCGACGCGCTGTGGCTGGCCGGGCGGGGCTGGCGGGTCACCGCCGTCGACATCGCCCCGACGGCGCTCGCGCGCGGCGCCGCGGCCGACCCCGCGGGCCGGGTGACGTGGGCCCGGGCGGACGTGCGCACGCAACGGCCGGAGCCGGGCGCGTACGACCTTGTCTCGGTGCAGTACTTCCCGCTCCGGCGGGAGCCGGGCGACGCCGCGCTGCGCGGGCTGCTCGACGCCGTCGCGGCGGGCGGCCGGCTGCTCTACGTCGGCCACGACGTCACCGACGGGTCCGCTGCGGCGCCCTTCCGCCCCGAGGACTACTACCACCCGGCCGACGTCGCCGAGCGGCTCGGCGCCGGCTGGACCGTCGAGGCCGCCGGGACACGCCCGCGCACCGCCCCCGCGCCGCCCGGCACGCACCACCGCCACGACACGGTCCTGCTGGCCCGGCGCGACGTACCTTCGTAAAACGCCATAACCGGGACAGGGGAGCGACACGGAGGCGGGCGGCGCCGTACGATCCCGCGCGTGATCTTGCGACTGCTCCAGTGGTGGCCGGTGCGCACGGACGCCGCCGCCTGGCACCCCGACCTCGCCGGGCTGCGCCGCCTCGTGCGGGCCGGCGACTGGGCCGGCGTCGAGGCGTACTTCGACGGCCTCCCGCCCCGGGCCGACCGCTCCACCGCGGTCCTGTTCGTCGCCAACGAGCGCGGCGCCGAGCACTTCCTGCAGCGGGTCGTCGACGCCCAGCGCGACTCCTCGCTGGCCCGCACGCTGCTCGGGGCGCGGTTCATCGTGATCGGCTGGCAGGCGCGCACCGCGGCCTACGCCAAGAACGTCTCGGCGGCGCAGTGGAAGGTGTTCGGGGACTACCTCGGGCGGGCCGAGCGCGTGCTCGCCGACGCCGTCGCGATCGACCCGGCCAACTCGGCGGCGTGGACCGAGCGGATCACCACCGCGCGGGCGCTCTCGCTGGGCCCGGACGAGTCGCGGCGGAGGTACGAGCGGGCGGCCGAGCACTGCGACACGCCGTACCGCGCGCAGGTCCAGCTCCTGCAGAACCTGTGCCCGAAGTGGGGCGGCTCGTTCCCGGAGGTGCACGCCTTCGCCGAGCGGTGCCTGACCGGGGCCGAGCCGGGCTCGCTGAGCGGGGCGATCGCGGCGAACGCCCAGCTGGAGCAGGCGCTGCAGGAGAACTACGTCCGGGACATCCGGCAGTACCTCGCGCGCGCCGACGTCCGCCGGCGACTCGAGGCGGCGGCGGAGCGGACGGTACTGCATGCGGACTTCGCGCCCGGCCACGGCTGGGTCAACGCGCACTCGGCCTTCGCCGCCGCGTTCTCGCTCGGCGGGCACATCGCCGCGGCCCGCCCGCACCTGCAGGCGCTGGGCCCGTTCGTCGCCCCGTACGGCTGGGAGCAGGTCTCGGCGAAGTGGCCCGACCTGGTGCGGCAGGCCCGGCGGGACGCCCGGTGAGCGCGCCGGTCCGGCCGGCCGAGGTCGACGGCGTGCCGGTGCTGCTCGCGCCGTACGCCGGCCCGATGCGCGCCGGGCTGATGTTCCGGGTCGGGCGGGCCGACGAGACCGCGGCGACCGCCGGCGTCACGCACCTCGTGGAGCACCTGGCGCTGCACAACCAGGGCGGCCTCGAGCACGACACCAACGGCATGACCGGCCTGACGACGACCCAGTTCGTCACCCAGGGCCGCCCGGAGGCGGTCGCCGCCTTCCTGCACGCGGTCTGCGCCGGCCTGCGCGCCCTGCCCCTGGAGCGCCTCGACGTCGAGCGGCAGATCCTGCGGACCGAGGCCGAGCACCGCTCCGAGCCCATGGGCGTCGCCCTGGCCCTGTACCGCTACGGCGCCCGCGGCTACGGCCTCCCCGCGCTGCCGGAGTGGGGCACCCACCGGCTCACCGCGGACGACGTCGCCGAGTGGGCCCGGACCCGCTTCACCCGGGCGAACGCGGTCCTGTGGATCGCCGGCGGCGACCTCCCGCCCGGGCTGCGCCTCGACCTGCCCGCCGGCGAGCGCCACCCGCTGCCGCCCGAGACCTCGGCCCTGCCGGTGACCCCGGCCTGGTTCGCCCAGCCGATACCCGCGGTGGTGCTGGAGGCGCCGGCACCCCGCACCCGCGCCGCGGCCGCGTACGCGCGCCTGCTCGAGCGGGCCCTGTTCCGGGAGCTGCGCCAGGAGCGCGGCCTGTCCTACGTGGCCACCGCCGCGTACACCACCGACGGCCGCCCGCAGGCCCGCGTCACGGCGATGGCCGACGGCCGCCCGGAGCGCCTGCGCGAGGTCCGCGACGGCTTCCTGGCCGAGGTCCGCCGCCTCGCCACCGACGACGTGCCCCCGGAGGAGCTCGAGCACGTCCGCGAGCACGGGCTCGCGGCCCTGGACCGGCCCGACGCCGAGGCCCGCCTCCTGCCCCAGCGCGCCACGAGCCTGCTGTGCGGACAGTCCGGCGGCACCGCCGACGAGCTGCGCGCGGGGTTGCGCGCCCTCACCGCGGCCGACGTGCGCACGGTGGGGGCGGGGGTGCAGCGCTCGGCGCTGCTCATGACGCCCCGCCTCGGGCTGGGGCCGCCCGCGGGCTTCGAGCCGGCCCCGACGGGCTCGCGGTTCGCCGTCACCGGCGCGCGCCACCGCTCCCGCGCCGAGCCGGACACGGTGCTGGTGCTCGGCGCCGACGGGGTGAGCGTGGTGCGCCCGGAGGGCCCGAGCACGGTGCTGTACGACGAGTGCGTGGCCCTGCTGCGCTTCCCGGACGGCGGCCGCAACCTGCTCGGCCCCGACGGCGTCGGGGTGCCGATCGAGCCGGCGCTGTTCCGGCTCCCGGGCGACCTGCCGGCCCGCCTCGACGCCGCGGTCCCCGCGTCCGTGCACGTGGACCTGCCGGAGCGCGACGAGACTCCGCGCCCGCCCCGGACGGCGGGACCGCGCGCCCGGGCGCGTTCGGCGGCCCTCGCCGCGCGCGTGCGGTGGGACCGCTCGGCCCTGGCCCGCGGCGGCCTGCGGCGGGCCGGGACGCCCGCGGCGCTGCTGCTGGCCGGCACCGCGTCCGGGGTCCTCGCCGTCGCCCTGCACGCGCGGCCGCTCGCGTGGCTCGCCGCGGTGCCGTTCGCCGTCCTGCTGTACCGCCGCCGGATCCGCGGCCGCTGGTAGCCCTCGCTAGAGTCCCGGGCGTGGAGAACGATCCGGACGCCATCGCCGCCGGCATCGCCGGCCAGGAGAACGTCACCGAGCTGTGGCACCTCGCCGACCGGCGCGTGGCCGCCGGGGACGCCGCGTTCGTCGTCGACCTCGGAATCGCGCTGTGGCGGCGGTACGGCGGCGAGGATGTGCGGGCGCCGTGGCAGTACCGCAGCATCTTCGACCGTGTCGTGCGGCTGCTCGCCCTCTCCCCCGGCACGGTCGCCGACGCCGTGCGGCTCATGCACGCCGTGGGCGCCGGCCGGACGGTCCGGTTCGCGGCCGCCCTGCTCGCCTCCGGCCACGGCACCGCCGATGACCTGGGCGCGGCCCTGGGGGCCGGGGCGCCCGCCGAGCTGCGGGCGTGCCTGGTGCACGAGCTGGTGCTGCGCGGGGTCGCCGCGGACGTCGGGTGGGCCGGCGAGCCGTGGTGGCGCGAGCACCCGCTGGCCTGGCTGCCGGCCGCGCTGACCCCGCTGGAGGGGCGGCCGGAGGTGCCGCGCTACACCCTGAGCGGCCGCGGCGGGAGCATCCCGCACGAGGAGTCGACCGCGCTGGAGGAGGCCGGTCCGGCGGCGCCGGTCCGCGAGACGACGACCCCGGAGGCGGCCGCGGCGATCGGGGCGGCCGTGGACAACTGGGCGGGCGAGTCCAACGGCTCGGTGGCGGCGCACACCTACGCGCTCGGCGCCCCGCTGCGCCCCGGCGCGGTGGCCGCGACGCTGCGCTCCCTGGGCCTGGAGTGCCTGCAGGGGCTGGGCGGGGTCGGCTCGGGCACCGCCGGCAACGCGTGGGGGCAGCTGTTCGTGGCGGCCTCGTCCGGCGGGGCGTACAACGCGGGCGAGTACGGCGCCTACGGACGGCTCGCCGCCTGGCGCTCGATCGGCGCGCTGGCCGGTGCGCCGGCGGGGGCCACGGCGGCCGAGGTCGAGGCGGCGGCGAACGCGAGCGACTGGTACGGCTTCTCCGGCGCGAGCGGCTGGTTCCAGGGCGTCGCGTGGGACATCGGGCTGGCCACCGTCGCCCCCGGCGGGCGCCGGCTCGCGATCCTGGCCGCGACCGACACCGACTGACCGGCCCGCGAACGGTGCGAGCCGCGCCGGAACCGCGAACGCGGCAACCGGAGCCGGTTACCGTGAACGCATGCCACGCCCCACGCCGGAGTGCCTCGAGGTCGACGTCGCGCCGCTCGTCGAGATCGTCCGGTCCTGCGCCGCGCCGACGAGGCGATGTACGCCGCGAAGACGGGCGGCAAGGGCCGCTACGTGATCGACCGGGCCTGACGAGCCCGGCGATCAGGTGCCGATCAGGGGCATCCGCTCCCCTAGGCGCCGGACAGGGCCTGCTCGCGCTCGCGCTCCCGCTCGGTGACCTGCACCCGGGCCATCGCGCGGCGCAGGATCGGCGGCCCCATCACCGAGGTGATGACGGCGATGAGGACGATTACCGTGTACGTCGCGACGGACAGGACCCCGAGCCGCAGGCCGGTGGTGGCGACCACGATCTCGACCACGCCGCGCGAGTTCATCCCGGCCCCGAGCGCGATGGCCTCCCAGTGCGACAGCCGGCTGCTGCGCGCGCCGATGTAGGCGCCCGCGAACTTGCCGGCGATCGCGAGGAACAGCAGGACGACGCCCGCGACGAGCACCTTCGGGTCGGCCAGCGCCGTCAGGTCCACGCGCAGCCCGGCCGTGGCCAGGAAGACCGGCGCGAGCACCGACAGCACCACCGTCCGCAGCGGCGCCAAATCCGTCCACAGTGGACGTCCGGGTTTCGCGTCGAGCTCGCCCGGCTTCTCGTGGGTCTGCCCGATGAGGATGCCGGCCACGAAGGCGCCGAAGAGCGCCTCCATCCCCATCGACTGGGTGGCGGCCGCGCCGAGCAGGACGAGGATCACGGCGACGGTGACCCGCACCCCGCCCTCGGCCGAGCGCGCCGCGACCCGCATCACCCGGCGGACCAGCGGGCGGCCGATCAGCAGGGCGGCGGCGAGGAAGCCCAGGAGGTACAGCACCGACAGCGCCACCGATCCGGCGTGCACCCCGGTCGTGGCCGCGGCCGCGACGATCGAGAGCAGGAACCAGCCGATGGCGTCGTCGACCGACCCGGCGGCCAGGGTCAGCTGCCCGATGTCGCGGTGCAGCAGCCCCATGTCGGCGAGGGTCTTGGCGATGACCGGGATCGCCGTGACGCACATGGCCACGCCGAGGAACAGCGCGAACACCCACCGGTCGGTCCGGCCGCTCAGCAGCGCGGCCGGCACCAGGAACCCGGCGCCGATGCCGAGGGCCAGGGGCAGCAGCAGCCCGGACAGGCTGACCCGCACGCCGGTGAGGCCCCGGCGGCGGATCATCGCCGTGTCGAGCTGGGCGCCGGTGACCCCGACGAGCAGCAGCACGCCGATCTGGCCGACCGCGTCGACGAGGTGCAGCTGGCTGGCGTCGTCCGGGAAGAGCCACCGCAGCGCCCCGGGCGACCACGCGCCCAGCAGCGACGGGCCGAGGATCACACCGGTCAGCAGCTCGCCCACGAGGGCGGGCAGCCCGAGCCGCACCGCGAGCCGGCCGAGCGCGAGCGCGACCAGCAGCAGCAGCGAGATCTGCAGCAGGAAGACGAGCAGGACGTGTGGAGCGAGGCCGGGTAGTGGATTACTCACCTTTCATCCCCTTCGTGGTGATCGAGGTTCACCACTCCACGCTTCCAAGAGCCATCGATCCCCGTCCACTTCTGGCGCGCCGTGACGCCGCGGTCGTCGGGATGGCGCCGCCGACCTGAACCTCGCCGCCTGCTACGCCGGCCACGTGGTCGCGATGCGCGACGGCCGGATCGTGGCCCAGGGCGAACCGGCCGCCGTGTTCACGCCCGGGCTGCTGTCGTCCGTCTTCGGGCTCGAGGCGCTCGTGGTGCCGGACCCGGCGACGGGTACGCCGCTGGTCGTCCCGCTGCCTAGAGTGGCGGTGTGAATCTCACCGCGCGCTTGCACGCCGCCGGCGACGTCCGCCTGGCCGAGGAGCCCACGCCCGAGCCCGGCCCGGGCGAGAGCCTCGTCGAGGTGACCGCGGTCGGGCTGTGCGGGTCGGACCTGCACTGGTACGCCGAGGGCGGCATCGGCGACGCCCGCATCGCGCACCCGATCGTCGGCGGCCACGAGATGGCCGGGGTGGTCCGCGGCGGCGCGCTGGACGGCGTGCGGGTCGCGATCGACCCGGCGATCCCGTGCCACCGCTGCGACCTGTGCCGGGCCGGGCACCCCAACCTCTGCCGCGACATCGTCTTCGCCGGGCACGGTCTGCGCGACGGCGGACTGCAGCGGTGGCTCGTGTGGCCCACCGACCGCCTGTACCCGCTGCCCGAGGACCTCACCGAAGCCGACGGCGCCATGCTGGAGCCCCTGGGCGTGGCCGTGCACGCGGTCGACCTGGGCCACGTGCCCCTCGGCGCCGACGTCGCGATCCTGGGCTGCGGCCCGATCGGCCTGCTGCTGATCCAGGTGGCCCGGGCCGCCGGCGCCGCCCGGGTGCTCGCGACCGACCCGCTCCCGCACCGCCGCGCGGCCGCCCGGGCCTACGGCGCCGACACCGTGCTCGACGCCACCGCGTCCGCCGACGAGCTGGCCGCCTTCACCGGCGGCCGCGGCGCGGACGTGGCCTTCGAGATCGCCGGCACCGACGCCGCCATCGAGGCCGCCGTCACCGTCGTGCGCCCCGGCGGCCGGGTCGTGCTGGGCGGCATCCCGAGCACCGACACGTCGTCGTTCCCGGCCGCGGCCGCCCGGCGCAAGGGCCTGACGTTCGCGATGGTGCGGCGGATGAAGGAGGTGTACCCGCGGGCGCTCGCCCTGGTCGCCGCGGGCCGCGCGGACGTGCGCAACCTCGTGAGCCACCGCTACCCGCTGACCTCGGTCGCCGAGGCGTTCGTGGTCGCCAACGCCCGCCGGGGCCTGAAGGTGGTCGTCGAGCCGAGCGACCGCTAGGGGCTGTATCGAAGTGGGGTCGGAGCGAGGCGAGGCTCAGGCGTCGGCTGGGGCCGCGCCGGGCGCGCCCCGATCCCGGGGTTGTATCGGGGTGTGACCGGGGTGGTTCCAGGCGGCGTCTGAGTCCGCCGCAGCCCGGCCATCCACTTCGATACAGCCCCTAGGGCCCGCCGTCACGGCGTGTGGGCGGCGACCGCGTCGCGCAGGGACGAGTCCGGCGGCGACTGGACCGCGGGCGGGCGGCCGCGCACCGCGTCCGAGGCGGCCTTCCACGCGGCGGCGACGTCGCGGGCCTGGTTCTTCCAGATCGTGATCGTCCGGCAGCCGTCGCACCCGGACGGCACGCCCCAGGCGTCGATGCCGACGCGGCGGCAGAGCGTCACCGCACGGTACAGATGGATGTCCTGGCTCACCAGGAGCGCCCGGGTCACGCCGTAGACGTCGCGGGCGCGGCGGCAGGTGTCGTACGTGTCCAGGCCGTAGGGGTCGACGACGACGCGGGACGGCTCGACGCCGTGCCGGGCGAGGTAGTCGCCCATCACCCGGACCTCGTTGCCCGAGCCGCCGTGCGCGTCGCCGGAGATGAGCAGGGCCTTGACCTTGCCCGCGGCGACCAGGGCGGCGGCCTTGTCGAGCCGGTTGCGCAGGAACGTCATCGGGTCCTGGCCGCCGGGCGCGACCTGGGCGCCGAAGACGATTGCCACGTCGGCCGCCGGGGCCTGCTCGACCCCGACGAGGCGCCCGGCGGACGCCGCGCGGATCCACACCGTCGGGGCCAGGCCCACCACGACGAGCACGACGGCGAGGACCGCGAGGCGCCGCCGCCACCGCCGGCGGCGCGGGCGCACCGGTTTCGGCTCGTCCGGCTCGGTCACCTGTTCCGGCGTGGTCACGTTCGGCATGCGGGCAGCATGGCAGGGCCCGGCCGCGCGCGCCGTCCCGCCGGCCCTGTCGGGTTTCGGCGCCGGCGCCGACTTGCCCGGTATTGGGCGCGTCACGGGCGGCTACGGTGCCGCGCGGCGACACCGACATCTGCGTCATCGACGTCGACGGCACCGACCTGACCGACCTGACCGGCACCGCCGGCGTCGCCGAGCACACGCCGGTGTGGTCGCCGGACGGCGCGACGACGGACGAGGTCCCCGACTGGCGCCCGGTCTGAGCCCTACCAGCGGTCCTCGTGCCGGACCTGGTGCAGCGGGGAGCGCCGGCGCCAACCGTGGCGCTCCAGGTCGGGCACGTCGTGGCGCCGGCTCACCGGGCCCAGGCAGAGCCACGCCACGGGCCGTACGCCGGCCGGGATGCCGAGCAGGCCGCGCAGGAACTCCTCGCGGTAGAAGGAGACCCAGCCCAGGCCGAGGCCCTCGGCGGTGGCCGCGAGCCAGAGGTTCTGGATCGCCAGGCACACCGAGTACAGCCCGGCGTCGGCGATCGCGTGGCGGCCCAGCACCGCGGGGCCGCCGCGCTCCGCGTCGTAGGTGACCACGACCGAGAGCGTGGACTCCAGCACCCCGTCGATCTTGATGCGGGCGAACCGCGCGGCCGCCTCGGCGTCCAGGGTCGCGGCGAACACGTCGCGCTCACGGGACACGTGCGCGTGGAACGCCTCGCGCAGCGCGCGGTCGCGGACGACGATGAAGTCCCACGGCTGCGTCAGCCCGACGCTCGGCGCCGCGTGGGCGGCGGTCAGGATCCGGTCCAGCGTCTCGCCGGGCACCGGCGCGCCGGTGAACTCGGCGCGCACGTCGCGGCGGCGGTTGATGATGTCGTACAGGTCATGCGTCAAGGCAGGCTCCCGCTGCGCTCACACCCCGGGACAGGCCGGGGCCGTCGGTCGCGAGGCCGGTCTTCGGACTCCCGGATCGTCGCCCCTCCGCCCGCCTTCCCAGCCCTTCCGGGCCAGTGGCTACGCGTGCACGTGTGGGCGGCGGCTCCCCGGTCACCGCGGCGGGCCCGTGCCGGATTCTCACCGGCTTCCCGATTCTCCCCGCCGTCGCCGGCGGGGCACCTCGCTTCAGTTCATGCCGGCCCGCACGCTACCAGGAGGCAATAGGCTCGGCGCATGACGCAGACACAGACGCACACGCTCGCCGTACCCGGCGCCGACCTGGTCTACGACGTCACCGGCCCGCTGCCGCCGGCGGACGGGCGGCCGCCGCTGTTCATGATCGGCCAGCCGATGACCGCGGACGGGTTCGGCGCGCTCGCCGCGCACTTCCCGGACCGCACCGTCGTCACGTACGACCCGCGCGGCCTGGGCCGCAGCGCCCGCACCGACGGCGGGACCGACAACACGCCGCAGCAGCAGGCCGCCGACCTGCACCGGCTCGCCGTCCACCTCGGCGCCGGCCCGGTCGACGTGTTCGCCAGCAGCGGCGGCGCGGTGACCGCGCTGGAGTGGGTGAGCGCCCACCCGGACGACGTCGCCACGCTCGTCGCGCACGAGCCGCCGATCAACCCGATCCTGCCCGACGCGGCCGGCGCGGACCGGGCGCGGGCCGCGTTCAACGACGCCTACGAGACCGGCGGCAGCGGCCCGGGCATGGCCGCGTTCATCGCCATGACCTCGTGGCGGGGCGAGTTCACGGAGGAGTACTTCGCGCAGCCGGCCCCGGACCCGGCGATGTTCGGCCTGTCCACCACCGACGACGGCACCCGCGACGACCCGCTGCTGTCGCGGCACTCGTGGGCGGTCACCGACTACCGCCCCGACGTCGCGGCCCTGAACTCGTCCGCGGCCCGCATCGTGATCGGCGTGGGCGAGGAGTCGGCGCAGACGTACACCGCGCGCACCGCCGAGGCGATGGCCGCCCTCCTGGGCGGGCCGGCCACCGTGTTCCCGAGCCACCACGGCGGCTTCCTGGGCGGCGAGTTCGGCTACGCCGGCAAGCCGGAGGAGTTCGCCGCGAAGCTACGCGAGGTCCTCGGGGCCCCTCCGGCGGGCTGAGCGGGCCGCATCAGAGCAGCCCGGCGAGTTTGTACAACACGAGGGATCCGGCCACGGCGACGTTCAGGCTCACGCCGCTGCCCACCATCGGAATCTCCACCGCCCCGTCGAGCAGGTCGAGGGCCTCGGGCGGGATGCCCGTCGACTCGTGGCCGAGCACCATCACGGTGCGCCGGCGCGCGGCGGGCAGGTCGGCGAGGCGCACGGCCTCCTCGGCGAGCTCGACGCCCACGACGCGACTCCCGCCCGCGCGCTCGGCGGCGAGCCACCGCAGCGGATCGCCGATGCGGTGGACGCACGCGGGTCGGCGCAGCGTGTTGCCGCGGGCGAGGGCCTCGTCGATCCAGGGGTACCGCGGGACGACGAGACAGGCCCCGACGGCGTCGCAGGTGCGCAGGAGGGTGCCGAGGTTGACGCCGTGCATGGGCCACAGCGGGGCGGCGAGGAGGTGTCCCCAGCAGCGATGGGCGCGGGGGCGGCGGGAGGAGCGCAGCTCGGACGGGGTCCGGACGCGAATGGCGGTGCTCACCATTGGGGCGTGCTTCGCGGCGCACGCGGGCCATCGACGGCAACAGGGCCGCTGCCCAGGGTAGGTCATTGCAGCGCCGCGCGCACCTCCCCGTCGTGCTCGCCGACGGACGGTCCGGTCCAGCCGCCCCGCTCCGGGGTGGCCGGCAGGCGCGCGGCGACGTTCTGCACCGGGCCGAGGTCGGGCCGGGCACGCGCACGATGCTCTCGCGGGCCGGGAACTGCGGGTCGGCGCGCATGTCACCGGCGGTATCGTCTCCACCGTGGCGTTGGGTGACAGGGGTGCCGAGTTCCTCGCCGCCGACGAGGTGGTGCAGGCCGACCATCCCGCCGTGCGGGCGGCCGCGGCTCGGCTGCGCGCCGGGCGGGCCGGCGACGTGGAGTTCGCGCGGGCGGCGTACGAGTTCGTGCGCGACGAGGTGCGGCACTCGTTCGACGCCGAGGACCCGCGGGTCACGGTCGGCGCCGCCGAGGTGCTCGAGCACCGGGTCGGGCTGTGTTACGCCAAGTCGCATCTGCTCGCCGCGCTGCTGCGGGCCGAGGGGGTGCCGGCCGGGCTGTGCTACCAGCGCCTCGCCGCGGGCGGGGAGACGTTCGTGCTGCACGGGCTCGTCGCGGTACACCTCAATGGGCGGTGGCATCGGCAGGACCCGCGCGGGAACAAGGCCGGCGTCGACGCCCGGTTCTCCCTCGACGGGCCGCGGCTCGCGTTCGCGATCGACGCGGCGGCCGGGGAGTGCGACTACGCGACCGTGTTCGCGGCGGCCGACCCCGCGGTGCTGGCCGCGCTGCGCGCCACGACCGACGTGCTCACGCTGCGCACCGCGGGCCTGCCCGGCGAACTGAGCGCCTAGGGCTGTATCGAAGTGGATGGCCGGGCTGCGGCGGACTCAGACGCCGCCGGGAACCGTAGCGGTCACACCCCGATACAACCCCGGTATCGGGGCGCGCCCGGCGCGGCCCCAGCCGACGCCTGAGCCTCGCCTCGCACCGACCCCCACTTCGATACAGCCCCTAACGGTCCAGGCCGCGCATGCGCGGGCGGGCCTCGCGCAGCCGGCGCCGCAGCACGACGCCGACCAGGACGATCACGCCGATCGGGACCCAGGCCAGCGCGTAGGCCGGCCAGTAGTACCCGAGGTCCAGCATGGACCGGTCGGGGCCGACGTCGCTGCTGCTCACGCCGAAGAAGGCCAGCAGCAGCGTCAACGGGATCGCGAGCAGCGACACCGAGGCCAGCAGGCCGGTCAGCACCCGGTCGCGGCGCTCCTCGCGTTCGCGGCTCGCCTCGGCCAGGACCGAGCTGCGCGTCTGGATGACCGCGCGCAGGCGCTCGACGATCTGTGAGGTGTTGGCGACGGCGGCCTCGATGCCGACCACCTCGTGGTAGGAGGTCCGGAACGAGTCCATGCGCGAGTCGGGCATGAGCACGCTGTCGAGGTACGCCTCGACGCCGAAGCTCAGGTCCAGCTGGATCTCGCCGAGGTCGGCGGCGAGCCGCGCGTGCTGCTCGCGGGCCTCCTCGATCGTCGTCATGGGCGCGCTCAGGTCGTGTTCGAGGGCGTGGAAGGCCAGCGATCGGGCGCCCCGCAGCACGCCGAACGCGGCGACGACGGTGAGGGCCACGAAGATCAGCGCGTTCTGCACGCTGGGGCTCCAGCCGGCCACGACGGTCGCGTAGCGGCTGTTCGCCACGTACGTGCGGCCCTCGATGTTGAGCGGGCCCGGCAGCCGGACGCCGACCTGCCCGCCGAGGCCCGACGTCTGGGCGGCGAGACCGCGCAGGAGCGTCTCCACCGCGCCGTCGCGCCGCTGCCCGTCGTGCATGATCTCGTGCGTCAGGGACTCGCCGGCGAACACCATCTGGTGGGCGTACCCGATGCGCAGTGTCCCCGGTGGTACGCCCTCGAGCTGGGCCGCCAGCCAGTCCAGGAGCAGGCCGTCGCCGTACGCGAGGTCGTCGCGCTCGTAGTGCATGTACGACAGGTGCGCGAGGATGTCGCCGGCGGTGGCCGTGTCGGCCAGGTGCGCCTCGACGATCAGCACGGGATCGCCGCGGCTGGTGCGCAGGACGACCGCCCGGAGCCGCTCGAGCGCCGCGACCGTACCGCCGCGGAACTTCGCCGGATCGGCGTCGACGTCCCGCAGCACGCTCGGGAAGAGGTTCACCGAGTGGTGCACGAACCGCTGCAGGAACCCGAGGTCGAGCGCCGCGGCGAGGCTCGACGAACCGGTCGCCGGCAGGCGCGGGCTGAGACTGTAGATCGACACGGCGCGGGTGGTGGCGGCGTGGCCCGGGTCGGGCGCGGACGGCATGCCCATCACGGTGACAGGCGGGCCGCCGCGGTCCCATAGACCGTAAGGGCACCCGCGCCCTGTCGACCGTCGCCGTTTTCCGGCTCTACGGCGACAGCTGGGCGAGGCCCGCGGCGAGCATCGTGCCGGCGCGGGGGAAGTCGTACAGCATCGCGCCGTACTGCCGCAGCGGGACCGTCAGGCTGGACGCGGGCACGCCACGGCTGTGGAGCACCTCCGACGTCCACGCCAGGAAGCCCGTGAACAGCTCGGGGTCGTCGACGTAGACGGCGGCCGCGAGGAAGTCGACGATGTGCGCCAGGTCGGTCATTGTCGCGTCGAGCTGGACGACCGAGTACTCCCGCATCGGCGGGAACTCCCGCAGCAGCTCCGCGGCCGCCGCGTCCACGAGGTCGCCGCGGCGCTTGAGCAGCGCGGTGTGCTCGTCGCCGGCGAGGTGGGCCGGCGTCTCGGCGACCGGCTGCAGCAGCGCGCCCGGGTCTTCGAGCAGGTCGGCCGCGCCGCCGGCGCCGGGGGCCCAGCGGGCGCCGATCGCGCGGGCCCAGCGGCCGTCGGGGCCGAAGCCGCGGCCGCCGACGATGAGCGGCACCTCGGCCCGCCGGCAGGCCTGGACGGCGCGGTGGGCGGCCGGCAGGCGGGTCGGCAGGGCGCAGCTGAGGGCGACGGCGTCGACGTCCTGCTGGTGCAGGTACGACACCAGGTGCGCCACCGGCACGCTCGCGCCGAGGAAGGTGATCTGCCAGCCGCGCAGCCGCAGGACCTCGCCGACGAGACGGGCGGGCAGCGCGTGCCACTCCCCGTCGAGACAGGCGACCACGAGCCGGCCCCGGGAGGCGGCGCGACGACGGGACGCGATGGTACCGACGGCCGCCACGACCCGCTCGCTGATGTGCGTGGCCGCGTGCTCCTGGGCGACGCTCCACTCGTTGCGCTGCCACCACTGCCCGACCTGCTCCTGGGCCGGCGCGACGAGGTCGAGGAGCACCCGCTCGGGGTCGACGCCGTCGTCGAGCAGCCCGCCGGCGATGTCGACGGCGCCGTCCTCGTCGGCGTCGGCCAGGCATTTCAGGTAGTCGTCGTACGCCGTCACGAGCTGACGGCCGCCCGCGTGGTGTGGTGTACGGAGTGCAGGTGCCGCGGGGCCGTGCGCACCGGCTCGGCCCGCACCGCGAACACCGCGATGTCGTCGTGCTCGCGCCCGCCCAGCCAGTCCATCGTGACCTGCTCGACCCGCTCGGCCAGCGCCGACGCCGGCATCGCGGAGCAGCCGGCGAGCGCGGTGGTGAGGCGGCGCAGCCCGTACATCTCGTCGCCGCGGTGCCCGCCCCGCGCCTCGGTCACGCCGTCGGTGAACAGCAGGCAGGTCTCCCCGGCGGCCAGGTGCAGCGTCTGCCGGCCGAACACGGGATCGTCGGTGACGCCGACGAGCATGCCGCGCAGCTCGACGGCCTCGACGGTGCCGTCGGCGCGCAGCACCAGCGGGGGCAGGTGGCCGCCGCCGGTCAGGGTGAGCC
This sequence comes from Dactylosporangium sp. McL0621, assembly GCF_049995355.1. Lineage (NCBI taxonomy): Bacteria > Bacillati > Actinomycetota > Actinomycetes > Micromonosporales > Micromonosporaceae > Dactylosporangium > Dactylosporangium sp. McL0621. The sequence continues at coordinate 9,674,684 of NZ_CP188259.1, forward strand.
GCAGGCCGCCGCTGGGGCGGGGCTGGGCGGTGCCGAGCACCATGGTGGCGAACCGGCCCTCGCCAGTGCGCTCAAGGCCCTCGAGCAGCATGTCGTTGAGCACGTGCAGCAGCCGCTGCGGGTCGTCCTCGACGCGGCGCAGGGCGCGCAGGCTGTGGCGCACCTGCCCGGTGAGCACGGCCGCGTCGACGCCCTTGCCGGACACGTCGCCGAGGAAGAACATGGCGCCGCCGTCGATCGGGTGGGCGCCGTAGAAGTCGCCGCCGATGTGCATCGTGGAGCGGGCCGGGCGGTAGGCGGTCCCCCAGCTCAGCCCGCCCACCGGGGGCGGCGGCTCGGGGAGCAGGCTCTGCTGCAGGGTCTCGGCCACGCGCGACTGCAGCGCGTAGAGCTGCGCGGCCTCCAGCGCGGTGCCGACCCGCTGGGCGAAGTCCTGCAGCACGCCGAGGTCGACGTCGGTGAGCTCGGCGACGATGAGCGCCGCCGCCAGCCCGCCAGCGGCCTGGATCGGCACCACCCACGCGGCCGGGTTGGGCGCGCCGCCGAGGAACGGGGTGCCCCCGGGCCACAGGAACGGCTGCGCGACCGGGTTGCCGTCGAGTGTGTCGCGCACGGCGGCGGGCAGCGCGGCGAGGGTCACCTGGTCGCGGCGTACCGGCGCGGAGCCGGCCGCGTGCCAGCAGCGGGCCCGGCCCCGGCGGGTGGGCAGCACCAGCAGCGCCGACCCGGCGAGGGAGGACACGGCCAGCTCGACGGTGGCCCGGCACACCCGGTCGGCGTTGAGCATGCCGCCGAGGCGCCGCGCGGTCGTGGCGAGGAATGCCGCGTGGTCGTTCGCCCGTTCGAGGTACCAGGCGACGTGCCCGGCGCCGAGCTCGACCCGGCGGGCGGCCGGCCCGGCGGGCATCGACGCACCGAGATGTACCGCAGGCAGCTGGGCGGCCGCGGCGGCGTTGCGGTAGAGCACGGTTCCGGCGTCGTCGCAGAGCAGCACGCCCTGGTCGACGTGGTCGAGGAGTTCGACGATCGCGGGTGCGGCCGTGTCGGGCGCACCGATCGGTGCGTTCATCGGTTGTCCAATCCGTGGCCGTTGCGGTCGATATCGAGCCTACGCGCCCCGGATCCGCACGTCCAAAGCAAGCGCGCCGGGGTGGACGGCCTTACCCTGGACGCGGACGGCCCTTTCCGGTTGAGGAGACCTTGGCGATGACGATCAGCGACGAGCACGACACGGCGACGCTGGAGATCACCGTTACCGGCCGGTCCGGCGGCACCGTGCTGGTCGCCGTCGACGGGGAGCTGGACTACGACACCGCCGACGACCTGCGCGCGATCCTGTTCGACGCGCTCGACGAGGCCCGCGCCGCGGTGGTGCTCGACCTCGCCGGGCTGCGCTTCCTGGACAGCAGCGGGCTGGGCGTCATCGTGGGCGGCTGGCAGCGCGCCCGGGTGACCGGCGTGCGCTACGTGGTGCGGCGGGCACCGCTCGTGATCGCCGAGCAGTTCGAGATGACCGGCCTGAGCCAGGTCCTGACCTTCGACGAGCACGACGGCGAGGACGCGGGCGCGGAGGAGGACAGCAGCGCCGCCTGAGCCCGGCCCGGGCGCCCGATCGCGCGTCGTGACGACGCCGGCGCGGAGCCGGAAGCCCGATCGCGCGTTGTACAGTGCGCGCCATGATGACGGACGATGCGGACGCCGACCTGCGCCGGCTCGCGGGCGACGCCAAGTTCCGGCACCGCGACGCGGCGCGCCGGGCGGTCCGGTTCCGCGAGTCCGGCGACGTCGCCGACCTGCTCGCCGTGAACGACGACCCGCACCCGTGCGGGATGACCGAGGTCCTGTTCGCGCTCGCCGGGTCGCAGCGGCCGTGGCTCAACTGGGTACCGATGCCGAGCGAGGCCGTGTCCAACGGCGCCAACGACGCCGGGGCCCGCATCGCCGGGGGCGCACGCCTCAACTCCATCCGGATCGCGCTGTCCGCGGCCGAGCCCGCCAGCGCCATGGTCGCGGCCCGGCGGGTCATGGGCGACTTCCGCGCCGAGATCGGCTCGTTCCCGGAGCCCGACATCCGCGTGCCGCTGCGCCGCGGCCGGTACGCGGTGTGGCGCTACGACGGCGACATGCCCGTGCCCGCGGTGCCGGCCCCCTCGGCGGAGGCGGTCGAGCGGCTGCACGAGGTCGGGGGCGAGGCGTGGGCGTCGCCGCTGTCGGGCTACGTGCAGGCCAAGCCGCTCGGCGAGCTGCCCCTTCCGGACCTGCTCGGGCTCCTGGCCCACCTGCCGGAGCCGCCGGCCACGCCGCGCTGGGAGCACCTGGCGAAGTCGACGCCGATGTACTGGTACCGGTTGATGCAGCCCTGGGTGTGCCTGGGCCTGCTGAGCCACGCCGCCGACGAGCCCTGGGCCGGCTCCACGCGCCGCGCGGTCCTCACCGACCTCGCGCTCGGCATCGAGGACTGGGTCGCCGACGCGGCGCTGTTCGCGCTCGTCACCGCGGCCTACCGCGACCCGGCCGTGCGCACCGAGGTCCGCGACCTGGTGCGGGCCCGCCTGGACGCGGCCGCGCGGGCGCCCCGTGAGGTGACGATCGAGCTGTCGCTGGCCCGGCTGATGCTCATCACGCCCGGGAGCACCGCCGCCGACCACGCCCTCGCCCGGCAGTGCATCGCCCGCATCGCCGGCGACGACGAGCCCGCGCCACGCAGAAGCCGCTGGTGGCAGCGCGCCCGCTGACGAACAGCGGGCGACGGAAGGCAGCGTTCCCTGCCATCCGTCGCCCGCGTTCAGGGGGGTGTTGCTAGTTGGTCACGGTGATCCGGACCGAGTCGAAGGCCGGGATCTCGTTGGCCTTCTGCATCATCGGGATCCGGTGCGAGCCGTCACCGGCCCAGGAGGCGCACTGGGCGGTACCGGTGGTGGGCAGGCCGGTCACGTTGATGGTGACGACGTCGGGCTGGGAGCTGCCCGCCTTGTCCTCGGTGGCCACGAAGAACGCCGGGGCCACGGTCGGGTCCGGGGCGCTGCGCGTGGTGGCGAGCATGCGGCACGCGGTGTGGAAGTGGCCGCGGGTCAGCCCGTCCGCGGTGAGGAACGCGCTCTCGAGGTAGTAGCCGCCCGCCGCCGCGCCGAGGAACCGGTCGCGGACGAGGTTGCGGGTGCTCACCTGGAGCGTGAACGCCTGGCCGACCCGGACCCGCTGCGGTGCGCCGGTGATGAGCAGCGTCGGGTTCTTGTCCTGGCTGCTGACCTCGCCGAACGCGGTACTCACGCAGCGCGGCGCGTCCTGGAAGCCGATGTGCGGCTGGAGCCTGCTGTCGCTGCAGTCGTTGCCCAGCGTGTCCAGGGTCGTACCGGTGCTGCTGCCGACGGTGGGGTTGGCGGTCGCGCCGCCGGTCCCGCCGTTGCCACCGTTGCCGCCATTGCCACCGGTGCCGCCCGTTGCGCCGGTGCCACCGGTCGCGGTGGTCGCGGCCGGGGTCGGGCAGTTCGGGTTGACGCGGCGCCACCGCGGCCGGCCCTGCACCTGGCCGTCGCCGACGTGGTTGGTCACCTGGTGGCCGTTCTGCGTGCCGCCGTTGACGTCGCCGGCGGTCTGGTCGGCCTTCGGAACGTTGCCCGCGGCCGGGTCGGCGCCCTCGGCGGCGGCCGCGCTCGCGGGCGGCTTCGAGCTGGCGGACGGCTTCGGGGTCGCCTTGCTCGAGCCGCCGGCGGCCCCGGTCGCGGGGCCCTTCGCGGTGGCGGTCGGGCACGCCCGCGGCCCGGTGTTCTGACCCGGCCGCCGCGTGGCGGCCTGGGAGATCTGGGTCACCGTGAGGCCCGCTACGAAGGCGATCACGGCGGCGATGACGGTGACCGCCCGCTTGCCACGGGCCTTCGCGGGCCGCTCGTCGTCCTCGGCCGGGCGGGCCGGGCCATCCGGCTCGTCGCCGTAAAAGCTCCTTCGCTGCATGACGGAACCTCTCTGGGGGCAATCCTTCGTCTTTTAATTCGAGTTCAACCTAGAATTGCTGATTGACCATCGTCAACCGGACAAGCAGAAAGTAAGCAACTCTAAAAAGGTTCCTAAGTTAGCGCATATGGGCAGGCCGGAGCCCCTCAACCATTGCCGCTGAATTCAGGGGGCCGAAACCATTTCCGGGTCTTCGACAGCGTCCTCGGCCGGCTTTTCGGGGGCCGGGGTGCGCCGTTGTTGCAATATCACGCTGACGACACAGATCACGGCGATCAGCAGCAGCGCGGCGAGGCTCCACATCAGGTACGAGGGGCTGCCCGACGGCGCGCCGGCGGCGGCGTTCGTGTCGGTGGTGTCGGCCGCGTCCGCGGTCGCGGCGGGGGTCGCGCCGCCGTGGGCGCCCGCGTGCTCCACCGGGCCGCCGGGCTTCAGCGCGAGCACCGGGCCGCCGGCCTGGGCCGTGCGGGACACCTGGGTGCCGTCGGAGTTCGTGAGCACCAGGCCGAAGGACAGCTTGTCGACGGCCGGCAGCGGGCCGATCGACAGGTACAGCTCGGTCGTCTTGCCGGGGGCCAGGGCCTTGTCCGGCATCGCGATCCACTTCACCGCCGTCGTGACCTCGGTGATCTGGTACCCGTGCAGCGACGGCAGCGGCTTGTCGACCTTCACGTTCGTCATGGAGGGCGCCCAGTCGTCCACGGACAGCGGGTACACCTCCGCGATCGGCGCGTCCGCGGGCAGTTGCAGGTCGATCGCGGTGACCGAGGCCGACGGGCTGTCGTTCGTGATCCGGAACGTCAGGTCGGCGGCGCCGCCCTGCGCGGCCTCGGTCGGCGTGACGGACACGTCAGCCGCGGCGGGGGCGGCGATCCCGAGGAGGGCCACGGCACCGGCGCCGGCGACGGCGGCGCGTACGGCCCACCCCGGGCGCCGCCGCGACTCAGCCTGCGTGTACTTCACACCGGGTTGTTCGTAGCGGCGACCCGGAGAGTTCAAAGCCCGCCCAAGATATTTTCAGCGCCGGCTGGGGCGCTTGGCATCGACCCGGCTCAGCACGGTGCCGACGACGCGGCGCCAGTCGGCGTCGAACTCCGGGCCCGCGCTGTGTGACCCGACCCAGTACACCGCGTAACTGGCCACGACTATCGCGTTGCCCTGGCCGACCACCGCGACGGCGACGTCGGCCGAGCCCGGGTACGTCGGCTCGTACACCTTGTGCCGCACGGTCACGAAGCCCTTCCACCCGCCGGACTCCAGCGGGTCGACGGTGGCGGTCTCGGTGTAGCCGGCCTCGCTGGTGTCGTCGCGCGGCGCGGCCGAGCGGGACGCGCTCGGCGGGCAGGCCTCCATCGCGTCCTGCAGCGACGTGAACGCGGCCTCCATCGCGGCCGCGTCCTTGTACACGAGGCCGAGCTGGTCGAACGCCTGCGCGCCCTTCTCGCCCTCGTCGGCCATCGACGCGGCGACCGCGCCGGTGGGCGAGCCGGGCACCGGCGGCCGTTTCGCGACCCCCGGGCACAGCGGCGTCACGCTCGTCGTCGGCGGCGTCTGCGCCGGCCGCTTCCACGCCGTGCCGATGTCGGCCGGCTCCAGCACGCCGGCCTGCATCATCGCGGTCGTGTAGGTGGCGCCGCGCGGGTCCGGCGCGTCGTCGCCCGAGCAGCCCGCCAGCGCCAGCGTCACCGCGACGCCACCGGCCGTCACCATCCGTCGAACTCTCGTGGCCATCGACACGCGGCCCATCCTGACAGACGACGCACGACCAGGAGTAGGCCTGGACCCACCCCGGTCGTGCAGCCAGGTCCATACCGGCCCGCCCGCACGCTCCGTAACGTTTGGAGGCTAGGGGCTGTATCGAAGTGGATGGCCGGGCTGCGGCGGACTCAGACGCCGCCGGGAACCGTAGCGGTCACACCCCGATACAACCCCGGTATCGGGGCGCGCCCGGCGCGGCCCCAGCCGACGCCTGAGCCTCGCCTCGCTCCGACCCCACTTCGATACAGCCCCTAGCGGCGCAGGTCGTGCCGGCGGTGCGTCGCCTTCGCCACCAGCCCGGCCGGCAGCAGCCGGCGCAGCGGGAAGACCAGCGCCGCGTTGCTGCCGACCGCGTAGTGCGCCCGCGGCCGGGCCGCCTCGACCGCCTTCACGATTGTCGCGGCGACCCGCTCGGCCGAGACGCCGGACTTCTCGTTGCGGTCCAGCGCGGCCAGCATCCGCTCGAAGTCCGCGCGGAACGGCGAACCCTCCGCGATGTACTTCGTGCGCCGCTCGCTGATCCCGGTGCTGATCGAGCCGGGCTCGACGGTGGTGAGCCAGACGCCGAACGGGCTGTACTCGTGCCGCGCCCCGTCGCTGAAGCCCTTCAGCGCCGCCTTCGAGGCGACGTACGACGAGCGGTACGCCAGCGGGAACGAGGCGAGCATCGACCCGACCATCACGACCCGCCCCCACCCCCGCGCGCGCATGCCGGGCAGCAGCAGCTGGGCGAGGCGGACCTGGCCGAGCACGTTCACCTGGAACAGCCGCCGCAGCGCGTCGCCGGGCAGATCCTCGAACGGCCCGGACTGGCTCTCCCCGGCGTTGTTGACAAGCACGTCGACGGGCCCGGCCGCGGCCGCGAGGGCCTCGATCGACGCGTCGTCGCCGAGGTCGAGCCGGAGGAACTCGACGCCGTCGGCCCGCTGCGCCGAGGGGTCGCGGCTGGTGCCGAACACCCGGTAGCCCCGCGCCGCCAGCGCGGCCGCGGTCGCCTTGCCGATGCCCGACGACGCCCCGGTGACGAGCGCGATGCGTTCCATCGCAGCACCATACCGCCGGCTCAGGCGTCGAGGGCGTCGATCCGGGCGCGGCCGAGCCGGTACGCGGCGGCCATGTCGTCGCCTTCGTACGCCGCGGCCGCGCGGCCGGTCAGGTGCCGGGGTCTGTAAATTTCAGCCGTTTCGCGGGCGCCGGCGATCTGCGGTTAGCATGCCGACGTGATTCTGGCGCTGCTGCTCGACCTGGCCAACATCGCCGGTGGCTTCCTGCTCGCGATCGCGTTGCTGCGCCGGCTCCCCCGGGTCGGCGACGACCTGGCGCGCTTCGCGGAGCGGGCCGCGCCGTTCGGCTGGATCGTCGGCATCGTCGCGCTCGCCGTGGGCGTCGCCTACCTGCTCATGCACCTGCTCGCCGGGCCGCGCGTGTTCCACTTCGAGATCGTCGGCATCGGCGTCGGGCTCGCGCTGCTGTGGGACCGCCTCACCGGCCGCCGGGGCCCGGACCAGCCGTCGCCGGCGGCCGACGGGCCGACCGGACGGGCTCTGCTCCTCGCGATCTTCGGCATCGTCGCCATCATCGTCGGGCTGCAGGGGCTCTTCACGCCGGACTGATCGGGGCGTACTCGAAGCGCCGCACCGCGCTCGCCCGCGCGACCTGCTCCACGCCCACCACGCGGCCGGTGAAGCCGCCCGCGACCTCGGTGGCCAGGTAGCGCCCGTCGAGCCCGGCGAGCGCGACGAACCCGTCGGCGTCCACGTAGCCGAGCTCCACCTGGTCGGGGCCGGCGGCCGGGCCGTTCGCGACCGGGTGCGGGCCGACCCGGATCGCCGGGACGGCGGAGGCGGCCGGGACGCGGGCCAGCTCCTGGGTGAACGGGCCCACCGTCGCGGCGGCCACGAACATGCCGTCGACGAGCTCGACGTGCGCCCGGTGGCGCTCGTCCAGGCGCAGCACCAGCCGGCCCGCGCCCAGCGTCAGCTCGGCGCTCGCGAGCCAGAAGCGGTCCACGGCGCGGGTCGCCAGCAGCCGCGCCTCGCCGTCGGCGGCCGCCAGCACCAGGCCCTGCGGGGGGCCGGCCGCCGCGAACTGCGCCGGGTAGCAGCCGGGCGAGACCCAGCGCGGGTCCAGCGCCGCGAAGTCGTCGGCGAAGGCCGTGCCGGCGCGGGGCACCGCATAGCGCCCCTCGTCCACCACCGGCCAGTCGTCCTCCCAGCGCACCCCGGCGAGGAAGGTCTCGCGGCCGTTGACGTGCCAGCCGGGCGGGGCGCCGTGGGGACGCACCGCGAGGTACACCATCGCCCAGTCGCCCTCGAAGGTCTCGACGAGATCCGCGTGGCCCGTGCTCTGCACCGGGTCGGTCGTGCTGCGGTGGCTCAGGATCGGGTTGGCCGGGCCCGGCTCGAACGGGCCGGAGATGCTCCGCGAGCGCGCGACCGTGACCGCGTGCCCACGCTCGGTCCCGCCCTCGGCGAGCAGGAGGTACCACCAGTCGCCGCGGCGGTACAGGTGCGGGCCCTCCGGGTAGGCGAGCCCCGTCCCCGGCCACAGGGCGACCGGCGCGGAGAGCAGCGCGCCCGTCTCCGGGTCCACCCGCGCCTGCCGGATGGGCCGCTCGCCGCCGGCCGACCACGTCAGGTGGCAGTCCCCGCGCTCGTCCCAGGCCAGGTCGGGGTCGATGCCGGCGGCGCCGCGGGTGACCACCGGGGTGCTCCACGGCCCCGCGGGGTCCTCGGCCCACACGATGATGTGCCCCTCGGAGGCGCGCGCGATGTCGGTCGTGACCATCCAGAAACGCCCGCCGTGGTACCGCAGGGTCGGCGCGAAGATCCCGCCGCTGCCCGTGCTCGAGGCGAGCCGCAGCTGGTCCGGCCGGTCGAGCACGTGCCCGAGGCGCCGCCAGTGCACCAGGTCGCGGCTCGCCGAGATCGGTACCCCGGGCAGGTACTCGAACGACGAGTTGACCAGGAAGTACTCCTCGCCGGCCCGGCAGACTGACGGATCGGGGTGGAACCCGGGCAGGATCGGTTCGCTCATGAGCCAGGGATGGTAGTCGCTCTTGACCTCAAGCATGGTTCAGGTTCTACCGTGGTGCCGGTGAGCAGTGACGTGGTGGCCGGGTTCAAGGCCGCGTTCCGGGGCTACCCGACCGGAGTCGCGATCATCTCCGTTGCCGGCCCGGACGGCCCGGCGGGGCTGACCGCGTCCAGCGTCGCGTCGGTGTCCCTGGCCCCGCCCGCCCTGTCGTTCTCGGTGATGGACTCCCCCTCGGCGCTGGTCATCGCGGGCGCGCGGAGCCTGGTCGTCAACCTCCTCGGCGCCGCCCACGCCGGCCTCGCGCACGACTTCGCCCGCCCGGGCGGCCCGCGGTTCACCCCGGAGCAGGGCTGGACCACGCTGCCGACCGGCGAGCCGGCGCTGCGCGACGCCCAGGCGGTGCTGCGCTGCGTGCCGCTGCACCGGGTGCCGGTCGGCGCCTCGACGGTCGTGGTGGCCGAGGTGACGAGCGTCGTGACCGGCGGCCCGGACGGCCGCCTCGTCTACCACGAGCGCGTGTTCCACGTGTTCCCCGGCTCAGCGCCGGCGCAGACACACCTGCGATGATCGACCGATGGTGCGTGTCGCGGTCATGGCGATCGGAAGCCGGGGCGACGTCGCGCCCTTCACCGGGCTCGGCGTGCGGCTGCGGGAGGCGGGCCACGAGGTCACCATCGCCTCCCACGCCGTCTTCGAGCCCCTGATCCGCCGGCACGCCCTCGGGTTCCACCTGCTGCCGATGGACGCCCAGGAGCAGCTGCAGACCCGCTTCGCCGACCGGGGTCTCACGCGCATGACCATCGCCGTGAACCAGATGATCGCCGAGAACGCCCGCCCGCTGGCCGAGGCGATGCTGGAGGCCGCGCGCGCGGCCGACGTGCTGCTGGTGACCCCGCCCAGCTGGTTCGCCGCCGTGATCGCGGAGGGGCTCGGCATTCCCAGCATCGGCGTGTACCTGCAGCCGCTGACCCCGACGCGCGAGTTCCCGCCCGCAGCGCTGACCGCCCGGTCCCTGGGCGGCTGGGCCAACTACCGCGTGGCCCACCTCCTGCTCACCGTCGCCCAGCGCCCGTTCCGGTCCGTGGTCGAGGGCCTGCGCGCCGAGCTCGGCCTGCCCGCCGCGAGCCCGTCGGCCTGGCTGAGCTCGCTGGAGGCCCGGCAGTGGCCGATCCTGTACGGCTACAGCCCCCTCGTCGTCCCGGTCCCGCCGGACTGGCCGGCCTGGTACCGCCCCGTCGGCTACTTCCACCCGGCCCCCGAGCCGGACTTCGCGCCCGCCCCGGAGCTCGAGCGGTTCCTGGCCGCGGGCCCGCCGCCGGTGTACATCGGCTTCGGCAGCATGCCGGTCCGCGACCGCGACGCGCTCTCGGCCCTGCTGGTGACCGCGGCGCGCACGGCGGGCGTGCGCGCGATCGTGAGCGCGGGCTGGGCGGGCCTGACCGCGGACGCGGAGGACGTCCTCGCCGTCGGGGAGGTGCCGCACGAGTGGCTGTTCCCGCGGATGGCGGCGGTCGTGCACCACGCAGGGGCGGGCACGTCGGCGGCGGCCCTGCGCGCCGGGGTGCCGCAGGTTCCGGTCCCGGTCATGGTCGACCAGCCGTTCTGGGCGAAGCGCCTGGACCGCCTCGGCGTCACGCCGGGCCCGATCCCGATGCGCAAGCTGCGCGCCCAACGCCTCGCCGAGGCCCTGAAGGCGGCGACGACCGACCCCCGCTACCGCGAGCGGGCCCAGGCGCTGGCCGCCGCCCTGGCCAAGGAGGACGGCGCGGGAGCGGTACTGCGCGAGGTGGCGCGAGTCACGAGCGGCGCCGCCTGACCAGCGGCGGCGAGCGTCACGAGCGGCGCCGCGCCCGCCTGACCCTGCGCCGCACCCGCGTCGCGGCCGCGAGGGCGACCGCGCCGGCCAGCAGGGCGATCCCGGCGGTCGACAGCGCGCGGATGCCCGGGAGCATGTAGGAGCCCCACAGCGCGTCCGGCTGCGGCGGGATCAGGGCGACGGTGGTCAGGGCGGTCCCGGGCAGCAGCAGCGCGACGCCCACCCAGCCCGCGGCCCGGGCCGGCGTCGGCCCGCCCGCGAACCGCCGCCCGCCGAGCCACCCGGCCGCCAGCCCGGCGACGTAGCCGAGCAGCGCCAGCGGCACCACCCGCCCGGGCCGGGCGCGGCCGAGCGCGAGCACGACCGAGCCGTCCGACCACTCGTAGACGGCGAGCGTCCACGCCCCCTTGCGCGCGCTGACGTCGCCGCCGGCCGTCACCCGCCAGCCCTCGGCGGCGAGCGTGTCGCCGATGGCGCGCACCGTGGTGGCCGGGTCGTCGCCGCCCGGCGTGGTGAGCCAGACGGCCCCGCCGATGTAGTCGGAGTCGCCGACGAGCCACGTCCACGGCCCGCCGGGGTGCTCGTAGCCGAACAGCTCGGCCAGCCGCCCGGCGACGACGACGTTCGCGGCGGTCCCGTCCGCGGCGACCGGCACGGCGGGCGCGACCATGGCGATCGCGGCGGCGTCGTCGGGCAGGTCGGGCGCGCCGAGCCAGCCGAGCACGGCCCCGAAGCCGGCGCCGAGCGCCGCGAGGGTGATCGCCACGACGACCGCGGCGACGATGGGACGCAGGCGGGTGGTGGTGGCGGCGGTGAAGGGGTCAGCCTGAACTACGGCGGCCATCCGTTCGGGTCCTTCCGGCGAGCACGACCCCCCGCGCCCGGTGCGACTCTAGCGCCGGGCGCGGAGGGGCCGCACATCAGGTCAGCTCAACCGGAGGTAGTCCAGGTTGAAGCCGCCGGTCTCGCAGTAGACCGTGACGAGCTGGTCGCCCGCCGGCACGGTCACCGTCGCGTGGACGGACTGGTAGCTCGCCCAGCCGCCGGTGTCCGGGACCGACACCGTCGACAGGACCTGGCCACCGGCGTCGCGGAACGTGATCGCGCCGTTCGCGGGCGCGCCGCTGCCGTTGGCGACCCGCAGCTCCAGGTCGTAGGTTCCGGCCTGGGCCACCGCCAGGCGGTACTGCAGCCAGTTGCCGGCCGCCGTCCACCCGACGTTCTTCCCGCCGCTCGCGGACGGGTTGTTCTCCACGAAGTTCGCGCCGCCGTCGGTCCAGCCGTGCTCGGCGACGTACGCCTCCGCCTCGACCTTCTCCCCGATCGGCGCCCCGTGCGGGGCCACCGTCACGTGCACCGCAACCGCGGAGCTCGCGACGCCGTCGGTCACCCGGAACCTCAGGTCCAGGGCGCCCGCCGTCGTCGGGTGCAGGCTCACGACGCCGGTCGCGGCGTCCACGGTCACGCCGTCGGGCAGGTCGACCGCGTAGTACGCCAGGGCGTCCCGATCGCGATCGGTGGCCTTGAGCCGGAAGGTGGTCGTCGTGTACTGGTCCGCGACCACGTCGGGCACCGCGGCCAGCACCGGGGCGCGATTCCCGCGAGAAGCGTCAAGGACGGCGTGCCAGCGGAACGTCGCGTAGGCGCCCGCGGGCACGGTCTCGACGAACTGCCTGCCGGCGAGCACGACGCGGACCTTCTTGGCCGTGGCGTTGGCGTTGCCGACGACCGCGACGAAGTCGTCGCCGTCGCGGTACACCACGTTGCCGACCCCGCCCGCCGTGGCGCTGGACTCGACGCGGGTGTGCCGCGGGGTGAGGTACTTCGCGAACTGCCCCATGGCGTAGAGCTCGTCGCGGACGGTGAACGTGCGCGTGGTGGTGTCGACCTTCACCAGCCGGTCGGGCCACTTCGTGGTCGCCGCGATCTGGTCCCAGTCCACGTTGTTGTCGCGCAGCGGGGTCCAGTGCAGGGTGCCGCCGTCCTGGTCGGTCGCCTGGGCCCACATGACGTACGAGCTGGCGTCGAGCCGGAAGTAGCTCAGGATCGTGGCCGGCGACAGGTCGCTGGTCTCGGTCAGGTGCACCGGCTTGCCGGTCTGCTCGTAGGCGTCGCGCATGACCGCCGGGTCGCCCCAGTACGGGTGGAAGGCGATCGCGTCCGCGGCCCGGCGCGCGGCCGGGTCGTTCAGGACGCGGTAGTAGTTCTTGGTCTCGGTGCTGTTCGGGTCCTTCCAGTCCCAGAAGTTGAAGTCGTGGATGTACACGTCCACGTCCCGCGGCAGGTACCGCCGCATCGCCACGGACAGCTTCTGCTGCTGCTCGACGCTGATGTCCATGGCCGGGTACACCACGTCCATGCCGGGCTCGTTGAGCAGCGTGAGCGCGTCGACGCGGATGCCGTGGCGGGCGTACGCCTCCACGTACTTCGCGTAGTAGCGGGCGAAGACGTCGATGCAGTCGTCGCGCAGCTTGCCGACCTGGTAGTAGTCGGTGCTGCTGCCCGGCTTCAGGGCCACCTCGCCGAGGAACTTGTCGTTGGTCTTCATCCACGCGGGCGCGCTCCAGGCGGAGGCGAAGAACGTGGCGCGCGGGTTGTACTTCTGGATGAGCTTGACGGTGTCCACGATGTGCAGGTCGATGTCGCGCTGGATCGAGAAGTACCTGAGCCCGAAGTCGTCGGCCACGCCGGCCGGCAGGTCGTCCTCGGACCAGAACGGCAGGTGCTCGATGAGGTCGGGGCTGCCGATGGTGAGCCGGAAGCGGTTGAGCCCCGCGCCGGTGCGCGGGTCGGCGAGGAGCCGCACGGCGTCCTCGCGCTGCTGCGGGGTGAGCTTCCACAGGTTCGAGACGCTTGTCTCGTCGAGGGAGAAGCCGATTCCGCTGTACCGCTGCCGGATCTGGCTCGGATCGACCACCACTGTCGCGTCGGCGGCCGCGGACGCGTCGTCGCCCACCCGGACGGCCGGCAACGGCTTCCACGCCTGTGCGGCCCCCACCGAGTAGGTGCCGGTCACGGTCTCGGCCCGGTGCGCCGGGGCCGCGGTTGCGGGCGCGGCCCCGACGCCGAGCGCGAGCAACGCCGTGGAGGTCACGGTGATGATGCGTCGCATGAGGTCCTCTCCGTTCCGGCTCACGGCCCCGAGACCAGGTACTCGACCTGGTGCCCCGAGTTCACCGCGGCGCCGGTGTTGTTGATGACGTGCGAGATGGTGCCCGTGCCGCCCAGCGACACGGTGACCATGTCGTGGAACTTCACGCCCGACTTGGCCGGCACCTCGAACGCGTGCGCGTTGACGACGCTCGAGTTGACGTTGAAGTAGCAGTAGCTGCCCAGGCCCCACGCCTCGTGCGTGGTGACCGAGTCGGCGACCTTGTACGCGGCCCAGCCCTGCGTGGAGCCGTTCATGTAGGCGGCCTGGTTCGGCGCGTCGTACGGCATCTCGTTCTGGTAGAAGTACGTGCGGCCGTTGTTGCCGTTCCAGATCGTCTGGTACTGCTGGTAGTGCTCGACGAACAGCCCGTAGAACGTCACGTTGTTGCCGTTGACGACCAGCCCGTTCTGGGCGGTGTTCGTGGTCCAGCCGACGCCGGAGCCGTGGTCGGCGCGCCAGATCCACGAGTGGTCGCCGATCACGTCGTTGCTGTTGATCCGCAGGCTCACGGTGGCCTTGCCGACGCCGGCGCCGCCGATGCGGAAGAACACGTCGGACAGGCTCGTCGGGTCGGCGGCGTGGCTCGCGGTGGAGCCGGACGGGCCGATCTCGGCGAGCACGGGCGAGTTGGTGGTACCCGCGTCGAAGAGCAGGCCGGCGAGCTTGACGCCGTCGACGTCCGCGGTCTTCAGCGCGGTGATCCCGCCGTCGGGCACGAGGGTGGCCAGGCCGAGGCCGAGGATCACCGTGTCGGCGCGGGTCACGTTCAGGGTCTGGTCGAGGTGGTACACGCCCGGGGTGACGAGCAGGTTCTTGCCCGCGCTCAGGGCCGCGTTCATCGTCGCGGCGGTGTCGCCGGGCTTGATGACCTGGAACTGGCCGATGGGCAGGCTGGTTCCGGCCGGGTTGCCGTTCGCCCAGCTGGTGCCGGACGCGTTGGTGCGCAGCGCGGGCACGAACACCTGGTAGGCGCCGGCCGCGTCGACGTACAGGAAAGGCTTCTCGCGCACGACCGGGGCGGTGCCGACGGTGGTGTACGGCGGGCTGGGGAAGCTGTTGGCGGGCGCGCCGGTGTCGCCGACGAAGACCTGGTTCCAGTTGGAGCCGTTCCAGCTGCCCATCGCCGAGTTGCGGGTCAGCCACTGCTGCTGCGTGCCCGACTGGATCTGCCCGTCGATCTTGCTGTCGGCGATGAACCCGCCCGACGACCAGCCGCCGTCGGAGAGGGCCAGGTTGCCGCGCACGTGCATGCGGCGGTACGGGGCCGCCTGCGACACCGCCCAGCGGTCGAGGCCGCCGGTCGGAGTGACGGAGAGGTTCTCGGCCGAGCGCCAGAAGTTCTGGGTCGCGTTCTGGCTGCCGTCCGGCCACCAGTCGGCCTCGGCGTGCACGGCGCCGTTGATGACGACCGCGTCCGGGGTGAGGCCGAGCCCGGCGACCTGGGTGTAGAAGCCGACGTTGGCGTCGACGTTGTAGGTGCCCGGCTTGAACAGCAGCGCGTAGCGCTGGCTGCCGAACTGGTTGCTCACCTGGCCGTTGAAGACGCTCGTGAGCTTGCTCTGGATGCTCGCCTGCGACATCGACGGGTCGAAGACCGTGACGTTCGGGCCGAGGTCGGGGTTGTTCGGGTTGTTCGGCACGCCGGTGGCCGTCGCGGTCGGCTGGGTGGTGGTGCCGGAGAAGTTCCACTTCTGGTTGGCGCCGCCGCCGCAGGTCCAGATCTGCAGCTTGGCCCCGTCGGCGAGGTTGTTGTCCTTGACGTCCAGGCACTTGCCCGACTTGGTGTTGATCAGGTCGTGGCTCGCGTTGAGGGTCCACTTCTGGCTGGCAACCGAGTCGTAGCACGTCCACAGGTGCACGACGGCGCCGTCGGTGGTGGCCCCGCCGACGACGTCGAGGCACTTGCCGAGGCCCTGCACGGAGCCGTTGTCGGCGAACGTCCAGGCCTGGTTGGCGCTGCCGGCGTAGCAGGTCCACATCTGCGGCTGGTTGCCGTCGGCGGTGGAGCCGTCGGTGACGTCGAGGCACTTGCCGTTGGCGGAGCTGGTGATCTGGCCGGTACTCGCGGCGGAGGCGGTGGTCATGGCGACGGCTCCGACGCCGGCCACGGTCGCGGCGGTGACCGCGATCGCGAGCAGCATCGAACGCCGCACTCGTCTGGGTGCGTGCATCGGGTGTCCTGTTCCACTGGCGGGGTGGTGGGGGTACCGCCAGGAAACCGCCCGGGCCGAGGCATGTCAATGAATCGCTGTCACTTTTTTCGACTCTTGACCGAAGTATTTTCTGTAACACACGTCAAGCCGGTCCCGTCGACCCCCGCACGACCAGCTCGGTGGCCAGCTCGACGTGCAGCGCGTCGAGCTCGTGACCGGTCAGCATGCGGCTCAGCAGCGACACCGCCATGCGGCCCATCTCGCCAACCGGCTGGCGGACCGTGGTCAGCTGCGGGTGCGTCGCCCGGCTCACGTCGATGTCGTCGAAGCCGGCGATCGAGAGGTCCTCCGGCACCCGCAGGCCCCGCGACACCGCGGCCTGCAGGGCGCCCACGGCCATCTTGTCGTTGAAACAGACCAGGGCGGTCGGGCGGTCGGGCCGGTCGAGCAGCTCGCCCGCCAGCGCCCGGCCGGCCTCCACGGTCGGGTCGGTCGAGGTGCGCAGCAGGTCCGGCTCCGGGTACGCGCCCACGGCGACCAGCGGCGCGTGGAAGCCGGCCAGGCGGTCGCTCATCGCCATCCAGTCGAGCGGGCCGCCGAGCACGCCGGCGCGGCGGTGCCCGAGCTCGACCAGGTGCGCCATGAGCCGCCGGGCCCCGGCGAAGTTGGCCGCGGACACGGCCGCGATGTTGCGCGGCGGGGCGTTGCGCGGGTCGACCACCACGAACGGGAACCCGCGGTCGCGCAGCCGCTCGAGCTCGGCCTCGGGCTCCGGCGGCAGGATCAGGATCGCGCCGGTGACCTGAGGCCAGCCGGTGAGCGTCGGCAGCACGCCGGTGCGCCGCCAGGCCGACTCCCCCGCGTCGACGACCGCGTGCATGCCGTGCACGTCGAGGGCCTCGGTGATCGCCGAGACGATCAGCCCGAAGTAGTCGGTGAGCACGTACGGGCAGCGCACGTAGACGCCCAGGTCCGCCTTGGGCACCCCGGCGCCGCGGCGGCGCGGGGCCCGCCGGCCCAGGCCGCCCATCGCCTGCAGGACCCGGTCGCGGGTGTCGGGGGCGACGTTGGCCCGGCCGTTGAGGACCCGCGACACGGTCGCGATCGACAGGCCGGTCTGGGCGGCGACGTCCCGGATCGTGACGCGCTGCTCTGCCGTTGTTTCAGTGCCCTGTTTCATCGCCGATCAGCGTAACCCAGCGGATCCGCATGAGGGTTTACGGCGCTCAGCCGTAGCTTCAGGCGTCGTCATTGAACCGATCCGGCGTTTTGGCAGTACATAGAGGTGTGACCGCTACGATCGCCGCCCACGCCGAGGCCGTCCGCCGCTACTACGACCAGAACACGGCCGCGTTCGACCGGCTCGGACAGGGCGGCGCGTCGATCCACCGCGCGGTCTGGGCGCCGGGCGTGACCAGCCGGGCCGAGTCGTTCCACCACGTCGACGAGCTCATCCTGGCCGCGCTGCCCGAGGGCGAGCCGGAACCGCGGGTCGTGGACCTCGGGTGCGGGCTGGGGGCCAGCCTGATGTACCTGGCGCTGCGCGCGCCGATCCGGGGCGAGGGGCTCACGATCAGCCCGAAGCAGGCCGAGGGGGCGACGCGGCTGCTGGCCGGGGCGGCGCTCGCCGACCGGGTGCGCTGCCGGGAGGGCAACTATCTGGACGTACCGGCGGACCTGCACGCGACCGCCGACGTCGTGTTCTCGATCGAGGCGTTCCTGCACAGCCCCGACGCGGCCGGCTACTTCCGCGAGGCGGCCCGCGTGCTGCGCCCCGGCGGCCGGCTGCTCGTCTGCGACGACTTCCTCACCCCGCGGGCCCCGGACGCACCGCCGCGCGAGGCCCGGCGGCTGGCCGAGTTCCGCGACGGCTGGCGGGTCGGCTCGCTGGTGACCGTCGAGCAGGTCCGCGCGGCCGCGGCCGGGCACGGCCTCGAACTGGCCGGCGACGTGGACCTCACCCCGCACCTGGAGCTGCGCCGCCCGCGCGACCGGTTCATCGCCGCGCTCGTCGCCGCCGGCCGTCCGCTGCCCCTGTCGGGCGAGTACTGGAAGATGCTCTCCGGCGGCGACGCGCTGCAGTGGTGCCTGCTCAACGGCCTGCTGAACTACCGCGTCCTGACGTTCACAGCGCCCGGATCGCGTCCATAGCCTTGAGCTTGTCCGCGCCCTGACCGAGCAGGCCGTCGGGGACGATGAACTCGTCGAGGCCGTTCGCGCGGTACTCGGCGAGCACGTCGGCCAGCGCCGCCGGCGAGCCGCCGATGACCGGCATGTGCGCCTCCGGCAGCGGCCCGTCGACCACGACGAGCGCCTGGGCCGTGCGCCCGATCGCCTTCGGGTCGCGGCCCTCCCGCGCGCAGAAGTCGTCCAGCACCGCTGACTTGTGCGCGATGACGTCGGGCCGGCCCCAGGTGTTCCACACGTCGGCGTACCGCGCGACGATCCCCAGCATGCGCCGCTCCCCGCCGCCGCCGATGAGGATCGGCAGCGGGTCCTGCACCGGCTTGGGGTTGCAGACGGCGTCGGCGAGCCGGTAGTACTCGCCCGCGAACGTGGTGCTCGGCCGGCGCAGCAGCCCGTGCAGCACCTCGAGCGCCTCCACGAACCGGTCCAGGCGCTGCTTCACCGGGGGCAGCTCGATGCCGTACTGCTCGTGCTCGTTGACCTGCCAGCCCGCCCCGACGCCGAGGACGAACCGGCCGCCGGTCACGTGATCGGCGGTCGCGGCCATGTTGGCGAGCACGGCCGGGTGACGGTACGTGTTGCCGTACACCAGGGAGCCGATCCGCACCCGCGGCACCGCGGCGCCGAGCGCGGCCACGAGCGTGCCGCACTCCAGCGTCGGCCCGCCGGCGTCGCGCCCGGGCCCGGCGTTGGGCATGAAGTGGTCGGCCACGTAGACGCCGTCCCACCCGGTCGCCTCGGCGTGCCCGGCCACTTCCAGGATTTCGTCGTACCGCTGGCCGGCGCCCGGCCAGATCGAAAGTCGCATGGTTCCTCTATACAACGAGCGCGACGTCCGCGTCGGTGCACAGCGGAAGACCGGGGTCCGGCTGGTCGTCGGCGCCGCCCACGAAGTACACCTCCGGGACCCACCCCCATCGGCCCGGGTGCTCATCGCCCTGGGTCAGCCCCCACCAGGCGTGGTGGGCGCGCCCCCAGCCGTACTGGGCCGGGAACTCGTAGTCGGCGCCGCGGAGGTGGCAGCGGAAGTACTGGGCGCCGGCCTCGCGGTACAGCTGGTTGATCGCGGCCTGGGGGGTCAGCCAGAGCGAGGTGAACTCGCGGTAGACGGGCACGCGGGTCATCGCCGCGCTCGTCTTCGCGGCGTCCCACAGCAGCGGGCAGCGGTACGGCAGCGCCTGCTTGTTCCCCGGCCGGTCCTCCCGGACGCAGGGCCGCTCGTCCCCGCCGTTCTGCGGCAGCATGCCGTCGTTGGCCCCGGTCGCCCCGGGCGCGGGCGTCGTCACCCGCGGCGCCGCCGGCCCCGGGCTCGCCGGGCCGGCCGTGACGGAGGTCCGGCGGGCCGTGGTGAAGGCGTCGTTCTGGGCCGCGACCGCACCGGCGGTGCCGAGCGCGATGAACGCCGCCACGGCCGCGACGATGACGGCGACCCACGCGGTCGGGCTCAGCCGGCTCATCGCTCACCTCCCAGACGCTCCGAACGGTACGACCGGCGAACGCGGAATGCCATCGGTCGATTACCCAACGCCCGACCGGATTAAGCCTGGAGCCGGGGGCGTAAGCACCCGTTCGGGGCGTGGCGGCGGTATCGTGGGCCGATGCCGACATCGCCCCGGATCCTCGCGGTCTCCTGGGGGTCGATCACCGTCGACGGGTTCGGCGACTTCAAGGACGCCAAGCTCTGGCCCGGCGGCGCCCGCGCATGGGACTGGAACGAGACGGGCACCCGCCACTCCCCCGGCACCCAGCCCGCCGACGTCGAGGAGCTGCTCGACGCCGGCGCGACCGTGGTCGTGCTGTCGCTCGGCATGGAGGAGCGCCTCGGCGTCGCGGACGAGACCCTGGCGCTGCTGCGGGAGCGCGGGGTGCAGGTGCACACGGCCGAGACCGCGGCGGCGGTGGAGCTGTACAACACCCTGGCGGGCACCGCCGCGGTCGGGGGCCTGTTCCACTCGACGTGCTGAGCTAGTTTCCCAGGAAAATCGGGTTCGTCAGGGCCACCATCGTGTCGGCCGTGGTCGGGGTGGGCTGCTGGCGGCGGACCTCGGCGCGCACATAACGCGCGTTGCGGGCCGTGGTCGTCCAGGTCAGCGTGGCCGGGGCGTCGGCCGGCAGTACCGTCGCAAAACGCTGCCCCTGGTCGGTGATCAGGCGGGCCGCGCACCCCGGGGCGCCGCTCACCTGCAGGGTGAGCGTCACCGGGGCGTCGTCGGGCACCCGGAGGCGCTCGCCGATGCCCGCGCTGCGGCCCGCGGCGGTCGCGGTGAAGGCCAGGTCGACCGCGGCCGACTCGGCGATCCAGAGGCGGCCGGCCCGCACCCCGTCGAGGATGGCGCGGCGGTCGAGGCCCCCGGCGTACACCACGTTGTGCGGGAGACCGACGACCTGCGGCTCGCTGTGGGCGTCGCTGTCCCCCACGGCCGGAATCCAGTCCGCGCGCCCCTCCCGCGCCGCGGCGACGAGCAGGTTGTCCCAGCCGGCGAGGACGGCCTCGTCGTCAAGCGTCCACGGCCCGTTCCACACCTCGACCGCGTCGAGCCCCGAGTAGCCGAACTTCCACCCGCACGCGACGCACGTGGCGAGCGGGTGGGCCGCGACCGCCAGCCCGCCGGCGCGGTGGATCTGCTGCACGAACCGCGCGAGCGCGCCGTCGACCGCGCGGTACCGCCAGTCGATCCACGTCCCCGCGGGCAGCCCGAGCGCGGTGTAGTGGCCGTTGCGGGTGGTGACCTCCTCGCCGTCGATGACGAGCAGGTCGGGGCCGGCGAACTCGCCCCAGACGCCGGCCGCGCTCGACGTGTTGTGCTCGGTGGAGACGATGAAG
Source organism: Dactylosporangium sp. McL0621 (assembly GCF_049995355.1). Lineage (NCBI taxonomy): Bacteria > Bacillati > Actinomycetota > Actinomycetes > Micromonosporales > Micromonosporaceae > Dactylosporangium > Dactylosporangium sp. McL0621. Next base: position 9,695,563 of record NZ_CP188259.1, read on the forward strand.
TCGAGCTTCGCCGCCCGAGCCGCGGCCGCGACCTCGGCCGGGGTGCGCCGCCCGTCGGAGTGCACGGTGTGCAGGTGCATGTCGCCGCGGTACCACGCCCGGCCCCGCCCGGTCGCCCGCAGCGGCGCCGGGTTCGGCCGGAACGCGGCCCCGTCGGGCCCGAACTCGAGCTTCACGGTGATGGTCCAGTTCAGCCCCTGCGGGTGCACCGTGTACGGCCCGAGGATGACGTGCCACGTGCCGCGCCGGACGGGCCCGGGCAGGTACCCGGGCGTGGCATCGGACGCCGAGACGGTGAAGCTCGTGCGGAACCCGCCCGACCAGCCCCGGAACCCGCGCTCGGCGCCGAGCTCGATCCCGTGGTCGTCGAACAGCCCGATGTCGAGCGCGTTGCCGTTCTGCCCGGCCGGGGCGGCCGGACGGTCGTAGGAGTACTCGACACTGAGCCGGTTGGCGCCGGCGGGAATCTCGAGCGGCACGTAGACCCAGTCGGGCGCGCCGTAGGGGATGTGCCCGGTGATCGTGCGCGTGACGGGCCCTGCGGTTTCGGCGGACGCGGGAAACGCGACGGGATCCAGCATGACCGCCCCGCCGGCGACCCCGGCCGCGACGCCGGTCTTGACGGTGGTGAGCAGCAGTTGACGACGATCCATGTCCCGCAGCCTGCCGGGCGAGGGTAGCGCTGAGGTGAACGCTGAATTCCTGGCTCGCTGCGCCCCAGCCCAGGGCGTCAGCGTGGCAGTCGGGGGCGAGCGCCGCCGCTGTTCGTGTCTGCGGCTTGCTGTCCAGCTCTTGACCTTGTCACTGTGGCAAGGCTTTGACTGGCGGCATGGATGCACAGGACGCGCGGCTGGTCGGCGCGCTCGGCGCGCACAACTCGTCGGTCCGGCTCAAGGCGGCGCTCGCGGCCGGGACCCGGGGCGATGCCGCATTCGCCGAGGCGCTCGTGGCCCGGTGCGCGGTCGAGCCGGACTTCTTCGTGCGCGACATGCTCACGTGGGCGATCACCCGGCTCCCGGCGGCGGTCACCGTGCCGATGGTGTGCGCGGAGGTGCGCTCCGACGCCGCCCAGGCCCGCAGCCAAGCGTTGCACACCCTCTCCAAGATCGGGGACCGCTCCGCGTGGCCGGCGATCGGCGTGGAGCTGCTCCGCGACGCCGACGACGGGGTTGCGCGTGCGGCCTGGCGGGCCGCTGTCGTGCTCGTGCCCGAGGAGGAGAAGGGGGCGCTCGCCGTGGAGCTGGGGCGGCAGCTCGGGCGCGGCGGCCGGGAGGTGCGGCTCAGCCTGAGCCGGGCCCTCGTGGCGCTCGGTGACGCCGTCGAGCCGGTACTGCGCGCAGCCGCGGGCCACTCCGAGCCGGCGGTGCGCGCGCACGCCGAAGCCACCGAGCGGCTCCTGCTCGACCCGGACGCCGGGTTCGCGGTGGACGAGGCCCGGCGGGTCTTCGCGCTCGGGCCGGAGCGCGCAGGAGAATAGTGCGTGCTCATTGGTGAGGTGGCGCGGCGGTCCGGGGTGAGTGCCCGCATGCTCCGGCACTACGACTCGCTCGGGCTCGTGCGACCCACCGGGCGTACGGTCGGCGGCTACCGGGAGTACACGCCCGAGGACGTGCGGCGGATCTTCTACGTCGAGGGGCTGCGCTCGCTCGGGCTCTCGCTGCGGCAGATCGGGCGCACGCTCGACGATCCCGGGTTCACCCCCGCCGCGCTCGTCGGGGACCTCGTCCGCCAGAGCGAGGAGCGGCTCGGGCGGGAGCGGGAGCTGCTCGAGCGGCTCCGGACCGTCGACGCCGCCGGGCCCGCCGGCTGGCCCGACGTCGCGCGCATCGTCGAGCTGCTGCACGGGCTCGCCTCGCCGAGTGCGGCACGGCGGCAGCAGGCCGTGATGGCCCCGGCGGAGGCGGCCACGGTACCGGCGGAACTGCTGGTCAAGGCCGTGCTCGGCGAGACCGATCCCAATGTCGCCGGGGCGTTGCGGTGGGCGCTCGCCCGGGCCGGCGGTGACGGGGCGGCCAGCCTCGCGCCCGGCCTGGCCGACGCCGACGCCGACGTGCGGCGGCGGGCGGTCGGGGCGCTGGCCGAGCTGGCCGGCGACGAGGCGACCGCGATGCTCACGGGCGCGCTCGGCGACCCGGACGCGGCGATCCGGCGGCGGGCCGCGCTCGCGCTGGGCGCCCGGGGCGTGACCGCGGCGGTACCGACGCTGCTCGGCATGGTGGCCCACGGCCCGAACGACGTCGAGGCGGCCGAGCGGCTGGGCGCGATGGCGCAGAACGATCCGGAGTGGGCCGGGCGGATCATGGCCGCGCTGGCCGGCGAGCTCGCGGACACCCGGGACCCGGCGGTACGTCTCCGGCTCGTCCAGGCGCTCGCCGAGATGCCCGCGGCCCTGGCGCTGCCGCTGCTGCGCGACCTGGCCGAGGACGAGGAGCGACCCGTGGCCCTCCTCGCCTCGGCCCTGGTGAGCGTCCTTACAGCAGGCCACCCATCAGCGGATCGCTGATCGAGGCCTCGCCGTCCTCCACGTGGCCGGCGTACTCCACCGCGAACGCCGTCTCGCCCGGGATCGTGAGGGTCAGGCCGTACCAGCCGTGGCTGCGCTCCAGCCGCACCTGGTCGGTGCGCGTCTCGCCCGCGCGCAGCGTCACGCGCGAGCGGTGGCCGGAGTAGCGGTCCGCGATGTCGAGGTCGGCGCGCTCGGCGCTCTTGTTCGACAGCTCGAGGACGACGCCGTGGTTGTCGTACCGTGCGCGTACCGTCACGCCCGGGTGGCGCGCCCCGGCGGCGAAGCGGCGGAAGAAGCCGTTCGGGCCGTGCACGGACAGGTCGTAGCCCTTGTCCGCGGGCCACACGTCGGTCACCTGCTTGCCGGGCTCGACGGTGTACGTGCGCGGGGCGATCGCCGGGTCGGCCGAGCGCACCTGGTACACGCCGGTCGCGCGGCCGGTGTTGCGGAAGTCCACGGCGAACGCGCCGGCCGAGGGGCGGCCGTCGGCGTGCAGCGCGTAGGGCAGGGCGCGGGCCGGGCGCACCCCGTGCTCCTGGGCCGGCAGCTTGCCGTCCGCCGGCGGCACCGGCACCTGGTCCGGCTGCCGGGTCAGGTCGGCGGGCTTGAGGTCGGCGGTGCCGGGCAGGTCCACGCGGCGCGAGGCGTTCGGCGTCCTGAAGTCGAACGCCGACGTCAGGTCGCCGGCGACGGCGCGGCGCCACGGGGTGATGTTCGACTCGACGAGGTCGGGCCGGCCGCGGCCGAAGCGCCGCTCCAGGAACCGGATGAGCGACGTGTGGTCGAACAGCTCCGAGTTGACCCAGCCGCCGCGCGTCCACGGCGACACGATGATCATCGGTACCCGCACGCCGAGACCGTACGGACCCGCGGGGTGGTCGGACGAGCCGGGGAAGATCTCGTTCGTGGTCGGCACGGTCGACAGGCCCTCGGCCCGGGTCGCGGGCGGTGTCGGCGGCACGAGGTGGTCGAAGAAGCCGCCCTCCTCGTCGTACGTGACGAACAGCGCCATCTTGCTCCACACCTCGGGGTGCGCGGCGAGGATGTCGATGACCTGCGAGACGTACCAGGTGCCGTAGTCCGGCTCCCAGTTCGGGTGCTCGGTGTAGGCCTCCGGCGCCACGATCCACGACACCTGCGGGAGCGTCCCGGCCTCGACGTCGGCGCGGAAGTCGGCCAGCAGCGCATCGGGGCTGCGGCCCTGCTTGTTGACCTCGGTGCCCTGCTTCGCCTTGGCCAGCGGGCTGCCGGGGGCGGCGTTCTGGTACTGGTGGAAGTACAGCAGCGAATTGTCCCCGTAGTTGCCGATGAACGGGTCGCTCGTCCAGCCCCAGTAGCCCTCGGCGGTCAGGCCCAGGCCGACGTCCTGGTACACCTTCCAGGAGACCCCGGCCCGCTCGAGCCGCTCGGGGTAGGTCGACCAGTCGTAGCCGGCCTCGGCGTTGGTGATCACCGGCCCGCCCGACTTGCCGTCGTTGCCGACCCAGCCGGTCCACATGTGGTACCGGTTGGGGTCGGTCGGCCCGAGCAGCGAGCAGTGGTAGTTGTCGCAGACGGTGAACGCGTCGGCGAGCGCGTACTGGTAGGGCAGGTCCTTGCGCGTGTGGTGCGTCATCGTGGTGACGCCCTTGTTCGGCACCCAGCCGTCGTAGCGCCCGCCGTTCCAGGCCCCGTGGGTGTCGTTCCAGCCGTGTGGCGGGTCGGGCAGGAACGTCTTGCCCATGTCGCGTACCTCGGGCCGGAACGGCAGCACCTCGCCGTCCCCGTCCGGCTGGTGGAACACGCTGCGGCCGTCGGCGAGCTTGGCCGGGTGCGGGTCGGCGTATCCGCGCACGCCGCGCAGGGTGCCGAAGTAGTGGTCGAACGAGCGGTTCTCCTGCATCAGGAAGATGACGTGCTCGACGTCCTCGATCGACCCGTGCCGGTCGTGGGCCGGGATCGACAGCGCCTGCTCGAACGGCAGCGGTACGGCGGCGGCCGCCGCCATCTGCAGAAATGTACGACGATCGACGTTAGCCATGGCCCCGGACGCTACGGCCGGCACATGTACGGCGGGCGCCGCCCGGTTGTGGAGAACGGAAACTCCGCGGTCGCCGGTCAGTCCTCGCGCGCCTCGACGGCGTGCTCGTACCGCAGCAGGGTGTCGACGAACATCTGCTGCTGCGCGGGGCTGAGCGGCGCGAGCGCGTACCGCCACGCCTGAGCGCCCGGCGACAGCCACTGCACGATGGCGGGACGGCTCGAGGCGCTGATGTCGATGATCCGGCGGCGGCGGTCGGCGTCGTCCTCGCGCCGCACCAGGACCCCCTTGCGGCTCAGGTCGCTCACGATCAGGCTCACCGTGGTCGGGGCGAGGCGCAGCATCCCGGCCAGCTCCTTGACGGTCAGCGGCCCGTCGAGCAGCAGCAGCGAGAGCATCGACAGGTGCCGCGGCGCGAGGTCGAACGCCCGGAGCTCCTCCGGCACCGGCAGCCGCTTGACCCGGCCGACCAGCCGCGGCATCACCAGGAGCAGGTCCCTGACCGTGTCGTCCGTTGACATCCGCCCATCCTCAAATTATGTTTGACATCAAAGCTTATTTGCCATCAAATCTGTTTTCCGGAGGATGGTATGCCCCACCTCAGTGTTCATGTGCTGGAGCGCGACCTGGCCGGCCGTGAGACCGCCCTGATCGAGAACCTGACCGAGGCCGTCGTGGCCGTCTACGGGGAGTGGGCCCGAAGCCTCGCGGTCGTGCACCTGATCGGCCTGCCGGCCAACCGATGGGGCATCGGCGGTACACCGGCCGAATCCCCCGCGCCCACCGTCACCTTCGGCATCAAGGAAGGCGCGTTCGCCCGCCCCGACGCCGACGAGGTCGTCGCGCGCCTCGTCGCCGGCGTGACCGACGCCATCGTCGGCGTCTTCGGCGAACGCGTCCGCGCCGGCGTCACGGTCGAGCTCGTCGGCACCCTGCCCGGGCGCACGGGCGTCGGCGGAGTCGTCGTCACGCCGTAGCCGGCATCGGCGCCGTCGTCGTCACGCCGTCGCGGGCCGGCGCAGCCGCTCGGCGTGCTCCACGTCGGCCGCGGCGATCCCGGCGGCCCCGCTGCCGCGCAGCACCCAGCGGACGACGACGCCGTCGGGGCCGGGCCACGCGCCCGCGGCCAGGGCGGCGTCGATGCGTTCGCGGGTCCGCGCCTCGTCGCCGGGCTCGGAGGCGAACAGCACGCGCAGGCGGACGGCGTCACCGTCCCGCGTTGCCGCGGTGTGGTGGGCCGCGAGCGGGCACGGCGGCTCGTGCTCGAGGGCGCCGCACAGCGCCACCGTGATCGCGGCGCCGGGTGCGCGCTCGTCGGCGTCGGCGCTCATGTCGAGCAGTGCGGTGTGAGCGAAGGCGTCGCGCATCCGCTCATTCTCGCCGGTCCGCTAGCATTCGGCCGTGGTGAAGCCGGTGGTGAGCGACCGATGAGGTACACCCGGCCCGAGCCGGCCGTCCGGTCGCTCCCGATCTTCCGGGGCCCGCACGGCGACCCGAGCGTGGACGCGCAGCTCGTCGAGCACGAGTCATGACCGGCGGGCCGCGGCTCCTGCTGCTGCACGGGCTGGGCGCGACCGGGGCCGTGTGGTCCGGGTGGGAGCCGCTGCTGGACCGGCACTGGCCCGGCCGCTGGCTCGCGCCCGACCTGCCCGGGCACGGCCGGGCGGCGGACCTGCCCGAGTACACCTTCGACGCCCTGGCCGCGGCGGTCGGCCCGCTCGTGGACGGCCGCACCGTCGTGCTGGGCCACTCGCTCGGCGGGGCCGTCGGCCTCGCGCTGGCCGCCCGGTTCCCGGTGCGGGCGGTCGTCGGGCTCGGCATCAAGGTCGCCTGGGGCGACGAGGAGCTGGACCGCGCTCGGGCCCTCGCGGGGCGCCCGGTGGCCTGGTACGACACGCGCGAGGAGGCCCTCGCCCGGCACCTGCGGGTGTCGGGCCTGGCGGGTCTCGTCGACGACACGCCGGACGGCATCCGCGAAGAGGGCGGCCGGTGGCGGCTCGCCCTCGACCCGCGCGCGTTCGGGGTCGGCGCGCCGGACATGCCCGCGCTGGTCGCGGGGGCGGGCGCGCCGGTCGTGCTGGCCCGGGGCGAGCGCGACCCCGTGAACACCGACGAGCAGCTCGCGGCGCTGGGCGTGCCGGTGGTCACCCTCGCCGGGCTCGGGCACAACGCGCACGTGGAGAGCCCGGAGCGGTGCATGACACTGCTGGAGTCGTACCGCTGAGCCGGCGTCAGCCGCTGACGTGGGCGGTGTTGTCGAGCCAGTGCTGCGCGAGGCCGGTGTCGCCGTCGACGCGGATATCGGAGGCCTCGCCGCCGGCGAGCGGCATCCGCCGGGTCAACGCCAGGAGGATCGATCCGGCCGGTCCGGTCACCGTCACGTCGGCCGGCTGAGCTCCGGGCCGCCAGGTCGCCCCGTCGGGCCGCCGTTCGACGAACCAGGCGCCCGCGTCCCCGGCCAGGTCGGTGGCCACAAACTGCAGGGTCTGCCCGGTGCCCCGGATGGCGTGCGCGGACTCGGGCCGCTGCATCGCCCACGTGGGCGAGGTGAGCATCGCGAGGTGGTTACCGATGAGCGCGGCCGCGACGCCGGCGTCGACGCCGACCGGCCGCCCCGCCGCCCCGGCCGCGTCGAACCCGTGGACGACCGCCTCGTTGAGCATGCTGGACATCCAGAACCGCCCCCCGGTCCGCCCGTCCCCCGCGGCGTTGAACACCGCCGCGTCGAGCGCGTCATCGGAGCAGGCACCGGCGATCCGCCGCGCGGACCCCGACAGCCACGCGGGCCACTCGCGGGGATCGGCGGGCACCACGGCCATCTCCGCGGGCAGCTGCGCGGGGTCGGTGATGCGCCGCTCGATGATCTCCGCGACCCAGTGCTGGGTCTGACCCACGTGCGCGACCAGGTCGGCGACGGTCCACCCCGGAGCGGTCGGCACCGCGGCGCCGGGTCCGGCCGCGACGGCCGCCTCGGCCAGCCGCCGGGTGTGCTCGACGATCGCCTGCCGGGCGTGCTCCGCGTTCAGCTCGGTCATTGGATTGTCCTTTCCGTGGCTTCGCTGCGCTGTGTACGACCTCGGCGTACCGGCCGAACGTATCGGTGCCCCGTGAATCGCAACCCGGAGGCTGGCCCGACGCACGCGAGGAGCACACGTGCAGGCAGGCGGCGCCGCCCCGGTCCTCGCGCGCCTGTTCGCCGCCAGAATGCCAGCGCAGATGCCGAAGCTCCCCCACCGCGAGCGGCTGCGAGCTGTTAGGCAGACGCTCGCAGGATCAGCTCCGGGTTGAAGATGACCGAGCGCGGCGAGCGCTGCGGCTCGCGGATTCTCGTCATCAGCAGCTGGGCCATCTCCCCCGCCATCTCCTCGACCGGCTGGCGCACCGTCGTCAGCGGCGGATGGCACTCCAGCGCCGCCGTGCTGTCGTCGAAGCCGATCACCGCGATGTCCTCCGGCACCCGGCGGCCCGCCTCCTGCAGGACCCGCAGCGCGCCGTCGGCCATGAGGTCGTTCGCGACGAAGAGGCCGTCGGCCTCGGGGTGCTCGGTCAGCAGGCGGGCCGCGGCGCGCTCGCCGCCGGAGCGGGTGAAGTCGCCCTCGATGTGGCGGGGTGTGAGGCCGTGCGCCTTCACGGCCTCCTCGAAGGCGGCGAGGCGGTCCTGGGCGGCCGGCATGTCGAGCGGGCCGGTCACGGTGGCCAGGCAGCGGCGGCCGAGGGCGGCCAGGCGGTCGACGGCGAGCTGGACGCCGGCGCGCTGGTCGACGTCGACGAAGCTGATGGTCACGGGGTGGCCCGGGCGGCAGGAGAGGACGACCGGGATGCCGAGCTCGACCAGCTGGGCCGGGAGCGGGTCGTCGACGTGGCTGGAGATGAGCAGGGCGCCGTCGACGTGGCCCTGCCGGAGGTACCGCAGCAGATGCGGGCGCGCGGGCGGGTCGGCGAGGAAGATGACCAGGTGGATGCCCAGGGGGCGGAGCACCTCCTGGGCACCGGCGGTCACGCGGCCCAGGAACGGGTCGGTGAACATGCGGGTCAGGAACGGTGTGGAGTACCCGCGGTTCTCCGGCTCCGACACGACCAGGGCGATCGAGTCCGTGCGGCGGGTGACCAGCGACCGGGCGGCCAGGTTCGGCACGTACCCGGTCGCGGCGATGGCCCGCTCGACCGTCCGGCGCAGTTCCGGGTCGACGGTCTGGACACCGTTGATGACCCGGGAGACCGTGGCGCGTGACACTCCGGCGTAGTTGGCGACCTGCTCAAGGGTGGGCGGTCGCGAGTCGCTGCCCGTCATGGTTGTCACGGTAGATCGTGCCCCGTCGCGATGAGAGCCGCGGGTGGACGGATCCGCATGTCACGTCCACCCGCGGCCAGTTCGGTGAGTTACCTGCTACTTGTAAACCCGCACGTAGTCGACGTACATCCGCGACGGGAACGGCGTGGTGGCGTCGATCGGGCCGGGGAAGTCACCGCCCACGGCGAGGTTGAGGATGACGTAGAACTGGTGGTCGTACACCCACGGGCCCCGGGTCGTCTCGACCGTGTCCTTGTTGGCCACGAGGATCACGGTGTTGTCGACGCGGAACGTCATGTGCTTGCTGTCCCACTCGACCGAGTACACGTGGTAGTCCAGCGAGAGGTCCACGGTGGTGAGCTTCTGGCCGTAGCCGCCGCCACCGTTGTACGCCGGCGCGTGCAGCGTCGAGTACACGTCCGTGGTGCTCTTGCCGAGGATCTCCATGATGTCGATCTCGCCGTTGTACGGCCACGGGCGGCCCTGCAGGAAGTCGGCGCCCATCATCCAGAACGCGGGCCAGAGGCCGTTGCCCTTCGGCACCTTGATCCGGGCCTCGACCCGGCCGTACTGCGTGGTGAAGCTCGTGCTGGTGTTGATGCGGCCCGAGGTGTAGTCGCGGCCGCCCTCGGTCTGCTTGCGGGCCTCGATGACCAGGGAGCCGCCCTGGATGCTGGTGTTCTCCGAGTTCGTGTAGTACTGGATCTCACCGTTCTGGCCCGTGCCCGGGTCGACGTGCCACTTGGACGTGTCGACGTTGGTGCCGGTGTTGAACTCGTCGCTCCAGACCAGGTTGGTGGCCGGGAAGACCGGGTCCGCGGGCGGGGCCGGGGGCTGGGTCGGGGCGCCGCCGGTGCCGTACACCTTGAACTCCCACAGCGAGTAGCCGTAGCCGTTGGAGCGCTGGGTGCCGTACATCCGCACATAGCGGCCGTTGCCGTTGACGGTCAGGGTCTCCTTGAAGCCCTTGCCCGTCGTGGTGCTGTAGATCGACGTCCAGTTCGCGGCGTCGGTGGAGGTCTGGATCTGGTACGCCACCGCGTACGCCGGGTCCCACTGCAGGACGACCTGGGTGATGTGGGCCTGCGCGCCGAGGTCGACGTAGATCCAGCCCGGGTCGACCCAGCCGTTGTCGGGGCTGGTGGCCCAGCGGCTCGCCGGGTCGTTGTCGAAGGCCTTGTCGGGGGTGCACGGGTTGCAGTTGGTGTCGTTCTGCGAGGTCGAGGCGACGGCCGGCTTCTTGTAGGACAGCAGCACCGAGTTGCCCGGGTTGGTGCTGGGCGTCGGGCTCGGCGAGCTGGGGGTGTCGTTCGTCGTCGACGGCACGCCGCCGACGCGGATCTGGAACTCCCACAGCGAGTAGCCGTACTGCGTGGCCCGGGCGGTGCCGTTCATCCGCACGTAGCGGCCGCTGCCGGTGACGTTGAGGTTCTGGACCCCACCGGTGCCGGTCGTGGTCGTGTAGATGGTGGTCCACGCGGTGCCGTCGGTCGACGTCTGGATCTGGAACGCCGTCGCGTAGGCGGTCTCCCAGTTCAGCGTGACGCCGCAGACCGACTGCACCGAGCCGAGGTCGACCTGCAGCCACTGCGGGTCGCTCGCGGCGCTGGACCAGCGGGTGCCGGCGTTGCCGTCGACGGCCGACGCGGCCGGGGTGCCCGCGTTCTCGGTCGAGGAGGCGGTGGCCGTCTTGCCCTGCGCGGCGTTGGCGGCGCCGCAGCTGCCGGGCGTGGTCGGCGAGCCGCCGAAGATCTGGAACTCCCAGAGCGAGATGCCGTACTGGGTGCTCTTGGCGGTCGCGTTGAGCCGGACGTAGCGGCCGTTGCCCGACACGGTCAGGCTGACGTTGCTGCCGCCGGTGCCGGTCGTGGTCGAGTAGACGTTTGTCCAGTTGGTGGCGTCGTTGGAGGTCTGGATGGTGAAGGCGGTGGCGTACGCCGCCTCCCAGTTCAGCCCGACCCGGGAGATCGCCTGCGGCGAGCCGAGGTCGACCTGGATCCACTGGGGCACGGTGAAGGCACTCGACCAGCGGGTGCCGGCGTTGCCGTCGGTCGCGCTGGAGGCGGGGGTGGCCGCGCTCTCGGACGACGACGCGGTCGTCGGCTTGCCCTGCGACAGCAGGGTCTCGGCCGCGTTGGCGCGGGTGACGACGACGACGATGTACGCGCACAGCATGGCGGCCACCGCGAGCGCGATGATGCCGTAGCGCAGCGTGCGCCGGCTGCGCCCGAGTCTTGCTGTGTTCAATCCGACGGATCGATGGCCGGGGGCGGAGACCGACCAGTCCATGGGTGACTCCTTCGTGGCGGGGGTGTGACGGCGGAGTTGAGAGAGCGCTCTCTCAAAAAGCCACAATGACCCCTCCTGGAACCCCTGTCAATGCCTTGCCAGTAACCGGGAGAGCGCTCCCCACGGTCTACTGGTGCAGCACGACGCCGGTGAGCCCGGGGGCGGTGAGTGTCAGCTCGGTGCCGCTGTCGTTGCGCTGGAACACCCCGGCGGTGCCCGTGACCGGGCCGCACGGCACGGACGCGAACGTGACCGGGTACCGCGGCTTCGCGGCCTTCAGGTACCCCGTGCAGGAGCCGGTCGTCAGCGGCGCGGTGAAGGTGACGGTGACGGAGCCGTACTCGGTGATGTCGGCCCGGACCGACCCGTCGGCGTTGGACCAGTCGCCGGCCACCACCTTGAGCTGGGCCTCGTCCTTGACGACCTTGCTGGTGAGGAAGCCGATGCCCAGCACGGGCCCGACGATGAACACGCCGACGCAGCACAGGATCAGCAGTACCGGGATCCCGACGGCCAGCGACACGATGAGCGCGGTGTTGGTCTTCTTCGGGGGAGGCTGGGGGTAATACACGGCCGGATCATATCGACCGGCGACGAATCAGCCGGCCACCAGGCGCAGCGGCTGGTGGGGCGGGGTCAGGAGCCGGTCCAGGGCCTCCTGCGTGGCCGGGTCCGCCGGCAGGTACACCAGCAGCCTCTGATCGTCGTCGGCCGGGAGGTCCAGCGTCTCGTACGCCAGGCGCAGCATCCCGGCCGCCGGGTGCGCCAGGCGCAGCACGCCGCTCGGGCGGGGCAGGCCCGGGATCGTGCCGACGCGCGCGGTGAAGGCGTCGCCGGCGACCACGGTGAGCTCGTCGGCGAGGGCGGCCATGGCCGCGTCGGTGCGGAACGGGCCGTGCTTGAGCGCGGCGACCTGCTCGTCGGCGACGTGGTCCCAGTCGGGGAAGGCCGCCCGGGCGCGGGGGTCGCCCAGGACGAAGCGCGCCAGGTTGGGTACCGCCGCATCCAGCAGCCCCAGCGGGCCCACGAGCGCGTCGAAGGCGGGCGTGCGCGCCACGAGGTCGCCGAGCCGGTTGAGGATCGCGGCGGGCGCGGGGTCGAGCCGGTCCAGCAGCGCGCGCACGGTCGGCCGCACGGTCGCCGGCGGCGTGGCCCGGGGCCCGCGGCACGTGAAGCCGGGGTCCGCGGCCTTGGTCAGGCGATGCAGGTGTACCCGCTCCGAGGGCGTCAGCCGCAGCGCATCCGCGAGCGCGGAGAGCACCGGCGGCGACGGGTGACGGTCGCGGCCCTGCTCGAGGCGCGTGACGTACTCGACGCTGACCCCGGCCAGGGCGGCCAGCTCCGAGCGGCGCAGGCCCGGCGTGCGGCGGCGGGGCCCGCTCGGCAGGCCCGCCTCGGCCGGCTTGATCGCCTCCCGGCGTGTACGCAGGAACAACCCGAGTTCGGTCACGCCACCTCCGCTTCGCTCCGGCGCCGCGACCGAAAGGCCCTGCGCCAATGGTGAACGGCCCCTCCGCTGCGCTGCGGACCGCTCACGCCACCTCCGCTTCGCTCCGGCGCCGCGACCGAAAGGCCCTGCGCCAATGGTGAACGGCCCCTCCGCTGCGCTGCGGACCGCTCACGCCACCTCCGCTTCGCTCCGGCGCCGCGACCGAACGGCCCTGCGCCAATGGTGAACGGCCCCTCCGCTTCGCTGCGGACCGCTCACGCCACCGACGGTACAACCGCGGCCGTTGCGGATCGTGGCCCCGCCAGTGCCCCTCTATGCTCACCGGCGTGCTGAAGCGACTGTTCCGGGGGCGGCTCGCGGACCCCGAGCTCGACGACGACCCGGCCTTCGACGACTTCGACCTGCGCGCCGCCCGCGACCGGGCCCGGGCCGGGGAGTGGCAGGCCGCCCGGGACGTGCTGCACGGCGCCGACCACGAGGTCCGCGGGCGGCGCTTCGCCGTGCTCGCCGAGGCGGCCGCCGCGGACGAGTCGTGGCTGCTGGCCTGGGACAGGGCGGAGCCCGGCCACCCCGACGCGGCGATCCTGATGGCCGCGCACCTCATGGCCGCCGCGGGCCGCGCGCGCGGCGCCGCGAGCGCGAAGCACACCACCGCGGAGCAGTTCGCCGGCTTCGCGTCGTTCGGCGCGGCGGCCCGGGCGGCGAGCCGACGCGCGATCGAGCTGGCCCCCGCCGACCCGGCGCCGTGGTACGGGATCGTGTCGTCGATGCTGACCGGCAACGGCTCGATGCCGGAGTTCAACGACGCGATGCGCGAGGGGCTGCGCCGCGACCGGTACCACTTCGAGCTGCACCTGGCCGCGGTGACGTACCTGTGCCGCAAGTGGTACGGCTCGCACGAGAAGATGTTCGCGGCCGCGCGCAAGGCCGCGGACGGGGCGCCGGCCGGGGCCAGTGTGCACGTGCTGCCGGTGTTCGCCCATTTCGAGTACGCGATGCGCGAGTACTGCTGGGACACCCGCAGCCCCGAGGCGTTCCTGCGGGTGTGCCAGTACTTCGGCCGCCGCGACGTGGCCGCCGAGGTCGACGCGTGCGCGGAGCGCTTCCGCGCCGCCGGGCCGCGCCGCCTCGGGCGCGCGCCGACCGCCTACAGCTGGCTGGCCCTCGCCGGCGTGCTCGGCGGGCGGCCGGCCCGGGCGCGGGCCGCGTTCGCCGAGCTGCTGCCGTACCGGGCCGGGACCGGCGCCTGGGGCTACTTCTACCTCGACGGTGCCGGCGGGTTCCTCACCGGCTGGAGCTGGGCGCACCGGTAGCGAGCTGCACGCCGCCCGCGACCGGCAGGACCGTGCCGGTGATGTAGCCGTTGGTCGCCAGGGCCACGATGGCCTCGGCGACCTCCTCGGCGCGGCCGACCCGGCCCGCGGGCAGCGCCGCCGCGAACGAGGCGAACAGCGCCTCGCGGTCGGCCGCCGCGAGGCCGTCCCACCACGGCGTGTCGATGACCCCGGGCGAGACCGCGTTGACCCGCACCGGCGCCAGCTCCACCGACAGCGGCCCGACCAGCGCCTCCAGGGCCCCGTTGAGCGCGGCGAGCCCGGCCGTGCCCGGCAGGGCCGCCCGCGCCGAGCTGGCCGACACGATGGTGACCGACGCGGCGCCGGCCAGGTGCGGCAGCGCGGCCCGCAGCAGCCGCAGGTGCGGCCAGAACTTGCCCTCGAACGCGGCCCGGAGCTGGCCCAGGTCGAGCTGGGCCAGCGGGCCGGCGCCGAGGGAGCCGCCGAGGGCGAGCACGAGGTGGTCGTACCGGGCACCGCCGCCGAACGTCGCGAGCGCCCCCTCGTCGGTGGCCGCGTCGGCGACGACCCCCGGCAGCCCGGCCTTGTCGATCCGGGCCTGGTCGCGGCCGGTCACGGTGACCGCGAACCCGCGGGCCGCGAAGGCGTGCGCGGTGGCCAGGCCGATGCCGGAGGTGCCGCCCGCGACGAGTACCTGCTGAGTCATGCTGCATCCCCTTTGTCGAGACTTGCGTTCTCGACAAGCATTGCCGAGACTGCCGGTCTCGGCAAGTTAGGATCATCACATGCACCGGGAGCACACCGGCCGCCGCCGCAACGAGGCCGCGCGGCAGGACATCCTCGACGCCGCCGCGGCCCTGATCGCCGAGCCCGGCGGCGCGGCCGTCACCGTCGACGCGATCGCCGCGCGGGCCGGCGTGGGCAAGCAGACCATCTACCGCTGGTGGCCGTCGAAGTACGCGGTGATGCTCGACGCCCTGCTGGAGCGCGCCCGCGCCGACGTCGTCGAGACCGGCGACGGCACGCTGCCCGGCGACCTCACCGCGTTCCTGGTCAGCTCCTTCGCCGGGGCCGAGCGGGGGCGGGCGTTCCTGGCCACCGCGGCCGGCCTCGCGCAGTCCGACCCGGCCGCGCGCGAGATGCTCGAGCAGTTCACCCGGCGCCGCCGCGAGGCCCTGCGGGGACTGCTGGAGCGGCACGGGGTGCCCGGGCCCGGACTGCTGGTCGAGCAGGCGTACGGCGTGCTGTGGTACCGCCTCATGATCTCCCACGAACCGCTCGACCGGGCGAGCGCCGAAGGCCTCGCGGCGCTGCTCACCAGGCAGGCGGATATTTAGTTCGGGTATCGAAAAATGTCCGTTAGTCTCCGTCGGTGGCAATCGTGGAGGCACGTCAGCTGACCAAGGTCTTCCGAAGGCCGGACAAGGATCCGGGCCTACGGGGGGCCGTCAAACACCTCTTCACCAGGCGCTTCACCGACAAGGTCGCGGTGGACCACGTCGACCTGTCGATCGAGGCCGGCGAGGCGGTGGCCTACGTCGGGCCCAACGGCGCCGGCAAGTCGACGACCGTCAAGCTGCTCAGCGGCATTCTCGTGCCGACCACCGGCGAGGTCCGCATCGACGGGCTGTCGCCGCGCAAGGACCGCATCGCGGTCTCGCACCGCATCGGGGTGGTCTTCGGCCAGCGGACCCAGCTGTGGTGGGACCTGCCGGTCTCGGAGTCCCTCGCCGTGCTGCGCGACATCTACGGCATCGACCACGGCACGTACCGCCAGCGCCTGGCCCGCTTCGACGAGGTCCTCGACCTCGGCGACGTGCTGCCGGTGCTCGGGCGCAAGCTCTCGCTGGGCCAGCGGATGCGCGCCGACCTCGCCGCCGCGCTGCTGCACGCGCCGCCGGTGGTGTACCTCGACGAGCCCACCATCGGCCTCGACCTCGCCGTGAAGGACCGCGTCCGCGAGTTCTTCCGCTCGGTGCGCGACGAGGGCACCACGGTCATGCTCACCAGCCACGACCTCGGCGACATCGAGGGCTTCTGCCGCCGCCTGGTCATCATCGACTCGGGCCGGATCATCTTCGACGGCGACCTCGACGCCGTGAAGGACGCCTTCGCGCGCGAGCGGATCCTCAACGTGGAGACCGATTCGGCGGTACCGCTGGAGGCCCTGCGCACCGCCCTGCCCGGCGCGACCGTGGAGCCGGGCGAGACGCCGCTGCACTTCTCGGTCCGCTTCGACCGGTTCGCGATGACCGCGGGCCAGGCGGTCACGGCCCTGGCCCCGCTGACCAACCTCGTCGACTTCAACGTCGACGAGCCCTCCATCGAGGACGTCATCCGCCGGGTGTACTCCGGCGAGCTGCAGCTGGACGCGGCATGAGCGGTCCGGAGCGCAGCGGAGGGGCCGCTCATCAGAGGCACAGCTTGCTCGCGCCGGCGCCTGCGGAGGTGACGGCGTGAGGGCCTATATGGCGCACGCCCGCGCCGCCGCCCTGTCGGCGCTGGCGTA
The DNA here is from genome assembly GCF_049995355.1 of Dactylosporangium sp. McL0621. Taxonomy (NCBI): domain Bacteria; kingdom Bacillati; phylum Actinomycetota; class Actinomycetes; order Micromonosporales; family Micromonosporaceae; genus Dactylosporangium; species Dactylosporangium sp. McL0621. Next base: position 9,711,923 of record NZ_CP188259.1, read on the forward strand.
CCGCGGCAACTTCCTGCTCTCCCTCGGCGGCGTCGCCTTCCAGCTCGTCGCGCTGCTCGCGGTCTGGAAGGTGCTCCTGGGCGACGGCGCGGCCCAGGTCGGCGGCTACGACTGGCCGCACATGCGCAGCTACCTGCTCGTCGCCTTCGCCTCCGGCGCGCTCGTCGGCACCTTCGTCGACTTCCGCATGTCGCACCGCATCCAGTCCGGGCTCGTCGCGCTCGACCTGGTCAAGCCGGTGGACTACCAGCGGGCCCGGCTGTGGGAGGCGATCGGCGGCGTGTGGATCGAGATCGCCGTCGTGGCCCTCGTGACCGGGGTGTCCATTGTGGTCAGCGGCCCGCCGGACCTGCCCCCGGGGCCGGAGCTGGCCCTGTTCGCGGTCAGCATGGTGCTGCTCGTGCCGCTGAAGTTCATCGTGGTGTACGTCTCCACGCTCGCCTGCTTCTGGACGCAGAACTTCGTCGGGGTCCTGTGGGCCCGCCAGGCGATCACCGGCCTGCTCTCCGGGGCGCTGGTGCCGCTGGCGTACTTCCCCGGCTGGCTCGCCACCGCCGCGCAGTGGTCGCCGTTCGCCGGGCTCACGTCCACGCCGGCGCTCATCTTCGTCGGCCAGGCCTCGGGCCGCCACGCCCTGCTGCTCGTCGCGGTCCAGCTCGGCTGGCTCCTGCTGCTGTGGTACGCCGCCCGCGCCCTCTTCGGCCGGGCCCTGCGCCAACTGACCGTCCACGGGGGATGAGATGCGGATCTTTCGGCTGTACCGGCGGCTGCTGGGCGCGCACCTGCGCTCACTGCTGGAGTACCAGGGCGACTTCTGGGTGATGATGGCCGGCACGGTCGTCATGCAGGTCGTCAACGTGGTCTTCCTGGCCGCCATCTTCGCCAAGGTGCCGGCCATCAACGGCTGGGACTTCTGGGCCGTGGTGGCGATGTTCGGCATGGTCGCCGTGGCCGAGGGCGTCGGCTCCCTGTTCTTCGAGGGCATGTGGAGCCTGTCCTGGATGATCAACCAGGGCGACATCGACTACATGATGGTGCGCCCGTTCCCGGTGGTCCTGCAGGTCAGCAGCGTCCAGGTCGGCATCAACGGCCTGTCCAACCTCGTCACCGGCGGCCTCATGCTGGGCTTCTCACTGTCCCATGTGGACGTGGCCTGGTCCCCCGCAAGGATCGCCCTCGGCCTCGTGGTGCTGCTGTCCGCGATGGCCATCAAGGTGGCGATCAACCTGGCCACGAACGCGGCCTCGTTCTGGATGCAGAGCCCGAGCCCGCTCTTCGCGATGGCGGTCCACCAGGCCGGCGACCTGGCCCGGTTCCCGCTCTCGGTCTACCCGTGGGCGCTCAAGGCCGCCCTGGGCTTCGCCCTGCCGTTCGCGTTCGTGAGCTTCTTCCCGGTGAGCTACGTGCTGGGCCACGGCCGCGCCTGGGTCGGGCTGCTCACGCCCCTGGTCGCGGTGTACTGCCTGGCCGTGGCCGGCTGGATCTTCACCCGCGGCCTGCGCCGCTACGAGAGCGCGGGCAACTGACCCTGCCGATCTGGCTCCTGACCGCCGCCGGGGTCCCGTGGATGACGCAGGGCGCCGCGATTCTCCTGGCGTTCGTGGTCCTCGTCGGGCCCGCCGGGTACCTGCCGCGGTTCGGGATGTGGATGCCGGTGCTCGCCGCGGCCGGGCTCGGCGCTGTCCTCGCCGTCGTGCCGGGCGGGCCGGCGCTGGGCCCGGCCCTCTTCCCGGTCGTCGTGCTGCGGGCCGGGCTCGTGCAGTGGCTGGGCTTCCTGCTCGCCGTGGCCGTGGTCGTGCTGGCCGCACGGGTCGTCGACCGGCGGCGGATGCGGCGGCACCCGGAGATCGAGGCGGCCGAGCTGCTCAACCGGCTGCTGCCCTTCCTCGACTCCGGCGACCTCGGGACCGCCGGGCCCCGCCGCGCGGTCGCGCGCGGGCTGGAGCAGCTCGCCGAGGTCTTCGAGCACGGGTACGCCGCGGCGCTCGCCCTCCCCGCCGCCGACCTCGACGCCGAGCTGCGCGGGCGGCTGCGGCGCATCGCGGCCGGGCTGCGCGCGCAGGAGGTCGCCGTCGCGCTGCCCGACGCCGAGACCGTCGCCACGCTGCGGCGGCAGCTGCTCGCCTGCGCCGGGGCCGTCGCGACCGGGCGGCTGGGCAGCCTCGCCGGGATCGTCGACGCGGAGCCGCGGCCGGTGCGGCGGCGGGTCTTCGCCACGCTCGCGGTGCTGCGCTCGGTCGCCGTCGCGCTGGTACCGGCGGCCGCCGTGGTCCTGCTGCACCGGGCCGGGCTGCTGCCGTGGGACGAGCTCGGCCGGGGCGCGGCCGCGGTGGCCGCCGTGTGGGCCGTCGCGGTGCTGCTCATGGCGCTCGACCCGCAGTTCGGGCCGCGGGTCCGGGCCGTGCGGGAGCTGCTGGGCCTGCTCAGGGGCGAACCGAGGGCCTGATGTTGTGGTTGAGGTGGAAGACGTTGTCCGGGTCGTAGGCGTCCTTCACCGCGGTCAGGCGCGCCAGCTGCGCGGCCGGGTAGGCGCGCCGCACGCCCGCCTCGCCCTCGTCGTTGAGGACGTTGACGTAGACGCCGGACGCGTACGGGGCGAGCAGCGCGCCCGTCGCCCGCGCGACGGCCGTGCGCTCGGCGTCCTCGGCCGGGTCCGTCCAGCGCAGGCCGGTGCCGAACTCGAACAGCGTGTCCCGGTGCGCGAACGCCGTCGCCGCGGGGGCGACGTCGGCGATGGCGCCGCCGTAGGTCTGCAGGCTCCGCGAAGCCGGTCCGGGCGTGAGAAAGGCGTCGACGGCCGCGTCGGGTAGGGAGCGCAGGTAGTGGCCCTTGGAGTAGCGGCGGTACGCGTGCCCGCCCGTCGTGTCGTCGCGCGTCTGCAGGTGCAGGTACGACACCTCACGCACGGTCGCGGCGGGCATCTCGGCCAGCAGCCCGGCCGGATCGCCCGGGCCGGCCCAGACGAACCCGAGGCGCACCGAGCCGTCGCCCGGCGAGACCGCCTCGAGGGTCGCCGGCCGGGGCGCGACGGCCGCGAGGTCGCGCCAGTGCCGCAGCGCCGCGGCGGCGCCGGACGGGTCGACGGCGTACTCCGCGACGAGGGCCCGCGTCCCGACCGGGTGCAACCGGAACTCGAACTCGGTGACCACGCCGAAGTTCCCGCCCCCGCCGCGCAGGCCCCAGAACAGCTCCGGGTGCTCCCGGGCGGACGCGGTCAGCACCTCGCCGGCCGCCGTCACCACGCGGTACGACACCACGTTGTCGCAGGCCAGCCCGTACTGCCGGGCCAGCCAGCCCATCCCGCCGCCGAGCGTGAGCCCGCCGACGCCGGTGTGCGACACGTTGCCGGCCGTGGTCGCCAGGCCGTGGCGCTGGGCGGCGGTGTCGAGCGCGCCGAGCAGCACCCCGCCCTGCACCCGGGCGCGGCGCCGGGCCGGGTCGACCCGCACCGCGGCGAGCCGGGTCAGGTCCAGCATCAGCCCGCCCTCCGGCACCGCGAACCCGGCCGCGTTGTGCCCGCCGCAGCGGACTCCCAGCTCCAGGCCGCGTTCCCGGGCCAGCCGCACCGCCGCGACCACGTCGGACTCGCACGCCGCCCGCACGATCAGGGCCGGGCGGCGGTCGACCATCGCGTTCCAGATCGAGCGGGCCTCGTCATATCCCGGGTCGCCCGCGGTGAGCACATTGAGCTTCTGCGCCGTCGTCGTCATGCTGAAAGCCTCTTCGAATTTGGTACTGCATGAGAGGTCCGATCCCGTGCGCGAGTCGAGGACCAATTCCGGTGGCGCCGCGACCGACCTGCTGCTGGACGCGCTCGACCGCGACTCCGGCGTCGCCCTGCACCGGCAGCTGGAGGCCTCGATCCGGGCCGCGGTGCGGGCGGGGCGGCTGCCGGTGGGCGGGTCGCTGCCGCCGAGCCGTGTCCTCGCCGCCTCGCTGGGCGTGTCGCGGGGCGTGGTCGTGGCCGCCTACGAGCAGCTCTCCGCCGAGGGGTACCTGACCAGCCGCTCCGGCGGATACACCCGGGTGAACGCCGGCGCGGAGACCGCACCGGCCGCCGAGCCGCCGCCCGCGCCCGCGCCCGCGGCGCCCGTCGTGAGCTTCAACTACGGGCGCAGCGACGTGTCGAACTTCCCGCGGGCGGCCTGGCTGCGCAGCCTGCGCCGGGTGCTCACCGAGGCGCCGGCGGAGCGGCTCGGGTACACCAGCGGGCAGGGCGACCCCGAAATGCGCTCCGCGCTGGCCGCGTACCTGAACCGGGTCCGCGGCACCGTCGCGCACCCCGGCGACATCGTGATCTGCTCGGGGTACGCCCAGGGGGTCGCGCTGCTCGTGACCGTGCTCGCCGCCGGCGGGCGGGACGGGCGCCCGATCGCGGTGGAGGACCCGTCGTCAAACGACGACGTGCGGCCCCTCGCGGCCGCCGCGGGGCTGGGGCCGGCCGGGGTGCCCGTCGGCGAGCACGGCGTGGACATCGCGGCGCTGGAGGGCGTCGACGCCCAGGCGCTCGTGCTCACCCCCTCGCACCAGTGGCCGACCGGCGGGGTGCTCCCGGCCGAGGCGCGCGCGGGCGTGGTGCGCTGGGCCCGGCGCACGGGCGCGCTGGTGGTCGAGGACGACTACGACGCCGAGTACCGCTACGACCGGGCCGCGATCGGCGCCATGCAGGGCCTGGCCCCGGACCGCGTGGCGTACCTGGGCTCGGCCAGCAAGACGCTGGCGCCGGGGCTGCGGCTGGGCTGGATGCTGCTGCCCCGGCGGCTCGTGGGCCCGGTGGTCGAGGCGAAGCTCCGGGCGGACCGGGGCTCCCCCGCCATCGACCAGCTGGCGTTCGCTCACTTCCTGGCCGCCGGCGAGCTGGACCGGCACCTGCGCCGGATGCGCCCCGTGTACCGCCGCCGCCGCGACGCCCTGCTGCGCGCCCTGGCCCGCCACCTGCCGCGGCTGCGCCCGGCCGGCATCGCGGCCGGGCATCACCTGGTGGCCTGGCTGCCGCCGGGGCTCGACGAGGCCACGGCCGAGCAGTCCGCGGCCGCGGCGGGCGTGGCGATCGCGGGGCTGCGCCGGTACTACCTGGCCGGGACCGGTCCGCCGGGCCTGCTGTTCGGGTATGCATCCCTGAGCGAGCGCGCGATCGAGGACGGCGTGGCCCGGCTCGGCGCCGCGCTGGGAAGTCACGGAAGTTGATTGTTCACTGGCGGAATGTTTGACTCGTCAGCTATGTTGTAGCGCGCAGAGGCCGGGAACCGCCCGGGTCCGCAGTGAAGGTGGCGTTCGAGATGCAGTTCGGTGTGTTCACCGTCGGTGACGTGACGCAGGACCCCACGACGGGGCGGGTGCCGACCGACGCCGAGCGGGTCAAGGCCATGACGACGATCGCGCTCAAGGCCGAGGAGGTCGGGCTCGACGTGTTCGCCATGGGCGAGCACCACAACCCGCCGTTCGTGCCCTCGTCGCCGACCACCATGCTCGGCTGGATCGCGGCGAAGACCTCGCGGCTGCTGCTGTCCACCGCGACCACCCTCATCACGACCAACGACCCGGTGAAGATCGCCGAGGACTACGCGATGCTGCAGCACCTGGCCGACGGCCGCGTGGACCTCATGCTGGGCCGCGGCAACACCGGCCCGGTGTACCCGTGGTTCGGCCAGGACATCCGCAAGGGCATCCCGCTCGCCGTCGAGAACTACGCGCTCCTGCGCCGGCTGTGGCGCGAGGACGTCGTGGACTGGGAGGGCGAGTTCCGCACGCCGCTGCAGGGCTTCACGGCCACGCCGCGCCCGCTGGACGGCGTCCCGCCGTTCGTCTGGCACGGCTCGATCCGCACGCCCGAGATCGCGCAGCAGGCCGCGTACTACGGCGACGGCTTCTTCGCCAACCACATCTTCTGGCCCAAGGAGCACACCCAGCGCATGGTCGAGCTGTACCGGCGGCTGTTCGAGCACTTCGGCCACGGCTCGCCCGACCAGGCCATCGTCGGCCTCGGCGGCCAGGTGTTCATGCGCAAGAACTCGCAGGACGCCAAGAACGAGTTCCGGCCGTACTTCGACAACGCTCCCGTCTACGGCCATGGCCCCTCGCTGGAGGACTTCTCGGCGCAGACCCCGCTGACCGTCGGCAGCCCGCAGGAGGTCATCGACCGCACGCTGGGCTTCCGCGAGTACGTCGGGGACTACCAGCGGCAGCTGTTCCTGCTCGACCACGCCGGCCTGCCGCTGAAGACGGTGCTGGAGCAGCTCGACATCCTCGGCGAGGAGGTCGTGCCGGTGCTGCGCAAGGAGTTCGCGATCGGCCGCCCCGCGCACGTGCCGGACGCGCCGACGCACGAGTCCCTGAAGGCTCTGCAGAAGGTGGACGCATAACCATGAGCACCCGCTCGATCGTCGCCGTCACCGCCGGGTTGAGCCAGCCGTCGTCCTCACGGCTGCTGGCCGACCGGCTCACCGCCGCCGTCAGCGCGGGCCTCGACGCCGAGGTGCGCGTGTTCGAGCTGCGCAACGTGGCCCACGACATCACCGACAACCTGCTGACCGGCTTCCCCTCCCCGGCGCTCAAGGAGGTCGTCGACGCGGTGGCCGGCGCCGACGGGCTGGTGGCCGTGACGCCGATCTTCAACGCGTCGTACAGCGGGCTGTTCAAGTCGTTCTTCGACGTGCTCGGCGACGACGTGCTGCGCGACAAGCCGGTGCTGCTCGGCGCGACGGGCGGCACGGCCCGGCACTCGCTGGCGCTGGAGCACGCGCTGCGGCCCATGTTCGTCTACCTGCACGCGGTCGTGGCGCCGACCGCGGTGTTCGCCGCGACCGAGGACTGGGCCGCCGGCGGGCGCGACACCCTGCACGAGCGCGTGCGCCGCGCGGGTGCGCAGCTGGCCGCGCTGGTGTCCGAGCGGGGGCCGGTCGAGGTCGCCGACCCGTTCGCGCTGACGACGTCGTTCGAGGACCTGCTCGGGGGCCCGGCTAAGAAAGAGCCGCCGCGGTCGACATGATCCATACCGGGAGCTCGTCGACGTGGAGCTCCCGGACGACCTCGAAGCCGACGGAGCGGTACACCTCGACGTTCTTCGGGTTCGAAGTTTCCAGGTAGGCCGGCAGCCCGTCGGCCTTCGCGCGCGCGAGCCCGGCCGCCAGCACGGTCCGGCCGAGCTTGCGGCCGCGGTGGTCGGGGTGGGTCGCCAGCACCCCCAGGTACCAATGCGGCGTTCTGGGCAGTTTGGTGTGCACGATCGACTGGTAGAGGCCGAAGCGGCCGGCCTGGGGCGGGTGCTCGACCCCGTCGCCGCCCGGGGACTTCGGCGCGTCCCACATCGCGACCGCGGCTCCCCCGTCGGCGACCCACACCGTGCCGTGCCCGGCGCGCAGGTCGAACAGCGCACCCGCCATCGCGGCCGCCTCGGCCGGGTAGGTCGCGTCGTCGGGCATGAACCAGCGCATGGCCGGATCGGTGGCGAACGCGGCAACGAAGGTGGCCACGACCGCGTCGCGGTGCTCGGCGGTGGCCAGGGTGACGACGGGCTCGCTCATGGGCTGGATCACTTTCGACGTCACTTTGGACAGGTACGCATCGATGGCATCGCGGTTGCGGCTGAGACAGGCGATCCGGGCGTCCATGCGGTCCCGCTCGTAGCGCAGCTGGGCGACGACCTCGGGCCCGGCGTCGGAGATCGTGATGCTACAGGGGTTGTCGAGGCACGGCAGCACGTTTCTGATCAGACGCGTGGGCAGCCCGGACTCGAGCAGCCCGCGAATCTGCTGCACCCGGTCGACCAGGTGCTCGCCGTAGTCCCGGTACCCGTTGGCCCGGCGCTCGGGGGTGAGCAGTCCCTGCTCCTCGTAGTACCGCAGCAGCCGGGCGGGCGTGCCGGTGCGGGCGGAGAGTTCGCCGATACGCATTGACCTTCACACTAATGTGAGGGTCGGACGATGGCGAGCATGATCCTCGCGGTGCTCTCGGCGGCGCAGTTCCTGCTCGCCCTCGACTTCTCGATCGTGTACGTCGCGCTGCCGGCGATCGCGCGGGACCTCGGGCTCTCGCTGGCCGCGGCGCAGTGGGTCGTGAGCGCGTATGCGGTGCCGTTCGCCGGCTTCCTGCTGCTCGGCGGCCGCTTGTCGGACCGTTGGGGCGCGGGCCGCCTCTTCCTGGCCGCGACGCTGCTCTTCGGCCTGGCGAGCCTGGCCGGGGGTCTGGCGTCGTCCGGCCCGGCCCTGCTCGCCGCCCGCGCCGTGCAGGGCCTGGCGGCGGCGCTGCTGCAGCCGGCGATCCTGGGGCTGATCGGCGCGCGCTTCACGGGTGCGGCGCGGACGCGGGCGCTGTCGGTGTGGGGCGCGGTGGGCGCCTCGGGGCTGGCCGCGGGCGTGGTGCTGGGCGGCGCGCTGACGCGGCTGAGCTGGCGCTGGACCTTCTTGGTGAACGTGCCGGTGGTCGCGGCGTGCGCCGCGGGGGCTGGGGCTTGGCTGTGGTCGACCGCGCGGACGCGTGGGACGCCGGCCCCGCTGACGCGCACGTTGCTGTCGACGGCGGCGGCGGTACTGCTGGCCTTGGGCCTGACCGAGGGAGGCGCGCGCGGCTGGCGCTCGTGGCCGACGCTGCTGGCCTTGACCGGCTCGCTGGTCTTTTTCGCTTTTATCACGATTTTTCGGACATCGAGGTTTCCTCGGCGAGGTCGGCTTGAAGGTTTTCGCCGACGCGAAGCCGCCGCCGGTGGGGCGCCGCTCGTCGGGTTCGCCGTCGCGCTCATCGGCGGCCACATGGTCACCGAATACGACCGCGAACGCGGCATCAGCTACTGGACCAAGAACTACCGCACCAGCATCGAGGACGACGAAACCCAGCTCGCCGGCTACGCGTCCGGGCCGGCCGATCAAGCGTCGAGTCCCGCCAGTCATTCGCCGCGATCTTTGCGCACGGGTTCATGGTCCGCCGCCTTGTACATGGCGAGCGTAGGTTCCGAGTTCTACGTGGTGACCTTGATGCTGCAGAACCGCGACGGCTACACACCTCTGCAGGCCGGCCTGGCGTTCCTCCCTTTGGCCGCCCTGGTCACAGCGGGCAGCTCGGCGACGGCCCGCCTGATACGCCGCTTCGGCACAGCCCCGACCCTGGCCGGCGCCTTCACGGCGGCCGCGGCGTCCCTGGCCTGGCTGGCCCTGACCGCGAACACGGGCTACTTCCAGGGCGTCCTACCGGGCCTGCTGGTAAGCGGCGCCGCCCACGGCGTCATCTACACGTCGATGTTCGTCCTGGGCGCCCGCGAGGTCCCACCGGCCCAGCAGTCGTCGGCCGGCGCAACGATGACAACGGCCCAGTACCTAACGGGCGCGGTCACGGTAGCCCTGCTGACCCTGCCCTTGCACAGCGGCGCGTACGCAACGGCATTCTGGCTGACAACGACGGCCGCGGCTGCGGGCGCTTTGGTAGCCCTGAGCCAGGCCAGACACGACCGCGCGATCAAGCCCCCGAACTCAGACTCGGACTCGGACCCCGCCGCACCCGCATTGGCCGACCACACCGCTTGACCACACCGCTTGACCACACCGCTTGACCACACCGCTTGACCACACCGCTTGACCACACCGCTTGACCACACCGCTTGACCACCCGCTTGACCACACCGCTTGACCACCCGCTTGACCACCCGCTTGACCACACCGCTTGACCGCACCGCTCGACCGCAAACTGCACGCGTTGACCACAGCTGCATGCGCACCGAAGCCCAGCGGCACCACCGCGAGCCAGGCGACCGCCCGCTCAATCCATTATCCCAGAGCCGCGACAGTCCCACTGCCCCGACGAACCCACCCGGTTCCCGCGACCCCACACGCAACCCACGACCCCGCACCCACCGCACCCGCGACCCGCACCCACCGCACGCACGACCCGCGCCCGCGACCCGCACCCACCGCACGCACGACCCGCGCCCGCGACCCGCACCCACCGCACGCACGACCCGCGCCCGCGACCCGCACCGGCACCCCGCACTCACACTCGGCACCCCACCCACCGCACTCGCTCCCGGGTCGCCGCACCCCGCACCCCGCACCCGCGACCCACCCCCGACACGTCGACAGCCCCGAAATGCCGAACCCCCGACCCGCAACAGCTGCGAATCGGGGGCCCAAATCAACACGGACGCAACCCCGGCGACGGTGGCGTTCCGCTTTATTCACCGTACCACGGCCATCCTAACCGATCAACGGCCCTCAATACGCAAAGCATCCAAGCAAACACTACGCGCTGTGTTCCTTCTTGTCGCCCGCCCACTCCACGTGGAAGGTGCCCTCGCGGTCGGTTCGCCGGTACGTGTGCGCTCCGAAGTTGTCGCGCAGGCCCTGGATCAGCGAGGCCGGCAGGCGCTCGGCGCGCAAGCCGTCGAAGTACGCCAGCGACGACGAGAACGCCGGGGTCGGAATGCCCGCCGTGGCCGCCGCGGCCACGACGCGGCGCCAGGCCGGCACGCCCGCGTTGACGGCGTCGGCGAAGTACGGCGCGACCATGAGGCTCTTGAGCCCGGGGGTCTCGTCGTAGGCCTCGCGGATGCGGTTGAGGAACCGGGCGCGAATGATGCAGCCGCCGCGCCAGATCGTCGACACACGGCCGCGGTCGATGTTCCAGCCGAACTCTTCGCTGCCGGCCTGGATGTGGTCGAAGCCCTGGGCGTAGGCGACGATCTTCGACGCGTACAGGGCCGCGCGCACGTCCTCGATGAACTGGTCGCGGTCGGGGACCGGCAGCGACGCGACGTCCGTGCCGAAGGCGGCGCGGGCGGCCTCGCGCTGGTCGGCGTGGCCCGACAGGGAGCGGGCGAAGGTCGCCTCGGCGATGCCCGTGATCGGCACGCCCAGGTCGAGCGCGCTCTGCACGGTCCAGCGGCCGGTGCCCTTCTGCTCGGCCTGGTCGAGCACGATGTCGACGAAGGCCTCGCCGGTGTCGCCGTCGATCTGGGAGAGCACGTCGGCGGTGATCTCGATGAGGAACGACTCGAGGTCGCCGGTGTTCCAGGTGCGGAAGATGTCGGCGATCTCGGCCGGGGTGGCGCCGAGGCCGGCCCGCAGCAGGTCGTACGCCTCGGCGATGAGCTGCATGTCGGCGTACTCGATGCCGTTGTGCACCATCTTCACGAAGTGCCCGGCGCCGTCGGGGCCGACGTGGAAGCAGCAGGGCGTGCCGTCGACCTTGGCCGAGATCTTCTCGAAGATGGGGCCGAGCTTCTGGTACGACTCCGGCGAGCCGCCCGGCATGATGCTCGGGCCGAGCAGGGCGCCCTCCTCGCCGCCGGACACGCCGGTGCCGACGAAGTGCAGGCCGTGCTCGCGCAGGCCCTGCTCGCGGCGGCGGGTGTCGGCGAAGTGCGCGTTGCCGGCGTCGACGATCATGTCGCCCTCCTCCAGGAGGGGCACGAGCTCGTCGATGACGGCGTCGGTGGGGCCGCCGGCCTTCACCATGATGATGACGGCCCGCGGGCGGGCGAGGGAGGCCACGAAGTCGGCCATGGACTCGCTCGGCACGAACGTGCCCTCTTGCCCGAACTCGTCGACGAGCCGGCGCGTGCGCTCGTACGAGCGGTTGTGCACGGCGACGGTGTAACCGTTGCGGGCCAGGTTCCGGGCCAGGTTGCGGCCCATCACCGCGAGACCGGTCACGCCGATCTGCGCCAGGTCGGACATCTGCGATGCACCTCATCCAGTCGAGCTCTCTGCCCCGGACCGGCGACCACTACCCCGTGATCACGGTTCGAAGCGCGCGTCGGACCAGGCTACCCGCCTGGTGTCCGCGTCCGGTGAGGTGATGCGCGAGGTTCCAGGACTCAGGACACGCGCAGACGGTTTTTGCGCACCATGAGGGTGATGCGGCGGTCACAGAAGGCCACGAGGTCCCACGAGATCCTCATTCTGGCGGCGGTACCGCGGGAGAAGACGCCCCGCCGCGGCTCCACGACGAGCGCCGCGATCTCCCGCGTGCCGCCATCTCCGAGCACCGTCTCGACGCCGTCGACCGTACCGATGGGCAGCCCGGCCAGATCGACGACCGGCCTGTGCAGCAGATCGATCTCCATGCGTGCCTGCCTACCCGCGCACGATGATCGACTAACCAGGCGGAACCAGGGGCTGTATCGAAGTGGATGGCCGGGCTGCGGCGGACTCAGACGCCGCCGGGAACCACCCCGGTCACACCCCGATACAACCCCGGTATCGGGGCGCGCCCGGCGCGGCCCCAGCCGACGCCTGAGCCTCGCCTCGCTCCGACCCCCACTTCGATACAGCCCCTAGCGGGCGCGCACGCCGTCCAGGGCGACCGTGAGCACGCGCTCGCGCTGGGCGTCGTCGACGTACCCCCCGGCGGTCAGCCCCGAGACCAGCCGCAGCAGGTCGTCGGTGCTGACGTCGCGCCGCGCGGCGCCCGACTCCTGGGCCCGGGCGAGCAGCGGCTCGAACGCGGCGTACATCGCCTCGCGCGCGCCGCGCACCATCTCCGAGTCGCGGTTGATCTCCTCGTAGATGGCGCGCTTGGTCGCGACGTAGCCGACGAACCGGCGCAGCCAGGCGGCCAGGGCCTCCCACGGTTCGAGGCCGGCGACGTCCTCGGCGGCGCGGCACAGCGCGTCGAGCTCGCCGAGGTACACCGCGTCGAACAGGTCCTGCCGGGTGGGAAAATTGCGGTACAGCGTCCCGATCCCGACCCCGGCGCGCCGCGCGATCTCCTCGAGCGAGGCGGTCGTGCCGTGCTCGGCGAACGCGTCGCGCGCGGCGACGATGAGCGCGTCGAAGTTGCGCCGCGCGTCCGCCCGCTGCGGCCGCCGCACACCCGGCTCCGTCTGCATGCACCCACCCTTTATCGGAGGTCGACCTCCACTTTAGCACCGGCCCCGAAGACGACCTGGACCTCGACGGCCCCGTTGAACGGCGGGCCCGGTACCGCCACGGACGTCCGGGTGTGCCGGCCGCGCTCGCCGAGAGCGTCCACGAGCAGCTCACTGGCGCCGAGCGGAAGTGCACGTGCGGCTCGACGAGCCGCGGGAGCGCGGCCGCACAGAACACTCCAAAACGGCCGCACAGAACACTCCAAAACGGCCGCACAGAACACTCCAAAGCGGCCGCACAGAACACTCCAAAGTAGTCTGCGCGGATGGACGCAGACGCCCTGACGACGGCGGCCGGGAACGCGGCCTCGCTCTGGGCCCGGGTGGCCCGCGCCCGCGACTACGAGACGCGGTCCGGTGACGGGTGGGTGGCCGTGCTCGGCGACGAGCGCTACGGGCGCCGCGTGCTCACGCTGGGCCCCTGCGGCGCCGAGGACTTCGCGGACCTGGTCGCGGGCGAGGGGCGCGTCGTCGTCGAGGACGTGTTCGGGGCGGTGGACCTGACGGACCGGGGACTGGCCGTGCGGCAGTTGCCGGTGATGATTCGGTGCCCGGATAAGCCCGTCGACGAGCCCCGCCTGCCCGTGCGCCGCGTCGAGGGCGCCGCCGACCTGGCGGTCGCGGAGCGGCTGGTGGTCGAGGACTTCGCGCTGGAGAACTTCCAGCCGTACGCGCGCGGGGTGGTCTTCCCGGAGAGCATCCTCGCCGACGTCGAGTTCTACCTGGCCGACCTGGACGGCGAGGTGGCCGGCGCGTGCGTGGCGGTGCCCGAGCCCGGCGCGGTCGGGGTGTACTGGGTGACGACCGGCATCGCCTTCCGCTCCCGGGGCGTGGGCCGGGCCCTGATGCACGCCGTGCTGCGCCGCTTCGACGACCGCCCGATGACGCTGACGGCCTCGCGGATGGGCCGGCCGCTGTACGAGTCGCTCGGCTTCGGGCACATCACGCAGGCCTGCTGGTGGAGCGCCCCTACCGCGTGATGACCCGATCGGGGTGCCGGCGGGCGAACTCGCCCACCCGGTCGTCGCGCGCCGCGGTGAAGAGGTCGGCCGTCGCCGGGTCCAGGTTCTCGTAGTCGCGACCGTCGCGTTGTTCGGTGTTGAAGCGGCCCGCGTTCGTGCTCAGGAGGGTCAGGTCGTCCGGGCCGATCGCGCGCAGCCGGACGATCCAGTCGGTCACCGGCGCGCCGTTGCCGTCGAACGTCAGCGAGTCGCCGACCGCCGTCACGGCGCGGTTCAGCGCCAGCGGGTTCGCCAGCACGCCCGCCGAGGTGACCTTGCCGGCGATGGCGACGCCGCCGACCGCGTCCACGACCTTGCGCAGGCCGGCGAAGTCGATAATCGCGCCGGCGTCGAAGACCGGGCCGGTGAGCTGCTGGACGGTCCGGGCGAGCAGCTCGAAGCCGCCGTACTGGAAGGCCGCGTTGAGCTTGTCGGGGCCATGGCCGGGGATCGTGACGCGGGTGTCGCGGGGCAGCGAGATGAGGTAGGCGCGGTCGTCCGCCTCCGTCACGTGCACGATGATCACGGTGTCGGCGCGCGCGGTGGACCGGTCCTCGGCGGGGCGGGCGTCCAGGCCGGCGAGCAGGATGTTGCGCCCGGGCTCGGCGTCGAGGCCGCGGGTGTCCGCGCCGGAGGCGAAGGGGCCGCCCGAGAGCCTGGGCGCGGTCCGGATGTCGATCTGGCGCGGCCCGGTGCGGTCGCGGCCGGTGTCGCCGAGCAGGTCGGCCGGGTCGACCCGGCCGGCGTAGTGCCGCCAGGTCAGGGTGGCGCCGAGCGCGACCGAGAGCACGACGGCGGCCGTGACGAGCCACGCCTTCACCACTGTCCCATCGGCCGGTTCGGGGCCACGCGCACGTCCAGCGCGGGCGACTGGAGCAGCGCCGTGAGGTACGACGGGAACTTCGAGCTGTCGACGACGACCTGGGCGCCGCTGACGGCCGCGATCGCGCGGTAGAGGCGCTCGAGGGTCTCGTAGTACCACAGCAGGCGGTCGGCGTCCGGCGGGCTGGTCGGCTTCAGCAGCAGGCCGGGCAGGTGGCGGGTGCGGAACCGGCGGGACGCGGCGTCGAGGGCCCGGGCGGTCGCGTCGTCGGGGATCCCGCCGAACGCCTCGCCGAGCACCTCGACCCAGAATAGGCAGGAGCGCAGGGGTGTACCGCAGCTGCAGCGCCGGTTCTGCAGCAGCCCGCGCTCCCAGAGGAACTTGAGCTCGCCCACGCCGACCAGGCCGGGCACCTGGTCGAGAGGGTCTCGGCGAGCGTGCTGCCACTGCGCCCCCATCCGGCCAGGTAGAGCACGCGGGTCGTCGAACTCGGGTCGCTGCGCACCTTCACCCAACTGCCGACTTGACCGATTAGTTACGCATTTGCGCTGCTCCGGGCGGGTGACGCGACCCAGGACACATGTGTTCTGCCACGTTCGACGTAGAAGTGACCGGCGGCGGGGCGGATGATCGGAACTCCCGTCGATGTGAGGAGCGGCCGATGTCGGAAGACACGCTGACGCACTCCGTGGTGTTCGCCGTGGCCCTGCTGGCCCTCTTCGTGGGCCACAGCCTCGGCGACCACGTCACGCAGACCGACCGGCAGGCCGGGCTCAAGGCGGGCCGGGGTGCGACCGCCTGGCGGGCCATGGCGGGGCACCTGCTCGGCTACCACGTGACGGTGACCGTGGTGCTGCTCGGCACCGCCCTCGCGCTGCGGCTGCCGCTCTCGCCGCTCGGCGTCGTCGCGGGGATGGTCTTCTCGGCCGTGACCCACGGCCTGCTGGACCGCCGCTGGCCGGTGCGCGCGATCCTGAAGGCGACCCGCTCGCCGCAGTTCGCCGAGGCGCAGAGCCCGGTCTGCGGCATGTACGTGGCCGACCAGGCCCTGCACCACCTCGCCCTGCTGGTCTCGGCGCTGATGATCGCGACCCTGTAGCGCGGAAAAGGCGGGCGCAGCGATCCGGCCGCCTCGCGCGTGACATCAATATGCCCGAGCCGCCCTTCAGCGAGTTCTACGGCGCGCACTTCCAGCGCATCGCCGTGCAGCTCTACGCGTACCTCGGCGACCACGCCGAGGCCCAGGACCTCGCCCAGGAGGCGTTCTGCCGGGCCTTGGAGCACTGGCCGCGTATCGCCGGCTACGCCGACCCCGCCGGCTGGGTGCGCCGCGTCGCCTGGAACCTCGCCACGAGCCGGCTGCGGCGGCTGCGCACCGCCCTGGGGTTCCTCGCGCGGCAGCGGGAGCAGCACGTCGAGGGGCCCACGCCCGACCGGGTGGCGCTCGTCGCCGCGCTGCGGGAGCTGCCCGCGGCCCAGCGCCGCGCGCTCGTGCTGCACCACCTCGGGGCGCTCGGCGTGGCCGAGATCGCCGAGCAGGAGGGCGTCGCCGAGGGCACGGTGCGCTCCTGGCTGACCCGCGGCCGCGCCCGGCTGGCCGCCCAGCTCACGCCGGAGGTGTGGCATGCCTGAGACCACTGTGGAGGACGAGTTCGCGCGGTTCGCCGACGAGTATCTCGGCACGTTCCGCCCGGTGCCCGTGGAGGCGATGCGGACGTGGCGGCGCACCCGCCGGCGCGGGGCGCTCTGGCTGGCCGGGCTCGGGGCCGCGCTCGTCGCCGCCCTGTCGCTCAACGCGCTGCAGCCCGCGGTGGCGCCCGACCGGCCGCCGTTCACGGACCGGCCGGTGCGGCTGGAGGGCGCGCACGGGACCATGGTCGTGCGGTTCACGGACCGCACGCACGGGTGGGTGCTGTTCGACGACTGCCACCCGGGCGGCGGCTGCGCCCGCTTCCTCGGGCGCAGCGACGACGCGGGCCTGACCTGGCGGCCGGTCGAGCTGCCGGACCTGCCGGCCGAGGGGCACGCGTCGTTGATGCTGCGCGGGGCGGACTCGTTCCTCGTCGGCGTCAGCGACCCCTACCTGGCCTGGTGGGCGACGGTGGACGGCGGCCGGACGTACCGGGCCCTCAACCCGCAGGACGCGATGTCCACCGGGGACACCGACGAGCGGCCGAAGCCGCCGACGAGCCGGGGGCCCTGGCGGCTGACCCACACCGGGCTGGAGACGACGGTGGAGTACTCCCCCGACGCCGGCCGGACGTGGCGCGCGGCCGGGCCGAACATCGGGTTCGGCGCCTTCGTGCGCGTCTCGCCGGACGGGCGCGATGCCTGGGCGATCGCCGCGAACCCGACCCGGGTCTGGCGGCTGACGCCGGACGGCGCGCTCGCCGAGCCCGACCTGCCGATCGTGGCGAACGCGGACACGATCAGCCCGGCGAACGGCGGCGGGCTCGTCATGCTGCTGCCCGGCCCCGGCGTCGGGGTATGGCGCGGCGGCGGTTTCACCCCGCTGCCCGCCCCGCTGGCCGACGCGTACCTGGCCGGCCCGCTCGACGACGGCTCGATCGCCCTCGCCGCGTCCGACGGCACCCTCGTCGTGGGCGAGGCCGGCGGGGAGTGGGTGCGCTACACCGCGGCGTGACTGGGCGCACAGTTGAACACGTTCAAGAACAGCGCTACCGTCTTATTGAACACGTTCAAATAGGCGGAGGCCGGAGATGGACCTCAAGCTCACCACCTACCTGGCGTACCTGCTGATCAGCATCCTGCTGACGATCTGGGTCGCCCGCACGCTGTTCAAGAACGGGCAGGTGTTCCTCGACGACGCCTTCGCCGACGAGCGCCTCGCCGAGTCGGTCAACCACCTGCTCGTGGTCGGCTTCTACCTGCTCAACCTCGGCTTCGTGGCGATCGCGCTCAAGGTCACCGGGCCGGTCGCCGGCGGCAGCGGGGCGATGGAGACCCTGGCCGCCAAGCTCGGCCTGGTGCTGCTCGTCCTCGGCGGCGTGCACTTCGCCAACCTGTTCGTGCTCAGCCGCTTCCGC
This sequence comes from Dactylosporangium sp. McL0621, assembly GCF_049995355.1. NCBI lineage: Bacteria > Bacillati > Actinomycetota > Actinomycetes > Micromonosporales > Micromonosporaceae > Dactylosporangium > Dactylosporangium sp. McL0621. The sequence continues at coordinate 9,729,650 of NZ_CP188259.1, forward strand.
CGCCGCCGGCTGCTGGAGCAGGCCGCGCCCCCGATCGAGCCGACGCGCACCCTGGCGCCGCCGCGGCCCGGTCCGGAGACCCCGCGGCCCCCGGCGAACCGGCGCCCGGGCCCCGAAGAGATCCCGCCGCCGCGATGATCACCACGCTCACCGTGCTCTACGACGAGGGCTGCGGGCTCTGCCGCACGGCACGCTCGTGGCTGGCGAGCCGGGCCCAGATCGTCCCGCTCGAGTTCGTCGCGGCGGGATCGGACGAGGCGCGCCGCCGGTATCCTGCGCTCGACCCGGCGGAGACCCTCGCCGACATCACCGTGGTCGCCGACGACGGCGGCGTGTACGTCGGGGATGCGGCCTGGCTCGTCTGCCTCTGGGCGCTGGACGGATATCGGGGGCTGGCGGCGCGCCTCGCCCAGCCGGGCCTGCGGCCGCTGGCCCGGCGGGTGGCCCAGTCGGCCGGATCACTGCGCGGATATCGTCAGGACTGTGGTGAAACCTGCGACACCTGAGACGGGCCGGGGCGAGCAGACCAAGCGGCTCATCGTGGACACGGCGGTGCGGCTGTTCCGCGACCAGGGGTACGACAAGACCACCATGCGGGGCATCGCCCAGGCCGCCGGCGTGTCGGTCGGCAACGCCTACTACTACTTTCCCTCCAAGGATCACCTGGTGCAGCAGTTCTACGCCACGGTGCAGGAGGACACCGCGGCCGCCGTCGCCGGCGCCCTGGCCAAGGGCGGCCCGTTCGACGAGCGGCTGCGGGTGGCGCTGACCGGCATGCTCGACACGATGACGCCGTACCACGCGTTCGCCGGCAAGTTCATCAAGACCGCCGTGGAGCCGGGGTCGCCGCTCAGCCCGTTCAGCGGCGAGTCGGCCCCGGCCCGCGAGCGGTCGATCGCGGTCCTGCGCGAGGTCGTCGAGGGCGCCACCACGAAGATCGACGCGGAGCTGCGCCCGGAGCTGCCCGAGCTGCTCTGGCTCGCGCAGATGGGCATCACCCTCTACTGGGTACACGACACGTCACCCGACCAGGCCAAGACGCGGCTGCTCATCGACCGCGCGGTGCCGCTCATCGACCGGCTCGTCGCGCTGGCCCGCGTGCCCGGCCTGAAGTCGGTCACCCGGGAGACACTGAAGTTGTACCGGCTGTTGCGCTGACGTCCTGCCGTAGTCGTTCGGTAACCGTTTGTTCAACGTCTGCGCTCGCCGATCGAGGGTTCCCGAGGTACCGTCGGCTCTCATGGCGACCTTGCAGGGCACCCGCACGGCCGCCGACCACGACGCGGTAATCGCCGAGATCGAGCAGGCCGAGGGCTACATTGCATCGATCTGCTTCAAGACCGGACCACCCGCGGCGGTCGGTGTCGAACTCGAGTTCACCGTTCACGAACGCGGCGATCCGGCGGCCCCGCTGGACACCGCCCGGCTCTGTCAGGCCCTCGGCGACCACGCGCCGCCGACCCTGCGGGCCGACTCCCCGGCGCTCCCGTTGCGCGACGGCGGCGCCGTCACCCTCGAGCCCGGCGGCCAGGTGGAGATCTCCAGCCGGCCGTACGCCTCCCTGATCGAGCTGCACGCCGGCGTCGGCGCCGAGATCGAGCAGCTCACCGCCCTGTTGGCGGGCGCCGGACTGATCCTGGGCGACACCGGCGCCGATCCGCACCGCGAACCGCGGCGCCTGCTCTCCACCCCCCGGTACGACGCGATGGCGGCGGCCTTCGACCGCCGCGGCGAATCCGGAAAAATCATGATGTGCTCGACCGCGGGCCTGCAGGTCTGCCTCGACCCCGGCCCGGAGGACGAGCTCGCCGAGCGCTGGGCCGCGGTGCACGCGCTCGGCCCGCCGCTCATGGCGCTGTTCGCCAACTCGGCGCACTTCGCGGGTGAGGACACCGGCTGGGCCTCGGCCCGCCAGCGCGCCTGGCGCGGCATCGACCCGTCCCGGACCCGCGCCGTGGGCACCGGCGGGCGCCCGGCGGCCGACTGGGCGGGCTACGCCCTGGACGCCAAGGTGCTGTGCATCCGGCGGCCCGGCGGGGCCTGGGACGCCCCGTCCGGGGTGACGTTCGCGGACTGGATCGGCGGCGCCCTGGACCCGAGGCCGACCTTCGCCGACCTCGACTACCACCTGAGCACCCTCTTCCCGCCGGTCCGCCCGCGCGGGTACCTGGAGATCCGCTACCTCGACACCCAGCCCGGGCGCGGCTGGTTCGCGCCCGCGGCGCTGCTGCACGCCCTGCTCGACGACCCCGGCACCGTCTCGCGGGTCCTCGACCTGTGCGCGCCGGCCGCCGGGCGCTGGGTGGAGGCGGCTCGCGACGGCATGGCCGACCCGGTGCTCGCCCGGGCCGCCCGGGCCGTGCGCGAGCTCGCCCTGGCGCGGCTGGACCTACCGCCGCACCTGATCGAAGACGTCCTGGAAGGGAGCACACGCAATGGCTGACCTGCGGGAGCGCGTCGCACAGCAGCTCGAGCGGAGCCGGGCCCGCTCGGCCGGGCTCACCGAGGCGGTGGACGAGGGCGACCTGGTGCGCCAGCACTCGCCGCTCATGTCGCCGCTGGTGTGGGACCTCGCGCACATCGGCAACCAGGAGGAGCTGTGGCTGGTGCGCGACGTCGGCGGCCGGGAGCCGGTCCGCGCCGACATCGACCACCTCTACGACGCCTTCAAGCACGCCCGCAAGGACCGTCCGGCGCTGCCGCTGCTCGGGCCGAAGGAGGCGCGGGCCTACGTGGCGACCGTGCGCGACAAGGCGCTCGACGTGCTGGAACGGGTACACCTGGAGGGAAGGCGGCTGACCGAGGACGCCTTCGCCTTCGGGATGATCGTGCAGCACGAGCAGCAGCACGACGAGACCATGCTCGCCACGCACCAGCTGCGCGCCGGCGACCCGGTGCTCGCCGCGCCGCCGCCCCCGCCGGCCACCGTGGACGTGCGCGGTGAGGTGCTGGTGCCGGGCGGGCCGTTCACCATGGGGACCTCGACCGAGGCGTGGGCACTGGACAACGAGCGGCCCGCGCACGCCGTCGACGTGCCCGCGTACTGGATCGACAAGGCGCCGGTGACCAACGCGCAGTACGCCGCGTTCCTCGACGAGACCGGGGCCAACCCGCCGCTGCACTGGAGCCGCGACCCGGGCGGCTGGCTGGCGACCGAGTTCGGCCGGACCGGCCCGATCGCCCCCGACGCCCCGGTCGTGCACGTGTCGTTCCACGAGGCCGCGGCCTACGCGGCGTGGGCGGGCCGGCGGCTGCCGACCGAGGCCGAGTGGGAGAAGGCGGCACGGTGGGACCCCGGTTCCGGGCGTTCACGGAGGTACCCGTGGGGCGACGGCGACCCCGAGCCGCACCACGCCAACCTGGGCCAGCGCCACCTCGCCCCGGCCCCGGTCGGCGCCTACCCCGCGGGCGCCTCCCCGCTGGGCGTGCACCAGCTGATCGGCGACGTGTGGGAGTGGGTCGACAGCGACTTCGCCGCCTACCCGGGCTTCACCGCGTTCCCGTACCGCGAGTACTCCGAGGTCTTCTTCGGCCCCGAGTACAAGGTGCTGCGCGGCGGCTCGTTCGGCACCGACGCGGCCGCCTGCCGGGGCACGTTCCGCAACTGGGACTACCCGATCCGGCGGCAGATCTTCAGCGGCTTCCGCACCGCCCGCGACGCCACGCCCGCGGAGCTCGCCTAGTGTGCCGGCACGTGGCGTACCTGGGGCCGCCGATCCCGCTGGCGGACCTGCTGTTCACGCCGCCGCACTCGCTGGAGCGCCAGTCGTGGGCCCCGGCGGACATGCGCGGCGGCGGCACCATCAACGCCGACGGGTTCGGCGTCGCCTGGTTTCCGAACCCGGACGAACCGCCGGTCCGGTACCGCCGGAGCGTTCCACTGTGGACGGATGCTGGGCTGCCGGCCCTGGCCGCCACGACCCGCTCCGGCGCGATCCTGGCCGCGGTCCGCTCGGCGACCGTCGGCCTGCCCGTCACCGAGACGGCAGCCGCGCCGTTCACCGACGGCCGGTGGCTGTTCAGCCACAACGGCAAGGTGACCGGCTGGCCGGACAGCGTGGCCGGGCTCGCCGCCGCGCTGCCCGTCCGCGACCTGCTGACCCTGGACGCCCCGACCGACAGCGCCCTGCTGTGGGCGCTGGTGCGCGCCCGCCTGCAGGCCGGGCTCGCGCCGGACAAGGCGCTGGCCGGGGTGGTCGCCGACGTCGCCGCGGCCGCCCCCGGCTCGCGGCTCAACCTCCTGCTCACCGACGGCGCGACGATCGCGGCCACCACCTGGGGCCACTCGCTGTCGTACCTGTCCACCGTGGACGGCGTGCTCGTCGCCTCCGAGCCGCTGTCCCCCGACCCCGCCTGGACCGCCGTACCGGACCTGTCCCTGCTCGTCGCGGCCCCTCCGGCCGTGACGGTCATCGCACTGGAAGGTGCTGTCTCGTGACACTGACGGACGTTGACCTCGAAATCCACCTGACCGACGCCGACCTCGCCGCGGGCCTGCGGGAGGACGCCCGCCGCGGGCTCACCGCGAGCCCGAAGTGGCTGCCACCGAAGTACTTCTACGACGCCCGCGGCAGCGAGCTGTTCGAGGAGATCACGCGGCTGCCGGAGTACTACCCGACGCGCGCCGAGCGCGAGATCCTGGCCGAACGGGCCGGTGCGGTCGCGCGCATCACCGGCGCCAAGACGCTCATCGAGCTCGGCTCGGGCTCCTCGGAGAAGACGCGCCTGCTGCTCGACGCGCTGCGCGAGCACGGCACGCTCGGCTCCTTCACCCCTCTGGACGTGTCCGGGGCGGCGCTGCGCCAGGCCCTCGCCGACCTGCGCCGCGAGTACCCCGACCTGCACCTGCACGGGATCGTCGCCGACTTCGTGCGCCACCTGGAGGTGCTGCCCGAGGCCGGGACGCGGCTGGTCGCGTTCCTGGGCGGCACGATCGGCAACTTCACGCCGACCGAGCGGGCCCCGTTCCTGGCCGCCCTGCGCGCCCGGCTGGCCCCGGGCGAGTTCCTGCTGCTCGGCGCCGACCTGGTGAAGGACCCGGCGGTGCTCGTCCCGGCCTACGACGACGCCGCGGGCGTGACGGCCGAGTTCAACCGCAACGTCCTGCACGTACTCAACCGCGAGCTGGACGCCGACTTCGACCCGGACGCGTTCGCGCACGTGGCCGTGTGGGACGCGGAGCACGAGTGGATCGAGATGCGCCTGCGAGCGCTCGCGCCCATGACGGTACGGCTGCGGGCGCTCGACCTCGAGATCACGTTCGCGGCCGGGGAGGAGCTGCGCACCGAGGTGTCGGCGAAGTTCCGGCGCGAGGGGCTGGCCGCGGAGCTGGCGGCGGCCGGGTTCGCGGTCCGCGACTGGTGGACGGACGAGGGGGCCCGCTTCTCGGTGACGCTGGCCGCGGCGGTCTGAGGTTCTGTCGTTCGGTGTGCGGGCCGGGGTTCACCTGGCCCGCACACCGCTTCTTCCGGCACCTCGGGTTTTTCTGGTATCTCAAGGTCTCTCTGGTACCTCGGGGTTTCTCTGGTACCTCGAGGTTTCTCTGGTATCTCGGGTTTTCCGGATATGTCGGGCGCTGGCGCGCCGCGACATATCCGACACTTCGTATTTGTCGGAGTCACTGACGGCGGGCCGGTGTCGTGGTTTCAGCGCGGCGTCAGGGGGCTGGGCGAAGGTACGGGTCGGCGGACCACGCCTCGCACCGTCCGGCATGCGAGAACCGAGAGGATGGACACAATGCGCAACCAATGGGCCGGCCCGACCCGTTGACGGGACCCGCGTCAGCGGGCATCAGCCGCCCGCAGACGCAGCCGCTTCGCGGCCGCCGCGGCGTTCCGGCGCTGGCGCTCGGCATCGGCCGCCAGCGCCGCGGCGCCGCTTTCGGTAAGCCGGTAGTAGCGCCGGTGCCGCCCGGCGACGATCTCCGAGCCCTCGGGCGCGACCAGACCCTCGGCGGTCAGGCGGTCGAGGGCGGCGTACAGCGTGCCGGCCGGCAGCTGCACCCGGCCGGCCGAGAGCTGCTCGACCTCCTGGATCACGGCGTACCCGTGCAGCGGCCGCGCCGCGAGGGCGGTCAGGATCAGGAAGGTCGGCTCCCGCATCGGGGTCATGCCGATCTTTATACGGCCTTTGCCCCGATCAGGACGCCCGGTGCCGGGCCCTTCCGGCGGACGGATCCACCGATTCGAGCACGCGGGGCCCGGATTGGCGCGGAACGTGACCGGCCGGCTGCGCCGCGTGCGCGCCGGGCCGCATGGGCTGCGCGAATTGCGGGTTCTCCATCGGGGACGCGTAGACCGGTTCGCTGGCGAAGGCCGCGCGGGCGTAGACGGGCTCGGCGGCGCGCGTGGCGGCCGGGGCCGCGGGGTAGGCGGCGTAGACGGGCACGGCACTGCGAGCGGCCGGCTCGGCGGCCGGGGCCGCGGGGTAGGCGGCGTAGACGGGCACGGCACTGCGAGCGGCCGGCTCGGCGGCCGGGGCCGCGGGGTAGGCGGCGTAGACGGGCACGGCACTGCGAGCGGCCGGCTCGGCGGCCGGGGCCGCGGGGTAGGCGGCGTAGACGGGCTCGGCCGTGCCAGCGGCCGGGGCCGCCGGGTAGGCGGCATACGCGGTCGGCGGGTGCGGCTGGTAGGAGCCGGCGCCGCCGAACTGGCGTGCCGCCGGGTGCGGGCGCGGCGCGGGCAGGTGGCCGGGGCGGGCCGGGCGGGCGATGGCGTAGCGCACGGTGCCAATGCCGCCGCGGATCAGCAGGACGAGCGGGGCGAGCAGCACGAACGCGTTGACGTGGACGAGGCCGCCGAGCAGCACGACCTTGGCCGCCCAGGCCGTCATCACCGCGCCGAGGATCAGGCAGACCACGCGGTACAGCGGCGTGTTGCCCGGCAGGAAGGCCGCCCCGAACACGGCGAGACCGCCGATGCCGTACGCCAAGAGCATGAGCTCCACCCGAACACCCCTCCATGACCTGCGAGCAACCGATCTGCAACCACGGTAGGCGAGCATCCGGACGCGCACTGTCAGCAGATCGGCCCGAGGCCCCGGCTCATGAGGGGACGGATATCTGTCCGGCGCCACACACCGGCGAGGGGTGCGCGTGCTCCGGAGATCCTTCGGGTACACAATGTTGCATGACCGCCGCGCCCCCCGTTGTCGCCAACCGTTACCGAATCCTTGAACCCCTGGGAGTCGGTGGTATGGGGCGGGTCTGGCGCGCCCGGGACGAGACTCTCCACCGCGACGTCGCGGTCAAACAGATCGTCCTGCCCCCCGAGCTGCTCGACAGCGCCCGGGACGTGGCCATGGAGCGCACGCTGCGCGAGGCGCGGGCGGCGGCGCGGCTGAGCCACCCCAACGTGGTGCGGGTCTACGACGTGCTGGCGGCCGAGGGGCAGCCGTGGCTCGTGATGGAGTACGTCAAGTCCCGCTCCCTCGACCAGGTCATCCGCGAGGACGGGCCGCTGCCCCCGCGGCGGGTCGCCGAGATCGGCCTCGCGGTGCTCGACGCGCTGCGCGCGGCCCAGCGGGTCGGGGTCGACCACCGCGACATCAAGCCCGGCAACGTGCTGCTCGCCGAGGACGGCCGCGTGGTCCTCACCGACTTCGGCATCGCCCGCGTCGAGGGCGAGGGCCACGTGACCCGCACCGGCCTCGTGCTCGGCTCGCCGGAGTTCATCGCGCCCGAGCGGGCCCGCGAGGGCATCGCCGGCCCGGCGAGCGATCTCTGGTCGCTCGGCGCCACCCTGTACGCCGCGGTCGAGGGCCGCTCCCCGTTCGGCCGCGGCTCGGCCATGGAGACGCTGACCGCCCTCGCGTCCGAGGAGGCCGACCCGCCGCTGCGGGCGGGCCCGCTCGTCCCGGTGCTGCGCGCGCTGCTGCGCAAGGACCCGCGGGCGCGGGCCGACTTCGCCCAGACCGACGAGCTGCTGCGCCGGGCCCTGCTGCCGCCGGAGCCGCCGCGGAAGAAGCGCTCGTGGCTGGGCGGGTGGGGCCGTGCGGAGACGCCGGCACCGGTCGTACCCGCGCAGCGCACGCCCCCGGCCCGCCCCGCCACCCGCGCCACGCCCCCCGCCGCGGCCACTCCCCCGGCCGCCGCGTCCGCGTCCGAGGCGCCCGCGTCCGCCGCGCCCGCCGCCGCCTCCGCGTCCGCGCCCGCCTCCGCGCCCGCGCCCGCCTCCGCGTCCGCGCCCGCCTCCGCGCCCGCGCCCGCCGCCGCCTCCCCATCCGCCGCGCCCGCCGCCGCCCCGGCCGCCACGCCGGCAGCCGCTGCCGCGGCGCCCGTCGCCGCCGCTCTGGCCGCCGAGCCCGTGGTGCAGGAGCAAGCGGAGCAGCCGGTCGATACCGGCGTTTCCGATAAATCCGGCGTGGTCGAGGGCCCGGTGTTCGGCACCGCGGCGGAGGACGAGCACCCGGAACCGGACGTCGACGCACCGGAGGCCGCGACCTGGGTACCGGTGGCGACGGATCACGAGCCGACCGAAGACCCGACCGCAGTAGTCGAGCCGGCCACGGAAGCAGAACCGGCCGCGGAGGTCGAGGAAGAGCCGGAGACCGAGGCGGTAGCGGAAGAAACGGCGGAAGCAAAAGCGGAGGCCGAGCCCGAGCCGGAATCCGAGACGTTCGCGCCGACCAAGGTCGAGGAGCGCCGAATCCCCGTCGGAGCGTCCGCGCCGGCCAAGGCCGACCCCGTCCCCCCGCGCGCGGCCGGGTCCGCGGCCGTGGTGGCGCCGCCCCCGCGTACCGAGTCCGAGCAGCGGCGCACCGGCCTCCTCCTCGGCGGCGCCGCCGCCGTGCTGGTGGTGGCGGCGCTGGTCTGGTTCACCGTGCGCAGCGACGACGGCGACCCCGGGACCCAGGGCACCGGCGCCACCCAGACCACCGCGGCCGGCGCCGCCCCCGGGCCCAGCGCCGCCGCGGGCACGTCCGCGGCCGGGACCGGCCAGGGCAGCTCGGCGCCCGCGGGCAACGACGGGAACGGGGCCGGCCCGACGGAGCAGCCGGCGAAGGCGGGGACGGCCTCGGGCACGCTCCCGCCGCTGCCCCAGGGCTGGACGGACTACCACGACCCGACGGGCTTCTCCGTGTACGTGCCGCAGGGCTGGAGCAAGTCGCAGGACGGCTCGATCGTGTACTTCAAGGGCAACGGCCGCCTGCTCGGCATCGACCAGTCCAGCCACCCGAAGATGGACCCCGTCGCCGACTGGACGGCGCAGGAGGGCGAGCGGGGCGGCAGCTACTACAAGAACTACACGCGCGTGCACATCGACAGCGTCCCCAACTACTTCGTGGTCGCCGCCGACTGGGAGTTCACCTACGGCAGCAACGGCCGCCAGCACGTGAACAACCGCGGCGTGGTGACGTCGGACCACCAGGCGTACGGCATCTGGTGGTCGACCTCCGAGAGCGACTGGGGCAGCGCCCGGTCCGACCTCGACATCGTCTTCGCGAGCTTCCGCCCGAAGCCGTGACGGCCTGGAGCGAAGGCGCGGAGGGTCTGCTGCGGCTGCCCTCCGGCCGGGCGATCCGCGGGCGGGGGCTGCGCCACGGGCCGCCCGCCACGGCGCCGGAGTTCGGGCTCTACCTGGTCGCGAAGCCACCGGTGGTCGGGTGGGACGCGACCTGGGTGCGCTGGCCCGACTTCCGGCTGCCGGCGGACCGGGCGGCGGCCGCGGCCGCGTTCGCCGCGGCGCTGCGGCGCTCGGGGGACGAGCGGGTCGAGGTCGCCTGCGGGGGCGGGCGCGGCCGGACCGGGACGGCCCTGGCGTGCATCGCGATCCTCGACGGCGTGCCGGCGGACGAGGCCGTGGCCTACGTCCGCCGGCTCTACCACCCGCGCGCCGTCGAGACCCCGTGGCAGCGGCGGTACGTGCGGAACTTCAGTTCGCGGCCTTGAGCAGGGCCGCCATGGTGTCCGGGCCGAACGCGTCCCCGGCGAAGGCGGCCACCCGGGCCAGCGGCATGCTCGCCATGAGCGTGAACATCGCCGGGTCGGCCATTCCCTGGGCCATCGTGTCGCCGCCCCCCGCCGCCATCGCCGCGAACGCCTCCCCCAGGGCCGCGGCCCCGCGCGGGTCGGCGAACCACTCGGCGATCGTCGACTCGGCCGTGAGTACCCGGCGCTCGTCGTCGCCGTCCACCGCGACCGTGGCGGAGAGCCGGAGGTCGCGCGAGGAGGAGCCGGCGGCGATGGTGTACTCCCCCGCCTCCACGACCCACCGCCCGACCTCGACGTCCCAGTAGGCCAGGTCGGCGAGCTCGACCCGGAGGACGACCTCGGCCGCGGCGCCGGCCGCCACGGGTACCGATGCGAAGGCCTTCAGCTCGCGCGCCGCGCGGCGCACGCGGGAGGCGCCCAGGGACGTGTACACCTGCACGACCTCGCGGCCGTCGCGGTCCCCGGTGTTGGCGACCGTCAGGCGCACCTCCAGCGCACCGTCCACGGTGGACACCGCCAGGCCGGAGTACGCGAACGTCGTGTAGGACAGCCCGAACCCGAACGGGTAGGCGACGTCCTGGTCGCGGGCGTCGAAGCCGCGGTACCCGACGTGCACCCCCTCGCCGTAGCGCACGTGGCCCTGCTCGCCCGGGAAGTCCAGGTACGCCGGGTGGTCCTCCAGCCGCTGCGGGATGGTCTCGGTCAGCCGCCCGGACGGGTTCACCACGCCGAAGAGCACGTCCGCGAGCGCGGCGCCGCCGGCCTGGCCGAGCAGCCAGCCCTCGACGAGCGCGGGCACGGCCGCGTCCCACGGCGCCGTGCGTACGACGGCGCCGTTGGAGAGCACGACGACGGTGCGCGGGTTGGCCGCCGCGACGCGCTCGATCAGCTCGAGGTGCCGGGCCGGCAGCTCCAGGCCCGTGCGGTCGGAGCCCTCGGTCTCCTCCTCGGTGCCGGCGAACACGATCGCGACCGACGCCGCGCGGGCCAGCGCCACGGCCGCGTCGACGTCGTCGTAGCCGGGCGCGAAGTGCACCGGCGCCCCGGCCAGCGCGGTGATGGCGTCCAGCGCGTTGTCCAGCCGCGTCGGGTTGATGAGCGAAGAGCCGCCGCCCTGGTACCGCGGGCTGCGCGCCGGCTCCCCGAGCACCGCGATCGCGGCCTCGCCCGGCGCCAGCGGCAACAGGCCGCCCTCGTTGCGCAGCAGGACGATGCCGCGGCTCGCGACCTCCCGCGCGAGCGCGTGGTGCTCGGCGGCGTCGAAGGTCGCGCCCGGACGGGCGGCCGCGAGGGCCTTGCGCACGAGGGCCTCGACCCGCCCGGCGGCGGTGGAGAGCGCCGGGGCGGGCAGGGTTCCGTCGTGTACCGCGGCCGCGAGCGCCCGGTCGCCGGCGTCGTCGGGGCCGGGCATGGTCAGGTCGAGGCCCGCGCGGACCGCCTCGACCCGGTCGACGACCGCGCCCCAGTCGGAGACGAGCACGCCCTCGTAGCCCCACTCACCGCGCAGCACCTCGGTGAGCAGCCACTGGTGCTGGCTGGCGTACACCCCGTTGATCCGGTTGTAGGAGCACATCACCGTCCACGGCCGCGCCCGCTCGACGACCCGCTGGAAGGCGCGCAGGTACATCTCCCGCAGGGTGCGCTCGTCGACGTCGGCGCTGACCCGCATGCGGTCGGTCTCCTGGCTGTTGATCGCGAAGTGCTTCAGCGAGGCGCCCACGCCGCGGCTCTGCAGGCCCGCGACCCACTCGGTGGCCAGCACGCCGGTGAGGATCGGGTCCTCGGAGAAGTACTCGAAGTTGCGGCCGCCGAGCGGGGCGCGCTTGAGGTTGATGCCGGGGCCGAGCAGCACGGCCACGTCCTTGGCCAGGCACTCCGCGGCGAGCGCTTCCCCCACCCGCCGGGCGAGGTCCGCGTCCCAGGTGGAGCCGAGCGCGACCGCGGGCGGGAAGCAGGTGGACGGCTCGCTGTCCAGCAGCCCGTGCCCCTCGCCGAAGACCTGCTTGCGCACGCCGTGCGGGCCGTCGCTGACCATGATCGCGGGTACGCCGGGCACGGCCGTGGTGTGCCAGAAGTCGGCGCCGCTGGTGAGCGCGGCCTGCTCCTCGATCTCCATGTCGACCCCTTACTGAGTACCTAGTAAGTAGTAATTAAGGCGTAACGTAGACCGGACGACCCCGGGCGACAAGGGAGGTGGCGGGAGTTGGCACGGCGCGAGCGCTCGCGGCTGCCGGCCGGGCAGCGGCGCGAGCAGATCATCGCCGCGGCGACGGCGCTGGTCGCCGAACGCGGCTTCTGGGGCCTGTCGATGCAGGACGTGGCCGACGAGTGCGGGCTGACCGTGCCGGGGCTGCTGCACCACGTCGGCTCGAAGGACGGCCTGCTCGTCGCCGTGCTGGAGCACCGCGACGCCGAGGACGCCCGCTCGGTGGGCGAGCCGCACCGGCGCGACGCGGGCGCCGCCCAGGTGGGCGAGCCGCACCCGCGCGACCCGGGCGCCGCCCAGGTGGGCGAGCCGCACCCGCGCGACCCGGGCGCCGCCCAGGTGGGCGAGCCGCACCCGCGCGACCCGGGCGCCGCCCAGGTGGGCGAGCCGCACCCGCGCGACCCGGGCGCCGCCCAGGTGGGCGAGCCGCACCCGCGCGACCCGGGCGCCGCCCAGGTGGGCGAGCCGCACCCGCGCGACCTGCGCGAGCTGTGCGCCGCGCTGGTGCGCCGCAACGCCGGCCAGCCGGAGATCGTGCGCCTGTTCGCGGTGCTGGCCGCGGAGTCCCTCGCCCCGGACCATCCCGCGCACGACTACTTCGCCGCCCGCCAGCGCACCGTGCTCGACTCCCTCGCCGCGCTGGCCGCGCCGGTCTGCGCCGACCCGGAGGCGCTCGCCCACCAGATCATGGCGACGATGGACGGGCTGCAGCTGCAGTGGCTGCGCGACCCGGCGGGCACGGACCTGGTCGCTATGTGGCGGGCGGCGGCGGAGCGGCTGTTCGCCGGCCTATCGGGGTGAACAGGGCCGCCAGGGCGGTCACCGTGACGGCGGCGCCGGCCACCCCGAGCGTCACCGGTACGCCGAGATGCTTCGCCGAGAAGGTGAGCGCCGCGTCGCCGGCCGGGGCGAGCACGAGCTGCAGCGTCCAGAACGCCGCCGTGACCCGGCCGAGCAGGTGGCCCGGGCTGACCTCCTGGCGCAGCGACACCGAGGAGATCCCGGCGATGCCCGTGCACAGCGTCACCGCGGCCGCGAGCACGGCGATGAGCGGCACGTCGGTCGCGAGGCCGATCCCGGCCACGACCAGCCCGCACAGGCCGAACGCGCCGATCCAGGTGGCCCCGAAGCCGGCCCGGCGGCGCAGCGGGGCGACCGCGGCGGAGGCGAACGTGGAGCCGAGCACCCCCGCCGTCAGCACCAGGCCGATGACCGCGTCCGGCTGCCCGAGCCCGCTCATGAGGTGGTACACGATCACGTCGTTGAGGCTCGACGTGAAGAAGATCAGCACCGCGAGGAGCACGGTCAGCGGCAGCATCACCGGGTGGCGGCGGATGAACCGCACCCCCGCGCCGAGGCCGCGCTCGGGGCCCGCGGATCCGGGCCCCCGCAGCTTCACCAGGAACAGCCCGGCCGCGGAGAGCGCGAAGGAGATCGCGTCGAGGCCGATCGCGTAGACCGGGCCGGCGCCCTGGGAGACGAGGCCGGCGACGGCGGGGCCGGCCAGGTACGCGACCGAGTACGCCCCGTACAGCAGCCCGTTGGCCTCGGCGATGCGGTCGGCGGGCACCAGTGCGGGTACCACGGCCACGTAGGTGACCTGGAAGACCATCGAGAACACGGCGGCGGCGGGCAGGACGAGGTACAGCAGCCACGGTTGCGGCCCGGCCAGCCACGCGAGCGGGACGGCGCCGAGCAGCACGAACCGGGCCAGGTCGCACCGGCGCAGCACGCGGCGCCGGTCGAAGCGGTCGGCGATCACGCCCGCGAAGACGCCGGCGAGCAGGGTCGCCACCGCCGACAGGGCGCGAATCCAGCCGAGGTCGGTGATCGAGACGGTCCCGGTGCGCATGAGCAGCGGGACGGCCGCGAACGTGCACGCGTCGCCGAACGCCGACAGCGTCTGCACGCCCATGAACACGGCGAAGTCGCGGCTCCGCCAGAGGGCATCGCTCACGCCGACGCCTCCGCAAGCTCCGGCGCCAGCGCGACAACCCTGTGCCCACGGTGAGTGGCCCCTCCGCTGCGCTCCGGACCACTCACGCCGACGCCTCCGCAAGCTCCGGCGCCAGCGCGACAACCCTGTGCCCACGGTGAGTGGCCCCTCCGCTCCGGACCACTCACGCCAAGAGCGGCACGATCAGGTGGCGGGGCAGGTCGATCAGCCGCGCGTCGAGGTACTCGGGGCGCCCGACGAGCTCGGCCGCCCGCTCCTGGGCGGCGGCCCTGGTCAGACTCGGGTCGGCACGGATCAGCGCGTCGCGCAGCACATTGCCGATCTTGCCATGGACGTGCGTGAGCAGCCATCCGGCGACGCCCCCGGCCGGGCGCAGTTCCGCCTCCACGATCGCCTGCTTCGGGCCGGGCGTGCTGCGGCGCAGGCGCAGGTCGTACTTGGCCCCGACCAGTTCCCGCAGCGCGGCCTGGGCCGACTCGTCGCGCAGGTCGGGGTGGTTGTTGGCGACGAGCAGCGTGACCCGCGGGACGTTCAGCGCGAGCAGCACCCGGGCCAGCCACGGGCCGGGGTCGCCGGCGAGGTCGACGGTGAGCTCGTCCGCCTGGAGCGGGCCGCCGCCGAGGATGCGGGCCGGGCCCCGGGCCGCCGCCCCCTCGAGCGACTGCTCGCCGTGGGTGTAGATGTTGGCCGAGCCGGCGAGCTTGTCGAGGCGGCGGTCGAGGACCTGCCAGGTGTGCGTGGTCGGGCGGCAGACGTAGAGATCGCTGGCGCTGCCGACGGCCTGGGCGCCGTGGTACCGGTTGAAGGCCGGCAGCATCGCCTCGATGACCAGGTCGAGGTCGAGCACGGCCCGCTGCACCTTCAGGCCGAGGGCGGGGGTCAGGGGGCTGAAGCCGTACGCCATGACGAGCCGCCCGTTGGTGCGGTCGCGCAGCGCCTGGGCGCCGCGGCCGAGGAAGAGCTGCACGCCCTCGGGCGTGTACGGCGGGTCGGTGAAGACGACGTCGGCGGTGCCGGCGACCGCCGGCGGCAGGCCGAAGCGCAGGTCGGCGTGGTAGCAGGCGATGCCCGCGCCCTGGCCGTCGATGTACTCGAGGAGCCGCTCGTCGACGTCGACGACGGTGACCTCGGTGCCGGGCAGCGCCTTGCGCACGGCGAGCGAGGTGAGGTCGTGGTCGCCGATGCACACGAGCCGGGCGCCGGCCAGGTCATAGGTGCGGGCCAGCCACCGGGCGCGGCGCTCGGCGGTGGCGGCGGTGGCGGAGACGTGGTCGAGGGCCTGGTCGGGACGGGGCGCGCCGGCGATGAGCTCGGCCATCCCGGTGACGTCGGCCTCGGCGGCGACGGCGAAGCGTTCGTGGTACCGCTGCCGGATCGACGGCTCCAGGGACACCCTGCCGCGCTCGCTGCGCAGGTCCGCGCCGGCCGCACGCAGGAGCGCCTCGGCGGTGCGGCGGGGGACGGCATGATCGCGGACGAGGTCGTCGAGGGTGGCGGGCCCGCCGGCGAGCGCCATGATCAGATCGCGCAATCGGCGGCTCGCGATCCCGGATGCCGAGACGACGGCGGCCACCGCGTCGATCGGCTCCGGCTCCACCGGGGCACCCTACCATCCGGTTAGACAGTTAAAAGTTAACCCGCAGTAGCGGTAAAGCCCGCGTTCGATCTACGGAGCGCGAGATTTCCGGGATGTTTCGCTGCCCGAAGTACAGGGTGGGGGCGAGGGTGCCGAAAGGGCATCGACCCTTGTCCAACTCTTCCGAAGTGTGTGATCGTCCTCGCATCGCCGCAAGTCGATGTCGACGCGGGCCTCCGTACGGCGCGCACACCGGCCCTCAGACGCTTCGACGCGGCGTGACCTCCATTGGTTCCGGCCTGCCCCGTCAAACATTCCCCGGTGGGTTTGGGTCGTTGCTGAAAGAAGGCACCCTTGAAGCTCTCCCCACGGTTCGCTACAGCGGCCGGTGTGTTCGCGGTCGGGCTGGTCACAGCCGGCACGGCCGCGGCCATTCAAGCCACCAACGCCTCGGCCTCCACGGACGCCGTCGAGGTGTCCAACGCCGCCGCCGCCCAGTCGGTCGACTCGTATGTCAAGAGCAAGCCGAGCGTGATCCAGCCCAGCTCCGACGAAAGCTACGTGCAGAACTCGGTGACGGCCTCGGGCAACGCCAAGTACATCTCGTACGACCGTACCTACAAGGGCCTGCACGTCAGGGGCGGTGACTTCGTCGTCGTCACCGACAAGGCCGGCGCGACGCAGTACACGTCCGTGTCGCAGACCAAGGCGATCGGCAACATCTCGACGACCCCGTCGATCACCTCGGCCTCCGCCGAGAAGGTCGCCCGGCAGCAGCTCAAGACGGTCAACAACGTCGAGGGCACCAGCCTGGTCGTGTACACGCTCGACGGGTCGGCGAAGCTCGCCTACGAGACCACGCTGTCCGGCACGGGCGCCGAGGGGGCCAGCCGGCTCACCGTCGACGTCGACGCCAACACCGGCGCCCTGCTCAAGTCCACCGAGCACGTGGTCGACGGCACCGGCACCGGCTGGATCAACGGCTCCGTGACGATCAACACCACGCAGTCGGGCAGCACGTACAGCATGAAGGACCCGTCCATCACGGGCCTGTCGTGTCAGGACGCGGCGAACAACACCACGTTCTCCGGCACCGACGACGTGTGGGGCAACGGGACCGGCACCAACCGGGAGACCGGCTGCGTCGACGCGCTCTACGTCGCGCAGAAGGAAATCTCGATGCTGTCCTCGTGGCTCGGCCGCAACGGCTTCGACGGCTCCGGCGGCGGCTGGCCGCTGCGTGTCGGCCTGAACGACCAGAACGCGTACTACGACGGCACCCAGGTCCAGATCGGCAAGAACACCGCCGGTCAGTGGATCGCCTCCGCCGACGTCGTCGGCCACGAGAACGGCCACGGCATCGACGACCACACGCCGGGCGGTATCTCGAACGGCAACACCCAGGAGTTCGTCGCGGACACGTTCGGCGCGGCCACCGAGTGGTTCGCGAACAACCCGAACGACCCGCCGGACTACCTGGTCGGCGAGGAGGTCAACCTCGTCGGCAGCGGCCCGATCCGCAACATGTACAACCCGTCGGCCCTCGGCGACGACAACTGCTACTCCAGCAGCATCCCGTCGGAGGAGGTCCACGCGGCCGCCGGCCCGGGTAACCACTGGTTCTACCTGATGGCGCAGGGTTCGTCCGGCAACGGTCAGCCCGCGAGCTCGACCTGCAACGGCTCGACGGTCACCAACCCGCTGGGCATCCAGAACGCCATCAAGATCATGTACAACGCGATGCTGATGAAGACCTCGTCGTCGTCGTACCTGAAGTACCGCACCTGGACGCTGACCGCGGCGAAGAACCTGTTCCCGGGCAGCTGCACCCAGTTCAACACGGTCAAGGCCGCGTGGGACGCGGTGTCCGTGCCGGCGCAGTCGGCCGACCCGACCTGCACCGGCGGCACCACGCCGCCGCCCACCACCGGTGGTCCGACCACCACGCCGCCCACCGGCGGCTGCTCCGGCCAGAAGCTGGCGAACCCCGGCTTCGAGTCCGGCGCGACGTCGTGGACCGGCACCACGGGCAGCATCGGCCAGTGGGCCAGCTCGGGCGAGGCCGCGCACGGCGGCACCTACAGCTCGTGGCTCGACGGGTACGGCTCGACCCACACCGAGGCGATTCAGCAATCGGTGACCATCCCGGCCGGATGTACAGCGACGCTCTCGTTCTACGTCCACATCGACACGGCCGAGACGACCACCAGTGTGGCCTACGACAAGCTGACCATCACGGCCGGCTCGACGACCGTGGCCACGCTGTCGAACCTCAACAAGGCCTCCGGCTACCAGCTCAAGAGCTACAGCATCAGCGCTCTGGCGGGCCAGACGGTCACGATCAAGTTCAGCGGCACCGAGGACTCCTCGCTGCAGACCTCGTTCGTCATCGACGACACGGCCGTCACGCTGAGCTGAGCAGTCTCTGAAGGAGGGGCCCGGGCCGCGCGTCGCCCGGGCCCTTCTTCATATCGTCACCGCGATCCCGATGACCGGCGGCTTGCGCAGGCGCAGCACCCGCGCGAAGAAGTTGCCGGCCCGGGACAGGAAATACTTCCCGGCGATGTACCGCCGCGCCTGCGCCGTGCCCGCCTCGTCGAGCAGCCGCGCGGTGCCGGACGCCGTCGGCGCCCCCGGCTTCACCGTGCCGCGCACGTTGCACGGGGTGAGCTCGACCTGCCCGTTGTTGCGGATGCGCTTGACCTTCCAGGCGTCGAGGTTGGACACGATGAACACCTCGCCGTCGTGCAGCGCGTGCCACACCGGCGTCGCGACCGGAGTGCCGTCCTTGCGATACGTGGTCAGGCGGACGTAGCCGGCCCGCCCGATCTCTTCCACTGCGCTCATTCGTCAAATGTACGGAGCCAGTCGCCCAGCGCCCGGGCAACCGCCTCCGGCGCGTCCGCGGGCAGGAAGTGCCCCGCGTCGCCCACGCCGGCGACGGTGAGCGCGGGCAGCTCGGCCCGGCACAGCGCGACCCGCTCGGCGGTCACGACCACGCCCGGCGAGCCGTGCACGAGCAGCTTCGGCACCGGGCTCTCCCGCAGGTGCGCCCAGCCGGCGGCCATGAGCGCGACCGTGTCGGCGGGCTCGCCCGCGATCGGGATCTCCCGGGCCCACTGCAGCAGCGGCCGGCGGGAGCGCGCGTCCGGGTAGTGCTCGCCGTACTGCGGCGCGACGGCCTCGATGAAGAAGTTCTCGTCGAGCACCATCCGCTCGCCCTCGCCCCGGGTGCGCAGCCGGCGGAACACCTCCCGGCCGCCCTCGTCGAACTCCTCCCACCCGGCGAGCGGGCGCAGGTGGCCCTCCATGAACGCGAAGCCCCGGATCTCCTGCGGCCGGCGCCGCAGCAGCTCCATGCCGATCGCCACGCCCCAGTCGTGCCCGACCAGCACCGGCCGCTCGAGCCCGAGCGCGTCGAGCAGCGCGTCGACGTGCTCGACGTGGTCGGCGAGGCGGTACTCCAGGTCGGGCCGGCCGGACCGCCCCATGCCGATCAGGTCGGGCGCCACCGCCCGCCGCCCGCCGAGGTCGGCGTGCTCGAGCACCCCGCTCCACAGCTGCGACGAGGTCGGGTTGCCGTGCAGGAAGAGCACGGGCGGGCCGTCCCCACCGGTGTCCAGGCAGTGCATCGTCGTGCCGAGCACCTTCACGCCGCCCATTCTGCAACACCCCGTTTGGTTGGACTTGCCGCGCCGGGTGGGCGCCGCGGCCGCGCCGTTCAGGTGCTCATCGAGCCCGCGGGCTCCCCGTGCGCCGGACCGGCCCGTAGGCTCGGCGCGGCGCACGTCAGGATCGGGGGCCCGCATGCTGCAGTTCCGCATCCTGGGCCCGCTCGAGGTCGAAAACGCCGGCGCCCCGGTCGACACCGGCACCCCGAAGCAGCGCGCCGTGCTGGCGATGCTCGCCACCCAGCCCGGCCGGGTCGTCTCCGTGCAGCGCCTCATCGACGAACTGTGGGCCGACGAGCCGCCGGAGCGCGCGATCGCGTCCCTGCAGGCGTACGTCTCCCGCCTGCGCCGCGCCCTCGAGCCCGGCCGCACCGCCCGGGACCGCTCGGCGGTGCTGGTCAGCCGCTCGCCCGGCTACGTGCTGCAGGTGCCGGCCGAGTCCGTCGACGCCGCCCGCTTCGCCGCCGCCGTGGAGCGCACCGGCGAGCCCGCGGAGGTCCTGCCGGCGCTGAGCGAGGCCCTGGACCTCTGGCGCGGCGACCCGCTGCCGGAGCTCGGCGAGTCGGCCCTGGCCCGCGCCGAACGCAGCCGCCTGGTCGAACTGCGGCTGACCGCGATCGAACGGCACTCGGACGCCCTGCTCGCCCTCGGCCGCGCGCCCGAGGTGGTGTACCGCACCGAGTCCGCCCTGGCCGAGGCCCCCTACCGGGAGCGGCTGTGGGGGCAGCTCATGCTGGCGCTGTACCGCGGCGGCCGGCAGGCGGACGCGATGTCGGCGTACGCCCGCGCGCGCCGCGGCCTCACGGAGGAGCTGGGCATCGAGCCCGGGCCGGCGCTGCAGCAGCTGGCCCAGGAGATCCTGCGCCAGGCCCCGCACCTGGAAGCGGCACCCACCACCGCGGCGGCCACGCCACCCACTGCGGCACCCACCGCGGCGGCCACGCCATCCGCTGCGGCACCCACCGCCGCGCCGACCGCCTCGGCCACCGCCACCTCCACGGCACCCGCCGCCGCGCCCGCCACCTTCGCCACCCCGCCCTCCGCCGCCACCACCGCTCCCGCCGCAGCCCCAGCCGCGCCCACCACCACTCCTGCCGTCACCGCCATCGCCACCGCGGAACCCCTCACCGCGTCGCCCTTTCCTCCGGGCGTTACGGACATTTCCGATACGCGGAGCATGTCAGAAATCGACGACGATGACGAGCTCGTCGGCCGCGACCCCGAGCTGCGCACCGTCGACCGCCTCCTCGCCGAGGCCGCCGCGGGCCACGGCCGGCTGCTCCTCGTCTCCGGCAGCCCCGGCATCGGCAAGTCGGCCCTGCTGCGCGAGGTCGCCGCCCGCGCCCGGGGCTTCGTCGGCGCCGGCTCCGGCGTCGACGGCGAGGCGCCGCCCGTGTTCCTGCCCTGGGCCCAGATCCTGTGCGCCATCGCGAGCAGCGAGCCCGCGGCCGCCGCCCTGGCCGAGGCCTTCGCGCCCTACGGCAACCTGCCCGCCGTCCTCGACCCCACCCTCGCCGACGTGCTGGCCCTGCCGGCCGCCGAGCGGATCGCCGACCCCGAGATGGCGCGCTCCCGGCTGCTGCGCGGCATCGTCGACGGCCTCGGCCGGCTCGCCGGGAACGTGCCGCTGGTGCTGGTACTCGACGACGCCCACTGGCTCGACGCGCCCTCCACGGTGCTGCTCACCATGTTCGCCAAGGCGCTGCGGGGCCGCCGGGTGCTGCTGGCCGTCGGGTACCGGGAGGCCGAGCTGGCCCCCGACGCGCCCCTCGCCGGCGTGCTCGCCGAGCTGGTCGCCGGCCCGGCCGCGGTCCGGATGCCGCTGGACGGCCTCGGCCCCGACGGCATCGCCGCGCTGGCGCGCTCGGTCACCGGCGGCGAGGTACCCGAGGCGACCGTCGACATGCTGGCCGACCGCACCGGCGGCAACCCGTTCTTCGTCGTCGAGCTGCTGCGCGTGCTCGTCGCCGAGCACACCCTGTCGCCCGAGCACGTGCCGGTGCGGGTCCAGGAGGTGCTCCGCCGCCGGCTGGCGAAGCTCCCCGGCCAGGTAAACGCCGTGCTCGCGGTCGCCGCGGTGCTCGGGCGCGACGTGGCCGTGCCGGTGCTGCGCGACGTCGTGCAGATCGACGAGCTGGACCTGTTCGACACGCTCGACACCGCCGTCGTCGCCGGGCTGCTGACCGCCACCGACGACCCCGGCCTGCTGCGGTTCTCCCACGATCTGGTGCGCCAGACCGCGTACCAGGACCAGGGGCCGCTGCGCCGGGCCCGGCTGCACGCCCGGGCCGCCCAGGCGCTGCGCGACACCGGCCTCGGCACCGCGGCCCAGCTGGCCGGGCACCTGCGGGCCGCGCTGCCGGTGCTCTCGCCCTACGACGTGGTGCCGGCCCTGGCCGCGGCGGCCCGCGAGGCGTACGACCGCACCGCGCACGAGCAGGCCTCGGAGCTGCTCGACGAGGGCCTGGAGCTGTTGCGCCGCGCCCCGGCGGGCGAGCGGCGCGACGTCGCCGAGCTCGACCTGCGCATCCGGCTGGCGTACATGCGCCAGGCCAGCGACGGGTACCTGGCGCCGGTCGCCGCCGAGCAGTACGCCGCCATGGAGCCGCTGCTGCTGCGCCTGCGGGGACGGCCGGTGCTCGACGTGCTGCCGGCGCTGTGGGGGTACGCCTCCTTCCACACCGCCGCCGGCGATGTCCGGCGGGCCGTGTCGGTCGCCCGCTCCCCCGCGCACGGCCCCGCCGACCCGTGGGCCGCGGTCGTCGCCGAGGTGCACGAGGGCCACGCCGCGCTGACCGTGCCGGACCTGCCGCGGGCCTACGCGCACTTCGAGAACGCGCTCGACGCGCTGCCCGGCGGCGACCTGCCGGTGTTCCCGATCGTCAACTGGGACCCGGTCATCGGCGCGCTGGCCCCGGCCGCGATCGCCTGCGGCATGCTCGGCGACGACGACACGGCCCAGGCCCACCTCCGCGCGGCCCGGGCGCGGGCGGCGCGGGTCGGCGAGCTGTTCCTGGACATGTACGTCGCGCATTTCACCGCCGTCGTGGCCGCCGACCGCGACGATCCCGAGGCGGCCGCGGCGGCGGCCCGGGACACCCTCGGGCTGGCGGAGCGGGGCGGGCACCGGGAGTACCGCAGCCTCGCCGGGCTGGTGCTGGGCTGGGCGGAGGTGCGCACCGGCGACCCGGCCGGGCTCGCGCGGATGGCCGCCGCGCGCGAGCACCTCGGCGACGCCATGCGCCGCTTCGGGCGGCTCGAGGCCCTCTACGCCGACGCCCTGCTCGCGCTCGACCGGCGCGACGAGGCCGCCGCGGTCGCGACCGCCGCGCTCGAGGCCGGGCTGACCGGGCAGAGCGCGTTCGCCGAGCCGGACCTGCTCCGCCTGCGGGCCCTGGCGACCGGCGACACCACCTGGGCCGATGCGGCGCTGCGGCGGGCCGGCGAGCTGCACCACGCCCGCGCGCTGGCCCGGGCTCAGCTGATCGTGCGCTCGTAACAGACGGACAGCTCGGAGCCCTGGTAAACCCCGAAGAGCGGGATCTGGCGGTACCCCTCCCGCTCGTAGAACCGCCGCGCGTCGGGCTGCTCGGTGCCGGTCTCCAGGCGCAGCCGCGGCCAGCCGCGCCCGGCCGCGTGGCGTTCGAGGGCGCGCAGCAGCGCCGTGGCGACACCGGTGCCGCGGGCGGGCGGGGTGACGTACATCCGCTTGATCTCGGCGCTGGAACCGTCCAGCCGCCGCAGCGCCCCGCAGCCGACCGGCGCGCCGTCGCGCTCGGCGACCAGGAAGACGTCGACGTCGTCCGCGCTCGGGGCGGCGCCGGGTTCGTGCTCCTCGCCGCCGTACCGCGCGTCGAGCTCCGCCACCTGCTCGGCCCGCAGGGCCGCCCCGGCCGGGTCGTCCCACGGCCGCTCCTGGATGATCCACTCCGCCACGGGTTGGATACTAATCTCCACCCGGGGCTCCACCCGTGGGTGGCGGCGCTCGCGGACGCCGATCAATACCGTTCTCGCCATGAACACGACCACGCTGCTGATCGCCGTCGCCGTCATCGTCCTGCTCATGGTCCGCCGGTACATCGGGGAGCCGCTCGAGGCCCGGCGCCTGATCGTCCCGCCGCTGCTGCTCATCGTCGCCGGCGGCTACACCCTCGCGCAGGTCGACTTCGCCACCGCGGCCAAGCACCCGGTCATCGACGGCGCGGTGCTCGGCGCCGGGGCGGTGCTCGCGGTGATCGGCGGCATCGTGCGGGGCCTGACCGTGAAGGTGTTCGTGCAGCAGGGCCACGTGTGGTACCGCTACACGCTCGTCACCATCGGCGTGTGGGTCGCCCTCATCGTGCTGCGGGTCGGCCAGACGCTCGCCGGGCGCTCCCTGCACGCCGACGCCGCGGTGCTCTCGGCCGGCCTGCTGCTCGTGCTCGGCCTGAGCTTCCTCGGCGAGGCCGCGATCGTCGGCCGGCGCGCCATCGCCACCGGCGCCCCGTTCGCACCGCAGGGCGCCCGGCGGGCCGCCCGCCGCGGTGACTTCATCGGCCGGGTCTGAGCATGGCGCAGACTGGTCCGGTGTTCGAGTTCGTCACCGCGCGCCGCGTCGCCCGGTACCGCCAGCTGCGCTCCCTGATCATCCTGACGATCGTGGTCATCGCGATGTTCCAGGACGAACCCCGGCCCGGGCTCTCCGGCCGGGGCCTCGCCCTGCTCGCCGGCATCGTGTTCGGCGGGGCGGCGTGGACCGCGATGACGCTGCGGTTCGGGGCCCCGCGCTGGCAGCCGTACACCATCGCCGCCTCCATGCTGGCCGGGTTCGAGCTGACCCTGGCCCGCCCGGGCGGCTACGGCGCCGTCTTCGCCCTCGCCGGGGTCACCATCGCGTGCGCGTCGCTGCCGCTGACGACCGCCGCGGTGCTCACCGGCGCCGGCGCGGTCCTGCTGGTCGTCGCGCACACGATCGCCGGCTCCCCGCTGGAGTCGATAGTCATCTGGGCCGGCGCGATGCTCCTGCTGTTCCTGCTGGGCAACGTCCGCCGCGAGCGCGAGGCCCGCGCCGAGCAGAACGAGCTCCTGGCCGGCGAGCAGGCCAAGGCGGCCGCGCTGGCCGAGCGGGCGAGGCTGGCCCGCGAGATCCACGACGTGCTCGCCCACTCCCTCTCCGCCCTGTCCCTGCAGCTGGAGACGGCGGCCGCGCTGCTGGAGCGCGACCGGGCCGCGGACGCCGCGGTGATCGTCGACCGCGCCGGTCGCCTGGCCCGCGACGGCCTCACCGAGACGCGGCGCGCCGTGAGCGCCCTGCGCGGCGATCCCGTGCCGCTGCCGGAGCTGCTGCGCGAGCTCACCGCCGACGCGGACTTCGCGCTGCTGGGCGAGCCGCGCGACGTGACCGCCGAGACGGGCCTGGCGCTGTACCGTTCCGCGCAGGAGGCGCTCACGAACGTCCGCAAGCACGCGCCGGGCAGCTCGGTCGACGTCCGGCTCGAGTACGGCAAGACCGAGATCCGCCTCACCGTGCGCAACCACGGCCCGGCCGGGCCGCCGACGACGGGGTTGTCGTCCGGGTACGGCCTGACCGGCCTGCGCGAGCGCGCCGAGCTCGCCGGCGGGGCGTTCGCGGCCGGGCCGTCGGACGACGGCTGGCTGGTGGATGTGAGGATGCCCGGATGAGCATCCGGGTTGTGGTGGCCGACGATCAGACCGCCGTGCGGGAGGGGCTGGCCCTGATGCTGAGCCTGCTCGACGACGTCGAGGTGGTGGGCGAGGCCGCGGACGGCGAGACGGCGCTGGAGCTGGTGGCGCGGCACAGCCCGGACGTGGTGCTGATGGACCTGCGCATGCCGCGCATGGATGGCGTGGCGGCCACGGGCGCGATCCGCGCCGCGCACCCCGAGACCCGGGTGGTGGTCCTGACGACGTTCGCCGACGACGACGACATCCTGACGGCCCTGCAGGCGGGCGCCCTGGGCTACCTGACGAAGGACGCGGGCCGGGTCCAGATCGCCCAGGCCATCCGCGCAGCCGCGGCGGGCCAGTCGGTGCTGGACCCGAAGGTGCAGCAGCGCCTCCTGGCCGCGGCCGTGCAGTCCTCGTCCGCGGCCCCGCCCCCGCCCGTCGCGGAGGGCCTGACCGCCCGCGAGACCGAGGTGCTGAGCCTGATCGCCGCGGGCCTGTCGAACCGCGAGATCGCCGAGCGCCTGTACGTCACCGAGGTCACGGTGAAGTCGCACATCAACCGCCTGTTCGCGAAGATCGGCGTGCGCGACCGCGCCCAGGCCGTCCGCTACGCCTTCGAGCGCGGCCTGGCCTCGTGACGGTCAGGCCCGGCTGGCGAGCCGCCGGAGGACGTCGGCGGCGGGACCGTCCGTGGCGAAGCGGAAGCCGGTCCCGGCCCACAGGTTGACCCGGTCGGCGTCGTTCGCCCGCGCGGCGGCCCGGCGCAGCGGGGTCGTGAGGTAGTGCACCGCGGGGTAGCCCGAGGGCGCCTCGCCGTCGTGGCGGTCGACGAAGCCGTTGCGCAGGGCCCGCGCGGGCCGGCCGCTGAACGCCCGCGTGATCACGGTGTCCACGGTGGACCAGATCCCCGTCCCGACGAGCCCGTCGCCGGCGTCGTCCCGGGCGCTCTCGTCGCCGGCCTCGGCGCGGACGGCGCGGGTGGCCGCCTCGGCCAGCGTCGCCTTGTGTACCGCCGACGCGCCGCTCTCGTCCGTGCGCAGCAGGGCGGTGCCGACCATCACGGCCTCGGCGCCCGCCTCCAGGGTGGCGACCACGTCGTCGGCGGTGCCCACGCCGCCCGCGGCGATCACGGGGAGGTCGACCACGCCCTGGACGGCGCGCACCAGGTCCGTGAGCGGCACGTCGCGCGGGATGATCGTCGGCGTGAAGGTGCCCGAGTGCGCGCCGGCCTCCGAGGACTGCACGATCAGGCCGTCGAAGCCCAGCTCGGCGGCGGCGCGGGCCTCCGCGGTGGACGTCACGGTCTGCAGGACCACGGTGCCGGCCCGGCGCAGTGCGGCCACCGTGGCCGCCGGGGGCAGGGCGAACGTGAAGGAGACCAGCGGGACCGGGCGGGACAGGAGCAGGTCGATCTTCGCCGACCAGTCGTCGTCGTGCTCGGTGATCTCGGCGTTCGCCAGGTCCAGGCCGTAGGCGTCGGCCTCGCGCTGCAGGATCCGGGCGTAGGCGCGGAACTCGGCGGGGTCGACCGGGACCGGGTTCGGGGCGAAGACGTTCACGCCGTAAGGCCCGTCCACCTCGTCCAGCTGGGCGGCCAGGTCCGCCGCGGTCCGGTAGCCCGCGGCCAGGAAACCCAGGCTGTCGGCGCGGGCGGCCGCCGTCACCAGGGCCGTGGTCGTCGGGCCGCCGGCCATGGGGGCGGCGATCACGGGTGAGGCAACGCCCAGCAACGAGGTCATGCCCCCGATCATCCCCTGTCGGCGGCGAACCCCGAAGACGGGGGCGAAACCGGGCACGGATCAGCCCTGGTCGAGGGCTTCCCGCACCGAGGTCTCGGGCCGGCCGAGGAACACCGGGTCGCGCCCCGACAGCACGTCCCACGCGGCCTTGTCCGCCGCGCCGTACTCGCGCGCCGAGGCCTGCAGCCACGGCGCCCGGAAGCGGGCCATCGTCGTGTCGCCCACGCCCGTCGCGTCCACGCCGAGATGGCGGCACAGCGTCACGGCGCGCTCCAGGTGGAACGCCTGGGTGACGATGATCATCTTGTCGACGCCGAAGACGCGCTTGGCCCGGGCGCAGGAGTCGTACGTGTCGAAGCCCGCGTGGTCCTCGATGATCCGGCCGGCCGGGACGCCGTGGGCGTTGAGCCACAGCCACATGTTGCCGGGCTCGTCGTACCCCCAGTCCATGTGGTCGCCGGAGACCAGGATCGCCTTGACCTTGCCCGCGGCGTACAGCTGCCGCGCGAGCTCCAGCCGCGCCTCCAGGAAGGGCGAGGGCGTCCCGTCGTCGTACACCTGGGCGCCGAGCACCATGACGACCGGGGCCGCCGGCACGTCGGCGACGGTGAAGATGTGCCCGTCGGCCGCCGTCCGCAGCCACATGCTGCTCTCGGCCGTCAGGACGCCGACCACGATCGCCGCCGCGAACCCCAGCCGCACCACACGCCGCAGATATGCCCGCCACATTCCCCCGAGGATCGCGTTCACCCGCGGAATTCCAACAGAACGACGCTAATCCGACAAGCGCGGGCCCCAGGACGGCGCCGCCCGGGCCATCGCGGCGGCCAGGTCGGCCTCGGCGATGAGCTCCTGGTGGGTGCCCTCGGCGCCGCAGGCGAACGCGCCGGACACGGCGCCCGCGAGCGCGCACTCGGGCAGCGGGCGCCCGTGCAGCCAGCGGCTCATGAAGGCGGTGCTGAACGCGTCGCCGGCGCCGTTGGAGTCGACGGCGGGCCGCTCCAGCGCCGCGACGGGGAAGCGCAGCGGCGCCGGGCCCGACCACTCGGCGAGCACCCGGCATCCGGCCTCGCCCTCGGTGGCCACCACGACCGAGGCGCGGCCCTCGGTGAGGATGCGGCGCATGACGTCGTCGATCCGGTCGGGTACCGCCGCCGAGGAGAGGAACACGAGGTCCGCCTCGCCCGCCATCGGCCACGCCCAGCCGGCCTCGCCGTCCCAGGCGTGCACGTCCGTCGAGGTCGAGATGCCCAGCTCGCGGGCGGCCGCCCAGACGGCGGGCGTGCGCTGGGTGGCGACGTGCACGTGGGCCGCCCTCTCGACCAGCGGGAGGTAGAAGTCCTCCGGGAAGACGTACCCGTCCGGGTGGCGCCCGTCGAAGAAGGAGAACCGGCGCCCGGCCGCGTCGACGAGGTTCACGCTGCGCGGGGTGCCGTTCGGCGCCGGGATGAAGACACCGTCGAGGCCGAGCACCGCGTGGCGGGCCCGGATCAGCGCGCCCTGCTCGTCGTCGCCGAGCACGTCGGCGAACCGGGTGCGCAGGCCCAGCGCGTGGAACCCGAGCGCCACGCCGTTGCCGGAGTGGGCGACGTAGTCGCGGATCGGCGGCACCGGCAGGTTGTCGCTGTCGGGCAGGGCGAGCTCGGGCACGCGGACGATGGTGTCCACGCCCGCTCCCCCCAGCACCAGCACGTCGAAGTCGACCACCGCCGAAGCATAGACGGCGCGGTTGGGCATCGAGGGGCATGATGGAGACCATGGCCGGCTCGGGGGACGACGGGAACGGCCGTGAGTCCGCCCGGCCGCTGGTGTCGATCCTGGTCGCGCTGTTCACCGGGGCCGGGATCGCGCTGCAGCAGCTGTCCACGGGCCAGCCGGCGTCGTTCACGCGCTGGGCGATGCTCATCGGCGGCTCGATCATCGGCGGCCTCGGCGGGCTCTTCGCCGCCGGCCTGTTCGAGTCGCTGCTGCACTGGTCCGGCGACGTGCTGCAGAAGCTGGGCACGCTGCTGCGGCCGCGGGTGCTGGCCTTCGTCGGCGGGCTGTGCCTCACCGCGCTGGCCGTCGGCTACGTCGTGCCGCCGGCCGTCGACTTCGCCAAGCGCTGGTGGCGCGGCTGCGAGCGGCCCGCCGCGGTGCGGGTGCTCACCTCGCAGGAGCAGCTGGATGCGGTACGCCAGCTCGCCGACGCCTACGAGTCGGCCACGGCGGCGGCGAACCACGGGTGCCCGACCGCCGAGCTGTACGTGTTCGCGGCCCGCCCCGACGACGCCCGCGAGGCGATCGGCAGCGGCTGGAGCAACGACGCTCTGGGGCAGATCGGGCCGCGGCCCGACGTGTGGCTGCCCGACTCCACCGCCGACGTGGACGCGGCCCGGGACGCGGCCGCGCGCTTCGCGGTGCCGGTGCCGATCGCCGAGCAGCGGGTCGTCGCCGCCTCCCCCGTGGTGCTCGGGGTGCCCGCGGCCGCGCTGCCCGACGACCTCGTCGAGCGGCGCGCGGAGCTGACCTGGAAGCAGCTGTGGGACGAGGTGGTGCGCCGCGGCTGGGACGTGCTGCGACCGGACCCGTCGGTGTCGGGGGCGGGGGCGCTGGCCACGACGGTGCTGTACGACCGGACGAAGGCCGACGCCCCGGGCGCCCGCGCGATCGAGCAGCGCATCGAGCGCTCCCTCGACGCGGGCGGCTTCCCGCTCGGCGACAGCACCGAGCTGCTGTGCCGCAAGCGTGCCGGCGACCCGCACCGGGCCGCGGTGCTCACCACCGAGCAGGCCCTGGTCCGGTTCAACCAGGGCCTCGGGTGCGGGCTCGACCAGGGCCCGCCCGACCGCGACCAGGCCCTCGTCGCCTTCTACCCGGCCGACACGGTCGGCGCCGACCATCCGCTCGTGCGCCTCGGCTGGGACACCACCGCGGCCGCGACCACCGCCGCGGTCCGCGACCTCGAGGGCTGGCTGGGCCGCGACGACGGCAAGCGCGCGCTGGTCCGCTCGGCGCTGCGGCCGCCGCCGCTGTTCGACGTGGCCGACCCGCTCACGGACCGCTTCGGCGCGCACGCCGGGGTCGCGTTCGAGCGCCGCCCGCCGCCGCCCGACACCGTCCGGACGACGCTGCAGCGGTACTCCCAGGCCCGGCGCCCGGGCCGGGTCCTGCTCGCCATGGACGTGTCCGGCTCCATGCAGACCCTCGCCGACGGCCGCCAGACGCGCTTCCAGGTGGCCTCGGCCGGCGTCGGGCGGGCCCTCGACCTGATGAGCGGCCGCGACGAGTTCGGGCTGCGGGTGTTCCCGAACACCCGCGACATCGTGCCGCTCGGCCGGGCCGACGTGCCCATCGCCGGTGTACCGCGGGCCAAGGCCGCCGTCGACGCGCTCGCCCAGGTGAAGCCCGGCGGCGACACGCCGCTGCTGCAGACCATCGCCGGCGGGGTGGACGACGCCGCCCGCGGCCTCGACGAGCAGATCGCCGGGCTGGTCGTGCTGACCGACGGCAACGACACCAGCGGCGTGGACCCGGCGGGGGTCGACGCCCTCGTGCGCGGCAAGGGCGTGCGCGTGTTCGTCATCGCGATCGGCGAGGCGAGCTGCGGCGCGTTCGGGCTGCGCGACATCACCGCGCACACCGGCGGCGCGTGCTACGACGCCGCGACCGGCTCGATCGGCGACATCCTGCAGGACCTGTTCGGCCTGCTCTGGGGAGGTGAGCCCGCGAATGGCGGTTGACGGATCCGCAGCGTCCATAGTGGACAAGAAGCCGAGGTGGCGGCCCGCGTGGCCGAAGCGGCGGCCCCGGGCCGAGCTCGTCGCCCTCGGCATCGCCGCCGGCGTCGTCGTCACGCTGCTCGTCAGCGCGTTCGTGGTGCCGTGGTTCACCGGCGACGGCGCGGCCGAGGACGGGGAGCTCGTCATCCTCAGCGGGCGCGACGACGGGTACGGCAACCAGCGCCAGGCCCTGGTCGACCAGTGGAACGCGCTGCACCCGCGCAGCCCGGCCCGCATCGAGGAGCTCGCCGCGGTCGCCGACGCCCAGCGCAGCGAGATGGTCGCCCGGGCCCAGGGCGGCGGCCGGGGCGACGCCGACATCTACAACCTCGACGTGACCTGGACGGCGGAGTTCGCCTCCCAGGGGTACATCCGCGAACTGGACGCCGACACGACGGGCTTTCTGGGGGCGCCGCTGGCCACGTGCCGCTACGACGGCAAGCTCTGGGCGCTGCCGTTCAACACCGACGCCGGGCTGCTGTACTACCGCGACGACTACGTGGGCACCCCGCCGACGAGCTGGCCCCAGCTGGTCGCCGCGGCCCAGTCGGTGCTGACCGGCTTCGGCGCGCTGTCCGGCGGCGGCGCGCGCCCGGGCGCCGGGTACACCGGCCAGCTCGCCGACTACGAGGGCCTGACCGTCAACGCGCTGGAGGCGATCTGGGGCGCGGGCGGCGACGTGGTCGACGGCGACGGCAACGTCGTCATCGACTCCAAGGAGGCCCAGGACGGCCTGAACCGGCTCGCGGCCGGCCTGAGCCGGTCGTCGCCGCAGGTGATCCTGCCGGAGTCGGTGAGCTTCGACGAGCAGGCCGCGACCCAGGCGTTCGCCGAGGGCAAGGTGCTGTTCATGCGCAACTGGCCGGTCGCCCACCGGGCCCTGGACCCGCCGGCCGACCTGGCCGCGTCCCGGCCGTCGACGGCGGCGAGCCCCGCGCCGAGCGCCTCCGACACCCGCCCGGCGGTCCGGTTCGAGGTGACCCGGCTGCCCGGGCCGAGCGCGCTGGGCGGGCAGAACCTCGCGGTGTCGGCCCACAGCCGGCACCCGAACGCGGCCCGGCAGCTCATCGAGTTCCTCACCAGCGAGCGCAGCCAGCAGATCCTGTTCGAGCGCGGCGGTTTCGCGGCCACCCGGGAGATCGTGTACCGCGACGCCCAGGTGGTGCGGCGCTACCGGTACGCCCCGACGCTGCTCGAGGCGATCCGCTTGGCCCACACCCGCCCGGTGACCCCGCACTACGCGCAGTTCTCCGAGACCTTCCGCGCGGTCGTCCGCGCCGCCCTCGCCGACGGCGGCCAGCTCCCGGCCGACGCGAAGGCGCGGCTGGAGGCGGCCCTCAAGGGCTACAAACGCTGAGCCGCGGCGTCGGTACCTTCGACGACGCCGGCGAGCGCGGACAGGCTCTCGGTGCCGGGCACGAAGTACCCGTCGTGCCCGTCGACGCCGCCGACCGGGATCGCGGTGGCGCCGAACGCGGCCTCGTAGGGGTGCGCGCCGTGCCCGGCCCCGGCGATGCGCACGCCCGGGATGCGCCGGGTCCAGTCGCTGGCCGCGGTGCCGGCCCAGACGTGCGCGGTGGTGTGCAGGTCCGCGGCCCGCTCGACGCCCATGCCGGGGCTGCCCAGCGCGACGATGTCGGTGACCCGCGGGTCGAGCCGGTGCGCGGCGAGCCCGGCGACGGTCGAGCCGTAGCTGTGCCCGACGACCACGATCCGCTCGCCGGGCAGCCGCGACACGAACTCCCGCAGCGCGGCCGCGCCGGCCGAGGCGAGATCCTCGCGGGCCGCGTCGAGCCCGACGCCGTGCGGCGGGTGGTAGCCGAGCCAGGCCACGACGGCGACGCGCGGGTCCCCGATCGCGTCGTACAGCTGGTGCGCCTGCCACGCGGGCGCGCGCCGCTGCACGCCGCCGAGCCCGCGGTCGAAGTTCGCCGCGGTCGTGTCCACGCCGGGGACGAGCACCACGACGGTGTGCGCGCGGCCCAGGTCGCCCACGATCTCCAGGGCGCGGCCGTCGGCGAGCCGGACGCTCTGGATCGGCAGCGGGGCCGGCGTCGCCGGGGCGTGCGTGGGGCCGAAGACGGTCAGGGCGGCGGCGACGACCGGGAGCAGCAGCAGCGTTCTCAATGACAACGCCTTGGGCGGCAGCTGAGCACCGTTGGGCTTCATGCCGAGGAAGGTAGGAATGCGAACGGGGCCGGATCGTCATACCGCGGAGCCGTTATTCGCCTGGCTCCACGGTACTGAAGAAGGCCATCGGGTCATGGGTGCCGGCGTGCACGGGGGCCGCCATGCGTAGCCGGCGCTTCACGCCGGTCAGGTGGTCGCGCAGGTCCGGGTCGCCGTGCCGGGACGCGGTGAGGTGCGCGATGCCGCGCTCCCGCAGCCAGCGCAGCAGCACCGCGCCCTCGCTGCCGGGCCAGGGGCGGCGGCCGTGGTACACGTCGTGCACGGCCACGGCCACGCCCGGCTTGAGATGGTCGAAGAGCCCGGCGGTGTACCAGCGGGCGAACCCGGCCGTGTGCAGGGCGTCGACGAACACGAAGCCGGGGTCGCCGGGCAGCTCGGCCGCGCGCACGTCGCCGCGCACGAACCGCCAGCGGGTGCGGGTCAGCTCGTCGGGCAGGCTGCGCGCGGCGTGGTCGACCCGGTCGTAGGTGTGCAGCACGCCGTCGCCGTTGTCGCGCAGGGCGCGCAGCAGCCACGACGTGGACCAGCCGTGGTACGAACCGATCTCGACCACGGTGTGCGGGCGCAGCGCCCGCACGGTGAGGTAGCTGATCTCGGCCTCGATGTCGTCCAGCTTCGGGCGCATCGGGCGGGCCGCGAGCAGCTCGCGCTGCTCCTCGCGGGCGGCGCGCAGGGCGTCGGCGTGCTCGCGGTACCAGGCGATGATCGTCTCGACGGAGTACATGCGCGCAAGCTAGAGCCGCGGACCCGGCCCGGTCGTCACTCCGCGGAGCCAGGGGCCGGGGGTACCGGGGTACTACTCCCCCGCGGTCACGACCCCGGCCTCGTAGGCGAAGACGACGGCCTGGGCGCGGTCGCGCAGGTCGAGCTTCTGCAGCACGCGGCTCACGTGGGTCTTCACGGTCTGCTCGGCCACGACGAGGGTCTCGGCGATCTCGGCGTTGGACTGGCCGCGGGCGATCAGCCGCAGCACCTCGACCTCGCGCGGGGTCAGCTCCCGCAGCCGGGCCGGCTGGTGGGTGACCGCGCGGGGGCGGGCCGCGAACTCCTCGATGAGCTTGCGGGTCACCGAGGGCGCGAGCAGCCCGTCGCCGGCCGCCACCACCCGGACCGCGTTGACGAGCTCGGCCGCGGGGGCGTCCTTGAGCAGGAAGCCCGACGCGCCGGCGCGCAGCGCCTCGAAGACGTAGTCGTCGAGGTCGAACGTGGTGAGGATGAGCACCCGGGGCCGGTGCAGGCCGGGGCCGACGCCGAGGATGCGGCGGGTGGCCTGCAGCCCGTCGAGGACCGGCATGCGGATGTCCATGAGGACCACGTCGGGCGCCCGCTCCCGGGCCAGGGTCACGCCCTGCTCGCCGTCGGGGGCGTCGCCGACGACGGTGAAGTCGGGCTGGGCGGCCAGCAGCGCGGCGAAGCCCTGCCGGACCATCGCCTGGTCGTCGACGATGAGAATCTTGATCATGCCTCTCCCAGGGGCAGCGTGGCGACGACCTCGTAGCCGCCGTCGGCGGCCGGGCCGGCGCGCAGGGTCCCGCCGATGGCGGCGGCGCGTTCCTGCATGCCGATGAGCCCGTGGCCGCCCTTGCCCTCCGGGGCGGGCGGGCCGCCGGTGGGCTCGTTGCGCACGAAGACCCGCAGCTCTTCCTTGTCGCGGAAGATGACGATGGCGACGGGCGCCCCGGCCGCGTGCCGGCGGGCGTTGGACAACGCCTCCTGCACGATGCGGTAGGCGGCCAGCCCGACGCCGGGCGGCACCTCGATGCCGGGCGCCGGCGAGTACTCGATCTGCACCCCGGCCGCGCGCGCCTCCCGGACCAGCCCGGAGAGCTCGTCCATGGTCGGCTGGGGCTCGGTGAGCGGGACGGAGTCGTCTCGCAGCACGCCGAGCAGGCGGCGCATCTCGGTGAGGGCCTCGCGCGAGGTACCGGCGATGGCCTGAAGCTCTTCCGCCACGGCCGGCGGCACGCCCTCGATGCGGTAGACGGCGGTCTCGGCCCGCACCGCGATCAGCGACATGTGGTGGGCGACGATGTCGTGCATCTCGCGGGCGATGCGGTTGCGCTCCTCGGCGACGGTGCGCCGGGCCTGGGCGATCTCGGTGCGCTCGGCCTCGGCCGCGAGCTCGCGCTGCACCTCGCGGCGGCGGCGGATCTGGTCGCCGATGACGAGGATGGCCAGCACGAGCAGCAGGAGCCCGGCGACGTTGGCGGGGTTGACGTAGACGACGACCAGCAGGAACGCGCTGACGCCGACCCAGACGACGATCGCGCGGGGGTGCCGGATCGCCACGACCGCGAGGATGAGCGGGTAGCTGAGGATCTGCACCGGCTGGAACGGCCACGGGGTGCCCTGCTGGATCTGCAGGGCGAGGCTGGTGTAGATGGCCGAGAGGAACGCGAGGCGCCAGGCCAGCAGCGGCCGGGTGGCGACCAGCCCGATCGGGGCGCCGACGAGCACCGAGCAGGTGATGACCTGCATCCAGTGGCGGCTGCCGGCCTCGGGGACGTTGCCGTTGTAGTACTGGAACGCCAGCAGCCCCGACAGCAGCCCGCCGATCGCGCCGATGAGCGGCAGCGAACGGCCGAGCCGGGTCCTGGGGTGGACCGCGGGATCCTTGGCGGCGATGAGCCCCCACAGGCCGCGCGCGATCCACCCCACGACGGTCATGCTATGCCAGTTGCGGTACCACCTCGTCGAGGGCCTGGTCCACCGTCTTCACCGTGATGGCCTTCTGCTGGATCAGCTTCAGCTCGGCCTCGAGGTTGGCGGGCGAGACGGCGTAGGTCGGGTCCTCGGCGGTCGCGTCGACCTCGTGGTACACCAGCACCAGCCACGACTTGTCCCGCAGCGCCTGGTCGATCCACAGCCCGACCTGGGCCGGGGTCGTGGTGTCGAGGATGTTCTGCACCTTGATGTTGTAGACGTCGGTGCTGTCCTTGGTGTTGTACCCCTCGTCGGTGGAGCGGTGCGAGCGGTAGTACAGCTTGGTCTTGGCGAGCACCGTCGCGTTGTACTCGCCGTACGGCGTCGCGAAGTTCTTCGCCACCCCGGCGCCGTACCAGGACCGCAGGCTCGCCTGGCTGTCCTTGAGCTCGCTGTCGACCTGGGCGGCGGTCAGCGTCGGCAGGTGCGGGTGGGTGACGGTGTGCGACGCGATCTCGGCCCGGTGGTTGACGAGGTCGCCCATCTCGGCCTGGGTCATGTAGTCCGGGTACGTGATGGTGCTCGTGAGCAGGTAGAACGTCGACGGCGTCTGGTACTTGTCCAGCAGCGGCACGCCGGCGGTGTACTGCGACTTCCAGCCGTCGTCGAACGTGAGGCTGATCAGCGCCCGGTTGAGCTGCGCCGGGGTGTACTCGCCGAGGCTGAAGTCGTCCGCGGTGACCCAGCCGACCTTCGCGAGCACCTGGAACACGGTGATCTTGGTGGCGCCCGCGGGGACGGTGTACTGCGCGCTGACCTTCGCCCACGCCGCGGAGGCCGGGGCGGCCGCGAGGTACGCGTACTGCTCCGAGCCGTCGGCCATGGTGACCTCGACGTCGACCTCGCTGTCGGCGTTGGACTGGTACCAGTTGGAGTACTGGTACGTCTTGCCGGGCGTGACGGTGACCGCGGCCGGGCTCCACTTCGAGTCGCCGCTGGTGTACTTCGTGATCTGCGTCTTCACGCTGCGGCTGCCGGTGTGCCCGGTGCTGAGGTAGCTGAACGCGGTGGTGTTCGTGCCCCAGGTGGAGCTGCTCCAGCCCGAGGGCGCGGTGCCGTTCGCGGTCTCGACCGACGGGTTGGCGATGAGGTTCCCCGGCGTCGTCGGCGGCGGCGTGGTCTTCGTGTTGTTGACGGTCACGGTGACCTTCGACGTCGCGGCGGTACCGCTGGAGGCCGTCCGCGCCGTGGCGGTGACGGTGTGCGCGCCGTTGGCCGCCTTCGTCGTGTCCCAGCTGGCGGTGAACGGCGCGGTGGTGTCCTCGGCGCCCAGGTCGGTGCCGTCGACGGCGAACTTGACGCCGAGTACGTCGCTGCTGGCGGTGGCGGCGACCTGCTGGGTGCCGGTGACGGTGGCGCCGTCGGCGGGCGCGGTCAGCTGAACCGAGGCCGGCGTCGGCGTCGGGTCGGCCGCGCCGGACTCGGCGAGGAAGTACAGGTCGGTCTGCAGGCTGCCCTTCCTGTCCAGCACGTGGTACACGGACGCCTTCACCGCGTCGGCGGGCGTCGTGAACTCGACCGACAGCTGCTTCCACGCGGCCGAGACGGGCGCGTCGGCGAGCCACACGAACGTCTGCTTGCCGGCGGCGTTGGTGTAGAGGATCTCGAGCGTGGTCAGCACGTCGCCGATGTACCAGTCCGAGACCACGTACTTGGTGCCCGGCTTGACCGTGACCGGTGCCGACATCCACTTGGCGTCGCCGGACGTGCGCGACGTCATGGTGATGGCGAGGCTCTTCTGGCCGTCCTTGCCGCCGGCCTTCCAGCTCGACGTGGCCTGGTTGGTGCCCCACTTGTCGAAGGTCCAGCTCGCCGGGCCGGAGCCGGAGGCGGTTTCCGCCGAGGGGTTGCCGATGAGATTGGCCCCGACCGCGAACGCCGTGACGCCGGGCAGCAGCGAGGAGACGACGGCCGCGAGGACCGTGCCGATGAGTAGTCTGGACAGCCGCACGTGTCGGTACCCCAATCGTCACCGTGAGCAACTTCGGACGGGGTATCAGACCAATCGCCTGCAGGTCGCGTCAACGCAACGTGAGGGCCCCATCACGACAGTTCGAGGGGGGCGCGGTCCTGACCTGCGCCCGTTCGCAATTTAGCCCTCGATTTCGTGCACGTTCGGATTAATCCCGACGCGCCGAGGGTGACATCGCATATCACCCGAACGTGATGGCGCCG
Source organism: Dactylosporangium sp. McL0621 (assembly GCF_049995355.1). Taxonomy (NCBI): domain Bacteria; kingdom Bacillati; phylum Actinomycetota; class Actinomycetes; order Micromonosporales; family Micromonosporaceae; genus Dactylosporangium; species Dactylosporangium sp. McL0621. Next base: position 9,767,226 of record NZ_CP188259.1, read on the forward strand.
CGCCGCGCGGCTCGTGGTCGAGGTGCCGTAGCCGCCGCTACAGCCGCCGCTCGACCGGCAGCCGCGCGCGGGTCAGCAGGCCGCCCGCGGCCATCGCGATCAGCGGTACCACCACGAGCGTGACCGCCAGGCTCGGCCACGGCGGCGTGAACGGTATCGGCGGCTCCGACGGCCAGTGCAGCACGCTCCCGCCGTTCAGCGCCGCCAGCACCGCCGCGCCCGCGCCGAGGCCGCCCGCGCCGCCGAGCAGCGAGCCGAGCCCGGCGATGAGGCCCGCGCGGCTCAGGGCCAGGCGCCGCCGCACGCCCGGGGAGGCCCCGACGGCGCCGAGCGTCGCGTGGTCGGGCCGGCTGTCCACGGCGGACAGTCCGGTGGCGATGCCGGCCGCGCCGAGCGTGATGACGGCGGCGGCGATCGCGAGCAGCAGCACGATCAGGGTCACGCCCGAGTTGCGCGGGCCGATGATGTCGCCCTGGTAGCCGTGCCCGAGGTGGGCCAGGCGCTCCTCGAACGCGTCGGACTCGGCGGTGGTCGGCGCCCGGGTGGTGGCGGCGACGATGCCGACGACGGCGCTGTCCAGGCCGGCCCGGCGCACCGCCTCGGGCGAGATGGCGTAGAACTCGGTCGAGCGGGCGGTCGGCGCGTAGTACCCCGGCACGACGAGCGGCTCGTCGCGGCGCGGGTCGACGAGGTGGACCTGCCCGCGGTACACCCGCAGCGGGTCGCCCACGACGACGCCGCCGGCGCGCAGGACCTCGCGGGCCCGCTCGAGGTCGGCGCCGCTCAGGCCGCCGATGGGGCCGAGGGCGGCGCCGTCGTCGACGATGTGCACCGCGTAGGCGTCGCCCCGGACCTGGTGGCCGAGCTCGTCGCAGCGCGGGTCGGCGGCCGCGGCGCGCTCCTGTGCCGGGCTCAGGGCGCCGGGCCGGTACGGGCAGCGGTTCTCCGGGGGCCGGACGGGCTGCAGGTCGCACGCGCGCGGACCGCCGGCGGGGCACGTCACCGATCGCACCTCCGTCACCTCCCGGACCGGCAGCGGGGCGACGGCGTCGCGGAGCCGGCCGGCCGGCAGCACCTCCGGGCGCCCGTCCTCGCCGGGCGGCCACTGCACGACGGTGGCGTACCCGGCCGGGAACGTCGTGCTGGTCATGGCGTCCAGCCGCGCCTCGACGCCGGCCTGGTAGGTGGCGACGGCGGTGCTGCCGATGACGGCGGCCATGACGGCCGAGACCGCGGGCGCGGCCGACGCGCGGTTGCGGGCCGCGTCGCGCACCGCGATCCGCACGGAGAGGGGCAGCCCGCCGCCGAGCCGGGCCAGCGCGCCGAGGACGGCGGGCGTGGACAGCACCAGCCCGAGCTCGGCGACGACGAGCCCGGCGAGCACCGGCCGGGCGTCGGCGCCGGCGATGCCCCACGCGGCGATCGCGGCGCCGGCGGCCAGGCCGGCCAAACCCGCGGCGGCGAGGCGGCGCCCGGTGCGGGCGCGGGAGCGGCGGCCGGTGAGCGCGGCGAGCACATCGGTGCGGGCCGCCGTGATCGCGGGCGCGAGCGCGGCGGCGACGCCGATGAACACGGCCAGCGCCGCGACGCCGAGCAGCTGCCCCGGCGGGACACGGACGGCCCCGGGGCGGGCGTGCATCACGTACTGCGCCAGCAGCGGCCGCGCGGCCAGGGCGGCGGCGACGCCGAGCGCGGTCCCGGCGACGGCCGCGAACGCCCCGAGCACCAGGCCGTCGGCGAGCACGATGCGGCGCAGGTACCCCGGGGTGCCGCCGCTCGCGGCGACGAGGCCGAGCTCGCGGCGCCGGCGGCGGGCGCCGACGGCGAACGCGGGCCCGGCCAGCAGCGCCACCTCGAGCACCGCCAGGCCGAGCACGAGCACGCCCACCTCGACCGGGTTGTCGACCACGCCCGGTGTCGGCGGGGTGACGAGCATGCCGTCGCGGTCGCCGCCGTTGCCGAGCAGCACCGGGCGGGAGTAGGCGGTGATGCCGTGCTCGTTGAGCGTGCGGACCTGGTCCCACTCCAGCGGGGCCGGGCTGTCGACGTACCAGGTGCCCTCGGTCGGCGGCAGCGTGCCCGGGGGCAGCACGATCGCCCCGCTCAGGTCGGCCGGGCGCTCGACCTCGCCGACCACCGTGAACGTGCGATCGTCGTCGGGCAGCGTGAACGTGCCGCCGAGCCGGGTGCCCAGGCGGCGCATCGCGGCGGCGTCGAGGGCGGCCTCGGCGCCGGACCCGGGCGCGCGGCCGCGGCGGAGCGCGAGGTGCCCGGCGTAGCGCGGGTCGGCCAGGTCGAGCTGGAGCACCGGCAGGCTCGCGCGGCCGCCCGCCGTGGTCACCGCGACCCGGTGGTCCTCCTCGGCGTGCACCAGGGTCGTGCCCGGCGGCAGGGCGCCCCGCAGCACGCGCTCGACGTCGGCGGCCGGGGCGTCGCGCACATAGCGGGCGCCGTCGGTCAGGGGCAGGACGGAGCGGCCCGCGCGGTCCTGGCGGATCGGCCCGTCGAACGTCCACCGGACGGTGGCGTCGAACCGCCCGAGGTCGCGGTCGACGAGCTCGGCCGGGGTGAGCGTGAACTGGTCGAGCGTGACCGCGACGAACGCCAGCGCCAGCACCGGCAGCATGATGAGCCCGGCGATGAGCGCGGTGCGCCCCTTGGCCCGCGCCGCCTCCCGCCGCGCGATCCGCAGCGCGATCACGGCGCCGTACCGTTCAGCAGCTCCTCCGCCTGGGCCAGCGGCCCGGACGCGTCCACGATCCGCCCGTCGCGCAGGAACACCACGCGGTCGGCCCAGGCCGCGTGCCGCGCCTCGTGGGTCACGAGCACGCCGGCCGCGCCGTCGTCCACCTTGGCGCGCAGGAGCCGCAGTACCGCCTCGCCGGTCAGCGAGTCCAGCGCGCCGGTCGGCTCGTCGGCGAGGATGAGCCGCCGCCGGCCCACGAGGGCCCGCGCGATCGCGACCCGCTGCTGCTGCCCGCCGGACAGCTCGTCCGGGAACCGCCCCGCGCACTCGGCGACCTCCACGTCGGCGAGCGCGGCGAGGGCCGTGCGCCGGGCCCGCCGGACCGCGGTCCCGTCCAGTTCCAATGGCAGCGCCACGTTCTCCGCCGCGGTCAGGGCGGGCAGGAGGTTGAGATCCTGGAAGACGTACCCGATGGAGCGCCGCCGCAGCGCCGCCAGCTCCCGCCGCCGCAGCCCCTCCAGCCGCCGCCCCTCGACCGCGACCCCGCCGGCATCGGGCCGGTCGAGCCCGCCGGCCAGGTTCAGCAGCGTGGACTTGCCCGACCCGGACGGCCCCATGACGGCGACGAGCTCCCCCGCGGCGACGGCGAGCGAGACCCCGCGGAGCGCGTGGACGGCCGTCTCCCCGTGCCCGTGCGTCCGGCACACGTCGAAGAGCTCAAGCACGCTCATCAACGGCCTCCGGTTGTACCGGTTCCGCCGCCACCGGCACACTGCGGACCTGACGCACCAGGCTCGCCTCACAGTGATCGAGCCAGCGCAGCTCGGCCTCGGCCTGGAACACCATGGCGTCCAGCACCAGCCGCCACGGCAGGTCCCCGGGCCGCTCGGCCCCGCGCTTGAGCCGCGTGTACTCCTGCATGGCCCGCATGGTCGCTGTGCGCTGCGCCTGCACGACCCGCGCAACGTCGACGCCGGGCGTAGTGATCGCGAGCGCCAGCTTGACCGCGAGCTCGTCCCGGGGCCGATCCTTGGCCTGCACCGGCGTGGCGAACCATTCGCGCACGGCGGCGAGCCCGGGCGCGGTGAGCTCGTACGGCCGCTGCCCGTCACTCTCGGCGAGCGGCCGCACGAGCTCGTCCCGCTCGAGCCGTGCGAGGGTCGTGTAGACCTGCCCGATGTTGAGCGGCCAGGTCCCCCCGGTCGACTCCTCGAACGTGCTGCGCAGCTGGTACCCGTGCATAGGCCCCCGAGCGAGGAGGGCGAGCAGCCCGTGCCTGATCGACATACATACGGAGTATGTATACGCGGTATGCACCTGTAAAGCCCCGACTTGTCAGCCGCCCCACTTCAGATGGCGCACAAATCCGGGACCACCGAATGACGACCCGCACGAACCCGCCGGCAAACCACGGCCAAGAGGAATAACCGCACGCAACAACGAGCAGGGACCACGCTTACACGTTGCGGGAGCGCAAGCTCCCGCCACCATCGGCCGAGCGTCGTTTGGCAGCCCCAAAGTCCAGGTAAGCCGACATAAACCCCGTCAGGCGAAAAATCCGTTATGTCGCGGCGCGCCAGCGCCCGACATAACGAACTACAACGAAAGCACCGCCGCGACGGCCGAAGCCGACCCCCCGTCGACACCGAGCTGCCGCCGCCGCGGATACGGCCGAACGGAAGCCCCCGCATCCTCGAGCGCCAGAATCACCCCGAGCACCCGCCCATCCAGATCGTCGGCAGCCGGCAACGTCACCAGCCGCGAGTGCCCCCAAGGCTCCGGCAACCCCCCGCCGCCGAACGCCGCCGAAACCAGCGCCGCCGTGGACCGGGTCATCGTCCGCGTGGTGTTCACCCCCGGCGGCGTAGGCGAGTACACCGGCCAGTACGCGTGCCGATCCCCCGACCGCGGCCGCCGTGGATGGCTTGCGCAGTGGCGCAGGAACGCGTCGAGGTCCGTGACGTTGTGCCGCATCGCCTCGGACACGAGCACAGCCCAGCTGAAGCCGCCCACCAGCCCCCACGCGGCGCCGTCCAGCTCGCGTTCGCGGGCCCAGCGGCGGACCCGCGTCAGCAGCGAGCGGAAGAGCGCGACGTCCAGGCCCTCCACGAGCGCGTCGGCGTCCCGGATCGCGAGCAGTGCCCGGCGCCCGGCGTCGTCCAGCAGGGTGTCGGCGACCGCGGGCACGTGCTGGACGTCGACGCTCACGCCGGCCACGACCGCGCGGACCACCGGCACGACCGCGCCGGCCACCCGCGCGCCCGGGAGGACCGCGGCCAGGGCCGCGAGCGGGTCGCCGGGCGCGGGCGGCGACACCCACACCAGGTCCAGGTCGGTGTCCTCGGTGGCGACGCCGAGGCGGACCGAGCCGACGACGTGCACGCGCGAGCCCGGGCGCACCGCCGCGCACGCGTCCTCGACGAGCAGGCGCGCCGCGTCGTGGCCCGTCGTCAGCGGCACGGTGCGGCGCACGGCGAAGGGCTCGTCGCCGTGGCGGCTGATGAGGTCCACGGCGGTCACGGTGAACTCGATCGGCTTCCACTCGCGGCGCAGGGCGGCGAACGTGGACTCGGTCGCCGGGCCCGTCAGCTTCGCGATGGTCAGGTGCGGCGTGTACCCGTCCGCGGCACACCCGGGGAACCGCGCGGCCAGGGCGCTCTGCAGGCGGCGCAGGGCCTCGGTCGGCGACGGCTCGACCCAGACGGTCGTGGAGCCGCGGTGCTCGAAGCGGCGCACCGTGGCGAGGCGTACGCGGATCGGCCCGGTGCCCGCCACGGCGTCGGCGACAAGCGTGGCGGCCTCGGCGAAGTCGGACTCGGGCACGAAGCCGTAGACGAGGTTGATGTGGGGCATCCAGCGGCGGTACGCCGGGTCGTGCACCGCCCGCACGGCCTGGATCGGCGCCCAGACGGACTCCGGCGGGCGGACGACCAGCGCCGAGGTGTGCACCGGCGCGGCGGCGAGCGTCGGCCGGGCCGGCTGCAGCAGCGCGGTGACGCCGAAGTGGTCGGAGACGTACCGCGCAACGCCGTCGTCCTGCGCGAACGGGCGGTCACCGAAGCGCTCGGCGACCACCGGCGCGAGGTCGCCGCGCACGAGGATGCGGTCGAGGCGGCCGGCGCGCCCGGTGCGGGAGGCGACCGCGGCGAGCGGGTTCACCGCGGGGTCGAACGTGAAACCGGCGTCGTGCGGGTGTACCGCGCGCCAGGCGTCGGCGTAGCCGGGCACGGCCGGGGCCGCGTCGTCGCCCGCGTTGAGGTCGGTGAGCACGACGGCGGCGTCGAGGTCGCCGCGGTCCAGGCGTTCGGCGATGACCCGCAGCTGGTGCCCGCGCCGCTGCTCGGCGCCCTCGGTGTGGTCGCTGGTCAGGTGGGCGGCGACGAACCCGACGGTGCGGCCGTTGAGCACGGTGTGGCCGAGGACGAGCCGCTTGTACGCCGAGAGCCGATGGACCTCCAGCGTGAGCGGCCACCGGGCGATGAGCGTGGTCCCGTAGCCGATCTCGGCGTCGGGCCCGGCCGAGACGCAGTAGCCCGCGCGCACCCACGGCGCCGCGAGCAGTGCCGCCCAGAGCTCGTGCGTGACCTCGTGCAGCCCGACGACGTCGGCGCCGAGCCCCTCGAGCAGGTCGACGCAGGCGGGCACGCGGCGCTCCGGGTAGGTCAGTTCCCGGTCGTACGCGTCCGACAGCACATTGAACGTGGCCACCTGGATCGCGTCGGCGTGCACGGGCGCGGCCGGCCCGGCCGGAACCCACTGCGCGGCCACGGGATCGAAGCGCAGGCAGGCCGCGGCGTCGAACGCCGAGATCGTCCGCGCGGCGGAAGCCGGCCCCTGCTCCACAACGGCCGCCGTCAGCGCGGCCAGGTCGGCGGCGCCGGAGCCGAACACGAGGTCGACGCGCGCCTGGCGGTCCCAGACGACGACCGCGCCGGCCTTGACGTACCGCACCCGGTGCCACGGCACGTCCCCGCCACCGACGAACGCGAGCAGCGGCGTCTCCCGGATTCCGGCCCCGCGCTCCTCGTAGCCAACCGAGAAGCGCGCCGCGTCGAGACCGGCGTCGTACCGGATCCGTGAGACGACGTCCTGCACGGGTCTCATGCCTCGAGCCTAGGCCGCGCGATGATACGGCCGCGAACGATTAACGGTACTGCTGGCGCTCCCGCCGGTCCTTGCGCCGCCGCAGCAGGATCACGAGCACGGCGACGAGGCAGACGATCACCATGAAGCAGCAGCACGGTATCAGCAGCCGCCCGAACAGCTCGCCGGCCTGCACCGCCGGGTCGTTCGGATCGAGCGTGGGGGTCGGCGTCATGACCATCGATGGTAGACCGCGGCGCCCGGAGCCGGGCGCCGCGGTCGCCCCCGGTTACTTGTAGGTGATGTCCGACGAGCTGAAGTTGCAGTGGCCGTCGCCCATCCCGTCGCCGAGATACTTCGGCTCGCTGCCCTTCGCCACGCCCTGGTACTCGGCGCAGACGTGGATGCTCGAGGAGCCCTGCACCACGACCCGGGTCAGCGTGGCGGTGTCGCCCCAGTTGGTGTTGATGCCCACCACGTACTTCGCCTTGTTCAGCAGCACGTTGTCGACGGTCACGTGGCGCTCGTAGTGGTTGGTGCAGTTGCCGCAGCCGCGGTACAGCTTGCCGATGTCGCTGGCGTAGAAGTTGCTGATGTGCACGGTGCCGTTGCCGTTGTGCTGGAACACCTTGTCGGAGGCCGACTTGGCGCCGCCGCCGATGACGTACGAGTCGCCACCGCTGGTGCCCAGGAAGGTCGCGGCGTCCTCGCCCACGTCCTCCCACCACACGTTCTGGATGGTGCAGCGGCCGAGGCAGTGCACGCCGTCGCCGGCCGGGGAGCCGATGATGACGTTCTTGAGCGTCGCGCCGTCGGCGAGCTCGAACATCGGGTCCTGGCTCTCGCTCTGGCTGCCGTCGCCGATGCAGCAGTACCGCTTCATGCCGCCGTCGAGCGTCCCGCTGACGGAGACCGTGCCGCTGACCGAGACGGAGCCGGTGGAGCTCGGCCACGAGCCGGTCGGGGTGCTCCCGCCGCCGCCACCCGTCGGGGTGGGCGTCGGCGACTTGGTCGCGGTCGGAGTCGGCGACGGGGACCTGGTCGACGTCGGGCCGGTTGAGGGCGTGCTGGTGAGCGTCGGGCCGGGACCGGCCGCGTCGCTCACCGTCACGTCGTCGAACGAGGCCGCCGCGTAGACGGTCTGCACGCCGATGCGCCCCTTCGAGGCCACCGAGCTCGAGCCGGAGCCGACCGGGGAGCCGTCGACCGAGCCCGAGATGCTGCTGCCGGAGACGGTCAGCGACAGGGTGTACCAGGTGCCGGTGCTCACCGTGCGCGAGACCGACCCGAGCACGGTGACCGAGCCGCTGTTGACCGCCTGCAGCTGGACGCTGCCGGGCAGCAGCGCGAGCCGGTAGAAGGTCGTGGAGCTCGAGGACCGGGCCAGCAGCGCGGCGTGGCCGTTGCTGGCGAGCGAGGTCGGCTTCACGCGGGCGCTGACGGTGTAGTTCGTCCAGCCGGTGTCACCGGCGAACTCGCGGGCGTTCTCGCTGCCCGAGTTGCTCTGCTGCAGCGCCTTGGAGCCGTCGGAGACGACGGCCCACGTGCCGCCGGACTTCGACCAGCCGCTCGTGTCGCCGTCCTCGAAGTTGTCGCTGAAGAGGGTCGCCGCGAACGCGATCTGCGAGAAGATCGCGGCCGAGGCCGTGAAGGCGACGGCGCCGGCGGCCACGATGGGCCATCTGCGCCGCCTGGGGCGGGTTTCCATGCTTCCTCCGGGTCAGGGAGACGAGTCGCATGGGGGTGTGCGGCCGAGACTGGGCGGGTCTGCCGCATGCGGGGGCGGGAGGAAACCGCCTTAGGAAAGCGGTTTCCTCACCGCCAAGCTAGACCGTCGTCGATCCCGCGTCAACCGGTGAGAGGTGCATCCAGGTGAAGACGAGGGGTACGTCCCCGTCGCTGACCAGGTGGTGGTTCTCGCCGGGCTCGATGATGAGGATGTCCCCGGCGGCGAACCGGGTGTCCGCGGCGCCGTTGAGCTCGAGCACGCCGGCGCCCTGCACGATGGTGAAGATCTCCGGGACGTCGTGCACGTGCACGTCGGACTCGGGGTGGGTGCGGTGCCCGGGGTCGTCGTAGCGGCTGATCCCGCCGCGCTGGACCGGTCCCCAGCCCTGACCGATGGCGGCGAGCGTGGCCGGGGTACCGCCGTCGGGCAGGTCGGCCAGTGAAAGTTTCCTCATTGGAAGGCTCCGATCTCACGGAAGTGGGCGCGCTCGGTGGCGGCGCGCCGGATCAGGGCGGCGGCGCCCGGGATCTCCAGGCCGTCGTCGCGCCGGGCGAGGCGGGCGGGGGCGAGCAGCACGGGCTCGTCGGCGGCCAGGATCGCCTCGGCCAGCGCCGTGAACGGCTCGGTCCGCTCCAGCGGCACCAGCAGCGGCGCGTCGTGCTCGCGGTGGTCCAGCAGGTTCTCCAGCAGCCCGATCCGGCCCGGCAGCACCTCGCCGTCGAGCCGGTCCTGGGCGTAGCCGACCTCGGCCGTGCCGTCGTCCCCGACGACGCTGATGTCGCCGGGCACGAACTCGCCCGAGCACAGCGTGACGGCCACGAACACCGAGCGGCCGTCGGGCACGGTGAGGCGCAGCGTGGCCGTGTCCTCGACCTCGACGGCGGCGCGGGTGCGGTACCGATCCAGGCTGAGCGTCCACGGTGGACGGATTCCCGTGATGGCGAGGGCCTGCATCAGCGCGTGCGCGAAGGGGTTCACGAGCGCGCCGTCGCGCCCGCGCCGGCCCGCCCACGACGTGCGGGTCCAGTAGGTGTCCGGCCGCCACCAGGCCCCGGCGACCGCCGCCGAGCGCACCGCGCCGACCCGGTCGGCCAGCATCGGCAGCGTCGGCGAGCCGAGGGCCTGGAAGCCGATCTGCAGCACCCGGCCGCGGGCCGCCTCGGCGAGCCGCCGGTGGTCCGCGAGGGACAGCACCGGCGGCTTCTCCAGCAGCAGGTCGGCCCCGGCGTCGAGGACGTCGAGGGCGATCGGCAGGTGCGTGTGCGGCGGGGTGCAGACGATCACGACCTCGGGCTTGCGATCGGCGAGCATCCGCCGGTGGTCGGTGTAGTCGAAGCCGGCCTGCACGTCGCAGGTGGCGACGAGCCGGACCCGCTCGCCGAGCGCGTCGATCGCCCGCAGGTGCCACGACCCGTGCCCCGCCGCCCCGATCAGCGCGACGGTCGCGGTCACGCCGTCACCTCCGCAGGCTCCGGTGCCGACGCGCCCTCCACCCTGTGCCCCTCGTGAGCGGCCCCTCCGCTCCGCTTCGGACCGCTCACCGCAGAGCCTCCAGCGTGCCGAGCACCCCGTGCCGGTCCAGCTCGCGGCTCCACGAGTCCAGCTGCGCGCGCAGCTCGGCGTCGTCGGCGAACCCGGGCGGGAACACCGCGTCGAGCTCCAGCAGCGACGGGGTGGCCCGCAGCCGGTCGGCCAGCGGGTCGTCCAGCGGCAGCGGGGTGCCGTCGTCGGCGGCGCCGCGCACGAAGCGCATCCAGGCGGCGAGGACCAGGGTGGCGTACACCGGGACGCTGCCCGCCGCCCGCCGGTCCGCGATGGTGCCGAGCAGCCGCTGCGGGAGCTTCTGCGAGCCGTCCATCGCGACCTGGAGGGTGCGGTGGCGCAGGGCCGGGTTCGCGAAGCGCTCGAGGACGCTCTCGCCGTACCGCTGCAGGGACAGGCCCTCGGGCGGGCTCAGCGTGGGCGCGATGTCGGTGCGGATGAAGCGCTCCATGGCCGCCCGCATGCCGGGCAGCTCGAGCGCCCGGTCGATGGTGGGCGCCCCGGCGAGCGCGCCCAGGTACGCCAGCGCCGAGTGCGCGCCGAGGAGCATCCGCAGTTTCAGCCCCTCCCACGGGGCCACGTCGTCGGTCAGGATGGCCCCGGCGAGGTCCCACGCGGGCCGGCCGCCGGGGAAGTCGTCCTCGATGACCCACTGGCTGAACGGCTCCGCGGCCACCGTGGCCCGGTCCTCCAGGCCCAGGACGTTCCGCGCGGTCGCGTAGGTGGCGTCGGTACTGGCCGGGACGATGCGGTCCACCATCGTGCTCGGGAAGCTCACGAAGTCCGCGGTGCCGAGCTCGGCGGTGACCAGTTCCCGCAGCCGGCGCCCGTTGGAGGGGAGGTTGTCGCAGCTGACCAGCGCGATCGGGGCCTGGGTGGCGGCGCGGGCGCGCAGCCCGGACAGCAGCAGCCGCATGACCGGCGCGTCGGCGCGGTAGGCCTTCTCGGTCACCGTCAGCGTGACGACCCGCACGGCCGGGTCGGCCAGCAGGCGCTCGACCGCCTCCGGCTGGCTGGCGGCGTGCAGACCCTGCGTGTGTACCCCGAGCACCCGCGGGCTGACCCGCTCGCCGTCCACGGTCAGCACGCTGTAGAGCAGGTCCTGCTCCAGCAGCGGGTCGAGCACGGCCCGCGAGCGCGGCGCGACGGCGGCGATGCCCCAGTCGCCGCCGCCCTTGACGATCGCGTCCTCGGTGAAGACGGCCTGGTGGGCGCGGTGGAACGCGCCCAGCCCGAGGTGCACGATGCCGGTGCCGGTGGGCGTGAGGGCACCGCTGGCGGTGGCCCGGCTCAGGCGCTCCATACCGGCCCCTCCGGGAAAGCGAACTCCGCCACGGACTCGGGGCGCATCTCGACGCTGTAGCCGGGGCGCTCGGGCAGCCGGTAACGGCCCCCGACCACCCGGACCGGGTCGGTGAAGTGCTCGTGCAGGTGGTCGACGTACTCCACCATCCGCCCCTCCAGCGACCGGCCGACGCGCAGGTAGTCGAAGAAGGACAGGTGCTGCACGTACTCGCACAGCCCGACCCCGCCCGCGTGCGGGCACACGGTGACCCCGAACTTGGCCGCCATGAGCAGCTCGGCGAGCACCTCGCCGACGCCGGCGACCCGGCACGCGTCGACCTGCATGATGCCTATCGCGCCGGCCTGCAGCAGCTGCTTGAAGATGACCCGGTTGGCCGCGACCTCGCCGGTGGCGACCTTGCACCGCGCGCCGAGGGCCCGCTGGACCGCGGCGTGGCCGAGCACGTCGTCGGCGTGCGTGGGCTCCTCGATCCAGTACGGGTCGAAGGCGACGAGCCGCTCCATGTTGGCGATCGCCTCGTCAACGTCCCAGACCTGGTTGGCGTCCATCATGAGCAGCGCGCCGGGGCCGATCTCGGCGCGGATGATGCCGGCCCGGCGCACGTCGTCGTCGATGGGCCCGCCGACCTTCATCTTCACCGCGTTCCAGCCGTCCTTGACGGCGGCCCGGGTGAGCGCGCGGACCTTCTCGTCGTCGTACCCCAGCCAGCCCACGGAGGTGGTGTACGCCGGGAAGCCGTGCTCGGTCACGTGGGCCAGGCGGTCGTCGTACCCGTCGAGCCCGGCGTCGAGGATCGCGGCCGCCTCGGCCGGGGTGAGCGCGTCGGTGATGTGGTGGAAGTCCACCGCGGCGACGAGGTCGGCGGTGGGCATCTCGGCCAGCAGCCGCCACAGCGGCTTCCGTTCGAGGCGCGCCCGCAGGTCCCACACGGCGTTGAGGATCGCCCCGGCCGCCATGGCCACGACGCCCTTCTCGGGGCCGAGCCAGCGCACCTGCACGTCGGCGGTGAGCGTGCGGGCGCCCTCCGCAGTGCACAGCTCCTCGACGGTGTGCCCGACGACGTGGTGCCCGAGGGCCTCCACCGCGGCACAGGTGATCTCGTTGCCGCGGCCGTTGGTGAACGTGAGGCCGAAGCCGCGTTCGGTGGCGGTCTGCGGGGATGCGGTCTCCAGCACGACGTAGGTGGCCGAGTAGTCGCCGCGGTTGATGGCGTCGGAGCCGTCGCCGGCGGCCGCGGTCGGGAACCGTACGTCGTGCACGGTCAGGCCGGTGATCTCGGTCACGCCGACTCTCCAGTGTGGACGGTGCGCTGGTAGACGCGCTTGGGCAGGTGGTAGGCGAGGTCGGCGATGGTCTCGGCGGCCTCGTCGAGCGGAAGGCGGTGCTCGGCGACGAGCCGGGCCAGGAAGCCGGCGTCGACGCGGCGGGCGACGTCGTGCCGCACGGGGATGGAGCAGAACGCGCGGGTGTCGTCGACGAAGCCGGCGGTGTTGTGGAAGCCCGCGGACTCGGTGACGGCCTCGCGGTACCGTCGCAGGCCCTCGGGGCTGTCCAGGAACCACCACGGCGCACCGAGGAACACCGCCGGGTAGCCGCCGGCGAGCGGGGCGAGCTCGCGGGTGAACGCGGTCTCGTCCAGGGTGTAGAGCACGATGCGGAACCGCGGGTCGTTGCCCAGCTCGTCCAGCAGCGGCCGCAGCGCCTGCACGTACTCGGTCGGGCCGGGAATGTCGCCGCCGACGTCGCGGCCGTGCCGGGCGTAGAGGGCGGCGTTGTGGTTGCGCACGGCGCCCGGGTGCAGCTGCATGACCAGGCCGTCCTCGACCGACATGCGGGCGAACTCGACGAGCATGTGGGCGCGGAAGCGCTCCGCGTCGCCGTCCTGCGGGGCCCCGCGCAGGGCCCGGTCGAACAGGGCGGCGGCCTCGTCGCGGGGCAGGGCGAGCGTGGCCGCGGTGGGGTGGCCGTGGTCGCTGGAGGTGGCGCCGGCGGCGATGAAGGCCTGGCGGCGCTCGCGCAGGCGGTCGAGGAACTCCGCGTACGTGCCCGCGCCGAGCCGCTCGACGCGCTCGGTCCAGCCGGGCCAGTCCAGGTCGACCATGTCGTCCGGGCGGAACGTGGTGATGACCCGCCCGCCCGGGCCGCCCCAGCCGTCGGCGGCGAGCTTGGCGTGGGCGCCGAGGTCGGACAGCGGCGACTCGGTGGTGGCCAGCACCTCGAGGTTGAAGCGCTCGAACAGCGCGCGGGGCCGGAACTCGGGGTCGGCCAGGCGCCCGGCGACGGCGTCGTAGACGTCGTCCGCGGTCCGCGCGTTCAGCGGCGTCTCGACCCCGAAGACCTCGGCGAGTACGCCTTCGGTCCACAGCCGCGACGGGGTGCCCCGGAACAGGTGCCAGTTGGCGGCGAGCAGCCGCCAGATGGTGCGCCCGTCGGTCTCCACCGGGGTGCCGTCCAGCGCCGGCACGCCCAGGGCGGCGGGGGCGATGCCCTGGCTGGCCAGCATCCGCGTGATGTAGTGGTCCGGCACCACGATGAGCCGGGCCGGGTCCGGGAACGGCTTGTCGTCGGCGAGGATCGCCGGGTCGACGTGGCCGTGCGGGCTGATCAGCGGCAGGTCCTTGGCGTGCCGGTAGAGCTCGCGCGCGATGGCGCGGACCCCCGGCTCGGCGGGCAGCAACTGGTCGTCATGCATGGGTGATACCAGCCTCGAGCTCTGCGGGTCGGACGGGCCGACCGGTGGTGATGGACTCATTGGCGGCGAGCCCGATGAGGAGGGCACGGGCGCCGGCGGCCGCGTCGGCGGAGCGGCCGAGCGGGTCGGCGGGGGCCGCCGGGTCGAGCAGCTGCGCGAGCATGCGCACGTCGGCGCCGCCGTGGCCCGCGCGGGCGTAACCCTCGACCGGCACCTCCACGGGCGGGCCGAAGAACGGGCGCAGCCGCAGGCTCTTGGTGCCGGGCTCGCGGTGGCCCTTGAGCGAGTCGGCGGCCTCGACCGAGACGTGGTCGGTCTCGATCACGTCGAGCTCGAGCCGCCCGCGGCTGCCGTTGAAGGCGATACGGTACCCCTCCCAGGGCGCGTAGGCCGTCAGGTGATACGTGAGGGTCGCCCCGCGAGCGTAGCGCACCAGCACCGCGAGATCGTCCTCGATCGTCACGCCCGGCGCGAAGACATCCTGGTCGCGGCGGTAGCCGTCGGCCTGCACGGCGGCGTCGCCGTAGAGCGCGGTGAGGTCGGGATCGCTCATGTCGATCGCGAACTTCCCGGCGCCGTGGCCGGCCCCGTCGCCGCCGTAGAAGAAGAGCCGCCCGTCGGCGTACACCGAGGCCGGGTCGTCGTCGAGCCACCAGTTGACCAGGTCGAAGTGGTGCCCGGCCTTGTGCACGAGCAGACCGCCGGAGTCGGCCTTGTCGCGGTGCCAGCGCCGGAAGTAGTCCGCGCCGTGGCGCACGTCGAGCAGCCACTCGAAGTGCACCGACCCGACCTCGCCGATCTCGCCCGCGGCGATGATGCGTTTCACCGCCTCGTGCAGCGGGTTGTAGCGGTAGTTGAAGGTGACCCGCACCTGGTGGCCGGTGCGGTCCACGGCGTCGAGGATCCGCGCGCAGCGCCGCGCGTCGATGGTCATCGGCTTCTCGGTGAGCACGTCGCACCCGGCCTCCAGTGCCGCGACGATGTACTCGTCGTGGTAGCGGTCCACGGTGCACACGATGACCACGTCGACCCGCTCACGCTCGATCATCGTGGCGAACTCGCTCGCCGGGTAGGCGGGCACGGGCGCGGGGAGCCGGTCGTTGTGCCAGGCGATGCGGACCGGGTTCGGGTCGGCCAGCGCGACGAGCTCGCAGGTGTCGCGATGCTCGGCGGTGAGCGCCCGGACGAACATGGCCGCGCGCGACCCGGTACCGACGATCGCATAGCGCGTTCTCGGCGCGTTGCGCGTGTTCAAGGAACCCCCTACGGCAAAGGGTTGCAAAGGTTTGCAGCAAACTATGCGCAAGACCCGCTGGTCGGGTCAATACCGCCGGGCCCACCGAATCCCAGGGCGTTGACACGGGAGCAAACGTTTGCATAATTGGCAGCACCCGATGCGGTGACCCAGGTCACCTGACCCCGGGACCGGCCCACACCCCGGCCGGCCCGAGACAGATCCCGGCCGGACGGCCGGGTTGCCGCGACCGGCCCGCTGAGAGGACAACCACGTGCCTGCCACGATCCGAGATGTCGCCCGCGCCTCCGGCGTCCATGTCTCCACCGTGTCCCGCACGTTCTCGGCGCCGCACCTGGTCAACCCCGACACGCGCAGCCGCGTGCTGTCCACCGCGGAGAGCCTCGGCTACCGGCCCAACCGCGCCGCCCGCGCCCTGATCACCGGCCGCACGCACAACATCGGCCTGATCGTCGCGGACATCGCGAACCCGTTCTTCCCACCGCTCATCAAGGCCGCCGAGTCCCAGTCGCGCCAGCGCGACTACCACCTCTTCGTCGCCGACACCAACGAGGACCCCGTGGTCGAGGAGCAACTCGTCCACGCCCTCGCCAAGCAGGTCGACGGCGTGCTGCTGTGCAGCCCGCGCATGAGCAACGACCTGATCGAGAAGCTCCGCAAGGAGGTACCCCTGGTCGTGGTCAACCGGCCCGTCGAGGGGCTTCCCGCGGTCGTGATGGACGTCGCCAACGGCGCCCGGACCGCGATCGAACACCTGGTGGGCCTCGGGCACCGCGACCTCGCCCTGCTGGGCGGGCCGCGCGGCTCGTGGACCAACCGGGAGATCCGCCGCTCCGCAACCGCCGCGGCCAAGGCCGCGGGGGCCACGCTCACGGTCCTCGGCCCGTTCCAGCCCACGGAGGCGGCCGGCTCGGCCGCCTGCGAGGCGGTGCTGGCAACCGGGGCCACCGCCGTGCTGGTCTACAACGACCTCATGGCGATCGGCCTGCTCGAGGCCCTGCACGACCGCAACGTGAAGGTGCCGGAGGAACTCAGCGTCGTCGGCATAGACGACATCATGCTCAGCCGGCTGGTGCGCCCGAAACTGACCACCGTGGCGACCCCAACCGCGGCCGCCGGCCGGGCGGCCGTGGACATGCTGTTGCACCACGACGAAGAACATCGTTCGACCGCACTCGTCACGCTCCAGACCCAACTGGTCATCCGCGATTCGACCGGCCGCGCTCCGGTCTGAACCCCACTCGCGGCCAATGCCTAGGAGTGAAACTTCCATGTCCGGAACCCCCCGCCGCCGGCTGCTTGCCGTAGCCGCCGCGGCCGTTCTGCTCGCGCCCCTCGCCGCCTGCGGTGACGACGCCGGGTCATCGCCCTCGGCGACGTCCACCGAGCCGGTCGAGCTGACCTTCTTCTGGTGGGGCGGTGACGCCCGCGCCAAGCTCACCGAGGACGCGCTGAAGCTCTACACGGCGAAGCACCCCAACGTCACGTTCAAGACGACGTGGCAGGCCAACCAGGGCTACTTCGACAAGCTGGCCACGCTGACGGCCGGCAACGCCGCGCCCGACATCTTCCAGATCGACGACAACTACCTGACCGAGTACGCGGCCCGGAACGTGACGCTGGACCTGAGCTCGTACCAGAAGTCCGGCAAGCTCGACACGTCGAAGTTCCCCGAGAGCCTCTGGAAGTACGGCGAGGTGGACGGCAAGCTCGCCGGCGTCGCCTTCGGCGAGAACACGCAGGGCCTGGTGTACAACAAGACCAAGCTCCAGGCGGCCAACCAGCCGCTGCCCACCACCGGCATGTCGTGGGACCAGTTCATCACCTGGGCCCAGGCGGCCGGGGCGGCGACCAAGACGGCCGGCACGCAGGACCCGAGCGCGGACTACAAGGCGTTCTGGATCTGGCTGCGCCAGCAGGGCAAGGACCTGTACAAGGGCAAGGAGCTCGGCTTCACCGCGCAGGACGTGACCGCCTGGTTCGACCTGTGGAAGGGCGCCCGGGAGAAGGGCGCGACCCCCACGCCGGACGTGATCCGCGAGGGCAACGCCACGGACATCACCAAGCAGCTCGTGGTCACCGGTAAGGCGCTCACCTCGTGGGTGTGGGTCAACCAGCTGCCGGAGCTGCAGAAGAACACCAAGGACGAGCTGGGCGTCATGCCGTACCCCGGCGACCCGAAGGCCCAGTGGGCCCGCGCCGCGCTGTACTTCTCGGTGTACCGCGGCAGCCCCAAGAAGGACGTGGCCGTCGACGTCATCAACTTCCTGGCCAACGACCCCGACGCCGGCAAGGTCCTCGGCACCGACCGCGGACTGCCCTCCAACCTCGACGTGCGCGCCTCGGTCGAGAGCAGCGTCACCGACAAGGCGATGAAGACCTCGATCGACGTGGAGACCCAGCTCGGCAAGACCTTCGGCCCCTCGCCGCAGGTGCCGCTCAAGGGCCACAGCACCGTTCGCTCCGAGCTCATCAAGGCCGCGGAGTCGGTACAGGCCGGCAAGGCGTCCTCCGCACAGGCCGCCGAGGCGTTCATCAATGCCTCCAAAGCGGCCATCTCCAAGTAGGGAATCCCTTCCAGTGGCGCTCACCACCACGGAACGGCCAGCGCGACACTCCGCCCGGTCCCCTCAGGGGGCCGGGCGGGGGGTCCGCCGCGAGGGCCGGGCCGGCTACGTCTTCCTCTCCCCCTGGCTGCTCGGCTTCGGGGCGTTCACGCTCCTGCCGATGCTGGGCTCGCTGCTGCTGAGCTTCACCGACTACGACATCCTCTCGGACTTCTCGGAGCTGCACTTCATCGGCTTCGAGAACTACCGGCGGATGTTCACCGAGGACCCGGCCTTCTGGCACGCGGTCACGGTGACGGTGCTGTTCGGCGTCATCGCGGTCCCGCTCAAGCTCGCGGCCGCGTTCGGCGTGGCCCTGCTGCTCAACCGCGAGATGCGCGGCGTCGGGTTCTTCCGCGGCCTGTTCTACCTGCCGTCGCTGCTCGGCGGCAGCGTGGCGCTGGGCTTCGTGTGGTACTCGATGTTCAACCGCGAAGGCTCGTTCAACCGCCTGCTGGGACTGTTCGGCATCGGCGGCGAGGGCTGGGTCAACGACCCCGACTGGGCACTGGGCACGCTGATCCTGCTGGCGGTCTGGCAGTTCGGCGCGCCGATGGTCATCTTCCTGGCCGGCCTCAAGCAGGTGCCCGTCGAGCTGTACGAGGCCGCGTCGGTCGACGGCGCGGGGGCCTGGCGGAAGTTCTGGTCGGTGACGATGCCCATGATGTCGCCGGTCATCTTCTTCAACCTGGTGCTGGAGACCATCCACGGCTTCCAGGGCTTCACCTCGGCGTTCGTCATCTCCGGCGGCACCGGCGGCCCGGTCGACTCCACCCTGATGTACACGCTGTACCTGTACATCAAGGGCTTCACGGACTACGAGATGGGCTACGCCTCGGCCCTGGCCTGGGTGTTCCTCGCCGCGATCGGCCTGCTGACGGTCCTGCTGTTCAGCACCGGCCGCTTCTGGGTGCACTACTCCGACGGAGGGGACGACCGGTGAAGGTGGCCAAGCAGGGCCTGCGGCTGATCGTCATCCTGGCGATCCTGACGATCATCCTGTACCCGCTCGCGTGGATGGTCGGCAGCTCGTTCAAGAGCCAGGAGGAGATCCTCAACAACGTCTCCATCTGGCCGGACAGCTGGACGCCCGGCAACTACCCGGACGGCTGGACGCACTTCAAGAGCGCCTCGGTCACGTTCGGCCGGTTCTTCCTCAACAGCACGCTTGTCGCCCTGCTCGTGGTGGTCGGCAACGCGGCGAGTTGCCTGCTCGCCGCGTACGCCTTCGCGCGCCTGCGCTTCCGCGGCCGCCGGGTGTGGTTCGCCATCATGATCGGGACCCTGCTGCTGCCCGGCCATGTGCTCATCGTGCCGCAGTTCATCCTGTTCAAGCAGCTGGGCCTGGTCGGCGGCGAGTTCCCGTACCTGCCGCTGGTCGTGCCCCACTTCCTGGCGACCGAGGCGTTCTTCGTCTTCCTCATGGTCCAGTTCATGCGCGGCATCCCCCGCGAGCTGGACGAGGCCGCGAAGATCGACGGCTGCTCACCGTTCGGCGTGTTCCGCAGCGTGATCCTGCCGCTGTCGCGCCCGGCCCTGGTGACCACCGCGATCTTCTCGTTCATCTGGACGTGGAACGACTTCTTCCGCCAGCTGGTGTACGTCTCGGAGACCACGAAGAACACGGTGCCCGTCGCGCTGCGCTCCTTCATCGACTCCTCGGGCCAGGTCTCGGTCGGCCCGATGTTCGCGATGTCGGTGCTCTCCCTCGTGCCGGTGTTCCTGTTCTTCCTGGCCTTCCAGCGGATGCTCGTCGAGGGCATCAACACCTCCGGCCTGAAGGGCTGACCATGAAACGCGACTGGCAGGAGACGGTGACCGCCGCCGCGGACGTGGCGCTGGTCGGCATCGCGGTGACCATCGCATCGGTACCGCTGCTCACGGCGGGCGCCGCGCTGCGCACCGGTTCGTCGGCGATCCACGCGATCGCGGTGGGCGAGAAGGTGGACCTCCGCGCAATGTGGCGGCTGTTCCGCGCCTCGCTGCTGCGCGGTGCCCTGGCCACCACCGCCGCCGCGGCGGCCGCCCTCCTGCTGGTCTTCAACGTCGGCGCCGTTGCCGCCGGCCGGGTCCCGGGCGGGTCACCCGCGCTGGCCGGCACCGGCGTCGCGGCCGCCGTGCTGCTCGCGATCGGCATGCTGAGCCTCGTGCGCCTGGGCCGGGACACGTCCCCGTCCGGGTGGCGCGAGGCCCTGCGCTGGGCCGGCCGCACAGCGTGGCGGCAACCGAGTGCGGCGGCGGCGGTGGCCGGGGTGTCGGCCGTCGCCGCCGTGCTCGGGGTGTTCGTACCCCTGACCGCGCCACTGCTGGTCGGCTACGCCTTGTACGCCGCCCACGCCGTGACCAACCGGCTGGTCAGATTCGCCGAAACGGCTGGTGACGCTTTCGAGTGAGCCACCAGGTGAGATCTTCCGCCGATAACAGCTTGATGACGCATGTCCGCCGTTACCGTAGCGAGGGTTGCGTGCTCGCCGTTAAGCTAAAAGACTGAAGCACTCGCACTGACGCATCGAGTCGCTTCATTACGTCCAATGCGCTGGAGCGGCGATCTGGAAGCATCTGGAAGGGCGGCTGGAGTGTCCCGAGAGGGGGAGCCCAAGACTGTCTTCGCGGCTCGCGGGGATGGCCTTAAAGTCGCCTACGAGGTTGTCGGCCCCCCCGACGGCTTCCCGGTCGTGCTGATGCACGGAATGCCCGGTAGCCGTCTCGGCCCGCGGCCTCGCGGCATCGCGCTTCATCGCCATGGCGTGCGCCTCGTTTGCTACGACCGGCCGGGCTACGGCAAGTCGGAGCGCCGCGAGGGCCGGGATGTCGCCGACGCCGCCCGCGACGTCGAAGCCATCGCCAATCACCTCAATCTCCCTCCGTTCGCCATCGTCGGACGCTCGGGAGGCGGACCACACGCCCTCGCCTGCGCCGCCGACCCCGACCTGCGCAGCCGGATCACCAGCGTGGCCGTCCTCGTCAGCTTCGCCCCATCGGACAAGCCCGAACTGGACTGGTACGCCGGCATGAACGCCGACAATGTGCGCGGCTTCGGCCGGGAGGCACCAGACACCGCCGCCATCGAGGCCGAGATCCGTGGGCGCGCCGCAATCGCCGCGCAGAACCCGCACCTGCTCATGCAACACCTCCAGGGTCAGATGACGGACATGGACCGGCGGGTCGTGAGCCAGTTCGGGCTGCGGCGCACGATCGTGGACGCCTACCGGGAGGCGCTGCGCAACGGGCCCTTCGGATGGGTCGACGACGTGCTGGCCCTCGGCCGAAGCTGGAAGTTCGAGCTGGACTCGATCGACACCGACCTGACCCAGGTGCAGATCTGGCACGGCGAGCACGACACCTTCGCCCCGGTTGGCCACGCCGAATGGCTGGCCGGCGCGATCCGGGGCGCGCAGTTCAAGCTCCGGCGCGGCGCCGCCCACTTCGACGCCATGGAGGAGCTGCCGCAGGTGCTGGCCGGGCTCAGCCGCGGCGCCCGGGCGATCACCGTCGGCTGACCGCGGGCGGTTCAGTACAGGTGCGGGTCGAGAATCCGGCGCACGTACCGTGCCCCACGCAGCGCCACGACGCTCGGGTGGGCCCCGCCGACCCGCTCGGCCAGGTCATCGGTCAGACGGTCGCGCTCCATGCTGGCCCCCGCGCCGCGGCCCTCCCTGGACAGCGCCAGGTTTCCGCGGCTGCGCAGGCTGTCGGGGTGTTCATCCCCGAGCGTACCTTTCAGCCGGTCCACCACGTCCGCGAGCAAGGCGCGGCCGGCGTCCGTGTCGCCGTCCTGGATGATGAACACGGCCGCGTTGTTGAGTGCCGCCAGGACGAACGGGTGCTGGTCGCCGAGCGCGACCCCCATCGCGGCGGCCGTTTCGACCGCGAGGTCGCGGCCGGCCGTGCGCTCCCCCTCGTCCCACAGCGCCACCGCCCGGTTCACCCGGCTCACCAGGATGTAGGGGTGCTCAAGGCCGAACAGCTGCGCGAAGGTGGCCTCGATGTCCAGGAACTCGCCCGACATTCCGGCGCCGGACTGGCGCATCATCAGCGTGGCCGCGCGGGACAGCCGGGCCAGGGCGGTGTTCGGATGATCCGCGCCGAACCGCTCGCGCAGGCGCTTCCAGGCCTCCTCGACCAGCTCAGCGGCCTCGACGAGCTCGCCCGTGCCGCGAAGTGACGCCGCCAGGTTGATCTGGGCCGTCAACGCCTCGCGGGAATCCACGCCGAGAATGTCCCAGTAGCCCGTCAGCACCGTGCGCAGCTGCGCCACGGATTCGAGGTAGTTGCCGGCCTCCCGCAGGTCACTGGCGAGGTTATTGGCCGACAGCAGCGTGCGGGTGTGGTCGGGCCCCACCATCTGGAGCCAGATTTCATGGTTTTTCCGGTCGAGCTCGAGGGCACGACTGAACTCGCCCATCAGACGGTGCGAGGTCGCCAGGTTGCCGGCGCTGATCAGCGGTTGCCGCTCGGTCGGCCCGAAGTACGCGACCGAGGCGTCGTACGTCTTCAGATCCCGCTCCCGCGCCTCCCGGTACAGGCCGAGAGCACGCAGGTCCCCGCCGTAACCGATGGCGGTCCACAGGGTCTGCGCGTGGTTCTCGCCGATGAGCCGTTCCTGCTCGTGGAGGGTCTGCTCGCTGAGCAGACGGGACTCACTGAACCGGCCCAGGCTGCGCAGCAGGTTGGCCTGGTTGAAACGCAAGTGGAGCAGCTGCACCTGCAGCTCCTCCCGCCGGGGATCGCGCGGCGGGAGCGCCTCCAGCTGCGCCGTCCACGCCGCATCGGCCTCCCGCGCCATCTTCAGGCCTTGGTCATATCCGCCGAGCACCCAGATGTAGCGAACCCGATCGATGACCAGCTGCCGGATTTCGGGGTTGTCGCTCTCGATGGCGTCAGTGGTGTCCAGGTGCGGCCACAGCACGCGCAGCCGGGTTTGCACGTCGGGGTCGTCCACCTCGCCGGGCGGCCGCGATCCGGCCAGAATCACGTGGGCCTCGCTGCGGACCTCGGCCGACTCCTCGTCGGTCATCCGGACCCGCAATGCGGCCTGCAGCAACTGGTGTACCTGGATCTGCCGGCCCTGCTGGTCGAGCTTGATCAGCGCCAGGCGGTTCAGCCGCTGCACGAGGCCGATGGCGACACTGCGCTCACTGCCCCGAGCCGACAGCTGGGCCTTCACCTGCTCGTCGTGCCGGGCAATGATCCGGGCGACCTGGTCGCCGTAGATGAGGTCGAACGAGATCTCCGGTGCGAGCACCGCGGCCAGTTGCAGCAGGCGGAAGGCGCCGGGTGACTCCCCGCGAAGCCGCTCCAGGGACGGGTTCCAGACTCCGGCCAGCCCCGCGTCCGGGTTGGCCCGGACCAGCTCGGCAAGGTAGGCCGCCGCCGCGACGTCGGCGTCGGCGAGCAGCGCCCCGGCCGCCGCGACGTAGATCGGCATGTGGTCGACCGTCTGGGCGACCTCTCGAGCCTCGGCACTCGTGATCCGTTCGGCACCCACCCGGGCGATGAGGTGCTCGACGCTCTCGCCCGGCTCGAACGCGCCGACCTCGAACGACACCACCGCGTCGTCAAGGTTGGGCCGCCGGGTGGTGATGAGCACGTCGCCGTCCCCGGCCGGCAGATAGTCCGCGACGTCCTTGTACTCGTCGACGTTGTCGAATACCAGCAGCCAGCGCAGCGGTGCGCCGTCCGAGTGCGGCTCGGCCCGCTGCAACCATTGCCGGACCGCGCGTACCCGCTCCGGCACCGACGGCGGGCTGGGCAGACCGACCTCGCGGCCCAGATCGCTGAACTCGACGTCGATGAACTGGGGCGGGTAGGCGGCCACCCACCAGACGACGTCGTACGCGCCGCGGAACCGGTGGGCGTACTCGATCGCCAGCTGGGTCTTGCCGATGCCGCCCCGGCCGTGCAGCGCGACCGCCCCGCGGCTCCGTCCCCGCAGCTGCGCCCGGAGCTGCCGCAGCAGGCGGCCCCGGCCGGTGAAGCGGGTGTTGCGCCCGGGCGGGTTGAACGCCAGGGGCGCTTCACCCGGGTAGCGCAGGGCCGTCGTCCGGCCCAGTGCAGCGTCGGCCGGGTCCAGCCCGATGAGCCGGAGCAGGCGCAGCACGGCATCCGCCCGGGCCGAGCCGGCGATCGAGATCCAGTTCTCGAACGGAACATCCGGCAGCTGCGGGGTTTCGTCGAGGTACAGGACGAGGGCGGCCTCGCCCAGTTCGGGCCGGGCATTGTCGCGCGAGATGAGTACGAGGGGGCGCGAGGCGATCTGCGGACTGGGCGCCTCGGCCGGGTCCGAGACCCGCACACCGGTGGCGACGAGCACGCCGCGGACCCAGTCGGCCCAGGCCTGATCCTCGCCGGCGTACTGCAGCACGATCACGTCGTTGGCGACCGCCGGCTTCCGGTTGAACTTCGCCATGGTCTGCGCGCGCAGCAGGTCGTCCATCGGCGGCAGGGTGGTCACCGCGCCGGCGGTGACGTAGCCGGTGAGCGTCTCGTAGGAGGACAGCAGCGTGTTGCGGGCGCCGGGCTCGTCACCGAACGTCGCCAGCGTCTCCTCGTAGCCGTAAAATTTTCGGTACGGAACCTCGACCGTCAGCCAGTAGGCACGCCGCTCCTCGTCGGACATGCCCTTCGGGAGATCGGCGAAGCGCCGCCGGGCGAACGCCCGTCCCGCGTCCACCTTGGTCTTCTCGCCGTCGTCGACTCTCATCGGCACCGGCAGGACGCGACGCGACCGTGCGTGCGGGCCCTCGTAGCTGCCGACCCTTCTCGCCACGTCGGCCGCGCCGTCGACACCCTGGTAGCTCAGCGTGAAGCAGTCGACCAGCACATCGGGCAGGTGCAGGGTGCATATGTCGGCCACGTCGCTCAGGCCGGTACGGCTGTCGATCAGCACGTAGTCGTATCGGGCCTTCATGTCCTCGCGCAGCGCGTCGAGGAACTGGGCCCCGCCCAGGTCGAAGAAGGCCTCCCAGGCCAGGCCGGCGACGTGGGCCGCGTAGTCCAGGTTGTGCCGTCCCGCCAGCATGATGTCCAGCGTCCCGCCGTCCGGGAACGGCCAGTTGAGAGAGAACGCGAAACGTTCCACGCTGGCGTAGTCCCGGTACCAGTCCGCGGGCCGGTCGGGGGCGGTCTCACCGAGCGCCCAGGTGTACTCGCCCAGCAGGTTCACCACGCCCTCGGTCGTGGCCACCTGCAGCGGGTCGAGGAACGGGCTGAAGTAACGGTGCAGGCCCGGGGACTCCAGATCCCAGTCGGCAACGAGCACGCGATGACCGTTGGCGGCGAGGATCCAAGCGACGTTGGCCAGCGCCATCGTCCGGCCGGTCCCGCCCTTGTACGAATAGAACGTGATGACCTGGCCCTCGTGCTGCGTCATCTCTCCTCTTCCGTTCCCGCCCGTCGATCCTCGGCGTCACCCCGCAGGCTCAGCCGGCGCTCGCTGGACGGCCAGTTCCGCGACAGCCACTTGAGGTATTGGTTGCGGGCCTGGAACACGGCCACCGGTACGACCCGCTCGAGCTCGACGAGCTCCCGCACCGGCGGCGGCCCGGGGCGACCGGCCGCACGGACGGCATCGACCGTCTCGGCTTGCGGCGCCACGCCGCCGGCTCCCGGCACCACGACCGGCACCGCCCACGGTGGCAGGTTCACGAGGCCGGCCTGCACCGCCGGGCCGGCGGCCGTGCCGTCGACCAGCACGAGCACCGGCTCGGGCTGAAGCTGATCGATCTCGGCGAGGTCGGCGGCTCGGCCCGGCACGCCCAGACGCTCAGCGGCCTCCGTCACGTACCCGGCGATGGGCAGGGCGTGACCGCTTGCCGCATAAGGGTGCCAGGCCACCCCGTCCCCCGGCGCCAGGACGCTGACCACCAGCCGCGTCCCGGCGCCGCGCTCGGCCGGGCCGGACGGACGGATCGGAGTGACGGCGCTCGGCAGCGGATCCACCCGTGTCGCGGCCACTATCCGCGCGGCGAGCACCGCGACGATCTCGGCGTACTCGGCGGCATAGGCATCCAGCCGGCTCATCACCCGCAGGCCGTTCTGCTCGTACGCCGCCGTCTTACCGCGCATCTCCGGTGCGTCCACGACGGCGGCGATGGCCTGGCCGATCTCCCGCCTCGAGTCCCACGGCGGCAGCGGCGTCCACAACACCGGCACCGTATGCCGCAGGACCGCCGCGGCATCACGCCCCGCCGCGAAGGACTTCTGCTCCTCGACCGCCCAGTCATTGCGGAAATACAGAGGTGAGTACAAGGGCACGAACACCGGCGCCGCCCCGAGCGCAGCGTCACGGGCCTGCCGCACGTCGGCTCCGGCCGGCAGCAAGCCGTCGAAGAATCCGCGGCCCAGATCCGGCCGGCGACCGGGGTGTGCATCGATCGCGGCGGACAGGTCGTTGAAGAACTTGCGCACCCAGAAGTCCGGGTCGCTCGGCGCCTCGTCCGACACCGGCGAGGACCGTGCATAGCTGAGAAAGAAGTACACATCGCGCCCGGGTACCGTCACGACGCCTCCCCGAACTTGGTGCTCAGCGACTCCAGGTCGCCGGGCACCTCCGGCTCGACCCAGCGTTCGTAGGTGGCCCGGACGATGTGCTGGGCCAGCCTCCACACCGCCGCCTCGAACAGGCCCCGGCCCTGCGCGCCGGTGAGGGGCAGCCCGTACATGCCCTCGGCGTTGTACGCCGACGTGACCTCCGGCGGCGGTCCGGCCGGGGTGAACCGCTGCACCCGGCGCACGGCCTCCGGCAGCTCGGCGCCGGGGCGCAGGACGTTCCACACGACGGGTATCACCGAGGTACGCCGGTCCGCCCCGTCGACGAGCGGCGTTACCTTGCGGCGGGCGAAGGCATTCCACTCGCGGGCGCACCAATCGCTGCTCAGATAGGGCGCCGAGAGCAGGGGCACGAAGACCTGGCAGTGGCCGAGAGCGAAGGCGAGCTCCTCGGACCAGACCTCGCCGCCGTCGAGTGAGCGGTCGATGAAGCCGGGCGGGCAGCCCGCGGGCACGGCCAGCATCTCGTGGATGTGCTCGGAGAGCCGTTGGTGAAATGCCTGCACCTGCGGGGTTATGCGATTGGCGCGCGCGTAGCTCAAAAAGTACACGGGGGCGTTCGGCGCCGGCTCTGGCCTCTCATCCGACACGCGCCACTCCTGGTCGTCAACGACATGCTGCCGGTACAACGATATCGAGCGGCACCAAGCCGCGCGTACAGCGACACCGGATCGACGTGCGTGTCGTCCGACCGACCTGGTCCCGCCCCCAACGCCCATCGTCTCACCAGCCGGCCAGCGTGGCGCGCAGGCGCTCGACGAACCGCACGCCGCCGGCGGTGAGGCCGCCGCCCGTGAGCAGCTGCTCGACGGTCCGCCCGACCCAGCCGCGGTACCGCTCGAACTGCTCCCGGGCCGCCGGTCCGGATCGGTGCCGCCAGACGTCGGCGACGGCCGCGAAGGCGTAGCAGCCGTGCAGCGCGCCCTCGATCGGGCGCCGGTCCTTGCGCCAGGGCACGGCCACGCGCCGCGGGTCGGCGCGGTCGAACAGGTCGCAGGCGTCCATGACCGCGCCGAGCTTGACGTGCTGCACCTCGTGCACCAGCAGCGTCGCCAGGCTCGGGGCGTCGGGGGCCGGCGCCACCGCGACCGCGCCGAACGCGGAGCGCGCGGTCGCGCTGCGCAGCCCGCCGCCCGGGTCGGGGCGCAGCGGCACGACCACCCTCAGGGCCGCCTCCAGGCCGGGCAGATACTGCGGGATCCGCTCCGCGGCCCACCCCAGCGCGTCGTCGAGCCGCCCCGCCCACGAGCGGGCCTCCGCCGCCGTGAGCCGGCCGGTCACGGGCACGCCGAAGCAGTCGCGGTACGGGTCGACGTCGTCGAGGACCAGCGTCCGGCCGGCCGCGGTCACCTCATGGGGCCGCTGCCAGACCGGATCGCCGGCCACCGCGCCGTGGTCGATGTGCAGCCGCGCCACGGCCGCGCCCGGCTCGGCCGCGACCACCCCGAGCGACGGCAGCACCACGAGGCCCTTGTGCACGGGTACGGTCAGCTCCGCCGTCACGCCGGCCCGGAGCGCCGCCGCGGCGGCCAGGCCCGCGAGTTGCGCCAGCCCGCGCCCGGACCCGCTCGCGTCCGCGGCCCAGGTCCGCACGAACGGGTGGGCGAGCACGGCCCGAACCGCCGCCGGGTGCTCGCGGTCCACCGCGCGCAGGAGCGACCAGGCCGGTGCGGCGAGCGGGTCGCGCTCGGCCCGCGGTCCGAGTGCGGCCAGGTAGGCGCGGACGAACGAGCTGTGGACCAGGGCCAGGCGAACCACGGCGGCGGGCGTGCCGTAGCCGGTGCCGAGGTCGTCCAGCAGAGCCGGGTCGAGCCCGGGCGGGCGCGGCAGCAGCCCGCCGATCAGTGCCTGGAGGTCGGCGCAGTAGGCCGACGGGTTGTCGAAGTGGCCGTCGCCGTAACGGTGGGCGAAGTGGCCGCCGCCGCAGTGCCGCACGACCGGGCAGCTCCGGCAGGTGGCACAGAGCCCGGCGAGTCCGATCTGCCGTACCGCGATCAGCGGGTGACCGGCGACGTCGTCGACGGTGTCGGCGAAGACCGACCGCCCGGTGGCGGGCGCCCCGTCGAACGCGGTCTTCAGCGCGTCGACCTGCTCGAACGAGCCGTCGCTCTCGATGACCACGAGCGCGGCCGGGCTCAGCCCGACCGCTTCGGTGCCGGACATCCCGCCGCCGAGCGTTGTGCGCAGCGAGTCGAGCAGCCGGATCCCGACCGGCCGCCCGGTCTCGACCCAGCGCCGGTGTACCGCGAGCAGCCACTGTGCGTACGGCGTCGCCCCGCCCCCCGGCCGCGAGGGCGGACGATCCCAGTTGGCGTGCGGCAGGAGGAAGTCCACGGCGGGCGGCTGCTCGCGCACGAGCGCGTCGTACACCGCGACGGGGTCGTTGGCCAGGTCCACCGTGCACAGCAGGCCGGCGTAGGCGGCGCGGTACTCCGGCCGGCGCAGCATCTCCAGGGCCCGGCGCACCTCGGCGTGGCTGCCCCGCCCGTCGGCCCGGCGCCGGTGCCGGTCGTGCGCGGCGGCGTCGCCGTCCAGCGAGACGCCGACCCGGACGCCCTGCTCGACGAACAGGTCGCACAGATCCTCGGTGAGCAGCACGCCGTTGGTCTGCAGGCCGAGCTCGAGACGGTCGCCGAGCGCCGCCCGCAGCCGCTCGACGATGTCCCGCAGCCGGGCGGGCCCGGCCAGCAGCGGCTCCCCGCCGTGCAGGATGACGCGCACCCGGGCCAGCCGGTGCCGCTCCGCGTGCTCGGCGATCCGCTCCGCCGCGGCGGCCACGGTCGACGGCGCGATGAAGTGCGGCCGGTGCCGCCAGCTCTGGTCGACACTCTCGTAGACGTAGCAGTAGTCGCACGCCAGGTCGCAACGAGCGGCGACCTTCAGCACATACTGGCTGATCGCACCGCCGTCCCTGGCCGGTTCAGAGTGCGGAGCCGAATCGGGCGACGTCAACGGTGGCCATGTCGTCCGGCAGGCGGTTCAGGCTGCGAATCAGGTTGTCGGCCAGCTCGACCGGGATCTCACCGAGCGGCGTGGCTTGCAAGGCGTCGATCGGAGCGCCGGTTCGCTCCGCCGGGTTCGCGTCGCTCTGCACTTGTGTTCCCCCCAGTTGCCGCATGTGATCGGTTGTCCGGGCGAAGACAACCTTCGATCAGCATAGGAAAGACGCGCCGTAATGTCACCGGTACGCGGTGTCTTCGTTCGGCCGGACCGGCCGGGGATCAGGCGCGCTCGGCGCCCGCGGGCCAGACCACGGTCATCGGCAGGTCACGGTCCCGCGCAAGGGTGATCACGTCGGAGGTGCCGCCCGGGTCGTCGCGCTCGTGACCGTCCCACACCGCGAGCAGGTGGTCGACCCGGTCGAGCATGATCCGATTCGCGGCGACGTAGGCCCGCACCCCGGAGCGGGACTCACCGGTGGACAGGACCGCCCGCGCGCCGGCCACGAGCGCATCGAAGGCGCGGCGGCGCGCGGGTGTCACGGCCACGCGGCGGTAGTCGGGCGCGGGCAGGACGACCTCGTAGGAGCCGCCGATCTCGCGGACCGCGCGGGCGAAGAGCTGATCGGCACCATCGGCCAGGCAGGTCACGCCGATGATCTCGGTGTCGGGGCAGGACTCATGGAATGCGCGCAGCTGCCGTACGAGCGCGATATAGATCACTTGCGCGGCGCCGTCGGTGAGATTGGTGTGGCCGGTGATCCCGATCCGCATGGTTTCTCCCCTTCAGTTGCCGCTACGCTGCGACCCCGATCGGCTCGTTGAGCCGCACGATAGTAAAGCCCTCGTCGGCCAGCATGTCGGACATCGAGCGAACCGCGTCGCGCGCCTTTTCGCGACTGCCCTCGCCGAGCTGCGCCCAGCCCACCAGATCGGGGTGGCGGCGCCGGCCGTCGTCCCGCCGGCCGGGCCGCCAGCCGTGGCGTTCGCGCTCCTCGCACCAGCGCTCGTGCTCGAGCTCGGCCAGGCGCTCGATCTCGTCCTCGGTGATCACCGCGTCCTCGCCGTTACGCACCGCGATGACACACTGCAGGACCTGCATCTTGGCTGCGATCCCCTGCACCTGGGCCCGGTTGGCGTTGCGCATCGACTCCGAGAGCTGGTCCCACTCGACGCCGCTGGCGGGGCTTCCGTGACCTCCGTTCACGGTGAGGTACCGCCGATGGAACTGCTTGGCCAGGCGCTCGGTGAGATCGTCGGTGATCAGGGGCGCGTCACACGCGCGGGTGAGGATGGGGTACACCTGCAGCCGCCCGCCGACCTCGTCGAGAAGGTCGTTGTGCTCCCCGCCGTGGAACGCGTCCGCCAGGGCGGCGCTCTCGTACGTCGCCACGAACACCTTGTCGGTCACGGCGTGCCACAGGTCGGGGCTCTGCAGCGCCATCTCCAGCATCGCCTGCTCGTCGTGGTGACACAGGTAGATGCGGTCGTAGCGCCGCGGGCGGGCGGCCCGCGGCACCCACGTGTCGACCGTCTCGTCGTGGGCCTCGATCTGGCAGACGTGCTCGAGGAACGGGAAGCGGGCGATCAGGTCCGCCTTGATCCGGCGTGCGTCGCGGGCGATCAGGTCGATGCGCAGGCCGTCGCCGGCGCCGCCGAGCGCGCGCCAGTGCCGGGCGGTCTCCACGAGCAGGACGCGCGGGAACGAGCCGTCGCCGGCGATCGCCAGCCGCACCGGCCGATCGGAGCGGCTCAGCGGGTGGTCCTGGTACAGCCGCCGCGCGGCGACATCGTCGACGTGGAAGTAGTCGAGCCGGAAGCGGTTGGTTCCGGCCGCACCGAGGCGCCGCGCCTGCAGCAGCTGACAGGTCGACTGCCGGTGTACCTGCACGTAGATCCACGGCGAGGTGTCGCGCAGCTGCAGTTCCGTGCCGGCCGCGACCGCCACGGCATGGTTGATCTGATCGTCGCCGCCGCACACGTAGAGGTACCGCGCGCGACGCAGCCCGGCCGCGCGCAGTACCGCCGCCGACCGCGCGTCGCCGGACACGCCGAGCATCCGCCGGTGGCGCAGCTCGAGCGGCCCGAACGGGGTGGCGCGCACCTGGACGACGCGCTCCCCCTTGTTGAACAGCTGGCGGGCGAGGGCCTGCGCGAACGGGGTGTCACCGCAGACCACGGCATGCCGGCGGGCGGTGCGCGAGCGGAACCGGCGCACCTCGGTGGCCAGCAGGAGCCGCCCGGTCTCCACGACCGTGGCCAGGGTGAACACGGGGGCGAGGATGCGCGCCGCCTCGAGCGACCACGGAAACGGGCCGCCGTTCTGCAGCGGGTCGGAGCCCAGGACGTACAACTGCAGCACGAAATAGAACACGTCGAGCGGGTGCTCGCCCTGGGCCTCACGGAAGTCGTGCATGCCGATCAGACCGAGCACGAACGCGATGATCCCGATGACCACGAACACGGCTCGGACGATCGTCACGCTGGTGCGGGAGCCACCCCACTCCGGTACAGCCACACGTTCCCCCTCGACCGCCATCCATCGATGGACCTCCAGTGTGCGGTAATCGTCGCGTCACGGACAGGTACCGGAGGTGATCACTTTCCGGTGGGACAATGGCCACGTGGGCCAACCGACGCGTCAGGTGATCCTCAAGATTCACAGTCGATGCAACCTGAGCTGCGACTACTGCTACATGTACGAGAGCATCGACCAGAGCTGGCGCACCCGCCCGACCACGATGAGCCCGGCGACCATCGAGCACGTCGCGCACCGCATCGCCGAGCACGCCCGGGCCCACGACCTGCAGGCGCTCGAGGTGGTCCTGCACGGCGGCGAGCCGCTGCTGGCCGGCCACGAGGGCCTCGCCGCGGCGCTGCGGCGCATCCGGGAGGCGTTCCCGCCGGTCCGCTTCGCCATGCAGTCCAACGGCATCCTGCTCGACGGGCGCTTCCTGGAGCTGTTCCACGAGTACGGGGTCCGCGTCGGGGTGAGCGTCGACGGCGGCCGGGCCGCGACCGACCGGCACCGCCGCTACGCCAACGGCCGCGGCTCGTTCGACCGCGTCGCCGCCGGCATCGAGCTGCTCATGCGCCCCGAGCATGCTCCGGTGTACGGCGGGCTGCTGTGCACCATCGACGTCGACAACGACCCCGGCGAGGTCTTCGACGCCCTGATCGCCTTCCGCCCGCCGCGGGTCGACCTGCTGCTGCCGCACGGCAACTGGACCACCCCGCCGCCGCACCACGACCGGCCCCGGGCCTACGGCGACTGGCTCATCCAGGTCTTCGAGCGCTGGTACGGGCGGCGGCCGGAGCCGACCCGCATCCGGACCTTCGAGTCGATCATCGCCCGCCTGTTCGGGCTCCCGAGCGGCACCGAGACCATCGGCGGCGAGGCGCCCGGCATCGTGACGATCGAGACCGACGGCGCCTACGAGCAGTCCGACGCGCTCAAGACCACCGTCGCCGGCGGCCCCGCCACCGGGCTCGGCGTGGCCGGGCACAGCCTCGACGACGTGCTGGACCACCTGGCCGTCGCGGCGCCCTACGTGCTGTCCGCCGAGTGCCGGGCGTGCCCCGTGGTCGAGGTGTGCGGCGGCGGCCTGCGCGCCCACCGGTACCGCGAGACGAACGGCTTCGACAACCCCTCGGTGTACTGCGCCGACCTGCTGGCCCTCATCAACCACATCGGCGCCCGCGTGCGCGCCGACCTGGCGCAGGCCGCGGCGGGCCGGTGACGACGCAGCGGCTGCGCCTGCGCCCCGAGCAGTTCGCGGGCATCGCCGCCGGGTACGGCGACGCCGGCGCGATGGCCGTGCTCGCGGCCGGGCAGCTGGCCAAGCGCAAGGCCCTGATCGCCATGGTGCTGCGAGCGGCGCGCGGCTCCCGGCACGAGACGCCCATCTCCGGGGCGGCCGAGCTCATCACCCGGGCGGAGGAGGCGGCCGAGCCCGCCGTCGCCGGGGTGCTCGCCCTGCCGCACCTGGACGCGTGGGCGACGCTGTGCCTGCAGCGGCTGGCCGACGGCGACGACGGCGACGACCTCGCCGGGCTGCTCGGGCACCTCAACGCCTACGCGGCCGCGGCGGCGATCGCGGCCGGGCTCTCGTTCGGCCTGACGGTGCCGACGGTCGACGGCGCCGCCGGCATTCCCGGGCTGGGCAGCGCCACCGGGCTCGGACCGGGACCGGCCCGCGTCGTCGGTACCGCGAGCAGCGTGCTCATCACCGGCGCCGGCGGCACCGAGGTGGCGCTGGACGGCCCCGGCTGGCGGCCGCGCCGGACGGTGGTGCTCGACGGCGGCTGGCACCTGGCGATCGAGGACCTCGACCCGTACCGGCACTGCTACGACTGGCGGCCGCTGCCCTACCTGACCGAGGCCCGCGCCCGGCACCTGGAGAAGCTGCTGACCGACGCGTGGCGGCTCATCCGGCGCGACCATCCGGGCCACGCCGAGGGCCTGCGGCACAGCCTGCGCGCGATCGTGCCCCTGGCCACGCCCGAGGGCGGCACGCTGATCAGCGCCGCGTCGCGCCACACGGCCGGGGCGATCGCCGCCTCGATCCCCGACGACGCGGCCGACCTGGCGCTGCTGCTCATCCACGAGTACATGCACGCCAAGCTCGGCGCCCTGCTCGACCTGGTCGACCTGGTCGACCGCCCCGGGCCGGACGCGGCGCCCGGCTTCCACGCCCCGTGGCGGCTCGACCCGCGCCCGGCCCCCGCGCTGCTGCAGGGCGTGTACGCGCACGCCGGCGTCACCGACTTCTGGCGGCGGCGCCGGCACGACCCGGGCGCCGACCAGCGCCGGGCCGCCGCCCAGTTCGCCTATTGGCGCGCGATGAACCGCACCGCCATCGCGGCGCTGCTCGGCAGCGGTCAGCTGACCCCGGCGGGAGACCGGTTCGCGCGGGCGCTGAGCGCCACGCTGGACGGCTGGCAGGACGAGCCGGTCGCGTCCGGCATCGCCGCCCGCACCCGCTGGTACATGACCGCCCAGACCACGCGCTGGCTGCTGCTCAACGCGCACGCGAGCACGGGCGAGATCGAACGCCTCACGGCCCTCATGGACCACGGCACCGCGGCCGGCCCGATCGCCGAGCACGGCGAGATCCGCGCCGGCACGGCCCGTGGCCCGGTCGACGCCCCGGGCCTCCTCGGAGACCTGCGTCGATGGCTCGATCCGGACGCGCCGCCCACCGCCGAGCCGCATCCGGCGGGGCCGCTGCTGCTGTCCGGCGACGCCGCGGGCGCCGAGCACTACTGCCTGACCAGCCTCGATGCCGACCCCGCCGACGACGAGTCCTGGATCGGCCTCGCGGTCGCCCGCACCGTCGCCGGGCGCGCCGACCCGGCCACCCGGCTGCTGCGGCGCCGCCCCGAACTCCTGCGCGCGGCCACGCTGACGTTCTTCGATGCCGGGCACTCAGCGCCGGTCACCGATCTGCTCCGGCGACTTGCCACTGAGCCGACCGCGACGGGCTGACTGTGTAATACTTCCAAGACGGTCTTCCCATTACGGCGCGGCAGTGTTGCCCAGGTATGCGCCCGGAAAATCCGACTCTCCCTCAAGGTGGAAAGCATGTCCCAACCAGACAAGATCGCCACGCCGGACAACGTCCAGGACGGTCTGCTGGACCTTGCCGAGGTGCGGTTGCAGACCCTGCTGTCGGAGTCCGGCGACTCCGCGACAACGACCCTCGACAATGTCATGAAGCGCCTGTTCAACCCGGAGGAGCACGACCGGCTGCCGATCTCGGCCTTCGGCTCCGCGCTGTAGCGACCTCCGTCCACCGCACACGCCGTCGCCTAGGTGGGCGGCGGCGAGATGTCACAGTTGAGGCGCTCACGCCCGTGCCTCAGCACCGCGACGTTGGGGTGGTCGAGGCCGAGCGTCTCTTCGCTTCGCGCGAGCGTGATCGCGAAAAGCTCGGCCGCGCTCGCCTGATCGCCGTCCGCCCGGCGCGTCACCACGAGATTCCAGGCCGCGGCCAGGGTGTCGGGGTTGTCGGACCCGAGCACCTGCGTCAGCGCAAACCATGCGTCCTCATCGATGGCCCGGGCGCCCTTCACGTCCCCGGCATCGAACACGGTGTTTGCGAGATTGATCCGGCTCAGCAGCGTGTAGGGGTGCATTGGGCCCAGCGCCTGCTCGAAGAGTTCGCAGGCCTGCTCGGACAAGGCGCGAGCATGGGCGAGCCGGCCGTTGATCCGGGCGAGGATCGCCACGTTGTTGAGCGCGGCGAGACGGACCGGGTGGCGCTCGTCGAAGAAGCCCTCGTAGCCGGCCAGTACCTGCCGGGCGACGCGCTCGGCCTCCTCGTTGCGGAACTGCGCCGACTCCTCGAACGCGGCGTCCATCAGGCACGACAGGGTGTCCGGATGCCCCTCGCCGTGCAGGTCGCGGTACCGCTGCAGGGTGTCGGTGGTCAGCTGCTGCGCCGCGCGGATGTCGCCGAGCTTGCGCAGGGTCACGGCCATGTTCTTCGCCGCGCGCAGGGTCGCCGGCGCCGAGTCGCCCAGGACCCTCCGGTAGATCTGCAGGGTGCCGTCCAGCAGTTGCCGTGACTCCAGAAAGCGGCCGAGGGCCCGCAGGTCGTGCGCGTAGTTGTTGGCCGCGAGCAACGTGTGGGGATGCTCGTCGCCGAAGTTGCTGCGGCGGCGGGCCAGCGTGTCCTCGTCGTAGGCGGCCGCAGCCCGGAAGTCCCCGACCAGCCGCAGCGACACCGCGAGGTTGTTCGCGGCCAGCAGGGTCTTGTCGTGCTCGTCGCCGAAGGTGCGCTGGGCCCGGGAGTACGTGTCCTCGGCCAGCTCGCGCGCCTCGTCGTAGCGGCCCAGGGCCCGCAGGTCCGCGGCGACCCCGCCCGCGGTCATGACGATGTACGGGTCATCCTGGTCCTCGACCTGCTGCTTGAGCAGCTCCAGGGCCCGGTTGTCGATCTCCAGGGCCCGGTCGTACTCGGCCTGGGAGCGCAGCGCGTTGCCGAGGTGGAAGTCGAGCAGCAGCGTGACCGGGTCCTCGCCGATGCGCGGGTCGCCGCGCCAGATCTCGACCGTCTCCTCGGCCAGCTCCTGGCTGCTGGAGAAGTCCCCCCGGACCCACAGGTACCGCACCACGTCCGCCACGAACAGGCGGACGGCCGGGTCCGGTGAGTGGTGGGCCTGGGAGCCGCGGACGTGGGGCAGCAGACGGGCGTACGCGGGCCAGCTCGCCACCTCGTCGGGGTCGGTGCGCTCGGCGGTGGCCAGCACCCGGTGGACGTGGCGGCGGTTCTCCTCGCGCTCCTCATCGGTGAGGCTGCCCTGGATCACGGCCTGCATGAGCCGGTGGATCTGCATCACCGTGTGACCGGAGTCGACGGAGGCGAGCGCGTATCGGCCTATCCGGCGGATGAGCCGGCCCTGGCGGATCGGGTCGTGCAGCGCCGGGTCGTACTCGAGCAGCGGCTGGGTGAAGGCGGGGGTGTACAGCAGCCGGGTCGGGATCGGCTCGGGCGCGAAGAAGGCACAGATCTCCAGCAGCTTGGCTGCCGCCGGGGACTGCCTGCGCAGCTGGTCGAGCGACAGCCGCAAGGTGGCGGTCGTCGTGCCCTCGTAGCCGACCGGCGGGTTCTCGGCCAGGATGCGCAGCGGTTGCGTGTCGAGCAGCTCGAGGTACCGAGCCACCGGCATTCCCGTCTCCGACAGCCAGGCGGCGGCCTGCTCGATCGCCAGGGGCAGGTCGCCGAGCCGGCTCGCGACGGCCTCGGCGGCCTCGACGGCCAGCCCGGGGAGCCGGCGGGTCAGCAGCGTGACGCTCTCGGCCCGGGTGAACGTGTCGATCTCCACGACCTCCGCGTCCTGCGCCCACTCCTGGTTGCGGGAGGTGAGCAGGACGTGCCCGGAGCCCTGCGGCAGGAGCTCCCGGATCGTCTCGGGCTCGCCGACGTTGTCGAAGATCAGCAGCCAGCGCGGCGAGGGGCGACCCTGGCGCAGCGCCTCGCGGACCATCCGGACGCTCTCGCCGAGGGAGTCGGCCTCCTGCAGGTTGAGCGTCCTGGCGAGCTCGCCCAGCGCCGAGCGGACCTGGGCGACCTGCTCGGCGGAGATCCACCAGACGAGGTCGTAATCGGCGGCGAAGCGGTACGCGTACTCGATCGCCACCTGCGTCTTGCCCACGCCGCCGAGGCCGTAGAGGGCCCGTGGCACGACCACCGTGATGTTGGCCGACAGCCGGTCGCGCAGCCGGTCGAGGGTGTCACGGCGGCCGGTGAAGGCCGCGTTGCGCTGGGGCAGGTTCCAGATCGCCGGCAGGGCGCCCGGAAAGCGGGGACCGGTGCCGACGTCGGTCGCGGCGGACCGGCCGACCGCGTCCGCGGTCGCGCCGACCGCGCCCAGCACCGCCTCGTGGGCGCGATCGCGCGGAAGGCCGGCCAGGTCGACGGGCAGGCGCTCGGTGAACGGCGGTGCGATGCGGGTGCTGTCCAGGCGGATCGGCACCAGCGGGGACAACCCGCCCGCCGTCCGGCCCTCGAACAGGTGCCACAGCGGCACGGCCTGCGGCGAGGAGACATAGTCCTTGGAGAGCAGAACCAGGGTGCGCCCGGCCTCGGCGAGGCTCCGCTCCACCTCGGTCGCGAAGTGCGGACCGGTGACGGAGTCGATGTCCAGCAGGGTCACCCGCATGTCGATGTCGAGCAGCCGCTGCCGGATCCACTCCGCCCACATCCGGTCCACGGCGGTGTAGCTGATGAGCACACCGGACGTGCCGCTCGGCCGCGGCCGCTCGAACCTGCCCAGCCAGTGCCGCCGCTCGCGCTCGTCGATGGCCGGCATCTCGCGCACCGCGCCGTCGGTCAGCACGCCGGCCAGGCGCTCGTAGGCGGCCAGGAGCGAGGTCTCCAGGCGCGGCCGCTCGGCGAAGGTCGCGAGGATCTCCTCGTAGGCGAAGAACGGCTTGTACGGCACCTCGACGTCGCCCCAGTACCGGTTCGCCTCGTCCGCGTTACGGTGCTCCAGGAACGGCTGGAAGCGCCGGCGCGCATGGTCACGGCCGATCTCGAGCTTGACCTGTTCCGCATCCTCCACCCGCATCAGCGCCGGCACGAACCGCAGCGGGCGGCCGAGGCGCTGGTTGCGGATCGACTCGCTCACCGCGACGGCGCCGTCGACGCTCTGGATGCTCAGCGTGAAGCAGTTGACCACGACGTCGGGCAGCAGCACCGTGCACACGCCGGCCGCGTCACTCAGGCCGGTCCGGCTGTCGACGAGCACGTAGTCGTAGTGCTCGCGCATGTTGCGCGCCATGGCGTCGATGAAGGCCGCGCCCGGAAGCCGGTGGTAGAACCTCGGCCAGTCGAAGGTACCGACCGCCGCGGCGTAAGCCTGGTCCTGCCGTCCGGAGGGCAGTAGATCGATGCCGCCCTTGCCCGCGAACCGCCACTCCAGCGATACCGCGCGGTCGAGCACCTGGGCCTGCGCATCGATCCAGCCCTCCTCGCCGGGGCGGTCGGGCTGCAGCGCGGCGGTGACGAATCCGGTGAGCATCTCGATCACGCCCGTGGAGTTGCGCAGCTCCTTGTCGAGCAGGAAGGGGTGGAAGTAGCGGTGCAGGCCGGGCGACTCGAGGTCCCAGTCGACGACCAGCACCCGGTAGCCGTTGCTGGCGAGGATCCAGGCCACGTTCGCCAGCGTCATCGTGCGGCCGCAACCGCCCTTGTACGAATAGAAGGTCACGATCCGGCCGGACGCCGCCGTCGTCTCTTCTGTCGCGGTCATCGTGACTCCTACGGTCCTTCGAGCATAGGACGCGGGGGGTACTCGCCGGGTGGCGGCCGGCCGCCTCGAACGACGGACCGGTGATCACGCTGCGGCGGGACATGACCTCGCCGAGGCGGGCGCTGTTCGCCTGGGTCTGAGCATCGACGGCGCTCATCACGACGAGCATCACCGACACCTGTTCGCGCATGTCGCCGGAGCCGGACCCGGAACCCGGTAGGTGGAAGGCGCTGTCCAGCTGCTCGAAATCCTGCTCGACGCTGGCGCAGCCCGCGCCGGTGGTACCCCACCTCCGCAACGTGACCCGAACCGATCGCGTGACGTTCATTATATAGATCAACATGCCTCGGAACACGCACGCCGGGTTGACATACCGGCGGGAGTGAAGCGCAATCGTCCCGACCGGCGAGGCGTTCGCGGATCAAACTGCAGGGCCCCGACGCCGTCGCCGGTGTTCCGCTTCGCCTCGGCCACGCGCTCGAGGCGGCCCCGTCCGCGGTGAAGTGCACGACGCCGGGGTCGGTGGCCACCGCGGCGGCACCTTGCCGTCGCGCGGCCCGCCCCCGTCGAAGGCCAGCTAGGCCTGGTCGGCGGTGGCGAAGGGCACCGTGTCGATGCCCAGGGCCAGCGCCACCGCGCCCAGGGCGGCCGCCCGCGGCGTCAGTGCGCTCTGCACGACCTCCACCGCGTCCGCCGCGGCGGCGAGGGCGGTCTCGGCCAGGCCGCGCTGCAGCGGGGCGCGCAGCAGGTCGGTCGCGGCGCCCAGTTCGTCGCCGAGCAGTACCCGCTGCGGGTTGATGAGGTTGACGAGGTTGCCCAGGGCGTAGCCCAGCTGCGTGCCCGCGTCGATGATGAGGCGGCGGCAGCCGGGGTCGCCGGCATGCGCGTAGGCGATGAGGCCGCCGAGGTCGTGCAGCTCCGGGTGGCTCTGGCGTGC
Organism: Dactylosporangium sp. McL0621; assembly: GCF_049995355.1. NCBI lineage: Bacteria > Bacillati > Actinomycetota > Actinomycetes > Micromonosporales > Micromonosporaceae > Dactylosporangium > Dactylosporangium sp. McL0621. The sequence goes on from NZ_CP188259.1 coordinate 9,807,310, forward strand.
GTTGGCGAGCAGGGCGCGGCCGCCGACGGCTAGCTCGACGCAGCCGCGGTTGCCGCACCGGCACACCGCGCCGCGCGCGTCCAGGGTTACGTGGCCGAGCTCGCCGGCGGTGCCGGCGGCGCCGCGGTACAGCCGGCCGTCCAGCACTATGCCCGCGCCGATGCCGGTGGCGAGCTTGACGTAGACGAGGTCGGTGCAGCCGCGGCCGGCGCCCCAGACGTACTCGCCGAGGGCGGCCAGGTTCGCGTCGTTGTCCACCCGCACGGGCAGTCCGAGCCGCGCGTTGAGCTCGTCGGCCGGGCGCAGGTCGGCCCAGCCGGGCAGCATCGGCGGCGAGCCGATGCGCCAGTCGCGGGTGATCGGTGCGGGCACGCCGAGGCCGACGCCGACCACGTCGTCGCGGGTGGCTCCGATGTCGCCGAGTGCGGCGTCGATCAGGCCGACGGCTAGCTCGAGGGCGTCGGCCGGGCGGTCGTCGATGTCGAAGTCGGTGCGGGAGCCGCGCTCGGCGATGACCGCGTGGCCGAGGTCGGCGACCGCGACGCGCACGTGGCGGCGGCCGATGTCGGCGCCGACGGCGATGCCGGCGCGGCGGGTCAGCTGCACCACGGAGGCGGGGCGGCCGCCGACGGGGCGGGCGGCGGCGCCGACCTTCTCGCTGACGAGCCCGGCGCCGCCGAGGTCGGTGAGCACGGCCGAGACGGTGGGGCGGGAAAGGCCGCTCAGGGTGACCAGCTCGGCCCGGGTGCGGGGGCCGTACAGGCGCAGCGTTTCGGCGACCCGGCGGGCGGTGCCGCTCAAGCGCCGCCACAGGTCGCGGGGATGCGTCTGCTGCGCCGCCACGGCGCGTAATCCTTCAGGGCCGTCAATAGTTATGTCAAGGGTTCACCGAACCCCGTACCCCGCGAGGACGCCGCACGGGGGCAGCGCGAGGACGCCGCGCGGGGGGCAGCGCGAGGACGCCGCGCGGGGGACGGCGCGAGGACGCCGCGCGGGGGACGGCGCGAGGACGCCGCGCGGGGGACGGCGCGAGGACGCCGCGCGGGGGACGGCGCGAGGACGCCGCGCGGGGGACGGCGCGAGGACGCCGCGCGGGGGACGGCGCGAGGACGCCGCGCGGGGGACGGCGCGAGGACGCCGCGCGGGGGACGGCGCGAGGACGCCGCGCGGGGGACGGCGCGAGGACGCCGCGCGGGGGACGGCGCCGAAGCCGCGGGCGAGCCGCGTGTAAGCCTCATGACGCGAGGCGGCGCCACCGGAGCCCGCAGGCCCCGGTGACGCCGCCCGAAGGGAGAAGCCTCAGACGTTCCACACCTGGAAGGTGGAGAGCTGCCCGGCCGGCCAGCCCGTGTTCGACGTGAAGGTGAGGCGGAAGTACCGCTGCGTGCTCGCCGTGAACGTGATCGTCACGGTGTTGTTGGCGCCCGGCGTGAAGCTGTAGTCCGCCGCCGCCTTGAGCTCCGTGAACGACGAGCCGTTGGTGCTGCCCTGGAGCTGGATGCGCTGGGTGCGCGCGCCCCACCCGGCCGGCAGCTGCAGCACGACCCGCGACGCGCTCTGCGCCGAGCCGAGGTCGACCTGCACCCACTGCGGGAAGGCGTTGTTGGCGCTCTCCCAGTAGGTGCTCTGGTTGTTGTCGACGACGTTGCCCGACGGGTACACGTCGTTGTGGCCGGACTCGGCGGTCGCCTTGCCCGCGGCCAGGTCCGTCGGCGTGGTGCCGCCGGCGCCGGTGCCGCTCAGCGCGACGGTCGTCGGGCTGTTGTTGGCGTTGCTGGTGACCGTGAGCGTGCCGCTGCGGGTGCCCGAGGCCGTCGGGCGGAAGGTCACGCTGACGGAGCACGAGGCGCCGACGGCGATCGAGCCGCAGTTGTTGGTCTGGGCGAAGTCACCCGAGACGCTGACCCCGGAGACCGAGGCCGCCGCGGTGCCGGTGTTCGTGATCGTGACCGACTGCGCGGCGCTGGTGGTGTTGAGCGCCTGCGAGGCGTACGTCAGCGAGGCCGGCGATGCGCTGAGCACGGGCGCGTTGGGCGTGCCGCCACCGCTCGGGTACACCTCGAGCTCCGACAGCTGCGCGGCCGGCCAGCCGGTGTTGGCGGTGACGTTCACCCGCACGTAGCGGACGTTCGTCGCCGGCACCGTGACGGCGACCGTGTTGCCCGAGGCCGGGTTGAAGGTGCGCCCGGCCGAGGCCGACAGGGTGCTGAAGTTGGTGCCGTCGGTGCTGCCGGTGATCGACAGCGTCTGCGTGCGCGTGGCCCACGCGGTGTCCGGCGGCAGCTTCAGCGTGACCTTGCCGATGCTGCTGGTCGCGCCGAGGTCGACCTGCACCCACTGCGGGAAGGCGTTGTTGTTGCTCTCCCAGTAGGTGGCCGCGTTGCCGTCGGTGGCGGTGCTCGGCGCCTGCGTGCCGTTGACCTGGCTGCTGGCGGTGACGGTCTTGTTCAGCGCGATGTTGGTGTCGGTACCGATGCCGGAGCCGGTCAGGCCCACCACGGTCGGGCTGTTGTTGGCGCTGCTGGTGACGGTCAGCGAACCGGTGCGCGAGCCCGAGGCCGTCGGGGTGAACTTGACGGTCACGGTGCAGGACGCGCCCACGGCGATGCTGCTGCCGCAGGTGTTGGTCTGACTGAAGTCACCGGAGGTCGCGATGCCGGAGACGGTGGCCGCCGTGGTGCCCGAGTTGTTGAGGGTGACGGCCTGGGTGGCCGCGGAGGTGCCCACGACGGTACCGCCGAAGCTCAGGCTGCCCGGGTTGGCGTTCACGATCGGGCCGGGGGCGACACCGGTGCCGGACAGGGGCACGGTGTTGGTGATGCCCGAGGCGGTGACGGTGAGGGTACCGGTGCGCGAGCCCGCCGCCGTCGGGTGGAACGTGACGCTCACGGTGCAGGACGCGCCGGCGGCGATGCTGCTGCCGCAGTTGTTGGTCTGGGCGAAGTCGCCGCTGACCGCGATGGTGCCGACCGGGGCCGCGCCGCTGCCGGAGTTGGTGACCGTGACCGCCTGGGCGGCGCTGGTCGAGCCGGTGACGAACGAGCCGAAGCCGACCGCGGCCGGGCTGATGTTGATGCTCGAGCCGTTGTCGGGCAGGTACGGCGGGAAGGTCGGGTTCTGCAGGTTCGAGCACGCGGTGGTGGACAGGCCGCTGTTGCCGCCGCCGTCGGTGAGCGTGAAGCCGACGCCGCAGTTGTAGATCGCGGCCGGGGCCTGCACGCCGGTGGCGGTGGAGTTGCTGATCGTCGCGGCCCCGCCGACCTGCTCCTGGATCGCCCAGGTGCCGGTGTTCTGGATGGTCGCGTTGTTGATCTTCACGTTGGAGATGTTCGAGCCGGAGACGAACTGGATGGCCTCGAACGGGCTCTGCTGGATCAGGATGTTGTCGACGTTGGTCAGGCCGTTCATCACGCCGTCGCGGGCGTCGAACCACAGCGCGCCGACGCCGAACTGCCAGTTCGGGTCGAGGCTGCCGGAGCGGATGATCGTGTTGCGCAGCACGTCGGTGCGGCCCAGCGTCGTGGAGGCGAAGCGCTGCGCGACGTGGATGCCGCCGCCCTGGGTGAGGCCGGCGTCGACGACCCGGTTGTCGGTCACGAAGTTGTCGTGGCCGCCGTAGATCGCGATGCCGTTGGCCAGGATCGGGTACTGCACCGTGTTGTGGTCGAACGAGTCGTTCGCGTCGGCGTTCTGCTCGGCCCAGGTGGCCAGGCCGTCGTCGCCGGCGTTGCGCACGTCGCTGTTGGTGACCCGCGAGTTGGTGACGCCGTTGTGGAAGTTCACGCCGTCGGCGGTGAAGTTGCGCAGCCGCAGCCCGCTCATCACCAGATTGTCGAACGGCCCGTCCATCCAGGCGCCGACCTTGGTGTGCTCGATCCAGACCCGGTCGACGGTGGAGTTGCTCATCGCCCCGCCGATGCCGTTGACCTGGTCGGAGTCGTTGCGCTCCTGGACGTTGCCGAAGATGGCGAAGTCCGACAGGTGCACGTTGCTGCTCGGCGTCGGCGCGTAGTTGCCGTAGAAGCCGATGCGGTCACCGGTGGTGCGCGAGCGCCACATGCCGGCGCCCTTGATGGTGATGTTGTTGACCGCGACGTGGCCGAGGATCTTGAACGTGCCCTCGGGGATCCACACGGTGCCGCCGGCCCCGGCCGAGGCGATCGCCGAGTTCATCGCGGCGGTCGAGTCCTGCACGCCGGTCGGGTCGGCTCCCTTGCTGGTGATCGAGACCGAGCCCGACGGCTGGGCCAGCGCCGCGCCGACGTTCTCGAAGTCGGCGAAGTCGACGGTGTACGACGACGCGGTCGAGTCGGAGTCGACCTGCAGCTTGAACTTCGTCCCGGCCGGGTAGGTGGTCGGGAACAGCCGGTTGACCTCGTCGTAGAAGTGGTGCGGGTTGCTGCCCGGCTGGTTGCTGAACGGGTAGCTGCTGTAGTACCAGCTGTACGCGTTCGTCAGCGTGAAGTTCGTGCTGCGCGTGCCGTTGATGTACAGCGACAGCGGCGCCGTGTAGACCGAGCCGCCCGCGGTGTCCGGGATGCTGTAGCGGAACACGAGCGAGTTCGTCGCCACCGGGGTGGTGAACTCGACGTACTTGCCCTGGCCCTGCAGCGTGACGGCCTTGCGGTACGAGGCCTCCGCCGGCAGCGTGTTGTAAGCCGCGCTGGGGCCGATGACGGTGCCGTTGGTCGAGGCGTTCTCGGCCTGTACCTCGACGTAGGGCAGGGTCGCGCCCACGCCGCCGGTCGCGGCCGCGAGGGCCGGGGTCGCGACGTAGACGGCCGCGCCGGCGGCGGCCAGGGCGGCGCCGGCGACGAGGGCCGCGGTCCGCGCCCTGGGCCTCAATCTGGGAATGCGCATGGGGGTGCCAACTTTCGACGGGCGGGCGCACGGTCGGACCCCCGGTTGGCGGCGGCGGGGGCCTTTACTCAGTGCGCTGAACGGGGGATGCACCGGTCGGCGGTTTGGTCGGTGCAAGAGGGACGGTAACGCCAGCGACACGAGCGCGCAATATCTAGACTCATCTTCGCAAGACTCAGACCGATGGACGCACCAATCCGGTCTCGTAGGCGAGCACCACGAGCTGAACCCGGTCCCGCAGCCCCAGCTTGGTCAGCACCCGCCCGACGTGGGTCTTGACCGTCGTCTCGGCGACGCGCAGCCGTTCGCCGATCTCCGCGTTCGACAGCCCCTCCGCGACCAGCAGCAGCACCTGCCGCTCCCGGTCGGTGAGCAGGTCGAGCCGGCCGGTCCCGGCCGGGGCCCGGGCTGGCGCCGGGGCGGGCACCACGAACCGGTCCAGCAGGCGCCGGGTCACGCTGGGCGCCACGACGGCGTCGCCGGCCGCGACCACCCGGATCGCGGCGAGCAGGTCGGCCGGGGGCGCGTTCTTGAGCAGGAACCCGCTCGCCCCGGCCTGCAGCGCGGCGAAGGCGTCCTCGTCGGTGTCGAAGGTGGTAAGCACCAGTACCCGGGGCGCGTCCGGGCGGGCGGCGAGCCGGGCGGTCGCGGCGACCCCGTCCATCACCGGCATGCGGATGTCCATGACCACCACGTCGGCCGAGGTGTCCCGCAGGAGCCGCAGCGCCTCCGCCCCGTCGCCGGCCTCCCCCACGACGGTCATGTCGGGCTGGGCGGACAGGATCATCCGGAACCCGGCCCGGACGAGGTCCTGGTCGTCGACGACGAAGAGCCGGATCATCCGGACACCGGGATCGAGGCCCGCACCTGCCACCCGCCCTCGTCGAGCGGCCCGGCCGCGAACGTCCCGCCGTGCATGGCCACCCGCTCCCGCATCCCCACCAGCCCGTGCCCGGGCTCGCCGGCCGGCGCGGGCCCGCGGCCGTCGTCGGTGGCCGTGATCGTCAGCCGGCCGCCGGCGCGCTCCAGCCGTACCGTCAGCGTCGCCCCGGCGCCCGCGTGCCGCAGCGTGTTCGTCATCGACTCCTGCACGATCCGGTACGCGGTCAGCTCCTCGGCCGCCCCGAGCGGCCCCGCCGCGCCGAGCACGCGCAGCGGCAGCCCGGAGGCGGCCGCGAGCTCGGCCACGTCGGCGAGGCCCACCCGGCGCCGATCGTCCGCGGAGGGCCCGCGCAGCACCGACAGCACCCGGCGCATGTCGGTGAGCGCGTCCCGGCCGGTGGCCGCGATGGTGTCGAGGGCCTGCCGCGCCTGCGTCGCCGCGGGATCGAGGGTGTACGCCGCGCCGTCCGCCTGCACGATCATGACGCTCAGGCTGTGGGCGACGACGTCGTGCAGCTCCCGCGCGATGGCGGCCCGCTCGTCGGCGGCGGTGAGCCGGGCGAGATGGTCGCGCTCGCGCTCCAGGGTCGCGGTCCGCTCCTCGAGGGAGGCCACGTAGAGCCGGCGGGTGCGCACCGAGAAGGCGGTCACCCAGGCGGCGACGGTGATCGCGCCGAGCACGGCGAACACCGTCCAGAAGTTGCCGCCGTTGCGCCGCTCGGTCGCGGCGGCCAGCACGACCCCGACCCCCGCGCCCGCGCCGGCCACGACGCCCCAGAACAGCCTTGGCTGGTACTTCACCACGGAGTACATCGCGATGAGCGCGGCGATGTCGACCATCCGCACGGCCGGGCGCACCGCCAGCTGCGCGAGGGCGAGCCCGCAGACCACCACGGCCACCGGCACCGGGTAGGCGCGCCGGAACAGCAGCGCGAGCGCCATCGCGGCCAGGATCGCGGCGACGGCGGGCGGTCGGGCGAGATCGCGCTCAAGGTACAGCAGCGCCAGCACGCACGCCGTGACCCCGATGTCGAACAGTCTCGCCCTCACGTCCCCTAGGTTAGGCACGGGCGGCGCGCCGGGCGGGCAGGACCGCGGCGAGCACGGCCGCGGCGGCCGCGAGGCCCACGAACCCGGCCAGCTGGCCCACGGGCACGCTCAGCAGCGGCTGTACCGCCCCGAAGGCCGCCTTCGCCGTGAGCCACCCGTACAGCGCCCCGAACGCCACCCCGCCGAGCGCCCCGGCCAGGGCCATGAGCAGCGCCTCGGTCAGCAGCGTGGCGCGCAGCTGCCCGCGGGTCAGGCCCAGCGCCCGCACCAGCCACGACTCCCGGGCCCGCTCCAGCACCGACAGCGACAGCGTGTTGCCGATCCCGATGACCGCGATGACCAGCGCGAAGGCGAGCAGGGCGGCGATGATCGCGACCATCTGGCGGATCTCGGCGTTGCGCTCGTCGCGGACCTCGGCCAGGTCCGCCACCTGCACCAGCGGGTGGGCGGCGAGGGTGTCGTCGAGGCGCTGCCGGGCGGCCGCCGCGGACTGCCCGGGGGCGGCCTTGACCAGCACGAGCGCGTCGTCGTGGACGCCGGGGAACAGCGCGGCGAAGTCGGCGTACGACACCACCACGTCGCCGACGAGGCTGGAGCTCTGCGCGACCGCGGCGACGGTCACGGTGAGCCGGCGGTCCCCGGCGACGAGGTCGAGCCGCTCCCCGGCGGTGGCGTGGACCTCGCCGGCGGCGGCCACGACGGCGGTACCCGGGCCGAGCCCCGCGGCGAGGGCGTACGCCTGCGGGTCGACGGTGCCGACCAGCACGTCGCCGGCCTGGCCCTGGCGCACCGGCGCGACGACCGGGAAGCCGGCCGCGCGCACCTCGCCCGCGACCGCGGCCGGCACCAGGTCGCCCGGTACCGACGGGGTGAGCAGGTAGTCGACCGGGAACGCCCGGTTCAGCTGGGCGTCGGCGGTCCGGTTGGCGGTGGCGGCGACGGTCCCGCCGCCGGCCATCAGCGCGACGCCGATGAGCAGGGTCGCCGTCGTGGCCGCGGTCCGCCCCGGGTGGCGGGCCGCGTTGGCCGCCGCCATTTTCGCCGGTACCCCGAACAGCCGCCCCGGCAGCCACCCGAGCGCCCGCACGACCGGCCCGACGAGGCGGGGCATGAGCAGCAGCAGGGCCGCGAAGTTGCCGATGCCGCCGAGCATCACCAGCACCATGGCCCCGAGCACCCCGCCGGTGCCGCGCAGCCCGGCGGCGGTGAGCGCGGTGCCGCCCAGCGCGGCGAGCCCGGCCAGCACCAGCGTGGTACGCCGGAATGCTCCGGACTCCGGCACCGCGGCCCGCAGCGCCGCCATCGGCCGGACCCGCGCCGCCCGCAGGGCCGGGGCGACCGCGGCGCCGACGGTGACCAGCAGGCCGAGGGCCGTCCCGGCCAGCAGCGGCGGCGCGGTCAGCACCACGCCGCCGGCCGGCAGCCCGAGCAGCGGGGAGAGCCGGGACAGGGTCAGCGCGACGAGCACGCCGAGCGCGGTGCCGAGCACCGCGCCGGCAACGCCGACGAGCGCCGCCTCGGCAAGCACGAGCCGGAACACCTGCCCGCGCCCGGCCCCGACGCAGCGCAGCAACGCGGTCTCGCGCAGCCGCTGGGCCATGAGGATGGTGAACGTGTTGACGATGACGAAGCCGGCGACGAGCACGGCCACGAGCGCGAACAGGCCCAGGCCCACGAGCAGCCCGCCGAGCTGCCCGGAGGCGGCCTTGGCCAGGTCGTCGCGCAGCTGCCGGCCGGTGCGCGCCCGCGCGTCGGAACCGGCACCGAGCCGGTCGCGCACCGCGTTCGCGTCGGCGCCCGGCCGCAGCGCGGCGACCACCTCGCGGTAGCCGGTGGCGCCGGTCAGCCGGGTCAGCTCGGCGTCGGTGACGACCACGGTGGAGGTGCGCCCGCCGCGGAAGCCGGTGACGTCGACGAGGCCGACCACGCGCAGCCGCTGCCGCCCCTCCCCCGCGTCGATCACGGTGATCTCGTCGCCGGCCGCGACGCCGATGCGCCCGGCGGTCCGCGCGTCGAGCGCCGCCTCGCCGGCCACCTCCGGCCGCCGTCCACTGTGGACGTCGTACGGCCGCAGCCGCGCGACGGTGCCGGCGTTGACGCCGTAGCCGGGCTCGCCGAGGTCGGTCACGAGCCGGCCCCGCCGGTCCAGCAGCGGCAGCCGCTCGGCCCGGCGCCCGTCGGCCGCGGCCACGCCGGCGTCGGCCCGCGCACGGTCCAGAGTGGACGGTTCCAGCCGGGCGTCGCCGCGGGCGGTGACGGCGGCCCCCACGTCGCGGGCGGAGCGGGCGTACTCGTCGTAGAGCGCGGCCTGAGCCGTGTCGCGGTAGATGAGCGTCCCGGCGACGAAGGCCACCGCGAGTACCACGGCGACGAGGGTGGGTACGAGGCGCCGGACCCGCAGCCCGGCGATCGCGGTGCGCAGCACGTCAGCCCCCCAGCCGGCGCAGCCCGGCGAGGACCGAGTCCGCGTCGGGCCGGTGGATCTCGTCGACGATCCGCCCGTCGGCGAGCAGCACCGCCCGGTCGGCGTGCCCGGCCGCGACCGGGTCGTGGGTCACCATGACGATCGTCTGGCCCAGCTCCCGCACGCTGCGGCGCAGGAACTCCAGCAGCCCGGCCCCGGTGCGCGAGTCGAGGTTGCCGGTCGGCTCGTCGGCGAAGACGACGTCGGGCCGGCTCAGCAGCGCCCGCGCGCACGCCACCCGCTGCTGCTGGCCGCCGGAGAGCTCGTCGGGCCGGTGCCGGAGCCGGTCGGCGAGGCCGAGCGTGGTCACGAGCTCGCGCAGCCAGCCCGGGTCGGGCTTGCGGCCCGCGAGGTCGAGCGGCAGCGTGATGTTCTGCTCCGCGGTGAGCGTCGGCAGCAGGTTGAACGACTGGAACACGAACCCGACCCGCTCGCGCCGCAGCCGGCTGAGCGCCCGGTCGGACAGCCCGGTGATCTCGGTGCCGCCGATGCGCACCGAGCCGCCGTCGACGGCGTCGAGCCCGGCGAGGCAGTGCATGAGCGTCGACTTGCCGGAGCCGGACGGCCCCATCACGGCGGTGAACTCCCCGGCCGCGAACTCGACCCCGACCCCGTCGAGCGCCCGCACGGCGGTGTCGCCGCGCCCGTACACCTTCACCACATCGGCGGCCCGGACGGCCGCGGTACCACTGCTACTCGTCACGATCGGTGACGCTAGGCGCGCCGCGGGCCCGCGTCGTCCGCGCGAGGTCGTACTACCTAAGCAGTACGCGCGATCGTCTCGGCGACGGCGGACGGCGACGGCATCGCGGCGATCTCGGCCGCCAGCTCCGCGGCCCGCACGTGGTAGCCGTCGTCCGACAGCAGCTTGGCGGCCTCGATGCGCACGGCCTCCGCGCAGCGCTAGGGGAACGGCACGACCCGGGCGGCGCCGGCCGCGGTGAGGCGCTCGGCGATCGCGAACTGGTCGCACATCTGCGGCTACGTATTGACTAGACCTACGACCGCAGCCCGGCCAGGCTTGGTCGAGGTGACCGGTGGGGTCGCTCGCATCGCGGCTGCCCACAGCGGTTGGTGTGGCTCACTCATGGCGTGCGTCCTGCCGGTCGCCGTGGCGCGGAGAGGCTCCAGAGGGGTCTGCCCTGCTCGACGTAGCGCTGCCCTCCTCGCCGACACCTGGATCGTCGGATCGAGAGGGACGGCATGGCACGCGTCATCATCGGCATGGACCCGCACAAGCGGTCCGCGACCATCGAGATCATCAACGGCCGGGAGAAGGTCCTGGCGCAGGGCCGGTTCGGCACGGACCGCGACGGCTACCAGGCGATGCTCAAGCTGGGCCGGCAGCACAAAGACCGGGTCTGGGCGGTCGAGGGCTGCAATGGCATCGGCCGGCACATCGCTCAGCGTTTGGTCGCCGACGGCGAGACCGTGCTGGACGTGCCCGCGAAACTGTCCGCGCGGGCCAGGCTCTTCGATACCAACCAGTCCCGCAAGACCGATCCCGCCGACGCCCACTGCGTGGCGGTCGCCGCCCTACGCGCGGCCGGGTTGCGGCAGGTCACGGTCGATGACACCACGGTGGCGTTGAAGCTGCTTGTCGATCGCCGTGACGCGCTGGGGCGGGCTCGGACCGAAACACTCAACCGGCTGCACCAGCTGCTGCTCGAGCTCGTGCCCGGCGGGGCGAAGCAGTTCCTGTCCGCGCCGCAGGCCCGTGCCCTGCTCAGCACGGTCCGGCCGCGTGACATCGTCGGTCGCACCCGCCGGCAGCTGGCCTCGGAACTGATCACTGAGGTCGCCGTGATCGACAAGAAGATCAAGGCCGCCAACGCGCAGCTGACCGAGTTGGTTGCCTCGACCGGCAGCACGCTGCAGCAGCTCAACGGCATCGGTCCGTCCGGCGCGGCTCGGCTCCTCGGTGACGTCGGCGACGTCGACCGGTTCGCCAGCCGGGACCATTTCGCGTCCTGGAACGGCACCGCACCCATCGACGCGTCCTCCGGTGACCATCGGCGTCACCGGCTGTCGCGGGCCGGGAACCGGCGCATCAACCGGGTCCTGCACATCATGGCCATCGTCCAGCTCCGCAACGACACCGAAGGCCGTGCCTACTATCGACGCAAACTCGCCGCGGGCAAGAGCCCGATGGAAGCCATGCGCAGCCTCAAACGCCGACTGTCCAATGTGGTCTATCAACAGATGGTCAACGACGCCAAACGGATCCGGACGGGCCCGGGAGGGCAAACGGGAGCGACTCTGCAATCCAGCGCGGCCGGCTCAATCCCGACAGCCAGCACTTCGGACAAGCCACTTCCCGGACCCGCTAGAGCCCACTCTAGAACACCGGCCCTGGCCTTCTCTTGACACAGAGGGGTGCCATGAGCAGCTGGGGGCGGCCGACGGTCAGGGCCGCCATCGAGCTGCCCGACCCGCCGTGGTGCACGAAGAGCGCGCAGCCGGGCAGCACCTGGTTGTGCGGGATCCAGCCGATGCGGCGTACCCGGTCGGGCAGGCCGGCGAGGTTGTGCACGCCGGCGCCGGAGACCACGATCTCCACGTCGAGACCGGCCAGGCCGTGCACGGCGGCGGTGAGGCCGTCGACGCCCTCGGGGATCGGCACGGTGCCCATCGACACGCACACCCGCGGGCGGCCCGGGGCCTCCAGCAGCCATTCGGGGATGGTGCAGGCGGCGTTGTACGGCACATAGCGCATCGGCGTCCCGCCCGGCACCGAGCCCAGGCTCGGCGGGCACGTGTCGATCGTCAGCGCCGGCGGGTCGACCGCGACCCCGCCGTGCAGCCGGGCCAGCCGCTCCGCGACCCGGCCGAGCGCGGCCCGGTGCACCTGCGCGGGCACGGGCAGCCCCCAGTGCTGCAGCACTGGGGGCTGCCGGCGCGCGTGGCCGCGAGGGGGCCGGCGTACTTGACGGGCTCGGTGACGACGAGGTCGGGCCGCCAGGCGCGCACCAGGGCGTCGACGTCGTCGCGGGTGCGCTCGGCGAGGGCGACGAACACGTCGAGGTCGAGCTCCTCGTTCCCGCCGAGGTCGCGGCCGGACGGCCACAGCTCGAAGAACGAGGCGTCCCCGCCGACGACAGCCGCGGTCAGGCCGGCCCGTCGGACCTGCTGGTGCAGCGGCTGCGGTACCGCGACGAGCACCTGGTCGCCGCGCAGGTGCAGGGCCCAGGCGACCGGGACCATCGAGAACAGGTGCCCGGGGGCCGGGTTCATGGTGAACAGGACGCGCATGTTCCTACGCTCCAACGGTGACGGGCAGATCCTCGATACCGCGCAGCATGGTGCGGGGCGCCCGGTAGCGCACGGGGCCGGCGATGCGCAGCGTCGGGTACTGGCGCAGTAGACGGGGGAAGAGCACCTGGGCGTGCTGGCGGGCCAGCGCGGCGCCCGGGCAGAAGTGCCGGCCGGCGCCGAAGCTCAGCGACGCCCGCGTGGGCCGGCGCAGCACGTCGAAGCGGTCGGGGTTGGGCACGTACGCCGGGTCGCGGTTGGCCGCCCCGACGAGCCCGAGCACCGCCATGCCGGGCGTGATCTCGACGTCGCCGAAGCGGGCCGCGGCGGTGGCGATGCGGACGACGACCTGCACCGGCGGCTCGTAGCGCAGGATCTCCTCGACGGCCCGCTCGGCCGCGGCGTCGTCGCCGCCGCCGAGCAGGGCCGCCTCGTCGGGGTACGACAGCAGCAACCGCGCCCCGAGGGTGACGAGGCTGGCGGGCGAGTCGTAGCCGGCCCCGAACAGCAGGGCCAGGTCGCCGAGGTACTGCTCGCCGAGGTCGGGCCGCAGCCGCCGCACCACCGGCAGCAGCCCGGCCTCCCGCTCGGCCGCCAGGGCCTCGAGGGCGTCGATGATCTCGTCGCCGGCGCCGGCCATCTCGGTGCGCTGCCGGGGCGTCATGAACGGCTCGAACGCCGCCGACGCGACCCGGGCCGCCTCCCCCAGCCGCAGCGCGTCGGCGTCGGGGATGTCGAGCAGCCGCCCGGTGACCAGCGACGCGAACGGGATGGCGAGGGCCTCGGCCAGGTTGACGACCGCGCCGCCGGCGAACCGCTCGCCCAGGCGGTCCAGGCAGGCCTCGGCGGTGGCGACGGTGTGCTCGCGCAGCTCCTCGGCGCGGCGCGAGCCGGCGGGCCAGCGCGGCGCGCAGCTCGCTGTGCACGGCGCCCTCGCGCCAGCCGAAGGACTGGTACAGGCAGCGGACGAGCCGCACGTCGCGCCAGTTCGGGGTGAGCCGGGCCGGGTCCTCGCCGGGGCTGGCGAAGACGGGCTCCTGCAGCAGCCGGGCCACGTCGGCGTGCCGGGCGAGCACCACGGCGGCGGTCTTGCCGGGCAGCTCGATGCGCAGCACGGGGGTACGGTCGCGCAGGGTGCGGTAGTGGGCGTACGGGTCGGCGAGCGCCCGCGGCCGGACCAGGTCGAGGAAGAGCCGCTCGGCGTGGCGGCGCTCGGCGCCGGCGAAGAAGCGCAGCAACGCCCCGGCCGTGCGCTCCGGCTGCTCCAGGTTGGGGCTGTGCGAGGCGTCCGGGACGATCTCGAGCTCGGCCCCGAGCCGCTCGGCGTAGCCGGCGAAGTCCCCGGTGGACCAGAGGCGCTGGTCGCGGTGCCCGTGCATGAGCAGCACCGGCAGCCGCGTGGCCCGCAGGTCGGCGCCGCGGTCGGCCTCGGCGGTGAGCGACGCAGCGCCCCGTGCAGGAACGCCAGCCGCATCCCGGCCAGCCGCCGCGACCAGAACTCGCGGCGGTCGGTGTCGCGCTCGGGCACCAGCCGCCGCACGACGGGCCACATGACCCCGGCCCCCTGCAGCGCGAGCGTCGCGTCGAACCCGGACAGCAGCCGGCGGTGCTTGGCCCCGTCCATCCCGGGCCCGGCCCCGATGAGCGTGACGGAGAGCAGCAGCTCGGGCCGGGCGAGCGCGGCGGCGCGGGCGACGAACCCGCCGTAGGAGTGCCCCACCAGGTGCACGGGGCGCCCGACGCTCTCGAGCACGGCGACCAGGTCCTCGGCGTGCCGCGCGATGGTGTGCGCCTCGGGCGACTCGCCGTCGACCTGGGCGTAGTGACCGCGGTAGTCGTAGGCGTAGGCGTGGTACCCGGCTTCGGCCAGCGCGGGCAGCACGGGCACGAAGTCCTCCTTGGACCCCACCACCCCGGCACACAGCACGACTGCCGCATTGCGGTCGACGTCGGCGGACGGCCGCGTCAGGAGCGCCGCGACCGGCCCGCGGGCGGTGTCGAGCGCCAGTTCGGAGTCACTGAGCGTGAGCACGATAAGACGATAGTCGCGATCGTCCGGTTTGTACGGCAATAAAGCGTCTCGTGCCCTCGCAGGCGAAAAATCCGATGCGTTCACGACAGCTGGTAATCGAAGTTACCCGTGCCGTTTAGCTCGAGCTATAGTTGATGCGTGCCCCCGGATCCCGCGAGCCGCTGGACGATCAAGACCACCGTCGAGGTTCGGCAGTGGCTGCGCGCGTTGCGGCAGACGGACCCGGACACCTACCGCTCCGTTAACGTCGCCCTCGACATGCTGGCGGAGCGCGGCCCGGGACTCGGACGCCCGCTGGTCGACACCCTGCAAGGGTCGGCCATCGGCAACCTGAAGGAGCTACGGCCGAGGTCCGGGCGCGACGTCGCGATTCGCATCCTCTTCGTCTTCGACCCGTGGTCGCAAGCGGTGTTGCTGGTCGCCGGCAACAAGGCCGGAGACTGGTCGGGGTGGTACAAGGGCGCGATTCCGGTGGCGGAAGTCGCGTACGAAACCTGGCTCGCCTTCGAGCGCAAGCGGAGGGAGGACTCATGACCGAGTTCCACGACTGGCAGGACATTCGCGCCGAGCTGGACGACGGTGACGCCGACGCGCTCGCCGAGGAACGTGCGCGCACCGAAGCGTGGGTCAGCGCCTTCCACCTCGCCGAGGAGCGTAAGCGCCTGGGCCTGACCCAGCGCCAGGTGGCGGACCTCATGGGCGTGACACCCGGCCGGGTGAGCCAGATCGAGAACGGCGACCTCGACGTCAACGAGGTCGCCACGTTGAGCCGCTACGCGCAGGCGCTCGGCGCGCGGATGCGGATCATCTTCGACTACGGCGACGACCTCCGCCAGATCGCCTGAGCGCGCCACCCTCAGTGCAGGATCGCGTCCGGGGGCAGTGACGGCAGGAGGGCCGCGCCGGTCAGTGGGGCCGTCTCGCCCAGTTCGGCCGGGAGCACCGTGACCCGTTGGTAGGTCAGGATCCGGGCGAGCGCCCCGCGCAGCGACGGCCACAGCTCGGCGCGGCTCAAGGGGATCGCGCCGCCCAGGGCCACCGCCTCCAGGCCCGCGCTCAGGGCGAAGTTCGCCACGCCCAGGGCCATGCTCTCGGCGTACGCGCGCCAGAAGTGCTCGTCGTGGACGTCCGACAAGGGGCGGCCCAGGCGGCGGTGCAGGGCGCCGCCGCCGGTCAGGGTCTGCAGGCAGCCGGTCTGGCCGCAGTCGCACGGGTGGTCGTTGCCCGCCACCAGCTGGTGGCCCGCCTCCGTCGTCAGCCAGACGCCGCCCAGGCGCAGGGCCGCGCCCACGCCCGTGGACAGGGTCAGGTAGCCGCAGCGGTCGTGGCCTCGCAGCGCGCCGGTGTAGCACTCGCCGAGCAGGCCGCAGGTCGCGTCGTGCGCGATCCGGACGGGCGCGCCCAGGGCGGTGGACAGGTCGGCGGCGAGCGGGCGGCCCTCGTAGCCGCGCAGGTTCAGGGCCACCCGGACCTCGCCCGCCGGGGTGACGCGGCCGCCGAAGGACACGCCGATCGCGGGCGCGCCCGGTGGCACGGCCGCGATCAGGGCCGCCAGCTGGCGGTCGTAGTCCGGCTCGGTCGGGAAGCGGGTGGTCGCGTCCCCGTACCGCACGCGCGTCCAGGTGCCGCCGATGTCCAAAGCGGCCGGCCTCGCCTCAGCAGAAACACCCAACGAAATCGACACAACTCATTGTAGATCTGTGTCGATATTTGTGGGAATCTGGTCGTGGTTCACCCCACCGCCATGGAGGACCGCACATGAAGGCACGTCTTGCCCTGGTCGCCGCGCTCTGTCTCGTCGCCGCCCAGCTGATCAGCACCGGGCCCGCGGCCGCGGCCACCACCGTCACCATCAACGGGTCCGCCGCCGGGCGCACGTTCGACGGCGTCGGCGCCATCTCCGGGGGCGGCGGCAACAGCCGCCTGCTCTACGACTACCCGGAGCCCCAACGCTCCCAGATCCTCGACTACCTGTTCAAGCCCGGCTACGGCGCCGCCATGCAGATGATGAAGGTCGAGGTCGGCGGCGACACCAACTCGACAAGCGGCGCCGAGCCCAGCCACCAGCACACCGCGAGCGACCTCAACTGCAACCGCGGCTACGAGTGGTGGCTGGCCGAGCAGGCGCGGGCCCGGAACCCGCAGATCAAGCTGTACGCCCTCGCCTGGGGCGCGCCGGGCTGGATCGGCAACGGCAGTTTCTGGTCCGACGACATGATCAACTACTACATCAGCTTCCTGGACTGCGCGAAGAACAGCCACGGCCTGACGTTCGACTACATCGGCGGCTGGAACGAGCGCGGCTACGACAAGGGCTGGTACGAGCGGCTGAAGACCGCGCTCAACGGCCACGGGTACGGCAACGTCAAGGTCGTCGCCGACGACACCAGCTGGAACCCGGCCAACGACGTGGTGAGCGACCCGGCGTTCGCGGCCGCCGTCGACGTGCTCGGCTCGCACTACGTCTGCGGGTACCGCGGGGCCCAGACCAACTGCCCCAGCAGTACCAACGCCATCAACAGCGGCAAGAAGGTCTGGGCGAGCGAGAACGGCTCCGACGACTACAACCTCGGCGCCGTCGCGCTGGCCCGCGGCATCAACCGCGGGTACATCGACGGGAAGATGACCGCGTACATCAACTGGCCGGTCATCGCGGCGATCACCCCGAACATCCCCTTCCCGACGATGGGCGTGGCCCTGGCCGCCCAGCCGTGGTCCGGCAACTACTCGGTCGGCAAGAACACCTGGGTCATGGCCCACACCACGCAGTTCACCGCCCCGGGCTGGCGCTACCTCGACTCGGCGTCGGGCTACCTCGGCGGCAACCGGGCCAACGGCTCGTACGTCACCATGCGCGACCCGAACACCGGCAACTACAGCGTCGTCATCGAGACGATGGACGCCACCGCCGCGCAGCCGTTCACCGCGACCGTCACCGGCGGCCTGTCGACCGGGGCCGTGCACGTGTGGTCGTCGCTGCTGAGCAGCACCAGCCAGGCCGACTACTTCGCGCACACCACCGACGTGACCCCGTCCGGCGGCACGTTCACGGTGACGCTGCAGCCCGGCCGGGTGTACACGCTCAGCACCACCACCGGCCAGGGCAAGGGCACCGCGACGTCCCCGGCCGCCGGAAGCCTGGCCCTGCCGTACACCGACGACTTCAACGGGTACACGATCGGGCGCGAGGCGAAGTATCTCGCGGACATGCAGGGCGCCTTCGAGATCGCCCAGTGCGGCGGGACGAAGTGCGTGCGGCAGATGTCGCCGCGGGCCCCGATCACCTGGGACGACCTCAGCGACCCGTACGCGCTGCTGGGCGACCTGGGCTGGAGCAACTACAAGGTGTCGACCGACGTGCTGCTGGAGCAGGCGGGCTACGTCGAGGTGATCGGCCGGGCCGGCACCCAGCACGCGTTCGGGCCCGCAGGCCTCAACGCGTACTACCTGCGCCTGTCGAACACCGGCGCCTGGACACTGCTGCGCAACGACGTCAACAACGCCATGACGACCCTGCGCAGCGGTACCGTGGCCGCGCCCGGCACCGGCACCTGGCACAACGTCGCCCTGACGTTCTCGGGCACCAACCTCACCGCCCAGATCGACGGCGCCACGGTGGCCACCCTGACCGACTCGGTGTGGAGCACCGGCCAGGTCGGCATCGGCACCAGCCAGGGCGAGACCGCACAGTTCGACAACCTGTCGGTGACCGCCGTCGCCGGGCCTCCCCCGCCGGTGAGCGGCCAGCTCATCTCGGCCCAGTCCGGCCGCTGCCTCGACGTGCCCAACCAGTCGCAGACCAACGGTACCCAGGTCGAGATCTGGGACTGCAACGGCGGCGCCAACCAGCAGTGGACGCAACTTTCCAACGGCGGCCTGCGGGTGTACTCGAACAAGTGCCTCGACGTGCTGAACAACGCGACGACGACCGGGGCCCCGGTGGCGATCTGGGACTGCAACGGCGGGGCGAACCAGCAGTGGACCGTCCGCTCCGACGGCACGATCCTGGGCGTGCAGTCCGGGCTCTGCCTCGACGTCACCGGCCAGGGCACCGCGAACGGCACCCTGGTGGAGCTCTGGACCTGCAACGCGGGCGCCAACCAGCGCTGGACCCGCTGACCCTCTAGTGCCCGGGCTCCTTCGCGGGAGCCCGGGTCAGGAACCCCGCGACCATGTCCGTGAAGTTCGGGCGGGCGATGCAGGGCGCATTGTGCGCCGAGCGCGGCAGGACCAGCGTGCGCGCGTCCGGCATCACCGCGGCCAGCTTCTCGTTCATCGCCCGGTAGTAGGCGCCGCTCCTCGCCCCCGCGACCAGTAGCGTCCGCGCGGTGACGCCCGCGTACTGCGCGGCCGGCCCGTCGGTCGCGATGATCTCCTCGGTCTCCAGCATGGTGCCCGGCAGCAGTTCGCCCATCATCCGCCCGACCGGCGTCTTGAGGAACAGCCGGGAGATCGCCACCCGCACCCCGAACGGCAGCGCGTTGAGCTGCAGGCCGCTGCTCATCACCGCGATGGCCCGCGGGATGTCCCCGGCGTCGACGTAGGCGCGCATCTGCGGGATGTACGCCGTCGGGAACACGCTGTCCACGTTGACGGTGCCGTCGTACAGGATGATCGAGTCGAGGTCGAGCTCCAGGGCGGCCCGCATGACGACGAGGCCGCCGTAGCTGTGGCCGAGCACGTTGCGCGCGCCGGTGCGCTCCAGCACCGTCGCGAGGTCGGCGACCTCGTCGTCGACCGTGTACCCGGGCGGCTTGGGCGGCTCGCCGGCCCGGCCCCGCCGGTTGTAGAGGTGGACGTCCACCCGCCCCTTGAGGCGCTTGGCCAGCGGCTCGTAGTACTTCGCCGTGATAGCCCCGCCGTGCACCACCACCAGATCCATGACCCCTCCATATCTGCGAACGGTGTTTGCAGTTTACAGTAGTGGGGTGGAGGAGAGCCAGTCGATATTCCAGCGGCCGCCGCGGGGCACCCGGGGCCCGACGCCGGGGCACAGCCGCGAGGAGATCGTGGCGGTCGCGATCGCGCTGGCCGACGCCGACGGGCTCGGGGCCGTGTCGATGCGCGCGGTCGCCGCGAAGCTCGGCACCGGGGCGGGCTCGCTCTACCGGTACCTCTCCTCGCGCGACGACCTGCTCGACCTGATGGCCGACGCGGCGATCGGCGACCTCCGCCCCTACCCGGAGGCCGCCGACCCGATCGACGCGCTGGTGCTGCTGGCCCAACGGCAGCTGACCGTCTACAAGCGACACGCGTGGCTGCTGGAGGCGGTACAGCAGACCAAGGGCTTCGGCCCCAACGGCCTGGCGTACTTCGACCACTGCATCGGCGTCCTGGCGCCCGTGCGGCGCCCCACGACGGCGAAGTTCGAGGCGGTCGCGATGATCACCGGCGTCGTGTCGCTGTTCGCGCGGCCGCAGCCGGAGGGGCTCTCCTTCGCGGCCGTCGACTTCTCGCGGTACAAGAATCTGGCCACGGCGATCGCGGAGGCGTCCTCCGGGGCGCTGCAGGCCCCGGAGGACGTCCCAGATCTGTTCGAGCGGACGGTGCGCAGCCTCTTGTCGGGCCTGCTGCGACTCTAGGGGCTAGCGGCGGGCCCACTTCTGGGCGCCGGTGCCGTTGCAGTCCCAGAGCTGCACCTTGGTGCCGTTCGCGGTGCCGCTCGACGTCACGTCGACGCACTTGCCCGAGCCCACGCCGACGACGCTGCCGTCGGTGTTGAACGTGAACTTCTGCGCGTTCGTGTTGTTGCAGTCCCAGAGCTGCACCTTGGTGCCGTTGGCGGTGCCGTTGGCGTTGATGTCGAGGCACTTGTTGCCGTACAGCCGCAGCTCTCCCGCCGCCGTGCGCGTCCACGACTGGTTGGCGGCGCCGTTGCAGTCCCAGATGATGAGCTGGGTGCCGTTGGCGGTGCCGCCCCCGGAGGCGTCGAGGCAGCGCCCGGACTGCGGGTTCACCACTGCGGCCGCGGTACCGACCGGAGGTACGCCGCCGCCCTGGAGGCTCGCGGGCACCGACTGCAGCGCGGAATACCACCGCGCCCCCATCTTGTCGTAGCCGCCCGCGTTCGGGTGGACACCGTCGGCCAGGTCGGCGGTGGTGATGGCCGAGTGCATGTCGACGAGGTGGGTGCGCGAGCCCTTGCCGGCCACCACCCCGGGAACGGCGGCGTTGTACGCCTGCACCCGCGCCTCCAGCGTCGGGTCGCTCTCCGGGGTGATCTGGGCGACGAACAGCTCGACGAGGGGGTCGTTGGCCCGGATCTTGTCGATCAGCGCCGACAGCCGCGCGGGGGCGTTGGCGATGTCGTAGTTCTGGTTCATGTCGTTGGTGCCGATGTGCAGCAGGATGGTGCGGGGGGCGTAGGAGCGCAGCCAGCCGACGATGTTGGCGTCGAGCTGGTCGATGCGCCAGCCGGAGTGGCCCTCGTGGTCGTGGTCGCCGAGGTTCGCGGGCCCGTTGAAACCGGAGCCGACGAAGTCCACGGTGTACCCGCCGGCAGCGAGGCGCTGCCAGAGGTTGATGCGGTAGCCACCGGGCACGTTGTAGCCGTCGGTGATCGAGTCGCCCAGCGGCATGATCTTCACGCCGCCGTTGGACTCGGCGTACGCGGGCGCGGCGGCGCCCAGCGCGGTCACGACCATGGCGGCGGCCAGGCCGATGGTGGTCAGGATTCGTCGCATGCCGATTCCTCCCTGGGGAGATGGCCTGCACGCCGCCCTGGCGGAGGCGGCGTGCAGGGGTCTTCGGGGGCTGCCGGCACATTGATTGTCAGCGATGTTCGCGGCCGCGTCGAGCCGGCGGCACCACTCGGCGCGACGAGTGATCCGCCGGTTGCGCCGAGCGGTCGGGCCGCGTGATCAATGCTGCTTTTTGTTGGGTCCGAGCGGCGCCGATGCACCGCTGGGCGCACAATCCACCGATGGGAAACACGCTGACCATCGACTGTGGCGGCGGCGGCCTGAAGGCGGCCGTCGTCGACGACGCGGACGCGCTGGTCGGCGGCCCGATCCGGATCCCGACGCCGTACCCGTTCCCGCCCGACCGCTTCATCCGCGCCCTGCTGGACATCCAGTCCCAGCTCCCGGACGCGGACCGGGTCACCGTCGGCCTGCCCGGCATGATCCGCCACGGCCGCGTGGTGGCCACCCCGCACTACGTCAACCGGGCCGGCCCGCACACCCCGGTCGACCCGGAGCTCTACGCGGCCTGGACCGGCTACGACGCCCGGGCCGCGCTCAACCGCGCCTTCGGCCGCCCGGTGCTCGTGCTCAACGACGCCGAGGTACACGGCGCCGCCCTGGTCGACGGCACCGGCCTGGAGCTGGTCATCACCCTCGGCACGGGCCTGGGCAACGCGCTCTTCGACGACGGGGCGCTCGCGCCGCACCTGGAGCTCTCGCACGGCCCGATCCGGCGCAAGAAGACCTACGACACGTACATCGGCGAGATCCAGCGCCGCGAGCTGGGCAACGCCCGCTGGTCGCGGCGCGTGCGCCGGGTGGTGGACGGGCTGCGGCCGGTCTTCCGCTGGGACCGCCTCTTCATCGGCGGCGGGAACGCGGCGCTCATCGACGCCGAGGCGGTGGCCCGGCTGGGCGGCGACGTGACCATCGTGCCGAACACCGCGGGGGTGCTCGGCGGGGCGCGCGCCTGGAAGCTGATCGGCGGCTGACCTGGCCCTTGCACCGGCAGCCGTCGACGGTCGGTGCGTGCTTTCATGTCCGGGTGGACGACGCGGAGCAATGGTTCCGGCGAGGCGACGAACTTGCCGACGAGGGCGGACCGGCCGAGGCCGAAGCGCTGGCGCTGCTGAGTGCGGCGGTGGCGGCCGGGCACGGGCCGGCCCGGGCGCGGCTGGCCGAGTTCCTGCTCCTTCAGTACTCGGGTGCCGACGCCGCGTCCCATTCGGAGGCCTTGCGGCTGCTGGGCGAGGCGGTGGCCGCCGATGTACCCGGTGCGCGGAACATGCTCGGCGTCACGCTCTGGGACGACGGTGTGCTGGACGACGCCGAGGAGCACCTCCGGGCCGCGGTCGCGGAAGGGGATCCGAACGCGCCGGTGAACCTGGCCGGGCTGTTGCACCAGAAGGGCGACGACGCCGAGGCGTTCGCGTTGCTGCGGCAGGCCGCGGAGCGTGGCGACGGGCCGGCCTACTGGATCGTGATGCGGCTGCTGCCACGACACGGCCGGGCCGCGCGGGAGGTGGCCGCGGCCTACGAGTCGGCCACTTCCCCGCACGAGCGGCCGGTGTGCGTCCTCCTCCCCGCCGGCGCGTGGCAGCTCGACCCCTCGGTGTTGCCGGTCGACTGAGAAGAAGTTCGGGGGGAGGTGTCGGATCGGGGCAGGACCGTTCGTAGCAGGGGATGAACGACCCCCACCACGAGGAGATGATCCGGATGCCGTCCCTGGCTCCCGTGACCGGTGACACCGCCCGCCGCCTGCACCAGCTCATCGAGCCGGTCCACCTCGTCGCGTACTTCGCCGACGAACCCGACCAGGCCCTCCTCGCCCTCGGCCTGCGCAACACCTGGGACGCCTACTTCGCCGGCCGCGCCGCACCCCTCGGCCACGCCCCGGCCGAGGTCGTCGACGCCGTCTTCTACAACTTCGCACCCGGCGAGGTCGCCCGCCACATCCCCCACGTCTGGACCATCACCACCCCCGAAGCCGCACTCACCGCCCGCCGGCAAGGCTGCACCGCGGCGCTCCGGCGGATCCTCGGCGACCTCGCCGGCACCACCACCCTCACCCGCGCCGCCGACCTGGCCACCACCGCGGCGACCAGCGCCCCCACCCACGGACGCGCCCTCTACGCCGCCCTGCGCACCCTGCCCATCCCCGACGAGCCCGTCGCCCGGCTCTGGCACGCCGCCACCCTGCTGCGCGAGCACCGCGGGGACGGGCACAACGCCGCCCTCGTCGCCGCCGGCATCGGCGGGACCGAGGCCCACGTCCTGCACGCCCTCGCCGAAGGCATGCGCCCGGAACAGTTCGGCCGAATCCACCACCTGCCCACGGCCCAGCTGACCGCGGTCGTCGACGGGATGCGCGACCGCGGCCTCATCGACGACTCGGGCCTGCTCAGCGATGTCGGCCGCAAGACCAAGGAGCACATCGAGTCCATCACCGACGAGTTCGCCGCCGCCGCGTACACCTGCCTCAGCCCGAGCGAACGCGACCAGCTCGCCGCCGACCTCGAGCCCATCGCCGCCGCACTCAACGCCGCCGGACCGCATTTTTAGGGGAAAAGCAATAATTTGGCGGTTTCGGAGCGTCTAAGGACGCAATTCGTTGCCGTAGTCGGCCGCCGTCTGCGTTGAAAGCGCAGTAATCGGCGAGGATTGAGCCGTGAGCGAGGAGCAGCGCCTTCCTGGCGGGAACACGGGTGGAGCGGTCCGTGTCGGTGACACCGTCCGGCGCGTTCCGGGGCGGTGGACGCCATCCGTGCACGCGCTGCTCCAGCACCTGGAAAAAGCCGGCTTCGGTCAGGCGCCGCGGGCGTGGGGCTTCGACGAGCAGGGCCGGGAAGTGCTGTCGTACCTGCCCGGCGAGACGGTCGGGGTCGCCCGGCCCTGGCCGGCGTGGGTGCACAGTGATGACGCGCTCCGCCAGGTCGCCGGCTGGCTTCGGAGCTACCACGCCGCCGTCGCGAGCTTCGTGCCCCCGCCCGGAGCGGTCTGGCGCGAGGGCGGGGCGTGGCGGCCCGGTCTGGTCGTCGGCCACAACGATGCCGCGCCCTACAACGCGGCGTGGGCCGATGGGCGGCTCGTGGGCTTCTTCGACTGGGACTTCGCCGCGCCCGTCACGCCGGAGTGGGACCTTGCGTTCACCGCGTTCGCCTGGGTGCCGCTCCACGCCCGTGACGTGGTGCGGGCGGAAGGGTTCACCGCCTTTGCGGACCGGCCTCGGCGGCTGCGGGTGTTCCTCGACGCGTACGGGTGGGAGGGGCCGCCCGGCCCGTTCGTCGACACGGTCCGGCAACGCGTCAGCGCCTCGGCCGCCGGCATCCGGCGCACCGCGGCCGCCGGTGATCCGGCCTATCGGCTCATGATCGAGCAGGGCGTGGATGTGGCGCTGGAGACGGCGGTGCGGGAGCTGGCCGGCTTTCAGTCCGGCGGCGAGTCCTCGACGTAGTCGCCGAACGGCTCGCCCCAGCCCGCGGCCTCGACGAAGGCGCGGTCCGGGGTCGAGTCCTCGTCCACGTCGGAGCCGAGGGCCGCGGCCCAGAAGCGGGCCTGGGCGAGGGCGTCGGCGCAGTCGAAGGTGACGCTCTTGATGTAGGTCACCCGGGCACGGTATCGGCGAGGGCCACCAGGCGTCGTCCGAGTTTCGCGACCTCGTCGCGCAGGGCGTCCGGGCACACGACGGTGAAGTCCCAGCCCAGGCCGGCCAGCATGCGGGCCATGCCGTCGAGGTGTTCGGCACGGCAGGCGAGCCGGGCGCCGAAGTCGGCCGGCGTCACCGTGCCCACCGTGGCGGGCACGCGGCGGCGCACCTCGTCGGGGGTGGCGCGCAGCAGGACCTCGACCTCGTGGCGGTACGGCACCGCGGCCAGCCCCGCGACCACGTGCCCGGCCGCGTCGAACGCGGCGGGCGCCTCGAAGCGCGTCTCCCCCACCGACACCGAGCCGATGCGGTCCAGCCGCAGGGTGCGCAGCTCGCCGCGGCGGTGGTCGAAGCCGCTCGCGTACCAGCGGCCGGCGTGGAAGACGACGCCGTACGGGTCGAAGTCGCGCTCCGAGTCCTCGCCCCGCCAGGAGCGGTAGGTGAGCGTGACGCGGCGGCGGTCGCGGGCCGCCTCGCCGAGAGAAAGCAGATGGCGTACGTCGAACAGGCCGCCCGCCCGCGCCGGCTGGGTGAAGCCCAGGGTCTCGCGCACCGCCTGCACCCGCTCGCGCAGCACGGCCGGCAGCACCCGCTCGATCTTGGCCAGGGCCGACGCGCGCGCGGCCGTGCCGATGCCCAGGCCGAGCCGCTCGGCCGCGAGCAGGCCGAGGACGACGGCCACGGCCTCGTCGTCGCCGAGCATCAGCGGCGGGAGGCGGTAGCCCGGGGCGAGCCGGTAGCCGCCGTACCGCCCGCGCTCGGCCCGCACCGGCAGCCCGAGGTCGGCCAGCGCGGCGGCGTAGCGGCGCACGGTGCGCTCGTCGATGCCGAGCCGCTCGGCCAGCTGCGGACCGGTGATGCCGGGCTGGGCCTGGAGCACCTCCAGCAGCGCGAGCACGCGCCCGGTGGACTGTGACACGGGCCACTCCTCCGAGGCCGTTGAATCAGGACCGGATTCGCCCTGATTCCATCGTACCGTCGCAGGCATGACGAACTTCGTGTTGGTTCCCGGGATGTGGCTCGGCGCGTGGGCGTGGGACGAGGTCGCGGAGCCCCTGCGCGCGGCCGGCCATCACGTCACCGCGGTGACGCTGGGCGGGCTGGCCGAGCGGGCCGGCGAGGACGCGACGCTCGAGTCGCACATCGACGACGTGGTCGCCGCGGCCGGCGACGCGCCGGAGGTCGTGCTCGTCGCGCACAGCTACGGCTGCTTCCCGGTGCGCGGTGCGGTCGAGCGGCTCGGGGACCGGGTGCGGCGGGTGGTGTACGTCGACAGCGGCCCGGTTCCGGACGGCACCGCGCAGGCCGACTTCGGCGGGGGCGAGCCGCCGCGCGCCGACGTGCCGCCGCCCTCGTTCGACCCGGCCGACGACCCGGCGCTGTTCGCCGGTCTGGAGGGGCGCTCGGAGTGGATCCACAAGCAGAGCACCCCGCACCCGCAGGCCACCGTCGCCGCCAAGCTCCGCCTGGCCCGCCCCGAGCAGCCCCCGACCGACCTGGTGATCAGCACGTTCACGCGGGAGAACGTGGAGCAGATGATCGCGGCCGGGCACCCGTTCTTCGCGGGCCTCGACCGGCGCGACTACCGCGTGCTCGAGCTGCCGACCGGGCACTGGCCGATGTTCAGCCGCCCGGCCGAGCTCGCCGCGCTCCTCGCGAAGGCCTGATCAGACCCGGTCGTACACGGTGTTGGCGTTCGGGTCGGTCAGCGACTTCGCGGTCCAGGAGTTCTTGCCGCACTCGTACGGCTGCGGGTTGTTGTGCGGCTCCACGGTGTTGTTCAGCGCCTGCTTGCCGTCCACGTCGACGGTGATGGTCACCGTGCTGCCGGTCGAGGTGAACAGGATCTCGTGGTTGGCGGTCTTGAGGTCCCACTCGTTCTTGCCGGTGAACGTCGCCTCGACGTCGTGGCCGTCATCGGTCCGGCCGGTGTAGCGGGCCCCGGACCAGTCCTCGGTGCCCTTGCCGTCGACGGAGATCTTCCACGTGCGCCCGCCGCCGCTGAGCTTGGTCTCGCCCATCTTCTTGCCGCCGACGGTCACGCTGCTGAGGTCGAACAGGGCGCTGTACTGTGTCTGCTTCCAGTTGCCGACCAGGCAGGAGTCGACCGGCCCGACCTGGGCGTCGGTCCGGCCCGCGCTCGGCGCGGCGGCGGTGGTCGCGGCCGGGCCCTGGCCCTGCGGCGCCGGGTCGTCCTTGCGCACGACGACGACCACCACGACCGCGATGGCGACGACGGCGAGCACGGCGAGGCTGGCGATGAGCGCGATGAGCCCGCTGTTGCGCCGCGGCGGCACGGGCGGCGGGGCGGGCGCGTAGGCGGGCTGGTAGTGCTGCTGCGGCGGCGCGGAGTACGGCTGCGGCGGCGCCTGGTACGGCTGCTGGGGCGGGGCGGAGTAGGGCTGCGGCGGGTACTGCCCGGTGTACTCCTCGCCGGCCGGTGACACCTCGTAGTGCTCGTACGGCTGCGTCATGATTCCTCCCCGTGTTCACGCATTCGGATATGAGGATGGCACAGCCCGACCGTGGAAGGTTCACTCCCGCGCGCTGGTCCCCGGCCCGGCCCGCCCCACGGCATTGAGCTGCATCGAAGCGCTTGCTTCAATCCGCCCCAACGGCAACCGGTCGGAGGGAGCGCATCATGCGTTGGCGTCTGGTGTCCACGGTATCGGCGGTGCTGGCCCTGCTGGCCGCCTCGGTCGCGCTGGCGCTGCCCGGCTCGGCCGCGGCCGCGCCGGTGCGGATCATGCCGCTGGGCGACTCGATCACGGGCTCGCCGGGCTGCTGGCGGGCGCTGCTGTGGCAGCAGCTGCAGGCCGGCGGGTACACCAACATCGACTTCGTCGGCACCCAGGCCCCGCAGGGCTGTTCGGTGCCGTACGACGGTGACGGCGAGGGCCACGGCGGCGCGCTCGTGACCGCGGTCGCCGACCAGAACCAGCTCGTCGGGTGGCTCGACGCGACCCACCCCGACGTGGTGCTCATGCACTTCGGCACCAACGACGTGTGGAGCAACCGCAGCACCGACACGATCCTCGCGGCGTACTCGAAGCTCGTCGACCAGATGCGCGCCAGCAACCCGTCGATGCGCGTCCTCGTCGCGCAGATCATCCCGATGAACCCGTCGACGTGCCCGGAGTGCGCGCAGCGGGTGGTCGCGCTCAACGCCGCGATCCCGGGCTGGGCGGCCGGCAAGACCACGGCGGCGTCGCCGATCGTGGTCGTGGACCAGTGGACGGGCTTCAACACCGCCACCGACACCGGCGACGGCGTGCACCCGAACGACAGCGGCAACCAGAAGATGGCCGCGCGCTGGTACCCGCCGCTGGCCCAGGTCCTCAGCGGCGGCGTCCCGACGAGCCCGTCGCCCACCACCAGGAGCCCGTCACCTTCGAAAAGCACAAGCCCCAGTGCCTCTTCGGTACCGTCGGGAGGCTGCGCGGCCACCTACAAGGTGACGAACCAGTGGCCCGGCGGCTTCCAGGGTGAGGTCACGGTCCGCAACGCCGGCACCGCGGCGATCAAGGGCTGGACGACCCGCTTCACGTTCACGGCGGGCGAGACGGTGAGCCAGGCCTGGAACGCGACAGTCACCCAGTCGGGCGCCGTGGTCACCGCGGCCAACGTGGCCTGGAACGGCGCCCTGGCCCCGAACGCCTCGGCCACGTACGGCTTCATCGGCACCGGCACCGGCGGGACCCCCGCCGTCACCTGCAGCGCGAGCTAGGAGGCGAGGGCGAAGGCGCCCCGGGCCAGCAGCTCCCCGAACTCCTCGGCCGCCACCGCGCGGGAGAACAGGAAGCCCTGGCCGATCGGGCAGCCCAGCCGCGCCAGCTCGCACGCCTGGGCGGCGTCCTCGATGCCCTCGGCGACGACCTGCAGGTCCAGCGCCTGGGCCAGGTCGAGGATCCCGCGGGCCAGGGCCGAGTGCTCGGGCCCGCGCGCCACGCCGTCGACGAACGGCTTCGGGATCTTCAGGATGTCGATCGGGAAGGCGTGCAGGCGCGACAGCGAGGAGTACCCGGTGCCGAAGTCGTCGACGGCCAGCCGCACCCCGAGCGCCTTGAGCTCGGCCAGCCGGCTCGTGGCGACCTCGGCGTCCTCGCTCAGCAGCGACTCGGTGCAGGACGATCCCGGTGACGACGGCGACCACCGCGGACAAGGCGATGGCCGCCCAGAGCACGGTGCGCAGGGGCGAGTCGGGCGTCAGGAAGTACACGACACCCAGCACCACGACCAGACCGGCGTATGCCCGCAGCAGCACTCGACCCCCTCGGCGATCCCGGGAGCCCAATCGGCCGGTTACGGCGCGGGGTTACCTTTTCGGGCGTTTCACTCGCGCACGGCGGCCATCCGCGCGGCCGGGGTCCGCAGCGCGACCGCCGCCGGGGCCACCGCCGCGATCACCGCCACGACGCCGCACACGGCC
Organism: Dactylosporangium sp. McL0621; assembly: GCF_049995355.1. NCBI lineage: Bacteria > Bacillati > Actinomycetota > Actinomycetes > Micromonosporales > Micromonosporaceae > Dactylosporangium > Dactylosporangium sp. McL0621. The sequence goes on from NZ_CP188259.1 coordinate 9,836,608, forward strand.
GCCACGCCGAGGACCGGGGTCCACGGCACGACCAGCGCCACCTTCGCTCCCCCGGCGCTCAGGTGCGGCACCATCGCCAGCAGCACCCCACCGGCCAGCGCCCACGCCAGCGCCAGCCCGGCCGCCGTGGCCAGCAGGGCCTCGACGCCGACCATGCCGAGGATCTGGCGGGGCGTGGTGCCGGCCAGCCGCAGCACGGCGAGGTCGCGGGAGCGGTCCGCGGTGGCCATGACCAGGGTGTTCGCGATGGCGATGGTGGTGTACAGCAGCGCCATCCCGAGCACCGTGAGCAGGGCGAGGTCGTTCATGCGGCGCTGCTCGGCCTCGAGGCCGGTGAAGTACTGGGCCGGCGTGAGCCGGCCCGGGTCCGCGGCCGGGCCGGACAGGTAGACGGCGTCGGCGTGGCCGGGCCCGAGCGACCAGGGCAGCAGCACGGCGTCGTCGAGGTCGACGGACGGGTCCAGCACGCCCGCGACGCGCAGGTGGACCGGGGTGGAGTCGTCGAGCCAGAAGTCCGCGGTGTCGCCGGTGCGCCAGCGCATCGAGGCGGCCAGGGCGTGCCCGACGACCATGGTGCCGTCGGCCGGCTCGGCGCTCACGCGCATGACGCGGGCCAGGCCGGGGCCCGCGAAGAGCGCGTCGAACGGCTCGGCGTAGTCGTCCTGGTTGATGTACACCACCGAGCGCGCGACGGGGACCCCGCCGTCCGGCACCCGGACCGGGTTCACGAGCACGCCGGTCGCGGTGAGCCGGGCGGCGCCCGCGTCGGCCTGGGCCTGCCAGATGGTGGCGGTGGCGGACAGGGTCGTGGCGGCGATGCCGGCGGTGACGAGGATCGGGGCCACGGTCGACGCGGTCCGGCGCACCGCCGTGCGGGCCCCGTCCCGCGCGAGGGCGGCCGTCACGCCGGGGAGCAGGCGGCCGGCCAGCCAGGCGGCGCCGGGGGCCAGCAGCGGGGCGAAGAGCGCGACACCGGTGATGGCCAGCTGGGCATCCAGGAGTACCAGCGCGATCGCTTCCGGCCCGTCGACCGGGACCCAGATGAGCATCGCGGCCGTCCCGCCCAGGAACAGCAGCCCGAACACCCAGCGCCCGGCGGTCATGACCCGCCGCTCGACGGAGGCCTCGCGCAGCGCCTCGATCGGCCGGACCCGCCCCGCCCGGCGGGCCGCGACCATCGCCCCGGTGAGCGCCACGAGCAGCCCGGCGCCGAACGCGGCCAGCAGCGGCCACCATACGAACCCGGCGGTGAACCCGGCCGGCGCGAAGCCGTTGCGGCCCATGAAGTGCGCGAACGGCGGCGCGGCGAGCAGCCCGGCGGCGCAGCCGGCCAGCCCGGCGACCGCGCCGACGACCAGCGCCTCGCCGAGCACGAGCCGGCGCACCTGCCGCGGCGTGGCCCCGGCGGCGCGCAGCAGGGCCAGCTCCCGCCGCCGCTGGGCCACGGCGAACGCGAAGGTGCCCGCGACCACGAACACCGCGACGAACGCGGCCACGCCCGCCGTGGTGCCCAGCAGCGACGCGGCGACGGCCAGCAGGTCGCCGTCGGGGTTGGGCTCGGCCTCGGCGCGCGCGTCGCCGGTGAGCACGCGCGGGCCCTCGCCGACCGCGGCCCGCACCTGCTCCGCGGTCCGGCCCCGCACCGCGAGCGCGTCGATCCGGCCGCCGCTGAGCTGCTCGGCGGCCCGGTCGGTGAGGTATACCGCGGTCGGCCCGCCGACTGTCCCGGCCACCGTGAACTCGCGGCCGGCGATGGTGACGCGGTCGCCCGGATGCCCGCCGGTCGCCACCACCTCGTCGTCGGCGCGCGGCCCGGCATCGGCCGGGATGCCGTGCAGCGCCGCGGCCGACCAGGGGTGGCCGTTGCCGGGCAGCCAGCGGTCGACGACCGCCCCGGGCAGCCGCGCGGCCAGGTCCGCGGGCAGTGCGCGGGAGCGGTTGGTGGAGGTGCTGCTGGTGTCCTCGTCCTCGGTGCCGGCATCGACGACGACCGTGATGCTGTTCTGGCCCGCGACGACGACGTCGGCGGTGTCGTACCAGACCGGCCGGCGCGCCCCGCCGACGCTGGAGGCGAGCGTGAGGCCGGTGGTGGCCAGCAACGCGACGCCGAGCCCGAGCGCGACGAAGAGGCCGGCGAAGGAGGCCCAGCGGGCCCGTACCGTCTGCAGCGCGATCCCCAGCATCGTCACACCCCCGCGCCGTCGGTCTCGAGGGCGGTCATCCGCTCGGCGACCGCCTGCGGGGTCGGGGCCGCCATCTCGGCGGCCACGCGCCCGTCGGCCAGGAAGACCACGCGGTCGGCGTGGGCCGCCGCGAACGGGTCGTGGGTGACCATGACGACCGTCTGGCCCTGGCCGTCCACCATGGACCGCAGCAGGCCGAGGACCTCGCGCCCGGTGCGCGAGTCGAGGGCCCCGGTCGGCTCGTCGGCGAAGAGCACGTCGGGCCGGGTGATGATGGCCCGGGCGATGGCGACCCGCTGCTGCTGGCCGCCGGAGAGCTCGGCGGGCCGGTGCCGGGCCCGGTCGGCGAGCCCGACGGCGTCGAGCACCGCCCGCACCTCCCGGCGGGACGGCTTGCGCCCGGCCAGGCGCAGCGGCAGGGCCACGTTCTGCTCGGCGCTCAGCGAGGAGAGCAGGTTGAAGGCCTGGAACACGAAGCCGATCCGGTCCCGGCGCAGCAGCGTCAGCCCGGTCTCGTTCAGGGTCGCCAGGTCGGTGCCGGCGACGCGTACCGTGCCGGCGGTGGGCCGTTCCAGCCCGGCGGCCGCCTGCAGCAGCGTCGACTTGCCCGACCCGGACGGCCCCATGACGGCCGTGAACGTTGCCCGGGCGAACCCCAGTGTCACCGAGTCGAGCGCGACCACGGTGCCGAACCGCTTGTGCACGCCCTCGAGCGCCACGACGTCTTCGGTCATGGACCAATCTCACCGCGTGCGGGGGTCCCGGTTCACGCCCGCGGGCCGGTGTCCTCGCGGTAGGGACAGCCCTACACCGGGTACACCTTCCACGGCGCCGTCCTCAGGCCGCCGCGGGAGTCGATGCCTGTCTTGAGCCGTTCGCCGGTCTCGTGGGAGATGCCGGGGGCCTCGTAGGTCGGCACCTCGACGGCGGTCGCCGTGAACGTTTCCTTGCCGGTGCCCTCGTAGTCGATGCGCACGACGGTCGGACCCTGCACGGTCTCCAGCAGGAGGAACACGTGGCCGGCCCCGCTGAGCGGCGGGGTGCGCCGGCCCAGGTCGATGCAGCTGGACACCTCGCCGAAGGGCGACGAGCGGGCGAACAGCGAGCAGGCCTGCGGCTCCTGGTCGGCCAGGAACGACGAACGCTGGGGGAAGCCCACGGCGAACGGGCCGCCGCCACACACCAGCACTACCGCCGCCGTGGCGGAGGCCGCCCACCCGAGTCGATTCATGCCGACATTGTTAGCAGATATCCTGCTGCGCGTGGCGCCGTGGGAGGACCTCGCGTTCGATACGTACGACGAGTTGTGGGCGCGCGTGCCCGACGACCCCCGTCCGTCGGTGACGTTCGATCTCAGCGGCTTCTTCACCGCGGAGGTCCAGGCCGAGTTCAACGCGGCCGAGCGGGCGGTGGACAGCCTCGCGCACCTGGCGTTCGTCCGGGTGCTGCCGCCGGACACGCCGCTGCTGGTGCTGAACTGGGAGCACGCGTCGCACCGCTTCTGGCCGCACCGCGTGACCACGGCGCCGCCGTGGCTGGTGGTGCCCAACGGCGACCATTACGTCGTCGGGACCGAGGACTTCGCGCTGGGCACGCGGGGGCACCCGTGGGAGCAGACCCTGCAGGTCTGGGGCGAGCCGCTGCTGCGGGTACTGGTGCCGATGCTGGCGTGGCTTCCGCAAAAATCGTAAAAATCCGATATGCCGGGGGCGGCGGCGCCCGGCATATCGCGCGGCGGCTTCAGGGGGTGGCGGGGAGCAGGCCGCCCGTCGGGTCCAGCGCGCCCAGCAGAACCTGCACGGGCACGTCGAGGTCGTCGGCGGCGTCGATGGTGGCCAGGATGGCGCCGAGCACGCGCGGGTCGAGGCGGGTCGCTCCGCGCAGGTCGATCACGATCGGGTCGGGGCGGTGGTGCAGCAGGGCCTCGACCAGGCTGTGCTGGGCTTCGGCGGCCCACGACGCGTCGATCTCGCCGTGGAAGCGGATGGCGACTGGGCTGGCGGGGTCGTGAAGAAGACTGACCGGTGAACCATCGTGCGGCACGCTCGCCTCCGAGGTGTCGGTAAGTGTTGCACCGAGTGCCACGGTAACGAATGGCATACCAGTCTGTGAACCGGTGATTTTTAAATCCGTTATGGTAGCGCTCCCAAACATGCCCATCGACCTGCGGAAATCATCAGACAACACCGGCTGCAACAATTTCATTACACCGTGATAAAAGGTCCACCGTTCGGCGCCGGTAAGTAACCGATCGACGCTGGGTAGCGCCCTAAGGTTCCATCACCAACCGCTACATACACGCATAGCGTCCCTGGACGGCACGCGAGCGCCGCCCCGCCGTTGGAGTCGCCGCGCCGCGGCCTCATCGGGCTCGCAGGAGGGGTGTTGGTGTGTGGAAGGGCCGCTTGGCGATCCTGGCGATTCTGGTTGTCTCGCTGATTTGTGGCCTGTCGATGTTCGCGGTGCGGGGCGCGAGCAACGACCAGCTCGAGGTGTACTCATGGTGGACCGGACCCGGTGAGGAGGAGGGCCTGGCCGCGATGGCCAAGTCCTTCGAGGGCGGCAATCCGGGCGTGCGGTTCGTCAACGCGGCCGTCTCCGGCGGCGCCGGCTCCAACGCCAAGGCGATCCTCGCCAGCCGGCTGCTGGCCAACGACCCGCCCGACTCCTACCAGCGCCACGCCGGGCTCGAGCTGCTCGACGACGTGCGCTCGGGCAAGGTGCAGGACCTCTCGGACATGTACCAGCAGCAGGGCTGGACGAAGGTGTTCCCGAAGGGGCTCGTGAACAACCTGACCATCGACGGGAAGATCTACGCGGTGCCCGTGAACATCCACCGGGCCAACCTGATGTGGTACACCCCGAAGACCCTGCGCGAGCTGGGCCTCTCCGGGCCGCCGAAGACCTGGGCCGAGTTCCTGCAGCAGGCCGAGGTCATCAAGGCCAAGGGCAAGGTGGCCCTCGCCCTCGGGCCGGAGTGGACGCAGAAGCACCTGCTGGAGACCGTGCTGCTCGGCGAGCTCGGCGCGGACCGGTACGACCAGCTGTGGGCCGGGCAGATGAGCTGGATGTCGCCGGACGTGGGCGCCGCCCTGGCCACCTACGCGAAGGTGCTGGCCGTCTCCGACGTGAAGTCCGCGGCCGGCGACTGGCAGCCGCAGCTGGACCGGGTGGTGTCGGGCTCCGCGGTGTACGCCGTGATGGGCGACTGGTCCTCGTCGTACCTGGAGCAGACCAAGGGCCTGCACTGGCAGGACGGGTACAACGCGGCGGCGTCGCCGGGCAGCGACGGGGTCTACGACTTCCTGTCCGACACGTTCACGCTGCCCACCGGGGCGCGCCGGCCCGACCTCTCGCGCAAGTGGCTGATCGAGTGCGGCTCGACCGACGGGCAGAACCTCTTCAACCCGCTCAAGGGCTCGATCCCGGCGCGGACCGACGCCGACGCCGGCCTCTACAAGGACTACCTGGGGTGGGCGCTGCAACAGTGGCGCGACCCGAAGGTCCGCATCGTCGGGTCGCTGACCCACGGCGTGGTGGCGAACAACGCGTACAACGCGGAGATCGACTCGGCGCTGGGCCTGTTCGTCCAGGACGGCGACCAGGGCAAGTTCGCTCGGACCGTCGAGCAGCAGTTCCGGGAGACGCAGTGAACCTGCCCGTTCGGCAGGAGCCGAGCCAGCAACTACAACAGCAGCAGCACCGGGCCCGGCACTCGTCGGAGCCGGAACGGCCCGCGTTCGAGACGCGCAAGCGCCGGCCGCACAAGCAGCGCGGCCCCCGCTGGCTGCCCGGCCTCGTGCTGGTCATGCCGTCGCTGATTCTCATCGGCGTCTTCGTCTACGGGTTCCTCGGCTGGAACGTGCGCGTGTCGTTCACGAACTGGCGCGGGCTCTCCCCCAAGTACCACTTCGTCGGCCTGGACAACTACGCCAACCTGCTCAAGGACGAGCGCTTCCGCGCCGACATGCGCAACCTGATCATCTTCACCGTCGTGTTCGTGGCGGGCGCGCTGCTGCTCGGCTTCCTCATGGCGATGCTGCTGGACCGGGGCGTGCGTGGCGAGGGCTTCCTGCGCGGCGTGTTCCTGTTCCCGATGGCCATCTCGTTCATCGCCACCGCGATCGTGTGGCGCTGGCTGCTGGACAACGGCTCGGGCAACGACACCGCCGGCATCAACAAGCTGCTCGCCGACGTCGGCCTGGGGTTCCTGCGCAGCGACTGGCACAAGTCCGACTCGGTGTGGGCGATCGCCGCGGTCGCGCTGCCGGCCGGGTGGGCGTTGTCCGGGTACGTCATGGCGCTGTTCCTGGCGGGCATGCGCGGTGTCAACGAGACCCTGCGCGAGTCGGCCCGGATGGACGGGGCCAGCGAGACGCAGATCTTCTGGTACGTCGTACGCCCGGCCCTGCGCCCGGTCACGTTCAGCGCGATGCTCATCATGATCCACATCTCGCTGAAGACGTTCGACCTGCTCTACGCGCTCGACCAGGGCAACCTGCGCATCGACACCCCGTCGCTGTACATGTGGTTCACCACGTTCGACGGCGGGTTCTACGACCGCGGCGCCACCATCGCCACGGTCCTGCTCCTCGGGGTGGCCCTCGTGGTCGGCCCGTATGTCTGGTACAGCCTGCGCACGGAACGGCGATGATCCGCAGATGAGTCGACCGATGGTTCGCGCTACCGCCTCCGTGCCGCAGAACTCGGCCCAGACCCACCGGCCCTCGCGGCTGCCGACGCCGGGCGGCCCGCCGGCCCCCGACCCGTCGTCGATCCCGCGCTGGCAGCGCCCGGGGCCGGTGCGCACGACGCTGCGGTACGTCATCCTGTGGGCGCTGGCCGCGTTCTTCCTCATGCCCGTGTACGTGCTCATCGTGACGAGCTTCAAGAACCCGGCCGACGTGTCGGTGACGCGGATCTGGGAGCTGCCGACCAGCCTGTCGTTCGACAACTTCTCCGCGGTACTGCCGAAGCTCTCCTCGGGTTTCCGCAACTCCCTGGCGCTGTCGATCCCGGCCTCGCTCATCTCGGCCCTGCTCGGCTGCGCGAACGGGTTCGTGCTGTCGAAGTTCCGCTTCCCGCTCTCCAACGTGGTCTTCCCGCTGATCCTCTTCGGGATCTTCGTGCCGTACCAGGCCGTGATCATCCCGGTGTCGCAGACCATGACGAACGTCGGGCTGCGCGGCTCCGGCGACGCGACCGGGGGCCTGCTCGGCCTGATGCTCATCCACATCATCTACGGGCTGCCGATCACCACCCTGATCTTCCGCAACCACTTCGTGTCGATGCCCGACGCGCTGCTGGAGTCGGCCCGCCTCGACGGGGCGGGGGTGCTGCGGACCTGGGTGGATCTGGCGGTACCCCTGGCGAAGCCCGCGTTCGCCGTCGCGATCATCTGGCAGTTCACGTCGTCGTGGAACGACTTCATGTTCGGCGCGATGATGACCAGCCGCGACTCCTGGCCGGTGACGATCGCGCTGAACAACGTGGCCGGCGGCCAGTCGGTGCCGTTCGGCCAGGCCATGGCGGGCGCGCTGCTGGTGAGCCTGCCGACCCTGGCCATCTACGTGCTGCTCGGCCGGTTCTTCATGCGCGGCCTGCTGGCCGGCACGCTGCAGGAACGCTAGTACTCGGCTAGTACTCGACCTCGTTCGTGGCCTCGAACGGGCCGACCACGATGCCCCGGCGGAAGGCGCCCGCGCCGGGGCCGGCCGCCGCCTGCAGCGCGAACTGCTGCAGCACCCGCAGCTGGCGCCCGCCGAGGCGCACCGGGCGGCGCACCTCGTACAGCGCCGACCACGGGCACTCGTAGTAGCAGCTGCTGCCGTCGCCGGTGCGGAACGTCACCACGTCGCCGGCCCGCGCCGCGGCGTCGATCTCGGCCTTCAGCGCCACCGTGGCGGCCGGGTCGGGGTCGTCGCGCCACAGCTGCGCGATCGCGGCCCGGGCCTGCGGGTCCTTGCGCCAGCGGCGCAGCGTGATGCGGTCGGTGAGGCACCACTGGTCGAAGTGGGCGCCGCCGGGCAGCGTCGCCACGTCGGGGCGCGGCGCCGCGTGCAGCGGCCGGTAGCCGGCCATCAGGCTGGGCATCGCGGCCAGCTGGCCGACGTGGAACCACAGCTCGAGGGCGTTCTTGAGGTTGTTCTCGATCAGCTCGTGCAGCTTCGCGTCGTGCCGGTCGGTGCGCAGCGCCACCGCGTAGTCGGCGGCCGCGGCGGCCTCGGCGTTGAGCTGCTTGAGCCGGTTGACGCCGGCGCGGTGCTCGGCGGGGACGCCGGCGCGCTCCAGGCCGTAGACGGCCACGTCGATGTGCTGGCGCAGCGGCGGCACCGACGCCAGCAGCGCGGCCAGGTGCTCCGGCGGGCACGGCTCGACCTCGGCCCAGTCCGGCAGCCCGGCCGGCAGGGTGAGCTCGGCGGCGATGTCGTAGTCGGGGTTGACCCGGGCCTGCCGCGCCCGCGACACCCACCCCTCGACCGCCGAGAGCCAGGCCGCCACCTGGTCGAACGTCACCGCCGGGACATACCCGACCGTGCCGGGGCGGGCCGCGTAGTCGGCGTCGAGGAACTGCTCGCCGAGGGTCTGCAGCATGTACGCGTTCCACGCCGCCAGCAGCAGGCTCCCCGTCGCCGGCGGCGCGTCCCAGAGTGTCTCGCCGCCGGCGGCGAGCTGCTCGCGGACGCGGTCGGCCTCCATCATCTCGTCGTAGGCGGCCTTGCCCGCGCCCCGCAGCGCCTCCAGCACCATCGCGTCGCGCTCCTTGGCCAGCGAGGCACGCATCTTCGTCATCAGCGAGGGGCGCATCGGGTCGGGCATGCGCCTCACGGTAGCGATCCCCCGCTACGCCGATCGGTACGCGACGCCGTGGGCGTCCTCGCAGTGCACGTCGGCCGGGCCGCCGTGCGCGTGGTCGACCTGCAGGGTGCTGTGCGTGAGCCGGTACTCGTGGCGCAGCAGCTCCTCGATCGCGGCCCGCGCCGCGTGGCAGTCGCGGCCCGGGGCCACCAGGACGTGCGCGGACAGCGCCGGCTCCCCCGAGGTGATCTGCCAGACGTGCAGGTCGTGCACCTCGACGACGTGCGGTACCGCCGCCAGCCGGGCCCCGAGCACGGGCGGGTCGATGCCGCTCGGCGCCGCCTCCAGGAAGATCCGCCCGGACGCGCGGACCAGGCCGATCCCGGCGCGGACCATGAGCGCGACGACGAGCAGCGTGGCGATCGGGTCGGCGCGGGTGAAACCGGTGGTGACCATGACGAGCCCGGCCAGCGCCGTGGCGACGAACGCGAACAGGTCGTTGACGATGTGCTGGAACGCGCCCTGGACGTTGAGGCTGGTCCGGTTGGCGCGGCTCAGCGCCCAGGCCGCGACCAGGTTCACGGCGACGCCGGCGACCGCGGTCACGAGCACTGGCAGCCCGACGACGTCCGCCGGGTCGGCCAGCCGCCGCACCGCCTCGATCGCGAGGACGGCCGCGAGGATGAGCATGGTGAGCCCGTTCGCCTGCGCCGAGAGGATCTCCGCGCGCTTCAGCCCGAAGGTGTACCCCCCTTTCGGCGGCCGCGCCGCCAGCCGCATGGCCACGAGGGCGAGCGCGATGGCCCCGGCGTCGGTGAGCATGTGGGCCGCGTCCGAGAGCAGGGCGAGGGAGTGCGCGAGCAGGCCGACGACGACCTCGCCGGCCATGAACGCCGCGATCAGCCCCAGGGCGAGGCCGAGCCAGCGCCGGTCGGCGTCCTGGCCCACCCCGTGCCCGTGGTCGTGGTCGTGTCCGCTCACGCTTCCAGACTCCCCCACCGGAGCGGCCTGCGCCCGTAGTACCGTCGATGATCGGTTGCAGATCACCAGCGGAGGGAGCCCCGGTGCTGAGGCCGGTCGCGGAGGGCGTACTGATCCACGAGAGCGAGTTCTGCCAGAGCAACGCCGTCGTCGTGCGGGGCCCGGCCGGCGCGCTGCTCATCGACGCCGGGGTGCAGGACCACGAGATGGCCTGCCTCGCGAGCGACCTGGCCGGCTCGGGGCAGGCCGTCGTGGCCGGCTTCTCGACGCACCCGCACTGGGATCACCTCCTCTGGCACGACAGCCTCGGCGCGGCGCCCCGCTACGGCACGGCCGGCTGCGCGGCCACGGCCGGGGCGCGGCTGTCGGACGCGGGCGCGAAGGCCCGCGTCCGCATGATGATCCCGCCCGACATCGCCGACCGGGTGCCGCTGGACCTGATCGGCGTCATCACCGGCCTGCCCGCCGGGGCGACGCACGTGCCCTGGGACGGCCCGCGGGTCCGGATCGTCGAGCACCAGGCGCACGCCTCGGGCCATGCGGCGCTGCTGATCGAGGACCGCGCGGTCCTCGTCGCCGGTGACATGCTCTCCGACGTCCTGATGCCGATGCTCGACCTGAGCGGCGCCGCCGACCCGATCGCCGACTACCTCGCCGCGCTGCGGCTGCTCGAGGACGCGGCGGGCGACGCCGACGTCGTCGTCCCCGGCCACGGGTCCGCCGGCGGGGCCGGGCAGGTCCGCGCACGGATCGACCAGGATCGGGCGTACCTGCACGCCGTGCGCGACGGCGGTGCGGTGAGCGACCCGCGGGTCGGCCCGTCGGCCCGGGACGGCTGGGAGTGGGTGGCCGGCGTGCACGAACGGCAGGCCCGGCAGCTCGCCGCAAGAGGTTTGGAAGGGCGTTGAACTAACCGGCTGGGGTGCGTAAAGTCGGCCTATCGCCGCTGGGGAGGTGGCCGCCGCCGGCCCCCCGGAGGTGCACGACGCTACGTCGACGTCCGCCGGCGGTCGTCCGGTCTGCTGACGGCTCCCCGGCTCAGGAGAGGGTGAGGCGCAGGACCCGGTCGTCGTCGGGGACCGGGCCGGTCGGGTTGCGGCCGTCGCGGTTCGACGTCGTCACCCACACGCTGCCGTCCGGGGCCGTCACCGCCGTCCGCAGGCGGCCGTAGCGCCCGGTCAGGGCCTCGACCGGCTTGCCGGCCACGCCCGAGCCGGTGCGCCACTGCACCGACGCGGTGCCCAACGACGGGACCGGGGCCGGCGACGGGGTCTTCCCCAGCGGTACCAGATAAATGCGCTGGCCCCGCAGGCACGTCACGATCGCCGTCGTGCCCGTCACGGCCACGCCCGCGCTCACGCCCACCTCCGGGTGCCAGGCCACCACCGGGTCCACGTAGCCGCGCTTGTTCCCGATCCCCTCGACCGCCGGCCATCCGTAGTCGGCGCCCGGGCGGATGATGTTCAGCTCGTCCCAGACCGCCTCGCCGATCTCCGCCGAGTACATGGTGCCGGCCGCGTCCCAGGCCAGGCCCTCCGGGTTGCGGTGGCCGTACGACCAGATCAGGGAGTGCGGGAACGGGTTGCCCGGCGGCGGCTTGCCGTCCGGCGTCATGCGCAGGATCTTGCCGCCCAGGCTGGCCAGGCTCTGCGCCGCCTCCGTATGCGAGGCCTCGCCCGTGGTCGCGTACAGGTAGCCGTCCGGGCCGAAGGCCAGCCGGCCCCCGTCGTGCATGCCGCTTTTCGGGATGCCCGTGACGATCGGGCGCGGGCGGGCGCGGCCGTCGAGGTGCAGGCGGGCAATGCGGTTGTCGGTCGCCGTCGTGTAGTAGATGAACACCGTCTTGTCGGTGCGGTACGCCGGCGAGACCGCCAGGCCCAGCAGGCCGCCCTCGTTGTCCGACGTCGACTCGCGCACCCGCGCGACGAGCGACACGGCGCCGGTCGGCGTCACCCGCACGATGCGCCCGGTCCGGCGCTCGGTGACCAGCGCGTTGCCGTCCGGCAGAAAGGCCAGTCCCCACGGTACGTCCAGATGCCGGGCGATCGTCGAGACGCTCACGAGGCCGTCGGCGCCGCCGGACGGGTCGGCCGAGGCGTGGTGGAAGTCCGTGGGGTTGATGTGGGGCAGCGAGCGGCCCGCGGCCGAGGCCGGGGACGAGCAACCGGCCAGCAACACCGTCAGCAACGCGATCCCGGCTAGACGCACAGGGCAAACCGTGCGTCCGGCCGGGATGAGGCGGCGTCACCTTAGGAGGCGTACACCTCCAGCTCCGACAGCTGCCCGGCCGGCCAGCCGGTGTTGCCCGTGACCGTGACGCGCAGGTAGCGGACCCCCGCCGCCGGGAACGTCAGGGTGACCGCGTTGCCCGTCGCCGGGTCGAACGCGCACGCGCGGCTCGCGACGAGCACCGCGCCGGTGGTGAAGTCGGTGACGGTCACCGTCTCCGTGCGCGCCGCCCACGCCGTGGCCGGCGGGAGCCGCAGCACGACGCGGCTCACGGCGGTGGTCGCGCCGAGGTCGACCTGCAGCCACTGCGGGAACGCGTTGTTCGTGCTCTCCCAGTAGGTGTCCGCACTGCCGTCGACGGCGTTGCCGGCGGCGTAGTTCTGCGTGTTCGACGACTGGGTGGCGGGCCGGTGCAGGGCCAGGTTCGTCGCCGTCGCGGCCAGGCCGGTGCCGCTGAGGGCCGCGGTGGCCTCGGCGTTGGCTGCGGTACTGCGAACGCTGAGCGTCCCCGTCCGGCTCCCGGCCGCGGCCGGGTGGAACGTCACCGTGGCCGTGCAGTTGGCGCCCGGCGCGATCGTGGACCCGCACGTCGTGGTGACGGTGAAGTCGCCCGACGCGGTGACCGACTGCACGGTCGCCGCGGCCGTGCCGGTGTTGGTGACGGTCACGGTCTGCCAGTCGCTGTTGGTGTTCACGGCGGTGTCCTCGAAGTGCAGCGAGGTGGGGCTGAGGGCCAGGGTGGCCGAGCCGCCGCCGGTGCCGTACACCTCGAAGGACGACAGCTGCCCGGCCGGCCAGCCGGTGTTGGCGGTGAAGCTCAGCCGGACGTAGCGGGCGGTGACCGCCGGGAACGTGGCGCTCGCGGTGTTGCCCGTGGCCGGGTCGAACAGATAGTCCGTGGCGGCCGCGGCCGTGCTCCACTGTGCACCGTCCACGCTGGACAGCACCGTCACCGTCTGCCGGCGGGCGGCCCACGCGGCCGGCGGGGGCAGGCGCAGCGTCACCTTGCCGACCGACGCCGTCGCGCCGAGGTCGACCTGCAGCCACTGCGGGAAGGCATTGTTGGCGCTCTCCCAGTAGCTGTTCGCGTCGGCGTCGGTGACATTGCCGGCCGGGTAGCCGCCCTGCGTCGACTGCGCGGTCGCGGGGCGCCCGGCGGCCAGGTTCGTGGTGCTGGACGGGGGCACGCCGGTGCCGGTGAGCTGGACGGGTACCGCACCCTGGCCGTCGTCGCCGGTGATGGAGTACACCGCGGACTGGGCGCCCTGGGCGGTCGGCGTGAAGGTGACGGTCTGGTGGATGACGTCGCCGGGCGAGAGCTGCTGGCCCTCGGAGACGGGCGTGGTGGTGTTGAACGCGCCGACCGGCGGGGCCGCCTTGGTCAGGGTCAGCGTGATGTTGCCGGTGTTGGCGATGTCGAAGGTCTGGGTCGCGGTGGTACCGACGGTGACCGATCCGAATGCGACCGGGTTCGGCGTGATGCTCAGGTGGGCGGCCCCGGCGACCGCCGTGCCGCTGAGCGGGACCGTGACCGGGCCGGCCGAGCTGGTGACGGTCAGCGAGGCGGTGTGGTTGCCGGGCGCGGTGGGGGCGTACTTCACCGAGACCGACACGGAGGCGCCGGCCGCGATCGTGGCGCCGTTGGCCGGGAAGCCGGTGGCGCTGAACGGGGCCGCGGGCGCGGTCGAGCCGGTGACGGTGACCGCGCTCGTACCGGTGTTGGTGATGCTGACGCCGAGGGTCTTCGCGGCGCCCGTCGGCACCGTGCCGAACGACAGCGTCGCCGGGGTGGCGCCGAGGCCGGGCAACGTGGCGGTGCCGTGCAGGTCCAGCGCGACCGTGCCGGCGTCGGTGGTGAACGTGAGGCTGCCCGCGGCGCCCCCGGCCGCGGCCGGCGTGAAGCGCACCGGCACGGCGAGGGTCTGCCCGGTGGCGAGGCTGACCGGCAGCGCGGGCGCGGTGACGCCGAACGGCGCGGCGGCGGCGATCGCGGTGATGCGCACGGCCCGGGTCGCGGTGACGGTGACCGTCGCGTTCGCGGTGCTGCCGACCGCGACGCTGCCGAAGTCGGTCGGCGGGGCGCTCAGCGCGGCGGTGGTCGGCCGGCCGAAGCCGAACAGGCGGCCGTCGCGGTTGCCGACGTAGACGCGGCCGTTGTCGGCCGCGGGCACGGCGAACTTCGTGGCCGTGCCGATCGGGGCGGAGTACCGCAGGTGCAGCTGGCCGCCGGTGGGCAGGGCGTCGTAGGCGCGCAGCTGGCCGCCCGAGCCGCTGGAGCCGTCGCTGTACACGGCCCAGACCGTCGCCGAGCCCGAGGTGGTGCCGCTGGAGGTGACGACCGGGGAGCCGGAGGTGTACCCGAACGTCGACGGACTGGTCGCGGCCGCGGTCAGGGTGGGCAGGCCGGCGCCGTTCACGCCGTACTTGAAGGCGCGCAGGAAGCCCTGGTTCTCGACCTGGTACACGTAGCCGCCGTCGCCGCCCCAGACCGCCGGGTGGCCCCAGACCCCGCTGTAGGGCCCGGCCGGCGGGACGAGCGAGGCGTCGGTGCCGCCGGGGCCCTGGGCGGTCCCGCCGAGATTGTCGCGGTCGAGCAGGTACACCCGGCCGTCCTTGCCCGTCTGCACCAGCAGGTGCGGGTGGGCCGCGGTGCCGAACGACGCGGGCAGGGCGGCCGGCCCGCCGGAGCCGAAGTCGGTGTCGTCCTGGTCGAGCTTGCCGTTGTTGGCCGGGCTGAAGAAGTCCTTGGCGGCCAGCGAGCCGTCGGCGCCGACCTGCAGGCGGATCACCGATTCGGCGAGCGTGCCGGGTGGGTTGGTACCGGGGCCGGGTGCCGGCGACACACCGTTGCCCGTGGCCACGATGATCCGGCCGGGCCCGTCGGAGACCAGGCCGCCGCCGGACTGCCAGATGCCGCCCATGCCGGTCGAGCGGCCGGCCTCGGTGGACCACAGCGTCGACATGGCCGGCGTGGTGGTCTTGACGCCGGCGACGTACCCGACGTACGGGCCGTAGTCGCAGTGGCTCGCGAAGCCCGCGTAGACGACGCCGTCGAGCAGCAGCAGGCCCGGCCGCTGGGCCGCGGTCTTCGGGTTGAAGGTGTTGGCCGGGTCGTTGGTCGGCGAGCCCTGGATCGTCACCGGCCAGCCGGAGCGCTCGGCACCGGTCGCCGGGTCGATCGAGTGCATGTAGAAGTGCGGGTGGTTGGCGTCCGGACCGTCGTTGACCTTGGCGGTGAAGAAAACCGAGCGGGTCGCCGGGTCGTAGACCGGGGTGCTCGTGACGCCGATGTTCGGGACCAGGTCGCCGCAGCCGATCGCGGACGCGGGCCAGGCGGGGCCGACGCTGCGCGACCAGACGACGGCGCCGGTCTGCGGGTTGAGCCCGTAGACCCAGTTGTTCTCGGTCGCGGCGATCAGGGTGCCCGCGGCGACGATCGGCTGGGCGTAGACCTGCCCGTTGAGGTCGGCCGCGAAGAGCTGCCCGAAGTCGGCGGCGGAGACCGCGGACGGGCCGAGGGCGGGCTCGTTCTGGTCCCAGCCGGTGCGCAGGGTGTCGACGGAGACGGTGGTGACGTCCGCGGCGGCGGACGGGGCGAGCACGGCGGCGGTGCCGAGCGCGAGGAGGGCAGGAAGGAGGGCGGCGGCCAGGCGGCGTGCGGCCATGACGGCTCCATAGAGGGGTGTCGAAGAGCGTCGATCGGGGTTGCACGGTAACCCGCCCGACATCTGCGCGCAAGATGCCAATCAAACCTGGAAATACTTGCACTGATGGCTTGCAAAAGCCCACCGCAGCTCGCGCCACCCGTTGGGGGTATTGATCGTTACAGACTTGTGGCGCCTGGGTAGAACACTCAGACCGACCAGGGCTTTCGCGGTCTCTCCCGGGAAGGGGACGCAAGCGATGACCGAACCGGGACAACGACGCGCGAACCTGCGTGACAACCGCACCGCGGTCGCGGCGGGCGGTGCGGCGCTCATCGTCATGCTGCTCGCCCTGCTCGCCTACTGCCAGTTCACGGGCTCCGGCACGGGCGACAACGCCGCGCCCGGGGCCTCCGTCTCGGCCAGCGTCTCGGCCAGCGTGTCCGCTCGGGTTTCGGCGAGCGTCTCCGTGAGCCGGTCCGCGGCCGCCGCCCGCTCGGCCGCGGCCGCGGCGGAACAGGAGCGCGCGGCCACCGCGTCCCGCTCCGCCGCCGCCTCACGCTCGGCGGCGGCCGCGGCCACCCCGACCGGCAACGACGGCTCGTCGGGCATCGGCGCCAACGGAACCACGACGGGCCCGACCCCGAGCGGCGCCCCGCACACCGGCGGCGGCGACGGCCTCGGGATGCGCAACCCCCTCCTGGCCGGCGCGGGCATCGTGCTGCTGCTGGCCGCGGCCGCGCTGGTGGTCTTCCGCATGCGCCCCGCCACCGGGCGGCGCTGATCGTGCTGCCCCGCCGCCTCGCGATCGACGGGCTGACCGGGCTGTTCGCGGTCGGGGGGCTCACCCTGCTCGTCATCGGGGCGTCGCCCGCTCCCCCGCCGCCGGAGCGCCCGGCCGCCGCGCCCGCGCCGGCGGTCTCGGAGCTGATCCCGATCGCCAGCTCGGCCGCGCCCGCGCCGGTGGTGGAGACGCGCGGGATGGCGGCGTCCGTACCCGTCCGGCTCGCGATCCCCGCCATCGGGATCGACACCTCGCTCATGTCGCTCGGGCTCAACCCGGACGGCACCGTCGAGGTACCGCCGCTCAAGTCCGGTGCGCCCGCCGGCTGGTACCGGAACCTGCGCACCCCCGGCGAGGTCGGGCCGGCCGTCCTGCTCGGGCACGTGGACACCGCGCACGATGGGCCGGCCGTGTTCTACCGGCTGCGCGACCTGCGCCCGGGCGACACCGCGAGCGTGCGCCGGGCCGACGGCAGCGTGGCGGTCTTCGTGGTGGAGCGGGTGGTGGAGGTACCGAAGACGGATTTTCCGACCGATGCCGTCTACGGGCCGGTCGGGTATCCGGCGCTGCGGATCGTGACGTGCGGGGGCACCTTCGACCACGTCCGGCACGAATACCGGGGGAACATCCTCGTCTACGCCCGCCTGGAGCGGTCATCATGACCGCATGACGTCGGCGGCCTGGTCCCCCAACACCTTTCTCGGCGGCCTGCCCGAGGCGACCGCGAAGGAGCTCGTGGGCCTGTCCACGCAGCGGCAGTTCGCGCCGGGCCGGGTGGTGCTGCGCGAGGGCGACCGCGAGGGCCACGTGGAGCTGCTGATCAGCGGTTTCGTGAAGGTGACGACCTCGGTCGACGGTTTCGAGACGCTGCTGGGCATCCGCGTGCCGGGCGAGCTGGTCGGCGAGGTCGGCGCCCTGACCGGCCAGCCGCGCAACGCGACCGTGACCACGTGCGGCCGCGTGACCGCGGGCGTGGTCAGCCGCGCCGCCTTCGAGGACTTCCTGCGCCGCCACCCACCGGCCGCCGCCCGCGTCATGGCCGCGGTCGCCGGCCAGCTCTCCTGGGCGAACCGGCGAAGGACGGACTTCGCGGTGTACCCGGCCCACGTACGCCTGGCCCGCCTGCTCGTCGAGATCGGCGAGCTGTGCGGGCGCCCGGCCCCGAACGGCGCGATCGAGATCGGCGTCCCCCTGAGCCAGCCCGAGCTGGCCACGATGATCGCGATCGCCCAGGCGACGGTGCAGAACGCGATCCGGGAACTGCGCGGGCGGGGGCTGCTCAGCACCGGGTACCGCCGCCTGACCATCCTCGATCCGGCCGGGATGCGCGCCCTCGCCGAACTGGGACCGGAAACCCCATAGTTGTATCCGGTCTCGCCCGCGGGGCCGCCCCACCATGGTCAGCATGCACCCGTCACGCCCGCCGGCCCGCCCCACCACGGCCGGCATCAACGCGCAGAACACGGCCGCGGCCCGGCCGGTCGCCTTGCCCGTCCCGACGCAGCCCACTGGCGCGGCCGGGCCGGTCGCCTCGCCTGTCCCGGCCGGGCCCACGGTCGCGGCCGGGCCGGTCGCCTCGCCTGTCCCGGCCCAGCCCACTGGCGCGGCCGGGCCGGTCGCCTTGCCCGTCCCGACGCAGCCCACTCTCGCGGCCGGGCCGGTCGCCCCGGCGCAACCTACGGTGGCGGCCCGGCTGGCCGCGTTGTCCGCTCCGACCCGGCGCATGCTTCAGGTGGCCTCGGCGATCGGCCCGGGCTTCGGCGTGCTGGACCTGGCCCGCCTCATGCGCTGCGGTACCGCCCACCTCCTGGCCGGCCTGGACGAGGCCCTGGACTCGGGCCTGCTGGTCAGCGTCGACGACCGCCTGATGTTCAGCCACGCCCTGGTCCACGCCGCGGTGGCCGAGTCGCTGTGCCGCCCGGCCGCGGCCGCCCTGCGCGCGGAGCTCGCAACCCTGCTGACGACCCCGCCGCCCCTGCCGACGACCGGCTGGGAGGCGCTGACGGAGCAGGAGCGGCAGATCGCCGTGCTGGTCGGCCGCGCCCTCACGAACCAGCAGATCGCGACGCGGATCGGCCGCTCCCGGCACACCGTGAACTACCACTTGCGCCGGATCTTCCACAAGCTGGGCATCGCGTCGCGCATCGAGCTGGCGTCGCTGGCGAAGGCACGTCGCTGAGGCGGCTTTGAGGGCTTTGCCGGACGGCCGTCCGCTTCGGGCGCGGCCGCCGGCCCCCGTCCGGTTCGGGCGCGCCCGCCGGACCGCCGTCCGTCTCGAGCGCGGCCGCCAGCCCCCCGCCCGCCTCGACCGCGGCCGCCAGCCCCCGTCCTCGACCGCGGCCGCCAGCCCCCGTCCGCCTCGACCGCGGCCACCGGCGCGCCGTCCGCTTCGGGCGCGCCCACCGGGCCGCCGTCCTTCTCGAGCGCGGCCGCCGACCCCCGTCCGCTTCAGCCGCGGCCGCCGGCCGTCCCTTTCGAGCCCGGCCGCCGTTCCTTCGAAGTTCGGCCGCCGTCCTTCAGAGTTCGGCGCGGTCGTCGGTGCTGCACAAGTCGGCATGCAAAATCGTCACATCGCTCAGTCGCCGAGCGAGCCGAGCACCTCCTCCGTCGTAGGCGTCACGGCACAGCTACGCGAGGCGAAGTCCAGCGCGAGCGCGTGATCCGCGGCCGTGAAGTCCGCGATCGCGTCGGCGACCAGGAAGGGCTCGATGTCGTGCGCGTACGCGTCGCAGGCCGTGAGCAGACAGCCCAGGTGCGCGTAGACCCCGCACACCACGAGCTGGTCCCGGCCGAGCTCGCGCAGCATCCCGAGCAGCGGCGTGCGATGGAACGCGCTGTACCGCCACTTCGTCACGACCTCCGAGGCCGCCGCCGGCTCGAACACGAGTCCGCCCTCGTCGTCGTGCATGCCGTCGCCCCACACGTCGTGCAGCAGCCCCCGTTCGGCCCGGGTCATGCGTCCGGGCTGCGCGGTGTACCGCACAGGAATCTGCAGCTTTGTGCACGCCGCGCGCAACCGACCCACGTTCGCGAACAGCTCCCGCCCGGGCGACACGGAGGGGTCGAAGCGTTCGGCGAAGTACCGCTGCATGTCGTGCACGAGCAGCACACAGCGAGCCGGGTCCACCTTCCAGGGCGCCGGCCCCGGACGCGTGGGCGAGGGCAGCGTGTAGGCGATGGCGTCGGGAATCATGTGTACAACCAATCCTGTCCGGGCGGCTCGGCGGCCGCGATCTGCTTGTCCCGCCGGCGCTGCTCCGCGCCATCGGCGAGGTGGTACTCGTGCCCGCCCGCCACGCTCACCGCGACGACACGCTCAACGCGCGGGCGCCGCGCGGCCTCGAACCCGGCGAGATCATCCAGGTAGTCGGGCAACGCGGCGGCGTCCTCGATCGCCTGGGCCGCGCCCTGGGCGAGAAACGGCGGCATAGGGTGAGCCGCGTCGCCAATGACCACGACCCCGTCGCGATGCCAGGCCGGCAGCGGTGCGCGGGTGTACAACACGAATCCGCGCATGCAAGCGCGCGCGAGTGCGCGGACCGGTTCGTCCCAGCCGTCAAACGAATGCAATCCATCAGTGACGGCGACGACGTTGAGCCCGTCCGGCACCGGATAGGCGACCACATGTGCACCCGGGCCGAGCCAAACGCTCACCACCGGACGCGCATCGCGCACCGGCAGCACGGCCCGATAGGCGGTGTACCCGACGTCGACCAGCCCGTCCGACGCCAGCCGGCCACGAACGGTCGAGTGCAGACCGTCCGCGCCGACGACCAAACGGCCATCGGCGGACGCAAATGAACGGCCGAACCCGTCAGACGCACGCCGGCCACGGACAGCCGAGTGCAGACCGTCCGCACCGACGACCAAACGCTCATCGGCGGACCCAAACGAACGGCCGAACTGGACACCCGCGATGCGCGAATGCAAAACGCGCAGCAAGGCCGCGCGGCGTAACGACAGATATGGGGCGTCCCACCGGTCGAGTGCGGCCGAGCCGAGCAGTGACCCGTCCGCCCAGCGCCGGATCTCGCGCGCTTCGAGGCGCAGCGAGACCGCCTCCAACGCCGGTCCGAGCCCGAGTCCAGCGAGGACCCGGGTCGCGTTCGGCGGGAGCTGGATGCCGTAGCCCGAGGCCGACAGCGCCGGCGACCGCTCGACGACGGTGCAGGAACGGCCGTGCGCGGCGAGAGCGACGGCCGCAGTGAGGCCGCCGATCCCGGCGCCGACGATGAGGGGCTCGGACATGCGACGCTCCTGTAACCCTGTTGGGCAAGAGAAGGGGGTGCAGAACGTGGATGGCGTGCGCCCATCCGTCGCCCGATCGAGCCGGCGCAGATTTTGAGGGGGTGTGGGTGGAGCGAAGCTCCCCCACCGCGAGCGCAGAGAGCCAGGAATTCAGCCGAAGCTCCCCCACCGCGAGCGCAGCGAGCCAGAAGTACAGCAGCTAGTAATACAACAGAGCTCGATCCCAGTCCTCGCCCTCGCCGAACAAACCGCGCGGCTTCATCACCTCCGCCTGCGCGGTCAGGAGCCGATGCGGGACCAGGCCGCCCGGCGGCACCGGTACCACCAGCGGCTCCACGTGCGGGTACGCCGTACGCAGCGCCGCCGTCAAAGTTGCCGTCGCGGCCGTGCGCCAGCGGTCGGCGACCTCGATCTCCACGCGCACGCGCCCGCCGTCGACCCGGGCCCGCCAGAACCAGACGCCGAAGTCGTCCGGCAGGGCGAAGACCAGCTCCTCCAGCCCCAGCTGGGTCAGGCCACCCCGGGCGAAGCGGCCCAGCAGGCGCACAACGGGCAGGTGCCAGCCGCACGGGCAGGAGCGGTACGACACCTCGACCTCGTCCTCGATGGCGTACCGCAGCAGCGGCATCGCCGACCGGAACAGCGGCGTCACCACCAGCCGGCCGCGCCCGTCCGGCCGCAACAGACCCGTGTCCGGGTCCTGTACCTCGAAGACGGCCCGGTCGGCCCACAGGTGCATGGTGCCGTGCTCGCACTCGCCGGCCAGGCTGCCGGTCTCGGTGGCGCCGTACTCCTCCACGACCGGCGCCCCCCAGATGCGCGCGATGCGGGCCTTGCGCGCGGGGCCGACCGGCTCGCCGCCGACGAAGAGCGCGCGCAGGTCCGGGAAGTCACGGTAGCCGCCGATGCGCGCGGCCGCGGCCCACAGCAGCGTGTCGGTCGGCAGCGACCAGGTGATCGTTACGCCGAGGTCGTGCAGCAGGCGTACCACGCGCGAGTACGGCGTCGCCAGGGAGCGGTTGTCGGCCGGGACCACTGTCGCGCCGCGCAGCCGGGCGGCCGCGTGGGCGAGGTGCCCGGTGATCATCAGCGCGTACGGGGTGCGGACCAGCATCGTGTCGGCCGCCGTGAGGCCCGTCCATTTGCGGGCGAAGCGCTCGGCCAGGTCGAGCCAGTCGGTCTCGGTGTAGTACGAGGCGGTCGGCTCGCCGCTGCTGCCGCTCGACTCGTGGTAGGTGGCCAGGTCCGCGCGGTCGCAGGCGAGCAGGCCGAACGGGTACGCGTCGCGGAGGTCCTGTTTGGTCGTGAGCGGCTGGTCGGGCAGGGGCGCGATGCCGCGCTTGCGGTAGAAGGGCGAGCGCTCGGCGGCGGCGTACACCGCGGGCAGCCGCTCCTGTTGCAGCCGGGCGAGGCCGGCGAAGTCGGACCAGTCGCCGATCTGAGGCAGTCTCATGAGCACCCCAGCAGGCGGTCGGCGTTGCCGGACGAGACCAGCGCGAGCTCGTCCGGGGGCAGGCCGAGGGCGCGCAGCTTGGCGACCTCGACGCTCGGGTGCTGCAGCGGGTGCTCGGTGCCGAAGAGCACCCGGTGCGCGCCCAGCCGGCGCACCGCGAGGCGGGCGACGGCGGTGAAGCAGCCGGAGAGCTCGACGGCGATGTTGGGCAGCGGCGCGACGAGGTTCAGGCCCGCCGCGTCGAGGCCGGTGTGTCCGCAGTGGCCGGACACGAACGTGACGCCGGGGTGGCGGGCGGCGAGGACGACGAGGTCCTCGGTGCGGGTGCCGGCGCGGCCGAGGCAGACGACGTACACCGGGTGGCGGTGCCGTGCGGCGACGCGCACGAGCGCCTCGACCCGCGGGTCGTCGAGCCGGAAGCCGTGCACGGCCGGGGAGATCTCCAGGCCCCGGAACCGCGGCGCCGCCGCCTCGTAGTCGGCGGCGTCGCGGTACGGGTCGGCGAAGAAGAACGGGACCAGCCGCCCGCCGGACGCCTCGCACGCCCGGCGGACCCCCTCGTTGTCGGCCAGCGCCTTGCTCCGCCCGCCGTCGACGATCTGCACCGAGAGCCGGTCGAGGCCGACCACCCCGCCGGCGCAGACCGCCGCCCGCTCGACCCCGGCCTCGTCGAGCGCGCCCAGCAGGGCCTCGGTGGCGCCGGGGCCGGGGGTCAGGCGCGCGTGGAAGTCGAACATCGCGATCACTGCTCGTAGCAGAGCTCGTCGATGGGGTACCCGACGTGCCGCTCGCGGCGTGGCAGGTACCCCAGGATCCGGTCGCCGGGCCGCAGCGCGGTCGAGTTCAGCACCGCGCCGCCCGGCCCGAGGATCCGCACGTGCCAGTCGTCCTGGACGATGACGTTCACCGCCTCGCCGCCCTCGGCGACGGCGTCGATCGACAGCAGCGGCCGCGTCTCGATCTTCACCCGGCCGACGACCGCCGGGCGGGTGCGCCCGTCGACCCCGACGGCCAGGACGGTGCTGCCCGCGCGCAGTTCGCTGAGGTACCGCGTGTGCTCGGCGTCCGCCAGCGTGTACGACATGATCGCGCCGGCGTTGACGCGGAACGGCCGCGTCGGCATGTACGGCAGCGGGTGGGTCTCGCTCACGCACAGCACCAGCGCCTTGGCCCGCGAGCCGACCAGGATCCCCTCGTCGCGGGCCAGGTAGGTGCACGTGTCGACGCAGGCCCGCTCCCCCATCCCGGCGTGGGTGACCGCGGTGACGGTCAGCTCGGTGAGCTCCAGGTCCGGGGAGCGGCGCTCGACCGCGTCCTTGAGCCGGCCCGCCTCGCCGGGCGCGTTCGGGGCCAGCATCACCCCGTCCGGGCCGTGCTCGAGCACGCCGAGGAACACGGGCGCGTCCGCGGCCCGCTCGACGGTGGTGACGATGAGCCCGTGCGCGTCGGCCGCCGCGGCCAGCACGATCTCGAGCGGGATGTTCGTCGGGTCGGCGAAGCGCAGCACGGTGACCGGGTCGCGGGTCACGCTCGCGCAGGCCAGGGCGAGCGAGTCGGCGTCGGTGACCTCGACGTAGGCGCCGAAGCGCATCCCGGGGTGGCGGGCGGTGAGCCGGCCGGGCTCGCCGTGCTGGGCCGGGTCGACGATGACGAGGTCGGCGTCCCCGAAGGTGTCCGGGAGCTCCTTGCCGGGCAGCAGCACCCGGGTCACGGTCGGCGGGAGGCCGGCGAGGTCGGCCGGGTCGTCGGCGACGATGGCGTCGAAGCCCCGGTGGATCGCCTCCTGGGACAGGGCCGACTTCAGCTCGTCGGCGGCGCGGATGTCGAGCCAGCACTGCTTCATGGGGTACTCCTCGCGAAGGTTCGGTCGTGGACCAGGGCGGAGAGCCGGCGCAGCATCGCGGCCGGCTCGGGGGCGTTGAAGACGAGCCGGCCCGCGGCGACCCCGCCCGCCCCCGCGCGCATCGCGTCGGCGAGGTGGTTGAGGGCCGCGGCGCTGTCGTGGGCGTCGCCGCCGGCCGCGAGCACCGGGATCGGGCTGGCCGCGGTGAGCGCGGCGAGGTCGGCCACGGCCCGCGGCATCGCGGTCTTGACCAGGTCGGCGCCGAGCTCGGCGGCGATGGCGGCGGCGTGCGCGACCAGGTGCGGGGCGCGGCCGTCGGCGATGCCGGGGCCGCGGGCGTAGACCATGGCCAGCAGCGGCACGCCCCAGCGCTCGCAGTCACCGGCGACCGCGGCCAGGTCGGCCAGCTGCCGCGGCTCGGTACCGGATCCGGCGTTGACGTGCACGCTGACCGCGTCGGCGCCCAGGCGCAGCGCCTCCTCGACGGAGCAGACGAGCACCTTGGCGTCGGGGTCGGCGGACAGGCCGGTGCCGGCGCTGAGGTGGACGATGAGGGAGAGTGAGCGGAAGCGGCGGGCCGCCACGTGCCGCAGCGCGCCCTTGTGCAGGACCACGGCGTCGGCCCCGCCGTCGGCGACGTCGCCGACGAGCCGGTCCAGGCCCCCCGGCCGTCCACTGTGGATAATGGGGGCGCCGCTGATGGGATGATCGAGCGGTACCACGAGAAGACCGCCGGATCCGTTCCGGTACAACCGGTCCAGCCGGACCCGGCGGGGGAAGTTGTGAGCCACGCCTTCAGAAGCTAGGCGCGGGCCGGTGCACGCCCCACTACCTCAATGGGTAGTGGCCGGCCGCGCGGGCGCGCTGCGACGGTGGCGGCATGACGCATCCGTGGTTGCAGCGTATCGCCGGCGCCGAGGCCTACGCCCTGGTGTGCCGCGACGAGCGGGTGGAGCTGCGCGTCGGCGCGCCCCTCGACTCGATCCCGGCGGAGCCGGCCGGCGAGGTGGTGGCGGCGCTGCCGTACCGCACCATCGCCGAGCGCGGCCTGGCGTGCGTCGACGACGGGGCGCCGCTGCTGGCCTTCGCGGTGACGTGGTCCGGCTCGCTGCCGGTCGAGGAGGTCCTCGGCCTGGCCGCGCCCGCGCCGGCGCTGGGCGAGGGCCGCTTCGACCTCGACGACGAGGAGTACGCGCGGATCGTCGAGGACGTCGTCGCGCACGACATCGGGGGCGGCACCGGCTCCAACTTCGTGATCCGCCGCACCTACCGGGCCCGCATCCCGGACTTCACGCCCGCCACCGCGCTGGGGGCGCTGCAGAACCTGCTGCGGGCCGAGCGGGGGGCGTACTGGACGTTCCTGCTGCACTGCCGCGGCCGTACCCTGCTCGGCGCCACCCCCGAGTCGCAGGCGCGCCTGGACAGCGGAATCGCCGCCATGAACCCGATCAGCGGCACCTACCGCTACCCGCCCGGCGGCCCGACCGCACGCGGGCTGCGCCGGTTCCTCGCCGACCGCAAGGAGACCGAGGAGCTGTTCATGGTCGCCGACGAGGAGCTCAAGACGATGGCCCGGGTCTGCGACGGCGGCGGCCGGCTGCGCGGGCCCTGGCTGCGGCCCATGTCGCGGCTGGCGCACACCGAGTACATCATCGACGGGCCCACGCGGCTCGGACCGGCCGAGGTGCTCCGCGCGACCCTGCCCGCCCCGACGGTGACCGGCAGCCCGCTCGCCGCCGCCTGCCGGGTGATCGCCGAGCGCGAGGGCACCGGCCGCGGCTACTACGGCGGGGCGATCGCGCTGCTCGGCCCGTGCTCGCTCGACTCGGCGCTGCTCATCCGCACCGCGGAGATCGGGCCGGACGGGTCCGTGACCATCGGCGTCGGGGCGACGCTGGTGCGCCACGGCGACCCGGCGGCGGAGGCGGCGGAGACCCGGGCCAAGGCGGCGGCGCTCCTGGGCGCCCTCAAAGGCGAAAAAGCGGCGTCGGTACCGCCGAAGCTTCCCGCCCTCGAACGCGCCCTGCGCCGTCGCAACACCGGCCTGTCCCCGTTCTGGCTCGGCCGTCCGGTCCGGCTCCGCCCGCTGTCCGGCCGGGTGCTGATCATCGACAACGAGGACGACTTCACCGCGATGCTGGCCCGGCTCACCGAGGCGCTCGGGCTGCGCGTCGACGTGCGGCTCAAGAGCGGTACGCAATGGCTGCGCGACGGCTACGACGCGGTCGTGCTCGGCCCCGGCCCCGGCGACCCGCGCGACCGCAGCGACCCGCGCATCGACCGGCTGCACGAGATCGCCCGGCGGCTGCTGGCCGAACGGACGCCGACGCTGGCCGTCTGTCTGGGCCACCAGGTCCTCGCGGACGAGCTCGGCCTGCCGATCCGGCGGCTCGCCCGGCCGGCCCAGGGCGAGCCCCGGCGGGTCCCCGGCTTCGGGCGGGTCGGGTTCTACAACACCTTCGTGGCGGTGTCCGACGCACCGGGACATCGAATGAATACTATTCACGTGACAACGGTGCGTGACGGTTCGCCGGAGCGAATTGGGATATTGCGGGATGCAGGCACCGGCGCGGTGCACGCAATGCGGTGGGCACGAGCGCGGTCAATACAGTTCCATGTCGAATCGGTGCTGACCGAGCACGGCCCCGCGATTCTGCGGCGCCTATTTTGCGAGGTTTGGTCGCCCGAAATCCCGGCGGGCCCGCCGCCCGGGCCGGGAGCAGCGCGATATCGGGCCGACGGAGGATGCCGTCCGGGTTCGTCCGGCTCCCCCGAAAGGCTGTTCAAGTCGATCATCGCGGACCGCGAGAATCACCGCAGGCCACCAACGGTAATCGAGCCGTACACCGGAAAAACGTCCGACAACTTGGGGTGATTTCGCTGACGACACCGGCCGCGGGGACATTCGGGCGCGATCGCGAGCTCGCCGTCCTGCGAAAGGCCGTGTCCGGCGCCGCCGCGGGCTTCGGCGGGTGCACGATCGTCACCGGCTCGGCCGGCATCGGCAAGTCCCACCTCGTGCGCACGGCCACCCACTGCGCCGAGGGGCGCGGGGTGTCGGTCGCGGCCCGGGCCGCGTTCGAGCTCGACCGCGCGGCCCCGCTCATCACCCTCGCCTCGGCGCTGCAGCAGATCCGGCCGCCGGAGCCGGCGCTGGGCTGGCTGCGCGAGGACGACGACGCGCAGTACCGCACCCTGGAGCGCCTCGGCGCGGCGCTGGAGGACTACGCGGCCCAGCGGCCCCTGGTGATCGCGATCGACGACGCCCAGTGGATGGACGAGCTGTCCGCCCTGGCCGTCGCCGAGCTCGTCCCGGCCCTGGCCTCCTCCCCCGTGCACTGGATCTTCGCGCACCGCCCGGCCCCGGCGGGTACCCCCGGGCAGCAGCTCATGGAGCGCCTCGTGCGCGACGGGCACGAGCAGCTCATGCTCGGCACCCTCGACGACGAGGCGGTGCGCCGGCTGTGCGCGCAGGTCGTCGGGGCCGACGTCGACAACACCGTGCTGGCCCTGGCCGGCGGCTGCGACGGCAACCCGCTGCAGGTCGAGCAGCTGGTCCGGACGCTGCACCTGACCGGGCAGCTGGTCGTGGCCGACGGCATCGGCACCGTCGTCGGCGAGGAGCTGCCGTCGAGCTTCATCACGATCGTCGACCAGATGCTGCACGGGCTGTCCAGCGACGCCCAGGAGCTGCTCCAGGCGGCCGCCGTGTTCGGCCGCCCGTTCGGGCTCGAGGCCGTCGCCGACCTGCTCGACGTGCGCCCGGCGACCCTGATCAAGCAGGTCAAGGAGGCGACCACCGCGCGGGTGCTGGTCGACAACGGCGAGCTCGAGTTCGTACACGACCTGGTGCGGCTGGCGGTGTACGGCACCCTCAACGGCGCCGTCGCCACCATGCTGCACCGCCAGGCCGCCGTCATCGCCCGGGCCGAGGGCCGCCCGCCGGTCGAGGTCGCCCAGCACCTGCTCAAGACCGGCCGCTCCGGCCGCCACGAGGCCGTCACCATCCTGCACGAGGCGGCCCTCGAGGTCGCCCCGGCCGCGCCCAGCACCGCCGCCGACCTGATCGAGCACGCCCTGGACGCGGTCGGCGAGCACGACCCCGGCCGGGTGGCGCTGGTCGCCGACGCGGTCACGCTGCTCGCCTCGGCCGGGCGGCTGGAGCGGGCCCAGGATCTCGGCGAGACGGCGCTGCGGGCCGGGCTCGACCCGCGCACCGAGGCCATGCTCAAGTTCGGCCTCGCCGAGGCGTTCAAGCACGCCGGGCGCAACAGCACCGCGGTGCAGTACGCCGACCAGGGCCTGGCCGTGGCCGGCGCGCCCGAGTCGGTGCGGGCCAAGCTGCACGCCATCCGCGCCCACGCCCGCTTCTACACCAACGACCTGCCCGGCGCCGACGAGGACGGCGCCGCCGCCACCGACGCGGGCATGGCCACCGGGGAGTACGCCGCCTCCGTCTTCGGCCTCACCGGCCGCAGCCTCGTCGCGCAGGCCCAGGGCCGCCTCGACGACGCCTACGCCCACGCCGAGCACGCCACCGGCATCGCCGACAAGGTCCGCGGCGACGCCGCCCACCGCCACCCGCGGATCTGGCTCGGCGACGCCCAGGCGGCGCTGGACCGCTTCGACGAGGCCGAGGAGACCTACCGCCGGGGCCGCCGCGAGTCCGAGCGCCTCGGCACCGCCTGGTCCACGCCGCTGTGGCACTACTACCACGCCGGCCTGCTCACCGCCCGCGGCCGCCTCGACGACGCCGTCGCCGAGGCCGAGGCGGGCGTCGCCGTCGCGCTGAACCTGACCGCCTTCGCGCTCGCGGTACCGCTGCTGGGCCAGCTGACCCGGCTCGCCGTCCTGCAGGGCGACCTACCCCAGGCCCAGGCCCACCTCACGCACATGCACCGGCGCATGGCCGCCGGGATCACCTGCGCGCCCGAGGACATGTTCTGGCCGGAGGGCGTGCTGCAGGAGGCCACGGCCGGGCCCGACGCGGCGCTGGGCACCCTGGCCGGCATCGTCGACGGGCTGCCCGAGCGGCCGGTCCTGCTGGCCCAGGACCCGACCGCCGCCCCCGCGCTCGTGCACATCGCGGTCCGCGCCGACGACCTGCCCCGCGCCCGCACCGTCGTGGCCGCGGCCCGCGCCCTCGCCGGGCGCAACCCCGGCCTCGTCTCCCTCGCCGCCGCCGCCGACCACGCCGAGGGCGTGCTCACCGGCGACCCCTGGCTGCTGCGCGGGGCCGTGGAACGCTTCCGGCGTACCCCGCGCCGCCTCGCCCTGGCCGGCGCCCTCGAGGACGCCGCCCTCAACACCGCCGACGAACGGCAGGGCCGCGCCTGGGCCGCCGAGGCCATCGCCATCGTCACCGACTGCCGCGCCGAACGCGCCCGCCGCCGCCTCGAGTTCAGCCTCGGCGGCCCCAAGGCCCCGACCGAGCGGCCCGTGTTCCGCCCCGGCTCCCCGCTGCACCAGCTGACCCCGGCCGAGCAGAACGTCGCCCTGCAGGTCGCGCTCGGGCTCACCAACCGCCAGGTCGCCGGCGTGCTGCACCTGTCCCGGCACACCGTCGACAGCCACCTGCGCAAGATCTTCACCAAGCTCGACCTGCGCGGCCGCGTCGAACTGGCGAACCTCGTCCACCGGGATCGCTTGAACACGTGATGTACGGGGGCACCCCCCGGACCCGAGCATGACCAGTGGCGACGAAGGCGTCGCCGAGGTCGAGCGATGGGGGAACGCCGGTGACGACGCCGACGCGCACACAGGTACTCGTGGTCGGAGCGGGCCCCACCGGCGCGGTCCTCGCGCTCGAGCTCGCCCACCACAACGTGCCCTGCCTGGTCGTGGAGCGCGCCGTCGCCCCGCCGCGGCACGCCGGCGTCGACCGGCTCACCGGCCACGCCATGGGCCTGCTGCGCCGCCTCGGCCTCGCCGCGCTGGTCCGCCGGTACGCGGGGCCGCCCGAGCTCGAGGACGTCGAGTGGCGCACCCGCCTCGACGACGAGCCGGTGCTGGTCTCCTCGCACGACTCCCGCGACTCCTACGACGATGCCGAACCCGGCGCCGTCGGCCCGGACCACCGCGTCCCGGCCGCCGAGCTGACCCGGCGCCTGCGCGACGAGCTGCGCGAGCACCCGCTCATCGACCTGCGTGAGGGCTGGA
The DNA here is from genome assembly GCF_049995355.1 of Dactylosporangium sp. McL0621. Taxonomy (NCBI): domain Bacteria; kingdom Bacillati; phylum Actinomycetota; class Actinomycetes; order Micromonosporales; family Micromonosporaceae; genus Dactylosporangium; species Dactylosporangium sp. McL0621. The sequence goes on from NZ_CP188259.1 coordinate 9,866,930, forward strand.
CCTTCACCGGGCTGCGCGTCGAGCCGGGCGGCGCCGTCGCCACGGTGCTGGACGTGCACGCGGGCGTGCGGCACACGATCGCGGCGCGGCACCTCGTGGGCTGCGACGGCGCCCAGAGCACGGTGCGGCGCTGTCTCGAGGTACCGATGGAAAGCCTCGGCAGCCCGGCCCGCCACTGCTCGGTGTTCTTCCGCAGCACCGACCCCCGCCTGCCCGCCAAGCACGGCACGCCCGTCGTCGTGGTCGTCGGCGGGCTGACGAGCGTGTCCCGCGGCGACGGCGACAGCTGGGTCGCCCACCTGCCGGTCGGGGCCGACGAGCCGGTCACCACCGACCCGGTCGCGATGCTGCGGGCGCGGCTCGGCAGCGGCCTGGAGGTGCCGGAGATCCTCGGCGTGGCCCAGTGGGACGACGCCCTGGCCGTCGCCGCGGCGTACCGGCGCGGGCCGGTGTTCCTGGCCGGCGAGGCCGCGCACCGTTTCCACCCGGCCGGCGAGCTCGCCGACACCAGCCTCGCCGACGCCGTCGACCTGGGCTGGAAGCTGGCCGCCGAGATCAACGGCTGGGGCGGGCCGGGGCTGCTGGCCAGCTACGAGTCCGAGCGGCGGCCCAGCGCCCTGCTCGACCGGGAGCTGCTGGCGCGGTCGCTGGAGACGCGGCGGCGCTTCGGCCGGCTCAGCGCCGCCGGGGCCGCCCCCGAGCTGCTCGCCGGGGTACTGCGGCAGGAGGCGAACCGCCCCGACGCCCGTGCCCTGCCGGCCCGGCACGCGAACTCGGCCGTGGTGTGGCACAGCGGCGCGCTCGGCACGGTCCGCCCCGGTGGCCGCGCCCCGGACCTGCGCCTGGACACGGGCGAGGCGCTGGCCGACCGGTTCGGCCCGGAGCTCACCCTCGTCGACCTCACCGGGGACGCGGCCGGGCGGTCGCTCGCCGCCGCCGCCAACGCGCGCGGCATCCCGGTCACGCACCTGCCGATCGCCGACGAGGGCGTGCGCACCGGCTGGGATAGGCCGCTCGCGCTGGTCCGCCCCGACCGGCACGTGGCCTGGTGCGCCGACACCGTGCCGGCCGACTGGAATGCCGTGCTGGACCTGGTCAGCGGCAAGACCACGTGAATACGTGATGCCCGCGGAGCACCCCGGCGTCCACGCTCGGAGGACGCCCAGCCCACCACCGACAGGCAGGACAGGACCGATGAGCATGACGACCCTGGCGCCACACCTGACGGCCACTCCGGAATTCGGCAAGGATCTCCGCGACACCGTCGTGAGCCGGTGGCACAAGCGCCTGTCGGCGAACCCGTCGGCGAAGCGCAGCCACTGGCGCACCAAGACCGTGTACTTCCGCGCGGTCGCGAGCCTCGTCGCCGCCGCCCCCGGGGCCCCGCTGACCTGGAAGAGCATCGTCGAGGCGGCCGCGCCCAACGGCAGCCGCAGCACGTTTTACGAGGTTGCCGGCGCGCACGCCCGGCACCCGCTCATCGACGCGTTCATCGGCGACGGCCGCACCGACTCGATCCAGCTGGCCCTGTACTACCGGCGCACCGACGCCGTCGCGCAGCTGCTCGACGAGGCCAAGGTCTGGTCGTACTGGCAGCACCGCGAGCGCATGCTCGACGCCGTGAGCGCGGCCGGCCCGCTCCCCGCGACGGTGCTGGAGGCCGAGGTGTGCGAGTCGCTGTCGAAGTGGTCGCGGGCCAACCCGCACCTCGCCGCGGCGCTCGGGCACACCCCGCCCGCGTGCGCCGTGGAGGACCTCATGCTCATCCGGAACGGGCAGATGGCCGCGGTACGGGCGGCGGGGCAGCTCACCGAGCACCTGCGCCGAGCCGCCTGAGAGCGTCGGGCCGGCCGCCGGTTAGTCTGGCGGCGTGGGACTGCGGCGGCTTGAGCGGGAGTGCCGGCGGCTGATCGCGGACATCGAGCTACCGGAGCCGTTCGACCTGTCCGTGTTCCTGTCGTACGTCGCCGCGCGCCGCGGCCGCGACCTGCACCTGCATCCACAGCCCGCGCCGGCCGGGGCGCCCTGCGGGCTGTGGCTGGCCACCGACCAGGCCGACCACGTCTTCTACGCGGCGGGCGTCGACCCGCTGCACCGCCGGCACATCATCCTGCACGAGATCGGGCACATCCTCTGCGACCACAAGGCGCCCGGTCTCGTGCTGCCCGACCTGGACCCGGCCACCGTCGCCCGGGTGCTGCTGCGCTCCACCTACTCGGCGCCGCAGGAGCAGGTCGCAGAGATGATCGCGACGATGATCAGCGGCCGGGCGCTGCGCGGCGGCACCGAGCCCCGCACCGACGACCCGCTGCTGCAGGGCCTGCAGGAGGCGCTCATCCCGGGACCGGGCCATGGCCTTCGCTGACACCCTCGAGTTCCTGGTCCTGGCCGCGTTCTGGGCGTTCACCATCTGGCGCTTCGCGACGCCGCAGCCGCCCCGCGGCCGGGCCATGCGGCTGGTGGCCCTGCTCGTCGCGCTGTCGTTCACGTTCAACCGGCGGGAGATCTCGTTCGCCACGGACCGGCTGCTGCACGTGGCCGACGTGTCGGTACCGCTGAAAAATCTGGCCACCGCCGCCGCCTCGGCCGCGATGGTGCACCTGACCGGCCTCATGCCCGGGCCCGTCGCCGACCGCCCCCGGCTGCGCCGCTGGGCCTACGCGCTGCTCGCCGCGGCCGGCGTGACAATGGTGGTGCTCTTCCTGCTGGTTCCGCGCAGCCCCGCCCGCGGCGACTTCGTGGCCGAGCACGCCGGGACGCCACCGGTCACCGCGTACGGCGTGCTGACCCAGTTCGGCCTGTTCGTCGGCCTCGCCTGCTGCCTGGCGCTGTTCCACCCCGCCGCCGGGCGGGCCGAGCGCGGGCCGATGCGGGTTGGCCTGCGGCTGCTGACCGCGGGCGCCCTGGTCGGGCTGCTGTTCATCCTCAACCGGGTCGCGTTCCAGGTCAGCAACGCCCTGGGCAGCGACGTGATGAACGGCCCCGGCGCGGAGAGCCTGTCGCGGGTGATCCTGGCCGCGATGCTGCTGCTCTTCGCCGCGGGCGCGGCCCTGCCGGCGCTGGGCGGCCTGCGGCGCTGGCTCGCGCACTATCTCGCTCTGCAGCGATTGCGTCCCCTGTGGGCCGCTTCGGTGGCGGCGGTACCGCATGTGGTGCTCGGCGATCCCCCCAGCCCCCTCGCCGACCGGCTCACGATCCGCGGCGTCGACCTGCGCCTGTACCGCCGGATCATCGAGATCCGCGACGCGCAGTGGGAGCTGGGGCAGGCTCAGCAGGCGCCGCCGGAGGCGGACACGAGCCTGGTGGAGCAGGCTCGTGCGCTCCTGCGGGCCGGAAACGTTGTGGCCACCCCCGATTTGGCGCCGGTCAGGCCGCCCGGCCACAACGATCCACCCTCAGCCTCCAAGCACGCCCCATAAACTTGAGTTGATGGGGTGCACGGCGCCTGTAAATCTGAGCTTATGATGGACATTTCCATCCGACCGGCAGGATTGTCAAGGGTTGATGCGATGAGCGAACCGACACTCGCGGCCAAGCTGGATCGCCTGTTCCGCACCGTCCACCCGGCCGGCCGCGGCGAGTACACCTACGAAGAGGTGGCCGCCGCCATCCGCGAGCGCGGCGTCATGATCTCGCACACATACGTGTGGCAGCTGCGCAAAGGCGCCCGCGACAACCCCACCAAGCGGCACCTGGAGGCGCTCGCGGAGTTCTTCGGGGTCAACGCCGCGTACTTCCTCGACGACGACCCGGACACCGTCCGGCGCATCGAGGAGCAGCTGGACCTGCTGGCGGTCCTGCGCGACAGCGCGGTGCGCTCGGTCGCCCTGCGGGCCGCGGGGCTGTCGGGCCCGAGCCTGGAGGCGATCCACGGCATGATCGAGCACGCCCGCCGCATCGAGGGCTTGCCAGACGCGGACTAGCTCACCTCCCGCTCGGGGTGGGGAGCTTCGCTCCACCCACACCCCCTCACGACCTGAACCGGCGCACTTCGGGCGACACTCAGCCGCGCGAGATCCTCCTGACTCGGACTAGCGTTGACATGGGCGTCAACGTTTAGCGTGGATCGCATGCGGATCGGCGAGTTGGCGGAGCGGGCCGGCACGAGCACGCGGGCCCTGCGCTACTACGAGCAGCACGGCCTCATCGCCGCGCGGCGCACTTCCAACGGCTACCGCGAGTACGACGAGTCCGACCTGCGGCTGGTACGCGAGATCCGGTCGCTGCTGGAGATCGGCTTCAACCTCGAGGACACGCGCCCCTTCGTGGAGTGCCTGCGCTCGGGCCGCGCCTCGGGGGCCGAGTGCCCGGGCTCGATCGAGGTGCTGGGCCGCAAGCTCGCCGACCTGGACGGGTGCATCGCGCGCCTGCAGGCGGTACGCAGCGTCGTCTCCCACGAGCTGGCGCAGGCCCAAACGCTGGAGGAGCCCGCATGACGACCGAGGTCACCGACGAGACGTTCGCCCACGAGGTACTGGCCAGCGACGTGCCGGTGCTCGTGGACTTCTGGGCCGAGTGGTGCCCGCCGTGCCACCGCATCGCGCCCATGCTGGACGAGCTCGCCACGGAGTTCGAGGGCCGCGCGCGCGTGGTGAAGCTCAACGCCGACGACAACCCGCTGACCGCCCGCGCGTACGGCGTGCTGTCCATGCCGACGCTGACCGTCTTCCGCGGCGGCGAGGTCGTGTCCCAGCACGTGGGGGCGCGCCCGAAGGCCAAGCTGCGCGAGCAGATCGACTCGGCGCTGCGCTGAGCCAGGCGCCCGGCGAGTTCCGCAGCGTCGAGCGACCTCGCCGTCCCGTGTCGACGTTCCCTGAATCCCGAGCTCGCGCGCCGCGAACCGACAAGGCGGGCGCTCGGCGAGATCAGCGTCGAGCGACCTCGCCGTCTGCGGCCCGGAAGATCTGGCGACAGATGGCCGCCGACCTCAACGGCCCCGGCCCAGCCGAACGTTCTCTGAAACCCAACGTCACGCGCTACGAAACGATAAGTCGGGCGCTCCGCGCCGCGACTTATCGGACTTATACCCGGTCAGGCGAAAAATGCGGATATGTCGAGCGCAGCGGGGCGCGCAGCGCCCGACATATCCGCATCACAACGACGAAACGGCCGCCACGGGAAGTCCGTGGCGGCCGTTTCGCAACGAAGTGCAGCAAGGCTCACGCCTGTTCAGGAGACTCCTCGCGCCGCGCGTCCTGCCCCGAGGCGCTGTCCGGCTGGGTCGGCAGCTGCTCCGGCACCTGGCGGACCTGGACCGGCGCGGGCACCTTCGGGTACTCCCCCGTGTCCCCGCCGCCCGCCGCCGCGGCCATGACCGCCGCCGCGGCCAGGTCGGCCACGCGCTTCGCCTCGCGCTGCACGCGGGCGCGGACCTCCTTGGCGTGCCGCTCGGCCGAGTCCGCGGCCTGGCGGGCATGCTCGAGGCGGGTCAGCTCGCTGGTGAGGCTCTGCTTGGTCTCGGCGAGGCGCTGCTGCAGCGTGTTGACCTCGCGGCCGAGCTCCGCCGACTCGCGGCGGCCCTCGATCAGCTTCGTCTGGGTCGCCTCGTGCTCGGCCTGCAGCTGCGTGAGGGCCTTCTGGCGGGCCTGCACGTCCTGCTGTACCACCGCAAGCTGCTGCTGGTGCCGGGCGTTCTCCTCGTCGGAGCGCTTGCGCAGGTCCGCGGCGTACTTCTGGGCGTCCGCGTGCAGCGCCGCGTTCTTCTGGTCCGAGGCCTGCCGCTGCTGGGTCAGGTCGCGCTCGGTGTTCTGGCGCGCCTCGGTCAGCTCCCGCTCGACGGCGCCCTTGAGCTCCTCGATCTCGCGCTGCGCGGCCGCCTTCCACTGCGCCAGCTCCTGCTGGGCCTGGGCACGGCCGGCCTTGACCTCCTGGAGCACCTGCTGGCGCGCGGCCTCGGCCAGGGCGTCGGCCTCGGCCCGCGTCTTCTCCATGTGCTCGACGCTCTGCTCGTGGACCCGCTTGGCCTCGGCCTCGGAGCGCTCGCGCGCGGCCTCGCCCTCGGCGATGAGCTTCTCGGCGCGCTCCTGGGCCTCGGCGAGCGCCTTCTCGGCCTTGCCCTGGTGCTCGGCCGCCTTCTGCTCGGTGTTGTCGATGATCACGCCGGCCTGCTTCTCGGCGAGCGCGAGGATCTGGTCGACCATCGGGCCGAGGTGGCGGAAGGAGGCGCGGTCGACGCGGGCCGGCCGCTGGCGTACCTCGTTGAGCTCCGCCTGCAGCTGCTTGAGCTGCGCGGTCAGGTCCTGCACCTGGTTCGTCAGGTCCTGGGCCTGGCCGGCGGCGCGCTTGCGATCGGTGGTGAGGCTGGCGATCTGCCGGTCGAGCTGGTTGAGGTACTGGTCGACCTGGCGCTTGTCGTAGCCCCGAACCTGCTGGGTGAAGTTGGGCCGCGCCGCGGCGTCGTCACGCTGCGTCAGCAGATCCCCGCCATGGGTCATGAATGGATCCTCCATATGATCGGGAAGCTTTGACGCCGCCGCTCACGGACGGTGGCACACGGTCCGCCAGCACATCCAAAACGCTACCGAGCCCCTAGCGCAAGTCTTCGGTTTGCGAAGAGGGTGTTCGGGCAGGATACGCGCGCCGACCGTTTTATCCCGAATTTTCGGGACGTGTCGGGACCACAGTGGACAATCGGTCACCCGTACGGCCGACCCGCGTGACGGCCGACCCGGGAGCAGGCCCCGCCGAGCGGTGGATCGCGTGACCCCCAAATCGAGGCGCGTACGGCCTACGCTGTTCGCCATGGCCGACCTGCCCGAGCGGATGGACCCCCGGCAACTGCGCGCATCGGACGCCGACCGCGAGCGCATCGCGGAGGTGCTGCGCACCGCGGCCGCCGAGGGCCGTCTCGACCTGGACGAGGTCGACGAGCGGCTGCACGCGGTGTACGCGGCCCGCACGTACGCCGATCTGGAGCCCGTCGTCCGTGACCTTCCCACGGCCGGCTCGACGCCGATGCCGATGATGGACGGCGTTCCGCCCCGGCCCGGGGAGGTGCCCAGCACCGGTACCGCCGTCGCCGTTTTCAGTGGCTTCACCCGCCGCGGCCCCTGGCTGGTGCCGAAGGTCTTCACGTCCTTCTCGCTCTGGGGCGGCGGCACCATCGACCTGCGCGAGGCCCGCATCCTGCACGGCGAGGTGAAGATCCGCGCGTTCGCCGTCATGGGCGGCGTCAACGTCATCGTGCCGGAGGACGCCGAGGTCCACGTGACCGGCGCCGGGTTCATGGGCGGCTTCGGGCAGGACGCGTCCGGCCCCGGCCGCCACGGCGCCCCGCGCATCACGGTGACCGGGTTCGCGTTCTGGGGCGGCGTCGGCGTCGAACGGAAGCGGCGCAGGAAACGCTCCCTCGAGGAGGGCCACAGCCCCGAGGCCTGAGCCTGGGGCTCCTACGCTGTGCGCCATGACGACGGTTGCGGTGCGAGGCGAGGCGGTACGCGAGGTCGACCCCGAACTCGCCGAGTTCACGGTGGTGGTGTCGGCGCGCGACCGGGACCGGGACACGACGCTCGCCCGGCTGCGTGAACGCGCCGACGGGCTGCGGCAGCTTCTGGAGCGCTTCGGCGAGGCGGTCGAAAAGCGGGAGACCGGAGCCCTGCACGTGTACCCCGAGAGCGGCGGCAAGCGCGGAGAGCGCGTCTCGGCGTACAACGGCAGCGTCTCCACCACGGTCCGGGTGCGCGACTTCGCGGCGCTCGGCGAGATGATGCTCGCCGTCGCCGGGCAGGAGCAGACCCAGGTCCGCGGGCCGGTCTGGTCGGTGCGCCCGGACAGCCCGGTGCATCGGGAGGCGCGGCGCGACGCGGTGCAGGACGCGATCGCCCGGGCCCGTGAGTACGCCGAGGCGCTCGGCGCCGAGGTCGTCGAGCTCGTCGAACTGGCCGACGCCGGCCTGGGACGCACCGAGGGGGTGCGACCGCTCGCGCAGGGCTACGGCAGCGGGTTCCTGAAGAGCAAGGCGAGCGGCGGCGGGTACGCCGACCTGGAGCTCGATCCCGAACGCCAGCGGGTGTCCGCCCAGGTCGAGGCCCGCTTCACGATCACCGCGCCGGTCCTATGAGAACGCCGGCTCCTGCTCGGCCTCGATCTGGGCGTTCCAGGCGCGCTTCGAGGCCTGCCAGCCGTCCTCGTCGTGGCCGAGCCGCCAGTACCCCGACACGGACATGCGCTCGCGGGGCAGGCCGCGCTCCACGCGAAGGTACCGCCGCAGCTCTTTGACGAATGTCGCCTCGCCGTGCACGAACGCGTGCACGGCGCCGTCGGGCCACGGCTGGGCCAGCACGGCCGGCACCAGCATCGAGCCGACCGCCCCCGCGCCGCGCACCAGCCACGTGACGCCGGGGATGTCCTGGCGGTCCGCCGGGTCGCCGACCTCGACGAGCGCCGTGCACGCCGCGTGGGCCGGCACCCGGGCCAGCGCGGCCGCGATGGCGGGCAGCGCGGTCTCGTCGCCGGCGAGCAGGTGCCAGGCGGCCTCCGGGTCGGGCGAGTAGGCCCCGCCCGGCCCGCCGAAGTGCAGCTCGTCGCCGGGGCGCGCGTTGACCGCCCACTGCGCGGCCAGCCCGGAGTCGCCGTGCAGCACGAAATCGAGCGTGAGCTCGCGGGTGGCGGGGTTCCAGGCGCGCACGGTGTACGTCCGAGTGACCGGCCAGAGTTCCCGCGGCATGCTCGCGCGGGCCTGGGCCGGGTCGAACGGCCGCGGGTAGTCGACGCCAGCCCGCGGGAACATGAGCTTGACGTAGTGGTCGGTGTGCTCGCCCGCGGCGAACCGGGCCAGCCCGTCACCCCCGAGCACGACCCGGTGCAGGTTCGGGGTCACGCGCTCGGCGCGCACGACCCGGCCGGTATGCGTGACGGGTGCGGGCCGCGCGGGCCCGGCGAGAACAGCGTCCACAATGATCAGCGTAGTCGCACCCGGCGCCGACCTGCTTGTCCCTGAAACGTCGGACAGCAGAAACCGGCGAATCCCCGGACGGGGTATAAGTCCGATAAGTCGCGGCGCGCAGCGCCCGACTTCCCGCGCCCGCGGCGCGCAGCGCCCGACTTCCCGCGCCCGCGGCGCGCAGCGCCCGACTTCCCGCGCCCGCGGCGCGCAGCGCCCGACTTCCCGCGCCCGCGGCGCGCAGCGCCCGACTTCCCGCGCCCGCGGCGCGCAGCGCCCGACTTATCGGCGTTCGCGGTAACCCGGACCCGGGCGGGCCGTTCAAGAAGCCGGGCGCGCCGGGGCGACGCAGCCGGAATGGGTCGGCTTCACGGGTCGAGCGCGCATGTCGAACGGCGGTGCCGGTGGCGCGGCAAGTCCTCTACCGTCCTGCGTGGTGTGCGAGCGCGGAGGTGGTGGGCGTGAGGATCGTGGCCGTCGTCAACAACAAGGGCGGCGTGGGCAAGACGACCGTCACCGCCAACCTGGGCGCCGGGCTCGCCGCGCGCGGCCTGAAGGTGCTGATGGTCGACCTCGACCCGCAGGCGAGCCTCACGAAGTCGTTCTTCACCGTCGACGAGTCGCAGCTGTTCCTGTCCAAGCTGCAGACCATCGGGGCGTGGTTCCGGGCGCCGGACAAGGGGCGCGCTCAGGTGCTCGCCGAGCTCGTGTTCAGCCCGCCGCGGTGCAACGCGCTCATCGGCAAGCAGGGCGGCTGGCTCGACCTGGTGCCGTCGGACCCGCACATCATCAACTCCGAGAGTCTCATTCCCGGCGCCGTGGACGGCAGCGGCAACATCCGGGCCGCGAAGTTCGTGGGGCTGCACCGGCGGCTCGCCGAGGACCTGAGCGATCCGGCGTTCTCGAAGTACGACGTGGTGCTCATCGACTGCGCGCCCGCGTTCTCGCTCACCACGAAGATGGCCACGATCGCCGCCGACATGCTCCTGATGCCCGCCCGGCCCGACTTCCTGTCGACCGAGGCGATCCAGGTCATGGGGCAGCGGCTGCTGGACCTCACCAAGGCGTTCAACAAGCACCGCGAGGCCGCTCCGGCCGAGGCGCCCGCGATGCGGATGCCGCGCGTGGCGGTGCTCTTCACGATGGTGCAGTGGCACAGCGGCGGCCCGATCGACGTGCAGGCCCAGTTCATCAACGAGGTGCGGGCGCTGGGCGTGCCCGTGTTCGACACGCTCATCCGGGACCGCAGCAGCGCCTATGCGGCGGCGGGCCGGCACGGGGTGCCGACCGTCATGGCGGGTGGCGTACCGCCCGAGGTGCGCGCCAACGTGCAGGACTGCGTCGACGAGCTGCTCAAGATGTTCGAGAGGTTGTGACGTGACCCCATCCCCCAGGGACGTGGCCCACTCCCCCAAGCTGGCCGCGCTCGCGCTCAATGAGATCGGCCGGCTCCTCGGCACCCTGACCGAGGAGCAGCTGGAAGCCCTGGCCGACGGCCGCGCCCACGTCGAGTTCCGCGACACCGGCGGCACCACGGCCGCGCCCACGTCGCCCGCCCCCGCCCGCGGAAAGCCCGCGAAGCCGGCCGCCGACCTCGACGCGATAATCGCCGACATCAAGGCGCTCACCGAGGAGGACGCCGTCGAGCGGTACCTCATCGGCCGCGACAAGGACCTGTCCCTCCCGCTGATGCGCGAGCTCGCCGATCGCATCGGCCCGCCGGTCACGTCGAAGGGCGCCAAGTCGAAGGCCCAGCTGCGCAAGAACATCGCCGCGGGTACGGCCGGCCTGCTCAACCGCCCCGCGTCCGTCTTCTCGGGCAGCTGGGACCGTTAGGGGCTGTATCGAAGTGGATGGCCGGGCTGCGGCGGACTCAGACGTCTCGCTCCGACCCCACTTCGATACAGCCCCTAGTCGGTGCTACCGGCCGGCAGCGCGACCCGCTCGCCGGCCCAGGGCTTCTCCGCCACGGCGGGCATGTGGGCGACCGACCGCATGGACGCCCGCTCCCGCTCGATGATCTCGGTCCACTCCTGCGCCGTGCCCGAGACGAGGAACGGCCCGATCGGTACCTCGATCGCGTCCTCGAGCACCTGCACGGGGACGGACTCGCCGTTGATCTCCACGTCGCCGTCGCGGCCCTCGGTGCAGGCAGCCTCGATCGCGGCCGCGAAATCCTCCATCTCGGTCGTGCCCGTCCACTCCACGCCCGCACCGGAGGCGCGGAACAGCAGGCGGCCGGGGAGCCAGGCGCTGCCGTACAGCACCATCGTCAGCTTGTAGCCGTCGCTCGTCGCGGCCGGACCGCTCGGCAGCGTCCGGTCGAGCCAGGCCGGGCGGAACGACGCGAGCAGCTCGGTCATCGCCTCGGCCAGCAGCCGGCGGCGCTGCACGAGGAACCGGGGGAACGCCGCGGCCGCGCGCAGGTCCTCGTCGAGCGGGATGAAGTGGGCCCGCAGCGTGGCCGCCTCCACGCTGGGGAAGTAGTCGGCCGGCGAGCGGTCGCTGATCTTCAGGTTGGCCTTGCGGGAGATGAAGGCGAGGTTGGCCAGGTCGTTGATCTCGCCCTTGTCGTAGCGGTCGAGCGTCGCGACCGGGTGGACGTGGTGGTACTGCAGCTGGAAGTCGTCGCTCTCCCCCGGCATGATCGAGGTCGCGTACCACCAGTCACGGGCGCCGTTGCGCTGGGCGACGAGCAGGCTCAGGAAGAAGTACGGGCTCTCCTTCGAGCGGCCGGCCAGGGACTCCGCGGTGATGGCGGGCACGGCCTGCAGCACGCCGAGGTTGCGCAGCAGCTCCCGGGCCGGGTCGGGCTTGCGCGCGGCCTGGATGTCCCGGGTCAGGTTGGTGTCCGACGAGGTCGAGTACCGGGCCCGGACCGTCGCGATCAGCAGCCAGTAGAGCAGCGCGTCGGCGGTCTGGGCCGCCATGGGTCCGTCGGGCCGCTCGCCGAGCAGCACGATCAGCGGGATCAGCGCCGCGAGCGAGGGCAGCGGTCCGGACCGGGCGAGCCCGAGGTTCGCCTTCAGCAACGGCACCAGATGCCGCAGGCCGCGCTCCACCGTCCCCCAGGCCCGCGCGAGCTCGTCCTCGCCGACGCGGCTCAGGTCGTTCACCGACCACGACGACATGCCGCCGCCGAACAGCACGCCGGCGAAGGCGCGGGACAGGAACTCCACGTCGAGGTCGCCGTAGCCCGCCCGGCGCCAGTGCGCCGCCTCCTTCTGGAACTTGTCCAGCACGCCCGGCCACTTGGCCGAGAGGGTGGACATGGCCAGGTCGGCGCGGCTGAGGTGGCGGCCGGCGCTGTTGACCCGGACGAAGATCTCGGAGACCTCCTGGTAGCCGCACTCGCGCAGCGTCTCCACGTGGAAGGTCCGCTCCCCCAGTGACCGGACCGCGCTCAGGCGGTCCTCGATCTGCACCTCGTCGAGGGGGCAGCCGGCGTCCTTCAACCGGCGGGTCATCGAGATGATCGACTCGCCGCGCTGCAGCAGCGTGTACACCTTGATCCACTGCGGGTCGGCCTGCGTTGCCGCGCTCTGGTTCTGGAAGCGCTCCCTCTCGACGTGGAAGACGATCTGGGCCTCGGGGTGGTCGTGGAAGACCCGGTGCAGCGAGGTCAGCCGCTGCTGCCCGTCGAGGAGGTACAGCGGCGGCTGGACGGGCTGCTCCCCGGGCCCCGTCACGGCCAGCGACCGCGTCACCGGGGCCTCGTCGGACTGCCAGAACAGCAGGGAGCCGAACGGGAAACCCCGGTAGAGCGAGTCGACGAGCTTGGCGACCTGCGTCGGGCGCCAGACGTAGCTGCGCTGCAGCTCCGGCAGCCGGATCTCGGTGCGCGTGATCTGCCGCATCAGCTCGCTGACATGCAACGTCGCCCGGTCGATATGCATGGGGCGATCCTTCCCGCGGCGGGGCGGCCACGGTACCGCCCGGTCGCGCGGGCCGGCAGGAATGGTCCGGCACGGATGTCGGGCCGAAAGACGTTGTATTCCGGGAGCTACATACGGGTCCCTACCGGATGCGGGCCACCGCGCCGTGGCAGGCGACCTCCTCCGCCGACGGGCGCGGGCCCGCGACGTCGTCGGCGTGCCAGTACGCCACCGAGGTTATCCCCGGCTCGACCAGCTCGAAGCCCGACAGGAGCTCGGCGAACCGCGCGCCCGAGCGGGGCTGGAAGCGCCCGTCGGGGTTGTTGGCGGTGAGCGCGGCGATGGTCTCCTCGGGCAGGAACTCCCAGGTGGCGTGGGACGCCACGAGGTAGCTGCCGGGGGCCAGGGCGCCGGTGAGCCGGTCGACGATCGCCTGCGGGTGTTCGTCCTCGCGGACGAAGTGCAGGACCGCGACGAGCAGCAGGCCGACGGGCCGGCTCAGGTCCAGGGTCGCGGCCAGGTCCGGGTGCTCCAGGATCTTGTCCGGCTCGCGCAGGTCGGCGTCGATGTACGCGTTCGCGCCGCCGGGGGCGCTGGTCAGCAGGGCCCGGGCGTGGGTGAGCACGATCGGGTCGTTGTCGACGTACACCACGCGGCTCGCCGGGTCGACGGCCTGGGCGATCTCGTGCGTGTTGTTCGGCGCGGGGATGCCCGTGCCGACGTCGAGAAACTGGCGGATGCCCTGCTCGGCGAGGTACCGCACGGCCCGGCCCATGAACGCGCGGTTCTCCACCGCCATGAGCTTGACGCCGGGCATGGCGGCGGCGATCGCGTCGCCGGAGGCCCGGTCGGCGGCGAAGTGGTCCTTGCCGCCCAGCCAGTAGTTGTACCGCCGGGCCGGGTGCGCAACGGTCGTGTCGATGCGCGCGTGGCCCTGCTCCGTGATGTCCATCAGTGCACCATCGTAGCGAGCGATCGGCACGGTTGGTCAACGCCGTCGATGGGTACGGTCGCGCCGTGAAGGTTGCGGTGGTGGCACACCGGAAGAAGACGCTGGGCGGCGGCCTGGACGAGCTGCGGCGCGTCCTGGACCGGGCGGGGGCCGGCAAGGTCGGCTGGCACGAGGTACCGAAGAGCAAGAAGGCCCCCAAGCAGGTCCGCAAGGCCCTGAAGGAGGGCGCGGACGTGCTCTTCGTCTGGGGCGGCGACGGCATGGTCCAGCGCTGCGTGGACACCGTGGCGGGCACCGGCGTCACCGTGGCCATCATCCCGGCCGGCACCGCGAACCTCTTCGCCTCGGCGCTGAAGATCCCCCGCGACATCGAGGCGGCCGTGGACGTCGGGCTGCACGGCGAGCGGCGGCGGTACGACCTCGGAAAGATCGACGGCGAGCACTTCGCGGTGATGGCCGGGGCCGGCTTCGACGCGTCGCTGATCGAGGACGCCGACCGCGGCCTCAAGCGCCGGGCCGGCCGCCTGGCCTACGTGCGCACCGCACTGCGCCACGTGCGCGACGAGCCGGTGCACACGATCGTCCACCTCGACGACGAGCCCTGGTTCGAGGGGCCCTCGACCTGCCTGCTGATGGGCAACATCGGCACGATCTCGGGCGGCATCAAGGCCTTCGACGACGCGAGCCCGTTCGACGGCCGGCTCGAGGTGGGCGTGACCACCGCGCGCGGGGCGCTGCAGTGGGCCCGCACGATCGGCACCATGGCGACGGGCCGCACGGACCGCTCGCAGTTCGTGCGGATGGGCAACGCCCGGAAGGTGTACGCCGAGTTCGCCGAGCCGGTGCTGCTGGAGCTGGACGGCGGCGCGCGGAAGAGGGTCAAGCGGCTCGAGGCCGAGGCGGTGCCCTCCGCCGTCACGATCGCGGTACCCGCACGAACGTGAACAGGCGCCGCCCGCCGGACCAGGGCCGCGGCGGGACGGCGAGCTCGTGCACCCCGACCCCGATCTCCAGGCCGTCCGGCGCGTCGAAGGCGAGCTCGCGGAACCCGGCCTCGGCGAACCACCGCCGGATGTCGACGGTCACGTCGGGCGCCCGGCGGTGCCGGGTCCAGACCACCCGCGCGCCGTCCGCGCACAGCTCGGGCAGGGCCGCGACCGTCCCGCGGATGTCCTCGTCCGCGACGTTGCCGAACACGCCGCAGGCGAGCACCACGTCGGCGGGGACGGCCCCCTCGTACGCCCCGCTGTGCCCAGCGTCACCCTCGAGCACCTGCAGCGCCGTACCGGCGACGAGGCGGCGCGCGACGGCGGCGTTGGCGGGGTCGAGCTCGACGAGCCGCCCGGTCACGTCCCCGCGCCGCGGGTGCCCGTCGAGCGCCCCGGCCACGTCGCGGCCCTGCCCCGCGCACATGCTGACCAGCCGCACGGCCCCCGGCGCCCGGCTCGTCACGGCGTCGGCGACGTGCCCGACGACGATCTCGAGCCGCACCGCGAGCGCCGATCCGGGCATGTCGTACGCGTCATGCCACTCCACCCAGTTCTTCATCTCAGCATCTTGGCCCGGCCGTGTCCGGACCGGCGAGTCCGGTAGCCTGCAAGCATGGTGCTGAGGACCCCCGATTCGGAGGCCGGCGCCGCCGGGCTCGCCGCGATCCTGGACCGGCCGCACGAGGCGTCGATGGCGTTCGACTTCGACGGCGTGCTCTCGCCGATCGTCGCCGACCCGGGCCTCTCCCGGCCGTACACGGGCGTCGTGGCCGCCCTCGGGCGCCTCGCCGAACTGGTCGGCTCGGTCTCGATCATCACCGGCCGGCCCGTCGCCGACGTGCTGCGCCTCGGTGATCTCGGCGAACTGGCGGCGCTCGAACACTTCTCGATCTTCGGGGTGTACGGCATGCAGCGCTGGGACTGGGCCACCCGCTCGGTCGTCTCGGAGCCGGTCCCGGCCGGGGTCGCCGCCGCGAGTGCGGAGCTGCCGGGCCTGCTCGACGCGGCCGGCTACGACGGGGTGTCGATCGAGGACAAGGCGATGTCGGTGGCGGTGCACACCCGCCGGGCGGCCGCGCCGCAGGAGGCGTTCGCGGCCCTGCGCGAGCCCCTGGCGGAGGTCGCCGCGCGGCACGGGCTGACCGTGGAGCCGGGCCGGATGGTGCTGGAGCTGCGCCCGCCGGGCATCGACAAGGGCCACGCGCTGGAGACGATCGTGACGGGCCACGGGGCGCGGGCGGTGGCGTACTTCGGCGACGACCTCGGCGACCTGGCCGCCTTCGACGCGGTCGAGCGGCTGCGCGAGGCGGGCGTCCCCGGGCTGAAGGTGTGCAGCGGCTCCGACGAGGTGCAGCGCCTGGCCGAGCGCGCCGACCTGATCCTCGACGGGCCGCCGGGCGTGCTCGAGTTCGTAGAGGGCCTGAACGAGCGCCTCAAGTGACGTGACGGCCGGAGCGAACGCCTGAAGCAGGGAACCTCAGCGCGGCAGCTGCTGCAGGATGATCCGCGCCATCTCGGCGACGAGCGCCGTGTCCTCCGTGTGCGCGAACTCCATCGCCGCGTGGGAGCCCCGTCCGCAGACCGCCGCGGTGTACCGGGGCGCGACGACGACCAGCGCGCACTCCTCCACCTCGGCCCCGGCCCGCTGCGCGAACCGCACCCCGGGCCCGACGGCGGCCGGGTGCAGCGGCGCGACCATCCCCACGAACGCGGCCCGCGCGGCGAGCCCGGTCAGCGACGGCAGCCACGACCGCGCCGTGAACGCGTCGGTGCACGTGGCCAGCACCACGGCCTCGTGCCCGGCTCGCCGCAGCACGTGCTCGAGATGGGCCCCGAAGAGCCCGGGCGTGGCCGAACGGGCCTTCCCCCGGGCGGCGGCCGCCTCGAAGGGCGTTCCGGCGGGAAGGTGTACCCCCGGCCGCGACGCCCGTAACGCCTGAGCCCCGCAGGCCTCGTGGGCCCCGGTCGACTCGTGCCCGGCCAGCGGGGCGGGTCCGCCGAAGAGGAGCCCCTGCCCCCAGTGCGCGCCGAGCGCACGGGCGTTGGCGAGGTCGTCGGGGGTCTCGATGCCCTCGGCCACGATGAGCGCCCCGGTCCGCTCGGCGACCGCGTTCACCGCGGCCACCACATCGACGGTCCGGGCCGCGTGCGGCGCGCGCAGGAGCTGCAGGTCGAGCTTGACGACCTCGGGCTCGAGCAGCGGCAGGAACGCGAGCGACATCGGGTCGGCCCCGACGTCGTCGAGCGCGAGGCAGTGACCGTGGGCCTGGACGGCCGCGGCGAGCTGCAGGAGCGCGGCGGGGCGGGCGGAGAGCGCGCGCTCGGTGTACTCGAGCACCATCCGGAACGGCGCGTCGCTCATCAGCTCCCGCAGCCGCGGCGACAGCGGATGGTCGACCACGGCCGGCTCGGCGTTGACGAACACGAGCGCGGGCGGCGCCTCGGCGGCACGCACGGTCTCGAGCGCCCGCTCCGCGCAGAGCGTGTCGAGCTCGGCGAGCCGCCCGGCGGCCACGGCCGCGGCGAAGAGGTCCCGGGCCCGCCAGAGGCCGCTGCCGACGGGCCCGCGGGCGAGCGCCTCGACCCCGACCGGCCGCAGCCGCGCGAGCTCGACGATGGGCTGGAACAACGGCTCCACGGCCCGCTCGGCCAGCACCCGCTCGATGGTCCACCCGGAGCGCCCGGTGTCGGTCTCGGCCGCGCCCCGCACCGCGCTCGGCAGGCCCGCCAGCTGCAGCACGGACGCGCGCGTGATGGCCGGCGTCTCCAGCATGCCCAGCGGGGTGACCTCCACGGTGTCGTCCTCGGGCCCGAGGCTCGGCACGGGGCCGACCCGGCCGCGCAGCACGTTGCGGGACGCGAGCGTGCGGCTCATCCGCGACCGGAACGAGGACTGTCGCAGCGACTTGGGTGCCGACATGGACACGGAGGGTGAGGTTCCGGTAGCGACGGGAGGAACGCTCGGCCGGTCTTGGGCCTGCATGCCAACCTCCCGGCTCGACACCGCCATGTGCCCCGCTCCCCGCCCACCCTAATCCCTTGCCTCCCGGCAAACCAGCCACGCAGGTCAGCCCCGGGGGCCATGTGATCAAGTCCGCAACCAGCCCGCGGTCACGCCGAGCCATCGAACGCCATCACGCCGCGGCGGCCGGGCCCGAAGCCGGGCCCGGCCGCCGTGCGGGAGGGGTGCTCGTCAGGCCGTTGCGGCGATCACCTCGACCGACTGGGTGTCGGCGTTGATGGCCGTGGTCGAGTACGAGCAGTCACGGAGGCGCTTCTGCGAGTACAGCTGCGTCTGGTCCGTGTAATGCGGCGACGTGTGGTCGCCGGACTCGCCGAAGGTCAGGATGCACTTGGCCGACGGGCCGCTGCTCGTGTAGGCCAGCGTGAGCAGGAAGCTCGTCCCGTAGTTGACCACGTATCCCTTGTTGGTCAGGTCGCTGCCCGGGACGAACGTTCCCGGGTCCATGAACGGCTCCAGCGACGAGCCCGGCGCCGGCTGGTACTGCGCCATGTTCGCGATCCCGACGTTCTCCGTGGAGCCCGGCACGGGGATCTTCTGGCCGTTCTTGATGGTGTACTGCACCTGCGACATCGGCACGTTGAGCGCCAGCCCGACCGCGCGCATCCGCTGCATGCCGCGGGCCAGTCCGGCCAGCAGCCCGTCGGGCGAGGCCGGCGCGCCGCGCGGGGTGCGGGTCGGGTCCGCGGGGTTGAACGGGACGCCGAAGAGCGGCCCGGCCTCGTTGAGGGCGCCCGGGTCGGCCGCCACGACGGCGCCGACGGTCTCGCGCCAGAGCACGGCGCCGCGGCTGGAGAGCTCGAACAGCTTGTCCCACGCGGCCAGCACCGCGCAGCCCGCGCTGACGTCGACCGCGGTGCCGTCCACGACCACGGGCGTGTGGCCGCGGGCCTGGCAGGCGGTCACGGCGTAGGCCGCCACCTGCGAGGCCGTGTAGGAGTCGCCGGACAGGATGGTGGTGCCGAGGCCGGCGAGGTCGAACTTGGCCTGGCTGTTGACGAGCTTGAAGTTCTGCCGCGTGCGGACGGTCAGCGGCGTGCCCTCCGGGCCCTGCAGCGGCGTGAAGCCGGTCAGGAACTGGTTGGCGTTTGGCACCCAGTGGCTGTCGTTGGAGTTCAGCACGTAGTCGCGGCGGGTCAGCTGGGGCTGCCGGGCGAAGGGCACGAGGCCCGGCGAGCGGGCGCCCGGCGCGACGACCCAGGAGTTGGCGCTGTTGCTGCCGTCGAGCAGGTTGAGCGGGTTGCCCGACCACTCGGCGATCGCGGCCGGCGAGAGGTTCGGCGTCGGCGAGGAGTCGGTGTAGAAGGCGTTGCCCGACGAGTCGGTGGCGATCGTGTTGACCCACGGGATGCCCTGGTTCTGGGCGATCGCGGTGCGCAGGCCCGACACGTCGGTGGCCCGGGCCATGCTCAGCCACGTGCGGATGAGCCGGTCGTTGTCGATGTTCGCGTCGCGGTAGGTGATCGCGGAGAACTCGTTCCAGCCCAGCGACGGGTCGATCGCGGAGAGGTCCAGCACCGGCCCGTAGCGCGTCGACCACATCGTGCGCGTCACGTTCTGCAGCGAGCCGTCGGCCTGCTTCACCTTGACGGTCACGGACTTGCCGGTCATCGACTCGGGGACGCCGTCCACGGTGTACGCCGTCGGCTGCCCCGGCACCAGGTTCACCGAGTAGAAGGTGTACCGCGCCCCGGCCGCGATCGTGTGCGTCCACGCGACCTTGTCGGTGAACCCGATCTGCACGCCCGGCAGGCCCCCGAGGCTCGCGCCGTACACGTTGACGTTGCCCGACACCGTCAGCTGCGACTCCCAGAAGCGCAGCTCGCCCTCCCACGGGAAGTGCGGGTTGCCGATGAGCATGCCCTTGCCGGTCTGCGACTTGTCCGCGCCCAGCGCCCAGCCGTTGCTGGACAGCGACTTGCTCTGCCCGGTCAGCTGGTCGACCCCGTCGCGCACCTGCTGCTTGGACACGGCGAGCGCGGCGGTCGACGGCGGCGTGGCCGCCGCGATCGGGAACAGCAGCGCGCCGCCGCTGGCGAGCAGGGCGATGTCGCGGTCGTACGCGAGCAGGTCCACGGCGGTGATGGGCCTGACCCACGGCTGCCCCGCGCACCAGCCGGGCACATGGGCGGCGCCCTTGCTGGCCAGGAAGGCGTTGTACCCGCGCACGTACCCGTTGACCATGTCGCGCTCGTCGGCGGTGAGCGTGGCCACCTGGGCCTGGGCCCGCTCGACGACGCCGAGCGAGGCGTAGGCGAAGTCGGTGGCGAGGTTGGCGTCGCCCTCGCCCGGGCCGAAGTAGCGGGAGCGCTCGCTGCGCACCTTGACGACCTGGTCGGCGAGGTCGCAGAAGCGGTCCTCGGCATAGGCCCACGCCTGCCCGAAGGCGACGGAGCCGAGGGTGGCGGCGGTGATGTGCGGCACCCCGTAGGAGGTGCGCTTGATGACGGCGGCATACCCGCCGGCGGCGACCGCATCGGCGGCCCCGGCGGCCGGTCCGGCCGAGGCGAGGACGACGGCTGGGGATAACAGAGCCGCGGCGGCGAGCGCGATGACGAACCGGCGGGTTCCGGACACATTTCCTCCGTGGAGACGGCGGGAAAGATCACAGGGAAACTGAGCGCATCATCCACAGTACGCAGCGTCATCACTGGTTTCAATGGCCACACCAGTCACACAACGGATCTCGGGCGCATCGAACCCGTTGAATCTCGATGCATAGACAGTGGTGTATGCTCCGGTACCGCCGAGATACACCTGGTCGCCGGCGCGCAGATCCGCGGACAGCTCGACGTCGAACATGATCGTGTCCTGGCTGTCGCACGTCGGCCCGGTGAGGTGGAACCGGTCCCGCCGCGCGCTGCCCCGCGAGTCGGAGACGGGAAACCGCAGCTGGTTGCCGGTTTCAAGGCTCTCCATGAGCCCGTTGAACGCGCCGACGTCGAGGTGGGCCCAGCGCCGGCCGCCCCGGATCGCGGTGCCGATCACCGTCGTGCGCAGCCGCCCGGCCTCCGCCACGAGCGCCCGCCCGGGCTCGCAGACGGCCGCCACGGGATACGGCAGCTCGGCCAGGCCGGCGCCGATCGTCGCGCCGTAGTCGCCCAGCGGCGGCGTTTTTCCGGCGTACCGGGCGGGAAATCCGCCGCCGAGGTTCACCATTTGCAAGAAGACATCTTCGGCAGCCAATTTGTACATCACGTACCCCACGGCCCGCAGGGGCGCCCGCCACGCGTGCGGCAGCAGCATCTGGGAGCCGACGTGGAAGGCCGCCCCGTACGGGCGCAGCCCGCGCTCGCGCGCGGCGAGCATGAGGGACACGGCCTGGTCGACGTCGACGCCGAACTTGCCCTCGCTCGGCACGCCGCTGCGGATCTGGTGCGCGGCCAGGCGCACCACGACGGCGGCCCCGGGCGCGGCGACCGCGAGCTTGTCCAGCTCGTCCTCGGAGTCGAAGGCGAAGCGCCAGACGCCGGCCGCATGCTGGCGGGCGACGTGCGCCAGCGGCTTGACCGGGTTGCTCGACAGCACCAGCCCGGGGTCGGCGCCGATGCCGACGAGCGCGTCGAGCTCGGTCGCGGAGGCGATCTCGAAGCGGCTCCCGAGGGCGTGCAGCAGCGCCAGGATCTCCGGGTGCGGATTGCACTTCATCGCATAGTGCACGGCCACGCCCGGCAGCGCGGCGGCGAGCCCGCGGTAGGCGGAGGCGACCCGGTCGAGGTCGATCACGAGTTCAGGGGCGGGCGGGAAGGCGTCGAGGCGGTCCATGGACCCTCCCGGATCGCAGATGGCGACGGATTGAGAGCACCATATTGCACAACGTGACTCTTGGACTACTCTCAATACACCATCGATCGAAAAATGTTGATCGAAATCCAGGTAACGGGGCCAACGACGTGCCCAGCCGACGGCGATCGGAGAAGCTCGACATGAACGTCAAGATTGTCGATCTGGTGCAGGGCGAGCTGCGAGAAGAGGCCTGGAAACTCTACTCGGAGGCATTCGCCGAGCTCAACGCGCTGGCCGTCCAGCGCCACCTGATGTACCGCCACGAGTTCGACGACGTGATGGACGACCCGAGGGTCGACAAGTACCTGTGTCTCGACGACGACGACACGGTGCGGGGTATGTCGATCTACACCAACCACCTCGACGCGGTCCCGCTCATCTCGCCGCCCTACTTCGAGCACCGCTGGCCGGAGCACTACCGCGAGCAGCGGATCTGGTACTGCGGCTACGTGGCCACCCAGGGCGACGCCCGGGCGGCCACGGCCTTCGGCGAACTGGTCACCGCGATGTACCTGACCGCAGCGGCGCAGAACGGTCTCATCGCACTCGACTTCTGCCAGCGCACCGACGAGGTTCGTCACATGTCCCGCGTCGTGCGCCTGATGCTCCACCGCCTTTCCGGCGACGTGAAGGCCCAGAAGATGGACGAACAGCAGTACTGGCTCTACGAGTTCCCCTCGGCCGCCTGAACTACAGCAGCGGTTCCCTCCACATCGGCCACACGGGCGGCCCGTCCGGCAGCAGGACCGGCGGACGGCTCTCGTAGCCGTGCCGCAGGTACAACTCACGGTTTCTGGGATCGTTGGCCTCCAGGTATGCGGGGAGGCCGGCGCGGTCCAGCCGGGCGTGGTGCCGGGCCAGCAGCGCGCTGCCGATGCCGAGGTTCTGCCGGTCGGGCCGCACCGCGATGAACGCCAGGTAGTGGTGCGGCCCGAGCGGGTGCTCGGCCTCCAGGGCCGCGTCGAGCTCGCAGATGCGGTCGAACGCCGGGCCCGTGACCTCCTTGAGCCGGCTGTCGTAGTCGACCGGCGGCGGGATCGCACGGGTCAGCGGGAACCACAGCGCGACCCCCGACAGCTTGCCGTCGATCGGGTCGACGCTGGCGTACACCTCGCCGTGGCGCAGCGCGTGCTCGGCGAAGATCGCGAAGTACTCGGGGCTGGACTCGCGCCGCAGGGAGTCATCGGGCATCAGCCAGCGCGCGACCGCGCCGTCGCTCATCGCCGCGACGAGCACCTCGGTGACCTCGTCGGGGCTCACCGGGTCGATGTCGCGGACGACCACGTCCTGAATGGCGTGCGTCATGTGCAGCATCCCTTCCAAGTAGCCACAGTGGACAGTGGTCAGGCCGCGTGATGCGCGACATCGGCGGTGACCCGGTGCGGCCTCGTGGGCCGCCCGAAGACGCTTTCCGCCGCCACGAAACCCTCGGTGCCACGGCCGATCCCGGCGTAGGCGTCCGGCCGCGAGCCGCGCATGATCGCGGCCCAGCCGAGGCCGAAGAGGGCGCAGAGTGCGTAGATGGTGGAGAACAGCCAGTTGAACGGCGAGTCGTCGGACACCTGCAGCAGATCGCCCAGGCCGATCACGGTGGCCAGCAGCACGAAGGTCAGCAGCAGGAACGCGAGCAGCGGCGCGAGGCGGGCCCGCCAGACGTTCTCCCGGCGCCGGTCGCGCACGAAGAAGCCGACCACCGCGGCCGACGTGGCCCACATGAGGATCAGCACGCCGAGGCCGCCGGCGACGGTCATCCACGCGAACAGGTGCACGAGCGGATCGGTGTGCGTCACGAAGTACACGATGAGGACGCCCAGCGCGAGGACGCTCTGGGTGAGCGAACCGGCGATCGGGGCGCCGGTGCGGGGGTGCGCGGACCCGTAGATCCGCGGGAGCACGCGCTCGCGGCCGAGGGCGAACTGGTAGCGGGTCACGGAGGTATGGAAGGCCAGCATGGCCGCGAACACGCTGGTGAGGAACAGGATGTAGCCGGCGTTGACCAACGCCTCCGGCACGTACGGCGCCACCAGGTTGAACACCAGGTTCGTGGTGTCCTGCCGCGCGGCGCCCACGATGTCGCCGGCGTTGGTCGACATCGCGAACGCGGAGACGCCGCAGAGCACGCCGGGAAGGAACACGGCCCAGTGGGTGGCCCGCCCGATGGTCTTCTTCGGGTCCTTGGCCTCCTCGGAGAGCACGACGGTGGCCTCGAAGCCGACGAAGCCCGCGATCGCGAGCACCAGCATCGCCACCACCTCGGGGGTCGCCAGCTGCTGGGGGTCGAGCGGGCCGAAGTCGACCTTGCCGCCGTGCGGATGGGCCAGCATCACGAAGTCGTAGATGAGCACGATCGCGATCTCGACGGTGAGCAGCACCGCGAGCACCTTGCCGCTGAGGTCGACCCAGAGCACGCCCAGGATCGCCACGAGGAACCAGCCCACGAGCGAGCAGACGAACCAGCTCGCCTGCACCCCGCTGGCCGCGAGGATGCTGGAGGCGACGACGCCGAACAGGCCCAGCAGGCCGATCTGCATGGCGGCGTACGCGGGCAGGGCGATGAACGCCGCCGCGACCCCGATCATGCGGCCCAGCCCGTGACTGATGTAGCTGTAGAAGGCCCCGGAGTTGACGATGTGCCGGCTCATGGCCACGAAGCCGACGGTGAACAGGGACAGGATGAGGGCGGCCACGAAGTACACCAGGGGGACGGCGGTGTTGCCGACGACGGCGTAGATCGTCGAGATCGAGCCGAGGATCACCGTCAGCGGTGCGGCGCCGGCGACGCCGAAGAACACCACCGACGGCACGCCGAGCCGGTTGTTGGCCAGCCCGCGCGCGACGATGTCGGGCCCGGTCAGGGTCGTACGCGCCATAGTCTTCGTCTCTCCTTGAGCCGGCTGGCTGACGTCACCGGCGGCCGGCGGCGAGGGCTGAGCCCACCGCGGCCTCGGTGTACTGCACGAGCTGGACGAGGTCGTCCGGGAGCGAACTGAGGATCCCCGGCATCGCCTGCATGCAGTCGCGCTGCTGCTGGGGGCTGAAGAACACGTACCGCGTGAGACCGGTCGCCACGACCAATGCCACGAGTACGCGGTCGGAGAGGTTCATCGACCGGCGCCGGCCCAGCGCCTCGGCGAGGCGGATGGACTCCCACGCCGCGGCGTTGCGCTGGTCGGGGCTGACCGGCATGTAGAGGGTCTGGGCGCCGAGCAGCTTCCGCTTGGTCACCGGCTCGACCACGCCCGCCCGCAGCAGCCGTTCACCGACCTGGTCGGCGGCGTCCTGGGAGAGGTACGCCAGCCAGGTGCGGATCTCCTTGTGCTGCGGCTGGGCGACGAGCAGGTCGAGCAGGGTATGGCAGAGCGAGTCACCCGGCGGTTCGTGGCTGACGACGTACAGGTCGCCGGTCATCGCGCGCAGCCGGCCGAAGAGCATCAGCTCGCCGAGCAGCCCCGCCGCGAGGCCGAGGCCGGTCGCCCTTGGGTGCAGCCGGGAACGGCCGGTCCGATCGTCGTGGGCAATGAGGTAGTAGCTGTTGGCAAGCACGGCAAATCACGCTCCTCGGCACTAGGCAAAAGGAGATCATGAATGAATAGAGGTTCATCCTCGACGTCCCCAGCATCATGTACCAAGCACTGCGCGTAGTGCAACGAGTACTAGACTCGGAGTATGGACGAACGCAAAATTGCATAGGATCACCAGCGTGAAAACGGACACCACCAGAACACCCGAGGAGGTACCGGTGGCTGCCGACGAGGGGCCCACGCTGCGCCGCCGTCGCCTGGCCGCCGAGCTGAAGAAGTGCCGGGAGGAGGCGGGCTTCACCCAGGAGGCGGTGTCCCGCCAGTTCGAGTGGCACTCGGCCAAGGTCACCCGCATCGAGAACGCGCGGGTGCCGGTGACCCCGCGGGACGTCAACGACCTGCTGACGCTGTACGGCGTGGCCGACAGCGCCTACCGCGACGCCCTCATGACCCTGGCCCGGCTGGCCCGTCAGCGGGGCTGGTGGACCGACTACAAGGACGTCATGCGCCCGGGGAACTTCGTGGGCATGGAGGCCGACGCCTCGTCCGCGAAGGTCTGGGAGCCCATCGTGCTGCCCGGGCTGCTGCAGAGCGAGCAGTACATGCGCGCGCTCATCGGCACCGGCCGCAGCCATGATCCGCAGGCCGCCAACGACCGCCGCGTCGAGCTGCGAAAGACCAGGCAGCGGCGGCTTTCGGGCCCCTCGCCGCTGACCCTGTGGGCGATCGTGGACGAGGCCGTGGTGCGCCGGATGATCGGCGGCCCGGAGGTCATGGCCGCGCAGTGGCGCCGCCTCATCGAGGCCAACGCGCTGCCCAATGTCACCCTGCAGGTCCTGCCGTACGCGGCGGGCGAACACGCGTTCCTCGGCGGTTCGGTCGCACTGCTGGAGTTCCCTGACGTCGCCCACCTGGATGTCGTGTACCTCGAAGGGCTTGCCGGGGACTACTACGAGGAGCAGCCTGCAGAGGTCAAGCGTTATCGGGTCGAGTTCGAGCGCCTCAGCACCAGAGCACTCACGCCGGAGGAGTCGACCGGCATGATCCAAGGCCTGCTCGACGACCTCTGACGGCGGAGGAGTCCGCCCGGAAAGGAGGTGTGCGATGCATGGCTATGAATTTTCAAGATGCCAAATGGCGCAAAAGCAGCCGTAGCAACGGCAACGGCGGCGCCAATTGCGTGGAAGTCGCGGTCGCCGGCCGAGAAATCGGCGTTCGGGACAGCAAGAATCCCACGGGGCCCGTTTTGCAATTTACGCCCGTGGATTGGGAGTCGTTCGTGGACGGTGCGAAGCTTGGTCGCTTCGATTCCGCCCACTAACGACGTGCTGAATCGGTGCCGGTGCTGTGAACACCGTCACTGAGTTGTGCAAGGGCACGTTGCCGTGTCCTCTTCGAACCGAGAACGCCTGACGGCGCGTTGCGGGGGGCCGATGCGTAATGCATCGGTCCTCAGCAATCGATGCAACGATGCTATTGCTCATCTCCGCGGATGCCCAGCACGCCGTTTCGCAGCATCTGCGATTTCTAACCAACCCCGCGTAGTCGGTCGCTCACGGGTGTAACCGGCGGGTATCGTGCGTCTCGCATAGGTCGGCGGCCGGTATATGAGGGCCCGGCGGGCGTCGACAAGCATCCATAAGATCCGTGAGACTGCACGGCGTGGAGGAGCAGCTCGCCTTCGCCGGCGGCCGGGCCGGCACCGGCGCGGCCACCTGGGGACAGAGCGCGATCTGGGACGTCGTGAGCCGGCTCGGCGACGACGCGGCGCGGTACAACGTCGGCGGCGGGCTGCCGCTGGACCCGCCGCTGCCCCTGGCCGGGCTCGCCGACCTCGTCCGGGCGCTGCTGCTGCGGCACGACTCGCTGCGCACCACGCTGCGCCGCGACGCCGCCCTCGAGCAGG
Organism: Dactylosporangium sp. McL0621; assembly: GCF_049995355.1. NCBI lineage: Bacteria > Bacillati > Actinomycetota > Actinomycetes > Micromonosporales > Micromonosporaceae > Dactylosporangium > Dactylosporangium sp. McL0621. The sequence continues at coordinate 9,893,862 of NZ_CP188259.1, forward strand.
TCGTGCACGCCGGCGGGGCGATCCCGCTGCACGTGCGGGCCGGCGAGCCCGACGACGTCACCGCGACCGCGTACGCCTTCTACCACGAGCTGCAGGCGCTGCCGTTCGACGCCGAGCGGGAGCTGCCGGTGCGGGCCGGGGTCGTGACCGCGGGCGGGCGCGCGGCGTACCTCATCCTGTCGCTGTCGCACACCGCCGCCGACGGCTGGGGCCTGCGCAACCTGCTCGCCGACGCGGCCGCCCTCGCCGCCGGCCGGGCCCCGGACGCCGACGAGCGGACGCAGCCCCTCGAGGAGGCGGCGTTCCAGATGTCGGAGAAGGGCCGCCGGCGCGACGCCGCCGCCCGCCGCTCCTGGCTGGACAAGCTCACCCGCGGCCCGGCGAGCCAGTTCCCGGCCCGGGCCGGGCGCCCCGCCGCAGCCGCGTTCCCCAACGCCGTGCTCAACTCCCCCGCCCTCGCGCTGGCGCTCGACCGGGTCGCGGCCGGGCTGGCCGTCAACCCCGGCGCGGTGCTGCTCGCCGCGGCGGCGGCCGCGGCCGCCCGGCTCGGCGGCGCCCCCGACGCCGTGTTCCAGGTCGTGGTCAACAACCGCTTCCGGCCGGGCATGGCGGGCGCGGTGAACACCATCGCCCAGGAGGGCCTCCTGCTGCTGCCGGGCCCGGCCGAGGACTTCGCGGCCCTGGTCCGGCGCACGTTCGGCGCCGCGCTGTCGGCCCAGCGGCACGCGTACTACGACAAGCTCGCCCTCGACCGGGACATCGCCGGGCTGCAGGCCGCCGGCGACCACTCCTGCTTCGTCAACGACACCCGCGGGCTCATGCCGATCCTCGGCTTCGGCAAGCCGGCCGACGAGCCGCTGGCCGCCGCCCGCGAGCGCACCACCCTCACCTGGCCCGTCGAGCACGCCCCGCGGCACAACACGACCTTCGCCCTCGACGCGCAGGACGCCCCGGGCAGCCTCGAGCTGGCGATGACCGCCGACGCCGCGGTGCTCCCCCGGCCCGACATGGCGAGCTTCCTCTACGGCATCGAGGACCTGGTCGTGACCCAGGCGCTCGCCCTCGGAGAAATTTCCGCCGCGCACCGATGAGTTCGCGAGCGGCCCGGCGTTAGACCCGCATGAACATCATCATTTACGGAGCGGCGGGCGGCATCGGCACGGCGGTGGCGGAGGCCTTCGCGAGGTCGGGCGCGACCGTCCACCTGTGCGGGCGTACCGCCGAGACCCTCGACGCGCTCGCCGCCCGCATCCGCGAGCAGGGCGGCAAGGCCGAGACCGCGGTGCTCGACGCCTACGACGAGGCGGCGGTCGAGGCCCACGCGGCGAGCGTCGGGCGCATCGACGTGTCGCTGAACCTGGTCCCCCGCGGCGACGTGCAGGGCATCCCGATCATCGACATGAGCGTCGAGGACCTCACCCGGGCCGTCACCAACGGCCTGGCGACCAACCTCGTCACGGCCCGGGCCGCCGCGCGCCGGATGGCCGGGCAGGGCGAGGGGCTCATCCTCGCGCTGGACAGCGGCTCGGCGCACAACAGCCCGATGATGGGCAGCACCGGCCCGGCCGACGCGGCGCTCGACACGCTCGTGCGCAACCTCGCGCTGGAGCTGGGGCCCCAGGGCGTGCGCGTGCTGGGCATCTGGGTCGCCGGCATCCTCGAGACGCTGACGATCGAGAAGCTGCAGACCGTCAACGCGGGCATCGACGACAACGCGCTGCAGGGCATCCACGCGAGCCTCGACGGCCTGCGCATGCTGCGCCGCTCGCCACGGCTGGCCGACATCGCCGAGACCATCGTGTTCCTGGCCTCCCCGGCCGCCCGCGGCCTGACCGGCACATGGATCAACGCGACCGGCATGTTCACCAGCTAGGGGCTGTATCGAAGTGGATGGCCGGGCTGCGGCGGACTCAGACGCCGCCGGGAACCGTAGCGGTCACACCCCGATACAACCCCGGTATCGGGGCGCGCCCGGCGCGGCCCCAGCCGACGCCTGAGCCTCGCCTCGCTCCGACCCCACTTCGACACAGCCCCTAGCGGGGGCCCGCCCGGTGGATGTCCATGAGGTGGTGCTCGCCCTCGTGGACGGTGTGCCGGCCCAGCCACAGCAGGGTGCGCGGGGTCGGCTGCGGCCACGGGTAGAGGCCGACGCGGTCGAGCTCGGCCGGGCCCAGCGCCGCGAACGCGGTGGCGAGCACGTCGGCGGCGGCGGCGAGGGCGGCCAGCACGGCGGCCGGGTCCTGGCTGTTGTACGCCGCCGTCACCGCGAGCTCGTCGCGCCCCATCGGCGCGAACTCGGGGGCGTCGGCGTGCAGGGCCAGGTCGAGCCGCTCCCGCTGGACGCGCAGCACGTCGCGGAGGTGGCAGGTGTACTCCAGCGCCGACCACACGTCCGGCGCGGGCCGGCGCCGGACGTCGGGGACCCCGGCCAGCGCGGCGGCGTAGCGGCCGGCGAGGCCGCCGAGGCGCCCGGGCACCCCGTCGGCCGCGACGCTGTCATAGGCGAACCCGCACTCATCGCATTGATCCACGGCCTGACGGTACCCCCTGATAGACCAGTCGCCCCACGAGCCGGATCGGCAGCCGTCCGGTCCGCACGGCCTCCCGGCGCGACGGCACCCCCGGCACCTCGCCCCGCCGCAGCGCGACCCGCGCGTCGTAGATCCACATCCGGCCGCCCGGCCGCAGCACCCGCCGCAGCTCGCGCACGCCGGCCGCCGGGTCGGCCCAGTGGTGCAGGCTCATGGACGACACGATCAGGTCGAACGTGTCGTCCATGAACGGCAGCGCGGCCACGTCGGCGACGGTGAACGTCACCCGCGTGGCCCCCGCCGCGGCCGCGGCCCGGCGCGCCTCGGCGACCATCTCCGGCGACAGGTCGACGCCGTCGATGCGCAGCCCGGGCACGGCCCGCGCGAGGGCGAGCGGCACCCGCCCCGGCCCGGTGCCGGCGTCGAGGACCCGCGCACCCTCGGGCAGCCCGGCCGCGGCGACGTCGGCGGCGATCCGCGCGTACATGCGGCCGAAGAACGGCCCGGTGATCCGGTGGTACGCCCGCGCGTGCCCGGCCAGCCCGAACATCCGCTCATGCAGGTCCATCACGACTCCCTCTGCCGAAGATTCCGAACACCATGTTCGGTTACGCTGCCTTCGGGGGCGTCCGGTACCGAACACACCGGCGGAACCGTGCGGAAAGGGGCGCGCGATGGACCGGCGGGTGCGGCGGACGCGGCGGATCCTGGGCGAGGCGCTCATGGAGCTGATCGTCGAGCAGGGGTACGAGCGCACGACCGTGCAGGACGTGCTCGACCGCGCCGACGTGGGCCGCTCCACCTTCTACGCGCACTTCCGCGACAAGGACGCGCTCCTGATGGCCGGCTTCGAGGAGATGGCGGCGCAGTTGCGCGCCGATCTCGCGGCGATGGCGCCGGGGGTGCCGCCCGAGCCCGGCCGGCCCGTCCTGGCCCTGTTCCAGCACGCGTACCGCGAGCAGGCCGTCTACACGGCGCTCTTCGGCCGCCGCGGCGGCCCCGCGTTCCGGCGCCGGCTGCACGAGCTCGTCGCCGGGCTGCTGCGCGAGCACCTGGCCCCGCACATGGCGGCCGCGCGCAGCGACCTGCCGGTCGACGCCGTGGTCGAGTTCGCGACCGGGGCGGCGCTGGGGCTGCTCGTGTGGTGGGTGGACGGCGGCTTCCGCGAGGCGCCGCGGCGTATGGCCCTGATGTACCAGCGCCTCGCCGCCCCGGGCATCGGCGGCGCGGTCGGAGCGCCGGGCCTCGCGCCGGGCCTCGCGCCGGGCCCTGCGCCGGGCCCCACGACGGGCCCCACGCCGGGCCCTGCGCCGGGCCTCGCCCGGGGGTGAGCCGTTATCGGATATTTGTGAGAACCGACGCGCGGCCGTCACGCTATGCTCCACAATCGGCCAGATCCAGCCGATCGTCTTCCCGGGAGCGATGCCCAGCCATGACGGCCCCAGCCATCGACCACCGCGCCGCCCGAGTCGGCGGCGCCCGGCGCCCGCTGCACGTCCGCCAGCGGTGCCGCCTGCTCTTCCTGAACACGCAGGAGCAGGCGCCGGTACGGGAGATGGGGCTCACGCCGTACCGCGACTGGATCGCCGAGGTCACCCGCCTGGACGCCGACCAGATCCACTGCGTGAACGTCGCCGACGGCGAGGCGCTGCCCGACACGATCGAGGCCCACGCCATCATCGGCGGCGGCTCCGGGCACTCCTCCTACGAGGAGCTGCCGTGGATCCGGCGGGTGAAGGAGTTCCTGGCCGCGGCCCAGCGCAAGGGCGTGCCGGAGCTGCACATCTGCTGGTCCCACCAGGCCAAGGCCGAGGTCGCCGGGGCGATCTCGAAGACCGGCCACCAGGGCCGCCGCTTCGGCATCGAGACGCTGACCCTGACGCCCGCGGGCCGCCTCGACCCGCTGTTCCGCGGCCTGCCCGACGCCTTCGACGTCTTCACCTCGCACGTGGACGCGGTCTACGACGTCCCCGCCTCGAGCGAGTTCGGCCCCGTCGCCGAGCTGGCCTACGGCGTGTACCGCAACGAGGCCCTGGCCATCGGCGCGACGGCCCGGACCCTGCAGATCCACCCGGAGATGACCTCGGGCATCGCGGCCGCCCTGGCCCAGGTGCGCCGCAAGCAGCTCATCGCCGAGGGCCACCTGGGCCCGTCGGAGGCCGACTACGCCGCGTTCCTGGAGTCCCTGGACTGGGCCGACCGCGACATCCGCGCGCGCATGCGGACCCTGCTGGACAACTGGCTGCGCTACTACGTGGCCCCGACCCTGTCACCCCCGGTGGCCGCCGCGCTGCGCGCCTAGGGGCTGAGCGCTGCCGGGTGCGGATGCCCGACACGTTCGCGTACAGGGTGAACGCCGTCCACACGCTCCACATCGCGTAGTACGCGAAGGCGAAGAGCACCACCCTAATTGACGGAGACGGTCTCCAGCTCCCGGGCGGGCGGCAGCGCGTGCTCACGCAGGCCGATGCGTTCGTGCAGGCGCCGCAGCGGGCCGGGGGCCCACCAGTTGAAGCGCCCGAGCAGTGTCATCGTCGCCGGTACCAGCAGGCAGCGCACCACCGTCGCGTCGATCACGACCGCGGTGAGCAGGCCGAGCCCGACCTGCTCGATCTGGCCGAGGTCGGCCGCGGCGAAGCAGGCGAAGACCACGACCATCAGCAGCGCGGCGGAGGTGATGATCCGGCCGGTGTGCTGCAGGCCGCGGCGCACGGCGGTGTCGGTGTCGTCGCCGCGCTCGACGTACTCCTTGATGCGCCCGAGCAGGAAGACCTCGTAGTCCATGGAGAGCCCGAACGCGAAGGCGAACACGATCACCACCACGAACGGGTCGAGCCCGCCGACGGTGAGCGTGTGCAGGACCCCGGAGCCCCAGCCGTGCTGGAACACGGCGACCATCACGCCGAAGGTGGCCCCGAGGGACACGACGTTGGCCAGCACGGCCTTCACGGGTACGACGAGCGACCCCGTCATCGCGAACAGCAGCAGCACCATCGCCACGAGGGTGACGGCCACGGCGCCCGGCAGGTCGTCGACGATCAACCCGACCAGGTCGATGAGGATCGCGGCGTCGCCGACCACCCACGACTGCACCCCGGCCGGCCGGTCGGCGCGCAGCCGGTGCACGAGCCCCTGGGCCGCCTCGTCCTCGGAGCCGCCGCGCAGCGCGAGGTCGACCGTCGCGACGCCCTCGCCCGCTGGCTTGGCGGGCTGCACGCCGGCGACGGCCGGGTCGGACGCCCACCGGGCGGCGTACGCGTCGAGCGACCCGGCGTCGGTACGGGCGACGACGGTCACCACGGGCCGGTAGGCGCGGCCGAAGCGCTGGCCGAGCTCGTCGGCGACGCGGGCCGACTCGATGCTGCGCGGCACGCCCTCGAGCCGGGGCAGCTTGAGCGTGAGCCCGAGCAGCGGCGACCCGGCGGCCAGCAGCACCACGGTGGTGCCGAGCGCGATGAGCACCGGCCGGCGCTGGACGATCCGCGACAGGTTCGCGAAGAACCCGCGCTCGTCGGTCCGCTGGGCGCGGGCCCGGGGCCGGATCCGCTTGTGGCACACGCCGATGAGCGCGGCGGTGAAGGTCAGCGCGGTGAGCATCGCCACGACCGCGATCGACACCCCGCCCGCGCCGAGGGCGCCGAGCTGGTGGACCGAGAACATCATGAGGCCGGACAGCGCCGCGGCGACGGTGAGCGCGCTGAAGAAGATGGTGCGCCCGGCGGTCGCCCAGGCGCGGCCGATCGCCTCCGGCGGCTCGAAGCCGGCCGCGACCTCCTCCCGGTAGCGGGCCACGAGCAGCAGCCCGTAGTCGATCGACAGGCCGAGGCCGAGCAGGGTGACCACGGTGACGACGTTCTGGTCGAGGTCGGTGACCCGGCTGAACGCCCACAGCAGCGGCATGGCCGCGGCCACGGACACCACCGCGGCGAGCACCGGCAGGCCGGCCGCGACCAGGCCGCCGAAGACGAACACGAGCACGATCAGGGTCAGCGGCAGCGAGACCAGCTCGGCGCGGCCGAGGTCCGCCTTCTGCGCGCCGCGCACGTCGGCGTTGAGGGCCGGGTTGCCGCCGACCTCGACCGTGGCCTGCGGTACACCGGCCGCCGCGAGATCGGCGTCGACCCGGTGCAGCCGGGTGCGCAGCGTCGCCAGCACGCCGTCGCGCTCGCCGGTCTCGAGCTTGGCGAGGGTGACGACGATGAGCAGGGCCTGCCGGTCGCCGGCCACGTAGGCGGCGGCCGGTCCGGCGGGCACGGAGAACGGGGTGGCCACCGTGGTCACGCCGGCCGAGCGGCCGAGGTCGGCGGCCGCGGCGTCGACGGCGGTGCGGACCGCGGGGGCCTGCGGGTCGACGTGGTCGACGAGGCCGATGACCGTGCCGCTGGAGTCGTTGCCGGTCGCGACGGCGTCCAGCCCGTCGATCGCCTCGACGTGCTTGGGGTTGGTGGGGTCGGCGATCGCCCGGAAGACCGGCCCGAACGCGAGCCCGCCGAGCACGACCACCACCAGCCAGACCCCGATCACCGACCAGCGGTGCCGGAAGCAGAACCGACCGATCCTCGCCACCACGCCGAGCGCCATGCCCGCAAGCTTCTCATCAACACTCGATCACGGTGACGGCCAGGCCGCCGCGGGCCGTCTCCTTGTACTTCACCGACATGTCCCGCCCGGTCTCGCGCATGGTCCGCACGACCTTGTCCAGCGTGACGTGGTGCGCGCCGTCGCCGTTGAGCGCGAGCCGGGCCGCGTTGACCGCCTTGACGCTCGCGATCGCGTTGCGCTCGATGCACGGGATCTGCACCAGGCCGCCGACCGGGTCGCAGGTCAGGCCGAGGTTGTGCTCGAGGCCGATCTCGGCGGCGTTCTCGACCTGGCCGGGCGTGCCTCCGAGCGCCTCGCACAGCCCGGCGGCGGCCATCGCGCAGGCCGAGCCGACCTCGCCCTGGCAGCCGACCTCGGCGCCGGAGATCGACGCGTTGCCCTTGATGATGATCCCGACGGCCGCGGCGGCGAGCAGGAACCGGACCACGCCGTCGTCGTCGGCGCCGGGCACGAACCGTGTGTAGTAGTGCAGGACGGCGGGGATGATGCCGGCCGCGCCGTTGGTGGGGGCGGTGACGACCCGGCCGCCGGACGCGTTCTCCTCGTTGACCGCGAGCGCGTAGAGATTGAGCCAGTCCATGACGTACAGGGGATCGGACATATCCGATTTTTCGCTTAAGTTAGCAAAGAGGCGCGGCGCCCGGCGGCGCACCTTCAGGCCGCCCGGCAGCACGCCGTCCGGGCGGGTGCAGCCGCTGTGCACGCACGCCTGCATGACCGACCAGATGTGCAGCAGCTCGGCGCGGATCTCCGCCTCGGAGCGCCAGGACAGCTCGTTGGCCAGCATCACGTCGGAGATCGAGCGGCCCTCGCAGTGGGCGACCAGCTCGGCGCCGGTCGTGAACGGGAACTTCACCGCGACGTCGGCCTCGGCGATGCCGCCGTCCGGTCCGACCACGAAGCCGCCGCCGACGGAGAAGTACGTGCGGGTGAGCAGCTCCTCGCCGGCCTCGGTCCACGCGGTGAAGCGCATGCCGTTGGGGTGCTCGGGCAGGGAGCGGCGGCGGTGGAGCACGAGGTCGGTGTCGACGCTGAACGGGATGTCGTGCTCGCCCAGCAGGGCGATCCGGCCGGCGCGGCCCGCCTCGGCGTCGGTGTCCACGGTGGCGGGGTCGGCGCCCTCGAGGCCGAGCATGACGGCCTTGGCCGAGCCGTGGCCGTGCCCGGTCGCGCCGAGCGAGCCGAAGAGCTCGGCCTTGACGCGGCCGGTGCGCGGCAGGAGCCCGTCGCCGGCCAGGCGGGCGGCGAAGCGGCGGGCGGCGCGCATCGGCCCGACCGTGTGCGACGAGGACGGGCCGATGCCGATGGAGTACAGGTCGAACGCGCTGAGCGTCACGGAGGCTCCTAGTGAGGTCGGGCCTCCCCGCTCTGTCATCGAATGCCTGAGAGCTTCACCGCCGGGGCGGCTTGCACCGTGGGCGCGGGACGCGACGTCCCGGCTTTTCAGAGTTGCCTCCCCGCGGCGGTACATGGGCCTGAGAGATTCTCGGGGAGAGTTGCTCCTTCGGCGCCCCTTGCGTCACAAGGGGGCTCTCCCGTCGCGGGTCGAGCGGCGCGTATTCGGTTGTCGGGCCGACCGTACTACGGGGCCCAGGGCGCGGCAACGGCCCACGTGATGTCAGGGACGAGGCTGCCGGCATTGTCCTGGGCCGCGCCGCCGCCGGGGGTGGCCAGCCACAGCTCGGCGTTGATGTGGCGCAGGTAGGAGCCCGGGAAGTTCCAGGACGCCAGCCGCACCCCGCCCGGGGACGTGCGCGCGCACCACGTCGCGTCGGCGCGCATCAGGGCGGTACCGTCATCGGCGCTGATCTTCGCGCGGCCGTTCTGGTGCCGCAGGTAGTAGGCCGGGTAGTTGCGGGACTGGAGGCTGTAGCAGCCGCCCGCCAGGCCGGGCACCACGCGCCAGGTGGCGTCCTGCTTGAGCAGCTGGTCGCTGCCCGACGACACCGCCTCGGTGTAGCCGAGGCCGTTCATGTGGCGCACGTACCGCGTCGTGCAGCACGCCGTCGTGGCCCGCAGCGAGACGTAGGAGCCGGACGGCAGCGTGGCGGGCGCCCCGTCGTCGCCGGCCGAGCCGGGCACGGCGGCCAGGGCCGAGGCCCAGCGCGCGGCCATCTTGTCGTAGCCGGCGCGCGCCGGGTGCACCCCGTCGGCGAGGTCGCCGGTGTTCAGCGCGGCGTGCATGTCGACGAAGTGGACCCTGGTTCCCTTGGCGTTCACGATGCCGGGGATGGTGGCGTTGAACGCGTTCGCGGCCGCCTCCCGCCCGGCGTCGGCCAGCGGGATGATCGAGGCGACGAACACGTCGGCGCCGGGCGCGGCCGCGCGCACGTGGTCGATGAGCGCGGACAGCCGCGCGGGGGCGTTGCCGAGGTCGTAGCCCTGGATGACGTCGTTGGTGCCGAGGTGGACCAGCACGCTGCGGGGCGCGGTGGAGGACACCCAGGCGGCGGCGCTCGCGTCGACCTGGTCGATGCGCCAGCCGGGGTGGCCCTCGTGGTCGTGGTCGGGCAGGTCGGCCGGGCCGTTGAACTGGGAGCCGACGAAGTCGGCCGGGTGGCCGGCGGCGGCCAGGGCGCGCCACAGGTTGATGCGGTACCCGCCGGGCACGTTGAAGCCGTCGGTGATCGAGTCGCCGAGGGGCAGGATGCGCACCCCGCCGTTCGACTCGGCGTGGGCGGCGGCCGGAACGGCCAGGAGCGCCGCGACGGTGGCGGCCGTCGCGGCGAGCGCGGTGAGCAGACGACGCATGAATCGGACGGTAAGTGGGTGATTCATTGTTGTAAATATTTGAATTTTGTTCGTCGGGTACACTCAGCGTTGGAACTCCGAATTCCGCCCCCGAGATGGACGTCGCAGATGGGGGCGGGACCTCGCAGCAGTCGCGGGGAGGGGGTGGCGACAGCACTGTTTGCTGCCCACCTACAGGGAGTACCGAATCATGGATCTTGGCCTTGGCCTGCCCATCAGCGACCCCGCGCGGCTGCCCGAATGGGCCCGCCGCGCCGAGGCGGCCGGCTTCGCCACCGTGGCGCTGCTCGACCGGCTCGCCTACGACAATCCCGAGCCGCTCGTCGCCCTCGCCGCCCTGGCCGGCGCCACCACCCGAATCCGGCTGCAGACCGAGGTGCTGCTCGCCCCGCTGCGCGGCACCGCGCTGCTGGCCAAGCAGGCCGCGACGCTCGACCTGATGTCGGGCGGGCGCCTCACGCTCGGCGTCGGCATCGGCGGCCGCGACGACGACCACGCGGCCGCGGACGTGCCAATCGACCGGCGCGGGCCGATCATGGACCGGATGCTCGCCGACCTGAACCACATCTGGGCCGGGCGGGCGTACCCGCAGACGCCGGTCGGCCCCGCCCCCGCCACGCCCGGCGGTCCGCCGCTGCTCATCGGCGGCTTCGCGCCCGCGGCCCTGGCCCGCGTCGCCCGCTACGGCGCCGGGTTCCTGTGCGCGGCCCCGCTGCAGTGGGCCGGCGGTCTCGTGCGCACCGTGCACGACCAGTGGGCCGAGGCCGGGCGCACCGGCCGCCCGCGCCTGGTCTGCCAGATCAACGCCGCGGCGGGCTCGCCCGAGTCGATCGCCCGGGCGCGGCGCGCGGTGGCCGAGTACTACGCGTTCACGGGCCGTTCGGGCTGGGGCGACCCGGTCACGGACGCCGGACAGCTCGCCGACACCGTTGCCGCGTACCGCGACTTCGGCGCCGACGAGCTGGTCCTGTACTGCTACGGCGACGACCCGGCCCAGATCGAGCTGCTGGCCGGGACCGTGCTCTAGCGCTGCACGCGGGCGCCGGCCCCGGCGACCAGCGCCTCGACCTCCTTCAGGCTCGCCATCGAGGTGTCGCCCGGGGTGGTCATGGCCAGGGCGCCGTGGGCCGCGCCGTACTCGACGGCGGTCTTCACGTCGCCGAACGTCATCAGGCCGTAGATGAGGCCCGAGGCGAAGCTGTCGCCCCCGCCGACCCGGTCCAGGATCTCCAGGGCCGGGCGGTGGGTGGCCTCGGCGAAGTCGCCGTCGGCGAAGGCGATCGCGCCCCAGTCGTTCACGGTGGCGGTGCGCACGCCGCGCAGGGTGGTCGCGACGACCTGGAAGTTCGGGTACGCCTCCACCGCCGCCGCGATCATCGTGCGGAAGTTCGCCGAGTCCAGCTCGCCGCCGTCGATGTCGGTGTCGGGCACCTCGAGGCCGAGGCAGGCGGTGAAGTCCTCCTCGTTGCCGATCATCACGTCGACGAAGCCGGCCAGGCGGCGGTTCACCTCGCGGGCCCGCTCCTGGCCGCCGATCGCCTTCCACAGGCTCGGCCGGTAGTTGAGGTCGTACGAGATCACGGTGCCGTGCCGGCGGGCCGCGGCCAGGCACGCCTCGATCGTGTCCGGGGTGGTCTCGGACAGGGCCGCGTAGATGCCGCCGGTGTGCAGCCAGCGCACGCCGAGCTCGCCGAAGAGGTGCTCCCAGTCCACGTCGCCCGGGCGCAGCTGGCCGGCCGCGGTGAGCCCGCGGTCGGAGACGCCGACGGCGCCGCGCACCCCGAACCCGCGCTCGGTGAAGTTCAGGCCGTTGCGGACGGTGCGGCCGATCCCGTCGTACGGCACCCACTTCACGAACGCCGTGTCCACCCCGCCCTGCAGGATCAGGTCCTCCAGCAGCCGGCCCACGTCGTTGTCCGCGAACGCGCTGACGAGCCCGGTGCGCAGCCCGAAGCAGCGGCGCAGCCCGCGGGCCACGTTGTACTCGCCGCCGCCCTCCCAGGCCCGGAACTGCCGCGCGGTGCGGATGCGACCCTCGCCCGGGTCGAGGCGGAGCATGACCTCGCCGAGCGAGACGAGGTCGTAGCGGCACTCCGCGGCCGGCCGCACGGTGATCATCGGGTCTGCTCCAATGCGTCTCGGGTGCGGCTGGTGACGGCATCCCAGTCGCGGGCGGCGAGCAGGTCGGGCGCGACCATCCAGGTCCCGCCGACGGCCAGCACCGACTTCACGGCGAGGTAGTCGGCGAGGTTGCCGGTGTTGACGCCGCCCGTGGGGATGAACCTGACGGAGCGGAAGGGAGCGGCGAGGGCCTTCACCATCGGTACCCCACCCAGCTGCTCGGCCGGGAAGAACTTCACGGTGTCCAGGCCCGCGTCGAGGGCCTGCATGATCTCGCTCGGCGAGGCGACGCCGGGGAACACCGGCACGCCGTGCTCCTGGCAGCGCGCCACAACGGCGGCGCTGAAGCCGGGGCTCACGACGAACTTCGCGCCCGCCGCCACGGCCCGGTCGACCTGCGCCACGTTGAGCACGGTGCCCGCGCCCACGAGCATGCCGGGGCGGTCGCTCATGGCCCGGATGGCGTCGGCCGCGGCGGCGGTCCGGAACGTCACCTCGGCGCAGCCCAGGCCGCCGGCGACGAGGGCGTCGGCCAGGCTCGCGGCGTCGGCGGCGTCCTCGAGCACGACGACCGGCACGATCTTCCCGGCGGCAATGACTTCTACGACGGTGGGGTGTTCAGTATGCTGAACGTCGGTCACATCCGTGACCATAGTGCATGGGGGGCCGCGTGACCACACCCGTCAAATCAGCGGACCGGACCCTGGACATCCTGGAGGCGCTGGCCGCCGCGGGCCCGTCGACGCTGTCGGAGCTCACGCGGCTGCTCGACATCCCGAAGAGCAGCCTGCACGGCATCCTGCGCACGATGGCCGCCCGCGGCTGGATCGAGGCGTCCGACACCCGCTTCCGGCTCGGGCTGCGGGCGCTGCAGGTCGGCGCGGCCTACCTCGACGCCGACGACACGGTGGGGCTGCTCGCCGGCATCCTCGACGACCTGGCCGCGCGCTTCGGCGAGACCACGCACCTCGGCCGCCTCGACGGCCGCGACATCACCTATGTCGCCAAGCGGGAGTCGGTGCATCCGCTGCGGCTGTACTCCGCGATCGGCCGTCGCCTTCCCGCGCACGCGACCGCGCTGGGCAAGGTACTGCTCGCGGGCCGCCCCCTCGCCGAGGTCGACGCACTGCTGCCCGACCCGCTGCCGGCCCTGACCCCGCACACGATCACGGACCGGGCCGCGCTGCACGCCGAGCTGGCCTCGATCCGGGCGGCCGGCTACGCCGTGGACCGCGAGGAGAACACCGAGGGAATCGTGTGCGTGGCGCGGGTCGTGCCGATGCGCGAGCCGGCGACCGACGCGATAAGCCTGTCGATCCCCCGCACGCGGGTCTCACCGTCCACAGTGGATGAAGTGGCGGAGGCGCTGGCGGAGGCGGTTTCCAAGGCCGCCAGCGCGCGCCGCTTCCTTTAGGCCCCGTCCTGCCGATCATGCCGGCGCAGGCCGGCATGATCGACAGGGAGGCCTAACCGGCAAGCAGGGCGGAAACCTGCGGCGAGTACGTCGAGTGCAGCACCAGGGCCGCGCCCCCGATCACGGCCGCGTCGTCGCCCAGCGGGGACAGGGCCACCTCGACGTCGCGGATGCGCCGCGCGATGGCCCGCTCCCCCAGCGCCCGCACCACCGCGCCGCGGAACTGCGTCTCCACGTGGCGGATGCCGTGCCCGCCGAGAATGATGAGCTCCACGTCGACGATGTTCACCACATTGACCGCGACCGCGGCGAGGCGCTCGGCGGCCCGCTCGATCACCCCGGCGGCGAGCTCGTCGCCGGCCGCGGCCGCCCGGCACAGGGCCCCGTGATCCACAGTGGACGGTGATCGCCGATAGGCCTTCGTGAGAGCGCTCTCACCGCCGGCGGCCAAAAGTCGGCGGGCGTCGGCGACCAGCGCCGCCGGGTTGATGAGGCTCTCGAGGCACCCCCGGTTGCCGCAGTAGCAGTCGGGGCCACTCTCCGTAACCGAGGTGTGCCCGAACTCGGCGGCGTTCATGGACCCGCCCCGATGGACCTGGTGGCCGAGCACGAGGCCGCCGCCGACACCGGTGCCGAGGAAGAAGTACGCGAAGTTCGCGACCCCGCGCCCGGCGCCCGCCCAGCGCTCGCCGATCGCCGCGGCGGTCGCGTCGTTGTCCAGCGTGACCGGCAGCCCGGTGGCGTCGGCGACCATCTGCTTGAGCGGCACGCGGGTCCAGTCCGACAGCTGCGGCGGCGAGATGACCTCGCCGAGCGACTGGTCGATCGGCCCGGGGGCGGCCAGCCCGACGCCGAGCACCCGCTCGCGCTCGACCCCGGCGGCCGCCAGCACCTCCCCGACCAGGCCGGCCATCGCCGCCGTGACCTTGGCCGGGTCCATGTCGGCGGGGGTCGGGCGGCGTGCGGTGACGAGCGGCCGGCCCAGCAGGTCGACCACGACACAGGCCAGCTCGATCGGGTCGAAGTGCAGCCCGACGGCCCGCCCGGCGTCGGCGTTGATGCGCAGGACGGTGCGTGGCTTGCCGCCGCTGGAGGAGCGCGCGCCGTCCTCGCGCACGATCCCCTCGTCGATCAGCCGGCGCACGATGCCGGAGACCGTCTGCGGTGTCAGGCCGGTGTGCTCCGCGATCTCCACCCGGCTCGTGCCGTCGGTCAGCTGGATCTGATCCAGCACGACCGCCCGGTTGTACTGCCCGACCTTGGGGAGATTTGTCCCGACTTGCCGCACCCGGCCTCCTGCCTACGTACCGTTACCTACATGGTGCCCCGTGGCGTTGACTTAGTAAAGCAATTGGATTTAGAGTCCGACACGCGCAGCTAACACCCCGGACACGTGAGAGCGCTTCCCGGGTCGCTGCTATGGCGGTCCGAGGGCTAGATCATTGCCGGATTGTTACCAAGAAACGATCGGCGGGACTGGGCAGGATCGCCACACTGGAATAAGTTGGTCGTCACAACAAACCTGGCTGGCGGCAATGCCCCTCGGAGGCAACATGATGTCGGTGACAAGGCGGCTCGCGTCATGAGCACCGCACCGATCCTGCTCGAGATGCGGTCCATCACCAAGGAGTTCCCGGGCGTCAAGGCGCTCAGCGACGTCAACCTGGTGGTCCGTGAGGGCGAGATCCATGCGATCTGCGGTGAGAACGGCGCCGGAAAGTCGACGCTGATGAAGGTGCTCAGCGGCGTTTACCCCTATGGCTCGTACGACGGCCAGATCTTCTACCAGGGCTCGGAGAGTCGCTTCAGCGACATCCGGTCCAGCGAGAAGGCCGGCATTGTGATCATCCACCAGGAGCTTGCCCTGGTGCCGCACATGTCCATCACGGAGAACCTGTTCCTGGGCAACGAGCCCCGCCGGAATGGGTCCTACGACTGGAAGGGCGCCAACCGCCGCGCCCACGAGCTGCTGACCCAGGTCGGCCTGCGCGACGACCCCGACACCCTCATCAAGGACATCGGCGTCGGCAAGCAGCAGCTGGTGGAGATCGCCAAGGCGTTCGCCAAAGATGTCAAGCTGCTCATTCTCGACGAGCCGACCGCCGCGCTCAACGAGAACGACTCCAAGCACCTGCTCGATCTGCTGCGCGGCTTCAAGCGGCAGGGCATCACCTCGATCATGATCTCGCACAAGCTCAACGAGATCGAGGAGATCTCGGACTCCATCACGATCCTGCGTGACGGCAAGACGGTGGAGACCCTCGTCGTCGGCGCCGAGGGCGTCAACGAGGACCGGATCGTGCGCGGCATGGTCGGCCGCGACCTGGAGAGCCGCTTCCCCGAGCACACCCCGAAGATCGGCGAGGTCTTCTTCGAGGTCCGCAACTGGACCGTGCGGCACCCGATCGCCGCCGACCGGCTGGTCTGCAAGAACTCGAGCTTCACGGTCCGCCGCGGCGAGATCGTCGGCTTCGCCGGCCTGATGGGCGCCGGGCGCACCGAGCTGGCGATGAGCCTCTTCGGCCGCTCCTACGGCGTCTACCAGTCCGGGCAGATCTTCAAGGACGGCCAGGAGATCCAGCTCAAGTCGGTGGCCGAGGCGATCAACCACGGCCTGGCCTACGTCAGCGAGGACCGCAAGTCCATCGGGCTCAACCTCCTCGACGACATCAAGACCTCGACGGTCGCCGCCAAGCTGTCGAAGATCACCCGCCGCGGCGTCATCGACGAGGTCGCCGAGTACAAGGCGGCCGAGGCGTACCGCCAGGCCCTGCGGGTCAAGGCCCCCTCGGTCGACGAGGGCGTCACCAAGCTCTCCGGCGGCAACCAGCAGAAGGTCGTGCTGGCCAAGTGGATGTTCACCGATCCCGACCTGCTGATCCTCGACGAGCCGACGCGCGGTATCGACGTCGGCGCGAAGTACGAGATCTACGGCATCATCCAGCGGCTCGCCGACGAGGGTAAGGGCGTCATCGTCATCTCCTCGGAGCTGCCGGAGCTGCTCGGTCTGTGCGACCGCATCTACACGGTGTTCGAAGGCAACATCACCGGCGAGGTCCCCCGCAGCGAGGCCAACCCGGAACTCCTCATGAAGCAGATGACCTCAACGAAGAAGATGCCGACGCGATGAGCCGACTCAAGGACCTCCAGAAGAACCTGTTCGGGGGCACGACCTCGAACGCCCGCCAGTTCACGATGATCTTCACCCTCGTGGCGATCATTCTGCTGTTCCAGTGGTGGACCGACGGGCTGACCCTCAACTCCGGCAACCTGATCTCGCTGACCCAGCAGTACGCGTACATCTCCGTGCTGTCCATCGGCATGCTCATGGTGATCGTCGCCGGCCACATCGACCTCTCGGTCGGCTCGGTCGCCGCGTTCGTCGGCATCATCGTGGCCAAGACCATGCGCGACCACAATCTGCCGTGGTGGGTCGGCATCCTGCTCGGCCTCGCGGTCGGCGCCCTGATCGGCGCCTGGCAGGGCTTCTGGGTCGCCTACATCGGCGTGCCCGCCTTCATCGTCACGCTCGCCGGCATGCTGATATTCCGGGGCGGCAACCAGTTCATCGGCAACGCCGAGACGATCCCGGTCTCGAAGGCGTTCACCAAGATCGGCGCCGGATACCTGCCGGAGTGGGGCCCCAACACGGGGTACAACAACAGCACCCTGATCCTGGGTCTCATCGCCTGCCTGGCCGTGGTGTGGCGCGAGTTCTCCACGCGCAAGACCCGCCGCCAGATGGACGCCGAGCAGAGCCCGATGTGGGTGTCGGTCGTGCGCATGGCCATCATGGTCGCGATCATCGTGTTCGCCACCCTGCGCTTCGCCGGCGGCCGCGTCGGCACGAGCTTCCCGATCTCGGGCTGCATCCTGGCCGCGCTGGTCATCGCGTACTCCTTCTACACCCGCAACACCGCGGGCGGCCGGCACATCTATGCGGTCGGCGGCAACGCCCGCGCCGCGGAGCTCTCCGGCGTCAAGCTGCGCCGCGTCAACTTCTTCGTCATCATGAACATGTCGATCCTGGCCGCGCTGGCCGGCATGATCTTCGTGGCCCGCTCCGGCGCCTCCGGCCCGCAGGACGGCCTCAGCTGGGAGCTCGACGCGATCGCCGCCGTCTTCATCGGTGGCGCCGCGGTCGCCGGCGGCATCGGCACCGTGAGCGGCTCCATCGTCGGTGGTCTGGTCATGGCCGTGCTCAAGAACGGCCTGCAGCTGCTGGGCATCGGCACCGACCGCGAGCAGATCATCCGCGGCCTGTTCCTGCTGCTCGCCGTCGCGCTCGACGTCTACAACAAGAGCCAGGGTCGCTTCTCGATCATCGGATCGATCATGCGCCCCTTCCGCCGGCAGGAGAACACCGAGCCGGCCGCGCCCAACCAAGCCGGTCAGGAGTCAATCAGGACTCCGGTCGGCGGCTGACCCACCCGCCGCACACCCGCGGCAGACGCCCCCATCCCCAGTAACATCCCGAAAGAAAGGGCTTTCAAAGCCATGCGCAAGTTCCTCACCAGGAGCCTCGCCGTCAGCGCTGTCGCGCTGGTTGCGCTGAGCACCGCCGCGTGCGGCAGCAGCGACCGCGACTCGTCGACCGCTGCCTCCGGCGCCACCAAGGGTTTCGCCAAGGACGCGCTGATCGGCGTCGCCCTGCCGTCGAAGACCTCGGAGAACTGGGTTCTCGCCGGTGACCTGTTCACCAACGGCCTCAAGGACGCGGGCTTCAAGTCCGACGTGCAGTACGCCGGCGCGTCGACCACGGTCGCCGACCAGCAGTCGCAGATCTCGTCCATGGTCACCAAGGGCGCGAAGGTCATCGTCATCGGCGCGACCGACGCCGCGCAGCTGGGCACCCAGGTCAAGCAGGCCAAGGACTCCGGCGCGATCGTCATCGCCTACGACCGGCTCATCACCGGCACGAACGACCTCGACTACTACATCGCGTTCGACAACTTCAAGGTCGGCCAACTGCAGGGCCAGGCCCTGCTGGACGGCATGAAGGCCAAGAAGCCGACCGGCCCGTGGACCATCGAGCTGTTCTCCGGCTCGCCGGACGACAACAACGCCGGTGTCTTCTTCAACGGCGCGATGGACGTGCTCAAGCCGCTCATCGACAAGGGCGACGTCATCGTCGGCTCGGGCCAGAAGGACGTCAAGCAGACCGCCATCCAGGGCTGGAAGGCCGAGGGTGCGCAGTCGCGCATGGACACCATCATGACCTCGACCTACGCGAGCGGCGGCAAGACGCTGGACGGCGTCCTGTCCCCGAACGACACCCTGGCCCGCGCGATCATCACCTCGGTGAAGGCCGCCGGTAAGCCGGTTCCGGTCGTCACCGGCCAGGACTCCGAGGTCGAGTCGGTCAAGAGCATCATGGCCGGCGAGCAGTACTCCACGATCAACAAGGACACCCGCAAGCTGGTGGCCGAGACCATCAACATGGTGAAGGCCCTCCAGGGTGGCGGCGAGCCGACCATCAACGACACCAAGTCCTACAACAACGGTGTCAAGGTCGTCCCGTCGTACCTGCTCCCGCCGGTCATCGTGACCAAGGCGAACGCGGCCGAGGCCTACGCCAACGACCCGAAGCTCTCCCCGCTCACCAAGTAACACCGGCAACGACGTCGTGGGTCCCCGGAGCGATGTTCCGGGGACCCACGCTCGTTCCAGGAGGCTTACAGCGTGTCCTCCTCCACCAGTCCGCAGGAGTCGGTGCGCCGGCAGAACCTGGGGGCCCTGCTCCGCTACATCCACGTCCGCGGCGCAACGTCGCGCGCCGAGCTGACCAGCCGGCTCGGCCTGAACCGCAGCACCATCGGCGCGCTCACCGCCGATCTGGCCACCGCGGGCCTTGTCGACGAGGGTGTACCGCATGAGACCGGCCGCGCCGGCCGCCCGTCGATCGTGGTGCGTCCGCGGTCGTCGCGCGTCTACGGGTACGCGCTGAGCCTCGAGCTCGACCGCCTGCGCGCCGCGCGCGTCGGCCTGGGCGGAAAGGTCCTCGACGGCCGCACCGCCCAGCGCCCGCCCGGCCCCGACCCGGCCCCGACCATCGCCGCGCTGGTCGCCCTGGTCGCCGACATGCAGCGCTCCGCACCCGCCGACGCCGTGCTGGTCGGCTCCGGCCTGGCCGTCTCCGGTTCCGTGCGCCACAACCTGGGCTGGGCCGATGAGACGATCGAACCGGAACTGGCCGGCGCCCTGTACCCCCGGCTGGGCCCGTCGGCGGGCCCGTTCCTGGGCGGCACCGCGGACCTGGCCGCCCTGGCCGAACACACCCGCGGCGCCGCGACGGGCGCCGACAACGTCATCTACCTGCACGGCGACGCGGGCATCAGCGCGGGCATCATCGCCGGCGGCCGGCGCATCACCGGCTACGGCGGCCACGGCGGCGAGGTCGGCCACATGGTCGTACACCCCGAGGGCCGGCTCTGCGGTTGCGGCTCCCGCGGCTGCTGGGAGACCGAGATCGGCGAGCGAGCCCTGCTGCACCTCGCGGGCCGCACGGTCCCGACCCCGGGCGCGGCGGTGGCGGCCGCGGTACAGGCGGCGCAGGACGGCAACCCGGACGCCCAGGCCGCCGTGGCCCACGCCGCGGACTGGCTGGGCTTCGGCGTGGCCAACCTGGTGAACATCTTCAACCCGACGGTGGTCGTCTTCGGCGGAACCCTGAGCGAGCTGTACCTCGCGGGCGCCGACCACGTGCGCAACCGCCTGCACACCATGGCGTTGCCGGCGTGCCGCGCCCACGTGGCCCTGCACACGCCCCAGCTCGGCGACGACGCCCCTCTGGTGGGCGCGGCGGAGCTGGCCTTCGAGTCCCTGCTGTCCGACCCGCTGTACGCCGCCAAGCCCTAGCCCGCGCTCAACCTTTCGAGCCGCCGCGGCGTGCATGCTGTGACGGCGTCCGACGGAAGGCGGCAGCGTGCCGGATGAAGGCTTCGAGCAGTTCGTGCGGCTGCGGTACACGGAGCTGCTGCACACCGCGTACCTGCTCACGGGTTCGCTGCCGCTGGCCGAGGACCTCGTGCAGACGTGCCTGCTGAAGATCATGCCGCGGTTCGAGCGCATCGCCGAGCCGCTGCCGTACCTGCGGCGGGCCATGGTCAATCAGCGCACGAGCTGGTGGCGGGGGCTGCGGCGGGAGCTGCTGAGTGCCGAGCCGCCCGACGATCCCCGGCCGGATTCCAGCGGCGCGTTCGCGGAGCGGTCGGCGCTCGTGGCCGAGCTCGCCCGCCTGCCGCAGCGCATGCGGGCCGTGCTCGTGCTGCGGTACTGGGAGGACCTCTCCGAGGCCGAGACCGCCGAGCTGCTCGGCTGCTCGGTCGGGTCGGTGAAGAGCCAGGCGTCGCGCGGGCTGGCGCGGCTGCGCGAGCTGCTGGAGTCGAGCGACCTGAGGAGCGGGCGATGAGCACCCTGCAGGAGCGGCTGCGCGAGGAGATGGCGCGCTCGGTCGCCGGGGTCCGCGCGGCCCCCGACCCGTACGGCCGGCTGCTGCGCCGGAGCCGGCGCCGGACCTGGCGCTGGGGCGCGTCCGGGATCGGGGCCGTGGTGGTCGCGGCGCTGCTCGGCACCCAAGGGCTTACGGCAACCAGCCCGGCCCCGGCGCCGGCGCCGGCGCCCTCGTACTTCAAGCCGTCGGTCGGCCTCAACGACTGGACCCGGGGGATCATCGCCGAGCCGACCCGCTCGAGGGTGGAGCCGGGCGTGGCCGAGGGCCTGCGCACGGCGCTGGACGGTGCCCGCGGTACCTGGCGCGTCGACCCGGCCCTGGACCGCGTCAAGGTGCTGCTCGTCGCCGATACCCTCGACCGGCCCGATCCCCGCGCGAGGCGCTTCTTCGGCGCGGTCTTCTACAACGCCGAGCAGGCCGAGTTCGTCAGCGCGTGGGCCCCCGTCGACGCACCCCTGGCCGACCTGGCCTCGGGCCGGTACGGGCGGACGATCGGCGACCTGAGCCCGTTCACGGAGTTCGGGCCGCCCGACGACGACAACTCGACGGTGCTCGTGCCGGCCGGCTGCGAGGCGAAGACCGCCGTCACGACCACCGTGCGGCCCGACGGCACCCTCGAGCACTCGTGGGCGTTCGAGGCCCAATGGAAGCCGATCTCGGGCGCCAACCACCTGTGGCAGGTGATCTGCGACGGGGTGGTGCGCCAGCAGTCCTTCCGGAACCTGGGCGCCCGCGCCCGGGCCACCTCCGCGCCGCCGGCCGAGCGCGGGGCCGCGAACGACCGTACGGCCCGGGATCTGCTGTCCTCGTGCCCGACCGTGCCGGGCCTCGAGGTGGGTGCGTGGCGGGTGCTGTGGGGCGGTACGCCGCCCGGCGAGCGGCGGCCGACCGTCGTCGTGCTCGGCACGCTCTACGGGGACGCGGCCGAGGTGTGCGCGGCGACCGGCACCGGCGACCTGCTCAACGTCTCGGAGGTGCACGGCGAGCCCCTGCCGGCGAAGCTGCGCAACACCGCCCGGGTCACGACCGCGGTGGCGGCGTCCGATCGGCTGGTGGTGGTACGGCTGCCGCACGAGGACCGCGGGCAGCTCTCCGACCGGCTCCTCGTGGTCGCCCCGCCCGGCGCGACCCGGTTGCAGGTGACCGGCGGCCGCGATGCCCTCGTCACGCTGACCGACGGCGTCGGCGTGGTCGACGCCCCGGTGCCGGCGACGCTGTCCATCGCCGCGCTTGACGCGTCCGGCGCCACGCTCGTCACGACGGGGGTCGCCGAGCCCGCCGGCGTCGAGCGGTTCATCGTCGGGGAGCCGCTCATCGACGACTGGGATAAGTGACGGTGGCCGCGCTCGACGCCTCCCGGGAGCCGTACGTCCGCGGCTGGGCCTGAGGGAGTAGAAACGAGGGCGTGACCACGTGGCGGATCCTGCTCGCCGATGACCATCTCGTCGTGCGGGCCGGGCTGCGGGCGCTGCTCGCCGCCGACGCTCGCTGCCGGGTCGAGGGCGAGGCGGCCGGGCTCGCCGAGCTGCGCGCGGTCGCCCACCGCCTGCGGCCCGACCTCATCGTGCTCGACCTCAGCTTCGGCCCGGACAGCGCGCTGCCGGTGCTGCCCGAGCTGCTGGCCGCCGACCCGCCGCCGCGGATCGTGGTGCTGACGATGCACGACGACGTGTCGTTCGCGCGGGAGGCGTTCGCCGGGGGCGTGCACGGATATGTGCTCAAGGAGGCCGCCGCCGACGAGTTGCTGCGGGCGGTCGAGACGGTGATGGCCGGTTCGGTGTACGTCGACGCCGAGCTCGGCGCGCGCCTGGCCCGCAGCCGCCCGGCCCCGGCCGACGCGCTCAGCCCGCGCGAGCGGGACGTGCTCGCGCTGCTGGCCGCCGGGCACACCAACGCCGAGACAGCCGCGCGGCTCGCGATAAGCCTGCGTACGGTCGAGACGCACCGCGCCAACCTGCGCGCCCGGCTCGGCACGACCAGCCGCGCGGAGCTGGTCGTCGCGGCGCGCCGAATGGGCCTGCTCCCGTGACCAGCGGCGGGCGTACAACGCTTGCTCGCGGCCTGCGCAAAACGCTGGTCGGCACGACGGTGACCGGCGGGCTGCGCAAGGCGCTCGCGGCCGTCGGCGTGGCGCTGCTCGGCACCGCGATCCTGCTCGAGCTCGGCGACCTGGCCCCGAGCGCCGAGCTGTGGTCCGGGGCCGGCGCGGGCGCGGCGTTCCTGCTCGCCCTCGCCGTCGCCCCAGCCGCCGACCCCCGCCGCTTCGCCGTACGGGCCCGGCTGCTCGCCGCCGCGGGTATCGCCGCGCTCATCGCCGTCGCCGCGCTCTGGCAGGGCAGCAACCGGCCCGCGCCGGAGGTACTGCTGCTGCTCCTCCCGGTCGCGCTGCTGTTCGCGACCGCGGGGCTGGCGCTGCGCGAGGCCGCCCTGGAGCGGCACCGGGCCCGGCTGCGCGAGGCCGCGTCCCGCCTCGACGGGGCCGAGGCCGAGCGCCGCCGATGGGCCCGCGAGCTGCACGACGACACCCTGCAGGAGCTGGCCGCGGTGCAGGTCCTGCTGGCGGCCGCCGCGGCGGCGGGTGCAAACGAAAAGCCGGCCGACACGAACGGCGGGCAGGCCGACGCGAAAGGCGCGGCGGCCAACGCGAAGGGCGAACCGGCCGACGCGAAGGGCGAACCGGCCGACGCGAAGGGCGAACCGGCCGACGCGAAGGGCGAACCGGCCGACGTGGCGAAAGACGCGAACGGCGGCCTGGCCGACGCCCGGGAGATCGTCGGCCGGCAGATCCAGTCGCTGCGCCGCCTCATCGCCCAGATGCGGCCCCTGGCCCTCGACGCGCTCGGCCTGGCCGCGGCGCTCGACGACCTGGCCCGGCACATCAGGGACCGCCATGGCCTCGAGGTCGACGTCGCGGTCGACGGGCTGCCGCGGCTGCCGGCGACGGCGGAGACCGCGGTGTACCGAATCGTCCAGGAGGCGCTGACCAACGCCGTGCGCCACGCCGGGCCGCGGCGCATCCACGTCGAGGCCGGGCCGCACGGGCCGGGGCTGCGGGTGCTCGTGCGCGACGACGGCCCGGGCCCGCCCCCGGGCGGCTTCCCGGCCGGCCACGGGCTGATCGGCATGCGCGAGCGCGCGGAGCTGCTCGGCGCCGAGCTGTTCGTGGGGGCGGGACCGTCCGGCGGTACCGTCGTATGCCTCGACCTACCCGCTCAGTTCACGTAGTCCTCGAGCAGGGCGGGCGTGAGCCCGGCGGCCGAGATGGCCTGGAGCACGGCGAGGAAGTCGTCGACGAACGCGGGCCGGAAGTGCATGAGCAGGATGTCGCCCGCCTTGACCTTCGAGCCCGCCTGGTAGCGCACGATGCCCTTGTCCGTCGTCTCCTTCCAGAAGAACGCGGCCTTCATCCCGCAGTCGTGCACGACGCGCAGGGTGGTCGCGTCCTTGTCGCCGAACGGCGGGCGGAACAGCAGCGGGCGGCGCCCGTAGAGGCGGCCGAGCTCGTCCGCGGAGCCGCAGATCTCGTGCTTCTGCACGTCGTACGACTTGCCCTTGAGCTCGGGGTGGGAGATCGTGTGCGCCTCGATGACCGCGCCGGCCTGCTGGAGGCGGGTGAAGTAGCCGGGGTCGGCCTTTATCGCGTTGATCTCCAGGAACAGCGTGACGGGCACGTGCGCGGCCTGCAGCAGGGGCAGCGCCCGCGGGTCCTTGGTCCAGCCGTCGTCCATGGTGATGAACGCGATCGGCTGGTCGGTCGGGATCGCGCTGTACCAGCCCGCGGACGCCCCGGCCGGCACGGTGACCGGCTTCGGCGGGGGCGCCGGCGGGAAGTGCGGGATCCGGGCCAGTTGCGCCGCGCTGAGCCCGGACCCACCGGTCACGCCCGACCCCGAGGTGGTCGCCGAGGGACCGGGCCGCCCCTGGGCGGTTTCGCCGCCATGGGCCGCACACCCGGACGCGAGCAACGACACGGCGACGAGTGCCAGGAGACGTGACCGCACCGCCCAAGTCTCGGGTGTACCGCGGGCGCCGGCCTCGGTACCGTCCCGCACCCGGGCTGCGGGTTTCCCGCAGTCAGTGGTGGTGGGTGTAGTCGGGCTGGGCCGGGTTCCCCGGGTGTTCGAAGCCCGGCATGAGCCGGACCCGGGCCGCGCAGCGCTCGTCGAGCCAGCGCGTGAAGTGCCGGTCGCGGGCCTCGTGCAGCAGCAGGGCGGCGACCGCGGGGCGGCTCTCGGCGAACGGCGAAGAATGGCGGTCGCGGTTGCGGGACCAGTAGTCGTGGACCTCCGCGTCGGCGACCGTCACGCCCGCGGTGACCGACGCGTACACGTCCGGGCGCGCGGCCACCACCGCGGCCGCGACACCGCCGAGGCGCAGGGCCCGGGCGAGCGCCGGCGGCTCGACCGGAGGCGGCTCCACCAGCGGCGGTTCGGCGAAATCCTGCGAAACGACCGCATTCGCGGCCATGAGCTGGACCAGCCAGCGGCGCAGGTTGCGCCCCTCGGCGGTGGCCGGGTGCGGCAACCGCGCGCCCGCGGAGCCCGAGTACAGGCCGGCGAGGCGCTCCTCGACCTGGGCCACCGTGATCGGCTCGTCCCCGACCCAGGCCGCGATCACGGCGCGACCGTCACGGTGATGGGCTCGGTGTAGTACAGCTCCCCCGCGTCGGCGATCCGGGCCAGCAGCCACCAGGTGCCCGGCGGGTGCTCCGCGGGCACGGTGACGGGGAACTCCACCGTGGACCCGCCGCCCAGGACCGCCGGGGCGGCGACGAGCTCCCACGTGTGCCAGGGGCCGATGAGGTGCACCTCGGCGTCCGGCGCCGACGTCTCGAGCCGGATCACGGCGGAGTCGCCGCGGCGCAGGTGCAGCGCGGGCGGCGACAGCACGCCGCTGATCGGCTCCGGGGCGTCGGCCCCGACCAGCAGCCGGGCCACGTCGTAGACGCCGGAGGGCAGCGACGCCCGCAGCCGGTACACGCC
This sequence comes from Dactylosporangium sp. McL0621, assembly GCF_049995355.1. Lineage (NCBI taxonomy): Bacteria > Bacillati > Actinomycetota > Actinomycetes > Micromonosporales > Micromonosporaceae > Dactylosporangium > Dactylosporangium sp. McL0621. The sequence goes on from NZ_CP188259.1 coordinate 9,919,716, forward strand.
CGGCGAGACACCAGCGGGTGGGGCGACCGAGACCGGGAACCGCGCGTGGCCGCCCGCCGGGAGGTCGTACGGCAGCGACGACGGCGTCACCGTCCAGCCCTCCGGCGCCGCGAGGAGCACCTCGCCCGACGCTCCCGAGGCGACCAGGTCGGAGGAGATCGTGACGGTGAACGAGGTCCGGTCGGTCACCGACGGCTCGAGGTGCACCGACAGGGGCATGTTCCCCAGCGGCGCGGGCCCGGTGTTGTGCAGCCAGTACCGCGCGAAGGCCGGGGCCACCGCCGAGGGAGCCGCCGGCAGCGTCCGGCCGACGTCCAGCAGCACCTGCCCGATCCCGGCACCATCCAGTGTGGACCCGTCGTCCACCGGCTGCTCGAGCAGGTCCACCGCCCGGCGGGCGGACACCGGCACCGGGAGTCCGATGTGGACGTCGGCCGGGGCGCCCGCCGACTCGTAGTACCGCGCCAGGACCGACGACACCGGCGACGGCTCGCGGCCCGACGCCAGCGGGTCGCCCGCCGGCTTCAACGCGGTCAGGACCACTGTGGACGGCTCCACCGTGACGAGGCGCTCCGACGCGGGCGGGCCGGGCGGCGCGACGCGCGCGTGCAGCGGATGGTTCACCGCGTGCCCGGCGGCGACCAGGCCCGCGGCCCGCCAGTCCCCCGCGCCGGCCACGATGCTGTACTCGAAGACGTGCGTCCAGTGCTGCTGCTGGAAGTTCGACCCGTCGGGCGCGGTCCGGCGCGGCGGGTCGATCCACACGCCCGACGGCCAGCCGGTGCAGGAGCGGACCAGCGACAGGTGCAGGGCGCCGCCGGGGTCCACGGCGAAGCCGGGCAGGCCGCGGTTGACGATGCCGACGGTGTACTCGTCGAGCGAAGGGTCGGGGTCGGCGGCGGCCGCGGGGGCCGTGATCTCGCCGGTGGCCGCCAGCTCGGCGCAGACGGCGGCGACCTCGGCCGCGGCGAGGACGAGCACCGGCAGGTCGCGCGGGCCGGTGAGGTCGGCGTTGGGCGTCCACACCTGGGCCAGGGGGCGCTCGGCCGGGACCCAGGTGCGGGGGGCCGCGGCGGCGTCGTCGATGCGGATGCGGACGTCGGGCAGGTTCGAGTCGACGGCGAGGGAGCCGTAGCGGGGGCCGCCGGCGGTCGAGCAGGTGGCCGTGACCCCGCGCCGGATGAGCGCCAGGGCGAGGTCCCGCACGGCCGGGCCGCCGCCGATGATCTCGGCGACGCCGATCGCGCGGGTGTGGGTACCGACGCGAACCCTCGCCGTCGACGACAGCGCGAACCAGTGCTGCGCCGGGTTGTCGAGGGTCCAGGGGGCCGGGCCGGCGTCGGTGTCGATGAGGCCGAAGCCGCGGCCGACGACCGCGTTGCCGACCTCGCTGACCGGAAGGGCACCGGCGACCGCGGCGGGCCAGCGGACCCGGACGAGCTGGTCGGCGCCGGCGAAGTCGTCGAGCCGGGTGCGCACGTCGAGGCGGGGCACGCCGCGCCAGAGGGTCAGGATCTGGGTGTACCGCGCCGGGCCGACGACCCCGGTGACCGTGACGCGCTCGCCCAGCGGTCCCGCCTCGACCAGCACCGAGAGCGCCGGACGATCGGCCGAGCCGGCCGCGGGCGGGCCCTTGGGCAGCAGGTGCCAGGGGCCCTCATGGACCTGCGGGTGGGCCGGGTACTCCTCGTAGACGAGCAGCTCGTTGCCGGGCCGGCCGGCGGCCAGCAGCTCGCGCCCGGCGCGGAGGTCCACGATGGACGAGACGGTGCCGCCGCGGCCGGGGTCGACGGTGACGCGGAAGGACTCGTTCTCGATCGTCGTGCCGTCCCGGACCGACCACGCGTCCGCGGCGGGCAGCGCGAACGTCTTGTACCCCACGCCGGGGACGTCCTCGGCGAGCAGCTCGAGCCCGCCGACGCGCACGACGTCGGTGCGGGTCCACGACGACGGGTTGAAGACGACCACCCGGGGTGTACCGTCCGGCGCGCCCGCCGGCAGCCGGGCGACGAGCGCGTCCAGGGCTTCGCCCAGCACGCCGGCCGCGAGGTCGTGGGCCTGGCGCCAGCCGGTGAGCAGGTCGAGGTACACCTGATCGGACTCCGAACCGGTGATCCCGTCGTGGTGCGCGCCGAAGACGAGCTGCCGCCAGGCCATGTCGGTCCGCTCGTGCGGGAACGGCGCGCCGTCGAGGGCGGCGAGGGTCGCGAACATCTCGGCGTCGGTCAGCAGGGCCTCGGTGTGCCGCTGGGCCTGCTTGGTGTCGATGAACGACACGTCCTTGCCGGTGTAGATCGGGTTCATGTCCCGGGTCTGCGGCGAGAACCCGGTCGCCTGCGCCCGCACCGCGGCGAAGAACTCGCGCGGCAGCCCGCACACGAACCGCGGCCAGGTGTAGCGGGCGTTCCAGTCGCGGTGGATGTCGACGACCCACTTCGCGGGCGGGCTGTAGTCGGTGCCGACCGGCAGCAGGATGTTGCGGGTGCGGGCGACCTTCTTCAGCAGCAGGAACAGCCGGTAGATGTTCTCCTCGGCGGCCGCGAGGGTCGGCTGGGCGTCGATGTGCCAGCCCGCCGAGTAGTGCGCGGGCATGTAGTGGGTGAGCACGCCCCGCCCGTTCGGCGACAGCCACTCGAACTCGGCGTCGAACTGCATGCTCGACGGGTCGCCCCAGCCGCGGTCGCCCGGCGTGAACGTGGTCTGCATCGGGCCCCACTGGTGGAACGGCCCGCGCGCCCACGAGGAGGAGTCCAGGCCCGCGGCGGCGGCCAGGCCCGGGAAGTTCGGGTCGTGGCCGAACGCGTCGAGCTGCCAGGCGGTGCGCGGGTCGCCGCCGACGACGTCGCGCTGGAAGCCGATGCCGTACCGGAAGTTGCGGATCGTGGTCTCGGCGAGGGTCAGGTTGGTGTTCGGCTCGTTGTAGGTGCCGCCGACGAGCTCGAGCCGGCCCTCGGCGAGCAGCCGCCGGATGTACGCGCGGTCCTGCGGGAACGTGTCCCAGTAGGGCTTGAGGTAGTCCAGCTCGGCGAGGACGAACTTGTACTCCGGGTGCAGCCGCGCGGTCTCCAGGTGCAGCCGGACGAGCTCGAAGCCGGTGCGCTGGAAGTCGCCGCGGAACTCGGTGCCGGTCTGCCCGGGCGCGCCCCAGGTCTCGGTGTAGGCGGCCTGGGTGTTCCACCACACCGGGTCGTAGTGGAAGTGCGAGACCATCCACACCGTCCAGCCGGGCTCGGCCACGACGAGCTCGCCGTGCCCGGTCTCGCCGCCCGCCTCGACGGTGATGGGGACGACGGTGCCTGGGGGCGCGTCGACGCTTACCGGAATCTCGCCGGGGCCGGTGCCCTCGCCGGACACCCCGTCGCCGCGCACGGTGGCGGGCCCTTCGACGTCGAACACCCGCACGACCTGCCGGTCGCCGATGAACAGCTCGGTGGACTCGATGCGCATGCCGTTCCTAACCCTTCACCGCGCCGGTGAGGCTGAACGCCCCGCCGAAGACCCTCGACAACACCGAGTACATCAGGACGACCGGCGCCGTGTAGAGGATCGCGAACGCCGCCAGCTGGCCGTAGGCGACCTGCCCGTAGGTGGAGAAGAACGTGTAGATGGTGACCGACGCCGGCTGGCTCTCGGGCGCCTGCAGCAGGATGAACGGGACGAAGAAGTTGCCCCATTGCAGCACGAACGTGAAGACGAAGACGACGGTCAGGCCGGGGACCATGAGCGGCAGCACGATCCGCAGCAGCGACTGGGCCCAGCCGGCGCCGTCGGTCCAGGCCGCCTCCTCGAGCTCGACCGGCACGCCGTCCATGAAGTTCTTCATCATCCAGATGCCGAACGGCAGCGACGACGCGGCCATGAAGAGGATGAGCGCCGGGACCGAGTCGGTGAGCGAGAAGCGGCTGTACAGCGTGTACACCGGGACCATCACGGCGGTGATGGGCAGGCAGGTGGAGAACAGGATGGTGTAAATCAGCGCCCGGCCCGTGCGGCTGCGGTGGCGCGAGAGCGGGTACGCGGCCAGGACCGCCGCGGCCACGGTGAGCGCCGCGGTGCCGCCGGAGATGATCAGGGAGTTGAGCATCGGCCGGAGCACCGTGTCGGCGTTGAGCACGTCGCCGAAGTTGCGCGCGGTGAAGTGCCAGTCGATGTGGGCTGACAGCGCGGCGCCGGGCTGGACCGAGGCGACCACCAGCCACACGAACGGCAGCAGGAACAGCACGGCGACGAGCGCGAGCACGGCCCGCGCCGCGGCCCTCACGCCTCCTCCAGCCGGATGACCCGCACGTAGATGAGCGAGAAGACGGCGCCGATGAGCAGCAGTACCAGGGCCATCGCGGTGCCGTAGCCGAGCTTGTAGAACTGGAACGACTCCTGGTACATGTAGATCGGCGTCGTCTGGCTGCGGTCGCCGGGGCCGCCCTTGGTCATCACGTAGATGAGCCCGAAGGACGCCAGGGTCTGCAGCGTGATGAGCATCAGGTTGCTCACGATCGCGCGGCGGATCAGCGGCAGGGTCACGTAGCGCAGCCGCTGCCACACCGAGGCCCCGTCGACGGCGGCGGCCTCGTGCAGCTCGGGCGGGACGTCGTTCAGCGCGGCCTGGTACACCAGCATCGAGAAGGCCGTGCCGCGCCACACGTTGGCGAGGGTGACGGCGAGCATCGGGGCGGTGTAGAGCCAGTTCTGGTGCAGCCCGAGCGGCCCGGTGAGGGCGTTGAGGGTGCCCTCGCGGTGCAGGAACGAGTACCAGCAGAACGCGGCCACCGTCTCCGGCACCGTCCACGCGGCCACCACGACTCCGGAGACCCCGGCCCGGGTGACCTTGCCGGCCCCCTTGAGCAGCAGCGCGATGAGTAGCCCGAGGGTGTTCTGCCCGATCACCGCGGAGCCGACGACGAAGACGAGCGTCAGCTCCAGGGAGTTCCAGAACTGCTTGTCGTGCCACATGGTGACGAAGTTGTCGGCGCCGACGAAGTTGACCTGCGACGTGCCGGTGAGCGCGATGTCGGTGAAGGCGCTGTACACGCTCCAGAGCAACGGCCCCGCGAAGAACACGCCGAGCAGCAGCAGCGCGGGCGCGAGGGCCACGGCCCGCGCCGCCAGTGCACGGCTCATGATGCCGTCGTCACCTTGTCGTCCCCGCCGACGGCCGCCTTCACCTGGTCGCCGAACGTCTTCGCGGCCTGTTCGGGGGGCGCCTGCCCGGTCATCACCGACTCCATCGCGACCTGGACGGCGTCGGAGACGTGCGGGTAGTCCGGGTACGCGGGCCGGAAGTGCGTCACCTTCACCAGGTCGGTGAAGAACTGCAGGGCCGGGTTCGACTGCAGGTACATCGGGTCCCCCGCCACGTCCGCCCGCTCGGCGATCTGCTGGGCGGCGATGTCGTAGGCGAGCGTGTTGTCCTTGTTGAGCATGGTCGTGACGAAGTCGAATGAGGCCTTCTTGTCCTTGGCGTGCGCGCCCACCGACAGCACCCAGCCGCCCGACATGCTCGTCCTGCCGGGCGCGTCGCCGTGCTGGGTCGGCATCGCGGCCTCGCCGAGCACCGTGCTCCACTGCGGCCACGGCTTGCTCCCGGTCGGCAGCCACGTGCTGGACAGCCAGGAGCCGTCGAGGTCGATGGCGAGCCTGCTCGACGGCAGCAGCTCGGTGGAGACCCGGGTGCCCCAGTTCGGGTCGAGGGCGTCCTGGGCCTCCGGCGCGAGCTTCTCGGAGAAGATCGTCTTGATGAAGCCGAGCGAGTCGTTGAAGCCCGGGCTGCCGACGACCCACTTCTTGGACCCCTCGTCGTAGAGGGTGTGCTTCGTTCCGTACAGCAGCATCTCGAAGCCCTGCATGGTGGCGCCCTCGCCGGCGCCCTTGCCGGAGTACACGTTCAGCGGGGTGACGCCGGGCAGCCTCTGCTTGACGGTCCGCGCCGCGGCCAGGATGTCGTCCCAGGTCTTCGGCTCCCAGGGCACGGCCAGGCCGGCCTGCCGGAACAGGTCCTTGTTGTAGTAGAGCGCCCGCGTGTCGGTGCCCATCGGCACGCCGTACGTCTTGCCGTCGAGGGCCTTGGCCGCGTTCTTGGCGGCGTCGCTGTACTGGCTCCAGTCGGGCCAGGCGGCGAGGTACTCGTCGACCGGGGCCAGGAACCCGGCCGCGATGTCGGTGTTGACGAGGAACGTGTCCTCGTACAGCACGTCGGGCGCGGTCTTCGGGGACCGGTTCATCAGCGAGAGCTTGGTGTAGTAGTCGTTCTCCGACGCCTCGATCGGCAGCAGCTTCACGGTGTGGCCCGGATGGGCCGACTCGTACTCGCCCTTGACCCGCTGGAGCTGGTCGTCGAGCTGGATGAAGGCGCCGAACTTCTGGTAGGCGACGGTGATCGTCTTGGCGTCGTCGCCGCTGTCCTCGCCGCACGCGGCGGCCGATCCGAGCAGCAGGGCGGCCAGGGCAACTACGGCGATGTCTTTGCGCATGGGGCACCTCCCCAGGTGGCGGGCCTGGTTAGAGAGATCAACGTCTATGTGAACGTTTTCAGAAAACGTACTCATATACTCTGCCGTGGTCAATAGAGGAGCCCTCGATGTCCTTGCGCCGCCCCACGATGCACGACGTGGCCCGCGAGGCCGGCGTGAGCGTCGCGACGGTCTCGCGGGTGGTCAACCACGAGCGGTACATCCGGGCGGAGACCCGCGAGGCGGTCGAGCGCGCCATCGCCGAGCTCGGGTTCCGCCGCAACGAGTCGGCCCGCACGCTGCGCCCCGGGCAGAACACCCACACGGTGGCACTGGTCATCGAGGACGTGGCGAACCCGTTCTGGTCGGGCATCACCCGCGGCGCCGAGGACGTGGCCCGCCGGCACTCGCACATGCTCGTCGTGGGCAGCACCCGGCAGAGCTTCGACACCGAGCGGGAGCTGCTGCGCGACCTGGTGCTGCGGCGGCGGGTCGACGGGCTCCTCGTGGTGCCGACCGGGCACTCCCAGCGGGCGCTGCACGACGAGCTGGCCGGGTGGGCGCCGATCGTGTTCATCGACCGCGTGCCCGGGCGGGTCGCGGCCGACTCGGTCGTGCTGGACAACCACGGCGGCGCGCGGGAGGCCGTGCGGCGGCTGCTGGAGCTGGGGTACCGCCGCATCGCCTACATCGGCGGCGACCCCGCGATCGGCACGGGCGCGCGGCGGCTGGCCGGCTACCGGCAGGCGCTCAAGTCCGCCGGGCTGGCCGCCGACCCGGCGCTCGTGCACGTCGGTGTGCACACGGTCGAGGCGGCGCACGCGACCGCACTGGCGCTGCTGCGCGGCCCGGACCCGGCCGACGCGGTCTTCGCCGACAACAACCGGATGGCGGTGGGCGTGCTGCACGCGGCGCGGACCCACGGCGGCGGCACGGGCGTGGCCGCCTTCGACGACCTCGAGCTCGCCGACCTGCTGCCGACCCCGGTCACGCTCGTCACCTACGACGCGGCCGACCTGGGGGCGCGGGCGGCCGAGCTGCTCTTCGACCGCATCGCCGGGGTGGACGGGCCGCCCCGGCGGGTGGTGCTGCCGACCACGGTCGTGACGCGGGGCGGGCCGGGAAGAGCTGGATAATCTTCCATATGTCTATGTATCCTTGCCAAGCCCTCAACTAAAGCGCGCCACAGAGCGGTGGCGGCTGTGCCCTGCCCGCACACCGAAGGGACATCGTGGCAATGACCGAAGACCGTGTGCAACCCTGCGCGCACCGACGGGCCCTGCTGGCCGGCCTCGGCGGCCTGAGCGCCGCCACCCTGCTGGCCGCCTGCGGCGGTAAGGACGCCACCGCCCAGACGCCGGCGCCCGCGCCGGCCCAGTCCTCGGGCCCCGCCGCGGGACCGTCCGCCGGGCCGTCGGCCGCCGCCGGCGGGTCGGTGGCCGACACCGGCCAGGTGCCGGTGGGGGGCGGCATCGTGCAGAACGGGCTGCTGATCGTGCAGCCGGTGAGTGGAACTTTCAAGTTGTTCGACGCCGCCTGCCCGCACAAGGGAGTCCTGGTGACCGCGCCGCAGAACGGCGTGGCCGTCTGCCCGGCGCACGCCTCGAAGTTCAACATCGCCGACGGATCGAAGATCGACGGGCCCACGCCCACCGGGCTCAAGGAGATCAAGTCCAAGGTGGACGGCACGAAGATCATGCGCCTGGAGTAAGCGGTTCGACGGGCGGCCGTATCCGCAGCGGCCGCCCCGTTGACGATGGCTTGATCATTTACTTATGCTTCCGGCCGTGAAAGCCGCCAAGGCGATGCGGGAGCCGACCTTCCTCATCCTGACCGCGCTCGCGGGCACGCCCCGGCACGGGTACGGCATCCTCCAGGAGGTCGCCGAGCTCTCCGGCGGCCGCGTGGGCCTGCTCACCGGCACCCTCTACACCGCGCTCGACCGGCTGACGGCCGAGGGGCTCGTCGAGCCGGACCGCGAGGAGGTCGTGGACGGCCGGGCCCGCCGCTACTACCGCCTCACCTCCGCCGGCCTGACCGCGCTGACCGCCGAGACGGCCCGGCTGCGCGAGCTCGCGACCGCGGCCGAGCACCGGCTGCGGCAGGCCCATCGGCCGAGGACGGCGTGATGACGGCGCAGCGGCGGCGGTACACCCGGCTCCTGCGCGTCTATCCCCGCGACTATCCGCGCGAGGAGCTGCTCGGCACGCTCCTCGACGCCGCCCCGCCCGGGCGCTCCCGGCCGCTCGCGCGCGAGGCGGCCAACCTGCTCCGGCACGGCCTGCGCGCCCGGCTGGGCCGCCCGCGCAGCCGGACCGCCGTGTTCTGGGCGCTCGCCGCGAGCGTGATCGCCGGGCTGTTCGGCGCCGCGTTCGCCGTCCGCGCCGGCTGGGAGACCGCCGAGCCCCTGCCCACCGCCGCGCAGACCCGGGCGATGGCGGTGGAGGCGGTACCGGATGCGAAATGGCAGGACCCGGCCCCGTCCCCGGCCGCGAAGTTCATCATCTACGGCGCCCCGCTCGGCTGGCACAACGCGCGGGAGCTGCTGTTCGGCGACGGCGCCGAATACGCGCAGGCGACCGCGAGCGTCGGCGCCGACGGCGGCCCCGGGTTGGACCCGGACCGCGCGATCGCGGCGGCGCGCGGCAATCTGGAGGCGGACGGCTGGACCGTGTACGACGCCTCGGGCCCGGACCAGGGCCTGGTCCTGGTGGCCCGCCGCGGCACGCTCGTGCTCGACCTGGAGGCGTACCCGGCCTCCACAGTGGACACCACCTTCGTCGCCGCCGACTTCCGGCGCACCACCCCGGCCGCCGTCTGGCCCTGCGGCCTCGCCGGCGGCCTGCTCGCCGGGCTGGCGGCGTTCCTGCTCTTCGGCTGGGCGAGCCGGCGCACCGACGGCGAGGAGCACCCGGCGCGCGGCTCGGTGAAGACGTTCTTCGGGGTCGGCCTGGTCCTGTGGTGGGTGCCGACCCTGTTCGCGTTCCCGCTCATGCTCCAGCACCACCTGGAGATGCCACACCCGTCGTGGCACCCGCTGTGGGAGTGGTTCGGCCAGCCCACGTTCTCGCTGTTCTTCCTGGCCGGCGCCGGCTGCGGGCTGCTCGCCCTGGCGCTGGCCGCGCTCCCCCGCCGCTACCCGCGCGCCGCGACCCGCCCCACGGAGGCGTAGTGGCCTCACCTTCGCTGGAGCGGCGGTACGCACGCCTGCTGCGGGCGTACCCGCCCGGCTGTCGCCGCGACGAGCTGCTGGGCACCCGTGGCCGAGGTCGTCGTTGATGGCCTTGAAGTCGTCGATGTCGATGAGCGCGACGGCGACCCGTTCGTGGCGGCCCAGCGCGTCGGCGACGTGCTGGGTGAGCCGGCGCCGGTTGGCCAGGCCGGTGAGCGAGTCGTGGGTGGCCTGCCAGGCCAGCGACTGCACGAGCCCGGCGTTGTCACGCAGCGCCGTCGCCTGGCGGGCCGCGACCAGCAGCACGAGCACGACGGTGGCGACGGCGACGCCGAGGATGTCGCCGCCGCGCATCCAGGCGTCGGCGAGCAGGAGCACGCAGGTGGCGGAGACGGCCGCGTACGACACGAAGCCGGGCCGCTCCCGCCGCGCCGGGGTCGGGGGCGTCACCCGGGCCGCGCGGCGCTGCCGGTCCGCGGCCACGCACAGCACCAGGCAGGTGACGGGCAGGATGACCGGGGTGCCGTTGAGGTACGGCCGCGACTGCAGCAGCGGCGCGATGGCCCCGCCGAGCGCGCCGACGCCGCCGGCCGAGGCCAGCAGGTACAGCGCCCGCCGGTCGAGCGGCCCGGTGCCGGTGAACGCGATCTTCACCAACGCGAACACGCACACGGCGGCGCAGGCGAGCAGCGCCAGCACGGCCCGGGCGCCCGTTGCGTTGCCGCCGGACCACCGCTGCCAGTCGCTGAGCAGGAAGTGCCAGGCGAACGCCAGGACGGCCACCAGTACCGTCGCGGAGTCCAGCCCGAAGCGCAGCCACTCGCCGCGGCTGCGGCGGGCGCCGGGGATGCGCAGCAGCGCCCACAGCAGCACCGCGAGCCCGGCGACGTAGATGCCCGCGGTCAGCGGCCCGACGTGCTGGGGCCGCACGATCCGGCGGAGCATGTCGACGCCGTTGCTGATGCCGCCGAGCCCGATGAACGCCATGGCGACGGCGACGTGCCGCCAGAAGCGGGCCCCGCCCGGGGCGATTCCGGGCGCGGCCGCGGCCCCCAGGCAGGCGGGGACGGAGAACCCGACGGCGAGCGGCACCGCGACCCAGCTGACGAGCTCCGGGGTGCGGTGCAGCAGCCCGACGGCGAACCAGGCCTCGGCGAGCAGGGCCAGGGACACGGCCGCGGCCAGCAGCCTGGTCGGACGCCAGGTCGCCACCCTCTCCACGCTGCCGAGATCGGCACATCCGCGCCGTTCATGAACATTCCCGCATGATCGCGACCGCCCCGGCCTCGACGCCCCGGGCCGCGTCGGCATCCCCCGCGATCGTCTCGAAGAGCGCCCGCCGCTCCGCTCCCGCACCATTCGGCCGGGCCCGAACGATCCCGCTCCGCTCCCGCACCATTCGGCCGGGCCCGAACGATCCCGCCGTTAGCGTCGCGCGCATGGAACTCGAGAACGTGATCGACGCCGCCGTCGAGGAAGTGCTGGGCCTGGCCCAGGGGTGGCTGGGCTGGGACGGCCGGCCCGTCGTCTTCGACGGCAACGCCTGGACGCCGCACAAGTCGCTGCGCCGCGTCACCGACCACCTCGTCGACCACCTGGCCGAGATCATGTGCCGGCTCAACGGGCTGGACCCGCTCCCCGACCACTGGCACGGGCGCACCGTCACCACGCACGCCGACTACGCGCGGTTCACCGAGACCGACCTGGAGGAGGCGACGAGCCGGCTGACCCGCCTCGCCCTCATGTACCGCGCCGGCCTGCGGGGACTCGACCCGGCGGTGCTTGACGCGCGGCCGGACCCGGACACGTGGACGCTGCGCGAGGTCGTCGAGCACGTCGCCGGGGTCGTCTACTACGCCCGGGCGATGTCATGATGTCGCCGTGGGCTATCTCGACCCGCAGACCGAGGGCCCGCGGCGCCCGAGCCCCGAGCGGCTGGCGGCGCCGGACGCCGGCGTGCTGTACGTGCGCTCCTTCCTGCTGATGCGGGCCGTCATCGGCTTCATCGGCGTCGCGCTGCCCGTCGCGCTCGTGCTCGGCGACCTCGCGCTCGAGGGCGGCCGGCCCCGGGCGTCGCTGAGCGAGTACTTCTACACGGGCCTGCGCGACGTGTTCGTCGGCGCCCTGTGCGTCACCGGGCTGTTCCTGGTGACGTACAAGGCGTTCGAGCACAACCTCGACAACCTGCTCAGCAACATCGCCGGGGTCGCCGCGCTCGGGGTCGCGCTGTTCAGCACCGACCGGCCGCGGCACTCGACGATCGCCCTCACCCCGCTGCAGGAGCGGATGGGCGAGATGCCGGTCGCGGTCGTGCACTACACCTGCGCCGCCGTGTTCATCGTGTGCCTCGGCATCATCAGCCTGTACTTCGGCATCCGCGAGGGCAACCGCACCGAGCTGCCGGGCCGGCGCTCGCCCGCGTTCTGGCGCCGGTTCCACTTCACCTGCGCGGCCGTCATCGGCGTGGCCGTCGTGTTCATCGCGGTCACCGAGATCGGCGGCTGGCTCCAGGACTACGCGCTGCTGGTCGGCGAGGCGCTGGCCATCCTCGGCTTCGGCGCGTCCTGGCTGATGAAGGGCCTGGAGTTACGGGTTCTGTTCAGCACGAAATAGGATCTGGGACATGGTGACGGCCAAGCCGGCCGCGGGCGGCGGTCGTTGGGTGGAGATCTCGCCGGAGCGCCTGCGCGGCTGGCTCGACGGCTTCTACGGGCGCCATCAGGGCGCCGACGAGGCGGGCCTGGTGCTGACCGGGACGAGCAACGGCGACCGGGCGACCCTGCACCCACCGCCCGGCCTCGACGCGGCCGAGGACGTCGACGCGCTGCTCAGGGGGGTTGCCGCGCCGCCCCGCATCGGGCTGCTCCTGGCCCGCAAGGGCGCCGTGGCGGCGGGCGTTGTCGACGGTACCGCCATCACGGCCTCCAAGGTGGAGCGCTTCCACGTGCACGGGCGCACCGCCGCCGGCGGCTGGTCCCAGCAGCGCTACGCCCGCCGCCGCGACAACCAGTCCGACGCGGTCGCCGGCAAGTCCGCGGACATCGCCGAGCGGGTGCTGCTGCCCGAGGCCGGCACGCTCGCCGCGCTCGTCTGCGGCGGCGACCGCGGGATGGTCGACGCGATCCTCGCCGACCGGCGCCTCGCCGCCCTCGCCGCGCTGCGCCACCCGCATCTGCTCGAGGTCGCCGAGCCGCGCCTGACCGTGCTGGAGGAGGCCGCGGTCGCCGCGCGGAAGGTGCGCATCCACCTGGTCCCGTGAAACGAGCGGGCCGCCCGGCTGGATGCCGGACGGCCCGCCCACTACAGGTACCTGATCAGGGGAAACTGACGACGTTGTGCGGGGTGACGGAGCTCGGCAGCGCCGCGTCTCCGGTGTCGTTGATGACGTGGGTGATGGAGCCCTTGCCCAGCGACACGGTCAGGATGTTGTGGAACTTGACGTTGGCGTTCACCGGCGTTTCGTAGCTGTGGTACGCCGCGATCGACTCGTCCGAGGTGAAGACGCAGTAGCTGCCCATGCCCCACGCCTCGTGCGAGGTGACGGTGTTGGCGACCTTGTAGGCGGCGTAGCCGGTGATCCCGTCGTGGGACCAGGCGGCGGCCGACGGCGGGTCGTAGGGCAGCTCGTTCTGGAAGAAGATCGTCTTGCCGCCGTTGCCGTTCCAGATGACGTTGTACTTCTCGAAGTGCTCCACGAACAGGCCGTACGCGGTGACGTTCTGGCCGTTGACGATGAGCCCGGTGTCGGCCGGGTTGGACGTCCAGCCCGCCCCGGCACCGTGGTCGGCCCGCCAGGACCAGATGTGGTCGATGATCGTGTTGTTGTTGTTGACCACGAGCGCGTTGGTGACCTTGGCCGCACCGGCGCCGCCGACCCGCAGGAAGACGTCCGAGACCAGGTTCGGCGCCCCCGCGTGGTTGCCGCCGGCACCGTTCGGGCCGACCTGCAGCAGGGCCGGGGAGTTCGTCGGGCCCGCGTCGAACAGCAGGCTGGCGATCTTGACCCCGTCGACGTCACCGACGGCCATCGGCAGGGCGCCGTTGTCCGCCACGATCGTCGCGTAGCCCAGGCCGAGCACCACGGTGCCGGCGCGGTTGATGTTCACGGTCGAGCCCAGGTGGTACACGCCCGGGGTGAACAGCAGGTTCAGACCCTGCGCGACCGCCTGGTTCAGCGTCGCCGCGGTCACGCCCGGCTTCGCCACATAGAACTGGCTCAGCGGCAGCGACGTGCCCGGGGTCTGCCCGTTGATCCAGGTCGCACCGCTGCTGTTGGTCCGCTGCGACGGCACGAACACCCTGTAGCCCGACGCGTCGGCGTACAGGTACGGCTTCTCCTGCGTCACCGGCGAGGTGGGCAGGGTGGTGTACGGCGGGTTCGGGAAGCTGTTCGCCGGAGCACCCTGGACGCCCGAGAACACCATGTTCCACACGGAGCCGTTCCAGCTGCCGATGGTGGAGTCGCGGGTGAACCACTGCTGCTGCGAGCAGGGGTTGATGTTGCCGCTGATGCGCGAGTCGGCGATGTACCCGCCGGACGCCCACCCGCAGTTCGGCGACGCGAGGGTCATGCCGCCATGCACGTCGATGCGGCGGAACGGCGCGGCCTGCGCGACGGCCCAGCGGTCGACCCCGGAGACCGGGTAGATCGACAGGTTCTCGGCCGAGCGCCAGAAGTTCTGGGTCGCGTTGCCCTGCATCCAGCCCGCGTCGACGGTGATGTCGCCGTGGATCTGCACGTCCTGCGGGTTCTGGCCGAGGCCGTTGATCGACGTGTAGAAGCCGATCTGGGCGTTCAGGCCGCTGTAGGAGCCCGGCTTGAACAGGAACTGGTAGCGCTCGTTGCCGAACTGGTTCTGCTCCTGCTGGGTGAAGACCTGGTCCAGCTTCGCCTGGATGGTGGCGGAGGACTGGCTCGGGTCGAACACGATGACGTTCGAACCCAGGTCGCCGCCGCCGGGCAGCTGCGGGCCGGTCGGGGTCGGCGTCGGGCTGGTGGTCGGCGAGGGCGACGAGGTCGTCGGTCCGGTGCCGCCGGTGTTCACGATGAACTCCCACGCCGAGTAGCCGTAGCCGGTGCCGCGCGCGGTGCCGTACAGGCGGATGTAGCGCCCGGAGCCGCTCAGGCCGCTGAGGACCTGGTTGCCGCCGGTGCCGCCGGTGACCGTCTTGATGGTCGCCCACGTGTTGCCGTCGGCGGACGTCTGGATCTGGAAGTCCTTGCCGTAGGCGGCCTCCCAGTTGATCGTCACCTGACAGATCGACTGGGTGGAGCCGAGGTCGACGCTCAGCCACTGCGGGTCGCTCGCCGCGCTGGACCAGCGGGTGCCGCCGTTGCCGTCGACGGCCGCGGAGGCCGGGGTGCCGGCGTTCTCGATGCTGGAGGCGGTGGCCGTCTTGCCCTGGGCCGCGTTGGTGGCGGTGTTGCACGGGCCCGAGGTCGGGTTCGTCGGGAACGAGCCGAACACCTGGAACTCGTACAGCGAGTAGCCGTAGCCGGTGGCGCGGGCCGTGCCGTTCATCCGCACGTAGCGGCCGCTACCGGTGACGCTCAGGGTCTGCGTGCCGCCGGTGCTCGTGGTGGTCGAGTAGACGTTCGTCCACGTGTTGCCGTCGTTGGACGTCTGGATCTGGTAGGCCGTCGCGTAGGCGGCCTCCCAGAACAGCTTGACCTGCGAAATCGTGGCCGTCTGGCCGAGGTCGACGCGAATCCACTGCGGGTCGCTGAACGCGCTGGACCAGCGGGTGCCGGTGGTGTTGCCGTCGAACGCGGCGGACGCGGGGGTGCCGGCGTTCTCGTCGGAGGACGACAGCGCCGGCTTGCCCTGCGAGATCAGGGTGTCGGCGGCCGAGGCCGTCAGGGTCGTCGTGATCACGTACGTCACCAGCACCACGAGCGTGGCGATGGCGGCGATGATCAGATTTCGGCGGCGGCGGTTCGCCGTTGGCGGTGCGGCGGTGTGCATAGCTGCTCCTGTTTCAGGGCATGGCGGCAGCCGGACGGTCCACCGCGGGGGTGCGGTGGTCGCACTTGTGCTCCGGCCGTCGGGGTGTCAGGCTCACCAGACCGGGAACGGGCGGCCCGGGAACCGGGGTGAGGTTCGGAGAGCGCTCTCCAAGACGAGAGTTATCCGTAGCAGCCCCGGTGTCAAGAGGTCCACGGTTCCGGAACTGAAAATCTAGAGAGCGCTCTCTAGGAGTGAGCCCTCGGATCGAACCCTGTAATCGATCCCGGTGTCCCGCGCGAACCGGGCCACGGCCTCGGCGAACGCCCGGGATCGGCCGTCGTCGACACCGGTCGGCGGGTCGACGATCACGGCGCTGAACGGCAGCGCGCTCAGCAGATCGAGCCGTACCGTTCCGGTGCCGGTGTTGTCCAGGGCGAGCCCGACCCCGGCCGCCCGCAGCTCGCGCATCACCCGCGGCAGCACGCCGTCGTCGGCCAGCTGCGCCGCCGGCAGCGCGAGGGTCAGCCCGTCCGGCGTCAGCCCGGCCTCGGCCAGCAGACCGGTCAGCTCCGCCGCGAACCCGGGCGAGACGAGCGCGGCCCGGCCCACCTCGAGCGTGAACGGCGGGCGCGCCGCGGCGATCGCCCGCCGCAGATCGGCCAGGCGCGATTCGGGCGTCATCAGCAGCCCGCTCAGATCCGGGGTGTACCGCGCGTGCGTGCCCTTCCCCCGCCGCTTCGCCGCGTACATGGCGATGTCGGCGTGGCGGAGCAGGTCCTGGGCGCCCTCGCCCTCGGCCCGGGCCGCGACCCCGACACTGGCCGTCACCGTGAGCACGTGCCCGTGGGTGTGCACGGGCCGCTCGAGCTCGGCGAGGATGCGCGCCGGGATGCCGTCCAGGCCGTCCGCGGGGCCGTCGGCCACCAGCACCGCGAACTCGTCGCCGCCGAGGCGGGCCACGAGATCGGTCGGGCGTACCGCGGCGCGCAGGCGGCGGCCGACCTCCACGAGCAGCCCGTCGCCGACCGGGTGGCCGAGCGTGTCGTTTACCGCCTTGAAGTCGTCGAGGTCGACCAGGACGGCCGCGCCCGCGTGCTCCAGGTGCTCGTTGAACAGCGCCCGGTTCGGCAGCCCGGTGAGCGCGTCGTGCGTCGCCTGCTCGCGCAGGAGCCGCTGGTGCTCGCGCAGCGAACGCAGCAGCCCGTCGTTGTCGGCGAAGGCGAGCAGCTGCCGGGCGACCACGGCGGCGGTGGCCACGACGGCGCCGAAGAGCACCGGCAGGGTGCCGCCGCCCGCGACCGTGACGGCGACGAGGAGGAGGTTGACGGCGGCGACGGCGAGGTACGGCAGGACGGAGTAGGGCCGCCCCCGCCGCAACGGGGTCACCGGGGCCGCCCCGGCCCGGCGCGCCTGCAGCACGCCGGCGACGGCGACCATCAGGGCCTCGCACATGGTGACGAGGTCGGACACGCCGGCGAGACGGGGGCTGTCCAGCAGCGGTACCAGCGCGGAGCCCACCGAACCGATCAGCACGACGAGCGCGAGCGCCCGCAGCGCCCGCCCGTCGACGGCCGCCACGCCGGCCAGGATGAGCTTGACGACGGCCAGCACCGCGAGCAGGCACAGCACGCTCAGCACGAGCAGGGCGAGCACCCGCGGCAGCGGCGCGCCGGCGATGGGGCGCAGCACGAACTGCCACAGGAACGTCGCCGAGCACACCAGCACGGTGGCGGCGTCGAGCCCCAGCCGCAGCCAGTCGCCGCGGCCGCGGACCCGGGTCGGCAGGCGCAGCAGGGCCCAGAGCACGAGCAGCAGCGCGACGCCGAGCAGCCCGACGGCGGCGAAGAGCAGCGGGCCGCTCTTGCGCCCGCCCAGGCTCGCCTCGGTGAACGGGCCGGTGGACGGGGCGATGAGCAGCGCCGCGACGGCGAGGTGGCGCCAGAACCGGCGCCCGGCCGGCTCGAGCCCGGGGGTGCGGGCGGCGGCCAGCAGGTACATCCCGCCGATCGCGAGCCCGATCGCGCCCGGCAGCCAGCCCAGCACGAGGCCGCCCTCGAAGCCGGCGAGCCGGAACAGGCCCCAGCCCACGGCAACGGCGAACAGCGGCGCGTACACGGCGAGCAGCCGGCTGGTCTTCACCGCCTGTCATCACCGCCTTCGCCCCCGGCCGGCGGACTTCCGGCCGTCATACCTTCGGCCAACCGAGTGCCGAGATGAGCGGTATCGCCCACCCATCGCGGGCGGTGCGCACAGGGTAGCGCCCAGTACGAGGCGCGATCCAGTATGCCGGAAAAGTGGATCATTACTCAGTTTGGCGCCGTGCCGGCCGATACCGCGGACGTGACCGGCCTGTGCAGGTTGTTCCTCGTCTTCGGGGTGTTCTGCGCTCTACGGGTCGTGGCCGCACGTGCTCGCGTACACGCTCGCGGTGCTCGTCGCGGTGACGGCCACCCGCGGCATGGCCCGGGCGCGGCGCGGAAGCCCCCTCGCGGTACTGCTGATCGACCTCGACGGGTTCCGGAAGGTCAACGACACCTACGGCCACGCCGCCGGCGACCAGCCCCTGGCCGCGATCCACCGCCCGGCGCGGGTGGCCGGCGTCGAGCTGACCCCGACCGCGGGCGTGGGCATCGCGTGCCGGCGCAACCACGCCGAGATCGACCAGCTGCTGCACGACGCGGACGCCGCCGTGCACGCCGCGAAGCACGCCGGCCCGGGCCGGATCGCCGTCTTCACCGAGGGCGCGGCGAAGGTACTGGATGCCAGATCGCTCGCTTCAGCGCCCGCACCTTCCCTTGCTGGTCCGCGATGAGCGCCTCGGCGGCCTCCTGCACCCGCGCCGGGGTGAGGTCGCCGGTGACGCTCCACGCGCGCATCCCGGTCGCCCGGACGCACACCTTCCCGTCCCGCGAGCGTCCACATGCGACGATCTGGGCCCGCCGCCGCACGTACTCCTCGGCGCGTCGCCCGATCGGGGCCGGCTCCCTGGTGAGCCCCGCGCGGCGCAGCACTTCGCGGGTGCGCGCCGCCCAGAGCGCCCGGGCGAGCGCCTCGAGATCCCCGGCGCCGCCGACTCCATCGAGCTCTATCATTCCTGGCCGGAGTGTCGCTCTGACCCCTCGCACCCGCACGGTGATCACCACCCGAACAACTCCGGCCGATCCGTCAGCACCCGCCCGGTCGCCCGCAGCGCCCGCCGCACCTCGTCCCGCTTGTCGTGGATGTGCGCCCGCAACTGCGTGATCGCCTCCCGCACCCGGTCGGCGACCTCCACGGGGTCATCGGCACTGAACGTGGTCTGCGGCGCCTCGGCCGGCCCGGTAGCGGCAACCACCTGCGCCAGACCGGCGATCCCCCCGGCGGCGAGCGCGAGCCCACCGGCCACGGGCACCGCCGCGATCGCCGCCACGGACGCGACAACGGTGAAGGTGACCGTCCATTCGGTACGCGTACAGTCCCCGCACGCCCCGACCGCCGCCAGCCCCTGCTCGGCAATCTGATCCGCGTCCTGCCGCGCCCGGACCCAGATCTCCTGCTCGGCCTCGAGCGCGGCCCGCAGCACCACCCCGACGGTGTACTGGTTGCGCACGAACGCCGGCCAAGGCTCGACGAACCCGTGCCGGAACCGCTCGGCCGCATCCCCGGTCCAGTTCCGCAGCGCATACTGCAGCTCGCTCAGCTTCGGCTCGGCGAGCTCGCCGCGATCCCCAGTGGACAGTCCACGAAGGACACTCTGGACCTGGTCGATCTTCGCCTGGGGCACCTCGGGAAAGTCGGCGATGGGCCGAAACGCGTCAGGAAGATCGGCAAACTCCCTCTGAATCGCCCGACGCTTGAACGGATCGCTCCCGGTCCCCCCGACGGCAACAGCAACAGCAAGATCACGCATATCCTCGGCGTGCTGCATAATCAGCTCGTACGTCACCCGGGAAGCACCCCACTGTCGCCCCGCAGCCGCCGAAACTCGCCCGCAGCCCCGTCATCGGCGCGCGCGTACTCCTCAACGGCCACACAGACGGCAACGCCGGCCTCATTCACCTGCCCGGCCGCATCGGCGAGCACCCCGACGAGCTGCCGCCGCAGCAACGCCCAGTCGGCATCGTCATGACGGACAACACTCAGCTCATCGGCGGCCCGCGCGTACACCCCGGCGAGCGCGGGCAGCCGAAGCCGCCCGACCCGCCACAACTCAAACAGCTCAACACCCAGCACGGCGTCGGAGGCTAAGCCTTCACGCCCCGTTTCTCGACGGCCTTTTGTCCGCTTTTGTGGGCCTCTCAGGCGGGTCCGAGCAGGTCCCACCGGTTCCCGGCAATATCCCGGAACACCACGATCCGCCCGTACTCCTCGACGCGCGGTGACCCTTCGATCACCACTCCGTGCTCAACGAGCCGAGCGAAGGCCACATCAAAGTCCTCGACCCGGAGAAAGAACCCGACCCGCCCGGCCGCCTGCTCCCCCACCCCCGCCTCTTGACGCTCCCCATCGGCCTGCGCGAGGAGAATGCCGGTCTGCGCCCCGGGCGGCCGCACGACAACCCACCGCTTCGCCCGCCGCTCGACACTGGTGAGCGAGGGCGAGTCCTCGACGAGCTCGAACCCGAGCACCCCGACGAAGAACTCGATGGCCGGGTCGTACGCGTCCACCACGATCGTGACCAGCTCAAGCCGCATCGGCCGAGCGTAACGGCGTTCACCCGGCGCGAGGGGGATACTGCGTGGGCGGGGGCGGGGGGTGTGCGCTACGCTGTACCGGCTGCTCGCGTAGGGCGGCACCGGGACATAGCGCAGCTTGGTAGCGCACTTGACTGGGGGTCAAGGGGTCGTGGGTTCGAATCCCGCTGTCCCGACAGGCGAAAGCGCAGGTCAGGGCCGGTTTCCTGCACACGGGAGATCGGCCCTTCTCGATGGCCGTCCCGGTTCGGGAGAAATCGGGGAGAAGATCTTGCCGTGAGCCCGGTCACCGCTCCTCCCCCTCGGTCAGCAGCCGGTCCAGCACCGCGACGGGTGAGCGTGGATGCATGGCCCGCCGGGACGCGAGCGCTTCACGCCACACTGCGGTCAGCCTGCTGAGCAGCTGCTCGACCATCCCGCCGGTCACGTGCTCGTACGCCTGCTGCACCGTCGTCTTGGCGTGACCCATGTGCAGGTCCATCAGCGGCGACGGGGTGCCCAGTTCCACCATGAGCGTCTTGTACGAGTGCCGCAAGCCGTGCGGCGTCAGCCCCGGCGCGATCGGCACCCAGCAGCAGTCGGCCCGGCCCGCAGCGTTACGACCACGGATCGGCACGCCAGGCCACGGGTCGGCCAGCACCGGCACCGGTCGCGTCGGCTGCGGCGCCTTACCCGGATACCAGCCCGTTACGGCAGGCTGGAACAGCCACGTCGCGAACCCGTTCCGGCGCCAGTGCGGCGCGACCGGACCATCCGGCAGACCACCGACATAGCCCAGCTCCGCCATCGCCGCGCGCACCCGGTCCCGGGTCTCGTCGGCAACCGCGGGACGGTCATGCGCCACCGCCCACACCGTGCCGACCGACACGCCGGCCCGGCGGCCCACATCGGCCATTCGCGGCCCCTGCTGCCGGGCCCCTTTCCGGGGCGGACGGTGACCGCTGAACACGTAGCGGAAACCGTGACACGCACAGGGCGTCGGCTCGACCCGCCGGACATGCTGCAGCTGCAGGTCCGTCAACCACTGCGGCACGTTGACCGTCCGGTACGAATCGTCCTTCGGCGGGCAGCGCAGCAGCTCCCCGTGGTCCAGCTCGTACAGCTGCCACTCGACCCGAACCTCGCGCGGGCGCACGTACTGCGTCTCCAGACCCACCGTCTCACCGAAACGCAGACCGCCGAACCCGATCGTCAGCCCGGCCACGAACTCATCGTCCCGGCCGGACAGCAGCGCCATCCGCTCCGAGATCAGCAGGACACCAAGCGCTGAGGTGATCGCCTTCTCCGGTGCCCGCAGCTGCGAACGACCGGCCACCCGGCCACGGCCCCGGCGCCGGGTAGCCGGGTTCGCCTCAATGTGCCCCTCGCCGGCCGCGTCGGCCAGGATGACATGTAGCACCTTGCGCCACCCCTGCACCGTTGCCGAGGCGTACCCGTCTCGGCCCTCCTTCTCCCACCTGGCTACCCGGCTCCTGCCCTCGCGCTCGATCTCCGCCATGGTCAGGTGCCCGAACGCCGGCAGGATGTGGCCTTCGATGTGCCTGCGGTAGGTCTGCATCGTCGAAGGGGCCAGATCCAGCTCGGCGTACCACTGGTTGACGTACACGCTGAACAACATCCCCGGATCGGCAACGACCGGACGTCGGCCGGCCCGGACCTCGACCTCCTTCGCGTCCGCGGCCTGCGTCGCCGCCCGGCTGGTCCGGAACCGGATCGTCGCGCCGTACTCGTCCTGAACCGTGCCGTACCGACCCTCAGCGATCTTGTACCGCCCGCGGTAGTAGCCACCACCGCCGGAACGTTTTTCCGCGAAACCCATTGCCGCTCCCCTCACGCCGCCATCGAAGCCGGACGGCTGCCGCGAGCTCGCCGGGGCGGCCGGGCGCGCAGCAGCGGCACCGTGTCGTCCGGCGAAACCTGAACCGGGCGACGTACCGGGTTCACCGATGACGGGACCGAACTCGTCATGCAGCCTCTCCCCTCGTGCGCCTCGATCACTGCGTCCAGATGCTGGCGCGTGAAGCGATATGCGCCGCCGATCAAGGTGTGTGGTGCGCGACCTTCGCGGGCTTCCTTCTTCAGCCACCACGCCGAGCACCGCAGCAGTGCCGCCGCCTCCTCCGCCGTGTACAGCAGCGGCACCGAACCGCTGCCCTCCGGCCCCGGAAGTCCTGCCCTACCTTGCATGTGCTGTCCTTCCTATCCCCGCATTCGATGTCAAGCCGGGCTTGACGACGTATCGACGTTCATGCGGCCAGTGCCGCCAGGTCTTGTAGGGCGGCCTCGTGGTGCTCACGGGCGAGTGCGGCGGAGGTGTTAGCGAGCATCGCGTCGGCGGTGGTGTGCCATCCGGCGCCGACGAAGGCCAGGAAGTTGACGACCAGGACGGTCGGTGTCTCGTCCGGCCCTTCGGCGGGCGGGCCGCTGGTTTCGGTGCGGCGGAAGACGACGCGTTGCTGCCGCAGCATGCTGAAGGTGACCGAGTAGCGGCGGCTCTTGGTGAGGAAGTGTCCGCCGAAGCCGAGCATGTGGGCCCAGCGGCGCAGCCGGACGTACGGGTTCGGGGTGCCGCCGTCCTCGGCGTCTTCCGCGCCGGTTCCTGGGCGCTCGAGGTGGCACGTCGGGCAGGCGGGCAGCAGGGTGGGCCGGTCGCAGCCGGGGCACGTCCAGGGCTGCCGGTTGCCTGCGGCGGGGCGGCCGAGGCGCCAGCAGGCATCCAGCAGCCGGGCGGTGTGGTCGCCGTCCGGGTCGGCGTACAGGTCGATGGTGGCGGTGTTGAGCCGTCCGGAGGTGTGGCCGGTGACCTCGGTCGCTTTGGTGGCGTACTTGGCCAGGTAGGCGGCGACCATGCCGTCGGTGACCTCGCCGTCCGCGGCGGTGGTGATGACTTTGACGAGCAGCTGCTCACCCCAGCGCACCGGCCAGCCGTCCGGCCGGTCGGGGTGTGCCGGGGTGTGGACGCTCGTGACGGCCGCGGCGTGGCCGACGGCGTCGACGAGGTCGGCGGCGGTGAGGCCGGCCGGGGGCGGCAGGATCACGGCCGGGTTGTCCGGGTCCCAGCCGTCGAGGCGGATGATGGCGTGGAAGTGCACCACCCCGCGGCGTTGCATCTCGGCGACCTTGCCGAAGGAGAGCCGGAACGGGTCGACGGGGACCAGTCGCCCGTTGCGTTCCTTGACCAGGAACGGGATGCCGCGTTCGGCCGCCCGGCGGCGCAGGAACTTGCGGACGGCGTTGGCGGTCCGGGACCACAGCGCTCCGGCGAAGCCGTTCCACACGGCTTGGGCGTCGTGGTCGTAGCAGTCCAGGCACAGCGGTGCGCCGAGCGCCGTGTCGGTTTCCTCGTGGCGGGCGAAGCAGACCAGGCGGCGGCCGTGCGGGCAGAAGACGAGTTCGCGGCGGGCGTGGCAGGGTTCGGGGCGGCAGTCGCAGCGGCGGCGGTTGCCGCAGGTGTGCCGCTGGACGTGGCGGGTGTGGACCTCGCCGAAACTCGGGGCGGTCAGGGTGGGGAACACGGCCGGGTGCCGGGCCACGTCCTCGGGCACGCCTTTGCCGCCGACGAGTCCGGTCCGTACGAGCTGGTAGGCGTCGCGCTTGTAGCGTTCGGAGCAGGCGGGGCAGACGGTGGCGCGGCGGTTGCCGCAGGCCTTGTAGATGACGCCGTCGGGCAGGTCGCGGGTGTCGGTACGCGCGAGGAGGCGGCCGGTTTCGGCCTCGATGCGGTCCATGGTCCCGGCCAGGCGGATCGGGCGGGTGCAGGCGGCGGCCGGGCGGACGTGGGACAGCCAGTCTTCGAAGTCGGGGCGGGCGGCACGGCCGATGGCCTGCAGCCGCACGTCACGCGACCGGGCCAGCAGGCTCAGGATGGTTTCCTGAGCCTGCTGGCCGGTGATCGGGAGGGCTGTCATCGGGACCGTCAGGCCTGCGGGTCGATCGAGTCGCCGGTGATGGCTTCGACGACCGCGGCGACGAGGTCGCGGGCGGCGGGCGGGGTGACGGCGTTGCCGAGCATGCGGACCTTGGCCCGCTTGGAGCCGCCGAGCAAAATGTAGCCGGGTGTGAAGGCCATCCCGGCGCGGATCTCGTCGACGCCGAGCATCCGGAATGTGCAGTCCTGCACGGCGATGGCCTCGCCGAGGACCGCGTCGCCCTGCACGGCGGTCTGCACCGGCAGGGGGACGTCGAGCTCGCGCAGGTCGCCGGTGTCGTAGCTGTACAGCAGCTGGTCCCACCGGATGAGGGACTGCCGCTGCTCGGCGAGGACCGCCCGCAGCGGTTCACTGACTGGGGTGGACATCTGGCCCTGGTCGCCGCGTGCGGTCATGTTGCGCATGACGAGCGCGTGGTGGTTGCCGCTGGCCGTGACCGTGTCCAGCGGTTCGGCGGTGACGGGCTTGCTGGCGTTGTGCCCGCGCAGCGGGACGATGAGCGCGTCCTGAGCGCGGGCGGTCTGCGCCCGCAGCGGCACGCCGGCCGGGCGGGCCTGCTTGCCGTCCCGGCCCTCGACCGGCACCAGCAGCGGTGGCACGGTCAGGCCCTCGATTTCGCGGGTGGTCCGTGCTCGCATCGGCGTGGCGGTGGTGCTGGCGGTTTCGTTGCGTCCGCCGCCGCAGGGCACCAGCAGCGGCGAGCAGGCCACGGCTTTGGTCGCCGTGGTGGTCTGCACGGTCAGTGGGGCGTCGACCGGCCAGGTCCGCACGCCGGGGCGGCGTTCGAAGGTGTTCCCGGCCGCCTCGACGGTGATGGGCCGGGCGAAGCGGCGCAGGCCCGCGTCGATGCGGGCCATCGTCTTGGGCCGCAGCGGCACCGTCCGGTCGCCGATGCGCTGGCCCGGGATGGTCCAGTCGATCGCGGCGGCGGCGGGCAGGGCGTAAGGCTGGACCGCCCGGCCCCGGCACGCGACGTTCGGGCAGCGGTAGACGTACTGGGCGCCGTAGCGCATGAGGCGCCGCCCGCCGGGTTTGGCGGTGTAGACGCCGGCCACGTCGCCGCAGCGCGGGCACCACGCCCGGGGCCGGGTCCATTTGGCGAAGTCCGGGTCCCGGTACTCCTGCCGCCAGAACACGAAGTAGACCCGGTCGCGCAGCTGCGGCGCACCCGGGCCGAGGACGGTCGCGAACGCGCTGTTCAGCACGACGATGCGGTGCCGGTAGCCGAGGTTGGCCATCCGGCGCAGCCAGGTGTCGAGGTGCTCCCACTTGAGCACGTCGGTGACGTTCTCCACGATCACCGCCCGGTAGCGGTGGACCTCGGTGAAGCGGGGCACGTCCTGCATGAGCATCCGGGACCGCTGCGCGGCCTCGTCCGGCAGCGGCTCCTGCTCCTCGCCGAAGAGGTCCAGCTGGACCGGGCGGCCGTCGTAGTCGCAGCGCTTGCCCTTGGCCACCGACCAGTTCGTGCACTCCGGCGAGAACCAGCCGATGTCCGTGCGGGGGTGGCGGCGCGGGTCGATGCGGGTGATGTCCTCCCGGTCGTGGTCAGCGTCCGGGAAGTTGGCGTTGTGGGTGTCCACGGCCAGCTGCCAGTGGTTGGCGGCCATGACGACCCGGACGCCCGGAACCTGCTCCATCCCGGTGGAGGAGCCGCCGGCCCCGCAGAAGTAGTCGGCGACGGTCAGCATCGCGGCACCGCCGAGAGGCCGAGGACCGATGCGCGGACCGCGTCAACGACGTCGCGGGCGGCCGTGTCGGCTTGCAGGTCCGCCAGCGGGCGGTCCCAGTCGATGCCCGACGCGGCGAGCCGCTCGGCTGCGGTGCGGGCCAGGTCGAGCGAGGTGGCGAAGACCACAGCACGACCGGTCGGCACATGCGTGACCGCCCAGTAGCCGCCGTCGTAGCGCATCGCCGTGGCGGTGGTGCGGTCCATGTGCATCCCCGGCGTGACCGCGAGATGCGACCCGAACGGCTCACCGAAGACAGTCACGCTCGGCGTGCCGTCGGACAGGGTGATGGTGATCTGTGACATGGAAAGGTGCCTCCGTAGGCAGCGAAACTCGGTGCAAAGGGCAGGGCTGGGCCGTGCCCGAAGCGGGAAGCTTCGGGCACGACGCGTCAGAGTCGGGACGTCGTTACCGGGAAGCCGGGACGCGGCGGCCGTTGACCGGCCGGGCCGTCGGCGCAGCGGTGTCGTCGAACACGGTGAGGGCCTGAGCGGCGATCTCGGTCGGTATCCGCAGCCGGACCGCGAGCTGACCGGCGGTGATCGGCGTGCCGTGTTCCGTCAGGTACTGCGTCGCGACCGCACGTGCCTGGGCCAGCAGATCCGCGGACACGATCGGCAGCGTCAGTTGTGCAGCGCCAGGCCGGGCGACAGAGTCTGTGGCGGGCGGTGCCAACTGCGCGGCCGTCGGGGCCGGGTCAACGGGCTCGGGACGGGAGGGGCGGGCAGCCCGGACGGGCGCGGCAGCCGGAGCCGTCGGAGCCGGGGCGGGCTTGGACACGATCCGGGCCTTCAGGTCCGCCGGGGTCGGCGGTACCGGAGCAGCCGGAGCCGGGTCCGCAACAGGAGCCGGCTCCGCGGGCACGTCGTCCAACGTGGACAGTCGGAAAGAAGGAGCCGGGGTGGCGGCGGGTTGTGCTGCCACCACAGCGGCCGGAATCGCAGGAACAGGGACAGGTATCGGCTTCGGGGCGGGAACGTGCACGGGTTCCAGCGCCGGTCCAGGCGAGACCTGAACAGGACTGGTGTGCGCGGCACTGGGCTGCCGGACAGCGGCGTCGATGCTGCCTTCCCGGCGGAGCAGGGCACGCATGTGCACGGCCAGACCCGACACGGCGGGCGGGAACATGCCCCCGATCGCCGCAAGGACCGTCTGCCAGACCACATGGGTCAGCGACCAGACGGTCAGCAGGTGGTACGCGGATTGGACGGTGACACCGACGGCCACCGCGAAGTAGGTGTTCTTCCGCGCGAACGCGGCCACCTTCGCCGGGACGGGTGCGGTCCACAGCACCAGTGCCACAACGACATAGCCGTCGACCACGATCGGCATCAGCCACGCCAGGCGCAGCGTCATACCGTCCACGGTCAACGTGTCGGTGAAGCCGGCCAGGGTCGCGAACGCGATCCAGGTCGACGCGGACAGGATGAACGACGCGGTCAGCACCGCCCAGGACGCGAACGCGCCGAGGCGAGGCTCACCCGTCGGGTTCGTCCGGGCCATCAGCGGCCACCTCCCGCCGGAACACGGGGACGGACACCGCACAGCGGGCAACGACGAGAGGCGCCACCTTGACGCTTCAGCGACCGCTCATCGCTGCGGGTACCGTGCCAGGTCCGGGCGAGCTGCCAGCCGATCCCAGCGGCATGAACGACCGCGAGGAGACGGGCACCGCGACCGCTGGCATGCTCGGCAAGCCGGGCCACCAGGTCGACAGTCCAGCCCGTGTAATGCCGGGCGTGACCGAACGGACGGTCGAAGTGCAGCAGATACACCACACCGGGACTGCTCTGACCGGTCATCGGCCATCACCCCAGATGAGGCAGGTGACACTGGCGTCGAACACGTCGGCCAGCACACGGTGCAGCAGACGCCCATCGTCAGCTGTGTCCGGACGGTGCGACAGGTGCAGCACCACGTCGTACAGGCCGGTCAAGCCTTTGAACAGCTCGGCCAGGGCATCGGTCGGGGTCCCGGTCACGATGACCAGTTCGATCCGCGTCCACACCGGGCGGAGCAGTTCCGTGGTGTCGTCGAGCAGGGCGTCCAGCACCTCGGTTGCGCTGAGGTTCCGGCCGAGATGCCTGGTGGCCCAGTCGGCGTGGTTGTAGGTGTTAAGCAGTTGCTCGCCCAAGTAATGGACGAAGCCGATGATCGGCTCAGGGTTCGTGATCATGGCGTCGTGTCCTTTCCGAGCAGGTCGAACAGGTCAGGTGCAGCTGTTCGGTCAGGACAGGTCGCCGGGAGGGCCTTCTGCCTGACCGTCTTGCGGTTCGCGAGAACCGACTTCGGGTCGTGCAGGAAGGCCAGCTGATCCGGGGTCAGCCGCGAGACCGCCGCCTTGTCTTCCGCGCGCCGGTTGAACAGCAGCGGACGGACGGTGGCAGTGGTCGGGCAGTGGACCGCGTTCAGCGGGTAGGCGTAGCCGCAGGCCGGGCACATCGTCGGGACCGGACTGCCGGGAAAGTGTTCGGCGAAGACCTCGACGAGGGTCGCCACGGTGACGCCCATGCCGGCCTCGGTGATGCGCCGGTCGAGCGTCGGACGGTCGGACTTGGCGCCGAACCGCATCTGCGCGGCTTGACGGCTCACGCCGAGGCGCTGCCCGATCTCGTCCCAGGAGTAGGAATACGGCTTGGCACGCAGCCCACGCACGGCCTGGCGCAGCACACTGTCCACTTCGGACGACAGCATGGTGAGCATGGCCAGTGCCTCGATGTCGCCAGCGGCGACCCGGCGGGCGTAGGCGCGCAGGATGCGCCGCACGAACGCGTCGAACTGGTCGTTCTCGACGGTCCGCTTGGCACGCTTGGCACGACGCGGTGTCAAGCCGGGCTTGACGGTGTTCTTGCTCATCGAGCACCTTCCAGCACCGGCACGCCGCCGTCGTGCGCGACGCAGGTGAACTCAGCCGTGCAGTAGCAGTACATGTCGCAGCCGGTGCAACGGTCCGACGCGCCGGGCTGGTGTGACATGCCGTCGTGGCAGGCCGTCTCGGCCTGACGGCGGTATCGCGTCACCAGCCGTTCCCGCACGTCCGGGTCGTGGCATTCGACCTCAAGCGCGCTACCGCAGGTGCGGCAGTCGTGCCACAACCCGACGTACGGCTCGGACTCGCCGAGGCACCCGACCGTGATCGAGTCGTCGTCGGAGGACATGAACCGGTTGCAGCACATCGGGAACATCCCTGTGCGCACCGCCGTCGCCGCCTGCTCCAGCATGGCGAGGACGTCGTCGCAGGTGCGGCCCTTCACGTCGTTGTAGCCGTACACGTTCAGGCCGAACCGGTGGAACAGGTACAGGTCCAGGAACCCGACCGCCTGCTCGAACGAGCCGAAACCCGGGTCGTCGAACATCTGCGCCGGAGCGTCGACCGGTCCGCCGTAGCAGACGATGCCGACCGCGCCGACCAGGCACGCCGGAGGCGTGAACAGCCCGGCCGTGGCGTCGTAGTACTCGCCCTGGTTCCAGCCGTGCCGCTGCAGGTACAGCCGCGTGTCACGCAGCGTCTGCGCCACCTCGTCAGCCGTGCGCTGGCGGATTGCTCGATCGATACCCGCGTCCATCGACGCCTCGAAGGAGTCGATGCAGTCGCGGCAGACCGGGTTCAGGTTCGAACCGGCCAGCACCCACAGCGATGCGCCGCAGTGCTCGCACTCGGTCGGGGCGTACGCGACCGCTGCGTCGGACGGCTGGTCTGCCCGGTTCTCGGGCGTGTTTTGGGTAGGCTGCATCGCAGCCACCTCCTTTCAGCTTGGAGGGCTGTGTGGTTGTTGGGGACCGGCGGCACCAGGCGCTTTCTCAGGGCGTGGTCCTGGTGTCGTCGGCTTGGCCTTGGGTGGCCACCGCCCGGGCCGTACGACTACGGCACGGCCCGCACGGTGGCGGCCCAGGTCACTCGTGCCAATGCGAGATGACCGTGACGCACCGGGACCCGACGCGGACGCCGGCCACGGCCAGCAGGACCAGGGCGACGACGCCGAGGACCGGCGCGAGCGCCAGCGCGGCCGCCGCGTGCGAGACCAGCCACACGACATATGCGGCGCCGCCGAGCACGCCCAGGCCGACCGTGGCCCCGACGCCCAGCAGCAGGCTGCGGGTGCGGCGGTCCTGCCGGTCCAGTTCCGCGCGGCGCTCCAGCCAGCGCAGGTAGTCCTGCCGCTGCCGCTCCTCACGGTCGTCGAGCTGCCGCACCCGACGCTGCACCCGGGCGGCCGTCTCGGCGTCCAGGACCGTCCCGGCCTGCGCGGCAGCGATCGCCGCCGCCAACAGCACCGGGTCCTGCTGCGGGGTGGCCACGTCCGGGTACGCCACGTAGCGGACCGCGGTCGGGCGCTGTGCCGGAAGACGCTTGCTCATCACGTGTGCTCCGTTCGGAATGTTGGGGGTCATGCGGCCACGACCGTCAGCTTCGGCCGCGGTCCGGCCTCCTCGAGCAGTCCGCGCAGCTCCGCGGCGTACGCGGCGATCGCCGCGCACTCGCCGTCGTCGAGCCACGCCACCTTGATCAGGCCCGGGACGCCGCCCTCAGCGATGAGCAGCGCCGCGCCCTGGTTCGTCGGGCTGATCGCGTTCGCGGTCCAGCCCTGGTTCGCCCAGCCGTGACCGAGCACGATGTCCGAGCTGCTGTCGTTGGTCGTGCGGAAGCTCGCCCGCCACGCGAACAGGTCCCGCAGCGAGGTGGGGATGATGTCCGACGACGGCCGCTGGGTGGCCGCCGCGACGATGATCCCGATCGCCCGGCCCCGGGCCACCAGGTCGCGCAGCAGCGCCGAGAACATCTCGCGCTTGGCCTTGTCCAGCACCGTCGCCGAGTAGTAGGCGATCTCATCGATTGCTAGGACGATCGGCCTAAAACTGTCGCCCGGCTTGATCTTCCGGCGCAGGTGCCAGCGCAGCCACCGGTACCGGTTGTCCATCACGATCTGCAGCCGCTGCAGCACCTGCAACGCCCCGTCGATGTCCGGGCCGACGAACGCCTGCGCGCACGCCTCCCACTGCCCCAGCTCCACCTGCTTGCCGTCCAGCAGCACCAGCGTGCAGTCCAAGCACACCGCCGCGTACGCGACGATCAAGTTCAGCAGCGACGACTTACCGCCGCCCGGCTCGCCGCCGATCAGGATGTTGCGGTAGATCAGCAGCACCCGCACGGCCGCACCGAACTCGTTGATTCCCAGCACCATCGGGTCGAAGATCGACAAGTCGCGTTCCGGGAGCAGTCCGCCGCGGCTGCGCCGCCGCCCGACCGTGCGCAGTGCCATCGCCGCCTACCTCACGCCGCGCGCAGCGTCGAGGCCGGCGACGCCGACGACCACGGATCGTCCGGCACGTTGTCCGGCACGAACCCGTCCCCGCCCGACCGCGCCAGCTTCTGCACCTTCGCCGTCGCCCACCGCAACGACGGGCCGACCTCCTCGATCAGCAGCCCGATCGCCGAGCGCTTCTCGCCGCCCTCGGTCTGCCACTGCGACTGCTCCAGCCGACCGACCACCACCACCCGGGCGCCCTTCGACAGGGACTCGGCGATGTGCTCGGCGATCGGCCCGAACGCCGTGCACCGCATGAACAGCGTGTTGCCGTCCACGTAGGCGCCCTTGCCCTGGTCGAACCGGCGCGGCGTGGAGGCCACCGAGAACCGGGCCATCGCCTTGCCGTCCGGCAGGTACCGCAGCTCCGGATCGTCGGTCAGGTTCCCGACCACCGTCACCGTCGTGTCTCCCGACATCACACACTCCTTGATTCGTTTGGTTCCGAACGAACCCAGGTCGCCTCGCTGGCGGCCACCACCGCACCCGGACCCGCAGGGCCGGGCGCGACAGAAGCGGTCAGCGGCGCCCGCCCCGCGGCTTCAGCTCGACCGGCGGCAGTTCCACGTCGGCCAGGTCCAGGGCCAGCCCGTCCAGACCGGACTCGGGCGGCGCGGCGGGCTGTCGCTTGCCCGCGAACCGGTCCGCGAGCGGCGAGCGGACCTTCTGGGTCAGCGGGTCACGGCGAGCGACGTCGACGCGCAGGAACGCCGCCGAACGGGCCGAGGCCCGGGCCACCCGCACCTCCGAGGCCCAGCACGCCACCGCCAACTTGTCGGTCTTGCCCTCCAGGTCCGACATCGCCAGACCAGGACGCAGCAGCACCCACACCCGCTCCCCCGCCGGCGTCGGCCGCGCCCACAACATCAGCGGCAGCACCGGCACACCGCCGTGACTCGACCCGCGCACGATCCGGACGAAGCTCAACCGCAGCCGGTGGCGGTCCACCACACACCAGCCCAGCGCGACCGCCGTGCGACGCACCCGCTCGACCAGCGCCAGACCCACCGCCGTCAGCGCCAGCACCGAAAACGCGCCCCACCACGCCAGCACCTGCGACAGCTCCACCCAGACCCACAGCAGACCGGCGAGCGTCAGCAGCTCCACCGACCACCACCACAGCGCCCGCAGCACCGGCCACACCAGCACCGTCACCCCGGCCACCAGGCCCACCACGATCCCGAGCGGCACTCCCAGCAGTAGCCCGGGCAGACCCACATGAGCCGCTGCCATCGCCGCGCACGACAGCGCCACCGCCAGCGGCGACGACACCATCACCGTCATCCGCGCACGCTGGGCGTACGACGCCGACACCTGCGGCTCCACCACCGCCATCGCCATCACCGGACGAGCACCGAACAGCTGACGTAGACCCATGACACGACTCCTTCTGTTGGCCGCCAAGGGCAGAATACCAACTCAGTTGGTACTCGACAACCCAGCGACTGGACCCGGCGGCCGGGTTCATCGAAGCTGGGTGATCTCGGGACGGTAGGAACTTTTGCTTCTCACTACAGTCCTGAGCGAGGTAGACGAATGACAGATGTCACTCCGGGGACAGGTCCTTGTCCCCATCGCCACCAAGGGCAAACTCGCGGATACTGGCAGCATGGGGCAGGACGCTGCACGAGATGACGAACGCCCTCTATGGGCTCGCCGCATCCGCAACGAACGAGTTGCCCGCGCATGGTCACAAGCGCAGGCCATCGAAGCGCTGCGCGCGCACGCCAGTGCGGAGCTTCCGGCGAACGGCAGCCTCTTGCGCAACTGGAAGCGCTGGGAGGCGGGGGATGCCGAGCCAGACGACTTCTACAAGCCTCTTATTGCAAAGACCTTTGGAACCGTCACCGCGGCATTCTTTCCACATCCGCGGCACCGCGACGCGGAGGCGGTGCTATTGGCCGAAACCGGCCTTGACACCCTTGAGCTCGTCTCTCGCCTGCGCACGTCCGACGTGTCACCGGGCACTCTCGATGCACTTCGCATCACCGCGGACAGGCTCTGCAGTGAGTACCCGTACATGTCGGCAGGGCAGCTTCACCTTGAGGGTCAGGCATGGCTCCGTCGCATCACTACGATGCTCGACCGCCGACTTTCGCTGGCTCAGCACCGTGAAGTGCTCTCGCTGGGCGGCACCGTGGCGTTGCTAGTTGGCTGCCTTGAATACGACCTGGGCAAGCGGCCTGAGGCCGAGGCCACGCGCAAGGCCGCATTCTCGCTCGGCGAGGAGTCGGGCGACGCCGGCGTGATGGCGTGGGCGCAGGAGATGCGTGCCTGGTTCGCGCTTACACAGGGGGATTACCGTGGAGTTGTCGCCGCTGCGGAAATCGGCGAAGCGATTGCGCCACACCACAGCGCGGCCGTCCAGCTAGCCGCCCAGCGGGCAAAGGCGTGGGCGCGTATGGGGGACCGGCGTCAGGTTGAGCTTGCGCTGGACCACGGCCGCCGACTGCTTGAAGGTCTCCCCTATCCGGAGAACCTCGATAACCATTTTGTGGTGGACCCGTCGAAATTCGACTTCTATGCCATGGATTGCTACCGCGTGGTAGGCGAAGACAGCCGCGCTGAGATCTACGCGAGCGAGGTGATCCATTCTTCAAGCGATCTAGACGGATCGGAACGCAAACCTATGCGGATCGCAGAGGCGAGGATCACGCTGGGCGTCGTTGCGGCGCGCGCTGGTGATCTCGAAGGTGCGCTCAGACACGGCCAAGACGCACTTCATGGTGATCGGAAGTCCTTGCCGTCCCTTGTGATGGTGTCTCGCAACCTCGCGGAAACACTCCAAAACCGCTATCCACAAGAGGCTGCGGTGGAGCAGTACCTCAACCAGCTACGGACGCTCAGCGTCTGAGGTCTCAGGTGCTTGTCTGGGGGGGACAGGGCGACCCCCAACGCCAGGACGCGGGCGCGAGCCGTGCCACTCCACGATCCGACCGGGACGCCACATGTGTGTACGTCCCACAGTCATATCCGGCGCTGGCATTTGATCACGTTTACGGTAATTCGTCACCGTGGCGATCTTGATGCCAAGGTAGGCGGCAACGTCCGACGTTGTCCACCACTCCGCGTTCAGATCGACCGACACGCTCCAAGGATACGTTGAGGACCAACGGCCGCGGCGTCGGTGCCCTTTGGGTGTCAAGGACCGCTTGACGGTCGGCGTGATGGCCCGGCCTCGTGCGGGGCTGCTCCAGCTGTCAGCCTCTACCGCGCGGTCCCCTCCCGGGGCCGGCCTGCTCACACGTCTGTCCGCTGATCGATCGCTGCCTCGTAGAAGGCGTCCGCGAGCGCCATGATGACGGCGCTGATGCCAGGTCCGTCACTGAAGAAGTAGTCGGCCATGGTGTTGTGGGCCTCCTGGTTGTCGACGACGGCCTCGGTGACCGCCGCTTGGAAGTCCTGCGATTCCATGAACTGCTTCTTGGAGTTCACCTTGGCCTGGTTGACCAGGTCCGGGTCGGTGAGCAGCCGCTGCACCAGTCCCTGGACGAACTCACGGACCTGAGACGCGGAGAACGACTCGGCGCCGAAGAGGTCGTTCATCTTGTCGATGACGATCTGTAGTGCGACGTACTTCGGTTCCTTCCGGGTGCCGGTGCCTGCGGCGCCGATGCCCTTGAGCTCGCCGTCACCGGTCAGCGAGATGTCAACTGCGGTCCCCTTGGTGTGCTTGACCCCGACCAGGACCA
The DNA here is from genome assembly GCF_049995355.1 of Dactylosporangium sp. McL0621. Classification (NCBI taxonomy): domain Bacteria; kingdom Bacillati; phylum Actinomycetota; class Actinomycetes; order Micromonosporales; family Micromonosporaceae; genus Dactylosporangium; species Dactylosporangium sp. McL0621. Next base: position 9,954,612 of record NZ_CP188259.1, read on the forward strand.
CGTCGGAAAGGTCGACCTCCGCGGCCCAGGATGTGTCGGCGATGACCTTCTCCAGGAGCCGCAGGAAGATCGACAGCATCTCCATGTACGGGTCGCCGTAGTCGACGATCTGGCTCATGAAGTCGTAGAGCCGGACGTAGGTGGAGACGTCCTTGCGGAACAGGTCGAGGGTGTTGAGGGTGAGCTTGTCGTCGGCCTCGATCGCCGCCGCGTAGCGGCGGGCGAAATCGTTCTTGGCCGGGCCGATCGCGGCCGAGAGCGCGTTGTTGCCTTTGCGGGTGACCCACAGTTCGGCGACCTCGCGCACCTGCTCTGGCGTGTAGATCCCGGTTTGGGCGAGCTTGGTGGCGAGATGGACGACGACGTACGGGTCGGTCTCGGTCTCCAGGGTGGCATTGGTGAAGTACGGCTCAAACGCAGCCCGGATGTCCTCAGGCTTGTTCACGAAGTCGATGACGAACGTTTTGCGCTTCTGCTCCCCGCCCGCGGTGCGGTGGGTGCGGTTGAGCCGGGACAGCGTCTGCACGGCGGTGACCCCGGAGAGCTTCTTGTCGACGTACATGGCCGAGAGCAGTGGCTGGTCGAATCCTGTCTGGTACTTGTTAGCGACCAGCATGATCTTGTACGTCGCGCCCTTGAAGGCGGCGGCGAGGTCGGAGCCCGAGCCGGGGTTCAGGTTGGCCTCGGTGAACTCGTCGTCCTTGCTTGGCTGCGGGCCCCAGTCCGAAGCCCACTCCTCGTCCTCGGTCATCGTCACCGAGCCGGAGAAGGCGACCAGGGTGCGGTAGTTGTACGAGGCGTCATTGGCGGCCCGCTTGGCGATGTAGGCGTCGATCGCCTTCTTGTACTTCACCGCGGCCTTGCGCGAGTCGGTCACGACCATCGCCTTCGCCTTGCCCTCCAGCAGGTGGGCGACGTTGGCGTGGAAGTGCTCGACGATGATCTGCACTTTCTGGCTGATGTTGGTCGGGTGCAGCTTCACCCACCGCATCAGCCCCTTACGCGCCGCGGCCTCCTCAACAACCTCGTCGCCGTCGCCGCTCTCAGCCCGGCCGGCAATCTTCAGCGCGGTGTCGTAGGACTGGTAGCCCCTGAGCACGTCGAGGATGTAGCCCTCCTCGATCGCCTGCCGCATCGAGTAGAGGTGGAACTCGACCGGCTTCCCGTCAGGACCCTTGCGGCCGAAGAGCTCCAGGGTCTTGTTCTTCGGCGTCGCCGTGAACGCGAAGTAGGAGATGTTCTCCGACTCGGCCCGCTCGGTCATCTCCGAGGCCAGGATCGCCTCGACGTCGACCTCGCCGCCCTCCTCGATCTCCTTGACCTCCTCCGCGGTCAGCACAGCTTTGAGCTTGGAGGAGATCTGCCCGGACTGCGACGAGTGCGCCTCGTCGGCGATCACCGCGAACCGCCGCCCCTTCAGACCTTCGTCGGCCCGGATCTCGTCGAGGGCGAACGGGAAAGTCTGCACCGTCACCGCGATGATCAGCTCCCCGTTCTTCAACGCGGTCGCCAGCAGCCCGGATTTCGACTTCGCCCCCGCCTTGCGCACGTCCTCCGGGCTGATCGTGGCCACAATCTTCCCCGACCCGTCGATCTGCCGGATCGCGTCCTGAAGCTGCCCGTCGAGTACGGTGCGGTCCACGACCACGATCACCGAGTCGAAGACCTTCTCGTCGTTCACGTGCAGCCGCGCCAGCCGGTGCGCGGTCCAGGCGATGGTGTTCGTCTTCCCCGACCCTGCCGAGTGCTCGATCAGGTAGCGATGCCCCACCCCCTCCTCGCGCACTGCGGCCTCGACGTTCGTCACGGCCTCCCACTGGTGGAACCGCGGGAAGAGCATGCTCGTACGCCGAACCGGCGTGCCGGTGGCGACATCCCACTCCTCCTTGGTCTCCACGATCATCAGCCGGCCGATGATGTTGAGCCAGGCGTCTTTCTCCCAGACCCGCTCCCACAGGTACGCCGTCGCCGACCGCCCGCCCTCACCCGGCGGATTCCCTGCGCCACGCTCGTGTCCCATGTTGAACGGCAGGAAGTGGGTCTTCTCGCCCTCCAGCTTGGTGGTCATCGCGGCCAGGTCGTTGGAGACCGCAAAATGGACCAGCGCTCGATGCCCGAACGACAACAGCGGCTCAGGCCGCCCGTTGGTCAACGGATGCCGGTGCTTGCGGTACTGGTTGATCGCCTCATCGAGAGACTGGGTGAAGTCGGTCTTCAGCTCAACCGTGGCGACCGGGAGCCCGTTGACGAAGAAGACCAGGTCAATGCTGCGCTGGTCAGCGGTGGAGAAGTGCACCTGCCGCATCACCCGCACCCGCATCGCCGCGTACTGCTCGTTGGTGGTCGCGTTCAGGCTGGTCTCGGGCCGGAACTGCGCCATCTTCAACCGGCCGCCACCGATGTACTGCACCCCGTTGCGCAGGATGTTCAGCGTCCCGCCACCATGTTCAAGAGGCTTATCGAGCGCCGTGGTCAGCACGTCGAGGAACTTTGCCTCCGACCCCGCCGCCTTCAACGCCTTCACGTACGCCGCCGCCTGGGTCCCTTTCAGCCAGGTGAACAGATCCTCGGGGAAGAGCGCCCGCTCCCGGTCGTAGCCGACGTCGTCCGCCGAGTACAGCCAGTCGTTGTCCTCCAAGTACGAACAGATCTCGGACTCGAAGACGACCTCGTTGTGATCGGCCGTCACGCCATCTCCCGTAAGTCGATCTGCCCCGTCACCGCAGCCGTAATCAGCGCCACCCGGCGCTCGCGGGCGTACTCGATGAACCGCTCAGTCTCGGCGACCAGCGCATCGATCTTGGCGGTCTGCCTGTCCAGGTGTGCGGCAATGCGGCGCTGCTGCTCAATGGAAGCAGTCGGCACCCGAAGCCCCCTGATGTCGTCGAGCGCCAACTGCATCTTTGTGCCGCCCGCTGCGCCTTCGTTGAGCTGGTCCTGGCCTGTCGTGGTGAGCATGAACCAGCCGATGAACCTCGGGTCCACCCGATCACGTTCCAAGCGGCAAAGTGCGACGTGCTGACTGACATACGCGCCCACCCAATCGCCCTTGATCACGGCTACGGATCCTAGATATGCGGTAATCGAGAAGAGCAAATCGCCTTCCTGGAGCATCGTCCGCGAGCCCTCTGTCACGTCGGCCGGAAGGTCCACGAACTGGATGTCACCACGGATTTCGAGGTTGGCTCGCGGCAAGTTACCGATCCGGAGGAACCGCTCCCCTTGGTCCGCGTAGTAGTCCCCCCAACCACGGGAACCGCTCGTCAAGAACTTGATGTATCGGCGCAGTTGGACGCTAGGGTCACCAAGAGTCGAGAACGACTCATCGATGACAGCCTGACGACGCTCGCGAAGCATCTCGATCAGGCGCTGCTGCTCCTCGATGAGCGTGTCGATACGGGCCGTCTCGCGGTCGAGGTAGTCAGCGATGGCGCGCTGCTGCTTGGCTGCGGGGAGGGAGATTTCGATCGTCTTCATCTCGTCCCAGTACAGGCGCCACTGGGACGGGCGGATGCCCGTGGACCGGAGGGCGTACTGGTCGATCAGGGCGCGCGAGCGGAGCAGACTGTGGAGGAAGCGGCGATCGTACTCGGGAGCAGTCGGCCGAAGTACCTCGTAGTCGGGGCTGACGATGCCCTGGTGCTCGGAGATTCCGAGTGAGCCCTGCCATGCCTTCATCCTGTTCACGACGAGGTCGCCGGGCTGCACGAGCTGGTAATTGCTCAGATTCTCGGGCGTGCGGTTGAAGTTGTCGGTGCGGCTGTCCTTCGGGATCACGCCGTGATCGCGGTAGACGCTGAGGACCATCGCCTCTTCGTGGCCGCGATCGGAGATCGGCTGAAACAGCCAGCCGAGACGAGTGATCGTCCACGGCTTGGACAAGGCGGTCGTGCTCACTTCTCGACCTCCCGCAGTAGGTCGAGGATCTTCGCGACCTGCTTCTCCAGGTCGGCGTCGATCTCGGCGAGAGGGCGGGGTGGGACGTACTTGTAGAAGTGACGGGTGAAGGGGATTTCGTAGCCAATTTTGACTTTGGCCCAGTCAATCCAGGCGTTGGGGACGTGCGGCTTCAGCTCGGCCTCGAAGTACGCCTGAACGACCTCGACCTTGCCGGCCACACCGGCGGTCGAGCCGCCGAAGGTGAACGGGACGTTCTCAGTGTCACGCTTCACCGGGTCCGGTTTGGGTTTGCCCTTGCGGTCGACTACAGGGTTGCCGGACTCGCCAAGGAGGGGGCGCTCGACGGTGATGGTCCAGTAGCCAAACTCGTCGTTTCGCAGAACTTTGGAGTAGTCCGGGTCGGCATCGGTGAAGTCGGAGTACAACTTCACCACCTTGGCGCGATCAGCGTCGCTGATCTCGCGGCCCTTGGCGCCGAGGTTCTTGCGCATCTTGGTCCAGAACAACGTGCCGTCGATGAGCTGGACTAGGCCCTTGCGTTCGGGGTGCTTGGTGTTGTCGAGGATCCAGATGTAGGTGGCAATGCTGGTGTTGAAGAACATGTTGGTCGGTAGCGCAACGATGGCATCGACCAGGTCGTTCTCCAGCAGCCATTTGCGGATGTTGGAGGGGCCGGACTCGGCGGCGCCGTTGAAGAGCGGCGAGCCGTTCATGACGATGCCGACCCGGCCGCCGCCGTCCTCGGGGGCGCGCATCTTGTGGGCCAGGTGGAGCAGGAAGAGCATCTGCCCGTCCGAGGTCGACGGGAGGCCGGGGGCGAACCGGCCGTAGGGGCCAGCGGAGTCGCGTTCGGCGGTGACGGCCTTGGCGTACTGCTTCCAGTCGACACCGTAAGGCGGGTTGGACATGCAGAAGTCGAACTGGCGGCCCTTGAACGCGTCGTCGGTGAGCGTGTTGCCGAAGGCGATGTTGGTCGCGTCGTGGCCCTTGGCCAGCAGGTCGGACTTGCAGATCGCGTACGACTGCGGGTTGTACTCCTGCCCGTACAGGCTCAGCTTCGCGTCGGGGTTCTGCGCGAGCAGGTGCTCCTCGGCCAGGGCGAGCATGCCGCCAGTGCCCGCGGTGGGGTCGTACAGCGTGCGGACGATGCCGGCCTCGGTCAGGTCGGCGTCCTTCTCGGCGAAGAGAAGGTCGACCAGCAGCCGGATCGCGTCCCGCGGGGTGTAGTGGTCACCAGACGTCTCGTTCGCGGCCTCGTTGAACTTACGGATGATGTACTCGAACGCATCGCCCATGTCGGAGTTGGAGACAACGTCCGGATGCAGGTCGACGGTTTTGAAGGACGTGATGACCTCGCGCAGCAGCTCCGCCTTCTCCAGGGCGAGGATCTCCTTCTTGAAGTCGAAGTACTGGAACACGTCGACATCGGGCGAGAACCGGTCGATGTAGTCGGCCAGGTTGTCCGCCAGCCCATCGGCGTCAGCCAGCAGGTTGGCGAAGGAGTAGTTCGAGGTGTTGTAGAACGGCCTACCGGTCGCCTTCTTGACCTCGATCTTGAGCCGGCTGGGGGTGTCGTACTTCGCCGCCAGCGCGCGCACCGTCTCCCGGTCGGGCTCAAGGATGCAGTCGAGGCGTCGCAGGATTGTGAGCGGGAGGATCACATTGCCGTACTGGTTGGGGCGGTAAGGGCCCCGAAGCTGGTCAGCGATCGACCAGATGAAACTACCGAGGGCGCTCACAACGCTCCTTACGAGGATCACTCGACGACATATGCGGGACGCCCAGCGTAAGCCCGTGCGTGCCGTCCGGCCCTCCCGCCGCCCTCGGCGATGTCCGCCATCCACCGGTCGGCCGCCACCCTCAACCGGACGTCGCGGCCCGCCAGCCGACCGTACCGGCCGTTCCACCAGCGTTCCACCACCAGCGCAACGTATCGAACACCTGTACGAACCGCGCCTCACCCGGACCGGGCGCAAACTTTCCATACGTCTTCAAGGCGGCCTACGGCCGCTGCGCGTCCGCCCGGGACTCGCCGCGCCTTGCCGCTTCGCTCACGGCGCGACGGCCCCGGGCGGACGCGCGCACCCCGGCCGCACACGACGATGCCCGACGCTCGCCAATCCGGTGAGCGTCGGGCATTCGAGATGGAACTACGTTTCGTTTTCTTCCGGCGGGCCCGTATCCGGCTCGTTCTGGTCGCCGGCAGGCTCCGCCGGCCCGGACGCTTCCACCACGAGATACAGCCCTTCAGCTGATGCCGGACGGTTCGCAAGCTCCCAACCCACAGGCAGCCTCACCTTGGGCGTCGCCCATGCCCCGCCCAGGTGAGCGACGCGGTGGAACTTCGCCCCGGCCAGGTTGGCGACGCCGTGGAACTCCGCCCCGTCCAGGTCGACGCCGTCGTGGAACTGCGCCCCGACCAGGTCGACGTCGCCGTGGAACTGCGCCCCGCCCAGATTGGCGCCGCGGTGGAACTGCGCCCCGACCAGATTGGCGCCGCGGTGGAACTGCGCCCCGCCCAGATTGGCGTCGCCGTGGAACTGCGCCCCGTCCAGATTGGCGACGCCGTGGAACTGAGCCCCGTCCAGATTGGCGACGCCGTGGAACTGCGCCCTGCGCAGGTGGACGCCGCCGTGGAACTGCGCCCCGTGCAGGTGGACGCCGTCGTGGAACTGCGCCCCGCTGAGGTAGGAGATGCCGTGGAACTGCGCCTCGTCCAGGCTGGCGACGTCGTGGAACTGCGCCCCGCTGAGGTAGGAGATGCCGTGGAACTGCGCCCCGTCCAGGCTGGCGACGCCGTGGAACTGCGCCCCGTCCAGATTGGCGTCGCCGTGGAACTGAGCCTCGTTCAGGTTGGCGAAGCCGTGGAACTGCGCCCTGCCCAGGTCGGCGACGCCGTGGAACTGCGCCCCTCCCAGGTCGGCGAAGCCGTGGAACTGCGCTTCGGCGAGGTTCACGTTGTTGAGAGCGCAGCCATCCAAGAACAAGTTGACGAGGACAGCGCCAGTCAGATCGACATCCAGGCGGGCATCGTCACCGCCCAACCAGTACCGGCCATTCAACGCTTGAGGATCCACGCCAATCGCGAGGTGCGTGGTCAGCAACCGTTGCGCGGTACGACGAACCTCCAATTCCTGGCGACGCTGCGCATCCTCAGCACGGTCCGCAACCTCGACGTCCGCCGCGCGATACGCCGGAGAACCTTCCACGTTGCGGCGCAGCACATCGGCCGGGGGCTCGAACGGCATCCGCAGGTAGGCGCACCACACATCCACTACCGTCTGCCGCAGCTTCGGATCGTCCTGGCCAAGCCGTTCCAGCGCATACAAGCCGGCAAGCCGGACCGCGGCCTTGTCGCTGGCCAGCTGGTCCGCCGCTGCCACGTACAACGCGGTCGTCCGCTGCTCCAACGCGTCGGCCTCAGCGAACCGCTGCGCCGCCTCCGCGAACCGCTGCGCCTTCTCCGCCTCCCGCTGCGCCCGCTCGCTCAACGTCTGCCGACGCAACGTCATCAGCAACGTCGCCCCCGCAGCCAAGCCAGCCGCCACCGTCAAGCCGGTCTTGATGCGATCGAGCCGCAACGACTCCGGATTCGCCACGGACTTCGGTAGCGGCGCCCAGACCCCGAGCAGCCACATCGCCAAACCGCCGCCCGCGAGCACGACCAGCACCACAACGGTCATCACCGGCCAGAACGGCATCGGCCGCAACGGCACATCGTCCGCCACCACCGGCTTCTCCGCAGACGCCGCGGCGCGCCGCTCAATCCACCAACGCTTCGGGGAACGCACGACCGTCATTGTGACCAACCGTGTCCACGGAATCGGCCACCCGTTACGCCGATCGAGGTCAGCCGATCGTTCACCCTCGACGTGTTCTCGCCGGAACCGAACAGACCTCACCGATCCAGACTCTGGTCCGCCGGGCGCGCGACCGCTGCTCCCGTCAGCCACCGGTCGCTCCGCTCCCTGCCACCTCCACGCCCTGTTGCGCTGCCTGCCTCCGGCGGGCAAGGCCTCCGGCCCTGCACCCGGGCGACAGCCTCCGGCGGCCAGGGCCTCCGGCACCTGGACCCGACGCTCTGGGAAGAGGTCGACCCGACCTACGGCCGCCCTTCCCGTCACGCGCCGAAGGCAACCACACCGCGCCTGCCCGGTCACGGTCGTTCGTCCAGCGGGGCGCTCCACCGTGACCGGGCAGGCGCGGCACGGTAGGGCAAAGCCCGCGCGACGGGAAGAACGACCTCTCAGCAACACCTGTACATAAGGCCAGGGTTCCGCCTTCGGCGGCCAGGACCTCCGGCCCTGGACCCGGAGTTCGCTTGGGGGCAGCTCGGGGGCAGACGCTCGGCGGCCGGCCGCCATACACCACTGCAGACCAACGGTCACCATAGCTACGACCAGGGCGTACAGACGAGTCCGCAGGTCCGCGACGACCTTGGACTTAATTCGGGACAAAGAGACCGCCGGTTCAAATAGGGCACCGTGCCCCCCGGATACAGTCTCAAGATGCCGGATGGTCGCCCGCGTATCCCAGCCGAACTTGAGCGGGAAGTGAAGATGGAGACGGGTTTGCGCTGCGCGATCCCGTTCTGCCGCCAGCATCCGATCGAGATCGCGCACATCGTTCCTTGGGCCGAGGTACGCGAGCACAGGTACGAAAATCTCATAGCTTTGTGTGCAAACTGCCACACACGTTTCGATAGAGGTGAAATCGACCGAAAAATGATGAAGCAGTACAAGGCCAATCTCGGAATCGTCAACGCGCGTTATGGCGAATACGAGCGCAGGCTCTTGGAGTTCTTCGCTACTAGGCATCGCGTCAGCCTTAAGGCGTTCCGACTTGCCGAGCAGAACGGCGGAGCCGCAGCCTGGGCGGAGAAGATCGCCCAGCAGGGTCCAGAAGCTGAGGCGGACGAGACTCGATACGTGTGGCGATGGTTTGCCGAGACCGGAATTCCTCTTTACGTCACCCTGCCCGCAGGGCTTGAATTCCTGATGTCGAGACTGGTCCTTGACGGATGTATTATCAAACTTCCTGCGACTGAAATAGGAGTCGTTCTCCCGGGCGGCTTTCCGCTGGTCGAAGTCTACGTGCTGACTGAACCCGGCGTCACTCTGGTCGAGCAATTGATCGCCGCCGAACCGCTTGATGCCTAGCCCTCGCGCGAGGCATGACACCCGCACTGCACCAACGACGGCCCGGCGCCGGGAGAATCCCGGGAGACGATCTTGCAACGCGGACCCTGCCGCCCCAGCGCGAGCCAACGCACACCAATGCCCTGAACAGGCCATATCTTGTCGGCTGCAGACCATGGAAACCGTCTGACGGTCCTGGGGGTCAAGGGGTCGTGGGTTCGAATCCCGCTGTCCCGACGCAGGTCAAAGGGCACATTCCATTGACGGATGTGCCCTTTATTGCATCTCGAGTGACTATCTGAGTGACTATGGCCGCCGAAGGGGTGGACCGGGATGGCGATCGCGCTGTGTGGGTGGTGTCGGACCCGAGCGCACATGACGCCGGAGAAGGACAGCTCGACCACTTATACCAAGCGCGGTCGCAGCGACGAGTTCACGGTTCTCGCGGTCTACCGATGCGACAACTGCCAGCAGATCTCGCTCGCGCTAGTCGTCAGCCCTCATAGCCCGCATCGAGTCGGTGCCCACCAGTTCATCGAGGGACACGAAGCAGCGTCAGTTTCCTGGCTACCGACAGCGGGCACCCCCCGTTCGTTCGACGACGTTCCGCAACATCTCGCGTCCGCCGCGTCCGAGGCCCACGAGTGCAACAGCATCGGCGCGTATCGGGCTGCCATTGCTTTGACCAGGTCGGTCCTTGAAGCAACAGCCAAGGACCAGGGGTACACCAGCGGTAATCTCGTCAGCAAGATTGACCAGATGCACAGTGCCGGGATCATCCGGACTCACATCAAAGAGGTTGCCCACGAGATCAGGCACCTCGGCAACGACATGGCGCACGGCGATTTCGTTGATCCGGTATCGGCCGAGGAATCGGAAATGGCTTTGGTCCTGATGGGTGAGGTTCTCTCGGAGGTCTACCAGTCACCGGCTCGCGTCGCGCGGGTGCGCGCGGTCCGAGCTGCAAAGCAGCAGGCGACCTCGACTACTCCGTAGCACGTCCCCGGGGCTGTCAGCGACAGCCCCGAGGACGCACTCCCTACGCTACGACTGTTCGATCTCGGCGAAGATCCGGTCCATTGCAACCGCTCCGTTGAGTAGCACCGGCCGAAGTTGGTGGCGGTAGACCGTCTCCGTGACGGTGGTGCCGGAGTGGCCGCACAGGTCGGCGATGTCCTCGATGGCGACCCCGCTGTCCGACAGCAGCGACACGAAGCTGTGCCGCAGCTCGCGCGGTGTCCACTCCTTCGCGGCCAGACCGGCGAGATCAACGACCGCCCGGAACGCTCGGCGGACGTTCGCCGCGTCGAGCGCGGTGCCGACCGCCGAGGTGAAGACCAGGCCGGTCGCGTGCCAGTCTTTGCCGGCCTTTTCCCGCTGCTGACCCTGCCGGACCTTGTGGCGCCGTAGGGCGTCGACACAGCGCTCGGGCAGCGCCAGCGTGCGGCGCGACTTCTTCGTCTTCGTGTCGCCTCCGGCCCGCACCGAGTGCCACACCCGGATGGACGGCGGTACGGGCGGCTTCGCGTCGGCCTGGCCGTCGAGGTCGACGTGGCTCCAGGTGATCTCGCGAAGTTCCTCGGTGCGAGCGCCGGTCAGCAGCGACACCACGACGTACGCATAGAGCGCGGTGTCCTCGGCGGCCGACAGGACCGCCTTGGCCTGGTCCAGGGTAAGGGACTTCGACGGACGTCCCTCAGCCTGGCCCTTCGGGATGCCGCACAACGCGACGACGTTCCGCTTGACCTTGTCGCGGGCCATGGCGCGGTTGACCGCGCGGTTCAGCAGCGAGTGCAGCAGGCGCAGCGTCCGCGTGCTGAGCATTGTCGCCTTGTCGGCAAGCCAGTGGTCGACGTCCTGCGCGCTCAGCTCGCGCAGCTTCCGCGCTCCCAGTGCGCTGATGATGTGCCGCTCAGCGAGGATGGTGTAGTTGGCCTTGGTGCTGGGATCGACGGCGGCCAGGCCGAAGGCCAGGAAGTCTCGCATCGCCTCGGCGACCGTGAAGCCGTGGGGCGCCACCGCCAGGCCGTCTTCGTGGTCCCGCATCACCTCCTTGAGCTTCTGCCGCGCCTCGGTCTTGGTCTTGCCGCTGCCCTTACGCACGATGCGCTTCCCGGCCGGGGTGTAGCCGATGGTCACCGCCGCGATGTACCGCTGTCGGGTCTCGTCCCAGTACAGGGAACCGTCGCCACGGCTTCGCCGCTTCGTCATCAGGCCGCCCTCCCGAGGCTCTCGCGCTCCAGCAGCGCCACGTAGTCGGCGATCGCGCCGCTCGGCACAAGACGCGTACGCCCTTGCGTAACGGTGCGAAGCCGCCCGGCGCGGATCTGCTCATAGATGACCGTGCGGCTCAGGCTGAGCAGTTCCATCGCCTCAGCGATTCGATACAGAGCCTTGGGCGGCAATACGCCGCTTGCGGCCCGCTGTACGGCACGGAGAGGCAAGATCTTATCCATGTCGATGTGTTCCTTAGCGCCGATCGCGGTGAGGGGCTCTGAGGGGGTTGCCGCGCCGGTCGCGCGACGTCGAGAGGCGCTCATGCGACACCGCCGCGTCGACGTCGCCCCGGGGTATCCGTACCATCCGTACCAAGCTCGTTTTGGCTGCTCAGGGTTGGTACGGATTGGTGTGCTGGTACGGATTGATCCGTACCAGGGACATGCGGTGGTACGGATTGATCCGTACCAGGGAGGTAATCCGTACCAGGGTTGACCTGGGAAAACGACGTTGGTACGGATGGTACGGATGACCCCCGGGAAGGTGCGGGGCAGTAGCGCTGCCAGGCGTCGGTGAACGCGTCCCGGACGTAGCCCTTGGCCTGTCCGACCGGGAAGCGGATCGTCTCGGAGCTGATGCCGAATTCGCGGAGCAGGTCGCCGAGGCGCTTGCCGGTCAGGCCGGTCGGCCCGAACCCCTGCCATGGCCCTTCGGGGTCGTCGTTGAGGGCGGTGAGCAGGTCGGATGTGGTCGCGGCGGCGGGAGAGCCGAGGGTGACGAACGCCGCGCGGATGTCGGTCAGGAGCCGGATGCGGGTCGAGACCTGTCCGCTGTCTTCGGCCTCGGCGGTGAGGACGGTCGCGGCGGTGCGGCCTCGTGCCGGCCAAACGCCACCGGCGAGGTCGGCTACCGCGATGAGCGGCTCCCACGTGTCGGCGGCCCGGTCTTCGAGGGGCATGACCGGCTCGGCGAGCTCGAGCTCGGCGAGGTGACCGCGCAGCCACGTCGACAGCTCGACGGCGACCTTGCGCAGCACCGGGCCGTCGCGGCGGTGTCGGTACGGTGCGACCGTCTCCCCCGCCATTCGGCGCCGCATGCGCACGACAACGGCGCGGTCCTCGATGGTGTCGGGCATGGCGCCGATCCCGGCGAGCGCGGCCATGGCGAACGTGGGGATCTTTTCCAGCCGGTGGGTGTTGTTGTCCCAGCGGATGGCGGGCCGGTTGCGCTGGTGTCCGGCGTTGAGCAGCCCGCGCAGGTCCTCGTTCGCTTCGGCGTTCTTGCCGCCGAAGATGGTGTCGGCCTCGTCGACGAGCAGGGTTGGCGGCTCGTCGGTGCCGATCGCCCGGTAGACGGCGGCCGGTGAGGCGTTCACGGTGATGAGCGGGTTGCAGCACATCCCCTCGACCACGTCGAGGAGCCGGGACTTGCCGCAGCGCTTTTCCGGGGCGCGGATGACCAGCCGGGGCGCGTGCGCCCAGGCGGCCATGGCGTGCGTGGCGGCGATCCACAGCACTACGGCGTCAACGGCTTCGGCCGAGGGGAGCACGACGTAGCGGGTGATGGTGGCGTGCAGCCGGTCGAGGATTGCGGCGCCGTCCGGCGTTTCGGTGGTCGCGTTCATGCTGCGATCCCTTCCGTAGCAACGGATTCCGCTCTGAACCCGCCAGTGATGGCGTTGCGGATCTCCCGGGGTGTCTGTCCGGCCGTGCGCCCGGCGTCGGCGAGCGCGGCGAGCGCGTCGGCCTGGTCGATGGCACCGGCGGCGACCATGCGTGCCACGCCCCGCGCGGCGCCGTACAGCGTCGTGCGGCGCTTGCCTTCCGGGGCGTTGGCCACCGCGTCAAGGTGCGATTTGAGCAGCGCCTGAGGCGATGAGATGCCCCCCGCGCTGCGCAGCAGTGTCGGGCCGGTCGGCGGGGTCGCGGCGGGCGCCTCGTTCGGCCGGCATGCCTCCACCAGTGCGGGGGGCATCTCAACCAGCGCCCGGCCACCGACCCACCGGTACGGGCGGCCGGTGCGCGGGTGCACGGACGGCGGCGCCACGACATACCCGCCATCGGCACGCACGTCCACGCCCGCACCGAGGCGGCCCTGACTGCACAGGACAGCCGTTCCGGGGTGGAGGTAGTACAGGTGCCAGCCGCCGCTCCCCGTGGCCACACAGGCCGTCTGTGGCATCAGGGCGGAATCGATCCGGCCGCCGTGCGCCGGGTCGATGTCGACCACGACGACGCCGGACGGCGCACCGGTGCGGATGGCGAGCATGCCGCGCGGATTGGCCGCGCACATCGCGGTGAGCCGCTCGGCGTCGGTGGTCGCAGCGTAGAACCCGTGACAGGTCAGGCAGCCGCAGGCGGCCGGGTCGTGCTCGGCGCCCGCGTCCTTGCAGGCGTCGCAGTTGGCCAGGGGGCGCTTGGTACGGCCGAGCAGGAACACGGGCCAACCGTGCTCGGCGTATCGGATCGCGTTGCGCAGCAACGCTTGAGAGTCAGGACGATGTTCCATTGTGGATACTCCCGAACGGATCGACGTTCCAGGGGCTTCCGGCCGCCCGGCCAGCGCGGCCGGGGTGTGGACCGGGCAGCGCAGGCCGGGCAGGAAGTGGCGCACGCCGTCGGTGACGCCGCAGTGCCGTTGCAGGGCGGCGAGGTAGAAGTCGCACGCGGGCGTCATCACGCCGCCCGGTGCACGTTGGCCGCGCGGCCGATGACGGTCTGCAGGTCTCGCACGACGCCGGCCAGTTGCACGCGGGCGGTCAGGTCGTCGTCGGCCAGGGCGACGGTCAGGCGCACTTCGGCGTGCTCCCGTCCGTCGACCTGGACGCGGGTGAGGGTGGCGCGGCCGAGGCCGGGAACCGCGATGGTGAGCGGGTCGGCGCGGTGCTCGCCGAGGCCGCAGCGGTGGCCCTGCGCGCACCACTCGGGGTGCTCGGCGCGGCGGCGGATGGTGCCGATGCGGCGGTGGTTGAGGGCGCTCATCGGGTGCCGCCGGTGCGGTTGCTGCGGTCGTTGGCCTTGATGGTGCGCAGGTAGTTGAGGGCGCGGCGGCCGGGGCGGAGTTGGCGGCCGGTGCCGTCGCAGCGGCGGCAGATGCCGAACGCTCGGCCGCCGAAGAGGGCGCGGCGCTTGCCGTCGCCCTTGCAGCGGCGGCACGGGACGAACGGCCAGAGCCAGCAGGCCAGCGCGTAACCGACCGTAACGCCGACCACGAGCAGGAAGAGGAGTCCAGCGGCGGCCGGGTGACCGGTAGCGGTAGCGGCGTACGTGGGCATGGAAGTGCCTCCACGGGCTGTTTTTGGACGTGAGGGGCCGCTGGCGCTACCCGCTACCTGCGTGGGTAGCGGCTGGCCAGGGCGGTAGCGGTTGGGGTAGCGGCGGCGCTACCGGTAGCAGGGCCGCCGCTACCGTTCAGGCGCTCTTGCGGCGGTCGATCGCACCGTCGATGTCGGCGAGCCGCGCGCCGCGCAGGACCTCACCACGGACCTTGACGTTCACGCTCGGTACACGATCGCGGAGCTGCGCCGAGATCGCGTCGGCGGTGATGTCGGCGTAGTGCTCCGGCAACTGCTCGGCGAGCCGGGCCGCGATCACCGGCCAGTGCAGCCCCTTCTCCCCGCCCAGGAACACGCCTCGGACGTCGGCAAGGGTGTCGCGCATGTCCCGGGTGATGGTCTCGCCGATCGCCGCGCCGGACAGCGTTCCCGCCGTCTCGCGGTGCTTCCGTGCGGCGGTCAGGATCTTCTCGGCGTCGCCGTGGTCGGCGAGGTACGTGCGCACGGTCGGGGTGTCGTCGGCGGCGCCGTAGAGGTAGCCGACGCCTCGGTACTGCGGGCCGTTGGGCAACGCCGACGCGTCGAACCCTTCGCTGTACGCCTCCCCGCCGAGGATCGCCTCGGAGACGAGGCGGTTGCCGCACTTGAGGGCGAAGCGCACGGCGTGGTTGTCGCGGTAGCGGTTGAACAGCCGCCCGACGTCCCCGGCGCCGATCCCGGAGGGCTTCTGCGAGCTGGACAGCAGCACGACACCGGCCGAGGGACCCACGGCCATGATGTAGGACAGCAGGGCCGCGATCTCCTTGTTCTGCTCCTGGCTGTCCAGCTCGTAGTAGACCTGGAACTCCTCCATCACCAGCAGCCACACGGCCAGCTGCGGGTACTTCCGCGACAACTCCCGGGTGATCTTCCCCTCGGGGCACTCCACAGTGGACAGCGTGGACAGGAAGTCGTTGACCTCCAAGATGTGCGCCTTGACCTCGCGCAGCACCTCCAGCAGGTGCTCCACCGGGTCATCGTCGCGGCTGTTGGGCACCGGCCCGAACACCATCCGGTGCGCGACCAGCCGGAACTTGTCCCAGTCCGGCGACATCTTGCCGTCCACGACGATGATCCGCACGTACGGGTCCAGCGCCGCGTAGAGCGCGAGCAGCCGCGTGGCGAACGTCTTGCCCTTCCGCGGCTGCGCACCGACCAGGACGCTGTTCCACATCATCTGCACGGTGACCTTCCGGCCCCGCTCATCCAGCCCGAACGGTGCATCGGTCCAGATGTCACGGACCTTGCCGTCCAGCAGCGGCGTCTTGCCGGCCGGGATGGCAAGCGGATCGCGGTCAGCGACGAACAGCACGTGCCGCCGGTGCGAGGACGGGTCACGGGTAAGGAACACCTGATTCACGGACACGTCCAGACCCGAGGCGATGGCGCCCTTGGCCTTGAGCACGTCCTCCCACGTCTTGCCATACGGCAGGTCGATGAGCACCTGCGAGCCGGACCCAGTGGCGTCGCGCGACATCGTGGACCCGAACGTCACCTGCTGGTTGGGCTTGTCCGGGTGGCCGAGGCCAGCGGCGTAATACGCGCGCAGGATGATGTCGGGGTTGACCCGCCGGTACCGCCCGGCGACCACCGCAGGCCGCAGGATCGGCTTGTCCTCCGGGCGGCCGAAGCGGGCCAGGCCACACACCGCGCCAGCGGCGGCCAGGCCGACGACCCACCACGGGGCCATGGCGTAGGCGATCGGCCCGCCGACGCCCGCCGCGAGCAGCTCGGCGCCGAGGACGATGCCGCGCCACGTGCGGGTGGCCTTGACCTCGCGGTGCAGCTTGTACCAGGTCTGCGGGTCGTTCTCGTCGGCCGCCCGCTGCCGTAGCCCGTACTGCTCCGACACCCACCACCAGCGCAGCTGACGCCCGAGCAGCTTGAACACGCCCACGCTGGCCCAGAACGCGGCCTGCGCGCCGTACCAGGGGGCACGGACGGCGTGGTATCCGGTGCGGTGCAACACGTCCTCGGCGATGTCCCGCAGGGTGGCTTTGAAGTTCTGCCAGCCCACCAGGCGGGTGGGGATGATCGGGCGGCGGCCCCTGCGATCGGCCGGCGGCGCGTCGACCAGTACCCCGCCCGGCTGCGGCTCGTCATCGAGCGGCACATCGAAGTGCCCCGCCGCGCCGCCGTCGCGGCGAGCGCGTGCCGCGCCGAGGTCGACCACGTCGGCGACGTCGGCTACCTCGTTCTCGTACGTGTTCCAGTCGAATCCGTTCGGGTGGTCCCGGTCCGGCTCGTTGGTCGTCATGCTGGAGGTCTCCTGACTTCCTGCTGGAGGGATGGGGACCGGTGCGCGGCCGAGGTTCCTAGGCCTGTGTGGGCCGCGCACCGGGCGGCGCTACTCGTGGTTGGCGTGGATGAGGTGGGCCAGGGCGGCGCCCATGCCGAGCACGGCGACGGGCAGGCAGGCAACCGCGGTGGTGATCCACCAAGGGGCGTGCGTGATCCCGGCGGCGGTCAGCAGGTGATACGCGACCTGGCCGAGGCCACCGAAGATGAGCGACCCGATCGCGGACCAGCGGGCGAACGACCGGGCCGCGACCGGTGCCGTGCCGGTCAGCCACACCGCCAGGGCGTACGCGGCGTAGGTCTCCACGCCGATCGGCAGCGTGATCGCGGTGTTCAGGCTGAACGCGTCGAGGATGCCCGGCAGCGGGTGGACCACGCCGAACCCGGTCAGTTCACCGAGGCCGACCCACCCGGACCAGATGGCCACGAACGCGGGCAGGGCCAGCAGCGCGACCGGCCACGAACGCGGCTTGCGTGCCGTGCGCGGCGCCGGGACGTGCGGGATGCGCTCCGGCTCAGCGGTGATGTTTACGCCCGGGTGTCCGTCACCCGTGGCCAGCGGCTCCGCCTCAGGCGCCTCGGCGGGCGCGGGCGGCTCGACCGGGGCGGTGGGCTCGGTGGGCTCGGCATCGGGCTCCAGGTCCGGCACGAGGTGCAGCGGGCGCGGGGCGGGCGGCTCCGGCTCGGCCGGCGGAACGGTGGTCGCCTCGGCGGCCAGGGCATCCAGGACCGTGCGGGCCTTGGGGGCGCCGATACGGAACTCCTTCATGAGGGTGTTGCGGGAGGGGGTCTCGCCGAGGCGCTCGGCGAGTGCGCGGGCCTGCGGCATCAGGGCCTCGATCGGCGGCGGGTACGCGCTCGGGGCGGTCGCGGTGGGCATCAGGTGGGCTCCTTGTCAGTAGGTGCGGACGCGGCCGGAGACGGTGTGCGCGGCGAGGCGGATCGGGCCGGTCGTGCGGATGTCGCCGGAGACGGATCGGGCGTTGAGGTCGCAGGGCCGCTCGGCGTGCGCGTCGATGTCGCCGGAGACGGTTTCGATGAAGCCGATACCGGCCAGGTTCGCCACCGAGATGTCGCCCGAGACGCTCTCCAGCTCCGGGCCGCCGACCGTGTCCAGCGCGATCGCGCCCGAAGTCGTGTCCACCGAGGCGGTCACCAGTGCGCCCGAGACGACCACCGAGGCGGCCACCGTCTTGGCCGACAGCGAACTGTGCAGCGGCAACCGGACATCGACCGTGATGCCGGCCGAACCGACGCCACCGACGACCATGCCCGCGGCCTGGCCGCCGTTGCCGTACATCACCATGCCGCCGTAGACCACGCCAGCGACCATCCCGACGTTGCCGCCACTCATGTGGACGGTGCCGCCAAGGTGGAGCGCTGGGGGGTCTGGCACGTGCACCGTGAGCCGCGAGTACGCCTCGGCGAACCGGGTGTGGTCGATGACGTCGGCGTCGGGGCCGGTGAGCGTGACCTCGGCGTGGTCGCAGTCCTCCACGACCACCCGGACCGCTCCGAACGACACTCGAAGGTCGAGCATCAGACCGCCGAGGGCGGTCGCGGTGTAGGTACGGGACTTCATCAGGGGTGGCCTCCTTGGGCGCAATCCAGGCACTCACCGAGCGAGCGCGGAATGAAGTACGGCCGCACTTCGCGGCACGTCGAGCAGGTACGGCGAGCCAGCAACGCACACCCGACCGCGCGGCGCTGCGCGGGGCTCGCGGTGCGCTTGGGCTTCGCCAAGTCGAGGCGGTACAGATACGCCACCCGCTCCCCGCCCACACCACGCCACAGGATCTGCGCGGCGACCGGCTGACCGCCCGGCCGCAACCCGCATGCGCGGAGCTGGCGAACGGTGGCGTAGCCGTCCGGGGCGCCTCGCCACCAAAAGGTGGGGATGCCGTACCGGACACCGTCCGGGTCGTGGTACCGAGCGCGAATGCGGCTCACGGTCCGCACCTCACGCCGCGCGGTGCGTCAGGTTGAAGCGGCGGGCGTACCAGCGCAGCGTCTCGGCGACCACCGCGTCACGCGAGCGCCGCAGGCGCGCCACCATCACGTCGTCCACCGGCCCGTGTGCCTGCATGATCCTGATCTGCACGTCCACCAAGTCGATCTCCGCCTCGATCAGCGGCATCTCGTCCTCAATCGCGGCCAGGTCCTCGGAACTCGGCTCGCACATCGGACCGTGTTCGTTGATCACGGTTGCTCCTGAAGTTGAAGTGCTTACGGGGAAACGAATGCAGCGCGGCCCACTGGTCTTGCTCGCCCGCTCACCGGGACCTACCGGGGTCGTCGCAGGATTTCCGCTCACGGCGGCACGCGCTGGTTTTCCTGTCGCTGTGGAGTTGTCAAAGGACTCGCGGACACGGAGATCCGAGCGTTCGGCAACTGTGCGTGCCGCCGTTCCCGGGCTCTTCCGGCCTATCCAGAGAAGCGATTCTCTGTTGCGCAACACAGTAGCGCTACTCGCTTCTAATGCGCAAGCGGGTTGCGCTACTCTGTTTTCATGAGCGATGTGCGAGATGACCTGGTGGCTGCGACCAAGCGCTATGAACGCACCGAGCACGCCCACGAAGAGGCGAGACAAGAGGCGATCAGCGCCGTCCTGGCAGCGCTACGGGCCGGGGTCGGACCGACGGAAGTCGAACGGCTGTCCCCGTTCACGGGTGCGTACATCCGGAAGGTTGCCCGCGAGAACGGCATTCCCCCGGCGCCTCCCGGCCCCAAACGGGCTGGCTAGAACCGGTGCGTACTTGGTCATGCATTGAGCATCAACGCTCGATGGAGTCCGTAAAATGCAATGACGGTGCAACAGCATGCAACGCAGTGCAACGCCGCCGAACTCCGAAGGGTGGTTGGCCGTGGAACGTCGCTGGACTGGCGAACTGGCCTGCGCGCTTCAAGCTGCGACCGGCCTGACCAACGAGCAGTTCGCCGAGCGTCTCGGCGTCGCCGTCCGTACGGTGTCCTACTGGCATAGTCGACCGACGTGCTCGCCTGTGCCGATGGCGCAGGACCTGCTGACAACGATGCTGGACCGCGCCAACGACGCCACACGCCAGCGCTTCACCGAAGCGAAGAACCGCATTGAGGCGGGTCGAGGGGGTGGCGGAAGCGGGAGCGTCGAGGAGGTCATGAGCGCCGCGGTTGCCGACGCCGCTGATGACCCGCTCCTCAACGGGCCGCGCTCTGACCGCGAGTCGGTCGACTCGTTGCGTGCCGAGGCAACCGCCATCGCACGTGCCGGCAATACCAAGGCGCTCGACGTGTTCACTGCCGCACGGAGGATCCGCGAGGACGCGCGGAACCTTGCCCGGCAGACGCGCCGCGTCAGCGACCTCGCTGATCTGTACCTCGTCGTGGGTCAGACGGGTGCACTGATGGCCTCAACGGCGTTCGACCTGGGTCACTGGGACACATCGGCGGCGCTCGCCCGTGCCGCCCACAAGTACGCCGAGTTGGCCGGACACGCGTCGTTGCAGGCATGGGCGCTCGGACTCAACGCAACGTTGGCGAACTGGGCGAGCGAGCCGGACATGGCTCTCGCGTACTTCGAGCAGGGGCTGCGGATCGCCCCGGCCGGACAGCCGCGCCTGAGGCTGCGGTACATCGCATCGCGCTCGTTCGCGCTGACCGAGGACGCCCACTCCGTTCGGGAGGTGCTTGCCGCCGCCGAGGACGACCGGGCGGCGTCGGAGTCACACTCTGACGAGCTCAGCGAAGAGATCGGCGGGGAGTTCGCGTTCGGCGACGCGCGCGCCGCCGCATGCGCTGCCGCGTCCTGGCTCGACCTCGCCCGGGGCGAAGAGGCCGAGCGGTACGCGCTTCAGGCACTCGAGCACTACCACCGGCTGCCAGCGGCACGACGCCCGTACTCGCAGATCAACGGCACGGCCATCGACGTTGCGACCGCCCGCCTGCACATGAACGACCTGGACGGCGCACGGTCCGCGCTCGCCGACGTCTTCGGACTGCCGGCCGAAAAGCGCAACGTCTCGCTGTCGGGCCGCATGGCCAAAGCACACAAGCTCCTCCGGGCGTCACGCGATCCAGAAGCGCAGCGATTGGCTAGCGAAGTCGCGGAGTGGCAGACCAGCAACTCGGCGCAACCGCTGCAGTAGACGTCGGCGACGCTGACACTCAGACAGACGCCAGGATCTCGCGCTCCTTGTCTGCAGGGAGCCCGATTTCGGTCGCCCGCTCGTCGATCGGGGCCCCTTCCGCAAGGGTCATCCAATCCCACGTGTCAGCGACCGTCCGGAGCAGCGGTCGGCACTTCAGGGCCGCCCCCTGCGCGCGTGTCGTGTCGACGCGCCAGGTCCCCTCGTACGTCCGCCAGAGCGGCAGCTCCGACCACTGACGCACACCATGGCGGAGCAGGAACTCGTCAGGAACCCACGAGAAAGCGGCCGACGAACCGGTTACGTTGGCGCACGCCGCGAGCAGCTCGCCGAACGTCTCAGTTCCAACCGGGGCCGTGACGTTGTAGGCACCGCTCACGCCGCCCTGGACCACATGCACCATGAAGGCCGCAACGTCGCGGACGTCGATCACTTGGATAGCCCGGTCAGGAGTCCCCGGCGCGACGACGGTGCCGCCGGCCGCAACCCGACGCAGCCACCACGGCAGACGACCCACGTATTCGCCCGGTCCGAGGATTACGCCGGGCCGCAGGATGGTCGCCCGCGCATCGCCAAAGGCTTCACGGACAGCAGACTCGCACCCGGACTTCTGGTAGCCGTACCGCGTAGGGCCATCCTCGACGTCCACGCCGAAATCGGGGCCTGCGTCCGGGGGGCACACGAGCAACGGCGACTCTTCGGTGAGCGGCTTGACGGGCCAATCCTGGTACACGCTCGTCGTTGAGACGAAGACATACCGGCCAACGACCGGCTCCAGAGCGCGCGCAACCGCAAGCGTGTCCCGCGGTACGTAGCCCGAGGTGTCAACAACGGCGTCCCACGGTCCCGATTCCGCAAGCCGGGCCAGTTCGGCCCGCACACCCCGGTCGCCCCGGATCGCATGCACGCCAGGAAGATCCGGCCCCGAGCGTCCACGGTTGAATGTCGTCACGTCCCATCGGGCCGCAAGCGCAGCCGCAGCAGCAGCCCGGCCGACGAACCTTGAGCCACCGAGGATCAGGAGTCGCATAAGCCCATCTTGCCTGACGGACGTCCACGGACTAGAAACCGTACCTTCACCGCCGGACAGTCCGGTCGCCTGGTCGTTTACCCATGATCGATACCTGGGGGTAACGGTCTGCCCTACCAAGAAGCGCGATTTGCGCTTGCTATGAGTGCAGCCTGAGCTACAACCATTATCAGCTTTATGTCATTATCCAATCGATACGCTTCCGGACTGTATGGGAGCAACAAGTCCTTGAAACCCGCAGCACCACCGTCCTCTTTACTGTGAACCACCCGGCACCGGATGTCATAGATTCGATCGGCCACCTGATCAGTTAATGGGTAATTCCGATTCTCAGTCTTAACTGGCGACGCGGACACCCCCTCAGCTTTAGCCCGTTTGCCGTCGAGGGCCAGGAAGGCCGCAGTTTCAGGATTACTATCAAGAAACTCCTTAATCTTGCCGTCGTCCATGCAATGCCGGATTGCGAGCCTGATCTGCTCCCTTTCAGTCCCGGTCGACTTAAAATCCGTCCTCAGGCCCTCCAGAATTCGACCAAGTGATACATTGTTGTGCACGTCGAAGCGCGGGTCAAGCAGCGCAATCCTGGCCCGCCTAATTCGCTCGGCATTAACGTAGGACGGAAAGAAGAATTCGATCACTTGATAGAAGGCGAGAAACTGCAGCAGTGGCATCCGCTGCGCCGATCGCGCATAGCGATAGAGTTCCATCGGTTCCTTTGGATACGTGACTGCCGGATATCCAACCACGACCGCCAGCAACTCGTTCTGCTTGTGCTCGGATTGAGGGGCTGGCCACGGTTCGAGACTAAGCATTACTTTCGAACGCAGGTCGACTTCGAAAAAGATTGAACGAGTGATTGATTCAACCAACTCGACAGCACCTGAGCCCGTCAGATCCACCGCTTCGGGGATGCTGGAGACCATTATGACCGCAGCCTTGGGGATCGCCGGAAACACTCTATTTTTGAAGCCGACGTGAAAGAAGAGACACGATAACGCGGCGGTTGCGTGGCCAGTATGGAGCGTAACGGTGCTACCAGCAGGCGTCGAAAACCTCATGCCTGCGGGAACGAATTCGCTTGGCGGGAAGGATTTGGGCCAAAGGAAGAAGTCCGGTCCGGGGCCGCGAACGAAGACCACGATGCTTCGCTCATTGACGTTAAGGAGCGAACGCATACTCGGAAGCACTGACCAATTCTCAAACTTGTAGGACGCAAGATCCCCTAACGCCTCCTCGACAAAGTACGCGTCACGTCTATCTTTGCCAAACTTCAAGCTAAGCCTAAGAACTGGGTATTTAGTTCCAAAATTGTCCGGCTCGACCTTCGGGTCTAAGCCTGCGTTCTTTGCGCGCTCCACGATAGCGTCCAGTAGCTCCGGGAGCGAAATGTGATCAGTTTCCGCGCTTATGGCCACAATCACCCAATCTCTGAGACCGATGTCGCTCGACATTTTTTCGACCAAGCGCCGATAGCACAATAGACGTACGGGCAATCGAGTGGAGCAGCTGGCTACAAGATGCGATCTCCTGGTTGTCTGCAGGGTTAGCAGCAACACGTAGCTGCCCGAGCCGTCCATCTGCTGCACTCAGACTGAGAGTCGAACTGAGTGACAATCGTGGCGCCTCGTGGCGGACGTCCACGGACGACGAGGGACTGTGCTTGCGTGGCGGGACAGCAAGCCAGCCTAATCATTTGCCCATGATCGATGCCTGGGGGTCAAGGGGTCGTGGGTTCGAATCCCGCTGTCCCGACACGGAAAATGGCTTGAGCTGCAGAAATGGGCTCAAGCCATTAGTGTTTGTGGATGACCTTCACGGACGCCCCCCATAAACCCCACGTTTTGACGCCTCCACCACGAACCACGGTCCTGGACGAGCGCCTTGATCAACACCATCCAACCCGCAATCCACAGGTCGCGGGTTCAAATCCTGTCCCCGCTACGTAGATGAGGCCCTGACCAGCCGCAACGCCGGTCCGTGCCTCATAGTCATCTATGGGTGTTTGAATCCTCCCCCGAAAATCACCCGCAAACGCCCAGATACGATCGGATTCGACGCGTCGCGCCGACGGGTCGTCAGGCTGCCTACGGCTTCCCGGGATCGTGTTTGCCTGCCCGGGAGCGAGCTTTCCACGGTGGTGATCTTGAGTGCGAGCAGCATGGCGACCGCGAAGCGGGGAGGCACGACGGTCCGATACCCGGCCGCGGTCTTCGGCCACTCCTGCCGGAAGCGACCTGGCAGCTCAGCCACTCGCCGACGGGCCGAGGCACCGGCCGCCCGGCCGCCGCGGGCATCTGACCCGACGCGAGGAGGAGCGTCGGTCAGCCGAACGTGTAAAACCGGGACCTGGCACTGTCGTGAATATTGCTCACCGGTCCGGCGTGAATCACAGTGTGGGGACACTGCACCGTCCTCACAGCGTGTGGGGGCTCGCCCTCGTCGGATGAGGAGCAGGCATGCGGTCGTTGTCCCGGAAGCTGGCGATTGGCGCGGTATGCGTGGGGGTGACCGTCGCCGGCGTGACGGCCGGCACGTCCAGCTACGCCGCCGCCACGCCCAGCTTCGTCCAGCAGGCGACGGCGCACGGGCTCGGTAGCACCCGCGCCGTCACGCTGCCGTCCAACACGGTCGCCGGCAACCGCCTCATCGTCGAGGTCGGGGTGTGGAACTCGAAGAGCGCCACGACCAGCACGGTCACCGACGACGCCGGCGACACGTTCATCAAGCTGCTCAGCTACACCGGGGCCGACCACACGGAGATGAGCGTGTGGACCGCCGTCGTGGCGACCGGCGGCACGAGGCCCACCATCACGGCCAAGCCCACGTCGTCGGCCGACGTGGGGGTACTGGCGTTGGAGTACTCGGGACTGTCCACCGTCACCGATGCGACGGTGCTGGACCAGCAGGCCCACGCCGCCGGTACCACCTCGAGTGCGGGCAGCGTCAGCTCGGGGACCACGGGCGCCGCGGGCGCCGACGGTGAGCTGGCGCTCGGGTTCTACGCCGACTCGGGCTTCGGCGCCTCCCTGACCGCCGGCAGCGGGTTCTCCCCGCGGGCCAACCTGTCACCGACCAGCGACATGGAGCTGCTGGCCGAGGACAAGGTGGTGTCGGTCGGCTCGACCGTCTCGGCGACGGTCGGCACCGGCGCCAACACCACCTGGCTGATGGCGGCGCTCGTGCTGCGCTCCGGCAGCGCGCCCACCGCGCCGGCGGCGCCCGGCGGGGTGACCGCCACGGCGGGCGACGGCGTTGCCACGGTCACCTGGAACGCGCCCGCCAACGGCGGCAGCCCGATCACCGGCTACGCCGTCACGCCGTACGTGGGAACGACGGCGCAGGCCACCGCGACCGTCACCGGCAACCCGCCGGCGACGACGGCGACGGTGTCCGGCCTCACCAACGGCACCGCCTACACGTTCACGGTCACCGCCACCAACGCGGTCGGCACCGGGCCCGCCTCGGCGGCCTCCAACGCGGTCACCCCCGGCTCCTCCCCCGGCGGCTCCTGGTCGAGCCTGCAGTCCTGGCCGATCGTCGCGCTGTCCAACACGCTGCTCTACAACGGCAACGTGGTCGCCTGGGACGGCTGGCAGCAGCCGCAGCCGTCGGTCATCTGGAACCCGTCGACGCCGACCTCGTTCACCACCGTCAACGCGCCGACGAGCGTCTTCTGCGACGGCGGGGCCTCCCTGCCCGACGGCCGGCTGCTCGTCGTCGGCGGCTACGGCGGCCTGACCACCGGCCAGCTCGGCCTGGCCGACACGAACATCTTCGACCCGGCCACCAACACCTGGTCGCGCGTCGCCGACATGCATTTCCCGCGCTGGTACCCGACGGTGACCGAGCTGGCCGACGGCCGGTACGTGGCGCTCAGCGGCAACGACACCACGTCGGCCCACTGGGCCGACACGCCCGAGGTGTACGACCCGTCGACCAACACCTGGACCCTGCTGTCCAACGTGTCCACCCCGCAGATCCACGAGACCGAGTACCCGTTCTCCTACCTGCTGCCCAGCGGGAAGATCTTCGCGATCGGGCCGGACGAGGACAACTCGTTCCTGCTCGACGTCAACGCGCAGACCTGGACCCAGACCGGCGGGGCCAGCGGCGTCCACAATGGATCCTCGGTGATGTACCGGCCGGGCAAGGTGCTCTACACCGGCGGCGGCGCCGACGTCAACGCGGCGGGACCGGCGTTCAACACGGCCGCCACCATCGACCTCACCTCGGCCGGCCCGGCCTGGACGGCGGCGGCGCCGATGAGCTCGGCCCGCGTGTACCACACGCTGACGATGCTGGCCGACGGCAAGGTGCTCGCCGTCGGCGGCAACACCGACACCAACCAGGGCATCACCACGACGGGCGTGCTCTCGACCGAGATCTGGGACCCGGCCACGCAGGCGTGGACGACCGGCGCCTCGATGTCGGCGGCCCGCAACTACCACTCGACGGCCCTGCTCATGCCGGACGGCCGGGTGCTCGTCGCGGGCGGCGGTCACCCGTTCGGGCAGAGTGGCGCGGCACAGTACTCGGCGCAGTACTACTCCCCGCCGTACCTGTCCAGCGGAACGCGGCCGACGATCACCTCGGCGTCGGCGGGCGCGTCCTACGGCGGCAACATCACGGTGTCGACCCCCGACGCGGCCAGCATCCGCTCGGTGAACCTCGTCTCGCTGGGCGCCGACACCCACCAGATGGACATGAACCAGCACTTCGTGCCGCTGAGCTTCACCGCCAACGGCTCCACGCTGTCGGTGCAGGCGCCGGCCAGTTCGGCGCTCGCGCCGCCCGGCTACTACATGCTGTTCATCGTCAACGACAAGGGCGTGCCGTCGGTCGCCTCGATGGTGCAGGTGTCCCAGGCGGCGACCGCGCCCGCGGCGCCGACCGGGGTGAGCGCCACGGCCGGCGACGGCTTCGCGACGGTACGGTGGACCGCGCCCCCGAACAGCGGCAGTCCGGTCACCGGATACACCGTCACGCCATACGTCGGCACCACCGCGCAGAGCCCGATGACGGTGACCGGCAACCCGCCGGCCACGAGCGCGACCGTGACCGGGCTGACCAACGGCACCGCGTACACCTTCAAGGTGACGGCGACGAACGCGATCGGGACGTCGCCCGCCTCGGCCGCGTCCAACGCGGTGACGCCGGGCACGGTGAGCTCCCCGACGTTCGTGCAGCAGACCGGCGCCCAGGGCACGGCGGGCACGCAGTCGGTCACCCTGCCGTCGAACCTCGGCCCGGGCAACCGGCTCGTCGTCCAGGTCGGCACGTGGAGCAGCACCGGCGCGACGACCAGCGGGGTGACCGACTCGGCCGGAGACCCCTTCACCGAAGTGGCGCACTGGAAGGCCGCCGACAACACCGAGCTGAGCGTCTGGACCGCGCCGATCACCGACGGGGGTGGGCAGGCGCCGGCCATCACCGCCCGCGCGTCCGGCACCGCCGATGTCGGCGTCGTCGCGATGGAGTACAGCGGACTGTCCACTGTGGCCGATGCCAGCGTGGTCGATGTCGCGGCGACCAACTCGGGCACCACGTCGGGTGCCGCGACGGTACAGTCAGGCGCGACCGCGGCCACCGCGACCGGCAACGAGCTGGCGATCGGCTTCTACGGGGACTCGGGCTTCAACCATCCGCTCACCGCCGGCAGCGGCTGGACCGTGCGCGGCAACGTCTCCCCCAACGGCAACATGGACCTGCTCACCGAGGACCAGGTCGTCGCGGCCGGCGCCAAGCCCAACGCGGCGGTCGGCGCCGGGGCGAGCACGACCTGGCTGCTCGGCACGGTCGTGTTCAAGCCGGGCACGGCCGGACCGCCGACCGCCCCGGCCGCGCCGAGCGGGGTGACCGCAACCGCCGGCAACGCTTCGGCGACCGTGAGCTGGTCGGCACCGGCCAACGGGGGCAGCGCCATCACGTCCTACACGGTGACGCCCTACATCGGCAGCACCGCGCAGACCCCGGTGACGGTGACGGCCCCGACGGCGGCCGTGACCGGGCTGACCAACGGCACCGCGTACACCTTCAAGGTGTCGGCGACGAACGCGGTCGGTACCTCACCCGACTCCGCCGCCTCCACCCCGGTGACCCCGACGAACGTGACCGCGCCGGCCTTCGTCCAGCAGGTGTCGGCCCAGGGCGCCGGCAAGACCAGCCTGGCCGCCACCCTGCCGGCCAACGCGACGACCAACAACCGACTGGTCGTCCAGGTCGGCGTGTGGAGTTCCGGGTCGGCGACGGTCAGCACGGTCACCGACAGCGCCGGTGACGTCTTCACGAAGGTCACCTCGTTCACCGCGTCCGATCACACGCAGGTCAGCGTGTGGACCGCCGTGGTGGCGACCGGTGGCACCAAGCCCACCATCACGGCGAAGGTCAGCGCGTCGGCCGACGTCGGGATCGCGGTGGCCGAGTACTCCGGCCTGTCGACCGCCGCCGGCGCCGGCGCCGTCGACCAGCAGGCGACCGCCACCGGAACCACCACCAGCCAGCAGGTGGTGAAGTCGGCCGCCACCCCGGCCGTCACCGGCGACGGCGAGCTGGCGATCGGGTTCTACGCCGACTCGGGCTTCGGCCGTACGCTGACCGGGGACCCGGGCTACACGACGCGGGTGAACCTGTCCCCGAACGGCAACATGGACATGCTCGTCGAGGACACCGTGGTCGGCACCGGCGGCACCCCGGCGGCCAGCGCGACCACGGGCGCGTCGACGGTCTGGCTGATGGCGACGGTGGTGTTCAAGCATGCCTAGGCTTCCGGCCCGTCTGACCCCGCTGTTGGCCGAGATCCCGGTCCTCGTGGCGGTCGGGGTGCTCGCGGTGGTACTGACGCCGGCCAGCACTCCGGTCGGCCCGCAGCGCGTGACCGCCCGCGTCGCCTCCTGCGACCTGCAGAACGCGGGCTCGGCCAACGTCACCTACACGGTCGTCAACGGCGACCGCGTGGAGCACGCCTACAAGGTGGAGCTCACGGTGGCCGCGGCCGGCAGCCCGCTCGGCTCCGGCGTCGGCCTGGTCAACCGGGTCGCACCCGGCGCCACGGCGACGGGCCGCGCCCTGATCGTCGTGCGCGCCAACCCCCCGGACGCCGCGTGCACGGTGAGCGCGACCGCCCACGACGGCCACGCCGGCCACGGCTCGTAGCCCCGCCGCCTTCCGGCCCCCGCCTCACTTCTTGCGCCGATAAAGGGGGTCGCAGTGCCGACCGGCTGGGTAGAGAGGCCTGGTGGGTGTGGGCCGCCCCCACGCCCGCTTCGTAGGAAACGTGACGAATGCCGCGCCGGTCATCATCGGGTTCGACGGTTCGTTGCCGCCGAGCGGGCATTGCAGGACTCCGCGGCACTGGTCGGCCTGATCCGGCTCGCCTGGGAGCGGCACGGTCTGGGCATCGTGGTCGGCACGCACGGCCATCGCAGAATCAGCGAATTGTTGCTCGGCAGTACTCCCAGCAGCCTGGTCCACAAGGCCGACTGTCCGGTGGTCGTGGTCCGCGCGCAACGACTATGAAAATTGAGAAGAGCGCCAGTCCGCATCGGTATGCCACGGCGACAGGATCAGCTCGTCGAGGACGGTTCGCGGCGCCGGGGCTAGTCGGCGCCGGGACAGGAGCCGACTTGCGGGGCACCAGCCGACCGAGACAGAGGCCGGCCGCCGCGACCGACCCGACCGTCGCGCGGACCCCGAACCGCCCCGGTCAGGCGAACCTCACCAGTTCCCAGACCACCGAGCCGTTGCAGCGGCGGTGCGGGGGAAGCGTTCGCCCTTGGCCAGGGGGATCTATATGCCCGCCGGAGTAGGTTCGCACGTCGTGTCGGAAGACTCGACGAAACGGTAGACGCCCGATGTCGGGGCCTCCCGGCCCCGACGGACCACCCGTCACCACGGCACAAAGGGATCGAGCCCCGCCCCGTCGCGCTCGCGACCAGGGCCGAGGACGACAGACGGATCGTCGGGGACTTCATCGACGTCGCCGTGCAGCGGCTCGTGTGGACCTGAGCGGCGGCGGGGTGACCTGGACGTGACGCTGTTTAGGCCGCCGTCGTGGTCAGCTCACGGTACTCGGCGGGCAGCTGGGACAGCGCGTGCCGCAGGTGCGCGCCGTCGGTCGTCTGGCTGAGCGTGGTCAGCACCGCTCGGACACCGCGTGTGACCTCCTCTTCCTTGAGGCCCGTGCGCCGGCCCAGCTCGCGGACGAAGTCGTCCAGCGGCACCGGATGCGCCCCGCCGTCGTGCCGCCGGGGGAGGTTGCCGGCCAGATCCTCCGGAAGGTTGATCGCGAGCTCGCGGACGTCGCCGCCGCTGAGCTGTTTGCCCAATTCCTCCAGCGTGCCGCGGATCAGGTCCGCGGCCTCTTCCTTGGCCAGACCGGCCTGGTCCGCCACGACCGCGGCGAGTGCCCGCTCATCCATTATCGTCCCTCTCGCTCTCGCTGCAATGCTGATGGCCGGTCCAGAGGCGGACGCTGCCGCCGCCGACCTCCTCGCCGGAGCGGCCGCGGGCCAGCAGCGTGCCGGTCGCGGCGTCGTCGCGGGCCTCGTCGCCGGTCAGGGCGTGGACGGTGACGGTCTGCCCGCCGCTGGAGTCCGGCTCGTCCACGGCCCCGACGCGGATGGTCAGCGCCTCGACGTCGGCGTCGTCGACGTGCACCTTGAACTCGTATCGCGCCTCAGGGTGCCGGCCCGGTTATACGTCGGCGCCGATGATCGTCGAATTGACGTCCATGACGAAGACGGTGCCGCCGTCACCGTGGAAGACGTAGAGGTCGTCGATGTAGAGCCGGCCGTTCTGTCGCGCGAGCGGAGTATCGAGATGATGGGACACGGTTGCACACCCTTCTCCGGACCGGCAGCTCGAACGTAACAAGGGCCACCGGACCTGTTCGGTGAATCGGCGAACAGGCAGGTGCTTCGTCCGGTACGGGTGAGAGCCGCGAACCGGTCGCTCACGTCGGAGCCGCGGACCGTACGGTCGCGCGCCGGATGCCTCGACCGGTGACCTTCGACCCTGGGCATGCCGGCTCGGGCAGGGGAGGCTGCAAGGACTGGCTATATCTGGCCACTGTCATCGACCTGGCCTCATCCGTGGTTCCACCACCGCACCACGAGGCGCCGCGAGGCATGCGAATCCCCACAGCGCGCCGGAGAAACGAGAAAACCGCAGGCGGGGGATCCACCTGCGGTTCTGGCCCCGCGCCGCGGCGCGGGGGCCGGGCGCCTCACGCTTCACACGGTCGGCGACGCGCTCTCCAGGAATCGCAGCACGGCCAGGACCCGCCGGTGATCGCCCTCCGAGGCGGGCAGGTCGAGCTTGGTGAAGATGCTGTTGATGTGCTTGGCCACGGCGCTCTCGCTGACCACGAGCTTCTCCGCGATCCCTGCGTTGGACCGCCCCTCGGCCATCAGCCCGAGCACCTCCCGCTCCCGCCCGGTGAGCCGGTCCAGCGGGGTGTTCTGCCGCCGCACCAGCAGCTGCGCCACCACCTCGGGGTCCAGCGCGGTGCCGCCCGCGGCCACCCGGCGCAGCGACTCCAGGAAGATGTCCACGTCCGCGATCCGGTCCTTGAGCAGGTAGCCGACGCCGGTGGTGCTCGTGGAGAGCAGGTCGGCGGCGTAGCGCTCCTCGACGTACTGGGACAGCACCATGATCGCCACCTCGGGCCACTGCCGCCGCACCACCAGGGCGGCGCGGATCCCCTCGTCGGTGAAGGTCGGCGGCATCCGCACGTCCGCGATCACCAGTTCCGGGCGGTGCCGCTCCACCGCGGCCAGCAGCCCGGCGGCGTCGTCCACCGCGGCGGCCACCTCGAAGCCGGTCGTCTCCAGCAGCTTGGTCAGCCCGGCGCGCAGCAGCACCGAGTCCTCGGCGATCACAGTTCGCACGGAAGCTCCACCCTTATCGTGGTCGGCCCGCCGACCGGGCTGACTATCTCGAACCTGCCGTCCACCGAGGCCGCGCGCTGCGCCAGGCCGGTCAGCCCGGAGCCGCGGGCGGCGTCGGCGCCGCCGATCCCGTCGTCCGCGACGGACAGCCGCAGCAGGGCGCCGTCCAGCCACACGTCCACCCGGGCCGCGGACGCCTGGGCGTGCTTGGCCACGTTGGCCAGGGCCTCCGAGACCATGAAGTACGCCACCGCCTCGACCGTCGGCGGGACCCGCCGGGGCACGTCCACCGCCAACCGCACTGGCACCGGTGAGCGGGCCGCGATGCCGGAGAGCGCCGCGTCCAGGCCGCGGTCCTCGAGGACCACCGGGTGCAGGCCGCGGACGAGGTTGCGCAGCTCGCCCAGGGCCTCCTTGGCCTCCTCGTGCGCCTCGGCCAGTGCGGTCCGGGCGTCCTCGGGCAGGTCCTTCAGGGTCGCCCGGGCCAGGCCCAGGTTCATCGCCAGGGACACCAGCCGCTGCTGGGCGCCGTCGTGCAGGTCGCGCTCGATCCGGCGGCGCTCGGCGTCGGCGGCGTCCACCACCGCGGCCCGGCTCTCGGTCAGGTCGGTCACCCGGCGGGCCAGCCGCTCCGCCCGGCTGGGGCCGAGCAGGTCGGTGGCGAACTTCAGATCCCAGCGCACCGAGGCCATGACCAGCCAGGGCGTGAGGTAGACCACTACCAGGCACACGAGCGCCGTCCAAAGCGCCAGGGACGTCGCCATGGACAGCCACTTCCAGTTCGGGCCGAAGGCGATCGCCGCGCTCAGCCAGCCGAAGCAGATGAGCCCGCCGACCCACATGGTGCCCGCGATCACGCCGACCAGGTTGGCCGCCGGTCCCGCGATCAGGTGGTAGCAGGCCTGCCGCCAGGTGCGCGGGTGGCGCAGCCGCGCACGCATCCGCGGGAGGAACGGCGCGTCCGCGGACGCCGCGTCCCGGGCCGTGTGCGGGGCCCGGGGGATCTGGGCGCCCCGGATCTTGTAGTACGCGGCCCGGCGCAGCGTCGTGAGCTGCGGGCCCAGCAGCACCGCCGCCAGCAGCGGGAGGAAGGCGCAGGCGAGGATCGACGGCAGGTGGATGGGGGCAAAGAAGGCCCACGGCAGCCCGATCAGACCCAGCGGCAGCAGGCTCAGCGCCGAGGAGAGGATCACGAACCACAGGTCGCGCCACGCCCGCCCGCGCCAGGGCGCCAGCAGGAAGCGGCCGATCGGCGCCAGGACGGTGTCCATGGTCTCCACGGTATTCGACCACGTGACCGGCGTTCCATGGCGTTGGCGCCCGCTTCGGCCTGTACCTGGCACCACGCCCGGAACGGAAAGCCACACTACTGATTCGCCGGGCCGCGGCGGCCAGGCTGGTGATCGTGCCCGGCGCACCACCAGACGCCGACGCCGGGCGGAGAGGGGACGACCGCCATGCTCGCCGTCACGGACCGCCTCGACCGCGACCCCGTCCTCGGCCGGATCGGGTCCGAGCCCGGGCCCCGGCCGGGGCGCGGGCGTCCGGACGCCCGCGCCGACCGCCCCGGCGGACGCCGGCCGAGCGCGCTGGGTGCCGCCTTCGTGCTGGCCGGGCTCGCGATGATCCCGTGGGTGTACTACCTCTCGGTCACCCTGCCGGCCAGCGCGCGGGACGCGCACTGGTCGCTCGCCTGGGTCGGCCTGGACGGCTGCGAGGCGCTGGCGCTGTTCGCCACCGGCCGGTTCCTGCTGCGGCGGGACAACCGGTGCGTGCTGACGGCGGTCGGCACCGCGGTGCTGCTGCTCGTGGACGGCTGGTTCGACGTCACCTCGGCGGCGCCCGGCCCGGACCTGGCCTTTGCGATCGTCATGGCGGTCTTCGCCGAGATCCCGATCGCGCTGGTCTGCGCCGTGCTCACCGCGCGCGTCCTGCGCACCCCGTTCCCGCGCGGCTGACCGGCCGCCGCGTATCCGTTCCGTCCGCGCCCTGTCGCGCGTCACCGAGCAGAGAAGACCGATGCCGCTCATCAGCCGTCCCTCGCGCAAGACCGTCCTCGCCGCCACCACCGGAGCCGCCGCCGTCGTTGCGGGTGCATGGTGGTTCAGCGACCGCGCACCGTATCCGTATTCACAGCGTCGCCTGTTGGATCTGGAGCTGCCCTTCCTGGGCCTGTCCGATCTGGACGCGGTGCTCCGTCCGCGGACGGGTGAACGGATGCTGGAACTCGGTCCGGGCACCGGTCTGCAGGCGCTGCACGTCGCGCCGCAACTCGGTCCGGACGGGCGCCTGCACATCGTGGACGTGCAGCAGGAGATGCTCGACCACGTGATGCGCCGGGCGAAGGAGGAGGTGCAAGCGGGTAGGACCGCGGCGGGAGGGAACGCGGCGGCAGCGATCGTGCCGCACTGCTCGGACGCGCGGGAGCTGCCCTTCGACGACGGCGTTTTTGACGCCGTCTACCTGGTGACCGCGCTCGGGGAGATACCGGAGCCAGCCCGGGTGCTCAGCGCGGCGGCGCGGGTGCTGAAGCCGGGCGGGCGGCTGGTGGTCGGCGAATTCTTCGACCGGCATTGGATCCCGTTCGGGCGGCTGCACCGGCTGGCCGACGGGCAGGCGCTGCACCTCGCCGAGCGGCGCGGGCCGAGCCTGGCGTACCTGGCCCGGTTCCGGCCCTGCGGCGCGGCGGCCGCGGCGGTCTGAGCCTCGGAGGGGTCTGTCCAGTCAACGGCTGATCTTGGTTGTTGAACGGTTAGTTGGTGGCTGGGATGAGCAGGCCCTCGAAGGTGATCTGAAAGGCGTCCAGCGGTGCCGGTCGGGTCGAGACTCATCAAGGCCAGGTAGACGCACTTGAGTGCGGCCTGCTCGTTGGGGAAGCGCCTTGATCAGCATCGACCCGACGGCCCGACTACTTCGTAATCGCATGGATTGTCCATCCGCTGTGGACCGATTCGGATTGGGCAGATCAAGACGCGCCGATCGCGGCACACATCCCATGTTCGGTCTCGAGGTGCCCTCAAAGCGGATCATCGTACGGTGGCATCTCGGCGGCGAACGTGCTGTAGGGAGCGCAGCCAGATGTGAAGCCCACAACGAAGAACGGCCTGCCGTCCAGAGCTTGACCTGAACTGGGAGCGTGTGCGGACCGGCGAGGAGGTAACTACAGCGGCATGCCTCACCTTGTCGAACTCGAGCCCGGGAGTAACCCGGCCGGGGACGTCAGCGGTGCCTCGCGCGGGTGTGTAGGGCAGCGCGTAGTGCCGGTCCGAAGATGCGTTGTATCTCGGTTGCGGGCAGCGTGGCGATCGGGCGGATCGGATTGAGGTAGCGGGTGAAGATGAGGCCGCCGATGACGCCGACGGCGGCGGTGGCGCGTTCGGTGGCGCCGGGACCGCCGAGAAATTCAGCAATGCGGACGACCAGCTCACTCTGCAGGTAGTCGCGCAGGGCTCGCATGGTGTCGTCGTCTTGCAGGGCGAGGCGGTTCTCGGCGGGTGTGGTGGCGTCCCACAGGGTCGTTACGGCGGTCAGGAGCCGGTCGGCGAGGCCGGCGTGGTCGCCGTGCAGGGCTCGGTCGAGGGCGTTGGGTTCGAGGCAGAGCAGGTTCAGCGATTGGCCGAACAGGCCCTGTTTGGACCCGAAGTGGTAACTGATCAGCGCTTGGTCGACGCCGGCCGCGGCGGCTACCGCGCGGACGGTGGTGGCTTTGTAGCCGTGCTGGGTGAACAGCACGCGAGCGGCCTCGGCGATCTGGGCTTTGGTGTCGGGGTGGCCGCGCGGGCGACCCCGGGTTTTATTCAGCACGGTTGAATACTGCCCGGCTGTGGCGGCATGGTCAACGCCGACAACCCCACAGCAAGGGAGCACGACATGCGTACCGTCATCTTCGGCGCTACCGGCCCGACCGGTCACCAACTCACCGAGCAGGCCCTGGCCGCTGGACATGAGGTCACCGCGGTCACCCGCCGTCCCGGCGCGATCGCACCGCGGGCCGGTCTGACCGTGGTGACCGCCGACGTGACCGATCCCGACTCCGTCGCCCGGGCGGTCGCCGGCAACGACGCGGTGCTGTCCAGTCTGGGCACCACGCCTTCCCGCAAGCCGATCACGGTGTACTCCCAGGGCAACGCGAACATCCTGGCGGCGATGCATCGGCACGGGGTGAAGCGGCTGATCACCGTCAGTTCCAGCGTGATGGACCCAACCTGGCGGCCGAGCGGCGAGTTCTTCTTCAACAATGTCATGGATCCGCTGGTCAACCGCCGGATGGGCCGTACCGCGCACGATGACATGCGCCGCATGGAAGCACTGGTGCGCGACAGCGACCTGGACTGGACGATCGCCCGGCCGTCCGGACTCTTCGACCACCCGGCAGTCACCGGGTATCAGCTGCGGAAAGATGTCGCGGACGGGTTGTTCACGGCCCGGATCGATCTGGCCGCGAGCATGGTGGCGCAGCTGAGCGACGACCGGTTCGTTCAGCGGGCGATGGCCGTCATCACCACCGAGGTCAGGCCGAGCATCGTGGGTCTGATCTGGCGCGAAGCCGTGGCGAAGAAGAAGTGACGCCGGATCGGACGGCGGCCGCGCCGTCGGCGCGGGCCGCGGCGTTCCTCGCCGGCTCGCATCTGGGCACGCTGACGACGCTGCGACCGGACGGCTCGCCGCACGTCACGGCCGTTCGGTTCACCTGGGATCCGGACGCCGGCCTGGCCCGCGTGCTGACGGTCGCGTCCAGCCGCAAGGTCCGCAACGTGGCACACTCCGGCGCTGGCCGCGTAGCGCTGTGCCAGGTCGCGGGCCTGCGCTGGATCACGCTCGAAGGCACCGCCACCGTCTCGGACGACCCGGCACGGGTCGGCGACGGCGTGCGCGCCTACCTCGGCCGGTACCAATCGCCGCCGCCGGCCCCACCCGACCGCGTCGTGATCGAGATCGCGGTCGACCGCATCCTCAGCCTCAACCTCTGAAAGGTCGCGCCATGCCAACCACCGCCGTTCTCAATTCCAGGATGTTCCACCGCGAACTCGGCACCGGCCTCCCAATGGTGTTCCTGCACGGCAACCCGACCTCCTCGTACCTGTGGCGGGATATCCTGCCGGCTGTCGGCTCCGGCCGGCGGCTCGCGCCGGACCTCATCGGCATGGGGGAATCCGGCAAACCCGACCTCGCGTACACCTTCGACGACCACGCCCGATACCTGGACGCCTGGTTCGACGCGCTCAACCTGGACGACATCGTGCTTGTGGGCCACGACTGGGGTGGTGCGCTCGCGTTCGACTGGGCGGCGCGGCACCCCGGACGGGTGCGCGGCCTCGCATTCCTGGAGACCATCGTGAAACCCATGGCCTGGGAGGAATTCCCCGAGGGCGGCCGCGCCCTGTTCCGGTCGATCAAGACATCCGGCGTCGGTGAGGCCCTGATCCTCGACGACAACGCATTCCTCACCCAAATGCTGCCCTCCAGCGTCGTGCGCGGCCTCCCCACCGAGGATCTCAAGGTGTACCTGGAGCCGTACCCGACGCCGGACAGCCGCCGGCCGCTGCTGCAATGGGCGCGATCCATGCCCCTCGGCGGCGAACCCGCCGACATTGTCGCCCGCATCGAGCGGTACGACACCTGGCTGGCCACCAGCCCGGACGTGCCGAAGCTGCTGCTCGCCTTCCAGCAAGGCCCGGGAGCGATGATGGGACCGCAGCTGGTCGACTGGTGCGCGAAGAACATCGCCGGACTCGAGACCGAACACCTCGGCTTCGCCGGGCACCACGCGCCCGAAGACCATCCGGAGGCGATCGCGGCGGCGGTACGCGGCTGGGCAGATCGCCACAGCCTCCTGTAGCCGCCGCAAGGCCGCGGAACAGAGGACCGCATCACCGCCGTGGCGATGGGCAAGACGGCAAATCTTCCGCCAGGTAGCGCACCCGCGCCGGTGGCCCTCCGCGTGAGTCGCCGTGACCGTTTGAACCGCCAGAAGAATAGATGGCCAACCTCAGCCACTTACGTCGGCAAGACAGGAAGCGTCGGCGTCGCCCGGAGCGTCGCTCGCTGTGACGACCACGGTGCCGGCGCCGCGCGAGTCCAGCGGCAGATCAGTGCATCTGATCGTTGTCAGTAATCCCGCCACGGAGCCGCCGGACACACGCCCGGCCGCGGGCTGGCGCGTTGGTGTCACCCTCACGACATGGGGCGCATGGGACGGTCGATGCTGCCGGTGTTGTTACTCGCTGGGTTCTACGTTCTCGGGTTCGGCCTGGTCGCCGTCCTCGCCTGGCTTGGCGGGTGGCTGTGGCTCGCCTTCTCCGGCCACGGCCCGGCGCACGAGCTGGGGACCCTGGCGGTGGCGACCGCCCTCGGCCTCGTCGTACCGGGGTGGCGGATCCTGCGGGCTCGGCCGGAGCCGCCCCTGGGCGGCCGCGCCGTTGACGAGCACGAGGCGCCGCAGTTGTGGGCGCAGGTGCGGGAACTGGCGGAGCTGGCTGGCACTCGACCGCCGGAGGAGATCCGGCTCGTCGCCGTGGCGAACGCCTATGTATGGGAGGAGGGTCGGCTTCTCGGACTACGGCCCGGGCGGCGGCAGTTGTACCTCGGCGTGCCGCTGCTGTGGGCGCTCACCGTCGACGGGCTGCGCGCCGTGCTCGCCCACGAGCTCGGCCACTACGCCAACGAGCACACCCATTTCGGTGCCGGCTCCTACCGTGGGATGCAGGTCGTCCTGCGCACCATCGGCGCCGTTGGGAAGTCGACGTTGCCCGGCGTCCTGTTCTCCGGCTACGCCCGCCTCTACCTCGTTGCCTCCCTCGCCGTGCGGCGCCAGATGGAGCTCGAGGCCGACGCCGTCGCGGTCCGTGCCGCGGGGCGGGCGGCCGTCGGCGACGCCCTGCGCGACACGATCCGCGCCTCGGCCGCGTGGGAACGCGCCCTCGCCGGCTACGCGCGGCTGGCGCGCACCGACGGCGCCACCCCGCGCGGGGTACTGGACTACTTCGCCGCCCTCCTCGACGAGCGGTCCGCGCCTCCGCCGGGCGAGCCGGACCTGCCCGGCTGGCTCGCCAAGTTCGACTTGCATCCGCCGCTTCAGGAGCGCCTCGCCGCGATTGCCCTGCTGGGCCACGCCGACCGCGGCCCAGCCGTCGATCGCCGCCCCGCCGCCGCGCTCGTGCCCTGGCCGGCCGAACCACTGCGGTCGAGCGACTTCGACGAGCAGGCCGAGCGGGTGGCCCGTTCGGTGGCCGCGATGGATGCGGCGGCGCTCTACGCCGCCGCCCGCCGCCTACCGTGCGTGCTGCGACACGGGCTCGGCAGCGTGCTCGACCTGCTCGGCGAGGGCCGGGCCGGCGAGCTGCAGACCGCACTGGGCGACAACCACCTGACCGAGTTCGTCTTCGTCGCCGCGGCCACGGAGCTCGTCCACGTCGGGGCCCGGTGGCAGCATCGCTGGGGTGAGCCGCTGCGACTCTTGCACGACGACGAGGTCGTCGAGCTGTGGGAGGCCGTCGAGGCGGCGGTCCGCGATGCCGGCCGGGTCGGCTCGCTGCGGAAACTCCTGCTGGCCCGCGGCGTTCCCGAGACGCATGTAGCCGCCTGGTCGCGCCCTGGGCTGTACGCGCTCGACGCCGGAGTGGTGTTCCGCGTGTTGCCCGGCTACGAGCCGTCGACGAAGTCGCTGCTGCTCCCGGACGAGCTTCACATCTTCGCCGTCGATCGATCGGGTGGCTACCGGGTGCCGTCCGACGCGGTGGGCGCCGGACTGGCCGCCGCCGCGCTGGCCGAACTGCGATTGCGTGGCCAGCTCCGAGTCGAGGACGACGGAGACGTGGTCGTCCTTGACCCGGCGCCGACCGGCGACCGTTTCCTTGACAGCGTCCTCAGCCGGCTCACCGCGTCGCCACAGCGCCCCGCGTACCAGTGGTTGCAGTCACTGGGGCCCGACGTGCTGGACACGGTCAAGCGCCGACTCGAAGCCTCGCGCCTGCTCGACACACCGGACACCGCACGGCAGAGTCGGGCCGAGATCCGGCGCGCGATGGACCGCGATCTCGATAGCCGGGCCGCCGCGCTGGCCAACCTGCTGTGGGCGACCGAGCTCGCCGGCCCGGCCTTCGGTTTCGCCGGCCTTCCCGCGCGGCTGTACGTCGGCCACGTCGCGGCCCGCGACCCGTTGGCGATGGCCGTCCGCCACACCCTCAGCTTCACCGTCCCGCTGCCCCACTAGGACCACGAATCCGCCTGCCTGCCCCGCCGCACTCACGGAACCCGCGACCCGGCCCGCGCCCGGGGAACAACCCGGCCCAACCGATCTCGACCACGGCCAATTAAGCCCGGCACGCACTCTCATCGGCAGAGTCGGAAGCATCGAACTCGTGAGACGCGCTCCGGATGGTGACGTCACCGCTGCCGGCGCCAGCGCCCGCAGCGGCAGGTGTGTGCGTTCCGGCCAACCTGATGATCGGCTGTGCGTTCGATCAACTGCCCGTGGCATAGTCCCTGTGCAACGCCGGGTCGCGCGACCTTACCGCTGGGTCCGCAGCCCAAGAGCGCTGTGCAGTAGAGCACCCGCCGGCACGTTCGTGGGGCCGGACGCCTCCCTCACAAGCGCAACCAGTTCGGCGCGCAGGTCAGCCGCCGGCTCGCCCAGCACGATTGCGCTCAGGACGAGTTCGAGCATCACCCGGTCGCGCCGATCAGAGCGGCGCCGATGGCGAGCGGGTTCTGACTCCACCGCAGCCATGCGGATCCGCCACCCACCGTCATCTACCGCTGCGAACGACGCCTCGTAGATCCCATTGCCAGTCCAGCTGCGATGCAGGAACGCCGTCTGGCCCTCAACGAACACGTCCCATTTCTCGTCCATGTCCCGCGCCGCGTAACCCAGCTTGATTCGCGCCCCCACTCGTCGTCACGCCAAACCCGGGCAGGCAGCTCGGCCATTGGCATCCGGGCAACCATCGGAACTACACGGTTCAGCGAGCTTCGAGACACACCAGCGGGATCGACCACCGACAGATCCTACGAGCCCGGCCACCTTCGTGACCTCCCCTGCCGGTCACCGGCTGAGGCGCTTCCGGCGGCCCAACGCCCGAACGGCGGCAGATCCGGACGCCCGGCGGGGGGCCAGCGGACCTGAACGCCTGAGCCTTAGCGGATCAGATGCCGCAGGATGAAGTCGCGCCAGGCCGCGATCGCGGCCGGCGTTGTTGTGGTGTGCGGTCCTGGGTACGCGACGAGTTCCTTGTTGCACGACCTGAACAGGTCGAACAACGCCAACTGTCCCTGCCTGGGGAAGACCTCGTCGTGCCATTGCACGTGAAACAGCACTGGAACGGTGATGCGTTGCGCGTCGCTGGTGACCCGTTCGGTCGTCGCCATCACCGGATTCATGGTTGGGCCCTGCTCGAGGCCGAACTTGCCGAACACGGCACAGCGGACCCGCTCGCCGAGGGCCGCGACGGCCGGCAGGCCGAATCGGGTGCCCATCGACATGCCGAGGAAGGCAAGGCGGCCGGCGTCAATCAAACCGGTCTCCGCGATACCGTCGACGGCCCTTCGCCAGTCGATCGTCATTCGGTCGAGGACCGTACCGATCCCCGTCGCGGCGATGCGAGCCTGATACTCCGCGGTCGGCAGCGGTGCGGGCACGCGATCGCCGTGGTACGGCCCATCAATCGCAACGGCGGCGAGTCCGGCACACGAGGCGAACCACCGGCCCAAGGCAACGATCCGTGGGCTGCGCTTATGTCCGCCGCCACCGTGGCCCAACAGGATCAAGGGCGGTGCAACAGAATAGGCGGCCGGCAGCCACAGCACCCCCGGGACGCCTCCGGCCGACCCTCGAACGCGGAACGACCGCTCAACCACCGCTGCAGGCATACCCTTATACAACCAACCGCCGCGGGCACTACGCACCACGCAGGTGAGGGCAGGACCCTCCACCGAACGCTATGCGCTGGCCCCATGGCGCGGTGACCTGGACACCCTCGCCCGCGAAGATCTCCAGCTCTGCGACGAACCCGCCGAGGATGTGCAGTACGACGCTAACGTCGTCGCCGGATGCCGATATGGCGAAGTAGTCGTCGCGTCCGGTGGCGCTCAGCCGCGCAACCAGGGTCGCGGGGACCGGCGGCCCATCGCTGCGTAAGCCCACCGATGCGCAGCTACACCGGCAGGTGGAGACGACGCGCACCGTCGTGACCTGCTCGCCGAGGTCGGCGACATCAGCGAACTCCACCAGGCGAATCACCAAGGCATGCTCCGCCTCGGTGAGCGACCTTGGCTGCGGCAGCTCGACGAGTGCTGGGCCCGACTCCATCACCACAGCACGGTAGCGCCAGGTCGGTCATGGGCAGCACCGATATTTCAGCCGACGGTGGCCGGTCAACGCTCGATCAGCGGCATGTGCGGAAACGTGATCAACGCGCTCCGGCGAGCACCGAGAGCAGATGCGCTCACCGATCAGTCGTGGCTGCACCTGCTGTCGCTGCGGCAGGGGCACCGGTGCGGTCGGACGTGAACTGCGCTGCGTCGTGGCTCATCCGGTGGTGACGCAGTCCAACCGGGCGGTCGCCGATCGGCGAGCCGAACCGATCGGCGAACGGTTGGCGAGTCGGCTATGTCCGGGCGGCCGGCTCAGGTGAGTGGGAACACCGGCTGGGCCCAGGGCGGTCGCGCTGACGGCTGGATGGACGTGACCCATTTGACCCACCAGAAGCCGCGGCGGCCGGGTGCGACGATGCGGGCAGGGAAGCCGTGGCCGTATGACAATGGCCGGTCGGCCACGGCGGTTACCAGCCAGACGTTGGTGAGCGTGGCGGCGCCGAACCAGCGGCTGTAGCCGGTTGCTGAGCGGGCCTCGACGGTGCGCCAGCCGTTGCGGGGTACTCCCGCCGCGGCGAGCAGGACGCTGAGCCGCACGCCGTCCCATTGCTGTTCGGTGTACCAGCCGCTGGTGCAGTCGAGCACGGCGGTGAACCGCTCGTGCGGAAGGTCGTGCAGGGCGGTGAGGTCGAATGTGGTCGGGCCGACTCGCAGCGTCCACTGTGCTGGGTCGATGTGCTGGATACTGTCGTCGAGCCAGGATGTCACGAGCAGGTCCGGCTTGGGCACGGACCCGGTGAACCGCCGGCCGTCGCCGGGTCCTCTGTCCCAGAGTGTGGTGGCGGCTGCGGCCCCCGCCGCCAGGGCGGCGAGCCGGAGCATTGCCCGGCGGTCGACGTCTGCGCGGCGTGGCCGCACGACGTGCGTGCCGAAGTGGGCGGCGAGGACGGCGAGCGCGGTCACTGCGGCACCGACGTGGATCTGCATGAGTGTCAACGGGCCGACGTCTTCGAGGTGGCCGGTCGAGTGGATCAGCCCGCTGGCGATGGTGGTGAGGACGAGCAACGCGAGTGTGATCGACAGCCATTTCACGGCTGGGCGCCGCCCGGGTCGCCGCAGACCGCGGCGGATCACGACGTACTTCCACGGTGCCAGCAGCAGGATGGCCAGAGCGCCTGCGGCGTGCAGCTGGATGAGGTCGAGCGGCCAGTCAACGCCGACGGTGTTGGCGCTGAGGCCGGTCACGACCCCGGTCAGCAGCAGCAGTCCCAGCGCGAGGTCGACCCGCCGGCCACCCTGTCTGGTCCGGAGCCGTACGCCCATGCGATGACGCTAACGCGAACAGAAGACCATGCGAGGCCACAACACCACCTGCTCGGCCGCCGAGGTGCGCGTACCGTCCCGCGCGCGCCGGTCAGCCGCCTATGCTACCCACCAATTTGTGCGGCTACCGTCCGTCACTTCTTCAGACGAGTCCCACGCGGACCTCGCGGCAGATGAGCGGGCGTCGGCTCTGTTGGCTG
Organism: Dactylosporangium sp. McL0621; assembly: GCF_049995355.1. Lineage (NCBI taxonomy): Bacteria > Bacillati > Actinomycetota > Actinomycetes > Micromonosporales > Micromonosporaceae > Dactylosporangium > Dactylosporangium sp. McL0621. The sequence continues at coordinate 9,998,353 of NZ_CP188259.1, forward strand.
GGGAGCCCCACCTTGCGGCCATAGCGAGAATACGGGCGGTCACCGCGTCCCGGCGGGCCGGAACGCGAAGAACGTTGCGGACACTGGAAATCCGCGCGACCTAGTCGCCGGGGAGGTCGAGGATCTGGGCTCCAGCCGTCCGGCCGGCTGACCGCTCGCCGGCCCGGATAACGTCGAGTTCGCCGGAGTCTCAACGCTGGCGAACCTCGCTGACCTGCGGGACCTTCGCCGGGTCGGCGGGTGTCTCCCGCGTCAGGTACTGCGGGACCGGGGCGCTGTCGGTGCCGGTGTCGCGCGTGAACCCGTACCGGATGGGGCCTTTCTCGGGCGGGGTGGTGATGTCGTCGGTGATCCGCTGCCAGGTCGACACGGTCGGGAACAGGTTGTAGTCCGCGCCGCGCTCGTTCTGCCGGAGCGTGACCTCGCCGTCGAGGTAGAAGTGCTCCTTCACCCACATCTGCTGGGCGCCGGCGGGCAGCACGATCACGCCCTGCCCCGGGTTGCCCATGAACGTGTGATCGGTGGGCTGGCCGGGCTGCACGTCGTCCATCCGGCGGCCTCCGCCCGAAGCGACGTGGAACAGTCGGCCGGACAGACCCGTCCAGGACGGCATGACCAGGCCGCCGGCGCGTGCGGTGAAGACCATCTGGTACGTCACCGTGAAGTAGCCCTGCCCACGCAGCGTCACGAAGTCGCCGCGGTGCACCATCGGATGGTCGTTGCCGCCCGTCTTGGCCGGGTCCTGGCTGGCCACCACGGCCAGGGTGCCCTCCGGCCGCTTCGGCAACGGCGCCGGGGGCCGGGTCTTGGGCGGCGCCGGCTCGACGGCGTCGACCGTGCTCCCATATGCGGCGGCGGCCGCGGTACGGGAGGAGGCCGGGCTCCCGGAAGCCGCCGGGCTCGGCCCGGCACTCGCCGGCGGCGGGGCCGCGGCCGGCAGCGAGGCGGCGGCGGCCGGGGCGGCCGGCTCCCCTCGGTTGAGGTAGCCGATGCCGGCGCCGCCGGCCGCGACCGTCACGCCGGCCACCGCCGCGACGACGGCCTTGGCCAGCGCGGACTGGCCGAACCAGGACGCGCCCTGCGCGGCGCCACCAGTGGTGGTGGCCGCCGTGAGCGCGGTGGTGCCGGCGCCGCCCAGCAGCGTGTCGGCGGCCAGGGCGGCGGGCAGCATGACCGGTACGGGCACCAGCGCGAGGTTCGCCAGCAGCCGCTCGGGCGGGATCAGCCCGGCCCACGCCCGGTGACAATCCAGGCAGTTCCGGGTGTGCCGGGCGATGCGCTTGCGCCATAACGGGCTGGGCTGCCCGTCCCAGCCCATCGTGAGCAGCATCAGCTCCGGGCAGCCCGGCTGCGCCCGCAACGCGCCGACCACCGAACGCGCGGTCTCCAGCTGGGCGCGCATGCGTTGGACCCGGACCGCGACGTGCGCGGCGGGCAGGTCGAGCGCCTCGACGAGTTCGCCGCGGTCGATCTCGCCGGCGGCCTCCAGCCACCACAGCGACAGCAGCTGCCGGTCGTCGGCGTCCAGCCACCGGGTGGCCTCCACGATCTGCCGGCGTTGCCCGGACAGGCTGAGGCGCAGGATCGTCAGGTCGGCGAAGTCCGAGCCCGGGTCGGCCACGCCGTCGAACTCGGCGGCGGCGCCCCGCTCGGTCGCGGCCCGCCGCTCGGCGAGCCGGTTGCGGACCTGTCGTATCGCGATCGTGAAGAGCCACGAGCGGAACTTCGCCGGCTCGCGCAGGCGCGGCAGGCTGCGGATCATCCGGACCATGGTGTCCTGCACGACGTCGTCGACGTCGGCGTGGCCGGCCAGCGCCCGCCCGACCACGTTGTAGAGCAGTGGCAGGTACGCGGCGATCAGCTCGTCGAGGGCGCGCCGGTCGCCGCCCTGCGCGGCGACGACCACGGACGTCATGTCCATCCCGTCCCGGACGAGCATCACGTCATGTTAGCGCTCACAATACCCACGTCAACATCGGGCGGCGAACCATCCACGAGCCACCGCGTCAGTGCTGCCCGGCTGTGTGGGCCGGGCCGACACCAGTGTGGTCGTACGCCGACGGAGGTCACGCACGTACACCAGGGAATTCGAGGCGCTGCCGACGCCTGGAACCAGGTTGGTAGAGCTGGACGAGAACGCGATCGTTCGACCGTCGTCAGAGATGGCCGCAGGAGAGTGCCAGCCCTGCAGTACGCCGTTGTCCGCCTGGCTGCCGGCCGCGGCGACAGATACCCGGCTGGTCACGCCGGTCCCCACGTCGTACAGGAACACGTCAGCAGAGTTATTGGTGTCGCCGGCGACCAGGAGCTCGCTGCCGGTCAATGTCGTTGTCTGGCATCGCAAGCGTTGCGGGAGCGGCGGATGCGGGCGCGGAGGTCGTCAGAGTGCGGGGGCTGAAGTTTCTGTTATGTCGCAGACGATCTCACGGTCTCCCGGACATGCAACGAACACCACCTTCTGTACCCGGGCCGCCAGCGTGCCCCGACATCGTGATGTTGCCGACGTCTGCCGTGCGCTCGAGGGGCGAGGTGTACGCCCAGTGAGCGACGCGACGGACACGCCGCGCCGCGAACGGTCCGCTGCAGTGTCAGGAGGAGTGATGCGGAGCAACTGGCGTTCGTCGGCGGCGCGCCGCCATTGGGCTTGGGTCGCACGGCATGTTGCACTGATCGTCGTCGTGATCGCCGGCGCCGGCGCCGTCCTGACCTTCGCCGTGTTCCGTATGGCCGATGCTCCCGGCCGGCCTCGGCCGATCGGCACTGCGGCACGAGCTGTACCGCCGGTGGGAACGATCCCTGGCGACACGGCGTCGGCGACGCCGTCCACCAGCGCGTCGGCCTCGGCGCCGGCGTCCGCGTCGACGATTCCTCCGGCGGGTCCGGGCGTGGACCCGGGCGTCGACCCGGTTTTCACCAACGATCCGGACCTGAAGCGCTCGGGCGGCTACCAGTCCCGCACGACGAAGCCGGGCGACCACGTGCTGCCGGACGGGACGGTCACCGTTCAGTACGACGTCTCGAATGCGGGTTCGGTGCCGTTGCAGAGTGTGCTGACAAAAGTACGAGACGCCTTGTCCCGGGCCAGCGGACTCGCGGTGTACCTGGCCGGTGGTACCGCCCTGAACGACGTGGATCTGACGACACTGCAGACGTTGCACAAGCCAGTGGGCAACGGCGGACTCGGACTGACCAACCTGAACCGGTTGTACGTATACAACCTGCGTTCGTTGCAGGGCGGCCGGGAGTGCACGCCCACCTCGGGACTGGGCTGCGCCGGGCAGACCGCGCGGGGCGGCACGTACCCGTACTTGTGGTTCAACGGCTGGTGGGACACCTGGGTGCGGCACCTCGTCCTCGACGACCTCGAAGACGTCAAACCCGGTACGTTCAGCAACCACAGCTTCGCCAGTGTCAGTCTGGGCTCGGCCCGCACGATCGGCGCAATGGCGTTCGGGCATGCACCCTACGCGCGGCTCGCTTTCGTGTACCTACCGAACGTCACGTCGATCGGCCGGGACGCGTTCCGGCGCAACCAGTACCTGGTGAAGGTCAACCTGCCGCGGGCGGTGACTGTCGAGGACTACGCATTCGACGACACCTCACGCTTGGAGTACTTCGCCGCGCCGGCCCTGGAGTCGATCGGCCGCAACGCGCTCAACGACACCCACGCTCTGCGCGCGGTGCACCTGCCGAACCTGCGGTACATGGGAATCAACTGCTTCGACCTCAACGGCGACGCGGCCCAGGGAACGGGCGTGCAGGTCCTGCGGCTGCCCAAGCTCGAGACGCTGGACAAGAACGCGATCACCGGCTTCCGGTCCCTGCGCCACGTCTGGGCGCCCGCGCTCACCACGGTGATGCACGACGCGATCACCAACAACGGACAGCTACAGACCGTGTACGCCCCGGCGGTACGCAGGCTGGGGCCGCGGGTGTTCGCCGGCAGCAGTGCCCTGCGCGCGGTGTACCTCGGGCCGCAGCCCCCGGTCCAGGATCCGGCGGCGTTCGCTGGCACCGACGCGCAGAAGCTGACGCTCTACCACCCGCAAGGCGACGGCTGGTCAGGCTTTCGCCCGGCGGGCAACCCAGCGCTGCGCGTGGCCGTTCAGTAACACCGTGTCTCATTCGGGACTGACCTGCCGGCCCTTTCGTGGTCGCGGTCCGGCTGTGCCTGCTTACAACCTGTCCTATCGCGACGTCGAGGAACGGCTGCTCGAGCGCGGTGCCGAGACCGACCACGTCACGATCTTCCGGTGGGTCCAACGCTTCACGCCGCTGCTCGCCGACGCCGCCGGCTGTGCACTTGGTCGAGCCTCGGTGGCTGCGTTGTGCTCCCACTCCGGCTCACGGCTGGGCGAAGGTGTAGCCGGCGTCCAGCAGCCGGGGCAGGGCGATGGTCAGGGCGCTGACGGTCTGGTCACGGTTTCCGCCACCGTCGTGCTCGAGGATGATCGCGCCCGGCCGCGTTCTGGTCAAGATCGTGTCGACGATGTGCTTCACGCCGGGCCGGCTCCAGTCGCGCGGGTCGACGCTCCAGTCCAGTGCGCGCAAGCTGAGCGCGCTGCACTCGTTCAGGACCGTTGTGTTCCACGCGCCGCCCGGCGCCCGGAACAGCGTCGGGTGATACCCGCCGGAGGCGGTGCTGATCGCGTCGCTGGCGCGGCTGAGCTCGTCCCGGATCTGCGCTGCCGTCAGCTTCGGCAGGTTCAGCGGATGCGTGTAGGTGTGGTTGGCGACGTGGTGCCCGCCCGCGACGACCTGCTTGACCAGGTCGGGATGCGCGGCGGCGGCTCGGCCGATCATGCAGAACGTCGCCTGGATGTTGTGCTTGGCCAGCAGCCCGAGGATGCGCGGGGTGTTCTTCGGGTCGGGGCCGTCGTCGATGGTCAGGGCGATCTCGGTGCCGTGGCACGGCAGGTAGTACTGCGGGCCGCCGTGATGCGGAACCCCCGCCCCCTGTATCGGCGGACACTGCCCGGGGGCGGGCGGCGCAACGGACGGTATGTCGGACGGGGACGGCTCCGCGGAGCCGGACGGGGAGGGCTCCGCGGAGCCGGTGTCGCCGGGGTGTGAATCGCCGGGCAGCCCACCGCCCGCGTGCCAGGCCGCCGTGGTCGACTGGCCGCAGGCGGCTAGCAGCGACGCACCGCCGAGCGCGAGCAGCACCGACCGGCGCGATACCCTGCTGTTCACCGCGAACACATGCTGCACCCAAGCACACCCGCGTCCGCGGCGGCAACGCGCACGTACCGCGTGCTAGTGCAGCGCCGCGTTAGTTCTTCGGGGTAATGCGGCTGGAGGAGTTCACCCAACGCCGCTGGCTGACGACCACCGACGGCGATCGGCCGGCTGTCCGATCGTCCGCGAGACAGAGCGCGCGGCGCGCCGCAACCTCCCGGTCTCCGGCGTCGTGGTCATGACGTTCTCCCGTCAGCGCCGAGCGGATCGACGAACGCTCGCTCCGAGCTTGGCGCTCACGCCGCCGGGAGCAGGCCAGAGTTCGAGATCCGACGCATTGCTGCTACGGGTATTCACATTCGGGACCTGGTCAGCAGGCGGGCGCGCAGATGCGCAGGGCGGAGAGCGCGCCGTAGTAGGCCGGCTTGCGGGCGCCGGTGGCGTCGAACAACAGGGGCGTCAGGTCCGGGCGCCACGAGTCGCTGTCGCGGATGCCCCAGACGGTGATGCCGCGGCAGCGCGACACCACGACGCAGGAGCTGACGACCCGCCGGTACGCGTCGGCCTGGGTCGATCCCGAGCCGCCGATGTCCAGTTCGGTGATCTCGACGTCCACCCCGAGCGCGGCGAAGGTCGCGATGGTCCGGGCGTAGGCGGCGGGGATCGCGGCGGCGTCGGGGAAGTGGCTCTCCAGGCCGACGCAGTCGATCGGCACTGCCCGGGTCTTGAAGTCGCGGACGAGGTCGTAGACGGCCTGCGCCTTGGCCGGCGCGAGGTCCTCGATGCCGAAGTCGTTGTAGCACAGCCGGGCGGCGGGGTCGGCGGCCCGGGCGGCGCGGAAGGCCTCCTCGCGGTAGGCCGGCCCGAGCCGGTTGGCGAATACCGACGGCCGGACGGTGCCGGCGTCCGAGAACGCCTCGCTGACCACGTCCCAGGTCCCGACCTGGCCGCGGAAGTGGGTGACGGTGGCGGTGACGTGGGCGCGCAGCGCCGCGCGCGTGTCGTCGGCGCCGAGCCCGGCCAACCAGGCGACGTGGTCGGCGCTCGGCGACACCAGACCCCGGCCCCGCACGGCGGCGCCCCCGGCCCGGGCCTGGTCGACCACCCGGCCGGCGGCGGTGAAGGTGAACTGGTTGCGGGCGGGCTCGACCGCATCCCACTCCAGCGCGTTCTCCGGCGTGACGGAGTTGAACTCCTGGCCGAGGATCCGGGTGTAGACGGGGTCGGTCAGCCGGCTCGGCTGGACGGCCGCGCCGAAGTAGCGGCCGCGGGCGGCGGCCGCCCCGCCGAGGCCGGTCGGCGCGGCGGCCGCGCCGGTCAAGGTCAGCACCCCCAGGGCCCCGGCGAGCAGCGCTCGGCCGATGGACGGTGCACGCATCATGGTTCCTCCCGCGTCGTAGCCGAAACTTTCACGGATGTTCCGGTACATCATCTGATGTACATCTCTCGATATTGACATCAAACATCGTACGAAATACCTTCCCGGCATTGGCTGGTCACGACACTCCGGGAGACGTCACGTGAAGCGCCGCATCGTCACATCGGTCATCGCCGCCATCGCGCTGCTGGTCAGTTCGGCGTGCTCCGGCGGCGGGTCGGGCAGCGGGTCGGACCCCAAAACTTTCGAGTTCTGGTCGTTCACCGGCATCAACCAGAAGGCCGACGTCGACCGGTACACCAAGGCGCACCCCGAGACCAACATCAAGCTGACCGAGGTCGGCAGCACCAGCGAGACCGCCCAGGCGCTCACCGCCGCCCTGGCCGGCGGCAAGGTGCCCGACCTGGTCCTGATCCAGGGCGACGATCTGCCGAAGTTCATGCAGGCGCCGGAGAACTTCGTCGATCTCCGGACGCTCGGGGCGGACAAGATGCAGGGCGACTACCTGCCCTGGGTGATCAGCCAGTCGACCGCCAAGGACGGCCAGGTCGTGGGCATCCCGACCGACGTCGGCGGGCTGGCCATCGCCTACCGGACCGACCTGTTCAAGGCGGCCGGCCTGCCGACCGCCCGGGACGAGGTCTCGAAGCTGTGGCCCACGTGGGACGCGTTCATCCAGACCGGCCAGCGCTACGTGCAGGCCTCCGGCGGCAAGCAGTTCCTGGACAACGCGCCGACCAGCGTCTACTTCCAGGCCATCAACCAGGGCACCGAGCGGTACTACACCAACACCGATCGCAAGCTCTCCTATGACAAGAACCCGCAGGTGAAGGACGCGTTCGACCTGACCCTGAAGGCCATTGCGGCCGGCATCACCGCGAAGCAGGGCTCGTTCTCGTCGGGCTGGACCGCGGCCATGGGCAAGGGCGACTTCGCCGTGGTGGCCGCGCCGTCGTGGATGCTCGGCTCCATCCGGACCAACGCCCCCGCCACCGCCGGCAAGTGGGACGTGGCGTCGATCCCCGGCGGCGCCGGCAACTGGGGCGGCAGCTACCTGGCCATCCCGAAGCGGGCGAAGAACCCGCAGGCCGCGTGGAAGTACATCACCGAAACGCAGTCGCCGGCCGGGCAGCTCGACCACTTCCTGCTCACCGGGGCGCTGCCGACGACGCCCTCGGTGTACACGGACCCCAGGCTCGTGGGGAGGACCGACCCGTTCTTCTCCGACGCGCCGGTCGGCAAGATCTACACCGAGTCGGTGACCAAGCTCAAGCCGTTCTACATCGGGCTCGACGACGGCCCGATCGGCACCGAGTTCCTCAACGTCCTCACGAGCGTGGAGCAGGGCAAGCTGGCGCCGGACAAAGCCTGGGGCACGGCCATGACCAACGTCAAGAACGCCGTCAAGGGTTGAGCCGCACGTGACCACCATGCTCAGCCCGACCCCGGCGGCGCCCACCCGGGCGGCGGCGCCCCGGACCGGGGCCGTGCACCTGGGGGTGCGGGAGCGGCTGGCGCCGTACGCCTACGTGGCGCCGTTCTTCCTGCTCTTCGCCGTCTTCGGGCTGTTCCCGCTGCTGTTCACCTTCTACGTCGCGCTGTTCGACTGGGACCCCATCGGCGAGCACACCTTCGTCGGGCTGGACAACTTCGACCGGCTGCTGCACGACCCGCGCTTCTGGGGCGCGCTGCGCAACACGTTCAGCATCTGGGCGTTGTCGACCGTTCCGCAGCTGCTGCTGGCGCTGGCGACGGCGCACGTGCTCAACCACGCGCGGCTGCGGGCCGCGGGCTTCTTCCGGATGTCGGTGCTCGTGCCGTACATCACCTCGGTCGCCGCCACCACGATCGTCTTCATCCAGCTGTTCGACCGCGACTACGGACTGCTCAACTGGCTGATCGGGCTGCTCGGCTTCCAGCACGTCGAGTTCACCGCGTCGGTCCTCGGCAGCCACATCATGATCGCCGCGATGGTGATGTGGCGCTGGACCGGGTACAACACCCTGCTCTACCTGGCCGCGCTGCAGGCGGTACCGCGGGAGGTGTACGAGGCCGCCGCGGTCGACGGCGCGGGCGGTTGGCAGCAGTTCCGGCACATCACGATCCCCTCGCTGCGGCCGATCATCGTGTTCACCGTGGTCACCTCCACCATCGGCGGGCTGCAAGTCTTCACCGAGCCGCTGCTGGCCAGCCCGGGCTCGCTGACCTGCGGCGCGGCCCGGCAGTGCCAGACCCTCACCCTCTTCCTGTACGAGCAGGGCTTCGGCCGCTTCCAATTCGGCTACGGCTCGGCGATCGGCGTCGCGCTCTTCGTCATGGTCGTCATCGTGGCCACGGTCAACTACCTACTCGCCAGCCGGATCCGCTCGGAGCGCCCATGACGACCACGCCCCGCCGCCACCGCGTCAATCGGACCCCGTGGTGGGTGTACGGCCTGCTCGGCGTCATGGTCCTGGTCAGCGTCTTTCCGCTGTACTGGATGTTCGTGGTGTCCACGACGGACTCGGCCACCGCCTACAGCCTGCCGCCGCACGTGCTGCCCGGGCGCAATTTCCTGCACCTGGCGGGCCTGGTGTTCGACATCGTGCCGTTCGTCAACGCGCTGCTCAACAGCCTCATCGTGGCCACCGCGATCGGCACCGGCCAGGCTTTGCTGTGCGCGCTGGCCGGCTTCGCGTTCGCCAAGCTGTCCTTCCGCGGGCGTGACACCCTGTTCCTGATCGTCGTGCTGACCATGACGGTGCCCACCCAGCTCTCGGTCGTGCCGCAGTACCTCGTCATCTCCGAGCTCGGCTGGGTCGACTCGCTGCAGGCCCTGATCGTGCCCGGCCTGGTGAGCGCGTTCGGCATCTTCTGGATGCGCCAGCACATCGCCCACGCCATCGACGACGAGCTGCTGCAGGCGGCCCGCGTCGACGGTGCCACGACCTGGCAGATCTTCTGGCGCATCGCGTTCCCGCTGGTGCGACCGGCGGCGTTCGTGCTCGGCCTGTTCGGGTTCGTCACCGCCTGGAACGACTTCCTGTGGCCGTTCATCGTGCTGAAGTCGCCGGACAAGTACACCATCCAGATCGCCATCAAGGCGCTGCAGAGCAGCCGGGACATCGACCTCGGCCTGGCCATGTCCGGCTCGTTCCTGGCCACGCTGCCGCTGCTGGTGCTGTTCGTCTTCGTCGGCCGCCGGCTGGTCAGCGGCATCATGGAAGGCGCCTTCAAGGGATGACCGCGCCGACGAGGGTGATCCTGCCGCCGGTCGTCCGCGCGGGCACCGCCGCCGCCGCGCTCGTCACGGCGGAGGTCTTCGAGGTCACCGTGCTGCCGGCGGACGCGCCGGTGCTGCTGGCCGGCACGCGGCGGCCGGACCCCGACCCGGACGTGTACCCGGCCCGCCTCGCGTACGCGCTGCACCTGACCCTGGTGTCCGCGGAGGGCGCGGTGACCCGGCTAAACGACGACCGCGCGGTGCTGTTCCCGCGCTCGGTGCCGACCGAGCACCTCGACGTGCACCGGGTGCGCACCCTCACCGACCCGTGGGTCTTCGCGACCCCCGACGGGTACACGATCGTGGCCACCCCGGCCCTGCGCGACGGTACGCCGGAGCCGGCCGCCGCCTCCTCGGTGCTGCTGTTCCGCTCGGCCGACCTCATCGAGTACCGGGAGATCGGGCTCGTCCGGCTGGCCGGCGGGGGCGGCGTCCGCCGGCCGCGCGGGGTCTACGACAGCGCCCGCGCCGAGCAGGTCCTGTGGTGGACGGACGACGCCGGCCGGGCCTGGTCGTCGCGCTCGGCCACGCCGGCCGGGCCGTGGGGCGCCCCGGAGCCGGGCGCGCCCGAGGTGCCGGGGGAGGCGGCGCCGGCCGGGGTCTCTGCCCTGCCGCTGAGCGAGGAGGCGGCCGAGCGGCTGCGGCGCCGCTTCGGCCGGGTCCGCAGCGTCGCCGTCGAGGTACCGCCGCTGCACGTCACCGCGGGCGGTCCGGCCCGCGAGCTGCCGTGGGCGGAGCTGACGTACGACGACGGCTCGACCGCGTGGCGCCCCGTCGACTGGGACCCGGATGGCCTTGCCGCCGTCGTGTGGGGCACGCCCGGCGAGTACGTCGTCGCCGGAACGGTGCGCCAGCGCGCCTACCCGTTCCCGTTCGTCGTCGACCGGGCCGACCCCACGGTGCTGGCCTACCGCGGGCGCTGGTACCTCATCGCCACCGACGACCTCGGCGGGGACTGCGTCGCCCCGACCAGCCTGCTGATCCGCACCGCGGACGACATCGCCGGCCTCGCCACCGCGGCCGACCACGCGATCCTCGGCACCGGGCCGGCCGGCATCGCCGGCTGCTTCTGGGCCCCCGAGCTGCACGAGTTCGGCGGCCGACTGCATTGCTTGTTCGCCCCGTGCATCGGGGCGGCGGACTGGAAACGGGTGCAGTGCCACATGATGCGGCTGCGCGACGGCGGCGACCCGGTCGTCGCGGGCGACTGGGAGCCGCCCCGCCCGGTCCGGCGGGCCGACGGCTCGCCGCTGCGGCGCGACGCCGAGCACCCCGGACTCAGCCTGGACATGACCTACTTCGAGGACGCCGGGCGCAGCCACGTCGTGTGGTCCCAGCGGTACATCACCGACCGCATCGGCGATGCCGGGCTCTGGATCGCCACGATCGACCCCGCCGACCCGTGGCGGCTGACCAGCGACCCGGTGCACCTCCTCGCCGCCGGGTACGGGTGGGACGACGACGTCGCCGAGGGCCCGTTCCTTCTCCGCCACGGCGACCGCCTCGTGCTGACCTACTCCGGCTCGGCGGTCGGGCCGACCTATGCCGTGGGGGCGATCGAGGCGGCCGCCGGCGCCGACCTGCTCGACCCGGGCGCCTGGACCCGGACCGCGGCGCCGGTCCTCGCCACCGGCCCCCACTTCAACCAGTGGGGGCCGGGGCACAACACGTTCGGCCGGGACGAGGACGGCGTGGAGCTCGTCGTGTTCCACGCGCACCCCACGCTCACCACCCGCGGGCGGTGCACGGCGCTGCGGCGCACCCACTGGGCCGCCGACGGCCGCCTGATCCTCGACCAGCGCCCCGACGAGGAGGTCGCCCCGCACCTGCGCACGGTGCGGGCGAGCGTGCACGTCGTTCAGAAGTCGTCGTCGAAGGACACCGTGCCGGTGACGCCGACCTGATAGGCCGAGACCCGCCGTCTCATCGAATCTGATCCGGCACCGCGCGAGGAGGCAGCTGCGCCGGCCGGCCTCGCCGGTACGCGCAGCAGCGCTGCCGGCTCGTTGCGCCCCGGCTCGCGGCCTCCAGGTCGCCGATCGAATCTCTGGGTCCTCATACGATGCGCTGGTGGAGAAGCATGGCGCGGAGGGTCGTGAACGGTCGTACCGGAAAGCTGCGGTGCGCCGAGCGGAGATCCTGGCCAGGGCCATCGAGCTGTTCGCTGAGCGGGGTGTCGGTGCCTCGCTGCGAGCGATCGGTGAGGCGATCGGGGTTTCGCACGCGGCGTTGCGGTACTACTTCCCGTCGCGGGACGAGCTGCTGGTCGAGGTGTACCGCGCGCACGAGCAGGGTGAGCATGACGACCCGCCGCCGGCCTCGGTGTCAGCGGTCGGGGTAATGGAGCGCAGCGCCGAGCGCAACCGCGCGATTCCCGGCCTGGTCGAGCTGTATGCGACGCTGACCACCGACGCGCTGCAGGGCGAGCAGCACCCGCTGACCCGCGACTTCGTCCGCGACCGGTTTCGCATGGTGCGCGGGCATCTGGCTCAGCGGGTCCGCGCCGGGCAGCGCGCCGGAGTGATCGCTGCGGACATCGATCCTGACGACGCGGCCTCGCTCGTCATCGCCGCGTCGGACGGGCTGCAGTTGCAGGGACTGCTCGACCCGGAGGCGGTGGACGTCCGTCGGGCGCTGGCGCTGCTCGAGCGGCTGCTGCCACCGTCGGCGCAGGTAGATCCGCACGAGCAAGCCTGAACGGTCGTCCTTGACCACAGATTCTTCCATTGGAAGAATCTGCGGCCGCGGGCATGCTCGGCCACCCGCCAAGGCCGTGTCGCTGCTCCGTGACGTGATGTGGAGGCACGGCCGATGACCCTTCCTGAGCAGGTCCAGCCGACGGACCCGGCGCTCGACGAGCCGGTGGCGCATGCATCTGCGCTGCGGCTGACGCTCGCATCGCCGCTGTACCGGGGCGCCACGATCGCGGTGTTCCTGTCCGCGCTGGGGTTTTCGGCGGCAGCGCCGCAGATCGCGTCGTTCCTGGTCAACGAGCTGCACGCGTCGCTGACCGCGGCGGGGCTGTTCTACCTGACGAGCCTGACGGCGCCGGTGGCCGGGTTCCTCGTGGGTCGGCGCTCGGACCGTACCGGTCGGCGGCTCGGGCTGTTCCGGGTGTGCGCTGTCGCCGGGTTCGTGGGCTGGGCGGGTATCGCGCACTCGACCGAGCTGTGGATGCCGTACGTCATCAGCGCTGTGATCGGCGCGTTCGGTGGCGCTGCCACCTCACAGCTCTTCGCCGCCGTCCACGACGAGCTCAAGGCCCGTCCCGGCCCGAACAACGACGGGGTGGTCGCTGTCGTACGGATGGCCCTGACCGGTGGCTGGGTGGTCGGGCCGGTCGCCGGGTCCTTCCTCGCCGCGCAGACGTCGTTGCGCACGATGCTGTGGGCCACCGCGGTCTGCACTCTCGCCCAGATCGTGCCGCTCGGCCTGCTCCGCGCGGATCCGGCCGTCCCGGCCGGATCCGACGACGCGGGTTCGGGCCACCGTAGTCCGGGCCTGCGGGCGATGCTGCCACTGCTGACTTTCACCGGCCTCTACGTGCTCGTGTACGCCGGCGAGCCGATCAAGTACGCCTACCTGCCGATCTACATGAACACGCAGCTGCACCTCCCGGCCGGGCTCAGCGGCGCGATCATCGGCATCCAGCCGCTGGTCGAGATCGTCCTGATGCCCGTCGCCGTCATCGTCGCCCGCCGGACCGGCATGATGCAGCTGATGGTCCTCGGTGCCGGTTTCGGCGTCGCGGCCAACATCTGCTTCGCCGTCACCGGCAACCCGGTCGGCCTGTTCGCCGGGCAGATCCTCATGGGCGGCGTCTGGGGCGTCTTCGCCACGCTCGGGATCATCGTCGCGCAGCGGCTGCTGCCCACCGCTGTCGCCACCGCGTCGGCGATCTTCATGAGTTCCACCGCCCTCGCATCCGCTATCGGCGGTGCCGCCGGCGGGGTCGGCGCCGCAGCGATCGGACTTCCGCGGGTCTTCTTCGTCCCGGCCGCGCTGGCGCTGGCGGCCGTCGTCGGCTTGGTGGCCATGGCCCGATCCGTCCCCCGGGAGTACTAGCCCCATCAATTCGAACCTCACGAAAGGTCACAGGATCCGCGCTGTCGAGTCCATCAAACAGGTCGAACATCGGGGCAGAATTGAGTTGTCGCGCCTGCCCGGCGCCATGAAAGCTGCACGAGGTGCGGATCGGGTCGCTGCCGGGCGGCTCACTGCGCGTGGTCTTCCCATCGTCCCGTGTAGTGGTCGAATGCGGCTGCCGTTGCGGCCGCGACGACCGCGTCCGGGTCGGCGTCGATGAGCTGGTGTGGGCGCAGCGGGTCCGGGGAGGCGGCGGCCAGCAGTCGCGTGTAGGGGTGCTGCGGGTCGAGGATCACGTCGTCAGCGGGGCCCCGTTCGACCACCCGTCCCCGGTAGAGCACGATGATGTCGTCGGAGAAGTGCCGCGCGGTGGCCAGATCGTGGGTGATGTAGAGGACCGCGAGGTTCTCCTCCCGCTGCAGCCGGGCCAGGAGCCGGAGGATCCCCAGCCGGATCGATACGTCCAACATGGACACCGGTTCGTCGGCGACGATGACATTCGCGCCCGGCGCGAGTGCCCGGGCGATGGCGACGCGTTGGCGCTGGCCTCCGGACAGCTCGTGCGGGCGGCGGTGGACGACCTCGCCGGCGGGCAGGCTCACCCGGTCCAGCAGCTCGGCCACCAGCCGGTGCGTCTCCTGCCGGTCGCGGGCCCGGCCGTGCAGCCGCAGCGGCCGGGCCAGGTGGTGCTCGACGGTGTGGAACGGGTTCAGCGAGGCGAACGGGTCCTGGAACACCATCTGCACGCGGTTGCGGTAGGTGCCGTTCGGCACCGGGACGCCGTCCGGTCCCCGCAGCACGACCCGCCCCGCGGTGGGCTTCTCCAGGCGGACGACCATGCGGGCGATGGTGGACTTGCCTGACCCTGATTCGCCGACCAGTCCGAGGGTGCGGCCCGGCGGTACCGTGAACGAGACGTGGTCCACCGCGCGCAGCCGGCCCCGGCGCAGGCCGCTGCGGGTATGGAAGTCCTTGACCAGATCCCGCGCTTCCAGCGTCGTGTTCACACGGCACCCCTGGGCGACGGGGCCTCGTCGGGCATCGGCGCGTCGCCGTCGCGGAGGAAGGTGCCCCGCTCGCCGGTGAGGCTCGGGAACGACTGCAGCAGGTGCCGGGTGTAGGGGTGCCGGGCATCGGTGAGGATCTCGGTGGCGGGGGCGGACTCCAGGATATGCCCGTGGCGCATAATCGCGATGCGGTCGCTCACCTCCAGCAGCAGCGGCAGGTCGTGGGTGATGAACACGACGCCGAAGCGCAGTTCGTCGCGGAACTTGACGATCTCGCGGAGGATGCCCCGCTGCACCAGGACGTCGAGTGCCGTTGTCGGCTCGTCCAGCACGACGACCTGCGGTTCGAGCAGCAGCGCCATCGCGATCATCACCCGCTGGCGCATGCCGCCGGACAGCTCGTGCGGGTACGAGGCCAGCCGTCGCGGGTCCACGCCCACGAGCCGCATCGCCTCCCGGCAGCGGGCGCGCCGCTGCCGCCGCGCCATCCGCGGCCGGTGCGTGACGAGCACGTCGTCCAGCTGCGCGCGGACGGTCATGACGGGGTTGAGGGCGTTCATGGCGCCCTGGAACACCATCGACACCTGCGACCACCGGAAGGCCCGCAGCTCCTCGGCCGCCAGCGCGAGCACGTCGATGTCACCGCTCGCGCGGTCGTGGAAGGTCACCGTCCCGCCGGTGATCTCGGCGGGCGGACGGTGCAGCCGGCCGATGGCGTACGCGAGCGTGGTCTTGCCGCATCCGGACTCGCCGGCCAGCCCGAGGATCTCGCCGCGGCGCAGTGTCAGCGACACCTCCCGGACGGCCGCCACGGGGGGCTCGACCTGATACGTGACGGACAGCTCCCGTACGGTCAGGACCGTGTCGGCATCGGGACGCGCCACGGGTTGCGGGCGGCGAGGAGGAATCCCCCGCCGGCGGCTGGGCGCGTCGCGCAACCGCGGGTTGACGATCTCGTCGATGCTGAAGTTGATCAGCGCGAGCCCGCACCCGAACACTGCGATCAGTAGGCCCGGCGGCACGAACCACCACCAGGCGCCGCGCTGGAGGGCGAACCCGTTCTGGGCGTAGTTGAGCATGGTGCCCAAGGTGGCCGAGTTGGACGCGCCGAGCCCCAGGAACGACAGGCCGGCCTCGCTGAGGATGGCCGTCAGCGTGGCGAACACCAACTGGGACGCCAGCAGCGGCAGCAGGTTCGGCAGGACCTCCACCGCGACGACGCGCCACGGCCGCTCGCCGCCCACCCGCGAGGCCAGCACGTAGTCGCGGTTGCGCAGGGAAAGCGTCTGCGCGCGCAGCACCCGAGCCGAGCCGGCCCAGCCGGTCACGGCCAGCACCAACGCGATCGTCCACGAACCGCGCGCCGAAGCCGGCACGAACGCCGATATCACGATCACCAGGGGCAGCCCCGGTATCACCAGCATCACGTTGGACAGCAGGGAGAACGCCTCGTCGACCAAGCCGCCGACGTACGTGCCGACGATGCCGAACATCGCCGACAGCACGGTCGCCATCACGCCGACCAGAACGCCGATGTTCAGCGACCCGCGGGTCGCGTACGCCAGCTGGGCCAGCACGTCCTGGCCGGTCTGCGTGGTGCCCAGCAGGTGCGCGGGGCCGGGCGGGGTCAGCCCGGCGTCACGGATGGTTTCGGGGTCGCCGACGAGCGCCGGCCCGGCGATCGCCCATCCGGCGATGGCCAGCACCAGGCCCACGCCGATGATCAACTTTGGCGAACGGCGGGGCAGCAGTTGCCGCCACGTGGCGCCCGCCGGCGACGCCACGACGTCGGGTCCGAGGTTCGTCACCGATCCACCGCCTCAGCCATTCGCCCGGATGCGGGGGTCGACCAGCCCGTACAACAGGTCGACCAGCAGGTTGGCGCCGAGCACCGCGATCGTGATGACCAGAAAGATCCCCTGCATGAGCGCGTAGTCGTTGTTCTGTACCGCCTGCAGGAGTTTGGAACCGATGCCGGGGTATGCGAACACCTGCTCGGTGACGACCGAGCCGGCCACCACGAACCCCAGTGAGATGGCGAACCCGGCGACCGTGGGCAGCACCGCGTTGCGGGCCGCGTACCACACGACGATCCGGCGGTTGCGCAGCCCCTTCGCCTGCGCGGTGAGCACGAAGTCCTCGGCCATGGTGGACACCATCATGTTTCGCGTGCCGAGAAGCCATCCGCCCGCCGAAGAGATCACAATCGTGATCGCGGGCAGCACACCGTGATGGAAGGCGGACCGCAGAAAGTCGTCGTTCCACCCCGGATTCAGGGTCACGTCGTACCCGCCCAGCAGCGGAAACCACCCGAGCGCCGACCCGAACACGGCGACCAGCAACAGCGCCAGCCAGAAGTACGGAACCGCCGACAGGACCGTGGTCACCGGCACGAGCGAGTCCAGCCAGCTGCCGCGGCGCCAGCCCACGACGACACCCAACCCGGTGCCCACCAGCACCGAGAGCAGCGTCGCCAGACCCACAAGGGCAACGGTCCACGGCAGCGACGTCGCGATGACCGACGACACGGGTGCGGGGAAGTCGCTCACCGACGTGCCGAGCCGGCCGTGCGCCAGGTTCCACAGATAGCTGACGTACTGGTGGGCCGTCGACTCGCCCGTGTCGGCGCCGAGCATCAGCTCATACGCCCGCCGGGTGGCGGGATCGACGCTGCCGCCGCGCTGCTGGACCTTCGCCAGCAGAATGTCCACCGGGTCCCCGGGCATCATCCGGGGGATCAGGAAGTTCAGCGTCAGCGCGGCCCACAACGCGACCAGGTAGAACGCCAGCTTCCGCAGCAGATACCGCATCGGCCCGACCGCTCACTTGCCGGCGGGCTTGAGCCGCTTCATGACCTCGGCGTTGTCCGGCGTCTGCCACACCGCGGGGAAGGCGTACATGTCGTTCTCCGTCGGCCAGCCGGTGAACTTCGCCGCGCGGTACTCGGTCACCGTCCCCTGGGTCAGCACCGGGATGTACGGCATCGCCTGCTCGATCCGGGTCTGGATGGCGTCGAGGTGGGGCTGGCGCGCCGAGGCGTTCTTCGGGTCCAGCTGGGTCAGTGCGGTGAGCTCCTCATCGACCTGCGGGTCCGAGAAGCGGCTCCAGTTGGTCACGGCCTTGCCGCCGACCTTCGCCGTCCCGCCTGTGCCGAACGAGTTGCTGTAGAGGTAGTACGGGTCGGGGGCGGGCCCCTGGTTCAGCGAGTCGACGATCAGCTGGAAGTTGCCGCCCTGCCGCTGCGCGGTCCACTCGTTCCACGACAACTGTTCCACGGTCAGGTCGATGCCCACCTGCTTGAGCTGTTGCTTCATCGTGTTGGCCGCGGTGATGTAATCCGCCCAGCCGCTGACCGTCTTGACCGTCAGCGCGAGCGGCCGACCGTCCTTGGCGTAGGTGCCGTCGGCCGTCCTGGTGTAGCCGGCGCCCTGCAGCAACTGCTGGGCCTTGGCGACGTCCGGCTGCATCGGGGCCGTGCGGTCCTGCAGCTTGGCGGAGATGGTCGCGGTGTCCCGCTTGAGCAGCCCGAAGCCGGGCGAGATCTCGCTTCCGGCGTCCTCGAACGCCAGTGCGTTGATCTGGGAACGGTTCAGGCCGTAGTAGATCGCGCGGCGGACGGCCGCGTCGGTCTGCGGCCCGGTGCAACCGAGCGCCGCGCTGCTGCAGGTGTCCAGGACCATCTGGTTCAACGGGACGATGATGGCCTTGTACCCCGGATAGTTCTTCTCGATGCTCTTGAGGCCCGGGATCGGGTTGGTCTGCCAGTCGACCTGGCCGGCCCGCATCGCTTGCTCGCCGGACTGGTTGCCGGACAGGGCCAGGAACCGGACCTTCTTGACCGCCGGCTCGCCGCCCCAGTAGTGCGGGTTGGCGGCGTACGTGAACGCCTGCGCCTTGAACTCGGCCAGCGTGTAGGGCCCGGTGCCGACCGGGTTGTTGATCGTCTCGGTCGCCGGCGTCTTGAGGTCTTTCCAGGTGTGCTCCGGCACGATGTACACCCGGCCGAGGATCTGGGGTCCGCGCACGAACGCCGGCTGTTTGAACTTGACGATCACGTGGGTGTCGTCGGGCGCGGTCGCCTCGCCGTCGTAGCCGATGCCGTTCATCTCCGGGTGTTGGGCGAGCAGGTCCAACGTGAAGATCACATCCCGCGAGGTGAACGCCTGACCGTCGGACCACTGCACGCCCTGGCGGAGGGTGATGGACAGCTGCGTTCCGTCGGCATTCCACGAGTATCCGGTGCCCAGGCGCGGTTCGGGCGGATCGGCCTTGAGCACGTTGCTGTAGAACAGCGGCTCGAAGATCGTGCCGATCCCGCCGATGATTCCGGAGCCGTACGGGTTGAAGTTGCTCTGGTAGTCCGATGACTGACCGGTGTACGCGATCAAGGTGGTGTCCGCGGCGTCCTTCTTCGAGCCGCTGTCGCCGGACGAGCCACACGCTGCGGCGAGCAGCGCCACGGCCGCCAATACGGCCGGCCCGCGAGTCCAACGCCACTTCGTCTTCCATGCCATCGCCGCGACCTCCTAACGAAGACTTCCTGGATGGATGTGCGCCGGCCGTGCGCTGTCGATCAGGAGCGGGTGATCGCGTTGGCGTAGCGCAGTACCCGGGGTTCGAGCAGTGTGGCGGGGTGCGGCAGCGTGGTCGCGGTACCGACGTGGAAGCTGGCCGTTTCCCCCGCCGCGAGCGAGACGAGCATGTCGTCGACGACCGCGTCGGCGGCGACGCGGTCGGCCAGGATCGCGATGTCGCGCGTGTACGACGTGGCCCGCACATCGATGCGGTAGCCGCCTTCGACGACGGCGACGGTCGCGGTCAGCGGCGCCGGATCGTAGGCGAGATCGCGGTCCTCGGCGAACAAGTGGTGGGTCCGAGCGTCCGCCGTGGCCACGACCAGCACCTCGCTGCCGGCGTCGACCGGCTTGAGCAGGTCGTCGGGCAGGTCGAGCCGGCCGGCCGAGCGCGGTGCGACGGCCAGGGTCAGCTCGCCGGTGGCCAGGATCTCGCCGGCGAAGGTCTGCCTCGTGGCGAGGACCGGCACGCTCCAGGGCTCGTCGCTGTCGTTGACGGCGATCAGCATGGGGCGACCGTCGCGGGGTTGCACGGTCAGCAACCGAGGTGCGAAGGCGTGCCGGAGCGCGTAGTAGAGGGGCTTGGGCCGCTCCTCGAAGTCCACGGCGGCCCATGAGGTGACCGGCCAGCAGTCGTTGAGCTGCCACACGAGGGCACCGGCGGTCCGCGGCCACCAGGACCGGAAGTGCTCGACGCCGAGCGCCACCGCGCGGGCCTGGTTGAGCTGGGTCGCCCAGTGCCAGTCCTCGAAGTCCTCGGGGACGGGCAGATGCGGGGCCAGGCCGCGGTCGAGCTTCCCGTTGCCGTCCGGGGCCTTCTGGTGGTGCAGAAAGAAGGGCGACGTCGGCGTCATCGGCTCGTCGCGGATCCAGCGGGTCAGCGTGGCCCAGGTCGGGGGCCCCTGAAAGCCGAACTCGGCGCTGAAGCGCGGGATGTGCTCGCGGTAGTGGGTGTAGTCGACCGCGTTCCACACGTCCCACTCGTGCCGGGTGCCGTGATCCGGGTCGTTCGGTGGCAGGTCGCCGGGGCTGGACGGACTGCCGGGCGCGTACGGACGTGTGGGGTCCAGTTCGGCGACGATCCGGGGCAGCAGCTCGGTGTAGTAGCCAAGGCCCCAGGTCCGTCCCTGCAGGTCCGCACGCCAGCCCCAGTCGTGGTACGCGGGCAGGTTCTCGTTGTTGCCGTTCCACAGCACCAGCGACGGGTGCGCGACGAGCCGGGTGACGTTCTCCCGCGCCTCGGCCTCGACCTCGCTGCGCAGGGGCTCCTCTTCGGCGTAGAAGGCGCACGCGAAGGGAAAGTCCTGCCATACCAGAACGCCGCGCTCGTCGCAGACGTCATAGAAGTCGTCGGTCTCGTAGATGCCGCCGCCCCACACCCGCAGCATGTTCATGTTCGCCGCCACGGCCTGGTCGACCCGGCGCCCGATCCGCTCGGGCGTCACCCTCGTGAGGAAGTGGTCGTCGGGAATCCAGTTCGCGCCCTTGGCGAAGATGTGCCGGCCGTTGACGACGAACGTGAACGGCGTGCCGATCTCGTCCGGCTCGGTGTCCACGGTGACCGTACGGAACCCCACGCGACGCCGGACGCGATCGACCGGCTCATCGTCGGCCAGCAGGGTGACGGTCAGGTCGTACAGCGGCTGGTCGCCGTACCCTACCGGCCACCACAGCCGGGCGTCCGGCACCGTCACGGTGACCGTCGCGGTGCCGCCGGCCACGGTGACCCGTCCCTCGCGTCCGTCCACTGTAGCCACGACGGTGCACGGCCGGTCGTCGGCCCGGTCCAGTTCGAGGTGCACGTCGATCCGGCCGGTGCCGTCCGGCTGAACGGTGACGAGGGGACGCACCCGCGCCAGTCGCGCCGCGTCCCACCGTTCCAGCCGTACGGGCTTCCACAGGCCGGCGGTCTGCAGGTCCGGACCCCAGTCCCAGCCGAAGGAGCACGCCATCTTGCGGATCGCGTTGTACGGATGCGGGTAGGCGCGCCGGCGCCGGCCGAGCCGGCCCTCCATCTCCTCGGCGTGGGTCAGCGCCGACGTCAGCGTCACGGCCAGGTCGTTGCTGCCCTCGCGCAGCACCTCGCGCACGTCGAACCGGTGGCCGCGGTGCATGTTGGCGGTGTGGCCGAGGACGTGGCTGTTCAGCTCCACGGTGCCGACCGTGTCGATGCCGTCGAAGACCAGGTCCACGCGTTCGCCGGGGCGCGGCGCCGCGGCCTCGAACGCCGTCGAGTACCGCCAGTCGACCCGATGCATCCACGCCAGGTCGGCCTCGTTGCGATCCAGGTACGGGTCGTCGATGACACCGGCGGCCATCAGGTCCAGGTGCACACTGCCCGGCACCCGAGCCGGCAGGAGCCATTCGCTGAGAGTCTCGTGCGCCTCGCCGTCGGCGGCGGCCAGGCGCCAGCCTTCGTGGATCGGGGTGTGCAACATCAGATCCGCTCCGATCGATCGACGACTCGGACCTTGCGTAGGGCTCATCTTGCGTAAGTCGCTTAACTAAGTCAACAGCCAGCCTGCGGGAGCGCGCCGCTGGACCGGCGCGCAGAGCCGACCGACGGCTGTACCGCCCGCTTGTACTGCGACTCAGCGTCCGACGCGCCTCTGCAAACAGTCGAACGATCGCCAGGAAAGCGTCAGACCTCGGTCCCGACCGCCGCCTCGCCCGCGGACGACGGGGCCGCACCGCCGTCTGGCCCGCGGCCACGGCCGAGGGTCAACTCGCTCTGCAGAACGAGCACGGCCCCACCGATCGCCGCGGCGTCCGAACCGCTGACCGACGGCACCACCCGCACCGGGTGGGCCTGCCGCGCGAAGGTACGGCGGTCCACCTCCTCCTGGATGACCGACTGGTAGATCGAGCCGGCGACGGCGAAGCTGGGCCCGGCGAGCACGACCGTGTCGAGGTCGAACAGGGTGGTCATGGTGACCGCGGCATAGCCGAGGTAGCGGGCCGATCGTTCGATCAGGCCCCGGGCGGCGGGATCGCCGGCGTTCGCCGCGGCCGCGAGCCGCGCGAACTCGCTGAGGAAGTCGTCTCCGCTCGGGTCGAGGGCCAGCCGCTGGCCGAGCCCGGGCGTCGTGAGCGCCTGCCTGACCAGCGCGGCCGGGCCGGCGTAGTTCTCCAGGCATCCGAGGTTGCCGCACGTGCACTCGTCTCCGTTGACGTCGACGGAGACGTGCCCGATCTCGACGCTGTTCGAGGAGCTGCCGCGATACACCTCGCCGGCGACCACCACTCCCCCGCCGATCCCGGTGGCCATGTAGATGCAGCCGTAGGTGCTGCGCGGATCCACTGCACCCATCCAGTACTCACCGATCGCCGCCGCCGCGGCGTCGTTGTCCAGCAGGACCGGCAGGCCGAGCAGTTCGGCGAGACGGTCCGCCACCGGGTAGCCGAGCCACTCGCCGGTCGGCTGCGGGGTCAGCAACGCACCGGCGCGCCGATCCTGCGGCCCGTAGCTGACCAGGCCGACCCCCAGCACCTTGTGCCGTTCGACGGCCGCCGTCTCGAGCATCCCGTTCACCTGCCCGGCCACCAGGGGCAGGCCGCGCTCCGGTGGCATCGACGCCACGCCGCTGAAGGAAGTCCGCGCGATCTGCCGGCCGGCCAGATCGACGATCACGATCACACACAGGTTGCGCTCCAGCTGCACGCCGACGCTGTAGCGAGCCGGCGGATTCAGCTGCACGAGCGTGGGTGGCTTGCCACCGGTCGACGCACCACGCCCGGCCTCGACGACCAGACCGTCGACCATGAGCTCGCGCACGACCTCGGAGATCGTCGGCGCCGTCAATCCGGTCGCCGCCACCAGCTCAACCCGGCTGATCGTGCGTGCCCCCCGGATCAGGTCGAGCACCATTCCGCGGGTCTTCGTCCGGCTTGCCCAGATCGGGCTCGACGCCATGCGGCCTCCCATGTCGCTTACAAAGGTACCTTACATAAGCCGTCCGCCCCCGCACACGAGCTGTGGCGCAGCCCAAGGACCCGGTCCCCGGCGAACGCGGGCACGGCCGAGCAACCACCCGTTGACTTTCGTAAGTTGGGTTACCAACATGTCGGGAACGCTCCCACCGATCACTCGATCAAGAGGAGATCCGATGAAACATCGTCATGCAGTGCTGGCCTCCGCCTCCGCCGCCGGGGTCCTCGCACTGGGCAGCATGGTAGCCGTCACGCTCCCCGCGTCGGCCGCCGCCACGGGCTGCTCCGTCACCTACACCGTCCAAAGCCAATGGCCCGGCGGGTTCAGCGCCAACGTGGCCATCACCAACCTCGGCGCCGCCATCAGCGGGTGGACCCTGACCTACGACTTCCCGAACGCGGGCCAATCGGTCAACAACGGCTGGAGCGCCACCTGGACGCAGTCCGGGGCGCACGTCTCCGCCGCCAGCCTCAGCTGGAACGGATCGCTGAACACCGGCGCATCCACCTCCGCCGGCTTCGTCGGGACGTGGAGCGGCGCCAACCCGGTACCCACGTCGTTCGCACTCAACGGCAGCGCGTGCACCGGTTCGGTGACCAGCCCGACGGCCGGTCCCAGCAGTGCGTCCCCGACCCCGAGCACGAGTTCGTCCCCGAAGCCAACCGGTCCGGCGCCGCAGCTGCACGTGTCGGGCAACAAGATCGTCACCTCGACCGGCAAGGCGTACCGCCTGCTCGGGGTGGACCGCTCCAGCGCCGAGTTCGCGTGCGTGCAGGGCAAGGGGCTGTGGGACAACGGCCCGGTGGACCAGGCGTCGGTCGATGCCATGAAGACCTGGAACATCCACGCGGTGCGCGTCCCGTTGAACGAGGAATGCTGGCTGGGCGTCAACGGCTCGCCCAGCGGCGCCCAGTACCAGCAGGGCATCAAGGACTACGTGAACCTGCTGGTCGCCAACGGCATCACCCCGATCGTCGACCTGCACTGGACCCATGGCGCCTACACCAACGGCCCGGACTGGCACTGCAAGGACGCCACCGCGACCTGCCAGAAGCCGATGCCGGACGCGCAGTACGCACCCCAGTTCTGGACCGGCGTCGCGAACGCCTTCAAGGGCAACGACGCCGTCGTCTTCGACCTGTTCAACGAGCCGTACCCGGATCTCGCCAGTAACTGGGACAAGACCCTGGGCTGGCAGTGCCTGCGCGACGGCGGCAACTGCACCGGCCTTCCCTACGAGGCCGCCGGCATGCAGTCGCTCGTCAACGCCGTCCGGGCCACCGGCGCCACCAACATCCTCATGGTGGGCGGGCTCGAGTGGACCAACGACATGCGCGAATGGCTGGCGTACAAGCCGACCGACCCGAAGAACAACATCGCCGCGTCCTGGCACTCGTACAGCAACAACGCCTGCGCCAGCGCCTCCTGCTGGGACAGCCAGATCGCCCCGCTCGCCCAGCAGGTGCCGATCGTCATCGGCGAGTTCGGCGCCGACAACTGCGGCTACGACTACATGAACACGCTGACCACCTGGGCCGACGCCCACGGCCTGTCCTACCTGGCCTGGACCTGGAACCCGTGGGGCTGCAGCACCGGCGCCGTGCTCATCAAGGACTACAACGGTACGCCGGAGCCCGGAATCGGCGAAGGCCTGAAGGCGCACCTGCTCACCCAGAACCCGTACCCGACCCCGTAACCGTCCGGCCGGCCGGGTGTCCACATGGGACATCCGGCCGGTACGGCACCGAGGAGCAGGGTCGCCACTCGGTGAAGGAGCCGTCGTCTCGGCGCCAGATCGGGTTGCGCCACCGGTGTCCCAGCGCGGCCATCCGGTCACCGCCTCCTCGTCGAAGCACAGGAACACCGTGGTTCGGCCGCCGGAAAAGCACATACGTGGCCGTTGTGCACGCGAGTGGATCAGCGTCCCGGCTCATGCAGGAGACGTCACCCCGGGGATGTGTCGCGTCGAAGGCGGCCAGCACGTTCAGGCGCTCCCGCTCGGTCAGCACGCCAGCGAAGGGGTGTGTTCTGCCGCACCTCCACCGCCGCCTCCGTCTGGGCAGTGATCATCTCCACGACGGCGTCCACACCCTCGTAGAGCAACCGCCCCCAGGCGTCGAGCCGGGCGTCGGCGCTGTCGTCGGAATGGACAGCGCGGCGATGGGCGAGCTTGCGGCGAGCCAGCGCCATCCCCCGCTCCGGATCGGTGACGAGCTTGCCCGCGACGGCCCGATGCCGCCACAGCGACTTCTCCACCGCACGACGCAACGGCGGGCGCAGCAACCGCTCGACGTCGTCACGGCGAATCCGCCGGCGCGGGCCGGCCCGGACAAACGACAGCGTCCCGTTGTCACACAGGTCGACGACGTGCTGCCGCGAGCAGTGCAGCAGCGAGGCGGCACCTCGCGCAGAGCACTTTCAAGATCGCAAAGAGAGCGCTCTCTGATCTTCGATCGTGACCTGGGAGCCGCCGAACACCCCGGCGCTCTGGTTGCCGATCTAGCGGGACAGGACGCGGGCGCCGGCCACCATCGCGCGAAGGGTCGCGGCCGGCGCCCGCTGCCTGAGCTCAGTCCTGCGCCAAGCATCGATACATGGACATCTAACGAATACAGGCAATCATGAGGACGCAAATGCGGTTAGCGGCGGTGGCCGCCCTGAGCCTGCTCGTCTCATGGGTGATCATTCAAGTCGCGGCCGACGCGGCCGTCCCCGCCCCCGCGGGCTGGAACCTGATCTTCAGTGACGACTTCAACGGGGCCGCGGGCTCGGGCGTCAACGGCACCAACTGGCAGTACACCACCGGCACCGGTTACCCGGGCGGTCCGGCGAACTTCGGTACCCATGAGGTCGAGACGATGACGGCGAGTACCGCGAACGTCGCCCTCGACGGGGCCGGCAATCTCAAGATCACGCCGCAGCGGGACGGCGCCGGCAACTGGACCTCGGGCCGGATCGAGACCCGGCGCGCCGACTTCCAGCCACCCGCCGGCGGCAAGCTCAGGGTCGAGGGGCGGATTCAGATGCCGGACGTCACCGGCGCCGCCGCGCCCCGGTCGGCGTCGCCGTTCAAGCCGGGCGGGACCCAGGCCAACTACCTGCAGTCGTACATCGACCAGGTCTGGAACTACTACACCGCGAACCAGTGGAGCGAGGTGCATGACGGGGTCACCTTCACCGGCCGGGTGGTAAACGGGCTGTTGACCGGGACGAAGCAGGACGGCAGCCCCTTCACCGTGCGCAAGCCGACCACCACCGAGGTGTTCGAGTGCTCCGGCGCACTCGCGCTCGGCGACAACCAGGGCGGCAGCGTCACGATCCGGGAGGTGGGCCGGGACTTCTGCGCCGCGTTCCACCGGGGTGTCGCGCTGAACACCGCCTACTGGTACGACCCGGCGAAGTACTACCTCGCCAGCCCGAAGGACGACTACTCCGCCTACTTCCACACGATCGGGATCGACCACCGGGCGTACGCGTTCGCCTACGACGACGTGAACGACCGGAGTTCGGTGCAGATCCTCAGCAATTCGAACCCGCCGACCTCGCTGACCCTCGGCATCGGCTGGTAGCACCACCCGTTCCGGACCTCGCCGCCCGGTGGGCGGCGAGGTCCCCGGGCCCGGCAGTGGCGCTCGCCAGCGCGGCGGCTGGCGCTCGCTGGACGCCCCGGCCGAGTCAGCCGGACCCCGCCCCGTACGGGCATGAGATCGTCGCGGGTGTCCACCACAGGCAGCGCGCCGGTTCCAGGGACAGTTTCAGTGCAGCTCGAAGGGCAGCTCGGCGTGCAGGGTGGTGCCCCGGCCAGGTGGGCTGTCGATCGTGATCGATCCGCCCAGCGCATCGACGCGGTCGGCCAACCCGATGAGGCCGGAGCCACGTGACGGGTCGGCGCCGCCGACACCGTCGTCTCGTACGGTCAGGTGGAGCCGGGCGTTGCGGACCGTCGCCTCGATGCGGACATGCGAGGCGTGTGCATGTTTGGCGGCATTCGCCAACGCTTCCGCGACGATGTAGTAGCCGGCTACCTCGACGGGCTCGGAAAACCGGTGATGGACGCATGCGTGGAGCTCGACCGGCACGCGGGAGCGCCGGGCGAGCCCTTTGAGCGCGGGCCGCAGGCCGCTGTCAGACAGGATCGTCGGATGAATGCCTCGGGACATCTCGCGCAGGTCGTCCAGCACGCCGGTCAGCCCGCGCTTCACCGTAGACAGCCGCTGACGCAGTTCAGACTGCTCGGATGGGATGCTCGCCTGGGCATCGCCGAGTTCGATCGCCAGCGCGATGAGTTGCTGCTGGATGCCATCGTGCAGGTCGCGTTCGATGCGTCGTCTGGCCTGATCGGCGGCGACCACCACGCGCGCCCTGGAAGCCGCCAGGTCGGCGCGGGCCTGGGCGTTGGCGATGGCGGTGGCGATCAGTTCGGTGCAGTCCGCGAGCCACATTTCAGAATCGCGGGCCAGCGGCTCGTCCCGCGTCATGGTGGCGGTCACCAGCCCCCAAAGACGACCCTCGACGAAGATCGGGGCGCCGACCGCCCCGCGGACGTGATGCTGGCGCAGGTGTGCGGCGAGCGGGCCGAGAGCGTCGGCGTAGCCGTCCATCCGGGCGGGCCGGGCGGTCTTGCGGACCATCGCCGTGACGCTGTCACCATCCAGGGAGAACGTCGTGCCGACTGGCAGGCCGATGTCCGGGGTGCCCCAAGCGGCGACCACGGTCGCTGAGCCCTCGGCGTCGTATCGGACGATGTGTGCGCCGTCGGTGCCGATGAGAAGCCCGAGTTCGGTGGCGACCGCGTCCAGGACCTCCGCCGGCGCGGCGCCGCGCGCGACACAGGTGGCGATGCGGCGTAGCGCTGACTGCACATGGACGACCCGAGCGAAATCGTCAACGCTCGCTTTCATGGTGCGACCCGCCGTGATGACTGGACACGAATGTGCGCCGGGCGCGCATGTTGTGGATCCGATCGTGTGAGCTCACCCGAAAAGTACGATGGTTCCCCCGATGCAGACTCAAACGGGCATAGTCGATATCAGAGGCTCATCGCGCCAGTTTACCAGCGGATCATCGTTCGGCCGCCGGGAACGACGCACGGCGACCGGCCAGCAAGCGGGGCTCGTTGTAGAGGATCGACATGAACACCCGCGCGGCGGAGATCATGTCCGGGACCCGCACCAGCCAGCGGCTGCGATCGCGACGGATACCGCCGACCTGGCTGCCGGGCGGCAGCTCGGCCGCGGCGCGCGCACCAGCGCAGTGCGTCCCCGCAGCACCAACCGCTCCGCGCCGACGTCGCTCAACCGCGGGGCCGCCCCGGCGGCCGCACCGAGCACGCCGAGCGTGAATGGATCGACCATCATGTCCTCCATCCTCGCGGGCCGTGCCGTGCGGCTTGCCCGTCACCGGGTAGGAGTGCTGCCGACCGGAAAACCTGTACCTGCCGTGCGAGCTCATCCGGACGCCGAGCGGGGCCTGCAACACCGATTCCCCGCGACATGCCCCGCCTTCGCCTCACCTGGCTCAGCCGCGGCGCCGCCGACGAGTTCGGTACCGCAGCCACCGCCACACCAGGTAGGCACGGTGGGCCAGCACCACCACGGCGGACACCCAATACGGCACGACCCTCGTCGGCGGGAAGAAGTTCGCGAACCAATAGCCGTTGAGGTAGCCGTCGACCGCGTCGATCGCTGAACGGACACCTTGGACGGCGCCAGCCACCCCGGCCGCGAACAGTTGCGGGCTGCCGCAGCAGCCGGTACACCTGCCGGCGCCCAGCGATCCGCGGCTGCGGGCGGTGTGCGCGATCCTGCGCGCCGACCCGACCGACGACCGGGCCCCTGGCCGCGCTGGGCGCCGCGGTGGGGGCGAGCGGCCGCACTCTGACGCGGCTGTTCCAGGCGGACCTGGGGCATGACGTTTCCGCAGTGGCGGACCCAGCTGCGGCTGTACCACGCGCTGGTCCTGCTGGCCGAGCGCACCCCGGTCCCGGCGGTGGCGCACCGGTGCGGCTGGTCGTCGACGAGCACGGTCATCGACGTGTTCCGCGCGTTCGGGCACACCCCAGGCACCCACCACCTCGGCCGGTAGGTCAGCACATCGGGTTCAGCAGGCGGGCCCAGTAGGTGAGGTCGGCGGCCTGGGCGGTGGTCAGCGCGGGGTGCGGTCCGCCGGCCGCGTTGCCGACCGTGGTGATGTACTGGCAGATCTGGCCGTGGGCGAGCTTGTTGGCCAGGTCTTGGGTCAGGCCGTTGGCGTTCGGGGCACCGACGGCGTCGAGGTACTGCGCGGTCAGGTCGGCAAGCGTGTCGTTCGTCGGCGCGACGGTGTAGCCGATGGTCCTGGCCGGCGCGGCATTGCCGGCGATGTCCGTGCCGCCGGCGCACGTGGCGGTGTACGCGCCGGAGGCGGTGCGGTTGACGCTGAGACTGGCGGGATTCGCCACGCTGGAGGTCGCGTCGACCGTGACGCACATCGGGGCCGGCGGGTGGTCGAGGCTGTACGTCGCGCCGTTCACGGCGCCGGCGATGGTGACGACCGGCGCCGTGAGGTCGACGTTCAGACCGCTCACGGTGGCGTCCGCGGTGTTGCCGGCCTTGTCGGCCGCCGTGCCGGTCAGGCTCTGGCCGGCCCCGTCGTGGGTGACCTGGAGCTCGGCCGTGCAGGTCGCGACGCCGGAGAGAGCGTCGGCACAGGCGTAGGTGAGCGTCGGCGCCGTGTGGTACCAGCCGGCGGCGTTCCTCGTCCCCTGCACGGTGGCGGTGATCGTGGGCGCGGTCTTGTCGATGTTGATGCCGGTCACCGTCGCCGTCGCCTGCGTGCCGGCGTGGCTGGTGGCGACACCGGTGACGGACTGGCCCGCCCCTTCGGTGGTGACCGTCGCCCGATCCGGGCAGACGGCGATGCCGGAAACGGCGTCGCCGCAGGTGAAGTCGACGGTGACGGCGCCGTTGTTCCAGCCGTACTCGTTGGCGGGCGTGCGAACCGCCGTGATCAGTGGCTTGGTCTTGTCGATGCTGACGGTCACGGTGGCGTCCGCGGTGTTGCCCGCCTTGTCGACCGCGACGCCGCGGACGGTCTGGTTGGGCCCGTCGTCGGTGAGGACGGCCGGCGGACTGCAACCGGCGATACCGGACAGGGCGTCGGTGCAGCTGAAGGTGACGGTGACGGCGCCGCTGTTCCAGCCCTCGCCGTTCGGGCTCTGCGAGACGGACGCGGTGATGGCCGGGGCTGTGGCGTCGAGATTGACGACGGCGGTGACCGAGGCCGTGTTGCCGGCGTTGTCGACGGCCGTGCCGGCGACGCGCTGCTCCGCCCCGTCCGCACCGACCTCGACCGGGGCCGGGCAGGATGCGACGCCGGACAGTCCGTCGACGCAGGTGAAGGCGACCATCACGGTGCCGTTGTTCCAGCCGCCGCCGTTCGGCGCCGGCGTGACGCTGTAGTTGATCGTGGGCGGGGTCGTGTCGATCGAGACCTGGTACCGGCCGGCGGCGCAGTTGCCGGCCGGGTCGCAGGACGGGCCTGAGGTCAGGGCCTGATCCGCCCCGTCGGCCGCGGCGTTGGTGGTGGTGGGCACGGTCGCTGTGCCTGACGACGGTGCCGGGTCGGTGCTCGACCAGGCGACCGTGACGGGAGCGCTGTACCACCCGGCGGCGTTGGCCGGACGGTCAGGTGTTCCCGACACGAACGGCGCCGCGGTGTCGTAGACGACGGTGATCGGCGCGGAGCTCGCACTGGCCGCGCCGTTGCCGCCGACGGCCGCGACCGCGTAGCCGAACGCGCCGTCGTTGCCGGGCGCGTAGTCGGTGAAGGTGGTCGCGGTCGTGCTGCCGGCCACCGCGCCGTCGCGGTAGACGAGATAGCTGACCGCTCCGGGCACGGCGTGCCAGGTCAGCACCGGCAGCCG
This sequence comes from Dactylosporangium sp. McL0621, assembly GCF_049995355.1. Taxonomy (NCBI): domain Bacteria; kingdom Bacillati; phylum Actinomycetota; class Actinomycetes; order Micromonosporales; family Micromonosporaceae; genus Dactylosporangium; species Dactylosporangium sp. McL0621. The sequence continues at coordinate 10,029,672 of NZ_CP188259.1, forward strand.
GTTGGTCGGCGTCGGCGCGTAGAGCCCTGTGGGCACGGCAGGGACGCCGGGGAGGCGCTGGAAGAGGATGCCGGCGTTGCCGCCCGCGGTGGTGATGGTCGTGGTGTTGCAGACCTGCGTGTTGTCGGCGAACGTGGCACACACCTGGCCGGCGGTGAGATTGAACCCGGAGAAGACGTTGAAGGCGGCCTGGCCGTTGCCGTCCGTCTGCTTGCTCGGCCCAGCGGCAGCCAGGAAGGTCACCCCAGGCGCCACCGTGAACCCCGGCTGCTGCCCCGACGCGATGCTGGTCCGGGCGCCGGATATCGGGCTGCCGCCGGCATCTTTGACGGTGACCGTGAGTGTGACGAACGGCGGCAACTGGAAGTCCTGCACGACATCGCCCGCCGTCAGATCGAACGTCCGCGGCTCGGAATACAACGCCCACGAATCGTCAGCCGCACGGATCTGCACGCCATACACCAACGGCGGCACACTCACCGAGAACCGCCCCGCCGCGTCCGTCCGCGCGGCACCACCCCGACCACTCTGATCCACCGCATGCACATCGACGGTCAGGCCCGCGACCGGACCGCCGGACGCGTCGCGCACCACCCCCGAGAACACGTGCGGCACCGCAGTCTTCGTCAGCACAACGCCCCCGCCACCAACCGTCGCGGTGTTGCAGACCTGCGTGTTGTCGGCGAACGTGGCACACACCTGGCCGGCGGTGAGATTGAACCCGGAGAAGACGTTGAAGGCGGCCTGGCCGTTGCCGTCCGTCTGCTTGCTCGGCCCAGCGGCAGCCAGGAAGGTCACCCCAGGCGCCACCGTGAACCCCAGCTGCTGCCCCGACGCGATGCTTGGTCCGGGCGCCGGATATCGGGCTGCCGCCGGCATCTTTGACGGTGACCGTGAGTGTGACGAACGGCGGCAACTGGAAGTCCTGCACGACATCGCCCGCCGTCAGATCGAACGTCCGCGGCTCGGAATACAACGCCCACGAATCGTCAGCCGCACGGATCTGCACGCCATACACCAACGGCGGCACACTCACCGAGAACCGCCCCGCCGCGTCCGTCCGCGCGGCACCACCCCGACCACTCTGATCCACCGCATGCACATCAACACTCAAGCCGGCAACCGGACCGCCGGCCGCATCGCGCACCACCCCCGAGAACACGTGCGGCACCGCAGTCTTCGTCAGCACAACGCCCCCGCCACCAACCGTCGCGGTGTTGCAGACCTGCGTGTTGTCGGCAAACGCGGCACACACCTGACCGGCCGTCAGGCTCAACCCCGCAAAGATCGAAAACACGGCCTGCCCGCTGCCGTCCGTCTGCTTGCTCGGCCCCGCCGCGGCCAGGAACGTGACCCCAGGCGCCACCGTGAACCCCGGCTGCTGCCCAGACCTGATGCTCGCCGCGGCACCCGATATCGCGCTGCCGCCGGCATCCTTGACCGTCACCGTCAGCGTCACGAACGGCGGCAACTGGAAGTCCTGCACGACATCGCCCGCCGTCAGATCGAACGTCCGCGGCTCGGAATACAACGCCCACGAATCGTCAGCCGCACGGATCTGCACGCCATACACCAACGGCGGCACACTCACCGAGAACCGCCCCGCCGCGTCCGTCCGCGCGGCACCACCCCGACCACTCTGATCCACCGCATGCACATCGACGGTCAGGCCCGCGACCGGACCGCCGGACGCGTCGCGCACCACCCCGGACATCGCATGCGCGCTGGACTGTGTGAGCACGACGTTCAGGGTCGTGTTCGCGGTGACGGCCACGTTCGTGTACACGATCGGGTTGAGCCCGCCGGCCGGTGTGAAGTGGATGTCGTAGGCGCCGGTCACCACGCCGAGCTCGAAGGAGCCGTCCGCGGCGGTCTCCACCGGACCGAACTGCACCGCCGTCTGCCCGGCCGCGGTCGCCGTGACCGCGACCCCGGAGACCCCGCCCCCGCCCTGCGCCGTCACGGTTCCCGCGATGGTGGCCGAGGTCGACGCGTGGGCCGGCGCCGCGCCGAGGAGGGAGAGCAGCACCGCGACCGCCGCCGCGCCTACACGCAAGGACATCCACGGAGCGTAACCGGGTCACTGCGGCGGGTCCCTCCGTTGGAGGGACGGCCCGGGCTGGCCGTCCGGAGCCCGCGGACGCCGATCAACGGACGTCGTTCCGGCATCAGCCCGTGTAGGCGATGGCCTGGATGGCGTACAGCTCCGCGTAGCGACCCCCGGCGGCGAGGAGTTCCTCGTGGGCGCCCTGCTCGACCAGCCGCCCCCGGTCCAGCACCAGGATCAGGTCGGCCCCGGCGACGGTGGAGAAGCGGTGCGACACGATCACCGTGACGGCGCCGGTGCGGGCGGCCAGCGCGGGCCCGAACCATGTACCGCTCGAAGATGGCGTGCTCGCTCGGCGCGCCCAGCGAGGCGGTCGGCTCGTCCAGGACGAACAGCAGCGGGTCGTATCCGGCTCGCCGTGGATGACGCGGTGGATGGTGGAGCGGCCGACGCGGTATTCCTCGGCGAGGTCAGCCATGGGCAGGCCGCCTTCGGCGTAGCGGGAGCGGATCGAGCGTTGGGCACCAAACGGTGAACCATTACGGCGCAATAACCACCGACAAACCTAACGAGGAACCCTTAGCTACGAGTCCACTTCTGGTTCGTTCCGCCGTTGCAGCCCCAGATCTCGACCTCCGTGCCGTTGGCGGTGCCGGCACCGACCACGTCGAGGCACAGCCCGGACTGCACCCCGACCACCGTGCCGTCGGAGTTCAGCCGCCATTGCTGGTTGGCGCCGCCGTTGCAGTCCCAGATCGCGATCCTGGTACCCGCCGCCGTCGCGTGCCCCGGTACGTCGAGGCACTTGTTGCCGTACACCTGCAGCGCCCCGTTGTTCAGCGTCCAGCTCTGGTTCGTCCCGCCGTTGCAGTCCCAGATCTGCACCTTGGTGCCGTTGGTCTGGCTCGCGCCGGGCACGTCGAGGCACCGGTTCGACCCGACGCCGCGCAGCACCGCACCGCCGCTGGGCGGAGTGGTCGTCGCCGTCGCCGTGGGCGTGGACGCGCTGGCGCCCCAGCCGTACTGGAGCCGGTCGAGACCCGACTGGTTGGTCACGCTCAGCGAGAGGTTGGTGCCGCTGCCGTTGAGCGACGTGATCGCGCAGGAGGCGTCGAAGCAGGGCCCCGGGCCCGAGTATTGGTTGGCCTCCTTCACCCCGGTCCACAGCAGCGAGCCCATACCAAGCGCGCGAACCGTGTCGGTGAGGGCGTAGAAGTAGGAGACGTTGTTGTTGCCGTCCCGGGCGCCGTTGTAGTTGACGCCGGTGTTCATCGGCACACCGAACTCGCTCAGCACGGCCCGGTCGGCGTAGCTGCACAGCTTGCTCTTGAAGGCGTTGATCCAGTCCGCCTCGGTCGGGTGGCTTTCGCCGCCCAGCGTGTACAGGTGGATGGACAGCAGCGTGCCGTTGAGCCGCGAGTCCGCACCGACGGTGCAGATGTCCTGGTCGGCGTAGAGACCCGGGATGACCATGCGGCCGCGGGGCACGTTCGGGTAGTGCGACAGCCAGTCCGCGGCCAGGTTGGTCAGCTCGCTGCCGCTGTACCCCCACGGCTCATTGATCATGTCGAAGTAGAAGCTGGTCTTGCCGCTGTACTTGGCGATGACCTTGTCCCACATGGTGTAGAAGGCGGTCGTGCCGCCGGTGATCCGGCCGCTGCCGTCCGGCGGGGTCCACGGGGCGATCCACACGTTCATGCCCAGCGCGCTGGCCGCGTCGAAGGCGGCGGTGTAGTTCTCCCACCAGCCCGACGAGGTGGTCTGCGGGTTGATGGGGAACCGGATGGTGTTGGCCCCCAGGCCCTGGAAGCCCCGCAACACCGCGGTGGACTTGGCATATGTGGTGTCGTAGCTGTCCGATTTGGACAGTCCAACCGGGACGACCTCGTCCCAGGCGAAGTTGTCCCGCGGGTCGGCCCAGTTCACGCCGTGGAACTGGTTCGTGCTCGCGTGCGCCGCCGGCGCCGCGGCGAACTGAACCCCGAGAAATCCCGACAGGGCCAGCAGCGAGGCGGCGATCCCGGTGATCGCTAGCCGGATTCTGCGTTTGCTCATGTTCTCCTCCAAAAGGTTGTACGGGCGGCCATTGCCGGTTGGCGACCCCGTTGCCACGAAACATGTCCGGGCGGCCCGGTGCGGCCGACGGGCGCCCGCGCCGGCACACGCCGCGCGAAGCGCCCGTCGGTCGCGCGCCTCGGCGGCGCTCCGAACCCCGGTTCAGCTGTAGTCGACCGAGAAGCTGTCGCAGACGAAGCCGGACTGCTGGTTGGTCCCGTTGTGATCGCTCCACCGGACGACCGATGCGCCGTCGGCGGTGGAGGGCCGTTGACATCGAGGACCTTGCCGGAGTTGCGGGACTTGAGCCGGTAGTAGCCGCCGCCAGAGTCGACGAACTGCCCCAGTTGGTTGTTGCCGCTGTTGCGGTTGATCAGCACGTACACGGCGTTCGTGTCGACGGTGGCCGCCGTGGCTGCGCTCATGTCGACCGCGATCACGACGCCACCGCCGAGGGCGATCACCGCGGCGGCGATGATCCCGTGCGGAGGCGCCGTTGGGCGGCCGGCGCCCCCTTACGAAGCGGGTTCATGGTGCTCCGTGACTGTCATGGTTGCGGGATCGCTCACATCGACGCGCATGCCGAGCCTGTTCGCCGGCGTATCAGGATGTGGGGTACCGGGTTCAGGAACGGGTCCACTTCTGGTTGGTGCCGCCGTGGCAGGTCCAGAGTTCGACCAGGGTGCCGTTGGCGGTGCCCGCGTCGGTGACGTCAACGCAGAGTCCGGACTGGACGCCGGTGATCGTGCCGTCGGCGTTGAGCTGCCATTGCTGGTTGGTGCCGCCGTTGCAGTCCCAGATCACGACCTTGGTGCCGGGGGCGGTCTGGTTGTTGTTGGCGTCGAGGCATTTGCCGAGAACCTGCAGCTGCTTGGCGCCGGTATAGGTCCACTGCTGGTTGGTGCCGCCGTTGCAGTCCCAGATGATGGCCTGGGTGCCGTTGGTGGTGTTGCTGGCCGGGTCGTCGAGGCAGCGGCCGGAGCCGGCGCCGCGCAGGATCGTGGTGGACGGTGGGGTGCTGCTGCCGCCGGCGACGCGGTACATGACCACGCCGTGGCTGGGGACGGCGGCGCTGATGGTGTCGGTGGTGGTGCTGGTGGCGCCGGTCCACAGGTCGGTCAGCGCGTAGCTGGACGCACCGCTCTTGCCGATCGCCGACACGGTCGTGCTGATCGTGGCGGTGCTGGCGTTCTCGTTGAACAGCACCACGGACACGTCGCCGTTGGCCAGCGGCTTGGCCAGCACGTCCAGTCCGCCGCCGGAGCTGACCAGCCGGCCCTGCTTGCCGAGGGAGTCCTGGTCGACCGCGATGACGGACGTGTTGCCCAGGATGGACAGGGTGGTGGCGCTGGCCGTCACGAGGTTGTTGCCGGCCAGCAGCGGTGCGGCCATCTGCGCCCACAGGCTGAACTCGGTGCGGTCCTCGGTGGCGGACATGCCGTTGCCGACCTCCAGCATGTCCGGGTCGTTCCAGGCGCCCGGCCCGGCGTAGGAGTCGAGGCCCACGTTCTGGTGGAAGATCGACAGCATGCTGGAGTAGGTAGGGGTGATGTCGCCGGTGGTGCGCCACAGGTGGCCCACGTTGCCGGCCCAGGTCCAGGGCGAGTTCACTCCCCACTCGCAGATGCTGTACACGATCGGGCGGCCGGTCGCGGCGAGGGCGTCACGCATCGCCGAGTACCGGTTGATGTACTGCTGCGTCGTGCTGCTGCCGTTGTTGTTGCAGTTGTCGTACTTCAGGTAGTCCACGCCCCAGGACGCGAACGATTGCGCGTCCTGGGTTTCGTGGCCCAGGCTGCCCGGGAACCCGGCGCAGGTGGCGGTGCCGGCGTCCTCGTAGATGCCGAGCTTCAGGCCCTTGCTGTGCACATACGCGGCGGTGCCGGAGATGCCGTCGGGGAACTTGCCGAAGTCGGGTTGCAGGTTGCCGTTGGCGTCGCGGCTGGACTGCATCCAGCAGTCGTCGATGTTCACGTACTGGTAGCCGGCCGCGGCCAACCCGGACGAGACGATCTTGTCAGCGGTCTGCTTGACCAGCGACTCCGACACGTTGCAGCCGTAGGCGTTCCAGTCGTTCCACCCCATCGGCGGCGTCAGCGCCAGCCCGTTGCCCAGCGCCTGCGCGGGCACGGCCGAACGGACATCGACAAACCAGAACGCGGCGCCGACGGCCACCAGCAGCAGCGCGGCCGTCGCGGCCACCCGGCCGGCCCGGCGTGGACCGGAACGGCTCAGCGGATTCCTTACTCGCATGGGTTTCCCTTTCGATGGCGGTCGAGAGTGGACGGTTGTCGTTACCGTCTGGTCCATTGCTGGTTCGCGTGTCCCCCGCAGGACCAGAGAATGATCTTCGTGCCGTTGCTCGTGCCCGCGCCCGTGGCGTCCAGGCACAGGCCGGACTGGACTCCGGTGATGGTGCCGTTGGTGTTGACGTTCCACTGCTGGTTGGCCTGTCCGTTGCAGTCCCAGATGACGACCGAGGTGCCGTTGCTGGTGCCCTGGCCGTAGGCGTCCAGGCACTTGCTGCCGTACACCATGAGTTGCTTGCCGGCCGTGTACGACCACGTCTGGTTGGAGCCGCCCCAGCAATCCCACAGCTGCACGGCGGTGCCGTTGGCGGTGCTCACCCCGGCCACGTCCAGGCAACGACCGGACTGGGTCCCCACGATCGTGGTGCTCTGGCTGCTGCCCGGGGCGCCGATGCTGCCGGATACCGATTGCAGCGCGTTGTACCAGACCGCGGCCATCTTGTCGTATCCGCCGGCCGTCGGGTGGACACCGTCGACCAGGTCGGCGGTGGTCAGAGCACTGTGCATGTCGACCTGGTGTACGTGTTTGCCGGCGTTCACCTTGTTCTGCACCATGCCGGGGATCGCCGCGTTGAAGGTGCGGGCAGCGGTGTCCTGGCTGCTGTTCGCCAGCGGAGTGATCTGCGCGACGAACACCTCGGCGCTTGGCACCGTGGTGGTGATGTGGTCGATCAGTGTGGACAGCCGGTCCGGGGCGGTGGAGACGTTGTAGTTCTGCAGGATGTCGTTGGTGCCGATGTGCAGCAGCACGGTGTGCGGCTGGTAGGTGTTCAGCCAGCCGACGACGTTCGCGTCGATCTGGTCGATCCGCCAGCCGGAGTGCCCTTCGTGATCGTGGTCGCCGAGGCTCGCCGGACCGTTGGACTGCGACCCGACGAAGTCCACGGCGTACCCGCCGTTGACGACGCGCTGCCACAGGTTGATCCGGTAGCCGCCGGGCGTCGTCTCACCGTTGGTGATGGAGTCACCCAGCGGCATGACGCGCACCCCGCCGTTGGACTCCGCGCTGGCGGGACCGATCGACGTCATCACCATGGCCACCGCGACACCCAGCGCCGCGATCGGGGCGAGCCACCTTACTCTTGTTCGCATCACTTACTCCTCGCATAGGGGAACGACCTTGCGATGGCAGACACCGGCGCCGCATCGGCGATGAGCGGTCGCCGAGGAAGTCGCGTCTGCGGGGTCTGCCGTTGGGGTTAGCGTCGGGTCCGGCGTGGGCTGGCATTCAGCACGGCGTCCGCGACCGCGGCAACGGTAACGGCGAGTGCGACAAGGGCAGCAGTCTGCGCTGTCCGCGCGGACGATGTCCTGAGGACGGGTACACCACAACTCTCCCTGGGGTGTGAAGAGAGGTTGGCGCCTGGCGGTAGGCGGTACTCACAACCTTCAGTGGCCCGGGAAACCGGAAAGGTTGCTCGACCGCGTTCGAGGCTTTGAAACCTCCGTCCACCTCGGCCCGGGTGCCGTTGGCGGTGGCCACCGCGTGGTACGTGCCAGGCGCCGTGGTGCGCACGGTCCAGCAGCCCCACCAGCCCGACCACGCATCCTGGCAACGCCACGCCGGGTAGTACTCCGACGCGGGCGCGGGCTGGCTGTGCACATAGGCGTACCGCAGGTCGAACGGCGCGGCCTCCGCCTACGCGTCCTCCATCGACGCGGTGCTGCCGCGCAACAAAAGTTCTCCGTTCGAGGCAACCCTTCGCGGGCCCGTGACCACAGAGGAGTGGGACCCGGCCACTCCGGCGCTGGATCTTCCTCTGCTGTACCGGATGCAAGGAGAACACCTCGCCATGAAGAACCCCACGAACGGGGGGCGCCACGCGCGTCGCCTGCGTCGTCGGACCGTCATCGGTCTGCTGCTCGGCGTGCCCGCCGTCATCGCGTGCCGTACCTCCTGCTCACGAATGCGGATTCGCAGGCCACGACGATCGAGAGCGACGCCTTCTACCGGCTGGTCGCCGTGCACAGCGGCAAGGTGCTGGACGTCAACGCCTTCTCCACCGCCGATGGCGCCCGCGTCCAGCAGTGGACCGACCAGAACACCGCCAACCAGCAGTGGAAGCTGCGGGCGACCCCGGACGGTTACTACGAGTTGGTGAACCGCAACAGCGGCAAGGTGGTGGGCGTAGCCGGCGATTCGACCGCCCAGGCGGCCGCCACCGAGCAGCAGACCGACACCTCCTCCTCGTCCCAGCAGTGGCGGGTCGAAGGCGTGAGCGGTTCCGACGCCGTCACCTTCAGCTCCCGCCGCACCGGCCAGGTCCTGGACGTGTACGGAGAGTCCACCGCCAATGGAGCGGCGGTCATCCAGTACCACGGCAAGGGCAGCAGCAACCAGCAGTGGAAGCTGGTGAAGGTGGCCGGGACCCAGACGGGCGGGGCCGGCGGCACGACGCCCACGGCCGGGACCCCGACGGGCGGGTCCGGCGGCACGCAGAGCCCGACCGGGGCCGGACCGTACGTGTGGCACAACGCCGAGGTGGTGGGCGGCGGTTACGTCAGCGGGCTGGTGTTCAACCCGAAGGAGAACGGCCTGCTGTACGCGCGCACCGACATGGGTGGCGCCTACCGCTGGGACGCTGGGACCGAGCGGTGGATTCCGCTGACCGACTGGGTCGGCGAGAAGGACTGGAACCTGCTGGGCATCGACTCGCTGGCCACCGACCCCGTCGACCCGGCCCGGCTTTACATCGGGGCGGGCACGTACACCAACGACTGGGCGGGCAACGCCGCGATCCTGCGCTCCACGGACCGGGGCCACACCTTCCAGCGCACCAACCTGCCCTTCAAGCTCGGCGGCAACGAACCCGGCCGCGGGGCGGGCGAACGGCTCGTGATCGACCCCGCGAACCACGCCAACCTGCTGCTGGGCACCCGCAAGAACGGCCTGTGGCGCAGCACCGACTACGGCGTGGCATGGAGTCAGGTCTCCTCGTTCCCCGTCAAGGACGGGGCGAGCAGCGGCGCGGGCGTCTCCTTCGTGACGTACGGCCCGGGGGGCAGCAACACGGTCTACGTCGGCGTCAACGACAAGTACACCTCCCTGTACCGCTCCACCGACGGCGGCAACAGCTGGCAGGCCGTCTCCGGGCAGCCCACCGGCCAGATGCCGCAGCACGGTGTGGTCTCCGGTGACGGTTCGCTGTACCTGTCGTACACCAACGACATCGGCCCCAACGACGCGACGGCGGGCTCGGTGTGGAAGTACACGCCGTCCGGCGGGGCGTGGAAGAACATCTCCCCGTCCCAGGGCAGTTACGGGTTCTCCGGTCTGGCCGTCGACCCGCGGCAGCCCTCCACGGTGATGGTCACCACCCTCGACCGCTGGTGGCCCCAGGACGAGCTCTACCGGACCACCGACGGCGGTACGACCTGGAAGGCGCTGGCCGACAAGTCGGTGCGGGACGCCTCCGGCGCGCCTTACGTCGGTACCGGCATCGGGCACTGGATGACCGCACTGGCCATCGATCCCTTCAACGCCGGGCACGTGCTGTACGGCACCGGCAACGGCATCTGGCGCAGCAAGGACGCCAACGCCTCCGACAGCGGCGGCACCAGCCACTGGACCTCCGGGGCCCGCGGGCTGGAGGAGACCTCGCTGGCGGACGCGATCGCCCCTCCCGGCGGCGCCACCGTCATCACCTCCATGGGCGACCAGGGCGGCTTCCGCCACGGATCCCTGACCGAGGTGCCCGCCGGGCGCATGCAGAACCCGCTGATGAGCAGCAGCACCGACATCGATTTCGCCCAGTCGGCCCCCGCGGTGATGGTCCGCGTCGGCACGGGCGGCGCGCAGGACGGCGCCTACTCCACCGACGGCGGCAGCAGCTGGAAGGGCTTCGCGGCAGAGCCGGTGAGCAGCGCGAACAGCGGCCATGTCGCGCTCGCGGCGGACGGCTCCACCATCGTGTGGACCGAGGCCGGCCAGGCCCCGTACCGCTCGACCGACAAGGGAGCGAGCTGGTCGAAGGTCAGCGGCCTGGGCACCGACGCCGTGGTCGTCGCCGACCGCTCCGCCGCCGGCACCTTCTACTCGCTGGCCGGCGGCACGCTCTACGCCAGCACCGACGGCGGCGCGACCTTCACCGCCCGCGCCACCAACCTGCCGGGCGGCCGACTCCTGGCCGTGCCCGGTGTCGCCGGAGACCTGTGGATCGCCGGCGGCGGCCGGGGCCTGCTGCACTCCACCGACGGCGGCCGCACCTTCACCACACTCACCACGGTGCAGTCCGCCTCCGCCCTCGGCTTCGGCAAGGCCGCGCCGGGCGCCTCCTACCAGGCCCTGTACCTGATCGGCACGGTCAAGGACGTCACCGGCGTCTTCCGCTCCACCGACGGCGGCACCACCTGGGTCCGCGTCAACGACGACGCCCACCAATGGGGCAGCATCGGCGGCCCCGCCGTCATCACCGGCGACCCCGACACCTACGGCCGCGTCTACATCGGCACCAACGGACGCGGTCTGCAGTACGGCGACCCGTCCTGACCCAACGCCCGAGCGGGGCCGCAGGCCATCGTGCCTGCGGCCCCGCGCGGTCGGCCGTGCTCCGGAATGGCCGCGCTGTCCATCGATCAACAGGTGCTGATGCGAACCACTCTGTGGGCAACGGAACGGTCAGCTCGCTCGTCGTCCCGTCGCCGGCAACTGTCTCGATCATCCGGGACTACGCCGACGCGTTCCAGCAGCTATGCGGCCGGGGCCGGAACCGGAATAGACCCCTCGACCGGGCACGCCGGCCAACCGATAGGCCGAAACCGCCACGGCGGGCGTCGACACGTTTGCATGCGGAAGCCACACTGACGGGCACGAGATCAGGGGGCGTGGCCAGATATGGAATCTTCACGACACCTACCTTTAGTCCGGTTTGCCTTCCTCATTGCATTCAGCATCGCCGTTCTGGTCGCGATGTTCGTCTTCATGCCGATGGCCTGGGTGCAGACCGTCGTCGCGGTAACGCTCGGCATCGCCAACGGCCTCACGTTCGTGTCGGTCCGCCGGACCCGTACCACCCCGCCCGGCCGGCCACAGGACCCCGCGCCGGCCGCCGACGGGGGGCCGCCGACCCGCGCCTACCTCGTCCCGGTCGCCGTTCCGCCGCCGCCTGAGCTGTTCGTCGGGCGCGAGGAGCAGCTGGACGCCATGGTCCTCCAGGCACACGCCGGCCGCGCCGACCGGGCCACCGTCATCGTCGTCAAAGGCGCCGCCGGAATCGGCAAGACCAGCATCGCCGTACAGTTCGCCCATTCCGTCGCTGCGTCATTTCCGGACGGCCTCATCTTCGGTCGCGGCGGCCCGGCAACCGACTGGGAAAGCGTGCTGGCGAGCTTCGACGACGCGCTACTCGGCCCCAAAGACAAGCGCCCCGTCGAGCCGGAAACAATCCGCCGGACGTACCGCACCCTCACGAGGGAGAAACGCGTCCTGGTCATTCTCGACGACGTCGACGAGCACGCCGACCTGCCCGCCCTCCTGCCGTCCGGTCCGGGCTGCCTGGCGGTCGTCACCACGCGCGAGCCCGAGTTGGACGTCGACGCCGACCTCACCATCGAGCTGCCGGTCCTGTCGTCGGACGACTCGGTCTCCCTGCTCGGGTCGATGGTCGGCCTGGACCGCGTGAACAGCGCCGAGGGCGAGCAGGCCGCGCGTACGATCGTGGCCTCCGCCCAGTCGAACCCGCTCGCGGTGACCCTCGCCGGCGCCACCCTGGCCAGCCGACCCCACTGGGACCTCAGCCGAGCGGTCGAACGGCTCCGCGAGATCCGCTCGCAGCGGGCAACGGGGGCGCTCGACGTGACCTTCACGCTCCTCGGCGACGACGAGCGCACGGCGCTGCTGTTGCTCGGGCTGCTCGACAACCCCGTGTTCGCGCCGTGGATGCTGGCCGCGCTGCTCGGACCGGAGCACGACGACGTCAAGGCGTGGAACCTCGCCGACCGGCTGGTGCACGCCGGCCTCGTCGAACGCTCGACCAACGATGCGACAGGCGTGTCGACCTTCCGGGTCCTCGACCGCGTGCACGATTACGCCCGGGCCTGCGTCGATGGCGGAGAGCTCGACGCGCAGCTGGCCGCGACCGGGATGGACCGGCTCGCCCAGGAGGGCCGCGACCGCACCGCCGGAGACCCCAAGGCCGAGCTGATGGACGACGTCTACCGGCTCAAGGAGCAGGGCGAGCTCAACCGCGCGCTCGATCGTGTCCTCAACGCGCTGGCGCTGGCCCGGGAGAACCGCGATGCGGACGCCGAGAACCTGGCGGTGGCCACGCTCGCCGAGCTCAACACCGAGCTCGGCATCGCCGCCGACGGCGCAAAGCTCGCGGATGACTGCCACGACCCGCACGTCCTCGTCCGCGTGCTGCGCTGCCAGGCCATTACCCACCGCCGCGACCACCGCACCGACCTGGCCGTCGACGCGCTCGACGAGGCGCTGGCGCAGCTGACCGCGGCACAGCTGCCGGCCGACCTCGACCGGGCGGAGCGCATCCGCACGCTGGGCTCCCGGGTCATCGCGCTCGCCATGGGCCCGCAGCCGCTCGACGGGCTGCCCGACATCGACCGGATCAAGGCGCTGATCGGCGACGACGCGGAGCTGGCGGCCAGACACCGGGCCAGCATCGGCTGGGCACTCGGCACGGTGTACGACTATCAGGATTGGCACTCCCTGGCCATCCCGGCCCTCGAGGAGGGCATCGCCGCAGCGAACGACGCCCAGCAACGGCTGTGGCAGGCCTGGCTGCTGCACGCGACCGCCCGGGTGTGGCTCGAGGACGGCGACCCTGCCGCCTGCCGGAAACACGCCGGGGAGGCGCTGCAGCTGTTCGCCGACATGCAGCATCGGTACGGCGCAGCCCACTGCCGCCTCCTGATCGGCACGGCGGCCATGCGCCAGGAGCGGCTCGGCACGGCCGCGGCGACGCTCGAGGAGACGCTGGAGTCCCTGGGCAGCTGCGGCGACCGGCACCTCGAGGCCATGACGCTCAACCGGCTCGCGGAGGTCCGGATCGCCCAGCGGCAGGTGCCGGACGCCCGCAAGCTGCTGCAGCGGGCCGACATGCTGTTCGCGGCGCTGGGCGACGAGGGCGACCGGATGCTGACCCGTTCCCAACTGCAGGCACTGGACGAGCTGCCGGAGCCCGAGCTGGACACGACACCCCGGCCGGTCCGGTGAGCGCCGGCATGGCGAAGTGGCGCATGCGGCTGGCGACGGCCCGGGCCCGGCTCGCGGTGGCGGCGATCGCGACCGCCGCGGCCGCCGGGGCCAGCCCGCTCGTCGGCGTCCTGCCGCCGTGGGCCACCGCTCCGGTCATCGTCGTGGTCTTCATGCTCACCGGTGTCGGTACCGTGATCGCGGCCTCGAAACCAGAGCCGACCGCGCCACCGCCCTCCGGCGAACTCGCCGACGAGGCCGTCCTGGACGAACCGGCAAGGCGGCCCGCCCCGCCGAAGGCCGTCAACGCCGGCCCCACCGTCCCCGAGGAGATCCTGGCCGGCATGACGTTCTTCCGCGGCCGCGACAAGGAGCTCGATGCGCTCAGGAAGCGGCACGCCGAGGGCCGGTCCGAACGCGCCGGCGCCGACGCGGCGGTCCGCTCCGGCGCGCTGCTCATCCTGCTGCACGGTCGGCCTGGGGTCGGCAAGAGCGCGCTGGCCCGCACCTTCGCGCGGGAGATCGCCGGGCAGTACGAGGACGGGCAGGTCTACGCGAACCTGGGCAGCGCCGGCAACCGGCGACCGCCGGGCGAGGTTCTGGAGGAACTGATCCGCTCGTTCGGCTGGACCGAGGAGCTGCCGCCCAGCACGGAGTGGCGCACGACGCGGTTACGGTCCCTGCTGGCCGGGCGCAAGGTGCTGCTGATGCTGGACGCGGCCCGCGACGCCGACCAGGTGCTGCCGCTGCTGCCGGCCGAGCCGGGCTGCACGGTCATTGTGACCAGCCGCCGCAACCTGCAGCCGGCCCTGCGCGCCTCGGCGCCGTCGCTGCTGGTGGATGCGCCGTCGCGGCTGGACGCGGTGGCGATCCTGCGGGCCGCGGCGGATCGTACCGATGCCTTCGAGGAACCGGTGTGCGCCGCGGAGCTGGTCCAGCACTGCGGCCGGCTGCCGATGGCGCTGGTCAGCGCCGGCGAGCGGGTGGCCGCCATGAGCCAGCCACAGGCGCTGTGCCACGTCGCCGACCGGTTGGAGAAGCAGGAAGAGGGGCGGCTGCGGTACCTGAGATTTGGCAACTGGAACCTCGAACAGCGCCTGGACTCCGAGTACGGCCGGCTGACCCCCGCCGAACGGCGCGCCCTGCAGCTGTTGTCGCTGGTCGACAGCGAGACGTTCGTGCCATGGGTGCTCGAACCGCTGCTCAAGGTCAGCCCGGCCGAGGCCGAAGCACTGGCCGCGCGGCTGTACGAGGCGCAGTTCATCGACGCCGCCCAGGCGGACCGCCGCGCCGGCCTGCCCCGGTACCAGTTCCACCCGCTGCTGCGCCTGTTCGCCCGCGACCGGTTCAACGAGCTCGGCGCCGAGGACCGGGCCCAGGCGCGGCGCCGCCTCGAGGACGCCTACCTGCAGGTCATCGATGACGTCCTGCGCCAGCTGCACCGGGACGAGGGGTTCACGCGCCGGCACCCACCGGCGCAGCGGCTGCCGTACTTCCAGACCTCCTTTCACCCCACGCTCGCCGAGAACATCGAGCGGTCCCCGACCGAGTGGGTCCGCGCCGAGTACGCGAACCTGGTCGCGGCCGTGCACGCCGCCGCCGACCGCGACGAGCCGGGCATGTGCTGGCGGGTCGCCGTCCGGCTCGGCGACGGCGTGCCGTTCGGCGTCGACTCGGCCCGGGCACTGCAGGCCTTCGACCGCGCGTTGCACGCCGCGGCCGCCGAGCCCGCTGGCTACCCGGTCGCGGCGGTGACGCTCGCGAAGGGCACGTTCCTGACCGGCATCGAGCACTACGACGAGGGGCTGCGACTGCTGCGGGCGGTGACCGAGACCGGCGACGACCCAGCCCTGGCGACCGTGCGGCTCACCGCGCAACGGCGCATCGGCGAGGCGCTGCTGCGCATCGGCAAGTACGGCGACGCGGCCGAGGCCCTCGACATCGCCAAGCGGCTGGCCACCACGGACGCCGAGGAGCGCACGCTGATCGAACTGCTCGACGCCGAGGCCTCCGGCTGCCGCAACGCCGCCGAGTGGCCCGCCCGGGCACGGTACGAGCATGTCCGCCACCACTGGGAGACCGACTCCAACACCCTCGCCGGCTACCTGGTCCACCTCGGCCTGTCCGAGGCGGCCCGGCGCCGCAGCGACTGGGACACGGCCGAGGCGCACCTCAAGGCCGCGCCGCTACAGCACACCGATTCCCGGCGAGCCGCGCTGGCCGACTACCGCCGCGCCCGCGCCGCCCTGTCCCGAGCCCGCCACACCGCCGCCGGCGAGGAGCAACAGGAGCTCGCCCGCGGCGCGATCGACCGCGCCGCCGCAGCGGTGCTCGCCTTCCGCCTCCTGGACAGCCGCGTCGGCGCGATCCGTTCGCGCTGCCTGCTCGCCCAGGCCCTGGTCCTCGCCGGCCGCCTCGACGAGGCCGCCGGCCAGCTGCGCAGCGCCGAGGACGAGTTGTCGAGCATGCGGGAGGTCGCCGAGATCGCCGCCGACGTCGTCGGCGCCCGGATCCGGCGCGCCAAGGGCATGCTGCTGCTGGCCAGCGGCGACTTCACCCAGGCCGAGATCCAACTCGAACCGGCCCGCAAGGTCTTCAAGCGCCACGACGACTGGGCCATGACCGCGGAGGCCGGCCAGCTGCTCGGCCGCGCCGCGCACCGCAACGGCCGGTCCGACGAGGCGGTCACGGTCCTGCTCGACGCCGCGTCCGAATACGACCGCGCCGGCGACCGGTTCGCCCTCGCGGCCTCGATCGCCGAGCTGGCCGCGATCTTCCGGCCGAACGGCCACCACCATCACGAAGACGGCCGCCCGGGCCCGCCGGCCTGAACCTGGCTACGATGCCGGCGTGGAGGGCGTTGCCCACTTCGCGCTGGGCGTGGGCCCGGCGTCCCTCGTCGAGCGTATTTGCCGTTCGGCTCGCTGACGTACGTTGATTGAAGATCATCAAACTCGTGCCAGAACCATTTCTCAGCGTCCGCTTGCGTGGCGGTACTCTTGATAGGGAGACCACGACATGACAGCAGCGAACACCGCCAGCGGCGCGACCAAGAGCGCCCCCGGGGCGACGAGCCTCGCGTCTGCGCTGAGTGACCTGCGAGAAGCGGCCCTCGGGTACGCCACCGCGAAGGCGTCGCGGAAGATGGAGGACTGGGCCGACGATCTGAACGATGTTGTGGCAAGCCGCGGGTCCACCACGCAGGCAGTCTTCGAGGGGCTGAAAGCCAAGCTGCGGGGAAAGAACCCCGTCTGGGCTGCGCTCAAGGGTGCCTGGTCGGGGACAAGCCCCGAGGTGAAGCTTGCCGTGGTGTTGATCTTGATCCTGATGTTATTGCTGGGTCCTGTTGTACTGCTCGTGCTTGTGCTCGGGCTACTGATTGCCGCGCTCGTCGCAGGCATTCGAGCCGCCACACGGTGATCAGGTCCCGGCTGGGTTGCTCGTCGGCGTCCAAGGTAAGACCGCCTCCCAGATTTCTCCCGAGCGGACCGGTCATCGGCCATGACACGCACTTGTAGAGCTGCGTCCAGGCTTCGTCGCCATCATCAAGGCCTTGGCGCCAACGAGCGTAAGTCCAGTGAGCACCGGCTCCGCGTCGCCGTTGTCCACCCCGATCAGGCGTTGCACTGTCCGATTAAAACTGGCGGTTCCGCCAAGTTGCTAGAAGTTTCACGCCGCGACCGATGCGTTGCAGGAGCACCTCAGCGGCGTGTGACACCGCGGGCCGGGCACAGCGTGTCCATCGTGCGGGTGGAACCGCCGAGCGTGCCCAGGCCGGACCGGCCCCGGCTTGGTAGATTCCGCCGGTGCGGCACGCTCGTGTGGTCCCCGTCGGCGCGCTCGCCGCGGCGGTGGTCGCCGCCGCGTGGCTGGTCGTCGCCCCGGCCCCGCAGTCCCCCGCCGCCAGACCGGCCGCTGTCACGTCGGCACCGGCGGCGTTGCTGCCCCTGGGGCAGCGGTGGCCGCAGGCTAAGGTCGTCGACACCCCCGGTGTGCTCGCCGACGGTGCCGTGCTGCAGCCGCTCCTCTACGTCGACGCCGACACCGCCGTCGGGACGGCCCCGACCCCGAACGGGGACGCAGTCCGGCTGCTGGTGCGCACCCGGGGCGGGGTGCGGCAGCTGCAGCGGGTGTCGCAGGATCGGCATCCGCAGTTCCTCGGGCTGGCCGTCGCCGCGGGGATGTTGTTCTGGGCCCAGCTGGAGGTGCAGCCGTCCGGTCCGGCAACGACCCAGATCTGGCGGGCGCCGCTGGACGGCCCCGCCGGGGCGGCACGGTTGACCGCGGACACGGGCGCGGCGGTGTTCTTCGAGTCGCAGTACGACCTTGAAGTGCACGATGGGCGGGTGTACTGGGTCGCGGCCGCACCCGGCGACGACCTTGTCACCGAGGTCCGGTCCGTGCCCGTCGCCGGTGGGCCGGTGCAGATGACCCGGGTACCGGGTGCGTTCGGGTTCGCGGCGTGGCCGTGGCTGCGCACAGCGCCCGGCGCCGCGGGCGGTGGCCCGTTGCGGCTGCACAACCTCGACACCGGCCGCGACCTCGTCGTGCCCGCGTCGCCGGTGGAGACGGTGGTGTGCGGGGCGGTGTGGTGCCGCTCGGTCGTCGCCGGGACGGCCGGCGCGACACGCTACGACCTGATGCGTCCCGACGGTTCCGATCGGCGGCGGGTCGGTGGGGGCTCGTTGTCGGCGGTGCTCTACGACGTGGCGCTGCTGGACCGGTTCGAGCCGGTCTCCGACGCGACCGGCGCCTCGGCCACGACCCTCGGGCTGCGGCTGCTGCTGTACGACCTCACCGACGGACGCCTGATCCTGGTCGCGGACGCGGCCGGGCAGATTCTGGGCCGCGACGGGATGCTGTGGTGGTCGACCGGTGACGAGAACGCTCCCGTGTGGCACAGCCTCGACCTGCGTTCCCTCTCGCGCTGACACGCCGTCGCGGGTCAGCGCAGGGTGGCGAGGTCGAGGAGGTGCCAGGTCATGGTCTCGTTGTCGCCGGTGGCCCACCACAGCCAGGTGCCGTTGAGTCCTTCGGCGGTGGAGACGGCGATCGCGACCCGCCGGCTGGTGTTCAGGTCGTAGAGGCTGAGGCGTTCGCTGGTGGTGGCGGCCTGGGTGGAGATCGGGGCGGTGAGGAACTCGAAGCGGTCCGTGGCGGCGATGTCGGTGAAGACCGGTACCTCGCCGTCGGTGTTGATCCGGGCGGTCTGGCCGGTGCCGTCGGTGCGGCGCAGCGTGACGACCGTGGCCTGCTGTGGCCGCACGACGGTGCGGCACCAGACGGCACCGCAGTACACGTCCTGGCCAGGTGGCTCGGTGAACGTGCGCTGCGCGCCGGTGGTGAGGTTGAGCTGGACGACGGGCTGCCCGCCGATGCGGTCGTCGCCGGCCCACGGCCAGCCGGTGAGGTGGTAGGTGCCCTGCAGCGGCCGTACGGTGACCTTGCCGCCGGTGAGGGGGGTGGAGCGCAGGTCGGTGGTCGGCACGGTGGTGCCGCGGGTGGCGGTCCACCAGATCCGGCCGTCGGCGACCTGCAGGTCGTACATGCTGCCGGTGAAGGTGGCATGGCCGGTGTCGGTGGTGAGCGTCGCGGTGTGGCCGGTGGCGTCGGCGCGGTGCAGGGTGCCGCGGGTGCTGCCCTGGTCGCCGGCGACGCTGGACATCCAGTACACCCAGCCGGGGTCGGTGGTGACGGTGTCGAACGAGCCGCCGCCGGCGATCGGGATCGCCTCGAGGCGGCGTGGATGTGCCAGGTCGGCCGGGTCGAGCAGGGCAAGGGATGCGGTGTCCGGGTCGGCGTCGGCGATCTGCACCACCACACGGTGCGGGTCCAGGACGGCGGCCGGGGTGTACGTGGTGCCGTCGGGCAGGGTGGCCGGCAGGTCGATCGTGCGCGCGTCGGGCCAGGTGCCGGCCAGGGTCGCCGGCCCGCTCGCCGCGGCCGACGGTGCCGTGCTCGGGGTTCCGGCGCCGGGGGTCGGCAGGGCCAGTAGACCGATGGTCGCGGCGACGGCGATCCCGGCGGTCATCCGGATGCGCCAGCCGGCGTACGAGCGCGCGCTCATGATTCGTAGGGCTGTTTCGGTGTCGGGATCGGGTGCGCGGCGGTGACGGCGAGGTACGGGATCGGCTCGCCGTCGATGGGGTCGGGGTCGGTCTGCGGTGTGTAGGTGCCGGTGACCTCCAGCCAGCTGTCCGCGGTGGTGCTGGGTGGGACGGCGCCGGTGAGGCCGACCTTGACCGGTCGGGCGTCGGCGGCGCAGCAGGTGATGATCATCCGGGTGAGGTAGCGCTTGTCGCCGTCGACGACGATGAACCCGGACATGGCCACGGTGCGCCGCTGCAGGCTCTGGCCTTTGTCGAACACCGCCCGGGACGCGTACTCCAGGAGTGAGACACGGACCGGGTCGCCGTCGGGCAGCGGCGGGAAGTCGGAGCTCGCGGCGGCGCCGAGCGCGGTCCCGCCGTGCGAGGCGGCGTAGGAGCCCAGCGCCGGCGGGGCGACCAGCAGCAGCGCCAGCGCCGGAGCGACCAGCAGCCAGGACGGTTCGAGGCGGCTGTGGCCGTGGCCGTGCCCGTCGTCGCCGTCCTCGTGCTCGTGCTGCTGGTGTTCGTGGTGGCGGGCGCGGGCCGCGGTGGCGAACAGGCGGGCGAGGTTGACGGCGGCGACGGCGACGAGGACGCTGCCGGCGGCGATCAGGTACCAGTGCAGGCCGGGTTTGACGTAGCGGACGTAGGTGCCGGTCCAGGCGGTGCGGATGAGCGTGCCGCCGATGAGCAGCAGGACCACCGACTGGACCCCGGCGCGGCCGTTCACAGCAGTACCGCCGCGGTGGCGACGGCGACGGTGATGCCGACGACAAAGGTGGCGGGGGCGAAGCGGATCGCGAAGCGGCGGCCGAACGTACCGGCCTGCATCGCGAACAGCTTCAGGTCGACCATCGGCCCGACGACGAGGAACGCCAGCCGGGCGGTGAGCGAGAACTGCGACAGGGACGCGGCGACGAACGCGTCGGCCTCGGAGCAGATCGACAGCAGCACCGCCAGCCCCGCAAGCGCCGCGACGGCGACGACGGGATGCTGCGCGATCGTGTGCAGCCACCGCTGCGGCACCAGGACGTTGAGGCAGGCGGCGGTGGCGGCGCCGATGACGAGGAACCCGGCGGCGTCGGCGGCGTCCTGCCGTACCGCGGCGAAATACGCGAGGGTCCGGCTGCCGGTGACCGGCGGGCGGCGCGGGGTGCGCAGCCAGTCGTCGCGGCCCAGCCGCAGCCACAGCCAGCCCATCGCCACGCTCGTGGCCAGACTGGCCACGAGCCGGGCGGCGACCATCATCGGCCGGCCGGGAAACGCCACCGCGGTCGCGGCCAGGACGACCGGGTTGATCGCCGGGGCGGCGAGCAGGAACGCCAGGGCCGCGGCCGGGGTGACACCGCGGCGCATCAGTGCACCGGCGACCGGCACCGACGCGCATTCGCAGCCCGGCAGCGCCAAGCCGGCCATCCCGGCGACCGGGACGGCGAGGACGGGGCGGGACGGCAGCGCGCGGGCGAAGAACCGTTCCGGGACGAGGGTGGCGATCGCCGCGGACAGCAAGGTGCCGAGGACCACGAACGGCATTGCCTGCACGACGATCGCGACGAAGACGGTGACCCACTCCTGGGCCCGGGGCGAGGTGAACGCGCCGCCGATCCAGGTCCGGGCCGCGATCGCGCCGATCAGGACCACGGCCAGCAGCTCCAGGCCGAAGGAGCGGCGGCGACGGTGCGGGCCGGTGCCGCCGGACGGCGGGACCGGGGCCTCGAGCACACCAGCCGACGAGTGGGTGTCCTGCATCGGGCCCAGGCTACGCCACCTCCGATGCCGCGGGGGGACGGTGTCGCCCCCGCGACACCTGCGGGTAAACGCGTGAAAGCATTGCCATGTCTGCATTTCCGCGCGCTCCGCACCAGGCTGCGGCCGCAACGTCTGGCCTACCAGGCGGTGGCGGCGCCGCCGTCATCGGACAGGCCATACCGGTCGATCATGTCCGCGGTGACGTGGTCACCGAGCCGCCGGTGGACCCGGACCAGTTGCGGTACCGCATCCGGGTCGCCGAGGTTGGCGGCCCGCACGCACCGGGCCAGGGCATCGTCGCGCCGGCCGGCGCGCAGGTCCTGCCACGCCAGAACGAGATGGGCGCCGGCCTGCTCGTACAGCGCGGCGACGGCAGCCGGCAATGGTTCGTCCGTGGCGAGCCGGAGCCGGATGACCGGGCGCACGTCGACGGGCTGGCCGGCGGCTGCGGCGCGCAGGCAGAGGCGTTCGGCGGCGGCGAGGTCGCCGGTCAGGGCGCGGACCGCGGCGAGGTCGGTCACGGCCTGGTGCCGGCCCTGCTGGGCCGCCTGCAGGGCGAGGTCGTCGGCACGGGCCTGGTCGCCGTCGTCTTCGGCGCGCAGATGCGGCAGGTGCAGCATGGCCTGGGAGTCGCCGTGCTCGTACGCCGCCCAGTACAACGCCTCCGCCCGCACTGGGTGGCCGGCGGCGGCGTGCCGGTCGGCGAGGTGCCGCAGCAGCGCCGGGTTGCCGTGCTCCGCGGCCTCGACGGCCAGTTCGGCCGCCTCGGCGGCCGGGTGGTGGCAATGCCACAGTCGGGCCAGCAGCTGTCCGGCGGTGTCGTCGCCGCGGTCGGCGGCCCACCGGTAGAGCGCGGCAGCGGCTGGCAGGTCGTCGGCGCGTTCCCGGGCCTGGCCGAGGTCGCGCACCGCGGTCGGATGGCCCAGCTGGACGGCGCGCTGCGCATACCGTGCGGCGGCGGCCGGGTCGGTGCCCTGCAGCAGCTGGGCAGCAGCGTGGGCGGCGTCGGCTACACCGCCGCGGGCGGCGGCTCGGTAGCGCAGTTCGGCGGCGGCCGTGTCGCCGGCCTGGTGCAGGGTTCGGGCGAGGTCGAACAGCGCGTCCGGGTCGCCGTCGGCGGCGGCGCGTTCCAGCAGGCGGAGCGCCTCGGCGGGGTCGCCGGTCCGGCGGCGGACGCGAGCCAGCCGGCGCAGCCCAGTGCTGTCGCCCAAAGTCGCGGCCCGTTCGGCGACCCGGACCGCCGCCTCCCAGTCGGCCGGTGCGGTGAGCACGGCGAGGTCGGCCAGCGCCGACGGGTCCCCGCACCGGCTGGCGATCACCGCCAGGCGCAGCGCCCCGGCCATGTCGCCGCGGCGGTGCCGGTCGGTGCACAGGGCCCGTAGCGGCCCGGTGTGCCGGCGGCACGCCAGCCGGAGCACCATGGCGCCGGCTCGGGTCACGCTCAGACTCAGGCACGCCTCCACCCGGCGCACCGTGCCGGCGTCGACGTCGTCGCCGAGGCGGCGCAGCACGGCCGTCACCGCGGCGGCCTTGCCGTGCCGGCGTTGCTCCTCGCGCAGGAGGTGCCGTTCAAAGGTGTGTCCGGCGGACGCTGCCGCGACGGCGAACCGCTCGGCCGAGCGGCGGTCCCCGGCGTGTCGGTGCAGCCCGGCGAGGCGGCGCAGGGCGGTCGTGTCGCCGCCGGCCGCGGCCTGCCGGGCGTACCGCTCGACGTCGGCGAGGTCGCCGGGGGCGTGCGCGGTGACGGCCAGCTCGGCTGCGGCGGCGGCCGAGCCGCGGCCGGCGGCCTCGCGGTACAGCGTCTCGGCGCGGCCGGTCCCGAGGTGCCGGCGAGCGAGGGTATACAGCAGGTCCGGGTCGCCGGTGTCGGCCGCGGCGCGGACGAGGGCGTCGACCCGGGCGGTGTCGGCGTGCTCGTCGGCCTGCGCGGCGAGCCGCGCGAGGGCGGTGCCGTCGCCGAGCTCGGCGGCGCGGATCGCGAGCGCATCCGCGCCGCGCCGGTCGCCGGTGCGTTCCAGCAGAGGGCTGAGATGCACCATGGCGGCCATGTCGCCGAGCTCGACCGCCGACCGGTACAGCTGGACGGCGCGGGCGGGCCGGCCGCGCCGCTGGGCGTGCTCGGCCACGGCATGCAGGACGGCGGGATCGGTCACGGTGGCGGTGAGGGCGTCCCAGAAGGCCGCGGCCGGGAACATCGCCGCCCGGGCGAGCGTGCCCGCGTGGTACACGGCCTCGTCGAGGACGTAGCCGGGGCCGAGGTCTGCGGCGGAGGCGTCGGCGACAAGCAGCCCGGCGCCGGTGGCGTAGTCGACGGCGAATGGACTGTCGCCGGCAATCGCTCGCAGGAAGGTACCCGGGATCCGGACCGGGCCGCCGAAGCGCCGGGCGTCGACCACGGCCTCGAGGATCGCCCGGGCGGGTGGGGGCGCCTGCGCGTAGCGGTCCAGCAGGGCCGGCAGCCCGGCGAGGGTCTGCGTGATCCGCCCCGCGGCAGCGTCGGCCGCGTCGCGCAGCACCTGATCCTGGCTGGCGCGGGCCACGGCGACCTGCGTGGCGGTGAAGGCATCGGGCACGACGACATCGGTACCGTGCAGCAGGGCGCGCGCTGCGGCGTACGGGTCGGCGTCGCCGGGCAGCGGCGAGGTGGTGAACCGGTTCCAGTCCTGCGGCCAGAGTTTGAGGGCGACCAGGACCGGCGCCCGGTCGGGGTCCTCGACGAGCGCGCGGACGGCGGCGACGAGGTCCGGTCCTGTCTGCGGATGGAGCAGGGTGGCGGCGTCGGGGAGCCACACCACCGTGTAGGGCCCGGCGGCGGTCGGGTCGTCGGTCGGTCGCCAGATTCGCCAGAGGCCGGGCAGCGTCCGCACGGCCTCCCACAGGGTTCTGGCCCGGCCGCACCCTGGTGGGCCGACGAGGGTCATGATGCGGCTGGCGCCGGCCCGGGCGGCGTCGACGATGCCGGTCGCGTGGTCGTCGTGCGGACGGCGCACGTATGCGGGGAGGTGCGCCGTCCCGGGCACCCGGCGAACCGCGAGCGCCAGGGGGTCGGCGTCGCCGATCCCGACGCCGGGCCGCTGGTCGCGCAGGGTCCGCGCGGCGAGGTACGCGTGCCGCCACGCGGCCCGGACCGCTTCACCCGCTTCGAGGGGGTCGCGGCCGGCGACCCGGGCCAGGGCCGCCCCGACCACGACGGCGTACTCCTCGCTGGGCATCCCGGAGTCGCCGCGCAGCATGGCCGCGACAGCGGCACGGCCCGGACTGCGGCCGGCGCCGAACTGCCCAGCCACGCTGCGGGCGTGCCCGGCCACCGCGGTGAACCCGGGCCGGCCAGCGTCGTCGTACAGCCCGTGCAGCACCGCTTTGAACCGCCGGACCGCCGCGGTCGTGGGCAGGGTCACGGCAGGTCGCCGAAGAACCGCACCGCGGCGGCGACGAGCGCGGCGATCTCGGGATCGGCGAGGCGGTACACGACGCTGCGCCCGTCCTGGACCCGGTCCACCAGCTGCGCGTGGCGCAGCACCCGCAGATGCTGCGACGCCAGGGTCTGCGGGACGCCGGTCGCCTCGACGATCTCATGGACGTGCAGCTGGTGGTGCGCGATGAGCAGCTCGACGATGGCCAGCCGCACCGGCGCCGCCAGGGCGCGGAACAGCGCGCTGACCTGCTCGTAACGAGCGGCGTACGACATCGGCGCTCCTCAACAGGCGAACGGGACGCGCAGACGATACTCGTTTTCATTTCCTATAACGAGGTGTCACATCACGATGTACGCATGTCACCGGCGATCGCGATGTCCTGACCTGTAGTCGTCACGGCTGGGCGGCGGCGCCGCCGCCGGTAGGCGACGGCGAGGAGGCCCTGCCGCGGCGCGGCGAGCACCGACACGGCGAAGCAGGTGGCGGCCAGGAGACTGATCGCCCCGCCGGCGGCGACGTCGAAGGCCCGGGACAGGTACAGCCCACCGACCGCGCTGCCGACCGCGACGCTAACGGCGAAGGTGGTCATAGTGGCGATGCGGTCGGTCCACAGCCGGGCGGCGCCGGCCGGCGCGACAACGAGGGCCAGAGTGAGGATGGTACCCACGGCGGGCACCGCCGTGGCCACGACCGCCTCGATGAGCACCAGCACGAGCAGGTCGAGGGCGCCCGTGCGGTAACCGGCGGCCCGGGCCCCGTCGCGGTCGAAGGCGGTGTACAGCAGCTCCTTGTGCAGGAGGGTGAGTACGAGCGCGACGGCGGCGGTGACGGCGGCCGCGACGACGAGGTCCTGCGCGCCGACGGTGAGGATGGAGCCGGTGAGATAGGCCGTGAGGTCCTTGGTGAACCCGTTCTGGGCCGAGAGCAGGGCGATGCCGAGGGAGAAACCGGCGGCGAGGGCGACGGCGGTGGCGGTGCTGGCGTCGTGGCCGCGGCGGCGGGCCAGGGCGGTGACGGCGAGCGCGGCGAGCACCCCGGCGCCGGCGCCGCCGAGGTAGATGTTCAGGCCGGTGACGGCGGCGATGACGACGCCGGGGAAGGTGGCGTGGGTCATGGCCATGGTGAAGAACGCTTGACGGCGCAGCACGACGTGCACGCCGATGAGGCCGCAGACGGTGCCGACGAGGACCGCTTCGAGCAGGGCGCGGTGGAACGCGACGTCAAACCACCGCACGGGCGAGCCTCCGCACGAGCATGGTCAGCAGATAGGCGGCCACGAGGGTGAGCACGACGGTGGCGCCGCCGGCCAGGCGCAGGTGGTAGGCGATCGAGGCGTGGTAGCTGATCGCCAAGCCGAGGTAGCCGGCCAGGGCGGCGACGGCCACACCGGCAACGGTGATCGGACCGATGCGGTCGCAGACGAGCCGCCCGGTGGCCGCGGGCACGACGAGCAGGGCGATGACCAGGATGGTGCCGACCGACTGCGCCGCCGCGACCACGACGAGGGCGACGGCGAGGTTGAGCACGAGGTCGAGCAGCCAGATCCGGTACCCCATCGCGGCGGCCGCCTGCGCGTCGAACGCGCGCAACACCAGTTCCTTGTGCAGCAGGCCCAGCACGAGCAGGACGACGGCAGCGACGACGGCGGTCTGAGTGATCTGGGCGGCGGTAACGGTGAGCAGCCGGCCGAACAGGAAGCTGGTCAGGTCAGCGGTGTAGGACGCCCGCCGCGAGACCAGCACGACGCCGACGGCGAACATCGCGGCGAGCAGCACGGCCAGGGCGGTGTCGTCGGTGATCCGGCGGGACCGGGTGAGCAGAGTCAGCAGGACGGCGGTGACCGCGGCGGCGGCCAGAGCGCCGGGAAACACGCCGTCGACGCCCGCGGTGAGGAAGCCGAGCACGACACCCGGGAACACGGTGTGGGTCATGGTGTCGGCGACGAACCCGAGGCGGCGGGTCAGCACATGCGTGCTGACCACGCCGGCCAGGACGGCCAGGAGCAGCAGCTCGGTGAGGGCGCGGGCCATGAACGGCGCGGCGAACGGGTCGAGGAGGATTGCGCTCATCAATGGTGGGCCACCACGATCTGGTCGCCGTGGAGTTCGAGGGCCTGGTTGCCGTAGGTGGCGCGCAGTCGGTCGGGGGTGAGGGTGGCGGCGGTTGGGCCGAAGCCGTACATGCGCCGGTTGAGCAGGCAGGCGTGGTCAGCGACGTGCTGGGCCAGGGCCAGGTCGTGGGTGGAGATCAGCACCGCGGTGCCGTGCCGCTTCAGTTCGTCCAGCGCGCCGAGCAGGGCATCCTGGCTCACCAGGTCGACGCCGTTGAACGGCTCGTCGAGCAGCAGCAGCCGGGGTTGCGCGGCCATGGCCCGGGCCAGCAGCACCCGCTGGCGCTGCCCACCGGACAGCGTGCCGAACGTGGCCCGGGCCCGGTCGGCCAGCCCGACCCGCTCCAGGGCCTCCGCGACGATACGCCGGTCCTCGCGGCCCGGCCGACGCAGCCAGCCGACCTGCCGGTAGCGGCCCATGAGGACCACTTGCGCCACCGACACGGGGAACTGCGGATCGAGAGTGTCGGCCTGCGGCACGTAGCCCACGTCGCGGCGGGCCGCCGCCGGGGCCCGGCCCAGCACCATGACGCTGCCCCCGACGACCGGGACCAGGCCGAGGATCGCCTTGATGAGGGTGGACTTGCCGGCGCCGTTGGGGCCGATGAGCGCGACCACCTCCCCGGCGGCCACGGTGCCGGTGACGCCGGTCAGCACCGGGTCGGCGTCGTAGGCAACCGCGGCGTCGTCGATGCGCAACGCCGCCGGCTCCGCGTGGTCAGGCACCGAGGGCCTGCACGATGACGTCGGTGTTGTGCTGCTCCATCTTCAGGTACGTGTCGCCGGCCGACCCACCGGGGCCGAGGGTGTCGCCGTACAACGCGTCCTCGCCGGCCACGACCTTGACGCCGGCCTGCCGGCCGATCGCCTCGGCCGTCTTCGGCGGCAGCGAACTCTCGGAGAACACCGCCTTCGTCCCGGTCGTCTTGATCTTGGCGACGATGTCGTCGATGTCCTTCGCGGACAGCTCGGCCGAGGTGTCGAAGCTCGGGATGATCGAGCCGACGAACTCGAGCTTGTAGCGGTCGATGTAGTAGCCGAAGGCGTCGTGGTTGGTGACCAGTTTCCGGCGGTCGGCGGGCAGCTTGCCGATCTTCGCCTGGATGTCGGCGTCGAGCTTGTCCAGCTTCGCCGCGTAGTCGGTCAGGTTCTGCTCGTAGGTGGCGGCGGCGGGCGGGTCGGCGGCGGCGAACGCCTTCTCGATGTTCTGCGCCATGATCTTGGCATTGCGCGGGTCGTGCCAGATGTGCGGGTCGCCGGCCTTCTCCTCCTCGTCGCCGTTGCCCTCGCGGATCTTCACGCCGGTGCTGGTGTCGACCGTGGTGCCGGTGAAGCCGGCCGAGGCGATGGTCTCGTCGAGCCATTTCTCCAGGCCGACGCCGTTCTTGACCAGGACCTTGGCCGCGCCGATCGCGGTGATGTCAGCCGGGGTCGGCTCGTAGTCGTGCGGGTCGACGTTGGGCTTGAGGATCTGGGTGACCGTCACGTGGTCGCCGCCGATGTTGCGGGCGAAGTCGGCGACCTGGGTCGTGGTGGCGACCACGGCGAGCTTGCCGCCGCCGGCCGCGGCCGGTTGTGCGGTGGCATCGCCGCATGCGGTGAGGGATGCCGCGAGCGCGGTGGCGAGGGCGAGCGCCGCGCTGGGACGCCGGGAAGGGCGCATGGTGGTACTCCTCGGGACAGGGCGCGTTGGTCAGCCATACGAACGCGCTAGACGGTACTCGTTTTCATTTCCGATAACGAGGCGTCGCATCGCGATGTACGCATGACCGCTGCTGACCCGGGGGTCAGCGGCTGCAGCGCGAGCAGGTGCCGAAGATCTCCAGGGTGTGCCCGACGTCGGTGAAGCCGTGTTCGGCGGCGATCCGGTCGGCCCACCGTTCCACCGCGGGGCCGCGGACCTCCACCGTGGCGTTGCAGGACCGGCAGACCAGGTGATGGTGGTGGGTCGCGCCGCAGCGGCGGAACAGCTGCTCCCCGCCGGGCAGCCGGGTCACGTCGACCTCGCCGGCCTCCTGCAGCAGCTGCAGCGTGCGGTACACGGTGGTCAGCCCCACCTGCGCCCCGCGCTGGCGCAGCAGCGCGTGCAGCTGCTGTGGCGTGCGGAAGTCCGCGAGCTCGTCCAGCAGCGCGAGGACCTCGTGCCGCTGGCGGGTGTTGCGGGTCGCGCCGCTCATCATGTCGCTCATCGCGCCTCCCGCCGCACGCCTGGCAATGCAGCTCAGTGTAGGCAGCGCAGCTGCGGTAGGACGTCGCGGCCGAGGCGATGGATGTTGTCGAGGGTGCGCCGGGGATCGCCGCCGCCCTCGACCATGAGCAGCAGCCGCCGCACGCCAGTACCGGCGAGGGTGGCGCGCAGCCGCCGCACGCAGCGGTCCGGCGGCCCGACCGGGTGCACGGCGAGCAGATGGTCGCCGACCCGCAGCCGGCCGGTCCGGCCCAGCAGGTGCGGCCATGGCCACCGCCGACGGGCAGGTCCGGTAGGCGCTGAAGTGGTGTTCGGCCAGCCACACGCCGTCAAACCCAGCCTGCTCGGCGCCCACCGCGTAGTCCACGGCGGCGCGCAACGCCTCGGCGTGGGTCAGGCCGGGGAACGCGCCGGCGAGCAGGAACACGTCGACCCGCAGCGCCGGGCCGGCGGTCGCCGGCCCGGCATTCGGGGGTGTGGTCAGCAGTCACGCAGTTCCGGCGACTGGTTGAGCAGCTGCCCGCGCGGAGAGACGAACGCGCAGTACCGCTCGCCACCGACGGCGGACGGGGCGAACGCCGCGACGCGGTGGCAGTTCTGGAACGCCAGGGCCACCCCAAAATGCCGCTCCAGGCCGCCCCGGATGGCGTCGCTGGCCAGCGCGCGCAGCAACTGCCCGCGCTCGGCCTCGCTCGGCGGGGCCACACCGTGCTCGGCGAAGTCGCCGCCGCCCGCCTGCAGGTCGGCGGCCACGCCGCTGATGACCTGCCAGGCGTACGGCAGCGAATTCCGCACGCAGGCGACGAACTCGGCGTCGTCGACCGGGCCGGCCTCCGCGCGCTCCAGCAGTGCAGTGGGGACGTCGAGAGACATGCGCTCCTCCTCGAGTGCGATGGTCAGCGCGCGACGACGGTCGCCGGCGCCAGGGTGAAGCCCGGTGCAATCTGCGCGGTGAGGTCGGCGCCGGCGCGGGCGTTGCCCCACGCGACCGCGTTGCGCGTGTGGAACTGCGCGACCTGCTCGGCGTAGCGGACCCAGTCCTTCTGACAGTCATCCAGGGCCGCGCGCATTGCCGCGAGCGCGTGGGCGTTCGCCGGTTCGAGGTCCTCGATCGGCAGGAACCGGCCCCGCTCGCCTGCCTTCACGAACCCCGACCTGCCCACCCAGCACAGCAGGTCGCCGCCGACCTGCTCGCGCAGGAACGCCACGTCGTCGGCTTCGCCGACCTTGTTGCCCACCACGGCCACCCGCACGCCGTGGTCGCGGGCGTAGCCGACGTACTGCCGATACACCCCGACACTGCGTACCGTCGGCTCGCACACCAGCAACGTCAGGTCGAACCGGGTGAACAGGCCCGACGCGAACGAGTCCGCGCCCGCTGTCATGTCGACCACCGCATACTCGCCCGGCCCGTCGACCATGTGATTGAGCAGCAGCTCGACCGCGCCGACCTTCGAGTGGTAGCAGGCCACGCCGAGGTCGTCGGCGGCGAACGGACCGGTCACCGCCAGCCGCACGCCGCCCACGGTGCGCACCAGCCGCTCGTACAACAGATTCGGCTCGTCGATGCGCACCAGCCGCGACCCGGGACCGGGCGGCGTGGTCTTGAGCATCGCCGCGGCCGACGCGATCAGCGGATTGTCGCCGCGCAGGTACTCCTTGATCGCGTCGAGGTGGTCGCCGAGGGCGGGCAGCAGCGCCGCCTCGTCCGGGTCGGCGCCCAGCGCGACGGCCAGGTGCTGGTTGATATCGGCGTCGAACGCCAGGACACGCGGGCCGTGCTGGGCCGCGAGAGACCGGCAGAACAAGGCGGCCAGGGTGGTCTTGCCGCTGCCACCCTTGCCGACGAAGGCAACTTTCACCTGTTGTTGGTATCGGTTTCCATTTGCAGAGTCAAGCGGAACGCACCAAACGACAACCGACGGGAACACGTTGCCATGTGCAGCTATGCGCATCTGCGCATCGCGCTCTACGATGAAAACAGTTTGCAACAACATCGATGGTGTGCAACCTTGGCGGCTCACGAGGCGACGAGCGGAGGTCATGCCGTCGCCTTCGGCGGCCGCGGATGAACGCGCCGCCATCGACCGGCAGCCAGACGCAGGTCAACCCACGCCGGCGGCCGGGACACGTACCACGCGGCGGCTGCTGAGGCCTCGTACGGCATCGGGGGGTCACGGGGTGCGCCTCGTGACCCCCCTTTGAGTCGTCAGCGGATCAGCGCTGCAGGGTCAGCACGCCCGGCCGCCAGGGCAGGAGGTTGTAGTCCGTGCCGTTGGAGCTCGGGTCCCGGCCCTGGTAGAGCAGTTGCAGGTTGCACGGGTCGACGGTCTTGGTCTGGTCGGGGTTGTTGCGGACCAGGTCGCCGTGGCTGATGTCGTTGGTCCAGCTTGCGCCGCTGTTGGCCTTGCCGGCGAAGGGGTTGTTCTCGCTGGCGGCCTGCGGGGTCCATGAGCCGCTCAGGCTGGTGGCCGTGAACGACCGGAAGTAGCGGCCGTTCGCGCCCATGGCCTCGACGAGCATGAGGTACTGGTTCTGGCCCTGGACCTTGTAGACCTCGACCGCCTCGAAGAGGTTGGCCTGCGTGTCGCTCATGATCGTGGTGTACGACGAGCCGAAGCTGCCCGGGAAGTTGCCGATGGGCATGCTGGCCCGGTAAATATTGCCGTTGTCGCCGGCGAAGAACAGGTACATGTTCGTGTCGTCGCCGATGAGGGTCTGGTCGAGAGGTGCGCCGCCGGGGATGCTGCCCGTGAACAGCGTCTGCGGCGAGGACCAGCCGTTGGCGTTGGTGGGGTCGCTCGAGGTGCGGTAGGAGAAGGTGGTCGGACCCCACTGGTAGGACAGAACCCAGATGTTCTTCGGTGCGAAGTAGATCAGGGTCGGCGCGACGGTACCGATGGACATGGTGTTCTGACTGGCCGAGGCCATGTCCGGCCAGTTCGTGAAGGCGCTGAAACCGATCGATCCGTAGTGCCCGCTGAAGTCGGTCGTCGAGGCATACACGATGTGCTGGCCGTTGTAGACGACGTTGGTGAAGTCCTTGACCGCGGACAACCCCGACTTCGGGTTGGCCAGCGGACCGGTCGACGTCCAGCGGTAGCTCGACGGCAGCGTGCACGCGCTGCTTCCGTCGACCCGGGCGAGCTGCCACTGCTGGTTGCTGCCGTTCCGGTCGCTCCACTGCACCACGCCGGTGCCGTCGGCGGTCGAGGCGCCCTGCACGTCGGCGACCTTGCCGCTGTTGCGGTTGACCAGCCGGACGTAGCCGCTGTCGGAGTCGGCGAGGCGGAACTGCTGGTTGGTGCCGCCGTTGTCGGCCCACTGCACGATCTGGGCGCCGTCGGCCGTGGACGCGCCGTAGACGTCGACGACCTTGCCGGAGTGCCGCGCGCGCAGCCGGTAGTAGCCGCCTCCGGCGTCCACGAACTGAAACTGCTGGTTGGTGGTGTTGGTGCGGGTCCACTGGATGAGGCCGGCGCCGTCGGCGGTCGACGCGCCATTGACGTCGAGGGCCTTGCCGCTGTTGCGGTTCACCAGCACGTACCAGGCGCTGGTATCGACCGTGGCGGCCGAGGCGGTCGTCATGTTGAGCACCGCCACGCCGGCGCCGACGAGTGCGGTCACCGCCACGACGGCGATGCCGAGGCGTCGCCTGCTTCGCTGCGTTTTCATTCCGGGGTGTACTCCTTCAGGGGTATCTATCGGATGCGGTCGAACTGCCATTGCCGGCCGGGGTCGTCGACATCAAGGCCGAATGTGGCCGGGCGGGGTGGGAGATGCAGCTACCAGGCCAGCCCCAGACCACCGATGAACGTGCTGAGCCGGTCGGCGATGAGCCGGTCGTCGTGGGCGGAGAAGTGGTAGTCGCAGCCGCTGGAGTCCAGCCCGCTGCCGTCGAGGGGCCAGTAGCGGACCCGGTTGTCGCCCGCGGCGTTGCGCTGCTGCACCACCTGCTGGACATAGTTGGCGAACGAGCCGGCGCCGACTGTCACGATGGTCGTGCCGGCGCCGTAGCGGGTGCGCAGCTTCTGCAGGAAGCCGGTGTAGGCGTTGCGGTAGGCGGTGACGAGGCTGTCCGCCGTCCACTTCTCGCCGGGGTTGACGGCGGTCGAGAAGTCGTTGGTGCCCAGATAGACCACCACGAGCTGAGGCCGCCAGGTGCCGGGGTTCCACACGTCGCCGGCGACGTTCAGCAGCGCCCGGTCGTAGGAGGTGCGGTAGTCGGTGTCCGGGTCGCCGCCGTTGTAGTTGCGCACCATCCCCCGGCCGGAGATCGCGTTGATCTGGTAGTCCGCGGAGAACCGGCGCGCGGTCAGCGCGCCGTAGCTGACGTCCGTGTTGGTGGTGCGGCTGACCTGACTGCCGGTGCAGTCCCGGCTCGTGGACAGGTTGCCGTAGCCGACCGTCAGCGAGTCACCGATGAACTCCATCTGCCGGCTGCGGGCCGCCGGCCTGGTCAGGATGGCACCGCCCGGCGCGGCGACGAACCCGCCGAACTCGCTGGTGCTCCATGGGCTGTCGTTGCGCTTCACCAGGCGCACGGTGTGCCCGGCGTTGCTCAGCCCGTTGACCCATCGGGTGGTCTTGCCCGGCGTCACGAGGGTGGCGACGCTCACGCCGTCGACCTGCACCTCGTAGTCGGCCGCCGAGTCGATCAGCACGATCCCCACCCCGGTGCCCCGGAACCGCCCCTCGAAATAGACGCCTGGCCAG
The DNA here is from genome assembly GCF_049995355.1 of Dactylosporangium sp. McL0621. Taxonomy (NCBI): domain Bacteria; kingdom Bacillati; phylum Actinomycetota; class Actinomycetes; order Micromonosporales; family Micromonosporaceae; genus Dactylosporangium; species Dactylosporangium sp. McL0621. Next base: position 10,063,501 of record NZ_CP188259.1, read on the forward strand.
CTGTACCGCATGCTGCCGCCACTGACCTCGACCCGGCCGCCGACGTGCACCTGGGACGGCAGGTCGCCGGCCGCCTCGTCCGCCGGACCGATCGACGGCGACGCGCCGGCCTTGACCGCGGCCGACGGGCCGGCGCGCACGGCGGCCGACGCCGCCGGCCCGGATGACCCGGTGCCGGTCGCGGCCGCGCCGGCGCCCACCGCACCCGGGCCGGCTTCGGCGCCCGGCCGGGACGAACCGCCTGCGCAGCCGGCTACGGCGGCGAGCACGGCCGCCGACACGGCGGCCGTGAACGCGGGCCGCCACCGGCGGCGCGGGTGCGAGGGGAGCATGTCCAGGTTCTCCTTTGCCGCTTCCCGGTCGACTCGACGACCTTCAGTGGTTCGGGGAAACGGAAAGGTTGCTCGGCCACGCCAGGAACTTCTCGGTTCCCGACACCGGCGAGCAAGGCGTCCAGACCGCCATCGTTCGCTCGCGGCCGTCGTGCCGCGAAGCGAAGCGGGCCCGTGCCGGGATGGCACGGGCCCACGTCCGCTGGTGACCGAGTCGTCAGGTGAGCAGTTTGCCGGAGGAAATCTCCGCGGCGCGAGCAACCTTTCCGGCCGGCCGGACCACTCAGTGTCGTCCCGGTCAGGTGATCCGGTCAGACGCAGCGGCTGAAGGAGAGCACGGACATGCCCCTCGTACCCCCATGTCAACAGCGGCACGGCGCGCCGGCGCCCGCCGCCGCCGGCCGGTTCGGCCAGCCATCACGAGGAGACGAACAGTGACGTTCCGTGGCCATCGGCTCCTCTCGCGCCGGGGCGCCTGGGTGGCGGTCGCCGTCGTGGCCGCCATGGCCGGCTCCGTTGTCCTGGTCAACGCGATGCGGGCATCGGCGAACACCCTCGATGTCACGTCGTGGTATGTGCTCGTGAACCGCAACAGCGGCAAGGCGCTGGACGATCGCAGCTTCGCCACCAATGACGGCGCGGCCGTGATCCAGTGGGCGCGTCACGGCCAGGCCAACCAGCAGTGGCGGTTCATCGACGGCGGCGCCGGGTACTACCGGCTGCAGAATCGCAACTCCGGCAAGATCCTCGACGACTTCAACTGGTCGAAGAACGCCAGCACAGACATCGTGCAGTGGAGCGACCTGAACGGCGCCAACCAGCAGTTCCAGGTGGCGGAGTCGTCGGACGGCTACGTGCGTCTGATCAATCGCTTCAGCGGCATGGTCGTCGAGGTCAACGGCGCCTCCAAGGACGACGGGGCCAAGGTCGTGCAGTACCGGGACCGGGGCGGCGCCAACCAGCAGTGGCAGCTCGTCCCCGCCGGACGCGTCAGCACGCCGGCCACGGGCAGCGCCGGCAGCGCCGGCAGCGTCGACGGCACCACGGGCCGGCCCTCCAGCAGCGCGCGCCCGTCGTCGGCGGCGGCGTCTCCGGCGGCGGGTGGCGGCAGCCCGGGCGTGCGTTTCGCGGGGAGCAGCACGGTGCTCGTCGGCGGGTCGATGGAGGACTCCTCGGCGAAGGCCGCGCCGTTCGACGTGCGATACGCCTATGTGCACAGCCAGCCCGCGCCGTCGTCGGCCTACTACACGGCGTCGCGGTGCCAGGATGCATGGTCGGGCTGGTGGGGCTGCTGGACCGGCAGCACCACCGCGCCCGGCACCTACATCACCTACCGCGACGCCCAGGCGGCCCAGGCGACGTACAAGGGCAGCCCGCGCCCGCAGAAGTTCCTCTGGACCTGGTACTCGTTGCGTGACCTCGGGGACGCGGCCGGCCAGGGCGACGGCCCGGCCGAGGTCGTGGCCATCAACCGGGCCGACCTGCTCACCCGGTACCTCAACGACTACCGTTTCTTCCTGCAGAAGATCGGCACCTCGCGGGACATGATCGACCTCGAGCCGGACTTCTGGGGCTTTGCCCGCTCGCTGGGCAACCTGCACCAGGTGGCGGCGCAGGTCACGGCGGCGAACCCGACGGACTGCGGATCGCAGGAGAACAGCGCCGCCGGACTCGCCCGCTGCCTGATCGCGATGGCCCGCAAATACGCGCCGAACACCGTCGTCGGGCTGCACCTCTCCTGCTTCGACGGGCTGAGCAACGTCCAGAAATGCGTCAATGACTACGCGGACCTCGGAGCGAAGAACGCCGACTTCCTGGTCTCCGACGTGTCGGACCGCGACGCCGGCTGGTACGCACAGCCCGCCCACGGCGGTAGCAACCACTTCTGGACCGACCAGACGGCCGGCGAGTCACTGCGGTTCTACAAGACGATGGCCGAGTCGGTGGGCAAGCCGGTGGTCCTGTGGCAAATCCCCGTGGGCAACATGGCGCAGAACAACACCCCCGGCCATTACAAGGACGACAAGGTGGATTGGTTCTTCGGGCACATGGACCAGGTGGCGCAGGCGCATGTCGCCGGCCTGCTGTTCGGGGCCGGGTGGACGGAGCAGACGACACCCGAGACCGACGGCGGAAACCTGATCAACAAGACGATCGCCTACCACAACTCGGGCGGTACGGCACTCAGGTAGGCGCAGGTGCGCAGCCGCACAAGCAGGGGCGCGGTCGGTATCGGACGGCGTCCCTGCTCGGCCCTGCGCGCGCGCCGCGCGGCGGCCGGTCGGCCGGCCAGGCGGCAGCTTGACGCCTCTGGCACGCACTGTTATTTTCCGGCGTCGGGGTGGCCCGAGACCACTTGTCCGAGCCCGGTGACCAGCGATCTGGTCGCCGGGGTGGCGAAGCACGGTGACGACTTGACGATCGCCGCGAAGACAGATGGTTCCGCAGCTGGCTCGTACATGGAGGCCAACGGATGACCGAGGCGGCCATGGCGGCCGGGCGCGAGCAGGCTTTCCACGCCTTCTTCGAGGCGCACTCCGCGGAACTGGCGCGCCTGGCGTTCCTGGTGACCGGCGAGGCGGAGGTGGCCGACGACCTGGCCGCGGACGCGCTGCTGGAGGTATGGCGGTACTGGGACCGGGTCACCGCGGCGGACAACCCGGTCGGGTACGCGCGCGGCGTCCTGCTCAACCTGGTCCGTAACCGGATCCGGCGGCTGCAGCGGGAGCGGCGGGGGCTGCTCGGCCTGGTCCCGCTGTGGTCGGAGCGCACGTACGTCCGGGAAGTCGATGTGCCGGCGGTCGTCGACGTCCGCGGGGCGCTGCGCCGCTTGCCCTACCGGCGTCGGGCGTGCGTGGTGCTGCGGTACGCCTTCGATCTCTCGGAGCAGGAGACCGCCCGCGCCCTCGGCGTCACGGTCGGAACGGTGAAGAGTCAGACGTCACGCGGAGTGACGCAGTTGACGGAGTTGCTCGGCATGACACGACCGGCTCAGCGGCCCGGCGCGCCGGCACCGGCGGTCGACCGCACGGATTCGTGGATGCCCGCGGCGCGGGTCGCGGGCCGGCCGGCCCGGCCAGGAACGGAGGAGTGATGTCGTCGGATCGGATCCGTGCCGCGCTTCGCGCCGAGGCAGCCGCTCACCAGCCGGACCGCGCGGCCATGCTGGCCCGGGTCGAACGCGGGCAGGCCGCCCTCGATCCCGTGCAGGCGCCCCGCACCGGCCGCCGGCGCGCGGCCGTCCGGATGACCGGGGTCGGGATGACGGTGGCCGCCGTGCTCGGGCTCAGCGTGGCCGTCACGTGGGCCGCCGTGGGCACGGACGTGCTGCGCAGGCCCACGCACGGGCCGATGATGGCCACCGCACCGGGCAGCGACAGTCCCGCGGCGCCGCAGCGGCCCGGCGCCGCCAGCCGTGCACCGTCGGCGAGCCACACGCCCCGGTCGCCGTCGGCCTCGCCGAGCGCCAAGGGCACGCAGCCGGACATTCTCCGCGCGAGCGGCGCCATCGACTCGCACAGCATCGACAACTGGACGCAGAGCAACGTGACGGTGGTGACCGGCCATACCGTGACGGCGCTGGAGGTGACGGTCCGAATCGCCGCCACCCCCAACCTGGTGAACACCGGCGCGTGGAGCACCGTGCTCGCCGATTTCCTGGTGACCGGCGTCGAACGGCAGCCGGACGCGCTGGTCTACCGCTTCACGCTGAAGCCGGGTGTCACCCTCGCGCCGGCGACGTACGTCTTCGCGGCGCAGTACAACCATGCGGTGGGCGGCCGCGATCCGAGCCGGGACACGTACCACGTGGTGGCCACCGCCGACGGCAACCGGGTCGAGGCGGGCGGCGGCTTCTGAAGTCCCACCAGGCCGTCAGGGGCCACCGGTGCGTACGGTTCTCCGCACCACGCCGGTGGCCCCTTTTCGTCGAGCGTGAGGTGAACGGGTGCGGTTATGGCTTGCGGGTGCGGCGGTACCTCAGCAACATCCCGGCGGCCGCGCCGGCGGCCAGGAGCGCGACGGCGCCGACCAGCCAGATGAACCGGGTACCACCACCCACGGATCCGACCGGCACGGCCGCTACCTGGACGTTGTCCGCCGGCGGAAGCGCTGACGTCGACGCCCAGGGCGCCGGCCCGGACGGCGCCGCCGCGGGGCTCGCCGCCGTGGACGCGACCGCGGTCGGGGACCCGGAGGCAGACCTTTTGAGAGTCGGCGACCCGGCCGCCGTCGTGCGCGAGGCCGTCGTCGGTCGCGGGGCGCCCGGGGGCGCGGCGGTGCCGCCCACCACGATGTCGGAGCTCCCGCTGCTGTGGTATGCCTCGGTCGCGACGATCATGTAGTTGAATCCGCCCAGATTCATTCCGTAGCGGGCCCACGCGTCGAAGTGGTTACCAGTCGTGATCGTGCCACCCGATCGTCTGGACTGCCGGACGCTCCAGTACTGGTTGAACGTCGTGTTGCCGGCGATGGACGGGGCGTTGTATCGCGTCGTCTCGTAGATGTCATATGTGCCGCCGTCGCTGGTGACCGTGCCCTTGAACGTCCCCGTGGGCCGGTACGTCCCCCAGTTGTCGACGATGTAGTACTCCACGAGCGGGCCGGTCGTCCACCCGTACAGAGAAAGGTACGCATTGCCCGACGGATTGAAGCTGCCCGAATAGCTCACGCTCATGCGCCCGCCGGTGGCCCAGCCCTTGCCGGCGACAAAGTTTCCGGCGTTGCTCCAGGAAGTACGGTAGCCACCACCGGAGCCGAGGGTCATTGACGCCGCCCCATCCCCTTCGGTCCAGAACGAATAGTGGTAGCCGTTGCTGGAACCTGTTTGATTCGTGGTGATGGTGGTATCGGCATGAGCCGTGCCGGGCAGGATCGCCGCGGCCACCGCGACGGCGAAGGCACCGCCGACGAGCGCCGTGGCACGGCCGCCACGGCGCCCCTTCGGTCGGGCGGGAGCATCGTTCATCTGCGTGCCTTCTCTTGAGTGGGGGTCAGGGCACCTGCCGCGGCGGCCGGGGCGCCGTAGCTGAGGTCCGTGCCGGTGGTGCGGCCGACTGACCTCGACGCGGCCGGCGATGTACACCTTGCAGGTTCTCCTTCAGCCGTTCCCGGTCGACTCGACCACCTTGAGTGGTCCGGGGGGACGGAAAGGTTGCTCGGCCACACCAGGAAGCGGATGTAACGTTCACGGCCGTCGTACCGCTGCGTCGGCGGCCCCGCCCGGGCCGGCCCGGCCCGATCCCGCCGGGCACGGCTACACGGAAGGGCGACCGGCACGCTCGTGGCCCGCGGCCGCCGGCGTCCACCGGCGGTGGACGGCTTGACGCAGCCCGGCCGTCCAGTCACGCTCGTCGATTGTTATCGATGGACGGTCGATTGGGGACATCCGTGATGGGCGCTCGAAGGCGACAGCAGCTGCGTTCGGCCACGACTCTGGGAGTGGCGCTCACGCTGGCAACGGGGGCGTTGACCGCCCCGGCCGCCGCGGCCACGACGGGCGTCACGCTGTCCGTCGACGTGTCCGCCGCGCGGCACGTGATCAGCCCCGACATCTACGGCCTGAACGGCGCGGACCCGGCGTTCGCCGCCGAGATCGGCATGCCGGTGGCCCGCTGGGGCGGCAACGCGAGCACCCGGTACAACTTCAAGAACCACACCTACAACACCGGCAGCGACTGGTACTTCGAGAACATCGTGGCCGGACCCGACAACACGGTCGAGTCGTTCGTCCGGACCAACCGGGACCGCGGTACCAAGCAGATCGTCACCGTGCCGATGAGCGGATGGGTGGCCAAGGACTCCCCCGACGCGCACCCGTTCGCGTGCGGGTTCCCCGCCACCCGGTTCCCCACCCAGGACGGGTTCGACCAGTGGGACCCCAACTGCGGCAACGGCAAGCTCAACGGCGCCAACCTCACCGGCGCCGTGCCCACGGACACGTCGATTGCCGTGGATGCCTCGTTCGACGGTGAGATGGTGTCGCATCTGGTGAGCCAGTTCGGCCCGGCGGCGCGCGGCGGGGTGTCGATCTACGAGCTCGACAACGAGCCGGTGCTGTGGAACGCCACGCACCGCGACGTGCATCCCGACGCGGTGTCGTACGACGAGCTGGGCGGCAAGAGCACCGCGACCGCGGCCGCCGTCAGGGCCGCCGATCCGAGTGCGGCGGTGCTCGGCCCGTCGGGCTGGGGCTACTGCGAATGGGTCGCGTCCGGGTTGGACGGGTGCGCACCGGGCGCCGACGCGGCCGCTCACGGCGGGCTCAACTTCTCGCAGTGGTACCTGAAGAACATGAGGGACTTCAGCGCGGCCCACGGCGGCAAGCGCTTCCTCAACTATTTCGACCAGCACTACTACCCGCAGATCGGCGGCGGCACCGACCCTGACGCCGCTGCGCTGCGGCTGCGCTCCACGCGCTCGCTGTGGGACCCGACCTACGTCGAGGAGTCCTGGATCGGCCCGAGCGGCGTGAACGCGCCGCCGCTGCAGTTCATCCGCACGATGAAGTCGTGGGTCGCGCAGTACTACCCCGGGACGAAGATCGCCATCACGGAGTACAACTGGGGCGCCCTGGACAACATCAACGGCGCGCTGGCGCAGAGCGACGTGCTGGGAATCTTCGGCCGGGAGGGGCTCGACCTCGCGACCATGTGGGGCGAGCCCCAGCCCACCCAGCCCGGCGCCTACGCGTTCCGGATGTACCGCAACTACGACGGCGCGGGCAGCCGGTTCGGTGACGTGAGCGTGTCCGCGGTCAGCAGCGACCAGGGGCAGCTGGCGGTGTACGGTGCGCAGCGCCTGTGCGACAACGCGGTGACCGTCATGGTCGTCAACAAGACGGGCAGCGATCAGGCGTCGCCGCTGTCGGTCGCCGGGTTCAACGGCACCGGCACGGCGCAGCGGTTCACCTACAGCCCGGCCGATCTGAACGCGATCGTGCACGGTCAGGACCTGCCGGTGCGGCGGGGCCGGATCGATGCGACGTTCCCGGCCAACTCCGTCACGCTGCTGGTCCTGCCGGCCCGCCGGCGCTGACCGCCGGCCGGCCCCCGCGGCCCCGTCGACCTCGACGGGGCCGCGGGCTCAGCCCTCGACGCCCGTGGCGCCGTGGGCGGCGCCGACCGGCCTGGACTCCGGGAAGCCGCCGTGGCGCGGGTAGATGGACAGGATCAGACCCTCATGACCGAGTGCATCTAGCCACGTCCGGACCACTCCGTCGCGACGGGCCCACATCACAGACTCCTTTACTCTGCCGGCTGGCCAGGTTCTCCTCCACGCTGCGCCGCGCGGTGGCCTATGCCTGCGGGGTGGGGGTCTACCGTCAGAACAAGCTGCTGATGGTGAGATTGCCGGCGGCATTGAAGTAGGTGAGGACGTACCCCGAGGCGAGCGAGCCGATCGGGGAGGTCACCACGGTGCCGATGTCAGCCGGGCGGAAGCAGGTCGGGAAGCAGCCCTGGGAGTAGCCGAGGTACTCGTGGTTGTCGCTGCCGCGGAAGGCGATGTAGAGATCCGAGGTCGCCGAGGAAAGGCTGGGCCCGGAGGTGGGATACGTCGTGGTCGTCGCCGTGGACATGTTTACCAGCGAGGTCGACCCGACCCAGCTTGCCACGGCGATCGTGTGTGCGGCGTCCTCCCGCGATGTACAACCGGTCGCCGGCCTGCGCCAACGCGGGCGCGCCGCTGCCGGTGTGGTTCGTGGTGACCACCGAGGCGTCGGCCGGCTGGCCGGCCACGGTGACGGCGGCGACGAGCGGAAGGATCAGGGTGAAGAGCGCGGGCCTGCGAAGGTTCATGAGTACTCCCCGATCCGGAACGGATGACGGCGGCCTTCGGGCGCCCACATCACATCACCGCAAGTCAGCGGTAGCCAGGGCCGACCCCTGCAGTGCGCCCCGGCCAACGCTCGGCGGGTGCGGTCGGTCGATCGCCGCGTCCATAGCCACTACCGATGCAGCGGCCGTCCACAGGGGATCGAGACGACGGGCCCGGTGCCGCAGCACATGAAACGCTCATTGATCTCGGGCGGGACCGGCCGGGGAGCGAAGATCGAGCCGCCTAAGGCGCGGAGGAGGAACGAATGCAGCATTGGATGGGGACGGCGCATCGCCGTCCCCGGGGCTTACCGCTCGAACACACCTTGGTTCTCGTGGATGAACGTCGCCAGCGACTTCGGTGGCGCGCCGCCGATCGTCTCGACGACGTCGGTGACCATGTCTTGCTCACCCCGCTGGTGTGTCTCAGCCACCCGTGTGAGGTGTTCGATCAAGTAGGTGGACACGCCGTCCACCTGGGACAGCATCTGCCGCCACCGCTCGACGGGGAGGTCCACGTACTCCACGGGACGGCCGAGCTCATGGCTGAACACCTCAGCCTGTTCGGCCATGGACAATGATGCGGGCCCTGTCGGCACGTACGTCTTGCCCTGGTGCGCGGCCGGATCGGCCAGCACACCGGCGACTACGCGTGCGACATCGTGGCCGGCGATGGGGGCGTGCCGCCCGTTGCCGTACGGCAGATAGATCCTGGCCTCGGCTCGGATCGTCGCCGCGCTGGCGATTGTGATCAGGTTCTCCAGGAAGTAGGGCGGGCGCAGATGTGTGATACCGATCCCTGACCAGTCGAGCACGCGCTCGGCGAGCCAGTGCTGGCGGGCGGCCGGGCTCGAATGATCCGGACGGGCGGTGATTTGCGACATGTTCACGATCGACTGCAGGCCGGCTTGTTTTCCGGCGGCTGCGAACGTCGTCGTCGCCTCCAGGAGGCCTTCCTCGAGGGGATACGTGAAGTACGCGCCGGTCACTCCGTCGAGGGCGGAGCGCACGCTGTCGAAGTCACGCAGGTCGCCGACGACGATGTCGGCACCCAGCGCCTTGAGTTCGGCGGCCCGGTCATCGTCGTGACGGACGAACGCGCGAACGGGCAGTCCTCGCGCGAGCAGCTGCCGCGCGGCGTAGTTGCCGGTCGCGCCGTGGCGCCCTGCCGCGCCGGCGATCAGTAGTGTCATCCTGGTACTCCGCCTTCTGGGAAGCTTTCTGGGACGTAGGTCAGCTGCACGGTCCCGTTGGTCCAGGTTCGCGTGGACGCCAACCGCAGGGGTGCGGTCCGTCCGGGCCGCGGTAACGGCGTTTCTGCGCCGGCGACGACCGGGAAGACCGCGATTTTCAGCTCGTCCACGAGGCCGTGATCGAGCAGGGTCCTGGAGAGCCGGCCGTTTCCGTAGATCATGAGGTCGCCGCCGCCCTGCTGCTTCAGTTCGGCGACCGTGGTGGCGACGTCGCCCGCCAGCACCTTGGTGTTGTTCCACGCCGCAGCGGTCAGCGTCGAGGAGAACACGTACTTGGCGATGTCGTTGATGCGCTGCGAGTAGGGGTCCGTGGCGTTCGACCACCCATGCGCGAAGTACTCGTAGGTGTTGCGGCCCATCAGCATCGCATCGCACGCTTCGAGGTCGGCCAAGGACCGGGCCGCGGCCGCGTCGTCGAAGTACGGCCCGGCAAAGGACATGGGGTTGTGGTGCGCGCCGTCCACGGTGGTGAGGAACGAGACGACGAGCTTCCGAGGTTGAGCCGTCATGCTGCGAAGCTAGCAGTCAGTACTTCGGATTTACAAGCGACCAATTCGACGTTCGCAGGTTACACTTGGGCATGGTTACGCGACGGGCTTACGACGAGGGCTGCGCCGTGGCACACGCGCTGGACCTGGTTGGTGAGCGTTGGGCCTTGCTGGTGGTCCGCGAGCTGTTGTTCGGGCCCAAGCGATTCACGGATCTGGACGGCCGGCTCGCCGGCGTCAGCACGAGCGTGCTGTCCCAGCGACTGCAGGAGCTCGCCGGAGCGGGAGTCCTCGCTCGCCGCAAGCTGCCTCCGCCGGCCGCCTCGTGGGTGTACGAGCTGACCGAGCGGGGCCACGAGCTGGAGCCGATCATCGTGGCGCTGGGCCAGTGGGGGATCCAGTCCCCGCAGTTCAACATCGAGGCACCGGTCACCCCCGCGAGCATGGCGCTCGCACTCAAGGGATTCGCCAATCCGGCCAGGGTCAAGAACCTGACCGGCCTGGTCGAACTGGAGCTCGACGGTGAGGTCTTCCATGCCTTCCCGCAGGATGGCCGGCTGCTGGTCACCGCAGCGTCGAGCGGCCGGCCCGACGCGCGGATCATCGCCAGCCCAGACCGCCTGCGGCCGTTCCTGCACGGCCTCGCAGCCACCTCAAACAGCCTGCGGGACAACGGCATCCAGACCGAAGGAGACCGCAAAACCGCTGTCGCGCTCCTGGCCGCCATGGGTAGCTGACTATCCGGCGCGCCCGCCGCCGACCTCGATCGTCCACAGGATGTCCGCCAGGTGTTCGACGGCCTTGGCCAGATATCGACGATATGTGCTCAACGGCAGGTCGAGCACCTCCGCCGCCGCCTCCTGCGTAGGGGCCGGCCGCACATAGGTGCGGTGCAGGACTGCCTGGAGCTGCTGGCCCTTCGGGAGGTTGCCGACCTGGCCGACGGCCTCCTCGATCGTTGCGCGCAGCTGGGTGGCGTCCGCGGCCAGGGTGGAGCCGAGCAGCGGGTTGGCCGCGAGCTGCTCGGGACGGTGCAGGGACTGCAGGGCGACCCGGACGGAAGCGTCGAAGCGGGCGCGGCTCAGTGGCGGTGGGCGCAGCAGCGCGGCCGGGGCCGGGCCGGTGCCGCCCGTATGGCCGCGTTCGTACATCAGGTCCAGCCAGCTGCCGACCGGCAGGCGGCGCCAGTCGATGCCGAACGCGACGTGGGGCAGGCCGCCGACCTCGATGCGGACCAGGGGGGCGAAGGCGATGTAGTCGAACTTCGGCGCCCAGAACGCGTCGTCGACCACGACCACGAATGACCAGGCCAGTGGGCGGGTGAGCCATTCGATGATGCTGGACACCGGGCCGGCCACCACCATGTACGGGTCGTGCTGGTGTTCGCGGACTCCGGCCGCGAAGCGGTTGATCAGCACGTGTTCGCCGGGGCGGATCGGGCCCTCCCGCGCGACGTGGTCGAGCACGGCGCGGACGACCGGGTCGCGGTCCTCCAGCGGGGAGCCGCTCGGGCACAGCACGTGGTGGGCGAAGCCGGCGACGCGATCGCCGGTGCGCACCACGGACAGTCGCTCGGGCTGCTCGGACAGCCAGGCGCGGGCGAGGTCGGCGCTGGCCGGTCCCTCGCAACGTTCGATGGTGGCGCACACCTGGTCGTGCTCGTCGGGGCGGGCCGGTACAACTGCCGCCGAACCCTGCGTCCGGAGCGCCGCGATCACGGCGCCGAACGGCCCGTGGCGGTGGACGAAGAGGAGCTGGTGCGCCTCGGGTTGCCGGTGCAGGCCGCTGGCGGTGCGCAGGGCGGCGACCGCGTGGTCGAAGACGAGGCGCTCATGGGCCCGGTCAGACGGCAGTCGGGGTACGACGCCTCGACATTCGATCTGCTGGAGCGGGCCGAGTACCTGGCCCGCACCCTCGGCCGGGAGGCGGAGGCGGCCGACTTCCTCTTCATCCGTCTGATGGGTGCCTACACCTCCATCGAGAAGGGCCGCGGGCAGTTGGCCCGCCGAATGCACGAGCTCGGTCAGGTGTCCCCCGATCCCGCCGTCCGACGCTACGGCCGGCAGGCCTGGGGCCTGCATCAGTGGGACGTCGGCAACATCGGCGAGGCGTACCGGTCCTTCACCGAGGAGGACGTCACCGCCGCCGGCGGCACCGTCGCCCCGGACGAGGAGACACCACTCCGGCGGGATGGCAGCATTCCCGGGGAAGGGCCCGGCTGGCGGGCCGTCATGACCGCGCTGCACGGCGACGTCGATGCCGCGCTGGCTTTCGTCGACACCTGGGACACCCCGGGCGATCCGTACGCGGCCTCGGTCTGGGTCTACTACACGACCATGATCGCTTCCATGGCCGGGGACCCCGCAGCGGCACGGCGAGCCGGCGAGCGCTGGGTCGCCACCGGCCTCGCCCGTCTTCGCGCCCAGATCGACCACTACATCCGGCAGAGCTGGTGCTGGGCACGTGCCCTCACCGGCGAGGATCCGGCCGGCGGGGCGGCCGAGGCCGAGGCCCTCCTGGTCGCCAACCTGCTCCAGCCACCGCAGTGGGGCATCGCCTACCACTACGCCCTGATCGCCGAGATGTGACTGGCCGCCGGATCGCCCGACCGGGCCGAGGCCGCTCTCGACCGGGCCGACCAGGCGGTGTGGAGCCACGGCCAGCGGTACGCCGAAGGGCTGCTCCTGCTGCTGAAGGCGCGCCTGCTGCAGGCCCGCGGTGCACCCCTCACCGCTGTCCGGACCGCCGCCGAGCTCGCCCACACGCAGTCCACCGCGTGTGAGGCGCACCTGTTCGCGCGCCGCGCCGAACGATTCCTCTCAGGACTTGGAGGCGATACATGACCGCTGGACCTGAGGAACGGCCCGGGCTGACGACCCTGGCCCGTGGGCTCTCGGCGCCGAAGGGCTTCGTCGACGCCAGCCTGGCCGCACCCGTCCCCGGAACGGTTCGCCTGCTCGGGGGCATCCCCGCACCCGAGGCCCTGCCGGTCGAGGCGATCCGCCGGGCATCGGCGCAGCTGTGGCCGGACGCCGACGCCGCGGTCGCATGCCTGCAACCGGCAGTTCCGTGTGCTGACCGCGTCATATCTGACCGTCGCGATCACGATGAACCTGGTACTGGCCGCCATGCCGTACTTCGCCGAGTATGAGCTGGGCCGCGCCGCGCTCACGACCGTGCTCATCGCGGCGTTCATGGCACCGGCGGTTCTGGCCACGCCGCTGTGGGTACTGGTGGCCCGGCGGTTCGGCAAGCAGCGAAGCCTCCTCACGGCCCAGGCCGCGTTCGTGGCCGGCTCGCTGGTGCTGGCTCTGGGCGCCGCGGCCGGCCTGCCACTGCTGATCGCCGCCGTAACCGTGCTCGGCGTCGCGTTCGCCGCGATGCAGCTGATGCCTCTGTCGATGGTGCCCGACGTCGTCGCCGCCGCCGGGCCGGCCGGTACCGCCGGCGCGGGCAGCTACACCGGCGTGTGGACCGCCGCCGAGGCCACCGGCAGCGCGTTGGGGCCGTACGTGTACTCGGCCTGCCTGGCTGCGGGCGGGTTCGTGGCCAGCACCGCGGGCGAGCACGCCGCACAGTCTTCGGGCGCGCTGACGGCCATTCGCTACGGCTTCACCCTCGTGCCGGCGGTACTCATGACGATCGCGATAGCGCTGCAACGCCGGTACACCTTGGACGGGCGCGCCCACACCACGGCGCCGCGTACCGTCGTCCGGGAAAACGCACTGGAGTAACGCCGCCCGGCATCCCAGCACGGACTACCTAAGTACCGGCGCCACCCGGACGCCGAGCCGATCGCCATCGGTTTCGACGTCGCCGTCATCCACGACGGCCGGGTCGCCGCGGTGCACGGCTTCCTCGACCGCGTCCCGGCCTGAACCCCGCCCCGAGCGCCATCAGCCTTTGCCGAAGGCCTTGTCCTGGCAGTCGTCGACCTTGCGCATCTGGTCGTCGGGCGGCAAGCTTTTGAACGCGATGAAGCCGTTCTCCTCCCAGGCGTCGATGCCGGCCGCCCGGACGCACGTCACCCAGTCCCGCAGTTTGTCGTTGTAGTTCGGGTCGGTGCGCTTCGCCCGCTCCCAAACCTGCTCCGGCTCCTTGTTCGCGCAGGCCTGCAGACCGGCCTGCGCGGATGGGTCGCCCTTCTGGGCCCGGTCCTGCTGCTCCTTGGTGAGGCCGTGGTCGGCGAGGCAGCGGTTGTACTCGTTCCACAGCCGGTCCTTCTCCTCGTTCGAGGCGTCGGTGCGGATGAGCGGACGCTCCTCGGCGCTCGGCGCGGGCGAGGCCGAAGCTGCGCCGGTCGCCATGGAGGCCACGTCGGGAGCCGAGGGCTGGTCGGTGCCGCAGGCCGTCAGCAGCGCGAGCCCCAGCGTCAGTACGGCAAGGCGAAACGGTTGGTACACGGTGACGAGTATTCCTTTCAGACGGAGTTGAGAGCGGCGGTCGGGGTCATCCGGGCCGCCCGCATCGACGGGTACGCCCCGGCGACGGCGCCCACCACGACGGCCCCACCGAGAGCCGCGGGGACGGCCAAGGCCGGAATCACGACCGGCCAGTGGTGGGCCAGGGCATAAGCGGTGGTCCCGGCAAGGCCGAGAACACAGCCGGACACCCCGCCCAGCCCGGCCAGCAGGACGGACTCGGTCAGGAACTGACCGCGGATCTGCCCGCGGCTGGCGCCGAGGGCTCGCCGCAGGCCGATTTCGCAACGGCGCTCCAGCACGGAGATCACCATCGTGTTCGCGACACCGATCCCGCCGACCACCAGCGCCACCAGGGCCAGGCCGAGGAACAGCGCGGAGAAGGTGTGTTCGGTGGCTCGCTTGGCGGCGAGCGCGTCGGAGGGGCGGGTCACCAGGACGGCACTGGGCCGTCCGGGCGAGATGGTCGGGGGCAGCACGCCGCGCACCGCCTCGATCGACGGCTCCCGGGCGCGCACGTAGATGACCGTAGGGCGGCCCTCGAAGCCGAGCCAGGCGCGGGCCGAATCCCAGCCGACGAGGACGGAGCGGTCGATGTCGGGCGAGAGCGGAGTGGGGTTGAGGATGCCTATGACGCTGTACCAGACGTTTCCGATAACGACCTGGGGCGGCGGGCCGGGCGGCACGGCCGGGAACCCGAGCCGCTTGGCGGCCACGGAGCCGAGCACGACCGTGGGGAACGTGGTGCTCACAGCGTCCAGGAACCGCCCCGACCGTACCGTCGCGTCAAGGGTCTCCAGCAGGTCCGGCCGGCTGGCCAGGACCGTGAGGCCGGAGCCGTCGCGGGGGTCGATGAGATCCGAGCGGCGCACCACGGCGTGGGTGTTGGCGACCGCGGTCACGCTCGTCACCGGCCAGATCCGGCCGACCATGGCGACCGACTCGGCCGGGAACGCGGTGTCCTCGCCGTTCTGCTGCGGCGCCGGTACCGCCTGCAGCAGGTTCGTGCCGAGCCGGGTCAGCTGGTCCATGAGGGCGCGCTCGCTGGACGCCGGGATGCCGGTGACCACGATCATCGTGGCGATGCCGATGGAGATGCCCAGCGCCGACAGCGCGGCGCGCACCTTGCGGATGCGGATGCCGAGAGCACCGAGGGCCAGCAGATCGAGCGGCGTGAGCCGGACCGGGCGCAGGTCGTCAGCCATCGGCCACGATCCGGCCGTCGCGCAGCTCCACCCGGCGGGGCAGTTCGGCCGCGATGTCGCGGTCGTGGGTGATGACGGCGATCGTCGTGCCCTCCTCGTGCAGGCGGCGCAGCAGGCCCAGGACGGTCCGGCCGTTGACGGTGTCCAAGGCGCCGGTCGGCTCGTCGGCGAGGACCAGGGCGGACTCGTTGACCAGCGCCCGGGCGATCGCGACCCGCTGCCGCTCGCCGCCGGAGAGCTGGCTGGGCCGGTGCTCGAGGCGGTGGCCGAGGCCGACCCGCTCCAGCGCTGCCCGCGCGAGGAGGCCCCGGCGGCGGCGCGGAACACCGGCGTAGAGCAGGCCGGTGGCCACGTTCTCAACGGCGGTGAGCCCGTCGGTGAGGTGGAACTGCTGGAAGACGAAGCCGAGCCACCGCCCGCGCAGCGCGGAGAGCCGCCGGTCGTCGAGGCCGGCGACGTCGTAGCCGGCGACCCGGACCGAGCCCGTGGTCGGCCGGTCGAGGGTGCCCATGATGTTGAGCAGCGTGGACTTGCCGGAGCCGGACGGGCCGACGATCGCGACCAGCTCACCGGCGGCGATGTCGAGCGAGACCTCGTGCAGCGCCGTGACACCGCCCGGGTAGACGACGCCGGCCTGCCGCACCGACAGCACTGTCACGAGGTGGTCACCACCTTCACGCCGGCGGCGATGCCCGCACCGGAGACCTCGACCATGCCGCGGGAGAACAGACCGGTCTGCACGGCGAGCAGCCGCCCGTCCTCCAGCTGTACCGCATAGCCGCCCTCCCGCAGCGCCAGCAGCGCGCCGACCGGCACGGCCAGCACACCGCGGTGGGTCTCACCGGCGATCTCCACGGCGACGTCGGCCCCGTCGAGGGGCCCGGCGGCCGCCGGGTCGAGCAGGGTGATCGTCACCGCGACGGTCTGCTCCTGCTGGCCCTCCTGGGTGGCGACCGTGGCGACGCCGCCGACCGTGGCGGGCAGCTCGGTACCGCTGGGCAGCCGGACCGTGGCCTGGTCGCCCTCGTGCAGCGAGCCGACGTCACCGGCCAGGGCCTGCACGGTGACGACCTTCGTGGTGGGCGTGACGGACATGACGGTGCCGGTGGCCGGGTCGCCGACGAGGCTCGCGACGCTGTCGACGCGGACCGGGGCCGGCAGGACCGTCACGTCGCCGACCTCGAGGGTGCCGTCGGCGGGCAGTCCGCGGGCCTTCTGCCACTGCTTGATCGCGCCGATCAGGCTGTTGGTGAGCACGCCGTCACCGGCCTGCACCGTCACCCGGGCCGGACCGGTCGGCGGCGCGCTCGCCGACGAGGTCGTCGCCTCCTGCACGACCGTTTCCCCCGGCTTGGGCTGGGCGCCGATGGCGTACCCGAGGGCCTTGAGGTTGGCCGCGACCATGGCCACGTCCCGGCCCACGGTGTTGCGGGCGGCGAGGGTGCGGTACAGCGGCGGGCTGCCCACGAACAGCGGCACGGCCTGGTCGTCGATGCGGAACAGCACGTCGCCGCGGCCGATCGTCGTACCGGGCTGGGGCAGCCAGGTGACGACCCCCTCGCGGCCGCTCTTGACCGGCCGGGGCGCGCCGAATCCGAGCGAGCCGCGCAGCGAACGGCTGGTCGACAGGTCGGTCCGGGTGATCGCAACCGTCGCCACCGCGGCCGGATTCGCGGCCGGATCATCACCCTCGGTGGTGGCCCGGGCCCAGATGATCGCCGCGCTGACCGCGACCGCGGTGCAGACGGCGGCGGCCCACACCACCGGCCAGCGCCGCCGGCGGGGCCGCTCGGCCTGGTCGTCCTCGGTCATGCCGATGATCGTGGCGGACGACTGTCAGGAAGTTGTCGGGATGCCGGACCGGATTTCATGGCGTTGCCGACAGGCGTAACCGCCCCCGGCAGCACCTAGAGTGACGGGATGCCCGCACACGTCCTGGTCGCCGAGGACGACCGCAAGCACGCCGAGATCCTGCGCCGGTACCTGGAGGCGGAGGGGTACCGGACCACCGTCACCCACGACGGTCGCGCCGCGCTGGAGCAGGCCCGCCGGCTGCGGCCCGACCTCGTGCTGCTCGACGTCATGCTGCCGGAGCTCGACGGGCTCGACGTGTGCCGCATCCTGCGCGAGGACGCCTGCCCCGTGCCGGTGCTCATGCTGACCGCCCGGACCGGCGAGGACGACCTGCTGCTGGGCCTCGAGCGCGGCGCCGACGACTACCTGACCAAGCCGTACAGCCCGCGGGAGCTGCTGGCCCGGGTGCGCACGCTGCTGCGGCGGATGGACCGGGTGGCGCAGACGGCGGCCGCGAGTGTGCGGGTCGGGGCCGTCGCGGTCGACGTCGAGCGCCACACCGTCGCCGTCGCCGGCGAACCGGTCGACTGCACCCCGGCCGAGTTCGCGATCCTGGCCATCCTGGCCCGCCACCCCGGCCGGGTCTTCACCCGCGGGCAACTGCTGCAGCAGGCCGGCGACCGCGACTCGACGGAGCGGGCCGTCGACACGCACGTGATGAACCTGCGCCGCAAGATCGAGCCGAACCCGCGCCGCCCGGTGCAGCTGCTGACCGTGTACGGGATGGGGTACAAGCTGGTCGAGGGCCGATGAGCGGCAGCACCCGGGTCCCGCCGCACCGCAGCCTGCTCACCCGGCTGCTGGCCACGTCGGTGCTGATCGCGGTCTGCGCGGTCGCGGCCACGGCCTGGCTGACGGTCCGGCTCACCACCCGGGCCGTCGCCCAGGAGCAGAGCCGGCCGCTGGGCGCCGACACCGACGTCTACGACGCCCTTATCGGCTACGCGGCGACCCATCCGAGCTGGGACGGCGTCGGCCCGACGGTGCGGCGGCTGGCCGATCTCACCGGGCGCCGGATCACGCTGACCACGCCCGACCGCACGCCCATCAGCGGCTCGGCCCCCGAGGCGCCGACCGGCTCCGCGGTGCCGACCGCGACCGTCGACCCACTGTTCCTCGACGCGGGGATCAACCGGACCGTCAGCGGCCGGATCGATCCGCGTGCGGTCGGCCCGTACCGGCTCACCGACGCCGAACGGCTGCGGCTGCGGCGCAGCGCCGAGACCCAGCTGCAGTGCCTGAGCACGGAGCACGTCCAAGCCGAGATCGTCGACACTCCGAGCGGGCGGCCGATCGTCCGGTTGATCGACGCCGACCTGACCGGCGCGCTGAGCACGACGTGCGCGGCCGACCCGGCGGCAGCGCGGCCGACCGGTTCCGAGGAGCGGCCGCTGGCTGAGCTGACCGCCGCGGTGCGGACCTGCGCCGAGGACCGGGCGGGCGCGGTGTCGCTGACGCCCACGTTCGCCGTCCAGTACGCCGCCGCACCGGTCGACGCCCAGCTCGACGCGTTCGTCCGGAGCTGCCTCGAGGAGAGCCGGCGGACCCAGCTGCAGCCGTTCGTGGCCCCGCCGGCGCTGCTCTTCGTCACCGGGCCGGCGACCGTGGCGCGGTCCGCGGTCACGATCTCCCGATCCAACGCGCTGCAGATCGCCAGCACCGCCGCCGGGGTGCTCGTGCTGGCGCTGGCGGCGACGGTCGTGGTCGGGGTCCGGCTGGTGCGCCCGCTGCGGCGGCTGACCGACGCGGCCCGGCTGCCCCTGGACCGCCAAGCGCAGGTGCCGGTCACCACCCGCGACGAGATCGGCTACCTGGCGACCGCCTTCAACGACCTGTCCGAGCGCCGCCGCGAGCTGGAACGGCAGCGCAGGGCGATGGTCGCGGACATCGCGCACGAGCTGCGCACCCCGCTGACCAACATCCGGACCTGGCTCGAGGCGGCCCGCGACGGGGTGACGGCCGCCGACCCGGCGTTCCTGGAGCTGCTGGTGGACGAGTCGGTGCTGCTCCAGCACGTCATCGACGACCTGCGCGACCTGGCCGCGGCCGACGCCGGGCAGCTGCGTGTGCACCCCGAACCGACCTTCGTGCGCGACGCCGTCGGGCAGGTGCTCGACGCGCACCGCAGCGCGGCCGCGGCGGGAGGGGTACGCCTGACGCAGACCGGTGACGAGGACCCGGAGGCGTTCGTGGACCCGGTGCGGCTGCGCCAGCTCGTCGGCAACCTCGTCGCCAACGCCATCCGGCACACGCCTCCGGGCGGCTCGGTGACCGCGCGCTCCGCCGTGGCGGACGGGCGGCTGGTGATCGAAGTGGCCGACACGGGCCCCGGGATAGCCGCGGCGGACGCGCCCCGGGTGTTCGACCGGTTCTGGCGGGCCGACCGCAGCCGCAGCCGCAGCAGCGGCGGGAGCGGCCTGGGCCTGCCGATCGCCCGTCAGATCGCCCGCGCCCACGGCGGCGACCTCACGGTGACCAGCGACCCGGGCCACGGCGCGACGTTCATCGCCGATCTGCCGGCGTAATGCCGGTCCGCGCCACATCCCGTCGGTGACGGCCGCGCCGGCCGCATGCGGCGACGCCTCCGACGGCAGAGCGCCCTCGTCGATGGTCGTGCGGCATACCGATGGCACCGGCGGGGCGCCCGAAAGACGCCAGCGTGGAGTTGAGATCGCTGGAGAGCGAAAGTCCGTCTCCGGGAACGTCATCGGACCGGTAGTGTTCCGGACATGACGACGAGAAACGAGTCCTCCCCCGCCCAGTGAGCGTGGCCGACGAGCGTAGTGCGCTCGACCACCCCATGTCGTTGTTCGAACACGCACGACGACTGCATCGGCTCACACCGCACGGGCCACTCCCCGACGGCGGTCAGCCCCTCCCCGACAGCGGCGACAGTGCGAACCTTGCAGACGCCGACCGCGAACGAACCTTGCCGACCGTGCTTCGGGAATTCATCGGCAATCCGGACCTGTCGCCTCAGGATCTGCACGAGCGGGCCGCCGTGCTGACCATGATCGCCGAGGACCTGTGCACCGGCCCGGCGGCACCGGCGGTGGGCGACCTTCGCGGAGGCCTCATCGACCAGATCGACAACGTGCTGACCTCAACGCCGTGGACGGATGCGCTGAACCGTAGTGCGTGCGACGGCGATCCGGTCGGGGCCCGGCGCGCCGCCTGGATCTCCTCCCGAACCGCCCGCAGTGGCGTACCCGCAGAGCGTTTCGCGGTTCGGGTCGTGGTTCCCGATCCGAAACCGGCCGGATCCCCTCAGGTCGAGGCTCGGATTGTCATCGACGGGATGCCGATCGTCGCGGCCGCGTTCGACAAGGGCCCCGCCGAGGAGCCGGAACGGCTCATCTACAGCGGGCGGCTCAGGGCCACGGCCGAGCCCAAGGAGGTCCGGCTCGCCGAGGCGTATTGCACCGAGGGGTGCTGCGGCGGCCTGTACGTCACGATCGTGCGCGAAGGCTCCGACGTGGTCTGGAAGGACTGGCGCTCCTCCATGCCGGGCGACCCGCCACCGGCGGTTCGGTTCGATGCGACGCAGTACGACCGGGAGCTCGCTCGAGCCGAGCAGGACCACAGCTGGGAATGGCCGGCCCGGACCCTGGCCCGGCTGGTCGCCGATGGCCTTCGCGCCGATCCGGCGGTCCTGGGCCGATGGGACTGCGCCCCGGGCTGGTGCACAGCCTGGTTGAAGGAGTTCGACATCGCGCGCCTGACGTTCGACTACCCAGCCGGCCCCAGGTCGTTCGACGAACCATTCATACAATTCGGCCGCGTGATCGAGATTTCGGGTCGGGATCCGGAACTCCTGGCCGCCGAACTCATTGCGTCGATGCGGGACACCGATCCGAAATCCGTCGCAGAGATGATCGGTGGGAGCAAGGACGCGGCCGAGAAGCTCGGCCTGGCCTACAGGGAGCCGAGCCGCTGGTAGGTGCGGTCGCCGACGATCCGGAAGTCCCAGGCCGGCCAGGCGCCGGCCTGGGACTCAAGGAAGCCTGGCTCAGGCCGACGCGCTCTTGACGAGGAACTGGTAGATAACCTGTGGTGAGCGGTGGCCGGCCCGGTCGACGCTCACCACGAACATCCGTTTCGGACCGGACGACTGCGGTGTCCAGGTGATCGTCGCGGAGCCGCCGAGCGCGTCGGCCCCGACGAACTCGGTGGGACTGAGCTCGCCCCAGAGGTACCCGGCGATGTCGGTCTCACCGTTCGCGGAGAAGGTGAACTGGCCCGGGATGCCCGGTCCACCGGAGCCCGGGAGCACAAACCCGGGTGGATACTGGACGGAGGACACCAGCGGCGGGTTGGCCGGCGGCACGAAGTCGACGACCACCGTGCACAGCTCGCTCCACCCCGAGACCGCGGCGTCGTCATCGACGGCCCGGGCGGTGATCTGGTAGGTCTGGCCGTCGGAGAACACCCCGTCCGGGACGGTCACGGATGCGTTGGTCCGGGGCGGAAAGGGAATGGTAGTCAACTCGGTGCGCTGGGTCGGGTCGCTCACCGGCGCGATGGCGAAGGTCACGCTGACGAGCTCGTCGCTCGAGCCCGAGTCCCCGTCGGGGTCGGAGTCGGCGGCGCTGAGCCTGGGCTGCGCCGAGCCGAGGTAGTAGGGCGCGGACCCGCAGACTTGGCTGTCGACGCTCAGGCCGGTGGGCACCCGAGGCGCCCGGTTGTACTGCACGATCAGCTTCACCGCGTGGTCGAACGTGCGGCCGTAGCGTGGGTTGGCCTCCAAGTGTTGCGGAACCCGCAGTTCCAGGGTGACGGTGGAGCGGCCTGCGGCCAGCGCGGCGATGAGGGTGTCCCGGACATCCCAGGCGTCCCGCCACGACGGGCAGCCTTCCGTGGTGGGCGTACCGTCCACCAGGCCCGAGTCGGCCGGCGGGCGCCGCCACGTCGGCGCCGTGAAGTCGGCGGTCCGGCGCAGCTCGACGGCGGGCTCCGCGGTGCAGTCGTTGGCCGACTTCTCCGAGGTGACGATCTCGGCCGCCGGTATGGTCGCACCGGCGAACGACGAGATGTCGAACGTGAAGTAGGACCGGGAAAGATGCGTCTTGCCCGCACTGTCGCGCCAGACGCCGACCGGAGCGTCGGCCGCCTCGTTCACGTGGGTTTGGAACGGCTGCCGTGCATCGGTGTACGCCCACGTGATGGCGCCGACACCGACCTGCGTGTACGCGACCGCAGGGGCGGCGTCGAGCGCTACGAACCCGCCGGCGACGACCCCCGCGGCCATTGCCAGGCTGATGAATCGACGCCTGTGCCAGGTGCTATTCATCGGACTCCTCGTACATGAGGGACCCTGCCGCGTCGGCAGGCACCCACAACACGCCCGGCCCGGCCGGATCGTTGCGTCCGTACCGCAACGGCGCTACCCGCTCGGCGCCGGACTCGGGCAGGCGACCCGGTCGCTCGCCCACAGGAAGTTCCCGATGCCCGGCCGCGGTACGCGGAACGGGTCGGCCTTCATCATGTCCGTCCCGGTGGTGATGGTGCCGGGAATCACCGCCGACCCCTCCGCGACGTACAGAATCCTCCCCAGGCACTGGGTCGGCATGACGGCCGCGAAGTGCACGGTGGGGTTGGCCGGGTCGAGGTAGGAAGTGCCCGACCGGAACAGGTGCTGGACGTCCGCCTCGTCGATGGTGTAAGACGCCCAAAACACCCGCAGCCGTTCATTCGGGCACCTCGGTTTGGCCGACGCCAGACCCACGTCGATATCGAAGCCCACGACCCCGGTCACGTTGGCGTTCATGGTCGGCACGCACGACGGCGACGACGATACCGGCGACCGTCCCGGTGCGCTGGTCGTCGAGCCGGTGACCGATGATCCGCCAGCCCCGGCCCCGGGCCCGGGCGGCCGGCTCGACGTCGCCGGAGACGGCTCGATGGAGGCCGATACCGACGGGCTCGGCGTGGTGGCCACCTCGGGAGTGCCGCTCGCGCGGGCCATGACCACCGCGACGCCCGACGTCGCGAGCACCAGCGCGGCGACCGCGCCCACCAGCCGGCGTCGGCGCCGGGTCGCGACGGTGCGGCGTGCGGCCTCCACACCGGGCGCTGTCGACGGTACTTCCGCGCGCAGTGCCGCGAATCGGGAAACGAGCGGATCGCGGCTAGACATCGGCGCCCGCCTCCATGTCGGAGTCGCCGAGCTCGACGGCGAGCGCCGCCCGTGCCCGAGAAAGCCAGGATTTGACGGTACCTTCGGCAACAGTCAGCTCCGCGGCGATCGCGGGCACCGTCAGGTCGGCCACGTAGTACAACACAATGACCCGCTGCTGCTGCGGTGACAGTTTCGCGATCGCCGCGACCAGCGCGACCCGATCGGGGCTCGGACCCGGCACCGGCTCCTCGCGCTGCCGCCGCGCGAAGATCATCGCCGAGCGCACGCGGCGCCAGCGGCTCGTCGCCAGGTTCCAGGCCACCCGGCGAATCCACGCCGCCGGGTCGTCGTACGTCGCCAGTCGCGACCAGCGGTCCAACGCCCGGCAGAACGCCTCCTGCACCACGTCCTGCGCCTCGGCCAGATCGCCGGTCTGCGCGAGGAGCTGCACGACAAGCGAGTGGAAGTTCGCCGCGTAAAATTCGCTGAAGTCGGCCAGGGTGCCCGGTGCCCCCGGCCGCTGCGGTACTGGACCCCCGGCGCGGCCCGGCAGTGTGATCACAGTACGCATTCCTCCCCCGCGCGCCGCGCTCACGGCCGAGGCGCCCGCCACTACACGCCTGAGGAGTACGAAGCGTTGCACTCGGCCCCGCCGATTCTGCGCTCAGGACGAAGCCGGCGTCGGGGTAGGGCTGTCCCCCGTAGCCGGGCGGGGGCTGCCGTCATGGCCGACTCGGTGGTCGGCGGCAGTGTGCCGGGGCTCCGCG
Organism: Dactylosporangium sp. McL0621; assembly: GCF_049995355.1. Classification (NCBI taxonomy): domain Bacteria; kingdom Bacillati; phylum Actinomycetota; class Actinomycetes; order Micromonosporales; family Micromonosporaceae; genus Dactylosporangium; species Dactylosporangium sp. McL0621. The sequence goes on from NZ_CP188259.1 coordinate 10,087,753, forward strand.
GTGACGAGGCTGAAACCCGTTGATACGGGTCGCTTCGGCTAAGGGGATGGCTATGGCTCACGGGTTCATCGCGCGCATCGGGCACTGGTGCTTCCGGCACCGGTGGGGGGTCCTCGGACTGTGGCTCGCCGCCGTGGTACTCGGCGTCGTCGCGGCCGGGCCGGTCTTCGACGCGCTCGCCGCGAACAACACTCCCAAGACGATGGAGTCCTTCCGGGGCAGAACGTGCTGGCCACGCAGTCGACGCAGGGCGACACCGTGATCGGCGTCGTCGACGGGATCGATCCGGCGGCGGCGCCGGTGCGCGCCGACGTGCTGGCCCTCGCCGGGAAGTTGCGCGAGGTCGGCGGGGTGCACCAGGTGGTGACACCGTTCGATGACGGCCTGCCGGCCGAGCAGGCGGCGGGGCTGATCGCCAAGAACCACCGCGGCCTGCTGATCCAGGTCACCCTGGCCAACCTCAGCGACGAGGCCCAGGACACCGCGGCGACCGCGCTCACCGACGCCCTGCATTCCGGGGCCGCGACGCTGCGCGGCGACGGGCAGCCCGGCGCCCGCATCCGGGTCGGTGGTGGGCCGGTGCTCAACCAGCAGGCCAACGCGCAGGCCGGTGCGGACCTGTCCAAAGCCGAGTCGATGTCGCTGCCGATCACCCTGGTCGTGCTGGTGTTCATCTTCGGGGGCATCATCGCGGCCGGCATGCCGGTGCTGGCCGCGATCGTGTCGATCGCCTTCTCGATGACGATGCTGCTGGTGTTCACGAAGTTCACCGAGCTCGACTCGAACGCGGTCACGATCGTCACGCTGCTCGGGCTGGGGCTGTCCATCGACTACGGCCTGCTGCTCGTCGCGCGGTACCGGGAGGAGCTCGCCGCCGGCCACGACCCCACGGTCGCCGTGAGCCGGGCCTGGGCCACGGCGGGGCGGACGATCGCGTTCAGCGCCCTCACCGTCGCCGCCGCCCTGAGCGGCCTCCTGCTGTTCGGCATCACCGGCCTGTCCGCCCTGGGCGCGGCCGGGATCTCGGTGGCCATCGCCGCCATGCTGGTGTCGCTGACCTTCACCGCCGCGCTGATCGGCCTGGCCCGCAAGCGCATCAAGCCGTCCAAGCGGGCCGCTCGCCGGGCCGCCGAGTCCGGGTTCTTCGCCGGGCTGGCCCGCATCGTGCAGCGCCGGCCGGTACTCACCACCGTCCTGGGCGGCGCGGCCCTCGTCGCCGTAGCGCTGCCCGCCCTCGGCACCAGCATCCACCTCGACGACCTCGGCGCGCTGCCGCCGAAGATGGAGTCGGTGCAGGTCGAGCACGAGCTGACCGGCAACTACGGGCAGAGCGCGGCGCCGGCCGTCATCGTCGTCGCCCACACCGGCCCGGCCGATCTCGACGCCTGGGCGGCCCGGTTCGCCGGCACGCCCGGCGTCGCCCTGGTCCACCCGGCCGAGGACGCCGGCAACGGCCTGGCCACCATCGGCTTCGAGGCCACCGGCGACCCCGAGGGACCGGCCGCCCAGGACCTCGTCGAGCGGATCCGGGCCGACCGCCCCGGCGGCGGCGAGTCCTGGGTGACCGGCAGCGGTGCCTTCGTCGCCGACGTGGTCGGCCAGATCACCGACCGGCTGCCGCTGGCCCTCGGCGTGACGCTGCTGGCGATGGTCGTGCTGCTGTTCGCCATGACGGGCTCGGTGGTGGTACCGCTGAAGGCCGTCCTCATGAACCTGCTGTCCCTGGGGGCCACGTTCGGGGTGCTGACCGCCGTCTTCCAGCACGGGTTCCTGGCCGGGCCGCTCGGGGTGCTGACCGTCGGCGGGCTGAGCCCGTTCACGGTGGTGAGCGTCTTCGCGTTCGCGTTCGGGCTCTCGATGGACTACGAGGTCTTCCTGCTGGGCCGGATCAAGGAGTACACCGACAAGGGCTTCCCCACCGATGTGGCCGTCCGCCGCGGGCTGCAGCACTCGGGCCGGATCATCACGTCGGCGGCGCTGCTCATGGTGATCGTGTTCGGCTGCTTCGTGACCGGCGAGATGGGCGGGGTGCAGCAGATCGGCCTCGGGCTGGCGGTGGCGGTCGCGGTGGACGCGACGCTGGTCCGGTGCGTGCTGGTCCCGGCGACGATGACGCTGCTGGGCCGGGCGAACTGGTGGGCCCCGGCCTGGCTGCGGCGCCTGCACGGCTTCATCGGCCTCAGGGAGACGGTGCTGGACGAGCCCGAGCTCACGGCCGCCGAGCCGGCGCCGGTCCGGGTTGCGCCGGTCGGCCCCGCGGCGGTCCGGGTTGCGCCGGTCCGGGTTGAGCCGGTCGGCCCCGCGGGGGTCCGGGTTGCACCGGTCCGGGTTGAGCCGGTCGGCCCCGCGGCGGTCCGGGTTGCACCGGTCGGGCCGGCGGCGGTCCATGTCGAGCCGGTTGGGCCGGCGCCGGTGGCGAAGGGGCGGCGGGGCAAGTCGCTGCTGGTGGCGTACACCTGGTGGCTTCTGCTCGGGCTCTTCGGGGCGCACCATTTCTACCTCGGCCGCAAGCGCTGGGGCTGGACGTACCTGGGCACGGTCGGGCTCCTCGCGCTCGGCTGGCTGACCGACCCGTTCCTGCTGCCCCGCTACGTCCGCGCCGCCAACGCCCGGCCGCAGCCGGCGCCGGAACCGGCCCGCGAGCTGGTCCGCTCCTAGCAGTACACACGGCGGGGCGCCGTTCTCCCGAACTCGGATCGGCGCCCTGCACCGCGCGCACCAACGGCTCAGCGAGCTTCCGCGGCGGCGAAGTAGTCGCCGTGTTCGAGGTCCTCGAGCAGCGTGTGGTGGCCCGGGGTCCAGCCGAGCAGCTCGCGGGTGCGCGCGCTGGAGACCGGGACGTCGGCGGCGAACACGGCGGCCAGGGGGGCGCTCCCGAAATGCGACGGGGCCTCGTCCACCCCGACCGACACCACGGGCAGGTCGAGCGTGTGGCCGATCCTCTCGGCGATGTCCCGCAGCGGGACGCCGCTCTCCGCCGCTCCGTGCAGCGCGGTTCCGGCCGGCGCCTTCTCCAGCGCGAGCCGGAACAGGGTGGCCGCGTCGAGGCGGTGGACCGCGGGCCATCGGTTGGCCCCGTCCCCGATGTAGGCCGACACACCCGTCCTGCGGGCGGTCGCGACGAGCATCGCGACGAACCCGTAGTCGCCCGGACCGTGCACGGTCGGGGCGAGACGGATCACGCTGGCGCGCACTCCCCGATCGGCGTAGCCCAGGCAGCTCCGCTCGCCGGGGATCCGGTACGCGGCGAACGCATCGCCGTCGGGTGCGTCGGTCTCCTCGCTCACGCGGCCCGGAGTCATGACCATCGTTCCGGACGTTGACACGAACGGTTTGCCGGTACCGGCCAACGCGGCTCCCAGCGTCTCGATCGCGTTGACGTCACGTCTGGTGATTCCGGCCCAGTCGCCCGGCTCGCCGCCGGCGGCCATGTGCACCACGCCGTCGGCGGCGGCCGCGCCGATGCGCAGCCGGTCGAGATCGTCGAGCGAGCCGGCGAAAGGCTCCGCTCCCAGTCGGGCCAGGCGATCCGCCGAGGCGGTCGAGCGGGCCAGCCCGGTAACCCGGTGACCCGCGGACAGCAGTTCCGACACGACAGCGGGACCGGTCAGGCCGGAGCCTCCGGTGATGAACACATGCATGGTGGTTCTCCGCAGGCTAATTGGAGCGTGTTCCGTTTCGTCGGCGACGTTACACAACCGGAGCGTGCTCCGCTAGAGTGACGTGGTGTCCCAACCCGTTCGCAGCGACGCGGCGCGCAACCGTCAGGCGCTCATCGAGGTGGCGACCAGGCTCTTCGTCGCGGCCGGGGCCGGCGGCGAGCCCTCGCTGCGGCTGATAGCCCGCGAGGCCGGGGTCGGCATCGGCACGCTGTTCCGGCACTTCCCCACCCGCGAGGCGCTGGTCGAGGCCGTGTACCAGGACCAGGTGCGTCGCCTGACCGATGGCGCCGAGCACCTTCTCGCCGCCCACCCGCCCGCGCAGGCCATGCGCCGCTGGATGGACCTGTTCAGCGAGTGGCTGGCCACCAAGAACGGCATGATCGACACCCTGCGAGCCATGATCAACAACAAGCAGCTCGGCTCTGCGCACACCCGCACCGAACTGCTGGCCGCCATCGACAAGATCCTCGCCGCCGGCCGCGCCGCCGGCGACATCGGCGCGCACGCCACCTCCGAGGACGTCGCGGCCGGCCTCATCGGCATCTTCACGGTGGCCCCGATCACCAGCAGCAGCGAACAGGCCGCCCGGCTGCTCGACATCTTCATGAACGGCCTTTCCGCACCCACCGCGGCGAGAAGCCGCGGACGCGGAGCGCGCCACGCCGTTCGTGACCGCGGGTAAAGCGGTTGCCTCGACGAACTGCCGGCCCTAGGTTGCGTGTAGTGGACCTTGCACACCTCGGCGCGCCGATCGGCCCGATGACCCGTGTCCACGGCGGGTTCGCCAACCGGCTGTACCGGCTCGACACCGATCAGGGGTCGTTCGCGGTGAAGGAGATGAACCACCTCGACCGCCGGTCGACCTACCGGGCCGAGGACGTGTTCAGATTCGAGCGGGCGGCCTTCGCCGCCGGCATCGCGATGCCAGAGCCGATCTCGGTGAGTGAGCACACGCTCGTTCATCGATGGGTCGAGGGCGAAAAGATTCCCGAGGCACCGGTACCGGCGGCGTACGCGTTCGAGATCGGTGAGATTCTCGCGCGCATCCACGCGCTCGACGTGCAGTGGCCCGACGACTCGACCGAGGACCCGACGTCACGGGACTGGCCCGAGCTCGCCGAGCGGGCGACGGCGACCGGACAGCCCTGGGCCGCCGAACTCACCGCCCAGGTCGAGACGTTCCTCGCGATCGCCGACTTCGTCGAGACCTGCGAGCGACCGGGCCCGGTCGTGCTGACCCACAAGGACATCCAACCGTGGAACCTGCTCGCCCATGAGGGCCGTCCGGTGGTGCTCGACTGGGAGCTCTCGGGGATGCTCGACTTGTCCGGTGAGCTCGGCTCGACCGCGCTGAGCCTCGCGAAGGGGCCGGGCTTCGACGACGTTCGGCCCGCCATCTTCCGCTCGGTCCTCGACGGCTACGTCGCAGGGGGCGGAGCGCTGCCGCCGTGGGGTCCGAGCTGGTTCGTGTTCATGATCGGCGGCTGGCTGGGGCACACGAGGTGGAACATCCTGCGCTGCCTCGCCGGGGTCGAGGCGGGCACCGGCCCCGACCTCGCGCTGTCGCACGAGTCCGCGCGCAACGGCGTGCGCGGCCTCCCCGTCCTGTTCGGCCGGCTCCCGGAACTGCAGGAGCTGCTCATGCGCTAGGGGCTGTGTCGAAGTGGGGGTCGGAGCGAGGCGAGGCTCAGGCGTCGGCTGGGGCCGCGCCGGGCGCGCCCCGATACCGGGGTTGTATCGGGGTGTGACCGGGGTGGTTCCCGCCGACGTCTGAGTCCGCCGCAGCCCGGCCATCCACTTCGATACAGCCCCTAGTGGCCCGGCCCCTGGAAGAGGCGGTGCGGTGTGCGCCTCGACCCGGGCGCACACGCATTGGCGTCTCGTGTCCCGCTCTTATCCGCCGGCGGAGCTCGGATGCGCGCCGATGCGGGCGAGCTCGGCTCCCCGCCCGCTCATGTACCGCTGCCGGGCCCAGCACGTGAAGGCGGCGAGCGCGGCCGGCGACGAGCCCGGCGACCACGCCTCCTCCTTGGTCAGGTCGAAGTAGGTGAGCAGCTTGAGCTCGGGGTACGCGCCCGAGCGCAGCGTCGTGTTCATGTCCCGGAGCCACTCGGCCTTGTCGCCGCCGTCCTCGGTCGACGCGAACTCGCCGATCATCACCGGGCGGTTCGGCGCGACGGCGCGAGCCTTGGCGTAGGCGGTGGCGAAGGTCTGGTCGAAGGTTGTCCAGTGGTCGCCCGCCGGGTCCCACGAAGGGCCGAACCCCCAGTTGTACCCGTCGATGCCGACCCAGTCGACGTAGGCGTCGCCGGGGTAGGCGGCCGCCGGGTCGTTGTAGGGCGCGTCCGGTGACGAGCCGTTGTTGAAGGCCCACACCCATTGCACGTTGCGGGCGCCGGCGGCGGCGACGAGGTCGTGCACGTGGCGGTACGCCCGCACGTACAGGGTCGGGTCGGCGTTGTTGTTCGCGATGCCCCACGGGTACCAGTTGCCGTTGAACTCGTGGCCCCAGCGGACCAGGATCGGCAGGCGCACGGCGGCGAACTCCCTGGCGCGGGCCGTGATGTAGCCGTCCCACGAGCCGTCGATGACGTCCTGCAGGTGGATCTGCGCGGGGTCGTTCGGGCCGAGGGCGGTGTCCCAGGGTTCCCAGGTGTAGTGCGGCATGATGCCGTGGCGCCAGAGGGTCTTGGCCTCCGTCACCGGGAAGGGGCGGCCGCTCCCCCAGCTGTCGAACCACATCACGCTGGCGGGGGTGACACCGTAGAGGCTTCTGACGTTGGCGGCGATCGTGGTGGGATCCTCCTCCCGGAACATGCCCAGGTAGCGCGTCGGCGGCGTGTCCCGGCCGGCCCCGGCCACGGCGGCGGTGCCGGTGCCGGACACCACCAGCGCGACGGCGGCGGCCGCCGCACACAGCAGCGTTCGCATCCGCATGTTGCCTCCCTGTCGATGATGAGAGCGCTCTCCCGAAGCCGATTGATAGACGGCGGCGATTGGTAGCGCTTCCAGTCTCAAGCTAAACGATCGATACCCTCGACGTAAAGAGGTCTTGACAGGTACGCGTCGACATCACTGGATTGTCGACTGGAAGCGCTTCCAACTCTGGAGGTACCAGATGTGGAGAACCCGGTCAGGCCGAATCCCGCACGACGATCCGCGTGGGCAGGATGAGCGACGCCGGTTGGGCGCCGTCCAGCAGCTCGACCAGCATGCGGGCGGCCTCGCGGCCCAGCGACTGCACCGGCTGGTGCATGGTGGTGAGCTTCGGGTCGGTGTGCAGCGCGATGGGCATGTCGTCGAAGCCCACCACGGCCACGTCGCCGGGGACCGTGCGGCCGGCGTTGCGCAGCACCCGCATGGCCCCGGCCGCCATGTTGTCGTTGGCGGCGACCACGGCGTCGAGGTCCGGTCGCGCGCCGAGCAGCGCGCGCATGGCCTCGACGCCGCCGGCCTCCATGAAGTCGCCGGCGGCGGTGGCGTACGGCTCGAGGCCGGCCAGGAGCAGCGCCTCCGCATAGCCGCGAAGACGTTCCCGGCCCACGGCGGTGTCCTCGGGCCCGGCGATCATCGCGATGCGGCGGCGGCCGCCGCGGATCAGGTGCTCGGTCGCCGTCCGCGAACCGCCGGCGTTGTCGACGTCGACGTAGTAGGGAGGCGTCCCGTGCACCGGCAGGCCGACGAACACCGTCGGCAGGCCGGACCTGGCGGCGATGTCGACCAGGGGGTCGGCGCCGCGCGTCGCGACAAGCATCACGCCGTCGGCCCCGCGGGTCTGCAGGAAGTTCCGCAACCGCCGCTGGCCGTGGTCGTTCGTGGCCAGGCTGAGCATGAGGTGCAGGTCGGTCTTCTCCAGCGCGGCGGACGCACCGACGATGACCTGCGCGAAGAACGGGTCACCGAACACCTCGGGCCCGTCGCCGGAGACCGCCAGCACGACGACGCCGGTCTGGCGGGTGGCGAGCGCCCGCGCGCTGCGGTTGGGGGTGAACCCGAGCTCCCGGATCGCCTTCTCGACCGCGTCCCGCTTGGCGCGGCTCACGTTGGGGCCGTTGTTGATGACCCGGGAGGCGACGGTGCGGGAAACACGGGCGCGCTCGGCGACCTCATCGAGGGTCGGCGGTCGAGACGGCACCGGTGACGGCATGTGTGGTACCTCCGCTCGCGGTCCCGCCATGGTAGGTAGCCCCGCGCGGACCTGTAAAGCTGCCCGCCGGGGCCGGACGTGCGGTCCTACGATGAACGGGTGCATGAACCGACCGACTCGTCAGTAGGCGTCTCGGCCCAGGACTTCGGCCCGTTGCCGGGACGGCCGCGGGCCAAGCGCCGCTCGCAGCGGCAGATCGAGGAGAGCGTCGAGATCAAGGCCGCGATCGTCCGGGCCGCGCTCGTGGTCTTCGCGCAGCGCGGTTACACGCAGACGACGTTGGAGGCGGTCGCCAAGACCGTCGGACTGACCCGATCCGGGATTCTGCACCACTTCTCGTCGAAGGACGCATTGTTCCAGGCGGTGCTGGAGCTGCAGATGTCGTGGGCCCAGCAGCAGGCCGAGCCGGCGGGCGGGGACCCGGCGCTGGGTGGGCTGGCGGCGTTCCTCGGCAAGGCCGGCAACGCCCAGGTGCCGCTGCAGCTGGCGCACGTGCTCGAGGGCGAGGCGATCGCGGGGAACGCGGCGGCCGCGGAGCATGTGCGGGGCCGGGCCGCATTCGTGGAGCAGGAGGTGCGGCGCCGGTTGGCGATCGGGCTCGAGCGCGGCGAGGTCGCGGCCGATGTCGATCCGGACGCGGCGGCGACGCTGGTCACCGCCGCGATCAACGGCTTGCAGGCGGCTTGGCTGCTGGAACCCGCTACGGACACCGAGCGGGCGTTCGAGCTGCTGCTGCGGTTGCTCGCGCCGTCAGCGGGCGCCGCGGACGCCTAGGATCATCAGGCCGCTGACGACGGCGTAGGCGCGGCCGGCAATGAACAGCGCCGTGTAGTTGCCTCCTGCGCCGAGCCCGATGAACAGCGGGGGCGATCGCCGGCGCGAGCGACTGCGGCAGCGTGTTGGCGATGTTCATGACGCCGAGGTTCTTCCCCGCGTCCTGGTGGCGGTTGGGCAGCACGTCTGTGACCAGGGCCAAGTCGACGGCGAAGTACGTGCCCTGGCCCAGACCGATCAGGGCCATCGCGACGAAGTACTCCGGCCTCGCTGGTCGAGGCAGCGGTCGGTCTCGGCGCTTGCCGCATCGACGTGCGGAGCGGGAAGCTGCCGAACGCCCGGAAGCGGCCGCCGTCGCGGCGGCCGGTCTCGGCGTACAGGTCGTTGATGAAGCGCGCCGCGTCGGCGGCGCTGGCCGGGTCGGCGACCTCAGTGTGAGGCCGATCGCCGCGAGGATCTGCACGTCGACGCCGACGCTGTCCATCGTCGGCCGCTGCCGCCGGTCGTCGCGCTGGCGGCCGGCGAAGGCCAGGTCCTGGCGGCCGTGCTGCACCAGCCGGTCTATGTACCCGGCGGCCCAATAGTGGACGTGCACGTCGATGCGCATACGTCTCCCTCGGTTGCGTCGCGCCGTGACCGCGGTCACTCACGTAGCAGCCAAGCTACGGACTGACTAGTCAGTCGGTCCAGCGAGAGGCGGTAGGAACCTTGCGCCTGAACGTAACGTCGTATGACGACGTGATACGGTCGAACCGTGGTGGAGCGGGAGTACCTGTGGACGGATGAGGGCCTTGCCGTTGCCCGTCGTCGCAAGGTTGCCCTTGAGGAGGTAGAACAGGCGCTGCACGCCCCGCCCGGTCTACGGTTCGAGCGACAGATCGGGGATCTCCTGCTCGTCGTTATGGGCATGGTTGGTAGCGCGCGAGTCGTCGCGGTGATCTGTGAACAGTTGCATCGGACGACCAAATATCGGATCTTGAGCGTGAAGGCGCTCGCCGGTGCAGAGCTGGATGAGTGGAGGAGGCGGGTTCTGTGAGTGATCCAGACTTCGATCGGATGTCCAAGGACGAGATCGTCGCGTGGTTCAACGCCGCGGAGGATGTCTCGCCGCTGCTGGCCGCGGCGACGCCCGTGTCCGATGAAGTGGCCTCGCCCGTCACGGACGGGCCGATGGCCCTGATCAGCATCCGGCTGCCGGTTGCGATGGTCGACGAGTTGGACAGCCTCGCGGACCTGGCGCACACGCGACGGTCCGACATCATCCGGAACGCCCTGGCGTCCTACATCAAGGACCGGACCGCGCCGGTCGGGCCCGATGACGCGCAGCAGGCGCTCGAGGTGCTGCGGAAGGTGGTCGCCGGGCGGTTCGGCAGCCAGGCCGAGGCCGCGTAGGCCGGCCGCTCCGCCCGCCGGCCCGATACCTCCAGAGAGGCCGGTCCCGCCGCCGCGGTTGGCTGCGGCGCGGCGGCGGGACCGGCTTTTACGCGCTGGTGCAGGTCAGCGCCGGGGTCGTGGCGGTACCGGTGCCGAGCAGCCCGAACGTCGTGGAGGCGTTGGCGGCCACCGTGCCGTTGTAGCTCTCATTCACGACAGTGGCGTTGGAACCGCTCGTGGTCAGCTTGCCCTTCCACACCTGCGAAATGCTCTGCCCGCTACCGAGCGACCACTTCACCGTCCACCCGGAGATCGCCGAGCTCCCCGCCTTCACCGTCACCTCACCCTGGAACCCGCCGTCCCACGTGTTCGTGGTGCTGTAGCTCGCCGAACAACCCTTGCCACCCGCAGACGACGAAACCGACGGCGACGTGGACGTGGGCTTGGTCGACGTCGGGGTGGTGTTGCCGCCGGAGAGGGTGGGACCGGCGCAGGACGGTGTGCGCGGCCCGCTGCGGGTCGAGGATCCCGGTCTGGATCCTATGCGTGCGAGAATGCGATCATGATCGAGTACCGGGCCCACTTCGGCTTCGACATTGAGTTTGCCAACGGCGGTTCGCTGGCCGGTGAGGGGTTCCGGCTCGACCTGCCCGCGCCGGACCTGTCCGAGGCGGCCATCGGCGCGCTGCTCGTGCGGCATCTCGGGCTCGCGCTCGTTGGATCGGTACACCTGCGGGATCTCGAAATCGTCGAGGAGACGCACCGGGGTAGCCGGGGAGTCGAGACGGCGCCGGTCGCTGCGCGCGTTGTCGATCTGAGTCACCGCATCCGGGCCGGGCTCGTCACCTATCCGGGGCTGCCCGCGCCGACGATCGCGCCGCACCTCACGCGCGAGGACTCGCGTGCCCGGTACGCGGCCGGCACCGAGTTCGCGATGGACATCATCACCATGATCGGCAACACCGGCACGTACCTCGACGCGCCGTTCCACCGGTACGCCGACGGGGCCGATCTCGCGCGGCTCGACCTGGCCACGCTCGTGGACCTGCCCGCCGAGGTGTTTCACCTGCACGACGCTTGGAGCGCCGATGCGCGCGGCATCCGGGCCGCGACCCTCGCCGATCGGGGCGTGCGCGGCGCCGCGGTGCTGCTCGACACCGGGTGGAGCCGGCACTTCGGCACGCCGGAGTACGGGCGCGGGGCGCCGTTCCTCACCGGTGAGGCGGCCGAGTACCTCGTCGAGGCCGGCGCGGTGCTGGTCGGCATCGACTCGGTGAACATCGACGATGCCGAGAGCGGCGGGGAGCGCCCGGCGCACAGCGTCCTGCTGCGGGCCGGCGTCCACGTCGTCGAGCACCTCACGAACCTGGCCGCCCTGCCCGCCCGCGGCGCGCGGTTCACGGCCGCGCCGCCGGCGGTGGAGGACTTCGGCACGTTCACGGTGCGGGCCTTCGCCCGCCTGCCGTAGCGGCGTCGCACGGGGAGCGACCCGCACCGCGTCGTTGTACGCACAAACGCGCGGTGCGGGTATCGGATCGACGTCAGACGATCAAACCTCAGACGAGGGCGAACTTCTGCGCGCCGCTGCCGTTGCAGTCCCAGATCTGCAGGCGGGTGCCGTTGCCCGTCGCCCCGTTGGGCGAGTCCAGGCACCGGCCCGACTGCGGGTTGCGCAGCGAGCCGTCGGCCTGCTGCACCCACTTCTGCCCGCCGACGCCGTTGCAGTCCCAGAGCTCGACCTGTGCGCCGAGCGCGGTCCCGTTCCCGACGATGTCCAGGCAGCGGCCCAGCGTCGACAGCGAACCGTCGGCGTTGTGCGTCCAGTGCTGGTCCACCGCGTAGGACTGGCAGTCCCACAGCTGCACCGCGGTCCCGTTGCCGCCCGTATCGTCGCCGCCCACGTCCACGCACTTGCCACCCGGGCCGGTGATCGTCCCGGCGGCCGACGCTCCGCCGCCGGTTCCGCCGCTGGTGAGCAGGAACCGGTTGTTGGCCGTGTTCCAGTGGGTGGCGAGGTACGACCCGGCGGGCGGGCTGGTGTTGAAGTAGTCGTCCTTGTTGCAGTCCAGGCGGTTGTCCTGGGCCTGGTCACCGCAGACGACCCGCAGGACCGTCCCCGGCCCGTCGTTGTAACACATGATGTCGTAGTCATCCGTGCAGTGCCCGTACGCGGTGTGGTTCGGCAAACTGGACATCACCGCACCCATCGCATGCGTCAGCTCATGCGCGGCCGGCCCCGAACCCCAGCACCCCGAGTCCACCCGGGAGAATTGTTTAACTTTGTTGACTGATTGCTATTCGACCCCGCCAGGGCGCGCCCTCGGCGGCCGTAGCCGCCACACTCCGAACGAGCAGACGACCACGATGACCCCCGCGATGACCACGAAGAACCACGGCGGCGCGACGATCGACTCCCGCACCTTGCCGCACGGGTCCGACGCCGAATAGTGCACCAGGGAGCGGCCGCCGACGCTGATCTCGCGCGCCGGCGGGTTCGAGCCCGTGTCGACCCGCGACTCGCAGGTCCGCCCGGTCGCGTCCACGAACGTGACCTCGTACACCCGGCGGCCCGGCACGTCCGTCATGATCCTGACCACGGCGGCGTCGACGGTCGCGCCGCGGGCGTCGTCGATCGCCTGCCCGGCGGCCGCCGCCCCGGCGGCCAGGAACACGGCCGCCGCCAGCAGCAGCACGACGCGGCCCGCCCGCCGGTTCCCCCGATCTCGCCGAGTCTGCATGTCCGTACGCTACCTGCCGTCGTGGTAGAACAAGATCACCGTGCCGCTGTCCCCGCTGGCCAGGCCGGTCCCCTTGCTGGGCACCTTCACACCGACCTTGTCGGACAACCCCACGCCGCCCATCACCGTATGGACCGGACGGCCGGCGTCGTTGCTTCCCCAGGCGTAGCCGCCCGCGACCGGCCCGCCACCGCCCTCGACCGTGTCGAAGTGTCCCTTCTGATCGGCGATGTCGCCGTCCGACAGGACCGCTTGAACGGACAAGCCCCCGCCGGCCTGTACCCCCTGGCTGGTCCCGCCGGTCGCCCAGATGCCCCAGCCGTGCGAGTCGATGCCGATGCAGACGGACCCGCTGACGCCGAACCAGGCCGCGGCGCCTCCGGCCAGGCAGATTCCCATCGTCCCCGGGCCCGAGGTGGCACGGCATTGGTACATCCCCGTGCCGTGGATGACGAGGCATCCGCCCTCCACCTCGACGACGACCCCTTCAGAGCCGTCACCCGGGGCGACGACGACGCCCTTGGGCATGATCAGCAGCCCGCTCGCCGTCGGCCGGCTGCCCGTGTCCGGCGGGCCGGGATTCGGGTTGACCGGCATGACCAGCGGCCCGCTGGCCGTGGGACGGCTTCCCGGGTCGGGGACCTGGGAGGTGGTCCAGCTGGCGCAGCCCTCCACGCTGATTGCGCAGCCAGGCTTGTTGTTGGGGACCTTCTTGCGGGGATCGGTACCGCCGTTGCCGTAGTGCGGTGCGCCGCAGTTCTCCAGGTGCGTGAGGGAGCACGGGTACTCGAACGCGGGAGAGTCGGTGGGAGCGTGGTCGTTGTAGAGGCCGGCCGGGTCGCTGCCGTTGACCGGATCGTTCCCGGCGTAGCCGTAGCCGCCGATCTGGTTGAGGTCGTTGCCCTCGAAGACCGGGTCGCGCTGCAGGAAGCGGCCGGTGAGCGGGTCGTAGTTGCGGGCGCCGAGCAGGTCCAGGCTCGAGGCCGGGTCGGCGGGCTGGTTGACGAAGGCCCGGTTGTCGGCCCAGGCGCCGGGCGCCGTGCCGCGGGTGGCGCCGAACGGGGTGAAGTACCGCCGGCTCTCGGTCTGGGCGGCGCCGGCGTCGATCGACAGGCCGTGGGTGCCCTGGGCGTTGCCGAACTCGTACGTCAGCGCGCCGGACGAGGAGCGCACCAGGCACGGACCGTCGGCCAAGGGGTAGTACCGCAGCCCGCTGAGCGTGTTGCTGCCGACGTCGAGGGTGAGCTGCTCGCCGCCGAGGTACAGGGTCACCTTGGTCGACGAGCCGGTCTTGGTCCGCTGCAGCAGCAGGTTGCCGTCGGCGTCGTAGCGGTAGGTGGCCTGGTTGCCGGAGACGGCGTCGGTGACCGACTCGGTCCGGTTCTGCGGCGTGTAGGTGATCGTCTGGTTGGCGCCGCCGCCGATCGTGCGGGTGGTGGTGTTGCCGGCCAGGTCGTACACGTAGCTGTCGGTGGTGTCGGTGGGGCCGTCGTTGAGGACCGACTGCACCTTGTCACCGGTGTAGCTGCTGGTGCGCAGCACGTCGTGCGCGGTGTTGCCGTCCACCGCGTGGTCGGTCGTGGTGGCGCGGTTGCTCGCGGCGTTGTAGGTGAAGGACTGCCAGTACTTCGCCGGGCCGCCGAGATTCGCCGCGCTGCCCGATGTGTGGTCGCAGCCGCCGATGTTCGGCACCGACGGCGCCGCCGCGGTGTGGGTGCCCCCGGAGTCGCTCCAGGCCTCGGTCAGCCGGCCGAGCTGGTCGTAGGAGTAGCACTGCAGGTCGGTGGCGGCGCCGCCGCCCTGGGCGTCCTTGACCGCGGTGACGTTGCCGGCCGGGTCGAACAGGCTGACGGCGTCGTCGACGTGCGCGCCCGCCGACTCCTTGTCGACGAACTGCTCGGTGACCCGGCCGGTCGCCGCGTCGTAGTGCGTGGTCTGCACCACCTGGTTCGGCATGTCGCCGAGCGTGAGCGTGGTGTGGTTGCCGAACGGGTCGATGATGGCCGAGGTGAGGAAGTCGGCGTTGCCGGCCACCACGGTCGGGACGCCGTTCTGGTTGTACTGCGTCGTCACCGTCTCCGCGGGCAACCCGCCGTCGGCGTTGTAGGTCGTCGCCGTCGGCAGTCCGGTGATCGCCTTGTACGACGTGCCGCTGCTGTACGTGCCGGCCAGCTTCGCCTCGTCGGCGGGCCCGGTCGACGGGATCGTCACCGTGCTGCCCGTGATGGCGCCGCGGTTGGTGTAGCCGGTGACCGCCTTCACGTAGGCGGCGCCGCCCACGTACGCGGTCGACGCGGCCAGCTGGCCCTTGCCGCCCGGCGCGGTGTCGTAGTCCCACTTCGCCAGCAGCGTCGCGCCGTCGCTCTCGGTCTTCTTCCGGCCGAGCTCGTCGTACGTCCACGTGATCGTCCTCGGCCGGGCGTCGGCCTGGCTGAGCAGGTCACCGGCCGCGTTGAAGTGGGTCGTCACGGTGCCGGCGTCCGGATCGGCGGCGGTGGCCGGCCGGCCGTGCAGGTCGTAGGTGTAGGTCCAGACCTGCCCGCCGGGCCCCGTCACCTTGGCGGGTTTGCCGGCCGGGGAGTAGCCGTAGGAGATGATCGAGGCGTGGGCGGCGTTGCCGTCCGGGGTCGCGGTGGTGTAGTTCCACAGCGCGCTGGTGTGGCCGCGGGCGTCGGTGAACGTGCTCGTCGCGGTGCCGCCGGCCGGCGGGGTGACGTCGGTGCGCTCGCCGCCCGGGTAGGCGGTGGTGGTGGTCCACTGGAGCTGGCCGAGGGAGTAGGCGGCGACGCCGGTGGGGCGGCCCTGCCCGTCGTAGGTGGCGACCTTCTCAGCCGGGACGGAGGCGTCGGCGGCCGGGTAGATCGTGGCGCTGGGGAATGCGGTGACGTAGAACGGCCGGGTCTTCTTGGTCGCCCAGCCGTGGGTGTCGTAGAAGCTGTCGGTGACGAGCGAGCCGTTGCTGCCGTCCAGGGAGACGGTCTGGGCCTGCCGTTCCCGGCCGAGGCCGTCGTAGATCGTGTACGCCCAGGCGTAGGTGGAGTCGTCGCGCAGCGTCTTCGTCGAGGCGTACGACGGCGCCGTGGTGCCGTTGACGCTGTAGGCGTGCACGATACTGGCCGACTGGGTCGTGGCCCGGCCCGGCAGCCAGACGCTGGTGAGGCGGCCGAGGCCGTCGTAGGCCTGGGAGGTGGCGTTGTTGTTGGGGTCGACGGTCTTCGTCGGCAGCTGCCGCGCCTGGTCCATCGTGATGACGGTGGCCTGGCTGAACGTGGTGTCGGTGCTGGTGACGGTGGTCGGCAGCTGCCCGGCCGGCGGCGCGTAGGTCCTGGTCGTGATGAGACCGCGCGCATCGGTGCTCGACGTCGGGCGGCCGTACGCGTCGAACGTCGCGTCCGAGGTGGTCGTGGCGTAGACCGGCGTCGAGCCGGTGTACGAGTCGACGTCCTCGGTGCGGGACGCGTCGCCGGCGGCGGTGATGACGCCCGGTGCGGCGTTGCCGTCGTAGTAGGTCAGCGTGTCGGCGATGGTGGTCGTCGCGCTCGGCGCGGTGCCGCAGGGCCCGGCGACCGTGAGCTTGCGGTTGAAGTAGCTCACCATGCCGGCGTTGACACCGGCGGGCGGCGTCGCGTACGTGGCGGTGGAGCACGTCTCCTGGGAGTCGGCGGTGCCGAGCAGGGACACGTCGCCCTGGTCGTCGCTCTGCTGCGGCAGGCCCGTCGTGGCGGAGAACGTGTCGGTCCGCTTCGCGGTGCGCCACGCGCCGGTGCTCAGCAGCGTCAGCCGCTTGCTGGTGCCGACGTTGACGAACTGCGCGAGCTGCGCCGGCAGCCCCGGCTGGGCGTTCTCGGCGTGCGACGCGGTCTGCGCCGACCACGGCAGGCCGATCTCCTTGGCCGTGACCGTGCCGCCGGCCTGCGTGTACGTGTCGGTCTCCAGCACCATGCCGCCGTACTGGTTCGCGTCGACGACCGCGTCGCCGGTGCTCGCCGTGACGGTCACGGACTTCTGGGTGCCGCCGGTCTGGCTGTTGTAGTCGCCGTTCATGCCGCGCAGGTACGTCGTGGACGTCTGCGTGACCGGGTCCGGTGCGGCCCCGGTCGTCTTGACGACCTGCCCGAAGCCGCGGAACTGGCTCCAGCTGCGCCGCGCGTTCTTGGTGGACACCGAGTCGTCACGGTGCCAGGCGGCGTCGCCGACGTAGCTGTAGTTCGTCTCCAGGTCCTTGGACCCGACGATGACCGGGTCGTGCTGGACGACCTTGGTGACGACCCACTTCTGGAACCAGTCCGACACCGGCGACGTCTGGCCCTGCCCCTGCCAGTACTGCTGGTAGCACAGCATCGTGTTGTTCGTCGCCGACGGCAGGTGCGAGGCGCCCGGCGTCTGGTCACAGGCCTGGATCGTCGCGGTACTGTTCGCGTAGGTGACCGTGACCTGCTCGCCGGTCTCCGTGGTGATCTTGTCGATCCGCTGGTGGTTGTACGCCGGCCAGGTCCCCGACCCCGGCACCCGGTTCGCCATCGTCTGCGTGCCCGTGAAGATGACCGGCGGGACGTTGGCCGCGGTGGTGGCGTTGTTGCCGGTGTGCGTGATCGAGTCCAGCCACAGCGACGGGCTCGAGCCGTCGTTCGGGTCGGGGAACGAGTGCGCCAGGGCGTAGGTGTCGACCGGCTTGTAGGTGCCGCCCTTGTTCACCAGCGTCTGGATCTGGCTCAGCTCGACCGTGGAGAAGTACGAGATGCCGCCGATGAGGCAGGTGCCGCTGGACTTGCAGATCTGGTCGAACGGGGTGTCCGGCCAGTCCGGCGCCGTCGTCTTCGTCAGGTTGTCCACAGTGGAGCACTCGGTGGCCGTACCCTTGCACCGCTGCACCGTGCTGAACACGACCTCGGCGGCCGGGTTCGGCGTGGCCTGCCCGGCGACGTCGGAGGCCCGCCAGCCGTAGTTGATCTGCTTGAGGTATCCGGCGCGGGTGTAGGAGGTCAGGGTGTGCGCGCTGCTGCGGGCGTAGTAGTTCGTCTCGGTGCCGTAGGAGTACGTCGTGGCGTTGCCGTGCGGGTCGACGACGTAGTCGAGGTTCCACCGGTAGGCCATGTTCGGTGTGAAGCTGTTCGTCCCGGTGCCCGGGCTGTAGCACGGGTCGCCGGACTTCGGGCAGTACACCGGCTGGGTCCACGCCCCGCTGGATGCCGGGTCCGCGCCAGTGCCACCCTCCGCGGTGGGCAGGTGACCGGCGCCGAAGTACAGGCGGGTGCCGTCGGGCTGCGTGACGACCCAGTACTCGCCGTTGTAGGCGCCGTTGTTCCCGCCCGTCTTCAGCTCGATCGTCGCGCCGTTGTCGGCGGACAAGTGCCACTTGTGGGATGCGTCGTCGTAGACCAGACCGCCGGACATGCCGGCGACGTCGAGCGACACCTCCTGGCCGCCCCAGCCCCAGCAGGTGTCGCCGGAGCCGGTGATGCCGTCGTCGGCGCACGGGAGGTAGGCCCGCTCGATGAAGCCCGGGCTGTACGACCAGCCGGAGCCCACCCAGTCCGACTGCGCGTTCGTCGAGGCGGTCATCCCGTCCACGGCCGCCGACGAGTAGGCCAGCGAGACGTCCGGGGCCGCGCCGCCCAGCGCGGGCGGCACCGTCACCGGGTACGAGTAGTCGAAGCTGCCCGTCCCCGCCGCCGACCAGGCGTCGGAGGCCTTCAGGCTGGTCGCCGCGTAGGTGCCGGCCGAGCCGTCCGGCGCGCTGTCGACCGCGAGGACCGACATGCCCGCGCTCTGACCGGTCACGGCCACCGTCGCCGTCAGCCGGCCCGAACCCGCCTCCACGCTCGTCGCCACCGGGGTGCGGGTCTGGCACTCGGCCCGCTCCGGGGTGCTCAGCGCGCACGCCGGCAGCTGCACCAGCCGCAGCCGCTGCGCGTAGTTCCCGCCGAACCGGCCCGCGAACGCCCCCGGTGACACCTGCACCCGCACCGGCGCGGCGCCCGCCGAACCGTCGGCCCGGGACACCGAGAACAGCAGGCCCGAGTCCACCCGAGCCTGGGCGGCGCGGTCCTGCTTCGCGACCTCGACCCGGACCAGGCCCGGTGCGTCGGTGTTGCCTCCGACCCACACCGGCGCCCCGTCGACGGCGGCCGCGCTCCCACGGTGCTGCCGCTCCAGCTGGTCCAGGCCGCGCGTCGGAACCCCCGTCGCCGCGGTCAGCGACAGGGTCTGCGCCCCCGCGACGGGGTCGGCGAACCGCGGTGCCCGGTACTGCGCCATCGGCCGCGGCGCGGCGGCACCACCGGCGCCGGGAGCGTGCGGGTCGCGCGGCACGGCGGTCGTGGCCGGTCGCGGCGTGTTCGGCGGCGTCCACACCCCGCCCTTGGCCGCCGGCGGCGCCGCCACCGCATTGGCCACGAGGGCCATCTGCACGCCCAGCACGGCGGCCGTCACCAGCACGATGCCGCGGCGCCGGGCGGACGGACGAAACAAGATCAACTTGCGTACAGAGCCGTCCACAACAACCCCCGTCGCCCCCGCGCGGCCGCCGTCAGTCCACAGTGGATTGGAACATCGAGGCGCGCATCAATGCCTGAGCGAACCGTAGACCTGCCGCCCCGTTGCGCGGCATCCCCTTGGCGTGTGGTTCAAGTCATACACGGCGGCCGCCCGGGGTCTGAGCTGGTAATACTTGACGCCCAGCCGGCGACATGTCCACTTTGGACGGCTAAGCGATCATTCACGCTGGACGATTTCGGGCCCCCGGGCCGATCACCCTCGCCCTATCATTTGCGCCGTTTCCGCGACCTGGAACGGGGCCGGGTGACCTAGTCTTCGTAACGTGGCATCCACGGCGGATCATCCGCAGCAGCCGGGTCGCGGGCTGGTCATGGTGCGGTACGGGCTGGTGCCGGACGAGGACGGCCGTGCGCCGTCGGACGGCTGGCCGCGCCCCGTGGACAGCGAAGGACTGTGGGCGAGCCCCGCCGGGGAGGGGCTCTACCGGATCGAGAACACGCCGTGGTTCGCGCCGAACCTGGCCACCGGCGACGTCGTCGAGGCCGTCGAGCACGAGGGCGACCGCTGGGTCATGCGCAAAGCGCACTGGTCGGGCCGCCTGACCGTGCGGGTGGCGGCCGGCGATCCCGCCGCCGTGCTCGGCGCGTTCGCCGATCTCGGGGTTCGGGGCGAGAGCGCCGCCCCCGCGTACCAGCTGGCGGCGCTGGACATCCCGCCGGACGCGGACCTCGGCGCGATCCTCGGCCGGCTGCGCGCGGGTCGGTCCGAAGGGGCCTGGGACTACGAAGAGGCCTGCGTCTCCAGCGAATGGCGGGCCTTGTAGCGGTACCGAAGATCGCTCTCTGTGTATTTTTCATTGCCCTCGGTGGCGTCCGGGCTGTTCAGTCCCGAAGCCCGGCGGCGCGGGATGTGGGCGTCGTCCGTCGTGCGCCAGACTGCCCGCCTGACGTTCCGCCGTCGCCGGGAGGCTGGTATGGCCGGTTCACTGCGTCGCCTCATGATCGCCGCCACCGTCGTCGGGCTGGTGGCCGTGCTACCGGCGCCGCCGGCCCTCGCCGCCGGGTCGGGGGCGGTCGCCGGCAGCCTGAGCGAGGCGGGCGCGCCCGTGCCCGGGGCGACCGTGTCGCTGTTGCTCAACGTGTACCCGGTCAGCATCGCCACCGCCGTCACCGGGGCCGACGGCAGCTTCCGGCTCGACGGGGTGGCGCCGGGGACGTACAAGCTGAAGTTCGGTCTCCCCGGCGGGCTCGAGCAGTTCTACCCGGGCAAGACCGACTTCGCCTCCGGCTCGAGCATCACGGTCGCCGACGGGCAGACGACCGGGGGCGTCGCCGACACGGTCATCGCGCACGGTTCGCTCGCCGGGCACGTCACAACGGCCACGGGCGCGCCCGCGGCGCACGCGCTGGTCGGCATCGCCCGGCCGGCGTCGGCCGACCTCGCGCACGTGCTGACCGACGACACCGGCGGGTACCTCCTGCCGTATGTGGCGGCGGGCACGTACCAGGAGTTCGTGAGCGCGGCCGAGCGGGGCGCGCCGCGGCAGTGGGTGCACGGGCACAAGCGTGCGGCCGACGCCGACCCGGTCGCCGTCGCGCTCGGCCGGCGCACGATCGTCGACGAGGCGCTGCTGCCCCTCGGCACCATCTCGGGCCGGTACACCGACGCCGCCGGGCCGGTCGCGAGCCCGATGATCACCGCGTACTCGCAGAGCAGCGCCGCGGAGAACGTGGTCGCGTCCGGTCAGGCCGACGGGACGTTCCGGATGTTCGTGTACCCCGGGACGTACAAGGTGAAGTTCACCGCGCCCGCCGGCCACGGGCTGGACCAGTGGTCGCACGGCAAGGAGTCCGAGGGCACCGCGGACGTCGTCAGCGTGACCGCCGGCGGGGCCGCGGTGCTCGACGAACGGCAGCTGCCGACCGGCACCGTCCGCGGCCGGCTGACCGACGCCGCCGGCCGGCCGGTGGCCGGCGCCGGCGTGGCGGTCGCCGACCCGGTCCGGGACCGGCAGTTCCAGGCCACCACCGCCGCGGACGGCACCTGGTTCCTGACCGCGTGGACCGGCGCCTACCGGGTGAGCTTCAGCACCACGACCCAGACGCAGTGGGCGCCCGGCGCCGCCACGCCCGCCGGCGCCTCCGTCGTGACCGTCAACGACGGCGGGACGACCGTCGTCGACGACGCGCTCACCGCGCCCGGGTCGGTGACGGTCACCGCGGTCGACGCGCGGACCGGCGCCGCGTTGTCCACGTTCTGCGCCGAGACCGGCGGGCCGTCGGTCTACCTCCCGCCGGCCTGCACGCAGACCGGCACCGTCACCTTCCCCGAGGTCGGCGCCGGCCCGCTCGACGTGAAGGTGACCGACGGCGCCCACCTGGACGCCACCGTGTCCACCCGGGTCGTCGCCGGACGGCGCACCGCCGTCACCGCGCGCCTGGACGCGGGCGCGACAATCGCGTTCACGCTCGTGGACACGGTCACCGGCGCGCCGGTCGACGGCTGCGTCAACCTCGTGCCGACGACCCGGGCGCCCGACCCGTACGCCGGGTACGCCGGCGCGTGCGGCAGCGGCACGATCACGCTGGACCGGGTACCCCCGGAGCCGTATGCGGCCTTCGCGAGCGCCTCCGACGGCACGCACGGCGCCCAGTGGGTCGGCCCGCACGGCGGGGTGGGGGCCCGGGCCGCCGCGCTGGCGATCGCGCCCGCCGCGGGTGGCACGACCGCGGTCACCGTCCGCTACGACGGCATCCGCACCATCACCGGCACGGTCACCGACCGCGCGAGCGGCGCACCGGTCGCGGGCGCGGCCGTGAGCACGTTCGTGCCGGAGGCGAGCACCGACGCGGCCGGCCGCTACACGATCGACCGCCTCGGACCGTACCGGTGGACGCTGTCGTTCACGCAGCCGTCCTACGCGGGCCAGGCGTCGGCGCAGTACACCGTCGCCCTGAGCCGTGGCACGACGGTCACCGGACGGATCAAAGGCAGTTTCGGCGGTACCCCGCAGTCGGCGACGGTATCGATCGTCGACGCCCGCACCCTCGACGTGGTGTCGCAGGTCGACGCCGCGGCCGACGGCACCTACACCGCGCACGTCGCGCCGCCGGAGCGGATTCGGGTGACCGTGCAGTACACCCTGCACTCCTGCCCCGGCACCGCGACGAGCCGCGACACCCTGGTCCACGGCCCGAGGACGGTCAACCTGACGGTGCCCGAGACCTGCGGCGTGTAGCGAACGCGTGCCGGTCAGCCACGGCGTTTGGCGAACGCCGCCGTCAGCCACGGCGTTTGGCGAACGCCGCCGTCAGCCGCGGCTGCCCGCGGTCATCACCACCAGGCCGAGGCACATCTCGTCGCTGGTGCCGTCGCCCCAGACCACGTACCGCGGCGCGCTGCCCTTCAGCTGCGGCAGGAGCCCCCGCAGCGCGGCGTCGTGCGTGCACGTCACCCGCAGCGTGTCGCCCGGCTTCAGCGCGACCGGCGTGTCGAGCGGGCGGATCGCCTGGTCGTCGAAGTTGTAGTTGGGCACGTCGAGCAGCGTCTTGGCGCCGGCGGTACCCGGGTTCAGCTCGATCTTGATGGAACGTCCGAGCAGGTGCATGTGCCCGGCGACCGCGTACACCGTGGCCGCCTGCGGCACCTTGTGGTCGCAGTGCTGGGTGACGCCGGCGACGGGCGGATTGCCCTTGTTGCACTGCTTGATGAGCTGGTCCTCGGTGCCGCCGATGTCGTCGCCGAAGCGCTTGCCGACGTCGGCCACGGCGGCCGAGCGGTCGCACAGCGGGCCCGACTCGCCCGCGGTACACGGCAGCTCGATCGGCGCGGGCAGCAGGCCGGTCTGCAGCGCGGTCATCGCGGCCGTGTCGTCGTTGATCCGCAGCCGGATGCCCGACTGGTCCGCCCCGCCGGGACGGCCGCCGGTGGCGAGCAGGTTGTAGTGGACCTGCATGACCACCATGCTGCCGGGCGGCATCGGGTAGCCGAGGTTCGGCGCGAGCAGCGTCTCGTTGGCGCCGGGGGCCCACGACGCGACCCAGGCATCGCCGTTCACGCCCGAGTCGCCGAAGCACGTCCAGCCCTCCCCCGGCGAGTCGGCGTCGAGCTTGCGCGCCTGGTCGGCGGCCCCGGGGGCGATCCGGAAGAAGATCGCGTGGTGCACGATGGCGGCGTTCTGCGGCAGGAACTGGCTCCCGGTCAGGTACGCCGTCTTGGTGAGCTTCGGATCGATCAGGAAGCAGCGGTACTCGTCGGTGCCGCCGTTCGGCGCCTGTGGCGTGTAGGCGGCCGGCATGCTCAGACTCTGGAAACGCTCGCCCGCGCGCAGCGGAGCGGCCGGCGGCGCCGAGACATGCCCGGCGTGCGGGTCCGACACGGCGGGCGCGGCCCCGGCCGGCTCGGTGTTGTTCGACGGCGATCCACACGCGGCGACGACGGACATCGCCGTCGCCAGCCCGATGGCCAGGACGACCAGTGCTCGCCTGGCCTGACCCACGTTCCTCATCACGGCCTCCCCCTGGACGATGACAGGGATCAATACTTTCAGGCCGCCGTGGAACACACCTCCGGGAATTCCCCCCATTACGGGTTCTATCGTCCCCGCACCGCGCGGCGCCGCAGGTCAGGAAACCGGACGACCGGCGGCACAGCTGGCATCGGCGATACTCAGGCGGTCGTGCTCACCGAGACGTCGTCGATGACGACGCTGCCGTAGTTGGAGCTGTTGGCGTAGTAGTCGATCTGCGCCACGCCGGGCAGCGGGTTGCGGAAGGCGCTGTTGTCGAGCACCAGGGCCCCGTCCAGGTACAGGTCGAAGGTCTGCGTGCCGGTGCTGATCACCAGGCGCAGGTTGTACCAGCGGCCCGGCGTGTAGGTGCCGACGGTGACCAGGGTTGTGCCGGAGTACGCGGCGATGGTGTTCTTCGTCATCGCCACGCTCACCGCGTTGAGGCCGCTCGCGTCGCGCACGTACGGGACGGCGAAGTAGTCGTTGCCGGAGACGTAGGCCGACTCGCGCATGACGTTTGTCTCGACGGTCACGGTTCCGGTCAGCGGCGAGCCGAAGGTCTGGGAGACGCTGGTGCTGCCGCTGTTGGTGGTACGCGTGAGGCGCACGCTCTTGTCGCTCGCGCTCGGCACCTCGACCACCGCGACCGTGCCGCCCGCGCCGCTGACGGTCAGGCCGTCGCTGCCGTTGGCGAGCGGGCCGGTCGGCAGGGCGTCGAACGTGTGCCGCGTGGTCACCGGCGTGCCGGTGCCGCCGGGCTGCTCGAACGCGCCGATGTCGGCGGCGCCGTTGTACAGCGCGTTGCCGGCGTAGTCGCGACCGCCGTTGGCGGCGACGGTGACACCGGCGTTGACGGCCGGCGAGGCGGCCGCGACCTGCAGCTCGTTGGCGGCCGCGAGGGCCGGTCCGGTGCTCGGGGTGCCCGACGGCGCGTTGATCGGGGCGGAGACGAAGCGCGGGTCCGCCACGACCGCGTGGGCCTCGCCGGCGGGCACGGTGAGCGTCGCGCCGCCGTACAGGTTGTGGTTGTACGTGATCGTGGCGCTGGTGGAGATCGCGGCGTTGGCCCTCGTCGAGTAGAGGATGTTGTTGGACACCGCATAGGCCGCGTTGAGGTAGGTGCCGTAGCCGTACAGCAGCGACTGGCCGGCGTCGTTGTAGATGGTGTTGTTGTAGATCTGCGCGGCCGCCGCCGGGTCGGAGTGCAGGTAGATCTGGTACCGCGTATTGCTCGTGATCACGTTGTAGCGCAGCACGGCGTTGCCGAAGGAGAACTGGCACAGCAGGATGCCGTCGCCGTTGCCGTGCACGTAGTTGTACTGCACGACCTGCCCGGTGGTCGCCTTGTCGGTGTCGATGCCGTTGGAGTCGGCGCCGCCGGCCTTCTGGGTGGTACCGAAGACCTCGTTGAACTGGATCGTCACGTTGTCGGCGAAGTACGTCTCGATGCCGGACGTGCCCGCCTTCTCCACGACGTTGCGCTCGACCGTGGCCCCGCGCACGTCGGTGAGGTAGATGCCGTTGCAGCCGTACGCGGTGCCGGCCTGGGAGATGAAGTTGTTGCGGATCACGATGTTGGTGTGCGGCCGGAACTTCGTGTCGCCGGCGCTCGCGCGGGAGCCCCAGCCGGTCGCCACGGCGCCGGCATCGGAGCCGGTGTACTGCTTGACGACGATCCCGGCGAACGAGGTGTTGCTGATCGCGGAGTTCTGGATCACCGCGTCGTTGATGGTCGTCGGGGTGCCCGGCGGCGCGGCGGGGTTCGGCACCGTGGTGTCCAGGACGATGCCGCCGGTCCGCTTCGACGCGTCCCAGCCGGTCAGGAACGTGACGCCGGGGGCGTTGTCGGCCGTGCTGCCGCCGATCCAGTTCACCTTGCCGGTCACGTCGTGCACGGAGACGGCGTCGACGACGAACCCGTCGAGGGTCTGGCTGTTGTCGCCGCCGATGTGGATGCCCCGGAAGTCCCCGAGGTTCGCCCCGGCCGTGCCGGTCGCCGGGGCCGCGTTGGTGACCTCGATGTTGCGGATCGTCCAGTACTCCTGGTTGAACAGCCGCACGGCGTCCGCCACCGTGCCGGCCCCGTTGACGCGCGGCTTGTTGCCGCTGCCGTAGGAGTCGATCACGACCGGGGCGCCGGCGGCGCCCGAGCCCTTCGGCCAGAGCTGCCCGGTCCAGGCGCTGCCCGCCTTGAGCAGGATGCGGTCGCCCGCGCCGAACGTCGCCGAGTTGACCTTGCCCAGGGTCTTCCACGGGTGGGACTGGTCGAGGCCGCTGTTGGCGTCGGCGCCCGCGGCGGCGTCCACGTAGTAGGTCGTGCCGGCGGCCCGGGCGGGCGCGGGGGTGCCGAAGAGCGCCACGAGCGTGACGACGGCGGAGAGGACCAAAGGGCGCCTGAGGTACGACATGGGGGCTCCTCCGGGACGCTTGGGAAAACGTATTCCAGCACACGGTCTCCGGCGCGCGCAACGGCCGCGGCCGGACGACCGCAACGGCACGGGGCGGCCTCGAAACTTTCAGCCGCACGGGCGGGCCGCACGGCACACGCCGTTCATTGATTGACAGCTATGACATTGATCGTGCACTATCTGCCAGTCGTCGGCGCTGGGAGCGCTCACGGGGGGTTCGCGACGCCGGAAGGCCGGTCCGGCGCGCAATATTCCCGTGAGCGCTCACAGCTGCGATTGAAACGTTTCTTCCCCGATCGGCGGTGGTGACGATGACGTCGAGACACTGGGCATCCCGGGCGCACGCAGCGGCCGCCGTGGTGTCCTGGTGCTGCGCGCTCAACGCCATGTGGCTGGCCTTCACGCTGCTCGGCGGCGGCGTGCTGGGCGTCGGCCCGGCGACCGTCACCGCCTGCATCGTGGCCCGCCGGCACGCCCGCGGTGAAACGGTCCGCCTCGGCGACTTCGCGCGCACCTGGCGGCGCGAGTTCGCCCGCGGCACCGCCGTGGTGCTGCCGATCCTGGCCGTGGCCGGCGTGCTGTGGTCGAACTACGCGGCCTTCTCGGCGCCGGCGCCCGGCTTCGGCCCGGCGCGGCTCGGCTCGCTGGCCGCGTTCGTGCTCACGCTCGCGGCGCTGGTCTACGTCGGCCCCATGTACGCGCACTACGACCTGCCGCTGTGGCGGTACGGGCCGACCGCGTTGCGCTTCGCGCTGCGCCGCCCGCACGCGACCGTGCTGCTGCTGCTCGTCCTCACCGCGCTGGCCTTCGCGAGCGCGGCCCAGCCGATCCTGCTGATCACGGTCGGCGTCGGGGCCTGGCTGCACACCAGCACCTGGCTCTGCGTGCGCTTCTTCGCGGAGAACGAACGCCGGCGGGTCCAGGCCGGCGGCCCGCAGCGTCCCGACCCGCGGCCGGTCCTGCCGGCCGAACCCCTACGAATCCTGTGACCGCGGACCCCGAAGGACTGACGACCGTGAGATGGAACGCCTACCGCCCGATCATGGCGGGTGCGATCGCCGCCGCCGCTGCCGTTGCGCTCACCGCGTGCACGTCCTCGCCCGAAGGAGGCAAGGCCGACCCCGCGGATCTCGCCACCATCGACATGATGGCCCCGGTCATCACCGCCCAGGCGCCGTCCGCCACCGGCGACATGCAGAAGGCCGTCGAACAGCTCACCGGCAAGAAGCTGAACATGACCTGGGTGCCGAACTCGAGCTACAACGACAAGACGAACATCACGCTGGCCTCGGGATCGATGCCCGAGGTGATGGTGATCCAGGGCAAGATCCCCGCGTTCGTCCAGAACGCGAAGGCGGGCGCGTTCTGGGACCTCACCGACCGGATCGACAAGTACCCGAACCTCGCCAAGGCCAACAAGCAGGTCCGGCTGGGCGCCTCCATCGACGGGCACCTGTACGGGCTGCCCCGGGAACGGCAGCTGATGCGCGTCGCCGTGACGATCCGCAAGGACTGGCTGGCCAAGCTCGGCCTGCCGGAGCCCGCGACGGTGCAGGACCTCTACGCCGTCGCGAAGGCGTTCACCGAGAACGACCCGGACGGCAACGGCAAGAAGGACACCTACGGCATCCTGTTCCCGAAGTGGCCGAGCGGGTACGCCTCGGGCAGCCCCTATGACGTCATCGAGACCTGGTTCGGCGCGCCGAACGCCTGGGGTGCACGCGACGGGAAGCTGGTTCCCGGCTTCGACACGACGCAGTTCGCGGACGGTGCGCGGTACATCCGCCGGCTCTTCGACGAGAAGCTGGTGAACCCGGACTTCGCCACGCTCGACTCCGGCAAGCCCTGGGAGGACGCGTTCACCAACGGCAAGGGCGGCATCATCATCGACACCAGCTCACGCACGCTGAGCATCCTGAGCAGCCTGAAGCAGAAGGACCCGGCCAACTACGGCAAGTACGTGACAGCGGTGGGCAACCTGCTCGGGCCCGACGGCGTGCGCCACTCGCTGCCGACCTTCGGGTACTCGGGCTTCCTGGCCGTCTCCAAGCAGAGCGTGCCGACCGGGGCCGAGCTCGACGACCTCCTCGCGGTGCTGGACAAGCTCGCCTCCAAGGAGGGCCAGGTCCTGCTCAACAACGGCATCGAGGGGCGCAACTTCACCCTCGACAACGGCGCCGCCAAGCCGGTGACGAGCACCGATCCCGCCATCGTGACGCTGAAGAACGACCTGGGCGCGTTCGGCCAGATCGGCACGCTCGGCAACGACTTCTACCAGCCGGTGCCGGCCGGCCAGCCGGAGAAGGAGATCCTCGACAAGCGCGCCGTGTTCCACGCCCGGGACCTGGAGACCGCCGTCTACAACCCGGCCGCGGCGTTCGTGGCCCCGACCTACACGCAGCAGGGCGCGCAACTGGACCTGATCGTCGGCGACGCCCAGGTCAAGTACTTCGCCGGCCAGCTCGACGAGAACGGGCTGAAGAAGGAGACCGGGCGCTGGCACAGCGAAGGCGGGGACAAAGTGGTCACCGAGATGAACGACCTGTACGCGAAGGCCGGCGGGAAGTAGCGACCGGTGGCCTCACAAGAAACCGCGGGCGTTGCCGAGCCGCTCATCGCGTTGGAGCGCCGGCCCCCGCGGGGATCACGGCGACGCGGGGACCGCCGGGCCCGCCTGGTCAGATACCGGTGGCTGTACCTGATGCTCGTGCCCGGCGTCGTGTACTTCGCGACCTTCAAGTACGGGCCGATGTACGGCATCGTCATCGCGTTCAAGGACTACGTGCCGTTCCTGGGCATCGACAACAGCCAGTGGGTGGGGCTGAAGTACTTCGAGCAGCTGTTCGGCAGCCCCGACTTCCTGCGGATCCTGACCAACACGCTGATCCTCGCGGCGCTGAAGATCGCCTTCGCGTTCCCCGCCCCGATCGTCGTGGCGCTGCTGCTCAACGAGGTCCGGGTGACGGTCGTCAAGCGCTCGATCCAGACCGCCATCTACATACCGCACTTCCTGTCCTGGACGATCGTGGCGTCGCTGACCTACCTGCTGTTCGCGGTCGACAGCGGCGCCGTCACCCACCTGGCGAACGGCGTGTTCCACACCCGGTTCGACTTCCTGGCCGATCCGCACTGGTTCCGGCCGCTGATCGTGCTGCAGTCGCTGTGGAAGGACACCGGCTGGGGCACCATCATCTACCTGGCCGCGCTGGCCGGGGTCGACCCGACGCTGTACGAGGCGGCGCGGGTGGACGGCGCGAACCGGTGGCAGCAGATGCGGCACGTGACCCTCCCGGCCATCCGCTCGACGGTCGTCATCATGATGATCCTGACGTTGGGTCACGTGCTGGACACCGGCTTCGACCAGATCTTCCTGATGACGAACTCCCTGAACCGCTCGGTGGCGGACGTGTTCGACACATTCGTCTACTACATCGGCATCACGCAGGGGGCGTTCAGCTACTCCACGGCGATCGGGCTGTTCAAGGGCGTCGTCGGCATCGTCCTCGTGCTCGGCTCCAACTGGCTGGCCAAGCGCAAGAGCGAGTCCGGGCTGTTCTGATGACGAGACGAAGGACGAGCATTTTCGACGTCGTGAACGTGCTGGTGCTCAGCGGCATCGCGGCGACCACCGTGCTGCCGTTCGTGGACGTCTTCGCCGGTTCGCTGGCCGGCGAGGCCGAGATCAGCGCGCGGCCGTTCTTCCTGTGGCCGCGCAACGTCGTGACGAGCACCTACCGGTACATCTTCGAGACCAACGGGGCGTTCGTCCGCAGTCTGGCCGTCACGATCGGCGTCACCGCCGTGGGCACGCTCGTGCACCTGGCGCTGACCTTCACCATGGCGTACCCGCTGTCCAAGCGGTTCCTGCCCGGCCGCAACCTGCTCCTGAGGCTGGTCGTGTTCACCATGATCTTCGGCGGCGGCCTGATCCCGCTGTACCTCGTCGTGCGCAACCTGGGCCTGCTGGACTCCTACTGGGCGCTGATCCTGCCCGGCGCGATCAGCCCGTTCTACCTGATCATCGTGAAGAACTTCTTCCAGGAGCTGCCGGTGGAGCTCCAGGAGGCGGCCAGCATCGACGGGTGCACGGAGCTCGGTGTGTTCTGGCGCATCGTGCTGCCGCTGTCCAAACCCATCCTGGCGACCATGGCCCTGTTCTTCGCGGTCGGGATCTGGAACGACTTCATGTCGCCCCTGCTGTACATCTCCAAGCCGAGCATGTGGACGCTGCAGATGTTCGTCCGGCAGGTGACCGTCTCCCCCGACGTCAACTCGACCCTCGGCGTCAACGACCCCAACATCCTGCCTCCGGAGCAGGGCCTCAAGTTCGCCGTCATCGTCGTGGCGACGCTGCCGATCCTGCTGATGTACCCGTTCCTGCAGAAGTACTTCGCCAAGGGCATGCTGATCGGATCGGTCAAGGGATGACGACCCTGCGCTGGCTGACCGTGCCCCGCACGGCCGGGGTGACCTGCGGTGTGCCGTGGCCGCGCGGCACGGTCCCGGCGGGCGCGCCGTTCGCGGCACGGGCCGATGACGCACACCGCACGGCGGTGCCCGTGCAGAGCTGGGTCACCGCGACCTGGCCGGACGGCTCGGTGCAGTGGTCGGCCCACGCGTTCGGGCCGCAGGCCCGGCCCGCCTCGGCGTACACCCTCGTGGCCGGCGATCCGCCCGCCGCAACGCCCGCCGCGGTCGAGGTGACCGGGTCCGGCGACGCGATAGTCGTGGCCACCGGCGCCGCGACCTGGGTCGTGCCCCGGCACGGGCCCGCGCTGGTGCGCACGGTGCACTGTGCGGACCGGGAAATCGCCCGGGACGCACGGCTCATCAGCCTGTGGGATGACACCCCCGAGTCCGACGCCGCCGGGACCGTACACCGCCGGCAGCTGCGCGGGCAGGTCGAGTCCGCGACCGTCGAGCAGGCGGGGCCGGTCCGGGCCGTGGTACGGCTGACCGGCCGCCACATCCCCGAGGACGATCGCCCCGGCCCGTCGTTGCTGCCGTTCACCGTGCGCCTGTACTTCTACGCCGGCGCCGCCGAGGTCCGGCTGATGCACACGCTCGTATGGGAAGGGGACGGCGATTGCTTCCTGGCCGGACTCGGCCTGCGGACCGACATCCCGATGCGGGACGAGCCGCACGACCGGCACGTCCGGCTCGCCGGCCCGGCGGGCCCGGACGGCCGCCCCGGCTTCCTCACCGAGGCGGTCCGGGGCATCACCGGCCTGCGCCGCGACCCCGGCGCCGCCGCCCGGGCGGCCCAGGTCGCCGGCCGGCCGTGCGGCCCGGTCACGGACTGGCCCGAGACGGTGTCGCGGCGGCTGCATCTCGTGCCCGCCTTCGGCGACTGGACCCTCGACCAGACCGGCCCCGACGGCTTCACCCTCGCCAAGCGCACCGCGCCCGGCCACGCCTGGGTCACCATTCCCGCCGGGAACCGCGCGGCCGGATACGGCTACGCCGGCGGGGTCGGCGGCGGGCTCGGGTTCGGGCTGCGCGACTTCTGGCGGCTGTACCCGACCCGGCTCGACGTCCGCGCGGCCGCCACGGACACCGCCACCGCCACGGTCTGGCTCTGGTCACCGTCCGCGCCCGCCATGGACCTGCGCTTCTACCACGACGGGCGCGGGCAGGACACCTTCGCCGAACAGCTCGAGGCCCTCGAGATCACCTACGAGGACTGCGAGCCGGGCTTCGGCGACCCGCGCGGCATCGCCCGCACCCACGAGCTGGTGCTCCGCCCGTACGCGGCCACGCCCGGCGCCGACACCCTGGCCGCCGACGCCGCCGCGCTGAACGACCCGCCGCTGCTGGTCGCTGAGCCGAGCCGGCTGCACGCCGCCGGCGTCTTCGGCGACTGGTCCCCGGCCGACCGGTCGACGCCGCCGCGGGCCGGCATCGAGGACCGGCTGGACTTCCTGTTCGGCTTCTACGCCGGGCAGCGCGAGCAGCGCCGGTGGTACGGCTTCTGGGACTACGGCGACGTGATGCACGCCTACGACCCCGACCGGCACCAGTGGCGCTACGACGTCGGCGGCTACGCCTGGGACAACTCGGAGCTGTCACCGGACCTGTGGCTGTGGTACCAGTTCCTGCGCACCGGACGCGCCGACGTGTTCCGCTTCGCCGAGGCGATGACCCGCCACACCGGCGAGGTCGACGTGTACCACTCCGGACCCTGGCGGGGGCTCGGCAGCCGGCACAACGTCCAGCACTGGGGCTGCAGCTGCAAGCAGCTGCGCATCTCCAGCGCGATCTACCGGCGCTTCCACTACTACCTCACCGCCGACGAGCGCACCGGCGACCTGCTCCGCGAGGTGGCCACGGCGGAGCGGGCGCTGCTGGCCGTCGACCCGAGCCGCAAGATCCGCGACGCCGTGCCCCGCCCCGGCGCGGCCCCGATGGGCCTGGGCACCGACTGGGGCGCGCTCGCGGCCGCGTGGCTGACGGAGTGGGAACGGACCGGCGACGAGCACGCCCGCACGGCCGCCCGGGACAAGCTGCTGACCTCGATGGCGGACATCGGGGCGCTGCCGCACGGCTTCTTCACCGCCGAGGCCCGGCTGGACCCGGACACCGGGCACGTGACCCCGGCCGGCGAGCGGCCCGGCGCCTCCCACCTGTCGGCCGTCTTCGGGCTGGCCGAGATCTGCTCCGAACTGGTCGCGCTCACCGCCGGCACGCACATCGGCGCGACGTTCGAGGCGGCGTGGCTGCGGTACTGCCGGCTGTACCTCGCCCCGCCCGAGGTGCAGCGGGCCGAGCTGGGGCAGGCCCTGACCGGAATCTCCCTCATCCAGGCGCACAGCCGGCTGGCCGCGTACGCCGCGGCGCGCACCGGCGACCCGGACCTCGCGGCCCTCGCCTGGCACGCCTTCCACGAGGGCGTGGGCGACCAGCTGAACACCAACCCGCTGCAGAGCGAGCCGGTCTGGCGCACCACGAGCGTGGCCTCGCCACAGGTGCTGACACCGGTCGACGAGGCCGCCTACATCTCGACGAACGACGCCGCGCAGTACGGCCTCGCCGCGATCCAGCTCCTGGCCCTCGTCGCGGACGGGACGGTCGCCCCGAAACGCTAGTGTGCGAAGGGTGACGAGCACCCCCCGGGAAGCGGAAGCGCGCATCGGTCCGATCGGCGCGCTGCTGAGCCGGCTGACGTTCCTGGCCATCTGCCTGCCCGGCCCCGTCCTGCTCGCCGCCGCCGCGACACGGGACCGGGAGCGGTCGCCCACCGACTTCTGGGGCCTGCTCGCCGGCGGCGTGTTCGTGACGATCCTCGGTGCCGGCGCCGGCGTCTTCGGCCTGCGCCTGGTCACCCGCTCGCGCCGCGACGCCCGCCGGCTGGCCGCCGCCGGCGTCGCCGCGACGGCCGAGATCCTCACTGTGGCGAACCATCTGGGCGGCGAGGATCCCGGGCTGGAGCTGCGCATGCGCATCAGCGGGCCCGGGTTCGCCACGTTCGAGGCGGACACGACCCGCGGCGACGACCCGGCCCTCGTGCCGGGCGCGCTCCTGGCCGCGGTCGTGGACCCCACGGATCGCCTCTACTCGATCCCGTAGCTAAGTCAGCTCATCGGCGGCCAGCTTCAGCGCGCCGGCCGCGAAGAACGGCACGAACGCGACGCCTCGCCGTGCGCAGATCTGGAGGAGTTCGTCATCGGTCCGGTTGTGCCTTGTACCGGCCTTAAAGCGATCTTTGGTCGAACTTTGACCGTTGACCCGGCGGCAGTGATGGGCCTAGTTTTCACTCACATCGATCCTCGATGAAAATTCCGACCGCCAACGGAATGCTTCAGGAGGCACCGCCATGCCCATCAGCCACACCCCGCCACGGCCGCTGCTGGCCGCCGCCGCGCTGGTCCTCGCGACCACGCTCGGGGCCGTCGCGGTCACCGCCGCGACCACCGGCCAGGCCGGCGCGGCCGCGAACAGCTGCGGCAACGTGTTCGACGACTTCAACTACGGCTCGTCCGGCGACGCCGGGTTCACCGGCCACGGCTGGGTGCCCCGCAGCAACGCCGGCGGTCCCGGCGTCCCCGGCGCGACCTGGTCCCCGGCGAGCATCACGTTCCCGTCGTCCGGCGGCCAGAAGGTGATGCAGCTGACCGCGTCGACCGACGGCACCGGCGGCGGGACCCGGCAGGCCGAGGTCTACTCGGCGCAGAAGCGCTACCTCGAGGGCACATACGCGAGCCGGATCCGCTTCACCGACACGCCCGCCTCCGGCAACGACGGCGACCATGTCAACGAGACGTTCTTCGCGATCAGCCCGCTCAACGGCGACCTCGACCCGACCTACAGCGAGCTGGACTTCTCGGAGTACCTGCCCAACGGCGGCTGGGGCGAGACCGGGCCGATCAACTACCAGACGAGCTGGTACACGTACCGCAACGACCCGTGGTACGCCGACAACACCCACTCCGAGCAGCGGCGCAGCTACGACGGCTGGCACGACCTGGTCGTGCAGACGTCCGGCGGGCACGTCAAGTACTACATCGACGGCGCCCTGGTGGGCGACCACTCCGGGAAGTTCTACCCGCGGCAGACGATGACCGTGAACTGGAACCTGTGGTTCATCGACACCGCCACCCACACCGGCGGGACCTCCACCTACGTCCAGCAGGTCGACTGGTTCCTGTTCGCCCGCAACCAGGTGCTGTCGCCGGCCGCCGCGACCGCTCAGGTGGCCGCGTACCGCGCCGCCGGCAACAGCTACACGGACACGTTCGACTCCGCGCCGCCGTGCGGCTCCACCGGTACCGGAGCGATCATCGGCAACGGCAGCAACCGCTGCGTCGACATCCCCTCGGCCAATGCCGTCGACGGCAACCAGCTGCAGATCTGGGACTGCAACCGCACGGGCGCGCAGCAGTGGACGTTCAACGCCGACGGCTCCGTGGGCGCGCTCGGCAAGTGCATGGACGTGTCCGGCGGCTCGACCGCGGACGGCGCGGTCGTGCAGTTGTGGACGTGCAACGGCACCGGCGCCCAGAAGTTCACGCTGACCGCCGCCGGCGACCTCGTGAACACCCAGGCGAACAAGTGCGTCGACGTGGAGAACGTGGCCACCGCCAACGGCTCGAAGCTGCACCTGTGGACCTGCAACGGCGCCAGCAACCAGAAGTGGCACCGCTAGTCACTGCAGCAGCGCCCGGGCGAAGAAGTCGTCGCCCGGGCGCACGCCCGGCAGGGCGAAGTAGTACCCGCCGCCGAAGGGCCGGATGTAGTCGGCGAGCGGCTCGTCGGCCAGCCGGTGCTGGACCGCCTCGAACTGGCGCGCGATGTCCTGCTGGTAGCAGCAGAAGATGAGCCCGGCGTCGAGGTTGCCGTTGGACAGCAGGCCGCCCTCGTAGTTGTAGCCGCGGCGCAGCACGCGGCTCGGGGCGCTCTCGCCGGTGCGCGGGTTGGCCAGCCGGATGTGCGCGTCGAGCGGGATGAGTACACCCGCCGGGTCGTGTTCGTAGTCCGGGACGTCGGTCTCGGCCACGCCGTCGAGCGGGGCGCCGCTGTCGCGCCGCCGGCCGAAGATGTCCTCCTGCTCGCTGAGCGTGATGCGGTCCCAGAACTCGGTGAGCATCCGGATCAGGCGTACCACCTGGTAGGCGCCGCCGGCGACCCAGTCGGGCTCGCCCTGGCCCGGCCGGACCCAGACCAGGTCGGCGCCGTCGGCCTCGGTCGGGTTGGCGGTGCCGTCCTTGAAGCCCATCAGGTTGCGCGGCGCGCCGGACGGCCGCGGGGTGCTGACGAAGCCGGACTGGCTGTACCGCGGCTGCAGCACGCCGCGGGTGTGGCGGGTGATCTCGCGCAGCGCGTGGTGGACCGTATCCCGGCTGTCGGCGCAGATCTGCAGCATGAGGTCGCCGTGGCAGCGGTCCGGCTCCAGGGCGTCGTTCGGGAACACCGGCATGGTGCTCAGCCGGGCCGGTTTGCGGGCGGCCAGGCCGAAGCGGTCGTCGAACAGCGAGGCGCCGACCGACACGGTGATGGTGAGGCCGTCCGCGGGCGCCCCGGGGCCGAGGACGTCGCTGTCGGCCGGCGGGGCGGCGGGCCCCTCGTCGCCCCCGGGTCCGCCGGTGGTGAGCCGCGCGGCGTGCGCGGTGAGCGCCCGCAGGCCGTCCCGCAGTACACCCGCGGATCCGGCCGTGACGTCGAACGCGGCGAACACCGCGCAGCGCTGCGCCGGGGTGAAGATGCCGGCCTGGTGCGGCCCGTAGAACGCGGGCGGGTCGGCGACGCCGGTCTGCGCGGGCGCCTGCCGCTCGGCGCCGCTCAGGCCGCCGACCATGGCGGCGCCGAGCGTGCCGGCGGCCAGCCGCCGCATTGCCTCGCGCCGGTTGACGTTCCCGCGGGGGGTCATGAGGCGGTGCCCTCCAGTAGTCCGGGTACCTGGGCCAGGGTTTCCAGCACGCCGCCGAGCGCGGCGTCGATGCGGCGGCGCACGGGCGGGGCGACCGCGTCCGGGGCCGACCAGGCCTCGCCGCTGCGGGCCGGCCGCAACGCCTGCCGCAGCGCGTCCAGGCCGCTGCGGATGGCCGGGCGCAGGGCCGGCCGCCGGGCGTCGAGCAGCGGGGCGAGCAGGTCGAGCAGCGCCGCGGTGGCGTCCACCCCGGCCCACGTCGCCGCCAGGGCGGCGCCGCCGCCGAACTCGGTCCGGCCGGTCAGCTCGTCGCGCAGGGCGTCCTCGAGGATCTCGTGCGCGCGCAGCGGCAGGTCGGCCGGGGCGGGCAGCACCTCGTGGAGCGTGTCGCGCAGCCGGCCCACGTCGGCGGCCAGGCCGTCGACGACGGTGAGCAGGCGCGCCGGGTCCTCGCCGTGCCACAGGCCGTACTCGATGCGGTGCAGGCCGGTGAAGTCCGGGTCGCCGGGGTCGGGCGGCCCCACCGGCAGGCCGCCGATGGCGTCGGCGAGGTCGTCGAAGGTGCCGTAGGCGGCGCCGACGCGGGCCCATCGCATGCGCGCGACCAGCCAGGCGGCGCGGGCCCGGGCGACGTCCCCGCCGGCGACGGCGGCGCGCAGCGCGGTCACGTCGCCGGCCAGCTCGGCGAGGCGCGCGGCCGCGTACTCCTCGTAGGCGCCGAGCGCGGAGGCCAGATCCTGGGCCAGCACGGGCGGCAACGGCGGCGCCCCCGGGTCCAGGCACGGGGAGGAGATGGCGACCCGGATGTACCGCGTGGCGCGCTGGCTCACGCCGAGGCGGAAGCCGTCGGCCGGGTTCTCCACGAGCAGTTGCCCGTTCGCCGTGGAGGTGTCGTTGAGCACCCGGTACCCCTGCCGCTGCCAGTGTTCCCGTAGCTCGGTGAAGGCGATGGCGGGGCCCGAGTCGGGCCGCAGGTCGAAGCGCGACGAGAGCTCGAAACGGCCGGGTTGCCCGGGGCAGGCGACGTAGCCGCGCACCGCCTCGGCGTAGCTGAGCCCGGCCGGGATGCGGGCGACCGTGTCGCGCCGGTACTGCTCGGTCAGCTCCTGCGCCCGGGCCGGGTTCACGGACGGGCCCGGCCGGCCGTCGGGGTGGCCGGGGAGCAGGCGCAGGGCGAGCGCCGCCGCGACGGCCACGAGGGCGGTCGTCGCGGCGGCGATCAGGATCAGGCGTTTGCGCACGGGTTCGGCCGGCCGTCAGTAGGTGAAGGCGTAGCCCGCAGAGGAAACCCCGCACGCGGACACGTACAGGGTGTACTTGCCGTGGGCCAGGCTGATCGGCACCGAGAAGTCAGTGGTCTGCGCCTCGCCGGGCCGGCTGGTGATCATCGAGCTGAAGTTCGACGTTCGCGCGTAGTACACGTGGCCGCTGGCGTCCTTGAGGTACACGATGGGGTAGTTCTGGGGGTTCTGGTAGTCGTCCTCACCCAGGCTCACCAGCCCCGACAGCTGCGTGCCGCTGAGGTGGAACGTCGTGCCGCTGCCGGACACGGAGCCGACCGCCGGGCGCCAGGCGTCCTTCGGGGCCCCGATCGGGGTGTAGACCCAGTTGCGGCTCCCCGCGGCGGCCAGCACCTGACCGTTGGGCAGGTTGATGAAGTTCACCGGCGCGCCGGCCGGATCGTTCGGCTGGGTGATCGTCTTGATCGTGTTGGTGGCCGGGTCGAACTCGTTGATCAGGGCGCCGGACGCGGAGCCGCACTCGTTGGTGAGCCACGAGCAGCGGACAGAGTCGAAGATGACCTTGCCGTTGCCCTCCGGCGTCGCGTACACGTCGTCCGTGAACGAGCCCTGCGGAATCGCCGGGCCCTGCGCCCAGCTGCCGGGGTCGGACGGCCGGGCGCCGGGGGTGTAGATGACCGACGTGTTGTGCCCCATGGCCAGGATCCGGCCGTCGTACATCAGGGTGACGGTCGAGGTGTCGACGTTGCCGTTGGCGTAGGACGCCGGCGGCCGGGCTCCGGTGTACCAGACGTTGGCGGCCGGGTCGTAGCGGTAGGTGCCGCCGTTGCTTATCGACACGATCGACCCGTCGGGCAGCGGGATCCAGCCGTCCTCGGCCGCCGGGGCCGGGCGGTTCGCGGCCGCGGTCCAGCTGTTCGTGGCCGGGTTGAAGATCTGCGTGCGGGCGCTGCGCTGGTCGCTGGAGACGATCCGGCCGTCCTTGAGGTGGGCGGTACCGGTGTCCCAGAGGTTGCCGTAGAGCCCGGACTGGCCCAGCGTCCAGGTGTTGGTGACGGGGTTGTAGAGCTGGACGCCGTTGTGGTCGTTGGACGAGCTGCCCGACGGCCACTGGTACACGTACTCGCCGCCGGCCTGGTAGAACCGCCCGTCCGGCAGGATCTGCTCCTGGGCCGCGCCGACGCCGTACGGCGACGTGGCCAGCTGGACCCAGGTGCCCTTGGTGTAGTCGCCGAACTGGTCGGGCACCAGCTTCACCCACTGGTGCAGGTCGGCGCCGTTGGACAGGATGCTGCCGTCGGTCAGCAGCCACATGAACGTGCCGGCGCCGCCGTTGTACGGGTTGACCGGCACCGCGGCCCAGGCCCCCGGGGTCCCGGGGACGGCCGGCGGCGGGCTGGTCGTGCCCCCGCCGGGGCTGGTGCTCGCGCTCGGGCTGGTGCTGCTCGACGGCGAGACGCTGGGGCTCGGGCTGGTGCTGCGCGACGGCGAGGTCGCCGGCGTGCTCGGGGTGCTCACGCCGCCGGTGCAGGCCGTCCCGTTGAGGGTGAAGGCCGCGGGCGACGGGTTGGCGGACCCGTTCCAGCTTCCGTTGAACCCGAAGCTGGTGCTCGCGCCGGTCGCGATCGGGGCGTTGTAGCCGGCGTCGGCGGCGCTCACCGCGGCGCCGCTCTGCGTCACCGACGCGTTCCAGGCCTGGGTCACCGTCTGGCCGGCGGTGAACGACCAGCGCAGGGTCCACCCGTTTATCGGGTCGCCCAGGTTGGTGATGCCGACGTTGGCGGTGAACCCGCCGTTCCATTGCGAGGTCACGGAGTAGGACACCTGGCAACCCGCCGCGGCCGCGTGCGCGGCCAGCATGGTGATGCCGGTGGTGGTGATGACGGTGGTCGCGACGGCGGCCGCGGTCAGGAGCCGGCGTTGTCGGCTGGGCATGGCTCTCCTCGGGGGCTGAGTGGCCGATCGGGCTGGTTCGGGGTCAGGGCCGGCGCCACCGCGGCGGCGGATCGACGGTGGGCCGCGTGGCCGGCCGGGCTGGTTCGGGGGTCACGGCCGGTGCCACCGCGGTTGCGCCGGCCGGGCTGGTTCGGGGGTCACGGCCGGCGCCACCGCGGTTGCGGATCGGCGGCGTCCGGTGCGCATCGCAGCAGCGTCGCCTGTGCGCTGAAGCCCACCGCGCCGACCGGCGAGCACGCCGCCCCGGCGGTCACGTTGCGGGCGTACCCGTCGCCGCTGGTGCCGGGCACCGGCGCGGCGGCCGAGGCGCTGGTGCCGGGCACCGGCGAGGCGATGGTGGCCACCATCGACTCCCGGCCGCCGACGGCAGCGGTCGGCCCCGGTTCGCCGGCGGGCGGCGCCGGCGAACCGGGGGGCGGCGCCGGCGAACCGGGGGGCGGCGCCGGACCGGTGGTGGTGGCGGGGCCGGTGGCCAGAACGGCGGCGAGCGCACCACCGGCGGCCACCACGGCCGCCGCCGACGCGATCACCCATGGTCGCTTCATGGCTCACCTTTCCCTCGCCGGCCGAAAACTCCGAAAACTTTGAAACCGTTTTCGGAACGACCGAACCATCTACGGCCATCGACGTCAAGGAACGGGCTTCCCTTGTCAAGATGCAGAAAGGTGAGTTGCGCCCGCGCGGCGTGAAAGTTACAGATTTCGGGGGTACCGTCGCCGCGTTTAAGCTTTTCGAAAAGCACAGCGCGCGGTAGCGGATAGCCGACCGCATGATCCAAGGCGGGCCGGATCCGGGGTACGTTCCCCGGCGTGATTCGACGATGAGCCAGATCCGCCGGGTGATCGGCCTCCTGATCGCGGCGCTCAGTTTCGGGGCGTCGCTCTACGGGCTCTTCCACCTCGTCCGGAACGGCAGCTGCGCCTCCGGCGGCAACTACGTCTCGACCCGCGAGTGCGCCCCGGACACCGGCAAGTGGTTCCTGTTCCTCTTCGGCGGCATCCTGCTGGGCCTGCTGGGCATCGGCGTGGCGTTCATCAAGGGCATCGCCCCCAACCCGACGATGGCCGAGCTGGAGACCGAGGCCAGGGCGCGACTGGCCGCGAACCGTACCGTCCGGACGCCGCAGGACCCGATCGCCCGGCTCGAGCGGCTGCAGGCGCTACGCGACGCCGGCACCCTGTCCCCGGCCGAGTTCGAGCGGTTGAAGGCCGAGATCCTGGCCGGGCACTAGGGGGCTGCATCGAAGTGGATGGCCGGGCTGCGGCGGACTCAGGCGTCGCCTCGCTCCGACCCCCACCTCGATACAGCCCCTAGCCGAGATAGGCGTCGACCGCGGCGCGGAACGTCCCGGCGGGCAGGCGCCACGGCGGCGCGGCCGGGAGCGCGACCCGCTCCAGGTCGGCCAGAACGGCCGCGAACGAGCCCCGCCGCTCGGCCAGCGGCACCCCGGCGGCGGTGAGCCAGTAGCGGTCCCCGGCCGGGTCGGCCGCGACCAGCCCGGCCGCGACCAGCCGGCCGATGGCGCCACAGAACTCTTCCTCCAGCGGTACCGCATGATTGTGGTAGTCCGCGGCGGCGAGCACGCCCCGCAGCGGCGCGCCGGTCGCCCGGTCGCGGCCGCCGATCGAGCGCAGGATCCACACGTCGGACATGGTCCACACCAGCGTGCCTACCAATCGGTGGGGTTCGAGCGGTTGAGGATGTGCACGCCCGCGGCGAAGCGGAGCAGGTCGGCGTCGGTGATGGTGAGGCCGGGCGCCACGCTCACGCGGAGGGTGGCGTTCCAGTCCACGACGTCCACGTCGAGCGTCGCGCCGGTCGCGTCGCGGGTCAACCGGGCCTTGTACGCGTTGACGGTCTGGTTCGGGGCGGTGAGCGCCCGGCGCTTGTACAGCACCACGCCGAACGCGGCGCTGTCCGGCGCGCGGAAGCTCATCGTCGACTGGCTCACCGTGTCGGCGACGAGGCCGGCGGGGCTGAGGTCGAGGGTGAACGGGGGCGACACCGGGACCGACGCCGGCGTCAGCGCGTTGGCCAGGGCCACGACCTGCTCCGGGGTGTACGTGTCGTCGGTGGCCAGGGCGATCCACCGCGTCGGCGACTCCGGCCAGTACAGCGTCAGTTGCCTGGCCGGCTGCACGTCGACGGTCCGCAGCGTGCCCGCGTGCCCGCGCACCGGCTTGGGGACCTCGGTGGCCGGCGTGCCGTACACGGGCCGGCGGCTCGACACGGTGACGGTCGTGTCGGAGTGGTGCCGGATGTCGGTCGCCTCGAAGAAGGCGACGAGGTTCCCGCCGGCCATCGAGGCGACGGGGGCCTTGACGCCGTCGGTCGCCGGGAGCGAGTACGGGAACGCCGGCGCGGTGTAGCCCGGCACCAGCTTCACCGTGTCCGCGGTCGCGGGCGCGCTGTGGGCCGCGGACGTCGGCGGCCCCGCGGCCGGTGCGCCGCTGGGCGAGGGTGCCTGCGGGGATGCGGTGGAGACCGACGTCGTGGGTACCGCCCCCACCGGCACGCCGCGGTCCGGGCGTACGGCCAGCACCACGGCCGCGGGCACGGCGAGGGCGAGGACGACCGCCGCCGCCGAGAGCGCGGTGGCGACCCGGCGGCGACGGTACCGCCGCGCCCGCCCGTGCACCCCGGTCAGCAGCCCCGCGTCGGAGGGCGCGCGGCCGGCCGCGCCGTGCATCGTGTCCGCGAGCAACCGGTCCAGCTCATCCATCGCCGGCCCCCTCCTGTTCGCCGAGCATCGTCCGCATCCGCGCGAGCGCCCGCGCCGCCTGCGACCGTACGGTCGTCTCCCGGCAGTCCAGCAGGTTCGCGATCTCCCCGTCCGCCAGATCGCAGTAGAACCGCAGCACGAGCACGGCCCGCTGCGCGCGGGGCAGCCCGGCGAGCAGCTGCCACATCTGGTCGCGGGCCAGCACCCGCTGCTGCGGCTCGGCCAGGCCGGCCGGCTCGGGCACCTCGGCGACGACCGCCTCGCCCGCGGCCCGCCGCCGGCGCCACGACAGGAACTGCCGCACGATCGCGGTCCGCACGTACGCCTCGGGGCTGTCCATCACCGTGACCCGCTCCCAGCGCGGATGCATCCGGGCGAGCACCTCCTGCACGAGGTCCTCGGCCAGGTGCGCGTCGCCGCAGAGCACGTAGGCGAAGCGCAGCAGCGCCCCGCCCCGGCTGCGCACGAAGTCGTCGAAGCCCTCCGGCCGGCGCGGGTGCGCGCCGGCCGGAGCGAGATCGGGGCTCATCGCCTCGCGAGTGTAGTGGCGGCTCAACAGCTCTTGAACACGTACGAACCCGAGCCCGGGGTGGTGACGTCGACGTCACGCAGGACGATCGACAGCGTGCTTCCGTAGGCGCCGCAGGCCTTGGTGAACTGGCTCTGGCTGTACTCGATAACGATGACGTTGCCGCCGTACGACGCTGTGTAGTTCTGGCACTCGTCGTAGTCGGCGCACTCCTCGGCCACCGCGAAGTCGAAGCCGATCTGCCGGACGCTCGCGGTGTCCAGGTCGGCGGTGTTCTTTTGCGCCACGGCGAGGCCCTTGCCGTGGCCGTAGGCGACAAGTGACTGGGCGTACGCGATCGCCTGGGCCTTGGTCAGCCGGCCGCCCGAGCGGGTCCACGAGTCGAGGTTGTCCGGCTCGACGCCCTTGAAGCCCTTGCCGGCGCAGCCGTCCATCCAGCCGCCGACGATCGCCGTGAGGGCCGCGCGCTTGTCGGCGGTCGAGAAGTCCAGCAGGATCTCGTTCCAGTCCTTGTCCACGACGAGGTTGCCCTTCGCGTCGTGCAGCAGCAGGTCGGGGTGGTTGGACTTCCACCAGGCGTTCGCCTCGGTCTGGGCCTGGAAGGCGTTGACGTAGCAGATGTTGTACAGGCCGGCCGCCGGGCTCGCGTCGTGGTCGCGGCTCACCACGCCGACGCCCGCCGGCGGGGAGTACGCGCCGCCGATCTGGTAGTCGAAGCCCGCGTTGGCCGGCGGCGGCGCCCAGGTGCCGCTCTTCGTCGGCGTCCCCGTCGCCGTCGGCCTCGGGCTCGCCGGGGCCGGCGTGGTGGGCGCGGCGCTCGCGGCCGGCGACGGCGCGCCCGTCGTGCGGGAGGCGGCCGGGGACGCGCTCGCCGAGGGCTGCGGGTGGCGACCGCCGCCCCACCAGTGCTTGCGCGTGCTCGCATCGGCGCTGCCGATGCCGGCCCCGACGGCGATGACCACCGCGGCCACGACGGCCAGGCCGAGCTTGATGCGGTTGCGCTTTCCCGGAAACGGCATGCGACGACTCCTCGGCAGGGGTTGGCTCCGCCTCATGAACGCGGTGAACCCGCCCGCCTGCTGCCGGGAAAAGAGAACTTCTTTCGGCTATGGAACCGTCACGGAAGGTGGCGGACCGGCCGGGGCGCCGGAGCGGGTGGCTCCGGCGCCCCGGCGGTCCGGCGGGGATCAGCTGTGGGCGACGAGGAAGCTGACCG
Source organism: Dactylosporangium sp. McL0621 (assembly GCF_049995355.1). Classification (NCBI taxonomy): domain Bacteria; kingdom Bacillati; phylum Actinomycetota; class Actinomycetes; order Micromonosporales; family Micromonosporaceae; genus Dactylosporangium; species Dactylosporangium sp. McL0621. The sequence goes on from NZ_CP188259.1 coordinate 10,131,891, forward strand.
AGACGCGGTCGGCGCCGCCCTCGTCCTGGTTGCCGACGGCGAGCGAGCGGCTGTCGGTCGTGCCGGCGAACGAGGTCATGTCCGTGATGTTCGCCTGGCCGTCGAGGTCCGCGGTCGGGCAGCCCGAGCCCTCGGTGCCCTCGAAGAGCTGCAGGCCCAGACCACGTCGACCCGCCTGGTCGGCCGCGACGGCGAGGTCGCCCTCGTCGCCGAGGCGCTGGCCGGCGGCGCGGCGCCGGCCGTGCTCCTGGTCGGGGCGGCCGGTGTGGGCAAGACCCGGCTGGCCGAGGAGTGCCTGGCGCGGCTGACCCCGCGCGGCGCGAAACCGTTGCGGGTGCTCGCGACGCGGGCCGCGGCGGCGCTGCTGCTCGGCGCGCTCGCGCCCCTGCTGCCGCGGCTCTCGGTGCCCGACGCGATGCTGCTGCCGGCCGCGCGGCAGGCGCTCGTCGGGGACGGTCCCCGGCCCATGCTGTTCGTCGACGACGCACACCACCTCGACCCGGTGTCGGCCGCGCTGATCCAGCAGGTGGTCGCCGCGCGCCGGCTCTTCGCGGTGCTCACCGTGCGGTCCGACGAGCCGGTGCCGGATGCGCTGGACGCGCTGTGGAAGGACCAGCGCGCGCTGCGCATCGACCTGCCGCCGCTCGCCGACGCCGACATCGAGGAGCTCGCGCGGGAGCTGCTCGAGGGCGCCGTCGACCTGTTCACCGGCCGGGAGCTCACCCGTCTCGCGGCCGGCAACCCGTTGGCGCTGCGGGAGGTCATCACCGGCGCGCGGCGGCAGGGCACGCTGCGCCACGAGGCGGGCCGCGGCTGGGTGGCCCACGGCGTGATCAGCGCGCCGCCCCATCTCGTGGACGTGGTCGCCGAGCGGGTCGAGGCCCCCCCGCCGCCGCAGCGGGCCGCGCTGCGGCTCGTGGCCCTCGGCGAACCGATCGGCCGGGCCCTGGCGGAGCGCCTGGCCGACGCGGCGGCGCTGGACGCGCTGGAGCGCGCCGGCCTCGTCACCGTCGACACCCGCGGGCTGCGCCACGAAGTGCTGCTGGCGCACCCCCTGTTCGGCGAGGCGGCAACCCGGGGCATGGCCACCGGGGACCGCCGGGCGCTGTTGTCGCGGCTCGCCGGCGCCTCGGCGACACGGGCCTGCGCCGGCACGACGACATCGTGCGGGTCGCGGCCTGGCGCCTCGAAGCCGCGGACCTCGGCGACCCCCGCCCTGCTGCTCGGGGCGGCCCGGCGCAGCCTCGCGCTGCACGACCTGCGCTCGGCGATCCGGTTCGCCTCGGCCGCGACGGCGGTCGGCGGCGGCCCGACGGCCGCGCGTTGCCTGGCCCAGCAGGGCCGTCAGCGGCCGGCGGCCCGGGCCGCCCACGAGGCGCGCGCGTGCCGGGAACGCTGCGAGGAGGCGCGGACCCCGCTGCTGGCCACCGCCGACCCGCAGCGGCAGATCCTGACCGCCCGGGAACGTGAGATCGCGGCGCTCGCGGCCGCGGGGATGAGCAGCCGGGACATCAGCGAGCGGATGGTCATGCCGTGCGTACCGTCGACAACCACCTGCAGCGCGCGTACCGCAAACTGGGCATCACCGGCCGCGACCAGCTCGCCGGCCTGCTGTAGCGCTCAGCGGATCCGCTCCGCCGCCGCTGCGAGGTTGCACGCCCGCGGGGCTTTCTGAGAACCCGCTGAATGCCCTGGCACCGTTCGTCACCCGCCGTTCGCCGGAACCGCGGCGCCGCGTTACCCGACGCCCATAGACCCGACGCCATGGATACAACATCGACGCGGCGCCGCCTGGCGCTCGCCGCGAGCGTCGCCGCGGCCGGCGCGCTGGCGCTCTCCGCCTCCGCCCCGGCCGCCGCCGACCCCGCCCACGACCAGCGTGGTCGCGGCCGCGGCGCGCACGTGCTGCTCGTCTCCGTGGACGGCCTGCACCAGCAGGACCTCGCCTGGTACGTCGCGCACCGTCCCGGCTCGGCCCTGGCCCGGCTGGCCGGCGCCGGCCTGACCTACCGCAACGCGGTCACCCCGTTCCCGTCGGACTCGTTCCCCGGGATGCTCGCCCAGGTCACCGGGGGCGACCCGAAGACCACCGGGGTGTACTACGACGACTCCTACAACCCGCAGCTGTTCCCGGCCGGCACGACGACGTGCACCGGCGCCGCACCCGGCGCCGAGGTCGCCTACGCCGAGAACGCCGACCGCGACCCGTCCCGCCTCGACGCCGGGCAGGGGCTGGCCGGGCTGCCCGGCTCGATCCTGGCCCTGACCGGCTCGCCGGAGACGCTGCTCGACCCGGCGCAGCTGCCCGTCGACCCGAAGACCTGCCGGCCGGTGTACCCGCACGAGTACGTGCGGGTCAACACCGTGTTCGAGGTCGCCCGGACGCACGGGCTGGTCACCGCCTGGTCGGACAAGCACCCGGCGTACGACCTGCTGCAGGGCCCGTCGGGCACCGGCATCCAGGATCTGTTCACCCCGGAGATCAACTCGGTCGCCGACGCCGACGGGCACGACTGGACGCAGGTCAACGCCCTGACCCAGCAGTACGACGGCTACAAGGTCCAGGCGGTCCTCAACGAGATCGACGGGTACGACCACGCCCGTTCGGTAAAGCTCGGCACCCCCGCGGTGTTCGGCCTGAACTTCCAGAGCGTGTCGACCGCGCAGAAGCTGCCGGCCGGCGGCTACCTCGCCGACGGGGTCACGCCCGGGCCGGTGCTGTCGGGGGCGCTGGACTTCGTCGACGCGCAGCTGGGCCGGTTCGTGGCCGAGCTGTCGGCCCGGCGGCTCGCGGACAGCACGACGATCGTGGTCTCGGCCAAGCACGGGCAGTCCCCCACGGTACCGTCGCAGCTCCTGCGAATCGCCGACGCTCCGATCCTGGCCGCGCTCGACGCGGCGTGGCAGGCGGCCGGGCATCCGGGCCCGCTGGTCGCGCACTCCATCGACGACGACGCCATGCTGCTGTGGCTGACCGACCGGTCCCCAGCCGCCGCCGCGTTCGCCCGGACCTTCCTGCTCGGCAGCGCCGGCACGGGCAACGACATCGCCGGCAACCCGCGCCCGTACACGGCGTCGGGCCTGCAGGCCGTCCACGCCGGCGCGGACGCGGCCGCCTACCTCGGCGCCGACCGCGGCGACCCGCGGGTGCCGGACGTCATCGGCCTCGTCCAGCCCGGCGTGGTGTACACCGGCAAGAAGTCGAAGATCGCCGAGCACGGCGGCGCCACCCCGGCCGACCGCGACGTGCCGCTCGTCGTGTCCGGCGCCGGCGTCCGTCGAGCGTCCACTGTGGACACCGCGGTCCGCACGGCGCAGATCGCGCCGACCATCCTGCGGCTGCTGGGCCTGGAGCCCGGCGAGCTGCAGGCGGCGCGGGCCGAGCACACCGCGGTGCTGCCCGGCATCGACTGACGTCCCGCGGCCCGGCCGGGGCTCCCCCGTGGCCCCGGCCGGGCCTCGACGGCCGTCAGCATACTCGGTATGCTACCCGACATGATACCGGGCGAGATGGCGCTGTGAGCACCGCATCCCGGCCGAACCCCGGCTCGCTGCCGGCCGAGGGGGCGGCCCGATGAGCTTCGCCTGGCCGGACCGGCCCCTCGACCTCGGCGGCGGCAACGGCGGCCTGCCGGCCCGCCGCGCCGTGGTCCGCTGGGCCTGGCGCCTGTTCCGCCGCGAGTGGCGCCAGCAGGTGATCGTGCTCGCCCTGCTGCTGCTCGCCGTCGCCGGCACCACCATCGGGCTGGCCATGGCCGCCAACACCCCGTCCGAGGCGTCGGTGTTCGGCACGGCCGACCACATCGTCACCATCAACGGCACCGGCCCCCGGCTCGACGCCGACCTCGCCCAGCTGCGCGGCAACTACGGCACCGTCGAGGTCATCGAGTACGCCAAGAAGGTCCCGGTGCCGGGCAGCGCCAACGGCGTCGACCTGCGCGCCCAGGACCCCGGCGGGCCGTACGGCCGCTCGATGCTCCGCCTCGACGAGGGCCGCTGGCCGCAGGGCGCGGACGAGATCGCGGTCACCGACGGGGTGCGGCGGCGCGCCGGGCTGCACCTGGGCGGCGCCTGGACCGCCGCCGGCCGGTCGTGGACCGTCGTCGGCGTCGTGGAGAACCCGCTCAACCTCGCCGAGCCGTTCGCGCTCGTCGCACCCGGCCGGCTCGGGGCCGCGGTCGACCACGTCGACGCGCTGCTGAAGGTGTCGCAGTCGCAGTACACCTCCAAACCCCGCCCCGACGGCATCTCCACCCGGCGCCGCAACCAGGAGAGCGACCCCGCCACCACCCTCGTGCTCATCCTCGCCACGATCGGGCTGGTCTTCGTCGGCCTGCTCTGCGTCGCCGGGTTCCACGTCATGGCCCAGCGCCGGCTGCGCGCGCTCGGCATGCTCGGCGCGATCGGCGCCGGCCACCGGCACATCCGCCTGGTGCTGCTGGCCAACGGCCTGGTCATCGGCGCAGCCGGCGCGCTGGCCGGGGCGGTCGCCGGCGTGGCCGGCTGGGCCGTGCTGAGCCCCGTCTTCGAGCCGCTCCTGGGCCGCCGCATCGACCGGTTCGACCTGCCCTGGACGCCGCTGCTGCTCGCCGTGGTGCTGGCCGCCGTGACCGCGGTCCTCGCCGCCTGGTGGCCGGCGCGGGCCGCCGCCCGCATCCCCGTGGTCGCCGCCCTCTCCGCGCGGCCGGCCCCGCCCCGGCCCGCGCACCGGTTCGCGCTGGCCGGGGTCGTGCTCCTCGCCGCCGGGCTGACCGGGCTGTACCTGTCGCAGCAGTCGAAGGGGCCGTACATCCTCGGCGGCGTGCTGCTCACCGCGCTCGGGCTGCTGCTGCTCGCCCCGCTCGGGGTGGCCACCATCGGCGTCCTGGCCCGGCACGCGCCCCTCGCGCCGCGGCTGGCCATGCGCGACCTGGCCCGCTACCGCGCCCGCTCCGGCGCCGCACTCGCCGCCATCGCCCTCGCCATCGGCATCGCCGCCGTGGTCGCCCTGGGCTCCGCGGTGACCGTGGCCAAGACCGCGGTACCGACCGGTGGCACCATCCCGGCCGACCAGATGATCGTCTGGCTCTCCGAGTACCGGATGACCGGGCCGGTGCCCGTCCTCACCGCCGCGGAGCTGGAGGGCCTGCGCAAGCAGGCCGACGCGATCGCCGCCGAGCTGCACGCCACGGCGCTGCCGCTGATCGGCGGCGTCAACCCGAACGGGCCGCTCGACCGCGACAGCGGTGGCCGGCCGCCGGCCGTGCTGGGCATCCGCCGCGCCGCCGGCCTGGGCGAGCCCGGCGGGGTGACGTACCGCGACGTCGACATGGTCCCGATCTACGCCGCGACCCCGGAGCTGCTGACCCACTACGGCATCGACCCGGCGAGCGTCGGCGCCGACACCGACGTGCTCACGCCGCGGGCGAACCTCGACGGGTACGACATCGTCCCCGGCGGCGTCCCGCGCTGGCACCCGGTCTTCCAGCACGTGGCCCTGCCCGACTACCAGTCGCTGCCCAACGTGCTGCTCACCCCGCACGGCATGGCCCAGCTCGCCCTGACCGAGGCCCCGCTGGGCTGGCTCATCGACTCGCCCGGCAAGCTCACCGCGGCCCAGGTCGACCGGGCCCAGCAGCGGGCGGCGGCCGCCGGCCTCTACGTCGAGACCCGCCCGACCGGCGCGGACGAGACCCGCCTGGCCGCCTGGTTCACCGCCGGCGGCATCGCCGTCGCGCTCGGCGTGCTCGCCCTGACGGTCGGGCTCATCCGCAGCGAGACGGCCCGCGACCTGCGCACCCTCACGGCGGCCGGTGCGCGCCGGCGCACCCGCCGGGCCCTGACCGCCGCGACCGCGGGCTCGCTCGCGCTGACCGGCGCGATCATCGGCACCGGCTGCACGTACCTGGCGGTGCTGGTCTGGTTCCACCGGGAGCTGCACTGGCTGGCCCACCCGCCGCTGGTCAACCTGGCGGCCATCCTGATCGGCCTGCCGATCGTCGCCTACGCCGGCGGATGGGTGCTGACCGGACGGGAGGCCCGGGCGATCGCCCGCCAACCCCTCGAGTGAGGCGGAGGCCCGGTTCCTACTCGGACCGCAGCGCCGTGGCCGTGCTGCTCCGGGCCGTCCAGCCGGCCGGGACCAGCGCGCCGGCCACGGCGATCAGCACCCCGCCGAGCAGGAGCGGCACGACCACGGGCAGGTGGTACACCCCGATGTCGGCGGCCGGGATCGCCGTGGCGGCCGCCTCGCCCATCGCCGGTACCACGACATGGTGCAGCGCGATGCCGATCGGCACGCCGAGCCCGCCGGCGGCCAGGCCGTTGACGGCGACCGCGGTGAGGACCATGGCGACGGTCTGCCGCGGCGACATGCCGAGCGACTTGAGGATGCCGATGTCCCGGACGCGCTCGCGGGTGTCGAGGACGACCACGTTCAGCACCCCGAGGCCGGCCACCGCGACCAGCAGGAGGGTCAGCGTGGCGGCCAGCGCGTCCATAGCCACGAGCAGGCCGCTGACCCGGGCGTGGTTGGGCTGGCTGACGATGCCGTACGGGCGCAGGGTGTCGTCGAGCGCCGCCATGTACGACCCCCGGTCGGCCCCGGGCGTCAGGTCGATGTCGAACTCGACCGACTGCGGCAGCACGTACGCGTCCAGCCCGTCCAGCGACGAGGCGTCGGTCAGGATCGCCGGCTGCATCGAGAAGACCTCGCCGACCAGCCGGACGTCCGCCGAGCGGTCGCCGTTGGTCAGGGTGACGACGTCCCCGACGCGGGCCCCGGTGGCGCGCAGGAAGCTCGACGGGACGACCGCCTCGCCGGGGCGCTGGAACCAACGGCCGGACAGCATCCGGTAAGAGCCCCAGGACGATTCGCCGCGGTACTCGGTCACGCTCGTCGGCCCCGCCAGTCCGGCCACGCTGAGCTGCGTCTGCCCGGTACTGAAGAACCGGCCGGTGCCCGGCTGCGCCGCGATCGCCGCCGCGACCTGCTCGACGGAGGCGGGACGCGGCGCCGGCCCTTCCGCGCCGGGCACCGGCGGCGCCGGCGGGCCGAAGGCCTGCACCACGACCGCGCCCGGTGAGCGGCGGTCGACGTCGCGCTGGATGGCGCCGAGCGAGACGGCCAAGCCCGCCCCGAGGGTGGCCCCGACGGTACCGAGCAAGACGGCGGCCGCGATCGTCGCCGCCCGCCCGGGCCGGCCGAACGGGATGCCGAGGCCGAGCGTCACCGCGCGCGGCAGCGGCAGGCGGCCGAGCACCCGGCGGAACCGCCGGCCGCGGCCGTTCGGCGGGGTGCGCCCGGCGACGATCGCCTCGACGGTGCGCAGCCGGCCCGCGCGCCGAGCGGGCACCAGTGCGGTACCGGCGACAAGGGCCAGGGCGAGGCCGGGGACCGCCACGTCGATCCACGGCGCGACGAGCGCGGGCCCGGCCCCGAGCGCGGTCCGCGCGTCGTGCAGCACCGGCAACGCCAGGAGGTTGCCGAGCACGACGCCGGCCGCGGTGCCGGCCGACGCGGGGACGAGGGCCTGCCCGACGTACGCCCGCACGATCTGCCCCGGCGTGAACCCGATCGCCTTGAGCACGCCGATGCGCCGGGTCGCCGCGCCCACCGAACCGCTCACCACGACGGCGATGACGAGCACGGACAGGCCGAGCGAGAGCAGCCCGAACGCCGCGACGAACGGCGCGAACGTCGCCGACGTCCTGTCCGCCTGCAGCTTCACCTTCAGGTACGACGCCACGCCGGTCATCGCCCCCGCCGGCACCGCGGCCGCGATCGCCGACCGGTCGGCGGCCACCTGGCGCTCGGTCCCGGCCTCGGCGAAGCGGTACAGCATCTGGTAGTCCGGCCGCGTCCCCGGCGCCGTGAGCGCACGCAGCCCGTCCGGCGAAACCCACGCGTCCGAGCTCCGCCCCACCGAACGGGCCATCCCGACCACGGTCAGCGTCGGCGCGCCCGGCAGGCCCGGGAACCGCAGCCGCCCGCCGACCCCGAACGGCGCGTTGTCGGCGGCGAGCACCACCTCGCCGGCGCCGCTCGCCCAGCGCCCCGCGGTGACCTGCAGACGGTCGACCGACCCGCCGGGGTCGGCCCGCCCGACGATCGTCATCGGCGGAAGATCCTCGCCTTCCGGGATGCCCTCGCCGTTGGAACCGGCGCGCGGCCGCAGCGACAGCAGCGGGTACGGCCCGGCCGCCTCGACGACGCCCGCCACCTTAGCCGTCGCCCGCACCCGCTCCTCGCCGACGCGGCCCGCGTCGAACCGCGCGACGAGGTGCGCGCCGCGGCCGGCCCGGAAGGCGCGGTCGAACGGCGCCCGCGCCGCGACGAGCAGCCCGGCGCCGAGCACGGACGCGGTCACGGCCAGCATGGTCGTCAGGCTCATCACCACGGCCGGCCCGCGCCGCCGCCGGGCCCCGGCTCGTACGACCTGACTCAACGCCATTCCCGAACGCTAGGCGGCGCCCGCGGCCCCGCGCGCCCGCCGCAACGATGACTTCCCGTACCTCGCGCTGATGATTCCGCGCCGCCCGGATCAGACCCCGTCGAACGTGTTCAGCGTCTTCATGAGGCCGGCGACGGCGGACGCGCAGCCGGTCCGGGACGGGTGCGACGCGCGCAGGGCGGTGAGCACGGCGTCGATCTGATCGTCGAGCTGATGCCACTTCGCCGAGTCGCGCGGCTTGAGACCGGCCTCGGCGTCGTCCCAGGCCACCTCGAGGTCCTTGACGCGGGTCTTCGCCCCCGCCAGGTCGTTCCCGGCGACCTTGGCCTGGACGTCGCCGACGATCGCCGCGAACCGGCCGAGATCGCCCAGCTTCGTGGTCGGGTGCACCGGCCCTGACGTGGCGGAGCCGGCCGGCGCGACGTTCGCCTGCGGCTCCGGGACGGCCGGCGATCCGTGCGCCAGACTGAGGCCGAGACCGGCGACGGCGACGACCAGGACGGCCGCGCCGGCCCAGGCGAAGTCGTGGCCGCGCGGCCCGGCTCCCTTCTCGGCGACACCGTGGCGGCTGACGAGCACCTGCTCGCGGGCGACGAGCACGACGATGGCCGCCAGGAACAGCGCGCTGGTGACGCTCGCGCCCAGCGCCAGGCCGCCGAGGTCCTTGTCCTGGGTGAGCAGGTCCCCGAGCGAGGCGCCGAGCGGCCGGGTCAGCACGTAGGCGATCCAGAACGTCAGCACCTGGCCGGCACCGGCGCGCAACGCGATCCAGGTGGCCAGGATCAGACCGCCGAAGATGAACGTCCCGTTGCGGAAGCCCAGGTCGAGCGCCTCGGTGGCCAGGTCGCCGGCGGCGGTACCGAGCGCGAATGTGGTCAGGATCGCCGCCCAGTAGAAGCCTTCGCGGCGGGGCGTGTTGATGGAGGCGATCGCGAGCGTGCCCTCCTGCCGGTACCAGACCGCGAACACCACCGCGAGAGTGACCGAGAAAACGGCGGTGCTGAGGTAGAGCGACACGCCCAGCGTGTCGGTGAAGAAGTCGGTGAGCTGGGTACCGAAAATGCTCACCAGAACCACGCAGAGCCAATAAATCCAGGGCGTGTAGCGGCTGGTCCGGAATTGCACGACGAGCGCGCCCACGAGCAGCGCGAGCATTATCGCGTCGGTCACCGCGGGCCCGAGTCCGGCATTCACGGCCAGGTAGTCCGCGAACGTCTCCCCGATCGTCGTGGACAGCACCTTGATGACCCAGAACGTGGCGGTGATCGCGGGTACCTTCGTCGCCCACCCCCGCGAACTCGCCAGCCTGTCGGCGGTAACGGACACGGCACTCCCTCACGACGTTCTCGAAAATGGGCTCCTCAGAATGCGACGCCAAGGTAGGCGAAGGGTCCTGAAATTCGGCTGAAGAAACACGATCGGGCGTCGCCGAAAAACGTAAAAAGATTCACGGCCCGGCGGGTTCCCGGTCGGCGCCGGTGATGGCCAGATAGGCGACCAGGCCGACGATGAGCGCGGCCCAGACCGCGGTCACCGGGCCGGTGCCGAGGCCCAGCCCGCCGCGTTCGTGGGAGACGCCCATCCAGTCCGCGAAGGAGGCCCCGAGCGGACGGGTGATCACGTAGGCGGTCCAGAACGCGACCACGGCGTTGAGCGTGCCGGTCCGGAAGGCCAGCGCCGGCAGGGCGATCAGGACCGCGAAGATGCCGCCGGACAGCAGGTACCCCCAGCCGAACGTCACGGCGGTCAGGTCGCCGGCGGCGGTGCCCAGGGCGAACGTGACCAGGACGGTGGCCCAGTAGAAGCACTCCCGGCGCGGCGTGGTGATGCTGTGGATGGACAGGGTGCGCTCGGCGGCGTACCAGAGGGCGAGGACGGCGGCGAGCACGACCGCGAAGCCGATGGTGGAGAGCAGGTACGGCACGCCCAGGCCCACGTGCAGGACGTCGGCCGCCATCGTGCCGAAGACGCTCACCATGACGACCGCGAACCAGTAGACGCCGGCCCGGTAGCGGCGCACCCGGAGCTGCAGGATCAGCGCCCCGGCCAGGCCGAGGCCGCCCAGCCCGACCGCCACCGGCGGCGCAACGGTGTGCGCAAGGAAGTCCGAGGCCGTCTCCCCCATCCCGGTGGTCAGCACCTTGATAATCCAGAAGAGGGCCGTGACCTGCGGCACCTTGGCGAGCCGGGCGCGGACGACGGGGTGTACGGGTTCACCGGTAACGACGGCGCCGGGCGGCCACGCTCGAGTCATGCGGGCCAGGCTGGCGGCCCGGTGCTGAGAGATCGCTGAAATCGGGGCCCGGCGTGGCATCCGCGGTTAACGCGACCTATCCGGTTGGCGACAGCCCGGGGCAAGTCAGCCTTTGTTCGATTCCAAGTCGGTGCGGGCCTAATGGTGCTCGCCGGGCCGCACGGTCCGGCCTCACCCGACAAAAAGGAGTTGTACCGATGTTGAAGAAGGCCACGACGCGCATCAAGCTCGACCGGATCGCCGCCTCCGGCGTGGAGCTCCGCGAGGATGACCTGCGGCAGATCAGCGGCGGGGTGAAGAGCGAGGTCTGCACGAAGGGCAGCGGCGGCTGGTCCTGCTCCGGCGACGGCATGGGCGACTGACCCGGCCATGACTGACCAGATCCTCGTCCTCACGGACGCCGAAGACGTGACCGCCGGGCGGGTGGCGGCGCTGCTCGCCTCCCGCGGCGCCGAGGTGCTGCTGCTCGATCCGGGGGTCGTACCGCACGATGCCCAGGTCGAGATGACCGCCGGCGGCACCGGCCGCGTTCGCCGGTGGCTGCGGGTCGGCGGCCGGGACGTCGATCTGGACGGTCTGACGTGTGTGTGGCACCGGCGCCCGACGGCGCCGGTGCCACCCTCCACCGTCGCGGACCCCGAGGTGCGGGCCCACCTGGCCGGCGAGGTGAAGACCTACCTCGACGGCGTCTGGCGGGCGCTGAACTGCCGGCAGGTGCCCGCGCCCCGCGACGTGATCGACCGCGCCGACCGCAAGCCGTACCACCTCGCGGCCGCCGTCGAGCTCGGGTTCGCGGTGCCGCCGACGCTGATCACCGCCGACCCCGACCGGCTGCTCGAGTTCTACGACGAGCACGACGGGCAGATCATCACCAAGCCGCTGCAGCGCTCGCCGCGCGGGACGGCCGAGGCGCCCATGGGCCGCTACACGGAGCCCGTGAGCAACCGCGACCTCGGGTACGTCGCGGCGCTGCGGCAGTCGCCGATGATCGTCCAGGCGTACGTGCCGAAGGACGTCGAGCTGCGCGTGACAGTCGTCGGCGCGGCCGTCTTCGCCGTCGAGATCCATTCGCAGGCGACCAGGCACACACGGTACGACTGGCGCCGCTACGACCATCAGAACACCCCGATGGAGATCCATGCGCTGCCCGGCGACGTGGCCGGGCGCTGCCGGGCCCTGGTGGACCGGCTCGGGCTGAGCTTCGGCGCCATCGACCTGATTCTCACCCCGGAGGGGGACTACGTGTTTCTGGAGATCAACCCCAACGGGCAGTACGACTGGCTCGAGCTGGCCACCGGGCTGCCGATCACCGCGGCGGTCGCCGATCTGCTCCTGACCGGCGCGGCCCCCGCCGGGCGGACCAAGGGGCCGGCATGACGCTGCTGACGGAGGCGGTCGAGCTGCTGCGCGCGGCTTCCGCCGAGAAGGCCGGGCGGGCCGAGGTCCGGACCCGGGTCGACGGGCTGCGCGCCCGGCACCCTGGGGCGGGGCTGCGCCTGCTGTGGCAGCGCGAGGAGTACGACGGGTCGCTGCACTACGACCTGCTCGTCCGTTCGCCGGCCGCGGACGCGGGCGTGGTGTCGCTGTCGTGGTGCCCGGACGACGCCCTGCCGTGGCCGCTGCGCGGTGTGCAGCGCGGCGCCGAGATGCTGCTGGTGCGGGTCGACGGGTTCGAGCTGGGCGTGGCCGACGCGATCGGCTTCCTCGACCTGCTGTGGCGGGAGGCGCCGCTGCGCGACCGGCTCGTCGACACCTGCCTGGTGCGCCTGGCCCTGGACGCCGACGGCACGGAGCTCGACGACGCGGCGCTGCAGGAGGCCGCGGATGCGTTCCGGCGGGCGCGCGGCCTGCTGACCCTCGAGGACACCCGCGCCTGGATGGCCCGCGAGCGGCTCAGCGACGTGCAGTTCGAGGACCTCGTCGCACACCAGGCGCTGGTGGCGCGGCTCCGCGAGCGGATCACCGCGGGACGGGTCGACGCCGAGCTCGCCGCCGACCCGGGGCGGTACGAGCAGCTGCGGCTGGTGCGGGTGGAGGCCGCCGACGAGGCCGCCGCGGCCCGGCTGGCCGCGGCCCCGGACCTGCTCGCCGCGGCGGTGGCCGACTTCGCCGCCGGGGTCGGGCCGGCGCCGGTGCTCATGACGGTCACCCGCGCGGACCTGGAGTCGGTGGCCGCCGGCCGCTGCGTCGTCACCGCCGTGCTGGGGGTCCGGCCCGCCACCCGCGAGGCGGTGTCACGCCGGCTGTTCAGCGAGTGGCTGGCCGAGCGGCGGGCCGCGGCGCGGATCGAGTGGAACTGGGGTCCGGCATGAGCGACGGAATGTTCCTGGAGGCCGCGCTGCGCCGCCGCGCGGAGGCCGGCCGCGTCCCGCCGGAGCGGCTGCGGCTCCTGCCCGGGCGGCTCTTCGCGGCACTGTGGCTGGCGGCCGTGCTGCTGCTGGCGGGACTGGGCGCGGCGCTGCTCGCGACGGGCGACGGGGCGGTGCCGCGGTGAGCCGCCGGCGCCCGCCCGAGCTGCGGCAGGTCAAGGCGGCCGACTGCGGGGCCGCGTGCCTCGCGATGGTGCTGACGTACCACGGACGGCCCACGACGGTGCGCCGCATGACCGCCGACCTCGGGGTGTCCCGCGACGGGCTGAGCGCACTGGCCCTCGTCGAGGAGGCCGGCCGGCACGGCCTGCACGCGCGGGCGTTCTCGCTGCAACCGGAGGAGCTGGCGGCGGTACCGACACCAGCCGTTCTGTATTGGAACTTCAACCACTTCGTGCTGCTGGAGCGCTGGGGCCGCCGGCGGGTGCACCTGCTCGACCCGGTGTCGGGGCGGCGCCGGCTCACCCGCGAGGAGTTCGACCTCGGCTTCACCGGCGTCGTCATCGGCTTCGAGCCGGGCCCGGACTTCCGCCCCGCCGACGCCGATCCGGACCGCCCGGCCTGGCGGGGGCAATGGCTCAGAACAGCGCTGCGACGGTACCGCGGGCTGCTGGGACAGATCCTGCTGGCCTCGGTACTGCTGCAGGTCCTCGGCCTGGCGGTGCCGGCCCTGTCCGCGGTCCTCGTCGACCGGCTGCTGCCCAGCGGCGCCGCCGGCCTGCTCGCCCCGATCGGCCTGGCCGTCGCGGTCGCCGTCGCGGCCCACGTCGTGCTCGGCTTCCTGCGCACCGCGCTGCTGCTGAGCCTGCGCTCCCGCGCCGACGACGACCTCACCGGCGGGGTGGTCCGGCACCTGTTCGCCCTGCCGTACCGCTTCTTCGCCGAGCGCGGCAGCGGCGACCTCGTGATGCGCACGCAGAGCGTCGCCGCGCTGCGGGACATCCTCTCCGGCCACGTGTTGTCGACGCTGCTCGACGCCCCGCTGGCGGTGGGGTACCTCGGCCTGGTGCTGTGGCGCGACCCGGCCTTCGGTGGCGTCCTCGCCGCGCTCGCCGGCGTCCAGCTGGCGCTGCTGCTGGCCACGCGCCGCCGCGTCGCCGAGCTCGCCGAGCGCGAGCTGCACGCCTCCGGCAAGGCGCAGGCGCAGCTCATCGAGGCGCTGAGCGGCATCGAGACGCTCAAGGCGGCAAGCGCCGAGGAGCGGGCCGTGCAGCGCTGGTCGTACCTGCTCGCGGGGCAGCTCAACGCCGGCACCCGGCACGGCCTGCTGCGCGGCGGCCTGGAGACCGCGCTCGGGGCGCTGCAGTACCTCGCGCCGGCCCTGCTGCTGCTCATCGGCGCCCGGCGCGTCCTCGACGGCGAGCTGAGCCTCGGCACCATGCTCGCCCTCGGCGCGCTGGCCACCGCGGCACTGGCCCCGCTGTCGTCCATTGTGGACAATCTGCACCAGCTGCAGCAGACCGGCGCCCACCTGGCCCGTCTCGACGACATCCTGGACGAGGCGCCGGAGGAGGGCGGCCGCCCGGCGCCCGCCCACGACGGGCGGGTTTCGGTACGCGACCTGAGCTTCCGGTTCGACCCGCGCGCGCCGTGGGTGCTGCGCGGGCTGACGTTCACGATCGAGCCGGGCCAGAAGGTCGCGTTCGTCGGCCGCTCCGGCTCGGGCAAGAGCACCCTCGCCCGGGTACTGCTGGGCCTCTACCGGCCGACCGAGGGCCACGTGTACCACGGCGGGCTCGACGCGGCGACGCTCGACGTGCGCACCCTGCGCCGGCAGTTCGGCGTGGTGACCCAGGACCCGACGTTGTTCACCGGCAGCGTGCGGGAGAACATCAGCCTGACCGACCCGGATGCGCCGCTGTCCCGCGTTGCCGCCGCGGCGGCCGCGGCCGGCATCCACGACGACATCATGGCGATGCCGATGGGGTACGACACCCCGCTCGTCGACGGCGGCGGCCTGTCCGGCGGCCAGCGGCAGCGGGTCGCCCTGGCGCGGGCCCTGCTGCCGCAGCCGCGGGTGCTGCTGCTGGACGAGGCGACGAGCAACCTCGACCCGACCACCGAGGCGTACATCGAGCGCGAGCTGGCCGAGCTGCCCCAGACCCGCATCGTCATCGCGCACCGCCTGAGCACGGTCCGCGACGCCGACGTCATCCACGTCCTGGACGGCGGCCGCATCGTGGAGCGGGGCCGCCACGACGAGCTGCTGGCCCTCGGCGGCCGGTACGCGGAGCTCGTCGCGCTCCAGTCGGTGGCCGGGTAGAACCGGTCTCAGACGCCGTACCCCTGCGTCACGATGCGCTCGGCCATGGGCAGGTAGTCCTCCTGGCGCTGGGGTGCGAACGTCCCGAGCCCGTCGACGTACCGGTTGAACATGCAGAACGCGGCCGCGATGAGCACGGTGTCGTGGATCTCCACGTCGGTCGCCCCCTCCGAGCGGGCGGCCTCGACCAGCTCCACGGTCACCGCCCGGCCGCTGCGCTGCACGGCCCCGGCGATGTGCAGCAGCGCCCGCAGCTTCGGCGAGACCGGCGCCGACTCGAGGTCGGCGCGCACCTTCTCGACGAGCCCCATGCCGGCATCGAGCTGAACGGCGGCAAAGGCCGAGTGCGACGAGCAGCAGAACGTACAGTCGTTGAGCCCGGAAACGTAGGCCGCAATGAGCTCGCGCTCCCCCGCCGGCAACGTGTGGGGCGCGCGCAGGAGCACTTCGGCGAGCGCGTTGAGCGGCTGCGCGGTCTCGGGCCGGTAGCGCATCGGACCGGTGATCCCGGGGAACTCGTGCTCGTCCACGCCAAGCTCGATGTAGGCCATGCCGTACGGTGACACACCGCCGCCGGCGGGGCTTCTTCCTACGTGCTCAGCTCGGACGGGTCGAGGCCGCGCGCGGCCAGCAGGGCCGTCACCGCGTCGTCCGGCTCGGCCAGCACCGCGGCCACGAGCGGGGCGGCGTCCAGGCGGCCCGGCTCCGGGGCGAGCGGCCCGCGCAATGCCCGGTCGATCGCGGCCACCGCCGCCGCGGTGAACGGCGGGCCGTCCCGGCGGATCGGCGGCTGTTCGGCGGCGGGCGGCCCGCCGCCGTCGCCGAGGTTGACGGCGAGGTGCGCGAAGGGTTGTTCGAGGCCGGCGATCAGCCGGTGTCCCGGCCGGACCGCTTCCAGCAGTTCCGGGCGCGGGTGGGTGCTGCGCGCGAGGGGGCCGACGGCGTAGGCGGTGTCGAACTGTTCGGCGAGGTCGGCCGCCGCGACCAGCAGGTGTACCGGGTTCGTCGTCGGGTGGCCGAGCCGGACCGCCTGCCGGCGGGCCTCGTGCAGGAGCCCGTAGCCGACCCAGCCGACGGCGGGCCGCACGGCCGTCCGGTAGAGCGCGGCGAGGGGGCGCAGCGGCCACGGCGTCACCGCGAGGCCGGCGCGCAGGGCCAGCATGTCGAAGGTCGGCGTCCACGGTACCGAGTTGAGGTCCAGCGCCCCGCTCGCCTCGAGCGTCTCGGCCAGCGAGTCGACTGACACGCCGGCGGCGCGCAGCGCGGCCGGGACGGCGCCGTCGAACGGGGCGATCAGCGCGGTGAGCAGGTGGGCGCCCGAGGCGCCGAACACCCCGCGTTCGGCGCCCATGTCGATCGCGTCCTCGACGGCCGGCCGCGACTGCGCGTCCCAGGGGAGGCGGTCGGTCCACGGACGGTCGCCGGCCGCCAGCCAGGCCGCCTCCCGCAGCGCGGCGAGCGCCTCGATCCGGCCCCACCAGTCCTCGCCGATCGGCGAGGACTGCGCCAGATGCGAGCCCGGCGGCGACTCCGAAGGGTCCGGGCCGAGGTCGACGTGCACGTCCCGGCGGGCCCGCAGGCAGGCCCGGAAGACGTCCAGCGTGGTGATGACCGGGCCGCCGCGGGCGTGGACCGCCGCGCCGGCCGACACCAGCGCGTTCATGAACTCGGTGCCGGCCTGCGTCATCGGTCGTCAGGGTAACCGTCGTCGTCCAGTCCGCCCCGGCGACGTCATCGGGACGGCATTCGCGCGGCGGCGTGGTGTAGTCGCCCGTGGATGACGTCGCAGTACACCCCGGCCCGCCAGACCGGTGCTGAACGTGCGGGCCGCGGCCGCGGTTCTCCCTCGCTCGGGCCCGGACGCCGTCGTCCGGTTCCAAGATCGAAGGTAGGAGCCGTCGGTTGCGGTACGGGCCGAACGGGCTCAGCGTCCGGGACCCGACAGCGTCAGCCGGTGCGGTACACCCGGAAATATTCGAACCGCGCGGTCGCCTGCGGAGCATTGCCGCCGTGCGAGACCAGGCCGATGCGGGGCGCCGGGCCGGGCGGGAAGGTCCAGGTGCCGCCCCAGTTCCAGTGCACGCCGTCGCGGCTCCAGCCGGCCCGGAAGCGATGCTCGCCGCGCACGGTGGTGTGCGCCAGCCGCAGCCAGGTCGTCTCCGCGGGCGGCCCCTCGACCATGCCGCCGTAGGAGAGCCGGCCCGCGAAGGGCAGCTCCCGGCCGAACTCGAGCTGGCGGGTGTTCCAGATGGCGACGTGGCTCAGGCGGGCGAAGTCGTCGTCGCCGGCGTAGGCGACGAGACCGGCCTGCTCGTAGTTGCGGACGGTGTCGACGCCGAGGTCGATGGTCAGCTTCGTCTCGGCGATGTAGTCGCCGCGCGGCGCGGTGCGCAGCAGTACCCCCGCGGTGTTCGCGTCGCCGGTGAGGTCGGCGGCCTCCGTCGGCCACCGCAGCGCGCCGTCGGTGACGGTCGCCGCGGCGTCCGGGCGGACCCAGCTCCAGCCGTCGCCGAGGCCGCCGCCGTCGAACTCGTCGGAGGCGGCGCGGTCCAGGCGGCCCGGGTGCGGTACCGGCACCGCCGCCCCGTGACCGGAGCGCTGACGGCGATCGGTGACCGGGCCGGCCTGGCGATCGTCCGAGGCGGTCGCGGTGGGCCAGCCGTCGCGCCACTCGAGGCGGTCGATGAGCATGGGGCGGCGGTTGATGCCGTAGGCCTCGTTGAGGTAGGGCATATCGCGGTCGATCGCGTGGTACACCAGCCAGTCCTGGCCGGCGAGGTCGGTGACGACCGCGTTGTGCCCGGTGCCGATCCACCGGTTGCCGTTGGGCTGGATGACCGGGGTGCCGCCGGCCCGCGAGGCCAGCAGGGACACGCCCTCGCGGTCGGCGAACGGGCCGGTGGGGGTGCGGGCGCGGCCGGCGAACACGCTGTAGCCGGTCGTCGGCCCGGCGCAGCAGTTCGCGGCCGAGCCGAACAGGTAGTACCAGCCGTCGTGGGGCACGACGTACGCGCCCTCGTAGCGGTTGTCGATCGCGACCTGGGTGGCGGCGCCGGTGACGGTCAGGCCGTCGGCGCTGAGCGGGGCGGTGAAGATCCCGCCGAAGTACGAGCCGTAGTACAGCCACAGCCGACCCTGCTCGTCGCGCAGCAGCGCCGGGTCGAACGTCCAGAGGAAGCCGCCGCCGGGGGCGGCCCGGGGCGCGACGACGGGCCGGCCGCTGTCGGTCCAGGGCCCGAGCGGCGTCGGCGCGGTTGCCACCCCGATGGCGGAGTCGTCGCCGGGGTTCAGGGTGGTGTCGGTGACCGTGTAATACAGCACGTACCGGTCGCCGATACGGCGGACGTCGGGCGCCCAGAGGCCCGCGGCCGGGGCGGCCCAGGCCGGGCGGCCGGTGAACGCGTCGCCGGCGTAGGACCAGTGGACCAGGTCGGTGGAGCGCAGGATCGGCACGAGGTGCGGCGCGGTCTCGCCGGCGCGCAGGGGGTCGCTGGTGCCGAAGGCGTACCAGGCGCTGTCGGCGCCCCGCACGACGGACGGGTCGGCGAAGGTGTCGGTGGCGGGGGCGGACACCGGGTTGGTATAGGTGGCCGGACGGGGCCCGGAGGCGGCGGCCGCGCCCGGGGCCGGCGCAACCAGGGCGGCGGCGGCCAAGAGCGCGATCAGGCCGAGCATGCGCGGTCTCATGCTCTCTTTTACAACGTTGTATTCATCGTTGTAAAGACGACGCGGCCCGTCGACACCACTGCTGAACCCGCACTGGAGAAGAAGACATCGAGAAACGGCGATAGTTAGGCTGCCCGTCGTGGCGCCTGGCGGAACAGCGGTCGTGGTCGGGGCGAGCATCGGCGGGCTGCTCGCGGCCCGGGTGCTCAGCGAGCACTTCGAACGGGTGGTCGTGCTCGACCGCGACGTGCTCGGCGAGACGCCGGCGCACCGGCGGTGCGTGCCGCAGGGCCATCAGCTGCACGTGCTGCTCGCGGCGGGCCGCACCGCGCTGGAGGAGCTGCTCCCCGGCCTGTCCGCGCAGCTGCGGGCGGCCGGGGCGCCCCTGGTCGACCTGCACGGGCAGGTCCACTGGTACAACGACGGCCACCTGATGCGGCGGGCGCCCTCCGGCCTGATCGGGGTCGGGATCGGCCGGCCGCTGCTGGAGCACACCATCCGGAGCCGGGTCGCGGCGCTGCCGGGCGTCCGGCTGCGGCCCCGGACCGACGTGACCGGCCTGCTCTTCTCGGCCGACGGCACCGCCGTGACCGGGGTCCGCCTGGGCCCGCACGAAGTGCTGCCCGCGGACCTGGTCGTCGACGCCGGCGGGCGGGCCTCGCGCAGCGCGCAGTGGCTGGCGGATGCCGGCTTTCCGGCCCCCGCGGAGGACCTGGTGCGCGTCGACGTCACGTACGTGACGCGGCTCTACCGGCACCGCCCGGAGCACCTCGACGGCATGCTCGGGGCGCTGACCAACGCCGTGCCCGGGGCGCCCCGGGCCGGCATCGCCGCGGCCCAGGAGAACGGCCTCGTGGCGATCGCGCTGAGCGGCATGCTCGGCGAGCGCCCGCCGACCGACGACGCCGGCATGGCCGCGTTCGCCGACAGCCTGGCCGCGCCGCACCTCGCCACGATCATCCGGTCCGCGCCGCCGGCCGGCGACCCGGTGACGATGCGGTACCCGGCCAGCGTCCGCCGCCGCTACGAGCGCCTGCGCCGGTTCCCGTCCGGCTACCTCGTCGTCGCCGACGCGCTGTGCAGCTTCAACCCGATCTACGGCCAGGGCATGACGGTCGCGGCGCTGCAGGCCGTCCGGCTGCGCCGGCTGCTCGCCGAGCGCGCGGGCCGCACCGGGGATCTCGCGCCCCGGTTCTTCCGGCAGGCCGCCCGGATCATCGACGGGCCGTGGTCGATCGCGGTCGGCGCGGACCTGCGCTTCGCCGGCGTGCCGGGCCGGCGCACGGCCAGAGTCCGGTTCGTCAACGCGTTCGTGCACCGGCTGCACCGGGCCGCGACCCGCGACGCCGGCCTCGGTGCCGCGTTCCTGCGCGTGGTGAACCTCGTGGAGCCGCCGGCCTCGCTGCTCACCCCGGGCACGGTGCTACGGGTGCTGTTCGGCGCCGCGCCGTAGCTCGCGGCCCCGGACGATCAGCAGGATGCCGCCGACCAGACCGGCCACCCCGGCCGGGCCGAGGATCATGAGCAGGATCCGGCCGTCGTGCACCTCCCGGGCCTGCGTGGCGAGCATCTCCGGCGTCGGCTCGTCCGGGTAGGGCAGAGGCCCGGCGCCGAAGAAGCAGGCCCCGAACAACATCAGGAGTGACAGCCCGACCAGGGTCCAGCCCAACTCCTGCCGCCAGCCGGTCCAGCCGGCGCGGACCAACCAACGCGGTGCCACCGGATCATGGTGGCCACCCGGGCCGCGAGCGTCAAGGAGCCGGGCCCGGTCGACATCGACCGCCATCTCCGGCAGAATCGTGGGCCAGGTATTTCGGGGGGCCTGAGCACGACGGGGGACGTCTGTCTGCCATGGACCAGCGCGGCGCGTCGGGGCCGGGTGAGCTGCTCCGCCGGCACCGGCTGCGCGCCGGGGTCGACCAGCGGGAGCTCGCGCGCCGGGCCGGGGTGAGCGTGCGCGGGCTGCGCGACATCGAGCAGGGGCGGGTGCAGCGGCCCCGCGCGGAGTCGGTCGAGCGGCTCGCCGACGCGCTGGGACTGTCCGAGGCCGAGCGGCAGGCCCTGTCCGCGCCCGGCGGCTCGACCGGGGCCGCGGTGCACGTGGGTGTGCTGGGGCCGTTGTCGGTGCGCCGGGGCGACGCGGCCGTGGAGGTCGGCCCGCCGATGCTGCGCGGGCTGCTCGGCCTGCTGGCGCTGCACCCGCGGCAGGCGGTCTCCCGCGACGAGATCGTCGACGCGTTGTGGGACAGTCCGCCCCGGACGTGCCAGAACCTTGTCCAGGTGTACGTCCGGCAGCTGCGCCGGCTCCTCGAGCCCGACCGGCGGCGGCGCGGGCCGGCGGTGTCGGTGCGGCTGGCGCCCGGCGGCTACCTGCTGGACCTCGGCGCCGACGGGCTCGACGTGGCGCGCTTCGACGAGCTGCTCGCGCGGGCGCGCCGGGACGCGGGCGACGCCGCGGCCGCGCGGGACGACCTCGGGCAGGCGTTGGACTGCTGGCGCGGAACGGTGCTGGCCGGTCTCGACCTGCGGCTGCGCGAGCACGCGACGGCCGTCGCGCTGAGCCGGCGCCGGGTGGACGCGGCCCTGGCGTACGCCGACCTCGTGCTGGCCGGCGACACCGGCGAGACGGCCCGGGCGGTGCAGCGGCTGACGGCCATCGTGCCCGACGAGCCCCTGCACGAGGGACTGCACGCCCGGCTCGCGCTGCTGCTGGCCCATACCGAGCGGCCCGGGGCGCTGCAGGTGCTGACCGACGTGCGGAGGCGCCTGGCCGACGAGCTCGGGGTGGAGCCCGGCGACGAGCTGCGGGCGGCCCACCTGGAGGTGCTGCGCCGGGCGCCCCGGCCGGGCGTCGCCCCCGCCGTCGTGCCCGCCCAGCTCCTCGCCGACGTGGCCGCCTTCACCGGTCGCGCCGCCGCGCTGCGCCGGCTCGACGACCTCCTGGAAACACACGAGCCCAGCGCGCCCGTCGTGGCCATCGCCGGCACCGCCGGGGTCGGCAAGACGGCCCTGGCGATGCACTGGGCCCACCGCGTACAGGACCGGTTCCCGGACGGGCAGCTCTACGTCGACCTGCGCGGCTACGCCCAGGGCGCCCCGCTGCGCCCGATCGAGGCGCTCGCCCGCTTCCTGCACGCGCTCGGCACGGCCCCGGACGAGGTACCGCTCGACGTCGACGAGGCCGCCGCCGTGTACCGGACCCTGCTCGCCGACCGCCGCATCCTGGTCGTGCTCGACAACGCCCGCGACGCCGACCAGGTGCGCCCGCTGCTGCCCGGCGGCGTGGGCTGCCTCGCCCTGGTGACCAGCCGCGACCAGCTCGCCGGGCTGGTCGCGGGCGAGGGCGCCCGGCCGCTCGTCCTCGACGTCCTGGCCGCCGGGGAGGCCCGCGCGCTGCTCGGCCGGGTGCTCGGGCCCGCGCGGACGAACGCGGAGCCGGCGCCCGCCGACGAGCTGGTCGGCCTCTGCGGTGCGCTGCCCCTGGCGCTGCGCATCGCCGCGGCCAACCTGCTGTGCCACCCGCACCAGAGCATCGCCGGATACGTGCGGAACCTGCGCGACGGCGACCGGCTGACCGCGCTGCGGATCGAGGGCGACCGCCGGACGGCCGTACGCGCCGCGCTCGACCTGTCCTACGCCGCGCTGCCGCCGGACGCCCGGCGCCTGTTCCGCCTCCTCGGCCTGGTCCCCGGCCCCGACTTCACCACCGAGGCGGTCGCCGCCCTGGCCGGCCGCGGGGCCGCCGGGGCGCTGGAGCGGCTGAGCCGGGCGCATCTGGTCGAGGAGCACGTCCCTGGCCGGTACGCCTTCCACGACCTGCTGCGCCTCTACGCCCACGCCCGCGGCGCCGCGGAGGACGACGAGCCCGGCCGGCGCGCCGCCCGGCAGCGGCTGCTCGAGCACTACCTGTCCGGGCTCGACGCGGCCGCGCACCTGCTGTACCCGGAGAAGCTCCGCATGCCGCTGCCGCCCCGGGAACCGCCGGTCGCCCTCGCCGGCCATGCGCAGGCGCTGGCCTGGATCGACGCCGAGCGGCCGAACCTCGTCGCGGCCGTGCGGGACGCCGCCGAACACGGGCCCCGGGCCGCCACCTGGCTGCTCGCCGACGCCCTCCGCGGGTACTTCCACCTCCGCGTGCACACGATCGACTGGCTGACCGTCGCCCACGCGAGCCTCGCCGGCGCGCGGAGCGCCCAGGAACCGGCGGCCGAGGCGGTCAGCCACCTCAGCATCGCCGACGCGCACTGGCGGCGCAGCCGGCACGACCTGGCGGTCGAGCACTTCCAGCAGGCCCTCGCGGCCTCGCGGCGCACCGACTGGGCCCAGTGCCAGGCCACCATCCTGGGCAACCTGGGCGCGGTGCACTGGCAGTCGGGGCACCTCCGGGCGGCCGGCGACCGGATCGCCGAGGCCCTGGCCCTCAACCGGCGGACCGGCTGGCTGGCCGGGCAGGCGGTCAACCTCGGCAACCTCGGGCTGGTCCGCATGCAGGCCGGGCAGCTGGCGGTGGCGGCCGGGCACTTCCGGGAGGCGCTGGAGCTCAGCCGCGCGATGGGCTCGCGCAGCAGCGAGGCCAACGTCCTGGGCAACCTCGGCGAGGCGTGCCAGCTCCTGGGCCGCCTCGACGAGGCGATCGAGCACCTGAACCTGGCCCTGGCGCTGCACCGCGAGCTCGGCGGGCGCGGCAACGAGTCCGCGAACCTGCGGACCCTGGCGGCCACGCACCGCGACGCCGGACGCCTCGACCGGGCGCTCGAGCTGGCCGGGGCCGCGCTGGAGCGGGCCCGCGGCACCGACATGCTGCGCCTGGAGATCGACGCGCTCAACGCGCTCGGGACCGTGCTCGACGCGCTGGGCCGGCCCGCCGCGGCCGTCGACGGCCACGACCGGGCCCTGGCGATGGCCCGCGAGACCGGCGAACGCCTGCCGGAGGCGGAGGCGCTCATCGGTATCGCCGCGGCCCGCCTCCACCTCGGCGAGTGCGACCGGGCCCTCGCCTGCAGCACGCAGGCCCTGGCGCTCACCCAGCGGGCCGGCTTCCACCAGCTCGAGGGGGCGGCGCTGACCGGCCTCGCCGCGGTCCACCTGGCCCGCGGCGAGCCGCAGTGGGCCGTCCAGGTCGGCGAGCGGGCGAGCGCGGTGCACGAGAAGACCGGGTACCGGATCGGCCTGGCCCGCACGGCCGCGCTGCTGCGCCGGGCCCGTGCGACAGGCGAACCGGCCGCACGGGCGTCGACGGCCGGCCTACCCCGCGCCGGCACCTGAACCAGCAGCCGTACTAGCAGCCATCCCACGGGTCGTTGCAGGCGGTCGAGCCGGTGGTGCAGTTCGGGTTGACCCACACCTTCTTGTAGATGTTGCCGGAGCAGACCTGGCACCAGCTCTCGTACGGGCACCGGGCCGCCGCCGTCGCCTTCGGCAGCACGCGGGCGAGCATCCACTCTCCGAGCTTCACCATTGGGTTGTCCCTTCTCCGTCCACGCGCGGCCCCGTGCCGGCGCGTGTCGTTCCCCCGGCCGCCCGGGCACCGGGTGCCCGCGCGCCGAAGTCCTGGGGCGATCCCGGCGACAACCGGCGCACGACGACCCCGAGCAGGCGCTCGCCGGGCAGGTAGCCCAGGCGGCGCGAGTCGAGGCTGAAGGCGGGGTTGTCGCCCAGGACCACCAGCCGGCCGGGCGGCACCGTCCGGTCGTCGGACCCGGCCACCCCCGTGACGCCGAGGTCCGGCACCGGATCGCCGGGCACCGCGGCCACTCGCTTGATCATCAGGTCGGCGCCGGAGGCGCCCAGCACCACCACGTGGCCCGGCCGCACCGCGCCGAGGCCGGCCCGCCGCACCAGCACGCGGTCCCCCGGCTCCAGGGTCGGCCGCATGCTCAGCCCCTCCACGGTGACCGCCACGAACCGGCGGCGCAGCAGCGCCCACCCGCCCGCCGCGGCCCCCACCGCGACCGCCAGCGCCAGCGCGACCGCGGTCATCGCGGCACCCCGGCGTCGGCGTACCCGCGGGCCTGCACGTCGAACAGCTCGGCGTAGCGGCGCCCCAGGGCCATGAGCTCGGCGTGGCTGCCGTCCTCGACCGGGCGGCCGTCGCCGAGCACCACGATGCGGTCGGCCTCCCGCACCGCGCTGAGCCGGTGGGAGATGAGCAGCGTCGTCAGTCCGGTCCGGTGCCGGCGCAGGGCGGCGTGGACCTCGTACTCCGCCTGCGCGTCCAGGCCGGCGCTCGGCTCGTCGAGGATCACCAGGTCGCGCCGCGAGCGCAGCAGCGCGCGGGCCAGCGCCAGGCGTTGCCACTGCCCGCCCGAGAGCACGACCCCGACCTGCGGGTCGTCGGTCGGCGAGCCCTGCAGGAAAAAGCGGGAGAGCAGGGTGTCGTACCCGCGCGGCAGCGCGCCGAGCGTCTCGTGCACGCCCGCGCGGCCCGCCGCCTCCTCCACCCGGGGCCGGTCGTGCAGCGCGCTCAGGTCGCCGACCGCGACGTTCTCCGCCGCCGAGAGGTCGTAGGCCGTGAAGTCCTGGAAGATGGCGCCGATCCGCTCGCGCAGCCCGGCGGGGTCCATCTCGCGGAGGTCGACGCCGTCCCAGTGGATCGAGCCGCGCGTCGGGTCGTAGAACCGGCACAGCAGCTTGACCAGCGTGCTCTTGCCGGCCCCGTTCAACCCGACGAGCGCGACCGTCTGCCCGTGCGGGATGAACAGGTCGACCCCGCGCAGGATCCACGGGTGCTCGGCGTTGTAGCGGAACCACACGTCGCGCAGCTCGATCCCGTGGCGCAGCGCCGGCGCCGGGCGCGGGTGCGCCGGTACCGGCAGGTCGGGCTCGTCGGCGACGACTGCCCGGAAGTGCTCGAACAGCAGCAGGGCCTGGTGCGCCGCCGCCGCGTGCTGCACCCCGCCGGCGAGGCTCGACTGCACGCCGGCCATGGCCGCGATGAACATCGACACGTCGCCGAGGGTGGCCCGGCCCGCGACCGTCTCGGCGATCATCCACATCAGCCCGCCGCCGGCCACCACCGCGGAGACCGTCCCGAGCAGCGTGTGGCCGCGCAGCTGCCGGCGGCCGAGCCGGCGGTACTCGTCGTTCACGGCGGTCAGCTCGGTGCGCATCCGGTCGCGGAAGAAGTCGCCGAGCCCGAACAGCCGGACCTCCTGGGCCACCCCGGGCGTGGTCAGCAGGCGCGCGAAGAACATGTGGCGGCGCTGCGCGTGGCCGGTGCGCCACAGCATGGCCGCCTGCTCCCGGTTGAGCGACAGGTGTACCCGCAGCATCGGCAGCGCCGCGACGAGCACCGTGGCCGCCGTGAGCGGGCTGACCGCGACCAGGGCGGCCGTGAACCCGGCGACGCCGATGAGCGCCTGCACCAGGCCGAGCGCGCTGGAGACGAGCTGGCCGGGGCCGCTGCGGCTGGCCTGCTCGGCCATCTGCAGCCGGTCCTGGAACCGCGGGTCCTCGAGCCGGGTCAGGCCGGGCTGGCGGTTCACCGCGATGTAGAGCCGTTCCTGGGCCCGTACGCCGACCCGCCGCTCGGTCTCGCTGGTGATGTACCGCATCGCCTGGGGAACGACGCTCGCCACCAGCCCGGCCGCGCCCATGCCGGCCGCGAGCCAGAGCAGCGGGGCGAGCGCGGCACCGGGCCCGGCCAGCCGGTCGAACGCCTGCTTGCCGAGCACCGCCGTCACGACCGGGAGCACGCCGCCGACCACCGTGAGCGCCACCTGCGCGGCCAGCAGGCCGGGGGCCGCCGACCAGGCGAGCCCGAGGGCGGCCGAGGCGTGCCGCAGCACCGTCCGCGGCCGGGCCGGCTCCGACGTCACCGGCGGGCCCCCGCGGTCGTGCGCGCCGCCCCCGACCGGATCTTGGCGGCGTACCGCTCCGGGTCCGGGAACCCGGCCAGGTCGGTGCCCGAGGACAGGATGACCCCGTCGGCGTCGAGCAGGTACATGGCCGGCAGGCCCCGGACGCCGAACGCCTCGTACACCGAGCCGCCGCCGTCCGGCTCGTCCACGACGCCGGCCACCGGGGCCAGCTCGGCCGCGAGCGCCGCCGTCTCCTCGGGCGAGCCGACCAGGACGGCGAAGACCTGGTCGCGGTCGAGCCCCGCGCCGCGGGCGTACTTCAGGAACTTCGGCATCCGGTCGTGGCACAGGTTGCAGTGCGGGGTGAAGAAGCCGACCAGCCGGCCGGTGCCCCCGGCGGGCTCGAACAGCACGCCCTCGCGCGAGGTGACCGAGAACGGCTCGGGGCGCTCGCCCGGCGGCAGCACCGGGCGGGGGCCCGGTTCGCCGACGAGCCCGGGCGCCTCGGCCTCCGCCCCGCGCAGGCGCTTGACGACGCCGAGCATGAGCACGAGGTTCAGGACCGATACGGCCCCGATGAGAACCACCGCGGCGGTGAGGTACGCCATCGCCCAACGCTCCTTCCGACGGCTCGGAGCCGCCCGCTGCGCACAAGCTATGCGGGAGCGTCGGAAGGTTCGCTGAAGCCGGACTGAACCGCTCGACCGGCCGGGTGAACGGCCGGAACCGCGTCGGCACCGGCAGAAACGGCAGAACGCCGGCGGCAGGTCAGACGGGCCTCAGGGCCGCGGTTCCCTTCCGGAGGCCAGCCGGTCGCGGCGGCGGGTGAGGCTCGCCGTCTGCGCGGTGTTGCCGGCCAGCGCGATGGCCCGGTCGTACGCGGCCCGGGCCTCCTCGCCGCGGCCCAGCCGGCGCAGCAGGTCGGCGCGGGCGGCGTGGAAGGCGTGGTAGCCCTCCAGCGGCAGCCCGTCGACCTCCGCCAGGGCGACCTGCGGGCCGTCGAGCTCGGCGAGCGCGATCGCCCGGTTGAGCCGCACGATCGGCGAGGGGTCGAGGCGCACGAGCTGGTTGTAGAGCGCGAGGATCTGCGACCAGTCGGTGTCGCGGACGTCCGGCGCGTCGGTGTGTACGGCGTTGACGGCGGCGAGGATCTGGTAGCGCCCCGGCGCCCGGCCCGAGGCGAGGCGCGCGCGGACCAGGGCGTGGCCCTCGGCGATCAGCGCGCGGTCCCAAGCGCCGCGGTCCTGCTCGTCGAGGGTGACGAGCTCGCCGCTCGCCGACACCCGGGCGGCCCGGCGGGCCTCCGTGAGCAGCATCAGGGCCAGCAGCCCGGCGACCTCGCCGTCGTCCGGCAGCAGGCCGTGGACCAGCCGGGTCAGGCGGATCGCCTCCGCGGTCAGGTCGCCGCGCACGGCCGCCTGCTCCGGGTCCGAGGCCAGGTACCCCTCGTTGAAGATCAGGTACAGGACGGTGAGCACCCCGCCGACGCGGGCCGGGAGGTCCTCGCGATCCGGCACCCGGTACGGGATCCGGGCCGCCTTGATCTTCGCCTTGGCCCGGGTGAGCCGCTGGCCCATGGCGGTCTCCTGGACCAGGAACGCGCGGGCGATCTCGGCCACGGTGAGCCCGCCGACCATCCGCAGGGTCAGCGCGACCCGCGCCTCCACGGCGAGCGCCGGGTGGCAGCAGGTGAACACGAGCCGGAGCCGGTCGTCATCGATGGCGCCGAGCGGCTCGGGGGCGTCGGACAGCATGAGCGCCTCCCGGTGCTTCTCCTCGCGCCTGACCTCGCGCCGGAGCCGGTCGATGGCCTTGCGGAGGGCGGTGGTGGTGAGCCATGCGCCGGGGTTCGGCGGCAGGCCGTCGACCGGCCAGCGCTCGACGGCGGCCGCGAACGCCTCGGCCGCCATCTCCTCGGCGATGTCGAGGTCCCCGATGCGCCGGGCGAGGGTCGCGACCACCCGGCTCCACTCCTCGCGGTGGACCCGGGCGATCGCCTCCTGGATCCCGCTCACAGGAACGGCCGGAGCTCGACTCTCCGGTTGCACGCCTTCGACGCTCCGGCGGCGATCCGCCGCGCCGCGTCGAGGTCGGGCGCCTCGACGACCCAGAGGCCGGCGACGAACTCCTTGGTCTCCACGTAGGGCCCGTCGGTGAAGAGCGCCTCCCCGGCCCGGCCGTCGACGACGGTGGCCGTCTCGGGCGCGCCGAGGCCGCCCGCGAAGACCCAGTGGCCTTCGGCCTGCAGGCCCTTGTTGAAGGCGGTGATCGCCGTCATCTCCTCGGCGGTGGCGAGGTCGGACGAGTCGAAGAGCACGGACATCAGATACTGCGCCATCGGAACATCATCTCCTGTCGTAGACGGCTGACACCGCTGCTACGAACGAAGGGGTGGCGATCCGACAGGCGCCGCCGGATTTTTTTCGCAGGAGATCTAGCGGGTCCGGCCGGCCGGGACGGGCTCCTCGACGGCGTCGGCGACGGCCGTGGCGGCGTCCTCGGCCGAGTCGTAGGCGATGAAGAACGCGGGGCGGCCCTGCATGGCGGCGAAGATGCGCCCGACGTACTCCCCCAGCAGCCCGAGGCAGAGCAGCTGCACGGCGCCGAGGAAGAGCAGGACCACCGAGAGCGAGGCCCAGCCGGGCACGGTGACGCCGATGAAGTACGCCACCAGCACCCACACGACGAGCGCGATGCAGACGCCGAAGCCGGCCAGGCCGAGCCAGGTGGCCAGCCGCAGCGGCGCGGCCGAGAAGCTCGTCACGCTGTCGGCGGCCAGCCGGACCATCTTGGTGAGCGGGTATTTCGTGACACCGGCGGCGCGGCGCTCGCGGCTGTACTCCACGGTGCCGCTGGGGAATCCGAGCCAGGGCACCAGCAGGCGGTACACCGGCTGCTGCTCCGGCAGGGCGCGCAGGGCGTCGACCGTGACCCGGCTCAGCAGCCGGAAGTCGCCCGCGTTGTGCGGCACCCGGTTGCCCGCGAAGCCCCGCATCATGCGGTAGTAGCCGACGGCCGTCCAGCGCTTGAACACCGTGTCGGTGCTGCGGTCGTTGCGCACGCCGTAGACGATGTCGAGGTTCTGCGACCGGGCCAGGTCGAGCATGTCCTTGATCAGCTCGGGCGGGTCCTGCAGATCCGCGTCGATGCTGGCGACGTACTGGCCGACCGCCCGGTGCATGCCGGCGGTCAGGGCCGCCTGGTGCCCGCCGTTGCGCCGCAGCCGGATGATCCGCAGCTGCGGCCAGTAGCGGCGCAGCCCGATCAGCACGGCCGCGGTGGCGTCGGTGCTGCCGTCGTCGACCGCGACGACCTCGTAGGAGACGTCCAGCCCGTCGAGCACCTTGCGCAACCGCTCGGCCATGATCGGGAGAACGGCCTCCTCGTTGTACATCGGCACGACGACTGACAGCGTCGTCGCCTGCTCTGCGGTCGTGCTCATGCCCAAAGCTCCCCGGTGTCCTCGGTGCGGAAGTCTACGGTTATCCACGCGTCAGCGAGCGGACGTCCCACAGCCAGACGTCCTCGACCTGCCGGCCGGCGCCGAGCAGCGGGTCCAGGGTCTCACGCAGCTGCGGCAGGGCCTCGGTGCGGTAGACCACGATCGCGTCGGCCTTCCAGGTGCGCAGCTGGGCCAGCATCTCGGTCTGCTGGGCCGGGGTCAGCGTGACGGCCTTGCCGGAGTGCGTGACGTCGAGCAGCACCGACGTGACCGGGCCGGGCGGCGGCTCGTTGGTGGCGACGTTGTCGGGGCCGATCGGGCCCATGAAGTACCCCTCCGGCATCCGGAAGCTCATGTCCGCGGCCATCTGCCAGGTGAGCGCGGTCATGTCGCCGGTGGCCCGCAGCGCCGGAACGGGGACGACCGTGTGGTTCTCGGCGACGTACTGCTTGTAGGCCCCCGACGTGAAGAACTTCGGCACCGGCGGGCGCCCGGTCGCGGGCAGCGGGAGCGGCAGCAGCGGTACCAGCGCGGCGGCCAGGGCGGCTGCCCACACCAGGCGCAGCGGCACGCCGGAGCTCTTGACCCCGGCGTCGGCGGCGGCCTTGAGGATCCGGTCGGTGGCCACGGCGAGGATCACGGCGAGCGCGACCACGGTCAGGAAGGTGAAGCGGCCCACGTTCATCGAGTCCAGCACCGGGAACTTGACGAACAGCTTCCACGGCCCCGGCAGCCCGGTGCTCTTGAAGTGCCAGTTCACGTTCGGACCGAGGCTGAAGGCCAGGCCGACGGCGCCGAGGATGGCCACCGTGCGCACGAGCCGGTCCCGCCAGAGCCACAGCGTGAGGCCGGCGGCGAGGATGAGCAGGGCCCAGCCGAAGTACCCGTTCTCCTCGGCGTAGTTCGTCGAGGTGAGGGTGCCGCTGAGGTTGCCCACCGAGGTCGTGGAGAACTCGAAGAACGTGTTCAGGTCGTTCGTGACGTACGCCAGGCCGCCGAGGCTGTCGTAGTGCCGCGGGCCCGCGAACTGCATCCACAGCGGGTAGGCCAGCAGCGGCAGCGACACCGCGACCGCGACGCCGAGCCCGGTCAGGAACGGCCGGACCATCGCGCGCAGATCGGGCAGCAGGGGGAACGCGTACACGATCACGAACACGCCGAGCGCGATCGCGGTCATCAGCAGGATCTCCTCGCCGATGAGCGCCTGGTAGGCGATCATCAGGCCGAGGATCAGCCCGTCGCGCACCGGCCGTGCGGTGCGGAAGAGGCGCAGCGCGTAGCGCACGATCCACGGCACCAGGAACATCGACACGAGGTTCAGGTGCGCGTTGCCGTGCGAGATGATCGTCGGCGCGAAGGCCGCGAACGCGCCGCCCAGCACCGCTGCGGCCCGGTGCAGGCGCAGGTCGCGGTGCAGCACCCAGTACCACCCGAAGGCGGTCAGCGCGAAGCCGAGCGTGACCGCGGTCAGGAAGCTCGCGCTCGGCCCGAACAGCAGCGTGATCGGCAGCAGCGGCAGCGCCAGCCCCAGCACGCTCGCGTTGCCCATGAGGTTCACGCCGATCGAGGCGTTCTGCAGATCGGTGAAGAACGGGTTGTGGAGGTGCGTGATGTTGTACGTGTCGACGGCCAGGAACCACTCGAACTGGTAGTGGTCGTTGTAACTGTGCGCCAGGATCCGGCTACCCGGGCCGAGCCAGACGTGCGAGAACAGGTAGATGCCGGCGGCGACGAAACCGGCCAGGATCAGCAAATCGGCGCGCATGCTGCGGAAACGGGATGGCTCGCCGGAGGTCAGGTCCGGAGTCTCCGGTTCCTCGGCGGTCGCTCGCTCGCTGGCCGTTTGGTCGGCATCCACGACAGACATGGCCAGGAGACTAGAGCATTACCGCGGGTAGCGAGGAACCCCGAACGGGCGGCGGGGCCGGACCGGGTCGTACCGTGCCGGTATGACCGCGCCCGCACCCCTGGATCTGGACGCCGTCCGCCGGCTCGCCGCCGAGGTGGAGACCACCGCCATCTGTGACGCCGCGCGCGACGTGCGGGTCATGTCGCCGCGGCTGCGGTGCCGGTCGGCCAGCCCGGTCCTGTGCGGCCCGGCGGTGACGGTGCGGTGCCGGGGCGACTTCCTCGGGGTCGTTCAGGCGATCGAGCGGGCCGGGGCCGGCGACGTGCTCGTGGTCGACGGCGGCGGGCGGGAGACCGCGCTCGCCGGTGAGCTGTTCGCCCGGGCCGCGCTGCACAAGGGGCTGGCCGGGATCATCGTGGACGGCGGCTACCGGGATATGCGGTTCGTGTCCGGCTGCCCGCTGCCCGTGTACAGCCGTCACGTCAGCCCCATGGCCGGCACGACGACCGCGCTCGCCGACGTCAACCGGACGGTCGCGTGCGGCGGGGTGCCGGTCCACGCGGGCGACATCGTCGTCGCCGACCACGACGGCATCGTCGTGCTCGACCCCGCGACGGCGCTCGCCCAGCTCACCGCGGCCGCCGCGGTCATGGCGGCGGAGGCGCGGGTGGTCGAGCGCCTGGACGCGGGCGCGGCCCTCGGCGACTGCCTCAACCTCGCCGAGCACACCGGGCGGCTCGCGCGCGGCGAGCCGTCCCGGCTGCGGTTCACGTCGTGAACAATCATTTGATCACCCAGCTAACACGTTGCAACCATCGGGCGCCCTCTTCCGTACAACCGGACGAGGAGGTGCCGCACGTGGTCCGATTCAGGAGACGCCCCGACGACCCGGGCAACGCCGCCCGCGACCAGGGCCCCCGGTCGACCGAGGGCCGCCACTACCCCAACCGCGAGACCGCCGCCGGGGTGTTCAGCCGCCCACCGGCTCCGGTTCCGGTCCGGCCGAAGCCGCCCCCGCCGCCGGCGGAGCCCGAGGAGGCGCCGTCGCTGTCGGTGCGCCCGCTGCGCACCCCGGCCCCCGCGGTCACCACGATCCGGGTGGAGCCGCTGCCGGTCGACGGGATCGAGTACGAGACCGCCGCCCCCTGGTGCAGCGACCCCCAGGAGACCCGGCCCGCGCCGCGGCCGCCCACACCGCGGCCGGCCCCGAAGCCGCTGTTCAGACCGCTGGCCCCGAAGCCCGAGCGGCGCACGATCAACTGGCTGGACGAGTAGCGCCGCGCTCGCGCTCAGCAGTCTCGACGACCCGAAGCCGCTGTTCAGACCGCTGGCCCCGAAGCCCGAGCGGCGCACGATCAACTGGCTGGACGAGTAGCGCCGCGCTCGCGCTCAGCAGTCGCGACGAACGGCGCGAGCGCTCAACTGGCCAGCGCGTCCGACACCAGGCCGACGCCCGACGCGGTGGCCAGCGCCTCGCGCAGGTCGGCCACGAAGCGGTCGACGCGCTCGCGCGGCACGCCAGGCATGAGCACGGCGTGCGCGTTGCCGCGCTCGTCCGTGGCGAGGGGCCAGCGGTCCAGCAGTGGCTGCGGCGGGCGCGGGAACACCACGGTGAACGCCCGCGGCTGGGCGCGCCAGGCGGGCCAGCCGATGCCGCGCAGCTGCTGCTCGGTGTGCCGGGCCAGGGTCCGCGCGGCGTCGGCCCGGGCGCGCAGGCCGGCCGGGCCCCAGTGCCGCAGCAGGTACCACAGCCACAGCGGCGCGTGCCCCGAGCGCGAGCCGGTGATGGTGCTGTCCGGGGCGGCGGTGTACGTGATGTCGCCCCGGCCGGTGTGCCGGTCCGCGAGCGCCACCACCACCCCGCACGGGAACGGGGTGGCCAGGAACTTGTGCCCGCTGACGGCGACGCTGTGCGCGCCGTCGGCGAACGTGAACGCGGGCCGGCCGACCGGCTCGTCCAGGGCCAGCGGCACGCCGGCCAGGGCGGCGTCGGCGTGGATCCACCGCATGGCTTCCGCGACCCCGGCGGCGTCGAGCACCGCCCCGATGCGGGCGACGTCGTCGACGGCCTCGGTCATCGTCGTGCCGATCGAGGCGACCACGATCGCGCCGGTACCGCGCTGCCGCCGCCCGTCCCGGACCACCGCCGCGTGGAGCAGGTCGTAGCGCATCTCGCCGCGCTCGTCGGCCGGGACGACCCGCAGGCGCAGCCGCAGCAGCTCCGCGGCCTTGGCCACGCTGTAGTGCGCCGCCGACGAGCAGTAGACGGCCGCCCCCGGCAGCATGAGCCGCGCCTGCCACAGCGCCCAGTGCGTGCTCTCGGTGCTGCCGGTGGTGACGTACCCGTGCCGGTTGTCCAGCGGCGCGTCGAACAGGTCCGCCAGGAACCCGACCACCTCGTGCTCGAGGTGCTTGGTGTGCATCCGGTAGGCCCCGCCGGGCGCGAACGGGTGCCCGACGTTGTTGAGCAGCAGGCGCTCGAACGGCGCCAGGGGGCTCATGTCCGGCAGGTCGGTGGCGCCGGGGAAGCCGAGGTCGTAGTCGCGGTGCCGGAGCAGATCGGCGTGCAGGCGGTCGAGCCGGCCCGCCATCGTCGGGTCGCCCGGCGGGCCGGGGGTCATCGCGGCCGTGACCCGTGGTCGACGATCCGCCCGATCTCGCCCATCCACCGCCACACGTGGTAGATCGGATCGGACTCGGGCGTCTCGGCCAGCGCCGGGTTCCAGCGCCAGTGCATGCTCGGCGTGCCGTACTGCGTGTTGCCGTCGCGCACCGAGCAGTCCACGGTGAGCGCGTTGAACTGCAGCTCTCCGCCGCGGTCGAGCACCAGCATCGTGCCGTCGATGAGCCGGGCGTAGCAGCGGCCGGGCAGGTCCGCCTCGCTGCGCGCGGTGCGCTGCGCGGTGGCCCAGTCGCCGTAGGGCGTGTCGAGCGTGACGACCCCGATGCCGGCGAAGACGGCCTGGGCCGACATCGAGTCGGTCTTGTTGCACATCTCGGTGCGCGGGTCGAAGCCGGGATTGTTCGCGTACCCCTCGCGCGCGTGCTGGGCCAGACCGTAGAGCAGGTGCGGCAGCGATGCGGCCTCGTCGTCGCCGAGGAAGATCCGGGTCGCGGTGCGCAGCTGGTCGTACAACCGGCCGGCCGGCTCGCAGTAGAACAGCGCCACCCCGTGCGGGGCGAGCGGGTCGCGGCGGCGGCGCTCCCAGGCGTGCCGGGCGTGCAGGAACGAGAAGCGCCGCAGCCGCGCCACGACCGCGCCCCGGTAGGTGGGCGAGATGTCCACGCCCGGCGGCGCCGGCGCCGGCGGCGGTACCGGCTCGGGCCCGGCCGGCGCGCCCGCCATGTGCCGCGGGCCGGAAATGCGGACCTCGGGCTCGGGCGCGTATCCGGGCGGCTCGGACACGTACCCGGAAGGCTCGGACGCGTACCCGGAAGGCTCGGGCGCGTAGACGGAAGGCTCGGGCGCGTACCCCGGCGCCTGCTGCACCTCGCTCGTGCGCTCGAGCGCCCACCAGGGCACCGACGACGAGGACGGGGGCGGCGAGGTCATGCGCGGGTCAGACATCGAGGTCCTGCAGCCGCTGGTCGAGCACCCGCAGCGGGTCGGGCCGGCCCTTGCCGACCTCGGCCAGCACCGGCGCCTTCCCGGCCCGCAGCACGAGGCCCCACGCGACGCCGGCGGCGACGGTCACCACGACCGCGGCCGGCAGGATCGCCTGCAGCGGGGAGTCGTCGGCGATCTGCAGCAGCGACGACAGGTGCGACACCATGACCCCGAGCACCACGAGGCCGCCGATGACGCCGAGCGAGGGCAGCACGGTGGTGACGAACAGGCCCTCGGTGCTGCCGCCGCCGCGGCGGTAGAAGCGGATCGCGCCGGCCGAGATGAGCACGAGCATGACCAGGATGCCGACCGCGCCGGCGGCGGAGAGCCAGGTGAAGATGACGCCGATCGGGTCGGCCCCGGCCACGGCGAAGACGCCGACGACGAGCAGCGCGGAGACGCTCTGCACGAGCGAGCCGCCGGTCGGCGCGCCCTGGGCCCGGCCGCTGGTGCCGGTGCGGGCCAGCCACGCCGGCAGCACACCCTCGCGGGCCATGGCGAAGATGTATCGCGCGATCGTGTTGTGGAACGACAGCATCGCCACCGTCACGCTCGTGACGAGCAGCAGCGTCGCGAGCAGGCTCAGGCCGCTGCCGTACCACTCGTCGAAGAGCGCGAACGGCAGCCCCGCCTCCGGGTTCGCGGCGGTCGCGGCGATCTGCTTGTCGCCGACGGCCACCGCGAGCGCCCAGGCCGACAGCCCGTAGAACAGCGCCATGAACAGCACCGCGGCCAGCGTGGAGCGGCCGATGCTGCGGCTGGTGCGGACCTCCTCGGAGTACGCCGGCGCCGTGTCGAAGCCGATGAACGCCGCGATGCCGAGCGCGAAGGCACCGCCGATGCCGGGGGCCCACAGGCCGCTGAGGCTGATCGGGGCGGTGGCGACCGCGCCGCCGAACGGGTGCGTGAAGCTCGCGATGTCGAACAGGGTGATGACCGCGAGCTCGATGCAGAGCACGGTGCCGACGACGAACGCCGACAGCGAGACGTGCAGCAGCCCGCAGACCGCCACGACCAGCCAGATCACCGCGGCCCACAGCAGCCACGAGCCGCCGATCAGGCCCGCGATCGTGACCCCGATCAGGCCGTACAGACTCATCTGGATCGCCGAGTAGAAGACCAGCGCGAGCGCCCCGCCCACCAGGCCCGACATCGGCCCGAAGGCGTGGGCGAGCAGCGCGTACGCCGGGGCGGCGTGCGGCACCGTGCGGGACATGGCCACATACCCGACCGCGAGCAGCCCGAGCATGACGCCCAGCAGTGGGAAAGTTAGGGGAGTGGCAACGAGGCCGGTCGATGCATAAGTGGCGACGATACCGCCGGCCAGCACGGCCATCGGCGAGCTCGCGCCGACCTGGAAAAGCCACACGCCGCCGCCGCTCATCTTCCGGCGGGTCAGGCCTTGCGTCGTCATCGCGCACCACCGTCCACAGTGGAGAAGGGGCGGCTTTCGGGCACGGTTGCAGCGCAAGAACGCATCGCGGCGCGTACTCCAGTTTCTGGCTCGGGGCCGAAGGCGATCCGACCACGACAGTCAATGTGATAAATGTCGCTGGGAAGTGTATCTACGCGGATCAGCGTGCGCCTACCACACCACGCTGCGGGGTATTTCACAATCCGCATCGCCATGATCACCTTGCGTTGGCCTTGTCGTTCGGCAACAAAGGATCCTTACTCGAGTCGGAAATCCGATCGGAAAACCGTAACGAACGGGGCACTACCGGATCGACGATGGCGGGGTGCTGCGGTTGCGGCTGCTCGGACCCTTCGAGGTGAGCCTCGACGGGCGGCGGGTCGTGCTCCCCTCCCAGCGGACCCGGGCGGTGCTGGCGTACCTCGCGCTGCACGACGCCTCGCCCCGCGGCCGGGTCGCCGCCGCGCTCTGGCCCGGCTCCCCCGACCGGCTGGCCCGCACGAACCTGCGCCACGTG
The DNA here is from genome assembly GCF_049995355.1 of Dactylosporangium sp. McL0621. NCBI lineage: Bacteria > Bacillati > Actinomycetota > Actinomycetes > Micromonosporales > Micromonosporaceae > Dactylosporangium > Dactylosporangium sp. McL0621. Next base: position 10,169,503 of record NZ_CP188259.1, read on the forward strand.
CTGCACACCCTGCGCGCGGCGCTGCCCGAGGCCGGCGGGCACCTGCGCGCCGACGGTCAGGCGCTCGCCCTGCACGCGGCGACGAGCGACGCCGCCGAGTTCGACGCGGCCCTCGACCGGGGCGACGACGAGGCCGCGGCCGCCGCGTACGCCGGCGACCTCCTCGACGGCCGGTTCGACGACTGGGCGCTGGCGGCCCGGGAGCGCTGCCGCGGACGCCTGCTCGAGGCCCTGGCCCGCCTGGTACCGGCCCGGTTCGAGCGCGGTCGCCGAGGGCACGCTGGCGTACGCCCCGGTGGTGACCTGGCTGCGGGCGCTGCCGGGCTGGCCCGAGCGGATCGACCGGCACGACCGCGCGCTGCTGGCCCGCCTGCTGCCCGAGCTGGGCGGGCCGCCGGCCCCGGTGGAGCCCGGCGCCCGGCTGCGGCTGTTCGAGGCGCTCGTGCGGGCGCTGGGGGCCACGGCGTCCGGCCGGGCCGCGCCGCTGCTGCTCGTCGCCGACGATCTGCACGCCGCGGACGCGCCCACCCTGCAGTTCCTGCACTACCTGCTGCGCGCCCGGCCCGGGCCGGCCGTGCTGGTCGCCGCGACCGCGCCCGGCCGAGGCCGGCACCGGGCACCCGCTGCCGGGCCTGCTCGCGGGGCTCGGGCGCTCGGGCTGGGCACCGAGCGGCCGCTCCCCCGGCTGGACCGGGCCGGGACCGCCGCGCTGGCCCGCGCCCTCGGGGCCCGCCTCGGCGACGCGCAGCTCCACCGCCTGCACGGCGAGACCGACGGCAACGCCCTGTTCGTGGTGGAGACGCTGCGGGCCGGTTGGACCGGCGACGGCCTCCCCGCCGGTGCTCACCCGGCGGGTGCAGGCGGTGCTGGAGGCGCGACTGCTGCCGCTCACGCCGGGCGCCCGGGACCTGCTCGAGCTGACCGCGACCGCGGGCGCGGCGGTCCCGGTGGACGTCCTCGCCCGCGCCCACCCGGGCGGCGAGGAGGCGGCCGCGCGCGACCTGGACGAGCTGTGGCGCCGGCAGCTGCTCACCGCGCGGCCGGGCACCGGCGAGGACGCGTTCCTGCGCGACTTCGTGCCCGGCGCCCCCGACGAGCTGGGCGTGGCGATCGTCGCCGCCGCGGCGCCCCCGCTGCCGTCGCTGCCCGCCGTCCCCGTGTTCGGCCTGATCCCCGTCTGGTGCGGGGACCTCGCCGCGGGCGAGCGCGCCCTCGCGCCGCTGCGGGCGTGCGGGCGCCCGATCGCCGATCTCGTGCGTCCGGCGCCGTGCCGCGCGATTCAGTCCACATTGGACCTGAGCGCCGCTCCCGGCAACGGCACCTGGCCGCGTCCGGGCTGCCCGCGGTGCTGCTGCGGCCGCGGACGTACATCACGAACCTGCTGGCGTACGCGGACACCGTCGCCGCGACCGGGAACCTGTTCGCCCCCGCCGGCACCGCCCGGATCTCGTTCATCGACCCCCGGGACGTGGCCGCCGTGGCCGCCGAGTGCCTGCTCGGCGACGGGCACGCGGGCCAGGTGTACACGCTCACCGGCCCGGAGGCGGTCACGTTCGAGCGGATCGCGGCCGAGCTGTCCGACGCGACCGCGCGGCCGGTTCGGTACGTCCCGGTGCCCGGCGAGGCCGCCCGCCGCGCGATGCTCGACGACGGCCTGCCGCCCGCGCTGGCCGACGCGATCGTGGCGATCTTCGCCGCCCAGCGGGAGGGGCGGATGGCCGGCACGACTGACACGGTCCGGCGCCTGACCGGCCGGGCGCCCCGCACCGTAGCGGCCTTCGCGCGGGAGTTCGCGGCGGCGTTCGCCGCGCCGGTCAGAGATCCGGCTCCGGCTCCGCGATGAGCACGCGGTGGCCGCCGGCGGTCAGGCCGTGGCCGGGCGAGCGGTACGGCAGGTCGTGCGCGGCCCGCCGGTCGATCGCCGACTCCGACGGGTTCTCCAGCCGCAGCTCGACCCGCTGACGGAACGCGTCCAGCCGGGCCGCCGGGCCGAGGTCGGCCCAGCGCCCGGCCGACGCGGCGACGTGCACGCCGAGCCGCGGGCCCTCGTGCAGCACGTGGTCGAGGAGCCGCGCGGTCTCCGGCTCGAGCGCCGCAAGGTCCTCGACGACGAGCAGCACGTGAGCGCCCTGCACCCCGGGCGCGCCGTGGCGGTCGGCGACGATGCCCGCGACCTCGGCCGCGACCCGCCGGACCGCGTCCGGGTCCGCGTGGCGCGCGGACGCGGCGACGTGCGGCCGCGCGGGCGCGTCGCCGTGCAGGATCGCGTAGACGCGGGCCTCCTGCGGCGGCAGGAGCCGTGCGAGGGCGTGCACCAGGGTCAGCAGCGCGGTGCGCCGGCCGCTGCCGGGCGCCCCGACGACGGCCAGGTGCCCGGCGTCGCCGCGTAGGTCGACCGCGAAGGGGCGGCGGGCGTGCTCGCGCGGCAGGTCCAGCACGCCGATCGGTACGAGCCGCCGGTCGCCGAGCAGGACCCGCAGCACGGCGCCGAGCGGGATGCGCTCCTCCAGCGGGGGCAGCCACAGTTGCCGGGTCGCGCCGCCCGCCGCGGCGAGCCGCTCCAGCAGGACCGACAGCACCGTGCCGGGCCTCGGATGGCGCCGCGCACGGATGAACGCCTCCCACGAGGGCGGCCCGGCGTGGTACGCGAACCCGCAGTAGGCGGCCCGGAACCGCACCGGCGACCCGGGCCCCTCGCGCAGCAGCCCGTGGCCGGGCGCCGGCGGCAGCTCGTAGGCGTCGGGGAGGCCTATCGCCTGCCGCGACTCCATCGCCGAGAAGGTACGCAGCGCGACCCGGCACGACAGGTGCGCGTCGAGCCCGCGCAGCCGCCCCTCCTCCAGCCGCTGGCTCGCGAGCACCAGGTGCACGCCGAGGGAGCGGCCGATGCGGGCCACCGTGGTGAACGTGTCGAGGAACTCCGGCATCGACGTCATGAGGTCGGAGAAGTCCTCGAAGACGGCGACGAGCCGGGGCAGGGCGTGGCCGTCCGCCCGGTACTGCCCGATGTTCGCGACCCCGGCGTCGCGGAACAGCTCCTGGCGGCGGCGCAGCTCCCCCTGGATGACGGCGGCCAGGCGCCGCAGGTCGCGGAGCTCCCACAGGTTCAGCGCCAGCCCGGCCACGTGCGGCAGGTTCTCGAACTCGGCGAACGAGGCGCCGCCGCGGTGGTCGACGAGCAGCAGCGCGAGCTCGTCCGGCGGGTTGTGCACGGCGAGGCCCAGCACGAGGGTGCGCAGCAGCTCCGACTTCCCGGAGCCGGTGGCCCCGACGACCAGCGCGTGCGGCCCGGCCCCGCCCTCGGCCCCCTCGCGCAGGTCCAGCGCCACCGGCGAGCCGTCGGCGGCGACGCCGACGGGCACCACCGGCCCGGCCGCGCCCTCGGCCCAGCGCTTGGCCGGGTCGAACGCGGCGGCGTCGCCGATCCCCCACAGCGGCGGGACCGCGACCCCGCCGTGGCCGTGCGGCGGCGGGGGCACCTCGTGCGCGACGATCCGCAGCGCGGCCTCGGCCGCCTCCCGCACGACGTCGGGCTGGTACTCGTCGGCGAGCCGCACGAGCCGCTGGGCCGCGTCGTAGTCCGCCGCCGGCGCGAGCGCCGCCTCCAGCAGGTCCCGCACCTCACCCAGGCGATCCTCCGGCACGCGCCCACGGTACCCGGGTGTCGTTTGCGGCGGTACGTCATGATCGGAGGCGTGATTCGCTTCGTCCTCAACGTCCTGTGGGTCATCTTCGGCGGCGGGTTCATCCTGTTCCTCGGGTACGCCCTGGCCGCGCTCATCTGCTTCGTCCTCGTCGTGACGATCCCGTTCGCGATCGCGTCGTGGCGCCTGGCGGTGTACTCGCTGTGGCCGTTCGGCCGCACCGTGCGCGCCAAGAACGGCGGCGCCGGCGTCGCCACCGGGCTCGCGAACGTGCTCTGGGTCGTGCTCGCGGGCTGGTGGCTCGCGCTCACCCACATCGCGGCGGGCATCACCCTGTGCGTGAGCATCATCGGCATCCCGTTCGGCATCGCGCACTTCAAGCTGGTACCGATCGCGTTCTGGCCCCTCGGCCGCGAGGTCGTCGAGATCGACTGAACGGCCGGATCAGCCGCAGGTCACCAGGCCGGCGCGGATCTTGCTGCGCACCACGCGGGTCGCCGACTCGGTCACGCGCTTGGCGAAGGCCGGGTCCGCCTTGGCCGCGGCGACCAGCGCGTCCGTCATCGGCTGCGCGTCGGACAGCCGCACGCTCAGCGGCATGTCGCCGCCCGCCTGCACGAACTTGACGGCCCGCTGCCCCACCGGCACCGACGAGACCGCCACCGCCGCGCCGAGGTCGTCCGACATCACGAGGCCGTCGAAGCCGAGCTTGCCGCGCAGCAGGTCGGTGATGATCGCGGACGAGAACGCGGCGACGTTGCGGGAGTCGAGCTTCGGATACGTCGCGGACGAGATCATCACCGCCGCCGAGCCGGCCTTGATGCCGCTCGCGAAGGGCTTGAGCGACGCGTCGTCCGCGGTCGTGAGGTCGTCGCGCGCGCCGGTCGTGGTGTCGGTGTTCACGCGCACGCGGCCGAGGCCGGGGAAGTGCTTGAGCGTGGTGAGCACGCCCGCGCCCTGCACCGCCGTCACGACCGTGGCCACGTCCTCGGCGACCGGGTCGGGCGTCGAGCCGTACTGCCGCTCGAAGCCCCCGATCGGCGGGTTGCTCTTGCCGACGTCGGCGGGGACGACGTCGGCGACCGGCGCGAGGTCGATGGTGACCCCGATGCCCTTGAGCCGCGCGGCCCACTCGGCGGTGCGGCTGTTCAGGGTCGACGAGTCGAGCCGGCCCTGGTTCACCGCGGTCGGGATGGCCGGGAAGTCGTCGCCCTTGAGGGTCTGGACCTGGCCGCCCTCCTGGTCGATGCCGATCTGCAGCCGCAGGCCGCCGTTCGCCTGGGCCGCGTCCTGCAGCTGCGCGATCTGCTGGCGCAGCTGCGCGGCCGAGGCCGAGGAGCGCCCGGCGAGAAAGACCCCGCCCAGCTTGTACTTCTGGATCGTCGTCGTCGCCCCCAGGGGTGAGCTCAGCGGCGTACCGATCATGAGCAGTTGGGAAGCCTGCAGTTCGAGGGGCAGCTTGGCGACCACCGCCTCGGCGCAGCCCACGGCGGCGGAGGAGCCGGCGCCGCCCGGGGCCGCCGGCACGGCCGAGGTCGAGCCGGAGGGCGGCGCGGCGGAGGGGGAGGAGTCCTCGCCGGCCGACACCGAGTAGGCGACCCCGGCCCCGGCGAGCAGCACCACGATCGCCGCGACGACCGCCCACAGCGGAAACGGCCCGATCCTCCCGCGCTCGGCGACCCGGCGCGCTCCTCTCGGCATCCGTCGAGGATACGCAGGCCGCTCAGCGGTACGCGGTCAGGAAGCGGTCACGGAACTGGTCCATCCGCCACACCGGGGCGCCGTCGACGGGCCGCAGGCCGTCCTGCCAGCCCCAGCCCGAGATCTTGGCGAGCACGTTCGGGTCGCGGGCGACGATGGTGATGGGCACGTCGTGGCTCGCGGTGTCCCCGACGATGACCGGCGAGGGCTGGTGGTCGCCGAGGAACACGACCACGAGGTTGTCGTCGCCGTACCGCTCCACGTAGGAGATCAGCGAGCTCAGCGAGTACACGATCGAGTTGCGGTACGCCGTGCGGATCTTGTCCGACGTGCGGATGACGGAGTCCGGCGGGTCGCCCTCGGTGCTCATCGTCTTGTACACCGTGCCGTCGCCGACCTCGTCCCAGCCCACGAGCTGCGGGATCGGCGTCCAGGGCGCGTGGCTGGAGACCAGCGGGATCTCGGTGAAGGTCGGCGGGTGCCCGGGCTGGCGCTCCAGCCGCTGGTACGCCGCGAGCGTGAACTGGTCCGGCACCGGCACGTAGCTGAACTTCGGGCCCTTGTAGCCGATGTTCCGCGAGTCGTACAGGTCGTGGTACTGGAAGAACTTCCCCTCGGGCCAATCGCGGTCGTTGGCCGGCATGATCCCGGCCACGTGCCACCCGCCCCGGCGGAACGCCGCGTTGAGCGTGAACCGGTCGCCGGACAGCAGCGACGAGCTGCGCTGGTTGTTGTCGACCCACAGGCCGGACAGCAGCGTCTCGTGCGCCATCCAGCTGCCGCCGCCGGTGATCGGGGAGGTCAGGAACGCCGAGCGGGCCTGGAAGCCGGCCGCCGCCAGCCGCCGCGTGCCGTCGTCGAGCACCGCGTTGACCTGGGGCGCGTACTGCGGGTTCTGCACCGCGTCGCGCCCGTAGCTCTCCACGAACGTGAGCAGCACGTCCTTGCCGCGCAGGGCGGTGAGCAGCTGCGAGCCGGGCGCGTCGCGGAACGCGTCGATCTGTGCCTGCTGGCCGAACTCCTGGCCGTCGCCGATGTCGCGGCGCACCAGCGAGACCTGGGTCCCCAGCGCGCCGACGGCCCCGTCGGAGGCGACCGGCACCCCGTTCGCGACCTGCACGTTCAGCACCGCACACAGCGCCCAGACCCCGGCGAGGACGGCGGTACCGCGGGTCGTGGCCGCCTGGTGCCGCAGCGCGAGCCGGGACAGGCGCCGCAGCGTGAGCGTCATCACCACCGGCACGCTGAGCACGATCAGGGCGAGGATCACCGTGATCACGACCGCGGCGGCCTCGCCGAGCGACGACTCGACCAGCCCGTACGCCGGGTCGAGCAGCACCCAGTCGAGGATCGGGTCGAACGGGCGCGACAGCGACGTGTAGAAGCCGAGGTTGAACAGCCGGATGATGAACAGCACGCCGAGCAGGACCCCGGCCACGCTGAGCACGACGGTGCGGGCCCGGCCGCGGACGGCGAGGAACAGCGCGACGAGCAGCAGCCCCTCGATCGGCACGCGCAGGAAGGCGCCGTAGCTGTACTGCGTGAGCCGATCGGGCGTGACCAGCGTGAACAGCACCACCCCGGCCCCGAGCAGCGTGCCCGCCCACACGAGCGCGGCGCGCGGCCAGGACCGCCGCACGGGCGCGGCGGGCTCGTCCGGCGCGGGGACCTCCACGGGCGGCGAGAGTACGGCCATCAGGAGGACACCGCCACCGTGAGCGACTGCCGGCGCCAGCGCCACAGCACTTCGGAGCCGAACGACTCGACGAGGAACAGCAGCGAGATCGCCACGATCGTGGTGGTGACCGACAGCGGCAGCAGCCCGGACGCGGCGACGGCGAGGGTCACGCCCTGCATCGCGGCGACGACCTTGCGCCAGTACCGCGGCGGCACCGGCCCGCGCAGCCACGGCACGAGCCAGGTCGCGAACCCGATCAGGTACCGCATCGCCCCGATCGCGAGCACCCACGGCCCGACCGACTCGGCCACGAACGCGCTGAGCACGAGGATCAGCCAGGCGTCGGTCTCCATGTCGAAGCGCGCCCCGAGCGGCGTGCACCCGCCGGTGCGCCGGGCGATGTTGCCGTCCACGGCGTCCAGGGCGAGCGCGACCGCGCTGAGCGCGCACAGCACCCCGATCGGCACCGGCCGGCTGAAGGAGTCGGCGGTGAGCGCCGCGACCCCGCCGACGAGCCCGGCCCGGGTCAGCGTCACCCAGTTGGCGGCGCCGAAGGCCTCGGCGCCGGAGCGCTGCAGGCCGTACTCGAGCGCCACCGAGGTGACGAACCCGCTGGCGAGACCGATCGCCCAGCCGGCCGTGCCCAGCCCGACCGTCCCCGAGAGGACGCCGAGCACGGCAACGTGGAAGATCAGTCCAATGACCGGACCGGTTCGAACCTGCGGCATCGTCACTCCGTGTACGAGGCTGTGCTTACTGACCATGGACCCGTCAGTGCATACGCGCGTTCGGGCGTAACGGTTCGATCGGAACGATCTCAGGGAGTGTCGGCGTGCCACAGGCGAACGCGTTCTGGACCACCGGGACGGGCGGGGAGATACGTCCGGTGGAGGTCCCCGCCCCGGGTGACGACGAGGTGCTGGTCCGGACGCTGTACTCAGGTGTGAGCCGCGGCACCGAGACGCTCGTGTTCGCCGGGAAGGTGCCGCCGGACCAGTTCGCCGTCATGCGCGCGCCCTTCCAGGAGGGCGACTTCCCGTACCCGGTGAAGTACGGCTACCTCAACGTCGGCGTGGTCGAGGCCGGCCCTTCGGACCTGCGCGGTCGTACGGTGTTCTGCCTGTACCCGCACCAGAGCGCGTACGTGGTGCCGCGCGCGTCGGTGGTGCCGCTGCCCGACGGGGTGCCGCCGCGCCGGGCCGTGCTCGCCGGCACCGTCGAGACCGCCGTCAACGCGCTCTGGGACGCGGCCCCGCTGATCGGCGACCGGGTGAGCGTGGTCGGCGCGGGCATGGTCGGCTGCAGCGTCGCCGCGCTGCTGGCCCGCCTGCCGGGGGCCGAGGTCGAGCTGGTCGACACCGACCCGTCGCGCCGGGCCGTCGCCGACGCGCTCGGCGTCGCGTTCGCGCACCCCGCGGACGCGTCCGGGGGCCGCGACCTGGTCGTGCACGCCAGCGCGACGCAGCCGGGCCTGCAGCGCGCGCTCGAACTGCTCGCGCCGGAGGGGACGGTGCTGGAGCTGAGCTGGTACGGCGACCGCCCGGTCACTCTCGCGCTCGGCGGCGCCTTCCACTCCGGCCGGCTCACGATCCGCAGCAGCCAGGTCGGCACCGTCTCGCCGGCCCGGGCCGCGACCCGCACCTACGCCGACCGGATGGCCCTGACGCTGCGCCTGCTGCGCGACCCGGCCTTCGACGCCCTCATCACCGGCGAGTCCCCGTTCGCGGACCTGCCGGCCGTGCTGGCCGGACTCGCCGACGGCACCCGGCCGGCCCTCTGCCACGTGATCACCTACTGAACAGGAGCATGCCGCGTGTACAGCCTCACCGTCCGTGACCACATGATGATCGCCCACAGCTTCCACGGCGAGGTCTTCGGCCCCGCCCAGCGTCTGCACGGCGCGACCTACGTGGTCGACGTGACGTTCTCCCGCCGGGAGCTCGACGCCGACAACCTGGTGGTCGACATCGGCCTGGCCGCGCAGGAGCTCAAGGAGGTCCTGGGCGCGCTGAACTACCGCAACCTCGACGAAGAGCCCGAGTTCAGCGGCGTGAACACGTCGACGGAGATGCTCGCCGCGGTGGTGGCCGACCGGCTGGCCGCGCGGGTCGCGGCCGGGGCGCTGGGCGACGGCGGGACCGGGCTGGAGCGGCTGGCGGTCACCCTGCGCGAGTCACACGTGGCGTGGGCCACGTACGAGCGCGATCTGTGACCGTTTTCGCGGTGCTGCCGGGCGACATCGACGACCCGGGCTCCCCGAGCGGCGGCAACCGGTACGACCGCGAGGTCTGCGACCGGCTGGCCGCCGTCGAACGCCCCGCGCCCGGCGCCTGGCCGCACCCGGACGCCGGGGACCTCGCGCGGCTCGACGCCCTCCTCGCGGGGCTCCCCCACGGCGCCGCGGTGCTGGTCGACGGCCTGGTCGCCTCGTGCGCGCCCGCCGTGCTGGAGGCGCACGCGGCCCGGCTGCGGCTGGTCGTGCTCGTGCACATGCCGTTCGGCGACGACGACCCGGCGGCCCGGCCGGACGAGGCGCGGGCGCTGCGGGCCGCGAGTGCGGTGATCGCCACCAGCGGCTGGACGAGGCGGCGGCTCATCGAGTTGTACGCGCTGAGCCGCCTCCACGTCGCGACGCCGGGCGTGCATCAGGCGCCGGTCGCCGCCGGGTCGGGCGGGGCCGGGGCGCTGCTCTGTGTCGCCGTGATCGGCCGCCACAAGGGCCACGACGTGCTGGTCGAGGCCCTCGCCCGGGTCGCCGACCGGGACTGGACCTGCGTGTGCGCCGGCTCGATGGACCGCGACCCCGCCTTCGCCCGCGGGCTCGTGGCCCGCATCGACGCCCTCGGCCTGGGCGACCGCATCAGCCTCGTGGGGCCGCGCCCGGTCGAGCCCCTGTACGCCGCCGCGGACCTGCTGGTCCACCCGTCGCGGGGCGAGACCTACGGCATGGTCGCCGCCGAGGCGCTCGCCCGCGGCGTCCCGGTCCTGGCCACGACGGCCAAGGGGCTGCCGGACGCGATCGGGGCCGCCGCGCCGCCCGGCTGGCTGGTCCCGCCCGGCGACGCGGACGCCCTGGCCGGCGCGCTGCGGCGCTGGTTCGGCGACGCGGCGCTGCGCGACCGGCTCCGGGCCGCCGCGCTCGCGCGCCGGGCGACGCTCACGGGCTGGGACGACACCGCACGCGCGGTGGAGGCCGTTTTCCGACACACGGTCGCGGACTGAACCCGATCGCGTCCGGCGGCGTATGTCTATAGAGATCGTCCGGAAAGGAGTCCCATGCCGAGCAGCGCCACCGCCGTCGCCGTACCCACGGGCCGCCGGGCGATCAACTGGGGTCTCGTACGCACCGTCGGCGGGCTGGCCGTGCTCGCGCTGCTCGTGTGGCGCGTCGGCAGCGGGCCGTTCGTCGCCGGGCTGCGGATGATCGACGTGTGGTCGGTCGCGGCCGCGGTCGGCGTCGGGGCGGCCACCATCGTGGCGTGCGCCTGGCGGTGGCGGCTCGTCGCCCTCGGCCTGGGCATGCGCCTGCCCCTGCGCACCGCGGTCGCCGAGCTGTACCGCGCGGTGCTCATCAACTCCACACTGCCGGGCGGGGTGCTCGGCGACGTCGACCGGGCCGTCGGCCACGGGCGCGCGGACGGCGACGTCGGCCGCGGCATCCGCGCCGTCGTGTGGGAGCGCACGGCCGGCCAGGCCGTCCAGCTGACCCTCGCCGTGGCGCTGCTCTGGGCGCTGCCGTCGCCGGTGCGCCCGTTCGTGCCCCGCATCGCCGCCGTCGTGGCCGGAGTCGCACTGCTCGCGGCCGTGCTCGCGCTCGTCGCCGGGCGGCGCGGGCCGCAGTGGTGGCGCCGGGCGGTGCACACCGCGCGCGCCGACGTCCGCGAGGTACTGCTGGCCCGGCGGATCTGGCCCGGCGTCGTCCTCTGCTCCGCCGTCGCCGTCGCCGGTCACCTGGTCACGTTCCTCGTCGCCGCGCGCACCGCCGGCCTGCACGCGCCGGCCGCGCAGCTGCTGCCGCTGACGCTGCTGGCCCTGCTCGCGATGGGGGTGCCCGCGAACATCGGCGGATTCGGGCCGCGGGAGGGCGTCGCCGCCTGGGCTTTTGCCGCCGCCGGCCTCACCGCCGCGCAAGGCGTGGCGACAGCGACGGCGTACGGGGTACTGGTGTTGGTGTCGAGCCTTCCCGGCGTCGCGGTCCTGCTGTTCCGCCGACGCACCGTGGCGAGCTAAGGAGAGGGATGTTCGAAACACTTCCGGGAGCAACCATGCGCACGCAGGTGACCGTGCCGCTGCGGCTCCTCGACGGGTACTCCACCACCGCCCGCCTGTTCACGTTCAACGGCCTGGTCGACGGGCGCGAGCACGTCGCCTTCGGCCTCGGCGACTGGGCCGACGCGGCCCGCCGCAGCGCCGACGGGGGCGCCGCGCCGCTGGTCCGCCTGCACAGCGAGTGCCTGACCGGGGACATCTTCGGCAGTGAGCGCTGCGACTGCGGGCCGCAGCTGCGCGAGGCGATCGAGCGGATCACCGAGGCCGGGGGCTTCCTGCTGTACCTGCGGCAGGAGGGCCGGGGCATCGGGCTGTACTCGAAGCTCGACGCGTACGCGCTGCAGGACACCGGCCTGGACACCTTCGAGGCCAACATCGCGCTCGGGCACGCCGAGGACGAGCGGGACTACTCCGCGGCGGCCCAGATGCTCGACGCGCTCGGCGTGCAGCGCATCCGGCTGCTGACCAACAACCCCGACAAGGCCGACCAGCTCGACGGGCTCGGGGTGAAGGTGGCGAGCGTGGTGCCGACCGGCGTCTTCCTCAGCCCCGCGAACGCGGGGTACCTCGCGGCCAAGGCGAGCCGTGCCGCCGCTAGGTGAGGCCACGCTCGCCTGGGAAGATGCGGCCGTGCAGACCTCCGAGGCCCGGCCCTACGTCGTGTTGAGCTGCGCGATGTCGCTCGACGGGTACCTCGACGACGCCAGCGACGAGCGCCTCGTGCTCTCCAACCGCGAGGACCTCGACCGCGTGGACGGGATGCGGGCCGGTTGCGACGCGATCCTGGTCGGGGCCAACACCATCCGCCGCGACAACCCGCGGCTCATGGTGCGCGCCCCGGAGCACCGGGAGCGGCGGGCCGAGCGCGGGCTGCCGCCGCCGGCCAAGGTCGCCATCCTCGGCCACGGCGACATCGACCCGCAGTCGCGGTTCTTCACCCACGGTGACGCCCAGAAGATCGTGTACTGCGCGACGAAGACCGCCCGCCGCAACCACGTCCGGCTCGGCGGCCGGGCCGAGGTCGTCGACGGCGGCGACCCCGTCGACGCCGGGTTCGTGCTGGCCGACCTGGCCGGCCGCGGGGTGCGGCGGCTGCTCGTCGAGGGCGGCGGCACGGTCCACACCATGTTCCTCACCGCCGGGCTCGTCGACGAGCTCCAGCTCGTGATCGCGCCGTTCTTCGTCGGCGACGGGCGGGCCCCGCGCTTCGTCGGCGACGGGCACTTCCCGTGGCACCCCGGCCATCGCGCCACGATGGTGGATGTACGGCAGATGGACGACGTGGTACTCCTGCGCTACGCCCTTTCCGACCGATTCGAGGCCTCATGACCCCGCCGACCGGCACCGGTACCGCCGCTCCCATCCGGATGTCCGACCCCCGGGCCGCCGTGTCGGAGCGGGTGCAGCGGCACCGCCGCCCGCGGGGCGGGAACGGGCCCCAGCGCGCCACGTTCGCCCTCGTCGCCGTCGCGCTCGTCAACGCGGCCGCGGTCGAGGCCCTGTTCTTCAGCGCCTCCGACGCGCCCAGCACCATGCTGGCCGTCGGGCGGTTCCTGGGCCTGCACGCCGCGGTGCTGCTCGCGCTGCAGCTGGTGCTCGTGGCCCGCGTGCCGTGGCTGGACCGGCGCCTGGGCCTGGGCCAGCTCACCGCCTGGCACCGCTGGGTCGGCATCGGCCTCGCGTGGACGATCGTCGTGCACTCGACGCTCGCGTCGTGGGCGTACGCCCGGATCAATCACTGGTCCTTCGGCACGCTCACGGACAAGTGGCTCGGCTCGCTCGGCACGCTCGCCGGGATCGTCTCGGGCACGCTGCTGTTCGTCGTCGTGCTCGCCTCGACCCGGGCGGCGCGCCGGCGGTTGCCGTACGAGCTGTGGCACCTCGTGCACATCGGCACCTACGCGGTGGTCGGGTTCGCCATCGTGCACCAGACGATCGAGAACCCGATCTCCCAGCCGGCCACCTGGGCCAAGGTGTACTGGTGGGCGCTGTGGACGGTCTCGATCGGGCTGTTCGTGCTCGGCCGGATGGGCCTGCCGCTGTACCGCAACCTCCGCCACGGGCTGCGCGTGTCGGCCGTCGTGCCCGAGTCCGACGACGTGACCTCGGTGTACGTGACCGGCCGCGGCCTGGACCGGATGCCGGCCGAGGCGGGCCAGTTCATGCTGTGGCGCTTCCTCACGCCGGGGCGCTGGTGGCAGGTCAACCCGTTCTCGCTGTCGCAGGCGCCGGACGGCAAGGGCCTGCGGCTGACGGCCAAGGCGGTCGGGCGCGGCACGGCGGGCCTGCGCACCCTGCGCGCCGGCACCCGGGTCCTCGTGGAGGGCCCCTACGGCGCCTTCACGGCCCAGCACCGCACGAAGTCGGCGACGCTGCTGATCGCCGGCGGCGTCGGCATCACGCCGATCCGGTCGCTCCTGGAGGTCCTCGAGGGCTCGATCATCGTCATGTACCGAGTCCGCTCCGAGTCCGAGGCCACGCTCCTGAACGAGCTGCGCGACCTGTCGTACGCCAAGCGGGCCCAGCTCATGCTGGTCGTGGGCCGCACCAAGGACACGAGCCCGGCGCCGCTGAGCGCCCAGCACCTCACGAAGCTGGTGCCCGACATCCGCCAGCGCGACGTGTACGTCTGCGGGCCGACCGCCATGACGAACGCGGTGCTCGCGTCGCTGCGCAAGCTGGGCGTGCCGCGCATCCAGCAGCACGCCGAGGTCTTCGCCCTCGCTGACTAGGGGCTGTATCGAAGTGGGGGTCGGAGCGAGGCGAGGCTCAGGCGTCGGCTGGGGCCGCGCCGGGCGCGCCCCGATACCGGGGTTGTATCGGGGTGCGACCGGGGTGGTTCCAGCCGGCGCCTGAGTCCGCCGCAGCCCGGCCATCCACTTCGATACAGCCCCTAGCTACTTCTTGTTCTTCTTGCGCGGCTTCACGGTGATGTGGATCGGGGTGCCGGTGAAGTCGAACTCCTCGCGGAGCTTTCGCTCGACGAAGCGGACGTAGCCGGGGTCCAGCACGCCGGTGGTGAACAGCACGAACTTGGGCGGCGAGACGCCGGCCTGGGTCGCGAAGAGCACGCGCGGGGCGCGCCCGCCGCGGATCGGGTGCGGCGTCGCCTGGACGAGCGCGGTCAGCCACTGGTTGAGCTGGCCGGTCGGCACGCGGCGCTCCCAGTTGTCCAGGGCGGTGTTCAGGGCCGGGGCGAGCTTGTCCACGGCCCGGCCGGTCAGGGCGGAAACGTTGACCCGCACCGCCCACGGCACCCGGCGCAGCTCGCGGTCGATCTCCTTGCCGAGCTGGTACCGGCGGTCCTCGTCGACGAGGTCCCACTTGTTGAACGCGATGACGAGCGCCCGGCCGGACTCGATCACCATCGTGATGATGCGCTGGTCCTGCTCCGAGATGACCTCGCTCGCGTCGAGCAGGACGATCGCGACCTCGGCCGCCTCGATGGCGGCGTTGGTGCGCAGGGAGGCGTAGTACTCGGTGCCGGAGGCGTGCGCGACCCGCTTGCGCAGCCCGGCGGTGTCGACCAGGTGCCAGGTCTCGCCGCCGAAGTCGACGAGGCTGTCCACGGGGTCGACGGTCGTGCCGGCGACGGAGTCGACGACCGCGCGCTCCTCCTTGGCCAGCTTGTTGAGCAGGCTGGACTTGCCCACGTTGGGGCGCCCGACGAGCGCGATGCGGCGCGGGCCGGCCTCGCGCGGCTCGACCGGGCGGGCCTCGGGCAGGTTCTCCAGGATCTTGTCGAGCAGGTCGCCGGCGCCGCGGCCGTGCAGGGCCGAGACCGGGAACGGCTCGCCCAGGCCCAGGCCCCACAGGCTGGCGGTCTCGCCCTCGATCCGGTCGTTGTCGACCTTGTTCGCGACCAGGATGACCTTGCGGCCGCTGCGGCGCAGCATGCGCACGGCGGCCTCGTCGTCCGAGGTCGGCGGGATCGTGGCGTCGACGACGAAGAGCACGACGTCGGCGGTCTGCGCGGCGATCTCGGCCTGGGTGGCGATGGCCCGGGCCCGCTCGCGGGCGTCGGGCAGCCAGCCGCCGGTGTCGACGACGGTGAAGTGCCGGCCGGTCCACTCGGCGTCGTAGGCGACCCGGTCGCGGGTCACCCCGGCCACGTCCTCCACGACCGCCTGGCGGCGCCCGAGAATGCGGTTGACCAGCGTGGACTTGCCGACGTTGGGGCGGCCGACGACGGCGACGATGGGGAGGCTCAGCTCGAGGTCCGGCTCGTCGCCCTCGGGGTCGAACGTGTCGCGCCCGGAGACGTCCGCGGACATCGCATTCACGCCGTTACCTTGTCGAGCATGCGTTGCAGCCGCTCGACCACCTCGTCGATGCCGAGCGCGGTGGTGTCGAGCACGACGGCGTCGTCGGCCTGGCGCAGCGGGTCGGCGGCGCGGGTCGAGTCGAGGCGGTCGCGCCGGGCGAGGTCGGCCGCGGTGGCGGCGCGGTCGGACGCGTTCTCGCTGCTGCGGCGGCGGGCGCGCTCATCGGCGTCGGCGGTGAGGTAGACCTTCAGGTCCGCGTCGGGCGCCACGACGGTGCCGATGTCGCGCCCTTCGACGACGATCCGGTCGGCCTCGGCGATGATCGAGCGCTGGCTCGCCACGAGCAGGGCGCGCACGGCCGGGACCGCCGAGACGGCCGACACCGCGCGGGTGACCTCCGGCCCGCGGATCTCCCGGTCGACGCCGACGCCGTCGACGCTGATGTGCGGGGCCGCCGGGTCGGTGCCGATGGTCAGCTCGACGCCGTCGGCGACCGCGGCGATCTTGTCGGAGTCACCCAGGTCGACGTTGTCGCGCAGCACCGCGTAGGTGACGGCGCGGTACATCGCCCCGGTGTCCAGGTAGCGCGCGCCGAGCGCCTGCGCGACCCGGCGGGAGATGGTGGACTTGCCTGAGCCGGACGGCCCGTCGACGGCAACCACCAGTTGCCGGCCCTCGTCGTGCACGCCCGTCTCCTCTGACTCGGTGAAGCCCTTCAAAACAGTACTTGACCCGCCGGTGACGTCCGCCCACGGGAGGCCGCCGTCACACCAGGTTCCCGGGGATGGCACAGCGCACGTTTCGCTAGCAGTCGGCCGATTCCGCCGTTTCCGGCATTTCTGCAATATCGGAATCGGTGGGGCAGAAGGGCGATGGCAGGCACGGCGCGCCCATCGTGCGGTCGGCCTCGGGCAGGCGGTCGAGCACCGCGTCGGCGATGCCCATCAGCGCGTCCACCTGTTCGGGGCGCAGCGCGTCGAAGAACCAGTGCCGCACGTGGGCCACGTGGCGGGGGGCGGCAGCCGTGACCGCCTCCCAGCCGGCCTCCGTCAGCACCACGAACGCACCGCGGGGATCGTCGGCGCACGGCTCCCGGGCGACCAGCCCGCGGGCCGTCATCCGGGTGATCTGGTGCGTGAGGCGGGTCTTCTCCCAGTCGGCCGCGACGCGCAGCTGGAACACGCGCAGCCGCCCGCCCGGGGCCTCGGAGAGGCTCACCAGCACCGCGTACTCCGCGATGGTGAGTCCGGTCTCACGCAGCAGCTGCCGGGCGGTGCGGCGCTGAACCTCGGCGTTGAGCGCGAGGTAAGCGCGCCACGCCCGCTGCTCCCGCTCGTCGAGCCAGTCAACCGTCACACCGGGAGTCTACGGGAGTGGGTGACACGTCACCGTTGTTCTGAGCTATGGTCTCGGTGACACGTCACCCTTCCCCGGGTGGCGGCACTCAGGAAGAGGACTCCACGCAATGACCAAGGTCGGAATCATCCTCGGCAGCACCCGCCCGGGCCGGAACGGCGAGGCCGTGGCCAAGTGGGTGTACGACATCGCGAGCCGGCGCTCGGACGCGGAGTTCGAGCTGGTCGACCTGCTCGACTACAACCTGCCGCACCTGGACGAGGCCATGCCGCCGTCCATGGGGCAGTACGCCAACGAGCACACCAAGCAGTGGGCGGCCAAGATCGCCGAGTTCGACGCGTTCATCTTCGTCACGCCCGAGTACAACCACTCGACCAGCGGCGCGCTGAAGAACGCGATCGACTTCCTCTACGCCGAGTGGAACAACAAGGCGGCCGGCTTCGTCAGCTACGGCTCCGCGGGCGGCACGCGCGCCGTCGAGCACCTGCGCCTCATCGCGGCCGAGCTGCAGATCGCCGACGTGCGGGCCCAGGTGGCGCTGTCGCTGTTCACCGACTTCGAGAACTTCAGCGTCTTCAAGCCGGGCCCGCAGCACGAGAACTCGCTCACCACGGTCCTGGACCAGACGGTCACCTGGGGCAAGGCGCTCGCGACCGTACGCAAGGCCGCCTAGTTCCCCGGTGAGATCAGCGCGACGGGCCCGATCCCAGGATCGGGCCCGTCGCTTTTTGGAACCGGGCCGCCAGCGCGGCGCCGGCCGTGCGCAGCTCGGGCGGCCCCACGAGCTCGAGCTCGGCGTCGAACATGCCGAACCACGCGGCCAGTCCGGTCCACGACCAGGAACCGGCGGTGACCCGGCAGCGGTCCGGCCCGGCGTCCTCGACCAGGCCCTGCCCGCGGATCCACTCGTTCACGGCCGCGGCGTTCACGTGCAGGATCGCGGTGCCCTTGCACGGCATCAGGTCCTGGCGCTCGAAGCGCGCCGCGACGAACTCGGCCACGTCGGCCGCCGGCAGCTCCCGCGGCGCGAACCGGGGCCCGTTCGGCGTGCGCGGCGTCATGCGGTCGACGCGGTACGTCCGCCAGTCCGCCCGGTCCAGATCCCAGCCGATGAGGTACCACCGCCCGCCCCACGTCACCAGGTGGTGCGGCTCCGCGCGGCGCGGCGGGCGCTGCACGTCGGCGCCCTCCACGAGCTCACGCCGCCCGGCGTAGTCGAAGCGCAGCACCTCGCGCGCGCGGACCGCGGTGCCGATCGCGAGCAGGTGCTCGGCGTCGATGTCCCCCTCGCGCCACGAGCTCTTCACCACGCGCGTCACGCGTAGCGCGTCGACCCGGTGCCGCAGCCGCGCGGGCATGACCTGGCGGACCGTGGCCAGGGCCCGCAGCGCCGCCTCCTGCACCCCCTGCACCGACATCGTCGCCGTCTGCAGCGCCACCGCGACGGCGACGGCCTGGTCGTCGTCGAACAGCAGCGGCGGCAGCTCGGAGCCGGCGTCGAGCCGGTAGCCGCCGTCGGGCCCGCGGGTCGCCTGCACCGGGTACCCCAGGTCGCGTAGCCGGTCGACGTCGCGGCGCACCGTGCGCGCGCTGACCTCGAGCCGGTCGGCGAGCGTGCGGCCGGGCCAGTCGCGGCGGGCCTGGAGCAGGGAGAGCAGAGCGAGCAGCCGGGCCGAGGTCTCGAGCATGGGTTCAGTATCGCCGGAGTAGAGGACAGGAACTGTCCGCTTCCGCTGCGAGGCTGCTCGCATGATTCGAACGCGAGGATTGACCAAGGACTTCGTGACCGGACGCAAGACGAGGGTCCACGCGGTGCGCGGGATCAGCCTGGACGTCGAGCCGGGCGAGCTCGTCGCGGTGCTCGGCCCGAACGGGGCCGGCAAGACGACCACGATGCGCATGCTCACCACGCTCATCGAGCCGACGGCGGGCACGGCGGTGGTCGCCGGGCACGACGTGACCCGCGAGCCGGACCGGGTGCGGCGGCGCATCGGGTACGTCGGGCAGGGCAACGGCGCCGCGCACACCCAGCGGGTCGGGGACGAGCTGCGGGTACAGGGCCGCATCTACGGGCTGGACCGGCGCGAGGCCCGGCGGCGGGCGGACGAGCTGCTGGCCACGCTCGACCTCGCCGAGCTGGGCGAGCGCAAGGTCACCGACCTCTCCGGCGGGCAGCGGCGCCGCCTCGACGTGGCCATCGGCCTGGTCCACGCGCCCGAGCTGCTGTTCCTCGACGAGCCGTCGACCGGCCTCGACCCGCAGAACCGGGCCAACCTGTGGTCGCACATCGCCCGGATGCGCGCCGAGCTGGGCATGACCATCGTGCTCACGACCCACTACCTCGACGAGGCCGACTCGATGGCCGAGCGGGTGGTGATCGTCGACCACGGCGAGGTGATCGCCGACGACACCCCGGTCGCGCTGAAGGCCAAGCTCGCCGGCGACCGGATCATCGCCACCGGCGACGGCCCGGCCCTCGCGCGGGTGGCCGCGGAGCTGCCCGGCGCCCGCGACCTGACCGTGGATGCCGACGGCATCGACGTGCGGGTGAGCGACGGCCCGGCCGCCCTGCCCGAGCTGGTGACGGCCGCGGCCGGCGCCGTGCGCACCGCCGAGGTGCGCCGCCCCACGCTCGACGACGTCTTCCTGGCCCTGACCGGCCGCAACCTGCGCGAAGCCTAGGAGAGCACCATGACCGACATCGCCATCGTCGCGGGCCGCGAGCTGCGCCCGCTGCTGCGCTCCCCGTTCTCACTGATCTTCGGCATGGTCCAGCCGCTGGTGTTCCTGGCCCTGTTCGGCCCGCTGCTGCAGGGCTCCCTCGGCGGCGACGTGTGGCAGTGGTTCGTGCCCGCGATCCTCGTGATGACCACGCTCTTCGGCACCTCGACCGTCGGCGCCAACCTGCTGTCCGAGTTCCTGACCGGCTCGCACGAGCGGATGCTCGTCACGCCGCTGTCCCGCAACTCGCTGCTGATCGGGCGGGCGCTCAAGGAGATGGTGCCGCTGGCCGGGCAGGCGGTCGTGATCGTCGCGGTCATGCTGCCGTTCGGCTTCCGCCTGTACCCGGCCGGCGCGCTGCTCGGGCTGGCCCTGCTCGCGCTCTTCGGCGTCGGGCTCGGCTCGCTGAGCTATGCGCTGGCGGTCGCGGTCCGCCGTACCGACTGGATGTTCTGGGCGGTGCACCAGACGCTGCTGTTCCCGCTCATGATCCTGTCGGGCATGCTGCTGCCCCTGGAGTCCGGGCCCGGCTGGATGCGCACGGCGGCGAGCTTCAACCCGCTCGCGCACATGGTCAGCGCCGAGCGCCTGCTCTTCGCCGGGCGCATCGCCGAGCCGACCGTGGCCTGGGGCTTCATCGCCGCCGCGGCCACGGCCGCCGTCGGGCTGGTCGTCGGCATCCGGGCGATGCGCCGCTCGACCTGAGGCCTACTCCCCCACGGCCTTGAACAGCGCCCCGATCTCGGCCTGCGACAGGTGCCGCGTGCGGCCCGGTCGCAGGTCACCGAGGCGGATCGGGCCGATCTCGGTGCGGATGAGCCGCTGCACCGGGAAGCCGACGGCGTCGAACACGCGGCGCACGATGTGGTTGCGGCCCTCGTGGAGGACCACCTCGACGAGGGCCACCTTGCCGTAGGCGTCGACGACCCGGAACGAGTCGACCTTCACCGGGCCGTCCTCGAGGGTGACCCCGGACTTGAGCTCGCGCCCCATCGCACGCGGGACGGGGCCGGGGATCTCGACCTGGTAGGTCTTGGCGACCTCGTACGACGGGTGCATCAGCTTGTGCGCGAGCCCGCCGTCGTTGGTGAGCAGGATCAGGCCCTCGCTGTCCTGGTCGAGCCGGCCGACGTGGAAGACCCGCGACTCGATGTTCGGCACGAGGTCCGAGATCGCGTTGCGGCCCTTGTCGTCGTCCATCGTGGAGACCACGCCGCGCGGCTTGTTCAGCGCGATGTACACCAGCCGGGTGTCGGTCACCAGGCGCTGCCCGTCGACGTGGATGGCGTCGCGGTTCGGGTCGGCCTTGTCGCCGAGGGTCGCCTCGCGGCCGTTGACCGTGACACGGCCCCCGTCGATCATGCGCTCGCAGGCACGCCGCGAGCCGAGCCCGGCCGCGGCCAGGATCTTCTGGAGCCGCTCCTCGTGCCGCGGCGGCTCCGCGTCGGGCGGGGCGTCGAACGCCGAGCCCTCGAACTCGGGTCCGGCGAACCCGGGAGCGGGCACGGAGTCGGAGTCAACGGACGGGTCAACGCTGGGCATCGGCGATCTCATCTATGTCGTCGGGAAGGAACGGGGCGAGCGGCGGCAACTGGTCGACGCTCTGCAGGCCGAGCTTCTCCAGGAACAGCGTGGTCGTCCGGTAGAGGAACGCGCCGCTCTCGGGCTCACTGCCGATCTCTTCGATCAGGCCCCGCGTCACCAGCGTACGGACCACCCCGTCACAGTTCACACCCCGGATGGCGGAAATGCGAGATCTGGTCACCGGCTGCTTGTACGCGATCACGGCGAGTGTCTCCAGCGCGGCCTGGGTCAGCCGGGTCTGCTGCCCGTCGAGCACGAACTTCTCCACGTACGCCGCATACTCCGGCCGGGTGTAGAGCCGCCAGCCCCCGGCCACCTGGCGCAGATCAAAGCCGAAACCCAGCCGGGTGTACTCCGCTGAGGCCGCCTCGAGCGCCACCAGCACCCGGTCGACGGGCTGATCGAGCACCTGGGCGAGGGTGACCGCGCTGGTCGGCTCGTCGACGACGAGCAGAATGGCCTCGACCGCGGCCCGCAGTTCGGCGTCGCCCATCTCGGCCTTGACCGGCTCTTCGACGGCGGCGACCGGCTTGGGCGCCTCGAGCCCGGGCAGCGTCTCGGCGACCGGCTCGGGTTGCACTTCGGCCTCGGTCTGCGCGACCGGTTCGACTTCGGCCTCGGCTTCCGCTTCCGGTTCGACTTCGACCTCGGGCTGCGGCTCCGGTTCGATCTCCGCCTCGGGCTCAGCTTCCGCCTCGGGCTCAGCTTCCGGCTCCGCCTCGGCTTCCGCTTCCGGCTCGGACTGCGGTTCGGGCTCGGGCTCCGCCTCGGGCTCGGGTTCCGGCTCGGCTTCCGCCTCAGGCTCCGCTTCCGCTTCCGGCTCGGACTGCGGCTCCGGCTCCGGCTCAGCTTCCGGCTCCGCCTCGGCCTCGGGCTGCGGTTCCGGCTCGGGCTCAGCTTCCGGCTCCGCCTCGGCCTCGGGCTGCGGTTCCGGCTCGGGCTCAGCTTCGGGCTCGGGCTGCGGTTCGACCTCCGCCTCCGCCTCGGCCTCTACTACCGCCTCGGGCTCAGCCTCCGGCTCCGGCCGCGGTTCAGCCTCGGGCTGCTCCTCTTCCGTGTCGGACTGCCACTGGAGGTCGGGGAACGACTGGGCGGCCGGCGGCTCCTGCTTCGGACGCGCCCACGGTGGCACCCAGCTCGCGGCCTGATCGGCCAGCGACCCCGTCGGCTTGTCGTCCTCGTTCACTCGTCCACCTCGTTGTCCACGTCCGCCGCGGCCTGCGCGTCTTCCGGCACCGGCGACTCCGAAGCATCCAACGAACCAGCGGTTTCCGCCAGTTCGGGGTCCTTGGGCGCGGGTGCGGGCGAGCCCTCGTACTCCTCGACCTCCAGCTCCACGGGCACGTCCTCGGCGGCGGTCCAGCGCACGACCAGCTCGCCGAGGGCCTCGGCCTGTTCGAAGTCGATCAGGTTCTCGCGGTACAACTCCAAAAGGGCCAGGAACCGGGCCACCACCTCGAGGGTCGACTCGCAGTCGGCGCAGAGGTCGGAGAAGTTCGCCACGCGGCGCTGCAGGAGCCAGTCCCGCATGATGTTGGCGTGCTCGCGGACGCTCACGCGCACCTGGTGGATGTGCGCGACCGAGACCACCGGCGGCACCTTGGGCGTGAACGCCCGCACCGCGATCTTGAGCAGCCGCTTCGGGCCGATGCCGAGGACCAGGTCGGGGAGGGCGTCGGCGTACCGGGGCTCGAGGGAGACGGCGCGCGGGTACCGGCGCGATCCCACGGCCTCGAGCCCGGCGATGTGGGCGGCCGCCTCCTTGAAGGCCTTGTACTGCAGCAGCCGCGCGAACAGCAGGTCCCGCGCCTCGAGCAGCGCGAGGTCCTCCTCGTTCTCGACCGTGGCCGAGGGCAGCAGGCGGGCCGCCTTCAGGTCGAGCAGCGTGGCCGCGATCACGAGGAACTCGGAGGCCTCGTCGAGGTCCCAGTTGTCGCCCATCGCGCGGATGTACACGATGAAGTCGTCCGTCACCGTGTGCAGCGCGACCTCGGTGACGTCGAGCTTGTGCTTGCCGATGAGCTGCAGCAGCAGGTCGAACGGGCCCTCGAAGTTGGACAGCTTGACCTGGAACCCCGAGGTCGCCGCGGCCGGCGCGGCGGGCTCTGCGATCACGGCGGGAGCGTCCGCGGCGTCCACCGCCGCGGACGACTCGACAACCGGCTCAGTCACGCGAAGAACCTAGCGCACGAACTGCGGAAAGCCCCTACTACAGCCGCCGCTCGGCCTGCTGCGCGATGACCTCGCGCGCCAGCTGACGGTAGTTGCGCGCCCCCGACGACGACGGGTCGAGCGTGGTGATGGGGGCACCGGCGACCGTCGACTCCGGGAACTTCACGGTCTTGGTGATGACCGTCTGGTACACCTTGTCGCCGAACGCCTCCACGACGCGCTGGAGCACCTGGCGGCAGTGGGTGGTGCGGCTGTCGTACATGGTCGCGAGGATGCCCTCGAGCTCCAGGTCGAAGTTGAGCCGCTCGCGCACCTTGTCGATCGTGTCCAGCAGCAGCGCCACGCCGCGCAGCGAGAAGAACTCGCACTCCAGCGGGATCATGACGCCGTGCGCCACGGTGAGCGCGTTGATCGCCAGCAGGCCGAGGGACGGCTGGCAGTCGATCAGGATGTAGTCGTACTCCTTGAGCACCGGCCGCAGCACGCGCGCCAGGGCCATCTCGCGCGCGACCTCGGTGACGAGCTGGATCTCGGCCGCCGAGAGGTCGATGTTCGCGGGCAGCAGGTGCAGCCCGGCGATGTCCGTTTTGATCCGGATGTCCTCGACCGTCACGTCGGAGTCCATCAGGATGTTGTAGATCGTGAGATCGAGGTTGTGGGGGTTGACACCGAGGCCGACCGAGAGCGCGCCCTGCGGGTCGAAGTCGACGAGCAGCACCCGCCGCCCGTACTCCGCGAGCGCCGCGCCGAGGTTGATGGTCGACGTGGTCTTGCCGACGCCGCCCTTCTGGTTCGCCATGGCGATGATCCGCGCCGGGCCGTGCCGGTCCATCGGCATCGGTTCGGGGATCGGCTTGCGCATCGTGTACGCGGTCGGGTCGGCCGGCCCGAGCTCCGCACCGAGGTCAAGCGAGGCCTGCTCGGCGCGCATCGTGGTGGTCCACGACTCCGCCTGGTCGCCCATGCCTGTCATCGCTGGTCTTCGCCCCTCCCGGCGGCGCTGTCTCCACCCGGGGACCGAATCGGCGTCGGCCTTCAGGGGGAGCGAGTCAGCCGTTGCCCGACTCTACCGTCCCTGCAGGGTACATATCGCGCCGCACGCCCGGCGTGTCGCGAAGCTCATCGTTGGGTACCTTCATTGCCGTGTTGGGACCAGGGGACGTGCTCGGCGACCGGTACCGCCTCGACGAGTTCGTCGCCAGCGGCGGCATGGGGCAGGTGTTCCGCGCCACCGACAAGACGCTGGGCCGCACCGTGGCCGTGAAAGTGCTGCTACCGGGCCACGTCAGCAACGAGGAGTTCGGCCGCCGCTTCCGCTCCGAGGCCCGGATCATGGCCTCGTTCGGCCACCCCGGCGTCGTCGGCGTGTACGACTACGGCGAGACCCCCGAGGGCACGCTGTTCCTGGTGATGGCGTTCGTGGACGGCCGCCCGCTGGGCGAGCGCATCAACGCCGAGGGCACCCTGTCGGTCGGCGAGACGCTCGGCATCGTGGCCCAGGCGGCCGACGCGCTGCACGCGGCCCACGAGAAGGGGATCATCCACCGCGACGTCAAGCCCAACAACCTCCTGGTCGGCGCGAACGGCGCGGTGACGCTCGTCGACTTCGGCGTGGCCCGCTCCGCCGCCGTCACCTCGGTGACGAAGGTGAGCGCCGTCATCGGCACCGCGCTGTACATGTCCCCCGAGCAGGCGTCGGGCAAACCGATCTCGCCGTCGGCGGACATCTATGCGCTGGGCGTGGTCGCGTACCACTGCCTGACCGGCGCCCCGCCGTTCACCGGCAACTCCCCGCTCGAGATCGCCATCAAGCACCTGCAGGACGAGCCGCCTCCGCTGCCCGAAACCCTGCCGGCGGCGACGCGGGCACTCATCGAGCGCGCGATGTCGAAGGACCCGCAGGACCGCTACCCGACCGCCGCCGCCATGGCGTCCGCGGCCCGAGCCGCCCGCGACGCGACGTCGGAAGACCCGGCCCTGGTACCCGCGATGCGCTCCTCGGCCCCCACGACGATCATCACCACCCCGGGCGGCACCCCCGCCGACGACGGCCCGGGAGGGCGCCCGCTCTGGGTCCCGATCCTCGCCACGGCGGCCGTGATCGCCCTGGTGGCGGGCGTGGTCCTGGCCGTGATCGCCTTGACGCGCAACGTGCTGGACCCGAGCTACCCGGACGCCCATACCTCCCCGTCGACGACGGCGACGATCTCGACGACGGGCAAGGCCCCGGGCGTCCCGAACGCGTCACACGCCCCGACGCCGGGCGCCTCGGCGGGTGGCAACAGCGCTACGAACACCGCGCCGCCGAGCTCGCCGGCTCCTGGCACGCAGCCGGCTTCCTCTGCGCCGCCGGTTACGCGTACCACTACGCCGCCGGCGCCGACCACGGATGTTCCTACCCCGCCTCCGGCGTCGGTGGAGGCTACTGCCGTCGTCGGCGGCTGAGGCCGTTCTTGGGCGAAATGTCCGACACTTCGTGATCGGACATTTCGGATTTATACCCCGACGGGTCTTTTACTTGGACGAGGGGCTGAAAAACGACGCTCGGCCGATGGTGCGCGGTGCCTTCGGCCCCGCAATGTGTAAGCGTGGTCCCGGTTCATCGTTTGTTTGCTGCCGGGTTCGTGCGGGTCATCATTCGGTGGTCCCGTTTGGGCAGCGGGGGCCGAAACAGAGCGGGCCTCGCACCGACGCCGCCTGAATGCTCCGTCGAGCAAACAGAATGCCCAGCGCCGTCGGATGGGGAATCGGCGGAGCCGACCATCACGGACGCCGAAGTGGATTGCGCGTCATCGCACACCGCCACGATTGCGCCGCGCCGCCGGTGTATCAATGCGCGCAGCAATCGACCAGTTTCCGTGCCGACCGGTGAGATGCGCATTCGCCGATATCCGCAACGACAAGGGCGGCGGCTCCCCGAATCCACGAGTCTGCCATGAAATATCACGATAAAACCGACATGTCGCGGCACGGAGCGCCCGACATGTCGAGCTGGGCGGAAAACGGGAGGCAATGTACCAATTGGCGGGCCCGGCGGGCGACGAAAAATCCCCCGTTCGTGTGCAACCCTCTCCAGGGCGCTTGCGTCTACCCCCGGACGAAGGGAGCCCGAACGGGTGAACCAAGACGACGAGGCGCACTTCCGCGAATTCGTCACCGCGCGATTCGACGGGCTGCGCTCGCTCGCCTACCTGACGTGCGGGGACTGGCACGCCGCGGAGGACGCGGTCGCCGCCTCGCTGGCGAAGCTGTATGTGCGCTGGACGAAGGTCGACACCCCGCTGGCGTACGTGCGGCGGGCGATCGTGCACGCCCTGGTCGACGAGTCGCGGCGGCCCTGGCGGCGGCGCGAGCGGTCGGCCGGGTACGCGCTGCCCGAGCTGCCCGGGCCCGACCACGCCGATCAGGTCGACGAGCGGCTCCGGATCCGCGCCGCGCTCGCCCGTATGGCACCCGGCCAGCGCGCCGTGCTGGTGCTGCGGTACTACGAGGGACTGAGCGTTGAGGAGACCGCCGAGGTGCTCGGCCGCCAGCCGGGGACCGTCAAGAGTCAGACCGCCCGCGGGCTCGCCGCCCTCCGCGCGCTGCTCGGCACGGAAGAGCTCCGTGTCCGGGACGACGTTGCGGGGGGCCCTGCAGCGGGTGGTATCGGGATCGGCCACGACCAGGATGGGAGGGAAGGGCATGGAACAGGATCTGCACACGCTGCTGACGTCGGTCCGGGACGACGCGCCGCCACCGCGGCTCAGCGTTGACGACATCACCGCCGCGGGGCGGCACCTGGTGCGGCGCCGCCGGCGTATGGCCCTGCTCTCCTCGGTCGGCGGCGGCACGGTCACGGCGATCGCGGCGGTCACCGCGGCGCTCATGCTCACCGGCACGCCCCGCGCGCTGACCCCGGCCGTCGACCCGAGCGCGCTGCCCAGCGCCTCGCCGGCGCTTACCGAGTTCGCCGAGGCGCCCGCGTTCGTCACGACGTACCAGGGCTACAAGGCCGGGCCGTACATCGTCAGCGCCCCCGACCTGGTCACCAACGCCTACCAGCAGTCCTCGATCGACCCCGGCCCGGGGCCCGAGCCGACGGAGCCGGCGGAGCCCGCGCAGCCGCCGGCGACGGCCAACCCGTCGGCGAGCCGGGCATCCGACGTCTCGAGGGGGGGAACCCTGGTGGTGTACCGCCCCGGCGCCTTCGAACCCGCCCTGTTCGAGAAGGGCGGCGAGAAGATCCAGGTCGGCGACGGCGATGTGGGGTTCCTCGCCTACTCCGGCGGCCCGACCGGCCCGTCGATACCGCCCGCGACCGCCAAGGCGATGTACGGCCGCAACGCCCTCGTGCCGACGCTCGCCTGGCAGTACACCGACGGCGCCTGGGCCGCGATCTACTGGACGGCCTGGGAGAACGTCCCGGGCCGCGACGAGCTGCTCACGATCGCCGACGGCCTGACCCCGAGCGCGCCGCGGCAGTTCCCGGTGGCGTTCCAGGCGGCGACGGTGCCGCGGGGCTATCAGCTGCTGACCGCGAGCTACGGCGAAGACGTGCCTAGCGACGAGCCGGCCGCCTCGGCGGTCCGCCTGACGCTGAAGCCTCCGCCGCTGCCGCTGTACGAGCCGTACAACTTCGACGACCTGACGACGCTGACCCTCGCGACCGGCCGGTCCTACGCCGGGGCGAAGATGGCGGGGCGGCTCGACTGCAACGGCCAGGTGCGGTGCACGCGGATCCTCGGCGACGGCGACGTGTTCGTCTCCGGCGAGGTCACCAACTCGAAGCCGTCGGCCTCCCTCACGCAGATCACGCTGGCCATCAAGCCCGTGGACCCGGACGACCCCGGCGCCTGGCTGCCGGCCGTGAAGGTGTTCGGGAGCCAGTAGAGCCAGACAGCAGCCAGTAGAGCCAGACAGCAGAGCCAGAAAAAAGGCACCCCGGCCGAAAACTCGCGTGCGCGAACGGCCGGGGTGCTGCTACGGTCGACGCATGCGTTTCTGAGCCCATCGACGCCGCGCGAGCCGCCGCTGCCCCGGGCAGCCGGTCGGCCCCCGTTGTGGGTTTCCTCTTTCCCGCTTCGTGTTACCGCGCGGCCGCCGCCTGTCAACCCGCCAGCCCGCATCCGCGAAGGAGACGCCAGCATGCCTGCTGTAGACGACGTACAGGAACCGGAGCCGGAAGAGACCGACGAGGACCGGCCCGCCAACCCGCTCGAGGCGATCCGCCGGGCCCAGGCCAACCGCACCTTCCCGACCGGAGGCGGCGGCCGGGGCGGCGGTGGCGTCGGCAAGGGCGGCAGCCCGAAGGCGCCGAGGATGTACAACCGCCACAAGTGAGTCAGTTCGACGGCTCCTGATTGATCGACACGGCCCGGCCATGGTCTCCGAAGACCGCCGGGCCGTTCGTCGTCAGGGTGTCGATGCGGTAGGTGTTGCCCGAGGCCGCCGGGCCGGCCGGCGGCGGGGCCGAGGGCGCGAAGTCGGCCAGGACCCGCGCCAGGTCGAGCGGCGCCGCGCCGGGCACGCGAACCCAGGCGGCCTGGTCGAACCCCTTGTCGGCCAGCTCGATGCGGACCGGGGTGAAGGCCTCCGGCGCCAGGTCCTCGTACCGCTGCGCGACCACGTCGTCGTAGACCTGCTCGGAGACGATCAGCGCCGCCCCCGCCGCCGGGAACGCGGCCAGCGCGAGCTTCAGCGGGCGCGCGTCGACGAGCCGGCTCACCACGACCGCCGCCGCGCCCGGGAACCCGAGCGCCCCGTCGAGGTGGACCAGCCCGACGTGCACCGCGACCCGCACCCGGATGTGCCGCTCGCCGGGGAGCCCGGCGTTGCGCGCGCGCAGCAGCTCGTCGAGCGTGGTGGCGAGGTGCGCGACGACCCGCGGCTCCGAGGCCGCGGCCGGCAGCACCGCCAGCTCGCCGTCGCCGGCCGCCTGGGTGAGCCAGGCGCCGCGGTCGAGCCCGAGCCGCTCCGCCGCCTCCGCGAGGGTCAGGTGGAAATCCTCCTGGATGCGGTACTGCAGCAGATTCTCCCGCCGCGAGTACTTCTCGACGTCGACCGCGACGAGGATGCGGCGCTGCGGCTCCGGTGAGGCAGATGCGGTCATGCCCTCCACATGTAGTGCACCCCGAACCGGATTCCAGTCGGCAAACGGACCATTTTTCACAACACGCCCGTGAGGTACCGCTGGACCGTCGCCCCCACCCGCTCGACCACGGTCTCCGTCGTCATCGCCGCGACCGGCGGGATGCGCAGGATGTGCCGGCACATGGCCAGCCCGAGCATCTGGGTCGCGAGCAACCCGGCCCGCTGCGAGGCCTCGGCCCGGTCGCCGCCGGACAGGCGCAGCACGATCGGCACGATCTGCTCCCGGAAGACGTCCCGGACCCGCTCGGCGACGGTCTCGTCGGTGGCCGCGGAGCGCAGCAGCGTCAGCAGCACGTCGCCGGTCGGGTCCTCCTCCCAGCGGCGCACCCAGTGCCGGACGAGCTCCGGCCCGATGCGCTCCGGCGGCAGCTCCGACACGTCCGGCATACGCAGGTCGATGTCGACGGCCGCGGCGAAGAGGCGCTCCTTGCTGCCGTAGTACCGCATCACCATCGACGGGTCGATCGCGGCGTCGGCGGCGATCGCCCGGATGGTGGCCCGCTGGTAGCCGTCCTCGGCGAAGCGGACCCGGGCGGCCTTCAGGATGGCGGCGCGCGTGGCGTCGGAGCGGCGAGTCATGCCGACCACTGTAGGCCAACAAGCGTTGGCAAACGCTAGCGAGCCCGCGGGTGGGCGGTGGCGTACACCTCGCGCAGGTGCTCGACGGTCACGAGCGTGTACACCTGGGTCGTGGTCACCGACGCGTGCCCGAGCAGCTCCTGCACGACCCGGATGTCGGCCCCGCCGTCGAGCAGGTGGGTGGCGAACGAGTGGCGCAGCGTGTGCGGCGACACCCCGGACGGCCCGTCGACCGGCAGCCCGGCGCGGTCGGCGGCCTTGCGCAGGATCGTCCACGCGCTCTGCCGCGACAGCGGGCCCCCGCGGGCGTTGAGGAACACGTGCGGCACCCCGGTCCCGTGGGCGGCCAGCGCCGGGCGGGCACGGACCAGGTACGCGTCGAGGGCCGCGCGCGCGTAGCTGCCCATGGGCACGAGCCGGGTCTTGCCGCCCTTGCCGTGCAGGGTCGCCATTCCCGGCCGGGCGTCGAGGTCGAGGTCGTCCACGGCGGTCCCGACCGCCTCGGAGATGCGGGCGCCGGTGCCGTACAGGAACTCGAGCAGTGCCGTGTCGCGCAGGTCGAGCGGGCCGCCCTGGGTGGCCTCCGGCACGGCCAGCAGCCGGCCGACCTGGTCGACGTCGAGCGCCTTGGGCAGGCGCTTGGGCAGCTGCGGCGGCTTCACCTCGCGCGCCGGGTCGTCCGGGGTGAGCCCCTCGAGCAGGGCGAAGCGGTGCAGGCCGCGCACGGCGCTGGCGGCCCGGGCGGCCGAGGACGCCGACAGCGGCGGGGCGTCGCCGGCGGGCGCGCGCAGGTCGGCGACGTGGGCGGCGATGTCGCGCGCGGTCACGTCGGCGAGGTCGGCGAGGCCCGCCGCGACCAGCCAGTCGACGTAGCGGTCGAGGTCGCGGCGGTACGACGCCAGGGTGTTGGCGGCCAGCGCCCGCTCCACCGTGAGGTGGTCCAGGTAGGAGTCGACGGTGCGGCGCAGGTCCACCATGGTGTTCTATGCCAGCACGGCGTCCAGGGCAACGTGGCTCATGCCGTGCGCCTCGGCGACGGGGCCGTAGGTGACCGCGCCGTCGTGCGTGTTGAGGCCGAGGGCCAGGGCCCGGTCGCTGCGCAGGGCGTCGCGCCAGCCGCGGTTGGCCAGCTCCAGCGCGTACGGCAGGGTCACGTTGGTCAGCGCGTAGGTGCTGGTGTGCGGCACCGCGCCGGGCATGTTCGCCACGCAGTAGAAGAGCGAGTCGTGCACCCGGTAGGTCGGCTCGTCGTGCGTGGTCGGCCTGGAGTCCTCGAAGCAGCCGCCCTGGTCGATGGAGATGTCGACGAGCACGCTGCCGGGCTTCATGCGCTTGACCAGGTCGTTGCTGATGAGCTTCGGGGCCTTCGCCCCGGGCACGAGCACCGCGCCGATCACGAGGTCGGCGTCCAGGACCGCCTTTTCGATCTCGTACCCGTTCGAGGCGATCGTCTGCAGGTGCCCCTTGTAGATGGCGTCGGCGCCGCGCAGGCGGGCGATGTTCTTGTCCAGCAGGAGCACTTCGCCCTGCATGCCCACCGCGATCGCGGCCGCGTTGAGCCCGGAGACGCCGGCGCCGATGACGACGACCTTGGCCGCGTAGACGCCGGACACGCCGCCGAGCAGCACGCCGCGCCCGCCGCCCGCGCGCATGAGGTGGTAGGCGCCGACCATCGGGGCCAGCCGCCCGGCGACCTCGGACATCGGGGCGAGCAGCGGCAGCGAGCGGTCCGGCAGCTCGACGGTCTCGTAGGCGATGCCGGTGACCTTGCGGTCGATGAGCGCCTGCGTGCAGTCGCGGGACGCGGCCAGGTGCAGGTAGGTGAAGAGGACCTGCCCGGCGCGCATCCGGTGGTACTCCTCGGCGATGGGCTCCTTGACCTTCAGGACGAGGTCGCCCTCGCCCCACACGTCGTCGGCGGTCGGCAGGATGGCGGCGCCGGCCTCGCGGTACTCCTGGTCGGTGATCGACGAGCCCTCGCCGGCCCCGGACTGGACGAAGACGTCGTGCCCGTTCGCGGCGAGCTCGTGGACGCCGGCGGGCGTGATGGCCACGCGGTACTCGTGGTTCTTGACCTCGCGCGGAATTGCGACCTTCACGTTGATGACCCCTCTCCACTCAGCGCCTCATTGCGCTGTGTGTACAAGGCGGAGTTTATGGCCCTTCACCTCTACCCATCGGCCGCACAGTGTGAACTCCTGAGCAGCGGGATTGACAGGTTGTACGGGCGCCACCGTGATCTATGCTGTGCGGCCATGACCGTCTACGGCGGGCCCCGCCCCTCGCTGCCCGGGCCCCGGCCCGACAAGGTGCTGCTCGGCGCGGCCGGCGTCGCCGTGCTCGCGGTCATCGCGGGCATCGTCTTCGCGGTCCAGGCGTTCATGTCCGACGACCCGCAGTCGACGAGCGCGCAGCAGGCCCCGCCGAGCGCCGGCGCCGAGTCCTCGGCCCCGGCCGCCGCCCCGCCGTCGTCGCCCGCTCCCCCGCCGAGCCCGACCCCGAGCCCGTCGCCGCCCCCGAAGAAGGCCGCGCTGCTGGCCGCGAAGCCGTCGCTGATGCGCCCCGACCACTCGGGCCTGTGCCTGCAGGCCAACGGGGGCAACGGCGGCAACACCACCCAGCAGGGGTGCGACGGCAACAACCCCACGGAGCTGTGGGTACCGCAGGCGATCGGCGACTCCCAGGACACCTTCCAGTTCGTCAACGCCGCCGACAACCGGTGCCTGAGCGTGGCCAACAACGCCAAGGACAACTTCGCGCAGGTGTGGCTGTGGGACTGCCACGCCGACATCGGCCAGCTGTGGAAGCTGGTGCCCGACAACGGCGCGTACCGCCTGCTCAACCCCAACAGCAACCGCTGCCTGACCATCGAGAGCGGCAACCCCGCGCCCGGCGCCGTCGCGCGCATCTTCGACTGCAACGGCCAGCCCGACGAGCGCTACCGCTTCCAGCCCCTGGGCTAGCCGTCGCGGAACACGGTCGCGGCCAGGCCGTCGAGCAGGGTGCGCAGGCCGAGTTCGAAGATGCGGTCCAGGTCGAGGTCGTAGCCGCCGGCCGCGGTGAAGTCCCGCAGGAGCGCGGCGAAGCCGGGGTAACGGCCGGTGGCGGCGATGCCCTCCAGGGCCGGGCCGTGCACTCGCGACCGAGAACCCCGGCGGCCCGGCCGCCCCCGAATCCATCGACCGGGCCAAGAACGGGATCACGCTCTGAGCAGGGCGACCGCCACGGTCAGCAGCGAGCCGGCCGAGGCGACGCTGCGCACCAGGTTCCAGCCCACCCACGGCCCCTCGAACGCCTGGCGGACCGCGGCGGGGTCGGCGATCGCCGCGACCGGCCCGGCGGCGTCGAGGGTGTTGTTCATCGGCACGTTCAGCGCGGCGGTGACGACGAAGACGATGCCGTACAGCACCAGCGTCGCCAGCAGCCACGGCAGCGGCGCGCGCCGGGCCGCCGGGAGGTGCAGCAGCACCGCGACGACCGTCAGCAGCAGGGCGCCGACGTACACGGTCAGGAACCAGCCGTTGAGGATCGACGTGTTGATCTTCTGCATCACGTCGATGAAGGTGCGGTCCTCGACCTTGTGCAGGGCGAGCATGACCGAGGTGGAGTAGGCGAAGAAGACGCCGGCCGAGAGGCCGACGAGCAGCGTGGTGGCGGCGAGGACGACGTTTCTCATGCATCTCAGTGAATCGGCCGCGGCTGAGACGCACCATGGCCGAGGCGCGCCGATCCATAAGCCACCGTCTACGGTGGGGGCGTGGACGCGCTCACCGCACTGCTCGACGGCCCCCGGGCCCGCGGCGCCTTCCTGCTCCGCTCCGTCCTGACGCCACCGTGGTCGCTGCGCATCCGCGACGAGGCCGCCCTGGCCGTCGCGGCGGTGGTGCGCGGGGAGGCGTACTACGTCGGCGACCCCGATCCCGGTTCGGGGGTGGGCGAGGTGATGGCCGCGGGAGCGGGTGACGTGATGGTGATCCGCGGGCCGGAGCCGTACACGGTCGCCGAGCCACCCGGCGCCGCCCCGCAGATCGTGATCCATCCGGGCCAGCGCTGCACCACCCCGGACGGCGTGGACCTGGCCGAGCAGATGCACCTCGGGGTGCGCACGTGGGGTACCGATCCCGACGGCCCGACGCTCATCCTCACCGGCGCCTACCAGCTCACCGGCGAGGTGAGCCGGCGGCTGCTCACGGCCCTGCCGCGGGTGCTCGTGGTGCACCGCGCCGAGTGGGACACGCCGCTGGTGCCGCTGCTGGCCGACGAGATCGCCAAGGACCGGCCCGGCCAGGAGGCGGTGCTCGACCGGCTGCTCGACCTGATGCTCATCACCGCGCTGCGGATCTGGCTGGCCCGGCCCGGCTCGGGCGCCCCGGGCTGGTACCGCGCCCAGTCCGACCCGGTCGTCGGCCCGGCCCTGCAGCTGCTGCACCACAACCCCGCGCTGCCCTGGACGGTCGCCGGGCTGGCCGCGAAGGTCGGCGTGTCCCGGGCGCTGCTGGCCCGGCGCTTCGGCGAGCTGGTGGGTGAGCCGCCGATGGCCTACCTGGCCGGCTGGCGGCTCGCGCTCGCCGCCGATCTGCTGCTCGAGCCGGACGCGACGCTCGGCGCGGTCGCCCGCCGGGTCGGCTACGGCAGCGCCTTCGCGCTGAGCGCCGCGTTCAAGCGTGTCCGCGGGGTGTCACCGCAGGCCCATCGGGAACAATGCTCGGCATGACCCTGCCCGACACCTGCCCCTGCGGCCTCGGCGAGCCCTACGACGAGTGCTGCGGGAAGTACCACCACGGCGCGGAGCCGCCGAGCGCCGAGCTGCTGATGCGGGCGCGGTACTCGGCGTATGTCGTGGGCGACCGCAAGTTCCTGCTGCGCACCTGGCACGAGCGGACCAAGCCGCGCGCGCTGACGCTGGAGTCGGACCAGAACTGGCAGGGGCTGACGATCCTCGACCGCGAGGGCGGCGGGCTGTTCGACACCGAGGGCGTCGTGGAGTTCCAGGCCCGGTTCGTCACCGACGGCCGGTCGGGCAGGATGCACGACCGGAGCCGGTTCCTCAAGGTCGGCGGCGCCTGGCGCTACCTCGACGAGCTCTGACGCTCCTTCCACTCGCGGTCGAGCATGGCGTAGATGTACTGGTCGCCGTACTCCCCCTTGAAGATCTCGTCCTCGACGAAGTGCGCCTCGCGGCGCATGCCGAGGCGGGTGAGCAGGCCCCAGGAGGGCGCGTTGCGGGTGTCGCAGGCGGCGTAGATCCGGTGCAGGCCGAGGCTCTCGAAGCCCAGGCCCAGCATCGCCTCGGCCGCCTCGCGGGCGTAGCCGTGGCCCTGGAAGGCGGGGCTCAGGGTGAAGCCGAGCTCGCCCTGCCGGTGTACGACGCTGGCCCAGCGCAGCACCACCTGCCCGACGACGCGCGGCTCGCCCGCGGGCGCCGCCTCCATGGCGAGGACCAGCCACTGGCCCTGCTCGGTGAGCGCGGTCTGGCCCTTGCGCCGGGCCAGCGCCGAGCGGGTCTCCTCCGGCGTGTGGACCTCCCAGTAGAGGTACCGCACCACGTCGGGGTCGCCGGTCATGAGGTGCAGGTCGTCGTAGTCGCCGTCGGCGAAGGGGCGCAGCGTGAGCCGCTCGGTGCGGATGGGGTACTCGGGTCGCAGCACGCGGGCAGACTAGTCCGGCAGGGCGCTGCTCAGCTTCACAATTGTTCCGGCCTCGCCGGTGGTCACGGCGACGTCGTCGACCAGGTGCCGGGCCAGCCACAGCCCGCGGCCGCTGATCGCGCTGCTGGGCGGCAGGGCGCCGTCGCCGCTGAGCCGCTCCTCGGGGATGCCCGCGCCCTTGTCCACGACCTCGCAGACCAGGGCCGCGCCGGTCAGCCACAGGCGCAGGGTCCCGCCGCCGCCGGCGTGGCGCACGGCGTTGGTGACGATCTCGTTGACCGCGAGCACGAAGTCCTCGAGCCGCTGCCCGGTCAGCCCCGCCCCGGCGGCACCGCGGCTCACGGCGTGACGGACCGGGGTGATGAGTGCGACGTCGAAGTCCTCGACCAGCAGCGCCGTCGTCTGAACGGCTTCAGCCACGGTGTCACCTTTCCGCTGCGTCTCGCCTCGCTGAGCGTACATCGCCCTTCTGCCGGGCCGGCGCCAAGTCACCCTCGGGTGCAAGGTGCAGAACGCGCCCCTCATGCTGGGGGCCATGGATGACGACCTGCGGGTGACCGATGACATCGCGCTGCCGCGGGCCGAGCTGAGCTGGCGGTTCAGCCGTTCCGGCGGCCCCGGCGGGCAGTCGGTGAACACCTCCGACTCGCGCGTCGAGCTCCGCTTCGACCTGCTCGCGACGGGTGCGCTGCCCGAGGCGCTCAAGGAGCGGGCGCTGGCGCGGCTGGCGGGCCGGCTCGTCGACGGGGTGCTGTCGATCACGGCGTCGGAGCACCGCTCGCAGCTGCAGAACCGCCGCGCGGCCGAGGAGCGCCTGGCCGCGGTCGTCGCGGCCGCGATCGCCCCGCCGCCCCGGGCGCGGAAACGCACAAAACCGTCCAAGGGCGCCGTGGAGCGTCGCCTGGAGTCGAAGCGGCACACGTCTCGGCGCAAGCAGCAACGCCGCCCGCCGGACGAGTGACAAAATACGGATATGACTCGCAAAATGGTCATTTCGGCGGCGACGGCGCTACTGCTCGCGGGCTGCGGCGGCACTGAACCGCCCGCGGCGCTGGCGAGCGAGCCGCCCGGCCACCCTCCGGAAACGGGCGCCTACCCGGGCGAGTCCAGCGCGGCGGCGATCCCGGCGGTCACCGGCCGGGCCGTCGAGCTCACCGGGTGGGAGGTGACCGTCTACTACACGGCGGTCCAGGGCCTGCACACCGACAAGGCCACCGAGGTCACCGGCTGCCCCACCATCGACTGCGGCAAGGGCCGCGACCAGCAGGCACTCGGCCGCTTCCCGGCCTCGTTCGTCAAGGCGGTCAAGGACGAGGGCACGGGCCGCACGAGCGACGGACGGTACCTCAACTGGTCCTACGACACCGGCTACTGGATGGACACCGCCCCGCGCGACACCGCCGGCCGCCCGCTGCGCCCCTGGGTCTCGGCCGCCGCCGACGCCGGCGCGCTCAAGGCCGGCAGCCGGTTCACCGTCCAGCGCTGCGGCACGGCCGAGGTCACCGCCGAGGTGTGCGGGAAGCTCAAGGCGCCGACGTGGACGATCGTCGACGAGTTCACGCCCGGCCTCGGCGGGAACAAGCACGTCGACGTGTACACCGGCGAGGAGACCGGGCCGGACTTCACCGGCTCGGACCTCTACACGACGCTGGAGAACGCGACGCTCTCCGCCATCAGGGCACAATGAGCGCATGAAGGTCATCGTCTTCGGGGCCACCGGCATGGTGGGCCAGGGCGTGCTGCGGGAATGCCTGCTCGCCGCCGACGTGTCCGAGGTCCTGGTGGTGACCCGGACCCCGACCGGCGTCAGCGACCCCAAGCTGCGCGAGGTCGTCCACGCCGACTTCACCGACTTCGCGGGCGTCGACTTCGGCGGGTACGACGCCTGCTTCTTCTGCCTCGGGGTGAGCTCCGTGGGCATGAGCGAGGCGGACTACACGCGCATCACGTACGACTACACGCTCGCCGCGGCCCGGCAGGCGGCCGCGCAGGCCCCCGGGATGGTGTTCGTCTACGTCTCCGGGGCCGGGACCAACCGGGACGGGCGGCAGATGTGGGCCCGCGTCAAGGGCCGCACCGAGGACGACGTCGCCGCGCTCGACCTGACCGGCTACGCGTTCCGGCCCGGCTTCATCCGCCCCGAGCACGGGGTGCGCTCCCGGGTCCGCTGGTACCACATCGCCTACACCGTCCTCAGCCCGCTCGCGGCGCTGCTGGTCCGCTTCGCGCCCGGCATCGCGACGAGCACCGGCCAGCTGGGCCGGGCGATGCTCATCGTGGCCCGCACCCGGCCCGGGCGGCGGACCTGGGAAAGTCGCGACATCGCCGCCGCCAGATAGCTCACCGTGCCCGGAAAATCACGCACGGACGTGTGACGCGTGTGACCTCCGGTGCGCCCTTCCGCACTGCCGTTTACCTGGTGTTAGGCTGAACTCCCGTGGATCGCTGACTCGGCAGCGTGACAAACCCCACGGGAGCAGGCTTTGTCCTCTGTAGCTCGGACCGGTGCCAGCCGTCAGGCCAAGCACATCTTCGTCACCGGGGGCGTCGCCTCCTCACTCGGCAAGGGCCTCACCGGCTCGAGCCTCGGCAGCCTGCTCAGCGCGCGCGGGCTACGGGTCGTCATGCAGAAGCTCGACCCCTACCTCAACGTCGACCCCGGCACGATGAACCCCTTCCAGCACGGCGAGGTGTTCGTCACCGAAGACGGAGCCGAGACCGATCTCGACATCGGCCACTACGAGCGCTTTCTCGACCAGGACCTGTCGCGCAACGCGAACGTGACCACGGGCCAGATCTACTCGGCGGTCATCGCCAAGGAGCGGCGCGGGGAGTACCTCGGCGACACCGTCCAGGTCATCCCGCACGTCACCAACGAGATCAAGGCCCGCATCCGCGCGATGTCGGAGCCCAACGCCGAGGGCGTGGCCCCCGACGTGGTGATCACCGAGGTCGGCGGCACCGTCGGCGACATCGAGTCGCTGCCGTTCCTCGAGGCGATCCGGCAGGTCCGCCACGACATCGGCCGCGACAACTGCTTCTTCCTGCACGTGTCGCTGGTGCCTTACCTGGCCCCGAGCGGCGAGCTGAAGACGAAGCCGACGCAGCACTCGGTCGCGGCCCTGCGCAGCATCGGCATCCAGCCCGACGCGCTGGTCTGCCGCTCCGACCGGGAGATCCCGGAGAAGACCAAGAACAAGCTGGGGCTGTACTGCGACGTCGACGCCGAGGCCGTGGTCTCCGCGCCCGACGCGCCCTCGATCTACGACATCCCGCGCGTGCTGCACGAGGAGGGGCTGGACGCCTACGTCGTGCGGCGCCTGGGCCTGTCGTTCCGGGACGTCGCCTGGAAGAAGTGGGACGACCTGCTCGACCGGGTCCACCACCCGCGCCAGACGGTCACGGTGGCGATCGTCGGCAAGTACGTCGACCTGCCCGACGCGTACCTCTCGGTCACCGAGGCCGTGCGCGCCGCCGGGTTCGCCCACCGCGCCCGGGTCGAGATCCGCTGGGTGCCCAGCGACGCCTGCACCACCCCGGCCGGCGCGGCCCAGGCCCTCGCGGGCGTCGACGGCGTCGTCATCCCGGGCGGCTTCGGCGTGCGCGGCATCGAGGGGAAGATCGGCGCGGCGCAGTACACCCGCGAGCGCGGCATCCCCACCCTCGGCCTGTGCCTGGGCCTGCAGTGCATGACCATCGAGGTGCTGCGCCACGTGGCCGGCATCCCGGGCGCCAACTCGCTGGAGTTCGACCCGGAGGCGAGCGAGCCGGTCATCTCCACCATGGCCGACCAGCACGACATCGTCGCCGGCAAGGGCGACCTCGGCGGCACCATGCGGCTGGGCGCCTACCCGGCCGTGCTCACCCCGAAGACGCTGACCGCGGAGGCGTACGCCGCCACCGAGGTCTCCGAGCGCCACCGGCACCGCTACGAGGTCAACAACGCGTACCGCGAGGCGATGACCGGCGCCGGCCTGCTCATCTCCGGCACCTCCCCCGACGGGCGGCTTGTCGAGTTCGTCGAGCTCGACCGCGAGCAGCACCCGTTCTTCGTGGCCACCCAGGCCCACCCGGAGCTCAAGAGCCGCCCGACCCGGGCGCACCCGCTGTTCGCCGCGTTCGTCGGCGCCGCGGTCGCCTACAACGCGGCCGACCGCCTGCCGGTCGAGCTGGAGACGGTGGACGCATGACGACGTACGAGGTTCGCTCGCACACCGAGCGGCTGCGCAACCGGGTCTTCTCGGTCGTCACCGACGCCGTCGAGATGCCCGGCGGCGAGGTCGTCGACCGCGACTACATGGTGCACGTCGGCGCGGTCGGCGTCGTGGCCCTCGACGGCGAGGGGCGGGTCGCGCTCGTGCGGCAGTACCGCCCCGCCGTCCGCCAGGTGCTGTGGGAGCTGCCGGCCGGCCTCATCGACGTGCCCGGCGAGGCCCTGGTCGACGCGGCCGCGCGCGAGCTGGCCGAGGAGGCCGACCTCGTCGCGGGCCGCTGGGACCTGCTGGCCGAGGTGCACACCACCCCCGGCTGCTCCAACGAGAAGATCCGCCTCTTCCTCGCCCGCGACGTCGGCCCGAAGCCGGACGGGGACGCCTACGAGCGCACCCACGAGGAGGCCGACCTGGAGCTGCACTGGGTCGACCTCGACGAGGCCGTGACCATGGCCCTGTCCGGCGAGATCACCAACGCCGCCTGCGTGATCGGCATCCTCGGCGCGGCCCAGGCGCGGGCCCGCGACTGGAAGACGCTGCGCCCGGCCGCCGAGGCCGAGTGACCGCGCAGGAACTCGCCGAGGCCTGCGCCGCCGCCCTGTTCGCCGCAGACACCGCGTCACAGTCTCTGGGCGTCCGGATCGGCGGCGTGGGCCCGGGCCGCGCCACGGCCACCATGACGGTGACGGCGGGGATGCTCAACGGCCACGCCATCGGCCACGGCGGCTACGTCTTCCTGCTGGCCGACACGGCGTTCGCGTTCGCGTGCAACACGTACGACCGGGTGACGGTCGCGGCGGGCGCGGACGTGTCGTTCCTGGAGCCGGCGCGGGCGGGCGACGAGCTGACCGCGACGGCGGTGGAGCGGTCGCGCCGCGGCCGGTCGGGGCTCTACGACGTGACCGTGCACCGCGCCGACGGCACCGTGCTGGCCGAGTTCCGCGGGCGTTCGCGCAGCTCCGGTACGCCCATCCTCGGCCCGTCAGGGCACTAGCGACTGCGTGCCCAGGACGACGGCGAGGGCCAGGCGGTCGGCGTCCGCGGTGCCGGGCTCGGCGGTGTAGACGGTGATGCGCAGGTCGTCCTGGGCGACGATCAGCGTGTCACAGTCGAGGGTGATCCGCCCGACCGCGGGGTGGTCGATGGTCTTGCGCCGGGACGGTTCGGCCGGCGGCGGCGGGGCCTCGGCGTCCCAGAGCTCCGCGAACCGCGGGCTGCCGGCGGCGAGGTCGGCGATCAGGCGCCGCAGGGCGCGGTCGGCCGGGTAGCGCGAGGCCGTCAGGCGCAGGTCGGCCACGAGCCGGGCCTCGTGCTCGGCCTGCTCCCGCGGGGTGTGCACGACCCGCGAGGGCAGCCGGGCGACGTTGCGCCACACGGCGTTGCGTTCCCGGCCGCGCCAGGCGGTCGTCTCCCCCATCAGCGCGTCGTAGGGCGCGTTGGCCAGCACGAGCGTCCAGGTCGCGTCGTACACGACGACCGGGGTGTGCGCCAGGCGGTCGAGCAGCCGCTGCACGCTCGCGGTGACTCGCGACGGTACGACATCCGGCCCCGGCGCGGCGTGCCCGGCCAGCCGGTAGAGCAGGTCGCGCTCGGTGTCGGCCAGGCGCAGCGCCCGGGCCAGCGCCTCGACCACCTGCGCCGACGGCGTGGTCGCGCGCCCCTGCTCGAGGCGGGTCAGGTAGTCGGCCGAGATGCCGGCGAGCCCGGCCAGCTCCTCGCGGCGCAGCCCGCTGGCCCGGCGCCGGCGGCCGGCGGGAACGCCGACGGCCTCGGGCGTCACCCGGTCCCGCCAGCGGCGCACCGTCCGGCCGAAGTCCAACGCTTCCACGCGTTCCAGTCTGCGCGCGCCGCACGGGGTTGTCCTGGTCCTGGCAGTCCTACGAAAAACCGACGACTGCCTGCGCCGCGGCCGTTCCCGCAGCCTGGAGCCATGACCGAACCCGGAACCGCGCTGATCACCGGCCCGACCCGCAACCTGGGCCGCCACACCGTGCTCGCCATGGCCGACCGCCCACCGGCCCGGCGCCCCGACCTGCTGCTGGTGGGCCGCCCCGGCCGGGACCTGACCGCGGTGGCCGACGAGGCCCGCACCCGCGGCGCCCGCGTGCACGAGATCGGCGCCGACCTGTCGAGCCTGTCCGACGTGCGCGCCGCCGCGGCGACCGTGCGCGAGCTGCTGGCCGCCGGCACCGTACGGCCGCTGCGCGCCCTGGTCGCCAACGCCGGCATCATGTCGACCGACACCCGGCAGTCGTCGCGGGACGGCTACGAGCTGACGTTCGCGGTGAACTACCTCGCTCACGCCCAGCTGATCGGCGACCTGCTCGGCTCGCTGACGGCCCCGGCCCGGATCGTCCTGCTCGGCTCGAACACGTACCACGCGAACTTCTGGCGCCGGCTGCTGCACGTGGCCGCGGCCGAGTGGTCCGACCCGGTCGAGCTGGCCCGCCCGGCCCCCGCGACCCAGGCGCCGAGCCTGACCACCTCGGGCGTCGCCTACTCCAACGCCAAGCTGGCCCTGCTGTACTACGCCCACGAGCTGCAACGCCGCGCCGCTGACGGGGTGAACGTGTCGGTGTTCGAACCGGGCTGGATGCCGGGCACCGCGCTGGGCCGGGGCGCGCCGGCGGCGTTCCAGGCGATGAGCCGCGCCCTGGCCCGCATCCCCGGCGTGTCGACGCCCCAGCGCTCGGGCCCGCTGCTGGCCGCGATGGCCCTGGACGACCGGTGGGCCGGCCTGCGCGACGGCGCGTTCGTGGTGAAGACGAAGGTGACGCCGGTACAACCGGTGGCCCAGGACCGCGGCCGCGAGCGGCGCCTGTGGGAGGCGACGGCCGAGCTGGTCGGGTAGCCCCGGGCTCAGCTCTCCAGCGCCGCCTCGGGCACCCGCGGCGCCGCCGGGGTGCGGTCGTCGGCGTGCTCCAGGACGCGCAGGCAGGACAGGACGACGAGGGGCAGCGCCGTCGCCAGGGCGGCGCCCAGCACGTTGAACGACACGCCCTCCACGACGCCGGCCAGCAGGCACGCCACGACCAGGCCGGAGAGGGCGGCACGCACCGGCGGGAAGACGCCCAGCAGCCGCCGCAGGCCGCCCCAGTCGCGGAGCAGCACGAACGTCGCGTACACCACGCAGCCCAGCACCAGGACCGTCAGCGGGCTGGTGACCGTCGTCACCACGTCGGCCTCGGCGATGCGGCGGGCGATGAACCCCGCCGTGCCGTCCTGGGTGCGCACGAGCAGCCGCCCGACGCTGCTGCGCTGCGCCTCCGGCCGGAACAGGTCCAGGATCGCGAAGCCCGAGCTCACGAACAGCGCCGCGCCCGCGGCCCAGAGCAGGCGCGTGATGGTCAGCCAGCCGCCGACGGCCATCGCCGCGGCCAGGCACCCGCCGGCGGTGAGGGCCACCGCTCCGGAGGCGTCGGCGCCGAGGTACGGGCTGCCGATCATCACCATCCCGACGGCCCCGATCACGGCCATGACGAACGGCCGCCAGCGGCGCTCGAAGCGCTGGGCGAGCGCGGCCCCGCCGAGCAGGGCCCCGGTGGCGAGCAGGCCCAGGCCGATGACGCCGACGCCCGCGTACCGGCCGCCGACCACCGCGGAGTAGCCGGCGACGCCGTTGAGCTGCAGCCGCGAGCCGGTCAGCACGTCGAAGGCGACGGCGAGCGCGGCGACGGCCGCGACCCCGCCGAGCGGGGCGATGGCCCGGCTGCGGCGGGTCAGGAACGCGATCGCGAACGTCGCGGTGGCGGTCACGGCCAGGGTGACCCCGCCGAAGCCGAGGCCGGGGCGGGGCCAGCGCCACCAGGGCAGCAGGTCGGCGACGAGCGCGGCCGGCACGGCGAGGGACGCGGCGATGAGCAGCACCTCGGCGGCCCGCACGAGCGGGCGCGGGATCGGCCGGTGGGTGAGCGGGCCGGCGGGGCGGCGGGCGCGCTGCAGCAGCGGTACCACGGCCAGGAACAGCAGAAGCTCGGCCACGACGAGGGTGGTGAAGAAGTTGGTGCCGACGCGGCGCTGAACGCTCGCCTCGCGGTCGGCGTCGGCGAGCCGGCTCACGGCCGCGGTGACGTCGGCCGGCCGGCCGCTGTCGGCGGTCGACGCGGCGGTGCCGGCGAAGAGCCTGCCGGGCATGGGCCGGTCGAGGGCCGCGAGGGCGGTCGGGGCGAGGTCGACGACCTGGATGTACCCGGGCCGCGACGTCGACGGCGAGGTCAGCCAGCCGCCGGTGAAACCGGGCCCCTGCGCGATCGCCACGTGCAGCCGGCTGGTGGCGTCGAGGTCGGACAGCCCGGCGAGCATGACGACGGAGTGCTCCGGGCGGGCGGCGAGGATGTCGGCCAGCGCGGCGTCGGCGCGGCGGGCGTCCGCGGCCCGGGCCACGGGGTCGTCGCCCGCGATCTCGCCGAGGTCCACGAGCGTGAGGGCGCAGGCGTCGAGCAGGCTGTCGTCGAGGGTCTCGGAGTACCGGTCGACCCGGCCGTACGGCCGCGCGGCCGCGACCGCCGCGCCCGGACCGACCGCGGTGGTGCAGCGCACGCCCTCGGCC
The DNA here is from genome assembly GCF_049995355.1 of Dactylosporangium sp. McL0621. NCBI lineage: Bacteria > Bacillati > Actinomycetota > Actinomycetes > Micromonosporales > Micromonosporaceae > Dactylosporangium > Dactylosporangium sp. McL0621. The sequence continues at coordinate 10,214,012 of NZ_CP188259.1, forward strand.
AGGGCCCCGGGCTGGGCGCCCCAGTGCAGGTTGCTGTTGCGGGTGACGAGGTCGCCCTGGTCGGGCAGGGTGGCGCTGGTCGTGTTCCGGGTGATGGGCACGTCGAGCGGCGGGCAGACCGGCGTGACCGGGCCCGGGGTGAAGACGGCGAAGTTGCCGGAGCCGAGGGTGAGCCAGCCGTCGCCGGCGCAGGTGATCCGGCGGGCCGAGCGCACCGACAGCGCGCCGATCGCGCCGTCCTGGGCCATCTGCCACATCGCCGGGGTGTCGGCGGCGTTGACGTCGTCCCAGCGCAGCCCGGCGACGCCGACGATGATCACGTAGTCGGCGGTCGGCTGGGCGGGCACGGCGGCCGGGCGCGGGATGAGCGCGGCGACGCCCGCCAGGCCGGCCAGCAGCGCCAGCAGTGCCGGGGAGAACCGGTGCAGCCAGTGGCGCATCAGCCCGCCCCGCGGGCGGCGCGCAGCTCGGCGTACACCGCCTCGACCTGGTCGATCGTGTCCCGCTCGGTGGGCCAGCCGGCGGCGCGGGCGAGCCCGATGCGGGCCAGCTCGGCGCGGGCGGCCGGGTCGTCGAGCAGCTCGACGACCGCGTCGTGGACGGCGTCGACGTCGGCCGGCTCGACCAGGCGCGCGGCGTCGCCGACGACCTCGGGCACGCCGCCGACGGCGGTCGACACCAGCGGTACCCCGGCGGCCAGGGTCTCCTGGATGAACAGCGGCTGGCCCTCCCACACGCTCGTCGCCACGACCAGGTCGGCCGCGCCGAGCAGGTCGGGCACGTCGTCGCGGTGGCCGAGCAGGTGGACCGGGGCGTGCTCGACGGAGATGCGCTGGGCCAGCGACATGTACGACGGGCCGCTGCCGGCGATCGCGGTGAACGGCTCGGGGTCCCGGTCGCGCCAGCGCGCCGCGGCCGAGACGAGCGTCTCGAAGCCCTTCTGCGGGTGCAGCCGGCCGACGGCGAGCACCAGCGGCTGGCCCGGCTCGGCCCCGAGCTCGGCGCGGAGCTCCTCGGCGGTGCGCCGGACGGGCCGGGGTACGGGCGCCGGTACCTTCGCCAGCCGGACATCGCGCGCGCCGAGCTCGGCGGCGCGGGCGGCGAGGTCGCTGGACACGGCGAGGGTGACGTCGGCGGCGCGGGCGACCCGGCGCTCGAGCGGGTGGTAGAGCCGGGCCCGCAGGCCGGTGGCGAGCACCAGGTTGTGCCAGGTGACCAGCAGCGGGGTGCCGTCGGCGCGGGCGAGCGCGGCGACGAGCCCGGCGCGCAGGCTGTGGGCGTGGATCACGTCGGCGTCGCGGAGGCTGCGGCGCAGGGCGCGCACGGCGAGCACGTCGCCGGGCTGCGGGCTGGCCGGGATCTCCACGGGCACGAACCGGGCGCCGCGGGCCTCGAACCCGAACTGCTCCTCGGTCGCGGCGGGCCCGTGCACGCTGACCTCGTGGCCGCGCGCCGCCAGGCCCTCGGCGAGCATGCCGACGTGCCGGCCGATGCCGCCAGTGCTGGAGGCGAGGACCAACGCGATGCGGGCGCCCACTATCCGTCCCTCCTCAACTACACACGCCTCGTCGGCGGAGACGCCTTCGGCCGCCGGCGGCGGATCACCACCAGTCGGCGCAGCGTACGGCGGTCCGCGAAGGCCGCCCCGGCGAGATACACCGCCGCCACCACGACTCCGCACAGCATGCCCTGCACGACCGCCCCGCCGGCACCCGGGGTTGCCAGGTGGGCGCGCAGGAACAGGCCGGCGCCGGTGGCGACGGCCGCGGCGGCGACACAGATCGATGCCGTTCTGGCGGTACCGGCCAGCGCCGCGCCCCCCGCCCGCCGGTGCACGGCCACGAGCAGCGCCGCGCCGAGCACGAGCATGCCGATCGAGTTCGCCGCGGCCACGGCCGCGACCCGGTCGCCCACCGGCAGCGCCGAGGCCAGGCTCAGGGCCGCGACCGCCGCCGCGGCCCAGCCGACCGCCGTCGCGACCGCGGCCGGGTAGGCGTTGCCGCCGGCGTAGAGGGCCCGCGACAGCAGGGCGAACAGGCCGTACCCGAGCAGCCCGGGCGCGAACCAGGCGATCCCGGCGGCGAGCGGCCCGACGGCGGGCGGGTGCGAGGAGGCGGCGGCGAGCAGGACCGCGATCGGCCGGGCGAGCACGATCAGCGCGGCGGCGCCGAGGCAGGACAGCAGCACCACGGCGCGCACGGCCGGCGCGAGGGCGGCGGCGAACGCGGCCCGGTCCCGGGCCGCGCCGTGCTCGGCGAGCGCCGGGTACGCCGTCGTGGCCACCGGCACCGCGAGCACCGCCCACGGCAGCAGGAAGATCGTCTGGGCGAGGCTGTAGACGACGATGGCGCCGTCGTCCGGGCTGTAGCTGACGAGGTTGATGGCCAGGCCCAGCACCAGCTGCTGGGTGCCGACGGTGACGATCCCGGCGACGACCAGCGGCCGCAGGGTGGCCAGCGCGCCGACGTCGAGCCGGACCGCGGGCCGGATCCGCAGCCCGAGCCGGCTCACCGGGGCGACCAGGCACAGCGACAGCACCGCCACGGCCACGGTGGTACCGCCGGAGAGCAGCAGCAGCTCCCCGCCGCTCACGGTGGCCAGCGCGGCGCCACGCCCGGCGACGACGCCGAAGGCGACGTACACCACCATCACGGTGAGGCTCGACAGCAGCGGCGCGATGACGGGCCAGGCGAAGCGGCGGTACGTCTGCAGCGCCCCGGTGAGCACGATCCCGACGCCGTACAGCGGCAGCTGCGGCGCGAAGACCCGCAGCATCCGCGCGCCGGCGTCGACGACCTCGGCCGGCTGCCCGGCGGTGAGCAGCCCGACGAGCGGGTGCGCCAGCAGCGCGACCAGCAGCGCGATCGGGGTCAGCAGGGCCACGACCCAGGTGAGCAGGGCGCCGACGGTGCGCCCGACGGTCGCCTTGTCCTTGCCGGCCAGCAGCGGCACGACGAGGCTGGCCAGGGCGCCGCCGGCGACGAGCTCGAAGATGATGTTCGGGATCGTGTTGGCGGCCTGGTACGCGTCGCCGAGCCGCGTCGGCCCGACCGACGAGTTGAACACCAGGATGCGCGCAAATCCGGCAATCCTGGCCAGAAGGGTGAGACCCGCGACGAGTGCCGCCGCACCGAAGATCCTGCTTCTCGTCACCCGCGCCCGCGTGGATACGGGGATGGCTTGCGGCGCCCCCACTGATCGAGCCGGTTGAGCACCGGGTTGGCCTCGATGACCTTGGTGAAGGAGACCTTCTCGCTGGCCGCGGTCAGCGCCGCGATGCCGGCCAGGGCCGCGAGCCGGCCGAGCGTGCCGGTGCGGGCCGTGTACGCGACGCCGAGCAGCGCGCCGAGCGCGTTCGCCCCGGCGTCGCCCAGCATGATCTCCTCGTCGAGGTCGGCGGGCAGCAGCGCCCCGGCGGCTCCGAGGGGACCGGACGCGCCCAACGGACCGCCGACGGCGATCCCGGCCTTCAAGGCCCGGCCGGGGCGCAGGTCGAGCAGGTTGAACAGGTTCGCGGCGCCCGCGATCACGCCGGCGCCGAGCACGACGTCGACGGCCCGCTTGCGGGGCAGCAGCGCGGCGGCGGCCAGCCCGGCCGCGCCGACCCCGGCGATCTTGACGAGGCCGCTCGTCACACGGCCCTCCCGCAGCGCGCCCAGGTGCCCCTTGAAGCCCTTGGCCGCGTGCTCGGGACGGCCGCCGACGAGGTCGTCGTACAGCCCGACGGCCCCGGACCCGAGCCCGGCGATCGCGCTGGCGGCGGCGTGCTCGGGCCGGTGCACGATCGCGCCCGCGGTGGCCCCGGCGGCCAGCGCCGGCCCGCCGGCCAGCGACACGTTGCGGCCGCGGAAGTTGGTGCCGGCCAGCTTCGGGTGATCCTGCAGCGCGCGCAGCACCGCGCGGGCGACGCCGCCGCCGACCGGGCCGGCCAGGGCGCCCAGGATGAACCTACGAGCCATTTGTCACGCTCGCCGTCTTCGGTAGGAGGCTGGTGGCGCCGTCGCCGCTGCCGTAGTGCCCGGCCTTGCCGGCGAACCGCTCGGTCAGGGCCATGACCGCGGCGACCTGCCCGTAGGCGGTGACGGCGTTGTCGACGGTGGAGATGGACTTGGCCACGGTCGCGTCGCCCATCACGGCGGAGACCAGGCCGTTGGCGGACAGGCCGGCCACGACGACCCGGGCGCTGATGTCGAAGCGGGTCGCGATGGTCAGCACGGCGGCGTTGCGCTCCTTGGCGTCCTTGCCGCTGGCGGGCGCGCCGGCGACGATGATCGCCGCCTCGGCCGGGGTCTTGAAGTCGCCGTCGAGGCCGATGAAGCCGCCGCTCTCGTAGGCCGACAGCACCGTGCGGGTGCCCTCGATCTGCGGGGTGCCGGCCTTGCCGAACAGCACCGCGGCCAGCAGGGCGGCCGACGTGTCCACGCCGTTGGCCTGGCTGGGCAGGGCGCCGCTGACGCCGGCCGGGGCCGCCGACTCGGCGGTGTCGAGCAGCACGGCGCCGTTGGCCGGGGCCGTGAACTTCTCCTTGATCGTGACCGTGCCGACGACCTTGGCCCCGGCCGTGCCGAGCATCGTGGCCACGCCGTCGGTGGCGGTGTTCACGTCGCCGCTGTCGCTGCCGTCGAGCTTGACCAGCAGCACGTTCTTGTTGGCGAGCTTGTTGGCCAGCAGCGCCGGGGCGGCCTCGCTGGCGAAGTCGGCGTTCTTCTTCAGCTCCGCCCGCGACTGCTCCAGGTCGTCGCGCAGCTGCTGCTTGTCGTCGGTGAGCGTGTTGACCTGCTCGTTGAGGTTCTCGGTCAACGGGCCGTTGGCCGCCGCGGTGCCGACGACGAGGCCGATGGCCAGGGCCAGGAACACCGCCGCCAGCGACACCACGTGGTACCGGAAGTTGATCAAAACGAGCCCCGTCTACGAGAACAGTGTGAAGATCAGGTTGTCCCACCACTCGGCGATGACGCTCAGGTAGGCCCGGCCGATCGTGGTGACCGCGAGCGCGGCGGCCATCGCGGCGATCGCCGAGGCCAGGAGCAGAATCAGCGAGGAGCCGGAGAGGCTCTGGCGGTACAGCCGGCTGACCCCCTTCGCGTCGACGAGCTTGCCGCCGAGCTTCAGCCGGGTCAGGAACGTCGAGGCCATCCCGCCGCGACCCTTGTCGAGGAACTCGATCAGGGTGTTGTGGGTGCCGACCGCGACCAGCAGCGAAGCCCCCTTGTCGTCGGCGAGCAGCATCGCGATGTCCTCGGAGGTCGCCGCGGCCGGGAAGGTGATCGCCTCCACCCCGAGCCGCTGCACCCGGGCCAGGCCCGGGGCGCGCCCGTCGGGGTAGGCGTGCACGACGATCTCGGCCCCGCAGCGCAGCACGTCGTCGCTGACCGAGTCCATGTCGCCGATGATCATGTCCGGGGTGTACCCGGCCTCGACCAGCGCGTCCGCGCCGCCGTCGACGCCGATCAGGACCGGTTTGTACTCGCGGATGTAGGGCCGCAGCACGTCGATGTCGGCCTTGTAGTCGTAGCCGCGCACCACGATGAGGCAGTGCCGCCCGGCGATCTGCGTCTGGATCTCGGGCACGCCGACGCCGTCGAGCAGGAGGGCGCGCTCCTGCTTGAGGTACTCCATCGTGTTGGCCGCGAACGCCTCCAGCTGCACCGACAACCCCTCGCGGGCGTCGGCCATCGCCTCGGCGACCGTGTCGGCGTCCTGCCGCACGCCCTTGGCCACGGCCTCCTCGCCGACGTAGACGGTGTCGCCCTCGATGCGCACCGACTCGCCCTCGCGGAGCCGGTCGAACAGCTCCTCGCCCAGGTCGTCCACGAGCGGGATGCCGGCCTTGATCAGCCCTTCCGGGCCCAGGTTCGGATACCGCCCCGACACCGACGGCTTCGCGTTGAGCACGGCCGCCACTCCGGAGGCGGCCAGCGAGTCGGCCGCCACCCGGTCGAGGTCCACGTGGTCGATGACCGCGATGTCTCCCGGCCGCAGCCGCCCCACCAGGCGCTTCGTCCGCCGATCAAGCCGCACGACGCCGGCGATGGCACCTGGCTCGGCGGGCCGGGTGCGGCGCAAGGTTGGAAGTCGCATCACACCCATCCTGGCATGGACGCCGCCCGAAAGCCGCGTACGACATGTCCACGTGCAGGTGGAACGCCCCATTTCACGTTCCGGCGTGACGCCGGTCACCCATCCCGGGTGTCGCCCACCTGACACTCGAAGCGCGTATTTGCGACGGCCGGAACCCACTCACGTCTGCATGGAGACGTTACCGTCCATGCGCCTTACCCGCGTCCCCGACCTCACCGGCAAGACCCCGGCGGAGGCCGCCGCCGCCCTACGCGCCGCCGGACTCGAGCTCGGAGTGATCCGCGAGATCGGGCCCACCGGCGCCATGGTCGTACTCGAGCAGTCGACCCTGGCCCTGACCGTCGCTCCCGTCGGCACCCGCGTCAACCTGCTCGTCGGCCGCCGCTGAGACCCGGCGGAACACCTCCGCGGCGACCAGCAGCAGGGCCGCCCCGGCATAGGCGGACAGCAGTGCCTTCCAGAGGGTCCCGTCGAAATAGATCCCGCAGCCGTACCCGATGAGCCCGGCCAGCATGGCCCAGAGGCTCGCCCCGAGCGCCGTCCAAGCCTGAAAGCGCGCCGCCGGGTATCCGACCACCCCGGCGGCCAGCGCGGAGGCGGAGCGCCCGCCCGGCAGCCAGCGCACGAAGACGAAGACCTGCCCACCGTGCGCGTCGAGCGTCCGGCGCACCCACGCGTAGAGCTCGCGCTCGCGGCTGCGCCGCCCCAGCCGCGTCCCGATCCGGTACGCCACCGTGTCCCCGGCGAACGCCCCGGCCGCGGCGGCCAGGATCACCAGCGCGATGAACGGCCGGCCGGTCGCCCCGGCGAGGACCGACACCGTGATCAGCGTCGTCTCGCTCGGCGACAGCGGCACCAGCGAGTCGAGGCCCGCGATCACGAAGACCGCGAGCAGCACCCAGGGCGACGCAGCGACCGCATCAATCACGATCTAAACGTAAAGCGACGGATCAAACGCGAGGCGTCGCGCGCCTTACGCCTGCGCTTTCTCCCGATCCGCGACCGACAGCAGCTCCTCGGCGTCGGCGCGAGGCCTCGCGCGCCTTACGCCTGCGCTTTCTCCCGATCCGCGACCGACAGCAGCTCCTCGGCGTGGGCGATGCCCAGGTCGGAGTTCGGCAGGCCGGCCAGCATCCGGGCGAGCTCCCGGGCCCGGTCCGTGTGCTCGACCACCGTCACACCGCTGGTGGTCACCGCGCCCCCGATGTCCTTCGCCACCACCAGATGGCGGTCCGCGAACGCGGCCACCTGCGGCAGGTGCGTCACGACCAGCACCTGGTGATCGCGGGCCAGCCGCGCCAGCCGCTTGCCGATCTCCACCGCCGCCGTGCCGCCCACCCCGGAGTCGACCTCGTCGAACACCAGCGTCGGCGGCCCGCCGACCCCGGCGAACACGACCTCGATGGCCAGCATGACCCGCGACAGCTCGCCGCCCGACGCGCCCTTCTGCAGCGGCTGCGACGGCGCCCCCGGGTGCGGCAGCAGCCGCAGCTCGATGTCGTCGGACCCGTCGGGCCCGACCCCGATGTCCGTGCCCGCCGCCGTCGGGATGCTCGGCCCGTTGCCGGCCGCCTTCGGCCCGACCACGACCTCGATCCGGGCGTGCGGCATCGCCAGCCCGGCCAGCTCCACCGTCACGTCGGCGGCGAACCGGCCCGCGGCCTCGTGCCGCGCCGCCGACAGCACCGCCGCCAGCTCCGCGACCTCCCCGTGCAGCCGCTGCCGCTCCCGGTCGAGCTCCTCGAGCAGCTCGTCGGACGTGTCCAGCTCGGCCAGGCGCGTGCGGGCACGGTCGGCCCAGGCCACGACGCCGTCGACGTCCTCGGCGTATTTGCGCGTCAGCGCCCGCAGCGCCGCCCGCCGCTCGTAGACCTCCTCGAGCCGGCCCGGGTCGGCGTCGAGGGCGGCCAGGTAGGTGCCGAGCTCGGTGGAGACGTCGCCGGCGAGCGTGGCGACCTCGTCGAGGCGCGCCGCGAGCTCGCCCAGCACCCGGTCGACGCCCGACTGGGCCTCCAGGGTCCGCCGGGCCGTCGCGATGAGGCTCAGCACGTCGGCCACGTCGTCACCGCCGCCGTCGCCGGTCCCCGACATCGCCACGTGCGCCAGCTGCGCGGCCGAGCGCAGGCCCTCGACGTGCTCGAGCCGCTGCGCCTCCTCGCGCAGCAGCTCGTCCTCGCCCGGCTGCGGATCGACGCGGGTGATCTCGTCGAGGCCGAGCTTGAGCAGCTCCGCCTCCTGGTTGCGCTGCCGCGCGTTGGCCCGCCGGTCGGCCAGGTCGTCCTCGACGGCCCGCCAGCGGTTGTACAGCTCCGCGAACTGCCCCAGCAGCTTCTCGTGCTCCGCGCCCGCGTAACGGTCCAGCGAAGCCCGCTGCTCGGCCGGGCGCAGCAGGCGCAGCTGGTCGGACTGCCCGTGCAGCGCGAACACGCGCTCGCCGACCTCCCCCAGCAGCGACACCGGCACCGTGCGGCCGCCCACATGCGCCCGGGAGCGGCCCTCGGCCGTCAGCGTCCGGCTCATGAGCAGCGTGCCGTCGTCGTCGACCTCCGCCCCGGCGTCGGCGATGCGGCTCTCCACCGCGGCCCGCACGTGCGCGGGCAGCGTCAACCGGCCGTCGACGGTGGCCCGGCCCGGGTCGGCGCGCACCCGCCCCGCGTCGGCGCGGCCGCCGAAGAGCAGGTTGAGGCTCGTCACGACCATGGTCTTGCCCGCGCCGGTCTCGCCCGTGATGACCGTGAGGCCCGGGCCGAGGGGCAGGGTGGCGTCTTCGATCACGCCCAGTCCGGTAATGCGGAGTTCCTCCAGCACGTGAGGAACACTAGCTGCGGGGTACGACAGTTCTCCACTCAGCCGGGCCGTCAGCCGTGCCGTTTGTTGTGACGCCAGCCCTCCACCGGCAGCCCGAACTTCGCAACGAGACGGTCCGTGAACGGTCGCTCACGCAGGCGTACCACCCGGACGGGGAGGGCTCCCCGCCGTACCGTCACCGTCGAGCCGGGCGCGAGGTCCATCACCCGCCGCCCGTCGCACGAGAGCAGCGCGAAGCTGGTGAACGGCTCGACGTTCACCGTGATCGTCGAGTCGGGCGAGATGACCAGCGGCCGGCTGAACAGCGCATGGGCCGAGATCGGCACCAGCAGCAGCGCCTCCAGCTCCGGCCACACCACCGGCCCGCCGGCCGAGAACGCATACGCCGTCGAGCCCGTCGGGGTCGCGCAGACGACGCCGTCGCAGCCGTACCGCGACAAGGGCCGCCCGTCGACCTCGACGAGCAGCTCCAGCATCTTCTCCCGGGCGCCCTTCTCGACGGTGACCTCGTTGAGCGCCCACGAGTTGCCGACCAGCCGCCCCGAGTGCTCGGCGGTCACGTCGATGGTGAGGCGCTCGTCGACGGTGTACGTGCCCTCGACGACCTCCCGGACGGCCTTGTCGACGTCGCCGATCTCGGCCTCGGCGAGGAAGCCGACCTTGCCGAGGTTGATCCCCAGCAGCGGCGCCTTCGCCGGCCGGGCCAGCTCCGCGGCGCGCAGCAGGGTGCCGTCGCCGCCGAGCGCGAAGACGATCTCGGCGCCCTGCGCGGCCGCCTCCCCGCTGACCGGCACGGCCCGGGGGATGGCCAGCTCACGGGCCTCCTCGGCGAGGACGCGGACCGTGAACCCGTTGTCGAGCAGGTCCGAGGCCACCGTCCGGGCGTGGTCGTTGTTGCTGGCCTTGCCCGTGTGGGTGACCAGCAACGCCTCGCGTGCGCTCATGCCGGCACCACTCCCTCGACAATCTGCTGTACCGCGGCCGGGTCGACCGGCGGCGCGTCGCGGCGCAGCCACAGGAAGAATTCCACGTTGCCCTGCGGCCCCGGCAGCGGGCTGCGCGCGACCCCGGCCACGCCGAGCCCGAGCCCGGCGGCCGCGGCGGCGACATCGAGCACCGCCGCGGTCCGCAGCTCGGGCGAGCGCACCACGCCCCGGTCGCCCAGCGCCTCCCGGCCCACCTCGAACTGCGGCTTCACCATCGGCACGAGGTCACCGCCCGGGGCCGTGCACGCCGCCAGCGCGGGCAGCACCAGCCGCAGCGAGATGAACGACAGGTCCGCGACGGTCAGCTCGCACACGCCGCCGATCTGCTCGGGCGTCAGCGTCCGCACGTTGGTCCGCTCGATCACCGCGACCCGCTCGTCGGTACGCAGCGACCAGGCGATCTGGCCGTACCCGACGTCGACCGCGGCGACCGTGGCCGCGCCCCGGCGCAGCAGCACATCCGTGAACCCGCCGGTGGACGCGCCCGCGTCGAGGCACCGGCGCCCCTGCACCGGCAGCGCGGCGAACGCGTCCAGCGCGCCGGCGAGCTTGTGCCCGCCCCGCGAGACGTACTCGTCCCCCGCCGCCTCCAGCACCCGCACCGGGTCCGCCGGGTCGATCTGCGCCGCCGCCTTGCCCGCCGCGGTGCCCCGCACCTCGACGCGGCCCGCGGCGATCAGCGCGGCCGCCTGCTCCCGGGAGCGGGCCAGCCCCCGGCGCACCAGCTCGGCGTCGAGTCGGTTCCGGCGCGCCATCTGCCAGCAGCTCCCTGAAAGCTCAGCGTTCCTCGATCGTGCCCAGCGTCTCCTGCAGCGTGCGGTGGGCGTCGGTGTAGACCGAAACCTGCTGCCGCAGCGGAAGCGACGCTACCTCGCCGACCGCCGCCACCGCCGCATCGACCCGGCCGAGGACCCCCGCCCCGGGCGGCCCCGGCGCCGGCGCAGGGCCGGGACCAGGCACGGGGGCGGTCATGACGCGGTCTTCCGGGGCGCGCGAGTGGCCTTCTTCACGGGCAGCTTGGCCGACGCGGGGCCGACCTCGGACGCGGCCGCGACGGTCTCGATGGCCTTCTTGGCGGCCACCTTCTTGGCCGGCGCCGCGGGCGCCGCCGCCGGCGGGGCGACCTTCTTGGCCACGGCCTTCTTCGCCACGGCCTTCGCGGGCGCTGCGGCCACCGCCGGGGCCTCCTCCGGGGCCTCCGCGATCACTTCGGCGCCGACCGGCGGGGCGGGCTCGTGCGGCGGCGCCACCGCGGCGATCGTCGCCTCCTTGAGCTGCGCCTCGAGCTCGTGCACCCGCGTCGTGAGCGCCGAAACCTCGTCGGCGGTGGCCAGGCCGACGGCGCCGAGGGCACGATCCAGCTCGTACCGCACCAGCTTCGTCAGCGCGTCACGGTTCGCCGAGCCGGCCCTGAGCAGGTCCTCGGCCATCGCCTGCAGCTGATCGGCGGTCGCGCCGCTCTTGCCGACCAGGCGCCGAACCGTTTTCGTCGCCTTCTTCGTGGTGGCCTCGGTCATGCCGTAGGCGAGCTCCAGATAAGCCCGCCATGCTTCCTGAGCCATATTGCGTCTCTCCTCCAAGTGGTGTACGCCATTACGCTACCGGGCGTGCCGTGACGCCGTACGGTACCGTCACATTCCACGGATTTGGAGAAAGACGGGGTTTTCGCGCATGGCCACGGTTGACGAGTGTCGCGCCGCGCTGGACAAGCTCGCGCAGCGGCTGGCCACAAACGCCGCGCAGGCCCGGGAGAAGCTCGACTTCGACCGGACGCTCGCCTGCCGCGTCACCGACCTGGAGGTGGCCTTCCACGGCCGGCTCCACGGCGGCCAGATCACCGACCTCACCGACGGTGACGACCCGCGCGCGAAGATCAAGCTGACCTCGTCCAGCGACGATCTGCTCGCCCTGGTCAACGGCCAGCTCAACGTCATGTCGGCGTGGACGAGCGGCCGCATCAAGATCGAGGCGGGCATGATGGATCTGCTCAAGCTGCGGAAGCTGCTCTAGCTCTAGCTCTAGCTCTAGCTCTAGCTCTAGCTCTAGCTCTAGCTCTAGCTCTAGCTCTAGCTCTAGCTCTAGCTCTAGCTCTAGCTCTAGCTCTAGCTCTAGCTCTAGCGCTTGCGCCGGCGTTTCGCCAGCGCGCTGAAGTTCGCCGGCGCGCTGATGTTTCGCCGGCGCCTGACCACCTGCGCTCGCGCCGGTGGTCAGGCCAGCTTCAGCCACTTCAGTGCGGCGTCGGCGGCCTCGCCGTCGCCGTCGATGGGCCGCACCTCTCCCGCCGCCCACGCGACCTGGCACAGCGCGTTGAGGGCCTCGATCCGGCCTCCGTCGCCCGCGAGCACCCACCGCCCGTCGCGGTCCTCGACGCGCCACGACTGCCCCTGCGACGCCGCCTGGGCCGGCTCGAAAAGCCCCCCGAGGTCCTCGGCCACGAACGTGGGCCGCCGCTCGACCGGCGCCGCGAGCAGCTCGGCGGCGTCGGAGACCCCGGTCAGCACGAGCAGGCTGTCCATCCCCGCCCGGTACGCGCCCTCGATGTCCGTGTCCAGCCGATCCCCGACCACGAGCGGCCGCTGGGCACTGCGCTCCCGCGCCGCCTCCAGGAACAGGCTCGGATCGGGCTTGCCGACGATCGTGTCCGGCTGCCGCCCCAGCGCCGTGGCCATGGCCACAACCAGCGACCCGTTGCCGGGCAGCGGCCCGCGCGGCGACGGCAGCGTCTTGTCGGCGTTTGTCGCGATCCAGGCCGCACCGCCGCGAATCGCCACGGCGGCGTCACCCAGATCGCGCATCCGGACGTCCGGCCCGTACCCCTGCACGACGACCCGCGCCTCCTCGGCCTCGGTCACCGGCGTCAGCCCCGCGCCCACGACCTCCTCGCGCAGCGCGGGCGCGCCGAGGATCAGCACCGGGGTACCGGGCGCGAACCGCTCCGCCATCAGCAGCGCGGTCGCGTGGGCCGAGGTCACGACCTCGCGCGGCTCGGCGGGAATGCCGATCCGCGTCAGCAGCGCCGCGACGTCGCCCGGCAGCCGCGAGGCGTTGTTCGTCGCGTAAGCGCTGGGGATCCCCCGCCCGCGCAGCGCCGCACACGCCTCGGCGGCGCCGGGGATGATCTGGTCGACGAGGTACAGGACCCCGTCGAGATCGAAGATCACCAGGTCGTAGTGCCTGACCAGATCATCCGCCTGCGCGTCGCTCACGCCTTGCCCTTCCCCTCGCCGTCCTTGCCGCCCGGCTGATCCCCGTCGGACTCGTCGTCGCCGACGGCGTCCTCGGGCTCGGCGGGCGCATGGTCGGCGTCGCCCTGGTCGACGTGATCGCCGTCCGGCTCGTCGTCGGCGTCGCTCTCGTCGCCTTCGCCTGCACCATCGACAGCTTCACCATCGACAGCGCCGCCGGCATCGGCGTCGGTCTCGTCGTCCGCTTCGGCGTCGTTGTCGTCGTCCTCGTCATCGCCGAGGTCGTCGTCTTCGTCGTCGTAGTCGTCCGCGTCCTCGTCGTCTTCGTCGTCGAGGTCGTCGTCCTCATCGTCGTCGTAGTCGTCGTCATCGCGATCATCGTCGTCTTCGTCGTCGTCGCGATCGTCGTCATCGCGATCGTCGTCGTCATCGCGATCATCGTCGTCATCGCGATCATCGTCGTCTTCGTCGTCGTCGCGATCGTCCTCGTCGTCGTAGTCGTCGACGTCGCGGTCGTCCTCGTCCTCGTCGTCTTCGTCTTCGTCGTCGTCGTCTTCTTCGCGGTCGTCTTCGTCGTCCTCGCCGTCGCCCGGGCCGGCCGCCGCGCGGGCCTCGCCGTCCTCGAGCTCGTCGTCGTCCTCGTCCGTGTCACCGTCGAGCGTAATGCCGTCGAGCTCGAGCAGCCGCTCGGCCGCGTCGGTGCGCAGATCCTCGTCGAGGTCCGCGGCCCGGGCGAACCACTCCCGCGCCTCTTCGCGCCGTCCGGCCCGCAGGAGCGCATCGGCGTACGCGTACCGCAGCCGCGCCGCCCAAGGCGCATCGGGCGCCGAGGTGAGCTCGCGCACCTGCAGCATCGCCACAGCCGCGTCCGTCTGCCCAAGATCCCCGCGCGCGCCGGCCGCCACGATGAGCAGCTCGACGATCTCCTCGGCCGAGAGCCGCTCCCGGTCCGCCGTGCGGAAGAGGTCGATCGCCTTCTCCGGCCGCCCGAGGGCCCGCTCGCAGTCCGCGATCACCGCGATGTGGGTCTGCTTCCCACTCATCCGGTGGTACGTCCGCAGCTCCCCGAGCGCCGTCTGCCACTCCCCGGCGTGGTACGCCGCAAGCCCAGCGGCCTCGCGAACCACCCCGATCCGAGACGCCTTGCGCCGCGCAACGAGCGCATGCGCGAGCGCGAGCTCCGGGTCGTCGTCGATCAGCTGGCCGGCCGCCACGAGCCGCCGGGCAACCTCCTCCGCCACAGGCCGCGCGAGCGAGCTGAGCTCCGCGCGCACCGAACGGTCGAGCTCCGACGGGTCGAGGTCGTCGGCGAGCACCGGGTCGGCCACACGGCTGACGGTCTCCTCGCCGGCGTCCTCACTGCTGACGAAGCCCGGGTCACTGGTGCGCGGCCGGTACCCACCGGCATCGCTGCGCCGCAGTCCCTCACTCCGCTGAGCACCACCGGCGTCCCGATCCCGGAACCCACCGCTGGGCCGATCACCCCGGTCACGGTCGCGGAACCCACCACCGCTGGGCCGATCCCCACGATCCCGGTCACGGAACCCGCCACCGGCAGGCCGATCCCCACGGTCACGGAACCCACCACCGCTGGGCCGGTCACCCCGGTCACGATCACGGAACCCGCCACCAGCGGGCCGGTCCCCACGGTCACGGAACCCACCGCTGGGCCGATCCCCACCGTCACGATCCCGGAACCCACCACCACTGGGCCGGTCACCCCGGTCACGGTCACGGAACCCGCCACCGGTAGGCCGATCCCCACGGTCACGGCTGGGCCGATCCCCGCCGTCACGGTCACGGAATCCACCGCTGGGCCGGTCGCCACGATCACGGTCACGGAACCCGCCACCGGCAGGCCGATCCCCACGGTCACGGAACCCACCACCACTGGGCCGGTCACCGCGATCACGGTCACGGAACCCACCACCGGTAGGCCGATCCCCACGGTCGCGGAACCCACCACCGCTGGGCCGATCCCCACGATCCCGATCGCCGGAGGGCCGATCACCATCACGGTCACGCCGCTGGTACCCACCACCGTCACGATCCCGGAAGCCACCACCAGAGGGCCGATCCCCACGGAACCCGGACGGCCGGTCACCACGAGCCCCGCCATCACGGTCCCCACGGAACCCGCCACCCGTGGGTCGATCCCCACGGTCGCGGAACCCGCCACCGGTGGGCCGATCCCCACGGTCACGGAACCCGCCACCACTGGGCCGGTCGCCCCGGTCACGGTCGCGGAACCCACCACCAGTCGGCCGGTCCCCACGATCCCGGTCACGGAACCCACCACCGGCAGGCCGATCCCCACGGTCGCGGAACCCGCCACCACTGGGCCGATCCCCACGATCCCGATCACCGGAGGGCCGATCACCACGAGGCGCACCGTCACGGTCCCCACGGAACCCGCCGGTCGGCCGATCCCCCCGGAACCCACCGTCACGCCGCTCGGGCCGATCCCCGCCGCGGTACCCGCCACCGTCCCGATCCCGGAACGGCCGATCCCCACGGGGCGCCCCACCATCACGATCCCGGAACCCACCACCACTGGGCCGATCCCCGCGGTCGCGGAACCCACCACCGGTAGGGCGGTCTCCACGGTCGCGGAAGCCACCACCGGTAGGCCGGTCCCCACGGTCGCGGAAGCCACCACCGGTAGGCCGATCCCCACGATCCCGGAACCCACCACCGGTGGGCCGGTCGCCACGAGTCCCGCCATCACGGTCCCCACGGAACCCGGACGGCCGGTCACCACGAGCTCCACCATCACGGGGTCCAGACGGCCGGTCGCCACCGCGGTACCCGCCACCGTCCCGATCCCGGAACGGCCGATCCCCACGAGGCGCCCCACCATCACGGTCGCCACGAGCGGCGCCGCCCTCACGGAACCCGGAGGGCCGGTCACCACGAGCTCCACCATCACGGGGTCCGGAAGGCCGGTCGCCACCGCGGTACCCGCCACCATCCCGGTTCGGCCGCTCGGTCCGGTCCCGGAACGGACGGTCACCGTCACGCCCGCCCCGAGCCTCACCGCCCCGGCCGCCCCGGTCGTCGCGCGACCCGCCGCCGGCCCGATCGTCGCGAGAGTTCCCGCGCGGCCGATCGCCGCCGCGAGAACGGGAGTCATCCCTACGGGGCCCGCGCGGGCCGCCGTCCTGGCCGTCGCCGTCGTGTGGCATTGCGTTCACGACTTTCATCCTTCCCGACCGGGGTACGCCGTATGCGCTCGACCCGGTAAACGACTCAAGGGCCGCCCAAACGGGCGGCCCTTGATCGAAGATTGTCCGGCGGCGTCCTACTCTCCCACACTCTCTCGGGTGCAGTACCATCGGCGCTGGAGGGCTTAGCTTCCGGGTTCGGAATGGGACCGGGCGTTTCCCCTCCGCTATGGCCGCCGTAACACTATGAACCTGTCAACCCCGCACACCCGCCAACCGAAGCCGACAGGGTGCGTTCTGGTGTTGGTTCAGAATCACACAGTGGATGCAAAATCTTTCATGCTTGATATGTAGGTCAAGTCCTCGGCCTATTAGTACCGGTCAGCTCAAACCTGTTACCAGGCTTCCACTTCCGGCCTATCAACCCAGTGGTCTCGCTGGGGGCCTTAACCCTCTAGGGGTGGGATACCTCATCTCGAAGCGAGCTTCCCGCTTAGATGCTTTCAGCGGTTATCCCTTCCGAACGTAGCCAACCAGCCGTGCTCTTGGCAGAACAACTGGCACACCAGAGGTTCGTCCGTCCCGGTCCTCTCGTACTAGGGACAGCCCTTCTCAAGTATCCTACGCGCGCGGCGGATAGGGACCGAACTGTCTCACGACGTTCTAAACCCAGCTCGCGTACCGCTTTAATGGGCGAACAGCCCAACCCTTGGGACCTACTCCAGCCCCAGGATGCGACGAGCCGACATCGAGGTGCCAAACCATCCCGTCGATATGGACTCTTGGGGAAGATCAGCCTGTTATCCCCGGGGTACCTTTTATCCGTTGAGCGACACCGCTTCCACCTGCCAGTGCCGGATCACTAGTCCCGACTTTCGTCCCTGCTCGACCTGTCAGTCTCGCAGTCAAGCCCCCTTGTGCACTTGCACTCAACACCTGATTGCCAACCAGGCTGAGGGAACCTTTGGGCGCCTCCGTTACATTTTAGGAGGCAACCGCCCCAGTTAAACTACCCACCAGACACTGTCCCTGAACCGGCTCACGGTCCAAGGTTAGATACCCAAATCCAACAGAGTGGTATTTCAAGCTTGCCTCCACCCCCACTGGCGTGAGGACTTCACAGGCTCCCACCTATCCTACACAATCGAATTCGAGTACCAATGTCAAGCTATAGTGAAGGTCCCGGGGTCTTTCCGTCCTGCCGCGCGTAACGAGCATCTTTACTCGTAGTGCAATTTCGCCGGGCCTGTGGTTGAGACAGTGGGGAAGTCGTTACGCCATTCGTGCAGGTCGGAACTTACCCGACAAGGAATTTCGCTACCTTAGGATGGTTATAGTTACCACCGCCGTTTACTGGCGCTTAAGTTCTCCGCTTCGCCCCGAAGGACTAACAGGTCCCCTTAACGTTCCAGCACCGGGCAGGCGTCAGTCCATATACGTCGTCTTACGACTTAGCATGGACCTGTGTTTTTAGTAAACAGTCGCTTCCCCCTGGTCTCTGCGGCCACCAACCGCTCCACCAGCACGTGGTCTCACCATCGGTGGCCCCCCTTCTCCCGAAGTTACGGGGGCAATTTGCCGAGTTCCTTAACCACAGTTCGCCCGATCGCCTCGGTATTCTCTACCTGACCACCTGTGTCGGTTTGGGGTACGGGCCGCTCGAAACTCGCTAGAGGCTTTTCTCGGCAGCATGGGATCACTGACTTCGCCTGAACGGCTCCGCTTCACGTCTCACCCTCAAGTGCTGCGGATTTGCCTACAGCACGGGCTACACGCTTGCCCCGGCACAACCACCGGCCGGGTCCAGCTACCCTCCTGCGTCACCCCATCGCTTGCCTACTACCACCCGAGTTCCCAAACGCCGGCCATCCCCCCGAAAGGTTCAGACCATTGTGAGGTTAGTACAAGCAGGTTCGGCATGGACGCTTCTACGCGGGTACGGGAATATCAACCCGTTGTCCATCGACTACGCCTCTCGGCCTCGCCTTAGGCCCCGACTCACCCAGGGCGGATTAGCCTGGCCCTGGAACCCTTGGTCATCCGGCGGCAGGGTTTCTCACCCTGCTTTCGCTACTCATGCCTGCATTCTCACTCGCGTCACCTCCACGGCTGGATCACTCCGCCGCTTCACCGGTGACACGACGCTCCCCTACCCATCCACGCACCTGGACCACGAAGGCCTGGTACACGCGTGAATGCCACAGCTTCGGCGGTGTGCTTGAGCCCCGCTACATTGTCGGCGCGGAACCACTTGACCAGTGAGCT